>NZ_SRIF01000009.1:82721-139865 GCF_004681185.1 Haloarcula amylovorans | reverse complement strand
GAACTTCTTCGAGGGGAACCTCGACGGCGGGACGCTCCGGGCGGACGGCTTCGACTACGACCTGACCGAGCGGATGCAGTCCTCGGCCGAGGGCCGGAACGACCTCGTCCTGGGCATCCGGCCGGAGGACCTCACGCTGCACGACGACCCGACCGGGGGCCACGAGTTCGAGGCCGTCGTCGACGTCGTCGAGCCCATGGGGAGCATCTCCTACGTCTACCTGCAGCCGACACACCAGGACCACGGGGAACCGTTCATCGCGGAGACGGACGGCCAGCGCCCGATCAGCGAGGGGTCGGCGGTCTACGTCGAGATTCCCGACAGCGACGTCCACCTCTTCGACGCCAAGACCGGCGAGACCATCCACCAGCGGCAACTGGACGCGGACGCCGAACTCGCCCTCGAAGACGGGATGCAGACGGTGAGTAGCTCCTCGGACTGAACCCGTTCGTGACCGGTGTGCTGTCGAGCGGGTCTTCGAAGAACCGGAGTGTCGAGCTGGGTCGTTAGCGAATCGCTTCCGCCACGCCGCTACTGGCTCCGCAAACGACGATAGCCGATAGCGCCAGCTCGACACCTCTGACAGTGAGGGTGCAAGGGAGTACGCCGCTAGTCATTCTAAACGTAATTAAAAACCCTTGAATTTATCCGGTATCTTTATAACCAGTCACGCTCACGTTTGAGTCGATATCTGTATGAAAAGCGCAGTACTAACCGACCAGCGAGAGGTCACGGTTTCGGATCGAGAGCGCCCGACGCCCGGAGATGACGACGTAATCATCAAGATCGGGGCGTGTGGCGTGTGTATGACCGACTATCACCTGTATCACGGAACGTTCCCGGCGGAGTTTCCCGTGGTCCCCGGTCACGAGAGTGCGGGCGAAGTGGTCGCCACCGGGGACGGAGTCTCGAACTTCAAAGAGGGAGATCGGGTCGCGGTCTTCCCGGGAATCCCCTGCGGCGAATGTGACTTCTGTAAGGAGGGCAAGCAGAACCTCTGTGAGAACACAGTTTCGATGGGTGGTGCGGGCGACGAGATCCTCGACGGTGCGTTCGCGGAGTATCTCCGTGCGCCCGCCCAGTGCCTCCAGGACATTGGCGACCTCTCGTATTCAGCGGCCGCCTTCGCGGAACCGCTCGCCTGTTGCATTCATGGCGTCGACCGGGCCGATATAGAGAGCGGTGACACCGTCGTAATCGTTGGTGCCGGACCGATCGGACTGCTCTTGCTCCAGGCGTTTCGTACAAGCGGAGCGGGAACGATCATCGTCTCCGAACTCGTCGACGAGCGCCGAGAGATCGCGACCCAACTGGGTGCCGACCACGTCGTCGACCCGACAGAGGGAGCACTAGCGGACCACGCCGACGAATTGGTCGACCGAGTCGACGTTGCCGTCGAGGCCGTCGGGCTTCCGGCGACAATCGAAGAGGCACATTCGATCACGTCTCCCGGTGGGACGACGCTCGTATTCGGTGTGCCGCCACAGAACGAGAGCATCGAAATCGACCCGTTCGAGCTCTACTATCGAGAACTCGAAATGGTCGGCGTATTCGCGCTCACGCAGAACACCTTCTCACGCGCGGTGACGCTGTTGCAAGGTGACCGAATCGAGACGGAGATACTCGTCACCGACGAACTCGGCCTCGACGGACTCCAGACCGCGTTCGATCAGATGGAGAACAACGAGGGACTCAAGAAGATGATCTATCCCAACGACAGGTAGCCGCGTGTAAGTCGTAACGGGTGAACTCCGAGACGTTGGTGACCAGGCCGTCGGTCCGCGAACCAGTAAATGCATGACACCTCGGCAGAAAGAAGCGAAAACCACTGCCACCATCGCTACCGCTGCTCCCTCTCCATTTTTATAGTTTCGTAGTAATACAATGGATATGCGCACTGCAGTGCTAACAGAACCAAAACAGTTCGAACTTGCGGATCGTCCACGACCATCGCCCGGCCCGGACGACGTTCTCGTCGAAGTCAGCGACGTGGGTATCTGTGGCTCGGACGTCCACTACTACGAACACGGTCGTATCGGTGAGTACGTCGTCGAAGACCCGCTCGTCCTCGGACACGAAAGCGCGGGGACAGTCGTCGAGGTTGGCGATAGCGTCACCGGACTCGAAACAGGTGACCGCGTGGCAATCGAACCGGGCGTTCCCTGTCGCCGGTGTGCCCACTGCAAGAACGGCGACTACCATCTCTGTGAGGCGGTGACGTTCATGGCGACGCCGCCGCACGATGGCGCGTTCGCCGAGTACGTCTCGTGGCCGGCAGACTTCGCCTACGAACTCCCTGAGAACGTTTCGACGGCCGAGGGAGCGCTCTGTGAACCCCTCTCTGTCGGGATTCACGCCTGCCGACGCGGTGCTGTCGGCACGGGCGATACAGTCCTCGTCACCGGGGCCGGTCCGATTGGGTTGATGATTCTCGAAGTGGCCCGCGCCGCCGGCGCGACGGATATTATCGTCTCGGACATCGTCGCGGAGAAACTCGACTTCGCCAGCGAGAGGGGTGCGGACCGCATCGTCAACGTGACTGAAGCCGACCTCGAAGCCGAGGTGATGGAGTACACCGACGGCGTCGGTGCTGACGTGGTTATCGAAGCGTCAGGCGCGCCCCCCTCTATCGAGGCGACGCTCGATACCGTCCGGCGAGGCGGGAAAATCGTACTCGTCGGCCTGGCAAGCGAAGCCGAAGTTCCCCTCGACGTGCTCGATATCATCGACAACGAACTCGACGTGTGTGGCTCATTTCGGTACAAAAACACGTACGACGCGGCCATCGACCTCCTCGCCGACGGAGCCGTGAACGTCGCCGGCATCGTCGACTTCGAATCGTCGCTGGAAGACGTTGATGCCGCGTTCCAGCGAGCGATGGAACCGACGACGATCAAAGGCATGATAACGTTCGATTCGTGAGGTGGAACGCAAATACGAGAGCGACGCTGGTGGCACGCTCGATACCTCTACCCTGTATAGGGAAGGGAACCCGATCGGTCGCTCACGAGTAGTATCTCCGCAGAATTAGAGGTGACAGGATCTCTGAGGTCCCCGACTGCAGCGCGAACTTCCGTCTCGCATCCGCGTGAGCACAATACTTATTCTGTAGTGGATTGTCGACTCTATCATGTTCGATTCAAAGGAAGTCATCGAACTGTCAAATCCGATCAGTGAGCAGATTCCGGTGTGGCCGAGTTTTCCACCGGTCGAACTCGAACAGACCTCTCTCGCCGCACGCGACGGGTTCACGATGGAACGGTTCGAGATGCGAAGTCATACGGCGACACACATCGACGCTCCGGCGCACTTCATCCCCGAGGGCAAGACTGTCGACGACTTCTCCATCGAGCGGTTCATGGGCGAGGGCGTCGTTATCGACCTGACGCCGAAAGAGCCCGAGGAGCCGATTACCCGCGCCGACATCGAGGCCTACGAATCAGACATCCAGCCTGGTGACGTCGTCATGCTCCACACGGGTTGGGACGAGCACTACGGGCAGACGCCGGAATACCTCTTCGAGTTCCCCTATTTGACGGGTGAGGCCGCGGAATACGTCGTCTCACTCGATCCGAAGGCAGTCGGGACGGAGGGGGCGAGTGTCGGCGGCTGGTACGACGAGGTGCCTGCTCATGGGCCATCGACTGACGTCCACCCAGCCGACTCACACCTGCCTCTGCTCGAAAACGACGTCATCCCCATCGAGGAGTTGCGGAATCTCGACCGAGTCCTCGACGGTGCGGATAGTCGGCGCGCAGACTTCTTCTTCCCGCCACTCAACGTCCAGGGGGCGGGAGGGTGTTCAGTTCGTGCCTTCGCACTGGTGTAGTCAGCCAAGCAAGAGTCCGCGCCGGACCTGAGACTACGTCCCAGACGGAAACCGTGTCTATCGAGCGAGTCTGACGGCCGTCGACACCGCATCGATCATGCTCTGCTCGGAGGCGACCCCTTCACCGGCGATGTCGAAGGCGGTGCCGTGATCAACACTCGTCCGAACGATTGGAAGCCCAATCGTGACGTTGACACCGCTCACCGCGTCGCCATCGCCGGTGAAGCCGAGCATCTTGATCGGGATGTGTCCCTGATCGTGATACATGGAGACGACGCAATCGAACTCGCCTGAGGCGGCCCGAACGTAGACCGTGTCTGGCGGGAGGGGGCCAGTCACGTCGACACCTGTCTCGGCCACCCGGTCGATAGCCGGTTCGATGACCGTCGCTTCCTCGTCACCGAGGAGTCCGCCGTCACTCGCGTGTGGATTCAACCCCGCGACGGCGACCGACGGGTCGTCGATGCCGAGATCACGCAGTGCGTCGGCCGTGACTGTGATCGTCGACGCGACATCGTCGACATCGAGGTCGCAGGCCTCCCGTAACGGGACGTGCGTACTGACGTGTGTCACCGTCAGGTCGTCCTCGATCAGCATCATCGAGTAGTCATCAGTCCCTGTGTAGTCCGCGAGCATCCCCGTATGGCCCGCGTACTCGCTTCCGGCCATTCGGGTCGCCTGCTTGTTGATTGGGGCGGTGGTTATCGCGTCTATCTCGCCAGCCTGTGCCAGTTCGATCGCTCGCTCGACGTATTCGAGGCTCGCTGCACCGTTCGCTTGCGAAAGCTCGCCGTACTCGTGGGCAGCCACGTTGTCGAGGTCGATTACTGGTAGTACCTCGGGGTCAGCGTCCGCCTCGGTCGGCGAGTCGATACGACGAACGGTTAGGTCGGAGGCGAATCGGTCTACCGCGTCCTCCAAGACGGACGCGTCACCGATGACGACGACGGTTGCCGTCTCGACTAGCGTCGGGTACGATTTGACGATGACTTCGCTTCCGATGCCCGCAGGGTCACCCATGGTAACGCCTACGGTGGGGGTTCGATCACTCATCACGAAGACCGAGACGAGCGAGGGACTTAATTATTGCCTGCTCGTCTCCGAACCCGCCGGCTTTCGTAACAGCCGTTGCCCCGTCTGCGACGCCGCCTTCGACGGTCGCAAGTGGTATTCCCGGAGCGACGCCTTCACCAGCCATACGGAGCGCCGTCGCGTCGAGGCTGTCGAGGACTGCCCGAGCGGTCTCCCCGCCGGTGAGAAAGAGGTTCGACGCTCGTCCATCGCCGACGACCTCAGCGGCGCCGTGAGAGAGTGCATCCGTAATTCGCCGCCGCACCGTCGCTCCGTCGACGCCCGCCCGCTCACCGGCTGCCATCGCTCGGTCGACATCGCTGCGTGCGTCGGCACTGACGAGTAGCACGCCCCCGTGTTCGTCGACGACACTGTGTCCACGAGACGCCAGTTCGGCCCCCGCACCAGACGGGTCGGTGACCGCCATCTCGAGATCGAGTTGTCGCCGCCGGTCCGTCGCCACCGCCCCGACCTGTTCAAGCGTCTCCGGGGCGATGCTCCCCGACACGCCCACCACTGACCGGGTCTGGTCGACGTCGATTCCTGCGCCAGATGGTGTTCCTGGGACGGAAATGTGGCGGGCGAGACCACCACTACCGACGTACAGACATCGCTCGGAGAGATCGGTAGCTGCGGTGGCGAGTGTCGCGAGGTGACTGTCCGTTACGGCATCACAGGTGACGATGACGGGACCGCTCGTCGAGGTCGCCGACTCGAAGGCTTCACACACGGCGGCCGCGCCGCGGGCGACGGTCTCGACACCAATCTGCTCGACGGGATATTCACTCGACGCAAAGAATTCGGGAAGCGAGTCGTGTGTGGGTGGTCGCTCTTCGTCGTTGCCGGGCGGTGAGTCGGTTACCAACTGGCCGTCGACGAGGTGATATCCACAGGCTGTCAGACGCCCGTTGTCCGGAAACGCCGGCGCGACGATGACGAGGTCGGGATCGATCGCTTGCGTCGCGGCGTCGACCTCCACGCGGACGTTTCCGCGAAGGGTCGAATCGACCTTCTTGAACGCGGCTTCGGGGTCGGTGTTCTCGAAGATTGCTCGAACGCGCTCGGCGGCAACATTAGGCTCCACATAGCGTGACTCGGTGTTGTACACGACGACGTCTCCCGATGTCGTCGTGTCGGGCTGTGCGGAGAGGACGACGTTGGTGTCGTAGTCGCGTCTCGCGAACTCGTGACCAGCGTCACAGCTCCCGGTCAGATCGTCTGCGACGACGAGACATCGGGTCATCGTCGGTCCCCCTGCCGTGAGCGCGTACGCTGGGCTGGAATACGCGTGTCCATGGTACGTATGGTGCGGCGCTGTGTAAAGAAACATTCGCACGGGCACCGGCACCCAAGCGAGGGACAAAACATAAGGTTCGGATGCGTTTTAGTACGTGTATCTATGGAGTTCGAGTTTCCAGACCGAGACCGTTTGGAGGCGGCCAACGACGCCGACGTAGCCGACCTTCCCCGTGCCTACCGTGTCAGTTGCACCCGGGACCATCCCACCGTCTCGGACGTCACGGAGGCCTCGATCGATGCCGTGACCGACATCCCCGAGCTCGGCGACCTCGAACCGGGGAGCACTGTCGGCATTACCGCCGGAAGCAGAGGTATCGAGGTCCTCCCGGAAGTGCTCGAAGCTATCGTCGCGGAGCTACATTCGCGCGGCTTCGAGCCGTTCGTGTTTCCCGCAATGGGCAGCCACGGCGGCGCGACCCCCGAGGGCCAGCGCGAGACGCTCGCGACGCTCGGTATCACACCCGACCGACTCGGCTGTGAGATTCGGTCCTCACTCGCCGTCGAACAGGTGGGAACCGACTCGACCGGGCGGCCGGTGTACGCCGCCGAAGACGCGCTCGAAGCCGACGCAGTCCTGCTCGCCAACCGCATCAAACTCCACACAGACTTTCAGGGAGACGTCGAGAGCGGGCTCTGTAAGATGGCCGTCGTCGGGCTGGGCAAGCAACGCGGTGCCGACAACATGCACAACGCCGCACTGGAGCGCGGATTCCACGAGGTCATCCCGGAGTGGGCCGATATCCTCATCGAAGAGACACCGATTGTCGGTGGCGTGGGTATCATCGAGAACACCGCCGAGGAGGCCGCTGAGATTCACGGCGTCTCTGCACCGGACCTCCTAGAGGAGGAGCCGAAACTGCTAGAGCGTTCGAAAGAGTTCTTCCCAGAACTCCCCGTCGACGACCTCGATTTGCTCGTCGTCGACGCGATGGGCAAGGAGATCAGTGGGACTGGACTCGATACGAACGTCATCGGTCGGGTCAGGTTCCACAATCAGGCGGAGGTCGACGAGCCGTCCATCACTCGAATCTACGTGCGGTCACTGACACCGGCATCCCACGGCAACGCCCTCGGAATGGGCCTCGCCGACCTCGTCCACCGCGACATCGCGTCGGCCGTCGACTTCGAGGACACGTACGTCAACATCGTGACCAGCGGCGAAACGAACCGGGCGAAACTCCCGTTCGTCGTTCCGAGCGACGCGACGGCGTTCATACTCTCGGCGTCGATGACTGGTGTCGCCAGCGCGGGTGACCTCCGAATCGCCCGTATCAAGAACACGATGGAGCCCGAAGAACTGTGGGTATCCGAACCGGTTGCCGAGGACCTCACTGATCGCGACGACATCCAGATCCACGAAGACGAACAGTGGGTATTCGACGAGCACGGTGAACTTGCGATGTCCTGGGAGTGATAATATACGACGGTCGACAGTCGCGGGGGGAACGCGAAACGGATACGCGCACTATCTACTCAGCAGCCGTGAACACGGACTCTGCGGCCACAAGGAGACAGTGAGGCGACGAAAGGACGGCTCGGTGTGCTACTCGAACTGTGCGTCGTAGCTACTGACAGCCGAGACGACATCGTCGTAGGACGGCGTCTCACCAGTCCGGACGAACTCACGAGCGAGTGCGTTGCCGAGGACTACCGCGGCCGCTTCCGGCAAGTCCTCGACGAGGCCGAGAGAGACTCCCGCGTTGAAGTGGTCGCCAGCGCTGGTGGTCAGCTCCGGAGAGTCGACCGGATTGACGCTGACGCTCGTCGTCCCTTCGTCGCTTACGACCACGGACTCCGTTACGCTGTGGCCGACGAACCGGTCGACAGCCAGGGAGTCGAACACGACACGAGCGTCCGCTACGAGTTCCTCACTCGTGTGAGCGCCGAGGACATCCGCGAGTTCTTTCGTCTCGTAGCGGTTCGCCGAGACGGTTACCTCGACCTCCTCAGCGAGGCGGCGCGTCGCCGTGACGATCGGCTCCAGTACCTCCTGATCGAGTTCTCGGATGTTCGCCGGGTCGAGTAGGACCTGCTCTGGCGGGGCTGATAGCTTCGGGAAGACCTCCTCTCGGAGTCCATCGAGGATGCTCGCCATCTCGGGAATTACCGCCCAGTAGCCGATTCCAAGTAGTTTCGCCCCATCGAGTTCGTCGACCAGCGTCTCGATACCGACCCGTGACTCGATCGTTTCCCAGTCCAGCGTTGCAGCACCGCCGCTCTCCATCAACATGAGCTTCCCGTCGTTGAATTCGATAGCGTCGGTGATTCCTGGATCTCCCAGTGAATACACGGTACACGCTTTGAACTCCTGTTCGAAGATGTCCAAAATCGGGTCGCCACACATCCCTACGAGCGTCGTATCGAACCCGAGGGTCTGGTACGCACGAGACAGGTGGCTGACGTGTCCACCGGTTCGCTGGCCGTGGCGTTCCCACGAGATGGCAAGCGAGCTATCAGCGGCCGCCGACGTCACGATCTCCTCGCCGAACTCGCGCAGTGTCGTGATACGTTCGTCGGCTGACGAACCGGCGTTCGTCCCCGCTTGGCGGACGTTATCGACAAACCCGTCGAAGCCGAACACCACGTTTCCGCCGCTCGGTTCAGATGGAAGCTGCTTCTGGCACGACAGCACCGCGTCACGCGTCTGGGAATCCGGGTAGCTAGTCGGCGACATTCGTTTCAACTCCGTCGACTGCCTGTGTTCGTGCTTGGAGAACGTCTGGGACAGAAACGGTGACGTAGGGGCCCTCTGGTATCCTTGAGCGATACGCTGTAGGGTGCCTCGATACTTCGGTCTCGGTCGGGAAACACTGATCGCCGCCGAATTGGTTTACTTCGAGTGCTACCGGTACCCGGGACTCTGCTAACAGGCGCATGTATAGCGTTACATCTGGGGATGGTATAAAAGATTATGTCACAGTGCTGTGCTCGGCTCTGTCGGCATTGCGGTGGTAGTAATTCGGCTCTCTATGACAGCGAGAGAATCGACAGCCTCAACATACTTTTCAAGAACTCTGGCTCGATAAAACTGAGAGTCTCCAAATAGCACAAATGCTTATTTATATCCCATATTTATGATTTAGAATCTATTTTTTAGAGCCAATATTAGAAGATATGGGGTTCTATTCTCCCATATACTTCTTATATTCTATATTTAGAGCATTTCCTACACAATAAGCCCGAATCTACATCTATCTCTTTATTTTATACTCAGGGTTACAAGTAGGCCGTTACTTCCAATCGTGATACAACGAGCACTGGCTCATCACGTTGCCTAGCAGTGATTTTTCGCCTAGGAGAACCAGTCGACATTCCATAACACAGGTACGTTCGTTATTCCATGGGACGGGGTGGGAAATCCACTATAAGTGGAATAGAATGGTGGTCCAGGCGGTGAATTCTCGTACGACGGATCAGTGAGACCACAGTCTCTCGACACCCTTCTCGGAGATGAGTGATTCCACCCATGGTAGATTTTATCAAGCCCGTCGTCGTAGGTGTTCACATGAATCTAAACGACCCAGACGACGGCGGAAAGCGAGTGGCCGCCGTACAGCGGGCATTCGAAGTCGTCGACGTGTTGCGAGACGCCGGAACGGTCCGAATCAAGGATGTCGCAGGCGCGCTCGATATCCCGACGAGTACAGCGCACGTTCATCTCAAGACGCTGGAATCGGCCGGCTACGTCGTTCAGGACGCCGACGGATACCGACTTGGACTGCAGTTTCTCAGAGACGGTGCCGTTGCGAGAAGCGAGTTGCGCGCGTACTCGACCGCGAGGACCGAGATCGACAATCTCGCAGAGGGTACGGGTGAAGTCGCGAACCTCGGCGTCGAGGAGAACGGACAGCGGGTCATCGTCTATCAGTCGGAAGGGAGCGAAGCGGTCTACGACAACGCTCTCGTCGGTGAGTACACCAACATGCACTGGACGGCGCTGGGGAAAGCGATCCTCGCCGAACTCTCGGAAGCGTACGTCGAGGAAATCGTCGATAGCTACGGACTCCCGACAGCCACGGAAAACACGATCGACACACCAGAGGCGCTCTTCGAGGAGCTATCGACCATCCGCGAACGCGGGTTCGCGCTCGAAGACGAGGAACGACGCACCGGTATTCGGTCGATCGCCGTTCCACTCAAGGTAGAAGACCGTGTCGTCGGAGCAGTCTCCCTCTCGGGACCGAAGGAACGATTCGACGACGACCGGATCGAAGCAGAGCTGCTGCCGGCGCTCAAAGACCGGACGAATGTCGTCGAAGTGAAAATCGCCTACGAGTAGTACCAACCGCTCGTCTGCCGGTCGAAGACTCTGTCTCGGGGCCACTTACTCGACGCCGACACTGACGATCTGCGTGAACCGAATCCACGCATAGTGGACTCTCATGTGTGATCACTCCACACGGTCCAGCGAGCCCCGGTCAAGAGTCGGGTACTGTACGTTTCCGGTGGAAGTCATTCACTGAGAGGAGATTGTAAGCAAAGTTTACATAGGAGGAGTTTCTCACTTCGGCCGTATGAATCCAGCATTGATGTTGCCGCCCTCTCCAGATAGACGATGGACCCTCGCCAAGCAGTTGGGCGTGGATCGCGGCGTCGTCCGGTTTTGGGGCGTCGACGACTGGTGGGAGTACGACACGCTCTTGCGGACGCGAAATCGATTCGAGGATCACGATATCCCCCTCGAAGTCGTCGAGGACAGACCGCCGATGACGCGAACCGTCCTCGGCGAAGAAGGCCGTGACGAGGAGATAGCCACGGTGAAGCAGTTACTCAGAAACATGGGTCGGCTGGGCATCGAGACGTACTGTTGGGTCTGGACCGAGAATCCCGTAGGCGTCCTCCGCACCTCTGATTCGATTCCCGACCGCGGTGGCTCGCTGCTGACGGGCTACGACCACGGACTGAGCCAACGGGCGGACGACCACCCCGCGGCGGACATCACCGAGGACGAGCTCTGGGAGAACCTCCAATACTTCCTCGACGAAGTCGTTCCCGTCGCTGAGGAGGCGGGCGTGAAGATGGCACTTCACCCTGACGACCCGCCGCTCTCGCCCGTCCGTGGCGTCCCTCGTCTCGTCACGTCCGTCGAGAACTACGAGCGAATTCTCGATCTCTACGACAGTCCGAATCACGGCGTAACGTTCTGTCAAGGCAACTTCGCCGCGATGGGCGGCGACGTCCCATCGGCGATACGGCGGCTCGGCAACCGCATTCACTTTGTCCACTTTCGAGACGTCGCCGGGACGCCCGAGTCGTTCGTCGAGACCTGGCACGACGACGGCCCGACGGATATGAAAGCCGCCATCGAAGCGTACCGAGACATCGGCTTCGACGGACCGATCCGGCCCGACCACGTCCCGAAGATGCTCGGCGAAGAAGACAGAGAGGGCGTCCATGCGGGATATACAGATATGGGGCGGTTGTTCGCTATCGGCTATATTCGCGGCCTGCTAGAACAGACGGCGTAACTATCGCTGTGTCAGTGTGAGCGATACTAGCCGAACCTATCGTTCGCAAGCACGTTTCTTGGAAAATGCCGAGGAAGAGTCACCGCTATCGAGCCGCCAATCGTGCTGTACAATATCAGTGGACGATGATTATCATGCATTATTGAGCAAGATATAAGTAGTAGCGTCCAAAGTTGGTGAGTGTATGCCACAACAGAGTCGAAGACGCTTCATCGAACAGCTCGGTGTGCTCGGCGGCGCGGGCACGCTCACCTCACTCGCGGGATGTTCCGGCGACGGCGGCTCCGGAAACGGCGACGGCGGCTCCGGGAGCAACGCGACGACCGGATCCTCCGGAGACGGCGGGGGCGGCGAGAGCCAGTCGATGCTCATCGGGAGCGTCTTCCCGAGCGGCCACGTTATCAACGAGATGGCAAAGTCCTGGGCGAAGACCGTCTCGGAAGAGACGGGCAACCGCGTCTCGATAACCATCGAACCCGCTTTCGGCGGTGAATCCGAAGTGATGGAGCAGACGCGTATTGGCTCGATCGACGGGACCATCATCGGAACCCGCTGGGTCATCGACTACGACTCGAAGAACTTCTGGGTCGAGTCACCGTTCGTCTTCGAAAGCTGGGAACAGCAGCGACGAGCGTTCCAGACGGAGTACCTCCAAGACGGGAGAAAACGGCTTCGAGAGGAGGGGAACCAGCATCTCGTCAATCAACCCATCTACCGCGGTTACCGGCACACGTCGGGTAAGAAGGCGTACGAGACGCCCGAGGCGATTAAGGGGACCAACCTGCGCGTTCCGGACCTCTCACCGTGGGTGAACATCTGGGAAGGTATCGGTGCCAGCCCGACGACCGTCGCTTTCGACGAACTGTACAGCGCGCTCCAGCAGGGCGTCGTCAAGGCACAGGAGAACCCGGCGGAGACGGTCCTGTCGGCGTCGCTGTACGAGGTTCAGAGCCACTACACGCTGACTCAGCATCTGGCCTCGACGGGTTGGTTCACGTTCAACAACGATACCTTCACCAGTCTCTCGGAAGACGACCAGTCGGTCCTGACCAACACCCTCACGCAGAACATCAAAGACCTCAGTAGCAGCATCAAAGATTCCGAGTCCAAAGCCGTCGACGAACTGGAGAGCAACGGGATGAATATCGTCGAACCCGACCGCGACGCGTGGCTCTCGGCGGCCGAAAAGCCGCTCAAGGCGCAGTTCGAAGCGAACTGGGAGCCGTCGCTAGAAGAAGTGCGAAACATTTGAGAGCCCCCGCGAAACACAGTGAATTATGGTTGAGAACAGCACTAAATCGACATCAATCCGCTACTTCGACTCGGGAGTCAAGACGCTGGCCTTGGCGTTGTACGTGCTGATGATCCTGGTCGTTGGGCTCCAGATACTGACCCGGTGGGTACTCGGGTCGTTCATCGGTAGCAGTCTGCCGTGGACCGTCAATCTCTCACAGATGCTCCTCGTCTACGTCACGTTCGTCGGCGCGGCGGTCGCGAGCGGCAAGCGCGAACACATCTCGCTCGACCTCCTGTCCTCGCGACTTCCAGACGAGGCGGTTCGGATACTCGCAGGACTCCGGGCGGTACTCGTGCTCGTATTCATCGGCGTTCTCGTCTCGGGGGCGTACCCGCTGTACCTGCAAAACCGGGGCTCGGTAATCGGTGCGTTGCCGACCTATCCGCCGTTCACGCAGGCGTGGTTGTACGTGCCGGCTATCGTGGGTGGGGCCATCATCGCCGTCTACAGCGTTCGCGACCTCTGGGAGGCCATCACGTCACCAGAAACGATAATCGCTGAGACCAAAGGTGACGACGATGCGAACTAAGAGGCCCGACGGTCACCCGACTCAATTCCGATCACGGGAGGTGCCACGCTGATGGCGGACATCGTCCTCCTGACCCTGTTCGTCGGAGTACTGCTCGGCCTCTATCTCTTCGAAGTCCCGGTCGTCTACGCGCTGGGACTGACGAGCCTCATCCTGATGTGGACGACGTCAATCCCCTTTGAACCGCTGCTCGTCGCACAGACGATGGTCAGCGGGAGCAACTCCTTCGTCCTCTTGGCGATTCCGCTGTTCCTCCAGACGGGGCTGTTGATGAACGCGCTCGGTCTCACTGACGTAATCTTCGACTTCGCGAAGGCCATCGTGGGGCCGATTCGCGGCGGCCTCGCTCACGTCAACATCGTCGCCAGCATCATCTTCTCGGGGATGACCGGCACGGCCGCGGCCGACGCCGCCGGCCTCGGTGCCATCGAGTATCAGGCGATGCGCGACGAGGGCTACGAAGAGGGATTCAGCGTCGCCGTTACGGGGTCATCCTCGATTATCGGCCCCATCATCCCGCCGAGCGTCCCGCTTATCATCTACGGCGTCATCGCACAAGTCTCCATCGGGACGTTATTCATCGCGGGGCTCGTCCCCGGCCTCATCATGGGGGGCGGCTTGATGATCCTCTGCACGGTGTTCGCCCATCGACGCGGGTACGAACGCGGCGAGTGGTGGAACCTCGGCGAAATCGCTAGGACCGGCTACCGTGCGCTCCCGGCGCTAGGAACGCCGCTGCTCATCATCGGCGGCATCCTCGGCGGCTGGTTCACCGCAACGGAAGCGGGAGCGATCGCGCTGTTCTACACGCTGTTCATCGGGACCGTCTTCTACGACGCCCTTAGCCTGGAAGAAGTCGTAGATAGCTTCGAAGACGGAATGACGCGGACGGCGTCACTCACCTTCATCGTCGCCGCCGCCGCCCTGTACGGGTTCCTCATCAGGCGCGCGCAACTGCCGGAGGTCTTGGCCAACGCGGTCATGAATGTCTCTACCGACCCGCTCGTCGTTCTGCTACTGATAGCGGGCGTGCTGTTCGTCGTCGGCCTGATGTTAGAGACCATCGCGGCTATCACGATTCTGACGCCGGTCTTCCTGCCGATAATCGAGCAGACGGCCATCAGCCCGATCCACTTCGGCGTCATCATGATCATCACGCTGATGATCGGCCTGCTGACGCCGCCGTTCGGCGTCATCCTGTTCGTCCTCAACGCCGTCACAGGCGTCTCGCTCGAACGGATCACGCGGAACATGATTCCGTTCTACGTCCCGCTACTGATCGCGTTGATTCTCGCAATCGTGTTCCCAGAAATCGTCTTGTGGCTGCCGCGAACGATGGGACTCGCCTGAGTCCCTGTCCGGATTCTTCTCCTCTCCGTGACCGGAATACCGTAAGAGTAAGGGGGAGGTGAGTGATCGTTGATACCATATGACTGAATCAGCAACGCCGACAGTCAGTGTCGCGGAGAAGAACGCCGTCGTCATCGGCGGGACGAGCGGTATCGGTCGAGCGATCGCGCTCGCGTTCGCGGACGACGGCGCGAACGTCGTAGCGACGAGCCGCCACGAAGATGCCGTCAAATCGACCGCTGAGGAACTACGAGAACGCGACGTGAAGACGGCGACCGTCACCTGTGACGTGCGAGAAGAGGATTCGATCGAGAACCTCTACGACGTGGCCGCGGACGCGCTGGACGAGGTAGACATCCTCGTCAACTCGGCCGGCTCCGTGGCGAAAGCGCCGATTACGGAGATGGAAGAATCGGACTGGGCGCGAGACATCGACACGAACCTCACGGGCGTCTTCCGCGCGTGTCAGGTGTTTGGCCGCGAGATGGAGAGCGGGAGCATCATTACCATCTCCTCGATGTCGGCCGGACAGGCCCGCGAACAGCGGCCGGCGTACTGTGCTGCCAAGAGCGGCGTCAACGGTCTCACACGCGCCGCGGCCGCTGACCTCGGACCCGAGGTGCGCGTCAACGCCATCGAACCTGGATTCGTCGAGACGCCGCTGGCCGGTGACGCCTTCGCGGAGGGAACGGAGCTGCGAGAACAGATAGACGAGCGGACGCCGCTGGAACGAGTCGCCCAGCCCGACGAGATCGCGGGAGCCGCCGTTTACCTCGCCAGCGACGCGGCGTCGTTCACGACGGGCGAGACGCTCAAAGTCGACGGCGGGTACGACGATAGTTCACTCTAAGTCGTCGCTGACGCGCACCACGCCCTTGACGTTCTCCGGTTCCATCGCCCGGTCGAAGGCAGCCTGTGTCTCGGTCAACGATTGCTCGAAGCTCACGATGCTATCGACGTCGAACCGTCCCGTCCGAATGCCCTCGATGGCGTCTGGATACGTCCCGCAGAATCGGAACGACCCTTTCAGGTCGTACTCCTCACCGATGAGCCCGAGGACATCCGTCGGGAGCGCCGCATCGATGGGGATACCGACGAAGACGACTGTGCCGCCACGCTTGACAGCATCGGTCGTTAGTTCGATGGCGCTATCCGCACCGGAACTCTCCAAGACGACGTCGACGCCGTCAGGATCGACTCGGTCGTGAATCACGTTGACCGGGTCCTCCGACGTGACGTCGACCGTGTGGTCCACACCGCGTCGCTCAGCCAGTTCGAGTTTCTCCGGGACGACGTCGGTCAGCACGACCTCTGCGCCCTGTGCCATAGCGACTTCGGAGACGAGCTGCCCGATGGGGCCGCCCCCGGTGACGAGGACCGTATCGCCCTCGACGATCTCGCCGCGTTCACAGGCGTGCATGGCGACGCTCAGCGGTTCCGCGAGCGCGCCTTCCCGGATCGAAACGCTCTCGGGAAGCGGGTAGACGAGGTCGGCAGGCCACGCGACGTATTCTGTCAGCGCACCGTCGACCGGCGGGGAGGACATATACTCCATCTCTTTACAGAGATGGTACTCGTCGTCCTCACAATATGTGCACTCGCCACACGGGATGCCCGGTTCGATAGCGACGCGGTCGGATTCGGCGACGCCCGTGACGTCACGTCCGACCTCGACGACCGTCCCCGCCGATTCGTGTCCCAGAACGTGCGGGAACTCCACGACGTTCCCACTGTTCCCGCCGTTCTGGTAATAATGGAGGTCTGAGCCACAGATTCCGACGCGGTCGACGCGGACGAGCACTTCGTCCAGCCCGGGAGTCGGTCGATCTCGTTCGATTACGCTTAGCTCACCGACATCCGAGAGAACGCACGTTCGCATAGTTCGAAATTGGTAAACGAGCATTTAACCTTTGTGGTAGCCCGAATGTAAGGGGGTCGTGCTTTCGTCTATTTCCGGACGTAGCGTCTGTCGTGAAAGCGGTAAAAGTGCGCGAACAGAGCAATCCGCCGTGGTTACCGAAACGATGTTCGAACGTCTCGTACATAGAAATAGAATGTCCATATTAAGCAACGGTATTCCAGATATAGACCTTATTTATAGCCATTAGATCCCATATTTGCCTACTTCGCACATACCCCACAGAGTTCAGAGTGTTTCAGAGTGGGTGAGCCTAAATATTCGGTGTTTAGTTATACATTCTTCCCGACATCCGTGGGTTCGTTATATGTCCCTCTTGATATCCGTGAACTCGAAGCGCGCACCACCGGATTCGCTCTCGGTAACGCGACACTCCCACCCGTACGCCTCGGTCAACTCCTTGACGAACGCTAATCCGAGCCCGGTGCCGCCCTCCTCGGCGGCGGTCGTGTAGCCGACTTCGAACACCGAGTCCCGCTCGTCTTCGGGGATTCCCGTTCCGTCGTCTTCGACGTAGAATCCCGACGACAGTTCGCCGACGGTGATCGAAACGTCCTCGCCGCCGTGTTCGATTGCGTTCCGATAGAGGTTCGCGAACAAATGCTGGAGGTACGTCTCGTCGGCCTGTACCGTCACGTCGAGGTCGACATCGAGCGACGACGACAGCCCGTCTACGTCGTCCCACGCCTCACGCGCCATCTCTGCCAGATTTACCGACTCGGTCGTGTCGACGGCGTCGTTGCCGCGAGCCAGCACTAACATCACGTCGATCATCGTTTCGATGCGGTCGAACGCTTCCCTGACGTATTCGACAGACTCGGAATCGGCTCCGTCTGGCAGTTGCTGGCTGTAGATGTGGCCGATTGTGACCGGATTGCGGAGTTCGTGAGCGAGCATACTCGCGAAACTTTCGAGCCGTTCGTTGGACGCTTCGAGTTCCACGACCAGCTCCTCCAGCTCGGTCTGATAGGTGTGGCGTTCGATGGCATCGGCGAGGATGTTCGCGACGCTCTGGATGAACGTGACGTCCTCGTCGGTGAACGACTTCCGTTCGGTGTCGTGAGTGCCGAGGATGCCCCACGGGTCGTCGTAGGACCCGATGATCGTGCTGATGCCGCTACTGACGTCGTGCGCGCGAAGCAAGTCGGGACCCGAAAACCGCGACTCGGTCGCTAAGTCGTCGACGACGACGGGTTCCTTCGAGTGGAGCGTGTACGCCGCCTGCGAGTCGTCTTCGGACGCCGAGACCGTCCCGGTACCGACGATTCCGTCGTCCCAGCCGACGCCCTGCCGAAGGAGCAGTTCGTCGCTGGACTGATCGAGTTCGAGGACCTTCGCGTACTCGTTGTCGAGGACGTCGGCGACCAGGCGAGCGGCTCCGTCGAACAGCGCATCGAGATCCGTATCTTCGAGCGCACGCCGACTCAGTTCAGAGACGACCCATTGCTGACGGGCGCGGGCTTCGAGTTCTTGCGCGGACTCGACGCGTTCGGTCACGTCCCGGATGTAAATCGACATCCCCGTCTCCGAGGGATAGGCGTGAATCTCCACCCAGGCTTCGAGCGACTCGTTGTACCACTCGAAACTGACTGGTTCCTGTGTCTCCATGGCCTCATGGGCTTTCTCCCAGACGACCCCCGACTCCGCCTGGGGAAACGTCTCCCAGACGCTCTCGCCGAGTACTTCTGCTTCCTCCCGTTCGATGAGTTCCTCGGCGGCTTCGTTGACGTGGGTAAAGCGCCACTCCTCGTCGAGAGCGACGAACCCGTCGGTGATCCGGTCGTACACCTCGTCGAGTTCGGCTTCGAGTTCGGCGCGTTGGCGTTCGAGTTGCTTGGCCTGCGTCTTCAGTTTCGTGATGTCTTTGACGGCGAGGACGACGCGCTCGGGTGGCGATTCGTCGCCGAACGGTACGGCGGTCACCGACATCCACGCGCGACCGCTCGGCAGGTCAATTTGACCTTCCCAGTCAGTGACCGGCTCACCGGTCTCGAACACCTGCATGTAGGGCCGCTCCGACAGCGGAATCGGGTCGCCATCTGTGTCGTAGACGGGTTGGTCTCCGATGGCGTACTCCTCCGATTCTTCGAGCGCGAGACGGTTCCGGGCGAGCTGGTTCAGTTTCTCGATACTCCCGTCGCGATTCACGACGAGGATGCTCACTGGAACGGCAGCGAGAATCTGATCGACGAAATCCCGTTCCCGTCGAAGTTGGGTTTCTTGACGTTTGAGTTCGGTGATGTCCTCGCTGGCAGAGATTATCCGTTCGAGCGACCCCTCCGAGTCGAACTGTGGGACGGTGTTGACCGAGATCCAGAGGCGGTCGTGGCCGGGACGTTCGACGGCGATTTCCTCGTTGAACAGCGACTGACCGGTCTCGTAGACGCGAGCCATCGGCGTCTCGCTGGGATCGAGAGGAGTACCGTCGCTATCGTAGATCTCCCACTCGTCGAGACCTATGGAGTTGTCGAGAATCTCCTGCTCGGAGAGCTCGAGGATGTCCTGTGCGCGCTGATTGGCCATGACTGTCTCGCCGTCGCTGTCCTGCACGGTGATGGCGACTGGTGCCGTCTTCAGGAGATGTTCGGTCAGCTCGTTCTCTCGACGGAGTTCTTCTTCGCGTTGCTTTCGCTCAGTCAGGTCGCGGGTAACTTTCGTGAACCCCTTTAGCGAGCCGTCGTCGTTCCATATTGCGGTAATGGTGACGTTCGCCCAGAACTCCGAGCCGTCGTTTCGAACACGCCACCCCTCGGATTCGATACGGCCACTCCTCTTGGCGGCCGCCAAATTCCTTTCTGGGACCCCCCGTTCGACATCCTCGTCGGTGTAGAACGTCGAGAAATGCTTACCGACGATTTCGTCCGCTTCGTACCCCTTGATTCGCTTGGCTCCGTCGTTCCAGCTGGCGACGTACCCATCCGAACTGAGGACGAAAATCGCGTAGTCCTCGACCGACCGGACGAACTCGGCGAACTGATCGTCCTCGTCCCAAGGCGAATCGATGGTGGTCGCTTCGGCTTCCACCGGGCGCCACCAGATGCGGCTTTCGGGACCTGTCTCCTTCGTTTGGAGTACTCCCCGATCTGCGAGTCGTTCGAGCGATTGGTGGGCACACTGACGGTGACAATCGAGAGTATCAGCGACTTCGGCCGTCGTCAGCGGCGTCGATTGCTGTTCCAGTCGCTCGAAGACCTCTAGCGTGTCCGCAACGATGCCGTCAGTCCCTTCCCCTGATCCCATAGTAGCACGTAATACCTGCAATGTACCTACCAGCGTTCTTAAACCTGTGGTACGTCGGGAGTTTCGGGATGGTCGCGGTGTAGCCAGTCGTTCGTCTCGGCCGCGATCGTCGGATAGGAAACGAACGATTAGGGCAGCGTGCTAGAACCATCTCTATGGCCCAGATGAGGAGATATATAGTGTATATAGAAGTATAAAGTGAGATTGTAGAGCCATACTGAATATTTTTCTTGATGTAGAATGTGTATGTTTATTAATGTAAGAATTCTGCCCCCCATAATGCGACGTATCAATACATATTCACGACCATAGACATTAGTCCTCTCGTTTCGGGCATATATAGAGCTAAGAGGCAAGGTTTGAAACTGGAAATAGAGATGAGGGGACCAAACGACTATCAAGAGACAGGAGTGGATGAATAGGCTCGAAGAGTAGTTACGAAAACGTCTCTGTCGAAGATTAAAGAGAAGATGACCGGTCGAGAATTTTATTCGAGGAGAGACACCCCTCTATCGATGTGTTCGGGCTATTGGGGGAGTGTGGACGATCAGCAGATCGTGGAAAGCACAAAATAATCGACGGACGTGTTCGAACAGTGGGGACACACACCCCTCTATCGATGTGTTCCGACCGACTGTGAAGAGTAACGTCGAGCAAAGAAACCAGTAGTGAGGAATTTGACGCAGTTCAAGAGCAGTCTGGGAGTCGAGAGACAGTAGAGAAAACCATAGAAGTGCCGAAGAGGGTCTAAGAAGAGGGTCTATAGCGGTATCGCGGATAGAGATGGAAAGCGTTCAATCTGACTGTTTCGTTTCCACTTCTAGGGTGAGGATCTCACCCTCCGAAACACATCGACCATATCGAACACATCGATAGAGGGGTGTGTGTGTGTTGTTTCTAGTAAGCTAGAAGAAAGAAGAAGAAGATGAATATCGACACGTAAGAGGCGCTATATCCTATATTCATCTTCTTGCTCTGTGGGTGAAGACATGGCTCTCTCCCTCAGATTTGCTTTTTTCTGCTCCCTCGACGAGGCCGATCGATCCCCCCACCCCTCCGTCCGCTCGAACACATCGATAGAGGGGTGTGTGTGTGTCTCCACCTCTTCTCGAACATATCGTCACTACTTCTGGCCTCTCTCACACTCGGAGAGGTTGAACTCGTACAAACGCGCTACTGACGAACTCAATAACGGAATCACACATCGATAGAGGTGGGTAACGTTTTTCCCTTCCGGACGTGTCCGTTGGACTATGGACGCTGACGACTCTGAGACTGACGACATCACCGAGTCGTCGAAACCAGACGATTTCGAAGAGACGACCCAGTCTGATCTCATGGCGAGCACGGACGAGCAAGCTACCGACGGGACTGAGTCCGCAGACGAACTCGACCCGGTTTCCGATCCGAATGCAACCCGGCGAAATACAGAGCCGGCTCCGACGACCGAGTCCAGCGAGGAACAGTCGTCAGCACCTGAAGCTGGAGAACCGTCGTCTCCCGATGGTAAAGAGTCGTCATCTCTCGATACGAGTACACCGTCATCTACCGACGATGACGAGCAAGTCTCTCTCGACGGCGAGGCATCACCGGCTCCCGATGGTGACGGATCGCAGTCTATCGAAGACATGCTTCTCGAGTTCGAGGAGCAAGAGGGGCTGATTCGGGACCGTTCGCTGCTCGATCCCAACCACGTCGTCGAGGAGGATCGCATCGTTGGCCGCGACCGACAACTCCAAGAGGTAACGAAGATGCTTCGAGTCGCACTCGGTGACAACCGACCACCGAATCTCTTTCTCTACGGTCCCTCAGGGACGGGGAAGTCCCTCATCACCAAGGCCGTCTGTAAGAACATCAGTCAGATCTGTTCGTCGAGAGATATCCGGTTCGGTACGGTCGAAGTCAACTGCCAGGACCTCGATACGCTCGGCATCGCTGTCTACGAGCTCGGTCGTCGTGCTGCCGACGAAGCCTGCGTTGATATCGAGGTACCGAAACACGGTGTCGCCACGAAGGAGAAGTGGGACGAGCTGTATCGCATCGTCAACGAAAACTTCGATTCCGTGGTGTTCGTTCTCGACGAACTCGATATGCTCGTCGGCCGCCGTGACAAACAGGATCCCGCATTCTCGCGCCTTCTCTATCAGCTCTCGCGTGCGGGTGCCAACGACGAGATGACTGCCCACATCTCCGTCGTCGCGATCTCTAACGACACGAAGATGATGGAACTGGTCGGTAGTCGCGCGTTGAGTTCATTCACGCCCGAGGACGTCCACTTTGACGATTACGACGCGAACCAACTACAGTCGATTCTCCGACGACGACAGGACGCCTTCCACGAGGATGTCCTCGATGACGGCGTCATCTCGCTGGCGGCAGCGTTCGCCGCACAGACCCACGGGGACGCGCGGAAAGCTATCGATCTGATTCGGGTCGCCGGCGAACTCGCAGAGCGGGAGGGCGATTCTCGCGTCCGCGAACGACACGTTCGAGCGGCTCAGGACAAGGTCGAGAAGAATCGCGTATTGGAGGTCGTCCGCGGTATCAGTACACAGAAGAAGCTCTGTCTGTACGCGACCGCGGCGGTTGCAACCGAAACTGACGACGAAACCGCCCGGAGTACGACGGGGTATCGCGTCTATCAGTTCCTCACCGACTCCATCGACGCCGATCAGTACCACCAGGAGACGTACGTCAACAAGATGAAGGAGATGACGACGTACTCGCTCGTAGACTTCGAGCGACGGAGTCACGGTCCGAGTTCGGGAATGTTCTTGGAGTTCCAGTTCGGTGAGCGGCCACGAACTATCCTCGAGACCCTCAGAGAGGACTCTCGACTGGAGATGGTCGCCGCCGAAGAGGTGCAGTCCGTCGTCAGGGCACAGGTCCGGAACGAGGCGTAACCGACGCACTTCAGGCCCGGCAGACCCCTCTATCGAAGTGTTCTCCTTCGTAGCTCCTCGACCCACCACACCCCTCTATCGAAGTGTAACTCCCGTTCAGAAACGCTCTGATGCCGATAGATACCGGTTCCGGATGTCGGGCCTGTCGGCTCGGTCAGACAGCGACAGGCGAGATCGCGGTGTTCTACGTTCCCAGCCAGACCGATACTCAGGTGGATCCCTCCATTGCGGTGTTTCGTCGACCATCTTGCCCTGACGGTCACCCCCCTCTATCGAAGTGTTTTTGCTGATCAGTCTGTTCAGCCCCGCTCCCCCCTATCGATGTGTTCTCACGACCGATTTCTTCGGGCAGCCACCCTCCTCTATCGAAGTGTCTTTCGACGAGTCTGTCCGGACAGTCCCTCTCTACCGAAGTGTTTGGCCTCCTCTGCTGTCACTCTGTATTCGCTTGAAACCGATAGGAAGAGGTCCTGTGTGCGGAGTTCGGTTCGATACTGAGTCGTCCTCTCTCGATGCATCGACCGGTGTGTCGAGACTTTCGCTGTCAGTCGTCTTCGGTGTCTTCGGTTGTCCAACACTTCGATAGAGGGGTGTGTGACCCGTTCGATATCCATACCACCGAGGCAGCGTCCATCTGCGAGACGGGCGAAAACGAGAGTGATGCCAGAGAGGAAGGGCAGAAACGGGTGGAGTCACCGGAGCGACCGATTGACCACGACAGTGCCACATCGTGGACAGAGCAACCGGTTGGCGTCAGTCGAGTCGTCGGACAGCCACTCACCGTCTACTGGACTGTCATGGTTGCAGGCGAGACAGAACAGGATCGTCTTCGAGTGTCTTCGATCGGAATCTCGTGAGCGCGGTCGTTCCATACTCATCTGCCTGGCGAGTAGTTTTGCCCGAAGACGGCACACACGACGTTCAGAACGAACAGACCGCTCACGAAGTGCGGAGAGGACGCGACGACGCCGGTCAGCAGCGTCATCGAGATGACGATCGGGAGCAGGATGGTCGCCCAGAAGGCCAGGCCCTGAATGGCCGTGACGAGTGCCTTGATGGTGGCGGCTGCCACCGACTGGACGATGGTGATGATCGCGGGCGGGCGTGGAAGTGAGGAGGATGCGGTCGACATGGTATTTCCTTACTTCGACCTATCAATGTATCTCATCATATAACCGCCAGATGATTGGTATTGTTTCAGATTTGTTTACAAAGAGAACGCCGTTTCACCCCATTTTAGCCACTTTCTGATGGCTTTCAAAACTCTATCAGATGCCAGTAGACATTTTATAGCCGAACGAGAGACGGTGGCTCGGGGAAAACGTGATCTGTAGCTATGTGACGTTCACTCTCGCTCCGGGTGCCGACTCGACCGCTCAAATTAACGAGTGAAAACGTCGAGCGACGGTGACTACGCTTGGTCGCGGACGAACGTCACCGGGCAGGGAGCATTCAACATCACTGTCTGGGCGGTGCTGCCAAAGACCGCTTTGCCGGCTGGTGACCGCTGGCGACCGCCGACGACGACGCGGTCGGCGTCCACCTCCTCGGCGATTTCGACGATCCCTTCGCCGCGTCTCCCAGTCGTGGCGCGCGCTTCACAATCAATGGCGTCGTCAGCTAGTTCTTCGGTTACTACCTGCGTGACGCCCATCTCCGCGGCGAGTTCGTCCGGTTCGATATCTGCCGTCTCGGTGTCCAGTATCCGCTCCACTGCTTCCCGGTAGGACCCGTTGTCGAAAACGTGAGCGACCACGACGGTCGCATCGTTCGGTGGGGCAATCTCGCGAACGGTCGTCACGAGCGAGTCGATGCGCGTATCGTCGCGACCGCCGATGGCGAGCAGTACCGTCTCCAGTTCCGCATCCGCGCTCTCTGCCGTTGATTCTGCGCTCATTCTATTCACATAGAAACAGCCGAGACGTAAAATCCTGGTCTCGACTTACTATTATTATAGTAATTTTTTAGCGACCAGGAGAACGTGTTCTGTAGAGTGTGCTCCCGTTTTTAGACGCCCAGTTTCGCTTCGTGGTTCTTCTCTCGATGGGCGTTCAGTTCGGTCACGCTCTCGAACGTCGTATCGTAGTACTGACACTGCTCTGGTCTGTCACACGTACTTCGAACGAAGCTACACGGCGCGTCGATGCGAGCCTTCCGGACGAATATTCAGGTTTTCTTTCGGAAGCCATAATCTCAGTTATCGTTACTCGCTTCCTCGACCGCGGCGGGCAACGCGCCGCTGATGAGTTTCTCGTGGCCGCGACGGAGCCGCTCGGAGACCGACTGTGCCGAGACATCAAATTTCTCTGCGAGTTCTTCGACGTTCGTCTCGCGCGGCACTTCGAAGTATCCTTCGCGGTGGGCCGTAATGAGTGTCGTATACTGGATGTCTGAGAGTCCGAACTGTGCGGCCGGTTCGCTCTCCATCTGGGTGACACGCTCGATTTCCATCGTCAGATTCTTCTCCTGACAGAACTCGTACGTTCGCGAGAGCGCGTCCGAGTCCGGGAAGATGATTCGGAAGCTCCAGCGGTCGTTTCTCCCGTGAGCGTCCGTGATGGTTCCCTTCTCGTAGACGAGCGACTGAACGACAGCGGCGATGTCGTCCACCCACCCCATCTGATAGAGCCACTCGTCGTCCAGATCGACGAGTAACTCTTCGTCTTCGACGCTCGGGTCGGCCTCGAACGCGTCGGTTATCTCGTCTAACTCGGCACCGCCCGCCCAGAGAATCGGCATCACGCGCGTCTGGTCGTGTGCGACGACCCGTTCGACATCGAACTCGATGGCTGGGATTTCGGTGAACGTCTCCCATAGTGCGAACTGCTCGGCGGGAAGCGAGATCTCCGCGGCTGTAGCCATGTTACGTGACGGTACGGGAACGATTCGTATAGTCATGTGGGTCTGTTTCGCTCAGGTCTGTTGCGGAGCTACAGGTCGCGTCTCCCCTCAGGTACCTCTGCAAAACTGGTCCGGAAGTGAGGATTAAAGGCTGGTATGTCATCCGTCATAGTGTGGCTGAATATTAACCGATAAGTCTCCCAACGACGATGGACCTCCTGGAGACAACAATGGCGGATTTGCAACTCAAAGAAGCCATAGCGATGGCACTCGGCGGCATGATCGGCGGCGGCATCTACTCTGCATTCGGTATCGTCGTCGCCATTGCGGGGAAGGCGGCGTGGTTCGCGTTCCTCATCGCCGGGAGCATCGCGATGTGCGCTGGCTACAGTTACGTGAAGTTGAACGAACTCACGGACGAACAGGGCGGTGCACCGACGTATCTCCGGGACACGATCGGCAACTCGACGCTCTCGGGGATGACTGGCTGGTCGTTGCTCTTCGGCTATATCGGGTCGATGGCGCTCTATGCGTACGCGTTCGCCGGATTCTTCGCGGAGATGATCGGACGGCTCCACTACATGGGGCTGCCGCTGTCGAAGGTGGTCTCCGTCGCGCTTATCGCCGTATTCGTTGGTCTCAATCTCCTCGGTGCGGCCGAGACGGGGAAAGCCGAGGACGTCCTCACATTCTTCAAGGTACTCGTCATCGGCGTCTTCGGGTTCTGGGGCGTCTGGTTCGCCTACACCGGCGAGCAACTATCGTTCGGATTCTCGCAGCTCGCCACCGTCAGTCCCATCATGGCCGCGGCGATGTCGTTCGTGGCGTTCCAAGGCTGGCAACTCCTGATGTACGACCAGAGTCAGTTCGAGAATCCCATCGATGACATTCGCAAGGCGATTTACATCTCTATTCCTGTGGCGACGCTGCTGTACATCGTCGTCGCATTCACGACGGTGAGCCTCCTCCCGCTGTCGGTCATCGCCGTCTCGCCGGAAGTCTCGCTGCTTTGGGCCGGCATCAAGTTCATGGGGCCCGTCGGTGCGTTTATCATCGGCATCTCGGCGCTGTTCTCGACGGCCAGCGCCGTCAACGCGACGCTGTTCTCGGGGGCGCAGTTCTCTTCTGACCTTATCGACTACGGACTGCTTCCCGACCGGTTCGGTTCCTCTGGGGACGGAGGAGTGCCCTCGAAGATAATTATCGTCCTCGGTGTGCTCTCGGCGGCGTTCGCCGTCTACGGGAGCCTCTCCAGTATCACGTCGTTCGCGTCGCTCGCCTTCATCGCCGTCTTCGGCGGGATGAGCTACCTCGCGTTCCGCGAACGCGATCAGATAGATGACCTGATCACGCCTGTCCCTGTCATCGGAATGGGTGGGACGGCGCTGTTCTTCCCGTTGTTGCTCTACAACCTCTACCGTACCAGTCCAGGGACGTTCTATCTCGTTATCGCTATCACCGTCTTCGTCCTCGGGGCAGAGCTGCTCTACTTCAAGGGCGACCCGCTCGGAAACGTCTCCGGGGAGGGTAATTAACCATGTCAGAGAAAGACTTCACGCAATCGACCGTCACGCGACGAAACGTCCTCGAAGGTATCGGCAGCGTCGTCGGCACGGCTTCGCTCGCCGGCTGTGGCACGCCGCTCGGAGCGTCGGGAGGGACGCAACTTAGATACTTACAGGTGCTCTCGCCGAAGACGCTCGACCCGATTACTTTCGACGACCCGTGGTCGGCACAGCCGGCAGGCTTGGTCTTTCAGGGGTTATACACCTACGATCAGGAGATGAACCTCGTTCCCGTCCTCGCAGACGGGACGCCCGAGGTGAGCGAAGACGGGACCACCTACACCGTTTCGCTCGCAGACGAGTCGCAATTCCAGAACGGGAACGCGGTCACGTCGGAGGACGTGAAGTACTCCTTCGACCCGAAAACGTACGAGGAGAGCGAGTCGCCGAATCATTGGCAGGTCGACATGATCGAGGAGATTCGGACCCCAGACGACCGAACCGTCGAGTTCCAGCTCGCGTATTCGTACCCGGCCTTCGAGCACACGTTGACGCGAGCGGTCGTTCCCGAGTCGGTGCGCGGCCAGAACGCGGAGACGTTCGGCGAGGAGTCGCCCACCGGGTCCGGCCCCTACGAGGTCGAGATATTCAAACCCGGGAGCTACGTGGTACTCTCGAAGTGGGACGACTACTGGGGCGACCCGATGCCCTCGATATCGAAGGTGAAGATGGTGACGAACCACGCCGGACTCTCGCGGTCGATGAGTCTGCTGACGAACCAGAGCGATATCGTCGAGCGGGTCCACCCGAAGCTCTGGAAGACGACGAAACGGTACATGGGTGCGAACGTCGCCTCGGAACAGAGCTATCACTCACACTTCGTCGGCTTCAACTGCAGTCCCGGCAGCCCGACGAGAATGAAGGAGGTGCGCGAAGCCGTCGACTACCTCTTTTCGACGGACGACCTGGTCTCGAACATCATCGAACCGGCGGGGAAGCGTCAGTACAGCCCGATTCCGGACCACCTCGCCGAAGAGTGGGGTCTCCCACTCCAGGAGTGGCGCGATCTCCCCCGAGAAAAGAACCAGCAGAAAGCGCGGGAACTGGTTAAAGAGGCTGGCGTCAAACAGTGGGCTCCGCTGGTCGCGACGCCACACGACAAGATGCGAGAGAAATTCGCGCAGACGATAGTCAAGGGGCTTCGGGCCATCGGCTTCGGGAAGGCCAGAGTGAAGAAGTACCACTGGTCGGAGTTCCGAGAAAAAGTGACTAGCGGCGACGCCAGTGACTACGACATGTATATCGGTTCGTGGGCGGGCTATGCCGACCCCGATACGTTCCTGTATCCACTGTTCCACGACTCGATGGAGGGGCTGACCAACGGGATGTTCTATCAGAACCCGGCCGTCCGCAAACAGCTCGAAGACGCCCGCACGATCTCCTCCCGTGACGAACGGCGGAACCTGTACGCTGACGCCATTACGTCCATCCTCGAAGACAAGGCCGCCCTGCCACTGTACACGCTCGACAACAGTTTCGGCGTGAAAAACCACGTCCAGGGATTCAACGCCCATCCACTCTCGCAGTTGAATCCGCAGCTACTGAACCCTAGCGGCGGGGTCTCACTCCGGAAGTAGTCACTCGTCGCCGCTCCGTTACTCGTCGCGGAGCGCCGCGGCAATCGCCTGCAGCTGTGCCTTCCGGAAGGGGCGCTTGGCCTGTGATGGGTCGTCATCATCCAGCTCACCGGTTCGCCAGAGAATGCCGGCTCGCATCTGTGGCTTGGGCGGGAGCGTGTTCGAGTCGATGTCGTACTCGACGGCCTCGCAGATGGCAGCGAGGGCTTCCTTGGTGAAGGCCGTCGATTCGACGCGCTCGTAGCGCCCGACGGCCTGTCTGATCTCGTTTCGGAGGTCGTCGACGGTCTGTGCCATGTCCGGAGTGGCGAGCGGATCCGTTGTGTGTATTCCGGTTCCCTTTCGACCCGCTGAATTCGGTGACGATGCGCGGCGAGATACCCGCCACGTCAGGCTAGTATAGGACGCTGGTCCCGAACTCAGGCACCGGGGCCTTCTTTCGGGTATTCCCCGGTCACGACGTTGTAGGCCGCTTCGAGGCCGGCGAGCGTCATCATGACCAGCAGGTTGAGCCGCGCGTTCGGTGTGGTGGTCTTGGTCCGGTATATCTGGCTGTCACACGCCGGACAGGTCGTGTGGGTGGTATCGAACGCCGTCCCACAGACGCTACACTCGTGGTCGGTTCGCTCGTCGTGGCCGATGCCTGTGTCGTTCTGCCCGAAGAGTTTATCGAGTAACGTCAGTATCATGGGTAGTGCACTCCTTCGGTCGCCGAAACGTCCGCGCGGCGGTCACATAACGCTGTTGCCGCACCGTTCGCGTTCTTCCGGTGTTCGGTCTTTAGTGAGCGGGTACTCATCCGCCGGGTTCCTCGTGGCCGCCCTCTTCCGGAATCTCCTCGTACTCAACCGCCTCGTGTCGCGCTGTCGCGGCGTAGGACGGCCAGAAGCGAATCTTCCCGTCGGCGACACCCTCTATTGCGCCGATGGGCGCACCGGCGAGTATCTTACCGTGCGCTCGCTTGGCCGTCGTTTCGGAGACTGTGATATCACTCTGGAGTTCTTCGTCGATGTCGTCGGCGATTTCGATGTAAATCGTAGGATAGTCTATCCCTCGAAGCGTGCCGAGTCGGGTTCCTTGGGCGGTGAATATCGGTTTGCCGATGTCGTCTTCTGTTACGTCTTTCATCGTTTTCTTGGTCGGGTGTTGAATTCTCGCTGTCGTCCTCGGTGGTCAGTCGTCCAACGGTGCGTCCGCGTCAGTCTCGTCGGCCGCGTCGGGTTTCGAGACGCGCACGGCGGCACCGTCCGCGTCGGCGTCGGCTAGGGAAATCTGGACGTCCGTAACCTTGTATTCGGGCGTTCGCGCCGGGCCGTCGAGCGGTTCCTCCTTTGTCAGGTTGTTCGCGCCGCCTTCGAGATAGTGCATCGGAATGAATATCTCGCCCTCGCTCGGGCGCGTCGTGACCTGCGCCATCGCCGTCGTCTCGCCGTGGCGAGACCTGATTTGGAGCATATCGTCCGTCGAGACGCCGTACTCCGCGGCGGTGTCGGGGTGAATCTCGACGAAGCTTCTGTCGTTGTAGGACATGTCGCCTTCCTCTCGGAAGGTCATCGTCCCGGTGTGGTACTGATACAGCACCCGACCAGAGGTCATCACCAGTGGGTAGTCCTCGTCGGGCGTCTCCGAGGGCTCGACCGTATCACAGACGTGCATGTACGCCAACCCGGACGGCGTCTGGAACTCGTCCTCGTACGTGTACGGCGTCCCGGGGTGGTCCTCGTCCCAGACGGGCCACTGGAGGCCGTCGCCGTCGGCTAAGGTCTCCAACCGCTCGTGCGTGACGCCGCCGTATATCGGCACGAGATCGTTGATCTCGTCCATGATGTCGCTCGGGTGGTCGTAGTCCCACTCGTAACCGAACTCGGCGGCGAGCTCTTTCGTTATCTGCCAGTCGGGTTTGGCGTTCCCGACGGGGTCGATGACTCGCTTCACTAACTGGACGTGGCGCGTCGAGGACGTGTACGTGCCGTTCGATTCCATCGAGGAGGTGGCCGGCAACACCACGTCGGCGTACTCCGCGGTGTCGGTCAGGAAGATGTCCTGTACCGCGAGGAAGTCCAGTTCTTCAAGGGCTTTCTTCGCGTGCCCGCTGTTCGGTTCCGAGGTGACGGGGTTCTCGCCCTGGATGAACATCCCGCGGAGGTCGTCCTCGGCAACAGCGAGGAACATATCGGTGAGGCGATACCCTTCCTCGTCGGGCATGTCTTCGACAGCCATGTCGTAGGCGTCGGCGAACTTCTGCCGGTTGTCCTCGTCGGCGATGGGTTGGTAGCCGGGGAAGTTGTTCGGCAGCGGTCCCATGTCCCCACCGCCGCCCTGCACGTTGTTCTGGCCGCGGAACGGCGAGACGCCGGACTTCGGGCTCCCGATGTGGCCGGTCACGAGCGCGAGGTTCGCTATCGCGTAGATGTTCTCCGTCCCGTGGGAGTGTTCGGTCAGGCCGAGCGTCCAGCCGAAGACGCAGGAGTCGGCGTTGGCGATGGTTTCTGCGGCGTTCGCTATCTCCTCGGGCGGGACGCCCGCCTTCTCCTCGACGAACTCTGGCGTGAACTTCTGGACCGTCTCTTCGATCTGCTCGAAGCCGGTGGTTCGTTCCTCGATGAACTCCTCGTCGTGGAGGTCGTTCTCGATGATGTAGCGAGTCAAACCGTTGAGCCACGTCGTGTCGTAGCCGGGTTCGACGCGGGAGTACTGGTCCGCGTACTCGGCTATCTGGACCTTCCGCGGGTCGAAGACGAACAGGTCGGCGTCGTTGTCCTTGACGTTCTGCTTGATTCGCGTCGCCAGCACCGGGTGGGCTTCGGTCGTGTTCGACCCGGTGAGCAGGTAGCAATCCGTCTCTTCGAGCGCTTCCAAGCCGACCGACGCGGCCCCGAACCCGAGGGTACTGGAGAGGCCCGACACCGTCGAGGAGTGACAGAGCCGGTTGCAGTTGTCGATGTTGTTCGTCCCGATGACCTCGCGGGCGAACCGCTGCATCACGTAGTTGTCCTCGTTGGTTGCTTTCGAGGAGGCGACGAAACTCAGCGCGTCCGGGCCGTCTTCGCGGCGAATCTCGTCGAGTCCCTCGGCGACTCGCGAGAGTGCCTCGTCCCACGACGCCTCGCGGAACTCGCCGTCCTCTTTCACGAGCGGCTGGGTCAATCGGTCGTCGCTGTTGACGTAACTGTGGCTGAACTTCCCTTTCACACAGGTCGAGATGCCGTTGATGGGTGCCTTCTCGGGATTGGGTCGTTTCCCGAGGATTTTGCCGTCCTTCGAGTAGACGTCGAACCGACAGCCGACGGCGCAGAACTCGCAGGTCGTGTCCGTGACGTCGATCTCGTTGAGTTGGTAGTCGCTGACCGCGTCCGCGACCGAAAAGAGGCGGCCCTCTGATATCGCGTTGCCCGCGAAGCCGGAGACCGCGTGTTCGAACGGCCGGACGACGTGCTCGTTGACGGCGTCTTTTGTCCGCGACTGTACGCGTTCGTTGACGGCATCTTTCGCCTGCGACTGCGCCTGTTCGCGCGCACGAGCCATGAAGCCCGCGACGCCCTCCTTCTCGGTGGCCGGCGTCTCGTCGTCGCTCATAGCCAGTCGTCCCCCTCGGTGGCCGCCGGTTCCGGTCTGGAGACCCGCGGCTCGTTTCGATTGTCTCCTTCGCGCTTCATCGGCGTCATCTGCGTCTGCTGGCGCTCGTAGTCCTCGCCGACGATGCCCTCGGCGGAGTTCTTGTGCGTGAAGCCGGGCACGGGCAGCGTCGTCGCGTCCACCAGTCCCTGCTCGACGAGCGCCCCGGTCGGACAGACCGTCGCGCAGTGCCCACAGGAGACGCAGGTCGAGTCCATCATCGTGTCGGCGTCGTTCTGGAAGCCGATGCGGGTGTCGCTTCCTGACCCCTCGACACGGAGGACGCCCTCGACCTGCACGTCGTTACAGGCTTCGACACAGCGGTTACAGAGGATGCACTTGTTCCGGTCGATCTGGATGAACGGCGAGGAATCGTCAATCGGCTCTAGCTGGCTCCGGTCGTGTAACACGCCGTAGCGGGGCTCCTCGACGTCGTTCTCGATAGCGACGTCCTGTAAGTCACAGCGGCCGTTGGCCCCGCAGGTCGTACACAGCAGGTTGTGGTTCGAGAGGATGAGGTCTAAGTTCACGTCGCGGGCCTCGCTGGCCGCCTCGGTATCCGTCGAGACGACCATGTCGTCTTCGACGGGGAAGCTACACGAGGGAACGATCCCGTGTTCCTCCGTCTCGACCATGCAGGTCCGACACTCGCTGCGCGGCCCAATCTTCTCCTCATCGTCGTACGAACAGAGCGCGAGCACGTCGCCGTCGGTGTCGACGGTCTCGCAGGCGTCGAGCAGCGTCGCGCCGGCGCTGGCTTCGACGGTTTGGCCGTCGACGGTCAGCGTCGCCTCGTCCGTCGCACCGGCGGGCGGGTCGTTGGCCGTCCCCGGTGCGATGTCTTCGGTCAACGGAACGTCGGCTCCGGTCGTCGAACCCTCCCAAATCGGGTCAGTACTCATCGGTTCCTCCGAACGCCGCAGGGTCGATGATACGTCGATTCGAGGCGTCGAGATGTCGGCGTGGTGTAGCTATATTCATAGTTTCGTACACACCCCGCTCGGACAGCGGCCGTCGGCGTGGGCGTGAAACTCCGTTTCGAAAACGTCGATGGTCGTCGTCACCGGTCGCGCGGCGTCGCTGCCGAACCCACAGAGGCTGGTCTCGCGCATCGTGCGGCCCAGTTCGCGGAGCATCCCGTCCTTGAACTCGCCGTCGTAGACGTCCCGGAGGAGGTCCACGAGCTGTTTCGACCCCTCTCGACAGGGACCACAGCGCCCGCAGTTCTCCTCGCGGGCGAACTTCGCACGCTCGCCGGCGAGCGCGACCATGCAGGTCGATTCCCCGACCAGTTCGACGACGCCGTTGGTTCCGAGACGCGCGCTGTCGAGACCGGGCGCGCTCGCGGGCACGTCCAGCGAGCGGGTCACGCCGCCGAAAACGCCCCCGACGCAGGCGGCCTTTCGGGATCCTTCGAGTTCGACCGCTGGCAGGGCGTCCGAAAGCGTCGCCCCCGTCGAGAGTTCGACCGTCGCGGGTGCGGAAACGTCGCCGGCGACGGTGAACAGGCGCGTCCCGGGGTCGGCCGGCACGCCACCGGGGTCCGCTCCGGCGAGGACGCGCCCGACCTGTGCCAGCGTCCGCGGCGTGTGTAGCAACGTCGGCCGACCGTTCAGTCCGTACTCGCTCGGCCCGGGTGGCCGACGCCGGGCCTCGATTCGGTGTTTCCCCTCGATGGCTTCGAGCGCCATCGTCGGCTCGCCCGCCTTGTACTCCTCTGGGCCGACGACGACACGGAGCGAGGCGTCGGGGTCGCGCGCTTCGACCAGTGCGTCCGCGGCCGCCTCCACTCGCTCACGGGCGAGGTCCACTCCCTCCGTGAGGTAGACCACGACGTCGGTCGCGTCGAGTGCCGCTGCCGCGGTGAACGCCGGGTCGAGTACCGAGAGCGGCGCGCCTTCGAGCAAGAGTCGGTCACCGGCGGCGTGGTCGTCGGCTTCGTTCGCGTTGACGACGACGATAGGCTCTCCCGCGGCCTCATTCACGGTCGTCCACTCTTCTGCGACCGACGCGTCGGCGCTCTCGTCGCCGCGGCCGCGGCCACGCAAGCCGCTTTCGCGGAGCCGTGACAGTGCGTCAGCCGATTCGATGTCGGTCGGCACAGAGTGCGCTCCGGCGCGGTAGTCCTCGATACTCCCGGGAACTGCCCAGCCGCACGCGCCGAGTACCTGCCGTTCGCCAACGGCGAGTGGGCCGTCTTTCGGAACCGGGAGGGTCGACGTCCCCGGTTCGTGGGCTACGACTGCGGTCGCATCGTCAGTCGGAACCGTTCCGTCGTCGAGCGCTTCGACGACGGTTCGAGCGTGCGCCGGTGAACAGTCGGGAAAGAACGCTGTCTCGCCGTCGAGCGTCGCCGTGACGAGCGGTTCCAACCCCAGGTGTCCGGTCGATCCGACCGCCACCGTCGAGACCGACGCGCCAGCGTCCCGCACCGCTTCGAGTACCGCTCGTCCCTGCGAGAGATTCTCTCTCCCGGTCGAAACGCGCAAGGCGGGGTTCATCTTGATAACTCGCTGTCCGGTCACGGTCTAAACAGTATCGTGCGAGCGTATTCAATGTATGGGGGCGGGGGATCTCGGACCGGAAGCCGGCGGTGAATTCGTCCCTCGCGACGGATGGCATCGATTCCGCTTGGCCGCCTTTCGATTGCTGTTGCATCTGCGTACTCGACCAGTCGCCCACGGGGGTGTCTGACTGGCCGGGTTTCGTGGCCTTCTCGCCGACATCGAGCTGCAGATCTGCTTGCTATGGCGTGGACGATGTTAAGTATCTACGGATACTTCTGGCGCGGCAGAATCAGGACTAAAAAATCAATGTTCTTACCATTCTGGATAGGGAGGACAGTACAATTACGATATCGGGACATTCAAGCCGTGAATAGGGACTTTTCTACCTGTGATAACGATCGTACTTTCGTTATTCTATACGTGTTGCTTTCCTGACTACGACTGGATTCGAGCCGCTCCGCTCGATGCTGTACGGTCGTTGCTTGAGCCGCGCAGCGAGCACTTGCAAGGACTTCCACTAAGAGTACCATCACTCCGACAGCGGCGAAAAGGGGCCAGACACGCCGAATACTCACCGAACGACGACCGAACTAAAACGAGAAATTCGCTTTCTTAATCTCGCCGAGAAATCCGTATAATGACTAATTGAGGCTATATATGGCCAACTATGGCTTAAGCACATGTCTATAAGAGCAAAATAGGCTATTTGTAATTAAGAATCCGTATTGTATTGGTGCCCATCCTTCCCTGTATCACGAGAAACGGGCGAAGACCTCCCACGAGGGGTCACTATCGGGAGCAGTGAGACGGTTGCCGTCAGCGAAGACGCCCTCGCCCGACGTGACTTCTCCGACCACGGCAGCCGGCGTCCCGCAGTCTCTAACTGCCTCGGCGATGGGGGCCCCGCGGCCTGATTCGACGGTGAGCAAGAGTGTGCCCGCGCTCGTCACCGTCCACGGGTCCACTTCGACCGCCTCACATACCGCCTCGACGCCGTCTGCGATTGGGACCGTTTCGGTATCGATGTCGAAGCGTACGTTTGCTCCGCGGGCCATCTCGACGAATCCACCGGCGACGCCGCCCTCCGTCGCGTCGTGCATCGCGGTGACGCCGCCTGCCTCGAAGGCCGCGCGAGCGTCCGCGACGGCCGCGATATCCTCGACGCGTTCTTGTGCCGTCGCGACGGTCTCGGGTGGGAGTCCCAACTGCTCGGGAAATAGCGTCGCGAGCAGGCCCGTACTCTCCGCGGCGGGACCTGTCGTCACGACTATTTCGTCACCGACGCTCGCCCCGTCCGGCCGGACGACCGCGTCGTGGTCGCCGACCCCGAGGACGGTGGCCCCGCCGACCCACGAACTATCGATGCCGGGATAGCGCGCCGTGTGGCCGGAGACGATGCTCACGCCGAGGCGCTCGGCGTGTGCGGCGAGTCCGGTCCACGCCATCGCTAACTTCTCGTCACTCCACGACGGGGGGAGGGTCAGATTTATCGCCAGATGTGTCGGCGCGATGCCCGAAACGGCGACGTCGGTCAGCACGATCTCCAGCGCGAGTCTGCCCGCCCGTTCGAGACCGAGGGCAGGTAGCAGCGAGATGGGGTCGGTCGCGATTACGACCGCCTGCCCGCCCAGATTGAGAACGCCGAAATCGACGCCGTGTCGCGGCCCGATGGCCACGTCGTCCCGTCGAGCGCCCAGCTCGGGGTAGATGATCTCCTCGAAGATGTCGCGGTCGATCTTCCCCAGATTACTCATAGTGTTTTTCCAGTGGGCGCGGCTAAAATGTCCCCGATATCAGAGGACGTGCACGTCGTCGCTGTCGAACCGAAGCGTCACGTCGCCCGCCGGCGGCTCGGTCGCAGCAGTCTTGACGGCGATGGTCTGGTCGTTCCACAGGCAGTGGACTCGGTAGGCGTCGCCGAGGAATTCGGCCGTCCGCACTGTCGCGTCGAGCGTTGTCTCGTCGGTAGTCACAGTATCTATGCCTTCGAGAGAAATCGACTCCGGACGGACCGAGAGGGCAACGGATTCCCCGTCTCGTGCATCGGCCCAGTTCGGCAGCGGCAGGGTCGCGCCGTCGACAGCCAGTTGTGATCCGCCCTCCGTAACCTTGCCGGCGAACACGTTGTTGTCGCCGACGAACTCGGCCACGAACCGGGACGCCGGGTCGCGGTACACCGACTCCGGCGTCGCCACTTGTTCGACGGTGCCGTCCTGTACGACCGCGATCCGGTCGCTGATCGCCAGCGCTTCGGCCTGGTCGTGCGTGACGTACACCGTCGTGATGTCCAGTGCTTGCTGCAGGTTCTTAATCTGCACTCGGAGTTCTTCGCGTAACTGGGCGTCGAGCGCCGAGAGCGGTTCGTCGAGGAGGAGTACGTCCGGTTCCGGAGCGAGCGCTCTGGCGAGCGCGACCCGCTGTTGTTGACCGCCCGAGAGCTGCGTCGGTTCGCGGTCCCCGAACGACGCCAGATCGACCAGGTCGAGCAGTTTCGAGACGCGCTCGTCCTCGTCGCGTCCGTCGTCGACATCGTGAAACTGCAGGCCGTAGGCGACGTTCTCGCGCACGCTCATGTGGGGAAAGAGCGCGTAGTTCTGAAAGACCATGCCGACGTTGCGGTCTTCCGTCGGGTCGTCGGTCACGTCGCGGCCGTCGATGGCGATGCGCCCGGCCGACGGCGTCTCCAGTCCGGCAATCGAGCGCAGCATCGTCGTCTTTCCACAGCCCGAGGGGCCGACCAGCGTGAAGAACTCGCCTTCCTCTATCGACAGCGAGACGCCTTCGAGCGCGGTCACGCCGTCGTATGCGACCGCGAGGTCGTCCACTTCGACGCCAGCGGTTTTCATCGTTCCCACCGTCCGCCGACGCGGTCGATTATTACGAAGCTGACGGTCGTCACCGCCAACAGCACCGTCCCCATCGCCGTCGCCGGACCGAGGTTCGGTCCCAGCGACCGGTTGCCGATGTAGCGTTCGAGCGCGACCGGCATCGTCGCGCTGTCGATCCCCTCCGCCAGCAGGACCGTCGAGTCGAACTCGCCGATACTGATGGCGAAGGCGAAGGCGGCACCGGCGACGAGTGCCGGCGCGACCAGCGGCAACTCGATATCGGTGAGGACGGCGGTCCGGTCGGCCCCGAGCGCTCGCGCGGCCTCGCCGAGGCGGTCGTCGACGCCCGAGAGCGCCGGGGTGACGTTCCGCGAGACGAACGGATACCCCGCGACGGCGTGTGCAGCGACGATCGCGATCGGTCCCGTGACCGTGATACGATGGCCGAAGAGGGTCGTGCCGAAGACGAGCGTTCGGAGCATTCCCAATCCGAGGACGATGCCGCTGACCGCCAGTGGGGCCGTCAACAGCGCCTCGGCGAGCCGTGACCCGCGACTGTCGCGCGTGGCGACGACGGAGACGACGACGCCCATCGGCAACGCCAGCAGCAACGCGCCGCCGCCGAACAGTAGCGAGTTGACGATGGCCGGTAACGGGCGCGTCGTCCCGGTTGCCGTCGAGGACTGCTGGGACAGCAAGAACGCGTAGTAGTCGAGCGTCAGTCGGCCCGACGGCGTCGTCACGCTCTCGACGACGAGACTCGCCAGGGGGCCGACGAAGAGGACCAGCACGATAGCACCGTACGCCAGCAGTCCCAACCGTCTGGGGTCGAGGAGCGACCGCCACCCGGAGACGAGGGGCGTCCGAGTCAGTCCGCGGTTCTCGCCTCGGGGACGGATCTGCATGGCCTCGAAGCGCAGATAGACGTACACGAGCCCGAGCGAGAGCGCGGTCTCGATCGCACCCAGCGTCGCCGCCTCGGTCAACGCGAGGTCCTGGACGCGGGCGTACAGCCAGACCTCGACCGTCGCGAGTTGGAGACCACCGAGCGCGAGCACGAGCGGGAACGACATGAAGGTGAAGACGAACGTGAGCACCGACGCGGTCAACAGCGCCGGCAGAATCTGTGGAAGCGTCACGTCGCGGAACGCCCGGAGGGGTGAGGCCCCGAGCGTCCGCGCCATCTCGACGCGGTTAGCGTCCACTGACTCCCAGGCTGCCGTCACCAGCCGCGTGACGAGCGGGGCATTGTAGAATGCGTGGGCGAGAACGATGAGTTCGAGCGTGAACGTCAACTCGACCGGACCGAGTCCGACGACGCCGAGCAGGTCGTTGAGCAGGCCGCTCCGGCCGAACATCGCCAGAAAGCCGACCGCGACCATAATCGAAGGGAGGACGAACGGGAGGATCGTCACCGAACGGACGAATCGCCGTCCGGGGAACTCGAAGCGAGCGAGCAGGTACGCCCCGGGCAACCCGACGGCGACGCTCGCAAGCGTCGATAAGAGCGCCTGATAGGCGGTGAAGCCGAACAGGCCCAACCGGACCGACGGCATTCCAGCCGCGAACCACTGTACGAGACCGCGTGGGACCGTCGTTGGCGCGGTCACGAGCGAGTGGAACGCGCCCGTGTAAAAGGGGTCGGCGAGCACCGAGACGAGCGGAGCGAGTGTGAGACGACCGCCAGCCGAGACGGCGCTGGCGAGGACGCTGCCGACGGGGTAGTAAAACACCGCGACGAGCGTCAGCAGCGTCGCTGCAACGCCGACCGACAGCACTCGGTCGTCTCGGAGCTGCATCGTCAGTTACTCGCGATCTGGCGCGCCCACTCCTCTATCCACCCGCCGACGTTGCCCGAGAGCTCCTCGTAGCTGAATGTCACGGGTTCGGGCGGTTCGAGTGCGTACTTCCCGAACGTGCCGCCCGGTTCGACGCCCTCGACGGCCGGGAACTGGACGTTTCGCACCGCGATCTCGGCCTGGGCTTCCTCGCTGAGGACGAACGACATGAACTCGCGGGCCAGTTCGGGATTCTTGGCGTCGGCGAACTGCGCCATCCCTTCCGGGTTCGCGTACCCCTGGTCGTTGAGGAAGCCGACCTGGTGTCGGGACATGTCGACGTCGTCGCCGTGGTAGTACACCTGGTCGGTGGAGTAGGAGACGACCATTGGTGCTTCCTCGTTCATGTAGGCCTGGTAGGCGGGCTCCCAGTCAGAGAGAATCTGGACGCCGTTATCGGCCAACTGTTGCCAGTAGTCGAGATAGCCGTCGGGTCCCTTCTGCTTGATGCTCCAGAGCAAGAACGCGCGCCCGGGGTCGGATTGCTGGGCATTCTGGACGATGAGACCGTCCTCGTAGGCCGGTTTCAACAGCGAATCGAACGTCTGCGGTTCGTCGACCGCTCCCTCGTCGTACACGAGGCTGATGTAGCCCGTATCGTAGGGAATCACCCGGCCGTTCGGGTCGAACTGAAGCGACGACTTCACTGAGTCGGCACCCTCGAGCTGCTCGCTCGTCGCCGCGAACAGCTGGTCGTCTAACTGCTGATCGACCCGCACGAGTTCGCCGGTGTTCAATCCGACGAAGAGGTCCGCGTCGATTGGCGCGCTCTGGGATTTCCGCTGGATGTACTGGTTGATGCCGCTGTCCGGCGTCTGGAACTCGACGGTGACGCCAGACCGCTCGGACTCGAACGCCGATTTGAGCCAGTTCCCGGCCGTGTCCTCGCCGGTAAACGAGGAGTACGTGGCGATCGTGAGCGTCCCGCCGCTCGAACTGGCGGTCCCCGTCTTGCCGCCCGAACTAGCCGTCTCTGTTCCGCCGTCTGGATCCGATGAGTCGCCCATACAGCCCGTCAGTGCCGTCAGTCCCGTGACGCCGACGCCGGCGCGTGAGAGGAACGTTCGTCGTTTCATCTGCCGGTGGTTACACCGAGTAATACTTGAACGACTCGTTCTCGATAGTTACTCCCTAAACAGTTGACAATCTGACTGGGGACTGACACGCATTCCATAGGATAGCTATACTGATTAACTATACCGTCTGACTAACTTTTATGTCCGTATGCGGCAACTGACCGGATATGTTGACATACACGGTGTACAGCGAGGCGGGCGGGGTCGGGAAGACTACCCTAGCGGTGAACCTCGCCGTCGCGGACGCTCGCGCGGGTCGGGACGTCCTTGCGATCGATATGGACCCACAAGAGGGGAGCCTCTCGTATCTCCTCGATGTGGGCGACAGACGCACCGACTCCGACGCGGACAGTCTCGTCCGACACCTCGTCGAGCGACCGCGAGGTCCGTTCGAAGACCTTATCGAGACCTCTGAGGGCGTCGACGTCGTCCCGGCGCACAACTCGCTCGAAGTCCTCTCGAAGCACCTGCGCCGCCGCGAGGAAGAGGCCGCCGACTTCGGGGAGAACTGGAACCCGAACGTCCAGTTGCTCCGCGTGCTGAAAGCGGCCGACGTACCCGCCCAGTACGACACTGTCATCGTCGACCCGCCGGCGACGGCCGACGTGAAGCTGTACAACGCGATCCACGCCACGCGGAATCTCGTCATCCCGTTCGAACCGAGCGGGAAGGGCCAACAGTCGGTCACCGGGCTCACCGACCTCGTGGACGGGCTCGAAGAGACGCTGGACATCAACGTCGGCGTCCTTGCTGCGGTGCCCAACCGATATAAGGGGACCAACGACCAGGAGGAGATGCTCGACAGGCTCGAAGCGATGAACTACGACGTGCCGGTCGTCTTCCGCGAACGGACGTCGCTCTTAGAGGGTTGCTGGCGACAGCAGTGTTCGGCGTTCGCCTACATCGAGGAACACCGTAGCCGGGAACGGGACTACGAACTGGAGACGCTCGAACGGTTCGAGACGCTCGCTCGTCGGCTTCGAGAGACGCGCGAACAGGAGGTGACGGCATGAAAGCCGGCTCCGGTGACGACCCGTTCGCGGAGATCGAGGAGCGAGACGAGCCAGCGGGGGTGGCCGACGACGCGACGGAGGCGGCAGCCGAAACGACCGGCCGACAGACCGGCGCACCGGTGGACGATGACGACCGGAACGACGCGACCGCCGGAGCCGATGCCGACGCGGACGACGCAACCACCGAGTCCGCGCCGCCGTCGATACCCTATAAGTTCCGGCGCTCCTCCGTGAAGGAGGGGCGAACACAGCGACCGATATTCGTTCGTCCGCACGTCGAAGAGCGCGAGAGCGACTTCCTCCGCGAACTCGAAGACGACCTCGGTGAAGACGTCTACAAGACCGACGCACTGGAAGCGGCGCTGGTCGTCGCCATGAACAACCCCGACCTCGTCGCCGACGAACTCCGCGAGTGGGGATACGACTGGGACTAACCACGAGAGCGGCCGTCCGAGCCACCGTTACCGCGCTATTCGCCGAGACGCGGACCCGGTTTCCAGGTGTTCCCTTCGAGGACGACGAGGTCGTATCGTTCGAGTACCTGACACGTCTCGACGACCGCCTCGGCGTCGAAATCGGCGGTCATCTCCGGCGGAAGTTGGTCCGCGATGGCGCTTCGCGTTCCGCCGCCCATCCGCTCGACGGTCTCTAAGAGCAGTTGGACGTCGCCCATCAGCGGACCGATAGCGTCTCGCTCCGTAGTACTGGATTTTAGCTTCGAAATCACGTCGTCGTAGGGACCCGTGACTTCCATCGATACCGAGACGCCGTCCGCGTTTTCGCCTTCGTCGTGTGCCATATCGGTAAAATGGATACACATTGGCTTAATAGTTTCTATATATCTCCGATATACGCTCGTTCGCGGGCAATGATAGATTTCACTTGCGCGATTTCATGGATGAATCCTCACATCGGTTTTCCGATATGGCTCACCGACTGTCGGTGACGGCGGCTCCGTGACTCGATGCCGCGCTCAGCCGAACACCGTCGACACAATCCGGTCGCCGGCCGCCGGTCGCCGGCTGTCGAACTGTCTCGCCGCTCCACTGCGTACGCGATCACCGCTGGCCTCATTCGAATAACTTCCGTACCCTTGTTATTCCCCGACGATCGATCCGGCTCGCGTGAACTGACCGTCGCAGCTTCCTGAGGGGCCAGTGCGATACTATGCGTTTGCGAGATGTAAATCGAGCTGCCGAGATACTGTTCGAATTCAGTGGTTTTCCGTCGCTCACGGCCGTATGGACGGATGATCGGCCGAAAACCACCGAAAAACACGGCCGATGCAGTCTCGGTGGTCGGAAAAGCGGTGAATTCGGGACTCTGGGTGGCTGTGGCTGTATTTTCACCTCTCGTAAAAGATCCCGCTGGCGAGACTGTCGGTCCGTGAGAACGAATTCCGGCCGAAGCGTCGGAGAGAGGGAGCACGAGGGGTGAGTTGAGGATACGCGGGAGGATGATTCGTTTGGCTCTCGTTAACGGTCAGACCTGCGTAGCGTTGACTTCGATGACGTTGGCGGCGCCCTGTACGATTTCGGGCAGTTCCTCGTGAAACCGCTCGCCCTTGAACCGGTTGGTCGGCCCGGAGATGCTGATCGCCCCGTGGAGATCGCCCTTCGGATGTTCGATGGGAGCGGCGATACAGCGCAGTCCCTGTAGGATCTCCTCGTCGTCGAAGGCGACGCCGCGTTCGCGGATCTCCGCTAAGTTCTCGAAGAGTTCCTCGCGGGTCGTCACAGTTCGGTCGGTGCGTGCGGGGAGGCCGTGGCGCTCGATGACCTCGTCCACTTCCGCCTCGGACAACTGCGAGAGGATCGCTTTTCCGAGTGCGGTACAGTGGAGGTCCTTCCGATTCCCGGTGTAGGAGGCGGTCTGAATCGCGTTCTCGCCGCTGGCCTTGTGGAGGTAGACGCCGCGGCCGTGTTCTTTGACCATGAACTGCGCGACTTCACCGGTCTCTTCGGCGAGCCGGTCTACCTCCTTGACGGCGATGTCGTGGATATCGACCTGACTCTTGGCGTACTCGCCGATATCGACGAAGCGGAGGCTGATCTCGTAGATGTCGCCGCGCTTGACGACAAACTCGTTGTCAGCGAGCGTCGCCAGATGACCGTGAATCGTCGCCTTCGACCAGTCGAGCTCGTCGGCCAACTCCGAGATGCCGGCACCGTCGAGGTCTCGAAGCGCTTCGAGGATCTCACAGGACGTATCGACCGCCTGTATCCGCCGTCCGGCGCCGTTCGCTGCCGTTGGTTCGGGCATGCTCCGCACTATGGACAGCGGTCACTTAATTGTTTGCGAGAGGTAAACGTCTTTTCAGACCTGCGGCGTATCGACGGTTTCGCCCAGATTGCTGTTCTTGACGGCTTCGCCGGTCTGTCCGTCGAAAACGTGGATCTTCTCTTCTGGGAAGACGACGTTGACCGTCTCGTCCGCCTGGATCCGCCGTTCGCCTTCGATACTCGCGGTGTAGGTCTCCCCGCCGATCTGGAAGTACGCGTAGGTGACCTCGCCCATCGGCTCGACGACCTCGATCGTCGTCTCGATGGCGTTCTGTTCGCTGCTCTCGGTCAGTCGGATGTGCTCCGGGCGGATACCGAGTGTCAGATCGTCGCTGGCGTCCGCGATGGCGTCGCGGGTCATCTCGGTGATGTGGTAGGTAAACTCCTCGTGAGCGAGCGTCTCACCCTCGCGGTGGACCGAGAGGAAGTTCATCGATGGCGACCCGATGAATCCCGCGACGAAGCGGTTCTTGGGTTGGTGATAACAGACCAGTGGCTCGCCGACCTGCTGGAGCTCGCCGTCGTTGAGGACGGCGATGCGGTCGCCCATCGTCATCGCCTCCGTCTGGTCGTGGGTGACGTAGATGGTCGTGATGTCCATGTCGCTCTGGAGTTGCTGGATCTCCGTCCGCATCGTCGTCCGGAGCTTCGCGTCCAGGTTCGACAGCGGCTCGTCCATCAGGAACACCTCGGGCTCGCGGATGATGGCCCGGCCCAGCGCGACGCGCTGCTGTTGTCCGCCCGAGAGGTCCGACGGCTCTTTTTCGAGCAGCTCGCCGATCTCTAGCAGTTCGGCGGTCTCCTCGACGCGCTGGTTGATTTCGTCTTTCGAGAGGTCGGTCGTTATCTTCAGTCCGTACCCGATGTTCTGGCGCACCGTCATGTGTGGGTAGAGCGCGTAGTTTTGGAACACCATCGCCATATCGCGCTCCTTGGGCTTCTTGTAGGTGATGTCCCGGTCGTCGAGCGTTATCTGTCCGGATGACGCGTGTTCGAGGCCGGCGATACAGCGAAGCGTCGTGGATTTCCCACACCCCGAGGGACCGACGAGGACGAGAAAGTCCCCGTCCTCGACGGTGAGGTTCAGGTCGTTGACCGCGACGATCTCGTTGTCTCCGGCGTCGAACACCTTGGTCAGGTCGTTCAGTTGTAGGCGTCCCATTGTGTCACCATGTATCCGTGTCCCATGCTTTACCACGTCGGTTAATAAATCCACCTCTCCCGCAGAGCCGTGAGCGAGCGGTTCGCGCCTCAGACGACGAGGAGCAGTCCGTCCTCGGTCTCGGTCCACTCGTCCGACGCCGGGTCCGCGTCCACTTCGGTCGCCGACTCGCCGTCGACGACGACGGTCTCAGGGGCCGTGTCGCGGACAGTGACGCGAACGGTATCGGCGCTCACCGCGCCGAGCTCGACCGTCACCGTACCGTCGTCGACCGTCACGCCGATGTCGCGGAGTTCGTCGGCGTCCACGTCGTAGAACCGGCCCGACGCCTCGCCGTCGGCGAGCGTCACATCGAGTTCGAGTTCCGCGGGCGTCCCCGCTTGCACGGACTGGGTCGGTTCGCGCTGGGGGACGACGCTTCCGGCCCGGACGAACAGGGGCATCTCATCGAGGGCGACATTCATCTCGACGGTTTGGCCGCCTTCGTACCGCTCGCCGGTCCAGTAGTCGCGCCACTCTCCCTCGGGGAGATACACCGAGCGCGTCCCGCTCTCGGTGAACACCGGGGCGACCAGCAGGTCCTCACCAAGGAGGTACTGAGTGTCCATGCGGTGGACGGTCGGGTCGTCCTGATATTCGAGGACGAGCGGACGGACGACGGGCAGGCCCGTGCGTGCGGCCACCTCGGCGTAGGTGTAGACGTACGGGAGCAGGCGGTAGCGAAGGTTCGCGTACTCCCGGAAGATGTCTACGGCATCGTCGCCGAACTCCCACGGTTCTCGCGGCGTCGTGCCGTGACACCGGGCGTTCGAGGAGAGCAGGCCGAACTGCGCCCAGCGGACGTACAGCGGGTCAGACGGGGTCCCGCGGAAGCCGCCGATGTCGTGGCTCCAGTAGGCGATGCCCGACAGCGAGGCCGACAGACCGCCCCGCAGCGCCGCGCTCATCCCGTTCCAGCTGGTCTGTGGGTCCCCACCCCAGTGCATCGGAAACTGCTGGCTGCCGGTCCACGCCGAGCGACCCCAGACGACTGCCTCATCGTCGCCGTTGACCTCGCCGACTGTCTCGTAGACGGCCTCGTTGTAGAGGTACGGGTAGAGGTTGTGCATCGACTTCCCGCTCTGTCCGTTGGCGAAGACGGCGTCCTCGGGGACGTACTCGCCGTAGTCCGTCTTGAAGACGGCGACGCCCTGTTCGAGCAGTCGGCGATGTTTGTCCTTCCACCACTCGACGGCGTCGGGATCAGTGAAGTCCACCAGCGCGCCTCGGTAGTCGCCCTGACAGGTGTGGTCCATCACGTACGGTTTCCCGGTGCCATCGGTGACGAAGTAGCCGTTTTCGGCCCCCTCGGCGAAGGCGTCAGTGCCGACGGGAACGTGAGGGTGTTCCCACAGCGAGAGGCGGAAGTCGTCCTCGCGCAACTCCGCTATCATCTCCTCGGGGCCGGGGAACTGCTCGGTGTCCCACTCCATATCACAGGAGGAGCGGTCGCGCATCCAGAACGGGTCCAGATGGAGCACGTCGCTCGGCAGTTCCTCCTCGCGCAGGCGTTCGGCGACCTCCTCCAGTTCCGCGCGGGACTCGTAGCCCAGCCGGGACATCCACGTGCCGAAACTCCACTTCGGCGGCCGGTCGGGGCGGCCCGTGACCGCGGTGTAGCGTTCGAGGATGTCGGGAAAGTCCGGCCCGTAGAAAAAGAGGAAGGCGAACGAATCGTCCGCTGTGGACATCGTCCCCGACGCCGTGGACTGTTTGCCGAAGTCGTAGTGGACGCGGTTCGTCGTATCGAGTAGGAGGCCGTAGCCCTGCGTCGAGAGGTGGAACGGGATGTTCTTGTAGGCCCGCTCGGTTTCGGTACCGAGCGGTTCCTCGTGCCAGAGGTCCAGTTCCCGGCCGCGGCGGTCGAACTCCACGAACTGCTCGCCCGCGCCGTAGATCTTTTCGTCGGGGGAGAGGCGGAACGACGTGCCCGTCTCGGTGATCTTTCGGGGATTGTGGTTGATCTCCTCCTGTGTGAACCCCAACGATTCGACCCGCTGCCGGCCGAACACGTCGGGGTCGGCCCGCTGTTCTTCGAACACCGTCTCGCCGGTGTCGGCGTCGGTCACCGCGAACGACCACTCGCTCAGTCCAACCTCGACGGCCAGCGCGCCGGTCTCGACGGTGAGCGTGCCGTCGTCCTCGCTCGCGTCGAGGTCGATTTCGGACGCGACAGCGTCGGTGTCCAGTTTCGGATACTCGCTCTCGACGGCGACTTCGGGGTTGGCCTGCAGTTCGAAGCGGAAGGTCCGCTCGTCGTAGAACGTCAGCGTCACGGGCACTGTCCGGGGCGTGACCGTCTCCGGCGCGTCGATCGCACAGTCGAATTGGACCGTGTCGTCCTCGACTGCGTACTCCTCGACGGCGGCGACGGTAATGCGTTCGCTCGTCATCCTACCTTCCACCGGGGCGCTCTCGCTAATAAATCTACTCCGTCCCGCCGGAGTTATGTCCTTACTGAGCGAAGCGAGAGCTATGACTCGGTCGGACATCGACCACCTCATCGAGCAGCTAGACCTGCGGGCGAAGGTCGCACAGTTAGGGACCGTGCGAATCGGCGACTTGCTGGAGGACGGGGCGTTCTCGCGCGAGCGCGCTCGGGAAGTGATTCCCCACGGCGTCGGCCGCGTCACGCGCGTCGGTCGCGAGAGCGGCCTCCGACCTGCCGAACTCGCGCGGGCGGTGGCCGACCTCCAGACCTACCTCCACTGGGAAGCTCCTCGCGGACTCCCCGCGTTCGTGCGTGAGGAGGGGCTCTGTGGCTACGCCGGGCGCGAGGGCGCGACTGTCCCCCAGCCGATCAACGTGGCCAGCAGTTGGGACACCAAACTGGCGAGCGAACTGGCCCGCGGTGTCGCCGAGCAGTTACGCGCCGTCGGCTGTACGCTCACGCTCTCACCGGTTGCCGACCTCGGTGTCGATCCGCGTTGGGGTCGCATCGAGGAGACGTTCGGCGAGGACCCCGCGCTGGCGAGTCGCATGACCGAGGCCGTCGTCTCGGGACTGGACGACGGCGGCGTGGACGCGACGCTCAAGCACTTCGTCGGGCACGGTCGCCCCGCGGGCGGCCGCAACCGCGCCGCCCCAACCGCCTCGCTCCGAGCGATGCGCGACGCTGATCTTCGCCCCTTCCGCGCGGGCGTCGAGTCGGGTGCGCCGTCGGTGATGGCCGCCTACAACGCCGTCGACGGTGTCCCCTGCCACGCGAACGAGCGTCTCCTCACCGACCTCCTCCGCGAGGAATGGGGATTCGACGGGACCGTCGTCTCAGATGGACGCGGCATCGAGATGCTGGCCGACGACTACGGCGTCGTCCCTGACCGGCAGGCCGCGGGCATCGCGGCGCTCTCGGCGGGAATCGACGTTGAACTCCCCGAGACGGAGTGCTTCGGCGACCGACTCGTGGCGGCCGTCGAAGCGGGCGAAGTCGACGAGTCGCTGGTCGACCGCGCTGTCCGCCGACACCTCCGCCAGAAGGAGCGAGCGGGGCTGTTCGAGGACGCAAACCCGGACCCTGCCGCCGCTTCTGTCGTGTTCGGTACCGACGAGATTTGGTCGCTGGCCGAGCGCGCCGCCCGCCGGTCGCTGGTCCTGCTTCACAACGACGGAACGTTGCCCCTGTTGCCCGAGCAATCGGTCGCCGTCGTCGGTCCCAGCGCCGCCGACGGACGGAACCTGCTGGGGAACTACTCCTACGCGGGCGCAGAGAACGAAACCGGCGGCATCGACGTGGTGACGCCGCTGTCGGCGCTCCGGGAGCGTGTTAATTCAGTCATGCACACGCGAGGCTGTGGGATTCGCGCTGGCCCTGACGACAACATCGACGCCGCGGTTGTGGCCGCCGGCGAAGCCGACGTGGCCGTCGCCGTCGTCGGAGGCCAGTCCGGTATCGACGTAGAACGGGACTCGTCGGGTACCGCCGGGGAAGCGCTGGACCGCGCGAGTCTCGAACTTCCAGGGCGACAGCCCGAACTCGTTCGCCGGGTCGCGGCCACCGGGACGCCGGTGGTCGTCGTCCTCGCCGGCGGGCGGCCGTTCGCCGTCCCCGAGGTGGCCGACCACGCTGCTGCCACCGTCGAAGCGTGGCTCCCCGGACAGGCCGGCGGAAACGCCATCGCCGACGTGTTACTCGGGACCGACCCCGGGGGCCGTCTCCCCGTCTCGCTCCCGCGCTCGGTCGGCCAACTACCGATTCACTACCGGCGGGACGCGGTATCGGGCGGCGAGTACGTCTTTACCGAAGGGTCGCCGCTGTTCCCGTTCGGCCACGGCGAGAGCTACGCCGACTTCGAGTACGACGACGTAGCCGTCGAGGCCGACGAAATCACTGGCGGCGGCGAGACGACGCTCTCGCTCGCGGTCGAGAACGTCGCTGACCGACCCGGTAGCGAAGTCGTCCAACTCTACGCGAGCGACCCGCTGTCGAGTGTCGTCAGGCCCGAACGCGAACTTGTCGGGTTCCAGCGCCTCGATATGGCGGCTAGCGAGCGAGTGACGGTCGAGTTCTCGCTGCCCGCGGCGGCGCTCGCGTGTTACGACGCCGACGGGGAACCCGCTGTCGAACCTGGTCGCTTCGACCTCTCTGTCGGCCGTTCGTCGGCGGACGTTCGGGGAACTGCCAGTCTCACCGTGACCGATATCGGTCGCCCGGACCGCCGGCCGCTCGCCGACGCGACCGTGCGCGAGTGACCACCACAATCTTTAACGTCGGCTTGCGCGACAAGGCAGACGATGACGCAAGACGACCAACCGGACTATCGTATTCCGCAGGGCGGCGGTGTGCCGTGGCGGGACATGGGCATGGCGGAGACTCACCGACCGGCCGAACGAGACGTAGAGATAACCGGCATCGAGACGATGGCTATCGCGGGTAACTTCACGTGGGGCATCGTCAAAGTCGAAACTGACGCGGGCGTCTACGGGCTCGGCGAGACGTTCCGCGCCGAAGCGGCGCTGGACATGGCAGGCCGGATGGACGTGGACTTAGAGGGCGAGAACCCGCTCGATACGAATCGCATCCGCGAGCTGCTCGAACAGCGCTACACTGGCACCGGCCGCATCGGGCAGGCGGCCTTCACCGCCATCGAGACGGCTTGTTTCGACATCAAGGGAAAACTGTTCGACGTGCCCGTCTACGAACTGCTGGGCGGGAAATACCGCGACGAGATCAAGATCTACTGCGACACCCACGGCGGCGAGTCGCTGGGCGAGGCCAGCCAGCACGACCCGCAGGACGTGTACACGCCGGAGTCCTACGCCCGCGCGGCCCGCGAAGTCGTCGACGAGGGGTTCGAGGCGCTGAAGTTTGACCTCGACGTGCCGACTCACGCCGAGTACGACGAGGCCAACCGCCGGATGGACAACGAGGCGTTAGAACACAAGGTCAGTCTCGTCGAAGCGGTCCGCGACGAGATCGGCTACGACGTGGATCTCGGGATGGATCTCCACTGGAACTTCACCACCGAGACGGCAATCCGCCTCGGGAAGAAACTCGAACGCTTCGACCTCGCGTGGCTGGAAGACCCGGTCCCGCCGGAGAAGACCGAGTCCCAGAAACGGGTCACCGAGGCGCTGGACATGCCGGTGCTGACCGGCGAGAACCTTGTGACGACGAGCCAGTTCAACGATGCCGCCCGCGAGGGGATGATGGACATCGCCGCGCCCGACGTGAACAAGTGCGGCGGCCTCGGCGAGTACGTCGATATCGCCACCGTCTGTGACCTCTACGGCGTCCCCATCGCCTCGCACAACATCTCCTCGCCCCTCGGCACCGTCGCCGGCGCGCACGTCTCGGCGGCCATCCCGAACTTCCTCTGTATGGAGTGGCACTCCCGCGACGTGCCGTGGTGGAACGACATGGTCGACCGGGTCGAGGGCTCCGGCCCAATCCTCGAAGACGGCTACATCGACCTTCCTGAAGGCCCGGGCTTGGGCGTCGAACTGGACCGCGACCTCTGTGAAGAGTACCTCGTGGACGGCTACGACCTGATTATTTAACCCCGGGGCCTCCACTGTTCTGCTATGTCACGACACACCGTCGTCGTCACCGACCACGACTTCGCCGACCTCTCCATCGAACGCGAGGGACTCGCCGATATCGCCGACGTCGTCGAACTCACCGGCGATGTGGGCGAAGACGCCGCCGACGCCCACGAGACGCTTGCCGACGCGGACGCGGTCATCAACCTCCGCTACGAGCTGGACGAAGCCGCCATCGACGCCTTGACCGACTGCCGGGTCATCTCCCGGTACGGCATCGGCGTCGACAACATCGCTGTTGACGCGGCCAGCGACCGCGGGATTCCGGTCACGAACGTTCCCGACTACTGCCTGGAGGAGGTCTCGGTCCACGCGCTGACGCTGTACCTCGCGCTCGCCCGCGGCCTCACGTCCTACGACGCCGACGTGGCCGACGGCGGCTGGGACCGGAGCGTCGCTGCACCCATCCACCGCCTCTCGACCAGAACGGTCGGCGTCGTCGGCTACGGCGCGATCGGCCGCGCCGTCGGCGAACGCGCTGCAGCACTCGGTGCCGATGTCGTCGCCAGTGACCCCTTCCTCTCCGAGGAAGACGTGGCCGCCGACCCCGCTGACCTCGTCGAGTTCGAAGCGGTGCTGGAGCGAGCCGACTTCGTCACTGTCCACTCCCCGCTGACGCCCGACACGCGCGAACTGTTCGACGCTGACGCCTTCGCCCGCATGCGCGAGGACGCCTACTTCGTCAACGTCGCGCGCGGTCCCATCGTCGACACTGACGCCCTCCATGCGGCCCTCGAAGCCGGTGAGATTGCCGGCGCTGGTCTCGACGTGTTCCCCGAGGAACCGCCTGCCGAGGACGACCCGCTCCGGGACCACCCGAAAGTTGTGACGACGCCCCACGTCGCGTGGTACAGCGAGGAGGCTAACGACCAGCGCCGCCGCACCGTCACCGACATCGTCCGCTCCGTGCTGTTGGGTGAGGAGCCGTACAACGTCGTGAACGACTAGGAACGGCTGGCGCGCTGTTTTACTGTTTCTCGCGGCCAGAACGACGGTGAGGCACTCCTCTGAACAGCCAACTGGTGGTTCTGGATTTATCAACTGTCAGCACTGACTCACTCAAATCAGTGCACCAGAAACAGAAACGGAAGAAGAACGGAGAACCGCTAGCTCAGGCCTTACCGGTGGCGGTCAGTCCCTCGACGACCTTCCGCTGGAAGAACAGCATGAACAGGATGAGCGGAATCACGGACATGAACACCGCTGCTGAGATCGTCCCCCACGGGTACTGGAACTCGCCCTGATAAAGGGCGATACCGACCGTGATGGTCCGCATCGAGTCCTCAGTCATGAACGTCAGCGCGAAGAGGAACTCGTTCCACGCGTAGATGAAGACGATGATGGCGGCCGTCGCCATCGCGGGCGCGGAGACGGGCAAGATGATGCGGAAGAGGACGCCGACCCGCGAGAGGCCGTCCATCAGGCCCGCTTCCTCCAGTGAGTCGGGGAGTTCCTTAAAGTACGCCTGGAAGATCCAGACTGCGAACGGCAACTGGAAGGCGGCGTAGGGGATGATGAGGCCGAGATAGCTGTTCAGCAGGCCCCACGAGCGGGCCAGCGAGAACAGCGGGATGAGTCGCGCGATGAAGGGTAACATCGCCGTCCCCAGGATGAGCAACAGGACGGGGAGCTTGAATCGGAAGCGAAGCCGCGAAAGCGCGTAGCCGGCCAGCGATCCGAGTAACACGTCTAGGATGGCCGTACCGCTGGCGACGACGAAGCTGTTGAACAGGTACCGCAGGAACGGGGCCTGTTCGAGGGCTGCGCGGTAGTTCGCAAGCGTCGGGTCCTGCGGGACGTACTGCACCGGGAACTGGACGACGTTGCCCGGCTGTTTCAGCGACGTGATGAGCATCCAGAGGATGGGGAACACGGAGACCAGCGCGATGATGAAGATGCTCCCGTAGAAGCCGACCTTCTTGCCGACCCACTGGAACGTTTCGAGTTCGAAGCCGCGGTCGCGGTCACTGGTGGCCATCTCAGCGCACCTCCGGTTCGTACAGCGTGCCAACGTAGAGCATGGCGATCGCGAGCGCGATGAGCGTGATCACCGTCGCGGCGGCCGACCCCTCGCCGAAGGAGAGGCGGTTGAACGTCAACTGGTGGTCGAACAGGACGAGCGTCGTCGTCGCGCTCGCGGGGCCGCCCCCGGTCAGGCCGTAGGGCAGGCCGAACGCCTGAAACGCCGGGAGCGTCCGGAAGATGAGCGCGACGAGTAACGTGGGTTTCAGCAGTGGCAGGGTAACGTCCTTAAACTGCCGGAGCCGGGAAGCCCCGTCCATCCGGGCCGCCTCGTAGAGGTGGTCTGGAATCGACTGGAGACCGGCCAGCAGGATGAGCGCCATGAACGAGCTGGTCTTCCAGATGGTGATGAACAGCATCGCGCCCAGCGCCGCGTCCGGCCTCGCCAGGAACGGGAACGGAGTGGCGATGATGCCGGCACGGACCAACAGGTCGTTGACGACGCCGTACTGGCCGTTAAACATCCACGCCCAGATGCGGGCGTTGATGACCGTCGGGATGGCCCACGGGAACAGGATAGCAGCCTGCGCGAAGTACTTCCCTCTGAACTCGCGGTTGAGCAAGAGTGCGAGGCCCAGCCCCAATACGAGCTCGACGGGGACGCTGACGACGGTGTAGATGAGCGACACCCGCAGCGCGTTCCAGAAACCGTCGCCGTTCAGGAACTGATCCAGCAGCGGACCGCTCCCGTACAGGCTCCGATAGTTCTCTAGACCGACGAACTCGCGTGGCTCGATCTCCAGGACGTACCCGGTGTGGAGGCTCGCCATCACGGTGTCGAAGATGGGGTAAAACGACACCGCGAGCAGGAACGACACGACCGGGGTCAGCAAGATGACCGCCAGTTCCTCCTCGGTGAATCTGAGGTCGCGGTACCGCTCGAATCTGTTTTGCCGCCCGGCTGCCGGGTCTTGCGCGGCTGCGCCGGACGCACTTTCGGCTGTGTCTGCCATTCGTATACATGGCACTCTCGGCATCGATTATTAAACCTGTGGGACCCGCGCTCGATGGTCGGCGCGGACGCCGTACTTTTATGTAGGTGCCCCACACCCGTTTTCGTACATGGACGTCATCGGTTCGAGCAGCAATGCCCAGAGCCTCGTCGCTCGCTGTCGTCGACGGGTCGCCGCAGCGGATCGCGGTTGGAAGGCAACCGCGCTCGGCGTCGCCATCGTCACCGCTACCACGCTGGTCCCCTGATGCGGTCGGGCGTCCGACTGCTACCGGGACTCGCGGTGTTGGGAGCGATCGCTATCGTCGCTCGCGTGATTGGCGGTGCGACCCCGCTGAGCCCGCTCGTCGTGGCTATCGGGAGCGGGGCGGCCGTCGCGGCGACCGTCGGTGCGCCCGAGTGGGCCGAACCCGGACTCGACCGGCACAAGCTCCTCTTAGAGACCGGGATCGTCCTGCTAGGTGCGCAACTCACCCTCGGCCAACTGGCGAGTACGGGGCCGCTCGTCGTCGGACTCGCGGCGGGCGTCGTCGTCGTCGGCGTGGTGTTCACCGAAGTCGTCGGCCGCCGGGTGGGCATCGAGCGTCGAACCCGTTCGCTGTTGGCGGCGGGCGCGAGCGTTTGTGGCGTCTCGGCGGTGTTGGCCGTCGCGGGGAGCATCGACAGCGACGAGGCCGACATCAGCTACGCCGCGGGGACGGTGCTGCTGTTCGACGCCGTCACGCTCGTCGTCTTTCCGATTCTCGGGTCGATGCTCGGCCTGCCAGACCGTGCCTTCGGTATCTGGGCGGGGCTGAGCCTGTTCTCGACTGGTCCCACGGCTGCCGTCGGCTTCGCCGTCTCCGAGACTGCGGGACAGTGGGCGACCGTGACGAAACTGGTCCGGAATACGTTCATCGGTTTTCTCGCCGTCGCGTACGCGCTCCGCTACGCGGGCGGCGGCGAGCAAGCCGATGCCACCGAGATATGGTACCGCTTCCCCAAGTTCCTCGTCGGGTTCCTCGTCGTCGCCGCCATCGTCAACGTCGGCTTCGTCGGTAGCGGGACACAAGCAGTCGTCGCGACCGTCAGCGACTGGTTGTTCACGCTCGCGTTCGTCGGCCTCGGCTTCGAGTTGAACCCGCGACGGCTCCGCGCGACTGGTCTCCGACCCATCGCCGTCGTGCTCGCGCACTTCCTGACGGTGAGTCTGCTCGCACTGGTCGCGGTGACGCTCCTGCTGTAGGGTGTGCCATGAGAAAACATTATATGGTGGCGTGCACCTCATCGGAGTGTATGCCCGATAGGTATCTACAGGTAGTCGAACCAACGGACAACGTCGCAACGGCGCTTCGCGAACTCGAAGCCGGTGAGGCCGTCACGGTCGGCGTCGGCGACGAGGAACGCACCGTCGAAATCACCGAAGACGTTATCTTCGGTCACAAGATCGCCATCGAGGACATCGCGTCCGGCGAGACGATCACGAAGTACGGGAAAAGCATCGGCAACGCCACCGAAGACATCCCCGCGGGGACGTGGGTTCACGTCCACAACGTCGAGTCGAACTACGGTCGCGGCGACCTCGCCGACGACAACCAGGCCAAAGTCATCAGTGAGTAACACCAATGAGTGAATTCCTCGGATACGAACGCGACGACGGTAGCGTCGGCATTCGCAATCATACGGTCATCGTCTCGACCGCCCCCTACGCCAACGACACGGTGAAACGGGCGGCGGACATCGTCGAAGACGCGATTCCGATCACGCATCCGCTCGGACGGTGTCAGACCAAACCCGACGTCTTCCAGACCTACCGCACCCTCCTCGGATACGCGACTCACCCCAACACGTACGGCACAGTCGTCGTTGCCCACGCCGGCGAAATCGTCGACGGTGACGAACTCGCAGAGGACATCGCCGAAACCGGACGACCCAGCGCTTCCATCAACATCCACGAGGAGAAGGGTGTGATGAACGCGTTGAAGGCCACTGTCAACGCCGCTCAGGAGATGGCACAGGACGCAAGCGCTCAGCGCCGCGTCCCGGCCGACATGTCGAAGCTTACCTTCGGCATCAACTGCGCGACTTCGGACACCACGAGCGGGCTCTGTCAACACAAAGCCACCGCAGGTGCGGTCTGGCGGCTCATCGACGACTACGGCGGCCGTGGTTGCTTCGCCGAGACGCCGGAGTTCTTCGGCGGCGAGAACGAACTCTCCGAGCGCGCGGTCAACGACGAAGTCAAGCAGGAAATCCTCGAACGAGTCGAACACTGGGACGAGCGCCTGCAGGCGACCGGCTACGACGTGCGTGGCGCACAGCCAACGCCGGACAACATGGACGGCGGACTCACCACCATCGAGGAGAAATCGCTCGGAGCCTTGGTCAAGTCCGGCGACGGCCCGATTCAGGACATCATCGACTACGGTGCGAAGATTCCGAGCGATTCGGGGATGTACATCATGGACACGCCCGGTCACGGCGCAGAATCGGTGACTGGCATCGGTGCGGGCGGCGCGCACTTCATGGTCATCTCCACCGGTCAGGGCCATACGCTCTCGAACGCGGTGATGCCCACCATCAAAGTAACTGGGAACCCCGGTAGCGCCGAGCGCGTCCCCGAGGAGACCGACGTCGATGTGAGTGAAGCCCTCGTCGGTGACGAGTCCTTCGACTGGGCGACCGACCAACTCTGGGACGAGATCGAGGAGGTCGTCAATGGAAAAGTCACGCTGAGCGAGGCACTGGGCGAGAGTCAGTTCGCCATCCACCGCATCGGCCCCTCGACATAATGGTCCAGGAGGTCGACCGCCAGCGGGCAGTCTCCATCGCCGCCGAGGCATTCCGCGCACACGGTATCAGCGACGCCGACGCCGCGCAAACCGCAGAAGTGCTGGTGAGCGCC
>NZ_SRIF01000009.1:652-82555 GCF_004681185.1 Haloarcula amylovorans | reverse complement strand
CCCCAAGGGTGACATCGAGATTGTCAGCGAGCGCGGCGGTGCCGCAACCTTGAGCGGGGGGTCACGACTGGGTCCGGTCGTGGCGTCGGCGGCGGCGGGCGAGGCGATGGACCGCGCCGACGAGTTCGGCGTCGGCGCGGTAGGCGTCCACAATTCGAATCACCTCGGCATGCTGGGCTACTACACGGACCAGCTCCAGCGCGAGGGCTACGTCGGCATCGCCATGACGAACACGGAACCGGCGATGCCACCCTACGGCGGCGCTGAGCCGGTGCTAGGGACGAATCCGATCGCCATCGGCCTGCCGACCGACCCCGTGTTCAACCTCGACATGTCCACTTCGGCCATCGCCCGCGGCACGGTTCTCCATCGGAAGGAGACCGGCGAGCGACTGCCCGAGGGCGTCGCGCTCGATGCCGAGGGCGAACCGACGACGGACCCGGCGGCCGCGCTGGAGGGGACTATCCTCCCCTTCGGCGGGGCGAAAGGCTCCGGATTAGCGATTGCCGTCGAGGTGCTGGCTGGCGGATTGGTCGGCGCAGCGATGGGCGAGGACGTGACCGGTACGTACCACACGGAAGACCCCTGTACGAAGGGGGACTTCTTCCTCGCTATCGACCCCGAGGCGCTCGGCGCGTCTGACTTCGCAGAGCGCGCGAGCGCGTTCCTGCGGCAGCTGACCGCCGGACCGACGGCAGCACACGTCGAGGGGATTCGGCTCCCGGGCCAGCACTCCGTTGAGCGCGACCACAGCGCGACGACGGTCGAGATCGAAGACGACCTCTGGGACGACGTGCGGGCGCTCGCTGGCGACGACTGAGCGAGACCTCGCTTTCGTCAAACAGTCATTTCATATACAATAACAATTAATAGGCGGGGTATTGAACGTGTGTGTGTATGTCAGACGAGGTTTCGAGCGAACGCAGACGTAGATTTATCAAAACAATGGCTGGCGGGAGCGTCGCACTCCTCGCCGGGTGTGGCGGTGACGGTGGCGACGGTGGTGATGGCGGCGATGGCGGCGATGGCGGAACGAGCGGTGGCGACGGCGGAACGAGCAGCGGTGACGGTGGCGACGGCGGCAGTGGCGGCGGATCACTGACGTACGTTTATCCCGGCTACTTCAGCAACGACGCGAAGAGCCTGGTCCCGATGTTCGAAGAGTCGGCGAGCAACGTCACCGTCGAGTCCCAGCAGACGCCGTCGAACGCCTCCTCGACGCGCGAGTACTACGTCAACCAGTTCGTCTCCGGGTCGTCGTCGTTCGACGTGGGGAACATGGACGTCATCTGGCCCGCCGAGTTCGCCCAGAACGGGTGGGCCGCAGAGATGAACGACCCCGATGGCGTGACGGACAACATGCTCCAAACGCCCATCGACTCTGTAACGGTCGATGGGACCATGTACGGGATGCCCATCCACACGGACGCCAACGCGCTGTACTACCGTACGGACCTGCTGGAAGACGCGGGATACGACGAACCGCCGAAGACGTACATGGAACTAGTCAACATGGCACAGGACATCAAGAGCCAGTCCGATTCGGACCTCAACGGCTACATCTGGCAGGGCGGTTCCAACGAGGGACTGACCATCATGTGGCTCAACTGGCTCTGGGGCATGGGCGGAAGCGTCCGACAGGACGGGAACTTGGTCGTCAACAGCGACGAAGGCGTCTCCGCACTCCAGCACGCCGTCGACCTCATCCACGAGTACAACGTCACGCCCGAGTCGATCCCGGCCTCGTCGACGGACCAGAACCGACAGACGTTCCAGCAGGGCAACACCATCTTCATGCGCAATTGGCCCTACGCCGTCTCGCTGATGAACGAGGACGGTTCTGCGGTCAAAGATAAGTTCGATGTCGCGCCGATGCCGAAAGCCGAAGGTAACCCCGACGCGCAGAACTCTTGTCTCGGTGGCTGGAATCTGTTTATCAATGCCAATGCCGAGAACGCGGAGGCCGCCCAACAGTTCGCTAGCTTCATGGCGTCCAAAGAGGCCCAAGAGACGATGGCGCTCGAACACAGTCGACTGCCGGTCCATCAGGACCTCTACAGCGACGAGTACTACGAGCAGGCCCCGCTGCTGGAGACGTTCGCCGGGATCGTCGAGCAGACGAGCGCTCGGCCCGCGACGGCGAACTACTCGACGTTCTCCGAGATCGTCTACACGAACTGCAACGCGGCACTCGTTCAAGAGAAGTCCCCTCAGCAGGCACTCGACGACGCCCAACAGGAGATCGACAGCGAAGTCAACAACGCCTGAGTTCGACACCGGCGGCCGCGACGACGATTTTCGGTCGGGTTGCACCACCCGCGCCGATTTCTTGCCTTCGATAGCGACTGGCTCGCCCCTCTCACGGCGCGGCGACTGCAATCTGATCGTGAGTGAGTCAGCAAAACCAACGTTCCGACAGTCGGATGAGATGACCGATACCGTCGATGAATGACTGGTATCGAGAATTCGTCGAGTGGCCGCTACTGCTCGACGGTCTGTTCTTCGCGCTCCGCCACTCGTCGATAACTCGCTGAGAGCGACGTCCGTTGGTCGTCGGTCAGTTGGGGGAGCGGGGGAAGCGGTTCCCCGATGTCCAGGCCGTCCAGTCCGACGAGGTGTTTCAGGGCCGCGGCCGTCGGGAGGTCGCTGGTCGCGTTCACGACCGGCATAACGACCTCCTGCATGAGGCGGCGAGCGGCCGTGAGGTCTCCCCGGTCGTGAGCATCGTAGAGGGCAACCATCGGTTCGGGAAAGACGTTCGCGGGACCGGCGATGAGTCCATCCGCGCCTACATCCAGCGAGGCCGTTGCCAGTTCCGTCGCGCCCTGAAAGACCGCAAAGTCGTCGGGCGTGGTCTCGATGGCTCGGTGGTGGTAGGTGAGATTACCGGACGTGTCTTTCAGGCCGACGATGTCGTCGTGGTCCGAGAGCGACGCGACGAGGTCCACGCTCAGCTCGTTGCCCGTCAGCTGGGGGATGTTGTACAGCAAGAGTGGAAGCGGGGAGTCGTCGGCGATGGAGCGAAAGAACCGTTCCAGTCCGGTCTGGGTCGTCCCGAGGTAGTACGGCGAGACGACGACGCCCGCGTCGGCACCGGCCGCGTCCGCGGCCTCAATATTGTCCAAAATCTCGTCGACGCTCGTATCACAACACCCCGCGAGGACCGTCGCGTCCCCGTCGGCCGCTTCGACGACCGTCTCGACGATTTGCCGGTTCTGTGCTGTCGTGAAACTGGGAAACTCGCCGATGGAACTGCCCGGAAAGAGACCGTGCGCGCCGGCATCGACCAATCGTCGCGTAAACTGTCCGAGAGCTTCGAAGTTCACTGCTCGCTGGTTCCCATGGGTAGGCGTAGCCATGGGAACGACTGTTCCCGAGAGGTTCATGGCTATTCGATGGAGGAGCACTCAGTTATAATTTGGGATGGCTCCACATACCCACCATCCCGGAACTCGTCTCGAAACCGAATATTGTGGTCCCGCGCACGCGCGCACCTGCGTAACACTTATCACTCCGATGTCCGAGATTCATCTATATGAGTCAGCAAGCAGCGACACGACTCGACAAGCAGATGCTCATTGGCGGCGAATGGGTCGACGCCGACGAGCGCACGGACGTGATTCATCCCTACGACAGCGAGGTGGTTGGTTCGATTCCCAAAGCCAGCGAACAGCAGGTCGTCGATGCCATCGACGCTGCCGACGAGGCGTTCGAGGCCTCCGAGCTGTCGGCCTACCAGCGCTACGAACTCCTCTCGGAGACCGCGCGCCAACTCGAAGACCGTGCCGACGAGGTTGCGCGCATCCTCACCAGCGAGCAGGGGAAGCCGCTCTCCGAAGCAAAAGGCGAAGTAGATCGTGGAATCCAGACCTTAGATCTCTCCGCCGAGCAAGCAAAGCGCATGTTCGGCGAGTACGTCCCGATGGACGCCCAGAAAGGCTTCGCGAAGGATCACTGTTTCACCCAGCGCGAACCGCTGGGCGTCGTCGCCGCCATCACACCGTTCAACTTCCCGCTGAACCTGATGGTCCACAAGGTCGGTCCGGCTATCGCCGCTGGCAACGCCGTCGTGGGCAAGCCGGCCTCGAACACGCCGCTGACCGCTATCGCGCTGTTCGAGTGCCTAGAGGATGCCGCCGAGGAAATCGACGCCGAGGTACCCGATGGCCTATTCAACGTCGTCACCGGAAGCGGGTCGACCGTCGGCGATACGATACTCGACCACGAAGCCGTCGAAGCGATCTCGTTCACCGGCTCGACCGGCGTCGGCAAGTATCTCGCGGACAACAGTGGTATGACGGAGATGACCTTGGAGCTGGGCGGGAACGACCCGACCATCGTGTGGGAGGACACGGATATCGAGCAGGCGGCCGAGCAAGTGGTCGGCGGCGCGTGTTCGAACGCCGGGCAAGTTTGTAACAGCGTCGAGCGCGTGCTGGTCCACGAGAACGTCGAAGACGAACTCGTCGACGCGCTCGTCGACGCCGCCGAGGATCTAACCGTCGGCGACCCCTTCGAGGACGGTACGGACATCGCATCGATGGTCGACGACGAGCAGTTCGAGACGGTCGTCGACATCTTCGAGGACACCGTCGACGCGGGCGCGACCGTCGAGAGCGGCGGGAACTACGGTGGCGAGTTGGGCGACCGTGTCTTCGAGCCGACCGTCCTCTCGGGCGTCACGCCGGAGATGCGCGCTGCGAAGGAGGAGACGTTCGGGCCGCTGGTGCCAGTCATCACCGTCTCGGACTTCGACGACGCCATCGAGGAGGCGAACAACACCGAATACGGCCTCGAAGCCGGGCTGTTCACGCAGGACATCGACCGGGCGAAGCGGGCGGCCGACGAGATAGAGGCCGGTGGCGTGAACATCAATACGGTCTCGGGCTTCCGGGCGGACCACATGCCCTACGGTGGGTTCAAGGACTCCGGCGTCGGCAAAGAGGGAATCAAGTACGCCGTCGAGCACTTCTCGCGGGCGAAACTCGTCGGCTTCCACGACGGCTTCACCGACGCCTGAACGGCGCGGCTATCGGCCGTCGTCTCCGTCTCTCCTCTGTTCTCGCTATTCGACGGTCACCCAGCGATCCGACTCGGCGGCCTCGTAGATGGCCTCCATCGCGTGCATGTCGACGAGGCCGTGGTCGCCGTCGGGATAGAGGGACGCGCCACCGCGCAGTCGGTCGGCGAAGTAGTCGAACTCCTCGCGCATCTGGTCAATTTTCTCCAGTTCGACGGTGGCTCGGCCGTCGCCGCGGGAGACGTGGAGCTTTCGTGGCTGGTCCTGGAAGAAGGCGGGTTCGACGCGAACCTGTCCCTCGGTCCCGGTGACGGTGATGCCCGAGGACTGGCGAGCGTTGTGGCTGGCGTAACACTGGGCGTACACCTCCTCCGGGAACTCGACGGAGTAGGCGACGGTCTCATCTACGTCGTCGAAGGCGTCGTGCGTGCTGGAGACGTTGCCGGTCACGGCCACCGGGTCGGCGTCCAGCAGGAAGCGCGCGGTGTTCAACGGGTAGAGACCGATATCGAACAGTGCGCCGCCGCCGGCGAGCCACTTGTCGAGTCGCCACTGGTCGGGATCCGAGTCGATACGTTCTAGCAAGCGCTGGGACATGTCGCCGGTGACGGACATCGGCTCGCCGACGTAGCCCGACGCGATGAGGTCGCGGGCGCGGCGAACCGCCGGCTCGGTCTGCATCCGGTAGGCGACCATTAACTCGACGCCACCGTCGGCGGCCACATCACGGAGTTCGGCCGCGCGGTCGCTGTCGCGCTCCATCGGCTTCTCACAGAGGACGTCTTTCCCGAGTTCGGCGGCCGTCTCGACGTACTCCAGATGGAGGGCGTTCGGCGTGACGATGTACACCGCGTCGTAGGCGTCGCTTGCCTCGCCGTCGTGGAACTCCTCGTAGGTAAGCCCGTGCTGTGCGCCCGCCGTCTCCGCGGCGAGTTGTGTCGCCTTCTCCCGGTCGCTGCTGACGAGAACGGACGGCGTACACCGCTCGCTCGATTCGAGCGCCGGGAGGGCGCGCCCCTTCGTGAACCAGCCCAGTCCGATGACGGCAAAGCGAACCGGCTCGACCGAGTCCGCTTCGACCGTCTCCCAATCGCGTGCACAGCTCTCCTCAACGATTGCACTCAGGTCCATACGCGTGGTCACTGCCCCCGCCGACATAAATGGCACTCCTTACCGAAACTGCTATCCGGGACTCCGTTCTCGTGGCTAGTGTGTCCGACGACGAGCCAGACGTGTGTCCGTATCCGGGACACGACAGCGTTCGTTGTCCCGAGTGTCGGGCCGACATCCCCGGTGTCGTTCCGGCCGGAACACCCGAGAATCCGGCGGCTCGCTGTCCGGCGTGTGACGAACGCATAACGACCGTCATCGTCGGCGAGTAACTGGATACGGAACGGCGCTCGCGGGCGGCTAGCCGCGGTTCCCGGTACCGTTCGACCGTGACGCTCGCACGAAGGAATTTATACCGGTGAGGCTGGCTTACCGCGTCGGAGGCAATCTTTATTGCCTCTCCGAGTGCCAGTATTTCACACGGAGGACTCCAGTATGTCAGACACGTACGTCGCTTCGATCGATCAGGGCACGACAGGCACGCGGTTCATGGTGTTCGACCACAGCGGACAGGTCGTCGCCAACGCCTACGAGAAACACGAACAGATCTACCCGGAACCCGGCTGGGTCGAACACGACCCCCTCGAAATCTGGGAGAATACACAGGACGTCGTCGAACAGGGGCTCGAAGACGGCGATATCGACGCGAGCCAACTCGAAGCACTGGGTATCACGAACCAGCGCGAGACGACCGTCGTCTGGGACAAGGAGACCGGAAAACCCGTCCACAACGCCTTAGTCTGGCAGGACCGCCGGACCACCGACCGCGTCGAGGAACTACAAGACGCCGATAAGGTCGAATGGATACGCGAAAAGACCGGCTTAGAAGCCGACGCATACTTTTCGGCGACCAAGACCGAGTGGATTATCGACAACGCCGAACCCCTGAAGATGCAGAGTTCCCGCGGTGAGGACCTCCGTGACCGGGCCGATGCTGGCGAGTTACTTATGGGCACCATCGATGCGTGGCTCATCTACAACCTCACCGGGAACCACATCACCGACGTCACCAACGCTTCCCGGACGATGCTCTACAACATTCGGGACTTAGAATGGGACGAGGAACTCTTAGAAGAGTTCGGCGTCGACGAGTCCATGCTCCCGGAGGTCCGCCCGTCCTCGGACGAGGAGTACTACGGTCATACCGACCCCGACGGCTTCCTCGGCGAGGAGATTCCCGTCGCAGGCGCACTGGGCGACCAGCAGGCCGCGATGTTCGGTCAGACCTGTTTCGACGCGGGCGACGCCAAGAACACCTACGGCACCGGCTCGTTCTTCTTGATGAACACCGGCAACGAGGCCGTCGAGTCCGAACACGGCCTGTTGACGACCATTGGGTTCCAGATGTCCGGCGAGCCGGTCCAATATGCCCTCGAAGGATCCATCTTCATCACGGGTGCAGCAATCGAGTGGCTCGAAGACGTGGACCTCATCAACAACGCCGCACAGACGGCCGAACTCGCTCGCTCGGTCGATTCGACGGATGGCGTCTATATGGTGCCCGCGTTCACGGGACTGGGCGCGCCCCACTGGGACGGGCGCGCACGTGGGACCATCGTCGGAATGACTCGCGGGACTCGCAAGGAACACATCGTTCGCGCGACGCTGGAGTCCATCGCCTACCAGACCCGCGACGTCGCCGAAGCCATGGAAGCCGACTCCGGTGTCGAGATGGGCCAACTCCGAGTCGACGGCGGCGCGGTCAAGAACAACTTCCTCTGTCAGCTCCAATCGGACATCATCCAGACGGATATCGCTCGACCCGAAGTCGACGAGACGACCGCGCTTGGCTCTGCCTACGCCGCCGGATTAGCCGTCGGCTACTGGGAGACGGTCGACGGCCTTCGGGACAACTGGCAGATAGACCGCGAGTTCAGCCCGGAGATGGACGCCGAGAAGGCCGACAAGCTGTACAGCCGATGGGACGATGCCGTCGAGCGGTCGCTCAACTGGGCTACCGAATAAGGGATGAACCTCGAAGACCGGATTCGTCGCCGCCAGCGCCGCGACGCTGGGCCAGCCCTCGTTCGAGAGTACGAGACGCTCTCACCAGCCGCGCACGTTGAGAACCCCGTCGGCCGGGGTCCGACCGTAGAGCGCGTGCTGAACCACTTCGACCCGATTTTCGACGGGCGAACGCCGTCGAATCTCTACCTTCATGGGCCGCCCGGAGCGGGCAAGTCGGCTGTCGTGACCGCGCTCTGGCGAAAGCTCGACCAACTGCCGATGGAGACACAACCGGTCATTCACACGTCGACGCGCGTCCAGCGCCAGTCGTCGCCGACCTTCGTCTATCTCGACGGTCGGCGTATCGACAGCGCGTTCGCGTTCTATCACGCGCTCCTCTCGGCCGTCGAATCGGATGCCGTTCCGGCGAGCGGCGTTCGGACGGCGACACTCCGAGACCGCCTGCAGGACCGATGGCGAACCGCTGATTCCAGCGTGGTCGTCGCTGTCGATCATCTCGACGATGGAGAGGGGCCTCCGACAGCTGTTTTGGACCACTTCGAGTCGCTCTCCGAATATGTCTGCTGGCTCGGTATCGGTCGAGCGAAGCCCGAAGCGACCGCTGTCGCCGAACGTATCGGCGACGCGATTCGCCTCGACGCCTATCACCACCAACAGCTGGGCGACATTCTGTCCGCGCGGGCGTCGGCTGCGATGTCCGAACGAACACTGGGACACCAGCAGGCTCGAACCATCGCTGAGTGGGCCGACGGCGACGCACACCACGCACTCGCTGCGCTGTTCGTCGCCGCGGACCGCGCCGACAGTCGGGAGCGGACACGACTCACCGACGAAGATGTCCGCGTCGCTACCGAGAGGCTGTCGACCGACGCCGTCTCGCTCGCTCGGGTGCTCACACTACCGGACAATCGGCAGGCCGTCCTCCGAGAACTCGTCGATGCGGACGCCACTGCTCGGTCGTCTGTCGCTACAGCCGCCGAGGCCGTCGCCGCGTCGCTCTCGGGCTCACTCTCCGAGGGGTCGATCAAACGCTTCATCTACGAGATGGCCGAAGCCGGAATCCTCGAACGCGTGGAGACGGCAGCCGGAACTGACCACGGTCGCCGGCCGAGCAGAGTCGAGGCCCGCTTTCACGTGCCGGTGTTTCGGCGTCTGTTCGACCTGCGTTAATGGGACGGACAGCATCGTGCTCGCGTTCTAGGTAGCTACTGTTCTCGGCCACTCTCACTAGTGAGCGCTACTCGATAGCAGAAATAGGGACTCTGACAATCTCATGTCGCTATAGACTCCATCTATGTTGTATAGTTAATTGATATAGCGGGAAGGTATAGTTAGATGGTATAGCTATCTATAATAGCTGTGTTGTATGGCTTGGTAGTGTGGCTGATGCGCCTCGTCGGCTTCATCCGATAGCCAGTTCAGTCACTTGACTGCGATTGCCCGCTCTGCTAGCCCGAGTGGCTATCCAAACTGTTCGCGGTAGCGATGGATGGAGCGAGCGATTGGGTTCCCTGTTCATGCCTGCCGAGCTATTTCTTCGCTGCTTTATTCAATATAGCTACGCGGAATAGCTATCGTGAATAGCTCTATAGACTATCCAACCAAATCCGAAGCGTCTTATCGCCGGTTCTCGTGGTCGACTGTTCATCTCGCTGATAGCCCTCTGCGATTCTCTTGGTTCTCTCGGGAAACTCTCCGCATGCGTTGACCGTCCGATCGGCACCGCGAAAACCTACGGACGGTGACCGATACATGATGGGCGAGGGCCACTTCTCCCTACTGTGCTGGAAAGTCGAACGCAGCATGATCTGCTCCTGATCTGATGAGTGACTGGGTCAACGACGGTGAAGCCACTCCGGATATATCGCATAGTGCTATATCATCTCGATTCGCCAAGGTCGCGTCAGCCTGCTGCGAATCGGGAGGGCACTGAAACGCGAACCCCCGTTGTCACACCTACACCACTGATTCGCCATGTCGTTGAAGTGGCGTCGCCGCGATATTCAGAACGTTCATGTCGCTAAACCTCGCGGTATTGGCCCCTGCGCTTCTTCAGCTACAACTCGATCAACTGCTTCCGGAGACACAGCAACTCGTCACGGAGTACGTCGTTCCGACAGTCCTGTTCGTCGTCGCCTTCGTCGCCGTCTGGATACTCGGAAAGGTCGTGCTCGTCCCGCTCATCAGACGGGTCCTCGACGAACAGGGCCACGACCCGAGCGTGAAGAGCCTCGCCGAGAGTATGACCGGCGTCGTGAGCGTCGTCCTCGCGTTCGCGGTGGCCTTTACCGTCGCCGGGTTCGGCAGCGTCATCGCGGCGTTCGGCATCTTCGCCGGTGCTATCGCCCTCGCGGTCGGCTTTGCCGCACAGGACATCCTCGGCAACTTCGTCGCGGGCATCTTCATCCTCAAAGACAAACCCTTCGAGGTGGGCGACTGGATCGAGGTCAACGACGTCACCGGTCGCGTCGAAGACATCGACCTGCGCGTCTCGCGCATCCGAACGTTCGACAACGAGCGCATCACCCTTCCGAACGGCGAACTCGCCGACAATGCGGTGAAGAACCCGGTCGCCTACGACAAACTCCGGCAGAAGTTCGTCTTCGGCATCGGCTACGACGACGACATTGAGCACGCGAAGGAGGTTATCCTCGACGAAGCCGACAGGAACCCTGGCATCCTCGACGATCCCGGCACGTCCATCCGCGTCACCGAACTCGCAGACTCCTACGTCGGGCTACAGACGCGATTCTGGATCGACGACCCGAAGCGCTCGGACTTCGTGAAGACCCGCTCCGATTTCGTCCAGTCCGTCAAGGAGCGCTGTGACGCCGAGGGAATCGACATGCCGTACCCGCATACGCAACTCCTCGGCGGCATCGAAGTCGAGGAGACGCACGCCGAGGACGGGGCCGCGCCCGCCGACGACTGAACTGGGGAGACCCCTCTATCGAAGTGTTCTAGCCCGCGTCGTCACTCGACGTTCGGCGCTTCCTCGTCGGTACGACCCGGCAGTTCCAGTTCGATTTCGAGTTCGGGGTCACCCACGCCGTCGAAGTCGAGTTCGAGTTCCACCGGTTCGCCGAAGGCGAACGGCAGCTCCCACTCGTCGGTCGTGATGGTGAGTTCGTCCCCATCGCGCAACTGCTCGCCGAGAGCTATCAGGAACTCGCCTGCCTCGCTCGCGTCGAGTCGGTACTCCTGTTCGAACTCGCGTCCCGACCGGATGAGCGTGCGTTCGTTCGATTCGTCGCTCGTGGAATCTGATTCGGACATTGGGGATTCTCGGACCTATTTAGGCAAACCTAAAATATAAACGATGCGGTGTCCCGTGGCCGAGGATCGACGGTGTCGGTATCGTCTTAGAACTCGTTGACGACGGGAATCCCGCTGGTTCCGAAGTCCGTCATAGCGGCCAGTCTCTCGGGGACGGCGTCGAGAGAGACGGTTTCAGAGACCACCGCGGCCGGGTCGAGTTTCCCGTGTGCTATCATCCGGAAAATCTCGTCGTAGCGGGGGCGGGGCATCCCGAGGGAGCCGACGAACTGGAGTTCCTTGGCGACCATCCTATCGGTGGGCAGCGAGATCTCGCCGGCGTCTTCGCTCGATGTCAGCCCTATCTGAAGGTGTTGCCCGCGCTTTCGCAGGCTCTCGACCGAGTTGCGACACGTCTCGGCGATGCCGAGGGCGTCCACGGAGATGTCTGCCCCGCCGTCGGTGACGGCTCTCACTGCCGCCGGCACGTCGTCTACCGCCTCGGCGTCGACGGTTTCGACGGCCCCCAAATCGCTCGCGGTGTCCAGTTTCTCCTCGAAGAGGTCCACGGCGACGACGTTCGCACCGACAGCGTCGGCGATGTGTACGGCCGAGAGGCCGACGCCGCCACAGCCGTGGACCGCGACCCAGTCGCCACCGGTGAGGTCCGCTCGGTGGACGAGCGCATGAAAGGAGGTCATGAACCGACAGCCCAGTCCGGCCATCTCGACCGGCGAGATCCCCGACGGGAGGGAGACGACGTTGTAGTCGGCCCACGGGACGTGGAACCGCTCGGCGAACGCGCCGCGTGATTCGGGGGTCAGGCCGAACGGAATCCGCTCGTCACAGAGGTTCGAGTGGCCGTCTCGACAGGCGGGACACGTCCCGTCGCCGAGGTTGAACGGCACGGTGACGTGGTCGCCTTCCCGAACCTCTTCGACCTCGTCGCCGACCTCGACGACGACGCCGGCGGGTTCGTGACCGAAGACGTGTCCATCCTCGAACCCTCGTCCCTCCCACGCCGGGTCGCCCTGCCAAGCGTGCCAGTCGCTTCGGCAGATACCACATGCTTGCGTCTCGACCACGACGCCCGTCGGCTCCGCGGTCGGCTCGTCGACTTCGCGTATCTCCAGCGGGTTGCCGTGGCCGGTGAACACTGCTGCACGCATTATGAGTGATAACTGTTGACGCCGACCATAATACTGTGGGGCCGCGCCCGTCCGGCGAACGCCGACGACAGAGATGTCGGTTATCCAGGGGGGTGGCCACAGTGGTTTTCCGACTCCACCGCTTGGCACGACCATGCTCAAACACGCAGTGTTCGTACTCGCACGGGCCGCCTTCGGTGCGAAGTTCGCACGCGACGGCTACAACAACCTCGCGGACTTAGACGACATGGTCGTCTACGCCGACAGTGTCGGCGTGCCGTTCGCCGGGACGCTCGTCCCCATCGCCAGTTCGTTGCTCTTCGTCGGCGGAATCATGCTCGCACTCGGTCTCGCGCCGCTTCTGGGGGCCGTCGCCATCGCGGCGTTCATGCTCGGCGTGACGCCTGGAATGCACGACTTCTGGAACGAGTCTGGTGACGAGCGAGACGCCGAGTTCGACAACTTCCTCCGCAACGTCGCCTTCCTGGGCGGAGCCGTCGCCTTCTGGGCTTCGACCCGAGACGGCGGCCACCAGTCCGAGTAAATCGACCGTCATCGCGGTGACGACCCGCCGTTCGACCCGACTCCCGACGGCACAACCGACTTCTTTAAATTCGAACCTGCGAGCGTGGGGTCCGCTCTTACTGTGACGCCGGGCGGACGCGCACGGTTGCGCTCTCGTCCCGGACGAGCGGGTCAGCGACGTCCGCGTGGAGGTACGCCGTCCCCTCGCGGACGCTCCCGTCGACGGCGACGGTCGCCTCGATCGCGGCGGCGTCGTTGCGGAGAACGACGCTATCACCGTCCTCGATTCCTCGTGACGCGGCGTCGGTCTCGGTGAGGTGAACCCGCTCGTCGGACGACCCGGTCGCACCGACCCCGCCCGCGCGACTACCGACGAGAAGCGCGAGTCTGTCGGACGGACTGTCGGTGCCGTTCGCCTCGATGTCGGTGAAGGCGGCGCGGCCGCTCTCCGTCTCGAACGCCTCCTCGTAGAGGACCGCGGTCCCGTGCAAGCCGTCACCTGCGGTCGGCCACTGGACGCCGCCGTCGGCGACGGTGCTTCGCGTCATCCCCTCGTGGACCGGGCTGAGCCGCGTCCACTCGTCGAACGCCGCCGCCGAGTCCTCGTACTCGAAGGCATCGCCGACGAGACGGATTCCGAGTTCACGGAGAATCTCGAAGTCCGGGCGAGCGTCGCCCGGTGGCGCGACCGTCGGCGTGAGCGACTGGACCCGCCGGTCGAGATTCGTCACGGTGCCAGCCTTCTCTACGCCCGCGGCGGCGGGAAGTACTACATCGGCGTGCTCGGTCGTCTCGCTTTCGAAGAGGTCGACGACCACGAGCGCCGAGAGAGCTGTCAATCGGTCTCGGAGCCACGACGCGTCGCGCTTCTCGACGGCCGGATTCTCGCCGACGACCAGCGCCCCGTGGACAGAGTCGCCGAACCGCTCGACAGCCTCTCGCTCCGTGAGGCCGGGCGTCGCGGGTAGTTCGATACCCCACTCGGCCGCCACTCGTTCGCTGTCCTCGGGGGAATCGACCGGCCGGTGCCCCGGCAGTCGGTCCGGCCGACAGCCCGCGTCGGTCGCGCCCTGTTCGTTGTTCAGTCCCCGGAGGACGTTCATCCCTGTCCCAGGCTGGCCGAAGCTACCAATCAGTAAGAGGAGGTTGATAAGCGCGTCGGCGGTGTCGGTCCCGCCGTGGTCGCTTCCCTCGATGCCCGTTCCGGCGAGGACGGCGACGCGGTCCGCCGCCACGATCCGGTCGGCGACCGATCTGAGGCTCTCGGGAGCGATGTCCGCCGTCGCCGCCGCGCGGTCGGCGTCGACTTCGGCGAGCGATTCGGCGTATTCTCCGTATCCGCTCGTCCGCTCGGCGACGAACGACTCGTCGACCCCGCCGCGCTCGGCGACGAGCGCACAGAGCGCCGTGACGACGAGCGCGTCCGTTCCGGGCCGGGGAGCGAGATGGACCGATGCCGCTCTCGTCGTCTGGTTCTCCCGGGGGTCGACGTGAACGAGCGTCGTCCCGTCGTGGAGGGCGGTGCGGATGTACGAGTCGAACGCCACCGGTTGCTGGCGAGCGGGGTTGGCTCCCACGACTAGTAGCACGCCGGCTTCGGAGAGCCCGGATAGTGAGTTCGTCATCGCCGGTCGCCCGAGGCGGGTTTCGAGCGCTGTCATCCCAGAGACGTGACAGAGTCGCGCGCGGTTGTCGACATTGTTCGTGCCGAGTGAGCGGGCGAGTTTCTGCAGGAGGTAGTTCTCCTCGTTGGTGCAATGGGGCGCACCGAAAAAGCAGAGCGCGTCGGCGTCGTGCTCGTCAGCAACGGTAGACAGCGCGTCCGCGGCCCGGTCGAGCGCCTCGGGCCACGTGGCGGCTCGAAGCTCGCCGTCGCGGCGGACGAGCGGGGTCGTCAGTCGCTCGTCGCTCCCGAGCGCGTCGAAGGCGCCGATACCGCGCTGACAGAGCCGGCCGTTTCGGTTCACCGGACCCGGAACGCCTTGCGCGCGGCTCTTTTCACCGTCGCTCGGCGCGAGTGTGCAGCCGACCGAACAGAGCGGACAGACCGTCGCGTCGTCGGACGGCCATTCGCCGTCGTTACCGCCCATCTCCGACCCTCCGTCGCCCCTGCGCTCGACGCCTCGCTCGGTGACGCCATTTCGGCTTCCGTCGAACGCGTCCGAACACGGTCACTCGCCTGTTGTACTCTCTCTGCGGACCAAAGACTTTCGACGGGACACTTGGTATACCTGTTCGACGCTCGGCCACCAGCTATTTACGCAAAAATAGTGAATATCACGGCGCAGACGCTCCGTCTGCATCTCTGACCGTCGTTCCAGAGTGAAGGCTGGAGACGACCGTTCGCTGGGGCCGGACTGCCCCGGCGATTCTCGCGCCGAACGACCGGAGATGCACTCCGGCGGTGACGGGCCGGCGGCGACCGGAGAACAACACCTTTGTCGATGCACCCGACAATCACACGTAATGGGCGGCACGGGCGAGGACCGGGTGTACTACGTCATCAGCGACCTCCACATCGGCGGTGACGAACAACTGGAGGAAGTCGAGTTTCTCGACGAACTCCTCGAATTTCTCGGCCGGTTGGCCGAGACCGACGAGAACGCCGAACTGGTGATCAATGGCGACGCCTTCGGTCTCTGGGAGTTCACTCGTGTCGAGGGAATGGCGAAGTTCGACGTGCTCGAATCGACGTATCCACAGCTGTTCGAGCAGTTGCGCGAGACCGGCGAGAACGTCGACATCACGCTCTTGCCGGGCAATCACGATCACGAACTCGCGGCCTACGACGAGTACGTTGAGCGCTTCGCCGAGTACAACGTCGACCTGTTGCAGTCCCAGTCGTTCACGCGACCGGTCGGCGAGCGGGTGATCCACTTCGAACACGGCCACCAGCACGACCCGAACAACCGAATCGAGGACTGGGGCGACCCCAACGTCGCACCGCTCGGCTACTACTACAACACGCTCGTCACCAGTCGGGCGGGCCAGCTCTCCGATCGCGGACGGTACAACTGGCTCAAGGACGTGCAGGCGGTCACGCCGACCGAACGGGTCCCGATCTGGCTGCTCTCGAAGTACTTCTACCGCGAGATGAATCCGCTCTTGCGGTACGCCTTGCTTCCGTTCCTGCTCCTGTTCAACGTGAGCGCCATCCTCGTGGTGTTCGCGGCCCTCAACCTCCTCGGTGTTTGGTCGACGCCCGTCGAGTGGACCACGTCGTTTCTGGGGCAGTTCGGCACCGCGGGGACCGCCATCTGGTTCCTACTCGCCATCAACGTCACCGTGACCAGTCTGCTGTTGCTCATCGGCATCCCGCTGTACCTCCTCCGCCGGGACATCAACAAGACGATCGACCGTTTCGGCATCCTCGAAACCGGCCTGACCGTCGACGCGGAGACCTCCTACGATGACGCCGCCCGTGAGATTCTCGGTCGCCGCGAGGAGACGGCTATCTTCTGTTACGGCCACACGCACCGGCCGCGGATACGCGCCCTCGACGAGGGACTGATGGTCAACAGCGGGACGTGGCTCAAGCGCCTCCATCGCCGCGACGGTATCATCGGTCTCCTCCCGCCCGTGTTCTATCCGTCGTATCAACTCTGTGCGGTTCGCATCGCCGCCGACGCTGACGACGTGGTTGTCGAGTACGAGCCGATACAGAAGTCGAGTCCGAGCCCGGAGGAACTCACGCTCACCGAGCGATTCCTCACGCTGGGCCGGAAACCCGACCCTAACCTGCCCGACCGAGCGACGGTCGAGAGTGCTGCCGAGAGCGAGGCGGCTGTTTCGACGCCCGAACTGACTGACTGAGCGGCGACCAGAACGCCGCTCTCGGAGATTTGCGTTTTCACCAGAATGGAATTTTCGAGAGACGTGTCGGATACTTTTCTAGTGTAATCTGTGATAGAATTTTTGTCCATAGAATTTGTTGGAGGATACGAACGGTACAGTCGCGGCTCGGACCCCACTGCAGGGCGGTGCGAGAACGCGCCGACTGACGTTCGGAGACACCCATGAAACGACGCGAATATCTCGGCGGAATCGGCGGACTCGGTGCACTGTCACTCGGTGGCGACCTTGACGAAAGCGTCCGGTCTCTCGCCTCCTCCTCGGCCACGGAGGGGTACCATCCGGGACCGCCCCGGTTCATCCACGCGGGGGAGTCACTGGTCGACCCGCTCGCGGTGAGTTACCGGGGCGACGGCTCGCCCGACGGACGGAACACGCTCGCACCGCGAATCCCGGATCCCGAGCGCGATCCGGCGAACTACGGCGACGACGCGTTCGCGTGGCGCGTGGTCGAGACGCCAGCAGACAGCGGCGTCACAGGATTCTACGAGGACCCCGACGAGTACGACTACGGCGACGGCGTCGTCGAGTTCGACCCGGACGTTCCGGGCACCTACGGCCTCGAACTCGACGCGCCCGACGGGACGCATCGACTGACCGTCCGAGTCTTTCCCGAGCCATCCGATGACGCCGCCGGCCCGCCCCGAATTCGCGCCGAGGGGCGCTACGACCCGACGACGAAGGACTTCGTCGTCGAGACTGACCCCGACGCCGCGCCCGACAGCGAGTCGACGGCCGAGGACGTGGACGTGGAGTTCGTCCCGGACGACCGTGCATCCGTCACGGCCGACGACGTTACCGTCGATGGAACCACCGCCCGGATTCCGGCCGACGCCGTCGACGGAACGGCACAGATTCACGCTGTCCCGATCGCCGACCGCCACGGCGTCTCCGTCACCGTAGAACTCGACGCCGACGACCGGAGCGCTCGGTCGCTGAACGCCGTGCCCGACTGGCTCCCGAACTCGGTCGGCTACGAGATCTTCACGCGGTCGTTCGGCTCCGGTCCCGGCGAGGTGGACTTCGGCTATCTCTCGGATCGCGTCGACTATCTCGACGACCTGGGCGTCGACTGGGTGTGGCTCACGCCCGTGCTGGACGCGACGAGCCATCGCAATCCTGACTCGCCGGGCGGACCCCACGGCTACGACACGACCGACTTCTTCGACACCGCGGACGCGCTCGGCAGCGTCGCGGAGTACGAGGCGTTCGTCGACGCCTGCCACGACCGCGACATCAAGGTCGTCTTCGACCTCGTGTTCAACCACACCGCGGCCGAACACCGCTTCTACCGGCAGGCCAGTTCAGCCGGGACGAACTCGAAGTACTACGAGTGGTACGAGCGGACCGCCGACGGCGAACCCTACTCCTTCTTCGGCTGGTCGGACCTCATCAACGTGGCGTACGAGACGCCCGCGCTGCGCGAGCACATGCTCTCGGTCGTCGATTTCTGGGCCGAGAAGGTCGACGGCTTCCGGTGTGACGTCGCCTACGGCGTTCCCCACGACTTCTGGGCGGAGGTCCGGACTCGCGTCAAGGAGGCCAACCCCGACGCGATGCTGTTGGACGAGGTGATCCCCTACGAGTCGGAGTTCGGCGGCAACGAGTTCGACATGCACTTCGACGACTGGCTGGTGAACGCTCTCCGGAGCATCGGGCAGGGCGGCACGCCCGCCGACGCGCTCCGGTCGACGGTCACGCGACGCCAGAACGGAGGCTTCCCCGACCGGGACCTGTTCCTCCAATACGTCGAGAACCACGACATGCGTCGGTATCTCGACGTGGCCGACCAGCCCGCACAGCGGGCCGCGGCCGCGGCGACGTTCACGCTCCCGGGTGTCCCGATGGTCTACTACGGACAGGAACGGGCGCTGACGAACTACTCGGAGCCCCGCATCGACGAGAAGGGCCACTTCCGCGCGTTCATGAACTGGGACGAGTACGACGCGGACCACCTCGAGTTCTACCGGTCGCTCGTCGACGCCCGTCACGACCTGCCGGCGCTGCAGGAGTCCGCTTCCCTCACCGGGGTCTACTACGAGTCCGATTCCGACGACGTGGTCGCGTACGGCCGCGACGCGGGCGAGGAGCAGGCCGTCGTCGTCCTCAACTTCGGGGCGGAACCGGCGGACGTGACGCTCCGCGGGGCCGTCGACGGGACGGACCTGATCGAGAACCGGCCGCCGCGCGCGAGCGAGCGGGGCGAGGAACGCGGGAAGGGCGTCGAGAGGGCCAGAGGACAGGGTAACAAAGGCGTACAGTGCCGTCCCGGAAATTCGGACGACAGCGGACCGACTACGGTCACCGTCGACAGCGTCGGCGTCTTCGCCGCCGACTCGCTCTCCGGACTCGGCCAGGAAGTCGCCAGTCTCGACGACCCGGCGGGCGACGACCACGGACCGGGCAGTTACACGTATCCGACCGACGACGTCTTCGCCGACGGCGCGTTCGACCTCACGGGCCTGTCGCTCCACGAGACGCCGGACGCCTACCAGCTCCGCGTCACCGTCGACGCGCCCATCGAGAACGTGTGGGACTTCGAGCACGGCTTCTCGCTCCAGCACCTCCAGTTCTACCTCCGCGACCCCGACGCGACCGGCGGTGCGACGGCGGCCCGCGAGGGCGTCAACGCGACCCTGCGCCAGCCGTACCACCGTCGGGTCGTCGCCGACGGGGAACGGGGGACCAGAGTCGAAGGGCCGGACGGCGAGGTCATCACCGACGGCGACGTGTTCGTCAGTCCCTCGACCCGTTCGATTCGCGTGGACGTTCCCAAGTCGGCCATCGACGGCTCGCTCACCTCGTGGCAGGTCGCGCCGCTGCTGCTCGGCTACGACTCCGAAGGGTGGGGCGGCGTCCGCCGGGTGAACGAGTCGAACGCCGCGCGCCACTTCGGCGGCGGTGCTGGCGACGACTCGACGCTCGGCAACGACCCGAACGTAATCGACGCCATCACGCCGTCGGGAACGAGTCAGGCCGAGGCGCTCGGCTACACCGAATCGGAGACGGCGACGATTCCGTACGCGACGTTCGCGGAGGGGCTGTACGGGACGCTCCTCGAACGCTGGGACGACCCGACGGGAGACGGTCACGGGCCGGGGAGCTACACTGAACCGACGGCGGACCCGTTCTACGACGGCGCGTTCGACCTGGCGTCCTTCGGCGTCTACGAGGACGGCGACCGCTACACCTTCACGATGGAGATCGGGGGCGGCGTCGAGAACCCGTGGGGGCTCGCCAACGGCTACTCGCTCCAGTTCCCGCAGGTGTACGTCCGCGACCCGAGCGCCGATTCGGGTGACACGGCGGCCCGCGAGGGCGTCAACGCGACGTTCGATTCGCCGTATCAGTATCGGCTCGTCGCGCCGCCGGAGACGAAAGGTGGCGGCGACCCGCCGATTCGGACCGCCGTGGAAGCGCCGGACGGCTCCGTCGTCACCGACGACGTGGTCGTCTACACCGTCGAAGCGCAGGACACCATCGCCGTCAGCGTTCCGAAGAGCGCCTTCGACGGGCGACTCGACGAGATGGAACTCGTCCCGCTGCTGTTGGGCTACGACGGCTACGGTCTCGGCGGCGTCCGCCGCGTGAACGCCACGCGTGGCCAGTATCGCTTCGGCGGCGGGAGCGGAGACGACTCGACGCTCGGCAACGACCCGCAGGTCATCGACCTCGTCACGCCGCGGGGGACGAGTCAGCGCGAGGCGCTCTCGTACTCGTCGTCCTCGCGGGCGTCGATCCCGTTCCTCTCGATGGACGGCCTCAACGGTACTCTCCTGAAGCGATGGGAGGACCCGGCGGGCGACGACCACGGGCCGGGGAGCTACACCTACCCGACCAACGACGCCTTCGACGACGGCACCTTCGACCTGACGGGCGTCGAACTGTACGAGGACGACGGCCGCTATCAGTTCGTCTACTACCTCGATACCGCGGTCGTCAACCCGTGGAGCGGTCCCAACGGGTTCTCGTTCCAGACGATGCAGATCTACCTCCGCGACCCGGACGCGGACGGAAGCGTCCCGTCGACGACGACGGCCCGCGAGGGCGTCTGGGCCGAGTTCGAGGCTCCATACCACTACCGCGTGTGGGCGGAGGGCTGGCGCGCCCGGATCGAGGACGCAAACGGCGAGTCGATCGCCAGCGAGATGGTCAGCGCCACGGCCTACACCGACCGCGACGCCATCGCCGTCTCGTTCCCGAAGGAGACCGTCGGCGACGTGACCGAGATGGAGACGATGCCGCTACTTCTGGGACAGTCGGGGTCGGACCCCGGCCGCGTCCGGCCGGTCGCGGCCTCGGCGTCGAAGTGGCGCTTCGGTGGTGGCCGCGACGACCGGATGGACCCGAATATCATCGACATGGTCGCTCCCGACGGGACGAAGCAGGCGAATGCGCTGTCGTACACTGCAAACGAGCGAGCCGTGCTTCCGTTCCTCTCGGCACCTGCGGCGGGACGTGGACTCGGCGTAGACGGCGACCGGTAGCGACCAGCAGCATCTCTCCACGGCGATAGCAGGGTATGCGAAACAGCGGTTCAGCAGCGGCTTAAGCACCGCTTAAACGCCCGAAAATACCGCGAAAACGACTTGTCACTGGTCTTCACGCTTCTGTTCGTGACGGCGCTTCTCCGCACCGATCTCGACGGCGCGGCGGCTCGAACGGCGCTGCGTCTCATTTCCGCGCTCTCCGTTGCGCGCTGGGCGACTCGTCGGTAGCGTTAGCTGAATAGGCGCTTCAGTCGCGCACCGAGGCTCTTCGAGCGGTCGCCGCCGCGGCGCTGTTGGTCCTCGCCGCTCCCGCTGTCGGTGGAGTCGTCAGCCGTCTCTGTCGTGTCGGTCGTCACCGTCTCGGCGTCGCCGTCGGCGGCCTCGATGGCCTGGTTCAGCAGGCTCTCGACGTCGTTGACGGCGTCCTTGACCGTGCCCTTGACGAGGGGCATCCCCTCGAAGCGATCTGTGTTGACGGCGGTATCCGCGGCGACGATAGCGGCGTCGGCGGCCTGGATATCCTCGGCGGAGAGTTCGTTCTCCGCGCCCATCGCGCCTTGGACCTCGACGCTGATGTCGTGGCCCATCTCGGCGGCTTTCTGTTCTAAGTTCTCTGCTGCCATCTGACTGTGTGCGATTCCGGTCGGACAGGACGTGACTGCGACGAATTTCATTGTTGTGAGTTGGCAACTGCGCTGCGCGTTGCGGCGGTGCGAGCGTCTTCGGCGCGCTCGCTCGCGGTGCTGTACGTCGTCTCACTGACGGCGGCCTTCACGTCGGGGATGGTGACGGCACTCATGCTGAGTTCGTCCAGGCCGAGACCGACCAGGAGTTCCGTCAGGTCTGGGTTGCCGGCCATCTCGCCGCACATCCCGACCCACGCGTCATGTGCGTGGGCCGCTTCGACGGTCCGATGGATGGCTCGCACCACGCCCGGATACGTCGGGTCGTGGAGGTCGCTGACGTGTTCGCTCTCGCGGTCGGCAGCCATCACGTACTGTGTGAGATCGTTCGTCCCGATAGAGAGGAAATCCACGCGGGCGGCCAGTTCCTCGGCGACGAAGACGGCGCTCGGTGTTTCAACCATCACACCTACTTCGGGGCGCTCGTACTCGACGCCGGCGTCGTCTAGGTCGGCCGCCGCGTCGTCTAGCGCATCGAGTGCGTCCTCCAACTCCTCGACGGAGGCGACGAGCGGGACCATGACCGCGAGGTCGCCCTCGCCGTCCGCCGCGGCGCGCAAGAGCGCGCGGAGTTGGGTGACGAAGAGGTCCGAGTCCGGGCCGAGCGAGCGGCGGATGCCGCGCTCGCCGAGGAACGGGTTCGCCTCTTCGGGCAGGTCCAGATAGGGGATGCGCTTGTCGCCGCCGATGTCGAGCGTCCGGACGACGACGCGCCCCTCGGGGAACGTATCGAGCGCCTCGCGGATGGCCTCGTACTGCTCGTCCTCCGAGGGCGGAGCTTCCCGATCGAGAAAGAGGAACTCGGTCCGGTAGAGACCGATACCGTCCGCACCGCGGTCAGCGGCCGGCTGTAGCTCCACCGGTCGCCCGACGTTCGCCGCGACTTCGATTCCGCGGCCGTCGGTCGTCTCGACCTGCTCCTCCACGACTCCGGCACCGGAATCGGTCGCCGCGGCCGCCCGCTCGCTCTCGTCGGGACCGACTAGTAGCGTCCCGGCGTCGCCGTCGACGACGACGTCGGTTCCCGCCTCGACGCTGTCGAGGTCGTCGCCGACGCCGACGACGGCCGGCAGCGCCAGCGACCGGGCGAAGATAGCCGCGTGGGACGTTCGGCCGCCAGTGACGGTGGCGAACCCGGCGACGGTGTCGGGGTCCAACTGCGCCGTGTCGCTGGGCGTCAGTCGCTCGGCGAGGACGACGCTACCCTCGGGCAGGTCCGCGAGTTCGACGCGGTCGCCGTCGGTCAGCAGGCGGAGCAGTCGGTCCCGGACGTCCCGGAGGTCGTCCGCTCGCTCGGCCATCCGGCCGTCCATTCCTTCGAACTGCTCGATGTGTGCGCCGAAGGCCGAATCGACGGCGTTCGGTGCGGGGGTGCCCTCCGCGATTTCCGTCTCGACAGCGTCCTCGATAGTGGGGTCTTCGAGGAACTGGATGTGCGCGTCGAAGACGGCGGCCTCCTCCTCACCGACTCGCTCGGCGGTCGCCTCGCGCTCGGTCTCCAGTTCCGCGCGGGCCGTCGAAACGGCGTCGGCGAAGCGGTCGCGCTCGGCCGCTTCGTCCACAGTCACGTCGGCCGCATCGGGGAGTTCGATATCTTGTCCGTACCAGACGACCGTGCCGAGGCCGGAACGGGGCGTCGCGCCGGTCCCCTGCAGTTCGCGTTCCGCCATCGTCAGGTCGCCGCTTCCTCTTCTGGTGTAGTCAGTATCCGTTCGAGTTCGTCTAGCGCGGCCTCGGCGTCTTCTCCGTCGGCGACGAGGTGGACGTCGTCGCCGTGTTCGATGCCGAGGCTCGTGACGGCGATCATGCTGTTGGCCTGAACGGGGTCCTCGCCCGGGCGGCCGATGGATATCTCGGCTTCGTGGTCGTTGACGGCCTCGACGAACTTCGACGCGGGGCGTGCGTGCAGTCCCGCTTCGGGGACGAGCGTGACAGTGCGTTCGAGGCTCATGCGATGGCCTCCCGGAGCGTGTCCTGTACCGCTTGCTCGTCGTCGGCCTCGTGGAGTCGCTCGCGGACCTCGTCGTGCATCAGGGCGCGCGAGAGCGAACTGAGGATGCTGAGGTGCTCTTCCCCGCCCGACTCGGGGACGAGGATCATGAATATCAGCGTCGCGGGTTCGTCGTCCATCGACCCGAAATCGATGCCGTCCTCGGAGCGGACGAACGCGAGCGACGGCCGGGAGACGGCGTCGGTCTTTGCGTGCGGGATGCCGATTCCCATGCCGACCCCGGTGGTCGTCTCCGCTTCGCGGGCCAACAGCGCGTCGAGGGCCTTCTGTCGGTCCTCGACGCGGTCGGCGTCGACCAGCAGGTCGAGTAAGTGTTCGATACAGGCTTCCTTCTCTGCGGGCGGTTCGGACAGCGAGATGTGGCTCGCCGGAATCAACTCGTCGATGTCGGTCTGGCTGATTGCGTCTGACATTGGTGTGGTAGTGTGGGTCGGACAGCGGTTCAGTTGTTGGTCGGCTGTGTGCTCTGGGAACTCGTCTCGGCGTTGATGCGCTCCTCGAAGTCGGGTTTGATGAGGGTGGCGACGGCCGCCGTGACCAGTGTCCCGACCAGCAGCGAGGCGAGGAACAACAGCGGCTTGTTCGACAGCAAGATGACGAAGACGCCGCCGTGGGGCGCAGGCATCGTCACGCCAAGTGCCATCGCCATCGCGCCGGCGATGGCGCTCCCAGAGACGACCGAGGGGATGACCCGAAGCGGGTCGGCCGCCCCGTAGGGAATCGCGCCCTCGGTGATGAAGGCGAGTCCCAGTGGGATACCGCTCTTGGCGTTCTCGTACATCTCGGCCTCGTACTTGTGCGGGGCGATGAAGTTCGAGAGCGCCATTCCGATGGGGGGGACCATCCCGCCAATCATGACGGCGGCCATGGGAGCGTAGATCCCCTCGGTGATGAGACCGGTGGCGAAGACGTAGGCGACCTTGTTGATGGGTCCGCCCATGTCCGCGGCCATCATCCCGCCGAGGATGAGGCCGACGACGATGGCCTGCCCGCCCTGCATGGTTTCGAGGAACGTCGTCAGGCTCTGGTTGGCAATAGCGACCGGGACGCCCAGCACGAACAGCAAGAGCGGCGCGGCGACGGCCATCGTCGCCACCGGGATGATGAGTACCGGCATCATCGGCTGGATGATACCCGGCACGTCGCGGTTCTTGAACCAGCGGGCGACGTAGCCGGCCACGAGACCGGCGACGATCGCGCCGAGGTAGCCGGCTCCCGAACTCCCGCCCGAGAGGCCGACGACGAGAGCTGCCTGTTCGATAACGTTCCCCTGCTGGAGCAGGTACGCCAGCAGGAATCCCGGTGCCAGCCCGGGGCGGTCGGCTATCGCATAGGCGATGTAGCCCCCGAGGATGGGCACCATGATGGTCAGCCCGGCCGTCCCGATCTGGGCCAGGAACCAGCCGGCGGAGCCGGTGTTCTCGAATACTGTCTGCGTATCTCCTACCGCGTACGCGAGAGCGAGGAAGATACCCCCGATGGTGACGAAGGGTATCATGAACGATACGCCGGTCATCAGATCCTCCTTGACGGAGGTCAGATACGCGCGGAGTGTGTCCGCGGTGTCGTTGCGTGACATTGTGAGCGACACTGCCAGCTACGAGAATGCCTGTAGATAAAGGGGCGCGTTTGTGATTGCTATAGTCCGAATCTGCACGAATATCCGGGGAGGTGTGATTGATTTCGACCGACATCGGGAGTCGCGCCAACAAGACAAACAGACATATGGATGTTATTCTGTCCGTATTAAAACGACGTATTTCTGCGCTGGCGACCCGACGCGCGTCCCAGCACTTATGCGGGTCACCGACTGACGGAGAGGCATGGATTCGGCCACGGCCACCGGCGACCGGGCCACGTTCGTCGTCGAGGATATCGGCGGCATCGACTCGACGACGGTCGAGCTAGCGCCGGGCGTGACGGTGCTCGCCGGTCGCAACGCGACCAACCGAACGTCGTTCTTACAAGCGATTATGGCGGCCCATGGGAGCGACTGGACGAGCGTGAAAGGCGACGCCGACCACGGGCGCGTCGAACTCGAACTCGGCGGGGAAACGTACGCGAGGAAAATCTCTAGGACCGACGACGGCATCGTCGGGTCGGGGACCGGCCTCCTCACGGACCCGACATTGGCGAACCTGTTTGCGTTCCTGCTCGAAGACAACGAAGCCCGCCGCGCCGTCGTCCGCGACGACGACCTTCGGGACATCATCATGCGCCCGGTCGACGTGACGACCCTCCGCCGGGAGATACGCGACGCGGAGCGGCGCAAGGAGGCCATCGACGACGACCTCGACCGTATCGAGTCGCTCAAGCGTGAGTTACCGGCACTCGAACGGCGACGGAGCGAACTCCAAACGGAGATCGAGGACGTTCGAAGCGATCTCCAGTCCGTCGAACGGCGGATCGAGGACCGAGACTTAGACGTCGACATAACGCGACAGAGCCGGGACGAACTCGAAGCGACACTGGACGAACTGCAGGCGACGCGCGCCGAACGCAGACGCGTCCGAGAGGAGGTCCAGTCCGAACAGGAGAGCATCGCGGCCCTGCGCGAAGAGCGCGGACGACTCGCGGCCGAACGCGCCGGGCTCACCGACGCCCCCGAGGAACGGCTGGCCGAGCTCGAATCGGAGATACGGCGTCGTCGCGAGCGCAAGCGCGAGCTCTCGCAGTACACGACGCGTCTCCAGAACGTTATCGGGTTCAACGAGGAGTTACTGGCCGGCGAACATACGCAAATCACCGACGCCATCAAGAAGAAACCTGAGAGCGTCGGCGACATCACCGACCAGTTGTATCAGGGGTCGAAGACGACCTGCTGGACCTGCGGGTCGCAGGTGAAACGCGAGCGCATCGAATCGACACTTTCGAGCATGCGCGACCACCGGCAGGAGACGCTCTCGGACGTAGACGCCATCGAAGACGAGCTCACCGACCTCACCGACAAACGCGACAGTATCGAAGAAACGCTGGAACGGCAGCAAGAACTCGACGAGACCATCGACGACGTGGACGACGAGATCGAGCGCCGCCAGTCCACGGTGGCGGACCTCCGGGAACGCCGCGACAACCTCTCCTCACGCATCACCGAACTGGAAGACCAGGTCGCCGAACTGCGTTCCGACGAGTTCGACGAGGTGCTCGAACTCCACACCGAGGCGAACGAACTGGAGTTCGAACTGGACGCCCTCGAATCGGAGTACGACGACGTAAACGAGGAAATCGAGGAGATGGAGGCCGAAATCCGGCGCGACGACGCGCTTCTCGCCCGCCGTGAGGACATCGTCGAGGAACTCATCGACCTGCGGACCCGCATCGATACCTTAGAGGCCGAGGCGACCGAGCAGTTCAACGAGCGGATGGCGGACCTCCTCGCGTTGCTCGACTACGACAACGTCGAGCGCATCTGGCTCGAACGGGTGGACACGCCGAGTAGCACCGTCGAGACCGTCGAAGCCGACGACGTAATCGAGGGGTCGACCTTCGAGCTACACGTCGTCCGGAGTTCGGAGGGCGGGACGGTGTACGAAGACACGGTTGGCCACCTCAGCGAGAGTGAACGTGAGGTGACGGGGTTGGTGTTCGCCCTCGCGGGATATCTCGTCCACGACGTTTACGAGACGGTCCCGTTCATGCTGCTAGACTCGCTCGAAGCCATCGACGCCGAACGCATCGCGTCGCTCGTCGAGTACTTCGCGGAGTATCCGACGTACCTCGTGGTCGCCCTACTGCCGGAGGACGCACAGGCGCTCTCCGACGAATACCCTCGGGTTACGGACATCTGAGGTACCGTTCGCTACTCGCAGTCACAGCCACCCGCCGCGAGTAACTCGCCGATACCGAACTGACCGCCACAGTCCTGACAGAGGATGTCGACGCTGACGAACACGCGATAGTCGCCTATCGAGAGCGTTCCCGCATTTCGCAGGCGGTCGACCGTATCCCGGACGACGGTCTCGACCCGGGCCTGGAGCCGGTCGATACTGTCGCGTTCGCGTTCGACCTGCTCGCCTTCGTCCGACTGTTCGTAAGTCACGCCCCGGACTTCCGTGAGATAGTGGCGGACGGCCTGATACGTGACGAAATCCTCCTCTAACTCCTCGACGTCGATACCGTTGCGTTCGAGACGGTTCCGCGCCTCGACCCGCTGGCCCGCGCTCACGTCGTCGTCGGTCAGAAGCCGATAGAAGTTCTTCGGCTCGCCGTCGATGACGCTCATCCCGCTGTCCCTGAGCGCGCCCATCAGGAGCGCCTGATTGAATCGGTCGGCTAACTTGCGGAGGCTCTGGCGTTCGCGGCCCTCGCCGAGCCACGCGGCTTCGAGGTCGGCCCCGATGTTGCCGAGGTCGTAGGCCTCGACGAGCCGTTCGACTTTCGACTGTCTGCGTCCGTCGCCGCCCATTGCCCGGTCGTCGGCTTCGCGGAGTAAATCAGTTGTGCCGGTCGGGGCTTGAATTCTTCTCCTCTGCCCAGATATCCCACTCTCACGCCGTTACTGTATCTCTCGGTAGAGTTCGACGTGTTCGTCGGCAATGCTGTCCCACGCGAGCCGGTCCGCCATCGCCTTGCTCGCCTCGCCCATCTCGGTTCTCGCTCGCTCGTCGGTGAGCACATCCACGATGACGTCGGCGAGTCGTTCGGGGTCTTCGGGCGGGACGACCCGTCCGGCCCCGCTCTCGCCGACGAGTCGGCGGAAGTCGCCCGCCGTCGAAGCGACGACGGGTTTCCCGAAGGAGAAGGCGGTCGTCAGCGCGCCGCTGTGTCCCTTCGTCCCGTCGAGTTCCCGGTACGGCGTGGCCACCAGCGCTGCCCGCGCGAAGGCGTCTTTCACCTCGTCGTTGGGGACGTAGCGGTTCTGGAACTCGAAGCGCTCCGGATGCGCTTCGAGGAGACGCCGCTGCTCCCTCGGCAGCGACCCGTCGCCGGCGATGACGAGTTTCGCGTCCGGGAGGCGCTCACCGACGCGCACCATCGCCTCTACCAGCGTGTCCGGCCCCTTCGGCGGCACGACGTTCCCGAAGAACAGGACCGTGTTCGGTTCCGGGTCGTCGTCTACATCCTCGTGATTGCCGAACACCGAGTACGCTCCGTGGGGAATGACGGAGATGGTCTCCGGGTCCTCGCCCCAGCCTTCCATCGCCGCTCGCTGCTGTGGCGTGTGGACGATTCGCCTGTCCGCGTCCACATTCGGGAGAACTGCGTGTATCGTCTCCTCTACCATCACCGGCGGCCGGGCGGGCGAGAAGCGGTTCTTCGGCACCTCGTGTTTCGTGAGGACGAACGGGAACGCGGTGTCGATTTCGTGCCGACTGGCGTAGTACCGGACCTGCGGAAACAGGCCTGTCGGGTCGTGGACGACGTCGGGGTCGACGTCGAACACGTCGCCGAGGTTCCGGTAGGATCGGAGCCCGCGAACCACCGACCGGGGATCGACGTCGAATTTGTAGATGCGTGGCATCGACAGGTCGATGGGTGCGAACCGCTCTAGCAGTTCGACGTCGCTCCCGAACAGGTCGTCGGCGTCGGTCTCGGTCGGTTTCAGCACGACGACTTCGTGGTCCGCAGCGACGGCGTTGGCGAGCTCGGCCGTGTAGTGGGCGAGGCCGCCCTCCCCTTGCCCGACGATATAGAGTACGCGCATCGGCGGTCACAGCGTCACCGACTGTCGGATGGGCGGGCCGAGGACTCGGGTCACCGGAACCGGCAGTCGTTTCCAAATCTCCTTTAATCGTTCGTACTGATCTGCGTCGGGGTGTGGCAACTCCGCGTCGCCGGTCGGGAAGTAGTGGTAGTCGTCGTACCACGTCTTCTCGCCGCCGAAGCTCTTCTTGAACATGTAGACGCCGGACCCTTCCCGCGTCCGTCCGAGTTCGTAGGCATCGTACCCCTCGTTCGCGGCCTGCTGAAGCGTCTTCCAGATCAGAAGGCTCCCGCCGTTCAGATCGCGTCGCTCGTAGTCCGTGACGACGCCCCACTGAAACACCGTGTCACCGACGGTGAAGTTGATGATTCCGTTGATCAGTTCACCGTTCCGCCGGACCATCCCGAGGTGGACGTCGCCGGCGTCGGCCAGTCGGTCCCATATCGTCCGGTAGAACTCGAAGGCGTGCGGGGGCGTGCCGTGCCCGCGAACCGAGCGGAGGTACAGTCTGTAGTACTCCCGCAGGTCGTCGACCGACGTTCCGACGGTGTAAGTAAGCGCGTCGTTCTCCTCGGCCTGCCGTATCTGTCTGGATCGACTGTCCTTGATGGCTTCCCACATCGACGCCTCGTCCGTGACCGGAATCGAGAACGTGACGAAGCGGGTCCGGGACTCGAACTCGGGCACGTCGCCGAGGTCGCGACCCCTGAGGCTGACGAAGTCCACCGAGCGGTCGTCGGCGAGGTCGCGAACCCGTTCGAGTAACCGTCTCTCCGCGTCGGCCGGGGCCGCGTCCGTCGTGAGGACGGAGCCGCGTTCACCGTACGGCGGGGAGACGAGCTTCGACCCGAACAGCTGGCTCTCGACGGCCACGACCGGAATTCCGGCGACGATTTCTCCGTTCGCGCGTAGCGCGAGATGCCAGCGTTCGTGACCATACGTTGCCGCGGCCTCGCTCCAGCCCCAGAGCGCGAACGGGGGCCCGTCACAGCGGCGGACGAACGAATCCCACGCGTCCGGGTCGTCTACCTGTTCGACGGCGGTCGCTACTGTCTCTCGTGATGTGGTGTCGGAACTCATCTGTGGTGGTGACCTCTCCGTGTACCGCGTGTCGGGGCGTCGAAGTCGACGCCCGGTTGGTTGCCGAGAACCCGCCCGACGGGTGCGAGCTCGAACGATTTGAGCAGCGATTCGAGCGAATCCGACAGCCGTCCGAGTCCGTAGAAACTGATCAGCCGGGCTTTCAGCGGCGGCTCGCTGGTCTGGACGGCGGGGTTGAACTCCCACGGGTGAAAGTAGAGGTTCGCGGGGATGCCCCGTCGGTTCAGCCGCCGGATGCCGCGTTCGAGCAGTCGCGTCGGGAGCACTCGCGCGTAGAACCCGCCGGCGACCGGGAACCGGTACCGCGACTCCGCAACGGCCAGCGGAAATTCGAGCAATCCGTCTCCGCCGGCCGCTCCGGCGGTGAACGGCGACCCGCGTTCGACGACGTACGGTCGCCGCGGCGCGCCCGAGACGCCGTACATCGGCGTCCGGACCGGGAAGACGCTCGAATCATACTCATAATTACTCTCTTGCAGGACGTCGAGAGCCCACGCAGTCTCTTCGGTCACCGAGAAGTTCGGTGCCCGGAACCCGGCCGGTTCGACGCCCGACGCCTCCCGTATCGCAATCCGCGACTGGCGCAGTTCGTCTGCGAACTGCGCCCTGTCGAGGTCGAACAGCGGGGTGTGCGTCTGTCCGTGTGACGCGAGTTCGTGGCCCGCGTCAGCGATGCGGGCGACGAGGTCCGGGTACGTCGCCGCCACCTCGCCCACGACGAAGAACGTCGCCCGGACGTCGTGCCGGGAGAGCAGACCTAACACGATGTCGACGGAACTCTCGACGTGGTCGGTCGGGTCGCTGACCGACTCGCTGAGTAACGTGGCGGTGTACCAGTGTTCTAGGTCGAACCCGAGTGCGTTCGAACTCGTCTCGCTCGCGGTCACTACCACGACGCGAGGAACAGCGGTAAATTTGTAATTCAGCGGGTAGCGCCGATTGAACGGCCCTACCGAACTCACGTCGCTCGGGGACGGAACGACGGGTCGAACCGCCCTATCCCTTGTCCCGACTTACTCCGTTACGAGGTAGTCCGGAGACGGCCAGAGCGTCCGCGAACGGGCCTGCAATCGTCGGTACAAGCAGTATCGACAAATTATCTACGCTAACGCCGTCTTATCGTCCGATATGTTTCCTTAGGGATAGCTCTCGCGTCACTCGCCGTCACCGATGGGAAGTCCCGGCGTTCCGTCGGCTATCCAGACGAGCGCGACGAGCAGAATCGCGAGCGACGACAGTCCCCATTCGCCGTGGAACATACCGCCTACGAGGGAGTCCAGCAGCGACCGCGAGGTGTCGTAGGGCGGTTGGTCGACGACCGGCCAGAGGAGATAGCGCACGTAGGCGGGCTGTCCTCGCTGGAGCGGGGGAATCGCATCGAGGAGGTCGTGTCCGACGACCGAGACGGCGAAGGCGGTCACGAGTACGTCGCGGTCGCGAGAGAGGTACCGCCGGAGGACGACGACGAGTATCGCCGCCGTCAGCAGCGAGTGGCCGAGCGACCGCCCGGACGGCAAGACGCCGAACGTCCACGCTAGCGGTTTGTCGACGAGGTCTGGGAACTGACTCCCGAAGATGACTACCCAGAACTCCGCGTCCGTCGGCGGTCGGGTGGCCGAGAGATGCGTGTACGCCGTCCACGCGAGATAGGCTAGCCCGGCGTGGATGTCCGGCCGCATCGGCTCACTTCAGGTAGCCGAGGTCGCGGAGCCTGTCCTCCTGTCGGTCGCTCAGGGTCGTATCGGTGACCGCGGGGTCGCCGGTCTGGAACGCCGACGGAACCTCTTCTCGGGCCGCTTCGCGGGTGAAATCGGGGGCCCCGAAGGTCAGTTCCCGCTGTAGCGAGAGAGCGAGAAAGGAGAGCAGGCTGCCGGGCGAGGAGTTGTGCCGCCACGCCGGGGAGTAGCCTCTGAAGCAGTTGTCGTAACCGAGCGCCACAGTCCGTTCGGCGCTTGACCCCCGTTGGAAGATGTGGCCGCCGTCTTCGCTCCAGGCCGACGTCGCCGCATAGACGGTGAGTTCGTAGTCCAGGGGGCCGACGCCCACGTCGAGGTGTTGCCAGACGTCCGACCGCGGCGTCCGGTCTTCGGGCGGCGTCTCCGTCCAGAGATCGAGGCCGTCGACCAGGTCGGAGACCCGGCCACGCTGTGCCGAGTGTGCGGTCGGTGCGATGTCGGTCCCGGAGACGAGCGCGCCGTACTCTCTCCCGCGGGGCAGGCCAGCCCCGGCGAAGACGACCGGGATTTCGACTGTCTCCGGGACCATCGGATGGCCATGACCGAACCGACCGCCGTTCGCGGGTTCGCCGAGACACTGACCGTGGTCGCTGGTGAAGATGACGAGCGTCTCCGAGAGGAGGCCGCGCTCTTCGAGGTCGTCGTAGATGTCGAGAAATCTGGACGCGGACCGACGGCAGTCCTCTCTATAGAGGGACACCAGCGGCGCGCGCCGGCGCTCGTGCTCCTCAAAGAACGCTTTGGTGGACTCGAAGACGCCGTTGTCGAACCCGTACGGCGCGTGCGGACCCACGTCGTGAACGACGTGCGTGAACGGGGGTTCGAGGTCGTCGAGCGTACGCTCTTCGGTGAGGTGGTGAATCTGGAGCGGTGGTTTCTCCGGCGCTGGCAGCTCCGGCCAGACCGCCTCGGCGTCGAATCCAACGTCCGTTGCGCTCCCGTCGAGGAGCGGCGGCGTCTCCGCGAGTTGGTCGTCGAACATCCAGACCCGATGCGTGGCGGGATACTGCCCGCTCGTCAGCGACGGCAGGGACGACGCGGTGAAGGTACTCGGCGCGATGCCTTTCGCCGTGACACCGAGCCGCCGGACCGACTGCGGCAGGAAGTCGTACCGCATCGCGTCCGAGACGAACAACACGACGTTCTCGACGCGTTCGACCGACGCACGTTCGGAGAGAGAGCCAAACATCGTTCTCGTCTGCAGGGAGCGAGGTTGACGGTGATTGTAATTGTGCCCGTACGCGTCACTCACACCGAGCACGCTCCGGTAAGCACTGATTCCACGACGTGAGAGCTGCTGTTCTCTGTCTCGGGTGCCGTCGCTCGTCTCTCAACTCACCCAGACATACAGCGATCGATAGGCCGTCTCACGTCGCGGGCTCTCCGGGGTGTCGCCCCGGTAGAGCAGAAACGCGACACGGACGTCTCCACCGGTCAGACCGCCGGTCACGTCGAACCGAGCGCGGCCGGTCTCGTTGTCCGAGAGTGCGAGACGACGCCGCCCGAGCGTGGACTGCGCCTGTATCGTTGGCGTCTGCTGTTCGCCTCCGTCGACACGCTGTGAGACGGCGACGACCGTGTAGTTCAGCGTCCGTCCCTCGTGATTCGAGACCCTGACGACGACGGTGCCGTCTTCCGCGTGCTGTGACGGATACTCGGCCGCGATCAGCTCACCGCCCTCCTCGGTGAAGACGGCGAATTCGGTGTAGCCCGCGTCCTGCGTCGGCTTCGTGAAACCGTATCCGATAGTGCCGACGGCGACGAGGAGGCATCCGAGTATCAGGAGGTGCCCGAGCCACGCACCCGCTCTGTTGTCCAACGGGTCGGTCACTACTGGAACTCTATAGCGGAGGTATCGCCCAGTCCGGAGCCATCGCAGGAGGCGGGTCGGGAGCGTCGGCGGAGACGACATCGTTCTACGGGCGCGGCCGCGGCTGAAAAGTCTGGAGGACTGTTCGCGGGAGAAGGCGCTGGAAACCGAGCGTAGCGAGGAGAAACCCCGTGTTATCGGCCCGATAGGGCGGGGTTGCATAGCTATACGCCAATCTTGTCGATATATGGCCACGTTTGTCCGCGGATAGCGGTGGCAACCGCCGTTCACACCGAGCTGCCGCCTCGCGGAACTGCATCTCGGGCGGGTGACACTGCCTCGCTCAAAACGAGACGGCATCTCGATCGCCTACTTTCGGCCGCTACGTTGTCTATAACGATTGGTGCGGAAACGGCACTTCGGCCATGGACCTCGGTCGGTCGACGGCGAAGGTGCTCGTCGCGAAGTTCGGAAACGCGTTTCTCTTCTTCGGCGCGATAACGTATTTCACCCGGATGCTTCTGCCCGAGGAACTCAGTACGTTCTTCCTCTATCTCGCCTTGCTGGGACTCCTATCGATTCCGGCGGACCTAGGCATGCGGGGTGCGCTAGAGAAACGGCTCTCGGAGGGGCAAGCGCCGTCGAGCACGCTTGGTTCTGCGCTAGCGTTCAAGCTCGGGACGCTCGCCGTAGTCTGTACGGGCGTGTGGCTGGGGCGGTCGCTCATCAGGTCGGCGCTCGGAATGCCTTACGTTACCCTCCTCGTCGCGGGGTTGGTCGTCCAGGAACTGGCGCGGTTCTATCTACAGGCCATCCGCGGCGAGTTACGCGTCGGCGAGACGGCTTCCATCGAGTTCTCCCGCCGAATCGTGTGGGTTGGTCTCGCTGTCCTCCTGTTGAACCTCGGCTGGGGGAGCCGCGGGATTCTGGTCGCCCTGATCTGTGGTCGGACGGTCGAGTTTCTCCGAGCGTTTCACCGTTGTGATACGGCCATCGGCCGGCCCGACGTCGACCGAATTCGGTCGCTCTTGGCGTTCTCGAAGTTCGAGACGTTCACAGTCGCCGGCGGGCGCGTCTACCAGTGGATGGACGTCGTCGTCATCGGATTCTTCCTCTCGGGTCGGTTCGTCAGCGCCTACGAGGTAGCGTGGCAGCTGACACTGCTGGTTCTCCTGTTCAGCAAGTCCATCGAACTGAACCTGTTTCCACAGATAAGCCGATGGGATGCCGATTCCTCGACCGACCGCATCGAGAATACCGTCTCCCGCGCGCTGGGGTTCGTCACGTTCGTCTCCGTCCCGGCGCTCGTCGGGGCCTTTCTCTACGCCAGACCGGCGCTCGACTTCATTTTCGGGCCGGAGTACACCATCGCTTCGACCGTCCTGGTGATTCTCATGGTGGAGAAGCTCGTCCAGTCGTACAACGACATCGTAGGCGCGTCCATCCGGGCGCTGGACCGCCCGGACCTCACGGCACGCGCCACTGTCTCTGCGGTGGGCCTGAACCTCGTCGCCAGTCCCGTCCTCGTCGTGACAATCGGGTTCGAAGGCGCGGCCCTCGCCACCGCCGGGGCATGGCTGGTGAACGCGCTCTTACAGACCCGATATCTCTCCCGCTTTCTCACGCTCAGCTATCCCACCGACCTCGTCTGCTGGTATGCCCTCTCTTCGCTCGGAATGGGGGCCGTTCTCGTCGCGGTCCGGACTATGGTTCCGGTTGACGGACTAGTCGCCCTCCTCGCCCACGTCGGACTAGGGGTCTGTGTCTATCTCGTTCTCTCAATCGCGATTCCGAGCGTCCGCGACCGGATACTCTATCCGGGCGTGAACGCTGTCCGCGGCTGAGTCACGACGATACCCGCTCTTCGAGGACGTTCAGGACGCCGCGGACGAACGGCGCGGCGTCGTCTGCCACGAGATAGTCGAAGTGCGGGTGTTCGTACGTCGAGCGCAACACTGCCGAGACCGCCTCGCTGAGCGCCGGTCTGGGTGCGTTCGGGTAGTCGTCGAACGCCACACTCTTGAGGTACTGGAGTTCCCCGAACAGGAGATGGGTCCCGAACCCGATCTCGTGGTCCGTATCAATCTCGTCCGCTTGACCGGTGGCCAACAGATAGAACGCGTAGGGGTAATCGGCACCCGCGCGCACGTCGGTCGGAATCGACGTCCAGGTCCGCGGATTGACTTCGAGCAGTTCGTACTCGCCGGTGTCCGCGTTCTCGATGAACTGCACCGTCGCGAGCCCGTGCCAGTCGAGTTCGTCGAGGACCCGACGGCCGAGCGCCGACAGTTCGGGAATCTCGACGAGTTCCCGGTAGACGCTTGCGCCGCCCGCGTACGTCTGCCCCCGAATCTGCCGTCGGAGGCTGGTCAGGACCGGTTCGCCGTGGTCGTATAGCGCGCGAAACGAGTACTCGTGTTCGATCGGGGTGTAGGACTGGACGATGGGGACGTGACCGTCCATCGCCGAGAGCACCTCGTCTCGGTCGGGCTCGACCCCCGGAGTAGGGTGTATCGGCGAGAGGCGACCGTTACACTCGCGTGCGGAGAGCGAGTCCACGTAGGCTCCGGTGAGGAGCGCGTACCGCGGCTTGACGATGCGCTCGCGCTGCCAGTCCTCGACATCGTCGAACGACACCGTCTCCGGAATGGGCACGTCTGCTGCCGCGGCGACGTCCGGAACGAGTAGACAGTCCTGTACCTTCCGAAGGGTCTCCATCGGCGGCCAGATGGGCTCTACGTGGTCCGCGAACGACGACCGATACCGCGAGAGGACGAACGCATCGACCTCGCGGCTGGGAATTATCGTACGCACGTTCTCGCGACTCGCTAGCGCGAGGATGGCCTCCTTGTACGCCAAGAGGTCCTGATACGCCGAGGGGACGGTCACGTGTTCGTCGCAGTACCGGGACGCGGCGGCCGGTACAGACCGTTTCGACGACGCGACGATAGTCCGGACGCCCTTCGATCCGAGCGACCGGACGCAGGTGAGGCTCTTCCCGGAGACTCCTGCTGGGAGGAGAACGGCGTCTTCCGTGTCGTATTCTTTCCGCATTTCCTGACCGTTACCGCAACACCGGTATAACTACTCATAGACTTCTCGGAGACAGGTCGGATTACGCCTCGATAGGAGGCATATAACATTTTCTCGACCGGAGCGAACACCGACGATGCGTAGACCAGCAGCCGCCATCCGACTGTACGCTGCCTGCTGGAAGGCCGTTCTAGCGCTGCGGCGAACGCCGCGGACGGTCCGCGTGGGATCGACCGAGAGTCGGTTTCACGTCGCCACGCGGACGGAGTACGTCCGCGCGACGAAACAGGGTGGGGAGCGCCACGTCCTCCGGGCGTTTCTCGACGCCCTTGACGGCGACGAGACCGTCTGGGACGTCGGTGCCTGTGTCGGGACGTACGCCTGTTTCGCGATACGGAGGGGAGATCACGTCGTCGCGTTCGAACCCGAACCGACGAATCGGGAACGCCTTCGACAGAATCTCCGTGCCAACGCCCCGGCAGAGCGCTGGACGGTCACGCCGATTGCGCTCGGGAGAGAGCACGCGACAGCGTCTCTCCGGTCGGAGACGACCGAACTTGGAGGTGGCCACCACTACGTGACACCGGAGCGAAGCGTCGAGTCCGGCATCGAAGTTCAGACGGTAAGCGGCGACGAACTCGTCGAGCGCGGCGTCCCCGCGCCCGACGTGCTGAAGATAGACGTACAGGGCGCGGAACTGGACGTTCTCGACGGCCTGACGGAGACACTAAACGGTGTCGAGACGGTATTCGTCGAAGTCCACGAGCGAAAGTGCGACCGATACGGTGCGTCACCAGAGGACGTCGAGCGGCTACTCGACCGACTGGGATTCACCAGGGAGCGGCTGGCCGACCCGTCGACGAACCGCGACGGCGTCTACTTCCTGCGAGCTACTAGTTCGTGACCGCCGCGTCACTGCAGCGCATCCGTCGGAACGGCCGAGGCGCCGCCGTCACTCGAAGAGTCCTTGCCACAGCCGGGCGTCACTGTTGTGGGAGTGAATAGAGGATACTTGCGGTGAAACAGGCAACCAATCCGGTGAGGGTCAGGAGGCCGGCAAGCAGTCCGAACAGCAGGGGAATCCGTCCCGTCGACGTATATCGCACGACACATAGGGACGCGAAGCCGAGCCCCCCGAACCAGCTGACGAAACCGGGGATGCCGAGGACGGACAGCGGTCGCTCGACTTCGGCGGTCTGGAACAGGTTGTTTACCAGCGTGAAGCCGTGTGACAGCGGGTGGTGACAGTTGGCTCCGTCGACCGCATAATCGACGGTCGTCCCCACCTCTTTGACGGAGTAGCCGTTCCGACGAGCGTGGTTTAGAATGTCGGTACTGGCGCTCATCCGAGCGCTGATAGCGTCGTCCGACGCGAGGCTCTGTATCGCTTTCCGCGAGTAGGCTCGGAATCCGCTTTGCGTGTCTCTGATCCACGAACGGGGGTGAATCGCGCCGTGACTGATGTTCGTCAGGGAGTTAATCGCCATCAACCCGACGCGCCGATAGAACGGCGCGTTCATCGTCCCGTCCTCGACGAACCTGCTTCCGACGACAATCTCGGCCTCGTTTCGGTGCTGGGAGTCGGCGAGTTTCGGGATATCGGCGGGGTCATGCTGGCTATCCGCGTCGAGCACGACCAGGTGGTCGACCCTGGCTCGACTGGCTTGCTCGAACAGGGTGTTGAGAGCGCTGCCGTATCCGCGGTTGTAGTCGTGTTCGACGACGGCCGCTCCGGCCGCTTTGGCCGCGAGCGCCGTCCGGTCGTCGCTTCCATCGTCTACTACCAGAACTTCGTCTACGTATTCGGCCGCTTCCGTGACGACTTCTTCGATGGTGTTTTCCTCGTTGTACGCGGGTATCCCGGCGAGCACTGTCGTCTCCCCGGACACGGGGGGATCGACGTACGCATCGACGGTGTAGGAATCCGTCGCCTGGAGCTCCTCGATGCTTCGTTCCAGGTCGATCCGCTTTGGTGAATCGGTGTGTACGATGAGGCCCGGAAAGCCCTCTTTCCACGCGGCGTCTCTCAGTTGCTGTCGGAGGGAAACAGTCCCGTCAGTGCGCCGCTCCTGTTCGAGTATTGTCGCGTCGAGCGCGCGTGCATACATCTGCCAGTCCCGTTCAGTGTCCCCTGTCCCAGCGACGAACACCTGATGCCCGCTTCTGCGTGCACGAATAATCTCTCCCGCTACCCACTCAGCGTACTCGTCACTCGCCAGTATTCCGACCGCCGGTTCGCCGGACGAGAGAAAAGCCGGCGTATCGTCTTGGTGATTGTCGGGTCGTGCCATGTCTTATCACAGTCAAACTGATCGTCTGGCATCCACGGGCGAACTGGCCCGTACGACGCCAAAACAGCCGTTCGAATACAGGTAACTTAATTAACAATACCGTATCTGCAACCGCTGCGAATACTCGACGAGTAGCGTTGCGTAAATCAAATAGGTATTATAGTAGCGCGGTATTATAACACGTATGATATTATTCGACTCGGCGTGCTGTTACTATTACTAAATGTGATATATTCTGCCTGACTTTCCCGAGACGGGGCTTAGTACGTGGCACAACTGCTGCCTGCTGGTAACCCGAACTCCGAAGTTACCGCCGGTCGTCAGAACCTATTGCCGGCCATAGTGACGCTACACTACCAGTACTACCGCTGCCCTCGCCGAACGGTGGACCTCGGGGCAACTATAAGAAGCAGCACTTACGCGCTCGGGTGCGTTCGGTACCGGTATCGTACCAACTGATAGCTCTCGTCGATGTCGGTTCCACGGCGACGCGCTTCGTCCTTTCGTCGATCGGTTGTTCGAGCGAGCGTGAGTCCGAACTCCGTTTACTACCGTTTCGCACTGCTCTCAGTACCGCCGTGATACATCGACGTTTCCGGTGATTACTTCCGAGTAACGACAGCCCACGGCACGAGTCCGCCCATTACACCCGTACATAGCCGTCTCCGGGACGAGACGGTAGAATATCATATAACTGGGATAAACTCCTCATTTTCGCACGGTAGGGAAAATTGAACGAAGTGGTGATAGCGTTTGCTACTACTCTATTAACGTGACTCGTGCTCGAAGACAGTGGTCTCCCTGCCCCTCTTTACGGACTATTCCGGCGGTCGAACGCCTCGCCGGGCCCACCCGGTCCCGAAAAGGGCATTTCCGTTTTCAGAAGCTGTCGACCAACCACCCGAATCGGACTGGTCGTACTCAAATAGCGGCCCGGACTTGGAAACGCTGTCGGGGAGAGCGAACGAACTCGTTTCCACTTTCGGTTCGCGTCTTGTCAAACGAGCACAGGGGGACGATGAAAACGCGTGCTGTACGGTCGACAGGAGCCCATTGGCCGAGACGTTCGAAGCGGACGATTCGAGACACATAGCGCAATGACCATTCCCGATCCTACCCGTTCCGCTTCCCATTCATGACTTCACGCAACGTACAGATGCAGACCAAGAACGGGATCGACGGTAAAATCGCCCTCCTCGCGATGGTGCTGGCGGTGGCGCTACTCACCTTCGAGATAACGCCGGAGATGAGACAGGCCGCGCCGATTCGTGCGGTCCTCGGATTCGTCGCCGGATTCGTCGCGCCGGGATATCTCGTGTTACGTCTCGCCAAGGTGACCCGCGTTCGCTTCTCGAAGCTGCTCCTTTTGGCAGTGGGGGTGAGCATCACCATTCTCGTTCTGGTGGCGCTCGGAACGAACTACCTGTTCACCGCTCTCGGGAGCGACCACCCTCTAGCCATCGTCCCGTGGGTCCACGCGGGAGTACTGTTCGGTCTGAGCGGCGCAGTCTTGCTGTCGGATTCGGCTCAGGAACCGAGCTCGTGCTTCCCTCCCGCCTTCTCGCGGCGAATGCTCCTGTCGGGGGTCTTCCTCACTGTCCTCCCATTCGTGGCAATCTCGGCGGCGTACGCCCGAAACGTCGCCGACGACAGCGTCCCGATGTTCGTCTTCATCGCGCTCGTCGCAGTCGTCGTCCTCCTCGTCGCTGTCCGCGTCGTCCCGTCCGGACTCCATCCGTTCGCCATCTGGGCGGTGGCCGTGGCGGTGTTGCTCCAGATGACGCTGATAACGTCGCACATCTGGGGGTGGGACGTCCACTTCGAGTACGCCACCGCACACACGATTCTCGCGGACGGTCACTGGGACCCGGGGTTCGGCAGTCCGACGAACTCGCTGCTCTCGGTGACGTTTCTCGCCGCCGTCGCGGCCGAAGTGACGGGACTCGAACTCGTCTGGATATTCAAGTTGCTGTTCCCCGTCCTCGCCTCACTGCTCCCCGTCGCGGTGTATCACCTCGCGAGTGTGGAGTTCGCCGACGACTGGGTCGCCGCCCTCTCGCCGTACGCTCTGATATTCTACTACGGTTACTTCAAGAACATCCCCGGTAAGCAGGTGTTCAGTCAGTTGTTCCTGGTCTTGCTCCTCCTGACGGCGTTCGACCGCTCGTTTGGGGGGAAGCGGGGACGGGCGCTCTCGGTCGCTTTCGCCGGGATGTTCCTCGTCTCCCACTACGGGTTCAGTCTGCTGTTCGTTCTCTTTCTCGGAGCGGTGGTGGTCTCGGTTCGACTCGCCGTTCGTCTCGGTGTCGTCGACCCTCCCGAGGAGTATCTCGTCCGACCCACGCTCGTCCAACTGCTCGCAGTCGGGTGGGTGGCGTGGTACCTCTTTACCGCTGACGGGACAAATTTCGAGCGAGTCGTCCGAATCGGTCGCGCGATGGTGACGAACTTCGGCGATATCTCCGGCCGGAGCGGGGTCGGCTACGCGACGAAGACGTTTCGGTCGTCCGTCTGGCTCGGCTATCAAGCCCTGTCTGCGATACTGGTCGGATGCGTCGGACTCGGCGTGTTGCGAACCGGGTACGCCATCTCGTTCAGCGAAGACACCGAGACGGACCCGGAGTACGTCCTCTTGGCGACGTTTCTCTGTGCCTTTCTCGTCTCGGGACTGCTGCTATCGTACGGACTAGGGTTCGACAGAATTCTCCTCCTCGTCTTAGCGACGCTCGCCCCCTTTACCGTCACCGGCTTTCGAACCCTGCTACTGGGAGTGACGCTAGTGCCGCGGAAGCTCCTCGCCGCGGCGCATTCCGGCCCAGCTGTCTTCCCCTCGCGGCAGACGTCTCTCCGCCTGTTCGCCGTGTTCCTTGCGGTGCTGTTCGTCTTCAGCTCCGGTGGCGCGTTTACGTTCACGGGGGCGGATGAACCGTCCTACAGCATCAACTTAGACGAGGAAGCGGGATGGCCGGTGTACGACTCCTCGGAGGTGGCGGCGACGCGGTGGCTCGATTCGAACGTTCAGAGCGGAACCGATGTCGCCGTGTTCAACCAGTGGTCGCAGGTGAAAAGCAGAGATGGACTACTGGTTCGCGAAGTCATAGAGTCGAGGCAAGTCGGATTGGTCTGGCCAGCGCAGACCCGACTGGCTTGTCGGTCCTATATTTACGTCAGCGACCGCCCCATGGTACGGGCCGTCGGCAGTCGAAACTACATCGAACCGCGTGAGACGACGTTCTATCGGGAGGTCATACGCCCGTCGGACCGCATCTACGCCAGCGGGACGGCCGCCGTCTATCGGTCACGCTCCACGGTTCGCGAGCGAGGGCCGTCCGAGAACTGCTAGCAGTCACACCGACGCGCGCTGACCAATATGCGTAATAATCGCGCAATGATGTTAGAACAATGACTTATGTTACTACTTCCCGTATTTCTCGTTCAGTGACTGAGCATGAGTAGGACACGTAGAGGATTTCTCGGCTTCGTAGCGGGCGCTCTGGGCTGGCAATCCATCGACTCTCGCACCCGCGGATCCGACTCGGGGTCGGCGGCACAGGTGGATGCCCCGGACGAGTCGGGAAACGTCTACCACGTTCCGCCGAGCGACGGTATCACCGGTATCCAGCGAATCGTCGACCAGCACGCGCCGAACGTGACGATTACGCTGGGACGAGGCGAGTACCGCGGGTCGGCTCTCACGGTAGACCACGGCGTCCAGCTCGTCGGGACCGGCCGCAACGCGACGGTGCTCAAACTGGCGGACGGCGCGAACACGGACCTTATAACGAGTCGAAATCCACCCGACAGGAACTGCATGCAGGCTCGACTGGAGAATCTGACACTAGACGGCAACAAGGCGAACAACGCGAGTGGCAGCCTGGTGTACGGCGCGTTCTGGAACGGCCGGTTCGTCGACTGCGACTTCGTCAACGCCGAGGACAAGGCGTTCTGGTTGGCGGGGTCGGCAGCGTCCACCGACGACAACTACTTTCGGACGTGTCGGTTCGTCGGGTCCAACAGGGATGCGCTACAAATCGGGCTGAACCGGCGGGCGGGACCCGCTGTCGGTGTCACGAGAGTCGACTCGTGCTGGTTCGGCCGGAACACCGGATACGCGATCAGAATCCGCGGGAGCGCGAACATCGTCACCAACAGCAAGTTCTACGCCAATGGCGGTGTCGACGTTGAGATCGACCGGGGCGATTATAACCAGATAATTGACAACGACATCTCGAAATATCGGCCTCACAATCCGTGTCTTACGGTTCAGGCGAGGAAAGGGGTCGATTCGATAGCCAACCACGTCGACGGCAATATCGTCCGCGGGTCGTATCGCGACGGTATCACCTGTACCACCGACGGGAATCGAATCGAGGGGCTACAGGTTCGAGGCAACACGTTTCACGAGAAAAGCGACGACGAGACGATACGAAGTGCGATATACGCCCGTGACGGCGAGTTCGAGACGTGCTCGTTTACGAACAACACGATACTCGGCGAGTTCGAGGGAGACCCGATTCGGGTGGCATCGTCCTGGGAGACCGGCGACAACCTCGAATAGGACTAGAGACGAAGCAAGAAGACGTGCCGAACGACGATGGCTACCGTCACGGCTATGCCACCCGCAACGACGACGTAGCGTTTCTGCCGCATCGACTGAGCGGCACCGTCCGAAACGAGGAGCTCGACACCGACCAGAAAGCCGATGAACCAGGTGAGAAACGCCATCTCGAAAACTCTGAGCGACGGAGGAAACGCGTTCTCGAACGGTAAGAGGAGGCCGACAGTCACGAGTACCCACAGGAGCTGCCATGTCCCGAAGCCACCGAGACGGGCGGGGAAATCCATCGAGGGGTCGATACGACCGTGCCGCGTTTATAGCTACGGTCGCTGTGATGTAAGTGGCTGCTATCAGTAGTCGTGTGGTACGTTCGTCGGAGCATCGGACCGACAAACGGAGTGTATCGAGTGTCCGTCCCGGTCACGAGTCCGCTTCTTTGACCGGCGCGACCAACCGGGACCGTTCGCGCATCGTCAGCAGTCCGAAGACGGCTCCGAGGAGCACTCCGTAGACGAGGTGCGTAAGGAACCCGATCGGGACCAAGAACGGAACCGGGAGCTCCGCGGCCCCGACCGCGTTTGCCCAGACGGGCAGGACGAACGCGGCGGCGACGAGTTCCAAGATAATTCCGTAGACCGCCCCGAGCCCGACGATTCCGTAGAGTTCGTACTCGCGGAAGGTTGGTCTCGTGAGGACAGCGGCGAACACCAGTGCGAAGACGACGCTGTGGAACAGGTGTGCGAGCCAGCCGGCCGCGACCGTCGGCTGCCCGTAGAGCGCTCCGATCAACGGCATCGCGCCCATCACGAAGTGCATTATCAGGCCCATGCCGGCACCGGCGATCAGGCCGCTTGCAGCCGCTTCTCCCCAGGTTCTGCTAGACCGTATCCGTGGGAAGCCATAGGTTTGTGAGCTCATCGTCTAGTTCACCGTATAAGTGTTGGCTGTTCTAGAAGAAAAGTGCGTATTGCCGGATACTCGCCCGGTTCGAACGCGACCTCCGGGGAAACACTCGCCTAACAGCGGCTCGTCTGCGAATTAGCAATTTTATTTTCCCGATAACAGCCAAAATAAATCTCGCATTTAAGAAATATAGTATGGTTGCGGACACCTTGACCCCGACCGCGCTGGGATGTTCTTGCCCGGCGCGTTTCACCTCCGTGAGAGACCGGCAGCGATTACTCCCGTCTGACGAGGACGCGCTCGCTTCGACAGTAGCGCCTAGCTCGTTCCTCGAAGGTGCCGTCGCCTGGCCACTCGGCGGGGGCGTCGAGCGGGGTTGGGTCCCCCAGATAACACTCGACGGTATCTCCCGTCTCATCCCCCTCGAACGGGAGCGTACAGCGGACGTACAGGGCCGATTCGACGCCCTCGTATCGATCGAGCGCGTCGATCTCGGGGGTGTGTAGCAGTCGGCCGCTGGTCGATCCGCCTGGGGCGAGCGTCGGATATCGACCCTCGACGCGGTGCAGGCCCGAGACTGTGGCCGGACCGCGATACTCGAACTCGTCGAGTACTGCGGCGGCTGTCTGTGTCTGCACGAGCGTCCCGTAGACGAACACGTCCATATCCTCGCTAGTCGGCGCGGCGTTGAATACACCGCGGCTCTGCTCACCACCTCGGACTCGTCGCCCGCCGCGCGGCTCGCGGGCAGAAGGGTGTTACGGCGCCGCCCCCAACCGCTCCTATGGTCGACGCGACTGCTGTGGCGCTGGATCTCTTGCGCCTCTACGGCCCGCTGGCGCTATGTCTATTCACCTTTCTAGAGACGTCGATGCTCTTTCCGTTCCTGCCGAGCGAGGTCGTCGTTCCGGCGGCCGCCGCACTGCTCATAACCGACCCGGTGTCGCTGCTCGTCTTCGTGCTGGCTGCCACCGTCGGCGGGACGGTGGGCGCGTTTGTCCCGTTCTACGTCTGTTACCGCACTCGTCCCGGCGAGCACGGCTGGCTCCGCAGGCGTATCCGCGTCTCGGACGAGCAGATAGAACGGGGGCAGACGTGGTTCCAAAGGTGGGGCCAGTCGTCGGTGCTCTGGGGGCGGTTTCTCCCCGTCCTTCGCTCAGTTATCTCTATCCCGGCGGGATTCGCCGAGATGAATCCGGCGCAATTCGGCGTCTTCACGGCGGTCGGCACGACCGGTTTCTACGCCGCGACGGGGGCGCTCGTCTACTACGGCCGCGAGGAATCGTTCTTCGAAGCGGCGTTCGCTATCGCAGTCGAGAAACCAGGTCTAACGGCACTCGTCGTCCTCGTACTCGTCGGAATCGGCCTCGGCTTCGGTCGGCGGTCCGACCCAGTGAACGGGTAGCGACGAGCCGAGAGACCGGCGGAGAACGCACACCGCTCCCCCCAAAGCCTCGCCTTGCGAGACCCATCCTCACGATGGGCTTCGAAACGGGCGATGTGGCTCCTCGAGCGGGCCTTCCTTCCCAGTCAACAATCGTGGGTCTATGTCACATCCGTTTCGGCCCCGGATTCGCCGCGCATAGGCAAGCAGTAGCTCGATAGAGCTATCGGTCGATTATACAACGTGTTCAACACCGTCTTACCCGGCGTCAGTCGCCGGCTGGAGGGGTACCGATGAGTGCCCACACGAAGGGCGGACGGGAGAACTCCCGTCCGAACGTGGTCGTATTCGTAATGGATACGACGCGAGCGCTCGATACGGTCCCAGCGGACAGCGACGTCTCGCCAACCAGAGCGGCGCTTGCCGAGGAGGGAACCGAGTACGGGCAGACCTTCGCTACGGCACCGTGGACGCTCCCATCACATGGGTCGCTGTTTACCGGAACCTATCCATCGAAACACCGCGCGACCGGAAAGCGGACGCGACTCGACGGCGAACTGCCGACCATCGCGGAACTGTTCGGCTCGGCCGGCTACGAAACCGTCGGCGTCTCGAACAACGTCTGGATCACCGAGGAGTTCGGTTTCTCTCGGGGCTTCGAGACATTCCACGAGCGCGACGGGTCGTGGCAGGACCGGGAGACGCTCGGTGACCTGTTTCGGAATCCGTTCGGGTCCGACGGTCCCGGCTTCTCTTTCTCCGAGGCGCTATCGAACTGTCTCGGTAGCGGTTCTGAACCCGCCGGTGACGAGGGCGCGGAGAAATCCATCGAGTGGATTCGAGAGTGGTTAGAGACGCGTAATCAGACCCGACCGTTCTTCCTGTTCGTCAACTGTATCGAACCGCACCTCGAGTATCGCCCGCCACGGGAGTACGCCGAGCAGTTCCTTCCCGAGGGCTGGTCCTACGAGGAGGCGATGGCGATTCCGCAGGATCCAAGAAAGTACGACGTCGAGAAGTTCGACCTTTCAACCGAGGAACTGGCCGTGTTGCGGCGACTGTACCGCGCCGAGATAGCCTACATGGACGACCAGCTCGGCGAACTCACCGACGCCCTCGAAGCGACCGGCGAGTGGAACGAGACGGTCATGGCGGTCACGAGTGACCACGGCGAGAACATCGGGGAACACGGGTTCCTCGGGCACCAGTACTCCCTGTACGATACGGTACTTCACGTCCCCCTCGTCCTCAGCGGCGGTCAGTTTGACGACGACGCTGTCACGGGCGAGCGGCTGGTGCAGACGCTCGACCTCGCACCGACGCTCCTCGACGCGGCCGGCATTCGGGCTCCGGACGCTCGCGAGGAGTTCCAAGGACAGTCGTTTCACCCTCCGGCCGACGGCGGTCCGCGGTCGAAGGTGTTTGCCGAGTACGCCGCCCCCCGGCCGCCTGTCGAGAAACTCGAAGAGCGATTCGACGAGATCCCCGACCGCATCTACGAGCTTCAGCGGTCGATACAAGCCGTTCGAACGGAGACGCACAAGTACGTCCGTTGTTCGGACGGAACCGAGGAACTCTACCGGGTCGCCGCCGACCCTAAAGAGACACACGACATCGCGGAGGAGGCGACCGAACGCGTTGCCGACCTCGAAGCAACCCTCGAGGAGTGGGCTGCGTCGTTCGAGGAGACTGAGGCCGAAGAGAGCGTCTCCGTCGAACAATCGACCGAACAGCGACTGGCCGACCTCGGGTACATGTAACGCTGCCGTCGGTCCAGCAGAGGCGTCCCGCCCAGCGACTATTTCTCGATACTACTCGTTGCGCCTGTGACCTGTACGAAGCGCGCAATAATACTAATAAAGCGTCAGTCAGTGTTTATCGAGTCAAGTGATGTTACGAGACGACTCTCGGGACGACGTCCTCCTGCTCTTGACAGACCAGGAGCGGTACGACGTCACGACGCCGACTGGCCCGCCGGTCGATACCGGCGCGTTGGATCGGCTCTGTGCGGACGGTGTACGCTTTACCCACGCTTACACCCCAATCAGCATTTGCAGCAGCGCGCGAGCGTCGCTGCTGACGGGGCGCTATCCCCACAACCACGGTCTTCTCAACAACGTCCACGAACAGGATGCCATCCAGACGGATCTCTCCACCTCGGTTCCGACGTTCGGAGCGTTGCTTCGGGACGCTGGATACAATAACTCCTACGTAGGAAAGTGGCACGTCGGACAGAACGCTACGCCCGCGGACTTCGGCTTCGACTACATGGGAGCGAGCGACGCTCACAACGGGCATCTGGAGGGGGGCCTTCGCTCATACCGAGCGGAAATGGGCATCGACTCAGACGATATCGAACTCGAAGACACCCTCTACAACCGACACGGCGACGGTGAGGAGAGTCTCATCGCCGCCAAGTCGCCGATTCCGGTCGAGGCGACCCGTTCGTACTACATCGCCGAGCGAACCATCGACCGACTGGAGAGGGCCGCCGCCGAGGACGACCCGTTCTTCCATCGGTCGGATTTTCTCGGCCCGCACCATCCCTACGTCGTCCCGGAACCGTACGCGTCGAAGTACGACCCCGAGGACATCGAGCGCTGGCCGTCCTATCAGGAGACGTTCGCGGACAAACCACAGGTGCAGGAGAACTATCTCGAATACCGCGGCGTCGACCACCTGACGTGGGACGAGTGGGCCGAAGCCGTCTCACTGTACTTCGGATTCGTCGACCTCATCGACGACCAGATCGGCCGGATTCTCGACGCGGTCGAGGAGTACGGACTCCGCGAGGACCTCCTCGTCGTCCACGCTTCGGACCACGGTGACTTCACCGGAAACCACCGGCAGTTCAACAAGGGGCCGTTCATGTACGACGACACGTACCGGATTCCGCTCATGATGCGCGGGCCTGGCGTCGAAGCAGGGCAGGAATGCGATGCCCTCGTCTCGCTGATGGACCTCATGCCGACGTTCCTGGACCTGGCCGGCGTGCCCGAACCCGACGGCGTCGACGCCCGGGGCCTCTGGCCGCTTCTCGACGATCGCGAGAACGGCCGGCGGGAAGCAATCTTCGCAGAGTATCACGGCGACGAGATGGGGTTGTACTCCCAGCGGATGGTGCGGACCCAGCGCTACAAGTACGTGTTCAACGCCCCCGATATCGACGAACTGTACGACCTCGAACGGGACCCGCACGAACTGCAGAATCTCGTCGACCATCCCGAGTACGAGTCCGAACGCGACCGGTTACGAGGGCTACTGGACGAGTGGATGGCAGAAACCGACGACCCGATACAGAAGTGGACGAGCAAACACCTCGAAAGCGACGCGGCGGACCGGCGACAGTAGCTCGCCAGGTTGCCCGACTCTCAGGACTACTCGTCCCGAACGACGAAGGAATCTTCTGCGACCCGTAGGTCGTCTGCGCGCAACTGCCGTGTCGAAGGGCTGGACTGTCGGTCGGCCGTCCATCGCTCGTCGGCGTACTCGGCCAGCCAGTCGAGCAGCCGCGGCACCGCCGCCTGTTCGTGTAGCTTGAAATCCGCCGCCGTCCCCGCCTCCGCGGCGGTGCCGACCTTCGCGGCGACGCCGTCGGGTTGCACCGCTTGGAACCCGTCCTCGTCGGTCGTGTCGTCGCCAATGTACAGCGGTCGGTACCCATTAGCCGCGGCTTCGGCTAACAACTCCATCGCCGCGCCCTTGTCCCACTCGACGGCCGGGCGCAACTCTCGCACGCATTTTCCGGGGACGACTCGGATATCGGTCTCGGCGTTCGCCACGAACGTCTCGGTCGCCGAAGCGACCCGCTCTGCGTGGTCGCTCCCTCTGACGTGAACGGTCGCGGTCAGGCTCTTGTTCTCGACCGTACACTCCGGAAACTCGGCCAGGCGCTCCCGGAGCCGCTCGCTCAGGTGCTGGATGCGCGCTCGCTGCCGCGCGGCTGCCGGGTGGACGAACGTGGTGTCGCCCGCCCGGATCTCCAAGCCGTGATTCCCGGCGTAAACGAGGCCCTCGATATCGACCCGGTCGACGAGGTCGGAGAGTTCGCGGCCGCTGACCGCGGCGACGGTCACGCGAGGATGGCTCGCTAAGTCGACGAGTGACTCACGCGCGCTGTCGGTGATAGTCGCGTCGTCGGGGTCGGAGACGATTGGGGCGAGCGTGCCGTCGAAGTCCACGCCAAGCAGTAGCCCGTCGCTCCCGTCGAGCGTGCGAGCGATGCGGTCTCGGTTCGACAGCGCCGACGGCGGTGCGGTCATTTCGGGCACGGCGTTATCGCCCGTTCCGCGACGCGTCGACGACGGCAATCTCGTCGAGCATTGCTTCCGTCCACGATTCGAGGTCGTTGCGCTGAATCTCGCGGCGAAGTGTGGTCATTCGGCGTTCTCGCTCCGTATCGGACATCGTGAGCGCCTCGTGGATAGCGCTTGCGAACTCGTCGGTGTTCTGGGGCGTCACCGAGAGCACGTCGTCGCCGATTCGGTCGTGGATCCCAGCCTGCTCGCTCAGGACGAGCACGCCCGGGCCCTCGGCCTGTGCGGCGACGTACTCCTGGGCGACGAGGTTCATCCCGTCGCGGATCGGACTGACGAGCGCGGCGTCGGCTTCCCGGTAGAGCGCGTACAGCGTCTCGTTCGAGACGTAGCCCGTCTCGTAGACGACCGGTTGCCAGCCGCCGGTTCCGAACCGATCGTTGATGCGCTCCACCGCTTCGGCCACCTGCGCCTGAACCTGCTCGTAGGCGGGAATCTCCGATCGGCTCTCCGAGCCGACCTGCACGTACGTGAACGACTCGCGCAGGTTCGGCTGCTCCTCTAAGAGCCGTTCGAGTGCTTGCAGGCGCTCGGGGATTCCCTTCGTGTAGTCCAGTCTGTCGACGCCGAGTGCTAGCATCCCGTCGGCGTCGATGCCGTGCTCGTCGGCAAACTCTTTGAAGCGGTCGTGTGACGCCGCTTCGGTAGCCTGCTTCTGGATGCGGTCCGCTTCCACGCCGAGCGGGAACGACCGGACGGTGAGCCGTCCGTCCGGTTGGTGGACGATGCCAGCGTCTACGTCCACCGTCGCCATGGGGATCAGCTCGTCCACACAACGCAGGAAATTCTCGCAGTATCGGTCGACGTGGAAGCCGAGCAAGTCGTTTCCGAGCAAGCCGCGCAGTATCTCCTCCCCGTGCGGACACGCTCTGAATGCGTCCGGGCCGGGCCACGGAATGTGCCAGAAGTGGGCGATGGCCGGATCGTGCTCCGTCTGCGACCGAATCATGCTCGGAGCGAGGCCGAAGTGGTAGTCCTGCAACCAGACGACCGACTCCTCGTCTACGCGTTCGGCAACGGTGTCGGCAAAGCGCTGGTTCACGTCGCGATAGGCCTCCCAATGTTGGCGCTCGCTCTCTATCTTGGTCAGCGCCGAGTGACAGACGGGCCAGAGGACCCGGTTGCTGAACCCGAGGTAGTAGTTCTCTTGCTCCTCCTCGGAGAGCCAGACGCGTTCGAGTGTGTACTGGTCCTCGTCGGCGTCGGGCGGGACTTGGACGCGGTTCTCGTCGTCGACGACCTCTCGGTCGGCGTCGCCGTCGCCCCAGGCGATCCACGTCCCGCCGAGCCGCCGCATCGCGCCGTCTAAGCCGCTCGTCAGACCGCCGTTCGGTCGGTCGACGGTGATGTCAGTCCCGTCCCGGTCGTGGCGATAGGGCTCCCTGTTCGAGACGACGAGGTACTGGCTATCCGCCGACTCGGATAGCGTCGCTCCTCGTAACTGTTGGTCAGTAGTTCCTGAATTCACCAGTGTAGGACCTCACGTTCTCGTCTGTATGAAATAGCCTAAACGGGTTACCCACTCCGCTTGAAGCTGCGAGTGATATATATGCAGCCTGAAGAGACCACGGACGGCCCGGCGGCGGAATTTGGCGGCTATGGTCTCCGACAGTGCTCGACTGGGCGCGGCTGGCTCCCGATACTGCATGTCGGTTTCACACGCAAGCAGAGTCTAGATAATCGCCGTTGGGAAATTGCCACTCCCGAATGCCACTGAGCAACGGCGATGAGGACGACATGGCTTCCACTTCGGCTTCCTCGGTCGCGGAGCGATATCCCGGCCTCGAAGTCCTCTCTACCGACCCCGACAACGCACAGACCGCGTCGCGTTCCCACCTCGAAGACTACCTGACGCCGCGCGAACAACACTACATCAGAAATCACCATCGGACGCCTAACATCGACGAGGGCGAATGGACCGTCTCGCTGACCGGTCTCGTCGAGTCGGCCGTCGACCTCTCGATGGACGAGCTAAAGCACGACTATCCGACCGACTCCGTGATGCACATGATGGAGTGTTCGGGCAACGGGCGCGCGTACTTCTCGCCCGATGCGGAGGGTGACCAGTGGACAGTCGGTGCCGTCGGCAACGCTATCTGGACCGGGACGCCGATTCGCGCGATTCTGGACGACCACGGGGCAGCCACCGACGACGGCCTGTGGCTCACGGCCGTCGGCGGCGAGGCCAAGGAGGACGAGGACGTGTTCGCGCGCTCGATTCCGATGGAGAAAGCGCTGGAGGACTGTCTGTTGGCCTACGAGATGAACGGGAGGCCGATGAGCGCGGAACACGGCTTTCCGGTCCGATTGCTCGTTCCCGGGTGGTTCGGCAACAACAGCGTGAAATGGGTCGAGCGGTTGCACGTCATGGACGAGATGGTCAACGGCGAGGCGTGGGAATCGCGAGACGGGCAGGACTACACGGAGTATCAACAGTCCTCCTACCGGCTCCTCCCGGCCCAGGACAGCGAACCGAAGCGCTACGCCGACATCGAGACATTCGACACGCAAGACCAGATGCAAGCCGAGGAGGAAATTCGAAACGCCTACTTCTTCGACCAACTCGTCAAGTCACTGTTCACTTCGCCGCAGGACGGCGAGGAACTTATCCCCGCGTCGGACAGCTGTATCGAACTCACCGGCGTCGCGTGGTCCGGCGACGACGCCGTAGAACGCGTCGAGGTTTCGACCGACGGCGGCGAGACGTGGGACGAGGCGGACTTTGTCGGCCCGGACCTCGGGCGATACACCGTCCGAAAGTTCCGGTACGTCTGGGAAGCGGAGGCGGGCGAACACACGCTTCTCTCCAGAGCGACCGACGAACGAGGGCGAACGCAACCGGCGACGATTTCCGACCCAGATTCGGGCCGCCGGGGCATCGAGAACGACGAATACCCCTGGAATCAGAAGGGGTACGGCAACAACGCCTACGAACCGCTGGGTATCACCGTCACTGTCCGCGACTAACTGGCTGTCACTCCGTCTCCCCGAGGCGGACGAGAAGTTTATCGCCGAGGACGACGCCGGCCGCGATGGCGGCCCAGAGGCCGAGGACGGCGGCGAACAGCACCAGCCAGCCGGGGACCGGCGTCGTCGTTGGCCCGATGTGGAGTGGTGTGAGAGCGAGCGACGAGACGGAGTTCAGCGTGAGGGTCCACACGCTCATACACTGCGATCCTCCACGACTGCTCAGGTGGCTCCCGTCGGGCTGTCGTCTCGATTCCCCGTCCCGGTCCTGTAGATGTAGTACCCGGCGGCGACGAAGAGGAGACTGACTGCTGCCCAGTGGGGGTTGTATCGGCCGGCTTGCGAGAGCGGCTGGTGGAGGCCCAGGATCATGTGGTCGACGACCACGTCGAAGAGGTCGAAGATGCCAAGTCCGATAACGGCTGCCCCGGTCACCGGTCGCAAGGCCAGCGGTACGTCCGTTCGCCGTTCGGACTGCCAAAGTAACCCGCCGCCGACGCACATAATCACGAGCATCGTGAGAGAGAAGAGCCCGTCAGCGAGAATGTTCGTCCGAAGCCCGGAGAGGGTGTCCTGCGGGTACACGCCCGAGACGAGATGGTGCCACTGGAGGACGTGGTGTAACACGAGGACGTCTATCAGCCCGCTGAAACCGAATCCGAACACGCCCGCTGCGAGGAGCGCCCGCCGCGTTACCCCGTCGTTGAGCGTCGAGGTGCCATCGGTTGGCCCGGTCGCTTTGTCGCTCATTACCGGACGAACGACGGCCTCCGATAAATTCGCTGGACCGGGAAATTCAAGCGGGCCGCGACTGGCGACGCGTTCCCGAGTCGTGACGAACCGCAGTCAGAACGGCACGATTGCCGCCCAGAAGCCGCCGGCGTACGGGATGACGATGACGGCGATGAGGACGAACGGAAGCATCAGCAACAGCATCATTATTGCGTAGCCGAAGATGTCCCGGGCGCGCATGTCGGTGATCGCCAGCAGCGGAAGCGCCCAGAACGGCTGGACGAGGTCCGCGAGCGACGCGCCGAACGTGTAGGCGACCAGCGTCTGCCCGAGGGGGACACCGAGGTCCTGGGCCGCGGGAACGACGATGGGTCCGATAACAGTCCATTCGCCGCCACCCGACGGGACGAACGTGTTGACGACCGCCGAGACGATGACCACGGCGGCGGGGTACGTCTCCGGCCCGGCGACTCCCACGATGGTCTCTGCGATGGTCTCCGCGAGACCGGAGTTCTGCGTCATCCCGATGATCCCCGCGTAGAAGGGGAACTGGAGGATGATGTCACCGGTCGAGTCGACGGCCTCCGCGAACCGCTCCTCATAGGCCTGCGGGCTCGTGAACAGGGCGAACCCGATGAACAGGAACGCGAAGTTCACTGTGTTGAGGTTCAGCGCGTTTAGCCCTCTCGTCGCGAACGTGTAGAGGGCGAAGACGACGCCGGTTACCGCGATGACGCCGCCGATCACACGACTATTGTTCATCTTGTCGGACGGCGTCGGGGAGTCCGGGGCCTCGTCACCGACATGGTCCTTCTCGGGACCCGCCTCGCCCGACCCGTCGGTCGCCGTCGTATCGCCGGCCCGGACGTTCGCCTCGGTCAACTCGCTCTCGGGCAGGAACTCCGTGATACCCTCCGACTGGGAGTCAGGCGGCGAGAGGAAGTAGAGCACGACTAACGAGTAGGCGATGCTAATCACCAACAGCGACACCATGTACGGGTGGAATATCGTCTCCGTCACGGGGACGAGCTGGTCGATGATCCCCTGCTCGATGAAGATGTTACCCGGGGTGTTCATCAGGAGGACGGATGCCCCCGAGAGACCCATGTTCCACGTCAGCGCGAGTCCCATGTACCCCGCCACGCAGAGCAGCGGGTAGTGGATGTTCAGCCCTCGCTCGTTCGCCTGTCGCCCCATCTCGCGTGCCAGTAGTGCACCGACGATGAGACCGAGTCCCCAATGGAACCACGCCGTCACCATCGCTATTAGCGCTACCAGCAGAATCCCCTGTCTGGCAGTCGATGGAATGGAGAGGAGCCGCTTTATCTGATTCTGGATGAACGGGTGATAGGCCAGCACGAACCCGGTCACCAGAATCAATACTGCTTGCATAGTAAACGATAACAACACCCAGAAGCCGTCGAACCAGTACTGGACCAACTGTACCGGCCCGGTTCCTTGGACGAGGAACGCGATGATGAAAACGATGTACGTGAGGAGGATGGCGAAGATGAACGGGCTCGGCATCCACCGTTCGACTCGTTCGGAGAGGCGGGACCCGGTTCGCTGTAACAGCGTCCCTTCGTTCTCCGTCTGCTCGCTCGCACTCATAGTTTCCCCGGTGGACCCTCGCTACTGTCGGACGAGCGCCGACGCGCTCGCTGAATCGGATAAACGATAGACTGGTGTGGCAACGCGTTTCACTTGGGAAGTTTGCTTGCATGCTTGGAAGACGCAGGCATGCCCGCGGGCCCGACCGATCGAGACGGAACCGTGATACGTCGGCGCTGCCGTCGGGCCAACTACCGCCGAATCACCTGACAGCCCCGTCCGAGACGGGGACGTTCCGACTACCGATTCGTTGCTTCCAATCGGTTTGGTACCGATATGAGCCGGCGCATAGCCGCTCGTAGACGTACCGAACGAGATAGATTCCTCATATAAACTCTCATACCGGTCGTCCGCGCCGAGATAGGTGATGGCACGAGGCACAACATATCTGGCGAAGCGCGTCTCACGACGAAGCATGGTCAAGGCCACGGGGGCGATGCTCGGGCTGACGGCGGCGAGTGGCACCACCACGGCACGAACGGAGCAGAACCGAGGACATGGGTCACGCGACGGCCCGTACGTGACGGCACACCGTGGGTTCAGGGACGTGTTCCCCCAGAACACGGTCGCCGCCATCGAAGGCGCGTCACGACTGGGAGCCGACCGGATCGAGATCGATGTCGTGGCGACGAGCGACGGCGAGATAGTCGTCTTCCACGACGAGCGACTCGACGACCTCACGAACGAATTGGGACTCGTCGCCGAGACGCCCGCGGAGATAGTCCTTGATGCCGAGGTTCTCGGCTCCAGTGAGACGGTTCCGACGCTCGCCCAGGTGCTCAAAGCGGCCGACCCGAACGTCACGATGAACATCGAGTTCAAGGCGTCCGGCCCGCTCACTTGGACGGAGTTCGCAGAGCGTGCCCTACGCATCGCATCGTGCAAGTCGAAGCGGTTCTACGTCTCCTCGTTCGACCCGGACGCTATTCGAGCGGTAAAAGACGTCGCGCCGCGCATCGACGTGGCTCCGATCTTCGGACGGAACGTCGCCGAGAATCTGGCTGTCGCCCGCGAACTCGACGCCAAAGCGGTCAACCCCTCTCTCGGTGTACTCGACGCCGACCTCGTCGAGACGGCTCACGCCGAGGGCCGGGAAGTGAACGTCTGGACGGTCGACACCTGGCGGGAAGCGCGGGACCCCATCGAGTTCGGCGCGGACGGACTGATCGCGGACTACCCGAATATGACCACCTTCGCCATGGGTGAGTCTCGCGGAATCCGACGGAATCAGTAGGGTCTCTTCTCGGGTTCAGTGGTGACGACTGCTCCCGAAGGAACTGTCGGCTGGTGAATTCCAACCGGACCACCCGCTACCACCGGTAGTACAATTGAGCTATACAGATAAGCTATACAGTATAGCCATTCGGATAAGCTATGAATTATAGCTAAGTGGACTATACAACATAGCTACTCTGCAATCGGTCGATCGAAGACACCAGTCGGAGCGGAGCGTCTTCCGTTTCTCGCCGCAGTGCTCAGTTAGCGATGATCCGGGCAATCCAGACGATCGGGATCACCGGAATAGCCAGTCCCGTAACGAGTAGCACAACTGCGATCACTATCTTCTCGGCGCGGCTCGACTCGTGCCATATCGACTGCCACATGTCGTCGATCGCCTGTGCTGTCCGCTGAATCAATCCGGCCATACCAGACCTTGACGGGAGAGAGACGGAAAACCCCACCGTCCGCAACGGTCGTCGGCCGCCTCGTAGTCAATCGCGGGTGATGCGGACGCGCCACTGGTCGTCGGCGACCTGCTCGGTCTCGTATTCGAAACCGCGGCTGAGCAAGACATCGTAGAGCGGCTCCGGCTCGAAACTGTTGACGAGTTCGAGCGTCTCGTCACGATCGAGGTCAGACAGGGCTGCTGCGATGCGAGTGAACGGTTCGTCCTCGCTGTCGCGAACGTCAAGCGTCGTGTCCGAAGACATAGATGGGTAGTCGGTACCGCAGTCGTGTAGCCGTTCGTCCGAACAGGTTCGGCCACCCGCCGCCAGCCTTCATACGGTCATTTCTCGTTTTAAATACCCGCAATCCGGGGGGTGGGAGGTAACAGGTCGGTGCGGAGAAATACGGTGCGATGAACGTAGCCAGCGATGTTACGGAGCTAGTCGGCGAAACGCCCCTGCTGAGACTCGACGCGTTTGCGCCGAACCTGCTCGGCAAGGTCGAAGCGGCCAACCCGGGCGGGTCGGTGAAGGACCGGATCGCGGTCGCCATGCTCGAACGAGCCCGTGAGGCGGGACACCTCGAGCCGGGCGGGACGGTGGTCGAACCGACCAGCGGTAACACCGGCATCGGGCTCGCCGTCGCAGCGGCGGCTGAGGGATACGACCTCGTGTTGACGATGCCGGAGTCGATGAGCGAGGAGCGGCGCGCCCTCCTCCGTGCGCTGGGTGCCGACCTCGTCCTCACGTCTGCCGACGGCGGTATGGCCGAAGCCATCGAGTCGGCGGAGGCCATCGCCGACGAACGGGAGAACAGTTTCGTCCCACAGCAGTTCACCAACCTCGCGAATCCCCGCATCCACCGGGAAACGACCGGCCCGGAAATCTGGAGAGCGACGGACGGAGCGGTCGACGCCGTCGTCGCGGGCGTCGGGACGGGCGGGACTATCACAGGCGTCTCGGCGGCGCTGAAAGAGGACCGCGACGCCGACGTTCGGTCGATCGCCGTCGAGCCCGCCGATTCGGCGGTGCTCTCGGGCGGCGAGCCGGGGAGCCACTCGGTACAGGGCATCGGTGCCGGGTTCGTCCCGGAAGTACTCCGGATCGAACTGTTAGACGAGGTCCACACCGTCGAGTCGGACGAGGCGGCCGCGGCCGCTCGTCAACTCGCCAGTGAACAGGGACTGCTCGTCGGGATTTCGTCGGGGGCCGCAATCGCGGCCGCCGAGCGAGTCGCTACCGACGCACCGGACGAAGCTGTCGTCGTCGTCCTTCCAGACACTGGCGAACGATACCTCTCGACCGAGCTCTTCGCGTAGTACCTCGACCGCGTTACCGGATCCCGAACATGTTCGCCGCCGGCCACTTCGTCGGTAGCGGCGTAGCTCGGCGTATGGGACTCGTAGTCGAGTTCGCAGTCGGCACCCCTGGTCGCTGTCCGGTCGCGAAAGCCTCGGACCGGTCGGGCGAGCGAGTCACGGACGTCGCCCGCACGTCACTCCGCGGTGATGGCGTTATCACCGAGGAGTTCAGGCTCCCCGCGCACGCGTCAGTCGAGGAGGCCATTCCAGGTATCGACGTGGTTGCTACTACCGATTCAGAGACGATATACCGCTTCGAGCGCGACCCAGCGAGCGACTGCGTCTGTGAGATCATCGAACGGATAGCCGGTCCCGCGACCGACATCCGAGCCGAGGACGGGACGCTCTTCGTGACCGTCGTCGTCGAGGAACTGGCGACGGTGCGAACGGTCGTCGAGCGACTCCGGGCGGCGTTCGACGGCGTCAACGTCCGACGGCTGACGACCGTGGGGGACGCAGACGATGACGGGGGGTCGTTCTCTGGAAAGAGACTCACCGACCGCCAGCGCGATGTCGTGCAGACTGCCTACGAGATGGGGTACTTCGAGTACCCGAAAGGGGCCAACGCCGGCGAGGTCGCCGACACGCTGGGTATCAATCGCTCGACGTTCGCGGAACACGTGGCGGCGGCTATCGGCAAACTGTTCGACGCGCAATTCGGCACCGAGGAGACGGTCACGCCGACGGCGGTTCGCCGGTGACCTGTCGCTCGACGAACGACTTGATTATCGTCTCTTCGGCGCGGTGGAGCGTGTCGCTACACGAGGATTTGGCAATACCGACCGTCTCGGCTAGTTCGGTCAGCGAACAGCCCCGAGGCGTGTCGTAGTATCCCTCCTCGACGGCTGTCTGAACGAGTTCCCGCTGTCGGTCCGTCAGCAACTGCTCGCTCGCCGTGTGCTGATGGACGTAGTCGACCGTAAACTGAATGCCGAACTCCTCCAGTTGCTCGCCCAGCGCCGAGAGTCGGTCGTTCGGCGCAGTGACTTCCCAGTTGGCCACGCCATTCTGGATGTCGAACGGCATCTGGAGCGGCGTCCCCGACCCGCGTGCGGGAAACAGGAGCAGCGGGTTCGTCGTCTCGAACTGGACGAGCGCCTCGCCGTCTCGGTGTTGGAGCGTCTCGAAATCGGTCAGTTCCTCCTCGTCTGCCATCTCGGCAACCACTGCGGCTGCACCCGGCCCCGTCACCTCCGCCAGACCGACGCCAGTCAGCCCATCTGGAATCGCTGCGAGCACTCGCACCCGCGTCTCGGGATGGTCCCGAGTGATGTCGCCGATCCAGATATCCGGTGGAATCGTCAGTCGGAGTTTCGCTTCTGGCATTGTATACGAACATCTTCGCCCCACGCGTCCAAGAGTATTGCCGAACATGTTCGCCTCTCGTCCGCGCCGTTTCGGAACCTTCGACTGCGGGGGCCGCGAAGTCGTCCCCGTGCAAACCGTCACAGTGACGCGGGACCTGGACGCCGACCCCGACTGCGTGCGCGCGGCGATACTGGACGTCGGCGAGTTCATGCGTGCGGGCGGGTTCGACGACGTGAGCGTCGAGGGCGACGTCGTCACTATCACCAACAGCGTCGGTCTCGTCACTATCGAGTTGGTCCTCGAAGTCGTCGACGACCCGAATTCGGTGTTGACCTACGAACAACGCGATGGCATCTTCGAGGAGATGGTCACTCGGTACGACATCTCCGAGACGAACGACGGCGTCGCGGTCAGCGCCACGACCGATTTCGCGTTGCAGGCCCGTCTCGTCGGTCCCTTACTGGATGCCACCGTCATCGACCGCCAGCGCCGCGTCGAACTGAACGCCCAGTTCGACTACCTCGCGAAGCGGTGCGAGTGAGGCGAACACGTTCGGGCGAGTGTTCTCCCTGTCCGAGTTCCCGCGTCTAGCTATGAGTGATGTCTCCAGCGGCGACGTCGAACCGATAACCGACCGCGTCCACGACAACTCCTGGTCGGCGAACTTAGAGGAGCCCCACCACGCGGCGGAGCGCTCTCTCGTCCTCGCCCACGCCATCGACGCCGTCGAACACACGACACTGGGTCACCACGTCAACCTCGTCACACACGGCGCGCACGGGCATCCGAAGGAGTACCTCTATTCCCACCTCGAAACGACGTACGGTGACACCATCGAATACGAGTACGTCGAGCGGTGCGGTTGCGGCGGCCACGTCACGAGGGTCCACGTCGAGTAACTCCCAGTACGACCGAATCGGCACCGTCGCCCCTACCGGAGCGTCCACCGACATGGGACACGAACATGTTCGGAGACACCGAGAGGGCAGTCTCGCCCGAATCGGGAGCTATGGCCGCCATTCCCGGTAGCGTCGACACCGATCTACAGCCGCCGATGACCGTTCCGCTCCGCCACTTCTGGGTCGGGCTGACCGCGCTGTTGGCGGGTTCGCTCGTCGGCATCGGTCTGGTCGGCGGCGTCGTGCCCGGACTGGGGCGTCTCGCGCTCGTCCACCTGTTTCTGGTCGGCTGGGTCTGTGTCACGATACTGGGCGCGATGACGCAGTTCGTTCCCGTCTGGTCGGGCGTCCCGCTTCACTCGCGCCGACTGGCGACGCTCCAACTCGCGCTCGTCGCTGTCGGACTCACCGGGTTCGTCGCCGCGCTCCTCCTCGGCGCGCTTTCCGTGTTACCCGTGTTCGGAGGAGTGATGCTCGTCGGGTTCTGGGTGTTCGTCTACAACGTCGGTCGGACGCTGGCCCGCGTCGACCGTCTCGACGTCACGGAGCGACACTTCGCCCTCTCGCTGGGGTTCTTTCTCGTCTTCACCACGTTCGGATTCGTGCTCGCCGTCGATTTCACTCGACCGGTCCTCGCTCAGTACGCGGTGAGCCGGTCGAACGTCGTGCTGGCACACGCGACGCTGGCCGTCTTCGGCGCGGTGCTCACGACGGTCTACGGCGCGCTGTACCAACTCGGGACGATGTTCACCCAGACCGAACTCCACGGTATCGACACCTCTCTCAAGCGAATCGAAGAAGTCGGTCATCCGGTCGGCGTCGCGCTTCTGGCTATCGGTCGGTTCGCCGACTGGGAGCCGGTCGCCTCGCTCGGCGGACTGCTCGTCTGTCTCGCCGCGCTCTCGGTCGGGACGATACTCGCCCGCAAACTCTCGGAGATGCGAGTCGAGTGGACGCCGATGCACACGCGATACGCCGTCGTCGCGGCGTCGCTCTCGTCGTGGGCGCTCCTGACCGTCCCAGCGTGGGCGACCGAGCCGCTCGCACGGACGCATCTGCTGGGCGGGCCGGGGACCACGCACCTCCTCGTCCTCGGGACCATCGGGTTCGTCGTCCTCGGGACGCTCTATCACGTCGTTCCGTTCGTCGTCTGGGTCCACCGATACAGCGACCTACTGGGGTTCGAGGACGTACCCATGATAGATGACCTCTACCACAGCAAGCTCGCTGCCGCGGACGCGGCGTTACTAGTCAGCGGCACGGCGCTTCTCGCCGTGGCGGATCTCGTCCGAGTCGCGGGGTCGCTCCGCGGCGTCGGCGGCGTACTCGTCGGTCTCGGCGTCGTCGCCTTCGCCGTGAACATGCGGTCCGTGCTCCGAAATCACAGCCAGCACTCGGTCGGGAGCCTTCTCCTCGGCAGGTACTCCCCGACTCGGGCGCGGGCGTTACTGGACCGAGAGTGAGTGCGTCGACGCTGTGAGTGAGCGGTCAGAAGGGGGTGTCGCCGGACAGCCCGCCGATGCTCCCGTCGCTGGTCGACAGGTCGCCCGTCGCCTGGAACTGTTCTTCCTGGTGGCGTAATCGCTCGTTGATGGCGACCGCCTGCTGGTGCATCGGTGCCGTTCGGACGCGCACGAGGTCGTACTCGTGGCGTTCGAGAGTCCCGTTCCACGCCCGGAACGCGCCGAGCGTGAGCGTGTCGCTCTGCGGGCAGAACTCCGTCGTTGGCGTGAACTCCGCGCGGAGGACCGACGGGTCGTCGGCCTCCCGCGCGTAGCGGAAGCCAGCGTCGGGGTGACGGCGATCGAGATTGAGCCGGGCCAGGTTGTAGCCGAAGGTGACGTCGTAGACGCCGCACTCCTCGAAACACTCGCGCACGAGGCGATGAAATGCGGCGTGTTCCCGGCCGCTCAGTACGTCGTTGCCTGCGAGAAACGGCCCGGAGTCTGGGAGGTGGTCGGCGACGAACTCGTCGTAATCGTCGAACGTCTCGTCACCGCCCGTCGCGAACGGTCGCGGGAGATTCATGGATGACGGTTCGGCAGCGCCGCGTCTATCTCTGCCCCCGAACGTGTTCGGGGCAATCGGGAGGCGGACGGGCGACGATTGCTCGGTATGGTCGCGACAGATTTCGACAGCGAACGCGAGTTCGACGACGACCGATTCCGCGCACACGTCCTCGCAGAGTCGGCGGCGCAGAAAGTGGTCATGGGCTACTTCCATCCCGGCCAGTTCATCCCCGTCCACGCGCCCGACAGTGACGTGGCCATCACGGTCCACGAAGGCGAGGGAATCGTGCGCGAGGGCGAGACCGAGCATTCCGTCGAGCCGGGATCGGTCGTGGTCGTCCCGGCGGGCGAGGCCCGCGGGGTCCGCGCCGAATCCGAGCTGGCGGCGACGCTCGTGACCGCGCCGCCACCGGACGACGCCGCGCACGACCCGGTCAGACGTGGCCTCGCTCGGGGCGAGTTCGAACCGGAGACGTGAGGAATCACGACAGACCCGAACATGTCCGCAGCAATCGTCTCCGGTGCTGGGGCGGTATCTCCGGTCGCATGCCGGAAACCACGCTCGATCTGCGCGACGTTCCGCCGCCCGAACGCCACCCGATGATTCACGCGGCGTTCGAGGCACTCGACAGCGGCACCGCTCTGGAAATCGTCAACGACCACGAACCGAAACCGCTGTTCTACGAGTTCCAGGCCGAAGTCGAGGCGTTCGACGCCGAGAACTACACCTGCGAGCGGCGTGACGCCGGAAAGTTCGTCGCGACGCTCCCAAAAGAGTGAGTCGGATGGACGTCGAACGAGCGAACGTCGATGCGGCGGACGAAGAGGGACGGGCGGCGCTGTTCGAGGGCGAGCCCCGCACTGTTCACCTGTCTCTCTCGGCGGACCAGCGTGTGCCGCCCCACGACCACCCGGAGCGCCAGATTCTCTTTCACGTCCTCGACGGCGAAATCGCGCTCACCCTCGACGAGGAGACGCACGACCTCTCGGCGGGGGACGTTCTCCGCTTCGACGGCGACTGCCAGATATCGCCCGAAGCGGTCACGGACGCGCGAGCGCTCGTCGTACTTGCGAAGGCGTAGGCGCTGGTCGGCGACCCGGTCTCGCTGCCGTCGAGTTCGGCGACTTTTCGCGAGCGCTCGCTACTGCCGGAGAGCGAGCGAGAGCGGGAGCAGCCGTTCGAGAAGGCGATCAGCCAGCTCTTCGACGACGGCCCGCTGTTCCGCGGAGACCGAACCGTGCGCCTGCAGCTGCGAGCACGCGCGTTCGACGGCCTCGTCGCGGACGGTTTCCGCCTGGTCGCGTCGCCGGGACGGCTCACCGTCCGCCACTGGCGACTGGCGCGTCACGGTTCCCGCCAGATTACGGTGACGACCGAATCGCCTCGTTCGACCGTCTCGTAGGCGTACCCTCGGTCGTCGAGCTTTGGGTAGAGGTGCTGTGGGGCCCGGTCGTTGTACTGGACGAGCACCGCGTCGTCGTCGAGGGTCGGCAGCAGTTCGAGCGTCTGCCGGAGCGGTGCGGGCGGACCGGCGGCGGCGACATCCAGCGTCTCGACGGGCGCGTCGGTCGGTGCGTCAGTCTCTCGTACAATCGAACGGTCGGGGGACTGCATGCACGAGGATTCTCGCCGCTCGATAGGGAGGATTCCCCCGAACACGTTCGGGCCGGCGGCCGCCGCTACCGACTGTCGTCTCGTTTGACGACGGGAGCGAAGGCCAGTGGCGACAATAGGCCAGCGACCAGCGACAGCGCGAGCGCCGCCGTACCCACGTCTGCCGGGCTGAGGTCGCCGTTCGCGTTCCCCGACCCGCCGCTCGACTGCCCGTCGCCCCCGCCGGCGGCACCGACTTCGGCGTCGCCGACGACGACGACGCCGCGCATGCCCATCGACTTGTGCGGGAGGCAGAAGTACTTCACCACGCCAGTCTCCTCGAACGTCTGCTCGAACGTGAAGCCGGTCTCGCCCGACATCTCGCTCTCGAAGTTGCCGGCGTCGTCGACGACGTTGTGGCTGCCGTTGACCCACTTCCACGTGACCGTCGTGCCGGGGTCGACGCGGACGGCCGCCGGGCCGAAGCCGAAGTTGCCGCCGTTGGCTTTCACGCCGACTTCGATAGTGACCGAGTCGCTCCCGGTCTTGTCGACGACGCCGTCGTAGTTCTCGACGCCGTCCAACCACCCGTCGAGGGCAGTCTGTCCGCGTGCTGGGCGCACGTTTCCGAGTGCAGCGCCGCCCACGGCGACGCCTGCACCTGCTCGAAGGACGGTCCGTCGTGAGTAGGTTTCGGCTGTCATCAACAGAGTGTACGGTGACGGTATATAAACTACACTCGCGAATTCTCACGCGCTGGGAAGGGTGAGGATACTATGCGGACCGCCCGTCGGGATAGTGCGGCCAGCGTGTCCCACTGGGGAACACGTAGCTACGCCGTGCCGTCCGCTCGTTCCTCTCCGGGAAGCGGGCCGTCGTAGTCCTCGGGGACGTACCCACAGAGCGGGTCGCTCGCCAGCGGGTCGCCAGTCGTCGCGTACGCCCGAGAGCGACTCCCGCCACAGACCTGTCGGTACTCGCAGGCACCGCACTTCCCCGTCAGCTGATTTCGGTCGCGGAGCGCGGTGAACAGCTCCGAATGCCGGTACACCTCCACCACGTCGTCCTCGCGGACGTTCCCGGCGGCTTCCGGCAGGAACCCCGACGGGAAGATCTCTCCCGTATGGCTCACGAAGGCGAACCCGTCGCCGGCGACGATGCCAGCGCGGCGCTTCCTCGCGTTGCCTGCCCGTTCGTCCCCGTCGGCCGACTGCCGCCGCTGGATACCGACCCGGCGGAAGTGGGGCGCTTCGGTCGTCTTGATGCCGAAGGGGGCCTCCGAACGGCGGTCGTGTAGCCACTCCATCACCTCCTCGGCTCGCGCAGGCGAGATGGGATCGAGGACCCGTCCACGGCCCACTGGGACGAGGAAGAAGACGCTCCAGAGCACCGCACCGAGGTCCGCGACCCGGTCGGCGATAGCTGGCAGTTCGTCGACGGTCTGAGCGCAGACGGTCGTGTTTATCTGGAGCGGCAACCCGGCGGCGGTGGCGTCGCGGGCGGCCCGAACCGTCTCCTCGAAGCTCCCCGACTCCCCGCGGAAAGCGTCGTGGCTCGCCGGCGCCGCGCCGTCCAGACTCACCGCCATCCGTCGGAGGCCCGCGTCGGCGAGGTTCTCGACGGCGTCGGCGGTCAGTTCGCTCGTCCCGCTCGGGGTCAGCGTCATCGAGAGCCCCCGGTCGGTGCCGTAGTCGACCAGTTCGACGAGGTCGGGGCGTTTCATCGGGTCGCCGCCAGAGAGGACGACGAGTTGGCCGTCGCCGAATCTCCGAACGTCGTCGAGTAACGCCTTTCCCTCGGCGGTCGAGAGCTCGTCGGGCTGTCGGGCTGGCCGGGCGTCGGCGCGGCAGTGCTCACAGGAGAGTTCGCAGGCCTGCGTGACCTCCCAGATCAGTACCAGCGGGCGCTCGGCCGTGTCTACGGGTGTTCGCATACGGGGGGATACCGCCTCGTCCCGAAAAACGGGAGGAGAGCGTTCCCAGTCGCTGGGAACTGCCTGTGGGCTGTTTGTAGCTGGAGGCGCAACCGACGGGTATGCCGAACGACTCACCGGAACTGGACCACGAGGTGACGGCACCGCGAGCGAGTACCGCTCGCGAGTGGGAGCTGTTCGTCAGCGAGGATGTCACCGAATCGCCGAGACACGTTGGGAGTGTCACCGCGCCCACGCGGGAGGCGGCGCTCAAACGGGCCGAGCGCCACGTCGGACGGGACGCCGCGGCGCTGTGGCTCTGTCCGGCCGACGAGGTGACGCGGCAAACGACCGAAACCGCGGCGCTCTCGAATAGATGATCTCGGTCAGCAAACTGCTCTGTGACACGGACGCCGAAGGCGACGGACTCCGGTACGACGCCGCTGGCGAGTCCGGAAAGCCACAGATAACCGAGCGAAAGCAGCGCCGGCCGGTCGTCGTCTGGAACGTCACGAAGCAGTGTAACCTCTACTGCACCCACTGCTACGCCTCGGCGGACACGGAGACGGCACCGGGAGAGCTGTCGACGGCGGAAGGGAAAGCACTCTTGGACGATCTGGCCGACTACGGCGCACCGGTAGTCCTGTTCTCGGGCGGCGAGCCGCTGGTCCGCGACGACTTGGCGGAACTGGTCGCCCACGCGGCCGAGCGGGGACTGCGGCCCGTTCTCTCGACGAACGGGACGCTGATAACCCCGGAACGCGCCGCGGCGCTCCGGGACGCTGGACTGCAATACGCCGGCGTTTCCGTCGACGGCCTCCCCGAACGCAACGACGACTTTCGCGGCAAGGAGGGGGCGTTCGACGCGGCCGTCTGCGGCATCGAACACTGCCTCGACGCGGGTCTCAAGACCGGGCTCCGGTACACCATCACCGACCACAACGCCGCCGATTTGGAGGGCGTCGTCGACCTGCTGACCGACGTCGGTCTCGACCGCTTCTGCTTCTACCACCTCGACTACGGCGGCCGCGGGACCGAGATTCTGGACGCCGACCTGACGCCGACGGAGCGCCGGGAGGCCGTCCGGCGTGTCTGTGACCTGACCCGCGAGTACAACGCTCGGGGCGAGGCAATCGAGACGCTGCTGGTCGGCAACTACGCCGACGCGGGCTATCTGGTCGAGTACGCCCGCGACCGACTCGGCGAGGCCCGGGCCGAGCGAATCCACGAGTACCTCCGGGTCAACGGCGGCGACCCGGCGGGCGAGCGCGTGGCCAACGTCGACTATCAGGGCAACGTCCACCCGACGCAGTTCTGGCAGGGTTACTCGCTGGGCAACGTCCGCGACCGGCCGTTCGGCGCGATATGGGACGACGAGTCGAACCCGCTCTTGGGTGCGCTCCGGAACAGGGACGAGCAGTTGACGGGCAGATGCGCCGACTGTCGGTACCGCGATATCTGTCGGGGTGGGTCACGCCTCCGGGCGCTCACCGTCCACGACGACCTGTTCGCGCCCGACCCACAGTGTTACCTCACCGACGCGGAGGTCGGCGTCCGCTCGGAGGAGTGACTGGGTTTTCGCTCCTGGCGTTCGGGGGTATGTATAAAAGCGGGCGAACCTGTTCGCCCGCGTTCCCACGTGGTCGAAATCCGCTCGACGGTATATGGCTACAGAGGAGCGAGCACCAGATGTCGATGAACCGCAACACGCAATCACGGCGGCAGTTCCTCCGAGCGACGGTGGTAACGACTGGTGGCATCGCGCTCGCTGGCTGTTCGAACAGCGGTGGGTCGTCCACGGACGAGGGCGGCGAGTCCGGCGGTGACGGTGGCAGCGAACCGACGACCGAACAGAGCGGCGGCGGCGCGGCACAGACGAGCACGGTGGAGATGACCGACGAACTCGCGTTCGAACCGAAGACCATCGAGGTGTCGGCGGGAACGGAGGTCACCTGGAAGAACACCGGCAGTATCGGCCACACCGTGACCGCCTACGAGGGCAAGATTCCGGACGGTGCGGCGTACTTCGCCTCGGGCGACTTCGACAGCCAACAGGCGGCCAAAGACGGCTACAGCAACGGGCAGAAGGGCAACGTCCCGAAAGGCGAGAGCTACTCGCACACGTTCGAGACGAAGGGCACCTACGAGTACTACTGCATCCCCCACGAGATGAACGGGATGGTCGGCACGGTGGAGGTGGTGTAGATGAGCCCCGGTACCGACGAGAGCGAGCGCCGCAGTCCCGAAGCGGTAGTCGACGAGTACGAACAGCGACTGGAAAACGTACTGGCCGAGGTTGAGGAACCGGTCCCCGACGACGACGGGCCGACGCTCGAACTGGCCGGCCTGGAACTCGACCGGCGCGACTTCATGAAGACCGGCATCGCGGCCGGGGCGATGGGGGCAGTCGCCGGGTGTTCGAGCCTCTCGCCCGGCGGCGGGAGCGGTAGCGGACAGTCCGACTCGTCCGGGTCCGGCGTCGACCACCGGGTCGCACCGGGCGAGCACGACGAGTACTACGGCTTCTGGTCGGGCGGCCACTCCGGGGAACTGCGCGTCGTCGGCATTCCGTCGATGCGTGAACTGACCCGTATCCCGGTGTTCAACACCGACTGCGCGTCCGGCTACGGCTACGACGACGAGACGAGCGCGCTGTTAGAGGAGGGCGGCGGCTACACGTGGGGTGACAACCACCACCCGAACCTCTCGGAGACCGACGGCGACTACGACGGCGAGTACCTGTTCGTCAACGACAAAGCCAACGGCCGAATCGCCCGGGTGAACCTGAAGTACTTCGAGACGGACGCGATTCTGGACGTTCCGAACATGCAGGCCATTCACGGCTGTACTGTCCTCTCGCCGGACACGAAGTACGTCCTCGGCAACGGTGAGTTCCGCGCGCCAGTCCCCAACGACGGGACCGCCGTGAACGACCCCGACGCCTACGAGTCGCTGTTCGTCGCCGTCGACCCGGAGACGATGGAGACGAAGTGGCAGGTGTCCGTCGACGGCAACCTCGACATCGTCGACACGGGCAAGGAGGGGCGCTGGGCGATCGCGTCCTGTTACAACAGCGAGGAGGCCACCGATATCCAGGGGATGACCCGCGACGACCGAGACTACCTCAAGGCGTTCGACATCCCCGCCATCGAGAAGGCAGTCGAAAACGGGCAGTACGACCGGGAGGTCAACGGCGTCCCCATCGTCGACGGGACGATGTCTAGTCGCCTGAACAAAGGAGACCGTCCAATCGTCCAGTACGTGCCGACGCCGAAGAGTCCCCACTGCGTCGAAGTTGGTCCCGACGGCAAGTACGCCTTCATCGCGGGCAAACTGTCGCCGACGGTGACGATGCTCGACCTCGAAAAGCTCGGCTCGGTCTCCGACCCGGCGGACGCGGTCGTCGGGCGACCGAAGGTCGGCCTCGGCCCGTTGCACACTACCTTCGACGGCAACGGGCACGCCTACACGTCTCTCTTCATCGACTCGCAGGTCGCCAAGTGGGACATCGAGGCGGCCGTCGACGCCGAGAACGGCTCCGAGGACCCGGTCATCGAGAAGCTAGACGTCCACTACAACCCCGGCCACATCCAGGCACTGGAGGCGATGACCACCGACCCGGACGGCGAGTGGCTCGTCGTCCTGAACAAGCTCTCGAAGGACCGGTTCCTCCCGGTCGGCCCCATCATGCCCGACAACGACCAGCTCGTCCACATCGGCCAGGGCGAGAAAGAGATGGAACTGGTCGCCGACCACCCGGCCTACCCAGAACCGCACGACTGCGTCTTCGCGCACAAAGACAAGATTTCACCCAAGAAGGTCTACGACAAGGCCGATTACGCCGACGAGAAGCCCTACGTCGAGGAGAAAGACTCCGGCGTCGAACGCACCGGCGAGTCCTCGGTCCACGTCAAGGCCTCGACCAAGCGCTCCGAGTACGGTCTGCCGGAGTTCACGGTCAAAGAGGGCGACGAGGTGCGCCTGACGATGACCAACATCGAGGGCGTGCAGGACATCATCCACGGCGTCGCCATCCCGGAACACGACGTCAATCTCGCCGTCGCGCCCCAGGACACCCGCGAGGTCACCTTCACCGCAGACGACCCCGGCGTCTACTGGATCTACTGTACGTACTTCTGCTCGGCGCTGCACCTGGAGATGCGCAGTCGCATGATCGTCGAGCCGAGCGAGTGAGCACCCCGAGGACTCCGAAGACCCGACGCACCGTGTCGCCGACCGATTCCGTTTCGCCTGCACCGAACTGCCCATGAACCTGCCATCACGCTCCGAGTTCCGCGAGGTCCGCCGCGGCCTGCCAGCGCTCGCCGCGCTGCTGTTCGCGGGGGCGCTGCTGTTCCCGATGTGGCACATCCACATCGAGGCGGTCCAGTACCCCCAGACGGTACTGCACCTCGAACTGTACGCGTACCCGCATATCGCCGGCGACTACACCGAGGTCGCGCGGCTCAACCACTACATCGGGTTCTACTACCCGGACCCGGTGTACTGGCAACCGAACTACGCCCCGCACCCGCGAGCTATCGACGTTCCCGAGTGGTCCGTCGGACCGTTCGCGTTCGTCGGCGTGTCGCTGCTCGCCGTCTTCGTCGCCGTCGCGCCGACCGCGGCGAAGCTCAAGCGGGGGTTGACGTGGCAACTCGTCGGTTCCGTCGCGGTGTTCGGCGTCATGCTCGCCGACATTCAGTACCGTCTCTACCAGTCGGGCCACACGCTCGACCCCGACGCCCCGGTCATGGGCGTCGACGGCTTCACGCCGCCGCTGTGGGGAAAGTACGAGGTGGCGAACATCACGAGCACCTCCCACTTCGGCGCGGGCGGATTCATGGCTGGCGCGGCCATCGCGCTGCTCGTAATCGCCTACTACTACCGCGATACGACGGTGACGGTCGGCGACCTGCCCAGTCGGGTCGCCGCTCGCCTCCGCGCCGTCCGAGAGCGTGTGCTCGGTAGGGACGATCCGACTGAGACGCCGCCGGCACGGAGTGAGCGATGAGTCCGGCGCTCGAACGTGACCGTGCGTTCGCGCTGCTGTCGGCCGGCCTCCTGCTAGTCACGCTCGTCGCGGCGGGGACGGCGACCGGCAGCGCGCCGACGGACGGCGACGAGACCCGCATTGGCATCGAACTACCCAATATCGAGGAGAACCCCGAACTGCCTCAAGATGAGGGCATGGCCCGCGTCGGCGGGGAGCGATACGATAGCGTCGCCGCCGCGCTGAACACGGCGCGGCCGGGCGACACCGTCCACCTCGACGGTCGGTTCGAGGAGCGCGTCGTCGTCGACACGCCGAACGTGACGCTCGTCGCCGACGGTCCCGACGCCGCGGTCCTCGACGGCAACGGGTCGGGAGACGTCCTCACCGTCGCGGCCGACGATGTCACCGTGCAGAACCTCTGGATCCGAAACTCCGGGTATCGCACCGAGAGCAACGACGCCGCCGTTCTCGTCGAGGGCGACGACCTCACGCTGCGCGACAGCCGAATCACCGAGGCGACGTTCGGCGTCTGGCTCGACGGCGTCGACGGCGCTCGCGTGACGAACAACACCATTCGCGGCCGCGAGCGAATCACGCCGCTGACCGACCGCGGCAACGGGGTTCAGATCTGGAAGACCGAGGACTCGCTCATAGCGGGCAACCGGATAACCGACGTCCGCGACGGTCTCTACTACTCGTGGGCCAGCGAGGTCGTCGCGCGGGAGAACGTCGTCTGGGACGTGCGCTACGGCGTCCACTACATGTACTCGGACGACAACCGACTGGTGAACAACACCGCCGCGAACAACGACGTGGGCTACGCGCTGATGGTGTCGAAGCGTCTGACCGTCGTCGACAACGTCGCCATCAACAACACCGGATCCAGCGGTCACGGCATCCTGCTCAAGAGCATCGACGAGACGACGGTTCGGGGGAACGACCTCGTGGGCAACGAGAACGGGCTGTTCCTCTATAACTCGCTGCACAACGACGTGCGGCGGAACCTGGTGCTGGAAAACGACGTGGGCGTCCACCTGACCGCGGGGAGCGTCGAAGAGCGCGTCTCGAACAACACATTTCTCCGCAACGGCGAGGCCGTGTGGGCCGTCGTCGGCGAGCGGGTGACGTGGAACGAGAGCGTCGGCAACTACTGGGGCGACGCGACAGTGACCGACGTCGACGACGACGGCGTCGGCGACGGCCGCTATAAACCCGCCGGTGCCGTCCAGCGCCTCCTCGCCGATCATCCGAGCGCGCGGGTCTTTACGTCCAGTCCGGCGTTCGACGCTGTCCGTCGCGCCGAGCGCACCGTTCCGCTCCTCGACGCGCCCGGCGTCGTCGACGAGCGACCGCTGACCGAGCCACTTCACGACGACTGGAGACGATACTATGTACGCAATTGAGGTCGAGAACGCACGAAAGGAGTACGGCACGGTGACGGCCCTCGACGGGCTTACCCTCCAGGTAGAGCGGGGAGAGACCGTCGGATTGCTCGGGACCAACGGGGCCGGGAAGACGACGCTGTTCGAACTGCTGGTCGGTCTGCGAAAGGCCGACAGCGGCTCCGTCAAGGTACTCGACCGCGATCCAACGGACGGGGTAACCACTCGGCAACGGGTGGGATACCTCCCCGAACACGCCGGGTTCCCCGACGAACTGACCGGCCGGGAAGTGCTGCGGTTCCACGCCCGGATGCGAGGTGTCGATGCCGAGCACCGCGACCACCGCATCGCGCGTGTCCTAGAGACCGTCGGACTGACCGATGCCGCCGACCGGCGGGTCGCGGGTTACTCGAACGGGATGGCGCGCCGTCTCGGACTGGGGACCGTTCTCGTCGCCGACCCGGCCATCCTCCTACTCGACGAGCCTACCGCGGGGCTCGACCCCTACGGCGTCGAGGCGTTCCACGACGTGCTCGGTGCAATCGCGTCGACCGCCGACGTCACCGTCGTCTTCTCCTCGCACGTCCTCGACGAGGTCGAAACGCTGTGTGACCGAGCGGCCGTCGTCCACGACGGTCGGGTCGTCGTCGACGGAGGTGTCGACGCGCTCAGGCGGCAGACGGACGAGAACGTCACCGTCCACGCGACGCTGGGAAGCGACGGAGACGCGGACTCGGCGGCCGAGCGTCTCCGGTCCCGCGACGACGTCGAATACGTGACCGAGGATGACACCGAGTTGATCGTCGAGTGTATTTCGACGCGGGCCTTTGCCGTCCTTGATGAGCTACACGAGAGCGTCGATGTCGAGCGGTTCACCGTCCGAGATCCGGGACTGGAATCGGCGTTTCGGGCTGCCGTGGCTGAACGGAGGGCGAACGCGTGACCGAACCGACGCGGCCGGACGACGCCGAGACGGACGGTGGCTACGTCCGCGAGTCGCCGGCGCTGAGCGGCGGTATGGCGAACGGAATCTGGGACACGCTCGATAAGACGTGGGTGCTGGCAGCCCGCGAGTATCGACTGGCGATGCGGCGACGGTGGTGCCTGGGCGCGACGCTCGTCTTCGCCGCCTTCTCGGTCGGCGTCGTGGCTTTCGGGGCTTCCACCGCGGGCCCGGGCCAGTTCGATGCTGTATTGGTGAGCCTCGTCGAACTCGGCGTCTATCTCGTCCCGCTGGTCGCGCTGTCGGTCGGCTACGACGCCATCGTCGGGGCCGAAGCGAACGGATCGCTAGCGCTCGTCAGGTCGCTCCCCGCTCCCGCCTGGACCGTCGTCGTCGGAAAGTATGCCGGTCGAGCCGGTGCACTCGCCGGGTCGCTGCTCGTCGGCTTCGCGCCCGGACTCGCGCTGGTGGTCGTTTTGACCGGTCCGGCCGCCATTGGTCCGTACGCCGTCGTCGTGCTCGCGGCGCTGCTCGCGGCCTGTGGGTTCCTCGCAATCGGCCTGCTGGTCTCGACAGTCGCCCGCGAGCGAACACACGCATTGGGGTTCGCGCTGGCTGTCTGGCTCTGGTTCGTCCTGCTCCACGACCTGCTCGCGCTGGGCACCATTGCGGCGCTAGACCTGTCGAAGACGGGTGTCGTCGTCGCCGTCCTGACGAACCCGGTGGACTGCTTCCGCGTGCTGGCGCTGGCCCAGTTCGCCGACCTCGCGGGCGGGTTCGCCGTGGTCGTTCGCGAGGCGGGGCTGTCGACAGCGCTCACGCTCGTAACAGCCCTCACATGGGTCGCAGGCCCAGTCGCGCTCGCCGCGTGGCTACTGGAGCGGCGGTAACTCCCGACTTGATCCCAGTCGTGAGACTGGCCGTCTTACTGCATTCTACTACTGCGGAGACTGTCTTGGGTGATGGACTTCCTTGCTAAGTATCGCACTGTGTGTATTCTCGGTGCGATGGCTATTGGTGTAGGTCTCGGGTTTGTTGCTCCCGTCGGTACCCCAACTCAGTCAGGATGTCCATCACGTTGAAATTGGACTCATCGCAATGATGTATTCGCCCATCGTGACAGCCGACAAGACGCTGACGTTATTGAAGAAGGAAACAGGGACCGGGTAGTACAGCCCTCAGTATGGGTTCGCGTGATATCTAAGTAGCATCGCTGCCGGAAGTCGACGGAGCTCGGCTGTAGTGTTGGGTGTAGTCCGCGTCTGTGGAGGAGACGTGCAGTTCAAGGTCGCCATCGTCGGAGGCAGAGAAATCGAACGAAAACGACCCGTACGTCATCATCTGCGCGAAATGCGCCGACACCGACGACGAACTAACCATCGTCCCACACCTCTTCGAAGACGATAACAAACTGCACCCATAGCCTGTGTAGTCTCAACTCACAAACTCCAACAGTAGTTGAGACTGGCCATCTCAATGCATATGGATGGGCAGGTCAAGATATTCCCAAAGAGTTCTGGGTAGATCAACTGCTCACTGTGTCTGCATACTACTCGTATCTATTCTCTGGCAACTACGTCCTAACCAATACGAATTTACAGACTCGCCGACAATCTCGGTTATGGAGTTGCGAAAGTTGGTCTCCGATTACCTTCCAAACGCGGTAGTTGCTGCAACCATATTCACAATCTACAACACCTACACTGGCGATATTGCTGACCCAGTCACGATTGGTGTCGAGTTCCTCTTCTACGTTATTGCAATCTTTATTGGGTTTATAGTTATCACTCCAATTTTGAATAAGGCACTCGATAGCGTTAGAACATGAATGGCCTGTACTGAGCAGTCAGACTAATACTTGAACGTCCCGTAATCAGCATTCCTCCGTGCCCTCGATATGTGAGTCTCGCCGCACCGCCTTCCGCCAGATCGCCCAGCAATCCTACGTTGAATGGCCAACGTACGAATCTAGCCCACTGTCCGACCGCTCATCCCTTCCCGTGCTGGAATCGGACGTCCGCCACGTCGCGGAAACGTGGTTCAATCAGGACGAACACGAAAGCGTTGAGGCATTCGTCCACGCAGTGCCGCTTGCATACGTCCAGTTCGATGCCCACGACCGATACGCAGGCTCGACTAGCTACGAGATATCTCGTCGAGGACCTCCGTGCTGCGGGAGTGATCGACGTTATCCCAGAGGAGCAGCTGCTCGCCCACTCGCCGTCGGGAGAAGTGTTCGAGTCGAACCAAGCGCTCGCGTACTTCCACGCGGGCTGGACGGCTGCGAAGGCACGGAACGACGAGTAGTTCCCGGCCGGCGATTTTCTGCCCTCCGGGGGGTGGTGCGGGGGCGCACCCGAGAGTGCGTCTCGATACAGACCAATGGCGACAATCCAAACTGACCTTCCCAACGCAGCGGCGTCTAGCCAGCACAATACTTGCACCTTCGACGATTCGGACACCCGAGCCGACGACATGCGCGACCAGCTCGATGCGTGGGTCGAGGACCTCGCCGAGCTGACCGATGAGGCTCAGGCTAGCGAACAGTTCCAGCAGTGGCTGGAGGTCCAGTCAAAGCTCCAGATTTCTCGGCAAAATCCCCATTCAGAGCCTCGCCGGGTTGATCTGTCGACCGACTAGAACGAGGCTCCCGAGCAACAGCACGACAGCGATTGGCAACAGGAACTGGAACGCAGTCACGATGATGCCCGATGCTTGGATTCCGAGGACGATGAGGACGACGGGTCCACAGCAGGCGGTTCCCGACAGAACCGCCGGAATGCTCGCGAGGAATCCGGACGACGAGGACCCGATTCCGCAGGCTGCGGGCTGACGCCACACGAGATACGTAAGACCGAGGTTTAGACCGACCAGGCTGGCGATACCGAGACCTAAGACCGTGTTGAGCGAAAACAAGTAGGTCACCGGGCCGACTGACACGCGAGCGACGGGAGTGAACGAAAACGGGCCGAGTTCCGGTTGGAAAAATTTCTCGAGGGCCCCAGAGACGACAATAATGTCGAATCCGCCGATACCCGGTGCCAGATGCCCAAGTGCGTAGAGGTAGATCAAGAGATAACCGACTGCCGTCCCGACGACGACGAGCGTCGCATCAGGATGCCGGAATACTGCTGCTGTGGCTGCAATCGTTCGGGAGACGGCAGCCCCGAGCCGCCCGAGAGGGGAGTTGTTAGGCGTAGACATTGGTATCTGGGTAGTACCCGTGCCAGGCGAACCACATCGCATCGAACGTATAGATTCTCGTGAGCGGCAAGGTATCCGGTTCGTACGAGGAATCTCCAACCAACACCTTGTTACCGTCGCTTGTGACTGTCCGTTCGTCAGGGTTCAGATAGACGTACCCGGTATTCAGGCGTTGGTCGGCGACTGCGACAATCGGTGTCTCGCTCAGTTCGCCCGTCAGGATATGCTTTTCGAGGAGCGTGGATTTGTCGAAGGCGACGGCCCCGTCAGCAGTCCGGGCACCCATGAAGACGCGTTTCCGGCTGAACCGGTCGTCTTCCTCGAGCGTTTCGAAGAGCGTGTTCTCATTGGTATAGTATCCACTGCGTGGGTTGTACGAGCCGTACGGGTCTCTACCGTAGTTTTTTGCGAAGCCCGTCTCAGTTGAGAGGACTTGCGTCTCGGGATAGCGCTCGCGCCACTGCTTCCAGGTCGTCCATACGAGTCTGAACTCCCGTAACGAGCGGATTTCGGGATTCGAGTTCCACGGGCCGGGTATCGACGTGGCGAGAATCTGTGGCCACCAGGCCTCTGTTGCCCGATCGTACATGACGAGATTGTTATTGATCAGACGGCCAGAAACACCGAAGGTCGTCTGCCCGCGCTCGAACCCTTGAACGGTCCCGGTGAGTGGACAGTACGTTACTGCGACGGAGCGGTCACCGAGGTGGTCGTTGACTATCTCGTGTTGGACGAGGATTTTCTGTGGGTATGCCTTGACATCACCGTTCAGTGCAACACCGAATACAGGATCGCCGGGATCGAGAAAATCGGCATCATCAGGTCCGACGAACGAGGGGTCGTCGATGGATGGAATCCCGTCTTTGGGCGGGCCGCCCGAAACCGCGAGCGATTCGAGTTCACTGGGTTCCATCGGTAATTTCAGCGTCTCTTCGGCAGTTGGGACGGCTCCGTCAGCGACTGACGTTGATCCGGCATCACTCAACCCCTCTGTCGTGGCCGGTTCTCTCTCCGAATTACGGTCTGCGTCGCTGGTACAGCCAGCGAGTGCACTGAGCCCGGCTACTGCGACGAACTGGCGTCGGGTGAATTCCATTAACGGATAGAACGGATGATAGAGAATTAACGGTTGACCGGTTGTGTGCCTCTCTCACACATGCTAATTAGTTCCCTTCGAATTATGAGATATTGTTCTCAATACGCCTCCTTTCCATCGTTGTTGGCTCTAACCGAAGCATAAATCAATTTTGTATAAACCTTGACTAATTGTGCGTGCCCTACGCGAGACTACAGTAGAATAAATACCACTTCTGAACTACCCCTCGCCGTGTTACGAATATCTGGCTATAGAGACCCATCGAGCCAATGATGGATGAAAAAGCCGGTACCCGACGACGCTTTCTCGCCGCTTTGTCTACGACACCCCTCCTCGCCGGTTGCCTCGGTAGCAACCAGAACGGGGCTACGAACGATAGGCAGAGCTCCACCACTGAGAACCAGGACACTGCTGATCAATCCCCAGAGACACCACTCGCTCATATCGCTGCAAAGGGAGTGGCCGACGAACCGACGCTCGGGCCCGACATCGGGGAGGGCGAGGCGACGATTATCGCCTTCGAAGACCCGTCTTGTCACGCTTGTCAGAGCTTCGAAAGAGCCTATAATTCCATCCCCCTCTATATCTAGTTCCTGAAGGCCCAGATCGCTAGTACGCAGTGCAAGGTCTAGGTCACAGGGTAAGATACCAACTACAGTCCACCGGACATGGGATGTCCACTCCGGTATCGATCCGGAGCCGAAAGAGCGGGAAGCACCTTTCTGTCTCCCCCGTGTAGTAACCGTATGTTAGCGATGGGCCGACCAGACAAGCGATGGAGTATGGCCGCTCGGGTCCAGCGGATCGGCGTAACTCCACCACACGCACGCGAGGAGTCCTCTCCTTGTCGCCGCGAGATCGGCCTTCGTCAGGACTACGTCCGACTGGATGCGGAAGGTGAGGTATCGTACCACGAGGCTACTCGGATATCTCGTCGAGCACAACCGTGAGTCAAAACACCGACCGGCTGAACGACGCGGTAGAGCGGGTCGTCGAGCCGGTGATCGTGGCCGACGACCCGTGTACGCACATCATGGCGCTCCACTTCGACCCCCGTACCGCCCACGACCACGGCGTCATCAGGTGTATCGTAAGCCGGGAAGGGAGCGTCGATGTCTCGGGATTCGTTGACCGCAGCCAGGTCTCCCTCGTCGAGCGGAAGACGCCGTACGAGGCCGATATGGGACCGGAGATCGCGATACAGGGCGCCAAAGAGGTCGTGAGCGATCTTAGGGAGCACAAGATGTGCGAGTTCCTAGGATTTGAGGACCCGAACCTGTGGTGTGACCTGGAAAACGAGACGCTACACTACTACTGTACGATCCCGTTTCGCGACCGCAACACCGGGAACCTCGCCCTCTATCTCGGCCATGCAGAAGGCGACAGCGTGGACTCGCTAACCATGACGGAACCAGTCCTCTCCCCGGAACGGAGCGTCCACTCCGGTGCGAAGGAAGTAGCCATCGCCCCCCGGTCGAGCGCGGGGCACCGTTACAACCTAGTCGAGTCCCAGGACACGGTCGAGAATACGTCGTACTCCGTTCTGCGGACAGCCGTCGCGCCGGATCTGAGCGGCCCCTGGGAGTACAGGGAGATCGCGTACCACCCGGCGCACAATCCCCACGACTGGTGTGCCGGTCACGTCTCGCCCGCACCGCTGTTGCCCCGGTCGTTCGTGGACGTCGGCGACAACAGACGGGTAGGACTGCTAAACGGGCGCGAAGAGAACCGTCGTGTCGACGGCCAGACCGTGTTCGGGTCCTTTTCGGTCGGGCTCATGGTCTACAACTACGAGGATGGAATCGTGGAGTGGGTCTCCGAGGAACCGCTCGTCAGCGACCCCGACGCGGAGACGATCACCTTCGCCAGCGCATTCTGGCAGATCTCCCCGGACCGCGGCGTGCTGTACGCACATGTCGACGATTCGTACGTCCGGGCCTACCACCTCGACGCGGACCACCTCGTGTCTCGTGTTCCCAATCAAGTGCTGACGGAGGACCGCTCGTGACGCGTCGCGACGCCTCGTTTCCGTCACGAGCGGAAGTATGATCGTTAGTGGCACTGCCTGTATTGGTGCCGGCTTCGTGTTTGGTGGGCCCCTGGTCGTCTCATCCCGTTCCTGTTGATGTGGGGGTTCGTCATCGTCGCCGACTCCGCGCAGTTCTCAGCGGCCGTCTCTGAACTCGCCGAGGACAGTTACGTCGGGTCAGCCCTGACGCTACAGACTGCCATCGGCTTTCTATTCATCGTGGGGTCGATCCAAATCACGCCGATTATCGCCGGTGCCGTTGGCTGGCAATGGGCCTTTGCACCACTGGTTATCGGACCGGTCGTTGGGACTGTTGCAATGCTGTGGCTCAGACGGCTTCCCGAGGCAACTGCACTGGCTGGCGGTCGTGGGTGACCCTCCACTTTCGCGCTGTGGGGATGACTCTATTATACGACAACCATTCAAGCGCTTTCGCGTACGATTGATACAGACCAGAGCGGTAAGAATCACTCTGGATTATATTCGTATACTGGTTCTGAGACGGGAGCAGCTGTTCTGACCGTCAGAACGTGATGACTTCGTAGCCGTCGTCGACGAGCGAGCGGATACTGGGATGCCCGTCGTGATCGTCGAGCCGAACCACTCCGGAATCGTTCACTGCATCGTCGACACCGAATGCTCCCGAGCAGTAATCACACACAGACGCATCATCTCTGACGGCTTGGTAGAGTTCGTGCTGTTCGCTGTCTGGGTCTTCGAGTTCGGGAATCCACTGGGTACCAGCACCATCGAAGATGAGTTCGACCTCATCGCCGTCGGTCTCAGCGAACTCCTTTGCTGTCTCGAGACCATTGACGATACGGCCCAGATTAGCATGCCCATCTGTTCCAGGCGTTCGACTTCTACTGGGATCCAACCGAAGACCGCCTTCGCTTCGACCCCCCAACGATTTCGGATGACTGGCGGGAGCGAGATGCGACTGAGTCGCTCGATTCGAGCACGGTTTCGATGATTGACGGTGAGCTGGACGACCTTGGCCGAACGGTACAGGGGGTATTGGAAGACTACCTCGAACGGACCGACGAAGCGTCTGACTATGGTTGGGGTGAGGAAACGTACGGCAAACGCGAGGAGTGATTCCAGTCACTTCAGCCTGCCCGACGGCGTCCGAGATACAGATTTTCTCTGTAGATAAGCAATCGCCCATGCTCCTCGATTACGGTCGGAACGTGCTGACTATGCGCTCCGTGTTCAGTACGACGCTCCGAATCTTGACGCAGTCTGATCGGATTCGCACTGGTCACCTCGCACACCTACTGACTAGCGTATTTTGCTTACCTGGCCCTGAAACGGAGGAATTCTATCAGTAACGGCTCTTTGAATAGGCCGTAGAT
>NZ_SRIF01000009.1:0-481 GCF_004681185.1 Haloarcula amylovorans | reverse complement strand
GAGATCGCCGCAGATGAACGTGTGAGCGAAGCTGTCCTCGCTGGTGTCAGTAGATTCGAATCGACTGCCGTTAGTGACCTTCCGTTGCTCTACGGAGCAATAGACCCTGACGCATTAGAGGTGTTACTCACATCTCAAGAGAACACCTGTGTCTCATTCGTATACAGCAACTCTCGAATAGAGATATATGATGGTGAGTTTCTCACAGTCGAAGCTACCTGACCGAAAATCACTGTGTAGTACACACACCGACTGAGCGAGTATGCCGCCACTCTCTGCTTAAAACAGAGCGTGACGACTTAGTTAATGTACTGTGGATTGGTCAGTACAGAGCGTGCATCTATCCGGGGATTCGGTATTTTGCCATCGCATGCTGAATTGGAGCCGGTTCTCCGCATGGTCTCGCCACACTGGTCGCGGTCGCCAATAACTATACGACCCTGAGAAGTTGAAGAAAAGGCTTTACACAAGGGTACCCATA
>NZ_SRIF01000008.1 GCF_004681185.1 Haloarcula amylovorans | reverse complement strand
CCAGCGAGTACTGGAGTGCGCGAGCCTCTGGGAAATTTGGTTCGCCGCCACCATTCATTTCCATTCCTTATCACTCATCGAGCCCACGCGGAGAGACATCTGTCCTCTCCGCGTGGGCTTCCTGTATTTATAGGCCGCGAGTAACTATGCGATCGTCGCGGAAGGTACCCGTATGACTCGTGAAGTCAAACTGAACGAACTCACCGATCTGTTGACGGACGTGGAGTATTCACTCGAAGTCGAGACGGCGCGGTCGCGCTTCGACGATGTGGAACTTCTGTACGCCGACGGGTCGGAACCATTGGTCGATGTGTTGTCACGGACCGAGAGCTCGACGTTCGAATCGGCCGAAGACGCACAGACCTCTATCTTCAATGTAATTCCGATCGAAGGCGTCGGGGAACCCGGACAGTCGGAAGGTGAGGGCTAGTCGAATCCGCTACCCTTAAGCGACCGAGTTGAGTACGAATAACTGCGCCAAGGTGGCAGAGTCCGGCCTAACGCAGCGGCCTGCAGAGCCGCCCATCGCCGGTTCAAATCCGGCCCTTGGCTTTTCTTCGGCAGACGAGTCGGACATAGCGGCGGCCACGCCGCCGCGGAATCGACGCCTGCCAGTTCGCCGTCGGTATACGCAAGCTATCGGTGATTCTTCGAGATACTCTCACCAGAACAGTGCAGACTGACTGTGCGGTCGAAAAGTAATCATTAAACCGCGCGCCGACTGACCGTCAGGATATGCAACGACGAGCCGCGGCGGCATACTTCGCGTTCTTCCTCGTCATCAGTGTCGCAGCGTACGCGTACATTGGCGTCGCGCAGAGTCAGCAGCCGGAGGTGTCTCTCGAAGCGAACGACTTGTCCAACGAGAGTACGTTCACGATCGACGGAACCACCTACACCGTAGCGAACGTCCACATGTCGAGTGGTGGTGGCGGCGGTCACGGTGGCGGTGGTGGTGGGTCGATGGCCGCTGAACTGTCGTGGACTAATCAGTCGTCTCGATACACGGGGACGTTAGAGAACGGGTCGACGACGACGCTAGACAACACGACGTACAACGTCACGACCAGCAATTCGTCTAACTCGGTAACGCTCCGCGAGCAGCTCAACGTTTCAGCACTGCTCCAGAACGACTCCGCTGTAGAGAACTCGCTCGTGACTCAGAACGGGACCGACTACGTGGTCTATCGGGAGAACAACACGCTCCGTCCGGCCAGCGAATGGCTACCTGAGCCCGAGACGCGGACGTACCAGGTCTCCCAAACCGTCCCGTACCAGAGCGAGAGTGGACTTCAGGAAACGACGCTCACTAACGTTTCCGCCCAGAGCGCGACGGTAGAGTGGTTTGCTCCGCGAAACCGGACGGTCGAGCTCAGCGAGGGTGGCAACGTCACACTGCAGGGTCAGCAGTACTTCGCGCACTTCCCGGACCACCGCACGGTCCAACTCGCCAGTATCGATCAGTACGCGACCTATCAGGATCAGCGTGCCAATCAGGATTATTTCCACGAGCGCACGAACGGGCTCTGGGGCGTCTCGATCCTGAGCGGTATCGCGGCCGTCCTCATGTTGGGAATGGCGTACCTCCCGACCCGCGGCTGAGAAGAACGAACGCTTTTTTCAGTTACTTGCTATCCGAGACGCTCAGATAGGCGAGTAGCGCGCCGACGACGATCATTAGGACTGCGCCGCCGACCTGTAGTATCGCACTTGCCATGCTGGCGTGGGTCGCCCACGGCGCGCCGACGATCGTTCCGAGCGCTGCGAGGACGAGAAACGCGCCGGCGGTGAGACCAATCGGTTTGAGTGGGTCGGCGAGTCCGTTAGTGAATGTGGTCATACACGGCCACTCGACAGTGAACGTGGTAAATCAACCGGTCTCGATAGCCGCTTCGCTCCTCACGTCCGTTCGTTATAGAAGCGGGCCGGGAGGGACTGAGCGAGCACGTCGTGTCGCGAAGGTCGAAAGACGCTGACAGCGTCTTTCGGAAGTTGAACCGGAGCGAGACGTGCTCACTGCGTTGCGTGCGACTCTCAGGGTTCACACCCTCCTGTTGTTGCCACTGCTCACTGTCGTTCGAAGGGCAACGGGCCGGGAGGGAGTTGAACCCCCGACCATCTGGTTAAAAGCCAGACGCTCTGCCTGACTGAGCTACCGGCCCTCGCTATTCGCTGGGGGGAGTGAGGGTTAAGACCTTACGATACGTCGTCGAGTGCCGACTCTAACGCCTCGGTGACGACGGTGCTCGGGTCGGTGGCGTCGACGGCGGCACGCTGGCGGAGTTTACAGTAGGCGTCTCTGTCGACAGTGATTGAGAGTTCGCCGAGGCGGTAGCCTTCGGCGGCGAGTGCGTCCTCGATGGAGGCACCGTCGTTGACGCTGCTTGCGACCGAGCGAATCTGGCGCACAGTCAGGTCGTGGTCCAGTGCGGCCCACGCCAGCAAGAGGCGGGCCTCACCGGCGACGCGGGCGATGTGTTTGGCTGCGGTCGGCGCAATCTCCCCCTTGGCGACGTGGATACGCACCGAGCGAGGGAGGTCGTGGACGCGGGACCACTTGCGGATGAACGAGACCGTCGCGTCGCCGCCGGCCCGTTTCGCGGCGGCTTTGTAGGAGCCTTCACCGCGGACGAGCGCCGCACACGCCGCGGCCCCTCGCAGCATGTAGACGTTGTCGTCGGCACCAGCGGTGTTCTCGGAGAAGCGTCGAACCGTCCGTGCGGCGAGTTCGAGACTCTCCGGATCCTCGGGGTCGAATTCGACGGCCTCGTCGGCTCGCTGGCCGGTGAGTTCGGGATCGCCGCGAATGACGGGTTTTCCCACCGGTGATTCGCGGTCGGCCGGTGGCGCGTCCTCTGGCATCGACTCGTCGTTAGCGTTCAGTCCACAAAAGTATCCCGTCTGAGGGTCTCATACGGGCTATCGCAGTTCCGATCGGTATTTCGCTCTCGGGTCTGGGAATGCCGGAAACAGCTAAATAGTCCGTTTCAGTCGTCGTCAGCAGCGGTTTCTCGCGTTTCGCTCATGTGTTCCCAGATCTCGGTGCAGCCACATCCGTCCTCGACGTCATCGAGGTGGTCAGTGGTTGGTTCGTCTGCTTCGGCGTCGGTCTCGTCGTGGGTCTGATGTGCGTTCGTCATCGTTTCTATTGGCGCGGCGATAGAGTGCCGCGTGTCGCTATCCCTCTGTAATAGGCCCACTATCATAAGGCCGCACTCTCCTGTAATCTCTACCCGCACTGCGGCTTACCGGAGATACTTGGCAGTATCTCGGACGACGACTCTGTTCGATACTGTATTGTTACCATAGCACACGGACCGCACGCAGGCGGTCGAATTGTGGACTCTCCGGCGAAACTTGCGAGCGCCGACGCCCTCAGGTAGCTCCGGGATCTAATGAGATGTAATGACGACCGACGTTCACCAGCTCGACGACGGGGCGTGGATCTCCGTCAACGACTCCCGGGAAGTGAACGTCTCGGATCTGTGGCTTCTGGCGCGAAGCGAGTTCTGTGACTGTGAAGTGACCGATTTCCTTGCCGAAGGATTCGTCGAGGTCGGTGTCGACCACCCGGATATCGAAGCACGTGTCGCCGGGCAGTGTATCGCGTGTGGCGCGAGCGGTGTCACAGACTGGTTGACGGTTGGTCGCGTCGTAGACCCCGATTCGGGCGAATTCTACGGCGTCGTTCACGAGAGCGTCCACATTCCCGAAAAGCGCACCCGACTCGCCCGGCCCGAATAGGTGGCAATATTATCCTGTTTCAGCGAGTGGGGGAGACGGTTGACGGCAAAGCGTGTCGTATAAGGGTGGATGACTAGTGGGCGAACACACTAACTATGCCGAGCAAAGTAGAGTCTTGGAAGGACGAGCTGTACGGTAACGAGATTCGGGAGCACCTCCTGGAGTTCGCAGAGGAGGGCTGGGAGGCCATCCCCGAGGACGAACACGACGCGTGGTTCGAGCGCTTCAAGTGGTGGGGACTGTACCACCAGCGCTCCGGTCAGGAGTCGTATTTCATGATGCGCATCGGGACACCGAACGGCGTCATCGAGCCGGGCCAGCTCGAAGTCATCGGCGAGGTGGCAAAGGAGTACGCGACTGGTCCCGCCTCGAACCCCGAGTTCGGCGACGCCTACTGTGACTGGACGACCCGCCAGTCCGTCCAGCTACACTGGATAAAGCTGGAGGACATCCCTGAGATATTCGAGAAACTGGAGTCCGTCGGTCTCTCGACCCAGCAGGCCTGTGGTGACTCCTGGCGAAACATCGTCGGGTGTCCCGTCGCCGGCAAGGACAAACACGAACACATCGACGCGTGGCCGGTCGCCGAAGAACTCCACGAGACGTTCAAGGGCAACGATGATTACGCCAACCTCCCGCGCAAGTGGAAGGTTGCCGTGACTGGCTGTGACGAGGGCTGTGGACAGGGCGACATCAACGACCTCGCGTACGAACCCGCCGAGAAGGACGGAGAACTCGGATTCAACATCCGCGTCGGCGGCGGACTCTCTCGGAAGGAAGCGCGTCTCGCCCGCGACATCGACGTGTGGGTGCCCCCGGAGAAGGCGGCCGACATCGGTCACGGGATGTCCGCGCTCTTCCGCGAATACGGCGACCGCGAGGACCGCTTCAACGCCCGTATCAAGTTCCTCGTCGACGAGTGGGGCCCCGAGAAGATGCGCCAGGTCCTCCAAGACGAGTTCGTCGACTTCGAACTGGAGACGGCGGGCGAGGACATGCGCGACCAGTACACCTACAACTCCGGTCGCAACGAGGGTCACGATGACCACGTCGGCATCTACGAGCAAAAGGACGGCAACTACTACGTCGGCCTGAACGTGCTGGTCGGCCGGATGGGCGCAGACGACACGCTCGAACTGGCCGAACTGGCCGAGAAGTACGGCTCCGGCGAGGTCCGACTGACCCAACGGCAGAACATCATCGTCATGGACGTGCCCGAGGAGAACCTAGAGGACCTCAAGAGCGAGGCGCTGCTCGACGATTACTCGCCCGAGCCGTCGCCGTTCATGCGCGGCTCCATCGCCTGTACGGGCACGGAGTACTGTTCGCTCTCCATCGTCGAGACGAAGAACCGGCAGGTCCGCTACGCCCGCTGGCTCAAGGAGAACGTCTCCCTTCCCGCCGACCACGAGGACTTCCACATCCACCTCTCGGGCTGTACGGCCTCCTGCGCCCAACCCCAGATCGCCGACGTTTCCCTGCGCGGGATGAAGACGCGCAAGGACGGCGAACCGGTCGAGGCGCTGGACATCGGGCTGGGCGGCGGCCTTGGCGAGGACCCACGCTTTGCCGACTGGGTGGAGATGCGCGTCCCCGCCGACGAGGTGCCCGGCGCGATTCGGAACCTCGTCGAGAATTTCAAAGACCTGCGCGAGGACGGCGAGGCGTTCCGTGACTTCGTCGAAGCGCGCGACGAGGACACCCTCGCCGAACTGGTCGAACCCGAGGAGACCGACTACGAGGACCCGTACATGCACAACACGAAGATGACGTGGTACCCCTACACCGAGGACGACGACATGCAGTCCTCGCCCGCCCCGACGGACGGCGAGGGGAACCCGCTCCCGTCGGACGACTAACGCTCGGTTCGGCAGTATTTTTACAGACGCACGGTTCGACGTTTTTCAGAGGAAATCGCGTACGTCGGAGTACCACATGTCGTGTTCGTCGACGGCATCGATTGCCTCGGCGATGCGGACGGCGATGGCGTGCCAACAGAGTTCGTCGGGGTCGGCGCTGTCGAGATTGTACTCGGCGTCGGCACAGTGACAGCCGCCGTCCTCGACGATGTACTCGTCCTCGTAGCCGACGACGACGGTGAAATCGCGGTACTGTTTGACCCGGCTCTCGCCGACGGCTTCGATGGCGCGCGTCCCGCGGTCGCCGTGGGCGTCGACGATCGCGGTCACTGCTTCGGGGGAGAGTTCTCCGTCTGCTTCCAGCAGTCGGACCCAGTCGTCGACGGTGCTCACACGCTGGCTACGGCGACCCCCGACAAAACAGCGTCGTCTCGCGCGGTGAGATGCCCGGAAGGATAAACAGGGAGCATCGCTACGATAGAGCATGGCTGCCACCGTCCCCTGGCTCGCGCTCGGTTCGTTTACGTCGGGGGTCGGGTCGCTGTATCTGCTCTCGCGTCTCCGGCGGCACTGGGGACAACCGGGCGCGAAGTGGTTCGTCGCGACGATTACCACGATGGCGGTGTGGTGTTTCACCTACGGGACCGCATTGTTCGTCTACGACCGGACGATCCGACTGGCGCTGGAGATGGTCGGTTGGGTGTGCCTTTCGTGGATCGGGTTCTTCTTCGTCTCGTTCGCGCTGGGCTATACGGGCCGAACGGCCATCCTCGGGAGCCGGTGGTTTCAGTCGACCGCGCTATTGCCCGCCGCGGCGTCGGCGCTGGCGCTGACGAATCCGCGCCACTCCCTTCTCTGGACGGGGTTTTCCGTCGACCCGACGTTCGGCGTCGCGGGGGCCACCTACACGCTCCGACCGCTCGGCTCGCTGGCCGTGTTGGTGACGACGCTGTTGGTCAGTTTCGGGACGCTACTCGTCTTCGACACCGTCGTCAGCTACGGACCGCTGTACCGCCGCGAGGCCATCGCGGTCGGACTGAGCCCGCTCCCTCCCGGGTTCGCGTTGCTCGCCTGGGCCGGCGGCATCGGTCCAGCGCCGTCGCTCAACTTTACGACGCTGCTGTTTCTACCGCACATCGCGCTAGATGCGTACGCCTTCGTCCGGAGCGACATGTTCGAGTTCCACCCGGCGACTCGACGGGCTGGCGAGCGCGCGGCCATCGACGACATCGCGACGCCGGTGGCGATCGTCGACGTCGCGGGTCGTCTCGTCAACCTCAACCCCGCCGCCGAGACGATGCTGGCAGTCGAGAAGCGAGCGGCGCTGACCGACCCGCTCGACGACCTGCTGGTCGGCGACGAGTTGCCGCTCGGCACGGACCGGGACCGACTCGGCGTCGAGAACCGCGAGCGCTACCGGGAGTACAAGGTTCAGTGGACGCCACTCCGGAACGAGCGCGACACCAATCTGGGCTACACCGTCGTCTTTCAGGACATCACCGACGAGCTGCGCCGCGAGCGACGACTGGAGGTGCTCAACCGCTTTCTACGACACAACGTCCGCAACGAGACAGTCGTCATCCAGGCGCGAGCGGAACTGCTCACCGGCGCGCTAGACGGGGAACTGGGCAACCACGCCGACACGATCGACCGGGCGATAGCCCGCCTAGCCGAATCGGGCGAGAAAGCGCGGACGCTCTCGGAGATGGGGGCTGACGAGGGGGTCGAGGCGATTCCGTTCCGCGACCGGGTGGTCGACGTCGTCGAGTCGCTCGAAGCGGACCACGACGGCAGTGTCACGGTCACCATACCCGACGACCTCACGCTGTGGACACAGCCGTCGGTGTTGGCAGTGTTGGTGCGGAACCTCGTGGAGAACGCCCTCGAACACGGGGACGTGCCCGTCGCGGTGACGGCGACCGTTTCGGGACCGGGCGACGAGATACACTTCACTGTCGAGGACGGAGGGGAGGGGATTCCGGACCACGAACTGGGGGTACTCGAACGCGGCCGTGAGACTGACCTCGACCACGGCCGCGGCGTGGGTCTCTGGTTGATCCGCTGGACCACGACGACGCTCGCGGGGGATCTCGATTTCGACACGAGCGACGGCACCACCGTCACGGTGCGACTCCCGAGAGACCGCTCGGCAGTTCGGTCGCGGGCATCGGTAGACTGAGACTGTCGACTGTAAGCTACTGAAGGCACAGCCAACAGTATGCTCGCCGCCGTTCGAACGACTTAACGGCACCCACACGGAGAGTGGGATATGCGCGTCAGCGAGGGGCAGGTGACCGTCTCGGTGCCCGAACAACCGGACGCGGGGAAGGGGGCCGACGTCTTCTTCAACCCCGTTCAGGAGTTGAACCGCGACGTGACCGTGGCAGCGCTGCGGGCCTATCGGGAACGGCTTGACGGCGTCTCGTCGTACTTAGACGCAACTGCGGCCAGCGGCGTCCGCGGGGTGCGGGCGGCCGCCGACGGCTGGGAGACAACACTGTGTGACTTCGATACGGACGCCGTAGCGCTCTGTGAGGAGAATCTCGAGCGTAACGACCTCGCGGCGGAAGTTCGCCATGCCGACGCCAACGTCCTCATGCACAGCGAGGCATTCGACGTGGTGGATTTGGACCCGTTCGGGACACCGATCCCCTTCGCCGACGCGGCGATTCAGGGGACGAAGCGCCTCCTCTGTGTCACCGCGACCGACACCGCGCCGCTGTGTGGGGCACACTTCGAGAGCGGCGTCCGCAGTTACGGGACGGTGCCGCGAAACACGGAGTTCCACGCGGAGATGGGGATGCGCGTCTTATTGTCGGCGATGGTGCGGACCGCCGCCCGTTACGACATCGCCGCTCGCCCCATCCTGAGCCACGCGACGAAACACTACGTGCGGACTTACCTCGAATTCGACCACGGCGCGAAAGTCGCCAACGACTGTATCGACGAACTCGGCTACGTCCATCACTGCCAGCGTTGTCTCTGGCGTGACCACGACGACGGGCTCATCGCGGACCCGCCCGAGACGTGCCCGGTCTGCGGGGAACACCTCCAGACGGCCGGACCGATCTGGCTTGGTGCGACCTGTGACCCCGAGTTTGCGGCAGCAGTTTCCGACCACGTCAGCGAGGACATGGGCACCGCTGAGAAGGCCAGGGACCTGCTCTCGACGCTCGGCGCGGAACTGCCCACGCCGACGCACTACGACCAGCACCGCCTCTGCAAGCGCTGGGGGCGCGGCGCGGAGGCGATGGACGCCTTCATCGAAAAACTGCGAGACGCGGGCTACGATGCCTCGCGTACTCACTACGGCGGGACGACGTTCAAAACGGACGCCGACGTGACCGAGATCCGCGAGGCGACGGCCGAATAGTTCAGAGGCGCTCCATCTTCTGGTTCCCGCTCCCGCCTCCGCCGCGAACCGACCGTACGAGACTGTACAGCAGGAGGTACACCGGGCGGAGGAAGTAGTTCGCCATTCCGATGAGTCCGAGGATGCCGCCCAGTGCCTGTACCTCCTCGCCAGTCGCGCCGACTTCGAAGACGAGGGGTACTGCCGCGATAATCGGCGCCAGCCAGAGTGCCGAAAGCAGGCTGTCGACGTCGATTCCGGCGACGTAGCCGACCTCCCCCTCGCCGGGGCGCGTGAAATACAATACCGCACCCAGGCCACAGAGCACGATGGCGAGTTGAATCGACGACGGCGCGCCGGCGAGTCCCAGTGCGAGTAACATGAATCCGGCGACGAGCAACAGCATCGTGACCTGCATCGTCCCCGACCGAATCGCCGTCTCCGTCTTCATGTCCCGACGGTCGGCGGCGGCGGTGATAAAGCCTGTCGCTCTCCGGTAGCGGGTCGCCGGGAACCGTCTACGAGTCGACGACGCGGGACACCGATAGCGCGAGGAGGATACCGAAACAGACCAGCGGAACGTAGAACACGTTGAGACGAACCGGCCCGGCAGTGACGACGTGGATGCCGGGATTGGCGAATGTGACCGTCGACGCGATCCCGACGACGCCGATTCCGACGTTTTGCCACTCGTAGAGCCGGCCCCAATCCATCGTCTGTCATCCACGCTTGGACCTCGGCCGTTACGTGCATGTCGGTCGACCGGGAGACGCGGCTTCTTAACCCATTTGAACGTCCACTGAGTAGCAGATTCGAGTGCCCTCCCGTTACAATCCCGTCCGCGGCGTCCTCCTGCTGGTCGGCAGCCTGCTCTCGCGTGCGGGACTCGTCGAACGTGACCGAATCGCGCGGGCGACGGACCTCTCGTGGCCCCGCATCGTCACCGGGCTCGCTCGGATGTCGAAGTCGACGGCCGACATCGCCATGGTCGGTCTCTCGCTCGGGCAGGTCGCTATCGCCGGCGTCGGATTCGCCGCGCCCTTTTGGGGGCTGGCGTTCGCGCTGGGCGGTGGCGTCGGCGGGGGGACCATCGGGATGGTCTCCCAGCGCTTCGGTGCGGACGCCCACGAGGAACTGGGGCTGACGGTGACGACGAGCGCCGCCGTCGTCCTCGCCGTCACGCTCCCGCTGACGGCAGCGTTCTGGTTCGTTCCGGGGACGCTGGTCGGCATCGTCGGCTCGGGGTCCGACGCGGTCACGTACGGTGAGCGGTACCTGCGGACGCTCGCCGTCGGGGTGCCCTTCGCGGCGCTGAACCTCGTCGGCAGCCGAACCCTCGTTGGTGCGGACGACGCGTACTCGCCGATGATACTCCGGGGCGGTGGCGCGGTGGTCAACGTCGTCCTCAATGCCGTCCTCATCTTCGGACTGGGGATGGGCGTCGTCGGTGCAGCCATCGGCACCGTCATCGCTAACGTCCTCGTCACCGCGGCGCTAGCCGTTGGCCTCGTTCGCGGCGGTCTTCCCGGACTCGACTTTCCGGTCCAGATCCCGCTCTCGCGGCCGTTCGTCGACGCGTCGCTGGCCCGCGACCTCGCCGCCGTTGGGTCGCCGCTCGTCGGGACGAACCTCGCCCGCACCGGTGCACAGTTCCCCCGACTGTTCATCGTCGGCCTGTTCGGGCCGACCGTCGTCTCGGCGTACGTCGTTGCCCTCCGCGTTCGCGCCCTGCTCGACACACCGAATTGGGGGCTGAGTCTCGCCTCCAGCAGCCTCGTCGGGCAGGCACTCGGCGAAGACGACGAGTACGAAGCGACCCGGTGGGCACAGACCATCTTCCGCCTCGGTATCGGCGTCTACGTGGTCGTTGCGCTCTCGCTCGCACCGTTTTCGCGCCAGATTAGCCGCCTGTTCGTCGACGACCCGTCCGGACTGGGACTCGTGACGGTATTCGTCGCCGTGGCCTGTCTCAGCGTCGTCTTCCGTGGCGTCGACGGCGGCGCGACCGGCCCACTCCGGGCCAGCGGTGACACGCGCTGGCCGTTTTACTCCCAGCTCGCCGGGATGTACCTATTCGCGCTCCCCATTGCCTACGCCGGCGTCTTGGTCCCCACGATCGGCGTCTTGGCGCTCTACGCCTCGATGTTCGCCGAGACGGCCGTCCCCGCCGCCATCACGTACCACCGCTTCCGTTCGGGAGCGTGGCGCGCTGTGAGCCGTTCGTATCGGCCCGACGCCGCCTTAGACGACTGAGACGGGCGACGGCCAGTGACCCATTGTCCCGTCGGGCAAGTACCACGCAGCGACGAGATATATGTAGCGTCCGGCCCACTTCCCTTCGTGAACAGCGCCCGCGCCGTCGCCGTCGCTCGCGACCTCGTTCGCACAGTCCGGGAGCAGCAGGTGTCGTTTCTGGCGGCCAGCATCGCGTACTACATGTTCGTCTCGCTGTTGCCGTTCCTGTTGCTGTCCCTCGTCGTCGGCTCGTTCTTCGGCGGCGAGGCGTTCGCAGAACGGGTCGTCACGGCCGTCGGGGACGCATTGTCGCCGACGGCGACCGAGTTGCTCGAAGACGCACTAACTAGCGCCGTCGGTCGAGGCGGCGCGACGGTACTCGGACTCGCCGCGACGACGTGGGGGGCGCTGAAGGTGTTTCGCGGGCTCGACGTGGCCTTCTCGCGGATGTACGGGACGACCGAGGCGAACACGTTCGTCGACTCCGTGCGGGACGCGCTGTCGGCGCTTTTTGGGATTGGTTTGGCGTTCGTCGGGCTAGCGGTGGTCATCTCGGTTGGGGGGCTGTTCGGCGTCGAAGTGGCGCTGGGTGGCCTCGCACTCGTTCCGGTGCTCACCGCCGCATTCCTCCCGCTGTACTACGTCTTTCCGGACCACAAACTGACGATTCGCGAAGCGCTGCCGGGTGCGGCGTTCGCCGCCGTCGGTTGGACGCTGCTGGCGACGGGGTTCGGCGTCTATGCCGCTGCTGCGGGGAGCTTTCAGCTCTACGGCGTCATCGGTGGGGTCCTCCTGCTGGTGACGTGGTTCTACTTTGCCGGGCAGATCCTGCTCGTGGGGGCGGCACTCAACGCGGTGTTGGCCGGCATTCCGGACCGGCAACTACAACAGGAACCGACCCGACGTTCCGGCAGAGCGATGAGTGAGGACGCCGACCGAGCATCCGGTGAGACGCCACCGCCAGACGGGGACAGCACACGCGCCCCTCGTGACGGCGGGGTCGAGGACCTCTCCGACGAGGAACTCGCCCAGCTACGCGAGGAGTTCGAGTCGTTCCGCGACGACGTCGAGGACCGGACCCTCCACCGCGACGAGGTCAAGGAGGACCTCCGCCGGTACGTCCGTCGACGGATGCGCCGGGGCCACGCCCGCGGCTGGGGGCCGTACGTCGTGTTGCTGTACGGTACAGTGATGACGATGGCCGCGTTCTACTGGCTCTCGGGGCTGTGGGCCGTCCTCTCGATGCTAGTCGTCTGGCTCTCGACGCTCGGGCTGTACGTGATGATGCTGCTGACCGGTGTCACCTTCCGCGCGACGGGGCTGCCCGGGCGAGTCATCGACCGAGTCCGTGACTGGCGAGGATGATGCGAGGCATCGGCATCACCGAGGTGCTGTCGAGCGCTCCCCACGTCGTTATCGTCTTCTTCGCCCTCGTTACGCAGTTAGGTGATTACTGGTTCGTCTCGACGGCGTGTCTGCTCGCGTACTGGGTCGGCGACGAGGTGCCGTGGCTCGGGCGCGGGCTGACCCGTGAGCGCGGCGCACTGCTGTTGGCGTTGCTCGCCACAGCCACTGCGCTCACCGCGGCACTGAAGATCCTGTTCGTACTCCCGCGACCGCCCGGCGCGGGGACGGCCCCCGAGGTCCGGCTGATTCCGGAGGCGTTCAAGGGGCTCTACCGGTCGATGGCGACGGGCGCCGGCTACGGCTTCCCGAGCGGACACGCGACGAGCTCCCTGCTGATGTGGGGCGGGTTCGCGTGGGCGCTTCGAGTCGGAACCCGACGACAGCGATACGCCGTCGCCGGGTCGGTCGCCGCGCTGGTCGGACTCTCCCGGCTCGTCCTCGGCGTTCACTATGTCGTCGACATCCTCGCCGGGTTTCTCGTCGCGGGGGCCGTCCTCTGGGTGGTAATCAACTGGCTCCAAACACCGGAACATATCTTCGTGTTCGCGGCGCTGGCCGCCGTCGCGGGCGTCTTGCTCGGTGGCCCGTCCCGGGACATGGTCGCCGCGCTCGGCATCGCCGTCGGCGGCGCAATGACGTGGGCGGTACTCGACGACGTGCCGTCGCCGACCCCGGGCGGCGCGGTTGTCACGGTCGCACTCGGCGCGCCTGTGTTGGCCGCGATCGCCGGTGTCATCCTCCGACTCGAACCGAGTGCGCCGGTCGTGGCGCTGCTGACCGCCGTCGCCACGACGCTGTTGCTGGCGATGCCACTCGCCGGTGAACGGGTAGGGAACGGCGCGCTCAGCGCGTGACCGTCGCTATGCGGGACTGAAAAGAGAGAACGAGTCGCGGCCGCTTAGAACTTCTCGAGGTACTGGTCGAGTTCCCAGTCGGAGACGTCGACGAGGTACTCCTGGAACTCCTGGCGCTTGGCTTCGACGAAGTTCTCGTAGACGTGTTCGCCCAGCGCGTCCTGGACGGTCTCGTCCGCTTCGAGCGCGTCGATGGCTTCGCCGAGGTTGCTCGGGAGCGTCTGAATACCGTACTCTTCGCGCTTTTCCTCGTCGAACTCGTAGATGTTCTCGCGGACGGGGTCCTCGCAGTCGAGGTCCTGTTCGATACCGTCCAAGCCGGCGTGAATCATCGCTGCGAACATGAGGTAGGGATTACAGGACGGGTCCGGCGAGCGCAGTTCGACGCGCGAGGCGGCCGGCGTACGGGCGGCCGGCTTGCGGATGAGCGCGGAGCGGTTGCGGTCGGACCAGGCAACGTAGACGGGGGCCTCGTAGCCCGGGACCAGGCGCTTGTAGGAGTTGACCGTCGGGTTGGCGACCGCGGTGATGGCAGGAGCGTGTTTGAGGATACCGGCGGTGAAGCTCTTTGCCGTCTCGCTCAGGTTGAACTCGTCGTCGTCGTCGTGGAAGGCGTTCTCGCCGTCCTCGGTGAACAGCGACATGTGGGTGTGCATCCCCGACCCGTTGATGCGGGCGATGGGTTTCGGCATGAACGTCGCGTGCAGGTCGTGTTCGGCCGCGATGGCGCGGACGACCGAGCGGAAGGTGGCGACGTTGTCGGCCGTCGACAGGGCGTCGTCGTACGTGAAGTTGATCTCGTGTTGGCCCTGTGCGACCTCGTGGTGGGAAGCCTCGATGTCGAAGTCCATCGCTTCGAGGCCGTAGATGATGTCTCGGCGGACGTCGCTCGCGAGGTCCTTCGGCGCGAGGTCGAAGTAGCCGCCGGCGTCGTTGGTCTTCGTCGTGGCGTGGCCGTCTTCGTCTTCCTCGAAGAGGAAGAACTCCGGTTCGGGTGCGGCGTTGACGGTGTAGCCCATCTCATCGGCGCGGTCGATGGCGCGCTTGAGGACGCCACGCGGGTCGCCGGAGAACGGTTTGCCGGTCGAGGTGTCGAAGACGTCACAGATGAGGCGAGCGCTGGAGCCGCCTTCGACGTTCTCGCGCCACGGGAGGACGGAGAACGTCTTGGGATCGGGTTCGAGGCGCATGTCCGACTCCTGGATACGGACGAAACCGTCGATGGACGAGCCGTCGAAGTAGATACCTTCGCTGAAGGCTTTCTCTGCCTGGTCTGACGTGATGGAGACGTTCTTGACCGTCCCGAGGATGTCCGTAAACTGGAGCCGGAGGAAGTCGACGTTCTTCTCTTCGATCTCGTCAAGTACGTCCTGCGCCTCGTCTGAGAGTTCGCTTGTCATCTTTGAACACCGAGTAGGAGTGGTGCTACTACTAAAACCCTGCCGTTTTGCGCAAAGATTCCGTAACCTTCGGGCGCAGTTGGACATTCGTAAAATTCTAATCCCCCGAGGTACTGTGTGGGTGTAATGACGTACGAAAATCTCGACCGTGAGTTGGTGAATGCCCTCTTGGGGGACGGCCGCGCGAGCCTGCGAAGCCTCGGTGAAGACTTAGATGTCTCCGTAACGACCGTCTCGAATCACCTCTCGGACCTAGAGGACGACGGGATAATCAACGGCTACACACCGAAGGTGGACTACGGCGCGCTGGGGTACGACGTGACGGCCATCATCCAGCTGAAAGTCGAGGGATCCTCGCTCCCGGACGTAACGGAGAGCCTCAAGAACCACAAGCAGATGGTCTCCGTCTACGAGGTCACCGGCGACTACGACATCATCGCCATCGGGAAGTTCTCCGATACGGACGGGATGAACGCCCAGATCAAGGAGCTGCTGACCGATCCCGAGATCAAGGAGTCGAACACGTCGGTCGTGTTGAACACGGCGAGCGAGAACGAGCAGTTCGACCTCGACCTCGATCTCGACGAGTAAGCCGCACTCTCCGGTTCGTTCGCCCGTGAGCCCGCGAGACCGACGAGTACTTGACTGGCTGGTCAGCTAGATTCGGTAATGAGCGACGGCGACACCGGCGAGGAGATTATGGGAGCGACGTATCGCGCTCTCTGTGCTCACGGGTACGCCGACCTGACGATGCAGGACATCGCGGACGAATCGGGAAAGAGCAAGGCGGCCCTGCACTATCACTACGACAGCAAACACGACCTACTGTGTGCATTTTTGGAGTATCTCTACGACGGCTTCGTCGAGCGCACGTCGGGTGTCTCCGGCGAGAACGCCTACGAGCGGCTGGTCGCCTTCATCGATGCGGTGCTCGACAAACCAGACGACGACAGCGAGCAGTTCGGGACGGCCATCCTCGAAATCCGCGCACAGGCCCCCTACGAACCGAGATTCCGCGAGCGCCTGACGGAGTTCGACGACTACCTCGCCGAGGAACTGTCGGCCATCCTCGAAGCAGGCATCGAGGACGGTACCTTCGACCCGGAGATGGATTCAGCGGACACCGCCCGCTTTCTCGTGACGGTACTGACCGGTGCGGCCACCGAGCGTGTCACGTCGGGCCGCTCCGTCGAGTGCACCCGGCGGATGCTCACCGAGTACGTCGAGACGCACCTCCTCACTGACCGCGCGCGGGAGGCCGAGACATGACTGAGCGAACACGGGGGACCGAGTCGTGACGGCCCGCGATGGAATCCGGGGCCTCGCCGAACGCGTCGGGGCGCTGTTCAAGGGCCAAGAGGAGTTAGACCTCACGAGCGGTCCCATCGGGAAGCCCTTGCTCTATCTCTCCTTTCCGATCGTCGTGACGAACCTGCTGCAGGTCGCGTACAACCTCGCCGATACGTTCTGGCTGGGGCAGTACAGCACGACGGCACTGGCGGCCATCTCCTTTGCGTTCCCGATGATCTTCTTGCTCATCTCGCTGGGGATGGGCCTGTCGGTGGCGGGAAGCGTCCTCGTCGCCCAACACACCGGGGCCGACGAGCCTGAAAAGGCGGAGTACGCCGCCTCACAGACGCTCACCTTCGCGGTCACGGCGTCGCTGTTGCTCGGTGCCGTCGGCTACTTCTTCGTCGAGGACTTCCTCTCGCTGCTGGGTGCCTCACAGCAGATACTCCCCGGCGCGACGGGCTATCTACAGGTCGTCTCACTGGGGCTCACGACGATGTTCGGTTTCTTCGTGTTCATCTCGCTGATGCGGGGGTCCGGCGACACCATCACGCCGATGCTCGTGATGTTCGGTACCGTTCTCCTCAACATCGCCTTGGACCCGTTTCTCATCTTCGGGTGGGGACCGTTTCCCGAACTGGGCGTCGTCGGCGCGGCCGTCGCCACCATCTTCTCGCGCGGGCTGGCCTTCGCTGTCGGCGTCGCCATCATGCTACGCGGGAACCGTGGAATCCGTGTCCGACCGGGCGACATGGTGCCGGACTTCGAGTACCTCGGGAAACTGTTGCGGCTGGGCGTTCCGGCCTCCATCGAGGGGACCGGGCGAGCGCTGTCGGTCAACGCGATGCTCTTTATCGTCGGGACGTTCTCGGTCACCGTCGTCGCGGCTTTCGGCGTCGGCATCCGCGTGTTCTCGCTGGTGTTCATGCCCGCTATCGCGATGGACCGCGGCGTCGAGACGATGACCGGGCAGAACCTCGGTGCGGAGCGTCCGGACCGCGCCGCGAAGGCCAACCACTTCGCGGCGAAGTTCTCCTTCGTAATCCTCACCGCGCTGGGTGCGATCACCATCTTCGCCGCGCCGGCGGTCGTCGACGTGTTTAGCGACGACCCCGCCGTGGTCGAGATCGGCGCAGAGTTCCTCCAGTGGGTCGCGCCCACGTTCGGCTTTATCGGGATTATCCGAGCGTACTCGGGCGGGTTCCGCGGAGCGGGCAAGACGCTCACGTCGGCGGCGCTGGCCGTGTTGATGCTCGGCGTCATCCGCCTGCCGATCGCCTGGGTCGCTTCCCGGCCGGTCGCGGTGCCAGCGTGGCTCGGCGAGGCGGTCGTCGACCTCTTCACGGCGTCGCTCGCCGAAGAAGGTATCTGGCTCTCTTTCGGCGTCTCGAACGTGCTTGCGGCCGGTATCGCGCTGGCGTGGTTCCTGCGGGGGACGTGGCGCGAAGCCGACCCCCGAACGGACACCGAACCGGCCGTTGCTGACGACTGACTGCCCAGTGGCGGTGTCGCTGCTATCGGATTTCTAAAACGGGAGCGGGAACGGCACCGATCCGTGTGCGTATCCTTCGACGGTGCCGTCCGGTCGATACCGAAACACGACGAGCGGTTCGTAGCCGACGCCGGGCCGTTCGCCGAGAACCCGTCGCCACTCGTCGTCGTGGAAGGAAGAGCAGTCGACCACCAGCACCGCACCCGGGTGGGCGGCCAGTTGGTCGCGAGTCTTGGCGTCGCCGGAGGCCTTCAGCGCGCCGATGGCGGTGTTGGCCTGCCGGCGGGCCGGTGGTCGGGGGCGCGTGACTTCGACGAGGGTGTCGTCGACGCGGAAGTCCACGGAGTGGCCCGAGCCGAGTTCGACTTCGGGTTCGATGTCGTTGCCGGCGTCGACAAGCAGTTTCGCGGTGTTGAACTCACCCATCGTCGCCTGCATCCGCGAGAGGTCGAACCCGTCGCTGGTGCCGAGCTTGCTCGCCATCGTGTAGCGGTGGTCGTCGAAGACGCCGGTCGAGAGGAAGTCGTCGTAGAAGCTGAGTCCGGCCTCGCGGTCGGCGTCGGGGAACCCGCCGGCGTGGTCCCGGAAGAAGGTCCGCGTGGAGTCGCGGCCGTCCTTCGAGAGAAAGACTGGAAGGAAAAAATGCGAGAGGTCGTCGTACTCGGTGAGCCACGGGTCCTCGACCTCCAACTGGGCCAGCAGTTCGCGCTGACCCCACTCCGAAATGATGTCGGGTGACTCCTCGAAGGTGTACTTCTCTGTGCGCCAGAGCGTTTCGGGCGTCTGGGTGTTGCCCAGCCAGTAGGCCTCGTTGCCGTTCCAGCAGAACAGCGCGAGGTCGCCGTTGTCCATCTCCAGTCGTCTGGCGGCCCACCCCTCGGGCGGCGCGAACCAGGGACCGTTCAGTTCGGCACCGAAGGTGTCGTCGAGCGGAGAGAGGAGGTCGCGCTGGACGCGGTCCTCGCTCCAGCGGTCGGTCGAGTAACGAAATCGAAGTGGGCCTGCCACGTCGTTCCCTAGTCGGTCAGTGAACTTGTGCGTTCCGCTCGCCCCTCATACTCGGACTGAAACGCCGGTATGGTGTGGGTAGAAGCGCTGTAATGGCACTTTTATCGTGACCGTTACATTGATACGTACTAACATACAACTTTAGGTGTGGTAAGCTATGTCTATGGGAGCGTATGACGACGACGAACACGAACGCCGTGAGCGCAAGAACACTGAGGTTGATACGTCCGACGACGACGACCGGACAGCGTATCACGGGACCGTGTCCTACGGTGACGACGACGAATCTACCGAAGAGCTACTCGACCAGTTCAAACAGATCAACTCCGAGTAGCGTCGGGTTCTCGCGACCGAACCTGTAGCAGCGTCACAGAGACGGCTGTCACGACTGTCACCGCCGCGACGTGAGCGAGTAGCGACGCTAACAGGACTGGTTGGTCCAGTACGAACGGGACCAAGACGAGTTGCAGGACGCCGAAGCCCCACGTCTCGAGGTCGGCACGCTGGAACACTCTCGCCGTCTCGTGGTCGAAGCGAAAGCGTAGCGACCGCCAGAGTCCGGTGATACTGGCCCACCACCCGGTGCCGATGCGGTAACAGACGTCCCAGAGGATGAGCAACGTCAGGTACACCACCAGAACGGGCGGTTCCGGGCCGAACAGCGTCGTGACGAGCGGTGTCTCAGCCACCTGTGGGTCGAAGACGAACAGGTGGGTCAACATGGCGATGTAGGCCAGCACCGACAGCACCACCTCCATGTTCGAGGAAAAGAGGAGAGCACTGTACGTTGGCGGCACGTCGATACGGCGGATGAGCGTGCTGATACGCAGCAGTTCGATGCTGCCGATAGTGGCGACGAAGATGACTGCCGTCGCGGCGATGGCGGCGTTCCAGACGTCGTAGTACCACGCCATGGCGACGACGGCCACCTCGAAGACGACCAGTTGAATGGCGAGCGCCGCCCACGTGGGTATGTCGATGCCCGGGAGCGCCTTGACGATACTCTCGTACACCCACGTCTCGCCGTACTCTGGAGGGGGGTTCTCGCTGCTCACGGGCGGTCACCACCGGCGACGACCGCTCGCCGCCTGCCGTCCGGTCGCGTCCCGTCGAGCGCTCGCTCGACGGCCGTCTCGAAGGGGGTCAGCGATACCGGAATCGTCCGCTGGAGGCTATCGTCGGTGGCGACGACGGGCGTGTTCAGGCCGTGGATGAGCGGTCGGGCGACGTTCGAGGGGACGTCGGTCACCAGCCCAATACTCCACGCCGAGAGGCGCGGACTCAGTATCGGAATCGGGACGACGCGCGGCTCGACGCCGCGTATCACCTTCCCGGTACGTCGGAGTATCTCCGCGTAGGTCAACACTTCCGGGCCACCGATGTCGTAGGTCTCGCCCGCCGTCGTCGGTTCGTCGAGGACGCCGACGAGGTACGCGACGACGTCCGCGATGGCGATGGGATGACAGTCAGTCCCCACCCAGCGCGGCGTGAACATTACCGGGAGGCGCTCGGCCAGTTCGCGGACGAGTCGGAAACTGGCGCTTCCGGTCCCGATGACGATGGCCGCCCGAAGCGTCGTCAGGTCGTAGCTCCCCTCACCAAGCAGATGCTCCACCTCACGGCGTGAGCGCAGGTGCGCCGAGCGGAGTTCGTCGTCCTCGCCGAGGCCGCTCAGATAGACGACACGGTCGAGACCGGCGGCGTCGGCGGCGTTCCGGAAGTTCGTCGCGGCCCGGCGGTCACGTTCGACGTAGTCCGGACCGGCCCGCATCGAGTGGACGAGGTAGTACGCCGCGTCCACCCCGTCGAAAGCGGCCTCGAAACTGCCCGGCTCCAAGAGGTCGCCGTGCATCACTTCGACGCCCTCGGGCGCGTCGTACGCCGCCGGCTCCCTGACAAGGGCGCGAACGTCGTGGCCGGCGGCGCGGAGTGCGGGGACGAGATGACTCCCCACGAACCCCGTCGCGCCGGTCACCAGCACGTGCATGTCCAACGCACGGGGCGGCAACGGGTTAAAATGCACTCCCGACCGGCCGACAGTCTCCGCCCGGTACCTACCACCCCGGCGTGGGCGGCGCGCCGTCGTCGTCCTCGATCTCCTCGGCGACGGCGGGGTCGGGAGCCGCTTCCCCGAGTCCGTCGGCGACCTCGGCCCACCGGTCGATGGCCCGGCCCGCCCACGAATCGGCGGTCAGGACCGTTTCGAGCGTCTGCTCGTATCGCTCGTCGTTGATAGCGAGCGTCCCGGGACTAGACGCGGCGGCGACGGCGACGAACTCGGCCCGGTCTTCGGTCGTCAGCGCGTCGTCGCGGAACCGACCGACCGCGCCCGCGACGCGATCTGGCTCGGGGTGAGCGAACACCCGTTCGCCCACGGCGGCGGGACCGAACAGCGGCGTCACGTCCGGCGGCGCGTCGTCGAGCAGTCGCTGGCCGCCGTAGACCGACTCGACGCGCTCACACTCCGTCTCGGTGTCCAGCGCGAGGTTCTCGCCGGGGTAGGTGGCACACGCCTCGGGATACAGGTCATCTCCGTGGATGCGACACTGCAGCGTCGTCGGGTCCAAGAAGACGCAGGTCCGGAGCCACGTCGGCGGCGTTTCGAACGGCTCGACGGCCTTCGGCGGCTTTCGCAACCCGACGAAGAAGACGGGGCGGCCGTCGATGGCCGCCACGTCGACGCCGTCGAGCGTAACGCTCCGCTCGTCGTCGTCGGCCCGCCACAGGCGCGGTCGGAGCGCGTCGCCGTAGCCCGCCTCGACGAATCCCCGAACCTCCTCGCGGGCGAGCGGAACGAGATTGTAGGTGTCGTCAAGCGGTTCGAACGGGCCGCGTCGCTCGTGGTCGATGGCCGCGTCGGTGAGGGGTCGCCAGTCGATACAGCAACCCGCACAACCCTCGCAGTCGACCTCCATACTGCCAGTTGGTACCACAGCGCAAAAAGAAACGTCCTTACGCCTGCCGGTGGTAGTCACGGTATGGCATCCCAGCCCTGCGACGGCTGTGGACGGAGCGTCTCGATAGCTGGCGGCATCGCCAACATCTGGACACAAGAGGCCCGGCCCACCGAGGGGATCGTACTAGAACTCGGTGATGGGACCGAACACTTCCTGTGTTACGCCTGTATCGACCGCCTACCCGACGACCGCGAGGTCACCGCGGCGGACGTGGCGGCGCTCCCAGAGGAGTCGCCGTAGTTGCCGTTATGGCCTACGCCCCGGGGACGCCCATCGCCTCGGGCGTGACGAAGCCAACCTGCGCGAGAGCGAAGAGGATAAGGACGGCCACTAGCCACGCGATGAGGCCGATACCCGCTGCCGTTGCCCAGCCGCCGGGGTACTGCCAGTTGATGACGGCCACCCACGCGAGCAACATCAGTATCGGCCCGAGTAGCGGAATCCAACCGAGGAAGAACCCGACGAGCGTGTAGACTAACGCACCGATGAGCGCCGTCACGGTGGCCCGTCGGAAGCCCGTATCGCGGTCGATGAATATCTGTGCACCGAGATTTATCGCCGCCGCGCCGACGAGCAGGCTCACGAGGAAGACGAGGACGGCGCTGGCGATGGCTTCCGGTCCGCCAGTCGACTGCAAGACGGCCCCCTCGGCGACGCTTGCAAGTGCAGGCATCGATGCGCTCACCGCCCGGTCTCCGAGTCGCGCTCTGTGCTCGACTCGCCTTCGATCGTCGGTTCGGAGCCGGATCGCTGGCCGTCGTCCGCATCGCGCTCCGTCGCCGCCTCGGCGTCGGACTCGGCAGTGTCCTTCGTGGGGTTCCACTTGAAGGTGAGCGCCAACTGCTCAGTGTCCTTCCGGATTCGCCGCGACCGTTCGGTCACCGCCGCCTCCGCATCGATCGAATCCGGCGGCGACAGCTGGACGTCCTTGTTGCCGATCGGAACTCGAACTCGCCCGCTGCTCGAGTCCAGTTCGTCGGCGAGTCCTCGCAGGAACTCGGCGGTTTCCGCCCGGGTCCACTCCGCGCTGTGTGCGGTCGTTTCGGCCATAGACTACCCGTCCTAGGGATTCTGGACGGAAGAGGAGACGGGCTGAATACACAACTCTCGAGTTCGATTCCAGTGCGTCACCGTCGAAACCTACCGGTAAGCGGGGACTCACTTCGAGCGAGTGGCCACACGATGCGGGCCAGTGCCGTCGCTCTCCGGTAGTGTAGTGTGACAAGAAAGGGGTAGATGTAGTCGCCGCGTGGCGACCGAAAATCTGCCTTACTGCCGAACGACGTTCGTCGCGCGGGGGCCCTTGTCAGCCTGTTCGATGTCGAATTCGATCTCCTCGCCCTCTTCTAAGTCCGGGCCGCCGACGTCTTCCATGTGGAAGAAAACGTCCTCGTCCGCGTCGTCAGTCGAGATGAAACCGTAGCCGCCAGTGTCGTTGAAGAAGTCAACCTTACCGTTTGCCATTGCAATCAATCGTACAGGCGGGGGAGGGATAAGAGTTCTGAGAGTCACGGTACCACGAACGCGTGTGTGTGCACACGACGCACGGTGTCGTTCCGAGACAGTCGCACTTTCGGCCGACAGGAAAGGTTTACGCCCGCCGGCGCGTTGCCTTCGCCCGTGTACCCGGCGCGGATTCACGACGGATTTCCCGCCCCGAGCTATCGGGGGAACCAGAAGGCGGCGCTCTCGGACATTCGCGCGGCGTTCGAGGGTGGCAACGACGTCGTCCTGGTGCGTGCCCCGACCGGGAGCGGCAAGTCCCTGCTGGCTCGCGCCATCGCGGGCTGTGCCCGCACCGCGGGCGAGGCCGCGCCCGAACAGGTCATTGACGCCTACTACACGACGCCCCAAGTTTCGCAACTTGACGACGTGGCCGAGGACGCCCTCTTAGAGGACCTCTGTGTTATCCGCGGGAAGAACAACTACGACTGCATCCTCCCCGGCGAAACGGATACGCCGGTCAATCAGGCCCCGTGCGTGCGCGAACGGGAGTTCGACTGTCAGGTCAAACATCGGTGTCCGTACTTCTCGGACCGCGCCATCGCCTCGAACCGCCGCATCGCCGCGATGACGCTGGCCTACTTCATGCAGACCGCCGGTAGCGACGTGTTCGGGAAACGCGACGTGGTCGTCATCGACGAGGCCCACGGCCTGGGCGAGTGGGCAGAGATGTACGCCACCATCGACCTCTCGTCGGAGACCATCCCGATGTGGAACGACCTCGACATCCCCGATATCGAGGGCCTCGACGACGCGCTGGGTCTCGCCGAACGCATCGAGTCGCTCGCCGAGCGCCGCGTGAAGGAACTACGTGGCAACGCCGAACTCGGTCCCGAGGAGGTCGCCGAACGCGACTCGCTGAACACCCTGCGAAGCGACCTCTCGTGGTTCCAAGAGGATTACCGCGACCCCGAGAGCGCGACGACGTGGGTGGTCGACCAGACCGACGGCGAGGGCGCACCGGTGACCATCAAGCCGATGAACCCCGAGCGCTACCTCAATCACACCGTCTGGGAGCGGGGCAACAAGTTCGCCCTGCTGTCGGCGACCATCCTCAACAAGGACGCCTTCTGTGCCAACGTCGGGCTGGACTCCGACAACGTCGCCCTGGTGGAGGTGGGCCACACCTTCCCCGTCGAGAACCGCCCGCTGTACGACGTGACACAGGGGAAGATGACCTACGAGCACCGCGACGATACACTCCCCGACGTGGCCCGCTCCATCGTCCGTATCATGGTCCGCCACCCCGACGAGAAGGGCCTGATCCACTGTCACTCCTACGCGATTCAAGAGCGATTGGAGGAACTACTGGACGACTTCGGCGTCGGCGTCCGCGTTCGCACGCACGACAAAGAAGGCCGAGACGGCGCGCTCGCCGCGTGGAAACGGAGCAAGAACCCCGACGTGTTCCTCTCGGTGAAGATGGAGGAGGCCCTCGATTTGGAGGGGGACCTCTGTCGCTGGCAGGTGCTCTGTAAGGCCCCCTATCCCAACACCCGGGATTCGCGCGTCGCCCGCCGCCTCGAAGACGACCAGTGGGGCTGGTACTACCGGACGGCGCTTCGGACGGTGATTCAGGGTTGCGGTCGCGTCGTGCGCGCGCCCGACGACTACGGCGCGACGTACCTGGCGGACTCCTCGCTACTGGACCTCTTCGAACGCGCCCGCCACGACATGCCCGACTGGTTCCGGGAACAGGTCGACCGGACGAGCGATCCCGATCTCCCGCCGTTCGCGCCCGACCGCGCGCTCGCGGGTATCTCCGCCGGGGCGAAGCGCCGTCACGACCGCTCGCGCTCCCGGTCTGGTGGCGGGTCGTCGAGCGACCACCCGCTCTCGGACGTGTGGGACTAGAAGATGGTGAACGCGAGCGCGTAGACGACCGACGACCCCACCATCAGGACGGCGAGGATGACCGCTAGTATCTGCTGTCTATCCATGTCCCGTCTTTCTCGGTCGGCCAATTAGGCGTTACGACGCTCAATCGAGCGGACTCCACGTCAGGACGACGAGGTTGACCGATGCCGAGAGTCCGAACTGGTCCGTCGGAGTACCCGTTTACTCCTCGACAATGAACTGGCCGGCGATCTCTTTGACTTCCGACATGGACTTCGGCTCGTCGACGGCCTTCGGGAACGGTGACGTCGCGTTCAGTTCGTTGAGGAAGGCAGCGTGGCGGGCCTCGACGCTGTGGATACCGAGCGCCGCGGTGAACACGTCGTCGTTCGACACCGTATCGACAGCGCCCTTGTAGGCGGCGACGCCAGTATTTTCGAGGGCCTTGGCGACGCCGAGGAACTCGCTGGGCGTCTCGTAGCCGAAGTCGTAGTTCGCCTCTTGGACCGGCGTTCCGCCGAGTTTCTGGACGGTATCGCTGATCGCGGAGACGTGTGCGGCCTCGTGGGCACCGACGGTTTCGAGGTGGTCGGGCACTAGCATCTTGATCTCGTCGCCGAACTCCGAGAGCGCTTCCGCGTGCATCAGTTCGTCGTCGCTGAACGTCTCTAAGCCCTCGCGGTAGAAGGCGTTCTCTAGGTGTTCGAGCGTGAGCGCGTAGTTCAGGACGTTCACGTCGCTCGTGTCGTCCGCTTCTTTCCGCTGCGGTGCGGGCCGGTCGTCTTCGAGTTCGTAGACACTCGCATCCACCTCCGAGGTGACGAACTGGCCGGCGATTTCGAGGACTTCGCTCATCGATTTGGCCTCGTCGACGGCCTTCGGGAACGGCGAGGAGTCGTTGACGAGGTTCAGGAACGACGCGTGCCGGGCCTCGACGCTGTGGATGCCCGCGGCCGCACCGAGGACTTCGTTGTTCACGACCATCGGTGCTGCGCCCGCGTAGGCGGCGACGCCGGTGTTTTCGAGGGCCTTGGCGACGGCGAGGAACTCGCTGGGGGTCTCGTAGCCGAAGTCGTACTCACCCTCTTCGACCGGCGTCCCGCCGAGTTTCTCGACAGTCGCGCTGAGTGTCTTCACGTGGGCGGCCTCGTGGTCACCGACGGTCTGGAGGTAGCCCGGAACTTCCTGACAGACCTGGCCGTCGAACTGCGAGAGTACGTCCGCGCCGCTCAGTTCGTCGTCGCTGAACGTCTCTAGGCCCTCGCGGTAGAAGGCGTTCTCTAAGTGTTCGAGCGTGAGCGCGTAGTTGAGTATCGGGACGTCCGGTGCGGCATCGTCCTCGTCGGTGGCCGTTTCGGTTCCCATCTCGGTGCCCGTCTCGGTCTCCATCGACTCCGTCTGGGTGGCGGCCGCGGGATCGCCGCCGTCGCTCGCACACCCGGCGATAGCGATGGAGCCGAGCGTGGCAGTGGTTCCGAGGAATGCGCGTCGCGTACGGTCAGTGGTGTCGTCGTTCGGACTCATATCGACGGGCAAACAAACCCGACTCCTCCTAAAGGGAATTTTCCGAGTTCCGACGGCATTCCGGCGGAACTCTCACCCAAATTCCGCCCCATTTGGTACGGTCGGATACTTCGAAAGTTGCGATTGAAAATGGGGGGAAATATATTGGCGCGTGTTTGGACGTAGTATCAACCGTTATCCGCGGCGGTGGCATACCGCCGACCATGCCTGCTATCGCCGACACGCACATCGTCAACCGCGAGCGCGTCCAGCCGACCCACGCGAACAACTACGAGAGCGCCCACGGAGGTATTGTGATGAAGTGGATGGACGAGATCGGCGCGATGTCGGCGATGCGCGCCGCCGAGGAGTCCTGTGTCACCGCCCAGATGTCCCGCGTGGACTTCGAACGGCCGATTCCAATCGGCGACAATGCCCGCGTCGAGGCGTTCGCCTACGCCACCGGCCGCACGAGCGTCCGCGTCCGAATCGAAGTCGCCGCCGAGAACCCCCGAACCGGCGAGACGGAGGAGACCACCAGCGCCTACGCTACCTTCGTCGCCGTCGAGGACGGAAAGCCGGTGCCGGTCCCCGACCTGACCGTGAAAGGCGAGAAGTGCAAGGAGCTGCGCGACCGAGCGCTCGCCGAGGAGCCAGAGCGGGAGTGAACGGGGCCGAAACCGCCGATATCACCGATTAGACGCCGGCCTGCAGACGCTCGTTTAGTCCCGTAGTCGCTTCCGCCGCCGCGTGTAACCGCGATACTTCGTCGAAACTGACGAACTCTACTCGGTCACGAATCGGTTCGAACCCCGATTGGGAGAGGCGCTTTTCGAACTGCGCTTTCCGCGTTTCGGCCGCGGCGATGACGAACGACGCGTGGTAGTCCCGGAGGTCCAAGAACTTGTGCAGCGAGTTCTGGAAATCCGTCGAGAACTCGACTTCGATGAGCGTAGCAGGCATCCGCCGTTCGTTGAACCAGACCGTATCGACCGTCCTGGCCCGCTGGACCAGTTCGTCGTAACCGAACTCCGGTAGCGACGCTAAACTGCTGACCTCGCCCAGCGTTCGGTCCAGAAAGGGACGGTTCTTGTCCTGAGCAGGTACCCACGTCTCCGCTCGCCGGGCGTTGCCGACCTCGGTGAGCAATCCCTGAAAGTACCAGTGGTCGTATCGCGTTTGCTCCTCGGTCCCGGATTCTTGATAAACGCTTTCCGGTAACTCGTCGCGGCAGTCGACCAGTGCCCAGAGCCCGGGCCGAATCTTGAAGAACTCCTCGCGAGTCTGGACGATTCGGCGGATGCTGGCGTTCGGTGTCTTCGTTCCCCACTCGCTGCCATCGACGTGCGGAGCCCGCTGGTACAGCGTTTTCAGTGTCGCATACCCTCCGTTTTCCTGCAACACCTGTTCGACTGCTTCGTACTGGTACATCCCGACATGCACTCCACAGTCTCGGATCATAAAGCCAGTTACCGACTCAGAACCCGTTGTGCGGTGAACACCTTGCCCGGGATTTGAACCCCGAGCTCGCTACACACGTCGCAACGGGACGCGGCGCGACGAGACGCGCCGCTCGCAGTTTGCTTCCGAGAAGAGCCTAGGCCGGAATTTGAATCCGGGGTCTCGTCCTTACCAAGGACGCGCTTTACCGCTAAGCTACCCAGGCACGCACTCAGTTGTTGCCGGCAGTTGTCTTTATTCGTTTCGATTCGGGGGCGGCGTGGCGATGGTTGTCAGTGGTCGGCGGCGGCCTCGGCGTCGCCCGGCGGTTGGTCGGGATGGAGACGGGTCGTCAGCGCGTCGACTACGTCGTCACCGACGAGACGAGCGCTCGTCGGCAGGCCGCCGTCGGCCAGCGCGGCGGCGTACTCCCGGAGCGAGGCCGTCGGTGCGGAACCGCCAGCGGCGACGCCAGTGACGGCGGCGAGTTCGCAGATATCGGCCTCCAGATTGGCGTCGAGCGACTCGCCGGTGGTCTGCTGGACGGTCTGGTCGTGGCCGAAGGCGCGGACGACCTCGACGGCGGCCTCGGCGGCCTCGGTTCGAGCGAGGAGGTAGAACCCACGGGAGACGAGGATATCGGCGATGAGGATGTCGAGGTCGGCGGCGTCGCGGTCGCCGACGGCCCACGGGTCGTCGTGGGCGAGCTGGCGGGTGAGCCGAAGTCCCTCGTAGATCAACTGGACGCCGGCGGCGTGGTCGGCGTGGCCGTCGACGGGGTCGGCCGCGCGTTCGCGGGCGGCGCTAACGCTGACGAGTGTCAACACCCCGGGGGCGAGCGAGGCATCGTCGAGGCGCGTCGCGATGCGTTCGCGGAGACGTTCAGGTTCGACGTCTTCGACCGCCGCCAACGACGCTTGGCGGACCGCCGCCACTTCCTCCATTGGTGTGACGTTGCGGTGGGAAGGGCAAAGACCTTTGGAAACACCGACATCACACAGTTCATGGTCCGGACGACGGCTGATGGGGGCGTTCGCGTGCTGACCTTCGACCGTCCGGAGCGGCGCAATGCACTCGACCGGGAGGCGCTCGCCGATCTGGAAACGGCGGTGACGAACGCGACGGAACCGGTCGTCTACCTCCGCGGTGCTGGCGAGGCGTTCTGTGCCGGCGCTGACCTCGACGTGGTTCGCAGTCTCGATGGCGACGCCGCCGCCGCCGACTTCGCCGCGCTGGGACAGCGAGTGGCGACGACCATCGAACGCTACGACGGCGCGGTCGTCGCCGGCATCGACGGGGCGGCCCGCGGCGGCGGCGTCGAACTGGCGTTGGCCTGTGACCTCCGCGTGGCGACGCCCGAGGCGACGTTCGCCGAGACGGGCGTGAAACTGGGGCTGTTCGGCGCGTGGGGCGGCACCGCTCGCCTTCCTCGCGTCGTCGGTGAGGGAGAAGCACTGGACCTCGCGCTGTCGGGGCGGACTATCGCCGCCGAGGCCGCACTGCGGATGGGCCTCGTCTCCCGTATCGTCGAGGACCCGCGGCGCGTCGCCGACGAACTGGCTGCCGTCGATACCCGCGCGCTTCGGGCGCTGAAAGACCGGATGCGCGACGAGGCCGACCAGCAGACCAAAGAGACGCGCGAACGGACCGCGTTCGCACGGTTGGTCGAACGGGCGGAGTGGTGAGCGGACGGGCCGTCTCTCCTGCCTCTAGAGCGTGGCGCGACCGGGGCTACGTTCTCTGCCGCAGAGAAAGATTTACCACCGGTCAGAGGGCGAATACGTATATGGCTTCGCCGTCCGAGACGGAGGTGGGGAGAGAGGGGCACATCCGTCGACAGGAAGTCGTCGCCGAGATCGGCCAGTTGGCACTCGAAACTGACGACCTCGACCGACTACTGCAGGACGTAGCGGACGCCGTCGCAGAGACGCTGAATGCCGAGTACAGCGCCGTCTTTGAGTTACAACCGACCGACGACGAACTCCGTCTCTGGGACGGTGCTGGCTGGTCGACCGACTGCATCGGGACGGCGACGACCCCGACTCGGCCGGAGTTACAGGCGGGAGAAACGCTTCGAACGGGCAACCCGGTCCTCGTCGAGGACTGCCGGCGCGACGACCGATTCGCTACTACCGAATTACTCGAGGAACGCTGTATCAAGAGCGGAATCACGGCCATCGTCGGGGCGGTCGAAGAGCCGTGGGGGGTACTGGGCGTTTACTCGACGACGGCGGGACACTTTGCGGATCCGGACATCAGTTTCGTTCAGAACGTCAGCAACGTCCTCACCTCCACTGTCGAGAACCGGCGAACGAGACGGCGTCTCGAAGCCGAGAAGCTACTCAAGTCCCAGATCATCGAGACCAGTCCGGTCGGCATCGTCATCGTCGGCTCCGACGGAACGATCAAGTTCACAAACGACCGTGCGGTGGAGATTTACGGTCGAAGTCGGGACGAACTCGAATTGTTCTCTCACGACGACTTGCGGTGGGATCTCGTCGATACAAACGGGCACCCGATGCCGGCCGAAGAACTACCGTTTAACAAGGTTATGGAGTTCGGGGAGCCGATTTTCGACATGGAGATTGGCCTGCGTAAACCCGACGGTCAACGCGTCTGGGTGTCGGTCAACGGGTCGCCGCTAGCAGCCGACGAAGACGTCGGTAGCGCCGTCTTCACGTTCACCGATATCACCGACCGACTCCGACTCGAAGGCGAGTTCGAAGAGATACTGGCTCGCATCACCGACGCGTTCTACGCGCTCGACGAGGAGTTCCGGTTCACCCACGTCAATGCCCGCGCCGAGGAACTCCTCCAGCACTCCGAGGAGGAACTCGTCGGCGAGAGCCTCTGGGACGTCTTTCCGTCGGCCGCCGAGATCGACGAGGTTTGGGACGCCTTCCACACCGCGCGGGACGAACAGAAACCGACGAGCTACGAACTCTATTACGATACACTCGAATTCTGGGTCGAAGCGAATCTCTACCCCTCCGAATCCGGGATCTCGGTGTACTTCCGCGATATCTCCGACCGGATCAAACGCGAGCGCAAACTCGAAGAGACCATCGAGGAACTGGAACAGTCCAACGAGCAACTGGAGAGCTTCGCGAGCATGCTCGCCCACGAGATTCGCAACCCCGTCGCCATCGGCCACATCTACAGCCAGCAGCTGTCCACCGAGGAGAACCCGCAGGCGGTCGAGTACGTCAAAGAGGCCTTCGACCGCATCGAGGAGATGGTCGACATCATGCTCTTGTTGACCCGAGGCGACGGCGCTACCGGTGAACGGGAGCCTGTCTCGCTCGCGGACGTGGCACGGGACGCGTGGACGGACATCGATTCTCGTGACGCGACGCTCGCAGTAGCCGTAGACGACCAGATTCCAGCCGACGAGACGTATATCCGGCATCTGTTCCGGAACCTCTTCGAGAATGCGGTCACGCATGGCGGAGACGGCGTTTCCGTCCGCATCGAGCGGTTGCCGGACGGGTTCTACGTGGCGGACGATGGCGTCGGTGTCCCCGAGGCTGACCGAGAGCGAGTCTTCGAGGAGGGGTACACGACGACGGGCGACGGTCGGGGGACGGGACTGGGACTCGCCTTCGTCTGTGAGGTGGCCGACGTCTACGGCTGGGAATGCCAGCTGGCCGAGAGCGAGGCCGGCGGGGCGCAGGTCGAGTTCCACGAGGTCGATTTCCTCGGGGAATAAGAACAGGCCGGGACGGATTTATCATCACTCGCCCACTATAGCACGGCGTGAACCGCACGGCAGCGCTCGACGCCGTCGTCTTCGGGGTCGACATCCAGAGCGGGGACGTCCGTGGGGATGCGCCCTCGTACGCGCTCGTGGTCTACGACGGTGAAAGCATCCAGCGGGACGTGGTGTCGCGGCGAAAGCTTCGGCGGCGGATCGACGATGAGGAACCGGCCATCGTCGCCACGGACAACATGTACGAACTGGCCGCCGACAAAGACCAGCTGGTCCACTTTCTCGGAACACTCCCGAACGAGACGATGCTGGTGCAGGTGACCGGCGACGAGCGGCCGGAACCACTCTCGCGGGTCGCGAAGCGACACGGCGTCCCCTACGGGAAGAAGCCCATGAAGGAAGCGGAGGCCGCCGCCCGGCTCGCCGCCGCGAACGTCGGACAGGAGGTGTCGGCGTTCACCGACACCACCGAAATCAAGGTTTCGCGCGGCCGCTCGACGGGGAAAGGTGGATGGTCCGAAGACCGCTACACGCGACGCATCCACGGGGCGGTGAAGAAACAGGCCCGCGAAGTCGAGTCAGAACTCGACGCAGCGGGGCTGGAGTACGAACGCGACGTCACCGAGAAGTACGGCGGGTTCTCGAACGCCGTCTTCCGCGTCGAGGGACGACCACAGGATATCCCGGTCTCCACGCATCGGTCGGGCGACACCCGCGTCGAGATGGAACGAGTCCGTCGGGACGGCATCGAGTTCCGGCCGCTGGCGAAACGGCGGGACCACGTCGTCGTCGGCGTCGACCCCGGGACGACGACGGCGGTCGCTATCGTCGGCTTAGACGGCGAAGTGCTCGACGTCTCCTCCTCGCGGACGAACGACCGCGCCGATGTCATCGAGTGGATAATCGAACGCGGCCGGCCGGTCGTTCTCGCTGCCGACGTGACGCCGATGCCCGAGACGGTCGAGAAGTTCCGCCGGTCGTTCGACGCCGCCGGGTGGGAGCCCGAACGCGACCTGCCGGTCGACGAGAAGAAACACCGGACCCGCGAGGAGCGGTACGAGAATGACCACGAACGGGACGCGATGGCGGCCGCGCTGTACGCCTTCGACCACCACGAGAGTCAGTTCGACCGCGTCGCGGAGAAGGTGCCGCCACAACACGAGGTCGGTCACGTCGTCGACCGCGTCGTCGCCGGCGAGGAGTCCGTCGAGGCGGTCCTCAGAGACCTCGAAGGCGAGGACGAGAGCGAGGAGGCGGCCACCAGCCACCAACCTCGGGAACTCACCGAGGACGAAAAGGAGATACAGCGACTGGAGGCTCGCATCGACCGCCTCGAAGGCCACGTCGAGGACCTCAAAGCGACCATCCAGCAGAAAGACGACCAGCTCGACGAGAAGGACAAACAGCTTGAGAAGGCCAGACAGGAGGGCCGCCGCGAGGTCCGGAAAGATCGCGAAGTCACCAGATTAGAGCGGCGAAACGACGCGCTGGAACGCAAGGTCGAGGAAGAACAGGAACGGCGTGAGGAACTGGCTGCCAAGCTCGAACGCTTGAAGTCCCTCTGGAAACTCGACCACTCGAACTTCGCCGATGTCTCGGAGAAACAGGAGGGGTTGGTCCCGGTGAAAGTCGTCGAGCAGTTCACGCGGGACGCCATCGACGACGCCGACGAACGGTTCGGCCTCGTCGAGAACGACGTGCTGCTGTTCCGTGACGCCTCGGGTGCAGGCCGGTCGACAGCGCAGCGACTCGCTGACATCGGTCCCCGCGTCGTCCTGCGAAACGGTAACCTCTCGGACGCTGCTGACGAAGTGCTATTTGACCACGACATCCCGGTGGCTCCCGCCGACATGGTCACGGTCCAGGAAGTGGACGAACTCGCCATCGCCCGCGAACAGGAGGTGGAGACGGCCATCGAAGACTGGGAGGAGCGGGCCGAGGATCGCGAGAAAGAACGGAATACGGCGATGGTCGACCAAATCATCAGCGAGCATCGGGCGGGGTCCGTAGGGGAGGAGTAGCGTGGTTCGGAGCGAACGAAGTGAGCGAGAACCACGTAATGCGAGCGGCGGAGCCGCGAGCAGTAGCGAGGAACCAAACGCCGTTCAGTTCCTCGAAGCGAAACGGCGAGCGAAGTGAGCCGTAGAGCAGTAGCGAGAGGCGCGACCAGAGAGGGACCAACGGTCCCTCAGACAGTCGGGCGGCGGAGCCGCCCACAACGCAGGGTGCAGCCCTCGGATACCGGCGCGGTGAGCGATAGCGAGGCCGCGTCAGCGGCCTCGGCGAGTCGAGCGGGCGATACCCGCGAGACAGCGAACCGTGGAGTAGTAGCGAGACTTCTCACTTCGCTCGAGCTCTCGAAGTGAAACGACAGCAGCCATCCGCATCTCGTCAGCCGACGGAACCAGCTAATAGACGTTTTCACGGGCGATGTTCGCCGAATACTTCAATATGAGTGCCAGTCTATCTCTCCTATGGCGGGGGACGGCGGTGTACTCGAACGGGCTCTAGATACGTTAGACGATGTCTTCTACGTCTACGACGCGAGCGGGCGACTGATACACTGGAACCGGCGATTGAACGAACTGTTTGGCTTGAGCGATGCGGAACTCGACGGGATGCTTCCGGCGGAATTCTTCGAGGAGGCCGACCGGCCGGCCGTCGAAGCAGCGATGACTGACATCTTCGAGACCGGCGAGACGCTCGTCGAAGCGTGGGCGGAGACGACACAGGGGCGAGTCCGCTTCGAGTTGACGGGACGGCTCCTCGCCGAGGAGGACGGATCAGTGCTGGGCTTTGCGGGGGTCGGTCGGGACGTAACCGACAGACGCGAACAGGCGTGGCACCTCGCCAAGCAGAACGAGCGCCTAGAGGAGTTTGCCGACATCCTCGCTCACGACCTGCGCAGTCCGCTGTCGGTCGCCAACGGCCATCTCGAACTGCTGCAGACGACGGGCGAGATGGACCGTCTCGACGATATCGGGGCCGCACACGAGCGGATGGAACACATCATCGAAGACGTGCGGACGGCGACCCGCGAGGGAACGCTGGCGGCCGACGTGGGGCCGGTAGACTTGGTGATCGTCGCACGCGAAGCCTGGGAGACGGTCGAAACCGACGGTGAGGCGCTCGAACTCCCGGGCGAACTGACGGCCGACGCCGACGCGTCGCGGCTCCGTCGGCTGTTCGAGAACCTGTTTCGGAACTGCGTGGACCACGGTTCGACGGAGAGCCGCCCCGTGACGGTTCGCGTCCTCACCACCGAGCGGGGATTCGCTGTCGAGGACGACGGCCCGGGTATCGACCCCGCGGACCGAGAGGGTGTCTTCGACCCCGGCATCAGCCACAGCGACGGCGGGACCGGGTTCGGTCTCTACATCGTGCGCACCATCACCGAGGCCCACGGCTGGTCGGTGACCGTGGCTGAGGGAGCCGAGGGCGGCGCGCGCTTCGAGTTCGACCTTCGCGGGGCGGCCTAGGGCATCCCGCCGCCCATCCCGAAGGAGGCCAGCAGGCTGGTGACGAGTCCGTAGACGATAAGTCCCATACCGCCGACGACCAGCGCGAGGCCGGCCGCGAGAATCAGGTTCTGCCACGCGACGAGACCGATGCCGCCGAACAGGATGACGACGCCGGCGATTCCGGCGACGCCGAGTTTGTCGAGCATACCCGTGTTGGTCCGGCGGGCGGACAAAAGCCCGTCGGTCAGTACGCGAACTCGGTATCGACGTTCTGGGCGGCAGCGACCATCTCGGTGATGGCCTCTTGTCGGCGCAGCAGCGTCATCGTGTTCCCCTCGACGTCGAAGGTCCCGTTCATGACCGACTCCGAGACGTCGAGTTCGCCTTCGAGCATCGCGACCCACGCCTCGTAGGGACCGCGCAGGGCGAAGTCGTAGTCGGCGTCCGGGTCGGCGACGGTCGCCTCGGTGCAGGTACCGTCGGCGACGGTCACGCGGAAGTTGACTGGGTCGCCGTCGTAGGTGTCGTCGGCGCGCAGCTCGAAGCGGAACGTCGCGTCGAAGTCGGCGGTGGCGGTTTCGAACCCGTCGCGGTCGTTGATACGGTCGCGCCAGGCCGTCGCCCAGTCGGCAGCGTCGGCGGGCAGCGTGTAAGTCATTGGCGGCGGTTACGGCGGCCGAACCTTGGGCCTTACCACTCGCAGCCGAGGGCGGCCACGGCAAAATCGTACAAAACTTAACCCTCCCCGGACCGAACGGGCAGACATGAGCGACAACGAAGGCCGAAAGGACCTGCGGATGCCCGACGACGACGAGGTGTTCGCCGTCGTCACGAACATGCTCGGAGCCAACCGTGTGAAGGTGCGCTGTATGGACGGGACAGAGCGTACAGCCCGGATTCCGGGCAAGATGCAAAAACGAATCTGGATCCGGGAAGACGACGTGGTACTCGTCTCGCCGTGGGACTGGCAAGACGAGAAGGCCGACATCACGTGGCGCTACGAGAAGCAGGATGCTGACCAGTTACGCGAGGAGGGACACATCCAGGAGTAGCGCCCTGATGCACCGCCCCACAGTACCGACGGAGGAGTGGCTATGAGCGACAGCGAGGCGGAGTTCGGACTGCTCGACACCGACGAGGCCGAGGGCGTCGGCGACGAGTGGGAGGAGATAGACGTTTCTGACACTGAAGCCGACCGCATCGCCCGGAAGCGGGACCGCGAGTTCAGCGAGTTCCGCAAGCGAATCAAGGACGCAGACCAGTTCAAAGTCGAGGCCAGCGTCTTCGACGACGCCACCTACGGCGCGCTGTACAAACTCGTCCAGGACGGCCACATCGACGCCTTCGGCGGCCCCATCTCCACGGGAAAGGAGGCGAACGTCTACACGGCGCTGTCCGGTGACGAGGAAGTCGCAGTGAAGGTGTATCGCATCAATGCCTCCGATTTCACCGATATGCGGGGATATCTCGACGGCGACCCGCGATTCGAGGGCATCGGCTCTGACAAGAAGAAGGTCGTCACCGCCTGGGTCCGGAAGGAATCGTCGAACCTGAAACGCGCCCGTCGAGCCGGAATCCGGACGCCGAAGCCGATTGCCGTCGAGCGAAACGTTCTCGTCATGGAGTACCTCGGCACCGAGGAAGGGCGAGCGAAACGGCTCAACGAGGTCCACATCGAGAACCCGGAGACGGCCTACGAGGTCGTCAAGGAGTACATCCGCCGCCTCTACGACGCCGGGCTCGTCCACGGCGACCTCTCTGAATACAACGTCGTCTTCCACGAGGGGCAACTGTACATCATCGACCTCGGACAGGCGGTCACGATTCACCACCCTAACGCCGAGGAGTTCCTCGAACGGGACTGTCGAAACGTCGCTAACTTCTTCGCCCGGCAGGGCGTCGACGCCACGCCCGAAGAGCTGCTGGCGTACGTCCGCGAGTATGCGACGCCGGAGGACGACGAGGATACCGCGCCGGGGAGCGACGACGACGCCGTGCCACAGGGAACGCCTGCCGACCGTGACGGGGAGTAAACCCCTGTGTTTTGGTAGCCGTTACCGCCGAAGTCTTAAACAGGCAGAGCCCCGTACCATCCAGTATATTATGAAGCACGTGAAGATTCCGCAGGACCGCATCGGTGTGCTGATCGGCGAGGGTGGTGAGACCATGCGCGAGATAGAGGAGCGCGCTGAGGTACGACTCGACATCGACTCCGAGGACGGCACGGTGAAAGTCGACACCGTCGGCGACCCCGTGACGGCGCTGAAGGGGCCGGATATCGTGAAGGCCATCGGTCGCGGGTTCGCGCCTGAGGACGCACTCGCCTTGCTCGAAGACGACATGATGCTGTTCGAACTCATCGACATCGAGGCGGCCTCCCGAAACAAGAACGACTTCCGGCGACAGAAGGGCCGACTCATCGGCGAGGGCGGTCGCACGCGCGAGCTCATGCAGGAGTTGTCCGGCGCATCGGTCGTCATCTACGGGTCGACGCTCGGTATCATCGGCGGTCCCGAGCAGGTCGACGCGGTACGAGAGGCCGCAGAGATGCTACTTGACGGCGCTCCCCACGGCTCTGTCTACTCCTTCCTCGAACGCAAGCACAACGAGATGAAGCACAAGGGACTGGAGTATCACCAGTTCTCCGGCTAACCGCCGAGCGCGACACAGCGCCATGGGAACCGCCGTTTTTCCACCAGTCTGAGCGTAACATATAACGCCGCTGACTGTCAAGGAAGGTGAAGAACGACCGTGCCAGACGACTTCGACGGCGCAGGCGGGACCGACACCGACGCCGAGAGCGGCCAGTCGGTCGGTGACGTGATGAATCGCCTGGAGCGACTCAGAAGCGAGGACGACGAGCGGTCGGCGAGCGCCTCCGAGGGCGTTCTCTTAGACCAGCTGAACGAGGTCGAACAGCGACTCTTGGCCTTCGGCGAAGCACTGGGCGGACGACCCGAGGATGTGACTGACCTCCCTTTCACCGAGGAGGCGGGACTGGACCACATGCCCGAACCGCTGTACGTCCGCCACGACACGGCGATGCTGAACCAGGTCACGTCGTGGCTGTTACAGGACCAGCACATCGGACTGGTGAGTCCCTACGGCACCGGCAAGTCGGCCTTCCGCGAGATCGTCCTGCGCGACCTCTCGAAACACGACGACTTCGTTGTCACGCATTTGGACAATCCGCGCGAGACGACGCCCCGGACACTCTATCAGACGATACTCGAAGCGGCCTACGCGGCCGGCTACTCCGTCGCGTTCGGCAACTACTCGCAGGTCCGAAACGGCATCCCCTGGGCGACGGCCGAGGCAAAAGCCGCCGTCCGCGAAGCCGTCCAGCGAATCCGAGAGCACGGAAAGACGCTCTTGCTGGTCGTCGACGAGATCGAGGTGTTGCAGGCGGACCTGCTCTCGCCGCTCCAGGTGGCCGGCGACGCCGGCGTCCGTCTCTTCCTCAGCGGCACGCCAGAGGGGAAACGCCGAGTCGCCGAGATTCGCGGGACGCTCGACTCGCGGCTTCGCTACTACGAGAGCATCGAACCCTTCAGCCCCGACGACATCGCCGAGTACGTCGCTCGCTCGTTTGCATACTTCCGAGACGAACCATACGAAGGACAAGCTCCCGACCTCTTTACGCAGGCGGCCATCGAGGACGTTCACGACCGCACCGAGGGCGTCCCCCGCGAGGTGCGCATCGAGTGTCGCGAACTGTTCACGCGCGCGGCGTTCGTCTGGTACCGCACCGGCCAGGACGTCTCGCGCATCCAGATCACGCCGGAACTGCGCCACCGCCGGTTCGGGATGAGCTACTGACAGGCGACTGACGACCGAACTCCGTATTTAAACCGCCCACGTTATACCATCACACACCGGCCGACGGCCCTCCAGCGTGGCGATGGTCTCACCGCCACCAAAAGCTTTATATAGAATCACATTCAATCATCGTCTGACTATGGCTCAACAGCAGATGGGCAACCAGCCCATGATCGTACTTTCCGAGGAGTCCCAGCGCACCTCTGGGAAGGACGCACAGTCCATGAACATCACGGCCGGGACGGCCGTGGCCGAGGCCGTTCGGACGACACTCGGCCCGAAGGGCATGGACAAGATGCTCGTCGACAACTCCGGGTCCGTCGTCGTCACGAACGACGGCGTCACCATCTTAGACGAGATGGACATCGAGCACCCGGCGGCCAACATGATCGTCGAAGTCGCCCAGACCCAGGAAGACGAGGTCGGCGACGGCACGACGACGGCCGTCGTCATCGCCGGCGAACTTCTCTCGAAGGCCGAGGAACTCCTCGACCAGGACATCCACGCCACCATCCTGGCACAGGGGTACCGCCAGGCCGCAGAGAAGGCAAAGGAGATTCTCGAAGAGAACGCCATCGAGGTCGACGCCGACGACACCGAGACGCTGGAGAAGGTCGCCGGCACCGCCATGACCGGCAAAGGCGCCGAATCCTCGAAGGACGTGCTGGCCGAACTCGTTGTCCGCGCGGCCCAGTCCGTCGCCGAGAACGACATCGTGGACACCGACAACATCCAAGTCGAGACGGTCGTCGGTGGCTCCACCGACGAGTCCGAACTCGTCGAGGGCGTCATCGTGGACAAGGAGCGCGTCCACGACAACATGCCCTTCGCCGTCGAGGACGCCGACGTCGCCCTGCTGGACACGGCCATCGAGGTCCCGGAGACGGAACTCGACACCGAGGTCAACGTCACTGATCCCGACCAGCTCCAGCAGTTCCTGGACCAGGAAGAGAAACAGCTCAAGGAGATGGTCGACAAACTCAAAGAGGCCGGTGCCGACGTCGTCTTCTGCCAGAAGGGCATCGACGACATGGCCCAGCACTACCTCGCACAGGAGGGCATCCTCGCCGTCCGCCGCGCGAAGAAGTCCGACATCGAGGCACTCTCGCGCTCGACCGGTGCGCGCATCGTCTCCAACATCGACGACATCGAGTCCGACGACCTCGGCTTTGCCGGCTCCGTCGCCCAGAAGGACATCGCCGGCGACGAGCGCATCTTCGTCGAGGACGTCGAAGACGCCAAGGCCGTCACGATGATCCTCCGCGGCGGCACCGAACACGTCGTCGACGAAGTCGAGCGCGCCATCGAGGACTCGCTCGGCGTCGTCGCCGCCACGCTGGAGGACGGCAAGGTTCTCCCCGGCGGCGGTGCCCCCGAGACCCAGCTGGCGCTGGGCCTGCGTGACTACGCCGACTCCGTCGGTGGGCGCGAGCAGCTCGCCGTTGAGGCCTTCGCCGACGCCATCGACGTCATCCCGCGCACCCTCGCGGAGAACGCGGGTCACGACCCCATCGACTCGCTCGTCGACCTGCGCAGCCAGCACGACGGCGGTGCCGTCACCTCCGGCCTCGACGCCTACTCCGGAGAAATCGTCGACATGGAGGAAGACGGTGTCGTCGAACCGCTGCGCGTGAAAACGCAGGCCATCGAGTCTGCGACCGAAGCAGCCGTCATGATCCTCCGCATCGACGACGTCATCGCCGCTGGCGACCTGAAGGGTGGCCAGGGCGACGACGACGAGGACGAAGGCGGACCCGGCGGCCCCGGCGGCGCGCCCGGCGGTATGGGCGGCGGCATGGGCGGCATGGGCGGCGGCATGGGCGGCATGATGTAAAACCACTTTTTGCAACTCCTTCGGGCGGCTTCGCCGCCCTCAGTCGTGCAAAAACGTGGGGAAAATCGTGACTTTTGCGAGCGGGCGATCCCCTCTCGCACGGGCCGAGGGACCAAAGGTCCCTCGCGGCCTCCTGTCGCGCGCCATAGGCGCGCGGTAGTCCGCTCGTCGCGGTAGAACCGGCGCGCTCCGCGCGCCGGATACTTCCCAGACTGCCTTCCGCTGAATCGTTCTCCAACTACTTTCTCTCTTTGCGGTTCGAACGACCCCGAGCGCTGGCCATCGCTCAAAGCGTGGTTTTCGCCTCGGGAGCGTTTATGCTCGCGGCGGGAGTCGCTCTCTCGTATGCGACGGCGGCGAGTGTTACAGACTGCGTGTGCGGCCGTTTCTAGTATCAGTGGCTGTGGGGGTCTCGTCGCGGACAGTGAATCGCGGGACAGCACCGCATCGCCTGCGTCGAAATCCGTCTCCGCGTATCCGTGCCCGCCGGACGGGTCGGGCCGAGACGGGTACGTCTGCTCACATACCGTGGACACGGACGCTGCGAGCGTCTACTTGCTCCCGTCGGAACCAGTAACGACTGCACCGCCATCGGACGTCCTGTTGACGCTACACAACGACTCTTCGACCGAACTGACGCTCAATCCGTTCCAGTGGACGATCCGGCGGCAGACGACGTCCGAGTGGGAAGCAGTCGAGCAGCAGTCTTCCGGGAACGGACGACTCGCCCTCTCACCCGGCGAGACGCACAGTTGGACACTCAGTGGGGTCGTGAACTTTGTCAACCGCGAGGCAACGCTCGAAACGGGGACGTACACCGCTGCAATCGACATTCCTGGCCCCGGAGGTGCGGAGTGGAAACGGTGTCTGGCGCTGCTCCGTCTCGAATGAGTCCGCTGACTCGCGTTCGAGCATTCGGACTCTCTTCCCAGTGAGTACCTCTCTCGGGAGACTGAGAACTGTTCACTCGCCACTTGGAAGACACCCTCATGCATAAAATATCAGGATTGATTCCCTACATAAAAGTATAAGTCGGCAAACGGAGTAGCAATAGTACTGCGACCGGTGTGGGTCTGTATTCTCTCTCGGTTGCGGGGAAGTTCGATAGCAAATGTGGCAAGAATATCTCATTACGGCAGTAACGCTCGTCCTGACGCTCTCTATCATTCCGACTCTGCGTGATCCCCACGCGCGGGTTCCGTTACAGACGTCCGGACTCACGACGCTCGGTCTCTTGGTGAAGGCCGTCATGTTCAGCTCGATCGGGATGCTCTCTCCGGCAATCGGTGCCGGATTCGGCTGTCTCATGTGGGGGCTGCTCGCGTACCTCCGCTCGGGCGTCCGTGAGCGGTTGTCCGGGACGAAAACGGTCACGACCGAATCGGCCGTCGCCGACTACTCGGTCGCCGACGACTGACGACGGCGACAGTCGCGTTCGCGTCCGCGCGGGCTCTCGGCCGCCCGAGAGCGCGTCACTTTTGCCTCGCGGGCGACTCTGAGCGAGCATGAGCAAGCACACGGAGTTTCTGGCGGGTGAGCGGCCCGACGACGTCCTTTTTTTCCTCCACGAGGACGCCGTCTCGAACCCCGGCGCGCTGGCCGACTACGCTGACGCCGTCGAGGACGGGCACGTTCTCGTGCTACCCGGCGACGACGGCCGGAGCGCGTTCCAGTCCGCCACCGGCATCGACCCGATGGCGCTGGCCCGCGAGGCGATGGATACCGACGGGACGGTCCACGACGACCTGACCGGCGCGGACTGCCCCGTCGCCGAGGAAGAACCCGAGGAGGACCACACGACGCGCTTCGTCTTCGCGTTCGCCGAAGAACAGAACGAGGACGTGGGCGGTCTCTACGCCGAAGGCGACGTGATTCACGCCTATGCGGTCTGTGCCTGCGGCGAACGGTACAGCGACAAGTGGGTCGCAGGGCAGTAGCCGACGGCTCTACAACAAGAACGGCTCGGCGAATCGAACGAGCAGCGCCTTCGGGAGCCCAGTAACGATACTGCCGTCGTGGGAATATTGTATCCCGACTTCGTCGCGGGTGACGCCGTGGCGGAGATGCTGGACACCGTCGAGGAGGAACCAACCACCGACAGCGACGCCGACGGCGAGTAGCCACGACGGCGGCGTCAGAACCGCGGCATAGCCCGTCGCCACGAGGACGAGGACGCCGAACAGGGCGTTGTCCGCGTAGTCGCCGATTGCGGCCTCGGCGAGATCGGTGAGCAATCGCAACACGAAGAACGCAACGGCCGCGCCAGCGGCAGAGGAGAGCGACCCGTCGAGGACGTACAGGGTGGCACCGACGACGGCGGCGGTGGAGAGTTCGCCGAGCAACGCCGCTCGGTCGGGAAGCCACGCGGGGAGGGCGGTGGACATTCGACAGTCGAGGTTCGGTCGGCGGGCGTATCAGCGTTACGCGGACGAGAAAGAGGCGTTCCGAGTTAGCTACCGTTCTGTCTCGACGCCCTCGTCGTCGTCCTTGGGTAGCCGTCGAAACGCGTCGAGTATCGCCTGCTTCGCCACCGCGCCCCGCGTCGTCCAATGGTGGGCGTAGTCCATCATGTCGTCGTAGATGTCGGGCTTACAGCCGGCGGCTTTCGGGTGCCCGCCGCCGTTGACCTGCTGGGCGACCTCGTGGGCGCGCTCGAAGTTCTCGGTGCCCCGAATCGACGCGGAGCCGGCGGGTTTGACGATGACGGCAGCGTCGGAACCACGCTCTCGGAGCGCCTCGGCGACCTCGTTCTGCGAACAGCGGCCGTAAGTGACACCGACCGTCCACTCGCCGACCTCCCGCATCTCGGCGCGTTCGACGGCCTTCTCGATGAGCGCCTCCTTCTCGATACGCTGCTCGGCGAGGAACTCCCGTACCTCCGGCGAGAGGTCCGCGCCGTGTTCGGCGACGGCGTCGATGTACTCCTCCGGCTCGGACCAGTACGAGAAGTCCGCGAGGTCGTCGCTGCGCTCGTCGTCGCGTATCCAGAGGTCGTGGTCGCGGGTGACGGCGGCGAGATCCGCCCAGCGCTCCTCGAACTCGTGGTCCAGTTCCACGAGCGCCACGTCGGCGGTACAGACCTCGTCGCTGTCGCCGACGGTTCGCTCGACGCCGGTCTCGTCGACCATCGCACCCAACTCGTCGTCCCACTGATGGTGGTCGAACCAGACCACGCGCTCGACGCGAGCGGTGAGGTCCGGGAGCGCGTCGATATCGGACTCGCTGTCGGGACAGAGATCACAGACGAAGACGGTCGCGTCGGATTCGGCGTACTCGGCGGTCCACGCGAGCGCTTCCTGCAGTTCGTGCGGGCCGGCAGGCAGCAGGGCTCCCTCGCCGTGGGCCTCACGAATCAGGGCCGTACAGGCCAGTCCGTCGGCGTCCGGATCCGCGATGACCACGACACCCGCGTCGGCGAGCGTCTCGGCGGCCTCGGCCTCGGCCTGCTCCTCCTCGAAGGTGTCGGGGAAGAAAAACCCCTCCCCGGGGAGTAGGGATTTGCGGCCGATAGAGAGACGGTCGTCGTCGATGAGCCAGTCGTCCATGCCCGTTCATGCCAGTCGCCGGCAATGAACCCCGCGGTCTCAGGGGTACCAGACCGCTTCGCCGGGCGTGTGGTGACCCCAGGTGTCGTCCGAGCGCAGCAATCGTGGGTCCCGCCAGCGAAAGCGAGCGTTAGCGAGGTACGAAAAGCGGCCCCCGAGTTCGTCGGGGACCACGCGACACCGCGAGCAAGCGGTGAATCCGTCTCGCGCGGCGTCGGTCGTGGGGGTGAACACCTGCCGGGCCTCGTCTTCCGTCGTATCGCTCTTATCAGCCACCGTCAGCGACTCCGTTGTTTTGCTTCCTGGCCCGATACGGTCCAGTCGGCTGTCGAACTCGGACGCGAGAACGACGCTGTCCGCTCGATAGCGGTCGTCGCCGTCGGCCGCATCGCCACTCCAGATAGTCGCCGACGTATCGACGTACACCGGTGTCACGTCGTCGTCGGCCGCCACGAGGACGCTGTCACGCCGGTCGAATCCGGCAACATCGTTGCGCCCCCGAATACGCGCAGTCCCGAGGCGGGTCACGTCCTCGGGCAACTCGACGTGTTCGAACGGGGCCGTACAGGACTGGGCCGGCGGCGATAGCGTCTCGCTCAGCGCCCACGGTAGGTCCCGCGGGAGCTCCGCGCCGACGACGATGTGGGTGTCCAGTCGGCCGCCTCGCGGCACCGCCGCGACGAATCTCGTCTGGGCTCCCCAGCCACTGCTGGCGAGTCCATAGCTCGCATCGAGTTCGCGACAGGCCTGCATGAGCGTCCACTGCGCGTCGGTCCCGGCGACGGCGACGGGCGTGCCGTCGGCCAGCGTCACTGCGGCTTGCTCGACGCTAGCCTCGGACGGAGCGAAGACCGCAATGTCAGCCGCCGTGGTGTCGTTAGTCCGGTCGAACTCGACGCGGTCGGGGACGGATACCTGCGAGTCGACGAAGACGGTCCGGCCGGTGAGGCCGTCGGCGGTCGGCGGCGGAGCCGTCGGCGGCTCGGTCGAGAGGGCGGTACACCCGGCGAGCGATCCGAGGCCGACCCCGGTGGCTGTGAGGAAGGCGCGGCGGGAGCGAGAGGGCATATCTCGGGGTTCGACAGCACCACCCCTGTTCGTTTCGATGGCTGAAAATCCGGTTAGAGCTATACCTGTTTGCGCTCCGGGTTCGCCTCACCCTCTAGCTGGCGAACCGTCAGGACGGGCATCTCCGCGTGTCGGACGATCTCCTCGGCGACGCTACCGAGCAAGAAGCCGTGGTCGCCGTGCCGACCCCGCGTCCCCGTCGCGACCACGTCGGCGTCGTGTTCGTCGGCGTACCGGCAGATCTCGTCGGCGGGGTCGCCCTCTCGAACGGCCGTGACGACATCGTCGTCGGCCTCGGCGGCAGCGGCTTCCCGGACGAACGAGAGCGCGCGGCCGCCGGTGGTCGCGAGGGCTCGTTCCAGTTCCTCGCGGACCTGTTCGGGCGTGGATTCGACTTCGCCGGAGTCGACGACGTACAGCGCGTGGACGGTCGCATCGAAGTGTGCGGCCAGGTCGAGTGCGGCCTCGACGGCTCGCTGGGCGCTCCCCGAACCGTCGGTCGCGATGACCACCGTTTCGAACATACTCCGGGCTACCGCGGGCACGACCAAAAAGCCGCTCCCTCGGTCGCCGGGTGAGCGCGGAAAGCGGCGCGCTGATGGGATGGCTTTTTGCCCGGGCCGGTCACAGTGACGGATGATGGACATCGACCTCGTGCTCGTGCCGGTCGACGGAAGCGACCGGGCCGAGCGAGCGGCCGAGTACGCTATCGCCATCGCCGAGCGATACAACGCCGACCTCCACCTGCTGTTCGTCGTCGACGAGCGACTCAGGCGGGATATCGACGACGGCCTCGTCGACGCCGAGTCGGTCGCCGAAGAACACCGCGCGTTCACCGGGGAGGTACGCGAGCAGTTCCGAGCGGCCGGTTACGACGGCGGCCTCGAGACTTCGACCGCGACGGCGTTCTCAGAACAGCGGCTGATGCAGACGCCGGGGGGCGTCATCCTGGACGCGGCGGAAGACGTCGGCGCGGAGTTCATCGTCGTTCCGCGCGAGGGCGGCGGCGAGGAGGCTATCGGCCGCGCCGCGCTGTACGTCCTGGAGTACGCGAGCCAGCCGGTTCTCTCGGTCTAAAGCTCGATCGCCATCTCGATCTCGAAGCTCTCGGCGTTGCTCGTCTCGAAGCCCATCTTCCGGTAGAGCGCGATGGCGGGGTCGTTCCACCGCTCGACTGTGAGCCAGACTCGCTCGATGCCCTCGACCTGTCCCTGTCCCAGGAGCGTCTCTAACAACATGGTCCCGATGCCAGCCCCCTGAAACGCCTGTAGGACGAAGATGGCGAGTTCGTGTTCGTCGTGGCGATCCGGGACGAGCGTCGCGTGCCCGACGGCCACGCCGTCGTGGCGAGCGACGACGTTGACGCAGTCGTCTTCGAGAATCGTATCGAGCCAGTTCTCGATTGCCTCCTCCTTGACCGGCGGGATCCCCTGCGCGCGGTCGGCCGGGTCGAAGTCGAGGTACATCTCGACGAGGCGCTCGCGTTCGGCTTCGTCGGCGGGAACGAGTTCGATTTCGCGGTCCTCGCCGTCGGTGACGGTCCGCGGCGGTGCGGGGAACTCGCCGGCGGGGTCGTCGGGGTACTCTCTGGTCATCGGATGAGCGTGACGGGCGTCTGTGCGTTCAACAGGACGAACTCGACGATAGAGCCGAGCTGAATCTTCCCCAGGGTCGAGCGCTCGCCGCCGCCCAACACGATGCGGTCGAACTCCTCCCTCTCGGCGATATCGATGAGTTGGCTCCCCGGCGAGTCGCCCTCGATTTGGCGTATCGACGCCGCGAAGTCGGCCTCGGTCAGCGTCGACTCGACCCGTTCCTGTATCTCGTCGGCGTTCGTATCGGCCTCTTCGTTGTCGAAGATGGCGACGGTCACCTCGTCACCCGTCTCCTTTGCGCGTTCGATCGTCTCGTCGAGTGCGTGGTAGGAGAGTTCGCTCCCTCCGACCCCGAGCAGGACGTTCATACGCGGCCACTCGGCGGCGTCGCTCAAAAATCCACCCCCACGACAGCGGCGTGTGAGACGAGGACGCGCACGCTGCGGGCGATACGCTTTTTCCGCGCGGGGACACAGAGACGCCAATGACAGAGGGTGCGCCGCCGGAGGAGAGCGACGAGACGCCGACGCGGGTCGTCACGCCCCACGAACCGGACGACGAGAACGCGGACGCCGCCAACGAGGACGGCGACGCTGCGGGTGGCGACGCCGGGGACGGCGATGTTGAGGCTGACAACGCCGAGAACACCGACGCAGCGGCGGACGAAGAGCCCGCCGAGGGGGTCGCGCCGGCCAGCGACGTCCCCGAGGACGTCCGGAAGTACGAGCGATTCAAGAAGATAGAGGGGGGCACCTACGACCGCGCCAACGAGTTCCTGCGCGAGCGGACGTACGTCACCGCCCGCGAGTGGGCCATTGCCCGCCTCTGTGCGGACTTCCGGACCGAGACCGGCGTCGAAATGACGAAAATCGGCGAGAACCTCCCCGAACTCGTCCCGTTCATGACTGATACGTACACCCCGCAGGCGGTCAATCAGGCCCGCGCGTCCTTCGAGGAAAAAGTCCGCAAGGCCGGCGCGACTTTCCTCTACGGTGCGATGTCGGACTTCTTCACCGCCGAGGAACTCGACGACGTGATGTACGAGGCAACGGAGGTGGCGAAGTTCCTCCTGGAAGTCGAGGGCGTCGACCTCGCCGTCGAAGACGAGATGGAGGCCGAGGACCGCATCTCGACGGTCATGCGGGAAGTCCGCGAGCACTCGGCGGCGCTGCGTCACGACGAAGTTTGCTGTCCGGAGTGTGGTCACGAGTTCGGCGTCGACGAGAAGTGAGTTGACCGGCGGCCTCGTCACCGTTAATTGTCGGCCGACCGAATTACGGACGATGAAGCCCCGCACGAAAGTCCTCCTCATCGACGGGTTTCTCGCGGTTCTCTGTCTCGTACAGGTGTGGCTTAACATCGACGATGGTATGTCGTGGCCGCTCGCGGCGCTGTTTACGGTCACGACTGTCCTCGCCACCTACGCCGGTGAACACGGCACAACCGACCGACTTCCGGGGTCCAAGATCACCCGGACTGTCGCGCTTATCGTGGTGTTGGGTGCTGCGATACTGATCGGTGGCTCCCTCCTCGGTCCGGACTTGATCACGTCAGTACTACTGGCGGGGCTGGCCGGTCTCGGCGTCGGCCTCCTCTGCTATCGCGCGTACTTCGGACTCGTCCGACCTGTCCCGGCAGTACGATTAGAACGAGTGTGATGGCGACAGATGTGATTAGCTGACTCCCAAGACTTTCCCGCACTGTTTGCACAGCCAGAGGTCGCGGATGTTCGCTCCGTACTGGACCCGTGGCGGGCCGTCTCCCGCCTCGTCGATTTCTATCTGCTCGACGTCCTCGTGGTCCAGTTCCTCGGTGGTCTCGGCCTCCGTGTCGCAGTTCTCACAGCGAATCATATCTGTTGGTTCGGAAACACTCTATATCATCGCGGCGCGGGTGTGCGTGTTCCACACACCTCCGCTGCGCTACTGAAGGACTTCGCCGTCGGCGTCGCGGACGTTCTCGCCCTGATGGCCGTAGAAAACGTCTTCGTCGGGGTCTCGCTCGTACACCATCGTCCCCCGAACCATCGTCCACTCGGGGAAGCACCCCACAAACCCTTCGAAGGGCGTCCACCCGCAATCGGTGTGGAGGTCCGCGCCGCGAATCTCGGTCGTCTCGGTGGTGTCGACCAACACGAGGTCGGCATCCCTGCCGGGTTCGATCGCGCCCTTCTGTGGTACGTCGAAGACTTCGGCGGGGTTGGCGGCGGTGAGGTCTCGGACGCGCTCGTAGGTCAGGTCGGTGTCGGGGTCCTGCGCTTCCGCCAACAAGAGCGGCAACACCGTCTCGACGCCCGGTACGCCCGACGGCGCATCCCAGATGTTGGTGTCCTTCTCCTCGCGGGTATGTGGCGCGTGGTCGGTCGCGATCATGTCGACCGTGCCGTCGACGACCCGTTCGTAGACGCCGCGGCGTCGCTTCTCCCGGCGCAAGGGCGGGTTCATCCGCCCGAACGTCCCCAACTCGCCGAGGTCTTTCCGTGAGAGCAGGAGGTGATGCGGTGTCACTTCGGTCGTCATCCCGGCGTCGGCGGCGATGTCGATGCCCTCCGGCGTCGAGGTGTGTGCGATGTGAATTCGAGCGTCCATCCGCTGAGCGGCCTCGCAGGCCCGTTCGACGGCTATCGCCTCCGCCTCGGCAGTACGGTAGGCACTCCACGCGTCGGCGTCGTCGCGGGCGCGGGCGTCCTCGTTGAACGAGTCGGCGTCCTCGGCGTGGACCGTGACGGTGACGCCGCTCTCCGTCGCCGCTTCGAGTGCGTCCTCGAAGAGGTCTGTCTCGATACCCATATCCCCCGTCGAATCGGCGAGGAACACCTCGCCGAGCGCGAACAGGCGTCGGCGCAGGAGGACGTTCGGAATCCAGTCGGCCGTGACGCCGCCGTTGATGCCCCAGTCGATTATCGAGTCGGCGGCGAACCCGGCCTTCTGGTCGAAGGCGTCGCCGTCGACCGTCGGCGGGTCGGTGTTGGGTTGGTCGACCACCGTCGTCACGCCGCCCGCTGCCGCGGCGCGAGAGCCGGACTCCCACGTCTCCTTGTGTGGGTAGCCGGGCTGGCGAAAGTGGACGTGGACGTCCATCATCCCGGGGAACAGGCGCTTACCCGTGGCCTCGATGGTGCGTTCGTCGTCGGGCGAGAGGTCCCGACCGACCTCGGCGATGGTCTCACCACGCACCCGGACGTCCCGTTGCCGGCCGTCCGCGAGCGTCGCGTTGCGGATGAGCATACGCCCTGTCCGTCGGGGGCGTCCCTAAGTGTCTCGGAAGGCGTCGCTGACGACCGCGACGGCGAGCGGTCACTCCACCGTCTCGCGGGCCGTCACAGTGCGGCCCGCGACGAGTTCGCGCTCGATGACGTCGACGACGGTCTCCGAATCGCCGACGCCACCTGCTCGCGCGACACTGCCCACCGACTCGGGGTCGAAGGGAACGCCGAGCGCGTCGTACACCGGGTCGAGAACGGCGGCGATGGCCGCGTGGTCTCTAACGACGACGATGCCAGCGGTGAGCGCCACGTCACTTCTGACTCGTTGGGCCAGTCCCACGAGTTTGCCGTCGGCCTGTAGCGAGTGTGTCCCGGGACAGAACGAGTCGGGTGGCTCTCCCTCGCGGGCCTCGACGCCGACCTCGGCGAGCGCACGCTGAACTGCCGCCGTCACGCGGTCGTAGCGAGCGCCGATGCTGCTGCGACCATTGGCCGTCGGCTCGGCCAGCGCGAACGCGACCGTGTTGCCGGTGTAGGCGACGGCTCGGCCGCCGACGGCTCGTTCGAGGACGGCGTATCCCCGCTCTCTGGCGACCTCACGGGCGCGGTCATACTCCTCGGCGCGGCGGTCCCGGCGACCGAAGGCGACCTGTCGGTGGGGGGTCCAGACGCGAAGCGCGGGCGTACTGTCGTCCGCGGCCCGGCCCGTCATCTCTCGGGTCAGGGCATAATCGCGTTCGTAGTCGCTCGCTCGCCCGCGGAGGAGACGCATAGCCGCCGTAGGGACGGCAAGGACTAAACGCTCCCGTCGGAGCCGTAGCTGGAGAACGATGGCGAACAGGCGACACTTGACGACCGCGACGGGGTGTGTCGCGCTCCCGCGAACCCGTCGCGGAGATAGTTACCTCACGATCTGGCATGGCCTCGTCACTCGACTTGAACTCTCGGACGATAAGCACATACTTCGCGCTCACCAACCCCTTCCGATGGCAGTCACCGTCCCGCGGGAGGTACTCCACCGGTACTACCGCTTCTCGCTGTACAACTCGCCGTTCGACGCCCACGGCGGAGGGTGTGCGATAGACCTCTATCCCGAAGGCCAGCGAGCGCCCTCACCCGTCGCCGGCGAGGTCGTCGACACGAAACAAGTACGCGCGCCGCCGAAACCGTACGCCGCCGAGAGCGACTACTTGATTCTAATCGACACCGGCGAGTACGTCGCCCGGTTGCTCCACGTGAAGCCGAGCGTCGAACCGGGCGAGCCAGTGGCCGTCGGCGACGATCTCGGCGAGCTCGTCCGTGCCGGTTTCTTCGCGCCGTGGGTCCCGAACCACGTCCATCTGGGCTTTCGCGCGCCCGACGCGAACCCCTATCGAGCAGCCGGGTCCCTACCGATTTCGGTCGGCGTCAGCGTCGAACCGCTCGCGTGGGACGGCACTGGCACCGTCGTCGAGGCAGGCGAGACGTGGGCGCGCCTCGACAGTCCCGAGCACCCGACACCCGGTGAGCGGTTCGCGGGGATAGCGAACGAAGGCGGAGACGGCGGCGCCGCTGCCGGTGTTTTAGACGGCGGGCTCCCGCACTACGACGGTGGCGGGGTACTGGGCGGGGACGGGACCGAACGGTCCGCACTTGCGGGAAGCCGGGTCGGAACTGTCGACGGCCGCACAGTCGCATGGGACGACGTAACAGTGTGTGCGAACGGCGACCCCGTCACCGGCCTCGCACTGTTCTGTTCGCGCGACGACGCGGGCGCGAAACTCGTCGGCGAGAGCGTCGAGCTGGCGGTGGGGGACGACGTGACCGTGACTATCGACCGCTAGTCGCCGTGAACCGGGTCGCTCATTCAGGCGAACTCGATCTCCTCGCGGTCGGTCACCTCGCCAAAGAGCCAGTCGGCGTGCTCTAGGGCGTACTCGCGATGGTCCTCCTCGATGAATCCGATGGCGTCCTCGGCAAGAATCGGGCGGTAGTCACGCAGGCCCGCGCTGGAGGCCGTATGGAGGACACAGACGTTCGCCAGCGTCCCGCAGACGACGAGATCGTCGATGCCGTGGGCGTCGAGCCACCCTTCCAACTGCGTCTGGTAGAAGGCGTCGTAGGTGTGTTTGACGACGACCAGTTCGTTCTCGCGGGGGTCGAGTTCCTCGACCAGTTCCGCCCCCCACGACCCTTCGAGGACGTGTTCGCCCCAGCGGTCGAACTCGTCGTAGTAGTGGGCGTCCTCGAATTGCTCCGGGGGATGGACGTCCCGCGTGAAGACGACGCTCACACCCGCCTCGCGGGCATCCTCGACCAGTTCTGTGATGGGGTCGATGGCCGCCTCGCTGTCCGGTGCGTAGAGGCTCCCGTCGGGGTGACAGAAGCCGTTCTGCATGTCCACCACGACGACGGCAGTATTGGCCTGGTTCAGTTGCATATTCGACGGTTCGGTCGCCGCCCCTACGAACCTTCTCCCGTGCGTGTCACTTTTCACCATCCTCCCCCTTCGAGAGGGTAGATGCGCCGTCAGTCCGCCGTCCTCGTCTGTGCCGTGGCCCTCCTGCTGACCGGCTGTCAGGGGTTCGGAGCACCCGGAACCGAAACGGACGCGGAACAGACGCAGACGCCGGACGCGGTGTTCACGCTCGAACTCGAAAACGACACGAGCGACAGCACAAGCGGTAGTTCGGCCCAGAGCGGAACCGCGCCGCCGGACCCCGAGCGCGACCGACTCGGCTGGGAGAGCGGTTACTGGCACAACGAGACGCTCGCGGTTTCGACCGAGGACGGGCTCAACGAGAGCGAGCGACGCGCCGTCGTCGCCCGGTCGATGGCCCGCGTCGAGTTCGTCCGGCAACTGGAGTTCGAGAAGCGAGTGCCGGTCGAGGTCGTCTCCCGCAAGGCGTTCCGAGCGAACCGAAGTCAGCGCGACGGCCCGGGCGAGGCGCTCAGCCGGTTCGACAACGCGAAGTTCGAGGCGCTGTTCCTCGTCGGCGAGGACCGCGACTCCGTCGCCGTCCAAGAGAGCACCCTCGGGTCGAGCGTGCTCGGGTACTACAGTCCGAGCGAGGACCGCATCGTCGTCGTCAGCGACTCCGCGACGCCGACGATAGACGAGGCAACGCTGGCCCACGAACTCGTCCATGCGCTCCAAGACCAGCAGTTCGGCCTCGGCGGTGGTGACGCCGCGACTCGTGACGCTTTACAGGGCCGCAACGGCCTCATCGAGGGTGATGCGGGCGCGACCGAGGCCCGCTACACCGCCCGCTGTGGCCAGCAGTGGCAGTGCTTACCGAGCGAGTCCGGCAGCAATGGCAGCGGTGGCGACCGACACTTCGGGCTCTCCTACCTGCTTTATTTCCCGTACAGCGACGGACCTGGATTGGTCGAGAACCTGTACGAGCGCGGCGGCTGGGCGGCGGTGAACGACGCCTACGACGAGAAGCCACAGGGTGCACGCGAGGTCATCGTCCCCGATGAGTACCCCGACTGGGAGCCACGCGAGGTGACGCTCGAAGACCGGTCGAGCGACGAGTGGCAGCGGGTCCGGCCCTCGGCCGACCGCGACCGTCCGGACTACGCCGTCCTCGGCCCGTCGGCCATCGCCGCGACGATGGCGTACACGCTGACCGACGACTACAACGAGTCAGCCATCGTCGATCCGCGAGCGGTCTTCAACTATCAGGAGAACGGCTCGGTCGACAGCAGCGACCCCTACAACTACGCCCTCCGGTCGGCCGAGCAGTGGGACGGCGGCCGCATGTACGTCTACACGGACGGGTCGGAGTCGGCCTACGTCTGGCGGACCGTCTGGGAGGACGAAGCCGCGGCCCGGACGTTCGCGGAGTCGTGGGCCGCCGTTATCCGGCACTGGGGCGGCACGCGTACCGCCGACGGAAACTGGGTGCTCGCCGAGGACAGTCCCTTCACCGACGCCGTCGCCGTCCGCGTCGAGGGCGAGACGGTCACCGTCGTGAACGCACCGAGCGAAGCGGAACTCAGAGAGGTCTACGATGCGTAGAGAGCTACTACTCGCACTGACTATCGTGTTGGCCGGCTGTACCGTCCCCTCCTTCGGCGGGAGCGGGAGCGACCACCCTGCGACGCCGGAGGGGGGTGACACCCTCGGCTGGGAGAACGGCTACTGGTACGACGACTCGGTGAGCGTGACGACCGAGGACGGCCTCAACGCGAGCGAGCGCGAGGCCGTCACCGCCCGGACGATGGCCCGTCTCGAACGGATACGCGAACGGGAGTTCACGCAGCCCGTCCCCGTCGAGGTTATCTCGCGGGCGGAGTACCGCAACCGCTCGCGGGGCAACCAGAGCGGGGCCGCCGGGCCGCCCGCGGACCCGTGGAACGACCAGGTGTGGGAGTCGCTGTTACTCATCGGCGAGGACGAGGGGAGCAGCGAGGCCATCGACAACACGCTCTCGTCGTCCGTCCAGGGCTTTTACTCGCCGAGTCGGGACCGAATCGTCATCGTCAGTCCGACGGAGACGCCACAGGTCGACCGGGGGACGCTCTCGCACGAACTCACCCACGCCTTACAGGACCAGCAGTTCGGCCTGAACACCTCTGCGAAGACACAGGACACCCAACTCTCGACGGACGGCGCGATCGAGGGCGAGGCCAACTACATACAGGCGCTGTACCGGAACCGCTGTGACGGGCAATGGTCCTGCATCGCGAACCCCGAGACGAGCGGCGGGGGCGGCGGCAGCAGTAGCATGAACCCCGGTCTGTTCACCGTCATTATCCAGCCGTACGCTTCGGGACCGCGGTTCGTCGACAGTATCCGCGAGGACGGCGGCTGGGACGCCGTCGACGCGCTTCACCGGCAGTACCCCAACAGCACCGAGCAGGTCATCCACCCCGACCGCTACCCCGACGAGGAACCCGTCGAGGTCACCGTTCCCGACCGCTCGAACGACGAGTGGTCGCGCTTCGATCACGACCCGGTCGGTGACACCGTCGGCGAGGCCTCCATCTTCGCCACGATGTACCACAACAACCAGACCGACGCCGACCGCTACTCCTACGTGAGCGACCCCTCCGAGGGATGGGCCGGTGACAAGGTCGTCCCGTACAAGAACGGCTCCGGTGGCGGCGGCTACGTCTGGGTCAGTACGTGGGACAGCGAGGACGACGCCCGCGAGTTCGCACAGGCGTACCGAGCCGCGCTGGTAGAGGAGCACGGCGCGACCCAGCCCCGGGAGAACGTCTACGTCGTTCCCGAGTCCAGTTCCTTCGAGGACGCCTTCCGCATTACTCAGTCGGGTGACACCGTCCGCATCGTCAACGGGCCGACGATCGAGGACCTGCGCGCCATCCACCGACCCCAGTAAGGTGAGCCGCAGGTCGCTCACTCCAGCAACGATTGGTACGCCCCGCGGCCGAACGCCAGCACCGCGCCGACGCCGGTGAAGATGGCCGTCTCGTCGTACGGCGGTCGGGAGACGATGACGAAGCCGACGACAGTGACGAAGATTCCAAGTCCGACCGCGAGCCACGCCGCCTGTGCTGCCCGCCCGGTTAGCGGGGCCGAGTCGGTCGATTCCGATGCCGACGCCAACGAAGCCGAATCGCGGTCGTCGAGTATCGCCGTCGGGTCGTCGGGGACAGCGTGTCGCCGCTCGGTGCTGTCGCTCTGTTTCCCCTCTGGACCGAGCGGAATCCGCGAGAGAACGACCCCGATGACCCGCGTCCGCGGCGTGAGCACATCGCCGAGCAACAGCAGTCCGACCGCGAACAGAACGCCGCCGGGGAAGAAGGCGAACCGACGGCTGAGATGCGCGCTCTCGGGCGAATCCGGGTCGTAGTACACTGTGACCCGTTCGCCCGCGCTGTACCGGTCCAACACCTCCGTGGCCCGACTGCGCGCGTTCGTGTCGATTTCGCCACCGAGTGCGACGTTCCGACCGGTGTAGTTCTGTCCCTCGACCCGATACGAGTAGGTCACGTTCGGTTCGTAGTATCGGTTGCCGCCGAGGTGGATGCGACCAACGTGCTGTGTCGTCTTCATCTCGGCCGACTGGACCGTTCCCGTCGTCCGTTCGTACGTCGTCGCCACCACGTACTGTTGGCCGGCGAACCAGCCACCGAGAAGGAGCAATGCGACGGCGAGGAGGAGGGCGATCGACCGGCGAGGACCGAGCATAGCGTTCGTGACATAACGGCCGGAATAAAGCGTCTCGACACGCTGCTGTCTCGATAGCAGTATAGATGTCGACTTACCAGACAGTATCCCTATTACACACATTCTTATAGATGCGGTTACACTATCCGCATAGATGCAATCGATGGCTCCCCCTACGGCAACGGCCCGGGCCGAAAAGACACACGACTGCCCGCTCTGTGGTCACGAACTGGCGGCGGCCAACGACGTGTACGTCCACCTGCAGGTCAGTCACCGTAAGAGCGAGATAAGCGAGGCGCTCATACAGGCGACCGCGGACGAATCCAACCAGTCGGTCGTCGCTGAACGTTAGTCACGGCACGGCGAACGGAGACAGCGACTCGTCGTCGCGACCGCCGTTCGGACCCGCGTCCTTTTTGAACCGCCGTCCGAAGGCCGGGTATGACCGAGGAGTTCGACGTTATCTCGCCTGAGACCATCCGCGAGGGACGGGCGACCGACGCCTACTTCGACCGGACGATGGAGGCCCTAGAGCACGCGGGAAAGAATCCGAACGTGGTCGCCGAAGTGACCGCCAGCCAGTTCGGCACCGGTGAGTGGCACCTGCTGGCCGGCCTGAAAGACGCCGCGGCGCTGCTGGAAGGGCGAGCGATAGACGTCGACGCGATTCCCGAGGGACGACTGTTCGACGGCGGCCCCGTAATGCGAATCGAGGGCCCCTACAAGGAGTTCTGTCGGCTAGAGACTGCGCTGTTGGGCTTTCTCTCGCACCCGACCGGCGTGGCGACGCGCGCCCTCGAAACCCGCTCCGCCGCGCCCGACTCGACGGTGCTCTCGTTCGGGTCCCGACACGTCCACCCGTCGCTGGGCGCGATGATAGAGCGCTCGGCCCTGCTGGGCGGGCTCGATGGCTTCTCGAACGTCGCCGCCGAGGACGCGACCGGGCGGAAAGCCGGCGGGACGATGCCCCACGCGCTGGTCATCTGCTTCGGCCGTGGCAATCAGGAAGACGCGTGGCGGGCCTTCGACGAGGGCGTCCCCGCGGAGACGCCCCGCATCGCGCTGACCGACACCTACAGCGACGAGGTCGACGAGGCGGTGCGGGCCGCCGAGACAATCGAGGAGTTAGACGGCGTCCGCATCGACACGACCGGCTCTCGCCGCGGCGACTTCCGGCACATCCTCCGCGAAGTCCGCTGGTCACTGGACGCCTACGGTCACGAGGACGTGGACGTCTTCGCCTCCGGCGGATTGGGCCCCGAGCAGCTACGCGACCTGCGGGACGTGGCCGACGGCTTCGGCGTCGGCGGCTACGTCTCCAACGCCGACCCGCTGGACTTCGCGCTGGACATCGTCGAAGTCGAGGGCGAACTCGCGGCCAAGCGCGGGAAGTTGACCGGTAAGAAGGCGGTGTACCGCACCGCCGACGGCGGCCACCACATCGGCCTCGCCGACCGCGAGGCTCCCGAAAACGCGGAGTCGCTCATGGAACCGCTCATTCGAGACGGCGAAGTGGTGCGGGCGTTCGACCTCGATGTGGCCATCGACCGCGCCGCCGCCGACGCCGAAGCGGTCGGATTCACGAGCGAGAACGGCGAGGACGAGTAGAGCGGCGCTCGTCGGCGGTGCGACGGCCGCCTGTTTCTGCCGGTGACGCAACCGTCCGGGTGGAATGAAAGGGGCCGGCCGGTCGCGTCGGAGAGAAGTCGCCTGCTCGGCCACTATCCGAGTGAGGCACGAGCGAGGATATGTCGAGCAGCGACCGCGACCGGCCGGGGGCTTTCTACACTGCTGGAGCGGTACCGCTGTCGCACTACACGAACGGTGGTCTACGTCTGCTGTCGAGTCGAGTGACCGAGGTTAAGTTCACAGCGACGCTACGAGCGGGCATGGCAGACCGCATCATGAAGGTCAACGCGTACACGACGTTCGACCTGCTCGACGGGACGGTAGAGGGCCAGGGGTTCGATGAGGAGGCGCTCGCGGTGTTGAACGTCACCGCGCCGCGGGAGAACCCTGACCACGTCTCCCTGCAGTTGGAGATGGACAACACGCAACTCGACTCGGTGAAGCCCCACGCCGATTCGGTGACGCTCTCGGCGGCACAGGCCCGCGAACTCGCCGCCGAACTCGAAGAGTACGCCGACAAAGTCGAGGCCGCACAGTCGGAGTAGGGGCGTCATCCGGCGGTTTCACGGCGTCGTGAACGACCCGCCACCTATTTGTCACGACAACGCATACCACTGCCCATGTCCACCGACGTACCCGGGAACCCCGCGGCGCGGGAACTGGGCTACTGCCCGTGCTGTGGCTATCGCACACTTCCGCAGGGGGAACCGGGCTCCTACGAGATGTGTCCCGTCTGTCACTGGATGGACGACCCGCATCAGTTCGGCGACACCGACTACGTCAGCGACACGAATCACGTCTCGCTTGCGACCGCGCGCGAGAACTTCCGCGAGCACGGGGCCTGCGCGCCCGAGGAGGCAGACGGCTCCGTCGCTGCCGACGAGTTTGACCGGGACCCCAACTGGCCGTACGACCGTTAGGCCGCAAGCGAGATATCGAGGTACAGCATGACGATTGCGCCAGCCATCAGCCCCAGCGTCGCCACGCGCTCGTGGCCGCTGCGGTGGGTTTCGGGGATTATCTCGTCAGAGATGACAAAGAGCATCGCGCCCGCGGCGAAGCCCATCGCGTAGGGGAGGAGCGGTTCGACGACGGTGACGGCGATGGCACCGAGAACCGCGAGCGGAATCTCGACGACGCCCGCTCGGACGCCCGCGACGACGGCGTAAAAGCGCTTATCGAGGCCGGCGTTGATGGCGGCCACCGAGACGGCGAGCCCCTCGGGGATGTTCTGGATGCCGATGGCGAGCATCAGCGAGAGCGCGCCGCCGAGTTGCGACGGGTCGGTCGCCGCCGCGCCGAACCCGACGCCAACTGCGAGTCCCTCTGGCATGTTGTGGAGCGTGATGGCGAGAATGAACAGGACGACGCCGGTCAGCCGTTCGTCCGAACCGGGCAGGGACTCGGTGGGGCCGGCGGCGTCCGAGCGCTTGCGGCCAGTCAACAGGTAGTGGGCGTGGGGCGTGAAGCGGTCGGCCTGGTCGAGAAAGAGCGCACCGAGCGCGACGCCTAGTAGCGTCGGTATCGGGTTGCCGCCGGAGTACTCCTCGATCCCGGGGAGGATGAGACTCGTGAATGCCGCCGCCAGCATCACGCCCGCGGCGAACCCGAGTGCGATATCGAGGGCCCGCTCGGAGGGGTCTCGCCACACCAATACGAGCGAGGCCCCAAAGAGGTTCATTCCCGCGATGACGATGCCACCGACCAACCCCATCACCAGCGGGTCGGTCCCCACCAGCGACACGAACAACTCGACGAGTCCCGACTGCATCGTCGGGACGTGTGGCGGCAGAGGATTTGTAGCTACCGCCGCGCGATTAGTAGTGATTCCGTGTGACGAACTCGGGACTGGAGGGTGGCTGAGACCGCCAGAAAATCCCGGTTCTCTCAGTTTTGGCTCGCGGGCGAAGCCCGCTCGCCAAGACGCGGGACCTTCGGTCCCGCGCTACCCCGGAAGGCTTTTTTCCGCCCTCAGCCCAGATGACGACGATGGAACGTGCCTCGCGCGGTGTCGCCCTCGTTGCGGTCAGCCTCCTGTTGTTCTCCAGCATGCTCGTCGTCGGTGCGGTGACGGCCCCCGACCGGGGTGTCGGCGGCGAGAGCTACGACACCGCAAACGCCAGCGCCAACGGTAGTTCGAACGTCACCGGGACGCTCGTTGGCTCTCACGGCGGCGGTCCCGGCTGGCACGGCAAAGGCAGTGTCTACCTCGTCCGAAACGGCTCGATCGCCTGGCAGGAGGGAAGCGCCGACAGCTACTTCGACGTGACGCGGCTCCCCAACGGGACGGTCATGGCGGGGTTCATGCACTCGGGCTACGAGACCGGCTGTGCGCCCTACGATGCGCCGTGTACCAAGACAGGGTTCCGCATCATCGACCCCCACGCCGCCGGCGGGCCGACGGTCCTCAGCGAGTACGCATTCCCGGTTCGAACGGGCAAGAACAGCGAGACTCACGACGTCGAGCGACTGGAGCCGGGCGTGTTCCTCCTCTCCGATATGGAACACGAGCGCATCTTCATCGTCGAGGACGGCAAGGTAACGTGGCAGTGGAACGCCTCCCAGTTCTACGACCCGCCGCCGGACGCGACCAAGCACGACTGGCTCCACATCAACGACGTGGACGCCATCAGCGACACGCGCTATCTCGTCTCGGTGCGTAACTCCAACCAGCTGCTCATCGTCGAGCGCGGCGAGGGTGTCGTCGAAGTCGTCAACGAGGACCGCGGCACCGACGACGAGGCCTGCAGCGGCGGCGGCAAACAGCTACTGGACTTCGACGACGATGGCAAGGTCCGCTGTGGCGACCCGAGCGTGATGGACCACCAGCACAACCCCCAGTGGCTCGGCCCCGGCGCGATACTGGTCGCCGACTCCGGGAACGACCGCGTGGTCGAACTCCACAAGCGAGACGGCCGCTGGGTACCCGTCTGGTCGCTCGAAAGCGCCGGCGGCATGGACCTGCACTGGCCGCGGGACGCCGACCGACTCGACAACGGCAACACGCTGGTGACTGACACACTGAACAAGCGTGTCTTCGAGGTGACGAAAAACGGCACCGTCGTCTGGAGCACGGGGACGCCGAGTAACTCTCCGATTCCGTACGAGGCCGAGCGACTTCCCGAGGGCGAGCGCGCCGGCGCGACTCCCTACGAGGCGTCCGGTGACGGCGTCCGCACTGTCGATAACGACGTGCCCGGCCTCTCACTCGCACTAATCGGTCTCAGAGCGGTCGCCCCGCAGACGCCGTTCTGGTTCGTCGAGACCCACCTCGCGCTCTCGCTGGTGGCACTCGTCGGCGTCGTCGTCGGGAGCGTCGACTGGTTCCGACAGCGACGGTGACTCATACGGATTGTTGTAGTCTCGTACCGGTATCCTCGGGCCCGGTGTGACGATTGCCGGGAAACAGCTACAACAATCCGTATCACTCGCTCGTCTGTCGGCCGTACCGACGGGCGAGACGACGCATGACCTGCGACTCGGCTTTCTGCAGGAGGTCAGACGCTGTGCTCGCCGCGCAGCCGAGTTCGTCGGCGACCGACGCGACGCCGGCCTCGCGGGGCACCGCGTAGAATCCCAGTTCCGCCGCGACCTCGACGGCTTCGAGTTGGCGGTCGGTCAGGCCGCCGACCACTGGGGCGTGCCGCCGGTCGTACTCGCCGATGGCTTCGACGGTCACGTCGATGTCTTCGGGCAGAGCCGAAAGCATCGTCTGTAGGTCCTCGCCGGTCCCCACGAGCGTCATGTGGAAGGCAGCGTCGCTGTCGTAGACGACAGGTGGGACGGGAACGACGCTCAGGTCGGCGAACGACTCTCGCCACGACCGGTCCTCCGACCGCGTCTCCTGACAGATGTAGGCGTAGAACGCGCCGTCGGCGACCGATGTCAGGTCGTACCAGCGAATCGACTCGACGGCGTCGAGCGCCGCCGCGTACGGCTCCCGCTCGGCTTCGACGTAGAACAGAACGTACTCGACCGGCTGGTCGCCGCCGATGCCGGCCCACGCCTGTAGCTCCTCGTACTCGACGACGTCCTCGTCGCGGATGAACGCCTGCATCGGATGGAGCATCCACCGCGGCTGGCGGAGGTAGACGTCGAGGTACTTCACGACGAGCGGTTGTCCCCGAGAGATATTTAAATCACCTAGTAGCGCCGGGGCAACTCCCACGCCCTCGCATCGGTAAGCGAAGATATGGACTGGTCGCTACCGCTCATCGCGTTCACGGTGGGGTTCGTCGCCGAATCCGCGAATCTGGTCGGAATCGCGTCGAGCGCGCTCGGGTGGGTAGACTACTGGCCGCCGGGCGAACGTGGGTGGCGGTACTACATCCACTGGACGCTCGAACAGACGTTCAACGTCTCCTTACTCGTCGTTACGTATTTCGTCTGGAACAGTCTCGGCTTCCCGACGCCGGTGCTCGTCGGCGGTGCCGTCTGCTTTGCCGTCCCGTTCGCCGGCGCACTACTCGCCGGGCAGGACCTCGGGAGCGAGGAGACGATGGGTCTCGAAGGCGAGTTACAGACCGGCGGCTGGTATCGCTACTCTCGCAATCCGCAGTACGTCTGTTACATCGTCGCGACGGTCGGGTTCGCCGTCTTCGCGGCGACGCCGCTGGGGTTCGCGCTGTGTACCGTCTACCTCCTGTCGTGGGTGACGCTCCCGTTCGCGGAGGAACCGTGGCTGCGCGAGCAGTACGGCGAGGCCTACGAACGGTATGCGGAGCGAGTACCGCGCTTCGTCGATTCCGCGTCTGTGCGAGCACTCGCCGACCGACGGTCGGCCGCGGACGCCGAGTAGGGATTTAGAACGGGTCGCCAGACCCGACCAGCCGCCGCATCTCCATCGCCGAGGAGAAGTCCTCTCGCGTGACGACGTGGACGCCGTCCGGTCCCTCGACGAGAGCGGCGCTGGCCCGAGCGGTGTCGAGTTCGACCAGCGCGTCGAACGCCGACGTATCGGCGTCGAGCCGGGGGAGGTCGGTCTCCATCAGGTCGCCGACGGTATCGGCCGCACGTTCGGCCTGCGAGAGTTCCCGGAAGTCCGCGACGGTGACGACGCCGACAACCTCGCCGCCCTGCGTGACCGTGAACTCCGTCGAGCGGTCGGCGAACATCCGGTCGACGAGGTCCTCGACACTTTCGGTCGCGTCGATGGTCAGCGCCGACGGCCGGGCGACGTCGCCGACCGTGAGTCCCTCCAAGAGGTCAGCCAGCGCGACCGTTCGGGACTCGCCTGTGGCGGCGGCGTAGATGAACAGCGCCAGCAATAGCAGAATAGGGCTGAAAGAGAGGACGCCGAAGACGGCAAAGAGGACGGCGAAGAACGTACCGATGCGAGCGGCGATGCGCGTTGCCGATGCGTACGGCCGGTTCCGGGCCAAGAGCGCCCGCAGGACGCGCCCGCCGTCCATCGGAAACGCGGGCAGCATGTTGAATCCCGCGAGGACGAGATTCGTCACGCTCAGCCAGCCGACGACGAACAGCGAGACCGTCGCGCTGGTCGGGAGCGCGAACAGCCCGGCGTAGCAGACGATTCCGACCAGAATGCTGGTTATCGGGCCGGCGACGGCGATCCAGAACTCCCGGTTCCACTCTCTGGGCATCTCCTTGAAGCTCGCCAGCCCGCCCAGAATCCACAGCGTGATGGACTCTACTTCGAGGTCGTAGCGCATCGCCGCCCACGCGTGGCCGAGTTCGTGCAGCGTGACGCTGGCGAACAGCCCCACTGCCGCGAGCGTTCCGACCAGCCACGGTGTCGTCCCGGCCTGCAACCGGGCGAGGTCTAGTTCTGTCCCGACGAGGCTCCCCACGATGCCGGCGTAGAACTCTATCTGTGCGCCGCTCCCGATGAGCCACGCGAGCACCGGCAGAAACACCAGCAGCGAGATGTTGACACGGATGGGAATGCCCCACACCGTCGTGATACGATAGTTTCGCACGAACGAGGGAAAGGGCGGCTACCAGTAATATTTTCGCCCGACGCGCCCGCCGAGCGGGGGGTCAACGGTAGTGTCGAAGCCAGCTTTGGGCCACTTAGGGAACCGCCACCGACTCGTCTTCGTCGCCGTCCTCGCCCGTGTCGTCGCCGACGTCCGGCGCGATGGCCGAGAGCGCGTCGAGGTCGGGGCCGTTGACGACGGTCACGGTCCGGTCGTCGCGGACGACCCGGAAGGCGTCGCCGTAGGGCTCGTCCTCGGGGATACGCCACGTCTGGTCACCGGCGGACTCGCCGCCGTGCCCTTCGAGGACCCGTCGATAGGCGTCCGCAAACTGGCGGGCGTCGTCCTCGCTGTCCCACGTCGTCACCCAGACGTAGCCCGACGCGTCGCCGTTCCGGTACAGCGAGATGCGGTCGTTGGCCCACCCCTCGGAGGGAGCGCTCGTGTAGTTGTACGTGTCGTACGCCCCGGCGTCGGGCGAGAGCACCTGTCCGCTGTCGACGACGGGGATGTCGTACTCGCGGTCCTGATACCAGAACATCGAGTAGAGCCACGCTTCGCCGAGCGTGTCGCTGGTGAAGCGCCGCCACTCTCCGTCGGTGGGCGCGCGTCGGTCGAGCGGTCTCGGCCGTTCGTCGGGGTACCGTTCGGGATGAATCGTCTGCTCGGTCGAGACGGGCGGCGAGTCGTAGGCGGCGTCGACGGCGTCCCACCCGCCGCGCTCACGGAGGGCAGCTACCAGCGCCGGCCCGTCGGAGTACGGTTGATAGCCGGTGAGGTAGACGCCGAGGTTGACGCTATCGGCACTGTCACCGTCGCTGTCACTCCCCTCGCCGCCGACAGACGCGGACGCGTCGGACGGGAGACACTGCCACGTCCCGTTCGCACAGCGTGCGTCGTAGCGGGCCATCACGTAGTTCGCGTCGCCCTCGACGAGGCCGAGGAGGCCGGTGCGGGCGTCGCTGCTCAGCGTCGGCGACCGGAAGGCCGAATCGAGCAGGCCGGTCTGGTCCTGCAGGGCGTGGGTGAGTTCGTGGACGAGGATGCCCTCGTCGACAGTCGGGTCGTCGGGGTCCTCGACGACGAGGACGAACCGGTCGCTGCCGACGGCGTAGAACCCGCCGACGGCGGCGCTCTGCCCGCCCGTAACCACGTCGTAGGCGTCGGTCTCCTCGTCGACGATGAACGTCGCTTCGTACACTTGATTGTAGTACCGCGTGCCGACGAGACGCTGGAAGGAATCTTGTGACTGGTTGGCGGCGTAGGCCGCCCGAGAGACCACGTCGAACTCGACGGGCCGTTCGAACTCCCGTTCGCGGATGGCCTCGACGCGGGCCATCGAGCGAGCGACCAGCGCCCGTCGCTCCGCTGCCGAGAGGCCGTCGCCGGTCTCCACGTCGAGGGACTCGTTCGCCCAGTAGCCGTTCTCCCAGCCGAGACGGTCGGTCTCGGGGTCGGGAGGCGATGCAGTCTCGTCACCGGGCGTCCCGGTCGGTGACGGTTCCGCGGGCGGCACACCGTCTTCGCCACCCGAGACGCTGACAGAGAGGTTGTAGGGGCCGGTCCCACCCAGATAACCGTAGACCACTAGATAGTACGTGCCGTTCGTCCCCGCCAGATGCGAGATGCTCTCGCCGTCCGTAGACGAGGTACTCGTCTGTAGGACGGTCCGTTCCGGTCCTATCAGCAGGAGTTCGAGGTCGCCCCGGGCGTGCGAGAAGTCGATTTGCGCCGAGAGTGCGTCACCGGCGGTCAGTTCGACGGCGTAGACGTCGAGGTCGTTCTCGGTGACGTTCAAGCCGGTGTAGTTCCCCGCCTCCACGGCCGTCGCCGTCTCGAAGTCGTCGTTCGGTTCGAGTTCGCCACTCGCCGGCGACGGCCCGGTCCCGGTCGTCGTCACGCGCAGGTCGTAGGGACCGCTCGCGCCCTGGAAGCCGGCGACGACCAGATAGTAGGTGCCCGCCTCCGAGGCGACTGAAGAGACGTTCTCGCCGTCGGTCTCGGAGACGCTCACCTGTAGCGTCGACCGGTTCGGCCCGAGCAAGAAGAGGTCGAGGTCGCCGCGGTCGTGCGAGAAGTCGATTTCGGCCGAGAGCGACTCGCCCTCGCTCAGTTCGACAGCGTAGACATCGAGGTCGCCCTCGGTGACATTCAGCCCAGTGTAGTCTCCGGGGTCGAGTTGCGTCGCGTTCTCGAAGGTATCGTTCGGTTCGAACGCCGCCTCGTCGGCGGCGGTCTGTGCCGCGGCGGTGCCGACGACCGTCGTTGTCGTCACCGCAGCGAGACAGACGACGAGGGCGAGCGTCACCGTTCGGATGCGTGTCGGGAAAGTCTGGGTCATGGCTGAAAGCGGTCGTCTCCGTCGCTCGGATAGGGACTGTCACAGCGGCTCGGCCATTAGTTATGGAGCGAGCCCGGCGGCCTAAGCCGGGCTTATCGGCGCTCCGGAACGCAAGAATCAGGCCGTCCCCCATCGGACTCCGAGCATGGTCGATTGGGACGTGTACCTCGTGACCGGCGAGTCGCTATCGGACGGGCGGTCCACCCGCGAAGTCGTCGAGCGAGCCATCGAGGGCGGCGTCGGCGTCGTGCAGTTACGCGAGAAGGACCTGCCGGTCCGCAAACGCTACGAGATTGGCAGGGAGCTCCGCGAACTGACCCGCGAGGCCGGCGTCACCTTCGTCGTCAACGACCGGGTGGACCTCGCGCAGGCGCTCGACGCCGACGGTGTCCATCTCGGCGACGACGACCTCCCGGTGTCGGTCGCCCGTGAATTACTGGGTGAGGACGCCATCATCGGTCGCTCGGTGTCGTTCGTCTCGGATGCCGAAGCCGCCGAAGCGGCCGGGGCCGACTACCTTGGTGTCGGGACGGTGTTCCAAACCGGGTCGAAAACCAACATTCCCGACGAGGAACACGGTGTCGGACCCCAGCGAGTGGCGGATATCGCCGCGGCCGTGGACATCCCCATCGTCGGTATCGGCGGCATCACGGCCGAGAACGCCGCCGAGGTGGTCGCCACGGGGGCCGACGGCGTCGCGGTCATAACCGCCGTCACGCGGGCCGAGGACCCGAACGCGGCGACGGCGGCACTTCGGGAAGCGGTCGAACGAGGGAAACGCGAGCGAGGCGATTAGCGAGGAAAACAGCGGCCGTCACTCGGTCAACTTCCGGCGCAATCGCCGCTCGTCCACGCGATACTTGAACGCGGGTGACCCATCGAGCAGGACGTACGGGACTCGCTCGCCGTACTCCTCGCGGAGTTCGGGGTCGGTATCGACGTTGACCAAGGAGAGCGAGAGGGAGACGCTCTCCTCGTCGGCGACTCGTTCGATAGTGTCGATAGCCTCCTCGCAGAGATGGCAGTCCTCGCGTGTGTACACCGTGACCGAGACGTCGCTCATCGGCTGCTCGTTGGGTTCCGACGGATAAATGTCCTGCTGAGCGGGCCGACGGGTTTCTGTGTGTTCGACTCGAACCGCCTCCCATGTCCGGTTGGACTGCCGCCGAGATGCCGTCGCTAGAGGGAGAGACTGTCGTCGTCACCGGGGCCAACAGCGGCCTCGGCTTCGAGGGAGCCGAGACGTTCGCCCAGAAGGGCGCGAGCGTCGTGATGGCGTGTCGGAGCCTCGAACGGGGTCGAGAAGCCGCCGCGGAGATCCGGAAGTCGGTCGACGAGGCAGAACTGGACGTTCGGGAGTGCGACCTCGCGGACTTGGAGAACATCGCAGCGTTCGCCGATGGCGTGGACGACGCCTACGACGGCGTCGACGTCCTCTGTAACAACGCCGGCGTGATGGCGATTCCGCGCAAGGAGACGACCGCTGGTTTCGAGATGCAACTGGGCGTGAACCATCTGGGTCACTTCGCACTCACCGGCCACCTCCTGCCCGAACTCCGGGAAAGCGAGGGCGAGTCCCGCGTCGTCACGCAGTCTTCGGGGCTCCACGAACAGGGTGAGATGGACTTCGACGACCTGCAATCGGAGCGCGACTACGACAAGTGGGACGCCTACGGCCAGAGCAAACTGGCGAACCTCCTCTTTGCGTACGAATTGGAACGGCGACTGGACGAGCACGGCATCGACGACCTGCTCAGCGTCACCTGTCATCCGGGCTACGCCGACACCGAACTCCAGTTCCGCGGTCCCAGAGAGAGCGGGTCGTCGCTCCGAATGCTGGGGATGCAGGTGGCCAACGCCGTCCTCGCTCAGTCCGCCGAACAGGGCGCGTTGCCGATGCTGTACGCGGCGACGGCAGACACCGTCATCGGCGGGGAGTACGTCGGCCCCGGCGGCCTCATGGACATGCGCGGCGCGCCGGAGTTCCAGCAGTCGAGCGACGCCTCCCGAGACGAGGATGACGCCGACCGACTCTGGGAACTCTCCGAGGAGCTGACCGGCATCACGTACGATTTCGCGGCGCTCTGAGCGCGCAACCACACCTTTTTCGGCCCGCGAGGGCGAACGCGGGGACGATGGAAACTCCTCTAATCGTCGCCAGACTGTTGGCAGGGGTGGCGCTCATCCTCACCAACGGCTTCTTCGTCGCTATCGAATTCGCGTTGACCCGGGCCCGGCAGTTCACCGAAGACGAGTTCGTCGGCGACGGCAACCCGGCACTGGAGCGTGCCTGGGAGATGACGAACAACCTAGAGATCTATCTCACCACCTGTCAGGTCGGTATCACTGCGTCCTCTATCGCGGTCGGTATCGTCGCCGAACCCGCGCTCGCGGCGATATTCGAACCGGTGTTCGCCGGGTCGCGACTGGCCGGTATCGGCCTCGGGGCCGCCATTGCCTTCTTCATCATCAACCTCGTCCACCTGACCCACGGCGAGCAGACACCGACGTATCTCGGCGTCGAGCGAGCGCGGTTCGTCTGCCGGTACGGCGCGGCACCGCTGTACTGGTTCAACTGGCTCATCTCGCCGCTCATCACGCTCGGCGACGCGGTCGCGAAGTGGACGCTGAAACTGTTCGGTATCGAGATGACCGGCGCGTGGCTCGAAACCGAGGAGGACGTCATCGAGTCGCGAGCGGACCTCCGAAACAAACTCGGCTCGGTCCTCGACGAGGGCGACATCCCCGAGGAGCGACGAGAGGAAGTGCTGGCCGCGTTTCAGGTGGGTAACCGCGAAGTGCGCGACGTGATGGTCCCAGCAGCTGACATCGTGTCGCTGTCGATTACCGACGACAACGAGACGAACGCTCATCGGGTCGCCGAGACGCCGCACACGCGGTATCCGCTCATCGACGGGGACTTCGACGAGTTCCTCGGCATCGTCTATGTGCCCGAACTGTTCAGAAAGCAAGACGAGGACTCCGTCGGCGGGACGCCCCTCTCCGAGATCGACCTCGAAGAAGTCGCCGCACCGCCGATGACGATAACCGCTGATACGTCGGTTAGTGACGCTATCGACCGGTTTCAGGCCGAGAACCAGGAGTTGGCCTTCGTCGTCGAGGGCGGCGAGGTCGTCGGGATGATAACTGTCACCGACCTGCTGGAAGAAGTGGTCGGCGACATCCAGGACCCGATGGACGCGAAAGCCGGCGTCCAGTGACGGCAGTCGCGTTCACAGTCGATCCGACCGACTAGCGCGGCGGCGTATAGACGTTGAGTGTCTGTAGAGGTGTGTCGCCGTCGTTCTCGATGCCGTGGCGCTCGCCCGCCTCGATGCGGAGCAAGTCGCCCGTCTCGACGCGCTGTTTTTCGCTGTCAACAGTTACCACGCCTGTTCCCGAGACGACAAACAGCCACTGGTCGCTGTCGGCGTGGTAGTTGTCGGGGCCGCCGACACGCTCTTCGGGGTCGACCGTCATCTCCGCGACCTGTGCCTCGTCCGTCTCCATGACTACCTCGAAGTAGCGATCGAAGTCGAGACGTGCTCGCTCCATAGCGGACAGTCACACGGTATCGACGTGTCGGTTTCGAAACTGCGAACGACTCGGTCCCATCGCCTGCTCCGACGAATCGGTGTGTAAGCTACCCGTGAAATTCGATAAGGTAAAATATATTATAGAGAATATAGATTATGAACGATAACGAGAGACGTAGGCGGTTCTGGAATATTATCCATTATTGATAAATCCGAACGATTCATAAGCCATATCGAACAATGTAGAGATCGCACACCATGTCTACAGCCGACATCCGGAACGTCTTGCGCGGCGATGGGGACCGGTTCATCTACCTCTCGTCCGCGCTGGCCGCGCTGAACGGTCTGCTGTTCGGATTCGACACGGGGATCATCTCGGGTGCGTTCCTCTACATCAACGAGACGTTCGCCATGTCGCCACTGGTCGAGGGCATCGTGATGAGCGGTGCGATGGCCGGCGCAGCGGCGGGGGCGGCCCTCGGCGGCAAACTGGCCGACACGCTGGGACGGAAACGACTCATCTTACTCGGCGCAGCCGTCTTCTTCGTCGGCTCGCTGACGATGGCTGTCGCTCCCACCGTCCCGGTGCTCGTCGCCGGGCGACTGATAGACGGCGTCGCCATCGGCTTCGCCTCGATCGTCGGGCCGCTGTACATCTCCGAGATCGCGCCCCCGCGCATCCGCGGGTCGCTCACCTCGTTGAACCAACTGATGGTCACCGTCGGCATCCTCGTCTCGTACTTCGTCAACTTCGCGTTCGCCGACGCGGGCGCGTGGCGCTGGATGCTCGGAACCGGGATGATTCCCGCCGTCGTCCTCGCCATCGGGATGCTGAAGATGCCCGAGAGCCCCCGCTGGCTCTTCGAACACGGGCGTGAAGACGAGGCCGCGGCCGTCCTCCAGCGGACCCGACAGGGTGACATCGACGAGGAACTGGCCGAAATCCAGGAGACGGTCGAGAAGCAGTCCGGCACCGGCATTCGAGAACTACTGAAACCGTGGCTCCGCCCGGCGCTGGTCGTCGGTCTCGGGCTGGCCGTCTTCCAGCAGATCACGGGCATCAACGCGGTGATGTACTACGCGCCGACCGTTCTCGAATCGACCGGCTTCGGCGACGTGACTTCCATCCTCGCGACGGTCGGTATCGGCGCGATAAACGTCGCCGCCACCGTCGTCGCCATCGCGCTCATCGACCGCGTCGGCCGCCGCCGCCTCCTGCTGACCGGTATCGGCGGGATGATCGTGACCCTGATTGCCCTCGGCGCGGTGTTTTACCTCCCCGGGTTCGGCGACATGCAGGGCATCCTCGCCACGGGCAGTCTGATGCTGTTCGTCGCGTTCTTCGCCATCGGTCTGGGCCCGGTGTTCTGGCTCCTCATCTCCGAAATCTACCCGCTCGCCGTCCGGGGCGGTGCGATGGGTCTCGTCACCGTCGCCAACTGGGGCGCGAACCTGCTCGTCTCGCTGACGTTCCCGATGCTGACCGCGAACGTCGGCAAGCCCTCGACGTTCTGGCTGTTCGGCGTCTTCAGCCTCGCCGCGCTGCTGTTCTCCTACCGATACGTCCCCGAGACGAAGGGGCGGTCGCTGGAGGCCATCGAGTCGGAACTGCGCGAGAACATCGGAACCACCGCCGAAACTGCGGACTGAGCCGACACCGACCGGCTGTCGACTATCTGCGTCACACGAGCGCCTGACGGCCGTCTGACGAGAGTATTTATCCGGGCGTCCCCTGCTTCGTACCCGATGAACGAGTCGTTCCTCGACCTCGACGAGGTCGAAATCGAACTGGACGAGGCAGCGCTGGAAGCGCTCGACGAGAAGGCGTTCAAAGAGCACCGGGACAACCGTGACGCCGCGATCCGCGATTTGCTCGACGAGTGGCTGAAGGCCCACGACAGCGACGAGGAGTGAGGTGAGCCGCGGCCGCTGATAGGTGGCTGTCTCGTCGGGTCCGACTCTTGGTGGGGAAGGCGGGGCTGCGGGGTGGAACGACTGTCGGACGGAAAGCGACGAACACAAACGGAGCGCAGCGTTATCGAGAGCCACATGGACGTTCGCTTTCTCGGCGGCGCTCGCGAGGTCGGCCGGAGCGCCATCCTCGTGAACGACCGCCTCCTCCTCGATTTCGGGACGCTGACCGGGAACCCGCCGCAGTTTCCGGTAGACACGCCCGACCCGGACGCGGTCGTGGTCAGTCACGGCCACCTCGACCACGTCGGGTCGGTTCCGTCCCTGCTGTCCGGCGACCGTCGCCCGCCGATTCACTGGACGCCGCCGACGCGCGAACTCGCGCTGACGCTTGCTCGTGACACGCTCAAGCTACACGGCGTCTCGTCGAGCGGAACGAGACGAGGCTCGCGGAACCACCGGTCCCGCGGTGGCACCTACGACTGCCCGTTCACGGAAGAGGAGGTACGGCGAGTTACGCAGGTGTCCGAGACCCACGGCTATCGAGAGCGGTTCGAAGCGGCCGGTCACGAGGTGACGTTCTACAACGCGGGCCACATCCCCGGAAGCGCCCACGTCCTCGTCGACGACGGCGAGACCAAACTGTTCTACACGGCCGATTTCCACACCGAGGACCAGCGGCTGGTGGCCGCCTCGACGGCCCGCCCCGACGCCGACGTCGTCATCTGTGAGAGCACGTACTCCGACGTTCACCACGAGGAGCGGCAGCGCATAGAGGAACAGTTCGCCGAGAGCGTCCGGACGACCGTCTGGGAGGGCGGCACCGTCGTCGTCCCCGCGTTCGCTATCGGCCGGACCCAGGAGCTGCTGCTGGTCTGTGAAGCGAACGACATCGACTGTTACGTCGATGGAATGGGCAAATCGGTGACGAAGATGCTCCGCCGTCACCCCAAGTTCGTCCGTGACGAGGAGGCGCTCCGACGGGCGAAGTCCGGCGCTCGTTTCGTTACCGGTCGGGACGGACAGCGTAGACGCATCGCGGAGCAGAACACGGTCATCGTCACGACGAGCGGGATGCTCTCCGGCGGCCCGGCCATGACGTACATCCCCGCGATTCGGTCGAACCCGACGAATAAGATCGCGCTCACCGGGTATCAGGTCGAGGGGACGCCCGGTCGAGACCTGTTAGACACCGGCAGTGCCGAGATAGACGGCCGGATGATGCCGGTGAGCGCCGGGGTCGAGTGGTACGACTTCTCTGCGCACGCCGACCGCGACGGACTATTCGAACTGCTAGACGAGTACCGAGAAGCCCGCGTCCTGGTGAATCACGGCGACCGCTGTGAGGCGTTCGCCGAGGAACTCGACGAGCGGGGATACGACGCGTCGGCACCGGCAGTCGGCGACTCCCTCACAGTGTAGTCCGAGAGCCGAACTCGACCGGTACGATGTGACTGCCAGAGAAACGCCGGCACGCTCGAAGCCGAATCTTCATGGTCCCGCTATCTGAACGTGTGCGACATGGCAAGCGCGGCGGGTTCGCTAACTGAGCCGCGAGTTCTCGCGCACACGAAGCGACGCCTCTTCCCAGCGGACGCCGACGACGGGTACGTCGTCGCTGACACGCAGTTCTCCGCCGAGCGGTGGCTCGCCGACGAGTCTATCGATCCCGCTGTCACGGAGACGCTCGCTCCGTTCAACCACGTCCGCGTCGGGTCGGGATATCCTGACCTCGTCGGGGTCCGGGTACTGGACGACGACCTCCTCGCCGTCGACTGACTGGGGGACGAGCCGCCGCTCGTCGCCGTCGAAGCGAAGGGGTACACCGGCGGTGGCGGCGTCGACGTCGAGCGCGGCATCGTCCAGGCCTACGACCGGCTCGACGAAGCGAACGCCGCGTACGTCGCGGCACCTGCCGGCGCTATCTCCCAGTCCGCTCGGACGCTGGCTCGGGAACTCAACGTCGGCGTCCTCGGCGTCGACGCCAGCGGTGGGGTCGACCCGTTCGAGGTCCCGCGTCTCGTCGGCAACCGGACGACGACCGAGACCAACGCGATTCGGTTTCAGGCGAGCGCCCAGGGTGTCGCGAACAAGTCGTTCAGCCTCAATCACCCGAAGAACTACCTCGCGTACCCGCTTGCGGTGTACCACCCCGACGAGACGGAGTGCGTCCTCTCCAAGCGGGTCGTCGGCGCCGTCGACGGTGCGCGGACTGGGGCCGCGTTTCTGGATCTCGTCGATGAGCGACCCGACCGCGTGCAGCTGACACCGCTCGGGCGGGAGGTCGTCAGATTCGCTCTCAGAGAGTACGGGTCCGTCGACGCCGCCTTACGGGTGTTCGACGAGTGGAAGCGGTCCCGGAAGCGGTTCACCGACCTCGCGCCGAAGTGGGGGATGCTGACGCGCCGGGTGGTCTACGCGTATCCGGCGACGCAACTGCTTGTCGAAGAGATTCAGCGGCTGCACAAAGACGGATTTGCCGAGCCGACGCTCCCGCAGGTCGTCGAGTACCTCCACGAACTCCATCCGTCCTTTACCGTCGAGCTGTTCGTCCGCGGTGACGAGGCGGTTCGGAGCCGCCTCCTCGATGTCGACGGCGAACTCCGTCGAGACGTGCTCACAGACGGAGCGGTGTATCACTCGCCGACCGTGTTCCAGCTCAAGGCGATGCTGTACCACGCCGGGATTTTGACCTCGCGGGGAGCCGAGCCGTCGAACTTGGACCCCGAAACCGACGTGTGGGCGCTCCGCGACCCGTTAGACTAAGGCGGCTCTCGACCTCGACCAGAGCGCCACTGCAGCGGTATTCGCCGCTCTTTCAGCCGCCCTCTACCCCGACGAGACGAAGCGCCAGGCACACAGCCGGTTCCTCACCGGAAGAGAACGGTCGGGCGGCGCGCGGCGTCCGCGACCGACTGGTCGTCGCCGATAGCGGGCAGGCGGAGGGTGGCGACGGTGCCGTCCTCGCCCCCGATCTGGAACGACCCGCCGTAGCGCGTCACGATCCAGTTGACGAGCCACAGGCCGAGTCCCGTGCCGTGTTGCAGCGGCGTCTCCTCGCCGGCTTGGACGACTGCGGCTTCCATCGACGGAATACCGGGACCATCGTCGGAGACGGCGATTTCGACCCACTCGTCGACCGTGCGGGCGGTAAGGCGGACGGTGGTGTCCGGGGCCGGGTCGTGGACCAGCGCGTTCGCCACCAGTTCGTCGACGGCCCGTTCCAGTTCTGTCCCGGCACAGATGTCGCGGGCGGTCCCGGGCTCGACCAGGACCGTCGCCTCTGGGACCCGCTCGCGGTGGTCGGCGGCGACTGATTCGAGGAGCGCAGTGGTGTCGATACGAGTTGGCCGGGCGTCCCGTGCGGCGTAGGTCTCCAGTTCGTGTGCTCGCTCGCTCAACCCCACCAGTCGGTCCACCGGTTGTCGGATTCGCTCCCCGACGTTGATATCGGATGGAGGGTCCCCGACGAACTCGGCGTACCCCTGGATGACCGTCAGCTCGTTGCGGAGGTTGTGCCGGAGCACTCGGTTCAGAAGACTGACGAGCTGTTCGCTGCGTTTTCGCTCGGTCACCTCCTGCTGGAATCCGAGGAGGTGCGTGACCGTCCCAGTCTCGTCTTCGATGGGCGTGACGGTGACGCGGTTCCAGAACGGTGTGCCGTCCCGTCGGTAGTTGAGCAGCTCTGTCGTGACGGGACGCTCGGCCTCGATTCCATCCCGGAGTGTCGCCACCGCTTCGGGATCGGTCTTCGGGCCTTGGAGGAACCGACAGTTCCGGCCGAGTATCTCCGACTCGCTGTAGCCGGTGACGCTCTCGAAAGCCTCGTTCGCGTAGATCAGCGGCTCGTCCGCGTCGGTCGCGTCTGCGAGTGTGATTGGTACCCCCGCTTTGTCCATCGCTCGCGTTCGCACGCGGAGTTTCGCCTCCCGTTCCTTGCGTTCGGTGACGTCTCGGCCGACGCCCTGGACGGCCGTGACTTCCTCCCCGTCGACCACTGGCGTCGCGTTGACTTCGACGACGACCTCGGACCCGTCGCGGTGGCGGAAGGTCAGTTCGAGTTGTTCGACGGCAGTGCCGTCCAGCAGGCGGTCGAACGCGTCGAGGGCGTCGGCGGTGGCCGGTGGTGTCATGTGCTGGGTGAACGATTCGCCGACGAGTTGGTCGGGTTCGTAACCGAGTATCCGTTCGACTGCTTCGGAGACGTAGGCGAACCGGCCGCCCGTATCGACTCGAAAGAGGACGTCGAAGCTGTTCGTCGCGATCCTCTCGAAGCGGCGCTTCTCCGCCCGAAGATCGGCTGTCCGTTCGGCGCGTTCGCGTTCGTACTCGCGGCGTTCGATGCCGCGGCCGACGAGTCGGGCGAGGAGTTCCACGAACAGTTCTTCGGCCTCGGGGAAGGGTGCGTCGCGCTCCTCGCTGTCGGCGAAGCAGACCGTGCCGTAGATGTCGCCGTTCACGACGACCCGACTCCCGATGTACGACCCGAGTTCGAACGTCTGGTATGCCGCCTCGGCGATGGACGAAGACGCCTGTGCGTCCTGCACGCTCAGGTTCCCTTCCAGTTCGATCGTCCGGCGGCAGTAGGCCACGCCGAGTGGGCACCGCTCGCCTGGGCGGATGCGGTCGTGGTCGCCGACCGTCTGCTCGATTCGCTGGATGTCGTCGACGATCTGTGTGAGGAATCCCAATTCGACATCTAAGCGTTCCCGACCAGCCGACAGCGCCGCCTCGACGGCGTCCTCGAAGGGCTGGCGTCTGTCGGCGAAGGCTTCGTACACCCGCTCTCGGTAGCGTTCGCGGGACTCGAAATCGGGGTCCGTCATGGTCGGTGGCGCTCAATGGCGACGTGTGGCGCGGGAGTACCGCGCCGACTACTATGATTCTATGGGCGGCAAATCAAAGTTTGACGGCAGCGGTCGACGCTGGCTACGTCTCACCCCCGCTCGGAAATGACCGCTCGTCGACAGTCACTTCGATCTCGTTGCGACGCATGAACGGCGGCGTCCACGGGTCGTTGTACTGGAGCAACGTCGGGTCGCCACGCGTTTCGATACCCCGGTCAGCGAGCGTCGCAAAGAGCGCCTCGCGTTCGCGAGCGACGCGGCCGTCAGTGGCGTACCAGCCGAACTCGCGGACGGCGGCCGTCCGCGGCGGGTCGACGACCAGTCGGACGGAGGGGTCGGTCGGTACCGGCGCGGTCGCCGGCGTGTACGACGCCGGGAGATAAAACGCCATGCGAACCGCCCTCTCCTCGTCGTCGTCCCTATCCGTGCGAACCGGCGTCGTCATCGAGACGTCAGTCCCGGTTCGGACGGGCGCGGTCATCCCGATGGTCGCCCCGTCGGTTTCGACTGGGGCGGTCATCTCGATGCCCTCGCTCCCCTCGTTCGCGCCGGAGATGTACTGGAAGAGCCGTCGAAACGCGGCGTTGGCGCTGGATGCGGTCGTCTCGACGAGCACCGTTTTCGGGTAATGCCGTATCTCGACGCCGTCGAGTCGGTCCACCGTCTCGTAGGGAACCTGTTCGGTCGAGCGAGTGGCGTACAGTCCCCACCCGACCCACAGCGCGAGTGCGGCAGCGAGCGTCCCGACTGCGGCTCTGAATCGCGATGACATGGAGAAACTACGTCGCCGAGCGCCAAAAACCTATAGACACGGCAACAGGACGGTAACACGGCGAAACGAGGATTCGGTCGACAGGCCCGCTCTGCCGTGGGATACCTACCCGTGTGAGTTTGCGTACCACAACCACACAAACAATTATTATGATTGGTCGATAACGTAAGGACGTCATGGCGACAAGCCAGCAACCCCCGACAACGTACCACACGTGCAGCTGCGGTGAGGAGTTCGACACCACGGACGACCTCCTTGACCACGCACGAGAGGCACACGGCTTCGACGTATTCTAACGCTGGCAGTGCGGTCCCCGTCCGAACCGTCGGCCGGTTCGAAACCCTACGATCGCGTATCGACGTCCGGTCGAACGCTGAAACGAGCGTAGCCGCCGTGAGAGAGGTCGAGCGCGCCCAACCACCAGTTCCATCGCTCGACGAGCGAGTAGTCCTCGGGGGCGTCCCGTAAGTTCCGAACGACCGTCTCGACGGTCAGTTCGCCGTCGAAGTCCGCCTCGAACTGCTGGGCGTCCGCGAGGTCACGCGCCTGTCGCGCGACGACGGCGGCGAGGTCGTCCTCGTCGCCGAACTGTTCGCGGAGCGTCGCTTCGAGTTCCTGTCGGTCCACAGTGTCAGAAGGGGCGCTGTAGACTTGAACGTTGGCCGCTGCACGGGTGGTCGCCGCACGACGACCCAAACGGATGGTGCTGCGCTACTGACCGATGGGCGTCGACACCGGCTTCGGTCGACGGCTACTCCCGAGTATTGTCGGAAGTCTACCAATTCTGGGACGTAGCTATTTATAGTATGCTAACATGGTCCAAGGTGCATCGCCATGAAACCGTGCCACAACTGTCAGTCGGTCATCGACGAGTACCACCTGCACAAACAACTCGAACCCCTACGCGACCTCACAGTTGACGACTTCAACGTCTGTGCGGACTGCACGACTATCGTCGCGGATGCGTGCGTGGAGTGCGGCGGCGCGGTGTACGTTCCTCGGAGCGAATCGACCACCCCGGACTACTGCCCGGCGTGTCGGGCCGACCTCCTCGACCGCACTGGGAACGACCCCGGTTGGAATCGTACCCCAGTGTCGTTCTGAACGGATCGGCCCCTCGCAACCGATATTTTGGTCGGCAGCGCCACGTTCAGGTACTGAGAGGAGCACGTAGCGAGCGGCTCGACACCGGCTGTGCAACCGGCTAGTCGGTCACAGGCAGGCCGAAAAATGGTCGAAGTCGTCCCGCAGTTGCCTTTCTCCACGGGTCGCTGTCTCGCGGGTGTCGCCCGCTCGACTCGCCGAGGCCGCTGACGCGGCCTCGCTCCCCGCTCCGATTCGAGGTCTCGTTTCACTCGGCCTCGCCCTTCTCTGCGAGAAAGGAACTACTGCTCGAAGACGCTTCGTCCTGCTCCACGGCTCGCTCCGCTCGCCGCTTCGCCACGAGGCCTCGCGCGCTGTCGCGTACTCGGCCTCGCCATTCTCGCCGATTAGTTGCCTTTCTCGATGGGCGCGCCGACGAGGTTGCCCCACTCGGTCCACGAGCCATCGTAGTTGATGGTGTCGTCGTAGCCGAGCAGTTCGTGAAGCGCGAACCACGCGACTGACGAACGCTCGCCGATACGGCAGTAGGCTACCGTCGTCGAGTCGCCGTCGATACCGTATTCGGCGTAGAGCTCTTCGAGCTCGTCACGGCTCTTGAACGTGCCGTCGTCGTTGGTCACGGCCGCCCACGAGATGTTCTCGGCACCGGGGATGTGGCCGCCGCGCTGGGCCGTCTCCTGCAGTCCAGGGGGTGCGAGGATCTCGCCGGAGTACTCCTCGGGCGAGCGAACGTCGACGAGAGGAAGGTCGCGCTCGATGGCGTTCTCGACATCGTCGCGGTAAGCGCGGATGGACTCTCGCGGGCCGGACGCGTCGTAGTCGACTTCCGAAAACTCGGGGACTTCGTCGGTGAGTTCGTAGTCGTTCTCGACCCAGTACTCGCGGCCGCCGTCGAGGAGTTTGACGTCGTCGTGGCCGTAGTACTTGAACTGCCAGTAGGTGTAGGCGGCGAACCAGTTGGAGTTGTCACCGTAGAGGACGACGGTGGAGTCCTCGCTGATGCCGTTGGAACCGAGCAGGTCCTCGAAGTCCTCCTTCGAGAGGATGTCCCGTGTCGTCTGGTCTTGGAGGTCTGTCTCCCAGTTGAAGCCGATGGCTCCGGGGATGTGGCTCTCGTCGTACAGCTCCGTGTCGACGTCGACCTCCGCGAGGCGGAGATCAGCGTCGTCGCTCTGGAACTCGTCTAGGCGCTCGCTGACCCAGTCGGCCGAGACGAGCACGTCGTTGGCGTATTCAGTCATAGTGCGTTGAACCGTTGGTCCACCACCCATATATTACCACGAGTGTCGGCATGTACGACCACTCCTCCCCTCTGTCGGCATATGTTGCCCCTATCAGAGGGCCGCTCGCCGGTGGCCCACCGCAGCGAATCGCTCCGGATGGGAGACGGGGTAGCCGTTTCGCCGATTTCGGAAACCGAGCCGCGCCATATCCGGCAACAGTTGCCAGCACCTTCGACCGGTCCCGATGAGAGTCTTCAAGCGGCCGGAGCGGGAATCGGCGGGCAATGACAGACATCGTCTCCGCCTCGTGGGTCGCCGATCAGGGTGCGGACCTGCGCATCGTCGACGTTCGCGACGGCTGGGAGTACGACGGCCTCGGCCACCTGCCGGGGGCCGTGAACGTCCCCTTCGACGAGTTCCGGACTGGCTCCGGCGGCGAGGGCATGCTACCGAGCGACGACGAGTGGGCCACCCTGCTCTCGGCGGCGGGTATCGACGCCGACAGCGAGATACTGGCCTACGACGACCACCACGGCGTCTTCGCGGCGCGCTTTCTCGTCACCGCCGAACTGCTCGGCCACGACCCCGAGCGACTCCACCTGCTCGACGGCGACTTCTCCAGTTGGCAACTCGAACGCGAGACGGAGAGCGAAGCCCCTGACGTAGAGCCGACGGAGTACAGTGTCTCCCCGCCGGAGACGACACCACTCGTGGACGCTGAGACGGTAGCCGACGCGGCGGACGACTCCGACGCCGTCCTCGTCGACACCCGCGAAGACGAGGAGTACGCCGCGGGTCACATCCCCGGGGCAGTGCTGCTGGACTGGCGCGACCTCGTCGACGACGAGACCCGCGGCATCCTCCCCCGAGAGGACGCGCTCGCCGTCCTCGAATCGGCCGGTATCGTCCCCGAGAAGCGCGTCGTCCTCTACTGCAACACGGCCCGGCGCATCAGCCACACCTACGTCGTCCTCCGGCACTTGGGCTTCGAAGCCGTGGATTTCTACGAGGGGAGCCTCACCGAATGGGAAGCGGAAGATCGGCCACTCGAAACGAGCGAGGTCGAGTGAAGCGGGGCCTCGGAGCGCCGGAGTGAGTCCGACTCACGTGAGCGGTTGCTGTTCCGGCCCGCGTTCCTCAGCCAGTAAGTTCGCCGCCTCGACCAAGAGAGCGACGACGACCGGGCCGGCGATGAACCCGACGAGACCGAGCGACAGCACGCCGCCGGTGAAGCCGACGAAGTAGAGGCTGGCGGGCATCCCCGTCGTGTAGCGAGCGAGTCGCGGTCGGATGACCGCGTCGGGGAGGAAGCCGACGAGGACGAGTCCCAACACCCCGACTAACAGCGCGCCGACGAGGTCGCCCATGACCGCGTCCGCGGCAGCGATGGCGACGACCACCACGCTCGGCCCGACCACGGGGACGAACTGGAGGATGCCGGCGACGACCGCGAGCGAGAACGCGCTCTGATAGCCCAGTATCGCGAAGACGATCCACGCCATCACAAACGTCCCGAAGGCCGTCGCCGCTTGCAGGACGTAGAGGGCGTACAGCGTCCCGCGCAACCGCTCGTGAAAGCGAGTGACGACGTCGTGGTACGGTGACGGAATTGTCCGATACACGACGTGACCGGGGGCGTTCGGCTGCCACAGCATCGCGTAGACGAGTATTGTAAACAGCACGACTTTCAGCGCGAGGATGGGGGCCGCGCTGGCGAGACTGACCGCGAAGCTCCCGAGAAAACCGACGGCGTCCATCAGTGCCGCCCCGATGTCGATAGTATAGCGCATCTCGCCGAAGACGAGCGTCACCGAGTCGGGAATTTGTCGAAGGAACCCGATGAGGTCACGGCGACGGAAGTACAACACAGCGGCCGGCGGGAGGAGGACGAGCGACCCACCGACGAAGGCGACGACGGTCGTCACCGCCGCCGCGAGACGATCCGAGAGGCCGTGGCCGACGAACCACTCTGAGAGTGGAAAGAGGACGTAAGCGACGGTTATCGCGAAGAAGACGGTCGCCAGCACGCTCGATAAGAGCACTGTCGTCACCAGCCCCAGTCCGACGAGCAAGCCCGCGAGTACGTACCGTCGCTGCTGCGTAACCACGCCCTACCTTTCCGAGCGGGTGACTAAAACGTTCCTGCGAGCACAGTTCTCGTATCGGAGGCGGCGAGTCGGCGAGATTAGGGTGCGACGCCGACGGTGACGAGGGTCCCGAACTCCCGGTAGCGCTCGACCATCGCTTCACGGGTATCCCAGTCCTCGGTCGGGAACTCGCTCTCGGCCGGAATCTCGATCTCGCGGTCGGGCACGTTGTCCTGAACGGCGACCGAGAGGCCGGCGTCGCGGAAGGCATCGCGGTACTCGGCGGCGCTCCAGCGAGTCATCGGCACGTCCACGAGGTCGTCCCACGCGTGTGAATACGTGTTCTCCTCGTAGTAGTTCACCGCACAGTGGAAGGTCCCGCCGGAACGCAGGACGCGAGCCACTTCCGCTAAGACGGCATTCGGGTCGCTGGCGTAGTAGAACGCCTCCATCGAGAAGCAATGGTCCATGCTGTCGGACTCGAAGGGAAGGTGTTCGAAGTCGCCGACGAGGTAGCCCACGTCCGGGTCGTCAGTGTACGACCGGGCGTTCTCGGCCATCGACGGCGAGGCGTCGATGCCGTACGCTCGGCCGGCGTCTTTCGTCTCTTTGAGCGCGCGACCGGCGTAGCCGCTGCCACAGCCGAGGTCCAGCACGGTGTCGCCCGCCTCGACGGGCATCCGCGCGAGGACGTGTTTCGCGGTGTGCCAGTGTCGGTCCTCCATCCCGCGGTCTTTCCCACGTGCCGCCCAGTCGTCGAACTCGTCGCTGACGCTCATGATCATCCGTGGGGTGGCCGGGGCAAAACGCCCTTCGACTCGCGCCGTCTCCCGAAACTCCGAGAGAGTTTTACACGAGGGTAGCCACGAACTGATATGCGCCGTCGCCGCCGCCGCTACCGACTCGCCGACACCGCCCAGCAGGTGGTCGGGGGATTCCTGCTCGCCGGGCCGTTCGTCGTCACCGAGGAGGTGTGGGTGCTGGCGGCGAACATGACGCTCTATCACGCCGCGCTCGTGGCCGCCATCGTCTTTGCCATCGGCTACGGAGCGCTGTACAAGGCCGACGCCGACCGCGAACTCGAACGCGAAGCGGAGGTCGCCGGCGTCCCCGTCCGCTTCGTCTCGCTGATGCTCGTCTCCTTCGGGTCGGTGGCGGTACTGGCGCTGGTCTTCACCGCGCCCGACACCTTCCTCGTCGAAAACGAGATCCTGGAGAATCCCACGTCGATGTCGATCACCGTGACGACGCTAAAAGCCGTCGCCGTCGGTGCCATCTTCAGCGTCGTCGGGGCCGCCACCGCCGACAGCGTGTTCTAGGAGTCGGGTTTGTTGGCCGTGCCGAACCGGAGAGCGAAAACACCGAGAACAGCCAGAAAGCCCCGGTGCGCTACACCGCCGGTAGACTCACTCCGTTCGTCTATCGAGGCCTCGTTCGCTTCGCTCACGAGACTCCTGCGGCTCGCTGCGGTCCTCACTCACTTCGTTCGCTGTGGTCCTTACGTCACCGGGAGAGCGTTGCTCTCCCGAGCACGCGGCGCATAGCGCCGCGAACGCCGGGGTTCGTGTAGCCAGCGCGGTCGGCACAGCCGACCGCGATTAACGTGGCGGCTTCGCCGCCACGCAACCGTCCCTTTCAGTCCCGCCCCATGGAATATTCAACCGGGTGGGACTGAAAGGGGTCGGACGCTCGGCAAGCGTCGGGGATTTTCTGGCTGTTTGAAACGTTGTTTCCAGCGAGCGCTACGTACCCAACCACTACTAGCGAGACCCGCAGACTTAATGCGCGTCCCCCCGCTTTCCCGCTCATATGGAGTATACGCTGGCTATCGACAACACGCCAGACAGCGTCGAGGGCGGGACCGGCATCCTCCTCTTGCACCCGAGTACGGGCGAGACGGACCGAATCGACACGGAGTTCCTCGCGACGGACACCGACGCGATGTTGGTCATCTCGACTCGGACGACCGCCCGCGAGGTCAAGCAGAAACTGGAGTACTACGAGGTCGACGAGGAGAGTGCGACCATCCTCGATACGCTCTCGGTCGAGCGTGGATACACTCGTCGTCAGTCCGAGAACGTCCGCTATGCCTCTGCACCGGACGACCTAGAGGGAATCGTCGAGGAGACGGAGGCGTTTCTGGCGGAACACGACGGCAAACTGCGCGTGAGCTTCGACTCCGTCACCGAACTCATCTACTACGCCGACGAGGAACGCGCCCTAGAGGCCGTCGCCGACATCCTCGAACTGCTGGAAGAGTACGACGCCGTCGGCCTGTTCCACCTCGCCGACGAGGTTCACGACCAGGAGACGGTCGACGCGTTCCGCGAGCGCTTCGACGGCGTCATCGAACTCGCAGAGGACGGCACGGTCACGAGCGAGTTCTGACTACGCTCGCGGCCGTAACGTGTCCGGTGTGTCAGCATTTACCAAACCACCAACAATTAAGACGATATAGTGCGTTCTTCGCAGGTGTATGCCGGAATGCCAGAACTGCGGTAATTTTGTAACGGCTGACTACGCGCGTGTCTTTACGCCGAACGGGGTCGAGAAACCGCGGGTCTGCCCGCAGTGTGAGGACAAGATCCGGGACGGGGCCGACGTCCGAGAGGCCCGGTCGACACGACGCGGATAACTAGGGTCGAAGCGTCGATTCTCTCGCCCCGCGACCGTGACTCGCGCGGGGCGTTCGCTCGCACCTGAGTGCCGACAGTCACAGACGAGCGGTCGTCTTCGTTACTCGCGGGCCTCAGTCAGAATCTCGCGGGCCGCGGCCAACACGTCGTCCGCTCGCGCTTCCTCGCGGGCCTCGGCGGTGATGCGAATCAGTGGTTGCGTGCCGCTGGCTCGCAGCAGGAACCAGCCGTCACCGAGATCGACGCGGACGCCGTCCAGGGTCGTCGCGTCGTCGTATTCGTCGAGGACGCTGTCGCGGACCCGAGACATCACTGCCGCCTTGTCCTCGACTTCGACGTTGTCCCGGCGGATGGGGTAGTCGGGTACATCGGCGGCTCGGTCGGAGAGAGAGCGCTCGGCGTCCAGCGCGACGGCGGTACAGGCCGCCAGCGGGCCGTCGGGACAGAGCGTCCGATCAGGCCATATCCACGCGCCACTCGGTTCGCCGCCGAAGGCGACGCCTGGTTCGCTCGCGGCCTCCGCGACGTAGACGTCGCCGACCGGTGTGTACTCGACATCCACGTCAATCTCGGCGAGGTGGTCCGCGACGGCGAGGCTCGTATCGACTGGGACGGCGATTCGCTCGCCGGCCTCGGCGGCGGCGCGAGCGAAGATAGCGAGCAAGACGTCTCCGGAGAGGTAGGTGCCGTCGCCCGCTACCGCGCGCATCCGGTCGGCGTCGCCGTCGTGAGCGATCCCCACGTCGGCGTCCGAGACTTCGACGAGCGTCGCCAGCGACTCGCAGTTCTCGGGGGTCGGTTCGCTCGGCCGACCGGGGAACGCCCCGTCCGGTTGGCCGTTGAGCGTCTCGACGTGACAGCCCAACGACTGTAACACGTCGACGGTGACGCCGCCGGCCCCGTTGCCCACGTCGACGATCACGTCGCTGTCGAGCGAGTCGGCGTCGAGTGCCGTTTGGATAGCCGCAGCGTGGGGTGCGCGGGCGTCGGCCGATTCGAGATTGCCTCCGTCGTCCCAGTCGGCGGGGTCGAACGCGCCCTCGTGGATGCGGCCCTCGATGGTCTCGCGCATCTCGGCGTCGAAGGCCTGTCCCGACGGCTGCCAGAGTTTCAGCCCGTTGTCCTGTGGCGGGTTGTGACTCGCAGTGATGGAGACGCCGGCGTCGGCGTCGTGCCAGCCGACCGCGCGGCCGACCGTCGGTGTCGCCGCCAGCCCCACGTCCACTACGTCGGTCCCGCTCTCGCGTAAGCCCGCGACGAGCGCCGACTGGAGGAACTCGCCGCTCTCTCGCGGGTCACGTCCCACCACGACGCGGTCGCTGTCGACGCCGACCGCCCGGCCGACCGACAGCGCGAGGTCCGCCGTTACCGTTTCACCGACCGGTCCACGAATGCCACTGGTCCCGAACAGAGTCATACTGGGAGGGCGTCCGGCGAGCGCAAAAGGATACCGGCCACGCCGCGGATATCGCTATCGTGACCCACGCTGTGGACTGTTCACGTCCCGAGCGCTCGGGAGAACAAACGTTTTGTCCGCCTCGGCGCGACGTTCGCCCATGAAACAGGGCGGCTCCGACGCGGCGAAACGCGCGGCCGGCGAGGCGGCGGCCGAGACGGTCGAAGATGGGATGGTCGTCGGGCTGGGGACCGGCAGCACCGCTGCTCACGCCATCCGCGCTATCGGGCGGCAGGTCGACGCCGGACTGGACGTGGTCGGCGTCCCCACCTCCTTCCAGTCCCGCGAACTCGCCCGTGAACACGGGATTCCGCTCGCGGACCTAGACGAGGCCAGCGTCGACGTCGCCATCGACGGAGCCGACGAGGTGGCTGGCGGCGACCTCGTGAAAGGCGGCGGCGCGGCCCACGCCCGCGAGAAGATTGTCGACGCAAGCGCCGACCGCTTCCTCGTCGTAGCCGACCCCACGAAGGTGGCTGAGACGCTCTCGTATCCGGTTCCAGTCGAGGTACTCCCGGCTGCCCGGTCGACCGTCGCCGAACGTATCGAGTCGCTGGGTGGCGACCCCGATCTCCGGCAGGCCGAGCGAAAGGACGGCCCGGTCGTCACCGACAACGGCAACCTCGTCTTGGACTGCGAGTTCGGAGCAATAGCCGACCCCGAGAGGCTCGCGGCGTCCCTCTCTGCGGTACCAGGCGTCGTCGAACACGGCCTGTTTATCGGACTGGCTGACGCCGTGTACGTCGGGAGCGAGGACGGCGTTACTATCCAGGAGCCGTAGTCGACCGGCGCTGTCGCTATCGCTGTCGAACGGTGCAATATTGCGGACAGTGCCGTCGCTACTCGGGGTTTCCGTCGAAAGAAAGACTGGTTGAAGAGCCGACCTTACAGGTCGCGCGGCTGGACCGTCTTGCGGTCGTTCTCTTCGGCTCGGCGGGCTGCGTCCGAGAGCAGTTCCTCGACTTCCTCGTCCAGGGCGTCGTAGAAGTCCGAGGCAACGTTCATGTCATCGAGCTCTTCCTTCACAGCGGCTTTGACGATTAGGTCTGCCATACACTCACCTCATCCGAAGGGGCTGCTTAAATACTTTCCCCAATGTGTTCGCTCTCGCCGGTATTCACGGGGGTTTGAGAGGTTTTTGGCCGCGTTCCTCCATATAAAGGGCCGTCTTGGCGGGGGGATCGCGGGGTGAGTTTGCATACGCCGGGGAAAACGACTTGTATGAGAGTCAGCCCCCGGAATTCCTGTCCTCGCGCGCGCTCGTCGTGGACCGACGAATAGGAGTAGCCCGGCCACCGAGGGGTTGGCATGCGCGACGTACTCGATGCGGTCGCGGCGGGCGACCTGACCCCCGCCGAGGCCGAGACACGACTCGCCGGCTACGCCACGAGCGGCGCTGGCCGATTCGACGCGGCCCGCGAAACGCGCTCTGGCATCCCGGAAGCGGTACTGGGCGACGGAAAGACCCCGAACGAGATCGCCGATCTCGCGGCGACGGCCGTCGAGACGACCGGGAGGGCCGTCGTCACGCGTATCGACCCTCCGGCGGCGTCTGCCGTCCGAGACGAACTGGCGACGCTCGAACCGGATGCGACGGTACGCTGGAACGAGCGGTCGAACTGGCTCGTTGCGACGGCACCTACCTTCGACCGGCCGGAACTCGACGCCGCCGTCGCCGTCGTCACCGCCGGCACGTCCGACGCCATCCCGGCGGGTGAGGCAGCGATGATGGCCCGCGAGATGGGCGCACGGGTGACGCGAATCACCGACGTGGGCGTCGCCAGCCTCGCCCGGACCATCGACGCGGTGGACCGACTGCGCGACCAGGACGTCCTCGTCGTTGCGGCGGGCCGGGAGGGGGCGCTTCCGACCGTTGTCGCCGGCCTCGTCGATACGCCGGTCATCGGCTTGCCGGTCTCGACGGGGTACGGCCACGCCGGGGAAGGCGAGGCGGCCCTCTCGGGGATGCTCCAGTCTTGCACCGCGCTTTCGGTGGTCAACGTCGATGCGGGTTTTACCGCCGGCGCACAAGCGGGGCTCATCGCCAGACAGGTCGACGACGCCCGAACCACAGATGACTGACGAACTGGAAATTGGGAGAGAATACCTACATAATTGGGTAAACGAATATGCCTCCGGACCCCCTCGATTCGGATGTCGGCAGTGGTGTTGCCGACGAACACGATGCCTGAATGTAATCATTGCGGCGCACACGTTTCGGACCAGTTCGCCCGTGTATTCGCGGCCGAGAGCGGCGATATCCGGGCCTGTCCGAACTGCTCGGCGAACGCTGGCATCGCCGAGGTGTCGAAAGAACGCGCCCACCAAGTGTGAGGCCCACTGGGCCGCCCGCATCGTGCGATGACCACCACGCGGAGCCCTGGTCACTACACGTACGTCCTGCGGTGTAGTGACGGGAGTTTTTACACCGGCTACACGACCGACGTGGAGCGACGGGTGCGCGAACACGACGACGGCGACGGCGCGAAGTACACGCGCGGTCGGACACCGGTCGAACTCGTCCACGTCGAACGCTTCGAGTCGAAGTCGGCCGCCATGTCCCGTGAGTACGAGATAAAGCAGTTCTCTCGGGCCCGAAAGGAGCGGCTGGTCGAGGGGGAGAGCAGTCCGCGGTGACCGGGTAGTCACCGTCGCCCGACTCGCTCGACCCCCGCGACGACGGGTGATTTTTTGCCGGCCCCCTGTGAGTTGTCGTCCATGGACGAAGACGACGCCGCGGCGATAACCTTCGGCACCGACGGGTGGCGAGCGACGTTAGACGAGTTCACCGCGCCACGCGTGCGGATGGTCGGTCAGGCCGTCGCCACGACGCTTCGAGAACAGGGAGAGGCGGGGACGGTCGCCGTCGGCTACGACGCTCGGGAGACCTCTCGCGGGTTCGCCGAGGAATTGTCTCGCGTGCTGTGTGCCAACGGGTTCGACGTGCTCGTCTCCGACCGGGACACGCCGACGCCGGCCGTCGCGTGGACGGTCAAAGAGCGCGGGCTGGCCGGGGCGCTCCAGATCACCGCGAGCCACAACCCACCGGAGTACAACGGCGTGAAGTTCATCCCGAGTTCGGGCGCGCCGGGGCTCCCCGAGACGACCGAGGACATCGTCTCGAACCTCGCCGACCCCGAGTCACTGCCCGAAGACGAGTGGGGGACCGTCACCGAGGAAGACCTCGTCGCCGACTACGCCGACCACGCTATCGAGTACGCCGACGCCGATCTGGCCGGCCTCTCGGTCGCCTACGACGCGATGCACGGGAGCGGTCGCGGCGTCACGAGCGCACTCCTCGAACGCGCCGGCGCGGACGTAACGGCGATGCGGGACACCCAGGACCCCGACTTCGGCGGCGGGTCGCCGGAACCGACCGCCGAGAACGTCGAGGAGCTGATTCGGCGCGTCCGCGAGGGCGACGCCGACCTCGGGGTCGTCAACGACGGCGACGCCGACCGTCTCGGCATCGTCACGCCCGAGCGGGGCTACCTCGACCCGAACCTCTACTTCGCGGCGATGTACGACTACCTCCTCGAATCCCGGTCGGGTGACGTGGTTCGTACGGTCTCCACGTCCAGCATCGTCGACCGGGTCGCCGAGGCCCACGGCCAGTCGGTCCACGAGACCGCCGTCGGCTTCAAGTGGGTCGCACAGGCGATGGCCGACCACGACGCCCTGATGGGCGGCGAGGAGTCGGGCGGATTCGGCCTCGCTGACCACCTCCGCAACAAGGACGGCGTGTTGCTGGCGCTGGTGACGGCCGCTGCCGAGCACGAGGAATCACTCGACGCCCGCGTCGACCGCCTGCTCTCAGAACACGGCGAGATTCATCAGGGCCGAATCAGCGTCGACTGCCCCGAGGACCGAAAAGCGCCGGTCCTCGACGAACTGGAGTCGGAACTGCCCGACTCGGTGGCCGGAGAGTCAGTCGACGACGTCAACACCGTCGACGGGTTCAAGATCGGACTGGCCGACGGGACGTGGGTGCTGGTCCGACCGTCGGGAACGGAACCGAAACTCCGCGTCTATGCCGAGGCCAGTAGCGACGAGCGTCTGGACGAACTGCTGTCGGCTGGCCGAGAACTCGTCGCACCGCTCGTTTAAACGCTCGGCGTGCGTACGGTTGGCATGGATCCCGATGTCGAGTTCGCCTACACCGAGGGGATGACCGAAGCCGAGGTGGAGCAACACTTACAGGAGACGCCTCACGGCGTGCTCTCGCTGGCCGACGGCGGTGACGCCTACGCCATCCCGGTGTTTCACCACTACGAGAACGGTACGCTGTACTTCAGGCTGGGGGAGACGCCCGACAGCCGAAAGGCCGCCTACATCGAGACGACCGAGACGGCGACCTACGTCGTCTACGAGGTCGCGGCCACGGACGACCCCGACGGACAGCAGGGGTGGAGCGTCCTCGCTCGCGGCCCGGTGGGGGAAGTCCCGGCCGACGACCCGGCCTACGACGCCGTCAGTATCAACGAGCGGTTCGCGCCGATACGAATCTTCGACGAGGCCTTAGAGGCGGTAGAGCTGACACTCTACGAGCTGGCTATCGAGGAGTTGGCTGGCCGGACGAACTGAGCGGGCACGGCGTGACTCGACGCAGCGGGTCAGGCGGCCGACTCGACGACGAGCGTCCCGGCCACCCGGTCGCCGAGTCGCTGTGCGTCGTCGTCGGTAACGAGGAGGAGCGCCTCGACAGCGAGCCACCCGACCATCATGAACAGCGCGAGTAGGAACCCGACGAGCGGGACGACGACGCTGACGAGCGCCATCAGCGGCATCGGCGCGAGCAGCACCAGCGTCCGCTTTATCGCCTGCTCTCGTGTGATTGCTGTGCCGTCCTCGCTCACGACGACCACGTCGGTCAGGCCCATTCCGAACGTCTGCCCGCGGTCATTCAGGAAGTAGACGAAATAGCTGCCGACAGCGAGGCCGATGACGCCCCACTGGAGCACGGAGAGCGCGAGCCCGAGGAGGAACGTCCCCGCGACGGCGGCGGTGCTGTCGGGACCAGCGGCACTCATCCCGACGAAGTTGAGACCCATCGAAACTACTGCGAACACCCCCCAGATTAGCACCGTGACGATGGTCAACAGGACGAAATCGACGAGGAACGCGATGATCCGGTCCTCTCGGGCGGACTCGGCGGTGGAGCACTGGGCGGCTGGCATATTCCGTGCGTCCATCACATCCGTGGAAGAAAAACGTATCGTTCTACTCGACAGGAAGTGACCGCTCGCCCCGCCGTCGCCCGGGCTCGTCGCTGTCCTCGATTTCGAACCCCAGTCCTTGGTAGAAGGGGGCCACGTCGGCGTCGAACGCCGCCGTCAGTCGCGCTCGCCGCGCTCCAGCCGCTTCGACCAGCGCCGTTCCGATACCCTGTCCTCGCCGACGGCGACGGACCGCGACGGCGACGATGTGACTCCCGTCGAGGACGAGTGCACCCAGTATGCGCTCGCCGTCTTCGGACACCGCGACGAGCGTTCCCCCGGACGCCGTGCTCTCTCGAACGCTCGCTACGTCACTGGAGAGCGCCGCGCCGTCGAGGACGTTCATCACGTCGGGCAGGTCCTTTGCCGTCGCCTCACGGACGCGCACGCTCACCCTCCCTTGATGAGGCGGACCACGCGCACGCGGTCGGCCTCGACCGGCTGGTCGGTCGGCACGGTCCGGTCCTCGACCAGCACCGACACCTCGTGCGGTGAGAGATCCAGCGGCCCGAGCAAGTCGGCGTAGGTGGCGTCGTCGGCCACGGTGAGTTCGTGGGTGTCCTCGCCGGCCACCTCAACGGTGACGTTCATGGCCGTGTGTATCGTGATGGGCGGCTTGAGTGTATCGGCTAGCAGCGAACAGCCAGAAAGGGGGCGACAGTCTGCACCAATGCCGGCTACCCAAACACTGCTAGCGGTTCGTTTAAGGGCGGTCCACGCTTCCCACAGACTATGAGCGAGGCCGAGTCCGAGTCGCGGGCGGGACGCGAAGAGGTGTGGATAGAGAAGTACCGACCCGAACGGCTCGGAGACGTGATGGGTCACGAGGACATCGTGGGCCGACTCCAGAGCTACGTCGACCGCAACGACCTCTCGCACATGCTATTTTCGGGGCCGGCGGGGACGGGCAAGACCACCTGTGCGACGGCCATCGCCCGCGAGCTGTACGGCGACGACTGGCAGGAGAACTTCCTCGAACTGAACGCCTCCGACGAACGCGGCATCGACGTGGTGCGGGACCGCATCAAGAACTTCGCGCGGACCAGTTTTGGTGGCTACGAGTACCGTATCATCTTCTTAGACGAGGCCGACGCCCTTACCTCAGACGCCCAGTCAGCCCTGCGCCGAACGATGGAGCAGTTCTCGACCAACGTTCGCTTCATCCTCTCGTGTAACTACTCCAGTCAGATTATCGACCCCATCCAGTCACGCTGTGCCGTCTTCCGGTTCTCGCCGCTGTCGGACGAGGCCGTCGAAGCCGAGATTCGCCACATCGCCGACGAGGAGGGCATCGAACTCACCGACGACGGACTGGACGCGCTGGTCTACGCCGCCGGCGGGGACATGCGGAAAGCAATCAACGGCCTGCAGGCGGCGTCGGTCAGTGGCGACACGGTGGACGAACAGGCCGTGTACGCCATCACCTCGACGGCCCGCCCCGAGGAGATTCACGAGATGGTCCAGTCCGCACTCGACGGCGACTTCACGGCCGCTCGCGCGACGCTCGACCGCTTGCTCACCGAAGAGGGCATCGCCGGCGGCGACGTCATCGACCAGTTACACCGGTCGGTCTGGGAGTTCGACGTGGACGACGAGGCGGCGGTCCGCATCCTCGAACGCGTCGGCGAGACGGACTACCGCATCACGCAGGGGGCCAACGAGACAGTGCAGTTAGAGGCGATGCTGGCCTCGCTCGCCCAACCCGAATAGACACGCTGCGGGCGGTTTCTGCGGTCTCAGTCGTCCCGTTGCTGGATGTCGATAGCGACGTCGCCTTCTGCCGTCGCGAGTTGGAAGATGCGACCGCTGTAGCGGAACTCGCGGACGCGGGGGTACGACTGCCCGCCGACGCGGACGTCGGCTACTCGCGGGGATGAGTCGCCCTCGTCGCCGGCGAGAGCGTCGATACGTCCGGTCACGCGGACGTACACGCGGACCGAACCGCTCCGGGGGCCGGTGACGCGGAGGTAACTCGGCAGGTCGCGGTCGTCGTCATCGTCGTCGAACCGATCTAGGTCTACCGTCCGGCCGTCGACGGCGATGCGCGGCCGCCGTTCGGACCACGAGACGTCGGTGATGCGGCCGGTGAACTCGAAGGAGTCGACCGCGCTCCGGTCCGACAGCACCGAGCGAGCGAAGCCGCGGCGAGCGACGTCTTCGCGCTCGGCCTCGTCGCCTTTCCGTACGTCACCGGTAACGCGGATGTCGACGACGTTGCGCCTGTCGACGGTGTTGAACACGCGCATCACCTGCCAGTCGTCGTCATCGTCGTCCCGGTACTCCTCGGGGTCGATTCGGTCCCCGTCGACGAAGGCTCTGGGCTCGGCTTCGCTCCACCGAATCCGTCGAATCCGGCCCGTGAACTCGAACGTGTCAGCGGCGCTCCGGTCCGTGAGTACGGACCGTATGCGGCCGTCGTCGGCGCTATCTACGTCTTCGGTCTCGTCGCCGCGTCGGACGTCTCCGGTCACCCATACATCGACGACGTTGCGTCGGTTTACCGTGTTCTCGATGCGGAGTGTGCGCCACCGCTGCTGTGCGCTGGTCGTCTCAGTAACGGCCATTCCCGTCAACGCGAGTAGTCCTTTCGTCAGTGTGCGTCGGTTCATGGTAGTGAACTGGGCGGGCCGGTTCCCGGCGCTTCGCCCGGGTGTATTCGGAGAGAGCGAACCGCAGAGGTTAGTTATTCGTCGCTGTCGCTCGGTATCGTCGTCTTATCGTTCCGCCGGCGGTCGGTTTCCCTCGATTACCGAACGAAAAACCGCGATACCTGCGGGTTCAGGAAACGACTCGTGAGGGAGGTGCCGATGGCGTTCCGTCGCGGTACAGGATGTCACAGTCGAGTTTTCACTACCGATAATCACTCACGCAGGTTTATACACGAGCGGTCGAGACGATATCACTGATTGAAATGTATCGTTTGCGAGAGGAGCGGGCGGACGAGCGGGGGCAGGTGGGTATCGGGACCCTCATCGTGTTCATCGCGATGGTGTTGGTCGCCGCCATCGCGGCGGGCGTCCTCATCAACACGGCGGGCTTCCTCCAGAACTCCGCGGAGGCGACCGGACAGGAATCGAGCGATTCGACGACCAACCGCGTCCAGGTTGTCAGCGCGACGGGAAGTCACTTTCAAGACGGGGAGGTCGGTGTGGTGAGCCTCACGATCAAGAAAGCACCCGGGTCGGGCAACGTCGATTTGGGACAGGCGACGGTGCAGTGGGTCGGTCCCAGCGGGTCGTACTACCAACTGGCCGAGAGCGGCGCGTCGGGCGACCCCGACGGCCGCTTCGGCGTCTCGACGGTGCAGGACGACGACAGATCGCTGCCCGTCCTCGACTCGACGGAAGACCGATTCACGATTACGCTAGACCTCGGCGATGACGATGCCGGTGTCGTCACGGGCGGCAACGAGTTCGGCGAGGAACTCGCGGAGGGCGAGACGGCGACGGTTCGCATCACGACCACGTCGGGCGCGACGACCGTCGAGCGCATCGTCGTCCCGAAGACGCTCTCGGGCGGTTCTGCGGTGGCGGTGTGAACGCTCGGGACACACGGACTACCCCTTCGGAACTGTTTTACCCGCTGCTGGGCCAACAGTACGCCAATGAGTGACCTCTCGGACGCCTACCAACTCGACTACTTCGAGGAGTCGGGATTCACCCGACAGGAGTGTAGCGAGTGCGGCGACATGTTCTGGTCGCGGGCCGACCGCGACACCTGCGGCGAGCCCCCCTGTGCGGAGTACGGGTTCATCGACAATCCCGGCTTCGACGAGGCGTTCTCGCTGTCAGAGATGCGCGAGGCGTTCCTCTCCTTCTTCGAGGAGCGGGGCCACACCCGCATCGACCCGTACCCGGTCGCCGCCAACCGCTGGCGCGACGACGTGTTGCTGACACAGGCGTCGATCTACGACTTCCAGCCGCTGGTGACCAGCGGGACGACGCCGCCGCCGGCGAACCCGCTGTGTATTAGCCAGCCCTGCATCCGGATGCAGGACATCGACAACGTCGGCAAGACCGGGCGACACACGATGGCCTTCGAGATGATGGCCCACCACGCGTTCAACGCCCGCGAACATATCGAGGACCCCGAGGAGTACGCCTACGAGGGCGAAGTCTACTGGAAGGAGGAGACTGTCGCCTACTGCGTCGAGCTGTTCGAGGAGCTGGGTGCGGACGTCGACGAACTCACGCTCATCGAGGACCCGTGGGTCGGCGGCGGCAACGCCGGACCGGCCTTCGAGGTCATCTACGAGGGCGCGGAACTGGCGACGCTCGTCTTCATGTCCTTAGAGCAGGACCCCGACGGCGACATCGAGATGAAAGACGGAAACCGCTACTCGGAGATGGACACCTACGTCGTCGACACCGGCTACGGACTCGAACGCTGGACGTGGGTCTCTCAGGGGACGCCGACCGTCTACGAGGCCGTCTATCCCGACATGATCGAGTTCCTGAAGGACAACGCCGGCGTCGAGTTGTCCGACGAGGAGGAGGCCATCGTCCACAACGCCGCGAAGCTGGCGGGCCGGATGGACATCGACGAGGCCGAAGACATCGAGGCCGAACGGGACACCATCGCCGAACACGTCGGCGTCAGCATCGACGAACTGCTCGAGTTGATGGCTCCCTTAGAGGACATCTACGCCATCGCCGACCACTGCCGGACGCTCGCGTACATGCTCGGGGATGGCATCGTCCCCTCGAACGTCGGGACGGGCTATCTCGCGCGGATGGTCCTCCGTCGCACCAAGCGGCTGGTCGACAACGTCGGCGTGGACGCACCGCTCGACGAACTGGTCGACATGCAGGCCGACCGCCTGGACTACGAGAACCGCGATACCATCCGCGACATCGTCCGCACGGAGGTCGAGAAGTACCGCGAGACCCTCGACAGGGGCGGCCGCCGCGTCCGCCAGCTCGCCGACGAGTACGCCGAGAAAGGCGAGCCGATCCCGGTCGGAGAACTCGTCGAACTGTACGACTCCCACGGCATCCAGCCGGACATGGTCGAGGAGATTGCCGCCGAGAAGGATGTTGGCGTAGACGTGCCCGACGACTTCTACTCGGTCGTCGCCGAACGCCACGGCGGTGAGACCGACGCCGACGAGACCGAGGGCGTGCCCTACGCCGACCGCCTCGCGGAGCTTCCGGACACGGACCAGCTCTACTACGAGGACCAGCAGCGCACCGAATTCGAGGCCGTCGTCCTCGAAGTGTTCGACCGCGACGACGAGCGGTTCGACGTCGTGTTGGACCAGACGATGTTCTACCCCGAAGGCGGCGGGCAACCGGCCGACCACGGGACGCTCTCGACGGACGACGTGACCGCCGAGGTCGAGGACGTCCAGCGCTACGACGACGTCATCGTCCACACCGTCGACGCCGACCCCGGCAAGGGCGAGTTCGTCCGCGGGCAGGTAGACGCCACGCGGCGCAAGCGCCTGATGCAACACCACACGGCGACCCACATCGTCGTCCACAGCGCCCGGCAGGTGCTCGGCGACCACATCCGCCAGGCCGGCGCACAGAAGGGCGTCGACTCCTCGCGCATCGACGTCCGCCACTACGAGTCGGTCACGCGCGACCAGGTCAAGGAGATCGAGTCGGTGGCCAACGACCTCGTCCAGGACAACGTCCCGGTCACACAGGAGTGGCCCGACCGCAACGAGGCCGAGAAGAAACACGGCTTCGACCTCTATCAGGGCGGCATCCCGGCCGGCGAGCAGATCCGCCTGATTCAGGTCGCAGAGGATATCCAGGCCTGCGGCGGCACCCACGTTGCCCGCACCGGCGACATAGGGACCATCAAACTACTGGGCACCGAGCGGATTCAGGACGGCGTCATCCGCCTGACCTTCGCCGCGGGCGACGCCGCCATCGAGGCCACCCAGCGCACCGAGGACGCCCTCTACGAAGCCGCCGAGGTTCTCGACGTGGCTCCGGAGGCAGTCCCCGAGACGGCCGAGCGCTTCTTCGACGAGTGGAAGGCTCGTGGCAAGGAGATCGAGGATCTCAAGGAGCAACTCGCGGAGGCCCGCGCGGCCGGCGGCGCGGACACCGAGGAGGTCGACGTCGGCGACACCACCGCGGTCGTCCAGCGCATCGACGCCGACATGGACGAACTCCGCGCGCAGGCCAACGCTATCGTCGAACAGGGCGACATCGCCGTGCTCGGCTCCGGGCGTGACGGCGCGCAGTTCGTCGTCGCCGTCCCCGATGGCGTGGACGTAGACGCCGGTGCGGTCGTCGGCGAACTCGCCGGTCGCGTCGGCGGTGGCGGTGGCGGCCCCTCTGACTTCGCACAGGGCGGCGGTCCCGACGGGGACGCGCTAGACGACGCGCTGGACGACGCTGGCGAGATTCTGCGCTCCATCGCCAACGCCTGAGCGGCGGCTCGCACCAGCGGCGTGACCTGTCGCGTCGAAAGAACGATACTCCCGCCGGTCGAAGCGCCAGTGTATGCCACACTGTACGGCCTGCGGAGCCGCCGTTGCCACCGACGACGCCTTCTGTCCGCAGTGTGGGATCAAGCGACACGAACCGGCAGGTGAGGCTGACGACGCGTCTCCCGCCAACGAGGCCCGTGAAACCGCTGAAATCGTCGATACCCACGAGCCGCGGCGACGGACCGAGACGGGCGGAGACGAGGACGCGGACCCCTACGAGCGCGATGGCTTCTCCTTCGGGCTGTACTACCCCGCTCGGGCCGGATACGAGCCGTTCTTGCTGGGGAGCATCATCTCGCTCGTGGGCGCGGCCGTCCCGCCTGTCGGCCTGTTCACCTACGGCTACGTCTTCCGCCTGACCGAGTGGGCCGCGAACGGGCGGGAGGACCCCCCGGAGTTCGAGGCGTTCGGCCGCCTGTTCGTCGACGGTCTGCGGCTGGCCGTCGCGACAGTCGCCCTCGCCATCGTCACCGTCGTCGTCGGCGCGACCGTCGCGGCGGTGGCAGAACAGATCGGTCTCGCCAGCCCGCTTTCTGACTTCGCGGTGGCGCTGACGGCGCTCGCGGGCCTCTACGTCACACCGGCGGTGCTGACCGCATACGCGGTGACGGGGCGAATCACGCGGGCGTTCACCGGCCGCTATGCCGGCGCGTTCGCGTTCTCGACGCGCTATCTGGCGGCGTTCGCTGGTTCGGTCGCCCTCGGATTCGCGGCGACGGTGCTCTGGCTGGCGTCGTTCCTCACGCTGGTCGGCCCAGTGTTCGTCTCGACGTACGCGAGCTACGTCTTCGCCGCGTTCTGGGGCTATCAGTACCGGGCGGCCGCCGAGGCCGGAACCGTTCCCGAAATCGTCTCCGACCCCGACGATTCGGAACGAGTGGCGGCGACCGTTCCGGCTCGTTCACCGTAACGCCGACCCGGTTTCCGCTACGAGCCATCACTCGGCCTGACACAGCTCTCGCGCGGCCCGCATCGCGTCGTTGGTCTCACAGATGAGCGTGAGGTGGTCCCCCTTATCGAGCGTGAACTCGCCGTCAGGAACCCGGTCCTCTCCGTCTCGGCTCACCATCGCCACGAGCGAGCCGTCGGGGAGGGCGTCGGCGACACGATTGACCGACTGGCCGACGAGCGCGTCGTTTCGAAGCTCGACTTCGAGGACGTCGCCGGTCCCGCTCGCGTCGGCCAGCCAGTGGCTCAGTGCGGGCCGTTCGATGGCGTCGTCGATGGCGTCGGCGACCGCGAACCCCGCCGAGATAGGTTCGATGTCCAAGTCCTCGAACGCCGCGAGGTTGTCCGGCTGGTTCGCCCGCGCGACGACGTTCTCCACGTCGAACCGGGTCGCAGCGAGCTGGGCGACCAGTAAGTTCACGTCGTCGTCGGCCGTCGCGGCCACGACGACGCCCGCGCGGTCGGCGTCCGCGGCGTCGAGCGTCGCGGTGTCCGTCGCGTCGCCGTGGACCACGCGGTGGCCCTCCGCGCGCGCTTGTTCGACAGCATCCGAGTCGCGGTCGACGAGGACGGCCTCTTCGCCGCGGGCCTCGAATCGGTCTGCGAGTTCCGTGCCGACGCGGCCAGCGCCGACGATGAGTGTGGTAGTTGGCACGATATCGAGCGCCTGCGCGAGGTGACGGGCCAGACTGGCTTGAAACATGACGGTCGCGAAGATGACCGAGAAGACTGTTCCCACGAGCACCGTCGCGGCCTCGGGGTTCGTCGGCCGCAACTCGATGGCGAACAGCGTGGCGACGCTGGCCGGGACGATGCCGCGCGGCCCGACGAGGCCGACGAACAGCCGCTCGTTTCTCGTCATCGACCCGCCGATCGTCGAGAGGAACGCGCCAGGCAAGCGAACGAGCGCGACGATTGCGACGACGACGAGCAACCCGCCGATGCCGAGCGCGCGCAGGTCGTCTATCGAGAGCAGCGCCGCGAGGACGACGAAGACGAACGAGAGGACGAACACCGTGACGCCGCCTTTGAACTCCGCGACCACGTCCTCGTGGGGGATGTCGGCGTTGCCGAGGACGAGACCAGCCGTGGCCGCCGCCGCGATGCCCGCCTCGGTGAGCCACGTGTTGGCGACGGCGAAGGCTACGAGCGCGGCCGTCAGGACGACGAGCCGAGCGTTCTGTGGCGCGTTGTCGCGCGAGAGCGACAACCGAGTGAGCAGGACGGCGGCGAGTCCGCCGACCGCGAGACCGACGCCGACGCCGACCGCGAGTCGGGCGACGAACGCCTCGACGACCACCAGCGGCGACGCCGCGGTGGTGACGAACTCGAAGGTGGCGACCGCGAGGATGGCTGCGATGACGTCGTTGATGATTCCTTCCGTCTCCAGCGCCGCTGCGACCCGGTCCCGGACCGGGACCACCTGCATGATGGGCGTGATGACCGTCGGGCCGGTCGCCACCAGCAGCGACCCGACCAGCAGCGCCACCGGCCACGCCGACCCGAAGACGAGGCGCACGGCGAGTGTAGTGCCGACGAGCGCGACCAACGCGCCGACCGTGACGAGGCCGAGCGCCTCCCGCGAGGCCTCTTTCACTCGTTCTGCCGTGAGGTGGAAGGCTCCCTCGAAGACGATGATGCCGACGCTGAGACCGACGATGGCCTGGAGACCGGCCTCGCCGAACAGTTCCGGGCGGACGACGCCGAGTCCTTCCGGGCCGACGATGACGCCCGCGACGAGCAGGAACGCGACGCTCGGAACCTGTAATCGGTCGGCGACGAGCTGTGCCGTGACGCCGAGGCCGGCGACGAGGACCACGGCACCGATGAGTGACGTTGCGGCGGACACGTATCTGGTACCGCTTCACGCCGGTCCCTGTTAAGCGGTTCCAACCGAAAGAGCCACGCCGACGTCGAGTCAATCATCCAGCGATGCCGACCGCAACGAACCGCGGTGTTTCCCTCCACTACGAGACTGACGGCGACGGCCCCACGGTAGCGTTCGTCGGCGACGTCGGCTACGGCGCGTGGCTCTGGGGCTGGCATTTCGACGCGCTGACCGGCCCCTTCGAGACGCTGATCTGGGACCTGCGCGGGACCGGCGATTCCGACGCACCGGCCGGACCCTACGACGTAGCGACGCTGGCCGCCGACCTCGACGCCGTCCTCGCTGACCACGGGGTCGAGCGCGTCCACCTCGTCGGCGCGGGACTGGGCGGGATGGTCGCGCTCCGATATGCCCACGAGTACGGCCGCGCGCGGACGCTGACGCTGTACTGCACCGCCGCGTCGGGCGACGGCGTGGACGAGGCGGCGCTCCGTTCGCTCTCGCTGGACGCGGGCGAGACCGCCTCTCTCGACGGCGCGCTCTCGCCGACCTTCCGCGAGACCGACCCGGCCCTCGTCGAGCGGATCACCGAGTGGCGACGGGCGGAGGACGCCACGGACGATGCCTTCGTCGCACAGGCCGGGGCGATGACCGACTTCGACGCGCCGCCGCTGTACGAGATTACGCAACCGACCGAACTCTATTATGGCGTCGAGGACCCGGTGATCCCGACCGACGCCGCCGAGTCGCTGGCCGCCGACCTCCCGCGGGGGACCGCCACGGCTGTCGAGGGCCGTCACTGTTGTTACGTCGAGCACGCGGCGGCGGTCACAGACCGCCTGACGGCGTTTTTAGACGAGTACACCGACCCCGAGTTTTAACCGCTGGCGCGCCGATTGGACAATATATGTCCCCGCGAGACGACGACCGAGACGAATCCTCCGAAACGGACGACTCGACTCGGGGCGAAGACGAGACACTCGACGCATCGGACGAAGAGACGACCGAGTACGACGCCGACGCGACGGAAGCGGACAGCGCCGAGGGCGAACCGTCGCCGGCAGGAGAGAAATACTGCACGTCCTGTGGAGCTCCCATCGACGCGGGCGCTCGGTACTGCTCGGAGTGCGGCGCGGCACAGGACGATGCTGGAGGCGGTGCAACTGCTGGCTCCTCGGCCTCCGGGGAGAAAGACCGGGTCACGGCGGGCATCTTCGCCATCTTGCTTGGGAGTTTCGGCGTCCACCACTTCTATCTCGGCAACATCAAATTCGGCGTCCTCTACCTGTGTTTCTGCTGGACTGGGCTACCGGGCATCGCCGGCCTCGTCGAGGGCATCCTCTATCTGACCAAGACGGACGAGGAGTTCCAGCGCGAGTACGTCGACCGATACTGAGCGATGTCTCGCCGCCGAGAACTGCGGCGCGGACTGGCCGCGACGGCTCCGTACCTCCTCTCGCATCACACCGCCGACGAGCGGTATCGCTGTCATCGCCTCACCGTCGCCGGCCGAACGGCCCATTTCTGTGCCCGCTGTTCGGGCCTCTATCCCGGTATCGCACTCGGCGTCATCGCTTTCCTCCTCGGCGTCGCTCGCGGCGTGTGGTTTCCCGTCGTCGCGCTCGGACCGCTCCCGGCGCTCGTCGACTGGGCGGCGACGACGTTCACCGACCGACGAGGTACGAACACCGTTCGGACGGCGACTGGTGGCCTGTTGGGCCTGGCTTACGGCCTCGCAGTCCCATGGTTCCTGACGACGTGGCAGCTGAGACTGGCGGCCATCGCGGTCAGTTACGGGGGGCTCGCGGCGGCCGGTCTCTGGTTGGCCTCCGAGTGAGCGGCAGCACTTCGCGGAGATACAAGACTTATGCCTCTCGACAGATTTGCTTCGGGCGATGAGTCTGCGCATCGCGCTACTGAATGCAGCCCACGACGGCGAGGACAACCGGCGGAACTTCCGCCGGGAGCTCGACGCCGACCTCGTAGAGTACGACGTCACCGAACGCGACCTCCCCGACTCCTTCGCGTTCGATGCCTGTGTCGTCACGGGTTCGCGCGCGTCGGCCTACTGGGACGAAGAGTGGATCACCGCCCTCGAAGCGTGGGTCCGTCACGCTATCGACCGCGGACTGCCGGCGCTGGGGGTCTGTTTCGGTCACCAACTGCTCGCGCAGACACTCGATGGCCGCGTCGAACCGATGGACGAGTACGAAATCGGCTATCGGACTATCGAACACGACGGCGGGAATCCGCTCCTCGACGGCGTCTCGGAGTCGTTCACTGCCTTTACCACCCACTCCGATCACGTCGCGGAACTCCCGCCGGGGGCCGAGCAGTTCGCCGAGAACGACTACGGCGTCCACGGCTTCCGGAAGGGCGACGTCTTCGCGGTGCAGTTCCACCCGGAGTACGACCCCGAGACCGCCGAGTCGGTGACGAAGGGGAAGGACCTGCCCGACGAGCGGATTCAGGGTGTCTTAGACGGTATCACCGAGGAGAACTACCGGGCGGCCTGTGACGTAAAGCGCCTCTTCGAGAACTTCACCGACTACGTCCGAATGCAGCAGTCGGCCGACACAGACGGTCAACGGGCACCGGCGGCCGCTGACGACTGAGACGGCCTGCTGTCGCTATTCTCCGAGCCGACCGCACGATGTCACGCGGTCGATCCGGGACAGAACTACAGCAGTGACTCTGTTGAAATCCTATTTTTCAGATACAATATGGGTGAAACAGCTGATAAGTAGATTTGCGAGTTGAACAGTTGTTACTGGTCACCAGCAGAAACTATTTATTCTTTAAGAGGTTGATTTTTGATATGAAACGCCGCGCCCTCCTCGCTTCGCTCAGTGCGGCCAGTACGTCAATGTTCGCGGGCTGTTCGTCGCTAAGCTCCGATACCGAAACTATCGAGGTGACCAATAGAGACGTGTCATTTGAAGACTATACGGGTGAGGCAGAGAATTCAGCACAGCTCCTGCTTGACAGGGACGATCAAACCCTCGCGATCAGTGGGTACCTCCATACGTCGGGTACAGTCAGCAAACTCGTTCCTCAAGTGTCAACAGCCGCTGTTGGTCGCAACATAATTGACGTGACTATTGAACCATCGCTTGATGACACTCAGAACAAGATCCAGATCTATCAGTATCTCACACTGCTCAGATTTAATCGGATTCCCGATACTGTCGAAGTGTCGGTACAGCATAATAGCGGAGCGGATGATACTGAAATAGTCCTCTCACGAGTCTTCGATGCACCGACTCCGTCACAGGAGAGCCCATAACGTACTGAACGTTGCATACTTTACCTGTATTGACCGCCCCGATTCAGAATATGTCATCTGATGGGGGTTCAACAAGGCCACAGCAGTCTGTATGAGGCGGGTCGCCTTCGCGGGGAGTACGTTCTTGTAGCCACCGCCTGAACGGCCAGCCATGCAGGTCGGGATCGTCTCCGATACGCACGACAACACGGGATTGGTCGAGGCTGCCGTGGACACCTTCGCCGACGCCGGCGTCGAGACAGTCGTTCACTGCGGGGACTTCGTCGCCCCCTTCTCGGCGACGCCGTGGAACGGCGACTGGGAGTTCTACGCCGTCCGGGGCAACAACGACGGCGAGTGGACCCTCCAGTCGACGGTCGAGGAGTTCGGGACGTACATGGGCGAAATGGGCGAACTGACCCTCGACGGTGCCGAGATAGCCGTCTACCACGGCACGAGCGGTGCTATCGTGGACGCCCTCGTCGAGTGTGGCACCTACGACTACGTCTTCCACGGCCATACCCACGACCGAGGGACCGAGGAGTACGAGGGGACGACGCGCATCAACCCCGGGGGAATCGGCATCCCGCCCGCTCCCGACGACTTCTCGGTGGCGACCTTAGACACCGATACCGGTGACGTGACCTTCCACGAACTCGGATAGCGCGAGCGGCGGCACGAAAATCGAAGTCGAGGCCGACGACCGTCTCGTCAGTCGTCTGCGATGCTGTCGGCCCGGCGGATCTCTCCCTCGTGTTCGACGAGGCCGCGGCCGACGCCGAGGGCGTCGTTGGTGCGTTCGATGCTCTGCTCGGCGCTCGCGGTCCGTTCCGAGAGTGCGCGGACGGCGTCGATGTTCTCGGGGACCACGTCGGCTTCTTGGTGAATGGCCTGGAACAGATAGAGGTCCCGACCCTCGACGGTGACCGATTCGGCCCAGATACAGTTCTCCCAGACGTCGCCGCGCGGGCGGCCGGCGTCGCGGGTGTACTCCTTGATCTTGCCCGCGCCGTCGATACCGAGCGTCTCCGGGACGAGGAACAGACGCGTCTCCCGACTGAGCAGGTCGAGAACCTCGTCGGCGGACGGTTCGGAGTCGAGCGTGACGTTGACGCTGTGGGTGTGCATCTGCGTCGTCGGGACCTTCATCCCCATCGTGTCGATGTCGAGGTCGGGGAAGACGGTCTGCACGTCGGGGCCGTGGTGCGACGGAATCTCGACCGGGTCCGGCAGTGTGTCGTTGATCGGGCCGCGCGATGTCTGTCCGGGATCGCCGCCCCGGCGGACGAGTGTGACGCGAGCCTTCTCGACGCCGTAGTTCTCCCGGAGCGGTGCGAGCAGACGTGAGAGCCCGGTCGTGTTACAGGAGACCACGCGGGCGGTATCGGCACCGACCGCGGCGTCGTAGTTGGCCCGGGCGTTGAAGCTTACGTCAGCTACGTCGGGGTCTTCACCGCCCTGGAAGATTGCGGGCGTGTCGTGTTCCTCGTACAGCGAGGCATTGGTCGCACCGACGCCACCCGGCGTCGTATCGACCACGACGTCGCTGGCTTCGACCATGTCGTGGACCGTCCCGGCGGTCGTCAGTCCGGCACCGTCGAACGGGGCCTGCCCGTCGGCAGCGTAGAGGTTGTATCCGCGGTCATGTGCGATGGTTGCTTCGAAGTTCGGGGACCGTTTGGCGACGCCAGCGACAGTCATATCCGGCTGTGCACGCACCGCGTCGGCAACTCGCTTGCCGATGGTGCCAAAGCCGTTGATGCCCACGTGGAGCATACACCCCTGTTCTCGCGGACGGAGTATATTCTTTGCGGTAGATAGAAATAGAAATTAACTCGGATAGTTGTACTCTTCTCGCCGAAAACCGTGCTATTAACCCGCACACGGCGGGCAGACGGCGGGCCACCAAGAGTTAATCCGACGGGGGACCGACGCGGTGATATGGACAACTCTTCGCTTCGCGCGCCAGCCGAGACGGCGATCGAGCAGTGCATGAACGTACAGGCCGACGAGTCCTGTGTCGTCGTCACCGACGAGAAACGCAAGGCCATCGGGGAGGCACTCTACCGCGTCGCCAGTGAGATAACCGACGACACCGTCTTCTGTCGCTACCTGCCGGGGAACCAACACGGCGAGGAACCGCCAGCCCCCATCGCCGGCGCGATGAAGACCGCCGACGTGGTGCTCGCGCCGACGACCAAGAGTCTGACCCACACCGAGGCCAGAAGCGAGGCCACCGCCGCCGGCGCTCGCGTCGCAACGCTCCCCGGCATCACCGAGGCCGTCTTCCTGATGGGGCTGGACGCCGACTACGAGGCTATCCGTCAGCACTGCGAGGACGTCCTCGCACAGGTAGCGGGAGCCGAGGAGATTCGCGTCACCTCCCCCCAGGGCACGGACATCACCTTCGGCGTCGGATCCCGGGAGTGGAACCTCGATACGGGCATCGTCCACGAACCCGGTGCGATGTCGAACCTCCCCGCTGGCGAGGTGTTCCTCGCTCCGGAGACGGCCGACGGCACCTTCGTCGTCGACGGGACGATGCGCCCCCACGGGAAACTCGACGGCCTCGAACTCACCTTCGAGGTCGAAGACGGCTACGTCACCGACATCAGCGACGACGAGATCCGCGGACAGATCGAGACGGCCGCCGAGGAGGTCGGCCGGGACGCCTACAACCTCGCAGAACTGGGCATCGGCACCAACGTCGCCGTCACGGAACTGGTTGGCTCCGTCCTCTTAGACGAGAAAGCGGGCGGTACCGTCCACATCGCCATCGGTGACGACCACGCCATCGGCGGCGATACTCACGCGCCCATCCATCTGGACGGCATCCTGACGGAACCGACCGTGTATGCGGACGGGGAGGTCGTAGACCTCCCAAAAGGCGAGCGGTGAACGGAGTGAGCCGCGAGGACGGGGAGGAAGTAGCACTTCCTCGTGGTGAGTGAACGACGAACCAAGTGAGCCGTGAACCGGGGAGGTCGTAGACCTCCCACAAGGCGAGCGATAGCGCGGGGCTGAACGGAGTGAAGGCCCATGACGCGAACGGCAACGCCGTGAGCGGTGAACGGACAGCGTCAGCCGAGATTAAGCCTCTCGCGGCGAATCGCGTAGCCGCAGACGGCGATTGTCCAGACGGCCACGCCGACGAGGACGAGATCAAACGATATCGGATAGCCGAGATTCCACGCGAGGACTAGCCCGTGGACGGCTGCCATGAGTGCCATCGTGGCGACCGTGACGACCCGGGCGGTTCGGGGATCTCCGGACGGGTCCACACGCATCGCTCCCTCGATGACGAGCAGCGTCACGAGCATGAACACGGGCAGCAGTACGACTGCAACTGTCTTCGAGACGTAGTTGTCGGGCGTCCCCGACGCCGAGAAGTGAATCGCCACCTCGGCCGGCAGTTGCGGATAGAGGACGACGCCTGCGAGGGTCGTCAACGCGACGAGGCTTCCAGAGACGAGGGCGGTTCGTCTGTCGAGGCGCATATCGTCGTGGACGCCCGCGAGGGGTTTAACCGTGCTTCTCGCGCGTGGCGGGCGCGTGGCGACGACCATTTACGCTCGGCCCGTCAACCCTGGCGTATGACCGACGTTACATCTGGAGAGCGCGTTGCGCTCCCCTGTCCGGCCTGTTCACCGGGCCTCGAAACCGTCCACGAGGTGCTCAAACCCGGCGGACAGGTGACCGTCCGCTGTACCGACTGCGACCACGTCCACAAGGAACAGTTGCCCGACGACGACACCGTCCCACGGGACGTCGTCGTCTCGCAAGACGGCGAATCGTTCACCGCACAGGTCGACGTTCCCGACGACGAGGACCTCGCCGTCGGCGAGGAGTTCCTCTTAGAGACCGAGGCAGCCGTCATGACGGTGCGAATCACCAGTCTGGAGACCGACGAGGGTCGTACTGAGGAGGCCCCAGTCGACGATGTCGACACCATCTGGTCCCGGGCCGTCGGGAACGTCGCGGTCAACGTCACGATGCACCCGAAGGACGGCCGCCACGACGAGACCGAGAGCTTCAAACTGCAGGTGCCGGGCGACTACGACTTCGTCGTCGGCGAGACCGAGGAGTTCGGCGACGAGGAGTTCACGGTCGAGGGCATCCACGTCCGCGACGACGCCCACGGCTACGACCACGAGAAAATGGATTTCGAGGGGGACAGCGCCGTGGCGAAGGATATCAACCGGTTGTACGTCCGCGACGAGTCTACGACGGCGTGGTCGGCCTGGTAGGATGGCCGACTGGGACCCCGACCGGACGGTGCTGGTCGAGCGCCTCCGCGAGGCGTACGACCTCGACGAGCGGGTCTGCTCGGCGGTCGCCGCGGTCCCGCGACACCGATTCGTCCCCAACTCCGTTCGATCCAGTGCGTACGACGACCGGCCGCTCCCCATCGGACAGGACCAGACCATCTCGGCCCCGCACATGGTCGCGCTCATGGCCGACCGACTCTCGCTCGAACCCGGCGACCGCGTCCTCGAAATCGGCACCGGCTGTGGCTATCACGCCGCCGTCACCGCCGAGCTAGTCGGTGCGAAGAACGTCTACAGCGTCGAGTACCACGACGAACTCGCCGAGCAGGCTCGCGAGGTACTCGCCGCGACCGGCTACGGCGATGTGTCGGTTCGCGCCAGCGACGGGAAGCAGGGGTGGGCCGACCACGCGCCCTACGACCGCGCGTACCTGACGTGTGCTGCGCCGGAGTTCCCCGACGCCGTCGTCGAGCAAGTTCGGCCAGAGGGCGTGCTACTGGCACCCATCGGAACCGGGCGCAGGCAGGTGCTCGTCAGCGCGCGCCGTCGGGCCGATGGCACACTCGAACGCGAGAAACACGGCGCAGTGCGGTTCGTTCCCCTTCAGTGAAACCAAGGCGTGTGAGAGTCAGGCGACCGAGCGGTAGAGTCGCCGACCGCCGAGTTCGACCCCCGCCAGTAGCGTGAGGGCGACGACCGTCATCGGCCCAAAGAAGAGCGTATACAGCCCGAGGGGGTCCGTCTCGCCGTTGACGCGCAGGAACGCATAGACGACGATTCCCGTCGCGAGCGCCAATCCAGCCAGCGGCGCGACGGTGCCGTATCGACGGTAGGCGTACAGCGGAACGGCGGCCTGTGCCCCGAGAACGACGAGCGCACCGAGAACTAACAGTGACCCCATACCGGGCGACTCGACCAGCGCGCTGGTGAACATCCCCGTCAACAAGCGCGCTCCGAGCCAGCAAGCCAGGCAGAATCCGGCGTAGGCGACGCCACCACCGACTGCGAGGCGGCGTGGTGACTTTCGGTCGAGTACGAACGAGAGGGAGACGATGGCGACTGCGGCGAGGAGGGCGACCGCGCGCGTCAGCAAGTCACTGCCGAGCGCGGGGTCCGGCGTCCCGGGCATATCCGGTCGGTTCGGTATCACCTCTCCTGAATCTTTCTTCGACCGACGGGGGCCGCGTCATTCATATAGCTCCGGCGGGAACCTCGGATATGGACCCGGCGGTACTGCGCGGCGACATGGTCGACAGCCTGCAACACGAGAGCAAGGGTGTCGTCCGAAGTACGTGGCTGTCGGCGGCGATGCGGGCGGTCCCGAGAGAGGCGTTCGTCGGCGAACAACAGGCTTACTCCGACCGGCCCTTCGAGCGACTCGGCACCCGCGTCCTCTCGCCCAGCACCGCCGCTCGCCTGCTGGAAGCGCTCGACCCCGACGCCGACGACGACGTGTTGGTCGTTGGGGCCGGTGTCGGCTACACCGCCGCCGTGCTCGCAGAACAGGTCGGCGAAGCCAACGTGCAGGCCATCGACATCACCCGACGACTCGTTATCGACGCCCGTACGAATCTCGCGGAAGCGGGATACGAGGGCGTCCTCGTCGACCGCCGGGACGGAGCCGAGGGCCTGCCGGAGTACGCCCCTTACGACCGGATTCTACTGGAAGCCGCCGCCGTCAGACCGCCACAAGCGTTGCTCTCGCAACTGGCCAACGGCGGTCGCCTCGTGATGCCACTGGGCACCAACGAGCAGACGCTGGCGGTCGTCGACCCCGACGGCGAGACCCAGCGCCTCGGCAGCGTCGCCTTCCAGCCGATGTTGGTCGAGGGCGAGCAAGCCGACACCATCGAGCGCAACCGGACCCGGCGCGAGGACCGCGAACACGCCCGCCGGAATGCCCAGTCTCGGACCGGCTGGGAACAGAACTGGATCGACTGGGACGGCTAGCTGTCCCTGACTACCAGTAACTCTGTGTTCGACCGACTGTCCTGATAGCTGCTGCTGGCGGGTGGTTTCACGTCGAAGACGACGGTCCCCTGTTGCTGGTTCGCACCCAGCGACGGCGATAGCGAGAGGGTGGCGTTGCCCCCCGACCCAGTCTCGGCCGTTCTGACGGTCGAGAGCGTAGCAGTCCCGCTCTTTGCGACCACCGTCGCGCCCGCGACCGGCGCGCCCTCCGGGTCGACGACGGTAACGGTCACGTCGGTCGGTCCGGGCGTCGTCACCTCCGGGTGGGGCTGGACGTCGACTTCGGTCACTTGCAGCGTCTCGATGCCCGAAATCGTGCTCATCATCACGCTCAGGCAGGCGACGCCGACGACCAGCGCGATGACGAGTCGTATCGGAAGCCCTTCGATGGCCCGTTCGTCCGACCACAGTGAGGTAGACATGGCACGGACTGGTCGTGGGTCCGTACTTGAACCCTCGGGCAGGGGTTCAAATGTAACGGAGCGGCCAGTCCCACCATGGTCGTCATCGGACGCGAGCGAACGGCTGGACCGACGGCACACCTTGGGCACTACCGAGCGCGAGACGGGAGCCGCGGCACGCGCGTCGAGATGGACCTCGACGCGCCACATGCCGGCGTCGTCGTCGGCAAGCGCGGGTCGGGCAAGACGTACACGCTGGGCGTCCTCGCGGAGGACCTCGCCGCCGCGTCCGGCGTCGCGCCGGTCGTCGCCGACCCGATGGGAGCGTTCGCGCCGCTCGCCGACGCCGCCGTCGATGCGACAGTTGTCTGTCCCACCGTTCGGGCGGACGCCCTCGGCCCGCGAGCGTGGTGTACGCTGCTCGGCCTCGACCCCGAGCGCGGTCCTGGGACGCTCGTCTGGCAGGCAGCGACGGAGACGATGACACTGCCGAAAATGTGTGAGTGGATCGAGGACGCGGACGCGCCTGGGGAGACGCGTCGGGCGGCGGCCAACCACCTCGCGATGGCGCGCTCGTGGGGCGTGTTCGATGCCGATGGATTGGCCGCGCAGGGACTCCGTGACGGCGGTGTCACCGTGCTGAACCTCTCAGGCATCGACCGCGCGCCCGCGAACGCCGTGGTCGCCGCCGTCGCGACTGCCCTCTACGATGCCCGAATCGAGAACGAGATGAGACGGCTCCCGTGGCTGCTGGTCGACGAGGCTCACGCGTTCACGAACGGCGTCGCCGAACGAGCGCTGCGCAGGCTGTTGACCCGAGGCCGGCACCCGGGGGTCAGTTGCTGGCTGGCGACGCAACGTCCCAGCGCGCTACCCGCCGTTGCCCTCTCACAGGTCGATCTGCTGATCGCCCATCGGCTGACGAGCGAGGCGGACGTCGGCGCGCTGACGGACGCTCGCCCGACGTATCTATCGGGGGACCTCGGCGAGCGACTGCCGGCGGCAACCGGCGAAGCGCTGGTCGTCGACGATGTGACCGAGTCCACTCATCACGTTCAGGTGCGCGAGCGACGGACGCCCCACGGCGGCGATAGTCCACGGGCCTCGGCCGTTGGCGAGCCGTGAGTCCAGGGACTGGCGTGGCTTTTACTCCCCGGGGCACGTCGGGTTCGGTATGGCAAACTACACGATTCGCTACCGCGTGGACGGCGAGTTCGACGACACCGTCGCCGCAGTCGAAGACGAACTCGCCGAGGAGGGGTTCGGCGTCCTCTGTGACATCGATGTCCAGGCGACGCTGAAGAAGAAACTCGACGAGGAGTTTCGGCAGTACCGCATCCTCGGTGCGTGTAATCCGTCGATGGCTCACGAGGCCTTACAGGAAGAACTGGAACTCGGTGCGCTGTTGCCGTGCAACGTCATCGTCTACGAACGCGACGACGCAGTCGGCGTGAGCGCGGTCGACCCCGAAGTGATGCTCTCGGTCGCCGACAACGACGCGCTGGACCCGATCGCCGAGGACGTTGGCGAGCGACTCACTCGGGTTCTGGAGGCGTTGCCCAACGCGGAGCCGGTCGAGAACTGAACGGACGGTGCCCTCCTGGTCGCGCCGTGCGACCGCCCGCACATCGCAACTGTCGAGTACGGCCACCGCGAGTGGGCGATAATGGCCGGCTCACACGCTCTCTCGCGGGTCGAACCCCTGTTGCTCGTCGCGGTGGGTGGGTTCGCCGGCGCGGTACTCCGCCATTCGGTCGCACTCGCGACCCCCGGGGTGGCGGCGGTCGACGGGGCCGTCGTCGGGACGCTCGTCGTCAACGTCGTCGGGAGCTTCGCGCTCGGCGTCCTGTTGTACGAGGCGCACCTGGCGAACGTCCTCTCGGCGGAGACCCGACTGGTAGTTGGGACCGGCTTTCTCTCCTCGTTTACGACCTACAGCACCTTCGCTGTCCAGACGAGCGGGCTCCCTCCGGCGCTGGCCGTGGCTAACGTTGCAGCCAACTACGCCCTCGCCTTCGCCGGCGTCGTTCTGGGCCGTCTCGTTGCGAGGTGGCTGTCGTGAACCCGCTGTTGCTCGTCGGGTTCGGCGGGATGGCAGGAGCGTTGAGTCGTCACCTCGTTGGGACGCGTCTCGAACGGAACCGGGCGGACACGCTGGTCGTCAACGTCTGTGGGAGCGTCCTACTGGGCGCGCTCGTCGTCGCGCCGATCTCCGACTCGGTCGCTCTCGCCTTCGGGGCCGGGTTCTGTGGTGCGTTCACGACGTTCTCGTCGTTCGCCTTCGAGACCGTTCGGTTGGCCGAACTCGGCCACGAGCGGGAGGCGGCGCTGTACGCGGGCGGGACGCTGGCCGTCGCGCTGGCGGGCGTCGCCGTCGGTGGATTCGTCGGGGCAGTGCTGTAGTGGCGCAGCGAGGGCCAAATGCGCACAGCGCTCAAGGGGCCGGGACCCAGTAGCATATCTATGGACCCGACGGAGCTTCGCGCGTCGATACCCGCGTTGGACCGGTGTACGTACTTCAACACGGGGGCGAGCGGCCCGAGCCCCCGCAACGTGGTCGGCGCGGCGACCGACTTTTTAGAACGGCACGCCTTCGAGGCCCCGGCCGGCGACGGCCCGTACACGGTGGCGTTCGATGCGCTCACCGCCGCCCGCGAGGTCGTTGGGGGGCACCTCGGTGCCCGACCCGAGGACGTGGCTTTCACGCGAAGCACGGCCGACGGCGTCAACCTCGTTGCGGGAGCCATTGACTGGCAACCCGGTGACGTGGTCGTCCGCACCGACTTGGAACACCCCGCCGGCACCCTCCCGTGGGACCGCCTCGCCGATACGCACGATATCGAGGTCCGGGTAGTCGAGACCGAACAGGGGAGGCTCGACGTCGAGGACGTGAAAGCCGCCGTCGACGAGGACGTTCGGTTGGTCTTCCTGAGTTCCCTGACGTGGAGCCACGGCACTCGACTCCCTGTTTCCGAGGTGGTTGATGTCGCTCACGACGCGGGGGCACAGGTACTCGTCGACGCCGTCCAGTCAGTCGGCCAGCACCCCGTCGACGTGACCGAGTGGGGCGCGGACTTCGTGGCGACGGCGGGCCACAAGTGGTTGCTCGGCATCTGGGGCGGGGGAATGTTGTACGTCGACCCAGACGCTCACAACCGCCTCCGACAGACCCGCATCGGCTATCGCAGCGTCGAGGACCCGAGCGCCGAGGCGTACGCCTACCACGAGGGCGCGCGGCGATTCGAAGTCGGGACCACCTCGCCCGCCCCCTACGTCGCCCTCGCGGAGGCCATCGAGACGATCGAGGGAATCGGCCTCGACACCGTCGAGCGCCGCGTCGAGCGACTGACCGACCGCCTGAAAGACGGCCTGGGCGACCGCTTACTGAGTCCCCGCGAGTACGAGTCCGGACTGGTCACGTTCGCCGCCGACGACCCCGAAGCGACCGCCGAGCGACTCGCGCAGGACGGAATCGTCGTTCGACACCTCCCCTATCCCGAAGCCGTCCGAGCGTCGGTTCACGCGTTCAACACCGAGGCGGACGTGGACGAACTGCTCGATGCGCTGTAACCCGTAGATTGATTGACGCGCCTGATGGTTTCCCGCGTATGGACGAACGTGGCGTCGTCACCGCCTTCCTCCGCAACGACGGTGAGATACTGCTGTTTCGCCGGAGCGACGAAGTCGGCTCCTACACCGGGCGCTGGGGCGGCGTCTCGGGACACGTGGCGGACGACGAGGGGAACGACCGACCGCCGGAGACGGCCGTCCGGGCCGAGATACGCGAAGAAGCCGGCCTGGGGGAGTCGGTTACGCTCGTCCGCGCGGGCGACCCGTTTCCAGTCGAAGACGAGGAGCGAGGGACTCGTTGGCTGGTCCATCCATTTCTCTTCGACTGCGACTCCCGCGAGGTGACGCCCAACGAGGAAGTCGCCGAGACGGCATGGGTCCACCCGCCCGAGATCCTGCGCCGCGGGACGGTGCCGCGCCTCTGGACCGCCTACGACCGGGTTCGGCCCCGCGTGGCGACGGTTCGAGACGACCACAGCCACGGGTCGGCGTGGCTGTCGCTACGAGCGCTAGAGGTGTTGCGCGACGAGGGAGCGGCCGCCCGAACCGGTCGACGCGACGAACTGGAGACGAGTGAACGGGAGGGCGACGACTGGGCCGCACTCGCTCGATTGGCGCGAACGCTGCACGACATCCGGCCGTCGATGGTGGTCGTGGGAAACCGCGTCGACCGAGTGATGCACGAGGCGAGCGACGAGCGGACGCCGGAAGCGGTCGAGACGGCGGCCCGCGAGAGCCTCGAACGCGCCGTCGCAGCCGACCGCGAGGCCGCAAGAGCGGCCGCCGAGCTGCTGCCCGAACGCGTAGCGACGCTCTCGCGGTCGGGGACAGTCAGCGCGGCCATCGAGGAAGCGTCCCCCGACGCGGTGTTGGTCGCGGAGTCCCGACCCGGCCGCGAGGGGGTCGGCGTCGCCGAGTCGCTCGCCGACGCCGCCGACGTGACGCTGACGACGGACGCCGCATTCGCCTTCGAATTGACCGAGTGGAACGCCGAGGCCGTGGTCGTGGGAGCCGACCGCATCCTCCCGGACGGGCGCGTCGTGAACAAGGCCGGGACCCGCGCGGCGGCGCTGGGCGCGAATGCGGCGGGTATCGACTGTCTCGTCGTCGCGTCGAGCGACAAAGTCGCGCCGACCGCGGAATACGACCTCGAACCCCGTGAGGCGACCGAGGTGTACGACGGCGACGCGGGTCTGTCAGTAGCCAATCCTACCTTCGACGTGACGCCCGCCGACGCAGTCGACCACGTCGTAACTGAACGGGGGAGGCTGGACGCCGACGACGTGCGATCCGTCGCCGCCGACCACCGCGCCCGGAACGGGTGGCTCGACGGCTGACTCACTCGTAGTGGGCCATCGCCCGCACTGGCGCACCGTCGCCGTCCGCGATTTTGAGGGGTACGGCGAGCAGTTCGAACCGCTCGGGGAGGCCCGCGAGGTTCGTCAGGTTCTCGACGATGAGGCGGTCGGCCCCCAGCAGCTCGTGGTGGGCCTGAAACCCCGAGGGTTCGTCGTCAGCCGCCGCGTCGCTCGGCGTCGGGTCGACGTTGAGCGCGTCGATCGCCACGTCGTAGCCGTATTCGACGCAGTGACGGGCCGCGGCGGGGGCCAGAAACGGGTGGTCGAGATAGGCGTCCTCGCCCCAGTGAGCGTCCCACCCGGTCTGAAGCACCACCGCTTCCGCGTCGACCGTCGGCAGGTCCACCGGGCGGATCCGAGCGCGGGGGTCACGGCCGCGCAAATCCACCCGAACCGCGTCGCGGACGAACCGCGAGACTGGAAACGCGTCCACGTCGCGTCCCTCGGCTTCCGTGTGGCTCGGCGCGTCGACGTGAGTCCCGGTGTGGGTCCCACAGGAGAGCGCGGTGACCCGGTAGCCATCCTCGGCGTGGGTGGCGTGGGGTTCGACCGAGACGGGCGGGTCATCGGGGAACACCGGCATCCCCGAGCGGATCGGCTGTGAGAGGTCGGCGTAAGGCATGGTGGCGATGCACCGGCCGGGAGTAAACGTGTGGCGCTCGTTTCGCTTTCGAGGAGCGCTCTTGGTAGTCACGCTCCTCGTTCGATTTTTCGAGAGCCCTCGATACACTCGTGATCTCGCTATTTTTCGTCCAGTACGACCGGAATGCCGGCCTCGGCCACGTCGGCTGCGAACTCGCGGGAGTCGGCTTCGAGGTTAGAGAACGTGTTGTAGTGGACCGGCAGGACGAGTCGGGGTTCGACGGTCGCCGCGAGCGCTGCGGCCTCGTGACGGTCCATCGTCGCCCGCGGGCCGATGGGCGGGCAAAACAGCGAGGTGTCCAGCGTGCGGTGACCCGGCAGTACGTCGGAGTCGCCGGGGTAGTAGACGCGGGTCCCGTCGACCGCGACCATGAACCCGCAACCGAAGCCTTCGGGATGGTACGGCGTGCCGTCCGGGAGCGTATGCGGGCCGTCGGGTTCGTTGTGTGCAGGCGTCGTCCAGATTGGGACGTCGCCGACCGTAAGCTGTTCTTTCGCGCCCACCTGTCGGACTTCGTAGGGGAGGTCCACGATGGGCGGGAGGTCGCGCTCTACGTCCCGGCCATCGATACCTTCGAAGGCGACGACCGTCGTCTCCTCGTTCGCCACCCGCTCGATGCCGTCGGGGTCGTAGTGATGGACGTGTGTGACACAGACGATGTCGGCGTCCGCCGCCCGGTAGTCGGTCGCTGGCGGGTGGCCGATATCGTCCTCGTAGGGTTCCCACTCGCCAGTCAGGATACCGTAGCGACCCGGATCGGTGTATACCACGCTGTCGTCGCCGGCGATGCGGAGCGTGGCGTACCCGAGCCAATCGACGGTTAATCCCTCGTGGCGAACGGTCATCGTCCGAAGGTGAGGCAACGAGACAGATAAATCGGCGGTTTCGGACGAGCGGGCGACGAGCGCCGCGAGCTATTCTGGGAGCGGTTCGTCGAGGAAGTCTTCGGTCGAGGGCCCGCCGAGTTCGCCTTCGCGGATCGCCGTCCGAAGGGCGAGTTCGGCGACGTTGCCGCCGTGTTCGGCGGTCCGGGCGACGCTGTCGAGGACGTGCGTCAAGCGGTACGCCGCGGTCTCGGATTCGAATAAGCGGCGGTCGAGCGCCTCGATGTCGTCTCGGAGGCCGTCGCGGTCGTGAAGCGCCGCTTGGGCCGCGGTCACGTCGGCGTCCCCGACGACGGCGCGGACGGCGTCTTCGACGATCCCGCGAGCCGTCTCGGCGAGCGACGTCACCTCGGCGTCCGTCTGGTCGTCGATGACCTCGGCGTCGATGGTATCGACGATGGTAGCGATGCGTTCGGCGTGGTCGGCGACGCGTTCCAGTTCACGGGCGGTCGTCCAGCAGACGAACAGCTCCGAGCGAGTGAGACCCAGCGCGTCCACCTCGTCGAGCCGGGCGAGCGCGCGCTGGAAGTAGCGGTCTATCATCGCGTAGAGGCGGTCCGCTTGGTCGTCCCGGTCGGCCTGCCCATCTGGGACCGCCGGGTCTGTCAAGGCCGCCGTCGCGTCTCGGTGCATCGACAGTGCGACGAACTGGAGTTGCCGAACCGACTGGCGAATCGACACCTCCGAGGCATCGAGGAGGGTCCGAACCGTTAGCGTCGTCGCCGTCGATTCGGTGACGGTGACACCGGAGAGGTTCCGCGCGACCCGTTCGACCGCGCAGTGCTGGTCATCGCTAAGCTCATCGGGTGCCTCGAACGTGACCGCTTCGACCCCTGCGGCATAGGCCGCGCGGAGGGCGCGTTCGATACACGTCGGGGCAGCGTGGGGGACCGAAAGCGTGACGTGACTGATCGTCTCGGTGTCCCGTTCCTGTGCCTGGACGACGAGGACGCCGTCGATATGGGTGTGGAGGTCGACGACGGACCCGGTCTCGATGTCGGCCGTCTCGGCCCACTCCTTCGGGAGCGAGACGGTGTAGGTTCCGCCACCGACCTGCTGTATCTTGCGTGTTTCCATCGGTCAATCGTACCGTGTTAGTCTCGTTCACGGCGGGGGCGCCGCCCCCGCGTAGTCGTCGGTGCAGTCACATCGGCCCGAACGCCGACTCCCGGCGCGACGGGCCGAATTCTGATCCGCACCTGCGCGGTCACCCGAACTTGCCCGTGATGTAATCCTCGACGCGCTGGCTCTCGGGGTTCTCGAAAATCTTGTCCGTGTCGTCGAACTCGACGAGTTCCCCGCCGGTGAGGAAGACGGCAGTCTGGTCGGAGATGCGGGCCGCCTGCTGCATGTTGTGCGTGACGATGACGACGGTGTACTCCTTCGAGAGTTCCTCGACCAGATCCTCTATCTTCGAGGTGGCGATCGGGTCGAGCGCCGAGGCTGGCTCGTCCATCAGGATGACTTCCGGGTCGACGGCTAGACAGCGGGCGATGCAGAGTCGTTGCTGTTGCCCACCTGAGAGACCCAGCGCATTGTCGTCCAGCCGATCGCTGACCTCGTCCCACAGCGCCGCCTGTTTGAGCGAGCGCTCGACGAGTTCTGCCTCCTTTTCGGTGTCGTCGCGGCCGAACAGTCGCGCGAGCAGGCCCTTGTCGATGTCGCCGTGCTTGCGCGGGCCATACGAGATGTTCTCGCGGATGGATTTCGGGAACGGATTGGGCGACTGGAACACCATCCCGATGCGCTTGCGCAGTTCGACGAGGTTGGCGTTGGGGTCGTAGATTTCGGTCCCTTCGAGTTCGACCGACCCGTCGATGCGCGCGGCCTTGATGCGGTCGTTCATCCGGTTGAGACAGCGCAGATATGTCGATTTCCCACAACCAGACGGGCCGATGAGCGCCGTCACGGACTTCTCGGGGATGTCCATCGAAACGTCCTTCAGCGCGTGGTCCTCGCCGTACCAGACGTTCAAGTCCTCGACAGAGAGCTTCGCGTCGCCGCCGAAGGAGTAGTCGGTCCACTCCTCCCGGACGCGTTCGTCGCTCTCGCCTGCCGTCGTCGTGGTCGTCTGGCTGTCTGTACGCCCCGTCGTCTCAGTCTCGCCGTCGTTAAGCGCGTTACTCATGGGTTAGCTTCCTCCGGAAGTAGGTCCGTGCCGTGATACCCACGGCGTAGAAAGTCAGTACGACCAACAGCAGGACGAACGCCGACGCCCACCCCATCGAGGGGGAGCCGCTGACGCCAGCGGCGATGACCGCCCACACCTGTGTCGGCAGGGACGCCGACGCCGAGAGGAGGGCCTCGTTGGCGACGAACGGCGGACTGGCCGTGAATCGGAACCCGTCCAACACCTGTGCCGACTCCGTTGCGTTCAGCGTTGACCCCAGCACGAGGATGAGTGGGGCCGTTTCGCCGGCGATGCGGCCGACGCCGAGGATGACACCGGTGATGACGCCGGGCATCGCGGCCGGCAGGACGACGCTCTTGATGGTCTCCCACTGGGAGACGCCCAGCGCCGCGCTCGCGTCCCGGTACTCCTCGGGGACCGCCTTGACCGCCTCGCGACTGGTGATGAGCACCAGCGGCAGGAGCATGAACCCGAGGACGAGCATCCCCGCGAGCAGGGACTCGTCGCCGCCCAGTCGGGGAATGAGGAAGGCGGCCCCGAACAGGCCGAAGACGATACTGGGTGTGCTCCAGAGCGCGTTAGTCGCGATCTCGACCAGCGCGGTGAACCGGCCCTGTTCGGCGTATTCGGTGAGGAAGACGGCCGCGCCGACGCCCAGCGGCACTGCAAAGAGCGTCGCGCCGGTGACCAGCCACACCGTACCGACGACGGCGGGCAGGATGCCGCCGGGTTCCGCGCCCAGCGGGATGTACGTCTGCATCGTCATCGGCCACGAGAGCGTGCCGGTGTTCGCGACGGAGACGCCCAGTACGGTGAACGACGTCTTCGTCACGGCGACGTGAAGCCCCAGCAGCGTCAGGAAGCCGGTGACGCCGGTCAGACCGAGCGAGATCTCCTCGCCCAGTAAGCGCCGCTGGAGCGTCTCGTCTGTCCGGCGTTTCGCACGGGTGACCAGCGCCGTCACCGCGAGTGACGCCACGGCGCCGGCCAGCGCGACGGCCGGGACGATATTGGCCGGGCCGGCGCTGGGCGTGACCGTCGCCGTCGCCTGCAGGAAGAGGGTCGCAGTCAACAGGGCGAGACCGCCGAACACCCCGAGAGTGAACAGCGTCGCGGCGTCCTGTGCGCGGTCGGCCAGCGCCCCCTCGCCGGCGAGGACGCCGGCCAGCGGGAGAGTCGAGAGCGCGACGGCGGCGACGGCGGCCAGCACCACGACGGCGAGGCCGACCGTCTCACCCAGCGGGAGACCGAGCGGGGTCGGGCCGACCAGCAGGAACAGGCCGGTCAGGGCGACGGTCCCCGCGACGGCCAGCGGGAGCGTCCGCCGAACCGCCTCGACCCACTCGAAGCGACGCCCGACGTTGCGGAGCGAGCCGTACGACCGGAAGAAGTAGACGGACAGCAACAGTGCCGGGGCGACGAGCAGCAGCGCCCCGACCGTCGCCTCCGGCGTCACCGAAATCGCGGTGTCGAGCGACTGCTGGGCCCGGCTGACCTGTACCGAGTAGGCGAACGGGTAGACCAGTCGGTCGCCGGTGACGAGCACCGACAGGAGGACGGCCGCGACCGAGCCCATGGCGGCGAGCGGCAGGAGCCGGAACAACTGGCGCGCGCCAGTGTGCCAATCGCTCGCTCCCGCAGGCGTCCGCGCGGCGTTCACCACGACCACGAGAAGCGGCGCGAGCAGGACGAGCGCCGAGAGCGCGCCGATGGTGAACCCGTGGAAGGCGTAGCCGACGCCTTTCACCGTCACGAACACGACGATGGTCGCCATGATGACCACCATCAGGAACGCGTTCAGGTTGATGACGAGGAAGGCACCGAACTCCCGGCCGCGAGCGCCGAAGCCGGCCCGGCACTTCGCGGCCGACCACGCCGAGAGAATCGCCCCGAGGAGGACGAACAGCGGGATGACCGCGCCGCCGGTGAACCCCCCGGACAGCGACTGGGGATTCCACTGCCAGCCGACGCCGACGACGGCCGTCGCGATAGTGAGGCCGAGCGTTCCGACGACGAGCGCCGCTGGAATCGTCGATCCCACGTCCTCGCGCGGGAGGGCTGTCAGGGCCGTGAGAACCAGTCCGGCACTCAGCGAGACGGCGATCCACGCCAGCGAGTCGAAGCCGACGAGCGAGCCGCCGATGGCGGCCCCGAGAGCCAACCCGAGAGCGCCGAAGACGGCGCTAGCGAGCAAGCCGGCGCTCGTGTTCGGTTCAGTGTCGACCGACTCCACGCGCGAGGCGACGCCGGCAGTCGCGACGACGACGGCCTCGGCGACGAGCGCGAGACCCAGTAGCGTCGCCAGCGTCACCGGGACCGCGTAGGCCAGTACCGTCAGACCGAGCGTGCTGCCGACCAGCCCGAGCGCGATACCGCGGACCCGCTGGGACTCGACCGGCGTGACGTTGGCCCACGAGGAGACGGCGACGAGGCCGACGCCGCCGACGACCACGGCGAGAATCAGCCCCAGCGACTCGCCCAACGCCGCGCCGCTGGCGCTCAGAGGGACGGCGTCGACGAGCGTGATCATCCCGAGCGCGAACGTCAGGACGCTGAGACCGATGGTGGCGTCGAGCCCGCGGTCGTAGATGTTCGACTCCGCGTTGACCAGTGCCGTCTCGGTAGCGTATCCCTCGCTCATGCTTCACCTCGGAGTTTCTCTCGCATCTGGCGCTCGATGTACTGGGAGACGACGCTCATGCCCGCGACGATAACGAACAGCATCACGCCCGCGACGAACAGCACGTCGACCGTACTCTCGGAGGCACTCCCGTAGTTGACCGCGATGAGGCTCGTCAGCGTCGCGCTCGCGTCGAAGAAGTCGAACAACGGATTCGCGAGGCCGACGCCGGCGGCCATGATGGCCGCGACGGCCATCGTCTCGCCGATGGCCCGGCCCAGTCCGAGGATGACTCCGGCGGAGATACCCGAGAACGCGGCGGGGATAGAGATGCTCTTCATCGTCTGCCAGCGGGTCGCGCCCATCGCGATGGAGCCGTCGCCCATCGCGTCGGGGACGCTGGAGAGGGAGTCCTCGCCGACGGAGACGACCGTCGGGAGCGCCATCACGCCGACGACCACGCCCGCGATGAGGAAGCTCGCGCCGTCGTCTAAGAACGACTGCTGGACGAAGCCGTTCAGCACCTGAAAGCCGATGAAGCCGTAGACGATAGAGGGAATCCCGGCCAGCACCTCGACGCCGGGTTTAATGATTTCGCGCAGTCCGTCGCTGGCTACCTCGGCGATGAACAGTGCGCCGAACAAGCCCAGCGGGCCGGCGATGGCCCCCGCGATGAGAGTTACCATCACCGTCCCCCAAATGGCGGGAATCAGCGAGTAGGCCCCGCCAGCGGGGTTCCAGTAGCTCTCGCTGGCCGGGAGGATGGCATCCAGCCAGAAGAACCAGCGCTCTTCCCCGCCCTGAATCGGGATGAGCAAGAGCCCCAACCCGTGTTCGACGAACGCCGGGAAGGCGCTGGCAAAGAGGAATATCGTGATGAAGGTGACGGTCAACACCGTCAGGACGGTGGCGATCAGCGTCAGCAATCGTGCTATCTCGGCCTGGTACGTGACCCATCCCAGCGCGGTCACGAAAATGAACGCGCCGGCCATCGGAACGGCAATGGTCGGACGGAAGAGGAAAACCAGAATCGTCGCCGCGAGCGTCGCCGCCGACGCGCCGACCGCCAGCAGTGACCCCTCTGTCGCGTCTCCGCCGAGTATCGTCTCTCGTGTGCTCGTTCGTACGTCGTCTATCATGTCGGTGTGTCAAAAATCGGTTCGGAAGCCGTGGTCTCTCCCCGCTTCGGCCCTGTATTCGGCGCGCTCAGGCCTGCTCGGGCAGTTTCTTCAGCTGCTCTTCCTGGCGGCGCCCACCGAGCGTGAAGTAGTTGTTCGGCGCGACGAAGAGGTCCTGACCGAAGTCGTGAAGGACCATGTTGATGACCGCGGCCTCTTTCTTCGAGGTGCCCTCCCACGTGTAACAGTGCAGGTCACGCGAGAGCGGGTACTCCTTGGAGTCCAGCCCGTTCTGGTCGTCCTGATAGGCGTAGGTCGTCCCCTCCCATTCGAGTGCGATGGGGGCGAGGCCGTCCGTGTTGATGAACGCCAGCGCGAGGTAGCTGATGGCGTTGTCGGCCTGCGCGATGGCCTGTGCGAGCCGCTGGTTCTGGCCGAAGCGGTTGGCGACCTGCGTGTCCTCCTCGGGGTTGCCGAAGACGTTGGAGACGAAGGAAGTGCGAGTCCCGGAGCCCTTGACGCGGCCGAGCACCTGGATCTCGCGGTCCGGGCCACCGAGTTCGCTCCAGTTCGTAATCTCGCCCTTGTAGAGGCCCTTCAGCTGGTCACCGGTGATCTTCTCGACGCCGGCGTCGGCGATCTCCTGGGAGACGACCAGCGGCTGACCGTCGACACCGACGACGTGGTCGACGAACTGCTTGTAGGAGTCACGATCCGGGAGTTCGTCCTCGACGTTCCCCGAGGAGTTGCCGATGTCGTGCTGGCCGTTCATGACCTTCTCGACGCCGGTCCCGGAGTGAGAGAGACCGACCGTGAACTGGAACGGCGGGCCGTCGTCGCCGCCGGCCTCGAAGCCGTACAGACCCGCCCAGTAGTCGGCGAGGTTCTTGTCCGTATCGATGTCGTAGTCCCCGTGGGGCCAGTATTCGGAGTCGCTGGCCGGCCGGTTGGCGTTCCAGTACGACGCCGCCGTGTTCATGATGGGGTACACCGTCGAGGAGCCACCCGACTCTAGCGCTCCGGACGCGCCGGAATCGCTCCCGCTGTCGGTGCTTTCTGTGGAGCTACCGCCGCTCTCCGTGGACGCGGAGCCGTCCCCTTCGGTGGCAGGTGCGCTCGTGCTCCCGCCGTCGCCGCCGTCCCCGCCCGAACAACCCGCGATTGCTGCTGCGCCCGTTACCCCTGTGGCCGCAATGAATTTGCGACGCGAAACGCGGTCTGAAGGCCGCTCTGAGTCCTGCGTCATCACCTGAAACAGGCCGAGGGAGTATTAAACCCGTTTATAATAGGGGTATTTTCGGATATGATGGGTTCAGTTTCCTCCGTAGGCACTATACAACTATATCCAAATATAATGTGGTATATAGAGTCCGTACTCTCGGCGTCGAACGGCCTGGCGTCGCATCGATTGAGGAGATGGGTGCCGTTTTCGGGGTGGCACCCCTATCGGCACGTATGGTCGTCCCGCTGGAGATGGGGTGGCGACACCTCCTGTTCGAGAACTGGCCCATCGAGCCGTCGGTCGTCGACGCCCACTTGCCGGACGCATTGACCGTCGACGCCCACGACGGGCACGCGTGGCTCTCGGCCGTTCCGTTCACCAACGTCGCGGTGCGGCCGCGGGGATTCCCCGCTCGTGCTGGCATCCGGTTGCCCGAACTCAACCTGCGGACGTACGTCACCTGCGACGGCGAACCCGGCGTCTACTTCTTCACGCTTGACGCGCAGGGACTGCTGAGCGTGACGGGCGCGCGCCTCTTTCAGCATCTCCCCTATCGCTACGCTCGCATCTCCTTGGAGCTACACGACGGCCGAGTGCAGTTCGCCAGCCGCCGGTGTCACCCGGGCACGCGCCCCGCGCGGTACGAGGCGACCTATTGGCCGACCGGCGAACCGTTCGCGGCCCCTGAAGACCCCCTCGCCGAGTTCCTCGTCGAGCGCTACCGATTCTTCACGGAGTCCCCCGACGGCGCCCTCCGCTACACCGGCGTCGCACACGACCCGTGGACGCTCTATCCCGCGGCCGCCGATGTCGAGACCGACACGCTCCTGACCGCCGAGGGCTTCGCCCGCCCGGACGCCGACCCGGTGTACTACTACAGTCCGGGACTGGACGTTGAAGCAGCAGTGAGCAAATCCTGGTCAGCGTTTCCGGGAGACGCATGACCGTCGAGGGGTCCTCGGACGACGATATTACACGCCCGCCGTCCACTGATCACCCCGTGTTGCTGTTCGACGGCGTCTGCAACCTCTGTAACGGCGTCGTGCAGTTCCTCGTTCCGCGCGACCTCGACGGCCGCCTCCGCTTCGCACCGTTGCAGTCCGAGGCGGGAAAGGCACTGCTGGCGCGAAGCGGCCTGCCGACCGACGACCTCGAATCGGTGGTCCTCGTCGAGGGCGACCGGGCGTACACGAAATCTGGGGCGGTCGTTCGCGTGGCTGAACTGCTCGGGTGGCCATACCGACTGGCGAGCGTCGGCCGTCTCCTCCCGCGCCGACTTCGGGACACCCTCTACGACTTCGTCGCCGACAACCGCTATGACTGGTTCGGTCGCAAAGAACAGTGTATGATTCCCGACGAGGACGTCAGCGACCGCTTTCTGGACGGAGACGACGCTGCGCCTGGGCAGGCACGGCGGCCGGAGTGAAACGGACGTGTTTTTCAAACGTGAGCGCTAAGTGTGGGTCGGTGGCGATGACGAGCAGTTACCCCCGCTCAGCCCCTTGTGATGAGAGCTTTCGACCGAGCCACCGTTTCCGTACGCCGAGCGGTCCGACCCGAGCGTTTATCCTTGCCCCCGCTGAGCGCCGAGACAGATGGTACAACTCTGGCGGCTGACGCGGAATCGCTACGGCCGTGCCGTCTGCGACTCACTCCCTCTCCGCTCGCCTCCCAACCCGACTCGTCGAGACGCTTCCCGCAGTTCGCGTCGAAGAGACCGAGAGCGGCGCGACAACGCTCGCCGTCCGCTTTCGCTCTTGAACCCGCTCGCTTCGACTGGAGAACCCAGGGGCGTGAGGCGAGTCGCCGACGCCGAGAGCGCGGTCGAAACGACCCCCAATAGCCTATTGTGCGATACCGAGCGGTCCATCCGCTCGGGAGGGTTTCGAGCGAACCCGCGATACTTCGATCTCTGCTTGGAGAGATATGTCACCCTCAGAACGGTGCTTCGGGACCTTCGTTTGCGCTTTGCGTGCCGCCGTCGCTCGATTCGAGCGCCCCCTCCCAGCCGGTGAGACCGGGCGCGAAACTATCGACACGACCGTCGAATCCCTCGTAGGAGGCGATGAGCCGGGCGGCCTGCACGCTGGATTTCCCCTTCGGACACACCGTTACGACTCGCTCGTCGTCCTCGAACCGTTCGACCTCGTCGACGAGCGACGGGAACGGGACGTTCTCGCTGCCGGGGATATGTCCCCGCTCGAAGGCGTTCGGCGAGCGGATGTCCACGACGCGCGCCTCGTCCTCGTCGAGCAGCGCTCGCAGCTCCTCGCCGTTGATTTCACCGTCCATGTCCTTTCGAAAACGGTCGAGCCCTAAACGTGCTCCGACTACAGCAAACCCTCGGCCCGCGCGAGCAGGATCCCCTCGATAGTGGCGTCGTTGGCCGGCTCGCGGCGGGCGACGTCGAGGGCGTCTTCGACGGGGACTGTCGTGACCGAGAGGAACTCGTTGTCGTCTAAGTTCCGGTCGACCGGGTCCAGTCCCTCGGCGAAGACGATGCCGCGGCGGTGGCGCAAGACGCCGGTCGAACACCAGAACTCCTCCAGCAGGGAGACGCCGGCAGGGTCGAACCCGGTCTCCTCGCGGAGTTCGCGCGCGCCAGCCGTCGTGTAGGACTCATCGTCCTCGACGATGCCGGCGGGTAGTTCCAGACACTGCTCGCGGATGACCGGGCGGAACTGGTCGACGAAGACGAGTTCGTCGCCGGCGCGGGCCACCACGACGACGGCGTCGGGGAGTTCCGCCCAGTAGTAGTCCTTCTCCGAGCCGTCCGGTTGGCGGACGCGGTCGTAGCCGCCGGCGTACCAGCCGGTCTCGTACTCGGTTTCAGATTCGACGACTGGCCACTCGTGGGTCGGGTCGCGGGTCATGGTCGTTGTGTCACGGCGAGGCGGTAAAACGTCCCGTCGTGGCGGACGATTACCGTCTCGCCGTCGGCTGCCGCGGGCACCTGCTGACGGAGCGCGTCGAGTTCGTCGAACGGCGAATGGGTGAACGCGCCCTTCAGCCCCACGGGACCGCGCCAGTAGGGGTCCGACCGACCAGTGCCGTTCGCCGCAGCGTTGTCGAGCGCGGCGGTAGTGTAGGGATAGCGTGCTGCCGAGAGGTTACTCCCGTTGACCGCCGTCCCGTTCTCGACGCTGACGCTCCCGTTCTCCGGCGCGGCGGTGAGATAGTACGGATCGCCGCTCTTGAGATAGCTTGGGAGCGCGCCCAGCGCCAAGAGGAGGAGGACGACGACGCCCACGCCCAATATGAAGTTGCGGGTGACCGTTCGCATCAAACGACCTCGCTGTAGATGCGCCCGAACGCTTGTCGGCGGAGGGTCCCGACAGCGGCCTGACGCTCTGATTGGAACGTGGCCGCGACCGCTTCCTCGGCGAATTCGGGCGCGTGCCAGACGACGTTGTCGACGTTGTCGGCCCCGACGACGGTCACCTCGTAATCGGCGTCGGTCGCCCACGTCTCGAACTCCTCGGCGGTCCCGACGGTCACCGAGAGCGATTCAGCGAACAGCACGTCACGGGCCGTCTCGACGACCTCCCCGGTGACGCGGTCGCGGTACTCCTCGGCGTCGAGTCCCATCGCCTTCGCTACCTCCTTGACGACGACCTGTGCGGTCGGTCCCAGTGCCTCGTAGCGGTCCTGCGCGTCGGCGACTGTCGTCGGCGAGAACTGCCCCTCGGTTTCCATGCGCGGACCTAGGTCGCCGCGGAACTATTCGGTTTCGTCTTCGGTCGCGTCACCGTCCGCTGACTCTTCGTCCGCGCGATTTCCGTCATCGCCGCTCTCGTCGTCTAACAGCTCCCGCGTGAGGTCCCGCGCCTCGGCCAGTACCTCCCTGTCCGCGTCGCTCATCGACCGCTGACCGCGGTGGCTGTCGGCCCCCGACGGCAGGTCGTCACCCGCGTGACTGCCTGCGTGGTCGTGGGTGTGCTCGTGCTCCGACTCCAGTCCGCTCTCTTCGAATACCTGCGGGAACTCCGTCTCCTGGGCGTGGTCGGTGACTTCTTCGGCTAGTTCGCTCTCGCCCATCTGCCCCCAGTCCTCGACGTGGTCGTCCAGCCACGCCTCGTGGTCGTCGCCGCTGGTCATCGCGGTAAACGCTAGGTGATTGGCGAGGTGGCCGGCGTCGGCCTGCGGGTCGCCACAGACGGGGCACGCGTATCCCATTGTACCGAAGGGAAGGTGACGGAGCCGTATAGAAAGTCGGGTCTCAGGAGAGACTAGCACTCAGAGCAAGCGGACCATGACCTGCGCGTCTTCGCCGTTGCTGTAGTAATTGGGGATGGTCTTGCGGTGCTGGAAGCCGAACTGCCGGTACAGTCGCCGCGCGCCGTCGTTGTCCGCGCGCACTTCGAGCTTGACTGAGCCGGCCCCCGTTGCCATCACGACTTCCAGCGCGCCCTCCAACAGCGCCGTTGCCACGCCCTCCCGGCGGTACTCCTCGCGCACTGCGATGTCCTTGATGTGGCCCAGCGGCGTCCCGTGGTTCGGGACCGTATCGGCGATGACGTACCCCGCTACGGTCGGGACACCGTCCTCGATGCCCGCCTCGGCGACGAGAAAGCCTTCCTCGCCGAGGTAGCTTTCCAGCGCCGAGAACGGCCACGGCTGGGGGAACGACGCCTGTTCGATGCGATGGACCTCCAGCAGGTCGGCGCGCTCGGCCTGCCGAACCCCCGGTCTGTCGGTCCCGTCGTGACCGCCCGGTGCCACCGTCGTCACGACGTCACCTATGGAGTGCGCACGCATATGTGTTACCGCCGGCCACCACTCTGCCGCCGACACCCACTCCGAATTTCATTTCTGAAAGACATGTGCAGAACCTTACCACTAGAGGGGTCGGCCGGAAGATTCTTAATTATCACTCCCGAATCTCTAAGCGCACCCACTTTGGGTGCCACCACCCCCCACCCCCCACCCCTCTTTCCGATCTTTCCTACTTTCGACGCCGCAGAGCGATGCGTGTCTCGGCTGCGCGCGACTGAGAGAACCTCGGCCGGAGCGCCGACGCCGCTCGCTGGTTCGTCTTTCCGTCGGTCAGAACCTCGCTACTGCTCCGCGATTATCACCGCGTCGATATTCGAGGTTCCGGCCATCGGCCGGAACCTCGCTACTCCCACCGAAACCGCCCATCTTCCTGCACGACGTCGCCGTCGACTTCCAGCCGCGACCCCTCGTCCATCGTCGTGATGAGGTCTACGTGGACCGCGCTCTCGTTGCCGGATTCACCGTCGGGCAGGCAGGCGTCGTAGGCCCGGCCGAGCGCCAGATGGACGGTGCCGCCCATCTTCTCGTCGAAGAGGATGTTGTCGGTGACGCGGTCGACGCCGCGGTTCATCCCGATACCGAGTTCGCCGAGTCGCCGCGCGCCCTCGTCCGTGCCGAGGACGTCTTCGAGGACCGCTTCGCCCTGTGCGGCCGCGAACTCGGTGACCACGCCGTCCTCGAAGGTGAGTTCTGCGTCGCGGACTCGACGGCCCTGAATCGTCATCGGCACGTCGAAGGTGACGACGCCTTCGGTGGCTTCCGGCGCGGTGAACACCTCGCCGGAGGGGAGGTTATGCGAGTCGTAGGCAACGCTGGCCGCGGAGTTGACCGCTGTTCGGCTCTCGATCGACATCGTGAGGTCCGTTCCGTCCGCGACGATTCGGACTTCCTCTCCGTCGTCGAGAACCCCCTTCAACTGCGCCTGTTCCTCAGCCAGCGCCTCCCAGTCCCGCAACGTCGCGTCGTAGACGAAGTCCTGATAGGCTTCGTAGGCCATCCCGGCCTGCTGGGCCATCGCGCGCGTCGGGTGCTGGGTCGAGACCCAGTCGGTATCGAGCCGGGCCTCGCGGATGGCCTGCCGAGCCTTCGAGTGGGCCGTTCGGCGCTCGCCGGATACGTCGGCGGTGCCAGCGGTGTTGTTCGTGCCGGAGAGAATCAGCACGCTGTCGGCTCGCTCGTACAGCGCCAGTTCGTAGTCGGGATTCGCCTCGAATTCGCCGTCGTGCGCGCGGAGGTACGCTCGCGTGAGTTCGTCCGAACGGTACGTCGAAAGCAGGTTTGCCCCCCGCTCGCCGAGCGCTTCGGCGACGGCGACGCCCAGATCGTGTGCCCCCTCCTCGACCTGCACGACGACGTCGTCGCCAGCCTCGATGCGAGCGCTCCAGTCCACGAGCGTCCGTGCGTGTTCGCGTACGCGGTCGTCCATGCTCGTTCGTGGACCGGCCCGATAGAAAGCGTACCGTCTTCTGGTAGGTTCGCCGGCGCTCGTCGCCGAACCGGAATCCCTACCTGTCCGCTGGGAAATCAGCAGGCATGGAACTGGGCGTCATCGGACTCGGACGCATGGGACGGATCGTCGTCGACCGCGTACTCGACGCGGGCCACGACGTGGTGGTCTTCGACATCGACGACGACGCGGTCGCCGACGCCGCCGACGCGGGCGCGCGCTCGGCGGACACCATCCCGGACCTCGCGGAATCGCTCGGTGAGGACAAGCGCATCTGGCTGATGGTGCCCGCAGGCGACCCCGTCGACGCCGCGCTCGACGAACTCGCCCCCCACGTCGACGGTGAGGACGTCGTCGTCGACGGCGGCAACTCCCACTTCGAGGATTCGGTGCGACGCGCCAAATCGACCGACGCCGCCTACCTCGACTGTGGGACCTCCGGCGGTCCCGCCGGCGCGGAACTGGGTTTCTCGCTGATGGTCGGCGGCCCGCAGTGGGCCTACGACGAACTCGAACCGGTTTTCGACGCCGTGGCGACCGGACCGGCGGGTCACGACCGAATGGGTCCCGCCGGGTCGGGCCACTACGTGAAAATGGTCCACAACGGCGTCGAGTACGCGCTGATGCAGACCTACGGCGAGGGCTTCGAACTGCTCGCCAACGGTCGCTACGACCTCGACTTGGAAGCCGTCGCGCGCACATGGAACAACGGCGCGGTCATCCGCTCGTGGCTGCTGGAACTCTGCGAGGAGGCCTTTCGCGAGGAGGGCGTCGACCTCGGGACCGTCGCTGACCGCGTCGAAGGCGGCTCTACGGGAACGTGGACGGTCCAAGAGGCCCTCGAACAGGAGGTTCCGGTGCCGCTCATCTACCAGGCGCTGGCCGAGCGTTTCGGGTCTCGCGCCGACGACGGCCGCTTCGCTCGCCGACTCGCCAGCCGCCTCCGGTACGGCTTCGGCCGGCACGACGTGCCGCGACGCGAGTGAGTCGGTCGCGAGACGAGGATGGCGGCCGCGAGGCAGTTCGGGTTTTTCCCATCCGGCGGGACGTGTTTAGGTAAGCGTGAAAAGTGAGGCGAACGGATTCTTGGTGCTCTATGCCAGAAATCAGCCGCCTCAGCGGGAATTGAGAGCGGATTTATTTGGAGTTTGTGGAACGCGAGCGGACACCCGAGCCAGCGATGAAGCTCGGTATTCAATCGCACGTTTCGGGACTCTGGCTGTCGAATACCGTCGAATTACTCGACTCGATGGGAGCCCAACGGTCGAAAAAAGCGATCCACGGGTTGGGTCCAGAAAGCCGATATACAGTCCGAATCTGGACGGTCTCCGAATCAGATTGCGCTCGACGAAACAGTGATTCGAATCAACGACGAGCAGCTCTGTCTGAATGTTACCGCTGACCCGCAAACGAACCACCTGCTTCACGTCCGGTTGTCTTCGACACTACGACCGCCCTCACCGAGATATTTCTCCGCAAGCTCCAACAAAAACACGATGTCGAAACCGCCGTCTTTCTCGTCGACGGCGCTCAACATTCAACAGCATTGCAACGAGCGGGCTTCCGATTTCAGATACGTCACTACAGAAATCGAAACACTGTCGAGCGTATTTTTCGCGAACTGAAGCGACGAACCTCATTGTTTTCGAACTACTTCAGTCACATCGAGTCGGAAGCAGCCGAAAATTGGTTGCAGAGTTTCGCTTGCTGACACAATACTCCAAACTAAACACTACCCTCTACGGCCACCAAAAAACTATAATGAGGTACCACGAATGTTCTTATATTGTGAGCGTGAGATTGAGTTTTATCACTGAAAAGTATGATCCAGACATTCGGGCTATGTTGGGTGTCTTTTTAGGTTCTATGTTTATACTGTCGCTATTTCTTGCGGCCCCTGATTTCTCAAACCCGTACTATCTGATTGGGATTATCATTACAGTCCTCGTTATCGGATTCTCGGCAACTATTCTGATTCAGGAAGCAGGGGAGTAACTACGAATACTCGAAGTACGCTGTCCGCAAATCCTCGAATAGTTCGGTAGGTTCGCGAGTAGATGCTATCGTAGTTGTTGGAGTTTTCCGGCCCGAATATGTTGGCTCTCATATTGCGCCATCTGGACGAGATCTCCGTCGAATCGTGTGCATCAAGTCATACGGTGACTGGTCCGACGTGCCAAAAACACGTACAGTCGAGACGGCCCAAACGGCGGAATCCAAAGCTTAGTTAAACCAGTACTCCATAGCCGCCCGTATGGTTGAACTCGCAGGCGTCCTCGGCGGGGCCGTGCTCGCCCTCACCGTGGTGGCGCTCCACTACGCGAAAGGGACCGGGTGGGAGGCGTCGGAGGACATCTCCCAAGAGGTCTTAGAGCAGCGCGCCGCGTCGGTTCCCGAGACCGACTTCCCCGAACCGTACAACCGCTCTATCGGCGGTGGCGGTGCGGCCGCGATCCCCGCCGGCGGCAGCGAGGGGGAACTCGCCGAAGGTGAGGAAGGCGAAGCCGAAGAAGAGGAAGGCTTCGACCCCGACGCCATCGCCGACGACGAGGTCGAATACTACGAGGTCGAGTTCGCGAAGGAAGGCGAGACTATCGAAGTCGCCAACAACGAGAATCTCCTCGAAGCAGGCGAAGACGAGGGTTGGGACCTGCCTTACGCCTGTCGAGAGGGCCAGTGTATCTCCTGTGCCGGCCACATCGAAGACGGCCCGGCCGAGGACTACATCCGTCACAGTAGCAACGAGTCGCTGTTCGAAGACGACATGGAGGACGGCTACTGTCTCACCTGCGTCGCCTACCCCGTCGACGACTTCACGCTCGAAACCAGCGAGTCGCCGTAGACACCGTCACAACTGTTAAGCGCGCCAGCCGAATATCTTGCTTCGTGGGCGGCTAGTTCAGCGGACAGAACGCCTGGTTCCGGACCAGATGGTCGGGGGTTCAAATCCCTCGCCGCCCGTCGACCTTTTTCTTCGTCGGGTCGCCTGCGGCGACCGCTCCTCGAAAAACGTCCTCAGAAGTCGAAGACTTCTGACGGGTTGCGTTAGAGCTCCGCTCTAACGAACGTCGGTGAAAAAGGCCGGAAGTCGCGGCTTCGCCGCGCTTCCGGTGAACCGTCTCGCTGCGCTCGACGGATGTTATAGTTCAAATCCCTCGCCGCCCGCTATTCTGCGACGAACGGACGTGAGGAGCGAATAGCGAACCGAAGAGAGATTTGAATCAGGGAGTGAGAGGTGAGCGAGCGAACGGGAACGACCGTGGTTCAAATCCCTCGCCGCTTACACGCCGACTATTTTTCGCGGTCCGGGACGAAGTATTCGCCATGAACCCCGAAGACACCACATTCGCTGACTCGCCACGTCGACTCCGCGCCGTCGGGGTCGCGCTCGCGCTTCTCGTCGGCGGGCTACTCGTCAGCGTCGTCTTCGGGATCGTGTTCACCGTGCCGTTGATTCTGTTCGGGACGAACATCGAGAGCCCGACGGCGTTTCTGGCGCTGGCCGCAGTCGGACAAGTGGCGTTCCTCCTCGTTGGCTACGCGTACGCCCGGTCGCGCGGCGGCGTCTCGATTCGGTGGCCGACGCGACGGGACGTGCGATACGCAGTCGCTGGTCTCGTCGGCGCGCTCGTCGCCGCCGTCGTTCTCAGCGTCGTCGTCACGACGCTTGGCGTCGCACCGGAAGGGAGCGTCTTCGACGATCCCATCATGGCCGACCCACGAGTAGCGCTCGGACTGGCAGCGCTCTCTGTCGTGCTAGTCGCGCCGGCCGAGGAACTGCTCTTTCGCGGGGCGATTCAGGGCCGACTGCGCGAATCGTTCCGTCCCGGGATGGCTGTAGGACTGGCGAGTCTCATCTTCGGGTCGACACATCTGCTGAACTACACCGGGTCCGTCGTCGGGGCGCTCGGCGGCGTCGCCATCGTCACCGTCGGCGGCGTGATCTTCGGGACGATTTACGAACGGACGGGCAACCTGCTGGTCCCCATTGTCGCCCACGGTGGGTACAACGCCGTCCTGCTGATCGGGACGTATCTCGCGCTGTGAGGGAGTCGAGGAAACGAGTACAAACTATTCGACGACCGGAATCCTCGGTATCCACTGAGTTAGTCGTCTGCGTCCATCTCGTGTTGTGAATCTGCCGACCGCTTTTCGTCCGGGTTACGGTCCGGCGTCTCGGCGTCCTCGATTAGTTCCAGTAGCGGCGCGATCTCTTCGAAATTCGCCCCGCGGCAAATCGTCTCCGCCTCGTGGTCCCACTCGACGTACTCCCGTGCGGCGAGCTTCTGGAGGTGGACGCGGATACGCCCCTGTTTCGCAGCGGCAAGGGTGTCGTCCGAGTCGCCGTCCGCGAACGTCTCGACGATGAATTCCGTCTCGTCGCACTCGTCGCGTTCTGCGAGCGCCAGCAAGATACGGCGACGGGCCGGTCGGCTGAGCGTCTCGAAGACGGCGTCGAGCGACGTATCCGAGAGCTCCGGCGGGACCGACCGCTGTCCGCCCCGCGAGTCGGTGACGGTGAGCAGTTGGAGCACCTCGCGTATCACGTAGTCTTTCTCGGACACCTCGTCGGTATCGAGCGCGTCCGTGAGGTGGGCTACCGCTCGCTCTCGTCCACGGGTCTGTGTTCGCGCCGCCGGGGAAGTGTGTTCATCTGTCATTGTCGCTCGTCTGTCGGGTCCGTCCAAGCCGCTAGGTGGTTACTGCTCGATTTCGCTGGTGGACCGTCGGCACCTTACCCCGGATGACACGACGGGGCACAGCTCCGGGTCTAGTACCAACATACGGTTTGCTAACCAATAGATATTGTGGTAAATATTGTCGACAAATCGTACAGGAGACGAGACAACCGTCCGACCGACGGTGGGCCTTGCGGACCGCTTCGGCGACCGCACCGAGGCGAAAACCGAGTAGGGTCCGTTTAGAACTCGGTGGCGACTTCGAGGTCCGCCGTGTCGTAGTCAGTTATCGGCTCTGCCAGTGGCTCCGGCAGCTGCCACACGTCTCGACAGCGACGACCGCGCCGTCCGGGTTCCGGCGGGTCGATTTCGCGCACCGCGAGCGGAATCGCCGTACGCTTCGAGGACTGCTGCACGTATACATCCACGTTCGAACCCTGGCCAGAAACCACCGTACCCGCCCTCACCGTTTTGACGCGAGCGGCCGATACCACCGACGATGCCCGACTACAGCAAGTACGTCACCGACATCGTCCACGAACCGACTCAGCGCGACAGTCCGGGATTCGACCTCACGGTCGCCGAGGTAGTAGACGTGGCCGAACCCGGCCGTCTCGACTTCGGCGGCGGCGAACTCGAACCCGCCGGAACCGTCCCGCACCGCAGCGCGAAACGTAACCCCGACGACGATTACGAATGGTGGACGCTGCGGGCGGGCCAGTACCTCCTCAGTTTCAACGAATCGCTCACCGGCGAGGGGGCGGTGACGCTCCAGCCCCGAACGGAACTGCTCGAACGCGGCGCGACCCACCCGACGCTCACCGTCGAGGAACTTCCTCGCGTACCAGTATCCGTCGGCGGTGGGGGGCTGAAGCTCAAGGCGAACGCCCGCGTGAGCACCATCGTCGACGTCGAGGAGTGAGCGGTGCCTCAGCCACTCTCGGCGAGAGATTACGAACCCGAACTCGTCACACCGTGACAAGTTCGGGCTTTTTCACCCATGTTTCTCGAGGAGGGGTTCCCGCAGCGAACGGAGCGAGCGAGGAACCCCCTCCTCGAAAAAGATGGTTCGATGCGCTTTTGACGCGCGATTGATTGAGGACAGGTATGGCTGAATTCACTGTCGCCGTCTCCGACCCGGAGGACGGTCACACGTACCAGATCGACGTCGACGGACAGGACTCGAACCGCTTCATGGGCCGCGAACTCGGCGACGAGGTCGACGGCGGTGCGGTCGGTCTCGACGGCTACACGCTCGAACTCACCGGTGGCTCCGATAAGGCCGGCCGCCCGATGCGGCCCGACGTCCGCGGCGTCGCCACGAAGTCTATCATGTCCGACGGCGGCGTCGGCTTCGAGCCGACCACCGAAGGCGAGCGAAAGCGCATCACCGTCCGCGGCCGCGAGGTCAGCGACGAGACGCGCCAGATCAACGCCAAGATCGTCGGCCGCGGTAGCGACTCCGTCGAGGACCTGCTCGGCGACAGCGACGACGAGTGACGGAGCGCGTCCCGAGCGATCACGAGGCTATCGAGACCCACCGCGTCACCGTCGAGTCGGTGGGCCGCACCGACCGCCCGCGTGTCGCTCTCCCCGATGCCGTCGACTTACAGGACGGCGACGTCGTCAGCCTCGCCCTCGACGGCGATGGCTACTACGCCACCGTCGAGACGAATATCCAGGGCGAGACCGGTATCGCCCACGTCGCGGACAACCGCCGCCTCGCCCGCGAACGCGAGGGCGAGAACCGTCTCGCCGAGTGGGTCAGAGACGGGACCGTCTCGCTGGGCGGCTCGGCCCACTTAGACATCGTCACCGATGGCACCGAGTACGGCTTGCGAACGCCCGGTACGCGCGTCGTCTACACCTCGACCGGCGGGGCCGATTCATCGCTCGCCGACATCGCAGAGGATTTAGACGGATAATCTCTCGTTCTTCGAACTGATATTCGCGCGAAACGCTCAATATCCGGGGCGGATAACCAACGGGTAACCACCCCGCATGTCGGAATCAGTCATCGCCGACTTCGTCGGCCAGTTCAACTCCGAGCTGTCCACCCGTAGCGACCCGGCCAAGGGTCGCGTGGTCCTCTCACAGAAGCGACTGGTACTGGCCGCGAGCGAGGACGACAAACTGACGATTCCGCTGTCGTCTATCTTCGACGTCGCCATCGGGCAGGTGCCACCCGACTTAGGGGATTTCTTCGACTCGACGGTGACCGTCGCCTTCGAAAAGAACGGCCGCCGCCTCGTCGCCGCCATCGAGGCCGGTGACGAGAAGATCGAGAAGTTCGGCACCCTCCTGTTCAAGGCAATCGTCAACGGCACCGAAACCACAGTCAAGGAACGCGCCCGCGTCGGTGGTCGCGTCACCGACGACGCCCAGCAGACCGCTCGCCTCTTTTTGACCCCCGGCACCGTCGAGTTCCGCCGCCAGGACGGCACCTTCGCCATCGACTTAGAGACCGTCTCTGATTTCTCCCGAACCACCCGAGAAGTGTCGGGCGCGAAACGCCCCGTACTGGAGGTTCGGCACATGCAGGACGGCACCGCCGTGACGACGATGGCGACGCTGGCTTCCCCCCGGAAGATGTCCATCCTCGGCCGCTACCTCCGCCGGGAGTACTCCGAACTGATGGAGGAGATTCAGAACGTCGACCTCACGCAGGACAAGAAGGAGGTGCTGGTCGCCATGTACTCGACCGGCGACATGGAGGGGATGCCCCTCGCCAACATCCTCGGGAAAGACTCCGCTGCGGTGTCGATGCTCCTCCAAGACCTCGACGCGGACAACCTCGTTCAGGACGGTCCGGACGGCCCGACGCTCACGCCGAAGGGAAAGATCGTCGCCAGCCGGCATCTTGAGGACGTTAACGCCTAGCGACCACCTTTTTCTTCGTTGGGTTCGCGCTTCGCGCGAACCGCGCCTCGAAAAACGTGGGCGAAAAAGGCGCGAATCGCGTGAACCGGCGGCTTCGCCGCCGGATGCTCTCAGGTCAGCCTGCCCTTCCCCGTTTTCGCGCGACGGAGCGCGCTCCCGGCCCACCGCCCGCTACCGCTACGCCTCTGCGTCCGCGACCAGCTCGGCGGCTAATCGCGCCGCGTCAGCGCCCGTTTCGGCGAGGACGTAGGTGATAGGTTCGATGCCGAACGCGCCGCGGTGGTAGAGCACGTCGGGGACCGTACTGCGGTCGTCGAACCGCTCGCGAAGGCGGTCGCCGCGATCGTCGTAGTCCGCCTCGAACTCCAGTAGGTCGAGGTCACGTGCACGCGCGGCTTCGAGGAGCGCGTCGTCAGTGGCGAGGTTAAGCGCGCCGCGGCGGTCGGGATCGACAGCCATGGCGGCCAGAACCGTCGTGGCGACATGTTTCGACGCGCCGAACTCGGGGTTGGCAGGCACCTCGACGCTGCCGTCCATCACGTAGATGCGGCCGGGGACGGCGGCCACGTCCGAGACGGCGTCGGCCTCGGGGAGGGCGGTACCGACGTTCGTCCCGACGTTGGGGACGTAGCCGACGATGCCGGGGGTCGTGGCGAGGACACGACTGGCTTCGCGGACGCTGTCGAGAACCTCGCGCTCTCTGCGGAGTTCGGGGTTCGCGCCGCGGACACAGAGATCACAGCCCAGTCCCTGCAACTCCGGCATCGCCTCCTCATGCAATTCGCAGACGGGACCGCGGTCCTCGAAGGCGTGGACGAGTTCCAACACGGCCGCCAGTGCGTCGTAGCCGTCCATCTCGCCGTCGGCGAGTCCCGCGGCGATCCGTTCGACCGTCTCCCCAGTTCGAGGGTGGTCCGCGATACGGGATTCGAGGTCGGGATCGTCGTTGACGTACGTCGAGACGGCCGCCTGCGTCACGCCGAGGTGCGCCGCGACCGCTTGTTGGGTGAGGCCGTGCGCCGAGAGTTCCCGCGCCAGCAGGACCCGCAGCGTCGGCAACACGTCCTGCACGACGATCTCGCTCGGCAACCGGAGGGACATACCCTCTCGTTGGGCAACCCGTCGCTTAAGCGTTCGACATCGCCTCCCGTGGCCGCTGCTATAATCTAATTGTAATACTAAGTTATATCACGCCGGGAGGCCGAGCGGTCGGTATGAGCTTCACCGACGAACTGGCTGGCGTCGGCGATCCCGTCTGGGACGCCATCGTCGCCCACCCGATGATCGAACGGTTGGGTGAGGGAACGTTAGACGAAGCCCCGTTTCGCTACTGGGTCCGGCAGGACTACGTCTATCTCGTCGAGTACGCGCGCGTGTTCGCGCTGGGTGCGGCCAACGCCCCGGACCTGCGGCGGATGGGCACCTTCGCGGAACTGCTCGATTCGACGATCAACACGGAGATGGATCTCCACCGGGAGTACGCCGCCGAGTTCGGAATCTCTGAAGCGGCCCTCGAAGCCACCGAGCCCTCGCCGACGACGCGGGCGTACACGGACTTCCTCGTCCGTACCGCCGCGACCGGAACATTCGGCGACCTCGTGGCGGCGCTCCTGCCCTGCATGTGGGGATTCAACGAGACGGCACTCCGACTGGACGAACAGGGTCGTCCGGACCACAAGCAGTACGCCGCGTGGATAGCGATGTACGCGGGCGAGGAGTTTACCGACCTCACCGAGTGGTGTAAAGACCTGATGAACGACGTGGCCGCCGAATCGACCGAGTCCGAGCGCGAGCGCTACCGCGATATCTTCGAGACATCGGCCCGCTACGAGTACCGTTTCTGGGATGCTGCGTGGCGCGAGGAGGAGTGGTCGGTGTGACGGGGACGGACGAGAAGCCGCCAACGGTGCCGGCCACCTACACAGACTACGCGGAAGCCGTCGAGAACCCCCGCTTCACCGACTGGCTCAGAGAGTGCGCGGAACCGTCGTGGACCGACGCGACCGAGCACCGATTCACCCGCGAACTCCGCGCCGACGAACTCGCAGACGCTGCCTTCCGGCGGTATCTCGTACAGGACTACGCCTTTCTGGAGACGCTCGTCGGCGCGTTCGGGCACGCCGTCGGTGACGCGCCGACGATGGCCGCCAAGTCTCGCCTTGCCGACTTCCTCGGGACGCTCACCGACGACGAGAACGACTACTTCGAGCGCTCCTTCGACGCGCTCGGCGTCCTCGAATCGACCTACCGTGACCCCGACCTGACGCCGACCACGGCGGCGTTCCGGGACCTCCTTCTGCGGGCGACCGGACAGGGCGGCTACACCGAGACGTTGGCCGTCCTCGTCCCCGCCGAGTGGGTGTATCTCACGTGGGCAACAGCCGAGGATAGCGACGATGACCGACCCGAACGGTTCTATCTCGCCGAGTGGGTGGACCTCCACGCCGTCCCTGCCTTCGCGGAGTTCGTCGGCTGGCTCCGGGCGGAACTCGACCGCGAGGGCGCGGCTGCGAGCGAGCGTCGGCAGGACGAACTTGCCGAGCTGTTCTGTCGCACCGTCGAACTGGAAGTCGCCTTCTTCGACGCGGCGTACGACGCCGCAGACGAGACGTCCGGCGGCTCAGCGGCCAACACCGGAGGTGTGGACTCGTGGTGAGTACCACCGTCGCCCTCGGCGTCACGGTGGTCACGCTTGCGGCGTTCGCGGCCCTAGGCGTCTGGTACACCCGCGAGCAGGACAGTTCGGCCGACGACTTCCTCACCGCCCGCGACTCCGTCGGCGAGGGTCGCATGACCGCGACGCTCGTCGCCTCTGTCATGGGCGTCTGGATTCTCCTCTCCGCGCCGGAAGCAGGGGCTGGGTTCGGTATCGCCGCCGTCGTCGGCTACGCTATCGGCGAGGCCGTCCCGATGTTGGCCTACTCCCGACTCGGCCCGCGCGTGCGCGAACTGCTCCCGAAGGGCCACTCGCTCACGGAGTACGCCCACGCCCGCTACGGGTCGGCGATGTACGGCTTCGTCGTCCTCGTCAGCGCGCTCTACATGTTCGTCTTCGTCGCGGCGGAACTCACGGGGATCGCCAGCGCCCTCTCGCTGGTCGCGGGCGTTCCGCAGTGGCAGACGGCGATGCTCGTCGGCGGCTTCGTACTGCTCTATACGAGCTACGGCGGCCTGCGGGCGACCATCGTCACGGACACCGTCCAGGCGGTCCTCGTCCTCCCGATTCTCGCGGTGGTCGTCGGCGGTGTCGTGTTCTCGCTGGGCGGTCCCGGCGCGGTGTACGCCGGCGTCGTCGAGACGAACCCGGCGCTCGTCGATCCCGGGTTCCTCCCGGGCCTCCAGTTCGGCCTCGGCCTCGCCTTCGCCATCCTCGGCGCGGAACTCGTCAACCAGACGTGGTGGCAGCGCATCTACGCCGGCCGCGACAGCGACACCGTCGCTCGCGGCTTCCGCAACGCGACGCTGCTCAACAGCATGCTCGTCTTCGTCGCGGCGCTACTGGGCGTCGTCGCTGTTGGTCACGCCAACGTCGTGACGGACACAACGAGCGCGGCCTACAACGCCGATGTCGCCTTCTTCGTCCTCGTCGAGAGCGTCTTCGGCGAGTGGCTGTTGCTAGGGGTCGTCCTGCTGGCGCTCCTCTTGGTTGTGAGCTCCGTCGACTCGCTGTTTTCGGCGCTGGCGAGTCTCGTCACTGCCGACCTCCCGCGGCTGCTCGCAGACCCCGACGACCGCACGCTCCGTCTGGGCGCGCGGGCGCTCACCGCCGTCGTCGCCGTCGCCGCCATCTACGTCAGCCTGCGCGCTCGGAGCGTGCTGCGCCTGTTCTTCTTCGCGGACCTGCTGGGGGCCGCCGTCGCCTTCCCGCTCGTCTACGGCCTTTACTCCCGACGGCTCACCGGCTCCGGTGCGCTGTTTTCGAGCGTCGTCGGGCTCGCTATCGGACTGGCGTACTTCCCAGACCTGCGAGGCGTAACGACGGCCCTACCGATAGTGGGTGACCTCCTGCCAGTCGCAGACCCGCTGTATCTCACCTCCTTCGCGGGAGCCTTCCTCGTCTCGACGGGACTGGCGCTGCTCGCGGCGCGACTTTCGAGCGGCGCGTTCGACTTCGACAGCCTCGCCGAGACGGGCGGCGTTCCCGTGACCGACGGCGGGACCGAGCGCGACGACTGAGCCGAGCACGGGGCGAGTCCCGTTATCCCGACCGATAACCGCCCCCCTACACACTTATAGCCCGCTCGCAAATCGTCGACAACTATGGTCGGGCGCGTCGCGGTCGGGTTCTCACTGCTCGTCGTCGTCGCGGCCGTCGCCGTCGGGCCGCTGGGCGTCGACGGACTCCAGCGCGCCCCCGACGTCGCTGATAACGCTGCCGTCACCGTCGAGTCCGCGCCCAGCGAAACTGTCACGCTCGAACGCGGTCGCTTCGGGAGCGGGCGCTACCACCTCGATGCGCCGCCGGCCGTCGTCACCGTCGCCGACGTGCGCGGGTCGCCGCGGCTCCGCTACACCATCGACGTACCGAGACTGTGGCTGACGGCCACGAGTCGCTACGAACTCGCCGGCCGTTCGGGAACCCAGCGACTGGTCGCCAGTCCAACTACTGTCAGCCCCGACAGGATCGAACAGCGACGCTACGACGCGATTCTCTCTATCTGGGTGCGGGAGGGAGACCGCGACCGCGACCTCCTGCAGCGACAGATCACCGTGGTGGTTCGATCGTGAGCGTCACCGACCGCCTGCTCGCGGGCGAGACGGTCGAACTCGCGGACCTCCGAACGGCGACGTGGCGAGCGGTCCTCGGTGACCGGACCGGCGCAACGCTACTGCTGGCGTCGTTCGTTTGGGTGGGGTTGACGTGGCGGCTCGGTTTCTTCTCGAACGACCAGTACACGTTCGCCAATACGCTCGTAGCCGTCGTCGAGGGCCACCTCGACATCACACGGGCGGTGTATGGCCCGGCCTCGGGAGCGACGCCGGGAACCTACCTCGTCGATGGACGAGTGTACGGACGCAACTATGGCGTCGTTCTCGTCTCGGCGGTGTGGTACGTCGCGCTCCGAGCACTCGCCGCGGTCGCCGACGTTCGGGTGGTGCTCTCCGGCGCGTGGTCACTGGCGCTCGTCGGCGTCGCCCACGCCGTCGGGACGCGACTGGACCGACAGCGTACGGCGGTGGTGGCCGGCACCGCCGTCGGGCTGGCGCTGTTCTGTGTGAATCTTGCCCTGACGACGCCGCTGTCGTCGTGGTGGCTCCCCCTCGTCGCGCTCCAACTGACGACAGCGCTCGCGGCCGCCCTCCTCACCGTCGTCTGTTACCGCCTCGTCTCGCGGCTGCACGGTCGGCGACTCGGCGTCGCCGCGGCGCTCGCCACGATGCTGGCCTCGCCGGTCGGGTTCTGGGCGACGCTGCCGAAGCGCCACAGCGTGACGGCGCTGCTCGTCGTCTGCGCGATGTACACGCTCTACCGGAGCCGTGCGGCCCCGACCCACCAGCGCGCGACCCGGTTTCGCGCGCTGACGTACGTCTGGGTCGGGGCGATGGCGTGGGTTCACGCGCCAGAAGGGTTCATTCTCCTCGTCGCCGTCGCCGCTGTCGACGTACCGACGGCCCGCTCGAACGCGCCCCGGGACCTCCTGTTGGTCGGCGCGGCGCTGTTGCTCTCCCTGTTACCGTTCTTCCTCACGAACGCGACCATTTCCGGAAATCCGCTGTCGCCGCCGCGACTGCTCGATAGCTACACGGGTGACGTTCTGAGCGGCGGGAACGCGGGCAGTGCCGCGAGCGGCGACGCTGGCGGAACGACGGGCAGGGGCGGCGACTCGCTCCTACCGACACCAGTCTCCCGAATCGTCGGGCAGTTCGTTGCCTCCTACGCCCTCCTGTTGGACCCCGGGCACCTGTCGGGGGTGTTCGTCCACACCGGCTACGTCCCGACGCTGCGGTCGGCACAAGACGCCGCGATTAATCTGAGCGTGCTGGCGTCGATGCCGCTGCTCGGCGCGCTGGTAGCTGTTCCCCTGTTGGCGATTCGACGGGCGCAGGCCGGTGGTGACCGATTCGTCATCGACCCGCGCAACTGGTCGCCGGTTCGCACGCTCGATGCATTCTCGCTCGTCTACGTCGGCTTGCTCGTCGGCCTCTACCTCCAGCAGGTCCTGATCCATCACATGTTCACGGTTCGGTATCTCCACCCGCTGTACCCGATCGCCGTCTACTGGCTCGCTCGCACGCCCGAGATCCGACGAACCGTCGCTGGAGACCCTCGACCGCTCTCACTTTCGTACGCGGGAACCATCGGGGTCGGCGTGCCGGCCTACCTCGGCGTGATCACCACCGAGGAGCTGGTACTCGGTGAGGCCGTCCAACTGTACGCGCTCGTGGCCCTTCCCCTCGCAGCTGTCGTCGCCGCGTGGGCGCTGCTCGAAACGGTCAGCGGCGGGTTCGAGCGAGTCGGTGTCGTCGCCCTCGGGCTCGCGGCCGGCGCGACGACGGTGTACCTCCTCGTCGCCGGACTCTCCCTGTTCCCGACGACCGGCGAGTTCCTGTTGCCGCTCTCGCGGGTCGTCAGCGAACAGGTTCACTACGCGCGACTGCTGGGTAGTTCGCCGCCGGTGTGAGCGCTCGACAGCCGCTCGATAGCTACTGGTCGGCGATGGCCTCGCCCGCGATGGAGCGCCCACGGGCCTCTAACTGGACCTCGCGGCGGGTGCGGACGGGTTCTAAAATATCGGACTCGATGAGGCGGTCGTAGACGGCCTCGACGTCCTCTGTGTCCATGTCGACGAAGTCGGGGATCTTGAACGGCGAGATGCCAGAGTACAGCGCCATCAGCACCTGTGTCTCCTCGGACGAGAGGTCAACGTCGTCGGCGGCGTTTCGCTGTTCGCCCTGCCGGACCAACCCCTCGATGAGCGAGACGTGCCGCGGCGTCCCGGAGATGTACGTCTCGACGCTCGTCCCGTCGATGGTGTGTTCGACCTCCAGAAGCGGGCGTTCCTCGCCCCGGACGTCCTTTCGCTTGGCTTCGACGGTGCCCACGTCGTCGATGTCCAGTTCGACGAACGTGCCGCTGGCGGTGGCGAGGTCGATGGTCTCGTCGCTCTCGTCGTCGAGCTTCAGCCGGGCTTTCTCCCAGCCGGTGTCCTGTACGACCCCGCCTTTCACTGCGGGATGTCTCACGAGGACGACGATCTGGTCGAGCAACGCGCGATAGAGTTCCTCCTCGAACTCGTCGGCGACCGCCGAGACCAGCCACACGTCGCGGCCTGCCTGCAGTTTGATGTAACTGTCGACCTGTGCGAGCGACTGGTTCATCTGGCTGGCGGTCACGCTCGTGAGCTTCGAGAGCGGGAGGGTGCGCTTGCCCTGATTCGTCGCCAGCACCAGTCGTTTGTTCGAGAGGACGACGCGACCCGGCAGCCACTCGATGTCGTTTCGCTTCCGGCCGTCTTTGACCACCTGCACGAACTTCCCTTTCGAGTCGGCCAGCGCCCGTTCACCGTCGCTCATCCGCGCCCACCGAGTTTCGAGATGGCAGAGAAGGCTTTCTTCCGGACGACGTCGTGTTCGGTGTCGTCGATGAGCGTATCCAGCGCCTTCCGCGAGCGCTCGCCGCCGACCTTCCCGAGCGTGAAGATGGCCTGGCCCCGAATCTGTGGGTCGATGGTCGCATCTTGAACGACCGGCAACAGACGGCGCTCGACCATGTTGTCGGGACCGCCCAGCTCCGCCAGACTCGTCGCGGCGAACTGCCGGAGCATCTGGTCGTCGTCGGAGAGTGCCTCGACGAGCCCGTCGATGACCCGGTCGCGCTCCTGATCGCTCGTGACCCGGCCCAACAGCCACGCGGTGTTGCGCCGCTGGGCGGCCTGCGTGCTCTCTTCGAGAATCTCCGCCAGCGGCACGACGACGCTCCGGTCGTCCGTATTCGAGAGTTTCTCGACGACGGTGTCGCGGATGTCGTGGCTCTGCTCGGTCGGGACGTTCGAGAGCAGTTCGATGAGCGAGTACACCGCAGTCCGGCGGACGGCCGCCGACTCGTCCGAAAGCGCCTCGACCAGATAGTCGACGGGACGGCCGTTCTCGAAGTTGCCGAACGCACCGACGGCGATTCGACGGACACGCTCGTCGTCGTCCTCGTACATCGGGAGCAGTGCCTGCAACGCCTGTCGGTTACCGACGTTTCCCAGCGCCTCGGCCGCCTCTCGACGCACCGCGCCCTTCGGGTCCGTCAGCAGCGATTCGAGCGGCCCCGTGGCTCGCGAGTCGCCGATCTTCCCCGCCGACCGGGCCGCTCGCGCCCGCACTCGCGGATCGGCGTCGTCGAATCGCTCGGCCAGTTGCGGGACGGTATCGGCCTGTCCAAGTCGACCCAAACCGTTGGCCGCGGCCATCCGCAGTTCGGGGACATCCGCCGAGAGCGCCTGGACGAACGCCTTCGCGGTCACCCAGTCGGCCGCGTCACCGTCTAACTCGACGCCGGCCATCTCGCCGATAAGTTGTTCGATGGCCCCCTCGCCCAGCTCGTCGAGCGAGTCGATGGCCGCCGCGGTGACGGCGCTGCTGTCGCCCTGTGCGGCCTGCACGAGGGCGTTGACCGCGTCTCGTCGGTCGTCGTGGGTTTCAAAGTTGCCCAGTAACTCGGCCGCCCGAGTTCGAACGCGTTCGTTGTCGCTCTCGCGTAACACCCGGATGAGTTCCTGTATCTCGCCGTCGCGTTCGAGTTCGTAGAGGCTCATGCTACACCCGGCGGTAGATGCGGTGTTGCTTATCGACGGGTTCGAACGAGTCCCGACAGGCCGTCGGCAGCGTCTCGGTCATCCCGATCATGAGGTAGCCTCCTTCTCGAAGCGACCCGCGGATCGTCTCGAAGATGGGGACCTTGTACTCGGCGTCGATGTATATGAGGAGGTTCCGACAGAACACCAGATCGAAGTCCCGCTTGGGGTCGCCGCGAATAAGGTCGTGTTGCTGGAATGTGACCATCTCCGTGACGGCGTCGCGGACCTCGAACGTGTTCCCGTCTTCCTCGACGTACTCGGTGTAGTCGCTGAGCGGCGCGAGTTCGTCGGCGATATCCGTCGTCTGTGAGGTCTGGTACGTCGCTCGCCGGGCTTCCCGGAGGATGTCGGCGTTGATGTCCGTCCCGATGATTTCGACGCGACCGGCGTCGATCTGCGGGTCATCTAGCGCCAGCATCGCCGCCGAGTACGGCTCGCGGCCGTCGGCGCTCGGCGCGGACCACAGTCTGACTCGGTCGTTCTCGGCCGTCAGCTCACGCAGGACCGACCGTAACTGCTCCCACGCGTCGGGATTCCGGAAGAAGCCGGTGACGTTGATCGAGAGGGAGTCGAGTAGCTTCTCGCGCTCGCCGTCGTCTCGTTCGAGGATGCGCTTGTACGCGCCGTACCCGTCAGTGTCGGTTCGGCGCATCCGCGCGGTGATGCGGCGGTCGAGGTACGCGTCGTTGTAAAAGGACGACTCGAAGTCCATCTCCGACCCGATAAACGAGAGCAGCCGCTGGAACTGCCGGTCGTCGGTGTCGCCGCTCATAGCGTCACCACGTCGAGGATGTGGACGATGTTGCCGTCGCCGAGTACGGCAGTCCCGGAGAGGCCGGCCGTCCCCGAGAGGATGCCCTCCAGTGGCTTGACGACGACTTCCTCCTGACTGTTCACCGAGTCACAGTGGAGCGCGATCTGGCGCTCTGACTCCCGGATACGGACAAGCATCCCGTCGCCGTTCGCCGTCTCGCCGGGGACCTCGAAGGCGTCGTCTAAGTGGACGACCGGGTAGATGTCGTCGTTGTGCTTGATGACCTCCTTCCCGTTGACCTGCTTGACCGCGCCGGTCGCCGTTATCTCGTCGACGTTCTTGATGGGGATACCGTACTCCTCGTCGCCCACCTCGACGAACAGCACCTTCACGATAGCCATCGTCACGGGTAGACGGAGGGCGACGGTCGTCCCCTCACCTTCGGTGGATTCGACGTTGACCGACCCGTCCAGTTGGGTGACGGTATCGTGGACCACGTCCATGCCGACCCCGCGGCCGCTCGTATCCGTCACCTCCTCGGCCGTCGAGAAGCCGGGGTGGAAGACGAGGTCGTAGACGGCCGAGTCGTCCATCGCGTCGAGTTCCTCGGGCGAGCGAACGCCCTTCTCGACGGCTTTCTGTCTGATCCCCTCCACGTCCAAACCGGCACCGTCGTCTTCGACTTCGATGATGACGTGATCGCGTTCGCGGGAAGCCCGCAGCGTGATCTGTCCCGTCGGCGACTTCCCGTTTGCCTCGCGTTCTGCCGGCGCTTCGATGCCGTGGTCGACGGCGTTCCGGAGGATGTGCATCAGCGGGTCCGAAATTTCGGTGAGGATCGTGCGGTCGAGTTCGATGTCCTCGCCCTCGATCTCGAAGTCGACGTCCTTCTCTAAGTTGCGCGAGAGGTCACGGACCAGTCGCGGGAACTTCCCGACGACCTTCTTCAGCGGGATGAGCCGCATGTCCATCACCGTGTTCTGGAGGTTCGCCGTTATCTTATCCAGTTCGTTCAGCGTCTCGCCCGCCGAGTCGAGGTCGTTCTGTTCGACCGAGCGCCGGAGCTTGATGCGACTCGTCACCAACTGCTCGACCAGTCCGTGGAGGTCGTCGAGTTGGTCGACGTCTACGCGAACGGACTTGATCTCGTCGACGCTGTGCTCTTCCTCGCCACTCTCGGTCGCTCCGGAAGCGGGACTCGGGGGTTCGGCGTTACTACCTTTGTCGGCCGAAAGCATCTCGGTTACGTCCGTCGCCTCGAAGGAGTCGACCTTGCCGACCGACGCCAGTTCGGCGTCGACCGTCGCGGCATCCGGCGCGTCGAGATAGAGCGTGAACGTCTCCTCGAACTCGCCGTCCTCGATGGCCGCCCGGTCGGGGACGAACGCCAGAATATCGAAGACATCTTCGATGCCTTCCAGGGCCAGCATCGAGTCGACGCCGAGCATGTCCGACTCGCCGACGCTGACCGTCGTGTGGACGACCTGTCCCTCGGCGTCGGCGGGGTCGAGGTCAGTCTCGCCGTCGATATTGACCGCCTCGCCGTCGTCTCCCCCGCTTCCCGCGGCCGCAGCACCTGCGGTCGCACCAGCGCTGGCGGCCGCCGCTCCCGATTCGAGCACCGCGCGCAGTTCGTCAACCGTCTCGTCGGTGGTCGTCTGTGACTCGCCCTCGGCCTCGATCTCGTTGACGATGATCTCGATCTGGTCGACGCCCGCGAAGACGAGGTCCATCACGTCGGACGAGACCGCCATCTCGCCCTGTCGCATCGCGTCGAGTAAGTCCTCCATCGCGTGCGCGAGGTTTGCCGCGTCGGTAAAGCCCATCGCGCCGAAGTTCCCCTTCAGCGTGTGTGCAGTGCGGAAGATAGAGTCCATCGCCGCTTGGTCGGACGGGTCGGACTCTAAGTCCAACAGGGAGTTGTTCAGTTCGGTTATCGCCTCCTCGCTCTCACGGATGAATGCGTCTAGATACTGGTCGTCCATTATGGGGTCACCTCGGTCGTAATCGTCGCTAAAATGCCGCTGGCCACGTCGTCGATGGGAAGCACCGAATCGACGCAGCCGGTTTCGGCCGCCCGCTGGGGCATCCCATAGACGGCAGATGTGGTCTCGTCCTGTGCGATGGTCCGCCCGCCGGCGGCCTTGATCCGGCGGATACCGTCTGCGCCGTCCTCGCCCATTCCGGTGAGGATGACGCCGACGAGCGGGTCGTCGATGGTCGTCGCGGCCGTCGCCATCGTCACGTCGACTGCCGGTCGGACGCTGTTGACCGGTTCGTCTTTCGTCAGCTTCACCCGGAGCCGGCCGTTCCGGTAGTTCTTGATCTCCATGTGGCTGTCGCCGGCGGCGACGAGCGCTTCGCCCCCACCGATTCGCGCGCCGTCGGTCGCCTCCCGAACGTCGTACTCGCTACGCGCGTCGATACGCTCGGCGAAGCGGCCGGTGAATCCCTCGGGCATGTGCTGGACGATGAGAACCCGGAGATCAGCTGCGACGGGCAGCTCCGACAGCACTTGCTCGACCATCTTCGGCCCGCCGGTCGACGAGCCGATGACGACCGTCGGGTCCGCGACGTACGTTCGTGGCTCGTCGGTCGAACGGCCGCTGGTCCGTCCAGCGGAGCGACTCTGTGCGCCCGCGTTCGCATCGGAGGTGCCTGTCCCACGAACACCGGCCTCGGCGACGGAGGACACGATGTCGACGAGTTGGTCTTTCAGCCGAGACATCTCCATCGACACCTCGCCGCCGGGTTTCGTGAAGAAGTCCACGGCCCCCTTATCGAGTGCCTCGAAGGTCACGTCGGCGTTCTCGTCGGTGTGGGCCGACAGCATCAACACCGGCGTCGGCCGTTCGGCCATGATCCGTTCGGTGGCCTCGATTCCGTCCATTTCGGGCATCTCGACGTCCATCGTCACGACGTCCGGTTCGTGTTCGCGGACGGCCGCTACGGCTTCGCGTCCATTGCGAGCCTCGGCGACGACGTCGATTCCCCCTTCTTCGAGCATATCGGAGATGATGCTTCGCATGAAGTGAGAGTCGTCGGCCACGACTGCGCGCGGGACAGCACCGGCCATCGTCACGCGGCCTCCGGTGACGTGGTCGTCGTTCGCGGGCGGAGCATCTGCATCACTGTGGCGTACTCCCCTTCGCCCGGAAATAAAGACACCGCCCACGTAATCAAAGTTGATACCTCAGCAGGCAGTTTTATGCCCGCTTGCTATCGTAGCAGTTGGTATCCCCGGAGTTATGTCAGCCCAGTCAGCCACAACCGGTCAAGTGCTCGAATTCGCACTCGGTGCGGAAACGTACTGTGTCAGTATCGATTACGTCACCGAGATCGTCGACGTCGGCGACTTAACACAAGTTCCCAACGCGCCCCGCTACGTCGAAGGGGTCATGGATCTTCGAGGACGGACGACGTCCATCGTCGATCCCAAAGTCGTCTTCGGAATCGACGACGCCGGCGCGGGCAAGCGCGTCATCGTCTTCGACCCGGACATCGTAAAGAATCAGAGCGCTGTCGGGTGGTTGGTGGACGAGGTCGACCAGGTCGTCCAGATAACGCCCGACCAGATCGACGGGTCGCCGGGCAACGACGCCGGCTCCATCCACGGCGTCGTCAAGCGCGACGAGGCGTTCGTCATCTGGGTCGACCCCGCAGTCGTCCATAGTGAAGCCTGAACGCCGCCGTTTCTGCCCGTTCGTGAACAAGACTTTTGAAGACAGACGACTCACGGTTACACAACTCAGTACCCACTCCCTATCATGATTGAGCTAACGAAGACGGGCATCGACGGCCTCGACGACATCCTCAACGGCGGTATCGTAAAAGACTCGACCACCCTCATCAGCGGCAATCCCGGTGCCGGAAAGTCGATTCTCTGTCTCCAGTACATCTACAACGGCGTCGAGATGTTCGACGAGAAAGGCATCTACCTCACCTTCGAGGAGAACGAATCCGACCTCCGAGAAGCCGCCGAGTCCCTCGGTTTCGATAAGTGGCCCGAGTTCGTCGAGAACGGCGATATCAAGGTCTACGACAAGCAGGTGCTCCTCCGCGAGAACGACTTCTCCTCCTCGCTCGACATCCTCTTAGACGATTTAGAGGACGACGAGTACGACCGCCTGGTACTCGACTCGCTCGCGATGTTCGAGCTGTTCTTCGAGAACGAACGCGAGAAGCGTACCTACCTGCTCAAGTTCACCGACATCCTCCGAGAGAACGGGCTGACCTCGCTGCTGACCAACGAACAGGGCGCGGTGTTCCCCGACACCGAGATCGGCTTAGCGAACTACCTCACCGACGGGAACATCTACCTCATCCAGACGCCGACCGACTCCGGTGTCAACCGCTACGTCTGGGTGGCGAAGATGCGAAAACAGAACATCGAGACGGACATCTATCCGATGGAGATCGACTGGGGTGGGCTGAAGGTCCACCAGAACGCCAGCGCGTTCTCGATGATGAGCGACGAGGACTCGCCGCTGTAAGGCCGGTTTACGCCGCATATAATCCCGTTATTGTCGAAGAAAACGACGGATAGTGCGCCCGAGGCGGGCGATATACTCGCTTTCGTTCGACTCGCACCCCGCGGCCGAACTCACCCGCTATCACCGTCGATAGTTTTATTGTAGTCACAATATATGTTTTGATAACGATGGCTTCAGCGGATCTTCTCCAGACGCTGGGGAACAAATACAGCGCCGAAATTCTCGACGCGACCGACGAACCGGCGTCGGCCCAAGAACTGAGCGACCAGCTTGGGATCCCCATCGCTACTTGCTACCGACGTATCGACGAGTTAACTGAACACGATCTGCTCGAACTCCACGACAACATCCTCTCCGACGACCGGCGGCGTATCAAGGTCTACCGGCGGAACGTCGACGAAGTCCGCGTCGACTTCGACGACGAACTAACCGTCCACGTAGAGGAACGCTCTGAGGTCACCAACAAACTCGACGAAGCCTGGCGGACGCTCTCCGCGGACCGCTGAGCGACCGTACGCAGCTGATTATCAGGAGAGATATTTTCGTGAGTGGATTTATTACAGGGTTTCGCATAGCCGTAGGCAGTGCCGATGATAGAACTCCTCTATGCCATCACGACGCTGGTATTCGTCGTCGCCGGGCTTACCATGGTCGGGATGGCGATGCGGGCGTACGTCCAGACGTCCCGGCAAGCGATGTTGCATCTCTCGCTCGGGTTCTCGCTGGCCGTCGCCGGGGCGGCTGCGACCATGATTAGCGCGTTTATAAACGATTTCGAGGGTGTGAAGTCACTCTTACTCGTCAACAGTGGCCTGACGACCTTCGGCTACCTGTTCGTGATGTACAGCCTGGTCACCTACGACTGAGGCGACCACCTTGATGTCGGGAGTCAGCAAGCGATTTTCCCACCTCGGTCCCACGGCTATCTCTCTTCCCTTCTATTCCATTTCTGTCCGCGCTCACGCTGCGACAGCCTTCGAGCGTGCGAGCGTCGCTAGCCCATGTCGGGGACGTTCGAATCACGACGTAGATAACCGGTATCAGTATCGGGAATAGATAAGCTAGGGATTTCGGAAACGCCAGGTTCGAATACGAACAAATCGGATTTAGCGCGGCTCAGGGTCATCGAAACGCCTGTTATCAGCATAGATATTTTGGGGAGAGGTATTATTACAGGTGACAGATACGGTTCTGGTAGGTCAGACAGACCTGACATAACCCATGTTCGACAACCTACGAAACGACGACGACCGCGGGCAGGTCGGTATCGGCACCCTCATCGTGTTCATCGCGATGGTGCTGGTCGCCGCCATCGCCGCGGGCGTTCTCATCAACACGGCAGGATTCCTGCAGAGTAGCGCAGAAGAGACCGGACAACAGAGTAGCGACCAAGTGACGAACCGGCTTGAAGTGGTGAATACAGTTGGGACCAGCATCGACTCTTCAACGAAAGAAGTCGGAACAGTCGAGATAACCGTCAAGAAAGCACCCGGTGCCGCGAACATCGACATCGGTAGTACTATTGCGCAATGGGTGGATTCTTCCGGGTCCTACGACCTTACGCAGGCGGCGAGTACGAGTGATAGCGCGTTCTCCGTTTCAACGGTTCAGGACGACGACTCCTCGATTACCGACAGTCAAGTCCTCAACGACCCGTCCGATCGCGCAACGCTCACGTTCGATGCGAGTGCACTTGATACCGGAGGCAACGGTCTTGGTGAGGGTGCAACGGCGACCATCCAGCTGAACACCCAGTCCGGCGGCACGACGACCGTTCGACTCGTCGTCCCCGAAACCCTCTCGGGTAACTCCGCAGTCACGCTCTAAATCGGCGCAATCTTTCTTTCTTCGATAGCATCCCGACCAGCGACGGAATTATACACTTCCCACACACAGTGACTGATATGTCTCGGGGGCCAGACGAACCGAAGCCGGAGGACGGGAAGATACTCTCCCCCGAAGAGCTAGATATTGCCGAGGACGAACACGTCACCGAGATCGACGAGGGCCGCTACGTCGTCTCCTCGGACGTGCGAACCGACGAGGGCAGTCTTCCGGTCTCGTCGGAACCCACTCCAGAGCCGGACCCCGAGCCAGCGACGCCGGAATTTTCGGACGCGAACGTTCACGACTGGCTCGCCGAACAGCTGGCTGATTCCAACACCCGTTATGGGTTCGACGTGACCGCGAAGTTCGACGGCGAGGTCGACCAACAGCAACTCGTCTCGAACGACATCGTCACTGTCTTCGAGAGCTTCATGCTGTGGTACGGTCGCCAGATGGACGGCTCGACGGCCGTCGAAGACGTGCTCGGAATTCTCCTCTCGGAGTCGAACGTCCCCGTAAAGTACCCGCCGGCCAGTTTCAGAGAAGCCGTCAAATCGACTGGCGTCTCGCCGGACGACACCGTTGCCGACCTCATCGAAGCCGTCGAAGCGCAAGACGGAGCGGAGTTCTGACCGACGAGAGCTTTAAGACCGGTCGCCCACCTTGATAGGGCAGGCGATGACCCGACGGTACTTGTTGACGAGCGTCGCGCTCTTTGTTGTGGTCGTCTCGCTTTCCACTGGGCCACTAACTGGTGTGGACGTGACACAGCAGCGAGTCACTGAGTTCGGTGACGGGACGGCAACCATCGGAGCGGTCACGGTCGATACGGCGGCGTTTCGCGTCACCGACGGTCGCTTCGGGACCGGCGTCTCCTACCTTCGCCTGCCAACGGCGACGGTCACGGTCACGTCGGTCACGGACCGGCCGCGATTGGTCTATCGCGTCGTCGTACCGGCACTCGATGTCGAACTGACTGAGACAACCATCGTGACGAAGCCCGGGACGTATCGACTCGCGCCGGACGACCGGGGGATGGCACGGGGCACGGCGGACCGTTCAGATTATAGCGCCACGCTGACCGTCCGCGTTCAGAGCTTCACCACCGACCAGACCATCTACCGCGAAAACGCGACCGTAGAGGTGGCGGCGTGACCGCCGAGTGGAGTGGACGGCGACACACACGGCGATTTCTGTGGTGGGTATTCGGCGACCGACCCGGGCTTCTGTTGTGGCTCGGCGTGCTCTGCTGGTTCGGACTGACGTGGCGAGTCGGGATCTTCATCCAGGACACGTACGCGGTGGCCAACGCGCTGGTCGCGCTCGCCGACGGGCACCTCCACGTCACCGAGCTGCGGTACTCGATAACGTTCGGCTCACAGCCCGGACTCTCTCAGCATGGCGGGCGACTGTACGGGCGCAACTACGGCCAACTCGCGCTCGCGGTGCCGCTGGTCTGGGCGCTAGAGGGGTTCAGTTCGATCGTGGCTCCGCGACTGTTGCTCGCGGCGCTCTGGGCGGCGCTCGGTCTCGCGTTCGTCGCACAGGCGAGTCAGCTCGACGGCGTCGACCGCGAGCGGGCGCGAACCGTCGGTAGCGTCGTCGTCGCGGTCCTGTTCGTCGGGAGCGTGCTGACGGCGACGGACCTTCCGCGGGACCGGCTGGCGCTTGCGGCCCTCCAGCTGTCGACGATGACCGCGGCCGCGACGGCGTGTCTCATCTGCTATCGCCTCCTCCGCATCTTTCACGGGCGGCGGGTCGGTCTGACTGCTGGCATCGCCCTCGGCGTCGCCACTCCTGTCGGATTCTGGGCGACGATCCCGAAACGGCATACGGTCGTCGCCTTGCTGACTCTCGCCACCGTCTACGCGTTCGCAGTGAGCCGGCGGGCCGACGGACGAGCGGCGTTACGGGCGAGAGCGGGCGCGTACGCGCTTGCCGGCCTCGTCACGTGGGTCCACGCCTTCGAGGCGTTCTTCCTCGTCGGGACGCTTTGTGTCGTGGACCTCCTGACCGCTCGCTCGAACCGTCCTCGGGACCTGCTGGTCGTCGGCTGCGTGCTCTTGCTGGCGGCGACGCCGATGCTGGCGACGAACTACGCCATCTCTGGCAATCCCGCGAAGCCCCCGCGTCTCCTGCCAGGCGCCGAGGACGGCGACGTGGAATTCGTCCCGTCGAGCGGCGCGGGCGGAGGTGCCGGTGGCGGTGCGAACGGTGGAGACGGAAGCACGGGCGAAGGGGGTGGTGCAGACGGCGGCGACGGCGAAGGTGGCGGCAGTGGTACCGTCGACGGCGGAGCTGACGTGCCAATACTCGATGCAGTCCGAGAAGCCGCCGGACCCGCCTGGCGGTTCGTCGGCGGTGCCATCGTCGGGGGAGTCGGCGTCCTCAGCGACCCGGCCAGACTCGTCGATATCTTCGTCCGGAGCGGCCACATCGACGGGGTACGCTACGATCTTAATAACCACGAAGTGATCGAGCTCTCGTTGCTCGAAGCGACGCCGATACTCGGCGTGTTGCTGACACTTCCCGTCCTCGCAGGTCGACGACTGCGTCGAGGCGGATGGAAATTCCTTCGAGGGACTCGCTTCCGGCGCCTCTCGGCACGACGGCAGACCGACCTGCTGGTGGTAGTGCTGACCGTCGTGCTGACCGTCGTCTACCTCCCCCGATTGCCCCTCTACAGTATGCTCACGGTCCGGTACCTCCATCCCATCGTCCCCCTCGCACTCTACGGCGTCTGTCGCGTTCCCGCGGTTCGGATGGCGGTTACCGAGGCGACTGGGTCGCTCGCTCGGTTCTACGCCGCGGGCATCACGTTCGCGCTCGCCATCGTCTTTGGAGGGATCGTCAGCTTCGATTTGGCGCTCGGGGAGGCGGTGCAGTACCACGCGCTGTGGAATCTCGGAGCAGCGGCCGTCTGTGCCGGGACTGTCTTCGGCCGGACGGTCGCCCCCGACCGCGTCTCGCCGCGTGCGGTGGCGGCCGGACTGGCGCTTTCGGCGGCGTTCGCCACGGCCTACCTACTGCTCTCGGGCGTGGTGTATTTCGAGTACGGTACCGACGCGTTCGACCTCGTCCGGGTGGTCACGGCACCGTTACCATCACTCTAAATGAACGGGCGACAATCGGCCCATTCGCCGCCCTACGGCGGTATCACAGGCGATAATTTACGGGACACCTTTATTTAGCTAATCGAGGTACTTCGTTTCGATAGGTCATGCCAGACGTACTGATTGCCGACGATTCAGAGTTCATGCGGAACCTCCTCCGGGAGATTCTCGAAGAGGACCACACGATAGTGGGCGAAGTCGAGAACGGGGTGGAAGCCGTCGAGGTGTACAAAGAGCAGTCGCCGGACCTCGTGATGATGGACATCGTGATGCCCATTCGGGACGGCATCGAAGCGACTGACGAAATAAAGACCTCGAACCCCGAGGCCAACGTCATCATGTGTACGAGCGTCGGCCAAGAAGAGAAGATGAAAGAAGCAGTCAAGGCCGGTGCCGATGGCTACATCACCAAACCGTTCCAGAAACCGAGCGTGATGGAGGCTATCGAGGACGTCGTCCCGTCATAGATGAACGTCGACATCCAGTCACTCGGCACGTTCAACCAACTCGCACACGAGGGGGCCGAACAGGCGACCCAGTCGCTGACTCAGATGACGGGCATCGACGCCGCTGTCGACGTGACGAAGATAACGCTGCTCGACCGTGAGGACGTCGGTGAAGGGCTCACCGGCCAGGAGTTCGTCGGCGTCCAGTTCGACTTCGAGGGGGTACTCGAAGGGGAGACAGTGCTGGTGTTCGACAGCGAGTCGGCCGACACCATCGCCGACGCCCTGCTGCCCGGCAGTAGCGAGGACCCGGAGATGGCCAAAAGCGGCGTCACCGAGATCGGCAACATCATGATGAGCGGCTTCATCGACGGGTGGGCCGACTACCTCGACTCGACTATCGACCACTCGCCGCCGACGTACATCGAGAAGACGGGTGCGGACGTGTTGCCGGAGGCACCCGAATCCGAGGAGTACTCGCAGGTGTTCGTCTTCAAATCGGAGATCGAGTGGGTGGACGAATCGGTGAACTTCTACATCTACATGCTCCCCGAGTACGACTCGCTCGCGGACGCGATGATGCGACACGCCGATACCGACGGCGACGCCATCCCCATCGACAAGCTCCAGACGTTCAACGAGATGACCACCAGCGGCACCCAGCAGGCCGCGGACAACGTCGAGATGATGACCGGAATCCCGACCGAAGCGGAGGTGACACAGCTCAGCTTCGCCCCCATCGAGGACGTTCCGCGCCAAATTGGAACTGATACCTACGTGGGCACCGTCGTCGAGTTCACCGGGACGCCGAGCGGCTACCTGATGGTGCTGTTCGACGAGCGCTCGGCGGTGACCGTCGCCGAGGCGATGATGCCGGTCGAGATGGACAGCGACGAACTCACCGACCAACACGAGATGGCAATCGAGGAACTGGGCAACATCATGACCAGTGGGTTCGTCGATGGGTGGGCGAACGTCTTGCAGACCTCGGTAGACCACACGCCGCCGCGCCTCGTCCACGATATGGGTCGCGCCATCGTGGACCCGCTCGCGGCACAGGTCGGCCAGCATCAGGAACACGCCTTCATCATCGACTCGGAGATGCGGACCGAGGACATCGAGTTCAAAGCCGAGATACACGCGCTTCCCAACGAGAAGGAACTGCGAGCGGCGCTCGACGACTTAGACGTCGAACGCGCCGAGGAGACCGACGCCGATGTCGAACAGATATTCAAATAATGAAGGTCTACGACGGCACCCAGACTGAGACGACCCAGGCCAATAATCCAGAACGCATCAAGATCGGTATCGCCGAGTACCAGGTGACGACTGGCTCGGCGGTGTTGACGACCAGTGGTCTCGGGTCCTGTATCGGCGTCGCTATCTACGACGAGCTGTCGGGCGCTGCCGGCCTGGTTCATGTCATGTTACCGACGGCCGAAGACGTTGCAGGTGGCAACAGAGCGAAGTTCGCCGACACCGGTGTCGCGGTGCTCGTCGAAGCGCTCGAAGCGGAGGGGGCGTCCCGCGACGGGATGCAAGCGAAGATTGCCGGCGGCAGCGACATGCTCGACTTCTCTGAGAACGGCTCGTCTATCGGGTCGCGCAACGCCGAAAAGGTCCGAGAGACGCTCGAAGCGTACGACATCCCCCTCGTCGGCGAGGACATCGGTGGCGACCACGGTCGCTCGCTCCGTCTGGAATCTGACACCGGGGACCTCGTCGTCAAGAGCGCCAACATGGACTCGGCGACGCTTTGATTTCGGTCGCGATAGCCGGACGGTGGTCGAGTCACGCTCCGTGTCAGACATCCGGCAGCCGTACGGCTGCCGCAAGCGCGGGACTCAGCGCCATTCGTCGGCGAAGCGCGGCTAACACACCACCACATTCATGTTGAATGTCCTGAAATAAGTTAATTCAAAAGATTAGAAGGGGTATTTTGAGAGCTATTATCAGATTTGATACGCTAGACGGTATATTGATGATGGACGAGTGAATTCTCACAGACGATGAGTAGTCTCGCTCTCGTGCCGACGCTACAGGCGGCTACCCCGGACGTAGTCGCACTTGTGCCCGCGTTACTCGTGGTCCTCTCGGGGGGCCTCGTCGGGATGAGCATCAAGAGCATGTTCGACTCGATCATGTCGGACGACGAGGGCGACGACGATGCGGACGACGAGATGGGCGGTGGCGGCGGACTGATGGCCGACGACGGCGGGGGCGACGATCTTGGCGGACTCGGTGGGTTAGACGATGGCGACGACATGGGCGGGTTTGACGACGACGAGTTCGGCGACATGGAGGACGCGAGCGGCCCGGACACGGACGAGTTAGAACACCGACTCGACGAACTGGAAAACGAGGTCGGCTCGCTCTCCTCGACGGTCAACACCGTCCGCACCGAGAACGAATCCATCTCCGAATCCGTCGAAGGCGTCGAGGAGAACGTCCGGAAACTACTGGACATCTACGAGATGGTCACCCGCGGCGTGAATCCCTTCGCCGACGATGTCGACGCCGGGATGGGCGGGGGCGGTATGGACGGCGGCTCCTTCGGTCTCTTCGAGGACGACGAGAGCGACGAGGACGAGGAACAGATAGACGACTCCGTCGCTAACGCCGACGCCGAGGGATTCTTCGACGAGGACCTCGTCGACGACGGCGGTGGCGACGAGATGGGGATGGACGACACCGACGACATCTTCGGCGACGACGACATGGGCGATTTCGAAGACGACGGCGGGTCGTTCGACGAGGAGTTCGACGACTTCGAGGAGACGGATGACGACATGAGCATGGACGACGGACTCGACGTGGACGAGGGTACCGACGACGGGGACGGCGAGGGAGGCAAATCCTTCGCCGAACTGAAAGACGAGTACGAATCCGGCGACGCCGACTGGGCCGACGGCGAGGAATCGGACGCCGATGCCGAGTCCGACGTTGCGCTGTTGGAAGACGACACCGACGCCGCGTTCGACGACGAAGACGGCGACTTCGACGACGCCAGCGACGACAGCCTCGCGGACGACGACCTCTTCGACGAGGTCATCGAGGACGAGGGGGACGACGCGTTGGGCGAGGACGCCGACGCCGTGACGGCCGAAGTGGAACCCGATCCGGAACCGGAGCCGGAGCCGGAGCCGACGCCGGACCCTGTACCGGAACCTGACTCGGAACCCGCACCCGAACCGACGCCGGAGCCGACGACCGAATCCGCGGCCGAAACGAACGGCGAGGAGAGCAACGACAGCGACGACGGGAAACCGTACCTCGATTCGGTTCCCGAGGGGTTTGCGGCGGACCTCATCGTCGTCGAGTGGCTGGAGTTTCTCGTCGGGCAGGCGGGCTACCGCGAGGCCTCGCGTGCTATCGACTACTACGAGACCATCGGCTGGATCGACGCATCGGTCGCCGACGCGCTGTCGGACTACCTCCGCGGCTTCGACGATGTCCCGGACGCCAGCGGTGGCCTGACCATCGACCACCACACCGAGAGCTTACACTACATCTCGCAGCTCGACGAGGACAGCGGCCCCGAGGCCGTCGCCCTCTCGAAACTCGTCGGGGGTGGTGCCGATGGGCTTCAGCGTTAGCGGCTCGGCGGCCCTCATCTTCGTCGCCATGTTCATCGGGTTCGGGATGTTCTACTCGGCGACGGCCAACGGCTTCGAGAACGTCAACGACGCCCGCGACGCCCAGGCTGACCGGACGCTCGAACAGCAAAACACCGCGATCGGTCTCACGTCCGCCGTCTACAACACGACGACCGACTCGCTGAACGTCACCGTCACCAACACCGGCTCGACGGAACTGGCCGTCAGCGACGTGGACCTGCTCGCGAACAACAGGTATCTCACCGGCTACCGAACCACCGTCGAGGGCGACGAGACGACGGATCTCTGGCTTCCGGAGGAGCGACTAGTGATCAACGCGACCGGCGTCACGACGGACCCCGGCCGGGTGAAGCTCGTCACCGGCCCGGGCGTCTCCGCCGTCGAAACAACCGCGGAGGTGAGCTAGATGGCGAGCGTTTCGGCCTCCCACCTCATCCTCTTCATCGCGTCGATGATGGTCGCGGCGAGCGTCGCCGGCGTGTTCACCGACAGCATCGGGCAGCTGAGCAACGCCGTCTCCGAGCAGGGACTCGATGTCAGCAGTGAGGTCCGTACCGATATCGAAGTCATCTCCGACGCCGGGAGCGATGCGATTTACAATACCAGCGGCAACGACAACATCACGCTCCACGTCAAGAACACCGGGTCAGAAGACCTCGGGGCCGAACCCGGACAGATGGATCTGTTCGTCGACGGGCGATACGCGACGACGTTCGGCGTCACCCTCCTCGACGACGGTGTCATCTGGCGGTCCGGAATGGTCGTCCGCGTCGAAATCGCGCAGTCGCTGTCGCCGGGCGACCACCGTGTCAAGGTCATCGTTAACGGCGACGAAGAGGTGTTTAATTTCCGAACATGAGTCTAGCAAGCAACGATCTGTTCTCGCTCGGACTGGACGAACACGACCGCTTGAACAAAGAACTGGGTGGCGGCATTCCGCCGGGCAGCATCATCCTCGTCGAAGGGGACTACGGGGCCGGCAAGTCCGCGCTAAGCCAGCGCTTTACCTACGGGCTCTGTGAGGAGGGCCACGACGTGACCTACCTCTCGACGGAGCTCACCGTCGGGAGCTTTCTCGACCAGATGCACTCGCTGTCCTACGGCATGGTCGACCACCTGCTCGACGAGGACGTCCTCTTCTTGCACGCCGATATCGGGGATTCGAACACGTTCTCTGGCGGCAACGAGCAAAAAGAGCGCAAGGAGCTGCTCAAACGCCTGATGGAGGCCGAGGTGATGTGGGACGCCGACGTCGTCGTCATCGATACCTTCGACGCCATCCTCAGGAACGACCCGAAGTTCGAGGCGCTGGTCCGACAGAACGACGAGCGACAGGCCGCACTGGAGATCATCTCCTTCTTCCGTGACATAATCTCACAGGGCAGGTGCGTCATGCTGACTGTCGACCCCTCGACGCTTGACGAGGAGGCAATCGGCCCGTTCCGGGCCATCGCCGACGTGTTCATCGAACTGGAGATGATCGAGGTCGGTAACGACGTGCGTCGACAGATCAACGTCCTCCGGTTTGCCGGGATGGGCGAACAGGTCGGTGACACCGTCGGCTTCTCGGTTCGGTCGGGAACTGGTATCGTCATCGAATCGCGGAGCGTCGCATAGGAGGACCGAAGATATGACAGATCACGGCCGCGCGAAACCCTCGGACGAACTTCGACAACTGGCCGCCCGGCGGCCGCACCTGCGGGACCACTTGAAGAAGTTCAAGCAGATCACTGGGGAGTTTCCCATGCTCATCGAGGAGGCCGATGGCGACTACGAGTCACACCGACCGAACGTCCTCTACCCCGTCGGGGGACCCATCTTCTGTCACATCTACGGCGACATCGGCCAGGACATGAAGTACTACGCCATCGAACCGGAACTCGACGAGGAGGAAGGCGTCGTCTTCGATAAGGTCCGCAACCGCTTGCTCCAGAAGAGCGTCAACAAACCCGCCCCCGAGAGCGAGGCCGAGTACGACGACCGCATCGAGGAACTCCTCCAAGAGACCACTCGCATCCGCAACGAAGACGGAAACAGCGGCGTCCTCACGCGCCTGTCGAATCTGACCGACGTGGGCAGCGTCGAAGTCACCCAGTCCACCTACGAGAACATCCTCTATCGCCTGAATCGCGACATCGTCGGCCTCGGTCCGCTCGAACCGGTGATGCGCGACCCGGCCAACGAGGACATTCACGTTATCGGCCGCAGTGAGTGCCACGTCGACCACGGCGTCTACGGCATGTTAGAGACCACCGTCGAGTGGGAGAGCGAGCAGGCCTTCGACCAGTGGCTCCGCAACATGGGCGAGCGAATCGGCGACCCCGTCTCCGATTCGGACCCCATCGTCGACTCGACGCTCCCGGACGGGTCGCGTCTGAACCTCATCTACTCCGACGACGTGAGCGTCAAGGGACCGTCACTCACCATCCGACAGGGCGACGAAGTTCCCCTCTCGGTCTTCCAGATTACGAAGTGGATGACTCTCTCGCCGGAGCTGGCGGCGTATCTCTGGCTCTGCCTGGAGAACGAACAGACCGTGTTCGTCGTCGGCGAGACGGCGTCCGGAAAGACGACGACGCTGAACGCCATCACCTCGTTCATCCCCGACGATGCGAAGATCTACACCGCGGAGGACACCGCCGAGGTGTTGCCCCCGCACAACACGTGGCAGCAACTGCTGACCCGCGAGGGCGAAGACGAGGGGACCAGCATCGACATGTTCGACCTCGTCGCGGCCGCCCTGCGTTCACGGCCCGACTACATCATCGTGGGTGAGGTTCGTGGTGAGGAAGGTCGGATGGCGTTCCAGGCGGCCCAGACCGGCCACCCAGTGATGCTGACCTTCCACGCGAGCGACATCGTCTCGATGATTCAGCGCTTTACCGGCGAACCCATCAACGTCCCTGAGACGTTCATGGACGTCGCTGACGTCGCGCTATTCCAGAACCGCGTCAAACAGGGCGACCGGGTCCTGCGCCGAGTCACCTCGGTGCAGGAAATCGAAGGCTACTCCAAGGAGATGGACGGCGTCGTCACCCGACAGGTGTTCAACTGGGACCCCGTCGAGGACGAAATCGTCTTCCAGGGGATGAACAACTCCTACGTCCTCGAAGAACAGATTGCGACGCTACTGGGCTACGAAGACACCCGCGACATCTACGACGACCTGGAGTTCCGCGCGAACATGATTGAGCGCGCCATGCAAGAGGGCATCCTGGGCTATCACGAGGTCAACGACTTCATCTCGGACTTCCAGCGCGACGGCGTCGAAGGGATTCCGTTCAACATCTCGAAGCCCAACTGATGGCCCAGAGCGAAGCCGAGAACAGTCTCGACCTGACGATCTCCGAGACCGTACAGGGACTGGTGGAGTCGTACCGACAGATGACGATTCCGCTGGAGCGGTACCTCTTCTTTATCCTCCTGCCCTCGGCGGGATTTTTCCTCCTGTCGGTGGTGGCCGCGCTCCTGTTGGACCAGCCACTGATGATTCGCCTCCCGATCCCTCTGCTCGGATTTCTGGCGATGGCAGCGGCGTTGTTCTACCCGAAGATACTGCTCAGCCAGCGCAAGCGCGAACTCAACAACCGCTTTCACCTCCTGATCACCCACATGACGGTGCTGGCGACGACAAAAATCGACCGCATGGAGGTGTTTCGCACCCTCGCTCGTGAGGAGGAGTACGGCGAACTCGCCATGGAGATGCACCGGATCACCCAACTGGTTGATACATGGAACCAGAGTCTGGACGACGCCTGCCGCCGTCGTGCGAAAGAAGTCCCGAGCGACGCTTTCTCGGACTTTCTGGACCGCCTCGCGTACACCCTCGGTGCGGGCCAGTCACTCGACGACTACCTCATCTCCGAGCAAGCGCAGATCATCCAGCACTACACCACCGTCTACAGCAGTTCGCTCGACAGCCTCGAAGTGATGAAAGACCTCTACCTCTCGATGATCCTCTCGATGACGTTCGCGCTGGTGTTCGCCGTCGTCCTCCCGGTGCTCACCGGGACCAACCCGACGATGACCGTCAGCGCCGTCATCGTGATGTACATCTTCGTCCAGTCGGGCTTCTACCTCGCCATCCGGTCGATGGCTCCCTACGACCCGCTGTGGTTCCACCCCGAGGAGTACCCCTCTCCCATCGAGGAGCGCCTCGATAAGTCGATGTACGTCGGCGTCGGTCTCTCGGCGGTCCTCCTCTTCATCACGCTGGGTGGGATGTTCGGCGTCTCGCCCATCTCCCTGAACGACCTCCTCTTCTTCCTCGACGAGGTCCCGCTTCCGTTCTACGCCGTCGTTCCCATCACCCCGATGCTCATCCCCGGCATCGTCTTCCGACAGGAAGAACAGCGCGTCAAAGCCCGCGACGACGAGTTCCCCAGTTTCATCCGCGCGCTGGGAGCCACCGAAGGCGCGAAACAATCGACGACGGGGATGGTACTTCGAACCCTCCGCAAGAAGGACTTCGGCCCGTTGACCGCGGACATCAACGACCTCTACAGGCGGCTGAACATGCGCATCGAACCGACCGCGGCGTGGCGCTACTTCACCGCCGACTGTCGCTCCTACCTCATCCAGACCTTCTCGGAGATGTATCTCATCGGCCGCGAGATGGGCGGCTCGCCCAAGCAACTGGGTGAACTCATCGCTGCCAACATGAACGAGGTGCTCCAACTGCGTCAGAAGCGAAAGCAGGCGACGACGACCATGGTCGGCCTGCTCTACGGAATCACCGCTGCCTCCACCTTCGCGTTCTTCATCGGCCTGCAAGTCGTCAACATCCTCGCACAGATGTCGCTCAACCTGAATGCCGGTAGCCGACTCGACGTGAACTCGCTCATCAACACCGGCGTCTACAATATCCCGCTCATCGAGTTCCTGCTGGTCATCATCATCATGTTCTCAGCCATGCTCTCTGCTCTGATGATTCGCACCGTCGACGGCGGCCACAAAGCAAATACTTACCTCCACTTCGTCATGCTCTCGTGGATCGGCGGCGTGACGGGGACGTTTACGAAGTGGCTGGTGACGCAGTTCCTCGCAATCTGAGACCACTTTTTACAGTACGGGGTTTCCTCTCTCCCGCCGGTCGCTGCGGGAACCCCGTCCTCCAAAAACATGGGGAAAAACGGCCGGTCGTTCGCTTCGCTCACGACCGGTGAAACCGCTCGCTCCGCTCGCGGTATGCTCTCAGGCGGGCCTGCTCTTCCCCGTCTTCGTGAGCGACGCGAACGAAGGCTCGTCAGAGCTCTGCTCTGACGGCGGGTCGCTCGGACACTCCGGCACCACGGTTCGCTTCGCTCATCGTTCCGCTTCGAGACCCCTCCCTTCGGTCGGCGTCTCGCGGGCCGCGTCACTCGCTCCTGACCCGACAGCATTTGGCCCATCACTCTGAACGCCGCGTCGTAGGAGTCTCGGTATCACATCGCTCCCGTGACGGGATTCGATTGCAAGCCGGGACGGTAAGCGTAGCGGTCCTCGAAATAGACCAATGGTCGAGACCTACGTACTCGGACTAGTGTTTCTCGGGGCCGCCGCGCTCGCGGCGGCGACGCTTCCAGAACTACTGGCCGACCGATCGATATCGCCGCCGTTGTTCTTCGTGGCCTTCGGCGCGGTCGCATTCTCGGTCCCCTACGGGATACCTGCGCCCGACCCGATAGTCCACGGCGACATCGCTGAGAAGTTAGCTGAGTTCGTCGTCATCGTCTCGCTGATGGGCGCGGGACTGAAACTCGACCGGCCGTTCTCGCTCCGGACGTGGACCTCGACGTGGCGGTTGTTGGCCATTACGATGCCGCTGACGATCGCGGGCGCGGCGCTACTTGGCTGGTGGACGCTGGGATTCGTTCCCGCGGCCGCCCTCCTCCTGGGGGCCGTCATCGCCCCGACAGACCCGGTGTTAGCTTCTGACGTACAGGTCGGGCCGCCCGGCGAGGGCCACGGTGACGCGGACGACTACCACGAGGAACGGGAACACGAACACGAGACGCGGTTCGCGCTCACCTCCGAAGCCGGTCTCAATGACGGGTTAGCGTTCCCGTTTACCTACGCCGCCATTCTCGTCGCCGGCGCGGGGTTCGCCGGGACCGACTGGCTCGGCAAGTGGGGCGGGATGTACGTCGGCTACAAGATCGGCGTCGGCGTCGTGAGCGGCCTGGTCTTGGGCTACCTGCTCGCGCAACTCCTGTTTCGGTTCTCGCCGACCACGCGCCTCGCCGAGGCGGTGGAGGGCGCGGAGATACTGGGCGGTACCTTGCTCGTCTACGGGATAACGGAACTCGTCCAGGGGTACGGCTTCATCGCGGTCTTCGTGGCCGCGCTGTTGGTCCGCCACTACGAGCGGTTTCACGACTACAATCAGGCGCTCCACGACTTCTCCGAGGTGACAGAGCGACTGGCGATGGGCGTCCTGTTGACGCTGTTCGGCGGCGCACTGGCTACCGGTCTGCTGTCGCCGCTGACGTGGGAAACCGCGGCCGTCGGACTGGTGCTTCTCTTCGTGCTCCGACCGCTCGCCGGTGTGCTGGGTCTCTTCGCGTCACCGCTGGAGCGAAACGAGTGGACGACCATCTCGTTTTTCGGTATCCGCGGTATCGGCTCGTTCTACTATCTCGCGTACGCTCTCAACCAAGAGACGTTCGCGCAGTCGGAACTGCTCTGGGCGCTCGTGGGGTTCGTCGTCCTCGTCTCCATCGTCGTCCACGGCATCGCCGCCACGCCGGTCATGGAACGACTCGCGCGTCACGGTAACGCGTAGGTGAAGCCGCAGTACACTGGCCGCTCCCGAGAGAACGAAAAATAGGAGTTAGAGTCGCGTTTCACGGCGCTTCGTGCCGTTTGGCTTCTAAGAGACTTCTCGCGCTGCTCACGGCTTCGCCGTTCGCAAAAAATTGCGGTCGCAAGGCGACCGCCAACGCTCGAAGGCTCTCTGCTCGCGGGTCGTTCCGTTCGCGGCTACGCCGCTCACTTTTGAGGCGCGTCGCGCCTCGCACTCCCCGCTTGCACGAAACGAGAGTTTTCGCTGTGCTCAGACTCTCGCTTCAGTCGTCGGCGGGTGCGGCGTCGCCGCTCTCTTCGTGCTGGGCCTTCGTGTGGGGCAGTTTGCCACCGGCGGCGAGGATTTCGCGCTCGCGCTCGGAGGCGTCCAGCGAGGCCGAAGCCTCCCA
>NZ_SRIF01000007.1:49725-172462 GCF_004681185.1 Haloarcula amylovorans | reverse complement strand
ACAGAAGTATAGCCATGCTCCGACTGCGGCGAGGCCCAGCACCAGCCCGAGGGTATACCACCCGAGTTTGAGTGATGTTGTCGGAGAGACCAGAAAAGCGACGTGAGCAGCTGCCCACCCACCACTCGTCAGCAGGAGTGCCCCCAAGCCCCGACGCGTGTCGGAGTCAGAGATATGTTGGAGTTGTGTGAGACTTGCAAAACAGGCGAGTGCGGCCATCAAAAACATACCAACATAGAGCAGAAAGAGCGGAGATGCCGGTAAGGCTGCCATAGCGGGCAGTATCAGAGGCGCAAATATTACTCTGCCGACATAGACGGTGACTGGGACTTGGCAGCCTGCGAGATACACGCTCTCTATCTTGCACGGCATTTCCGACGGCCATCCGGTAGATCGTCGAAGCTCTGCGAGATACAGGGCGCATATCTTGCAGACCAAATCACGTTACAACCGTGAAAATCCAAACCGGTATCTTACAAACGTATTCTTAGGGGAACGAGAGATCTACTGGCGTCCCGGGTTGATGTTCGATGCTCGTGTTGAGAGTGCGTTCTGTAACGCCTCTCGGTACTGTTGACCTGGAATGACGCGCGTCTGTCCGCTCTGAAGGCCATTATACCCCGCTTGGGCCACTTCCTCTGGTGACATCGTTTCTCTGGTATCCGGGTCAATCTCCAACGCTTGAAAGACCTGCTGAGCCATGTCCGTCTCCGTCCACCCTGGAACCAAGACTGTGACCGTGATACCGACGGGTTCGAGTTGTCGAGCGAGTACTTGCGATAACGTACTTACGTACCCTTTGGTCGCTGCATAAACCCCGAATGTCGGATCTGGAATCTCTCCAGCCACGGAAGACACATTAAGTATTTGACCAGCACCACGCTCAACCATTGGCGCAACGAAAAGTCTGGTAAGGGACGTGAGGGTGGTAACGTTTATCTGGAGTAGATCGGAGGTAGATTCGAGATCCGTCTCATCGAAACGATCAGGTGTGGGCCGTGCTGCGGCATTATTCACCAGAAGGTCGATTTGGGTGTCCTTGCGTTCTACCTCGTCAAAGATCTCCTGAGTTGACTCGGGGTGAGACAAATCTTTCGAGATCGGCAGCGTCGTGATCTCCCACTCCGATTCAAGTTGATTGGCTACCTTCTGCAACCGTTCTTGTTGTCTCGCAACGAGCACCAAGTCGTACCCATCTTGAGCGCAGAGCTTTGCTAATTCGTATCCAATACCGCGTGAACCACCAGTTATCAGAGCAGCGTTGCTTGCTTGTTCTGTCGAAGCCATTATGACCTTATTGATTGTCTGTGGGCTTTATACTGTGTTTCTGAACACCCTATCTCTAAGCTTGCTGAATATACTCTCTGTATCTCGCACGTCGTTCTTACTCAGTAATTGATAGGTCTTCAACCGAGGTGTTCCCTCGCCCCTCTGTACTGAACGATGTCTACATCACCTCTACTACGTAATTCGTAGATATACATCCGTACCGAATTGGAGCGTTTCTCTCTTTGAGGGGCGATATACGTTATTGTTTCACGTGTGCTACTATGTCACATGAAGCAGTTAACCAAGTTCGATTGCCCTCTCTGCGAACACCGATGTAAGACTCAGAATGAACTCCGTATCCATCTCCACGTGGCTCACCGGAAGAGTCTCATCATTGATGCGTATCTCGACGCCGTTGGTGAATAGAGAGACGGTGACCTCACTTCACCGGAAACCCGAAGCGAGATGGTCATCTGAACGACGGTTTGAATACTACTTGCTCTGTACTGACCACTGAGCGGTCTACTCATCGACTCACTTTTCTACAGTCCGATTTCTGCGTCGGTCAGCCGTACAGTCCGTCAATGCTCATGTTTATCAACGCGTTCAAGAGAACGAGCAACCACAAATCTTCCACGCTCACCACAGTCCTAGTAAGTAGCAGGAAGCGCGCCGGCCACAAGATGGAGGACGTCAATCGCCTCCATATCAATTTTGGGCAGATGAGATTAGGCGTATTGGGTGTCCCGTCAGTGAATCTCTCGACTGTTGCGACAATTGCATAGCGAGTACGATGAGCACGATGCTTACTGTGTTTTACACCCACATTACAGAGCCGTCCCCTGCGCCACGCTGCTAAGAGAGCCGTCGCGTCCCTCACACCCCCTCTCTCACGACCACCGATCCGTTTCAGAGAGAACCTTGTAGCGAACCCAACGAAACAACTGGTTACCACTAACTTTCCTGGTATTTGAAGCCCCTAGCCAGCGAAACAATCTGTACTGTTAATCAGCTCCCACTCAGTAAAGATCAACTCACCACCCATGACAACTGCTGAACAGTGGGACGACGTGAGCTTCGTCATCAGTTCGCGCTACCGTGTCGACACACTGCGACGCCTCAATCAGAGTCCGGCGACACCCTCACTCATCGCGGAGGAAACCGACCTGAGTATCGCACATATCTCTCGGGCACTCAACGAACTCCGTGAGGCGGATCTCGTCACCTTGCTCGTCTCTGAGGATCGTCGCAAAGGTCGCGTGTATGGACTGACAGACGATGGGCAGGACGTCTGGGAAACAATCGAGGCACAGAACATGGTTGACGCCGGATAACAATTCAGACGCAAGTGCTAGTCACCACTCCTCTTGTGGTGACAGCTCAGTCCCACACTACTGACAGAACCGCCACGGCGCACGTGCCCTGTCTTAGTGTTCGCAAGAAGATATCCAGAAACAACCGTTCAGGAGGAGTGCAGACTTTCCCTGACACACCAATCAAGCGCTTAAGAGAGTCTCCTGAGAACAAATAACCGATTGCATTACTTCGCTCCTTTTTCCTGATTCACTTGATCGGTCGATGCGACCTGCGTCTCAATCTCGAGAAGCTCGATTGCCTCACGGATGAAGAAATCCGCCGAATCATGATCGTCAGTGTCGAGCGCTTTGTTCAACAGTTGTGCGACCTCGCCCCTATTTTCGAGATGGAGGTATTGGAGCGCCTCTCGGACGTGATAGTTCGTTGGTTCAGTGTCGTCAACGTCGAGTGCCTGCTCTAATACGTCGATAACCTGTGCATGGTCATCGTCCATTGAATGCGGGTCTGCACGGTCGTGGTCGCCGTTGTTCCCTTCTGACATACTAGGATACCGCTTTTGCGAAACAGGTGAGCCCCTTCATCGTAAGAGCGTCTTTTATCGCTCCGTGTGAACGTGTTCCGTGGTTACAGATTGACGGACTTGCTAGTTATAGCTGATGGCAGCTTGTCTCTATTCTTCTCGATATGATTTTTTGCGCTGATGGAGAATCAATACTCTGTACTATCCTGACCAGCACCCGGATTCCAGCGGCGAACGACCAGCAAATACCTGCAGCAGTCATATTCGTGCGGCAACGGCCTGCAGAATATGGTTACAATAACCCAGAGTTCTGACACCCGACGATTACAAGTGTCGTGTTCGTAGATACAATATACATCGAATGGCAGTGTCTGCTGACGACGAGACTCGCATTCTGCTCGTAGGATTAGCCGACACTGTTGACCGGCAGCTTACAGCGGAGCTCGATACCAGCGGATTCGAAGTCGAACGCGTCTCCGCTGCGTCAGACTGTCTTCGCCGAGTACGAAAAGACGATATTGACGGCATCATCAGCGAATATTCACTCCCTGAGTTCGATGGGCTCCAGCTTCTCAGGTCACTTCGTATGTCTCAGCCGGATCTACCGTTTCTCCTGGTTCCTACGGACGGGTCCGAAACGATCGCAGGTGAGGCGCTTGCCGCCGATGCGGATGGGTATATCCCAGCAGACAGCGATCCAGAGACAGTCGTCACCCGACTTCAAAACAATCTCCAAGACTCAGTCTCTCGAAACGAAGACGAAAGTCAGAATCGCTACCGGAGTCTCGTGAAGACATCTCCGTTCCCGATAAATATCTTCGATAAAAGCGGAGAAATCATCTGGTGTAACGATGCAATCCTCGAATTACTCGACAAAGACTGCCGGGAAGAGTTACTCGGAGAGTCGATCTTCGAATTTATCCATCCGGATGATCGAGAGAGCGCTCGGGACGAAATTACGGCAGTCATCGAAGCGAAAGAGTCGACAGGACCAACGCAAATGAAGCTTCGAACCGCGGCTGGCGATATACGGTATATCCACGTCTCGACTGCTACCGGCTCCTTCTTCGGCAGAGATATCGGCCAAGCTATCATCGTCGATCTCACAGAGCAAGAGGAACGAAAGCGACAGTTGCAGATTTTCGAACAATGGCTTCGCCATAATATCCGTAACGAGATGACTGTTATTCATGGTATGGCAGAAAGCATTCAACAAGGCAGAGTTGACGATGCCACTGACTGTGCCCGCCGGATACAAGAGCATGCTGCACACCTCGTTGAACAGGCGAACCATGAACGGAAGATTGTCAGCCTCTTATCCGATCCGTCCGATCCAGTTATAACAGACCTCACGTCTGTCGTTGATCGGCAGGTAGCGAAAAGTCGTGATAAGTTCCCCACAGCTGATATCGAAATTACGCACAGAGCAGAGATCACGACAAGAGCAGTCCCAGAGATCGAGGATGCGATTAAGGAACTTCTTGACAACGCGATTCAACACAACAATACCGACACACCGATCGTTCGACTCGAACTAGAACGGACTGCTGAGAACAACGGTATTTTGCGGATAATCGATAATGGTCCTGGCATACCTGAAAGGGAAACGAACAATCTACTCATTGGTCAGGAAATCACCCCACTCAGTCACGGAACAGGGCTCGGACTGGTGTTCGTCGATTGGGCCGTTCGGCGTTCCGGAGCTAGAATTGCATTTGACACAACGGACCCTCGTGGAAGCCGTATTACACTCACCTTTTCGCTCGCTACAGGCAGTTAATGACGTCACAGCACATCGAGCCGGCCTGTAACGCTGCCATCAGGCGACTACACAGCCACTATTCTATTTGACGACTATTCTGAACCACTCGGTCTACCGCGTGAGTATCCCCACCCGACTCACCAATACGAGTCCACCGAAGCACAGTGAACACTGTATGCTTCGTGCAACCCGAAAACCCCAATTTGCGGGACTGGCCGCGCACACCCGAGGAATTGTGGTGGTAGCTCCCGTAGAGACACATATGGTGGCACCAGATGCGAATGACCACCTTGCTGGTGCGCCGCCCAGTGCGAAGCTTGTCTACAAAACACTGGAATACGAGGGGGAGCTGACCCAGAGTCAACTCGTCGATGAAACACGACTCTCAGTGCGTACTGTCCGGTATGCCCTGACGGAACTTCAGGACCGAAATGTGGTTCGCGAGGAGATCTATTTCGCTGATGCCCGCAAACGCCTCTACTCGATCACGTCAGCCGATGAGTCATCTGAAACCACGGATAGAGCGTGACAAGAGACGTCTCGACGGCCAGTTTGCTATCGATCTCTGTGGTCGCAACGACAGCTGGGATACCAAGAGACTCGGTAATAGGCGATAATCCAAAAGTGAGTACTGGTCACCACTCCTCTTCTGGTGGTAGTTCAGCACCACAGTACTGACAGAACCGCATTGGCGCATGTGGCGTGTCTCTTCCTGTATCGTACGAAGACTCATGGCCATACTCCGTACATGCTGTCTTTGGCATTGGTATCTCCGGGAGCCGGTGTCGCACTGCTAGCTACACAGTACCTATGCCCGCATGTGCGGTGAAGATGTGCATGATATCGGCGAGAGCGGCAGCGACCACTCCACCTTCACGAGGGAGTTATTCGAGAGGTTGATCCTCAAGAAAGCAGGTGAGGAGCATGCCTCGAGAACGCCACAGCAGGTGTGTCAATGTTCTCAAAATAATGTCTGAACCAGCCGCTCAATAGGTACGGACTGTACGGAATCTTCGGTTAGGTGGCTTCGACTGTGAGAAACTCACCATCATATATCTCTATTCGAGAGTTGCTGTATACGAATGAGACACAGGTGTTCTCTTGAGATGTGAGTAATACCTCTAATGCGTCAGGGTCTATCGTTCCGTAGAGCAACGGAAGGTCACTAACGGCAGTCGATTCGAATCTACTGACACCAGCGAGGACAGCTTCGCTCACACGTTCATCTGCGGCGATCTCGTATTTCATTGTCCGGTATATGAACCTTCAGGGGGATAATTAGCCGTGGCATTCACTCACACCAACACTACATTACGTACTGGCCAGTCTACGGCTTATTCAAAGAGCCGTTACTGCTAGAAGTCCTCCGTTTCAGGGTCAGGTAAGCAAAATACGCTAGTCAGTAGGAGTGCTTATTGGGCAGGATAGGTGTTAGCTGAGCAACTGTTATGATATAGCTGTCTCTATTTTCTGGATGGGAAGTGAACGTGACTCACAGCAGCGTGAACTCCTTGAACATGTTCTCGTTCCGGTTGCACATGAGGAGGATGCTCAAAAGACAGCAGAATCACTTGAGCCATATTCTCCCGAACAGATGACAGCGCTTCATGTCGTTGAAAAGGGGATGGGCGTTCCGGATAAAACACCCGTCAAACAATCCGAAGAGTTGGCTGAGGGATCGTATGCCGCCGTTCGCAGCGTTTTCCCAAACGCAGACGAGCATACAGCCTATGCCAGAGATCTTGTCGAGGCCATCTTTGACGCTGCCGAGGAGGTCAACGCGAGTGCCATCGCATACCGGTCGCGTGGTGGGAACCGAATCATGCAGTTTCTCTCTGGGGACTACCCACTCAAGCTCGTAACAAAATCTGACCGACCAGTCATTGCACTCCCCCATACTGAGACAGACGCATAGACTAAACAATCGAGTTGCAGAAATTAGATTTTGTAGCAAGCAATTTCAGTAGAATCACAGACGGGGCATTCCTCCATTTCTGGTGAGACTGTTGTCCCACAGTCCCGGCATTCGTACATGGCACCGTTAGTGCCATCTTCTGCCCGGCGTAGAACTTCGAGTAACCCCATAGATTCGACGTTACAACCCGACCATACATCAGCTTTTCCTGATTTTTCACCCCCCATATAACCAAATTGTCTGTTCGATGTATCGTCTGTATTGACCGGTTCAGGTGCAGTGATTGCAGCCGAGCGAGACAGTAGTAGAATGACATTCCGGCTCGGAACGCTTCTTTTGACGTCCCAGATCGGGTATAGCTGCCATTTCAGCGTATAGTTGACTAACGAGGAAGCAGTCAGTTTCAATCCCTATTAGCTTCAGACAAGGTAATCTTCTCGGCCTCGTAGTCCTCAAGAGATGCTCCGAGCCCGCCGACACTAACGGTTCCCTCATCGGTTTCGACCCGAAAGCCACACTCCATCGCGAAGTCGGTATTAGAAGGTTCAACGAGATTTTGTTGCGTATGGGTGATCGTTCCGGTGATGCGCCGCTGTGATTCCGGTGGCACCTCTCCGAGCGCCTCAAGTTCGAGTTGCTTTCGCGCCGGATGTGCGATAGCTTCGACCTGTACTGTCCTACCTCGGCGGCGGTGGAGTGTCGCGTCGTAGACGGCTGGTCGGATTGAATCGTAAGTTCGCGGGAGTGGTGGTGGCCGTTGCAGGAACAGTTCTTCGGCAGCTGGCCAAATTGTCCCCAGGTACGCCGACTCAATGGTGGCTGCGATAGAGAGGTTACTGACCACGATTGCCTCTCCCTCGCCGTGACTCCAGCGAAGCACTGATGCCGGGCCAATGATGCCGCGGCCGAGGTCCGACGAGAGGTAGACAGTCATCCCGCGAATCCAGTAGCGTGCTGCGGTTGCGACACCTTCCAGATCGCCCTCACTCACCTCGTGAGGTTCGGCTCCAATCGTCAACAAGACCATGACGCCCCGGTCGACAGCCTCTCGAAGGTCCTTAGATAATTCCTCGACAGCTTCCAGCGGGAGCGCGAGATAGATCTCCGATTCGGCAGCAGCGATGACGTCTCGGGCTCGTCGAAAGAAGGTCTCCCTGGCTCTGATCGACTCGAGTGATTCCATGTCGAGTGCCGGCCGGTCATACCGATGTTCCAGCTCAGTCATCGTTTCCTCCAACCGGTCCATTCGCTCACTGAGCGCTTCGTTGGGCGAGCGAGCCAGAATCGTTGTTGGTGACTGCTCGTCATTGACTCTAACGAGCCCTTCCTCTTCGAGCGTCTCACAAATCTGATAGACGTAACTCTTCGAGACATCCGTCTCTGAGGCGATTGTCGCTGGCTTGGCCCTGCCCCGTTCGACCAGTTTCAAGTACACGGCTGCCTGCTTAGCCGAGAGGCCAAACTGCTGCAGTCGTGCTCGGAGTCGCACGTCATCGCTCATTGACTCTGCTTGTTCATCCAGGCTAATAAATATCTGATCGGGATGAATTCGTGCGTTCCTCGGCTGAATGCGTGATTTTGTACTCCTCCAAAATATATTATACAACTATCAGCTATTTCTGGATATTCTTTTATTAGTATATCGTTGCTCTTTGAGCGTGGCATGCATGACAAAGCCGACCAGGACACAACTGGTAGGAACAGAACGACAAATCGTCGGACGTTTCTGAAAGTAATAGGAGCGTTGCCGGCCAGTGCTGCATTCCTGTCGAGCACCGGTCTCGCGGATGCAACCCAGGAAACGGACAGCCACCTGAATGAGCTGATCAGCCAGATGAGCCTCGAAGAGAAGGTGCTTCGGACGTATGGGAGCGGAAGTCCACCCGAGGGAGATTGGAGTATCGCCGGATCCGTCGCCGGGATTGAGCGCCTCGACATTCCACCGGTACACATGGCTGATGGCCCAACTGGTGCGTCAGTCGGACAACCGACAACGGACTTCCCGCATCCGGTTGCAGCGGCCTCAACGTTCGATCCATCTCTGACGTCTGAGCAGGGCGCAGCGATGGCACGGGAGCTGAAAGCGGCTCAGGTATCGGTCTTGCTCGCCCCGTCGATGGACCTTTTCCGGATTCCGTTCCACAGTCGGGCCGGGGAGACGTACGGCGAAGACCCGCTGCTGGCCGGGGAGATGGTCACACCGTACGTCGAGGCGGTCCAAGACGGAGGAGTCATCGCGACGGCAAAGCACTTCACAGGGTACAACCAGACGCGGACAACCGGCGATGTCGCCGACTCGTTCTCGATCGCCGAACAGAACGTCATTGTCGACGAGCGAACACTCCGAGAACTGTATCTCCCAGCGTTCAGAAAAGCGGTTCAAGAGGGGGGTGCAGAAGCTGTAATGACGGCGTACAACCGAATCAACGGTACTTATTCCAGCCAACACCAAACGCTCCTCCGAGAAATTCTGAAAGACGAGTGGAGCTTTGAGGGGTTCGTCGTCTCGGACTGGGGCGGGACTCACAGCACGGTCGACGCCGCCAACAGCGGTCTCGACATCGAGATGCCGAGAGCGAATTACTTCGGTGATGCGCTCGCCACAGCGATCAAAAACGATAACCTAGATGAGGCAGTCCTCAACGATATGGTCCGACGTGGGCTGCACGCCCAAGATGCGATCGGTGCTCTTAGCAGGGATCGCGATGGCGTCGGAGATACGTCAGTGATCGGGGCTGACGAGCACGTCCAGACGGCACGGACGATTGCGCAAAACGCTTCAGTCCTGTTGAAAAACGAGGATCTTCTTCCGTTCGCCGATAGCGTCAGTTCAGTCGCTGTCGTCGGCCCGGATCCGAGCCAGTTCAAACAGAGCGGCGGTGGCAGCGACAGTGTCCAGTCAACCGGCGATGTCGCACCGGCCGAGGGGATAAACGCAGCGACCGATGGCAGCGTCTCGGTCGAGACGGCTGCGACCGACGATCTCGAACTCGTCTCTGCGGATGACGAGTTCGAGTACTCCTACTACGACAACGCTGACCTCGAAGGGGAACCGATCGAGACCGGTACTACTGGAGCGATAGACCTTGCAAGTTTCCCGGAGGAGGCCGGTGGCGTGGTCCTGGAAGGGACAGTCACCCCCGAGGAAAGTGGCACGTACGGGCTGGAGTTCACCAGTCGCGGTCAGGGACACGTCTACGTCGACGATGAACTCGTCGGATACAACGAGGAGTTCGCATTCGCCTTCTTCCCACCGTCGCCCGAGCGCTCCAGCGTCGACCTGGAGGCCGGAACAAGCTACGATGTCCGCGTAGAGGTCGGTGGCGGCTCGCCGGCCCGGCTCCGATGGAACCCGCCGTCCAGCAGGGCCGCAGCCGTCGAGGCCGCGAAGAACAACGATGCCGTCGTGTTCCTTGCACGTACCTATACGAACTACGGCGACGATCGCTACAAGTTTGGGCTTCCGGGTGACCAGGAGAGCGCGATCAGTTCCGTCGTGGCCGCCAACGATGACACCGCGGTGGTTCTCAACACAGAAGCGCCAGTCGGTATGCCGTGGGTCGACGACGTCCCCGCGATTCTGCAGGCATGGTATCCGGGCCAAGAAGGTGGCCGCGCCGTCGCCAATCTGCTGTTCGGGGACGTCAATCCATCCGGGAAGACACCCGTGACGTTCGCACAGGACTACCAGGATTATCTCCCCCAAGAGATCAACACACTCCCCGAAGAGGGGCGTGGCTATCCCGGTATTAGCGGGAACGTCTACTACGACGAGGGTGTGTTCGTCGGTTATCGCCACTTCGACGAGGCCGACATCGAACCGCTGTTTGAGTTCGGTCACGGCGAGTCGTATACCTCCTTCGAGTATGGCGACATGACGCTCTGCAAGAGAGCCATCCCGGCCGGAGAGACGGTGTCCGTCGATATCGAGGTGACCAACACCGGGGATATGGATGGAGACGAAACAGTTCAGGTGTACGTCAGTGAGGTCGATCCTGTGGTCGAACGACCGCCCAAAGAGCTAGGTGGGTTCGACAAGGTGTCCGTTCCGGCCGGCGAGACTAGGACAGCGACAATCGAACTTGACGCGGAGGCGTTCCAGTACTGGGACCCCGAAGACGAGACGTGGACGATCGATCCCGGGAAGTTCCAGGTGCTGATCGGTGCCTCTTCGCGTGATATCCGCGCCGAGGAGATGCTGATCGTCCACCCCAATCCGTCCAACGCCGGCGGTCGCAAACCAGGGGACAGCCCAAGTCATCGAGGCGGGCGCTGACGTCACGCTTGAAGGTGTGTACAGGCGACGGAAACACCTACGATTGGTACTAGACCGAAGGGACCCCAATGTTGCTTTCGGGGGCTGACAGTGCCAGTTCGTCGTTCACCATGCCGGAAGTCGAGTCGACGACGCGGTTGACTTTCGAACTGACGGTCACCGATGGCCTGGCACGGGTCAGCACCGACGCGGTCTCGGTACTCATCGAAGCCGAGCGATCGAGCCACAGGAGATGACAACCAAGCCCCCCGACAGGTAAAGAAGACGGCCCAAAGCGAGGCATCGTCGTTACAACTGGGCGGTTCACGAACCCAGCACAGGAGTTTGCCGAGCGTCTCCAACAGAACGGCGACCCTCATCCCATCGAACTGCTCAACGGACAAGATCTGCGGGAGATCGCCGACGAGATTGGGCTCGATCTCTACAATGGTCGCATCGAGATTCTCTGTAATGAGACACTCCGTCCCTACGACCCGGCCGCTGCCGCCGCTGCACCCGTCGAAGAGACGTTTCGGGACATCGAGAACATCGACGCCAGTACCCTTCCAGAACCACACTCACAGGTAACCTTTCGACCGCTGGTGACGATCACCGCCGAGACGGACGCGGTCTTCGAGACGTCTCGTCCTCCATCCCTCCAACAAGGCCCTCAAACCGCCGCAACACATCCATTCCATTTGCGGCCGACGTCACCAACCGATACCCTTCTTCACCACGTTCGACAACCCCCACGCTCGGATGGGCCAACAACACCAACGACTGTTCGACCAACACCTCACTTGTCACACCATCGTCGAGCATCCTAACTAACACGTGATGCACCTCATACGCCGTATGCCATCCACCGCCTCGCTCAAGGGCTTCTAACACCGGACCAACTGCTCGGCGGCCGCTTCACGATCCTCAAGCAGGTCGTCCACCTCATCCAACCGATCATCCTGAAACGCCCCTGGCTCGAACAACACGTCCGCAATCGACTCGGGCAGCAACCCGTACTGCTCGGTCCGCTCGACTAGGGCCGCCAACCGCTCGGCAGTCACCAATACTAACCCGACACGATTGGCGTCATCGATAGCTGCCGGCGTGAACCCTGACGCCACGACGACCGCGTGGTCGGCCCCACGGGCCTCTTGATGGCCCTGAATACGAGCTCCGTCAGGCGACTGCAACATTCCGTTTCCACGAGCCTTCACTTCGACGATAGAGTGCTCGGGCTGTGTCATCTGCACATCCGTATCGTCACCGCCCTCAATCCACTGGCCTTCGAACCCTAGCCGCGAAAACGCATTTGCGATCAGTTGCTCGAACTGATCCGGGTCATCACCGTTCGTACTCGCCGCCATCAATCGGTCCGTAAACGACACTGCTCCCACGTCGTCGAATATATGAATGGTATAGAATAGAGAGGGAGGTTCTGGTAGATATAGTCTAATGGCAAAAATGTAAAATCATATACAAGCATACTAAATATGGAATAGGCCATTTGTATATGTATGCGTCAACTATGTACTTCTAGTCAACTATATTTGAATCTATCACTCTTTTCCTTTGGTAGAGTGCCAGAATATCTGTTTCATGGTGGTCATTTACTGAAGAAGTCTCGGTATTGGCGTCAAACTTGACTAGCTGAGAATCATCCGGTATCTTCTGGTTGGTGCCACTGCAACCGTCCTAGCAAGCACGCACGCTGGCATACTATTCGACTACGTAACACAGAATTAGTCCAAGAAATCCATCCTCGACGAACAGCGACGGACCGCTATTGGATGTCATAAGCGAACCTTTTTTATACTCGCACTTGGCTGATTCTGTGTGGGACCAGAAATCACGAAAATTGAGAGTACAGAGTTTGAATATCCGTTGGAAGACGTAGGAACAGATGAACACGGCTTCAACCTCGTCTACGAACCCGGGACGACCACGACCCGAAAACTGTTCGCAGTGAAAGTCCACACGGATACGGGCATCACTGGGGAATACGTCGGGGGGAACTCTCCCGCCGCCGCCCAGTATAATATGTTCGCAAACTACCTCGTCGGGAAGAATCCATTGGCCCGTGAAAAACACTGGTCAGAGATCAAGCGTGCACTCCGGAAGTACGACCGGATGGGAATGGGTCCGATCGACATCGCACTCTGGGACTTCGCTGGAAAATACTATGATGCCCCCATCCACGAACTACTCGGAACCTATCGCGAGCGGATTCCGGCGTACGCCTCCACGTATCATGGTGACGAGGCTGGCGGACTCGACACGCCCGAAGCATTCGCGGATTTCGCTGAAGAGTGTCTCGAGAGCGGGTTTGGTGGGTTCAAGATTCATGGCTGGGGCGGCAGCGAAGGGTCGCGCGATTTAGGTCGGGAAATCGCGGCAGTGCATGCGGTCGGCGAGCGCGTCGGTGACGAGATGGATCTCATGCACGATCCCGCCTGCGAGTTGGAAACGTTTGCAGACGCGCTGAAGCTCGGTCGAGCATTAGATGAAGAAGAGTTCTTCTGGTACGAGGACTCGTTCCGCGATGCAGGCATCTCGCAACACGCACATCGAAAACTCGCAGAGAAGCTCGACACACCGATTCTTCAGACCGAGCACGTACGCGGCCTAGAGATGAAGTCGGATTTCGCAGCAAACGACGGGACCGATTTCCTGCGGGCGGACCCGGAGTACGATGCGGGAATCACAGGGGCGATGAAAGTGGCTCGCGTCGCCGAAGGATTCGGAATGGACGTGGAGTTCCATGCGCCCGGACCTGCCCAACGTCAGTGCATTGCCGCGACCCGGAACTCGAATTACTACGAAATGGCCTTGGTTCACCCGAAGTGTCAGAATACCCAACCGCCGGTCTACGAAGGCGAGTATTCAGACATGATCGAGGCAGTCGATAGCAATGGGACCGTGCCTGTACCAGATGGCCCTGGTCTCGGCGTCGAGTACGATTGGGACTATATCGAGAACAACGCTACTGGCGCCCGACACGTCTACGACGGGTGAGACTGGCCATAACATAACCGCCAGGGTCGCTACGGTGGCGTAGCTAATCTCCGTCACTAATGAGTCGGCTGTCTTAGGCGTCACCGTGACTATCATACCTCCGGAAACCCGAATTAGCGTAGGTCATGAAGCGGCCCCCACCGTTGCTGGGGGGGATGGCTGAACGGAGTCTTACTGATGCGGCGCAAGTTGTGGTCGAATGGCTGATCGTTCAACCGAAATACGACAAATAGTTCTTTATAACAGCGACTGCAGTATCAGGTATGCCCGAGATTCCGCTTAGCGTGCCTAATCGTGAGCGGACCGCGACTGCTAATGACGTAACAGTTGCCGATCTTCCGCGGTTCGCGCCAGCGACAGTCGAATACGACACCAACACGATATCGGATGTGGCAGACGCGGGACGGAATGCTATCGATGAGCTACCTGCCATTGACTCGCTTCAACAGGGTGCATCGATTGCTATTACAGCTGGCAGTCGTGGGATTCACGATTTCCCCGAAATGCTGATTGGTGCTATCAATGCTCTCCAAGAACGCGGCTACGAGCCGTTCGTCTTTCCATCGATGGGCAGCCACGGAGGCGCAACAGCAGAGGGCCAGCGTGCTGTACTCGCTGACCTTGGAATAACACCCGAGGTACTGGGTTGCTCGATTCGCGCTTCGATGGAGACTGTCGAAGTTGGTGCTGACAGTCGCGTCTATGCCGATCAGCTTGCTGCAGATGCCGATGCAATCCTTCTCGCAAACAGGGTGAAACCACACACAGACTTCAATGATCGGATCGAATCCGGTCTCTGTAAGATGGCGGTCATCGGGATGGGGAAACATACAGGCGCAGAGATGATGCACAACGCGGCGCTGACCGGTGACATGGGTTCAGAGATACAAACCCGTGCAGCGACCCTGTTCAAGGAATTGCCGATTATTGGTGGAATCGCGCTCATCGAGAACGCGCGAGATAGAGCAACGCATATCGAGGGTGTCCCAACGGATAGAATCCTCAAGCGGGAGCCTGAGTTATTGGAACAAGCCTACGAGGAACTTCCGACATTGCCAGTCGACGATCTCGACCTCCTCATCGTCGACGAGATGGGAAAAGAGATCAGCGGCACCGGGATGGACACAAACGTGCTCGGACGGACGTACTTTCACGGAGAGGGAGAACCAGAGCGGCCGTCATACACGAGAATCTACGTCCGATCGCTGACACCGTCGTCTCACGGAAACGGCTTGGGAATCGGGCTCGCGGATATGGTGCATCAAAACGTTGTCAGCGAACTCGACCTGGGTGATACGTACGTCAACATTGCCACGAGCGGGGAAACCAAACGAGCGAAGATTCCATTGATAGTACCCGATGACGCGAGCGCCTTGTTATTGGCCCCCTCGACGACTGGGACACCCAATCCCTCGAAATTACGAATCGCTCGAATTCCGAATACAATGGAACCCGGCCGACTGCTCGTCTCCGAACCAGTTGTTCCAGAACTAAGGGAACGCCCAGATGTGAGTGTTGGCGAACTCCAACCACTCTCTTTGAATGATGGCGAGTTCGCTACTGAGGCATATTGAGCTGGTGCAGCAGGAATAAAATATAAGCATTAGCCCTCGTACGCGTTGGTATGGGTAAATTGAATCCCAGCTTTGCTGAGGAGACTGTAATCGTGACCGGTGGTGCGTCGGGGATCGGCCGAGAAATCGCTCGGCGGTTCGGGGCCGCTGATGCGACCGTCCTCGTTGCCGATCTTGATGAGGAACCCAAGGAAGGTGGCACTCCCACTCATGAACTCATCAACGAGGAAGGCGGCACAGCAACGTTCGTCGAGACGGACGTGAGTGAGCGGGATGATATCGAAGTGCTCGTCGAAGCAGCGCACGAGTACGGCGGTGTCGACGTGATGGTGAACAATGCTGGTCTGTTCATCGGTGGCTCAATTCTTGAGCTTGATCCAGAAGACTTCGAGGCGATTCATAACGTCAACGCGAAAGGGATCTACTTTGGGACCCAAGTCGCAGCCAATGATATGATTGAGCGAGATGATCCCGGATCGATCATCAATACTGCGTCCATCAGTTCCCACACTGCGCAATTCGAACAGGTACAGTATGATTCGTCAAAGGGCGCCGTTCGAATGATAACGCGAGGGGCAGCCCTCGAATTGGCCGAGCACGGCATTCGCGTCAACGCGGTCGCCCCCGGGCAGATCGCGACCGAGTTTATTGAAGACTGGTCGAACGAGGCAGAGACGAAGGCGCAGAACGACGAGTTGGTGAAGATGGTCCCACTAGGGAGAGCTGGGAAGCCCGAGGATGTGGCACCAGCATATCTATATTTAGCGAGTGATGCAGCAGAGTACGTCACCGGTGAGTTGTTATTTGTTGATGGTGGTTGGCAGATTTTCTAAAGACTATCTCACTACTGAGGCCGCGGAATGATTCACTGAGCACGGTCCCAACACAGTCGGAACTGAAGGGCAAGCATTGGCGGCTGGGAAACCTTATCGCTCACTCGCAAGCTCTCTGCAAAAGAGAACGGTGGTGCTCAGCTAGAGAGCTATGAGCGCCGAGCCTGAGAAGAGATGAGGAAGAGGTGGTAACTAGTACTTCGTGATCACACGCTGACGAATCCGTTCTTCCATGGTGTATAGGATGATTGCTATAAGTAGCACAAAGCCATTGATCACATCGACTGCCGTGGCTTCGATACCCATGAGAACGAGTGCCGACTCAACTGACGCCAGCAGGACTACACCACCGACTGCACCGAGAACGTTCCCACGGCCACCGAAGAGGCTCACACCACCAATGACCGCGGCAGCGAACGCCGGAAAGACGTCATTCTGTCCAATCGTTGGCGGTGCAACCCCGAGGAATCCGGTATACAGTAGTCCACCGAGAGCGGCCAGCATACCTGAGAAAACGTAAACCAGAACGACGATGAAGGTTGTATTGATCCCCGCTTCGGTAGCTGCCTTCTTGTTACCACCGACCGCGTAGATCGCACGGCCAGTGGCGGAGTACTTCAGCCAGATACCGAACGCTAGATAGAGGAGCCCCATCAGCACGATGGCGACCGGGATGGTCCCGATCTGACCACCACCAACAAACAGATACGTTTCTGGGAGGCCGGAGAGAGCAGTGCTAGACAGAAGTTGGATACTTCCCGAGAGGATCATGAGCATAGCCAACGTCTGGAGGAAGGGATTCACGCCGATGTACGTTATTGAGACGCCGTTAATCAAGCCGATTAACATTCCAACGAGTAGGACGATGGCGATACCTACTATGCCGGGTGTGCCCGGGAACCACTCTGTCAGGAGCACTGCAGTGAATATCGCGGAGAATCCCGCTGACGCACCTACCGAGAGATCGAAGTGACCACTGAGGAGACAAAGTGTCTCACCGAGAACGATTGCTGACAATGCAGCTGTGCCGAACAACAGCGCCCGGATATTCCCTACAGAACTGAATATGGGAACGATTGCAGAAAAAATCAGAATAGTAATCAGCAAAATCGGCCAGATCATATTGTCTAGCACGAAAAGAATCGCCTCGTCGCGACTGAAGTCAAGCGCGTTCCGGAGGCCAGAATCTGTATCGGTTGACATTCTCGATCCTTCTTTACGCTAGATTACCCCAGAGATACGGTGCATCCGCGTTTTCCTGGGTTACAGTGACACTGCTCGTTTTGAAATACGTTTGCTTCCCATCATCGAATTCGAGTGTTTCGATTTGACCGGGAGCCCACAGTGGTTCTGCCCATGGGTTGATTCCACCATGTTTGTTCCCTGTAGCGATCGTCAACTGATCTGCAGTGAGTTCCTTCCCAGCCTCTGGAATCGCGCTGGAGTCTTGACCTGCATCGAGATAATCGGTCATATACTTCATCGAAATCGGAGCGTAGAACAGGTTTGGCTGGTCGATCGCCGCATCGAAGAATTCGTTTTGAATCGCTTCCAGCGTGGTCGGTCCAGCGTCGAGCCCGACCGTCGTAATGTGTCCCTCGTTCCCAATTTTCTTCTTCACGCCTTGATTCTCGAACGCCGACATGGCCGCCAACCCAGAAAGAAGATCCGGGCAGTATAGCCCGTCGAAGTCATCGTTTCGCTGTAATTGCGTCGCGATTTTGTTCGCGGCGTCCTGCTGAGTCTGGTCGTACTGGACCTGGCCGACGATTTCGATATCCGAATACTCCTTCATCTGGTTGACGAATCCTTCATGGCGCTGCACGAAGGTTTCCGTGTCCTGTGGAAGCATAACTTCCACGACGGTTCCCTCACGTGCACCATTTCGCTGTTCCAGACGCTTAGCCATGACTTCGGCGGCCGAGGCGGCAGCATCCGCGTTCCCGAATGCAGTAAACATCGGGACCTTACCGGTCGATGCCGTCGAGTTTGCAGTGAATACAGGAATATTCTCCGCGTTAGCCTGCTCGACGATCGTCACGGCAGCGTCGGACTGCACAGGACTCGTTAATATTGCATCCACGTCCTGACGGATGAGGCGCTTGGCGTCGTTAATCTGCTTTGCCGAGTCGAACTCACCGTCGGTAACGGTCAACTCGAGATTGTGATCCTGAGCGTACCACTCAGCCCCGTTCCGGAACGCACCCATCCAGGGGTCGCCACCGAGACCCATGATCGGGAAGCCGATGTGATACTGTCCACTTTGACCGGAAGTGCCCTGACTTGTGGTACCATCAGTTGAGCCACCTCCTTGGCCGGAAGAATCAGTATTGCCATTGCTATCACCGGAGTTCGAACAGCCAGCTAGCGCAATGGTGCCCGTTGCTCCTACCGTCTTCAAGAGCTTTCGTCTGCTAACAGTCATGATTTATCGAGTACCTACAGGTTTTGATATACGTCCAACCGCATATATAACTTTCCCTCATTAGGCATTTGTGCCGGATCTCTAGCATAGAATCCTTGAGTATTGTATATAACCGGTCTCAGGAATGGAGTATTTGAGACTGCTGTAGCTCTCGGCTCTACTGTTCCCATCTCGTAGCTCTTTACCCCCATCATTCGTCAGTTATAAATAGTGTTAATTACATCGTTGAGATATGGCCAGCGATAGCACCCCACTTGTAGAAGTTCGCGGTCTGTCGAAGAACTTCGGGAACATTCAGGCACTGAATGATGTCGATTTTGACCTGAAAGAAGGCGAAGTACATGGTCTTCTCGGCGACAACGGCTCAGGGAAGTCAACGTTTGTGAAAGTACTCGTCGGAATCCACGACCCCACAGCGGGTGAGATTTTCATCCGTGGTGAACCCGTTAAGATCAGTGGCCCGAAAGATGCGAGATCACACGGTATCGCGACTGTCTATCAGGACCTTGCACTCGTTGATGAACTGTCGCTTGCACAGAACATGTTTCTCGGCCGTATGCCGCATAAATCCGTTGCAGGGGTTATCCCAGCTGTCGATTACAAACAAATGCGCGAACGAGCCGAAGAGATACTCAGCGAACGGCTCAATATTCACCTCGATCCAACGACGAAGGTTGAATCCCTTTCCGGTGGGGAACGCCAAGCTGTCGCCATCGCCCGCGCACTCGTCACCGACCCTGATATCCTGATCATGGACGAACCGACATCAGCCCTCTCCGCAGATTCGACTGAACGGGTTCAGGAACTCATTAAGACGCTTCAGTCCAACGGTATCGCGGTTCTGATGATTAGCCACGATCTCAACGAGGTCTTCGATCTTACTGACCGAATCACTGTGCTAGATAATGGTGACCTCGTTGGGACAATTCGAACTGAAGACGTAGTCGAAGATGACGTACTCGGGATGATGATGGGGTCGATGCCAACAGAGAAGGCCCCCTCAGCATAACGCGACTCAACAACTCTCACGCGCCACGAATTTTAGGTTAGATCGGCCCCGTTTTCGTCTCGGTTGCGACGGTGTTCATACGGCAGATGCATTAACTCCAGTATGTCAGGTTTTATTACGGAGAACACTGATATCGGCCTGTATGACAGCGGATACACCTACAGAAGAAACTGAAGCGGCAATCAGTGCATGTGGTCGAGAATTACCAGCGGAGTTCAGCGGTGGAAGCCTTGCGTTCGGATTCGATGGCGTCATTGACAACGTCCGGACGATGATTGACACTCGCCATGGTCCAACTGAATACGACCGTCTCAGTCATCTTTCGGATCTGAAGAAGCGCTTGAGCGATTCACTCGAAGCCGAGAGTTCCCTCACCGTCGAATGGGAACAAGAAGGAACTAGAACTGGCGGCCACGCCTGTCACCTCTCACGTGCATTCACCAAATTAGGGGCGGACACATTGATGGTCGGAACATACGGACGGCCAATACAAGAAATATTCAAAACCGAATTTTCCGAATCAACCCTTCTTAGCGTCGGTGAACCTGGCTATTGCGATGCCGTTGAGTTTGACGACGGCAAGTTGATGCTGAGCGAAACTAGTGAGGCCGCCTATCTCGACTGGGAGACACTGACCGACCGTCTCGATATCGAGCAGCTCGCCGAACACCTTGACGGCCGGGATATCCTTGGCGTGGGGTACTGGAATGTAACCTCAGCGCTCCCGGAACTCGTGTATAATCTCATTGAAGAAACATGGCCGCTACAGGACTCACCTCCAGAACAGGTGTTCTTCGATCCAGGCGACATCAGGAATCTGCCAGACGAGGAGATCCGTAATGGTGCCTCATATCTCGAAAAAATCAACGAAATTGTCCCAGTAACCGTGAGTGCAAACCCATCCGAAACGGCGGCTATCGCTGCTGTGGATGGAGCGGACCCAGATAGTGAGTTGCGCTCCAACGCGCAGGCGGCGTTCGACGTACTTAATGTCGATCGCTTCATCGGGCATAGCCCTGTAGTGAGCGTCGGCGTCACTCAGTCTTCGAACGTGGCAGTACAGGTCCCAACTACAGAATCGCCAACAATGACGACCAGCGCCGGTGATCACTTTAATTTCGGCGTCCTAATCGCACAACTCGCCGGGCTTTCGCTCCCCGCAACGATAGTCACGGGTAATGCCGCAGCTGGCGTTTTCGTCAGAACTGGTTCTCCGCCGTCATACGAAGCAGTGTGTGACTTTGTTAACTCGTATCGAGACATGTTTTGAGGGTCGCTAGAACCGGTTTCGAAATGCAGTCTCAGCACTATTCGTTGTCGATGGTATCTCAGGGGTTACATGGAATAGTACAGACCAGACTAATCAGTCAGCGTCTGCTATGAGACACTCCGTGTCCGTTTCTTCGAATAGCTCTCTGTACGTTGCAGATACCTGTTGATCGGTCACAATAGCGTCTATATCATCGAGAGTAGCGAATTCCCTGAAGTTTTTTACGCCAAACTTCTCGGACTCAGTAACGATGAACGGGTGTGCGGAATTTTCGACTACTGTTGTTTTGAGACTGGCTTCTATTTCGATCGGGACCGAAATCGAGCCATCCTCATCAAGTCCATTTGTCCCAATAAATGCAATATCAATATTTGAGGACTTAATATAATTCTCCATCGCTGGTCCAACAAGGCCCATCGAATTCGCACGAAGCGAGCCACCGGTCATCTTGACATTTCCGTCACCCTTTGTTAGCTCCATTGCGAGGAGGGGCGAATTTGTGACCGCAAGAAAGGAGCCATCTTTTGGGGCTGCTTTCGCTATTTGGAACGTCGTTGAGCCCGAATCAAAGAACACGACTTGTCCTTCTGTAATCTCCTCTGCCGCCCGAATTCCAATGGCTCGCTTTTGTTCTAATCCCTGAACCGCTCTTTCATCGAACGATGGTTCCGAGCCAGCATTAGTCGCTGGAATCGCGCCGCCGTGGGTTCGTTCAATCAGTTCTCGCTCATCAAGGTGATTGAGATCGCGACGGACGGTCGATTTAGAAAACTCGATCTGATCGGCGATTTCAGCCACCGTTAGACCGCCATTATTTGTTACGATTTCCACAATCTTCCGGCGTCGTTTTTCCGGGTCCATCATATGCTATCACCGTGTTTCAGCGACGTTTTTGCAGCGATGTATAGGTGCATAGCAACAGATAGCACTCAAAAGATAAAATAAGTTCTCACTCGATACGTCGCGACACGGGGGTCCTGAGACTGAGACTCGACTTCAGTCCCAAACTTCCTCGACAGTGGCGCCCTCGTGAACAATCTGTGTGAGTGCTTCGACAGTTCGGGTCGGGTCCTCTGATTTCCAAATCGTGCGACCGATCATCAGCCCTCGAGCTCCCGAAGCGATTGCTTCTTCAACCGATTTTAGCATCTCACGTGTTTCACCGGACGCAGGACCACCAAGAATCATAACCGGTACCGGTGAGTTCGAAACGATCGGCTCGAAAGATTCTTGACTTCCCGTATATGGTGCTTTGAGAATATCTGCGCCGAACTCCCATCCCATTCGTAGACCATCGGCGATATACTCAGGGTCGGTCTCAAGTGAATCAGGAATCCGCTGCCCCCACATTACTGGCTCCACGATCAGCGGAATACCGGTCCCACGGAGATCTTCCGCCAATTCGGCGACGTACCGTATGTTCTCCGTGAAAACTTCTTGATCATCTCGGCCGAAGACCAGCACAGTCTTTACTCCGAGTGGATCAATATCTTTCAACAGTTCAGGGTCGAATGCCGGCGTCCAGAGATCTTTATCGTGCTCCCGACCGGGATTCGTCGACCAAGTAACAACGTCAGCTGTTAGGACAACGTCGGCTCCAGCTTCAGCGATCTGATCCTGATATTGTCGTGCAAAGTGTGGCCCAACGAGCACGGCATCAGCGCCCCCAGAGAGGACTTTATCGAGTGTTTCTGGCGGGCTTCTAAACCCATCGGGTGCTCCAAGGGATAGTCCGTGGTCTAGTGCAACGACTACTGAGTTACCCGACGGTGTGTCGAGCAGCTTGCTTACAGTCATTCAGACTCAGTTAGTCAATAACTGTCCCTCTATAAAAATCTTTTCAGGGGGTCACCGTTATTTTCGATCTAGGTTTTCCAACGAATTCTACCTTTACAAGTGGTCTGCGACACGCGGTAAGAATTTAAAGTGAATATATGAGCGCCTGCAGTTCTGTTAACATACGTCTACCACAGTATATCATTGCAAGCCCCTTCTCCACATCGCAGAAATAATCCACAGAGAGCATACTGAAGATGGCCAATACAAAGAGAGCACTGCTTATCAAAATCTTGTTCCATGCTATTATTTTAGAATACAATTCCTAAAAAGTAGAATTATTCCACAGGGTGTGTTAGACCCCCACATGAAATTGGCGCCTTCAAAACGAAAACGCTCATATTTTTTGTGTAAGACCACCTCTTCTCGGGTGGTAGAAATCTACTGTTTTTTGAATGTACTATAATAAAATAGTCAGTAATTAATCCAAGTGGCCGGGAAATGCTATCTGCCCTATTCGATCGAGCTAGAATAATGTGCGTACTCATGTTATTCTGAATCTGTAGAAATTGAATAGCATCCTCTAAGATAACGGAACTCTCGTTATTTGAGATAAGGGCGGGTTACAGTAGTTTGATGGCAGAGATAGTTCCCCCCTAAGAAAATATCGGATGTAATCCCATCTGATAGCTATTTTCATCTCTTTTGTCGCTTCTAGACGTTTATACTACAGAATACCCCTGTTATATATCTATATCTCCAAGTTATGCTTTCTTTTTGTATCTAGTTATACGTAAAAAGAGAGAGGGTGATTCTACGAGACGCGGGATACCACTCACCAGCGACATCCCTAGCCAAACAACCGCTAGAGAACCATCGCTGTCGCTCGCGTCGACCCAGCGTCCACCATACATCTCAAGACACCGGGACGCACCCATCGATCGCCGAAGTGGTCCGACCAGTAACGAACACACCACCTGCCACAACACCCGCCTGCACATATCGCGACGGGCGATTGGTGCCACTAGCGATGCCCAGCACGACCGACTCCGTTAAGGAGTCGTCCGATGAACACCGGCCAGCACACGGGCCTTACAATCACGACAGTCGTCATCGCAAAGGCGTGCGTCGCCGGCGCCGCACTCGCGAAACTCGTCGAACCCAGTCCCACTATGCTACTCAGCGGGTACCTCGCGATGGGTGCTGTCGGACAACCGTCGCAGCGGTCGCGTGGCTGGTGCGATGATCGCGCCCGTACCATCGTAGCCTCTCACAACAACGGATCGACAGCAGACTACGCACTAGCTGACGAGCTCCGGTCTGGCGGTGGGCAGCTAGTTCAGTGAGGCGCTTTCTGGGTACTGGCTAATACGGACTCTCTTCTACATCCGTTTTTTGCTCACGATAAGGTCTGGAACAGCCGATAGGTAGCTGATGCAGAGTGAGCAGTCGTTCTCAGTTGAGATCGGCGTGAAAGAAGTGATGGGTCGCTCTTTAGGAGTGACCGGTTTCGAGCGTGCACTGCCGAGTGAGTTCCCATATCCGAGTAAATTGATTGTCAGCAAGTCCAGTATTAGTGATGGAAAACATGGCGGCTAAGTAGTTCACGCGAAGCCGATATCTCTCTTGGAGACCGAATGCCATGCAATGACATACATCGCCAGAATGAACATAGACCGTCCAGTGGCCTTTGAGGCGCTTCAAGCCGTTCCCAACATGGTCCTCCAGATAGAAGATGCCCATAGGTTGGAGGAGGAGCCAGAAAGATTCATCTTTTGGGCCTCTGGTGATGACTTCGAGACGTTCGAGACTGCCCTTGATGCTGATCCAACCATCGCCTCCTATTCCTGTCTCGCCAAGCGTCCAGATCGACGGTTATACCGTATATTCCTTTCAGAAGAAGGGCGTGCCACTACACTGTATCAGATTACCGCACGAGAGGACATCGTAGCATGGAATGTCACTCTGACGGCTGAAGGTGTAGAATTCCAGGCTCGGTTTCCGTCTCGTGAAGCGTTTTTCACCTTGCGAGATGCCGCTCGCGAGCGGAACAGGAATTTTGAGTTGCTCAGTCTCTATGAAGAGAAGCCAACTGAAAACGGCGGTGGGAGTAGCAATCGATACGGCGTCACGGATGCACAACAGGAAGCTCTTCTCGCTGCCCTGGAACAAGGCTATTTCAGTGTGCCACGGCAGACAACGATGAAAGCTGTGGCCGAAAGCCTTGACATTTCGACTTCTGCCCTGTCATCGCGCCTTCGGCGTGGCCAGCAAGCACTGCTCCGTAATACCTTGGCTCAGGAACCATCTATATAAACCTCGAATTAGGTGAGGCCATGGTGATTCACCCGTTGGTCTCAAAGTCAAAGTCAATGACCGAATCCGAATCCAACAGTGAAGAGCTGACTGAAGAAGAGTACACCTACCACACAGACGAGGACCAATCATTGTCCGAAGCAGTCATTTGGGCCGTGTCGGCGTTTACGGGCCGCGAGACAATCACAGCAAATGCCAATGGAACGCAGGAAGCACTTGAACCACTATTCGATACGATAGACCCTGATGCCTTGGATTCGCTATTTCAGACGGCGGAAGATAGAGAATCGATGGTGGGGACGGTCGAATTTTGGTATTGTGGATGTGAGGTAACTGTCGATAGTACCGGATTCGTAATTGTTACGAAACGGTAGGGGCTGATCCTGATAATTGATGGCCCTATGATGTGGTTGCTAAACTATGATCGCCCGGGAGAGTTGACAGTTTTGCCACCTTGAGACGTTCGTCACACGTCGCTGAGGAAGAATTCTATTTGACCATAGTACTGTAGGCTGATAATTTCCCCGTTAATTTCACCAATTTGGATTGGCTCCAGATCATCGGTCATATTGCTCAGAACACCACTGTACTGGGCAATAAGACGACTCCAGTTCTAGCACAATCGCACTCTGCTGAGAGCCACCAGAAACCGCCCTACTACCGGATATACTTATGCAAACAGGCAGTAGCACCCACTATGACTGACGACGAGACGCCAGTGCACCACTACACACTCCCCGAACCGACGAATCTTCGAGACACACTCGAACGAGCCGGCATCGAGCACCTCGACGTCGACGACGAGCGAATCGTCGTCATCTATCAACAGGCGATTCTCATGGTCACCGCCACAGACGGGCAGGTAACAGCCACACAAGAATTAGACGTCGAACTCTGGGAAGCAGCGCCACGCTCGACGGCGCCAGACCCCGAGGCAGTCCTGACTTCGTTCACCGACGAACTGGCAGCCGCGACTGGCACGCCACAGTAACACCCCAGCCTGACACAGCGAATTCATCGCCGAATCCTTTTGCCGACGGCTCTTCCACTCCAGCCTGTGTCCCCTCCCTCCACTGCTGACGAGGCCACGCGGTGGCCCGATTGGCGCGAGGACACCTATCCCCTAGAGTACGAGGGCCACGACGTGCGCATCATTTTCGGCGAACAGCTAAGCGACACGGTTGACGTCCCACGCCCGGAACCCGCAACCTTCGGCGAGTTCGACCCGAATCCGGACGACCCCGATCCTGATGCCTGGCCACTCGAATACTACGACCTAGCGCTACATATTCGGCCCGAATGGGGCCCGCCGTCGACGACGATCTCTACCTCTCACTAACGTGGTAGTTCGCTTGTTCTGCAGTCTGCTACTACATTCGCTCAATGGGGGACAATGCTCTATTCTTACTGGTCTCACAATGGCAGCCGTTTTCGTTGCAAACACGCAGCTGAGCCCGTTCCGCAGTTAGATTCCACGGCGGAACAGCAAGTCGCCACCAGATCTATGCTGTATTTTTGATATAATCGAGACGATGCTACTAGCTATCTAGTCACCGATGGCGAGATCGGTCTCCGAGACTAACCAACACAGCGGTGTGACTCACCCGTTTGTTGGTTAGCAAGTGTGACCCAGTCGTCTAAACTTCGGTTGTAGCTCCGATCGTGGGTAGTACAGTCACTCAGTAGGGAAACGAAGCCACATGTGGTTCCCAGAACTTACCCGCGTGGGGAACCGAGACGGGCCACACTCCTCAGTATGTGTCCAGCAGAATCTTCCATCCAATCGGCCGACTTCCCGAGTCAGCCGCCGGTTCAATGTCCTGCGTGTGAGTCTGCGCTCCAGTCAAACGACACACCATCATTCCTGCTCCTTGACCAGCTCACGGTGCCGCTCGTTGGCTGTGACTCTCATCTCACTAAGTTCGCCGACATCTGTGCGTATACGACCACAGACACAGCTGAACTCCTCGACCATCACCCCGCTGGCGGTGTGAACTGTCCTAGCTGTCACCTCGCCGCCCACAACCCACGTCACCCTGTGATTCCAGTCCAGGATGGCGCAGTTGCTGTGCTTGCCTGTCAGGACCATCAATCACAGATCGTTGACCGATTCCAGACCGGGCTCAGCACACAGCAACAGCTCACAGCCTCGTTCAACACGACATAGACTCGATAGCGTCTCTTGATAGTAGCCAGCAGTGTGAGCAAGGCGGGTCTGGACATTGTCTTTCTCAAGCCGCTGCGCTACCGCCACCACGACTGGCGAACTCAAGAGACAACGCTCTCGCTGCGTCACTCGTCGTAACTCAACCGCTCTGTCACCACAGCAAACGCGACGTTCGCTTGCACATTTTGAACCTGAACAGCAACGCGTTCGCCGAGTTCCGTGTCGGGGACGATCACGACATACCCCCGTTCGACGCGCGCCACCCCATCGCCTTGCTCACCGATATCTTCGATTTCGACTCGGCGCGTCTCCCCTTCTTCGACTGGCGGCCCCTGTGTATCATCCGACTGGCCGCCGGCGGCCCGTCGTTGCGGGCTCGACTCAGTCGAGAGCAGCGCGACCCGATACGTCTTACCGACCTCCAAATCACCGGTTTGAATCTCTCTATCGGGAACCTCAACGACGAACGACGCACCATCCTCTTCGATCTCAGCAGAGAATAGACACTGCATTTGTGGCGGAATTTCCATTTACTCAGACACCATCGTTCTTAGAGGCGTCATCGGCCGCCTACTTATTCCCACGGATACTGCCCGTGGCGCTCGCGGTAGGCCCCGATCTGGTGGTCGAATTTGATTTCGTGTGGGAGCGGGTCGCCGGCGTGGACGTCCTCGGACGAGACCTCCTCAGGCAGCCACTCACGGGGAGACTCCTGATTCGTCTCACTCGCAACCTCGTCGACGAATCGCGACTGGCCACACGCGTTACAGGTCCAAATCGCCCGGCCGACCACCGGGTACGAGCCAATCCCGTCCCGATCAGTATACGAGTGTGGCGTCGGCTCCTGACACGCGACACAGTAGAACTCCGATGCAATATCGACAGACTCTCCGACAGCATATTGCTGGACGATACCGGGCACGAGCCAGTAGCCCTCATCACTCTCTGCGACTAACGTCTGCAGCACTTCGAGCTCGCTATACTCCTCTAACCCATCCCCATCCTCAACGAAAAGCACTGGTTCGGTCTGGGCGTCATCCCACTCAGTTTCCTCGACAGCGGTCGACAAGATGGTCTGCCCCACCGCCGCGTCAACCCGGACAACATCGGGGAGTGTCGGCCACCCCGTGGTCAACTGTGGGGCTGGCTCGGTGTCAAAATCTGCCCGACACTTGACGTCAGCACGCGTTTCGGCGTCGGTCGTCAGATCGTCACTCACTGCAAAGGCTGCAGCCCCAAGCGCCCGCGCATGGTACTTGCTGGTAGCCTCGACAACAGCGACAACAACCCGGCCAAATGACCAACGAGCTGTGTCGCCACCTTCGACAGCCGATTCGGCAACATCGTTCTGAGCGCAAAGCGGACATTGAGGCCGCCTATCGGGTGTCTCTCGCCAGCAGGTTGCACAGGTACCGGGATCATCCGCCGCACTATCGCCTGAATAGTTCCCGGAAAGTTCCTCACCATCAGCACTTGCTGCCTTGGGGTCGGAACTGGCAGTCCCACGGATATCCGCCGGATCGAACTCGGGGTTCCGATTGGTCACACACATGGATGTTCTCATCTTCATTTATAAACCCAGCCCACTGCGGTGACGCAGAAAACAGATCGATAGCGGAGTGTAGTTACTCTGTCATGGCATCGGTTGACTCGGCGTCGAAGGTCTGCAGATGCGACCACAGACGAGCGTAGGCTCCGTCGCCAGTACTGGTGACACAATGCCGGTTCGGCCGAGTGGAACGAGGGTCCCCTCCGTTGTCGATCCAGCGCTCTAGCGTGAACTCCTGTGCATCAAGCTCACCCTCGGTCGTCCGGAATACCGCTGCAACCACGGGCGTTCCATGGTTCTTCGCATGATACGCGACGTCAACCGCGTCGTGGGTTGCATCGAATCGTGTCCAGCCCTCGAACGTGTCCGGTGGGTCCCGAGCAAATACCTTGATCTCTCAGCGCTCTTTCTCGGCGACGACAGCATCCTCCCATGCCTGCTCGATATCATCGAACTGAGACCGCTCTATTTCTACCAAGAGGTCCTTGTCGATACACGATCTCGACCACGCTAGTACCGTCTCAGCCTTCTTCGCTCGCTCGTCAGGAGGTCCATCGAGACGGCCAAAATTGCGCACTCGGGGCGACATAGTGAGTGTCATCCGTCGCCAGTAGCCAGGATCATCTGCTCGTGTTTCGTCCCGCTCAGGTGCCCACTCGGCCATCGACGACCGAATGTCCTCCTGGTAGCCAAACCCTGTACGACGACCAGCCGCGGAGAGAATCCGTTCGGTAAGGTCAATTGTTCGCTCAGGTTCGTTAGCAGGGACGTCCTCAGGTCACTCTACGTCGACGTAGAATGGCAGCCCATGTTCGGCTGCGATAACTCAATCAATATCCTGTTCGAGAGGTGATTCGTCGAGAAAGGTCGGTTCAACTCCGTCGGCTGTGCCAGCGTACATCTGAAGAATGCCTCCACCTGTCTAAAATCTGTAATAGATATTGTGCAAGAGGTAGAGGGTGCAATCAGGTTGGCGCTGTCGACTCGCCGGACTCGGCCATCTGCCAGACAGTGAGTCCTCCTGCCAGACCGAGGCCGACCGCGAACACGAACAGGACGGCGTAGATTCCAGTGGTGGCGACCAGTTCTCCAGCCACTACGGGTGCAACGAACGACCCCAGCCACCCAGCCACGCTCGCGAGCGAAACGGCCGTCCCGGCAGCCCGGGGGTCAACAAATTCCTGAACCGACTGGTACATGAGTCCGATCTGAAGCTGGACGAACACCCCTGCGAGAACGAGTATCGCGACCAGCACCACAATCGTCGTGCTGTAGAACATCGCGACCGCGAGTACGGTGGCTCCGACGAACGAGGCCCCGAAGACGGGCCGTCGTCGTTGGTCCAGCACTGCGTCCGAGAGCCATCCTCCAATCGGCCGGGCGAGAATTCCGACCGCAGGAAACAGCGCGACGAACGTCCCGCTCTCTGCCAGCGAGACGCCGAACCGACGGGTGATGTACGTCGGCATCCACGAATTGAACACCATGTACAGCGAGCAGCCCAGAATCGTGACGACGAGGACCGCCCACACGTTCCGGTTCCAAATCACCCTTCTGAAATCGAGTAGCGTCATCGGCTCCGTAGACGGGGGGGACCGCGGTACGCGCCCGACAGCGACGTAGAAGGCGAACGACATCACCAGCACCGCGACGCCGAAGACTGGAAATACCCCCGGCCAGCCCACGATCGCGGCGACGCGTGGCGCACCCAGTTGTCCGAGCGCGTATCCTGCCGGATAGCCGGAGATGATTACCGATGTCGCCGTCGCCCGCCTGGTCGGTGGAAACGTACTCGCCGCTACATTGATACAGGTCACCCACAGCACGAACATCCCGACGCCGGCGAGTAATCGCGAGGCAATCAACAGTGAGACGGTACCCCCGCTCGCAGCGAACCAGTCACCGGTGCTGCCGATGAACAGCACGGTTGCTGCAACCGGAACCGTCGCGCGGGTCTCGACGCGGTCTAGATAAATGCCGACTGGGATACCAATCACTGTTGCAGCGACCTGTGGCATCGAGACGAGTGCGGCCGCTGTGGCTTCAGTGACGCCGAGGTCGGTCATCACTAACGGGAGGATACTGGCTGGCGTGATCAGGTATGCACCGACGAACAGGAGCAGCAGCCATCCGGCTGTGATAGTTGTCCCGCGCCACACTGAATCGTCGTCGAATTTCCGATCGTCAGTCAGTCCGTTCACTGTCCTCCGTCAGGGACGATACGATGAGTCGCTCAATTCCACGTCGAAGGAGACCACCGGCTGCTGGCTGAGAGATGTCCAGTTCAGCGGCGACCTCGCCGAGAGTTGCGTTCCGTGGTTCTTCGAAGTACCCCGCTTCGAACGCGACGAGGAGTGCCTCTCGTTGACTGTCGGTTAACCCGGCGTCGGTATTACCCAGACTGGCGTATTCGTTCACGTGCAGTAACTCGATGTCGATGTCGTGCCGTCGTGCATGATCCCAGAGATTGGCCAGGTTCGTTCGTTCGGGCATCCATACTGTAAATATCCAGGCGCTTTCGTCGTTCTCCATGTCGAGAACAACACCGTTCGCGGTCGAGATGACTGGTGAGAAGACCTTCGCTTCGTCCGTATACTCGAAGCTATAGATTGCTTTCCCGTCTCTGGTTTCAATAACCTGTTCGAATTCTCCAACGGTATGGTCGTTCCGCAATCCGGCCTCGAACTGGCAGAAGTCAGATGACTCTACGCGATAGAAGAACTTTCCCGACGTTGGGTCAGTTCCTGCCTCTGACACTGACCTGACGTTCGAAGTTCGGTCGTGAGTGACTGTCTCTGTGAGCACTATGTCGGGACGCTCGATTCGCACAACCGCTTTAATATCGGTCATCGTTCCGTGAGGTAGGCGGTTTGAGTATATGGCCCTTCGTAAGCGGCCGTTTTTGCGATGTTCGGTACGAACCATCATTTTCGTACTGCATCTTCAGAGAAACGACGCTCATTCCTCCATATCGTACCTGGCATGAATCTTGGCCTGTTCGGGAGCGCTGGGATTGGCCGACTCTTTGACCGGAACCTTCGCCAACGTCACATAGACAGGTTCGCCGAGTTCCTCGGCGTACTCGTCCGGGAGGTGTAGTCTAGGTCAGTCGCTCTGTCTCGATCGTCGGCACGTGTTCTCGCTGCCATACGACCGAGTGAACGACCCGTGACCGTATTGGCCTGTAGCTTATTCGTATAACCTTTTTATGCCGGATTTGGAAGAGTCCGTGGATTTTCTCCCGTCTGTGCCTCGCTGGGTGGGAGCGGTGAGGCTGGCGAGTAGGGACTATTGAGACGACAGTCGTCACAGAGAACGCCGCGAGAGAGCGTTGATGCGCGCCGTCTTCGTTCTGAGTCAGTTTAATCGTAGCTCTGACGAGTCGCGCGCTCATTCTGTCCCTCTACCGTATCACGGACCCTCAGAGCAGCGCCCGACTGCTGAATACATGCTCTATATTCAGCAGCTGGTTTCTGACAGAACTCAGGGAGAAAATCAGCACCCACGGTGAGTAGCTCACCTGTACTGACCGGCCGAAGGTGTGAATACATTCGACCCCAAGGATTTCGACAGCGTCTCTATTTCTTCTTGCTCGTCGATTTTGTGCGGCCTCCAACGAGTGGAGGCATTTTCAAAATGCACGCTGAAACAGCCGACGGCGTCGAACTGACCTTCCTTGATGAACTACCTATCAAACGGGACGTTGACCGAGCTATCGCAGCTGAACATGGGCTTCCGTTCTACGTCGACATAGAGCGACCCGACGAAGTGCCCGCCGACGAGACTGAGCGAACAATCGACCTCGGCGAACAGATTCTCTCCGTGGCTGGTCGGCGCACCGGCTTCGATCACCACGAGGACATTTGCCAGTCGATGGCCGAGTGGGCGCCCGGCCGTGGCGAGGACCGAGCGGTCGATCCCGGTTACTGGCGGCGGATGGCATTTCCACTGGCGCCCCGAGAGCGGAATTTCGGCTGTCTGGATGGGGAGTCCGACGTGCGAGCGAAGAAGGCCAAAACGGTGCTAGCGTGGGCAGCCGATTGTATCGAGATGGAAACTCTATAGGGAATTGAACAATCCCAGTTCGACGATATCGAGCAGGCGTGGCGGGATGCCGTCGAAGCAACGAAAGAGCGCCGGGAAATCGAAGCGTTCGCTGCGGACCCGCCAGCGACGTTCGAGGGATGGACACGGTTCGACGCCGACCACGAGGCAGTTGAGGCCGCCTATCGAGCCGAGAATCACGGAACGCCCGTGGTTGTAGCGCTGTTTCAAACGGACGAAGACGAACTTGACGCACAGGAGTTCACGATGGAGCACTGGATAGACGCCGGTGGCGACCCCCACTCTGCTCGGCCGAACCGGTTCTGTGTGACCTCCGGGAGTGGTGAGGGTGCCTACGCCCGGCTTCGGTCCCATCTCCAGATGTTCGATGTCACGCCGCTGGGCGAGTAGCCACTGTGGAGTGTCGGCTCGTAGCGACACACAGCGAATTTTGTGTATATCGTTGGGGCGTACAGGCCCAGAGGGACGCCACAAAAACCCCTGTACCGCCGACGAGGAGCATGAGGAATCCCGCAACGGTTCTGATGATTTCGCTCTGAAGAGTGGCTAACTGACCACTCCTCGAAATAGCGAGAGATGTATCTGCTACGGCAGCGACAACGACCATCAACAAGAGTGCGATGAAGCTACTGAGTGTGAAGCCGAGTACAGCGTTAGAATGGTTCGCGTATGTCATGAGCAGTATTACTCCCGCCTGAGATATATAACGGAAGGTTCGGCAGGGTAAATAACTAACCAACATTGAGCAATAAAATACGTCATAACGTCTATGTGACCAGATTGTGTTGGTTAGCGCATGAACGACACTGACCGAGCAAAGCGAGCACTGGAGACGCTGCAAGAGATTGACACTGATGACGAGCACCTAGAGACAGTCCATGCGGACGCAGTCGTCGCAATCGAAGCGCTGGTGACGGCTCTCGACGGCGAGCAAGTGTCCGAAGACAAGCCATACATAGAGGCCCCTGATAGATGGGATGATGACGAGGATTGGGATGAGGCACTTGAGCTTGCCCGTGACAAAGCAGACGTCCCCTCGGGAAAAGGAACGCTGACGACGAAACTCATCGATGGCCGGAGTTACTACTACCTGCTGTGGCGAGAAGGCGAGCAGATCAAGAGCCAATATATCGGGCCGGTCGAGCCGGCGTAGTTCTACTCGACCTTGCTAAACAATAGACTTCGTTTAAATCCTTAGCAGATGATAGATCCTGACCCAGTATAGTCAATACAGCGGTCTTAGCTATCACGGCCAAGTGTCCGAAACAAGTGCGGTCAGGAAGACGGATGTTCCCACAGCACCGAATACCAGTCCCACAAACGGATACGGAAAGACTCCCTCGAAGAAGACTATGAGAAGCAGACCTACGAGCGTCAACTGCACGCCAAGAAGCTCTGCCTCTGTCTTCTCCATATTGTCTCCTCTCTACTGGCAGACAAAAAGGTTGCACTGTACGCACGTTCTCTCTAACAGCTGTTTCATCTCAAATAGTATCTGAAGAGGAGGGCTTCACAGAGTCCACAAAGCAATAGAACGTCTAGGCGTCGCCCTTGCCATTCCAGGTCGGCTGGATTGTTCGCATTTGGTCGCCGTACTCCGCTTCGTACTTGGCGAGCAACTGTTCGAACTCCTCAAGGGCGTCCGCAGAGTGCATGGCCGCGTGGGCGAACTCGTGGATGAGCGTACTCGCAAGATCCGCCCGATTCTCACGGTCGATTACCTCCACGACCGGGTTTGTCGTTGTCAGACTCCGCCGTTCACACACCCCACGTGCCGAGCCGTGCTCCCACTGGTCGGGAGCGACGATAATTGCATCCACACCGATAGCGTTGGTCGCGGCCAACAGTTCTTCGACAAGCCCATTTGCATCACCATAGGCTTCGGTTTCGAGGTCGGGCAACGGCTCACCCTCGGTCTGGGAGATATCGAACACGCTGGTTGGCCGAAACCCAACCAACCCGCGTGACCACTCGTCAGGTTCGGTTTCGTTGTACTCACACTCCGTATTTGCGTGATAGGATGGCGAGTTGCCACACTCGGGACATTTGTTGGTGATGATCGGTGCCCAGATCCAGATCGCATCTTCGCCTTGCTGGACGTGCCGGTCGAACTCTGCTTGCCACGTATTGTACCCGGCGACCTTGGTCGCATTGGGACACTGCAACTGGATGAGTAGCGTGTTCCGGGCCGAGTAATCGTGGAACTTGCTCTGGACTTCGAGCCACTGCTGGAACTGCTCGCTAGCCTGAGCCTCGTCGGTCAGATCGGCGAGGTCCTCGACCCATGCATCGAGCTGGTCGCGCATGTCGTCGGCTCGGGTATCTGAATCGTCGAAAGAGTGCGTGGTTTGCTGGCTATCCGCCGCTGCGTCGGAAATGTCAGTTTGGATCGTCGCCATTGGTCTGTATCGGGACGCACTCTCAGGTACGCCCCCGCACCTCCCTCGGGGGGGCAGAAAATCCACGCTGTTGCGCGTATTACCGGTGAGAGATGCGGCGCTGCTGCTGAATAGAGAACGATCAGTACGGACTCAAACTAATCAAGCAATTACCTGGACGCATTGCTAGCGGAAGAAGTAGATCCCTCAATAGGATAGGAAGCAACCGTTTCTCGGTCTTCCTGAAGACAAGTTAAGGCCAATTAGGCGGCAGTTCGTCTGCGTGATTTTCAATCAAATCAAGAAGCGGCTCGATCTCGTCGTACCGAGGTCCCTTCGAGACCTCGCCAGTTTCCCGGTGCCACTCGATATAGCCCGCCTCAGCCAGCTTTGGGAGGTGAGTATGGATCAGCTGGAGCTGTGGATCGTCCTCGCTGTCTGCGCCGCGAAACACGAAGTCAGACTCGTGTTTCGTCGCTCCATCTTGGAGAGCAAACAGAATCAAGCGCCGCTGGCGCTTGGCGAACATATCGAGGACCCTGTCCATATTCGATGCTCCCAGCACACCCCGTGAGACACTCTTCCCCATCAACCTACCTAATTAATATACATAAATATAAATACTTCGGTGATTTAACATTCCGAGACAATACGTTAGCTGTGAGAGAAACGTAGCAAGGCTACTCGCTTGCAGCCTCCCAGCCCGCATGAAAGTACGCGAGCGCTTGATTCGACTCGAACACTTCTCCTGACGGCGAGTGAGTAAGCAGCTGCTCCTCTGGGATGACGTCGACAACTCCCGCAGCACGGAGGTCCTCGACAAGCTCGTGTGCGAGTGACTCGTCGATACAGAGTGAATCCGTTCCTGTGTCACGGTCGATGGCTAGTTGGCGACGCTCGAATCGTTCGTACTCTGGAATCATCTTGTCTATGATGTTTCAAGAGGTTGCCCCCTCACTTCGGCAGGGGGACAGAAAGCTAACTAACAGTCAGCGAGCTATCCACGGATTTGTTGGTTAGCAACACACCACTGTGTCCGGAGCTTCCAGCGGAGAGCGCAGTCAGGTCGGCAGCGTCGGTGCGACCATGAACTGACAGACACCCTCGGCGTCGGGGAATGGCACACTGAGATGCACAGGATTGTGCTGGCCCACCTCTCGCTTACGAGGGGCCTCGCCCGGCAGGGCATGGTCGATGGTGCGGAGGTGACTCGTCCCGAGCCGCGCCAGTGCGTCGGCAGGCTCGAACGCAATCAGTTCCTGGGATTGAGGGCGGTAGACCACGCTATCGATACCACCGTCGGCGCAGAATCGAAGCTTCCCGTCATCGGCATCAACGTCGATCTCGACCCGCTCCGAGAGAACACCGGCGGCAGACAGCGCAAACGAACTGAGAGAGCTGCTTTGAACTCTGCACCGCTAGCTCGCTATCTGAGCGCGGTTTGAGAAATCGCGAATCGCGATCGACAGGATGAATCTTGAACTGGTTTTGACGAGAGTCTAACGGAGACACCGTTTTGCGAGTGTTTAATCACTACCTGAGGTCTAGATGTACAAAATTCATGCTAGCAGAGAATACTAAAATATTTAGATTGTAGAATAGAAGTCTGTGCAGATCTGACATTGAGACGAGAAATATAGTCGGGGGACACCGTTTTGCGAGTGTTCTGATAGAGGCTACAGCCCGTTTATCGGCATATCTACCTGTGGAAGAGACAACAAAACAAGCCAAAGGATGGCAGAAAGAAGTTGCCTCTACACTAGACATCAGACACCACCGTTGCGAGTGTTCCGGTGGTATATAAAGGACACACACACCGTTTTGCGAGTGTTCTTCTCAAAAATTGTCTCCGACAACTCTTGAGCAGATTTTGGATTTGACTTAAAGACTGAGGGGTAGTTCAACTGAACTACCCCTCTATAGAGAGTAAGTCGGCATACAGCGAGTGATTATCTCGTTCTAACTTACCGGCTATAACTAGTACTAGCGTAAACGTTAATATAATAATAAACAACAGCATCCAACTTACTAGATACTAGAACAGATCGCAATCCGCAGTAATTACTGCACGATAGAGTGGGTTCCTCGGTGGTTACATTCTCTGTGGCGAGGAACACTCGCAAAACGGAGGGGGTGTGTTATATAAAGGAAGGTAACACTCGCAACACTCGCAACGGTGGTTTTATCATGCTTGTCTCGGTATGCGTTTCCATGGTTACCTTTGAACGCTCAAAAAAAGTGTTCAAAAATGAGCAAGTGCTCCAAGAGGAGTATACGCCAGATGAGTTAATTGAGCGTGAAGAGGAACGCGAAGACTATATCGAAGCCCTCCAACCGGTCGCAAATGCGGCCAGCCCCCGCAATATCTTCGTTTACGGAGATACAGGTGTCGGCAAAACGGTTGCCACACGTATGATTCTCAACGAACTCTCGAAGGATATGGAGCAATTCGACGACGTTGACGTTGAAGTCGTTTGGGCAAATTGCAAAGAGCTAACGTCGTATCAGACAGCGGTGAAGCTAGTCAATTCCTTCCGAGAGCGGAGCCAGAAGATCAGCATGTCTGGTCACTCCAATGCAGCTGTCTATGATATGCTCTGGGAGGAAATAGATGCACTTGATGCAACCCATCTTTACATCGTGCTTGACGAAGTCGACAGCCTTGGGACAGACGACGATCTGCTCTACAAGCTTCCCCGAGCACGGAGCAATCAAGACATCAATAACACCTATCTAGGGCTTATCGGTATCTCGAACAATTTCAAGTTCCGTGACAATCTCTCTGCTCGTGTAAAATCGACGCTCTGTGAGCACGAAATCCGATTTGGTCCCTACGATGCTGGTGAACTCCAGACTATTCTCGAACAACGCGCTGAGAAAGCGTTCGTTGAGGGAATGCTCATTAGTGGAGTTATCCCGCTTGTAGCGGCATCAGCAGCACAGAATACGGGCAGTGCTCGACGAGCTCTTGATATTCTCTATAATGCCGGTTCACTCGCTCGCAAAAAGGATGCAGATGCTGTCACCGAAGACCATGTTCGGGAAGCGATAAGCCTCGTCGAAAAGGGCGTGATCGAAGACGAATTGCGAGATTTACCCACACAGAGCCATCTCGTGCTCTATGCTGTCGCTCTCCTGGCCGAACAGGGTGAACTCCCTGCTCGACGAAAGCGAATCTACGAGGTGTATGAAACAATAGCTACCCGTCTGGACACGACTGTCAAAGCAAAGCGAACTGTACTTAACCGTCTCAGTCAGCTCTCGCTCAAAGGATTTCTGCATGTTGACGAAGTTAACAAAGGTCGAAGTGGCGGGAAACACTATCAATATGAACTCGACATCAAACAGGATCTCCTCTTGAACATTTTGAGTGAAAATAACCGACTTGAAGAACTGATGGTCGATCAAAATCTAGATCAGTTCAGCTAGTTCGTATACGAGCCACTGCAAAGCAGCTTCTGGATGTGTTCTCATAGAGAAGACGATTGCCGTAACTCTGAGTCAGACACTTGTATCTGGGGCTGTGTGACAGACGTAAAAATGGTGTTGGCTGATTACCCAACACCTTTACGGTGTTGGGAGAAGAACCAACACATAGTAGATGGGCAGCGAGTTAACCTTCCAGTATACACACGTCGAAGCTGGCCTCGTCGAGAACGTCGTTATTCGCCGGACTGACGAAACCGAGACCTATCCCTCGGGCTGGAAGCACACGCTCCATCTAGGTACCCTAGAAGACTTGACGCTCGTTCGGTACGATAACGCGCACGAAGATACGAAAGGCCAAAACATCATACCGCAGCCGGTGACGCCGACGATGTAGAGTTTCCCGGAATGGAAGAGCGGCTTGTCGAGTTCTGGGCGATTGCTGACAAACACTGGGAGGCCGTCGATGGCGGACCAAACCGACCCTACTGACCACTGAATCAAACCCAATCTAACCATGACCACGCTCCACATCACTGTTGGCGACCGTGAACAGCTCCGAAACGACGCGATAGACTTCGTTCAAGCAGGCGAGGAGGGCACGCTCGATGACTCTGATGAAGCAGTAACACTGCAGTTCGGCAGTTACGACGATCTCATCGATAGTCTCACCCCATTGCGCTTGGATCTAATCCAGACCATTGCGGAACACGACCCTCAGAGCATGCGTGAGGCTGCCCGGCTCGTCGATCGTGATGTTTCCGACGTCCATGCTGACCTCAAGCATCTGGAGGTCCTCGGCATCCTTGACCTCGAAGAAGGTGGCCCTGGCGGGGCAATGCGTCCTGTTGTTCCGTTCGACCGTATCGAGATGCATATCGATTACCCACTCGTTGACGACCTCGATACCGATGATGTCTCGGCCAGTGCGTGATCCATACCGCTGGTTTTGAAGGTGTCAATAATGCACTCTCCACCGAACAGGCCGCGTCCCTCGGGGCTAGACTCCAAGTTAGTTCACCCGAAGCTCGCCTGGTGAGGGCGAAGCAACTGAATCAACCTTTCTCTCCACCTGCCGAGAGGAGACAAATCTCACCAAGCGATGCGAGCTGATGTTCAACGAGCAACTGTGATAGACCCGTGTAGTTCTCGAATTTCGTGCTGCATAGCGCCTCACCTCGGGACGGAGTCAAATTCCGATACTCGACAGCACTCAGTGATGCCTTTGTACTCGGTACCGCAGCGCATGTCGAGGGGATGCTTCTTGCCGGTGCCGACGACGTCACCGACGTCCCAATCACTCGGTTCCGTAACCAGCGTAGCGCACGCTATCGAGAACGACAGCCAGAAAATACTGAGGTTTCTCCTACTCCCGAACACCGAAATGTGGTAGCTGTGTCACTCAGCGTCGTAGCCCCACTCACGAAGCTTATCTGCGACATCTTCGAGGTGGCGGTCAAGGGCCACGATGACCGCAGCCTCTCGCAGGTCGGCTTTCTTGACTGTGTCATCGATCTCGATATCTCGACGAGCTGCCCGCTCTAAATCGAGTGTGGACTGCTGAAGGTGCAACTGGACAGTCTTTTCTCGACCGTCCGTAATCGAGGACCGGGAGTAGAGCCATGGCAGGCCGCCGCTAGTCGAGGACTCGGTCTCCGTCGATGTCGTCATGTCGTCATTAATAGAGTCGCGAGATACTGTCTCCTGTTGCTGGCGTTCATCGGCCTCCGCGGCTTCATCAGTCTCAGTATCGCTGCTGCCGAGTGGGTCGTCATCGCTTGCTCCTGATTTGAACCCAGTCATGCTGTCTCCTCCAGTGCGCCGGGTTCCGGTGGATTCGGTGCTTCGATGCCACCCTGTTCTTCAAGAAACCGGGCGAGGCGGTCAAGTTGTGCTAGCGTCTCCAACTCGTAGTCACGACGGCGGTCGCGATGCTCTTGGACATAATGAAATGCCGAGCACTGTCGTCGCCAACAGCCTTCCATCAGTGACGTTCTATCAGCGATGGTCTCTGGAACAGGGAATTCGATATCCTCGATCATCTCTCGCTGGTCGCTCGTGTTCTTGACGCCATTTGGAATAGCACCGAGGACACCGAGGTCAATATTCAACTGATCGGCGAAGTTGGTCGCGAGGTCCGCAAGTCCCTCGACGCTGGCCTGCCCCTTCCAGCTAGGCTCAACTGGAATGACGAGGTTCCTCGTCGCGTAGATCGCGTTGTAGAGGTGGTCGGACTCTGTTGCGGGAGGGTCGCAAATGAGGACATCGTACTTCCCACCTACGTCAGCGTCGCGCAGTACTCGTCGAAGTTGAGCGTAAATGTTGTATGCGTCGCCAAGGTCCTCAGCCTTGGACTGCTCGCGCGAAAGGTGGTTCGACAGATCTGAGAGCATGTTGTGCTCGGGGACGATATCGACGCCCTCCGCAGTTCGAACAAGTTCGTCGAACGGACCACGTGGACTATTGACCATGTGCCGAACAAGATTATCGGCACTGCTGTCTGCCCGGTTGTCATCAACACCGAGTAGTCTGGAGAGGTCACCGTCCTGTGGATCGAGTGGGACGACGAGAGGATTGAGGCCGCCGCGAGCATGCGCGACGGCGAGATTTGCAGCCAGTGATGTCTTTCCGACGCCGCCAGCTTCACTGTAGACCGTATAACTCAGCATAGAGACATCTGTGTCTTTCTAAGATAAGTATCTACGTCAGACAACTGTCCTACGACACTTGTCTAAGACACTAATCTAAGACAGTTGGCTAAGATAGTTATCTAAGAGCGTTAGGTATGCTAGGGCGTTATGTGATATTTGGGGCAGTATTGGCTCTATATCAGTCATTAATCGCGGAATCGACATCGACCATCCGAAACACGACTATCTTGCCCCACACGGCGGTCGCCGCGGGATGGGTGAAGTTCTCGTTCGTGCGTTTGGCTATACCGTTGCGGCTCGCTATCTCGACAATTCAGAGGAAATGGTACGAGAGCGGTACTCACATATCGAAGCCGGGGAATTAGGAGATGTTGCGACAGAAGCCCTTGCTGAAGTCGATTCTGACGTATAAGTGGCGGATGAAGTAACTATTTGACTTTCGCTTTGCTATCGCCTCGCTCGCTACCACGCACGTATCGAGAACAGCATAGGACTAACGATCTTCTCTTTCCCATCGATGTTGACAGCGATATCACAGAGACCGAGGCGGTGGAGTGCTGCTGGACAATGTTCTCGCATATGCGAGCGAGTCTGCCGAGTCCACAATCGCTCACGCCCGATACAATATCGGGTGTGGTACAGCTGGCTGGTCAAGTGCTGTGTCACTACAGCTAATCCAACAAACGGTGAAAGGCTTGGTTCTCCTATTCCGCGCTTCGCTGACTGCCCCGCCAGAAGGTGTGACAGCGGTCAATCCGCCTGATAACGGTCTGGAACTACTTTTCGATGTGGTTCCGGATATGGTAGTCGAGCCGACCGCTCAATTCCTGGCGGGCAAGGGCTGTCAGATAGTCGCCAGCATCCACGAGAAGCTCTGTATCGTCGACAGTATGTTTCTCAGTGAATCGGTGAAGAAACGCCGCGTGGGGTCAGTCCCCCGGCGGCTGAATACGCTGCAAAGCCTTAGTTGTGCAAGTGTTGAGCCAACTTACCCAGCCCCCAAGCGAACGCCGACGTCGAGACCTGTGCCGGTCGGCGGGCTAGTTATTTACCCTCGGATTACTACCGTAGGGTATGAGCGGAGAGTGTCACTATTGCCACGGGTTAGTCTCGGGTTCGGAACGGGACCATATCATCCTCAACCAACACGGCAACCACGAGGTGTACCTCCACGAACAGTGCGCTGACGGACACAACCTGATAGAGTCGGTCGGATCCTCGTCCGGCGACGTGGAGATCGTCTGCCCGGAGTGTGGCGCGGTCGAGACACAATAGTGTTCAACGAACCTCGTCGTATCGGGACACTAAGACGTCGTGGAACAGCCATTCGGACCGGTGGCCGAACGTCGACTAGGATAAGCCGACCTCAACGCAAGACTGAAGGCTCGCTGCCTTGACTGTGTTGTACAGCAACATCGCGATGGTGAGAGGCCCGACGCCACCGGGTACAGGCGTGATGGCGCCTGCCTTCTCCCGACAGCTCTCGAAGTCCACGTCGCCGACGAGCTCGTAGCCCTTGTTGTTGTCAGCGTCGACGCGATTGATGCCCACGTCGATGACCGTCGCTCCTTCCTGAATCATGTCGCCGTCTATCATCTCGGGGACGCCGGCCGCCGCGATGACGATGTCTGCGTTCCGGGTCTTCTCGGCGAGGTTCTGAGTCCGGGAGTGGCACACCGTCGTCGTTGCATTGCCGCCCTCACCGTACTGGACGAGAAGGTTGACCATCGGCTTGCCGACGATATCCGACCGTCCGACCACAACTGCGTCCTTGCCCTCCGTCCCGATGCCCTCAGCGGCCAGTATCTTCTGGACACCGTGAGGAGTACAGGGTTTGAACCGGGCGTTTCCGGCAACCAACCGGCCGACGTTCTCGGGGTGGAATCCGTCGACGTCTTTCTTCGAGTCGATACGCTGGAGAACCTCACGCTTGTCGACGTGGTCCGGGACCGGCAACTGGACGAGGATGCCGTGGACCGTCGGGTCAGCGTTCAGCTCATCGATGCGTTCAAACAGTACTTCCGCGGGTTCGTCCGGGTCGATTTCGTGGTGGAAGCCGTTTATACCCGTCTCCTCGCAGGCCTGCTGTTTCATCGAGACGTACGTCTCGCTGGCCCCGTCGTCGCTCATCAACACCGTTGCGAGGCCCGGACGCACGTCCGATTCTGCGAGAGTATTTGTATACGCACTCACCTCGGCTCGAACCTGGTCCGCGATTTCGTTTCCGTCGATTATCGTAGTCATAGTGATGTCACTGTCGTGGGTGGCGGTGTCGGTCACCATACACTGCTCAATCGAATTGGGACCGACACCAGTCGACCCTGACTGTGTGGCCACCGCACTCGCTCACCAACTCAGTCCGCTACGATATAACCGCGGATGGGGAATAGTCCACCCGTTGAAATACCATCCGATGTTCGTACAGAGATCGGCCCGATATGTTCCCCAACAAACATCGTTTCGGTCGAATTCCCCGGCCACGCAAAGTTTTTATCGGACTCTGTGTATGGTGTTACACAACCACACCGAGGGTCGCATATCGGCCCTCGTGGAGGCCCTAGTACCAGATGAGTGATATACGAACCGTCACGGAGCAAGCTATGTTCGTCGAGACGGCCGCGGCGGCACCACAGGGTGCCCGCGTGCCGGTCGAAGTACGTATCACCGTCTCTGACCCGTTCGATGCCTATCGGCGCGCACGAACGGATGAGGGGAACGGCGTCTATCTCGAGACAACTGGTGGCCAGCCCGGGTGGGGGTACTTCGCTGTCGACCCGGTCGAACGAGTCGAAGTCGGGTCCGACGAGACAGCGGATGGGGACGCCAGCCGGTCTATTGAGGCCATCGATGCCGTCCTTGAACGGGAGGAACTCGTCCGAGGTGATTGTGACGTGCCCTACCCCTGCGGCGCGTTCGGGTGGCTCTCTTACGACGTGGCTCGCGAAATCGAAGACATCCCAGAGACGACCGTCGCCGACGGTCTCCCACGACTCCAGCTCGGCGTCTTCGACTGCGTCGCTGCGTGGGAAGAACCCCACAACGGCGATGCCACGCTTCGCGTGACCGCCTGCCCGGTAGTTGACGGCACCACCGAGGCGGCCTACGAGATGGGCGTCAAACGGGCGACGGCGCTCGCCGAGTCCGCCCTCCACGGCGACCCGCATGTCCAGTCGGAGCCCACCGCGAGCAGACAGGCCACCTTCGAGAGCGAGTGCGGCGAGGCAGCCTACGCCGACCGCGTCAGGAAAATCAAGCAGTACGTCCGCGACGGCGACACGTTTCAGACCAACGTCTCTCACCGACTGACGGCACCGGCGGCGGTCCATCCCGTCGAGACGTTTGACGCCGTCCGCTGCGTGAATCCGGCCCCGTACTCCGGTTTGTTGGAGTTCCCAGGCGTCGACCTCGTGAGTGCCAGCCCCGAACTCCTGTTGGACGTCGACGGTGACCGACTCCTGACTGAACCCATCGCCGGCACGCGGCCCCGGGGCGACACACCCGAGGCGGACGACGAATTGGAATGTGACCTCACGACCGACGAGAAAGAGCGGGCCGAACACGCGATGCTTGTGGACCTCGAACGGAACGACCTCGGGAAGGTCTGCGAGTACGGCAGGGTCGACGTGGCCGAGTACCGCCGCGTCGACCGCTACTCCGAGGTGATGCATCTCGTCTCACTGGTCGAAGGACAACGGCGTGAGGACGTGAGCATCGCCGACGCCGTCGCGGCCGTGTTTCCGGGTGGGACCATCACGGGTGCACCCAAACCGCGCACAATGGAGATAATCGACGAGGTGGAGACGACCCGTCGCGGTCCCTACACTGGGAGCATCAGCGTCTTCGGATTCGACGACCGGGCGACGCTCAACATCACCATCCGGACGCTGGTCCACCATGAGGGTGAGTACCGGCTGCGCGTCGGCGGCGGTGTCGTACACGACTCGGTGCCGGCAGAGGAGTATCAAGAGACGCTCGATAAGGCCCGTGCACTCGTCAACGCCGTAGACGAGGCGCTCGGCGAGCAAGGATCGTTTGTGGTTGAGTCGACGTCCGACCCCATGGAGGGGATTCGATGATACTCATCGTCGACAACTACGACTCGTTCGCGTACAACCTCGTCCAGTACGTCGGCGAATTCGACGACGTTGAGGTGAGACGCAATGACGCCATCGACGTAGCCGGTATCCGCGAACTCGGCCCCGACGGCATCGTCGTCTCGCCTGGTCCGGGCACGCCGGCCGACGCGGGCGTCTCCATCGATGTCTTCGCCGAAACGGATTACCCCGCGCTTGGCGTCTGTCTGGGACATCAGGCATTGTGTGCGGCCCACGGCGCGGCGGTCGGACACGCTCCGGAGGTTGTCCACGGTAAGCCTTCGGAGGTCCGACACGACCACACGGGCCTCTACGAAGGCGTTGACGACCCCTTTGAAGTCGGCCGGTACCACTCGTTGGCCGTCGAGGACTGCGACCTACCCGATGAACTCGTGGAGACGGCCCATACGGACGACGAACAGCGCGTTGTGATGGGCGTCCAGCACACCGACCGACCGCACGTGGGCGTGCAGTTCCACCCCGAGAGCATTCTCACCGACGCCGGCAAGCGGATAGTCGAGAACTTCTGTACGAACGTCGCGGACGTCTGACCCACAGGTCGCTTCTCGTCGGTTGGGTCATCGGTGAGGACGTTTGCCCCGTCCGTCTGGAGGTCGGCGGCCGTGTCCGCGTTGGCGGTCACGAGACACTCGGATGTCGCACACGTGGGGGTACAGGGATGAAATCGGCCGTCTGTCCGGCCTCAGCACGATGGTCGCGTGGGGGGTTCTAGATAATCTTCGGCAACGTCGCTTCGAACACGATTTACCTAGTGGTGTCGGCATTCTTCTCGTACGCCACAGCGGCCGTCGTCGCCGGCTTCTAGTGTCACCTCTGACGCGTCGCTTGTGGTCACAAACAAGTGTTATTGAACTCCGGATTGGCGGACGTTGCGGCTGCCGTCGGCGTTGTCTCGACGTTCATTAGCGTCTCCGTCGGGTCGACGGCCGGCGTCTCGAGCACCGGCGGGATGTACTTCGTCACCGTGGCGGTCATCAGCACCGTCATCCTGGGCGAACCGGTGTCTGCCCAGAAAGTCACGGGCATTGGATTGCCGTCGACCGCAATCGTCGTCATCAACCAGTAGCCACGATTCGCCACAACCGATCGTTTCGCTGACGTGATGTGGCACTAACGGGCCACTCAACCGGGATTTAAGAGATGGGCCCGGCAATGAGCGATTATGAAGCGCACAATCAGTACCGACGATGCGCCGGCGGCGGTCGGCGCGTACAGTCAGGCGACGACTAATGGCGACATCCTCATCACAGCGGGTCAACTGCCGCTAACTAATGACGGCGAACTACTGGACGACGAGTCCGTCGCCGACCAGACCGAACAGTGCATGGAGAACGTCGAAGCCATCCTCGAATCCGAAGGCCTCTCTATGGACGACCTGCTCAAGACGACGGTGTTCCTGGACGATATCGACGACTTCGACGAGTTCAACGAGGCCTACAGCGAGTTCTTCGACGAGGGCCCACCAGCCCGGAGTGCCGTCGGCGCGGGCGCCGTACCGAAGGGCGCTGCCGTCGAGATAGAGGCTATCGCGACGACAAACTGACGTCAGCCGCCGTTTTCGTCATCCGTTTTGCTGGTCCGATCAGCCATTCGGCTGACCCGTTGCTACAATCGGAACACGTGTAGACGACGACCGAGGAGGCGGTCCGAGGAGATATCCGACCTCTCGGAAACTATTGAGGTGATAACGTTGACCGCTGCGACAATCGCGTCCACAGACGAGGAGACCACGGACACGGGACGGGATGGGCAGGAGACAGCCAACGAGGCTTTCGACGAACTCGACGCTATCAGGGGACAGATCGATACGGCTATGCTGGCGCTGAACACGAACATCGAGGCCGCGCGTGCGGGCGGTGACCGAACCGCTGTTGACGGAGAGAGATTGCCGTCGTCGTCGACGGGGTGAATTCTCTCGCCGAGCAGACCGAACGGACCGCCGGCGAGATGGTGGGTCAACGCGTCGAAGAGCGGACCGAAACTGTAGAGACAGCGTTTCACGTGGACGAGGAGTTCCCGCTGACGCTGACGTCTAGGCGTGTGCTGTACCACTGGCACTTAGGCCAGATTACGCGCCGCATCGAGGGGCTGAGCAGCCATGTTGATGAGAGCTTCGTCGAAATTAACCTGGAGACGGCAGAGCAGTTGGGCGTCATCGACGGCGAGTACGCTCGTGTTGAGTCTCGGCGGGGCTTTATCGCCGTGAAGGCGCAACCCCCAAGCGTGTGGGACTGGGGACGCTCTTCATCCTGATGCACTTCGCGGCTGGCGCGGTGAACAAACTCACCGGGGAGACCTTTGACCCAACAGTGGGTATCTCCAAAAAACATGTCTAACGTCCGTCTGGAACCGCTCGGACCAGAGACTGACGAGACGGTGCTGCGGACGCCGGGGGTGTGGCCAGCGACGACTGAGGCCGGGCAGTCCATTCTCACGAAACTTCAGTTCTAACTTATGTGGTAGTTCAAACTTTCTGACTATATTTTCACAGTGTTATCGTTGTTACGCACACCGGCCACGAGCCGATTTCGCCTCCGCCGACAGTAGATTTATACGCTGGATTCTGTTTGTCCGACGTAATGGATTCGCAGGAACAGAAAGCCGAGTTCCAGTACGATACTGGTAGCGAGACGACCGGTCCGATGGCCGGATTCGACGAACAGAAGGCACGTGAGGGCACGCGACTGCTCCTTGAGGCGGTCGGACGCAATCCCGACGAAGCGGGTATCTACGACACGTGGAACCGTCGCGTCCCAGAGATGCTGGAGACACTGACCGAGGGAACGCGTCACGAAGCGAAGCCCGTAATGCGGACGTTCGAAGCGGAGACGGACAGTCTAGTGATCAAAACCGGAATCCCGCTCCACAGCATGTGTGAACACCACATGCTTCCGTTTGAGGGCATTGCCCACGTCGCGTACCGACCGGACGAGGAGATGGTCGGCCTCTCGAAACTCATCCGCTACGTTCGGTGGCAATCACGCCAGTTGACCACGCAAGAGGCGCTGACACACGACCTCGCAACGGGCCTCGTCGACGAACTTAGTGCCCGCGGGGTAGCTGTGGAACTAACGGCGACGCATATGTGTGAAGTAATGCGCGGCGTGGAGACATCGACGGAAACGACGACGAGAGAGCAGACAGGGACATTCAGCGAGTCGGACCACGACCAGTTCCGTGAAGCCATTCGGCGCCACGGCATTACGCGGGACGGCCACTGACCCCGTCCAGCGAATCCGCTGATAGTCCGTTTTACACGACAAGTTAGTGTTCCATCATCTCGTCCGTACCGAGCACATAGATGCATTGTGAGGTGGGGGCTTCAACCAGAAAGCAGGTAGTTCTCTGTACCGTCGTAATGATATCAGTACATATGACAAGTTCAGAATAGGATGTGTTCGCGACCAGTCAGTTCGCTCGTCGGATCTGGCAGCCGACGCGACGAGATCTCTCTCCCGTCGTGGGGCCGCGTCACTCCTAGCGTAGATACTCGACGACTGTCTCTGGATCGGCGTCGAGGCCACCACCCTGAGCGAGCGTCGGTTGGCCGCCGCCGCCACCGCCGAACTCGCCAGTCACGTCGTCTATGACCGCGTTGGCGTCCGTCTCGCCGTCCGTGCCGACGACCACGAACGTCGATCCGTCTCGCCCGGTGAGAACGACCACGTCTCCGGCGTCCTCGTTGAGCGCTCCCACGCGGTTGGCAACGGTGTTTGGTCCCACACTGTCAACAGTGCCAACCAGCCATTCTTGCCCGTCTCTGGTCGTCGTGTCGGCCGCCAGCGAGGAAATGCGTGCATCCAGCAGTCGTTTGTGCAGTTCGTCCACGTCGGCCTGTAGCGACTTCTTTTCCTCCAGTAGCTCTCGTGATCGCTGTGCGAGGTCCTCGACACTCGTATCGAGCATGTCGGCGGCGCGAGAGACGCTCCGCCGCCGGTCTATTTGATGCTGAATCGCCGACGGCCCGACGGCGTACTCGACGCGGACGAGGTCCGCACCCGGGTTCGAGACGTCGATGACTTCGATGGAACCGATTTCGTTCGTGTTCCGGACATGGGTGCCGCCACAGGCTGAGATGTCCCAGTCATCGATTTCCACGATACGGACGCTGTCGGCTGGGTCGGCGTCTCCGAGGTTGAATACGATGTCGTCGTCGTCGCGCGCCTCCTCGGTGTCCATTTCGTACCACTCCACCGAGCGGCCGTCCCAGACGGCCTCGTTGGCCATGCGCTGGAACGTGAGCGCGTTCACCCCGTCGGCGTCGGTGTCGGCGTAGAAATCGAGGCGGATGTTGTCCTCACCGATGTCGAACCCGCCATAGCCGTGGCTATCGAACAGTTTCCGGCCGACACCGTAGACAACGTGACTCGCGGTGTGGGCCCGCATGCTGTAGGTCCGGAACTGCTCATCTATCTCACCGCTGACCGTCGCGCCTACTTCGATATCGGGTGCTTCGGCAAGCGTGTGGACCGTCTCGCCATTGTGTTTCTGGACGTCGACGACGCTGATGCCGGATAGAGTGCCTCTGTCGGCCGGTTGGCCGCCACCCTCGGCGTAGAAATACGTCTGATTCAGCGTCACGTCACAGCCGTCGACGGAGCGCACCGTCGCGTCGAACAACGTCACGTAGGGCTGCTCGCTCGCGAGGTTGGCTGTCGCTTCCACAGTCATACCGTGCATCTCACAGTCCGTGCCAATAAATCACTCGTTCAAGGTCGTTCCGTTGGACGGCGATAGCTTTAATCAGGGTGAAGCCCACCACATGTGCTATGGAGTATCACGAGGCCGCCGACTACCTGCAGTCACTACAGCGTCGTCGGCCCAAACTGGGCACGGAGACGACGGCGCGGATGCTCTCACACTTGGGGACTCCACAGGTATCCGTCGACTGCGTCCAGATAGCGGGGTCGAACGGCAAGGGGAGTACCGCCCGTATGCTGGAGAGTGTCCTTCGGACTGCCGGTCTGGATGTCGGGCTGTTCACGTCGCCGGCACTGAACGACTTCCGCGAACAGGTCAGAGTCAACGGTCGGAAGGTTCCGAAAACGCGAGTTACCGAGTTCGTCGAGCGAATCGATCCCTGCATCGAGCGATTGCGGGCAGACGACGACATGCCCACCCACTTTGAAGTCCTCACCGCCCTCGCGCTGTTCCACTTTGGTGCCGAGGACGTCGACGTCGCCGTTCTTGAAGTCGGTATCGGCGGCCGGTACGACGCGACCAGCGCCGTCAACCCCGTCGCGAGCGCCGTCACGAGCGTCAGTCTGGAGCATACGGACTTACTTGGCGACACCGTCGAGGAGATCGCCCGTGACAAAGTACAGGTCGCACCCATAGACGCACCTCTCGTGACCGGCACCACGGGTGCTGCTCTCAACGCCGTGCGCTCTGAGACGGACGTGATCACTGTGGATACGGACGGTGCGGACGTCACCGCCGTCGAGAATGGGATGCGCTCGGCCGTCGAAAACAAAGTGTCGATAACCAGCCCCGACTGGGCAGTAGAGACGAACCTCAAATTGTTGGGCGAACATCAGGCGACGAATGCCGGTATCGCGGCGACGCTCGCCCGACAGGTCGCGTCGGTCGACGAACAGACGATTGCGGACGGCCTCCGGTGTGCGACGTGGCCCGGCCGGTTCGAAGTACGCTCGACAGACCCACTGGTCGTCCTCGATGGGTCGCACAACCCCAGTGCGATAGCAACGCTCAACGATCTACTCTCACGGTATGACTACGACGACCTGCATCTTGTCTTCGCGGCGATGGACATGAAGGACATCGAAGGGATGGTCGCCGAACTCCCGCACGTCGATACCGTCTTCGTCACCCAACCGAAGGTTGACCGGGCCGCCGACGTCGAGATGCTCGGCCAGGCCTTCGACGGCAATGCCGACGTTCTCCGGCGCGTCGAGTCAGTTCCAGAAGCGACGGAGCAGGCGTTAACCGCTGCGGATGCATTCGACTGCGTACTCGTCGCTGGATCGCTGTACGCCGTCGCGGAGGCACGGGACCACTGGACGCGGACCGTCGTCCCGAAAGGCGGCGGCGCGCCGACAGTGGAGTGGCCCGCTGACGGGACGATGGGGCCGACCGACGAGGATGTGGCTACGCGCGTTCTCTCAACCACACTGCGACACGAACAGGCCACAGTCGTCGGCGAGCGTATAGAAAACATCGGCGGCACGTGCGTGCGTACCGAGCGCGGTGCGCCGGAAAAGTTAGTCTCGACGACGCTCTCAGGGACGCCCTCACAATTACGAGCCCTCACACAGGCTCTCGAAGACGAGGGGTACGGACTCGGTCATTTCGCCGACCAACTGGAGTCGGCGCTGGACGGTCCTTCGTCGCTCGAAGCAATCGACACCGAGGGTACTGCAGTGATGGGTATTCTGAACGTCACCCCAGACAGTTTCCACGACGGCGGTAAGTACAACCGTCTCGACACGGCAGTCGAACGCACCGAGGAGATGGTCGCCGCCGGTGCGGACATCGTTGACGTGGGCGGAGAGAGCACCCGGCCTGGCGCCGACCCAGTCCCGGTGAGCGAAGAGATAGACCGCGTGGTCCCGGTCATCGAAGCGCTCTCGTCGCTGGGCGTCCCTATCTCTGTCGACACCCGGAAAGCAGCCGTCGCAGACGCCGCACTGAACGCTGGTGCTGACATCGTGAACGACGTCTCGGGCCTCTCGGACCCGGAGATGCGCTTCGTCGTTGCCGACCACGACGCCTCACTGGTTCTCATGCACAGTCTTTCGGCACCCGTCGACCTGGACCGGACGGCGACGTACGATGACGTAGTCGTCGACGTCGTCTCCGACCTGCGAGAGCAAGTGCTTCTCGCAGAACAGGCGGGCATCGACCGAGAGCAGATTATTGTCGACCCGGGCTGTGGGTTCGGCAAGGACGCCGCTGAATCGTTCGCGTTGGTCAACCGTCTCGCAGAGCTACGGGCGCTCGGTTGTCCCGTGATGGTCGGCCACTCCCGGAAGTCGATGTTCGAGAGGGTCGATTGTCACAGCGGGGGCCGTCTACCTCCGACTATTGCCGTGACCACGATGGCAGCTGAACGGAGCGCCGACGTGGTCCGTGTCCACGACGTTAGGGAGAACGCGGCGGCTGTTCGAACCGTCTCAGCAGCGAACGACGTATAGTGGATCTCGAACGGATGCCTTCGAGAGCCAGCCCTCAGGCCGGAGCCGACCGACAGATTTTCACACCATCGTGAAACTGAGCGCCACGCCAACAGCCGACGTGTGGCCGCCACTCCTGCTTTCACGGGACTATCTTCGATAGCGTCCCTGCAGGCATTCGACCCGACGATGGTCACCGGCGTATCCCCATTGTTCTGGGTCACAACGTCGTTTCTCCTGGCGGTGCTGTTTGGCGGCGCCGTCATCTATCGTGACGGCGGCCGACTCGACGGCTTCTTCAATTCCTCCACCCCGACGTATGGAATTAACATAGGTTCGTGTATACCCTATGGTGCAATCGTACTTCCCCGACTGCGCAGAGGTAATTTCACACGAAATCCAACAGTATTTGACGTATACTTCGAAGGAAAAACGGGACGAACACTATCACACTTCGAAAAACGGAGAGACCAGTGCCCTATCAGACCGCCCTAGCTATATCTTCGACGGGATAGCCAGTCTCGCGGATGGCTTCCACGATGGAATTGGCGTGTTCCTGGCCGCTGGTCTCGACATTGAACACGAGATACGCCTCGCCGACATCTAAATCCTCGACGGAGCGCTCGTGACGCACGTCGTGGATGTTCGCGCCTTGGTCGGCGATAGTCCCCGAGATATCTTCCATGGCGCCGGGTCGATCGTCGATACGGACCCAAAGGCGCAGAAGTTGCCGACGCTCGGTAAGCGCGTGGATGAGTACCGTCCGGAGTTGTGTCATGTCGAGGTTCCCGCCACAGAGCAGTGGCATCACCGTCTCGTCGGTGACATCGAGGTCGTCACCCAGAATGGCGGCGACGGAGGCGGCCGCCGCGCCCTCCACGACCTGTTTAGCACGCTCCATCAACAGGAGGATGGCCCGTGAGATTTCGGTGTCAGTAACGGTCACCACGTCGTCGACGTTTTGCTGGATGATACTTAGGGTCGTCTCGGAGATGCCGCCAGTTGCGATGCCGTCTGCGATGGTATCGACCTCGTCAAGCGTCACAGGCATCCCCTTGTCGATACTCTCGTGGACCGTCTCGGCACCGGTCGCCTGTACGCCGACGACTCGCGTCTCTGGCGAGAGATGCTTGATGGCCGTCGAGACACCGCTGATGAGGCCGCCGCCGCCGATTGGCACCACGACGGTATCCATGTTGGGGTAGTCTTGGTACATCTCGGCACCAAGGGTCCCCTGTCCGGCGATGATGTCCGTGTCGTCGTACGCGTGGACGAAGGCGGCGTCGCTCTCCTTGACGGCCGACTGTGCATGGGCCATTGTCTCCTGGAAGTCCTTGCCGACGAGTTTGACCGTCGCGCCGTAGTCGCGTGTGGCGTCGACCTTCGCCTGTGGGGCGTTGACCGGCATGAAGATGGTCGAGTCGGCACCACACTTTGTCGCCGCGAGGGCGACGCCCTGTGCGTGATTGCCCGCACTCGCGGCGACGAACTCGTCGACGCCCTCTTCGACGTCCTGTGAAATCTTGTTGTACGCGCCTCTGGTCTTGAACGACCCCGTCCACTGGAGGTGTTCCATCTTCAGGTACACCTCGCCGCCGACGAACTTGTCGAGCGATGAACTCCGTTCGACTGGCGTTTTCTTGACGACGGTGTCGTCGTCGAGGCGTTCGCGCGCCCGCTCGATGTCGGCGTAGGTGACGGGCAGCTCTGCGGATTCTGACGTTGTCATGGGTGTGTGTGTATCAGGATTATCCCTGGTTGGTCGTGGAACGATACCGGTGACGGCTCATCTGAGTATCTTCTCCCGGCCGGGGTCGAACAGCGGTTCGTCTCGGACCGTCGCGTCGTATGTCTCACCTTCGCAGAGTACCTGCACCGACGTACCGGCCTCGGCATACTCGCTCGGGACGTACGTGTAGGCGATGGACTCGCCGATGGTGTACCCGTAGTTGCTGGCCTGCACGTAGCCGATAGCCTCGTCGTCCTTGAGAACGGGACGCCCAGAGAGCATGATATCCGACGAATCGTCGAGGGTGAGTGGCGTGATGTGGTTATCGATGCCGTCGGCCTTTGCCGATTCGAGCGCTTCCTTTCCGATGTAGTCGGTGTCCATGTCAACGGCGAAGGGGAGTTCGGCCTCAAACGGGTTCGAGTCGGTGTCGATGTCCGTGCCCCAGAGTCGGAAGCCCTTCTCCAGTCGCATCGAACTGAGAGCGCCGCCGCCCATCGGACGGACGTCAAGGTCCTGTCCGGCCTCCCAGAGTGTCTCCCAGAGGCGTTGACCGTACTCCGTGGGCGTCCACAGCTCCCAGCCAAGTTCACCCACGTAGGAGACGCGCAGGGCGATGACCGGCACCTCGCCGATGTACATCCGCTTCGCGCTGAAGTACGAGAAGCCATTATCGGTCACGTCGGCATCGGTACATCGCTGGAGCAGGAGACGCGACTTCGGCCCCCAGAGACCGATTGTCGACTTCGCGCCTTCTTCGATGTGGACCGAGACAGTCTCGGGTGCGTGTTCTTCGAGCCACCCGCCGTGGATGCCCGGCGAGTTGCCGCCACCGGTGGTGACCATGTACTCTTCGTCGTCGAGGCGCACGACGGTGATGTCAGCGAGGATACCGCCACCCTCGTTCAGTAGCAGCGAATAGCGGACCTGCCCAACGTCGATGTCCATGTCGTTGCTACAGACCTGCTGGAGGAACTCGCCGCTCCCCTCACCTGAGACCATGATGGAACTGAACGTGGTCATGTCGAACATCGACACTTTCTCGCGAGTGTGAAGGTGCTCCGCGGCCTCGATTGGCGAGCGGTTGATGCCCTGCCAGCCGTCCTGTTCGGGAATCTGGTCCTCGTACTCGTCGACGAGGTCCTCGTTATACTCGTAGTACTGCGGGGACTCCCAGCCGCCGCTCTGGTAGAACTCGGCGCCCAGTTCCTTCTCCTGATGGTAGAACGGGCTGGTGCGCAGGCGGCGGTGGTCGTCGGGTTGCCAGCGCGGTTCGACGATGCTATACACCTGCTCGTAGCGCTTCGCCCCCCGGTCGACGAAGTAATCCTTCTCACCTGCGTGGGGTTCGAATCTCCGGACGTGGATGCCACCGGTATCGACTGGTCCGGACGGGAGGCGGGGTGTGCCGTTTTCCATCCACTCTGCGAGGATGCGGCCATATCCGCCGGAGTGGGTCCACCAGATGGCTAGCGCCGTCCAGAGATTGTCGACTTGGGCCGTCTCGCCGACGGCGGGCATCCCATCAGGCGTGAATACGAAGATGCCGTTCTCGGTGACCTCGTAGTCTAGATCCTGGCTCGCAGGGAGCAGTTCGTCGAAGGCCTGCTTTGCAGACTTGTCGCGGTTGCGGTGGGTCGGTTGAGTCCAGTGTTCCTCGGTGAACCCACGGACCGACGCCTGTCGTTCCTCGGAGTTCTTGCCCATCTCTTCAGGATCCACGGACAGGGTCTCGTGGTTGTACGACCCCATCCCCAGCGAGTCGCCGTGGGTACGGAAGTACAATGAATGGTCCTGGTCGCGACCGACCGGACGGTGCGGCGCTTCACTCATGTACTCCGCGATGGAGCGCTCGCCGGGCACATCCAGTCCCGTCGTGTTGTCTCCGACAGAGAAGCCAGCGTCAGACAGTTCCTCCATCGGTTCGGTGACGACGTACTGGTGTTCGACAGGCGCGATTGGCAGGTCCAGCCCTGCCATCTGCCCGGTCTGGTAGCCCCAGTTGTTCGTGGCGATGACACAGCGGCCACAGTCGATGCGGCCCTTGTCAGTCTCGACGGTCTGTATCTCGCCACCGGAAACATCCAGGTCGGTAACCTCGATGTTACCGTAGAAGTCCGCCGAGGATTCGCTTATGTACCACTGCAGAGCCGAGATGCCGTCGACGCGGCCGTCAGTTGGCGAGTAGTAGCCACCGAGAATCTCGTCTTCGTTCACCAGTGGGAGGTGCTCGGTGACCTCTTCGGGCGAGAGGAGCTGTGGCTCCGGCAGTCCGTAGGATACCGCCCACTCCTTGCGGCGTCGGAGGAAGTCCATCCTCTCCTCACTTCGCGCGAGTTCGATGCCACCGACCTCGTTGTACACGCCGGCGTCCGAGAGCAACCGACTCGTGTAGTGAGCCGCCTTTGTCTGAATCTTCGACGGCGACGTCTGGAAGATGATGCCGGGCGCGTGGACGGACGACCCGCCTGTGACCGGCAAGGGGCCTTGGTCGATGACTGTCACATCCTCTGCGCCGAGTTCGGTCAGATGATATGCAACACTACACCCGACGGCACCGGCACCGATGACGACGGTGTTTGCCTGTGATGGTGGGTCCTCTGTGCTCATGTATCTCGTCTCTGAGTCCTTCTGTCACTATCTTAAATACACCGACGGTGAGAATGGCCCTGTTTCGTGAAGTAGCCACAGAAGTATAGAGAGTATCGAAATCGACAATTTTGGGATTTTGGACGTTCCGGCCGGGAGAATGAGACTCTCGAGCGTATTGCGTGAACCACAGTATGACAGTAGAACGATACGATTAGGAGCGGCGCTAAGGACGGGCCTGTCAGGAGACGAGTGGCTCCTCGCGGACCGTCGCGTCGTAGCGCTCGCCCTCGTAGAGAACCTCTACTGAGGTGCCAGGCTCGGCGTATTCCGGCGGCAGGTAAGTATAGGCGACGCAGGCGCCCTCGGAGTACCCGTACTCGGCGCTGTGGAGGTAGCCCAGTACCTCGTCACCGTCGAGTACCGGTCGGCTGTCTAACACGACCGCCTCGGGATCGTCCAGCGTCAGACAGGCGACTTTGTGGTCAATGTTGTTGCCGTCGGCGGCTGCGGTGACGGCTTCCTTGCCGATGAAGTCGGTCTCTAGATCGACGGCCCAGCCGAGACCAGCCTCGTAGGGATTGTGTTCAGTGTGTAGGTCCTCGCCCCACAGGCGGAAGCCCTTCTCGATGCGGAGGGCATCGAGCGCACCGTTTCCGTACGGTCGGATGTCGTACTCTTCGCCGGCCTCCATGATGTGCTCCCAGAGCCGTTCGCCGTACTCGGAGGGCGTGTACAGCTCCCACCCGAGTTCACCGGCGTAGGAGACACGCAATGCGGTCACGGGCACGTTCTTCACGAAGAACTGCTGGCTGGTGAAGAATGGGAAGGCATTGTCCGAGAGGTCGACGTCGGTGACCTTCGACAGCACCTTCCGGGCGTTCGGTCCCGTACAGACCATCGCGGCGAGGCTCGAGGTGACATCGTTGACGAGGACGCTGTCGGGGGACTGTTCTTTGACCCACGCGACGTGGTTGTTCCCTACTTCACGGCCCGTAGTCAGGAGGAGGTACCGGTCCTCATCCGTGCGCGTAACGGTGATGTCGGCGCGGACGCCGCCGCCTTCGTTGCACATGAGGGTATACTTCACTTCGCCAACATTGATGTCCATATCGTTTGTACAGAGATACTGGACGAACTCGCCGGCGTCCTCGCCGACGACCTCCATTTTGTTGAAGGAGGTCATATCGTGCAAGCCGACGTTCTCGCGGACGTTCAACGCCTCGGCGCCCTCGATAGGCGACCAGTACTTGCCTTCCCAGCCATCACGGTCGGGAATCTGGTCACCGTACTTCGCTAACAGGTCGGCGTTGTCTTCGAACCACTGGGGTTCCTCCCAGCCGGCCTCGGCCCACAGTTCCGCGTCCCACTCCTTGTGCGAGTGGTACATCGGTGTCCTCCGGATGTCGCGCTGCTTGCCCGTCCACACCCACTTAGGGTGCATGATGTTGTAGACGATGCGATACTCCTCGCCACCGATATCACGGGCAAAGTCCCAACTGCCCTCGTGTTCGTCGAAGCGATTTACATCGCAGTGCGCGAGGTCGATTGGCCCTTCAGGGAGGCGCGGCACACCGTTTTCCATCCATTCGGCCAGGGCCTTCCCTGCACCGCCTGCGTGGGTGACCCAGATGGCCGCCGCTGTCCAGAGGCCGTCGTATTCTTGAACCGGTCCCATGATCGGGAGGCCGTTTGGCGACTCCGCGAACATCCCGTTGTACTTGTGTTCGAGGTTCTTGTCGTTCGTCGACGGAAGGAGTTCGTTGCTGGCTTGTCGCGGCGCCTTGTCCAGCCGGTCCGGGTGCGTCGCGGTGTTCATGTGGTAATCCGTGAACTCGTGGACAGACCCCTGCTCGCCGTCTGGGTCGTTGCTGCCGAGTTCCTGTGGGTCGGGGACGATTGACTCGTGGTTGTACGAGCCGATACCGTAGGCGTCTCCGTGAGTCCGGTAGTACATCGCGTTATCTTGATCCCGGAGAATCGGACGGTCCGGGCCGACGAGTAAGCGCTTGGCCTTCTCACCGGAGACGTTCTCATAGTTCTCGAACAGCGGATGGTCCGTGATGTCAACGGCGCTCTCCGCAAGTTCGTTAAGTGACTCCGTCACCGTGTACTGGTGTTCGACGGGCGTCACCGGCAGGTGGACGCCGAGTCTCTCGCCGAGTTGCCGGGCCCAGATGTTCGTCGCGATGGCCATTTCGTCACAGCTGATGGTGCCGTGTTCCGTGACGACGCCCTCGATGGAGGTTCCCTCGGTCACCACGCCTTCGGTGCGCGTGTGGGGGACGAACGTCGCGCCGTTGTCCATCGCTTCCCGGGCCAGCGCGTCACAGGCCACCACGCCGGACACTTGTCCGTCCGTCGGCGAATAGTAGCCACCTAGAATTTCGTCTTCGTTCACCAGTGGGAGGTGGTCCGTGATTTCCTGGGGAGAGAGAAGTTGTGGGTCCTTGATGCCCCACGCTTCGGCGTGTTCGACGCGGCGCTGGAGAAAGTCCATTCGCTCCTCACTCCGGGCGACTTCGATGCCGCCGACCTCTTTGTACGCCTGTTCACCGTCGGCACCCTCGAGTTCGGAGTACAACTGACGGCTGTAGTCCGCGAACTGACTGAGTACCTTCGACTCGGCCGTTTGGAACATAATCCCCGGCGCGTGCGTCGAGGATCCACCCGTAGTCGGCATTGGGCCTTGGTCGACAACGACGACGTCGTCGCGACCAAGTTCCGTTAGCTGATACGCCAGATTACAGCCGACGATGCCGGCACCGACGATGACGGTGCCAGCCTCGGACGGCAGGCTGTCTTTCGTCTCCATATGCTGGTTCGAAAGTGACTCTGGCGGTCAAATATAGTTATCCCCTTTCCCCTGATGGTTTTCAAATAGTCACTTCACTATCTGGTATAGGTTCTTGACTTCATAGTGATAGTGTTGTGAAACATTGTGGAGGGACGGTTTGACGTCCTCGACTGATGCCCCACACCCATCAGTGTATACGGCGGATTAAGCGCCAGAGCGTCTCGAATGGTTGCCTTTCCGCGTAGGTGCCGTTCGCAAGTGATGACAATCCTTTTGCCCCTCTCGTGTGCCTTCTCACCTGCATGGTCGACTCCATCGCGCTGGAGACAGCGACAGAACTGATAGCAGCTGCAGAGTCAAAGGCCGAAGAGATAGAGAATCCGATGGTCATCACCGTGGCCAACAGCGAGGGCAACCTCGTCGCTCAGCACCGGATGGACGGTGCGTGGCTCGCGTCGGTGAGCATCTCCCGGAACAAGGCGTACACGTCCGCGGCACTGGAGACGCCGACCCACGAACTGGCCGAACCGTCTGAACCCGGGAACTCGCTGTACGGGCTTCAGACCACGGATGAGGGACGAATTGTCATCTTCGGCGGGGGGTACCCGCTCGAACGCGACGGCGATATTGTCGGCACCATCGGCGTCTCCGGTGGCGCCGTCTCACAGGACCGGGAAGTAGCAGAGGCAGGCGTCGAACGGTGGAACGAACTCACAAAGTGACGAACCGCTAGTCGTCCCGTGGACCCGGCTTACGCTCTTCGACGGCGTCGAGCAGGTCCGTGAGGGCGTCCGCAGCCGCAGTCAGCAGATTCTCACCCAGTTTGGCGCTCCCCTCAAGGGGGTTGCCGACCACTCCGTTTTCGGTGAACTCGGCGGAGTCGAACGCGAGGTTGACGCGACCCTGCCAGTTGCCCCAGCGCTCGCTCCCCTCTTCGGCGGCAGTCTCTAGTCGGTCTTCGTGTACTGTCTCGGGGTTCGCGTACTGGAGGAGTGATGTCTCGAGCGGGCCGCCGTGGCCCATGTCGGAACTGTGTTCACCCACCTCGTCGAACCACGTGAAAGGTACCGCGTATGCCTCGTCGTGTCTCGAAATCCGACCCGCAACCTCCCGAAGCGCCGCGATGTTGCCGCCATGACCGTTGACTAGGACCACGTGGTCCCATCCATGGTGGGCCAAACTCTCCACAACGTCCCTGAGGTAGGCCCGGAACGTCGACTCGGAGGTCCAGAGTGTCCCCGTGAAGGCGCGGTGTTCTTCAGCGACGCCGACCGGAACCGCGGGTGCGACGACCACCTCACCGTCGTACTCCTCGGCGGCGCGTTCGGCTACCTCCTCCGCGTTGAGAGTGTCCGTCCCCAGTGGCGCGTGCGGCCCGTGTTGCTCCGTACTCCCGACCGGGAGGAGGGCCAGATTCGTCTCGACATCGTTGAGGTCTGTCCACGTCTCTGTTGTGATGTGCATACGCGCACCCTCTGTTCGGACTCGAATAAAGGCTCCTACTCCCGGTATTTTTTTCCACTCGCGCCGCAGTGGCGACGTATGGAGTACGAGTCTGTCACGCATACTACGAGCGACCGTCGTCTCGATCGCCTCCCCTCGGGAAGCGACGTGTCGGTGACCGTCCACCGGTACGTCGGTGGCCCCGGCCCGGCCATCTATGTACAAGGTGCCCAGCATGGCATCGAACTCAATGGCCCGGCGGCACTACGGCGTCTCCACGAGCGATTGGTGGACGCCGACATCGCGGGCACCGTCGTCGTCGTCCCGGTAGTGAACCCGCTAGCGTTCGACCACCGGTCGTACATGACCCCCGCGGAGTACGACGTGATGAACCCGAACCTGAATCGCGTCTGGCCAGGTGACGACGGCGGGAGTCTGCAGGAGCGACTGGTCGCCCGATTGTGGGACCTCGTAGGTGACGCCGACGCCGCTATCGACCTTCACACGGGCACTGCGGATATGCTCGAACATGTCCGCTATCGGGAGGGCGAACCCGAGGCCGAGACGCTCGCGGAGGCGTTCGAGACGGAGTATCTAATCGTCGACGACGAAACGCCTGCGGACGACGAGTTTAGCGGGACGTTCCGGACAGCCGCCGCACGCGCGGATATCCCGGCGATTACCGTCGAACTAGCCAACAGCAGAACCGTCACGCACTCGGCCATTGACACCGGCGTGGCTGGCGTCGAGAATGTCCTCCGTGAACTCGGTATCCTTCCGGACGATCCGGCCCGGCCGCCAAACCAGACGCGACTCCGGAACGACGGAGCTACCATCAGAGCCGAAGATTCCGGCCTGTTCGAACTTCAGCCGGACCTCTCGGTCGGAGACCACCTCAGTCCCGGCGAGACACTGGGAACTGTTTACTCCCCCTCGACGTTTGAACGACTCCAGACGGTCACCACCGACGACGGTGGCGTCGCCTACTCGCTGGCCCGCGAGGCCGTGGTCGTCGCGGGCGAGCGAATCGCCGGTGTCGCGACGCTGGTGTGACTGTGTTCCAGTCGGCGCCGGACCAGCCTTGCCCACAGGTGTAAGATAGCCAAGGCCGTATTCGAGGTATATATATATATATGTAAATTAGTTACCACTTACACATCGTTATACTTCACAAAGTGACATCGATAACCAATAACATGGGTCTACAAACTTCGTTCGACGTCCTCGCCGATATAGTCGAACAGTGCGAGTCGCGTGGTAGGGCCGTCCGACAGGTCGAAGCGATGACAATCGACGGCGATAGCGGGTCACTGTAGGTGTCGATGGAAATTCCGGTGTCGCTGTGTGCAGTATCCGGTGACGGCGTCCATGGCGAGCTCACCCCGGAGACGGCCACCCTGACCGACAATGGCGGGCTACTGGTCGAGTTCTCGACCTCCGCCTTCGCTTCGCTCCCGTCGACCGCCGCGGCCTCTATTTCGACGAGCGAAGAGGCCATACGTGTCGAGGACGGCAGTATCGTTCTAGAAGTGGAATTGACTATCGACCCGTCCGATGGCGAGACGACGTCTGAGACTGGTGCGGACGTAGACGTCGCTCCCGACTCACGGACCTCGGACCCATCGGCACCGAGTCGGCTGAGACAGAGGAGGAATCCGTTGAACGACCCCGTCGTCTGCGGATGCCGAGACGAGTCGGTCTCGGACGAACTCGCGGAGGTCCGTGATGACGAGGTTCCGCCGTACGAGGACACAGCGGACCTCCAGCGTCTCTACGAGACCTGCGCAAACTTTATCGAGATGAGCAAACGAATCGGATGGACATATTTTCCGAGACGGTCCGGCGCTATATGATAGAGACGAGCGTCCACGACCCGACCACCTACGATACGTCGACGTCCACCGAGGTGACAGAAAAAGACGCTAACGACTCGAACGTGATGACAGACGTCGACCCTGCTACGACGGCGACTACTACCGACGACCCAGTGGAGACGATTCCCAACGAGCAACTCGTCACCGACGGCCTCCCCGAGAACGTCCAGTTAGAGGACGTCGCCGACACCGTCGTCGATTCAGCGACCATCTACGAGGTCCAGCGACACCTCGACCTCCGACGCCAGCAGACGCAGGAACTGTCACCGGCTACCCGGAGGTCCACGACTTCATCGACGACGAGACGCTCGCCGAGGCGAGGGAGAAGAAGGCGCCCTACGTTGACGATGGCCAGTACAATATCAGCGGGGTCCACATCTACACGTTTAACCAGACCCCAGATACCATGTCGTGGAGGTACGAGCGCCTCAAAAAGTAGCCTGGTCGACATGCTGTATTCTCACTTACCGTCCACACACCCTTGCCGACGAGGCGTAGCGCGTCTCGTAACTCACCAGACACGTTGTGTCGAGAGTCAGTTTATTGTCGCTATGGCTCTATCGTTCGGCTATGACGTACGAAAATGTCCGAGAGGCAGACCCAGCCGTCGCAGACGCGCTCGAAGGCGAGCGGGAGCGACAGAATAACACGCTAGCGATGATCGCGAGCGAGAACCACGTCTCCGAAGCAGTCATGGAGGCCCAGAGCTCCGAGTTGACCAACAACTACGCCGAAGGATATCCCGGCGAGCGGTACTACGGTGGCTGTGAGTACGCTGACGAGGTCGAAGAACTGGCCATCGAGCGCGCGAAGGAACTGTGGGGTGCCGACCACGTTAATGTCCAGCCACACTCCGGCTCACAGGCAAACATGGGCGTCTATCTTGCCGCCCTCGAACCGGGCGACAAGATCCTCTCCCTGGACTTGACTCACGGCGGCCACCTTTCGCACGGCCACCCCGTGAACTTCGCCGGACAGGTCTACGAGGTTGAGCAGTACGAGGTCGACGAGGAGACGGGCTACATCGACTACGAGGGCCTCGCCGACCACGCCGAGGAGTTCGAACCTGACGTCATCGTCTCGGGCTACTCGGCGTACCCCCGAGAGGTTGATTTCGAGCGGATTCAGGAGACGGCCGACGCCGTAGACGCCTACCACCTCGCCGACATCGCTCACATCACCGGACTCGTCGCCGCGGGCGTCCACGAGTCGCCCGTCGGCGTCGCCGACTTCGTCACCGGCTCGACGCACAAGACCATCCGTTCTGGTCGCGGTGGCATCATCATGTGTGACGAGGAGTACGCCGACGACGTCGACTCAGCCGTCTTCCCTGGTTCGCAGGGCGGCCCGCTCATGCACAACGTCGCCGGCAAAGCGGTCGGTTTTGGCGAGGCGCTCGATCCCGAGTTCGAAGAATACGCCGAACAGACCATCGCCAACGCGAAAGCGCTCGGCGACCGCCTGCAGGAACACGGCCTCGAACTTGTTTCAGGCGGCACAGACAACCATCTCGTTCTCATCGACCTGCGACCCTCGCATCCGGATACGACTGGTAAAGAAGTCGAGGAAGCTCTCGAAACGGCCGGCATCGTCCTGAACGCGAACACCGTGCCCGGCGAGACGCGCTCGGCGTTCAACCCCTCGGGTATCCGCGCTGGCACGCCTGGCCTCACGACCCGCGGCTTCGACGAGGACGCCTGCCGCGAGGTAGCCGACCTAATCTACGATGTCGCCGACGCGCCCGACGACGACGATCTGATTGCCGAGGTCAGCGCCCGCGTCGACGGACTGACCGACGAGTACACGCTCTACGACTGAGCGGCGATGATGGGGCGGCTAAGGAGCCGCTGCCACTATTTATAGGGTAGACTATATTTGTTGTCGGCGGTGATTGTCGAGTGGGATATATAGGACACTCATTCCAGTCGACAAGAACGAGCAACGGGCACTGCAACAGGCCAGATACCTGGCGACGCTCCCCGACGCGGCGATGAACGTCGAGGCGACGATTCTCCACGCCATCTTGCTCGGTGAAGAGGAACCGGCAGACACCGTAGCGTTTGATGCCGTGCCCACCGTCGTCGAAACGGCCGACCATCTCGACGCCGCTGGTGTCCCTGTCGCTTGTAGACAGTGCACCGCCAAGCGTCCTCCTCGTTGAACGACTTGTGGAAGAACGGTGACTTCTGCACGCGCGTAAAGACCAACATCTCGATGTTGGGTCGCCCGTCTCCCGTAAGTTCCGTGGCGCCGTACGACTCGATTGGTCTACACTAGGCTAGGGTGGTCGGGATGGCTGTCGTTCCCGGATATACGTGTGGACAAAGATTGGAGATAATCATAAAAAATGACGCTGGTCTCCTCTGAATTTTATACACTGGTGGAAATAGTCGGTCAGATGCCGGATTGATACCTTCGAAGGTTGCTCTTACGAAGACTCCTTTTGACGCTCGTACCAAACGATATCGAACGCCTCGTAGGTTTCACGTCCGATCTCGGACCACTTGTCCCACTGGACTGTCGGAAACGTCGTGTCGCCGTTGACTGCTCGGTCCAGTTCAGTCAGAACGAGTGCGTCTGCCCATGGGAGGAACTGTTCGTAGATAGTGCCACCGCCGACGACGTAGGCGGTCGATATGTCGTCTTCCTCGGCCGCATTGATTGCGTCTGCCGTCGATTCCACGGCAACGACGTCGTCCGGTAGACTCGCTGGATGGTGCGTGAGGACGACGTTTTGACGCTCCGGAAGCGGTGATCCCAATTGCCTAGACACGATTTCGAACGTCCGGCGGCCCATAATCACTGGATGGCCGATAGTCGTTTGCTTGAAGTGTTCTAGGTCGGCCGGATAGTACCAAGGGACGTCGCCGTCGGACCCGATGACGCCGTTGGCGGCGACGGCGGCGACAAGTGTGATTCGCATCTCGTCCCACTACGACGTCGGCCGGGCACAAAACGTGTTACATCCGTAGACTTCGAAGGCGCATGTCAGTCCGGGAGATACTGCGACGTACAGATGTCGAACTCGGAAGTGGGACACGACAGATAATATTCTAATAGATACTTTAGAAAATTTGTTTCAGATGCTATCCAAGACCCTGTTTCGAACAGACCGTCCAGTGTGTCGGTGTTGATACTCTAGTCCATAGACAGCAACGATTCGACCGACATGCCGTCATACTTACTTGATGCCACCGGGACACCGAGGAAATCGAGGCGGAGATTCGCCGCCTGAGCGACGAGAAGCAGTCGCTCGACGACCTCCTCGCAGAACTGGTTGTATGGAGGGTCGACTCCCAGGTCTGCGGGCATGACGGAACACACTCGAAGAACTGGAAGCGGACCGACGGGCACTCGAAACGGAAATCGAGGAACTCCAGCGAGAGGTCAAGGTCGCCTCGGACAACGACGACCAGTTAGCAGCTTACTACGACGAGGTGAGCGACTTGAAGTACGAGCGGGGCCAACTTGCCAGCGAGGTAGAGAGCGTCGGGTCGGAGATAGCTGGCATCGAGGCCGTCCTGGCCGAACGAGACGACGTCGAAGCGGAGCAGGAGTCCGTTGCCACGGAACTCCGCGCTCACGTGACCGCATCGACGAACTCGAACAGGGCATCGTGAGCACGTTCAACGAGACGATGCAGCAGGTTCTCGACACCCTAGGGTCCGACACGATCTCGACCCAGTCGTTCGTCGCGGACTCTTAGGGATCCACTCCATCCGCGTCGTTCTGACAGGAACACCCACCACGTTCCAGCAGTCCGGTGAAGGTGTACTCGTCGCCACACTCCGAACAGGCGACTCGCAGACTCAGCGTGACCGAGGGGGACGGAATCGTGAGCGAGCCCTGTCCGGCGAGCCGAGTGATGGTCTGGTTTGTCACGGACTCGGTGCGAGAGACAAGTTTGAGGACGGTGGTCCGGGCGCTATCGACCGATAGCGTGCTGTCGCGCGCCGTCGTCACGTCGAGACAGTCGTTGAGGTGGGTGCGGACGGTCTGGTAGCTCACGAAGTCGCCGGCCAGCGTCTCGGGGTCCAGCCCATTGCGCTGGAGTCGGAACTTCGCGTCGATTCGCTTGCTAGGGCCGACGTCGTCGTCGGTGAAGAGTCGGTAGAGGTTGGCGGCTTCGCCATCTAACGTGTTCATCCCCGCCGCGTGCATGGCCGACCGGAGTATCGACTCGTTGCAGTACCGTTCGAGGTCACGGAGACTGTCGCCGTCAGCCCAGCGCTTGCGCAACTCGTCGTCCAGCTCGGTGAGCCCTCGTTTCTTGGCAACTCGGTCGACCTTACACGTCGTGCCCGACTCCGCTGACATCGTGTTATCACTACGACGTCGTCGTTCATTAACGATGTGTTCGTGGCAGTCGCCCCGGAACAGGTGGTGAGGTCAGTTACCGACGTCCGCGTCAGCGTCAATGTCTTCGGTCGCTGCCTCGTAGTCGTCGGGGTTGGCGGGCCGTAGCCAGCTGCAGCGAGCGAGAACTTCCCGACACCGGTAGCCAGCAAAAGCCCCGACGGAAGGGGAAGCCGGGTCGTGTCCGGATCGTGATCGACGACGGCGTTGGGGTCGCCGCGGTCACCTTGCCGGACTCATCGACGGCCGAGATGAGTCGCTTGGTCCCTTCAGCGTCGCACGCGACGTAGTACGCGGTCTCCCCGTAACGAGTGACGGTTACGAGTGGCTTGACCGCCGAGAGTCCCGTTGAACAGACCGCTGTGACCATGACAGCGGTATCGACGGCCAATTCTTCGACGTGCTAGTCGCTGCCTGCCCCGAAAACGCGTATGACGATATCGTCGACCGTGGTAAAATATATCATTTAATACTATCTCTATAGATATGAAAAATAGATTTCATAAAGTGTTAGGAAGATGGCTGCCCACCGGGAGTAGTCGTCCGTATTTCCTGGACGGAGACCGATTCGAAGTTCATACTTAGATAAATTTTATATTTTGTATGAATTGAGGTATAAATATGGGCCCAGGGGAAGTATATAAACAGTGGGTCTGGAGAGTAACCGGAAATGCAGGCGTCACCCCGTTCCTTGCGGTCGTCCGCCCAGCGTGGAGACGTTATGCCGCCGCCGAGTATACCGTCCTGAAACACAACCTGTTTGTACTGATAAAGGACAAGGTTCAGTTCGCTAGCGTCGTATGCGGAGAAGGACACCTCCTTTTCCCAGAGACTATAACGGATCTCCAAGGAGAGCTGGTTTCGGAAGTTGCGGTCGTTCAAGATACCAATGATGCCCAGTTTGGTGTCGGTTACGTCACCGTTCGAACCTGCGCGCGAGTTCATTTATAAAAGCGAATTGTCTGAATGTAGCCGATCTCGTCGAGAACTATCAGATCGGTTCCGCCGACCTGATTCAGTTCGTAGAACAGGTAGACCGACGCCTGTGGATAACCGGTGTTCGAGATCTAATTCGCCGGGCCCCGAAGTTTGCTGACGAGCGCAACTACGGCCTGATAGCTTGAGTTGAGTCCGTCGTAGTTGATTTCGACAGTGTGTAACTCGGATCTTCGACGTCTGCGGCGCCTCGTCCCAACGTTTGGAGCGGATACCGGGTCGCGGCCGTTTTTCTGACACCGTTCTTTCCGTAGCGTAGAGGATCCCCTCCTTGCAGCGTGTCCAGCGTCGATCTCGAACAGGAGGCACGTCTCGACGAGCATGAAGAGCGACTCGAGGAGATTGAAGCTGCGCTGGATAGCGTCCTTGACGGAAACACTCTAGCGAAACCTGGAGAGGGAGTACCGATGACAGCCCTCGACACGGTCGCGTTCGATATCAAGCCACCAGGGTTCGCGACGACGGATCAGCTTACCGTCGTCGGCTTCGATGCTGAGATTAGTTCGCGTGTGTTTCTTAACGTCGACGAGCGCACACCGCCAGATACGTCCAAGACCGCTCAACAACCAACTACGGCCGCCAGTGACCCTCTCAACGCACGGTAGTGAGGCAGCACTCCTCGTGACAACCTTTGTTGAGTGGCACGGTGACGGTTTGGTACCACTTTTCGATGTGGTTCCGGGTATGGTAGTCGAGCCGACCGCTCAAGTCGTGACGAGCCAGGGTAGTCAGTATTCTCGAGCACGACGCTGAATGATCCGCGTGGACACTCTCATCCACCTAGCTTTGGACCAATACGAGGATTTGTAAATCCCATGCCGGTTTGAGAATTTATTGATGTAATGTGCGATACATCACTCCAGCGAAGTCGTTCGTGGTAGAGCCGGTAGTTCCACCACTCTCCTGATGGTTGAGAAGCGCGCGTTAAATGCTGATACAGCGTAGCCGCCGACAAGGACGTACTCGTGCCCTCCCTGAGTTCCTCAAGCAGTTCGATGAGAGCGTCACTACAGTTGTGCAAGCTCATTTCTGCACCCGTTCCGTCTCCCGGTAAGTCAAACAAATGGAGATAATGCATGTACTCGTGTTATTTCATGAGTGGAGATACGTTATATCTCTTGGAAAGCGCTCGGTGTCTAATCGCAGATGGTAGCAAGTACTGTGGACTCTAGTGTCTCACCCTCACAAAGCTGTGACAGCCCAGCTGCATAGTTTCGCCCGTGTTCACCACGTATCTGACTGCTATCATCCGTGAATAAAGCGACTCTGTTTGGTAACTGCAAATTTCGCGTAGTTAATTCCTACAGATGAGCCACCGTCTAATCACCCCCTCTCAATGCGCACTTGGGCGCGTGGCGACGCTGATGTCGCTGTGAGCTGCTGCACCGATTACTGATGCATCATTTGATACCAGCCGTAAAACGGAGGTCTACTTGACCTCAACCCAGAACTGCTGGTCGGCTACGTGGTATATTCGCTCTATTGTCAGTAGGACTATGATGACGTGGTTTGTATCTGGAAGACTCGGGCTTGACCCGATGGACTGGTCTTGGAAGTCGCTGGTTCGACGCGCACCTGACCTTCTATTCCTATGAGGGGGACCCACTCAATTGACCGGCGTTGTAGCTGGCAAGTATGACGATTGCACAGTAGAATGTGAATATATCTGGAACCACCTCTATCTGATAGTTAACTCGGTAATCTAATTCCACTCAGTATACCGGTCGGGACCGCTATTGCCTTTCGACCTCACCTCCTTCGAAATGACATCTAGCTATAGGGTTATGTTTTGAACTGGCAAGTACTTTGTTCGGGCGGCACTGAAGCTGTTACCCAGAATCTTCTGGAATCGATTTTTGGCCCGAAACCCTCCTACTGGCTGTATATCGATAACTATGTTCTTCATCGTAGGCTCTCTCCATCGTGGGATGTCTGATTACTCATTGATATGCAGACGTTCCTCCGAAACATCCTATAAAATTCATCCACAAAACATCAAGAGAGTGTATATTCGAATCACGGGTGATCGAGAAACTGTCTGGCATATATTCGCTTTTAAACCGGAAATAAAGGCGAACCGATTTTTGAATGCCAGTCGTTGTTTGACTACATGTTAGCGCTGACAGCAGTAGCGACGCTACTCTTTGCAGTGTTTGGGAGTCTGTTCATGGCGTGGACGATTGGGGCCGAATCAAGTGGATTGACGCCATTTGCGCCAGCAGTTGGCGCAAACGCGATCTCGGTGATGCGTGAGGGGTTTGCGTTGGCTTGCTAGGATTCGCCGGCGCCGTCTTGCAGAGAACCCGTGTCTACGAAACTGTCGGTAGCGGCCTGATCACTGGTGTCACTCTGTCGCCGCTCGCGGTTTATCGGCCTATTCACCGCTACACTACTCGTCGCAGTAGTAATCTTTACCGGCTATCCCATCGCGTCCATTCACTGTCACCGGGGCAGTGACCAGTGTCGGACTGGCCCTTGGCGGCGTGCCGGCATGGGAAGATTTACCAGCAAATCGTCACTCTCTGGCTCTTGATTCCTTTCGTCGGCGGCAGCACTACTTACGTTACTGCAGGGCACTGACCGCCCACCGGATCTCGACTGATATCGTAGTCAGTGCACTCGGGATCATAACAGTTTTGATCATTGTCACCATGCAGTTCAAAATGTTCGGTCCGCCTGGTGAAAGCCGCTCTCTCGCGATGGTGCTACAGTTATTGATTAGCCCTCAGAGTGCACTTTCTTCTTCCAGCCAGGGGACTGTTTAGTTCCTCATCGCTGGCGTTAGCGGATTCACTATCAGGCGGACGCACGCAATATCAGCGGTAGACACCGAGGTCGTTTCCTCGGCTGTCTCGTAGCGTTCTCAGCCCATGCGATCCAGGTCGGGATTGCCGTGGGTTCGCTACTATCGCTGCTGAACGGGTGGACAATTCTGATGGCTGTGTACTGGCGCTTGGCGGAGTCGGGCTATTAACTGGATCATGGACAGGCACGCCGCGGATGATAAAGACGCTCTCGCAAGATTACTCTGCACTGGGTCCGAAGCGCTCCATCGCAGCCCTTGTCCCTTCATTATCGCCTAGACAGAGATCTTCCTTGGGTTCCTATCTCATTCAACGAGATAATTGTCAGTGCAATTATCGGGAGTGGGTATATGGCTGGACCGCACCGGTAACCCTCCTAAAGATGCGCAACACGGCGCTAGCGTGGCTTCTATCTCTCTGCCTGTCAGGACCCTGCAGCTATGGTGTAGTTACAGCTCTGCAAACGTTCGCTTGACTGCAGTCTTTATTTAGGGACGAGTTCACCGAACAGCAGATACTGATACTCACGGATCTATGAAAATGAGAAACTCTCAGGGATCCGTCAAAAATATTCGAAGAAATAGTCCACGAATCTCCCGAGAAAGTTGTCTTTGGGGCGTCGGCATGGATGACGGCGCTCGTCCAGCAGTCTCTTGACGAGACGTGCAATGTCGAGTACTCAATACCGATCTGTCGGCGGTTGCTCAAAGAAGCGGGATTGTGCTATCAAAACCTCACCATACAGCCGCTGAATCTGATGCTGATGAGCAAGAAACGTTCCATGAGGAGCTAAAAAAGCGGCCGGAAATGGACGTCATATAGTCTGTATCGACCAAACCAAGAGATCCGCTGATCTCTTACGCACGAGAGCCAACCTAAACACTACCAGATTCTGTCTTATATTTCTTTATGGCTTGGATTTCTAACGATGTTGCAGTACTCCATACTAGTCGCCGAGGGTTTCATTATGATTCGTCACGAGTTGCCATACGGTATGGATACATCGACATCTGAGATTCCCATTACCATTCTCAGCGGACCGTTAGGTGCAGGTAAGACGACGCTTGTCAACCGATTGCTGGAAAAACCTGGAGACAGACGAATCGCCGTCATCGTCAACGACATGGGTGAAATCAACGTCGATGCCGAGTTGGTCGCCGACAAAGCGGACGAGGCCGTCGTCGACCTCTCGAACGGGTGTATCTGCTGTCAGCTCCAAGACGACCTCGTTACCCAAGCGACGCGTCTGGCAAAGGAGCGCTCGTTCGATTATCTCGTCGTTGAGGCATCGGGTATCAGCGAACCGATTCCCATCGCCAAGGCGCTCACGTCGGGGACAGAAGACGACAACCTTCCAGACACGTTCCGACTTGATACGACGGTCTCAGTCATCGACGCATATGGGTTCTGGAAAGCGTTCGACTCCGAAGAGTCGCTTCCAGATGCTGCGCCCAACCCTGAGCGGCCGCTGACAGAGGTGTTAGTCGATCAGATCGAATTCTGTGAGGTATTATTACTGAATAAATGCGACATGGTTCCCGATGATGCGCTGGCCGCTATAGAAGCCGCAGTGCGCGAACTGCAGCCCCGGGCATCGATTTACAGAACGACATATAGCAACGTCGACCCCGATACCGTTCTCGACACTCAGCTCTTTGATTTCGACGAGGCACAACGACAGCAAGGCTGGAAACAAGCCCTGACTAGAGACTCCGAATCAGAGAGCGGTACGGAGCACGGACATGAACATGATGAGGCGCGCTCGGCGGCCGAGGCACACGGAGTTGAGTCCTTCGTCTATCGACGCGAGCGCCCCTTCCATCCCGAGCAGTTCGATGCGTGGCTTGACGACTGGAACGGCGAAATCATACGCGCGAAAGGCTTCGCTTGGGTAGCCAGTCGGCCGGAGACGGTTATCGGAATGAGCCAGGCCGGTCCGTCGATCCAGGCGGGGCCAATCGGTGAGTGGGGGGATGAGAGCCCAGCGACACGACTCGTATTTATCGGCCGAGACTTCGATGTGGACGTTCTGACCGCAGAACTTGACGAGTGTTTGGCGGCATCGGACGGACAACCTGCCGAGTACGATGACCCGTTCCCCCGGGGCTCAGCTTAGTCACGTCAACTCATATCTGAGTCTTTTCTCGGAGTTCATCGTAGGTCTCGTGGAACCCGTAAGTCGATTCCGTCCCGTTGCTACTGGTCGTCTGATAGACGTCGTCGTAGTCTAACAATTGCGTCCAGCCGTCGTGAAACTTGAAACTACAGTATTGACACATACTTGTGTGTAATAAGCCGATCCACAAAGCTGTATCGCAAAAACAGGAGGTAGTCAGATCATACGGTGGTCAGGGTTCTAGCAGGACCTTAGTGACGCCCTCTTCGCGCTCGTCAAATTTCTCATACATCTCGGGGGCCTGCTCCAGATCGACGCGGTGCGAGACGACCCAGCTCGGGTCTGCGCGGCCTTCGATAATCATGTTGCGAAGTTCACGGTTGTACTCCTTGACATTACACTGGCCCGTGCCGAGCGCCTGTCCTTTCTCGAAGAGGAGACCGAAGTCGATACCGAGACGTCCCTCTGCAGCCATATCGTCGGGTGCTCCGGGATCTTCCGGAACGTAGAGGCCCGGAATACCGAGTTCACCCGTTGGTCGGACCGTTCGAATGAGGTTATTGATGACGACAGCGGGGTTCTCACGCGCGGGATCATAGGCTCCGTCGCCCTCCTTGCCCGGGTCGATAGCCTGATAACCAACAGCGTCGACACCCTTGTCGACGCCACCACCGTGGATATCCTTAATCTGCTCGACCGGATCACCTTCCTCGAAGTTAATCGCGGTGGCGTCACAGTGCTCCTCAGCCAATTCGAGGCGACTCGGAACACGATCAACGACGTAGATCTCCGCGGCACCCTTGAGTTTGGCGCTATAGGCGGCCATCAAACCAACCGGACCGGCACCGTAGATGGCGACTGATTCGCCGGACTGGAGATTAGCGAGCTCCGTGCCGTGCCAGCCGGTCGGGAAGATGTCCGCGAGCAACGCGAACGAGTCCTCGTGTTCGTCGCCCTCCGGTAGTTTCAACGCGTTGAAATCAGCATAGGGGATGCGGAGTTGCTCTGCCTGTCCGCCTTTATAGGGCCCCATCGCGACGTAGCCGTACGCACCGCCGGCGAAGCCCGGATTGACATTCGTACAGAATCCGGTGTAGCCGTCCTCGCAGTTCTCACAGAACCCGCAGGCGACGTTGAACGGCGCGACGACGCGGTCGCCTTCCTCCAGGTCCGAGACGGCATCTCCGACTTCCGTGACGATACCCATGTTCTCGTGCCCGAAGACGATCCCCGGCTCTGCGGCTGTCCGGCCTTCGTACATGTGAAGGTCGGATCCGCAGATACACGTCGTCGTAATATCTATCACGACATCGTTGGGGTGTTCTATCCCCGGTTCGTCCACTTCTTCTACTGCTACTTCTCGTTCGCCTCTGTAGACGACAGCATCCATTGACATGTTCAATGACTCCAGTTGAAGTCCTCTTGGATGGCATATATAATTGTTGCTCAACTGTATTCTATCACTTAGGATATGTATCGAGAGAATCGAAAGAAGGGGAAATTCCATACACAATACTGCATATTGAACTGGATTCAATGGCTATGTTTATCTCAACGTCAGGTAGGTTCATGTGGAGGGAGACGATCCAAAAAAACTCGGTGCGAAACCGGAAAAGGGGGGTACGACCGGTTTGTGGGACAAAAGCTGGGGAGCTGAGGAGTCCGTCTGATTACGAGTTGTAAGCTTCCTGTGCTAGCTGGTGTAACTTGTGGACAGTGTGCTCATTGGGGCCGAGTTGTGCCTGTGAGAGCGCGCCAGTCTTGAGTCCGTCCCACTGTCGTTCGACTAGTTCAAAGTCCTCTTCCTGTAGCTGTCTACTCGTCCGAATGAACTCCCGTTCTTCCTCTGAGAGGTCCGAGTCCTTGAAGTAGTAGTCCGCAATGAGTTGGAACCGATTGGTATCGATTGGATCAATGATGTAGGTACCGTAGCCGTCGGCAGTACCGTACATGTTGACCGTAAAGTTTGGCCAGAAGTAGTGGAACTGGGCTTCGTGTTCGTCGTGAATCCGCATCTCGTCCTCGACGTCCTGAGCGTGGGTGTAGTGAAGAACCCAGTGATAGTCGTTAACTTCTAGCTCGGACTCGTTGAGCGAAATACCTTTAATCCAGTCCTGATGGTTGGCCTGACAGTGGTCACATTCAGAGTAGTTGCTACTGAACACTTTCCAGTTGCATTCGACTTCCGAGACTATGCGGCTGGCATGCTCATACTCTCCCAGTGGTAGATCATCCAACCGCTCTTTCATTACCCCAGCCTGCTCGGCCAGCGGCATCGGATCGTCGGACAGGTTAACAAAGATGAGCGGCCCGATAGTATCGACGTGAACGTCGTTCAGAGCGTTCTTCTCGCAATCGAACTCCTGAACCTCGTTGTCCTCAAGGTCTGGATTCAGGCCGGCTTCCTCGAAGGACTTCGGCGTGCTCTGGAGTTCGCCTTCGAGGTCGTACGTCCAGAGGTGGTACGGGCACTTGATACGACGCGCGCTGCCAGGGTCAGTCATCGGGGTATCATCTACCATCTTCGAGCCCCGGTGGGCACAGACGTTGTCGAACGCTTTGATCTCGTCGTCGTCGTGTCCGCGGACGATAATCAGCTGTCGGTTACCGATCGTCCGGGTAAAGAACTGCCCTGCCTCTTTGATGCAATTGGCGTGTCCGGCGTAGACCCAGTACTGGCCGAATATCTTCTCTTTCTCCATCTCAAAGACCTCTGGATCGGTGAAGTACCGGGCTGGGAGGGCGTTCGATTTGTCCGTGATATCCGAGCTAACCGCCTTCGCTTGGGAGTCGTCCCACTGTGTCATACACTCTCATCATTACATCGATTATAGAAAACGGTTCACCCGTGATAATAAACATCAATATAAACTAGCCAGAATATCGGGGAGGCTACCGATATAAATGCGACAGAATAACGACTAGTGACTTGTTTCTACGAGTCCTGTTCACTACTGTTCGGAAAATTGGATACAAGAGGCCAGTGTTGCTATCTGACGGAGAGTCAGTGGCCGAAGGTCTGTGAGTAGAGAGATTATCAGCTGCCGGTAGTGCTGCTACGGATCCGCTCGGCTATCTTCTCGCGAGAGACCTGCTTCTCCGGATTGTCAGCGACCCGTTGCATAACAAAATCGATCAGATTCAACTGTTTCAGCAGTTCCTGCGCCCGATCTCGACTGAGATCCAATTGCCGCTGGACATCGTAAAGTGTCATCGACGACTGTATCGCGTCAGCCAGTTCTTCGATTGTTAGATCGTCAGGAAGACCGATACCGTCTGCGACGATCTGTTTATTCGAGACGGTATCAATCGGGTCTTCCGCCTCGACGGTCCCGTCCCTCGTTGAGTCCGACTCGGTGTCGTCATCTGTCGGGTCGAAGTCCGCCCCAGATGACCCGTCAGAATTCGTCTCTTCTTCGTCGGCTGATTGGTCTTCCACGTCGGTTTCAGTATTGTAGGTTGAGGGCTCATGGACACCCGCGTCAATCATGTATCGACGAACCGTCTCTGATGCGACATCCATCTTTAGTTCCTCACCCATTTTCGCGAACGTGTCGAACGATTCGTAAAGGCACTGGAGGTATTCGGTGTCCTCGTAGGGCGGAAGATCCTCGCTACGCGCGGCCTTGAGTTTGCGCTGGATTTCTTTTCGGCTGCACGTTTCTTCCTCGTGTGCCAATGCAGCAGCCCGGTGGTTGTGGCTCTGTGTGTCTGTTTCTGCATCGTTAGTCGCGGAACTCTCACAGTCCGCCGAGTCGGCCGTGTCAGGGTCTGAGCTGGTCTCTTGGATAGATTGTGACTCAGACTGCTGAATATCCGCAGTTGAGGTCGCCAAGGTTTCCGACCCCGCGCCCATCGTGAGCGTGTAGGTCATCAGAACGGACCCGTCCTCGCCGATTCGTGCGCTCTCCCGGTTTGCAGAGACGTCCTCGGGGAGATATTGGGACATCTCCGGCAAGACCGACGGAGCAACCGAGACCTGTAACCCACCGTCGTCCTGTATCGACACAGTCCGTGGCGATATATTGTCGCTCGTCCCCTCCGTCGTACAGAGTGATACGGAGACATCGATGGTGATCTGCAACTCATCCCATGTCTCTCGGTCGAACGGTTCCGCCTCAACTCGACGTATACTTCTACCGTCTGATTCGCACCGGGCGATAATTCCCGATAATCTTTCCATTGGGCCATTGACTCCCATGGTACTGTATTCCAAACTCGGCCTGGAGGTTGTAAGTATAAATGTGTAATATTGGGGGTGTTTAAGTACGATGGGATAAGGTGACCTCATATCGTTATCAGTCACTTAGTCGATCATGCCATGCCGTAATCGGGAGCTACAGTGTTTCTAGATGAGAAGTATCTTGTTTTAGTGGTATCTGGAAATTCCGCTCTCACTTACCCGATAATGTAATCCATCATACGCACAACCTTTTTTTATTTTCTTAGTTCCTTCTCCGATACACTGTCGGGGACCGGAAGTCGTGGAGGCGCTTACGCACCATGAGCGAGATAACGGTCGTTACAGACAAAGAATCGTTCGTCAATACTGCTGAGGATGCTTCATCCAATATCCGAATCCAGTAGCGGTTCGCGTCACCGTCGCAAACACGTTCAACGCGATATCCTTGCGCACGCGAAACCGACGGAGGCGGGTTTTATCTGGAGACAACGGGGGCAGTTCGGCTGGGGCTACTTCGGCGTCGATCCGATCAAACGTTGCAGGGAACTAGCGGCACCACGAACCAGAGTGAGTCCATCTATCGAGACAATCGATGTGCTTCTCAATAGCGAAGAACTTGTTCACGGTGACTATACGGTCCCCTATACACGTGGCGCGTTTGGGTGCTACAACGTCGAAGAAATCAATCAAGAGGACGCCACTTAGGAATAGTTTGATAAACCATTTTCTGAACATGCGCGAAGGCAGTTCTTATCACTGGGCTGGTACTATGTGCAAACGCTACCAAACCTTTATTAGTGAGAGACGGAACGGAGCATGTGTGATATAATCATGCTAACAGTTGAAAGCAGGCCACCCGAAGCGTTGATGACCGATATGGTACAGGTTACCAAGCCAATGAGGAGTGGAGTGACCCGACGGAGTCCCATCGACAAGCGGCCAACCAAATTGAACGAGCGCTCACGAATGCAGGCCGACCGAGGTAAGAAAAGATGAAGGAATCGGAATCAGCGGGTATCTGGAATCGGTTCGTCACCGAGCTAGACACTCCAGTGTTCGTTGCTGGATTCCTTGCCGCGCTAGCCACTGTCACGCTATTCATCACGCTACCGAAGACAGCAGGGTCTGCGGTCTCGAATATCAACACGCTTTTGTGGCAGAACTTAGGCTGGCTCTATCTAATCGCGATGTTCGCTATTGTGGCCGTGGCGTTGTTTCTTATCTTTGGTCCCTGGGGGAACATCAAGCTGGGCGACGAAGACGAAGAGCCGGAGTACAGCTTCCTGTCGTACTTCGCGATGTTATACTCGGCTGGCATCGCTGCCGGTATCGTCTTCTGGGGCCCGGCAGAGGCGATCTTCCACTACGATACGGTCCCACCGTTTATCGGTGCCGAATCCCAGACAACAGCAGCGGCCGTTGGTGCGATTCAGTATAGCTTTTTCCACTGGGGCATCTCGGCATGGGCTGCGTACGCTATCATGGCGCTCCCGATTGCGTTCTACACGTATCGACGGGATGCGCCAATGCGTGTCTCGACGGTCTTAGTTCCGTTTCTCGGTATCAATAACCTTGATAGCATCTGGGCGAAACTCGTCGATATCCTCGCCGTATTCGCCACACTGGGTGGCATCGCGACCACGCTCGGTTTCGTCGGGGACCAGTTCCTGACCGGAATTGAGTACACGACCGGTATCACCGTCGGTGATGCGGGCACAGTAGCGATAATCACTGGACTGACAATCGCGTTCACCCTGTCGGTTGCCCTCGGCATTAAAAAAGGTATTCGCCGTATCTCGCAGTTCAACATGGCCCTTTTCTTCGTATTTATAGCTTTGACATTTATCCTCGGCCCAACGGTATACATCATGACCGCGACAGCCGAGGCTTTTGGCGCGTACGTGAACCATTTTGTCGAGATGAGCCTTTATATGAACACTGGAAGCGATTCCAGTTGGGTCGGCAGCTGGACCATCTTTTACTGGGCCTGGTGGTTCTCTTGGACGCCGTTCGTTGGCCTGTTCATTGCTCGCGTCTCCCGCGGGCGGACGATCAGAGAGGTCGTCGGAACCGGCGTTCTGGCGTCAACTGCAGTGACGATTCCGTGGTTCGGTTCCCTCGGCGCTACCGCCATCAAATTGCAGAGCACCGGCCAAGCCGATATCCTCGGTGTTATCTCGGAGTTTGGCGTCGCCGGGTCGGGATATCCGTTATTCGGTGCGCTGCCGTTCGGAAACGTGTTGAACGCGATGTTCCTCTTGCTGATACTAACTTTCTTCGTCACCTCGGCTGACTCCTCAACGATGGCACTTGGAATGCTCACAACCGGTGGGGAACTGAGTCCCTCGACGATCAACCGCGTCATCTGGGGTGCGCTCGTCGGTGCCCTCGCGTCACTATTGATGGTCGTTGGCGGTGTCGACGCCCTTCAGGCGGCCTCGATAATCACTGGCGTCCCGTTCGCAGTGATCACACTCGTCGCTATTGTCGGACTATTTCTCTCATGTCGCAAGATAGATCCCGTATTTGCGGACGGATACAGGTCAAAGAACGCCTCTGACGCCTCATCACAGACCGACGACTAGCGGTAGTTCCAATCGGATCGTTCACTGACTTGTTGTGGTGGTCAACCGTTGTAGTATGGCTGACTGAATGTTATCGGCTCGCTTTCCTTATCGTGGCAAAAGAGTAGTTTGTGGTGTTTATTATAGCTACTCGCAAGGGACTACCCACTACGGAGCGAGAAATCATTGGGACCAGTGCAGGACAATGAAATTCGGACCTTTTGAGTAGAGCGATGTCACAGACGAACTATCCGAATGCCGCGCCGTGAAGCCCCAGTTCCGCGAACTCGTGGCGAATGCGTTGGCACACTATTTAGACGCCGCTCACCCGATGCAGACGGTTGATATCGTCCATCGAATCACTGAAAGCCGACAGATCGTGTGAACGATGACGGATAGGTTATATATCCTGCTGTAAGCCCCTGAAGAATGTTATCTTCTCGGAGTGTCGAAATTTCACGAAGTTAAAGCCGGCAGTGTGAGAAAGAGTATGCTGTTGTGAATGGATAAGTTTCGTATGAACTCGTTCGCTGTCGCTTTACTCGTAAATCGAGAACTCCCCCCAGAGGGCCGCTACCGTAGTGGCGACACGGCCCTGAACGGTATCGCTCTCAGGTTTTTCGAGTATCTCGACGATGAATTCATCGACGGTTTCCATCTCTTCTTCTTTGAAGCCTTTTGTCGTGAGTACGGGAGTGTCAACACGGATTCCGTTCGTGACTATCATCTCCATCCCCGCAGTTCTCTGTCTGACCAGATAATGAACGCCGCCGGTACCATCAACAAGTCACCGGCCATTCGGGGTGAGACAGAGACGCCGTCCATGCGAAAGTTCTACTGCGTTAGAATCGGGAGCGCTCCCAATAGTGGGTGCGCACATTGTTCTTGCCGACGCCGGTATCCCGTCGCTGCCGATACCCTCGAACGACCCGCTTGCAGTCGGACGGAGAGCAGTGATTGGTCCCTGCGGGTGGGTCGACCCGCTCATACCGTCCCATCATGTCTTCGCGTCGACAGCTCACGATGCGGGCGCGCCGTTAGTAGCGCTTGAAGCGATGGGGGCAGACCGGATCGAATCTCATCTCTAGCCACCCGTGCTGTAGACATAAGGGCGTACGGCTGTCCGACGGTCGTCTACATCCCGAGGACCTTCGGACAGGTCCATTGGAGTCTCTCGAACCTGTACGCGTCCGATCCGAACATAGCGGACCCAGGGACGCGGCTGTTGACCGTTGCTGGTGATGTGGTTGCACCAGTGACCCTCGAATTCGGGCGGCGTGCGTGACACGTGGCACCGACGTGCCCCTTCAATGCTCGAAACACTAACTGCAGGGCGACGTGAGAAAGAGAAGCCAACGATGTGTACGTTCCCCGCCGAGAGCGGCAGTTTAATAATCAAGACCGGGATCCCCGTATACAGCCTCTGTGAACACTATATGCTGCCTTTCCATAATCGAGCCCACGTGGCGTCTCTCTCGGCCGACCAGATGGTCGACCTCTCCCAACTGGTCCGATACGTTCTCTGACAGCGCCGCTGGCTGACAACACAAGAGGAACTGATGCAAAATATCGCCGACGGCTTGGTTTCAAAACTCAACGCGAGCGGCATCGCGGTCGAAATCACAGCCCTGCATAAGTGTGGGGCCATGCAAGGTGTTGAGACGTCGACGACAACCAGCGAGTATATGACCGCCTTTCCCAACGAATGTCGCGAGCAGTTCCGCGAGAAGATCAGGTAGAGCCGTAGCCACTAGCGAACCGAGATAACCTCGACATTCTATGTTCTTACTCGGTTATTGCGACTAGTGTGGCGGTTAATCCAAGAGTAGTCGTTGGGTTCAGTGTCGAGTAAGCAAAGACCCTAATTAAAGGCCGCCGCATATACACATGAATTCTTTTGCGATATACCGACAGCAAATAGTATGATGCGGATGACAACAACTGACACTAAACTGGGGCTGATAGTATGACAGACGGACTTACGGAGATTACTGTTGTTGGTGAGGACGACACTGGAATCGTCGCTGAAATCACTTCGTTCCTCTTCGAGCGGAGCATCAACATCGAAGATCTCGACCAAGCCGTCCGGGAGGGAACCTTCCGGATGACCATGCACGTCGATACCTCAGAGATGGTCACCACTGAGGCCAAACTCCGCAAGGACCTCGATGAACTCGGTGACGAGTTCGGCGTTGACGTGCGGGTTCGGTTCCCATCGGTCAGTGAGCGGCAATCCCTCGCCGTCCTCGTTACGAAGGAGAGCCACTGTCTTGAAGCACTCCTCGAAAAGTGGGACGACGGCGACCTCGGCGCCGATATCGATGTGGTTATCGGTAACCACAGTGACCTCAAGCCACTCGCGACCGAGTATGGAATCCCATTCCACGACATCGGCGACGAGTCCGGAGTGCCCGACGAGGACGCGCTACTCGACCTGCTGGCCGAGTACGATATTGATCTCATCGCACTGGCGCGGTACATCCGCATCCTTTCGCCGGAAGTTGTCTTCCGGTACGACAACAGGATCATCAACGTTCACCCAAGTCTGCTGCCGTCGTTCCCCGGAGCTTCCGCGTACATGCAGGCCATTGAAGAGGGCGTCCGCATCGCTGGTGTCACCGCCCACTACGTGACGACCGATCTCGACCAGGGGCCCATCGTCTCGCAGCGGGCATTCAATGTCCCCGACGACGCCACCGAAGAGGAACTCCAGCAACTCGGCCAACCGCTGGAAGCGGAAGCTCTCATCGAGGCGATCAAACTCCACCTCAACGACGAGATCACCGTCCACCGCGGTCGGACGAAGCTCCGGAACCCTGAGGACACTGACGCCCAGCTCGGTGCTCCTGAGGCAATCGACCGCCAGAACCCCAATGGCCCGGTCGACAACTACGACGAAATCGTCGATAGCGTCGCGGACGAAGTTGCCAGTGCCGACGACTGATACTGTTGGCTATAACTTCGTGAAGAGATTTGCCACCCCCACGTGGCGACATTCTTTACAGGATTATGACCGATAGTCTGAGTAGCCACGACGTATCATTGCCGGCCGGATTCGTCGACAAGTGTCTTGCTAAGTCCGTAGAGTGCCAACGAGTATTTCCTGGCTTCACTTCTGACGTTGCGTAGGTAATCGCCCGCCAGCGTAGTGGACATCACATTCTCTTTCTACAGAACCAGGCGGATAAGAGAGACAATAAAGATGATGCTCTCCCATTCACGAACGAGGTCAGTGTCTGTTTCTGTTCAAGTGGCGTCTTTGGACTCCCAGAATGTCTCGTTGACCATCCGCTCAAATATGTGCGCGTCCACGGCCGTCGAAACTGGGATCGAGTCCATGGTCGAGAGTTTGGTTTCGATTACTGGCTCCGACTGGTCAGTCGAGACGAATATCCCGCTGTTGGGTCAGAATCAGGCCACAAACGCCGGTGTCGCGACTACGCTTGCACGACTAATCGCAACTGTTGATGAGCAGGTAATCGAGAAAGGGCCCAGCACTCCCACTGGCCGGGACGATTCGAGGTCATGTCGACCAGTCCGTTGAATATACGGGACGTATCACAAAACCTGATGCCTGCGCGAAACTCTCGACGCTCGTCAACCGACACGAGTTCGATAACCTTCCTCTCGTGTTCGGAACGATGGAAGAGAAAGATCATCAGCAGATGGCCAGAGAATTGCCGACCGCTGACACGGTATATCTCTGCCAGCCCGACATTGACCGCGCCGAACGTATTGGACCACTCAAAAAAAGTTCCGTGGTCACGTGGAATCCATCGCCCGCGCGGATTCCGTGCTGGAAGCGACCGAGCGGGTTCTAGCAAACACGGGTGAGAATGATTGCGTACTGATAACCGGCTCGCTGTACGTTGTCGCTGAGGCCTGGGACCGCTGGACGCGACTCTTGATACCGAAGCAGACGGACGCATAGACTGCTGCCCGGACATGGTTTGGCAGTGACGACATTGGGAACGATTTCACCGCTGGGACAGAGCACATCGACTACCACACATTGAGTGACATCGAACGTAGATACGCCTGAAAGTCGGGCTCAAGTTATATTACTTGGGTAAAAATAGAAATTAAAACCCTTGGTAGCGAAATACACGGTGACGGTTTCGGGCTGTCAGATCTTGCGGACCAGCTATGGGAATCGAGCTCTACGGACAACCACAACAGGTGTCCATGGGACGACGACACGGCACTCATGGACATTCTCAATGTTACTCCTGACAGCTTCCACAACAGGAGAGAATACACGGACGTTGATGACGCAATTCAGCGGGCGCGTGCAATGATCGCTACCGACGCAGATATCATTGATGTTGGGAGACTTTGGGATAGCGAAGGCAACCGGCCACAGTCAGCGAATCACGTCATCGCCAGCTCAGACGTCGGAGACCGTCGGATAGGTACTGTCGAGTTTGCAGTTCCGTCCGGTATCATCAGTCATAGATTACTGCATAATCTGTCGCCACTCTTATCAATATTGTTTATAGCTATACTGGAAAGAACCCGCTAGAGACAGCGGTTATCGTCGTCAAGATTCAAAGAGACCCAGAATAGCGGTGTACAGGAACACACTCATATAACTCTACAAAGATATACAGCTATGAACAGCATACGAATTGGGAAGAGAACGCGGCAACGACTAGCCCAATGGCGGGACGGCAAACTAACTACGCAACTATGCCAATATCAGTAAAAGCCTACATAGAACACGAGCGACTCGCCTTCGTGCCGACGATGAGGCAACTCGATGACGTGAAGATAAAGGTGATAACGCAGGTCAATACAGACCCGAGTTCCGAGATCTTTCCGTTCCTGATAGAGTATGATGACTTCCAGGACCTTGAAGCGATGTTCGAGAGAGATCCGACAGTCAACAACTTTGAACCCGTATCCACAGCCGATGGGACTGGGATTTATTACATTGAATATGATGAGGATACTAAGCTTATAAGTCGTGTGATGACCGAAGTCAATGGGTTCATGACGCAGGCGGAATCGAAAGATAGAGGCTGGCTCGTCCAGTTGCAACTACCCGGCAGACAGGCTCTCAATACTATCTGGGAGCATGCAAAGGACGAAGGTTTCAGTATTGATATAATAGAGATATACGATAACCAGCAGAGTGATACCGGGCCGTCATATGGGCTGACAGAGGAGCAGGAACAAGCACTGCGGGTAGCGTACGAAAATGGGTACTTTAGTGAACCCCGGGAGATGTCGTTAGGTGGTATCGCCGATGAACTTGACCTGTCTTCGACAGCGATGAGTGGCCGAATTCGGCGCGGGATAACAAACCTGATCTCTGCAGCGCTAATCGAGGACGAACTAGAATAGCAAATTTCGTCAATATCACACCGTAGAGCATTTGTTTGTGACCCAAAATTCGCGAGCAGTCGGACCTTGGATACATAAACAGGTGTCATATTACTCATAAAGACTCAATATTGAATCATCAATGGTTGCTATATGTGCCTCACTATGGATTCAACCTTTGATAGGATAACTAACTATTTCTATCACGAATTGGTTGGTGACGAGTGGGTGAGAGACAAAGTTGTCGAAGCGATTACAGTGTATGTGGACGGAGGTCTCCAAGCGTCTGCCACAGCTGAACAACGGTATCCATTCGGAAGCGCTGGAAACGGCTTTCAAACCAAGTGATATGGAAACCTGCAAAGCCGGCTGTATTACGTTTTCATACATAGATATACCGTGCTCGTACAGAGTACGAGACAGATTCTCATTAAGTGAAGTTAGCTACCGTACTCGTTCCAGCATCGTTCGAAAGAATTAAAACTATAATAAATGAAGAACATCATAACTGATGACGAGACAGTCGTACGAGTAGCTGCTAGGGACCCCCAGCAGGTCCTCTCAGGAGCGAATACCGCTACGGATAGTGTCGTCACGAAAGTCGGAACGACAGGTGTACAAGCGATCGAACCGCTCGTCATGGTGACCCATAGCGGCCGAACCGCGTTCCATACACAGTGTTCGCCCGAACGAGCTGACGAAATTACCGAACAGATTGACGAGACTGACGACGAGACACAGGGTACTCCAGACGCCGTCGCCGAACACGACCCCGAGACGACCCGGCTTCCAATTCCTGAGTTACCCGGACTGGATGCGGGGGTGAGAAACGTACTCAGCGGCTGCGGGTGGCGACGACCGACGAATCCGTCGGACCACGAATTGGCCGGTGGCTTTCTCGACGTAGACCCCGCGGCAGTGTTGGAGGTTGGGCGACAGCTCCGTGGCAGGGGCTGGGGAGACAGCTGTCACAACGATGTTGTAGCGGACGCGTGGCAAACCGTCCGCAGTGCTGACGAGGAGACGACGCTCGTTGTGAATGCACATGGGACCAACGGGGACACGGTGCTGCTAGCAAGCGCTCCCTTCGAGGTACTGGACGGGGCGGCCGCCGTCGTCCGTGCCGCCGATATCGACCGAGTTGTCGTGTATGCGTCGACCGACGATGAACGACCCGTTGAGACACTTCAAACAGCAGTAGACAATCATCCAAACTTGGAGGTCCCTCTGGACGTAGTCACAGGTCCTGCGGACTACCGGGCGGCCGAACCGACGATGGCTATCGAGTCGATCGAAGGGAACCATCGACTGGAGGCTCGACTCCGACCGCCACATCTAGAAGATGTGGGGCTCCATGGGCGTCCGACGTTGGTTCATACGCCCCGAACACTGGCGAATCTCTCGGTAGCGCTCCGTCGAGAAGAGCTACCAGCCACCCGCGTATTGACACTAATGGGTGATGTCGCCGCGCCAGCGACAATTGAGCTTCCCGAGTCGGGGACAATATCTGAAGCGGTCTCCGCCGTTGCGGTAGAGGGATCGTTCAAAGCAGCTTGCGTCGGCGGTCGGTTCGGTGGACTCACACAAGATCTTGATGTTGCCGTCGACCCTGACTCGCTATCAGAGGCAGAACTTGGGACGGACGGTACTATACGAGTTCTATCTGCGGACCGATGTATCGTCGAATTTGTCGGGCGGCTGGCTCGGTTCGCGTCTGAAGAGAACTGCGGTCGATGTGTGCCATGTCGAGAGGGAACGACGCAGTTGACGGAACTACTCCGCGACGTCTACGACGGCGAATATGCCCCCGGCCGCATCGAGGAACTGGTTCGCGTCATGGAGACGTCGAGTATCTGTTCGTTCGGCGTTCAGGCCGCCCGTCCGGCCCGAACGGCCATCGAAGCGTTCGAGGTGGAGTTTCAGGCGCACGCGGACGGGCAGTGCCCGGCCGGCAGTTGTGTCGAAGCGATGGAGGTCTCATAACATGAGTTCGGAAAACCAAGCAACGATGGATGCACCGCCGTTGACAGAAGAAATTGCCCCTGGGACAGCGACTGACCCGCTGGTCAGAAGCGAGGAATCTGTCACTGTAACCGTCGACGGGACAGCGGTGACGATTCCACCAGAATCGACCCTTATCGATGCCATAGAGGCCGTCAATACTGAGGAATCTGTCCCCGCGCTGTGTCACTACGGCCGAGAAGAGATCGGTCCACGCAGCGAGTGTCGCACCTGTATGGTCGAAACGGACGCCCACGGCGTCGTGCCGGCCTGTAGCTTCCCACCGGAGGACGGCCTGACTGTCCGAACTGATGCGGACGCCGCTTCGGAAGCGCGAGACGTGAATCTCGACCTAGTCCTCTCGGACCACAACCTCCGATGTACCACCTGTGGGAAGAACGGTCGTTGTGAACTGCAGGACGCAGCAATCGAACAGGAGGTTGAAGAGCCACGCTACGGTGTTCTTGACGACCGAGACGAATACGAACCGCTTGACGATTCCTCATCGTTTATCCAGATCGATCGTAACAAATGCATCCTCTGTAACCGTTGTGTCGACGCCTGCAACGATGTGCAGGTCGAGGGTGTTCTCCGGATGGAGGGATCCGGAAAAGACACGCGCATCGGTTTTCAGAGTGACGCCGAAACCATGGACGATTCGACGTGTGTCTCCTGTGGCCACTGTGCAACTGTCTGTCCGACTGGTTCACTTGTCGAGAAGGGCATCGAGGACGCTACAACGCTTCCGCTACCCGGGTTTACGCAGAAAAACAGTATCGGCAAGGCCCACGAAAGCTCCGGAACATCCACCGGTCCGATGACACCGAAGAAACGCGACGAAAAGCCCAAGAGCGATACGTCTACGAGCGGCGATGAGGTCACAACCGAGACAGACATCTGGACGGACGATTCGAATAGCGGTGATTGGCCATGACCAACGATGAAATGGATGGGGTAGCGGGGTATATGCAACAGGCCAAAGATCAAGCGATCCAGAGCGTCGAGCACTTCGCTGAAGGCGTCGCCGCAGAAACACTGCCGGAAGGAAAACTGTTCGAGATAGCCCAATCGGTCGGCGACAAGCGACTCGAAGAGCTGAACGTTGCTGACACCACCTGTGGCTACTGCGCAGTCGGCTGTCGGTTCGATCTCTACTCCGACGGCGAGGAGATTCTCGCTGCGCGCCCGACGGCCGAAGAGGACGCGCCGGTCAACGGTATCTCCACCTGCGTAAAAGGCAAGTTCGGGTACGACTTCGTCAACTCAGACGACCGACTGACGTCACCGCTCGTCCGCGACAAAAGCGGGGAGTTCAGGACCGCGACGTGGGACGAAGCCCTCAGACGCGTCGCCGAGGGATTCACCCAGATTAGGGACGAACACGGAGGCGAGTCGCTGTCGGTCATCGCCTCTTCGAAAGCGACCAACGAGGACAATTACCTGATGGGCAAGTTCGCCCGCCAGGTGCTGGGTACCAACAGCATCGACAACTGCAACCGCCTCTGTCACTCCTCGACAGTCGCCGGCCTCGCCCGGACGTATGGCTACGGCGCTGCCTCGGTGAACATGGACGACATCGAATCGACCGACTGTTATCTCATTACCGGGTCGAACACCACTGAGGCGCATCCCGTCATTGGGACGCGCATCAAACAGAACGTCCGCGACGGTGCGGACCTGCTTGTCTTCGACCCCCGTGAGGTCCAGATTGCCGAGTACGCGACACAGTATAGCCGTGTCAACCCGGGCTACGATGCGGTCTGGATAAACGGAATCACTCGCTACATCGTCGAAAACGACCTCTACGACGAGTCGTTCGTCGAAGAACGAACGACTGGCTTCGAAGCGGTCTCGGAGGCGGTGCGAGAGTTCACGCCCAAGCGCGTCCGTGAAGTAACCGGCGTCCCGCCCGAAGAAATCGCATCGGCTGCCGAGACGATCGCAGCAGCGGACACCTGCGTGTTCGGATGGACTCTCGGACTGACTGAACATTCCCACGGAACGGAGAACGTCATGGCGATGGCAAACCTCGCAGCAGTGACCGGGAACCTCGGCAAGCCCGGCGCGGGTGTCTCACCGTTCCGAGGCCAGAACAACGTTCAGGGCGGCGGTGGCGACATGGGGCCGCTTCCCGACAATTTCCCGGGGTACCAGGGCATCGCCGACGACGAAGTCCGAGCGAAGTTCGAAGACGCGTGGGACTGCGACATTTCGCCGGAGTACGGGTACTACACGACACAGATGTTCCTCGAGGCCGACAAGGGTGACCTCCGTGGCATGTACATCATCGGCGAGAACTCCGCCCTCTCCGAACCGGGGGTAAATCACGCCGAAGAGGTGCTGGAGAACTTGGAGTTCCTCGTGGTGCAGGACCTCTTCGTCACTGAGACCGCGAAGTACGCCGACGTCGTCCTCCCGGCCTGTTCGTTCGTCGAGAAGACGGGGACGTTCACGAACACCGATCGGACTGTGCAGAAGGTCAACCAGGTGATGGAACCGAAAGGCGACTCCCGTCCCGACTGGCAGATTCTGCAAGACCTCGCAAACCGGATGGGACGAGACTGGGACTACGACTCGACGGCCGAGATCATGGAGGAAGTGAATTCGCTGACGCCGCTGTATGGTGGTGTGACTCACGATCGAGTCGAGAAAGAGGGCGGTCTCCAGTGGCCCTGTTGGGACGAGAATCACCCGGGGACGGAGCGGTTGTACGAAGACGAGTTCAACACGGACGACGGGAAGGCTCATCTGCAGGCAGTCGGCTACAGCGAACCCGCCGAGACACCCGACGAGGAGTATCCATTTACGCTGACGACCGGTCGTGTCCTCTATCAGTACCACACGGGGACGATGACTCACCGCGAGGAGGGGATCATGGAGTACACGCCGAGCGACTTCGTCGAGGTCAATCCAGCGACGGCCGAAGCGTACGGCATCGAGAGCGGCGACATGGTGACCGTCGAATCCAGGCGGGGCGAGATCACCGTTCCCGCACAGGTGACCGACCGCGTTGGGCCGGAGACGCTCTTCGCACCGATTCACTTCGCCGAGAGCGCTGTCAACCAACTCACCGACGAAACCCGCCTCGATTCTTCGGCGGCAACTCCCGAGTTCAAGGTCTCCGCGGTCCGGCTTACTCCCGCAGACGACACAGCTATGCGAGAACAGAACAACACTCGTGAAGCAGCCGAACGCTCCGAGGCGCTCGAAGGAGGCGACTGACGATGGCCAACCCCACAGACGTCTATCCGAACGACGCCACTAACGGAGAACGGTCGCCGGAAACTGACGAGGGTGAAGCAGCGCTCCGTGAAGTCGTCGAGCGCCACGACGAGGCGCTCGCGGGGGCCGTCGATCGAACGGATGAACTGGAAGACGCGCTCGAGACGGCGATACTGATGCTCGCCACGGCCAACGAAGACGAGATAGAGCATCTCACGGCATCGTCGTCCAACCTTCTCGAGGCAGCAGACGGGATCTCGACCCAAGAGATGGCCGAACTCGCCACTGACATCGGAGCGAATGCGAACGAACTCGCGGATGCACTTGAGACTGTAGTCACCCTTCAACGAACTGGCGACCTTGACGATCTCGTTACGATAGCGACCGCTTTCTCAGAGTCACTCTCCACCGAAGAGATTAGAGACTTGGCTACAATACTGGAGGAAGGGGGGGGAGAGATGGTCGATGCCCTCGATATTGTCCTCAAGTTACAGCGTGAAAACCACCTTGAGGAACTGGTCGCGCTGACGACCACTCTCTCAACACTAGAGATAGATGACAACACTGCAGAGGGTTTGAACACAGTGCTCTCGGCAGTCGGAGAAGCCCAGCGCGAATCCGAATCGGTTGGTATTCTGGGGCTGGTCAGTCAACTTCGGTCACGGGACGCTCGTGCAGGTCTCGGATTCATCACTGAGCTTCTGACGGCATTAGGTAGTCGAATACGGCGACGATGAGTAACGAGGAGGGTGGGCCAGACGGAACAGTTTGCCCGTTCTGTGCTTTCTCAGAGTCGGCTAACACGATGGGGATCAGGTGCGTGGCGTGGCAGGCTCCGCAAATCCAAACAGCCGACTCTGCGAAAAGAGACTTCGAGCGTTCGATTCCCTCGACGCCGACGAAAGACTCACGTCGCCGCTTGTCAGACACAACGGTGACCTTGTCCCTGTCTCATGGGAGACTGCCCTCACCTGTGTTATTACTAGATCTCAAAAAATTATCAGCGAGCAGGGCCCGGACAAATGGGCGTTTCTAGGAGCACCGCGTTGTACCAACGAAGAGAACTTCCACCTTCAGAAGCTCGCTCGCTCGCTCTATTGGGACAAATAACGTCAACAATCGAGCACGAATTTGTCATACTGAAACGGCTCGGGTGATAAAACCCGACTCGGCCACCCAGCGATGACCAATTCGCTTGATGATCTCTCACCGAGTGCAAAGCTCGTTTATAGAGTACTTGGTTCGGCCTTGTTTAGACGCGGAACCACATTCTTTAGCAGCGAGTATTTAAACACCAGTCATAATGAGGATGACTTTTTATCCAGATAGCGACGCGAAGTCCCACTGATGGAATTTACTGAAATAGATTCAGGGATTTTCTTCGGCTTAATTACAATGCTGTCATGGGGGATTTGGATAATCATAGGCAACGCTGCATCGGAGTCCATTGACCCGAGGACTGCCGCCGCAATCTCGTATCTCGTAGCGGGTCTTCTTTCACTTGGATTTATCGTCGTGTCAGATGCATCGCTCGCCGTTACTATGAGAGGAGGGATGCTTGCTGGCGCGGCTGGATTATTCGCTGGAATCGGCCTCATTTCGATGTACATCGGATTCTCCCAAGGGTCCACGACAATGGTCTCTACTCTCGGTGCCATGTACTTCGTCGTAGCGGCTATCATCGGTATAGTCGTTCTCGGAGACAATATTACGATAACAAAGTTTACTGGAATCGCGTTCGCAGGTCTCAGTATAGTCTTAATCACTCAATAGAATATATGCATTAATATATTCTATAAATTATATCTATTATATTTGGAAATTAAATCACCGCTTCAATACGGAAGAGCAAGACATGCCTTCTACGCGTTATTATTTCTGGTGACGAGGAGAACTTCATCTCAATGCACTACACATCGATCTCTATCTTGTGCGTAGATAATGCCATATTTCTGTACAGGAGAGTTTGCGCCGCCTATGTAAATCCCCTGTACTGACCGACGTTAGAGAGCAAGCTCGACATTTCTCACCGTCGCTTTCAGAACGAGTTCTCGGAACTGTCCGAACCATATTCGAGCCCGGAGCGTATCACCGTACCGCTGCTTGAGCGCAAAGAAGACGGCCTCAACCTGGATCCCGGTGATTGTGTCATCGTCATAGCGAGCGTTGTGCGCCATATTGAGCGGATTGAACCTCCGGTGTTTAATCACTGGCCGAACGTCGGCCACCGAAGCTCTTCACGCAGACCGTCCCAGTCATATACTCTTTGTCAATGGTCTGTAATCGACTGAGATTCCGCGTGAGTATCTACCCCTGACTTGAGTGTCGTGCGGTTGCTTCATCGAACAATGAATATACAATACGGTACTGGTTTCGCGGTCTACCAATGCTGTCGTCTTGACCCAACTGAAGGTATAATTTGGTCGATTTGCGTAGTGAGGGCTGGCCGAATGGCGGTCAAAGCCGGTCGCATCGATAGCCTGCACGTCTCCGGTATCGTGAAGATCAGCGGAGAGTCGTAGGAAAGTTCACCAGACCGCCATCTTGAGCTGCTGCTTCCGTGAGCACACGGTCGTGAAGTCCAGCAGCTTGCTCGGTTAAAGATTTGATGATCCTGTGTATCTCGTAAAGCACATCGAGGAGCCGTCTATATGGAAGGTCAAGGTATTCGCGGAGACCGTGGATCACAACAATTGCCCAGTCAGCGTAGCCGCTGTCACCCTTATTGACCGCTGGTTAAGGTGCCAGAGACAGCGCGTTTCGCCAACGTTACGAGTCAATCTGAAAGGACGAGAGACGAGACAACATACTATTGGGGTCTGACTCAAAGGTCAGTTAGTTCACTGGAGTAAGTCATTCTCTACAGCGTCTAAACAAGGCCCTTGGTTCTGTAATTTCGAGTGCGTGAGATTCTTCCGGAAACTACGGCTTTACGCTTTCACACTTGGTGTCTCACCCGCTTGTCGGATACGACGAGCCTCAGACGTATTTTTCGTTCATCACCCAGTCGCCTGCGTCGTTCTGGACGAAGTACTCGCCGTAGTAGGGAACGCGATTGTTGACCGTTTCGCGGACCGTCTTGCGGATTTCCGGTTTGTTCATCTCCCCCATCGACCGGAGATCGTCGTTGCGGTTGAGACACCCCTTGACGTACCCTTCGTGGGTGACGCGAATCCGGTGGCAGTTCTGGCAGAACGTCTCGTTGCCGACGGGATCGACAATCTCGACGAGACCATCGCCTACTTGGTAGCGGCGCCGCGAGTGCATCTCTCGGGTGGTGACTGAATCCGCTCGCTCACGAAGCCAGTCATGGACACGCTCGATGTCGATTGCCCACTCCGGGTTGCCGACGAGTTCTGGCATATACTCTATCAGCTGTAGCTGCAAACCGTCGTTTTCCGCGACGTGATCTACCATCTCGGGGACGTACCCCGCCGTATGTTCGAACACGACCATGTTGAGTTTGACCGGCGCGAGCCCTGCCGAAAGTGCCGCCTCGACACCCTCCATTACCCGGTCATACGCTCCGCTCTGCGTGATCTCTTTGAACGCCTCTGGACTGAGGGCGTCCTGCGAGACGTTCACGCGTTCGAGTCCCGCGTCGACGAGCGACCCTGCGCGTTCCGGAAGGAATGTCCCGTTCGTGGTCAAGGACGCCTCCATCTCGTCAGGTATCCGATGGATGATCTCCGCTAAATCTTGCCGCAACATCGGCTCGCCGCCGGTGAATTTCACTGCTTGCACATCGAACTCTCGCGCGACTTCAAGAAACCGGACGACATCATCAGCCGACATCTCGTCGGCCGCCGGTTCCATTGGCCCGCGCGTGTCACCCAGTCCCTCGTTGTGACAGTAGACACAATCGAAATTGCATCGGTCGGTAAGGGATATGCGGACACCCGTGACTGCTCGACCAAAGTCATCAGCGAGCATCGTATTAACGGGTGAGTACGTAACTGAATAAAGATACCGGCAACGTACCTCGGCAGAGTCTAGTATACATGAATTGCGCGCAGGTCGCCGTCGTTTTGAACGTCACCACGACGGTCATCGGAAGCGAGGGGCGGTTTTTCAAACGAATCGAGCGTGACAAACACTTATATTGCAAACCTTAATGTTAAATTATCATATATTCTCAATCATCTCCTGTTACTGAACGTCGTCTACTGTTTTCTCGCTATTAATTCCGTGCGCTGGTCTCCTCTAACGGGGTGTCGACATCAGAGTATGAAGCGTGACGTAGTCGACTTTGTGAATGATATCAATTGCTGAATTTCCCTTCGAGGCGAGTGCATGAAGAAATATTGCGTCCTCCGCGTCGAACGTGTCTAACCCGATACGGAGGTAAGATTCTAAGACAGCGTCCATGTGGTATCCGTGGGTTGAATCAATCAGGTATATTTTGGAATAGTTGAGTGCTATGGATTACTTGCGATGGCACGTTCTCGAGGTGAACGGGTCCACTCGGGTTGCTTGTCTCGTAGCAGACGGACAGAAGAATCCAGATATCGTCTCAGTTGAAGATGTCACGTTGTTTGACTCGCCGCTTTACTCGGGTGGTTCTGCGAGTTTACAACGCACCCGCTCGTCGTCGACACCCTCGAAACTGAAAGTGACAATTCCGATAGTACTTGGGTTTTGATTCCGCCCGGTGTGACAGTCCTGACTAACAGAAATGCTACTAATCGGTTATATTTTCTCTAATCAATCACGGCTGCAACGGGAAGCAATCAAACGACATTCAAAGGCGACGCTGACGAGAGGCGCGTTCAATCGAACCTCCATGGCGAGACCCACGAACGGACGCTCATCCCTGCAAGTGGTGCGATATCTTTCGATAGCGACAATTATCTTGACAGCTATGAAGTCGCAGACCTTCGTACTTCTGCTTGAGACTAACGAAGCATGCCAGTCTGTCGCCCGCGGTGACGACCACTCGAATTGGGTAACTTTGAGGAAGTGCTCTCGCTCCACCAACCAGATAGAGTTCGAAATCGACAGCTTTGATTCTGAAGTGAGCCGTTCCTGAAGTAGGGTCACAACTAGTACTCTCGGACCGCTCGTTCGTGAGAACCAAAATACGGCGCGGTTTGATAACAAAAGTACATCTATTATCCAAATCGCGCTGCTGCGACGGCTGATCTCGTTCGGACGATGAGCCCTACAGATAGTTCGATGGTTCGTTTCCAAGAACCGCACGGCTGCTAAACGACGAGAGTCTTGGCCATTTGTTCCAATATACTAGTACACAGAGAAACCGCAACATCGGCCTGTAGAGCAACACCCAATCCGTGCGGGGAGTCGATTGTCCGTCGGTGACAACACAATCGGCTTACGGATTCGCGCGTGACCTCAGCCTTCTCGACTGCATCCTGCTGCGTATCGGTGGGATGATCGGGTCGGCAATCTTCGTTTTCTCAGGATCGATGGGCCAGCTGACTGGCCCATTTGCCGTGTTCACGTGACTCCTCGCCAGCATGCTGATGGACGCTATCGCGCTCTATCACACCGAGTTCATGCTAGCGTTCTTGAAGGCGGGTGCGCCCGCCGTTTCCCCCTTCGATGCACTGGGACTAGCAGAACACATTCGGTTGTTCGCTAGTCACGTTGAAGGCGTCGGCTGCGTATTCGACCCGGCTCCGCGCTCGCTGTCGTTCAGTCCCTCTTACAGCTCATTCCGCTAGGCCGGCCACACAGTCTTATCCGCCTTTGTGGCCATCGTCCTTGCCGGGATATTCAACTTCCTCAGCGTTAACATTATGAGCCAAACGAACTCCGTCTTTTCGACTGTGCTACTGGCCGTGTTGGTAGTGTTCACCGCGGCCGGTCCCGCCTGTGCCGACCCGTCCGGTACCGCCTGTTATTCAGGGGCAGCACCGGGTCGATTCTCGCCGCTGTCCAGATAGCGACGAGTGAATACGGAGCGTGGACGGTCGTTCCTGCGACAGTCGAAGAGATAGAGAGCCCCTCGTGGACTGCGCCGCAAGCGATACTGCTCTCACCCGGTATCACCACGGTGCTATACATGCTGGTCGTCGCGGCGCTGCACGGCGTCGTTCCAGCGACGGCGTTCACCGACGATGCGCTGGTGCTTCGGATGCCGCTGGGCGTCGTCGCGAGACGGTCAGTATCCCGTACTTAACTACCTCTTCGTGATCGGCGCCGTCACGGCTATCTTCACCACGATGCCTGTCAGTTCGCTGAGCGCGGCGTATCCTCTTTGTTCTTAGGGAGAACGAGACGCTCCTGGCGACGTTTGCTCGGACAACCGACTAGACTGAGTTTCGTGGGTCGGAGTCGCGTTTGTGATGGCCGCAAGCGGCGTCCTCGTGACGTTTCGCTCCCCTTCTACCAGCTCGTCTCTCCATTGTCTGGACCGGATTCCAGGTATCAACCTGTTCTAGTTCTTGGATCTCCGGTTTATCCGACCAGCGTCAAGCCCTCGTTCCGCGTCCCCGCCGTCGTCGCCTTCCTCACCCTCAGCTTGACCATGTTGGGTCTCGGCTCGACTGAGGTCCAGTACTCTCTCGCAGCTCTCGGCCTCATCGCAGCGTCGTACGTCGTTCGACAGCAGGCCCGACGACACACGCTCGACTAGCAGGCATCGACGTGAGGACGAGACAGTAAATCAACAATAGAAACTCCAAGCGACACGATAATAGACCCACTGATTATATATGACGGTATGAACAACAGACGCGTACATGCCCGTAGCCTGGCTGAGCGCAATCAGCACGAGCGATGTCGATACCGCTGGCGGAAAGGGAGCCTCCCTCGGCGAACTCCGAGACGCTGGCCTCCCCGTCCCTTCGGCGTTCGTCGTCACTGCAGACACCTACCGCACGTTCATCGAAGAAGCCGGCATCGCCATGGAACTGTTCGAAGCTACTGACGTTGACGGTGAAGATTCGACAGCCCTTGCCACTGCCGAACAGCGAGCGCGGGAACTCATCCTCGGCACCGACCTTCCCGAGAGTGTCGCATCTGACATCCTCGACGCCTACGATGACTTCCAGAACAATCCCTTTGTTGCAGTGCGTTCGTCGGCCACGGCGGAAGACTTGCCCGACGCCTCCTTTGCCGGGCAACAAGAAACGTTCCTCAACGTCTCCCGCGCGGATCTCCTTGAAAAGGTCAAACGGTGCTGGGCGTCACTGTTCACCCAGCGGGCGATCTACTACCGCGACGAACAGGGCTTCGACCACGAAGCCGTCGACATCGCCGTCGTCGTCCAGCGCATGGTTGATGCCGAGAAATCCGGCGTGATGTTCACGAGCCACCCCTCGACCGGCGAGCCCGAGATAACCGTCGAAGCCGCGTGGGGTCTGGGCGAAGCCGTCGTCTCAGGCGCTGTCTCACCCGACAACTATACCTACGACCGAGAGGCGGAGTCTGTCGAGACAGTGACTGTCGCCACCAAAAAGACGATGCACGTCAAGGACAACGAAACCGGTGAGACCGTCGAGAAGTCAGTTCCCGACGAGAAACAAACCGAGCGCGTTCTTGACGATGAAGAACTCGACAGCCTCCATCGACTGGGTGAACTCGTCGAAAATCATTATGACCAACCGCAAGACGTCGAGTGGGCTATCGACGATGGCGGCGTCTTTCTCCTGCAGTCCCGACCCATCACGACCATCGACGAGCAGACCAATGGGGCTGCCACGCAGAACAGTGGTGGCGACAGCGATGACAGCTCACCCGATGGGAGCGTCCTCGTCGACGGCCTCGGCGCAAGTCCGGGGACAGCAACCGGGTCGGTTCGCATCGTCGGGACATTAGACCAGCTCGACAAGGTCAATCAGGGCGACATCATCGTCACGGAGATGACCACGCCCGATATGGTCCCGGCGATGAAGCGAGCGAGCGCGCTCGTCACCGACGAAGGCGGGATGACGAGCCACGCCGCAATCGTCTCACGCGAGTTAGGCGTGCCCGCGGTTATCGGCTCGGAGACCGCGACTCAGACTCTTATCGACGATCAGGTCGTCTCCATCGATGGCAACCGCGGTGTCGTCGCCGACGGCCACCGCACGCCCACCGACAACGGCGACGCTGACAGCGATTCGTCAATGGTGCCGCGAGCAGGGAGACAGGGTAGCAAGCCCATGACAGCGACTGACATCAAAGTCAACGTCTCCATCCCCGAGGCCGCGGAACGGGCGGCAGCGACCGGGGCCGACGGCGTGGGGTTACTCCGCATGGAGCACATGGTGCTCTCGACGAATAAGACCCCACAGCAGTACGTCGAAGATCATAGCGAAGAAGCGTTTATAAACACCCTGACCGACTCGATGCGAACAGTGGCCGAGGAGTTCTACCCCCGACCGGTGCGCATTCGCACGCTCGACGCACCAACCGACGAGTTCCGTCAACTGGAGGGTGGCGACGACGAACCTCGCGAACACAATCCGATGCTCGGCTACCGCGGTATCCGCCGCTCGTTAAACGAGCCGGAGACGTTCACACTCCAGTTGCGTGCGTTCAAGAAACTCTACGAGATGGGCTACGACAGCCTCGAATTGATACTCCCGCTCGTGAACGACGCTGAGGACGTTCAGCGGGCGAAATCGTTGATGCGGGAAGCCGGTATCAACCCCGAAAAGCGCGACTGGGGGGTGATGGTTGAGACGCCGGCTAGCGCCCTCTGCATCGAAGAACTGTGTGAGACGGGATTGGACTTCGTCTCCTTCGGGACGAACGATCTTACGCAGTACACGCTCGCCGTCGACCGCAACAACGGGACTGTCGCCGACCGCTACGATGAACTCCACCCGGCGGTGATGCGGTTGCTCCACGACGTTATCGAGACGTGCCGGGAGTACGACGTCGCGACAAGTATCTGCGGACAGGCGGCCTCGAAGCCCCGCATGATTCAGGAACTGGTCGATACAGGTATCACCTCCATCAGCGTCAACGTCGACGCCGTCCACGACGCCCAGCGCGAGGCCAAGCGCGTTGAACAACGGCTCATCCTCGAATCCGTTCGAGACTGAGTCCCTTCAGCGGGCTACGAGATTAGTGGGTGCGATTCTATCTACCCACACTCCAGCTCCCGATATAGGATTTTAATAGATGGAACTCATTCCGTGATGTATGCCCACCTCGGAACAGGTTTCACAGACAGCAGAATTCACCGTCCAGAACATCGGCGGTATCGACAGTACCCAGGTTTCGATTCCACCCGGCGTAACTGTCCTGACCGGTAAGAACGCGACCAACCGGACGTCATTCCTCCAATCTATCATGGCGGCTATGGGAAGCAATCAGGCGACACTCAAAGGCGATGCCGATGAAGGACGCATCCAATTGAACATCCATGGCGAGACCTACGAACGGACACTCACTCGTGCCGGTGATGCAGTCGCGTTCGATGGTGACGGCTACCTTGACGACCCCGAGGTCGCCGATCTCTTCGCATTCCTGCTGGAGACTAACGAAGCACGCCAGTCTGTTGCCCAAGGTGACGACCTTCGCGAAATCATCATGCGTCCCGTGGACATCGACGACATTAAAAATAGAATACGCGAATTAGAGGGTGAAAAAGACGACATCAATGACGAACTAGCTACTATCGAAGACAGAAAAACGGATATACCGAAACTGGAACAACGAAGAAACCAGATACAAGAACAGATACAGGAGAAGAAGGACGAACTCGAGGAAAAAGAAGCTGAGCTAGATGAAAGTAACCGTGATATCGAGTCGAGTCGGGAGGATCAGGAAGAGTTAGAAGCGAAGCTTGACGACCTTCGCTCGACACGCTCAGACCTCGAATCAACGCGTCGCCAGATCGAGACACAAAACGAGAGCATCTCCTCACTCAAACAGGAGCGAAGTGATCTTGAAGACGAACTCGAGGACCTGCCCGAGACGCCGATGGGCGATCACCAGCACCTTGAAACCGAAATCGAACAGCTCCGCGAGAAACGGCAAACACTGAACTCCCAGATCTCGGATCTTCAGAGTCTTATCCAGTACAACGAAGAGCGATTGGAAGATGAGGACTACGAGGTTCTCGAAACGCTCGACGATTCTGAGCAATCCGAGTCATCTGGGTCGCCGACTGACGAATTGCTTGGTAATGACGATGATTCGGTTACCTGTTGGACGTGTGGGTCGACGGTCGAACGTGAGCAAATCGAGAACACTGTTGAGCGTCTTCAGGAGCGCCGTCAAGATCTAGTACAGGAGCTCAACGATGTCAAGTCCGAGCTGGAAGAGCTGAAGGCCACCCAGCGCGAAGCCAAACAGCAGCAAAACGAGCGTGAGCAAATCGAGCGTAAGCTCACCGATATCGAGGATGAAATTGAGAGCCGCGACGCGCAACTCGACTCGCTCAAATCCCAACGTGAAGAACTGACCGATGACGTCGAATCGCTCGAAGCCGACGTCGACGATCTCGAGTCGGATGACTTCGAAGAGGTGCTGTCGCTCCACAAAGAAGCCAACCAGCTGGAGTTCGCGATCGACAGTCTAGAATCTGATCTAGAGGAAATCACCGAGGAAATCGAAGAGATTGAAGACATGCTCGACCGAGCCGACGACCTCCGAGAGGAACGCGACGAGTTACTCGAACAGCTGACCGACGAGCGGACGAAGATCGACCAGATCGAAGCCGACGCCGTCGATGAGTTCAACGAACACATGGACGCGATGCTCGAGATTCTAGACTACGAGAACCTCGACCGGATCTGGATCGAACGTGTCGAACAGACCGTGCGTGAGGGCCGCCGGAAAGTCGATAAGACGGCGTTCGATCTCCACATTGTCCGAACGACGGAAAACGGGGCGGCCTACGAAGATACGGTTGCGCATCTCAGCGAGAGTGAGCGCGAGGTGACAGGACTCATCTTCGCGCTCGCTGGCTATCTCGTTCACGACCTCTACGAGACGGTCCCGTTCATGCTGTTGGATTCACTGGAAGCGATCGATTCGGCCCGGATCGCCCAACTCGTCGAGTACTTCGAGGACTATGCCGAGTATCTCGTGGTTGCCCTGCTCCCGGAAGACGCGCAGGCGCTGGACGACAACGTGAATCGGGTTACTGCTATCTGAACAGCAACTCACAGCTCAAACTCTTATATAGGGGACTCGAATAGACCCTACTGGAATGTCTCTCATTGTCAAAGCAGCGGTGAAGGATGCACTGTCGGAGCACAATGTCTCGGCGGATTTCTATGAGACACTTGATGCGGAGGTCGCTGAACTACTCGAAGACGCTGCCGAGCGTGCTGAAGCTAACGACCGAAAGACGGTCCAGGCACGCGACCTCTAAGGCACACTCGAAATTTTGTCTCGTCCGCGCTGGATCAGGCCCTGTTTTAAGAGGTGTGTGGGAGCACGGTACTACAATGAGTCTCTCAGCAGCGTCAATTGCGGTAGAAAATGTCGTCGCGTCGAGCGACATTGGTCAGGAACTGGCTCTCGAATCACTCGCCATGGATCTCGATGGAAGTGACTACGATCCGGAAAATTTCCCCGGATTGGTCTATCGGATGCACGATCCCAAGGCCGTGGCGCTAATTTTCCGCTCGGGAAAAGTGGTGTGTACCGGGGCGAAAAGCGTAGACGATGTTGAGACTGCCCTCGGAGAGGTCTTTGATGAACTCCGTAGCTTGGGCGTCGAGGTTGACGACTCACCAGCGATCGATATCCAGAATATCGTCTCGAGCGCTGATCTGGGCGCGAATCTAAATTTGAATGCGATTGCAATCGGACTCGGCCTTGAGCACATCGAGTATGAACCAGAACAGTTCCCGGGACTTGTCTATCGACTCGATGACCCGGATGTCGTGGCACTGCTGTTCGGCAGCGGGAAACTCGTCATTACGGGTGGCAAGCAGTTGACCGATGCCGAAGACGCACTCTCGGTAATCGAAGATCGACTCACTGATCTCGGGTTACTGGAGTGAGTTTCTGCGATAAAATGGTCGCTGTGTATGATAGCGGGGAAATAGAGTTTCGCGTGCGACGCTTACAGCGACTGCTACTCGCTTCATTTCACTACTATTCGTAACTGGGGTACTATTATGCGCTAATTTATCCACTCACAGCTTCTGACATCCGTTCAGCGGAGTGGCGGGCCCGTCTCAGGATGTGTTGTAGAGACCAGTCCGCCAGTTAATGACTGTCTCATTAGTATTCGACGGTTGCCTGCTGCTGGTCGCTATTCATTATAAGCCTCTCGCCTATCAGAGGCAGACAAAATCACGTCTTGAGTTAGACTTCACTAGTAGTGAGAGCGGCTTGGTGTGTGGGAGAATTATAGGATAAAAATACATTCTAAAGCGGACTGATTGCTAAGAGAGTAATCTAAATGAAACTAGTGTCGCGTCTACGAACCACGGCTTTCTGGTCATCGGGGAATATCCGTATTTGCTCTACCCCCTAAAGGGGGGTAGAGCTAATATAGACTTGAACCAATACCACTCGATACATTTTTTATCTACCCACTTGTGAATCTCACTGAGATTGGAGTTGGTTTCACGATAGCTACGACATCAAAATTCAAATAAATCTGACACCGGTTTAGACGAGATCGCCTCCGCGGTGACTGGGTGCGTGTGACGCGGCCCGCTCGTGGGGGTAATCAGGGTAACCAGTAGTATCGCCAGCCAACCAGAGCAATCAGTAGCAAACCCCAATATGAGTATCAAACCGACCTCAGCGAATGACTCGCCCTCTAATCAGCGCCGAACTTTCCATACCCGTATTCGGGCGGTACTGCTCACCGCACTCAGCAACCCCCGGTTTCGGTCGCTTCTCCAGCTGTCGCTTATTACTGTTCTCTTTAGTGGGTCTGACGATGTAGGCCACCGCCTCTGCCTTGACCTCCAAGCGGGATTTCTCCTCACCGGGTTCACGCTCGAAGTGCATGGCTGCATGGGCAAATTCGTGAATGAGCGTGCTCGCAAGATCTGCTCTGTTCTCGAGGTCGATCACCTCTACGACCGGGTTCGTCGTCGTCGGACTCCGCCGTTCACACACCCCGCGTGCCGACCCATGCTTCCACTCATCGGAAGCAACGATAGTCGCATCAACACCGATAGCGTCGGTTGCAGCCAACAGGTCTTCGACGAGGCCATCTGCATCACCATAGGCTTCGGTTTCGAGGTCGGGCAGCGGCTCCCCCTCGGTCTGAGAGATATCGAACACGCTGGTCGGCCGAAAGCCGACTAGCCCGCGTGACCACTCGTCGGGGTCGGTCTTGTCGTACTCACAGTCCGTATTTGCGTGATACGAGGGTGAGTTGCCACACTCAGGGCACTTGTTGGTGATGATGGGTGCCCAAATCCAGATGGCGTCTTCGCCCTGCTGGACGTGTCGGTCGAACTCTGCTTGCCACGTATTGTACCCAGCGACCTTGGTTGCGTTGGGGCACTGCAACTGGATGAGCAGCGTGTTCCGGGCCGAGTAATCGTGGAACATCGACTGGACCTCCAGCCACTGCTGGAACTGTTCGCTGGCCTGGGCCTCGTCAGTCAGCTCGGCGAAGTCTTCAACCCACGTATCGAGTTGGTCGCGCATATCGTCGGCTCGGGTGTCCGAATCGTCGAAGGAGTGCGTGGTTTGCTGGCTAGATGTCGCTGCGTCGGGAAGGTCGGTTTGCATCGTCGCCATTGGTCTGTATTGGGACGCACTCTCGGGTGCGCCCCCGCACTCCCTGGGGGGCAGAAAATCCACGCTGTTGCGCGTATTAGCGGTGAGAGACTGCGGTGCTACTGAACAGCGAACGCTCAGTGCTGACTACAAGTAATCGAGAGACTAGCTGGACGCATTGTTAGAGGAAGGATCAGAACCCGCTGTAGGGCAAGAAACAATCGCTGCTCGATCCTTCTTGAAGACAGGTTAGGGCCAGTTAGGAGGCAATTCGTCTACGTGGTTTTCGATCAAATCGAGAAGTGGCTCGATCTCGTCGTACCGGGGCCCCTTCGAGACCTCGCCAGTTTCTCGGTGCCACTCGATATAGCCCGCCTCAGCCAGCTTTGGGAGGTGGGTATGGATCAGTGAGTGCGGGTCATCTGACTGCCTGCACCACGAAACACGAAGTCAGACTCGTGTTTCGTCGCTCCCTCTGGGAGGGCGAACAGAATCAAGCGCCGCTGGCACTTTGCGAACATATCGAGGACCCTGTCCATCTTCGATCCTCCTAACACACCCCGTGAGACACTCTCACCCACCAATCTGTTGTGATTAATCGCCATGAATATAAACATTTCGTTTAATTAACATACTGAGACGGCACGTCTTCTGTGAGAGAAATTGCAGTGAGGCTACTCGCTTGCAGCCGCCCAGCCCACGTAGAAGTACGTGAAACTTGCTCCGATTAAAAACGATTCTTGACAGCGAATGAGCTAGCAGTTGAGCCTCTGGAAGGATCTTGATGACGCACTGCAGAAGGGGCGCCGATAAGGATGTAAGCACACAAGTTGTCCTTCAGTAGTCAATACATTTCTATCACAGCATTATTTCCGGGATTTTACCCCCCATATACATTTAATATCCGTTTGTTGAAAAGATATTGCATATTACAACAGAGATTTATCTGCAAAAGGGTTGTATTGGGAGGGATAGTAAATCTATATCGAGATTTTTGTGTCCAGAGTATATCTTGTGGCCACATATTTCCCAATAGGATCTATTGATAGATTTAGATAAGGCGGTTTTATTCGAAAGGTTGCTCATATCTCTCAAATATGCGAATAGGACCATCAATCGTCAGATGGAGAGGATTAGAAATTGACCAGCCTCAAACAATGCTACCAAGAAAAATTTATGCAGTTGGAACCGCCAGCACTGAGCGATGTTTGAGTCACCTGACCAAATTGTCGATTTGAGTAATCCGATTGACGAGAGTATCCCGACATGGCCAACGTTCGAGCCAGTTCGGTGCGAGCAGACTGACTGGGCCGCACGGGATGGGTTTACCATGGAGCGTATTGAAATGGCTTCACATACCGCCACTCATGTCGATGCACCACGACACTTTATTCCAGAAGGGAGAACACTCGACGATTTTTCTATCGAGAAATTCATGGGTGAAGGGGTCGTCCTTGATCTTGCGCCCAAGGAACCAGAGAACGGAATCACGAAGTCTGAAATTGAACAGTATGAGTCCGAGATTCAATCTGGAGACGTTGTTATGCTTCACACTGGATGGGATGAACACTACGGACGAACACCAGAGTATCTCTTTGAGTTCCCGTTTCTCACTGGAGAGGCGGCAGAGTATCTAGCGTCACAATCCCCCAAAGCTGTAGGGATTGACACAGCGAGTGTCGGTGGGTGGGTTGACGAGGCCCCTGCACATGGTCCAGCAACGGATGTGCAACCTGACGAATCCCATCTCCCGCTCCTCGAAAATGATATTATCCCGATAGAGGAATTACGGAATCTTGACACAGTTCTCGACGGACAGGATTCCCGCCGTGCGTTCTTCTGTTATACTCCCCTCAACTATCAGGGGACTGGCGGGGGCTCCGTTCGTGCGTTCGCCATGTTATAAGCCTCGTTGAGACAATCTCCAAGCACTCATCACGTTCAGCCTATAGAGCGATGACTTACTGTATTGGCCGAACAAACACGAACTATAATACCGTGGAGTAAAAATCCGATATTGGCTATGCCAGATTATACTGCAGATTTCGATGGTAAGACTGTTATCGTTACCGGTGGTACGTCGGGAATCGGTCGGGAAATTGCTCGGCGTTTCGGCGAGGCAGGAGCAACGGTATTGAACGCGGATATCGATAGCGAACCGAAAGACGCTGAGTTGCCGACTCACGAACGAATCCGCAAGGACGGTGGCGATGCAGAATACGTCGAAACGGATGTTTCAAATCCAGATGACCTCGTCGCGGTGGTCGAAGAAGCACGGGAATACGGCGGTGTAGATGTAATGGTCAACAATGCCGGGCTGTTCGTTGGTGGTGATCTGTTCTCTGTTACTCAGTCTGAGTTCGACAAGATATTCGGTGTTAACGCCCGTGGCGTCTTCTTTGGCTGTCAAGCCGCCGCAGAGGATATGGTTGACCGAGATGTCTCGGGATCGATAATCAACACGGCGTCTATCAGTTCCTGGGACGCGCAGAAAGAGCAGATACAGTATGATGCGACGAAGGGCGCAGTGAAGATGATTACACGAGGTGCTGCACTCGAACTCGCGGAACACGATATTCGAGTAAACGGTATCGGTCCGGGTCAGATAGCGACGGAGTTTATTGAGGACTGGTCTGAAGAGGCACCAGAAGCCGCACAGGATGAAGACTTCATCAAGCCGATTCCCCTCTCCCGTGCCGGATATCCAAAAGATGTCGCTGGAACGGCTCTTTTCCTTGCCAGTGACGATGCGGCGTACATCTCTGGCGAGATCATCATGGTTGACGGCGGCTGGCAGATTATCTGACCGTCGGCCTACTCTCCGTTCTCGGCGAGTTCTGCAGCCATCTCGACAGCATCAACGAGACTGGATTCAGCCGCGATACCCTGCCCAGCGATATCGAAAGCGGTACCGTGGTCGACGCTCGTCCGGATAATGGGAAGCCCAATAGTCACGTTCACCCCACTGACAGTACTCTCGGAAGTCAGTCCAAGCATCTTGATTGGGATATGGCCCTGGTCGTGATACATCGCGACGACACAGTCGTGCGCACCTTGTGCACCGGCTTTGAATACCGCATCGGGAGATTCAGGCCCAACTGCATCGATTCCTGCGTCGGTCGCTCGCTCGATAGCAGGCCGAATCTCTTCGTCGTCTTCGGACCCAAGTAGCCCGCCGTCACTGGCATGGGGGTTCAGACCGGCAACTGCTATCGTTGGTTCGTCGATACCAAGCTGACGGAGTGCTTCGTCGGTAACACGAATAGTATCGAGAACGTTCTCAGTCGTTGCCTGATCGACCGCCTCTCGAAGTGAGACGTGCGTGCTCACGTGGCTGACTCGGAGGGCGTCTTCAACTAGCATCATCGCATAAGAGTCCGTATCCGTATAATCTGCGAGCATACCGGTGTGGCCAGCGTACTCGCTGCCAGCCATCCGAGTCGCCTGCTTATTTATCGGTGCCGTTGCGATGGCGTCGACGGTTCCAGCCTGTGCCGCCTCGATAGCGCGCTCGACGTACGCCAGACTCGCAGTCCCGTATTCCTCCCGGAGTTCCCCATGTTCTACTGAGTCTATGAGCCTTAGATCAACGACTGAAATCGCATCGGTGGATACACTCGGGTTATCGAGAGTCTCAACTACCTCGACAGTGAGATCGCTATTACAGATGTCTATTGCACGCTCGACGACAGACGCGTCACCGATGACGACCGGTCGTGCGAACTGACAAGCATCTGTGTAACCTTTCACGATTACTTCGCTTCCAATTCCGGCAGGGTCGCCCATTGTCACCGCTACAAGCGGCTTTTCAGTCAACATGCGAAATTATCTGCAAGGGGTACGTAAATTTGTTCCGGTAGTCAGAACTCGTCCTAGGGTTGCCACTAAATGCGCCGGAGGGAGTCCAAACAATTCAGTATCGTCCCAGCGTCACCGAATCCGCCAGCTTTGGTTACAAGACGGACAGTCTCTTGTGCCGCATTGTCGAATTGAGCGACTGGAATCCCCGCCTCGACCTCTTGACCAGTTAGTTCAATAGTATCGATATCAAGCCTGTCCAGTATTTGTTTGGCGACCGTTCCACCGGTAGCAAAGAGCCCAGTGGGGGATGTCGTCTGCCAACATTCTTCGGCAGCTGTCGTCAGTGCAGTTCCGATTCGACTCCGAACAGCCATCTCGTCGTATCCAAGCTCGCTTCCTAGTCGGTACGCGTCGATATCGTTAGTTGGATCGATGGACGCGATAACAGCGATATTAGACGATTGCATCGCCCGTTCCGCATGTTGTCCGGTCTCACGTCCAGCTGCTTCCGGTGCACTAAGCGCCCGTTTCAAATCGAGATAGGTAACCCAGTCGTCAGGGAGCGCCGACAATTGTGAGAGCGTCCGCTCATTCGTACTCCCAACGACTCCGAGTACTCGATTCTGTGTTGTCGGCGCGTTGGAGAGTTCGACGTGTGCTGCCAGGCCAGCACTTCCAACGTAGCTGTCCGTACCCACTCGTTCAGCAGCAGTAGCGATTACATCGAGGTGCCTTGCCGAGAGGGCATCACAGACAGCTAGTGTCGGCGATTCGGTCGAAATAGCGTCAAGCTCTGCCGCGGTAGCGTCGGCTCCCTCATCGATGATCTCGATTGGAATATGTGTAACAGGGTAAGCCGATTCCCTCAGAAGCGTCGGAATGTGTGACGTTGTGGGTGGCGACTCGCGGGCTTGATAGTCCATAGCAGATGTAATCGGTCTCTCGTCGACGAGGTGATAGCCGCCGACTGTGACTCGGTCGTTGGCTGGAAACGCTGGCGCAATGACAACGATGTCCGAACTCGTCTGATCAAGAACAGCCTCAATCTCTGGAAGGACATTTCCACGGAGCGTCGAATCTACTTTCTTATAGATGGTCGCTGCCGGACAACAGTCAATAACACTGGAGACAGCATCGTATGCCGTGCTCTCCTCACTTGTTCGCGAATCCGTATCTACGACGAGAACCTCAGTCGATTGTCCGAGATTCGAGATAGTGTCGTTAGACTGTGATTGGGCTGTAACTTTCGTAGTGTAGCCTCTGGTAGCGAACTGCTGTCCAGTATCCGTTGCCCCTGTCATATCGTCGGCGATTACGAGCGCCTCGTACATCAGTTCTGGAACCACCGAATCAGTGATGAAATTGGGATCACACCCAGATGACGACTAGTCTGTAACCCTTCCTGGACACCGGATGAAACATCGTGGAAGTGGTGCCGGTGTTCGAGTCGTCCAGAAGGCAGGAAAGCGTCGATACGACAAACGATTGGAAGTTTCTCGAGAGCCCGGAACGAACGGCACAGGGTGAAATTCTCTGTGTGGATCCTACTGAGTGACATACTGGGTGGACTTCACTGAGAGAAATAGGTCTTTCGCAGTCACCTAGATTTGCTCCGGAACTTGCTCCAACCCAGACAGAGCCAACTTACTATCCCACAATCGCCGCGCTAACGTCTCTTACCAGCTATCGAGAAAGCATCTGCAATTGGATTTCATTCGCCGTGGCCATGACTATCTCCGGAATCTGTTCGTTGAATCGCTCAGCTCGGAGCCGATGTGCTGGGCCGGAAGTAGCAATTGCACCAACGACTTCGTCTTCGTACAGAATCGGGCTCGAAATGGCCCGCCAGCCCTCGACGTTTTCACCGTCGTTCGTTGCGTATCCCTGTTCTCGGATCTGCTGGAGATTATCAAAGAAGTCTTCTCGGTCGTCGATCGTTTTCTCGGTTCGTTTCGTTAGCCCCTGTTCATCGAGTATCTCTCTGACTCTATCTTCAGGTAGATGGGCGAGGATCGCCTTTCCCCCAGCGATGTCGTGAAGAGTCGTCCGTTTCCCCACACTACCGTATGGTTGGACGGCGTTCTCTCCGAGCGCCTTCTCTACGAACACAGCCTCTCCAGCCTCTTCGACGATGAACCACGCAATGTCATCCGTTTGCTCGACGATGTCCCGAAGTCCCTCTCGCACAATTGTGATAATCCCGGTATCACGACGGACTGCCTCTCCCAAATCGAGAAATTTCAGACTAAGACTGTACGTATTATCGTTTTGCCGTAGATATCCCAGATCAAGCATCGTTGCCAAATACGTATGCACCGTGCTTTTTGTCAAGTCGAGCTCGGCAGCGAGTTCGGGGAGAGTCGTATTGCCGTGTTCTCGGATATAATCGATAATAGCGAACGTATTTTCGGCGGCATTGATGCGACGTTTGGGGGGTCCGTTGGCCATGTTTCGGCTAATCTACTCATGACAATATAACTAACGCTGTCCTAGTTGAGTCTGTGTTGCTTCTACTAACAGTGGCATCGGCAGTTGTGTTGACGAAAAGTATTAGATATTATCAAACGGAAGTATGTAACATCAGTACATCTGTTATTTGACTGGTTGGCTGTTCCCTACCGTTTCACGAGAGTCCTAGTTTGCTAGGATGTATCGGTGGTCTTCTTGACCTATACTCACCGTAATAGTGTCGAAATATGCATTCACAGTCCATTTAAGCAACATTCCAAATGAATCACGAAGGTCTATCTGCGTGAAGGAACCTCGCCATTAGATATTATCAAACAGAAATCGACGTCAGACGAAATCAGGTGGTTGTACCGAATGCAATTCGCCAAGAACGATAGAGACGTTTACGCTACCAACCCTGCTGATCATCGGTCGTTCCACTGCTGTTGGAGGTCATCTCCTTAACTTTCATTACCCACTAGGAATATGCAGTAAATGTAATGGTTGAGTTGTCGGTTCCCCAATCAGATACCTTACGAGCGGTCAACGACGTCAGCCCAGACGATTTTCCGCCGTTCGCGTACGTCAAGCGCCATCGAGACCCCCCACGAGTCAGAAACTTAGAGGCAGCAGCAACGGAAGCGATAGACGATATTTCCACGCTCGATACGCTCTCAATGGGGGCAGAGATTGCTATCACTGCGGGCTCGCGTGGTATCCATGATATGCCGGCATTCCTTGAAGCGGTGGTTACTGAACTATCGGATCGAGGCTTCAAGCCGTATATCATCCCCGCAATGGGGAGCCATGGTGGGGCTACCGCTGAAGGGCAAGTAGAGATGCTCAACTCTCTGGGTATCACCGAAACGTCGGTCGGCTGTGAAATCCGGTCTTCTATGGACGTTAACACCGTCGGCGAAGACGAGCGCGGTAAACCGGTCTTCGCTGCTGTCGACGCCCTCAATGCAGACGCGGTACTGCTGGCAAATCGAGTGAAATTACATACTGACTACAATGGCGCTGTCGAGAGTGGCCTTTGTAAGATGGCAGTCGTCGGATTAGGGAAACACCGCGGTGCGGAGGTGATGCACAACGCAGCCCTCGACCGTGGATTCGAAAACGTAATTCCCGAACGAGCAGAAATCCTGCTTGAAGAGACGAATATTGTAGGCGGGTTGGCCCTGCTAGAAAACGCGAACGAGCGAGCGGGTGTCATTGAAGGGGTCCCAGCAGACGAAATTCTTACTCACGAACCGGAATTATTGGAGCGTTCTGAAGAACTGTTCCCGACGCTGCCGGTCGACGACCTCGATCTTCTTATCGTCGACGAGTTCGGCAAAGATATCAGCGGTACCGGACTCGATACCAATGTCATTGGCCGGGTCAATTTTCATAACCAAGCGGAACCGGATTCACCGTCGATTACACGAGTATACGTTCGCTCACTAACCCCCGCATCGCACGGAAATGCACTCGGGGTCGGACTCGCAGATTTCGCCCATGAGGACGTTGCTGAGTCGATTGAGCTAACGGACATGTACGTCAACATCGCTACGAGCGGTGAACCGAACCGCGCGAAAATCCCGTTTCTGATTCCATCTGACGCAATGATGTTTGTCTTAGCGGCATCGACGACTGGCACACCTGACCCAGAGAATCTCCGAATCGCTCGCATCCAGAATACGATGGAACCCGATACATTGCAGGTTTCGAAACCAGTGGCCGACGAACTTCGAGGGAGGGACAATGTAGAGATTGGAGAACTGACTCAACTTTCGTTTAATTCCGAGGGAAATATCGAATCTGAACTGCGTTGATGAGAGTTGCAAGTGTTCTCACAGCTGGATATCCGTCGCTTGTACAACGAACCACTTCGAATATTCTAACCCAATTCGATGAAATAATCTTTCATGAGAAAACTTTAAGTATCAACACACAGTTCCTCAATCTGAAAGCATAATCATGATAGACCAGTTGATGCTGCTACAGTCGGGTGGCTTAGTCGGGGCTGCTCAGTTGTTACAGGAAGTGATCTCGGCGATGGGACCAGTGCTCCTGATGCCGCTGATAATCTTCGCGTTCGGCCTCCTCTTCGGAGTCAAAGCCCGCAAGTCGTTCAAGTTGGCACTGCTCGTCGGTGTCGGATTCATCGGCATTTTCGCGGTACTTGGCTACACGCTCGGGCCGATCGGAAGTACGATTCAGGCACTTTCTGAAGCATATGGCTTGAACCTCCGGGGTGTTGACGTAGGCTGGGCTCCGATCTCCGGTTTCACCTGGGCATTGGGTGTAACAGTGCTGATGATTCCTATCGGCTTTGCCGTCAACGCAATTATGCTCTTTGCTGGGCTGACGCGGACATTCGATGCAGACGTCTGGAACTTCTGGCACTGGGCGTTTAACGCAGGTATTGTCTACGTCATCACTGAGAGCTGGGTATTAGCTATCGCAGCTGGAATCATCGCCGAAATCATCACGCTACTTCTTGCCGATTGGACGGCCGAACTCGGACAGGAATATTTCGGTGTTCCGGGAACAAGCCTTCCACATACTGAGAGTGTCGCACAGGCCCCGTTTGCATTTGCTATCGACAAGGTTCTTCGGCGGGTCCCGGTCATCGGGTCCGTCGAAGTAAACCCCGAATCACTGGAAGACCGCTTTGGTGTATTCGGTGAGCCAATTGTGATCGGCTTCATGGTTGGCCTGTTCATCGGCGTGGTTTCGATGGAACCGCCGCTGGTTATCTTCCGCACGGCCATGCTCGTCGCAGCGCTGCTGACGCTGTTGCCGCGTATGGTTGGCCTCCTCATTGAAGGTATCCAGCCAATCGCAGATCAAGCGTCCGACTACTTCGAGAACAGCGATTGGTTCAACGCAGACGAGATCCACATTGGGATTGATGCTGGTCCGATCGGCCTTGCTGACACGCCTTCAGTCGTCTCTGGACTCCTCATCGCCCCGTACGCTGTGATGCTGGCATTCCTTCCTGGCGTCCAAATTATGCCGCTTGGGGACCTCGTGGGCATCCCAGTGTTCGCCTGTATGTGGGCTGCTGCGATCAGTAACGGGAATATCGTCAGAACGGTGATTAACGGTGCGCTTCTGACTACGATCATCACGTATGCAGCGTCATACTTGGCGCCCTACATGACCGAAATGGGACGAATCAGCGGTAGTCTATCGGATGTCGACACCAGTGCGGAGTTCGTGACTGCACTCGCAAAAGGTGGTCACTGGTGGATTCTGGGTGCGTCCTCACCCCTTGCACTACCTGGAAGCGTCGGTATTCGGACGGTCGCCTTCGGACTCGGTACGGCGGCGCTCGCTCTCGCCTGTTACTTCTGGACGCGAAACATGCCGGAAGAAGTTGCGCAAACCGACTCGGGCACGGTCGAAACACCAGACTCCGCCGCTACCCCGAGCGACGACTAACGGATAGCAGATTCCGAGTTTGCTGTTCAGGTATACAGGACTCCGAATCCGCTCATTTTATTATTGGAGATTCCGATAGAGATATCCGTAGATGACCAGAGACACCTCTTTTCGGGCACCGTCGTGTAACCGTATCATCTGGTGGGTTCAGCCATGACTACCGCTGATTCCGACCACTGTATCAGTGGTACCGGTGCGACCCCAGTGACAGGCGTTGGTACTGCGTGGAGATACGATGACAGTATAGCCCTTCCACCAGAGGCCGACGAAGACGAAGTCTACCCTCCTGCAGAACTCGAACGATACGAAACCGCTCGGCAGGCAGTCCACGATGCGCTCGATGCTGAGCGCGAACGCTCCCGCAAACAGGTCGGTGAGGAAGAAGCGGATATCTTCGGAGCACACAAGCAGTTTCTCGACGACCCGACTATTGTTGACGCAACACGAGACGCTATCAAGTCGGGATCGTTGGCTGAACATGCGGTCGCTGATGCCTTCGAGGAATCGATCGAACAGCTCGCTGCGACTGGTGGCCGGATGGCCGAACGAACCGATGATCTACGTGACGTTCGAAATCGGCTCCTTCGAGAACTGATTGATGAAGAAGATGCTGGTCTCGGTGATGTCCCTCCCGGCGTCGTAATCATCGCAGAGCGTCTCACGCCGAGCGAAACGGTCGCGCTGGATCCCGATGAGGTCGCAGGCTTCGTCACGGCTGAAGGCGGTCGAACGTCACACGCCGCCATTGTCGCTCGGTCACTGGGGATTCCGGCAGTCGTCGGCACTGGCGATAGTCTCGACGCTATCGCTGATGACGAGACACTACTTGTCGACGGCACCAACGGTGAAGTCGTTCGAAGTCCGGACGAACAGGCTATCGAAAATGCACAAGCAAACGAAACAGCAGAGGTCCGTGATGACCGCGTCTCAACTATCGGCAATCACCAGGTCGAAGTCGCCGCGAACGTCGGCTCGCTGCAGGCCGTCGAGAGTGCGGCCGACTTTGGTGCTGATGGGATCGGCCTGTTCCGTACCGAGTTTTTCTTCCTCGAACGTGACGCTCCGCCCACTGAGGAAGAACAGTTCGAAGCTTTCGAACGAGCGCTTTCGACGTTCAATGGGCAGCGAGTCCTCGTTCGGACACTCGACGTGGGTGGCGACAAACCCGTCCCCTATCTCGATGTCGAAGCCGGAACGAATCCCTTCCTCGGTCTCCGTGGGGTGCGACTGGCTCCCGGCGCGCGCCCGGAGCTGTTCAAGACACAAATACGGGCGCTTCTACGCGCCGCGGCGACCGAACACGGAGACGCCCTTGCAGTAATGTTTCCTCTCGTCGCTTCGGTAGAGGAATTAGACGAGGTCTTGGCGGTCGTCGAGTCTGTTGCAGAAACACTCGATGCAGAGGGTATAGACTACGCGATTCCTGAGTTCGGCGTAATGATCGAGACACCGGCAGCTGTCTTTCTTGCTCCCGAACTGGCCGACCGTGTCGAGTTCTTTAGTATCGGTACTAACGACCTCACGCAGTACATCGCCGCTGCCTCGCGCGAAGAGGAGCGCGTGGAGTCGCTACATGACCCGCTCTCACCCGCCGTTCTGCGCGCTATCAAGCAAGTTATCGAAGCGGCCCACGCTACCGATTGTTGGGTCGGAATGTGTGGTGAGATGGCCGGCGACCCCAAGATGGCGCCGTTGCTTGTCGGTCTTGGTCTCGACGAACTCAGCATGAGTGCGGTGACGATTCCTGAAGTGAAGTCGGTTGTCGACGGATTGTACGACGAGGCTGCTGAGTCGCTGGCAGACGACGCACTCGCCGCGTCGAGTTCTACGGAAGTGGCGTCGCTAATCGACGAGTGGTCCTGAAAACGGAAAATAGGGCTACGGACTACTGCCGGACTACTTGAGGTTTCGATACTCATCGAGGCCTTCGATGAGGGCCTCGATTTCTTCGTCATCTAGAACTATCGGATCGCCGATGTTGCGTGCCTGATAGTGAATTCGCGCAGTGTACTCTATCATCTGCGCGGTTTCGAGCGCGTGTTCGACAGTATCTCCGACCGCGATGACCCCGTGGTTTTGGAGTAGACATCCGTTGTACTCATCGCCGAGCGCATCGACAGCATGCTGCCCCAACTCTTCAGATCCTGGCAGGTCAAACTTTGCAACAGGAATCTCAGTGCCAACGAATTCCACCAAGTAGTGTGAGGCCGGTATTTCCTCGCCCAGCGCAGCGAACGTCGTCGCATACGGCGAATGAGTATGGACTATCGCCCCGACATCCGGGCGTTCCCGGTAGATCATTGTGTGCATCGGCGTCTCACTTGACGGGTCGAGTTCACCTTCGACGTGTTCAGCGTCCGTTGTGACGATAGGGACGTCTTCTGCGTCGATTCGTCCATAGGGGATTCCGGATGGACTGATTGCCACTTTCCCATCCGCACCTCGCTGACTGAGATTGCCACCAACGCCTTCCGTCAATCCCTTGTCTAACATTTCACGGCCGAACTTTGCAACTGCAGCACGCTCTTCACCGAGGACTAGCTCTTCCGCCATAACGTCATTCAGGTACTTGTCCATTCTATATAAGAATTCGTGATTCCAATGCGACGATCCGCGTACGAGTTGCAACACGTATATTATGGAGGATACAAAACTGGGTAACGACGTTACTACCCATGGAAAAGACTGTCACGTTAACGCACGAAAAGGGATTGCATGCTCGACCTGCGTCTGTGTTCGTCCAATCGGCATCGGAATACGACGCGTCAATAGAGATCCACGCTGATGGCGCAACCGCTAACGCAAAAAGCAGCGTTGCGATTCTCTCACTGAATGCTGAAGAGGGTGATGAGATCACCATTACTGCAGACGGTGACGACGAAGACGCAGCCGTTGAGAGGTTAGCAACCCTCGTTCGTGATGACTTCGAACTCGAATCGGAGGCCTAGAAAATGGAAACAGACATCGTTCATTTTGGTGCCGATTCTTCGACTGAAGCCCTCGAATCGCTTGTCTCTGTTGCAGAGTCTAACGAGTACGTGACGGATGCGTATCGCGAAGCGCTCCTCGATCGGGAAGTGGAATACCCCACTGGAATTTACATCCCGCCGCTAGATTACGGTGTCGCCATTCCACATGCCGATGCAGACTTAGTCACTGAGCAGGCGCTGATCGTCGGCCTCCCAGAGTCATCGGTCGCCTTCAACAGTATGGAGTCTCCCGACGAAACAGTCGACACCGAACTCGTGTTACTACTGGTCGTCAAAGACACTGATGGCTATTCGGAATTCCTCTCAAACCTCGTTCCTCTCTTCCAAGAGGAATCGTTCTACGAAGAGGTTCAGGCCGGCAACGGCGACGAAATTGTTGCTAAAATCAGAAATGCCTGTCTCTGATTCGCTCACTCAGAGTTCAGACTACGGATTCGTATTCATGGTGAATCGTGAGGTCGCCGTATCCCATCGAGCTGAGGAATTCCTCTAACTCCGTAAGCACCTTTCCCTGCGGGCGGTAGTGGATTGAGAGCCAAGAGACGTCATAGAGAAATTCAACGTTTCCGGCTATTGTCTTGTCGTCAGTGCTGGTCGAAACGATGACGGTTCGGCTGGTTTTCTTCCAACTGTGAGTACCGACGACGGTCCAAGCCGGACTACCCGCAGTGAAGATTAGGACGGAATCGCTACCTGCTCTATCGAGTTCGTACTCGTTGTCGGTAAAACACTGTCTCACCTCGGCTAGAAACGAGGACGGATCTTCGACAGTGACGTGACAACGAACTTTGCGTCCCATGCTACTGGAGATCTATTTGAGTTCGTTGGCCAGTTCTTCGTATACCTCATCTTCACCGAATCCAGTCATGAGGTTCACTCCGTCTATGATGGGGACGTCGCTGTCGAGGTCAGGCGCATTACCGGACATGATGACGACGGCGTCAGCATTATCGATCTGACTCGGCAGCTCTCCGATTCGCGCGGTAGAAATGCTGATTTCGTTCTTATTGAACCCGTAGTCGGTCATGTTCTCTTCGAGTTTACTCTTTGCAGCTGAGGAAGTTGCGGATGCACTACCACAGGCCGCTAGTACTTTGTACGGCATCGTTCATCTCATCTATTTCCATCCTATTATCTTTTGTGGAGAACGCCAAGGATTCCTGCGAGCGTCTGCGAGTAGCCGTGGTATTGCAAGAAGAACGCGGGAAGAAATGATGTGAGTCACTATCAAGAGAATCCGACGATGATTGCGATGACGCCTGTAAAAACGACCGCTGGACAAGAGAGAGAATCTCTGTGATCTCATCACGGTTGACCTGGTCGCGCATCGGCTGATCAGGTTGGCGGGATTCAGACGACGAATTCCGGCCGCAACTAATCCTGCAGTCGGAATCGCAACGAGCGTCCCAAGCGCCACCGCGGGCCGCCAACCGAACTGACCGCAATCCATGAGACAACGACTGAAGCTAAGAGACCAGCAAGCAGTGCCCCAGAATTATGGATCCCAATAGCGGTCCCAATCCCGCCGTATATCCGCGTAATGAGCGCCGTCGCGACGCTATAGTGAAGTCCAGCGACAGCTCGTAAAAGGATGACACCTAAGACAAAAACACCGAACGTTGGAGCAGCAACGATAAGCAATGCCGGAAGACCGGTGCCCGCCACCGAAATGAGAATAAGATATTTATCACCAAATCGGTGAGAATCCTGCTCGGGAATTGCGTCAGGGCATATGTTACCCACATCCCGGTTAATGCCCCGCCGATCAACTTATTGGACGTGTGAAACTCCGTCGCGAGGTCAGGAACAACTGAACTAAGCGCAAGCCGGCAAATACCGAAAAATAGGGCGAGCGTACAGAGAGCTAATACAGTCATCTTATACTGCCAATCATCATTCTCTGTCTTATCTGTGGTTTCAGCTTTTCACTTAAGCGAGGTGCGATCTCTGCTAGCTTTTGTATTTCAGAGGTTATAGATCTATATCGAGGGGAAATAGCCGAATAGCAGCCAATGTAAGGATTGAATGCCAGATATTGCTGCAAATTTTGAAAATGCATTAGTATATATTACCTAATTGCCCCATCTGTATGCACTTTTAGAGGAATGTCAATGTATCTGCTATCATTCGTCGGCTTATAAATCCATATAGTGAATTTTTGTGTTCGTATCTGCTATTTCTCTATTCAGAATTGGCCACATGCATTCACTAATCGTTCAGCACGGGTCTGTACTCATTTCTCAAGCTGCAGGAATCGTCAATCTGAATCTACGCCTTGTCCTGTACTCTTGCGACTGCCAACCCCATATGGAAGTACGCGAGCGCTTGATTCGACTCGAAGACTCCTCTCGACGGCAAATGAGCGAGCAGCTGCTCCGCTGGGATAGCGTCGACTACTCCCTCGGCACGGAGGTCCTCGACGAGATCGTGTGCGAGCGACTCGTCGATACACAGTGGATCCGTTCCTCTGTCGCGGTCGGTGGCTAGCTGGCGGCGCTCGAATCGTTCGTAATCTGGAATCGTCTCGTTCATCGTGTCACGGGAGGTCGCCCCCTCACTCCAGTAGGGGTTCAGAAAAACCGACTAACCAACAGCCGACGAGATAGCCACCGGAGTGTTGGTTAGCGACACACCACTCTGTCCGGAGCTTTTCGATCAAGAACGCGGTCAGGTCGGCAGCTTCGGTGCGATCATGAACTGGCAGACGCCCTCGGCGTCGGGGAATGGTGCGTAGTCGTAACCGTACTACTCCACGGGACGAATTGTATCACCATCTCGACGGACCCGGTCGAACGTTGAGAGATACGCGATCCGGTCGTGAACCTCGTCGGTATCCAGCTCCAGTTCAGCGGCCAGTTTGTCGACGGTCATCGGCTCGTCGAGTGCCTGGAGAACTTCGAGCCCCCGGTAGTACCTATTCGTGAGCTCCTGGACGCGGTCTTCGATCGGCGTGGTCACCCCGTACCGCTCCTCGAGTTCGACCAGGGCCTCGTTCGCGAACGTGGCGAACTGATCGTCACCCAGGCGTTCGATCTGGGTTTCGAGTTCATCTCAGACGACGTCGTAATCGAGGCCGGCTTGCACAAGCATATTCATGTCCTCGATGTCGTCGTCGCGGCCTGCGATTAGTTTGAACAGGAAGATATCCTCGTTGCTGACCAGCCGGACCGTCAGTCGATCCGTGCTGAGGAACGGCTCGCTGCGCTCTTGCATCCCGTCGGTGAGCACGAGCTTGTTCGCGACCTGCTGGTTGAAGATGTCGAGGCGACACCCATCGTCGTTCTCGACGCAGCTGGTCGCGCCCAGCGCCCGATAATCTGGATCCAACGACTGGACCTCCGCATACCCGAGGTCCATCAGAACGGCCCACAGCTGGCCGTACGCGTCGCCATCCGGGACAACCAGGTCGATATCTTTCGTCGCCCCCTTGAGGTCGCGCAGCGACATCGCGCCACCACCAATCAGGTAGACGGTGAGCGGTTTAGATAGCCCCGCCTGAAGACGGAGGTATGCGCTATCGGTCTGTATCAACGAAAACCGGTACTACTACTGGCAGTGGCGGGAAGGCGACAAAATCAAATCAAGATATAAGGAACCTGTCAGTCCAGATGAGTAGCCCAGCTACCGGTCTGAGATTTAAGTTGATAAACATCCTCACTGGTGTTTTCACTTCGATAACGGGGGTGTGGACGATAGTGAGCTACTGGTCAATGTCGACATGCGCTGGATCAGGATCCATCTTGAAGACGACATTGGGTTCCCAGAGGAGACGATGCTCCTTGTAGGTCCCCTTGCCCATCCCACCGTGTTCTTGGTTCGATTCCGTCACCTCAAGGAATGCGAGCTCACTGAGCAACCCTCGAATTGTATCAGTCGTGAGCGTGTCTGTCCCTTCGACGTTACAGACCTTCTTGTAGATATCGTAAATAACAGTCGTCCGGAACCAGACATTGTCTTCGGCGTTGTTAGTGAGATTTGCGAGCGCGTAAAGGATGTACTTACTGTGTGGTGGAAGCCCGGCGATTAGTTCTTTCAGCCGTTCGACTTCGGCTTGTTCTTGGGCAAGTTCAAGGTGATCTTCTGTTACTTCACCGATGTTATTGTTTTTGGCGTAGTCACCTGCGTGACGGAGGAGACGAATCGCTTTCCGAGCGTCACCGTGCCGTTGGGCTGCCAACGCAGCCGTTTTCGGGATGACTCCGGGATTGAGGACCCCGTCGTGGAATGCATCCTTGCGGTTTTCGAGGATTTCCCGGAGCTGCTCGCCATCGTACGGGTCGAAGATGGTTTCATTATGACCGAGGCTACTCTTGACCCGTTCAGTCATCTGCTCGCGGAAATTCACCTTGTTCGAGATGGAAATGATGCCGATAGGGACGTCGACTTTCCCGGCTTCGCGAGCCCTGGAAAGAAGCATCAACACGTTATCGTCGCCGAGCCGATCCACCTCGTCAAGTGTGATGAGTGCTGCGTCGTACTCTTGGTTGAGGATATTCCAGAGACGGTTATAATACTCGTTTGTAGAAATCCCTCGTGTCGGTACCTTCACACCAGAGGATGGTTTGTTGATCGATTCGGCGATCGTCTGGATCGTGTCGGCTTCCCCCTTCGCCTGCGCACAGTCAACTGTTACCGTCGCTAACCGCTTTCCCCGTCGGTCAGCTTCATTCCGAGCACGTTCCATGACGTGGTTTGCGACGAGTGACTTCCCAGAGCCGGTTTTTCCATACAGAATGACAGAGTTGGGGGGAGAGCCAGTCACCGCAGGGCCGACCTCGTTCGCGAGTTCCGTGATGTGTTTGTCCCGGCCGACGATTCGATTCTCGTCGGGGACGTGGTCGATATTGAGAAGTTCACGATTCGCAAAAATATCGTCCCCTCCGGTTTCATCGACGGTCTGGAAGAGTTCATCAGGCTCCTCCAGGTCACCGCTCTCGTTACCGTCCATGAGGGTTGTTTCACCAAACCACATCAAAAGCCTTGGGACTTGACTCCGAGTTAGAGATGGTCTCTACACAGTGAATTCGACCGTGAGAAAGGAAGAGAGGATAACTTTGAATCCAGTGTAGACCCACCTATTTCCGAGTTAGAGGTGTCAGGACGGTAGTTGAGAGCGATTCCCACATTGATGCAAATAGTTGTTGGAAATCCATTGACACTGGCACAGTCGACGAAACAAAGACACACCCGATTCCGAGTTAGTTTTCAAAGTGAGAGTTAGAGTGAAATAATCCGAATAGAGTTTGACCAAGCTCAATCACTAGGGAGAGATAGTTTTGAGAGGGTTCGGATATCCGTAGAGTGGAACGAGTAAGCACAGTGCGACGAATCAGACCGAGTTCTCGGTGTCGCGGTGAAGACCTCGGACTGGTCCCGAGGGGATTTGCACCCACACACCAGATTCCGAGTTAGTAGAGTAGGATGTCACGAGTGAAGACTGAGTCTCATCCTCTGTATATCGAATCCTAGAGACGAATGCCTAGAGACACACACCTGATTCCGAGTTAGTTGGGGGAATGTTGACAGGGTGACTGGCTAAGAGGGTTGTACTAACTCGGAACTAGGTGTGTCCGTACTAGTTACTAGACTAGTAAACTAGGAACAAACAGAGAATAACAACAGCAACAGCCACTAGAATGAATACAGTTGCTAGAGTCTCTAGACCGGTGAAATCTAACAGTCGTAAATGTCCCACTCAGCAACTTCGAGTGGTGGACCCGCAATCCAC
>NZ_SRIF01000007.1:0-49715 GCF_004681185.1 Haloarcula amylovorans | reverse complement strand
GTTGCTAGAGTCTCTAGACCGGTGAAATCTAACAGTCGTAAATGTCCCACTCAGCAACTTCGAGTGGTGGACCCGCAATCCACTACTAACTCGGAATCAGGTGTGTGTGTCGCTCCACTCCAGATGTCACTTCAAGCATTTTAACCAACGAAATGAGGGTCCGCCGCTCTGTTGGTTAACCACTGATCGGTCCGTTATCGGTAGCTGTTTCGCTACCATTCTCCTCAACCCCATTCTTGCAATGTCGTATCGTGGGTTCCGCCAAGGTGCTGGGTGATATCTTCGCGATCCCATCCCAGCGTGGAGAGCATGCTCTCGGCCGCTCTGACAAGTTCCGTCTCGTAGTATGACGGATCATACGACCCAATTTCCTCGTGTGCCAACGTGACCCGTTCTCGCGAGGTTTTCTCGTCATCGACGACCACGTATTCGATATCCTGTCCTGGGTGGACGGCGATGTCGTGATCACGAGTACGTTTCAGCGCTGCCACATTTTGGGTATTCTGTGAGTATCTCTCCAGCGGCTTGGAAACGCGGTTCCGTTCGACGAGTTTCTCCATCGGTACTTCCCCAGTGTGAAGTTGCGCAATCGCGTTTTCGAGAACTCTCACCATTTCTCTAAAACTCTCGTGAAATCCGGGGATAGGTATGCAGACTCGGTTGGTAATATCTGTACCTCGGGTATTGACCAACGAGACCCGCAGCCGTTGTCAGCTCAGTCGGTCAATCTGTGAAGACAGATACTTTCGCAGAGCAGTAACCGTCTCTTCTGAGACAGCAGATGCTCCAAAGTCACTCCGAAAGCCGTGCTTGAGTTTGTCACTGTTTAAGATTTCCAGTCCACGCTTGAGTTGCTTACGCAGCGCATCCTCATCGCCCCACTGCAAGTGGGGTGTGACCGTCCTGAGGTCAATCTCTTCTGCGACCGCTAGGACGTCTCGAAGATCTGTTTCGCGGCCGCTGTGGAGCTTTGCCGCCACGAGGACCGCCCCATCGATGACTCTGGCCGTCGTCATTACCGTCCCACCGCTAACCTCCTGTTGGTGACTGTGGTCGTATAGGTAGTCGAACGACCACTGTGCCTCAGTCTGGCGACACTCAAGTCCATTCACCAGCAAATCGAAGCCAATCGGTTGCTGAGGCGTAATCCGCTTCTCGTACTCGATGACTTCGGTATCGTAGAACCATTCCTTGGCGTGACTGTCTGTCTCCTCGAAGTCCTGACGTTCGAGGAATTCGACGAATTCATCTTTGGAGTCTGGTGCGACGACGATATCAAGATCTGTGGAGAAGCGGGCATTGAATGCTGACACAGCGTAGCCGCCAACGAGGACGTACTCGTGTCCCTCCTGAGTGAGTTCCTCGAGTAGTTCGATGAGTGCGTCACTACGGTTGTGGAAGCTCATGTTTGCACCCGTTCCGTCTCCCGGTACGTGACGCCGAGGTCGAGGTCGTCGTACATCCGATCGAGCATCGCCAGTGCCGACTGGAACTGGGCGTAGTTCTCGCGCATATACTCGATCGCCTCTGTTCTCGGGATCACTGGGTAGCCTTCGATATGTTCGATTTCGAGTGACGGGCGTGGCTCGAGGACGATCTGCAGCGGTCCATTCAGTTCGTCTCGAGGCTGTCGCTCGAATGCCGTGGGAAGGTCGAACGAGTCGAAAAACGCCTCCCAAGCATCGACGTCCTGTTCACGGACGGCAAGGAATAGCGGATAGTCGTTGGGGTTGCGACCGACTTGGTAGCCGCCCTGTGTCCACACATAGACGGCGTCGATCCGTGTAAACGTGAATGGCCAATCACCGAACTGCGGGAGAACGTAAGCCTCCTCGATTGAAGGAGGGCTGACGCTGGCACTGGCGGCGATGAGCTCGCGTGCTGCGTCTCTCACGCGGCTGTCGACGATAATGAGGCCGTCGTCGTAACTGATGTATCCTGCTTCTTCGAGTCGATTGACGGCTTGTCTTACCGTTTCATAGGGAGTGTGGAGGTGCTGCGAAACACGGCGGATGGAGTCACCGCTCTCGATAGCGAGGATGACCTGTGCCGCCGTCTCGTCGAGTACCTCATACATCTGTTAGTTACCTATAATCTGGTAACAGTTAAAAATCTTACTGGATACTGCTGTTAGATGGCCATGCTCCATTCAGGCACCTAGAAGACTTGACGCCCGTTCGGTACGATAACGCGCACGAAGATACGAAAGGCCACAACATTATACCGCAGCCCGTGGCGCCGACGATATGAGGTGTATCGCTCCAACTCTGCGTCGTGTTAAGGGCCTTTCACCTCTAAACTGTACTTTATTTCATCCCGTAACCCATCTTCCGGAGTTCATCTTCCAGCGTCCGGTCTGGTTCGTCTACAGCGAGGACAGCAGCTTCCAGCACGTCGATCTTGTAGACAGCCTCGTTCTCGAAAACGTCATCCATCCGATCCACAAGCTCTTCTACGTGTTCCTCGGCTTCGTCACGAAGAAAAATATTCCCGTGACTGCGGCCGTCCTGCACTCCGTCTCTCCGGTACTTGTACGGGAGGTCGCTCGTCGTCTCCTCGCGGTCCGTGGCCGTAGTTTTCTCACTGCTCGATAGTTCTGGTTCACTTTCGGTTGTCTCGACGCTTTCACCATCATCTTCCTCCGCGAAGTCATCCTCATCGAACGGAGATCCGGCACCGGACTTCATGCGTCGAACGCCTCCTCGATGTCAGCAGCCAGCTCGTCGTATTTCTCCAGCGTCTCGTGTTCACGGTCCGGAACGCGCCGGACGCCTTTTTCACCGTCCTTGTAGGCCTCCTCTACGACCTCGTAGGCAGTGGCGCGTGAATCCCACATCTCCTGCATTAGCGATTCTCGTTTGCGGAAAACGGCCGGGACGTCGTACTCGACTTCCTCTTGGAGCGTTTCGAGGTGGGTCTGCTGACCCGACGTGTCGCCGAACGCGACCGGGACGATACCGAGCACACCCACGTCGATGTCGAGATTGTTCTCTAGCCCGTCGACCAACTGTTCGAGGCCGTCGATACTGAGAGACCCTTTCCCCGATAATTCGACCGGGATGAGAACCGTCTTCGTGACCATCACCGCGTTATAGAGACCCTGTCCTTCGGAGGCCTGCGGGTCACAGATGATGGCATCGTACTGCTCGTGGATGTTGTTGCGTCCGAGCAGCTGGTAGAGTTGTTCCTCTTCGACCCACTCGGCGTCGGGATTCATCTGCTCTTCCGTCTCTTTGGCCCGCCGCATCGTCGTATCGAGCGACGAGAGCATGTTGTGAGCCGGGATGACATCCACATTCTCTACGCCCGTGTCCGTGCGAATGAGGTCTTCGAACGGCCCTTTCCCGCGCCCGACCATGTGTCGAACAAGATTGTCGGCGGCTCCGTCGTCGCGATCATCGTCGACGCCGAAGATGTAGGAAATCGACGCTTCCTGCGGATCAAGGTCGATGACGAGTGTTTTCAGGCCGTTTTGAGCGTGCGCGTGAGCGAGGTTCGTTGCTGTCGTCGTCTTCCCGACGCCACCAGCCTCGCTATATGTCGTATACGCTAGCATGTGTTATTCGTATGTGTTACTGGTACTAATAATTAGCGTATGTTGCTACTGGACGTTACTAACGCTAATTACTACTATTACATACATACGCTAATAATTACTGAGTGTAACACATCGGGACGGCGAGGATTAGAACAGCGGAAACGGTGGTGTATCATTTTCACTTTTACTCGGGAAATTGAATATTTATATACAATACAATCATCACTTCGAATGTCTCCCATCGAAACAAGTTGGAGACGAGAAACACTATGCCGATCGGAAAGACCTGGAGTAAGGCGACGGAGAGTCACATTAAGAACAACGTTCCCACGAGAAAGGGGGTCTACGAGCTTCACTCATTTGGTGAGGTGAAGTACATCGGAAGTTCGAAAAATCTCCAGCATCGACTGCTGGAGCATCTCGACAAGAGAAACCCGAATAAGTACCGCTTCAAAACGGTGGGCTTTCTGACGAGGCCTGTGAAGGCCGAACGGAAGCACTACGATCGCCACGTCGATAAGTACGGTAGCGAACCCGACTGGAACGACCGGCAGCCGTAGCGAATCTGGGGAGCTGGTAAGACATTGTTCGATATCCAGCGCTCACTTTTCAGAAATTATGTATCAATTATACTTCGATAGTAGGGTGTTCCGAGCTAACCAACAAAACAGCTAACTATCCGGTTTGTGTTGGTTAAATCATGGACGATGCCAACCGAGCAATGCGAGCACTGGAGACACTGCAAGATATCGAACCAGACAGGGATCATGTGGAAGTAGTTCATGAGGACGCGGTCATCGCCGTCGAGGCGCTAGTTGAGGTTCTCGATGACGAGCAGGCGGCCGAAGAGGAGCAAGACATCGAGGCCCCTGATAGATGGGATGATGACGAGGATTGGGACAAGGCCCTCGAGACCGCCCGTAAGAAAGCCAACGTCCCGACTGGGAAAGGGACCTTGACGACGAAGCTTATCGATGGGCGGAGTTACTACTACCTGCAGTGGCGAGAGGGTGAACAGATCAAGAGCCAGTATCTTGGGCCGGTCGAGCCGGCGTAATTCTACTTGGCTTTACTAAATAATACATAACAGCCGATTCTGTGCTTGAAGAGACAAAGAGTTGGGAAGTGCTGCTGGAAATCGCTTCCGAACATATGGAACTTCCCGGCATGGGATTTTGTATAGCGGTATATAATATACAGAATCTCTTAGCGTAGAAATTCGGTGTTAGGTGGCTCTAAACCATCGAATTCTGCCGAAAAGTCGAATATGCCAAGTGATCGTGATTATCCCTGTAATCACGACCACTTTCAAGTACCCCGCCGCCGTCTGGGAAGCACGAATGCTACAACCAACTCAGAACGCCGCTTCACCCGAGGGAGAGCCACCGAAACCGGGCTCGCAGGAACGCGGAGGCTCGGACGATGCCTGACCGAGCGCTCTCGACGTCGCTCGACGATAGCTTCGAGCGGTACCTCCAGGACAAGGGGAAAGGCCGCGGTGGCGACGGCGGGAACTACCGGCGGAACGCAGCACGCGAACTCAAGCGGTTCGCTGAATGGGCTGCCGGCAACCGCAGCCGTGACGACTGGACTGGGATCGTCCCCGAGGATGTCGACCGAGAGCCGACCTTCGAGGACCTCGATGAACGAGTGTTCCGTGAATACGCCCGTCACCTCGCCGGAGATCGGGGACTCAAGCAGAATACCGTACAAACCTATTACCGCTATATCTCTGCGTGGTGCGGTTGGTGCGTCAACGAAGGCTATCTTGAAGCGCATTACGCTCAGCGGGCGAGTGCGATGGCCCCGCTTCCCGAAGACGACGGCCGCAAGCCCGGCGACCAACAGGCCTGGACGTCCGAACAGCGCCACGCCCTCACACGGTACGTTGACGAGCGGGCCCGCGACGCCATCGAGACGTACACGACACTTCCGGAGGATACTGACCCTCTCGACAGGCAGCGAGCGCGCTACACGGCACTGAAGGCAACGCGGGACCGAGCCCTCGTGTTCGTCCTCGCGTACACAGCTGTTCGTGTCGGGGAACTGCTTCAGGACCCGAACGACCCACGCCGGCGTGGGGTTCGCTGGGACGAAATCTCGCCCGACGACGGGAGTATGGACGTCTACCGGAAAAAACAGCAGTGGGACGCCGCGAGTCTCCCCGACCCAGTGATTTCGCCGCTACGGAGCTATCGAAAGCTGATGAACCCACCAACTGAGCGCTGGCCAGTGTTCCCGACGTTCGACCAGCGGACACTTGCAACGCTCGTGCAGGATGAGTTGGCCGACCAAGGGAAACGCCCAGATGCAATCGATGAGCGGCGTAGCGAGTACGCTCGGGACCTCTTACTGGCGCTCGACGAGAACGCTCGGCCGCCGTCGATCACGACAGATGGTGCACGGTCGATTCTCCAGCGGCTCTCAGACGCAGCGGACATCGACATCGATCATCCGAAACACGACTATCTCGCACCTCACGGGGGACGACGGGGAATGGGTGAGGTTCTCGTACGGGCGTTCGGGTATACGGTTGCAGCCCGGTATCTCGATAACTCTGAGGAAATGGTGCGAGAGCGCTACTCACATATTGAAGCCGGGAAGTTAGGAGATGTCGCGACAGAAGCCCTCCATGAAGTCGATCGGACTGAGTAGTATCGTCTATAGATGGCGCTCGATCTCAATGCACTGAATATCTTGAATATCGATGTTTCAGCCGCTGCGATTATAATCTAACGGCCGTTCTTTCATTTCTGTCTCACCAAGAAGTATGATTTCTCCGAAGCATTATCTCTTGATGGCTACTCTGACTGACCTTGCCCGATTAGTTTGAGCTATCGGATTGACTACGCCGATTGAAACCCCATCGAAAAGTGGCTTCAGCCCCTCAAAATATGCACCGACCGCTTCCACCACTCAACAACCGAAGTCCAGCTGAGAGATCCTAAACTAGACCGCACCCATCCTTCCGAATAGTTTCGGCTACTTAGTGAATATTTTTGTATTAAATACATCTAAAATTGTGAATGACTTTACTTATCAGGAAAGAAATTGGAATGAATAGCCTTCAATCGATTCTTGGGCGACTCTATTATCTAACCGCTATAATTCAACGTGAGGGCCTATCGAGAGACTACTAATACTATTACACTTATTATGCGCGAGAGCGACTTTTCTCCTACCCGGTATGAATGTAGCTCCACAACCGAGCGTAACTAAGGTATTCCTGATGGACGAGTCACCGAAGTTTGCAGAATTCGTTGATAGAAATTATATCTCGGAACGGGACGACCGAATTACGCTTGGATTCGACGCAAGCGATATACCTCTGTTCAATATTGAGGGACGACGAGTAGCGATCAACGATCTACAACGGACGGAGTCTACATAACATGCTATACGACGCAATCGGCCAACAGGACAATGAGTGGGCCGGTATGACTGCCAGTCAGATCCAGGCGATTGGCGACCGACCAGGTTCAGTCTTGGTGATCCCGGTCGGTAGTGTGGAGCAACATGGAGACCACTTGCCGGTCATTACTGACACGCTCCTTGCAGAAGCGATGGTCGACGCCGCGTTCGAGCATCTCGATGACCAACCAGTCGTCGTTACGCCGCCCGTCTGGAGTGGCTACTCTCCGCACCACCTCTCGCTTGGTGGGACGCTATCGTTGGAGTTCGCACACATGCGCGCCATACTCGAAGATATCGCACACACCGGTATCGAAAACGAATTTGATGCCGTTTTGTTCGTCAATGGTCACGGTGGAAATGGCCCGCTCGTCGATGCCGTCGTCAGTACTGTCGGGGTCGAAACCGACGCAGAGGTGCTCGGAACGACGTACTTTGAACTGGTACCGGAGCTGATCGAAGAAATACGAACGACCGAGACTGGTGGAATGGCACATGGTGGTGAGTTTGAAACGTCGCTCATGCTCGCTCTCCGGCCAGACCTTGTAGGAGAACCCAGCAAGCGAGACGGCGAATTACTGGACGAACACTACCACTGGGGTGGACAGGATCTCCTTGACGGCGGCTCCGTCTCCGTGTATCGACCGTTCGAAGCATATTCCGACTCGGGAGCTATCGGTGCCCCTGAACAGGCCAGCGCCGAAACCGGGGAGCAGCTCCGCTCGTTCATTGGGGAGGAACTCGCGACACTTCTGATTGCGATCCACGAACACAACGTTTGAGACGTGGCTTTGTGATATTTTCTCACGGTATGCCCGTGTTGCCTCACGCACTCGGGGTTCGTCGATCTCCTATTTCGCACGGGTTAATATCGACGATCTCGGAGATTGTCCAGTTCAATACACGGCCAGTTCATTCGAACTGGAGGAATCACGATATGGAGTCAATCTCGACGATATTATCGTCGATTTCCCCGGAGAAAATATCGGCAATATCAGCCAAAATCGAATAGTTTCTCGAAACTGTGTAGAGTTCATCAACACCGATATCAGTCGCCGACATCTCTGTTCGGTAATAATTCAGGGAGACGCCAGCTCCAACTATTTGTACGAGACCGGCACGCGCTTGCCGGTGCGGTTCGATTCGTAAGCCGCTTCTGTAACCGCGAGCGCGCGCAGCGCATCCTCCGCAGTCACTGGGGGTTCCGATCCCGTCTCTATCGTTTCGAGGAACGCTTCGACTTTGGTCTGAGTGCCGTACGAAGCGAGGTCTGGTGTGACCTCGGTCCCATCTTCTTCAACCCGCACGACTTCGTAGTCGCGCCACTGCTTCGCATCCACGTAGACCGACCCCTCGTCATCCCAGATGTGTAGTCGCTCGCTGAGGCGCTGGACGTCGCCCGGCATCGTAAGGTCGGCTACGGAACCATTTTCGAATCGGATTCGGACGGATGCGTTTGCTTCGATCTGTTTGTTCTCGTCGTAGAAGTCCATCTCAGCGCTGACAGACTTGGGACGCTCGTTAACAACCCACAAAAGCGCCTCGATCAGATGACTACCAGTGTCGAACATGAAGCCGCCTCCGCTGAGTTCGTAGTTCGTCCGCCAGGTCCCAGCATAACTCTCGATCCAGTTCTCCGCTATTTCGGCGCTGATGTATGTTGGTGTTGGACCTCCGTCCGAAAACAGATTGTGTAAGTATCGGTGCTGGGACTCAAGATGTCTCTGATAGCCGACCATCAGAACAGAGTCCGTCTCCTTGTCACGTTCCACCAGCGTCTCCGCGTCTTCGACGGTCGTAACCAGTGGTTTCTCACAGAGGATGTGCAGTCCCTCGTCGAACGCATACTGAATCTGGTCGAAGTGGAGGGTATGTGGTGTGGTTATCGCCAGCGCATCGAGGTCCTCATCCGTAAGCATATCCTCTAAACTGTCGTACTGTGAACCACTTGGAATTCCAAGGGTCTTCCCGGCCTCTACCCGAACTTCCTCGTTTATCTCTGCGATCGCTCTCAACTCAGCCCGTTCGTCGGTAACGAACTCGCGTCCAAGGGCGGTCCCGAGATTCCCTGTTCCGAGAATTCCAATACTGTAACGACCCATATTGTAACATATCTCCCGACCAGGAGTTACTTAACTATACTGGTCTGATTGTCCATGCAGAGCCTCCATGGTCGTATGCCGCAATTCCCCCGTAAATTGTTATAATACGAACTGAGGTACGGTTCCAGACTATAGTGACTGTACCCCTATTCGATTATGTTCCAGGAATTATTCGGATTTCGTACTAGGAGTGACTGAGATATTTTTCGTAGCCAGGTTAGAACTAGAAGCCCCTATCGCTGCTTCGATAATCACACTAGTCGAAACGGAACTCCTCTTTTCCCCTCAGACCTCATGAAAACGAATCCTCTGGCGATGGGACATCAAACTCCTCACCGAAGATTATCGCTCGATTCAACGAGAATCACTCATTGTTCTATCGACTAGTCACGACGTTATCGGTCTGGCTCACGCAGTCTGTGTCTGTCCCTGACAAACAAGAGAGAGGTAACGCTGGTATCCGGTCATCACGAACTGATCGACGAGGTCACTGCGTTCGACGAGGTCGCGAGTGAAGGTCAACTACCAGTAATCTTTCTCAGAGAACGTTGAGCAGGCGGTCAAGAGCCGCAACGGTCTGTTCGTAGGGTACGTCCTGCGTAGTAGTGTAAGATGATTCAACCGCGGCGTCTGGTTTGGTTCGAGCAAGTGGAGAGTGAAAATACAGGCCAGCGCCAGCCGCTTAGCGTTCAGCTAGGAGAGTGGTGATTGAGGTCCACACCGCGTTACTCGTCGAGCGACTCGAGTGGTGGTTCGACGGCTTCGAACTGTACATCGGGACCATCGACTGGCGCTGCCCAATCGATTGCATTCCGAATAACACGCATTACTTCATCGTTGTGGAAGATTGGACAAGTTTCATGGCCAGGTCGGAAATAAAAGATTTTGCCGCTTCCTCGGCGATAGCAACAGCCGGAACGGAACACTTCACCACCCTCGAACCAACTGACCATCACGAGCGTATCAGGCTCAGGGATATCGAATCGTTCACCGTACATCTCCGTTTCTTCGAGGACAATCTGCTGATCCAATCCTTCAGCTATCTGGTGACCGGGTTCAAGAATCCAAATGCGCTCACGCTCATCAGCTTCTCGCCAGCTTAACTCACAGGTCGTCCCCATTAGTGCCTTGAAAATCTTTGACTCATGTGAGGAGTGAAGGGGGATGAACCCCATTCCATCGAGGATGTGAGATTTCACACGCTCGACCACATCGTCGGAGACAGCGTCGTGTTTCCTATGACCCCACCATACTAGAACATCCGTCTCTTCGAGCATTTCCTCGGTGAGACCATGTTCAGGTTCATCAAGCGTCGCCGTTGTCACGTCGTACCCGTGTTCCCGCAGATCAGCCGAAATAGTTGCATGCATCCCATCCGGATATAGCTCTCGTGGTCGCTCTTCCTGTTGTTCATGAACGTACTCGTTCCACACAGTGACATGCATATTATCCCGTAGTTCGACCACTCACTTAAATCAACCTATCGTATTGGAATCACGCATTATAGACCCTGTGTACCAAAAATGGGCTCATATTTAATTCACATATTAATATTTATAAAAATATAACAAACTATTAAATTTCAGATAGAGTAAACAATATTTCTAATATTTCAGGTGAGAACCATCGTCAGCTTAATTATCAAGGAGAAATTCGGATGTATCGCGCAAGTTGTCAGATTCGACTATAGTGTCCGCTGCGGCTATCGCTGCGTCGGGAACGCGTTCGTCCGGGTCGAACAAGACTGCAGTGTCCGCCTCTACGAATGCTTCCGTATCGGTATGTGAGTCGCCTACGTATCGTATCTCCATTCCGGGCAGTTCGTTGCGAAACTCTCGCAGCAGTTCTCCCTTTTCCGACGGACCGACGTCAACGTCGATATTCGACAACTGCCCGTCGTCGAAGCGGAGAAAGTTTCCACGGACGAACTCGGGATCATGTTGTTCGAAACGGCGCGCTAAATTACCCACGCCAGCACTGAGTATACCGAACGGAACGCTCTCCTTCTCAAGTGACTCGAGGACCTCCACGGCTCCTCTCTTGGGTTTGACTGCCCGAGTAACGCGCTCGATATCCGCAGCCGTGATTTCCGCGTTGCGCCACGTATCGACCGTCATCCGACACCACTTCTCGAACGTTACTTCTCCTGATTCGTACTTATCCATGAGCTTCTCGCCGGCCTCGACAGTCCCGTAGAGCGTGTGCAATAGTTCGAACCCGCCTCGCTGCCGTGTCAGCGTCCCGTCGAAATCGAATACGATAATTCGGCTCATTTACCGTTCTGCGATGACCTCAATTTCAACGTCGATGTCGACTGGCAGCTTCACGACTTCGACGGCGCTCCGGGCCGGATACGGCGCGGACATGAGTTCGCCATAGACGTCGTTGATCTCGTCGTAGTACCGCATATCTTTGACGAACACCGTCGATTTCACGACATCCTCAAGCGATGCGTCACCTGCCTGAAGGACGGCATCGATATTCTGTAACGTGCGCCTCGTCTGTTCCGCAGGGGAGCCAGAGACGATATCGCCAGTCTCGGGGTCGACCGGTCCCTGACCGGAAACGTAGATGCGATCTCCGCTAGCGATACCCTGCGAGTACGGTCCGATACCGTCTGGTGCGTCGGCAGTGGTTATCTCTTCCATGGGTCGTGGCTCACTGGGGTTGTTCGTCGGCATCGTACATTTCGTTGAGGAATGGCGTAGCGAGACTAGACGTCAGTCCGCCATCGAGGACGACATTCTCTCCGGTTATGAAGCTCGACCGCTCCGACGCGAGAAACAGCACCGTGTCGGCGACCTCCTCAGGTTTTCCAAAGCGGCCTAGGGGATACTGATCGAGCCATCGATCTCGGGCACTCATTTCGCTAGTGCGCTCCTCGGTGTTCTCCATCTCTCTGCGCCTATTCTCCGTTTCGATGGTCCCCGCGGAGAGGACATTCGATCGAACACTGTGCTGGCCATAGTGTGCGGCAATATTTCTCGAAAGGGCCAAGAGACCGCTCTTGGCCTCCGAATAGCCCGAGAGACCGATTCCGAACAGGCCATTGACCGAACCCATGTGAATCATTGAGCCACCGCCACTTGCTACCATGGCCGGTAGCACCTCCTTGCTCAACAGGAACTGACTCTTGAGATTCAAGCCGAGCATCCGCTCGAAAGTCTCCTCATCACAGCGGTGCAGTAGGTTCGCGGATTCGTCGGACCCGCCTGCGTTATTCACGAGTGCTCGGACGCCACCGAACTCCTCGACAGTTTGATCGACTAGGTCTCGAACCGCGTCCGAGTCGGTCACGTCACACTCGAACGGAACGACTCGTCCATCGTATTCGTCAGTTAGTTCCGTCGCGACGGTTTCAACGTCGTCATATGACTGCGAGCAGATTGCCACGTCGCCGCCTGACTCGGCAAACCGTGCCGCAATTTCTCGGCCGATTCCGCGAGACGCTCCGGTGACGATTGCCGGGCGGTCCCGTAGGGATAACTCTACCATGTCGATTTTACCCACGGAGTCGTCCCTCATGAACTTTTTCTTGCCGAATCACGAGATTCGATACTCCTCGACTGCATCTTCGTCGACCGAGATGCCGAGCCCAGGGCCCCGCGGAGCGGGGAGGCACCCGTCGCTGACTTCGAATGGCGACTCGATAACGTCGTCTTCCCACCCGTAGTACGTTGAGTCCGGTGGCAGAGAGAAGCCGGGAATCCCAATGAACGCGTGGAGGATCGCAGCTGTTCGGATACCGAGGTCAAACGCACAGTGATGTGTGAACGGAACGCCGGCATCTTCGAGGACGGCCGCCTGCTGGCGGAGTCCACTGATCCCGCCCGCTGGCGTCAGGTCGATGACACCGACATCCATCGCACCGGCCTCGACCAGCGACTGGATATTGTGCGAGATATAGGTGTCCTCGTTGGGCGCAATTGGCTGTCGCAATCGCTGCCGGAGCCTGGATAGTGACCGGTGAGCGTCGACTCGGATGGGCTGTTCCATGTACTGGAGATAAATTCCCTCGTCTTCGAGCATCGCACCCACACGGACTGCTTGGTCGAGCGTCCAGCCCTGGTTCGGGTCGAGTCGGAACTCGAGTTGTCCGCCCACTTCGTCGTGCATCGCGCTAATACGCTCAACGTCCGCTCGCCAGTCCTTCCCCGCTTTGGTCTTGAGCACGTCGAAACCAGCTTCGAGCGCTTCTCTGGCCTTGACACGAGACTCGTCCAGCGGAAGGATGCCGAGACAGAACGCAACGGGAACGGCGTCCGGCGACGTGCTGTCTCCGTCACTCACCTGTCTGTGCTGCTGAGAGCCTTGCGACGGTGCCGTCCACCCGCCGAGTAGTTCGTACACCGGCCTATCGAGCGTTTTGCCGACGATATCCCAGCAGGCCGTCTCGACGGCCGAGAAGAACATGTCAACATTTGTGTACTCCACAAACACCTGCCGCCGGAGCCGTTCGATTTCGAACGGTGATTGGCCCTGAATCATTGGCCCGACGCCGTCCTCAAGTATGGATTCGGTCGCGGCCGGTGACAGGAAGACACGCATCTCACCCCAGCCGCTGACGCCCTCGTCCGTATCGACGCGAACGAGGACACGTTCCATCGATTCTAGACAGCCGTGATTCGTCACGTACGGACCGATACCGAGACGTTCATCTATGTCGACCAACGGCATGTCTACAGTTACCGCTGTCACATCTGTTATTTCCATACAGTTTTCTCATCTTGGAAATAGTATCAAAGTACCGGTTCCGGTTACCACTCTACTGCGTCGATTGCGTTACCGGCTCATTCCAGTGACGATTCGGAAAAGAGTCCATAGTGATAGAGAGACTCACGGGACGTCTTCGTCGCTGCGTCACCGAAACAGGCCGACTACGATCACTTGTGGGGGGCTGCCGGATAACCGAATACTGGAAACTATGAAGTCTGTATCGAAATGAATCCGGCACTCAGTACAGCGATAGCCGGAATGTTTCGAAGATCGGGTATCCGGCTACCGATAGTAGTCTCGATGAGAAATACCTAAGAGCCAGTCGGGACATCCCCAGCTATGGGACAACCGCCGACTGCCTACGTATGTGGATTCACTGAAGACGAGAGTGGCGGCATCTACAGCTACGAACTCGATGAACCGGAGGGACGCCTTGGGGAGAGAGGCCGAATGGGTATTGCTGGAGTCGCGTACCTCACGTCGGATCCTACGGGGAGCCACCTCTATGCCGTCAATCGCGCTGAGGGCGGGCAGGTCAGCGCCTTTCGTATCGACCAGCGCCCGGCAGGTCTGATAGAACTAAACCGCCAGTCAAGCAGTGGTACCGCCCCTGCGTACGTTAGCGTCGACAGCCAGGGGCAATACGTGTTCGTCGCCAACTATGCTGGGGGGACAGTAGCTATGCTACCAATCAGTTCCGACGGACGGCTCGAAAGTCCATGCGACGTCGTCGAGCACGAGGGGTCAAGCATCCATCCAGATAGACAGACCGCTCCGCACCCTCACTCGATCGTTCCGTCACCGGACGATCTGTTTGCGTATGTCCCCGATCTCGGTACGGACACGATTGAGATATACGAAATCGACTACCGTGACGGTCGGTTGCGTTCAGCCGATCCGTCACCAGTCCGTCTCCAGTCTGGGGCCGGTCCACGTCATCTCACATTTCACCCTGAAGGACGGTTTGCGTATGTTATCAACGAGCTTGACTCAACGATCACTGCCTTCAACTACGACGTGGAAACGGGTGCCTTGGAGGAGATAGAGACCGTTAGGACGCTTCCGGAACAGTTCAATGGGGAGAGTTTCTGTGCTGACGTTCACGTCCACCCGTCCGGTGAATGGCTCTACGGATCGAATCGGGGCCACGACAGCATTGTCGTCATGTCGATCGATAATAGTACCGGGTGCCTCGATACCATCTCCCACGTGTCTACCCAAGGCAAGTGGCCGCGACACTTCGCCATCGACCCAGCCGGACGGCACCTGTTCGTCGAGAACCGACACAGTAACACGATCGTCACGTTCGCGATCGATGGTAAAACGGGTGAGTTAACGCCGACTGGACACCGACAGAATGTTCCAGAACCGCTCTGTCTCCAGTTTGTGTGAACGTTGGCGAACCGGTACTCCGTCCCACTGCTTTATGACTGGTGAACTCTTTCGGATTCCCTCTTAACTGCTTCTTCCAAGACCTGATCGCTCGGCGACGCCCACTCTGGGGTGCTATCCGACCGCAGAATCTTATGCCGGAAACAGGAATCTGGATCGCTACAGTCAGCGACTATACCTTGTCGATTAAACTGCTCCAAGGCTAGCCTCTCAACGATAACTGTAAACGAAACTGGTATCGCCAATTCGAGCTGGGTGATACGAGAGCTGCCGGACACCCTCACCACGCGGTCGAGACGAGCGGCGACGCCAACCGTCGCTCTAGCTTTCAACACTCCGTATGGACACACTTGATAAGGCCCTTGAGGTAGGCAGTCGCGTGTGCTCGCGCTCGGTGGCCCCATTCCGTGTCGCCCTCGACGGCCGGGACGTGGTCAGGAATGGTGACACCGTTAAAACCGACTTCCCGCAGCGTTCGCATGGCCTCTAGTTCGTCGAAGTTTGTCGCGTCGTCGTCGATGAACGACTCTGTGAACGCGGGCCAAGTGCCCATAACATCCCGGAAGTGAACGAAGAATATCTTGTCGCGCTCGCCGAAGTACCGGATAACCTCGTGCACGTCCGCTTCGGTCATTTCGGAGAAACATCCCAGACAGAGCTTGAGGCCGTGATTATCGCTCTCAACGAGGTCCATTGCACGCTTGAAGTTCTCGAAGTTCCGAAGGAGACGCGGGATCCCACCGAGCTGCTCGGCCGTCGGCGGATCCGCCGGGTGGACCGCCATCTGCACGCCTGCTTCCTCGGCAACTGGGAGAATCTCCTCGAGGAACCGTTCGTAGTTGTCCCAGAACTCCTCTTCTGTATACTCGCGGTCGAGTTCGTCAATCGGCTCGTGCGGGTCTCGCAGATTCGAGGCGTCGTAAGCTTCTGCCTTCGCACCGCCGCGAACCCGGGCCGTGCGTGAGGTTCGCGCTGGAACGTTGGTCGGATTCCACTGGTAGCCTAGCACGGGGATTCCTGCCTGTCCCATGTTCTTGATCAGCGTTTTGATGGTCTCAAGTTGTTCATCAGCGTCTTCACGGTCAAACATAATATCTTCATAGACTCTCTGACCGATCGTGTGCACTCCCGCGAATCTGACGCCGAGGTCCTCAACGCGGCGCCGTGCCTCGACGAGATTTGTGACTGATGGTGCATACCCCGTTTCCAGCGAGATGGTCGTCGGATCGTCGTTCACGCCTGTGTGATCGACAAAAACGTCTTCGACGCCGATCTGTTTCAGAAACTGAATTCGCTCATCTGCGATCGATTCTGTCCTAACGCCGACCCGGGTTGATAGCGCCTCGGGGTCTGTCACTAAGTTGTCTTGGGTATTCATAGCGCGTTTGCGTTACACACTTCGGCTTCCCCCCTACAAATAACCGCGGTCCTCGGCGTCTCCGCGGTCTATCAGCGCGTGTGGATAGTGTCATCTGAACTTGAGGCGGCCAAACTGTTCCGGAGTGTGGTATTCCGGTTTCGGCGTATCTAGCGGGTTCCACGTCGCCTTCTGGGGGTCTGGGATACCGCTTCGATAGAAGTTGCCGCGCCAGGTCGACCCCTGGTCGATAGAGATAGTACGGCCAGTAAACGACTCTAACGTTGAGACGGGTAATCGCACGGCCACCCACCAAGACTCATCGTTCGGTTTGGGCTGTCTCGTCTGACCTGGGATTGACGTAGCGATGTCGATTTCGTCGGCTAGCTGTGGTGAGATCTCATCTCGTCCGATTTCTTTCTCTTGCCAGCCGTACTCTTGCCACCCTAGCTTGAACGTCCCACAGCAGTTGACTTCAAAATTAAAATACATTTCTTCATCGTCAGGGATGGGATTCGCGAAGAACTCGACAGAACTATCTCGAAACGTCGGTCCGTTCAGTTCAGTGACTGTGGCTGAGATCTCGCTGTCTTCAGCATGGAACTGCAAGAAGAACGCCTTATCAGTATGTAACGCCCTTACAGTCGTTTCCGGACCGGTTGCTTCCTCCCCCCATGTGAACGAATCGATGTGCGTGACTGATGCAGTCTCCCAGGTCGCCACGTTTATTTCGTGCGTCAACGAGACTGAACCGTCGGTCAACTGCACGTCATATGTTCTCATATATTTGTAGCCGGCCGCCCCCTCGAAATATCTTCCGACTAGAAGCGAGCGTAATTGCGCTTAGCGGGTGGTGGCGCGATAGTCTTGATACCCCTTGATGGCCCGACCGATAGCCTTGCTCTCAAGGAATACAAGTCCCTAAGAGAGCTGTATCTCGAAGGGCCTGTATTTTGCTACCCTCTCTTCCAGGGATAGACTTCTGCTCGCCTCGTCTCACTACTGATTCTTCCTATCGAAATAAACACGAACTGTGCTTAGTGAGGAGACTGTATCTTTATAGGGGTCGCGGGGAGAAGGGCATACGATGGCGAGTAATACAATTGGGTTTATCGGGACCGGTATTATGGGAAAACCGATGGCGGAAAACGTCATCGATGCTGGGTACAGTGTTATCGCCCACAATCGTTCGCAGGAACCAGTCGAACGACTAGTCAACGAGGGGGCACAGGCCGCTACGTCACCCGCAGAGGTCACGCGAAAGTCCGATATCGTGGTGACGGTCCTCCCGGATACAGATGCTGTGACGTCCGTCGTTCGTGGCGATGATGGAATTCTCCAAGCGCTCAGTGATGGACAGATATTCGTCGATATGTCGACGATATCGCCTGCGGCAACAGAGCGTCTCGCTGCCGACGTTGGACACCAGGGTGCAGAAATGCTCGATGCACCGATCAGCGGTGGAGAGGAGGGTGCAATCGAGGGAACGCTCTCGATCATGGTCGGTGGGAGCGAGGAGACGTTCGATGCCGTCTACGATCTATTCGAGACGATGGGCGAAACGATTACCCGCTGTGGCGATTCCGGCGCAGGCCAAGTGACCAAGGCTGCGAACCAGATTATCGTCGGCTGTCAGCATCAAGCCGTTGCAGAGGCACTATTGCTGGCGAAACAGGGGGGTGCCGATTTAGAGCAAGTTCTGGAAGCGATAAGCGGCGGGGCGGCGGCGTGTTGGTCACTTGATGCTCGGGCACCCCGGGTCATCCGTGGGAACTTTGAACCAGGATTTTTCTCGTCCTATCACTACAAAGACCTCCGAATCGCGATGGATGCTGGTGAGGAGTACGGTACGCCGATGCCAGCAACAGGTATCGTCCACGAGATGTACAAAGCGATGGAACAGACGGAGCGCGGCCAAGATGACCATTCTGGTGTGATACAGATTATCGAGGACTTAGCGGGCGAAAAGGCCCGCATTGACGAATAATTTTCTCTCATTGAGATCGAGGCATTTCTATACGGTTTAGGTTTTATAATTTGATGTGTCTTTAAATCTGTAGTCAGCAATGTGGCAATCCTGAGCAGCTATTTGTGAACAAATGAATGTCCCTGTTAAGTCGATGTCGATTACACGACGCCAATCGTCAATGTCAAATTCTTCTGCGGACTCGGTGATGACGATGCCGGCGTTGTTCACGAGAATGTCAAGCGATCCGAATTCCTCAACCGTTGCGTTGACTATCGCGACTACTTCGTCATAGTTAGATACATCGGCTTGTACGGTTACTGCCTCGCCGCCTTCCATTCGAATTTCGTCAACGACTGATTCGGCTCGTTCTTTCGAAGATCGGTAGTTGACGACGACTGACGCGCCCTCACCAGCGAGTTTCTGTGCGATTTCACGCCCGATTCCACGGGACGCACCAGTAACAACTGTAGGATTTCCCATAGAAAGTATAACGGCTACCGAGATTTGGCAATAGTTCTCAGCTATCGAATCGGCTGATAGAGACGTTCTTAGTGGACTATACCCAATTATAATATGAGATGAACGATTGAACCTCTTCCAAGTGAAACCCCTTCAATAAAATACGGCTTTTAATCTAAAAAATAATGCCCTGAGATTTGCCTGTTCTCGAGGAGCGAATACCTGCTCTATAAGGATGAAATCAAGGTAGTGATTGGACTATGACTCTGATATAATTAGTGTACTAGTGTTATTCTAGAAGCGCTTATAATAACTAGTGTACGCTTGTTATACAGAAAAACAGTTCTTACATTCGAGGGTGCGCAGCAATTCACAAGTTCTCATAGATGTCGTATTATGTCTAATTAGCCGTCCTATATGCGGATTCGGTCCTGTCGAACAACTTCTGATAATTATGCTAAATCGTCCTTGATAACACGTCATTCGCAGTCTCCAAAAAACAGCGAATATACTGACTCCCTGCCTTACCCCTTGCCAGTGACTATTGATGGTCAGGATTGGCCAGTCAGATCTGAGAGCAAAAACAAGTATAGAACATCACTAAACACGCAGTATGCATTTTACAAGTATAGGAGACACTCTATACCCTAATTCGGCAGAGGAGAACAGAAATTAGATAGTGGGGATAGTCAGGTTGAGTTAAGCTATCGGGCAATTCTTAGAGTTCACTGTATTGGGATAATTTATCCTGCTCGTATATGCTATGTCTGCGTGTGGAGAGGCCACACGAGTATGACGGTCGATCGTGCTCACGGTCCTTGATCCAAGCTTTCACGTATAACCCGTCGTTTTCGACTGGCTCTTTGAGCTCGGGGTGAGGTGGTCTAGCATTCGCAGGAAGCGCCGGATGCAGTACACTGTCTTGTAGGAGATGTCAATCTCTACGTCTAACTCCCAAAGACTGGTGTTGGAGAGGGTGTAGACGGCGAGAAAAACGCTTTCTGACCTCTATTACTGAGTGTTTGACGACAGTGTTGGTCTGAGCGTCGAGCGTGCGATTGTAAATCTTACCTGGTATCGCTGAAACATCCGATAGCTGCTCTACCAGGTCTGTGAATCGGAACTCCAGTAAAAGCGGTGATATCGGGGCTTCAATCGATCCCGCTAAGCGAGAGCCCCTCTTGCATATATTTCCGCATGGCTAGGTAGATTATTGTCACCGGCAACGCGAAGACAAGCGCGAACGCTGAGAATTGTTGCCAAGGAATTTGGTACTGCCCTACAAGCGAAAACAATCCAACTGGTAACGTGTAGTTCTCGTTGCTCAAGAGTACCTGTGCTACAACAAATTCTTTCCATCCTACCAAGAAGGTGAAAATGAATGTCGCTGCTAGTCCCGGTTTCGTCATAGGGAGGATAATCTCCCAAACGATTCGCCACATTGGAGCCCCATCTACGAATGCTGCTTCCTCATACGTAGCTGGGATGGTATCCATATAGGTCTTTAATATCCAAGTGTTCAATGGAACAGCCACGGCCGCGTAGTAAGCTGCCAATGCGAGTTTGTCGTTCGTCAGTCCGAATTGAACGAATATTGCATACAGAGCGATGAGAGTTGCGACACTTAGACCGCCCCCGATCTGGGTGAACAAGAGGTACGTATAGAGAACTTTATTCTTGAAGATAAACTCTCTTCGGGAGAGAGCGTATGCACCAGGAACAATTACGCACATCGCTAAGATGACTGCTGGAATTGAAACCGTGAGGCTGTTCCAGAAATATAGTGGAAACTGTGAACAGCCACCAAGCTCGGAGCAATTGATATTCGGACTGAACCCTGGCGTATTGAGAGCTATCTCATACCCGAATAGCGTGACTGCTATCTCATAGCTGGGAATATTCGCATTCCCGAAGACCCAGCGATAAGCGTCCCAAGTAGGGTCAGCTGGGATGAACTGGATACCTCCGGCAGCGTAGATTGACCCACCCTGTCCGGATATAGATGAAAGGAAGATCCAGTATACCGGGAAGAGGGTTATTCCAACAAGAATGATAGCACCGAGGGTTTTGACTCCATTCCTACCTATGTCCTTGGCTTCGATTTCTCCCGTTCTGAGTTGATATATCGTATCTTTGATTCCCCGCTGGACGTTCTTGGGTCGTTCAGCCAGACGGTACATCCATGAGTAGGTCGACTGCTGTAGGGATTTCAGGCGGCTCATGCCCCTTTCTCCTTGTCTGCCAGTTTGCCTTTCTTGACGTTTATGATCATGAACAGGCCAATGAACACCAGTGCTATTACCATAATTGCGGATCCTTGCCCGTAGGCACCGTAGTTGAAGGCCTCCTTGTACCCATACAATATGATGAGCTCATTAGTCCGTGAAGGGCCTCCGCCGTTGAAGACAAACGGAATAATGAAATTCTGGAAAGAGGCGGCAGAGGTAAGGATCGTAGCGAACAGCACCGGTCGCTTGATTGCTGGCAGCGTCACGTTAATGAACCGGTGCGCTGGCCCCGCTCCATCAACTTTTGCGGCGTCTACAAGTGAGTCAGGTACACCTTGGAGTGCACCAATTATAATCAATAGCAGGAACGGATAAGAAAGCCAAACTTCAGTGATATTGTAACTGATGAAGGCCATCCATCGCCTACTCAACCACGCAACGGGCTCGAAACCGAGCCAGAGAAGAAACTGGTTTGCCAGACCGAACCTAGCCGTACTGAAGATCCCTCTAAAGATCACTACCCTGAATATAGGAGGAAATCCATAGGGTAAGATGAGGAGCGCCTGGAACCATCGTTTTCCTAGCACGCCACGGCTTGTGACAACTATCGCGATACCGACGGCGAAGATCATTTTCAGGATCACGCTGGTGAAGACCCACAGCCATGTTATGCCAAATGAGTTCCAGAACTGTGGGTCAGTCAGGACCCGTATGTAGTTCTCTAATCCAACTATTATTTCTTCACCCTGAAATACGGTAGCTGGAGTAGCGTTTGTTATCGAGAGGTAGAGGAGATATAGCATTGGGAATAGCATAAATGCGGTGAATAAGAAAAGTCCCGGGAGAACTAACGCTAACGACCAGTCAATCTCTTCAGAGACTTTTCGACCGATAACTCTACTCTTTTCAATATGATTTGAAAAAGACATTGCTATTCTGCGTCAGTTCGACCAGCGGCTTCGGATTTCTTCTTCTGCAGTCTTCATGAACTGCTTGAAGTCACCATCCGGGTTCCGGACCATCTTGAGGAACGCATCGTGTGTTGGGCCGTCTACAGCTGCATATCTCGGGTCTTGAGGCACCTCAGTCCCCTGCTCGATAGCCTTAGCGAATCCTCTGACGGTTTCCGGCAGTTCGTCACTACCTTTGAGCTCTTTCAGTACTGGGGTATATCCAGCAGCCTTCGATAGTTCGAGAGGAGCAGTAGTTTCTGTTGTCCACCAGTTAATAAAGGACCGTGCAGCTTTCGTATCTTGGTTGTTGTTTTCCATTCGCTTGCTGAAGTACCAAAGTAAGTACCCTACGAAGGGGCTGGGAGATCCACCGCTGGGCTTTGGGATTCCGGTGACTCCAACATTGATGCCACTATTTCTGAAATTGGAAATGGACCATGGCCCATTGAAGCAGAGGGGTGCATTCCCTGATGAGAATACTGAGTTCTGTGCTCCTCCCCCGAGATCCTCTGACATGTACGGGAGAAGGTTATCAATGATATACTCGAACCCCTTGATGGTACTGTTATTTGTGAGGCCCAGAATATCGTCCTTGCTGGTATCAAGATAGTATCCACCAAAAGCGTGCGCCCACATAGCAGCCCGATATGCGGAGCTAATGGGATACGCTAGGCCATATTTTCCGTTTTCAGGATCGTGGTGCTCTTCCATGATGGCTTTCATATCTTCCATTGTCTCCGGCGGGGAATCAACCATATCCTTGTTGTAGATCATTCCCACCGCTTCAGCCCCCCAAGGGAGTCCTAGCAGGTTACCATCCAGCTTACTCGCTTCTATCGACTTTTTGGTGAATGTCGACTCCAGATCGATATCGATTTCATCACCTTGGGGCACGAGGAATCCGCTCTGGTTGTAGTCCCCTAATCGATCGTGGGACCAAATAAACGAATGAGGTCCTTTGCCTGCAGGTACTGCGTTTCGGACCTTGTCTTCGATTTCCGGGATGGTCTGGATCGACAAATTCCCATTATTCTCCTTTTGCCACTGTTCTGCTAAACTGGTTTTCGTATCGGTAGCTGATCCCGTGGAGAACCAGATGGTTCCTGTACCCGAGTTCCCTGAACTCTGCGTATCCGAGGTTCCTGAGTTGCCGGGGGTTGAGTTGCTACCATCAGATTCACTCACGCTGAGGCACCCTGCGATGGAGCCAGCAGCTGCCATTCCACTAATCGTCTGAATTACATCTCGTCTCCGCATATCTCTATCATAGATATCCTATGTTATAAATCCTTGCTAAACTATCATTCGGCCGACAATTGCTTTCAGTTAAGCGTACAAAGTGAGGTGAGAAATCACTTAGTTTCTCTTTTAAACATCGTGTGCTTCAGCGACATAGCAACGAGATTGATTTAGATTGTCTGGAACCCATATGCTAATCAAATCAAGTATGCTTAACACCGACCGGGTGCTCTGTAGTTGTTGATGCCGAATATTGCCAGACTCCGTATGCTGTATATTCAACCCGTTGGAAAGGTGTTCCTGACGGATATAGGATCTCCTCACTCTAGCCCACTCCTTCTAAAAAACGAACCAAAGAGCATTTGCGAAATAATTGGTTTCCAGATTAAGGACTCGTGCTATTGAGTATTCACCGCTGTCAATCTAATAATGATGGCTTTGTTTTGTACCCAGCTATATTTGATGATGCTTATCAGTTACTCAATTAGCCGACTGATGTTATCATCCAGTTGTTCATAGATTTCCGCTGCTCGATTCTTTTCTTCGGCGGACAGGGATTGTATCGGTTCGCGGACCGCACCACCATGCATCCCGGCAAGTTTGAGACCTTGTTTTACAGCAGGAACACTAATCGCCCCTGCGATAGTATTGTTCTGTCCAGTTTCGTCTCTAAAGTTCTGGTAGGGGACACAAATATTTCGGAGGTCACGAGCGCGACTCCAGTTTTCATTCGAGAGTGCTTTGAACAGGGCTTGGCCAACTTCTGGTCGGAAGTTACTCACTCCGGCAGAGAAGCCCTCAATTCCTTCTGCCCAATATGACACTGCATATGGTTCTGCCAGTCCATCAATCCAAACCGTATCGTCGGGCCCGTTGGTCGTCGCAACCCCTAATTTGACCGGGTCTTTGATAGCATACTTGATACCGGCGACGCTATCAAGCTGGGACAGTTCAATCAGGTACTCCGCGGACGGATTAAATCCACGAACATACGGGACTAGCGGTCTCTCTGTTACGGAAGCGAGACTGCGATAATACTCTAAAAGCCCTTTTTCGTGGAGGTATGCATGGTCGGGCGGCATAATCATCATTGCATCGACGCCAATTCTCTCGTACGCTTGGATCAAATCCTGTGCATTATCCGTACTACCTCCGACTCCAGCAAGTACGCAGGCGTCGGATGGTAAGGCGTCAAGGCTTGCCTCGGTTACGCTGACGCGTTCCTCCTGGGACAGCGAATGATATTCGCTGATATTCGCGGCAGCCAGAAACGTTCGAATGCCCTCCTCGTAGTGGGTCTGAGCATTCTCCTGAATTTTTTTGTATTCTATCTCGCCTTCTTGATCGAATGGGGTCAAGAGACCGACTGCAACACCTCGAAGACACTCTTTGACCTCGGCTACCTCTAGTGGCATCAAACATACGATGTAGCTCCTAGTATATAAACACCCCCCCTCCAACCGATGAGAACCCAATTAATGACATCGTTTGTTGGCCACCGGATGATTACCAGATATCGACGCTCTGTCTGCTCACTCGACAAGCGCTCCGGTAATTTCGGGACCTCACTGCCGTTTCGCTTGCGGGTTAGAATCAGTTGCTTCCTCGAGAATGACTGGTGTAGTTCTACTCACTCCTTCAATCGAGGGCATTTGTAGAATCCGCTGTCAGCAAGGAACTTGGTAATATTGTATGGAAGGGTCCCGTCGCAGGTGCGAAGGAGTTAGATCGCGACCGGGGGAATATTTAAGAAATGCCCCGTATATGCCTTCGAACGAGATGCCCAGACTGAACGGTGGCGAGATTATCGCCAAGTACCTAGAGAAAGAGGGCGTCGAGTACCTCGTCGGTATTCCCGGTCACGGGAGTACGAACCTACTTGACGCCTTCAACGATTCAGACGTAGAAGTCATCCAACCACGACACGAGGAGGGCGCGACACACCTCGCGGACGGCTACGCCCGCGCGAGCGGTGAGCCGCTGGCCGTCTTCACCTCCATCGGGCCGGGTGCGACCAACACCGTCACCGGCGCGGCGACGGCCTACGTCGATTCCATCCCGATGGTCATCTTCACCGGCGCGCCACAGACCCACGAGTACGGCGAGGGAATCCTCCAAGAGATCGAGCGCCAGAAGCCCGGCGACTTCCCCAGCGTGATGGAACCCGTCACCAAGCAGAGCTTCGTCGTCGACGACGTCGAGCGTCTCCCGCGTATCCTTCGGCGCGCGTTCCAGGTCGCGCTCTCCGGGCGGCCCGGCCCGGTCCACGTCGACGTGCCGATGGACGTCCAGGGCGCGGCCGCCGACGTCGAACTGCCCGAACCGACCCAGTCCCGACCCCACAGCCGTCCCGGTGGCGACCCGCGAACGGTTTCCGACGCTGCGGAACTGCTCGAAAACGCCGAGCGACCGGTCATCGTCCCCGGCGGCGGGACGATGATCGCCGAGGCGTGGGACGAGGTGCAAGATCTCGCAGAACACCTCCAAGCTCCCGTCATCCCCACCTTCCAGTCGAAGGGAATCATTCCCGAGGACCACGACCTCTTTGTCGGCTACGCGGGCTGGATCGGCTCGACGGCGGGCAACGAACTCGCCACCAACGCCGACGTGGTACTCGCAGTGGGCTGTCGGTTTACCGATATGCACACCTCTTCGTTCGAGGAGGGCGTCAGCTTCAATATTCCGCCGAGCAAGTTGATTCACGTCGACATCGACCCCAAGGAGATCGGCAAGAACTACCCGGTCGAGGTCGGCATTCAGGGCGACGCGAAGGTGGTCACGCGCCAGATAGCCGAGGAACTCCAGGAGCGCATGGACCCGGTCTCGACGGAGGACAACGAGTACTACGACGAGATTCAGAGCCGCTGGGAGGAGTGGGAGTCGATGGTCGCCGAGCGCTGGGAGGACGACGCGGTGCCGATGAGTATCTCCCGAGCCATCGCCAGCCTCCGCGAAGTCTTACCGCGTGAGGGCGTCGTCGTCTCTAGCGCTGGCCAGCCACAGGAGACCGTGAATCCGGAGTTCCCGGTGTACGAGCCCCGAACCAACATCTCCTGTGGCGGGTTCTCGACGATGGGCTTCGGCGTCTCGGCGGCCATCGGCGCGAAACTCGCCAAGCCCGATAGCCCGGTGGTCGACGTCGAGGGCGACGGGAGCTTCATGATGTGCAATCAGGAGGTCGCGTGTGCGGTCCAACACGACATCGACGTGACTTACCTCATCGTCAACAACCACGGCTGGAAGTCCATTCGGAACTTACAGGTCGATAAGTACGGCTGGGACCGCGTGCTGGACACGGAGTTCAACGGGGAGAACGACATCGACTTCATGTCGATGGCGGATGGCTTCGGCGTCGAGTTCGCCGAACGCGTCGTCAAGCCGGAGAACCTGAACGGCGCTCTCGAAGACGCTATTGCCCACGACGGCCCGGCTATCGTCGAAGCGATGGTCGAACCGGACAACCCAGACTCCGGAGCCATCGTCACCGGCGAGTGGGACCTCGCCGACCTCGAAAAGTAAGCCGCCAGCAGCGTTTCGTTTTTCTCTCGGACATAGACGATCGCAGCGGCCCTTCCTCATTGGGACAAGGTGTTTTCCGCCGATGTGCTGTTAGACGGCGTCACCAGTGTTCTGCAGACTGTACGTCGAGGTGGCAGTAGTCCAGGTCAATAGCTATCTTCATGGTAGCATGTCCCTCTTCGCCGGTCCACGTGTACGTCTCGGAACCGAGTTGTGTAGTGGTATCGAATATGCTAGCGGCATGCTCCACCCGAATATAGTGCGGTGTAGTCCGTCGCTTAGAAGGTTTGCCAGCCGCCGTCTACGTACACCATCTCGCCGGTGACATAGTCGGCCTGGTCGCTGGCGAGAAAGAGCACTGTCGGCGCGATGTCTTCGGGGTATCCCGGGCGGTCGAGCGGGATGGGTTTCAACAGGTCGTCGGCGGCGACGGACTCCTCCTTCTTCTCGGCTCCGGAGCCGAATTCGGTGGCGATGTGGCCCGGTGCGACGGCGTTGACCCGGACATCGTCGTCGGCCAGTTCCAGCGCCGCCCCGCGCGTCATCATCCTGATCGCGCCCTTCGTGGAGTCGTAGGGAATCTGGTTGGGCTGAGCGTGCGTCGCGCTGATAGAGGCCGTGTTGACGATGACGCCGCCGTCGCCTCGCTCTCGCATGTCGGCCGCGGCCGCCTGCATGCCGAAGAAGACGCCGTTCGTGTTGACGCCGTGAATAGTCTCGAAGGTGTTCTGGTCGACCGAGAAGAGGTCGCCGCGGGTGAACCAGCCGGCGTTGTTCACCAATACGTCCACGCCGCCGTACTCGCGGGCGGCTTCGACGACGGCAGCGAGGTCGTCTGGATTCGAGATGTCGGTCTCGGCATATTCGGCGCTTCCGCCTGCCGCCTCGATCGCCTCGTGGGTCGGTCGCTCGGCGTCGGCATCCTTCGGGTCGGGGTCGATGTCCGCGTTCAACACCGCTGCTCCCGCCTCTCCGAAGGTGAGTGCGATGGCTCGGCCGATGCCGGAACTGCCGCCGGTGACGATGACAGTCTCTCCTGCAAAGTCGAAGTTGACACGTCCCATACTTCCAGCGTTCGACGCGACTCAGATAAGCGTTTGGTGACGGCGCTAGCGGCCAGCCCTGCGCCGTTTGCGCGTGCGTAACGCCTATATGGATTCACACAGTCGGTCTGCATGTATGACAAGCAAGCAAGAGCAGTCGCCAGCGGCGACTGCCGTACCCGACACCGTGCAGAACTACGTCGGCGGCAAGTGGCGCTCCGTCGAGAGCGACGACGGCCAGTCGCTCGTCAACCCGGCGACGGGTGAGACGCTGGCGGACGTACCGTACTCCACCGCGGAGACGGTCGACGAAGCGGTCCGGACAGCTACTGACGCCTTCGAAGACTGGCGGGCGACCTCGCCGGTCGACCGCGTCCAGTACCTCTTCGACCTCAAGCAGGAACTCGAAGACCGCCAAGAGGACATCGCACAGGCGCTCACGCGCGAACACGGCAAGACGCTGGCCGAAGGTCGCGGTGAGATTCGTCGCGGCATCGAGAACGTCGAAGTCGCCGCGGGCATTCCGAACATGCTCCGAGAGGGCAGCGGCAACGTCGAGGGCATCGGCACGAACATGGACGAACACGCCGTTCGCCAGCCACTTGGCGTCTTCACGGCCATCACGCCCTTCAACTTCCCGGCGATGATTCCGCTGTGGTTCCTGCCCTACGCCGTCGCCACGGGCAACACGTTCATCCTCAAGCCCAGCGAGAAGGTGCCGTTAAGCTCCCAGCTCATCTTCGAGGCCGTCGACGCCGTGGACTTCCCCGACGGCGTCGTCAATCTCGTCAACGGGAGCGCCGACACAGTGAACGCGCTACTGGAACACGACGACATCGCCGGCGTCTCCTTCGTCGGTTCGACGCCCGTCGCTCAGCACATCTACGAGACGGCCGCCGAACACGGCAAGCGCGTCCAGGCACAGGGCGGCGCGAAGAACTACGCCGTCGTCTCCGAGGACGCTGAACTCGAACAGTCGGTCCCGAACATCATCGGCTCCGTCTACGGTAATGCGGGCCAGCGCTGTCTCGCCAACGATGTCGTCGTCGGTATCGGCGACTCCTACGACGAGTTGCGCGAGGAAGTTCTCGACGACGTCGACGACCTGACAGTGGGTAACGGTCTCGACGAGGACACCGACGTTGGGCCGCTCATCACGGGCGAATCCGCCGACCGCGTCGTCGAGATGATCGAGAACGCCATCGACGAAGGCGCGGACCTCGTCGTGGACGGTCGGGACTTCGAGCATCCGGACTACCCCGAGGGGAACTTCCTCGGGCCGACGCTTTTAGAGAACGTCACGACGGATATGGACATCACCCAGACCGAAATATTCGGCCCGGTGATGGCCCTGACGAAGGTCGAGGACTTAGACGAGGCCATCGAGATGGTCAACAGCACGGAGTACGGCAACGCGTCGTCGCTATACACCGAGAACGGCGCGGAAGCCCGGAAGTACCGCTACGAGGTGGACGCGGGCAACATCGGCATCAACGTCGGCGTCTGTGCGCCGATGGGCTTCTTCCACTTCGGTGGTCGGAAGGGGTCGTTCTTCGGCGACCTCCACGCGCAAGGCGAGGACGCCGTGAACTTCTACACCGACAAGACCATTGAGATACAGAGGTGGTTCACTAATAACTGAACTCACTCAACAGCGACCCCAGCTACCCTTTCACGATCCCGACGCTGTTTTTGATGCGACGCTCAAAGTATGATAATGGCCTGAGAAAAGAGCGACTAATTCAGTCTGACGAGACGACAACAGTATCGTCGAGTGAGTCCTCATATTCGTCAATGGCCTCGTCAACGCCTTCCATCAGCAGTGAGATATCTTTCCCGGCGATGAGGAAGTCGAATCCTTGGCCCATGCGGGTCTCAATGGCATCGGTATCGACGGTTAGCGTGCCGACGGGCGTCCCGGCCTTGTTTCCGGCTTCGATCACAGATTTGACCGCGTCAGCGAACTCGTCGGTATCCCATTCAGCAAACATACCGATTGCCGCCGAGAGGTCGGCCGGGCCGACGAACAGCGCATCGATGCCATCAACGTGCGCAATTTCTTCAGCGTTTTCGAGGCCTTCCTCGGTTTCTATCTGAGCGATAGTAAGGATGGAACCGTTGGCATTGTCGACGTACTTCTGGAAGTTACGACCGTACCCCGTCGCGCGGCTACCAGCGATACCGCGGATTCCTTCTGGTGGATAGCGCAACGATCGGACGAGTTTGCGGGCTTCCTCGGCATTGTCTATCATTGGGACCATAACGCCAGCGATGCCAATATCTATGACGCGCTTTAGGCGAACTGAGTCGTTCCACGGGACCCGCACAACGGCATCTGTCTCGCTCGATGTAGCATCAACCGCACGAGCCATGCCTTCTACGGTTTCGAGCGACATTGTCGTGTGTTCCATATCGACGAGGAGGAAGTCTAAGTCAAGCTGTGCTAGACCCTCTGCAACTGCAGGATGACCGACGGAAGTCCACGTTCCGAGGGGGTGGTCGCCATCTTCGATTGCGTCCTTGATGTGTGTCATGGATGATTTCAAGGTAGCTAGTACTGTCCGCTGCTATCAGACACTGGACAGGCTAGGCAGCCTCTTTAGCCAAATATCTATAGGAAGGTACAAAAGCGTATGGGGTTTTAAGGTCATGTTTAGTTTGGAACAATGTGACCGCGAACAAAGCTCTACAACCAGCTCTCGGCAGTCTCTGGTTTATCATAGCTGATGCAGTTCGAAAACGGCAAGGTTCGATGTCCGCTAGTATGACGGCATCGAACCGGATTAGAAGAGGTTCGAGAGGCAGGTCCCAACATAGTTGACGGCTATTCAAGGAGTGTAACTCTCATTTGTATGATGAATGGGGGCTCGAAACAGAAGTCGCGGTCGACCGCATCGTAGACGACTTAGAGGTGAGCCGGCCTCGATGCAACCTATATTAGTCTACTTTCACTACAATGGAACCCCAAAACGACACGACCAGCGAACAGTGGTTTACGCGACCAGTGCTGTCTGGTCGCGGATCTGACTTTCTGACGGAAGATCTTGGAAGTGTCGAAGAGTTCAAAAATATTGTTCAGCCTCCATTTTTACAAGGACAAGTGAATAGCAGAGCACCAGCGTTGCCATGAGCGGGATAAGGAGGCCACGAAGGCTGACCTCGGCCATCTCTTCTACGAGCAAGTCGCCGTTCATTTCGCTGCTGGTATTTGCGACCTGCGATACGACTAGCATTTTATTACGATAGTTCGGGGTATCGGAAGGTATAACATGGTAACCGATAAAACACGAATCGATGCGAACCGGCCCCGTCACGAAACAGCACCAAGAAGTGTGGACGTGGCCGCGCCAGCTTGATCGCATACTTAGATAGGTACGAACATGTACGAGGACTTCGCTTCGAAACTGGCAGCGACGATGTGGACTGACTTCGACGAGACGCCCCGCCGGGCGGACGGTCCCACAGCAGAGATAACCGACCTAAACACAGTGGTCATCGACGGGAACTTCCCGTGGACCATCGTCACCGTCGAAACTGACAAAGGCGTTACCGGCATCGGCGAGGCATATCCCTCCCCGGGCGTCCACGAGATTATTACCGACTATCTCCGGCCCGTCTTAGTCGGCGAGAACCCGACCGACGTCGAACGACTGTACAACCTCATGCGCGGGAGTCTCTCGGGTCGTGGCTCACAGGAAGGCGTCGGTACCATTGCTATCAGCGGCGTTGAGATCGCCCTATGGGACGCCGCCGGAAAACTGCTGGACCAGCCGGTGTATCAGCTATTGGGCGGAAAGACCCGCGAGGAAGTCGTCGTCTACGCGGACTGCCACGCTGGGGAGGCAATGGTCGAGTCCGCCGAGGAAGGCCAGGAGGACTCGACGTACGAACCTGAAGCGTACGCGAAAGCCGCCAGAGCGGCCGTCGAGGACGGCTTCGACATCGTCAAATTCGACCTCGACGTGCCCTCGGGCCGCGAGGTCGATACGCTCTCGCGGCACTTCGACCCGCCCGAGATCGACCACAAGAAGCGCGTCGTCGAGGCCGTCACCGACGAAATCGGTCACGACGCCGAGGTGGCCGTGGACCTCCACTGGAACTTCAGTCCCGAGACCGCAGAGCGACTCTGTCGCGCGCTCGAACCGTACGACCTCGCGTGGATAGAGGACCCCTTGCCGCCGGAGAACACCGACGCGATGCGGGAACTGAAGCGCCGCGTCGACGCGACTATCCTGACCGGCGAGAATCGCTACGGCCGCCACGGCTTTCGAGACCTCATCGAAGAGCAAGGCGTAGACTTCCTTGCACCGGACGTACCCAAGACGGGCGGCATTGCCGAGACGAAGAAGGTCGCGGAGATGGCCGAGACGTATTACCAAGCGCTCGTCCCGCACAACGTCGGAAGCCCGGTCGCCACCGCTGCAACCGCACATGTCGGGGCGACAGTGCCGAACTTTGTTGCCCTCGAATATCACGCCCGCGAGGTCCCATGGTGGGAGGACCTGCTGGCCCGCGAGGAGGACTTCATCCAGAACGGCCGCATTCAGGTGCCAGACGCGCCGGGACTAGGCATCGAACTTGACTGGGACGTCATCGAACAACACTGCAAGGAGTAGCACCAGTTTCGCTTTTTCAGCACAGACCTATATACGAACTCTGAATGTACTTTTCAGTGGAGAAGGACAAACAGTGGTGGTCGAGTCGGCTGAACTATGGGGCTTCGCCGCGGGACATTCTGAAGAGGTCAATGATGACTTGGAGGTCCTTGCCTAACTCGATGAGAAAGCTTGTGGCCCGCGTAGACGCGCGGAACGTTGTGTCTATCCACAAGCTATTTTAGACTAACAGATGACTGACACTCAGCGTAAATTTACTCTATTCATGTCGGTGGTTCTGTCCATTCTTCCCCATTGTCCACAGGGACATAACCAATCCGAGCCCGCGCGTGTTCCAAATCGAACCACCGACGGCGATTGTCGCTCACCCCGTGAAACACGTCAAATTCGACATTGTTGTCCTGCAGAGACCGGTCGACCAACTGAGCAAAATCACGGCGAGAATGCCACATCGCCTTCATTCGAGCGACTCCCTGTTCATATTCTTCGCTCCCTCGCTCTATCTCCCCATTTTCGACATCCCGTTCAGCACCACCATATGGGTGGTCATATTTTGACTCTAATACGGTACAGATACGGAGCGCATAGAACTGCTTCGGATATTCGTAATTTTCGACGTAGTACCGACCGAGATCTTCACCGAAACTTTTTGAAACACCGTACTGCGAGTCCGGACGAACGGGATCTGTATGGGTAAGGACAAGATTGCTGTTGAGCGAATAGAGCTCCGGAGAAAGTTCATCTTCATAGAGCCCCATTACGTGGTTCGACGACCCGAAGACAAATGACTCAACTTCCTGCTTTCGTGCGGCTTCAAGCGCATTATACATTCCTATGATGTTTGGCTCAAGGATATCGTCCCACGTTCCATCTGTATATGGATAAGCTGCAAGATGGACAATAGCGTCTTGGTTTTGAACCGCTGCCGTAAGTTTTTCTTCATTTGCCACATCCCCGACGATGGTCTTGTATCCGCCGTAAGGGTGGTCTTCCGGTCGATCGGACCGATTGTAGTAGGTAAAATCGTATGTTTCGTGGTCGTGGAGATGGTCAATAATAGCGGTACCACAGCGTCCATAGGCGCCAGTCACTAACACGTTCATACGAATCACAAGTAAGGCCTGAGATAAATAACCGGTTGCTTTACTCTCAGGGGCCCATGGTGGTACAATTCCTGTGTAACAGAATAGTGGTGAAGAACAGGTGACATTAACGGGATAGGGTAGATAACGTATGGTATTGCTGAAATCTTCCAAAATGTATTTGTGTGATATCCGTGTTGAACGAAGCGAACTATGGAGTATAACGTCCGTGATTATGGAGCGATAGGTGACGGAGAGACACTAGATACAGTATCGGTCCAAGACGCGATTGACGAATGTACTGAGGCTGGAGGCGGGACCGTCTGTGTTCCCGCTGGTGACTACAGAGTTGGCACCATCCAGTTGAAAAGCAATGTGGCACTATTCCTGGCTAGTGGTGCAACGTTAATTGGTAGCACGGAGGAGGAGGATTATCATTCCGGGGGCACACCGATGACATCTCTTCTCGTTTCGAAGGGTGCGGAGAACATAGCTATCAGAGGAGATGGTGTCATTGACGCTCAAGGAAGCGAATTCATGGATATGAATGACGTATTCACCCCCAGTCATGATCCAGCAGCGATGACGGCAGAGCACAGTGCTCGCCAAGGTGAGGACTACTTGGATCCGAAATGGGGAACTGAGGACGGGCCAGTTCGTCCGTTGGAATGGCGACCGGATCGTGTATTGTATTTCCATGAGTGTGACCGGGTGAAAATTCAGGGGGTCACTATTCAGAACGCTCCCAACTGGACGCTCCATTTCCTCGGGTGCAAAGACTTGCGTATCACTGGGATAAACATCTACAACGACCTGCGGATTCCGAACACAGACGGAATTAATCCAGATCTCTGTGAAAATATCCATATCTCTGACTGTACAGTCATTACCGGCGACGATGCCATCTGTCCAAAGGCTACGGAGGGACTAGGATATGAGGGATCATTGGAAAATCTCACTGTCACCAACTGTATCTTGAGGTCGCGGTCCTCAGCTATCAAATTCGGGTCCGCCACTGCGCATGATATAGAGAACTGCACCTTCGAAAATATCATCGTGCGTGGATCAAACCGCGGTCTCGCAATTCAACACCGTGACTCAGGGTCCATTAGGAACATCTCGTTTTCGAATATAGTAGTCGAAACGCAGCTGCATACGGGACACTGGTGGGGGAAAGCTGAACCAATTTGGGTGACATCTATCCCACGTCACGAAGGTCACGATATTGGTAGTGTGGAAAATATACGATTCACCAACGTCAACGCAACAAGTGAGAGTGGTATCGTCGTCTACGGGACCCCCGAGAGTAGAATCAGAGATGTCGAACTCGATGGAGTATCGGTAGCAGTCACAGATAGTGCTAAAAGCGACGCAAGCGGCGGGAATTTCGACTTCCGACCGACTTCTCTCTTCCCACCTGTATTCGAGAGCGAAATTCCAGGTTTCTACGCTGAATACGTTCAGGATCTAGATATCGATAGTTTCCACATCGAATGGGAAGAAGATATCGCTCAGTATCACTCTCATGCTGTAGAATGCGAGTCAGTTGAGGACCTCCTCATTGAGAACTTCAAGGGTAAGCAGGCACCTAGATCTCCAGATAAAGCTTCCCTAGCATTCCGTGATACATCAGACATCACGATTCGAGGTTCGAAAGCATTGCATGGGACAAAAACATTCATCGAAATTTCCGATAGCAATGATGCTCGTCTATTCGCAAACAACGACCTCACGAATGCCGAAACAGCATTTCAGGGAGATGGTGAGGCGTTCATGAAAAGCGGAAATATACTACCTGCTCCGTAGGGAGTCACACGTCGTCTATAATATAGAATCATGCATAGGGTTCTTTGCTGATGGCACCCCACTGTCGCGGTTTTTCTATCACTCCTCTTAGACAATAGACTACTAGTGCAATCGTAGCATGCTTTTGTGGATGGCTTGAAGACTTGACGGCTTAGTTTGAGGTGAATACGCTACCGAAACTGAGCGACCGACTAAGTAGGGGCTGAAACTGTCTCGCAGGAAGTAGTACCCACTGTATATTTCGACACACTTTAGACGGATAATTGCCATATATCCTTAGCTGCCTGTTCAAAATGGTATTTACCATATAGTAGTGGAAATCAGTCGGGCCTTATTGTCAGAGTGGTTTTCACAGTTCGCTGTTGTCCTTGTAGGCGCCACTGTAGTAGGGTAATGACGAGACAGCTGAGAGCCTTTCCCGGAACCAAAGCTTTATCCATAAAGGACATACATTTATGTCATATGGGAAACCTACGACTTGAGGGTATAACGAAAGAATTTGATGCTGGGAAAATAGTCGCTGTAGATGATATAAATATTGATGTAGAAGATGGAGAATTTATAACTCTGGTTGGGCCTTCTGGCTGTGGAAAAACGACGACGCTCCGAATGATTGCCGGTCTTGAAACCCCAACAGAGGGCAGTATATATATAAATGAAGATGACGTGACTGATACCTCTGCCCGACATCGAGACATTGCTATGGTCTTTCAAAATTATGCCCTGTATCCGCAGAAAACTGTCGGAGAAAATATGGAGTTCGGACTTAGAATGAGTACTGACCTCAATTCGAATGAACGGCAAGATAAGATACGCTGGGCTGCGGAGATGATGGGAATTGAAGAGTTATTGGACGACAAACCGGATGAACTCTCTGGAGGACAAAAACAACGCGTTGCACTTGGCAGAGCGATTGTGAGGGAACCTGAGGTGTTCCTCTTTGACGAGCCACTCAGCAATCTTGATGCGAAACTACGTACGACGATGCGGGCAGAGATTCAGCGACTCCAAGATGAACTAGGAATTACGTCTGTATACGTTACTCATGACCAAGAGGAAGCAATGACAATGGGTGATCGTATCGCTATACTCGACGACGGTAACCTACAACAGATAGGAAATCCCATAGAGGTGTACAACAATCCAGTCAATAGCTTCGTTGGAGGCTTCATCGGATCTCCTAGCATGAATTTCCTGCGTGGCCTCGTCTCGAAGAAGGGCGAAGAAATAGTCTTAGAGGGCATTGATCACGAATTCGAGTACCCCCTATCTCCAGAGATATATCATGAAATCGGTGATGATATCGTAGGAGAAGAAGTCACGCTCGGTGCCCGACCAGAAGATATTATGATCGTTAATAACGGACCGACGGATTCGTCACTTACGTCAAAAGTTAATGTTGTGGAGCCGCTCGGAGACGAAACTTACCTGTATCTTAGTTGGTCTGATGATTTCATAATGCGTGTGAGCTCAGATACAGAGATTGAATCTGGAGATACCATTCATTTCACGTTCGATGATAGTCACCTTCACCTCTTCTCGAAGGACGGTCATGCCCTATTGACCTCTACCTCTGAGAAACGCAACGAGAAAACCGATACTAGAGCCAGATCCAGCTCGTGATGTTCGATCAGTCACTATGAGGAGATAGCGGGATTTGACAACAGTAGAAATGCCCATATACGTTGTTGGATTATCCGGGCTATCCAGACTTCATAGTGAGGGAATGACCTCGTCGCCCATGACCTTGAAGAACGTCTCGGGCTCGGGGCTCGTGTTCCCGAGCGCGATGCGGTCGAAACCCATCTCGGCGTACGCGGAGAGCTGTCCGGCGATGTCCGACGGGTCGTCGGCGATGAGGAACTTGCCCTTGATCTCCTCTTCGGTAGCCTTCTCGCCTTCAGCTTCGATTTCCTTCGGGTTGGCCATCGCGCGGTCGAAGACGTTCTGGGTGGTCGCCCACCACGGTCGGGTCGCGTCCCGCGCCTTCTCGTAGTCTTCGTCGTAGGAGGCGATGACCAGCAGCGTCGTCTCGATTTGGTCGGGATCACGCCCCTCCTCGTCGGCGTAGCGGCGAATCGCAGGATACATCCTCTCAGTGTACTCTTCGCCCGTCTTGACAGTGATGAAGCCGTCACCGTACTCGCCGGTCAGCGAGGCGGTACTCGGTCCGTTGGCCGCGATTTGAATTTCAGGGCGCTCCTCGGGCATCGTGTACAACTTCGCGTCGTCAACGGTGAAGTGCTCGCCTTCGTAGCTGTAGAACTCGTCGTTCTCCCAGAGCCCGTGGACGATTTCGAGGGTCTCTTCGAGTCGGTCCCGCCGGACAGGGTAGTCGGGCCACTCGTGGCCCATTGGCTTCTCGTTCATCGCCTCGCCCGTCGAGAGGCCGAGGACGACGCGCTCGTCGTGCATCTCTTGGAGCGTGGCGAACGCTTGGGCCATCAGTGCGGGGTGGTAGTGTTCGCCCGCGGGCGTGACACAGGTGCCGATGGGGACGTCGATTCGCTCGGATGCCGCGCCGAGCCACGACCATGCGAAGCCGGCCTCGGCGTCCGTGTGGAACCACGGGTGGAAGTGATCGGAGGTCCAGACGAACTCAAAGCCGTTGTCGGCAGCGAGTTCTGAGAATCGCAGTAATTGCGAGGGGCTGTACTGCTCCTGATGGGCCATGTAATCGATGCTGACCATCGTGATTGTTCATGGCGTGGCGCGCGTAATATTGTTTCTCTTCAACTCCGCTCGAATCTCACAATCCTACGAGAACTGCGCCTTGTTCGTGAAATACGAACGTGGTATGTCGAGTTCTAAGTTGCCGCTTAGACCAGTTAAACCGGTTAGAGTGAGCTGGATAACATTCACCACTGTGATATTCGGTTACCAGAGACAATTGGACGGTATAATCGCCAGTAGTCAGCATTCGATAAACTACGTGTGTGAAAAGGAAGATGACGTCGTCAGTGATTGCGGTAAATCGTCTTCGTGGACGTGAAGAAGTCCAGACCCGCGTCACCCTGTTCTCGATACGTGTTCGTGGACGACTGCTTGTACCCGCCGAAGGGAACGTGCAGTTCGAGTCCGGTCGTCTTCTCGTTAACCTTGGCGACGCCGGTCTCGATGCGGTTGAGGAACTCGTCGGCTTCAGTGAGATCCTGCGTGACGATACTGGCCGAGAGTCCGTACTCGACGTCGTTCGCTAATTCGAGAGCGTGTTTGAAACCATCAGCCCTGATAACAGAGAGAACCGGCCCGAATATCTCCTCTTGAGCGATACGCATGTCGTTATCCACATCCGAGAAGACCGCGGGATGGACGTAGTAGCCGTCTGCGTACTCGCCATCTGTCAGTTGCTCCCCACCGGTTTCCAGTGTCGCACCTTCTTCTTTTCCGATTTCGACGTATTCAAGCGTCGACTCGAGTTCGCTCTGTGAGACGTGCGGTCCCATATCCGGGTCAGTGAGTCCCGACCCGAGCTTGACGGATTCGGCGTACTCGACCATCGCCTCAACGAACTCGTCAAAGACCTGCTCGTGGACGATGGCCCTCGAAGCCGCGGTGCAGGACTGACCGGTCGTCCCGAACGCGCCGACGCCAAGAATCTCGACCGCTTCGTCGATATCGGCGCTCGGCATCACGACGGTCGGATTTTTCCCGCCCATCTCACACTGGACGCGCTTGAGGCTCTCTGAGGCAGTCTGTGCGACAGTCGTCCCGACAGCAGTGCTGCCAGTAAATGAGACGCCATCGATATCCTCGTGTTCCGTGAGCGGGACACCGACCTCACTCCCAGGTCCAGTCACGTAGTTCGCAACACCGTTCGGGAGGCCCGCCTCGTCGAGACACTCGAAGAGAACCCGCGTCATATTGGGGGCCGCCGATGCGGGCTTGGCCACGACCGTATTTCCGGCAGCCAGCGCGGGAGCGAGTTTCCAGGCCGGAATGGCTATAGGGTAATTCCAGGGAGTGATGATACCGACTGTTCCGAGTGGTTCAGATTTCGTATAGAGTTCCTTCTCGCGTCCACTCGGGGATTTGACGACGCCACCCAAGTCCATCGATTTCTGCGAGTAATAGGCAAAGATGTCAATCGCTCGCTGGACTTCGCCGGCGGCCTCCGATCGAGTTTTTCCCTCCTCGCGGACGAGTAATTCGGTCGTTTCGGTTTTCCGTTCCGCAAGTATCTGACTCGCATCTTGGAGGACCGAACCGCGTTCGGGACCCGGCGTATTCGCCCACTTCTTCTGGGCATCGACGGCGGCCTTGATTGCGACTTCAGTATCTGCCGTACTCGATTGTTGGAACCGAGCGACCACCTCGTTGGTATTCGCTGGATTCAGTACGTCGAACGTCTCCGCTGATTCCGACTCGGTCCACTCTCCGCTAACGTAGTTTCCGTACTCTTCCGGCATGCGAATAGCGGGTTCCCTACCCTGGCTTACTAATGTTTTGGTAGCTAATTTTCAGAACTTGATTCACTAGTACGGAAGCGGGGTCGTTCGATGCTCGTACACAGAGGTTATTCGTGAAAACTTCGAACCAAGATTTTTCTCTATCGTAATAAAGATCCTCGAATCGCAATAGTGTTGTTGGAGCGCCAGCAACGGGCATTGACCACGAAATGCACGAAGCATTGGAATAGACAGAGCGTGGTCGAGATAATCCTCCGGGGGAGACAAATTATCAAGGATTTAGTGGTAAAATGCCCGTATCTACAAACCACACCTATCAATAAATTAAGTAGCAAAATCCATTCAAACAAAGCCATATCAGATAATTCAGGAGTATCTTGAGTTAACTTCGATAACGTTCGCAGCCTGCGCTATCTGTTCACTTAGCTCAGTTTCCATCCGTTCGTCGGTCATTCGCTGTGATGGGCCAGAGATACTGAGTGCTCCTAGTACGTTGGCTTCGGGGACGGAAACGGCCATTCCGATACAGCGGACACCCGGGATATTCTCTTCATCATCAATGGAATAGCCCCGCTGACGGGTTTCTTCCAGTTCTGATTTGAGTCGCTCAGTATTAGTTATTGTTTTCGCGGTTTGTTCAGGAAGACCGTGCCGATCAACTATCTGCTCGCATCGCTCCGGCGACAGCTCTGCGAGTAGTGCCTTACCGAGGGACGTCGAATGCATTGGCATTCGTTTCCCGATCTTCGAAGCAGTTTCGACAGCAGAGGCACCGCGGGCTTTAGAAAGATACACGACGCGTCCCTCCTCTTCTGTTCCGAAGTGGACGACCTCGCCGGTTTCCTCTGCGAGATTGGTGACTTCTTCCTTAACAATCGTATGGTCAGCTACTCCATCTTTCACTTGTTCGGCGATGTCAAGAAAGCGAAGACTCAAACTATACGAGTGGTCCTCTTTTACCACAAGCCCTTCTTCCTCGAGCGTCGCTAAATGTCCGTGAACAGCGCTTTTCGAGAAGTTAAGTGACTCAGATATTTCTGTGATACCGGCGCTACCGTGCTCCTGAAGTACCTCTATAATTCGGCAGGTGTTTCGTACCGCATTGATTTTTCGAGGCGTTCTTGACATAGTTCCAGTTTGTAACCAGGGCCTCATAGCTCTTGTTCTCGAGCCGCGAACAATATTTTCGCTCGGTGCGCTACTATTTCCCCCATCTCGATCGGATCAACGACTGAAGGAGACACAGTAACTGTATTAGCCTTGTTCATCGATTATTGCTTTATGTTCTCCTCTCTCGAATATACGTATCTGTACCCTCTATAGTGCAATGTATGCTATATGCATTTTGATAAACTAAAAATACATAGCGTCCTAATAATAGTAACAAGTTATAATACAATTCAAATCATATACTCCAGAGAATGAAATTAAAGTTATAACAAGAGTACAATTGTTATATACTCCCCTATAGTCATCTACATGTACAGCGTTCTCTAGAAAAGAACGGAACAAGAATTACTTCGCCAAAACGCCATCTTCTTCATCTCTGTGCTGGTCTAAGCGCGCCAACGCATAGAGAATGTAGGTATTGGACTCATAGATATCTACTCTTTGAGTTACGACGCCTATATGAAAATGATCCTCCAGAAAGAGAGCAAGAAAGCTAACTTGAATCTAATAAAAGGCTATCAGACACCTTGAACAAGCCGATATCCCCATCATATTAGAGGGATCCTTGCAACGTCATCCCAATGGGGCGTGGTTCCCGACGAGGATTCTACCGATATTCCCACTACTGGGGAGCACGGGTGTGACGGTATTTTCATCGGCACCGGAAACCGAACTGCAGTTGGAAAAGCGGTCTTCGGCGATATCGCTCAAAAGGTTGTGCTTGAATTCAATGGTCTCACCACTGTAACGAGTCAGAGTAGGGTGCTCCCTTTGGTGTGACTGGCTCGCATGCCGACAGTAAGTATTCGTCGAGTAGTTGCACCGAAGTAATATACCCAGGTATTGGTACCGGGCTCGCTTGGAGGGATTATGTCTCCGACTCGACCGTATCGACGACACCGCGGAGATAACCGATGGTGAAACTCCGGGCACGGTGGCGCCAGTCGTCGTCACCGGTCATCTCTGGGACGTGATCGGGGATGACGACTCCGTCAAACCCAATTTCGCGGAGCGTCCGTACGACCTCGACTGTATCGAAGTTCCCTTCGTCGACGAATGCCTCGTGGAAACGTGGCATCGTGCCAACGACGTCGCGGAAGTGGATGAAGACGATGTCGTCACGCGTCCCGAACCGTTGCAGTACGTCGGTAACGTCCTCCCCCATCTGTGAAAAGCACCCGAGGCAGAGCTTCAGTCCGTGGTTATCACTCGGGACGAGTTCCATCGCTTTCTCGAAGTTCTCGACGTTACGGAACAGGCGGGGAATGCCGCCGAGTTCCTCGATTACAGGCGGGTCGACGGGGTGAAGCGCGAGTCGGACGCCAGCTTCTTCGGCGACCGGTAGTACGGTTTCAAGGAAGTTCTCATAGTTCTCCCAGAACTCGGCTTCTGTGTACGCTCTGTCGAGACCGGGGGCAAGACCGTCGTTGTCATCGAACCCGTCGAGTTCGTTGAGGTCGAACCCGGTACCTTCCGCACCGCCGCGAAGAGTTGCGGGTTCAGTCCGCATCGGCACGACCCCGCGAGGATTCCATTGGTATCCGAGGATTGGAATCCCGGCCGCGCCCAGATTTTGGATTAGCGTCGTAATCTGGTTGAGCGCTTCCTCGCTGCCGTCACGGTCGAACATAATGTCCCCGTAGAGCGAGTACGGCAATGACTGAATACCAGTGAACTGCAGTCCCGCGTCCTCGATTTGTTCGCGTGCCGCTGTGAGTTCGTCGACCGTTGGAATCATGTCGCGTCCAACCGCGATTGTGTTAGTCCCCATGCGGTCGTTAAACGCATCCGGTTCCTCCTCGGTGTCAGCGTGGTCGACGAAGATGTCGGTAGCACCGAGTTGACGGATGAATCCCAGTCGGTCGGGGGAGAGGCTTCTCGTTCGAACGCCCATCCGAATACCAGTTCTCACTGCGGACTCTCGGGTAGCTTGGCGAGCCATACCTTCGTTTCTGGATACAACTACTAAACGACTGCGGATGGCCTTCCCTGACTCACTTCGTTCGTCAGGATACTGCTGGAGCAGGTAACCCCCACACGATATCACGTAGCCTGAATCTTCCGAGTGTGACGGCGATAAGTAGCAAAGGTACCGACGGCGAGAAGGGCAAGAACGGCTTGACCCCGGCTATGGGCATCAGAAGGTGTGGAACCACTCTGATGTCAATAAACTCACTCAACTTGACCTGTCGGTATTCAATCTTGTGGACTATCTCTTGCGACGTACTGGTCTACGACGAACAAATGCTTCACCGACTACGCCATTCACTCGGTGCGGTTGCCATAGCGTTGGTTTTGACAGTCTCATGGGTCGGGGCGTTTGTTTCTCATGAAGGATGCGGGACTGTCCATCCGGGAGGTAAATATCACGCTATTATCGATTTTTTGTAGTCGGTAGCCCCATCTTAGGGGCGGTGTTCATGCTCGCGTGGGATCGCCGAGACTGCTGAAAAGGACGTCCCCCGAGCTTTCCCATCGCGGTGCTGGCAGTGTTAGCTGTGGAATTTGAAGTATCTGGCTAGCGAGCGAAAATCTGGGCCTGTAGTGTATTGTATATAGTTGGAGCAGGTAATTGTTAGGTAGCGGGTTTTAGTAGCTAGAGCTACTAATTGGGCCTATGGCTACTTCCGAACAAGTCTCAGAAACCGCAGAATTTGCAGTTGAGAACATCGGTGGTATCGATAGTACCCAAGTTTCGATTCCACCCGGCGTAACCGTCCTGACCGGCAAGAACGCCACGAACCGAACATCGTTCCTTCAATCGATTATGGCAGCGATGGGAAGCAACCAGGCAACACTCAAAGGCGACGCCGAGGAAGGGCGCGTTCAATTGAACCTCCAAGGCGAGACCTACGAACGGACGCTCACCCGAGCCGGTGATTCAGTCGCGTTCGATGGCGACGGCTACCTTGATGATCCCGAAGTCGCGGACCTCTTTGCATTCTTGCTCGAAACCAACGAAGCGCGCCAGTCTGTTGCCCGTGGGGACGATCTTCGTGAGATTATTATGCGCCCCGTCGATATCGAGGATATTAAAAATAGAATCCGCGAATTAGAAGCAGAAAAAGACGATATCAATGACGAACTAGCTACTATCGAAGACAGAAAAACGGATATCCCGAAACTCGAACAACGACGCAACCAGATACAGGATCAGATACAGGAGAAAAAGGACGAACTCGAGGATAAAGAAAAAGAAATAGATGAAAGTAACCGTGATATCGAGTCGAGTCGAGAGGATCAAGAAGAGTTAGAAGCGAAACTCGACGAACTCCGCTCGACACGCTCAGACCTCGAATCAACGCGTCGCCAGATCGAGACACAAAACGAGAGCATCTCCTCTCTCAAACAGGAGCGAAGTGACCTCGAAGCTGACCTCGAGGACCTGCCTGAGACGCCGATGGGCGACCAGCAGCATCTCGAAACCGAGATCGAACAACTTCGCGAGAAACGCCAGACGCTGAATTCCCAGATCTCCGACCTTCAAAGTCTTATCCAGTACAACGAAGAACGACTCGAGGATGAGGACTACGAGGTCCTTGAGACGCTCGACGAAACCGACCGGTCTGAATCAGCCGGTTCACCGACCGACGAACTACTTGCTGACGGCGAGGGCTCGGTCACCTGCTGGACGTGTGGCTCGACGGTCGAACGTGAGCAGATTGAGGACACTGTTGAGCGTCTTCAGGAGCGCCGCCAAAACCTGGTGCAGGAACTCAACGACATCAAGTCCGAGCTCGAAGATCTGAAAACGACCCAACGCGAGGCCAAACAGCAGCAAAACGAGCGTGAGCAAATCGAGCGCAAGCTCGCGGATATCGAAGACGAGATTGAGAGCCGCGATGCACAGATCGACTCGCTCAAATCCCAGCGTGAGGAACTAACCGACGACGTCGAAACACTCGAAGCCGACGTCGACGATCTTGAGTCGGATGACTTCGACGAGGTGCTCTCACTCCACAAAGAAGCCAACCAGCTAGAGTTCGAAATCGACAGTCTCGAATCAGATTTAGAGGACGTGACTGAGGAAATCGAAGAGATTGAAGACATGCTTGATCGTGCAGACAACCTCCGAGAGGAACGCGACGAGTTACTTGAGCAGCTGACTGACGAACGGACGAAGATCGACCAGATCGAAGCCGACGCCGTCGATGAGTTCAACGAGCACATGGACGCGATGATCGAGATTCTGGACTACGAGAATCTCGACCGCATCTGGATCGAACGCGTCGAACAGACCGTGCGTGAGGGCCGTCGGAAAGTCGAGCAGACGGCGTTCGATCTCCACATTGTCCGAACGACGGAGAACGGGGCGGCCTACGAAGATACGGTTGAGCATCTCAGCGAGAGTGAGCGCGAGGTGACAGGACTCATCTTCGCGTTGGCAGGATATCTCGTTCACGACCTCTACGAGACGGTCCCGTTCATGCTGTTGGATTCACTGGAAGCGATCGACTCAGCCCGGATCGCCCAACTTGTCGAGTACTTCGAAGATTACGCTGAGTATCTCGTGGTTGCTCTGCTGCCGGAAGACGCGCAAGCACTGGACGACGACGTGAACCGGGTTACTGCTATATAACTGGCGTCAGACCTCTCTGTCTTCATTTTACGACGCAGCACAGCCGTGTCTAGTTATCCCCTTGTGTACGGTACCGACTGGGATTTTCGATGGCACACTCTATCCACGAATTCTCAACTCACCCTCCTCTGGGAAGCCGTCCAGCGTGAGCGAGGCCAGCCATGCTGATAGTGATGATTGCGATGAAGAGTGTATATCCGCGGAAGATGCTTGTGTACGTCAATCCGGATTGAGAGAGTACTCCGACTGCGACGCTCCCCGGTGCTTGAATGAGCATCATCGTCGCGCTGAAACCTGCATAGGCACTCGCACGGTTTGCATCGGGAAACGTTTCGAGAAGATAGGCGTCGCCCACGGGGAACAGGCCGTGAACCACCAGCCCCATCACGACTGACACTGCGGCCAGTGCGACTACTCCTGAGACCAGGGTAAACGCGAGAAGGCAGACGACGAAGCCGGTAAGAATCGAAAGCAAGAGTGTGAGATACGAGTAGCGATCAGCGAGCCGTCCAGCCACAAGAAACGAGGGGATGCCAGCGGCAAACATGACGGTAAGGAGCGTGTTGGCTGTTCCCGACGAAATTCCCTTTGCCGCTCCCAGGTACGTGACATAGAAGTTGAAGATGCCCTGCCAGACGAATCCTGTAAACCCGACGAAGACAACGCCAACAGCGATGAGATGCCACTGGGCACGGATCGCTGCCAGAAGATTCCGGTCTTTGGTACCGGCATCTGGCAGCTCAGCACGTCGAACGGCGACGGCAAAGATGACTGTTGCAACGAAAGCAAGCCCCGATAGCGTCCAGAAGACAACTCGCCATGACCGAAAGGTGATTGCGAGCGCGACAAGAAACGGAGCGGTGACAGCCGCGATCTGGGAGGACATACCCCGAATGCCGACCGCAATCCCAACGTGGTCGGGATAGAGTTCGCTCACGAGTGGGTTCGCTGCGATAAAGAAGACCCCCGTGGCGAGTCCAATGAACAGTGCGCCAGCAATCGTGAACCAAATCCCCGGTGAAAACGCAGTGAACGCGGTAGCAACGGTAAGGCCCAGCCCCATTCCAAGGAGTGCGTGATGGCGACGAACGACTGTGAGGAGGTACCCGGTTGGGAGGCGGGGAAGGGCACTCCCCACCCAGACAGTCGTCGCAGCTAATCCCGCAGTCGCTGGACTGATACCTGATTCGATAAAGAAGTCGACCAGGGGTGCGAACGCCATCCGCCCAAAATTGACAAGAAACGAGAGGGCACAGATTGAGACGAACACACCGGTTCGCCCCGTAGGCTTCGACGGAACAGTCATCGCTCAGGATAGAACAACATGACACCCGACACTATTGCAGACCTCTCTGCGAGTGGCAACAACCGATTCCGTTGCTCGTCCCGACCATAGTGACCGCTCCTCGTCTCTCGGATTTGAAACTCTCGCTTTGACTCGTGATTTCAGTGTTCGATTCAGTGTATCTTGAGATGAACTGATAGCCTTCACGAGATGATGCCGTTCATGGTGTTAAATTCGCTGGAAGCGATTGACTCGGATCGAATCGCCCAGCTCGTCCAATACTTCGAAGACTATGTTGAGTATCTCGTAGTCGCCTTGCTCCCGGGAGACGCGCAGGTGCTGGACGTCAGTGTGAACCGGATTACTGCGATCTGAGCGACAGCGCGAAATTATACCCAACCAGTTGAAATCATACTATCTTGAGGACACTATCAGGGGAGTCGTATTGTTCTTAAGTGGCAAGCTGGAAGGCGAATTAAAGTGGGACTGCATGAGTGGCAGTATCGAAAGACAGTACTAGTTCTCTGTACTCTCGCACTATTCGTCACCGTGTTTGGGCGGCTCGCACTCAGTCCGGTCGTCCCCGATATCGCGACCGAGTTCCACACATCGAATACGCTGATCGGCGGAGCACTAACTGGCATGTGGTTCACGTACGCCTTGACGCAGTTCCCGAGTGGGATTCTCGCTGATCGATTCGGCGACCGACGTCTGATTCTCGTCTCGGTCGGTGGTACTGGTCTCTCAGCGCTGCTTATCGTTGCTGCTCCCACTTTCGGTGTCTTCGTCTTGGGTGTCGTCATTCTGGGAGCTGTCGCTGGGCTTCACTATAGTGTGGCGACGGCGCTTATCACGCGAATCTACGATGGTATCGGAACCGCTATCGGGATCCACAATTCAGGGGCGCCGCTCGCGGGACTGTTGGCTCCTGTAGTCGTTTCAGGGATAGCAGTCAGATTCGGTTGGCGGCCCGCGGTGGCGGTCGGGACATTGGTTGCGCTCCCAATCACTGCGCTGATTGCGGCCGGGATTCGCTCCTCCGAACCTCGACAGCCCGACGAGCCAATGCGCGATCAGGTTGACCGTGAAAAGATTGTCGAGGTGCTTACTCGACCGACAGTCGTCTTCACGGGTATCATCGCGATTATCGTCGAGTTCTCATGGCAGGGACTCGCCTCATTTCTCCCGGCGTTCTTCGTGCAGTACCACGGCTATTCGCAGACGCTTGCAGGAACGCTGTTCGCGGCATATTTCGTGGTTCAGGGTGTCCTCCAGACGGGTGTTGGAGTCGTCGCTGACCGACTGGGTCGCGACATTGCGATCGTCTCCTGTATGGTATTTAGCATCGCTGGCATCGGACTACTGCTCCGCGGTTCAAATATCGAAGAAATCGCTCTCGGCATCGGACTGCTTGGACTAGGCATGAGTTGGGGTGCGGCAGTATTCCCTCGGTTTATGGACCGCATCGATGAAGGCGAACGCGGCTTTGGCTTTGGATTATTCAGAACAGTGTATATGATCGCCGCCGCAACGGGGTCGGTCGCTCTCGGATTTCTCGCCGATCAGTATGGGTGGGTCGTCTCTCTGAGCTTTCTTGTCGTACTCCTCGTCCTCGTCTGCGGTCTCCTCGCGATCAACTCCATATTCTCCCTTGACTACTGAATGCTGCTCATCTTTGCGGCTGAGTCTCTTCCCCTTGGGGCACTTCGAAGACTATGCCAAGTATCTCGTGGTGGCCTTGCTCCCGGAAGGCGCGCAGGCGCTGGACGACGATGTAAATTGAGTTACTGCTATCTGAGCCGAAACTCGGCACTCAAACCCTTATATAGGAGACACGAATAGACCCCACTGGAATGTCGCTCATTGTCAAAGCAGCTGTGAAGGATGCACTGTCGGAGCACAATGTCTCGGCGGATTTCTACGAGACACTTGATGAGGAAGTCGCTGAACTGCTCGAAGACGCTGCCCAGCGTGCTGAAGCTAACGACCGAAAGACGGTCCAGGCACGCGACCTCTAAGGCAACTCGAGCGATTCTGTCTCTGGCCTGTTCTGAACCAGGCCCTGTTTTAAGAGGGCTGTGGGAGCACGGTACGACTATGAGTGTCTCAGCGGAGTCGATCAAGGTAGAGAACGTTGTTGCATCAAGCGATATCGGCCAGGAGCTTGATCTCGAAACGCTGGCAATGGATCTCGAAGCAACGGACTACGATCCGGAAAATTTCCCCGGATTGGTCTATCGGATGCACGATCCGAAGGCTGCGGCACTGATTTTCCGCTCGGGAAAAGTGGTGTGTACCGGGGCGAAAAGCGTAGACGATGTCGAGACTGCCCTCGGAGAGGTCTTTGATGAACTCCGTAGCTTGGGTGTCGAGGTTGACGACTCACCAGCGATCGATATCCAGAATATCGTCTCGAGCGCTGATCTGGGCGCGAATCTAAATTTGAATGCGATTGCAATCGGGCTCGGTCTCGAACATATCGAGTATGAACCAGAACAGTTCCCGGGACTTGTCTATCGACTCGATGACCCGGATGTCGTGGCACTGCTGTTCGGCAGCGGGAAACTCGTCATTACGGGTGGCAAGCAGTTGTCCGATGCCGAAGACGCACTCTCGGTAATCGAAGATCGACTCACTGATCTCGGGTTACTGGAGTGAGCTTCTGCGATGAACTGGTCGCTGTGACTGATAGCGAGTAAATTGAGCTTCTCGGACGTCGCTTGATAGTGACTGCTACTCGCTTCACTTCACTACTATTCGTAACTGGGGTACTATTATGCGCTAATTTATCCACTCACAGCTTCTGACATCCGTTCAGCGGAGTGGCGGGCCCGTCTCAGGA
>NZ_SRIF01000006.1 GCF_004681185.1 Haloarcula amylovorans | reverse complement strand
CGGGGCATACAACTCGTGAGGAGGGAACCGGGTTTGGGCTCGCTATTGTCGCCGAAATGGTCACTGCGCATGGGTGGACGATTCAGGTGACCGAGAGCGAGACGGGTGGTGCTCGCTTCGAGATTCTCGGTGTCGAATCAGTGGCGTGAATTGGGTGACAGGCCTAGTCTGTTCTGTTAAACTTATTCTCTGTATCTCGCACAGCAGTACTGTCAGGTGTTGAGGGCTTCAACAGAGCCCCGAACCGATAATGTAATTCGACGAAACGCACCCGATGGGCACTTTGGTTAAGCGCTCAGTTGGCTACTGATTGCGGTCGTGCCTCGCGCACGACCATTTTCGATGGTTCAACGTGCAGGCAAGGCCTCACTGCCCACAATACCCACGTAATGACTGTCCATCGACTAAGTGAGCAGCGGCTGATAGCGTGTGTATGGACGTCGCTCGTAGCACGACCACGCTCCGGCAGCGCACGCGCCTGACCGGCCATGCACGACAGCCCGACACTGTTGAAGCGAACGTGACTGTCCCCGGCGTCGGTGAGGTCAACAACACCATCGTCGGCGGAGCCGCCGCCCTCTTCGTCGGTGTGTTCCTGTTGACCCGACTCGGTGGCGATGGCCCGTCGGTCACCATCTCCTAGGGGGACTTTGCTATGAACGTCACCCGTGCGACGGCGTCCATGCGGCACCGTACGCGCTTTAGCGCGACCGCACATGCCCCATCGCCACCGGAGACGATCTCGGCCCACGCCTCAAAACAGGACGCCATCAGGATCACCGACATCGAGATGCCCTCCTCGATCTACGGCGGGTCGACCATCCGCTCACAAATTACCGTCAACTGTCACAGCGAGTTCGTCTACCCGACCGACGCCGACTACTGCATCGCAAATAACCTCATCAACGGCTACACGCTCGATATCGAGGTATCGCTGGTCGGCCAGTCCGAAACGATCCAACTCTGTCTCTCCGCCCCCGGCAACACGACGAAATCAGCCGACCTCTATGCGCCGACCTCACCCGGCAATTATAGCCTTCGCGTCGAGGTCCTTACACGCAATTCAGAGCAGGTCGTCGCCTCGCAAACTCGCCCGCTTACCGTTACTGGCAATAGTGGAGGGGTGGAGGCGGGGACGATAACGGTAGCGATAGCGGAAGCAGCGGCGGGGGCGTCGGCGGCGGCAACTGCCCGGCGGGCTATGTCTGGAGCGCGAGCGACGGTGTTTGCGTCCCTGAAGGAAGCGACGCCGACCCTGGCTCCGGCAACGGTGGCAGCGGCTCTGGCGGCGAGTGCCGCGGCCTCATGGACGCGCTGCTGCGCCCGGAGTGCTCGCTCAATACCTACCTCAACAACGCCAAGCAGGGCGCGGGGCTGATGCTCGGTGCTTTCGCGCTCGTGTTCGTCCTCGCGGCCTCTCGATAACCCAATTTGACCCATGCACGCCACACCAGACCGAGCCTTTCACCGATTTAGGGCCGCCGCACCGCGCTCGACGACCGCTCGCGCCCCGATCACCGTCCACGCCACGGAGGGCTGTGGCTCGCTGCTGATTACCGAGTCCGACACCGGCGACGGTGGCGGACGGGACCCCAGTCAGGACCAGGATGGGAGCCAGCAGCGGGGCATCCCACCAGCCGTGTACGGCGCGGCCGGCCTGTTGCTGCTCGTCTTCTTGATACAGTAGGTACCACCGCATCACACCCTCCATATTTCGAGTGTATCTCGCCCGTTCATGGCGGCGAGCGGCCCGCATAACCGACATTGTGTTTACCGAGTTCTAAGGTTCGATGCCCCGTTGAACCGACTATGGCTAGTTGTGGAAGCCTCCTCGTCGAGGAAGCACAATCAGAGCCGATGTGGGACAACGCGTGTGTCTCGCTGGAGGGCTGTTCGGTCAACAGCTCGACGATCCAGACCGGCGAGACGTTTACCGTCAGCGTTTCCGTCAGCAACGACAACGAGGTCCTTGGGTCAGCGACAATCCGCGTCGAGGCCAACGGCTCGCGTGTTGGCTCAAAGAGAATCCAGATCGGAGGCGGATCATTCAACACGTTCAGCATCACTTGCACGGTGCCATCGAGTGCGGGTACGGTCAGCATCACGACGTCACTGGCCGACGTTGAGGCGACATGGATGGGGAGTACCCCCGCCTCTGCCCCCGCTTCGGCCGAACCTGGGCAGTCGATTGGTGGCCTGCTCGCTAGCTTCGACCCTGCATCCGCATCCACTCCTATCGAGGTTGGCGCGCCGGCTCCATCGGCCCCAGCAGGCGGCGCAGAGTGCTGTAATGGCGCTCGCACGGCCTTCCGATCCCGCGCACCCACTGGCGGGTCGGCCGTCGACCGGGCCTTTGGGCGGTTCGGGCAGGGATAACGATGGCAACGCTCGATATTAGTTGCGCGAGCCCGGTCCCCTCGCAGGTCACGACCGACGAGTCATTCGAGCTGACGCTGTCGCCGTCGGTCACCAACACGACCCCCGACATACGCGAAGCAACCGTCGAACTAATCGCTGCTGGAACTGCTCGCTGAGGAAGTCGCCCACCGTAGACGGCACTCGTGGGCGTCCGCTGTCTACCTGTCAGGGCCAGTTCGGTGGCAGTTCGTCTGCGTGGGTCTCGAGGAGGTTGAGGAGCGGCTCGATTTCGTCGTATCGAGGCCCCTTCGAGACTTCGTCGGTCTCTCGGTTCCACTCGATATAGCCCGCCTCAGCCAGCTTTGGGAGGTGCGTATGAATCAACTGAAGCTCTGGATCATCTCCGTTGTCAGCCCCGCGAAACACGAAGTCAGACTTGTGTTTGGTCGCGCCCCCTTGCAGTGCGAACAGAATCAAGCGCCGCTGGCGCTTTGCGAATATCTCGAGGACCCTGTCCATGTTCGATGCCTCTAGCACACCCCGCGTTACGCTGTCACCCATCCTCAATCCTGTTTAATTTCCAGAAAGATAAACACTGCTATGAGTTAACAGACAGTATCCCTCCGCAAATGAACTCGAAAACGCAAACGCAAATGGTTTCGCAAACGTTGACATCCTCCTCCGCGTGAACGGGGAGGAATCTTATCACGTAGGCATTGACAGGCAACGCCATACCCATCGCTATCGCTACGAGTATCATATAAACCCGCCCGCATAATCCTCATGGCGCGGGTTTTGCGGATTTCTCGTCCACGAGTTCAACAGCTGATATTCTGCCTAGCCTGTAAGGCTGTTAGTGTCGTAGAAGGCCGTCAACGGAGAGAGCCGTCTAGCCCATTCTGTGCAAATCTCTTGACGACATAGTACGCCGTCACGCTGTTGATAGACTTGGTCGCGTTGAATCGCGTGCTACCATTCGAGTTGCGGCCATTGGACCCGATAGCATCCTCCTTGACAACCAGTCGACGGCCACATATCACAGACGTATCCGAGTCGAATTTACTGAAATAATCTGCTGGGAATTACCGACTCGGTAACCACAAATTAAACTTTAATCTGCGATTTTAGACAGTCATGATAGAACTGGAGGGAAGCTGGAGGCCTTACAATTCTAATGCCTGGTTTGTCAATTGTTGTCGGGCTTCTAACCCCATCTATAAATATGGATTTGGGTTTTCTACAATCTTGGTTATTAACGCTTGGAGGGGTTGTTTTCGGGATAATAGTTGGAGAGATGGTGTCGGAATTCAGGGAAAATCAGATATCTATACAGACCATTATTGCGTTTATAGTAGGGCCGATAATCGGTATCGTGATTCCAGTAGTACTACTCACATTTCCAGCTATATTCAATGTTGAACATTTGGTTGATAGCGGGCTTGCCGAGTCTTATTTCATGGTCATCTTTTCTAGCGCTGCCAGTTTCTTTGCTGCACCATTTTACGAAAAGTGCCTATCTAAGCATATTTAGCCGAAACGAGGTTCAGTAGGTCGATTTTAAGCCATCAACCTGCGTAAATAGAGGCGAGAATTTTGCTACCGATATCAGCTGTATTGACCACAACCGGGATAGGACTTGTCACCTGCTGAGGGTTTCAACAGAGCCGAAATTCCCTCTATTGGTGAGGTGACGGCCATGAACGATGCCGAGCGTGGAGCGGAAGATAGCAAAGCATATCTCGGCATCGAGGGGTTCATTTCGCCCTACGGTATTCTGACCGACGGTGTCAAGTGGTCGATCTATGGGCCACCGGCAGACGGTGGGCGGACGTCGAACCCGGTCGAGCGTGAGTCCATTTCGTTGGCTGACTCACTGCAAACCGTTGCGTTGGCTGAGGGGTACTGGGATATGGACTTACTGTCGTCGAATATTCGCTCGAATGGGGTCGCTCAGATTGAGGCGTTTCCGCGGCTGTTTGATCCCGACCAGATTGATATGTGGGCTTTAGAGAAGATGCCGCGCCAGTATCGGCGAGAGTTTCTCAGCGAAACCCGGTCCTTGCAGGCGTCGCTTGATGGGACGTGGGGTTGAGTGTTATCCGAGTACTGCTTTGGAGATTGCAAGTGCGGAATTCACTCCCCGGTCGGTCAGTGTAGGGGCCGTCCCGAGCGGGAACCTCTTTGTCATCTGGTGATGTCATTTCCGCCTCGGACGTGTCCTGACGTGGAACGGTTCTGGCGGTGGTCGTAGTACTCGACCGCTGTTCGCAGTACCACCGCACCGAACGCGAGCAGGCCGAGGCCAACCCCGTAGAACAGCACCCCGATCGCACCCGGGCCGGCAACCTCGCTACCGACCTCGACAATAAGGACATAGAATGTACCGGGCGCGCCGATAGTGGCGACGACCTCGAACGCCCGGATTGCCGTGTAGAAGGGCTGGTTTCGTAATCGGCTCCTCGGGTCGTCGGCGCGAAGTAGACGGTAGCCTGCGAAGAGCGTCTCAGCACCGATCACGAGGGCGAGAACCATCGGAAAAAAGGCGACAAGAAGGAGGCTGTTAAGTCCTCCGTCGGGGAGCAAACCGACGACTCCGGCGATTCCAAATCCGAGGATTCCGAGGACGGCACCGAGTTTGAGGGCTTGAAGGGGCTTAGCGTGGATGAATGATTGGGACATGAAGGCGAGTTCCGTTTCTAAAGATGATGGAATAAGCCTTTGGTAGTTCCATGATAAGATACACTACCAATTGGGTATCGGTCTATTCGCACTCCGATTGAGCGGCTGGTTCGCTCCAAATCAGTTGGTAAGAACCCGCCTCGATGTGGTGAGTCCCTTTGGTAAATACAGTCGAAGAACCTTTCAGAGGAAGGAGCTTCAGAATTACTCCTATGGAGGAAAGAACCCGACAGAACCTAATGGGGATTCTCTGGATTTTCATTGCTCTCGTGACCGCAGGTGTTGGGGTCCTGCAAAGCGATCTATGGTTGGCCGCCTTCTGCTCTATCCTGAGCATCGCACAATCTCTGCTCGGAGCTGGGTTCTTCTGGAACGAACGGTTGACTGTCGCGCAGTAGGCATTCCTACTTGGTAGTTATTTCAGCCTCTATCTTCCGGAAAATAAACTAGAGAGGACGCCAGACAACGTGACGTTACACGTTCTGTTCGACCCAGCGACACCACGCTCCAAAGTCTCTTGCCCCGGACTGGGCGGCGATACTTCGTAACGTTCCAATACGGATACTGTCGCGTATCGGAACACACTGTTGGACGAAGACGAAAGGACGATCAGCGATTTACTCTGCGGCGTCTACTTCACAGCCCTTTCGAGTTCTTCACTCTAGCCAGTTCCAGAGATCGAACTCGGACAGGACTTCGGTATCAGACGGTCATGGATTTGATTTCGCAGGACACTCCACGTCGAGTGTATACTCGAACTCGCTGTTCGGTTCGGCGCTTGTCGCAACGATAGTGTACTCGCCGTCACATGGGAGTTCCGGCGAGAAACACGCGCTATTCCCCGTCCCACCATTATCGTTTTCAGCGACGATAGTACCGTCAGGACCAAGCAGGATGACGTACGGGTCGCCGGCCTCGGGGTCCAACGCCGACATCGTGATGGTCGGGCGCGTCCCTCTGAGTCCGGTGAACCCGAACGCATCGTGGTAGTACTCTTCCCCGCGGAACCCCTGAGCGTCGTCGCCACGGCCCGTTCCGAGGTACTCTTCGACCGTATCGCCACATTCGATGGAGGATTCCGGTGTGATGTCATACGTACCGTCTCTACGGAACACGTACACGGCGTTTTCCTCCGACGCTTCTACCAGTACGTTCCTCCCGCTTATGTCCGCTTCATTGAAGGAATCAGTCTCTTTGCCGGCCGCGCGCAGCTCCGCTTCTTGGACCCACTCGCCGTTTCGAGAGGCGTACACATAGGCCGCGTTCGTCGGACCACGACTGACGGCTGCTCGCTCTCCGTCGAAGGCGACGGTAGTTCCAAACCGTCCGTCGGTGTCCTCTACGTCGGTGGTCAGTTTGGTCTTTTGTGACCACTGTCCATTCTCCCGTGAGAACACGTACACGGCGCCGGGCTTCGGCTCCCGTGGCCTCCAGTCTGGCGGGTCCGGAGGTACTTCGTCGAAGATGAACCTCGTTCGGTATATCCCTGGTGCGCCGACGAAGAGCGTGTCGCCCTCGATTGCAACACTGTACCCGAAGTTGTCTCCCTTTTGACCGTCCTCTGCCGTCAGTTTCGACTCGATCGCCCACTCACCGTTCTGGCGGGTGAACACGTAGACGTAGCCAGGTTTTGTCGCCTCGAAGTCTAAGTAGTCTCTCGCTCCGACGGCGATCGCGGACTCACTCACCGCGATGTTGTAGCCGTCGAAAATCAGTTGCTCGTTGGCGTCCGGACGGAGGCCACCGTCTCGGGTCCACTGGCCGTCCTGGCGAGTGTAGACGAGCACAGATCCGTCGTTTTCCTGCGGATAGCCTCGGTATCCGGTACCGACGATAGCCGTGGAACCACTCAGAGCTAACGGAGCCCCGAAACTTTGATTCGGGCCGCTATCCGGAATCAGCTGGTCTTGCAGTATCCACTGGCCGTCCTGACGAGTGAAAACGTGCACTCTCCCCCAATCGCCGACGAGAGCAGTTGACTCATCAAGAGCGACCAACTCGCCGAAGTCCCTCCCCTTGTAGCTACCGGACGGGACTAGTTCCGCTTCTTGTTTCCACTGGCCATCCTCGCGGATGAAGATGAACGCATATCCTTCATCCCGAGATTCAGGGGGAGAGCCGACGAGGGCCGTGTCTCCGCTGACAGCACTGGCCGCACCGAACCCTTCGCCGGAACCAGTCAATCGCGCTTCTTGCTGCCAAACGTCTGCCGGAGCCGTAGACGTCGCTGGATTCAGCCCATCGAGGAAACTGCTGCCGTCGCTTTCCGGTAATAACGAGATTCCCCCGAGTCCGGCAACCGAAGCGAGCGTCTCCCGTCTCGATAGCGAGACGGAGTCTCGTGAATCCGCCTCTGCAGTCGATTCGTCTTCAGGCTCTGGCTCCGCTTCGGAATCGCGCTTCCAGTGTGGTCGGTCCATTCCATCTAACCCACGTGCGGGGCGCTTCTTATTATCGTGACGCTAATCGCATGGAACTGGCCGGAACAATCAACCGACTCTATTGAATCGCGATAAGGCGGTGGGTTTCACTGTTTCACTGGACCTCCGTTTTTCAATAGTGGCATCCACTTTCCGGGCAGCGATGACTGCTCCTACATTTGAGGAGCCGGGCAACTACCTCTACTACTGCACGCCCCACGGGCACCGTTCGAGGTAGAGAACTTCGAAGAGAAGATGGTCTACAACGAGTTCGGGATGCACGGCGTGGTCATCGTCGCCGACGAATAACTACGCAACCGGGCCAACCGACTTCGACACGTTCTGTGTCAGTACGGGGCAGATTCCCCTCTGTACTGACCCATATGCGCGCTGTATGAGCACGATACGTGGACATCATTGATTTCTGATAAGGCGGCCAGTGGTCAATTCGCATTCTTACTGAGTGGCTGTATCTGCCGCTGTCGTGCACTACAACATGATCAGAAGCGGGTCGTAGCTAGTCTCCCAGCCGACAGCTCACTGTACTGGCCCTCCACCATCGGCCCGGTCCTCCTCTTTTGGGCAGCTGTCTCCCGGTCTCGGTGCTATGAGGAGTGACGATGAGGCTAATGCGCTTTTCGTAACAGCCACGCGACCGCCGAGGCGGATGAGCAGCCGAATGCCAACGCAAGATACCCGCTGAGTAGCACATTGGGACTGGACTTGACAAGTTTCGCGAGTGTGGCGCCGGCGACGCACGCCGTCATGCCGACGGTCGTGGTCGCGAGAACTGTGTACGGGCCGTTGGGTGTCGAACGTGGTGGGCATCGCTGTCGCTAGTGGCACCTATCGCCCGTCGCGATATGTGCAGGCGGGTGCTGTAGCAGGCTGCGTGTTCGTTACTGGTCGGAGTACCTCGGTAATCGAAGGGTGTCTTGGAGCGGTATGGTGGACGCTGGCGTGGTGTTCGCGAGTGACAGCGATGGCTCTCCAGGGGTTGTTCGGCTAGGAGAGTGACGCTGGCGGGCGAGAGTACGTGTCTCGCGGGAATGGCTTCGGGGAGGACCGTTAGTAGTACCACTGGCGACCAGCGACCAACTACCAGCGCCAGTCGGATTCATCTGAAGCAGTTGGTACTGTGTTGTCAGCGGAGTGTCTTCGTATATGTGAGCCGCCCGTCGACTACCTGTGACGGATCCGACGTGCGGTCACTCGGTGAGACAGTCCGTACACCGGCCGGCGCCTGGAACTGTTGCATTCCCACACTTAAGGCAGGTGTCGACCGTATTCCCGTGGGATTGCCCTGCTACGAGTGTCTGTCGTAGTCTCTCCAACAGCCCCTGAAGCATAGCTGACTGTACTGGCTGCAAGACGTATAGTCCCCCCGGGCTCGATACCCATGCGTCGCCTCTGTCTAGACTCCTCCAATTCCCGACGGTGATGGCCGATGTCGACTGTCGGCAGTCGGATCACAACGTCTCTCGGCTTCGCGACGAGGCCGTTCGCTCTCCGGGATTCTAACGGACGATATTGCGTGGTCGGTTTCTGGGCCGCCAGCGTATGGTGACTGGAGAGCAAATCCGATTGAACGCCTATACCGACCGCAGTACGAGGCGACCGCCCTCAGCTACGTGATGTCTCTTGGAGATACGCTTCGCCGGCTCTGTTGAAATCATATTCTTCAGATACAATATGGAATGAAACAGCCGTTAGATAGAGCGTGCGACTGTCCCAGTCAAAAATGTAGTACCTCAGTCTGGCAGTTCAGCAGCGTTTAGCCAGAACTCTTGAAGAGTTTTAACCAGCGAAACCGTATCCTCGAAGTCCATCCGTTTGACAATATATGCACTCGCTCCGAGCTCGTAAGCTTTGCGAATCTGCTTAGGATCGTCACTTGAAGAAAAGATGAGTATCGGCGTGCTTCCTACCTCTGACTCGTCGTTCAGTTCCGCAAGCACTTCGATTCCCGATTTACCCGGTAGATTAATGTCGAGAATAGCGAGATCCATTGCCTCTTCCTGAAGTACCTGGAGTGCCTGCGTGCCCGTAGTCGCCGTTCGGAGCGTCCCCTCGAAATCGGATTCTGAAAGTGCGTGTTTGAAGAGTTCAATGTCTGCAGGATTATCTTCGACGAGCAGCAGTTCGTCCTCTGCTATGCTAGCCATACTACAATTTATTATCTCATTACATATCATTTTAAGGTTACTCAGAATTGTATATGACATGGGAAAAGACAATGTTTTCAGAGACAGCGTCGGTTTTGGAGCGCTGACGACCAAGCTGCTATGGACGATCGAACTGGTTCGAACCGTACGCTGCGGCTGGGGTTCGAGGCCCAGTGGATTGAGGGTGGCAACGATACGGATGTGCAGGTGACACAGCCAGCACACGCTATCGTCGAAGTGATAGCTCATTGGAACGGGATACTGCAGTTGCTTGATGGAGCTCGTATTCAGGGCCATTAAGAGGCGCGTGGGCCGACCAGATTGGGATCGAAATAGCCGAATAGTGCGGGTTCTGGATGGCTTAAGGTATTACCGAGGTGTGTCAGTCGCGTCCACTAGCTCGTCGGTGAACGCAGTAAGGACTGAGTCGGGATCCGGTGCCGTCGAGCGTGGCGCTGCTTCCCAGAGTTCGACGTCGATTTCCTGTGTTGCTGTTATCTGGCCGTCTGTGGCGATAACTTTGAGTATTGCTTGTTGGTAAATGACGACCGTTCGCTCCTCGTCGACATCGAGATGTTCGATGCCAGCTCGTTCGAGTATCTCTCGAAGATTCGTCGGCTCGGGGAGTGTGCAGTGGCGCACTGGGGCCTCGTCGTCGGGCATAGTTGGTGCTACTGTTCTCTGGTACAAGTATGTCAGGACACAAAACCCGCTGTTGTGTGGCGCTTAGCAGATTGCGATTCTGCTGGAGCAAGGTCAACCGGCGTCGACCATGCTCTGTGTCTCGATCGTCTCCCAGACGTAACCCAGCAATCCTTCGAGTATCGCTATCGGCCGTGGTTCCCCCGGTCGACCCCGTCGGTCGCGAACGTAGCCATGTGCGGATAGTCCGCAATCAACCCGTCCACACCGAGTTCGATGGGCATTTTCGCTTCCCGCCAGCTGTCGATCGTCCAGACGTTGACGGCCCGTCCCTCGTCGTGGGCCGTCTCAACCAGCTCCCGGTCGAGGACGCCAGTCGAGCAATTGAGCGCTTCTGCGTCCAGTTCGCGAGCCACGGCCAGATTCTCGTCTTTGTTGCCGCCGAAGATCGGCGCGATGTCGACGCTCGAATCGATCTGCCGAACAGCGCGGATAGCGTCGTGATCGAACGAGGACGCGTAGAAATCACCGGAATATCGGTAGGCGATTTCTAGTGTCCGCTCGGTGAACTCCTCCCAAGAGAGTGGTCCACGATCCTTGAATTCGAGGTTCATCGTCACTGGCGGTCTGGTTGCCGCGAGTGTTTCGCTGAGCGTCGGAATCGTCTCCCCGGAGTTGAGGACCTCTGCCTCGAGGACTTCTTTAGAGTGCGTCTCGGCGACGAGTCCGGTCTTGTCCGTAAGCTGATCAAGTCTGGTGTCGTGGAAGGCGACTATCTCACCGTCACTCGTCGCCTCAAGATCAATCTCGATTCGGTCGGCGCCCAGTTTGGCCGACCCAGAAACGGCGGCAACGGTGTTCTGTGGGAATACGTCGCGGTAGCCCCGGTGAGCGGTACTGTAGGGACCCTCTGAAGAATCGTGGCTCCGGTCATCCTGCCGTTTTGCCGTTGCAGTCCCTGCTAGCATCGTGCTACCTACTGCGGCGCCAGTCGCCTTGATTATGTTTCGACGCGAGACGAGATCCGTGCTGCTGGTAGTATCCGATGACATCGAGTGAACCGGGATGGCGTGACCGCATGGATCTTTATATGAGATATATATTTCACTCAGGAATGGTTTGATTACCAACTGTCTATCCGGTAGAGTACCGAGACATCGTCCTGTCCTGGTACTCTTTGTACCATCACAATAGGTTCGTCTTTGGTGAGCACAGTCAATTCATTCACAGCGCCGATTGGAGTTGGCCGAAACTTGGCAATGTCGCCGACGTCGTCTATACGGCGAGTGGGGCCTACGATGTTGCCAACGGCTCGCAACTATCCAAATATAGGGTTGCTGACGACAGGTATGCGGTTACTCGAGACAGTCCCGCGCTGTGCGGGGATGGACTCTTTTTGGATGGCAATCGGGTGTTCGTGCTCGAACCCGGCCAGGGTCAGGCGATGTTATCCGACCTTGAACCTGAACTCCTGGCAGAACTGAACAAACCGACTGAAACGTCCGCAGATGGTCTAGAAACACCGGACGACGACTTCGGTTGCGAGACCTGACCGAACTGTCAGCCCTCGTTTGGAGAGGGAAGAGGAATCATCAGAGGAATGAACCGTGGTCAGTACAGAGGATGCACCGAGTAGTGGAGAGTCCGATCAATCCTTTCGTTAATGGTAAATCGATGCGATGCCAAATATTCCCTCAAACTGGCTATAAAATCTTATTTTCCTGGTGGGCAATCGTGACTTAGATATCTACTACGATGCCAGCTGATGACTCCACCGATGATGGAGCGGATGGCCCGCACTGGTCCACGAAGAATCGTCAGGTGACGTACGAACAGGGGAACAGAGTTCTCGAAGCACAAAAAGACGATATCGACGACAAGGCCCTCCGAACAGTCAGAATCACGGCCCTAATCATCGGCGTCGCAGCAACTGGACTGCAGGCCGTGAAGAATCTGACAGTGAATGATACCACAGCTGCCATTGGCCTTGGGAGTCTGTTTCTCTCGTTAACGTTTGGCGTGCTCACGTACAGTGAATCAGCTGAGATTGTCGGCCCAACGGCTGACTATCTCGATCGTATGCGTGACGGGCGTCGGGGGACTGACTGGGAGGTGGATCTGTTGATTCAGTTACCGGGGTGGATTAGTAGGAATCAGGAGAAAGTTGAGCGAAATGCGCGCCTCTTCACATTCTGTCAGCTCATGCTCTTGGTTGGTGTTGGTTTCGGTGCAGCAGCCCTCATTCCAATTGGCCCCTGGAAGGCTGCCCTTGGAATATGCACTGCTGGCGTGATTGTCTCATTCGTCTGGGCGCTTACAGCAATCGCCACCAGTCGTGACCACCCAAATTAATGTGTCTTGGCGCGCTATCTTCAGATAGAAATGAGCAGAGCAGATACCGACACTGACGGCGACACGTATACCGATCCGGATGAGAGTGGGCTCCGGAGCGGGAAGGGTCCTGCTCTGTTGAGCCGCCTGTTCGGGAAATTCTGATTCGACGCTGTTTGGCAGTGTGTGCGGGATCAGGATGGAGAATCAACGTCACAGAGAGGTCTGAATATAGAGGGTCTGTTCAGCACTATGCCATTATTTCTTTTGCGCTGAACTTACCGAATTAACTGTTCGGTGCGCACACCTACCTAACAGCTAATTCGCCTCGCGAGTAGTGAAACCAATAGCCTGTAACGAGCTCTCTGCCACCTACTGTCTAGATCCTGCTTACCGTTGCAGACGAGTTATACGCACTCACACAGTTATCCCTTCGATGACGTGTGAAACGTCGTTCCAGACTCGAAGCTCGTGAGGTCGTCGATTCGAGCTTCTAACTCCTCGATTTCCTGCTGGAGTTCTTCGGTATTCTCGTCCGTAGCAGCAAGTTGGTCTTTCAGCCCTTGCAGTCGTGTTTCCTTGCGCTCTTCGTCCACCTCGGCTTTCCGGACGTATTCACTCTCCGTGATGTCGTACACATCAGATTCGGCGAGTTCGGTAACCGCCAGTGCGTCATCGACCTTACTGGAATCGACGGTCGTCACACGCTCACGGTCAATCCCTGCGTCTTCTAGCAGGGCAAGTACTTCCTCGTCATCTTTGAGCGAGCGGTTTCGGCGTGCCGTGCGTTGCACTGACCCGTATTGGCCGCTGACTGGTTGGTCATGATGGAGGCGGTCAAGGAGTAAGCCACGCACCGCTTGTCGGAGGTCGTTCGCGTTTCGCTGGACATCTGAAAGCAATGTATAGAGATTCACCAGTGCAGGCGTGTCCATCCCGTCGAGATCGGTTGGATCGTGGCGTTCGAGCGCGTCAATCAGGAGCAGTGCGTCGGCGTAGACTGGAATATCCGGTTCGTCCCGGTCAGTCGTCTCACTGGCCACTTCGTGAGCGGCAACAAGTGGTGAACTCGTTGGCGTCTCCGTTGCTGTCAGCGTGCCCTCCCGGTCATCCAACTCGAACCGGGGATGGAGACTCAGGACGGTCGCGTATGGTTCGGTGTCTGGTGGCAGTCGGTCCAACTCGAAGCCGGCTTGAGCGTCTTGCACACGCTGCAACAGCGTCTCAAACTGCTCGCGTTGGAGTGGAACGGTTCCCTCGTCATCTCGGTACGCGATGAGAATCCGGTGTTCCTGCACATCAGTCAGGCGAAAGGGGTTCCGCGACAGGGGCGTGAGCAGTGTCGCATCAGACGGTAGCTCCTCAGCGTGATCGAGAAGCGTGTGCCAACTTGCACTGAACGGCATACAGAGTCTTCAACAGCGGCGGCCAAAAGCCTCCGGCCGTCTGACGTGCTACTCAGTATTTCCGAGCAGGGTTGCTGGCAGGCGGGACATGATGACGCTATTCACGAATGCTTGTAGCGGTGAGAGTGCAGTGACGATGACACCGGTGAGGAACGAACCGCCGGCGATTACGAGATAGACGATTGTGGGAATCGCCGAGTCCTGGGTGATACTCAACGAAAAGCCGATGTAGAAGGCAAACACCACGACTGCAGCCACGAACAGCAGGAACCCCATGATTGCGAACGTTCCCGGTGCTGTGTTCGAGTGGGTCTTCAAGAGCCGCCAGAGATCTCGATAGAAGCCACTCACAGCGTCTGCTGATTCGGTCGCGGCCGGATTATGCGCTTCTGTGTTCCAGACGACCGTCATCTGGCCGTCGGTCTTGTTGACCCACTCGGCGTCGGCCGCTACCATGGCATCAACTAGTTCGCTGACTCGGGTTTTCGAGACGTCAACGTGTTCGGTGAGCGCATCGAGTGTGTACTGGTGGCCGTGGTTGGCATACAGTATCGCTGCGAGCTCGAAGAACGTCTCCCCCCGGTTTGCAAACTCCTCAGTGAACCGATCCGGTACAGTCCCCATATCATTCTGTTACTGAACCGTCAGACAAAAGCATTGAGATGGGGGTTGCTGACGATTCGGGGCAGGGTTGATAGCTATTAACGGGTGTTTCGGGGCCGTAAACGGTTCTATCCGTTTTACCCCTGTCTACCTTCTGGTTTGCCTGTGATGTCAGGAGACAGAGACGCTGCCGGAGTGGCAACACTGGCTGTCGATCTATCGCGACGGCTGGCGGTTCGGCTACATCGTGTCGATGACTGATGGGTGGAGTAGGTATGAAGGAGTACCTGCCAGTCAACCATATCGATCGGATCAAGGGCACGGAGTATATCGTTGAGCGGTGCACGTGTTGTGGCGCGACGCATCGCCATGGTGGGGTCCCCGAACAGCTGGCCGTTGGCGAGACGACGCGTCGGCATGCTCGCTGTAAGCAGCCCGGCCCGACAGTATATCTGTTGAAGCGAACAGCCGAGACCGAGGTGGTTCGCGATGGCGATTAAGCGACGGTCAGCTCTGTGGGCCTTCCTGCAGCCTCGTGTGACGGTTCAGGGTCGGCCTGTGACGGCTGGCATCGTTCTCGGTCTGGTGTTGTGGTATCTCGGGCAGTGGGCTGTTGTTGCAGCGGCTGGGAGCTTGCGCGAATCCAGTGGTGGGGTTCTCGTTCGCACTTTCTCCACGACTCCCCCTTACTATCTAAGTGAGGAGTTATTCTCTTTATTTAATTGTTGGAAGATCAAGCAATTCGGTTCTCTGAACCATGTATAGAAGGAGACCCAAGACGACTAAACTCATTCCTACCCTAAACCCCTTATCCGGAATCAGATCAATGACTCCGACAAGGACAAGTGCTAAAGTAAAGAGTACGAGCGCATCATTGGATTTGTCTCGCCGTTCACTAAGTTCTCGTTCATGAGATATTTTGAAACCCTCACGTTTCAGTTTCAGATTAGCACGATTCTTAGCACTGGAAAATTCTACGAAACCCAGCTTATTCTCTAAAAACCCCAGAGTAGTTTGCAGCTCATCTATCTCGCTATTCATCGAGATTTCATCCCCCAGATCCTCAGCTAGCTTTTTCTTAGCAACCTGTGGAGGAGTCAGGTCTTCGTTCTCAATCTCTTCTTGCGTTGCTTCTCTTCTGTAAGACCCATCCTGAGAGCGTAGGAACTGCAAAATCTTCGGCCAATCGGGATCTTTACTCATACCGAATAACAGAGGAGAGATATATTTCAAAGGTAACTATCTAAGCCCGCGGAGTCGGTTGGGAACGACAGAACTGAGCTCATGGCTATCTTGGGGAGAATCTCACTCCTTTTCGAACGGACTGTCAGGCAATCGAGGCCACAGAATCCCGCTTATCCAAGCCATGTATGGTGAGCAGAGCGTCACGAAGACACCGGTAAAGAGACATACGATTGCAATTCCCAAGTAGACGCTAGCTGGTAGCGCCGACTCTGCAAAGAGCTCCAGCACGAACCCCACGTAAATCGAGAGCACGACGGTACCAGTGAGGAGCATGACGAACCCAAGCAGCGCAAATGCCCCTGGCCCAGTCCGTGAGTGTTTCTTCAGGAGGTTCCAGAGGTCAGCGTAGAATCGTTGTACCGCCATGGTGGTCTCTGTATGGCCTGGATCATGGACGTCGACGTCCCACGCATAGGTGGTCTGCCCGTCACGACGGTCGAGCCACTCGCTCATCGTTCCAGTGTGGTTGCTAATCGTCGTCGTTGAGCAGTCGAACGTCTCGGCGAGTTCGTCCTGCGTGTACTGGTGATCGGGATTAGCATACAGCAGCGCAGCTATCTCGAAGAATCGGTCCCCCTTCGCATCGAACTCCTTTGCAAACTCCGCCGGCACCCGTGCCATGGGATCCTGTTAGACAACCAGAGAGAATAAAGGGCTGTGTTGGGGTTGCTGACGATACGGGTACCCCTTGATGGCTGTCAACCCCGCATAGAGTATTTCTGAACGGTCTTCTTGCTTTTTGGCCCCGGTTGCCGTCTTCCTGGATGGGGATGTCAGATGACGAAGAGAGTGCAACGCTGTGCACACGATCCCGAGCAGTATCGTACACTACCCAAAACGAGCAGCGAGGACAAATTGAGGTTCGGTCCATCCTCAGTGTCTTCGTTCTCGTTATTATAGGTGGAGCACTGGTTGCTGCGGCCATCGATATGCAGTCCAGCCTCGCGTCGATGTCCGGGGGCTCGTGGTTCTGGGCAACTATGCTTACGCTTTCGATTGTGGCTGTAATGGTGGCAGCGGCACTGGGGCTGGAGTAAATGACCGACCAGCGGACTGCAATTGTTAGTCGGATTCACACGCCAGCCACAGCGACGCTCGTCGATCTCGGGCTAGTTGGTGGGATTGGGCTCGCTGTGGTCGCGATTCATGTCCTGTTGCCACCAGCTATGCACTCGCAGTTGGCGTTCAGGTACCAGCACCCAGCTGTGCTGTCGGTGTTTACGAGTGCGTTTGTCCATCATAGTACCAGTCACTTGGTCTCGAATCTGGTTGGCTATGGCTTGGCTGCGAGTATGACGTATCTGCTGTCTTGGCAGGCTGGCCAGCGTCGCTGGTTCCGTCGGACGGTCGTCGTGCTCGTTGTGGTGGTCCCGGCCTTGGTGACTTCGACGAGTTATCTGGTGCTAACGAGTCTGCAGCCTGGACTCGCGGGGGCTGAACGTGGGTTCTCTGGTGTCGCCGCAGGGTTCGTTGGCTTTCTCTTCGTCGCGTTGCTCGTTTGGTTGGAGAGGCGGTACTCGCGTGCGGTTGCGTGGTCGGTGAGCCCAATGGTCTTCATTGGGTTGTTGCTCGAGATTGCGGTCATCTACGCGTCGGGTGTGCCGGTCACCATTATCGGGCTGGGCTTGGTTGGCATCGCGTTGAGTGGGTGGCAGCTGGTCGGCGAGATTGTGTTGCCAGTGGTGGGTGACTTTCAGTCGGATGCGGTTCTGGAGGTTGGGTTCGTTGGTTTCACTATTGTGCTACTCGGGCTCTTTGTGCTCCTGTTGTTCCCAGCGGAGCTTGTCCAGGAGGGGACGACGACGAATATTGTCGGTCATGGAGTTGGATTCGTTTGCGGGATGGTGCTCTCCGGGCTCTCGTACTAGTTCTGCAGTTAACGAAATAGTGACTCAGGGTGTGGATCGCGAGCGTTACCTACGAGAAGTATCCTGGTAGTAACTATCCGTGCCAGACTGCTATTGAGCCGATGGGTGGTCCGCTATTCAGGAACACTTAACTGACGCCCAATTGATGAGTGGCAACCATTACCCGAACCACTCGTTTCAACAACTTTTGAAACTACCAAATAAGTATACGTACAAATTAGGTGACCGGCTACTTCAAGCCGTCATCATCCGAGGAGAAATCCGACTGCAAAGGTCAAGTTCCCTCTTCAAAGTGTGCCTAAGGGCACAAAACCAAAATACTCCGCTACTGCCCAGCACGATTCCAGACGAAGCGCTCGATACGCAGGGGTTCCATAGATTTATTTCGAACAGCAGTCCAGAGCGCATCTAACGTATGGACGCTACAGATATGCGAGTGAGTTCTAACGACCGGCATATTCCATATAACCAATCCCAGTTGTGACGATTTCGCAGAAAGTACTAGGTTTCTGTTAAGGGCCAGAGTGGGAATGCCACAAGCTACTCAGCAGTTGAGCAGGGGAAGGTGTTTAATTATGTTTAGGAGAAAGTACGTGCAATCGGATGGTACTCACGTCGAGACAGTGGGCTGACGAACTGACAGATAGATATGCTGACCTTTTGGAAAAGCTGGAATCAATTGGGTCGGAAGGTCGATACGATACCCCAAAGCAAGCACTCTTCGATGACACGAGTATCGGTGGTGGAGAGGCAGGAACAGCAGGGGCACATCAAGACCGTGAACTTGTCGAACTGCTACAGAATGGGCGCGATGCCATCCAAAAGGCTGACCAGAGGGGAACGCTGTACGTCGCTGTTTCACGTGAGGGCGTCCTCGTCGCGAACACGGGTGCACCGTTTGAGTTCGACGACGAAGAGGTCCTCGAAGACTTACGAAAGGTCAGCCGTTCAGGGAAGGAAACAGACGCAATCGGGGAAAAAGGGGTAGGTTTGACATCGGTCTGTACTATTGGGGATGCCTACGAGGTGTGGACGGACCTGAACGACGGGAATCTTGCACGACTCCAGTGTGGTCCTGTAAACCCGACAGCGGCTGTCCTTTCCCGGTCAACGGCGACGAACAACAATCCCGAGGTCAAAGATCGACTCAACCGCTTTCGAGAGCGACTCGCCACGTCTGAACTCACCGACCTCGTCACGACGACGGATCAGGAAAACCGTGTCACATCAGATTCTTTTCGTGCTGAAGATGTCACAAGTCTCCCCTTCTTTTCATATCCACTCCCACTCGAGATACCAGACGACAGAGCAGCTTTGGAAGGGTCATTGCAGCAGGTGGCGAGACAGCTGTTAACAGATGCGTCAGTGGTCGTTGACGGACCAGAAATTCCGGATCAGTTCACAACAGCCGTCATCGTGCGCTTCAAAGACGAGGACCTTGCGGCTTTCCGCTCTGCCCTCGGAGTCGAACAGGAGCGTGACAGAGATCCCGACCGAATCGCAAACAACCTGTGGGCCCGGCTGCAGTACTCAGCGGCTGCGAATGCCTACGGGGAGTCAAGAGGAGAGGTCACACCGGAATCGCTAATCCATTTCGGGAACATCGACCAACTCGTACTGGATCAGCTTGAGGGAACCGAGCGGACGGCCCACGAACGGTGGGATATTGAACCATCAGAGTCAGCAATATACACGACAGATACCGAACGTCCGGTGGAGTCCACATCTGTCACGGTAACGGTCAACCAACAGGAGCAAGATCATGACCAGAGTCAAGGGCAGGTTCAACAGACCTACGAACTGTTCAACTGGGTAGAGGATCACGAACCGATTGTCCCGGACACCTTGCTGACTACGGAGCAACGTCGGTCAACAAACGACGAGCAGGAAGTTGACGTACAACCTCGAATCCTCGTTCCTACGGATAACGAACCGCCAGCATGGCTAGCTAAGCAGGACCTGCAGGCAGTCCTCAAAGGCGAGGCACTGGATGGCATCGGACCAGAGTCACACGCCTACCCACCATATCTCTACTACCCCATCACGGGTGCCTCGAAACGGTTCCCCTTCTGCCTGCACGCGAACGTTGAGGTTTCCAAAGATCGGGAAAAACTCTACTCTGACTCAGACCAGTACAACGCGTATATCCTAGACCACTGCGCGACGCTAATCGGGGACGTCGCCACCGTACTCGCTCGTCAAGAAGGAGGGACAAAGAACCCGGGTACCGTGAACAGCCCGTGGAACCTCCTACCACCGACGCCAGCAGGCGCCAATGACGTGACACTCGAAGAAATCATCAATGACGAGATACACCTCGACGAAACCGGGGTCGGCCTACTCGACCTATTCTCACGGGCCGTCTATGAGCAACTGGGAAAAAGATCGTGTCTACCCACGGAAGAGATAGACGATGGCGACGCACCAGCGACGGTAGTCAACGAGGCGCTTCTGCATCCAGATCCCGAGGTGGTGGGAGCCTTCGCAGCGCTGTACCTGGTCAGAGAGAAACTGAAGGAATCCGCCCAAGTGAGGAATCTGGCAAAGACGACTCGTCGTCTCCCCACCCTCGCAAGCCTACTCACGTTCCTTCGGTGGAGTATCCACGACGATCTTGACACCGTGGACTGGTCAAAGCGATACCGCTATCTCATAGAGGAGGCACCGCCGTCAACGAACGACGATGTTGAGCGGTATCGCTCTCTAGTAGAGGCTTGGACGACCCAGCTCTCAAAACACCTCGCAACTCCGGATGCACGGATTGTTGTCCCGGCAAAGATCGGGCAGCAACTCTTCCTCGGATCAGTGAGGCTGGTGGACGCATATGCCGATATAAATGAGAAAGACGTTCAGAAGGTGCTGGACGACGAGTTCGACATCGAGAACGCTGGCGTCCATATCCTCCCGTGCTCCTACCGTTCGAAAACCATCGAGGAGGAACGTGTCCAGCTGGTCCCAGTCGAGTCCCACGGCGAAGGGGGCAACGTGACGGAAACGTACACGCGGACGGTGTTCTGGCGGGGGGATGACGCGCCGGAGACGAAGCTACGCATCCCCCCAGACAGTATCGGCCTCAGCGTGTTCGTCATTGACGAAGCGATCTCTGATGACTCCCAGTCCAGCAACATCCTCTCAGAGGCAGGGAATGACTGGGGCATCGTCCAGCTTCGGTCATATCCACAGTACGTCCGTGAACTCCTCGGATCAACCCAACGCCAACAGGGCCGAACAGGCGAACCCGATTCCTCTAGTAAAGGGCTCTCCGACGCCGCCCTGAGCTTTTTTGCAGGAGCCGTTGCCAACCAAGAGCGGGAGCGTCTCATTCCGACGGAAGGAGCGTATCTTAATCACGACAACGTCGAAAAACACACCAACAACTCCGAGCGGCGTCGGAACCTCTTGAACCGCCTCGCAGTAAGGCGGAATCGGCTGGGGGCGGATCTTCTCGACCGGACTGATGGAACGGATCACCGAATCACCGACATTCGCCTGACATCGAACTGGCAGGCACTCCGGGACGCCGACGAACGGATCGATACCTGGGAGGGACTGTCTCCAGACATTGACGAACAGCCGACAACCACAGTCGAGCCGGTGAACGGTGGCCCAATCGTCCGCCCGCCGGACGATGATCGGTGGCAGTTCTTGGCCGAGCAGGGGATCAGCCCTACCACGGCGGCAAAGCTTCTCGGCATCCTCGGACTCTCTGCATTCCCGGAAGTGGAAGCCCTTGCACAGACGGAAACGCCAAAGCGGGGTCGCGACCACTGGAACCCGCTCAAGTGGAACGTACGTGATGCTCGCGCTGAGGTTGACGCGGAGTCAATTTCGAGTCTCCGGACAACACTACAGCAAGTCATCGACGGGACAGCCGTCGGGGGCCGTGGTGAGGATAGCGGATCGTATCTCGACTTGATCACCGCACCAGAGTTCGGTCCGCAAACGACGGCCGGCCACAGCGATCAGTGCTCAGTTAAGGATCTCCGTGGCCGATACACCGAGAGCGAACTCGGCACCGAACCGTCAGCCGTGGAGGGCGGACTGGACAGTTACGATGTCGCCTTGGAATCGTGGACTTGGAGCTCTACTGAGGGTGTGGACGGTCCATTCGCCCAACTAGGGGTGGAATACGTCTGTGATCTCCTCGCCACCTACGGCGATAGGCTCGAGAAGTCGATCCTAACAACGGGATGGTCATGTCGTGCCGACCACGGCGGGCGTCATGGCTGGACGGAGACGGTCCCAACACTGCTTAACTGGCAGCTCCGCGCGGCGTCAATGTGGAGTGAGCATAATGCCGTCCAAACACCGGACTGGTGGTCCGATGATTCCATACTCTGGGCGGTTGAGCGCGCCGGCGAGGGGTCACAGACCGGCAGTTGGCTTCCAACAGTCGACGTGGGGGCGACTGAGGTCGATGCCTCGATTTGGCAAAACCTTGGCGTCAGACCGCTTGAAGGGTTGTCGGCAACAGAGGCTGCACTCCGTCTCCAGAAAATTCAGGAGGAGCTTGCTGCAGCGCCATTGATGGCCGAGATGGACGAGCCCGTTGGACTCGAGCAGTTAGCCACCGACGGCATCGCCGACGGCTGGAAGACCGTCTACTCACGGCTCATTACACCCATCGCCGATTACCTCGACCGTGACGACTCAACGCTCGGTGAACTCCCCTTCCTTACCCATTTCCCGGTCAAGGCTGGCGATCGATGGGCATCGGTACCGTTCGAACTCATCCGCGACCGAGAGAGCTACTGGTTCAGCGACAGCCAGCAACTTCCGTGGGAAGATCGCGACGGCTCGTGGGAAGGTCCGTGGGTCGTAGAGACGCCGACTGTCGGCCGAGGGGCAGCCCTTGCAGCAGCTCTCGATTGCAAATTCCGGACACAGGCTGGCGACCGACCACAGCTATCGGCTGCTCAACTTGATGCTTCGGCCAACCCCGAGATGGACGAGCGCCTCGCCGCAAAACTACGCAGTCGCCGACCACTCATTCTCGCGGCATTGAGTGCCGAAACCAGCGAGACGTTCCAACCCGATCACCGTGAGGATTTGGAGGTAGCCATCGACCACATTCGAAGCGTCCCAGAGGAGGTGTTCGTGCGCTACCGTGAGCGCTTCTCGTTGCAGGACTCCAGATTCGGCGAACATTCTGCCGTCTACCCGCTTGGCGAAAACGGATCTCGGACTGGAAGCACCCGGTATGGGCTCGCCTATAACGTAACGTCCGTTGATGAGAACAATCCGGATCCGACAGTCTTCACCGAGGCGCTCCAGGTACTGTTCGAGCGCTCGCGCTCAACGTACCTCCGTCTCGCTCTCGCTGACGAGGAGGAGGTACTCGCCGCAGATCTCGACGTCGAAGCCGTTCGGCGGGCAATCGGTCAGGGTTCGGTTGACGCGCTCAGATCAGACATCAAGGCTGCAGCTACTCTCTTGGATACGGTCGGGGTATCAATCGACATAGATCAGGAACTGAGTCGCCTGGACGGCCGACTCACCGAGGCGAATACGGATGCCTATACCGTCCGGATGAACATCCGGCAGGCCATCGGGGGCGGCACACCCGACACCGATGACATGAAACCATTCATTGACGCGACGCAGTCGGCTTCGGGACCCGTCGTTGAGATGGTCCAAACTTTGCTCTCCGATCGGGCAGCTTTAGCGGACGAATGCCCCTGCACTACGCTGTCACAGACGATTGCTCCGGAAACGTTCGTCAAGTGGGCGGACGCCCATCACCCGACTTTCCAAGAGCACCACACACTGCCGAAAGAGCAAGCACAACGTCTAGAGAAGGTGTGTCGAATCTGGTGGAACGCCGACGAAGAAACCCGGTGGACTGACCTCCGAGACGTCCAAGTATGGCGAGTGGAGACGCGCCAGCAGCCCGCGGAGTGGTCTTGGACCAGGCCACCGTTTGCACATCGCCTCCTTGAATCAGAGGACAAACCTGTCGAAGAGGACTGCTGGCTCTCACTCGGCCCTGCCGCCGTGGACCACCTCTGCGAAACTATACTCACAGTCATCTGTAACGACGGATCACCTGATGCTGGGTCGGAGGAAGAAAGTCAGGACAGCAAGGAGGCCCTCCGTCGATCACTCAGGCAGTATCTCGAGACCGGGACGTTCCCAGACGTTCACGATATGTCGGCCTCCGAAGAGACACATACTCGGAGGGTGCGAGAGCGGGCCTTTGAGACAATCCAAGCCGAACCGATACGGTTAGATGGTAACGCCTGTGCCGGCGTAAGTGGTCGCATTCAATCCCGAGACGCCGGATATGGAAGTGGTGGGAGCAACGAACTCACCGACCGGCCAGAGTTCGCGGAGGAGGTTATCTTCGCTTCTGTCTGCAGCCAGTTACAGACGTTGGCCAAGGATACCGACGACTGGCAACAGCGACTGGGAGAGCATCTCCAATCGATCGTTAACGAATCGAGTCCTTGCCCATGGCATAACCCTGGTCGTTGCAGCGACCTCAACCGTATAGAGCATACGCCTAGAAGACTCGCCAGGCACCTTCTCGATTCCATCGAAGCCGGGAAGACAACTCGATCCGACGATGCGCCCCGCCTCGCCCTCGTCGCCGCTGACGAGCGGGGTCCAGGGTACGATATCCTCGATATCACCGGGCGGGTCGCCGGAACAGCTGGGGATAAAGCCGGTCAGCCAACTCCGGTCGAAGTAAAGGCTGTAACTGGCGACGCGCCCTACACCGTCCGTTTCACGGTGAACGAGTTCCGCCGGGCACTGGAGTTCGTCCGTAACGATGTCCCGTATCGCATCCAATTGGTTCGCGTCGAAGGCGACGATATCGGTTCCCTTGATTCAATGTCGGTCACGCCAGCGCCAGGCGTCACGTTCAGGACGCCAGCAGACCTCTATGCGTATCTCCCTGACCTAAACCTGCCAGCACTTGAGGGTGTGTCAGACGATGTTGTGGACACCATCGTCGCCACCACTCTAGAACGGACAATACGTGGCGGTTATCTCCGAATCACGTTCGGCTAAGGGGAGTCAATCGACGATCATCTCTACCATAGAACGAACCTCCGATTCGATTGTGGAGAGTTCGCTCGCATCCCATTCGAATCCTTCATCGATACCTGCATCGGTGAACCGGAGCGAGGCACGCACATCACGGTCCGGATCGTGTTGAAGCAGGGCCAGTGCGTACGCGAGCATCTGAGGGTGATAGTAGTCAGCCAACTGGGCGGCCGAGGATAACGAGAGGTCGTTTGTCTTGTAGTCGATGATATGGTAGGCGTCTGGAGTGACAAGCAGTCGGTCGATATCCCCAACAATCCGCGATCCATCAAGTCGGGCGACGACAGAGTACTCATCGTAGGCAGCTTGGAGCTGTGTATTGGCCTCAACTTGGTCTACGAATTCGACTGCATCGGCGGCGTGATCGACAGCATCGCGAAGGTCGGTCTCTGTCGGCTCCTCGCCCGCCATCCGACTCAGCCGCTGAATCAATGCTGGCCACTCGTCTCTGGGCGGGCGGAGTTCGTTGATTCGGTGGACGACCGTTCCAAACGTCGTCGGGCTCAGACCGTCGGCTGACTCATCGGAACCAGTGTAACCGTGACCGTTCTCGGATGCGTCCGCTACCGCATTTACGAGAGTTGTCGCCGAGATTCGTTTCGCCGGCGCTTGTGTCTGTGGTGCGGGGATCGATATTTCAGGGTCCGTTTCCCCAGTCTCGTCATCGGGATGCCAGTCCACCGGCTGCGGTGGCTTCCGAACTGTATAGCTGGCGCCGTCTATCTGTCCACTAACCTGTCCCTCCTGAATCGCTCGCTGGAGAAGATCAGCATCAAGGAGCGCTGTCTGCAGCCAATCTCGCCACCGGGTTGCATCTTCGAAGGCAGAAGGCTCTCCGAGTGTGATAGCACCGCCATCATCAACGTCGATGTCGTGTGTCCCACAGAGCAAAAGATGATCTCGTGTCCGCGTACAGGCAACGTAGAGGAGCCGTTTTGACTCCGCTCGCTCCTGAGAGAGTGACTGCCGGTCGGCATACTCGTGAACGGCTGTCTTCTCGATGGAGAACGCATCGCTCGGACTTGGACCACCAACTGCCGGGACCGGAGGCGCGTCGTCAGTCCCTTCTACAAGTCGAACGTACCCATGATCGTCGATGGACCGGCCGAAGTTGAGGTCACTCCCGAGGTCGGGAACGGTGACAATCGGGAACTCCAGACCCTTTGCGGAATGAATCGTCATGATCCGAACGCCCTCGGCGTCACCCGGAATATCGGCTTCTCCCTCACGAGGATCAATTTCAGCCTGTCGGTCGATACGGTGGAGCAATCCAGCAGCGGTGTCTACCCCGTTCTCGCTCCAGGTGCGGACCTGATCACGGAACTTCTCGACGTTCGCGACAGCCTGCCGACCGCGTTCGTCGGCGCTCACGCTTGCCAAGTACCCGGTATCGTCGATCACCCGGGACAGCAGGCGGTTCCACCGAAGAACGCCATCCTCAGACGGCGTCGCACAGCCGCTGAGGATCCGCCACGTCGTGAGAAGGTCAAACGCGTCCGACAGCTGCGGATCGTCCGTCTTTGCAAGCGCATCCCACACTGACTCGGCCTCTGCGACTGCCGGTGCAAGTCGATCATCGGCGAACCCGAATAGCGGTGACCGAAGCACTCCATAGAGGGAGACATCGTCCTCTGGGTCACCAAGCACACGAAGCAGGTTCGTAAGCGCCTGGACCTCGGGTGTATCGTAGAACCCGACGCCACCGACGACAGTGTAGGGGATGTCGTACTCCTCGAGGGCGCGCTGATACCGATCCAGATGAGTTCGCCGACGAAGGAGGATTGCCGTGTCGTCGGGTGTAGCATCGCGATGATCCCCTGTGTCTGGGTCTTGGACTGTCGGCGGGTCGTTGAACAGGTGAGTCAATCGAGCAGCGAGGGCTTGAGCCTCGGCCTCGATGGTGTGGTCGAGTGCTCCTTCAGCGACCGGATGGTCGTCGCCGAAGAGCTCCGCCGCCGTTTCAGCGTCGTCGGGGACAGCGAGATACTCGACACTCCCGGTCAGTCCCGCGATGTCTTCGACACGGTTGCGCTCCGTAGACAGCGCCTGTGGTGGCGCTTCGTAGGGTTCGTGGGTGTCATCCTCCGGCTGGAAGAGATACTCAAAGAGCCCGTTGAGGAACGACAGTGGCTCGTCCAGCGTTCGGAAGTTCCCTGAAAGCTCGAGCGCCGTCGGACTCTCGGCGTCGCTGTCGGGGACGTCGTCGACACCACGGACTTCGTTGACGATCTGGAGTTCCTCGCGTGCCTCTCCGAACGTAGTCACGTCGGCCCCCCGGAATCCGTAGATGCTCTGTTTCTCGTCGCCGACCAAGAAGACGTTCGACGCCGTCCGCTCGTCGACGCCAGTGAGGAGCTTGACCAGCTCCCACTGCCGCGGGTCCGTGTCCTGGAACTCGTCGACCATCACAGCCGCAAACTGCTCTCGAAGCCGCTCCGTAACCGCATCGTTGGCTCGCAAGAACTCGAGCGTTGTCTCGATCACGTCGGGGAAGTCGAGCGTATCGCGGCGCTCCTTCTCGTCACTATAAGCTTCGAGGATATCGTCGAAGACCCACATCAGGGCAAGCGCGTAGTGAGCGCTATTTTTTTCCAGTTCACCGGGGGTCGTCTCGACTGCATCCGCGTGCGGTTCGACGGCCGTGATGACCGCGTCGATGGCGTCCTTCAGATCGTCGTAGACGTCACCGTACTCACCCCAATCGTCCCGGTCACCGACGACGTACCCGGAACTGCTGTACAGTCCGCCGTTCTTCTTCTCACAGACCTCGTAAAGCTCGAGGATTGCCCGCTGACAGTCGCGAGGATCGCTTTCCTCGGGGTCGTCAGGGAGTGTCGTCGCGACCTCGGTGAAGGCTCGGTAGGCCCGAAGGCCGTCCTCGTCGGAGATCACGGCTTCGCTATCGACGCTATCCGCAACCGAACGTAGCTGGTCGAGGAGTACGTCCGCATACAGCGTTTGTCGAGCGTCGACGACGTCGAGATCACAGACAACCTCCCAGCAGATCTCGATGTAGTCGTCGGCCTCGGCGTCACGCCACTCATCGAGGACGGCTTCGCTCTGTGGGCGTTCATCTAGTAAGCCAGCGAGTACATCGATCAACTGGTCGCGACCCCAGAGCTGAGCAAGAAGGGCGACATCCTCATCGTCTTGGTTGCGTTCGAGGAACTCCGTCACGACTTCGCGTTGGAGTGTCGCGGCGCCATCTTCGTCGAGCACGTCGAAGCCGAGCGGGACCGGAGCCTCGACAGCCCGTTCTCGTAAGAGCCGAGTACAGAACGCGTGAATAGTGTGTACGTAGCCGTCCTCCAGGTCGTCGAGGACGTTTCGCCAGCGGTGATAGGCCTCTGGCGAGTCGACAGCCTCGAGCCGGTCGTACACTTCCTCCCGAACACGCTCGGTCAGTTCGGCAGCGGCCTTTCGCGTGAAGGTAATCGTGACAATGTTCTCCGGTGTGAGCGACGGGTTCTCGGCCAGTATCGTCACGTACCGCTCGGTGAGTGTTGTCGTCTTCCCCGTCCCGGCGCCGGCAGTGATCGCGACGTTCCGACCCTGGACGAGCGCATCTTCCTGCTCCTCTGTGAGCTGGATATCCTCGCTCTCCTCAGTCATCGCTCATCACTCCCTCTATGTCTTCATCGTCACGGACACGGAGTGGCACGTACGCAGCGTCGTCATTGGTGACCTCGTTGACGAACTCCCGCTTGCGGTGATGTCGGATATCGCACGCCCGGCGATAATCACAGTACTGGCAGTTCGCACCGCGGGCCGACAGAAGCGTCGTATGGAATCGTCCGTTAGCGATCGCCTCGTCGAGCTGGCCCAGCCACTCCGGAACGACGTCATTCAAGAAGCGACGAAGTTCGACCTCGGAATCGAACTTCGACTCAACCCCGCGTGGAACCTTGAGGTCGTTGGGGGGTCGCACCTGATAGTACGTCGCCGAGAGCGAGCCCTGCTCGAACAGATCACCGTTGACGACCCCGGCGGCAGCGAGTAGATAGATTGGGAGCTGGAACTTTGTGCCGCCGGTCGTCTTCGTCATATACGGTGCCCGCCCGGTCTTGTAGTCGTACAGCGTAAGCGTCGGTTGCTCGCCGTCTCGACTCACATCGACGCGGTCGATGTAACCGCGAATCGAGACAGTCGACCCGTCAGATCGCTCAACCGAGAACGGGCCAGCATCAGAGTCGGGGAGCCCCTCGCCGAACGGAGCTTCGAACAGGTGTGGGCGCGCGGCGCCGTCCCGTGAGAGTTCGTTGTCGAGGAACGTGGCGAGCAATCCTCGTTCCGGCGCGTTGTGGGGTTTGCTCCCGGCCTCATACGGGGCCGTCTCATCGTCGCCGAGACCCGCGAACAACTCCGCCTTCCAACGTTCGTAGAACAGGCCGTCGTACTCGAAGTCAGCATCCCGGAGTTCCTCGACAGCGATCTCGCGAAGGTGCGTCGCCAGGTCGTCCCGGTCGAACTTAGCGAGATTGACACCATCCTCATTCTCGTCCTGCAGATCCGCGAAGAACCGTTCGAGGACATCGTGGACGTACGACCCGGTTTCGAGGGGTGTGGGGACAACTTCGACGTCGTCGGGGTCCTCGATTCCGAGTACCTTGTCGGCGTAGAACTTGAACCCACACTCGACGTATCGCTCGATTCGACTCGCGCTGTAGGGTTCCCGTTCCGACGGCGGGTACACCTCATCGACTGTCTCGGGTTCTAACACGCCATCGTGTTCGGAGAGGCCAGCCGTTCCCCTGTTGTCCGCACAGTGGAGTCCTCGATCAGTGCGCTTGGTCTGCTCGGGGGAGAGGTCACCCCGGTCGCCGGCGCGGCTGACTGCCGCACGCCGGTCGTCCGTTGCAGCGACGTGACGCTGGAGGTCTTCGCGGGAGCCCACGCGGTCGTCGACGCCGTCTTCAGGGTCGATGCCAGTCACGCGCTGGAGTTCGTCGAGGACCGGTGACCGGACGACGGCAGATTCGTCGTCGCCTGTCTCCGGTGTGGTGATCGTGAGCTCGTCGACGTTCGCGAGGAGCGTCGCGAAGAGATAGCGGCCACGGAGTCGTTCGTCGCCGGTGTCGAACCGCGGATGGGCGTCGGTCATCTCCTCGAAGAAGGCCGGTCGTTCCGGCGTCACCGGGAAGTGCTCACTCGTCAGTCCCACGAGGAACACCTTCTCGAACGAGCGCATCCGGGCGTCGAGCAATCCCATCACTTCGACGTGACCACCGGCGGCGCGCTGCGGAACCCGGATCGGCACACCGTCGAACGCACGGGTGAAGAGTGCCAACGGGGAAAGATCGCTATTGACCGCCGCCAGCGACTCGAACGAGGAGAGAACCTCGTCCACAAGGTCGTAGGCCCGCTGTTCGACGGCCTGCTCGGCGCCGCTGGCGTAGTCCTCCGTCGCCGCCTCCAGGTCGAAGCGGTCGTCCATCAGCCGTCGGAGGGTCTCGGTTGCGTCCTCGATGTCGTCCGTTCGGAGCGTCTCCAACGTGGCCAGCAGATCCTCGACCAAGGACGCGACCTCGCCGTCGACGTCATCGAGCAGGGGCGACACAGAAACGGTGTCGCGCCGGCGAGCAGCTGCCGTGACGGCGTTGGCTTGGTCGGTGTCGACGACGTCGACCAGCGGATTCGCTAACAAGGATGTGAGATCCTCAGCACGCGGGTCAGGTTCGGCCAGGTTCAGCAGATCGTGAACGACGCTCCCGGTAAACGTCCGGTTCAGCTGTGATGCGGCTGTCGTGACGTGGGGAATGTCGAACGTATCGAACGTGTCCTCGACGTACCCCGAATAGGCCTCCGTCCCTGGGACGACAACAGCAAGGTCGTCGGGATCGCGCCCACCGGCCAACTCGGTTCGGAGCTCGCGAGCGACGAAGCGAATCTCGCGCTCGGGCGTCGGGAGTTCCCGCCACCGGAGTCCGTCTGGAAGAGAGACGGTGTCAGGGTCCGGGCGGTAGAGTGACTCGGTAACCGTACCGAAGGCCCGTCCGGACTCGTCGACGGGCTCGAGATCCACTCTCTCAAAGTCCAGCGCTTCGTAGACCTCCAAGGCGTCCCCCGCAACAGTGTCGACTCCGCTCCGACCATCCTGGTGGAGCGGCAGCAGCGCGATCACCGGGAGTTCGTCAACGAGACGTTCGATGAGGCGGCGTTCGACAGGACGGAACTCATGATACCCCGATAGGACGACGACGTCCAGTTCCGGGGAGAGGGCCGAGAGTGACTTCTCTGTCGTCGCGACGGCGTCGAACATCTCTCCCCGGGTACAGGCCCACTCGTCGACGTAGTCGGCGTGGAGGTTCTGGTAGTGGCGGTAGGCGTCGACAGTCGCTGTCGCAATACGGTCATCGAGAACTGAGCCCTCGAATTCCGCAGCGAGCGCGTCGGCAGTCTCGACGCCGGCGTCGTCGAAGAGTGAGAAGCGACTACTAAACGAATCCGCGAGAGCGGCTGAGGCGGGTTCGCCGGCGAGAGCGCCATCTGTTTCGGCTGTTGTTCTGTCGAGTGCGTACTCTGCGAGCCGGCGATTCAACTGTCCGGAGAGGGGTTGGACCGGGCCCTGGAGATCTTCGTACCACTCTCGAACGACCGCATCGAGCGTCTCGGCACGAAGACGGAGAGGTTCGTGCGAAGCGGCCCATCTGTCCTCAACCGTACTCCGGCGAGCGTCGTTCCGCGTTATGTAGAGAATACTCCCCAGCGAGCCGGTTGCGATGTCGTCAGCCCGCTGAAATGCCCGTTGTTCCAATCGGGCGTGTTCCGGACCGGTAAGAAGCGTTGTATCCATCGAACAGTCCCTACCAAGATATCGGTCTCACTTCACTCTTGGCGAGACTGACAGCTTAAGAGTGTCCTACCGATAGGAGAATCAGCAGAGATCAACAGACTGTGGTCCTTCTAAACAGTCGGTACGTAATCACAAGATCTCGTGTGTATCCTCGCCGACTTGGGAGTGAGTATGGAACTCGTCCAATATATACAGGATTGACACATCAAATAAGGAGGTCAACTGTTGCTGATATCGGACGACATCTTTCTTATCTCCAGTCACAACCCGATGAAGCACCCCGCGTTCTGCAAGCCCTATTGCGTCAAGAAGCCACTGTGAGTCTACTGGAGGGATTCTGGACTCTCGAATTCCAATATGCTCATCAACGAGACCGCGGGCACGGTCCTGTTCATCGTAGGTGGAGGACATAACGTGGACAGTATCCATTAGTGCGGCTTTCCGCTCCTTTGCGTCGTAGAGAACACGATCTCGAAGGTCTTCGACACACCGTTTTGCATTCCGGGGAGTGATCTCACGCGAGGAAAAGTAGTTCTGGAAGTGTCGCACAAAGTGTGGCTTGGCCTGACTTCGAACCTCAATATTATCAAAGAAAATCTCTAATATCTTTTCGAACGAAAGTCCATCGTAGCGCTGTAAATCGATTTCCCGATTGTACATTGGGATATTGTCTTCCACATTCTCTTGAAAGTCTTCAAGAACGGTTCCAAACACGCCACCTGTATCGTCAGGGTCAACCTGTAGCTGATCGGGGCCGGATACAACTCGTGGCCCTCCTTTCGGGCGGCTGCAATACTCGTAGATCACAAACTCACTCGTGAAGAGCGTGTTATGACCGTCTAGAATACGCTCTGCTTCTACGGCCCACCGGTCGTGAGAAAACGTGAGTCCAATGAGGACGTTAGTGTCTACGAAGTATCTAGTCATTGGCCCGGATGGATATCTTCGTGTGCAATTCCCCGGCGTTCAAGAATCGGTGCAACAAGTTCGTCAGCTGCGCTCCGTTCAGATTCGAGTTCGGTCGCTAATCCAGAAAATTTGGCATCAAGATCTTGTTCTTCGAATTCGTCAAGTTTCAGGATTGCAGAACTCCGAGCCTGCTCAAATGAGGTTATACCGAGGTTCCTACGAACCTCTTCCTGAGACATTCCCTGGGCATGTCGTTGAGCAAGTTCGAGAGCAAATATACGCCAGAACGTTACATTCACCGTCATCAATTTGGAGGGGTCCGGAGAATGCGAATGGAGTTCTCGTGTGACCGCATTATACCACTTGATTAGCGGTCGGTCATACTCCGGGAATCGGTCGTTTGGAAATGATTCAAAAGTTTCGTGAACCGAACTGAGTACCGCTTCTCTACTTGGGTCAACCTCAAAGAAATCGTGATATTCTGTATGTAGCGTCCGGATTTTCTTATCTAATTCGCGAAAATCCCGCTGTACCTGATACGGCGCATCATCATACATTCTGTCTGTGAGCCATTCTAATCCATGCTCGTAATATTCAGAAATAGCTTCAGAGACAATAGAACGCAGGCGATCCTCAACTTCGGGCTCATTAATACTGGCTGAGGGGACAGTAGAGGGCGTAGCTGGAGAGACAGTACCAAAGAGATACCAGTAATACGGGATTTCGATGTCCAAATCTTGCTCGGCAGATTTGACATCAATACGATAGAGGAGCTTGTGAAGCGACTTTTTCGGCAGCGCATCCGCGGCCCCTCGTTCGTGATTGAGGAGGCGCAGAGTCGTTCCCAAGTCCTCGCGATTCATTATCTCTAATATCTAACGCTCGTTTTATAGAAGTACCGTCGAATCCCAGTAGACTATCCAACGACTGAGGGAAAAGTAATTCACACGAGACTTCCTTGTAACGAGATACAACGTGCCCATCTACAATCTATATAAAGAGCGGGAAGGGACGGCGCGACGCGGGGAGGACTATAAGGAAGTCGTCATTGAGTACATGGAAGGGCTGAATTACATGGTTGAGCGGGATTCAGCTTTCCACTCCACACTTGACGATATTCAGTTTGTGAACAAAGCTACGGGCGATAAAGTGGTAGCCGAGGCCAAAGCGTATTCCACAGGCCTCAGCCCGAACGATTTTAGAGACGAACTCGCCCGGTATTTCCTCGAATACATCAAACAGCCCCAACCCCACCGTTTTGATTTCTATATTTTTACGGAGACACTCTCTAATGACCAGCTCTGGAAAGCCCTATTCGATCGTGATGTCACCGATAATCAGAAACTGGTCGACTTCTACGAAAAACTCAAAGACAGCGTCAACGATGAGGTCGTAGATCGGCTAGATGATACCGATGTAGATGAGTTCCGAGATTTTGCAATCGATACCCATGTTTTCGTAGGTACATACGATGATCTCCGTCAACAAGCTCATCAACTCGAGAAAACAGAACGGTTCCAGTACGAACCATATCTTCACTCGTACGAACCAGTTACGGAAGAAACAGAATATGCGACAAATCTGTTTCAGGTAACCCACTACCCTGAGACACTGTACATCATAGAGACGACGGAGGAAGCCGAGTCAGCTCGCGTCTATAATTACAACAACGAGGCGTTTCCCATCAAGCTTCACGAGCGGAAGTTATATTCTCTGGTTCATCCGGACCATCTTCCAGGGTCTACTCGTCATTACCTCCACGAGGACCGTTTCGAAACACGAGATTTCGAGGAGTTCCTTCGAACGGGTGCTCAAGAGGAAGAGGGCGAAAACATCGTAAAATCGCTTCTCAGAGGGATATTTACACTTGTTGCGAGAGATAACGATTGTCTCATCGACCGTGAGAAAGGAACAACGGTATACCCAGAACTCGACCGCAAAAAGCACGGCACCGAGCGGAAACTAGGTCGATCTTGGGTTGCAAAGGAGTTAGACTCCTACCCCGATGTCATCCATCGTGGTGTCAAAGTACGAGTGCGACGCTATGCGGAAGAGTACTACTACGTTCTGCTACCCACACAGGTCTTCACTTCTGACGGTCGTCGGCCTGTAAAAGGCGAGCGTAAATCACGGCTCCAAAACGACTTCTCACCGAACCGCTTCCACGCCCAGAATAGTAAGTACGACCGCCAGCTGCGTGTCTGGGAAGAGCTACTGATGTCCGATCAGACCCAACTTGACCGATTTATGGGCGAAAAGATACCCGTCATAAAGGAACTCGAAGTAACCAGAGTTGACTCGCTGTTCCTCAATGTCCGCCCACCCAAAGACGGAGACGAACGTGACGAGCTCATCGAGTCAGCGTCTGATCTCGAAAACACAGGTGGAATTGAACAATGACGCCTCAAGATTCCCCGTTCACGCTTCGTCACCTCGAGGAGCCAGAGATTCAGTTTGAAGGGGGTACTGAAACCTCTCCCAAGCGAGGCCTTATAAGATATGGTCCACGGCTCTATGAGGAAGGACACCACACAATCAAACTCGGGATTATCGGCGATCGAGATTCGATACGCCGGTTAACTGAACTACTTCACGATATGGAGGTCGGGATCCATCCAGGAACAAGTGATAATCCGTGGCAAGTTCCGTATCCCGGCCTAGGTAAGAGTTCCCCGCTCAATCTCTCTATTAATGCAAAAAAGGGCTGGAGACGCCAGATTCGTCGACGGGACATCCAATCTGTTACGAGTAAATCAACCCCCAGAGACCGGATGGAGCGATTCCTGAAGCTAGTGCGGAAAGACATCGAGATAATCGAACGGGATTCCGTTCAGCCGAACGCAATCATCGTCTGTATTCCACAAGAAGTGATGGACGCGTGTACTCCAGAGAACCAGGACCATGCGCGAATCCAGTCGGAGGGTTCTGACCTGCGAAATCGAATCAAACTAATCGGGATGGAGGCTCGAATCCCCACACAGCTGATTAAGCCATCCACACTTGCGATCCGTACTGACCGACAGCGAGCATCTCGGGCCTGGAATCTCACAGTCGGACTTCTATACAAGTCTCAACGAGGGCATCCCTGGAAAACTCGGCAGATCGAAGATGGACACTGCTACGCAGGGCTCTCGTTCTACAGGGAGCGAGACGAAGGAGATGATGTAATCCGAGCTGCTCTTGCTCACGTCTTTCACGGACGGGACCATATTATCCTTCAGAGCGATCCACTCCCGGATATCACCGAGGATGAGAATGGATCTCCCCACCTCTCATATGAGGCGGCTAGACAGGTAGGTGAGCAGATTCTGGAATACTACGAAGCTCAGAAAGGGACACGTCCCAGCCGGTTCGTCCTTCATAAGCCATCTGTCTTCTGGGAAGAAGAGCGTGAAGGGTTACTTGATGCCACAGACGGTGTTCGCGATTTAGATCTAGTATGGGTTCGTAGGCGGCCAAAGATCAGGTTGTTCCCACCTACGGATTACCCCGCCATGCGGGGAACCCTCCTGAGCGTCCCTGATGACGACATCCACTATCTCTACACATCTGGATATGTCCCGGAAGAGACGACCTATCAGGGGAGTGGAGTACCATCACCGATTGAGATCCGGCCTGACGAGATTTGTGAGACACCCTCGTTAGAGATCTGTAAGGAGATTCTCTTTTTCACAAAACTCGACTGGAATACATCTGACTACGCAATTCGGATGCCAGCAACCGTGAGTGTTGCAAAGCGTGTCGGCACAATCCTTTCCGAAGTAGATACTGAGTCCATTTCAGAGGTTCGGCCACAGTATTTCTACTATATGTGAATCGGTGAGTGAGAGGCTTAACCGTCTGAATCAGGGATCTAGTTCATAACCAGCAGACCGCAGAAATTCGCGGATATGCTCAACCTCCTGCTTCTCCTCAGGGGAACTCGTCCCGAGTAGTTCTTCAATTACCTGCTCTCCATCCTCACAGAGAGTAATTGATTCATTGAAGGGGGTGTTCTCAAGTGGATCTCGTTGCTCATCGATCAGGATCGGCTGCCACCCACCCTGGTACTGGTATCGGTAAAGGGTGATAGTGCGGACGGTGTCATCGTCGACGAAGAAGCTCGTTTGTTCGCGTTCGCTGGCAACCGCTAACTTCCCGCTATCGAGATCTGCGCCAAAGTCCTCGTAATTGTGGAACTCAGCAGGAACCGGCCCATCGACCACGTGAGTGATGATTCCCGGCCAAGTGAACCCAAAGACGCGCTCAAAGAAGCTGACACCATTATCGTCGGGGGATTCAAACACGAGGAGAAGATCGCCCAGCTGGAGTTCTGTACCGTCTACGCTGATATGCGACGAATATGGATAGGCGTCGCCGTCGTCCAAGACTTCAATATCTGGCTTCGGCATATTGTCCGAGTCAAATCGGAGCCACAAAGAGATAGCTAACGGAGCACGCCAGATTTTCCCGAGCGTTCAAAAGTGCATCTCTCCCCCCATCCGGACCCCTCACGTCGGTTGGATCGACGTCGTATCCTTCTCGACCAATCAAGTCAACAGCAAACTTTCCAGTCTCGTACTGTCCCCGATAGCGCGGAGATTTGCTTCAAGAGCAGTGTTCAGCATCTATTGATTCATCTGGGAAGTCCATGCTTACAAAACTACCCAGCTACTGAGGCTGCTTTGTAGACTTCTCTCGGTTATCGAGGAATTGATCACACCACGTCGGAAGGGAATCCATCGGTCCATTTTCAGTTACTGTCCCATCGCCTGCAATCCGGGTAAACACGCCATCCCGCCCCCACGCACACACTACTGGCTCCTGGTCTTGGTCGGGTCGGGTCACGATTCGCTGTTGGAATCGCGACGGCTCCTCACTCACATCCTGCAGTACTGTGAGGAGCTGTCCTAGGAGTGGATGACCTGGCGCAAGATGCTGAACCGATGGGAACTCGTCAGCACATACAGCCGAGAACGTCACCGCCACTTCATCAGCAGCTGTCGCAATTGCCTGTGCAATCGTCTGTTCCCCATCCCCGGCTGGGACCTCAATCGGTGCGTCACCTACTGAGAGGCGATATGTACTGTTCGCAAAGTCGAAGTCCCCGTCATCGTACTCGAAGTCAATCTCGTGAACCGGGGTAAATTCGACACCGGCCTCGGCGAGAGCGTCGTTATCGACCAACACTGGCTGAAGGCTTGGTGTCTCGAATGGAGGTTGATACTCGTATTCCTCCTCGCCGACATCGACGAGATCCGGGTGACCGTAGGACTGCCACGCATCAAGTTTTGCTTCGTCGACGACGTCCTGAGCGACGAGGTCGTCAACGTCCTCAAGGGACTCTCCGACATCGACGCGGTCGCCCTGATCGCGTTCTTCGAGTTCTTCAGAGAACTCGCGGTCAGCTGATTCGACCGCAGCCTGGTCGTCAGCGCTGTCCGCGTTCAAGGTCGCATCCCGAATCTGTTGGCTGACGCCGGAGAGTATTGGTTGCATATCACCGACGACGTTTTCGAAGAGGCCAATTCGGTCGTCGAGGCGATCATAGATGTCCGTCTCAACCGTATCCTCGTAGCTGTAGTTGAGAATGCGAATCTCGTCGAATCGTTGGCCGATACGGTCAATCCGACCGATACGCTGTTCAACCCTCATCGGGTTCCACGGCAGGTCGTAGTTGATGAGCGCCCCACACTCCTGGAGGTTTAGCCCCTCACTCGCGGAGTCGGTACAAACGAGGATATCGACCTGCCCATCATCTCGTGAGAATTCACGCTTCACGCGCTCTTTCCCGACGTGCTTCCACGTTTCAGAATCGGGGTCGTACAGCTCGCCACCACGACCGGAGTACGTCGCGATAGTCGCTCCGAGAAGATCCGAGAGACTGTCCCGGATGAAATCCATTGTGTCCGCGTACTGCGTGAAGACAATCACCCGGTTGTGTCCAGCACGGTCCAGCTCGTCGAGGTCGTTGTATAGCTGCTGAATCTTCGGGTCTGTATCAACCAAGTCTAAGTCGTTGACGAACGCTTCCAGAGCCTCGATTTCTTCCTCGATAAGCTGTTTCCCCTCTTCAGTCACGCTCGGAATGAGTTCAGAGAGGTCTAAGTCGTCGCTACTAGCGTCGAGTTCATCAAGAACGTCCCCGTCGTCGAGATCGGCGTTTTGTAGCGTTTCGAGGACGACCTGCTCCGCATCACTATAGTCCCGATCACGAGCGCGCTCCCGCCCGGCAAGCACGGTTCGTTGCGCCCGGAGTGTCTCAAGCCGGTGTTTCAGGCTCTGACTGATCGCATAGACACTCGACGTGAGTCGCTGCCGGTACGTGGTCATCACGAACCCGATGGCGCGTGTTTGGGCTTCGTCAGTCTGTTGGGCTCGCTTGTAGAACTCACGGGTATACTCGTCGATCTGGTCGTAGACCGCCCGTGTCTCCTCGGTGAGTTCGATTTTCCGTTGTTCGGGATTACGGTTCGGAACGGTTGTATCGAGGAGCCCGACCGCCTCGTACTTCCGGAGTGTGTCCCGTGTATTCCGATGGATGAGCGCGTCGACGGGCGTCGACTCCGCGAGAACATCGCGGATAACTCGCCAACCGCCCGGAGAGAGTTCGTCAAGTGCGTCCTGCCGGTCGCTACGGGACGCCATCAACCACTCGTCGGCGTCTTCAGGATAGAGGAGTCGTTTGAGTTTCGTATCTTCGCTCGCCTCGAAGCGGTCGATGTCATAGTCCGCCATCGCGTCGTCGACGTGGTCGAGATAGCCGTCGTAGGTGTCTCCATAAGCCCGTGCGAGCCGGCACGCGGTCAGCACACGCTCTTTGGCGATGGCACGGTCCTGTCCGTCCTCATTGATCTCGAGCTCGTCTGCAAGCTGCTGGAAGGCTTTTGAGGAGAATGGTCGATCTGTCGGGAGCCGGTCCTGGTGTTCCAGTCCATCGAGCGTGGCTTGCGTGTTCCAGGAAGCCTCCGCTTCGTCGGATTCTGAATTAGGGTTGTCGAGAACCTCGTTGAGGGCTTGCGACAGTCCGTCTCGGGTTTCGAAGAATTCCACGAAGGTATCCCGGTTATCCCAACCACCCGGAAGATCCAACAGCTGCATCAGATCGTAGAGCTCGCCAGAGTGCAATTGCATCGGAGTAGCAGTCAGGAGGTAGTAGGCGTGCGTATAATCGCGAAGCTGTTCGAGAAGGACGTAGAAATTACTGCCGCGCCGGGCGTTGTGCGCCTCGTCGACGATGACGGTGTCCCACACACCCATCCGGTCTTCCGTATCGTGATCACGTCCGCGACAGCTTGCCGGGATGACGTCCCGAGACCGGTCGGATACCCGGTCCAAGGGAGCGACCTGATCCCATCGATCATCGAGACGAGCAGTGTGCCACGACATAATGACGACCGTCGGCCCATCCAGCGGCGATGATGCGTCGGTGTCAGTCGACTGTTGCTCGTAGAGGAACCGCCAGATGGGGCTGTCCGCCCACTCGCACTCGCCGGTGAGGTCGAGGTCCGTTGTCGATGGTGGATAGTGGTCGCGACCACGAACGTCCCGGAAAACGTGATCGCCCGCTGTGTCCCGGTCGAATTGAACGGCATTGATGTTGAACTTCTCCCAGAGCTCTTCCTGCCACTGTCGCTGCAGACTTGCCGGAACCAGCAACAGCCCGGTTTCGAGTTCGCCAGTGAGGCCTAGCCGGGAGAGCGTCAGGCCGGCCTCAATCGTCTTCCCAAGTCCCACCTCGTCACACAGCAGGAAGCTCTGCGGATACGTGTTCACGAGTGTGTCTGAGACAACTCGTTGATGAGGCCACGGCGTGATCGTACTCGCTTCCTCGGCCAGTGCGAGCCCACCGGGCGAGAGTGGTCCATCCTGAATGATGTTCGCTTTGTCGCGGCCCGTCGGCGGAGCTGTACCGTTCGCAATCTGGATCGCTTCCTGGAGATCGCTCTCGGTGTCGGGAGCTTTCCAATCGATGATGTCCTCTTCGATCGCCTCGGGGAGATCATACACTTCGACGAAGGGGTGTTCATCACTCCACAGTCGCTCGAAGGTTTCCTCGTCGCCGGCGACGTAGCCCGCCTGTTCAGGAACCCACGACCGATGAACTTTGAACCGCTCGTAGTTGCGTGCCCAGCCGCCGACAGTCTCGTTGACGCTACCTTCGAACGAAATCGTGTTTCCGTCGCTATCGTGGAAGAGTCCAACTTTCGGATGGAAGATCTCCCAGTCGTGAGAGGGAGAGCGTGGATAGGCGACCTTGATGTGGATCCGTCCCTCGCGGAGGAGACGCGCGAGAATACGGAGATTCGCATCCAAGCGTTCGTCATCCAGGTCCTCGAGGTTTTCCTCGAGACGGTCGGTGAGCGTCTCAAGGACCGGTCGGTCTGATTCGTAGAGGTCGGTGCCGACGATGAGGCGCATTTCACCGTCGTTCTCGACGAGGGCGTGAACACCGTTGGCAGCAGCCGCAAGTGCCGTACTGGAGAAGTAACCCGCTATCCGGTCGTATTGCTGACTGCGTTCCAGTGCGGGTTCGTAGAAATCCTTGACTAAGTGGGCTCGCCCCTGTTCGGGTTTGCTCTCGTAGATGGACTGCCACTTGTGTTCATGTAGATTAGTCATGCTGGAGGGATTTCGAGTTAGGCGTGGTCACCGAGTTCGCTCTGTTCTAGGGTGTTTTCCGAGGCGTCAGTGAAATCGGTGGGAGTGAATTCCAGACCAAGCGCGTCGTGGGTCCGACCTAAGGCGAGGTCGCGAGCAGCTTCCCATTCAGGATGATCCTGAGGGAGTACCTGCAAAAGTGCTTTTAGAGTGGCTTTGAACGGTGCATCCGTGTCGAAATTCCGTTCTTTGAGCCAATCAATTGCAACGTCTTCACCTTGCTTCGCGTAAACATGCATCGCCGCGTGGACCGCATCCAGGGCAATTGTGAATGAGATGGCATCTGGATCGACTGGTTTCCGGCTAGAACGGTCTTCTTTTGGAAGAGTGATATCCTGAACCCTATCGTCGTAACCGCGCAATTTGATGTCTCCTCGGCGCTTTCGCCAGAGTTTGGTTGACCGCTTGATATCGTCGATATCAACCCCAATACCGAGTCCTAATTGATGCCCCTCGTCGTAGTTGAACGTATCTGACTCGTGAACAAGCCACGAAAGTACATACCACTCTGTAATGTCATCCAATTCACCAAGACCTTCCCCCTCTAGATACTCATCGACAAGAATCTGTGTCACCGCTTCGCGCGCTTCCTCTAATGCACGCCGCGGCGGTACTGGTTCATCTTGATCATCTACAACAGGATAGGCATCAGCGTACACTTTTAAAGTTGGCCCGAATGCAGAAATGATAACATCAGTCTTCGTGAGAGAAAGGCCTGAATCAAGAAGGTCTCGTGCAGCTTCTTTCGCGGCCAGCCTTGTGTCGGCACGTACATCACTCCAAAGAGTCGGTACATCGCTATCGAGTGGGGATGAGCCTTCAGTAGTCTTCCGTCCAGTGAGTAACAGAGTACTATCAGCAGATCCGCTATCCTGAGTGTCGATTCTGGCCGGCATTTCACTAGAAATTGGATGCGTTGATGTTATTGTAAAACCAGAGTTGATTAAGGATTTAGTGAGGGTGTCCCAAGCATCTGTTTCTTTATGCGTGAACATCACGGTCATTACTCCACCAGGCTTGAGAACACGGTATAAGTCAGAGAATATTTCACTCATTTTCTGTTCATATTCATTATCTGCTAGTTCTCGCTTAGAGTCAGAGCCGCCTGCAATGCCATCAAATCGGCTGGGATTCGCGACCGCTTCGTCATCCTTGTTTGTGAGATCTGACTGGAACTGGTTGGGATAGACGTCGTCCAAATATTCCTTCATCCAGACGTAGAACATGTCAGACAGTTCAGCATACATAATACTGCTATAGTAGGGGGGGTCTATTACAACCGCCTCAATTTCGTTATCCGGATAAGGGAGATTCGCAGCATCTCCCGTAGATAGTTCTGCAGGGGAAGCATCATCGGGAAGATAAGATACCAGTTCTTCATAGGATTCAATTATTTTTCCAATAGCAGATTGATAGCTCCCCATACCACCGACTGACATATTGATATCTGCAAACGATTTAGCAAGGGACAGGTGTTTCCCCCCCATTGCGTTCGAGGGATATCCTTTCCCGGTATGCCATGGTGAAAAGCGGGAATTATAGTCAACGAGTTTACCTGGAACTAGGGAGAGAACAGTCAGAAGTGCCTCTGCTTCATCTTCCGGGTATTCTTCTTGAATTTCGTCTTTCCTATCTTCAAACGCCCTATAATACTCGTAGTGAGAAACCAACTGGCGTGGAGTGAACATATCTCTCCATTCGTGAATCCCATGTTCCCGTGGTTCCCGGGTCTTTTCGCCTTCTGGGAGAGGAGTAGTCAAGAAGGATGCAAGGTCAAAATCGGACTCAATACGTTGTTCGGCACTTTCTAAAGCTTGGTAATCAGCTTTATTAGGGGCTCGGAAGCTGTAGCTGCCAGAGGAGTCCATATACCGGACACAGATAATGTCATAACTGAAATCCCCGTCTTGATGCATATCTACGATATCCTCTGATTCGGTGACGATCCCACAATTCAGACACTCAGCGTCACCCCCTCGAGAAACAGTCCCCTGTTTATGATCAAATCCGTCTAGTTCCTCCTCCGTCGGCTCAATGATACAATCGTACTCAATCGAGCCATCTTCACCTACTTCAGGAACAGAGATGACCGTATCTGCACTCCGTCTTGTGCGAATAGACCATTTCGAAACTAACGGTATGTCTGTTCCACAGTCGGGACAGGTAACGACATGAGCGCAGACATAGGAATCAACGGAGTCATGTTCTCCTTCCGATGGGAAATACTGTTCCAGTCTCTCCTCCGCAAGATCATCAATACGCTGGCTCCACCGCTCCAAATCGTCCTTTAATGAGCCAACTCTTGGTGCGTAATTCAGCAATACCTGTAATATTACCGATGGAACTGGGTTTAGCTCGTTGACTTTAGTCGGCAAACCATATCTGATCGCCTCGTATGGAATAACACCTCCACCCGCACAAGGGTCTAAGACGGTTGGAAGTTCACCATCCCATGTCTCTTCCAGTATTTCATGGATTTCATCTCTCTCTTTTTTATTCGGAGATTGTGTAAATGGGCGTGGATAACCGTAATGGTCGCCCAGAGAACCGCTTCTATCTCCCTCACTAGCTTTCTTTTGTTCAACGTATTCCGAAATATCCCCTTCAATTCCTTCTTTGGGGCCAATTTGAATCCAGCTAAGTATTTGATCAGAATCAATACCTTCTGGGAGGATTGAGGCCAAAGTCGCTAACCTAGCCGCAGGTGTAGGACGGCGAGCAAACCAAGGATGAAGATACCGATGGGGAGGCATATGTTTAGGGTTTGCCTCCTTCAGATTCTCTATCCCAACGGCTTTCAGTGGGAGTTTCCCCTCTATTGCAAGACTCTGTCCCTCAATTGCATCCGGATTAGACTTGTTCTCAGTCATTGATCTATTTGATGTGGTCAGTCAGCAACACTCGAAGCGCCTTTTCACCGTTCGGACTCGACGGGGACCGACACTTCGCGTACCAGTAGTAACACTCCTCATCGCTCATCCGTGCAACGCCTCGAGCCAGCGACCGCATCCGGTCGATACGCTGGATCGGCTTCACGCCACGGAAGGCAACAGCAAGCCGGACGCCTGCCGTCTCGGGTAGGAACACGAACCCAGTCCCCCCAGTGAGAACTTCTGATGAATCTCCTGGCGTGCCTTCGATCGCCTCCCGGACGACATCCTGAAGCGCACGGACGCGGGTCGGGTCAAGCCGTGCGACCTTTACGCCGGCCCACTCATCCCACGTCCATCCATCGAGCTTGGAAAGGAGGTCGTCACCAGCGATGTCCGAGACGAGATCCTCGACTGGTGTGATACTCAGCGAACGGCCATCCCGCTCCAGGCGATCACGGCGGGCTTCAGCCTGTTCGCGGGGGAGTAGTTCATGGAGCGTCCACTCTCCGCCACCGTCTGTTTCTCGCCGGACGAGCGTGAACGTTGGGCGGCCACCAAACATACTCGTCCCGTAGCGGACTAGCCGATCCTCCTCTGTTCCCTCTGCCGGGGCAGCCTCAAATTCCGATCCGCGACTCGCCATCAGACCGTCACCTCCGAGCTCGCCTGGATCGGGCCACGCCCTTCGACTCGGACGTCGATGTTACCCGCATCGAGGTCGTTGTCGAGCGCAGCGAGGAGGTCGTCGCCCTCGTCAGTAATCGGTTCGGGCTCGTCAAACTGGAAGCGGAACTGGATGGTCTCTCGATCATCGCCGAACGAGCCGGGCTGGTCGATCACGTCCCGGAATCGGTTTGGTGAGCCTGTGAATTCTGCGCTGTACGTCCCGTCGTCAGTCCGGGTTTCGTACTGCATTCGAACCGTCACCGCATCTTCGCGGGCTTTGAATCCAGGTCGCTGACTGATGAACTTGGCCGCTTGGAAAGGTTCGTCACCACCGACCTGGATGGTCACTTCTTCAAGCAGCGGCGTCCGGTCGGTTCTGGCCTTGGATTCCGCATCACGGCGGACTTCCGAGAACGCCCGTGAGGCAGACATCATCTTCTTGCTTGCCTCCCAGGACTCGTCGGGCTGGCACTCCTGGCATCGACCGCGTTCGTCCAACAGCTGCTCGCTAGCGACCTCTTTGCCGCAGGAACTACAGGTCGTATCGGACTGGTGTTCCTCACAGTAGAAGGGTTCGCTACCTTCTGGGTTTTCAACCTCCGCCCCACACTCAGCACAGGTGGCAACCGTCTGTTCTGGCCGGTCGATTTCGTCGAGGTGGTCGTCGACGAGCGCGTCGATATCTCGGTAGACGACGAAGACGCTCCCGATCTGGACATCGCTGTCCCGAATCGAGGTCTCGACATCAGGGGATTCCGCGAACGGTTCCGGGTGTGGCCACGTCGACGGCTCTGTCGTCCCGGCCCAGTATGCAGTACCAGACTCACCATCCCAGTATGCGTACCCGTGGTCACTAACGAGAGATGAGACAGTCTCTCGAATTGGTTTCGTACTGAAGAGGTAGTCCAGCCCCGGCTTCTTCGCGTATTGGTTGACCAGCGCTTCGGTGGACATAGCGTCCTGGGTCTGCTGCCAGAGTTTCTGTTGGACGTGAGCAGACCCACGAGCACCGGCGTCGCGTTTCACGATCTTATCCTCAAGCGTTGTCTGGACCGCATCGACCAGTGTCGTCCCGCCGTTGGATTCGGTCGCACCGATTGTGATGTGGGTGAGCCCGTCCCGGTCAGGGTAGTAGAGGTGCCGGTAGACGTTCCGAACGAGCTCTCCGAGCATCAGCTGTGCCTCGTCGCTCCGTTCTCGGAGCTCTTCGATCTGTTCCGAGGAGAGGTCGGCTTTCTGCTCAGGGCTATCAAGCAGGGCTTCAATTGCCTCAAGACGGCGAGCCTCGTCGATTGCCGCATCCATTCGATCAGCGTCAGGGGCGAGGAACAGAGCGTAGTTCTTGTAGATTCGCGTCTCAGTCTCTCCCTCGTGTTTTGCGGCTTGCTGCTCGTAGAGCTGAGTTACCCGGTTCGGCGGCGTATCGCCCCCGTCTTCGACAGCAGCGGTGTCCGGATGCATCATCGCGAGCTTCGGCGTATCCGGGGTATCCGGTAAGTCCGCCGGCGATTCAGGGAACTCCACCGGCTGGAAGCCACCATCGCCGATTTCCTTTGAGGTGAGTCGGTTCTCGAAACGCGAATGAGCGCTCGCTTCGGGGGTAGACTCGATTCGCTGGTCGATGATCCGGATCAGGTTTGGTTCTTGCTTGAACCGGAGGCGCTCTTCCTCGTAGAGGAAGTAACACGCGACATCCATATCGTCGCCCCGGAGTGCGGATAGTGCGGCATCGTAGTCGTCGAAGTTCAGATCAGGATGACCGATGGCGAGGTTCAAATCGGCGTGAGTTAGGCCTGCGGCCTGTTCACCATATGCGAGGCTGTGCCAGAGAACTGTCGTTGTTAGGTGGGTGCCGAGCGGCGGGAGGCCGTTTTCGGTCCATTTACGATCCTCAAGCTGGGCGTGCGCGGTACCATCGTCGTCGTAGATGTCGGCGGTCACTGCGGGACCGAGATCGACGAAGTCGAATAGCCGCTCGCGAAGGATCGTCTGAATCCCACCACCGGGATCGTCGTCGGCGACTGTGAGGTCGTAAATCCGAATCCAGTGGCGGTCGTAACTGTCGGGCTGATGATTCCAGAGGTAGTAGACGGCTCGAGCCAGCAAGCGGAGGGCGTCACGCGTGCGCTGGAATCGAGGGATGGTATCGATCTTGTCCGTGAGAGCGTCGATTAAGGAGGGATGGAAGGGGTATTCGCGAGCGAGGACATCCACGTAGCCAGCGTCGGTGGCTTCCTGTGGATACTGCCGGTCTTCCTGGTCATAGAATTGGAAGTATGAGTCAGCGGCTTCGCGCGCGGCGTTTTCTGGTACTTCCGAGAAGAGTCGGTGCTGGAGGACTTGTCCGATCTCGTTTTCATCGGTCGGCGTGACCGTCTTGTGCTGCCGGCGGCCGATCTCGTTGACCTCCTCAATGTGATCACGGACGCCATCACGAACCCGGTCAGCCTGCTCACCAAACGCCGTATCCGCGATGGAGTAGACGACCGTGACGTGCTCCGATTCGGCAGCCGCTTCGAGGAGCGCCATCACGAACGAAAGCGTCTGATCGGCGAGCGTCTTGTCGCCGACAGGTGTCCCCGCGGCTTTGTTCATGTAGTCGGCGATTTCGTCAATCAGAATGAGAGCCGGCTGATCGTACTGAGCGAAGAGTTTCGAGAGCGTCCCCTCACCGGGTGCGTCCCGGTCTTGGTCGTAGTCCTTCAGGTACTCGTAGCCATCGAGCCCGTAGAGCTGGTACGCGAGTTCACCCCACATGGTCCGAGCGTTCGGAGCATTCGGGTCATCGTCAGCATGGCGGGCATCCTTGCTATCAGCCTTCGTTCCGATGAAGACCCCCGTTGCGATGTCGAGGCCCTCGTCTACCGCACTCTGGTAATCAGCCGCAAGTTCCTCATCACCGTCCAGCAGGTAGTGCGAGAGATCGTCAATATCGGCAGGGTTCTCGGCAAGATGGTACGACGCGATGAGGTCGTGCGTTTTCCCACCACCGAATCGTGTGTCGAGGCAGAGAATACTCGAGGTATACGATCCCGGATCGTACTCTGTCGTTGCCAAGAAACGGCCTGTGAGATTGGAAAGCAGCGTACGGAGCCCCTCCGTGGGGTAGGTCATATCGTAGAACGAGTCGGGGTCTCGATAGACTGGAGCTGCCTTCTCAGGGTTGTGGACGACAGTCGATAGTTTCGCAGCAAACTGTTCCTCCTGGAGCGAGCCGTCTAAGACATCGTCTCGTGGCTGACAGCTCTCGAAAAGAGAGGGGTGCTTGCTACTCATCGATTTCCTCCGTGGATGATGAATCAGCTGCTGGTTTGGACACAATCACGAACTCACTCTCCGTGCTGTTCTCGATAATCGCCTTGGCGATTCCCTTCGATTCGGCGACATCAACCTTGATGGTGTCTCCAACCTCCGCATCGAATTGGTCGAGTTCAGGTCCCGACAAATTCACCCGGCCCGATTGACCGGTGTTCTGTCCAATTGTCTTCTGAGTCATCTGGATGGTTATGTCATTAAAATCGCGTGATATAACCTTTACTTAGTCTAAGCCATCTTTCGGATTTTCAGATTATATTACAACAAAATATGAGTGGATATCAATGATAGGATCGGAAGGGCGGCGAGTCGCTGAACTGGCGCACGACCCGTTACGGAAGCATCCCATAATTTCAGAGTCAGGCCGTTCCCGTCAGATCATCAGCACCGGAATGAATGTCGGCCGAGACATGCTTAACGAGCATTACTACCAGCAGCCCACGGAGGTGAAGCTGGAACAGCAGAGAGGAGATCTCCATAACGTTTGAGTGTAAATACCCATATGTGAATGGGTCAATCATGGTTTCCTCTGGTACCTTTAAACAATATTTTATAACCAATGACAAGTGAACATCAATGTAAGGAGCGATCCCGATAATGGGTCGAGAGTATAATATTGTCATTCGAAAGAGGGGAGAATATTCGTTTCTAACCGAAGGTAGCCATCTAGAGTACACGGAACCTAGTCAGCCGGGTCGAGAGTTAGTTGGAGGTCTTTCGCTAGTGGCACTACCCTACGAATGTGTTTGCGGCTATCCAAATTATGCGGTGAGCGAAGCAATATTTAGAGGAGATCCTGCTATGTCACGCTTAGTAGGGGAGTGTAAACACTGTCGAAAGTTATTAGAGCCAGAGGTTATATTTGATCACATAGTTGACACATTTGATCATAAGGAAATTCGATTGCTGGATATAAGTACAGGGAGAAACTGTTCCCCCCTTCTGGTATCTGATATCCAACGGGCAAAGAATACGTTAAACGGTTATCCGTAATCAGGAATAGTAGACTGCGTCTTGGGAGCTCTTTTGATGTCTGTTCCGCTATTTTCCTGTTTTGACCTTGCATCACGGAAGAATTCTCTAAGTTGGGTTTGGGATGGCTCCGGGCGGTCCACGAAATCCATCAAGCATATCTCTAAGTCATCATATTCAAGGGCTTCCCTGATTTCTTCTGTTTCTTCTGGCTCTCTTGCTGAGATGATGATGGTTCTCTGAATACCAGTCAAATCCAATTGAGATAGCATTTCTTCATAGAATTTCTCACATATCACGAGATGAACTGCTCGGTTGCGTTTATCTCGGCAGAGGTAATCTACTGGGTCAAATTCCACATCTGTCTTTCTTATAGAGAGACCGGATTCGACAGCGCCAGGACGATTCTGAACGAACCGTCGAATGAATTTATTATCCCAGTTTCGTCTTCGATATTCATCAAGCACTTGGTCCCTGATTTCGTTTATTGCACCTGTATTCGAATATGTCGATGTAGGATGTTGACTTGATGGAAGAATTCCTGAGGAATAATTCCTCGAATCTAAGTCATCCCAAAATTTCTCCGTTCCCCAATGTGAACTCGTAGTGTATTTTCGGTCTCCAATTGCGTCAAATGCATTAAGCACTGTTTCTGGGCCTTGGTGTTCCATCGTCCGAGCAAGAAGGTTGGTCCACTCTTCTTGATCGAAATCAGCCGACTTCTCTTGGAACAATAAAGTAGTTTCAATAACACCTTGGCAGAGTATCTCCAGATATCGGTCGGACACTGTGTTTCTAGATATTGTAAGAACGGTCTCCCAAAGAGATTGAATGCGCTGGGATTGCTCAGAGTCAGGTGACGAGTCAATCAACAAAGCGACACACCTCAAAAACAACTTCGTTAGTTCGCGTATTGTTTCTGATCTAGTATCGCTTACCTGGCCACCCAGAACTAAGAGAGGGCTGCCTCTATATGTATCCTCAATAGAAACGAAGGAATCCGCAATTTCACCTAAAAATGCATAGAGAATTTGTTTCGCCGGTTTGTTCTGGGGTGAAACATCTGAATCCACAATTGTCATCGAGTGGCGACAAATCGTGACGACGTTTGAATACTGACCTTGGTGGATTCTTGCTCGGATAAGATCACCAAGATTGATTATAATATTCGAGAGATAGTTCTCGGTATTTTGAGTTAGAGGTGCTTTATCGACTATTCGGACATAGCTAAAGGCGATCGGGACTGCCAAATTATACTCCTCATCTTTTTGTGTATTACTAGACAATTCTTGGAGTAGATTTGATGCTTTCTCTGTTATCTCCTGCTGAGATTGAAGATCTGCGTTGATTATTCTGGGTAATTGGGACTTCAATACAGGCTTAAACAGAGGCCCACCGTAATCCCCGTTTGCGTCCGAAAGAAGGTCAACTCGTTCCCCTTCCATAGCATGCTCTGTGGCAGCAAGTAACTTTGAGGAATAAACATCGAATGCCATATGTACAATTCGCGGTTCCTGCTTTTGAATGGAATCTGAGATTATAAAATTGAGGTCCGCCAAGGGATGGAGGATTGTTTCATCTTCCTCTGATTGGAGGGCCTGGGACACGTATTTGTCTGGGGACAGTTGGTTTCTAAAGGACTTTACGACACCCTCAGGTGTGCCATTTCTTACCCCATGACGGACTGTGAAATACAAAGTTAGAGCCGATAAGAAGGCTACTGGGGCAGTGAGGTACAGAAGGAGTCCCACGATTATCGATATTAATTCCGTGTAACCAAAAATCGAAATAGGGGCATAGAGCCCTTCTATATTGAAAATGAGCCAGAGATCGAGTGCAATTGACCCGATTAAAAGTGCAAATGTGGTCGGGAAAACTGGGTTTTCAAGTATAATTGATGTCAGTTGGGTAGAGTACCTATTAGCGATCAGCTCGAAACCCAACAAAAGGACAGACACCCCAATTGCCAGAACACTTGCTTGAGCCCCCGCAATTGCAGAAAGGTATGTAACAGCCGTGCCCTGGGCCGGTAGCAAGTCGCCAAAATCATAAATAACCGTAAACAAACTTAAAATAAGGCCATTTCCTACCCCAAGAATGCCCAACAGATGGATTAAGACAGTTCTAGGATTGGCTACATACAGTTGCTCTAATTTTTCAACAGACCCAAGAGACGTAATAGTTTCAGGTATCCTTGGCCGGGTCTGAGTAGATTCTCTATTTGTAGTCTGCAAGTTTCGATTCAATTCTATAATTCCCCACCGATATATCTTTCCTGCCGTTGAAAGAGACAATTGTTGGATTACTGTTTTCATCACTTATTGTAGTCGGAGCAACGCAGCAGCCCTCTTTGGTCATGATTATCTCACGAATCAGATCCAATTCAGTACATGTGCCTTGGCTGATGCAGATGGAACGGAGTCGAAGTGGGGCTAACCTTTCTGTAGCGGTGATCAAGCTACGACCTCCCGGGGTCAGACGCAGATGTATTCACAATCCTCGATGTATGCACATTCCGGGGAAGCTACCTCAAACACAACCGCGAGAACGTTGTCGACGACCACCGGCGAAAGCCGCTAATCACCAGCTCACAAGGCCGGCTCAGCAAGGGCGCGGTCCGGGAGACGATTTACCGGATAACGCAGCCGTGTGGAATTGGCGGTTGCCCTCACGACAAGGATCCGGAGACGTGCGAGTATAGGCGCCATGGTAAGCGTGCCGGGTGTCCGTCCTCACGTTCGCCACACGGTATTCGGCGTGGATCGATAACTGATCACCTCCGGAACGGGACGCCCCAAGAGGTCGTCTCTGACCGGTCGAACGTCTTCAAGGACGTGCTGGACCAGCACTATGACGAGCGCACGGAACGCGAGAAGATGGAAATTCGACGCGAATTCCTCAGTGAGGGATAGCGCATGATGAACTCCACTCCGCGACGATTGGGTAAGCATTCTACCCTAGCCTCGGCAGGCACCCGTATTGACGGAGCCCCGGCGAGTAGCCCTCCAAATATCGATCATGATGGGGGAAAGGTCCAGAATGAGATTAGAATCCCTGAAACGTCTTGTTACCAATTAGCCGTAAATTGTCTATATCGTCGCTACCACATGCTGATACCCAGCCTGCGACGGCACCGGCTGCAGCGTCAACCCGGCCAACGCTAATTCCCGCAGCACTTCGGGCGGCACACTCTCTCGGTCACGTAACACGGCGTCGAGCGTCCACGCGTCGTGTCGACTCGCGTTCGGCGCAACGACGTCAACGGCGATGGTCGGCACCGCATCTCGAATCGCCCGGGCAGCCCGCCGGACTTGCTTTCGATCGTCGACGGTACAGCTCATGCTTCGACACCTCGAACAAGGTCGCCGACCAGTGAGCCGCCAACATGCGGACCGACACTCCAGCCACGCTTCTGCCGCGTGTGCTCACACCAGTCTCGGAGGGTTTGACAGGGCGTCTCGTCGAGTTCGAATTTCTCGGTATTCAGATCTGGGTCGACGACGACAATAGCAGATTCGTAGCTGTCCCAGTAATGGCCGGCGTCGTCACCGTCGATGCCGACGAAGCACGGCTGCTGGGTCAGTCGGTCGCGGGCGATACGTTCTTGGGGATTGGCTTGCGTAGTTGCCATTGGTTCTTTCCTGGAACCACGCGCCTCGGTGCTCTAACACCGGGGCGATTTCCTGACCGCAGAAATCGACCAGCGACGCGTGCGTTCCTATACTTGGCTTATGTTACGCCACCACCATAAGTTCTTTGTTGGATAACAGCTAAATACCACCTAATGAGTGGTGATAGTCCAGAGGGAAACAGAGAATTAAGCTATAACGCGGTTGAAAAGTTGTTAGAGAACTCCGATTGGCCCTTGACAACTACAGAAGTAGCGAGAGTATTCGATATTACCCAGCAGTCGGCTCATTATCGACTCACTCAGCTACACAAGCGAGGTGACATAGAAAAGAAGAAAAGCGGTGGCAGTGCCTACTGGCGACCATCTTCGTAATTGCTGATCAGTCGACGTGCAACATATTCCTGACCTTCTAACGTGAGTGTATAGACATTAGTCCCACCGATTGTCCGATATTGGACTAGACCATCGTCAGCTAAAGACGTGAGACGTGGTGTTATTCCTTGTTGAGTCATCTCTAAAAGATCAGCAAGCTCCGTTGAGGCTACACCCGGACCTGGGTGGAGAGCAATCAAGCGGAGGATCTCAATATCTTCGGTCTCTGGTTTCCGACCACCGGGCATTCTTACCAATACTGTCGAATAGGGCCCGAAAAGAACTTGCCTAATCTTGAAGGCGTCCATACAGAAGTTAACTGTGGGGCAACAACTAATAGGCTGTGGGATAACAGCAAACATGTGAGGCGCTGTTCGGGGCGAGATGAACCTGAGCAAATCCCTGAGATAAACAAAAAATAACGGCGTCGCACTGAACTCATGACTGAGCAAACGCCGACCCACGACGAGACGCATCGCTCGCCAACCTACTACGACCTCTCAGGCTTCCAGCGGGACGTCTTGCAGGCCATCGCTGCCATCGACGAGAAACCCTACGGCCTCGCGCTCAAGGATTACCTCGATGAGCGCTACAGCGACCCGATCAATCACAGCCGTCTCTACCAGAACCTCGACCAGCTCATCGAGCACCAGCTCGTTGACTGTGCCCCCCTCGACGACCGCACCAACGCGTATACCCTGACTGACGCTGGACGACGCCTGCTCGCCCACCAGGCCAACACCCTCGCTAGCTGCTGTGACCGCCCGCGGCCGGTCGCCGACGGCGGTGATCACTCCCCGACGGAGGCCGACCGGCCATGACTGGCCCCGTCTCACTAACTTGCCCAGCCAGCGCTGAGACCCACAGACGGCCGTCGAACCCCGACCAACACTGGTCGATTAGAAGCGCCCCGCTGGGAGGGGACCAATGACGCCCGCCGTCGGCGCGGTCGTCGTCCTCACTAAACTCGACAGTGCCCCACGGCTGCTCGTCACCGCCGTTGACGACGCTGACAACACTCTCACTGGCGTCTTGCTGGCCGACTTAGCTACCGAGACGCTCCAGCAACTCGCCGCCTCGGCCGGTGACCGCCACCGTCGTGAGGAGCTGGCACTCGCGGTGAAACAGACTACTGAGCTCGCGAAATTTACTGTCCCCTTGGATGAATACCAGCACCTCGATGAGCCCGGTCTCGATGGTGCTGCCCGCCAGGAGCGTGAGCCCCAATGACCCGCGCAGGACTACTGTCGCGCAGGCACACGCGGGCGCTCACTGCGACGGACTGCCAGCACCACAGCCAAGCCCACGACAGACAGGATGGCCGCGGCTGGGAGACACATCGGTGTTCGTGTATCAGGCCGAAGCGTCCGGTGGGAGTACCAGACCACCGGACGCGAGAACCAAGGATTCACGACTGGACCGCTGACAGCAGTCACTTTGTTAACCAGTTAGTTGTAAAAACCTTCCCGCTAGATAGATTCGGGTTCCCTCGCCAGCCCCCTCGTTCAGTTCGCTGCCACCAGCGACGCCGTGAGACTGTCCACTCGACGACTGGGGGTGGCCGGTGATGGCCCAGACAGACCGTTCTCAGACTACTGCACCCGAGCCAGCGCCCGCACAGCGTCCGCAGTGGCGACTGCGCTATCACGTCGGGGACCTCGTCCACTACACCGAGTGGACCGACGAGTTCGCCGCCGTCGAGAATCTCGCCGTCCAGTATCGGGATGGCAACTACGGGCATGACGTCGTCATCGAACGCCGCACGGAGGTCGAGGGATGAGACGCCGCGCGCCCGATGGCGCGTTCGCCCGTGTCCACTGCATCGTCCAGAGCGGCCAGCGCCTGCTGCCCACCACTCGATTATAGCCCGTCCCGTGGTCGGTCATTCCGGTTCGATTCCGGAACGGGCCTTGTGGTCAGTATGCCACGCAACACCGACGCCGACGACAGTGGATCGGACAGTACAGCTACCGACGACCAGCTGGCCGCCCAGCTCGAGATGGACATCAGCGACGATGACGACGCGCCGGATACTGAGGCCCTGCAGGAACTGGTGGGCCAGCTCGAAGACGAAACCCCACCCCCCGTTTCGAGTGTTCTCGAAGGACTGGTTGCGACCATCGACCAGCTCCAAGATCGCGTCGACGAACTCGAAGCCAAGCAGGAACAAACCCATGACGTCGCGACGACCGCTGTGGGCAAATCGGCCGAAGCCGAGAGTCGCCTCGACGACGTTGAGGAACAACAGGAAGAAACCCACGAGATCGCCAAGAGCGCCATCGCCAAGGCGCAGCAATTAGAGGCTGACCCTAATCAGCAGGAAGACGCCGAAACCCTGCCCGAAGGCATCGAACCCAGTTCGTCGCCGCTGGATTTCTTCGCAAACTGCCGTCAAGCGAAGGTCAAGACCATGTTCGTCGAGCGGTCGAACCGTCAGAACACCTACCGGGCGATTAGTGTCGCCAAGCGATGGCCAGAGTTCGCTACGGAACGGACTGACGGGAGTGGCGTCTTCTTCACGAAGGACGATGTAGAGACTGCTTTGACCGCCGAACTTGGGAAAGAGCCGCATCGACAGACGGTCAAGCGTGTCTGGGAGAAAATGCAGGAGTTAGGCGGCGATGATCTCGGTGCGAAGACCCGGCAGGTCGGGCGGGACCAGACACAGACGGAGTTGCTGGCGATGGATATGGAGACTGCCGAAGGATTGGTCGAGCAACGCTATGTCGGCTTAGATTTGCTGGAGGACAGCGACCGAAAAGCGACGACTGGTGGCGTCACACCCGTTGTGGTGGAGTATTCGGGGTAACCCTGTGACGAACACGGTCTGAGGAGAGAATCGACACGGAACCAACCTTGAGGAACGCGGTGGCACGTGCCCTGCCCCCGCTGACGTGGCTGTCTGCTAGCTGCAGAACTCGGGAGCGGCCCTTTCTTTGCAGGAGTGTAGTGAGTATTTGTAACACGAACGGAGCGACCAGTCCCGATTCGCTGTTCACAACGGGTGTGACGAACGCCGTTTCCCGACAAGTCTCTGTCCAGCTGTGCGGCCACAACACCTGAGAACTGCTAGTAGTTCATGGTGGAAATCCCGGAATTTGCCTGAATGCCGTCAGAAACAGCGTGCTGAATAGAGAGGGTAGATTCAGCAGTATATCAGATGTGCTTTTCCGGCAGTGACCGAGTCTAGTTCATCGTCATCTTCCCGCACTACTATGCCCCTCCAAATAATCATTATCGAACGTGAAGGATTATGGCCGCGAACGATTCGGGGGCAGAGGAGACACCAGCACCGCGTGAGGAGCGCCTGGCGATCGTCGAAGAACACGTCCGACAGGAGAATCAACACGATCTCGACGGGATCATGGCGACGTTCGGGGAGGGAGCGTGGTACGATAACGAACCGGTCGGCGAGCACCACGATGGCCGCGACAGCGTCCGTGCCTACTACGATGAGTTGCTCCAGGCACTCCCCGACTTCCACATCGAGATTCACCAGCGTCACGTGACCGACGATCACGTGATTCTGGAGACCACACAGAGCGGGACCCACGAGGGGAATTTGCGTGGGCTCCCGGGGACCGGCCGGGAGGTCGAATTTGATGCGTGCTCAGTGTTCTCCTTCGACGACCAGGGTAAACTCGCCGGCGAGCGCGTCTACTACGACCGTGCGGGGCTCGCCCGACAGTTGGGCGTCTTCCACGACCCCGAGGAGGGTATGGGGCAAGTCCTGACGCCGCTTTTGCATCCGGTTACCTTCGGCCGGGCACTGGTGCGGAACATCCGCTCAGGGTGAGCGCCCCCTCACCCCGAGTTCCGTTTAGATGAAGGATACAACCGAGGGGCCGTCTACAACGGCCAGACCACCCATTGACCAAGTGAGTGGTGCTTTCGCGCCCTGTATTTAGCACGAACCCTTGAACATCAACGAATCTGGTAGAACCGACAGCGGTACGTCGGCAGTCCTACCTAGTAGGCGGTTCACCGACAGCCGTTGCGGAACGATCCCAATGTGGCTTCTGGTTGACATCCTCTTAATTATCAATTTCGTATCTGCTTCAATGACGACTGGCCGACTCACACGTGCTACTCGGCAATTAAACCCGGTCAATAGACTGTATTCATCGAAATCGGTAAGATAGGTTCAACCACTTCGTAGGAGCGTTTTTTGCTTAGTGTTAACAAACATCATTCATGGGGAACAGCGACACGAGTGGGACGGACACAATACGAGGCTGCCTTGCCGTGATTCGTCGTGAGTGAGGGGATCGACTTCGACGAAGAGTGGGTAGCGGAGATGGAACGGATCTACCGCACGGCATCGATGGCCGAACGACGCCGACGGATCCGGAATGCACTCGCGCTCGATCCGGGCGAACACGTCCTTTCAATTGGGACCGGGCCGGGATTCGAATCACGAGGGTTGGCGGAGGACGTTGGCGAAACCGGTCGTGTACACGGAATCGACACCGCGGAACCGATGCTGACGGTCGCCCGCGAGCGCTGTGCAGGCCAGCCACAAGCAACGTTCGAGCAGGGCGACGCCGCAGACCTGCCCCTCGAAGACGGGGCATTCGACGTGGCCACAGCAGTCCAGGTCTACGAATACGTCCCCGACCTCGACGCCGCATTCGGGGAGCTGTATCGTGCTCTCCGCCCCGGCGGACGGGCTGTCGTCTTCGATTCGGACTGGAGCACGATGACGTTCCACGCCGCCGATGAGGCACGCTCGGAACGAATCATCTCGGCGTTCGATACCCACTGTCCGCATCCGCGGCTCGCACGGACGCTCAAGCCACGACTGGAGCGGGCGAACTTCGAGGTGACCGAGCAGGATGTGTACGTCCACTTCGAGACCGAACTGAACGAGGATGCGGTCGCTGCGGCGATGATTCCACCCATCCGGGAGTTCGTAACCGAACAGGGCGGTATCGACGAGGCAGAAGCCGAGGCGTGGGTCAAGGACCTCCACGAACGGGCCGAGGAAGGGGAGTTCTTTTTCAATTTCAATCAGTATCTCTTCGTGGCCGAAAAGCCAGCGGAGGGGGCCTGACCAAGGCCCACGAGGAGGCGTTAGAGGTCCTTTCCGTGTTCCTTGGTGAATGAGCGCGCTGTATTCAGCAGACCTCCAAAACCATGTCAGACATAGTGGGGTTCTACACAATCAGTCGGACGCCATCTGCCGATCTTTGCAACCGTTGTGACTACTAGTAGTTCCTGAATGTGAAACGCCGCTCCGCCAAAAGTGTCTCTCAGGTTGTGCAGTCATGACATCCGGAAACTGCTATTAGCTTGGAATGAGAATCCAGGGATCTTCCGTGATGCTGTCAGAAACCGCGTGCTGAATAGAGAGGATGTTGTCAGCACGGCGAATTCGTTTCTTCTTCACCTTGTCGCTGAATTATCTGCTGCTCTCTGTCTGTAGGTGGGCGACGGTATTATATGAATTCACCGTACACTATTTGCAATCAGATGAGATCCTATGAGTGAAGCCCCTGAAGTAATCTCGGTCCTTCACGTTGACGATGAACCAGGATTCGCCGAGATGGTTTCTGACTTCTTGGAACAAGAGGCTAAGGAGATCAAGGTAGATACAGCAACAAGCCCGAGTGTGGGCCGGGAAAAATTAACTGAGAACGATTACAGTTGTATCGTCAGCGATTATGATATGCCCGGCCAGAATGGGATTGAGTTCCTCGAAACGGTCCGGGAGGACCATCCATGCCTCCCGTTTATTTTGTATACTGGAAAGGGGTCAGAGGAGGTAGCCAGTGACGCGATCACGGCTGGAGCTACCGACTATCTCCAAAAGGAATCTGGAACAACCCAATACAACGTCCTCACGAATCGTATACAGAACGCTGTTGAGCAGTACCGGGCACAGCAACGCGCCACGAACCTCGATCGTATCCGCAACCTGGTCAACGAGATCAACCAGGCACTCGTCCGGGCGGAATCCCGAGCAGATGTGGAAGCCGAGATCTGCGAGATCATCAGCGATTCAGACCCTTACTTGTTCGCCTGGATCGGCGGAGTCGATCCCGACACGAAACGAATCGAACCACGGGCAGCAGCCGGTATCGAAGACAGGTATCTCGATACAATCACGGTTACTGCTGATGAGTCGCCCACTGGTCAGGGCCCTGGTGGCACAGCAATCCGTGAAGGCCGTATTGCGATCTCACAGAACATCGACGACGACCCGGAGTTCGAACCATGGCGAGAGGAAGCGATAAAGCGCGGATATCGAGCGGTCGCCGCTCTTCCCCTCAAACACGAGGAAACACTGTACGGTGAACTCGTCGTCTACGCAAATCGCTCCTATGCATTCGATGACGCTGAAAGAGAATTACTCATTGAGCTTGGAGACAACATTGCGCACGCGTTCTACTCGCTGGAGACCCAATCGAATCTTCGTGAACAACGAGAGTTCATTGACCAGGCTTTGGACACACTCAACGACACGTTTTACGTGGTTGGAACGGATGGGACTCTCAAGCGATGGAATTCTGAACTCTCAGAAGTCACCGGCTATGATGATGACGAAATCGCGGACATGCAAGCGACTGATTTCTTCCCGAGTGACGAGCAAGCAACGATCGCTGAGGCAATCGACGAAACGCTGACGACAGGAGGCGTAACCGTCGAGTCACGTTTTTTGACAGCGGACGGCGAACGGATTCCGTACGAGTTCACCGGCTCACGGCTTACCGACATAGACGGCGACCTAATCGGGCTTATCGGAATCGGGCGTGATATCACGCAGCGAAAGGAACGTGAACGGCGGTTAGAGACTCTTCTTGACAATTTGCCCGGGATGGTCTACCGATGTCAGAATGAACAGGGATGGCCGATGGAAAACGTCAGAGGCGAGGTCGAGGAATTAACTGGTTATCTGGAGGAGGAAATCGAAAGCAAGGGTGCGATCTTCGGCGATGAGATTATCCACTCGGACGACCGCGAAGATGTCTGGAACGCTGTGCAGAACGCACTCGAAACTGGAACGACGTTCGATCTCACGTACCGCATCCGTACAAAACAGGGAGACACCAAGTGGGTTCGAGAACGCGGTCAGGGAGTTGGTTCGGAGAACGGGGAGGTTGAGGCGCTGGAGGGATTCATCACGGAAATCACAGACGAGAAGGAGAATCAACAGGAACTGGAAGCAGCGAATACAGTATTGCGGACAATCGTAGAGAACCTCCCGATGGGTGTTCTCGTCGAGGATGCAAATCGAGAGGTACTCATGGCCAACGACAGGCTGTCTGCCGTTTTGGATCTCCCCGTTTCGGCGGACGGTTTAGTTGGACGCGACTGTAGAGCAACCGCACGAGAGGTGAAGGACCTGTTCGCGGACCCTGACGAATTCTTATACAAGACTGAACAGCGAGTCGAGGAATGCGATCTGGTTCAGAATGAAGAGTTCGAACTCGCAGACGGACGGATAGTCAAGCGCGACTATATTCCGTACTCGCTCCCGGACGGGAACGCAATCCTCTGGCTCTATCGGGATGTGACGGCCCGCAAGCAGCATGAGAATGCGCTGCACCGGCAGAATGAGCGGCTAGAGCAGTTTAGTAGCGTTGTTAGTCACGATTTGAGGAATCCACTAAACGTCGCACAGGGCCGACTCGAACTGGCATCGGAGGAGCACGAGAGTGACCATCTAGACGATGCGGCCAACGCAGTTGAGCGAAGTCTCTCGTTGATCGATGACTTGCTCGCCCTCGCTCGTGAAGGGGAACGAGTTAGCGAGCCGGAATCTGTCGATTTGGGCGACATTATTCGTGGATGCTGGCAGAACGTCGAAACGAACGGCGCGGCACTTACCATCGAAATCCACCGAACGATCCGCGCTGACGAGAGCCGGCTGAAGCAACTCTTCGAGAACTTGCTGCGGAACGCAGTCGAGCACAGCGAGGGTGATGTAACCGTCGATGTCGGGGAATTAGATGCTGAGCGAGGATTCTACGTCGCCGATGACGGTCCCGGCTCCCCTGAAGACGAACGTGAACGAATATTCGAGGCTGGATATTCGACGAACGAGGATGGAACTGGATTCGGACTCAAGATCGTGCAGGAGATCGCTGACGCGCATGGGTGGAACATCAATGTGACCGACAGCCAATTTGGTGGTGCCCGGTTTGAGGTCACCAGTGTCGAATTCACCGACTGCTGAATATGCGCGCTGTATTCAGCAGTCCCCAGATAACTTCAACATTTGGTAAATTCAGTCAAGTTAGACGGCTGCAGTCTGTCGGTTCTCGCAATTGGTGCATCTACTAGTAGTTTCTGAATAAGGAACGCCGTTTCCCGCAGAGTCCCTGTCTGGCTGTCTCCTCACCACACCTGAATACTGCTAGTAGCCAAGCGACCGGAAACGTACATACCTCATCTCCCTCAGAACGGACATGCTGAATACAGAGCCTTACTCGGCAGCGAACGGTTATCCAGATAGGACCCGTAGCATGAAGCTATGGCAGTGACCCAATGCAACGGAGCCGCCCTCTATTATGAGGACTACGGAGAGGGGCAACCGATCCTCTTCCTCCATGGAGCGTGGGCTGGACTCAGATATTTCGAACCACAACTCACGGCCCTGTCAGATAAATATCGGACAGTCGCCCTCGATTTCAGAGGCCACGGTCGGTCAGAGAAAACAGAGCACGGCCACACCGTCCGCCAATACGCGAGCGATGTACACGAATTCCTCCTCCACCTTGATCTGGACGACGTCATCATGGTCGGCTGGTCGATGGGCGCGGGCGTCGCGTGGGAGTTTGTTGATCAGTTTGGAACCGAACGGGTGCGAGGTTTGGTTAATGTCGATAGTGAACCGTCCCCATTCCAGCAGGAGGACTACGAATTTGGACGAATGGGGCTGGAGGAACTCAGCGGTGTCTTCGTCGATATCCAGACCGACCATCTGAGCCTCACCGAACGGCAGAACGAATTACTACTCAAAGATCCTTCGGCTGAGGAACTCAAAAAGATGATGTTCGACGAGGCATCGCATACCCCGCCCCCGATCAAGACTGCGATCTTTGCTGATGTTCTGCGTGAACCACCGGATGTTCTTCCTGATATCGACGTTCCGATGTTAGTGTGCGCCGGGGCGGACGAGAAGTGGCGAAGCGTTGCTTCCGTAAAGTACGTCGCCGAAGTCGTCCCGGACAGCAGCTTTGAATTGTTCGAGGAAAGCGGCCACTGTATCACGATCGAGGAACCTGAGCGGTTCAATCAGGTCCTGAGCGATTTCGTCGACTCACTTTGATATATACGTGCGCTGTACCTTGCACGGGTTCGATCGACTGCCCATTCTCTGTCAGAAGCAGCGTGACCGATACAGAGAGCGGTTTCAGCACGTGATTCAGAAACTCGGCGTGAGGACTCTCCACAAGATGCCTGGACGAAACAACAAGGTCGGCCGCTCCTCCATGATGATAACCCGATTGAAGGCATCGGCGACCTTCCCGTCGGTCCGGGCTGTCCGGAGCAGCCGCGAGAGATACCTGTTGATTAGATCCGTTCCGGTGGGTTTCGGCCCGGTCGTCTGTTCGAATTGGAAATCAGAGCCGACCGCAAGCATCCACGCATCGTCAACAACCGTTGTGGCTCGTTGGAAGAATCGGTGGGCTACATCGTCACTTCTGCCCGCTGCGAGGGTGTGATGGAGCTGGATGGCCTCAAGGGCGGCGACCGACATCCCTTGACCGTAGATTGGATTGAAACTGGCGATTCCGTCACCGATCACGAGCAACCCGTCGGGAAAGCGGTCGATCTCCTCGTACCTGATCCGCCTGTTTGAGGGAAACGGGTATTGCTCGATCGTTTCACTCACCAGCCCGTGTTCGTCGATAACGCGCTCGAAATCAGCAATCGGCAAGCTGGCTGCGAAGTCAGTGAACCCCTCAGGCTCCGGTGGGGCGTGTTCCCCATGGACCCCGAAGAGCGTCATCATCCACCGGCCGTTTTCGACCGGGAACATGCCACCGCCGCGTTTGCGCGGGGGATTCGGAAGAACAACACACGTTTGTTGTTCATCCGTAGGTCGGTTGACGAACGCAGTGCTGTATGCCACGTCAATGTGAACCTTGTCGACTGTGGGCATCGGATAGTCGTGGTCTGCCAGCCAGTCCGGGGTTCGGGAGGTCCGTCCAGTTGCATCGACGACCAGATTCGCAGGGATATCTTCTGTGCGCCCGTCCTGACGGATCGTTACTCCCTCGACATCCGCTGTCCCCCCGGCGAGGTAATCGACGAACTGGCAGTTATCCTTGAGCGAGACGTTTTCGATGTCGTCGACCCGCCGCCGCGTGACCAGTTCGAAGAGCGGCCGACTGGCACAATACATCGGTAGTTGAGCCGGTCCGTGGGCCAGCACATCCTCCTCAATGAACACGCGGGAGTCACGGTTGATTTCGATTCGGTTTCCTCCGGCAGCGAGCAACTCCTCGCTGAAACCGGGGAATAAATCTTCGAGGGTTTGTCGACCGGCTTCGTGGAGATTGTGAATGTGGTTTGCCTGCGGGGTACCTTTCCGGCTCACGGGGGAGTCCCTGAGAGCATCTTTCTCGATGAGCGTTACTCGCTCGAACGAATCTGCCAGCACGCGGGCCGTCATCAGTCCAGCCATTCCCGCCCCAACGACGATGGCAAACCCGGTATTACGAGCGATTTGCCCCGGGTCGTACTCTGGAACGGATGCTAAGGTCACGATAGTGCCCTCTCTTATCGGGTATTCGTGGATAGCCCTGTTAAGAGTTAGCACCTGTCTAGGAGAATGCCGATCGAAGTCTGTTGCTGAATGCGCACCCTGTATTCAGCAGCGCCAAAATCAGGCCCATGGTATTTACCCGGCGTTCGTCGTCGATGATGTGATCGATGGCGATGAAGGTTCCTCCCGGGTTGACGGCGTCGTAGAATTTCTCCATGAGCGCCTTCTTCGTCTCCAGATTCTCCTAATGGAGTATCAGACTCGCTGTTACGAGATCCGCGTCGGGGATGGGCACCTCATTGTAGTCGCTGCTAACGGCGTCGATCCGATCCTCAAGACCCTCGGCCTCGATGCGCTCGCGGGCCAGTTCAGTTACCTCCGGCAGGTCAGTCGTGGTGATCGAAAGGTGGGGTTCGCGTCGGGCCACGATCCGAGACAGATCGGCGAGAGCACCCCCGGCGTCGACTTCTGAGCAACGCGCTGGAAGACAGCTCGCCGGGAGTCCGGAGTTGTAGTCACTGTCGATGAGCGAGAAAGCAGAGACGTCGTTTAACAGCGATAGACGACTGCTTCGTACGGTCGGAACGTTTCACCGGACGGGATGGTCGGTGAGTCAGAGTAGTTGCTGATCACCTTCTCGGAATCTGTGGCCTGAATATCAGCGTCAAATGTCGCTGATTCGCCCGACCAGTTGAGAACAATCAAGAACCGCTCGTCGTCGAGCGTCCGCTTGTAGGCGTAGAACTGGTCGTGGTCAGGCAGCAGTAGCTCGTAGTCCCCGTAAACGAGTGCGTCCTCCTCGTGGCGGAGTTCAATCAGGTCCTGATAGTGGTACCAGATTGAGTCAGTATCGGACCGCAATGCCTCGACGTTGATCTCGTCGTAGTTGTCGTTAACGTCGAACCAAGGGTCCTCGTCGGTGAAGTTGGCGTTCTCACTTTCGTTCCACTGCATGGGCGTACGAGCGTGGTCGCGGCTCTGGTAGTTGACGAGGTCGCGAACCTCCTCGTAAGAGTTGACGGCTCCATCGGCGATGAGGTCCTCGACCACGCCGACGGTCATCGGGTCGTCTATCTCCGCAAGACCGTCGAATTCGTTGTTGGTCATGCCGATTTCCTCGCCTTGATAAATATAAGGGGTCCCCTGAAGTGTCAACAGCAAGGTCGCGATGAGCGTCGCGCTCTCGGCGTGACAGCCTTCTTCGCCAAATCGGGATACGGGTCGAGGCTGATCGTGGTTCCCGAAAAACAGTGTCGGCCAGTCAATCTCGTTCTGTTGCTGGCTGATGAGCTTTTTAAGCTCGCTGAGTTCCCATTCTCCGAACTGTTCCGGGTCCCACGGGCCGTCAGGCCCGGTGTCGACACCCATGTGCTCGAACTGGAAGATCGTGTCCAAGCTGTCCTCGCCGGTGTAGTCGTCGACCTGGTCGATGTCGGCACCACCCATCTCACCGACCGTCAGGGTGTCGTACCCCTCGAAGGCTGCTGCGAGCTCGCTGAGATACTCTCGGAGGTGAGGACCGTGGCTGAAGTGTTCGATGCCGACGATCGGCGCGTCAGGATCTCCAGACGGGTAACCGTCAGACTTCGAGAGATGGTCGATGGCGTCGAGGCGGAAGCCGTCGATGCCCTTCTCGAGCCACCACGTAACCATATCGGTGATGGCCTCGCGGACATCAGGATTGCGCCAGTTCAGGTCGGGCTGTCCGGGGTCAAAGAGATGGAGGTACCACTGGCCGCGTTCCTCGTCGTACGTCCAGGCAGGCCCTCCGAAGATGGACTCCCAGTTGTTCGGCGGCTCGTCGGGAGTGCCATCAACCCAGTGATAATAGTCCTCGAACTCACCCTCGCGGCGCCGGGACTGCTGGAACCATTCATGCTGTTTGGAGGTGTGGTTGACGACCAGGTCCATGATGAGGCGGATGTCACGTGCGTGCAGTTCCGCCAGTAGCTCCTCCCAGTCGGCCATCGTCCCGAACTCGTCCATAATTGCCCGGTAGTCACTGATGTCGTACCCGTTGTCGGCGTTGGGCGACTCGTAGACGGGACAGAGCCAGACAACGTCGACGCCAAGATCGTCGAGGTAGTCGACCTTCTCTGTTATCCCCGGAATGTCGCCGACGCCGTCACCGTCGCTGTCGTTGAAACTGCGCGGGTAGATTTGATAGGTGACAGCTTCTTTCCACCACTGTCTGTCGATGTCTGTACGTTGTGTCGATTCGGTCGTGAGCTGTGAATTGTATTGTGTCATGTTGTGATTATTTGCTTATCCGTGATGCTACGAAGTGAGGTAGACCCGCGCTTCGTATGGACCCAGTTCAAACGACGATTGCGGCGTCGTCGGGACATCGGCGTTCGCGATAGCTAGTTCGAGTCCATCGAGCGTGATGTCGGCTGGCACCTCGAACTCGACCGGTTCGGGGTCGAAGTTGAGGATCACGAGGCCGCGTTCCTCGCCGAGCGTTCGCGTGTAGGCAAAGACGGTTGGGTCCTTGGGACAGAGGAGGGAGAACTCGCCGTAGACGAGGACGTCGTGCTCCTTGCGGAGTTCGATGAGGTCGCGGTAGTAGTGCCAGACGGAGCCTTCGTTCGCACGGGCGTGCTCTACGTTAACCGTCTCGTAGTTCGAGTTGCAGTCGATCCACGGCTCACCGTCGGTGAAGCCAGCGTGCTCCGAATCGTCCCACTGCATCGGCGTGCGGGCGTTGTCCCGCCCCACATACTCGATGGCATCTCGGACATCGTCGTAGGAAGCGGCATCCCCTTCTTCGATGGCCTCCTCGACGAAATTCAGCGCCTCGACGTCCCGGAGTTCCTCGGGAGACGCAAACTCGGCATTCGTCATCCCGAGTTCCTCTCCCTGATAGACGAAGGGCGTCCCCTGAAGCGTGTGGGTGAGCGTCCCGAGCAGTTTCGCACTCTCGGTGCGATACGCGCCGTCGTTGCCGAAGCGAGAGACCATCCGTGGCTGGTCGTGGTTGTTGAGGTAGATACTGTTCCATCCGCCCTCGGCAAGGCCGTTCTGCCACTTCGAGAGGATCTCTTTGAACTCGACGAGCGACCAGTCACCGGCATCCCACTTGTGCTCGTCGTGGTCGAACGTGACGTGCTCGAACTGGAACACCATCGAGAGACCATCGCCGTCCTCACCGACGTACTTCTGGGCGTCGTCGACGTGTGCACCCGGAGTCTCTCCGACGGTCAGGAGCGAGTCGTCAGAGAGTACCTCCGTGTGCATTTCTTGGAGGTAGTCGTGGATGTTCGGGCCATTGATGAAGTGCTTCGCACCGGTATGCCCAGATTCCGCGTCGCCGTCCGGCAGACCCTCCGTCTTCGAAATAAGGTTGATGACGTCCATCCGGAACCCGTCAATGCCCTGCGAGAGCCACCAGTTCATCATCTCGTAGACGGACTCGCGGACGTCGGAGTTGCGCCAATTCAAGTCCGGTTGTGTCTCGTCGAAGAGGTGGAGGTACCATTGGCTGCGCTCCTCGTCGTACGCCCACGCGGGCCCACCGAAGACCGATTCCCAGTTGTTGGGGGCGACTTCGTCGGCGGGGCCGTCGGCGGTGTCGTAGTCGGCCTCTTTGGCTGACCGACCGTCGCGCCAGATGTAGTACTCCTCGAACTCGCCCTCACGGCGCCGGGACTGCTGAAACCACTCGTGTTCGTCGGACGTGTGGTTGACCACCAAGTCCATGATGAGACGCATGTCTCGCTCATGGAGCATATTGAGCAGTTCTCGCCAGTCGTCCATGTCGCCGTAGGCTTCGTGGATGGCCCGATAGTCACTGATGTCGTAGCCGTTGTCGGCCTGCGGGGACTTGTAAACCGGACAGAGCCAGATGGCGTCGACACCGAGGTCGTCGAGGTAGTTGACCTTCTCTATCACACCCCGCAGATCGCCGATGCCATCGCCGTCGCTATCGTTGAAAGACCGGGGGTATATTTGATAGATGACTGCTTCTTTCCACCACTGACGGTCGGATCGTTCGAGCGTCTTCGACTCCAGCTTGCTCACCATCCATCACCGGTGTTGCCATCCTGCTGCGTCAGCGCTGGTGTGGTACGCTGATCTCTCAGGCACGTCCGTGCCGTCCTGTTCTTGGTTCTGCTTGTTCGTCCGCGTGAGTACCGTTCGTTCATACTGTAATCCCAGGGCGATCTGCCCGTCTGATAATACGCTATCTCCGCTCCCACTTAAAGATATAAATTCCTGAAGCTCTTCTTCTTCCGCATTTCCAAAACCTTTATGTCCTTGAAGTCTACAGTTGTCCATAGTCTATGATGGACGGGCACGACAACAGCGAGCTCAACGGGCAGCAATTCACACGCCGTCGATTTGTTCAGGCAATCGGTGCAACAGGACTCGCAGCAGGGCTTGCGGGTTGTGGCGGCCAACAAGCGGTAGATGACACCCCGACAGAGAGTAACTCCGACGTAGAGTCCACATCTATCGATGTTGGCGACGAGTCGCTGGGATTAATCCAAGAGTTAGCCTACGTTACTAACCAGACACTACCTGTATTGCCACTTCAGGAGAAGCTTGCACAGTCTTTCCAGACGACCGACGATTGGAACGTCCCCTCGAAGGACAGCTCGAAGATTCAGTCCTACTGGCCGACCGAGTGGCTCCCACGGGAGGGCGAGTGGACGAGCGCGAACGGCTCTGACGATAAGCGACTGACGCTGGCACAGTGGGCTGTTCCTGCGGACTCCCAGTACAACCCTTGGAACGCGAAGAATTTCGCAGAGGGACGCCGGATGATGTTCGACCGGTTCATGGAGTACGAGCTCTCCAGCCAGGAGTACAGAGGATATGTCATCACGGATTGGTCGCTCGATGGCAAGACGCTTACACTGAACGTCCGTGACGATGGTGTCTGGCACGACGGGAGTTCGATCACGGCGACGGATGTGGTGAACCAACTCAAGCTCGACATCTATACCGGCGGTAACCTCGGAGAGTTCGTCGCGCCTGATGACGAGGGGAAGGTCGCCGACCGCATCACTGCACCCAACAAGACGACCGCCGAAGTTTCGCTCGTCAAAGCGTTCAACGAGGACGTCGTCCTGCCGTACATCCAGCCGAAGTATCTCTCGGCCCACGAGGGAACTTATGGCGAGTTCGTGACTCGGCTCGACGAGGCGGGATCACAAGATGAGCGGTCGACAATCGTCGGCGAACTCACGGGGATGGCCGTCACGGACCCGGTTGGCTCCGGCCCCTTCCAGTTTGAAGACGCCGACAGCCAGCGGACGCTCCTCACGAAGTTCGAGAATCATCCTGACGCGGGTAATATCAACTACCCCGAGGTGGAGTACCGCTACAAGCCGTCGAACCAGAGCCGCTGGAACGCCCTCATAAACAACGAGACGGACGGGTCGGCGACACTGTTCATGCCGAGCAACAAGCTGCGCCAACTTCCGGACTCGGTGCAGGTCAGCCTCATCCCGAGACACTGGGGACTCGGCCTCCTGTTCAACCACGAGCGAGAACCGGTCAACGACGTGCGCGTCCGCAAGGCAATCGCCCACGTGGTTAATCGTGAGGCGGTTGCCGGGAATTCCGGCGCCGGCACAAACTCGAAAATCGCGGTCACGTACCCGAGTGGTTTGACCAGCGAATTCAGTGGGCAGGTCGAGGGGACCTGGCTCAAGGGGGTCACCAACCAGTTTGAGACGTACGGACGAAGTACGTCTCAGACAGAGAAGGCCGCTGCGCTGCTTCAGGACGCTGGCTACCAGAAGCAGGGTGGGACGTGGAAGAAAGACGGTAACCCGCTCCGCATCCCAATCAAGGGTCCGTCTGGGTTCTCTGACTGGGTTGCAGGTGCGGAAACCGTCGTCTCACAGCTCAAGCAGTTCGGCATCCAGGCCGAGAGTGTGATGAAAGACACCTCAACCTACTGGGGTAAAGACTACTCGAACGCCGACTTTGTCGTCGGGCTGCAGGGCTGGGCATCGTACAACCAGTCACACCCGTACTTCCACTTCAAGTTCCTGTTCGACAGTTCCGACGCGGCGAACTCCTGGAATATGCCCAGTGAGCTTGAAGCACCGGTTCTGAACGACCAGTTGCGTGACGGGCAGACCGTCGCCCCTGCATCGCTCGTCTCGGACCTGTCCACGGCTGGAAACTAAGGAGAATACGAATGAACTATGTCTTAAAGAGATTGGGACAATCGCTGCTCACCATCCTCGTGGTAGTGTCGGCGAGCTTCGGCCTCATTCGGCTGCTCCCCGGTGGCCCAATGGATTACCTTCGGGCAGAGATGATCAAGCAAGGCAGCGATCTGTCGTCGGCCGAGATCAACCGCCGTATCGCCGCCCAGACCAACATCGCCGTCGACGAGCCGATGTACGTACAGTATCTCGACTATATGACCGCGATGGTCCAAGGAGACTTCGGGCGGTCGATCTGGTACGAGGAGCCCGTCGCGAGCGTTATCGGTCCGGCGATTCCATGGACAGTGTTCCTGACGGCGTCGGCCCTGTTTCTGGCATTCACTGTTGGCATCTCGCTCGGTGCGTTCATGGCATACAAGGAAGGATCGTCGTTCGACATCGCCAGTACGGGCATCGGATTGTTCCTCAACTCCACCCCGAGCTACGTGATCGCTTTGCTGCTCATCGCGTTCCTTGGCTACCGTTTCCAGCTGTTTCCGACTGGCGGACGCTACGCGTCTGAGTTGACGACAGGATTCAATATCCCCTTCTTGACGAGTGTCCTCTATCACGGGGTATTACCCATCCTGTCGATGGCTCTCGTCGGCTTTGGCGGCTGGGCGCTCTCGATGCGAGGCAATAGTATCCGTGTCCTCGGGGAAGATTACCTTCGTGTGGCTCGGCTGCGTGGATTGCCGACTCGACGTATCGCCATCCGATACGTCGCTCGAAACGCCATCCTGCCGATGTATACCGGTCTGATGATCGCTATCGGGACCGTCTTCGGCGGCGCGGTCATCATCGAGAACATCTTCGCGTACCCGGGCGTCGGGTTCTACCTGATTCAGGCGATCCACGCCCGTGACTATCCGTTGATGATGGGCGGGTTCATCCTCATTACGGTCGCAATGGTCATCGGCATCACCATCGCGGACCTCACTTACGGGTGGCTTGATCCACGCGCCAAAGGAGGTGGGTCGCGTGAATCCTACTGATGGAAACGACTCGGCAGATGCCGACCCGGGCGTCGACACCGTCGGTAGTGAGTCTGTCGAGGACCACCAGTCCGGCACCCCCCCTCGTTCGTCAATCACTGGCCACGACCAGAAGGGGCAGGCGCTGACTGACGGCGGAACGGTTTCCGAGTTCGAACAGATGGCCGACGTCTCGATGACGACGGCCGAACGTCGTCGGCAGTGGTTCGATGAGAAGATCCTGGCTCCTGCCCGTATCGTCTGGGATGACTGGCGAGCTCGAACCGGTGCTCTCATCGTTCTCCTGTACCTGTTGATGGGGACGATTGGCCCGCTGGTGGTCACCGCCCCGCAACCCAACCAAGGACCCCGGCTTATCGGGGCGTTCCGGTCGCTCCAGTACCCACTTGGGACGACAGCGTCCGGTGAGGACATCTTCGCTCAAATCATCCACGCGACTCCGTCGATGCTCATCATGATCGCTTCGGGCGCCGTGTTCACCGTCGTCCTCGGAACGGCCGTTGGCACACTGGCCGGATACAAGGGTGGACGGACGGACAGTGCCCTGATGACGGTCACCGACATCATGATGACCATCCCGGGACTGCCGCTGACTATCGTCCTGGCAGCCGCGCTCCAGATCAAGGGGAACCCTGCGGTCATCGGGATCCTCATCACGGTGAATGCGTGGGCCGGTCTCGGCCGTGCGATCAGGTCACAGGTCCTGACGCTCCGCGACTCCGAATACGTCGAGGCATCGCGTATCATGGGGATAGAGACGCCCACGATCATCACCAGCGACATCATCCCCAATCTGATGCCGTACATCACGATGAACTTCGTCCAGCAGGCCCGTGCGGTCATCTTCGGCTCGGTTGGCCTGTACTTCCTGGGCGTGCTGCCGTACAACAACGTCAACTGGGGCGTGATGATGAACGCGGCTGTCGAACGAGCGGGTGCCGTATCATCCCCGTTAGCCTTCCACTGGCTGTTGATGCCGATGCTGACCATCATCTTCCTCGCACTCGGACTGACGCTGTTGGCGCAGGGAGCCGACCGCATCTTCAATCCCCGAGTTCGCGCTCGGCACGCCAAATCGATCAGCAGCGGCGATGACGGCGATGACGACGAAGACGGTGATCCGCCAACGACGTCTGCCACCGCACGCGAAATGTCGACCGCTGGAGGTAACTAACATGTCACGACCTGCTAACAAGACAGGGCGCGACGCGGCGGATCCGATTCTCGAGGCCCGCAACGTCAGCGTCACCTACGACTTAGAGCACAGAGACGCAATGGTACTGGACGACGCAAGTATCGACCTCCGACGGGGGGAGATACTCGGCGTCGTCGGCGAATCCGGATCCGGCAAATCGATGCTTGCCAACGCGATGATGGACGCCGTCGAAGAGCCCGGCATTACGACCGGAGAGATACGATACTACCCCGAGAAAGGCGACGATCCGGTGAACGTCCTCGAGTTGAGCGACGAAGAGTTGAAACAACTCCGCTGGGAGGAGATCTCGATGGTGTTCCAGGGTGCCCTCTCCTCGTTCAACCCGACGATGAAGATTCGCGGGCACTTCGAAGAAACACTCGAAGCCCACGATTACGACATCGGCGAGGGGATGGAACGGGCCCGTGAACTTCTCTCGGACCTCTATCTGGATCCGGACCGGGTACTCGATTCCTACTCCTACGAGTTGTCGGGCGGGATGAGCCAGCGGGCGCTTATCGCGCTGTCACTGGTACTGGAGCCGAAGGTGCTGTTGATGGACGAGCCGACGGCAGCGCTAGACCTGCTAATGCAGCGCTCGATTTTGAGCCTGCTTGATGACATCAAGGAGAAGTACGAACTCTCGATACTGTTCATCACGCACGACTTACCGCTCGTGGCCGGACTGTCCGACCGATTGGCGATTCTCTACGCGTTCAAACTAGCGGAAGTCGGGCCAACTGAACAAATCGTTAGAAACTCCCAGCACCCATACACACGAGCGCTCCTGAAGGCTGTCCCCAATCTAGATGCGCCATTGTCGACAATGCAACCCATCGAAGGGACGGCACCGAATCCAGCCCACGCACCGGCTGGGTGTCATTACGCGCCACGGTGTCCGCTGGCGACCGAGGAGTGTCACGAAGAGCAACCAGGATGGTTCCAAGTGGCAGACGACCAGGAGAGCGCCTGTTTCCACCATGACGAGGCCGAGGAGGCTGTGCCGATGGAAGCCGAGGTGGTTGAACAATGAGCGGACGTTCGTCTCCCGAGCAGAGCGACGACGAGGATATCGTGATGTCGCTCGAAGACGTCTCGGTTCACTTCGAGAAAGAACAGGGGTTCATCGACTCGTTGCGGAAAGACGCACCGCAGGTCCGAGCAGTCGATGGGATCTCTATCGATATCCCAGAAAACGACGTGTTGGCGCTGGTCGGCGAGTCCGGCTGTGGGAAAACGACGCTTGGCAAGACGATTATTGGTGTCCAACGCCCGACCGAAGGGAGCGTAAAGTACCGGGGCCAAGACGTCTGGGACGCCAAAGACGGGAAAGGTGACGTGGAGATCCCGTACGGCGATATCCGAAAGGCTCTGCAGATCATCCATCAGGACCCCGGTGGGTCACTCAACCCCAACCAGAAGGTACTGACATCACTCGAAGCGCCATTGAAGCGCTGGGATCCGGAGATGTCGACTGAAGACCGACGGGCGCGAATCTTTGCACTATTGGACCGGGTCGGGATGGAGCCACCACAAGAGTACGCTCATCGGTTCCCTCACCAGCTGAGCGGCGGGGAACAACAGCGTGTGGCACTGGTCCGGGCGTTATTGATGAACCCTGACGTCATTCTCGCCGACGAGGCCGTGTCGGCACTTGACGTATCTCTCCGGGTCGAAACGATGGATCTGCTGTTGGAGCTGCAAGAGCAGTTCAACACCTCCTTCGTGTTCATCTCGCACACGTTGTCGAACGCCCGCTACCTCGCCGAGAAGGCCGATGGCCGAATCGGCATCATGTACTTGGGAGAAATCATCGAGATCGGGCCACCTGAGGAGGTTCTGAACGACCCGAAACACCCGTACTCACGAGTGTTGCGGTGGGCAACTGCCGACCTAGACCCAAGCCAGCAGAAGATGGTCGACCCACCGGTCCGGTCTATCGACATTCCGGACCCAGTGGACCCGCCATCGGGCTGTCGGTTCCACACTCGGTGTCCCGAAGCACGTGAAGCGTGTAAGACCGATAAGCCTGCGCTCGGCGCGGAAGCTGGCGAGCCAGGCACCCGCTGTGCGGCCTGCCACCGGACCGATCTTGACCATGAATACTGGGACAGCGAGCCACTCGAAGGTGTCGAGAGTGCGGAAACCCCACCAATCAGTGATGACTAACCACGGTGCCAAAATGGCCGAAATGATTTCCCGAACAGTTGGCGACGCATCTGTCCAGAGAGTCGCGTTCGGAGAGCGCGTTCGGAGGGCAGTCCGATGACTACGATTTGGCGGGCCATCTTTGCCTCAAGCCTCGTATTGCTCGCACTGCTGGGGCTGTCGGTTCCCTATATCGAACCCGGAACTGGCACGTTTGTAATTAGCCTCATGAGCCTCGGCATGCTCGTGGTAATGCTCGTGGCCTCAGCCGCGTTTATCTACTTCAACTGGGATCCATTCGCGAAGCTGCTGGAATCAACCCCCTGAACGTATAGACTTGAACTACACCAATCGATTCAACCACTACCATGACACGCACACTCATCGTTATCGAAAACACAGACCGCGACAGAGCATTGCTGGAAAAAGCACGGACAGTCGCATTGGGCGAAGAGACCGATATCGTGGTTGTCGCACTGGCGACGCCCAACGAGTACGAAGACGTTGCATCGACGCTCGACGAAATCGGCCGTATCGAGCACACGAGCTACGACGAGGATGATGTCCTCGACGGGGTGTCCGGAGACACGCAAGATCTCGCCAGTGATGTCCTCGGTGGGACTATCGAGTACGACCTTCGCACGCTCGTCGAAGAGAAGGGGTCACAAGCAAGCACTATCGTCGAGATGGCCCACGAAATGGACTGTAATCATATTTTTCTCCCAGGATATCGACGGTCTCCAACCGGAAAAGCTGTCTTCGGCGACCGCACCCAAGAAGTCCTTCTTAATTTCGACGGGTACGTAACCGTCTCGATGGATTGAATCGCGTGCTAAACCGCACTGACCAGCTATTTCACCGACGACCTTCTATCACACAGCACGATGACGCAGTCTGACGAACGAACCGAGACTGAGATCAGAGAAGAGCTGAGCATCTTGGGGCTGTCTGATACAGAGATTGATACCTATCTCGCGCTTTTGCCACGAGGCGAGGCACCGACGAGTACTATCGCAGAAGAAGCGGACGTAACGCAGCGAGCGGTGTATAACATTGCCGAGCGCCTCGAAAAGCGAGGGCTCGTTCGCGTCAAGGAACATGCATCACCAACAGTTATCCGTGCGCTGCCGCCTGAGGAGGCAATCGGCTCTCTCTCAGAACGGCTCGAATCGATAACGCCGTCACTTGAAGACAGGTTCAACGAGACGACCGACACGGAGCCCGAGATTCAGATGTTGAAGTCTCGACAGACAGCGATCAAGCGGCTCCGGACCTCGATCTCCAATGCCGAGGACGAGATATTTGTCGCGGTCCCCAAACACGTCTATCCAGAAATCGAATCAGGCTTACGAAGCGCGGTCAACCGGGGTGTGTTCGTCCTTCTATTGGTCGGAGAGTTGGACACGCCTGCCGAAATCGAACAGTTCGAGGGCGTTGGGGATGCCATCCGATACTGGGACGAAAGCCTGCCATTTGCGTTCGTCGTCGACGACACCACAGCAATGATCGGTGAACCGGATATCTTCTCCGGACCCACCACGGAGACAGAGGTAGTTTCCGTCTCACAACAACATCTCACTGGGTCGGTTTTGGGGATGTCGCTCAGCGCCTACTGGTCCGCATCGACCGAACTGTACGTAACCGACCCCGACCCGCTTCCGAAAACGTACGGTTGGTTTCGACAGGCGGTTTTCCATGCGTATCTTCACATGCAACAGGGGACGGATCTTTGGGCCGATATCGAAACTGTAAGCGGTGAACTGATCTCCGGTGCGGTGAGTCAGGTCCGTCAGGCAATCATTGAGCCAGCGACGAACGATTATACATTAGAGATGAGCCTGTTTCTCGAAACCGACAACGGCGAGGTGAGCGTTGGTGGACCTGGCGCGTTTATAGAAGATTACGAGGGTAAAACTGTTCGTCTTCGGACAAACTCCTAACGACTAAGGCCGTCTTCTGACTCTAGAGCTTTTCGGCGTCGATATCAAATCGTCCGGAGTCGATCTCAGACAGTGCACAAGGTCGCCAAGAGCGCCATCGCCAAGGCGCAACAACTCGAAGCAGATCTTGACCAGCAGGAAGACGCCGAGACACTTCCCGAAGGAATCGAGCTCAGTTCGTCGCCGCTAGACTTCTTCACGAACTGCGGGCAGGCCAAAGTGAAGACGATGTTTGTCGAGCGGTCGAACCGCCAGAACACGTACTAGGCGATTAGTGTCGCAAAATGGTGGACAGAATTCGCCACCGAACGGACCGACGGGAGTGTCGTCTTCTTCACGAAGGACGACGTCGAGACTGCCCTGACTGCCGAACTCGGGAAAAGAACCGTACCGGCAAACGGTCAAACGTGTCTGGGAGAAACTGATCGAGATTGGCGGTGATGTTCTTGTAGCAAAGACGCGACAAGTGGGTCGAGAGCAGACGCAAACGGAGTTATTAGCGATGGACGCCGAGACTGCCGAGAGATTAGTTGAGCAACGGTACGTCGGCTTAGATCTGCTGGAGAATAGTGACCGGAAAGCGACGACTGGTGGCGTCACACCCGTTGTGGTGGAGTCGTCCGGGTAACCCTGTGACGAACACGGTCTGAGGAGAGAATCGACACGGAACCAACCTTGAGGAACGCGGTGGCACGTGCCCTGCCCCCGCTGACGTGGCTGTTTGCTAGCTGCAGAACTCGGGAGCGACCCTTTCTTTGCAGGAGTGTAGTGAGTGTTTGTAACACGAATGGAGCGACCAGTCCCCAATCTTGGTTCACAACGGGTGTGACGCCCCATTCAACACGGATCTGTTCTAAGATAGTCCCAGGTACCGCTCAGTAGGCGATGTACTAACCACCCTATAGTTGGGTAACTCACACATGCGATTCTGACGATTGGCACGATCATGTTAGTCTACGATGGGGCAGTATCTTGTTCTGTAACCCAGTTTTCACGACATTCTTCACTACAAAAACGGAATAGCTGAAATGTCCCATCCTTCGCCGTGCCACTAGCAACCGGATGCCACATATCGCAGTTGACCTTCTCGCCGCACCATTCACATTGTGTTTTGCTTGATTTTGACCCAGTATTATTTGTATTTGTCATGAAGGTGGGATTCCATTTGCTCAGACTGCAATCCAAGTGAGCCATCTATTCAGCAGTTTTTCCTCCACTACAGGCAGCCTGAGACTCACTTTCAATAGGTGAGACTTCGACATCTCCAGTACTCTTTACGATGACTCGACAACCTATCCACGTAAACGTGGTTTGGCCATTCATCTGAGCCGAACCATCCTGACAGCTCTGAAACAGGCGATTCAACGCGCCTAGGTCAACAATTTCGGACAGCGTCGGAGTTAGTTGCTCGGGGGGTTTGTTGACCGTGTTAGCAACTTTCTGAATGACCGACAGAGAAATCGGTTCGTAGTTCGATGAATGGGAGTGTTCTTTTGAATCGTTGGTCACGGGATCTCTACTTAGTTGAACGGGTAACGGTCGGATACTAACACTCCCTATATTAGAAGGGGTCCCCGAAATTGGAGACTATTTCTATTACTCGAGATGATAGATACCGCCTTCAGATAGGACGAAAACCAATGCTTCTCTGTCAATGATGAGAGCAGATAATCCTGGGACTCAGTATACGAATATGCTGATTTCACTGGCGGTATCTCTTCACACACAGGTTCTAGACTCGGTCGTAGTAGTAGACCGTCGTGCCATCGATAATCGCATACCGACTACGTGAAGGATCATAGATCGTACGATTGTTTGTATCAATCCCGATGTCGACTAACTCCTCTAGTGAGGCAACCTCGATGAGGGTCTCACCTGCGTCGTCTGGAATAGTACCAGTAGATATCCACTCTGCATATCGTAGACGTTGCAGTTCATGAACCATATCAGCTGAATCTAACTGGTTCGGTTCAATCCAGGATACTATGCTGACCGCGATACCGAGGAGCAGCGCAATCCCCCCAAGGATACCAAGACCGATATAACCACCTCGTTGGCGTGTTGGTACGGTAACTGTTCTCTCATCCGGTATGCTATGCGTTCTCGAGGCGGTGGGGGAGTCGATCTGATACCAGTTGTCTGTGATTTGTATATTGATGGGTTTCGATAGCGTTCCGTTGTACCTGGCTGTCGTATATGACACCACAAATCGTAGATCGACATTTACGGACCCCGCATCACCGATAGTCTCGTCGAGTTCCTGCACGCGCTCTTGAATCATCTCGGGATTGACTTGGGTCTTCATTTGAGTTCGTCCCGAGTGGGTCGTCACCTCTGTCTGTTTGATGACAGTCGAATTCTTCCAGAATGTTTCGTCGCCTCGGTCGGCAGTATAGTTTACTAGAATCTGTTGAGAGACGGCGACTTTCTGGTTAGAAGGCACTGTAGTTGTGAGGATAAGCGTCGGTGACGGCGCAGCCGACCTGAGGTATACTGGCTGATTTTCCAGGGTCTGATTTGGAGTGTACAGTGTCGTGTTCTCAGTAACGACAGCCTGTGTCGAAATATTAGATTGAATCGTCTGCTGATTGGTTTGGTCTGTCACCTGAGTCGTCGGTGGATGTGTATACAGCCATCCGGCTCCGCCAATCGACAGCAGTCCTACAATTATCAGCACGGAGGCCAAGAGGTGGCCGTGCTGAATGATGAGATACCGGGCACGGAGAAGCGCTGCTCGTATCATCCTTTGATTGCCGCTGAACGATTGGAAGCACTCACAGCTAAGCCTGTTGCAGAAGCATTAGCGTGGTAGTACACCGTTTGTCCCACTAGAGCGCTATCGTTTGGAATTTTGATTTTCACTGTCTCTGTATTGCCTTCTCGAAGTGTGAACGTCGCAGTATCGCCTTGATTGGCGCCATTGACAATGAGATCACCGACCGATGTAGAATCATCACGTAGCGCAACGGTGACAGTTGTGTCTTGGGCGAGATGGTTAGTGATATTCACTAGTGCTTCCGTTGAATTGACGTGTACTGATTGAGCAGTATCTATCGCGTGTGCACCAGATTCATCAATCGTCACGTCAGCGGTCGCCTCTCTTGGCACTGTTGCCGTACTGAATGCGGTGGACTTGATCCCCGCTCCCCCCACCAGAAGGAAGCAGACGAGGACGATACCGACGAGAAGGAACGAAGATGATTTCCCTCCCCGTCGGCGGGAACGACGTCCTTTCATTTGACTACCTCCTTTAAGCGATAGAGCCATCGAGATCGTGACGGCCGAACCGGCGTTTTTCTATCGAATATGAGAAGCGAAAGAAGATAGACTGGCGTCATCACGAGGAGTGTGCTGATGCTTGCCGGTATCACCGGGTGAATTCGATCCAATTGCTGGAGCAGAGAGAGGGGCAGCACAGCTGGATAATGCCGTGTTGAGAGGCGTGATACATACCGGCCGGTAGACTCCGGTGGGGGAATTCGTGTGGTAACCGTGATACTCGATTCGTTTCTGGACTGCTCCGTAATTTGCATGTTCTCAGCAGTCACGACTGACCGCGTGAATGGTGTCGTGGACCGATTGATCATCATTGTCGTTGTTTTGCTTTCTCCTACCGTGATAATATTCGGCGTATCTGAAGTGGTGGCGACAGCAACAAAGGTAAACTGGTGGACAGAAGCACCCACAAGCATGAATCCAACCAATGAGACGACGCTAACCACAAGCAGTGGGAGCATCACGTCCTGTATCCGAAGTACTGAGCGTGTAGGCCGGGCTCCCTGTGTTGCCGTCCCTCCCATTCGAATGAGCAATAGGAGGCCTAATCCGAGCAGGATGACTGGGCTGTAACCGCGGAGTGCCGAGACAGTTGACCCGTATTTTGGGATGAGGATCGGTGCCCCGTGGTAAGTCACGACCTCCCCAACAATCTCGTTCTGCTTGACGTGAGAATAGCCGGTGGATTGGTCAGACGTTGGGTTATTATCGCCTTTCGTGATGTATCCTGAATCGGACTGACCAACTACCCGATGAGTGACGTAGCTGTCTCGCTGAGGGGCCCAAAAAGTGACGATATCCCCGGCTTCGATTGAGTTTGAAGAAGTTACAAAAAACCCATCGTTCGTGTGAATTGTTGGTTCCATGCTATCAGAATACACGTATGAGATCTGAACCGGGGAGCCAGCTGGTGCTATAGAGAGTCCAAGAAAAATGAGCACCAGTATAACACAGAGTTGTTTGAGCACAGTACTATTGATCAGAAATCCCGATTAGTTTAGGCCGAGACCTCGAGGGTTCCCGAGAGATTGTCTGTACTGTCGAGACCGTGAGTGTCGACGACGATTACGACGTAGTAGGTTGTGCCCGAACTCGCACCAGTAATCGATGCCGAGGTACTCTCTTCACTCACAGTACCAACTTGCGTCCCAGCATTGTCGTAAATTTGGAACTGGATGTTTTTGTCAGTATCACTCGTACCACCGGCGCCCGTGTAGCTAACAGTGAGGTCATGGGACTCAGCGTCGAGGTTCGAAATATTGAATGCCGACTGATTCGTCGGATCTGACGGATTTCCGAGTTCGAAGTGCGCATTCGTGTTAACGCCGCCTGCGCCACCCGCCGTGAAGTCAATATTCAATGCACCGCTCGTGTTCTGCATCACGAGGTCACCGGATGTTCCGTCGGACAGGGCGATGAGACCCTGGTCGTCTGTGACGACGTCGACGTTCGAGGATCGAGTAACGTTCCCAGTTGTGAACGCACTTGCACCGAGTGTTGCTGTGATCGCGATAACGACCATTGCTACTGCCGCAATTTTCAATCGCATTACAGAATTACATACAAGCTGTAGCTGAGATATGTTTGGTCACTATTTCAAAAGGTATTGGAAAATAGCTGGCTAACTATCTAGGTCAGCGTCATCCTCTTCATATAGGAGGCCAAGTAAATTTCGCAGCCCGGCCCGGAGATTGTCGCTAAACGTCGGTTGGGAGATGCCCACCGATTCAGCGATTTCTTGTCCGTTGCGCTCTCGAGGGGTCTCGAAATAGCCACTCAAGTACGCTGTCTGGAGGATTTCCCGCTGCCGGGGTGTGATTTTTTCTTCAAAGGTTGCATCGAATTCCTCACGAGTTGAGATTGGGCGTTCACGCTTGCGACTGGCAATTAATTCTGAGTTCGAGTATTCCGCTTCGAAGAGTTCAACGAAGTCGCGAACACTCGCATCCCCAGAGAGTTCAAGCCGGACTCGTCCGCTGTCTTTCGAAACTGAAATCGACCGAGGAACTGCACCACGATTGAGGAGCCAAAAGATTAGACTCTTCTCAGTCACAATACATTCGAACAAGCACTCCCCATCTCGCTCCGTGATTAATTCGGTATCTCGTACAACTACCGAATTTTCAGCGAATTCGAAGACCGCCTCAGAGGTAGTACCTCGAACGAGATAGTACATTTTGAATACATTATTTTCGGCAGGGACTACACCTTTGAGTTCGAATTCACGCGTCGGATCCTCTTGGATGAACGCCATAAGTGGATGGTCGGATGCATCTACCCGGAGCTCGAGATCGATAATTTCGTCACTTACGAGGGCCTTTTTACTTTCAACGGCATTAATCGCATAGGCAATCGTCTCACTGAGTTCGCTGAGAACTTGTTGCTCTAATTCATCAAACACGGCAGGTTGATCTGTATAGATGTTAAGCACGCCGTAGAGGCTATCTCGGTAGATGAGTGGCAGAGCTATACTTGATCGATACCCTCGTTTCAAAGCTGCTTCACGCCATGGTTCATATGGTGGGTCGGAGAGTACCGTATTCAGTACCTGCGGCTCTCGGGACTGAATGGCTTGAACAGTTGGACTCTGCTCAACGGAGGTGTCTCCTGTATAAAATGAAACACTTTCCAGATAGTTTTGTTCGTTACCAGCCCATTCTCGGGGGGCTATCTGTTTGCTGGTCGAGTCATACTTGCCAATCCATGTGAAAGAGTAGGCATCAACATTTATGAGTTCAGTACAGACTGCTTGCTCGATTTCTGATCGAGATGATGCCTGAACGAGGATCTGGTCAATATTGCGAACGACATCATTAATTCGGTTTAGCCGGTTGAGCCACTCGTTTTGTTCTTCGAGTAGTTCCTCGCGTTCTTTGAGGCGCTTCTTCCGACCGAGCCGTTCAATTGCCGATCGAATATTTTCCGAAACCGTTTGTACGAAATCGAAATCAACTGAATCTAGACCTGCAATAAATACACCGTGCTTGCCTAACGGATGAATGTATAGTGTCTCGACAGCCGCTGCTCTATCGACCAAGTTCGTTGGCGGGTTCTCGATTGTTGTTGGTTCTCCTGAAACAAACACCTCCCAGGCAGTACCGTTCTCTTCTTCCAAAAGCTGCTTTTCACTCAGATATTGCTGAGCCAGTTTTGACTGGGCAGCAGGACGTAATTGGCCACTTGTTTCGTCAACGAGCAGTACCTCAGCTATCGGAATATCCAACTGACTTTGGGCGGCCGCAACGACAATGTTACAGATCCGTTGTTCCGTATCTGCCTCCATGAACTCGGCAAGCATCTCGTTGAGGCCAGCGGCTCGATGTTCTTGCTGTTTCCGTTCAGTTATCTCCTCCTGAAATCCAATGTAATTTATTAGTTGGCCCGCATCGTCGTATACAGGAGCGATCGAGACGCGATTCCAGAACTGCTCCCCGTTTTTGCGATAATTTCGGAGTTCAACCGTTACACGCTCCTCATTGTCAATGCCTTCGCGCAGTGTGGCCACTGGTTCGTTGTCAGTCTCTGGTCCTTGCAAAATCCGACAGTTCTCATCAAGAATTTCTTCTTCCGGATACGCCGACATTCCTGTGAACTCGTCGTTTACGTATATCAGCGGATTATCTGTCTTGTCGGGGTCGGTAACTGTGACGCCTACTGGTGCCTCCTCTATTGCCCGGTTCCGGGTCCGGAGAGTGGACTGGACTTCCTGTGCATGCATCGCATGTGCAATGTCGTTGCCCAATTCAGCAAGCAGATCCTGTTCAGCCGCATCAAAGGCATAGCGTCGGTCGGCAAATACCGCCAACAGCGCATAGAGCTCGTCATCGTACTCTAAGGGAATAACTGCGAGCGACTGAAATCCCAGCTCTGTGGCTGCATCACGCCACTGTTCATACTGTGGATCATCAGCAATATTCTGCGAGGTAGCGATATCCCTTTCGTGGTAAGCCCGTCCGCCGGGGGCGTGACGGCCTGGTGAATCTTCATCAACGGACATATCCAGGTTGGTAAAATAATCGGCTGCGTTGCCAGCCCATGTGTGGGGCTCAATTTGCATTGTGTCCGTATTCACATCTGCAATACATGCTGTGACGTACGGATCGGCATCACTCAGGATGGCACAGACTTCTTGTTCAATTTCAGCAACAGAGTCGGCATAGACGAGCGCGCGATTGAGATTCCGGATGACCTTCGTAATTCGCTGATGTTCCTCAGCACGTCGTTGTGACCGATATTGCTCCACTACGTTTTGGATGCGATTGGCAAGGATAGTATACTGGTCAGTGCCTGCGTCCTTCTGGAGATAATCGGTCGCTCCGGCCGAGATGGCATCACTGGCGACTTCCTCGGACCCCTTACCAGTATACAAAATAAATGGAATATCTGGATAGATTTCCCGGACGTCTTCGAGAAACGATATGCCATTTTTATCTGTCATCTCATAGTCGCTTACAATACAATCGAACGCGTAATTGTCGCTCTTGAGGTAGCTGAGCCCTTCATTAGCCCTGGCCGCAGTAGTAACCTCAAACCGGTCATTCTCCCGGTGCAGAAACTCTGCTACTAATTCACTCAAATCCGGATCATCATCAACGTGAAGTACTTGAATGGAATCAGTCATACAGTATTCGTAAGCCCCAGCACAGATAGTATCACCGGCAAATAGGTGTATAAAATGACTTTTCACATTGACAGTACTTAGAGTACTTTCTACTGCAAGATACATGCTGTATATTCACCACGGCTCTGCCAACACCACCGATAGCTGATGTACGTAATAGCGGTGGGACACATACCTACTGATGCTCACAACCAGACTGACACTCGAAAACAGCAAGGCTGCCCATGCCGCCGCCTTCTCTGGAAAGAACGAATTTACTCGGGACCCCTCAGGAGGCCCGACAATAACCGACTCAACTGTCTACGTGGGACAATGGGTCGATACTGGCTATCATCCTACTCGGATTCTGCTTCATCGAGAATCTTTGCATAGAGATCGTCAGCAATCCAGACGCCAGCCTCATGAAGGGCGCCAAGAGCGCCATCGCGAAAGCCCAACAGTTAGAGGCCGACCCTGATCAACAGGAAGACGCCGAAACCCTCCCTGAAGGAATCGAGCCCAGTTCCTCGCCGCTGGACTTCTTCGCGAACTGTCGTCAGGCCAAAGTCAAGACAATGTTCGTCGAACGCTCGAACCGCCAGAACACGTATCGGGCAATCAGTGTCGCGAAGCGATGGCCCGAGTTCGCGACCGAACGGACTGATGGGAGTGGCGTCTTCTTCACGAAGGACGACGTGGAGACCGCTCTGACCGCCGAACTTGGCAAGGAGCCGCATCGTCAAACGGTCAAACGTGTCTGGGAGAAACTGCAGGAGTTAGGCGGCGATGATCTCATCGAGAAGACACGACAGGTCGGACGGAAGCAGACCCAGACCGAGTTGCTTGCGATGGATAGCGACACGGCCGAAGGACTGGTCGAGCAACGCTACGTCGGCTTAGATCTACTGGAGAACAGTGACCGAAAGGCGACGACTGGTGGCGTCACACCCGTTGTGGTGGAGTCTTCGACCTGACCCTGTGACGAACGCGGTCTAACGAACGAATCGGCAGAGAATCGGCGTCGGTGGACGCGGTGGCGCGTGCCCTGCTGCCGCTGGCGTTGCTGTTTGGTAGCTGCAGGAACCGGGAGCGACCCCATCTTTGCAGGAGTGTAGTGAGTGGTCGTAACACGAACGGAGCGACCAGTCCCGATTCGCTGTTCACAACGGGTGTGACGGACGTCCTTACCGAATACCTCTGAATGTATTTCGGAGCTCACCCTAATTTTGAGCCCCATAGAGCGGCAACGCTATCAACAAGACATCATGTCCGATGTAGTGGGTTTTCATTGACAACCGCTAAATTAATCTTCGAACTGATTGTTGAAATCAACCTTCTCTAGATTCCACCGGAACGGTTCTATAAATCGGAAAGTGTTCCAGCGATTCGCCAAAGCTGTCGACGTAGTAATAGTCACGGCCCAGTCGTTATGATCTCGATGAAATACTGCTGGAGCAAGCGCTTTTCAGGAGCTATGATATCGCTATGTGGCTTCCTGATCTGTGGACCTAGATATCTCCTCATTTCGAACGAACGGCTACGACTCGGCGAAGAACTCGCCATACTCCGTCACAAACGAGCGAAGCTCCTCGGGGTTAGGTGCCTTTTTGTGGCGCATAAAGTAGCTTGCGACCGAATTAGCCAACACCAATGCTGCACCGTCGGACAGCCCCTCAGAGAGGGCGAGCGCCATTCCGCTGGTGAAATGTTCGTCTACGTTACGAATCTGGCGTGGATTGACAACCTGAGGAGCTCGCGCGGAGAGAGTTTTCTCAGGTGTAGCCATCGTCGCACCCCACTGAGAGTGCATCACATATCGCGTAACACCGAGTTGGTCACGGATCCATTCGATAGTCGATTCGGTACCGTGGCTATCAGTCGTGAGGAGCGTATCTCGGAGCTGGCGCGTCTGGCTGCGATTCATAACCACCGTCACCGGCACAGTATCATCAAGCAACGATATCGACGGTATTCCTGCCTCGATTTCTGCCTGTGAGTACTGCGTGATATCACCTAATGTGAGGTGGATGTGCGGCGGCGGCGAATTTAGAAGAGGCCAGAGTTCCGTTCGAAGGCCGTCGAGGATGTCGGGAAGATTTGGATTCGTAAACCAGGTGCCGAGAGATAGAACGGCAGTCCCGTCGATGTACTCGGCCAGTACGGAGCGTTCAATTCGCTCTTTGAGTCGTTCCCAGTCCAATTGTTCAAGATTCGGCTCGGTTAGGAGAAGCTTCCGGTCTTCAAACCAGACGAAGTCAGTACCCGTCGTTTGGCCAACGCTTACTAGTTTCTGCTCCGGAAACTCGCGGACGAATTCTGATCGAATCGGGTCGCCCATTTGACCGACGAGTGTCAGGTCGTAACCTAGTTCGTCAAAGACACGTCCAGTGTGGGCGACGTTGCCGCCAGCCTCCGTTCTGATCTGTCGCCACTGTACCCGCGGAGCGACTTCACTAGCTTCGAACCTGACGAGCGCTTCGCGGAACGCTTCGAACTTCCGGATCCGTTCATAGTCTCCACCCGATTTCGGTTCGACAAGTTCACGCATGCGGTCGATATATGCGTCGAATCCAGTGACGACCGATTTGTTCCCGAACTCCGCTGGGAGTTCTGCATGACACGCTTCGAGATGGCGTTTCGTCTCCTCATCAAGTTGATTGGAATGGATCGTATCGCTCTCTCGGAGCGTGATGTAATATGCTACATAATCGGCATTCCGCATTCCCACGCCACCAATGGTTACTAGCGATGATTCGACACCTTCCGTCTCTCCGTTAATGTCCAGTGTGAGCGAAGCGCGGATATCGTACTCAGTATAGTAGTAACCAGTCAGCGTCCCTTCTTTCGTGACTTCATCGCCCGTCTCCGTGTCGTATCCTTGAAATGTGATATCAAACGAGTCGACCGTCTGACCATCGGTCAGGGCCGCGATATCGGCCAGACAATCTCGAATCCGCATGTATTCTTTGGGAAGAACGGGGCTTCGTGACTCGTTCTTGATCTGTTTCGCGAGTGGCCATATCGACTCGGAGATAAATCGATCGAGAACCATCGCAAGGCTGGGATTCGTTACGTAGTAGCCGTGTTCTTCACTATCGACATAATTGTAGCCTGCCTGTGCCCAGTAGAGTCCCCGACGACGATCGGTAGTGAGTGCGAAATCCTCCTTTGTCGAGACGATTCTGAGTTCGTCAACAGTGTCGGGTACGGCTATATCCATCTCTTCTACATCTGTTACGTCGGGCGAGACATTCGAAAGAATCAGTCGAACCTGCTGGTCTTCACATTGTTTGAGATCGTCGACAACTGATGAAATTTTACCGACAGGGAGCAACAACAGGACATCGCGTTCTGCGGTCTGGAGGAGATCACGGACGTATCTACGAATCGTACTCTCGCTTTTGAACAGTGCGACGCCACTCTCGACCGTTTCGACGGTATCGTGGAGTTCTTCGAGGAACTCTTCGGCTTCTGAGAGGCGACCTCGGATCGACGACAGTGCTTCGGATGGGTCGACCGCATACGCTTTCTGCGGGTAGTCATCAATGAGTTCGACAAACCCCCGGCTCTGGAGGTCGTCGACGATGTCGTAGACTCGCTGTTTGGGAACATCACTAGACTCGGCGATATCCGTCATTGACTGCGTTCCTCCTTGAACGAGCGCGAGGTAGACCTCTGTCTCGTAAGTCGTGAAGTCGACGTTTTCCTGGAGTGTCTCGCGCAGGAGTGCGAGTTTCGCGTCGTCCTCGGCGGTCATTGTGAGGTCATTGTGCTTCCGAAATAAGCCGTTTGCTGAACGACCCCGTTGATTAGCTTCATGTTGGACACTAACACGACCGATACACATAAGCCTATAGAATTTCATCACGATAGTTGTGAAAATGGATGATAGAAGTCCCCCCCTATTGAACGATGCACGCCCTCGGATTGGGCGTCTGACGACCGAGAGCACCGAGATAACTGATTTTGACGCTGAAACATTACCGCTCGCGCACATCACCGCTGACAAACTCAGCCAGTATGAGGTCGTGTGGTGGCATCACCAGTCAGCGCTGGACGAATCTACTCGGGCAACTCTCGATGACGTCGCTGACGCTCTACTCGACTACGTAGCCGATGGTGGCGGTCTCCTTCTCTCCCATGGGGCCGTCACGGCCGCATCCGCTCTGGGTATTGAATCACATGAACCAGACGCTGTCGAACCCATTGATGGCGAGGAAACTGGCTTTCTCCTCCGGCGAGCGTATGCTGATCATCCGGTGTTCGATGGGTTCGAGACGCTCCGTCCCGAGAGCGTGCCCGCTGGCGACGCTGTTACGGTTCACTACGAGTCGCGCCATCCCCATGATGCAGATGTGCTTGCCGCCCGTCGGACGGATGGAAAGGACGAACCGGCCCGAAAGTCGGTACTTCGCTGGTCTGTTGACGACGGCCACGTCGTCGGTGTCGGCCATGGCCTCGATACCATTACAACTGATGTCCAGCAAACGCTGCTCGACAACTGCCTTGCCTATGCTGCTGGCAACGGTGAGGACCCACCGACAGTCGGACGACCAAAGGGACGTGCGGAGTTTGAGGCACTTCGCGAAGCCGTTCCCGACGCCAACCACCGTCCCGCCTACCATTTCACGCCGCCCGCGAACTGGCTCAACGACCCGAATGGCCTCGTTCAGTGGGATGGCATGTATCACTTGTTCTATCAGTATAACCCGGCTGGACCGTTCCACGACACCATACATTGGGGCCATGCCGTTTCCGAGGACCTCGTAAATTGGACCGACGAACCGATAGCGCTCGCACCCGATCCAGATGGTCCTGATTCCGTTGGTGTCTGGTCCGGTTGTTTCGTCGATGACGATGGGACACCGACAGTGATGTACACGGGCGGAGCAGGTACCAATCAACTCCCATGTCTGGCTCGAGCGACGGACGACTCGCTTCGAAACTGGCAGAAATCGAGCGAGAATCCGCTTCTAGAATCGGTTCCCGAGGAAATAGACATCCTCCACAGCATCGACTGGCACGGTGAGTTCCGTGACCACTGCGTTTGGCGGGAAGGCGAAACGTGGTACCAGCTCATCGGCTCAGGATTGGACGGTGAGGGCGGCGCGGCGCTCCTGTTCGAGTCACCAGACCTCATAGAGTGGGAGTACTGCCATCCGCTGCTTACTGGCGACTGGCGCAAAACCGGACCGATATGGGAGTGTCCCGAACTTCTGCAGTTCGAGGAGGGGGCGTTGTTGCACGTGTCTGATTACTCAAAGGTGGCGTACTTCACCGGCGAGTACGATGAGGAAGCGCACCGTCTTCGACCGAGCAACGACGGCGTACTTGACCATGGGGTGTTTTACGCGCCCCAGTCCTTCGAAGACGATGCGAGCCGCACAGTGATGTTTGGATGGTTGAAAGAGGACCGGGACCAACAGGCACAGTGGGATGCTGGCTGGTCCGGCGCGATGTCACTCCCGAGAGTGGTTTCGCTAACCGAGGATGGGACACCTCAATACTCGCTCCCGACGGAACTAGAGACGCTGCGTCAGACTCACCACTCGTTTAGTAATTTCACTATTTCGTCGGATGGATCGAATCCGCTCCCCGAGGTAGCAGGAGATACACTGGAGGTAAAGATGACAGTCGATGCCAATGACGTGGGGGAGTTCGGCCTCGTTATACGGGAGACGCCTGACGGCGAGGAACGCACCGTCATCCGCTGTTCAATTCGTCATCGGTCTCTGATCGTCGACCGGTCTCAGTCCTCTAATAGCGATGCAGTAGTCGATAGTTCGGAGTCCATGCCGATAGCGCTAGAGAAGAACGGAACGTTCTCGTTCCATCTATTTCTCGATCGTTCTATTATCGAGTTGTTTGCTAACGACGCACAAGCACTTGCAACTCGAATTTATCCCACGCGTCGAGACAGTACAGGAATTTCGCTGTATGCTAAGGACTGTGACGTGACGGTCGAATCGCTCGATGTGTGGGAGCTCTCGGCGGAATAAGAATTAACCACTCTAGTTGGGAAAAGTTGAAATAGGTGGGGCCGAGTGTTTGTATCGATGGGTCGTATCACAATCAACAATGTACGAAAGGAGTACGACTCCGATGCCGGGACGATATGCGCTGTCGATGACGTGAGTCTCAACGTCGCTGACGGTGAGTTTCTCACCATCGTTGGACCGTCGGGGTCAGGAAAGTCGACGCTCCTGCGGATGATCGCTGGACTGGAAGACATCACAGGCGGCGAAATTAGAATCGGCGACACAGTTGTCAACAACATCGCGCCGCAGAATCGCGGGGTCGCGATGGTGTTCCAGAACTATGCGCTGTATCCGCACATGAGCGTCCGGCAGAACATGTCCTACGGGCTGAAACTGACTACGGACCTCAGCAAGGAGGAGATCAGTCAGCGGGTTGAGGACACGGCGGAGATGATGGGTATCGGCGACTTGCTTGATAAGAAGCCAAATAACCTATCGGGTGGACAGCAACAGCGTGTGGCCACTGGCCGCGCTATCGTTCGGCAACCGGATGTGTTCCTTTTCGACGAGCCACTCAGCAACTTAGACGCTAAACTCCGCCTGCACATGCGCACCGAACTCCAGCGCATCCAAGAAGACTTGGAGACAACGTCGGTGTACGTCACTCACGATCAGACGGAAGCGATGACGATGTCCGACCGTATCGTTATCCTTTCTGATGGGACTATCCAGCAGGTTGGGACACCGGCAGAGGTGTACGCGAAGCCGACTAACCGGTTTGTTGCGGACTTCATCGGATCGCCCTCGATGAACTTCTTTAATGTCCAGCTGGAACACGGTGTCCTCCAGGGCGAGGACTTCGAGTATGAGGTTCCGCCAGAGCTGGCCACAAAAGTCCGCGAAAATCGCCAGAGTGATGACCTGGTGCTCGGGATTAGACCGGAGCACATCAGCGTTGACACAGATGGTGAGGACACTGTAGCGGCGACGCTTGATGTCCTCGAACACGAAGGCAGCGATAACTACCTCTACCTCTCGAAGAGCGAGACAGAGTGGACTGTCCGGGTCGACGGCAACACCCGTTTCGAGCCGGGCGAGTCTGTTGAATTCACGCTTCCGAGCGACCATCTCCACGTCTTCGACGCCGAAACGGGGGAGAATCTGGTCCTCGATGAGGCCGCACCACCAGAAGCGGGCGATTCGTCTGTCACAGCATAACATCGCGTAACGATACAGACATCATACAAACTATATCAACACTATGGCACGCAATAACAATACAGTTGACGAGTCGAACAACACGCAAATCAGCCGTCGCCGCCTCCTCGGAGCAGGTGGGGCCGCCTTCGCGACCGGCATCGCTGGCTGTGCAGGGTTGACCGGCGGCAGCACTGGTGACGGTAGCAGTAATGGCAACGGGAGCAGCGGTGGTGGATCCAGCGGGGATGTCGAAATCAACTACTGGATGTACTTCGGCGCACAGGAGAACGAGGAGATGACGACGCTCGTTGAGGAGTTCAACTCACAGGATAATGGCATCCACGTCAACAAACAGAGCGTCCCCTTCGGTAGCTTCCTCAACAAACTGTTCACGTCGGTCAATTCTGGAAATGCGCCCCACGTGGCAAGCTATTACGGTTCGTACGGCCGCCACCTTCAGGACATCACCCATCCTATCGACGACTACCTCTCAGACGGAGCGAAGAACAAGTACTTCGATATCGCTTGGAACAACTTACAGGTTGACGGATCAACGTACGCCCTGCCCATTGACATCCACGGCAAGGGATTGTACACAAACGACAGCGTACTGGAATCGGCTGGTGTCGAACCAAATTTCACTGATTGGCAATCGTTTTCCGACGGCTGTGACACTATCGTCGACGAGACGGCGTCACAAGCGTTTTCCTTCCTCAACTGGAAGGGCGGAGGGGCCGCATTCCGTACGTATCTTATTGCACTCACGCAAGCTGGGGGTGAAGTACTGAAAGGCGAACCGGGCAACTACGATGTAGTTTACGATGATACAGTTGGCATGGAAACGGCGGAATTAATGTCCAATATTACGGGTGACTTTGGCTGGGACACGTCGAAGTTCCAGAGCGACTCGGCCCGAGTAGAGGAGTTCGTCAGTGGCGATCTCGGAATGTTCATTGCAGGGACGTGGTCGGTCAATAACTTTGAGAATGAGAACGGGGAGATTCCTGAAGATCTCTCTTTTAGTTTCAAGAACCCGTTTATGTTCCCAGGCGATGGCGACGAGGTGGCGTGGTGTGAGTCCAATTCGTTGTATTTCCCGAAGAACCCTAACCACTCAGATGCGGAGAAACAGGCAGCTGTTGAGTTTGCGGAATACGTTACCCAGAACAATACGCTGTGGGCATCGGCCGGCGGTCATCTTCCGGCAGCGAAGTCTGTCGCCACCTCTAACGAAGTCAAGAACACCAAACTATGGCAGGACTACGGCACCATCTCGACGATGTACGAGATGGTCACCGACCAGCAGGTCCGCTATCAGCCACAGACTAATATCCATCTCAATAGTGACCGATTCTGGGGGCCATTCCTCGACATATATCTCCAGAATACTGATGTTGAGACGGGCGTGAACAAGAGTGCCAGTGAACTCCAGCAGGCGCTCAACCAATAGTACCCATGAGCAACGTTGAAGCGACAACTGACGCCCGGACCGCAAGCCGATTAGAGCGACTGTTCGACCGATCGACACGGGAACTGATAACGGGGGTATTGTTCGCAGCCCCCTACCTTGTGTTGTTCACGATGTTCCTGCTGTACCCCCTGTTGAAGGGGCTGTACATGAGTCTTCACGAGTGGAACTTCCTTGAACCGTCTCAATCCACTTTTGTCGGTTTAGATAACTACGCTCGACTCCTAGAAGATCCCGCGTTCTGGAACGCGCTCTGGAATACGCTGGAGTTCGTGGTATTGACTGTACCACTCATCGTTGGCGTTAGCCTCGTGCTTGCACTCGGCTTGAACAAGGAACTCAAAGGCAGCCGTATCCTACAGTTCATCTACTTTAGCCCGTATGTGCTGACCGTCTCCGTTGTGGGTCTCGTTTGGGCACAGATGTTCTCTCAGGGTGGCGTCGGGACACAGTATTTCGGCTGGCTATTCGAGGGATCGCCGTTGAACTCACAGTTCTGGGCCATGCCCACCATCGTCATTACGACTGTGTGGTGGCAAGCTGGATTCTATTTCGCCGTTTTGCTCGCTGCCCGTCAAAATGTCCCAGAACGTCTCTATGAAGCTGCGCGCCTCGACGGGGCTGGCCCGTGGCGAATGTTCCGAGACGTTACGCTTCCACATATGAAGAACGCATTACTGTTCGTTGTTATCGCGTCGACAATATTCCAGTTTCAGGTGTTCGGACAACCTTACCTGATGACAAAAGGTGGCCCGGTCGGAAGCACAGAAACGCTCGTCTACTACCTTTACCAACTCGGGTTCCAGACGCGAGAACTCGGGTTTGGGTCGGCAGTCGGCTATACGCTACTACTGATATTGATCGGCGTGTCCGCTCTGAACTACGTACTCGTGGGGACCAACGATGAGTAACGCGGATGCCTCCCAGTCACTGACGGATCGCTTTACTGACCGTGACACACTGCACCGTATCGCGATCTATGCAGTGATGTACGGCCTCGCTGTAGTCTTCTTCGTTCCGTACTGGCGGATGTTCCAGCTGTCTGTAACGCCATTAAGCGTTCTCTCGCAGGGCGGATTCCACTGGGTTCCGCCGGAAGTTACCTTTGCGGTCTGGCAGCGCTATCTGCTGGAGGAACCGATAATCTACCGCTGGACGCTCAACACGTTCCTGATCGCGAGTATAACGACCGCTATTGTACTCGTGGTTGACTCAATGATTGCGTTCTCCATCACCCGACTGGAATGGCCCGGCCGAGGGCTGATTCTCGGCATTATTATGGCGAGCTTCATGATTCCAGGTTATGTTAATTTCATCCCGCTGTACACGCTCATTAATAACTTCGGCCTGATGAACTCCTACTGGGCCATCATCCTGCCGTTTGCGGCTGGCCCGCTTGGCGTGTTCTTATTGGTCCAGTTCTTCCGAGACATCCCCGAAGAACTGGAGGAAGCGGCGCGGCTCGACGGCTTCTCGTCGCTACGAATCTATGCACGCATTATCCTACCACTGTCTGCACCCATCATGACGGCACTTGGCCTGTTCATCTTCATCTGGAGTTGGAACCAGTTCCTCTGGCCGCTCATCGTCTTGAACGATGACATGCTCTACACGCTCCCCATTGGCGTCGTGACGTTGCGGGACGTGAATGCGCTCGCACCGAACGTTATCATGACGTCACTAGCGTTAGCCTCGATGCCACTGTTCATCGTCTTCCTATTGTTCCAAGATAAGCTTATTTCGAGTGTCCAGATGCAGGCCGGAACGGGATGACATCATGCCCAGAGAGAAGACCACACCAGAAGAAACCGATCAAGTGGCGTTCCGCCACGCACTCGCCGACGTGCCCGGATTCATCTACCATAATGGCCTCCAGCTCGCACTCATCAGTTTGGCGTGGTTCCTCGCTTCACTGCCAATACTGACTATCGGTCCAGCGACATTGGCTGCCTACACTGCGATCCAAGACCTTCGCAGCGACCGGAACCACATTAATCGCAGCCACATCCGCGCAGTCCTCCGCCAGAATGGCGTGGCGAGCGTCGTGTTCAGCGGTGTCCCCGTGGCGTTCGGTTTTGTCGCAGCTACCTACGGTGTGACAGCGCTGCAACAGGGTTCACTGATTGGCGAGGCTGTTGCCCTTGTCGCTGCCTACGTCGCTCTGTACCTCGCGCTTGCACTAATGCCGACATACGTGAAACTCGCCCGAGGCGAGGATCCAATCACGGCACTCCGATTCGGAATCGGCTGGTTGGTGAAACATCCTACGCCTGCGTTGACGATGGGTCTGCTGACCGTTATCATCTTCGTGCTGACTGCTGTGCTAACAATTGCGTTTGTCCTACTGTTTGCGGGTATCGCCTTTTCCCTACAGGTGAGCATTGTCGAATCTGTCGAAGCACAGACACCGGCGTCAAGTACCACTGTTCGGACCGCTATCCTCTAATCTCTCCTTATCTCTGCCACTACAGACCGAAGCGCACCCGACTAACATGACTGTACCTACCATGGTAACAATCGAGGCTAGGAGGTAGTAGAATGCGTTGGCAGTATCGAACGACAGTGTTGAGTCTCTGTACACTCGCTCTGTTTGTCACAGTATTCGGTCGGCTTGCGCTCAGCCCGGTTGTCCCTGATATTGCAACCGAGTTCCACACATCAAATACGCTAATTGGTGTGGCATTAACTGGGATGTGGCTAGCGTACGCACTTACACAATTCCCGAGCGGCATTCTTGCTGACCGATTTGGTGACCGACTCCTTATCCTTGTCTCGGTCGGTGGAACCGGACTTACGGCATTAGTTATTGTCGCTGCTCCCAGCTTCGGTGTCTTTGTTCTAGGGGCAATTTTGTTGGGAGCTGTCGCCGGGTTCCATTACAGCGTTGGGACCGCACTTCTTACGAGAATTTACGACGGCATTGGGACCGCTATCGGGATACACAACTCCGGTGCACCACTTGCAGGGCTATTGGCCCCTATCACTGTGTCGTGGGTCGCTGTCAGGTTTGGATGGCGTCCTGCGGTTTCACTTGGTGCACTCGTCGCACTTCCGATTGCCGCGCTGATTGCGATCGGTATCCGTCCCTCTGGACCTCGCCAACCCAATCAGCCGATGCGCAAACAAGTTGACCGGGCCGAGATAGTTGATGTCCTCACTCGGCCAGGGGTTCTCTTTACTGGCATCATCGCTATTATCGTGGAATTCTCTTGGCAGGGACTCGCATCATTTCTCCCCGCGTTCTTTGTACAATACCACGGCTATTCCCAGACGCTTGCAGGCACGCTATTCGCAGTATACTTCGTCGTTCAGGGTATTCTCCAGATCGGTGTGGGAATAATTGCAGACCGGTTCGGTCGCGACATCGCGATTTCGATTTGTATGGTGACCAGTATCACTGGTATCGGGCTCCTTCTCTATAGTGCAAGTATCGCACAATCCGCTGTCGGTATTGTATTCCTTGGGTTAGGAATGGGGTGGGGAGCAGCCGTATTCCCCCGGTTTATGGATCACCTGAACGAAGGTGAACGCAGCTTTGGATTCGGGTTATTTCGAACGGTCTACATGGTCGTGGCCGCAGCTGGGTCAATCGTCGTCGGATTCCTTGCGGATCAGTACGGGTGGATTGTCTCGCTAAACTTCCTTGTCGCCCTCCTCACGATCGTCTGCTGTCTCATTGCTGGCAACACCCTGTTCTCGCTTGACTACTGATACAGATGGACTCCTTTTACCGACACTACCTTTCCGGTGAATATAGTAGCGCCGACGCCGGGAACTTCGATTCTCTCCCGACAGTGATGTTGAGAGTATTGTGTATCAGCGTAAACCTCACGAGGTATAATGGAATGTGTGTGTGTAACACGAGGTGCGCTAAGGAGTCACTGTCTAGTTGAGGGAGTTTGAGAAGCGAGCAGGTCGTAGCGAGAAGTGCTCATGCAACTCGCAGACCTGCTCAGGGAGACATTAGATGTGGACAGCCAAGACATTTGGGAGAATGAGCGCACCCCGACACCCGTCCGGCGATTTGAGGTGCGTCTCCACACGGCGGGGCTGTCGATCAGGGAGACGGTCGCAATCTTAGATATTCTGGGTGTCCAACGTTCTCACGGCGCAGTTTGGCAGTGGGTTCATCGGCTGGCCGACAGTGACGCGGACCCGCCGACGGCGAAGCCGTCGCGGTCGACGAGACCGCTGTCCAGATCGGCACCGAATGGTATTGGCTGTATGCGGCAGTCGATCTCGATTCGTTATATCTGCTAGATATCGATGTTTTCAGCCGCCACGGCACCAATCCGGCGGCCGCATTTCTGCATCGGCTCACCGAGAAGTACGATATCTCCGAGACAGACTTCTTGGTCGATGGCTATGGCTATCGGACTACCCTCTCACGATTAGAGTTAAGCGGTCGGGTCGAATACAGCGACCGAAACCACATCGAAAAGTGGTTTCACACCCTCAAACAGCGAACTGGCCGCTTTCATACGTGTTGGGTGGGCAGTCGGCCGGCCGTCACCGAGTGGTGTCAGCAGTTCAAACGCTATTACAACCAGCAACGGCCAAATCAAGCGCTTAACGGCAAAACACCCGCCGAGGTGCTGAACTAGACAGTGCCGTCCACGTGAAGACATCGCTATTGTGCTGTATCACAACCATCTTCCACTGTTGCAGGAGGCAGGACTCGTTACATTCGACAGTGAGCAGAATGTCGTCACACTCACAGACCAGGGCGCCGAAATCAGGTCGGACGTTCTCTAATCGCTACCCATGTAGAAGGGTATATTGCAGCTGGGCAGTCCAGTGATATCCTCCGCCGGCTAAAGCCGGAAGACTCCCAAGCGGTGGGATATTAGGGGTTGCAGTCTCCCTGCTCTCTCGAGTTGATAAGTTATTAGGAACATTCGATCGTTCCCATGTGCCAAGCGTTCAAAGCGTAGTCGACTCAGGCTCCGATCGGAGCGATCCGTCAGTCTGCAACCAATAGAGACCAAGGATGATGGCTGCGGCGATAACAAACCCACCAATCGACTGTGCCCATGTGTGGGCGTCTAGGAAGATGCGGTTGTAGACCATCACAATCGGGATTGCAAGGAAGGGCCAGAATTTCCGGTCGACAAGGGCCAGATAGAGCGCCGGCATGAGCGAGATGATAACGTGTCCCGAGACGTTCCAGAACGGCGAGAGCGCGATGTACGGTATTGTCACGGCGATGAGAACCACCATCGCCCCAGGGATGAGCTGTCCCCAGTCGAAGTGGCGCCACAGATACCACATACCGACGCCAGCGATGAACAAGCCAACCGCGACCAGCGCGTCCATCCGCCAGCTATTCCCCATTGTGGACTGGATTGGATTCGCTCCCGTAATGCCGAAGTACGCTACTGTCGGGATGAGCGCAAGTAGGCCCACCCCGAGGAATCCACCTACGCGGCGCCAGAGCACTGATTGGTCTCCGTCCTGTCGCGTCCACTCGTGGTGGATCAGTACCAAGATACCTACGCCGAGTACCGTGATCGGGTGGAAGACGTATGGATAGTATGTCATCGCCTGCGATAGCAGACTCATCATCCGGGAGTACGGTAGCGGGACCGAAAACACTACTGTCTCTCTCGACATCTCACTTGAACCGCATGACGAGCACATTCTGAGGAGAGAATCGGCACGGAACCGACACTGATGGACGATACACACCGGTATTCGAATCTCTCGTTGGACTCCGTCTCAGTGGGTGCGGTATCCGTGAGCGTTACGAATAGGGTGTCAAAGACACCTATTTGGCAGATGAAGTTCTAAAAACCCCCTGAAATAAGTAACGGCTGGTGCATCCGTGACGGATGTAAGAGTCCCCAACCGTGATTCTGGTGTACGAACGACAAATGTGAGGTGTTGCAAGACCACGCTAATCGGAATCCGTCGGTGAATATCGCGTGGCACAAAAGGCGAAATTCGATGAAAACGGGGCGATTACTGGACTCACAAAATTCAGCCATAGATTCGGTTGGTGCCTCTCCAAGCTAAGAAAACGTGTGTGCATGCTAACTATATCGCGTTCGTTTGTCAAGTGGAGAATACTAATGCTCAGCTGAGGGAAGGAGGTACGACCATCAGTCCGACGAGGATTCCTGATGGCTGCAATCGAGCGCGAACTCAGGACCCACCCTGTTGAATCAGTTCTCGGATCGCATCCTGCTTCTGGTAGCCGATCACAGAAAAGAGGATGACAGCGCCGATCAGCGCTAATGCCGAGATGACCTGCCCATTGGCCAACTCCCCGCCGGCGTAGACGGTGATAACATATGCCGGAAGGCGACCGACAATAATTACAGCGAGGAATGTTCGGAGTCGCCACGTCGTGAGGCCACTCAGAAAACAAATCGCGTCGTCCGGGAGTCCCGGAATGAGAACGAATGCTAACAGCCCCGGGATGCCAACCCGGTCGACGAACCCATCAAAGCGGGTTACCACATCCTCGTGAAGCAGGCGTTCGACCATCGGTCGCCCAAATCGCTTGGCAAGACTAAACGCAACTGTACTTCCCAGCAACACACCGGTAAGACTGTATACAGTTCCCGCGACCGGGCCGAACAGATATCCAGCGACGAGTGCGACGATTTGACCAGGTATCGGAGCGATGATGACTTGCAGGGCTTGGATGAGGACAAAGACGAGTGGCGCGAAAATACCAAACTGGCTGATCCACTCGCGGAGTGCCTAGCGTCGAAAATAAAACAGGCTCTCGGGGGGTGGCGCTCTCTTAGTTCCCGTTGCCGGTAGGCGTTGTTTCGGTTGGCGTCGTACCGCTGTTCTGAGTCTCTTGCCACCAGTCGTCGTTATCGAGAATCTCATCTTCATCTTCTTCGCTCACGGGGCTCGCGTTGACAGTGATGAGCCGCTCATTGTCACCGAAGGGAGTCCACTCGCGGTTCATCTCGAACAATTGGGGCTGGTTCTGGTCGTCGTCGGCATCGGGAATAAACCCAAGATCGGCGTCGTATTCGCCGATGTTTGCGTCTTGAGCAACGAACAGTGGGACGACGTTGTCGGTGTTCAGCCACCGGATCATATACGTGTTGTAGTCCGAAAAGTAGCTATCTTGGACATCTCCATAGTTAGGGGTCCATTCGACGACCCCCGAGACAAACGTAAACCGGGCGTTGGGGTGGAAGTTGTCGATGAACGTCAATGCCTTCCAGTTGTCGTCGAGGTCGCCGACACCACCGTCGGTTTCTTGGGCAGCTGCGGTTCCGGACACGCCTAGAGCAAGCGCACTCGATGCCAACGCACCCTTCTTCAGGAACGACCGGCGCGAGTCGCTGTCGAGATTGAACAGTTCGTTTCCTTCGGTCGGTGACGTTGTCTCTCTCATAGCTACAGACATGCTTCGTTTGTGATGGTGGTAAGACACGTGCTTGCTATTGTCAACTATTATTCAAGATTTATAGACAATTATCTCTCTTCAGCTGAACATTTCGTGGGGAGGGATATGCACCCCGAGACAGCACACCTGCTGAAACCTGCCATCGACAACGGTCCCAACAGAGCCACGTTGGTCGTAGCACCACAATCAACGTAATAACTCTGGGCTTGCATTTCACGCGGGTTCCAGCAACGAGGATGGGCGCCTCTCTTATCCCCCTCAGTCGCATAATCTAAACTCAGATACAGCTAACGTGTGGATTACTTCACAGTATCGACATCTTTTGTTGACTGAGTAATCGAATTCAGGAAGAAAGCACCGCTACTTGATTTAAAATTCGCAATTTTCACTCGAAAAGGATAATAAATAGAACTGTCGTAACTGACTCTGTTGGCTGGACGATAGGATGCATGCATCACTTCTTCCCAGGTCGCCAGATAACCAGATAAGAGATGGTTAGTAGCCTCGACTATCAACTCGGGCTGCTGGCAGATACGATTCAACAGGCGGTCATAGACGGTTCATTAGGCCCTGAAGAAGCAGACCAATTGAGAGAGCGATTGCAGGACATTGATTCGCTTGCAGAAACCCACGACGTATGGGACCTGCTTGAAGAGGAATCTGACCTACTCGAATCGTCGATGTAGGGTGATGACTGACGGAAGCATGTTTGACACGGGCGGGGAGCAATTCAGTCTGGATGTACCACCCACGTCGAAGCGGCACTTGCGGCACTCCAAGAAGTGGACAGAACGTCGTTGGATGAGTCGGCGGCCACGACCTACGACCAAGCAGTCGATCACCTCGAAATCCTTCTCGACAACCTTGAGGCAGCAACCACGGACGACCAGCCGACCGAATCCGCCGAGACACCGGATGAGTGGGAAGAGCAAGTTGGCCACGTCTCTTCTCTCATCGCTCGCCTCGCTACGGTAGACGTTTGGTTAGGCTACTCGGTCCAAACACGCTCCCATCATTACTAACACCGTTGAACCTGGACCGACCCAGCAGTCACGGTAACCGTACACCCGTTGAACTGCAGCGAGACTTCGGCGTGGGAATGTGCCCCCCCATCCACATCGTCAAACATTCCATCGAGATGGACTGGATTCAGTACCTCATATAGCGGCTCAAGGTCGCGCACGTCCTCACCAGTCATCGCAGCAACCGCCTTTACAACAGCGATACTCGGCGGCTCGGTCTCGCCAATCTCGTAGCTCATGCTCTGTGTTGGTTCCGTCATAGTGCTGTTCGCGGTGTCGTCTCTCTCCTTGTTGGCAGTCATGGTTCGAATGGCAGGCCCGTCATGAAGTTCTCACTTTGATAGTCAAGGTGATCCAGTCGCGGTCCTAGTAGTTCCCGGACGAGGACGACCAACGGATTACGCGCCCCCTCACCGATCATCGCGATCTCTTCTTTCGAATCATCGGCGTCTGATTTCTTCCAGAGCCCGACAAGGACCGTCTCGCGGTCCGCGAAGATCAGCCGGCTGATCTTCGGGAAGTCATCCGGGTTGTTCATCCAGTCAAGCTGTGGGTCCCATACCGTCGCTTCTGGAAGGGACTCGCGGAAGAACTGACGTGTATCCTCGCTTTTTGCACCAGCAGCGAGGGCAACACCGCGGTCGATGGCGTTTTTCGCGTGCGGGAGACACTCCTTGTGGAGCAACTCACGGGAGGTGTAGATGAGAAAGAGCTCATCGTCGGCTCGATCAGCTAACTCACGGCCATACTCATAGACCTCATCTCGGCCCTCGAGGACGCCAATACTCTCCGTTCCAGCGGGGCTCTCAGTTCGGAACCGCGAGAGGAGTTCATCGATAGCACCAATCTCCTCCCAGTTCGGGTCAAGGGTAGTATAGTCCCCATAGCTGACGATATTGTCGGCAGCATCGTACTCAATCAATCCGGCTTCAGCAAGTCGAGGGAGGCGGCTATGATGCAGTGAGATAACGGTTTCTTCAAACTGGTTCTCGTATTCTGTGGCATGCAGCGCGAGAACATTTTCACCGACAATGCGTTCTGCAAGTTCATCGACCGTAAGCTCGCGAGCAGACTCATTGAGCTGAGAGACGATAGTTCGATTGGTGTCATCCAGTAGTAACTGGATTACTTCGCTATCATTCATACCCATTGTCAACTGGTACGTATAGCAAGTATTAGTGCTTGTGTTATATTTTTATCACTACTGGGTAACTATCTGGGCGCAATACTCTGGGACCCGTGAGTAGGATTATTGGACGCGGTGGTAGATGCTCTGCCGCCGCTGACGTTGCTGTCTGCTAGCTGCAGGAACCGGGAGCGACCCTCTTCTTGCAGGCGTGTAGTGAGTGGTCGTCATACGAACGGAGCGACCAGTCTCAATCACCTGTTCACAACGGGTATGCTGGCTCTCCAAATCCGGCCCGCCTCTAGGAGAATTGTTCGGAGTTGCTTAGGACAGGCTCTCCACATCTCGTTCCACAGTTGGGACCTGTATCAATCGTTTCGATGAGTCTGCTCCGAGACGAGTAACTCCCGTGGTTTGTCCGCCAGCCGCCACTCTCTGCCCCACGAGACACACCTTGAGCAACCCCTCGACACAAACCCCAATCGACGAGCGCACCGCCGCGTCACTGCACGTTACCGAATACACTCACCAGCAAGCTGGCCAACTATGGCCACCCACACCCGATCACTACCGATGGCACTCCCGGACAGTCCCACCAGCAGGCACACAAAAGCGAGGTCGACCTGACAACGACCTCGCAGATACACCTACTGACGCTGGGGTAGCTGTGGAGTGAGTCAGTCCTACCAATAGCTGTATCCCAGCGTCTATCTGTGTGTTGTTCGTCAGCTATTGTCAATGTTATCACTAGCATCTGCTTGCCGACAAGGAACACCGACGACCGGTGAGCGAGGGACGTCGAGCAGTATACCAGCACGATTACTCAAGGCGAGCGACGGAAACCGTAGGCCCTGACGCCTCCGTCTAGGGATTCGGATAATGGACTCGATCGATCTATAGACGGACAGGACCCAGCTAGCTAGTGACGGAATCTCCGTGAAAAAGCTACGCCATGCCCGGGGAACACGCGCTCTTCAATCTCGCCAGTGAGGGTATTGATTTTGTCTTGATTCAGCTCCTCGTCTTGGCGCAAGTTCGCTTCTAGCTCTCCGGCGGCGATAGCGTGGTCGACCTTGACTCCCGCGGGGACCTCGTCCTGACGGGCCCGACTGGCACGAACCTCAACTATCTGCGGGAACTAGTCGTCGGCTAGAAGACCAGTCCCGCGATGTTCTGGAGGATGACAATCCAGATGATGCTCGAAACACCGAGCACGAGCGTCGCGAGTGTCCAGGCCTGGTAGGCCGTCGCCGTCTCCATGTCAGAGAACTCCGTGATGATCCAGAAGTAGGAGTCGTTCGCGTGACTGACGGTCATGCTGCCGGCGCCAATCGCGAGGACGGCGAACACTTGGCCGAGCTCCGTGTTCAGTCCGAGCGACGGAAGCAGCGGCGCGACGAGGCTAGCGGTAGTCAGGATCGCGACCGTCGAGGAACCCAGCGCCGACTTCATCGCCGCGGCGATGATGAACGCGGCCAACAGCCCGATGCCGAGACCACCCAGCGTGTCGGTAATGAAGTTCTGGAGCGGCAGTGCGCCGAGGACTTCGCCGAACGCGCCGCCGGCGCCAGTCACCGCGAGGATAACGGCGGCGTTTTTAATCCCGTCGGAGACCCACTCGTCTGTGACGCTGCTGTCGAAATCGGGCACAATCGCGAAGGCGATGAACGCACCGATAAGCAGCGCGACCGCCGGATCACCGAGGAACAGCAGCCAGCGCTGGAGTGCCCCGGTGATCAGTTCTGGATTCTCCGCTTCGGGGTAGGCTGCAATCGACCCGATAGCGATGAGTGCAATCGGGATAAGTAGCGGCGCGAACGACGCGGCGCGTGATGGCATCGTCCCGTATTCGTCTTTGATCTCGTCGATTGTCATTTCCGGGTTGGGATCGATGTGATAGTTCGACGCGACTTTGTCGGCCCATATCGCAGCGACGAAGACGATTGGCGCGCTGACGATGATTCCGGCGAGCATGACGAGACCGATGTCCGCGCCGATGATCCCGGCAGCCGCAATTGGGCCAGGTGTCGGCGGGACGAATACGTGCGTGACGTAGAGCCCGCCGGCGAGCGCCACACCGAGCGTCGACAGCGAGAGCCCGGAGCGCTCGGCAAGCGACCGGTTCAATCCAGAGAGGATAACGAATCCAGAGTCACAGAACACTGGAATGGAGACGAAACTCCCAGTAATCGCCATCACCTCTGTCGTGTGCTCTTCGCCGACGTAATCGAGAATTGTCTCCGCAATGACAATCGCCGCACCGGACCGCTCGAGACAGGTGCCGATAATCGTCCCGGCGATAATGACGATCCCGATGTAGCCGAGGATGCCGCCAAACCCGTCTGTCACAAGTGTGGCGGCTTCTGCGGGGTCGAGTCCTGCGACGAGTCCGGTCAAATAGGCGGCGATGAGGAGTGCAAGAAATGCGTGCAGATCCAATTTCGCCGTGGCGATAATGATAAACGCTACTGCCCCGACGAGTAACAGTATCAGTGGTAATCCTTGAAGCATGCACTCAGGACACAATCACGAACTGTAATGGACTTTACTATGTATTGATTTGGTCATTATCGAGCCTGACAGCGGCCTTGCAGACACACCTACTGACGCTGGGGTGGCTTGGAATGAGTCAGTCCTACCAATGGCTGTCCCCCAGCACCCACCTGTCTGTTGTTCGGCCTCAATTGTCAAGGTTATCACTAGCATCTACTTGTCGACGAGGACTACCGACGGCGGTGCACACGCGATGCTGTCGAACCACCCACGGCATCGTCGCTTACCAGATCGAAACGACCCAGTACCGGCTATGTAGCGACGAGGAATAGGGAGCACGACGCTCACGTTCGCAAGGGAGGCAGGTAAGCTGAGGGTACAAACCGACGACGGAGCGCCGGGCCCATCTAGTCAGCTGTCGAGATTATTTCATAAAACCCCGGCACTACAGCATGGCAGTCATCCCAGGTCACACCCACGACGGCAGGAGTGGATTCCGGGAATAATGGACTCACGGTACAGACAGGACCCAACCGGAATCCACAGATGACTATCGCCGGCACGCACGGTAATGCTTGTGGCCGGCCAGTCAAGGGGGCTCGGGGTAGTGGCCCACCGAAGAATTCCGAGCAGCGACGTGGAAAGCGGGCCCCGCCGCCCACGTCGACAGGGGATCAGGAGAGCGATCGCAAGGATGCGGTCAGCATGCCACGACACACCAACTCCGACGAGAGTGCGACCGACAGCACAGCCACCGACGACCAACTAGCCGCCCAGCTAGGGACGGATATCAGTGACGACGCCCCAGATACGGAGGCCCTGCAGGAGCTGATCGGGCAGTTAGAGGAGGAAACGTCACCCCCCGTTTCGAGTGTTCTGGAAGGGCTAGTTGCGATGATAAATCAGTTGCAGGACCGCGTCGAGGAACTCGAAGCCCAACAAGAACAAACGCACGACATCGCAACGACGGCCGTTGGGAAGTCGGCTGAAGCCGAGAGCCGCCTCGACGACATTGAGGAACAGCAAGAGGAAACGCACGAGGTCGCCAAGAGTGCTATCGCCAAGGCGCAGCAACTCGAAGCCGACCCCGACCAGCAGGAAGACGCCGAGACGTTGCCCGAGGGGACCGAACCAAGTTCCTCGCCGCTAGATTTCTTCGCGAACTGTCGGCAGGCCAAAGTCAAGACGATGTTCGTCGAGCGGTCGAACCGCCAGAATACGTATCGTGCCATTAGCATCGCCAAACGATGGCCCGAGTTCGCTACGGAACGGACTGACGGGAGCGGCGTGTTCTTCACTAAGGACGATGTGGAGACTGCCCTGACCGCCGAACTGGGCAAGAATCGCACCGCCAGATGGTCAAGCGTGTCTGGGAGAAGCTGATCGAGACTGGCGGCGATGACCTGATTCAGAAGGCCCGGCAAGTGGGACGGGACCAAACACAGACCGAGTTGCTCGCGATGGACGCTGACACCGCCGAAGGACTGGTCGAGCAACGCTACGTCGGGCTGGATTTGCTGGAGAACAGCGACCGGAAAGCAACGACGGGCGGCGTCACACCCGTTGTGGTGGAGTCTTCGGGATAACCTCGTGACGAGCACGGTCTAAGAAGGGAATCGACCCGGAACCAACCTTGAGGAACGCGGTGGCACGTGCCCTGCCGTCGCCGACGCCTCTGTCTGCTAGCTGCAGAACTCGGGAGCGACCCCATTCGTACAGGAGTGTAGTGAGTGTTCGTAACACGAACGGAGCGACCAGTCCCGATTTACTGTTCACAACGGGTGTGACGGACCTCCCAGCAAGAAACCCCTCCGAGAAAGATACCAAAAGTCGCACGATACAGGTGAAAGATGTAACGCTACGGAGTGCAGTCTCTCCAACTGCTGTTAAGAATGGCGTGCTGAATACAGAGGTTATACAAAGCAAGGAGAATACCTGCGCTAAAGCCGCAGGATGAATCCGACAATATACTACATCGAACCACCGTCGATAGCTGTTCTGTGTCTCCAATCCATAGTTTCAAGTCCTGTCACTTCGGCGTAGAGTGTAAGGTCAGGCCGGAACAGAGCGGTTCCAAACGGCCTTCGGAGGCGGTCTCCCCGCCACTAATGAGACAGTATCCGAAACGCCGACGTGGTGAACGCGAATCCTTGAAGGGTTCGTCTCGTGTCCGTCGGTTGAGCAAGCCCACGGTACCTCCGAATCCGGCGAAGCGCCAGCGACTCCCTGCTGGCAAAAACAACAGATGGGAGTCAACGGTGTTGAGGATAGGAGTAACGGCGGTTTGGCACCGCCAGTCAGCCGCTGTTCACGATGGCTGGGTTAAACGAGTTCCTGTTAAGTGACAGAAGCATGGTTGCAAACCTGAAACTCCCACCGCTCGGGATTCCTCCGCGTTCACGCGGAGGAGGATGTCAAAGTCAGGGCGACTCCTGCTTCACTCACCCCGTGACGCTTCAACGGAAACGAGCCGTGCTCTCACTCAAAGATAGGGTGCTATCCTGTAGCGGACATCTTGGCTTGCCAGTTCACCATCACCTGCTGTTCTTGGGGGGTTCTCACGCGGATCCCGACGAACCGAGGGTACATTCCGGCGATGGGTTTCGTACGACGCGGGGTATTTTGGCGTAGCCTCGGTTCCTCGGCAAACGGCATGGAGGCAACCCAGACTGCCATCGCTGCACCAGAATCTTGGCATCGGATGTGATTGTTGCCGGGCGATTTCCCAGACTCGCCTCAGAATGGGAGCTTATCCTTTACAGACTGGAAGGCGAGTCGACCGAGCAACTGGGCAGGGCCACGCTTCGGCAGGTCGCGGGCGACATCCACTTTACTCGGCGGCTCACTCCCACCAATCCCGAGTTCCCACTCCGTCTCCGACGCGAAGCGGTCGACCGCGGATTCGGCCCGCTCGCGCACTTTATCGGCGTCCATCGTCTCAACATCGCCATCTCGCATCAACACGTCGCCGTCAACGATGACCGTCTCCACGTCGGCCGGCGCCGCGTTGTTGGCGACCTGCGCTGGCATATTGGTCAGGGGTGTGAACTTGGGCTTCTCGACGTCGAGCAAGATGACATCAGCCCGCTTGCCGGGTTCGAGGCTGCCGATCTCATCGCCGACGCCGAGCGCCTCCGCCCCCTCGATAGTGAGCATCCGCACCAGTTCCATCGAATGGTACTGACCGGCCGACCGCTTGAGATTGGCCGCGAGCCGTGCCTGCCGCGCCTCGCCGAACATGCTGTAGGAGTCGTGCCAGTAGTGGTCGTCGATGCCCAGTCCGACGTCGACGCCCGCTTCTCGAAGTTCCGGCACCGGCGTCCACTGCACGTCGCCGTCCGTGTTCCAGTAACAGAAGATGGACGGGCAGTGTGCGACCGACGCGTCGGCCTCGGCCGTCCGCCGGATGTCCTCGTCGTCGGCCAGCCGGAAGTGCGCGGCTACCAGTCGGTCGTCGAGGAGGCCGACGTCGTCGAGGAGGTCGAGCGAGTCCGCGGCGCCGTTCGACCGGGCCATCCTGTTGCTCGCTTCGAGTTCGAGCAGATGGGTGTGGACGAGCAGGTCGGGGTATTCAGCGGCGAGGTCGGCTGTTCGATTCCACATCTCGCGGGTACACGACCAGTCGTCGTGGGGGTTGATCGTCGCCCGAATCCGCCCGTCGTAGGTGTCGTGGTACTCGTCGATGAACGTGCGGGCACGGGCGAACTGCTCGTCGACGGGGACGTCCCAGAAGAGGTCGGAGAGCGCCATCCCGAAGAACCCGCGGAGCCCCGCCTCGCCGAACGTCTCCGCGCCCGCGCTCGGCCGGACGTCCATCGAATTGACGGTGGTGACGCCGCCGGCGAGAAAGTTGAGCGCGGCGAGTTCGTACCCCGCCTCCGTGAGGTAGTCGTACTCGCCCTCGGCGATGTGGCCGAAGATCGCGGTCATCCCGCTCATCATTTCCATCAGGTCGAGGTCGCTGAACGCGCCGATCAGCGGCGTCAGTTCGAGGTGGGTGTGGGCGTTGACCAGCCCCGGCATCACGAGCTTGCCCTCGCCGTCGATGACGCGAGTCGCATCGATGTCCGCATCGTCGTCTCGGGAGGCTCGTACCTCGGTGATGCGACCATCCTCGATGAGTACCGTACCCCGTTCGTAGAGGCGATTCCTGTCGTCGACCGTGAGGACGTATGCGTCGTGAATCGCGATGTCGGCGTCCATTTTTGTTCAGATATTAAATGATTCTTATTAATATTTGCGTTGCTTTTCATAGTCATCAATTTATAGTAGATCTCGTTAATCTCGGTTCGGAGCTACGTACATAGGGGAAACAGCGCAGATTTGCCACCGAGCAGTTAGTACTGCGGCGCAAACGCCATCGCATCAGTCTCGAACGGAGACTGGGAGGTTTATATCCACACAGACCGCGGACAGATGCCCAGACGAGACGTGCGAATCGTCGAGTGAGGAGACTAGGCGACGGACGTATCTGAAAATCGGAGACGCTGTGGCCTGCAGGCCGCCCTCTACCGCGTCGTATAGAGCGAAGGACCCTCGTTACGACTCTTCGAGCGTATCTCGTTCGAGCAAGACAACTGGCTGGTTGTCTTCGACGGGCTTCTCGTCGGGCCGATAGGCTACCGCGAGCTCCTTGTCTTCGAACTCCTCTCGAAACTGCTCCCAGGAGACCTCTTTGAGGTCTTCGTCTTGGTCGTGAAACCCGACTCGAAGCAGGCCGCTGTCACCTTCGCCTTCCGATTTAGAGGCATGTCCTGGATACCCACCTCGGTCCTCAATGAGTGTTCTAGCGAGCGTCGGTTCGGTCGCGTACTCGACCTCGGTATCATCGATATCGGGGGTCATCGCACTAGTATTGTGGAGCGACGAAAACTTATATCGGACGGCCGAGCAGGATGGATTCGGCTCTCCCCACCTAGCTTGGTGGTCACGGCAGGTCGTCTGACCATCCCTGTTTTTGAACTTGAAAGCCAGACGCGAGTGGTGCCGTCACATCTCGTTGGGCGGGCGTTGAAACCTGATAGTTTGGTTCATACGTTGTCGGTACCGTCCACGGAATCAAGCCCCGTGGCATTCGTCTTGAATCCCCCTGGAAACTAGACTGACGAATCTGCCAATCGATTGCACCCAAGTGTGAGCATTTGACACCCCCCGCCGGCTAAAGCCGGAAGAATCCCAAGCGGTGGGATATTACGGTTTGCAGTCTCCCTGCTCTCTCGTGTTGAACGACCCACTCTCGCGGTCGAACAGGAACACTCCCAGCTGTGCCAACCAGCCGTTACTCATATCGCCCGTCGGGGGACTCTGAGTTATCTTTCTCCGAATGTTTACCGCACCGTTCACGTCTGCGTTCGTCGTCTCACATGACGAGCAGACGTATAGACCGCACTCTACAGGGTTGCTGTTCCGAATCAGCCCGCAATACGAACACGTCTTGCTCGTGTTGTCCTCGTCTACACGGTCAATGAGGATCCCGTGTTCCTCGGATTGCACGGCGACCGTGGATCGCTGTGTCCACAGCCCGACATGAGCGAACCTTGTATTCACCTGGATTTAGTAGACTTCCTCTCCCAGCCCCACCGTTCATTCGTCGCACGAACTAACCGTGTGATGGAGGACCACGATGACAACTGACTCAACCGAGAAGCTTCTTACCGAAGGGGTACAGGAGCTCTACTATGTCGAATAGCAATTAGTCGATGCGGTCGGCACGCTCGCAGACCAGACCGAACACTACGAAATCGCCACCTACGGGAACGTCACCTCACTGGCCGGCAAAGCGGGCTACGATGAAGCCGCTGATCTCTTAGAGGAAACGCTCCGCGAAGTGGTCGTAACACGAACGGAGCGACCAGTCCCGATTTACTGTTCACAACGGGTGTGACGGACCTCCCAGCAAGAAACCCCTCCAAGAGAGATACCAGAAGTCGCACGATACAGAGGGTGAATCGGTCAACGGACTCCCAACAAAAAGTGGACTCCAGATTTGGTCAGAACACCGGATTTCTTGTCCGGGTGGGACCTCGGTACAGCCATGGCCGGGGACGCCGCGACGACCGAGGCCGCAGCGGGCACTGCGAGCGAGTACAGGGGCACAGCGTCGCGGGAGCGTCTGGTCGACATCGCCCGCTTCTTCCTGAAACTCGGCCTCGTCGGCTTCGGCGGCCCCCTCGTCCACATCGCGATGATGGAGGACGAACTTGTCGGCGAGTGGACCGACGAGGCCACATTCATGGAGGGCCTTGCCATATGCAACATGCTGCCCGGGCCGGCCTCGACCCAGCTGGGCATCTTCATGGGTTGGGTTCGAGGCGGGAATCTGGGGGCGCTCGTCGCCGGCGCGATGTTCATGGCGCCGACATTCATCATCGTCCTCACGCTGTCGTACGTCTACTTCGGGTTCGGACAGCTCCCCTCGGTGCAGGCATTCTTCTACGGCGTGAACCCGGTCGTCATCGGGCTCATCGCTGGCGCGGCCTACTCGATGGGGCAGAGCTCACTGAAGGAGGGACGAGCCGATCTCTCGTTCGATATCGCTAGTGAGTCTTGGGAGGTCGACCTTCGCCTGCTGGCGCTGCTGGCCGGCGCGCTCGCAGCGACGGTGCTGATTAACCCAAACCCAGTCGTGGAGTTCGCAATCGCTGGTGTCGTCGCGGTCGCGCTGTTCCGGCCCGACTGGGTCCTGACGAATTGGCGGTGTGTCTCGGTCGGCGCGCTGGTCGGGGGCCTCATCGCCGCTCTCTACGCCCTCCGGGGCCGTGTCGTCGACACACTCGGCGATACGCTCCCCATCCCAGCCGCCGTCGCCACCGCTGGCGCCGTGCTCTGGGGGAACCTCTGGGTGAAGCTGTTCCTCTTCATGCTGTACACCGGCTCGTTCATCTTCGGCGGCGGGCTCGTGCTCATCCCCTTCATCGAGACCTACGTCGTCGGCACGTTCGGCTGGCTCACCGGGACGCAGTTCGTCGACGGCATCGCCATCGGGCAACTCACTCCGGGCCCGGTCGTGATGACTACGGCCTTCGTCGGCTACAAACTCATGCTCGACACCTACGGTTCGATCGGCTGGGCCGCCCTGGGCGCGTTCGTCGCCATGCTCGGGGCTTTCGCGCCGTCGTTCCTCTTTATCACCGGCGCGTTCCCTTACGTCGCCAGAGTACGGGACAACACGGTCGTCCAGGCCGCGCTGGCCGGAATCAACGCCGCTGTCGTCGGCGCCATCATCGGTGCGACCGTCACACTCGCCGTTGACGCTTTCGCGGTCATCGAGGGGTCACCCATGTTCCTCGCTGTCAGCGGCTTCGACCCCGCGAGAGTGCTGCTCGCCGTCGTCACCTTTGGTCTCTTCACACGCGATGTCGACGCGATGTATCTGATTCTGGGCGGCGGCGTGCTGGGTGCAGGTGTGTTCTTTCTGCTGTGAGCGGCGCTGTCGGTACACAGGTTCGTTCTAACAGCTGTTTCAGGTGTAATGGGTCGAAGTAATAGGATCGTGATTCGTGCCTATGGCACCTATTCCGGCCTCAGTGAGCCTAGAAGATCGTCCGTCGTCTCGAGTAGCTCGTTCTCAGTCGTCCAAGGGTGGCATCGACCGTGACGTTCGAAGAAGCGGACGTCGTTCAGATGCACCCCGCTGAACGACGGAACCGCGAAATAAGGCGCCGTTCCATTCGTAGACCGAGTTCGCGGTGCAGCCACCAAATCGTAGCTGAGACTCAATTCAGTAGAACTGGCCGCTGACTACGGTTCTCCGTTGGAGACGATCTACTGTGAGGAGGCTGCGCCAGTAATGTTTCGAGTATCTGCCTCGATCTCCTGATGCCCGAGATGCGTGATTGTGTAGAACGTCTGTCGGCCATCGGCATCCGCAGGCGCACCCGTCCGGGCGACCAGTCCCACATCGACGAGTTCGCCGAGGTGGTGACTGAGGTCATAGCTGTCATCGTCGATCGCCGCCGCGAGTTCCTTGCGCGCTACCTCCTCTCGTTCCCAGAGCAGGAACAAGATAGCGTACCGCCGCTGGTCACCGAGCGCTGCCTTCCGGGCAGCATGATCCGCGAGCGTGCCCATACTGTCGTCGAACAGCCGCTGGTCGACATACTGTTCGAGCTCCCCCTCATCGGGATCTGGCGTCGTGTGAGCAGTTTCAGCGGCCATTGGTACATGGATATACGGGTGGCCATTATATGAGGTTGACGGTTACACCGAATTATTTCTTTGTTTATCACCGCCATTTTCTGGCCGGAGACCCTGTCCTCGATGGACACCTCTTTGATGCCCCACATCCGTAGAAAACACAATGTTTGACGGCGAAACGAATTTCCAATACAACGGCCGCCCAATCTCTGATATTCTTGCAGAACAAGCCCCTGCACCGCCGCAATTCAGCACCCACAACGACTTCACTGTCTACGTCATGGGCCCGTATACTGCGTTCAACGCTGAAGCTGCTTACGACGACGCCGACAAACTCCGCACACCATTCCAAAATGACCCGCTCTTCGATCCAGACAGGCACATCACCAACGATGGCAAGGGGGACATGGAACAAGCCCTTCGAGACGTCTGTACGGAACTCCGCGAGACCCTCAACTGCCGTGCGTTCATCGCGACCGATATCGACATTCCAACACACGAACAGGCCGAAGAACAGAACAACAGCCGCAGTGATGACGAACCGGCAGTAGAAGGAATGGACCCGCTTGCCCAGTCAGTCGCATTCGCTGCCCACAGCGACGCCGTCATTTTCCTGTTCACCCAAGGCGGTCTCACGACAGGCGTCGGTGCTGAAACCGGCGGTATTCTCGGTGAGTTCCACCTCCGGCGCGGGAATCCTGCGCTCACGCACAAACCTGGACAGCGAATCGGGCTCTATCAAGACGAGAACTTCAGGAGCGCAACGATCGATGAACTACCGAAAGGCTACAATATCCAGTACGATTCATTCACTGCCCAAAGCGATCTCTACGGGAAGCTCCGCAACTGGTTCGACAGTCTCGACCGAGAAACCCGCGACACAGACCTCCCCGTATTCATTCCTGGTGATACCTATTCGTCCGACACAGACGCTTGACCTTCTCCTGCAAAGGCGCAGAAAGGAATACGCTAAAGGAAGGTTGAGAAACAGACATGCTCTCAGACGGCGAAGCGCTACATGAACCAACCTTCAAGAAGCGGGACGTCCGGGGTCATCGAAACAGTCGAACCGCCGTATCGATATAGTTCGTGTCTCACCGGCCACCCTGTCACCGACCCGGTATCGATACTCTCGAAACTGACTCCAACGAGAGCTGCCTTCGTTGGTTAGCAACTCTTTTCCGAAGTCCAAAAACCCACACTAGAGGGATATGAACTAACCAACAATCCCAATGATTTGGAGCACAGTGTTGGTTAGCAGATGAGCAACCGTTCCCACGTCGAAGCGGCACTTGCGGAACTCCAAAAAGTGGACAGAGCGTCGTTGGATGAGCCGGCGGCCACGACCTACGACCGGGCCATCGATCACCTCGAAACCCTTCTCGACGACCTTGAGGCAGCAACCACGGACGACCAGCCGACCGAATCCGCCGAAACACCGGACGAGTGGGACGACGATGAGTGGGAAGAGCAGCTCGAAGACGCGCGTGAGAAAGCGGAACTGCCGCCACCCAACGGAACACTCACAACGAAGACGATCGACGGCCGTGACTACTACTATCTCCAGTGGCGAGATGGTGAAACCATCAAGAGCCAATACGTCGGCCCTGTCGACCCAGCTTGAACGAAATGCGAGTCACGAATAGTTAGCGTCCCACCCCACTAGGTCCGCTGTTAGCGGTCCAGACTACGCCGCACTTTGCCGTCGTCGACGAACACGAATACAGCCCAACCTACTGGATGAACCGGGGCCGCACACACCCCCCGTTTCGAGTGTTAATCCACGAGCAGCGGTCTCCCCAACGGAAGAGCCGATGACCCGGATTTACTTATAAAGAGTGCACAGACCACACCCCATTTCGAGTGTTTCTCTAGCTGTAGCAGCTGTTACTACTACTACTAACTCTAGCTAGAGGAAAAGAATATATATAAGGGATAGAACAGCAAGACGCAGCGGCCCCATCCATGGAATAAGCGGAACTCGATTCGTCCTGTAGCACCACGTATTCGCCGGAATAGCGCCACTCTCCGACCGCACAATTCCACCGGACCGATGCGTTCCCAAGAACACTCGAAACGGGGGGTGTGTGTGGTCACTCATCGGTGAGCACCCCTCTCACAGCACTCGTAGCAGCGACACCTTCTGTGACCACTGCAGTACACCGTTCGATTCACCGCCAAATGCTAGCCGTTGTACTCCACGCGAATCGACTAAGGTGCTTGTCGGCACCGGCTCCAGTCGTTTCAAGTACGTCGACGGTCGGACCCTCGGCGCCACTGTGGCACTGAACCATTCCACTCCCAACCAACCTAATAGCTCAAGAGCCTCATTCCACTCTTCACGGCAGCCCAATCTGAACACTAAGCAACCATCTCAGAACACTCGAAATGGGGGGTGGCTACAGGTGGACCAGGCTGAGTACCGCGGGGTCATCCAAGACGGCGGATCGGTCTCGTAATAACGAAAGGGGAGCGCTATTGAACCCCTCAACCCCGAGGCGGTTGACGCTTCGCCTCTCCGAGAGAACACTCGAAATGGGGTGTGCTCGCGCACCACCTCTCTACAAGAACACTCGAAACGGGGGGTCAAAAATGAACACGTTTTCAATACAATTCTTAGAGCACAGATATCTACCTCTACAGCCGCCATAACGACGTCTTACACTGGAAATGGGGGGTGGAAATGCCCACTCAGACCTCGAAACAGCGGAAACACTCGAAACACTCGAACTAGGGATTTATATTCACTCGGTATATGGATACATCTACCATGGATTCGCCGTTCGACGAACCGGGCAAAATCTTCGCCAACAAGCGTCCGCTTGACGAAGATTACACGCCGGAGACGATCCTCTGTCGGGAGGAGGAGATCAGCCGCTATTCGGAAGCACTTCAGGATATCATCGAGGGATTTGGTCCCAACAACGTCTTTATCTACGGCCAGACTGGGAACGGCAAGACTGTCGTGACGAAGAAGATGATGGAGTTCCTCCGCGCGGAGACGGCCCAACACGATATCCCCGTAACGATCCTCGAAATCAACTGTAACAAGGACGATAGCATTTTCAACGTCCTCATCTCACTGATCAACCAGCTCCGCCAGCCGGACGACCAAGTCCCGGAACAGGGCCCGACGAAAGGCTTTCTCTGGTCGACACTCTACGAGGAACTCGACACCCTTGATGGGGATGTCGTCGTCGTCCTCGATGAGATCGATATGCTCGGGGCGGACAACGACAAACTGCTCTATGAATTTCCGCGGGCCCGTAAAATGGGCTCACTAGAAGACACACGAGTCGGTGTCATCGGCATTTCGAACAACCACATGTTCAAGGACTCGCTGGACCCCCGAGTCAAAAGCACGCTCTGTGAGTACGAAATTTTCTTCTCGCCGTACGATGCAACCGAGTTGACCGAGATTCTCTCTCACTACGCTGGGCTCGTGTTCCGCGAGGACATCGTCGATGATGGCGTGGTTGAACTCTGTGCGGCTCGCGCTGCCCAGGAACAGGGTGACGCCCGCGAGGCACTCGACCTCCTAGAAACGGCTGGCAACATCGCTCGAAAACGTGATGCGGGCCGCGTCACAGAAGATCACGTCGAGGAAGCTGGGAATCGGGTCGAAGAACAGCGTGTGCTCACGATTGTTCGCGAACAGCTCACCTCGCAGATGAAACTCGCCATGCTCGCGACGGCGTTTCTTAACATCGACGACGATGCATCTCCCCGGGCGAAAAACATCTATCAGGTCTACGAAAACATCTGCCAGGTCTGTGATTACGAACCGCGCTCGAAACGGCGGGTCAACGACTTTCTGGACTCGATCCGGCTCTACGGCCTGCTCGAACGCGACGAGCGAAATCTTGGCCGGGCTGGCGGCCGGTCGTACATCCACACGCTGGAAGTGTCGCCGGAACTCGTCTTTGAGGGGCTAAAGTACGACCAGGATGGGTCAGAATCGATGCTCGAACGCTACGACCTCGTTCCTGACCCCGACGATGCCCAGCAGGCGCGTCTCATGTCCTATGTTTAACCACTGATTCTCTATTTATTCGCTATCGGCCACCGGTTCCATTACATGTCCTCGCGAACAATAGATGCCAATATCCTCTGAGGAGATGGACGAGGTTGCAGATGGATTGTTCGTTAGACCAGTTAAGAATGCTGGTGATGAGGCGCTAATACGGGAGCATAGCATCGTGATTATTGTCTCACTGATACACAGCGAGCCAGACGGTAGATTTTCCTCCGATCTGCCGGTCGAGAATATACCCATGATAGATGGGCCTCGGAACGAGCAGCAGAGATTCGACTGAGCTGTTACCCATGTCCTATCTAGTCTCAAGACTGGGACAACCTTCTCGCTCATTGTTTGGCGGAAGCCTCACGCAGTCCAACGGTAGCTATGACGGCGCTCGCACTATACGATGAAATCGGATTGGAAGCAGCGTTCAAGCAGGTTGCGAAACGCCGGAATGCCATCGACCCGGATGAAGCAATAGTCCGACAGGCGGCGCGTGTCTACACCCAGAACCGTGAGTTGGTTAACCACCTGTATTTCAGTGATGCTCCTCAAGGAAACTGTATGCGAGTTGGCCTGATTTCCGACATCCACGCGAACCTGCCGGCCCTCGAAGCCATCCTGGATGATATGCCACCTGTCGACGACATCATCTGCGCAGGCGACGTCATCGGGTACAATCCCTGGCCACGCGAGTGTCTCGAGCGCGTTCGAGCAGTCAGTTCACTTGTCGTGCAGGGCAACCATGACCGCAACGTCGAGACGCCACAACGCTACGAACACAATGAAATGGCTCGTGCAGGGCTCGAATTCACCCAACAGGAGCTGAGTGACGGTCAGCGAGAGTGGCTTTCTAAGCTCCCAGAACGAACGGAATTTGCAGACGGCGCCTATCGATTGGCGCATAGCCATCCGGATCCTAACCGGCTCGGCTCCTACGTACGACCGGCACAGTTCTCGAAGATGCGCCCCTATCTGGACGACCACGTTGGAATCGTGCTCGGCCACACTCATATCCAGCACAAAGCTACGATCGATGGCCGGCTCATCGTGAATCCTGGGAGTGTCGGCCAGCCACGAGACGGCGACGAGCGTGCTGCGTACGCGGTTCTCGATACTGCGGCTAACGAAGTCGAACTCCGCCGGGTAGAATACGATATCAACCGGGTAATTTCTCGTGTCGAGGAGTGTGGGCTGCCCACCAAAACCGGGACGCGGCTCCTCGACGGTTCGTGAAGCAATCTAAGATACCGAGGTCGCTTATCTAGTCACGTACGTCGAGTTAGCTGTCAGAGCAATCTTTTGGCATAGAATTCACCAACCAGCAGTGCGCAGAGCATCGATAGTCTGTCTCAGAGTCTCCGACGTACGGAACGGTGGAGCGAGTTCCAAGACGACGGGGCCACTGTAGCCCGATGAATCTAGAGTGTCCACCATTCTGCCCACATCTTGCCGGCCGTCCTGTGGCGGGAGATGCTGTATCTCGCCGGGTGGTTCCTCTGGGCCGAGAAGAGCATCATCGTCAATCCCATACTTGTCCCGGATGCCCTGGAGACGGTCAGTCTCTGTTATGGGTATTGACCCATGAAGGTGGACGTGCGCTGGGCGCCCAACTGCATCAAGCATAGCCAGCGGGTTTGGTGCGTGACCGAGATCGACAGTAAACTGTACCGACGGCACATCAATATCCTCTGGTTGCTCCCGCTGCAAATCCGCTGTCGCCTTCTCGAACTTCGGCACGTCCGGTGCTTCGGTTAGTAGGTACTCGAAGGGCCCTCGAGGGCAGACGTTCTCAATCGTCAGGATCGGAACGCTGTCGAGGTTCTCGTTGTTCTCAAGTCGGAGTCGGGCGTTTCCAAGCGTTGCGACCAACTGTTTTCGTCTTCGTTGTAGATCCGCGTTCTCGTTCGCGTAGGTTCGTGGTGGGTGGAAAACGAACACTGACGGGTCACAGTAAGAGTACCGACTCACACCGCCGTCGTCAGTGTCCTCGGCCGAATCCTGATCTTGGAATCCGAGCTGTGCATCGAGAACCTTGTCAGCGCAGACCTTCGCTCCTGACGAGCTACAGCCACTTAGCAAAGGGGTGCAGTGGACCGATTCCACGTCGAGATCAAGTTGCGATGCACGTTCCACAGCAGATTCGTTGTACAGTTCTTCATTGAGAAACGATCCGAGTGGTCCATGTCCCCCCGGTGGGTCTGGTGTGAAAAGCTCAATACTGAGATTCATTTCGGCGATCGTACTGAGGTACTCCTGACGAACGGGGTTCTCGCTGGATAGAATCCGACGCGGGACAGAGATACGGATTGGTCGTCCCATCAATACAATATCGAATTGGGGAATCGACAAGTAGGTTTCCCAGCCAAGACCGTATAGAACGTGTGAGACGCTACCGAACCATTACGTCGCCTGCATTGATAGTTCGGGCATGACGGTTCCCATACTGTTGTCGGCGTCCCCCGAGTATCTCGATCACGCGGAAAGCCTCGCGGACGGGATCGAGGCAAAACTGGATTGGAAGCATACAGAGTCTCTATCTCGGGATAACACTCTCACAGATGAGTGCGACGTGCAGGATGTTCATCCCGAATCCATTACTAGTATTCACCTCCCACCCGGAACGAGCCAGCCCCAGGGGTTAAGCGTGGCACCGGGAAACGTCGGCGACATAATCGATTTCGTGCATAGCGCGGTCGGCGACCGAGTCCATCCCACGTGGCTGACCGTCCACACTACGCGTACATTCGACTACCGGGAACACGTCGAACGGCTTGCAACGATCACACAGGTCGGTGGCTATCCACTCGCAATCGAGAACACGCCTGATGCCTCCTGCTATCACACCCCCGAGGATATCGCGGCGCTGGCTTTTCTCGCCAAGCAGGTCCCTCGACTCGATGATGTGTCGATACTAATCGATACTGCACACGTCGCGATGGAACGGCGTGCGCTCACCGTTGACGATAGAGCGTTTGAGTCCGTGCTGGAGCGTGGTGATGAACAGCTCCGCGACCAGCTATCAGAGGTCTTCCAGCAGTTCCTGCGGGATAATGTGGAACACAGCAAGAATGATCCCAATCTCGGCGTGGCGCCCCCTACAGAGGAGAGTCCGTGGCGTCCCGTATTTGTCACTCTCGCGATCGTCGGTGGATCGCAGATCCAAGCAATCCACCTCAATGACCCGACCTCAGATGGCCTCCCCGAAACGAACCACCCAGCAGACGGGCTTCGGTGGGTATTATCGTACTGTAATAAACACGACATCGCGGTCGTTCTTGAACCAGGTGGAGCTGACCGTGAGTTGATTGCGGAAACAATCTCGGAACTACCTATCGTTGGCTAACCTCAGCCTCACTGCCTCAGAAATTCCCCTATTAGGAGTATCTGAGCATAGCTAGTCGTAGAGCGTGTCATAGAAACTATCACAGCCGATTTTCTGCGACGTTCCCCCAGTGATGAACTAGTGAGATGGATATGGTTACAGAAGACAGTGCAAGATTGAGCGGATACATAAATCGCTATCCGACTGCCCAAACATTATATTATATATCCAACTATAGGCACCATATGGAGAGAGTTGTCAAACTCCAGATGGAGATACACGATTTTAAACAGAAACTCGAAGAGATTGTTGATTCGACCTCTCCACACTATCTCCAAGATACCATGTATTGGTCAAATTCGGATCTCTCTCCCGACTATAGTAGTGTCCCCAGTGGTACAAAGGCCAAGTTCCACCTTACTCAGGGTAATGAAAATGGGACATTAGACGGTCTCCACAGCTACCATGATCCGCTTGCATTCACCGTGAACGCCGCAGTGTATCGCAATGGAATTATTAAATCAAAGAGCTGGAAGTGTAAATTTAGAATATTTGATATAACTAGGCTGTCCTTCTTGACCCGGGAGGGGAGTTCGAAACAGTCGCAAAATTACACTGAGTTCGAGGTGTGGACGCAAGATGGAAAGAGCAGTAGAACGACGAAGTTCCAAAAGAAAGTGCTTGATAAGATTGAAAATCTGGAGTGAACCAGTTCTCGCTCACATTAGCAAGGATGCTGTAGAGTACACCAAAGAACGGAGCGAACGTGAGGTGGACAAGTTCTTATGTCCGCTTGAATATCCTGCCGTCACAGTCTTAGCAAGTCCCACACTTCTTGCACGGCGCGATCTTGCACAGGAGCCTTGACAAGAACCGGATAAACAGACTGTGAGAAATCTATGACATGCTCAATCGTAGTGATTACGGGGAACGTATTTGCTGTCCAAACCGTCTAGAACCCACAGCACCCAGATTACCGCCACTCAACGTCGACTTGCTCCGCATGGAGGGTTCCATCCTGGCTGACAGAAACGCTTGAGACTCCAGCGTTACCGGGATTGTGTACGTACGAATGTCCGCTGATAGTCGGTATCGCTGTCAGCCCGCGTTGGTGGGTGTGTCCAGAGAGACAGGCGTCGACACCAGTCGCCGCCAGTGCGAACCTAAGCGCCACGGAGCCAAAATGGTAGTCTCCATTGTGCGAGTGTTGTCCGCGGATATCAAATGGTACATTGAACGGGGAAACGTGGCTCGCGACGACAGTCGGGTTGTTGGCTCTATCTACCAGCTCGACGAGCGTCTCGAAGCGGGCATCGAGCCGAGCGAGCGACGTCTCGAACGAGGGGTTCGTCGCCTCGGTGCCAAGTTTGTGTGCGAGGTTCGTTTCGGACAGATCGCCGGCGAGATATTGCCCTGCCGCACGGAGAAGAGTGTTTGCGACGGCATCTGGCGTCCGTGCCTCGTCTTCGACTGGGATGTTTGGGTAGTTAGGGGACAGCAGGGCTGGCGTGAAGTCGAACTGCTCACAGCCCCATCCGGCGACGGTGAGCGACCAGTCTGTGCCCACGACCACGTTTCGAGTAACGCCGTGAAGCGAGTGGACGTTCGTGAGCCCCTCACTCAGCCGCTGGGTGCAGTCGACAGGGTCGTGATTCCCGGGTACCGCGAGTACTGGTACTCCCTGCTCGTCAAGACGCTTAAGGAATGCCCGGCCCCGTTCTTCGTAGGCTTCGCCAGCCGACACGGACTTGGCATGGTCACGGTTCTCGTCGACCACGTCACCAAGAGATAGCACGATGTCGTGTGTTTCGACCGGGAGGTCTACAACCGGATATTGCACCCCTGTCGCCCGGAGGTGTAGGTCAGAGGTGACCAGCAAGTCAACGGTAGGGCCCTCGACACTACAGATGGGTTCAAGATCGGATTTAGTCATTTTCCTTCAGGGCGTTCTCAGCGGTGGTTCGATCGGGGAATCGTTTGCCGCAGACCAGATAGTCGACTAATCTGTCGGCCGCCAACGGTCGATAGTCCAGTAGCTCGACTGAGAAATTAACACGTCGAGTATCGTAGTCGATGAAGGGAAAGCGTTCCGGCCAGTTGTTGTGATGGTGGCCGTGAAGCAGCCACCCCTTCCAGTTCGAGGGGCCATCCGCCGGGTCGTGGACGGCGTGAAACGGAACTCCTCGGTGCTCGAACCAAAACTCTTCAACGAACTGAACCCGGTTCAGCCCCTCCATTACGGTGCCACCGTGGTTGCCCAACAGAAATACGATCTCGCCGTTGAGTTCGTCGAGCCAGTCCAGTAGGGCCGAAGCTGACGTGCGAATAGTCAAATCGCCACCATACAGCACCTCGTCATTCGAGTCGACTACGGCATTCCAGTGCTCGAACAGCGTCGCGTTCATCTCCCCGACTGAGCTGAACGGCCGGTCGCAGTAGTCGATGATGTTGGTTGTGGTCGAGGTGGAGATTAGATATGAGATAGTCCATTATGTACCGGCTGTCGAGTGGGCACTTGTAGTTTACGTCGGAATGGTGAGAAGTCGCACGGGGTGATGCAGGTTTCAAATTCTGGTGACTATACATCTATAAATAAGCAGTTGTACGGTTGTAATTCTGGGTATAATTCCTTGATGATGGCCGCCGCTCGCAGCACCTCCACGGAAGGATGATAGGAACAGTAGGCTCTCTACAATAGTTAAGAAATTAATATCTCTGCAAAGATAATGTATCAGGCATAGTATGGGTATTCATCATGCCAATCTAGTACTGGCCTCCATTAGGAATTTAGCTAAGGAGAGGATTTTTATGGTCAGTGGAAAAACACTATATCAGGGTATGCCGACTACGATCAGTACGCACGAGGATGAGCGGGGTTCATTTGTATTCTACCTGATCGGTACTGCTATCCTCACGCTTCCGGTCACTCATATGTTTTACAAGATGTGGACGCAGGGAGCGTACTTGTTCTTTGACTCCCTAATCTCATTTCCGTTCGTCCCCGAGACTGCGTCGGGGTTACAGCCGCTAGTGATGCTGGGGAGTGGACTGTATCTTTCATGGCTGGTGTTATTCGCAAACGACTGGCGCAAGCGGTATCAAGGATATATTTTGATGCTGGGGACGATCGTCACCGTCGTCACACTCGCGGCACTTGGAGTCGGTATCCCGAACTTAGATTTAACTAGGCCGGTCAATGTTGGTTCGTTTATAATTGGACTTTTCATTGGGGTCGCCACGGAGTCTCGACCCGGCGCAGACAAACTCGGTGGGGACTTGACAGCAATCGACTACCGGAACCGCGAAAACACGTGGGCACACTGGGTCACAACCGAGAGAGGCAGAAAAAATCCTGCAGAGTTTCCTATTGCGTATCGCGGATTGGTTCTCTTTATCATCGTAGTGGTGATGGGAGGGAATGTTCTTAATTTCATCTTCAATCAAAATACAGTACAGGTCGCCCTCCATTTTATAACGAGTTTAGGACTATTGTACTTCTTGTATTCTTTTCTAGACATAAATATAATGATGATTGAAGCGGGTTCCAGTCCCGATTCGACGATCAACTTCGAACAAAAGGTAGACCAACCCAACGTCCAGTTTGAGGTACTCGGCCCCCAGCAATCCGGTAAGACCTACCTCGCCCTAGGATTCCTCTTGACACTCACGCGGGACGATAAGTACACGATTCAGTCACTACTAGGGAGAATGCCGGAGATTATTGAGGAGCACAGTAACCGTGTGATTGGGGTGACGGACGGTTTGATAGACTGGGGAATCGGGAATACATTGATTGACACGGCCGAGAGAGTCGGAATTGAGTTCACGAAAACAGACACCGATCGAGGGAAAGTCCTCGACGGTACTATCAATATGTTTGACTACCCGGGAGAGGTGCTTGAAGACCTGTCCGAAGAGCTTGATCAACAGAGGGGACAAAAAATGACAGACGGCGGGGAACAGCCTCCAGATTCGAGCACTGATCAAGAAGACGAGGATCTCGGAACTCTTGGTGATGTAGTAGATCAAGCGCAAGATGCTGACACCGAAGATACTGAAAAATTTGGTCCCGACAAGGTGGCAACACAGACAGAATCTGCAGAGGACAAATTGGAGTCGACGTCTGGTGGAGAGCTCGCGGAACGCGAAATAGTTACACGGGCATTGATCAAGAATGTCGGATCCGCAGAAAAACTCATCATCTTGATAGACTCACAAAGATTTGTAACAGAGGATGGAATCATAAAAAATGACCCAGGGATGATGTTGACCGAGATGACAAAAATATCACAAAGCGCGGGACCAGACGAGGTAATCCCTGTAGCGACAAAAGCGGACTATCTGATGGAGGAATATGACGACTTGGACGCGGGAACACTCCCCACGGACGAAGAATACAGCGAGTTCAGACAGCACGCTGAAGAAATGTTAGACAACGGACACCCCATGGTCAGTACACTGATTGAACTTGCGGACCACCCTGTGTTCCCTGTCTATTATCTCACTGGAACAAACGAAGATGAGGAGACCAAACTCAAGGTGGAAGACGGACGAATCCATCCAATCGGCTACGAACCGCTCCTGAACGCGATCGTAGGCGAGTAAAACACACGTCTGATGTCATCGTTAAAAATATATAACACTAACGGTATACTGGTCTATTCCAGCGAGTCTGCCTCCGAAAAAAATTGTATAAACATACAACCGTTCATCGATAACGTCGTCGAATTCTGTATAGACACGAATAAGTCGAGGATAATAGCACTAATTCAGGCTAACGCGCCGCAGGTGAAGGGGCGAGACAAGGCCAACTTTCACGTCGTATTCGAAAACGAAGATCCGGTAACGCTTCCTGCCTCGCTGGTTTCCGAACTAAAGAAACTCGCGAACCGTACGAACTGGGAGTTTTACACTACTACTCCAAGACTGTCGGTCCCCTGGCTCGTAGCCCAAAACGAGGACCGTACTCCAGAAAGTCTGGATCTCGATATCGGGCCCCTGTTCACCGTACGACGACTGATCGAGGAGCAAAAACCCCTTGATTTCGGATTTACCGGATTTGAGCAGGCAACCCAAGCACTCAGCTACTTCCTGAAGCAACGGAATAAGCAAGCAACGTACGCTATCGCTTCAAACGAAAGAAAGGGACCGATCCGTTCGGCAGAGTTGGTACTTGTCCCAGGACGCACGAACAACTTCAAAATACTCACGCCGGAGACACGGGATCGTATCGCAACCAAGTCCGAGGCGTTACGGTCAGAAACCGAATCTTACTATTTAGAGGACACCAGCAAACTCGTAGAGGCAGTCGTTACTGACCCGGGCCTTACTCCGATACAGTCGCTGGAGGAACTTCATAGGTTGGAACGGTATTTCTGTGATCCAGACAAATCTGAGTTCACGGAGTCCAGTTTTCAAAGCAAACACGGACGTGAAGCCTTAGCCCGTATGGTGGCAATACGCGACGAGGACTCGGTGAGAGATACACCTCCCTTGGAGATACTGGACCAGAGGACGAGGGACGAGATTGTATCTGAGCTCCGAGACTCGATCGCGAGCAAACGAAAAGCGTACGACGATAACATCGACGAGAAGATACGTGAAGCAGTAAATCAGCATCTCTCCCAGCTCGGTGAGGAACGCGCCGAGTTCCAATTTCGCGAACTTAATACGATCGAGGAGCGACTATCCGAAGGCGGGGACAGTCACCAATCAGTTAGACTCGAGCCAGCAGAGAAGATCTTTGAGGTTATAGATCAGATAGAATCATCAAATATTCTAGATCGGTCGAAAAAACACAGTCTAACGAACGCTACACGAAATGCGATCAAAGAGAGAAAAACCGAACTCCGAGACGAAACGGAAAAGAATCTGAATGGTCAGATTCAGACATGGACCCGCAATTTACCCTCCCCAGACTCCGCTCAGGCCGTAACCGTTGCTGGCTCGATTGGTGCGCTTCAAGCAGCTGTTCGTAATCCCGGGCGAACTATTCCGACAGAAGTGTTAGACTCCGAGCAGCGAGATGCTCTCGAACGTCTGGTAGAGAGCATTCACAGTAGCGAAATACTTCACGAGAATCAGCGAACGAGACTACAAAGAACGCTGTGTAACGAATTGGCTGAATACGAGTCGGATGTCGTAGCAGAGAGAGAGGACGAACTCCGTGCAAAAGTCGACGACCATATTAAATGGGTAAAAGAGGCCTTTCTGCCCAAGCAACAACATGAAATATTCTCCGAATGGCGGAATGTGTTCGACCAATTCGCTGATGTCGACAATCGTGTGGTAGCCAGCTTTCGCGACATATCCGAAGAGATAGAAAATGAAGAGATTTTTTCCGCAAGTAAGAAGAAACAATTGAAATCTTACATGTGCACACAACTCGAAGACCGGGAGAAAACGCTGAGGGAACAGGAGGTGAAGCGATATCAATACAGAATCAAATCGTTGCGCGAGGAAGCGATCGAGTCAGCTCTTCGGTCCGGAGACAGAACGAAGGCGATTGAACTAGTTCGTAGTGTCGAAAGATATCTCGACGGTCGAGCCAGTCAAAGTACGCTGCCAGAGGAACTCGACCTGTCGTATCGGCGTCGACTTCGAACTCTATCTGGAGACGACGAACACGAAATCCTAGTTTCAGATGATATCAAAGAAATCAAAAGTAGGGTAGCAGAGTCCCGGTCTGAAACCCTGAAAGAGCTCCGAGAGCAGGAACTCACGTCGATACGGAACAAGTTCGAGACGAACGTAAAACGACTTTTTCGGCAATTAAATGATGACCCGACAAATCAGATTAATGTGTTCCGTTCGCTTCTGGACTACCTGCGTCCCAAAAGTTCGACGACCAGCAACGACATGTTGGCTCCAGACCCCCCGCAGGGATTCGAGGAGCGGGTACAAACAGTACTGGAGCTAATCAAACGGACGAGGGGAACGGATCGGGTGTTATCGCGTGAACATCAGAAGGACCTCAGACAGGATTTCGAGACGATTCTCGATTCATTCTTGGAGACGGCGATGGACGAACTCGTTGAGGAAAGGGTACAGGAGGTTACGACGTTTATCCGGTCCCAAAATACCGGTCCCGATGCTGGTATCGAAGAGATCGAAGAGAGCATAGATACAGTCGAAACGATCAGACGCGCCGTGAAGGAACAGCGGACCATCGCTGAACTACCAGACGAAGTCGAGACCTACATTCAGCAGATGACCGGCGATTTCATACATCGGTCTTACAGATTTGATTTCGGTCAACAGATCGTTTCGCAAGCCGATGATGTCCTTGACGACCTGCGGCAGCAGAGATTCCGGATAGGCAAGAGCGAGATCGAAACCAAAATCACCGAAGTCACGGAACGAGACGGCTCCTTGAAATATAAGATAGAGCGACTACAAACGCTGGCGCGGGTCGTCAATCCGAAATCTGCCAGTTCAGAGTCAAATGTGAGTTCCGCCTTCATATCCACCTGTCGATCGCTCTCTCAAGAATCGAGGCAGGAACTCCATTCCCGCATCCAAGAGCAAATACAGACCCTTTCACAATCACTAACGGAGCACATTGTTCAGGACGTCATATCCTCCCTTAATGATACATTGAAAAAAACCGATCATCCAGATCAGGCGATAGAGACCTTCGAATCATATCTCCATGATGAGACAACAGTCGGCTCGAACAATTTACTGTTCAAGGTTTGTAAGGAGTACGTGCGTCTCAAAGAGCTCTACGGTGACAACGTCATCGACGAGGACCAATTCGAAAGAGCGCGTCAAGAACTGTTGGACGAACTCTCCGAGTTGAAGAGCGAACACGGAACGGATTCGAAACTCGCAGAATTGGTTCGCAGTATCAAATCGATATTGTCTAATACGCTACCCATTACGAGATTGCGATAACAGGCGGACCTAGGGAATCGACGTATGGGCTTCGAGGCGTAACTAGCGCATTGTAATCTCCTTCGGGACATCGATCTCCTACGTCGCTCATCTTGAGAGTCGCGGTGGGGACTGGTTTTCGAAGAACGTTTGCAAGAAACGACCTATCGGCACGGCGTGACCGGACGGCCGACCGCAAACAACCTTCTCGCTGGTTCCAGTACCGATACCAAATAGGTACCTTCTATCGATCATACAGGGTATATAGATCTTTGTCGATGGGATCGCGAATCAGATCTCCCACTCATCCCATAGGTCGCTCTTTTTTGTAGATCTACCGTTCGGCGCGTCGGTTTCTCGGATCTCCCATCGCTCCCAGATCGGGTTTCTACCCGCGGTCTGGTTATCGGGGTCGTTCTCCGAATCTGTTCGGGTTTCAAATGCCTTCATCCAGTGCAGCGGGCTGGGACGGTCGTGCTCGAGGTCTAACCCCGCAGGCATGTGATTCTTACCTACTTCGCTGAAACAGCGTTTGAACAGTTCGCGAATAGACTTGGGGAGCGTCGAGTAGTCCGGAGCACTGTCGATCGGCTCGTAGCCCGAGTAGACGTAGGGAAACTTGTTGCCCCGTAATTTGTCCTCCATGCTGCCGTCGACCGATTTGGGGCCCTGTGCTAGATATGGATGTATCCCTTCCATAAGGAACTGAAAGACGTGAACGCCCAGACAGAACCGATCGGCCTCCTGAACGGTGGCTAAGCTGTCGCCACCACGTCGCTCTGGTGGGGCGTACCGCGGATAGTAAGTGTCGTCGGGGTAGGCGATGTTGCTGTCGGTGATATGGAAGGCGTCGCAGTCGATGAGTGTCACGAACCCATCCTCGTCGATGAGGATATTGTCGTGGTTGAAATCACCAATCGCGTGGCCTTCGTCGTGGATGGCTGCCACCATGACCGCGAGGTTGTGCGCGACGTTGTACCGATGCTCGGGGGCGCTGGACTCCCAATCCAGTTCCGTCAGCGTGTACTCGAAGGCGTTCTTGGCCGAGTCGAGGTCCTTGTACGGCATCTGGTAGCCGAGGAACTCGCCCCCAGTGTCCGTGACGACGGCTTCGGGCCAGATGATCGACTGTACCTCCCCTTCCACATAGGTTGAGTTCTTGAGCGGGTTGTTCACCATTGCTCGTATCTTGTCTGCCTTTCTGTCGCGGGAATCCTCCCAGAATACCTTTACAACCGACGTATCGTCGCCCCTCACGTGGTACACTTCCCCCTCTGATCCCTTTCCTATGCTTTCCCCGAGACGTACCGTCTGGGATGGGAGGCGAACCGATTCGCCTTTGAAATCAGAGTCCTGAAACATATCGTTCTCTGTTTACTCCGGTGATCGAACGCTACTAGGTGTGTTCAGTACGACTCGTCAGTACTTGACAGTTCTCGTCAACACTGGTCGTAGCCGGTACGTTGTGATCCGTGATTACCTCCCACCGTCAAACACCGGTTCGTGATGGCCAGTACTACGGAAGGTTTGAACGTTCCACCGTGGACCGGACCGGGGCCGGTGTACATCACTGACTGGGCGGGACATCGCTGATCACAATCGTCTTGTCGTCGGCGATGTCCCGATACGGTTCTCCCTGTAGGAGAGCAACGAGCTCCGTCGAAGCCACGTCACCGTCGTCTTCTCTCGCGATGTCGAACATTGTATCAAAAAACGTTGCGTTCGTCGGCTCGGGGCCATCCCAAGCGAACTGTGACAGTCCATCAGAGAACAGTGCGATCCCATCGCAGTCGGTTATGTACCCGAACCGATAGGACGAATCCCACTCTTGGTGTTGCAACGGAACAGTGATGTTGGAATACGGTAGGTCGACGACGGACTCCTCCCGTGGAACGAGGAGCCCGTAGGAAGCACCCAGTGAGTAGACGATACCGCCGTCACCGACGGCGGCACCGGCGACCGTACCTCTCCATGCCACGGCGACGAGTAGCGTCGTGTCGAGTTCCGTCGGCGGTTCCCCCAGTTCGTCAGCTCGAGCATGAATAGCTGACCGTGCCGTCGTTACCGCGTCCTTGATATTCGACTCGACTGTCTCACGTTCGGCGTCTCCGCCGGTGTCCAGAGACCTCTCCAAGGCGGCCACTGTTTCTCGGGTTGCCAGGTTCGCCCCCTCATGCGAGCGGCTCGTGCTTCCGACACCGTCGGCAACTGCCATTACGAACTTTCCGTCAGATAACTGTGCGGCGTTCCAGGCGTCTCGACAAGGGACATCGACGGCCTCGTGCTTGGAACCCCTGATCGAACATCCGATGAGCCGATCTCCGAGATGATCCACGGTCTCCATGCGAGATCGCTGATCAGTGGCTGAAATATGACTGTTTCCTGTTGGAACCCGATTCGAACGAAGCGACCCACTCCTTCGCCGTTGGCCGCACCTCTGGGTGAACTTTTCCTTCGATGAAACACCGCTCGAAGAGGGTGCGAACGTGTGTCGGTATCCGCGTATACGAAGGTGAATCCGCTGGTGGTTCTAGCTGATCGGGCTGGGGGTCGCGATACGGAAAGTGGTTCGATCGAGTTATCTCGGCGAAAGCCCCGTCTGTCGCCGCCGTCCCTTCGGCTTCGTATGGGTGGTGCCCATCCATTAATAGCTGGAAGATGTGAACGGCTAGCCCAAAGTGGTCACTACGCTGGACCTCGTCCAGTTCGGTCCCAGTTCCTTCCGGCGGTTGGTATCGTTCGGGAGCGGATCTGCTCTCAAATGTATGGCCGTCACTGACCACGTGGACATCCTCACAGCCGCTCCAGTAGACCCGGGTACCGTCTATCAAGAAGGTTTCATGGTGAAGGTTGCCGAGCGCATGGCCTCGTTGATGGACGGAAGCAACCAGCTCCGCCAAGCCGAGGGCTAGGTCGTAACGGTCGTCTTGCCACCGATTGTCGGCGAACCCAAGGCGGTGGAGTACCGTGTCCAATAGCCCTCGTGAACGGTTATCCTGACCCAGTTCATCCGATGGGAACGTTTCGGCGACCTCCAAAACGTTCCGATGGGAGAAGTCATGTGGGAGAGAGAACCGATACCCCACGAACTGGCCGTCCTCTTCCGACCGGACTGCTTCCAACGGCCAAGCAGATGACGAAGTATCGTCCGCTGTAGACGCGTCTTTGGGTGGGTTCTCCACCATGGCTTGAATCTTCGCTTCAAGTCCGTCCTCATTACGCTTCTCCGGGGTGTACAGGTTCACGCCATCTGTGTCTGAGCCCTCAAGGCGGAAGACCGAACTGTTCGTCCTGTATCCCAGTGGTTCACCGAGTGAACGTACTTCCCCGGATTCGGTACGCACTTTGTCGTCCTCGAACCCGGGTGGAAGATCGGCAATGACAATCGTTTTGTCGTCGCCGAATTCGTTGTAGGGGTGGCTCTCCAGTATTTCGATTAGTGTCTCGGCAGCGGAATCAGGGTCATCATGATCTCTCACCAAGGCGAAGATCGAATCAAAAAAATCCGTCCTCGCTGACTCAAGGTCGCTCCAAGTGAAGTTCTCCAGACCATCGGAAAAGACCGCTACGCCGTCAAAGGAGTCTCTAGTACCGAACCGATAGGAGTCTTCCCAGTTGTCCCTCATAATTGGAATAGTGTAATGAGAGGCAGGGAGGTTGACGACCGCCTCTTCTCGAGGTACAAGCAAAGGGTAGGTATCGCCATCGGCACAGATGATACCACCGTCACCGACGGCAGCGCCAGCGATCCCTGTCGGCCCAGCAACCGTCACGAGCAACGTGGTATCGAGTTCCGTAGGTTGCTCATCCATCTCGGCGGCTTTGTCGGCGACTGCGGTGCGAGCCGTCGTTATCGCCTCTCTGATCGGTTCCTCCGCGGCCTCCGTGTCGAGTCGGTCGACCGATTCAAGATTTTTTTTGAGGCTGTCGATAGCGGCGCTCGTCGCCTGCTCCGACCCAACCTGAGAAAACTCTGCTTCACCGAGACCGTCACTCACTGCGATGACGAACCGTCCGTCGTCAAGCCTCTCGGCGCACCAAGCATCTTGGTTCGGTAGATTACCACGAACGTGCTTCGGACCGATGACTGAACATCCGGTAAGCAGTCCTGCCTCGGTCGCTGTGGGACCCATTATTAGTTGCTACTGTCCTTGTTCTTCTGGGAGTAGTCGCTGGCTGAGTCTTCGCTGCCTCCTTTGGATGCTTGGGTTGCACTGTTCGAAGCGAGTTCGAAGAACTTGTCGAATTTCCCCTCTTCAAGCTGGAAGACATCGGTGGCGTTGTCGGGACACCCGGCGACTAAGTCGTTCAGCGTTGCGATGTCGGCTTCGTCTCCGATACCGACTCCGAAGAAGAGGATCGTCTCGTTCTGGGTAAAACTTTCGATCGACTGTTGGGCTGCATCCCAGTCGCTCCCACTGGTGTTATCTGGTCTGCCGTCCGTGAGTAACCAGACGAGGGCCCGGTGTCGGCCGAGGTTGTTCTGATCTACGGAGTCCTTGTACGCATTCAGGTTCTCCAGCCCTTTGACGATCGCTTCGCACATCGGCGTCATGCCGCCTGCCGAGAGCTTTGGCGGCCCCGATCCCTCGACCCACGCTGTCTTGATCGGCTGGAATTCCTGTTCGGCATTGACTCCGCCTCCGAACGTCACGACTGACACGTCTACGCCCTCTCTCGCCTCGAAATCACCTCCGATTTCGTCATTGAAAAGCTCCAGTCCATCGTTCAATTGGTCTATTTTCCGACGCTTCTGTCCCTGTGAGTCTGTAGTTTCTTTCCGCATGGACCCCGATGTATCCAGGAGGAACAGGTTTGGAACCCGCTTGATCTGCGGCGGAACCTCTCCAAGACCATAATCACCATTTTTGCCTGACATCTGTCTCTCGAATAGGATGTGAAACATAGATATATTAAAGATTGTTATTACTCACCGTAATCATTTATTTGACGGCGGTAAATATCGGCGTAGCCGTTGCTGTTACCCCCCCCCCTGTTGTCTACTCGCTGTCGTTCTTATCGGGAGTAACCGGCGATAACCCGCTCCCGTCATCGTCGTCATCGTCGTCATCTGCGGCCGTTCCTCCGTTCCCGCTACCGGAGTTACCTCCACCACTGCTCGGGGTGACAGGACTCGCCCCATCATCGTCGGTATCCGTCGCTGTGCCTTTCGTTCCCCCACCGATGCTTCCGCTGGGGTCAACGGGAGATACACCATCGTCGTCGTTCCCTCCAGTTGTTCCACCGCTTCCGCCGCTGCTGCTGCCGCCTGGATCGGCTGGAGCGACTCCTCCGTCACCATCGGTTCCTCTAGTCGTCTTAGTGTCTCCACCACCACCGCTGCCGCCCGGATCGACAGCCTCTACGTCACTTCCAGTGTTGGCCCCCCCAGTCGTGTTAGCCGCTCCACCGTTATTGGTGGTCGTCGGGTCCGTTGCACTACCACTGTTGCTTGCACCTGGATCAACGACATCCAATTGGTCGTCGCCCTCACTATCTGTCCCGATGTCTCCGCCGGGATCCTCTAGAATCCGGATCCACTCGCCCGGATCGGGACGGTTCGTTTCGGCTCTGACATCTGTGTCCTTCGTCTTTTTATTCTTACCTACTTCGCTGAAACAGCGTTTGAACAGTTCGCGAATGGTCTTGGGGAGTGTCGAGTAGTCCGGAGCACTGTCAATCGGTTCGTAGCCCGAGTAGACGTAGGGAAACTTGTTGCCCCGTAATTTGTCCTCCATGCTGCCGTCGACCGATTCGGGTCCCTGAGCCAGATATGGATGCATCCCTTCCATCAGAAACTGGAAGATGTGGACGCCCAGACAGAACCGATCGGCCTCCTGAACGGCGGCTAAGCTGTCGCCACCACGTCCCTCGGGGGGCGCATAGCGCGGGTAGTAGGTTTTGTCGGGGTAGGCGGTGTTGCCGTCGGTGATGTGGAAGGCGTCGCAGTCGATGAGTGTCACGAACCCATCCTCGTCGATGAGGATATTGTCGTGGTTGAAATCACCAATCGCGTGGCCTTCGTCGTGGATGGCTGCCACCATGACCGCGAGGTTGTGCGCGACGTTGTACCGATGCTCGGGGGCGCTGGACTCCCAATCCAGTTCCGTCAGCGTGTACTCGAAGGCGTTCTTGGCCGAGTCGAGGTCCTTGTACGGCATCTGGTAGCCGAGGAACTCGCCCCCCATCCCCGTGACCACATCCTCAGGCCAGATGATCGACCGTTTTCCCGCCTGGGCGCTGCTCTGGTCATCGGGCACGTTCCCAAGCATCGTTCTGATTTTGTCCGACTTGGCCGGTCGCTTACTCGGATCGAAAATTTTCAGGACGAAATCATCGTTGCCCTTAACATGATACACCGTACCCTCGCTGCCCGAATCAATTGTATCGCCTACTATTACTTCCGTCCCATCAACGCTGACACGCTCTCCCTCAAGATCACCACTACTCAATGACGACATTTACCCACCCTACGTTCAATCTATCAGTTACGTCAGTGCGGTAGCGCATTATGACCCACTACTATATTATTGTTGACGGTATTATTTGTTTGGTTCGTCTTTTTAAAGATGATCATCAAATACCTCAATCCAGTCTATCGGGCAGGGGCGGTTAGGGCTATCCCAGTTGGACTTTTCAGGAGTGTGTCTGAAGCTCTCGCTAAACAGTTGTCTAATGTCCACGGGAAGCTGCTCATAGTCAGGGGCCGCTGGAGGCGGTCGAATACCCGTTTTTTCGGCATCATACGGGAAGCGATTCCCTTCGATACTGTCCTCCATGCTACCGTCAACCGATTCGGGGCCCTGCGCAAAGTAGGGGTGAAAGCCCTCCATCAAGAACTGGAAGATATGGACGCCAAGGCCGAACCAATCGGCCTCCTGAACGGCGGTTAGGCTGGTGCCACCGCGTCGCTCTGGTGGGGCGTACCGCGGATAATAGGTTTCGTCGGGGTAGGCAGTGTTGTCGTCAGTGATGTGTAAGGTGTCGCAATCGATGAGCGTAACGGAGCCGTCCTCATAGATGAGGATGTTGTCGTGATGGAAATCTCCAATCGCGTGGCCTTCGTTGTGGATGGCCGCCACCAAAATCGCCAGATTAGAAGCTACACGATATCGATGTTCTTCTTTACTAGATTGCCAATCAAGCTCAGTCATCGCATATTCGAAAGCATTCTTGGCTGTGTTGAGGTCCTTGTACGGCATTTCGTAGCCCAGGAAGACACCCGAATTCGGGTCCTCAACTACCGCCTGGGGCCAGATGATTGACCAATCCCCCTGGTGGGCGTATGTCGAGTCTTTGGGCTCGTTGTCGATCATCGTCCGCACTTTGACGACCTTCTTATCTCGCGTCTGATCGTTGAAGATCTTCAGAATCGAGTTGTCATTCCCTGCGAGACGATACACAGCTCCCTGACTGCCGGAGCCGATCTTCTGCCCCACGGATACCAACGTATCTCCCACGCGTACCTTCCTTCCCTCAAAATCATCTTCATCTACGATATCATCACCCTCACTCTGACCCGAACCTGAGCCATGAGCGGAGTTGATCAGGTCAAATGAGGAAAAGTCGGCGGGTTTGGATTTCTGCTTCGCACTCTCGTAAGCGCGCATAAAAAACTCCAGAGACTGGTTCTCATCAAGATTGAAGACGGTCTTGTCTTCGTCATTGACGCCGGCCAAGAGATCTCGCAGCGTCCCCATATCAGCTTCATCCCCTATTCCAGCCGCGTAGAAGTGGAAGTCGTCGTGTGCCGAACCGTATGCAATGTTCCGCTTCACTTTTTCCCACTTACTCCCACTATTGTTGTCTGGGCGCCCATCCGTTAGAAGCCAGACGAACGCTTGCTCCTGGGAGAGGCCGGTTTCAACTACATACGACTCTAAGTTGTTAAGCCCCTTGACGATAGCCTCGCACATCGGGGTTGAACCGCCGGCACTCAGCGTCGGAGGGCCGTCCTCCAGCCATGAACTCTTGATAGGCTGGAAGTCCTGTTCCACCGTAACCCCTCCGCCGAAGGATACCAAAGAGACAGCTACTCTTTCGCGGGTATCATCATCCTCTCCAACCTCGTTAGTGAAGAATGTGAGACCTTCGTTGAGTTGGTCAATCTTCCGCTTCTCCTGTCCCTGATGGTTTTTTGTCTTTCTCCTCATGGATCCGGACGTGTCCAAGAGGAAAAGATTCAGCACCTGTTCATACGGTACTCGTTCAGACTGACGTTTCATTTCCAGTCATCCATATCTGATATCCTCTCCAATTATTAATCTTGCCCAGAATAGTATATTTTCTCATATATCTCGCGGTGCTTGCAAGACATGACGTTCAGGTGTTTGCCATATCCATGAACCCGTAACTCAGAGCTGCGTCGGCCGAAACGTATCACTCAATAGAAATTTTGCGTGATGAGCATTGCCCCACTTGGCTGGAGATAGACACCAATCCCTTGCTCATCAAAGTCCTCCATAAGTATGTTTTCTCGGTGACCAGGCGAATCCATCCAACCGTCGACAACCGTTTGAGCGCTTGCCTCGGGCGCAGCAGTTGGATTCGAATATTCTAACGCGAGATTCTCACCACAACGTCGCGTATCGTGTCCGTAGATTCGATACCTGTCGCTTGCGTCGTTACCGTCCGGCCCAGTGTGACTGAAGTAGTCATGTTCCGCCATATCTCGACTGTGTTTGAGAGCGATCGCGCTCAGATGAGAACTGTACTCCAAGGCGGACAAGCCGTGATTCAGGCGGCGCCTATTCGTCTCCGTATGTATCGCCTGCTCAAACGCTTTTGATCGGTCTGGGGGGCTTAAATCTAATGGGAGTTCAATCGTACCGGTATCGACCTCACCCCCGCAATCAGCACAGGTATCAGCTGGAGAGAGTCCCACACCACAGGCGCCACACTGCCATTCACCACTGATCCGGATTATCGGGGCTCTACAGTCGCCGTGATGGTTCCGAACCGCCGTCCTGCCACACTCCACACACTCGCCACACCAGGTCGCTACCGACAGTCTGTCAGTACGGTCGGTAGGGGAGCCAGCTTCGCCCGCATCGGCGTGATCATTGTCGTCGGGGACCTCTCCTCGTTCACCGTCGGGGAACACGGGTTGTAAGCCGTCTTCATCATCTCCCCCCTGTCCAGGGGTGGAATATTCTCTGTCCGTCATGGAACTCAGTTCAAATTCATGTTCACTGGCCTTCGGTTTGAATCGTTTGCCACCTTGCGTCCGTCTCCAGCGGCGTCCGGATAAACGGGTAGAAGATCGCGAGTTGCTCGAAGTGGATGTGGACAGTCGTTGCTATCGATGAAGTGATTCTCCCGTTCATCAGATCGGTTGCTTTTCCGAGTGAATCATTTGAGGATGAGACAATTAACGAAGTTAAGCCAAATATCCATAACCTCCAGTTCAACTGAACAAATTAATTCAAATTATTTTGTTGTGTCACGTCTGATGGGACTGCCTCGATTCGCGCGCAGATGGTCAGCAGCGCTCGCCTCGCTACCGGCAAGCGATCTCCGGCTGGAATATTGTCCTACAACAAGAGGACACAAAGCGTCATGAGGTGACGATGCCGTTGGTGGACTCAACTGGCAGCATCACTTGACGGGGTGTAGGCCACTATACTCCCGCTTGACGTCCCCTCGGTGTAACCGAGACGCTGCCCCAGTCGGATGTTGGGGCGGCACAGACCCGGGCAGTTCGGCGAGGAGTCGGAAGTACTCCTCGTATCCACCCTCTGCTGGCACCACCTGGAGGATAGGGCTGTCGACGAGAACAGTCAGCTCACAGAGCGTGTCAACTGCTCCGTCGCCGACGCCGCCGCCGACCAGCTCGAAGTGGTCCTCACGGGTTCCCACCTCAAGCTGCTTCTGGACGCGGCCCCACATCGAGTCGCTCTCAGTCATGTCCGTCGGCCGACCGCGAGTGAGCAGCCCGAAGAGGGGGTACTTATACGGGAATCCGCCCTTCCTGTACTCTGCTTTGCACTCCTCCAAGAGGTCGATACCACGCTCGATGGCTTCTCCGAGTGGTGCGTAACCGCCACTCTCTAGCGTCGGCGAATCCCACTCTCCGACTGGAGCGACAGGTTGGTCGACAGTAACTTCGGGTCCGAATGACACAACGCCGGCATCGAAGGTACAGTGCGGAGGCTGTTCCTGTCCTACGCGGTGCTCAAACTTCTGGAGTCCGTCGTTCAGCAGTTCAAGGTGCCGCCGACGTTCGCTCTCACTGGCACGAACCTGTCCTCGCATCCCACCCGAGGTTTCCAGCACTATGACTATCGGTATGCGTGGCATGAGCGGGTCAACATCGCCAAGTCGATTCATTCGAATGTACGTCTTTGTGTGAGGGAAACATAAAATAAATCCCTCGTTTTTAGAGTTCACCCCTCTTCAGGTGTTGGGGTCATAGCAGCAGCTATTTTTTATTCAAGAGATAAGGTATGTCTAAGTGGGCGTAAACCTCTGGTTCATTCAGTATGGCCACTTACAGAATATTACAGATTACGGGCGAAAGTGGGCTGTCCCCGAGATCTGGACTTACCGATATACTTCGGGCACTATCTCCAGAACACTATATTCTACTGGGACTAGCTCTGATAACCGTATTCTCCGGTGTATGGGTGGTCCACGTTATGAGAGTACAGAATAAAACAATCAATGACCAAGTTGATGTAGATGTCGAGCTATCGCTAGTCACCAAACTCGGTCTCGGTGGATCAATCGCTATTTTATCGTTCTACACTCTACAAGAACATCCTGTTTTTATTCAATTGATGAGTGGAGTATCCCTTCTCCTAGTCTTTGGTCTACCGCTTGCAATCACTATGTTGACAATCAAACGACTCGCCAACGAAGATCTATGATATTGTATCCTCTGCAAATTGACTGGCTTCTACCAACGATACCACCCAGCATAGGGACTCTACTAACTATATTCGGGATGTTAATAATGCTGTATGCGCATATTCGTGAGACTACATCAATTCTCTCAAAACGGAGTAACAATAAATTTTCAGTCCCATTACAGAACGAGGGGAGGGTTGCAATTGTTTTATCAATCGGATTTTTCTTTTTAACGATTGGAGTCCTTAGACGGTACAATCTCATCCCCGTATATATCGCTCTCCTTTATGTAGTCGGGAGTATGATTGAAGGGGTTGGTCAGGTTCGATTTCTTCGGAAGATACATTCGTTCCTTCGCGGACAAGGAGCTGGGGGAGGTATATTACGCAATTTAAAATATAAGCTGTTATCAGCATTTGTGGTTCTACTGGGAGGGACCATCGCCATTCAGCTGTTCTTTTCAGCTCCAACATACGGTTCCGCTATACCTCAAGTAGCACTCATATGGACCTTAATGACGTTTATTTTGACCGTGATCGGTCTCTCACACCGTGTCCTTCCGTTGAAAACAGAACTTCCTTCAGGGATGGCAATTGGATACGTCGTGGCAGTCGCTGGATCGGAAGTGTACGACCTAACTCTAGCCGGTGAGGTAATATTTATTCTACTCGGGGGTGTGGGTTACAGCCTCGGATTTTGGCTGTCAGTGTATTATTGGCTCCGATAAATATGATCTACTTGATCCAGTGCTTCAGTAGCTACATTCCCCAATTCCCCGGCTTCGATATGTGAATGCCGTTCTCATACCACTCCTCCAAGTTGTCGAGATATCGAGCTGCAACCGTGTAGCCGAACGCTCTGACGAGGATCTCACCCATCCCGCGTCGACCGCCGTGGGGGCGGGATAGTCGTGTTTTGGATGGTCAATGTTGACCGCTCCGTCCTTGGAGAGTCGTTGGAGAATCGACCGTGCTCCATCTGTCGTTATAGACGGTGGTCGGATATCCTCCTCCAGCGCCAGCAGGAGGTCGCGAGCGTACTCGTCACGTCGCTCGTCGATCATCCGGTTGTAGCCCTCGGGCGGCGATGTTCGTCTCGCACGAGCGTCGCGAGTGTCCGCTGATCGAACGTCGGGAACACAGGCCAGCGTTCAGTTGCCGGGCCAGCGAGTTTGCGGTAGCTCCGCAGCGGCGAAATCACTAGATCAGGGAGACTCGCTGCATCCCACTACTGTTTCTTCCGGTAGACGTCCATACTCGTCTTTGAGCGAGATCTCGCCCCACCGAACACCTCGCCGACGTGAATCGTTCGGGTCACGGAGTAACTCACCGACACGGACAGCCGAATAGGCGAGCACGAACACGAGCGCCTGGTCACGAGCCGTCTTCGATGCATCATAGCGTGCTCGCTGTCTGTCGATGGGACCTGCATCTGATCGAAGTGTCGTGTATGCCTCGATGGCGTTGCGGGCCCGCTCGTCGACGTGGCACGTGAGCGCGTGACGTTGCTCAGACGTCCAGGCCTGTTGGTCACCGGGTTTTCGGCCGTTATTTCCGGGCAGCGGCGCCGTCTTACTCGCCCGTTGGGCGTAGTGCGCTTCGAGATATCCCTCGCTGACGCACCAGCCGCACCATGCAGAGATATAACAATAATAGATTTGTACCGTGTTCTGTTTAAGTCCCTTGTCACCGGCGAGGTGACGGGCGTACTCTCGGAACATTCGTTTGTCGAAGTCCTCGGAAGCCGGCTTTCGGTCAACGTCGTTGGGAACAACCCAGTCCAGTCGTCACGACCACGGTCGCCGGCAGCCCATTCAGCAAATCGCTCAAGCTCCCGGGCTCCGCCATCACCGCTGCGACCTTCCCTTGTTCTAGAGGTAGCACTCGAATGTCTCAGAGAACATTACTGGCTCACTTGTAGATTCGGACCGGCTCCCACCCTCCCCGTTGGTAGCAGGCTGGATATACCAGCCGTACATTAGTTATAGCAAGCAGGCAATGAAATGACATTTCAAAAATTGCTGAAAAAATAGCGACATGACTATAGTAGTGGGCCAATAAGTTGGAGCGTGTTAATTACACTTTTATATACTTGAAACTTAACCGGTGCTGTGTCATTGACCGGCAGACTGCTCGAATTAGCTTGTGATGAGGAGTAGTCGGTTTAACGTGCGGCTGTCAACGCATCGAATCTGGCCTCGTGGATTGACCCAAGGGATACCGGATTGAAGACGTCCGTCTGAATAGAACTTAATACGATGATACCGTCTCCGGAGCGGTACGCACACAACAAGCTGGCTAAGTTGAGTCTTGGATATGTACTAGAGGAGCTCAGCAGTGGCCCACTGTAATAACTCGCTGACTTACAGCCGTGGATTAAGTTCACTAGCGGCCAATATATACTCACACATAGCCACCCAGTCAAACTCATATCCAACATGCAGGTACCATCAACGGCCGCCTCATTGTCAACCACGAGACGGAACGCCGATGCAGCCTAAGGCATGCTGGATGTAACTGAGACTACCGTTGATGTTCAGAGAATCAGTTACGGTGTCGATCACACCATCGCCTACTCGGTGGTCAACTCAGGCAAGATACTGGCTCAGCAGGCTACAAAGGCGAAACCGTATCATTTCACTATAGCCAGCTCATCATCTGCTAATACTTCCCTTGATTGCAGCTGAATTCTGGAATCTGGCGGTCGACATTCAAACGACTTTTATATTCTGAAATTGTTCTTATAAATACGGGATTTACCCTGCGCTGATATCCATGGACAGAAAACACCTCGTAGAGCGGGATACTGAGGAGACGATCACGGAAGATGAACTTACAGTCCTACTTGAGAGCAAGGATACTATCCGTGCATATATCGGGTTTGAACCCTCTGGCCCGGTCCATCTTGGGACTTGGCTATCGATTTTCAAACTGCTGGACGTTCAAAAAGCGGGTTTCACCCCGGTCGTCCTACTTGCAGATCTGCACGCCTACAAGAACAGCAAGGGTGAGCTAGCGTGGCTCGAAGCAATGGCGGAGTACTGGGAGGCAGTGTTCCGTGCGCTGGGACTCAAAGACGCCGAATACATCCTTGGTAGTGAGTTCCAGACTACTAGCGACTATCAAGATGATCTCGAACGACTGAAAAGCGAGGTGACGGTAAATCGGGCTGTTCGGGCACTGGGAGATGTCGCCGATGATTCCGAGTCGGCGACGATCTCCCAAATTGAGTACCCATTAATGCAGGCGCTTGATATTGAATATCTTGATGTAGACTTGGCGCTCGGTGGGACCGACCAGCGTAAGATTCATATGCTGGCCCGTGATGAACTGCCACGAATAGGATTTTCAAGTCCGACCGCACTCCACTTCGGTCTGCTTCCAGCGTTGACCGGCACCGGTGAGAAAATGAGCACTTCGAAACCTGAAACAATGTTCCCACTTCACGCTCCTGAAGAAACTGTGCGTAGCCGTATCCAGGGAGCATTCTTGGATCCAGAGCTTACCATCGCTGAAAACCCTATTCTTGAAATTGGAGACCGGTTCATCTTCAAACGTGGGGAGACACTCCATATCCAGACCGAATACGTAGATCGAAAGTATACCGATACCGAGCAGATACACGCCGAAATGCAGAACTGGGCCAGTGACTCGGACGATGGCGAGACAATCCACCCACAAGACGTAAAGACAGGGATTGCTGACTGGCTTGTCGCTGAACTCAAACCAGTTCGGGAGATGGTAAAGGACTGTCCTGAAATTTTACAACCAATCGAAGAAATGTGAAATGAAGTAAAATTCAATTTCTTCCAGGCCCTCTGTCGCTGGCCTGGCATTCTCAAGGGTGGTGTCACCCGTGAAAGATATCAACCTGAATCTCTCGATAGCGGTCGATGATATCTGGCTTTGATTCTTGTAGATCTATTCATGTGCCTCCTGCAGGACTGTCGAGTTTAGTTCGATTTCGCCCCGTGCTGCACTCATGCCTCGATGCTGTCCACGAGCATTGCGTCGTTACCCACGCCTTCAAATTACGCTCAATGCTCTGAGGTATCTTCAACGCCTAACCCACCTGTAAGACTGTTTTAATAATAAATTATCTGATTATTTCCGAATTGTCTCATTTGTCTGCTCAATACTGCAGCAAACTCCCGGTAGCACTGATTGCAGTCGGTTACCAGTCCGTCCCAGAACGGCCCATCGATGCTCGGCTTCTGACAGCTATAAGAATCAGTATCCTGTTAACAGCCTATGTCACAGGCATCAGCGCACGCACAAAAACTGGCCGCTAGTGAGGCTCCCCCCCAGTGTCACTCACAGGTATACCTACTGAGGACAATTGTTTCACTAGGTACTTAATTTACACAAGATAGAATGGATATATGATATGTCTATTGAGTCCTATATAAGACGATAGTATTAATCTGCATGAACTATATCTTAATCTATATGACTGACTATGAGGGGTTAGAGCTGATCGCTAAGAATAGTGATGACGCGCCATCTGCATTTCGTGCGGTTGAAAAGCTCCACGATAATTGTAGTGATAGCAAGACGTATCAAAGACTGGAAAATATTGCGATAGAGAGCATGTGGTTGAAAGCTTCTGTTCGTGCTGTCGATGCTCTGCATGATATGTGCAGCACCTCAACGACTTACGCACGTTTGGAAAGGATTGGTAAAGCGAATACAAACCATCCAGAGGCTGCAGTTGCTGCTGTTACTGCATTAGACGATCTTGCGTCTAGTAGCAAAACCGAAAAACGGCTTCGGAATATCGCTCAGAATGGTCATCATCGCTCAGCTCGTCGCAAAGCAACAGAGGCCTTATAATCTGACATAATCATATTGGACATCCGGATGAAAAGAAAAAAGATTCGCTATAGAAGTGAGTATTAGAGATAGAAGGCACTGTCTTTCTTATCAGCTATTTCTCCAGCTTTAGCCATGAGCGATCAAGTGGTATCGGTCACAAACATCTGTAATAAAAAGGGTTCAGCAAGGTCGCTGTCGACAAAGAGCGCACACGGTTCGACGGCGTCGTAGAGCCCGACGCCAGTACCGTTGATAGACGGTGGGCGCGGGTCATCCGCTGTTTCCACAGAGTACTACTGCTGCTGTTGACGGCCCCACAGACAGCGTCCCACTCGGCGCGCGCCCTTTGTCGAAGCAACTCCGGCGGCGTCTTGCCGCCCTCCTCGCCGTCGGTTCAGTAACGCCCTAAACGTAGGCTTCGGGGTCGCTGCCGTTCGTGAGAGACTCGGGAGCGTCGGTCGCCGTCAGCGGTGTCATCACACCCCGTTATCGAGGTGTATCGGGTATGTTGGGTGTCCGAGGTGTCCCGCTTTGCGCGGGTGTCCTCGGCGTGTCCCGCCACGGGGCGGGTGTCCCCCTGCTGTCGGGGCGTGGACTTCCCGGTGATTCTCAGCCTTATAGGGTCGGCGTTTTCGCTTGCGAGGTGGGATGAAACCCGGGGACGGTGGCGGGATTCGAGGCTTTCGAGGTGGGTTTCGAGGTGGGGGCCGGAACACCCACCTCGAAAGGGGTCATTTTCGAGGTGGAAACGGGGTTCTGTCCCGCTGAAATCTAATTCTCACAGGGGATAGAGAATACTGACATTTCTTCTCCTCGGTCGCTCAGTACAGGTGATTGATGTAACGCTACGGGGTGCAGTCTCTTCAACTGCTGTCACGAATGGCGTGCTGAATACAGATGAAATAGATAACGTTCGCTACACCCGCTTTACACAGTTCTCGATAAATCTAAAACCAACCACGACCTTCGCAGTTGTGGGCAATAGAAGCGCCGTCGGTATCGCTTCTCACTTCAAAGTAATTCAAATTCCCTTCACAGGTGGTACTTGCCACCGCAATTATTTCTGTTCCGTGGTGAACAGCAATGACTATCGCAAAGTTGGTGGGGAGGTTTTCAATTTCACTCTCGTTTGTCTCGCCGGGTGCTAACTCAAATTCTCTCTGGAAATGAGACGAGTCAGGAAACTCAATCGAGGTGAACTTAAGCTCTCCACTTGTTTCCATTAAATTTGCTTCTGCTTCGTCTCCTCTTATCTGCTCAACCAATCCATCACTGCGATGAATAGTGATGTTAGCGGGAGGTGTGACTACCTGAACTTCGAAAGTGTGTATTGTATTCGCCGAATTGATTTACCCGATAGTAACTGGTTTTTCCTGTCCGGACTCCTCACCGACCGGCATCGACATACACCCTGTGAGGAGAATCAGGACACAAAAACAAATGAATAGACGACTGGGGCCTCGCTGAGCCATATTTCAGTACTCTACTTCAAATGTATTTATTCACGACCGCTTACTGAGTACAACTTTGGTATAATCGGCCCAACATCGGTCAATTGGCAGGATCACTCTTACAGTTCGTTCATGCAATCCCTGTTGCAATCTACGCATCCAGATTGCTCAATACAGGGGCCGTCCCGAGCGGGAACCTCTTTGTCATCTGGTGACGTCATTTCCGCCTCGGACGTGTCCTGACGTGGAACGATTCTGGCGGTGGTCGTAGTACTCGACCGCTGTTCGCAGTACCACCGCACCGAACGCGAGCAGGCCGAGGCCAACCCCGTAGAACAGCACCCCGATCGCACCCGGGCCGGCAACCTCGCTACCGACCTCGACAATGAGGACATAGAATGTACCGGGCGCGCCGATAGTGGCGACGACCTCGAACACCCGGACTGCCGTGTAGAAGGGCTGGTTTCGTAATCGGCTCCTCGGGTCGTCGGCGCGAAGTAGACGGTAGCCCGCAAAGAGCGTCTCAGCACCGATCACGAGGGCGAGAACCATCGGAAAAAAAGCGAGAAGAAGGAGGCTGTTAAGTCCTCCGTCGGGGAACAAACCGGCGACTCCGGCGATTCCAAATCCGAGGATTCCGAGGACGGCACCGAGTTTGAGGGCTTGAAGGGGCTTAGCGCGGATGAATGATTGGGACATGAAGGCGAGTTCCGCTTCTAAAGATGATGGAATAAGCCTTTGGTAGTTCCATGATAAGAAACACTACCAATTGGGTATCGGTCTATTCGCACGGTCATTCTCACAGCTGTTTCACTGCAAATACTCTCTAAAGAATAGATTTCAGTAGGTCGTCGAGACGTCGTCGCTATCTCTCAGCGAGGTGGTAGACGTTTGCCTCACCCGGGTTGCGGTCGACGTCAAGCACACCAGCGTCGGCGAGGTCGTCGAGGTAGTTCCCGATAGTTCGCCGGGCGACGTCGGGGCCGTCGTCGGCCTCTTGAGCGAGGGTGTGGGCCTCGCTGGTTTCGACGCTATCGCCGTGGTCGACGAGGAGATCGTACAGCGCCGCCGGCCGCTCGGCGACGTCGTCGAGAGGGTCGGCGTCGTCGGTGGTCTCCTCGCCCTCGCTCCCGGTGGTCGTCTCGTCGGTCTCTCCGAGTGGGGTCAGTTCGCCGTCCGCCCGAAGCGCCAGGTCGGTCGGGACGTCCTCGGCCCCGAGCACGACGAGACGCCAGTCGTCGGGGTCGGGCGTCTCGCCGTCAAACACGCGCTCGGGAATCACAGGCTTTCTGACGCGCCGCCACTCGTCGGGGTCGTCGACGTCGCCCTCGGTCGCCGGGTAGGCCTCGGCGTCCTTGAACACAGCCTCGTGGTCGTCGAAGGTAGCTAGCTCTCGGCCGTCGCTGTCCGAGAGGATGTATGCCTCTCGGCCGGGGTCGAAGCGCCACACAGTCTGTTCAGCGCCTTCTGGCCGAAGCATACGGTCGCCGTCGACCCACAGGTCTCGGCGGTTGTAGAACGTCTGCGTCCCGTCGTCGCCGACGTCGCGGACGAACGGCGGGTCAGACAGCGCGCCCTCGACGCGCCGAGCGTCGTCGGGGCGTGCAACGAGGAGACACTTCTCGCCGCTCTGGTGGGCCTTGGCGAGGTTCTTGATAGTCTGGCCGGGCTTCTCACTCGTTTCGCTCTCGGTCTCGACAGCGGCCGTCTCGCCGCCCGTGAGACGGTCAAGCGTCGGGTAGTCCTCGGCGAAGCCCTGTGCTACCTCCCGCGTCTCGGCCAGCGACAGCGCCTCGACGTCGACGCCACGCATCGGTTCGGGAGTGGCGCGGGCGTCGGGGAGATCGTCGTCGTCCTGCTGTACGATGTCGACGCACAGCCCGAGGCGGGCCAGCGGTTCGTAGCTGTCTCGAAGCAACTGCCGGTGCTTCAGGCCGCCGGCTTTCTCGTCGTCGCCGCTGGCGAACACCTCAGTCTGTCCACGCTCGGTCGCCTGAAGGTGGGTTTCGCCGTCGCGGTGGTCGCGGGCCAGCAGGTCCTCGGGGACTCGTTCGACGATGTCCCACACGTCGGCGATACCGTCGCCGTCGGCGTCGAGATAGTCGCGTATCCGGGCCTCGACGTCGCCCTTCGGGATGAACCCGCCCGTCTCGATACCGTCGGCGTGAATCGACTCGTCGAAGACGGCTTTCAACACAGCCCGCTCCCGACCGGCGCGGGCATCGGGGCCGCCGTGATCGGGGCCAGTCCCGGGCCCGGCCTCGACGTCGTCGCCCTCGGCGTAGAAGTGAGACGCCCGTCGCTGCTCGGCGGGCGACTCGGCGCGTTTCCCGTACCTCTCGACACTCTCGCGTTTCAGTTCGTCGAGAGCGTCGTCGGACAGTCCGGCCTCTCCCGACACCCGCTCCCGCGTCTCGCCGACCGGCGGGAAAGCGTCGACTTTGTAGGAGTGAGTCAGCTCGTCGTCGGCGTCGTGGGTCCGCATGTAGAACCGATACTTCGAGAGGTTCGTCAGGTCGTCTTTCTCGACGTCTCGGGAGTGCTGGCCGGCGATAAGGCGGGCGTCGTCACGGCCGCCGGGGTTGAACGAGATGAACGTCTCGCACTGGTTTTCAATGGCCTTCTGCACCCGTTCGGGGAGTTGATTCGAGGGGTTCTGGCACGACAGCGTCAGCGAAAAGTCGAACGCCCGAGCCTCCGAGAGGATGCTGGCGATATCCGATTTCTCCGAGACGATGCTGTCGAACTCGTCGCACACGACGTAGAACGGCGGACGGTCCTCGTCGGCCTCACGGGCCGCCACCCACGCCCGGCGAATGAGCGCCGTCGCAAACAGCCGTTTCTCGGTCTCGCCCGACGAGGGCGCGTTTCGCACGACGACGACTTTCCCCTCGCGCACGACGTCGCGGATACTGACCGTCGACTCTCGCGCCGCTATCAGGTCGCGGATAGCGTCGTTCTGAATCCATTGATCGAGCCGGCCAGCCAACGGTTCGAGATCGGCATCGTCGAACCCCTCGATCCGTTCGGCGGTTCGCTTGATGAACTGGAGCCGTTCGCGGTCCATCCACTCGGTGAACCGCTCGCGATTCTCCTCGGCAGTACAGAGGGCCGCGAGGTCGAGGAGGGTACAGGTCTTGCCCGATTTCGCCATCCCGCGGATGAACGTCCGCACGACGCGGTCCATGCGAGCACCCCAGTAGTTGTCTTGCCCACCGGCCAGCGCCACCATACTAGCGAGATCATCGCACAACGCTTCGATAGTCGAGGCGAACTGTCGGCTATCAGGCTCGGCGTCGCTAGGCACTTCCAGGAAGTTGAATCGCACCTGCTTATCGAACTCGTCGGTGAGATCGACAAACACGAAGTCCTCGCGATCACGGTCGTCGGGCCACTCTCGGACGAACTCGTCGGCGTCCTTCCCCTTCGGATCGAAGATCAGTGCGCCGTGGCCGCGCTGCATGACTTGACTGGCGAAATTGACCAACCATGTCGTCTTGCCCTTCCCCGTTCCGCCGCCGACGAACTGGTGCGTTTCCAGTGTCTCGGGCGTGACGCCGGCCTCGACGCCATGCCGACTGCCGAACCCGTACCAGTAGGGGTCGCCCTCGCCACTTTCGTCGAGCATAGTGACCTGTTGGGCGTCGTCACTGGCCCCGGCGACGCCGTGGGTCTGAAAGTCGAAGCGCGGCGTTCTCGGCGGAATCCCCTCTCCTGGTCGGGACATCGACCACCGGAGTTTGTTCGTGGCAACGTGGTCGGCCTCAGGGACGTTCAACAGACCCGATACTTCCCGTTGAGCCTTGACGATGCCATGGTCGGTCCATTCCCGATGAGTCGCTTTCTCGACGACGTCGCATAGTTCGCGTCCGTCGAGCGGGTCGGGAACGAACGTCTGCTCGGCGTTGTTCTCGTAGAAGTTCCGGAACATCCCGGCAGTGCTGCTGGCCCGGGAGACCGCGACGTCGGGGTCGTCGGAGATCGCGAACACTCGGAGACACAGCCGCCATCCTTTCTCGCCCTGCTGTTCTTCGAGGAGTTTTGCTACTTGCTTCTCAACTTTCGAGGGAGGGTATTCGATCGTCTCCCGCGTGAACACCCGCCATTGTTTCTCAAACGTCGGCTCTCGGAGGTTCATCGCCAGCGACTTGATACTCGGATCGCCCCGGACTCGCTCGTCACTAGCGTCGAGCACGCCGTGGCCATTCTCGATACCATCTGTCCAGTCTCGCTGGGCGGGCTTGAACTGGATCTGGACGACTACGTCGGCGTCGGTCGCATCCTCAGCTTGCTGACCGACCATCTCTTCGAGGATACTTCCCATCGGGTCGGTGGTGAACCCCGGCAGATCCACGTTTTTGATCGGGTACAGCGTGTAGCGCCGAAGGTGTAGCCGCGCACCGGCGATGTGCCGCCCTTCGACGCCACTCCCGGAGAGTAACTCCGAGGAGGTTCGCGAGAGTTGCGAGTCGGGATACTGCGAGGTCAACTGTCGTTCGAGCGGGCCGTTCGTCCGGTCATCGCCGGCAACGTAACGAAGTGACAGCACCCGGTCGCCGCCATCGTTAGGTCGCGTATAGCGTACTTCGAACGAGTGGGCGGGGCTGATATTCTCGTCACCACCACGGAGAAGTCCTGATGAGGTCTCGACAGAATGGAGCGACTCCAGGACGCTGTCCATCGCTTCAATCCCGCCGTTATCTGTATGCGGCCGTACCGAAATAGCGTCCCGGTCGCCGGGCGTGGTCAGCGCCTCAGCAAGATCGGCGTCAATCTGCGTAGTTTCGTATCCCGATGTCTCCGTGTCGGTCGTCGAAGCGAAGCGGTCGAGAAGCCCCATTACTCTCGCCCTCCGCTCTCATCGGTCGCATCAGCAGGCTGTGAAGTACCACTCTCACCGTTCGAGGGAACAGCCGTTCCTTTGGTCATGTGTTCGACAAAATCCTCTCTCGCCGTACCGTGGCCGCCTGCCTCGCGCCGAGAGTAAGTGAGTACCCGATCTTCTAGTGGTGTGGCCTCGACATAGCATGGGATCCAGCCCTCGATATCTTCGGCATCAATGAGACACTCGGAGTACCCCCGACCCTCCTTTCCACGAACGGCTATGTCCTGCACGAACTCTCGCTGTGCGCTGTTGAGCCCGAACTGTGCGAGGACGTCCTCATCGACTCGTGGTGTCCGGAAGAAGTGCACCGTGGAACACTGGGCACGGATCGTATCCCGGGCGTCAGTCTCACCCTCTCCCGAGACGAAGTCCTTCGGGGACTGGGAGAGAAACCACAGCGAAGCGTTATACCGGGCGAACTCCCGCGCCGCTTTCTGTAACCAGTCAGCCGTGCGGTCGGCGTCAAGCAGGACGTGTGCCTCATCGAACATACAGACAACCTCGCCGTCGGTTTGCTTGATTTTCTCTCGCACCTGCGAGAGCATCAACTGGAGATTCGCTGACTTCTCGGCGTCATCACTACCGCCGACAGCATGAAGGTCGAGATACGCCATGTCGACGTCGTCGCCGAGCAGCCCCAGTTCATCAGCTCCGAGGAGACTCGCGTATTTACCGCCCTCTTGGAACGAGCGAAGTTTCGTTAGGAGCTCACCGACCTGTTCGAGATGCGTCTCACCCTCGTGGCCCTCACCGTCGGCCATCGTGTACTCCTCGGGATTCGAGGTCATGTCCGTCAGCGTTTCGAGGAGATCCGAGAGGTTCGGGTTCCCGGCATCAAACGTCTCGGGCTGACCCGGCTCAATGCCGGCGTTTGTGAGTGTTCGCTCGGCCGCCTGAGCCAGCAGCGGTGCGTACTCCCCAGCGTCGGCGACGTCGTCGGCCCGAAGCAACCCGACCAGAAAGCCGACTGTCTCCTCGACGGTCATGCGGAACTCGTCGGCTCCGTCGGCCCGGTGATCCGGTGATGGTTCAATACGAAGCGGATTGACTGACTGGTTTCCGTCGACGACAATATGCTCGCCGCCACAGAGTTGGGTCAGTCCGTCGAACCCGCGTTGGGTGTCGCATACGATGAGCGTCCGGTCGTCGCGTTCGAGATACCACCGGAGCGCAGCCTTTGACGCTGAGTAGGTCTTTCCCGACCGCGTCTGTCCAATCGTCAGCATGTGTGGCCCACCGCCTCGTTCGAACGGCGAGAGACGGAGATGTGACCCACTCTCCTCGTTGCGGCCCCAATCCATCCCAGTCTCTTCACGCCGGTCGAGAGCGGCAAAGGGGAACATCGACCCGATCACAGCGCCTGGAACGAGCCGGTCTTTCTCCGCTGGCGTCTCAGCATCCCATCGATCACCCGTCAGCGGTGAGGCCGCACGGAAAGTACACTCTTGGGCAGCACCGGGAGCGACGGGCGTTGTGTTCGCCGGTGGGCCGGTCAGCGTGTCACGTACCGTCTCGCGAGCGGTCTGCAGGGCCCGCCGCTTTGCTCCCTCGACATCGTCGAACGTCGCCAGTTCGTCGGTCGCGGCGTCGAGTGCATCCCGGTCGTCGGCCCGCACGACGACGTAGGTCGAGAGCCGCCACGGTTGGGAGGGCGTCTGACGGAACAGTTCGCGCATTTTTCGGGTTGCATCGCCGGCGGTCTCGGTATCCATCGCCGTGATGTCCTGTTCTTCGGCGCGCTCCTCTCCTTCGGAGCCGATATCCGCGGCCTTTGCTCCTGCCTCGTGGACGCCGTCTTCGAGTGGCACGGGGTCGGCATTGACCGTCACGTCGACGTTGACTCCCCGAAGGGTGCAGAGATCCTTGAGCCAGAGACTCGCCGTCTCTGTGGGATATTCCGCTAGCCAGAGAGCCGTTGCGTATTGATCACCAACCTGCACCCATCCATTTCGTGGATCCCAGGTCTCGGGTTCGATTACCCGGGCAAGACGATCGCTCATCTCCTCACCTTCGACGTGCCTGCCGCCTTGGTCGTCGCCGACGAGGTCCGTGACGAGCTCGTCCGGAAGATTGTCATCGCGCCCCCAGTACTCGCGCGCTACGGTCAGCGACTCTCGGGGCGTCGGGGCGCGCGCCTCCAGGCCCGTTACGCTCCCGATAGCGGCCTGGACAGTTTTGACGCGGTCGGCGAGTGTCGCCTCGACCGCGCTATCGGAGACCACGTCGGCATCAGCCAGCGGATTCAGCATCTCAATGAACGATGGCTCATCGGTGCCTGTCACTGCACCAGCATCGGCCTCAACAACGACGTAATGCCGCCAGTCGCGGGCCTCCCAGTTCGGGGCATCGGCCTCAGTCAGCCAGTCGGCGACGTCAAGCAGCACCGACTGTTGTAGCTCATTGGTCTCCGGGTCCAGAGCGCGTCGTTCGTAGCGCTCGGCCACGTCGTCGACGTCGGCCTCTCGCGTCGTCGAGTAGAATCGAAATGGTATGTCGGTCAACTGTTCGTCGATCGCGGAGGATAGCGATGCCGCGAGCCTGTGGCGTTGGTCGGCATCAAGCATCGCCGTGTTCCGCGGTTCGACCGGAACTGGTGCGACATACCGGCCACCGTCCATCTCGAGGAAGCCACGCTCGGTGACGCCAGAAACGCCCGTCACATCCGCGAGAACCTCATCAGGACTGTCGAGGTACCGCCGGCGGAGGTGCGATGACCACACCGAGATGCGGCCACGTGGTGACGTATAGGCCCGGTCAGAGACTCGGAGGTAGGTTCCAGTAAGGCCTAGTCCGATACCGCCAACGAGGCCGCCAACAGTGAGTACCGGTGACGACGTCGCCATACCAATACCACTCCCAGCGAGTGAGACCACAGCTGGACTGTAGGCCTTCATATCGCTCCAGGTGTAACCGCCGAGTAGTGCCGGGTCAGTATCCACACGCGGTGGGACTAGCTGACCGGGATCTTTGCGCGTCTGTTCTGCCGGTTGAGAGTTGTTACTCATGGATTTCTGAAAGTGAAAGGGTTAGTATCGCCCATTGAGGGCTTCGATACGTCGCTTCCTGCTTGTGTTCGTAGTGCTATTTGACGAGGCATCGCTGTCAGGCGACGACAGCGAGGACGCCTGTCTAGCACCGGGCTCCGGCGAAGGCGTGTAGTCGTCAGGGACCGTCCGCGCTGCGCTAGCTTCGCTGCTGCCTCTCGACCATGTCGGCGATGGAACCGACGAAGGAGCAGCTGTTGCCGCTCGGGACCGAGCTGACGAGGCGTAGTTACTGGCAGTTCCTGCCGCACCACCAGCTCGATCTCTCGCAACTGAAGCCGAGGACTCCGCAACCTTGACGCCCGGCGTCCCGAGGACGGTCATCACCTCCGGGACAAAATTGCGACCAATTACGACCGGGACACCAACGAAGGCCACACCGAGGCCGACTGCCGAGCCCAGTAGTGAGAGGACAGCGTCACCAACTCCGCCGGCTAGCGACCACTCGCTGTGAAAGACGAAGAAGGCGATACAGGCCTGGACGACCTTCGCACCGGCGACGCCGACATACATTGAGAGCCCGATGCCCGAGGCCGCGTTCGCAAACCCGGAGTCCGAGGGGCGAAGTCCCCACCAGATCGGCCACCCGGCGACGGCCGCGATGAGGATGATCTGCTCGATGAACACGATCGCGACAGCCAACAACACTAATCCCGATTGGACCGTGATGAGCGCACCGCCGACGAGTATCCCGAGCCCAAGCTTGCCGATATTTCCCGGCGTCGACAGCAGCGCCGAAGCGTCTGGAGCCAGCGCCATCGCGATACCGTCGGCAAGGTACAGGCCGCCAATCGCGACCGGCCACCCCGCAAGGATGAGGGCGGCGCACTTCCCAATCTCGCCGAGCTTCACTTTCGTCTCTCGCCCTGAGAGACTCCCCTGCGCACGCATCGCCTGGAAGATGAGGAGTGCGAGAGCCAGCGGGACGAGCGTCCAGTACAATGCCCACGCGCCCGACCAGAGGCCCGTTTCTGGCGGACCCCAGGTTGCAACCTCACCTGCCCGTCCGGGGAGACGAATGCCGAACACGAACCTGTTGAAGAGTTCGAGGAACGCTGTTGCGCCCTCGACGAGCGAGTGGACCGCCCACTCGACAAGGGACTTGATCGCCTCTTTCGGCGACGGCAACAGGCCGCCACCGGCGTCTCCGGCCGTTCCGTTCGTTGCGTTCGACGAAGACGGTGTAGGCGCGTCTCCGGGCGTCGGTGCAGAAGAAGTGTCGGGCACAGACGAGTTCCGTTAGAGCGGAAGTGTAGTGGTGCTGGCCATCAGCACGCTCCACTGGCTTGGCGACATACACGAGACCGTCGAGATGCCCAACACCTCAAACACGCCCGCGGCGACGGCCGGGATGAACGCCGCCGAGAAGGTCTTGGCCGAGCCGGCCATCGCTTCCTTTCCTTCGCGGGCCGACTGTTGTTTCGTCGAGCCCATCTTGTCCATGGCGGTCATGGCCTTTGCGACGCCCTTCAGCACGAAATACAGCGACCCGGCGATGAATCCGAACCCGACGAGTTGCCCGACACCGGAACCACACATTGCGCTCCCGACTTCACTCACGCTCTGTGCAGCTGCCACACCTGACGTCGTCGCCGTGATGCCCAGCAGAATCGCGACCGAACGTACCTGCTGGAAGGACAACTGATTGAGGATTCTTCGTTCGACCGTGTCAAGCCGGTCGACGAACTGCGCTGCCGTGTCCCCGAGTCTCCCGGGGAGTGTTAGCTCGAACATGGTGCGAGAGAGGGCGCAGAATCATCGGTGGTCACAACACCTCCTGCGCCTATTCTAGACAACACACTCACTAGCAATAAAAGTTTGGTCCGAAAAATACCTAGTTAGTCCAAACTACTATGGGCATTCAAATTGAATGTAGATTCACCAATGACGGGGAGACACGACGGCATACGACCACACTATTACATCGACTACGCGCTGCATGGCGCGATCAAAGATGTCGCTGGTCGGCGAGAGATCGAAGTCTACGAGGCGTACGAACTCGCCGCTCGCCTCCTCGTGGCTCTCGATGGGAGTACCGGGTACAAGCCACGCCCGGACAAAAACGAGCTCGCCGCCGTGTTCGACAATCTTCTCGGCAGCCAAGCAAACGGGGGCGAGGGCTGAATGTCCGTTGCCGATGTCGTCGAGACTGCAACCCGGAGAGTCGTCGGGTTTGTTCTCTTTCTTGTCGTGCTCCTCGTTTCGGTCGCTATCCCGTTGTTCGCCTTCGAAACGTTAACGCCCAAATTTGTCGGGCTTATCGTGGCGATTCTGTTCTCACGTTGGGTTGGCCGCCGTCTGATCGGTCTCGAGTGACCGACCCGTACGTTTTTGAGGCACGCTGTCCCAGCTAGCGGTGGTCCGCGTCGCCTACATGCGAGAGAGGGCGCAGACCATCGCGTCCCGTGGTCACAACCGGGACGCACCTTTCACTCTCGACGGCTGGCGCGACAGCCGGTTCTGGCGTGTGTCAACGTGGGAAGATAGCGTCATAACCAACTTGACGGATTATATGTAGAGGTGAAATGAGCCGTTCCAAGTAGTCGCTACAGCATTCTAACCAACATAACCGTGGTAGATCTACCACTGTTGGGTTAGATATCTGTACCCATCGATCTTGTTACTCCTCCATGAGTAGAGCCAATTCCAATGAGCAATCATCACAACGTCACCGCTGGACAAGACTCTAGAACGGCACCTGCGTTTTATAATATCTCGTCGCCTAAGTTCTGCCAATGAGGACCGCTGCGTCGACGACTCTGACAGACACCCTCGATCTCGACGCCCTCCAAGCGATGCTTGCGGAACATCCGGTCAGGCTTGCGATCCTCTTTGGCTCACACGCAACTGACTCGACGCATGCGACGAGTGATATCGATCTCGCGGTCGAATTCGACGATAAGCGACCAGCCGACCCAGACTACAACGATGTCTTTCTGGGGCTAAGTGCTGCTCTCAGTGAGGTGTTCGAGACCGACGACGTCGACCTTGTAGATCTCCACACATCCTCACCACAGCTCGCGACATCCATCTTTGACAATGGTGTGCTCCTTCTCGGCGAACAGAGGCGTGCTACTGAACTTCGCCAGCAGCTCACTACGGAGGAGTCCCCACAGCAATCGCCTCGTGACCGACTCGATAGCGCATTAGAGCGGATTGACGCCCATCTTGACGAACGTGGATCTGGAGTCCCCGTCGCTGGCGACTCAGAGGATGATGGATGACGGCCGACGACGATAGCTTACCGACGGATCGGCTCAACCGGATACTGGCGGCTGTCGAAACCATCGAGGAAAGTCTCGGCGTGCTTGCTCGCAAGCAGCGTTGCAGCCGCGCCGACTACAAAGCCGACTCGGATACGCGTGATATCGTTGAACGTCGGTTCGTCAAAATGACAGAGGCTGCTATCGATATCGCTGAGGAGATCGTCAAATACGAGCAAGGCAAGCCACCCACGAGTAATCCAGCGTCGATGCGAACGCTCGGTGAGATGGATGTCCTCTCGGGACCATTGGCCGAAGAGATGGCACAGGGCGCCCGGTTCCGGAACGTCTTATCCCATACGTACGGCAGTATCATCAATCACGACGTCGTCTATAACGCGCTCCAAGATCTTGAGCGCTATCGCGCGTTCGTCCAGGCGGTGCGAGACTATCTCGATTCCATTGGCGCACTCGACGACTGAGAAGGCTCGCAACGCGTTTCCGTAACTTGACGCCGTCGTCCGACTCGTTGTCGTACTAACCAACATAGCTCTAATTTCTTCGCGGATGTTGGTTAGCTGCTGTCTTCGCTGATTTTGTGCCACCTTCGTGAAGTGGAGGCGATTCCAATGAATGACCAGCACAACGTTACCTTCGATGAGTTCGGGTTGGACCACGGAGATCGAGTTCGCGTTGATTGGACGGAGGGCGTAGGGCCACTTGAGGAAGTCATCGGTACTATTAGTGGAATCTCGACGAGTGCCGGCGACATGATCGTCGCGGTTGAGGCTGACGATAACCAGTATCCTGATGGGTCAATCTACGGTGGAACCCATGACTGTGCGCCCGACTGGGTCACACCGCTCCATGAGTGATATCTCGATTGAGTCTCTAACAGTGCTGGTTGACCACAGTGATAGCGATTTACTGATGAGGTGCGAGAGCGTCGTCTCGAAAGTCTCTGAGAGTCCGTCCTCCGATGGGCAGACAAATGGCCAATAGACACCGGGGTTCCGGTGAACGACAGCGAGGGGCTGGCGGCCGGGAGCAAGCGCTGAGAGACTGGTGTGTGAGCGGCCTGGGACTGACAGACTGGCTGGGAAAGGGTTTTCTTGTGTTCTCGTATGAGTGGCAGCAGCCGCCGCTGGGCGGCTGTGAAGATTGGAGAGCTGCCGGTGACGGAATTCGTACGTGAGCTTTTGATAGAGAAGCGTGTAGGAGACCAATTCTATGAGTGTGTACCTCACCTCCGGACGAGAAGAGCGACGAGGCGCTACCCGGATTCTGCTACGGAGCTTCAATAGTCCATGCGTAAACTGAGATTTTCCAGAGAAAGGCGAGCAACACTATCACGGTGATAGTTGACAACACTAACATGCGTACCGCTGAAATCTTCCAGAGATAGCGAACCGGATTTACTAGGCTCGTAGTGACAGCAGCGGTGACCGTGAGGCATGTCTAGCACACCTTGAAAGCCCCACGGCGCTGGCGGTCGCTCAGCGACATCTCCTCGCTACGCTCGGAGAGGGGTCGCTGACACGACTACACAAGCGCCAGCGCCGTGCCCCTTCCATTCCCACCCGACCACAGCAGCAGAACCCTTCGGACCGCCCTCCCTCGCCGGAACGAGGACGCTCACTGACTCACGGCTTCGCCGTTCGTCTCTCGCGGTCGCAAGCGACCGCGCACCGTTCGCTGTGTTCCGGGCACGGCAGAGCCGTGCCGGGCTTTCACCCATCCGGCACTCGGGCGGCCCGCGGGATGCTCACGGAACCGCGACCACACCGCACAAGATGTTCCCCGCCGTCGAGGGTATCCCATCAACTTGCATTTATATAGTAATCTCGCCAAAATCACAATCTAGTAATCTTGATCTTCAGACACTATATGGCCGCTCTATTCCACTTGAAGCAATCCTAATTGGTCGTTGGTTTTAAGTAGCAGGCACCCGTGGCCTTATGTACGGAACGGCACGACACGCGGCGCTCACGAAGGCAGTGTCACGCCGCAGGAAATCGGGTGCTGGCACACCCGACAAGTGTCTTTCCGTGGATACCGAAAGACAATGTACGCTAACGACTCCGGCAGTAAGAAAGCATCGCCCGATCTCGACCAGCAGCTGCAACTCGGTGCCCACGTCGACGGCGGTCCCGAGCATCTTCTACAGGAAGTCGCCGAGACGGCAAACGGCGACGAACTCGACTACCGACCCAACCGCGGCAGTGACTCGCGGGGCAACTACTACGCTCGCCAGAACGACTACGACTGGACCCGCTCGACCGATGTCGCACCTAATCGCCGCCACGGCGAGACGCTGGCCACCCAAGAGCAACGCCACGGCGAGGCAGCCGAACAGGCCCGTCACACCCAGACGGCTCGGGATGCCCACGGCGAGATCGACCGCGAAGCCTCGGCCCGCCAGCTCACCACCAGCGAACAAGAGCGACCGGAAACCTTCGAAGCCGAACCCGACCCACGCGCGGAGATGGACGTCGACGTGCTGGCCGACGTGAATCAAGATGCCACTACGGTCAGCAACCAGACGGGCATCAGCCACGCCGCAGCAAGCCAACTCGTTGCCGGCCACACGACCGACAGCGACTCACATTTCGACGGCGTCTTCGGTGCACTCACGGCCGCTCGCGCCGCGATGAACGCGCCGGTCCCGGTCGCAGACATGAATCCTCACGGCTACGAGGCGACCATCGAAGGAACTGTCACGCATCTTATTGAGGACCCCGCCGCCCCGAATCAGTATCAGGTGGCCTACGTTGAGGACGACGGTGGCGACACGGCGAAGGTGACGGTCTGGGTGAAATCCGTTCACGGTGGTACGATGGTCCGGACCCTTCACGAAGGCGACCGCGTGCGTCTCTGTGGGGGCAAACCCGGCGAGTACAACGGGCTGAAGACGCTCGCCGTGACGAGCAAGACAACCATGTGCATCCTCGAACGCGGCGACGGTCCCGCCCCGACCGGCGACTGTCGGGCATCGTTCGGGTGTTCCGGTGATTGTCCCCGGCTGGCTCCGTGGAACGCAGAATCAGACACTCACGCGTGGGTCAACCAGATGGACATGAACAAAGCCGTCGAGGTGACGCTGGCCGACTAGATCCGACTCGGTCAGCTCCACCGTCGAGGTGGCTGCCCGGTCGGTTCGGAGCCACCTCGCGCACGCGGCCTCGTCGCCGCCCACCGGCACAGCGGGGCGGCGACGAGCCAACCACGCGCACGGACTGAGGCTGGGGCCGCAAACGGCATCAACGTGGGTCAGTCGGGCCGGGTGTCCAGTGTGGTCGGTTCGGGGGACGCTCGCGTAGGCCAGCCAGTGGGGTAGTGAGAAATGTATGGTGAGTGTTTTCGACGACGCGCGGCGCCACCGGAAGACTCACTCTGTTCGTCTTCCGAGCCCTCGCTCGCTGACGCTCACGAGGACGACGGAGCGCTGCGCTCGGCGCACGTGCGCCTCGCGGCGGTCCACCGTGCCTGCAGTGGCGGGCACGGTCCCTATAACTACCGAGCGTTCGGCAGGGTTTCATTTATAGACTCGTGTCGCTGGTATCGCGATTTCGGACAGCTACTTGCGCTGCATTCGTCACCTGGTCGCTCTCAGTATCTGTTGCATTCCCTGCTACCAAAGCAAAGAGAGTACCACGATCAGAGCATTCAACACTCGCCGCACCTAGCTTTAACACCGAGGACCGTCTCGAGGAAATCAGCTATGCCAGAGTACATCGACCCGGGTGTCACAAAGCTCCGAGACAGCAGTAGTGACGACACCATCACGCTGCTACTGGGCGTCTCTGGCGACCGTGAGGAATTCATAGCCCGTGTTGAACAGCTCGGTGCCACAGTCGAGGCATCCCTTGGCCAGGCGACTGTACGTGTGACCAGCCCGAAAGCAACCGTAAATGAACTGTGTGAGCTTGATGGGCTGAAATCGATCGAGCTTGAGCGGGAGGACGTCCGGACGCTCGACGAGGGAAACGACCGATCCCACCGGCGTGTGGCTCGCTCCTAGATTTACGTCAGTTCGTTTTCGACTCTTACTCTGTCACTCTCAATCTCCAGTCTTCGACTTACGAAGGTGAGACTGTCCGGATTGGGCTTGTCGATTCAGTGCTCGAACCGACCGCTGCGCTAGCCGATACCCTCGATATCGACCAGCGGCTGAACTACGTCGCTGACGACACACCGGACACTACCGGCCACGGCGAAGATGTACTTGAGTTACTGGGCTATTTCGCGCCCGCTGCAACCTTCAGTCTGGGACGAGTTTCGGGACGCCGATTGTCTCGGGGTCCCTCGCGACCCTCCTCAGCGACCTCTCCGACGATGAATCCGCCCTCTCACCTACGCAGTTACGGCAAGCCATCTCAATGGGAGCGACCGATATTGATGAAGGGACAGTGCCGAAATTTGACGCTGGTGGAACGCAGGAACTGCTGTAACCTCTCTTACTTGCTGTGACTACGAAAGTTGCGAGCCCATTGTCTATGGGCCCCCAGCGGAGATTGCGGTGGGTGCGAGGTATCCATCCATGCACTGGACCGCAATCCATTTACCTAGATGTGACAGCAAGACTAAAACATTGGTGTGAGCAGCGAGGCCGAAGCGGTCGGTACACTCCATCCCGAGCAGCGTTCAGTGTGAAACTATACCGCAGTAGAGCGGAGGCATGAATTGTAAGCCGGCAAATATATGAGAGGTAGTCACATAGTACGTCTCATGCAGGACTTGACTGGCTTCCAACGTGATCTGCTGTATGTAGTCGCTGGCCTTGAGGAGCCACACGGCCTCGCCATCAAGGATGAACTTGAGAAGTACTACGAAAAAGAGATTCATCATGGACGACTCTACCCAAACCTCGATTCGCTTGTCGAGAAGGGGCTCGTCGAGAAGAGTGAGAAAGACCAGCGAACGAACGTCTACACACTCACTCAACGCGGCCACCGTGAACTGGAAGCCCGCCGCGAGTGGGAACGCAAGTACGTAGAGTCTGCAGAGACGTCGGCCACATAAAGCCACCGCACCCAGTTTCGGTCCGTGAATAGCATTCCTCGCACTGAGAAACGAGTCGTCGGGAAACGTAGTTGCCACTAACCAACAACCGTTGTTTTGATCGTCAATGTTGGTTAGCAGCGTTACGCATAGCTGGTTAACCGACACAGCTCCTCTCTAGTAGGTAGAGCGACGCATGTTGGCTGTACCGTACTTACGCCGTTGCCTCGTCCGAACTCTCATCTGGAGCCACAAGCGGGAGGTCGATATCAATAGCATCGTACCAGACCGATGGTCGCTTCGATTGCCCATCGTCGACGAGTTCTATGAGATGGAGTTCCTCCAACTCGTTCAGATTCCGATGAACCTGGCTAATATCTCGATCAACGAGACGAGCCGTCTCACGGCTACTTTCTGTATTGAGATGCCAATTTGAGCACCAAAACTATCCTCCTCAGCATTTCCATCCCCTAATGAGTCCCTCAGCAGTGCTGTCATTGAAGCGGTCGTTGTGCAGCGACCATCACCGTTCTACGCTCGCATCGGTTGAGTCCCGCTAAGCGCAGTCACCGGGAGAAAGCAGAAAGAAGTTGGAAAAGAAGACATCCAAGGGCCTTACTCCGACACGACCGTTGTGTTCCTACTCAAGTTCCGAGACTGTGACAGTCCATGGGCCAATATCGTCAACGGCAATCGAGTACTCACCGGGCGCCTCAAACGTGTACTCAAAGGACACGTCTGTGCTCTTGCCAGGTTGGAGGTCGATCTTTTTCGCTTGGATCACATCTGCATCGACAGTCAGCTTCAAAATCTGGATAGTCTCGTCACTCCCAGTGTTAGTGACGGTTCCGTCCACCTCTATCTTCGTTCCACGCTCGACCGTCTCAGGAACGTCAAAACCGTCGAATTTGAGCCACTCAAGCTCTGTAGACTTTGGTGTTACTTCGAGGGTTCGAGAGGTGATGACGTCGTCCGAGGGGCGGCCAACAGCGATTTCGTACGTGCCTGGCTCTCGGAGCTGTATCGGGAACTCTACCTGCTCTTCATTTCGGGCAGGAACACGGGCGAATGTCGTTTCGACCGACTCCCCATCGACGTAGAGTTGCAGCTCCTCTCCACCAATGATACTCCCAGTATTCGTAATTTCCAAGAGCGCTGAGGTGGATTCGCTGGCCATCGTCTCCTCAGGAACGATGAATGAACCGTACTCATACTCTGGCTCCTTGTACTGACGGAGTTTCCGCTTTTCCTGTCCTCTTGCCGGGCGAAGACGGACTGCTTGTCCGCCACCGTTGATCATCGAAGCGACCAGAGTATCAGCCGAACTGACGATGAATTCCTCAGTTGTGACCGAGGTCGGATTGCTCTCGAAGTCGGCGTCCGCACCGTCGGTATAGACGGTAGCGACGTACGGACGACTATCGTCGAGGGAGTCCAGCGGTACTTCAAGGGCACGCGGCGTTTCGTCGGTGCCGCTTCCAATATACCATTCCTCACCTTTCCGACGCGCGAACGTAGCGTACTGTCCGATTTCTCCGTTGACGACTGTCGTCTCGTCCCAAGCCACAGGAACGTTCTCAATGAATTCGAATTCATCAAGGTCGTCGTAGTTCTCCGGGAGGTCAGCGACCATCTGCTGGCCGCTGAACATGATGAGATAGAGTGCCAGCTGACGAGCACGAGTGTTATGAACCCGCGTGTTTCCGCCGTACTCCGAATGCTTCACGTCGAAGATACCCTGATTGTAATCGACGGGACCACCGAGCATTCTCGTGAAGGGGACGACGAGGGTGTGATTCAGCGGGTTCCCTTGCGGGCCCGCATTCTCGTATTCCAGCCCTCTGACGCCTTCACGGGTCATGAGATTGGGCCACGTGCGGCGTTTACCCGTCGGCTTGACCGGTTCGTGGACGTTGAGCATAATTTCGTGCTCGGCAGCCATCTCCGCAACGTACTCGTGGTGATTCACCATCACCTGCGAGTGATGTGGATAGAGTTCCCCATCTATTAGCATCCCTTCAGCACTCACGTATCCGAGCTTTGCCGATGGAATCCCGAGTTCCTCATAGTAATTGTAGGCGTCCTCCAACTGATTCTCGTAGTTTTCCACACCGCCACCCGTCTCATTATGGATTACTACGTCGACCGACGGATCCTGTTGTTCTCCGTACTGAACGACTTCCTCAAGGTCATACTTTTCTGTAGACTCAGTAAAGTTGAAGGTATACGGCGGATTGCTCCATTGATCGAATCCGCCCTCCCAGCCGACGTTCCAGCCTTCTACAAGTAGATTTTCGATTCCGTGTTCGCTGGCAAAGTCGATGTAGCGTTTTGCGTTCTCGGTCGTCGCACCAACGTCTGGACCGGGCGCCCACGTCGCCTTCCCGATATGCATCTCCCACCAGATGCCCATATACTTCGAGGGGGTAATCCAGGATGTATCGTCGATTTCTGACGGGTCGTTCAAATTGAGGACGAGTTTCGACTCCACAAGGTCTCCGGGTGTCTCCCCGATCGTCAGAGTCCGCCACGGTGAGGCATGAGGTGTTTCGGCTTTCACCTTGGTTCCGTCGGGTAATGGAACGAGTGTCGACTCAAATACGGATGGACAATCATCCACCCGAGTCGCCGTCATCCCGGCGTAATCAGTGAGCGCAGCCTCGTGGAGACTCATGTATAGGTCGTCGTCGACTTGCATCGTCAGCGGCGTGTTCGCCCCATCGACCGTTGCGCCGACCTCCGGCGTCGGTTCGATGCCGCTTAGGGGAGTCTCCTGGTAGATATCCTCGTAGCTCTCGTAGTTATCGGGAATCCACCAACAGGTGTAGTCATCGGCGAAGCGGAACGTTGTCCGCTCGTTCGTGATTGTGAAGTCTTCGAGCGCATCCTGTTGTGGAAGGACGTACCGGAACGCGGCCCCGTCATCGTACGCACGAAACAGAAGCGTCAGTGACCGGCCGGGGTCACCTCGTTCTGCAACGCCGACAGCGAGTTCGTTGTAGTGGTTCCGTACCGACTCAGTCGTTCCCCAAACGGGTTCCCACGTCGTATCTGTGCTCCGTTGTCGAACACCAGTGACCACTAGATCATCCCCGAGTGGTGCCATATCTTCGAATTCGAATCCGAGAGCCGAACGGTCAACGAGGGATTGCCCGTCGTAGCTAACGGCGTACGTAGGTGTTCCCTCTCGAAGCGAGAAATGAACTTGTAAGCGACCGTCTGGGGACTCGATACGCTGTGATGAGTCCGTTTGTTCGTTCTCGACAGGAGACGTGTTTGCTGTCGCAATAGTCGGAGTAACGCTCGCCGCTACAGCGCCCGTTGCAGCCAGTAATTTCCGACGGCTGAGACTCGTATCTATCAATTCTGCTATTTCCTCTAGGTCAGGTGCCATCGTTTCTCACCGTGATCCCAACCCACATAGTAATTCTGATTAAACGAGTTGTTTAAGATTTCTACGCACCTTTTTCCATTCTCGGCTTATCGCCAGCGGGCGCGCCACTATCGAATATGTCCTGAATACCTGTTCGGCTCAGCAAAACAATCAAGATTGACGTTGCCTGTGTGGAGGCCGCGGTCCAGACCGGTACCCAGAGACGTGCTGGTCGTTTCGTGCATTTATCAACAGATGCCGACTACAGTAGCAGTAATGACCGAAACGACTGATACCGCGCTCAAAGAGAAGCTAGCCAGCTTCGGACTCTCCGAAAAGGAGATTGAGAGTTACTTAGCCCTGCTTAGCCGGGGGGAAGCGACGACGAGTACGATTTCCGAGGATGCAGACGTTACCCAGCAGGGAGTGTACAAAATCGCCGAGCGGCTCGAGGAACGAGGCTTGGCTCAGGTAAACAGCCATGCATCTCCCACGACGATCCGGGCTGTTCCGCCGGCAACAGCAATGGCGACACTGTCGGATGAGATCGACTCTATGACGCCGCTCCTGGAGGAGCGATTCAATGAGTCACAACCTCAGTCACCCAAGGTCCAGATGATGAAGTCACGGGAGACAGTGCTGAAGCGAGCAAAGAAGGCGATTTCACAGGCCGAAAAGGAAGTAATTCTCGCGATTCCGGAGCACATCTATCCAGAATTGGAGTCCGAACTAAGGGCTGCTGTTGACCGAGAAATACTCGTGCTCCTATTAATTGGAAAAGCGAATGTAGGAGAGGAGGACGGAACCCGGTTTGCAGGTGTTGCAGACGTCGTTCACTCTTGGAACGAGTCAGTCCCATTTCTGTACACAGTCGACGATCGGACGGCCTTGATTGGTGGTGCTGAGGTAGTCTCGGGGTCAAACACAGATGAGGATGCAGTTGAAGTAACGAGATCGCGACTCACAGGGACAGTACTCGGAACATATCTTGGAACATTCTGGCCTGCTTCAAATGAGGTGTTCGTGACGGATCCGTATCCGCTGCCGAGGACGTTTGATTGGTTTCGCCAGGCAGTTCTCCATGCCACTCTCTACAAGAGCAACGGAATTGATCTATGGGCGGATATCGAAACAGGTAGTGGCGAAACACTTTCTGGTCCAGTACGTGAGATCCGGCAAGGACTCGTCGAACCCCCAACGAACGAGTTCTCGCTACAGACGAGTCTGAATATCGAGTCTGACCAAGGAGAAGTGAGTATTGGTGGCCCAACTCCATTCATGGAGGACTACGAAGGGAAGCGCATCACCTTACGGCAAAAAGACTGAATCGCATAGTGACGGTTCTCATTATTCGGGTTTCACGACGTCTTCACAGGCTGGACACTCGGCCCAGATGCCTGTCGTCCCATCGTCTTGCTCGTACTCGACTAACAGCCACGCTGGAGTAATATCTTCATCACAGTCCGGACATCGGCCAAGTATCGACGTATCATGAGTCATGCACAGGTAAGTCCCTTAGATATCGGTCGTTGCGCTATCTCGTGTTGCGGTAGCTTCCGTAGTAAGTGTTGGGTGGGCAATAGTTCAAGATATGAGTAGCCGAGTCCCGCTGGCTTAGAGCTCGTCCGGATCGAGTGCTTCTAGCCGGTTTCGACGAGTGTGCGTGCTTTCACCCTCTGGGACGCCTCCTGTGTCGGCAGTGCCTGTACAGAGCGAGCAGTCAGGCCAGTGGTCGGGAAGTTTCTCACGCTCTATTTCTCTGATCTCTGTGGCCTGCTGAAGCGGCTGACAGTCTGGGTCCGTGTGAATATGGATAGTTGTCCCGACGCCGACTGGTCCACGTTTCTTGATCCAGACTGTCTCACTCGACATTAATTCAGTGCTATGGTCGCTTACTATATGAATGGGCTTACGCATTTTGGCTACCAGCAGATCAGAGCGCTCGAATGCACACCACATCAATATTGACGAGGCCTAGTTCGCTAAGAGAGGCAGCCATCGCTAACCAACAAAATCGTTTTTTACTCTCTATTGTTGGTTAGATTTCGTCTCGCATCGCTGGGTAGCTGGCATGATCCGCATTTGATGATGAGTGAGGGACTCACCAAAGCACACAGCGGCACGAAAGGACTCAGACAATCACGACTCAAGAAGTATTCCCGTGAGTCTGAATGAACTGTTAGAGTTTCGGTAATTCGATGGCAAGAAGTATCTGCGAACTCGTGGTGAGAGCACTCTACGAGCGTGCCGACGCCAGCTCCAAGACTGGGGATGTGAGACTAGATTTTCGCTGCACAGTGCAGTCGGTAATACGGTGAGGGTCAGCATCGTTTTGGGATCGAGCGAAGTGGGACACGCGTGGGTCTGCCAGCCAGCTGGGGGGAAGGGGTTCCCAGTATCGACGCCAGTGGGGCAGTCCAACTGGCGAGAGGCTTCCCGGTTGAGTACAGTGATGTCTGGTGTCCTTCTTTCTGTAATCTGAGAGGTCCAGTGCCGGCCCAATACAAATCGATAACGGGGGGTGAATCGTCTGGCGACAGCCCTCAACAAAACTCTCGAAAGTTCGATATGTTATCTTGGCTACTATCGCGCAGATACCCCGAATTTGTGGGGCAAGTAAAACGGTTAAAGTGGTCGTAACACTACCCCACCGATGTCCTGCGATTTTGGGGAGTTACGGCAATATAGTCCTATTAAAAATCAAGTCAGATGCGTGCCGTACTGCTATTTTAGACCAGAATACATATGAAGAAATGACTTTACTGAGAGTTTTAGGTATTTTCGCGCTGGGTAGCGGCCACTCAGAAGTGGAGCGAGCAATAGAGCGGGAACGAACCGAGGCGGGGGATAGAATAGTTAGGATTCTAAGATACCAAAGAGGATCTGTCCACTGTCATGCGCTGGGTGTGTTAGTATGGGATTCGAAGCGACAACGAGCGAAAAGTGAGTCAGTCGAAGGGCCGAACTACATGAAGTCCGCTGCGTCGAAATCGTCGCCGTCACTCTCGGACTCCGCTTCAGATTCGGCGGAGGATGAAGCAGTTGGAGAAGCGTTCTCGGGGTGGTCATCGGTGCTAGTATCAGTGACTGTGTCGTCCGCGTTGTCTTCGGGAGATTGCGGCGACGTTTCGGCAGCTGAATCTATATCAGAATCCGTATCATTCCTGGGTTCACCGTCATCTTCCAGCGCTGGTTCCCCGTCACTTTCAGCAGTCGGTTGGGTGTCCAGCTGCTCTTCGAACAGGGTTTCAGGGACGTCCATCTCATCGTCCGTATCAGATGATTCAATGGTAGGGGTGGCGTCCTTCGCAACGGACCGATAGTCATCGCGGAACGTCTCACTCATCCGGAGGACAGTCGTTCGTTTCTCGACAGCAGCGAGGACCTCAGTCGGTGTCAGTCCAGTCTCGACATAAAGGTCGGTAAGCATCTCTCGAATTTCGAGCGTCGTTCCTGCTCCCGGAGGGAGGTCGAGCGCGCGCCGGTCGAGCATCGCCCCGAGGTCTGAGAGCGCGTCGACGTTCTGGCCTCGCGTGACTGGACCTGCTTCGACATCGAGGCGAGAGAGTGCATCCTGCCATCGACGGTCGCTGTAGGTGATCGACGGAGTCTCGTCGACGTCATCGGCAGCCCACACATCTGGGTCGGTCTCAGCATCGGTTCGTTGCTCCGTCCCATCGCTGTTGGACTGCCCGATACGTCCAGTGTAGTGTCGAAGTATCGCCATCCAGCTATCCGTTTCGGTGATGTCTCCGTCGGAGTCTGCCTGTCGCGGCGTTCCCGGCGACTCCGCCCCGCGTTCAGGTAGTCCAGAACGAACTTCGTGCAGTTGGTGAGTTTGTCCGTACCACCAGTCCGTTCGTGTTACCGTGATACACTCGCCGGGCTCGAAGTCTCGGAGCTGACCGGATGTGATGGGTGCTTTCTCGGTCTCTTGGTAGCTTTCCCGCGCTTGAGACCGATGCGAATGAGACCCAGACTGCCGCGACAGCGAGTGGGTTTCGCGTCGGTCTAGCACTCGCCGCTCACCGAGTTCGTTGCGGATGAACTCCGTCGACTGGGAGTCACCCGGCCCGAAGTACAGGCCTTGCGGGCAGTTGCCCAGAATCCCCGAGATATCGCTGTAGGTATCTGAGAGTTGGCCGATGGTCTGGACGCCGATCAATGCCCGCGCTTTCTCCTTGCGACCACGCGCTGTGAGGTTCGTAATCTGACCGAGCGGCGGGAGTTGGTCAATTTCGTCAAGGACGTGGACCGTCGGATTGGGTGACTCCATCGCGAAGCGAATCGACCAATCCAACAGCAGCTGGAACATCGGGCCGAGCGTCGCCATCCGAGAGGGCCTCGAATCGACGATAAGAACCCGACCATCGGGGTTCTCGATGTACTCTCGCAGTGAGAACGAGCCGTGTTCGGCGAAGTCCTCGACGAAAATAGGCCGGGTGTACTCGACGAGCGTCTGGTAGACGTTCTGGGCAGCTTTCCCTTGTTCGGTGTCTAAGTGTCCGGATTCGAGTTGGTCGTAGCTGTCGAGTGCGTCGTAGATACCAGCTCGCCCCTCTTCGAGCAGCGAGACGATATCCATGTGCGAGAGGTTCTCCCGACGGTTGTTTCGCTGGGCTTCCAAGTGGAGATAGCGCAGCATATCCTCGAACACCTGCTTGGCTGGCGTATGGAATGGGTTGTGTCCAGATGGATTCCCAAACACCGCAGCTGCGATCTCCCGAAAGTCCCGTCGGGAATCGGCATCCCGAAAGAGGTTCCAGGTAACATCCCCGTCAATCCCGACACGCTTGACGTCGAAGCCGAGGTCGGCGTAGAACTGCTGGAACTCTTCGCCAGCGTCGTGGGCGATAATAGCCGTATCCCGATTGTACGGGAACTGGTAGGCCAAGAGTTGCATAGCCGAGGATTTCCCGCTCCCCGTTTCGCCAAGGACGGCGGTCGAGACGTCCTCTTTAAGTGTTGGGAGTGAAGGCGCAGCGTCGTTTTTCGTCTTGACGGTCTCGTATGGTACCGCCAATTCGTCGTCCCCGCAGCCCCATGGGTTTCGAGCGAGTGACCGAGGTGAGGTGCGACGGGCGATGTCGACGACGCCAATGAGCACCAGCGCCCCAACGTAAATCGCTACCCCAGTCTCATACGAGACAACAGGCGGAGCCACGCCGGGCACTTGGAATCCAGCGAACAATCCGATGACGAGCGCCGCCGCGAGGAGGTGAGCAAAGGGAGCCAGTAGCAACACCAGCAAATCGCCGCTGAGCAGCGCTTCAGCGAAGAGCAGTCCCGTGATGATGGCGAACCCGGCGTAGATGTATCGCCACGCCCAGAAGCGCCTGTGGAGTAGCTTGTCGCTATCTATCCACATCGGCGGGACCAAGAGCATGAACACGCTCCAGAACAGCATCGCCGGCCCATCGTATTTCAGACTCGTCGGCATCTCGCCGGACTTCTGACCCGGGGCTGTTCTGGGCGATTGGGAATCGTTTGCCATCAGTACCCACCGGCGTCGAAGTCACGCTCCGGACCCGACTCAATTTGTGCTGCCTCCACGAGTTTCTCCTTCTGGGGCCGAGTCTGTTCCGGGTCGTCATCGGGACTCTCAGCAGCCTGTTCAGCGTGCTTGTCCGCGCCTTTCTCCTTGAGACGTTCAGGCTCGTCAAATGATTCTTTTGCACGGTCACGGAGGCGCTTGATGTCGTCGACGTCCATCTTCAGTTCTGGTTCATGCCCGGTCGCAGCGACGTGAGAGTGTGGAATCTCCGTATCAGTGTGGACGGCGTACGCATAATCCGTCGTTGGCTGGTCACCGAACCCTTGATACATGAACTTCCGTGTCTTGGCGCTGATTTCTTCCGCGGTGAAGTCGGCATCGGGGTCCGGAGAAATGATGAGGTGACGCTGGAACCCGAACTTCTCACTCTTCTCGATGAACTGCTCGATTCGCTCTTCGTCGAGTTCACGACCGATCCGGTCTCGGAGCGGAACCTTTGTTCGGGATGCATCTTGCTCTCGATCCCGGCGAATATACTTCAGTAGCTTCCCAGCGCCACTCCGCTGGAAATCCGTCTTCAATATCATCGGTCAACAGCGAGCAGCGAGTCGAGTGGCGACGAGCCCTCTCTGTCCGATTCCCTCCCATCACTCGTCTGTGTGACAGGACTATCGGCCATCTGGAGCGCCGCTCGTTTAATCGCTGCCTCACGCTTTTCGGGACTGTACTCCTCTTTGAGCAGTTCCCACAGAGACAGCACGTACATCGTTCGGAGTGACTGCAGATGTTCCACGTCGGACGTCGTTTCTTGCTTCAACTCTTCAATCGCAGCGATAATTTCGGTACTCGTCCTGTCGATAGTCGAGACTACATCATCATTGGCAGAGTACCGAGAGAGACGTCCATCTAAATCCATCCCGTGGTGGTTCTTTAAGATCAGTTCGCAGTACTTCGATTTCGAGAGCCCCGCGGAATCAGCACGCTTGTCGAGCTTCGTGTTGAGTGCTTCGTCCGTGTAAATCTGGAGGCGCGCGTCTTCGACCATCAGTCATCCGCCTCCTGGCGCTGTAGCTTCTCCAACCCAGTATCTAGCCGGTCAGACGCCTCCGAAAGTGCCTCCGCTTGCTTCTCACCTGGATATTCCCCACCGATCAAATTCCAGAGCGCAACACCGTGTAGCACTTCCTCCTCTGTCGAGGGCGACAGAGCGGCCTCTACCTCATCCAAGATAGCCGCTTCCATGTCATTCAACTGCTCTTCGAGACCGGTTTCCGAGACTCGCTCGGAGCGTACATCACGAGCGATCTGTTTGTCCAGCGCGACGACGCAGTACTTTGAGAGACTCATCCCTTGCCGGTCGGCCATCCGCTCTATCAGCTCCTTTTGCTCATCCGGCGCGTAGAACGTCACGTTCTCACTCATCCGACTCACCCCTATTCTCGTAGAGTGCTCCGTCGGCTCCATTCGTCGTGAACGGCATATCTGACTGGCGTTGCACCTGTGATTCTGATTCAGCGCGAGACATGGTATCTGGTTGAAAGTCGTCGTCAGTTGGCGCTCTGTTCTCCGTCGTTTCGACAGCCTTCTCAACCGCCGCCTGATCCAGTGCCGTCGACATCGCTTCGACCAGTTCCGCCGCAGAGAGTCCTTCGAGGACGTGTTCAGCCTGGTCGACCGTCAGCCCATGATGGGCCAGCACGCCCTTCATCGACTCCGTCCGGAGGAACTCTTCGAATGCTTCGACTTGCTCGGATTGCTCTTCGACGAGGATGTCTAGCGGATTTTGCTCGTGCGGGTCAAGATCGATGACCCGCTTTTCTTCCCACGACGTCCGAACTTTGACCGGGTAGTCGCCGTGCTCGTCGACCCGGACCAGCGCTTCGCTGTAGCCGTGTTCGCTTCCGACCGTCTCTTTCCCGGCTTCCGCGTTGTTCACATAGTGTTTCTGCTCGCGGGTCATTCCCGCCCGCTTTGCCGTCTGCTCGTCCAGTTCTGGCTCCCGATGATGGACCATAATCGGACACATCCCCGCGATTTCCTCAGCAGCATCGCCATCGTAGAACTCTTTGAGCGTCTGAGAGAGCATCACCAGCCGAATCCCGGCGTGACGTTGGTGGCGAGCGATCTGATTGAGGAAGGCGAGGTTCGCGTCGTCGGCGAACAGATAGTGGGCCTCGTCGATGATCACCTCCACCTTCGTTTCCATGTTCTTGGCCTGCTGGTACAGCGTCGAGAGCAGCAACTGCATAATGAACGACTGCTTGCCCAGTCCATCACCAGAGCCCTCGACTTGCTGGAGGTCCAGATACACCGCTTTGCTATTGTTATCGATCAGATTCAGGTTTGACTCTTCGGCGAGGTTGCCGTAGGTACTGCCTCGGCGGAACGGCTGCAGCGCCACCGAGAGCTCGTCGGCGTACTGCCGAATCTTCTGCTTTGAGCTGGCGGTCTCCGCGCCGGGGAACACTCCAGGGTCAGCCTGAATCTCATCGATCAGGTCGAGCAGGTCCTGCATCGTCGGCGAGTTCGCCGGCGTGTGCGTCGACGGGTCGTCGGGGTCGATGGCCGACCGCTCGAACGTTGTCTGAATCAGGAACGTAATCAGCCCGCTGTGCATTTCGAGGTCGATATCCCGCGAGGTCAGGAAGTTCATGATGACCCCGTACACTTCGTCCATCTTCGCCCGAACCGGTTCCATGTCCGGCGAGGCATCGAGAACGTGCTGGGGCGTCGGATGCATCTCACATGGATTCAGCGGCGTGTCCCCGCTGACGGTGATACGCTTCGCATCCAGCAGTTCAGCGCTGCCGCGCATATCCCCGACCGGGTCGATGAAGACCTGCTTGACGTCTGACCGCTTCTTCATCATCCGCAAGCCCCGAGCCTGTGTGCCGTGGGTCTTCCCGCCGCCGGGCATTCCCGTCACTAGTTCCGAGTGACCTGTCTCTAGGTCCCACGGGTCAATCAGCACTGAGGAGTCGTTGTGGTCGTGGATACCGTAGCGAATTCCGCCAGTCATCCGGAGGTAGTTCGACGAGAAGGGGAACAACGCTCCGAGAGCTTCCCCAGTCATCGACGACAATCGCTCGTTCCCGAGTTCGTTCGCGCCTAGTGGCGAGACCGTGGCTAATCCCTGTTCCTGACGGCGGGTCGCTCGCTTGATCGAGCAGTTCGCCGGCGAGTCCCGCATCAGCGTCTCTAACTGGTTGGTCTGCTCACGAAGGGCCTCTTTGCTGTCGGCAGTCAGACGGATGAACACACCAGCCTGATACAGCGACGTGTGGTTCCGACGAACGGCCTGCCGGATGTACTTCGCCCGCTCGATATCCTGCTGGAGGTCCTCCGTGTCCAGTTCGCCGACGTCCTGCTGCAACACGCGCAGCGAAGACACCCACTCGGAGATCACCGAAACAGCATCCTGTGACCCGTATGGATTGATGTGGATCGAGACGTCGGCTTTCAGGTCGGTGTCTAGCAGCAGTCGCTCAAGCATCCCACTGGTCGGGTGTTCGGGGAAGGTTTCTATCCAGAACGTCCGAGCATAGGTCTCACTGTCGAGGACCGTGTAGTCCTCGTTCCAGTCAATAGCCGACGGCGCCAGCCACGACCGCTGTTCCTCACCGGGCTGTCTGAACGCCGGCGGCACTTCCCCGACATCGTCGTCGTCAAAGTCGTGCATCTCGATATCTTCGAGGTCTTCGACATCTTCGATATCGCGGTCCAGCGCCTCGGCTTCCTGTGACCGGGAGTAATGAACTGGCGAAAGGCCCGTCGTCTCTTCGAGGTCGCCGAACGACTGTGATTCACATGCCCAATACTCCTTTGTGAGCGTCGCAAGGCGAAGTGGCGACACCGGCTCCCCACTACAACGATACAGGCTGTTGATCGCACGAGCCGTCGTCCCAACTCTGTCCTTCAATTTCTTCGCTTTGTAGGTATCTCGCTCGCTTTCGGTGAGACCCTCCGAGGAGATCATCTCGACAAGACGGCCGATGACCGGCACAGAATCCAGCGAGCCAACGAGCGATGCTGACTCACGGTCGAGGTCGTCTATGTCGGCGTCGGTCACCGAGACGATGATGTAATACTCCCGCGCCATTTCGGTCCCGCCGACGGGATTGCTCTCGTCATCCGTGTGTCGGTCGAGCCATTCCATCAAGAGACCCCGGAGCATCGGCAGCCGTTGGGTGTCGGCATCGTCGAGACGGTCTTGATGGGTGGTGACGTGCACTTCCCGGTCAATTTCACGGGTGGTGACGTACAGGTTCGTCTCGCCCTCTAAGGAGTTCGCTAAGTCCGTGAGTGAACTGACGGCCTTCTCCCATTGGCTGCCATCTTTGAGCGCCATGTTGGCGGGCGTGACCTGCACAGCACCGAGATGCGTGCCGTCGATGCGCTTGATGCCGTGCGGAAGCACGCGGTCGAGTCGCGTGACTGTCCGCGTATCCTGCGCGCCATCACCGAACAGGTACTCCGGTTTCTTGACCGCCCACCGCAGGCGGACCTCCAGCCACTCAGTTAGTCGGTAGTAGCGGGGCCGCGCTCGATGCAGGCCGAACAGGAGGAGTTCGGTCGCAATCAACAGACCAGTCGCCGGCAGCAGGAAACTAGCCGGGACGAACGGCAGGCCCAAGAGCGCGAGATACCCAAAGACAGGGAAGATGAACAACGCTAGTTCACCGAACGTGTACTGTCCCCAGAACTCGGTGGTGCCACCGAGATCGTCGTGAATAATGTTCGTATTGAATTCGCTAGACGAGTTACTCATCGTTGTTGTCCTTGACCATCGCCAGATCTTGCTCATCGAGGCGGTACGCATCGGGACCGAGTTCCTCATCGGTCTTCAGCCGCTCGCGCAGCAGCTCACCGACCGAGTCAAACTCGGGCGGGTCGCCGTCCGCTGCCGATTCCTCTTCGTGGTGATACACTTTGGTGTCTGATCGGTTCGGAACCGGTTTCGTGGCTGCTCCGCCGGAACTGCTGCTCGTCGGTGGAATTGTCGTTGTGCCGCTGGCCGACTTCTTCGCGGTTCGAGTCGGTTTGTTCGAACTGCCACTCGACGTTGGCGTTGAAGACGAAGATGGGACAGCGACAGTCTGTCCGAGACCGCTTGAACTGCTGGCACTACCAGCCCCGCTCCCACCGCTGGGCGGGGGTCCTCCGCTAGGTGTACTCCCACCAGATGATCCACCCCTCTTCGACGACGAAGACGACGGACCCCTTCCTTGTCTTCGAGTCTGCCCGCTCTGTTGGCCCGTCGACGTGCCCGCCGCCGTGGTTGCAGACGAGCCAGATTTCCCTCGGTGAACCATCTGCGCGCCGTTCAACACTCTTCGCGAACTTCCCTTCGCCACACCTTTGCCAGCTTCAACTGCCCCCGCAGCAGCCGGACCGCCCGCTAGATAGGCTCCAGCGGTCACACCTGCTCCTGCGACAGTCCCCGCAGCTTTGGCTGGCTTCTTCCCTGCTGCCATCATCTTATCGCTGAGACTAACCAACGTCGGGCTACTCCTCTTGAGCATCGCCTTCTGGATCTTTGCACAGAGCAACAGCACCATTGGAGTAATGAACAGCCCCAGTCCGGGGATTCCCCAGTCGTTGATCTCAATCGAGATCCGGATGAGCAACGCTGTCGGAATACTTGCCGCGATAGCACCAGGATACGTCCCGGCAATCTGCTTCGAGAGGCCACTGAAGCTTTTGAACGGCCAGACCTCTAACGCCCAGAACGTCGCTACCAGCGGCATCGCTAACGTAGTGAGAATTACCGCCATCCATCGGGTAATCGATACCACGAGGACTTTCGCATAGATATAGAGCAAGCCCAGTAGCAACACGAATGAGACTGCTGGACTATACAGAGACAGTTTCGCAAAGACCAGCAGTTCTTGGGCGATCTGGCCTTCAGTCGCATTCGCGAACGTCGAGACGGTCTCACCAATGACATCGAAGAATTGCAACGCAAGAGACGCAATCGGGAGCCAGAAAAAGAGCGCAAGGAACGCAAACACCAATCGACGTCCAATCCGTTTTCGAACGACTGGATTGATCGCATTGTAGCGCACTCCCACGACGGCGACGACGATAATCTGGACACCAAACGCCAGCCCGACGACATACTCGAAATAGAGTGTGTTGATCAGCGGTCTCCACGGGCTATTCACGGCACTGTTGAACGCCATATTCAGCCCGCCCGCTCCGGGCCCTACGGGCGCTGGAGTGCCAACGAGAGGCTGGACGAGTACATCCAGTACATTTTCTTTGAACCAACTCTCGAAGGCAGTCGGAAACATCTTCAAGAACTCTATCAATGCCCGAAAAACCAGTTCGGTGAACGTAGGCACGTCACCACTGAACTGTCCAGCGGACCCTCCAGCTCCCTGTCCTGGGGTTGGAGTCGGTGTTGGAGGTTGACTCTGCATTGCTTAGGGAGTTTTCGTCTCCGTCTGTTCGACAACAGTATAGTTTCCCTTCAGCGAGAGACTACAGGAGTTCTCAGCCGGGTTATAGCTGAATGTTTGCGTGAAAGGAACCTGTTCACTAAATGCCGATTGTAGCGTCATACTAGCCTCTCGAGTATAGCTTTCTGAACAATCGAATAACTCCGCCAGGTAGTTGCGAACTGGAAGAAGCTTTCTCTCTCCCGGTTTAATCATCGAATCAAGATCATACTCTAGAGTGGTCTTGTCGAAGGCTTCCGTATGTGGACCATCTTCCGAGACGACTTTCTGAGCAATATCGGCGTGCTGCCCGGTGTTTTCTACAATGAGTCCGATATGCCTTCGATTTCGACGATGTGACGGCGGAAACCCATCGGATTCGTCGGGACCAATGACTTCCTGAAGTTCCAACGATGCCGAGTACGTCACTGGAATCTCGACATCTGTTTCCTCGCCGACGAGAACCAGCGTATTCTCGCCTCGCGTAATTCGCTCGGAAGGGTCATCGCCAATCCGGGCAACGAGAAAACTAGCGACTGTCTCACGGGCGGAGATAAACGCCCGATGGACCTCGTTTCCCATCCCGTTTATCAGTCCGATCTGCGTGATCCGCGAATCCGCCGCCAACTCGACATGTGCCATTACCCGGGGGCTTGTCTTGGGTTTGGGCTCGAATGTGAGCGATTTCAACGCATCTGACTGCGAACTTGGACTCTTGGTCGCCGTCGGTCCCGAAGCGGTCCCGTTCGACGAGCCACCGATACTGCTGCATCCGGCGAACGTTGCCATCCCACCTCCGACTGCGCTCAGGAGGCCCCGTCGGTCGATGCAATTCGATACTGCCGATTGAGAATTCTTGTCTGTCATGATGAGTACACTCCAAGTAACCGTCCGTTCGTCCAGACGTCGAAACCGTACAGCAACAGCCCCAGCGGCAGGAACCACAGTATGGTCACGACCACTAAATTCGCGATATCAACGAACTTCGGATGGCCCGCATCAAGCCATTCCACAGTCGTCGTCCGCTCGGTCGCGACGATATCGCTGACTACCGGATTGCCCTGCTCCCACCAGTAGTACTTCGGGCTGTAGGTCAGCGTCACCCGGTCGAGAGCCCGCTCCGGCACCGTGATATTGAACACCCCACGTTCGTCGGGAGCAAGCGTGTGTATCCGCGTGCTGTTGCGAGCGACCACAGTCACGTTCCCGAAATCCACGGGATGCCCACGGGTTGAGCGCACAGTCACCGCCAGCGTCGTTCCGTTCGTGGTCCTGTTGACCACCGTCGCACTCATGTTAGCCGGGTAGGCATCGACGACAGCCGTCGTCGAGAGTCGACTTTCGGTCTTCTCTCCGCGAACGATTCCATGCACCGTCGGCGACCGATAGTCACTCAGCGGATGCGTGTCGTTCGCTCGAAGCGTGAACCGCTCCGTTCGAGTATGGGTGCGAGACTGGGTCAGTTGGACCTCCACTGGTAGCTGAGACTTGTTCGCCGTCGTTCCGTTTCGATAAGACACGACGAACTCCAGCTGGATGCGGTCGTAGTCGTCACCCAACTGGAAGAACTGTGCATCCCCGGCGAGGGAGTGCTGGTCAAGATTCGCCAGCGGTCCCTGCCGTGCCGGGATGGCGTGAACTTGCAACGGGCGAATCCGCTGGGCCGACGAGACGTTCGTTCCCGAGGACGTATTCCAGCGCTCCCAGCCCGGCGGACTTCGTGTGTAGAACCGCCAGCGACTATACACCACATCGCCCGTCTTGAACGTCACACTCCGCCACAACTTCGGCACCGCGAGGCTTGCACCCGTACTATTGCGATGATTTGCCAACGACACCTCGACATCCGACGGCGTCACTTCGTAGGCAGTAACCTGCCGCGAATCGCGTAGCGTGCGATTGTATGTCGTGATGTTGCTGTCGCCAGTGACGGTTGTTTGATTCACCGTCACCGAGAGCGACAGCCGGACAGTCAGCGTCGTCGGCCCGGTGAGATTCCGGTACTGGAGTTCCGCAGTCGGCGAGGCCGCAGTGTCTTGTCGCGTTCCGTTAGCGTACAGGCCAACCTCGTTGACGCTCACTGACTCGAGAACGCAGAAGTCGCTCGTGTTCGCACAGCCAAGTGCTGAACCATTATAGCTGCCAACCGTGCGAACCGTCCCGTTCGGACGGACGTACTGCGTTGTCCCTGTCTCGGTGTGGACGACCGTCGACGGGTTGGTCGAGAATATCTCAACGTACGATGTGTTTGCCACGAGGCCATCGTTCGAGTCGACCCGCGCTGGGTACCGCGACCAACTACTGTTATTGTACCGTTCGAGCTCGCGGTCGTTCCACGCTTCGACTGCCGGGGGTTCGCGGAACGTCACGTCTCCTGAGCAGGCGATGTGGCCGGCCGGGCTTGTCGACGAGTCAGCTGATTCGTTACTCACGTCCGCATAGTCCGAGTCACCTGACCAATACGCCCGAAATGCCGACGAATCGAACGTGTGGGTGTAGTTTGGCGGCCTCGTCCCCGGCCGTTCCGAGCGAGCCGACTCATCTACACCACACGGATCGCCCACTCCGCCGCTTTGAGACGTCCAATTCCCTGCGGACGAACTTGATTCCGATGCTGCCGTCACCTGTGGCGAGACAGCGACGGCTGGCGTCACCAAACTGCTGGCGACCACCGCAATCACGACGAATCGGCGTAGCAGCGACATTTCAGGAGGTGAATCGGGGAATCTCGTTAGAACGGGCTGACGCAGTCAGAGAACGAGAAGCCGATCTCGCTACCGAACTTGTTGATGATCTCCGGCGCCATCAGAGCCAGGAACACAATCCCCAATCCGGTCATCGAGAGAATCAGATCTCGCCGCGCCTCGTTTTGCTGATTCGGGTTTCCGGTTGAGCGCATGTACGAAAGCCCACTCCGACCAGTGAAGATCATCGCTGCTGGCAGTCCCAACGCCGCAAATGCGCCGAAGACAACACTAATTGCAGTCTCGACAGCCGTCCCACAGTACACCGAGCCGACATCTGTCTGGGCCATCGCCGACCCACTAAAGAGAACAGTAATAAGCGACAGCTGGAGAAGCGACCGAAACCGGGGGTTGCCGAGTGCGGTGAACAGTACCGCCCGAATACGGGTACGGAAAGTTCGGCGCTGATTAGAGGGCGAGTCATTCGCTGAGGTCGGTTTGATACTCATATTGGGGTTTGCTACTGATTGCTCTGGTTGGCTGGCGATACTACTGGAGACCCTGATTACCCCCACGAGCGGGCCGCGTCACACGCACCCAGTCACCGTGGAGGCGATCTCGTCTAAACCGATGTCAGATTTATTTGAATTTTGATGGCTCAATTATTGTGAAATCAACTCCAATCTCAGTGAGATTTACAAGTGGATGGGTAAAAAATGTACCGAGTGACATTGGTTCAAGCCCATATTAGCTCTACTCCCCTTTAGGGGGTAGAGCGAATACGGATATTCCCTGGTGACCAGAAAGCCGTGGTTCGTAGACGCGACACTAGTTTCATTTAGATTACTCCCTTAGCAATCAGTCCGCTTTAGAATGTATTTTTATCCTATAATTCTCCCACACACCAAGCCGCTCTCACTACTAGTGAAGTCTAACTCAAGACGTG
>NZ_SRIF01000005.1:929-185730 GCF_004681185.1 Haloarcula amylovorans | reverse complement strand
GCTTGAACAGTTCATGCATTACTATAACCAGCAGCGACCGCATCAATCGCTCAACAATCGAACTCCAGCTGAGGAGGTCCTAAACTAGACAGTGCCGAGAGCAGACTAGAGTCACAGTTGAAACGGTTTACACATCGGCCGCACCGCCGCCGTGCGGTCGGGTGTGCAGTGATTTGCAATGGCTACTATCACTCGACAGAGCGACGTGACCGACCGAGACTCGCGTCACGCTTCGTCGAGTTCGTCTTGCCACTGTTGAACCTTCGCCATCAGTTCGACGGGCGGCGTCTCGTTGACATCGAGACTCTGTAACTCTTCGAGGACTGATTGTGTCTCGGCGTCGATAACCGCCTCGGCTGACTCGTCGGCGGTGGCTGCCTCGGGACTTCCGTCGGTCTCGACTCGCTGTGTCTCCCCACCGGGAGCGAACTGCCCCGACCCTAAATCGAAGACGGCCTGCGTGGTCTCGTTGCTGCCGTCCGCGTCGCTCCCCCTAACCTCGATGGCCTTGTCCTCGCGCAGGCGGTCGAGCACCTCCCGCGAGCGGGAAACGACTGGGTCGGGTATTCCGGCTAAATCGGCGACGTGAACACCGTACGAGCGGTCGGTCGGCCCGTCTCGAACCGTCCGCAAGAAGGTCACGTCACCGTCGGTTTCGTCGGCGGCAACGTGGACGTTCTGGACGGTCGGCAGGTTATCGCCCAGTGCCGTCAATTCGTGATAGTGGGTGGCAAAGAGCGTCTTCGATTCGAGCGTGTTGACGATGTACTCCGTCGCGGCCCACGCGATGGAGATCCCGTCGAACGTCGCCGTCCCGCGGCCCACCTCGTCGAGAATCACCAGCGAGTCCTCGGTAGCCGAGTGGAGGATATTGGAGAGTTCCTGCATCTCGACCATGAACGTCGAGCGGCCCTGTGCGAGTTCGTCCAGTGCGCCGACGCGGGTGTAGATGCCGTCCACGAGGCCGACGGTCGCCGCCCTCGCAGGGACGAAACTGCCGGTCTGGGCCAGCAGAGTGACCAGCGCCGCCTGTCGCATGTAGGTCGACTTCCCGCTCATGTTCGGCCCAGTGACGATGAGGAACCGCCGGTCGCGGTCCAGATAGAGGTCGTTGGGGACGAACTCGGTGGTCTGTTCGACGACCGGATGGCGACCGGCCTCGATGGTGAGTTCGTCGCCTTCGGTGACGTCGGGACGGGTCCAGTCGTTCTCGACGGCGTGGACGGCAAAGGAGGCCAGCGCGTCCACCTCGGCGAGCGCCCGGCCCACGTCCTGCATGAGCGTCGCGTGCTCGGCGACGCGCGCTCTGAGGTCCTCGAACAACTCGTACTCCATCTCGTGGCGGCGCTCCTCTAACCGAAGGACGTCCCGTTCTTTTTCGTCGAGTTCGGGGATGGTGTAGCGCTTGGAGTTCTTCAGCGTCTTTATCTGCTCGTACTCGTCAGGCACGTCGCCGGTCTCGCTCTTCCCCACTTGAATGTAGTAGCCGTCGGTCTTGTTGCGGTCCACCGAGAGGTGGGTGATACCGGTGCGGTCTTTCTCCCGCTGGGGGAGCGTCTCCAGCCACGAGAGCGCCCCCTCGTGTTCGTCGATGAGGTCGTCCAACTCGTCGTCGTAGCCCCGGCAGAAGAGCCCGCCCTGCGTGACGGTGCCGGGCGGGTCCTCAACGAGAGCGGCGTCCAGTTCCGCAGCGAGCGAGGCGGTGGCCTCGCGGTCAGCCCCCGAGAGCGCGTCGGCGAGCGGCGAGTCGGCCAGTCGCTCGGTTTCGGCGACGGCGTCGGCCACTTCGGGGAGGAGCGCGAGCGTCTCCTGTGCCGCCCGCAGGTCTCTCGCATCGGCGCTTCCCGAGGTGGCCCGTGACGCCAGCCGTTCGAGGTCGTAGGCGTCGCCGAGCGTCTCCCGAATCGCCTCGCGGGCCATCGCTTCGTGGGTCAGCGCCGCGACGGAGGATTGCCGGCGGTGGAGTTCTCCCCGGTCTCGGCGCGGTCGCTGGAGCCACCGTCGGAGCAGTCGTCCACCGGCGGCGGTGACGGTGTGGTCGACAGTGTCGAACAGCGACCCCGAACTGTCGCCCTGCATCGTCTCGGTGAGTTCGAGGTTGCGCTGGGTCGTGGCGTCCAGCGCGACGTGTTCGCGCGCGCCGTAGACCTGTAGTCGCGTGACCGCCGCGAGCGTCCCGACGCCCGTCTCCTCGACGTAAGAGAGGACCGCCCCGGCGGCGGCGATGGCGGCCTCGTCTCCCTCGACGCCGACGCTCTCTAAGGTCTCCGCGCCGAACTGCTCGCGCACCCGGTGCCGGGCGCGGCCCGGTTCGAACGACTCCGTGGCGTGTAAGGTCAGCGCGGCGTCCGAGCGCTCCCGAAGTTGCACCAGGAAGTCGTCGTCGTTCCGAAGGTCGGGACCGGGTAAGACCTCTGCTGGCGCGAACGTGTACAGCTCCGAGAGCGCCGCGGCGGGGTCGGCGTCGTCGAGTTGGGTCACCTGAAACCGGCCCGTCGTCACGTCGGCGAAGGCCAGCCCGTAGGTGTCGCCCTCGCCGCGGGATGCCTGTCGGACCAGCGCGGCGAGATACCGCGCGCTGGCGTCGCTGCTCTCCAGATGTGTGCCCGGCGTCACGACCCGCGTTATCTCGCGGGCGTGGCCGTCGGCCGTCTCGTGTTGGTCCGCGACGGCGACCCGATACCCGCGTTCGACCAGTGCGGAGACGTACGGCGTCAGGTCGTCGACCGGAACGCCCGCCATCGGATACGACGAGCCGTGTGAGGACTTCTGTGAGACTTTCAGGTCCAGTTCCTCGGCCACCCGTTCGGCGTCGTCCGCGAAAAATTCGTAAAAGTCGCCGCACTGCATCGCCAGCAAGTCGGCGTCGGTCCCCTCCTTGAGCGAGAGGAACTCCCCGACGATGCCCGTCGCCTCTGTCATAGCCCACCCTCTGTCCGTCCCCGGCGTAAGGATTGCGGGAGCGGCGCGGCAAGCGGTTTCGGGGGTAGACGCCGCAGTACCGAGGCAATGGAAATAGCACTCGATAGCAGTATATAGACGCGAGCGGACCGAAATCACCATTTCGTCGTCCGAGAAACGATCAAGCGATGACCGACACCATTCGCGTCGCCTTCGTCTGTGTCCAGAACGCCGTCGCGCCGCTACCGCGACGAGTCCTGTCTCGCTTCGCTCGAACGGACAGCCGCCCACGACCCGCCGCCACGGTCGCCACGGGAGGCGACCGATGACGATGCGCGTCGCCTTCGTCTGCGTCCAGAACGCCGGCCGCTCGCAGATGTCCGCGGCCTTCGCGGAACGAGAAGTCGCCGAGCGCGGCCTCGAAGACGAGGTCGAAGTGCTCACCGGCGGGACACATCCCGCTGACCACGTCCACCCGGAAGTCGTCGAGGTGATGCGGGAACTCGATATCGACCTCTCGGAGCGGACCCCGAGCGAGATATCGACTGCAGAACTGGAAACCTGCGACCTCGTCGTTACCATGGGCTGTTCAACGCTGTCGCTCGACGCCGACGTCGAGGTGCGCGACTGGGCGCTAGACGACCCCGACGGACAGGATATGGAAGCCGTCAGATCGATACGGGACGACAGCCGCGACCACGTCGGTGACGTCTTCGATGACCTCGAAGGTCGATTACGTTCAGTATAACCGGACAGTTATATGAACCGGGGGCCGATAAGAGGTGACAATGCGCGTGGCGCAGCGAGGGTGGGCCGCAGTCGCCTTCGCTATACTGCTCGTTCTCACGTCCGTGGGTCCGGCAGCGGGGACAGCAGACGCTACGGGACGGACGACACCGGCTGAAACGTCGGCTCTGGCCCGACCACAGAGTCAACCGACCGTCGCCGGTGGACAGTTCTTACAGGTCGCAGACGACGACAGCATCAACCAGACGCAGACCTACGCGCTGACGCCCGAACAACCCGGCGAGGTGGCCGTGACACTGACCTACGAGATTCCGGACCGAGTGGTGTCACTGGAGACCGCGGTCCCCCGGAACGCGACGGTGACCGACACCGACGGGTTCAGCCGGGTCAACGAGACGACGTTCGTCTGGGACGAGGATAGCCGAACCGCGACTATCGACTACCTGATCGACCCCAACGAGACGGCCCAGAAAGCCGGAATCGAAGGGTCGGAAGGGCGATACGTCGCCGTCGACGCAGGCGAGTGGGCGCTCATCAGTCGGTCACAGACGCCAACCCGATGGCGCTACACCGGCCGCGACCAGATGACGTTTGAGCAGGCGGTGACGACGGATGGGCCTGGCGCGGCGGGTGACCAGCTCGTCTATCTCGGCGAGGTAGAGACCTTCCAGCGCGAGGCCGACGGCCAGACGTTCCGTCTCGTCGTCCCCGAGCGAGCGGAGCTCGCCGAGTCGCCCGAGGAGATTCTCGACTCGCTGGCCGCGGCGTCGGACTCGCTCCGGGTCGGTGACCGTGACGAGGAGGTGTTCGTCGTCGCCGCGCCGACCGACGGCGTCGACTGGGGCGTCCGCGGGCTCGAACAGGGAGGGTCGGACATGTGGGTACAGGACGACGAGCCGCTCGATACGGCCGAGAACGTCTGGCTCCACGAGTATACGCACACGAGACAGTCGTTCACGCCCACCAAGCGAACCCGCTGGCTCACCGAAGGGACCGCCGTGTACTACGCGGCGTTCCTCTCGCTCGAACAGGACCGCATCGACTTCGATGCGTTTCGGGACGTCCTCGAAGACGGTGAGCGATCGGTCTACGACTCCGTGGTGTTGGCCGAGCCAGCCACGTGGGAGGAGAACACGAACTACGTCAAGGGGTCGTTGGCGGCCGGTCGCATCGACGAGGAGATACGCGTCCAGACGGCGAGCGAGGCGACGTTTCAGGGAACGATCCGAGAGCTGAACGGGATGAACCAGCCGGTGACACAGGAAGAGTTGCTCACCGCAGTCGAGCGCACCGGCGGCAACGACTCGCGGGCGACGGCGGCGACGTACACCGAGACGCCCGCCGACCTGCAGATGTGGAACGCGAGCGTCCACGCTCGCGTGTTCGGCCAGCTACCCGCCAGAATCAGCTACTCACTGCCCGACGCTAGCGAGTCGAGGGCCTATCGGGTGAGTGGCCCGTATCGGTCCACGAACGTCACGGAGACGAGTCCGATCCGGCTGGCGACGGGCGAGACGCTCACCGTCGAGGCCCTGGTGAGCAACGCCGGTGGCACCGAGGGAACCTACAACGCGACGCTCGACATTAACGGGACCGCCGTCACGACCGAACGCGGACGCATCGAACCCGGCGAGGAGCAGATGGTGCCGCTGTCACACACGTTCGCGACGCCGGGTCTCTACACCGCCAGCATCGACGGGACTAACGTCACCGTCGTCGTCGAGCGACCAGCCCGGACGCGGGTGACGGACGTCCAGGTCAGTTCCGAGACGCTCACACAGGGCGATTCGGTCGTCGTGACGGCGACGGTCCGAAACGACGCGGACGTACCGGCAACCGGCACTGTCGTCTTCACGCGGGACTATCAGGCCGTCGCCACGCGGGAGGTCTCGCTCCCGCCGGAGAACACGACGCGAGTCGCCAGCGGTATCCCGCTTCCTGAGGCTGGCAGCGTGGTCGTCTCGGCGGGCGGCGCGAACCCGGTCCGAATAACGGTCACACCCTCGAACGGGTCGGCGACGACACAGACGCCGACCGGTGGAACGTCGACGTCGACGACGGGAACGGTGACGCCGAATCGATCGGCGGGGACGACGGCGGCGGACGGTCCCGGCTTCACCGTCGTTGGAACGCTGCTTGCAGCCCTCCTCGCCGCGTTCGCGGCCGCCTGTCGGCGATCCTGAGGCTGGGCGTCGCCGCGACGAAGGTTACCGATTAGTACCACCGCATAGTATTGACGGGTATGGCAGACCTCGGCAAAGTAGACCGCGAGTTCTTCGACGAGTACATCTACCCGAACCTGGGCGCCGACCGCGAGGACGTGACGCTGGGACCGCGCCACGGCGTCGACTTTGGTGTTATCGAAGTGGGCGACCGGGCCGTCACGATGGCGACCGACCCCGTGTTCCTGATGCCGTCGCTGGGATTCGAGCGAGCGGCGTGGTTCGCCTTTCACATCCTGCTGAGCGATGTCGCCGTCTCGGGGCTTCCGCCGACGCACCTCTCGATCGACTTCAACCTCCCGCCCGAGATAACGAACGAGGAGTTCCGAACCGTCTGGGAGACGTTCGACGCGGAGGCCCGTGAGTTGGGCGTCTCCGTCGTCACCGGCCACACCGGCCGCTACGCCGGGTGTAACTACCCGATGGTCGGCGGCGGGACGAGCGTCTCGGTCGGGTCGTTCGACGACCTGGTGCGACCCGACGGCGCGCAGGTCGGCGACCGCGTCGTGATAACGAAGGGACCGGCCATCGAGGCGACCGGCCTGCTCTCTATCCAGTTCGAGTCGCTCATGGACGGAGCGATGGACGCCGAGGCCATCGACGACGCGACCGACCGGTTCTACGACATGAGTCCCGTCAGAGACGCGCTGACGGCTGCCGCGGCTGGCCCGGTGAACGCGATGCACGACGCCACGGAGTGTGGCATCTACGGCGGCCTCTACGAGATGGCCCGCGCCGCGGGCGTCGGCATCGAGTTAGAGACCGAGCGGGTGCCGATGCAACCGGGCGTCCGCGAGGCCTGTGACTTCTTCGGCATCGACCCGTGGATATCCATCAGCGAGGGGACGCTGCTCGCGGCTGTCGACCCCGACGGTGTCGAGGACGTACTGGCCGCTCTCGAATCGGAGGGGATCCCCGCAGCCGACGCGGGCGTCGTCACTGAAGAGAGCGGATTGGTCGTCGACGGCGAACCCACGGACCACCCCGGTGTCGACCCCTTCTGGGGGACTTTCGAGGAGTACGTGGGAAAACTACAGGAGTGAGTTACGCGCTTGTTCGTTCCGACGAGGGGCCTACTTCGACGGCATAACTGGATTGAAGCCACGCCTCTGGGTTCTCCGTGTCGTAGACGACGGTGTCGCCGCCGCCGGTCGTGAAGGTACCGTACTGCTCGTTCGTCTCGTCGGAATCGTTCGGTGCCGGTTCCATTGTCGTACACCGGTTTTCAATAGGTTCGAACACATAAGCGTTTCCCAGGAATGCTTAAGAGTATTATTAGCATACTAGGATAGCGCCTCGATTGCCGGTTTGTTCGGCCCGTCTTCGCTTTCCGTCGAGCGATAGCCGCCGAGACCAGCATCGCTTTGAGGCCACCGGCCGACCGCTCGAACATGCCACGAGCGGACGCACCGGTCACGCCGCCAGTCGTGCTCACCATCGCAGGAAGCGACTCAGGCGGCGGGGCCGGGATTCAGGCCGATCTGAAGACCATCGAGGCCGGTGGCGCGTTCGGGACGAGCGCCGTCACGAGCGTCACGGCACAGAATACGACCGGCGTGCAGGGCCAGCACCTCCTGCCGACCGAGGAGATCGAGGCCCAGATTCGGGCCGTCCGCGAGGACTTCGAGGTGGCTGCCGTCAAGACGGGGATGCTCGCGGCGAGTTCGGTCATCGACCTCGTCGTCGATGCGGCTGCTGACCTCTCGAACCTCGTCGTCGACCCGGTGATGGTCGCCACGTCGGGGGACCGACTGCTCGAACCGGAGGCCGAGGCCGCCTACGAGCGACTACTCGCCGAGGCTGCGCTCGTCACGCCCAACGCCGACGAGGCCGAGGTGCTGACCGACCGCGAGATTACGAGTCCCGAGGATGCCGAAGCGGCGGGTCGAGACATCGTCGAGATGGGGGCCGACGCCGCGCTCGTCAAGGGCGGACACGTTCCCGGCGACGAGATCGTCGACACGCTCGTCACCGCTGACTCGGTGACGACGTTCCGGCACGACCGAGTCGAGACCGAGGCGACCCACGGCTCCGGATGTACCCTCTCGTCGGCCATCGCCACGCGACTGGCCCACGGCGACGACCTCACAGCGGCCGTCGGCAGCGGCGTCAGTCTGTTATCGCGGGCCGTGCGGTACAACCTCGACGTGGGCGAGGGGCCGGGGGCAGTCCACCACATGGTCGAAATACGCGACGAGGCCGCCCGCCAGGAGACGAGCGAGGCCGTAGAGGGCGTCGTCTCGGCGCTCACAGAGCGCGACGTGACGCCGCTGCTTTCGGAGAGTGGGGCGGCTGTCGCTGGTGCGACACCCTACGCCGAGACACCCGTCGAAGTAGCCGCCGTCGAGGGCGTTCTGGGGCCGACAGCGAGCGACGACCGCCGAGGCCCTTGCGTTCGCTTCGGCGCGGTAGCGGACCTCGCAGCGTGCCTGTTGGCCGCCCGCGAACACGACCCCGAACTCCGGTTCGCGGTCACCTGCCGAGCGAGCGAGCGCGTCGAATCGGCCCTCTCGGCCCTTGACGGGACAGTCGTGACGGTCGACTCCGCGGACCGTCTGGGGGACGTTTCGGCAGCCGAGAGGGTGTCGAGGGGCGTCGACCGGGCCTTCGAGACGAGCGAGGAGTCACCCATCGCTGTCGTCGCTCGCGGCGAGAGCGGTGCCGACGAACTTACCGTCCTCTCGCCCACCGTCGACGGACTCCTCGATAGGGTCGAGCGGCTGCTCGACGCCATCGAAGGCTGAAAAGGAGTGAGACCCGCTGCGGCGGGGTCGCTACATGTTCGACTTGAGTCGAACCTCGTCGTCGTCGATGCTCGCTATCTGCGAGGAATCCAATTTGTAGTCGTCTTCGTCGACGTTCTCCCAGCCGAGTGTCGACATGATCTTGTCCGTGATTCCGGGGTCCGGGTCGACGTAGGCGTGCCCGCCTCGATACCCCGAGATGACGCCGACCTCGTCGCCGCTGTTGTTCACGACTCGCTTGCCTTCGTCTTCCTCCGAGAGGTTCGTTCGTGCCATTGCAGTGATACATGCCCAGACGAGCGGCATTGTTATACTGGCGCAACTGCGGATGGCGCAGCGACGAGACGACCCTACCACACGATAAGACGATGTTACGGGGCGGCGAGAAACGTCGATCGAAAACTGTAGTATCAGGCTCAGTCGTTGCGGTACTCTTTACGGAAGCCGCGGAACTCCGCGCGGTGGGCCTCCTCGTCGGCGAGGAGGGTGACCGCGAGGTCCTCCGTCACCGGATCGTCGGCCTCCTCGGCGGCGTCTACGAGGTCGCGGTACGTCTGGATGGCGTCGTTCTCGGCGTCGAGGACGCCCTCGATGACCGCCAACACGTCGGTCGTGTTCTCCGGGGGTTGCAGCGAGTCCTGTCGGGCGACGAACTCCGAGGACCCTGGCAACTGGGCGTCGAGTTGCTTGAGCCGCTGGCCGAGCTGTTCTGCGTGGCCGAGTTCCTCCTGGATGTCCTCTCGGAGGCTCTCCTTTATCTCTTCGGCGCGGACGCCATCAAGAGCGATGGCGTTGGTCTGGTAGTTCATGACCGTCTCCATCTCGTCGCCGTAGGCCTGTCGCAGCAGGTCGATGACGCTATCGTCTGCCATACAGTCCTCTTTGACGACCGAGACTTAAACAAGCCCGGTCGTTGCATTCGGGAACGAGTCGCCTACCAAGAGAGAGCGGTGGTGTTGGGCTTCCCGTCGTCCGTGGAAACGTGCATCCGAGAACGGTCGGTAAGGTGCACTCGTGCTCTGAGGATGTGCGCGGGTCGAACACGACCGGACCCCTCTCTTTAGGGACCGGCCGATAGACTTGGGGCATGAGCGAGACATCGACCGACGAACGCATCACAGTGTACTCCGATTACGTCTGTCCGTTCTGCTACCTCGGCCGCGAGTCGCTCCGGCAGTATCAGGCGCAGCGAGAGACCGCACTCGAGGTCGACTGGCATCCCTACGACCTGCGGAGTCAGAAGCGCAACCCCGACGGGAGCATCGACCACTCCGTGGACGACGGGAAAGACGAGGAGTACTACGAAGAGGCCAAACAGGGTGTCCGACGTCTTCAAGAGCAGTACGACGTGGAGATGGACCTCGACATCGCCACCGATATCGATTCACTGCCCGCGCAGGTCGTCTCCTACGCGCTGAAAGAACGCGAGGCCTACGAAACGTGGCTAGCATTCGACAAATCGGTCTTCGAGGCGCTCTGGCAGGAGGGCCGCGACATCGGTGACGCGGACGTCCTGGTCGAACTCGCGACCGAGGCCGGCGTCGACGCCGATGTGGTCCGCTCGGCACTCGACGACGATTCGCTGCGCGAAGATATCCACGAGCGGTTCGCGGCGGCCCGGCAACAGGGCGTCACCGGGGTTCCGACGTTCGCTTACGACGGCCACGCTGCACGCGGTGCAGTGCCACCCGAACAGCTCCGACGACTGGTCGAAGGCACCTGAGTCGGCTCAGACGACGCGGTTTCGCAGCTCGTCGCCGCGGCTCGCCCGCTCGACGTTCTCGCGGACGAGCGCTGCCACGTCCTCGTGATAGCGGTTCGTGAAGGCGGCACAGTGCGGCGTCATGAGGGTGTTCTCGGAGCCCCAAAGCGGATGGTCCGCCGGGAGCGGTTCCTCCCAGTAGGCGTCGAGAGCCGCGCCGGCGATAGTTTCTTCTTCGAGCGCCGTCAGCAGAGCATCCTCGACGACTACATCACCGCGAGCGACGTTGACGAGGTAGCTGTCCGCCGGCATCGCGTCGAGGACGGCGGCGTCGATTAGTCCCTCGGTGTCGTCGGTCAGCGGGACGGCGAGGACGACGAACCGGGCGTCGGCGACGGCAGTTCGGAGATCGGCGGGTTCGTACACCTGCTCGACGCCGGGAACCGGGTCGCCCGACCGACGGACGCCGACGACGTCCATGCCAAGCGCAGCGGCCCGGTCTACGATTCCGCGGCCGATGGTGCCGAGACCGACGACGCAGATGCGCTCGCCGGAGAGCGTAAACGGCGCGTCGTAGGGTTCGTGCTTCCACTCGTGGTCTCGCTGTCTGTCTCGATAGACGTGGAGGCGGCGCGCAAATGCCGTGAGGTAGCCCACGACCGTCTCCGGGACCGTATCGCCGTGGATACCGGTGCTGTTCGTGAGGACGGTGCCATGTTCCTCGTAGGCGGCCATGTCGAACTCGTCGTAGCCCGCCCGGACGCCGTGGACCCACGCCGCGTCGAGAAACGCTTCGCGGGGCGAGAACGTCACCACGCAGTCGCCATCGCTATAGGATTCGCCGTCGGTCGTCGTCTCGACGGGCACCAAGCAAGCCGACAGCGACTGGGCGAGCGAGTCGGTCGGACAGGCCTCGGCGACCGACTCGTGGACGGCGATTCGGTCGATGTCCATACTGGCTAGGCGACGCTCCGGCGGTTAGTCGTTTCGCCAAGCGAGCCGAGCACGCCGCCACGTCGGGAGAGCGGCCGCTCGTCGGGATTTACTCGAAGAAACCGTCTGCTGAACGCGGTGCTACTTCTGACGCGGGGAACGGGCTTCGACGCGCATCTCGACGTAGCGGCCCGGCCACGTCGCTACGTGCTTCCGAATCGCCCGAGTGACCCCCGCGACGAACCCGTCCGTCGGGGCAGGATCGACTGCGTCGTGACTGTCGTCCTGCTCTGTCTCGATTGGTCCCTCGGGAAAACTCATTACGGTATAGAATATCACGGCCGATACAATAAACATTAGGGATTTTGAGAACGCGTACGCGAGCGAGTACGAATTGTCGTAACTACTGCAGTATTGCTCGCATCCTGCGAGTTTTGCACTATTGATGAGTCGAAACGACGGAACAGACAATAACGCACTTATACCCGAGTTTCCAAAACAGGGTTCAAGCTTCAATGACATCGTCGTCATCCACCGGGAGCATCCAAAAGACGTTTCTGAAGTACCAGCACGTCTTCGTGTTCCTCGCGCCGCTGGCGTTCGTGGTGGGCGTCTACTTCTTCGCGCCCACGTCGCCCGCTGACCCCGGAACCAGCTACTGGCTGGAGTACTGGTGGCTGTTCCTCGCGTTCATCGTCGGCGCGACCATCGTCAACACCGTCGGCATCAGCGGGTCGGCGCTGTTCGTGCCGTTCCTCATCTTTATCTTCCCGCTGTTCGCCTTCGAGTTGGAACCCGAACAGCTCGTGAAGATCGGCCTCATCAGCGAGTCCTTTGGCCTGTCGAGTTCGTCGCTCGCGTTCATCCAGTACGGGCTGGTCGACCGCCGACTAGCGCTCTCTCTCGTCGGCGGCGCGATTCCGTTCGTCATTGCCGGGGCGTTGCTCTCCTTTATCATCCCCGCACCGGTGTTCCACGCACTGCTCGGTATCGCACTCTTAGCGGCATCCTATCTGCTGTTCAAGGCCAATCTCGACCACGAAGAACCCGACGCCAGTGGTGACGAGGCAGGCGTTTCGGCCGACGGCGGGACCGACGACAGACTGCCGGACGACGACGACAAACTCGGTCCGGCCGGCGTCGAGAAAGACGACTCGGGAGCCGTCACGCGTGTCGACCGCGACGGCAACGACTACGGCTACTCCCACGGCGGCTACCTCGAACGGTTCGTCAACTACAGCATCGGCGGCATCTTCCAAGGGCTGGCCGGATTCGGTATCGGCGAACTCGGTATCATCTCGATGCTCCGGACGAACGTTCCGGTCCGTGTCGCCATCGGAACCAACCACATCATCGTCGCCACGACGGCCATTCTCGCGTCGCTGGTTCACGTCTTCGGCGGTGGACTAGTCCCAGGCGGGCACAGTATCAACCTCGCTTCGACCCACTGGAACATGGTCATCTGGACTGCGCCTGCGGCCGCCACGGGCGGTCAGATCGCCCCCTACGTCTCGGCGGCGCTGGACACGGAAATCATCAAGAAGGGCGTCGGCGGGCTGTTCGGCATCATCGCCGTGGCGCTGTTCCTGATGGCCGGCGGTGCATTCTAACGTCCGGGCGTTCACCGTCGGGACATGTACGACCATATCTTGCTCCCGACCGACGGCAGCGACGGGATCGCCGCAGCCGCCGAACATGCCGGGAACTTCGCCCAGTCGTTCGACGCCACCGTTCACGTCCTCTCCGTCCTCGACACACGCAACCGCTTCGAGAGCCCCACCAGCGGCCTCTCCTCGGAGGCGTGGACGGAAGCCGAATCGGAGCGCGCGACGGAGGCCGTAGAAGACACCGTCGCCGAACTTCCCGACGCCATCGCGGTGGAGACGGTCGTCAGAGAGGGCGTCCCTCGGACGGAGATTCTGGAGTACGTCGAAGACGAAGGGATAGACCTCGTCGTCATGGGAACCCACGGCCGCACCGGGCTCGATCACTACCTCATCGGTAGTGTCGCCGAGAAGGTCGTCCGTCGCTCGCCGGTTCCCGTTACGACGGTTCGAGTGTAACGCAGTTCTGAGCTAGCGAAGAACCTCGGAGAGCGAACGGTGACCAGAGGAAGCCGTGAGCAGCGAGGGGCGAGAACGAAGACACCCTTCGGCAAAGCGTAGCGGCGCACGTCACGAGCAGTATCGAGACCCGCGAACGGGAATTTCCTCTCAGCCCGATTCGACGAACGCCACGAGCTCCGCCGTGGGGACGAACCCGTCGGCGCGGCGGTCTCTCAGTTCCCCGTCGACGAACAGCAGGAACGTCGGGACGCTCCGGACGTCGAAGGCTTCGACGGCGTCTAAATCCTCCTTCGGATTGAAGACGACGACGACCGCGTCGGTCGCTCGGGCGACGTTGTCGAGAATCGGTTCCATCGACTGGCAGATGGCACAGCCAGCGGTTCGGACCATCACCAGCACGCGGTCGTGGTCCGCTAACACGTCGTCGAGTTCCGTGCGCGTCCGAACCGTGACGGGCCGGTCGTGGTCGGCAGCAGCCATAGCCGAGATAGGGCCCGCATCGGGGTAAGTGTTTCAGGCCCCAGCGGTCGTTTGCTCTGTCGTCGCTGTGTCGGTGGCCGACGAACAACCGATGTCGTACTCGACCGTTCGTGGTTCGGTCGTCTCGGCGGAGACGTCTGAACCGTCAGCCTGTGCGCTGAAGGTGACGGTGGCCTCGTGGTCGCCGCTCGACTGGCACTCGAACTGCACAGAGACGTCGCGTTTCTTACCGACGCCGACCGACGGGTTCGAGACGGTGTCCCTGGCCGGGGATGCACGAAGTCCCTCGCTGGTCGAAACGTCGTACTCGACGGTGAAATTGACCGTCTCGGTGAACTGATTGCGGACAGTGACGAAGGCGTCGTCGTACTGCTCGCCGCCCGACAACGTGACTGGTTCGTCGGGATACTCGAGCGCCATGTAGGCGTCCTCGTCGCCGACGACGTGGACACTCGTCGTCCGGTCGGCCGTCACCGAACTGAACCCGCCGCTCCCGACGGCGAAGGCGAGCGCCGCGACCGCGACGACTGCGAGGGCGACGCGTCTACGCATCGTTTACCTCGGGCGGTTGCTCGTCGACGCCGAGTCGCATCCGCCGGGAGAGCAGGAAGTGCGAGACGGACGAGACGAGAAACACCCCGAGCAAGAAGACGGTCCATCCGACGAACGGTACCGCGGCGAACGGTCCGAGTTCCAGCCAGGAGAGCGAGACCAGCGCCGTTCCGAAGAGGGTGAATCCCAGATAGTACGAACTCCACGGGATATCGTATCGGTCGACCACTTCCAGATAGATGTCCAACTCGGCGGCGGCGTCCGTGAGCGTGACTTCGCCGGCACGACTGTCGAAGTCGACGATGCCGGTCTCGTCCATCTTCGGGAGGTGGAACTGCTGGAGCGAGGTGTAGACCGTCTTGCGCTCGCTCGCGGAGATCTCCTGGACGGTGCTGTTGTTCTCCCACGCGGCGACCTGTTCTGCGAGGTCCGACAGCGTCACGTCGGTCTGTTCGTCCTGTAGATAGTGTAACGTGTAGCGCCGCCGACGGTTGCTCAGCATCTCGAACGCGTCGTCGCGCGAGAGGTCCGTTTCGCGTTCCGGCTCCGGCTGGTCGTCTGATTGCTGTTCCTCTGTCGTCTGTAGGGACTCAGCCCTGCTGGATCCTGCGTGTGCCTTACTCATGCTAACCTCCCACCCCTGGGAGTAACCGTGATCGACTGCAAGCGGCTTCGACTGTGTGCATTTGTAGAAAAGACCACATGTACCATAAAACCATTGAATAGCTATCATGATACTGGTTGAATCGCACGTGGTTACGACGTCGGACAACTTGCTTTCAGTTGACTGTAAACACCGATATCCACGTAGATAGCAGCGCGATATGGGGTCGAAAACACTGTTTGACTCCCATCCTCGGAACCGTAGCCGCCCCCTATCAGCCTTCAAACACTCACAGCTTCCCTGTCAAAGAGATTACTACAATGGGGGAAGGGGGACATGCATCAGATAGCGCTGACCCGTAGGGGGTGGGCGCTACCGAGGTATACAAACAATGCAACGACGCAAGTTCCTGATCGGAATGGGATCGCTCGCGGCCGGCTCGGCCGCTGCAATGGGTACCGGCGCGTTCACGAGTGTGAGCGCGAATCGTGACATCACAGTCGATGTCGCTGGTGACGCTAATGCTTTCCTCCAGTTCACGAAAGCCGAGGAAGACGGTGGCGTCACGCCGAACGCTGAAGAGTACGTGAACATCGAGGGAGACAATACGGTCAGCCTCGATTTCACTAATACTAACGAATCAGCAGGAGAAGGTGAGACTGGAGGGAGCGGTGTGAACGACGACGCAACGACCATCTTCGACAACCTCCTTGACGTCACGAACAACGGGACTCAAGAGGTCAACATCGGGGTTGACCTGAGTACGGAACCGGAGCCGCTCGGGATCTACGCGGAAGACGTGCAAGGAACGCAGGACGATAACGGCGGCGGATTCGCCGTTCGAAACTACCCTGAAGACCCCAACTGGGACCACACGCTTGGCGTTGGCGAGACGCTCGAAAACATCGGTGTGTACGTCACCGATCCCGGCGCTATCGACGGGGAAACGACGTACACGGTGACGATTATCGCCGAGCGCGTCAACGGGAACCGGGACTAACGCTACTGAGTAGTCATGAAGAGGCGTAGCTTTCTGGCCGGATTCGGCATCGCCACAGGGGCCGGAGCACTGACGGTTGGTTCCGGCGCGTTCACCAGCGTGAGCGCTCGGCGTTCCATTACCGTCAGCGTAGCCGATGACTTTCGAGCCTTCCTTCGACTGGAACCAATCCAGAACGAAGGTGTCGCAGGAGAGCCAGTCGGACGGTCCTCAACGGGCGGGCGAACGATTACGTTTGAGATCCCCGGCGACGGGGACGGCGAAAATTCGGCTGCCGGTGGCGTCGCCCCAGACTCTATCTACGAGTTTCACGATCTCGTAGAGGTAGTCAATCAGGGGACGCAGCCAGTTGACCTCTACAGTACCTATGATGGCGACCTAGCCAACATCGGACTCGTAGATAAGGACGGTGTCCTCCGCAATGACCCGGCGACTCTCGCAGTAGGTGACAGTCTAGCTGTCGGACTCCATGTCGATACGCACGGCGCTTCGACCGGAGAGTACGACGAGACGCTGACCATCGTCGCTGAAGCCACTGACGACTGAGAGCCGTTGTGGTCCACACCACCTGGGGGGTGGTGGCACTACCTCAGTCTCTTTGAACTGGGTTCAACCACCGTGATACAATGACAATACGAGGGACATTTGGAGTCAACACATCTGACTAATACTGATCATCCGTGAATAGAACCATACTCCTGCTCGTCGCTACCGTTACATCTGCCGCGATACTCGTCCCGACCGGCGCAATACCGTTTACCGCATCGGGAACCGATACAGTGAGCGAAGACATCGAGATGGCACCCGCCGACACACCCAACGGCGACTACGCTATCCCGAACGAGAACGACGAGATAGAACTCCTGCTGACCGACGCCAACCCGTATATCGACGGTGCTGGCGTGGATGCCGACGCCGTCACCCCCATAGACTGCGTGTTCACGATGACCTACACCGGCGATAGCCAGGCAGAAGTCTGGCTGACAGACGACGCCGACGACGTGCGATTCTACCGTAGCACCGATCCCGAGGACTCGCTCGAACGGGCCGAGAACAGCGTCGTCCTCCAGCCGAACGAGAGCGTCACGGTCGGCTTGCTGGTCGATACGCGTGGCGACCACGATGTCGAAGACATCGACACGTTCACCGTTCACGCAGAACTCGCCGAGCAACGGGACCAGCGGGACCGCGGAAACAGCCGGAACGAGGCCGCAGTCGAAGCGAACGAACCGGCACGCCAAACGCCCGAGACGACGGCGACACCGGAATCCCAGCCGGAAGAACTGGCAGCGACGACGCAACCGCCGACGGCGGCCCCCGGCCAGACGCCGGGCGGAGACGCCGACAGCAGGACGACTGAGACAGCGTCGGACCGGGCAGACACCGCGGCGACCGACGAAGACGACACAGGATCGGGTGACGAGCCGCCGACGGCCGACGAACCGACCGAACTCGGCGGGTTCAGTCCGGGGCCGCTGGGACTCGTCGGCGGATCGCTGGCGGCGATATTGCTCGGACTCGCCGCGTTCCGGGCCTTCGGCTGAGGGGCGCGCGTGGTCTGTCCGGCGTGAGTCGTCGATACCGCCGCAACTGAGATGAGGGAGGCACCGAAACGAACGCAGACGACCGAGCGATGCACACAAGCGAGGAGACGGAAACGGCCGACGAGAGCCTCTTGCGGACGGTCCACGACCGAACGGCGGTGCTCGACGTGTGCTTACTGCTCTCGGTCCCGATGGCGTTGCTCGCCGTCGCGTCGCTTCCGCTGGCCGTCCGCGAGTCGTTCGTTTTCGAGTATACGGACCCGACGCTCACGACGGCGCTCGTCTCGCCGTTCGTCCACCTGACGCCCGTCCATCTCGGGACGAACCTCGCGGTGTACGCACTCGTCGTCCCGGTGGCCTACCTCCTGAGCGTACTGAGTGGGCAGCGACGACGCTTTCGCGTCGTCTTCGTTTCGCTGGTGCTTGCCTGTCCGCTCACGCTGTCGTATCTGAACCTGGCCATCGTCCGACAGAGCGTCGGCGTCGGCTTCTCGGGCGTGCTGATGGCGTTTTACGGCTACCTCCCGCTGGCACTCGCCGCGTACCTCGACCGGCAGTTCGACATCGGGCCGGAGCGACAGACGGGGCCGCTGCTCTTCTTCAGCGGGCTGACGCTGATGACTGGCCTGACGTTTATCGCCGTCCGGGCCCACCGAGTCGCCGTCCCGTTGCGCGGAACGATGGTCCCGGTCACGTGGCTCCTGTCGGTGACGCTCCTCGGCGTGTTGGCGGCGCTTACGTTGACTGTCGCGTTGTACGTGCTCTCGGGTGTCGGCGAATGGTGGCCCAGTCGCGCAACCCTCACCGACGCCGCCGCTCGGACCGGCTACTTCGAACTGGCCGTCGTTTCGGCGGTGTTGTTCCTCGCGGTGCCGGTCGCCACGTTTCCGGTCGACCCCATCATCGTGGACAGCGTCGTGAACCTCTACGTTCATCTGCTGGGCTACGCGCTGGGATTCATCGGAACATACGCGACGGTGACGCTCGACCGCGTGCTGTTTACCGCTTCGCCGCAACTGTAATTCGAGTAGGTACTGTTACTTCACCAACTATTTTATGATGGCGTATCATACAGAAACCGATGACACTGCGGAGGGGGGTAGAGCTGGGGCTAGAGGGAGCGATGGCGCTGTTCCTCGTCGCGATGGTTGCCGGGCAACTGCTCGGCCAACCCGTGCTGTTGGGCTACGTCACGACGGGGAGTATGCAACCGACGCTCGACCCTGGCGACGGGTTCGTGGCGGTTCCGGCGGCCATCGCAGGCCCAGTCGAGGAGGGAGACGTCGTCACGTTTCGGGCCGAAGAGCTACACGGCGGGGGGTTGACGACCCACCGGGTCGTCGGTGAGAACGACCGCGGCTACGTAACCAGAGGCGACAACAACCCGTTTACCGACCAGGACGGCGACGAACCGCCAGTGACCGACGCTCAGATTGTCGCCGTCGCCTGGCAACCCGGCGGAGCAGTCCTGGCGATTCCCGGCGTCGGTACGCTCGTCACCGGGACACAGGACAGCATCGCGTGGCTACAACAGCGCCTCACGCTGCTCACGGGCAGTCGCTCGCTGCTCGGCACACAGGGCATCGCCTATCTGCTCGTGGCGCTCTCGTTCACGGCATACGTCGCGGACGTGATAGCGGGGAGTGACCGGAAGCGCCAGCGGTCCCGGTCGCGAGAGACCGGGACGAACGTCCGCCTCGTCCTCGCCGTCTTCGCGGCGGCAGTGGTGCTGGCCGCGACGGCCGCGATGGTGGCCCCGGCAGGAAGTACCGAATTCGGAGTCGTCAGCGCCGAAAGCGACGCGCCCGGAAGCCGCGTCATCGAGACGGGAACCAGCGAATCGGTGCCGTATCTCCTCCAAAACGGCGGGTTCATCCCCGTGGTCGCGTACTTCGAACCGGTCACCGACGGCGTCGACGTCCAGCCACGAGAGACGCGGATTCCGGGCCGCGCGACGGTCAACGCGACGCTCGTCCTCACCGCGCCGCCGGAGACGGGGTACTACCGACAGTTCCTCGTCGAACACCGCTACCTGCTGGTCCTTCCACAGTCGACGATTCGGGCGCTCTACGAGGTGCATCCGTGGCTTCCCATCGTCGCCATCGACAGCATGCTAGGCGGGTCATTCTACCTCCTCGGGGCGGCGCTCGCTGGGACCGGCCGCGTCCGGACTCGCTCCCGAAACAGTCCCTCCCGATTCGACCGACTGCTCTCTCGGCTCAGATAGAACTACTCAGGATACCATGAACGACAGAACGAGCGAACCGGACACACGGGGCCGTCGCCTTCGGGTACTGCTGGTCGACAACTACGCGCTCGTACTCGGCGCGCTCGTCCTGATCGGCGTCCTCGGCGGCGTGGTCACGTACACGACCTATCTCGACGGCGGGACTCAGACAGAGCCGCGACAGGTGGCGTCGTGGCAGTCGAGCGGCGAGTTCATGCACAGCGCGACCGTGGTCAACGACACCGAAGCGTTCGCAGCCGGCACCGTCCTCCGAAACCGCTCGGTGTACTTCCAGCGACTCACACCTCGCCTGAACGGTTCATTCGTCTACACGTACGCCGCCAGCGACGGCGGGAATCTCACTGTCGATACGACGGTGACGCTCGTCATGCGCTCCGTCGAGGAGACCGGCGGGGGCAACGAGACAGTCTACTGGCGCGTCGAACGCCCGCTAAACGAAGTCAGCACGTCGTCGCTCGAACCCGGTGAGCGAGCGGTCGTGCCGTTCTCTCTCAACGCCTCTGCGGCGGCCGCGGAGGCCGACCGCATCGACAGCGAGTTGGGCGGAACGCCCGGACGAACCGAAGTCGCCGTCGTCGCCGAGGTCGAGCGCTCGGGAATGCGCAACGGCCGCCCCGTCAAAGCGAGCGACGCGTCTCGACTGTCTATCGACCCCGGGGAGGGCGTCTATCGCGTCAGCGACTCGGGACCGCTGACCGATTCCGGCGGACAGACCGAGGAGACGACGGTCCCTGTCGAGTACGGCCCGCTCCGAACCGCTGGTGGCCCGCTCCTGTTGCTCCTCGGCGGTGTCGGCGCGCTCGGTCTCGTGGCCGCGCGCCGCTCCGGTCGGCTAACCGTCACGGACGCCGAGCGCCGGTGGCTCGCGTATCGCTCGACCCGCGAGGAGTTCGACGACTGGATAACGACCGGACGCGTGCCCAGCGAGGCAGAGGGGCCGCCGGTCGTCACCGTCGACTCGCTGTCGGGGCTGGTCGACGTGGCTATCGACACCGACGAACGCGTCATCGAGGACCGCCGACGCGGGGCCTGTCTCGTCCTCGGCGACGGACAGTGGTACCGTTACGACCGACCGGCGGAGCCGACGAAAGGGCAGGATAGAACCGGAACGGAATCAAAAGCCGCCGACAAACACCTGCTCGCCGAGGAGCAGAACGGATCCGACGTGCCTGGTGCGTCCGGCAACGAAGACTGAGCGACCCCGCCCGAGAGCCGCCCGACCGTGGAGTATTTCTGCGCCGGCACCGCCAGACCAGCCATGGACGCTGCGCTTGGCCCGCCAGCGAAGATGGCCGAGCTAGAGGACGACCTGACGCCGATGATGGCACAGTACTTCGAGCTCTGCGAGCGCTACGACGAGGCACTCGTCCTCTTTCAGGTGGGCGACTTCTACGAGGCCTTCTGCGAGGCCGCCGAGCGGGTGGCCCGTCTCTGTGAGATTACGCTGACTCAACGGGAGGACTCCACCGGGGAGTACCCGATGGCGGGCATTCCAATCGACAACGCCGAGTCGTACATCGAGACGCTGCTGGACGCGGGCTACCGGGTCGCCGTCGCCGACCAGGTCGAGGACCCCGACGAGGTCAGCGGCGTGGTCGAGCGGGCGGTCACCCGCATCGTCACGCCCGGCACCCTCACCGAAGCCGAACTGCTCGGCGGCGCGGACAACAACTACGTCGCGGCGCTGACCGAGGGCGAGGGCGACTACGGCCTCGCGCTGGTCGACATCTCGACGGGCGACTGCTACGCGACGAGCGTCGGCAGTGAGACGGCCGTCGCCGACGAACTGAGTCGGTTCGGCCCCGCCGAGGCTATCGTCGGCCCCGACGTGGACGTCGACGCGGACGCGGTGTTCGGTCCGGCGTGTCTCGTGACCGAGTACGACGCCGACGCCTTCGAGCGTGAGCGGGCCGAGGAGCGCATCGAGCGTTACTTCGGGTCACCCGAGCGGTTGTTGGCCGGCGACGCCGAGCGACGGGCCTGTGGCGCGCTGTTGGCCTACGCCGAGTACACTCGCGGCAGTGCGGGCGCGGTCGGCCCCGACGGCGAACCCGTAGATCCCGACGTGGACCCCGAAGGGACCCTCGACTACCTCAACCACCTCACGCGCTACGACCCCCGCGAGTACATGCTGCTGGACGCGGTGGCCGTCGAGAGCCTCGAACTGTTCGAACGGCGCTCAGTTCAGGGGCACGCGAACCTGACGCTCGTCGATACGCTGGACGAGACGGCCTGCGCGCTCGGCCGCCGGAAGTTGACCGACTGGCTCCGCCGACCGCTGCTCGACGAGGACCGCATCGATGCACGTCACGAGGCCGTCGCGGAACTGTCGCGGGACCCCGCGACCCGCGAGCGGCTGCACGACCTGTTGACCGACGTGTACGACCTCGAACGGCTCATCTCGCGCGTCTCTCGCGGCCGCGCGAACGCGCGCGACCTGCGCTCGCTCGCGGCGACGCTGTCGGTGGTGCCCGACGTGCGCGAAGCGTTGTCCGAGGCCGACGCTCGCCTGCTCTCGGACTTACACGCGACAATCGACCCGTTGACCGAGACGCGCGAGGAGATAGAGGCCGCCATTCGACCGGACCCGCCACAGGAGATCACGGAGGGCGGCGTCGTCCGCGAGGGGTACGACGACGAACTGGACGACCTGCGCTCGACCGAGCGCTCGGGCAAGCAGTGGATAGACGACCTAGAGGCCGACGAGCGCGAGCGAACTGGCATCGACTCGCTGAAGGTCGGCCACAACTCGGTCCACGGCTACTACATCGAGGTGACCAATGCCAACCTCGACTCGGTGCCCGAGGACTACCAGCGCCGCCAGACGCTGAAGAACTCCGAACGGTTCTACACGCCCGAGCTCAAGGAGCGAGAAGAGACGATTCTCCGTGCCGAGAGCGAAGCCGACGACTTGGAGTACGACCTCTTTTGCTCAGTGCGGGATGCCGTCGCCGACGAGGCCGAACGGGTGCAGGCACTCGCGGACCGACTCGCGCGACTAGACGTCCTCGTCTCCTTCGCCGAGGTGGCCGGCGGCCACGACTACTGCCGACCGACCGTCGGCGGCGACGGCATCGAGATCGGGGCCGGGAGACACCCCGTCGTCGAGCGCACCGAAGACGCGTTCGTCCCCAACGACACGCACCTCGGCAGCGGCCCGGTCGGGGTAGACGACGAGAACCGAGAGACCGACACCGAACGGGACCCCTTCTTCGCCGTCGTCACCGGGCCGAACATGAGCGGGAAATCCACCTACATGCGGCAGGTAGCGCTCGTCTGCCTGCTGGCCCAGGCCGGTAGTTTCGTCCCCGCGGCGTCGGCCGACCTCCCGATACTAGACCGGGTGTTCACTCGCGTCGGAGCCAGCGACGACATCGCCGGCGGGCGCTCGACGTTCATGATCGAGATGACCGAGCTGGCGACCATCCTCTCGGAGGCGACGGCCGATTCGCTAGTCCTGTTGGACGAGGTGGGACGGGGCACCTCGACGGCGGACGGGTTGGCCATCGCTCGCGCCGTCACCGAGTTCCTCCACGACGAGGTGGGCGCGTACACGCTGTTTGCGACGCATCACCACGATCTGACGGCGGCCGCTGGGGAACTGGCCGGCGTCGCCAACCGCCACTTCCGGACGAGCCGTGAGGAGGGGAACGTCGTCTTCGACCACGAACTCGCGCCCGGCGCGGCCGCGGCATCCTACGGCGTCGAAGTGGCCGATATGGCGGGCGTCCCCGACGACGTCGTCGCCCGCTCTCGGGAACTGCTCGCCGACGACCGGCGGGACGGAGCCTCGGCCAGGGGAAACAGCGGGAGTGGCGGCAACGATTGCGGGGACAGCGGCGACAGCGGCCGTTCCGCCGGCGAGGCCGGGACGACGCTGCGGACGAACGGCCACGATTCGGCGGCCGACATGGTCGCCCCGGAGAGGGTGACCGACGACCCCGAGACGCTGGTACGCACACTCAGAGAGACCGACGTCGCGACGATGACACCACTAGAGGCGCTGAACACGCTCGCGACTCTCAAAGACCGGGTCGAGCGAGACGGTCCAGATGGGGACTAGCTGGCAATCAGTTGAATACTATACTTTACTAACCTGTAAGGTACAGGTATTTTTATCCTAGAGATATGACAGCCACTATGCGAACGTCAGCCCATACCCCGTCTACGGCCCCGCTGGTCTCGACCAGTTTCCAGGATCCGGAGGCAGTCGCCCCGGCCGTCGTCCAGGCGGTTTCGAACGTCAGCGAAGACCCGATCGAGTCGCTCCCACCCCTCAACACGGCCGTCGACCCCGACGCGCTCGCCGCGCTCGTCGAGAGCGGGACGGTCGCACACGTCGCGTTCAGCTATCACGGTCACGACGTGGTCGTCACCGCGGCCGGCGACATCGATGTCTACTGAATTCCCGGTATCGAATAGTCTCACGGCGATTTAGCGAACGGTCACGGCGGCGCGAGCGAGACGAACTCCAGTCCCTTCTCGGCAAGTAACTGCCGTGCGCGGTCGGTCACCGACGGCGCGACGAGGATGCCACGAACCTCCGTCTCGGCGTGTAAATCCCGTCTGAGCGCGTCGACGTACCGGTTCAGTTGGCCGACGGCGTCCGGACCGACCCGTCGGCGCTTCAGTTCGACGACGACAGTTCGCCCGGCGGCATCTTCGCCGTAGATGTCGACCGCGCCCGCGGGCGTCTCGCGCTCGGTCGCCAGCGGCGTAAAGCCCGATTCGACGAGGTCCGGCGTCTCCAGTATCCGGTCTTTCAGGTCGGCCTCAGTCCCGGTAACCGCCAGTTCCTCGGGGTCGCTTACGTCGAAGGCCGCGGCGTGGGCCACCGTCTCGAACGCGATTTCGAGTTCCTCGTCGGGAGTGGTCCGCTCCGAGAGAATCACCAGCGACTCATCGGCGACGGTGACGGAGTGGTCACACCCCGGCGGTTGCCAGTTCACGGGTTGCTGTCCCTCGTCGGTGTGGACCAGCGCGGTCCCGTCGGGCTTCAGCGTCACGTGGCGGTCGCCGAGACCGAGCGAACTGGCCGCACGGCCCTGGTACTCGACGGTGCAAGGGCCGAACAGCGTCACCATCGCACCTCGCTCTATCGCGCGCTCGACGAGGTCGCGCGCGGTGTCGGGGGCGGGGTGGCTCAGCGTCTCGACGGCGCTCTCGGCAGTCACGGCTTGCGGTTAGCGGTCGGTCCGTAAAAAGGACGCGTCGTCGAGCAGGAACACCGCGTCGGCCCGCTGACGAAGGGCGACGAGTAGTCCCGCCCGCGCAGTCCGAGCGTCGATCCCGTCACCGACCACCTCGCAGGCACGGCTCTTCGTCTCGACCCACCACTCGCGGAGCGCCGCCGGGTCGTCGGCACGGACGAGGACGACATCCTCGGAGTCGGTGAGCGTCGGGTCCAGCCAACAGACGCAGTAGCGCCGAACCGTCCCGTCACAGACGAGCAACTGGTCGAACCCCGCATCGAGTGTCGAACAGACGGTCGCCGCCGGCCATGCACGTCCCAGCGGTTCGGACTGCGCGATAGGGTCGGCGTCGACGCCCCAGTGAGCGTACCGACAGTCGAATCGGCCGTCCGCACGCACGACGGCGACGAGCGTCCGCCGCCCCATCAGCGCTCGTTCCCCCGGTCTCTGCACATGCACGTCGGTGGTCGCGTCTCCCTACTTGAACGCTCGCTCGGTCCGGCCGTCGACGCCTACTGGAATCAGCGAGTCAGCCGAACCATGCTAATCATGCACAACCCTCAAGTAGCACGTCGCCGTATCAGCAAGTATGATAGGGAGCGAATGGCTGTACGGTGCCATCGCCCTGCTCGTCGGGTTACACGTCCTGACGATGCTGTACGCCTACCGCCGGCAGAGCGACGCCGCCGCCGGTGCCACGCAGGCGGACGCGGAGACGCGGCCAGCAGTCGGTAGCGACGAGGAAGAGGAGGCGGGCGGGACCGTCAACTGCGCTCACTGCGGGGCCGTCAACCAGCGGGGCTACCAGTTCTGCCGGGAGTGCGTGGCCGACCTCTCCAGTAGCGCGCCCCGACGACAGTCGCCCGACCGCACGCAACCGTACTGATTTTGCTCCCGGAGGGATGCGTTGAGGTGTGTGGGAAGCGACGACGTCGACACGCGTTTCGGAGTGCTCTCGACGGCCAGAATCGGACGCGAGTCGGTGATTCCAGCGATCCAGCGAAGCGACCACGAGGTCGCCGCGATCGGTTCTCGTGATGCCGACCGCGCCCGTGCCGTCACCAACGAACTCGGTATCGAGTCGGCCTACGGCGACTACGAGGCGATGCTCACCGAGGCCGCCATCGAGCGCTGTATCAGAGCGCCGAGGAGGGAGCGCCGGTCGCCGTGGCCGGCCCGAACTGACTGGGCCGAACCGTTTTTGCCCCCGGCCGACTTCGGGCGAGTGTGACGATTCCCACCACGACACTGCCGAGCGGCGACGAACTCCCGATGGTCGGCGTCGGGACGTGGCAACTCGACGACGACATCGTCGGCGACTCCGTACAGGCGGGGTTAGACGCCGGCTACGGTCACGTCGACACCGCTGAGGGCTACCACAACGAGGCCGCCATCGGCGACGCACTCACAGATTACGAGCGCGAAGACTTCTTCCTCACGTCGAAGGTCCTGCCGAAACACCTCGACTACGAGTCGGTCATCGCCTCCTGTGAGGCGTCGCTGGACCGACTGGATACGGAGTACCTGGACCTGTATCTGGTCCACTGGCCAAATCCGGCGATCTCGATTCGGGAGACCATGAACGCAATGGCCCACCTCAAAGCAGAGGGGAAGGTCCGGAACGTCGGCGTTTCGAACTTCAGCGCGTACCAACTCAGCGCCGCCCAGCACGTCAGCGACGTGCCCATCGCGGTCAACCAGATCGAGTACCATCCGTGGAACACCCAGGACGACGTCGTCAAGCACTGCCGCGAGACGGACACCGTCGTCGAGGCCGCCGCGCCGCTCGGCCGAACCGAGGTGTTCGAGGACGAGACGATACAGGCCGTCGCCGAGGAGTACGACCGCTCTGTCCCGCAGGTCATTCTGAAGTGGGCCGTCGAGAACGACGTCGTTCCCCTCCCGAAGTCCACCTCGCCGGACCACGTCCGAGCGAACCTCGAACTGTTCGACTGGGACCTCGCCGAGGAGGACCGACAGCGCATCGACGACATCGACCACCACCAGCCGGTGTACGACCACCCCGCACGGGACTGGACGAGCGACACCTACGGCATCTCGCAGTAGGCCGTCTATGGGGCCGCCCGCGCCGACCCGACTCGACGCCCTGGCGGCCGTGAGCGTCGCGCTCTGTCTTCTCGTCGCCTATCGCCTCGCGCCCAGTCCGACGGTGCAGTACGCCGCGTGGCTGGCGATCTTCTGCGTCTGGATGGCGTGGTTCGTCGCCTTCGGCGCGAGATGGCTCTACGCCGAGTGACCCACTCGTCGTTTAACCCGCCTGACTCGAATGGTTTACTCGATTCCGTGTCAGAGAGATTTTATTAACTCCCGGTTCATATGCACAGTTGATGCCTCGCATCGAAGTCTCGGAAAACCTGTACCGCCAGCTCGAAGACGAGGCCAACGGAGAGGCCATCGACGACACCATCTGGAAGATGGTCGGTACGTATCGCCGCAAGCACAACCCCGAATCAGACCGACGATAGCACCACGCTGCCGACTGTTCTTTGCTGACCCACTCACGAGCGATAGCTGTCCGTCGAGCGAACGACGATGGGGAGCACGACGTGCTGCTGTCTTTGACCGACGCGTCACGGAGATGTCTCGTCGTCGTTGCCGACCGCTGTCGACGATAACTGCGTTCGTAGCCGTGTGAGCGACGACCGTCAGCACCGGCTCTCCGTCGCGGTCGGTTCGCTTCGATCCGGCTTCGACCGCCATCCCTGGCTGTCTGGTCAACCCGAGCGCCCACGGAACGGTATTTCAGGCGTTTCACGGCCAGAAATGGCTTCCTAACACTCTCGCCAGCGGCTGCGCTGAGCACGCTACCGCTAGTTGGTACGTAGATAACGTGGAAGGACTCCTAAGCGAGTATAACCGGTGTTTGAACGGTATTCACCAGTATCAAACTAGCGTCATATAATCCATAACAAAGGTGTCAACTGGAGCAGAGACGAGCGATGGCTCCGACAGGCCAGTCGACTGCTGTCTCCCGGCGTGAGCGGAGCGGGAGTCGCGTCGCTCGGACCTGCTCGCCGCGCGGGAGGGGGGTTCGGCGTGGTCGCCGTCGGTGCCAGTCGAGAATCATGCAAACAGCTACAGTGAATCAGTTAGGGAGAGGATGAGGGGAACGAACGAAGCGACGCGACTTTTCGCAGTCGTCTTTTCGGTCTTGATGATCACGTCGGCGATGGGAATCGGTGCGATGTTCAGTGTGGGGGTAGCGCAGGGACAAACAGCGGGCGACACACTCTATCAGGCGAACGCGGGCGGCTCGTTCACCGCGGACGGGAACACTTGGGACCCGTTGATAGACTATCAGGTCGCGGGTCAGGACGAGACGTCCAGCCACGGTCAGCCGAGCACAATCGACAGCTCGGTTCCATCTGACACGCCCAGCCAGATCTGGGAGACGGAGCGCTGGGACTCGTCCCAGAGCCCGGAGATGCAGTACGAGTTCGACGTCCCGGATGGCCAGCAAGTCGAGGTCAGACTTTACTTCTACGACGGGTACTCCGGGACCAGTAGTCCCGGAGACCGCGTCTTCGACGTCTCGATAGAGGGCCAGACCGTCCTCGAGAACTTCGACATCATCGAGGCGTACGGCGACGACACCGGCGCGATGGAGTCGTTCACCGTCACGAGCGACGGGACCGTCGATGTCGACTTCGGACACGTCACGGAGAACCCGCAGGTCAACGCCATCGAGATCGTTGCGGCCGAACCGGAACCCGACACGCTCGGCGGCCCGTCGGACGTCGACTTCGGGTCGGTCGTCACCGGCGACAGCGAGACGAAGACGGTGACGGTGACGAACCTCGGCGGCGACGGCGATCAGAGCATCGACATTTCGGACATCTCGGTTACCGGTGACAGCGCGTTCTCGGCGGGGTCGGCGTCACAGACGACGCTCGCACCCGGCGAGTCCGCCGACATTCCGGTGACGTTCTCGCCGTCAGAGGTGGCCACGAAGAGCGCGACGCTCGAAGTCAGCCACACGGGGAGCAACTCCCCACTGACGGTCAATCTGACCGGCGAGGGCGCGAGCGCAGTCGATCCCGGCTTCTCGAAGAGCCAACTGCAGGGCTTTAGCGCCGGGAACCCGACGGCCATCGACTTCGGCCCCGACGGCCGCGCCTACGTTTCGACGCAGGGCGGAACCGTCTACGCGCTCACGGTCGAACGCACGGGCGAGAACAGCTATCAGGTCGTCAACGAGGTCCAGATCGACGCGATCAAAGACATCCCGAACCACGACGACCTCGGAAACCTCGATACCAGTGAGACCAACCGACAGATCACCGGTATCACCGCCGGCGGGACCGCCGAGAATCCGGTCGTCTACGTCTCTTCGTCTGACCCCGAAATCGACGTCGGACAGGACGACGACGACACGGACACTAACTCCGGTGCCATCTCCCGGCTGACGATCTCGCCCGGCAGCGACGGCACGCTACAGGCGAGCGAGGTCAGCCACGACGTGATGGTCCTCGGCCTCCCGCGCTCGGAGGAGAACCACGCCACCAACGGCATCGACCTCTCCGCCGACGGCGACACGCTGTACGTCGCACAGGGCGGGCACACGAACAAGGGTGCGCCGGGCGACAACTTCGGACACACGCCCGAGTACGCGCTCTCGGCGGCCATCTTAGAGATCGATCTCGCTCAGATAGAGAACAACTATCAGGAGAAGAATCTCCAGAGCTACGACAGTGACTACCCGGACCTGTCCTTCTTCTACGGGATTCCGACCATCCAGAACGACGACGCCACGGACGGCGACGACCTGCCGTTCGGCGGCAACGACGGCATCAATCAGGCGAAACTCGTTGAGGGCGGGCCGGTGCAGATTTACTCGCCCGGCTATCGGAACCCCTACGACCTCGTCGTCACCGAGAGCGGGCAGGTCTACGCGGCCGACCACGGCCCGAACGGTGGCTGGGGCGGCCAGCCGGCCGACGCGAACGGCAACATCGTCGCCGATGCGTCGAGCGTCACGAACCACCCGAACGAGGACGGGAGTTACAGCACGAACGACCAACTCGTCAAAGTCGACGAAGGCGACTACGGCGGTCACGCCGCGCCCATCCGCGCGAACCCGACCGGCGCGGACATCTACGACGCGAACGGGAACGTGATATTCGACATCACGACGGCGAACTCGCCCGTTCCGTCCAGTATGGTGAATCCGGTGGAGGCGGACTACATCCCGCCGACCAGCGGCTCGCCCGACCCGGGCGCACCCGCGGGCAGCGCGAACACGATGGAGTTCGAGAACGGTGACCCGGTCCTCTTCGGGCCGACCGGCGCGACCACGGAGTACACCGCCTCGAACTTCGGCGGTGCCATGCAGGGCGACCTCGTGCAGGTCGAGCTCGGCGGCGACATCGAACGCGTCGAGCTGAGCGACGACGGCACGACGGTCACGAACGTCGAGACCATCGCTAACACCAACGGGCCCCTCGGCGTCACCGCGCAGGATGACGACGAGGTGTTCGCCGGGACGGTGTGGACCGCCAACCACGGCAGCGGCGGCCTCACCATCCTCGAACCCGTCGACTACGGCGACAGCGGTGGCGGCGGCACGCAGTGTACCGGCGCGGACGACGCCTCGCTCGACGAGGACGGCGACGGCTACGACAACGCCGACGAAATCGACGCGGGCACCGACCCGTGTTCGTCGGCCTCGACGCCCGCCGACTTCGACGACGACGGCACGTCGAACCTGAACGACCCGGACGACGACAACGACGGCCTCGACGACACTGAGGACCCGTTCGCGGTCGACGCCAGCAACGGCATGGACACGACCCTGCCGGTCCAGCACGACCTCTCCGAACTCAGCCTCTTCGGCGAGAACGGACAGGGTTGGACCGGGCTGATGACGAACGGGCAGAACTACCAGGACCTCTACGACCCGACGCAGATGACGGTCGGCGGCGCGGCCGAGGTCCTGACGGTCGAGCAGGTCCCGCAGGGGGACGCCTACTCGAACACGAACACCCAGCAGTACGGCTTCCAGTTCGGCGCGGACACGCCCGACGAGCCGTTCACCGTCGAGACGACGGTGAGTAGCTTCCCGGAGAACCCGGAGAACTACCAGTCCGCCGGCCTGTTCGTCGGCACCGGCGACCAGTCGAACTACACGAAGCTGGTCGTCGCGGCCGACGGCGGCAACGGCGGCATCGAGTTCGCCAAAGAGGTCGACGACTCCTTCACCCACCCGAGTTCGCCGAACATCGTCAGCGACAGCGCAGTCACGACGTCACAGACGACGCTCCGCATGACGGTGGACCCGACGACCGACCCCGCGCCGGACAACGGCGTCGAAGAGGTCGCGGTGACCGCCGAGTACGAAGTCGCGGGTAACACGACCGAAGTCGGAACCGCCGCGGTCCCGGCCAGTTGGTTCGACACCTCGGACGGCGTCGCGCCGGCGTTCGGCGTCATCTCGACGTCCAACGGCGCGAGCAGCACGTTCTCGGCGACGTGGACCGACATCTCCGTCGAGTACGTCACGCCGCCCGCGAACCAGCCGCCGACGGCCGACGCGGGCGCTGACCAGACCGTCGACGAGGGCACTGACGTGACCCTCGACGCCTCCGGTAGCGACGACCCGGACGGCGACCAGCTCGGGTACACGTGGACCCAGACGGCCGGTCCCGACGTCAGCCTGAGCGTCAACGACGGCGAGCAGACGACGTTCACCGCACCTGAGGTCGACGGTGAGACGACCCTGACCTTCGAGGTCAACGTCTCCGACGGCGAGGACACGGACGCCGATACGGTGAACGTCACCGTGCAGGACACCGACACCGCGCCCGCCGAGGGCGAGGTCGTCTACCGCGTGAACGCGGGCGGCTCCGAGGTCGGGGCGACCGATGGCGGTCCGGCGTGGAGCGCCGACACGGATAGCAGTCCGTCACAGTACGTCAATGCCGACGGCGACAACGGTCTCCAGACGTACAGTACGACGGATACGGTCACGCTCGACGGCTCGGTGCCGTCGAGCACGCCCGCGTCGGTGTTCCAGACGGAACGCTATGACGAGAACACCAGCGGCTCGGCCGCTGACGACACCGAGATGCAGTGGTCGTTCGATGCAGAGCAGGGCGCGACCTACGAGGTCCGTCTCTACTTTGCCGAGATTTTCCTCGACGCCTCGAACGTCGACGCACAGGGTCCACGGACCTTCGACGTCGTCGTGGAGGGAGAGACGAAGCTGAACGACTACAACATCTATCAGCAGCACGGTCACGACGTCGGCGTGATGGAGTCGTCCGAGGTGACGCCCTCTGACGGCACTATCGACGTCGAGTTCCTGCACGAGCAGGAGAACCCGAAGGTCTCGGCCATCGAGATCGTCAAAGTCAGCGACGGTAGTGACGACACCATGACCGTCGCAGAGGCGGTCGCGATGGGCGGCGACAACGACACGCAGATAGAGGACAGCGAGATCCAGCAGGCCATCAACTGGTGGGCCACCGGCGGCGAGGTGCCGAACACCGGCGGCGAGACCATCAGTGACGCGGAGATGCAACAACTCATCAATATGTGGGCTACCGGCGCCACCGTGGGCGACGGCTCCAGTGACGACGGCGACACCGCCGCTGGGTCGGCGCTCGTGGAGATCACGCCCGACACCGGGCTGGAGACCAGCACCTACGGTAGCGGCACCTATCAGGTCACCAACACCGGCGAGAAGAACATCTCGTCCGTGTCGTTCAACCTCGATACGGCGACGCTCCCGGACATGGTCTTCGACCCGCAGGGAACCGCGGGCGACCCGACCGGTGAGGGGTTCAACATCGCCAGTGACGGTGGGACCAACATCACGACCGCCGAAACCACCGACGGCGACTACAGCGCGTTCTCACAACCCCACAACGGGCAGAACGCCGACGACGGCTACGACGTGATGACCGTCGAGTTCGCCGACTTCGAATCCGGCGAGCAGGCCACCTTCTGGGCCGACAACGACCCGACCAGCATCAAGGGCGCGACGGTCGGCTCACAGGAGGCCGGGCCGGTCTCCGGACTGGAGCTCGCCCGCTCGACGGTGACGGTCACCTACGAGGACGGGACGACTCAGACCACCCAGCTCATGGGTGACGGCAGCGACGGCGGCTCGACCGCCGTCGTCAACGACAGCGAGGCCCCCGCGCCGACCATCGGCGCACAGGACGTCTCGCTCGACGACAGCGCGCTCGACGACTACCACAGCGCCGCCACCGTCTCCTCGGCCGACCAGAACGTCACGGTCACCGGCGAACCGGGCGAGACGGTCACGCTCGTTCGCGTCGAGGGCGAACTGACGCTCTCGAACGTTCCGGACGCCGACAACGACGGCGAACCGGGGTACGACATCGAGGCCTACGAGGCCAACGACGCCGAAGCGGTCGAGTACTACACGGTCACGCTCGACGGCAACGGCGAAGCGACTGTCCCGGTCACGCTGACGAACACGACCGGCGACTCGGACGCCGGCAACGCCGGCTACAACTACTTCGTGGCCGCACACGGCGAGGCCAGCGGCGACATGGGTCTGGCCTCGAACGTCGTGGTCCTGAAATACGAAGAGAGCACCGACAGCGGTGATACCGGCGGTTCCGATGACGTCGCCTTCGCCGTGAACGCCGGCGGAAGCGAGTACACCGCGACCGACGGAACGGTCTATCAGGCGGATACGAACTTCAACAGTGGCTCGACCTACAGCACGGATCAGGCCATCGGTGACACGCAGAACGACCCGCTGTACCAGACCGAACGGTACGGCGACTTCTGGTACAACGCGTCGGTTCCGAACGGCACCTACGAGGTCACCCTGGAGTTCGCGGAGATCTACCACGGGACCTCCGAAGACACCACCGACGTCAACGGTGACGGCACGAACGTCGGCGACCGACTGTTCGACGTCAACGCCGAGGGACAGCAGGTCCTGAACGACTACGACATCTACGCGAACGCCGGCACGCTCAACGCGACCAACCAGACGGTCACCGTCGAGGTGACCGACGGCGAACTGAACCTGGAGTTCGTCACCGAATCCGACAACGCCAAGGTCAGCGCCATCGAGGTCGTGTCGGCCGACGACGGCTCGGGCGGTTCCAGCGGAACCGCTTCGGCCGACTTCGCCGTCAACGCGAACAGCGGTGTCGACGCGAGCACGTACGGTAGCGGCTCCTTCGAGGTCACGAACACCGGCGACAAGCAGATATCCTCGGTCACCTACGACCTGAGTTCGGCGACGTTCCCCGACGTGGTCTTCGACCCGGACGGGACGGCCGGTGACTCGGGCGCGAAGGGCTTCACGCCCGACAGCGGCGCGAGCGCGACCGGTCTTCAGGGCGGTTCGTTCGCCGCCCCGCACAACGGCGTGAATTCGTCGGACGGCTACGACGAACTGTCGGCGTCGTTCGACGACTTCCAGACCGGCGAGTCCTTCGCCTTCTCGACGGACATCGACCCGACGAGTATCAAGAACGCCCAGGGGACCGGCGCGGCCGGTTCCGTCTCCGGGCTGGAACTCTCGGGCGCGGCGGTGACCGTCGAGTACGCCGACGGCACCACGCAGACGACGGACTTGTTTGGCGACGGTAGTGCGGGTGGCTCGCAGGCCACCGCGAAAGCGGACGTCGCGACCGCGCCGACCGCCGGCGCAGCGGGCGTCTCGCTCGATTCGACCGCGCTCGACAGCCGACACAGCGCTGCGACGGTTTCCTCGGCCGACCAGACCGTCACGGTCTCCGGGCCGGCCGGTGCGACCGTCTCGCTGCTTCACGTCGAGGGCCAGCTCGAACTCGCCAACCAGGCGAACGGCTACGACCTCGAAGCCTACGAGGCCAACACCGCCGAGAACGTCGGCTACCAGACTGTCCAACTCGACAGCAACGGCCAGGCGACGGTTCCGGTCACGCTGACGAATACGTCCGGTAGCGGCGTCGAGGGCGGCTTCAACTACTTCGTCGCCGCCGTCGAGGACGAAAGCGGCGACACCGGCGCGACGTCGAACGTCGTCGTCATGAAGTACGACGAGGGAAGCGATAGCGGCTCGTCCGACACGCAGGTGCTCCACCGCGTGAACGCAGGCGAGGGCACCACCGTCAGCGCGACGGACGACGGTCCCGACTGGACCGGCGTCTCCGGTACTGGTTCGCAGTACCTCGCCTCGGTCGCCCCGTCTAACGGCGGGAACTACTGCGACGGAAACATCACCTCGACGAGCGCCGCCGTTCCGGCGAGCACGCCGGACGCGGTGTACGACTGCGAGCGCTACGGCAACTCCACCTGGGAGTTCTCGGTCGATTCCGGTCAGCAGGTCGAGGTGCGACTGTACGTCGGAAACCAGTTCTCCGGCACGAGCGACCCAGGCGACCGAGATTTCAACGCCTTCGTTGAGGGCCAGCAGGTCCTGACGAACTACGACCCCGTGGCCGACGTCGGCCACCAGACCGGGACGATGAAGAACGTCACCGTCACCGACGACGGTGACGGGACGATCACGGTCACCTTCGAACAGGGGACGGCCGAGAACCCGCAGGTCAACGCCATCGAAATCGTCGAAGGAGGGAGCGCGTAAGGACGCGACCGAGACCGATGTACGGGACTCTACAAACTGCGCCGGATGTCCGGCGTGTAAGCGTCCGCCCGCACCCCTCGCCGTTCGGGGGTAACTGCCAGAAACATCGAACGGCAGCGGGTGTGCGGCGACAGCGACACCACACGCGACCGACGCGTGAGGGTCCCGATCACGACGAACCGAGTAGCAACGCGCAGCGACACCAACGAAACCACAACATCTCATGAGAACGACGATACAGACTCGATTCAAGCGGGCGACAGCCGCGTTCCTCGCGCTCGCGGTCGTCCTATCGGTCCTCGGACCGGTGGGAATGGCCGCGGCCGCGCCGAGCGTCTCTGTCTCCCAGCAGGCGGATAGCACGACAGTCAACCCCGGTGATACAGTCACGGTCACGACCGACTTCTCGGTCGAAGAGCTCAACGCGCCGCAGTTGAGCGCCACGACGCCCGAGGGCTGGGCGATAACGGACCAGACTGCCGAAGGGCCAGCGGCGTACAACGGTGACGGAACGTGGACCTGGCTCGCAGGTGACTCCGACGGTGTCAACGTCTCGTACACCGTCGAATACACGGTGCAGGTCCCCGAGGACGCCAGTCCCGGCGACTACTCCATCGACGCGGAGGGGTCGGCTCTGAGTCCCAGTGACTCGTCTTCGACCGCCGATAGCGCCTCGACCGTCATCACGGTCGAAGAAGAGCAGACCAACACCGCGCCGACCGCGGACGCGGGTGCAGACCAGACCGTCGACGAGGGTGACGACGTGACCCTTGACGCCTCCGGCAGCAGTGACACGGACGGCGACACACTGAGCTACTCGTGGACGGAAACGAGCGACGCTGGCGTGAGCCTCACCGACGCCGACACGGCGACGCCGACGTTCACCGCGCCGAGCGTCGACAGCACGACCACGCTCACCTTCGAAGTCGCGGTCGCCGACAGCAACGGTGGCACCGACACCGACACCGTGAGCGTCACGGTCGAACCCGTCAACGAGGACCCGACAGCGGACATCAGCGGGCCGACGAGCGCGCAGGTCGGCGAAGAGTTGACCTTCGACGCGACCGCGTCGGACGACGGCTCCATCGCCTCCTACGAGTGGGACTTCGGCGATGGCGAGACCGCGACCGGTCAGTCCGTTACCCACACGTTCGACGCCACCGGCGATTACGACGTGGAACTGACCGTCACCGACGACGAGGGTGCGACCGCCACGGCGACCCAGACCGTCTCCGTCAACGCCGCGCCCGCGCCGGCGAGCTTCGACCTCTCGAACCTGAACGTCGAATCGCCGGTGACCCAAGGCGACACCGCCACGGTCACCGCGACCGTCGAGAACACCGGCGATGAGGAAGCGACCCAGACGGTCGCGTTCGACCTCGACGGTTCGCAAGCCGACAGCCAGAGCGTGACGCTGGCCGGCGGCGCGAGCCAGCAGGTCAGCTTCGACGTTGACACCACCGATCTCTCGACTGGTGACCACACCGTCGCCGTCGCCACCGACGACGACAGTGCGAGCGGGACGATGACGATCGAAGCCGCGTCCGACCCCGCGCCCGGAACGGTCGACGTGAGCCTCGTGCCCGCCGACCAGACCGCCACGACCGGCGACGAAGTGACCTACGACGTGGTCGTCAGCGGCACCGACGACGTCGGCGCGTTCGACGGCACCGTCACGCTCTCGGACACGTCGAGTGCGATAATCACCGACGTCTCGACGCCCGCTTCGGACGGCAACGAGATCATCGCCCTCGGTGACCAGACCGCCGATATCCAGGTGTTCAGTCTGCCGTCGGGCACGGACGACCCCGTGACCGTGGCGACGATCACCCTCTCGGCTGAGAGCGTCGGTGACACCGACATCTCACTGTCGGACACCAGCGTCTTCGACGAACAGGGCAGCGGCTACACCGTCGACAGCACCAGCGGTGCGACGCTGTCCGTGGGCCTCGAACCAGTCGTCGGCGACACGCCGCCCGCCAACATGGACGACGACGCAGTCCTCGAAGACATCAACGGGAACGGCGAGTTCAACATCGTCGACGTGCAGGCGCTGTTCTACAACCTGGACAACCCGGTCGTCCAGAACAACGTCGAACAGTTCGACTTCAACGGCGACGGCGAGATCAACGTTGGTGACGTGCAGACCGCCTTCTACCAGGCAGTCCTGTCACAGTAACCGACCGCGAGACCGCCACGATAACCTTTTTTCGACCGCTCGACCCGAGACGCAGTCGGCTGCTACGAGTGGTATCGTCTGTCTACCGACCCCACCGGTCGATCGAGACGCGGTCGCTAGCCGGTTAAACGGCCCCTACGGAAACACTCCGGAACGCGCCCGACGCCACGCAGACCGTTCAGTCAGTCTATATCTTTAAGGAATCCTCGCCGGGTCAGGAGTGGGAAAGCAAGGATGACCGGAAACCGACAGCACGCCGTCGTCGCGGCCGCGCTCCTGGTGACGCTGCTCGTCAGCGTCGCCGCGCCAGTGAGCGCCGCCGGGACGACCGACGTGTTCGTGACACCGACCGAATCGGAGATAGCACAAGACGAGACGACGACCGTCGACGTCGTCGTCGGGGACGCCAACCGCGGGGTGGGCGCGTCCGAACTGCGAGTCGCAGTGACGGAGCCGAGTGTAGCGTCGATAACGAACGTCACGATTCGCGGCGCACCGAGCCTGACCAACGTGACCTACGCCGACGACCGTTCGTGGGTCGACGTCGAGTACGCCACCGCGAACACGACCGATAGCGGCGACGTGCCAATCCTGACCGTCACCGTCGAGGGCCGCGCCGCCGGGTCGACCGACTTCTCGGTCCTGCCCCGAGCTGACAACGACGCCGTCCTCGCCTTCGACGAGCGCGGCGACGGCTACGCCATCTCGGAGGTTCGAAACGGGACGCTGACCGTGACCGAGGCCCGTAGCGGCGGCGGTGATGGCGGTGGTAGCGGCGGAGGCGGTGGTGATTCGGGCGCGTCCGGCGGCTCGAACGACGACGACGACTCCGCTGACAGTGAGACGTCGGAATCGACCGAGTCGACGCCCGAGCCGACGGCGACCGAGACGCCCGACTCGCCCACCGACGAGGAACCGACGACGAGCGCACCAGCCGAATCGACCACCGCGCCAGCGACGAACACTGAGACGCCAGAATCCGGGCCGCAGACGGAGACGACCGTCAGCACGGTGACGCCAGCCGACGTGGATAGCGGCCTACCAATCACGGGAATTGCCGCAGGGGGCGGACTCGTCGCGCTGATCGCTGTGGCTGCCCTTGCTCGCCGGCTCTGAGAGCAGGGGCCACCTGCGAAACAGCGAAATATTTTATTTTACAATAGCGAGCACAAGCTACTGCTTCAAACTTGTATTAGAGAGATACGAGCCGAGGCGGGCTTCATTTTCGCTACTCTTGGTGTTCCATACTGAACACAATCACCTCACGCCCATCACGTTCCTCAAACGCCCAATCCAAAACATCAACTAACCCCTGATATTCCCAATTTCCGTCTCCAGAATCCTGATAGAAGAAATGAATAGGAGTACCGCTTGAAATTGCATCGATAAGTACCGAATTACCCGGAGATGTTTTGCTCTGATCACCAGAAAGCCCCTCTCCAATATACTCGAATCGACCCTGTGTCACAGAATCGCTGTACGGGCCATCTTCATTGGCAAACACTAACACGTACTGCCTATCTTGGTTATCCCTTCTAGGATTAATACCAGATATTTGATATCCAAAGCCAGTGTCAAATGCCTCCTCAATCTCAGTCTGTGTGTAGCCGTTCCCCGTTTCGACGCTTTCTGGAGGAGTTCTCATGTAGTCAACAGAGATACGAGACTTTATTAAATAATATGAAACACTTGGTGAAGTCGTAGGGGCTATTGACTCGCCGGGACTAAGCGAACGCGAAGCGTTCGCGATGGTCGGCGAGTCCAGGACTGAGCGAGCGTAGCGAGCGAAGGAATGGACTCGCCGGGATTTGAACCCGGGGCCTCTTCCTTGCGAAGGAAGCGATCTGCCACTGATCTACGAGCCCGCATCTCCCTCTCGAACGCGGGGTGGTAAAAACCCTGCGCGTGAGGGCGAACTTCGATAGCGATTCACACGGTGTGTGGTGTGTGTCCCGGCGTGCGATTCGGGAAGCGGTCGGGTGCCGACAAGAGACCAGAGCGAGCGGCGTCTGGAAGACCGCTGTCTTCTGACCGCCCGCTTGGCTCAGTTCCGAGTCGCGCTCTGCGGGCGCGACTCGACCCTCGCGAAACTTGCGGTTTCGCTCAGTCCTCGAGGACGATCTCGATGGAGACGTCGTTGGGCACCTGGATGCGCATCAGTTGGCGCAGCGCCCGTTCGTCGGCGTCGATGTCGATGAGCCGCTTGTGGACCCGCATCTCCCAGTGTTCCCACGTCGCAGTCCCCTCACCGTCGGGGGACTTGCGGGTGGGAACCTCCAGCGTCTTCGTGGGGAGCGGGACGGGGCCGGAGAGTTCGACGCCCGTCTTCTCGGCGATCTCCCGCACGTCAGCGCAGATGTCGTCGAGGTCCTCGGGGCTCGTGCCCGCGAGCCGAACGCGTGCCTGCTGGGACATGTGTTATCGCTCGTTGACGCTGAGGACCTTCCCAGCGGCGATGGTCTGGCCCATGTCTCGGATCGCGAACGAGCCGAGCTCCGGAATCTCGGAGGACGGCTCGATGCTGAGGGGCTTCTGGGGTCGGACCGTGACGACCGCGGCATCCCCGTTCTGGATGAAGTCGGGGTTCTCCTCGGCGACTTCGCCGGAGGCCGGGTCGATCTTCTGGTCGAGCGATTCGACGGTACAGGCGACCTGTGCCGTGTGGGCGTGGAAGACCGGCGTGTACCCCTCGGTGATGACCGACGGGTGCTGCATCACGACGATCTGGGCCTGGAACGTCTCGGCGACCGACGGCGGGTCGTCGGCGGGACCACAGACGTCACCGCGGCGGATGTCGTCCTTGCCGACGCCACGGACGTTGAACCCGACGTTGTCACCGGGTTCTGCCTTCGGGACTTCCTCGTGGTGCATCTCGACGGTCTTGACCTCACCGGCGACGTCCGAGGGCTGGAAGCTCACGTTGTCTCCGGTGTTGAGGATACCGGTCTCGACGCGGCCGACCGGGACGGTCCCGATACCGGAGATGGTGTAGACGTCCTGGATCGGCAGGCGGAGCGGTGCGTCCGTCGGCGGCTCCGGTGCCGGCAGGGCGTTGAGCGCTTCGAGGAGGATTTCGCCGTCGTACCAGTCCGTGTGGTCGGACTCCTCGGCGATGTTGTCGCCCTCGAAGGCGGAGACAGGGATGAACTTCGCGTTCTCGGTGTCGAAGCGGACCTGGTTGAGGAGGTCCTTGACTTCCTCGACGACCTGCTTGTAGTCGGACTCACTGTAGTCGACGAGGTCCATCTTGTTGATGGCGACGATGAGTTCGCCGATGCCCAGGGTGCGGGCCAGGAAGACGTGTTCCTGGGTCTGCGGCTGGACGCCGTCGTCGGCGGCGACGACGAGCACGGCGTTGTCGGCCTGGCTCGCGCCGGTAATCATGTTCTTCACGAAGTCGCGGTGGCCAGGACAGTCGACGATGGTGAAGTCGTACTCGTCGGTGCTGAACTCCTGGTGGGCGATGTCGATGGTGACACCGCGTTCGCGCTCTTCGGCGAGGTTGTCCATGACGTAGGCGAACTCGAAGCCGCCCTTGCCCTTCTCCTCGGCCTCTTCTTTGTGCTGTTCGATGACGTGCTCCGGTACCGATCCTGTCTCGTAGAGGAGTCGGCCGACGAGCGTGCTCTTCCCGTGGTCAACGTGGCCGATGATGGCCAGGTTCTGGTGTTGTTCGTCGCTCATTGTTGTTTCTCACGCGCAGGGGCGCTATATCGGAGTCTTTAGCCAGTGGTTCATAAAACGATTTCGAAAGTGCTCGCCGGGGAGAGTGGCGCTGTCTGGCGATTTGGGACGCGGTGTCACGCGACGGGGAAAGCGCCTACCAGCAGAAACCACCTACAGTTCCGGGAGACGGCCGATATCTGCGAGAACGGCACTCGCCGTCTCGGGACCGCCAGCACCGCGTCCGGAGATGTTGAGTCGCCCGGCGTGTTCGGTCTCCAGCTGGACGATATTTCGCGTACCTGTCGGCGCGAGCGGCGCGTTCTCGGGGACGAGTCGCGGGCCGACACGAACCTCGCCGTCGGTGACCTCGGCGATGAGGCGGATAGTCCGGCCGTCTTCGGCAGCCAGTTCGAGCGCGCTACCGGAGATGTCCTGGATGCCCTCCACGTCGGCGTCTTCGAGCGCGTACTCTCGGTCGTCGCCTGAGAGGACGTTGGCGACGATGACACCCTTGAGCGCGGCGTCGGTGCCGTCGACGTCGAAGGTCGGGTCGGCCTCGGCGACGCCGAGGTCCTGAGCCTCCGCGAGGACGTGTTCGTAGCCGAGGCCCTCGGCGGCCATCCGCGAGAGGATGAAGTTTGCGGTGCCGTTGAGGACGCCGCGGACGGCGTCGATGTGTTCGGGGTCGAAGTCGTCGATGGTCGAGAGCACCGGCATCGCGCCGCCGACGGTGGCCTCGAAGAGGACGGTACCCTCGCTCTCGCGTTCGAGCGCGCGCACGTCGGCGTATCGCTCGGCGACCGGGCCTTTGTTGGCCAGCACGACGTGCCGGTCGCGTTCGAGGGCCGCCTCGACGTGGCCGAAACCGGGCTGGGCGTCGTCTAGCGTCGTCGGCGTCGCCTCGACGAGGACGTCGTAGTCCGCTGTCAGCGCCGCTTCGGCATCGGCGTCACCGACGATACCGTCAGCCTGTTTCCGGTCGAGGACGGCGTCGACGTCGATGCCGCCGGCGTCGACCGCGGCGCTCTGCGAGTCGGCATAGGCGGTGACGGTATGCCCGTAGTCGGCGGCCAGTTCGGCCACCGAGGAACCGACCGCGCCGGCACCGAGGACGGCCAATCTCATAGGTCGCCCCCGGTCGCCAGCGGTTCGATGACGCGCAGTTCCTTCTCGTCGGCGACCGCTCTGACGGTGTCGAGGATGCTGTCCGCAGCGCCCTGTTCGGTCGCCAGTCGGATGCGGGCGCTGGAGGCGTCGTCGGTCCCTTCGGGGGCCGAAAGGGAGAGGTCAGTCACCGTCGCGTTCGTCGCCGCCTGGATGCGCGAGAGCGTATCCGAGAGGTCCGTATCGATGAGATGACCGGAGAGGATGACTGTCATCGTCTCGCTATAGCGCTCGGCTCCGGCCTGAATGACGTTGATACCGGCGTCCCGGAGCGCGTCGACGATTCCATCGAAGCGCTCGGGCGTCGCCTCTAAGTCGACCTCCACGGGGATGTGCCCGCGGGGCGTGACGTTACCCCGCTCGTGGAAGATAGAGAGGAGGTTGCCGCCGCTGTCGGCGATGGGACCGAGCGCTCGAAGCAACTCGCCCGGTTCGTCGACTAGTTCCAGCCGAACTGTGTAGGACCGCACCTCGTCGGTCGAGTCGCTCATCGCCCGCTCACCTCCTGTGAAGTAGTGCCGCTCATTGTGGGTGACTCAGCAGGGGCACGTATAAGAAACCGTCCGTTTGGCGGGCAGAGTCAGGGGAGATATCGGTCGTAGAGGTCGTCGATGAACTCGTTGAACGCCTCTCCTTTCGGTGTGCCCCACGGGTTCCGCGAGAAGTAGTACATAGCGGCAAAGAGCGTCGCTATCCAGAGTGCTACCGCCGGCGGGACCACGAGCCCCCAGAGGACGACCGACGTGCCCGCGATGAGCGCCGCGATGAGGAGGTCCACGAGTTGGTGTAGTCGATTCGCCATACCGCCGGTTGGCCGTGAACCGCCCTAAGCGTGTGGGACCGACGTGCAGCCGTGAGACGCCACCGTTTTGTCAACGCGCCATGGGGACATTCGTATGTCCGCCCTCCAGTCAGCCCCACCCGCCCTCGGGCCACCACTCGTGGGTATCGCCGTCTTCGCCGTCGTCGGGGTCGTCCTCGGCGCAATGGGGAACGCAGTCGTGCGCCGTCTCCCAAATCCCGTCGGGAAGTACCGCCTCTTCTATGGGGTCGTCCTCGTCCCGTTCGCCGCAGTCACGTACGTCCTCCTGAGCGCCCTCGAACTGGGGCCGGCCGTCATCTGGCCGTTAGTTGAAGTGGAATCCGGCTTCCTCGTGGCTAGCGCGGCGACCCTCGTCGAGACGCTTACGGCGGGCCTACTCACCGTGGCCGCCTACGCACCGACGGTTCGTGGCGTTCGAGCGGTCAGAGACGTTGACCTCAGCACAGGCCGAGCGGTCGCACAGATGCTTCGATGGGGCCTCGGCGTGGGCACACTCGCAGCCGTCTTTCTCACCGCATTCCAGCGCGGCGGCTCGCCGCTCGCGCTCTTCGCCGCGCTGGTTGCGTTCGCCGTCGCCCTCTACTTCGGCGCGCCGTGGTACATTCCGATACTACGTTCGACGCACCGTCCCGACAGCGAGACGGCCGACCGCCTCGAACGCCTCCGGTCACGCGCTGGTCTCGATGTCCGCGATACCCGCATTCTCGAAAGCGAGGACGCCGAGACGGCCAGTACCGTCGTACGCGGGCCACCGGGCTACCGCCGCTTGTTCGTCACCGACACGTTCCTCGACGCCTTTGACGATGACACCGCGACAGCGCTGCTCGCCGTGCAGGCCGGCCGGAGCCACGCCCGAGTCCTCCTGCGAGTAATCGGTACCCTCGTCGCTGTTCTGGCGCTTCTCCTGTTGAACCCCGGCGGACTGACGGTCCCGGCGGTGGTCGGGGCGCTCGCGCTCCTCCTCGCTGGTCTCTGGTTCACTCGTCATGGAGTGGTCGCTGCCGACGACTACGCCGCCGAACAGGTGGGTAGCGAGACGCTTGCCGTCGCGTTCGAGCGCTACGCCGCCTTCCACACACTCGAACCGAGTCGTCGGCGTATCCCGAACCCGCTCTCGAAGACGCCTGCGCTTGGCGACCGAATCGACCGATTGCGAGAGTAAAAAGCAGGCGAGAAATAGCGATAAGCATACCGCTCGCCAGCGGCGAGCGGTTTCTACCGAACTCGCGGCGAGGCCGCGAGTTCGGTCGTTTTCGCCCACGTTTTTCGAGGCGCGGTTCGCGCGAAGCGCGAACCCAACGAAGAAAAAGGTGGTTTAGAAGTAGTCGATCGCGGCGGGCAGTTCCGTCTTCATGCCCTTGCGCTCTCGAATCTCGGTGATCTTCTCGGGCTGGAGGTTGTCGGCCATGACCTGGAAGCCGGCGTTCTCGGTGTTCCAGGAGGCACGACCCTCGGTGGCCGAGCGGATGTCAGAGGAGAATCCGATCATCTCGTCGACGGGCGCGACGCCCTCGACGACCATCAGGTCGCCTTCTTGGTACATGTCGTCGACGCGGCCACGGCGGCCCTGAATCTCGCCGGACGCTGCGCCCATGTGGTCGTTGGGCACGTCGATGCGGACCTGCTGAATCGGCTCCAGCAGTTTGATGTCCGCGTCGACGAGGGCGTTGTGAACGGCCTCACGGACGGCGGGGATGACCTGTGCGGGACCGCGGTGGATGGCGTCCTCGTGCAGTCGGGCGTCGTGCAGTCGCAGGAGCGAGCCCTGGACTGGCTCCGCGGCCAGCGGGCCGTCGTCGAGCGCCTCTTCGAGGCCCTCAATGACCAGTTCCATCGTCTCGTTGAGGTGCTGGATACCCTTCGTCTCGTCGAGCAGGATGTTGGTCCCGTGGATGTGCTCGATGTTCTGGGAGTCGTCCTTGTCCATGCCGGCCTCCTGCAGCGCCTCGCGGCGCTCCAGTTCGGGCATGTCCATCGACGCCTCGCCGAGCTTGATGGTCTCGACGATGTCGTCGCTGAGCGGTTCGACGGTGATGTAGAACCGGTTGTGGTTGTTCGGCGAGCGGCCCTCGACCTCGCGGGAATTGGACTGCGGGGCCTCGCGGTAGACGACGATGGGTTCGCCGGTGTTGATGGGGATGCCCTGGTTGCGCTCGATGCGCTGGCCGATGACTTCTAGGTGGAGTTCACCCTGACCGGAGATGAGGTGCTCGCCGGTGTCTTCGTTGATCTCGATCTGGATGGTCGGGTCTTCTTTCGCGACCTGCTGGAGCGTCTGAATGAGCTTCGGCAGGTCGTCCATATTCTGGGCCTCGACGGACTTGGTGATGACCGGCTCCGAGATGTGCTCGATGGATTCGAAGGGTGTCATCTCGACGCTGGACACCGTAGAGCCGGCGATGGCGTCTTTGAGACCGGTGACGGCCGCGATGTTCCCGGCGGGGACGCGTTCGACTTCCTCACGCTCGCCACCCATGTAGATGCCGACGCTCTGGATGCGGTTCTTGCCGGCGGTCCCGGAGACGTACAGCTCCTGGCCCTTCTCCAGCGTTCCGGAGAAGACACGCCCGGCGGCGATTTCGCCAGCGTGAGGGTCGACGCCGATGTCGGTGACCATCAGGACGACTTCGCCGTCCTCGTTGACTAGACGCATGTCGTCTGCGAGCTCCGATTCCGCGTCACCGCGCCAGATGCGGGGGACACGCATCGGCTGGGCGTCGACGGGGTTCGGGAAGTGCTCACAGACCATGTCCAGCACGACGTCCGAAAGCGGCGTGCGCTCGTGGAGTTCCTGGCGCTTGTCGTTGCGCTCCAGTTCCATGATTTCGCCGAAGTCCATCCCGGTGCGCTGCATCGAGGGCATCGAGACGCCCCACTTGTAGAGGGCCGAACCGAAGCCGACGGTACCTTCCTCGACGGAGACCGTCCAGTCCTCGATGTCGTCCATCTCTTCGGTCATTCCGCGGATGAGTTCGTTGACGTCCTGGATGACAGCGAGGAGGCGCTGTTGCATCTCCTCGGGGCCTTCCTGCAGTTCGGAGATGAGGCGGTCGACCTTGTTGATGAACAGCGTCGGCTTGACACCTTCGCGGAGCGCCTGCCGGAGGACTGTCTCGGTCTGAGGCATGGCACCCTCGACAGCGTCGACGACCACGAGCGCACCGTCGACGGCGCGCATCGCACGGGTCACGTCGCCACCGAAGTCGACGTGGCCGGGAGTGTCGATGAGGTTGATGAGGTGGTTCTTGTCCTCGTACTCGTGGGTCATCGAGACGTTCGCGGCGTCGATGGTGATCCCACGCTCCTGTTCGTCTTCCTCCGTGTCCATCGCCAGTTGTTCACCGGCGGTGTCGTCGGAGATCATGCCCGCGCCAGCGAGCAGGTTGTCCGTCAGCGTCGTCTTCCCGTGGTCGACGTGAGCGGCGATGGCGATGTTCCGGATGTGCTCCGGGTCGTCCATCAGTGTCTCACATTCCTGAACGATTTTCTTACGTCGGCCCATTATACAGAAGCGTATCAACAGGAGGGTCAAAAGGATAGTGTTTCCGCACGAGCGTGTCAGAGACACGCGAATGCGGAAGCTCGGCACGGAGAGAGTCTGTCGAACGGACTGCCGGTGTTTCGGCGTGAGCGTGTCATTCGTACGCGAAGGTCCGGGTTCGAGCGATACGAGGCGACCGCTGTCGTCAGCGCATCGGTACGACCCCGGCGACGAGTGTCTGCTCCACAAGAGACATACGTTTTCGATACCTGTGAACGTGACACATGGACGTGCACGTACAGGGCGGGCCCGCCGAACCGTTTCTCGGGGCCCGGAACCTCTTTTCCACCGAGTACGATCTCGAACGACCCGTGACAGTACGGATAGAACAGAGTCCGGACGAGCGAACCCGGGTGAGCCACGACGACCACGGCCACCGACTGACCATCTCTCGGCAGGCGGCGACCAGCGCGATGGCCCGTGAGCTCGCCCTCCACGAGTTCGCCCACATGCATCACTACGAGCGGGGTCACCCCTCGCACACCCAATCGACGGAAGAGGCAATCTACCTCGCGCTGGCCGGCCGCTCCGTCGAGCAGCGGAAGCTCACGCACTGCTATCAGATAGCGAACCACATGAAAGACGTCTACGCCGACGACATCTGGATGGCGATGGCACCGGGCGACAAGCTCGTCGGCTTCCTCGAAGCGAGCCTCGCGGCGGCCGTCGCCGACCGACCGGTCGAGCAACCGGGTTGGGAGCGGTTGACGCCGGCGTCTGACCCCGACATCACGGCCGTCAACGCCGCGTTCGCGCTGGCACTCTGTGAGCGCCACGACCTCGTCGGTGAGGGCCACCGTATGTACGATCTCGCGCACGCGGCCGCCCATGACGCCGCGGACGTAGACCTCGCGGAGTTCAAGCGCCACTTCGAATCGCTGTCGCCCGACCCCGACGAATCGGAGTTTCGGAAGGCGCTGGTCGACGTGACCAGAGCGTACGCCAGCGGCGACGGTGGGCAGGCCGCCGACTAGAAGAGCAGCGTCGTCGGCGACAACGTGAGTGCGATTCCCACCGCAAGCACCGGATAATCGCGGCGCTCGAAGGAAAGCGGCGGCAGCGTCGGGTTCCACGCGAAACAGCGCGCTCTGAGCGCCACGCTCAGTCGGTCGGAGCGCGCGAGCGTCCGGTCGAGCGAGCGGACGACCAGGAGTCGCGCGCGCACCCACACCGGTCGGCGCTCCCCGCCGCGGGCCAGCATCGCGTCCCGAACCTCCCGAACGTCGCCCAGCACGACCGGAAAGAGGCGGACGACCAGCGCCATCCCGACGCCGAGCAACTGTCCGGGTTTCCCCGGAACGAGTCGCTGGACGGCCGCGCGTGTCGCTCTGACCGGCGTCGTCGTCAGGTAGGCGGCGCTCACGAACAACACCGGTACGACGCGGGCGACGAGTCGCGCGGAGCGAAGCGCCGGTTCGATGCGAAACCAGGGCGGGCCGAGTGCGACGCCGGCGAGCACGGGTGCGAGCACCAGCACCGCGATAACGATTCGATACGAACGAAGGACCGCGAGTGGTGAGAGTCGTGCGGCCGCCAGCACGAGCAAGGAGAGGAGGGTCGCTCCGACGAGCCATGGCACGGTCGGGTGGGCGACGACGGCGATGGCGAGCCCGAACTGCACCAGCAGTTTCGACCGCGGGTCGAGTCGGTGGACGACGGAGTCGCCGGGCCGATAGCTCAGCATCGCGGATCTCGAACGCCGAGGGCCGCCACTTCGTCGAGGGCCGTCTCGGGTGTGTCGTCGAGAACGATTCGACCCGCTCGCAACCCGACGACGCGGTCGGCCCGTTCGTGGAGGTCACGCAGGTCGTGGGTGACGACGACGACGCCGGTCCCCTCGGCGTGTAACTCGCTGAGATGAGAAAGCACCGACTCGCGGGCCGGCCAGTCGAGCCCCGCAAGCGGTTCGTCCAAAACGAGATAGGACGGCTTCATCGCTAGCGCACCGGCGATGGCCGCCCGGGCCTGCTCGCCGCCCGAGAGTTCGTCTAGTCGCTCGTCGGCCCTCCCGTCTAAGCCCACCGCCGACAACGCCGTCTCGACTCGGCGGTCGATCTCCGCGCGGTCGAGTCCGAGGTTCTCCGGGCCGAAGGCCACATCCGCGCCGACCGTCGCGGCGACGAACTGATCCCGCGGCTGTTGGAACACCATCCCGACGCTCGTCCGCGCGGCGACCGGCCGCTCACTCACGTCGGTCCCGTCGACCGTAACCGTTCCCTCGTCAGGCGTCAACAGCGCGTTGAAGTGCCGGACCAGCGTCGTCTTCCCGCTCCCGTTCGGGCCGACCAGCAGACAGAACTCCCCGTCAGGAATCGAAAGCGAGAGACCGTTGAGGACGGAGTCGTCGTAGCCGTAGACGAGGTCCTCGACGGCGATCATCGCTGCGCGAGGTAGCCGCCCCGCACGATGGCGACGGCGATCCCGAGTTTCACGAGATCGAGGGGGAAGTACGGGGCCATCACGACTGCCGCACGCGAGAGCGGGAGTCCGGTGACCGCCGAGAGCCACGGGACGCCGATGGCGTAGACGACGACGAGCGCCGCTACGAAGCCAAGAACCTGCACCGAGAGCGAGACCGACGCGATGTCACGTGGTTCGATTCCGCGATGGATGAGCGCGCCGGCGACGACGGCTCCGACGAGAAAGCCCACGAGGAACCCGCCGGTCCCCTGTCCGACGAGGACGTATCCAAGTCCGGCGTTACCGTTCGAGAAGACCGGGACGCCGGCGATACCGACCAACAGAAACAGTGCCAGCGCCAGCCCGCCCCAAAGCGGCCCGAGCAAGAGCCCGGCGAAGAACATCCCGAATGGCTGGAGCGAGAACGGGGGAAGCGTTCCCGGAAGCGGTATCGACACCTGCGAGAGCGCTGCCGTCAGTGCTGCGATGAGGACGGCCGTCGTGAAGTGTTTGACCGTCTCGTCGCCCACCAGTTCGACGGACTCGTGCTGTTGTGACATGCGCTACTCTCTCTCGTCAACCAGAATATAATCGACGGTTCACCGACCGCGATACACAGCCATCGCTGCCCGATGGCAAAATCGGAAAAAGACAGTCGCAGATTAGCGAGCGGCGGCCGCGACGCGCTCTTTCTCTTCTTTCTGGTTGACGGCGTACGCCTGTACGTCGTCGTTAGCCGCGCCGATGAGCTGCTGGGCCAGCGCTTCCTCGGCGTTGGTGGTCGTCTTGAAGGAGCTGCCGTAGACACCCTCGGCGAGGAACTTCAGGGCCTGGTCGACGCGGCGCTGGGGCGCGACGTCGACGGCCTTCGGGACGGAGATGCCACCGTACTTCAGGCGGACGGTCTCCTCGCGGGGGGCGCTGTTCTCGACGGCGCTGACGAGCACCTGCACCGGGTTCTCCTCCGTGCGCTCGTGGACGATTTCGAAGGCGTCCTGCACGATGGAGGTGGCCAGTTGCTTCTTGCCTGTGTTCTCGTCAGTCTGCATCAGGCGGTTGATGAGGCGCTCGACGACGCTGATTTCGGACTTCTTGAACTGCTTGTCAGCGTGACGACCCATCGTGTGTGCGATGGGAGTGACCGTGATGTAACGCTCGGTCGAGGGATCGGAGTACTCGATGTCCATAACCGACCACGTACCGAACAGTTCGGCGCTGGCCGTCTCCTCGTCGTCTGTGCCGGCGGGGGCGTCGGGTTCGGGTTGTTCTTCTTCGCTCATAATTATCGGACGGGTTTCTCGGCGTTACCGCGGACCAGTTCGATCATGGAGACGCCGTTGACCTTCTCGACCTTGTAGTTGACACCGGAGAGGTCGCCCATCGCACGACCCTTTGCGCCACCGATCCCGGCGATGGTGACCTCGTCGTGCTCGTCGATGAACGAAATCGCGCCGTCACCGGGACAGAACGCGGTGACTTGCTTCCCGTTCTTGATGAGCTGAACGCGGACGCACTTTCGGATAGCGGAGTTGGGCTGTTTCGCTTCGATGCCCACCTTCTCCAGGACGATGCCTCGACCCTGCGGCGCGCCTTCGAGCGGGTCGGACTTCTTGCCGAGCCCGCGTTCGCGGCGCGCGTAATCAGAGTCGGACCACCGGTGCTTCTGGCGGTCCTTCTTGAGTTTGCGCGCGGCGTATTTGCCGTTTGCCATAGTACGCTTCCGTATCCTGCCGAGATACTTAAGACTCCTCTTTCGTCGGCGGCCGAGACGGTCGATGTGTGGCGTTCGCACACATGACGCTGACGAACGTACCGAGGACGGCAAACATCATTTCTCTCTGTCTGTCCGCGATACTTACTCGTGATAACTGGAGGGGAGAACTTAGGTAGAGCGTCGAAAAACCGCTACAGAAGAGCCAAGTGTCGATGAAGAAAACTAAACTTCTCCCAGATTTTATACGGCAGAGCTACCTTCGAAAGTTCGCCGTCGCCGTCGCCGTCATCGCGATCGTCGTGACCGGGGCGGGACTAGCTGCACAGAACGCTATCGCCGCCGACGTAACTGAACAGCGTAATGCGGCGCTGGCGACGTCGGCCGAACAGGAAGCACAGACGTTTGACCGCTGGCTCAGCGAACAGCGACAGGCCACGCGTCTCATCTCGAACCACCGATACGTGAGCAACTCGACATCGACCCGTATCGAGGCGACGCTCACCGAGGAGCGCTCACGAATGGGAACGACCATCGACGAGGCCCACTTGATCTCGCTATCGACGAACGAAATCGTCCGCAGTTCCAACCGGTCGATGCGGGGAGAATCCATCAGCCGGATGGGGATGTCCTGGGAGCGAGGGATGCTCGTCTTCGACGACGAGAACGATGTCGCCCGGTCGAAGGTGTTCTACTGGGAAGGAGAGTACAAGGTCGCCTTCGCCAGCAAAGTCCCCGACGAGAAACAGGCGGTCGTACTCACGTACGACGTCAGTACGCGCGCCCAGCAGTTCGCGTCTTCAATCGACCAGACGACGACACACGTCCTCGGCAGTGACGGTGAGATACAGTTCGCCACGAACGATTCGTCCATTCTCAAACGCTACACGAAGGGAACGGAAAAACGGGTGGTCGAGGAGAGCCAAAACGAGACGTCCGGACTTGTCGTCGGCGAGGGCGAAGTGTTCGGCTACGCCGAGACGACGGATGGCGACTGGCTCATCGTAAAGCGTGCGCCTGCAGAGAGCGTCTATGCACTCCGAGACACGATACAACAGGACCTCGCGATGCTCATCGGCCTCGCACTGCTCGGCTTCGTCGTCTTCGGGGCGTTCGTCGGTCGCGACATCAAACGGTCGCTGACCGGTGTCGCCGACCGCGCCGAGGCACTGGCCGCCGGCCGAATCGACGGCGAGGGCGAATCGAGCGAGCGGATGGACGAGATCGGACAGGTCGAGCGGGCGTTCACTGACATCCAATCGTATCTCGCTACCGTCGCAGACCAGGCCGATGCGCTGGCCGCACAGGAGTTCGACGATCCGGTCTTAGACGAAGAAGTGCCGGGCCGCCTCGGTGAGTCGCTTTCAGCTATGCAGACAGACCTCCAGCAGTTCGTCACCGAGATTGAAGCGGCGAAGACGGACGCAGAGGCCGCCCAGCGCGAAGCCGAAGAACTCGCCGACTCGCTCGAACAACAGGCCGAAGAGTTCTCCGACGTGATGCGTCTGGCCGCGGAGGGCGACATGACCCAGCGACTCGACACCGAGACCGGGACCGAGGCGATGGACGAAATCGCACAGGCGTTCAACGCGATGCTCGCCCAGCTGGGCCAGACCGTCGTCCACATCCGCGAGTTCGCCGCCGACGTCGACGGTTCGGCCGACCAGATCACCGCGAGCGCCACCGAGGTTCGGGACGCGAGCGAGGAGGTCAGCGAGTCCGTCCAAGAGATTGCCTCCGGTGCGGACAGACAACACGAGAACCTCCAGCAGGCTGCAAACGAGATGTCGAACCTCTCGGCGACCATCGAGGAGGTCGCCGCACAGGCCGACGAGGTGGCCGGCACCGCCGACGAGGCCGCCGACATCGGCGAGACCGGCAGCGAGCGAGCCACCGAAGCGATGGACGTGATGGGCGACATCGAAGCGCGCGCCGACGAGACCATCGACCGGGTGGAAGCGCTCGACGAGGAGATGGCTCACATCGGCGACGTGGTCGACCTCATCGACGACATCGCAGAACAGACGAACATGCTCGCGCTGAACGCCTCGATCGAGGCCGCCCGCGCCGGTGAGGCCGGCGAGGGCTTCGCCGTCGTCGCCGACGAGATAAAACAACTCGCACAGGAGACCAGCACGGCGACCGACGAGGTATCGGCCGTCATCGACGACGTACAGTCCTCGACGAGTACCGCCGTCGACGACATCCAGGAGATGGGCGACAGCGTCACCGACGGCATCGAGACCGTCGACGACGCCATCGAATCCTTAGAGACCATCGTCGACCGGGTCGACACCGTCAACGACGGCATCCAGTCGATTAATCACGCGACGGACGAACAGGCGAGTGCTACCGAAGAGACCGTCGCTATGGTGGACGAAGTCGGTTCTATCAGCGAGGAGACCGCCAGCCAAGCCGAGAACGTCGCCGCCGCCACAGAGCAACAGACCGCTACGATCAATGAGGTGACCACGAGCATCGAGTCGCTGTCCGGACAGGCGACCGACCTCCGCGACCTCCTCGCACAGTTCGACGTGGAGACGGCACAGACGCCCATGACCGACACGGATGTCTACGACCCCGATGCGACCGATACCTCGGTGGCTGGTGACGACTGAGCGACAAAAACGTTCGATCGAGTCGTTTTCAGGTGAGTTCGATGCCGTCGATCCCGAAGTGCCGCTTCGCCAGTTGGCGTGCAGCGTCGATATTTCTCCCCTCGCGACCGATGGCAGCCCCGCGGTCTTCCTGTGCCACTTCGACGTAGGCGACGGTGTCGTCGTTCTCGGAGATGGTGACGTTGTACACCGCCGCCGGCGCGAGCGCGTTGGCGACGAAGTTCTCGGCCGTCTCCGCATCTTCGACGAGTTTTACGTCGCGGCCGAGCTGCTCCTCGACGGTACCGACCGTCTGGCCGCCCGGCCCGATGGCGTCGGCCATCTCGCCGCGCTTGACCAGATAGACGATCTGGTCGTGTGCCTCGTCGACGATACAATCCCGGACGGTAACGTCGGCCTCGTCCTCGAAGAGGGCGACCAGTCGGCGCGCTTCGTCCGAGATTTCGATTCGCATCAGTCCTGACTCGCGCCCATGCGGAGGTCCACGTCGCCGGTGCCGAGTTTGATCGGCTTACCGACGATGACGTTCTCCGTGACGCCGTCGAGTTCGTCGACCTCGCCGTGGATGGCGGCGTCGAGCAGGTGGTTGACCGTCACCTCGAAGGCCGCACGTGCGAGCACGGAGTCTTTCGACCCGCTAATGCCGTGGCGGCCGATGGACTCGATGGTCCCCTCGTTGGTCATGATGTCCGCGACCAGCATCAGGTGGCGGACGTTCACGTCGTCCAGCCCCTGTTCTTCGAGCGTGTTCATCGTCTCGTTGATGAGTGTCTCGCGGGCCGCCTCGACGCCGAGGCTCCGGTAGATCTCGTGGATATTGTTACACGTCGTCCGGGAGGCGTCGACGCCCTCGATACCCAGTACCTCGCCGAAGTCAGACCCCTCAGTGTAGAGGACGAACTCCTCGCCGTCTTCGAGGTCTTCTTTGCGGATGACGACGCGGGATATCTCTTCGATGCCCTTGAAGACGATGTCGCGCAGTTCTTCGACAAGCTGGAGGAGGTCCCGGTAGCTCGGCTCCTCAGGGCCGAACTCGATGACTGTGTCGGACTGGCGAGCCGTGACGCCGAGGTTCGACTCGATGATGTCGGCGATCTCCTCGGCGATGGCGTTCGTGTCGTTCATCGTCGGCCATCGTTCCAGCAGCGTGTCTTCGTTCAGGTCGATCTGGACGAGCATGTCCGCGACGTTCGTCGAGATGTCACCAAGCGCGAGGATGCGCGTGGCTTCGATCTTCCAGACGACCTCGTGTGCGCGCTCGCGGTCGTCGGCGTGGTCTTCGTCCAAATGGACGGTCATCATCGGCGTGTCGGGTGTCTTCCGCGCGTCGACCAGTTCGATGAGGCGCGGAAGCCCTTGTGTCACGTCGATTTCGGCGACGCCCGCGTAGTGGAACGTGTTCATCGTCATTTGCGTTCCTGGCTCCCCGATGGACTGTGCGGAGACGGTCCCCACCGGGTCCAGCGGGTCGACGCGCGTGTTCATGTAGCGCGTCTCGACGGCCTGCGCAATTTCGTCGGCCTCCGCGACGGAGACGTCACGGGCTTCGATGGAACTGTACACGTCGTCTTTCAGCCGGCGCGGGAGCTCCGTGTCCTCGACGACGGCTTCGATGTCTTCGGTGACGTTCGTCATGGTTCAGTCGTCTCCCTCGGCCATCCACCAGTCGTCGGCGTGTTCCGAGAGGTTGGTCCGCTCGGTGCGCTGCCCGAGGAAGCTCTCTTTCTGCTTGTCGTCTTGGAACTCCTCGTTCAGGACGCTGTCGGCGATCTGTTCGACATCGACGGCCGCCTCGTCCTGATTGGAGGAGACGTTGACCGGCGACGTGCCGTCCTCACCGAACTCGAACTGGACGATAGTGTCCGAGGTGTCTCGGACCGTCCCGTCGTACTGCGTTTCGAGTTCGGAGAGCGCGTTGATGAGCCGCCGCTGGAGGTAGCCGGATTTGGAGGTACGGACTGCCGTGTCCACGAGTCCCTCGCGGCCACCCATCGCGTGGAAGAAGAATTCCTTCGGCCCGAGCCCCGAGCGATAGGAGGCTTCCACGAAGCCGTGTGCGTCCGCGGAGAGGTCGCCCTCCTCGAAGTGTGAGAGGGTACGGCCCTCGTAGCCGCGGTTGATTCGTTCGCCCCGGACTGCCTGCTGGCCGACACAGCCGGCCATCTGGGTCAGGTTCAACATCGACCCACGGGCGCCGGACTCGGCCATGACGACCGCCGGGTTGTCGTCGCTGAAGTGATCCTCGGCGATGTCGCCGGCGGAGTCACGCGCCTTGCCGAGCGTCTGCATGATCTTCATCTCCAGGGTCTCGTCGACAGTTCGGCCGGGCAGCGATTCGAGTTCGCCCCGGTCGTAGGTGTCGATGAGTTCCTCGACGCGGTCGTAGGCGGAGTCGATGGCGTCGTTGATCTGCTCTTCGGCCTCGCGGGGAATCGACTCGTCGTCGATTCCGATGGAGAACCCGAAGTGCATGATGGCACGCATCGCCAGCGCGGAAACCTCGTTGACGAGGATGCGGGCGCGCGTCTTCGAGTAGTCCTTGGCGATGGTGTCGACGACTTCGCCGCCGAACGCGCCGACGGCGTCCTCGTCGATGGTCCCGGAGGTCATCTCGCCGTTCTCGATACGCACCGTATCGCCAGCGGAGGCGGTGAACTCCAGGTTGAGGTCGTCCGGCAGGAGTTCAGAGAACAGGGACCGTCCCGTCCAATACGCCTCGCCGTCCTCCGTGCCGTCCGGTTCGGGCAACTCGTCGATACGCGTCGCCCGGAGCAGGTCCAGCGCCTGCGTCTCGTTGAAGTGTGGGTTGGTGTGAGTCAGCAGGTACGTCCCGCTGATGTGGTCCTGAATCGCGCCGATGATGTTCTCGCCGAAGCGCGGCGAGAGCATCTGTTCTTGCACGCGCATGAGGACGCGAGCCTCCGCGCGGGCCTCCTCGTTCTGCAGGGCGTGCATGTTCATCTCGTCGCCGTCGAAGTCGGCGTTGTACGGCGGGCAGACGACGGTGTTGAGCCGGAACGTCTTGTACGGCATCACGACCACTTCGTGAGCCATGATGGACATCCGGTGCAGCGATGGCTGCCGGTTGAAGATGATGATGTCGCCGTCCACGAGGTGCCGGGAGACCTCCCAGCCGGGTTCGACCTTCTCTGCGAGTTCCTCGCAGTTCTTCTCGGTGACCTTCAGTCGGCGGCCGTCCGGTCGCCGGACGTAGTTCGCACCGGGGTGACCCTCCGGCCCGTTGGCGACGTAGCGCCGCGCGTTCTCTAAGTTGCGCTCGTTGACGTTCATCGTCTGGGTCATCTCCCGCGCGACCCGCGTCGGGACGCCGACCTCGTTCATCGACAGCGTTGGGTCCGGAGAGATGACGGTACGAGCCGAGAAGTTGACACGCTTCCCCGAGAGCGAGCCACGGAAGCGCCCTTCCTTGCCTTTGAGGCGCTGCGAGAGCGTCTTCAGCGGACGGCCGGAGCGGTGTCGCGCCGGTGGCGTCCCCGATATCTCGTTGTCCATGAACGTGGTGACGTGGTACTGCAGCAGTTCCCAGAGGTCCTCGATGATGAGTTGGGGCGCGCCCGCCTCGCGGTTCTCCATGAACCGCTGGTTGATGCGGATGATGTCGACCAGTTTGTGCGTCAGGTCGTCCTCGGAACGCTGGCCGTTGTCCAGCGTAATCGAGGGTCGAGCGGTGACCGGCGGCACCGGAAGAACAGTGAGAATCATCCACTCGGGCCGGGACCGCTCGGGGTTCATCCCGAGCACTTCGATGTCGCCGTCCGGGATGTCCTCGAACCAGTCCCGGATGTCCGAGGGCATGAGCTTGTTCATGTCCTCTTCGGTCAGGTCCACCGACAGCGCCTTCTCCAGTGCGCGGCGGTCCTCCTGTCGCGGGCGGAACTCGCCGCTGAGAATCTGCTGGACACGGCCCGAATCGATACCCGTCTCCTCTGCGAGTTCTGGCGGCGAGATACGGTCTTCGGCTTCCTCCATCGCGGCGGCGAGGCGGTCGGGGTAGTCCGAAGCGAGCACCTGCTGGACTTCGTAGTAGGTGGTCGGCTTCTCGTGTTTGATGTCGTACTGTTTCTCGCCGCAGAACGGACAGCGGTCCTTCTTTCGAGCCTGCCGGATGGCAGCCTTCGTCACGTCGTTTAAGTCCCGGCCGAGGTCGCGGGTCCGCTGGAGACGGTCAGTGAACTCGTCGCGTTCGTGTTCGTCGAGACAGAGCCGCGAGCACTCGCGGCAGGTCCCCCGAAGGAGCCGTCGGATGAGTTTCGCGAACCCGACGTGGATGACGGGCGCGGCCAGTTCGATGTGGCCGAAGTGGCCGTTACACGACCCGCTGTGTTTCCCGCAGGTCTTACATTCGAGACCGGGGTCGATGACGCCCAGTCGCGGGTCCATCAGGCCCATGTCGATGGGGAAGCCGTCGTCGTCGTAGGTGTCGGCTGTGATGACCTTCGTCGCCGACATCTCGCGGTACTCCTCGGGGTCCATCAGCCCGAAACTGAGCTGACCGATTTCCTGTGGTGTCTGTTGGGAACTCATGCTAGACTGCGTCCTCCAGTTCGATTCGCGGAGCGATGCCGAGCGCCTTCATCTCGTCTAAGAGGAGCTTGAACGCGTAGGACATCTCCACCTCGTGGATGTCCGTCTCCTCCTCGCAGTTCGGACAGTAGACCCGGCGCTGTTCGACGTTCTCGACGGCGGTCATTCCACAGCGACCACAGACGTTGATGAACTCGCGGTCGGACTCGTCGAGCAGACGCTCTTTGAGCGCCATCGCCGCGCCGTGCCCGATGAGCACGTCCCGTTCCATCTCGCCCACACGGAGCCCGCCCTCGCGGGCGCGACCCTCAGTGGGCTGGCGGGTAAGCACCTGCACCGGCCCGCGCGAGCGGGCGTGCAGTTTGTTCGAGACCATGTGGTAGAGCTTCTGATAGAAGATGTCGCCGACGAAGATGTCCGCTTCAATCTTCTCGCCGGTGACGCCGGAGTACATCGTCTCCTTGCCCGAGGAATCGAAGCCGTGCTCTTCGAGCGAGCCGCGGAGTCGTTCCTCGTCCTCGCCGGTGAAGGCGGTGCCGTCGACGCGGCGGCCTTCCAGCGCGCCGACTTTGCCACCGATCATCTCTAAGATGTGTCCCACCGTCATCCGCGACGGCAGCGCGTGCGGGTTGATGATGAGGTCCGGCACGACGCCCTCCTCTGTGAAGGGCATGTCTTCCTGGGGCGCGATGTGACCGACGACGCCCTTCTGCCCGTGTCGGCTGGCGAACTTGTCCCCGAGTTCGGGGATGCGTTCGTCACGCACGGAGACCTTCGAGAGCTTCGAGCCGTCCTCGCCTTCCATCAGCGTCACCGTGTCGACGACGCCGGATTCGCCCGAGCGCATCGTCACGCTCGTCTCTCGGCGCTTCTGCGGGGAGAGGCCGCCCATGTCATCGGGCTCTTCGAGGAACCGGGGCGGGCTCGTCTTCCCGAGGAGGACGGCGTTCTCGCCGACGTCCGTCTCGGGATTGACCAGCCCGTCGTCGTCCAGATGCGTGTACGCTTCTTCGCCGCGAGCGCCCCGAACCTCGTCGTCGGGCATCTCGAAGCGGTCTTCCTGTCCGCCGGGGTAGCGTCGCTCCTCGCCCTCGTAGGTCCGGAAGAAGTGCGAGCGAGCGAGCGCGCGGTCGACCGAGCCCTGGTTCATGACGAGGGCGTCCTCGATGTTGAACCCCTCGTAGCTCATGACGGCGACGACGAAGTTCTGTGCGGCCGGCCGATCGTCGTAGCCAATCTGTTCGGTGGTCTGGGTCTTGACCATCGAGAGCTGCGGGTAGTGCAGCAGGTGCTGACGCGTGTCCGGGCGGATGCGGTAGTTCGCGCTCGGTAGTCCGAGCGACTGTTTGATCATCCCCGACCCCATCGTAATCCGGGGGCTGGCGTTGTGTTCGGGGTACGGAATCATCCCCGCGCCGATACCGAACATCAGCTGCGGGTCGACTTCGAGGTGCGTGTGGTTCTCGGTGAGTTCCGTCTCGTCGACGCCGACGAGGATGTCCTCCTCTTCCTCGGCGTCGATGAACTCGACCACGCCGCGTTCGACGAGTTCCTCGAACTCCAGTTCGCCGTCTTTGACCTGCTCGACCTCCTCCTCGGAGATGAGCGGCTCGCCGTTCTCGACGACCAACAGTGGGCGTCGGGCGCGGCCGGCGTCAGCGTTGATGATAACTTCCTCGGTGCGGTCCTTGACCGAGACGTTGACCATCTGGGAGACGTCTCCCCGCCGTCGGGCCTGTCGAACCTGTTCTGCGAGCTGTTCGGGGTCGGGGTGTGTCCCGACCAAGCTACCGTTTACGTATACTTTGGCTTCGCGTCCCTGACTCATATTAATCGTCCGCGGGCTGCTGTTGGATGGATTCGATTCCGGGGATGCCCTGGACCCCCATATCCGCCAGTTCCTGCTTCAGTTCCTGATTGTCCTCGACGTCCTGTGACAGCTCCATAGCCTGCGCGAAGTTCTTCACCAGCCCACAGTTCGGGCCCTCCGGCGTCTCGGAGGGGCAGATGCGACCCCACTGGGTCGCGTGCAGGTCACGCGCTTCGAAGTGGGGCTGTGAACGCGAGAGCGGCGAGCGCAGGCGACGGAGGTGAGAGAGAACGCCCATGAAGTCCGTCCGGTCGACCAGTTGCGAGACACCGGAACGGCCGCCGACCCAGTTCCCCGTCGCGATGGGGTGTTCGAGCCGCTCGGTCAGCACGTCCGAGCGGACCACCGTAGAGACAGACAGTTGGCGGTTCCGCATGTTCGCGCGTTCGAGCTGGTACTTCACGTCCCGGGCGAGCTTGTTCAGCGCCGTCCGGAACAGGTCGGTCATCAGGTCGCCGCTGACCTTCAGCCGCTTGTTGGCGTAGTGGTCCTTGTCGTCGGACTCTCGGCGATTCAGTGCGAGTTCGAAGCAGGCCTCGGCCATCCGGCAGAGGTAGTACGCCTTGTTGATGCGGACTTCTTCCTCGTCGACGCCCTCCTCGTGGAGGTGCGGCAGGAGATACCGATCGATAACGTAGTTGGCCCGCTTCAGTTGGTAGTTCTTGCCCTGTCCGGAGGCGACGCGCTGGCCGAGAGTCTCGATTGCACCCTCGGTGGTCTGGACTTCGGCCTCCTCCAGGTTTTCGAGCATGAACTTCACGATTTCCGGGTCCTCGCTGACGCGGTGGACGATTTCCTCGTCGGATTCCAGGCCGAGCGCCCGAACCAGCGTCACGAAGTCGATGCTTCCGGAGACAGACGGGAAGGAAACTTCCAGCAAGCCGTCGCGGGTGCGCTCACAGAGGACGAGCGCGCGGTAGCCACGGCGCTGGGAGAAGGTCTTTGCGACCTGCACCTCGTCGCCGTACTTCGTGTCGTACTCGGCGAGAATCTTGTTCGGGGCGAGGTCCTCGCTGGTCATCAGCACCCGCTCGGAGCCGTTGACGACGAAGTAGCCGCCGGGGTCAGCCGGGTCCTCACCGATGTCGATGAGTTCCTCGTCGGAGAAGCCGGCGATGTTACACTTATTCGAACCGACCATGACGGGCATCCGCCCGATCTTGGTCTCGGTCCGGTCGACGACTTCCTCGGGTTCCTCCTCGCCGCCGCGGACGATGGCCATCTCCATGAACACCGGTGCGGAGTAAGTGATGTTGCGGAGACGGGCCTCCTGCGGATAGAGGAGTTCCTCGCTCCCGTCGGCCTCTCGGACTCGGGGGGTGACGACGCGGACGTCGCCGAGTTCGACCCACACCGGCTCCTGGCCCTCTTTGTCGCCGATGTCGGTGTCGATGGTCTCCTTCTCGTCGACGACCTGTTGCATTCCGCGGTCGAGGAAGGAGTTGAACGAGCGGAAGTGATGTTCTGCGAGCCGTTCCTTAGCGAAGTACTCACGCGAGATTGCGCGTCGGTCCTGTGTATCCATTATTCCACCACCAGCCGATAGACGACCGCGACATCGGTCGTTCGAGAGTCGCGTTCGATTCGGATGACGTCACCGATCTCGGCGTCCTCCGGGAGCGCCGGGTCGGCACGCTTGATTTTCGGAAGGTCGGTTCGTTTGATGTCGTACTCCTCGAGCACTACCTCGAGGTCGTCCTCGTCGACGACGCTGTGGTCGGGGACGAGGTCGTGTTGACTTACATCTACCATATGTGTGCGTGTGCGTGGGGCCTGCTACTGGAGAAGGTTGCTGTCACGAGATACTACAGGTCGTTATTGTCGGCACGGGTATAACGCTTACTAACTCGGCCGGCAGTAGCTACTCGACCCCGACCCCCGCCGGGAACGTTGGGGTGAACTCGCGTACCAACCAGTTCGGTCAGGCCAGATATAGAAGTTTGGGTCCCGTCACGGGTACCCATCACAGAGCGCCTTCCTTTGGAAAGCCTTAATACTACCACCGGGATACGAAGAAGTGCAGCAAGGCAGCGTGCCCGGATGGTGTAGTGGCCCATCATACGACCCTGTCACGGTCGTGACGCGGGTTCAAATCCCGCTCCGGGCGCTTTCTCTCTAACTCAACTCCCCAGAGAGGTGTCTCGTCACCGAGCGGCGGCGAGTTTGAGGAAACGTAGACAAAGGGATTAGAATCCTCTCGGTTAGCACGTCGATAGTGACCGCTCTCGCAACTGATAGCGGGTTAGTACGGCTATAACAATGGCCTACCGGGAGGAAGTGTGGCGTATGAGGGGGTGTGCGCCCCTCGCCCTGTCATAGGCCCGCCCCGGGAGGCGGACGTAGGAAGCAAGACACCAATCCGGCATATGTTTTGTCCCCGTTGCCGGTCGGTTCGATGCTCAGTCGCCGATAGACTGTTTAGTGGGCACGTTCCAACGGAGGGCATGGACGACGGAGAGGGCGAGGCGATGCCCGGCGCGATTGTCGAGGCGTTCCTCGAACGCGAGGAGGGTGTCCGGGCGCTGCTCGAAGAACTGGAGAAGTTGACCATCGAGGGGCGTCACGGCGAGGTGCGCGAGCGGGTTCGAAATCTCGCGGACAGCGACGAGTCCGTGTTCTACACCGTCGCGTTCAGTCTGACGAACTCCCGACAGTTCTTCGGCGACGTGGAAGCCCAACTCGACGTGACCGCCGCCGACCGCCTGCGAGACCTCGCGGAGACGTATCCGACGCTCGCCGAGCCGTTCAACATCGTCAGAACCGAGCGTGCCGAGGACCGCCTCAATCCGGTGACAGACACGAGTTACACGGTCACGTACCACCACGGCGTCGAATCGCCGATGATAGCCTACAGCCCGCTCTCGGGCAACCAGCAGCTGTACGAGTCGCGCGGCACGCCGAGCGAGGTCCTGCGCGTCTCGACGGACCTCGCGGCGGCGACCACCGACGCCCTCGACGTGGCCCTAGAGAACGACTACTCGGTCAACACCGAGGAGCTAAGCACGCTCATCGACCGCCGCGAGGAACTGGAGACGGAGCTCTCGAAGTTGCGCGACCAGCTAGACGAGTTGCGACGGACGCCCGTCGAAGAATAGCGTGGTTCGAAGCGAGTGAAACGAGCGAGAACCACGAAACGCGAACGGGAGCGAAGCGACACGCGAGCAGGACAGCCCCGAGCGAAGCGAGGGGTCTCCGGACAAGCGAGCGGAGAGGGACCTTCGGTCCCGCAGGCAGTCGGGCGGCGTTGCCGCCCGACGACGGCGAAGCCGCGAGCAGTAGCGTGGTTCGAAGCGAGTGAAACGTCGGCGTGGCCACAACTGGGGCGTTTATGTATCGGCACACAGTACGGATAGATACGATTCTCTATGGGCATGGAAAGACTGAGCAATCAGGTCGAAAAGGAGGGACGAGACCTGACGATTCTCGAAGCGGTTATCGACAACGGGCCGATCGGTATCGTTCGGCTCTCAAAGGAGACAGGGATTCCAGAGCACAAGGTGCGATACTCGCTCCGGATGCTTGAGGACGACGAGTTGGTCGACCCGACGCCGCAGGGGGCGATTCCGGCCGACGACATCGACCAGCGGGTCGCGGAGATAAACGAGGGGATCGAGACGCTCGTCGGTCGTCTCGAAGAACTCGAAGGGTTGTTTACGACGACGGAAACTGCCGAGTAGCGGACCAACGATTTTGTCGTCGGCCGTCGAACCAGCGGCCATGGACGTCGCACTCATCAGCGACACGCACATCCCGTCGCGGGCCACCGAGATACCCGCTGCTTTCCGAGAACGCATCGAAGCGGCCGACCACGTGATTCACGCCGGGGACTTCGACAGCGAGGGCGCGCTGTCGAACGTCAGAGCGATGTCGGCACGGCTGACCGCCGTCTCGGGAAACATGGACCCGCGTATCGGGCTTCCTAGCCGAGCGACGGTCGAACTCGGCGGCGTCACCTTCGTCGTGACACACGGCACCGGCTCGCATCGAGGATACGAGGACCGTGTCGCCGGTGTCGTCCGCGAGGAAGCCAAGGAGGCGGACGGCGACGCCGTCGGCGTCGCGGGTCACACCCACGAAGTGGTGGATACGACGCACGGCGGCGTGCGACTGCTGAATCCCGGAAGCGCGACGGGCGCGGCCCCCACCGACCGGACGACGATGATGACTGCCTCGGTGCGAGACGGTGCGCTCGACGTGATGTTACACGAGCAGTAGTCCGCTCGTTCGGCCCGCCGAGCGAAACTGACGCGCTTTTCCCCGTCGGCGCTGTACCGGCAGTATGTTCGATGCACGCCCGGACCGCGACGCCGAAGTGGTCCTCGTCGGCCGCTCCAACGTCGGCAAATCGACGCTGATGCGAGAGCTCACCGGCCACACGTTCGACACCGGCCAGCGTCCCGGCGTCACCCGCAAGCCCAACCACTACGACTGGGCTGGTCCCGATTTCGTCCTCACCGACCTCCCCGGCTTCGGCTTCATGAAGGGCGTCCCCGAGGATGTCCGCGAGGAAATCAAGACCGACGTGGTCCGCTACGTCGAGACCAACGCCGAGAAGATTCTAGTCGGTATCCTCGTCGTCGACGGAAAGTCCGTCGTCGACATCATCGACCGCCACTCCGGTCCCGACGAGATTCCCCACGACGTCGAGATGTTCCACTTCCTCCGCGAGGTCGGCGTCGAACCCGTCGTCGCCGTCAACAAGATGGACAAGGTCGACGACGAGGACGAACGCTTAGACGACCTCTGTGACCGCCTCGGTCTCCACCCGCCGTGGCAACAGTGGCAGGAGACTATCGCCCCAATCAGCGCCAAACGCGGGAACATCGACGCGCTGAACGAGGCGGTACGACACCACCTGCACGAAGCACAACGGGACGACCTGTTTCAGTTCTTCTAGGCACCGCTCGGGGTCGAGGAGTCGATTTTTCCTAGTCTCCACCGGGCATAACACTGTCTAACCGACTCGTCTGTCTGGTCCAGACGCCCCGGTCGAAATCGATGGCGTCGTTCCACTTCCCGACGACGGTGGAGACGGCGAGGTCGCCGGTGACGTTGTTCATCGTCGCGATGCGGCCGAGAATCGGGTCGACGCCCGCCACGAATCCGACGACTTCCAACGGGAGGCCGACCTGTGTGAGGATGACGGTGAGCATGACGATACCCGCTCCCGGCACGCCGGCGGTACCGATACTAATGAGGACGGCCACGAGCAAGACGAACACCTGCTCCGTGAGCACGAGTGGTTGCCCGACGACGTTCGCAGCGAACATGACCGTAATCGCCTGTCGGATAGCAGCGCCATCCATGTTCGCCGTTGCGCCGACCGGAAGCGTAAACGAGTACACTCGTTCGGCGATTCGGAGGTCTTCCTCGGCGTTTCGCATCGTCACGGGCAGGGTTCCACTGGAGGAACGCGTAGCGAAGGCGGTTACCATCGCGTCCTTCGCGCCGGCGAGGAAGGCAAGCGGCGAGACGTCTGCTATCAGCACCATCAGAATGAGGAGGTAGGTAACACCGATGTGGACGACGATGGCGATTGCGATCGCTAAGACGAGTTCGCCGAGCGTCGTGAACACGCCGATACCCTCGGTGCCGATACCCGCGGCCATCAACGCGAAGACGCCGATTACGCCGTATTCGAGGACGCCGCGAACCACGACGAACATCGCCTCGGCACCGACCTCGAAGGCCTCGAACACCGAGTCGACACTGTCTGCGAGGTCCGGCTTCTGGGCGCGGACGTAGGTGAGTGCGATACCGAAGACGATGACGAAAAATACTGTTGCGAGCAGGTTCCCCTCGGCCATCGCCGCCACCGGGTTACTCGGAACGATTCCGAGAACGACTTCCATCAGCGACGGTGGTGACTGCGACTGCGCTTCGCCTCCGACGAGTTCAACGCCTCGGCCCGGTTGGAGGACGTTGGCGACGGCGAGTCCGATAATCCCGGCTATCGTCGTCGTCACCGCGTACAGTCCGACCGTCGCGCCGCCGATTCTCCCGAGGCGTGCCGGCGAGAGCTGTCGGATGCCGGTCAAGAGCGTAAAGACGATAATCGGGATGACCAGCATATCGAGCAAGCGAAGGAACAGGTCGCCAAGCGGCGTGACGATAGCCATTCGGTCACCGAAAACGAGACCCGCTACTGAGCCCAGTACGAATGCGACGAAGATGCGGTAGATGAGCGGGACGGACCGATACTGTCTCCAGAGGGAGCTGACGGAACGAGTCATACCTCTCGGAAAGCCAGCGACCGGTAAAGGGGCGTGCGTCCCGTCAGTATCTGCAGGCACCTTCGACGGCGCCCGAGTCAGCCGTTTCTCCGGGTGAGCGCAACCCTCTCAGCGCGCGTCGATCGAAGTCGGACGCGTGAGCACGGATACTCAACCGGTTTTAGCGGCCAGTTTCGGACCGTCGACTAGCATCCTCCCCCAGATGTCGGCAATTACTGTCGCTATTCAGTGACGACACTGTAGGCACTCACCAACTAGCTGCCGCAGAACCGTTCCGACGGTTAGGAGGTCAGGCGACGTTGAAGCCCTTGTCGCGGAGGAAGTCCTCGACGCGACCGGTGTGGTTGCCCTGGAGTTCGATCTGGCCGTCTTCGACCGTCCCCCCGCAGGCGAACTTGGACTTGAGGTCCGAAGACAGCGAGTCCATGTCCACGTCTTTGGGGTCGAACCCTTCGATTATCGTTACCTCCTTCCCGTAACGGCGCTCGTCGATGCGGATGTTAATCTGCTGGGACTCTTTAGCGACGTCTTCACAGACGCAGAGCTCCTCAGGCAGCCCACACGTCGAGCAGACTTCCGACATTACACCGGCCCGTACGAAACCTTCGTATTAAACACTGTCGGGCGAAAGCCGCGCCTACCGGTTTGCGACCACGCTGTCCGCGATTTCGACCGCTTCGTCGGCGGCCGCCTCGGAGACGTCGCCGCCGTAGCGAAGCCGTTCGCGCAGGGTCGCGATTCGCCGGGCATCCGCGTCGGCGTCGATGGCGTCGAGGTACTCCCGGACCGTCTCGCCGCGCTCGCGGGGGCGGTGTTCGTCGGCGAGGACGGCCATCACGCGCTGGAACGCGCGTTCGACGTCGGTCTCGGGGTCCTCCCGGCGCTGGTAGCGGAGCCAGATCGCCCGCGAGACGCGGTCGGTCACGCCGGCACGGCGGAGCCCGGCGGCCGTCCCCAGTAGCGCGACGAGGCCGAGCGCGGCTTCCTCGCGCGAGGGGAGTTCCGGCAGCGTCGTGCCACTGTCCCCACCTTCGGTGCCGCCGCCAGCACCGCCCCGTGGCGTCGGTGTATCGGCCACTTCGTCGGTGCCGTTCGGTGTGGGCGTCGGGGTCTCGGTCTCCTCGGGGGTCTCGGTCAGCGGCGGTGGGGTGGCCGTCGGTGTCGGCGTGAACTGGCTGCCGTCGCCCGTCTCGTCAGTGTCGGCCGAGTCGTCACCGTCCGAGCGGGCTTCGTCGACCCGGTCCTGTTCGGCCGACTCGCGCGGACCGCTCGGGGTCGGGTCGAACTGAATCCAACCGTGGTCGGGGAAGTATGCCTCGACCCACGCATGGGAGTTCAGCCCGCGGACCACCCAGCGGTTCTCGTCGACTTGTTCGCCAGAAGTGTAGCCGACGGCGAACCGGGCGGGGATGCCCTGCGTTCGCAACATTGTCACCATCGTCGTGGCGAAGTAGACGCAGTAGCCGCGGTCCATCTCGTGGAGGAACCGGTCGGCGACATTGTAATCTGGCTTGTCGACCTCCAACGAGTACTCCCGTTCGTTTTGCAACCAGCGCTCGACGACCAGCGCCGTCTCGTAGGGGTTCTCCGCGTTGGCAGTCAGCGTCGTCGTCGTCTCGCGGACCCGGTCGGGCGTGCTGTCGGGCAGTTGGAGATAGCGCTGTGTCACGCTGTCGGGGTAGTCCTCGCCGGCCTCGCGCAGCTGCCGTGGCGTGGCGACGATGACCTCGCTCGTGATTTCGTAGCTGTCGCCCGCGTCGAGTTGCTCGGTCGGCTGGAACCCGCGGTGGGTCGTCAGTTTCACGTCGACCCCTCCATCGTACTGAACCGGCTTCCACGCCGCCGGGACGGTGCCGATGGCCGACTCGGCTTCGAAGGACTGACGGAGCGGCCGGCTATCGCCGGGCGGACCGGAAAGCTGGTTGCCACCGTAGGGGCTCGCGTTTCCAGTGCGGACCCAACCGTCACCGGTGTAGCGGTCGTAGGCGGCGACGCGCCAGTAGCGCGGCTCCTCGCTCTCGACGGTGAACCTGACCGTCGGCGACAGCGAGATATCGCCTTGTACCGTCAACGACTCGTCGGCGTTGAGCAGACTACCCTCGACGGTCGTTCCGCTCTCGTCGGTAAAGGAGAGAGCGCTTCCGGAGACCGACGGCGCGCGAGAGAGAACAGCCGGGAGAACGATGATGGCGGCCAACTGTTCGAGGACCGCCCGCCGACCCGAATCGATGCCGGCGTCGTCTTCCGCCGCCGCACTCCCGGCAGTCGCCGAAGCGGAGGCCGCAGACTCGGGCAGAATCGTCTCGTCCGGCGGCGAGAGCGTATCGAGGTTCCCGAAGCCGATGGCGGCGAACCCCCCGACGACGCCGAGCAGCGTCGTCACGACGCCGGCGTCAGTCGTCAGGACAAAGAAGGCGAGCGTCGTGCCGGCGGCCAGTACCGCCGTGACGTACCAGCGCCGGAGCGCAAAGTACGTCGTGAGGAATACCGGCGCGGGCGCGAAGGAGATGACCCACAGGCGAACGTTGGCTATCTGGAGGAGTCGCCGTCCGGAGAGCAGCGCCGCGGTGTCCCGGAGCAAGTCGGCGAAGGCGGGATCCGTCGTGAGGTTCGTGATGTACCACACCAGCCCTGCCGCAAACAGGATCGCGCCGATAACAAGCGCTACCACCGGCGGTAGGAAGCGCGCCAACAGGGCCGCCGCGACCAGCGAGACGGCGCTGACGGCGAGAAACAGCGTCGGGTCGCCGACCACGTCGATGAGGTGGTACATCGTCCGCAACGGCGCGCCGAGCGCGAGCGCGACGGCAAGCAACGCGAGCACCCGCGTCTCGCTCCACGGAGAGACGCCACGAAGTCGGTCGGTGACGCCGCTCACGTCTCTACCTCCCCGACGAGCGGGTTGTCTCGGCTCGTCGTCACGTCCTCGAATGTCTGCTGGCGGTCCGCGACGGTGACGGTGACGCCGCCCTCGTCGGCGGTCACCAGAACGTCGGCGTCGTCGGCCCGCCCGGTCTCGCCGGCCGGAGTGCGGGCGAGCAGTTCCAGCAGCCGAGTCCGGTGGGTGTCGCCGTAGCCGCTCTCGACGGTCCCACCGGGAACGGCCAGTTCGACGGCGAGTCCGCTCTCCAGTGCGCCCATTGCGACCGTCGCGGCGGCGGCTGCCATCTCGTCTCCGTGGCCGTCTTCGGCCTCCGCGACGACGAGGAGGCCGCGGTCGCTTCGCTGGTCGGCGAACTCCTTGACGAGAAGGTCGTCGCGTTTGGCGCTGGATTTCCAGTGAACGTCCCGCAGGGAGTCGCCGGGGACGTACTCTCGCAGTCGGTCGAACGCCTGTCGGTCCTCGGTGTCGGGGACGAGCGTCTGGACGAAGGTATCCGGGCCGCCCACTCGGTACACCGATGGGTAGACGAGGACGTCGCGGGTCGCGTCGACCGTCGTCTTCGAGACGACGAGACCCAGCGCGTCGGTCAGCGCCACGTCGACCGGGCCGAGACGGTGTTCGCCCCGCCGGTCGTAGGTCACCTCGTAGCTGATGGTCGCCGGGAGCGAGCGGCGAACGGTGCTGTCACCACTGAGTCCGTCGGAGAGGCGGTCGGCGAGGCGGGCGACGCCGCTCCCATCGACGGTGAGTTCGACGGTTCGGTGGTCGCCGGGAAAGCCACGCCGGGGCGACGACCGCTCGACGGTCGGCGGCCCGGCCAGATACACTTGCCCGACGGCCACGACGAACCCCACGAGCAGTGGGCCGGCGACCGCGCCCAGTGCCTGCTGGCCGAATCGGGAGGCGACGGCCACGGCGGTGGCGGCCACGAGGAGGACGCCGACACCACGACGTGTCGGTCTCATTCGACGTCGACTGAATCGAGGGCCGCCGCGACGAGGACGTCGGCGGTCTGCTCGCTGCTATCGGTCCGAATCCGGTGGGGGAGGACGACCGGCGCTTCCTGCTGGACGTCGTCGGGGACGACGTAGGTTCGGCCGTTCATCACCGCGCGGGCTTGTGACGCCCGTAGCAGGGAGATACTCCCGCGCGGACTGACGCCGAGTTCGGCGTTCTCTCGGGTGTAGCGCGCGAGGCGGGTCGCGTACGACCGGATGGCTTCTTCGACAGTCACGTCGGCGACGGTGTCCCGGGCGGCCTGTAAGTCCGCGAGCGTCGCCACCGGCGAGAGGTCGTCGATGGGATGGTGGCCGACGACCGAGCCGAGCATCGCCGTCTCCTCGGCTTCCTCGGGATAGCCCAGATGGAGTTTCGTCATGAACCGGTCGAGCTCGGCCATCGGCAGGTCGTAGGCCTTGTTCTGTTCGACCGTGTTCTGCGTGGCGATGACGGTGAACGGTTGCGGGACGGAATAGGTCGTCCCGTCGACCGAAACCTGTCCCTCCTCCATCGCTTCCAGCAGTGCGGACTGGGTCTTCGGCGGGGCGCGGTTGATCTCGTCGCCCAACACGACGTTGGCGAAGATTGGACCGCGGCGGAACTCGAACTCCTGTGTCTTCTGGTTGTAGACGTTAACGCCAGTGACGTCCGTGGGGAGGAGGTCCGGCGTGAACTGCACGCGCTTGAACTCGCCGTCGAAGGAAGCCGCGACCGACCGCGCCAGCATCGTCTTGCCGACGCCGGGGACGTCCTCCAGTAAGATGTGGCCTCGGCCGAGCAACGCCGTCACGATGTGTTCGATCTCGTCGTGGTGGCCGACGATGACCTCCTCGACGTTCTCGATTACCTGCGTCGCGACGCGACTCGCGTCGCGGAGCGCACTGTCCGACTGTTGGCCGCGTGTTGTATCCGTATCTGTCATGTGTGGAGATGCTGCGCGGCGAGCATCCGACCGCGCGATGGGCGAGCGTACCACCCCGCGACGAGTGAGTCAGTTCGCCCGTCGCTCGTCCGCACCGTGCGCAGTTCCAATGTAGCTACCTGTTAGGAGTGCGTACACGTAACTTTGCTGGATGCGGACCTTTGCCACACGGCCGATCAAGAGCGGTCCCACTCCTTGCAATCGGAACAGACCAGCGATTCGTTCTGTTGCCAGCGGCGCTCGACGGCCTCGCCACAGACACTGCAGGCCGCGCCCTCGGCCGACCACGCGTAGGTCGTCACTGCCGGCGTCACACCACCGTCATCGGTCGGTTCCCTGTCGGTCGGTTCCGTGCCATCGGCTGACGCTGAGTCGTCCGGCGACTCCACATTTGCGACCGCCGGGTCGTCTCCCGCGTCCGATTCGTCCGGCGACGAATCGCTCTCTCCCGCCTCGGCGTCGTCCCCGCCGCCGAGGAACTGGTCAAGCGAGGCGTCTTCGCTCATGGCAGTTACTCCGACCGGGAGCGCCAAATAGCTGTCTTGCCCTCGCCGCGAACGGAAACACAAAGTGGGGGCACCGCTAATGCCCGGCCATGCAAGGACTCCTCACACAACTCGTACAGAGCATCCTCGACGCACCGGGCGAGTTCATCAAAATCGCCCTGGCCGACCCACTTTCGGGGCTTCTCATCCTCATCGGCGCACTGTTGGTCGGGGCTGCTTCGGCAGTCTTCGGCTACCTCTCGCTGGGCGCAGTCGTCTCCCTGTTCATGCGTCCGGGGAGCGGTCGGTCGCCGCCCCGAGCAGACCGATAGCGTCCTCGATATCCGGACCGAGCGGCGAGGCGAAGACGACGCTGTCGGCGTGTTCTCGGAGTGCTTCGACTCGGTCGGCCACGTCTTCGGGCGTGCCGGTGATACAGAACGCCTCCAGCATCGCGTCGGTGACTAGCCCGAAGGCTCGTTCGAACTCGCCAGCCGAGATGGCGTCGCCGACGTCCGCGGCGACGCCGTGGTCGATGCCGTGGCGGTCTAACACCGGCGGCGGCGACCCCGAGGCGACGAACGCGACCGGCGGCCGGGCGGCCTCGCGAGCGGCGTCGGCGTCCTCGGCGACGGAAACGCTGGCGTAGGCAGCGAGGTCGAACTCGGTGTCGGGCACGCGCTCGTCGGCCATCTTCTCGACCTGTTCTTGCGCCCACGCGAGGTCCTTCGGGTGCGCGCCGTTGTACAGCGCGCCGTCAGCGTGTTTCGCTGCCATTCGCGTCATGTGTGGTCCCTGTGCGCCGACGTACGTCGGAATCTCGCCGACGATATCGTAGTTGAGGCCCGCGTCGACCGCCTCGAAGGTCCCGTCGTGGTCGACGCGTTCGCCGTCCCAGAGCCGCTCGGCGACTTTGAGCGTCTCCAAGACGCGACGCAGTGCGTCGTCGTGGTCGAATCCGAGATTCCGAATCGTGGATTTGTCGCCGGGGCCGACGCCGAAGACGGCGCGGCCGTCGCTCATCTCCGAGAGGGTCCCGACCCGCGAGGCCAGCGTCACCGGGTGCGTCTCGTAGGGGTTGGCGATGCCCGGCCCGAGCAGGACGTCTTCGGTCCTGTTCGCCATCTCCGCGAGCGCCATGAACTGGTCGCGGTTGTTGTAGTGGTGGCTGACGAAGACGGCGTCGAATTCCTGTTTCTCGGCCTGAACGGCGAAATCCGAGAGCTGTGCGACCGGGTGTTCCGGGGTGAGTTCAATCGCGTTCATGAGACCACTCTCTGAGCGCCTGCCTGACGATGTCGTTCTCCGGCGAGCGGTAGAGGGAGTCGCTCTCGCCGTGGTCGCCGAAGTCGAAGTCGCGGACGAGAGCGACCGGCGTGCCGCCACCGCCCTCGCCGGTGACGAGGTTGCCCGCGGCAGCGAGTTCGTCCACGACGGCCTGTACCGTCACGCCGAGTTCGCGCCCGTCGCGGTCGTGTTCGCCGCGCCAGTCGCGGGCGGCGGGGATGCCCGCCCAACCGAGGGCGACCCCGCGTTGGCCGAGGCGGAACGGCCGACCGGAGGTGTCCGTGACGACGATGGCCACGTCTGCCCCCGTGCGCTCGCGGATGCCCGCACGAATCGCCTCGGCGCTTCCGGTCGGGTCTTCGGGCAAGAGGAGCAGATCGGCGTCGGGTACGTTCGAGCGGTCGATACCCGCGTTGACCGTGATATGGCCGAAACGCGTGACCGCGAGGATGAACGGTGCGTCGACGACGAGTTCCTCGCTCTCGTCGAGAACTGCCTGTGCGAACCGGGGGTCTTTCTCCTCACCGGTAATCGACCCGATTCGCTCGGCGATCCGCTCCGCTCGCTCGCCCGCCTCGAACTCGTCGAGGTCCGCCTGTCGACCCGCCGCCTTCGAGACAATCGTGCTCGCTACACAGAGGATGTCACCGTCTCGAAGAGCCGCTCGCTCCGCGACGAGTTCGGCCACGTCGTCGCTGGGACGGACCTCCGGCAATCCCTCGACCGCAGAGACTTCCATACTCCTTTCTCCGGGGTGAGACGGAAAAAGGCCGCCGTTAGGTGCAAGCGGGGCCGTCGTCGGCAATCGCTGCCGCATCGATAGCGGGGAGTCGTCGCCCGGTTATCTCGACCACGCGGGTTTTTATTCGACGCACTCTCACCAGTAGCCGTGCGGTTGGTACAACTCACGGTCCCGACGGGCAAACTCGAAGCCGCGCTCGACGTCCTCGACGGCGAGGGGATCGACTACGTCGTCACCGACGAGACGAGCAATCGGGACATCGCGGCCGTGGTCTCGTTCCCCATTCCGACGGAGGCGCTCGAACCCGTCCTCGCGGCACTACGCGAGGTGGGCCTAGACGAGGATACCTACACCGTCGTCGTCGACGCGAGCACCGTCATCTCCCGGCAGTTCGACGAACTGCAGGAGAAGTACGCCGAGGAGGAGAGCGAAGACCGTATCGCCCGTGAGGAACTGACGGCGAAGGCCAACGAACTCGCCCCAGCGTTCCCCATCTACGCCGTAATGACCGTCATCAGCGCAGTCGTCGCCACCGCCGGCCTCCTGTTGAACTCGGCGGCGGTCATCGTCGGGTCGATGGTCATCGCGCCGCTCATCGGCCCGGCCCTGTCGGCGAACGTCGGCACCGTCGTCGACGACCAGGAGATGTTCCGCCGCGGCGTGAAACTACAGGCGCTCGGCCTCCTCCTGTCTATCGCCAGCGCCGCGGTGTTCGCCTTCTTCGTTCGGATGGCCAACGTCATCCCGCCCATCACCGACATCACCACCATCGACCAGATCGGCGAGCGCGTCGCCCCCGATTTCCTCTCGCTCGCCGTCGCGTTAGGCGCTGGCGCGGCAGGCATCCTCAGCCTCACCAGCGGTGTCTCGACGGCGCTCGTCGGCGTCATGATCGCCGTCGCCCTCATTCCGCCCGCCGCGGCAGTGGGGATCGGCATCGCGTGGGGCGCACCGCTCGTGAGCCTCGGGTCGGGCGTGCTCTTACTCGTAAACGTCCTCTCGATCAATCTCGCCGCCCTCCTCGGCCTCTGGTATCAGGGCTACCAACCTGTGAATTGGTTTCAGAAGGGCGAGGCCCGGTCGGCAACGCTCAAGCGAATCGGCGTCCTCGTCGTCGCAATCCTCGTGCTGTCGGCGTTCCTCGGGGGCGTGACGCTCGACTCCTATCAACGAGCCACCTCCGACCGGGAGATACGCCAAAGCATCGACGAAGAGGTTCCCTCGCCTGCCGACCTCATTTCCGTCGAGGTCCAGCAGACCAACACAGTCATCTTTCAGGAGCCGCGCCACGTCACCGTCACCGTCGGGATTCCGCCCGGAACCGACCCACCGAGTCTCGCCAGCGAAATCGACGCGGCCGCCGATGCCGCAGCGGGCCGGGACGTCTCGGTCTCAGTCCAGTACGTGGTCGTCGAACACGCCATCTGAGACGGACTGTTGTCGCTGTGTCCCGATATCCGACGGCCCCGTTTCGGCGAAATGTCGAACTGAACGACAACGGTCCACACGACGCTCAAACGCGTTTTTGAACGTACGATTACATAAATACAGTCGAGCGCGTTGACAGCGTATGGTCTCCAGACCACTCGCAATCGCAGGTGTACTGGCCGTTCTACTGGCCGGCGGCGTCGGGTTCGCCCTCGCAAGCGGCGGCCCTGTCCCGTCGGCGGAGAACGCGACCGTCAGCGTCAGCGCGGACGCAACAGTCGAGCGCGCGCCCGACCGAGCGACCGTCACCGTCGCCGCCGTCGGCCGCGGCGAGACGGCCGCCGCCGCCCGGAACAACCTGAGCGGCGACGCCGACGCCGTCCAGCAGGCGCTCGAAGACGCGGGCGCGAACGTCACCTCCTCGCGCTTTAGCATCCATCCCGAGTACGAACGGACCGAGACGGGCCGTGAACAGGTCGGCTACGTCGCCGTCCACACCGTCGAAGCCGAGACGAGCGACGTCGACTCGGTCGGGTCGCTCGTCGACGTCGCCGTCGATGCGGGTGCGGACCGCGTCGATGGCATCACCTACAGCCTAAGCGAGGAGACCCGACAGGACGCGCGACAAGAGGCCCTGACGACCGCGATGGACCGCGCGCGAACTGACGCCGAGACCGTCGCCGCCGCCGAGGGGCGCTCCGTCGACGGCGTCGCCACCATCCAGACGAGCGACAGCGGCCGATACGTCGTCCGTGCCGAGATGGCCACCGCCGACGCCGGAAGCGCCGGCGGAAGTACGGTTATCTCGCCCGGCCCGGTCACCGTCGATGCGGCGGTGCAGGTGACCTACGAACTCGGGTGAGCGGACCGACGGGTCGCGGTCGCCCCGACCGCCTCGCGAACAAAATTTTCATCTTCCCGCCATCGGTGATAGCATCTACACATGGCCGCCGGTGGTCCCATCGTCCAACTCGCCGTCGTCGTTCTGTCGGTCCTCGGACTGTGGCTCGGAGCGAGATTCCTCGTAGACGCCGTCGTCCGACTTGCTCGCCGGTTCGGCCTCTCGGACCTCACAATCGGCCTGACCATCGTGGCGATGGGGACGTCCACGCCGGAACTGGCCGTCTCCGTCGACGCCGCGTTCAAGGGACTGGGCGACATCGCCGTCGCGAACGTCCTCGGGTCGAACATCTACAACCTCGCGTTCATCCTCGGCGTCGTCTCCCTCTTCCGGGTGCTCCCGGTCACCGAGACGCTGGTCCGACGGGACGGGCTGGCGCTGCTCGCGAGCACCCTCCTCGGCGTCGCGGTTCTGTTCGACGGGGCGGTGACGCGGCTCGAAGGGGTCGTCCTGACCGGAGTGTTCCTCGCCTACACCGCGTACCTGCTCCGGACCGAACAGTCCGACCAGACGGGGACCGAGCAGTCGGCGAGCGCGGCGACCGGCACAGTCACCGAGCGGCTGTCGTTCCGCGGCCGGGACGGCCTACTGTTGCTCGGCGGGCTGGCGCTGGTGCTCGTGAGTGGGGATTACATGGTTCTGGCGGCGTCGGCGCTGGCGCGGGGCGCGGGCATCTCCGAGTGGGTCATCGGGGGAACCATCGTCGCGGCCGGGACGTCAACGCCGGAGTTCGCCGTCTCGCTGGTGGCGATTCGACGGGGAAGCCTCGGCGTCTCCGTCGGGAACGTCATCGGGAGCAACGTCTACAACCTCACGGGAATCGTCGGCGTCGCGGCGCTCGTCCGGCCCCTCGCGGCGAGCGGGACGGCGACGGCGACGCTGCTGTGGCTGGTCGGCGTCTCGGTCGCCATGGTCGCGGCGCTGTGGACCGGGCGGGTGCTCTCGCGCCTCGAAGGGGCGCTGTTCGCAGCGTCCGAGATGGTCCGGTGGGCCCTCGGACTACTCGGGGCCCTCGGCTGACTGACTCTCCGCTCGCTACTCGTCGTCGAACGGCAGTTCCAGGTCATAGCCGACGGCGTCGACGGCCGCGGCCAAGACACCCTCGACGTTGTCGTCCTCGGTGACGCTCATGTAGTGGTCGGCTTCTACGTCCGTCGAGCGGTCGCTCTTGTTGGCGATCGTGAGCACCGGCACGTCGAAGCGCGTCTGGATGTCGTTTCGCAGTTCGAGTTGCTGGGCGAGCGGGTAGCCACACTCCTCGCTGGGGTCGACGAGGACGAGGACGGCGTCGGCGAGGTGTTCGAGCGCGCTGACCGCCTGTGACTCGATCTCGTTGCGCTCCTCCGGTGGTCGGTCGAGTAGCCCCGGTGTGTCCACGAGCTGGTAGCGGATGCGCTGGTCCTCGAAGTGACCGACGCGGATCTGGGTCGTCGTGAACGGGTAAGAGGCAATCTCGTTGTCCGCGCGCGTGACGCGATTGACGAACGAGGACTTCCCGACGTTAGGGTAGCCCGCGACGACGATGGCCGGTTCGTCCGGGCGGATATCGGGCAGGACCTTCAGCGCGTCTCGGGCCGTCGAGACGGCCGCGAGGTCGTCTTCGACTTCCTCGACCACGTCGGCCATGCGGGCGAACGCCTGCTTACGGAGCTTGCGGGCAGTGTCCTTATCGCCGCGGACCAGCCGACCTTCGTACTCCTGTCGAATCTCCTTGGCCTTCCGACCGGCCCACGAGACCTCCGAGAGGTGCTGTTTCAGGGCGTCGATGCCCGGGTCGTCGTCGGCCGGATCGGACTCGCTGACCACGGCGTCGGCCAGTTCGACGTAGAACGGGTCTAACTCGTCGATGGTCGGCCACGACTGGGCGACGTTCTGTAAGTTGTCGGAGACGATGTTCGAGGCCGTCATCAGCATCGACTGCTGGGCCTCGACGCCGTCTTTGCTTCCACCGGCGCGCGTCGCCCGCGAGAAGGCCTTGTCGATGACCTCCTCGCCGGTCGGCGTCGTCGGTAGATTCTCGAAAGGATGGCTCATTGGGCCGTCGTAGACGGCCAGCGCGTAAAAACGCGTCCAATCGGTGACAGCCGTGTGAGGGGTGCGCGTGGATTAGGGCGAGGTGACCCCAAACAACTGCGACCCACGCTTTTCACCGGTCCGTTCGTACGCCCGGTATGGCACACATCGACGCCGGCGAACTCCTGCCCAACGAGCACGTCCAGCAGATGGCCGCCGAGGGGAAGATCACGCAGATGCACCGCGGTCACCGCTACGCCGACGAGGGCGACACGTTCGACATCGACGGCACCACCTACGAAGTGACAGACGTGACCGAACGGACGCTCGGCGACCTGACTGACGAGGACGCACAGCGCGAAGGCTCCGAAAACTTAGCGGCCTACCGCGATCGGCTCGCCCGCGTCCACGACGAGTTCGAGTGGGACGACGACAGCGACGTCGTCCGGCATCGGTTCGCGCCGGCGGACGACGAGTGAGCGAGTCGCGAGTGACTCCCGAATGGCTACAGCAGGCCGCCGAATCCGCCCCAGCGCAGATACACCATGTCGGCGATGAGTAGCAGTTGGACGAGGCCCTGCACGCCGCCGAGCATGGCGTTTTGCTGGCCGACGGCCGAGATGACGCTCGTGTCCGGTGCAGCCGAGACCATCTCCTTGTAGATGCGTACCTCGCCGGGCATCAAGAAGCCAAAGCCCTGCACCGAGAGGATGGTGACGAGTGCCAGCGCCACGACGATGGCGGGGGCGGTCATCTGGAACGCGCCGACGGTCGTCGCCATCCACACCAGCGACCCGACGGTGCCGACGGCGAACGGCACTTGCCAGCGCCAGTCCGAGTACGCGTTCAGCCGCCAGCCCAGCAACAGGAAGATCGGAATGACGTTGGCCGCCGTGAATAACGCGAGCCACGGTCCCGAGTGGGCGAATATCTCCAGTCGGAGCGCCAGCGCGATGCCCGACGCGATGGTGAGAAACGCCATCGACGGCAGGAAGAAGGCGGTCTTGGGCGTCAGCCGCTCGAAGACGGCGGCGCTCTGTTTCTCCTCTAAGCCGCCGATGACCGGGCCGAGAATCGCGCCGATGAAGATGTCGGTCCCAGTCCAGAGGACGCCCGCCATGACGTGGACGTAGGTGTGCTGTTGTATCGACGCGACTGTCGTGGCGTAGGCGAGTGCGACGAGGGAGATGGCGACTACCCCGACCGCGAACGCCGGATTCGCTCGTCGTCCCAACCCCGCTATCGTCCCACGAACGGTCTCCCCACTCATGTAATCAGGAAACCACTTGGCAGCGGTTTAAACCTAGCTCTCAGGTCAGTTTTTGTGAGCGGGATCCCACTACTGCTCGCGGCTTCGCCGTCGTCGGGCGGCAACGCCGCCCGACTGCCTGCGGGACCGAAGGTCCCTCTCCGCTGCGCTTTTTTCGAGGGCCGTTCGCTTCGTTCACGCCCCTCGCTATCGTCGCTTTGCTAACTCAGCCCGCAAATCCGCGAGGTCCATGTCTTTCATCGAGAGCAAGACGAGCAGGTGATAGACGATGTCGGCGGACTCGTGAGCGAGTTCTTCGCGGTCGTCGTCTTTTGCCGCGAGAATCAACTCGGTAGTTTCCTCGCCGAGTTTCTCCAGAACGGCGTTCTCGCCCTTCTCGTGGGTGAACAGGGACGTGGTGTACGAATCCTCTGGGAGATTCTCCTTGCGGTCTTCGATGACCGCGAACAGGTCGTCGATGACGTCGTCGGCGTCGTCCATACCGGGCGGTCGGCGGGGGCCCTATTCAGGCCGTCGAAGCGTTATGTCTCGACGCTGTCGAAGAAGGCGAGGTCGTGGATGCGCGGGTCCTCGGTCAGTTCCGGGTGAAACGAGGTGCCGACGACGGGACCCTGACGCACCGCGACAGGGCGGTCGTCCCACGACGCCAGCACCTCGACGCCGTCGCCGACGTAGTCGATGACCGGTGCGCGGATGAACACCGCCGGGAACGACTCGTCGAGACCGGTCACGGAAAGCGGGGCCTCGAAACTGTCTTTCTGTCGACCGAAGGCGTTGCGCTCGACGGTGACGTCGAGGACGTTCAGCGTCTCTACGCGATCGTCGTGGGCGTCACTGGCGGCGACGATGAGGCCGGCGCACGTCGCCAACACCGGTTTCCCGGCCTCGACGTGGGCCGTAATCTCCCGGTCGATGCCCCCTCGGTGGACGAGCCGTGAGATGGTGGTCGACTCGCCGCCGGGCAGCAAGAGCACGTCGCAGTCGGGGACGAGCCCCGCCTCGCGTATCTCGACGACCTCCGCCGTCTCGCCGTGGGCTGTTGCCGCTCGTTCGATCGCGTCGGCGTGTTCGGAGACGTCGCCCTGCACGGCGAGGACACCTGCCCGTAGAGTCATGGTCGTCGATACGCCGGGGACCATCAAAACCCTCTCGTCTCGGTGAGCACACCGTTCCGGGCCGAATACCGCGAGCCAAACCGTTAGGTGCTGGGCACCCCAGACCGTGAGTATGGGAAAGCGACGGGACCCGGTCGCATCGAACGCGGACCGGTCGACGGACCTCTACGAAATCGCTGACTGGGAGGTACGGTCCCGCCTGGACCGCTTCGCCCACTGGCTCTATCACACGGGCATCTGGGCGCTGCGCGGGATGGTCATCCTCATCGCTCTCGTCATCTTGATACTGCAGATCGCGTTCGGCAGCCTCGGCGCGCTCGGCGTACAGCCGCTGTTCGCCGGTCTCGCGGCCCTCTCAGCGGTTCCGGCCCTACTGCTCGCGGTCTATATCTGGCGCGCGGACGTGACCAGCCCGGAACCGCTGACGTTGTTGGTCGGGACCTTCCTGTTGGGCGTCTTGTTCGCCGGCTTCGCGGGCATCCTCAACGTCGTCATCGGTGACCGTGTGCAGGCCATCGGCTCCGGGTTCGGGCTGTTCGAACCCGCCGGGCTGTTCTTCTTCTTCTTCCTCGTCGTCGGTCCCGTCGAGGAGAGCGTGAAACTGCTCGCGGTGCGGTTGTACCCGTACCGCGACGACCGCTTCGACGCCGTTATCGACGGCGCGGTGTACGGGGCCGCCGCCGGGCTCGGCTTCGCCACTATCGAGAACGCGCTGTACATCGTCCAGAACACCGAGGCCGTCGACGGGACGATACAGGCAATCAACGCTGGCAGCGACATCGCGGCCGTGCGGGCGCTGGCCGGGCCGGGTCACGTCATCTACTCGGCGTTCGCGGGCTACTACCTCGGGTTAGCGAAGTTCAACCCGGACGACGCCGGCCCAATCATTCTAAAAGGGCTGCTCATCGCCACGCTCATCCACGCCACGTACAACACGCTGTCGGGTCCCGTGACCGTGGTACTCTCGGGTGTGTACGGTATCAGCCAGTTCACTGCCTTCCTCGGATTCGTCGTCGTCTACGACGCGCTGTTCGGCCTGCTACTGCTTCGAAAACTCAACGCCTACCGGCGAGCATACGAGCAGGCACACCAGGTGACGGATAGCTCCCCGGACGAAATCGAGCAGATTGAGTTCGAACCCTAGTGGAGCTGTTCGACGTACTTTGCCACCACGTCGACTTCGAGGTGGACTGGGTCGCCGACGGACTTCGCAGAGAGCGTCGTCTCCTCGTACGTCGTCGGGACGATGGCCACGTCGAAGCGGTCGTCGTCGCGAGCGGCGACGGTGAGACTGATGCCGTCGACCGTAATCGACCCCTTCTCGACGAGGTAATCGCGCTGTGCGTCGGGGAGCGAGAAGGAGAACGTCCAATCGCCGTCGTACTCGCTACGCTCGGACGACGAAATCCCACTCGCGTCGCTCGCGGGACCACCGCCCTCCCGTTCGATGCCGACGATTTCGGCCGTCGCGTCGACGTGGCCCTGCACGATGTGGCCGTCGAAGCGGCCATCGGCGGGCATCGCCCGTTCGAGGTTGACGGTCGCCCCCTCGGTCAGCCGGTCGAAGAAGGTCCGGTCGAGCGTCTCGCGGGCGAGAAACACCTCGAACCACTCCCCGTCGGCGAACGCCTCGACGGTGAGACACGCGCCGCTGACGCTGATCGACTGGCCAGATTCGAGGTCCGAAAAGGGCGCGCCGATGCGGATTCGCCGGCCGTCTTCGTCGTCCACGACTTCCCGTATCTCGCCGGTCGCCTCGACAATCCCGGTGAACATACCGATTGCTTGGCGACTGGCGTGGAAAGCGCTTCGCCTCGCAACGCGTCGAGCACGGAACCGGACCCCATCGAAGACACTTACTCGAAATCGAGTAATATATTTACATCACTAGTCACAAGGAATTTAACGTTGACGGCCCTATCCGGTGGTATGCCAGAGATGGCTCCCCCGAAGCGCGACGACGGTGACTGGACGGCCAGACACGCGCGGACGCGTCCCCGCGAGAAACGGCCAGTCGCCGACTACGAGCTCGAAGACGGCTGGAACGTTCGCCACGCCGAGACAGACCGCGACTAACGCTGTAGCACTTCGACGCCGACGAGTTCCGCGCCGGTGAGCGCACGGATGTACGCGCCGCCGGCGATGGAGACGTGCCCGAACTCGTCTTCTTCCATCCCGTACATCTCGATTGCACGAGAGGTGTCGCCGCCGCCGACGACCGAGAAGCAGTCGGTGTCCGCGATGGCTTCGAGGACGCCCGCCGTGCCCACGGAGAAGCGCTCGTCTTCGAACATCCCGAGCGCGCCCTTCATGAAGACGGCCTCGGACTCCCGAATTATCGGCGAGTACTCCATGACCGTCTCGCTGCCCACGTCGAGATACGAGACCGTCTTCTCGTCGATATCGTCGACCGACTGTTCGGCGCGGCTCCCGTCGTCGCCCTCGTAGGCCAGGTCCACTGCGAGCGTGATCTGGTCACGGTGGTCTTCAAGCATCGACTCGATTTTGTCGCTGTTCTGTTCCCACTGCTCGTCGTAGAGGTTGGCGTCGTCGATGTCGTAGCCGACGGGGTAGCCCGCCGCTCGGAGGAACAGTTCGCCAGCGATACCGCCCAGCAAGAAGGCGTCGACCTTCTCGTCTAAGTGCGTCATCACGTCGATGACGTCGGTCGCTTTCGTTCCGCCGACGACCATCGTCACCTGCCCGTCGAACTCCTTCTCGGCGATGGCGGTGTTAGCCTCGTACTCGGTCTCCATGACCCGGCCCGCGTATGCGTCCATGACCAGCGGGAACCCGACGAGCGAGGCGTGCGAGCGGTGTGCCGCCGAGTAAGCGTCGTTGATGTACGCGTCGAACTCGTCTTTAAGCGTCTGGACGAACTCGGTCTCGGCCTTCACCTCGGGCTCTTCTTCGGGCAGTTCCTCGTCGCACATCCGCGTGTTCTCCAAGACGAGGACGTCGCCGCCGTCGAGTTCGCCGATAGCGTCGAGCGCCTCCTCGCCGAAGGTGTCTGCGACGAAGTCGACCGGGCTGTCGATATGGGATTCGAGGATGTCGGCGTGTTGGGAAAGGGAGACGAAGTCGTCCCGGCCGGGCCGACCTTGGTGGGCCATCACCGCAACCTCGAAGTCACGCTCTACGAGTTCGCGGATTGTCTCGGCATGGCGGTCGAACCGTCGGTTATCCTGTACTTCGCCGTCTTCGACGGGGGAGTTGAGGTCGAGTCGCACGAGGACGCGCTGCCCGTCCTCGACGTCGTCGAGCGTCTGGAAAGTCATCACGCGAAGACACAGTCGCCCCGTGCTTAGGCGTTTCCGAGTCCACCGAGTGACTCGCGAGTCGCCGACGACACTACCGGCTCAGGAACCCGCGAAATCGAGAGAGGTGAAAACGAAGCGGAGAGACCAGTCTACTGTTCGGTGATGTACTGCGCCACGTCGAGCATCCGGCTCGAGAAGCCGTACTCGTTGTCGTACCACGTCAGAATCTTCGTCATCCCGTTGACGACGTTCGTCGACTGGAGGTCGACCTGCGAGGAGTAGGGGTCGCCGAGGATGTCGGAGGAGACGACGTCCTCGGTCGTGACGCCCAGCACGCCTTCGAGGTCGCCCTCGGCGGCCGCTTCGAACGCCGCGTTGACGTCGCTCTCGGTGACCTCTTCGTTCAGGTCGACGACGAACTCCGTGATGGAGCCGTTCGGGACCGGGACGCGGATGGCCATCCCGTCGAGTTTCCCTTCGAGGTCGGGCAGGACCTCGGTGGCGGCCTGTGCGGCACCGGTCGAGGTCGGGATGATGTTCTCGGCCGCGGCGCGGCGGCGGCGGGGTTTGCTGTTGGGACCGTCCATGAGGTTCTGCGACCCAGTGTAGGCGTGGACGGTCGTCAGCTGGCCCGATTCGATGCCGAACTCTTCGTCGAGCACCTTCGCGACCGGCGTGATGGAGTTCGTCGTACAGGAGGCGTTCGAGACGACGTCCTCGCCGTCGTACTCGTCTTCGTTGACGCCGTAGACGATCTGCTTAACGTGCTCATCACCCTTCGGCGGCGCGGAGATGAGCACTTTGTCGGCACCCGCTTCGAGGTGCTGGCTCGCGTCCTCTTTCGTCCGGAAGATGCCCGTCGCCTCGAACGCGACGTCGACGTCTAAGTCCTCCCACGGGAGTTCCGTCGGGTCAGTCTCGTGGAAGATCCCCGCCTCGAAGTCGGAACCCTCGACGCTGAGGACGCCGTCCTCGACGTTCGCACCGGGGAGATTGCCCATGACGGTGTCGTACTGGGCGAAGTAGTCGATCTCGTCGTCGTCCATGACGTCGTTGATGCCGACGATTTCGACATCGTCGTTCTCCAGCGAAGCACGGAATACGTTACGGCCGATACGGCCGAAGCCGTTGAGGCCGACGCGGACTGGGTCACTCATACCGGCTAGTAAAGTGCCTGTTCGGAGTAAAGTGTTTTCGGAATTGTTTCGAGCCGTGTTTGTTTGTGTTCGTTACGTTTCGAACGAACGTCTATGACAAACATCGCGCCGTGTGTCCGGTCGAAATAGATTAGCTGAGTTCGACAGAAGGCTTTTGAGAGATACGACCGAATGGCCCTATAGTAATGAGACGGGACGACGACGACCCCTTCGACGAGTTCTTCCGCGAGATAGAGCGGATGATGGACGAGATGATGGGTGCCGAAGGGGACGTCCACATCGACCGAGACGGTGCGGCCGGGGGGAGCGACCTACACATTGACGTTCACGAGACCGACGAGGAAGTTCGCGTCGTCGCCGACATCCCCGGCATCGAGAAAGAAGCGATCGACCTCAAATGCGACGGCAACGTCCTCACCATCGACGCCGACAGCCACCAGCGAGAGTACCACGAGCGACTCACTCTCCCCAGTGCAGTCGACGAACACTCCGCGTCGGCCACCTACAACAACGGCATCCTCGAAGTCACCTTCGACCGCGAAGAGGATTCAGCCGACATCGAGCTGTAACGCCGCACTCATCGGCGTCCAACCGATTTTTGCTACTGCCGTGCTGTCGCGCGAACTAACGCCGCCAGTCGGTTCCAAAATCCCTCTTCGTACTTCGTCGCGTCGTCGATGGTTGGCCGGGCGTTCGTCTCGTTGACGACGGCGCGGTCGTCGGTCACGAGCAAATCGACACCCAGATACGAAATGTCGAGTACGTCAGCCGCGCGTTCTGCCAGGTCGCGCAGCGAGTCGGGCAACGTGATCCCCTGGGCGTCGGCCCCGCGGTGGACGTTGTGCTTCCAACGCCCGCCCGCGCGGGCGTCTGCGGAGAGACATCGTTCGACGGCTCCGACGTACTCGCCGTCGACGATCATCGCCCGGTAGTCACGCGCGTCGGGGAGGTACTCCTGAACCAGAAACGACTGATCACCAGTCGCCCGGTAGTCGTGGACCAAATCGAGGTAGTCAGCGATACCCAGGAACGAATCGAGGTCGTGGGCCGTCGTGACGCCGACGCCGCGGGTCGTCGAGTTGGGCTTGACGACCACCGGCGGATCGAACCGTTCGAAGGCGGCGACGAGGGAGGCTTCGTCAGCGGGGTTCGAGACGAGCACCGTCTCCGGTACCGGAACGTCGGCCCGCCCGAGTCGAGTCAGCACGTCGGCTTTGTTGCGTGAGCGCAGTATCGCCTCGCGGTCGTTGACCCACGGCACGCCCAGCATCGCGTCGGCGACGGCCCCCTCCATGATGCGAGAGGGGTAGACGAACCCCACGTCGTAGGCCGCGAACGGCGAGTCAGTAAGCGACAGCGACCGCTCGCTGCCGTCGACGTGGCCGACGGCGATGTTGCGGGCCGAAAGCGGCTCTCGCATCCGCTCGAACGTCTCCTCCCGCGTCGTGACGGCGAGGTTCAGCATCACCCGTCGCTTGGTGCGGTCGCTACAAATACTCCCGGTCGACCGCCGAGACCGGCCGTTACTCCGTCCTGCCGCGGGCACGTCGGCGCTTCAACAGCCACAACACGATAATCGCGCCCTCCAGCCGCGCGACCGAGTACACCCACGGCCGCAGTTCCACGTCGTCGTCTTTCGCCGCCACCCCCATCCAGAAGTCGACCATCTTCTTCGGTGCGAGCAGTTCAACCAGCCCGGTGACGAGCAGTAGCAATCGGAATGCCATACTCGACGATACGACGTGTTAGGTGAATAGGATTTCGGCGATCGCGGTATTTCATCGGCTGCGGTGGCCGAGCGCGCGTTTCATCGCGCGCGACGCCGTCAGAGCCTACTCTGACGAGCCTTCGTTCGCTCCGCTCACCAAGACGGAGAAGGGCAGGCTGACGAGCGAAGCATCCACGGCGCGAAGCGCCGCGGTTCATCGGTCGCGCGGAGCGCGACCGGCCTTTTTGGTCCAGATTTTTCAAGGAGCGGGTTGCGGGCCGACGGCCCGCAACCGAGTGACGTGGCGGCGAAGCCGCCACGCACCTCCCGCAGCGCCGCGAAGCGTGCGAGGAAACCCAACGCAGAAAAAGGTGGTTTTACGAAACCAGCTGTTCCGCGCCACGCTCGACCTTGATACGGCAGGACGGCGTGATCTTGTTGTAGGCACGGCGGAACGCCTCTTTGACGTGCTCGGCGTCCTCGACTCGACAGTAGGCGGTGAACAACTGTTCGCCGGCCTGCATGCGAGCGGCGGTGCCGACGATCTTCCCGAAGGCCTGTCGCATCCCGTCTGAGACACGGTCGGCCCCGGCACCGGTCGCCTGCTTGTTCTCTCGCAGGACCTGGTGGGGGAACTTTCGCAGCGTCATCTTGTAGTCGCCGTCCTCGCCGAGTTCCTTGATGAGGTGGCGGTTGGCCGACAGGCGCGAGGCTTCGAGCGAGCCGTGACGGAGCTGGACCGACTCCTCGACGATGAGGCTGATCTGGACGGGATAGTCGTCCGTGTCGGTCTGCTTTTGGCCCATCTCGTGCTGTGCAATCTTCGAACCAGGGATGCCCGTGATGTATTCGCGTCGGGTGTACGCAGGCTTGTCGATGTCCCGGTACATCGAGGCGGGTTTGTCCGACATAGGTACTCTTGGCGAATACGTGGCCGAGCGACGGCATAAGGGCTTCGAAGGCCGACCGATGTGTGGCGAACGGTCGCACGGCCGCGAATCCGCCGACGCGACGACGCGGTGACACGGATGTTACCTCGCTGGGGTGTTTATGCGGGTCGAGCGTCTACCGAAAGATACCATGAACATGCTCGTAGCGGGCGAGTGGCGGACGGACGCCTACAGGAGTACGAACGACGACGGTGAGTTCGACCGACAGGAGACGACGTTTCGGGACCGCATCGAAGACGACCCCGACGCGCGGTTCCAGCCCGAAGCCGGGCGCTATCACCTCTACGTCTCCTCTGCCTGCCCGTGGGCACACCGGACGTTACTCGTGCGCAAACTGAAAGGATTGGAGGACGCCATCAGTGTCGACGTCGTCGACCCCTACCGCGACGAGGACGGCTGGCAGTTCACGTCCGAGAAGGAGGGATGCACCGAGGACTCGCTGTACGGCGCTGACTACCTCCGAGAGCTGTACGTGAAAGCCGACGACGACGTGACTTGTCGCGTGACGGTGCCCGTCCTCTGGGACAAACAGGAGGAGACCATCGTCAACAACGAGTCCGAGGAGATCCTGCGGATGCTCGACACCGAGTTCGATTCGGTGGCCGAGAACGACGTGGACCTCTACCCCGAGGGGTATCGCGAGGAGGTCGACCGTGTCATCGACGACATCTACGACCCGATCAACAACGGCGTCTACCGCGCCGGCTTCGCGGACACGCAGCAGGCCTACGACGACGCGGTCACGGACTTGTTCGACGCACTAGACCACTGGGACGACGTACTCGCGGACCAGCGCTATCTCGCCGGCGACCGCTTGACGGAGGCGGATATCTGCATGTTCACGACGCTGGTTCGCTTCGACCAGGTGTATCACACCCACTTTATGTGCAACCGCCAGCTCATCCGGGAGTACGACAACCTCTGGCCGTATCTCCGAGACTTGTACCAGACCCCCGGCGTCGCCGAGACGGTGAACATGGACCACATCAAGGAACACTACTACACGACCCATCCCGACGTGAACCCGAAGCGTATCGTCGCCGTCGGTCCCGACCTCGACTTCGAGGCAGCACACAACCGGGACGAGTTGGCTGGCGGATCGCCAAATGAGATTCCCTCGACACATTGAAAATGGTGCTGTGGCCACCGTATCGAGGAGTGAGTAGGGGAGAGGGCTTTTAGCTGACACCGAGAGAGCACAAGCAATGCGTGGGGAGACAGACAGGGGTATCAGTCCCGTCATCGGGGTGGTACTCGTCGTCGCCATGGTAGTCGTGCTCTCGGCGACCGTCGCCGTCTACGTTCTCGATTTCGGCGACCAGCGAGCGACACAGGCACCGCAGATGGCGATCGTCGCGGAGTACAGCGAGCGGACGAGCGGGAACGGGGAGTATCTGAATCTGAGCTTCGAGAGCGGCGAGACGCTCGATAAGCAGAATCTCTCACTCGTCGTCTCGGGCGCGAGAGATTCGGGTGGGACGGCCGCACCGTTGACCGGTGATCCACTGGGGACGCAGGCACCGACCAGAATCACGTCAGGCATCGAGATAACGATGCACGCCGGGCACTTCGACGCGGTGGACCCGGCCGCTGGCGAACACCTCGACCTGAGCGAGGCGACGCTCCGACTGGTGTGGAAGCCGACTGACGCGGGCGACGCCGACAGCTACGTCATCTACCGGTGGCCCGAACCGAGCCGTCGTTAGGAGTCTGAGAGGATTATCTCCTCGGCTTCGTAGTCTTCGATGAACGACCCCGGCCCGCCGATCGTGACCGTTTCCTCGCCCGTATCGACGACGAGCGTGTGCTCGATGGGATAGGCGTTGGTCTGTGGTTCGACGAGGCCCTGCCGCGTATCGACGACGGTCCCTTCGAGCGTCTGAACGTCGGTGTCGGCTTGCACCGGGTGGACCGACGCGGTGACGTGAACCGGGTCGTCGGCGCGCAGTCGGAGCGTCGCCTGCAACACGGGTTGCCGGAACCGCCGGTAGGTCGCGGGTAGTTCGCGCGGTTCGGCGACGTACAGTTCGGCCGCCATCGGCCAGTAGTTGCCGAGGAACGACCCCGAGAGGACGGGGACGAGTTGTTCCTGAACGAACGCGATGGCGCGCTGGTCGGAGTTCGACCGCATGACCATGTCGGCGGGCGCGACCAGCCCGAACTGTCCGTCGACGGTGAGCATGATGGGCATCTCCTGCTGCCAGGACCGGGCGACCGAAGCCATCCCAGCGACGTCCTCGCTGCTGACGTCGGTCGCGTTGCTGACGACCAGTAACACCAACACGCCACGGTCGACGGCCGCTTCGAGTTCGCCGGCGATCTCCGAGAGATACTGCTGTGGGACCGACAGCATGACCTCGTTGTTGGCGTTGGAGATGTACTCCGTGAGCCGTTTGACCACGGTCACACGGGATTTGATGACGTCGAACTGCTGGGTGCGGCGCTCGGTGTCGGAGTAGCGGGAGTCGAGCGCCGTCTCCATCTCCGAGAGCTGGTTCGATAGCGATTCGATGACCTCAGACGGCGGCCGTGCGCGAATCGTCGTCGGCACGACGTGGTCGTTGACCTCGACGAACCCTCGGTCTTCGAGTGATTCGCTGATACTGTAGACGTATCGCTTGGAGACGCCGGTGTTGTCGGCGATTTCGCTGGCTTTCGCCTCGCCGTTCCGGAGTATCGAGAGATACGTGTCCACCTCCTTCTCCGAGAGCCCTAGTTGCGTAAGCCGGTCCGCGAGCGTCGAATCGTCCATGTTATCTCAAAATCATCGGTAAGGCAAGTAATTTCGTTTCGGTCTCCAGCGGCGGGTGGCCGCCAGCAGCGGCAAGGTAGTTGTAATAGTTCATTACGACTTGAGAAACCATTAAGGTACTGGTCGTACAGGCTCTCGTATGACACGAGAAGCGATTCCGACCGCGACCGCCGACGCGACGTGGACGGTCGGCGAGAAGTATGGGTTCGGCACCGTCGCCGACCACGACGACGCGGACCCGTCACGTATCTGGTATACACTGACCGAGGGCGCAGTCACCGAAGTGCGATTCCCCCGTATCGACGTGATGAACGTCCGCGAACTGGACTTTCTCGTCACTGACGGAGAGAGCTACGCCGCCCGAACCTTCCGAGAGCGGCGCGACCTGCCGACGACCGTCGAACGAACCGCCGAATCCGTCAGCGAGGACGCCCTTCTCTTCCGGCAGACCGCTCAGCCGACCGACGACCACGACTGGTCGCTGACCGTCGAACACGTCGCTCATCCCGACGAGGACGCTCTCCTCCTCGACGTAGACTTCGAGGGCGAGGGGTACGACCTCCACGTCGTCGTCGATCCGGCGCTGTCCTGCCACGCCGACCACGACGTCGCTCGCGCACGCGAGGTCGCGCTGCTCGCGGCCCACGACGCACCCGAGGACGCCGAACCGGCGTTCCGGACCGAACAGGGCGACCCCATCGACGTTGGACTGGGCGTTGCGAGCGTGGACGGATTCGACTGGACGACCGCGGACGTCCGCGAGGGTGCCGTCGAGACGACGCTCCTCGAAACCGGCGCGACAGACGAGCGCCACGACGAGGCCCGCGGCAACGTCGTCCTGGCCGGCACGCTGTCGAGTCACGACACGACGCTGGCGCTCGGTTTCGCCGAGGAGAGCGACGACGAGGCCGCGCTGGCGACCGCCGAAGCCGCCCTCGACGACCCCTTCGAGGATGTTCGTGCGGCCTACGCCGATTCGTGGGAACGATACCTCGACGAGGTGCCAGTTCCCGACAGCGTCGCCGGTGACGACGACCTACTGGCACAGTACAAGACCGCCGTGATGGTGATGAAAGCCGCCGACTCCAAGGAGTTCCCCGGCGCGGGCATCGCCAGCCCCTCGGTCCCGTGGGGTGACGCCGTTGCCGCCAACGACCCGCAGGACTACGGCTACAACTACGTCTGGCCGCGCGACCTCTATCAGGCCTACACCGCCTTCGACGCCATCGGCGACACGCAAAGCGCTATCGACGCGACGGAGTACGTCTACGCCTACCAGCAGGACGCTGACGGCTTCCTTCCGCAGAACACCTTCCTCGACGGCCGGACCCGCTGGGGCGGCGAGCAGATGGACGAGATCGCCTTTCCGCAGGTGATGGCCCAGCAACTGAAAGAACGCCACGGCTACGACTTCGAGGAGGCGACCTACGGTTACGAGAACGTCCGCCTCTCCTCGGATTACGTCGTCGGGACCGGCCCGCACTCCCAGCAGGAGCGCTGGGAGGAAGAGCCCGGCTACTCCCCATCGACGACGGCCGCCGAGATCGCCGGGCTGGTCTGTGCCGCCGACCTCGCTATCGACGCTGGCGAGGACGCCGACGCCATCGCCTATCTGGGCGTCGCCGACCACTGGGTCCGAAATCTCGAAGAGTGGCACGCGACGACGACCGGCACCGCGAAACATACCAACACGCCGTACTACGTCCGCATCACCGACCAAGGCAACCCCGACGACGGCGAGTTGCGCACTCACAACAACGGCGGCGGGATGCTCGACGAGCGGAACATTTTGGACGGCGGGTTCCTCGAACTCGTTCGGTTGGGTATTCTCTCGGCCGACGACCCGACGGTTCGCAACTCCGTCGCGGAGTACGACGACGACATCATGGTTGAGACGCCCCATGGGCCGGGCTGGTACCGCTACACCGGCGACGGCTACGGCGAGAAGCGCGTCCAGCCGGGCGCGCCGTGGCAACCGGACATGACCGGGAAGGGGCGAATCTGGCCGTTCTTCACCGGCGAACGCGGCGAGTACGAACTGTTGCTAGACGAGCGGGACTTCGAACCCGAGGACCTCCTCGCGACGCTCGCAGCCTTCGCCAACGACGGGCGGATGCTCCCCGAACAGGTCTGGGACGAGGACGGCGAGAACGACTTCGACTGGGAGTTCGGCGAGGGCACGTCCAGCGCGACGCCGCTCTCGTGGACCAACGCGCAGTTCGTCAGGCTGGCGTGGAGCATCGACGCGGGCGAACCCGTCGAGACGCCCGCCGTCGTCCGCGAACGCTACGGCGGCAGTCCGTTGGCGGCCGGCCCCGAACTCGACGTGAGCGTCGAGCGCGACGGCGACACTGCGCGCGTCACCGGCCACACCGATGGCGACGACCTCGTGGTGAAGACCCGCGCCGAGACGGTCCACGTAGACGGCGGCGACGTAGACGTGACCGTCGCTCTCGACGATTCGGCTCGCGTCACCGTCGTCGCGTCGACCGGTGAACTGCCGGCTATCGGGACGACGGCCGTCGTCCGGTCGGTCTGAGCGACGGCGGCCGGTCGAACTCGACGCTATCGGCCGTCTTCAAGGACGAAAAAGTATTACAGCAGATTTTATAATGAGGGACGTGGTGGGTAGTGGCAATGACGCTTCGGACATCGTTGAACGATTACAAGCGCAACCGGGACCACGACCGGAAGTTCCCGGGCGAACTCCGCTCTACGACTGGCACCTTCTCTGGACGGGGTGACCGCCTCGTCCACGTCGACGACGACGGTGCACTGCAGGATTACTCCTATCCGCTCAGCGGTCTCTCGGGCATCGACAGCTCTCGCTTCGGTGTCGCTGGCGAGTGGTTCGACGCTGACGCCAACCAGCGGTACGACGACGCGGGCGTCGTCGTGACGGTACACGACCAGGAGGGATGGCAAGTCTACCAGCGAGACCTGACCCTCGGTCGAGCGCACGTTACCCAGTTCAAACTCGCTGGCGACGCACCCGAGAACCCCGACTTGCAGGCGTACGTGCGGTTCGCGCCCGACGGACGCGAAGGCCAGACCAGCCTCCTGTTCCACGAGACCGCCGTCGAGGCCTACCACCGACGCGAGCACGACTACGTCGGAACCTCGACGGGTTTCGAGGAGGTCCACGGACAGATCCCCGAACGATTCGACGAACTGGTCGACGAGGACCCCGTCGAGTTCCCGCGCCGAACCGACGAGGAACGGTACGAGGACGCGGTGATGACCAGCGGCGTTCTCCTCACCGCACCGTTCGAAGACGGGACCGTCACCCTCGTGACACTCCTGGCCGAACGAGGCGAGACGGACCGCGAGTCGGCGCTCTCGACCGTCGAACAGGTGGCCGACGAGTACGCCGATGTCGACTCGCTTCAGACCGAGAGCGCCGCGGCGCGCGACTGGTCGCTTCCCGACTCGGCACCTCGACGCGAAACCGTCGTCTCCGACCTGCGCGTCGTCTCGTTGCTGTCGGCCGAGAACGGGGCCCGCATCGCTGGCCCGGACTTCGACCCCTTCTACGTCACCTCCGGCGGCTACGGCTACACGTGGTTCCGCGACGACAGCGAGATCTCACGGTTCCTCCTCGACAGCGCGCAGACGCTCGGTGTCGACATCGACCACTGGCACCAGCGGTCCGCGGACTTCTACCGTCGGAGCCAACTCGACGACGGGAGCTGGCCCCACCGCGTCTGGCCCGGTGACGAGACGCTCGCGCCCGGCTGGGCCAACGCCCGTCTCGAAACTGGCGCGGACACCGACTATCAGGCCGACCAAACCGGCAGTATCGTCGGCTTCCTCGCCACCTACCTTCGGACCGGCGACCCCGACGACCCCGAGGGACTCGAACAGTCCATCGAGGACGCCATCGAGAGCCTCGACGACACGCTGGAGGCCGACGGGCTCCCCATCGCCTGTCAGAACGCCTGGGAGAACATGCAGGGCCGGTTCGTCCACACCGCCGCCACCTTCCTCCACGCCTACGCCGCCGTCGCGCGCGCGCCGGTGTCGACCGACCTGCGTGATCACGCTCGGGCACAGGCCGACGCCGTCCTCGACGGCCTCGACGCCCTCTGGACCGGCGAGTTCTACGCGCTTCGGGAACACGAGGGCGAACTCGACGAGCGCCTCGACTCCGGATCGCTCGCTCTGCCCGGTGCGTTCCGGGAGTACGCCGCCGTCGCCGACCTCTCGGAGACGACGCTCGACCGCCTCGTGACCCACGTTGAGGCGACGCTCGACGGTCTCGAACGTGAGACCGACGCCATCCGCGGACTCGTCCGCTTCGAGGGCGACGACTGGCGCTGTCACGGACAGGCCGGGGAGAAGGTCTGGACCGTCTCGACGGCGTGGGGAGCCAACGCGGCCGCCGAACTCGGCAGCCTCCTCGACGCCGTCGACGACGACCGAGCTGCCGACGCCTACGGTCGGTCGCAGGACCTCCTGAGCGAGATTCTCCCCGGCGGGTCGCTCGTCCGGGACAATGGCTATCTTCCGGAACAGTTGTTCGACGACGGCACGCCCGACTCCGCAACGCCGCTCGGGTGGCCACACGCGCTACGGCTGGCGACCATCGCCCACCTCTCGGCGGCCGGCGAACAGCGAGCGGAACCACGGGAAGCCGCGGAGTAGCGAGGGTCTGAGTGAAACGAAGACCCTCGAATTGTGAACGAGGAGCGTAGCGACTCGTGAGCAGTAGCGAGGGGCGCGCGACTGAAAGGAGCGCGGCCCTCAGAGAAGCGCAGCGGAGAGGGACCTTCGGTCCCGCAGGCAGTCGGGCGGCGTTGCCGCCCGACGACGGCGAAGCCGCGAGCAGTAGCGATGGATCTTCGCGCACGCGAAGAGCCGCAGTAAGACGACCGCAGGGAGCGGCCCTCGTCAAAACGACTGGGGAGTAGCGGCATAGTTTTTCACCGCACGGTCGCCACTCGTCGGGTCGGTTCTCGGAAATCTGGAAAACGGTGGGTCGTTACTGGGGCGCGGTGACGGTCGGTTCGTCGGCCGCTGTGACTGCCTCGCCCGTCTCTGTGTCGAACAGGTGGACAGAAGACTCCTCGAAGGAGATATGAATCAGGTCGCCGACCTCCGGTTCGATGTCGGCCGGGACGCGAGCGATGAAGTCCGGCGCGTCCTCGGTATCGAAGCTCCGCGATTCCGTTCCGAGATCCAAGTAGAGGTAGTTGTCGCTCCCGATAGGTTCGACCACGTCCACCGTCGCCGGGACGGCGTCCTCTCCGCCGTCCTCGCTGACGACGACGTGTTCCGGCCGGATACCGAGGACGTAGGTGCCACTGATGTCGCCGAACGTGTCGGTCCGGCCCGACGTGAGGTGGTAGGAGAACGCGCCGTCGGCTCCAGTCAGGCGGACGCCGCTATCGATGGGTGTGGCCTCGATGTCGATGAAGTTCATCGATGGTGACCCGACGAACCCGGCCACGAACTGGTTGGTGGGGTTCTGGTACACCTCGGTGGGCTTGCCCGTCTGCTGGAGTTTCCCGTCGTTGAGGATGACGATGCGGTCGCCCATCGTCATCGCCTCTTCCTGGTCGTGGGTGACGTACACCGACGTGATGCCCAGTTCCTCCTGCAGGCGCTGGATCTCGGTCCGCATCGTCGTCCGCAGTTTCGCGTCTAAGTTCGACAGCGGTTCGTCGAAGAGGAACACGTCGGGTTCGCGGACGATAGCGCGGCCGAGTGCGACCCGCTGTTTCTGCCCGCCGGAGAGTTCCCCGGGCGTGTCGTCGAGTAAGTCCTCGATGCCCATCATCTCCGCGGCCTCGTAGACGCGCTGTTCGCGTTTCTCCGCGGACATGTCCGTGCTCATCCGCAGGCCGAAGGCCATGTTCTGCTGGATGGTCTTGTGCGGATACAGCGCGTAGTTCTGAAACACCATCGCCACGTCGCGGTGGCGCGCGTGAACGTCTGTGATGTCGTTGCCGCCGATATGGATACGACCGCTGGTCGGTCGTTCGAGACCGGCGATCATCCGCAGCGTCGTCGATTTCCCACAGCCGGACGGTCCCACGACCGTTACGAACTCTCCGTCCTCGATGAACAGTTCCAGGTCGTCGACCGCGACGATGGACCCACCATCGAACTCCTTTCTCAGTGCTTTCAGTTCGAGACTCGCCATTAGTACCCGTGTACGTGTCCCGCATGATAAATGTTCCCCAAAAAAGTGAATCTATGAGGGGAAATTTCGTAGGTTTTTTTTCCGAGACGAGCCGTGAGAATGGCAATAGTTCACATCTATCAAACGATAGGCGGGGTGAAGTGACGGCGTGAGAGGCACTGATCAGCAACGTAGCCTTCGGCGGTGGGGGCTACCACGACCGTTATGCCGGCGCGCACTGCTCGTCAGTCACGAGATACACATCGGAGTGAAAAGAGGAGTGACAACGCCGACAGGCAGTTCGTTAGGCCTCGCAGACCGGGTCGTCGTCCGAGTCGTCGGGCGTCTCGGATGGGTAGTCTGGACCGTCAGTCGGTTCATCCGGGTCGTCGGCCGGTTCGTCCGGTTGCTCCGGGGTCTCGGGTTCGGGAAGCGTCGCCCTCCCCTGACCGGGTTCTAGCGCGAACACCCGGTCGCCACCGAAGAAGAGCCCGTCTCCGTACACCGCAGGGCCCTCGCCCTCGACGCCGTACTTGAACAGTTTCGACCCGTCGGCCGCAGCGTAGGCGGCGTCCTCTGTGTAGACAACGCCGTCGGCGACGTTACCGAGTTTCGCACCCTCGTACTGGAGCGTGCCATCCTCGCGCGAGACGGCGACCGTCGCGGTAACTTCTTCATCGACGTCGAAACGGGGGCTGTAGTGGGTGTATACCGACTCGTCGTCTACGATTGGGGCGTGCCATCGCAGACTGACGTTCGTCTGCAGTTTGAACGTCCACTCGACGCTGCCGTCGTCTGCGTTCAGAGCGAGCAGTTTGTAGTTGTCGTTGAACTCGTCTCCACCAACCGCACCGCTCGTGTAGACGGTACCATCGTCGATGGCGAGCGTCTGGACTGCCGTCGCACTGAAGACGTTCCCGTCGAATGTCCAGACGATATCGCCGGTCTCACCGTCGAATGCGACGATAGTACCGTCGGCCTTCGTAAATACCATCCCGTCTTCGGCGGCGGCCGCTCCGGCAGTGAAGCCGTAATCCGGGTCACCACCGCCGACTTCGGCCGACCACAGTTTCTCGCCGGTCTCCGCGTCGAGAGCGACGAGCACACTCTGAATTAGGGTACTCTGGCCGATAGCGAAAACCCGGTCGTTGTCGACTGTAATCGTGGTGTAAGCCAGTCTCTTTTGACTGGGGCCTTCGGGCGGGTTCCGCTGGAAACGCCACTTCTCGGTGCCGCTCTCGGGGTCGACTGCGTAGACGGTTCCTCGAATGCTACTGGGGTTTCCGGTGCCGACGTACACTGTCTCTCCGTCCGTCGCGGGCGTATGAAACCGGTTTCCTATGTCGATATCATCTGTGTCGGCCTCTCGTTCGGAGTCGTCAGTCGAGAACGCCCAGCGGACGTCACCGGTGGCCGCGTCCATCGCGTAGAACTCGTTTGCTCCGACGTACGCCGTCCCGTCGTAGACGACTGGCGTCGAGTAGCCACTGTCGCTTCCCGGTTCCGGGTCCGCCACCCAGCGGCGGTTGACTCCCTCTTTCGGCCCGGACGCGTCGGGGGCGTAACTCGTGTTCCCCGGCCCGCCGTGGATGGAGGTCCAGCCGGTGAGAGCATCGGTAGAACCACTGCTGTCACTGTTATTGGAAGACTGCTGTGCGAGGGCGCTGCCGACGCCGCCAACGCTGGTGAGGGCGGCCGCGCCGCCGAAGGCTTTGAGAAGCGCTCGGCGGCTGGTACTACTATCGGAGGTCTGTCTTGACATCGCATCGGATTCTACGAATAGCTTTCTTATTATTATCAAGTCAAATATATCCTAGTAGCAGCCAGAAACTATATGAAACAATAACCCGCAGCATTTAACCAGCATCTAAACCCCTCACGAGGAGAGTTTGTGAAACGGGCCGTGTATCACGGCTGCCCCCTGAGAAGGAGCGCCATCGCAAGCGGGAGGGTCGCTCTATAGCCGGTGAGTTCTCACGTCACTCCGCGACGCGCGTCACGACCACGTCGGCGACCCGCAGACCGTCGTCGGTCGTCACGTCAGTCTCTGAGAGGAGGTCGCGACCGGTCACCTCGCGGTCGAGGGTAACGGTCGCGTCCTTGGCGGCGAAGTTCAGGACGACCACGAGCGTCTCCTCGTCGTCGGCGCGCTCGTAGGCGACGACACCATTCTCGTCACCGTCGACGACGGTCCACTCTACCGGGTCGACGCCGGGCGCGCGCAGCGCGGGATGTTCGTCCCGAACAGTCACCAGTCGGCGGTGAAAGTCGGTCAGTTCGGTGTCGCCGTCGTGCCAGCGCATCGTCCCTCGTTGCTCCTCGACGCCGCGTTCCTGTCCGTAGTATATCATGGGCACGCCGGGGACGGTGAACGTCGCCCCGACGGCCGCTCGGAGCGGTTCTGGCCCGCACTCGTCGCGGTAGCGGTCCTCGTCGTGGTTCTCGACGTAGCGCATGTGAACCGCGCGGTCGGGGTAGCCCCACTGCTGGGACTCCGCCAGGGCGTCGAACAACACCGTCGCCGGTTCCTCGCCGCGGCCAATGTCCTGCAGGGCGAAATAGAAGTCCGGGTCGTAGTGGACGTCGAACTCGTTTTCCCGGAAGGCGGCGTCACGGTGTGGCACCGTCTCGTCCAGCAGGAGGAACTCGGAGTCGTGGGCTTTCACCCGCTCGCGGACTTCCTTCCAGAAGCCGTGCGGGACGCCCCACGCCACGTCACAGCGGAAGCCATCGACTTCGTCGGCCCACTCCTCGACCACGTCGAGCATCCACCGGCGGACGGCGAGCGAGTCGTAGTTGACGTTGGGGATTCGCGTCCAGTTGAAGTAAAGCCCCGGAGCGTCGTCACCCGCCCAGTCCACATCGGTCACATCGGACTCGGCGGGGACGCGCTCGTAGTGATCGGCGTACTCCGGGACGCCGGCGCGGTGGAACTGGAAGTACGGGTGGTCCCGCGAGGTGTGGTTGACGACGAGGTCGAAGATGACGCGGATGTCCGCTTCGTGGAAGCGGTCGACCAGCGACCGGAACTCTTCGCGCGTGCCGAGGTCAGTGGCGGTGTCGAAAAGGTCCGTGATGTGATAGCCGTGTCGCGTCGGACTCTGGACGACCGGGGTGAACCACACCACGTCGACGCCCAACGACTCGATGTACGGAACCCGGCGCTCGATCTCCTCGAAGGAGGTCTCCGCGATGTCGCCGACGAACTCGCGGACGAAGATCTCGTAGATGGTCGCGTCGGCGGCCCACTCGGGGGCGTCTGCGGGCCGGGAGATCGTGAGGTCCCCGGACGCGCCGGAACGGATTTCGAGCGTATCAGCGATGCTGTGCTGTTCGGCAACGGCGACGGCGTGGACGCGAGAGAGAACCGGCAGTGAGTCGACGGGCGCTCGCAGTTCGTCGCCGTCGATATCGACCGCCGATTCGTCGAGCGAATCTCTGTCGTCAAAGTGGAACTCTACATCGGGGTCGTTCCCGTCGGGCGCGGCGCGCGCGTCAGCGGTGACGACCAGTTCCTCGCCCTCGCGGTAGCTGTCGAGTTCGATACGCGGTCGGCCGGCCCCCTCGATAGTGACTTCGTCGGTCGCATACGGATCGAACTCCCCGTCGAACGCGAAACTCGCCGTGTGCGTCCCCGGCGGGAGTTCCGTTTCCAGAACCCACTCGCCATCTTCTTCTGTCGCCCAGTGACTGCCCATCGTGAAGTCGTTGAACTTCCCGAAGACGACGCAATTCTCGGCATCGGCGACGTCGGCGGGGTCGCCTTCGACGACGTCGTCTGCAGTGGCGCTGAACCGAACGGGTTGCGTGGTCGAGGCCGGGAACGCACGCACTGTCTGCGTGTGCGTCCCGTCCGGCGCGGAGAGTTCAACGCGGTAGGTGCCCGGCGCGTCCGGTTCGAGGTGGACGACGGGACCGTCGCCCAGCGAGACCGAACTCGACGCCGGAACGTCCGCGAGTCGCCATCGGAAATCAGCGTCGGGCTCCGGCCGCCGTGGCGCTAATTCGACTGACTCGCCGACGGAGCAAAACCGTGGTGGACCGGGGTGGTGCATAGTCCAAGCGTTGCCAGCCCGCTATTTCACAGTTCCTATTTTTCGAACTTAGTTTGAATAGTCAACCGTAGATTCAGCCACTGGCGGTAGGAGCGAAGTATGATTTCGTATTACTTTTGTGCATGGAGGATAATTTACGTCGTGAGCGCCGGGTAATACCGTTCACGCCACCCGCTCGCCGAGTGATTCTTCGATCATCATGAGCTGTAGCAGTCGGAGCATATGTGATGAACGTTTGTGAGTATCCGAATGATTTAAGTTGTGAAAGACTATTTCATCCATTATCCATCCATGACAATGGACCGCAGAACGCTGATGAAACAGATTGGTGGTATCGGTGCCGCGACAGCACTCGCTGGCTGTAGCGTCCAAGAGAACAACGACGGCGGAAGCGACGGCGGCGACGGAAACTCCAGTGACGGCTCGGACGGGTCGAGCAGCAGCGGCTCGGGCGGGACCGCCACAGCGTGGTACTCGCTCTCCGATAGCGAGCTCGCGATCCGTGAAGAGGTCATCAGCACGTACAACGACGAGACCAGCAACACAATCGAAGGGGCGGACATCTCCGACCTCCAGCAGAAGACGACGAGTGCGATTCCGGCCGGCGAGGGACCACACATATTCGACTGGGCACACGACTGGGCTGGCAACGTCTACGAGCAGGGCTTCGTCGTGGATAAGAGCGACGAGGTGTCGATAGACCTCGGCCAGTTCACGGAGACGGCACAGGACGCCATCCAGTACGATGGAAACCTCGTCGGTCTCCCGTACGGTGCCGAGACGGTGACGCCCATCGTCAACCGAGACATCGTCGATTCGACGCCAGAGAGCGTCGACGAGATGCTCACCCTCATTGAGGAGAATCACGACCCGGACAACGGCCAGTACGGACTGGCGTTCCCGTTCGCCGACGGCTACTTTACTAGCGCGTGGCTGCACGCCTTCGGTGGGTACCTCTACGACAACAGTGCCGACGACAAACTCGGCGTCAACAAGAGCGAGACGGTACAGGGCGTCGAGTTCATGCTCGAGAACTTCGTCCCGTACATGCCGAACGACCCGACCTACGAACCGCAGGCCGCGGCGTTTAACGAGGGTAACGCCGCCTTCACCATCAACGGTCCGTGGTCGCTGGCGACACTCAACGACAACGACGTCAACTACGAAGTCTTCAGTTTCCCCGAGATGAGCGACGGGGAGCCGCGGCCGTACACGGGTATCCAGATGTGGTACTTCGCCTCGGCGATGGAAGACGGCGGCGACGACGCCGCGGCCGCACGGGAGTTCACCGAGTGGTTCGCAACCAACGAGGACCACATAACCAAACTGGCGAGCGACCTCGGCTCGATCCCGGTCCTCAGCAACCTCGTCGGCGGAGACGGCCTGCCCGAGACGGTGCAGGCCTACTCTCAGTCGGCCGGTCAGGGGACGCCGATGCCGAGCCACCCCGACATGGACGGTGTCTGGCAGCCGGTCAACGACGCCCTGACTCGTGCGTTCAACGGCGATTCCTCTGCTCAGGAGGCGATGGACGCCGCCGCAGAGCAGGTCCGTAGCAACTGGGAAGACTAACCCGCATAATGAGTACGGCAACACGCGTTGCAGACCGCGTCGAAAAGATTCCGTTCCTCGATAGTGACGACGCTTCGCTGCTGTTGGTGTTGCCCGGACTGTTCGTCTTCTCGACGTTCATGCTGTTTCCGGTCGTCTACCTGATCGGTATCTCCTTTACCAACGCCGAACCGGCAAATCTCTTTGCCGGTGAGGGCATCATCGCGGTGTTAACCTTCGGCGAGGCGTCGTTCGTTGGTATCGAGAACTACGTGAGCGTCCTGACCGACGGACAGTTCTGGAACTCCTTCGGCGTGACGTGGCTGTTCGTAGCGACGAGCGTCATCCTGAAGATATTCCTGTCGGTGTCGGTCGCACTAGTCGTGACAAGCGACTACGTCCGCGGCAAGCGGCTGATGCGTTCGTTCATCATCCTCCCGATGGGACTGCCAGCCATCTTCACCATCACGGTGTGGCGCGGAATCTTCAGCTCGGCTGATTTCGGACTGATGAACCAGCTATTAACGGGGCTAGGCTTCCAGAGCGTCGGTTGGCTTTCGGGCCGCTGGACGGCCTTTATCGCTTACAACGTCACCGAAATGTGGCTCGCGTACCCGTTCATGGTCATCATCACCGTCAGCGCCCTACAGGACGTCTCGGAGGAGCTACACGAGGCCGCCGTCGTCGACGGAGCCGGCTTCTTCTCGCGGTTCTTCCACGTCACCTTACCGTCGATCAAGCGGCCGGTGCTGTTCGCGACGATTCTCACCTCGGCAGCGTCGTTCCAGCAGTTCCTGATCCCGTACGTGTTCAACCAGGGCGGCCCGGCCAGAGCCAACGAGCTCATCATCGTCTACGGCTACCGGGAAGCGCTGAGCTTCCAGAAGTACGGCCGTGGGGCGACCATTAGCATCATCGCGCTGGTGTTCATCGGCGCGTTCATGTGGCTGAACGTCAAGAAAGGACGACTCGCCGACGGGGTGAACGACTGATGGATCTACTGAGTAGTATCACACGAAAGCTCGCAGAAGACGCAAAGAACGTCGCGACCGCACCTGCCCGAACGCTTCGTGATTGGCGACACACCGCTCGGAGCGTGCAGAACGGGGAGTTGCCAGCCAGCGAAGTGCTGAAGATCATCGGTGGGACCATCGTAGCACTCGTCGTCGTGTTATTGTTGCTCTTTCCCATCTACTGGATCCTGACGGCGGCGCTATCTGGCAGCGGTGCCTCGTTATACACCTCGAACGACTTCAGTCTCTTCCCGGAAAACCCGACGTTGCAGCCATTTATCTGGGTACTCGGTGATATCGGGATACCCAGTCTGGTCGTCTCGATTCCGCTGAGCAACCTCTCGCTAGTCACGCCCGAAGTCATGCTACTGGACGCCTCGGCCTACGGTGTCGAGCGTCCCTCGAGCTTCAAGACGTACCTCTGGAACAGCGTCACTGTCGCTATCCCGACGGTACTCATCGCGATGGCACTGATTATTCCGGCGTCGTATGCACTGTCGCGCCGTGAGTTCCTCTTTCGTCGGAAGGTACTGTTCCTCTACGTCCTGTTGACGCAGGTTGGAGGCGGCCTCGGCGTCGCCCTGCTGATCGGGATGTACGCTATCTACGTCCAGTTCGGGCTCAACGACAGCAAGCTAGCGCTTGCGGTGTACTACGCTGCGACGGCCGTGCCGTTCAACACGTGGCTATTGAAGACGTACATGGACGGCATCCCGGTCTCCTACGAGGAGGCCGCCGTCGTCGACGGCGCGCCGCCGTGGCGGGTCGTCACGGAGGTCATTCTCCCGATGTCCGCCGCCGGTCTGGCGACCATCTTCATCTTCATCTTCCTGACCGGGTGGACCGAGTTCGTCGTCGCCCAGACGCTGTTGGGCACCGAGAACTACACGCTCCCGGTCGGTCTGTACTCGTTGGTCGACGAGTACTCCATCCCGTGGGCGCGCTTCTCCGCGTTCGCGCTCACCTTCGCGCTGCCCATCATGCTGGTGTACCTCTTCGCACAGCGGTACATCGAGGGCGGCCTATCCTTTAGCGGGATGGAAGGGTAATTCGACCGCGTATTCTCCCGTTTTCTCTGCTCGATAGCTACCGCAGTCGGTCGGCGACGCGCTCGCGGTCGGCGGGTTCGTTCACGTTGTGACACCAGCCGTCGAGTTCGACCGCCTCGACGCGGTGGCCCGCGTGGACGAGGAGGTCGATGGCGTCGGCGAGTTCGTACTCGCCGCGGGCCGACGGCGTGACGAGTCGAACCGCCGGATCGATTTCGGCGTCGAAGACGTAGAATCCGCGCGTGGCGAGCGACGACGGCGGGTCATCGGGTTTCTCGACGAGGCCAGTAACCCGGCCGTCGGCGTCCGTCTCGACGACGCCGGTCGTCCGGGCCTGCTCGCGCGCGACGGGTTCGACCAGTAGCGTCGCGGCGGCGTCCGTCTCGCGGTGTCGCCGGACGGCGGCATCTAGATTGGCACGGCAGACGTTGTCGCCGTTCATCACGACCACGGGAGATTCTTCGACTGGGAACGCCTGCCGAAGGGCGTGGGCCGTTCCGAGTCGATCGGGCTGTTCGACGTAGCCGAGCGGCGTCTCCCGATACGACTCGCCGTAGTGGGCGACGATATCGTCGCCCCGGTAGCCGACCACGACGACCAGTCGGTCACACCCGACCGACAGCAGCGCGTCGAAAGCATACGAGAGTAGCGGACGCCCGGCAACTTCGACCAGCCCCTTCGGCCGCTGTTCAGTGAGCGGTTGCATCCGAGACCCCTTCCCGGCGGCCAATACGACGCCGTCCATGTCTGTCCCGTCGACCGACACGGAGAAATGATTGGTGGCGATGCGAGAGATAGCCGGAAGACGAGTCGGATAGTAAACGCGGGTCAGACTTTTGCGCCCCCGTCACCGAGTTTGAGTGATGGCCGGAGACCTGTACGTGGGTGTCGTTTGCGGTGACGGGCCGTGTCTCGCGGTAGCGTTCGGACCGGACGGGTACGACCACACCAAGCGTTGCGACAGCATCGGCGACTGCTGGTCGGGATACGAGGAGACCGCCGCGCGGATATTGGTTGACATCCCCATCGGGCTCGTCGAGTCTGGCGATCCGGTTCGTCGCTGTGACGAACTCGCCCGAACGGTGCTCGGCCCCCGAAGCGTGGCCGTATTCGACCCGCCCGTGCGGGAGGCGACCCGAAAACGGCGTTACTCCACGGCGAATCGGGTTCACGAGCGAAAGAGCGGGCAGGAACTCTCGGAGGCGGCGTTCGCCCGCCGCGAGGGAATCGCCATGTGTGACGAACTCCTTCGGGAAGTCCCCGAAGCCGCCGCCGTCGTTCGCGAGTCCCACCCGGAGCTTTGCTTTCGCGCGTTCGCGGGAGAACCGCTGGAATACCCCCGCGAGACAGCCGGCGGCTACGCGGAGCGGATGCGGACGCTCGTCAACTACGACCGCGACGCGGCACCACTGGTCCAACGAGTAGCCGAGGCGACCGACGGCCACGACGTAACCGTCGCCGACGTCTTAGACACCGTGGCGCTCGCGTACACCGCGCGGCCCGCCGACGGCGACCTACGGACGCTCCCGTCCGAGCCGCCGACGGATGCGGCGGGACTCCCGATGGAACTCGTCTATCGGGCAGAGACGCCGCTCTCGACCGAGTGAGCACGCGGTGGACGACGGTTACACGCCAGGCGACAGCAGTCGCTCGTCGGTGAGAATAATTGCGAGACTGTAGACAAGAAGTCCGTCTTACAGCCGTTCGAGGTTCGTCGCGCGCGGACCCTTGTCCGCTTGCTCGATGTCGAACTCGACTTCCTGCCCCTCTTCGAGGTCAGGACCGCCGACGTCTTCCATGTGGAAGAACACGTCCTCGTCCGCATCCTCTGTTTCGATGAAACCGTACCCGCCAGTGTCGTTGAAGAAGTCGACTTTGCCTTTCGCCATTGTTAGAGCCGTGTAACGTTGGTTGCGCGCGGACCCTTGTCCGCCTGCTCGATGTCGAACTCGACTTCCTGCCCCTCTTCGAGGTCAGGACCGCCGACGTCTTCCATGTGGAAGAAAACGTCCTCGTCCGCGTCCTCAGTGTCGATGAAACCGTAACCGCCAGTGTCGTTGAAGAAATCAACCGTTCCTTTCGCCATTGCATCTCCAAAGATGCCGGGACCACGGATAACAGTTCCGGTACGACCATCAGACCACAGAACGACGGTAGAGAGGCAGTAGCAGCGAGTTACCGCATTCGGGCCGTTCTTGTCGGTCGCTTCCGACTGTGGAACATGCTCCGTCGACTCAGAGAGAACGGCCCGGTCGTCCTCGTCCCGCTGGCGTGGACGTTCGCCACTGCTGCCCACCTCGGCCTGCTGGCCGCTCGGACAGTACTCATCGCGCACGCGGTCATGGCGACGATAATCGCCGCGTTCACCGTCCTCTCGTGGCGGGAGATGACCGACGGTGTTCTGCTGGTGTGGCGACGTGTGCTGGTCGTCGGCCTTCCCATCACGCTAGCGGGTGTCGCCGGACTGCTCGGCGACATCGAACCGCTGTTGACCGCCACTGTCGTCCCAGCGGTCGGTCTCGCCTACACTGGTCGACACGTCGACCGCACTCCGTGGGCCTATACCGGTGGGGCGGCGGCGAGCGCCGCAGGTGTGGTCGTCTACCTCGCGGGTGTTGCGCTCCCTGTTTCGGCGCTGGTACTCGCCGGACTGACGCTGACGAACGTCGGCCAAACCGCCGGCATCGTCGCTGCCGTCCGTGACTACTGACCCTCGCGTTCGCCGACCTGCACGAGTTGCTTGCCGATGTTCTCGCCCTCGAACAGGCCGAGGAAGGCGTTCGGGGCGTTCTCGAGGCCCTCGGTGACCGTCTCGCGGTACTCGATGTCGCCGGTCGCGACCCACTGCCCCAACTGCTTGGTCGCCTGCTCGAAGCGCGACTCGAAGTCGCCGACGAGGAACCCGCGGACGGTGGCCCGCGACTGGATGAGCTGTGTGAGCTTGCGCGGCCCGACCGGAATATCTTCGTCGTTATACTGCGAAATCTGACCACAGACGGCCACGCGCGCGTCGACGTTCAACTGCGTGAAGACGGCGTCGGTTATCTCGCCGCCGACGTTGTCGAAGTACGCGTCGACGCCGTCGGGCGCGGCCTCCGAGAGAGCCGTGCGGTAATCGTCCGTCTCCTTGTAGTTGATCGCGATGTCGAAGCCCAGTTCGTCTTCGAGGAACTCGACTTTCTCCTCGGAGCCGGTGAACCCGACGACGCGGGCTCCCTGTAGCTTCGCCAGTTGCCCGGCGACGGAGCCGACGGCACCGGCCGCACCGGTGACGACGAACGTATCGCCGGCCGACGGTTGGGCGACTTCGCGCGTGCCGAAGTACGCGGTCAGCCCCGGCATGCCGAGGACACCGAGCGCCGTCGAGACGGATGCGACGTCGGGGTCGACCGGCGTCAGTTCCGGGCCGGGTGCGGTGGCGTAGTCGGCCCACTCGAGGTTTCCGGTCACCACGTCGCCAGCCTCGAAGCCAGCGCCGTTCGATTCGACGACTTCGCCGACGACGCCGCCCTGCAGTGGGTCGCCGACATCCCACGGTTCGGCGTAGGACTCGCCCTCGCGCATCCGATCGCGCATGTACGGGTCGACGGAGAGATACAGCGTGCGGACGAGCGCCTCGCCCGGCCCGGGGTCGGGGACCGACTCCTCGGACAGTTCGAAGGTGTCGCGGTCCGGCGTTCCCTCGGGACGCTTCGCCAGCCGATAGACGCGGTTAGTCTCGGACATCACGAGCCATACACCGGAGACCCGAAAGGGGGCATCGAAAGAAGAGATATACACCGGTTTAAAGTTTATTCGCTCGCCGTGTGGGCGGCCACAGTACATAACACACAGCAACCCGTCGTCGGAGACATGGTAGATGAGGACCTCGGCGAGGCAACTATCGTTTACGAGACGCCGGACGAAGGGACCGTCGAGCGAACGGTCCAGAACGAACACCTCGCGTACTTTCAGGACCACTGGATAGTCAAAATGGGCGAGGACGAAGACGGAGACTGGGACGTCGTCCGCCGAATCCCCACCCGCCGCGTCCACTACGTCGAGCGATCGGTCGACGAGTTCGAAGAGGAGGTCAAGACGCTACGCAATCAGGTGCAGTCCCTCGCCGACGACGTTCGCTCTAAGTTTCTAGGCGGGAGTGAGGACGACGACAACGGGGAACCGCTCCGCATCGATGTCGAGAGCGACGACGATAGCTCGAGCTAGAATGCCCGGCAGGCAGTCGAGCGCGGTCGTTCGCGTCGCCAGCCGGTTACCAACTCGTAGTAAGCGGATAACAGCGAGGGAGCGAACTGTCGGCGAAGGGCACGATTTCGGCCGCATAGCCGCTCTATAAACAAATACGGCACTGCGGAAGCGCGAGCACGAGGACTGAGTATGTCAGAGGCCACATGGGACATCCAAGACGGTGCCATCGTAGAACAACCCCGGGAGATTCGACGCCATCCGCTGCTGGCGCGGATATACGAGCGCCACGACGCGCTCATCTCGGAGAGTCTCTCGACGGGGCGAACGCTCGAACTCGCGTTCGGCCAGCACATGCACCCGGACGCGGACGTCGGTCTGGAAGGATGGCTCTCGAACGCTCAGTCAGTTCCCGACCCGGCCGTCGCCGGTGACGCACGCTCGCTACCGTTCGAAGACGCGTCGTTCGGGACCGTCATCGGCCGACGGTTTCTCCACCACGTCCCGCCGGAAGACCGCCAGCGGATCCTCAGCGAGGCCGCACGCGTCCTGAAACCCGGCGGCAGAGTCGTTCTTCTGGAAGGAACCCCAGGACTGTACCGGCGACTGACGAAGGGAGTCGCCTTCCGACTGGGACTCCTCGAAGAGGATACCGATATCTACGGTCACCTCTCAGAGGCGGACGTCTACGAACTCGTGGCCCAGGAGTTCGACGTGGTGACGAAACGGACGCTCGGCTCGCCGCTCATGGTCGCGAGCATTGCCGAATCCGACCTCTCGAAACATCTCTACGAGGCGTACCAGCGAACGCAGTTCGTCAAGTGGTGGACGTTCGTCGTCGGCGAGAAACCGGCGTAGCCGACACCGCGATTAGGCGACGTCTTCCGCGACCGCCTCGACGACGGCCTCGCAGAACGCGTCGAGGTCGTCGGGTTTCCGACTCGTGATCAGATTCTCGTCGGTGACGACTTCCTCGTCGACCCACTCGCCGCCGGCGTTGCGGATGTCGGTCTGGAGACTCGGATAGGACGTCAGCGTCCGGCTGTCGACGACGTCCGCCTCGACCAGTACCCACGGACCGTGGCAGATCGCGCCGACGGGCGTTCCCGATTCTACGTGTTCCGTGACGAACGAGACGATCTCGTCGTCGAACCGGAGCGTGTCCGCGCCGACGGTGCCACCGGGGACGACGAGGCCGTCGTACTCGTCCGCCGAAACGTCGTCGATCGCTTGCTCTACTTCGACCGTCTCTGCCTCCTGCAGGTCGTTCTCGACGGTCTGTACGTTGCCCGTTTCGGACCCGATCACGTCGACGTCGGCCCCCGCGTCGGCGAGGGCTGTTTTCGGTTCGGTGAATTCGACCGACTCGGTTCCCTCTGCGACCAGGATCGCGACCCGTGCTCCATCGAGTCGTTGACTCTCGGATTCGCTCATCGGAGGAGAGTCGGGGTGGTGTCCGGGTAAGGGGCTGGCAAGCCCTTGCAAGTCCAGTCGAGAACAACCGGTTCCTCTCAGCGACCAAAGCTGTCACTGACTCCCCAGCCAGAAACGGCAGGCTGCTTTTGCAAGCAGTTGCCACTTCTGTGTTACGAATGTGTTTCGTGTACATGGCAGACTCTACCGAGGACGTGTCCACGGACGCCGAGACGAAGCGACGCCTGATGACTGACGGTGGCGAGAGCGAAGAAGAGTCGAGTGACGACTCCGGCGCCGACGAAGCGGAGACAGAGACCGACGAGACGGAAGAAACCGAGAGTGAGAGTCAAGAGAGTGAAGAACAGGAGAACGAAGAGAGCGAAAGTCAAGAAAGCGAAAACGAAGAGAGCGAACAGGGATCAGAGGAGAGCGACGGCGAGACGGGTGTCCTCTACCTCGACCTCGAGGGGCTCTTTCTCGACCTCCTCGGGTTAGAGGTGGACTTAGACGAAGTCGAACTCGACGTGACCGCGAGCAAGGGCGACGGGAACCTGCTCGGCAATCTGCTTTCGGCGGTCTCGGGGCTACTCGACGGTCCGGGCCTCGGTGACCTATTGGGCGGCCTCGGCGGCGGGTTGCTCGGCGGCGGCGGTGACGAGGACTCCGATTCCGGCGGCATCGGCGAGTACGTCAAAGGGTCGGCCCAGTCCGTGATGGACGACATCCCCATCGAGAAGTTCGTCAGTCAGTTCATAACCGAACTGGTCAGTCAACTGACCGAGACGTCCAGCTCGGACTCCTCGAGCGGTGAAGAGTCGGCAGAGGAGAGCGACGACTCATGAGCTCCGACTCACTCGCGTCGGCCGTCGATACGAGCGAGATACTGTCGAATCTCGACTACGAGGAGCTATTCGAGGGGACGAAACTGGAGGGAATCGAGCAGGAGGACGGCGAGATAACGGAAGCGGTCGGCCGCAGGCTGGGCGAACTGACCGGTCGCAAACTCGGCGAACTCCTCGGTGGCTACCTCGGCGCGATGTTGATCGGACAGTTACTCGAAGGGTCAGACGACGAGACAGCCGGAGACGAGGAGACGGAGGGAGACGGCGAGACGGACGAGGAGAGTGCTGAAGAGAGTGACAACGAGAGTGATTCGGACGATGAATGAACGACCGAACGCTCCGCGACGGTAACCCATGAGTGATACGTCTAGAGTGGCCGACGCTGTCACAGAATCGGTAGACGTGCTAACCAACTCCCTCGAATGGGTGCCAGACGAATTAGCCGAGGACGGGGACGGAACGTCGACGGGCCGCGCGGTCGGCGCCCGCATCGGCCGCGAGATCGGAGCTGTTCTCGGTCGGTCAGTCGGCGAACTCGTCGCCGCCGAACTACGAGAGGAATCCTCGTCCGACGACGTTCTCGGCGAGGTTCGCGAGTTCCTCGTCGCGGTGTTCTCCGAACTGCTCACGGACGCCGACGCCGATTCGGCGCTGGCAGAGATTCAGGAGACGGCCCGCTCGCTCCCCGAACAGGCCGGCGAGGAAGCGGCGGGTGAGGAGGAGGAATCGAGCGCAGACGACGGTTCGACCGACGAAGCCGAGGCAGAAGCTGACGAAGCAGAAGCGGCCGACGAAGCCGAGGAAGGCGAATCAGAGTCGGACGGCGAAGACGGGGCAGGCGTCACCTCACCCGAGGAACTCGACAACCTCCGCGAGGAGACGCTCCGTGAAATCCTCGATCTGATGTCCTACGACGAGCTGCAGTCCATCGCGAAGAAGGTCGGCGTGAAAGCGAATCTCGACACGGAGACGATGCGAGAGCGCATCGTCGAGGAGTTCACGGCCGACGAGGAGGACGCTGGCGACGCGGCGGACTCGACTGACGAATCGGACGAGTGAGAACGCGACCGCGGCGAGAAATCGAACGGATGGACAAGCAATGACAGAGGACACGGACGAAAAACCGACAGAAGACCGGGTCGAGCAACTGCTTCGAGCGGCGCGCGAGGAACTCGGCGACGAAGCGTCTGACGAGAAGCCGTCGTCGTCGCTCCGGGACGTGGCCGCCGAGGCCGACGACCTGATCGAGGGCGCCGACACCGAAGCACTGTTGGAAGCGACGGGTACGGATCTGCCCGAAGACAGCGGTCCAGAGACGATACCGAAAGCGCTCTCACAGAGCGACTCCGAGTCGGTTGCTGAGTTACGGACGCTCTTCTTGCTCTCGGAACTATCCGAGACGGAAGACGACGCGGCAGCGGAGCCGCTCGAAGAGCTTCGAGAACTGACTGCGCAGGCGGACGCGACGACCACGGCCGAAACGGCCGAAAGTGAGGGCGAGTCAGAGACGGAGAGCGAAGCGGCCGAAGACGCCGACGAAGCGGACGAAGACGAGGACCGGTCCGGAACAGACGGAGAGTCAGAGACAGAAAGCGAGTCTGAGACGGAGAGTTCGAACGAACCGGGCGACAGTCCGGACGCGGACAGCGACGAGTCGATGGACCCGATGGCGCAATTCGGTGAGGAACTCGACGTAGAGCTCACCTCATCGCTCGAGGACTTCCGCGAGGAGATAGAAGCGGCGCAGTCGTCGCTGCGCGAGCAGCTAACGAAGGCCGAGGCCGACGAGGCCGACGACGCGTCGACGGCCGAAAACGAAACTACAGATGAGACGTCGACGGCCGAAAGCGACGCCACAGACACCGTGGCCGATCCCGGTCACCGACGGAACACTTTCTCCTCGATGCCCTCGTCGAACCGATCGGACATGCGCCAGCCGCGACGGCTCTCGACACTTCAGCCACCGCCCAACGACGACGAGGATGAGTGAGTGAAAAACCCGCTCTCAACGCCATAGGGCCATTTCTCCACCGCTGCCGGCATATGCGTGCCGAGAAGTTATTCCAATGGCGAAAGATAGCATGGGACATGCTCGGTAGCATTCGCGCAATACTCCAGCAGATCATCAGCCTACTAATCGCTATCATCACGTTCCCACTGCGCCTGCTGCGGTCCTTGTTGTAGCGGGCACTACCGGTACTCCAGCGTCCGAGGTAACGTGGCGGTCTCGCCACGCGAATCAGCGACGCATGCCATCTGGATAGGACCGAAGAATGTGTGTTCGGGCGTCAGCGCTACGCGTGGAGCACCTTACCGAAAACAGCTGTAGGGACCCGAACTTACCGTCTCTGGTAATCAGATATTATCGAGGTACACCTCGCTTACGCTGTATACGGCACAAATAGGCCGAATAAAGCAGCCCGTAGTTGGGCGAAGCGCTCGCTTGTCTCCGAGTCGTGTCTGACTTACAAAGTCGGTCGCGCGTCGATGCGTGTTCGCATGACCGACCACAACGTCACTCGGCGGCGTGTCGTACAGGGAGCGGGAGCCTTCGGCGTAGCGGGCGTCGTCGGAAGTTCGGTCGTCACGGCACAGCAACAGACCGAGACGACACAAGAGAACAGCGCTGCATTGCGGGTCGCCCACGCGTCGCCCGACGCACCGAGCATCGAGGTCCGTCTGGACGGCGAGACAGCGATAGACGGGGTAAGCTTTCGGAACGTCAGCAGTTACAACGAGGTCGACCCCGGGACGTACCAACTACAGGTCGTGGCGACGGAACAGGGCTTCCTCGGGGGAGTACTCGACGACTTGTTCGGTGACAGCGAGGGCGAGGGGACCGTTCTCTTCGACCAGGAGGTAACCCTCGAATCGGGGACGACATACACTGCCGTCGGTTTCGGCGAGGTGGCTCGGGGCCCCACCACTACCGAAAGCGACGGCGGTACCGGCACCGAAACTGACGGTGGTATCGGCGAAACAACGACTGAGACTGAGACGGCGAGCGGACTCGAAGAGGCCCCCACCGACGAGGGCGCAGGCGATCAGTCCGGTAGTTCGGCTGCCGCCAGCGGCGAGACGCTCGTCGAGGGACTGTCGTTCGGCGAACACGACACCTTCGAGGTCGGAGCGGGCGAGTACTCGCTCGTCATCGAAGAGAGTAGTGAGGCGGGGCTGACCGACGGAGGGACGGTCGGCGAACAGACCGGTACCGAAACCGAGGACGGCTTCGGCGAAGAGAGCACGCCGAGCGAGGGCGACCAATCCAACCGCGGCTTTCAGGTCTCGCTTCTCGAAGACGACCTCAGCGCGCCCGGCGAAGAAACCGCCCGGGTGCGAGTCTTCCACGCTGTTCCAGACGTAGACAGCGTGACCGTCTCCGTATCGTCGGAAGCAACGTCGACGGAACAGGGCGGCACGGACGGGGGGACCGCGACTCCGGGCGAGTCGGGCGGTACGGAAACCGATACAGGCACGACCACAGAAGGGGGGCAGACCGACGGCGGTACCGGTGCTGTCGGTGAGAACGCGCGTCAGGCGACGGTTTCCGTCGACGGCGGAGCGGTCTACAGCGGTTTCGCGCTCGGCTATTTCGACCCGGACACAGCCGCAGCAGCGGAGGCACAGACGGGCACCGAAACAGACGGCACGCCCGCGGAAACGGCGACCGAAAGGACTCCCGGCGGCACCGGAACAGAAGACGGTGTTTCGACCAGAGATCCCTCTGGAGAGGAGTTCGAACTCGTTGTCGTCCAAGATGCGCAAGAGGGTGAGCGTTCCGATGGCGGCACGGGCGAGCTGTAAACCCCTATCCGAATCCCGGCTTCACGAGACGGAGTCGCCGACCGCGTGGACCCGAATCTCCAACACGCCGTTGTTGAACGTCGCTGCATCCACTTCGAACACCTCCCACGGGAGCGATACTCGGTCGACGACGGCCTCGTCGACGAGAACCACGAGGTCGTTCGTGCGTTCACCGACCGCGGCCGAGACGTCGTCGAAGTCAGTGTCCGGCAGGTCGGCGACAACGGTCAACTGGTCGCCATCGCGGTACGTCCTGACGTGGCTATCGACCGCAGACTCGTCGAGTTCCTGTCTGTCGATCTCATCCGAATCTGGCGAGGACTGCTCGGTTCCGGACCGCTCGGGGCGGTGTCCGAGGCTTCCTCGGTCGTCACTCGTGTGGTCTCCATCGAGAATGCCGTCGACGAGGTCGCTCAACGAGATGCCGAACTCGATGTGAATACCTTTGCCATCCGTGTCGGTACTATCGCCGTCCCAATCGTCTGAACCACTGTTGTCACCAGAAGTCATGGTCAATGCTGACTATGCTCACGTAGCGCGAGGAGCGGCAAAAGGTATCGCCCGGAATGCACTACCTCGTTCGAGACCGGGCAACGGTCCGCCGCCGCGACTCGTCGCCTCAGAACGAGGCGACGCCGCGCTTGATCGACTGGATGACGTCCTTCTGTTGGAGATAGCTGGCCCCCGCGAGCAGCGTCGGTGCCCAGAGGCCAACGAAGATGCCGCCCTCCTTGTTCCCTTCAACGTAGAACTTGTACCACGAGTAGAGGATCGACCCCGCCGCAAGCGTGGCCACCGGGTCACCCATCGACAGTGGCGTCGACTCAGCGACGTCGTCGACCGTACTCATCGTGTCCTCTTCTGTCGTCTCGGAGTCGCTCTCTGATTGGATTCCCATTGCGACTAAAACAACGGGCGGCCGCCGAATCCGTCCGCTGCCTGTACCTGCAGACGATTATCGCGTATCGAGAATCCGCCACCGACGGCGGTTCGCTCCGCTCGCATCGCGGCTAACCACCGACGACGAATCCCGTCTCTGCGGAATCACGACGAGTGGCTACCGCCGCCGTCGATTGCCGCGCGAGCCCACTACCCGCCGTTCGTAGCCGTCTGCTCCGTCGGAGAAGTCGTGTTCGTTCCTAACGGGGTCAGGAGGGACGGAGCGTCTTTAGTCCACGGCACGCACCCGAAAGCACCACTGGTCTCGTGACCACGGGGTCGTTTCACTCCCGTGTCGCTCGGGCGCTTTCCATGCCATCCTGGTCCCACACTCCACACGCGAAAGCGGGCGCGACCGAGGGCTCGGTTTACTGCGGGCGGGACAGTCGTTCGAAGCGATATCGAACGCGACCTCTCGTCGTCCCCACCGGAATCGGGATCCAGCCCTCGGACGGAAACCCGCCCATTCCGAACAGACGAACCGTCCAGAGGCACACGTTTAGCATCCGGTCGTGCTGCTGTCTCACTCACCACACAGGTATAACGACCACGCAGGAACAAGCAGTAACGGTCCCTCTGTGCCCCACGTATGCTAAGTGCGATGGCACGAAACTTCACTGACGACGACCGCGATAAGGATGTCGTCACCGCAGACGGCAACCGCATCGGTACCGTTCGAAACGTCGACAACGACCGAGCGACGGTCGACCGCGACCACGACGACGACGACGGCCTCACAGACAAGATCAAGGACATGCTCGGCTGGGGCGACGACGATTCGAACGAGGTCCGTAACGAGCACGTCGACAGCATCAACGACGACGAAGTTCGACTGCGCAGCTCGAAATAAGCGGCTAGTCCGACCCGACCAGTTTATTTTTCGGCGTGCGATACCTCTCCGTCCAATCGTCGGTACGGCGTGATTTGCTCCGGTTTCAGCGCCCCTGCGTCCGTCTTGCCACGACCACCTCTTTTGCCGACGGCTCACTCACGACACTCGTTCACGTCGTCGCCAGCAGACGTCTACCGCCCCATATTGCTACATCATCCCGTGGGCCTCGTAGAACTCTTCGAGGCTATCACAGTCGTGGTTGTCCTTCATAGTGATCCGCCCCCCGAATCGATACCTTCGCCAGCACTTCTCGCCGTCGATGAACACGGGATTCGTCCCGGTGTCCGGTTCCATCTGTATTCCACCGTCAGTATCGGGTTCGCGATCGAGATACTCAAAACCGTACTTCGCGGGTTCGCCGTCCTCGCCTACCGCCGACCGGTCACAGCCGTCGCACACGAGGGTAACGTAGCTGTCCGTATTTCCTTCCACTTCCCCACCGCAGAGAGGACAGGTCATGATAGAATAGTGGGACGTTATTCCCATGAGCGTGTTGCTCGAACCCCCCGAGTAGAGAGCCGCGTTGTGAGCGAGTAATATGCGCGTAGCTACGAGTTGTTTAATACGGGGACAAACAGTAGTGCCGCGAAGGAGAGGGGATGCGAGCGCCGAAATTCGAGGGTATACGGCCAATACGAAACGAACCGCGAGAATATGTCGCCCCTATATTGTGAACTCCCGGGAGACTCGATCCGCTCGCGGGAACGGGGACAGCGCAACCGTCAGTCGGGTGTGAGACTATTCGAATAGAAATCGTGTCGAATCGGGATGCCGCCTCCCGGATTTGAACCGGGGACAGCTCGATCTTCAGTCGAGTGCTCTCCCAGTCTGAGCTAAGGCGGCGCGCACTCCAAGCGAGGACGAGGGTAGAAAAAAGGATTTCGAAAGTCCGCTCGTCATCCAGCGAATCGTGTGTCGGTTACCCACGTCGCTACGGCAAGAAGAGGTCCGTACTGTCGAACTCCGCGCCACAGTCGTCACAGACGTACTCAGCCCCGTTCGCCGTCGAGACGCGCCCCCCACATTTGGGACACGTCGAGCCGTTGATCATGGTCTGCGGTAACACAGAGCCCGATAAATGACTTTCGGCAGCTGTCATCTCGGTGAGAGTCGACGGCATCGCTGGGTCCGGGCGTTCTGCGCGACCGGAGTGAACGCAGGGCTCAAGAGAACGAAGCTCTCCGGGCGTCTCGTCTGAGCGGAGCGAGGACGAGGCGCAGAAACGCGGCGCGTTTCGGGCGGATTCGAACCCTACGAGACGAACACAGAGAGTCTCGTTCCCTGATTCGAACCGCCCGGAAGATGGATTCGCCGCTCACGGTTCGTTCGCGGCAGAATCTATGGGTCCGGGCGGATTCGAACCACCGACCTCGGCCTTGTAAAGGCCACGTCATAACCAACTAGACCACGGACCCGCATCTCCACGTTTTCCACCATCGGGAATAACCCTTTCTCTCTGGGTCGGAACGCTTACCCGCTCTCTGGCCGTCAGTGAGGGTATGGACCGCCGTCCGCTGGCCGTCGTCTTCGGGCTGGTCGGCGTGCTCGTGTTCGCCGTGGTCGCTCTGCAGACCGGCCTGTGGGTAGACATCGTCGGTGTGGGGAGCTACGACGAAGGACAGGTGACCGTCTACAACGAGTCGAACGCCACCGCAACGGGCGTGCCCGCGACCGAGGCGGGCACTGAGAGTGCGAGCGAAGGGACGACTACAGACGGCGAGGAGAATCCGACGGTGGCGGTTCGGTCGAACGACACACAGCGGCTGGCGGCCGTCGAGGTCCGAATTTCGGACACCTACAGACAACGCTACGTCGGGCTAAGCGAGACGGAGTCACTGGAACCGAACGAGGGGATGCTGTTCGTCCACGATGAGGAAGGGGAGTTCGCCTACGTGATGCGGAACATGTCTTTCCCACTTGATATCATCTTCATCGACGCGAACGGAACGATAACGACCATCCACCACGCGCCGCTTCCGCCGGAGGGGACAGATGACCTCAAGCGCTACGAGGGCCGCGGGAAGTACGTCCTCGAAGTGAACCGCGGGTGGGCCAACCGAACCGGCGTGAGCGTCGGCGACCGGGTCGAACTGCCCGAGAGCATCGCGTAGCCCAACGCGCTTTTGCGGCTCGGGCCGCTAGACTGGCTGATGGATTTCGATGCGGCGTCGGACGACGACGTCTTCGAGGACGCCCGCGAACGCGTCGACCGGCCGATGTGGCGACTGTTCACGACCTACGGTCGCGGCCAACGCGGTGCATTTCTCGTCGGTCTCGTCAGTTCGATTTTTGCCCGGATGCTGGACCTCCTCCCACCGGTGTTGCTGGCGCTGGCGATCGACTCAGTCATCCAAGGGCGGACGAGTTACAGCCTCCCGCTGGTCCCCGAGACGTGGATTCCGGGAAGCACGGTCGGGCAGTTGTGGCTGACGGCGGGGCTCATCGCCGCCTCCTTCGCGGGTGGGGCAATCTTCCACTGGAGTCGAAACTGGGGGTGGAACAAGTTCGCCCAGCACGTCCAGCACACGGTGCGAACCGACACCTACGAGACGATGCAGCGGCTGAACATGGATTTCTTCGCCGACAAGCAGACCGGCGAGATGATGTCGGTCCTCTCGAACGACGTCAATCGGCTAGAGAAGTTCTTAAACGACGGGCTGAACTCCACCTCGCGGCTGGTCATCATGGTGCTCGGCATCGCCACGTACCTCTTCTACATGAACTGGCAGCTGGCGCTCATCGCGCTGTTGCCGGTGCCGATCATCGCGATATTCACCAAGCGGTTCATCGAGACGATCCAGCCCAAGTACGCCGACGTGCGCGCCTCGGTCGGCAAACTCAACTCCCGGCTAGAGAACAACCTGAGCGGCATCCAGATCATCAAGACTGCCAACACCGAGAAGTTCGAGTCCGAGCGCGTCGAGAACAGTTCGCAGGACTACCTCGACGCGAACTGGGACGCCATCGAGACGCGCATCACGTTCTTCCCCGGCCTCCGTCTCGTCTCGGGACTGGGCTTCGTCCTCACGTTCGCCATCGGCGGCCTGATGGTCATCGGCCAAGCGCCTGGCCCGCTCTCCCTGTCGCTCTCGCCCGGCGAGTTCGTCGCGTTCATCATCTACACGCAGCGGTTCGTCTGGCCGATGGCCCAGTTCGGGCAGATAATCAACATGTATCAGCGGGCCTACGCCTCCGCAGAGCGGGTATTCGGCCTGATGGATACGCCCGGACGCCTCCGAGAGGTCGACGACGCGCCGCCGCTGTCCGTGACTGAGGGAGCCGTCGAGTACGACGACGTGAGCTTCCGATACGACGGCGACGACGATCTCATTCTCGAAGATATTTCCTTCGAGGTCGAAGGCGGCGACACCGTCGCGCTGGTCGGCCCGACGGGCGCGGGTAAGTCCACGGTGATGAAACTGCTCTTGCGGATGTACGACGTGGACGAGGGCGCAGTGCGTATCGACGGACAGGACCTCCGTGATGTGCAAATCCCGTCCATCCGTCGAGCAATCGGCTACGTGAGTCAGGAGACGTTCCTCTTCTACGGCACCGTCCGCGAGAACATCACGTACGGAACGTTCGACGCGAGCGACGACGAGATACGCGAGGCCGCGAAAGCCGCCGAGGCCCACCAGTTCATTCAGACACTGCCCGACGGCTACGACACGATGGTCGGCGAACGCGGCGTCAAGCTCTCGGGCGGCCAGCGCCAGCGGATTGCCATCGCCCGCGCGATGTTGAAAGAGCCGGAGTTGCTGGTCCTAGACGAGGCGACCAGCGACGTGGACACCGAGACGGAGATGCTCATCCAGCGCTCGCTCGACGCGTTGAGCGCCGACCGGACGACGTTCGCCATCGCGCATCGCCTCTCGACTATCAAGGATGCCGACACCATTCTCGTCCTCGAAGACGGCCGCATCGTCGAGCGGGGCACCCACGCGGAACTCCTCGCGGCGGACGGCCTCTACGCGAACCTCTGGGCGGTGCAAGCCGGCGAAATCGACGAACTGCCCGAGGACTTCGTCCAGCGGGCGATTCAGCGCCGGGCGCAGACTGACGCTGACGACTGACGCAGAGCGGACGCCATGTCTGATCAGTCGGTCGTTCGCAGTTGCGGACGAATAACGCGGCGACGGTTCGAGTGCGACGCTCGATTGCCGGGCCGACAGTTAAACGCCTCGCGCCGCAAGTCGAAGCATGCGAGTTCTCGTAACCGGTGCGACCGGGTTCATCGGCAGTAACCTCGTCCCAGCCCTGGTGGAACAGGACCACGAGGTGGTCGCACTGACCCGCGACCCGGATAGCTACGACGCTCCAGAGGGGGTCGAAGTCGTCGAGGGTGACGTCCTCGACTCGGACCTGACGCTGCCGTCGGTCGACGCCGCGTACTACCTCATCCACTCGATGGAGGCGGGCGAGGACTTCCGAGAACGAGACCGCAACGCGGCCCGGAACTTCCTCAAGGCCGCCGACGAGGCGGGCATCGAGCGCCTCGTCTACTTAGGTGGACTGGGCGGCGACGACGACGAGACGCTGTCTGACCACCTCAAGTCCCGGCGCGAAGTCGAACACATCCTCGGCAGCGGCGACGCGCAACTGACGGCGCTACGGGCGGCTATCGTCATCGGTGACGGCTCCGCGAGTTTCCAGATAATCCGGCAACTGGCGGGCAGGCTGCCGGTGATGGTGACGCCGGAGTGGGTCCGTACGGACTGCCAACCCATCTACGTCGACGACGTGGTGGCGTACCTCGTCGGTGTCCTCGACGTGCCGGAGACGGCCGGCGGCACCTACGAGATCGGCGGTCCCGACGTCCTCACCTACCAGCAGATACTGTTGACGACGGCCCGGCACGTGCGCGGTCGGGAACCACTCATCATTCCCGTCCCCATCCTCTCGCCGAGCCTCTCGGCACGGTGGCTCGGACTCGTCACCGACGTCCCCACCAGCGTCGCCAAACCGCTCGTGGACGGGCTGCGAAACCGCGTGGTCGTCGACGACCACCGCATCGAGGAACTGGTCGACGTGGACCTGACGCCGTTCGAAGAGAGCGTCCAACGAGCGCTCGACGAGGAGAAGGCGGCGTGGAAGCGAGTCGTCGAGGCTTGAACTGGACGAGTTCGGACACTATTGACTTCGTTCGGAAACTAGCACAAACAATTATGACTGAGTGTCATGTATTGACGTACCATGACGACGGCGTACCTCGTGAGCACGGCCCTGATGGGGATGTTCGTGCTCGCGGTACTGGGGTGGATCGGGCGGAGTCGCGGGTGGTACCACTACTCGCCGAGCACCGAGCGCGTCCCACTGCCGCCCGGCGACGGGCTGAACGAGCGGTTCAACCGGCTGTCGGGTGACCCGATTGCGCTGACGGTGGCATTCGCGCTGCTGGTGGTCGGTGCCGTCGGCAGCGTCGCGCTGTACATCGGTGGCCCACCAGAGATGCGAGCCGCCGCAGGGATCGCTGTCGCGCTCGGCGGTGGGCTCCTGCTGGTCGGCTATCTCCTCTTTGGCATCTACCTCTCGGCGACGCGGCGGGGCCACCCTCGATCGCTGGCCGTCGCCGAATCCGCGACGGTGGCCGGCGCGCTCTTTTTGGTCGCCGTGACGCTACAGTTGGTCGGCTGAGCGCCGCGCTGCGTGGTCGTCTGTACAGTCTGGGAACTCGACGAAGGACGGTTAGCTCCGGCTCAGAGAATAGAGTACGCGGCGGCGAAGGTCAACGCCATCGCCGCGACGGTGCCGCCAAGCACGAGGTACGTCACCGACCGCGGTTCCCAGCGCAGGTGCTGATAGTAGGCGGCGACGCCGACGGCTTTGATGACCGACAGCACCATGATGACCCCGAAGGCCAACCAATAGGCGCTCTCGACGAGGCCGGCGAACTCCACGACGGCCTGTGCGGTTGCGAAGACGAACAACACGACGTATATTGCGGTGTATCCTTTCCAGTCCATTGTCTCTCACCTCAGAGGATGTAGAACAGCGGGAACAGAAACAGCCAGACGATGTCCACGAAGTGCCAGTACAGCCCGAAGTACTCGATGGCCCTGTCGTCGCCCTGATAGGCCCCGTTCCACGCGCGAACGGTCATGTACGCACAGATTATGAGACCGACAGTGACGTGCGCGCCGTGTAAGCCCGTGGTGAGGTAGAACGTCGAGGACGCGATGTTCGTCGAGAGGTTCCAGCCGTTGGGGAACAGTTCCGTGTGGATGTGGAACAGGTGCTGCCACTCCAGTCCCTTGTTTATCAGGAAGCCGACGCCGAGAGCGAACGTACCCGCGAGCGCCGCCGTAGTCCCCTTCTTGCTCTCCCGTTCGGCGGCGACCATCGCCAGCACGACGAGGAAGCTCGACGTGAGCAGAAGGTAGGTGTTGATGAGTCCCGGCATCGTAACGTGTTCGGCGGGAATGAGGTCGTGGTGCCACTCGGTCCACCCGTAGGCGACCCGGACAAAGGCATAGGACCCGATGAACGCCCCGAAGAGGACGATGTCGCTCGCGAGGAACGTCCACATCCCGAGTTTCAGCTTCTCGACTTTGGCGAAGGGCCAGCGCTCGGCGATGGGCGTCTCCGGGGCGTGGAACGGCTCACGGGTCATCCCGAACAGCGCCCCGAAGGTCGCCAGCCCGCCGAGGGCGGCCAGCGTGACGTAGACGACGCTCCCGGTCCGCACGCCCGAGAGACCGAAGAACGCGATGAACCCGCCGAGGCCGACGAGGAACGGCCAGAAACTGGCGTGGCTTGCGTGTTCCTCGTCGCCCATCGCGTAGGTAGTCGTCGCTGGCGTTCCGGTCGCGGTCACAGGCGTCACCGACGCGGTGCCAGCGTCAGACTGATAGCCTGATGAGGCCCGCCGTCCGGAGGACGGCTCACCACCATCGGTCGCAGCCCCGCCGTCGGCCGCGACGCCGCTCCCGGATTTCCGGGTCCGTTCGGCCACCTCCTCGTCGTCGAGGAAGGAGAGCGAGCCGCCGGCGTAGCTCGGGACGCCGGGGAAGTTCTCCAGCGGCGGCGGCGAGGAGATGGTCCACTCCGCAGAGGTTGCGTAGGCCCACGGACTGTCGCCGACATCCTCGCCGCGCCACAGCGAGACGAAAAGGTTGTAGAACATGATGAGGAAACTCGCCCCCAGCAGGAACCCGCCGACGGTGGCCAGGGAGTGCCAGATCTGGAGGTCTTGGGAGTATTCGAACACCCGCCGGGGCGTCTCCCACGCGATGAACATCGGGAAGTAGAGCAGGTTGAACCCGACGAAGTACACGGCGAAGTGGAGCTTCCCGAGCGTCTCGTCGTACATCTTCCCGGTGATTTTCGGATACCAGTAGTACAGCCCGCCGAACAGCGCCGTTGCGCCCGCGACCATCACGTAGTGGAAGTGCGCGACCACCCAGTAGGTTCCCCGGAACTGGTAGTCTAAGACGATCGCGCCGAGGAAGACGCCGGTGATGCCGCCGATGATGAACAGTATCAGGGCCCCCAACGAGAAGAGGAACGGCGTCTTGAACCTGACCCGGCCTTTCGCCATCGTGTAGATGAGCGAGAACACCATCAGGTCAAACGGCAGGGAGATGCCGATGGTGGTCGCCATGAACACCGTCTTGATGGGGAGATTGATGCCCGTGAGGAACATGTGGTGCATCCAGACGACGAAGCTCTGGATGGCCACCAACACCATCGAGATGATGAACCACTTGCGGCCGACCAGTCGCCGTCCCGTGAAGGTCTGGAAGCACTCGGCCATCACGCCCAGTGCCGGGAAGAAGACGATGTACACCTCCGGATGGCCGAAGAACCAGAACAAGTGCGCCCACAGCAGTGACGCCCCGGGGTTGTCGGCGTCGGTGGCCATCGTCGTCCCGTCGATGGAGTACTGGAAGTAGTTCGTCCCGATGATGTGGTCCGACGCGAGGATCATCAGCGCCGCCAGCAGCGCGGCGAAGGCAAAGAGCATCATCCACACGGTGAGATTTATCGACAGCGAGAAGATGGGGATATCGCGCATCCGCAGGTTCTCGGCGCGCATCCGGTACATCGTCGTCAGGAAGTTCACCGACCCGAGCGTGACGGCGGCGGTGAACATGATGAGCGCCAGCACGACCGACGTGGCCCCGAGTCCCTCACCGGGGATGTAGGCGGGCGTGTTCAGCGGCGCGTACATCGTCCACCCGCCGGCGAAGGTAGAGCCCTGGAAGAAGGAGACGCCCATCAGGACGCCCGAAAAGAGGTAGAGCCAGTACGACAGCGCGTTCAGGCGCGGGAACGCCAGGTCGTCGGCCCCGATCTGCAGGGGGACGACGTAGTTAGCGAACCCGAAGGCAAAGGGCGAGATGAACCAGAACACCATCAGCAGGCCGTGCGTCGAGACGGCCTGATTGTACCCTATCGGCCCCAGTAGGTCCGCCCCGGGCGTGATGAGTTCCAGTCGGAACAGGAGTGCCAAGGTCCCGCCGAAGACGAAGAAAAACAGCGCGGTGACGAGATAGAGGACGCCGATGTCCTTGTGGTTCGTCGTGAGGAACCAGCGGCTGATCGAGGATTTGGGCGGTAGGCCGTGCTCGTGGCTCTCGCTCATGCCGGGACACCCCCGATGGCCGCCGGACTACTGAGACGGGCCGTCGTCTGCGTGGCGGTTCCGCTGGTTGGAGTTGCGGTTGCGGTCCTGCCGGTCGCCGTCGCGGTTCCGTTCGCCTCGGTACCGTTCTGAGCCGTCCCGCTCTCCGCTTGCGTCCCGTTCTCGGTCTGCGTTCCGCTCTCGGTCTGGTTTCCGGTGCTTGCGTACCACGCGTCGTACTCCTCGTCGGAGACCACCCGCACTGGCGCGGTCATCATGGAGTGGCCGCTCCCGCACAGTTCGTAGCACTTGGCCGTGTAGTTGCCCGTCCGGTTGGCCGTGAACCACGCCTGCGTGGTCTGGCCTGGGACGGCGTCGGTCTTCACCCGCAACTCCGGAATCCCGAAGTTGTGGAACACGTCCGACGACGTCACGTCTAATCTGACCACCCGGTCCTGTGGCACGCGAAGCGTGTTCGTCTGGTGCCCGTTCGGGTAGGTGAACTCCCAGCCGAACCGAAATCCCTCAACGTCGATCTCGATAGCGTCTATCTGCGGTCCCTCAGGACCGTTCTCGATGTAGAGTAGGGTTGTGTACGTCCACGCGATGAGCGAGACGACGATGATTGCGCTGATTCCGAACGAGTAGAACACCTTCCGCCCGCCGGACCCGCCCGTCGGCAGCTCCCCCATCTGCGGCCGTTCGACTTTGCCCGCATACGGGTCATCGCCCGCGGTCTCGCGGTACTTGATGGCGTGGTACAGCGTATAGGACACCACGAGGATCCCGACCGCCGTCCCCAACAACAGGAACACCTCGAAGATGCTGTTGAAGACATCAGCCGGTGCCCTGACGCTCCCCCCGTGAAGTGGAACCCCAGTCACGCCGCGTGGTACCATGTGACTCATCCTTCTTCATGATTTTTTGTAGCGTCTATTAGGTATTGTGGACAGATATATTACATGTATGGTCGCCGCAGCAGGGGCGTGCGCGAACCTTTTTGTTCATTGGTATGTTACACCACAACATGGCAGATACGTCATCCGGGGTCGAAGACCCAGTGAACGGCGAGTCCGTGGCCGACAGCGAGGAGTTCGACAGTCTGCGGGGAATCCTCGCCGACGGCGTCGTCGGCGCGGCCGGCGGGCTGGTCGGCACCGCGATGATGACGGTGGTCTTTCTCATCGCGCAGTCGCTCGGCGCGTTCGACCTCGCCGACTTCGCCATCCTCACCGAACTGGTCGGGCTGACCGGCTACGTCCCCGAGGTACTCTTCGGCTTCTTCATCTTTCTCGGCGGCGGGATGTTCCCGTGGCCGCTCCTCTTTGCGGCGCTCAAGGAGTACCTGCCCGGTCGAACCGACCCCGTCTCCGGGGCCTTCTTCGGCGCGGCGATGTGGACTGGGTTCGTCCTCGCCTTCTACACCGACCAGACCGGGCTCTCGCTGGTGTTGTACGCGGTGCTGACGCTCGTCGCTCACGTCGTCTACGGAATAGGGCTCGGAGCCGTGTTCAACTACTTCGCCACGCGACCGGACTCCATCGTCTGAGTCGTCGAGAAGCGCGGCGTCGAACTCGACGCCGAATCGGTCCGTCGTGTGGAATGGGTCGCTCGTTACTCGGCCGTTTCGTTCGCGGTCACCGTCGCGTCGGTCGCCACAGTCTCGTTGTCGGTCGCGGTCTCGTTCGCCGTACTGGTTTCGTTCACGGTAGTTGTCTCGTCCTCGGTTCCCGTCTCGACTTCCACGGTATCCGTCTCCTCGACGGTCCCGGTACTCGTCTCGTTGGCCGCCGTTCCGTCGGTTTCGCCCTCGCCCGTTCCGGTGCTCTCCGCTTGGGAGGAACCACCGCTACACCCGGCGATGGCGACAGTTGCTGCACCTGCTGCGGCACCGATGAAGCGTCGTCGTGAAATTCCGTCGTTGGTAGACATACGCCGTCCTGTTTTTCCCAAACTGTATTAAATCGAATTTATACTCAAACAGCCGCATTACATAGTGGTATCGACCGTTATATATCCTAACGTAGAGATCATACGTCGAGTCGAAATGGCCATCCGACCGCTACGCTTGTGTCCTCGCACGCACACCGCACACGCATGAACCTACAATCAGCGACGTGGACAGACGCCGAACGCGTCGAGACGGACCTCGCGCTCCTCCCGGTCGGGAGCACCGAACAGCACGGCCCACACGCGCCGCTGGGAACCGATGCGCTAACCGCCCAGACGGTCGCCGAAACGGGTGCGGACGAGTACGACGGCGAGGTCATTGTCGCCCCGCCGGTAAACGTCGGTATCGCCGAGGAGCACCGCCACTTCATCGGAACGCTGTGGGTCAGCGAGGACACCTTCCGTGATTACGTCCGCGAGACGGTCGACAGCCTCGCCCATCACGGCTGGGACCGCGTCATCGTCGTCAACGGCCACGGCGGCAACGTCGGACCGTTGCGAGAGGTCTGTGCACGTATCAGCCGCCACGACGACGCGTACGCAGTCCCGTTCACGTGGTTCGACGCCGTCGACGCCGACGACATGGGCCACGGCGGGCCACTGGAGACGAGTCTACTCCGATACAGCCACCCCGAACTCGTCCACGAGGACCGACTCGACGAAGCGGCAGACGGCGCTGCCGACGGCTGGGGCGAGTGGGTCAGCGGCGTGAATCTGGCCTACGACGCTGCGGAGTTCAGCGAGAACGGGACCGTCGGCGACCCGCGCGAGAGCGGAGCCGACCGGGGAGCGCGACTGCTGGACGAAGCGAGCGCTGCGCTCGTCGAACTGCTCGACCGAGTGGCGACTCGCGAGCGGTGACTCATACGGATTGTTGTAGTCTCGTACCGGTATTCTCGGGCCCGGTGCGACGAGTATCGGTAAACAGCGACAACAACCCGTATCAGGCCTCGGCCTCTTCCGCGTCGCCATCCGCGTCTGTGTCGGCGTCGGATTCGGACGCAGCTTCCTCCTCTTCGTCGAACTCGTCGAACGTGCTCCGCAGTTGCGGGACGGTCGACGTGAGGTCGCCGACCTGTTCGCGGGCCTCCTCGACATCCTCGATGAGGTCTTCGATCTCTTCGATGGCCTCGGCGAGGTCGTCGGCGTCCTCGAAGGCGTCGGCGCGTTCGCCCATCGTGTACCACTTCTTGGCGTCCCGCAAGTGGTCTTCGGCGTCGCCCACGTCGAGGGCATCCTTCAGCGCGTTGAGCGCACCGAGCGTGTTGTCGGCGTCGATCTCCCACACGTCGTCACCGTCTGGAAGCGCCTCGCGTGCTTCGTCGAGCGAGGCTTCCACGTCCGTACGCATCTCGTTGGCCGCTTCGCCGAACAGTTCGTCGTCGTCCAGGTTCGTCTGACTCATGGTGACTCGTTGACGTGGTAGGAGGTTAAAAGCCCGCCTGAAAGTGAAAGTGAAACCGACAGACGTGAGGGGAGGGGGAAATTGGAAACCGAAAACAAAGGCATCGGCGAAGCTCCGCAAACAGTCACACCGTCCGCGTACAGACGAGACAGAGAACCGAAGCCCAAACCAACGTTTATCCACGTCGCACCGCTAATTTCGCGGATGGGACTCTTCAGTGACGTCGGGCGGAAGGTCGAGAAGACGAAACAGGCGTTCACCGATAGCAAGCGAGCGGAATATGTCTGTGTCGCCTGCGAGGAACCGCTCGACGAGAACTACGAATACTGTCCCCAATGTGGCGAGGATTCGGTCGAACCAGCCGCGTAGCCCCGCCTCGACGCCCGCCGTTCTCGACGGCTGTGGCGGCTGCAACTGTCCCGATGTAGCAGTCAGTCGCCGTCTCTCGCACGCCGACAGTGACTGTCGTGTTGTTGTCGCGGATTCCGATAGCGCGAAACCGAACCCTTAGCTCCGGATGTCCGCGCGGACCTCAGGGATCGGGTCCAGCGACTCGTCGATGTCGCCCAGCACCAGCATCGCGTAGTAGCGCGTGAACGCCGTCAGCGGGACGCTGACGAGCAGCGCGACGACGAACACCGCTAGCAGGAACAGGACCGCGACGATACCAGCGAGGACGCCGGCCAGAAGGCCCTGCCCGAGCGCGAACCAGAGGCCGAGACCGGCGATGCCGAACGGAATCCCCAGCGCGACGAACGCGACGACACCGAGGACGGCACTCAGGATACCGACGCCGATGCCGATGACCACCGAGAGGAGCAGGTACGCGAGGTACTGTTTGGGGTGGTCGCGGATCGAGCCGAGGAGTCGCTGCCAGCCTTCGAGGATGTTGTCTCCTCGCGTCGCCATCAACGGGACGACGAAGACAGTGGTGAACCCCGTGACGATACCGGCGACGAGGAGGCCGATACCAACGAGGGCGATGAGCGGTAGCGAGAGCGCGGCGAAGACGCCGCCGCCGAGATCGCTCATCTCTCCGCCGAGGGCGAGGAAGAAGAACGCGGCGAGGACGACGATGCCGACGAGAGCTGTGATGATATCGAAGACGATTCGGAACGCCAGCAGTTGCAGGCCGTTTCCGAGGTGGTCACTGAAGTACCGCCGGACGTGCACTTCCCGGGAGACGAGCGACTGCACGAAGACGAACTCCATGAAGTTGCTCACCAATCCCATCACCAAGACGACGACCAGCAGAAGACCCAGTATGGCGAGAATTGCCAGTCCGAGGCCCGCGAAGAGCGCGTCGGTAGAACCCGGCATTCCGGACCCGGGTCCCGACACCTGCGTCGCGAGGCCGCCGCCGACCCTCGGAAGCGCGTCGAGTACCCCTGTCACTGCGAACTCGCTTCCCGACCCTATCGGTCCGGTCGGCCCACTCGGCCCACTGCTTCCCTCGGAGGTGCTAAAACCGTTCAGCGTCCGGAGGAAATTGAAGCCGCCACCGCCGCCACCGATGAAGAACACCACGAACGCCAGCCGGAGCCACGTCCCCCGTTCGACGGGGAAGAGGAAGGACTTCGTGGCGTCGATCGCGTCGCCGATGTCGTCGATTGCATGGAGGGACACGACCGGAACTCCAGCGGGAGATGGGGTAAGATTTTCGACGTGTCCGAGCGAATACGGTAGCGAGAGTCAGTCCCGCACCGTCTCCACCTGCATCAGCGGGTAGCCGTCCTCCATCGCCATGCTCGTCTCGACGACCACGTCCTCGTAGTCGATGGTCATCGTCACGTCGAGGAACCGGCCGGTGAGTTCCGTGTAGTCTGCGCCGGCCGATTCGATGGCTTCCCGAAGCACATCCTCGTGGACCGAGACCGTCACCGTCTCGCAGTAGGGTTGGTTCTCGATTGCCTCCTCCATCGCCGCCGTCAGCGAATCGGCGCTGTCGGGACTGACCGGCGTCCCCGCGAACTGGTGGTACAGCGACCCGAACTTGATGCCCGCTTCGAAACACGCGACCTGCGCGTCTGTCGGTTCCATATCGGTACGTCGGCGAGTCGGGACATAATAGAACCGCAAGCTACCTATTGTGCGCTCTCTATCCCCCGCATACGAATGGACGAGCCGGTTCTACTCACAGGTGCTGGCGGCGCGGTCGGGACGGCCATCCTCGAAGGCATCGGGGACGCCTACGAGTGGAAACTCATGTTCCACAGCCCCCCCGCCGAGGAACCCGACCACGAGTACCTCGTCGGCGACGTCATCACTCCCGAAGACGTCGAGGCCGCGGTCGAAGGCGTCGGTGCCGTCATCCACCTCGCCGGCGACCCGCGCCCGGAGGCCCCGTGGGACTCGGTCCTCTCGACCAACATCGACGGCACGAAGAAGATGTACGAGGCCGCTGTCGAGGAAGGCGTCGAAAAGTTCGTCTACGCCTCCTCGAACCACGCCGTCGGCGCGTTCGAGACCGACCGCCGCACCCCCGAGATGTATCGCTCCGACGACGACTTCCTGCTCGACGGGACCGAGTTCCCCCGCCCCGGCAACCTCTACGGCGTCTCGAAGGCCACCGGCGAGGTGTTGGGTCGGTACTACCACGACGAGTACGGCATCGACGTCTGTAACATCCGCATCGGCAACCTCACGCGGGGCCACCCACCCATCGACTACGAACGCGGGCAGGCGATGTGGCTCTCCTACCGCGACTGCGCCAACATCCACGCCTGTGCGCTGGATGCCGACTACGACTTCGAGATCGTCTACGGCATCTCCGACAACGACCGGAAGTACTACTCCATCCAGCGGGCGAAAGACGTGCTCGGTTACGCCCCGCAGGACAACTCTGCGCACTTCGAGGGTGAAGATAGGGTCGTGGAACCGGACGCCTAAGAGCCGCAAGCGGCTCTTTAGACATTCCGGTGCCTGAGACAGAACAGGAGAAATTCTTCTCAGAAACCCCTCTCTGTGGACAGGCGATTTTATAGTCATACACAGCGTATCGGTGGGTCGTCGCCATCCGTCGGTTCACTCGTAGTACGGTCTGGGGGGTTCTAGTTCTTACGGCTAATCTGCTGAATTTCAGCCCTTAGACAGACCAACGACCAACATATAAATATCGCTCCTATGACGAGTGATGGGATTAGAATAATCCCCAAAATTCGATTAAGTAGCCAGATGGCGGTCCCACTAACGCTGAACCCGCGTAAAACAAAGAAATTGATAACCATCACCTGCAGTTCTACGAAACCAAAGAAGGATAGAGAGAGGAAAATCACGCCCAAGCAATGATAATAGTAGGACCGCGGAGAGAACCACTGAGAGCCACCTTCATCCAAGATTTGGTCAAACAAGTCTATCTCAATCATCGGCAAAATCAGAAGAAAGAGGCCCAATACTACAGCACCAATAATTGCCGTTTGGTTATCTGTGGCAACATCTTTTATCAATCTTATTCCAATCAAGAGTAATAGAATATTAGACAAATGTATCGCTGGGAATCTTCCAAGGGGCGGTAAGAATGACAAAAGCACCGGAAAAGAGGGACGGTCTCTAATCACAGCCGTTTCCAAATCAACGCTTTCCCTGAGAAATGAGGACAGACCCGTTACAACAGCCAATAGAAGAGGGATGAATAGCGCTACAATTTCATTTACCATTCATCTGCAATCTTAATACCAAGGACAAAAACACTCAGGGTACCCGCAGGAGCATATCTCTTTGTTCAATATATGGCTTCACCCGAGAGTCACTCATTGATGAAGTGTCTGGGTAGACCCCACGTATCGTACCAGCCAGAAAGCCCCCGGACGCTCGGCGACTGCGACTCGCTGTGGTCCTCAGTCGCTTCGCTCCCTGCGGTCCTTACGTCGTCTCGAACGCCGAGCGTCCGGCCCCTTTCAGTCCCGCCCCGTGTGGCAACTGACGGGGTGGGACTGAAAGGGGCGGCCAGTTGCGCGAACCCCGACGACGTAAGCACTGGACTGAGCGAACGAAGTGAGTGAAGGAAGCGCACAGCGAGTCGCGGGAGCGGAACTGGCCGGGGCTTTCTGGCAGTTTGAATCGTCACTGACGCTTTGTCTCGAAACGCTCGCAAAAACACACACGTCTAGTCAAACAACCCCGCCACGTCGTCGTCTTTCTGCCGTTCGCGCTGGACGTGGTCACGCAGGCGATGATACACCACGGGCCGATGTTCGGAGTCGCGGACGAACGCGAACAGCAGGCCGACGAAGCGACCCTCGCCTCGCTCGTCGAGTTCGTCGCGGGCGTACTCGATGGCGTGCGGGATAGCGTCCTCGTCGTAGCCGTCGGCTTCTGCCAATACTTCGGCGGCGACGGCCGTGGCGTCGAAGTCGAGGTCGTCGTAGCCGATAGCTTCGCCACCGTGGGTCAGCCTCGGCGGGTCGTCCCACTCCACCGCTTCGGGGTCGGCCGCCACGCGTTCGAGAAACGAACGAACCGAATCGAGGTCGACGCCGCGGTACTCCGGTGTCAGGTCGGCGAGGTACTCGCCCGCGCTCTCGGCCAACCCCTGCGCGCCCGACCAGTTCTCGTTCTTGGCGTGGTGGACGACGGCAGTGAACTGGATGAGGCCGTGGAGGAATCGCTCGTCGTCGCCCGAGCCGAGGTCCAGCCAGTAGTCTTCCCAGGCGTCGTGGGCGGCGTGGTATCGCCCGGCGTTGTAGACGGCGATACCGGCCTGGAGGTGGGCGTCCATAGCTATCGGTAGTGCGGCGGGGCCGAAAACAGCGTCGTCCGTTGCGAACCGTTACTCCATGTACCCCAGTTGCTGGAGGCGCTCGGTGACCTCCTCTGAGCTCTGCCCGCCCGCGCCGTCGCCGATGTCGATGGGGTCCCGTCGGTCCTCGGGGACGTCCCCGGCGACGATGGGCAGCACCTCGCCGACCATGTCCGTCGCCGGCGCGGTGCCGTTGGCGGCCAGAATCGTCGGGGCCATGTCGGTGATGCTGATCTGGTCGAGTTCGCCCTCGCTCTCGAAGTCCGGGCCGGAAGCGAGGAAGATGCCGTTGGGCGTGTTCTCGGCCGCCCAGCGGTCGGGACCGGTCTGGATGGTGCCGCCGCCGATGCCGTCGTTGACGTGGACGCCGGGCCGTTGGTCCACGACGATTTCGGGTGCTTCGTCCACGTAGGGACCGTTGTAGATGTCCTCGCCGCGGTATACGTCGGTGAAGATGTTCCCGTGTTCGTCGGTGACGCCGCGGAGGTCCTCGATGAGTCGGTCACGAACCGAGTCGCTGACGCCGGGCATCAGGTAGACAGGTCCCTGTCCGCTGGCGACGGCCTGGGTCCGAGAGAGGTCGATAGCTTCGAGCTTCCGGTCGCGTTTCAGCCCCGAGCTCTGGGGGACGAGTTGTTGGATGCGCTCGGGGACGGTGGCGGCCAAGAGGTCTACGATACCCGCGCGTTTGGCGACGCTCAGCGCGCGTTCACGGGTGAGCCCGAGGGGGCGAAGCACGTCCTCGACGGTTCGCTCGTGGGCCTGATAGCCGTTCTCGGCCAACCACTCGTTGACGTAGAACTCCGTGGTCGTCGGGGCGCTCCCGTGATCGGACATCAACACGAGATTCGTGTCGTCTAGGTCCTGAAGGCGACCGAGCCAGTCGTCGATGAGTTCCCACGCGCGCTTGGTCGGTTCCTCGTCCCAGAAGAAGTGCTGTAAGACGTTGAGGTAAAAGAGCGTGACGTGGACGAAATCGAGGTCGTGCTCCTCGAAGAGCCACAGCGCCACCTCGAATCGTTTCTCGAGAATATCGAGGATGGCATCGACCTCCGCACCGCGCTCATCGTTCGAGGACAGCAGCGGGTCCGGATGAACGCGGTAGTCGAAGCGCTCGGCCAGTTCGTCCTCTAACTCCGACGGCGAGGTGTAGCCGCTGTCTATCGTCCGGTACTCGCCTTGGACGGCGTCGGGGCCGCCACAGATGACCGGGCCGTCGAGGTCTCGCGGCGGGAACATCGTCGGCATGTTGACGACGCCGGTCGACTGCCCCTCGTCGTTGAGATAGTCCCACAGCTCCGCCGTATGAAAGTCACTGCCGTTGGTCACGTCGATACGCTCGTTCGCTAAGTCCACGCGCTCGAACCAGAAGACGCCGAATCCTCCGGGGTCTTTCCCCGAGGAGTAACACTTCCAGTTGGGGAACGTCACCGGCGGGAGACAGCTACGCGTCTCGGCCCACGAACTCTCCGAACGCAGTGCGGCGAGGTTCGGTAAGTCGCCGGCTTCGATCCAGGGGTCGAGCAGTCGCCAGCTCGCGCCGTCCAGTCCGACGACGAACGTCCGCGTCATACCGTATCTCGGTACGACAGTCACAATAGGTCTTTTCGTCTCCACGCTCACGACGCTGTGACACAACGCATATATCCGATTGCCGAATTACCGTCACACAGTGCGCACAGTTGCCGTCATCCCCGCGTACAACGAGGCCGACACCATCGGCCCAGTCGTCGACGAGACCGGCGAGTACGTCGACCGCGTCGTCGTCGTGGACGACGGGTCCAGCGACGGCACCGCCGCCATCGCCCGCGAACACGGTGCCGTCGTCGTCGAACACGTCTTCAATACCGGCGTCGGCGGGGCCGTCAGGACCGGCTACCAGTACGCCATCCAACACGACTTCGACATGGTAGTACAGGTCGACGCCGACGGCCAGCACGACCCGGCGAAGATTCCGAAACTGCTGGACGTAGCCAAAGACCACGACATGGTCATCGGCAGTCGATACCTGAACGACAGCTATCAGAACTACTCGGCGACCCGCAACGTCGGCATTCGCTTTTTTACCGAAGTGGTCAACCGACTGGGCGGCATCGAAATCACCGACGTGACCAGCGGCTTTCGGATCTATCGCGTCTCGATGCTCCGGCGTATCCTCCACCGCTCGGATAAGCACTGGGCGATAGAACAGACCTTAGAGGCCGCGAAACGCGACTTCCGCATCACCGAGGTATCGACCGAGATGCCCGTTCGGGAGGAAGGGGATTCGCAGTTCACCCTCGATACGTTCGTCCTCTATCCCGTTCGGATGACCGACACCATCCTCCGCGTCCTCCTCTTTCGCTGACCATGGCATACACGCTCGTCAACCTCATCGCGCTCGTCGTCGGCCTCGCGTTCCTGATAAACGGCTACGTCATGGTCAAGCAGGGCCGGGAGGCCATCGCCCTGTTCGTCGTCTCGGTGGCCATCGGGTCGGGCCTCATCTTCGTCGCCGTCTTCCCGGACGTGTTTCAGGTCATCGCCACCGTCCTCGGCCTCGAACTGAAGGCGCGGGCCATCCTCGTCATCTCGAACCTGACGCTGTTCGTCGTCGCCACCTACCTGTTCAACCGCATCGGGAAGCTGTACGACCGCCTCTCGCGGCTCAACGAGGAGGTCAGCCTGTTGCGGACCGAACTCGAGGAACAGCGAAATGAATGAGGCGGTGCTCTCGATCGACGTCGAACTGTTCGATCAGACACCGGCCTACCGCGCCGCCGAGGGGACCACCGACCGAGAAAACGTCGGTCTCGGTGGTCTCGACTTTCTCCGTGAGACGCTAAACGACCGCCAGGCGACGACGACCTGTTTCGTCGTCTCGTCGCTGGCCGAGCGCTGTCCCGATGCCATTCGGGCGCTCGCCGACGCCGGCTTCGAAATCGGCTCGCACACCCACCAGCACCGCCTGCTCTCCACGCTCGATGCGGACGAGCGCCGAGAGGAACTCGACCGCTCTCGGCGGGTACTGCAGGAACTCACCGGCCAGTCCGTTTCGGGCTTTCGCGCGCCGGCGTTCGACATCACCGACGACCACTTCGACCTGCTCGACTCGGCGGGGTACGACTACGATTCCAGTATCGTCGCCAGCCGACGGATTCCGGGGTGGTACGGCGGCGAGTACGACCTCGATCGGCCCGCGATGGCGACGGCAGTCGACCCCGACGCGCCCGCCGACCTCGCGGAACTCCCGGCCAGCGTGATGCCCGGTCTCCGACTCCCGTTGACCGGGACGTGGCTGCGCTTCTTCGGTCCGCGGTACACGGCGCTGGGAATGCGACTGCTCGCCCGCCGCGGCATTGCGCCCGTGCTGTACGTCCACCCGTGGGAACTGGCCGACCTTCCCGACGTGGAGGGAGTGCCAAAACGCGTCTACTGGCACACCGGCCAGTGGATGCGCGAGGCGGTAGAGTTCCTCCTCGAGCAACCGTTCGAGTGGACGACTGCCGAGTCAGTCGTCGAACGCCACGTCCCGCGCGCCGCCGGAGGTGCCCGGTAGCGTGGCGACAACGCGGCGCGACCTCCTCGTCTCCCTCCTCCAGTACGGCGTCGGCATCGTCGCACTCGGCATCTTGCTCACGCAGGTCGACTTCGCGGCCGTCGTCGACCGACTCTCGAACACCTCGCCCGCCGTCGTCGCCGCGCTCGGCATCGTGACCGTCGCCGGGCTGGTCGCCCGCTTTTACACCTGGAGCGCAGTCATCTCGCCGTTCACGTCGATTCCGCTGGGAACCGCCGGTCGAATCGACCTGACGGTGAACTTCATCAACCAGTTGCTCCCGTCGCGCCTCTCGGGCCGGGTCGCCGCGCCGTTCGTCCTCCGGGCCGAGACGGGCATGGAGTACGCCGACGCGACCGCCGCCACGGGCGCACACACCGGCATCTACGCCGTCCTCTACGGCGTCGCGTCGCTGCTCGGACTCGCCACCGTCTACGACCGCCTCTCGACCGGCATCCTCCTCTTGCTCGCGCTCTCGACGGCCCTCTACTTCGTCGCCGGCGCGGTCGTCCTCCTGGCTGGCGTCAACCTGACGCTGTTCGACCGCGTGGTCGAGGCGATGGCTTCCCTCACAACCCGCATCCCTCGTGTCGGCGAGGCCGTCGCCGAGCGGATTCGGGGAATCACCGAAATCACGTCGTCCTCGACGGATTCGTTCCGGGCCATCGCCGGGGACGCAAGCGTCTGGCTCCGGTATGCTGTCGGCTGGACCGGGGCGCTGGTCGTCGCGCCCGGCCTCCGGGTCTGGCTGCTCTTTACCAGTTTCGGTGCGAGCGTCGAACCCGCGGTGTTGCTCCCGCTGTACCTCGTCGCGGCTTACAGCGTGACGCTGCTCCCGCTAACGCCCGGCGGTATCGGCGTGACCGAAGCGACGGCGACGGCGGTGTTCGTCGGCCTGGGCGTCCCGAGTGATGTCGTCATCCCCGTCATCTTCGTCGACCGGTTCCTCGGCGTCTACCTCCCGGCGCTCGCGGGTTGGTACCCGTCGCTCTCGATGGACCTCTCGGTGCTGTAGTCAGGGCGATAACATGGAACTGCAATCAGCACGACGGTCCGTGTGCTGCTCAGAACGGCGGGTTTCGCCGAGCGCTGCATTCACCGGTTCGTTCTAAGATAACGGTGTACTGGTTGGCGGCTAGTTCCTGCTCGTCGGCGAACTGGTCGGTCTGGGGGACGACGCCGTACCGGAGCAGTTCAGTGAACGACCCCGGCGTCGCTCGCTGCGGAACGAAGTTCGGCGGCCGCTCCCCGAACTCCGCGACGATCTCGTAGTTGTACTGTCCCTCCAGTAGCCCGCGGACGTACTCGGCCTGCGCTTCGCCGTTGCGGTAGTAGCTCCCTTCCTTCAGATAGAGGAGGTCACGATAGCCTAGTTGGATGTACCGTGGACAGCGGACGAGGCGTTCGTCGTCTCCCTCCTCGCCGAAGGCGTGATTGATGTTCATCCCGTGGGGGATCGCCGCGTCCTGGAAATCCCGCCGATACACCTCCATCGTATCGCCCTCCTCGGCGTTCTCGTTCAACCACGCCGTCGCCTCGTCCCGCGGCATCGAGGCGAACCCGAGGGTCCCGACGCCAGCGTAGATGGTCGTCGTCACCAACAAGAGCGCGACGGCGGGCCGGGCAATCGAGGGGCTCCACTCGTGGAACTCACCGAGAGAGCGCGCGAGCAACAGCGCGATTAGCGGGAACGTCGGCAGCAAGTGGTGGACCCGGAAGTCGTGCCACTGGCTGAACAGGGCGAGATAGACCGCGAGCGTGAACAGGACGAGTGCCGTGCCGTACACCTCGGAACGCCAGCGACGGAGGCGCGCCACGCTCGCGAGGACGCCCCCGAGGGCGGCGGCGAACAGCGGCAGCCCGAGCGCGCTGAAGTAGCCGCGCAGGAACCACCACCAGACCGGTGCGTCCGGGCCCGTCGGGTGGCTCATCCGCGACATCGACCCGCCGAACACCCGTTCTAAGAGCGGGTCGAACCCGGCGACGAGGAACGTCGGGAACCCGAGCAAGATGGCGATGAGACCGAGTGCCGCCCCGCCGACGAGGAGGCGCGGCGCGAACAGCGCCGCCAGCAGGCTCGTGTCGTCGTCGTACGCCCAGACGAGGTCCGCGCGAAAGAGGTATGCGACACCGATGACCGCGATGATGGGCGCAGCGGTGAGTTTGAACGCGATGGCGACGCCGCCGAACGCCGACGCGGCGAAGAAAGACGCGTCGTCGCCCGTCTTCACGAAGACGTAGAGCAGATACAGCGTCAGCAGACTGAAGAACAGCGCCGGCATGTCCTCGCCACCCTCGTGTGCGATGGTGAGGAAACCGAACGTGAGTGTCAGCAGGATTGCCGATAATCGTCCGGTGGTCCGGTCGCCCATCGCGGTCCCCAATCGGTACGTGAGATACACCGAGCCGACGGCAAAGGCGGCGTTGAACAGCCGAACGAATACCAGACTCCACGTCCAGACCCACCGCGGCGTCTCGTGCCACACCGGGTAGTGGCCGAACTCCCAGCTCGGGAACCCGACGGCGGCGAAGATTTCCGACTGGCCGGTCAGCAACGCGACGATCACCACCGGGAGCATGGCCAGCCCGAACAGGTACAGCGTCGCCCCGAAGGGCACGCGGCTCCACTCGACGCCCGCCTGCAACGACTCGAAACTCGGGTCCGCGAGCGTCGTCCCGTAGGGAACCATCGCGTCCAGTAGCCGACTCTTCTCGTCGCGCGTCGCGAAGTTCGGGATGCGATGCCAGAACCAGAAGCTCGTCAGGAGCGCCGCCCCGACGAGGATGTAGAGGAGGTACGGATCGGCTCCGAGGTCGTCTCGAACCTGCCGTTTCACGCGGCCAACCAGTTGCCGTCCCGCACCGAGCATGCCAGCAAATGCATCAGCGGGGGTAAAAGCAAACCGGTCTGCGTTGGATTGTGGACGAAATAGACATCCGGACGAAGTTCCACGCGAACGAAGTGAGCGTGGAGCACGTTCGAGCGGTCGCGCTCGAACCGGAGATTTGAACTCGTGAAGACGTTCCGGGTCGCTCCCTTCGGTCGCTTTCCGGGCTGCGACTTCTCTGCTCAAATCTCCGCAGGGCCGCATAACAGGCGCAGCCGACTCGCTTCGCTCGTCGCGTTGCGCCTGAAAATGTAGCGTCCGGACGGAGATTTGAACTCCGGTCCCTGGCTCCGCAAGCCAAGAGGATAGTCCACTACCCTACCCGGACTCGTATTGACGGAGGGCAGTCGGTATGAAAAGGGTGACGGTTCGCCCCCCGCCACGCGACGGGAGCGCACACCACGCTCAAACGCCGGTTTGAACCAACGGAAGACCCATTCTTTATCCGACATATGTGATCGTATGGAGCGCAGAGCCCTCCTGAAAGGAATCGGAACGGCCGCTGTGGCCGCACTCGCCGGTTGCGCGTCGAGCGCGAACCCCGGCGACGACGGCACACCGACCGACACACCCACCGACGCGCCCGACCCAGACCCACGTATGACCGACTCGACGTTCACCGTCACCGCCAGTGGCTCCGGAACACAGAAAGACGCTGCGAGCGTCGATTTCGACGGTGATACGGTGGCCGTCGAGGGGACCATCTGGGGGGCCAACGGCTGTAAGACCGGGAAACTACTCGGTACGGATTACGACGCCGAGGCCGACGAACTGACCGTCGCCGTCGGGACGAAAGACCGCGAGGACGCCGGCGACATGTGCACGCAGGCCATCGTCGAAATCGAGTACCGCGCGACGGTCACCTTCGACCACGGCTTGCCAGCCACCGTCGTCGTCACCCACGACCACGGCGACGGCGGCAGGGAAGTGACGACGGCCCGGCAGTAGCCGCCCGCCGACGCAAACGGTCCCCCACCTCTCCGAGCGTTTATATCCGGTCGCGAAGCCACCCGTAGCTATGCCGACCGCAGCGACGAAACCGACAGACGGCAGCGGCTCGCTCGACCAACGACAACGCTTAAGCGCGCCCCATCCCTGCGTCCCATAGATAGATGGGTGCGATAGAGGACATTTACGGCGACCTAGAGACGGATGTCTCCGAGGAGGAGTTTCGGGAGGCCGTCGAGGAGAAGGTCGAACAGATGGGTGGCCTCGCGGACGAGGAGACGGCCGCGATGTTGCTGGCCCACGAACTCAACGAGGGCGAGGTCGAGACCGTCGCCGACATCGAGCCGGGGATGGACGAGGCGAAGTTCATCGCGAAGGTGATGGCTATCGGCGAGTTGCGAACCTTCGAACGCGACGGCGAGGACGAGGACGGCCGGGTCATCAACGTCGACGCTGCCGACGAGACCGCGAGCGTCCGACTGGCCTTCTGGGACGGCCAGGCCGTCGACATCGACGAGGGAAGCCTCGAAGTGGGCGACGTGCTCCGGGTGAAGGGGCGGCCACAGGACGGTTACAACGGCCTCGAAGTCTCAGTCGACAAGGCTGAACCCGACGACGACGCGACCATCGATATCGAACCCGGCGAGGGCGCGACCGCCGAGTCGCTGACGATGGGGCAGTCCGACGTGAACCTTCGCGGATTGGTCCTCGACACCGACACGATCCGGACGTTCGACCGCGACGACGGCAGCGAGGGTCGCGTCTCGAACCTGTTGCTCGGCGACGAAACCGGACGGATTCGGGTGACGCTGTGGGACGACCAAGCCGACCGAGCCGAGGAGATTGACCCCGGCACAGCCGTCGAGGTGGTCGACGGCTACGTCCGCGAGCGCGACGGCTCTCTGGAGCTACACGTCGGCGACGATGGGGCCGTCGACGAGGTCGAGGACTCTGTGGCCTTCGAACCCGATGCCGACCCCATCGAGCGCGTCGAGATAGACGAGACGGTCGACATCGCGGGCGTCGTGCGCTCGACCGACCCTGTCCGGACGTTCGACCGCGACGACGGCAGCGAGGGACAGGTCCGAAATATCCGGCTTCAGGACGCCACCGGTGATATCCGCGTGGCGCTGTGGGGTGACAAGGCTGATAAGGAGATCGCGCCGGGTGACGAGGTACTGGCCGCCGACGTGGAGATTCAAGACGGCTGGCAGGACGACAAGGAGGCGTCGGCCAACTGGGCCTCCTCCGTCGTCGTTCTCGACGACGCCGCGAGCGTCGGGACGACGCCCGCCGACGAAGCGGGCGACGACGAACACGCTGGCCTCTCGTCGTTCGGTAGCGACGGCGGCGAAAGCGCTGAAAGCGGAACGTCGTCGGCGAGTACCACAGCGACGACCGGGAGCGGGTCGGACAGCGATACTACAGGTGGGGGCGCACAGGCCGCCGAACAGGTAGAGTTCACCGGCACCGTCGTCCAGACCGGCGACCCCGTGGTACTCGATAACGGCGAAGAGACGATGAGCGTCGAGACGAGCGAACACGTTCAGTTGGGTCAAGAGATTACCGTTCGCGGGCTGCTGGATGACGGCCGACTCGACGCCGACGACGTGTTTTGAGCGGAGGAGCACCGCTACGGAAACTCTTAAGGCCGCAACACTCCCGATTGTGGGTATGAGCGTCGAGCTGCCGTTCGCACCGGTGGACACCGTTATCCGCCGGAATGCGGGCGGATTGCGAGTGAGTGCCGGCGCGGCAGAGGAACTGGCGCGCCGGATTCAGGAACGGGGAGCCGAACTGGCAGTCGTCGCCGCCGAGGAAGCGACTGCCGACGGGCGAAAGACGCTGATGCCCTCGGACTTCGGCGTCGCACGCTCCCCCGACAAGGACCGGCTGGAACTGCCCGTCGCTCCCATCGACCGCATCGCACGACTCGACATCGACGACGACTACCGCGTAGCGATGGACGCCCGCGTCGCACTGGCCGACATCTTAGAGTCGTTCGCCGACGACGTGGCTGCCGCCGCCGCTGACCTCGCCCGCCACGCCGACCGCCGGACGGTGAAAGCGGCGGATGTCGAGACCTACTTCGAACTCGCGCAGTACTACTGAATGAACTTCGGCTACCGCGAAGTCTGCTTAGACCACGACACCGGCCCGCGCCATCCAGAGAGTCCCGACCGTCTTCGGGCAGTTCGGCGCGCACTCAAGGAGCGCCACGGCGTCGAGTACGTGGCCGCCAACGACGCCGATTTAGACCTCGTTCAGGCGGTTCACGACGCAGACTACGTCGAGTCGTTTCGGGAGTTCTGTGCCGACGGCGGCGGCAACTGGGACGCCGACACCGTCGCCGTCGAGGCGACGTGGGACGCCGCGCTCGCCTCGGCCGGGCTGGCGGTCTGGGCCGCCGAGGTCTCCGGGCCAGCCGTCGCCGACCGCGATACGCCCTTTGCACTCGGCCGACCACCGGGCCACCACGCCGTCACAGCCGACGCGATGGGATTCTGTTTCATCAACAACGCCGCCGTCGCCGCACAGGCGGCCCTCGAAAACGACGCCGAACGAGTCGCCATCTTCGACTGGGACGTCCATCACGGCAACGGCACGCAGGACATCTTCTACGACCGCGGCGACGTGTTCTACGCCTCCATCCACGAAGACGGGCTCTACCCCGGGACGGGAGCTATCGACGAAACGGGCGAGGGCGACGGTTCGGAGGCCAACCTCAACGTGAAGTACCAGCCCGGTGCCGACACCGCGGACTACCTCGCGGCTATCGACGAGGCCGTCGCACCGGCTATCGAGGACTACGACCCCGATGTCCTCATCGTGAGCGCGGGCTTCGACGCACACGAACACGACCCCATCTCGCGGATGCGCGTGAGCACGGAGGGGTACGGTGCGATGGCCGCGCGGATGCGCGACCTCGCGAGAGACTGCAAGGCGGGCCTGGCATTCGTTCTCGAAGGCGGCTACGGACTGGATACGCTCTCCGATTCGGTGACGACGGTCCACGAGGTGTTCGACGGCTACACCCCGATGGAACCTGACGACGACGTGAGCGAGGACGCCCGCGAGGTCCTCGACCGGGTCGAGGCTCAGGGCTTCGGGTCGAAGTAACGGGCCAGTTGAACGCCGAAGGTATCAGCGAGTTCTGTGACGTCGTCGCCGACGAGCACTTCGTGGCCCGATTCGAGCGCCGACTCGACGTGGGGACCGAGGCTCACGTCGAAGACGGCGTCGCTGTGGAGAAACGCCGTCGCTGTCTCGAACTCGCGTGACCGCTCGACGACGTAGCGGTCGCCGTCGACGTAGGGACCGGTCACCTTGGGGTCGTCGGCGTACTTCTCGTAAAAGCCGGTCGCGTGCTGGCGGACGTGAACCGGCGGTCCATCGTGGCGGACGACGGCCGGCCGTTCGGCGACTTCGAGTTCCGCAAAGAGCACGGCTTCGGCGCCGTCGTCTGCCGTCACTTCGCTCTCAGGACCGTCTGTCCGCTCGGTAGCGTCGGTGGCGAACGCCGCAGATCGGATGACATCGAACCCGCGGCGGTCGAGTTCGTCGGTAAGGCTGGCCAGCGATTTCCGCAGTTGAGGCCAAAGCTGGTCTTCGACGACGTCGGGAGCCGAAAATCGAAGCGCGACCGGCGTCGTCTGGCGGCGATCAAGTGCTTCTGCGACGGTGGCGGCCTCGTAGGGCATCGGCTCGCTCGCCTCGAAGAGGGCGATTCGCGGGTCAGCCAGCAAGTCGCGTGCGTAGTGCTGGAACCGGGCGACGTTGGTCGCCGAACACACCGCAGCGACGTTTCGCTCGGGGTCGGTCGGGTCGATGACCACCAATGGGTCGTCGAAAGACGCCCGGCCGTGGTCTTCGGGGTCGAACTTGACCGGCGGATGCCAGTCGGCGGCCGCGTCGAGGAGTGGACGGAAGCCGCCGTACTCCAGTACCAGTAGCTCCGTCAGATAGCCCGAAAAGCCCCGAGTTCGGAGGTTGCTTCCGTAGACGCCGATGCCCTTCAGGAACTGCTTGGTGACCCGTATTTCCCCCGCGAGCTCGTCGTCCAGTCGAGATTCGAGGTAACGGGTGTGAAACGGCGTCCGGTCGACGGCCGACTGGATGGCCGTCGCGTCCTCGACGGCGTAACACGGCACGAGATCGACGTCGTAGCCCTCGCATTCGCCGACGACGTAGGGATGCTCGGCGTACTCCTCGCGTCCGTCGGGCAACACTGCGTGGCCAACCTCCAGCCCGTACTCCTCCAACGTCTCTCGGGGCAACTCCGGCGGAAAGGCGACGAAGACGTCCACGTCGCGATCGCCGGCAGTCCACGTCTCCCGCGCCGTCGACCCGACCTGTATCACTTCGGCCTCGACCGGGAGCGCGGCGACGGCTTCGCGCGCCCGCTCCATCACCGTCTCGGCTGCCCGCTGTAACCGCTCGCGTTCATCGGCATCGGGCGAGGCCTGCACTCGGACCCGCTCGACGACGGCGTCGAACTCGTCGCTCATGTCCGGCCGTTCTCGGAGAGTGCGTGAAAGCGTGTCGATGGGAATCAGAAACGAAAGCCCTAATTACCAACTCTGGTTACAAACGGGTGCGAGCAAGCCGCCGTAGCTCAGTTGGTAGAGCACCTGGTTGTTACCCAGGTTGTCCCAGGTTCGAGCCCTGGCGGTGGCGTGTATTTCTGTGAAATTCATGGCTAGCAGACAGCGTCTGCTTACGGCGCTCCTCTCGGTTCGCTATCTGACGAGCGAAGCGAGTCTGCAGCGAATCGTGAAAGCGGGATACGCAGGGCTCGAACACGCGAGTCGCAGCGCCCGAGTGGAGCGAGGGCGACCGTCTCGCACCTGTTCGAGCCCTGGCGGTGGCGTGCATTTCTGCGGACGATAACTCGTGAGGAGCGTCGGCTCCGAACGCTGTCGCCCACGAAGCCGTGTTTCGACAGGCTCGAACACGCGATGCCGGCCCCGAACCCACCGACGCGGACCCGACAGGCTAAAGACGTGGAATCGAGAATCAACCCACGAGGGCCCTTAGCTTAGTCTGGTTAAAGCGATCGGCTCATAACCGATTGAGCGCTGGTTCAAATCCGGCAGGGCCCATCCAACTTCTGCCCGTTTCGTGACCGAAACAATCCGGCGGCTACGGACTACCATTCTAAAGCTCGCGGCGGCAGAAACGTCGTCATCGAAAACGGCCGCAAAGTACCGCCCCCGTGAAGCGTTCAGGGGTCTGTTTACCGACCGATTAGAGGTGCATTCCGCGGGCAACACAGTACATGAGTACGATCCCGGTTCCGACGGCGAGGACGAACTGGCCGAGTACGGAGAACAGGGCACCGAGAGCCGAACTGCCGAACGCGAAAAAGGCGAGCGCGTAGGGGACGAGCGCGATGCCGACGAACAGCGCGATGAGCTTCGCGAGTGGCAACGCTTCTTGGAGCAACTGCGTCGTCTTCAGTTCGCCCGTCGCGGAGTCGATGAACGGTCGAATAGAGGGCATACCGGGAGATTCCAAGCCATTCGTAAGTAGTTCTCGGTATCGGTCGAATCGCTTCTCAGGACGTGACAGCACTGTGAACCGGTCGTCGGCGGTTTCGTGGCAACGTTTCTCACTACCGGTATCTCTATATACTGTTGTGCTATACCATAGCATGTATGGCTACCACCCCGAGTGGTGACGACATGTTCGACGACTTCCTCTCACAGCGCGGTCACGACGTCGAGGAGACCGGCTGGGAGGAGAGCTACAACAAGAAACAGTGCCCTGACTGTGGCGGTATTCACGAGACGGCCGCGAGCGAGTGCTCGGTGTGTGGGTGGACACCGGTAAACTGAACGGGGACATGGGGTAATCGGTTTTTCCTGCGACGACCGGACAGCGACGCGGCTGTCGGCGTCGTGAGCAGTACTACGTAGCGACGGCGCTGTACTGTCGAGAGTCTCGTCCGTCTAGCCGGTCAGTCAATGACTCGACCGTGAAGGCGGTCGCGGGCCGACCGGGGTCAGTGGTCGGCCGTGACCGAGGAAAGGGAAAGAGAGGGCGAGACTTACAGTGCGTCGAGCGACGCGCGCAGGAACATCCCGACGAGCAGATGCCGGTACGCCGCTTGTTCGATCTGTGCCTCTGCGTCAGCGGCGTCTTCGATCAGGTACTGCTTCGTCTGTACCAGTTCGTGCATCGTGAGCGTCCCGTCCGCTTCGAGGTCGTGCAGACGCGGATAGACGGTCCCCGGACTCAGTTGCGCATCGAAGAGCTGCGAGAGGTCGTCCATGAGACCAGTCCCGTGCGTGCCACCGTCAGACAACGCGATCAGCGCGAGTAAGATTTCGTCCAGACTCTGAGTTACGAGCCCGTCGTCGACGGCGAGGTCACCGTCAGCGACGTCGTCGATGACCGAAGTCAACAGTGACTCCGGGATAGCGTCACGACTGGCAGTACTACTGTTCGCTCGTGGGTCGTCGACCGTTTCGAGGGGGGTCAGTCGCTCGTCGGGTCGATCGCCCATCGTCTTGCCCGTCGTCACGCGACGGAGGTTGTCTCCAGACATCATTTCACCTGAACGGAATCCGCACTCGACCGTACTGGCGATACCAGCATATAAACCTACCAGTGTTTTCGGAGCGTGAAACAACCCCCGCGCTCGAAAACGCTTATGTGACCTGCCGCGAACGAATCAACAGTGGCAGAGGACGAGAGCATCGAGGAGATTCTCGACACTATCGGGGACCAGCACGCTCGCCGGGTACTGGCGGCAATCAGCCGCCAGCCGCATTCGGCGAAAGAACTCGCAGAGACGTGTGACCTCTCGTTACCGACGGTGTATCGGCGAATCGAACTGCTCGACGAGTACGACCTGATTACCGACCGGACGCTCATCGCGGACGACGGCAACCACTACAAGGTGTACGAGTCGAACTTCGAGTCAACCGTCATCTCGCTGGAAGACGAAGAGTACAAGGTCAGGATCTACCGCGAAGAGAACCTGCCGGACCGGTTCAGCCAGCTATGGGACGAACTGAACCCGGAGTGAACCGATGAGAGAGGTGTCCCGATACGATGACTGACGGCGTCGCGATCGCCCGTGGGGCGCTCGTACTGATGCGGATGGTCGTGTTCGGGCTGACGCTCGGCATCACGCTCATCAGTTTTCAGGCCTACCGCAAACGTCCTTCAGAACGGCTGCAGTACGCGTTCGTCGGCTTCGCCTTTATCAGCATGGGCGTCGCGATCACCAGCGTCATCACGCAGCTGAGCGCCGGCGAAGTGAACCCGTTCGAGCAGGTGTTCTTTCAGATGGCCGAGACGATCCCCTTCATCATCGGCTTCGCGATGTTGTACGTCTCGCTGTACCGATAGTCCGGAAATTGCGGCGATTTTCCGTCGCCTTCCAAAGCACGTGGTTTATTGCGTCGGGGGCCTAGTATAGGTGCAATGACTGATTCGACCACCGAGGTCGTCCGCCTGTTCGGTGGGCCGGGAAGCGGGAAGACGACGGCGCTACTGGACCGTGTCGAGGAGATACTCGAAGACGACGACGTCGACTTCCGCGACGTGCTGGTCGTCTCCTACACGCGGGCCGCGGCCGCCGAGATTCGTGAACGACTGGCCGAACGGCTGGACATCTCACCGCGCTCCCTGCGGGGGAACGTCTGTACGATGCACGCGAAGGCGTACGAACTGTTGAACCTCTCGCGCGGCGACGTGGTCGGCGAAGACGACAAGGAGGAGTTCTGCGACCAGTTCGGCATCGATTACGAGGACGAGTACGAAGGCTCCCGGCGGCGTTCGGCTCGGTCGACGACGCTCGGGAACAAGATTATCGCGACGAGCCAGTGGCTTCAGCGGACCCGCCGCGACGTGGCCGACTGGTACGACGTCCCCTTCAAGTGGGACGAAGAGGAGGTCCGGCTGCCTCCAGAAATCGACGACAACGCACAGACGGGCAACAAGTACACGCCGACGTGGCCCACCGACGACGACCGGGTGGACGTGCCCAACGCCATCCGCGGCTGGCGCACCTACAAGGGCGACAACGACGTCATCGGCTTCGCGGACATGCTCGAACGGGTCGCCCAGCGCTCGCTGCTCCCCAACGTCGACTATCTCATCATCGACGAGTTCCAGGACATCACGACGCTGCAGTACGACGTCTACGAGGAGTGGAAACCCCACATGAAGCGGGTCCTCATCGCCGGCGACGACGACCAGGTCGTCTACGCGTGGCAGGGCGCGGACCCCGACCTCCTCTTAGAAGAGGACGTTACGCAGGACGAGATCCTGCCCAACTCCTACCGACTCCCCTCGCGCATTCTAAACGTCGTCAACCGCGAGGTGCGCCACATCGAGAAGCGCCAGGAAAAAGACCTCAATCCGCGCAAGGAGGGCGGCCGCGTCGAGGCGGTCCAGAACCCCTCGATGTTCGACCTCGCGCGCAACGTCAAGGGCACGATCGAGCAGTCCGAGGAGACCGTGATGGTGCTGTTCCGTGCGCGCTATCAGATGTTCCAGTTCATCGACGAGTTCATCGACGACGGCATCCCCTTCTCCTGTCTGACCGACCAGCGGATGTGGACCGACCGCCTCAGCCAGTACGTCAACGCTGTCGAAGCCATCCAAGACGACGAACCGCTCTCGGTACTCGAAGCGCGCCGACTCGCCGACATGCTCGTCGACTCCGCGTTCGGCACCGGCGAGCGCGACGACTTCTTCGACACCCTCGAGGACATCGAAGACGCCCACGAGGCCGACGACATCGCCGAGATCGAGATCGAACCCGACGTCGTCACCGACCACGTCCCGTTCGTCCCCGACGACGCGTCCGCGGGCGACATGCTCCGGAAGGTGACCAACTTCCAACAGCGCAGCGTCGACGCCTACTTCAAAGGCGACTACCGCGGGATGGACGCCGGCCGGGTTCGGCTGGGGACCATCCACTCCGCGAAGGGTCGCGAGGCCGACCACGTCTTCGTCGGGACGGATCTCACCGAAAAGGTGGTCGAGCAGATGGCCGCGACGGTCGACCAGCAGGGCATCGACATCCCCGGCATCGACGAGTTCACGAAACACACCAGCCCGGTCCCGACCCTGACCGACAACGAACGCCGCGTCTTCTACGTCGGGATGTCACGGGCGCGTGAACGGCTCGTGCTGATGGAGAACCTCGTCGACGGCGCGCCGACCCTACCCATCGACGTGCTACTGGAGAACGCACCGAGCGAGCGCTCCATCGACGAACTGCTCGACGAGGCCGGCGGGACCATCGTCGCCGACTGAGCCGACACTTCGCTCCCTCTCCCATCTCAGTACCGACCGCGTTCTCACCCACTCGTTCACTCGTCGACCGTCCCGCCGCCAAGGTAGTACGCCGTCTTGTCCCGCGTCGAGCGGGCGATTTTGGTAAATTCGACTACTCGCTGGTCGTCTTCTCGCTCGTCGCGCTCGACGGCCAGTTTCAGCCCCTTATCGCGGAAGTACGACAGCAACGCCTCGACGACGGCAGGGTCGGCGCGGACGGTGTGGGTGTCGCCGACCGAGTCGCCCGCCTCGACGGCCCGGATAGTTTCGACAGCAGGTAGCAGAATCGATTCGCCCAGTTTCCGCGCCCGTTCGCGGGCTTCCTCGGGAGACTCGTCGAACTCCACCGTCTGAAATGCCTCGCGCACGACGCGGGTGAAGAGGAAGTCCCGGCCGTAGTCGAACGGGAGGCCGAAAGCGTGTTCGAGGTCTGACCGATGGATGGCGCTGGTGGTGTATTTCAGCGCTCGCTCGCCGTCGACGGATTTGAGGACGACGCCCTCCCGACCCCGCACGTCGAGGTCACGAACCGTCTCGATGGCCGCTTCGGCGGCCGTCTCGGGCGCGAACGTTCCGTAGTGGCTGACGGCGGCTAGCTCGTACTCGGCACAGCACTCGCGGCGGCGGGGGACGGCCATCGGATCGCCGGTCTCCCGATGGCGAATGTCGAAGACGGAGAACGCCGCTTCTTCGATCTCCGGGTAGTCGTGTTCCGTATAGGGATTCTCCGGGCCGACCAGTTCGCCACAGAGCATCTGCTCCGGATAGTCGGCGAAGAAGTCGGCGAAGTCGAGCAGTTCCTCGACTTTCGCAGTGGTGTACGGACAGGCGAACCCGCTCCGTGTGAGGGCCAACAGGTCGCCGTCGATGCGGGCGATACGGACGTTGTAGCCGTCGAGTTTCTCTTCGACGGCGATCGGCCCCGCAAAATGTGCCTCGACTGCGGGTTCCAACACGAGAGCGCGGGGAATCGAGGGGTAGCCCCGGACGACTACGTCGTCGAAGATGGCGGTGCCTCGTTCGACGCCGTGACGGGCGTCCGTGAGATACCGATACGGCCGCCCGCGGAACCACGCGCGGTCGAAGTGTTCCAGTAAGTCCTCGGCGTCGGTGTCGAGGTCGAACACTGCCGCCCAGTCCCGGGCCATAGCCGAAATTGTTCTCGTACCGACTAAAGCTCTCGCACAGCAATCATTTCTGTATAGACACCGTACCACGCATATGGTCGACCGCCCGCTCAAACAACGGTTCGTCCTCGATACGTCGCTGTTTCTCACGACGGAGATACGCGGTCCGGACCAAGACGTCGAGGCGGCCTGCCGAGACTTACTCGAACTCATCGCGGCGGCCAAGCAGATACACAACATCTCCTGTTACATGCCGCCCTCCATCAAGACGGAGCTAACGCAGATGCTAGAGAGTCGCGGCGTCGACGAGGCGGTGCTGATGAAACTGGACACGTGGGTCATCACGAAGGCCCCGGCCCACCACGAGGTGATGGTGCCGGCCGACCACGTCTATACGTTCATCGACGAGATGTCCGACCGCGTCGACCGCGGCCTGCGCGTCTCCGAGAAGGCCGTCCGCAAGGCCGAGGAGTCCCGCGCCGAGACCGTCGAAGAACACGACCACATGACCGAAGTGGATAAGGTCATCTCGGAACTGCGCGACGAGTACCGCGAGACGCTCAGGCAGGGCGTCCTCGACTCCCGGGAGGACTTCGACTTGCTCATCCTGGCGAAGGAACTCGACGCCGGCGTCGTCACAGAAGACAAGGGCATCATCAACTGGGCGGAAGACTTCGGACTGCGCTATCTCGAAGGCAGAAATTTCCCGGCGTTACTGACGGAGTATCTGGCGGCCGACGACCCCGACCGCTGGCGTGACGAGCGCTAGTCCTCCTCGGTCGGGTCCTCGGTTTTGACGACGGCACCGACGGTCTTCTCCGCGACCATCCCCGGGATATCCGTCGGCGTCGTGAGGTACTGCTCGATGGCGATCATCAGCGCCGCGATGCCGAGATAGACGCCGCCGGCCAGCAACTCGCCGCGGACGAGGTGTTCGGCACCGAACAGCGCGATGGGAACGGCGAGAACGACGACCGCCATCAGGCCGATGGTGTCGAGAATGCCCTGTGCCATTGCCCCTCGTTCGCGCCTCCGAGATAAAAGCCTCGCGGGACCGAAGCGCGGTCGGTGACGCCGAGTCCCTCGTTTTTCGAACAGCGAGCGGTAGCGGCTACGTGAACCGACCGGTCTCCTCGTCGCAATTCACACAGCGCGTCACGAGCGCATCGCGGTCGTCGGTCATCTCGACGCGCTGTTCGGTGCGCTCACCGCAGGACTCGCAGTGGCGGACCATCTCCGTCTCGCTGGTGTCTTTCGGCGCGCCCAGTGCCAGTGCGACCACCCGCTCGTCGCTAGCGTTGCGCCCGAGTTGCCACTCGCCGGGCGCGAAGCGGATGGCCTCGTCCGGCCCGACCGGGATATCGCCGTCCTCGGTCTCGAAAGTGGCCGTCCCTCTCTGCACGTAGAAGAGTTCCTCCTGATTGGGATGCTGGTGATACCCCAGCCCGAACGTCTCGCCGGGTGCGAGTTCGTAGTAGTTGACCGCGAGATCGCTGGTGTCGAGCGCGTTCGACAGCGAGCGCTTGACGTCGGCGGGACCCATGCGCGAATCGACGGCGTCGACGCTGACCTTCTCCATGTCCGAGACTGGGAACGCCAGCGACAAAACGTTGGGCGGCGACGCGTTACTCCCGTCGGTCGATGTCGAGTTCCTCGTCGAGTTCTTCGAGCCACTCGGCGTCTTCGAGTTCGGCCATCTGCTCGCGGAAGTGCGTCTTGCAGACTCCGACTTTCACACCGTCGCTCTCGACGGCGAGGTCAGCGTCGTCGTCGCAGTAGTGACACTGCATACTCCCTAGTTGTGGCTCTGGCGCATTGAACCCTCGCATTGCGTCTGCCGGCCGTCAGACGATTGCCGCGCGAACTCGCTCCCACGCTGCCGCGTCGAGACCCGCCTTCCCGAGCGTCTCGTCGTGGGCGTCGCTGCCGCCGGTCGGCACGAGGTCGTAGCGCTCGATCGCCGCTTCGAGACGTTCAGTGTCGACCGACTGGTCGTACGGATACCATCGTTCGACGGCGGAAAGTGACTTACAGCGGGCCAACGCGGCCTCGGTGTCGGGGCAGCGGAAGGGGTGGGCAAGTCCGACTAGCCCACAGGCGTCGGTGAGCAACTCCCGACCCCGCTCGAAGGACGGCACGTCGCGGGCGACGTAACACGGACAGCCGTCGCCGATGAGTTGCTCGAACGCCTCCTTGTAGCCGTATTCGGACGCCTCATCGATAGCGCGCGCGATGTGCGGGCGGCCGAGTCCCTCGCGGGGTTCGACCGGCAGCGAGACGTCCAGTCGGTCCTCGACGCAGTCGATGATGCGCTGGCCCCGTTCCTGCCGGTTCTGCTGGATGCGGTCGCACTCGGCGATCAGTTCGGCGGTCGGCTCGACGCCGTATCCCAAGAGATCGAGGCGCTGGTCGTCAGTCTCGACGCGCAACTCGATCCCGTGGACGACGTCGATACCGTCGCGTGTCGTTATCGGTCCGTCGAGTTCAGGGTTGATCCGGTCGTGATCGGTGACGGCGACGGTCTCGACGCTTGCCCGACGCGCGGCGTCGGGAAGCGTCTCCAAGGTAAGCGTGCCATCCGAGCGCGTGGTATGTACGTGGAGGTCCGCGACAACCATACGAAGCGATTCCCGCCCAGCCACAAGCGCCTTCTCCCTGGTTGTGGGCCGTGGTAGCGCCTCCCCCATGTCCATTAAACGCATTAAGGTATATTAACATCATAAATAGTGAAGGTTTATTATCGACCATCCACTTTACCGTGATATGCGAATGATGACCGACGCGGCGGAGGCGTTCGAAGCACACGAGTACCCGATGACCACCGAAGAACTGATCGAGGCCGACGGCGACGTCACACTGGAGCTGCCCAACGGCACCGAGACGGTCGCCGACGCGCTCAGTCGCTCGGCCCCGGAAACGTTCGAGAGCGCGGAAGATGCACGACTGACGGCGTGCGCAGGTCTCTCCAGCAAGGCCATCGGCCGCAAGGGCTACTCGGACCGCGACCCCGTCTGCATGGGCGAGGACGGCCCGGAAGAAGTCTCGTTCTGAGCGACGCACGTCGCTCAGCTCGGTCCCAGCTATCGTTTTTTGATGCAAGTCGTGAGTAGCGGCGGCGCAAGCGACGGCTTCAGAAGCCGAACTCGTCGTCGTCCTGCATCGCCGGGTCCTGCTGTTCGTTCGTCGTCTGGCCGAACATCTCGTCGTCGACATCAGTGGTATCGTCTTCGGTCGTCGTGTTGTACGCGGAGATGCCTCGCGAGAGGAGTTCCTCGACGGCCTGATCGCGGTTGATGAACTCGCCTTGTTCGACGAGGCGGTCGATGTCGGAGTCGACTTGATCGGGCAGTGACACCTTGATTCGGCTCATGTGAGCCGGCTTATCCGGTCGAACGTATAACGCTGTTGCCGAAGCGACGGTCGAACCCTACCGCTCTAAGAAATCAGGTCGGTCTACTGCCTCGGTGCTGTCGACGTTCTGTCGGTCGAGTAGTTCCGAGGGTTCGAGCGCTTCGGGCAGCCCATCGCGGCCCCCGGTCGGAAGATCGGTTTCGTCTACGACGATCGTTTCGCCTTCGACCAGTTGCGCCCAGACGGCGTCGTGGTCGCCGTCAGCGCTTTTCGCGGCCGTCTTGGCCTCGTTTCGCCCCTCGTCGTACGCCAGCTCGACCATGCTCCGATGGTACGCCGAGTCCATCTCGACGTAGATGGCTTCCAGTTCCTCCCGATTGTACTCCCCGAGGCGCTCGGCGACGCCGATGGCGTAGGCGCGGTCGGTGGCGGCGTCCTTTTCGAGTGTCTTCCAGTCGGTCTCGAACTCGCGTTCGTAACGGCTCATGTCTCGACCTTCGTCTCCGCGTGGACCTGCAGTCCACGGTCGCTGAAGGATATCTGCCGGATGTCACAGTCGATTGCCGTCCCGCGCATCTTGATGACCTGCACGCCGCGGGTCATGCTCCCTCCCTCCAGGAAGTTGTGGAAGAAGATGACGCCGTGGGCAAGATAGTGCTCGTCGCTGTACGAGGATGGGTCAGTCATCTCGGAGATGAGCAGCGTCGTCGCGTCGGTCTGTTTCAGCGCCGAGAGAAAGCCCGTAATCTCGCTATCCACATCGTTCATGAAGTGCTGGAGCAGCATCGTCGAGTCGATGATCACCCGCTGGATGTCGTTCTGTTCGATGTAGGCGACCAACCGATTCGTCAGGCCGCCCTCGGTCCCGAACTGCGTGATGGTGCGCTTGCCGCTCTCGGTGACGAGGTTGAGAAACTGGACGGCGTCGGACTGCATCGCCCGGTCGAAACCGAACTCGTAGCCCGCCATGTCCTGCATCAGCTCCGACTTCGTCTCGTGCATCGTCACGTAGAGGCACGTATCGCCTTCCTTGGCACCCCGTGTGATGAACTGTGAGCAGAACGTCGTCTTGCCGCTTCCGGGCGGCCCGCTGACCACGTACAGGCGGTCCGGAAGCAAGCCGCCCTGCACTAAGTCATCGAAGCCGGGAACCCCACTCGATATTCGCATATCACCAGCATACGCGCGTCTCGACATATGTCTTGGTGCTCTGTTTTCACCCGTGATAACCTAATCGGCTCCCTCGCTGGGCAACAGCCGAGGTGGTCGTGTCCGACGGGGCTCCTCGATGACGCAGCGGCCGCTACTGCTGGTCCGCGACTGCCCGCGGGTGCTCGTCGACGAGCGACAGCAGGGTCTCCGTCCCGTTCTCGTCGAAGCGCATCGGTCGTCGCCACCACGGTCCTTTCCCCGAATCCGAGGAGCGGTCGGTGACCAACCAGTTGGCGTCCGTCCCGCCGCTCGGCCGGGAGAGTGGGACCACCGTCTCGTAGAGACACGAGCCGCCGGGGTCGCCCAGTAGCAACACCTCCGCATCGAACTCGGCGCGCTTGACGTGAGCGTTCGAGTCGAAGACGGCCTGTTCCGTCTGGGAGAGGTCGCAATATGCTTCGCCGGTCACCGGGTCGCGCGCCAGACGAAAGTGGCCGATAACGTACGCACCCCACCGTTCGGGTGCCCACGCGGGCGAGTCGCCGGTGGTCGTGAGCGTGGCGTAGAAAAAGAGGTAGTCACCCGCAGCGAGGGCCGAGAGCGGACGGGCCTTGACGCCGTGTTCGTCACCGTAGGTGTAGCGCTCGCCCCCGGCCTCGGGGAACTCCGGGTCGAAGTGGACCGGCCGGTCGGCGACGCCGCTCACGTCGGTTGCCAAGCCGAGGTCGGCGTAGGTCGGGACCGAGTCGGCAGTGGGCTTCGCTTCCGGAATCGGGATGTACTCGAAGGTGCCGTCGGGGGAGAGCGGGCCGCGAAACCCCGGTTCGTTGGTGTTGGCTCCGACGTTGATGGCGACGCTCCGCATGATTGAGGGTCGTCTCCGCCGGCAAAAGAGCTACCGGAGCGACTCGGTGCAGGTCCCGCAGTACCGGAGCATCAGGTGAGACTCGTTGGCCGCGCCGCAGTGGCGGCAGTGGACGACGCTCTCTTCGTCGTATCGCGTCGGGTCACCGCCTGCGCTGCTTCCGGCACCGTTCACCGCCCCCGCCGCACGCTCCGGCGTTGGGTCGGTCGTCTGGACGTACTGATACAGCAACACCTGCAACAGGCCGAAGCCGACGACGTACGCGGTGAGCCACGCCCAGACGTTCATGCCAGTACGTCGCACGAACTTCTATTTTTGTGTTTGGGTTACAGTATCAGAAGTGATACCACGTCGGGAGAGAACGGCACGCCTCGGTGCGGCTCTGTCAGCGGTCCGGTGGGTGGAGATCGCGTTTGAACTCGTCGAAGTCGTCCATCCCCTCCGGCAGCTCGTATTCGATGCCCCGCTCCGCGCGCCGGTCTTCGTTCGCATCTTCGAGGGGGTCAGCGACCGACTCCCATCCGTCCTTGACGGCGATGGACTTCGCGGGAGTGCCAGCGGCGATGTGGTGGGCAGGAATGTCCTTCCCGGCGATGGACTTCGCGGCGAGGATGGCGTTCTCGCCGACACGGACGCCCGCGCGAACCATCGAGTCGTAGGTAAGCCGGACGTCGTCTTCGACGATGGTGTGGAAGTTGTCGATGTGGGTCTGATCGACCGCGTCGTGGTCGTGGCTGTAGATGTGGGTATCGTCGGAGATGGAGACGCGGTCGCCGATGGTGAGCTTCCCGCGGTCGTCTAAGTGGACGTCGTCGTGGACGACGACGTTGTCACCGATCTCGATGTTGTGCCCGTAGGTGAACGTGATTCCCTTGAAGAATCGGCAGCCGTCGCCACAGGACTCGAAGAGGTGATCTGCCAGCATCTGCCGGAATCGGAGCGCGAACTCGACGTTGTCGGCCATCGGCGTCGCATCGAACTGCCGCCAGAGCCACTGGAGGTGTTTCGAGTGCTTGAACTTCTCCTCGTCCTTCTCGGCGTAGTACTCGCTCTCTAAGGTCGTATTGCAGGGATCGTACCCCTGTAGGCGGACGCGTTCGGCAGGGGAGATGTCCTCACCAGACTGCCAGCGTTCGTACGCGTCGCGATCGCCGTGGAGGTCGATAAGAACGTCTTCGACCACGTCGCAGGTGTCTTCCTCGCCGGAGAGGCGTTCGTCGACTTCGTCTAAGAACGCCCGGAGACCATCTTCGGCGAGCGGCGGAAGCGATACGTGGCGCTTGGTCATGTGCCGTCGGATGACCGCACGGACAATAGGAGTTTCCTTACCAATCGGTAAGGGGGTAGCGCCGATGACACCGACCGGTCGCGTCGAGCGATTAGACCCGCACGACCCGCTGGCGTTGCCGTGGGTCGTCGTTCGACGGACACTGGGCCGCCATCGGCCTCGCCGACCGCCCGGGGGCCCGGTCGACGCCGCGACGGTCGGCGAGGACACAGTATAAACCGCCGCCGGCCGACGAATCGGCATGGTCAGGTCGGACTTCATCATGGAGGTTCGGGGCTATCTCGTCAACCCCGAAGAGCGACGGTTGCGAACGCCCTGGCGCGTCGTCGTCTGGCTGTTCGCTGCCGGATTCGTCGTCATCGTCCTCAGTGCCCTCTTCGGGGTCGTCCCCGCCCCTGAGCGCGCGACTGGACTCACACCAACCCTCTATGCCGTCGCCGAGCAAATATGGGGATTCATCGCGCTGTCGATCGGTGGGATCGGTATCGGCTATCTGCTCGACCGACGAACGATAGCGGACTACGGGCTGTTCCCCGACCGACAGTGGTGGCGAGACGCTGGGTTCGGCGTCGCGCTCGGCTTTGGTCTGCCGACGCTCGTCCTCCTTGTACAGGTCGCCGTCGGATTCACCGTCGTCACCGGCGTCCTCGTGGCGAGTCCGAGCGAGCAGTTCCCGTTCGGGACGACCGACGCGGTGGTCCGACTGGCGCTGCTCGCGGCCTTCTTTCTCGTACAGGCAACGACCGAGGAGATACTGGTTCGAGGCTACCTCCTGACGAACCTCGCGGAGGGACTCGCCGGCACACTCGGGAAGTGGCGCTCGGTCGTCGCCGCCACCGTCGCCACCGGCGCGCTGTTCGGCGTCCTCCACTGGACCAACCCGAGCGCCTCGCTGCTCAGTACCCTGAACATCACGCTCTACGGTATCTTGCTGGGTGCCTGTTACGTCCTCACCGGCCGGCTGGGGATCGCCTGCGGCTTTCACGTCGCGTGGAACTACACGCTCTCGCTGTGGAGTTTTCCGGTTAGCGGCCTCGCGACCGGTGCCGCCCTGCTCGGGACCCGCTCGTCCGGTCCGGCGCTGGTGACCGGCGGCTCCTTCGGTCCGGAAGGCGGCCTCATCGCGCTGCCGCTGCTCGTCGTCGGCGCGGCGGCGCTGAGCTGGTGGGTTCGCCGCGAGTACGGCACCGTCGAGATTCTGGAGGCCATCGCGACGCCCGACCTCCGGATCCGGACGCGCGGCGGGCAGTGAGTGGGAGTGCGAAGCGAGAACCGCGGCCGATAAGTGCAGCGACACCGAACGCGCGAACATGAAGTACGATACGCTGGGGAACACGAGCGTCGAAGTCTCGGAAGTCGGCTTCGGTGCGTGGGTCGTCGGGACGGACTGGTGGGGCGACCGCACCCGCGAGGACGCCGTCGAGATGGTCCACCACGCCGTCGACGAGGACGTGACCTTCTTCGACACCGGCGACGTCTATGGCCACGGAGACAGCGAGGAGATTATCGGCGAGGCGCTGGCCGAGGTCCGCGACGAAGTGACCGTCTCCACGAAGGTCGGGTACGACTTCTACAACAATCCGCAGGCCGGTCACGGCGAACTGCCGAAGAAGCTCACGCCCGAGTGGATCCGCACCGCCTTCGACCGCTCGCTCGACCGTCTCGGTATGGACCACGTCGAACTGCTGATGCTCCACAACGCCAACGTCGGCGAGGTGGACGAGGACGTCTTAGAGACCCTCGACGAACTCCGCGAGGAAGGGAAAGTCGAGGCCATCGGCTGGGCGCTCGGCCCCTCCATCGGCTGGCTGGCCGATGGCGACGCCGCCGTCGCCAACGAGTTCGACGCGCTCCAGACCGTGTTCAACCTCTTCGAGCAGACCCCGGGACAGCACTTCATCGACACCATCCGCGAGCAGAACGCCGACACCTCCGTCCTCGCTCGCGTCCCCCACTCCTCGGGTCTCCTGAACGAGCAGGTCACTCCCGACACCGAACTCGGCGATGGCGACCACCGCTCGCACCGCCCGACCCAGTGGTACGAGACCGGGTGGGAGAAAGTCGAGACCATTCGATTCCTCGAACGGGACGGCGAACGGACGATGGGACAGGCCGCCATCCAGTGGTTGCTGGCCCACGACGAAGTGGCGTCAGTCACGCCGACGTTCCGGACGAACGCCGACATCGACGAGTGGGCCGCCGCGCCCGATACGCCGCCGCTCAGCGACGAGGAGTTCGAGCGCGTCCAGGACCTCTACGCCGACAACTTCGGCATCGATCGCGACGACGGGATGGACGCGCTTCGCTCCTCCGTCGGCGGCGAGGACTTAGACGGCACCGGCATGAAGTCCGCTGGCGACTGACGCTGTAGGTCGTTTCCGCCCGTCGAACGAAACGACCCGAGATTCCCAACCGAGGAGCGATCCCTCGCTCAACCGCGTGAATCAAACGTCGTCGTGTGATTTTCTCCCGGACCCCCCGGCTTCCACAGGAGATAGCTCGCAGTCCGGCGGTTTGTCGGCTAGCGGTTTACTTTCACTCCGGTTCGTCAGACGGACGATAGACGCCGGACGGGAGCGGGTTCGACACGAAACGAGGGGGTGCGGGCCACGGGGCCACGTCACAAAGAGTCGTTCGGAAAGAAGCGAGTCAGGAGGCGGCCGCGTCATCGGTCGACGGCGACGCCCCAGACGACGAACGCCGCACCACCGTCCGGTCCGTCGGCCACTTCGACCGACCAGCCGTGTACGTCCGCGATTCGACTGACGATGGCGAGACCCAGTCCGGTGCCGCCGTCGTCCTGATTGGTCGTGTAGCCCGACTCGAAGACGGCGTCGCGCTCGCTCTCGGGGATTCCGGGACCGTCGTCGGCGACGACGAAGCCGTCCTCGCGCGGCGAGACGGTGACGGTCACGTCGTCGCCGCCGTGCTCCACCGCGTTCCGAAAGAGGTTCTCCAGCAGTTGCGCCAGCAGCGTCTCGTCTGCCTCGACGGTCGCGTCTCCCTCGACGAGGAGTGTCGCGTTGCCGGTGGCGACCTGTTCCCAGGCCCGTTCGGCGCACGCGCCGAGGTCGACGGTGACCACCGCATCGGGGCCGGTCTGACGAGCGATGAGCAGTGCGTCGTCGATAATGTCGCGCATCCGTTCGAGCGAGCGTTCGATAGCGGCGAGGTCGTCGTCTCCGTCCTCGTCGCTCGTCTCCTGCATCAGTTCCGTGCGTGCCGTCGCCACCGAGAGCGGGTTTCGCAGGTCGTGGCTGAGGATACCGGCGACCATCTCCAGGGTCTCGTTTCGCTCGGCGACATCGGCCTCGGCGCGGTGACGGTCGGTGATGTCCGTGTGAACGACCAGGACGAGCGTCTCCCCCTCGAACTCGAACGGCGTCGCCCGCATCGTGAACCAGCGTTTCCCGGCGGGTCCGTGACACGGATACTCGAAGGAGAACTCGTCTTCCCGACCGTCGATGACGGCGCTGATACCCTCGGCGGCAGTCGCCGAGTCCTCGTCCTCGCCTGCGCGACAGACCGCGAGGTAGTTCTCGCCGACCATGTCGGCTTCGACGCCCACGTCGTTCTCGATGCCGAACGTCTCCCACGCGCGGTTGGTCGCACGGATGACGCCTTCGTCGTCGATGACAGCGACCTGATGCGGGAACTCGTCGAAGACTCTGGTGGCGATGCGGACGCGTTCAGCCGCCTCGTCGTCGCTCACTCTCGTGAGATACGGGCGCGAACATAAAAAGCCGTTACCCCGCTACTCGTTCATCAGGCCGCCTTCTTCGACGCGCATGACGCCTTCACCGTCGGGCAGGTTCGGCGCGTCGACCAGTTTGACGATCCGCTTGTTCCCCTTGGACTTCCGGAGGTACATGCGGAACGTGGAGGTGTGGCCGAGGATGTTGCCACCGATGGGCTGGGTCGGGTCGCCGAAGAACGAATCGGGGTTCGAGGCCACCTGGTTGGTGACGACGACGGCGGTGTTGTTCAGGTCGCCGACGCGCATCAGGTCGTGGAGGTGCTTGTTGAGCTTCTGCTGGCGTTCGGCCAGTTCGCCACGGCCGACGTACTCGGCGCGGAAGTGGGCGGTCAGCGAGTCGACGGCGAGCAGTCGCACGGGGAACTCCTCGTCCTGGGTCTCGCTGGCGATCTCCTGGGCCTTCTCGGCGAGGAGAATCTGGTGGTTGGAGTTGAACGCCTTGGCGACGTGGATCTTGTCCAGCACCGACTCCAGGAGGTCGTCTAGCAGGGCCTCGTTGGTGGGGTCGGCCTCGCCCTCCTCGGCGACGCCGTGGAGTTCCATCATGTCGGCGAGTACCTCGTCGTCCTGGCCCTTGAGCATCTGCTCAATACGCTCGGGGCGGAAGGTGTCCTCGGAGTCGATGAAGATGGTACTCCCTTCCAGGCCACCGTGTTCGGCGGGCAGTTGGACATTGACGGCCAACTGGTGCGTTACCTGGGACTTCCCGGCCCCGAACTCGCCGTACACTTCGGTGATGGACTGGGTCTCGACGCCGCCGCCGAGCAGTTCGTCGACCTCGTCGACGCCCCACGAGAGCTTGCCGATCTGCTCGCGGCGTTCGAGAACGGTGGCCCCGGTCTCGAATCCGCCGATGTCGGCGGCGTCGCGGGCGGCGTTGATGATGTCGGCAGCTGAAGACTCACCGATGTCGGCCGTGTTCGACAGTTCGCCAGGGGAGGCGACGGCGATTCCCTGATAGGAGTCGAAGCCGTTCTCTTTGAGTTTCTCTGCTGTGGCCGGGCCGACGCCCGGGAGGTCCTCTAGGTCTTCACTTGCGGACATGGACGTGGATTACGCCCGGTGGCATATAAACCCCCGTTAACACCGTAGTGAAAGTGAAACTGCGGGGCTGCGGCGGGGTAGATTGGTCGGGTATCGGGACATTTAGGAGTGAAGGCGCGAGATGCGGGGCGGAATCAGGTCTGGAGGATATCGCTCAGAAACGACCGCTCCCGATGTAGACGAGCGAGAGCCCGCCGACGATAATCAGCGCGCTGGCCGCGAGCGGCGAGAGCGAGAGGGCACCCTGTCCGAACTCGCCGGCCAGAAACAGCGCGAGAGCGATGGTCGACGCGATGGGATGGGCCGCCAGTGACTGGACGAATACCCGCGCCGACCAGTAGAGGCGATCCAGCGACGCGCGCATGGTGGCCGTCGCCGAGCGGTTGCCGTCGGGGTTCTCGGCCGGTTCGAACGCCGAGCGGTCGGCGGTCGGAACGCGGTAGAGTTCGCCCGTGTCCACCCGCCGGTCGTCGGCGTCGGCCACGCGCAAGAGCGTCACCCCGTCCCCGTCGGTGCCGACGACGCGATAGATACCGCTTGGATACTCGCCCGCCGCCGGTCGGAGATGGGCGTAGACCGACGGCGTGTCGTCGGCCGGTGTATCGTCGGACATCTACTCCCAGGGGTGCTCGCCGGGGCGGTCGGGCCAGAGGGGATACCAGAACTCCTTGTCCCCCTCGACGGTTAGTTCCCCGTCTAAGTTGCTCTCAAGTTTGAACTCCGCAGTCGTGTCCCGTTCGTGATCTCGGTCGGGGTCGGGCGCGAACGGGTAGTACGCTCCCCGGCGGAAGGAGTACACCCAGTAGACCAGTTGCCCGCTTCGTTCGTCTTCGAAGCCAAAGAGTGCAGCGAGCAGCCGAGAGCCGTACCGTCGCTCGATGAGCGTGTCGGCCGCGAAGTGAATCGAGGTCACCAGGTCTTCGAAGTCGTCGTCGTGGAGGACGACCCACTGATAGCCGTGGCTGTCCCGCGTGAACTCGGCGTTCGTTCCGGTCTCTGCCTCCCCCGCGTCGAGGATGGTCTCCACTTCGTCTTTCGCGTCCTGGAAGTCCGTACTGTCCACGTCGCCAAAACAGAGGGCGGCGTCGCCGGTCGGCGCGTAGCCGAGGTCGGCCTCCATCGTGATGTACGCCGTCGACATGCCGAAGAGGTCCTCCGGGTCGGCGTCCCGGGTCGCGTCGGCCTCGGCTTTCACGCCGAGGACGCTCTTGAGTCCGTCCAGCAGTCCCATATACCGGCACAATGCGGGCCGTGGGTAAGGTCGTTTTCGTCCGTCCGTGGGAGACGGACGACGGGGCGGACTATTCGAGGTCGAAGCGGTCGTGGGTCATCACTTTGTGCCAAGCGTCCACGAAGTCCTGCACGAACTTCTCTTCCCCATCGTCGCTGCCGTAGACCTCTGCAACGGCTCGGAGCCGAGCGTTCGACCCGAAGACGAGGTCGAAGCGAGTCCCCTTCTGGACGACCTCGCCCGTGTCGCGGTCGTACCCCTCGAACACGTACTCGTCCTCGTCGGCCGACTCCCACTCCGTGTCCATGCTGAGCAGGTTCACGAAGAAGTCGTTGGTCAGCGTTCCCGGCCGGTCGGTGAAGACGCCGAGGTCCGACCCGTCGTAGTTCGCGTCGAGCGCCCGCATTCCGCCGACGAGAACCGTCATCTCGGGAACCGTCAGGTCGAGGAGTTCCGCCTTATCGACCAGTAGCTCTTCGGCCCGTTCGTCAGCCTCGTCGGAACGGTAGTTCCGGAACCCGTCTGCGTCCGGTTTGAGCGCCTCGAAGGACTCGACGTCGGTCTGTTCCTGCGAGGCGTCCGTGCGGCCCGGTTCGAACGGAACGTCGACGTCGTACCCAGCGTCTGCCGCCGCCTGCTCGACAGCGACGTTGCCGCCGAGGACGATGAGGTCGGCGAGCGAGACTTTCGTCCCGTCAGAACGCGAGCTATTGAACGCTTCTCGTATCTCTTCGAAGGTGTCGAGTACGGTCGTCAGCTCCTCCGGGTTGTTCACCTCCCAGTCCCGCTGCGGCCGGAGGCGGATCCGAGCGCCGTTGGCACCGCCGCGCTTGTCGCTGTCGCGGTACGTCGACGCCGACGCCCAGGCGGTCCGGACCAGCTGGGGGACGGAGAGTTCCGAGTCGCGTATCTCCGCTTTCAGTTCGTCGACTTCCGCCTCACCGACGATGCCGTAGTCGGCGTCGGGAATCGGGTCCTGCCACAGCATCTCCTCGTCGGGAACCTCCGGGCCGAGGAGCCGGGACGGCGGCCCCATATCGCGGTGAATCAGCTTGTACCAGGCCTTCGCGAAGGCTTGCTGGAACTTACGGGGGTCCTCCTGGAAGCTCTCTAAGACCTCCCGGTAGTCCTCGTCTCGCTTCAGGGCGACGTCCGTCGTCAGCATCATGGGATCTACCATCTCCGACGAGTCGTGGGCGTCCGGAACGGTGCCCTTCAGGTCCTCGTCTACCGGCCGCCACTGCCACGCGCCGCCGGGGCCCTTGTGAGGCTCCCACTCGTGGTCGAGCAGGTTGTCGACGTATCCCATGTCCCACTGAATCGGCGCGCTGCTCCACGGCCCCTCTATCCCACCGGTGATCGTATCTTGCCCGCGACCGGATTCGAAGTCGCTATCCCAGCCGAGTCCTTGGTTCTCGATCTCGGCAGCGGCGGGCTCGGGACCGAGATACTCGGGGTCGTCGGCACCGTGGACCTTCCCGAAGGTGTGTCCGCCGGCGATGAGCGCGACCGTCTCCTCGTCGTTCATCGCCATGTGGCTGAAGGACTCGCGAATGTTCTTCGCCGACCCCTCCAGGTCGGGTTCGCCGTTCGGTCCCTCGGGGTTCACGTAGATGAGGCCCATCACGGTGTTGCCGAGCGGATTTCTGAGGGCACCGTCCTCGTCGAAGCGTTCGGGGGAGGATGACTCCATCTCGTCTTCGGGCCCCCAGTCGACGGCCTCGTCGGGCATGTACTCGTCCTCGCGCCCGCCGCCGAAGCCGAACGTCTCGAACCCCATAGACTCCAGGGCGACGTTGCCCGTCAGGACCAACAGGTCGGCCCACGAGAGCTTCTTCCCGTACTTCTGCTTGACGGGCCAGAGCAGTCGGCGTGCCTTATCGAGGTTCGCGTTGTCGGGCCAACTGTCGAGGGGAGGGAGACGCTGCCCGGCGCGGCTCGCGCCGCCACGACCGTCGGCGACCCGGTACGTACCGGCGCTGTGCCACGCCATCCGAATCATCAGCGGTCCGTAGTGGCCGTAGTCGGCCGGCCACCACTCCTGGGACGTCGTCAGGACGTCCTCGATGTCCGCTTTCACCTGCTCGAAGTCGAGTTTCTCGAACTCCTCGGCGTAGTCGAACTCCTCGTCCATTGGATCCCCGGGACGTGTGTTGTTGTCGAGGATCTCCAAGTTCAACTGATCCGGCCACCAGTCTTGATTAGACCTGGTCATCAGCAGGGAGTTATCTCTTTCGCAAGTTAAAATTGACTATTTCGGAAACGAAGTTTCGCTGCATCGTAAGCAATCTACCGGGTTTATAAATGTCGATTGCCAGAAATCGTGTTTTCGCTTCGAGGTCAGATAAAGTGACCGAACAATCTCGTCCGGTGATAGTATCTATAGATGTAGTTACAGCCGTTCCGTATCGCCGCCAACCGGCGATTTCGGGTATTCGAGCACCGAGACGATGGCATCTCGGCGAGTCGAGCCAACGACAAGCGGCGAGCTGTCAGAAAGCGGTGATATCTGTGTTCAGCGACTCTCCAGGTTCCGCTCTAAATCCCGAAGCCGTTCGATGCGTTTCTCGGTGGTCGGGTGCGTGCGGAACAGCTTTCCGATCCAGCCGACGCTGATAGGGACGATGAAGAAGGCGTTCATCTCCGACTGGCCGCGCAGGTCGTCTTTCGGGACCTTCTCCATGCCGCTGTCGATCTTCATCAGCGCCGACGCCAGCGCCGAGGGACGGCCGGTGATGGCCGCGCCGCCGCGGTCGGCGGCGAACTCGCGGTAGCGACTGAGCGCGCGGATGAGGAGGAACGAGACAATCCACACGACGAGCGAGGCGAGGATGGCGACGATGACCGGGGCCTGTTGCTGGCCGCCGCGGTCGCGGCCGCCGCTGAACAGCCATCCCCAGCGGACGATGAGGAAGGCAATGGTCGAGAGGAACGAGGCGATGGTCATCACCATCACGTCACGGTTCTTGACGTGGGCAAGTTCGTGGGCGACGACGCCTTCGAGTTCGTCCTCGTCGAGCATGTTCAGCAGCCCCGTCGTCACACAGACGGCGGCGCTCTTCTGGGAGCGGCCGGTGGCGAAGGCGTTCGGGGTACGCGAGTCGGCGACGGCTACCTTCGGTTTCGGCAGGTCGGCCTGCTGGGAGAGGCGCTCGACCATCCGGTGGAGTTCGGGATACTCGTTCGGTTCGACCTCGCGTGCGCCCATCGAGTACAACGCGAGTTTGTCGCTGAAGAAGAACTGTGCGCCCAGGAACAGCGCCATCACGATGACGACAGGGAACAGTCGGTTGCCGAAGAAGAGGACGACGAAACCGAGGAACGCGATGTACAGTGCGAACAGCAGGAACATGGTCACTGCCATCCGGCCGCGCAGTCCCCAGTCGGTTTGCCACTGCATGGGCGGAGATAGCGGGCGGAGACGGTAAAAGGTCGCTATCGTGTTCTCGAATCACACACGGACGAGAGCGGAAGGAGACGCCGCCGAGGCTTTGTGCCGTCGGCGAGAACGACGGTCATGACCGAGACAGTTCTCGTCACCGGCGGTCGCGGCCGCTCCGGACGCTGGATCTGCGACCACCTCGCGGGCGAGTACCACGTCGTCTGCGTCGATTTGGACCACCCCGGCTGGGAAGTGCCCGAACGCGAGCACGTCGAGTTCAAGGCCGTCGACGTGACCGACGGGGCCGAAGTCCGCGACCTGCTGAGTGAATACGACCCCGACGCCGTCGTCCACTGGGCGGCGATTCCGGCCCCCGAGCGCCACGCTGGCACGCGCGTCTTCGAGACGAACGTCTCGGCGGCGTACAACGTCCTCGACGCCGCCGGACGCGCCGGTGCGGACATCGTCTGGGCCTCCTCTGAGAGCGCCTACGGACTGGCTTTCGCCGAGGAGACGCCGCTGCCAGCATACCTCCCCATCGACGAGAATCATCCGATGGCCCCCGAAGACCCCTACGGCACGTCGAAGGTGACCGGCGAGGAGATAGCGAAGATGGTCACGCGCCGCGACGGCGTCCCCGTCGCGTCGGTTCGCCCCTCGTGGATTCAGTACCCGGGCAAGTACGCCTGCCGCAATGTGGCCGAGGGCGACCTCGCCGGCGGCGCGGGCAACTGCTGGTCGTACGTCGACATCCGGGACGTGGCGACGCTGGTCGAGGCGGCGCTCGCTGCCGACTTCGACGGTCACGAGGCGTTCCACGCCGCTGCGGCGGAGAACTACGTCGGCCGGCCGACCGCGAAACTGGTCGAAGAGTACTGGGGCGAACTCCCCGAGGAGTGCGAACTCGACGGCGAGCAGTCCGCGCTCTCGACCGCGAAGGCCCGGAGCCTGCTGGAGTGGGCACCCGAATACGACTGGCGCGAGGCCGCCGACGCCGACGTTCCGGAGCCGACCCTCCTCGGAGAGTAGGCCGACGGCGAGCGTCGGAACGCACGACTTAACCGACTGACCGGACTACGGAGCGTACATGAGCCGGTCCGGAGCCTTCTGTCCGCGGTGCGGCGAGGAGATGTCCGAGTCGCCCACGGACCGACCCGAGCTGCCGGGCGCACAGCGGGACTCCGAGCGAGTCCTCTGTGACGCCTGCTACTTCCAGGAGTTCGACCTCGTGGACGCCCCCGAGGAGATTCAGGTACGCGTATGTGCCCAGTGTGGCGCGGTCCACAAGGGGAACCGCTGGGTCGACGTGGGCGCGGAAGATTACACCGATATCGCCGTCGAACAGGTCAGCGAGGCGCTCGGCATCCACGTCGACGCCCAGTCGGTCGCCTGGCAGGTCGCCCCCGAACAGGTCGACAAGAACAACATCCGGATGCACGCCGAGTTCTCCGGCGTCGTCCGCGGGACGCCCGTCACCGAGGAAGTCGTCGTCCCCGTCAGCATCTCCCGGCAGACCTGCGAGCGCTGCGGGAAGATCGCCGGCGGCTCCTTCGCCAGCATCGTGCAGGTGCGCGCCGAGGGCCGCGACCCGACCGACGAGGAGGTCGCACGCGCGAAGACCATCACCGAGGAGTACGTCGCGGCCCGCGAGGCGACGGGCTCTCGCAACGCGTTCATCACCGAGACGAAGGAGTTGGACGAGGGGCTGAACATGAAGATCTCGACGAACAAGCTGGGCCAGGGCGTCGCAAAGCGCATCACGGCCCAACTCGGGGGGTCGTACTCCGACTCGAAGCGTCTCATCACCGAGGACGAGGACGGGCAGAAACTCTACCGGATGTCCTACGCCGTCCGCTTGCCCAAGTATCAGCGAGGCGAAGTCATCGACCCCGAGGACGGCGGCGGCCCCGTGCTGGTGCGTTCGATACAGGGCAACCTCAAGGGGACGCGACTGGTCACCGGCGAGGACTACGAGGCCAGTTTCGAGGAGAGCGAGGCCCCCGACGCCACCCGCCTCGGGTTCCGCGAGGACGGCGAGCCGACGACGCTCGTCGCCGTCGAAGACGAGAACGCCGTCCAGGTGTTAGACCCGGACACCTTCGAGAGCAAGACGGTCCCCCGGCCGGAGTACCTCGACACCGACGCTGACGAGGTGCCCGTCATCAAGAGTCGGGCGGGCCTGCACGTCCTACCCGAGGACGACGAGAGCGAGGACGAGGCGTGACGGCGGAGATCTATCATGAGTGACGACGCTGACGGTCCCGCAGACGCCGACCAGCGGCTAGCCGTCGTGGTAGCGAACCCTCGAACGCAGACCGTCATCGACGCCCTGCAAGCGGAGGGCGTCTACGACGCCGACCGAAGCGTCCAGTCGTGGGGCGAGCAGAGCGTCGCGATCCCCGTGACCGACCCGCCCCAATCCGTCGACGTTCGGGAAGTCGTCCGGCAGGTCGGCGAGCCTCGCTTGCGGAGTCTAGACGACCACCTCCGCGAGCGCGGGTGGAGCGACGGCGAACTCGATAATGCCCCCTCGTCGTGGGCCGTCGTCGGCAGCGTCGTCCTGGTGAAACTAGGCGACAGCCCCCGACCCGAAGCGGTCGGCGAGGCGCTCCTGGAACTCCACGGCGAGGCCGACACGGTGCTCGCTCGCGGCGGCATCGACGGCGCGCACCGCGAACCCGACGTGACGGTGATCGCTGGCGAAGGCGACACCGAGACGGTCCACACCGAACACGGGACGAAGTACGCGCTCGACCTCGCAGAAGTGATGTTCTCGCCGGGCAACGAAGCCGAGCGCGTTCGGATGGGCGAAGCCGTCGAAGCCGGTGAGCACGTCCTCGACATGTTCGCCGGTATCGGTTACTTCACGCTGCCGATGGCGCGGGCCGGCGCGACCGTCACCGCCATCGAGCGCAACCCGACCGCCTTCCGCTATCTGGTCGAGAACGCGATGCTCAACGACGTGAGCGAGCGCGTGACGCCGTACCGAGCGGATTGTCGGGACGTGATTCGAGAAGGGCTGTCCGAGGGGACGGTAGACCGCGTGGTGATGGGATACTACGAATCACACGAATACCTCGACTCGGCGCTGTCGGCGCTCTCGCCCGGTGGCGTCGTCCACATGCACGAAGCGACCCCCGAGGACCTCGTCTTCGACCGGCCAATCGAGCGTCTCGAAGACGCGGCGGCCGACGCCGGCCGCTCGGTCGAGGTTCTGGACACCCGTCGCGTGAAGGGGTACAGCGAGGGCGTCGCCCACGTCGTCGTGGACGCGCGGGTCGAGTGACGGCCGGGAGCGGGGGCTGTCGAGAGCGAAGGTAAAGGTACTTTGAACCGGCGAGTCTCGAAGACGTATGAGCAAAGCCACTGACTCGGTTCGTCTCGGCGTCGTCGGCCTCGGCTTCATGGGACAGACCCACGCCACGAACGCCCGTGATCTCGGACACGAAATCGTCGCCGGCGCGGACGTCGTCGCCGAGACGCGCGAGGAGTTCGCACGGTCGTACGACGCGGCGACCTACGAGGACTTCGAGGAGATGTATCGCACCGAGTCGCTCGACGCCGTCGCGGTGTCGACGCCGAACTCGTTTCACGAAGCCGCCGTCGTCGCGGCGCTCTCTCACGATTACGATGTCCTCTGTGAGAAACCGCTCGCGGACGACCTAGCGGCCGCAGAGCGGATGGCTACGGCTGCACACGAATCCGAGGGCTTCTGCATGGTGAACTTCCACAACCGCATCATGCCCGCCGTCGAGGTGTTCAAAGGGTATCAAGAGGAAGGACGCTTCGGCGACGTGACGGCAATTCAAGCGAACTACGTCCGCTCCAGGGGTATCCCCGGCGTCGGCTCCTGGTTCACCAACGAGGAGCTGTCCGGCGGCGGTGCCGTCATCGACATCGGCGTCCACGCCATCGACCTGGCGCTGTACCTGATGGGCTTCCCGGCCGTCGAGGAAGTCTCCGCCGTCACCCGGACCGAGTTCGGCAACGAGGACGACTACGTTGACCCTGACGACTGGTACGAAGCGACCGACGAGGCCGTCTTCGACGTCGAGGACTCGGCGACCGCGATGATTCGCTGTGCCGACGACCGGACGATCACGCTGGAGGTCGCGTGGGCCGCGAACCAGGCGGAGACGAGGGAGTTCGTCGTCCGCGGGACCGACGCCGGTGCCAAGCTCGAACTCGGCGGCGAGGAACTGGCGCTGTTCGACGCCGGTCGGCAGGGGACCGACCACCTCGTCGAGTCGCAGGTCGTCGACGCGTCGCTCGACCACACCGGCTGGGCCGGGAGCGACAAACTGTTCCTCGACGCTGTGGTGCGTGGACAGGCACCCGAACACAACACCATCGACCAAGCGCTGACGGTCCAACGCGTCATCGACGCCATCTATCGGTCGGGCGAGTCGGGGACGGTCGCCGTGGTCGGCGAAGATGACGCCGCCGGCTCCGGCGATCGGACCGAGTGAGGCCGTGCAGCCGCTTTGAATCGGCCATTGCTCTCTCGACCTCGTCATCGGCTACGCCGCGACGAACGCTTTCGGAGTACGTGCCGAAACGCGACCCGCACGTACCCCAAACTATTCACTACCTATCCGAGTTCTATCAGGTATGCGCCGCCGACAGTTCCTCGCCGCCCTCTCCGTCGCCGTCGTTGCCCCCTTCGCCGGCTGTTCGGACCCGCGCGGATCCATCCGGCTGACCGACGTGAGCGACGAGACGGCCCTCGCCGAACAGTGGACACGCCCCGCCGACTCCCTCCGCGAATCGTCCCGCGAGTTGGCAGCCGGTGCCGTCGACGGCGACGACGCGCGGGCGACCGCCTCGGACACGAGTCCGCCGCTCGAACTCTCTCGACCGGTTCGATACGAAGGTGCGTACTACGACATCGGCTACGAGACGATGAACGAGCGCGAAGAGACCAGTTACGACGTCGTCGTGACGTTCAACCCTGACCCCGCGCCCGAGACAACCGTCACCTTCGCCGACCTCCCGGCCGTCGACCGCGAAGTCCTCGACGACCTGCTGGAGTCGCACTGGGACCGCACTGACGAGACGAACACTCGGTTGGGAACGCCGGCGGTCTACACCGACGCCGAGGCCGCCGAATCGGTCGTCGTCCCCGAGCCGGAGTACGACGGCGTCACGCGGGGTGACCAGACAGTCGGCATCGGCGTCGACGGCACCCGGCAGGTGACCGTCGCCGACTACCGGTACCGCGCCGAACCGCTGGCCGAGGACGACGCCGGCATCGCGGCGCTGGCCCGCGAGCGCTATCGCTTCGAGTTCGCCGACCTGACCCCCGAACAGCGCTCGATTCTGGACGAGGCGAAAGGCGGCGAAGCCCGCTCTGAAGACCCACCGTCACAGGCATTCACCGGTCTCGTGGAGAAATTCCGGACTCACGACGGCCTCGACGTCGACGAGTACGGCGGGACGTGGCTGCTGGGCTACGACGGGCGCGACTGGTGGGCGAGCGTTCGGAACCCACGGGCGACGCCGACGGCCGAGTGACTGGCAGCGGCACCGAACTCGGAGAGTACCGCGAGAAGCGCACTCACAACACCGCTCCGGACTGCAACGCGGCGACCAGTAGCGTCACGGTCAGCACGCTGGCGAGCGTCGTCAGCAGCACCGTTGCACTCACGAACTCGCTGGGAGCCAGCTGCTCGGTGTCGTCGCTGAACGCGCCGACGAGGATGAGCGTCGTCACGCCCGTCGGCGTCGCGAGCAGGAGGACGACCACCCGGGCGACGGTCGGGTTCGAGAAGCCCACGAGCAGGGCAGTTCCGGTGGCGACGACCGGAGCCAGCAGGAGCCGGAGGCCGCTCGCGGTGCCGACCGGCCGCACCGCGTCGGTGCCGTCGACGCTCGACAGCTGGATACCGAGGATGAGCAACATCACCGGGATCGAGGCGTTGCCGAGCAGTTCGAGAGTCTGCATCAGTGTCGAGGATTCCGCCGGGACGACACCGAGCCAGCGGACCGCCAGCGCAACGACGACCGCGTACACCAGCGGCACGCCGAACACCTGCCGCATGTCCGCGAGTGGGTCGTCGCCACTCCCTCGGGCCGCGACGTAGATGCCGAGCGTGTACAGCATGACACCTTGGAGCGCCGTTACGAGGACCGCCACGCTCCGCCCCGTCGGGCCGAACGCGAAGTCCGCCAGCGGGATGCCGTAGTTGCCGGTGTTCGGAAAGATAGAGACGAGGACGAACGCGCCCAACAGTGGTTCGGAGTACCCCGAGAGGCGACCGATGAGTTCGGCGACGACCAACATCGCCGCGGTAAAGGCGAAGACGGTGAGGACGACCTGAACGATGGTCCCGCCGCCCAACGCCGACGTCGTCAGGCTGTGAACGACGAGCGCCGGCGCAAGGACGTAAACCGTGACGGTGTTGAGCGCGTCCGGGTCGACGCCCTCGTACCGCCCGAGAAAGAAGCCGACGGCCGCCACGCCGACGACAGGCAGGATAGCGGAGGCGAAGATACTCAGCAGTGACACGGGAGAGCCTCGCCTGGGGAACGGCAGAATACTTTCGACTTCGACCCACCGCGGGGGGATCTAACAGAGGTCGTACCGCGCGATCTCCGTCGACCCACACTGGTGGCAGACGTCCGAATGCTGGGGCATCTTCATACCACACATACGGCACTCGTAGACGATACACGACCGCGCGCCCTGCAGAACGCTCTGCAACATCCCTATCACTGACATCTCTTCCTCCGGTCCCGCCGTTCGGTGACCGATACGACCGAGCGACCGACGGGATGGTAAAAAGCGTAGTTGCTAGTTACCAGCTTTTCGTCGTCAATTCATCGAGTTTGCAGTCGTTTTTGCCCCAATAGCAGACAGTTCACAGCCAGATATCTCGGAGAGAGCATCGGCGGTCCGGCTCCACACGGGAGAACGCGGCGGGAGCCACTACCGACTGCCGGTGTCGACGCGCGGGTCGATGACACCGTAGGAGAGGTCCTGTGCGACGTTTCCGAGGACGCCAGCGGTGATGATGAGGAGGGTCCCCCCGAGCAACACTGGCAAGTCCCGCTCCTGCACGGAGCGAAACAGCAAGAGCCCGAACCCCTCGATACCGAACAACACCTCGACGACGAACACAGCGAGTACCAGTAACGCGAGCACCTCGGTGAACACCATCGAGAAGATGGGAATGGCCGCGTTGCGCAGGATGTGCGCGCCGACGCGTCGCTTCGACGCGCCCTTCGCGGTCACGAGGCGGACGAACTCCGCCGACGCGTACTCGACGGAGTACGCTCGGGCGTAGCTGACGACCCCGCCGAGCACCGTCGTCGCGGTCAGCAGGACGGGCAGGACGTAGCCGAAGAGAAGCGGCGGCCGGGTGATGACGCCGCCGCCGGCGAGCGAGACGAGGAGACCGCCGACCCAGAAGTTCGGTATCGCGAAGAGCGTGTACGCCGTTCCGAGACTGTACTCCGCGAGGCGGCTTTCGGGTTCGAGTGCGACGTACAGGCCCAGCGAGACGCCGACGGTGACGGCGACGACCAGCGCCGGGAGGACGTACGTCGCCGTCCGCGCCACCGCCCCGACGACAAGCGGGAACACCGGTTCGCCAACGCGGAACGACGTGCCCCACTCCAGTGTGAGCATGTTGCCGAGCCAGTCGACGTACTGCGCCCAGAGCGGGCGGTCGAATCCGCGCGCGGCGAGATACTGTTCTGATACTCGCTCGATTTGCCGTTCCTCCGCCCCCTGCCACTTGAGGCCGGCCAGTTGCTGTTCGAGTACCCAGTCTTCGGTCAGCGTAAAGAGCGCGAACACCGCCGTCAGCACCGTCCACGCGGAGAACAGCCCCAACAGCGCGCGCCACGCGACGACGCGGAGAACCCTCACGCGGACCACTCCCGAAACGGCTCCGTCAGCGGGCCGGCCCCTCGGCGGGACGATACGGTGACACACGGGGAGGGCATCAGATACGTGTTGGGCGCTACCACGACAAAAACCCGGCGGCGAAGCGGAGCGTGCAGAACAGTTACATTTATGACGCTCCGTGGGTCGGTTTGGCATGCCCTCCATGGACGAGTCGGACGAGCGGCCGCGATTTCAGCGCGTCGAGTGGGCGGAGATAGCGCCGCGTCGCCGTCGAGCGACGCCTGAACGGGTCACGTTCGCGCTCGGCGTCACGGTTCTCCTCACCCTCGTTTTGTACGACACCTACGTCGCCCACGTCTATCTCGTCGGGTCCTGGGAGGTGACACCCGTCGACTGGGCGGTCATGCTCGGGGGCATCTGTCTCGCCGCCTACGGTGTCGTCCCGGCGCTTCGACGCCCTCGCTCCACTCGTCGGATTTTCCGGGCGATTCGGGCACAGACTACCCTCCTCGGGAGCGTCGCCACGCTTGGCTTCGTCGCCGTCCTCGGCCTCGTTGCCGCGCCTGTCCTCGGCGAACCGTCGCTCACCTTCAACTACGCGTATCAGCCGCCAGTCGGCTTCACGGTCCAGATATACAACACGGGCTGTCTCGGCGAGGTGCTACAGGGGCCGGGCATCACGCGCTATTGTCGGGGGTCGCTGTACTACCCGCTCGGGACGAACTACCGGGGACAGCCACTCGACTACCTGCTCATCTCGGGCGCTCGCACCGCCGTCTACGTCGTCGCGTTCACGGCCGCGTTCATCGTCCCGCTGGCCACTGCCGTCGGCGTCGCCGCCGGCCTGCGCGGGGGTCGCGTAGACGACTTCCTGATGGCCTACGTCGACGTGCAGGTCAGCGTGCCCGCCCTGTTTCTGTACTTCGTCGGCTACATGTACTTCGGCCCCTCGCTCCTGTTATTGCTCGCCACCTTCGGCCTGCTGAGTTGGGGCGGTATCGCCCGGCTCGTCCGGAGCGAGGTGCTCCAGTGCCGCGAGGACGGCTACGTCCGCCTCGCTCGGAGCCTCGGAGCGTCCGACCGGTATCTCGCCACCAGACACGTCCTCCCGAACGTCACGAACACGCTCGTCCCGGCAGTGTTCCACCTCTTTGCCATCCTCGTCGTCGCCGAGGCCGGCGTCGCCTTCCTCGGGTTCAGCGACATCGAGCGCCACTCGTGGGGGTCGACCATCGCCGAGGGCCTCTCGACCGACCCGATGTACCCCCACGAGGTCTGGTGGGTCTCGACGGTACCCGCGTTGGCGCTCGCGGCCACCGTCGTCGCGTTCAAACTCGCCGGTGACGGCCTCCGAGACGCTTTCGACCCCCGAACGGAGAACTGACACATGCCTCCCGACCACTCCTCACGAATTGCCGAGTCCGACGTTGCCAGCTTCCTATCCACGTCCGACGACGCCGCGCCGTTACTCGACGTCACGGACCTCCGGACGCACATCCACACTGACCACGGACCCGTCAGAGCCGTCGACGGCGTGAGCTTCACCGTCGACCGCGGCGAAGCCGTCTGTCTCGTCGGCGAGTCCGGCAGCGGCAAGAGCGTCACCTGCGAGTCGTTGACCGGTATCGTCCCCAGTCCGCCCGCAGAGATGGTCGGCGGTAGCGTTTCCTTCGAAGGAACCTCCCTTCACGACGGCGACACCGACCTGCGGGCGGTCCGCGGCGACCGGATCGGGCACGTCTTCCAGAACCCCCAACACGCCCTCGACCCGGTATACACCGTCGGTGAACAACTTGCCGAGGCGGTCACCGTCCACCGCGATGTGAGCGACGAAGCGGCCCGCGACCGAGCTGTCGAGCTGCTCGGACGGGTCGGCATCCCGAACCCCGCCGAACGGGTCAAGGACTACCCACACGAGTTCTCCGGCGGGATGCGCCAGCGGGTCGCCCTCGCCATCGCGTTGGCAGCCGACCCGGAGCTGCTGGTCGCCGACGAACCGACGACAGCCGTCGACGTCACCGTGCAGGCCCGCTTACTGGCGCTTCTGAGAGACTTACTCGCCAACGGGGTGGGGCTGCTACTCGTGACCCACGACCTGCGGGTCGTCGCCGAACTCGCCGACCGCGTCCTCGTGATGTTCGGCGGCACCATCGTCGAGCGCGGTCCCGTCGAAGCCGTCTTCGAGCGGCCCGCTCACCCCTACACGCAGGCGCTGTTCGACAGTTACGACGGGTTCGCTCGGCGGCCCGACCGCCCCGCACGCGACGACGTGCCCGAAGACGGCTGTCGGTTCCGAGCGGAGTGCCCTCACGCCATCGAAGCGTGCTCGGGGCCGAATCAACCACCCGAGTACGCCGTCGCCGGCGACGAGGACCACACCGCCTCCTGTGTCTACTACGCCGAAGACCGACCGGCGGACGACCTGCTGGCCGACGCTCGCGCGGCTAGCCCGACCGAAGCCGAGGGTGACGATGACTGACGCCCCGCTTCTCGAAGTCGAGAGCCTCGAAAAGCACTACCCTATCACGGAGGGACTGCTCCGTCGGGAGGTCGGCCGCGTGCGGGCCGTCGACGGCGTGAACTTCACCGTCGGCCGCGGCGAGACGGTCGGCCTCGTCGGCGAGTCGGGCAGCGGCAAGACGACGACGGCCCACGCCATTCTCGGCTTAGAGACGCCGACCGGTGGCGAGGTCAGGTTCGAGGGGGCTCCCGTGAGCGACCTCTCAGGGGCCGACGAGAGCGCGTTTCGCCGTCGCGTCCAACTCGTCGTCCAAGACCCCAACGAGGCGTTCAACCCGCGGCTGCCGGTCGGGGAGGCCGTCGCCGAACCGCTCGCACTCCACGGAATGGCCGACGCCGAGCGTCGGCAGGCCATCGTCACGGATTTGCTCGAACACGTCGGCCTGTCGGCGGCCGACGCCGACCGCTACCCACACGAGTTCTCCGGTGGGGAGAAACAGCGCCTCGCCATCGCCCGCGCCCTCGTCGTCGACCCGGACCTCGTCGTCGCCGACGAACCGACGAGCGCGCTGGACACCCGCGTCGAGTCCGAGATTTTGGGCTTGCTCGCGGACATCCGCCGGCAGTTCGACGTCGCGGTGCTGTTCATCAGCCACGACATCGACGTCGTCCGGCGCTTCTGTGACCGCGTGGCGGTGATGTACCTCGGCGAGATCGTCGAACGGGGACCGACCGACCGCGTGCTGACCGCGCCCGCCCACCCCTACACCCGCCTCTTGCTCGATACCGTTCCCTCGCTCGACCCGACCGACCGGGGACTGGCGGAACCGCTGACCGACACCGTCCCCGACCCCGCCGACCCGCCCGCAGGCTGCCGATTTCATCCGCGCTGTCCCGCGGTGATTCAGCCCGACAGCGTCTCGTTGCCCGAGGCGACGTGGCGCGCCGTCGCCGCGTTCCGGTTCACGCTGCAAGCGGGCACCCTCCCGCCCGCGGCCGCCGACGCGACCGACGCCGGGGCAGTCAGAGACGTCTTCGACGTGCCGAACGAGGTTCCGGACGAGACGGTCGAACGCGCCGTCGCGGACGCCGCCGCGTCGGTGGCCGACGGGAATCTGACTCGCGCGAGCGAGCGCCTCGCCGACGCGCTCCCGACCATCTGCGAGCGCGAGACGCCCGAGACGACAGACGTCGGAGGCTGTTCGGTGCAGTGTCATCGCTACAACCCCGAGCGGGCGGGCGAACCGCTCGTCGATTCCGACGGACTCGACTGATGCCGTCTGGCCGGCAGCCCGGTCCGGGCCGACGAGTCGTCTCGCGAGAAGACGTGGTTGCCAGGAGTCCGAGTGTGAATACCAGTTGTCCAGTTCTACCTCTGTCTTCGGGTCAGTCACGGATAGTTCATCCATAGATCATCTCGAACGGCTACCCGGGGTCGTTAACGATTGAACAACATATATTACGTTGCCCCGTGAATTATTACGTGTGAGCACAGATGGCTCCGTCTAACGACCGGCCTCTGCAGACGCCTCTCGATGCCGAGTCGCTCGATAGCGCAGCGACGCGGCCACCGCCCGACGATCTATTTCGGGCACTCGCCAACACCAAGCGTCGCCAGTTGCTCGCGTTGCTGGCGGCCCAAGAGACGATCGCGCTCGACGACCTGACGGACATCCTCGTTGGAATGGCGACCACGACCGACGGTCCGGCCGGGCCGGACGAGTGGGCGCAGGTGAAAATAGAACTCGTTCACGCGCATCTCCCGCTCTTGACGGAGGCCAGTCTCGTCGACTACGACGAGGACAGCGGCGAAGTTCGTCTCACGTCGCTCCCTGATGCTGTCTACGGTCTCTTCGAGTTCGCAGACGAGTACGAACGCGCCGTCGAGAACCAGCAGTGACTCCCACAGAGACCGGGGTGACGACGCTCGGCGGGATTCTCGCGGAGGTCGCTCGACGACGGAAGTCCGTCGTCGTCTACGCGCCCGACCGGGCCGAGCGGGACCTCGCGGAGACGCTCGCGACGCGAAACGTGACTGTCGAACACCGGACGCTCCCGACTATCGGCGACGACGCGTTCGTCGTGGTCCGCGACGACGGTCGCTTTCGGGGCGCAATCTCGCTCGCCGACCTCCTCGTATTCCTCGCGCCACCCATCGAACGACCTGCAGACCTCGATTCGGCCGACCTCGAATACCGCGCTATCTTCGAGCTGCTGGACGAGACGCTGTTCGTTGCGCTGAACCGCCGACAGCTGCTGGCGACGTCCCGAGAGTTCGAGGACCGCGCGTGGCGAACCGGTCGTGGCCGCCTCCACGTCGGCTTTCAATCGCCGGACGCCTTCGCCGCCCAAGCCGACCTCTATCGCCAGTTGGCGACCGCGACCGACATCGACGTCCACGTTTACGTCGATTCGGCCGTCGCTGCCGACCACCTCGACGACGCGCCGTTGACGATCCACGTCGGACCGTCGGACGAAATCGGTCGCTACTGGTTCATCCTCTTCGAGGACGGCGGCAACGGGACGCAAAACTGCGGTCTCGTGGCCGAGGAGACCGCTCCGGGCCAGTATCGTGGTATCTGGACGTACGACCAGGAACTAATCGCCCGGGCGTTCGCGGCTATCGAGTAAGTGAACCTGCACACCGGGCGCAGAGTTTACGTATTATTATCATAAAATAGACACCACTACCAAAACCCATATCGTCGGTTTACTGGCAAGAGGTGGCTGGTATCTCGGTGAAAGAACTTACTCGGTTCAGAAGTAACATATTTCGTAGAGTATTTATCGTAGCGGTGAGTGGGTACAGGTGGCAGGTCGTCGGGCCGATACGTGTGACCGGTCATCCCACCCACCCACGACCGGTCCCGTAGTCCATGCCGAACGGAGTCTACAGCCATTTCCCCGGCCGACCCGTCCCCTGCCGTCGTCAGTCAGCGGATACGTGACTGCCCTCGTGTCCGGGGGCATCACGTGCACCAATCCCCCATTCGGCACCGCGCTACCCACCTGGCGCGGTGCCACACTGCCACAACGTTTCGAGCGACGCGGCTACCGAGCGACGATCGGCGAGCAGTAGCCGAGGCGTTTATATCGCCTCGTGATAATCACGGGGTGTGACTGAGAGAATATCGACGGCGAACGACCCGGTCACCGGGACCGACGACCGCGAACTCATCGTCGGCGGTGACCGGCCGCTTCGCATCTCGGCGGGACACCGACTCATGCACCACGAGGGGAAGTGCTCGCGGCCGCACGGACACAACTACGAGGTGACGGTACACATCACCGGTCAACTCACCGACGAAGGCTGGATCGTCGACAAGGGCGTCGTCACCGACGTTATCGACGCGTGGGACCACCGATTCCTCCTAGAGACGGGCGATCCACTCGTCGAGGCGTTCGAGGAGAGCGGCGACGGTGAGAGCGTCGTCGTCCTCGATCACCCACCGACGGCCGAGGTGATGGCCGCGGTGCTGGAACGGCGGTTGACCGATCGGCTTCCGGACACCGTCTCGGATGTCGGCGTCACCGTTCGGGAGACCAACGAACTCTGCACTCGCTGATGCCCGTCGCCGACGACACCGACGCGCTCGGCGAGACTGTCGAACGACGCGGCGAGGGACGCGAGGGCGGTGGCGAAGACGACAGTCTCCCCATCAACGAGCTGTTCTGCTCGCTACAGGGAGAGGGGCAACTGGCCGGCGTCCCGTCCGTATTCGTCCGCACGAGCGGCTGTAACCTCCGCTGTTGGTTCTGTGACTCCTATCACACGTCCTGGGAACCGACCGGCGATTGGTACGGCGTCGCGGACCTCGTGGCGGCCATCGGCGAGTTCGACGCCGACCACGTCGTGCTGACCGGCGGCGAACCGTTGATCCACGACGCGAGCGTCGATCTTCTCGAAGCGCTCGCCGACCGGGGATACCACACCACCGTCGAGACCAACGGTACCATCTACCGCGATGCCCCCATCGACCTCGCCAGCGTGAGCCCGAAACTCGCATCGAGCACGCCGACCGACGAGCGCGACCCGAAAGGCGACGGCGAGTGGGCGGACCGACACGAACAGCGGCGACTCGACGTCGAAACGCTCGCCCAACTGCTCGAACGCTACGAGACGCAACTGAAGTTCGTCGTCACCGGTCCCGACGACATGGACGAGGTCGAGACGCTTGTTTCGCGCGTGCGAGCGGGGACCGACGCCACCCTGCCCGACGATCGAGTGTTGCTGATGCCCGAAGGCCAGACGCGCGAGCAGTTGAACGAGACCCGCGAAGTCGTCGCGGAGTTGGCGATCGAGTTCGGCTACCGCTACACGCCGCGGCTTCACGTCGACCTCTGGAACGACGCGCCGGGCACCTGAACACTGCACCGAAACCGACGATCGAGACACCGAAATCATCATGACCCACGACGACCGCGCTGTCGTGCTCGCTTCCGGCGGCATGGACAGCGCCACGGCGGCCTACGAAGCACAGTCACGCGGATACGACGACCTGTATCTGTTGCACACCAGCTACGGCCAGAACACCGAACAGCGTGAGTACGACTGCGCTCGCGCCCTCGCTGACCACGTCGACGCGGCGGATTTCTGTCACGTCGAGACGAGTCACCTCCAGCAGATCGGCGGCTCGTCGCTGACCGACGACGACATGAGCGTCGCCGAGGCCGACACCGACAGCGAGGAGATTCCGAGTTCCTACGTCCCCTTCCGGAACGCGAATCTCCTCTCGATGGCCGTCTCCTACGCAGAGACCAACGACTGCGCGGCGGTGTTTATCGGCGCACACAGCGAGGACTTCTCGGGGTATCCGGACTGCCGACCGGCCTTCTTCGAGGCGTTCCAGCGGGTGATCGACGTGGGGACCAAACCCGAGACGAACGTCGAACTGACCGCACCGTTCGTCGAGTGGTCGAAGACGGATATCGCCAAGCGAGGGCTCGAACTGGGCGTCCCCTACGACGAGACGTGGAGTTGCTACCGGAGCGACGAACCGGCCTGTGGCACCTGCGACGCCTGCGCGTTCAGACTCGAAGCGTTTCAGCGACTCGGCGAACGTGACCCAATCGAGTACGAAGAGCGACCCGAATACGCCGGCTGATATCCTACTTGTCGCTCCCGTCGGCTGCGAGACCGTCCAGCACGTACTCGGCGGAGGTGCGGGTCGTCGCCATCGGCACGTCGTGAACGTCACAGATACGGAGCAGGGCGGAGATGTCCGGTTCGTGTGGCTGTGCGGTCAGCGGGTCTCGGAGGAAAACGATCGCGTCCATCCGGTCGTCGGCGACCTCCGCCCCGATCTGGGTGTCACCGCCGAGTGGCCCGCTCTGTTTGCGCTCGATGTCGAGGGCCGTCTCCTCCATGATGCGCTTGCCGGTGGTGCCCGTCCCGACGAGGTCGAACGCCGAGAGGACGTCCTCGTACTCCCGCACGAGGTCGATCATCTCCGGTTTCTCGTCGTCGTGGGCGATGAGCGCGACGCGTGTCATATCTCGGACAAGGTCGGCACCGGCCAAAGATATGTGGGTTCTCTCACGCCACAGTGACCTCGCCGTTGGCCGTGACGGTCACGTCGTGGCCCGCTACGTCGAAAGTGATTGTCTCCCTGTCGCCGTCGCCGAGGACGGCCCGGAGTTCGTCGGCATCGACGTACGTCTCGATGGCGTCGATCTCGTCCACCGTGCGGTCCGTCGCGTCCACGACGGCGTCGGTAATCACGTCGTCTGCAGGTTCGGGACTGACCCATTCGTCGCCGCCTTCGTCGGCGGTGCGGCCCCGTATCATGTACACTGTCCCCTCGTCCGAATTCATACCGTTCCTATTCCCTCGAACGATATAACGGGATGTGGGTGGTTTCAGAACGTGAAATAGCCCGAAAGCGCGTCTCTCCACCGGGAGAGTAGCCAGTCAAGGGCGGTGTGAGCGGACGGCAGGTCGGTGCGGGGACGCGAGCGTGTTGCCGACGAGCGTCCCCGTTCCTCGTCGGAGACGTTCGGACGCGGCCTGACTAGAGATATCGAGTCGCGCTGCGAGGTCTGAGAGGGAGGCGTCCCGCGGGACCGTGAAGTAGCCCGACTCCGACGCGAGCAACAGCACCTCTCGCTGGGGGGCAGTTACACCGAAGTTGGAAGACGGCTCGTCGTCGTCCGTGAGGACGCTTTGGAAGTCCACGGTCACGCCGTCTGCGACGATGTCTTCGCGAAAGGAGATGACGGCGCTCCGGTCGGAGAACCGCGCTCGGACCGTCCACCCCTCATCGGCCCGGTCGGCGTGGATCAACATCCCGTCGGCCGACAACAGCGCGCGCCCGACGGTCAGCAACGCCGCGTCCGTCGCCTCGACGACGAACCAGTGACCGCCAGCCTCCGCACCGACGTGGGTCATCGTCTGTACGCAGTCCTCGTCTGCTATCGCCGCTTCGACCTCGCGCCGGTCTGACTCACCGACCCAGACGACGAGTCGGCATCGTCGCTCACGCGCGTGGAGACGCTGTATCGAGACGCCGCCGTACGCTGCCTCGCCGATCCGCCGGAGACACGCCGACTTCACGTGAAACTCAGCTATCATGTGTTTGGGTGGGTCTGGCGTCGGCATAAAATGCTGGCAGACGGCTGTCCGACGCGAAAACGGTGCCGAAGGGGGCCGAATCTAGGGCTGTCAGAGGCACAGATCGGTTGACGCCCCCGAAACACCAGTTGGTACTACTCAGTGGTATTACTTAAATATGCACCTCCCGTGTCACAAGTTCGCACTCAGCGGGGTCTCCGGGACGCGTTCGAGTGAAAGACGGGAGCGCTTAGTCCAAATTCTCCCGCTGATAGCTCCCTTCGTAAGTCCCCTCGTGAGCGGCCTCTGCAAGGACGAGTTGCGCGATGCGCGCGCCCGTTTCGAGTTCGATCGGGTGATGCACTTCGAGAAGTCCCTCGCCGCGGCCCTCGTAGCCGGCGTCCCACACCGCCGTATCGAGCATACAGGAGTTGCGAAGCAGCGACGACCGGGGATAGAGAAAGCCGATGTGTCCCTCCGGGATAACCACGCGGTCGGCGTACTCGACGACGTATCCGCCCCGGTCGAGCGCGTAGACGCCGTCTTCCTGGTCGACTTCTCGGCGCTCGCCCACTGTCTTCCCTCCCTTCTCGATGCGACCGGGTTCAACCTGTTCGTACACCGCTCCGAGTGTGAGGTCGACGCCGTTTGGTTGCACCTGTCCGTCGCGCACGTCACCGAGTCTGTCGGCGACGAACTGCCCGCTCTTGAACATAGTGGCGGCTCTGACCGCCACCGCGAAAACGCTACTGTTCGACCGGCGGGAACCGGAACCGGGCGCGGGTATCGTTCGATGAAAAATAGGGTGGAATACGCGGGATTTATACGCGCGGACCGTCGATTGTCGGACGTTATGGGACAGACGCTCACGGAAAAGATTCTCGACGAACACCTCGTCGAAGGGGAACTGACTCCCGGAGAGGAGATCGGTATCGAGATCGACCAGGTGCTCACACAGGACACGACCGGCACGCTCGTCTGGCTGCAGTTCGAGGCGCTCGGCCTCGAAGAGGTCCAGACGGAACTGGCCGCCCAGTACTGTGACCACCAGACCTACCAGTTCGACTTCAAGAACACCGACGACCACCGCTTCCTGCGCTCGGCCGCCGGTACGTTCGGTGCGCACTTCTCGCGCCCCGGCAATGGTATCTGTCACAACGTCCACAAGGAGAACTTCGCCGCGCCCGGCAAGACAATGCTCGGCTCGGACTCCCACACGCCGACCCCCGGCGGCCTAGGCGAACTCGCCATCGGCTCCGGTGGCCTCGACGTCGCCGTCGCGATGGGTGGCGGCGCGTACTACATCGAGATGCCCGAGGTCGTCAACGTCCGTCTCGAAGGCGAACTGCCCGACTGGGCCACCGCCAAGGACGTCATCCTCGAACTGCTCCGCCGTCTCTCCGTCAAG
>NZ_SRIF01000005.1:0-919 GCF_004681185.1 Haloarcula amylovorans | reverse complement strand
CCCCGGCGTCGAGACGCTGACGGTTCCCGAGCGGACGACCATCACCAACATGGGCACCGAACTCGGTGCCACCTCCTCGATCTTCCCGACCGACGAAAACACGAAGGACTACCTCTCCCGGCTCGACCGCGAGGATGTCCACGAGGAACTCCAGCCCGACGACGACGCCGAATACCACGACGAAATCGTCGTCGACCTCTCGGAACTGGAGCCGCTCATCGCCGAGCCCTCCATGCCCGACAACGTCGTGCCCGTCTCGGAAGTCGCCGGCACGGACGTCGAGCAGGTCATCATCGGTTCCTGTACGAACGGGGCCTACGAGGACATCCTCCCCGGCGCGAAGATGCTCGAAGGCCGCAACATCGACAAGAAGACCGAGATGATCGTCGCACCCGGTTCGAAGCAGGCTTCGGAGATGCTGGCCCGACAGGGCTGGACCGCCGAAATGATGGCCGCTGGCGTCAACTTCTCCGAGGCGACGTGTGGTGCCTGTATCGGCATCGGCCACGTCCCGGCTTCGGATTCGGTCTCGCTGCGGACCTTCAACCGCAACTTCGAGGGCCGTTCGGGTATCGAGGACGACAACGTCTACCTCTGTTCGCCCGAGGTCGCCACCGCGGCGGCCATCAAGGGCGAAATCGTGGACCCGCGCGACCTCGCCGACGAACTCGGCGACCTCGAAGCGCCCGGTCTGGAGATGCCCGACGAGTACATCGGCAACTCCGAGTCGGACCTTATCGCCCCCGACGAGGCCGTCGACGACGACCTCATCAAGGGCCCGAACATCGGCGACGTCCCGCTGAAGGACCCGCTCGAATCCGAGGTCGGCGGCGAAGCGCTGCTGAAGATGGAGGACAACATCACGACCGACCACATCATCCCGGCCACGCAGGACATCCTGATGTACCGGTCGAACGTG
>NZ_SRIF01000004.1:252748-303029 GCF_004681185.1 Haloarcula amylovorans | reverse complement strand
CCGCATGACTCGTGATACGTCGATACTTGGCCGATGTCCGGACTGCGATGAAGACATCACTCCAGCGTGGTTATTAGTCGAGTACGAGCAAGACGACGGGACGACAGGTATCTGGGCCGAATGTCCGGCCTGTGAAGACGTTGTGCATCCCGAATAGTCTACCCCGCCATAAGCTGGCTTGAAAGACTAAACAGCGTTATCTTTGTAAACTTGGGAGTGGCTATCCGAGGCCCTATACAACCTCTCTGAGCGTTTCTATGCAGCCGATGTCTCTGCAAGCGCTATGTACTGCTGTTCCCATTCACAGGGACCCTCTATTTCCGGCGGCCGCGTCGAGTGAGTGTTATTGACGGCTATCATTTCCCGACGAGTCGGTGCCGCGACCGAGTTCCGTCGATAGGCCGCGATCGTGGCGAACTGCAGTGAGTGGCGCGCCTGTTCGTTCACACTCCTCGTCGTATTCCCTCCATTCCGGCCCGTGATCGATACGCTGTTCGTCGATGATCAGGCCACAGTCCTTGCAGACCGTTTCGGCCGCGTTCGTCATGACCCAGCCGTCGCACTCGGGACACTGATTCGCGCTCGATTCCGTTCGGACGTCTTTGTCGAAGCCAGTTTCGTAGATGTCTCTGGTTGCCATCGTTCTCACCGTGTTTCGGGAAGCCGCCAGTTCGGCGAGCTCCTCACTCATTGAGGGCCCTCCCGTAGACTTCAGCACAGTCTCCGAGGAATTCACGAGCGAATCGAAACGACGGATACAGCAGTGGCTACCTTCCGTGGTGGTGGACGAAGAAGACCGAAAAGCGTGTGATGAACACCTCGATGGGAGGGTTTCGGAAAATCTCCACACGACCATCTTGTCGAGCTTCTTCAGACCCCGGATTATGAAGCTCTGCTTGACTCGTATGCTGCTCATCTGTGGACGGTCTCATCGGTGACGATTCACGAGGACACTGTCGCGGGCTCAACTGTCAACCCTGATCAACCAATACTCACGGCAAAGTTCGACGAGGAGCAACTTTCGGTGGAGAATGTCCTATACTTCCACGTTCAGGATCTTTGTCTCTACCAGACTTCCATTGATTTCGAACTCGCTGTCGTTACTTCTTCTACAGAAAAAATAGCTGTAGCAATCGCTGGAGGGGAGATCACCCCTACGAGCAACCAACCAGTACCCACGGGAGTTCACGTGGTTCAAGCAGGAGAAGCTGCCGGTACTGGCTGATGGCGGTGAAGATACTAGTGAGAACGAAGCGTCGGACTGACGCGTAGTCGTCTCGGGCCGGATCTGAGTCGTAGATGTAGGAGTTCTCTTCACTTTTCGGGAGAGCCGAGCGTTTACAGGACAGATTACGGGGTTGCTTTAGGTATAGTGGACCTCGTAAGAACACCACTCGATAGTGTTATTGACTATTAACGTAGGATTCGATACTTGCACCCCCTCAGTATTTGCTATAGGAGACCTTACACTTGTCCGGCCTTGTTGAAATCCTCAGCAGGTGACGAGTCCTGGCCCGGTTGTGGTCAATACAGAGCCTGTATTCAGCAAGCCGCTGCTCTTTGTTTCAAGTCTGTTGCACCGAGCTTCCAGATAGGAAGAGCGTCTGACCCGTCCTTATTTGTATGCGTACTGTATGATTCAATTCAATATGAAAGGACCTGCAATGCAGCGATTATCGATACTCCTGATGCTGTTCGGTGGGTTTCTTGAAATGGCCGGAGGGCTTCGTGGAAATTATGCGGGACTACCGGCCTATGGGCTCCCGATAATGGTGGTTGCGCTTCTCGTAGGTGGACTTGGATTATTCCTCGTACTCTCCAACAACCGCTGATGGGTAGGACCTAGGTATCTATCACTCCGTTACCGCGCCAGATGACGACCGACCAGTGACCGATACGCAGTAGCTACCTAACGGCTGTTTCATTCCATATTATGTCTGAAGAATATGATTTCAACAGAGCCACTTGTCCCTGTTCGGACGTGCCGATCGACAGTGTCCCATAGACGAAAAACGCGACGCTGAGAAGGCCTAGAATAGTTCCGCCAATCATACTGTTCATCTGTATCATGGGTAGCGCCAATATACAAATCGTAGCGAGACCGAGCGCTATCGTTCCGCTTACGAGCTTTTGTCGCTCCCTCATATCGAACCTCTGCGAATCTGTCATAACTGTCTCTTCATGGGCAACCGTCTAACCAGTCGTCCCGAACATGATCGCCAATGCTTCACACAGTAGAATGGAAGAGATCAACGATGTCTGCTCCTTCACCACGAGACAGACAGTAAATCAGTCGTCGCTCAGTACTCCTTCCGCTACGGCCATGTCGTCGACTGCTGGATCATCTTCGGACTTGCGAAGCACGAACCGCTTCCGTATGAGGTCTGCAGCGTAGATTACTGTGCCGAGGATTATCAGCGTATCACCTGGAAGTCGAGCCCAGAAGAGCGTCTGGATGATCGGTTGGTTGTAGAAGGCGAGGCTCCTCCCAGTAGCGTAGCTGCCAGTGAATATCGCTTCTAACTGAAGGAATCCGACCGGAAGCACGGAGACGAACACCATCAGCGCGAGTCCAACGTTCCAACACCAGAAGGCTGCACGAAGCCACGAGCCGTCCCAGCGGTCCGGCTCGATAGATAGCTGCAACATGTAGGTGACCATCCCGAGTGCAAGGAAGCCGAAGGCGCCGAACATGGCCGCGTGGGCGTGGCCGACCGTGAGGTACGTCCCGTGTTCGTAGTAGTTGATAAGCGGGAGATTGATGAAGAAGCCGAGCACGCCGGCGCCGACGAAGTTCCAGACGCCGCTGGCGATGATAAACATGAACGGCAGTCGGTAGGGGAACCCACCGCTTTCGCTCATTGCTTGATACTGGCCTAGTGCCTCGTAGAGGATGAACACCAGCGGGATGAGCTCAAGTGTTGAGAAGACGCTCCCAATAGGTACCCACATGTCCGGCATCCCAACCCACCAATAGTGATGGGAGACACCGATGACACCGGTGCTCATCACCAGCAACGCCTGCAACATCACCGCCTTCTCGGCACTCCGACGGCTCAGCAGGTTCATTGAGACAAGCGTCAGCCCGACGATGGCGACGATGAAGAACTCGAAGGCGCCTTCGACCCACATATGGACGACCCACCACCGCCAGAACTCGGTTACTGCGATATTGGTCGTCGGGGTGAAGAAGAACCCGGCAGTAAATAGCAGCGCGATGGACCCGCCCGCGTACAGAATCATGTGCGCAAGTCCGTAGGGTGGTTCCCGGTCTAAGAGAGGCTTGAGCCCGCGAATAGAGAGTACTGCCCAGAGGCCAAAGCCGGCCAGCAGTCCGGCCTGCCAGACCTTTCCGACTTCGAGATACTCCAGTCCCTCGTTACCCAGTAACCACCACAGGTTCCCATCTAAGTAGCCGTTTGATCCAAGCCAGATGCCACCCAACCCACCGACGGTAACCACAACGATGGCACCGAGCAGTCCGTCGACGAGCGTGGACTGATGTTTTGGTTCGTGGCCCGTCAACAGCGGCGGCAGGAACAGCCCTGCACCGAGCCACGTTGCGGCTATCCAGAGGATTCCGAGATCGATATGCCACGTCTTGGCCATCGCGAAGGGGAGTATCTGGAGAATATGGACACCGAAGATCTCCTCGATGCCGAAAAAGCCGGCCCGTTCGATGTAGAAGTGGGCGAGCAACCCACCTAGCAATACCTGCGCCAAGAACAGCCCGGCCGCAACCGGAACGAACCGTAACGCGGACCGTTGGCTCGGGAAGATACTCACATCACCGGGTTTGGGGACCGAGAGGCCATCGGTCGACGGCTCGGGGAGTCGAACCGAATTGTACAGCCAGATGCCGAATCCGGCACCCGCCACGAGTAGTATCATTGCGATAACGCTCCACGTCATCGCTGCACCAGTAGCATCGTTGCCGGCATTGGGTGCGTACGGCCACTCATTCGTATAGGAGTGATCGCTGTTCGGTCGGTCGGTGTGAGAGAACCACGCTGTCCACATGGCGAAGTCAGCGAACTGTCGTGCCTCCTCTTCGCTTTCGATCATACCCTTCGGGACACCGCGTTCGTGACTTCCCTCGTGATACCGATCGACATACTCCTCCCGGACTTGCTGGTGGGCGTACAGTTCCGCTTGGGAGTACTCGATGTTCCCACCGTCGTATCCGCTGTTCATGTCGGCACGCACGATGTCGTCAACGGCTGCTTGTTCCTCGGACGGGAGCGAGTCGTACGTGTCACTGTATCTCTCTTCAGCGTAGTACGACCGCATAGATTGGGTTTTCAATTCGAGTGTGTCAGCGGTGTAATCCTCACCATAGTACGCACCGTTCCCGAGAATAGACCCGTGGTTCATCAGCCCATTTTGCTGGAAGGTTCGTTTCCCATCCCTGATATCCTCGTCCGTAGCTAGGGTTTGTCCGTCCGGACCTGTAATCTGGTCCGGAATCGGCGGGGCTTCTTGATACGCAAACCACGCACCTGCGCCCATCACCACCAGGTTGAAAATGAAGGCCGCTGCGATGACCTTCGCGATCGTTTTGCGTTGGAGCTCCATATCGAAACGTGACTGTCGGAGGTGCTAAACAGCTTCCCGAACATATTACCCAACGTTTCCATTGACCTACTCTGCCGCGTGAATGGGGTGGAGGAGACCAATGTCTTCGAAATTGTCAGTCACCACTTCGTCTCCGCTGGCCACTACTAAGGAGACGTACGCTCCAACGGCCGACTCTGCACTACCGCGTTATCATGCGGGTAGTCATTATTCTTCTTTCCACGATCCCTCTATGCGCGAGGTCACAAATCGCTGTGGCCGTTGAGATCTTTTGTCGTGCTGTGGACGACCATGTCGGCTCCGTGAGCGAGTGGGCGCTGGAAGTACGGCGTCGCGAACGTGTTGTCGACAACGTAGGTTGCGTCGCCGACGCTGCAATGTCGGCCACGGCCGAGAGGTCACAGAGCCGCAGTAGCGGGTTCGTCGGCAACTCTACCCAGACGCCGTACATCGAACGGAGAAGTCATTTTCCGTGTCCTGGGAGGGCGATGGTGTTGTGTACGCAATACCGGCCAATGTTGTACCCGACGATATGCACAGTACCCGGGCGGACGTTGAATCGAGCGTGCCGATATCAGTTCGTCACGTCGACAGGGGTGCTTGGTTAAGCGTCAACGGAACGCGGGAACTCGGCGTCAGTTCCCTCTGGCAGTTCACCGACTCCGAATTCTGTGAATGTAACGTGACCGATTTTCTCGCTGAAGGCTTCGCCGAGATCGGTATTGACGGGGCCAGCGTCGAGGCACGACTCGCCGGGCGGTGTATCCAGTGTGGGAGTGAGGAAATCACTCCGTGGCTTACCCTTGGCCGTATCATCGGTGCGGCCGACCGGGAGTTTTACCCTGTTGACCAGGACGCGGTCCAGGATCTTGTTTCGATGGGGAAACCGACACGGGCGAGCGGTACGTAGCGTGTTCTTCTGGGTGACTATCGGACTGTTTCCGGTACTTCCAGATTACCATCAGCCATAGAAGACAGTTGTTGAACGATGCAACCCCGGTTTGACAACGGCCTCGACTCAGCCATCTACGAAGCCAAATTCGACTACAAGAAAGAGGTCTAAACGGTCGGCTAGCGAGGACGACTCAATTGACATCCTCCTCCGCGTGAACGCGAAGAAATCCCGAGCGGTAGGAGTTTCAGGTTTGCAGTCCACTCACCGGACTACCACTCCTTTGGGGTACGGGGAGCCCCACAACATCGGAGTGGTGGACTGCTGGCGGTGCCAGGCCGCCGTTACCCCTATCTTTGACCATATATGGTGTCCCAGTGTTGTTTTAGCCATCGGAACGCCAGCAGGCGTCAGCAGAGTCGGGGGTATCGTCTGCCCTACTTCGAGCAGTCGGCACAGATACACGCTTCTAGCATGTGCGTTCACCGCCTGCCATTTCGGATATTGTCCCATTACATGGGGTGGACAGGCCACCTCCGAAGGACGGGACGGATCCGCTCCGTTCCACCCGATTCCTCCCCTTCGGTACGGTAGCCTGTCACTTAAACGTCAGTGTGGGAAACTCGGAGTGCTTGCTGAACGGGAATCTGTTTCATGGAACGACGGCGCGTATCCACGGCCTGAAGGCCGTGGTATTCGCCTGTTCCTCGTATAAACTGTTTTCTGACAATTCAGTATTGCGCTAAGACCTCGTAAGCACGCGTTGCAGCATGATCCGGGTCATTAGAGTACGTATAGAGTTCTAGGGTCGCGAACCCCTCGTAGCCGATGTCGTCCAGCGAATCGAACACTGTTCGGAAGTCTAGATCTCCCTCACCAGGAATTCGATGATAGTGTTTTCCTCGTCGACCACCCTCGATATCTTCGAGATGCACTCCTGTGATATGCCCAGCGCTCCGGTAGATGGCCTCAGCGAGGTCCTCACCGTAGACTGCCGCATGTCCAATATCGAGATTCACGCCGAGCGAATCGCGCCCGATCTCGTCGATGAGTTCGAGCACGTCGGTGGTACATTCGACGAGGAGTTCGGGTTCAAACTCGATGCCGACCTCGACCTCGCGAGGCTCGGCGTAATCGAGAATTTCGTGGAGCGAGTCCCGGAGGTGCTCACGGGCGCGTTCAGGTGGATTCCCGGGTAGTGGCCGCCCCGTAGCGAGACAGACTGCTGGCGAGCCGACCGCCGCGGCGAGATCTATCGCTCGTTTCGTGTATGCGATTCGCCACGCCCGGTCCTGATCGTCAGCAGTGATGATGCTCGGTTCGAAAAACGCCGAGGGTGGCGCGTCATCGTAGTACCCCATTGCTGTGTTGGCATTGATATTCGACACCGAAATGCCGGTTTCCTCGAGGGCCCCGCGCAGTGCCCGCTCTTGCTCGTGGTCGAATGCTGGGAAGTAAGCGTGTGGATCATCACCCAACAGTTCGACCCCATCGTACCCATGGTCGGCGATGCGACGAACCGCCTCTGGAAGTGTGTACTCGGTGTACGCGTTCGTCGAAAAAGCCAGCTCGACCATTCTCACTCACCACCGTGTCGGCAGACCGCTTCAGGCATGTTGATTTGGGCTCGATACAATCTGAGTCGGAGCGGTTTCAACCGCGTTGTGTACTGTGTCAGTTGCATGGTTGTATGACTGTAGTTACGATACATCGAACAATTGTGAAAGTCCGACAGCAGGAACGACAAACGCGAGCGCCGTCAGCGCCCAGCGAACGCCCGCAATACTTGCGATTGCCGCGTCAACGACAACGAGCGCCAGCACGCACGTCCCGACCACCGGTCCGACAGTTTCCGGTGACGGAGTTCGGTAGGCTCGGCCGAGCGCTTGTCCCGCTGTGACGAGGAATCCGCCGGCAAGGATAATTCCAATACCGGCGGCAAGTGAGTGCGTAGCGAGAGGGCTCATCGTATGAAGGGCGATGGTGCCCAGCCCCGCGATGCCTGCACCGACACCCGCGATGACCACCGAGCGGCGAGTCGCGCCGGTAGCCTCCTGCGCGGCCATGCCTGTCACGCCCGCAATATAGGCAGCGACGACGAGTGGGACTCCGAATACCCACAGGGGAAGCGAGATAAGTGACACAGTCGTAGCCGTCATTCCGAACAGGACGTTCAGCCCCCGCGTGACGCCCATCGCGACGAAGCCTGCCGGGCTGCCCTTCAGAACACCGTCGTACGAAACCACGGCGAGCGCGACTGCGGTCGCGCCGATGCCGGCCGTCACGCCAGCGAGGGCGGCGGCGACGACGATACCACTGCCGAGTAATGTGACGCCGAGAAGCCCAGCCGCCGGGCGAGCGATTCGTCCGGAGGGAATCGGCCGCTCTGGACGCTCCGCAGCGTCGACAGGCGCGTCAACGTAATCGTTGAGTGTGGTCCCGCCGGCATAGAGTAGCATCGACGCGCCAGCCACGCCCGCTGCAGCCGGCAACGAGACCGTCCCGCCGACGGCGACAGCGAGGGCCGCTCCGGCAATCACGTCGGGTGGGGCAGTGAAGAGATTGGGCACACGTACCAGCGCGGCATACGCCGCTGCAGTCCGTCGCAGTTCGCGTGTGCGACGCTGGGAGTGTGCCACGTCAGATCCACCCGTGCTCGTCGAGGTAGGCGTACGCTTCACGTGCGGTTTCGGCGGCCGTTTCCTGATACGGGTAGAGTTCGACGGTGACGAACCCATCGTAGCCCGAGTCCTCGACTGTCTGGAGGAAGCCGTCGATATCCATCGCGCCGTCACCGAGTTGCGTGTGTTCGTGAGTGCGGTCGGCAGGGATATCCTCGAGGTGGTAGTGTGGGGTGTGGTCGCTGAGTCGTCCGACCGCCTCAGCCGGATCATCGCCGACACAGAACAGGTGGCCAGCGTCGAAATTACAGCCAACGGCCCCGGAATCGAGACGGCTTGCGAAATCGAGATACTGCTCAGTCGTCTCGATGAGCAGGTCCGGTTCGGGTTCCACGAGGATATCCACACCCCGCTGCTCGGCCATCGGAACGATGTCGCGCATACTCTCCGCAAACGTCTCCATGCCCCATGCACGAGACTGTCCGTCGGGAATCGGACCGCCCGGCTGGATGGAGATAGAATCTGCATCCAACGCGTCGGCTAACTCCACTGCCTCGCGGGTGTATTCGATGCGTTCCCGTCGATAGTCGGCGTCGGGCTCGATGTACGACGGGTGCTGGAAATCCGTCTCTGAGATCATAAACGCGTTACAGTTGCTGATCTCGAGACCGGTATCCTCGAGCGCTTCCGTGATAGCAACGATGTCTTCCGTACTGGTATTGGCCGGGTGGAGATGTGAGCCACCGAACAACGGCTCGACTCCATCGTATCCGATATCGGCCAGGATCTCGACTGTCTCGACGGGACCGTACTCGTGAAACGCGTTGGCTGAGAATGCGAATTGCATGGGTGATCAGCGCTCGTACTCGAAGTTCGGTGATTGGTTGAAGAACTCGTAGGGGTTGTCGAAGACGACTCGCTGGACCTCTTCACGGTCCCATCCACGGTCGAGCATCTTGTCGCGGGCTTTCGGTACTGCGAGGGGATCGGACGGGTCCCAGTCAGCGGCGCTGTTGAAGAGCATTTTGTCGGTCCCATACTCCTCGAGCAGGTCGATCGCGCTCTCAGCTTCGATCTTACCGGGGTAGAGAGTGAACCCGATCCAGCAGTCGGTCTGCAGCGAGGTGTCGATGGTATTCTCTGTGTTGTGGTCGAGGATGATCCGCTCCTCGGTGACGTCTTCCTCCTGGATCATCTCGACGAGACGCTCGGTCCCTTCAGGCTTGTTCTCGTGGGGCGTGTGAACGATAACTGGGAGCTGGCGCTCCTCCGCCATCCGGAGCTGTCTGCGGAACGCGTATTCTTCGGCCTCGGTGCCCTGATCGAGTCCAATCTCGCCGACACCGACGACGTTCTCCCGATCGAGGAACTCGGGGAGCCCGTCCAGTACCGTCTCGGCCATCTCTGGGTAATTAGCCTCCTTCGGCTCCAATCCGATGGTAACGTAGTGGTCCATCCCGGCAGCACGCTCGGCGCGCTCGGTTTCGAAGTCGATGAGGTGTTCGAAGTAGTCGAAAAACGAGCCCGCGTACTGCTTGTCGGTCCCGCTCCAGAACGCTGGTTCGATACAACACTCGATGCCCGCACGTCGAGCGCGTTCGTAGTCGCCACTCGACCGCGACACCATGTGCATATGGGGGTCTATTACACGCATCGAATGGCATCTCAGCGAGGTGCCACTTTGTTACCACTCGGCTACCAATCCTATCGAGTTTCGAAACATAACGCAACGCGGCCTGAGCCCCGGGAAATACGCATACTCACTGGGGTTGAGAAACGTGGGTGTCGGTATTCGTTCAGGCGGGCTATACCGCCCGTTCAGGGAAGCTATAATAAAACTAGTATTAGCCGATGAATAGGACTGATGACAGAAACAGGTGTCTGGCTGATCGGTGCGCGCGGAAACGTGGCAACCACCGCAATCACAGGAGCCCGCGCAATGGCTCATGGTGAGATTGACACGACCGGGCTGGTGACGGGCGAATGACCACAGTCGGCGACCCGACCACAGCTGGTCGCGTCATCGTCCTCGATGTCGTCGGGCTTCAGCAGGATCATCTCGGGAACGGCAACACACCGAATATAACTACGCTGCTTGAGGGAGGGCTGTCTGCCGACCTTCAACCCCCTATGCCCGCCGTCACAGTCCCGGCCCAAACCACACTGGCAACTGGACAATCGCCCGCAACACACGGTGACATCGCAAACGGTGAGTATGACCGTGAGACAGACACAGTAGCCTTCTGGGAGCGGGATCGAGCCGATAGAACTCGTCTCTGGGAAGCTGCGAGTGAGGCTGGGTTCACCACGGGAGCATTGTTCTTTCAACATCTCATAGGGACTACCGCTGACGTCGCAGTGACACCCTCGCCGATCGAAGACGAGGACAACAACCTACTGGAGATGAACTGTTGGACCAATCCAGACGGGTTCTACGATGACCTGGAAGCCGAATATGGCCACTTTCCATTGCACCACTACTGGGGGCCAGGAGCAAACGAACAGGGCAGCGAGTGGATTTTGACGGCTGCTCGCGAGACAATCGAGCGATACGATCCGGACCTACTCTGGGTGTACGTACCCCATCTCGACTACGATGGCCAGCGCTACGGTCCTGGAACCCCGGAGTTCACCGACGCGCTCGAAACGGTCGACAGATTGGTCGGTGAGTTTCTCGACTTCCTCCGTGAAGACAGTCGATGGGACGAGACTGCAGTAAACATCGTTAGCGAGTACGGGTTCCACAGCGTCGATACGCCTGTCTTCCCGAATCGCGCGCTACGAGACGCTGGTTTGCTCTCAGTAGATAGTACTGATGACCACGGCGACGAGGTCAACATTCCGCAGTCCCAGGCCTTCGCGATGGTTGACCATCAGGTCGCCCATGTGTATGTGGAGCCTGATGCACTACCTGCTGCCAGAAGGGCACTGAAAAATCTCGATGGCATTGCGTCGGTTTTAGAGGCAGAGGGCAAGGAACAACACAACCTCGATCATCCCAACGCAGGGGACCTCGTGCTCATCGCAGAACCAGCTGCGTGGTTCCAATACTACTGGTGGACGGACCAGGAGAACGCCCCCACATATGCAACTGATATGGATATTCACGCGAAACCGGGGTACGACCCGTGCGAACTGTTTTTCGGCGACACGGGGCTCGCGTCGTTGGATCCATCGAAAGTACGTGGGTCCCATGGGCGAGTAGACGACGATTCGGTCCCACTCTACGGACTTGGCGGCCCTGCTGCGCCCGAGATCAAGGTAACCGAGCCAGTCGATGCGCGTGCCGTCGCGCCGACAGTGTTCGAGCTACTCGGCATCGACCTCAGTTCGACTCTTACTTTCGATGTTCCTGGGCTGGTATCTCCGTCCAAATCACAATAAAATGAAATACTATTAGACGAAGTTCTCCGGCGTTCGGTTGAATATTACTTCGTGTTCGTCGGAACAAAAATAGTATTCCTGACCCGAATACTGCACGCTGAGCTCCTCACATTTGTGAACATTGTTACCACAAATCGTACAATCGTGGTTCGTATTACCCATAAATCAAATACAAATGATAGGTATATGAAAGTTAGGGTAGGTCAACTGATACTATTCTTCCCGCATCCAGCTGGTTATACTTGCTACACTTGGAGCCGCAAAGTCACTCAGTATCATCGCCTTCAGCATTTTCGTCATTTTCAGTCCTAACACTCTTCACGGTGAGCGACGGAGATTTAATCAACGATATCTATCGATTGAAAAATATTCGAGAGCACGAGCGAGGACGAACTCGCGGACCTCTCCGTCTCCGATCACGTCCTCGGATTTCTCGTTGCCAACGAGGACCGGGCGTTCAAGGCCCGTGAAATCGCCTCTCAGATCGGCGTCGACAAGGGCGCGGTCAGCACCGCACTCTCGCGATTAAAGGATCGCAACCTCGTCGAACACAAAGCGATGTACTGGGCGATTACCGATGACACCGATCGACTCGACGGGTATAGCGGCTACGAACGGGCGACTACCCTATTCAACGAGCAGTTCGGTGCGGAAGAGAAAAAGTCGTGGCGCGAACACGCCGCCAGCGAGCCACATCCGAGCGAGGAGACCGAATAGTGACCGAGGCGGAGGCGTCACCAATTTTCGAGCGAGGAGATGTCGTCTACGGCGATGACCCATTCAAGGCGACGAAAACGCTCAGCCGTGGCTCATTCTCTCGAACCACGAAGGGCGTCCGTTCCACGGCGAGCAGTATATCGTGGTGACGCTCACAACGAAATCCTGGATGGACGGGCTCATCGACATTCCCGAGGAGAGCTGGCTTCGCGGTGGGACGCCAGACGACAGTCGGATCGTTCCGTGGGGTGTCCAATCGAGCGACCGCGAGGACATCGATTTCTGGCAGGGCGTCTAGAAAGCACTCTCGTTGACGAAGCAGTCGCTGCTCTTGCCGAAGAACTATAGTAGCCAGGTTTTCCCAGCAACCTTTGATTTAGAGATTTCTCCGTGAGAATACTTGGTCACTATGCGGCTCTTGAGTAGCTTCTCCCAGACACGTTGGATCGTCTGGCGGTGGAGCTCTTTGCCCAGCTCAGCGGTCAAAGCAGTCTCCACATCGTCCATCGTGAAGAAGACGCCGCTGCTGTCGTCCGTTCGGTCGCGAATTCAGGCCACCGTTTGGCGACACTGATCACCTGATCGAATGCGACGCCGGAGCCTGAGACTCGAGTTAGGAATGACGCCGGTAACCTTCGTCTCGTCGTGACCAACGATGGTCGTTGCGCTCGCGTCGTCAAGCGCAGTGACTAGTTCTCCCACTTTCATGTGGCCGACCGACCCGTCTCCCCCGACGATTAGCGTCGTCATGCCGAGAGATCGACTCCCCGAAGCCGACGGGCATTGATCGCGACGATGATCGTCGACAGCGACATGAACACGGCACCGATGGCCGGCGACAGCAGAATCCCGATGGGTGCGAGGATTCCCGCAGCGAGGGGCAGCGCGAACACGTTGTAGCCAGTTGCCCAGACGAGGTTCTCCTGCATTTTCCGGTAGCTCGCCTTCGAGAGCTTGATGAGACGGACGACATCCAGGGGATTGTTGTCGACGAGGATGATGTCGCCCGACTCGATGGCCACGTCGGTCCCGGAGCCGATAGCGATGCCCACGTCAGCTCTGGTTAGTGCGGGGGCGTCGTTGACGCCGTCGCCGACCATCGCGACCAGCTTCCCCTCGGACTGGAGCTGTTCGACCGTCGTGTCCTTCTCCTCCGGGAGCACCTCAGCGAAGTACTGGTCGATGCCGAGTTCCTCGGAAACGGCCTTTGCGACGTCTTCGCTGTCGCCGGTCAGCATCGCCACCTCGATGCCCATCCCGTGCAGTGCCTCGATGGCCTGTCTGCTTTCTTCCCGGATGACGTCGGCCAGCGCGAACGCCGCGATGACCTCAGATTCGCCGTGAATCAGGTAGATAACCGTCTGTGCGTTCGAGCCAGCCTCCTCAGCGAAGGCGGTGATGTCGTCGGGTCGGTCGATGCCGAGTTTCTCTATCAGGTTGGGGCCACCCAGGTGAACCGTCTCGCCGTCGACGGTCGCTCGGACGCCGAGGCCGCGGAGGTTCTCGAAGTTCGAGACACTGGCTCGCTGGACGCCTCGGTCCTCGGCGGCGTCCCGGATGGCGCGAGCGATCATGTGCTCGGAATCACCTTCGACGCCTGCAGCGACCTCGAACGCCCGCTGTTCGTCCCAGTTGCCTGCCGTCTCGACGCCCACGATGCCCTGTTCGCCCTTCGTGAGCGTCCCGGTCTTGTCGAACATCACCGTATCGAGGTTCCGGGCCTCCTCCATGGCGATGCGGTCGCGGATGAGCATCCCGTTCTGGGCAGCCGTGGAGGTGTTGATCGCCACCACGAGGGGGACGGCCAGGCCGAGGGCATGTGGACACGCGATGACGAGAACGGTGACGACACGTTCCAGGACACCGATGTTGAATCCGACCGCGACGACCCACGCGATGGCCGTAATCGCTGCGACGCCGAGTGCCACGTAGAACAGCCAGCCTGCTGCCCGGTCGGCGAACAATTGGGTTCGAGATTTGGACTGCTGGGCCTCATCGACGAGTCGCATGATGCCCGCCAGTGTCGTCTCGTCGCCGGTCTTCGTGATGCGAACACGGAGGCTGCCGTCTTGGTTGACCGTGCCAGCGACGACTTCCGACTCGGGTTCTTTGTCCACAGGTCGGGACTCGCCGGTGATCATCGATTCGTCGACCGAGGACTCGCCCTCGACGACTTCTCCGTCCGCAGGTACACTCGCACCCGGACGAACGAGAACGACGTCGCCTTCGTCGAGTTCGGCGACGGGTACCTCCTCCGTGTCCCCGCTCTCGGTGACACGCTCTGCGGTGTCGGGCATGAGTTTGGCCAGTTCGTCGAGCGCCCCAGAGGCCTGCCGGACCGACCGCATCTCCATCCAGTGACCCAGCAGCATGATGTCGATCAGTGTGACGAGTTCCCAGAAGAACGGCGTCGTCCCCTCAAGGAACAGACTCGCGATGGAGTAGACGAACGCGACGCTGATGGCCAGAGAGATGAGCATCATCATCCCCGGCTCACGGTTCTCGAGTTCCGTCCAGGCCATTGAGAGGAACGGTACGCCACCGTACGCGAAGATGATCACCGAGAGGGCGGGCGTGATCCAGACACTACCTGGGAACGTCGGCGCGGTGTAGCCGAAGACATCCTGGATGAACTCGCTGAAGAAGATGACGGGCACCGAGAGGACGAGGGACACCCAGAACCGCCGGCGGAACATACCTTCGTGGCCCGTGTGGTCCGTATGTGCGCCGTGCTCCTCATGTGGACCTCCCTCGTGATCGTGCGCACCGTGGTCGTGCTCTGCTTCTACGTGGTGAGTATGTTCGGTCTCGTGCTCTTGATGCGCGTGTTCGTCCGGAGGTTCGAATTCCGTGGTGGCCTCATCCACCGCAGTATGTGCTTCGTGCTCTGGGGAGTGGGAATGCTGCTCGGATGACGTGTGGGTTGTTGCCAGCGCTTCAGCATCTGCTTCTAGCTGGCAAATTCGACAACAGTAGACAGGTCCTTCGGATTGGTGCGAGGGGTTACCCTCTGTAGAGCGGTTTTCGGAGTCCTCGTGGTCTGGATCGTTACTCATGGCGTGGGTTTTGGTGCCGTCCCTCATTATGTTGTCCAGACCCTGATACTGCGCGGTGCCTTCGGAAGGGCCGGTATCGAACGAGAACGGTGGGGCGTTCGTCGACGTACGTTTCAGCGTTTCTCAGGCGTGGGCGGTGTATCCAGCGTCCTCGACGGCCCGGACGAGTGCTGTGACGTCAGCATCGCCATCGACGCTCGCCTGTTCGGCTTCTCGATCGGCGGTCACGTCAGTCACGCCGCTCACCTCTCGAAGCGCTTCTTCGACTGTCTGTTCACAGTGACCGCAGGTCATTCCCTCAACGGTGATGGTCGTCGACATACACGAATACCTACGCTCCCCTTTTTTATGCGGATTTTCCTTTCGAACGAGGGGTATTGACCAATCCAAAGTTTGGAAACTAAGCAGGTGGCACCGAGGTGCGTTAGTCATTGGTTGCCGTTGGCTCACTATGCGCGACCTCGACGAAACCGATCTCGAAATCCTCCAGCTCCTGATGTCAAACGCTCGTCGACCGTACAGTGATATCGCGGACATCGTCGGTCTCTCGGCACCGGCCGTCTCAGATCGGGTGGCGAGACTGCAGGAGATGGGAATCATCAACCGGTTCACGCTCGACGTTGACGGCTCGCAGCTCCGGAAGGGCATCCCGTGTTGCTGACGCTGGACATCACATCGGATGGAGTGGGAGTCGCGTCACTCAAAGATGTCTTGCTCAACGAGGGAGCAGTCGAACACGTATTCACGACCGCTGAAGCTGATCTGGTCGTCTATGCGCGAGTGCCGGACAACGATGTTGCGAGCTGGCTTGACGACACCCTCGAAGACGGAGCAATCGCAGATCGCTGTGGGGTGGGGAATCAGCTTTACGGGCGTCATCGCGTTCGTCTACGCCGACCTCATCCCCGTCCTGAATGTCTACCGGAAGTACTGCGGCTGGAAAGTGATGCTGTACATCCTCGGCATCTTCTTCGTGACCATGGCGTTCACGGGCCTTCTCATGGAAGAACTGTTCAACGCCCTCGATATCGTCCCGAACCTCGCCCGCGGGCAGACCGCGAGCGAACAGACGTACTTCGGACTCAGCTACACGTTCTACCTCAACGTGATCGCGTTCGCGCTCTCCGGATTCCTCCTCTACGTCTACCGGCATGGTCTGGGCGCGCCCGGTCAGTACCGTGATCCGGTCTGTGGCATGCGGACCGACGACAGTGGTCCGAGCATCACCTACGACGGCGAGACGTACTACTTCTGCTCGAACCGATGCAAGCGGTCATTTGAGAACCACCCCGCCGAATTCGCACAGCAACACCCTCAGGTTTCAGGTACGGGGGCTTCACAGGGCCATGAGCACTGAACGCTGCATCGTGATATCGGATTTCGCGGGTAGGCAGCCCCGTGTATTGCGTTGACCAATCAAAACTGGTACAATCATGTCTCGCAAATACACGTACATGAGCAAGTACGCCGACGGATCAAGGTGGGGGAGATGAATCGACGGCGAGCCGACATGCTAGTCGGTGGCTTGGTCGCTGCCGTCCTGATCGTCGGGAGTGCGCTCAGCTGGGAAGCGTACCAGCAACAGCAGGCCTTCGAGGAGATGGGATCGATGATGGGTACGTCAATGAGGGCGGTTCATGGGACGAATCCACTCTGGTACGTCCTCGGAACTCTTCTCGTCTCGGCTGTCATCGGCGGAGGATATCTCACGGTTCGGGACGAGGTCACCAGCACAGACACAAGCGACCGCTCACAGAGCGAGATGGCGGATCCGACCGACCGTGAGAGCGCCAATTCGCCAGAAGGAACTCGCCAATCGAATGGCGCCATCAATCCGGAGTCTCAGCCACAGGCTCGCGTGTTAGATCTCCTGCCAGATGATGAACGGCGTATCCTCGAACCAGTCCTCTCCTCGCCCGGAATCACGCAGATTGAGCTCAGAGACCGTTCGGACTTCTCGAAGAGCAAGGTGAGTCAGACGGTCAGTGCCCTCGAGAAGCGCGGCCTGTTGTACCGTGAGCGTCAAGGGCGAACGTACCGGATCTACCCGAGTGACGACCTGAAACAGACTCAGAGCTAGTATCTGCTAGCTCCTGTCGAACAGTTTTGTAGCTGAACGTCGTATCCCTTCATATGTGCAATCGCCACGCCGCCCACATGATTGTGGACTACGAAGCGGCGAGGCTCGACGAAGACGAGGAGGAGCCCGAAGGGTCGGAGTCACGCAACTCGAAACAGACGGAGAAGGATCAGCCCGAATTGCTGGCGACTCTCAAGAGTCGCCTCGCTCGATAATCTCGGTTCAGGTCACCCTCACTCGGTGTCACAAAGGTTGACTCGTGAGTATATCCTTTCGAAGCTTCACACTTCTGATTTGAAAGAGTAACTGCAATCAACCATTCCAGCGTAACTTATAGTATGGGAGCGGATGGCCTCCATTCCAATCGGGCCGACAATAATGGCGGTGGTGATTCGCGACACCAGCCATTACCCGCCTCGATCGCACATGTGGCAACAATAGGTGTGTACACGCTCATCACTGGATGGGATTGTCCTTTCTCACGAATCCGGTTCCAGATCCGTCCTTTCCGTGGGCGACGCTCCCCGAGTCGCTCAGAGTCGCCTACACCCAGCCGCGGATCGAACACTGGCCGGTCACCTATACCGTCGGCCTCTGGCTCGTCGTCTTCACGCTCCCGCTCGTGCTGTTGCACGCCTACCACCAGTACGCGTCACGACTCCCGCTTCGGCCGAGTACGTGGCTCGCAGCGCTGCCCGTGACGGTGATGCTCGCCTTCACCACGTACTGCCGGTTCTTCTGGCCCAAGTTACAGCCGCCGACGTGGAACGCCCCTTCCTACACTCTCGTTTGCTGGGGCTACTGCTCAACGTATGATCCGCTCTGGAGTAATATCGCCTACGCGGTGGCCATCTTCGGTGCTGCTGCCACCTACCTCGCCTATCGGGAGTCGACGTACGCAAAATACGCGCTGGCGACGTTCGGGGTTCTTGCGTTCCCACTCGGTGTGCCCGCACTTTTCGACGCCTATCGCCACCACGGATGAGGACTCTACCTTCATAGTGATGGAGAGTTCGTCTTCACTTTCGATCACAGCAGGTGCACAAGCTGGTAGATCACCAAGACCGGCGATAGAGCACTCGAGGAACTCCGAGTGGCGTACGCTCGCGGTGATCTCTCCGAAGAAGAGTTCGAGGAACGGCGTGCAAACCTCCGCCTCGAGGAGTCCCAGTAGGTTACGAACCGATCTTCGATGGTATAGCGACGGGAATTCCTCACGGAACTTCGCTCCGATATCGTGGGCCTGTTAGGAGAGCTTGGGAATCCTCTCAGTAGTGGCGACGATGTCAATGGGACGACCTACGTCAATGCATATCACTCTTCGTACGAAGGTAAGGAGAAACCCTACGACTTTAGTCGAAGGAGGGAGCCACTAGGGTGGCAGTCTACCACTTGTGCCTGCGGTTGGAACCTTCAGGAGAGGTTGTGAAGCAGACTGCTGACTGTGACAAACAGCTGATACACCCATCCCACTTGGTAGGTATCTCGCATTAAGACGTAGCAGAATAATGCTGCGTAGATTTACAGACGCAGTAAATATGACCTCAGTCGTCCGCTGTACTCCAGCTACCACTGGGACTGCTATCCATCTCGGCTGGGTTGCCCATCCCCTCTTTCACGCCGACGGCGATGAGCGCGACGTTGACGGGATAGGCGGCGAAGAACCCGATGGTCAGCGAAAACAGCAGGGCTGTCCAGAACAGCGGCGTCGTCCAGCCCGCCTTACCGGCCAGCAGCAGGTCGGTGCCGATGGCGACGATCTCCATGATGGTGATGCTGGGCGTCTCGCTCCAGATGGCGTCCCACATCGCTTCTCTGAAGCCGACACCCTCCTGCATCAGCGGGCCCACCGTCAGTGCGAGCCCAATGATGAACGCGAGTGTGAACGTTAGCGCGACTATCCAGAGCGTCGAGAAACTGAGGATGATGGTCGCGGCAGTGATGCCGATCACCTCCCCGATTCCACACCCAGAGTAGCAATGCGAAGTCGAGCGGAAGCCCTGCTTCCACAGCGAGTCACTATCGAGTTGTGTTCGGCCCGTAAACCAATACACTCCTAGACCGAACAGCCCCGAGTAGGCGATGACGAGCGACCAGACGAACTTCATGAGCGACGGGATGTTCTGGTTGTATTTCTCGAAGTCCCACCACAGCGCGCCCAGCGAGACGAGATCCTGACTTTTTTTGATTTCTAGCTTGCATGAACAGCGAGTGGGCGGAGTCTCCTGAGACATTCGACAGTAATACAGCTGTTAGAGAGGGCGTGGCTATTGCGTAGGTTCTGCAGGCTCATTGAGCTACCCACGTCCTTCAGGCCGTGGTAACTTACTAGCAGAAGCGGGGTCGCTTGGAGCATACCAGCAACCACATGTTCCTATTCTCGCAACGGCTTTCGTTGTGTTTTAAATTTCCTTCCGGCCGAACGCCTGTCCGTCAACCACCTCGGGGTCGATCCTTGAGGCTTGCCAGTTGACTTTCGGTTTAGCTAAGTAATTCGGCAAGCGTGTAGTCGCCGTTCAGGTCAACCAGTTCTAATCTACGACAATGCGACTACGCTCGGCCATATACGGATGACCGTAGCCACAGTAAACCGTACAGACGAAGCCAAACGATCCAGTGGTGTTTACGACGAATCCGAGTTCGCTCGGCACCGTCGAGTGATGCCAGAGGTATACCGGTGGCGCGAGCGTTCCGTCGTTCCCGCTCCCCCACCCATACCCGTGCATTCCAGGGCCACACCAAGATGTCCCTGGACCAGACGGACCACTAGGCCCCTGTCCTGGACCTTGGGTCCCCTGCCGCGGGCCTCGGCCACCCTGCCCGGGGCCGTATGGACCGCCGTGGGGCCCGTGGTGACCGCCCCACGGCCTGCCCAGACCACCGCTTCCGGGGCCCTGACCTTGCCCCTGACCCTGTCCCGAGCCACCTGATCTATTCCACATATACTCGTCGTTGAGGATGGCGAGACTGTGGTCCGGGTATGCGGCTTCGGCCGCCTCGTGCAGGGTTTCGAGAGTCGTACCCTGAGGAACCGGGATCGCCTGTTCGTTACGCTGTGCGCGGTCCTCTGCACTCGGGATGTTCGTTCGAACTGCTTGCGGGAGTCCATCTATCGCGCCCTCGGCTTCGACATTAAAGAGAGTAAGTCGCAGTTCGTCACCTGACGATAGCGTTAGTTGGTCGACCTCGGCACCGTCCTCGTCCAGTATGAAGTATCCCCAGTGATACGATCCAATGAAGGCCCGAACGGTCTCCGCCTGCTGATTGTCATCTGTCTGTTGGGCAGTTTGCTGTGTAGTACCCTGTTGCCTTTGTCGCACTCCGGAATTCGGTAGCGAACAGCCAGCCAGGGCGGCTATGCCGGTGAACGCGAGCAGTTCTCGGCGAGTCATCGGTGGAAACTTGTCGTCCATACTCAGCCGATGGGTGTCGTGTGATAATTGTTGTTTTTCCCACACGACGCCCAATTTGTTGTCTGTCTCGACCGATCTATATTCCCTGGAGCAGGAAAGTGGCTAAATGAGGCCTCAACTGATGCGGTAGCGCGGAGTCCCCTTCCTCAAGGAGCGAGCGAACCCGTCAGGGTGAGCGAAGTAGGGTGGGGTAGTTGACGAGCGATACCTCCAATCCGATCCGTCCTGAACTCTCGATAAACGTTGTCGTAGCTGTCACGCTGAATAGCAGCTTCTCACTGGTCTGGGGTGTAGTAGCCGGATTTATACGCTTGACCTCGTAACCAGCGCACATGAGGCATATTGGGCTGAAGGTCCGGATGGCCGTCGTTGGTGCCCTGCTCGCGGCGTTCTATCTCGTCGCCTCCGCCGCTGCCTCAATCTCTGCAGCCCGCTATTCCATTTTTCTATAAATGAAGGGTCGTCTATGTATTTGATGTTCGTTCGGACAGTAAACACAGCCGTTCTGATCAGTCGTGGTGTGAGTGAGATGGTGCCCTCGGTGCACAAATTCTTATTTTGCTTTGGCACGACAATCAAACATGTCGAACGAAGACCGAGCTAACAACGGATTTGAATGTCCAGTATGCGGCGACACCTTCGACACAGAAGAGGACCTGAACGAACACGTCACAAATATTCATCCTGACTGACCGACGCCAGCGAGGGGATACGGCGGACAAGATTGGAGGGTGCGTGGCCGCTCTTAAGTGCGTCAGAACGCGTCGAACAGGTCCTCACCGGCAATGTCAACTAGTTGTTTGCTCACCGCTCTGTGGAGTGGGACCGGAAAATCAAGCGCTGAGTGCTGGCACCACGGACCGGCGGAACAAATAAAACTGACACGACATGAATCGTAGTATGCCGCTACTGCAGTTTGATACGACACTCTCGCTGTCGGCTGAACAAAAAACGTCGTTCGCAGAGACTGTCACAGAAATATACACGACCAAGATGGCTACGAAGCAGGGTCACGTCGCCGTGACGATTCGTGATCGCAACCCGGCCGACCTCCACCTCGGCCGCGCCGTAGAGGGACCGCTATTGTTCCTGGATGCCGAGATTCGACAGGGACGGTCCTTCGAGCGCAAGCGGGAGTTCGCGCTCGCGGTGATGGAACACGTTGCGAGCACATTTAATGTCCCCGACAAGAATATGAAGGTCGTGTTCACCGAACACCCGGGAGAGGCAATGATGGGAGTCAACCGCGTCGGTGGGGAGTGGAACGGCGAGTGACCAGCTCCATGCCTCCACAGTCATAGAGTCCTCTAGAGTACACTCGATGAACCGATCGTACTGGCGGACAGTTTCGCTTGTTACTCTGTGGCAGGTTTCAGCAAGTATCTGTTATTATACGGTCTTCGCCGCGACGCCCTTCTTTCGGGACGTGTTCGGACTCAGCCGGTTTGCGGTCGGGCTCGTCATCACGGGCCTCACGCTCGGCTATGCAGTCTTTCTCCTCCCGCTGGGGGCCGCAACCGACCTGTACGGCGAGCACTGGGTGCTCTCGCTGGGACTGCTTGGGCTCGCGACCGGTGTCCTCCTCGTCGCCGGCGCGCCGTCGTACGCGCTCTTGCTCGGTGCTGTATTCGTTCTCGGATCCACCTACGGTACTGCTATCCCGGGAACGAACAAGGCTGTATTCGACACCATAGACCCCCGACGGCAGAACACGGCGATCGGGATCAAGCAGGTCGGCGTCACCGCTGGGAGCGGCATCAGCGCGTTGCTCGTGACGGGGCTCGCGGACGCAATCTCCTGGCAGGCGGGCTTTCTCGTCGCCGGATTCCTCGCCATTCTGGTCGCGATAGCGTTTTTCCTCCTCTACGACGGAGGGGGCGATGGCGGCACTGGTACGTTTCCCGACTTCCGTCGATTACTGTCGAACGCCCCTTATCGTGCGCTCACCGCGGCGGGCTTCTTCCTCGGCGCCGCACTGTTCACGACGACCGGGTACACCATCCTCTACATTGAGGAGTCGGTCGGTGCGACCGTCGTCTTCGGGGGGTTTGTCTTCGCCCTCGTCCAGTTGTTCGGCAGCGCCGGGCGCGTTATCACCGGGTGGATCGCCGACGTACTCCCGGGCGACCCGCAGGTTCGCATCACCACGATACTCATCGCCCAGACGCTGGCAAGCGCTGCTCTGTTCGTCGTCGTGGCCACAACCACCACCCCATTCGCCAGCGCGGTTGCATTCTCGGCGCTGGGATTCTTCGTGCTCGGCTACACCGGCGTCTACTACTCCTGTATGGCGACAATTGTTCCAGCCGACGAGATGGGTGGGGCGACTGCGGGCGGGCAACTCGCACTGATCACCGGCGCGCTGGTCGCACCGCCCATTTTCGGACATTTAGCCGACGTATTCGGCTACCGGGTGAGCTGGCTATTCCTTGCGGTCGGGTCGGTCGTCGCGGGTGTATTACTGGTCGGCGTCGTCCGCGCCAACCCGCCCGTGGACCAACCGGCATCGGCGGTCGAATGAGTCGGGGAGACGGGGCCGCAGCGAGCGGACGATTAGCCCAGAGCGAGCATCCCCGCCCACTGGGGGAGCTCCGTGAGGTTGATGCCCCATATCATCGGGAGCCAAAATAGCGAGAGTATGACGACGACTATTATCCCGATGATGTTGAGCCCGAACCCGGTTTTGGCCATTTGTGGCATCGTGATGTATCCCGAGCCGAAGACGACGGCGTTAGGGGGTGTGGCGACGGGCAACATGAACGCAAAGGACGCAGCGGTCGCCGCGCCAATCATGATCCCGTACGGGTGAATCGAGAGTCCGATAGCGAGCGAAGCCATGATCGGCATCAACATCGCGGTGGTCGCCGTGTTCGAAGTCACTTCAGTCATGAAAATCGTCAATAACACGACGACAGTCATGACAAGGGCTATCGAAACCCCTTCTAGACCGCCGAGCTGGCTGCCGATCCACTCGGCGAGCCCGGTTTCCTGAAATCCGGCAGCGATTGCGAGTCCGCCCCCGAACAAGAGGATGATCCCCCAGGGAATGTTAACTGCTGTCTCCCAGTCAAGCAGGAACGTAAAGGATCCGTCTTCCTCTCGAGCAGGCACCAGAAATAGGACCAGTGCACCAGCGATGGCAATCACGCTGTCAGTGATACCCGGAATAATGGGTTCCAAGATGAACGATCGCGTGAGCCACGCAGCCGCAGTCACAGCGAACACGACGAGCACGAGCTTCTCATTGCGCGTCATTAACCCGAGCGCTTCGATTTCGTCATCGATGACCTCTCTTCCACCGGGTAAGCTTTCCATCTGTGGTGGGATGATGAACTTGGTGACGTACACCCAGATGATCCCCACTCCCAACGCGGTAATCGGAACACCGTAGAGCATCCACTGGGCGAAAGAGATCGTCTGATCGAACGTTTCGTTGATTGCGCCAACCAGCACCAGGTTCGGTGGAGTGCCGATAATCGTTCCGATACCACCTACCGAGGCCGAATACCCGATGCAAAGCATCAATGCCGTACCGAAGTTAAATTCGCCCTGATCGGTGGGGATGTCTGCGTCGGTGCGATCGATGATGTCCGTCGTCTGGAGAACGACTGCGAGACCGATGGGTGTCATCATCATTGCCGTTGCAGTGTTGGACACCCACATCGAGAGGAACGCTGTCGCGACCATGAACCCGAGAATGATGCGCCCCGGACTGGTACCGACTGCGCGAATCGTTCGGAGCGCGATGCGCCGGTGAAGATCCCAGCGTTGCATGGCCATCGCAATGAAGAACCCGCCCATAAACAGAAATATCAGGTCGTTCGCGTACGGTGCAGTAGTCGAATCCACGTCGAGCGCTCCGGTGAGCGGGAATAGTACGATCGGAAGTAGCGACGTCGCCGGGATCGGGATTGCCTCGCCGATCCACCACGTTGCTACCCAGGCCGTAGTCGCGCCGACTGCTTGCCCACCGGGTGATAATCCCTCGGGGGTGGGCACGAGCATAATCGCCGCGAACAGCAACGGTCCAAGAACTAGGCCGATCTTCTGCCGGCGGGTGTACTGGCCGCCGACATCGAACGCCGATCCATCGTCGCCGTCGTCACCACTTCCGCCGTTGCCAGCAGTGGCTCCTTGCGTTCCCTCATCTCGACCACCATCGGTTGCGAGTCGCTTGGCCAGTTCCCGCTCCTCTGGCGCTAGTTTCGAATAATCTAGAAGCGCGGTCGGACGCATCCGGAGGGCATTCCGAGTGCGTCGGTCGAGTTTCCAACAGTAGTTCCATACCCTTTCTCGACGCGAGCGGTTTCCCATGCCTCAAATATCAAAACGCTGCCAACTTAGCTTTGTGGGTTGGTGCCGATACACACGAAACGGGTAGTCTGACGACCAGATGGAATCGCGTCCGCTTGCGTCTCTCTCAAGAACTTTCACTCTGAATCGTCTTTGATCCCTCTACGACTCCGAGGAGAGCTCTGGCACGACCATCACCGGCCGGTCACTCTCGAGAATCACCGCCTGTGCGACGCTGCCAAACAGCACTTTGCCGACCGGCGACCGTCGGCTGATACCAAGGATGATCATGTCGCTATCCTGTCCGGCAGCAAACTCGAGGATTTCCACGGCTGGCTCGCCCCTCCGTTCGTGAACAGTAAACTCGTAGTCACTCGACTCGAACAAGTCGACGGCGGTTTCGACCGACGAGGGAATGCGGTCGGTGGTGCGTACCGTTTCAGCCATCTCCTCGTCGAAGCTCTCGGTGAACTCCTCACCGGCGGCCCACTGGGGGTCGTTCGTCGAGACGTTCTCGTAAACGTGAAGTACGTCGACGGTGATATCGCCGGCGGCCACAGGAAGCTCCAGGATGGTCTCGGACTGCGCTCGCGCTCGTGATTCGTTCGTGTCGACGGGAAGTAGAACACGGTACATACAGACTAGTTGACACTGAACGGTAAAGTCTTCACCGCCCATCTCTTTTTTATCAGGTAGCCCGTTTCGACACTACCGCTCACTGCTCACGGCGACGCAGTCGCCGTTCGCGTGGTCTGCGAGGCAGCGGAGCTTCCCCGGACCTTCGGTCCCACTCAATCCATGGACAAAAGCGGTGCTCTCCTCGCTCGCGTTACTACTGCTGTGCGTCGACAACGGCGACGCCAGTGAGGTTGACGATATCCTTGACTTCGTCGCCGCGCTGGAGGACGTGAACGGGTTTGTCCATCCCGGCGAGCATCGGTCCGACTGCATCCGCATCGCCTAGTCGCTGTAGGAGCTTATAGCCGATGTTGCCAGCTTCGAGGTTCGGGAAGACGAGGACGTTCGCCGGATCGTCCAACTCGGAAAACTCGTAGGTCCCCGAGAGCATTTCTTCGACGACGGCGGTGTCTGCCTGCATCTCGCCGTCGACGGAGAAATCGACCGCGGGATCCTTGCGCAGTCGGCGGGCGGCCTCGCGGGGTTTGCGAGTGCCAACGTTGTCGACGCTCCCGAAGTTGGAGTAGGATAGTAATGCTGCCCGCGGCTCGACGTTAAACCGCCGAGCGAGTTCGGCGGTGTGGCGAGTCACCTCCTCCAACACGTCTGCGTTCGGGTCCTGATTGACGGTTGCGTCGGCGCAGAACACGACCCGGTTCTTGAAAGTGAGCAGTAGACACCGGCAGCGTAGTCGGCGTCAGGCGCGGTGCCGATCACCTGCAGGGGCGGCCGCAGTGCCGATGGGTAGTTATAGGTCAGACCGGTGAGCATTGCGTCGGTGTCCCCGGTCTTCACCATCACGCTGCCCAGGTAGTTACTATTCTGATACACAGCGCGTATACAGCATGACGTCCGAATCAGTTCTGCTCGTATTCAATCGCTAAGTACAGAGCGTGCATTTATCCTTGCCCGTCTATACGAGAACCAGTGTATTCGTACGGGCAACTTACCGAGTTCCCGTAGGAATGGCACTCGTTATATGGTGAAAATGCTTAGCTCCGCTATGAGTGGGAGTCAATATTCGTGCACTCGAACCGTGCCCCGTTAGCCGCACTCTCCGTCACCGTACACGTCCAGTCGTACACGTCGGCAATCTCGCGAACGAATGCAAGCCCAAGCCCAGTTCCTCCACTCTCGGCGGCTGTCGTATACCCTTCGTCGAAGATCGTGCCACGCTCCTCGGCCGGAATCCCTACACCGTCATCGGCCACGTAGAAGCCAGTCGGTAACTCACCGACTGTAATCGTGACGTCAGACCCACCGTGTTCGACCGCATTCTCGAGTAGATTCCGGAACAGATGCCGAATGTACGTCTCGTCCGCCTGTATCGTCTTGTCTAGCTCGATGTTGAGTTCGGCGTCGGGTGCGTCCACGTCAGCCCACGCTTCCCCGGCCTTCTCATTAAGAGCGACCGGCTCCCGCTCGCCAATTGCGTCATGATCCCGGGTTAGCACCAGCATGACATCGATTATATCCTCGAGACGGTCGAACGCCTCGGTGACGTAGTTAACCGCCTCTGCGTCCGTGTCGTCGGGTAACTGTTGGCTGTAAATCTGGCCGATGGTGACGGGGTTGCGGAGCTCATGAGCGAGCATGCTGGCGAACTGGTTGAGGCGCTCGGTCCGCAGTTCGAGTTCCTGTTCGCGTTCGATCCGCTCGGTGATGTCCTGCGCGAAGGTCAGTCCGGCGAACACGTCGCCATCCGCGTCCCGCAGGGGCGTCGCCCACACTCGCCAGTTTCGGCCGCCGAACTCGAACACGTCGCTGTCGGTTTCGCCGTCCTCGATGGCGGCCCGTAACAACGGCTCGAGGTCCTCGAGAATGCACTCGGGGTACACCTCCCTAACCCTCCGGCCTTCGAGCTGATTCCGACTCGGCAACGTCTCACCCAACACGGAGCCCTGCGCCAGTTCGATACGGAGGTCCTCGTCGTACACCGAGACCGCGCCGTTCGGGAAGTTTTCGGCGAGCGTCCGATACCGACGCTCCGACTCCTCGAGAGCTCGCTCGCGCCGCTTTCGGTCGGTGATGTCACTCGCCATCCCGATCCATTCGTCGATTTCGTCGTCCTCGTCCAGCATCGGGACCGCCCGCGAGAACGTCCAGCCGATGCTCCCGTCGTCCCGCTCCACCCGGTGTTCCAGATCGAAGATGCTCTTCGTCCGAATCGCCTCGTCGATAGCGTCCATGACCCGCTGCCGGTCGTCGGGATAAATGTACTTCTCGACCCAATCGCTGGTTGATTCGTCCGTATCCGTGAGGAACTTTTTGCCCTCGAGTTCGTGCATTTCATTCCAATCGGGGCTCATGCGATATACCACGTCCGAGCTCGCGTTGATCAGCGCGCGGAATCGTTCTTTGCTCTTCTGGAGTGCCTCCTCGGCCTGTTTGCGTTCGGTGACGTCACGCGTCGTCCCGGCGATGGCTTCGACTTCCCCGTCGTCAAGCACCGGGGCGAAGATATATTCGTAGATGCGCTGGCCGTGCTTAGCGTGCGGGAACGCGACTTCGCCGCGAACGGATTCTTTCGTCTCGATGACCTCGTCGATTTCGCGCTCGTGCATCTCCGCATGCCACGGCTCGTAACCAATCTCCCGCAATGTTTTCCCGATGGACTCTTCGCGAGTGCGGCCCCACATTTCCAGCACTGCGTCGTTGGCGAACGTGAAGCGGTAGTCAAGGTCGAAGGCGTAGATGAGATCGGGCGTGCTGGAGATGATTGTCTCGTAGAGCCGCTGTTGCTCCTCGGCATCGGCAATCTCCTTCTTTAGCTCTCTCTCTGCTTCCTTGCGCTCGGTGATGTCAGCGGTAGCGCCATACATCTGGAGCGCCTCGTCGTTGTCGTCGTATTCAACTTCTCCGCGGGACATCACCCACCGCGTATCTTCGTCCGCGGTAGTGACGCGGTACTCGGCCTCGAATTCGCCTGTCTCCTTGACCGCTTCGTCGAGTCGTTTCCACACCCGTTCTTGGTCCGCCTCGTGAACCAGGGCGAAGAACTCCTCAACGGGTACGCCTGCAGTGGCCTCCTCTAGGCCCATGCCGTACGGTTCGGTGATATATTCGTCCGCGGTCACGGCGTCTTCTCGAACGTTCCAGACCCAAGTGCCGACCAGCCCGGCGGACGCGGCAACTTCGAGTCGGGGTTTCGTCTCACGGAGCTCCCGTTCGCACTCGTTCGTCGCCTTGCGGTCTGGCCGCTGGTCGGATTCATCGAGCCTCTGGTCCGGACGCCTGGAGTCGCTAATCTCGCGAACGATGCCGACGGTTCCCTGGACCGCACCGTCCACTTCGAGCGAGGACGCCCGTACTTCACAGTGAACCTGGTCACCCCTGGCAGTCCGTACGGGGCACTCGAACGGTTCGCTTCGATTGGTGGAATTCGTGAGAAGCTGTTTAGTAGCCGATCTATCGTCGTCGAGGAGTAACGAGACGTGTTCGCCGAGGAGTTCCTCGCGCTCGTAGCCTGTCAGCTTGACGATGCCGTCGTTGACCGCGACGAACTGACCCTCGGCATCAAGTTGGTAGATCCCATCGTCAACTGCATTTACGAGCATCCGATACCGCCGGAGGGCTTCGGTGTCATCGGCGTTCTCCCAGAACGCCGTTCCGGAAGCCTCCGCTCGTTCACTCATACGCGCAATAGTATAGTACGGCGGAAAAATGTTTATACAATCATGTTCTTGAAAAATACATATCTGATATCAAGCGCGACAGACATCCCCTTTATGAGGACGACTTTTCTCGTTTCATTTAGACGTCTTCATGACCTCTTATTGCCGGACGCCCCTATCCGAGTAACCTCGGTTATTCAATCCGTCATTCTACTGAACGGCTGAACCAGTGCAGAGTGGGTGAGGATACACGATAGAGATCTGCTACACATCCTCTCTATTCAGCAGCCGATTTCTGACAGAACTCAGGGAGAAAATCAGCACCCCCGGTGAGTAGCTCACCTGTATGCAGTATCGGCTTTGCGAACTATTCTGTGACTGTCAGTAACGGCGTGACCGATACAGAGGAAAGGTTCAGCACGATGGCATCTTTCTATTCACGGACTGCAGTCTGTAATTCCCGTTAGGTGCGCGTGCTTATTGACCGCTGACCACCTTGTTAGAGTTCAGTGGTGTTCAGATCACCAGGCTGCATACAGAGCGCTCATCTCGCACGCCATCGCTAGGTGGCCACCTAACGAGATTACTCCGGACGGGAGGTGGCGACCCTCAATTACTACGTCCAAGCCGTCGATGCCAGTCGAGAGTCGTTCGGGCATTTACCTTTCCGTTTCAGCGACTTACGGGGAAGCCGTTGCCTTTGAGCGCGGTGGTCCTGCTCCCCATACAGCACCCGCTTGCACGGCGTCATTCATCATTGTTGGATGATTTGTGTTGGTCGAGAGTCATCGATTGGGGTAGCAGTGATCTCCCCGGTGCTGGTGACCGTGACGCGGCAACCAGAGAATGTGAACTCGACTTGGCCGGAGGGGTTGTCGCCGTCACCAGGGGCGCTCACCAGCGCGTCGTCCTCGTCGACCGCGACCGACTCTCCAAACATTTCAAATGCACTGACACCAGACCCGACGAGTTCCGTGGTTTGACTCCAGCCTGTCGGTACTTCCGGCCCGGACGACCGTGATCGATGGAAGACGAACGCAGCGTCGGCGTAGGGGTCCCCGGAGACAACCCACTGGGTCGGCGCACCGATCAAGGCGATGTCGACCGACGCCCGAATTTCTGGTCTTTTGGTCCGGCCGTAAGGCGGGTCGACAGGGACCAGTCGCCATCGCTGCGCTCGAACCCGTCGGCGACCTCGTCCGCGCCAACGATGGCTGTGTCGCCGTCGATGGCCACCGCTCGGCCGAACGCCTTCGGGATGGCATCGCTGGGCGTGAGGACCACCGTCTCGGACTATTCCGATCCTTCGAACTCGTAGATCTACGCTGCACCGCCACCGGCTCATCGGGATCATTCGGGTCCTTCCGGCCGTCGTTTGTAGCGATGGACGGTAATTCGTTTGTTCAACCTATTTCACGTCGTAGCTAGTGCTCTCTGTCTGCTCGAAGGATAGGCAGAGGCCCACGGCTGCGAGTAACACTCACTGCGAGCTGCGAAACCATTTCGCGAGGCCAGCACTCGTCGTCATCTCAATGATCCCGAAGACGACTGCCGGAAGTGTCGCTGCCGTCGGAAAACCTGCGCCGACGAGCAGGGTGGCGGCAACGGCGAAGTCACGCATGCCGATCGACAGCGTCGCGGCGATCCGCTCATCCCGCGGGAACTGCCAGCTAACGAGCCAGCCAACAACGTACCCACTACCATTGAGAACGACTGCGCCGGCCGCGACGAGGACGAGAATGTTCCCGCCATCGCGAATGAGCGAGGCGTTCGCCGCCGCGACGATGCCGATGATGAGGATCACCATGAGTCCCGACACCGACGGATAGAACTCGTCGTATTGACCGATGCGAGCGGGCCACCGATACCGGGCCGCGACGGCGAGCGTCATCGGAATGACTACCGCGAGCAACAGCTGTTCGACAATGAGTCCCGGTTCGACTGGGACTGACTCGCCCAGCAACACGGTGACGACGCCCGGAACGAGCACAAGCGTTCCGAGACCGACCACGACGAGGACTACCGTGGACAGCGCGGTGTCACCGCCGCTGAGTTCGGTCATCGTCGGTGTCACGAGTTCGGGCGTCACTGCGCCAAGAACCACAAAGCCGGCAGTGAGTGCAGGATTGAGGGTGAGTAGCCGAGCAATGGTGAACGCCAGTAGTGGCATACCAGTCTGAACGACGAGAATCACGACTAGGGCCCGTCCACGGATCTGACGGAATCGATCTGGCGCGAGCGTCAGCGAGACCGCACCGATCATGACGGCGAGAATCGGCGTCGACAACGGCGTGAGCACAGCCACGGATGGGACACCCAATCCAACGGCAACCGAGAGCAGCACCCAGAGCAACAGATAGTCGTCAACGAGTGCTGCACCACGAGTCACAGTGCTGGCCGACATCGATGGGGGCCATTTGTCCATCTGTGGTTTGGTCGTTTATATTCTGGATTCCGACTGGAATAGGGGACAGGCGGCGGTCACAACCTGCTGGCAAGGGATTTGCTGACAGCAGCGGGTATCTCATGGGATCTGTCTGAGAACGCCCACGCCCCGCTGCCTGACAGCGTTTGAGTATCGCGTACCGTGGTTAGGCTTCTGCTGAGAGTCGGTCGTCGATTGCCTCGATGATGAGGTCCAAATCAAGGTCACCGCCGTGGACCTCCTTGTCCCAGATCACCTCGCCATCGGCAGTCACGACGAAGACGCCGCCGTGGCCCGGCGTTAGTGTAACTCCCTCCAGATCTTGGCCGAATTCGTTCAGCAGCTGCGTCTGGGTTTCGATTGCCGACTCAAGCAGTCCACACGGGACACAGTATTCGATTTCGACTGTGGTCATACTTACTCTCACCTCGGACGGGTATCGCCGTAAAGCTATGACAAGGTCATCCTGACCGGGTTAGCGTGAGGTAACCACGCCGGCGAGCAACGAGATGCCAGATAGCGTCGAAATCAGTGGTCAAAATGAGGAGCCCCAGCGCGCCCAGAAGGACGCTGAAGTTCTTCCAGTCCGGTCCAACGTAGAGTATCGCCACGAGCATCACGGGGATCAGTGCGATGGCCGCGAGTCGTTCGCCAGTACCGACGAGGAGGAGTGCAACCGCTCCGATTTCGATGAGGCCGGCAACAATGACCATCGCTGCAGGAGCAGGCAGCCCAATGGCATCGAAGAATGTGACTGAATGGACGTAGGTAACGACCTTACTCAGGGCTGGTTTAGCAACGAGCACGATGAGGACGAGACGAAGCCCGATTTGAACCCACTCCGGGACAGACTGCCGGACTGACTCGAGATTATCGATATATGCATTCACCATATTGGGCAGTGTCCAAGAACCCGAATAAGCGTCAGCGAAGCTCGCACTGAGTGGGTACTGTTTCCTAACCAGCTCAATAATCCTCATTCACTTTGAGATGGTTACTTAGTATCGTAACAATATTAGATCTGCTGTCAGTACTCGTAGAGACGAATGAGTAGAGCAAGCGAAGACAAAGACGAGGAGTGCGTTGCATCTTGGTGTGCCGACGATGACTGGTGTACGGTAACGTGTACAACCCATCTCATCGGGAAAAAATGGCATCCGGTTATTGTGCACCGCCTGCTCGAACATGGCCCGCTCGGATTCAACGCGCTCAAAGAGGAGATTGAATCGATTTCCAGCACTGTCCTCTCAAATAGCCTGGAAGATCTAGAAGACAATGGCCTCGTGAATCGAGCCATCGTGAGTGAGAAGCCGTTTCGGGTTGAGTATTCGCTAACTGAACAGGGTACGTCGCTCGAACCTGTGATCGATGCGATGGACGCTTGGGGCGAAGCGTATCTCCGAGAGACATCGCGTAGCTGAGTTCTCTCTCCTCGTGCTGAGGTCAGTATGTATAGAGCTGCACTCAATCGGATTTGATCTCCAGTCACATACGCTGGCGGCCCAGAAACCACCATGCAATACCGTCCGTTAGAATCCCGGAGAGCGAACGGCCTCGTCGCGAAGCCGAGAGACGTTGTGATCCGCCTGCCGACAGTCGACATCGGCCATCACCGTCGGGAATTGGAGGAGTCATCAGTAGACAGCGGCAACGCATGGTCATCGGGGGGACTATACGTCTTGCAGCCAGTACATTCAGCTATGCTTCAGGGGCTGTTGGAGAGACTACGACAGACACTCGTATCGGGGCAATCCCACGGGAATACGGTCGATACCTGCCTTAAGTGTGGGAATGCAACAGTTCCAGGTGCCGGCCGGTGTACGGACTGTCTCACCGAGTGACCGCACGTAGTATCCGAACCCAGTCCCAATGTGCTACTCTGCGGATAGCTCGCGATGGCGTGCTGTTGGGAACCATCTCAGCGGTCGCGTGGCTAGTGCGATGATCGCGTCAGTACCACCGTTGCATCTCACAACAACGGATCGACAGCAGACTACTCATTAGTCGACGAGTTCCGGTCTGGCGGTGGATAGCTTGTTCAGTGAGACGCTTTCTGGGCACTGGCTAGTACGGACTCTCTCCTACATCCGTTTCTTGCTCACGATAGCGGCTGAAACAGCCGTTAGATAGAGCATGCGTATTCAGCACGCGATTTCTAACGTAGTGCGGATAGGTTCAAGACTGGAGCGGTATTTCGCCCTTCTATATCTGACAGAGCGTTCCGACGGGCAAATCAGCTCAGGTACTAGTTACTGAAAACGAACGTCGCTATGGTTTACACTCCCATTCATGTCCACATTCCGAACAGGTAGCGATGTCAAAGGCCACGTTTCCAGGACGTCCCCCACACTCAGGGCATCGGATAATACCTTCGTGGTGGCTCATATTAAATTGTTGACTGAAATCTATAATAAAATTTATTGTTTCATATTTATAAATACTAGTGAGATAAATGCCGAATAGACGCTATCCTCTCGCTCTCCCAAGCGCACCAGCTACCGTTCCACCAGAACACCGATCTCGTGGGGTATACAGTCATATCGTGGCTCTGGTCCCACAAACCAGTGGTATCTCGCCGAAAGCGCTGCAGTGCTTGGTACATCCTCTGTATTGACCAATTTGAGGTGCTAATTCTACAGGAGAGATATTGAATCTATTATACATTACACGTACGACCTGACCGCTAAACGACGGCGGTTCCAGTTCGGAGGCGATACGAGGGAGTCCGTTCCAGGGGAACACTTATATTAGTCCCCCCTAATATTAGCAATCGCTAAGATGAGTCGACAATCGTCCTCACCAACACAGGGAGAGAACACGCCATCGGACAGAGAGTGCTGTACTGCCACTCATTCATTGACTGAGTCAGAACTCACCGCAGACGTCCAGGTTCTCTCCGCTCTCGGCAACGACACGCGGTACGAGGTCCTCAGATTGATTGCTGACACAGAGGGGGACGTGTGTGTCTGTGAACTCGAACCGGCACTCGGTGTCAGCCAGGGCGCTATTAGTCACGCGCTTTCACGGCTCTACGCCGCCGGACTCGTGTCCCGACGCAAAGACGGCAAATGGCGATACTATGCTGCAACATCACGAGCGACGGCCCTCTTGACCACACTTGATGAATCTCGGGGTGAACTCGATGAGTGAACAGCCCAACCCGGATTCGACGACCGGTGGGCTAGCTTCCGACGAACAGCGCCGAGCAGTCCGCCGACGGTATAGACAGATTGCGAATGAGTCGTCGAGTTGCTGTAGTGACTCGGACGCTGGGCCCGACGAGAGGCTGACTCGCCAACTCGGCTACTCCGAAGATCAGGAAACCGCCGTGGCGGACGGGGCAAACCTGGGACTTGGCTGTGGCAATCCAAATGCAATCGCCGCTCTGCAACCCGGTGAGACTGTCCTTGATTTGGGCTCTGGCGCGGGTTTCGATTGTTTCCTTGCTGGCCAAGAAGTCGGGGACACCGGCCATGTAATCGGTGTTGACATGACGCCGGCAATGATCGAAAAGGCTAGGGAGAACGTCGCAACGAACGATGTTCGGAACGTCGAGTTTCGACTCGGTGAAATCGAACATCTCCCAGTCGCCGATGAGACGGTCGACGTCATCATTTCGAACTGTGTGATCAACCTCTCCCCCGACAAACAGCAGGTGTTCCACGAGGCCTATCGTGCCCTCCGGCCCGGAGGACGACTCGCGATCTCGGACGTGGTATTGACCGCCGAACTGCCCGAGGATGTTCATGCCGACCCGGAATCAGTCGCCTCTTGTGTTGCGGGCGCATTGCCGATAGTCAACGTCGAACGAATGCTCTCGAACGCGGGCTTCGAGGCGATTCAGGTCGAGTCGGACGAAGCAAGCGAGGAGTTCATCAGGGAGTGGGACGCCGACCGGGACGTGAGCGAGTACGTGGTTTCAGCGACAATTGAGGCAACCAAGCCGGCCTGAGACGGTTATTCGGCTCCAGCGACTCTATTTCGAAGCTGCTCTATTGTGCGAAGCGTCAGCCTCGCCGAAAAGCTCGCCGAAAAGGGCCGTTACTCGCTGTTCGATGTCATCTCGAATTGTACGGACCTGGTCGAGGTCTTAGCCGTCAGGATCGTCTAATGCCCAGTCACAAACGTCGACATCCGCTGCGTCGAGGTCAAGCGTCGAACAGCCATGGTCGCGACAACGTCGCAGGATTCGAGTTCCGCCGTCGAGACTTCACGTGGTGTCTGCCGAGAAATCCATCCCGAGTTCGCTCATGACCGTCACGACCTCTTCGTGAACGCTGTCAGCTGGTGGGTCTCACCTGTGATGAGCTCAACGCTGTCTTCGAGCCCTCGGCGCTCGCGTTCAGCAAACGCCTCTACTCGCTCAAGTCAGCCGACGAGTCATCTGAAACCACGGATAGAGCGTGACAAGAGACGTCTCGACGGCCAGTTTGCTATCGATCTCTGTAGTCGCAACGACAGCTGGGATGCCAAGAGACTCGGTAATGGCTGGTAATCCAAAAGTGAGTGCTAGTCACCACTCCTCTCGTGGTGGCAGTTCGGCACCACAGTACTTACAGAATCGCATCGGCGCACGCGGCGTCTCCCGCCCTGTATCGTACGAAAACTCACGGCCACACTCTGTGCATGCTGTCTTTGGCATTAATGTCTCCGGGAGCCAGTGTCGCACTGCTGGCTATACGGTACCTATGCCCCCTGGTGTGGTAAATATACGCATGATATCGGGAATCGCTCGGTCCCTGCTACGATCACTTCTATAGCTTAGCGTCGCTCCTTCTTTCCGGAACACTCATTATACAATTCTGGGGACAGCCTTAGCCCCCAGATGTCTAATTAGTATCTCTACTCCAATACCCACTCAGGCGATGTCAATAGTGCGGTCACGCCACAGAACGGAACTGGAGAACCTCTCGAATGGAGTACGTCGTCCACTCAGAGAGCGAACGGTTATTATAAACCCATGTGTATATATACCATGGGTACAAATGACAAGGGGTCGCCAATCGACGACATTGGCTATCTCACACGATCAGAACACCGTGCCCCAACGCTTGTGGCACTGACCGTTCGTCCCCGGAGCCGATCCGAACTCTGGGAGATGACCGGCGTTTCGTCTTCGACGCTTCGACGGACACTACGTGAGTTCGAAGACCGCAACTGGATTCGCAGAAATGAATACCAATACGAGGCGACACCCCTTGGTGCATACATTGCATCCGCCGTCGCGGAGCTAATCGAGCGAGTCGAAATTGAACGGAAGGTCCGCGACGTCTGGCAGTGGCTTCCGGACGAGGAGAGTGGATTCACGATCGAGATGTGTGCCGATGCGGTCGTGACGGTTGCTGAAGCCGACAATCCGTACGCGCCACTAAACCGATTTCTTACCCTTATCAGAGACACACACCAGTTTCGTTTCGTCGGTACCGATATCGCGATCTTCGAGCCCTATCGGAATGAGCTCTGCCAGCAAGTCATCGATGGTATGCAAACAGAGATTATCCATCCGCCAAAGATAGCCAAATATTATCGGTCGAACTATCCGGAATTGTTTGCCAAGACCCTGGCGAGTGACAATCTCACCATGTGGTTACACGATGAGCTCCCACCATATGGAATCGGGATCTTCGATAATCGAATCGCAATCTGTGGCCACGATTCCGATAGTGTCACAGTTCGTGTGTTGGTCGACACCGACTCAGAGGATGCTCGTGAGTGGGCGGAATCAAAACACGAGTTCTATCGGCACCAGACCCCGACTGTCCCACTCGAAACGGTCGAGAAGTAACAGCCTGGGTGAGTTGCGCTCAGATGTATCAGACTCGGTTTCCGCCACACAACCGGCCCATCACTCGCTGTTTGGGAACGAATGGGCCCGGAAGCGATTCCGCCGGCGGTGGCTCTCGCTTCCACTGGGTGACGGCTGTGCATCACCTGCACAGATGTCAGTGACTGCCGGATGATCATAATGTGGACACAGCGTCACCCACCGTCGGTGCACCACTAGTTAGCTTCCTAACATTTGGGCGCTTATCAGCTCCTGCCGGAAGGCAACTGAACCACTATGGCACAAGCACACAAACTCGACTGCGAATCGGCAGCAGCTGATTGCCGGTTCATCATCCAGTCAGAGAACGAAGCTGAAGCGATCGAACTGGCTAGGAACCACATGAAAGAGGTGCACGGGAAAGAGTACACGGACGACGAACTTCGGACGGACCACCTGCAGGTCGTGTAACGATGGCGACTGACCAGCAGGTCACCCACGGCGTGGATCTTGAGACATTCGAAGAATTCGCCGAATTCGCGGCCGAAAGCCCTGACGAGGTGCAACTTGGGCTCGGTGCCCGGTCCACCTACGAAGGGACGTGCGCGCACAGCCTCGCAAAGGTAGACAGCTACGAACTCGGCGGCGAGACAATCGCACGCGAAACCCGAGAGTACACGATTCCCTACGGAGCGTGGAAAGAAGTCTTGGACGCAGGCGGCTGGGTCGGCGGGACCGACCGGCTAGAACCAATCGAGGCCGCACTCTCCGCGCTGGCTTCATGCATCAACGTCGGCATCACCATCAATGCCGTCGCTACCGGCGTCGACATTGAGTATCTCCAGACCCGCGTTCGCACTGAGTTCGATCCAAGAGTCCTCTTCAGTCTCAAGGATCTCGACGAGGCCGACGCTGTCTTCGAGAACCTGACCGCTGAAGTCGAGATCGAGAGCCCCGACCTCGATAAAGACCAGATCGACGAGTGGGCGCGACGTGCGCCAGTGTATACGCTCGTCTCGCTCGCTCAAGACGTCCAGCTCACGGTGACCACCTCGGCCGAGGTGGCGGCCGACGACTGACGAGGTGACGACGAATGCCAGAGTCACTCGACGTTGACCGCCTCGAACGGGCCGTCAAAAGCGTCTATCGAGACGTCGCGGAGGCACCGACCGAGGAGTATCACTTCGAGATGGGCCGTTCCCTAGCGAAACGGCTCGGCTACCCGGTAAGCGATCTCGACACGATCCCCGAAGAAGCACTGGAGTCCTTCGCCGGCGTCGGATACCATTTCGATTTCGCCGCCCTCGAAGAGGGGGATGACGTCCTCGACCTGGGGAGTGGGTCCGGAACGGATGTGTTCGTCGCGGCGGTACACGTCGGCGACACCGGGAGCGTGACTGGTCTCGACATGACCAACGAACAGCTCGCGAAGGCGCGACAGCTGCGCGACGAAGCAGTAATAGAGAACGTCTCCTTCGAACGGGGCTACATCGAAGACGTCCCTTTCGACGACGGAACGTTCGACGTCGTCCTCTCGAACGGGGTCATCAACCTCTCACCCGATAAACAGCAGGTGTTTACGGAGGCGAATCGCATTCTCACCGCTGGGGGGCGGCTCGCCGTCTCGGACATTATCAGCGAGAAACTGATTCCCGAGAGTATCAAGAACAACGAGGATCTCTGGGCGGCCTGTATTGGTGGGGCCGAACAGATTGACCGCTACACGGCGCTCATCGAAGAAACCGGATTCGAGGTGGGTGATGTCCGGGACAACACACAGTATGAGTTCCGCTCGGAGCAGGCGGCGAGTGCCTGCCAGAAGTACGGCGTGAAGAGCATCTCGCTTGGCGCCCACAGGTGATCACTATGGCAACCGAACAATCTATCGCAGACGAACGGCAAGAACAGCCCGAACTCGGGTCGCAACTTCGGAACGGCTCCCTGTTGATGGCGCTCGCCGGAATCGCGTTTATCGGCTACGGAATCGTGTTCCTCGTGTTGAACTTCGTAGGGAGCGGCTTCGAACTCGGGGTCAGTACGCTCGATGGAATGACGAAGGCCGATTTGAATCCGACAGTGGCGTACTACATCAGTCACCTGCACGTCGCCACTGCCGCATTCATTATCTCAACAGGAATTGCCGTCACCACCCTGTCGTGGTATGGTGTGCGCCAGCGACTTCGATGGGCGTGGGCGACTGCGGTCGCCGCCGCTGTCGTCGGTCTCGCACTCGCGTTACCAATGCACTACACGGCAGATGCGTTCACCCACGATTGGGTGACCCATCTCGGCCCGATCTACCTGGCGACGATCGTCTTCATCGGTGGCGTTGTAATAGCGTATCGCGGCTTGAGTGCAACGTGACGGTGGACGCTCCAATCATGGATGATCGTACAATCCACATTATTTTGCACAACGAAGCCGGCCTTGAGATCACCCTATTTGAGTCCCTGTTCCGCGTCGGTATCTATCTGCTCGCCTTCGGTAGTATCGCTAGTGTTGTTTTCTGGGGGATTGATGTAGCCCGCTCCATCCACTCCGAAGTTGTAAACACGTGGGGCGACGAACAGAACACGAGTCATCCCGCGGCGTCGCCAGTCAGCGAGACGGTCCAGGAGTCAGCCTCAGCGTCCAGGATGTCGTTCTGGTGACAGACGAAGTGCTCCTCGATTGGTGTCAGCCAGTTCGCGCACGTTCCTCTCCCCCTGTGCCGAAGACTGTGTACTTGTCAGCGATGTCGCGCGTCGGCTTCACGCCGTTGCCTCGCTCCTTCAGTATCGCCGCTATCTCTCCCTGACGTCCCGCCCTTGGCCTGTTTATGTCCATAGGTACCACTCGACGCACGGGGGAAGTGGCTATTCCCCGCCTTCACCTCAACGACCTGCTCCTGCGTGGCCAATGAGGTTGACCGACGATCCCGAGTACGACCTCTCCGGGCGTGCCATCGTCACGAACCCACGCCGATCGTACGGGTCGCGGGAGCGTTCGCGGGAGGGCGTCGGTTACGCCCCGACCAGCCAACCCCGATTCCGTCGATGGTGGTCTCTGATCGACGCCATTGCACTCGCAGGCCGATATCTGACATCCCTGGGATGTAAATACACTCACACTATGCGAGATGAAAGCGGCGAGTATCGATTGTCGTCGGACCAAGAGACAATCAGTGACTGGGCCGAGGAGCACGATGCCGTCCCGGTCCGTCACCGAGGAGCGGACGAGGAGTCCGGACGGATCCGCATCGTCTCGCGTGACCAACTGTCGGACGACCATGAGAAGATGACCTGGGACGAGTTCCACAGCGGCATCGAGGAGCGGGATTCGGTCGTCGTTTATCGCGGCACAGGCCATGACGAGCCGTTCGAGGTGACCGAACGCAGCGCGGCGATCCAGGAGTCCTCGCTCGAGGACGAGGCCGTCGAGGAGGCGCTGCTCGAGGGCGAGACCGTTACGACAGAGGTCACCGAGACGACCGTCGTCGAGCGGACGGTCGTCGAGGAGGCCGAGATCCAGAGCGAGGTGATCGACCGGGAACTCGTCGAGGAGAACGTCGTTGGCGCCGAGCTCCGCTCGCGGGAGTTCGACTGCGACGTGACCGGTTTGGACTCGCACGACGATGACTTCGGCTCGACCGAGACCGACGCCAGCACCGCGGATACAGAGAGCCACTTCGACACCGCTCGGTTCGAATCTGGCTATCAGTGGGACGAGCCCGTCGGGGTCGAGGTCGACGTTGAGGAGGAGTGGCTGCTCACGAAGGAAGTAACCGAACGACTGACGATCGAGAGCGAAGTCGTCGGGATGGACATCACGGAGTCGGAGACGGTCGAGGAGGACGCCGTCGAGCAAGAGATCGACGTCGAGGGCGTCCAGCAGAACGTCCTCGACAGTGGTATCGTCGATGTCGATGTCAGTACGATGGAACTCATCGAGAGCGGGTCGATCGAGAGCGAGTACGACGAGGACGACGTCGTCCACACCTATCTGTTCGAGCGCGAGACGATCGAGGAGGGGGTCACCATCGAGAAGCACTATGCCGGCGATGTCACGGGTGAGACGACGGACGCCTCGACGGGCCGGAGCGAGGTCGTCGAGAGCCGTATCATCGGCGGAGACGAGGTCGAGTTCGAGATGGCTACCGTCGTTGACACGGAGACCGGCGTCGAGACGGACCTCGAATCGGAGGAGGATACCGATATGACCGCCGAGACGGAGACATCCACCCGCGAGACGACGACCGGCACGGACGCGGATGTCGGTGGAGCCGGAGCAGCCACCACGACGCCGAGCGACGACGACGAGGGCAAGACGGTCTACGACGCCTCCGGGGACAAGGTCGGCATGGTCGTCGACGTAGAGGGCGACACCCTCTACGTCGACCCCGACTCCTCAATCACAGACAAGTTCAAGTCGGCGCTTGGCTGGGACGTGGAGGAGGACGACGCCCAGCCGATCCCTGCGACCCGTATTGCCCGGATTACGGATCGACAGATCGAGCTGGTCGACGAGATGAGCGAAGTCCGGTAGACACATCCCCGGCCCCACCCCGATCCCCGGCCTGTAATCCTTGTCCTCGATCCAGTCAGTGACGACGTCGAGTTGTTGGGTCGCGACGACGATAACGACCGCCAGCACGAGAACTGCGCCGATGGCGACGCGCATCTGTGCTTTGTTGAACTGGCTGAACACGTAGAGATACCGAGCGGCATCCCGACGACGAGTCCGCCGACAGGAACGATTCATTTGCGCCAGTCGAACGCGTCCCGGACGCTCCACCAGACGCGAGCGTTGCTCACGACCGCCGTTGCCGTGAGGATGATCGAGGCGCTCGAGGGCGACCGGAACAGCGGCATCAGACCCATCGACGCTTGTGCGAAGCCGAATCCGGCGATCCCGTGAATGACAGACGCGACCAGAATGACGACCGTAGACAATCCCGTCGTCACCAGTTACTCGTCATCGGTACCGCCTCCACGATCAAGTCAGCGTTCGCATCTTTGCAGACGATAGTATGCCTTCCTCACTTAGCTTAATTGTCCCTAAGAACCGCAAGGAGACGTCACCGATCACATTTCAAAATCACACTTCGACTGCGTCACGAGTTTCTGTTTCCAACTCGGGGATAGTACTTCTCGGCCGTCGTGTCCAATCTTCTGCGACACAGTGTTCGTAGAGGGTCTTGTGCGGTATTTCGAATAGTAACCACAATTCATGAACAGGAGGAGGACGTATCTGCACCCGCGCTACGATGAACGGGAACGAGAAGTCCCTCGGTGAGTGGAAGTCCCTCGGTGGCGATCCTGCCAGCGACGGCGCGGGCGACCCAGACGTCGTCTTCGCGCACGTCAGCGACCTCCACGGGCAGCTCACGCCACGCTACCAGGTATACTACGATAACCCGACGTCGAAACCGAACTTCGAGTTCGGAGACGACGACCGCGTCATCAAGCGCGGTGGCGGGGTTCCCCTGCTCGCGGCCAAACTGGACGAACTCCGCGCAAACTACGAGGTCTGTACGCTGATGAGCGGGGACACGTTCCATGGCTCCGCCGTGACGACCTACACGAACGGGCGGGCGATGCTCGACCCCATCAACGAGTACATCGACCCCGATGTCTACGTCCCCGGAAACTGGGATTACTCGAACGAGGCCGCCGAGGGCGGTAAATTCGCGGAATTGATGGACGAACTCGACGCCCCCGTCCTCGCGAACAATCTCTACGACTGGGAGACCGACGACCAACTGTACGACGCCTACGAACTCCTCAACGTCGGGGGAGTTTCGGTCGGCGTCGTCGGGATGACAAACGTCTACGTCGACCGGATGGCGCCCGCGTTCTACGAGGAGAAATACCGCTTCGGCAAACACCCCGCGCTGCTCGAAGAGTCAGCGCATGCCGCCCGTAAAGACGGCGCGGATATCGTGGTCGCCGTCACCGAGATCGGCCTCCCGTGGATGGTCCAGGCCGCCAAGGACTGCCCGAGCGTCGACGTGATGTTCAGCGCGCACACCCACGAGTACACCTACGACCCTATCGTCGTCGAGGAGACCGAGACGGTGGTCGTCGAGTCGGGGATGGGCGAGGCACTCGGCCGTGTCGACCTCCGCGTGCGCGACGGTGACGTGCAGTTCCGACACCACCTCTACTGTCTCACCGAGGACGGCGAGCACACGCCGGAACCGGACACCGATGCACAGGAGACGGTCGCGGCCGTTCGCGAGCCGTTCTTTGCGGACGACCCCGGGTTCGAGCGGGGAGCCGGAACGCTCAACCGTCCCCTCGATACGATCGTCGGGGAGACGGAAACGCCGCTCTACCGACAGTCGTTCCTCGAAAGCGCCTGGAACACGCTGTTCAACGACGCACTGCAGGCGCACTTCGACACCGACCTCGCCGTCTCACACGGGTTCCGGTACGGGACCGCCATCCCGCCCGGCGAGATCACGCTCGGCCAGCTGTACACGTTCTTTCCGATGGCGACGCCCATCGCTCGCGGCGTCGCCTACGGCCAGCAACTCATGAGCCACATGGAGGAGTTCCTCGAGGACAACTTCACCCCGTATCCCTACGACCAAGAGGACGGGCGCGTCCGGAACTTCTCCTCGAACGTCGAGGTGACCGTCGACCCGACGGCCAAGCGTGGGCGTCGCCTCGTCGAGATGCGAATCGACGGCGAGCCGGTCGACCCCGAGGAGACGTACTCGGTGGCGACGTTCCGCCGGCCCGGCGACCCCGAACGCGACCTCGGCAACTGCGGGTTCCCGTTCCAGGACATCCAGGTGGACGGCGAGACGATTCCGGTCGACGTCATTGTCGAGTACCTCGATGAGCGCTCGCCAGTCGACTACGAGGTGATGGGACTGGTCGAGACGGCCGACGACGGCGGCCGCGCGCAGAACACGCCCGCCGACGGGCCGTATCCGTTCATCCAACCGGGCATCGACTACGCGGGCGGTGAGGCCTACTGCGAGACAGCGATGATTCCTCGTGGGACCTCCTTCCCTGAAGAAGGGCGTAATCGAAAGCGCTAGGCAACGAACGACGACAGAGTCAACGACTCAACAGTAGACACGGGCAGAATACCGGTGAGAGATAATGGTCAAGAACATCACTGCGGAACAACTCGCAGACAAGATCGATGCCGACGAACAGTTCACGCTCATCGACACGCGCCCCGAAGACAGCTTCGAGGCCTGGCACGTGCGTGACGCAGAGAACGTCCCCTACGACCCTGACAAGGGGTTGAGCGAGGAGCAACTGAACCAGGTGAACGCGCTGGTTGACGGCCGACCGGTCGTCGCCATCTGTGGCAAGGGGCTGACGTCGACGCCATTCGCATTTGAACTGAATGAGCACGGGTATGACGACGCCGAGGTTGTCACCGGCGGAATGGAAGAGTGGAGCAAACTCTACGAGGTCATCCCCATCGAGACGACCAGTGGCGACCTCGTTGTTCGGCAGGTCCAGCGACGAGCGAAGGGCTGTCTTGGCTACATCGTCGGCTCGAAAGCGGCGGAAGAGGCCGTCGTGGTCGATGCGACCAGACAGACAGACCAGTTCAAAGTTGCTGCCCAGGACGCTGGGCTCTCGATAACGCGCGTGTTCGATACACACGTTCACGCGGATCACATCTCTGGGAGTCCAACACTCGCAAAGGAGGTCGGCGTGCCCTACCACCTTGGCGATAAGGCTAGTGAACGCGGTGTCGAGTACGAATACGAACCGTTGTCAGATGGAGACGTCATCGAAGTTGGCGACGTCGAGATCGAGGCGCTCCACACACCGGGTCACACCTCTGAGATGATGAACTACCTCGTCGACGGCGAACTCCTGTTGACGGGCGATACGCTGTTCGTCGACTCCGTTGGACGGACGGAACTCCAGTTCGGTGAGGATGACGCCTCGCGTGGCGCGGAACTGCTGTGCGACTCGCTCCACGAGACGATCCTTGATCTCCCGGACGACACGACGGTTCTGCCGGGGCACCTCACCGTCACGAGCGACGGGCGCTACGAGAACGGCTCACCGGGCCAGCCCCTCGCGGCCCGGCTCGGCGACTTGCGTGAGGAACTCGACCTTCTCGGGCTCGACCGCGACGCGTTCGTCGAACGGCTGACCGAGAACGCCCCGGAGAAGCCCCCAAACTACGAGACAGTTATTGCCATCAACACCGGCAAAGAGACCGTCGACGACGAGGGTGAAGCGACGGAACTCGAACTGGGGCCTAACAACTGTGCCGCCTAACGGACAGCGGCCGCTCTCCCGTCGCAGACTCCTCCAGCTGACGGGGGCGTCCACTCTCGCAGCTCTCGCGGGCTGTGCCGGTCAGCTATCGGGCACCGATGGTGACGAGGGGCGTGAGGTGACGCCACGCTCGACAGTCACGTCCAACCCAGACAAATCCCGCAGTCTCACCGCGGGGCCCGGGACGATTCAACCAGCGCCCGATACGTCGACGACGAATTGGATGTACGAGGGTCAATTCCCGGGACCGGAGCTACGCGTTCAGGAGGGCGACGTGCTCAGCGTCGAACTGACCAACGATCTCCAAGAGGAGACGACGATTCACTGGCACGGGATTCCCGTCCCGAATCCGGTCGATGGCGTTCCGAACGTAACTCAAGACCCGATTGCGCCCGGCGATACGTTCACGTACACGTTTCGTGCCGAACCTGCCGGGACGTATTTCTATCACAGTCACGTTGGGCTCCAACTCGATCGAGGATTGCTCGGTCCACTGATCGTCGAAGAGCGTGAGCCACACGTCGAGTACGACCGCGAGTACGTCGTCGTGCTCGACGATTACCTCCCCGGAGATCCTCGACCTCCCTCAGACGGGGGGCGAGGAGGCAGTGGGAGGGGCGGTGGAATGGGTGGCGGCGGTATGATGGGTGACGTTCGGCCGCCGTACGAGGGGCTCCTTATCAACGGTCGCCTGCCCGAAAATCCACCGACGTTCGACGTAACAGAGGGCGAGCGAGTTCGCTTCCGGTTCGTGAACGCCGCCAGCGCGACGGTCTTTGGCGTCCGGATTGCCGGTCATGAAATGACGGTAACCCATACTGATGGTCAGCCGGTCAACCCTGTCGACGTCGACTCGTTCGTCTTCGGAGCCGGCGAGCGGTACGACGCCGTGGTCGAAGCGGAGAATCCGGGGAGATGGTTCATTCAGGCGGACGCACTCGACGGGAACGAACCATCAGCTAGAGCCGTCGTTGAGTACGAGTCTGCAGGCGGTTCAGGCGCCCCACAGTCTCCATCGTCCCCCAGTAACCGACTGCAGTACGGAGACCTGCGAGCGATTTCTTCTCTCGACGGTGTGAGTGGGAGCCCTGACCGGACGTTCGATTTGACACTGTCCCGCGGTGGCGGCCAATCGTATACGTGGACGATAGACGGGCAGGCCTATCCGGACGCCGATCCGCTCCAGATTCGACCGGGCGAGCACGTTCGCATTCGGATGACCAACCAGAGTCCCGTCGTCCACCCAATGCACCTCCACGGCCACTTTTTCCGGGTCGGAAACGCTATCAAAGACACGGTCATGGTCCCAGGACATCGGGGACGGGTGACGCTGGACTTCCACGCAGACAATCCCGGCCGGTGGCTGTTCCACTGCCACAACCTGTATCACCTCGACGCGGGCATGGCACGCGTCGTGAAATATGTCGAATGACCCAGTTGAACCCCTGTCCAAGATTGTCGGTTCACTTTCGCGTCCTCGTGGCAAATGATGGTCACGCGCCTGTGCGGTCCTACTCTTTTTCAGCCCCTGGCCACTGACGTGCGTCCTTCTGGACTATTCCGTGCATAGTCCGCCGTCGCTCGTCCAGTTCTTCAAGCATGTCGTCGAACTCTTCTTTCGGGACTGTTGGAATGCCTGCCTCTTGGAGAACATCGAGATCAGGCGCCGGTGGCTGCGTGTCGGATGGGGACGCAAATGTATTGACTGTGTCGAGGTAGCTCTGGACGCTCGACCGCGCGCTCTCGATGATCGAGTCGGCGGGTCTGTGCTTCTCAGGCGTCGCTCGCTGCCAGAGAATCAGGGCGTCGTCGAGACTGGCAACGCTCAGCACGGCGGCGGCCGCGCAGTCGTCGGTGTAGAAGTAGTGTAGGATTGGGTAGGCCTTGTGGTTAGCCGTCAGCTCGTTCAGCGCCGTGGTGATACTGTTGAGTGGGAGAGCGACGTCATCGAACCCGTCACCGTTCCAGGTGGTGGTGACAATCGCTTCACCGTCCGTTCCGAGGCCGCTCACGTCCCGCGCAAACGTACGTTTCTGCGTGACTGCGTCGAGAACGGAGAGGACGTAGGTGATGCTCAGAGTCACCAGCAGCATTCCACTGGCAGTCATCAGCGCTGTCAGCACCTGCCAGAGGCCATCTCGGGGGGCAAAGTCACCGTTGCCCAGCGTGAACAACGAGTAACCCACGAAATAGAAGCGTTCGGCCCAGGAGATGGGCCCCGAGACAATGGTGTCTTTCAGGGCGTTGTCGGCACTCGCGAAGACGAACATCCACCCGCTCCAGAGAAGGGCGATCCACATTCCAAGTCCGAGGGCTAGGACCAGTGGTCCGGTCAGCGTCCGAACGCGGGGACTATAATTTCCCAAGCGATGTAGCGGCTTCCAAGTCCACGACATCAGGCGTCCAGTGAGGGGTCCCGAGCCGCCTTCGATCCAGAGTGTCGTCCACAAGAGGTCAACCACGGCTATGACGAGCAGACCAACGCCTACTCCGAAGTAGAGATCATTCATTCGTCGATTATTCCTCCTAAAACCGGGTTACACTGTAACGGAACCTGGAGTGTATTCATTGTCGATGGTAGTGACGGCTGCGTTGTCTTTTCAAGGTACATCACTCGGCGGCTTGGGCCTATCCTTGGGCCTCGTTACATGGCCTAGTTGGAGATAGCCACTTTCTGCACTTATGGTTAATATTCCAAAGCATAGCGTATCACTGATGGCGGCCCTCACCGGTTCTACCAGTTCGAGGCGAACCAATCCATCTCCACAGCGAATTCGAGCCGGATGAACGATTCCTTTCAAGAGAAACGATTAGAACGCCCTATAAACAGTCTCGGACGTTCTCCTGCGCGGATTCACACCCATCGTGATAACTTCCGAGCAGTCCTACGAGTAACCGAGGAGAACAACAATGACCAACTTCACCATCGGCCGCTGGCTGCTCGTGGCCCTCGCGATTATCGGACTCGCGTTTGTCGCGCCCGTGGTCAGCGCACACGGCAGCGACACGACCGCTGACGACGCGCCCACGAACAATGCCACCGCAGATGAATGGGCCACTTGGATGGAGGCGCAGATGACCGAACACATGGGCCCTGGTAGCGTCGAGTGGATGGAGTCACACATGGGTGTGACCGTCGACGAGATGGCCCAGGACATGGCTGATGACGACTACGACCGCGGGATGTACGGGCAGGGCCACTGCTGAGGGCCCCTGGCCGTACCGAACGCATCGAACGATCCAACTACTCACCCACCACCACACGTCAATGACCCCATTCACCACTAACCTCGGACGCACTGCTCGTCGACTCGCGATACTCGCTGTCCCGCTGCTGGTCGCGACGACTGGAACAGCTGCTGCACACGGTGGCGGGAGCTACGGCGGGGGTATGATGGGCGGCGGCTGGGGGCTCTTCGGTGGGACGATGGGCCTCTGGGGGCTCCTCTGGATGGGGGTGCTGCTCACTATCCCGCTCTACCTCATCTTCACGTTTGGAAGGCGTCGAGAAGATGAAACCGACGGACGGCCGCTGTCGGCCCTCAGAGGGCGCTACGCGCGCGGTGAGATCTCGGACGACGAGTTCGAACGGCGGTGCGAGCAACTGGAACGGTCCGGGTGACGCTTCGGGAATCCGTTCCAGCACGTGAGCCCCACTGCCTTCACCGCTTCGGAACCCCACTATTAAGTCTGCCAATACCGTACTATATTGCATGACGTACACAATACAAGAGCCAGTGTCCGGTGACTTCGACCAAGTAGTCGAGACGACGATCGACGCGCTCAAAGACGAAGGATTCGGCGTCCTCTGTGACATCGACGTGCAGGCGACGCTCAAAGAGAAACTCGGCGAAGAATTTCGACAGTACCGCATCCTCGGCGCGTGCAACCCGGGGCTAGCACACGAAGGCCTGAACGAGGAAATCGAACTCGGCGCGCTCCTCCCGTGTAACGTCATCGTCTACGAAACCGACGACAGTGAGGTCATGGTGAGCGCAGTCGACCCGCAACAGCTCGTCGGTCTCGCTGACAACGAGGCGCTCGACTCGATCGCGACCGAGGTCCACGAGCGGTTCGAGCGCGTCCTCACCAGCGTTGCCGAGGAACTCGAATCCCAAGCGGAGGAGTAGCTGACGACGTCCTCGTCGAACTAACTCAACACGAGGGTGAGTGGACGGCGACGCCCGTCAGGGCGTTCGCCGCCCGCCACCACGCGACCGGTTGTTCACTCAGAGAAACACAAGCAATTCTCTCGCTTCTGGGTGTAGAACGCTCGTATCAAGCAATCTTTCAATAGATTTGTCGATTATCTGACAGCGTTGGCGACCCGCCGACGGCGACGCCGAGGCGGGCCGCCGTCGACGAGACCGCTGTCAAAGTCAATGGCGAGCAGTCTTGGTTGTATGCTGCAATCGACACTGAGACAAAATTGCTTCTCGATGTCGCCGTGTTGGCCGTCGTGGCACCGATCCAGCAGCGGCATTTCTGCATGGAATGGCCGAGAAACACGATCTCTCCGAAGCTGA
>NZ_SRIF01000004.1:0-252577 GCF_004681185.1 Haloarcula amylovorans | reverse complement strand
CCGAAACCTCATCGAAAAGTGGTTTCACACCTTCAAAATGCGCATCGACCGCTTTCATCACTCGTAGGTGGGCAGCCGGGCCAGCGTCCGCCGGTGACTTGAACAGTTCATGCATTACTATAACCAGCAGCAACCGCATCAATCGCTCAACAATCGAACTCCAGCTGAGGAGGTCCTAAACTAGACAGTTCCTGAATTGGTATTATTCTAGAATTATAATATTTGAGCCGCTCTAGATATAATATACAATATATCGGCCAGCATACTTATTATATATGGCGAGCATATTTGTAATCGGATGTCTGGTGAAAAAGGTCCTCGGTTACCAAAACGGCGTACTATCTTAAAATCGATTGGTGCTTCCCTCGCTGCGGGGAGTGCTTCAGGAATCGCTAATGCACAGCCTGCATCTGAAGTCCAGTACAATCAATCCAAGATCGAGAAGCACCTCGGTGCCGCAGAAGACACAGTGAAGCTACTATCAGACTTTAATTTGATTCAGGAGCCCACGTACGAGTCATTTCCGACCCAGACTCATGTGTCACTGGGCGAACAGCATCGCCGTGGTGAAGGGACGACAGTCATCGCCCAGAAAGAGGAACTCCGACATCGAGTGCAAACATCTCTTCCAGTTGATGACGGAACGCTAACGCTTTTTGCTGAGCTAGAATCAGAGAAAAGTTATGCTATCTATCGATTTGATAATAAATCGGAAAGATATCTGCTCACTCCCGAAATAGATGGAAATATTGTTGAGCTTTCACGTAATCAGGTTACGCAGGCAGCCTCCACCTGTACTGATGAGCAGTGTGACCTGACTTCGTGTATTAAAGAAGTCGAACGATGTCTTCCCGTGGTTGGCTGCTATATCGACCCACAGTGTGTCTGTGGGTGTTAACGGAAATAACATCACCAATCGATCATTATACAATTATTACAGAACCCGCTGACTATACCAGTAGAGCTACTGGAACCATATAGTGACTGGTACCTCAGGAAACAGAGGACCTCTGTCTTCGAGTGGGTCCAGACTGGATCTTAATATGGGGAGTAAACGAATACTACTGCTCGGGACCGCATTTATCGTAGTTTTCACACTTGGTGTCCTCGCGGCTGCACTTGCATCTACTCCGATTTCATCGTACGAAGTCTCTTCACCAGATCATGGGGCATCCGGGATCTCATTCGGTATGCTCCTGTTTCTGTTACTTAGCTCTCTTCTCCAATTGTTTGGGCTCGATGCCGAAATTACGGCTCGTTCAGCTGACTCGACCAGCACACTTATCTCACTATTTCCCCCTCTGAAAATGAGCATAGTCGTGCTGGGGGTGATTTTGATACTCGGGCTAGTTAAAAAACACCGGCCAGCGAGAGTGTTATTTCAGTTAAGATCTCACTTCGAGCGCCCCACTCACCAAAGTAGCACAATAACCGAAGAGACAGGCAAAACACGACAAAGCTGGCCACCGGATACACCAGAAAGCGAAGTGTACAGTACTTGGCTTACGATGACAAAAGAAATCGATGTAAATCATCCTCATTCTCGGACTCCAAAAGAATGGGCTCAGGCTGCGGACACCAGCGATATTGATCCTGAAATGGTCGATGAAATGACTGCGATATTCAGAGCGAGGCGCTACGGAAAGGCTGTTGAAGAAACCAACCACCAGCGACGCGCGAATCAGATCCGTCAAGAGATACGCGACAGAAATAAATGAGCCGTACGCTTGTCAGCCGACTACTGGTCATCACTGGATTTCTCTTCGCCAGTGTAGGGTTCTTCGTCTTGTATCGAACGCCTGTCGTCCCCGTGGCCCAGTGGCCATGGGATGATAATCTAGTCGTTGCTGGCTTCACTGCCATCGCATTCTCCGTGGCCTTACTTCTCATTCCAGTCGTGATATGGGACGAATCCGATGAAGAGTCAGCCACATCACTAACGAGTCCTGAAACAGTACCGTCGACACCAACGCCGGGTGATGAGATAGAACAAGCCCTGCACGGTCGGTGGTTGACACTGTTACCTCCCGACGAGCGAACGCATCTTCGCCGCCAACTGCGACAGACAGCGATTCGAATTATCGCTACACAAACCAACAGTTCTGCAGAGATAGCACAAAAGCGGCTAGAACGAGGAACATGGACTGATGACTCAGTGGCTGCTGCCTTCTTCCGTACTGACTCGAGACAAGCGAACTGGTCTCTGCAGTCGCTGCGTACACGAGTGCATTTTAGACGACAGGCGCGACGGACCGCACGAATACTACTCGAGTATGATTCTGAAGAGGAGCCAGAACAATGAGAAGGCGACGGACGAAGCGCTGGGCTGTCGCACCGATAGCGGTACTAATTACGAGTGCAGTCGGTGTTTTGTTCGGCAATTCTACGGCTGTCCTACTTGGTATTCCCGCAGTCGCCTTCGCAGCCTACTCACATCTCACGGCACCACCTCAACTGTCTCTCGCTCTAGAGCGGTCGATTGAGACGGATGATCCCCGCCCCGATGAGGCAGTCGAGATCTCAGTCACGCTTCGAAATATGGGCAAACAGACAGTTACCGATCTCCGTGTTATCGATGGCATCCCGAAACTGCTCCCGGTTCGAAACGGTTCTGCACGACATATCGCAGTACTTGGCCCTGGTAAACAGACGACATTCTCGTACACTGTAACAGGAAAGTCAGGTGTTCATCAGTTTGAACCGGCGACTGTCGTTGCATATAACCAGAGCAAGAGTCTCCGCACGACTACGACGATCACGACAGAGACGGAGCTGGACTGCCGTGGACCGAATCAAACACCGGTAGCCAATTGGGTTACTCGACAGTTCCCTGGTTCAGTTCGAACAGCTGATAGCGGGAGCGGAACGGAATTTTCAAAACTCCGCCCCTATCGTCCTGGTGATCCAGTTAGTCGAATCGATTGGAAGCGGTACGCTCGCTCAGGTGAGCTGGCGACAATCAGTTTTCACGAGGACTATTCACGCACACTTACGCTCTGTCTCGACGCCCGTAACCAGTGTTACCGGTCGTGTGGTGATGACGAACCACATGCGGTTCTGTCCGAACGGAGCGCAGCGCGGACGCTACTTGAGTCGATGTCTGCCTCCAACGAGCGTATTGGCCTCGCAGTCCTGACTACTGACTGTACATGGGTCGCTCCGAATACAGGTGCTGCGCACACCGAGATGATACAGCGAACCCTCGATGACCCAGCAACTCTCCCACTAGATCCACCCACTGACAGGACTACACAGATGTCCGTGGAACAACAGTTACAGAAACTCCGTCAGCACCTTGATCGAGGAACCGGAGTCATCTTTCTTTCACCGTTACTCGATGAACCTGCACTCGAAGTTCCACTTACACTCGAAGCAAATGGCCATCCTGTGACCGTTATCTCACCCGATGTTACAGCAAGAGGGTCAACTGGAACGGCACTCGCCAGTCGACGTCGCGATCTACGAATTCAGGTTCTTCGTCAAGCAGGTGTTTCAATCGTTGATTGGTTACCCAAGAGACCACTCGCAACGATACTCCAACGGAGAGGTGCCCGATGAAGATTCCAGATTCTCCCCCGGATACCTATCCATCACTCGTTAGCTCCATTCTTGCACTCGTTACGGCAGTGAGTGGCTCTTTTCTCGGCGCTGTCGGAACTGTACAGATGGCACCACTACTGCTAGCAGTTCCCGGGCTTACAATCAGTATCGGAGGTAGTGTGCTTCGACAGGCTGCGTATCGGCGAACCGGAACAGCACTTGCCGTGAGTGGATTCGCATGGTGTTGCATGGCGCTGCTCGGCGCAATCGCGCTGGGACTACCCTTACTGACGCTACTGCCGCTTCTTGCGACTGGTGTTGGACTACTGATGATTACTTGTAATCTGTTTCCATGCTTCTGTACAGGCAGGCAGTCGTTGGTACTGTTCGGACTTGCCGCGATATTCTTCGGCGTACTTGGAAATACCATAATTGGTAATCTGCCAGTTTGGCGGGCGGCAACCGCGATGTCGTTACTATTTTTCGCATGGAATATGGCATCAGAAGCGCTGAGTCTTGGTAATCATGGTGGATATCCCAGTAAAACAACTCAGGTAGAACTGAGGAATGCCGTATCGAGCGGCCTTACTGCAAGTATTGCAATCGGAATGACTGTTGGTGTCTCCCGAATTTCGATTGCTCGTGGCTCTGTAGTCGGCTTAGCACTCATACTAGTCGGACTGCTCTCGTTCGTATTACTGCTGTACTACCTCCCCTATACCGGGTCGTCATAACTCAAGATATCTATACAAAACTATTCGATATATTAACAAATATTTCAATATAGTATTATCTATTTATAAAATAAAATAATTTATAAACGCTGGAATAGAGTTATAGCTGTATGGCAAAACCATTGATTGAAAAAATACAGAGTCCAGAATATACAGGTGAAGACCGTTGCTTAGCTTGTACAGTGGTCAATCTCGTCATTGCATTAGCTATCAGCTTGGTAGCTTCACGAAGATCTAAGCGAGTCAGTGCAGCTGTGTTCACAGCAGCAACTGTACTGATCTATCTCCGCGGATATATCATTCCTGGAACGCCAACGCTCACAAAACAGTATCTTCCAGCCGCAGTTTTGGAGTGGTTTGGAAAAGACCCGAAACCACCGTCGCAGACTGGACTCGGAGCGGTCAACAGTTATGAAACTGGCAACCGCTCGGGAACCTCAAAGGCTGCTACGAACAGCCAGGCCAATGAGACAGCCGACGGAATTCCCGAAAAGAACAGCGAAGATGCTACCGATATCGATACGATTGACGAGATCAATCCAGAGACGCTTCTGCTGGAGAATAATATTCTCGTTCCATGTGAACAACAGGACGATCTCTGCCTCGACGAAGACTTTCGTCAGCGATGGCAGGCTATGATAGCAGAGGTTAACGATAATGAACTGTCTGCGTCGGACGCTGTCAACATTTTTGGGCTCGAAGATGTAGCTGAGTACAATATCAAAACCTTCGATGATGGGCAAGTGCTCGAGGCTGATGGACGCCGAGTCGGGCAATGGCCATCAGAGACCGCTCTTGTCGCGGATATTGCTGCCGCCCGGATCGCCACAAACGATATCTCAAACTGGGAGCGATTATCACCAAATGCAAAAGGACAGTCACTAAACGCGCTACGGCTCTTTCTCGAAACGTGTCCGACTGGTAATGGGGATGTCGAGTTAGATACGGAGACTGTCGAATCTTGTTGCCAATCATATGACGTTGTGGCCGCACGTTGTGCCGAGACTGGCGACCGGCTCTTCGAACACCCAGTAGACGACATACCCTCAGCCTGAAACAATCAGTTGGTATCGTACTTTCTGACGACACTGTGAATCGGACAGCCGCCCAGCAGCGGCTGCTGCCGCTGCATACGAAAATACGGCTCTGGTGAAACCCTCAGTAGTTGATACGAATGCTGTGCTGCATACAGGGCGCGCCTTCGGCACGTTCGGAAGTCGCGGACATGAGTTAGTTGTGCATGATTTCGACAATATTAATCAAGAGTGAATCCTACCGTATGGCATGATCCCCCTCCAGATGTTCGGAATCAACCCACTAGGGAGTTTAGTGCTGGCAATCGTCGTCCCAGTCGTGATCATTGCCTTCGGGACGTACGCGGGAGTTCTCATGGCGCTGCAATCGTTCTTCGATGAGTCGTCGTGGCAGGACGTCTCGACCGCTGAGGAGGAGTGAAATGTTCGCCCGTCATCCACTCCTAGTTCAGTGAGCGCAGTCATATGATCCCGGTAGTTGATGAGAGAGACATGCTCTCTATTCAGCACGACTATTGAAATGTACCGCCCGATGAGGGCTTCAACAAGACCATGGATTGCTGTCGGGACGTGTCCGGGCCCGCCCCGCACCCATCGGGGCGCACAAAATCGCTGTCTGAGATAGCCGGTTAGGCGTCGTCGCCGTCGAATAACTATTCGTGGGCGTCCGAATTGATGACGGTCGCGACACCCTCGACGTCGGTCAGTCCGTATTCCTCCCGAAGCAAATCGTGAATATCGTTCGCGATGATTGTCGCTTCGTCGGGGACCGCTGGCTCGTCCGAATGAGCCGGGATATGGTCGGGTCCGATACCGTGGACTTCGATGTACAGTCGTTCGTCACTCATCGCCGTCACCCCGGCGGAGCTTTCGAGCGCGCAACCGAAGTTTGTCCTGGACGTGTGTCCGGTCTTGATGCGTCGTCTCGTAGGCGAGATATGCTTGTATCGTCTCGATGGAGTCCATACAGCGAATCCCAGCGAGAATCAGCTGGAGCTGGTCGCTCGACAGAAGTCGCTCGGGTGGCAGTTCCTCCAGAACCGCGGCGCCGGTATCCCCGCTCATAACCGCATCTCCTGTTGATCCTACGTAGCGACCGTTTTGGCGATAGCGTCAACAACGGTCCGAACCTGCTGTCGGAGTGGTGCTTGCTCAGCAATGCCGGCGTCCAACTGTGTCCGGAGTTCCAAGATATCCGGCACGGTGAGACTATCTGATTGCCGGGCGACAACCCGCAGAACCGCTGCTTCGAGGCCGGTCTCTGCAGACTGTCGCGTGCGAACGACCGTCGTAACCGACTCGACAGATACCTTCCGCTGATCGGAACACGATTCAGTGGGCCGCCAATGTTGAGGCTTCTTTCGAGACAGCCTCTCACCCACATGAGGGTCATAAAATCAGTGTTGACCCCCCTATAGGTATCAGAGACGTAGTTGGAGAGTTCGAGCGGGATCGAATTGAACAGATTGAGAATCGGATTACGTCTCGTGCGATGGTTACGTTCCCTGATGCCTAGGATATGAGGGCAGCGAATACAATTCAGCCAGAGTCACTTGTCTCTCGGAGAACGTCCGTGAACTCGAAGCACGCACCGCCAGCATCGCTCTGCTTCACCTCGCACGACCACCCATACACGCCGGCCAGTTCGCGAATGAACGCCAGCCCCAACCCTGTACCCCCGGTGTCGGCCGCAGTCGTATAGCCGGCCTCGAAAACGACCTCTCGGTCCTCGGGCGGGATGCCGACACCGTCATCACTCACGTAGAACCCGGTCGGAAGGTCACCGACTGCGATAGTGACATCTTTTCCGCCGTGCTCAACCGCGTTCTCGAACAAATTCCGAAAGAGGTGCCGGAGATACGTTTCATCAGCCCGTATCTCGACATCCGCTGTGATATCCAGCGTCGCGTCGGGAGCGTCTATCTCGTCCCATGCGTCCCGTGCCGTGTCCGCGAGCACAACCAACTCGTTCTTAGAGACCGCTTCACTCCGGCGTGTCAGCACCAACATGACGTCGATCATGTCCTCAATGCGGTCGAACGCCTCCGCGACGTACTCAACGGCGGCCGGATCTGCCTCGGCTGACAGTTGCTGGCTGTAGATCTGCCCAATCGTCACGGGGTTCCGGAGTTCGTGCGCCAGCATGCTCGCGAAGCTGTCCAAGCGTTCGTTCTGTTCGTGGAGTTTCCGTTCACGCTCGTTGCGTTTGGTCACGTCGCGGACAACGCCGACAAAATCGAGGGCCCTCCCGTCGTCTTCCGAGAGCGGAGCGAGTGTCGCTTCGGCTTCGATCCGCTCCCCTGCTGCAGTTTTCAACGTCGCCTCGTAGGTTCTCGGCCCATTATCGTCTGTTGCTAACGCGCGTCGCAGCTCCGCTTTCGGTGTCTCCATTTCGTCGATAAACCGCTCCGTCTGCGAGCCGAGGAGGTCCTCACGGCTGTGGCCGACCATGTCGGCATACGCCTGGTTGACCAAGGTGAAGCGATTCTCGCGGTCAGATACGAAAATACCGTCGCTGACGGTCTCGACGATGGTTTCATAGCGTTCGTTTTCGTGCTGTTTCTCCTCGGCATTTCGCGCCCGGGTTTTTGCCTTCGCGTCGTGAACGCCCATGATGAGGCCGGCGACGCTGGCGAGTGCCGTGAGGATGAACACGTTCACGATGACGTTTGTGAGGGTGGCGACAAACATGATAAAGAGGAGGATACCGAGTATTACCCCGACAGCGCCGATACACCACCGCGCGACTGTTGCGAAGAGGTCGGGCCGGATGTCTGTCCGTGGCAACCAGTAGCCCGCCATGAGGAGGATGAGTGCGGGCCCGCCGACGGTCACACCGGCGACGAAATCGGTGCCGGGATCAAGAACGACCCCCGGAACGAACGGCCACCCGATCGCGAACGCGAGGTAGATTCCTCCGAGGGCCAGCAGACTCCCCCGCCCGTCGACTCGCGTAATCGCCCGCGCCAGGTACCCCATTGACCTATCCAAGAAGAGAATCCCGTATTATTGTTGTGACATCCTCCCCGTCGTAAACGACGGGGCTTCCCACACGGTGGGAATGCCAGTCAGTCGTCGCTGGCAGTGGGTTTCGACTCTCGAAGCGTTGTGAGTGTCATCTGCGAGGGTGTCTCGCTCTGCTCACACTGAGTCGTGGCGGTGTCACAACCGCTCCCGTCCTGTGGCGAGTCATCGCCTGCCTGTTTCCACGGCAGGCTCTCTCCCCACGGGTCTACGCGACGTGCAATGTTCGCACTCGCGTTAATATCCGCTTGGAACGTCGATACGTGGCACTCCGGGTTCTTGCACTTAAACTCGGCTTGCCGAGGCCGATACCCGATGTGCTTGCACGAGTGGCACGTCTTCGAGGTGTACTGCGGGTGGACGTATCGAACCGGAATACCCACGTCTTTGCTTTGTCCTCGATACGTCCTTGCAACCGAGCGAAGGCCCACGAATAAAGGCGACGGTTCATGTACTTCCCGTAGTCCAGAGACTCGCGGATGTACGCCAAGTCCTCCATCACGATGACGGGATTCCCTCCTTGCAGGAAGATGGTAACTAGATGAGGTATTTCTTCGTTCACCAGTAGCTCCAGCTATATCGATCCGACGACCGCAGAATCGCGGCTCCACGTTTTCACCGCATATTGCAAGCTACTTCACTAAACACAATGGCGATATTGATACGTAAAGTATTATAACCCCGACAGTCACCTGTTCGTGAGATGCCACAAAAAGAGAATCCCCTTTGGCTATCACGCCGTGGTGTGCTGTCGTCGTTTGCGGGAACAGGCATCGCCACCATATTCGGGGCGACTGCGTCGAACTACGGGGCCACCAGCGTAGCCGCTACTGACCCGATTGACGACATTCCACTTGGTACCTTTGAGTCGACGCTCGACCAGTGGCAGACTGACAGCGATATCACGTTGTCGCGGGTTGCGCGACACGCCCGTCCGCTTGCCGTCTCCGAAGGCGAATATGCCCTTGACGTCACTGTTGACGGCGCCCCCACTCCCACAATTTCGCGGCCGATCACCGAGCTCAACCTTGCGGCACACCCGTACTTCGTCGCCGACGTCGTGCCGGGTCGAATCGGCGGAACCAACGCGCCAATCGCTTTCCAATTCCGGCTCTATCGGCCGACGGATGTACTCGATGATTGGTCGACGCGGGAACTGGTCGCCGAGTCCGACCCGGTGACAGTTCCGCAGACCGTTCCGGGGCAGATATACTGGGACGCGAGCGACATCGAACCCGAACTCCTTGATGTGGGTTCCTGGCTTGAGATCGGCTGGATACCAGCCGACCGCGATTCCGATTCGTCGGACGAAGCGTTCGCGTACCGCGGGGGAGTCGTCTTCGATGCCATCCGTGCGACCGCCTCGGTTACCCCTGTGGGGAGCGCCTATCTTTCGACTATGATGCGAGACCTCCAGTTCGACCACGGCGTCTACGACCGGACCGAGGTCAGAGACGAGTTCGACACCGGGGAGGCGGGCACGTTCATCTTCGACGACGGCACGACCGTGCCGTATCGATTCGAAGTCCTCGCCGCAGACCGATTCCTGCTCACGGTCGCAGATACGGAGATCAAATTCGGTGGAGGGTGGGACTGATGGTCAAGCGCTCAACGTCGGCAACGACCATTACGCTGATTCCCGGTCACAGCGAGAACAGCACGGAGGGTGGCGACGACCTCAACAGTGCGATGCCCGACTACAACGGCAAGTGTCTCGATGCCTGGTTCGTCGCTGACGCAGTGACCGACCTTCCCGACGACCTGCAAACAGTTCGCGAGATGCGTAAACATCTCCCGGAGTATGACGAGGGGCTCCGACAGTACCGGCTTGCGAACCAGATTGAGCTTTCCTTCTCCACGCCTGACGGCCGAAACGTCACGGGGCCGAGCATCACCCTCGAAACGAACGCGAACGAGAAGCCGTCGTACGTCGCCGTCGAGGGGGAAGAATCCGAGGAGAACGTTATCAGGGACATCATCGAGCGCGACGATCTCGACTGGTTCGACGGCAAAAGTAAGCTTCGGGCCGACGTGACGAACAAACGCTTCGAGAGCGACGCTGTACGCGAAAACGTGAACGGCATCGAGGGTGTGCGCGCGTCCGTCCTCTTTGGGGGGAGCGATACGTACATCGAGATTCTGCGCAAGAAATTCTACGAACTCGGTCCAACCGAGTTCCTCGAGACAACGGGCATGGATGTGGAGGTGGTGCCCGCGTTTATCGTCCAACCGCCGACGATGTACACGTTCCTCGAACTCGCAGTGATGGCCGATGGAACGAAACTCGCCCGCGTCTGGGACGTGAGCCGGTATCCCAAACACTACCTCTACGTCGACGAGCGAAAACGTGACGAGACTGATTTCGAGGAAGGCAGTAGGCTCTCGGGCGGCGAATGGCGGCAAAACGAGAACGCAAACGAGCGGTTCGGCCAGTGGGCTCTCGAGGAACAGGATCTCCGGTCGCCGTTCTCCCCACATACTCGGTCGGGCTACGAACAGTACGTCGACCACGTCACATCATTCGGGCCCTATCCGGCGATGACCTACGGCGAGGACGGTGAGGAACTGACGGCGGCAGCTGTGGCGTCCCACCTGCCGCCGCTGTTCCCCTGGTGAGCTGCCGTTCGCCCTGTTCCGTTTTCTCACCGAGGAGTCCGTAAGACGGGTGTTTAAAATCTCAATATGATGAGTTCACCTTGATAAGTTGGCTATGGTCTTAACGCTCTCCAAGGGTTCACCCTCGAACACTTCACCCGAGGCCTGCGCAAGGCGATGCTCGGCGGCGATAGTATCAGTGTCGTTGGTTGCTTCATCTTGTGCCTCTTCGTCAACTGTCTACTGGTTAATACTCATGCTGAGCCTCTCACCCGCCAGAGGCGCACAAAATCAGGGAGTGGTTCGTAATTGCTTACGTCCGGTTGACGGCGACTATCCCTTCCCGGTACTCGATACGACTTCGTTCACGTTCGGAGCGATAGGCGAGCGTCTGACCGTTCTCGTACTCGACGACAATCGCATCTTCGAGGTCCATAGCCGTCGCGTGGCCGCCGTCGGCAGCAAAGACCGGGTCCATCGGTTCCCCGTCTAATGGATTCTGGCCAGTTCCCGACGTCGGCCAGACGCCCGTTGTCTGCCAGTACCGTCGGATCCACTCTAAACTCTCCCGCACGGTCGCTCGAATCGAGAGCTGATCCGCGTTGCCGTAGCCATACGGCATAAAATACTGGCCTTTCAGAGCCGCTAGGTGGATCCCGTTCCAGTCTACGCCGACGATATCGGCTGGTGGTTCACCCGTAACACGTGGCTGTGTGAGATCCTGAATCACCTCATGTTGCTTGGGTGGGCTCGCGCCCAGCAGATGGACTCGACGATCGCGCCAGTCCACGATGTTCGTGTATTCCTCGGCTGTCTTGTCGGAATATCCCATCGGGTATCCCAGAGCGAGGTCGTCGCCAATCGCAGAAATCGCTTCTCGACACTTCGGAACGATGATGATCTCCGTCCCAGGAAACGTCCCTTTCAATTCTCTCGACACCCGATTGTATCGCCGGGCTTCCTCGCAGTCGTACGCATCGCCCAGCATTCCCACGGACGGTTCATACTGCTCAAAGCGCTCGATGTAGCGGTCCAAATCAGGATTTCGAAAATCGTTGTCCAGAATCTCGATTGGGACATCGACGTTCCGCAGCGACGACTGATAGGAATAGTCCTCACGAACACCGACTGTAAATCCCAGCGCATAAGCGTCGATGACGAACGGTTCTCGATGCAGGAATCCGACGTACTCAACTTGTTTTGCATCGTCGATAGCTGTCGCTGACCAAGAGTGTCGTGCGTCTGTTGCCATGACGAACCGAGCGCGTGTCAGGCGCGCTCAGCTGGTCAGCGCACCACAAATCACTCGTCGCCGTACTCCAACCGAGACACAGGCACGGTCTCACAGCTCAGCTGGTTGCTCTCCGTTGTCCTCATTGTGTCCAGAATGATCAGTACAGGGAAAGCACTTCACAATCGAAAGATAATATCAAGACATGAAACGAAGAGAATTAATCCTCAGTACTATTGCGATAGGGTCTGGATTGGCAGGTTGCACTTCTACAGAGGATGATATGCCACAGATGACTTCCACCACGAGTCTCTCAAATAGTGTCTGCGATAAATTGAACAATCAAGCGGAGATCAATAAGCAATCAGAGAATGTGATTACAATTAATGGTACTATTGGTTACGTTGATGAGGGACTTGTGCTAGACTCATCGCTATATGGGCCATCTGAGGAACAATCGATTATCTGTCGTATCTATACAGGCGAGCCGAAAAATGAAGAAAACACAGTTGCGTGCTCTGGCGGTGTGGAATACACTACCGAGATACGCTATGAAAATATGGAACTTTCAGAACTTATTGTACTCCATGATACTGAGAAGGAGTCATTGGTGGTATCTACCTTTGACCTCTAAGGCATCATAGAACGGTCCACACACCGCTGGTGCAGAAGGTCTCCGAGTGGTATATATGCAGGTCTACTGAATGATCAATTCTCCCCCTGTCGGTCGAAATCAATACTGTGTAGAGTTCTGTCTGACACTTTCACAAACAGCTAACGCTCTCCGTAGAAACACACCACTGCTTCCGCTGAAAAACACGGAACAGTGGAGGTGCGTTTTCATTCGAAACGAGGTGTGGTGTCACAAAAGTCGCAACTATAGATATTTGCAGTGACCAGCGAGAGATAGCCCTCGTGGCTTAATTCTCAATAGCGTCGATGAGCTCAGCCGCCGTACTCGAAATCCGATCTAGTCGATCTCGAACCGTCGTTGGCGCGTCTTCGTCCCACGCCGCCAGATAGAACGCCGAGTTGTCCGGATCCAAGCCGAAGTGCCGACTGACGATGTAGGCCACCGCTTCGGCTTCGACCTCCAACCGCGATTTCTCCTCGCCGGGTTCACGCTCGAAGTGCATGATCGCGTGAGCAAACTCGTGGATGAGCGTACTCGCAAGATCCGCCCGGTTTGTCCGGCCGACCACCTCCACGACCGGGTTTGTCGTCGTTGGACTCCGTCGTTCACACACCCCGTGTGCCGAGCCGTGCTCCCATTCATCGGGAGCAACGATAGTCGCATCAACGCCGATGGCGTCAGTCGCAGTCAACAGTTCTTCGACGAGCCCATTTGCATCACCATACGCTTCGGTTTCGAGTCGGGCAACGGCTCGCCCTCGGTCTGAGAGATATCGAACACCGACGTCGGCCGAAAGCCGACCAGTCCTCGGGACCATTCATCAGGATCGGTCTCGTCGTACTCACACTCCGTGTTTGCGTGATAGGACGGCGAGTTGCCACACTCAGGACATTTGTTGGTGATGATGGGTGCCCAGATCCAGATCGCGTCTTCCCCTTGCTGGACGTGTCGGTCGAACTCTGCTTACCACGTATTGTACCCAGCGACCTTGGTTGCGTTGGGGCACTGCAACTGGATGAGCAGCGTGTTCCGGGCCGAGTAATCGTGGAACGTCGACTGGACTTCGAGCCACTGCTGGAACTGCTCGCTGGCCTGGGCCTCGTCGGTCAGCTCGGCAAGGTCCTCAACCCACGCATCGAGTTGGTCACGCATGTCGTCGGCTCGGGTGTCTGAATCGTCGAAGGAGTGCGTGGTTTGCTGGCTAGACGTCTCTGCGTCAGGAAGGTCGGTTTGGATCGTCGCCATTGGTATCTATCGGAACGCACTCTCGGGTACGCCCCCGCACCTCCTCCGGGGGGCAGAAAATCATGCTGTAGTGCTGTATGAGCGGTGAGTGACTGCGAATCGATGAAGAGCGAACGCTCAGTGCGGACTACAACTGATCGAGAGACTACCTAGACGTATAGCAGAAGAATCAGAAATCTCTGCGGAGCAACTCGGTCCAACTTGAGACAGGTCAGGGCCAATTAGGCGGGAGTTCGTCTGCGTGATTTTCGATCAGATCAAGGAGTGGTTCGATCTCGTCGTACCGAGGCCCCTTCGAAACCTCGCCGGTCTCGCGATGCCATTCGATATAGCCCGCCTCAGCCAATTTTGGGAGATGAGTATGAATCAGCTGGAGCTGCGAATCGTCTGTGCTGTCTGCGCCGCGAAACACGAAGTCAGACTCGTGTTTCGGTGCGACCATGAACTGACAAATCCCCTCCAACATCGGGGAATGACACGGTGCCTCACAGATTCAGGGCGATGGACTTAGATTTTAGAGGGGTAAATGTGGCATAGATCTAATAGGATTTTATCCAACATTCGAGGATGAGAGAAAAAGTGGCATTATCTCGAATCGAACGAACACAATTAGCGAGAAGCTTTTTAGTGGCACTCTTGCAGTATTGTATATGACTGAAGAGCGTCTTCGTAACAATCTCCAACTTCTCGGTCTTTCGTCTAAGGAAATCGATACATATCTGACGATTCTTGACCACGGTGAAGCCAAGGTCAGCGAGATTATCGCTGACTCCGAGGTGTCTCAGCGGTACGTCTACCAGATGTGTGAACAACTCGACGAGCGCGGCCTCGTCTTCCTCAACGACCACGTCAGACCATCGATGGTCCGGGCACAGGACCCCGAGAGCGTTGTCGAGGGGATCAACAAGCAACTCGACGAGGTCAAAGCGGACGTCACGGAGCAACTGGCGAATCAGAAGCCCGCCGAACTCGAAGTAGAGCTGATAAAGTCTAGACAGACGATCATCAAGCGCTGGAAGCGGTTCATCGACCGCGCGACGGAGGAAGTATTTATCTGCATGCCGGCGGCCAAGTTCGAGCGATTTGAATCGGAATTGGCCGCTGCCGTCGACCGCGATGCTACCGTGTACGTTCTGCTGACCGAACCCGGACTCAACGAGTTCGACCGTGGCTCACTCGTCGGTCGTGCGAGTATCGTTCGAACGTGGGACGCCGAGCCGCGTCCGCTCTTAACGGTCGACAACGAAATTATGATCCACGACGAGCCGAAACTGTTCATCGACGAGGGGGCCGAGGGGAGCGCCGTCTCGCTCACGCGCTCCTCCGTGGCCGGCAACCTCTTCAGTACCTACCTGAGTAATTACTGGCGAATCGCAGACCAAGAGTATCTCTGTGAACCTGACGAATTGCCCAAGTCGTATCCGCAACTCCGTAATGCGCTGGTACACGCGACACTCCACAAACGGGCGGGCAACGACCTGACCGCGACGATTCGTGCACAGCACACAACTACAGGCGAACTCACCGAGATGCACGAAGTTCCCATCGTGGAGATTCGGCAGGGGCTAATCGAGCCGTTCACCAACACGTTTCCCGTCGAGAACGGTCTCAGCGTCTCCTACGACGGCGAGGTGGTGACGGTCGGCGGGATTGACGCGATCGTCGAAGATTACGAAGCGCTGGACATCACGCTCGACGTCGCCGAGTGAGCGGCTCCCGTCTGGGTAGACGAGTACCGCCGTCGCGAGTTACTCCGTGATTTCGAAGTCGTCGAAGGCCACTCTACTCTTTACACCCACGTTGTGTGAGGTGACGAACATTCCGGCGTCTTGCACCTCGGCCGCAGAGGAAACGTCGACGGTACCAATCTCGGTGAACGTCGACCCGCCATCGACGCTCGCCAGTCCAGTAAACGTCGTACCCTCCTTTTCGAGTCGAAGGTGCGTCGGGAAGCTGTAGGAGACGTTCGACCCGGTGAAACTGTCGACCCGACCGCTCGCGTCGGTATCGACGTGCATGAACGGCCCGAGCAGCGGTGAGGTCGCCAGCAACAGGTAACCGGGGGACTCGCTGGCTCCGGTGATGTCGTTTCGAACCATGATGCCCGCTTTGGCGAACGAGTTCGTGTTCTCCTGGTCGAGAATCTCCGCCGTGACCGTGCCGCTCTCACCGAGTCCGTCGTCCACGTAGATGGTCCCGTACTCGTCGGCGTACGTCTCTATATCCTCACCAGCGGCGTTGATAAGGAGTCTGTCGTCGATACGGCCGAACTCGGCAGGCGCGGACGCGAACGTCGAATACTGTTCGGGAAGTTCGGCGGCGTACGGGTCCTCAATACTAATGGTCTGTGCTGGCAGTGCGCCGTCGAGTGACCGCCCGACGGTGATTTCATACTCACCGGGTTCGTCGAAGGTGAGGCTGAAACTGTCCGTCTCTTGTGTCGAGGAGAACCGAACGAGGATAGTGTCCACCTGCTCGCCGTTGGCGTAGACGTTCAACTCCTCGCCGCCAATAAACTGGCCGGTGTGAGAGCCAGTTATCTCCACCTCGAAGGGGAAGGTCACGTAGGTCTGTTCCGGGACGGAGATAGTATCGTATTGCTGTTCGGGTCGCTCGTACTCGGGGAGTTCGGCTCGCTCGCGGCCACGAGCCTTCCGGAGACGGACCGCCTGCCCGCCGCTGGCCACGGCTGACGCCAGCAGCGTCGTGCTCGGGTCGACGATGGCCTCGTCGATTCGGACGTCAGTCGGCTCTCCGTCGAGTGATGCGTCGATGCCGTCGCTGTACATCTCCGCGACGTATTTTGGCCCACGAGGAACGTTCGAACAGTTCGCTGGCGCGCCATTTTCGTTCGCCCGCTCATTCCCTCGTCCCGGTGCGAGGAAATCGAGTGGCACGTCGAGCGCACGCCCGCGTTCGCCGGTCATCGTGCCAACGAACCACTCCTCGCCCGACTGTCGAGCCGTAACGGTGTATTCGCCGATCTCAGCGTCGACGACCGTCGTATCGTCCCAGTCGCCGGCCGGTATCGCTTCGAGGAAGTCGAACTCGGGCTCCGTGTCAAAGTTCTCGTTCTCGGGGGTGTAGCCGGCATATTCGCTCGGGATCGGTGACGTCTCGCCCTGTTCGGTGACAGCGACCGTATTGAGGTTGAACCCGCCAACGTCGCCGGTGAAAGAGTCGCCGGAGTCGTCGTAGTGCAATTCGACGGCGACGGTGTTTTTGCCTTCGGTGAGTTCGACCGAGGTGGTGAACACCTGCCAATCGTCCCAGTACTCGGTAAAGGGAAGTTCGATGGCTTCCGACGAGTCGTTCACTCGAAGGGTCGCTCCGGTCCGTCCGGCCTCGACAACCCGACTCGCGTTCTGCTCGGCGTCGCTCGCATAGCGCAGATGGAGGTCGTATATCCCGTCGGCAGGGACATCCGTAACCGAAAAGGACACTGACGCACCGGACGGGACGCGACTCGGGTCAACCGCGACGTAGTTAGTACCGAAGGCGTCCCGCCAGTTGTCGGCCGTAATCATCCCGTCAAGGTCCCCAGCCGCAGCCTGGACGAGTTCACCAACACCCAGTTCGGGGTTGACGTACGCCTCGACACGATCGGCAGCCATCTGCATCCCGGCATTGTAGGTCGGATACATGGCAAGTTGCTTCGCGCGCGTCGTCTGAATGCGCCCACCGGTGTCGTCGTTAAACGTGATGTCGAAGATGCCGGGTTGGAAGCTCGTCGGGCCGGCCAGCATCCGCGTGAACGGCAACTCAACGTGATGGTCGGGGCCGAGGTCGGACGCGAGGGCGTTGAACCCGTCAAACTCCTGTGCTTTCACCGTCTCGGTGGCCGCCAGGTTCGGGTAGGTCCGGCGCTTGCCGGTGGGTTTGTCCGCTTCGTGGCGTTCAAGCAGTTGGCGGTTACCCGCCGCCTCACGGGCGACTAATTCGTGGTGGTTGACCGCTATCTGACAGTGGTGGTTGATGGTCGGCGAGTTGTCGCTGCTCTCGTGGATCAGGCCCGCGTCGGAGACGTAACCGTTCTTGATGGTACGGATGTGGTTTTCCTCGTAGTATTGGAAGATGTCGTCGTCCAGAATTTGCTCCTCATAGTTGTCAAGGTTCCCACCGGTCTCATTGTGAGCGGTCATCTCCACCGCCGGGTCAAGCGACTGGCCGTAGTCCGTGACCTCGGTCAGGCTGAAATCGGGATAGGACTGGTCGAAGTCCATCGTCGCTCCGGATCCGGGGTAGCTATCCCACCCCTCGTTCCACCCTTCAACGAGGACGCTGTCGACGCCGTTTCGGCTGGCGAAGGACATGTAGCGTTTCATCCGCTCGGTTCGTGCACCGTGGATGTACGCCGCCGGATCGTTCCCGTTGGCCTCGATGTCGGCGTCGGGTTTGTACTCCCACTTAGCGTTGCCCGCGATCATCGTCCACCAGATGCCGACGTACTTCCGCGGCGTAATCCAACTCGTGTCGGGTTCGCCGGCAACGGTAGGTAACACCGACTCGTCAAGGTCGTCGTTGAGCAGCGGAATCAGCGACGACTCGGCGAGCTCACCGGGCGTCTGTGTCACCTGTATCGTCCGCCACGGCGTCACCGTTGGCGCTTCGGTGGCGACCTTCGTCCCATCGGGCAGAGGAGCGAGTTCGGCGGTGAAGTCGGTCCCGCCGTCCTCGGACTGCGGTGCGAGCGACATGGTCGCGTAGTCCGTGAGGTCTGCCTCGTGAACGCTCAGATACGCGTCCTCGCCGGCTTTGACGGTGAACGGCGTATGCGCCCCGTTCTGAATCGTGTTCCCGTTCGGCCGAATCGTTCGGGTTCCGGCAGAGACGTCGCTAAGGACGGTCTCCTCATACTCCTGTTCGAAGCGGGGGTTGACGAACTCGTTTTGAATCCACCACGCCGTGTAATCGTCCGCGAAGTTGAACTGCGTGTTCTCCGAAGTGATGACGGTCTTGTCGCTGTTGGCAGCGAAATCGTCGTCGAAGGCGAACCGAAAGCCGAGACCATCGTCGAACACGCGAAGTTCGAGGTTCGCCGACCGGTTCGGACTCCCTGTCTCTTCGAGACTGAGACGCAGGTAATTGAACTCCTCGGCGACGCTGTCATACTGGTCCCAAATGGGATCCCACCGCTCCGTTTCGGTGCCGTTTTCGCTTCCGGTGACGGTGACGGCGGCACCGGTGGACCCATCAGACGCCACGCCGAAGGTCGACTGGTTCTGAAAGTCGAATCCGAGCGACGACGCGTCGACGTAGGTCGACCCGTCGAACGCCATCGCGTACGTCGGCCGGCCGTCAACGAGGTCCACCGTCACTTCGATGCTCCCGTCTGGAGACGTAACCGTCTGCACGTCGCCGTCGTTGCCGTTCTCGATCTGGCCGGAGACAGCCTCGGGTACGTCTACCGTGTACGCCGCGGCGGCTATCAGTCCGCTTATTCCACCTAAGAAGTCCCGCCGGCCGAGCGCTGTGGTCTTTCGTCCGTCCTTCTCTGCTCCTGCCTTCCCCGTACTGCCTGAGTCACGCGGCATGTACACAACAATTAATGGAGGACATAAATAATAGTTTCTGTACTTCTATTACAGAAGTTCTAGGCAGATTCGAGACGGCTGCTGGATAATGGGTTTGAGATGACTATTTCGGATAGTATCGGACGAGACCTGTCCGAGCGCGCCAACGTCGCCCGATACGCTGAGTAAAGACGGTGTGTCGATAGATATTCGCCGATTCGCATAGAAAGGGTGGCGGAGAGTAAACCGCATCGAGAGTCGTCGTCAGTCGACGGATGCTGCCTTCCCCAGTTTCACTGGCAGCGTTCGAACACAACGTGGCTGAATACTATAGCTTTACTATTGCAGTATTAATACAAAAACTCTATTCGAGGTCGTGCGTCGGTGACCCGGAGAACGCGACGCCTTCAGTGTTTCACCTCTGTTGCTCGTCGGTTCGAAAATCGCCCTCACTGCTTGTGCGCGGACGCCGAACGAACCGCCTTCGAAACATGTTTCGATACCTTGACCATCGGCAACCGTGCCTGTCGGTCCGCTGAGTAGGCCAGTGCGTCGCTCTGGTTTACTCCATCGGGCGTGATCATGTCGATAATGTTCGGGTTCATCTCGTCGTCGCGGCCGCCGCCAAAGCGGAAGTCGTCCTTCCACGACGCGCCGTTCTCCCACGTCTCCGTGCTGATGATCGGCCGGGTTCGGTCGGCGCGCGAGTCATCTTCGGCGAGCATGAGTGGACAGAGTTCGAGCGCTCGAATCGGCCCGAAAACGTTCTTGGGAACGTCGAACATGATGGCGTCCACGGCCGATGACGCGTAGACGTTCACGTCCTCGGTGATGACGCTTCCGTCGGCAGCCGCGACTCGAGGCTGGACCTGCGTCGTCCCCTCTATATTCTCGAAGCGGTAGTGGTACGGTTCAGCGAGTTCCGCGTTGACGCCGTCACGAGCCTGCGTCGCCTCGGAGACCCGATTCGCGGTCGGATCACGGACATATAGTTCCGGCAGCTGGACGGAGAATCCACGAGTGAAACCGGCGTTCCCTGCTCGTGGGTCCATCAGTTCGCCGTGGATTGTGTAGAGAAACTGGTAGCGCTCGTCGGTTTCTCGGACCTCGAACGTGGCGATGTCGAACGCGCCGTCGGTGAACCAGCCGTTCAGCGGGTAGTAGTACGAACCGGGACCGTCGTCGTCACCCTTCGGGTCCTCCCACTTGGCGACGGGGTCCCCGAGTGGGAGGTCCGTCTGGACGGAGACAGTGCGGGTCGCGATAGGGGCCTCGTCCACAGGACCGACCGCGATCTCGTGGGCCCCGAGTTCGTCGAGCGTTGTTGGAACCTCGAACGTACTACCGTCAGGGCTGATACGGACGAGTACCTCGTCGTATACCTCGCCGTCGACGCGGATTTCGAACCGTTCGCCGCCGACGACGCTCCCGTCGTTGGTACCGCCGACGGTGATGAAGCGCTCTCCCGCTATCGGTTCTTCCGTGATCGTCACCTCGTAGTCGTCCTGCTCGGGCGAGGAGTACCGTGGAAGCGACGACACCTGTGCGTTGGTCGCCGGCTCGAGCCGGAGCGCTTGCCCGCCACCGTAGACCATCGAAGCGGTCAGCGTCTCGGTCGCTTCGACGACGAACTCGTCTTCGCGGACGTCCATCGGATTCGTCTCGAAGTCCGCGGTGCCGGCGTCGGAGTAGACCGTCGTCGCGTACGCGATGTCGTCGTCAAGGAACTCCAGCGGTACGTCGATGGTTCGCGCTTGGTCGTCCGTAGCGACGCCAATCCACCACTCGTCACTGTCTCGCCGCGCGATGGCGACGTACTGCCCGATCTCGGCCGTCGGAACGCGCGTCTCGTCCCAGTCGACGGGCGCGTCGCGGACGTAGGCGAACTCGGGTAACACCTGCGACCAATCACCGTCTGCACCGTCTGTGTAGTATTCCGGCAGGTCCGAGACCATCTGGAGCCCGCTCAGGAACATCGGATAGTGAGCTAACTGCCGCGTTCTGGTCGTGTGGACGCGGCAGTCGGGGTCGGCCTGCAACCCACCGGTGTACTCGTCGTAGAACACGTCAAAGATGCCCGGACAGTGGTCGATAGGGCCGGCGAGCATCCGTGTAAAGGGCGTCGTCACCGTATGCGTCGGGTTCACGCCGTCGAGACTGAAGTTCTGGTACTCTAGTCCGGCCGCCCCTTCGCGAGTCATGAAGTTAGGGAAGGTCCGGCGGACACCCGTCGGTTTGATGGGTTCGTGGGCGTTCAACAGCAGTTGGTTGTCGGCAGCGGTCGTCACTACTCGACGGTAGTGTTTCACCATCGACTGGTCATGATGGTGGTGCACTTCGTCATTTAGCGTGACGTTGTCCTCTCCGACGTAGCCCGTCTTTATCGAGTTGATTGGTTCGCGACCGTACCATGAGTACGCTGCGTCTATTTGGGAATCCAGGTTGTCAACGTTGCCGAGCGTCTCGTTGTGCGCCATGAACTCTACCGGTGGGTCGAGTGACTGACCATAGTCCCACGCCTCACGATGGTCGAAGTGGTCGGCTGACTCGGTGTAATCTTGTTTCTCGGGCATATCATAGTTCTTGTTCCAGCCCTCTGCGAGGACCGCGCCGATGCCGTGCTCGCTGGCGAAGTCCATGTACTGCTTGACGTTGTCGGTGCGTGCACCGACCGGAAGAGTCGAATCACCGGAGTTGGGCCAGTCAGACTTGCCGATATGGAGGTCCCACCACGGGCCGCAGTATTTCTGGGGTTCTATCCACGAGGTATCCTCGATTTTACATGGCTCATTTAGGTTCAGGATGAGCCTGGACTCTATCAGATCACCCGGTGATCTACCCAACTGAATAGTCCGCCATGGTGAAGCGTGAGGAGCCGTCGCCCAGACTTTCGACCCATCCGGTCGTGGCACTAACGCCGATTCGAACTTTGGCGTCCCATTTGTGGTTTGTGCAAGCGTCATTCCGGCGTAGTCGGTCAGTGCTGCCTCGTGGATGCTCAGATAACAATCCTCAGCGGCTTTCAACGTTACCGGCGTGTTAACTCCCTGTGCATCAACAGCGTCTTCATTGACTGGAAGCGGATCGGCCGTCTTATCGTGGTTTTGCCGAATACCAGCGTCGACCTGACTGATTGGTGTGTTGAAATAGAAATACTCGTAGTTGTCCCAGTCGTTCGGAATCCACCACGACTCGTAATCTTCCACAAACTCGAAGCCAGTGTGCTCCGAATTAATGGCGAATTCATCGAGGTTTGGCTGTTGCGGAAAGACGTACCGAAAGCCGATCCCATCGTCGAACACACGACATTCCAAGGTCAAGCGACGTCTCGGGGAGTCAGTCGTTTCGACGCCGAGCTCTAGTTGTGTGTAATGATTTCGAACACCGCTGAACCCGCCCCAGACTGGTTGCCACGTTTCGTCGTGTGATGTCGTCTGGCTGCCTGTAATAGAGAGGTTGCCGTTCAGTTCGCCATTTCCAAGCGTCACTCCGAGGTTCGAGTCGGCGATTACCGTCCGGCCGTCGAACGAAACCGAATACCGGAGTTCCGTGCCGTCGAGTGTGATTTCGAAGGCTACAGTATTATCTGGCGACTGTACCGTGTATGACGATTGAATTGGACCGGATGCTATTGGTTTGGCAGTTGCATCGCTTGCCCCTAATGGCAATGAGGTAGCCGCACCGAAACCCGCGAGCGCTCCAATAAATCCTCGCCGGTTAACACTACGTCGTGATCCTTTGCCCTCTGCCGTGCCATCTCCACATGCCGTATTCTCGTTACCTCCAGTATTATTCGTCATATACTCAGTACACGCAAACGCATAGTCAAAAGTGTTTGTGTAGATATATTACAACAGTTAGGGAAAGAAAGCGCCCAAGACAGGTTTTCCTCTCCGAAAGATCACCCTGTAGAAGGTCTCATTTTCAATCCAGCGTTTTGTGCTTTCACAGCCATTAAGCCCGGATAGAAGTACACGAGAGCTTGATTGACTTCGAAAACGATTCTGATGGTAAGGTACCGAACAGATGCTCTTCTGGAACGAACTCGATTATGGCCTCAGCACCGGTGTCTTCAAGGAGTTCGTGTGTTACTGTCTCATCGATACACAGTTAATTCCGTCTGCCTCTTGTCATAACTCCCTTATTAGTTGGCGGCGCTCAAATCGCTCGTAATCTGGGATAGTCTCATCGATAATGTTTCGAGAGGGCGTCCCCTCACTTCGGCAGAGGGACAGAAAACTGACTAACCAACGGTTGCCAATTTAGCCGCCAAAAGGTTGGTTAACGACACACCACTATGTCTGGAGCTTTTCGATCGAGACCACGATCGGGTTAGCAGTTTCAGTACGATATTGAACTGGTAGACGCCCTCGGCGTCAGGATTTGATACGCTAATGCGTACGGGGTTGTGCTGACCCACCTCTAATTTCGGAGGGGCCTCGCCCAGGAGGGCACGGTCAATAGTGCGGAGACAACTCGGTTCGAACCGTGCTAGTACGTCGGCTTGTTCTAATTCAAATAAACAGGAGCACTAGATAGAGGACCTCACTGGTTAAGCGCGGCGAGATTCAAGAGAAAGAATGTCCAACTAACCCCACTATGTCCGCAGTTCTTCGGCCAACACTCACTATTACTTTCGTGAAAGCTCGAGGGTCTCTCCGAGGAAGTCAGGTGTATTCGGTGAGTGTGGTCTCCTGACTGACAAGGTCTGCGACAGATTCGTGGACGTCAACGCTTTCGACTGTCTCTTCAAGCGCAGTCAGAACCATACTGACATCCATATCGAGAGAGTACTCACGATATGTTCCACCTCGACGGCCTTCATTCCGTTCAACGCTAGTGATGATACCCAGCATCGATAATTCGCCAAGATGATCCCGCATTCGGCGCGGAACGAGTGGGTCTACCCCTATTTGCTCGGCAAATTTTGTGTATCGTGGTCGAACATCACGAGACCGAACTGGTGTTTGGCCCTGTTGTTCCAGTGTGAGTAGCGCGTAGAGAACCAAGTGTCCGTGCTGGGTGAGTCCGGAAATTCCTTCACGAATTCGGCCACGTTCAAGAGCTTCTCCCGCCTGGCGAACTAAATCGTCTGTAATAACGTCTGTATCTTGATCTCGTGCTAAATCACCCGTCTTCATAGGAGGTCAAGTGATTGCCGTGCATCACCAGCGTCTTTCGCACCATAGGCAGCACAAAGTTCGATAACACCGTCATCAATTACATCGTCGTGGAATGCGACAGCAGCACGCTGTTCGAGAATTTCGATTAGCTCTTGGGCGTCGTACGCCGGGAACTGTAGTTCTTCCTCACAGAGCGAACTTTTGACCTTGGGAGAGAGATTGTCTCGGAAAGAAAAGTTATTCGGGATTCCAATGATGCCGATTTTCGCTTCTGAAAGGAGTACTAGGCCAAGGACGATGCCAGCCGTCACACGAGGCTGCAGGTAAGCCCACAGAACTGACCATCGCTTAGTCGCCATCGCTGACCACCTCGGTCTCGGCTGTTCGCTTCAGCAAGTATACCGTCGGTCCAGGCTGCTTACAGCGAGCATGCCGACGGGTCGTCTCGCCAACGGCCAACTGTTCTGGGACCCCACCGTGGCGATGCGTCGCACCACAACACGTGCACCGCTCGACGGCATACTCCGTGCCCTCGATTCGGTCGATAACGTTGACCGGCAGGTACTCCTTCATACCTGCTCCACCCATCGGTCATCGACACGATGTAGCCGAACCGCCAGCCGTCGCGATAGATCGATACCCAGTGTTGCCACTCCGGCAGCGTCTCTGTCTCCTGACATCACAGGCAAACCAGAAGGTAGACAGTGATAAAAACCGACATAACCGTTTACAGCCCCGAGATACCCGTTGATAGCTATCAACCCTGCCCCGTATCGTCAACAACCCCCAATACAGCCCTTTATTCTCTCCGATTGTCTAACACAAGTCCATGGCACGGATGCCGGCGGAGTTTGCAAAGGAGTTCAAGGCAAAGGGGAACCGATTCTTCGAGATAGCTGCGCTGCTGTATGCCAATCCCGATCACCAGTATACGCAGGGCGAACTCGCCGAGACGTTCGACTGCTCGACGACGACGATTAGCAACCACATTGGAACGATGAGCGAGTGGCTCGACCGTCGTGACGGCCAGACCACCTATGCGTGGGGCGTCGACGTCCATGACCCTGGCCACACAGAGACCACCATGGCGGTACAGCGATTCTACGCCGACCTCTGGGCCCTTCTGAAGAAACACTCACGGACTGGGCCAGGGGCATTTGCGCTGCTTGGGTTCGTCATGCTCCTCACTGGTTCCGTCGTACTCTCGATTTACGTGGGGTTCGTGCTGGAGCTCTTTGCAGAGTCGGCGCTACCAGCTAGCGTCTACTTGGGAACTGCAATCGTATGTCTGTTCACGGGTGTCTTGGTGACGCTCTGCTCACCATACATGGCTTGGATAAGCGGGATTCTGTGGCCGCGGTTGCCTGACAGTCCGTTCGAAAAGGAGTGAGAATTTAGCCTCAAAGTAGCCATAAGCTCAGTTCCGTCGTTCCCAACCGACTCCGCGGGCTTAGAGAGTTACCTTTGGGCGAGATATCATACCAGTCGCACGACCATTCGTCAAGGAAAGCATGTACGGGTGATCCGCACCGTTCGTTACAAAGCGGGATCGGGCCGTTGAAGCGGGAGTGCACCCGTTTGTTGAGCCGACTACTGACTACACGAGTTCCCCACGCTGACCACACAACAGAGAACCTTCGAACCCACGCGGGCCCTAACACTGCACAATAGCGTCCTCGTACTGCGTGAGTGCATCGAGCACTGCTTGCCGATCCGACTCTGCAATATCGAATTCGACCATCGTCTCCTCAAGCAACTCAGCGATGACCGCAAAGTGCGTGGGGTGAATATCGAGATGACTATGCGCCGAATCCATCTCCCCACCGGAATACGTCACAGGCCCACCCATAATCGAGCTCAGAAACTGTGTCTGATGCGCTCGCTGCTGTTGCATATCCGTCCCCTCGAAAAAGTGCGCGACGCGGTCATCGTCGATGACACGGTCGTAAAACGAGTCCACAACTGCCGCGATTGCGTCTTCACCGCCGAGTCGTTCGTAGAGTGTCGTCATACAACTACACCGCGAGCGGGGCGACACATAGGCGAAGTGTGGATTCCCAATCTATCGGCATTGGAGAAAGCGTTAAATGCCGGTGCGCTGGCGAGGGACGCTTCTCTCAGTCGACGGTTACACGACAGCTCACAGCGCCTCCGGGAACTGCATTGTTTGTTTCGACTGTCGATTGGAGCGTCTCGACAGACAGACGCCCCTTCTACGCGCCTCAAATTATATCCCGGACGGAGCCACGTCACATACCTCTCGAAACGCCCCCTGAACGATCTCTGAGAGGGCCGGGTGAATATGAATCGTCTCGGCTATCGTCTCAGCGTCGGCACCGGCCGCGACGGCCGTACTCACCTCGTGGACCAGGGTCGATGCTTCCGGGCCGATGATGTGGCAACCGAGGATCTCTCCGTCGGCACCGACGATGGCCTTCGCGAACCCATCGTCGTCGTTCAGCGTGGTCCCGAGCGCTTGGTCTTCGTAGGCGTACGTGCCGGTCTCGTACTCGACGTCGTCGTCGATCTCGCGTTCCGTCTTTCCGAGACTCCCCACCTGCGGGGACCCGAATACCGCGTGAGCCATTCCGGGATACTCGACCTTGCGGTCGTTGCCTCGAACGGCGTTCTCGACGACGGCAGTCGGATACGCGCATCCGAGAATGCCGGCAGTGCGGGACGACGCTTGACGAAGAGACGACTGCCTGCCCAAACTGTGGGTCAACCGAAATCGCACAATACCAATTTGCGTGACTGGCCGCACACACCCGAGGGATTGTAGCGGTAGTCCCCGTAGAGACACATATGGTGGCACCAGATGCGAATGACCACCTTGCTGATGCGCCGCCCAGTGCGAAGCTCGTCTACAAAACACTGGAATACGAGGGGGAGCTGACCCAGAGTCAACTCGTCGATGAAACACGACTCTCAGTGCGTACTGTCCGGTATGCCCTGACGGAACTTCAGGACCGAAATGTGGTTCGCGAGGAGATTTACTTCGCTGATGCCCGCAAACGCCTCTACTCGCTCAAGTCAGCCGACGAGTTATCTGAGACCACCGAATAGGACAACCGGCCCATGGTGAATTATCGATACAAATTGAACCGCTGCAGGACGGAGCCAACAAGCACCGCGATGGGAATGATTTCGAGCCGGCCGACCCACATATTGAGTATTAACATTACTTTTGCAGTATCAGGCATATTCGGCCCGGTAATCCCACTGCTGAGACCGACGTTACTCTGTGCACTCATTACGTCGAAGATAACGTATTCTAGTGGATGAGCTGGTGAGAGAACACGGAGCAACACTGCGACGCCGATAACCAGGAACGTAATCCAGAGGATAAACACGACTGTCGCTTCTGTGTACTCACGTTGGGTCTGTTCTTCGCTGAGCTTCCGGTCGCCTATCTGCAAGTACGCGATCGCGGATTGCGGACGGAACACGTCCTGAATCTGCCAGACAGTTCCCTTGATCAACGTTATTACGCGGATGAGTTTGAGGCCACTGACTGTCGAACCCGCTGCAGCACCGGTGAGCATGCCGAGACAGGCCCATAACGTGGCACCAGCACTCCAGACTTGCTCGGTCCCGCCACCGATTGCTGTGCTTCCGAAGCCAGTGTTCGATGTCGCGGAGACGAACTGGAACAGCGCAACCCTGAACGTCTCTTCGAGTGTCGCGTACTGCCCGTTCGCGTACAGAATTGCCGTGAGGATGAGTGAGCCAATGGTGAACCAGATGAACACCCATCGGGTCTGGAGGTCGGTATACAAATTCCGCACCTCTCCTTTGAATATGAGGTAGTGAATTGGGAACGCGATACTCCCCGCAACCATGATGGGCACCGTCGCGTACTCGATCAGCGGACTGTCGTAGAAGCCAATCGAGGCCGCGTGAACGGAGAACCCACCGGTGGCGATCCCGGTCATCCCGTGGTTGATCGCGCCCCACAGCGGCATGCCAGCCAAGAGAAACAGAACAATCGAGCCGATGGTGAGCCCGACGAAGATTTTCCAGATCTCCCGGACGGTGGTCACGATACTCGGATGAATCTTCTCGGAGCGTGCTTCGCTCTCGTAGAGGGTGTAGGAACCGCTACTTCCACCCCGCCGAAGGATAGCCACAGTCAGGACAATCACCCCGACGCCACCGACCCACTCTATGAACGACCGCCACCAGTGAAGCGACCGCGGCAGTTTTTCTTCGACAGCGGCCACGGTCAGTCCGGTTCCAGTGAAGCCGCTCATACTCTCGAACACGGCATCCAGCGGATTGAGAAAGATAGCGGTCGTTTCGTCCATCGCCGGCGTGTTCATCCAGACGGGTAGCGGGTCGAGCTGGATGGTCCACGCGATGAGGAGAAACGGCAGCCCGCCGAGCACACCGACAAGCGCCCACGCGGTGGCGGCAGTGACCATCGCCTCACGTTTCTCCGGTGGGTCAGCGTCCTGATAGCGCCAGGCGAGTAGACTCCCAATACCGGCCACGATAACCGCTGAGACAATGAAGGCCGGGATGGCAAAGAACTCGCCGTTCACCGCTGCGACGACGAGAGAGATCACCATCATCAACGAGATGGCCTGCACGATGCGACCGACGTCACGTCCGACAGTCCGTCTGTTTACGATCATGCTCATACGTACTGCTGGTTCGTCCGATAGACGAGGGTCCGAAGCTGTGTCACGGTCACGAGGACTGTCACGGGTATCACGCTATCCGATGGGCGAAAGGCCGATTGCTCATAGGCTGAACACGCTCGAATTGTTCGTTTCGTGGTCTTCGTAGTGGCCGAAAATGTCGGTCACTTCAGGTGTGGCTCCCGTGCCGGAATACACTGTCAACAGGTCCCCCTGTTCGATACGAGTCTGCCCACGCGGAGTGATGGGTGAGTCCGATTCTTCTCGTTCGATCGCCACGACAAGCGTGTCCTCGTCGAGCAGTCCTTTCTCGTCCGCCTCGATGAGGTTTAGGCCGGCAATCGGTGCGTCCTCCGCGACCGTGATCTCGAACACTTCGGCGACATCGCCGACCCGCATATAATCGACAATCGATGGCCGGTCCACAGATCTGAACAGCGATTCGGCGATAAGGCGCTGTGGGTTCTCCATCGTGTTGACGCCGATTTGCCTGAAGAGGTTCATGTGCTCGGGGTTGTGAACGACTGAGACGATGCCAGGGATTTCGAGTTCCTGTGCGAGCAATGAGATCATGACGTTGGTCGCGTCCTGGTCCGTTGTCGAGATGATCGCGTCTGCGCGTTCGGCCCCGGCATCCTCTAACGTCTCCTTGATCGTTGCGTCCGCATTAATGACCATGCAGTCGAACTCGCTGGCGACTTCATCCGCTCTCGCAGCGTCCTTTTCGATGACCACGACTTCGTTTCCGGTTCCCGTTGCGATTTCGATGAGCGGCGTTCCGATATCGCCAGCTCCGACAGTGATTATGTACATATGTTATATGTCCTACTGGTGCCGTTTTTCGCTGTGTCCCTCGTAATCAGTATACTGTACGCATTGCTCGTCTCGCTGCCTGCCGACACACCGCGGACGTGAACGAGGGCTCACTTGGAGAAAATTACGGTCTAGAAATAAAAAACCCTCTATCTTACTTCATCCACATACTATGGAGGTTTAGGACAGCAATCCGAAGAGTGGTAGATTATGCGACCAGTCTAGAAATAACAAATAATCGGTCGGGCCTTCACGAAGGTGTCATCGGCTGGTTCGTATTGCCAAACGACTCCAGGGTCGATTCTGGCACGCCGTCCCGGGCGAACACCGAGATGAGGTCACCGGAACAGATTTCCGTATCACCTTTGGGGGTAATCATTTCATCTCCACGTTCGATGGCGATAATAAGCACTTCACTGCCAAGCAGCGATTGCTCGTTGGCTTCCCGTAGCGTCGTATTGACAATCGGCGCGTCTTTGCTGACTGTTACGTCCACCACTTCAGCGCCGCCGGAAAGCGACACCATATCGGTCATTGCGCCCTGCTTGCTCGCGCCGTCCGGCCCGAACGGCTCATACGGTGTAAAATACTCCTCCTGGATCAGATCCTCGTCCTCGATCTCTAAGCCGAGTTTGCTGAGCTGATGGGCTATTCGCGTGAGGTCGCTCATCTCCTCGCCCACGGCCTTGATCTGGAGGTTCCCGCGGCCTGTCCGGAGCTCACGAACGTTCACGACTCCCGGAACCGTGAGCGTCTTTCTGGCGAGATTCTCCCGCTCACTGGCCGAAGTGTTACAAATGAACAGATTAGTCATGCGACTCTCACAGCGTTCGTAGTCGATATCAGCGTGATATCCTTTGATAATGCCCGCGTCTTCGAGTTGATTGATTCGATTCCGAATCGTCCCGGCAGAAACGTCCATTTCTTCGGCGATCATCGGAGCCGAAATGTTCCGTGCATCCTGCTGCATCGCATATATAATGCGCTTGTCAATTTCGTCGAGACGCCGACTCATACGAGAAATAGAGGGTGCGTGCAAATCCCTTTTTCCCCTTCTCCCAGTACACCCACTTTCTACGATTCGAGACGTCGAATGATGGCCTGGCGGACTGACATCGCGGACTCTTCGGGACCCCGCGCCATAACCACAGTCCGGTCAGTTTGTTCACCGATAGTCTCAGGTAGCGAACCGAAAACGGCCTGTGTCACCGCACTGGAGCGGGTCGCGCCTACACAGATTGTATCATACTCTGTGGCCGCGTCGAGAATTGTCCCCTCGATATCCTCGGCCACCTCGATACGATTGTTATATTCCAGCCCTTCAATGTCGGCTCGTTCGACGAATTCCTCAATGAGCGCCTGCCCACGCTCCTGTGGGGAAAGGCCCTCTTCGTCGTCGCCCGGTTCCTGAACGTTGAATAGCGTCACCGAGGTTTTTTCGCCGGAGGCCTCGGCAAACTCCGTCGCTCGGCGGGCGGCGACTGGAGCGTGTGGCCCCTCGCCGGCCAGAACCATGATGTCGCCTGTCGCGCGCCCGTCCTCCGGTCCGATTTTCACGAGTGTCGCATCACAGGGCGCGCGGCCAATGACGGGGTCAATGGTAGAGCCGAGGACGTGTTCCCGCCGGCTCCGCTTGCCTTCCCAACCGAGCAAGACGTGGTCCGCGTCCTCCTCTTCGATGACGTCCAGAATCGCCGAACCGGCGTTGCGGCCGACGATAGCGCGTGTTCGCAATCCGACATCAAGATTGTCGGCGATATCCCTAGCGGAGTCCAGCAGTTCCTGCTGGCGTTCAACGCGTTCCTCCTCGAAGGTGAGGTCCTGTGTCAGCGACGTCTGCTGTGGGACTTCGATGATGTTCACCGCGATGATCTCAGCTGACGCGCTGTCGTGTGCGTGTGCACTAGCCGCCGCCATTCGGAGTAAGTCCCGTTCGGTCTCAGGGTTGGCCACCGGCACAACGACTCGGTAGCGGCCCTGTCCGTCGGCGACTTTCGCAGGTTCTGGCGCAATCGCTTCCCCGACCAGACTCTGGCTGAGTGCCCGGTCGCGGGCATAGGCAAAGTACCAGATGACACCGAAGACGACGATAACACCGCCGATAGCCTGCACGATGAGGCTCATCTGAAGCAGAATGGCGAGACAGGCGACGAACCCGAGAACCGGGACGACCGGGTACAGCACGCTCGGAATCCGGAACGATGGGTTGTAGGCTTCAGGGTCAGCCCGTCGCAGGACGATGACAGCGACGTGGACTAGCGCGTACGTGACGAGATACATGAAACTCGCCACTTCGGCGAGTGTTCCGATACCAACACCGATAGCAATGAGAACGAGCGTAATGATGCCAGTCGCGGAGATGGCACGGTATGGGGTTCGGAACCGGTCGTGGACCTCGTTGAGCCAGTTCACGAGAATGCGGTCCCGACCCATAGCGAAGTTCACACGCGCCGCCGAGAGGATACTCGCATTGGCACTCGATACAGTCGCCAGGACGGCACCGACAATCATCGCCAGCGCGCCGATCGAGCCCATGAATTCTGTCGCCACGTCAGCGACCGGAATCTGCGAGGCTGCGAGTGCCTCAATCGAGAGTGTTCCCGTCGAGACGAACATTACACCGACGTACATGAGCGTCGGCGTCACGACGGCCGCAATCATCGCCAGCGGGAGGTTCCGGCTCGGGTTCTTGATCTCCTCGGCGCTGGTTGCAATCACCTCGAATCCAATGAATGTAACGTAGACGGTTCCGATAGTGGCCGCGACAGCCGGCCAGCCGTTCGGATTAAAATTCTGGATAGTGGGGCCATCGAGAATCCCGATGCCGAGAAAGGCGACGATGAGGCCGACCAGTGTGAGGACGATGACGTTCTGGAGCGTCCCAGTCTCTTTGACGCCGTAGTAATTGACACCTGTCAAAAGCGCCGCCATGACGAGTGCTGCGACGGTAATCCCAATCTCACCCCATCCAGCTAAGAAGCCAATGTACTGTCCAAGCCCAGGGAGCAGGTATTGACCGAAACCGATCATGTAGAAGGCACTGGCGAAGGTCAGTCCAGCCCACATGCCCCACCCGACAATACTACCGAAGAACGGACCGAGCGCGCGATTGACGTAGTAGTAACTCCCGCCGGCTTTCGGCATCCCGGTAGCCAGCTCCGACAGCGAGATGGCAGCGAGCAGCGACACTAGACCGCCAGCGAAGAAGGAAATCATGCTCGCGGGCCCGGCCTGCTCCGCGGCAATGCTCGGGAGGACGAAGATGCCGGCACCGATCATTGTCCCAAGGCCGATCGTGTACGCTTCGAGAAAGCCGAGGTCGCGTGCGAGTTCCTGGTCAGTCATGGTCTGGTAGTGCGATAACGGGCAGGTCGCTCTCCGAGACGAGAGACAGTGCCACGTCGCCGGTCAACAGGCGAAGCCACCGGCTGCCACCTCGTGGAGTGAAGACGATGGCACTCGCGTCAAGTTCGTGTGCGGTTTCGATAATCGTCTCTGCAACGTCGGTCCCGTAGCGGATTTCGGTAGTGAGCGTGAGCTCGGAGTCCGCCAGCGCATCACGGGCGCTATCGAATATTTCACGGGCGTATGCCTCCCGCTGTTCGACTGAGGCCTTGTCCGGTGCGCCGCCAGCCTTCTCAATCACGTTAACGACGGTTAGGTCTCCACCGGCCGATTCCAGGTACGGTCGAATAGCTCGCATCGTCGCTTTAGCGTCCTTCGGTGAGGATACAGGCACCAACGCATGAGTGAACAACGGTGCAGGCATGTTACAGCCACCTAAACCCGGTCTCAATGCATTGAGTCTGATACCTTCCGGTAGCTGTGTTCCGAACCATACTTCATACTCTACGGGACTGCTTTATCAATTGTTTGTCTCCACCGTTACCAGTCCACCGTATAGAGAATATATATTATTCTAGCTTCTGAATCCGGAGCGATGGTGTGGATTTATTACGGATAGACAATCAGTAAGCCCATGGCTCATACTGAAACGAGTCTCCAAGAGTTTCTGGAGCGGTCCGAGACTCCAGATTCTCCACCGCGCATTCTCTACCCGATTTTCAGTTCACACGATAATTTCACGTTTGAGGCTGCATTGAATATTGCAGAGGGTGTGGGAGGGGAACTTATCGTGCTGGATTTGCTTACAGACGCTGATTCCCATAGTTCGGAGACTACACGTGTCAGTCGAAAGCTACTGCAAGCCAATCTGGATAAGGGTCACACTGCCGAGGCACATCTGATTATCGAAGAGACGAACAGCCCACTCAAAACAGCGATTAGCGTTGCACAGCAACGGGATATTCAGCTTGTCGTCCTGGATAAACATACACCTGAACTGTTTGGAGAAGGGCTCCGCGGTGATGCGGCCGACAGAATGCGAAGGAAAGCATCGTGTGACGTTGTCTCAGCTACGTACTCGCGTGCTAGTCAGGGAGTCGCATCAGTGCTTGTTCCGATCGCCGAAGGCAAACATTGTGACCTCGGCGCCATCGTCGGAGGCGCTCTCGGGGTGGGCGCAGATGCTCCCGTTGACCTCTTTCACGTGTCTGAGGAGAAAACCGAGGCTGAAGTAACACGGGTTGAAGAACTGTTCGAAACGGCCCGGGAGCGTCTCCCCGAATCTGTCGAACTGAACACGTGGCACCTTGAAGCGCCCAACGTCGCGGAGGCAATCATCAACGAGTCCGCACACTATGATGTGACTGTAATAGGCAAGCCGACGCAAACCCGTCTCCGGGAGTTCGTTACGGGTTCGATCACTGCTACCGTGACAGAAGAGTCAGAGAATGCGGTCCTCACAGTACAGCGGAATGATGGTGAGGGATTCAGCTTTGGCCACAATTAGAAAGTTGTACATCAAGCGCGAATGATCACTGAGGCACCCCCGCGTTCGAACCGAGCCCGCATGGCCACACTACTCGAGCGCTGGCTACGGTGGTCAGCTGTCTGGGGTGCCCGTGGTATGCTTCTCAGTGCTGTTTTCTTTGTTGGGTACATCCTGATTGGATGGGTTCTCACAGTATTCGATAGCCCATGGGTGCCATCAGAATTTCTCTCAACAACAGGGGACCCAGGGTTCTTTCTGACAGGGACTCTGGTGTCTCTGTTTGTTATCCAAGCGACAGGATCGCTAATCCGGCACTGTCTAGTTTAGGACCACCTCAGCTGGAGTTCGATTGTTGAGCGATTGATGCGGTCGCTGCTGGTTATAGTAATGCATGAACTGTTCAAGCCACCGGCGGACGCTGGCCCGGCTGCCCACCTACGAGTGATGAAAGCGGTCGATGCGCATTTTGAAGGTGTGAAACCACTTTTCGATGAGGTTTCGGTCGATGGAGTCAAGCCGACCGCTCAGATCTAATCGAGCAAGGGCAGTCAGATAGCCGTAGCCATCGACGAGAAACACAGCTTCAGAGAGATCGTGTTTCTCGGCCATTCCATGCAGAAACGCCGCTGCTGGATCGGTGCCACGACGGCCAACACGGCGACATCGAGAAGCAATTTTGTACCGGTTTCGATTGCATCATATAGCCAAGACTGCTCGCCATTGACTTTGACAGCGGTCTCGTCGACGGCGGGTCCCTTGGGCCCAAACGTATGGCGCCACAGCCAGTCGGTCGTGAACCAATCCACGATGACCCAGTCGGTACTTGCCTCGGCGTAGGCCTCCTGAATTTTCTCGCGACCCCAGGCAATGCGGGGCGTTGAGTCGAGGGGGCCCAGCGGCAGCTCACCCAGCCCGGCACGATGCCAGTGATTGTAGATATCATACGCAGTGTCGCGAGCATCGAACGCGACGACCGGACTGCCGTCTTGGTTCAAGTCGGCGAGCTTCCGGTACGTCGAACGATAGAGTTCCCAGTTGTGGTGGCCCGTGAGCACCTCCAGAAAATGTCGGTCGCCAGCAGGGCTCTCAGCAACGAGGTCAACGACGTAGTCATCCACGGGCTGGTACGACCACGTGGCCCACCCTTGCAACGCATAGTAGACCGCACAGAGGCCGACAGTCACCCTGTGGGTGAGCCCTTCCTTGGGGTCACCGTCGAGCGCCGGGAACTCCTCGCGTTCGCTGATGAGTGTCCGAGCCTTCAATGTCGGCGCGTACTCGACCGTCTTCCGCAGAATATGCTGTGTACGCAGGAACACTGACCGCTGGTCGGCAAACCACGCGTGGTCACCGAACGCCTCGACGAGCTCTTGATCGACCATAGGATCGGTCCGCAGTCGTTCAAGCTCGGCTTGATTGAGGTCGCCAAACAAGCTGTCCCAGCTCGGGAGTTTGTCGGCCAGCAGATGGTTCCCTCGGACGACCTTGCCGTTCCAGAGTGCGATGAGGCGCTGGAGCGCTTCGACACGGTCATCGATAAGCTCCATCGACGGGTCGCCGGCGGTCACCTCGACAGGTCCAGTAGTGTGTGTCGGCTGCTGTCCTGACGGCAGGTCTTTGGGCGCTACCTCGACACTTCGTGGATCATGCCCGTACTTCCATTCGATGTACTCGGGTGTGACCCACGCAACGTGGGGTACCGGAAACGTGTTGGTCATGCGGACGAGGTCATCAACGGCGGCGGGAGCTCCGAGATCGTAGTGGTCGAGCGGCCAGACGGTGGGATCAGGACCGTCCGGATTGGGGTCGAAATTGCCGAAGGTTGCGGGTTCGGGACGCGGGGCGTCAGCCTTGTCGCGCAGTTGTTCGCTGAAAATGGTGCGCACGTCGTGGCCCTCGTAATCGAGGGAGTGGGTTTCTTCGTGCCAGTTGGGCCACCGCGTGGACTCGTCAGTCGAAGGGCGATGGGGCACAGGCTGTGGTGAGAGGACCGTTGGCAAAAGGATTCGGCGACACATATTGCTGCCGAGCGATCTATCGAAGACGGGTGCCATTCATGGCAAAGAGACGGGTACGGCCGCGTAGTGTGACGACACACTAGTCTTTTCACTCCCGGTCGCATACGGTACCGTATGAGTAGTGACCGAATCGACGCTGAAAGTAAAGTTTCGGGCAACCAGGCCAATATCCCGGCACGCATTCGGCGTGAACTCGACATCGACGACGGAGACCAGCTCCGGTGGCAGGTCAAAGACGACGGCAGTGTTCGAGTACAGGTCATTCAACAGCGTGCCGGAACATTTGCCGAGTTCGATGGGTACGATGGTGATGAGGCAACTGACGTGACGATCGACCACGACACCTGGGGCGTCGACGTCGAGTAAATGCCCCGCGCACTGATTGATACGACCGTCCTCTTTGCTGCAGCGTATCGACGAGATAGTGCCCACGACACGGCGCTCCCGATACTTCGGGGCATCGACGATGGCTCGCTTCCAGAAGCAGTCGTCCTTGATTACGTACTTGCGGAGACGCTCAACGGGCTCACGACCCACGCCGGGCACGACGCCGCTGTAGACTTGCTTGACCGACTTGAGGAGAACGCACGCTTTCACATCGAGTCGCTCTCTGCTGACGCCCTCGCGACGGGGAAAGCCCTGTTCCGGCAGTACGAACCACTCTCGTTCGTCGATGCCTGTCTGATCGCGTATATGCAAACCGAGGGCCTGGGTTATCTGTATGCGTTCGATGACGACTTCGATGTAGCAGACGATGTCTACCGTCTCGATACAGCGATGGACCCCTACGAGCCCGACTGACGCCGTCATGTCGGATTTCTAGTGGTGTTTGCGAGCGTTAGCGATGTTGGATTTCTCTATCATATAATGCCGGAATTCTCGAGAGTTCGTCTGGAAATCAAAATCCGGCTCAGCTAGCAGTTTAGACTCGGCAACTGTGCGATGTGAGAACTGTTAAGAATTAGAACTCCCCCATCGGTATCAATGTATGATCAACGGGTGACAATCCGCGATGCAGTTCGACAAATCGAAAATGGGGATTACCTCCTGCCAGCGATCTAACGTGAAATTGTCTGGAAGCGGAACCAGATTACGGATCTATTCGACTCGATACTGCAAGGATATCCGATTGGAACCTTTCTCTACTGGGATCTCCAAGAAGAAAATTGGGACGAGTATACTATGTACGGCTTTATCAAGAACTACATTACCTCTACGAAGTGGATTGAGACAAATGCGCAGGCTCGAAACTCGAAGGTAAAGCCAGATGGTGCAGGAGATCTGAAATTAATTCTTGATGGCCAACAACGGCTCTCTTCGTTCTACATCGGCCTCAAGGGGACGTACACGTACAAGGTGTGCGTAGATCCGTTCGCCCTCTTGCTCAAACTCGAACCGGGTATCCCCACTCACTTCACCGGCATCGGTGTTTGCAACGCCAACAAGCGTCCGGCCATCGAGAGAGATGTCCTCTGCCATAAACTGTTCCATCATCTATGAAGGCAAAAAACCCCGACCGAAGTTCTGACCTCCTTTGTATTCAGCAGATCGCCTTCAAGATTCGCTGTCTCTGACAGAGAGACCGGGACTCAATCTGCAACCTAACTAACAGCTGTTTCAGATACTGTGCTGAGTAATAAATGGCGGTTCGAGGGAATCTGACGAACTAGCTAACCAACATTCGAACAAATCATGCCGGTCTGTTGGTTAGCCTTGTCTCAATTACACCGTCACGCGCTGGTCAACGATACGAGGAGTTTCGCTGTGACAGCCATGCAACTGCCGAGACGTTGAGCAGCTAACTGCCTGTGCGAGAGAGGTGAGCAACACAGACGGATTAGGTCCGACGGGTGCCGCGAGCGCGATGCCGGCGAACCATCCCGTCGCGACGATGATGGAGACGATCGCGAGGCGGGTCTGCTGGTCAGTGGTCTTCGGGCTAGGGGTTCATTGATGGCTGCTTGCAGCGATGCGGGGGTCGTGTTTAGTTAAGGGTGAAAAGTGAAGCAGACGAATTTCTTGGAGTCCATGCCAGAAATCAGCCGCCTCAGCGGGCATAGAAACGGGATTGGTTTGGATTTTGTGGAGCGCGAACGGACACCCGAGCCGGCGATGAAGACTGGTATCAATCGTACGTTGTGGGGCTCTCACCACCGAATACCATCGAATAACTCGACTCGATGGGATATCCAACGATCAAAAAAAGGCGACTCACGATGGTCCAGAAAGCCTGCTTCAAACTAAACACTACCAGTGGCTCTAATGCGTTCACAGCACGAGGCCGTCGTCCACCCGAAGGACCTCACCGTTGACGTAGGTAGCGGCGTCACTCGCGAGGAACGTAATCACGTCGGCAACTTCTTCGGGTGTCGCCAACCGGCCACTCGCCGTGTTTTCGGCTACTTCAGACTCGTGGCCGCCTGTCGATTCCAGTAACTCCGTATCGGTGTAGCCCGGTGCAACCGCGTTCACCCGAATACCGTTACTCCCAAGTTCGCGCGCTGCCGCCCGAGTGAGGCCGAGCACACCGGCTTTGCTCGCTGCATAGTTTGCCTGTCCAGCCCATCCACGCAGGGCGGCGACGCTGGCGACGTTGACGATGCGGCCGTCTTCCTGCTCGCTCTGAAGTAACTGCTTCGTTGCTGCTTGCATGCAGTAGAACGTTCCTGAGAGATTCACGTCGAGGACTCGATTCCAGCGCTCGGGTGAGAGCCGGACGAGCAGGCTATTGGCGACTGTTCCGGCGTTGTTGATGAGTATCGTCGGTGTGCCGTATCGCTCGGTGATGACCTCGAAGGTGGCTGCCACCGCTTCGTGCTTGGCAACGTCGAACTGCTTGACGGCGGTCTCGACGGGATAGTCGGCGAGTAGTTGCTCGGTTGCCTCGGCATCCGCTTTGTTTTCGTGGTAGGTTGCGACGACGGTCGCGCCGCCCTGGGCTAGTCGCTGTGCGACCGCACGGCCGATACCACGCGTACCGCCGGTGACGACCGCGACCTCGCCGGTGAAATCCATCACGTGAACGCCTCCCGTGCGTCGGCAGGCGTTTCGAGAGTGAGACAGTCTATCTCCGGTGCGATTCGCTCGACGAGCGACGAGAGGACGCCAGCGGGCGGGAACTCGACGACTCGTTCGATCCCACGAGTCCGAAGCGTCTCGACGACGGTAACCCAGTCGACGGGCGACGTGATCTGGGTGGTCAGATCACGGCGGGCAATAGCTGGCGCTGTGTATGTCTCACCGGAAACATCCGACACGATAGGGACTGTCGCCTCGTGCATCGTCACCTCGGCCATCGCGGCTTCGACGCAACTGACTGCCGAGGCCATCACCGGCGAATGAAACGCCGCGCCGACGTCGAGTTTGCGGAAGCGGGCGCGAGACCTCGCTTGGAGTGTCTCTTGCACTGCAGCAACGCCGTCGCTCGTCCCGCTGATGACTGTCTGCCGCGGGGCGTTGTACAACGCGACGCCCACGTCATCCCGGGTCGAACACGCGTCATCGGTCGCCGCTGGGTCGGCCATAAGCACTGCAACCATCCGGCCCGGGCCGTCTTTGCTCGCCGCTGCCTCCATACAGCGGCCTCGATCGCGGGTGAGGGTAACCGCGGTTGCTGGCTCCATCGCGTTCGCTGCTGCAAGTGCGGTAAAGTGGCCGAGACTGTGACCGGTGACAATCGCTGGCTCGACGCCAAACCGCTCTGTGACTGCCTCGTGCGTCGCAATCCCCGTCGCCAGCAGAATCGGTTGCGTGACACTCGGCTGTTGGATCGCCTCGGCTGTCCCATCGAAACACAGTTCCCGCAGATCAATATCGAGCGTCGCGTCGAACGCGTCGAACGTTGCTCGCATCTCAGGCCACTCGTCGTAGAACGCACGCCCCATTCCTACGTGCTGACTGCCTTGTCCGGGGAAGACAAACGCGGTCCCTGAACGTCTCGTCAGTGACTCCGCGGTGACCATACTATCGAGGTGAGTCGCGGGGGCTGGTAATAGGGGTTATTGTCCCCGGACGCCGACGACAGTCACCGATCCGAGCGCGTAGCCAGCGGACTGATCGTGGCTGAGGCTGACCGCGATGTCAGCTGAGTCGGGATCGACGCCTTGCGCTGTGAGTGTTGATTCGAGCGCAGCTTGAGCAACTGGGGCTAACAAGAGCTGTGGACCGGTATCCCGCCGACAGACCTCAATAGCGTGGGTCGGAACTGTCGGTGACGGCGTTGTGAGGGTCTTGAGAAAAGCTTCTTTTGCTGCCCAGCGAGCGGCATAATGCTGGGGTGGATCGGCCTGTTGTTCACAGTAGGTCTGCTCGGTGTCGGTGAACACCCGATCGCGGAACGACTCGCCGAACTCCGCGCGGAGGTCACCGATACGGTCGATAGCGATGATATCGACGCCGTGACACACGGTAATCGGGTTTTCAAAGTCCGGTTCGAGGGGGTTATCGTCGGTCATCTCAGACACGCTCGAAGACGAGTGCGCCGTTGGTTCCACCGAACCCGGCGGACGTACTGATAGCCACGTCGACGGCCATCTCCCGTGGTGAGGTGACGACCGGAACGTCACAGTCTGGGTCGGGCGTTCTGTAGTTCAGCGTTAGGGGGATCGTCCCAGTGTTGATCGTCTGTGCGACGACGGCCGCCTCGATAGCGCCTGAAGCCCCCAATGCGTGGCCGAGATGACCTTTGACGCTCGTAACTGGCGGAACATTTGTGTCGGCGAACACTGACTGCAGACCTTCGGTTTCACGGGCATCGCCGACTGGTGTACTCGTCGCGTGGGCGTTAACGTGGTCGACAACCGATGGTCCGTGGCCAGCGTCGTCGAGTGCCCGTTCGATGCAGCGCCGCAGGCCGTCCCCACCTTCGGCCGGGCGCGTCCGGTGGTGTGCGTCGGCTGTCCGACCGATCCCGGTAACGGCAACGTATGGTCCCACACCTCGGTTTCGGGCATGTTCACGGGATTCGAGGATGACGATTCCACACCCTTCGCCAAGCACCAGTCCATCGCGGTCGGCGTCGAACGGGCGACTTGCCGCCCTCGGGTCGTCGGTGCGATTGCTGAGTGCGCGCATCGAGTCGAAACTTCCGACGCCCAGTGGCGAGATCGCAGCGTCGGTTCCTCCAGCGATCACGATATCGGCCCGATTTTGACGGATATCTTCGACCGCACTGGCGATAGCGTGTGTTCCTGCTGCACAGGCCGTTCCCGGCGCGCGATTTGGCCCCTTTGCATCGACGAACATACTGACGTGACCGGGGGCGAGGTTCGTTAGCGCGGTCACGAGAAACGAGGGGGCAGGGCGCTCGCCGGCGGCAGCCTCGATTTCCGAGAGACCGCCTAGTCCAGAGCCGATACTGGTCCCAGTTCGCTTGGCCGTCCAGTCCGGCGCAGCGGGATCGAACCCAGCGTCGTCGACCGCTTCGATGGCCGCAGCGACGGCAAACTGTGAATACCGACCCATCACTCGGTCGTCGATCGGGTCGTCGGGCGGAATCGTTTCGGGATCGGACTGGACCTCACAGGCGATGTCTCCCCGAATTCCGGCGGCTTCCGCGTCGAACCGCGTTATCGGACCTGCGCCGCTCGTGCCGTTGATGAGTTCCGCCCACGTTTCCGTAGCCGTCTCACCGAGGGCAGTCACTGCACCGAGGCCCGTCACGACGACATCTCTCGACGTCATTCAAGCGCGATCGGCGACGTAGCTCTTCAGGTCGCCGACGGTGTCTATGTCTTCGAGAGCCGCGTCGGGAATGTGGACGCCGATATCGGCTTCGATGGCCTCCGCGATCTCAACCATATCGAGCGATTCCGCGTCGAGTGTCTCACTGTCGAACTCCGTCGTCGCATCGAACGTGTCTTCGTCGACTCGTAGGCGATCCGCGACGATCTGTTCGGTCCGATCGTCGACTTCTTGAACGTCAGACATATGACTCACTTTCGGAGCATCGGCCAAAACCGCCTCGGTTCCAGTCGACTTCCGTTCGTTTGGGGGTTCAGGGACTCGCTCTCACTGCATTCATGGTTCGAGAACGACCTTTCCAACCGTCTCACGATTCGACAGCGCGTCGTGTCCCTTCCCTGCCTGTTCAAGCGGGAGTATTCTGTCGATAACGACCTCTAGACGACCCGTTCCAAGCGATTTCACGAGCGCTGGCACCGCATCGAGGACCCGCTCGGGGACGTGTTCGATTGCATGTTCGAGATGGTAGCCGACGACCGACTGATTCGCGAAGAAGAGTCGGGGAGTCGCCACTGTCGGGACCGAGCCGCTGGCCATTCCGAAGGAGACGATTCGTCCGGCGGGGGCAAGCGCCTCGACGCTTGCTGTGAAGGCGTTCCCGCCGACGCCGTCGAGCACGAGATCGACGCCCTCGCCGGTAGTCAGTTCCTGTACGGCATCGGCTACGTCTGTCGTCGTGTAGTCGATCGCGTGATCCGCACCGAGATCAGCTGTAAGTGTACGCTTCTCGGCAGTACTCGCGGTGGCGTACACCGTTGCGCCAGCAGCATCGGCCAGCTGGACGGCGAGCGATCCGACGCCACCGGCTCCGGCGTGGACGAGAACGCGCTCGCCAGCCGACAGCTTGCCCCACCCGTGGAGTGTGTTGTGGGCGGTCAGCCCCTGAACGGGCAGCGCTGTCGCTTCGGCCATCGACAGCGAGTCTGGAATCCGGATGGTCGTCTCGATCGGCGCTGTCGCGATTTCCGCGTAGCCGCCACGAGACGTAAGTGCCGCGACTCGATCACCGGGCACCAGATCAGTCTTTGCTCCGGTGTCGTCATCGTCGCCAATTTCGAGGACTATCCCGGCGACTTCCAGTCCGGGGACGAACGGGGGACTCGGACTGTCAGGATAGTTCCCGCGGCGTTGCTCGATGTCGGCGAAGTTGATGCCTGCGGCCTCAACGGCGATACTGACCTCACCGATTGTTGGCTCGGGCACAGGTCGCTCTGTGAGTGCCAGTTCGTCACTATCACCATACGCAGACACTTCGATTGCGCGCATGGTCACTGTACTCGCCCAGATCTTCGGCCAGATCGACTCACTGATTCGTCGCCAAATAGTTGCTCGAGTCGGTTCTCACGCTGGTCGGTGACGAACGAAACGAGGTCGCTTCCATCGGGACCCGGAAAGTGTTTCCAGCCCATCGCCCCGACGACGGCATCGACCGGCGCAGCGAGATCGCTAACGGTCTGTCTGACGAGGGTTTCTTCGACCGCTCCGGTCTCCAGCAAGTTCGTTAGCCGCTCCATCCCGTATCCGACGTGGCGGCCTTCGTCTTGTCTGACGGCTCCGAACCCCTCTACGAGTCCCGGAAGCGATGGGCCGTCTGTGTTCGACCCGAACGTCTTCTCGATGGCGTAAAATCCAGTTTGTCCGAAAACTCCTTCGATGGTAAGATGGTAGTGGCAGTAGGCTCTGGCGCGTGTCTCGGGACGATCGTCTGTTCGCAAGCGATCCATCGCGTCGGTTGTCCGGTCAAACACTGTCTCGTAGGGTTCGGTGAACCATCGGTCGGCAGTCGGATCGGTTCTTTCCAGTCCACGTGCCGCTTCGACCGGGTTGATCACCTCCTTCCAGTACCGATCGAAGAAGGCTGCGTGCTTGGCCTCTTCGTAGACGTGACTCGCGACGAACCGCTGGTCTGCAGGCTCCTTGACGGTCGCTGCCAGTGGAATGAGATCCTCGGTGACGCGCTCCTCGCCGGCACCGAACATTGCCACGGTCGCACGGAGTTGCGTGAACGATCGTCGCCTGATCCCTTCGAGTACATTCTGATCTGTCGAGAGATCGATCTCGTAGGGACTCCAGTGGCGCTCGACTGCGTGACGGAAGTACCGCGCTGCGGTGGCTTCCTCCTCTGTTCCCATGGCGTGACAGTTCGACAACGGGTGGGATAAGAATGGCCGTTCGAGATGGGCAGCGGCAACTAGCTCCGGATCTTCGTTCTCGCCGATGACTTCATCGGGACTCTCATCACTGGCGATTGTCACGATCTGCTCACCGTGTGTCTCTTCCGGGAAATTGGGAACCGCGGGAACCGACCAGAACATCGCCTCCGAGAAGACCTCTTCGGGGGCGTCCGCCATGCGGCCACGCCATGCAGAGAGTATCTCGTGTGCCGTCGCGCCCGGGTACATCAACTTATATCGACCCTCAAAGGGAGGAACGCTCCAATTCGGTACGGATGTATGTCTACGGATTGCGCAGTAGGGGTGATGTAGACATCGTTCAGTACAGAGTGTGTATCTTGCAGGAGCGTCTTCAAACTACCCGGCGGCTGACAAAATCACCGTGCTGAATAGAGGGCGCGGGCCGTGTTTAGCCGCCGAAATTCGAGGAGTACGGGTCTGTAGTACGTGAGTGGTTACAGCCGATTCGGAAATGGAGCTAACGTAGAGGAGCGTGTCTCGACCACATCTCCGTTTCAACTGCTCTACCGAAGATTGAGGAACACCATCGCCTCGGTCCGTGGTCAAAACTCTCAACGATGACATGTATATGCTGACCTGAAACCGATATAGAGCCGTTCTCGAGCACGTCTAAACAAAGCCGAGGGCGCGTATTCAGCACGCTCCTCATGCCGTGAAATGATAGTTGTGAACGGGATTCAACGTGTAGATAGCTGTCTGAAGTAACCCTATCGGATGCTCAGATCTACTGTGGGTCGTGATCAAGGTTCGCGAATTCGAACCGCGCCCCGCCGTCCTCGCTCTCGACGACACGGCACTCCCAGTCGTACACCTCCGCTAACTCGTTGACGAACGCCAACCCGAGGCCAGTCCCTCCTCTATCGCCCGCCGTCGTGTACCCCTCCTCGAACACGGCGTCGTGCTTGTCCGGCGGAATCCCAATCCCATCGTCAGACACGTAGAACCCGTCCTCGAGTTCGCCGACCGTGACCGTGACGTTGCTCCCACCATGTTCGACCGCGTTCTCGAACAGGTTTCGGAACAAGTGGTACAGGTACGTTTCATCAGTGTGTAGCCTACGCTTGGTTTCGATGTCCAGCATCGCATCCAGGGTGTCCACCTCGGTCCACGCCTCGCGTGCGGCGTCCGCAAGATCGACCGCCGTCTGCTTGCCGACCGCCTCGCGGCCCCGGGTCAGCACCAACATTACGTCGATCATCTCATCAATCCGATCGAACGCCTCCGTGACGTACTCGACCGCATCCGCGTCCGTCTCACTCGGCAATTGCTGGCTGTAAATCTGCCCGATATTCACCGGGTTGCGGAGTTCGTGGGCCAGCATACTGGCGAAATTATCTAATCGCTTGTTCTGGTTCTGGAGGTGACGCTCGCGCTCGGTCCGCTTGAGTGCGGCTTCCGCGGTCGCCGCGACGAGGTGGACGAGGTCCTGTGCGTCCATCGCGAACGTCTCCCGTTCGGCCTCGGTGACGGCGAGAACGCCGTACTGCCCGAGCGGCACCACCATCGTCCGACGGTCACCTGCCGCCATCTCGGGGGCGACTGATTCCACAAATCGCGTTTCACCCTTCCGAAAACTCGTCCAGAGGGTCGAGTCCGCATCGGCAGTAATAGCTGCCAACTGATTCGTGTTCAGCGCGGACTCGAACGACGTACTCACCGGGTCCAGCGCGTTCGCGTCCGGGTCGAAGCGGTACACGACTGCGTCGGCCAGTGCGGCGTCGTCCGTGAGTGTCTCGACGATGATGTCGCCAATCTCCGTCTCGGTCTCCGTGTTGAGCAACTTGCGCGTCGATTCCTGTAGCGCAGTGAGCGTCTGCTCGCGCTCCTTGCGCTTGATTGCGGCGATGGCGTGACTGATCGTCTCGCCCAGCTCGCTCAGCACCTCAATCTTGCGCTCGTCGAACGCGGACTCGCTCTCGGCGTACACCGTGAGCACGCCATATTCGTTCTCGTTGTACTGGAGCGGCACCGTGATTGCCGACTCGTAACCTTCCGCAAGCGAGGCGTCTCGCCACGGTTCATCCGAAAGGTTGCGGTGCAGCTGGTGAATGGGCTGGACTGTGTGCTCTTTCAGGGCAGTCGCCCCAACGCCGCGTTCCGTTCGCTCGGTGGGGTCCGCGTCCGCCGTCCGAATCGCGTCCAGATACGCCTCGTCGATGTTGGCCCACGTTCGGGGCGTGATGATTTTGTAGTCGTCGGTGTATTCGGCGATCCACGCTGCCGAATAGGTGTCCGAGGCGGCCAGTCGGTCACAGACCGCCTGCTCGATCTCCTCGCGGGAGGTGGCCGTGACGAGCGCCTGATCGATGTCGCGGATGACCGCATTGATCTGGTTGAGCTCGTCGAGTTCGTCGTGTTGCGTCTTGAGCCGTTGTTCGTACTCGTGGCGCTCGGTCATATCCCGAGTCACCTTGGCGAACCCGCGGAGGTTGCCGTCGTCGTCGTGGAGGGCCGTGATGATGACGTTCGCCCAGAACCGCGAGCCGTCTTTGCGGACGCGCTCGCCTTCGTCCTCGATGCGCCCGTTCTCCCGTGCCTTTTCGAGGTTTCGTTCGGGGCGACCCGCCTCGCGGTCCTTCCGGGTGTAGAACCGGGAGAAGTGCTCGCCGATGATTTCCTCGTCGTCGTATCCCTTGAGCTGTCGCGCCCCGTCGTTCCACGTCTGGACGATTCCGTCCGTATCGAGCATGAAGATGGCGTAGTCTTTGACCTCCCTGACGAGCGTCTCGAATCGCTCTTTCTCCGTGTGGAGGCGTTCCTCGTACTCGTGGCGCTCGGTCATATCCCGGGTGACCTTGAGGAATCCCTGTAGGTCCCCGTTGTCGTCGTGGAGTGCGGTGATGGTGACGTTCGCCCAGAACCGCGAGCCGTCCTTGCGGACGCGCTCGCCTTCGTCCTCGACGCGCCCGTTCTCATGTGCCTGTTCGAGATTCTGCTCGGGGCGACCCGCCTCACGGTCCTTCCGGGTGTAGAACCGCGAGAAGTGCTCGCCGATAATATCGTCCGCTGTGAAGCCCTTGATCTGTCTTGCGCCGTCGTTCCACGTCTGGACGTGGCCGTCGGCGTCGAGCACGAAGATGGCGTAGTCGGTGACCGCCTCGACGAGTTCGTCGAACTGTGCTTGCTTGAGTGTGGATGTCGAAGTCGATTGACTGACCTGCGATTGGACAGTTGGTCGCCACCAGATGCGGTGCGCCCCGTCGATGGCCTTAGTCTGGAGTTCTCCTTGGTTGGCAAGTGATTCGAGGTTGCTAGAGGCTGTGCGGGGTGGACAGTCTAACGCGTCAGCGACCTCGTTCGTCGTGAGTGGTGTATCGAACGCATCTCGCTCGGTGAACACATCGAGTGTCTCGGCGAGGGTGTGTTCCGACGATGGCCCTGACGTTCCCATGAGCGGTCAAAACTCACTGTATTCCTAAAAATCCTTGTAAACGAGTAGCACCGGTTACTACATCGCTTCTCGGCTTTCTTACCGTCTCCACGGTTTCACAATAACAGTAGTTGATAATCCGAGTCCTTTATTCAGACTGTCTGAAATTGAGGCGCTCAGATTCGGTAAGTAGGCACATCTACTGACTAGCGTATTCCATCTAGTCACTTTGTTCCCAGAAGACAGCTCTGAATTACCCGATCAAACTTTCTCGTATCCGAGAATCCATCCGTGGAGAACCGACGAGTCTGTTCCGATACCCAGTGGTGCGGACCTGAAAACGGCTTTCAAGAGGTAAAATCTTTCACGAGACATCTTCATCTCCTCAACGCGCGTAGGTAGTACCGAGGAAAGATGACTACTCAGCAACGACAGCAAGCTCAGGAGGCGTGGGACGCGATCGCGGCGGGCTACGACGAGTTCGTCTCCCCCACGCATGCACACGTTTCAAAGGCGGCCCTAGACGCCGCAGATCTTCGACCGGGAATGCGGTTCTTGGACGTGGCGGCAGGCGCCGGGGCCCTCAGCCTCCCCGCAGCGCGCCTCGGCGCGGAGGTGGTAGCGACGGACATCTCTCCAGACATGGTCGAGCGCCTCGCGGCAAACGTAAAGGAAGAGGGACTCTCCAACGTAGAAGCGCGGGTCATGGATGGTCACGCCCTCGAACTGGAGAACGATTCCTTCGACGTCTCCGGATCGCAGTACGGGGTCATGTTCTTCCCCGACCTTCCCCAAGCACTTGGGGAGATAGTTCGCGTCACTGAGCCCGGTGGCCGTGTCTTCATCGTCGTGTACGGAAATCCGAAGGAGGTAGAGTTCCTCGGTTTCTTCCTACGTGCTATGCGCGCGGTCATCCCCGACTTCGAAGGGCTTCCGTTGGACCCCACACCGCTCCCGTTTCAGGTGTCGGACCCCCAGAAGCTGCGCCAACGGCTCCAGGAAGCAGGACTGGAGGGCGTGCGCGTGGAAACAGTTGCCGAGGAGCTGGAGTTCCACTCCGGGCGACAGTTGTGGGACTGGCTGATGAACAGCAATCCCATTCCGGGGACGCTGGTGTCGGACACCACCGAGGAGCAACGTGCCGCGGCTCGCGAGGTGCTCGACGAAATGCTGCGCGAGCGCTCCGGTGGCAGCGGCCTCGCAGTTCTCACCAGCCCGGTGCACATCGGCATCGGGACGAAGTGATACAGCAACTGCCGGAAGGTGATTTTATCAGTAGTCTGACAATAGAAGCCCTGGAACGCCGAATTTCGGCTACCGCTTGCTCCTTTGTTCCACTTTGTTCAGGTGGCTGAAATCCGTGACGCAATCCGGTGCAATAAATAAATTCTGGAATATTCAAGGCATCGAAAACAAGCGATTTAGACGCTTAGAGAGACACATATATAAACAAACGCATGCCACCAGTGATGAAGTCTTGTCGAAGAGACACTGCTGGGGTAGTGATGGATACACAGTGCGCACTGTACAATTTTCTCAGTCTCCCGCGGACTCTCTGGAGGTGCGTTTTATGAATCTAGAATGTGTATTGTTATCATGGGCCAAAACAGATTCACTCCTGATCTCGAACTTAACAAGCTTTCCCCGGACGAGGCCTTCGCCACGTTGGGGAACGAAATACGGCTAGACATCATCCGAGTACTCTGGCGGGCAGGTGCCGCCTACGAATACGACGACGGCTCTGACGCCGTCGAGACAGTGCCATATTCTGAGTTACAAACCGAGATTGATATCGATGATAACGGGAAGTTCAACTACCACCTCTCGAAACTCACTCCTCATTTCGTCCGACGAACTGACGACGGATACCGGCTGAGCAGTGCGGGTAAGCAGATCGCCAGAACGGTGATAGCCGTATCCGGAGCAGGCCGCCTCAACTTCTCCCGGGAGATTGACAAGAATTGTCCGTTATGCGGGGCAGCCGTTGCGGTCACCTACGAGGATCAATGGCTCCGAGTCAGGTGTACCGAGTGCTACGGATTGTTCGGCGATCAGGCGCCGGCTGGGACGCTCTTCCTCACGAACTATCCAGCAGCAGGTCTGACGACCCGTGACTCTGAGCAAACACTCGCAACCGGACTCTATCGGTGTGCTCTGGACATAACCTATCTGATGTATGGTATCTGTCGTGAGTGTGCAGGACAGATCTCGTCGTCGGTGACGTTCTGTGACGTGCACAAAGTGAAAAACGGCCAGCCCTGCGATACCTGTGGAACACCATTCCCGGTTTGGGCAGACATGAAGTGTGATACCTGTGGGTTCGCCAAGCGGTTACCGGTCGAGATGTTCGCGACAGGTCTCGTCTTGGCGACCGAACTGACCGGCAATCCCGAGTTGGACATCGACTCACCGGCGGTTGACGAGGCCATCGAACTGCTTCAGAACAACGTCGAGACCGATATCTCGGCGAAGCCCCTCCGCGTATCACTCTCTATCGAGCTTGAGACGACGGTGTTCACTCTTACGTTGGACGACGAGATGAACATCGTCGAGTTCGATCGGGAACCACGGACTGACACCGTTGTTTCTTGACATCCTCCCCGCCCTAAAGGGCGAGGATTCCCCGAAGGGGATATTCAGGTTGCGCGTTTCCTCGGGCCTCAAATACGCTTTCGCGTGGGCCGTCGAAGGTCGCCGTCCAGTTGTGACCAAGGACGTGCTTTCCAGCGCATGTAGCCCTGTCAATGGGGCCTTCCTCCCTGTCAACTACAGGCGTCAACGACGGCTGGCTGTTCAACCAGCGAGGTAGCACGGGTCGCCTCACCCGAAGGCTACGGAAATCAGAGATTTCCGTGCGCCCGAAAACGCGCTGCGTTTTCGAGGATGTTAGGCCGTGCACGGTTCTCCCTCCCGTTGTGCGATATTCTCCGAAGCGTTCAGGTCGGCGTGTCGTCCACGACCGCACTCCGAACACGAGAAGTGGTCGCCATCACGGGTTCCCATCGAACCACACGCCGAACATCGCTGGCTGGTATGATAGGCGTCAACCTTCTCGACGCGAATACCAGCGCGTTCGGCTTTGTACGTGGTGAACTGTTGGAGTTGGTGGAAGTGCCAGGAGTGAACGCCCGACCACGAACTGTTCTCGCGGATGCCTTCGAGGTCTTCCAGCCGAATGACGGGGTTCTCGAACTGTTCCGCGAACGTGATGAGGCGACGGGAGAGTTTGTGATTTAGGTCTTTGATTCGACGCTGCTCTTTGTCACCCACACGGTTACGTGCGCGAAGCGCACCCACTTGCGAAAGCGACTCGCGTAGGGAACGATATTTGCGTCGAACGTACTTCGCCTCACCACCAGACACCAACATCGACTCGTCTTTGCCGTAGGCTGTCACAGCGAGGATATGTCGTTCACCAATATCGACACCGATGGGCGTCTCACCCGACGTGTCGGCGTCGTATTCGATCTTGAACGTACAGAACCAATCGTCACCACGACGGTAGACCTGTAGACGGGTCTTGTCGGCATCTCCTTCAAGTAGTCTGTCTACGGGGTCTGCTATGTCGTCGTACACTTCTATCGGGGTGTACCACCATTGGGAGACGCATGGGAAGCCGACGACGACTGTGCCGTTCTCAGTCGTGTCGATTTCCCAATTCTGGTTGTTGACGGCGAACGGCTGGCTCTCTCGGTAGCGAACTGCTCCGTCCTCACTGTGGTCGGATTTGGCCTCTCGGATGGCTTGGTTCTGAATGGCCGAGTAGAGGTCGTTGTCGATGCTAGCCGTGGTCACGGATTTGCCGAAGTCGCCGTTCTCCCATCCGTCGATGCAGAACTGTTTGGTGCCACGGTAGAGGCGAGAGGCGCGTTGCCACTCTTTCCGTCGTGAGAGGGATGGGTTGTAGAACTTCGCGGTGACAGTCACCGTGACCATTACATTTGTAATTATGTTTGTTTGATTAAGTATCTGTTGGAATATCAGGCCGTGCTATTGTCGGTGGTTTGTGTAGTCGGTTGTCGGATTCATTCCCGCCCTAAAGGGTGGGGCTTTCTCCTCGCACTTTCGTAATCCGGACACTCTGGCCCTGTTAGAGAAATATTGTTCTCCTAATACATAAGTTCGAGCTCACCGCTAGCACTAGCTGCTCGGATCAGAGCACGATCCAGCGACGTGGCGTCCGCTACGTGGAGGTGCCTCGAGCCGACACAAGCGGTGGAACGGACGGCACAGAATGTGGTGAATGACTATGACAAGCAAACCGATGCCGAACAGCGAGTATACCACGGGGGGAACTCGATGACGGCAGTAGATCGCGGCAAGCAGGATCGCGTCCTCGATTGGGGCGGTTTCCCTGGCCGCTGGGAAATCACGCGTTCGACAGCGGACACGGACGGCGAACTGTTGGAAATGCGATTTGAGATCGAAACCATCCCGGAAGAAGGCCCGTTCGTCCACACCCATCCACATGCCGAGGAACGCTACGAAGTGGTTTCAGGTGTGCTGGAAGTGTACATGGATGGGGAATGGATGGAGGTAACGGCTGGTGAGGAACACACCGTCCCTCCAGGCACGGCCCATACATTCAGGAACACGACCCCCGTCGAGATCATAAACGTCCACGAGCCCGCCCTACAGCACGAGGCGTTCTTCCGTCGGTTCCACGAACTCGTCACGGAGCGGGGTGTGTCATTGCCTCCGGAGGGATTCAACGACATCCTGCTGTTGGCGATGCTGACGACGGAACACGAGGAGGATATCTACGCGGTGAGTCCGCCGCATTGGGCCTTCAAGGTCCTGACTGTCCTCGGACGTGTGTTGGGATACCGTCTGCCTGACTAACCGATGGCGAAGATGACATGATGACTTCCAATACGGCTCTGTTGAAATCCTCAGAGAGTTACAGGTTCGAGCAATAATGTGACCGAATGTAGGCCCTCCCAAAGTCGCAGTTGCTTCGGTTCGTTGAGCAGGCGTATCACTTGGCTCGGCGAACTGTTGCCCGCTACTCTTCGAAGTTCTCGAAACAGCGGTACACACTTCACCAGCACATCGTCCTGCTTTGTCTCAAGGTGCGAAAGAATACGACGTACCGAACCCTGCTTGACGAACTCATCGAGATGCCTCGGATTCGGAGGGCCATCGAACTGGAGGAACTCTCCTCCCCTTCGACGTTATGTAAGGCGTTCAACCGGCTCAGTATGGCGGTTTGGCGCGTCTTGCTCAATCTCTCGGTCACACTCCTCCCGACCAACGGTGTCGTTGGAATCGACGCCTCCGGCTTCGACCGTAGTCACGCCTCGAAACACTACACCAAGCGAATAAAGTTGACGATTCAGCAGTTGAAAGTCACGCTCCTCGTAGACACGGGATCGAACGCAATTATCGACTTACACGTAACGACGACACGAAAACACGACTCGCAAATCGCACCCTCGCTCATCAAGCGGAATTCCGGGGAAGTAGCGGTTCTCCTTGGCGACAAGGGATACGACGAACAGGCTCTGTTGAAATCCTCAGCAGGTGACAAGTCCTGCCCCGGTTGTGGGCAATACAGGTGAAAGAAGTAGCAGCAGTACAAGCCATCTCTTCAAATCAGTCGCATCCGGGTTGTTGACGGCTAATTTCCTCTCCATCCAGCACTATTTTGAAAAGATAGTCCCCACATTGACCAGTACTCGCTACCCATTCGGCAGAGTCAACGGCTGTATCCACTAAAATACGATATTCTCCTGATTGAGTTGCGACATTAGACATATCCCTTGCTTGGCCAGCGCTAATGGTAATTTCCTCCGTGAATTCTGGTTGTTCATTCTCTGAAGACGTGAGCGAGGCTGTGAACGCTACTGTATGGTCTGTATCCCCTTCATTATGAATCAGGATTCCTTTTGGCGGGCCTACTTTCCCACAGTGACAGTCATCATCGTCATCAAGGCCGGCAGTACATCCCGACAAACTGACGCTAAAAAGGAGAGTGCTATTTTGAAGGAGCTCTCGCCGGTTCATACTTCACTTAAATAACTATTTAGATAAGTAATTGACCGATGGTAAAAACCGCATTTGAGGAACCACCTCTCACCCAATTCTGATTTTTGGTCACTACGCACGTCTATTAAGCGGTTGGTTCCTGCCTTCTTGTGAGTAACGAGCGATGGGTAAGACAAGTGGAGAGGTTGTCAATCCAGTTGCGAGAGGTTACCATGTTGTTCTCGGCGTGCGAGCTCACGGACGAACAACCGGAGCTGATGGACAAGATCATCGCGATCGTCATACGAGTAGATGCGAGCGTCCCACCGATCTTGCACGGCAGCAATCATCGCACTCCGAACACCGGACTCGTGGATGAACAGGACCCGTTCTTGCTGTGCAGCCGCCGACGTTCGCTCATCGTGTTCACGAAAGATCGCCTCAAGAACGGAACCGGTTTCGATGCCGACACCGAGGTTATCCCCAATCCTCGGGACAATATAGATGATGGCGTTACTGGCGAGCGCGAATTCGATACTCTGTGTGGCAGCGTCCATCTCCTCCAGCGGGATGTCGATATCGATGGCTAGAAACGCATTGACACCTGGGTCAGTCCGAAGCCGATCGCGGGCGTAGAGCAGTAGACCGAGTACTGCCTCCTGCTGGTCGAGATCCACGTCCGACCCGACAAGCGAACCGAAATCAACGGTCTCTGGGATCGAACGGAGTGCCTCGCCGTCGTCCTCTGCGGCGTTCTGCAGTGCATCGACGTCGAACGTCTTGTATGGGCCCATCAGATAGACGAGAAAGCGTGAATGGGCGAGGTCACCGAGTTCGCCGAGTAGACGGTCGCGCATGATGTCCTCATCTTGCATCCGTATATAAATACGCTGCTTTTCTGTGACTGCTGAGTCAGCGAGCACTTATGGTTCTGCTTGCGTAACTACTGTATATGGCCGAAACCGGACGTTCGTCTTCCGATAGAAACGATCTAGCTGGTCTCTTGCCGGAGCAGAGTCTCCTCTCGCTCGAAGCGTATCTGGAGATGCAGCGAGCGATCGGTAACGAAACCCGGTTTCGGATTCTCCATTTCCTTACCGAACAAGGTGCTCACAGTGCAAAAGAGCTTGAAGAGGAACTCGACCTTCCGTCGAACACGCTGCACTACCATCTCGATACACTCGTCGACGTGGGACTTGTCGAGAATCGCAAACGGAAGACGCCTGACAGCGACAGTCTCTACTCGTATTATCGGGCCACCTCACTCGGCGAGGGAATACTCGAACACGGCGTTCGAGAACTGATGCGCGAGGAGTGGGACCTCCTCGATGCGTACGGTGACTCGTAGGAGTACTCCCAGTCCTCCGGCCACACTGATCGCTCAATATGCACGCGCACCTAACGGGAATTACAGACTGCAGTCCGTGAATAGAAAGATGCCATCGTGCTGAACCTTTCCTCTGTATCGGTCACGCCGTTACTGACAGTCACAGAATAGTTCGCAAAGCCGATACTGCATACAGGTCTAGAAGTAATCATGGAAATGGTGATCCATAGAGCCACAGGTACGGATCTATTCAGCCACAATACGATCTGCTCACCGTGCTACTGCCAGCTCCCGAATTATAATATGAAAGGAAGTGTTAGGACACGGAGCAGCTAGCGTCTCTGTGACTGTTCGTTTTTCATCCATGACTGCCTGAACATCGTACTCGCCGCCATCAACGATATTGTTTGTCTCTATATCTTGCCCACCTCCTAGTTCAAAAGTACGTTCGTAAACCACGGATTCTGTTCCTGTATCCGTGAGTTTGACCACAATATTATGGGGGGTCTCCTGATGGTTCTGAACATAGAGGTACGCATGCTCTTCAGTTAGCGTCGTACAGCCAGCGATAGTCGAAACTCCTCCAATGCCGCTAATGAGGGTCAGGAACGTTCGACGTGGCTGAGAATCTGGTATAGTTGAGATTCACATAGACTCCAGTAAATGCTTTGTCGTGATCAGGTCCACAACCAAATGACCCACCCAACAACAACGAGTCCGAGAGCGACGACGGCAGCTTGAACCGAGATGAGCGTCGCTGCGCCCACCGATGCGCCGGAGATACCGACTCCCCAAAAGACGTTTTCCATCCGTTCGTTCACGGTTGCGACGCCCTCTTGCCGCGTTTGTATCCATCGACGCATCGTCAGCACCACGCCGCCAGCAAGGCCGATTATGGTTACACCAACAGAGAAGGCTATAATTGCCCCCAGCGCCCAGGGAATATGGAGGTGGTGTCCGGAGGGGCCTGGGGTCGGTGTCATCTGAATATCAGTCGCAATTGAGGCCTCTATCCCGAACTCAGTCAGTAATACCTGTGTACAGTCACTCATGACTCCGAGACACTGGCGTGGTATTTGTTGGATATACTTTGTTTCAGAGAAATCCGGTATATATCTTGTGTTGCTCTCGTCCTGTATCGGGCGGTGAATTCGCACAGCTATTGGGCGAGTATACTGCCGCTCTCGGTCTAAAACAGAGCGACGGCTTGATCAATGCAGGGGATACAGCTACCAGCTGGCTGTTTGCAAGATCCCCATATTTGCAGTTTCAAAAGAAATGGAATTAAATAGCCTGCCAATGAGGAAGACAACGACGAAGGTACCGAACAAAATCAACACGGCTAGAAGGAAATCGATAGGACTTCCCGACCCCTCAAGACCATCTTGTAAGTAACGATGATTTATAAAGTTGATATTCCTTCAATCGGAGGCAAACAATTATAAGAGACAGCAGATCGACATGGGCAGCAAGTGTACCCATGTCGAGTGAGTCTAACGTCTCTTTCCCATGCCCTTGATACTTCCATCTAACACTCTGACTCAGAGCAGGGGCAGAAAACATATACCTGTACCATCAGGAACAAATTGATATGGCTCAGCCCTCCCGAAGACAGGTCCTTTCGGCCCTTTATGCAGGCAGTGTCGCCCTCCTCGCAGGCTGTACCGGACCAGGAAAACCGACCGATACGAATGATACCGACACACAGACGGTAAGGGACGGCACAACAATACCAACCGGATCGCCCCAGTCGATTCCGGACTTCCCCGGGGATACCGCCTCGAATGCGTGCCCACCCTTTGATGGTATCGAACAGGTCGTCTGCTATGGAGCGGTCGATCCTGAGGCGATGCCACTTGTCCTTGATCCAGAGACCCAGTCAGTCCAATCGGACCAGGCGACCGGGTTTACGCTCCGAAACCGGAGCCGACAGGAGTTTGAGACCAATTTCTATCACTGGCAACTGTACAAGCGCGTCAATGGCGACTGGTTCTACATCGCGCCCCAAGGCTCGCCACAACCGCTAACACCGCTTTCAGCTGGCAAGAAACACACGTGGACCGTCACAGTAGCGACCGGTCGCGTCAGCGACGGAACCTCCATCGAACGTGTCGAGGGGACGGAATCGCTCACTATCGCCGGCCTCGGCGGCGGCCACTACGCGTTTGGGATCGACGGGTGGTTCACAACTGAGTCACACGAAAAGAGTATCGCGCTCGCAGCAGGGTTCGAGTTGAACGCCGACCCGCTCCAGTTGACGCCAACAGCAGCAATCGCGGAGACAGAGTGGGATGGTGAAACGCTCGTCGCATATTTGACGCGCGGCGAGCCCGATGACGAAGCCGACCACCCCGATGCGTTCGTTCTCGAACGCACCGACGGTTCTGAGACCGATGCAAAACGAGTCATCGTCGAGCAGGTCGTTCGCAACGACCAGTTGCGCGACGCTCTCGCATTGAGCCGAAAATACGACGCCGACCGGGTCCGATTGGAGGAGTTCAACCGCTCGATTCCGCCGTTCGGACTCCAAGAAGCACGCATGTACGAGTTCCGGGACAACGTCTATCGGGCGACTGCAAGCAAGGGCGGATCGTCGTAGTGTCGGTTTTGTGATCCAGAGGTTCAAACTAGGCACTTGATAGAGGTGATGTAGATATCGGCACTGTCTAGTTTAGGACCTCCTCAGCTGGAGTTCGATTGTTGAGCGATTGATGCGGTCGCTGCTGGTTATAGTAGTGCATGAACTGTTCAAGCCACCGGCGGACGCTAGCCCGACTGCCCACCCACGAGTGATAGAAGCGGTCAATGCGCATTTTGAGGGTGTGAAACCACTTTTCGATGAAGTTTCGGTCGATGGAGTCAAGCCGACCGCTCAGATCTAATCGAGCAAGGGCAGTCAGATAGCCGTAGCCATCGACGAGAAACACAGCTTCGGAGAGATCGTGTTTCTCGGCCATTCCATGCAGAAACGCCGCTACTGGATCGGTGCCACGGCGACCAAACACGGCGACATCAAGGAGCAATTTTGTCTCGGTGTCGATTGCAGCATACAGCCAAGACTGCTCGCCAGTGTGCGTTCCCTCCATTGCAAATATGGCGTCGGCCGTCTCCACATTTTTCCAGCAGTGGTTTAAAACGTCCATCCCGGAAATCGCCGACCATCCAGATAATTCCGCCTTGCAACCTGTCGACGTTAACATGGATAGCGACGAAGGGCTCGAACTCCATTTCGTGGGGATGAATCTCTCGAAGGCGTGGTCGATGGTGGGTATCGCCAGTGCACTTACTGGCCAGTCTACCGTCAAAGTGCTTGAACGAGGTGCACAGCGCTATGTTGAGCATAGCTTGGAGCTGGCATTCACCAACGACTACGCGGGCGCACACTGGCTCTCATCCTTCGTTCTGTACTTGTTGACCAGAAACGAAGGTGGAATCGCGCCCAATCAGTGAGTAGATGGGAACGTCAGTAGTCACGCTATATCGACGAACTCTGGACTCGCTATTGATATTGTTGGAGGAACGATTCGACTTCCGCCGAAATCAAGCCCGGTGCTTCGCCGGGACCGCTGTGGCTGATACCGTCGAATTCGATGAGACGGCTATGTGGGAGCGCCTCGTGAATGCCGCAGGCACTCTCACGGAGGAAGTCCGGCCCGTTAGTGCCCGTCATCACGAGCACGGGCGCTGGGACATCGAGCGTAGCAGGTAGCTGGTACTGTTCGACGGCACGGTTCATGCGGACGACTTCTTCGGCGAGTTTCACGCAGTCCGGCCAGACCGGCCACTCTGCCAACCACGTATCAAGATCGTCGATGCCGTCGGGGTGGAGGACCTGCTCAATGTAGCGTTTCACTGCCTCTTGGCGTTCACCGTTCTTAATGAGTGCTGCCATTCGGTCGGCGAGATCGGCGTTGTTCCGGTAGTCGTCAGGGAGGACCGCCGGTTCGTATGTGAGGACCGCTTTGACCGCAGCATCCGTTGCGGCCTCGACTGCCGTCAGCGCACCATAGGAGTGACCGAACAAAATCGGCTCGCCGTCGACAGTGTCAACGAGCGAGCGCACGTACTGCACCTCATGATCCAGTATCTCACCGGGGCGTGTTTCTGCGGAGTCATTGATACAGGTCCCGAACCCCGGTCGCTGCGGGATCACAGCAGCATACTCATCGAAGTATGGCAGGACCGCATTCCAGTACTGACGGGGGGCCATTCCACCGTGAAGGCAGATTAGTGGTTGCCCGTCGCCGTGTCGTTCGTATGCTATCTCGGTGCCATCACTGGATTGTGTCGATACCATGCGACTCTGTGTTTGAGAACAACGAAGCTAAACCGTTCTCTCAATCATCCGGGTATTGAAAAGAGGAGTGGATGTATACAAAATATCATCATTATAATAGTGGGTTGAAAATTGTCGAAATTGGTTATAAAAAACACCCGAAAGATCGGTCTTGTAATCGGTTCTTCGATACCGCCATTACTATTGGCGTGAACGTTGGCGTATGAGGCTCGTCGCTGAATTCGAGATTTCCTGTGACGCACTTCCACTTGTCGGGGTCGCAGCGACAGTACCCGAGGCAACGCTGATCCTCGAACTGCAGTTCAATCATGGGAAACGACCTCTGTTTCTCGTCACTGTAACAGATTGTTCACACAGAGCGGTTGCGAACGCGTTTACTGACGCCTACGATGTTAGTGAATGGACACTCATCGGACAGGCTGGTGATACAAGTCGCTATCAGGTAATGCCAGCGCTCAGTTTCGAGGAACAGCTCGGCGACCAGATCGACGACCTCGCGGAGCTTGAGGCACTCGCCACGGCGGACGCAATTATCGAGCGAATCGAAGTATTACCGGACGGATGGCGACAGACGGGCTGGTTTGCCACCCGAGATGCGTTCACCGAATTCTCGTCGTTCTGGCAGCAGAATGCCGATTTCCGGTTGTCACGGCTCACCCGTGGTAGGGAGTCTGAACCGCCTGGTGATGGGCTGACCGACCAGCAGCAGGAAGCGCTCCGGACGGCCTACGAACTGGGCTATTTCGATATTCCGCGGCAGACATCACTGGAAGAAGTCGCTGCAGAGCTGGAAATCTCTGCGTCGTCGGTCTCTGAACGGTTGCGTCGCGCCGAGACGCAACTCATTGAGGAAACAGTGGCGACGACGTGGCCACCACTTCCAGAGTGAACCGCTGGCTGAGACTAATATTAATCAGTGCTGATGATGCGATCAGTCACTGGCAGTAACCGGCAGACCTTTCGCTGCGTATTCTGGAATGGGGACGGGGTAGACGAACCCCAGGGCCATCAGCCCAATCAGCATGAACCCGCCGACGACGTCGGCGGCCAGGAACTGCCAGCCCAACAGGAGGGCGATGACGGCACCGATCTCGATGACGAGGTTCGTCGAGGCGAACATGGACGCCCCGAGCGTCGCAGCCGCCGAGCTGCCCTTCTTGAAGAGGGTCTTCGCCGTCGCTATCGCGGAATAGGAACGACGAGGAGACGAAACCGAACAGCGAACCGTAGCGGAGTTCGCGGGGCCAGTGGCCGTCGAGGAGTTCGGCGACCTGTTCGTCGGAGGTCCACGCTTCCACGCCGGCGATGGCGAAGCCGAAAACGAGCGCCCACCACCCATCGACACGGTCGTCGAGAGGAACTGTCGGAGGCTCTCGACGAAGAACGTGCCCAGCGGTTTCGTCGTGGTGAGACGCCGATGGCGACCGTCAAGAGAGCGATCCCACCGAGCATACTCCCTCGACTCCATATCCGGCCGAAACGGAGTTCTGGGCATCCGTTTTTTGGCTTGCAAATGAAGGGGGAACAAGCCCCCTGGCTAGCCTGAAATATTTGTTCCCGTATCGGTTTTTGCGATGGAGCTACCCACCGTTCGATACTCTGGGGAATCCCTTGCCAGGAGGGCATTTATGGTCGCGCACGGGCTACCCTTGAGAAACCTCGTATGGTCGAGCACAACGCCCGGCTTGGTCGGCGAACCGTTCTGACGGGCCTCGGCGCTGGAATGGCATCACTCGCCGGATGCTCGACGATCGCGAGCGACTCCTCCGAAAACGAGATCCGCATTGGGACAATCCACCCGCCGATGGAACTGGACCCGATCGTCGCGACGGACGTTGGATCTCTCCAGACGATCGCCCGCGTCTTCGACGGGCTCTACACCTACGACGACGGCACGGACGTCGTCCCACAGATCGCCACGGGCACTCCCTCTGTAGCGGACGACGGCCGACGGATAACAGTCGAACTCGACGCTGCCGCCAGGTTCCAGAACGGTGAGCCGGTCACGGCGTCCGACGTACAGTACTCCTTCGAGGCACCCCAGAAAGAGGATACACCGAGCCAGTGGCTAGTGAGCCCGATCGAAACCGTCGACACCGTCGATGAACAGACCGTCCGCTTCCAGCTCGAGCAGCCGTATCCCGCATTCGAACACGCGCTGACGTATCCAATAATTCCGAAGGACGTCCGCGAGACGGATCGGGAGGGATTCGCCAGCGATCCCATCGGGGCGGGACCCTACCGTGTCCGATCGTTCAGTGAGGAAAAAAAGGCCGACCTCACTCGCTGGGAGAACTACTGGGGGGAGCCTGCACCTGCTCTCGATCGAGTGACGTTCGCGTACGTCGAATCGCCGATCACGCAGCTGATGGGACTTGTGACTGGGCAGTCGGACGTTATCGAGCCGATATCGCCGCGCTTCCGACGGGATATCACGGACATCACGGACGCGATGATCGCCGAACGCCCCGGGTTCCGATCGTTCTACTTCGGGTTCAACTGCAACGAGGGGCCGACAGTCGAGCGGGCGGTCCGAGAAGGGATCGTCCGCTGTATCGATCTCGAGAAGCTGGTCGAACAGTTCGTCGAACCGGTCGGCTCACGGCAGTACAGTCTCCTCCCACGGGATGTTGCCGACGAGTGGAACCTCCCAGTCGAGAAGTGGGCGGCGGCCGTCCCGCCGAAGGACATCAATGAAGCGAAGGCGCGTTTCGAGGAGGCGCCAGTCTCTGTCGGTAAACTTACTATCCTCACCTCGAAGCATCCGGTCTGGAAGGAACTGGCCTACGCGCTGGCCGCTGGCCTCCGCGAGGCTGGACAGTCCGTTCTCGTCAACCCCGTCAGTTGGAAGAAGTACCTCGAGCTATCCGTCACGGGCTCGGCTAAGAACTACGCGGTGTTCGTCGGGGAGATCGCTGGCAACGGGGATCCCGACTCGTTCCTCTATCCGGTCTTTCACGAGAACACCCAGGGCGGGACCAACGGAATCTTCTACAACGAGGAAGACGTGATGAGCCAGCTCCTTGAGGCCAGACAGACGACTGACCGAGATCGGCGACGAGCTCGTTACGAGGCCGCAATCACGCGGCTCCACGAAGAGCAGGTCTATGTCCCGGTCTGCTCGTTCAAGAACAGCTTCGCCCACAAGTCCAATCTCAAGAACTTCCGCGTCCACCCGATCGCCGGACTGAACCCGAGAGTGACGAGACCCGATGGGGCGATTAGCGTAGAGGGACGATGAGCGAGGAGTTCGGCCTGCCAACGGGGGTCGCCCTGGGCGTCGGCGGTATCGTCGGCGGCGGCATCTACGCCGCCATCGGTATCGTCGTGATGGCAGCCGGGGTGCTGACGTGGTTCGCGTACTCGTTGGCGACGGTCGTCGTCATCTGCTGTGCGTACTCCTACGTGAAGGTCAACGCGATCACCGACTCCGCTGGCGGCTCGGTCTCGTTCATCGAGGAGCTGACGGGTCGTGGAACTGTCGCCGGCGTGGTCGGCTGGACACTGGTCGTCGGGTATATCGGGACGATGGCCATGTACGCCTATGCATTCGGTGCGTACGGACAGATGCTACTTGGCATCCAGTACGTCTGGGGACTGCCGTTTCGGCCGTTCCTCTCGGTAGCGATCGTCGCCTTGTTCGTCGGCCTGAACGTTCTCGGTGCGTCGGCGTCGGGGGCGACCGAGCGGTACCTCGTCTTTGTGCAGGCGGGGATCATCGGCATCTTCGGTCTCGTCGGGCTATGGTTCGGGTTCTCGGTGGGAGATCTCCGTCTCGGGCTCTCAGAGTTCGCGACGGGCCCGATTATCGCGGCATCAGTCGGCTTCGTCTCTTTCGAGGGGTGGCAGCTCCTGTTCTACGACCAGGAGCAGTTCGAGGACCCGCAGTCGACGCTCGCGAAGTCCGTGTTCATCTCAATCCCGATCGCTGCGGCGATCTACATCCTCGTCGGATTTGTCATCACGAGCCTCTTGCCGCCCGAGGTCGTCTCGGCGCAACCGGAGGCGGCGCTGCTGTACGGTGCCCTCCGAGTCAGCAAGTGGCTCGCGCTCGCGGTTGGCCTCGCGGGATTGGTCTCCACCGCGAGCGCGATCAACTCGACACTGTTCTCGGAAGCCATCTTCACGAAGAACCTCATCGCCGACGACATCCTTCCGTCGGAGATGGGCGACCCGGACGACGACGCCGCGCCCGCTCGGACAGTGCTCGTTATTGGGTTCTTCACTGCTGCCTTCGCTGTCCTGGGTAGTCTTGAAGCCGTTGTCGAGTTCGCGTCTTTGGCGTTCATCGTGGTTTTCGGTACTGTCAGCGCTTTGGCGTTCGTCAACCGCGACGAAACCGACATTCGGACGCTCCCGCCGGTGGTCGGCATGGTCGGCTCAGCGGCGTTCTTCGTGATGTTGCTGTACTTCTTGTTCACACGGCTCCCGCACGTGTTCTTCCTCGTCGTCGTCATCGCCGTGGTCGTCTTTACCGTCGAGGCCGCGTACTTCAAGCGAGACTCAATCAAGGAGGGGATACGTGAGGTCGAAAAGGAGGTCTGACCGACAGCGGTCTGTTTGTGGTTCGAACAACGAATAGCATCACCTACGTTCCTACGGCTGATACACCAGATACGTGGTGGAATGAGGCCACTCTGCTACAGACATCCTCTAAGTCTTGCACCCCGATTGTGACAGAAACTGGTGAGAACACCAGCCGGTGCGATATATCACCTCTCTATATTGATCCCGTCAAGTCAGAATCTCTCCTCTTTTGAGGATTTCCACAAAGCCATTTATCGACATTCCAGCCTCTATCAGAGGGAAGTTCATCGCTCGTCATTTTGTGCGGCCTCCAGCGGGTGGATGCATTCCAGAGATGCACGCCGAACCAGGTGATGGAGTCGAACCGACCTTCCTCGAAGAAGCACCCATCGGTCCCGATATCGACCGAGTTCTTGTCGCGGAACGCGGCTTGCCCTTCTACGTCGACGTCGACCGTCCTGAGGAGGTACCCGCCGACGAGACTGAGCAGATGATTGACCTCGCGACCGAGCGGCTGAGTTACGACGAGTGACGTAGCGAGAGCGGGGGCTCTCTCGGTTACGAGACGGCTTGGGATCGGGATCACTGCGGTGTGTCAGTCGCGGTCACCAGTTCGTCGGTGACCGAAGTAAGGAGTGACTCGGAATCCGGCACTGTCGAGCGTGGCGCTGCTTTCCAGAGTTCGACGTCGACTTCCTGAGCTGTGTTATCTGGCCATCTGTCTCGGTGACTTTGAGAATCGCTTGTTGGTAAAGCACTGACCGGGGCTGCTACCCGTATCTCTGGACGTTGCCATAATCGACGTACAAGACGGAGACTGAGTTCGGTCTACAGGTATTTGGATCTCACAGCAGGACCAGCGCGGAAGCCCACTCCTTTCGGGGTGGGTCACTGACTGTCGATAGGCATCAGTCGGTGACGGTACAGCCCAACTCTTCGAGCCGCAGGACAGTAGCATCAAGCTCGTCTTCCTTGACAAACACGTGATCGGTTGAGTACGTAGAAATGACGAACACCGAGACATCTACTTCGGCAAGGGCTGACGCAACCGCCGCCAGAAAACCAACGAGTTCGAATGGGAGGTCCATCTCGAATGTCAGTCGCTTCCACCCGGACTCAATCGCCCTGGCATCGACCGTCTCGACAGCATCTTGCTCGATGACCACCGTAGTCTCCGTCTCGTCTTGAATAGTCGCAAATGCACCGGGATGATTGTAATCGGCCTGGCAGACTGCATAAGTGGCGTCCGATACGCTGACTGTCCCCTTTTGGAGAAAATCGGTCGGATCCATACGGACGAGGACTAGACAATGGCGTAAAAAAGTATGTCACGAGCAACGCACCCGTTCGGCGGTACCTGGGACTCTTTCTTGGCACCTGCATTCACATCCACGGAGAACTACATGAAACATGGCTAGCGTGAGCTACTGCTCAATCCGCTGGACACGATGTGGCGGATAGCTGACCGTGGCGCTATCGTCAGCATCGTCCCGGCACCGCACCCAGCCGCTCTCATCGATATTTATTAGCTCATACGCCTCGCTGGTGACCGATCCATCGTCAGGATCGATGAGATACACTGTCCCTTCCTGTCCGGATTTCGAGTGGACCCATGAATCAAGCGATGTCTCGACAGATGGCGGCCCGCCGGTGGTTTGACTGACTGGAAGGCCTGCATCGTAGGCAATCACGGCTGTCAGCTCGTCCAGCTGGTCTTGGATTTTCGCGAGCTCGTCAGAATCATCAGTTGATGCCATAGTAGTGCTACTGTCATCAGTACGCGTAGTTTTTTCTATCGCTGGATATTGTGAGGACATCGGCTGTCGTCTCTATGCGCTTCTCCTCGTCCAGTGACGCATGTCGAGGTTGTGGCAGAGTCCCCTACTCACTGATCGGGGGCTTGTGCGGACTCCTGTCCTTCGCTATATCCAGTTCGTGGTGGTGCGAATTACGAGCATACCAAGTACGGGCCAGGTCAAGAGTACGAGGCCCGCCATGATCCACCGGGCGCGTCCGACGTCGATCTCCTCGTCAGTCTGTGCTCGGCACTCATCCATGAGCTCGTCTGGGATGAGCCACAGGGCGATCGTTACGCCGACAGGAAGCACAACTATCTCGTCAAGATAACCTATGCCCGGAATGAAGTCTGGAATCGGATCGATTGGGCTGACAGCGGAGGCGATGATCAGCGCGATTACGACCTTCGCTGCTAACGGCGTTCGGCTATCACCAAAGACCAGATACAGGGCATAGACCTCTGTTTCCAACTCTTTTGCACGGTTCTTCCACGAGTCGAACGCCATTGCGCATCCATGCTGCCTCCACAGACTTAGCTGGCCATCACGTCATCAGTGCTGCATACTCCCGTTGTCTGCACACTCCGCTTGACTCGCTCCGTCCCTGTGACCGCTGCGATGGGTGTCCACCAGTACACTCTCACGAGAGAATCGCCGAGTCACACAGTGGGACTGATTGACACTGCACCGCAGGGCCCTGCTATCGAGCAGCGAAACGACGGTACGTACGTCGTTGACGGCGGCGTCCCAGTCCAAGACGTGAACGAACGACTTGGTGCCACGTTCGAGACCGACGAGGTCGAGACAATCGGCGGATTCGTCTTTAGCCAGCTCGGACGAGAACCTGAAGTCGGTGACCAAATTGACCAGCAGGGATACGTCATTCGCGTCGACGCTATCGACAACGCACAAATCGAACGCCTCGTGATCCAGCTACCAGAGACATCTCAAACGGAGACTGACGAGGTATAACTATATTCGGCTGTTCTAGATTCTATTGTCCCTATATGGGAAGAACATCTGGATATTTAGATACAGAATGTTTTAATTATCTCCATACATGGACAATATACACACTAAGCCAGTTTTACAATCCTCAATAGGCAATAATTGAACAGAGGTAATTTGGTAGTCCTACGAATTAGCGCTCGACTCTCTAACGACTGATTGGGCCCACAGGTAGTATAACATCGGTACCGGTGTTAGTATAGGCCCGAACCATGGAAATTGATATATATGTGAACAGTCAACATCGTCTCAATGACGGAGTCACCAAAGTTGGGACAGAGATCTCGATTCGAGGTCGAAAACATCGGCGGGATAGACAAGACAACCGTCGAGATTCCACCTGGCGTTACAGTACTTGCCGGGAAGAATGCAACCAATCGAACCTCGTTTTTACAGGCTATTATGGCCGCGATGGGAAGTGATCGAGCGACAGTAAAAGGTGACGCTGACGAGGCGCGGATTATTCTAACTCACGACGGGGACACCTACGAACGGACGCTCTCTCGCAACGAAGAAGAGACCGTCATCAGCACAGGAGACGGGCTCCTTTCGAACCCCTCCGTTGCCGAACTGTTCGCGTTCCTCCTAGAGACTAATGAGGCCCGCCGAGCGGTCGCACGGGACGACGACCTACGCCGCCTCATTATGCGACCAGTCGATATTGAGGAACTACGAGCCGAAATACGCCGGACAAATGAACAAAAACAGGCCATCAACGACGAACTAGCGACCATCGAATCGGTGAAACAGGAACTCCCGGAGTTGGAGCGACAGCGGACGGAGCTCAGAGAGCAGATAGAAGCGAAACGTTCAGAACTTTCGGACCTCGAAGCTGAAATCGATCGCAGCAGTGGAGAGATAGAAGAGACACGGAAAGAGCAGGAACGACTCGAAGAAAAACTCGAAGCGTTGCGAGACCAACGTAGCGAACTCGCCACCATCCGTGACGAAATCGACAAACAGGAACAGAGCCTCGCCGCGCTCAAGCAGGACCGAGCGGAGTTACAGAGCGACCAAGACGACCTTGACGAATGGGGCGACAATATCGATCTGGACATCGACGCCAGACTCTCAGAACTTCGTGAGGAAAAGCGCGCCCGTAACGCCGAGATAAACGACCTTCAAAGTGTCATCACCTTCAACGAAGAAATGCTTGGAGACGCCGACAGCGCGGTCCTGAACGCCGTAGAGAAACGGCCGGAGACGATGGGGGACATTACGAACCAACTGCTCGAACGACAGCAAGACGTGACCTGTTGGACCTGCGGATCGAGCGTTGAGAAAGAAGATATTGAACGGACGCTCGACCAGCTACAGACCTACCGACAGGAACAACTCGACGAAATTCGTTCCATCGAGTCCGAACTGGAAGAGTTAAAAGAGCAACAGCGGGAGCGAGAACAGGTGCGCAAGCGCCGGGCCGATATCGAGCGCCAGCTAGAGGAGATCGACGACGAAGTCGCGGAGCGAACCGACCGGTTAGAGCAGTTGCGGACGCGCCGGAGTGCGTTGACCACGGAGATAGAGACACTTGAATCGGAGGTTGAGAGCCTTCGCGTCGAGGATTTCGACGAAGTGCTCGAATTGCATAAGGAAGCGAATCAACTGGAGTTCGATATCGAACAGCTAGAGTCTGAGTTAGAATCCGTCGCCGAAGAGATTGCTGAGAAGGAGGCGACCATTGCAGAGGCAGACGACCTACGAGAACGTCGGGAGGAACTGATGGACGAGCTTGAAGATCTGCGGACGCGCATTGACCAGCTAGAGCAGGCGGCCGTCGAGCAGTTCAATAATCATATGGAGCGGGTACTCGATATCCTTGGGTACGACAACTTAGACCGAATCTGGATAGAGCGACGCACGCGGGCAGACAGCGGCGGGCTGCCGGCGGCCGAGGGGGCCAGAACGTTCGAACTCCACGTTGTCCGAACCACGGAGACCGGAGCCGCCTACGAGGACACGATAGCACACTTGAGCGAGAGCGAACGAGAGGTAACAGGACTCATATTCGCGCTCGCGGGCTATCTGGTTCACGACCTCCACGAGACGGTGCCGTTCATGCTCATGGACTCACTGGAGGCCATCGACTCGGCCCGCATTGCCGATCTGGTCGACTATTTCGCAGAGTTTGCGGAGTATCTTGTAGTTGCACTCTTACCTGAAGACGCACAGGCATTATCGGAGTCATACAACCGAGTCACCGATATCTGAAGGCGCTATCCGCATTCACAACCGCCCGCATCGAGCAGTTCTTCGATACTGTACTGAGAGTCACAGGACTCACAGAAGACGTTGACACCCACGAACATACGGAAGGTCCCGAGGTCGATTCTGTCCGTATCCCGCAGGCGTTCGAGTTTCTCCCGGCTGACCGCCTCTGTCCGGGTGATGAGTCGTTCTAGTCGTTCCTGTTCCTTGGCGACCTGCTCGCTGTCTTCGGTCTGTTCGTAGCTCGCACCGCGGACGTTCTGGAGGTACCCCCGGATGGCCTGATAGGTAACGAAGTCGTTGGTGACTTCGTCGACGTCGATACCATGCTGTTCAAGATCACGTCGGGCCTCCGTCGCACGCCCGGCGCTCACCTCGTCGCTGTCGAGGAGTTCGTAGTACGACTCGGCGTCACTGTCGACAGCGCTCATCCCGTGATTGCGCATCTGCGTTCGTAGCAGTTTCTCGTTGAACAACGTAGCTAGATCTCGAAGGCTCTTGCGTTCCACGCCCTCCCCTGTCCAGTACGCTTCGAGTTCTGTACCGAACCCGTCGAGTTCGTATATCTCGATGAGACGCCCAACCTTCGTCGTCGGCGTGTCGTCAGGTCCGCTCATACGAGTGTTTTCTCCCATCACGCAGTTATCAGTTCCGCCTTGACGTCTGCTGCCGATTCGTGTTCGATTCGAGTGTCGCTCGCCGACCAAGTCCGTTCAGTGACGAGAGATAGCGTGGGCGTTCACGGCGGAAGTAAATACTCGGAATCGAGTAGTTTTGGTGGAGGTGGCTAAGCGCGACGCCTCGCCGTATTCGGCCGTTCGTGCAGAACCACCATCGGACGAATGAAAACTGACCACGACTGATAGGAACGCGCACGAACGTGCAGCGACTGATGTGTAGGTCCGTTCGAATACCGAGCAAGCGACGTCTCCGCCTTGCTGAATCGGTCGGATCAGTCGAGGCGTTCGAATCGCCAATACTGGTTGTCGCTGCCCCACCACTCCCACTGCATTCCGTTCGCGCCGTCGGCCGTCGACGCGTCTTCGACATCCAGGTACCACCCGCTGTTGACGTTCTGCAGGCGGTAGAGCCCGTTCGACATCTCCTCGACGGCCCACTTCTGATTGTCGCCACCCCACCACTCCCACTGCATGGTGTACGCTCCTTGCTCGGTCGACGCGTCCTCGACGTCCAGCACCCGGCCGCTGTTGACGTTCTCGAACCGCCAGACGCCCGAGGCGACTTCGTGCGCGGCCCACTTCTGGTGGTCGTAGCCGAGCCAGTCCCACTGCTGGACGCGGTTACCGTCGCCGGTCCCCGCGTCTCGGACTTCGAGCGTCTTCGCGCTGTTGTAGTTCTCGATGCGGTAGGTCGCGCCATTGACCAGTCCGGGTTCGAACCCGTAGGCCGTGAGACTCTCGAGCGTGGCGGTCCCACCGCTAGCCGTCAGCGAGGTCCCGATGCTATCCTCGTGGGGGAAGATCTGGTTCGACATGTTGAATCGGCCGTCGTTACCGAATATCTCCACAAGACTACGATCGACCAGCACTCGTAGCTGTATCGTCCCGTCGCTTAGCGGGTCCATCGGCCCGCTAGCGACGTCCTTGTTGGTATTGCCGAAGAACACGCCCGAGTCGTTGCGGTCGAAGACGAGTTCGGTATTGACGGCGTCGTAGGTAATTCGCGTCGTCTCGCTATCGCCCTCGCGGACGCCGAGCGTCACGGAGTCGGCGTCGCCGGGGTCGATGGTAGCGAGGATTTCGAGTCGCTGTCCCTGCACGTTCGTTCCCGAGAGCGGGTCAGCCGTGGACGAAATCGGCTCGTCGCTCAGCGAGGCGAGTCTGTTCTCCCGAGTGGATTCGAGCGCGCCGTCGGGACGTTGGCGCGGTTCGATGGCGCTCCCCGTATCGTATAGCTCCAGTCGCTGTGGGAACGACTGCGCGCCTTTCCACCCGTTATCGGGTGTGTCCGTCGCGTAATCCCAGTGGTTCATCCAAGAGAGGCTCAGCCGGGTATCGGTCGCCGGTTCGTTGTCCCAGGACTGCCCACCGTAGAAGTCCCGGCCGTCGTTGGCGTACACCGTGTTCTCGACGGTGAACGTCGTGCCGTCGAAGTGGCCGACGTGGTGTTCGACGTGGTCCCACTCGACGGACACGGTCATCACCCACCGACGCTCGCCGGTGTTCGTGACTGGGAGTTCGTAGAGATCCGGACACTCCCAGCCAGCGCCGCCCGATTCGTAGGTGCTCAGATACGTCCAGTGCTTCAAATCGGGCGAGCGCCAGATTTCGATGCCCGCGGGATACGTTGTTCCATCGTACGTCGTCGAACTGACGCGAGCGATGGTCATGCGCCACTCACCGGCGGGCTCGTACCAGAAGGGGTTCGGGTCACGCCAGTCGTCGTGGTTGGTGTCGATGACTGGATTCCCCGCGTACTTGGTGACCGTATCGCCACCGTCGGTGCTGTAGGCGAGCCGCTGGTCCTGGGTTCCGTCGTCGTGGCGGCCCGTATACATGCAGACAAGCGCGTCTGTGCCGAATCCCGATGTGTCGTTCGCGTCGATCACCGCGCCACCGGAGAACGCCTGAATCGTGCTCGTATCCGGAATCTTCGTCCCGTGCTCCGTCCAGTTGACGAGGTCTGTGCTGGTCGCGTGGTCCCACCGCCGTCGGTCCTCGCCCGCCTGATAGAACAGGTGGTAGGCGCCGTCTTGATATACCATCCCGTTCGGATCGTTCATCCACCCGTCGTCCGGCGAGAAGTGATAGTCTGGTCGATACGGTTGGCCGTCGGCGCTGGCCGTCTCGACGATTGACGTGTCCTCCGAGAGGGCGCCGCCGAAAATGGCTGTCGAGAGCCCCGCTCCGATACCCTTCAAGAGTGTACGTCGTCCTAACCGCGTGGAATGCCTCGAATTCGTAGCGTTCGTCGGAGCTGTGCGTTGCCGAACCGGGTCGTCGATATCTCGTGTCATGGTGTCATGGATGGCTGCTTGCTTGTCTCTCCCTAGCACGTTCCCTGCAGCCATACGACTAATATCGATGATAATTAATAATAGTTGTCCAATATTGTACTGTAGAACCGCTGAAACGGGCTATTTACCGTATCGAGCCGGTTCACTACAGTAACGATGCCACCCAAAGGATATCAGACGATAACGGTCAGCGAGGAGACCGCCGCGTTGCTCGCGGCGGTCATGGAGGAGTACAGCGTCGAAAGCAAGGCTGCCGCGGTCGACGTGGCGTCGACCATAGCACTGGAACGCGACGAGGCGGAACTGGCGCGGCTACTGGCAGAACGACTCGACTGAGAACGGAGCAGACGGGGTGGGTTGAGGTGCTCACCAACTGCAATACACTACGTTTACGTGATATAGATGATTTAGTATGGAATTCCAGATGGGATAACGTATCATTCGGGCCTGGTTGGGGTTTCCGGGTCAATGCGACAAGCGGACGAAGACGCGAACGTCCGTCGTTCGAGTTCTCGAGATATTTGTACGACGAGACCTCGATACCAGCGGTGACGGTTCCGGAATGTGACGAGGCGAACAGCACCGTTATTTATTTATATTATTTTCTACTCAGTTTGGGGTACGTGGTAGCACACGGAGCGGATCATATGACCAACGACGACACTCCCCTCATCGCAGTAGACGGTATCGAGAAACGCTTCGGCACAGTGGAGGCGCTGTCAGGCGTGAATCTGGAACTGGAGGACAACGAGGTACTGGGCCTCGTCGGCGACAACGGCGCCGGCAAGTCCACGCTCATCAAGACGCTGGTCGGTATCCACCAACCGGATGCCGGCGAGATACGATACGAAGGTGACCCCGTGACTATCGACGATCCGAAGGGTGCGCGAGACCTCGGTATCGGGACCGTGTATCAGGACCTTGCGCTCGTCGACGAGTTGTCGGTGGCCTCAAACCTATTTCTCGGACGTAATCCCGTCAAGAAAATCGGCGGACTCATCCCCGTCATCGACGAGGAACACATGAACGAAGAAGCAGAGCGCATCCTCAGAGAACGGCTGAACATCCATGTCGACCCCGAGACGCCGGTCGAGTATCTCTCGGGCGGTGAGCGCCAAGCTATTGCCATCGCGCGAGCGCTCGTCACCGACCCTGACATCGTCCTCTTAGACGAACCGACCTCCGCGCTCTCGAAGGCGGCGGTCAATCAGGTCGAGGAACTCGTCGCCACGCTCAAGGACAACGGTCACTCTGTCATCATCATCGACCATAACCTCGAAGAGATATTCTCCTGGACCGACCGCATCGCTGTCCTCTACAACGGTCGCGTCGTCGACGTTGTGGACACCGAAGACGTAACCCGTGATGACATCGTCTCGATGATGATCAGCGGGCAGCCGGTCAGTGGCACTGGCACAACCACAGCAGACCCGGACGAACAACGTGCCGAATCAGAGTCGACCACGTCGTCTTCATCGACAGCGTAGTCAAATTCGCTGTCCCTGTCTCGACATTCCTCTTTTTCGAACACGCCACTACCGCCACAGTAGCCTCGCTATCGGTGAAATACTCCCGGTTGGACCCTTTGTCAATGATAGTTAGAAAAGCTTAAGTATAGTTGAATATCATTCTATCTCGGGAACACATCCCATACTAGCCATGCGAGTAAGTAGACGCAATCTCCTGAGAGGGATAGGTGCAGCCAGTTGTTTCGGTGCGGCCGGTTGTCTAGAATCCAGCGGGGGTTCGGACGGCGGGTCGACAAGTAACGGCGACGGCGGCGCGTCGACTGGGACCACGAGCGGCGGGAGCGGGTCTAACAGCTACCACTTTGGCATCTCCATGAAAGGAATGGGGCAAGCCGGCCTGTTCGTACAGGGGCTCGCTGGAAAGTGGTACACGCAGGACACCGATCACAAGGTGACCATTACCGACGCGCAGTTCGAAGCCTCCAAGCAGACAGAGCAGGCCATCAACCTGCTGAACCAGGATGTCGACGGTATCCTCCTCAACCCGGCTTCAGGTGAAGCATCCGCGAAAATCGCCCAGCGGGCCGCGGAGGAAGACGTCCCCGTAATGAACTTCGACACCGCGACGCTGAGCAACGAAGTCATCCTCGGTAACATGTTCGGGCAGCGACGCGGTGGAAAAGTCGCCGCCGAACGGTTCGTGAAGCTACTCGAAGAGCGAACCGGCAGCAAGGAGGCGAAGGTCATCACCAGCGTCTTCACATTCTCGGCACCGACGAGCCAGCAGCGACTGTACGGGTTCACCGAGAACCTGCCCGATAGCGTGGAAGTCGTCTCACGCGTCGAGAGCAACGGTACCGCGGAGGAGACGACGCCAAAAATGGTCAACGCTCTCCGAGCGAACCCCGAGGTCAACGCTATCTACTCCAACAACGTCGGGAGCGGGATGGGCGCGCTACAGGCGCTGCAGCAACTCGATCGCTACAAGAAGAAAGGCGAAGACGGCCACGTCATGGCATTCGGGATTGACGGCGGGCCGACGCTCAACAAGCGCATCGAGGCGGGCTACTACGACTTCGCCGTCGACCAGCCGCTTCACTTCTACGCGCCGATGACCATCGAGCTCATGATCGATTACATCGAGGGCGGGAAAGAGGCGCTGCCGCAGGTCGGTTCGACGGTCACACCCGGCGATAACCTTACCGTCGAGAACAAAGAGGTGTTCGGCGTTAAGCCGTGGAGCAAGAACTTCTGGGGGCCGGCCCCGATGACGGAATTCAGTTCGAACGACAAGACGTGGTTCCCGTGGCTCAAGGCCCGACACGCCATGATCACCGAGGACAACGCCATGGAACCGTACCTCTACGGCAACATCGCACGCCGCTACCAGGAACAGCAGTAACTGCCGATAATGAGTACCCTGACCAACCTGTCGTCGTCCATAGAGGGCCTCCGCGATGCCAACCGGACCCAGACGCTGTTGTTCCTTATGGACAACCTCATCTGGCCCATCCTGCTGGTGTCATTCCTGTTTTTCTCGGCGCTGCTGCCCGAGATCTTCACCGACTATAACAATATCCGATTCCTGTTGTATACGAGTGCGGGACTCGGTGCAATCACCCTCGCGGAGGGTATCTGTCTTATCAGCGGTCACTTCGACCTCTCAGTGGGGTCTATCGCGGGATTCTCGGCGATGACCGGGGCGCTATTCTTGACGAAGTGGGCACCGGGGATGCCCGGTGTCGTCGGCATCGCCGTCGTCCTCGGAATGGGAGCGCTTGTCGGCTTCGGGAACGGCTTCTTCATCAGCAAGTTCGGCGTGAACCCGTTCTTGCAGACCCTCTCGACGCTCATCATCTTCGAGGGCGGTATCCTCGTCCTCTCCTCGACATCGATCTACAACCTCCCGAAGACGTTCACCTACCTCGGCGGCGCGACGCTCGACCTGCCCCTGTTCAAGCCGATGCCCATCGCCGTCTTCTTCCTGTTCGCGCTGTTCGTCGCCATCTTCCTTTGGCTGACGAAGACGCGGTTCGGCCGCGCTATCTACGCCGTCGGCGGTGACAAAGACGCCGCCGCGGAAGCCGGCATTGATGTCGACAAAGTCGTCATCAGCGTCTACGTCCTCTCCGGAATGCTCGCCGCAACCGGCGGGCTCCTGCTGACCGGCTTCACCGGCGGGGCCACGCCGACGCTCGGGACCGCACAGCTATTCCCGGCGTTCACGGCGGCGGTCATTGGCGGCATCAGCCTGTTCGGTGGTCGCGGGAACGTCCTCAACGCACTGGGTGGTGTCCTGCTACTTGGTACCATCAGCGCCGGCCTCGTGATGTTGAACGTCGGCCCGCAGATCGTCCAGACGGTCAACGGCGTCATCTTGTTCGCGGCCATCCTGCTGTACACCTTCGTCGGCCGGTACCGCGAACGCCTCCTCTCGGACCTCTAAGGTCCTCGGTTCTCTTCGTCAGTCCGTCTCATCTCTCCGGTTCAGGAAATCTACCGCCCATCATCGTGAGTTGAAGCCCTTGTCACAGTGTCAGATTGCACTTACAAACGGCGTGACGAACCAGCCACGGCGACCTACGCTTGCGAAGTCCTTCGCCATAAGTAGACGTAGCTAGGTCAGCGGCGACACTCGATTCTGCTGCTAAGAAGTCGACGACGAGGCTCTGGGTGGGTGTGTTTCTCCTCGTAAATGAACACTCTCTGTCGGGGGACCATTTGATTCGCCCGCTGTTCGGTTTCCCGGATAAATCGGCGATTTCGCAAAAAATCACACACTGTATAACATCGGTACCGATGTTATTCAAGCCGAAATTGAGGTGAAGCAGTACCAAGACACATATATAACTGTACAGGATGGGAAACGGGAGAGACCGGCTGAAGGACTGTCAGTCGAACTGCGGCAGATACAACTCGATAACCGCAAGAAACTGTCGTAAGTCGGTCTCACCGGTACTTACGAACCGTTTGGCGAGTGCATTTTCGAGAACGAGCGATTCGCGGTCGCTCAATCCATCGACCAAACGAGAAGCCGGCAGTGAAGTGGTCACCCACGCTGATCGTCAGTTAGGGGTCGGCGACGGGGGAGACGGCGATTTCGTCCGCCCTACTGTCGGTGATACACTTCGACGAATTTGAGCGTGGTCGTGTGCGTGGATGATGAGCTTCCCGTTGCGAGCGAGAGGGCTGTCTGATAGCGAGCGCACATATTCCGGACGTCTCCTTAGTCCTACAATCCCGTTGCGCGAACTACAGCTACGTTCCTCGTTCTCAATCACAGCGTCTGCCCGTTTCCGGCCTGACTCACTTCGGTCCTCCATCCGTGCCGAACAGTAAGGGACAGTATCCGTAATATTTGGTCTGTTTCGAACGCAAACGCACACAAACCCTCACTTACACAAATATTATTATGTGCGAAGTGGAGGGTCTTGGTAGGACATGTCAAAGAAACTCTTGGAGGGGGCCCTGCGAAGATACCTCACGTCGGTTCGCGAGGACTTGATGACCGGGGTATCGTACATGGTACCGTTCGTAACGACCGGGGGACTCCTGTTGGCGATTGCGTTCGCGTACGCCACGTTCTTCGGTGACGGAACGGTGTCCGTCTTCGAGACGACCGGTTCCGTCGGATGGTTCCTCGCAGAACTCGGCACCGCCGGGCTGACGCTGATGGTGCCGGTCCTCGGTGCGTACGTCGCCTACTCTGTGGCCGGACGACCGGGCATCGCACCGGGCTTCATCCTCTCGTATATCATCCAGCAGGGGACAGTGCTAGAGGCCGCCGGCGAAGCCATCGGATTCTCCACCGCGACGGCAGAAGCGGGCTACCTCGGTGCGCTCGCAGTGGGTCTCGTAGTGGGCTACGTTGTCCGCTATATTCGGTCGTTGAACGTCCCAGACGCGCTCAAACCAATGATGCCAGTAATGATTCTCCCGGCGGGAACGGTGCTGTTGTTGTTCCCCGTCGTGTTGTTCTGTATCGGTGTGCCGGGTGCCATCGTCAACGAGTGGCTGCAAGGGTCACTGATAGACATCCAAGGCGGGCAGGCCGTGGTCGTTGGAATGGTCCTCGGCGCGATGATGGCGTTCGACATGGGTGGACCCATCAACAAGGTTGCCTACCTGTTCGCGTTTGACCTATTGCGGGCCGGCATCTACGAACCGATGGCCGCCGTCATGATCGCGGGGATGACCCCGCCCATCGGAATGGCAATCGCCACCGTCATCGCTCCGCACAAGTACCCCGATGCGATGTACGAGAACGCGAAGAGCGGCGTCATCCTCGGTCTGTCATTCATCACCGAGGGGGCGATTCCCTACGCCGCGGCCGACCCACTCCGCGTCATCCCGGCACTCGTCGCGGGTAGTTCCGTGGCCGCGAGCCTCTCAATGGTCGCCGGAATCACGATGCGGGCCCCTCACGGTGGCCTGTTCGTGGTCCCTCTCTCGAACGCGCCGCTCGCGTTCGTCGGGATCATCCTCTTGGGGTCGCTCATCACTGCTGCAACGGTGACACTCATCAAACCGGACCCAAACTGTGACGGGGAGGGTGATAGTGAGGTCTCCTCGATACGCGCAATGCGGAACTAAGCTTGAATTTAAAAATTGTCGTAGTAATAACACCAGTTGAAAATCACATATACAACTACTCTAATATGCCCCGATAAACAGTACTTCCTGCAAGCGATAAGGTGTTTAGATGACCGATAGTGCTTGATAGCAGTATACGGGTGAGACTGAGCGGATGAATGCGAATGAATAACGAACGACCGATATCAACGATGCTACCAGAAAAACGCAAACGACTCATCGTCGAACGAGTGACTGAACGAGATGGCTGCAAGGCCGCAGTTCTCGCGGAGGAGCTGAGCGTCTCGACGGCAACGATTCGTCGTGACCTCCGCGCTCTCGAAGACGAAGGTCGGATCGAACGATCACACGGCGGTGCTGTCCCAGCGACGGCACTCGCAAACGAACAGTCCTACAGCCAAAAAGAGGTCCAACACTTAGAACAGAAGCGATTGATAGCCGAACGTGCCGAAAAGGAAATCCGCGACGGTGAGGTCGTCTTCTTCGATGCGGGGACGACCACGATGCAGATCGCTAAACGAGTCGAACCGGAACAATCCTTTATTGCGGTCACCAATTCTCCACTCCAGGCCCACACTCTCGCGGAGAATAACTTCAGAGTGAAACTCACCGGTGGGACGTTCCGAAACGAAACGCGTGCCTGTGTCGGCCCAAGTGCTGAGCGATTCATCGACCGAACAAGCTTCGATCTGCTCTTTCTTGGAACGAATGGTATTGCTCCTAAAACGGGGCTAATGACCCCGAACGAATCGGAAGCAGAGATTAAGTCGAAAATCGTCGACGCCGCTTCACGGGTTGTCCTCGTTACTGACAGTTCAAAGATCAACCAACAGAGTTTCGTCCGCTTTGCTGAGATTGAAGATGTCGATCTCCTCATAATTGATTCGCTGGACGACGCAGGAGTCTATGGGGCTTTTGAAGATGCAGGTGTGACTATTGCCGAAGTATCGAACTGACCGACAACGCACAGACCAGCGAGTGGTTCTAGCAGTCGGACTATCTCGCACTGGACCACCCAAAATGAGTTGCTCAGAAGGTAGACGAGGTGTTTACAAGTTCGAGAAGTCATCAGCGGGAAGGTTCTGACATCGTCGACGCCAGAACGGCAGACGGTGACAATACGATTTAGTGACATTCTCCGCGTCGGCTCTCTCGCCTCTAATTTTGTACGACTGTTGCCAGTCAGGGCACCCGCAAAAACCGGATTCGGAATTGCACGCTACTGAGAGGGGGAGGCTCGCCGAGACGCTTCGCTAGTTGTTCCCGTTGCCGCGCGAGCGTGCGCCAACAGATGCTGGGAACTGACCGTCCTTGAGTTCCGTTGTGATGCTCGTGTCAGTTCCGTCGATATCGACTTTGAGGCTCGGAGCGAGCGTGCCACCGAACGCCTCCTTCAGTTCGTCGCCAGGAAGACCGAGTGTGTCGACGTCCTGGAAGTTCACGAAGCTCTCGACAATACTGTCCTTTCCATGGGGCATCGCGAGCCACGAGTATGTCTGGAAGGGAGCTTTCTCCGGGTTCGCCACTACCAGACTGCTTCCGTTGAGTGGTTCCATCTCACTGTCGTACAGACCGTCTGCGGCAAATCCGTGGAGGGCTTCCGGCCCCGGCGGTTCGCCTTTCTTTTCGAATCGGCCACCGTCGCTCCAAAGCTGGGGAGCGTACGTGAACTCGTGGGTGATGAAGAAGAGGTACCACTTGTCTTCGTGGAAGACGAAGTGGGGACGTTCAGTCTGCTGGCTTACGCCCACTGCCTCGAAGATCGGCGGCTTCAGTTCCCACTCGGTGAGATCCTCACTCGTCGCTTTCGCTGCACCGATGTTTCCGTTGTAGTTCAGTGGGCTATTTGGATTGTCGTTCTCCGTGGGCGTGTTACCCTCGAAGATCATCCAGTCTTCGCCAGTCTCGGGGTGCTTGAAGTACCACGGGTCGCGGAACGCAGTGATGATTCCGCTGGAATCTTCGAGTTGTTCGTACATCTCGCCGTCGGCCTCAGCAAGAATGTGGTGGGATTCGGACTCAGTAACGGTAACGTCCTGTGGTCCCGTTTCGACGGTAGCCCCTTTTGCGAGCGCGAGGCGCTGACGTGCTTCGGGGAGAGCTTCTGCGGCCGTGTAGAAGTGGTAAATCTGCTCTTCGTCCTGGTCGTACATCGCAGAGCCGGCCCACGTCTGGTTCCCGAGGAAGGCGTCTTCGTCGAAGACTTCACCACCGAACTGCCAGCCATTCGGTCCCTCACTCTTGCCAGTTCGGGAGTAGAAGTACCCTACACGCGCGTAGTTGTGACGGTCACCGGGAACGTCAATCTCTGGGTGGCTCTTATCAGCGACTAGTGAGAAGATGATTTGCCAGCCATCGATGACTGCAATCGACCCATCGCGCTTTCGGAGTGGCCACGTGTCCCAGACCCAGTAGCCTGCTTCTTCGGCAATCTGAGTTGGGTCCTCGTCGAGGTACGGTGCGGTGTTTTCCTCCGTACGCTCGATTTCAGCGACCATCTCTTCGGTCCACTGTGCTGGTTCCTCTACTTCGACTGCTGCAGCCGAACCACTCGTAGCTCCGATACCAACTGTGGCGGCGAGGCCAACAGCTCCGGTCGTTCGAAGGAACTTGCGACGTCCAAGCTCGTGTTTGGAATTCTCTTCCGTCATTCCATCTTATCACAGGCCGCATTTACACATAAGCCTTTATACTTAATATATATTCTAATATTAGGGAATAATAGAGATGTCACTAGGTAAGGGCACGAATCGGGATTTCCCATCTGGAAGTTATCTCGATCCGTTTCGGTGCAATCCTCTCAGCGAAACGATTCCGAGGTGGATACCACGAAGCCTCGAAATCTGAGATTATACCCGCTGTGAATCTGTTATCGAGGACTGTTGGCTGATTGTGAAGATTTGACTGATGGGAGGAAGTGACCATCCTTGAGCTCGGTTACGATGCGAGTCTCCGTCCCATCAAGCTCCAGTTTGAGAGTGGGAGCGAGTGATCCGCCGAACAGCTCTTTTTGCTCTTCTGGTGGCAAGTATCCCACTTCATCAAGGCTGATCGCACCGCGCGACGTGTCGTCGAGGCCACGGAAGTTCTCGAAGCTCTCAGCGAGGATACCATCGCCGTGCGGCATTGCGAGCCACGAGTACGCTTGGAATGGTGCCTCTTCGGGATTCGAGATGACTAACCCACCTTCGTTGAGTGGTTCGTAGTCACCGTACATCGAGTCAGCCACGAACCCATACAGCGCATCAGGTCCACTCAGACCCGGCGCAAATGTGAACTGGTGGCTAATGGTGAACAGATACCACTTGCCGTCTTTGAACACGTAGTGTGGACGTTCAAGCTGCTGGTTGGTACCGATAGCTTCTAGAACCGGCGGCAGCAGTTCCCACTCGGTCAACTCGTCGTTCTTCGCTCGCATGACCCCGATATTCCCGTTGAAGCTCTCAGGGTTGGTGGGGTCTCGGCTCCCAGTTGGCGTGTTCGCTTCGAAAACGACGAGGTCTTCGCCAGTTTCGGGATGCGTGAAGTACCACGGGTCCCGGAAGGCGTAGACGATCCCTTGCTCGATCGATTGTTCGTAGGTCTGGTACATCTCGCCATCTGGGGTCCCCATGATGACGTGTTCCTGCTCACCAACCAATTCAACGCCTTTGGGGCCCGTTTCGATTGATGCTCCTTTCCCGAGTGCAGGCTTTTGCCGGAACTCAGGGTAGGAACTCACAGCTGTGTAGAAGTGGTAGATTTGTTCTTCGTCTTGATCGTACATCGCCGAGCCAGCCCACTGATGGTGACCGAGTGGCGAATCAAACGCTTTCCCGCCTTCGTGCCAGTCGTGCCCGTTACGCGAGTAGAAATACCGGATGGTTGCTTCGTTGTGCCGAGCACCGGGGACGAGGTCATTCGAGGCTGTAAGCGAGAAGACAATCTGCCAGCCGTCAATCTTCACGATAGAGCCGTCGCGGTTCCGAAGCGGCCACGTGTCCCAAATCCAGTAATCATCGGAGATGGATTCAGAATTGCCCTTGATAATCGGTGCCGTGGTGTCGTCGGTCAGTTCGATATTTGCTGCCTCTCCGCGTGTCCACTGATCCGCCTCGCGCGGTTCGACGGCGGCTACGGACCTGGTCGCTGAGGGTAGTCCAAGACTGGCGAGACCGACGCCAGCAGCCGTTTTCATGAAACTTCGCCTGTTCGTCTCCGCCAGATCATCCTGGTCGAACATCGCAGGTGAAAGTATTTACTACAGGTGTAAAAAATATTTTGGCGCGCATAATAATCTATATATTGGTTCATTATATTACCATTATTTGAAGCTGTATAAGAATAATCAGGCAACAGTAATTCTTTGCGATGGATTCAGACGAGAGAACGACTATAGCGGTGTCTTCGGTCAATAGTGTGATCGAAATCGGTAATTCCAGATGTGTCATAAATCTATATCTCGGGTATCTACCCTTCTCACCGATGGCTAAGAGACATTTATAATAAATATATTTCATATGTTGTGAGGGTAGAGAGTCGTCTGTGAACTACTCTTCTTACTCCCTTGGCGGTTCTTGGGTTAGGGAACTTCTTGTTCTACAACGCGCTGTGCAGACACATATGCAAACGGAGGGCACAACTATCTGTATGCGTTTGATTCTTGTTTCGACACCACAAATGATGTTTTGGCACGAACACACCGATCTTCCCGAAGCGTTCCCTTTGTGGCTTCCGACCCCAGCGAACCAGTGTCAGTTACAAACTGCTGAAGTATAGCCTATCGCGCTTGAAACGCTTTCGGGAGATACGTAGTGATTGTGTATATATAATTAGCAGAGCAGCGAGTTGTTCAGGCGGTTCGATAGCGTGTACTGCATACAGGCTGTGGAGCCAGCCCCATCGAAGACGGGGGCGAGACAGGGAATACTATCGCCAGACTGAACAAATAATGAATCAAGACGAATCAAATCTGCTGCTTCTGTACGTATCTTATCGTCTATATATTGGTTTCTCGCCCCATATCGTTAGTATCTATGCGATATAAGAGAGTGAAATAGAGATGGAATCTCAGATTGGCTAATATTCTGATACTTATATTTCCATAATCTGCCATTTTGTGTATTAGTAGTCATTATTCGGCAAGGTATATTATTTTATATGGCAAATATAGAATCAAATGGCCCTGTACAATCCCAAATATCGGGATTCAGTTCCCCTATGCCGATTAATCTCCCTTTTAACTAGATTGGAAAGAAAATATGCTGATAGGAAAGGCCAGGGGCCTCCGCGTTGATACTAGCGAACTGAGCAGCGAACTGGTCACGAACTGCTTGGCAGGATGCAACGGTACGTGCCCTGCTGTCGTTGACGCAGCTGATTGCTAGCTGCAGGACTGGGCAGGCGACCCATTGTGTCAATGGGAGAGTGAGTGTTCGGAACGGTCCGGTGGCAGCGGTCGACGACCTCATAACAGATGTGACAGACTAAATGTGGCGCTGGACGGCGTCGATCCCCACTCGTGAATTTCCAACCGTCGCCGAGAGCAGGGCCTACATTGGTGGCGCGTCGCTCCGTGCGCTCGACATAGATGACGGCAGCCAGACCTGGGCGCGTAGTCCACCAAACTGCCAGTACACGACGCCCACCATCGGCCCCGAGGCCGCCTATTCGGCCGTGACCAATCAGAACATTCGGATCGCCGCCGCTGAGACGTCGACCGAGTTTCGACGGTCGCTCCCGTTGCTCGGGTGAACTGAAAGTGAACGTAGCAGCTACGAATGAGAACCCAGTGGTCAGTCTTCACTGAGGAACTAATCGGCCTGGAAATAGTTACTCATTCGAGAGAGCGCAGTACTCACGGAAGACGGGACGCGTCTCGCCGAGAAACGACCGGTTACTGGCAGTAGACCCCAATTTCGTAGTTCTATCCCGACGAAACTATCAGGGCTGTTAATCAGCTACCGACCGGTAGATATCGACTCAACACGTAATGATGGTGGAATACACTCGTACTCGACAAGCGGAGGTCGGCCGATGACAGACGACGAGCAGTGGGACGATATCAGCTTCGTGATCAGTTCAGGCTACCGCGTTGCGACACTACAACGGCTCTCGGACGGACCCGCGACGCCATCACTCATCACTGATGAAACGGGGCACAGCATCGCACACGTCTCTAGAGCGCTCCGGGAGTTACGCGACGCTGGTCTCATCACGCTCTTAGTCTCCGAAGACCGCCGTAAAGGTCGAGTCTACGGGGTAACGGACGCCGGCGAGGCCGTCTGGGATACTATCGAATCGCAAAATATGGCCAAAGCCGAGTAAGGGACACTCATCTCCGCCTGACCGCAAACTGTTTGATCGCTGATCGAACTCAGTGTCGTGAGCCATCCTGTCTGTGAGTATTTACTTATGAGTTCGGTGTAACTCTCGGTCCAAATTACGGTGACGAGCGTCCAGAAGTATTTAGCCTGCGGCAATCCGATACGTAATCGAAGCTAACTCCGCCACAGTATGAGGCTCTTACCACCCCCACTCGACCGCCGCACACTCCTCGCGCTCTTGCTCCTCGGCGTGGCGCTCCCCACGGTTCTCTGGGCGTCCGGAGGTGTGATCGGCGACGAGAGACCGTCAGTCGACACGAACGTGACCGAGCGCTATCGTTCCGTCGATGCACTCACCGGGACACAGACGACGACGGTACGAACAAACGGTACCGTCACGACCCGGAACGTCGCCGACGTCACGCTCGCTCCGGGGACCGACCGGAGACGAATCCGCTTCCAGAACGCATCGGACAGGCGGTACGAACTACAGGTCTCGAACGGATCGGCGCTCTGGCTCCACGACACAGGGGAGAACACGGTGACTGTCGTCAACCTGTCGGGACCGCCGACCGGTTCACAGACGGCCACTCGACTCCAACGGCTCGTCGCGGCTGCGGGGCTGACCGACGGCTCGGGCCGGCCACAATCGATCAGCGTGTCACCGCTGCCGGTCTTGCCTCGGCACACCGGTGTCGCTCCGCAAGCGGACGTGAGCCGCAGCTACACCGTCGAGTTCGTCGAAACCGAGACCGTCAGCGGACGGGAGACGTATATGATTGACATCACTCCTGCGACCAATCGGAGCGAGGTGCAGTACCGACAGCGGCTGTGGGTGGACACCGAGTGGTTCTACCCGCTGCGCAAGCAAACGGCATGGACGGATGACGACACCCGACGATCGGTGACGACGACGTACACAAACGTGACGATTAATCCGAAGCTATCGGAAGATGCATTCCGACCCGAAGTAGACGATAACACGACGGTACGGCGCGAAGACACTCCGACCACGGAGTGGTATCGGAGCCGCACCGCGCTAGAGGTTCGGAGTTCGCTCTCGGTGCCGGACCCGGCTGTCCCACCCGGGTTCGAACTCGTCTACGCCACACGGACGACCGGCCGCATCGACGGGGTCGGCCTCCGCTACGTCGCCGACGGACGCGAACTCACGGTCGCGAAGTACAACTACACCCTCGACGTCAGCCCCGGCGAGCGCGACGTGACGATCGACGGCCAGCCGGCGGTCTTTGACCGGGGGCCGACCACCTCGCTCTCGTGGGACTGCAACGGCTACGGCTACACCGTCCGGGGGAACGGCGTCGAAGCGGACCGCTTGACTGAAGTTGCCCGGTCTGTGGGCTGTCGGGCCTGAGAACGCACGAACTTCTGGGTCAGAAACTCGCCCCCCTTTTATATTATCCAACGGCCCCTCGACTCAAATGCAATGGGCCCCGTCGACCTGACAGCGTGCTGTCCTCCCCAGCCGTACCGCGCTGTATCCGCGGCTAGCACGACGCTTCCCATTGTGGTCTCCGCTGACGCAGATCCCCCTCCACAGTATCGCCGTACTGCGCCGACAGCCCCGCCGGACTCCCGACCGAACCGGTCGCTACGTCTCCGCGTTCGAAATCCGGGGGCATATTAATCCGATAGGCAGTCATTCGAGCGAAACGTGAGTGAGGATCCGGCGCTGGGTGATATTCTCGATATCCTCAGCGACGAGTACGCCCGGGACATCCTCGCAGCGACGAGTATCAAACCAATGTCCGCACAACAGCTCGCCGACGAGTGTGAGATGTCCGAACCGACGGTCTACCGCCGGGTAGAGCGATTACAGACGCACGGACTCCTCGACGAGCAGACCAAGGTTCGGACCGAAAACAACCACTACAGCGTCTATACGGCGACGCTCTCGGAATTCTCCTTGGCGCTAGACACCGGGTCCTTCGAGGCGGCCGTGACGCACACCGACGACGAATCGTTCCCCGGCGAAGGGGAGAGCGACACCGCCGACCGCTTTGTGAAGATGTGGGAGGACCTCTGAGATGGGGCCTCTTCCCGTCGCTTCGATCATCGACTGGCTCATCGTCGCACTCGCCCTCGGGTCGACGCTCGTCGGTAGCTACGTCGGCTATCAGGCCTACCGCGGGTATCGCCGCCACGACAGCCGAACGATGCGAGCGCTCTCTCTTGGTTTGTTTTTCCTGACAGCCGTTGCGTTCGGAATTGCCTTTGTCGGTTCGTTGCTCCTCCGCGAGGGGTATCTCGGGCTGCAGTATCAGCCGTTGCTCACACTCGTCACGCGGCTGTTCCAGTTCCTCGGCGTCCTGTTGATCGCCTACTCTCTGCATTCGCGTCAGTAGCCGACACGAGGGTAACCGAGCCACCACAGCCAATTTCCAGTCCGATGAACACGCCGTCACTGATGGTTTTTACAGCGGGTCGTGCCCCCGTCAGAACAAATACAGGGTGGTATACTGTCGGATTCGAGCTTCGTCAGCCGAGGCTCACCAGAAAGCACTTACCGGATGACAGAGGAGGCCAAGATGCAGAGACGGTCGATGCAGATTTCCTGCACTCGACGTCGACCATTCGTCGTCCGGGACGAGAAACGGGCGACGACGCCCTCACTGGGGGTCGCGGCCGCGGCTCCCATGGGCCTCCCTTCGACCGAACCGGTCCACCCGTTAGTCACACCTCGAATCGCCCTCCGTGAAGGGCTTCTCTGCGTGCCGACCGCGCTGAGCGCTGACTGGCCGGCAACGACGTTGCGATGACGCGCTGCTATCACTCGTCAGCCATGGGTTTCAGCGTGACGCGCTCGGCCTCGAAGTCCTCTAAGAAGGCCTTGGAGCCACCGACGGTGAACGTCCCGTCGGCCGTCTCGACGACGAACGATTCCTGCGTCGGAAACTCGTTCGAGAAGGGGCGGACGAGACTCTGCTTCACGTCCACGATCGTCCCCGTGACGGTCTCGAAGGGCTCCACGCTCTGTGTGGAGCGAACGTCCATCTCGACGGTGACGGTCTCCCCATCCAGTAAGTACAGCGCCGCTTCGAACACCGCGTGGCGGAAGCTATCGAAGGTTCTGGGCAACGGCTCGGGTCGGGAGACGTGTACCTGCTCGCCCATCGGCCAGTAGTTCGCGATAAACGAATCGAACAGCGAGGAGACGATGTGTTCTTCCGCGTGGTAGATCGCGTATTCGTCCGAGTTCGAGTTCAACAGGGCGTCAGCCGATGAGACGATGCCGGCCGAGCGGTCGACGGTGAGCGTCACCGGCGCTGGGGCGCTCCACGTCTGTACGACGTTCGCTATCGACTCGCCGATGGGGGTCTCGCCGTCGTACTCCGTCACCAACAGCATACAGAACACCCCGCGTTCCCGCGCCGCTCGGAGCGACGCTTCGACCCGCTCCAGTGCCGACGCCGGTAGCGCGAGGACGATCTCGGACTCCGCGGCGTCGATCAGCTCGCCGAGCTGCGTGAATATCGTTCGACGCGACTTGATGATGCTGAACTTCTCTTGCTCGTAGCTCTCCGAGTCGAACAGGTCGTCGAGTTGCGTCTCGATGGAGTGCAACTGGGAGACCAGATTTTCGATGCCCTCCGAGGGTGGGATCGCCCGCAGTCGCGTCGGCTGGACGTGGTCGTCGATCTCGATGAGGTCGCGCTCCGCTAACTTATCGACGATGTCGTACGCGTAGCTCTTCGAGATGTCCGTCTCCTCGGAGACCACGCGAATCGTCGTGGAACCGTTCCGGAGGACGGTCACGTACGCGAGCGCCTCCTTCTCCGAGAGACCGAACCGGGTGAGACTGTCGACGATGTCGTCCGCCGCCATACCCATCCGTTGGGCCGATGCCCGAGATAAAGCTTAGTATCGGAAGACCGCTCGTGGTGGTTGGTCGGTACCTGGGACGGGCATTTCGAGGCGCTCACGCGTTCCGCGAACGCCGAGCCGCGTACGTCGCGAGTCGGATGGCGTGTGACCAACCCAGCGGTGTCGCACTGTCCGGTGTGCCGGAATCGAAGAACTGTTCCGGTAAGTAGCCCGAATCAAGACAGAGCGACCCCGTGAGGTCGATCTCGGCGAACAGCCGGTCGGCCCACGCCGTCGGATCGAACTGTCGGCTCGTCGATGGGAACAGCCGAGTCGCCTTCTCGGCCGCGTACGCGCCCCAGCCGGTCGAGACGGTCCAGACCTTCTCACTCGACTGTCCGCGTCGACGCCACGTATCCGCCTCGAACCGCCTCAGCCCTCGGATGTCGTCGGTTTCCGTCCAGAGCCGTTCGAACGCCGCTTCGAGATGAGTTTCGAGCCGTCGCCGTCGCTCATCGTCCACGTCCGCTACCGCTTCGTAGGCCAGATGCGCGTCGATCAGCGAGAACGTGGTGCTATCGACGCGCGTATCCAACTCCCCGTCGTCCAGTCGAAGCCCGTAGATGTCCTCGTCGGGACACCACATCGTCTCCAGCGCGTCGTACATTCGGTCCGCCTGCGCCGCTGCGTGGGTCCGAACGGCGTCGTTCAGCGGTGCGGTCGCAATCGAACTGTAGGCGTGCAAGAATTTCGCCGCGGTGTGCGTGAAGCGTCCGTTCATGTTCTCCCAGGCGTTTTCGCACACGGTCGGCAACCCGTCCGCTTCCAGCGAAATGTCCATCCCCTTGACGCCCGACTCCAGCGCGCTCTCGACGTTGAGCGCCATCTCGGTCGGGAGCGAATCGCGGTGGGTAGCGAGGTACTCCGCGAGGAAGACGAGGACGCTCGCGGTCTGGTCGGCCTGATACTGGGTCTCGGATCCCTCGACGTGGCCGTTCGCCCACCCGGGGGCCAGTCGACCGTTCCTCGGCCACACCCGGTGGGGCCACCGGCCGTCGGCGAGTTGCGTCTGGAGGTAGAACCGGGCACTCTTGCGGTGTTGCTCCCCGGCGTCGAGACCGAGTCGCTCGTCGGCTTCCAGGAGGAACGTCGAGATCTCCCCGTCGTCCCGGAACCACGTGTACCCGTAGCCACCGGAGTACTGGTAGTGCGGGTCGAAGTCGGGACCCGCTATCCGAGCCCCGGTCGGCGCGGACAACAGATCGAGGACGTGAAGGTCTGTCTGGACGAGCTGGTCCGTTCCGTCAGTCGACTGCATCGACTGTCGCGCAGCGGTGAGAAACTGCGATGGGGCGCGGTAGCGCTGCGTCCGGTCGGTGATCCGTGCGAGACTCTCGGAGCGCGACTGATCCTCGATATCCGACAGCGTGGTGACGACCGTCGTCCGTCCGCCTTCGAGCTCGGCCCGGAAGGAGACACCACCGGTGAGGCGACTCCCCTCGTAGCTCTCGGATTCGCCCCCTCGCGGAAACGATTGCGGCTCGTCGGCCAGAATCTCGTCGAACTGCTCCATCACTTCCGGCGTGATCGTCAGTTCAGTCGATGCCGCCAGATAGTCGTGCTCCCGGTCGTGGTACAGTTCCACGACCTCGTCGTCGTGGACTAATTGCCCGACTCGACTGTCTCCTTCCGGGGCGAACTCGACGAACCCGACGATTTCGAGGGGAGCCGGTGATTCGCCGACGAGTTCGAACGAAGTCGCGTGCGAGAGGTCGTCGGTGAAGTCGCGCTGGACGACGTCGAAGGTCTCCAGTTCGTGGACCGTCTCGACGACCGCGTTCGCTTCGCGCGAGGTCTGTGACGACCCGTCGAGGGTGTCGAACCACGTGACCGTTCCGTCGATTCGAACGCCGAACCGGGAAGAAGCGATTCCGTGAAATCCCGAGAGCGGATACGAGTACTCTCGAATCGACCCGGCCGGGTCGACGTGGACCAGCCGCCGATTCGAACTTGTAAACCGCCCCGCCTGCGTGCGCCGCTCGCCGGGGAATACGTCTGCGCTCTCTCGGTTTCGTTTGTAATCGTCGAGTGCCCGTCGGAGTCCCATACCGGAGTTGCGTTACACTGCAGATAAAGTTCTTGTGATATCTCAATTCAAATCCCTAAACTATAAGTGGACGTATTTTGATTGACAAAGCAAGCGATGACAGAGAACTCAGCGAACGGTGAGCGGCGTAGCATCTCGCGGCGACGGTTCGTCGCGGGAGCGGGCGCATCGGGGATCGCAGCGGGACTCGCGGGCTGTGCAAGCGTGTTCAACGGCGGGGAGGGTGACGGAAACGCCGGCGGAACGCAGACCGGCGAGGCCGGAGGCGAAGCGACGACGGTGACGTGGGGATTCGACGCGACGGTAGTGCAGGACCACGCCGACGAAGTCCGTGACGCGCTTCACGAGAAGGGCGGGCTTTCAGATACTATCCAAATCGAGTTCGCACAGGGACAGCCCGACAGCGGGAAGCGACGGGCCAACTACAACCGCCTCCTGAGCTCACAGGAGACCGAACCGGACATGTTCCTGATGGACAACGGATGGGTGAACGTCTTCATCCAGCGAGGGCAACTGGCCAACCTCTCCGAGGTCCTCACGGACGACATGCTCTCGACCATCGACGAGGAGTACTTCAGCGGTTTCACCGAGACGGCCATCGACCCGGCGAGCGGCGACCTCTACGGCGTGCCGCTCTACCCCGACTACCCAACGATGCTGTACCGGAAGGACCTCGTCGAAAAAGCGGGGTACAGTCCGGAGTCCGAGAACTGGGCCACCGAACCGATGACCTGGAAGCAGTGGTCGAACGTCGCGGCCGACACGCTCGACGCGGCAGACGTCGAGTACGGCTTTACGACCCAGTGGGACATCTACGAGGGGACTGCCTGCTGTACGTTCAACGAGGTCCTGTCCTCGTGGGGCGGCGCGTACTTCGGCGGCCGCGAGAATCTCTTCGGGCCGGTGGGCGACCGGCCCGTCACCGTCGATTCCGAACCCGTCGTCAACTCGCTGAACATGATGCGGAAGTTCGTCCACGACGAGGACTTCGACGGCCTCGAAGGCTACGGCGGCGGCTTCACGCCGACGAACATCCTCGGCTGGATCGAAGACGGCTCGCTCGCGCCGTTCCTCGACGGGAACGCGGTCTTCCATCGCAACTGGCCCTACGCGATCAACCAGGCCGCCTCGGAGTTCGGTGACGACCTCGGGACGATGCCGATCCCGTACGCCGTCTCGGAGAGCGACGCCGAGTTCCAGGGAACTGGCGGGACGACGTCGGCGCTGGGTGGCTGGCACGTCACTGTCAACCCCTACAGCGAGCGGCACGACGCCGTCAGCAAGGTCATCGGAGCCACCATGAAGCCCGAGTTCCAACTGTTCCTGCTGGAGATGGAGGGGTGGCTCCCGCCGCGGGGCAGTCTGTTCAACTCAAGCGAGGCGTCGAATATCGACCCGATGGGCGGCTACATGGACACGCTCCGCGTGGCCGGCGAGAACACGATGGCCCGTCCGGTCACGGCCGTCTGGAGCGACCAGTCTAGCAAGATTGCCCAGCAAGCCAACCGCGCGGTCAACCAGGACATCTCCTCCGCGAAGGCGATGGCCACGCTCCAGTCCGGCTTAGAGCAGACCGAAAGCAGTAACTGACGCGACCGGTTCGGCGCGTTCGTCTAGCGCGGTCTCACTCCTCGTCGATTCAGCGAGAAAAACGTCGCGTGGCTCGCTGCGACCCAGTCGGGATACCCTCGTTCGCAGCGTCAGTTGAAAACCGTCTCGAACGCCTCGTCGAGGATGCTGACGGCCTCTCGAATCTCGCTCTCGTCCACGCACAGCGGCGGGGAGGCGATCAGTTGGTAGTCCGGGCGTCCCATGCCCACGAGCAGGCCCTCGTCTTCGGCGAATTCGGTGATGTCGTTGAGAGGATTGTCGGTGTCCTCGTCGCTGACCCAGCTATTCTTGAACGGGTCGCCCGTTTCGGGGTTCTCGACGACGATCGACCAGTGGAACCCGCGTCCGCGGACGGTCGTGATCTCCTCGTGATTCGCCGCTAGCGACTCCAGTTCGTTCTCCAGTATCGGCGCGAGTTCCTGAACGTTCTCGATGAGATGGTCCTCGTACTCGTCGATGGCCGCCAACGCGGCAGCACAGCCCACCGGGTGGCCAGCGAACGTCTGTCCGATGTCGGTGCCGCTGCGAATCGACTCCCCGACTTCAGGGCGCATGATCACGCCAGCTAGCGGCGCATAGGAACTGGTGACGCCCTTCGCAAATGTGAGCATGTCCGGGACGACACCTTCGGTCTGCATGCCGAACATCTCACCGCAGCGGCCGAATCCGGTGATGACCTCGTCGGCGATCATGAGGACATCGTACTCGTCGCAGATCTCGCGCAGTCGCTCGAAGTAGCCCGGCGGTGCGGTGTAGCTACCGCTCGACCCCGCGACGGGTTCGATGAGGATGGCGGCGACAGTCTCGGGACCCTCGTTGCGGATGACGAACTCGACGTGGTCGGCGGCCTGTTTCGCGAGGGCCTCCGGCGAATCCGCATCGAAGGGCGAGTCGTGTGCCCGCGCAGGGAGGAACTTCACTGCGCCTGTCGTGGCCGCGTGAGTCTCCACGGCGTTGCGCGTCGTCGGCTCGCCTGTGAGCGCGCCCGCACCGTACGTGCTCCCGTGATAGGAGTTCCAGCGCGTCAGGATCTTCGAGGCGTCCTGTTTCTTCCGGGCGAACTGAATCGCCAGTTCGTTGGCCTCGCTGCCCGAGACGGAGAAGACGACGTCGGAGAGAGAGTCGGGGGCGATGTCCGCAAGCCTGTCCGCCAGTTCCGTTCGAGTGTCGTTTTCCTTCGCCGAGGAGACGTACGGAACCCGTTGCAGTTGCTCGGTCATCGCGTCGATGATGTTTTGGTTGTCGTGCCCGGCGTTGGCACAGTAGAGCGACGAGACGAAGTCGAGGTACGCCTCGCCAGTCTCGTCGAAGAGATACGGTCCCTCTCCCTCGTTCACTGTGAACCGGCTGCCCTCCGGGTCGTGCCAGTGGGGGATATGAGATGAACCTGACGACGAAATCTCGGTTTTGCTATTGTATGCCATCTCATTCTATGCCTTATTTTTCGAATCATATATTACTTTCGCCGCCGGGGCGGTGCACTACTTCAGATATGGCTGTCATCCGAATAATTTGGGAGTTATAGAATACTGGCCAATATTAGGGCCATCAAATCAGCTATTATCCTACGTAGTGTTGGTCACGCTATGAGCGTGCTCCTACTGAGCAGCGAGAACGTCAGAGACTGCGCGGAGATGAGTGACGTTATCCCGGCGGTCGAAGACGCCTTCGCCGCCTACGAACGCGGAACCGCACAGATGCCAGCGAAGTCCTACATCGACCTCGTCGAGTACAACGGCGACTTCCGGGCGATGCCGGCGTACATGGACGCCGGCGAGTGGGACGCCGCCGGTATCAAGTGGGTCAACGTCCATCCCGACAACCCCGACGATCACGGCCTGCCGACGGTCATGGGGACGATGATCTACTCAGACCCCGACACCGCACTTCCGCTCGCGATCATGGACGGGACGGAGCTGACGATGAAGCGGACGGGTGCCGCGGCGGCCGTGGCGACCGACTACCTCGCTGTCGAGGACGCCACCTCGCTCGGCATCATCGGCGCGGGCGTCCAGTCGTACACGCAGGTACAAGCTATCTCCGAGATCCGGCCGATCCGTGACATCGTCGTGAGCGACCCCGACGACGAGCGTGCGCAGGCGTTCGTCGACCACTTCGGCGACGAATTCTCGGTGCGAAAAGGCGACATCGCCGACGCCGCATCGTGTGACGTTCTCTCGACCGTCACGCCGGTTCGAGACCCGATCGTGAGCCGCGAGGACCTCGGTGACCACACGCACGTCAACGCCATGGGAGCCGACGCTGAGGGCAAGCAGGAACTGGCCGACGAAATTCTCCTCGAAGCGAAACTCGTCATCGACGACCACGCACAGACCACTCACTCGGGCGAGATCAACGTCCCCTACTCCGAAGGGACGCTCACCGACGAGGGCATCTACGGCGACCTCGGCGAAATCGTCGTCGGGGGCAAAGACGGTCGCATCGAAGACGATTCCATCACGGTCTTCGACAGTACCGGACTGGCGATACAGGACGTGGCGGCCGCGCGCGTCGCCTACCGCGCCGCCCGCGAAGCCGAGGAAGGGGCCGAGTTCGACCTACTCGGTACCGGCCGCTAGGGCGAACCGCCGACCTCGACTGTCGGTCCCAGCCTCTCACGCGTTCTTTTCGGGGAAACGGCGAACCGCGACTCTCGCCCAGCCGCTCCTCGACTGCGTTTTCGGCTCACTACTCCGGTCGGCTACTATGTAGTGAAAATTCCGAACCAGGTTCAACAAGCCGTGCGATTTTCTAGACTATTCGTCGCGAGGACGGAGTTCCGGGTCGTCGAGAGCGACGTTGACCGTCTTGGTCTGCTGGTACTTCTTGAGCGTCTCTTTCGCACACTCTCGGCCAATGCCCGAGCGCTTGAAGCCGCCAAATGCTGTTCCCGGGACCAGCCGTCCGTACTGATTCACCCAGACGGTTCCCGCATCGATGTCGTCGGCAGCACGGTGGGCAAGCGAGAGGTCCCGCGTCGCGACACCGGATGCGAGACCGAAGTCGACATCGTTGGCGATCTCGATGGCTTCCTCGTAGTCCTCGAAGGTGATGACCGAGGCGACGGGACCGAAGATTTCCTCCTGGGCGATACGCATGTCGTTGTCCACGTCGTCGAAGATCGTCGGCTCGACGAACCAGCCCTCGTCGTCGCCGGCGAGGTCAGCCGGCTCGCCGCCGTACGCCAGCGTCGCGCCCGCTTCTTTCCCGACTTCGACGTACTCGCGTACCTTCTCGAACTGCTGTTCGGAGGCGAGCGGACCAAAGTCCGTCGAGTCCCGAAGCGGGTCGCCGACCTCCCGGGTCGCCGCCTCCTCGATGAACAGGTCGAGGAACTCGTCGTGGATAGACTCGTGGACGACGGTCCGGGAGAAGGCGTCACAGGACTGGCCCGTGTTGTAGAAGATACCGTCCGCGGCAATCTCGGCGGCTTCCGCTAAGTCGGCGTCAGGGAAGACGACAAAGGGTGATTTCCCGCCAAGTTCGAGCGTGACAGGGGTTATCTGCTCGGCGGCGGCCTTCATAACGACCTCGCCAGTTCTGTCCTCGCCGGTAAAGGAGAGCTTGTCGACGCCCTCGTGTTTCGTCAGTGGCGCGCCCACCTCGTCACCGAATCCGTGGACGACGTTGAGCGTCCCGTCGGGGAGGATACCTTCGGCCAGTTGTGCGATGCGCGTCGCGGTCAGCGGCGTGTTCTCCGCCGGTTTCAGGACGACGGAGTTTCCCGCCGCGAGCGCCGGGCCGAGCTTCCACGAAGTGAGTATCATCGGGTAGTTCCACGGGACGATGAGGCCCGCGACGCCGTACGGTTCCTGCGTGGCGTAGGCGTGTGCGTCGTCTGCGACGGGAATCTGGCTTCCCTGTTCGCCGCGGACGACGTGGGCGTAGTACTCGATGTAGTCGAGCGCCTTCCCGACCTCGTATTCGGCGTTCGCCAGTGGTTTCCCGGTGTCGAGGCTCTCTAGGAGCGCCAGTTCCTCGCTGTGGTCTCGCAGCACGTCGGCCCAGTCGAGGATCGCTTCGGATCGTTCGGAGTTCGTCAGATCGCCCCATTTGCCTTCGAAAGCATTTCTTGCGGCGTCGACGGCGGCGTCGACGTCGTCCTCGTCACAGCGTGGGACCGTCGTAATCGGTTCTTCGACGGTTGGGTCGCACGTCTCGAACCGCTCGCCACCTGCTGTAGTGTGTGCCGCGCCGTCGATCCACGCGTCGAACTGAACGTCGGCCGTCGCTTCGTCGATCGCTCGCTGGTGGTTCTCCCGCGTCGTCTCGGTGAATTGACTCTGTGTCATGTGGTATCGTTTTCCGTTGAAATCAGCGTTCGACCCAAATCGTCTTTGCGTTGGTGAACTCCCGGATGCCGTGACCGGCGAGTTCCGACCCGTAGCCCGACTCCTTCACGCCGCCGAAAGGGAGACGCGGGTCCGATTTCACGACCTGATTGACGAAGACGTTGCCCGCGGTAATGCGCTTTGCGAGCGCTTCGCCTCGGTCGGCATCGGCTGTCCAGACGCTTCCGCCGAGGCCGAACTGCGTGTCGTTGGCCGCCTCGATCGCCTCGTCGTCGCTCTCAACCGGGAAGACGGCCGCGACGGGACCGAACAGTTCCTCGGTCGCCGCCGGGCAGTCCTCGGGCACGCCGGTCAGCACCGTCGGCGGATAGAAGTTCCCCTCGCGGTCCAACGGCTCGCCACCGGTCTCGACAGTTGCGCCCGCCTCGACGGATCGCTGCACCTGTGAATCTAACTCTTCCAACAGGTCGGCACGCGCCTGCGGACCGACATCCGTTCCTTCCTCGGTCGGGTCGCCGACGGTCAACTGCTCGGCTTCGCGTGCGAACCGCTCAACGAACTCGTCGTGGATGGACTCGTGAACGAAGAAGCGCTTGGCGGCGATACAGGTCTGTCCAGAGTTCTGGTTTCGCGCCGTCACGGCGGCGTCGACCACCTCGTCTAGCGGTGCGTCCGCTAACACGACGAAGGGGTCGCTCCCGCCCAGTTCTAACACGGTTTTCTTCAGGTTCTCGCCGCTCGCCGCCGCAACCGCTCGACCGGCTCCCGTGCTTCCGGTGAGCGTCACTGCGCGGACCCGATCGTCGGCGATAATGTCCGCGACTCGTTCGTCTTCGACCTGTATCGACGCGAACGCGCCCGCCGGGTAGCCCGCTTCCTCGAAGCACGCTTCGATGGCATTCGCACAGCCGAGGACGTTCGGCGCGTGTTTCAGCAGGCCGACGTTCCCGGCGGTGAGCGCGGGCACGGCGAAGCGAAACACCTGCCAGAACGGGTAGTTCCACGGCATGACCGAAAGTACCGCGCCGAGCGGTTCGTAGGAGACGTACGTCTTCGTCCCCGGTTCGGCCCCGATTCGTTCGTCTTGGAGGTGTTCGGCGCTCCGCTCGGCGTAGTAGTCACAGAGGTCGGCGCACTTCTCGACTTCGGCGACGGCCTGGTCGAGGGGTTTCCCCATCTCGTGGGTCATCGTCGCCGCGTACTCCTCGGCGTTCGACCGCAGAATCTCGCCGAGCGATACGGCGAGGGCCTCTCGCTCTTCTATCGGGCGCTCGCGCCAATCCCGAAAGGTCTCGTCGGCGCGAGCCAGTAGCTTCTCGACCGTCTCTGGGCTGTGCTGTTCGTACGTCGCGATGGGTTCGTTCGTCGCTGGATTTGTCGTCTGCATCGTGTGTGTCCTCTCGATAGTCGCCTCAGACGCCGCGGCTCTGCAGTTTCTCTTCCTCGGGGAGGTCGGCGTTAGCGTCGCCGCGCATCCCCGAACCGACGTTCTTGCTGATCTCTACGAGGGCGCCGGGGTCGTCCCAGTTGTTGACCGCTTCGACGACGGCTTCGCCCATCGCTTCGGGGTCTTCCGCGCCGAAGATGCCCGAGCCGACAAAGATGCCGTCACAGCCGTGGGACATCATGAGCGCCGCATCCGCCGGCGTCGCGATGCCGCCGGCGGCGAAGTTCACGACCGGGAGACGACCCCGCTCCGACGTTTCGTGGACCAACTCGGCCGGTGCTTCATTTTCGCGGGCCCACTTCTCTCTCTCCTCGTAGCTCGCGCCTTCGAGTTCCCGGATCGCGCTCGAAATGGTGCGCTGGTGATGGACGGCTTGGTTCACGTCGCCGGTTCCTGCCTCACCTTTCGTCCGAATCATCGCCGCCCCTTCCTCGATGCGCCGGAGCGCTTCGCCGAGGTTGCGCGCGCCACAGACGAACGGCGCGGTGAACTCGCGCTTGTCGATATGGTAGCGGTCGTCCGCCGGCGTGAGCACCTCGCTCTCGTCGATCATGTCCACGCCAGTGGCTTCGAGGATCTGGGCCTCTTTCGTGTGGCCGATACGGGCTTTCCCCATTACGGGAACCGACACCTCGTCGATGATCTGCTCGACTTCGGCGGGGTCGGCCATTCGGGCGACGCCACCACGTTTGCGGATATCGGCTGGCACTGCTTCCAGAGACATGACCGCCACTGCACCCACGGCCTCGGCGATGCGAGCCTGTTCGCGCGTCACCACGTCCATGATGACGCCGCCTTTCTGCATCTTCGCGAAGCCGCGCTTGACGAGCTCGGTCCCACGGCGCAGCTCCGCTACGTCCGTCGCCTCAGACATCTCGCGCCCCGCGCGGTTCAACGTGCTGGACGTACTCGTCAGTCAGCGAGTACAGGCGCTTGCGCGCGTCGCCGAAGTGAACTTCCTCCTCGACGAAGCCGGCCTGCCTCAGTTCTCGAAGCGCGTGCCGCGTCGTCCGGCGGGGCATGTACGTCTCGTCGGTCAACATCTGCTGTGTCAGTTTCTCGTCGGCGTTTTCTAGCACTTTCAGCACCAGCTTCGCGCTGGGCGGGAGCTCCGCCAGCGTCGTTGTGGGTTGTGTGGGCGGTTCTTTTGACTTGGACATTCGAGACAACCTCTGGAAAGAGAATGGACTCAGTCCAATATAATAGTTTGTGTTTCAATACTGTCCGATTCTGAGATGGATTGCAGTACTGTAGACAATAGGGTGGGTGGGGAGAAATACGTGGAGACCGGTCTCGCTTCGGTCGCCCGTCCGCGGAAACCGTCCAAAATATCCACTCCCGCGACCACGGACGAGCGTCGGTATTCAGAACCGGCGTTCGAGGAAGGCGGCGAGGAGGTAGGCCGCAAGTTGCTGGGTGTTGTCCGCGGGGTCGTAGTGGGGCGCGACTTCCATCAGGTCGATCGCCCGGACCGCGTCGACATCGCCGAGTCGCTGCATGACGGTGAGCGCCTGATGCGCCGAGAGACCACCGGGTTCGGGCGTCCCGGTGCCGGGGGCGACCGAGGGGTCGACCGAGTCGATGTCGAAGGTGACGTAGACGGCGTCGGTCTCCGCCGCCGCGGCGTCGATGGCGTCGTCGAGGATCGGCCGGATACCGCGTTCGTGGATGTCGGCGGTCGAGAACACGCTGAGCCCGACGTCCTCAGCGAAGTCGAAGAAGTCGGGCGCTTCGTAGCCGCGGATGCCGACCTGACTGACGTGTTCGTACGACGAGAACTCGGAGTTCGCGATGTGATGGGTCACCGATCCGTGGTACTCCTCGCCGAACAGGTCACTCCGGGCCGTCGTATCCGTGTGGGCGTCGATCTGGACCAGTCCAACGGAATCGAGGTCGGCTCCCCGTGCGAACCCACGGAACGCGGGGTACGTACAGTGATGGTCGCCGCCGAGAAAGACCGGGAACGTCTGTTCGGCGAGGGTGGCGACGTGGGCCTCGATGCTGTCGGCGGTCTTGGTCGCGTCGGTCGGGAAGACTGGGACGTCGCCGCAGTCGGCCAGCGAGAGCGACGAGTAATCCACCTGCTCACCGGTGTACATGTTCGTCAGGCCACCCTTGTATCCCGAGAGGTAGGCCAGCCACGAACTCGCCACGCGGATGCCGTGCGGGCCGTACCGGGCACCGGGACGGTTGCTCACCGTCCCGTCGAAGGGCGCGCCCAGAACGGCCGCGTCGACGCCGCTCACGTCCTCGATATCCCGACTGGCGGCCTTCATAAACGTCTTGATACCGGCGTAGGGCAGCTCGACGTTCGTCCCCGTCGTCGCCTCGCAGAAGGCCTGTGCGTCGGATCGCTCCGTGGAGTCGTCGGTCATGGTCACGTGTTCGCCTGAATCGCCTGTTCGAGTGAGTCCACAGTGCGTTCTAGCTGCTCGCGCGAAATCGTCAGCGGCGGCTGGAACCGCATGACGTTCTTGTGGAACCCGCCGACGCCCATGATTATCTGCGACGACTCCCGGAGGTGTGTCCCGACGGCTTTCGCCAACTGCGAGTCCGGGGCTGGCGCGACCCCGGCTGGACCGGTGGTCGTTGGATCGACCAGTTCGACGCCTTGCATCAGACCGAGGCCGCGTGTCTCGCCGACGACATCGTACTCCCGTTCGAGTTCCACCAGCCGGTCGGACAGCCACTCGCCCTGCGTGCGGGTATGGTCGAGTATCCCGTCCTGCAGCGCGTCGATGGTGGCGAGACTGGCCGCACACGTGACCGGATTCCCGCCGAACGTCGAGAGGTGGTCACCGGCACCGAAGGAGTCCGCGATCTCCGCCGAGGCGGTGAGCGCGCCCAACGGAAGCCCGTTGGCGATGCCCTTCGCCTGCGTGAGGATGTCCGGGACGACGTCGAAGTGCTCCGAGGCCCACATCTCCCCGGTCCGGCCGTAGCCCGTCTGCACCTCGTCGACGACGAGCAGCGCGCCGTGGTCGTGGGCGATGTCACGGACGCGAGCGAGCCAATCTTCCGAGGGGACGACGATGCCGCCCTCGCCCATCACCGGTTCGACGATGATAGCCGCGAGATCGTCGGCGGTGTGGGTGTTGATGACCTGTTCGATGTCCGCGGCACATCGGCCGGTACAGCCGTCCTCGTCCGCACAGGACTGGCACCGATAGCTGTACGGCGCGCTGGCGTGCGTGACATCGTTGATCGTCGGGGTCATCCCGTCCTTGTACGCCTTGTTCCCGGTCAGCGCGAGGCTCCCGAGCGTCCGCCCGTGGAACGCCATTTCGAGCGCGACGACCTCTTTGCTCCCGGTGTACTTGCGCGCGAGTTTGATGGCCCCCTCGACAGCCTCGGTCCCGGAGTTGCAGAAGAAGGTCTTCTGTAAGTCGCCAGGCGTAATCTCGGCGATGCGTTCGGCGAGATCGGCGACGGGTTTGTTCGGGTGGACGTACGAACACCCGTGGACGAACTCATCGAGTTGGTCTTTCGCCGCCTCGATGACCCGTTCGTTACGGTGGCCGACGTTCGTCACCGAGATCCCAGAGTAGACGTCGAGATACTCCGTCCCGTCGAAGTCCTCGACGGTACAGCCCGCTGCACGGCGCAGCGGGACGTTGAGACTCTTCCAGATAGGCATCAGGTACTCGTCGTACTGCGCCTCGATACGTTCGTTCGTCAGTTCCTGCGGCTGGTGTTTCGACATAGATGAATCTCCTGTGAGTGCTCGACCGACGCTATTCTGGGACGATCTCGACGGCGTCGGCGTCGAAGCCGACGGTGACGGTCTCGCCCGCTTCGAACTTCTCGCTGCCGTCGACCTGCTGTTCGATCTGTATCTCCGTCCCGCCGACGTCGACGCCGTACTTGTTGAACGACCCCTTGTATATCGTCTCCGTGACCGTCCCGGTCCACTCGTTGGCGACGCCGAGATCGGCCCCTCGGTCGGCGACCGCGATGCGCTCCGGTCGCACCGCGACGGCGACGGACTCCCCGTCCCGGTCGGACGACTCGGCGACGGCGATGTCCACATCGCCGGTTTCGACCACGGACCCGCTAGCAGTCGAGCGTAGCGTCCCCTCGAAGATGTTCGTCTCACCGAGGAACGTGGCGACGAACTTCGTGTTCGGGTGTTCGTACAGGTCGTTCGCTGTCCCGATCTGTGCGATTTCGCCGCCGTCGATGACGGCGATGCGGTCGGACATCGTCAGCGCCTCCTCCTGGTCGTGGGTGACGTAGATGAACGTGGTGCCGAGTTCTTCTTGAATCTGTTTCAACTCGACCTGCATATGTTGGCGTAGCTTCCGATCGAGACTCGCCAGCGGTTCGTCGAGCAGGAGCACGTCCGGTTCGCGGACGAGCGCGCGTGCCATCGCCACTCGCTGTTTCTGTCCCCCGGATAGTTCGGTGGCCGGGCGGTCCTGATAGCCGGGGAGTTCGACCATCTCGAGGGCCTGTTCGATGCGTCCCTCGCGTTCGGATTTCGAGACACCGTCCATCTCCAGCCCGAACGAGACGTTCTCGCCGACCGTCATATGCGGAAAGAGTGCCCACTCTTGGAACACCATGCTGGTGTTTCGCTTGTTCGCGGCCTGCGGCGTGACGCGGTCGCCGCTGATGAAGACGTCCCCGTCGGTCGGCGTTTCGAGCCCACTGATCATGCGTAGCGTCGTGGATTTCCCGCAGCCGGACGGGCCCAAGAGCGTCAGGAACTCGCCGGGCCGGATGTCGAGGTCGATCCCATCGACGGCCACCGTATCGCCGAACTCCTTCCGCAGGTTCTCTAACTGTACGGCACCCTGCCCCTCGACGTCCTCGGGGTCGTCGTCCATGGTTCCTGGTACTGTTTCGAGTGACATCGTTAAATTCCTGCTCTCGATTTCGCTTCGGTCCAGAGGTCGGTCCACTTGCCCGTGATCGGCGAGAACTCGTACTGGGTCGTGTTCTCGATGATGTTCGGCGCGGCGTCGAACCCGTCCTCGTCGAACATCAGCGCCTGTTGCTGGTCGGCGCTGAACTGGTCGAAGGAGTCGGTGTTGACCGGCGGACTCTTCGAGGACGGTTCCCACGAAATCGTGTACTGGCCCTTCTTCTTGATGACTTCACGCTGGTACTTCACCGCTAACTCCCGGTTCGAGGGGTTCTTGACGATACACATACCCTCCGTCCACTGCATCCCGCCTTCCTCGGGAATCGTCACCTCGACCCACTCGTTGCCGGCCGCCCGGAGGTCGCTCATGGCGAAGTTCCCGACCGGGGCCATCACGATGTCCTCCTGTAACAGCGCCTGTCGAAGCGCGCTGGTGCCACTGTAGACGGCTTTCATGTTCGAGAACGTCTGGATGAGCTTCTCTTTGATGTCCGCTAACTGCTCTTCGGTTTGCTCGAACGGCGGGTAGCCGAGCGTCATCGCTATCTTCGGGATGTTCCACGTCGGCCAGTCCATGATGCCGATCTTGTTCTTGTACTGCTGGTCCGGGCCGCCGGTCCAGAGCACCTCGTACGAGGAGTAGTGGTCCTCGGCCACTTTCTCGGAGTTGACCGTCATCGTGTCCCAACCCCAGCGAGTCGGCAGCGCGTACATCTCGTCGTTACGCGCGAACGCGGAGAACGGCCACTTGAAGTGCTCCATGAACGAATCCATCTCCGGATAGTCGTCCGGCTTGAGCGACTCAATGGTCCCCGCTCGGGCGTGTCGCTGTGCCCACGTGTTGTTGAGCGTAATGAGATCGAACTTGTCCACGCCGCCGCTTTTCAAGATATTGAACGCCTCCGGGTCGCTCGAAACTAGTTTGATATTAACTGTCGCGTCGTGTTTGTCCTCGAAGTCGCCCAGAATCGACTCGGCACCGTACCCCTCCCACGTCAGCACGTTGAGGGTGCTACTGTCGCCGCCTCCGGAACTGCCGGCCGTTCCCCCCTGCGTGCCGCCGCCGTTCCCGTCGCCGCCGTCGCCGCCGCCACCGCTCATGTCACGCTGGCCGCCACAGCCGGCGAGAGCAACCGCACCGACCGCCCCTGCGCCCGTGATGAACTGTCGTCGCGTCCGGTCGCTCGCTGCGTCGGTATCGTGACTTGGAGTATCATTACTCATGCTTGTGGGTCTACGTAGTATTGAAATCGGACAGATACTTATATCTAACCATTGCAATGAGATTCAGTCTAATCTTCATCGGCATATACTGAACTCAATTCGGTGTCCCCTGTGGGCCGCTATTCCGAGTCCCAGTGCAACGACGGTTGCTGAAATATCCGAGACCAGTATCGAAATACCACAATCTATATTGGAGTGTGTTCAGTATAGAGGTGTATGTCTCAGGAAAATGTGGCTGATTCCGGTTTAATTGGGACAGTATACAATAGGCTGCGCGTGTCACGGAGCCTGCTGGCGACCGCGGGGCCAGTCGTACTGCTGGAGCTATTGCTCTTCATCGCACCGATCGGCATCATGTTCATGATCGCGACGATGGAGATGCAGGACCTGACACTGGTTCCGAACTACTCGCTAAACAACTACGTGCGCGTGTTCACGGACTACGTCAATCGATCCGCGTTCGTCAATACGACGGTGATCGCGGCGCTCACCACCGTCACCGCTGCCGTCCTTGCGTACCCGCTCGCGTACTACATCGCTCGGTTTGGCGGTGAGTACAAGAATCAGCTAGCGATGTTGGTCATGATTCCATTTTGGACAAACTACATCGTCCGTATCTACGGATGGAAGATAATCCTCGGATCACAGGGCGTCATCAACAGCGGTCTCATCGCTTTGGGCATCATCAACGAACCGATCGGGTGGCTCATCAATACGCAGTTCTCTATCTGGCTCGGCCTCACCTATCTGTGGCTGCCGTTCATGATTCTCCCGCTTTACTCTAGCCTCGAACGCATCGACCCGTCACTCATCGAAGCAGCCTACGACCTCGGTGCGTCCCGAACCGCTGTCTTCCGGCGCATCATCTTGCCGCTCTCGATTCCGGGCCTCGTCGGCGGGGTCATGTTCGTCTTCATCTTCAGCATGGGCGCGTACATCGTGCCCGCGATGCTCGGCGGCGGCGAGCTGTTCGTCGGGACGCGTATCGCCTACGAGTTCGGTATCGGTGGCGACTGGCCGATGGGCGCGGCACTGGGTAGCGTGCTGATGCTCATCGTCAGCGGCATGCTGTGGTCGATGCTCGGGTACATTAACGTGGAGGACCTCTTCTAATGAGCCTCAAAACGGACAACAAAGTCGATACGGGAACGTCGGTCGAATCGCTATGGCGAGTCGTCGAAAGCCACTGGATAAAGGTGTGGGCCGCCGGGGTCTTCGTGTTCCTGTATGCCCCCATCATCGTGCTGATAGCGTTCTCCTTCGAGGAAGGAACGTTCTCGACGCTGCCTTGGAGCGGGTTCACGCTCGAGTGGTACGGGCAGTTGCTGAACAACGGCCGCCTCGTCAGTTCGGCGTTCAATAGCCTCTACGTCGGCAGCGTGGTCACCGTTGTCGCGACGGTGCTGGGGACGCTCGGTGCGATCGCGCTCGTCCGACACGACTTCACGCTCAGCAAGGCCTACCGTGCCCTCGTCATTGCGCCGATGACCGTGCCGGGGCTCATCCTCGGCGTCGGCCTGCTCATCTGGTTCAAGTACGTCGGCTTCAGCACGTCGCTCAAGACGGTCATGCTGGGCCAGCTCGTCTTCGTGACGCCGTTCGTCCTCATCACCGTTAGCTCGCGGCTGCAGGGCTTCGACCCCGAACTCGAAGAGGCCGCCCGCGACCTCGGCGCGAGCAAGTGGCAGACGTACCGTCGGGTGACGCTTCCGCTGCTGATGCCCGGCATCGTCAGCGGCGCGCTGTTCGCCTTCACCCTCTCGTTCGACGACTTCCTCATCGCCTTCTTCACCAGCGGGGTCCAGAACACGCTCCCCATCTTCATCTGGTCGAAGATTCAACACGGGACGAGCCCGGTCATCAACGCCATCAGCACCATCGTCCTCTTCCTCAGCATCTCGCTCATCGTCGTCAGCGAGATGCTGCTCGACTAGAGGACGGTTCTTGTTTTTCCCGACGGCAAGTTACTCATGTTCTGAGACTGCAACGACGCCACGCAATCGGCCCGGCGACGGACGCGCTACAGGACTTGTTTCGTTGTTCGTAGCTAGTAGCCTGGCTAAGGCTGTTCGAAGGGTTCTCAGAAATTGTGATAGTACCAATTGAAGCGATTTACACCCGATTGCACTGCTGTCGTGCAATCGGGTGTGCCGTGACTTTTGCTGACAACTATAGTTGGGCCCTGGTTGTGTCGGACACGTCATCGTGGCGATCCGGTCGAAGACAGCCTCAGAGCGTCTCGACGTACTGCTCGCGCTCCCACTCGGTGACGGTGTCGTGGAAATCCTGCAGTTCCCGCCGCTTCGAGGCGACATAAGCCTGTATCAATCGCTCGCCGAACGTCTCGCGGAACACGTCGTCCGCTTCGAGTGCTTGCAGGGCGGACTCGGGCGTCTGTGGTAAGCGCGGCCGCCTGCCGGTCGGGTCGCCCTCGACGGGATCGGTCGGTTCGAGTTGCCTGCGGATACCGTCGATACCGGCGGCGAGCGTGCTGGCGATAACGAGGTACGGGTTCGCGTCCGCGCTCCCGATACGGTTCTCGATTCGCGTCGTTCCCTGCGGGATTCGCAGCGCGACCATCCGGTTGTCGTAGCCCCACGACGCCGTGTAGGGGGCGAATCCCTCGGGGCTGAACCGCTTGAACGCGTTGAGCGTCGGCGTCTGAAACGCTGCGAGCGCTGGAGCGTGTTCCAATAGTCCGCCGACGAAGTGTCGAGCGGTGTTCGAGAGGTCGCCGTTCGCCGCCGTGAAGGCATTCTCGTCGCCGTCGAAGGCGCTGACGTGAAGATGATACCCGCTGCCCGCGCGGTCGCCGAAGGGCTTGGCCATGAACGTCGCCCACTGCTCGGCGAGACGGGCGGTCCGTTTGACGAGTCGCTTGAAGTCAAACGTCGTGTCGGCCTGCGCGAGTGGTTTTCCGTAGTCGAAAAGAATCTCCAGTTGCCCTGCTCCGTGTTCGTGTTGCAAGGACGTGAGGTCGACACCGTAGTCGCCGGCCCAGTCGCTCAGCGTGTCGTAGAACGGCGAGATCTCCTCGGTGGCCCACGAGACGCACTCGTGTTTGTGGTCCGTCGCCGGTTCGTAGCTGTCCTCGCTCTCCTCTAAGAGGTAGAATTCGAGTTCACTCCCGATGTAGAAGTCGAACTCGAAGTCGCAGTCGTCGAGCACCCGCTTGAGCGCGTTCCGCGGCGCGGCGCTCACCGGTTCGCCGTCGTACTCGACATCACAGATGACACGCCCCGTATCTTCCGTCCACGGCAGTACCCGGAAGGTGGCGGGATCCGGTCGCAACACGCCGTCGCCGTAGTCGATCTCCTCCCCGTAGCCCGATCCCGTCGGAATCTCGCTGCGCGGTGTCTGAACCAACAAGAGGAGGTTTATCGGAAAGCCGTCACGCCACGAGTCGGCGAAGTACCCGGCAGAGACGGTCTTCGACCGCGAGATGCCGTTTATGTCTGCGAACTCGACGACTACGTGTTCGACGCCCGCTTCCTCGATTCGGCGTTCCATAGCTTCGGCACTCGATGTCATCGTGGTGTAGGGAAGTGTGCTCGTGACCGCTCGTGTAGACGACTACTGTCGCGTGACGCGGCGATCGATATCTCTTCTTGGACGACGGTGATACTTGAACCTTGCTCTTATATTCGGACTTTATCTACGACAGAATACGATAGGGGGAAGAAAACGTGGACAAGATACAACATTGGGTAGATTTATTGTGTTACGTACAGTACCGGCGAGTGATGATTCTCGTCCTCGACAACGAGGTACAACCGGATTACCGATATCTCGGGCCGGAGATCGACCGATTGCTCCCGGAGAGTGAGTATGTCGTCGGCGCTGGCGAAACCGAGGCTCCCGACCCGACGGCGTACGACGGTGTCGTCTTGAGCGGGAGCACGGCGAGCGTCTACGACGCCGACCACGCGTCGTGGCTCGAACCGCAGTACGAGCTCATCGAGCGGTCCATCGAGAAGCGAGTGCCGTTGCTGGGAATCTGCTTCGGCCACCAACAGGTGAATGCCGCGCTCGGCGGGACAGTCGAGGAAGACGAGCGACGGGCGACGTTCGTCGAGATGGAGCGACTGGGCACCGATACGATCCTCGGCGGACTCGAACCGGTCGTTCCGGTCCTCCACGCAGACCTCGTGACCGAACTGGGAGACAGCATGGAAGCGACGGCGAAGACGGCGTACAACGAGTTCTTCTGTAGTCGACACGAGTCGGCACCCCTCTGGACTGTGCAGTTCCACCCGGAGTTTACGGAGCGAGTCAGCGACCGACCTAGCGATTGGAACCCGGAGCGGGACACCTTCGACGATTCGAACGCGACGAAGGTTTTGGACAACTTCGCCGACGCATGTCGCAAGAATCGAACCGGCGTGTGAGTTGTCAACAGGCCTAAATGAGTGCGGTTTCGACGTCTCTCACTCCGTCTCGGAGACCATCCTCGTCAAGGCCTCGCCGGAGTACGCCGCGAGGGGGTTTGTCGTCTCTTTGACTGTCGTGATCACGAACTGCGAGTTCGTTCGGTTCACGCCGTCGATCTCTTCGAAGTTCGCGATGAGTTCCTCCACCATGTTCCGATCTGCGAGCTTCGAAATCACGACGAAGTCGGTATCACCCATCATAAAGTACACCTTGTTTACGCCCTCAATCTGACTCAGCTCGTCACCCACCTCAGTGTGATATCCCTCATCGTACTCCGCAGAGATTTCAGAAATAAGGGTGATCTCCAGGCCGACGTTCGAGAGGTCGATGGAGTACAGATCGTCCTCGATGACCCCCGCCTCTTGGAGTTTCGTGATGCGATAGTGGACCGTAGATTTAGGAATATCCGTCTTTTCCTGGATTCGTTCCGGACTTCCGGTACCCAGCTCCGAGATAGCTGATAATATCTGGAGGTCTTTTTCGTCCATGGTTCAATATAGAGTTGAACAACTAAACAGTATCCGAAATTATAGCATATTGCCGGTATCTCGTATCGCCCAGCACTCGACCTCGCCCAATGCTGAAACGGGGTCTACTGTGTCACCGGCTCCTGGTCGATACCGAGCGTCTCGACGAGCGTCTCCATCTCGAAGTCGTTCAGCGGCCGGTTCTCGTCTTTGATGGTCTTGATGACGAACTTCGAACTCGTTCGAGCGATCTCGTCGATGGATTCGAACTGTCGGATGAGATTCTCGACCATCCCTCGATTCGAGAGGTGTGAGATGACGACGAAGTCGGTATCACCCATCGTGAAATACACCTGGTTGACGCCCTCGACTTCGCCGAGTTTCTCCCCCACTTTGTCGTGATACCCCTTGCTGTACTCGGCCATTACTTCGGTGATGACGGTGATGTTCAGTCCGACCTTCGTCAGGTCGACGTCGAAGAGGTCGTTCGTGATGACGCCCTCTTCGCGCAGGTTGTCCAACCGATAGTGGACGGTCGATTTCGGGATGTCGGTCTCCTCGGAGAGTTTCTCGGGACTGCCGGTTCCCAGTTTGGCGACCGCGGCGAGAACCTGAATGTCCTTTTCGTCCATCGTTGACTTACTACCTAATCTGACCCCCGCTGTTGAATATCTTCCGACCGGGATTATGTTCTCTCGGTCCCAAAACAGCCAGTCGTCGATCAGTCTGTTCTACAGGAACCCGATGTTTCATCGTGTCTACACGGATCCTTCTCTGAGCAAGCAAGAACTGGCATCTACGTTTCACCGGCGTCTCATCGCAGATATGGATTCAGAGACGCGACGATCGTATTCCACGAAGTGGGCAGTCGTCTTTGATTGTCTTGTCGCCGGCCTCCTGACGTTCGCCGTTGTCACTGTCGTCTTGACCACTGTCCTCGATCCGCTGCTATGGCCGTCGCTCCTCGTCAGTCTCCCGCTCGGTTTCGCCATCGGGAGTGCCGTTGCCGTCGTCGGCTACTACTACGCCACCCGTGTGCCCGAGAGCCGTATCGACCGGCGGACGATCAACATCGGTATCGTCGCCACCTTCCTCGTGTTCGGCCTCCTCGTCGGCGGCCTGTATGCACTCGGGCAACAGCGGCTGGACGAGAGCTACGAGAGCACCTACGAGTATCAAGTGACGCTCTCGGCGGACCACATCGACACGGCCGACCCGTTTGTCGACGAACCCATGCTCTCGCGACCGTACAATCGGTCAGAAGTCGAGTGCGCGTTCGCCACCGGTAGCCGACACCGCTGTTACGAGTACGACGGGCGGGTGTATGCGAACTACGACACGGCAAACGATACCACAGTCTCTCTTCGGATCTCTCCGGCCGTAACGAGTGGCCCTCCGGTGGATGGACCGGAAACGAGTACCGAGAGTGGGTCCACGTCGAACTGCGGGGCCCACAGGAGGGCTGGTATCTCGCTGAAGGCGAACTCGAAGTCGGGAGCAGCAACTATCGAGAGTGAGCTGTCGCCTTCGAAATGGCATAGAAAAACAGAATGGGAGTTTTGACCAAAGGATAGCTGTAAATATGCCCACATATGTATATCCGAGACATCTACTGAGGTAAATTCTCGGTCATCTCTCAAATAACGGCCCGGACCTATCGCACTTCTGGTTAGGAGCGGATATTTTAGATATATAGCCGGGATTCACACCATAGCCATAGGTATATTGGGCTATTATAGTCCGAATTTCCCCATACACAGTCAAAATCGCCCAGCATACACTGAAGGTTGGGATAGTCGAGTCCAAAAATAGGAGGGATAGATTGTCCTCAAGGAGGTTCGATCCCGTCGACCGATGCGGTCGAGTCGAGACCATTCTCACCGAGGCACGTCGTGAGAAGCGAGTTAGATAACGATAGTACATATGTTATGTATGTGGGCTCGCTTCGCTGGACTCGGCCGAAGCCCCACAGACGCGTATGAAGAGCGAGTGATGAGTCGTCCCTAACCGGAACCGAGCCAGCCCTCACACACTGCTGTTCGTTTCTCCCAAACCAAGGCGCCTCGCTCGTCTCTATCGGCGAGTCTCGTGCTGACGACGTCAAATAGATCACGGGAAAAGATACATTTAGCTGCACCGACGACGTGCTACCGACGATATGAACGAGCGACGTGAAACTCCAACCGTAGGCGTAACTGCCGGAAGCGCGTTCGACCTCTCGATCGAACAGGACGTCTTCGCGGGGCTGGACGTGACGCTTCGGCCGGTCGACGTCGAGTCGACCGACGACCTCATCGCGGAATTGGCCGACGTCGACGCGGTCATCGACAGGTTGCTGGCAGCGCCCTACACGACCGAAGTGATCGACGCGCTTACCGAGTGTCGAATTATCGCCCGCTGTGGAATCGGCGTCGACGCGCTTGACACAGATCACGCGGCCGAGCGGGGGATGTACGTGGTCAACGTCCCAGTCTACTGCCAGAACGAGGTTTCGGAACACACCCTCCTGCTGATTCTCGCACTCCAGCGCAACCTCCCGACCTACGATTCGGCGATGCGGGACGGCATCTGGGCACAGGACGTGACGACACCGACGGTCCATCGCCTCGACGGACAGCGGTTGGGGCTCGTCGGCTTCGGAACCATCGCTCGCCTCGTCGCTGAGAAGGCACAGGCGTTCGGCATGGACGTGGTCGCATCGGACCCCTACATCGATTCGGCGGAGATGGGTGAAGCAGGCGTCGAAAAACGAAGTTTCGAGGCCGTACTCGACGATTCGGACGTGGTCTCACTGCACGCACCGCTCGTCGAGGAGACCCGGGGGACGATGGACGCCGCAGCGTTCGAGCGGATGAAAGACTCCGCGTATCTCGTCAACGTCGCTCGCGGCGGCCTCGTCGTCGAGGAAGACCTGATCACGGCGCTACGCGAGGGGGAGATAGCCGGTGCAGGACTGGACGTGTTTGCCGAAGAACCGTCCAGTCAGGGAGATTCGTTCCCGCCGTTCGAGAGTCCGCTCCGGGAGTTCGACAACGTGGTCCTCACACCGCACGTCGCGTGGTTCTCCGAGGAAGCCAACGACGAACGCCGACGGACCGCCGCCAGCGACGTTCGCAGAGTCTTAGAAGGGGAAGTGCCTGAGAACCCGGTCAACGACCCGCAGTAGCGCAGAGGTGGGAGACGCGGCCGCCAGCTACTGGCCTTACAGCGAGGGGATGACCTCGTCGCCCATGATCTCGAAAAATTTCTCGGGCTCGGGACTCGTGTTCCCGAGCGTGATACGGTCGAAACCGAGTTCGGCGTACTCCTCCAACTGAGCGGCAATCTCGGCGGGGTCGTCGGCGATGAGGAACTTGTGTTCGACCTCCTCGCGGGTGGCGTCGTCGCCGACAGCCTCGATCTCCTTGGGGTTGTAGAGGCCGCGACTGAACACGTCCTGCGTGGCCGCCCACCACGGCTTCGTCGCTTCGTAGGCTCTCTCGTAGTCCTCGTCGTAGGAGGCGGTGACGAGTAACGTCGTCTCTACCGCGTCGGGGTTCCGGTCGGCCTCCGTCGCGTGGCGACGAACTGCCGGATAGAGTTTGTCAGTGTACTCCTCGTCTTTCAAGACGGTGATGAACCCGTCGCAGTACTCCCCGGCGAGAGACGCCGTACTCGGCCCGTTGGCGGCGACGTGGACCTCCGGTGGCGTTTCGGGTTTTGTGTACAGTTTCGCCCCGTCGAGTCGGTAGAACTCCCCGTCGTAGTCCACGAAGTCGTCCGATTCCCAGAGGAGATGACATATTTCGAGCGACTCCTTCAGCCGTTGCCGACGCTCGGGATAGTCGGGCCACGGGAAACCGAGTGGCTTCTCGTTCATCGCCTCACCCGTGCTGACGCCGAGGACGACGCGCTCGTCATGCATGACTTGGAGCGTGGCGAACGCCTGTGCGACGATGCCCGGGTGGTAGTGGCCGGTCGTCGGCGTCACGCAGGTCCCCATCGGCAAGTCGACACGTTCACAGAGTGCGCCCAGCCACGACCACGCGAAGCCGGACGAACCCTGGCTGTGAAACCACGGGTGGAAGTGGTCGGAGGTCCAGATCATGTCGAACCCGGCCGCTTCGGCTAGTTCGGCGTAGTGCAGTAGCTCGTTGGGTTCATACTGCTCTTGGTGTGCGTCATAGTCAATCTTGACCATATACCACATCTCGCTGGCAGTGTCAAAATACTTGCTACTGGGCATCAGGATTGCTCCGATTCTGCCATCTTAGCCGTTCACGTTCGCGTCTGCGGCGAGGTGAGATAATAGATGTACTGCCGTGCGATTCCCTGAGAGCGGTGAGACGAACCGGACTGTTCGAAACCCTGTTCGGCAGATGCGAACGCTCGTCCGCCTACGAGAACTGGGAGTTGATCTCGATGACGTTCGCGGAGCGGGTCACCATCTTCGGGAGTTCCTCCTCGTATAGTTCTCCTTCGAACCGACTCGCGGGACCGGAGACGCTCAGCGCGCCGACGACCTCCCCGCCTGTTACGACGGGTGCGGCGACACAGCGCAGTCCCGCGATCTTCTCCTCCCGGTCGAAGGCGTAGCCCTGTTCGCGTATCGTCGCCAGTTCGTCGAACAACTCGGACTTCGACGTGATCGTCGAATCGGTAAAGCCCTGCAGTCCGTGCCGATCGATTATCTCCTCGACGCGCTCTCTGGACATGTGGGCCATCATCGCCTTTCCCAGTGAGATGCAGTGGAGATACTCCCGGTCGCCGGTCGAAGAAGCCGTCTGGACGGCGTTTTCGCCACCGGTCTTGTAGAGGTAGACCGCGCGGCCGTGCTCTTCGGTGGCGAACTGCGCTAGCTCGCCGCACTCGGCCGCCAAGTCGTCGAGTTCGTTTCGCACCACATCGTATATCTGGAGCCTGTCGGTGACCGTCTCGGCGAGTTCGAGGTAGCGGAGGCTCAACCGGTAGCACCCGTCGTCGTTTACGACGTACTCGTTCTCGGCGAGCGTCGCCAGGTGACTGTGTATCGTCCCCTTCGAACGGCCGAGTTCGTCGGCGAGCTCGGTTATCCCGGCCCCGTCTCGCTCCTGAAGGAGTTCGATGATCTGCAGGGCAGTCTCCACAGCGTCCACAGTTCGAGGTGAAGATTTCGTGGCCATACCTAGGGTGAGACACACTGTATCATAAATGTTCGGCAGGCGCGAACGGCGAAAAGCGTTCGTCTCTTGCGAACGGACACTAAGTCACCAGTGTGAGTGGCCGCCCACCACCTTTATTTTCTCCGAATATAGTCCCGAAAGTACTGTCCGACCGCATCTGGTGACGACTCGTCGAGGGAGGCCGTTCGGTTCTTGCGAACTCGGGAAAACGGGGGCTGGCGCGAGCGAGCCGCCCGTCGACGGTGGCGGGGAAACCAATATTAAGCACGCCGCGCCATGAGCACGTACGATGGTCAGCATCGACTACATGGCTCATCAGGAACAGTACAGCCCCTCGCAATTGTTGCGATTCTCGGAACTCGCCGCCGACAACGGCTTCGATTTCGTCTGGACCTCCGATCACTTCCACCCGTGGTTCCACACGGACGCCGAGGCTGGCTTCGCCTGGTCGTGGCTCGGCGCGGCCGCCGAGCGAATCGACGTTCCCATCGGCACCTGCGTCACGCCCGCGGGCGAACACTACCACCCTGCGCTGATGGCCCAAGCCTTCGCAACGCTACAGGAGATGCACGACGAGCGCGTCGTCCTCGGGCTCTCTACGGGCGAGGCGATGAACGAGAAGCCCATGGGCCACGAGTGGCCCGACTATCCCGTCCGACGAGACCGGCTCGAAGAGACCCTGGAAATCGTCCACGGTCTCTGGGAGAGCGACGATTTCTACAGCTACGAGGGCGAGCACTTCACCGTCGACGACGCGAAGCTATACACGATGCCCGAGGAACGCCCCGAAATTCAAATCGCCGCCAACGGCCCGTCTACGGCCTCGTTGACCGGCGAGTACGGCGACGGCTTCATCACCGTCAAGACCGGCGAGGAGTATACCGAACGGATGTACCCCGCCATCCGCCGCTACGCCGACGAGGAGGGCCGCGACCCTGACAGCATCGAGACGACGCTGCTGGTCATCGCCTCCTACGACGAGGACTACGAGAAGGCACGGGCCGCGACCCGGCCGTGGTGGGCGACCACCCAGAACGTCTTCGACCGCGCGATGGCCAATCCCAAGGAAATCGAAGCCGAAGGCGAGAAGGCCACCGAAGAGGAGATCGAGGGGAAGTTCCTCATCGCCGACGACCCGTCGGACATCGCCGGACAACTCTCCGCGTACGCCGAGATGGGCTTCGACCGCATCGCGCTCGGCAATACGAGTCCCGAGCCCGAGAAATTCTTCGAGATTATGGGCGACGAGGTCATTCCCTCGCTATAGCCAGACGATAGCCGAGCGGGCGTTTAGACGACAGTGAAATGGGACGTTCGGACGGCAGTCGGGGGAATATTTAAGAAATGGCCCGTCTATTTCTTTGAACGAGATGCCCAGACTGAACGGTGGCGAGATTATCGCCAAGTACCTAGAGAAAGAGGGCGTCGAGTACCTCGTCGGCATTCCCGGTCACGGGAGCACGAACCTGCTCGACGCCTTCAACGATTCGGACGTAGAAGTCATCCAACCACGACACGAGGAGGGCGCGACACACCTCGCCGACGGCTATGCTCGCGCGAGCGGTGAACCACTGGCCGTCTTCACCTCCATCGGGCCGGGTGCGACTAACACCGTCACCGGCGCGGCGACGGCCTACGTCGACTCCATCCCGATGGTCATCTTCACGGGTGCACCACAGACCCACGAGTACGGCGAGGGAATCCTCCAAGAGATCGAGCGCCAGAAGCCCGGTGACTTCCCCAGCGTGATGGAACCCGTCACCAAGCAGAGCTTCGTCGCCGACGACGTCGAACAACTCCCGCGAATCCTCCGGCGAGCGTTCCAGGTCGCGCTCTCGGGGCGACCCGGTCCGGTCCACGTCGACGTTCCCATGGACGTCCAGGGCGCGGCCGCCGAGGTCGAGTTGCCCGAGCCGACCCAGAGCCGCCCCCACAGCCGACCGGGTGGAGATCCCCGAACGGTCTCGGACGCCGCGGAGCTACTCGAAGACGCCGAGCGGCCGGTCATCGTTCCCGGCGGCGGGACGATGATCGCCGAGGCGTGGGACGAAGTGCAGGAACTCGCAGAACACCTCCAAGCACCCGTCATCCCCACCTTCCAGTCGAAGGGAATCATCCCCGAGGACCACGACCTCTTCGTCGGCTACGCGGGCTGGATTGGCTCGACGGCGGGCAACGAACTCGCATCGAACGCCGACGTGGTTCTCGCGGTGGGATGCCGATTCACGGACATGCACACGTCCTCCTTCGAGGAAGGCGTCAGCTTCGATATTCCGCCGAGTAAGCTGATTCACGTCGACATCGACCCCGAGGAGATCGGCAAGAACTACCCGGTCGAAGTCGGCATCCAGGGCGACGCGAAAGTCGTCACGCGCCAGATTACCGAGGAACTCCAGGAGCGCATGGACCCGGTCTCGACGGAGGACAACGAGTACTACGACGAGATCCAGGGCCTCTGGGAGGAGTGGGAGTCGATGGTCGCCGAGCGCTGGGAGGACGACGCGGTGCCGATGAGTATCTCCCGGGCCATCGCCAGTCTTCGCAACGTCCTGCCGCGTGACGGCGTGGTCGTTTCCAGTGCTGGGCAGCCACAGGAAACGGTCAATCCCGAGTTCCCGGTGTACGAGCCTCGTACCAACATCTCCTGTGGCGGGTTCTCGACGATGGGTTTCGGCGTCTCTGCCGCTATCGGCGCGAAGCTCGCCAAGCCCGACAGCCCGGTCGTCGACGTCGAGGGCGACGGGAGTTTCATGATGTGCAATCAGGAGGTGGCCTGCGCCGTCCAGCACGACATCGACGTGAACTACCTCATCGTCAATAACCACGGCTGGAAGTCCATCAGGAACCTACAGGTCGCCAAGTACGGCTGGGACCGCGTACTCGATACGGAGTTCGACGAGGAGACCGACATCGACTTCATGTCGATGGCCGACGGATTGGGCGTCGAGTTCGCCGAACGGGTCGTCAAACCGGAGAATCTGGACGATGTTCTCGAAGACGCCATCGCCCACGACGGCCCGGCAATCGTCGAAGCGATGGTCGAACCGGACAACCCCGACTCCGGTGCCATCGTCACCGGTGAGTGGGACCTCGCCGACCTCGAAAAGTAAGGCGCTCACACTGTCGCTTCTTTTGTTCCGACACTCGGTCCGGTCGTCACCGGCGAGACACAACGGTTTTTGAGACGCGCGGAGAGGGTCACGAACGTGACCGCTATCGACGGCCGAAATCGACGCCGCTGGACCACCGCTATCTTCGCGTTCGTCGGCGTCACCGCCGTCGGGTTCCAGATGCGGGGGGCGCTGTTACCGAGTCTTCGTGACACGTTCACTGTCTCGCCGACGCTCCTCGGATTCGTTGCGACGGCGGGAACGCTAGGGTTTATGCTGGCTGTCCTCGCTACCGGGATGATTGCCGGTCGAATCGACGTAACACGAATCCTCTTTGGGAGCGTCGCGGTCGTGTCGGTGGCCATCTTCGCCATGGGACTCGCACCAATCTTCCCCATTTACTTGGCGACGCTGTTCGTCCGCGGGGTCGCCACGGGACCGTTCCGCGCGCTGGACCGCGCCGTCCTGAGTCACCTCTATCCGGACTCGCGCGCTCGTATCTTCAACCTCTATGCCCTAGTATGGGCTGTGGGGGCGGCGCTGGGGCCGCTAGTCGTGACCGGGTCGCTGGCGCTCGGTGACTGGCGTTACGCCTACCTCGCGCTCGGCTGTCTTCTCGCACCCGTGGCCGTCCTCGTCTACCGACTCGACGCGCCCTCGGCGGTCGGAACCGAACGGGTGCTGACGGTCGAAGAGCTCAGGGCGGTCCTGCGAAAGCCCGCCATCTCGGGGATGGTCGCCACGCTCGTCCTCAGTGGCGGCGTCGAAGGGAGCCTCTTTACGTGGTTGCCGTACTTCGCGGCGTCGTACCTGCACATCGACGACGCGAATCTCGTCCTGACGACGTTTCTCATCGCTTACGTCCCCGCTCGCCTGTTCTACAGCATCGTGGTCGAGCGCTTTCGCTACAGTCTCGACCTCGTCGTCGTTCTTGCGATTCTCGGCGTTCCGATCCTGTGGATGCTCGTGACACGCGTCTCGGGGAGCGGCGTGTTTCTCGTGGCATTCTGCCTCGGCTTCGTCGTCTCTGGCATCTTTCCGACGCTCTCGGCGTTCGGCGTCGAAGCGGCTCCGGAGTACAGCGGCCCCGTGAACGCCCTCTCGACGGCCGCCTCGTACACTGGCATCGCCGTGGTACCGCCCGTCGTCGGCTTCCTCGCCGAGCGAAGCGACATTCAACAGGCCCTTCGACTCCTGCCAGTGTTGCTCCTCGTGTTCATTGTCCTCGCCGTAGTGACGCGGCTTCGACTCGACGACGCTGTCTCGGCCACGGTGAGTGAGTCGTAGAAAACTGCTGGCGCGCCGTTAGCTCATCTGGACGAGGACTTTCCCGTCGACGCGCTTCGCGGCCTGTTCGACGGCCTCGTCGGCGTTTTCGAGATCGTACGTCGAAGTGATCATGGGGAGGTTGTCGAGTTGTCCGCTGGCCATCAATCGAATCGTCCGCGGGAATACTTGCTGGCCGGTGTGGCCCTCCGACCCGTACAACTGGGCGCTGCTGCCCTGATATTTCCGTAGGGCGATTTCGGGGTCCGAGCCGGCGTTGCTGATGTGGACGACGTTGGCGCGTTCGGCCAGCGAGTCCTCGATGACGGGGTAGGTCACGCCCACCGCACCGCTGGTCTCGACGTGGACGTCAGCGCCCTCGCCGTCGGTCACGTCGGCGATTGTCTCGACGGGGTCGACTTCGATGGGATCGTAGACGTGCTCGAAGCCCATCTCGTGGGCGATCTCTCGGCGCGGGTCCGACGGTTCGAACGCGATGACTTTCCCCGCACCAGACGCCCGCGAGACGTTCATCCCGGTGAGGCCGATGGGACCGGTACCGTGATAGACGTGGTAGTCACCGGGCCAGATTCCCTCGGCCCGCCCGAACAGGCCGTAGTAGCAGATAGTGCTGGGTTCGACAGTTGCGGCCGCCCGGAACAGGTCGTCCTCGTTGTCGTAGGTCTGTTCCAGCGACGCGACGCTCCAGAGAATTTTCTCGGGGACCGTGACGTACTCCGCGAACGCGCCGTCCATCGTGAACCCGAGTTGCTCGAAGTTCTCGCAGTGGCCGTGGAACCCCTGCCGACACATCTGACACCGACCACAGTAGTCGGTGACTTCGGCGGTGACGGGTTCTCCCTCCTCGAAGAGGGCCGCGTCGTCGCCGTTCTCGACGACGACGCCGGAGAACTCGTGGCCGGTGACGCTCGGTAACTGCGTGTACGCCGAGTAGTGCATGTAGCCGTCGTCGCCGGTCTCGTACATCGAGATGTCGCTGCCGCAGATACCGGCGTACTTCACCCGGACGAGCACCTCGTCGTCTGCGGGTTCGGGTCGGTCGCGCTCTTCGACGGCGAGTTCGGGGTTCTGCCATATCTGCCCGGAGTTCATCGCGCGCTGTCGCTCGCGCTCGTCGTCCGAGAGGTCGTATTGCGGTCGCGGATTCCACTCCGCATCGAGTACTAAGGCTCGCATAGCAGAACGGAACAGCCACAGTACAATAAGTCTGGGTGGTCAGCGCCGCTTCGACGGGGAGAGCGGCTACCAGGTCATCCACGACGGATTTTCACAGCGGTGGGTCCGCTCGATGCCGTCGATGCGCTCGATATCCTCGTCGTCGAGTTCGAGGTCCAGCGCCCCGAAGTTGTCCTTGAGATGGTCGATGGAACTGGAGCGGGGAATCGCCGCGACGTTCTCCTTCGAGAGCAACCACGCCAGACTCACCACCGCCTCGGAGACGCCGTGTTTCTCCGCGACGGAGTTGATCGCATTTTCGGAGAACACCTCGCCCTGTGCCAGCGGGGAGTAGGCGACGAGTTGCGCGTCCATCTCGTCAAGGTACTCGCGCATCTCCGTCTGCTGAAGCAGGGGATGCATCTCGACCTGATTTGCGGCGATAGGCACGTCCACGAGGTCGCGGGCAAGATCGAGGTCGTCGGTGGTGTAGTTGCTGACCCCGAGGTTGTCCACACGGCCGTCTTCGACGTGCTCCGCCAGCAGCGGGAGCACCGTCTCGATATCGTCCTGGTTCTTCGGCCAGTGGTGATAGAGAAGGTCGATGCGGTCCAGCCCGAGTCGGTCGAAGCTATCGGTAACGGCCTCGCGGACGTATTCCGGTGTCTTCTCTGGTTCCTCGAAGTGAGCGACCTTCGTGGCGACGAAGAGGTCGTCGCGGTCGATGTCAGCGGCGGCGATGGCGTCGCCGACCGCTCGTTCGTTCTCGTAGAGGCGCGCCGTATCGACGTGACGGTAGCCCGTGTCGATGGCCGTCTCGACGACGGCGCTACCCTCGTCACCGGTCAAACTGTACGTTCCGAAGCCGAGTCGTGTGGCGGTATCGAACACGCTAGCGGCGTACTCGGGCCGGATATAAAGTGGTGTCGTCGGCCGATCAGAAGGTTTGCCAGCCGCCGTCTACGTACACCATTTCGCCGGTGACGTAGTCGGCCTGGTCGCTGGCGAGAAAGAGCACCGTCGGCGCGATGTCGTCGGGGTAGCCCGGCCTGTCAAGTGGTATAGGTTTCAGCAGGTCGTCGTCGGCGACGGACTCCTCTTTCTTTTCGGCTCCGGAGCCGAACTCGGTGGCGATGTGGCCCGGCGCGACGGCGTTGACCCGGACGTCGTCGGCCAGTTCCAGCGCCGCCCCGCGCGTTATCATCCGAATCGCGCCTTTCGTGGAGTCGTAGGGCACCTGTTTCGGTTGGGCGTGCGTCGAGCTGATGGATGCCGTATTGACGATGACGCCGCCGTCGCCTCGCTCTCGCATGTCCGCGGCGGCCGCCTGCGTGCCGAAGAAAACGCCGTTCGTGTTGACGCCGTGGATGGTCTCGAAGGTTTCCTGGTCGACGGAGAACAGGTCGCCGCGCGTGAACCAGCCGGCGTTGTTCACCATCACGTCCACGCCCCCGTACTCGCGGGCGGCCTCGACGACGGCCGCGAGGTCGTCCGGATTCGAGACGTCGGTTTCGGCGTATTCGGCGCTTCCGCCCGCAGCTTCGATAGCCTCGTGGGTCGGTCGTCCGGCGTCGACATCCTTCGGGTCGGGGTCGATATCCGCGTTCAACACTGTCGCTCCCGCCTCACCGAAGGCGAGTGCGATTGCTCGGCCGATACCGGAACTGCCGCCCGTGACGATTACTGTCTCTCCGTCGAAGTCGAAGTTGACGCGTCCCATACTTCTGCGTTCGACCCGACTCTGATAAGCGTTGGGTGGCTACCGGTAGCGGCGGCTCACACCGGCACGGGGCCGTCTGTGCGTAACACCTATGTGTCTTCACACAGTCGGTCTGCATGTATGACAAGCAAGCAAGAGCAGTCGCCAGCGGCGACTGCCGTACCCGACACCGTGCAGAACTACGTCGGCGGTGAGTGGCGATCCGTCGAGAGCGACGACGGCCAGCCACTCGTCAACCCGGCAACGGGCGAGACACTGGCGGACGTGCCGTACTCCACCGCGGAGACAGTCGACGAGGCGGTCCAGACGGCTAACGACGCCTTCGAAGACTGGCGCGCGACCTCGCCGGTCGACCGCGTCCAGTACCTCTTCGACCTCAAGCAGGAACTCGAAGACCGCCAAGAGGACATCGCACAGGCGCTCACGCGCGAACACGGCAAGACGCTGGCCGAGGGCCGGGGTGAGATTCGCCGCGGCATCGAGAACGTCGAAGTCGCCGCAGGCATCCCGAACATGCTCCGGGAGGGCAGCGGCAACGTCGAGGGCATCGGCACGAACATGGACGAACACGCTGTTCGACAGCCGCTTGGGGTCTTCACGGCCATCACACCGTTCAACTTCCCGGCGATGATCCCGCTGTGGTTCCTGCCCTACGCCGTCGCCACGGGCAACACGTTCATCCTCAAGCCCAGCGAGAAAGTGCCGCTCAGTTCCCAGCTCATCTTCGAGGCTATCGACGCCGTTGACTTCCCCGACGGCGTCGTCAACCTCGTCAACGGGAGCGCCGACACAGTGAACGCGCTCTTGGAGCACGACGATATCGCCGGCGTCTCCTTCGTCGGCTCGACGCCTGTCGCCCAGCACATCTACGAGACGGCCGCCGAACACGGCAAGCGCGTGCAGGCCCAGGGTGGCGCGAAGAACTACGCTGTCGTCTCCGAAGACGCCGAGATCGAGGAGTCGGTGCCGAACATCATCGGCTCCGTCTACGGTAACGCGGGGCAGCGCTGTCTCGCCAACGACGTCGTCGTCGGTATCGGCGACGCCTACGACGACTTGCGCGAGGAGGTTCTCGACGACATCGACGACCTGACCGTGGGTAACGGTCTCGACGAGGACACCGACGTTGGGCCGCTCATCACGGGCGAATCCGCCGACCGCGTCGTCGAGATGATCGAGGACGCCATCGACGAGGGCGCGGACCTCGTCGTGGACGGTCGGGACTTCGAGCATCCGGACTACCCCGAGGGGAACTTCCTCGGGCCGACGCTGCTCGAAAATGTCACGACGGACATGGACATCACCCAGACCGAAATCTTCGGTCCGGTGATGGCCCTGACGAAGGCCGACGACTTGGACGAAGCCATCGAGATGGTCAACAGCACCGAGTACGGCAACGCCTCCTCGCTGTATACCGAGAACGGCGCGGAAGCGCGCAAGTACCGCTACAACGTGGACGCGGGCAACATCGGCATCAATGTCGGCGTCTGCGCGCCGATGGGCTTTTTCCACTTCGGCGGCCGGAAGGGGTCGTTCTTCGGCGACCTCCACGCCCAAGGCGAGGACGCCGTGAACTTCTACACCGACAAGACCATCGAGATTCAGCGCTGGTACAGCAACTGAATCCTCCCGCGGTCCCAGCTATCCCTTCGGCGTGCGGTTCGAATTTTTCGCGTCGCTCGCGACCCTGTGTGACGACTACGTGTTCCGAGCAGCAGGCCGTCCCCGGCCGAGCCGACGGCTACCGAGGAGCTATATGCCGCCGTGGAGACGCTACGCCCGTATCCATGCAAGCAGTCGCACTCCTGCGCGAAGACAGGGCGCTCCGACTCGTCGAGAAACCCCGACCGGAGCCGGCAGACGGGGAAGTACTCGTTCGGACGCTCTCGGTCGGTATCGACGGCTCCGACAGGCGACTCGTCGACGGCGAAATCGGCGAGTTTCCCGAGGGCGAAGACCACCTCGTTCTCGGCCACGAAGCCGTCGGTGTCGTCGAAAACCCGAACGGGACGGACCTCGAATGCGGTGACTTCGTCGTCCCGCTGGTGCGCCGGCCGACCGGCGACGCCGGCGACTCTGTGGAACTCGATATGGCCCAACCCGGGACGTTCGTCGAGCGCGGGATATTCGGGGCGCACGGGTATATGGCTGAGTTCTTCACCAGTCAGCCGGAGTATCTCGTCACGGTCCCCGAATCGGTCGCCGATTACGGCTTCTTCGTCGAACCGGCCAGTCTCGTCGAGAAGTCACTCGAACAGGCGTTCGCGGCGCGCTCGGCGTTCGACTGGTCACCCTCGACGGCACTGGTCCTCGGGAACGGCAATCTGGGGCTGTTGGCACTCGCCCGGCTCGCGGACCGACCGGAGTTCGACCGGATGTACTGTCTCGGTCGGCGGGGCCGACCGGACCCAACCATCGACTTCGTCGAAGCCGTCGGCGGGACGTACGTCGATTCACGAGAGACGCCACCCGAAGCGATACCGGAGACATACGAGCCAATAGATTTCGCTTTCGAAGCAACCGGCTATCCGAACCACTCCGTGGAAGTCCCCCGTGCGCTGGCTTCGAACGGCGTCGCGACGCTACAGGGGATTCCCGGGTCAGCAGAGACGGCGATCGACATCGGCGAGTTCCATACGGACCTCGTCGTCGAAAACAAGGCCCTCCTTGGCGTCGTAAACTCGCGGTCGAGCCACTTCGAAGCCGCAATCGAATGGCTCGCCGAGACGGACCCGGAACTGCTCGACACCCTGGTGACCGGCGTCTTCACCCCGGCGGCGGTCGATGCGGCCTTTGCCGACGACGACGAGACGATGAAGACGGTCGTCACCTTCGAGTAGTGAACTGCCGAGCAGACGGAGTATACGCTCCGACGGCGTCACGAACGACGAACGAACGAGTAGCGAAGAAAAGTCAGTCCGAGGACGCTGGAACCGCCGTTTCGAGCGCGTCTTCGTAATCTGACAGTGCGCTCTCGACGCTGTTCATCAGCAGTGAGATGTCTTTGCCGGCGATGAGGAAGTCGAAGCCTTCGTCGACTCGCGATTCGATGGCGTCGGTATCGACGGTCAGCGTTCCCACGGGCGTCCCGGCGTTGTCGCCGGCCTCGATGACTGACTCGACCGCGTCGGTGAATTCGTCGGTGTCCCACTCGGCGAACAGCCCGAGGGCCGCCGAGAGATCGGCCGGGCCGACAAACAGCGCGTCGATGCCGTCGACGCGTGCTATCTCCTCGGCGTTTTCCAGGCCCGCTTCCGTCTCGATCTGGGCGATAGTCAGGATAGATCCGTTAGCGTTGTCGACGTATTCCTCGAAGTTGCGACCGTACCCCGTCGCGCGACTCCCGGCGATACCGCGGATACCGTCCGGGGGATAGCGTAGCGACCGGACGAGTTCCCGAGCCTCCTCCGCGTTGTCGATCATCGGGACCATGACGCCAGCGATACCGATGTCGATGACGCGCTTCAGCCGAACTGGGTCGTTCCACGGAACCCGAACGACGGCGTTCGTATCGCTCTCCGCGGCGTCGACGGCGCGGGCCATGCTCTCGACGGTTTCGAGGGACATCGTCGTGTGTTCCATGTCGACCAGGAGGAAGTCGAGGTCGAGCTGTGCCAGTCCTTCTGCGACCGCCGGGTGTCCAATGGAGGTCCACGTTCCGAAAGGGTAGTCGCGGCCCTCGATTGCGTCCTTGATGTGTGTCATAGTTATCGCGTGGGCCAGTCCCGCCAGCGCTCCACCCGCGTGAGAGCAGGTCTGGCAGTGACTGCCTCTCTACAACAAACGATTTATTCGAAGCCATAAAAATATACGGGCTGGATCGCTGTCAGTACAGTGCCGGGCTTGGCGCGACTTCCGGGTTCGAACGAGTGCGTCCGAACGGAGACCAGTCGCGTGCGACTAGTGCCCCGAGAGCCGACGAGCGACGACATGTGTTCGAATTAACCACACATTTTATAACAGAGGAACACAACAGTCGGCGTATGGCGTCTGAGAGCCAGTCAACCAGAGATAGTGATTCGGCTAGAGAGGAGGGTCAGTCGGCACTGAGTCGACGCAGTTTCATCGCCAGCACCGGCGTCGCATCGGCGGTTGCACTCGCCGGTTGCGGCGGCGGTGGCGGCGACGGCGGCGATGGCGGCGGATCGACCGGGAGCGGAACGAACCAGACGGCGAGTGAACTCTCGGTGGCCGCAGTCGAAGGGTCGGGCCGATTGTTCAAACGCCTCATGGACGAGTACGTCAGCGACGACACCGGCATCGACGTCAGCGTCCAACTGTTCCCGTATGCGAACCTCTTCGAGAAGACGAACAGCATCCTCTCGACAAAGAGCGACGCGTACGACATCATGTTCATGGACGACCCGTGGTTCCCGCAGTTCGCGCCGAACGTGGACCCGCTCGTCCAGTGGCTCCCCGGCGAACTCCCCTCGGACGCGCTCATCGACCAGGTTGAGCGGATCGCGACCTGGCCGACACCGGACGCGCCCAAAGTGCCCTCGGCGGAAGGGATGGAACAGCAGATTCGCGGGCAGGTCATCGTCGGAAATACCCAACTGTACGCGTACAACAAAGGATACTACGATCAGGTCGGCGCGGACGCGCCGGAGACCTGGGGCGACGTGCTGAGCGCGGGGAAGAAGATCACGAACCAGATCGACGGCGCGAACGGCTACATCATCCGCGGGAAGCGCGGAAACCCCGCGATGGCCAACTTCTTCTCGCTCGGCAACGCCATCGGCGGCAAGATGTTCACCAAAGATTGGCGCTACAACTGGAGCACAGAGGCCGGCACCAAGGCCGTGGAGTTCTGGGCGAAAGAACTCAAGTCCATCTCCCCCGACGGCGTAACGTCGTTCAACAGCGACGCAGTCCTCAACGGACTGGGGAGCGGCTCGGCGGCACAGGCCCCGGCGTGGCCCTCGGCGGCCTCCCTCTTGCTCGACTCCGAAGAGTCCCAAGAGGCAAACAACATCGAGTTCGTCCCGATTCCGAAAGGGCACGAAGGGGCAAAGCGCCAGGCACCGACCCAAGGCAACTGGATCATGGGTATCAACAGCCACATCGCCGATTCGCGGAAGAAGGCGGCCGGGGAGGTTATCCAGTCGGCGATCTCCGCGGAGGCACAGAAACAGTACGTGGAACTGGGCGGCGTCCCATTCCGGCACGACACCTTCGAGAACAACATGGACGCCCAACCGTGGTTCCCCGCCCTGTACGAGAGTCTACAGAACGCACAGTGGCGGCCCCGGACGCCGCTTTACTCCGAGTTCGGTGTCAACCACGGAGAACTACTCAACAGCGCGCTGGCGGGTGACATGTCGCCCAGCGAGATGACACAGAAGGCGAAAAACCAGATCGAATCGACGTTAGAGAACGCCGGCTACTACGAGTGATTCGACATGGACGCAAACTTACAGAGCCGCGATGTGAACACGACTTCGCTCCCGCCGAGACGACTTCGCTCGTCCGGGCACCCACAGAGGAACGATGGCAACTGAGACAGAACAGGACGTAGCGGCCTCAGAGGTCTCCAGCTTCCAGACCGACCAGTCGACCCGAGAGCGAGCGCTGCTGTGGGTGGACGATCATCTCAAGTGGCTGATGACGCTGCCGGCGGTCTTCATCCTCTTCGCGCTGACGTTCTACCCACTCGTCCGCGCGCTACAGATGTCGACCCAGCAGTTCCTGCCGACCGGGACGACGTTCATCGGGATCCAGAACTACGTCGATCTGGCCAGCAACGAGGCGTTCCTCAACTCCCTCGCCGTCACCGGAAAGTTCGTCGTCATCGCGGTCGGCGTCGAGTTCGTCCTCGGGTTCGCCATCGCGCTGTTGTTGAATAAGAAAATCAAGTTACGCGGCCTCTGGCAGACGCTCATCCTCATCCCGATGATCCTCTCGCCAACGGTCATCGGTCTCATCTGGCGGCTCATGTACGCACCGAGCGGGCTGCTTGACTACATCGCCGCCCCGCTGACCGGCGGCGCGAACGTCGGGTGGATCAGCGAGACCAGCGTGGCGCTGTATTCGGTCATCCTGACCGACATCTGGCAGTGGACGCCGCTGGTCGTACTAGTACTGTTCGCGGGGCTGCAGTCGGTGCCCGACGATATCAGGGAAGCGGCGATTATGGACGGAGCCTCCCGAAGACAGCGGTTCATCGACATCACGCTGCCCTACCTCAAGTCGCTGATCGTCTTGGTGCTGATCATCCGACTCGTCGACGCGCTACGGGTGTTCGCGAAGATATACATCCTCACGCGCGGCGGCCCGTCCAGTGCGACGAACGTGATCAGCATGCAGATGTATCGGACCGCGTTCCGATTCAACAACTTCGGTGAAGCCTCGGCGATGGCCGTCTCGCTGCTCGTGCTGGTGTTGATACTGGCAATGAGCTTCGTCAAAATCGCCAACGTGGAGTTCGGATCATGACAACGAAACAAGACGGGGCGGCGAACGTACAGCCCTACAAAGAGCCATCGGGACTCGAACAGTTCCAGCAACGACTCGCCGACTACGGCGTCACGAAAGGCGTCGTCTACGCGTTGCTCGGCGTCTTCCTCGTTTGGACGCTGTTCCCCATCTACTGGCTCGTCACGGCGACGCTCAAGACGCGACAGACGCTGCTCTCGTTCCCGCCACAGTGGATTCCGCTCGACGCGCAGTTCGGTAACTTCGCACAGCTGTTCGCTCAGCGACCCGACTTCGTGACGTTCCTGATCAACAGCACGGTCGTGACGATCGTGACGACGGTCATCGCAACGACCATCGGCGCGATGGCGGCGTACGCATTCGTCACCTTCGATTACCCCTACAACCTCGATTTCCACCTGCCCTTCTATATCCTCTCGACGCGGTTCATGCCACCGATCGTAACGATCATCCCGCTGTTCGTCATCTTCCGCGGTATCGGGCTGGTGAACACGCTTCCGGGGCTCATCCTCGTCTACACGATGTTCAACATCCCCTTCGCAGTCTGGATGATGAAGGGGTTCTTCGAGGAGGTGCCCGACAGCCTCATCGAGTCGGCGATGATCGACGGCCACACGCATATGGGCGCGTTCTTCAAGATCGTCGTGCCCCTGGTGAAGCCGGGGCTGATCGCCTCGGCGATCTTCACCACCATCATCACGTGGAACGAGTTGCTGTTCGCCGTCATCCTCGCCCTGAACAGCAACGCGATGACCGTTCCGGTCGGTCTCGCGTCGTTCGTCACGAAGTTCTCGGTGCAGTGGATCAACATGAGCGTCGCGGCGACGATAGCCCTCGTCCCAGTGTTGCTGTTCGCGTTCATCGCGCGTCAGCAACTCGTCCGCGGGTTCAGCATGGGGGCCGTCGGCAAATGACGCGACTCCCGTTCCAGCGAGGAAGCACTTCCCCGGTCGGCCGACCGGCGGCGAGAGACGCGGTTACGGAGGTACGTTAACTATGGTTACAGTCGAATACGACTCAGTCAAGAAGCAGTACGGCGATACGATCGCGATCGAAGACGTGAACTTACACGTCGACGACGGCGAGTTCACGATTCTCCTCGGACCGAGCGGGTGTGGCAAGACCACGACGCTCAGATGTCTGGCCGGTCTGACCCAGCCCACGTCCGGGACGATTACGCTCGACGACCACGACGTGACGAACGTCCACCCGAAGAACCGGAACATCGCCATGGTGTTCCAGAACTTCGCGCTGTACCCGCACATGACCGTCCGCGAGAACATCGGCTACCCGCTGAAGGTCGCGGATGTCGACAAGCAAGAGCAGAAACAGCGCGTCGACCAAGTCGCGGAGATGCTCGAGATTCCAGAGCTGTTGGACCGGGACATCGCCAACCTCAGCGGTGGTCAGCAACAGCGTGTCGCGCTGGGTCGGGCCATCATCCGACGACCGGCCGTCTTCCTGATGGACGAGCCGCTGGCGAACTTAGACGCCAAGCTCAAAGTCAGTATGCGCAGCCGCATCAAGGTCCTCCAGCGGGAGATGGACATCACGACGCTGTACGTCACGCACGACCAGGAGGAAGCGATGTCGCTCGGTGACAAACTCGTCGTGATGGACGACGGAAACATCCAGCAGATCGGCTCGCCGGACGAGGTGTACCACGAACCGGCTAACATCTTCGTGGCCGGCTTCATTGGCAGCCCGTCGATGAACTTCGTCGAAGTCGAGACCGACGGAGACCGCATCCGTGCGAAGCGTGCCCCCGAAGCCTTCGACGTCGAATTCCAGTCATCGGTCGCCGAACGATACCACGACTACGACGAGTTCACGCTCGGCGTCCGCCCGCAGTACTTCAACGTCTACACGGAACCGACCGACAACACGATCCAGGCGGAAGTCGAAGTGACCGAGCCGCAAGGCGACGAGCAGATTATCGACGTCAACGTCGGCGACGATATCGAACTGACCATCGTCGCACCGAGTACGGTGGACGCCTCGCGCGGCGATACTGTCTGGCTCGGGCTCGACGAAACGCTGGTCCACGGGTTCGATGCGGCCACCGGCGACCGTATCGCCGAGACTGATTCCATCGAACGCACGAAGCGCGCTACCTCCTCGGCCGAAACGGGACCGCAGTCGCAGTAATCCAGCGTTCGGAGGTCCGTCCTTCTACCTTCTGCAAATAATAATATTATTTAGAAAGATTAATATCTTGGGGTGTCGTTATTAGCAGGCATGGGTATCGGATATACGACAATCATGTACGACCCCAGTGAAGTTATCGAGACCGGCATCGGTGACGTCGCCGCCTGTCGATATGACGGCCTCGAAATCGGTCTCGGGAAGCTTCGGGAGGCCGGACCCGAGACGGTGGACGACCGCCTCGACGAGTACGATCTGGACCTCTACTGCGTGATGGCCGGCTGGTTGCTGACCGAGGACGACGCCGAAGACGCTATCGACGGGGCGGAAATCGCCGCCGACCTCGGGGCGAGCTTCCTCGGGATTCTTCCCCCGCCTCGCGGACAGGTCTCTGACGACGACTTCGAGACGTGGCTCCACGATATCGCTGCGGCTGCCGAGGACGCGGATATCACCGTCGTTCTTCACCACCACGGCGGCGCGCACATCGAACAGCCGGACGAGATACGCGAGTGGTTGGACCGGACGCCCGACAACGTCGAACTCCTGTTCGATACCGCCCACTACCACCCCTACGGCGATGTCGTCAAGGGCATCGAACGGTACGCAGACGACATCGCGTACGTCCACCTCAAGGATATTGCTTCACCGGCCGGTTTCGAGACACACGTCGAGAACCTCACGGCGGGGAAAGTCGACTTCGACAGCATCATCAACTTCATCTGGGCGTTCCGGGACCTCGGCGAGGGCGAACTCGACTTCGAAGTCATCGACGAGGCGCTCGCGGATGTCGGATACGACGGTCACCAGACCATCGAGATCGAGAACCGTCGAGAACGCCCGCTCGTCCACGCGAAACAGAACATCGACCACCATCGAAGCGTGACCGAATGACTCCCGACCGGGTGGCGTCGTTCGAGACCGCGACCATCGATTCCCGCATCAGCGGGGGCGTCGGGTACTCAACTCATCGGAACTTATAACTGACCGAGCGTCGATATGCTGGACGATGCGATTCGGTACAGACGGGATCGACTGCTGGAGAAGTGTCAGTCCCCCGTCTCTCGCCGAGTTGCCGAGAAAACGCGGTGCACCGACGCGCGTACCACGGCCGACGTGGAACCGGGCCCGGTGCCACTGAACACAGGTACGAACCATGTACGAGGATTTCGCTTCCAAACTCGCAGCGACGATGTGGGCCGACTTCGACGAGACGCCCCGCCGGGCGGACGGCCCCACAGCAGAGATAACCGACCTGAATACGGTGGTCATCGACGGGAACTTCCCGTGGACCATCGTCACCGTCGAGACGGACGAGGGCGTCACTGGCATCGGTGAGGCCTACCCCTCGCCGGGCGTCCACGAGATAATCACTGACTACCTCCGGCCCGTCCTGGTCGGGGAGAACCCGACCGACGTCGAGCGGTTGTACAACCTCATGCGTGGGAGCCTCTCGGGTCGTGGCTCGCAGGAAGGCGTCGGCACCATCGCCATCAGCGGCGTCGAACTGGCGCTGTGGGACGCTGCCGGAAAGCTCCTCGACCAGCCAGTGTACCAACTACTGGGCGGGAAGACCCGCGAGGAGGTCGTCGTCTACGCGGACTGCCACGCTGGTGAAGCGATGGTCGAGTCCGCCGAGGAGGGCCAGGAAGACTCGACGTACGAACCCGAAGCGTACGCGAAAGCCGCCAGAGCGGCTGTCGAGGACGGCTTCGACATCGTGAAGTTCGATCTCGACGTGCCCTCTGGCCGCGAGGTCGATACGCTCTCGCGACACTTCGACCCGCCCGAAATTGACCACAAGAAGCGGGTCGTCGAAGCCGTCACCGAGGAGATCGGCCACGACGCCGAGGTGGCCGTCGACCTCCACTGGAACTTCAGTCCCGAGACCGCAGAACGGCTCTGTCGGGCGCTCGAACCGTACGACCTCGCGTGGATAGAGGACCCGCTGCCGCCGGAGAACACCGACGCGATGCGGGAGCTGAAGCGCCGCGTCGACGCGACGCTCCTGACCGGCGAGAACCGCTACGGTCGCCACGGCTTCCGAGACCTCATCGAGGACCAGGCCGTCGATTTCCTCGCGCCGGACGTGCCCAAGACAGGGGGCATCGCCGAAACGAAAAAGGTCGCCGAGATGGCCGAAGCGTACTATCAAGCGCTTATTCCCCACAACATCGGGAGCCCAGTCGCCACCGCTGCGACGGCCCACGTCGGCGCGACGGTACCGAACTTCGTCGCCTTGGAGTACCACGCCCGGGAGGTGCCATGGTGGGAGGATCTGCTCGCCCGCGAGGAGGACTTTATCCAAAACGGTCGCATCCAAGTCCCCGACGCTCCGGGACTGGGAATCGAACTCGACTGGGACATCGTCGAGGAACACCGCAAGGAGTAGCGTCGAGTTCGCCTTTTCGATGTGAAACTGCGCCTGTCGACGGCGCTCGTTCTTTAGAGAGTCGGTGGAGAGAGGGTTTCAGTCCGCCGAACGTGGGTTCTCGCCGTGATACGTTCGGAACAGGTCGACGATGACCTGTAAGTCTTCGCGCGCCTCGGCGAACGTCGTTCGGACCTCGCTCTCCCCGTCGACGCAGTCGACGAAGTACGCCAGTTCGCGCTTGAACGGTTCCTCGTAAGACGGCGTCTCTACCGAATCGATCAGGTCTTCGGTGCCTTGCTTGATCTGTAGTTCCGTGGGCGTGTTCTTGATGAAAGGGTTCGAGAAGTCCACTTTCACCATCCCGTCGGGCGAGTCGACGCGGACGAACTCCTCGAACCACTTTCGGTCGGAGTCACCCGTTTCGAGAATGCACTCGACGCCGTCCTCGTAGGTGAGGTGGGCCGTCGCGTAACGGCCGTCGGCGAAGACGTTGACGTGGTCGATGCGCTCGACGGCCCCGAACAGCCCACGGAGGGCGTTTACGTCGTGACAGACGTGTTCGAGCTGGAAGTCGTAGGCCTCGATGAGCATCTCGTCGTCCGTCCCGATGGCCGCTTCCATATCGCGCTGCCGCTTGGCGGCGCTCTCCTCGATGAGTTCCTCGGGCGGCATCCCCTCGACGAGGTCGTACACTTCCTTGACGATACGGAAGTGGTCGGGATCGACGTCGTAGGCGGTGACGAGGTCGATTTCGCCGAGGTTGGCGACGACCGCCTGTGCACGCTCGTAGGACGGGTCGTACCGTTTCATATAGGCGACCATCGCCGTCGCATCGCTTCGCTCGGCCGCTTCGACCATCCGGTCCGCGTCCGAAGGTGCCGTTGCAATCGGCTTCTCGACGAGCGTATGGATGCCAGCATCCAGCGTGTCGACGGCGACGTCAGCGTGGGTGTGTGATGGCGTGAGGATGACCACGGCATCGAGGTTGTCTCCCACCTCGTCGAGGAGATCCTCGTGCCCCGCATAGACGTGCGGGACGTTGTATCTGTCCGCGAGTGTCTCCGCCCGTCCCTCAGCGGGGTCGGCGAAGGCGTGTAACTCCGCCTCGGGGAGTTCCGCGAGGTAGGGGATATGCATGACTTGTGCGACGAGACCACAACCGATGATTCCGAATCGCATCACCTGAACTTTCTTGCAATGCCTGTTATAGCTTCTGGTGGTCCGCACCCCATACGGAATTGACGGGATGGACGAGGGCGGCCGTCGTAAACACGTATCTCCGAGTGGGCGGCTGTTCGTTCGTCCTCGTGAAGATGGGGCAGAACAATATCGGGGACTCGCTGGTCGGGACCGTCCTCGGACAGATGTTGGCGCTGGTCGCGTTCACGCTCGTCGTCAGTGCGACGCTCATGCCGTTGGCCTGAAACCGTGACGGAGACGACACAGCTATCGAAACTGTATCCGAAATCTCGGACGTGTTCGGGAGCTACGAACGTGCGGGACGAGAGCGGAAGTGTCAGTCTTCCTTGGGCCGAATGTCCCGCCAGTAGTCGTAGTTCTCTTTGGCGTGGACGAGCGGCTTCTCCGTCTGGTTCTCGATCTCGATGGTGATGTCGCCGTCGTAACCCACGTCGTCGAGCGTCTCGCTGACCGCCTCGAAGTCGATGGTGCCGCGCCCGAGGTCGGTGAATGAGCGGAAGTAGTTGATGACGTGGTCGAGGTGGAAATCGCCCGCCGAGAGACTGTCGCGCATCTCGTCGAACCCGGTCGGCGGTGACACGTCCTTCAGGTGGACGTAGCCGATGTCGTCGGCGAACTTCTCGATGCCATCGGTGACGTCGCCCTCGGGGAAGTTATCGCCATAGGGATAGTAGTGGGCGGTGTCCCACAGGAGTTCGAGCCCGTCTACGGCGTCAAGGAGTTGTCGTATCTCGTCATCCCGTTCGACGTGTGTCGCACCGTGGTGGTGGACGAGCGGTGTCACGCCAACGTCAGTAGCCGCGTCGGCGAGCAGTGTGAACCACTCCTCGACGGTCGCGTCGTCCTGTCGATTGCGCTGTGGCGGGAGGAGGCCGATGTTGTTCACACCGAGGTCCGAGAGCATATCGAGATCGTCTACGACTCGCTCTACTGCGGCTTCCGTCTCCAGCCACTCGCTCATCACACAGTAGCACTCGAGGTCGTACTCCTCGACTAAGTCGGCTACTCTGTCGGGGCCCGCCTCTCGGACCTTCTCCAGCCCGATTTCGACGCCGTCGTACTGGCAAGCAGCGGTATCGCTAATGCCCGCTTCTATCTCTGTACTGTCGTACATCATGGTCGTGTAACCGAGACCCATACCAGTTCACGCGCGGGCAACTGTGAAATAGTTTCGGTCGTTCCACCGAAGTCAGGTTCATTCCTGCGACGAGCCGTCCACAATCCCGGCACGTCTCAGTCCCGTCTACGTCACACGTTCGCAAGAGCCGAACAACGCTACCATGTAGATAACATAGGTACATACGTTATCCCTATCGGCACTTTGTGACGATCGGTAGCAGTACGACTCGCAATCTCGACGGCACGAGAAGCAAACCAGGATTTCCTCTCCGTCTCGCGCACTCTACGGCCCGTTCGAGAGGTGGTTCGTAAGAGCCGAACGCACGATGGCGAGGGGGGCTCAACTAGCGGTTGGGTCTCCGGTATTGCCGGATAGCGGTCTGGTCGTCTCTCGTGGCTTTGGCCGCTTCAGAGCGGGCCGGTCGTTCGACGACAGGCTCGACAGTTCAACTCCCGATGGCCAGCATCGACGTAACGGCCAAACTACCGACAACGCGGCGACGAACGGCTGGCGAGACTCGCATCTGGACCCACGAATTATATATATTGGTGTGAGAAACGGTTGCGTACATGCCCGTAGCCTGGCTGAGCGCCATCAGCACGAGCAACGTCGATACCGCCGGTGGAAAAGGAGCGTCTCTCGGCGAACTCCGAGATGCGGGACTGCCCGTTCCTTCGGCGTTTATCGTCACTGCCGATACGTACCGCACGTTCATCGAAGAAGCAGGAATCGCCGAGGAGCTGTTCGACGCCACCGCCGTCGATAGCGAGGATTCGGCGGCTCTCGCTGCCGCCGAACAACGAGCGCGTGAACTCATCATCGACACGGCCCTGCCCGAAAGCGTCGAATCCGATATTCTCGACGCCTACGACGACTTTCGGAACGACCCGTTCGTCGCGGTGCGCTCGTCGGCCACCGCCGAAGACTTACCCGACGCTTCCTTCGCCGGGCAACAGGAGACGTTCCTCAACGTCTCCCGTGCGGACCTCTTCGAGAAGCTCAAACGCTGCTGGGCGTCGCTGTTCACACAGCGAGCGATCTACTACCGCGACGAGCAGGGCTTCGACCACGAAGCCGTCGATATCGCCGTCGTCGTCCAGCGCATGGTCGACGCGGAAAAGTCGGGCGTGATGTTCACCAGCCACCCCTCAACCGGTGAGCCCGAGATAACCGTCGAAGCCGCATGGGGCCTCGGCGAAGCCGTCGTCTCCGGCGCAGTCTCCCCCGACAACTACACCTACGACCGCAAGACCGAATCCGTCGAGGCGGTGACCGTCGCCACTAAGAAGACCATGCACGTCAGAGACAACGAGACCGGCGAGACCGTCGAGAAGTCTGTCCCCGACGGGAAACAGACCGAGCGCGTCTTGGACGAAGACGAACTCGATAGCCTCCACCGGCTGGGCGAACTCGTCGAAGACCACTACGGCCAACCGCAGGACGTCGAGTGGGCTATCGACGACGGAGACGTCTTCCTCTTGCAGTCTCGGCCCATCACGACGATCGATGAAGATGCCAACGCGGCTGCCACGCGGAATGGCGACAGCGGCGACAGTGGCACGGCCTCGGACGACGGGAACATCCTCGTCGACGGCCTCGGTGCGAGTCCGGGGACGGCCACTGGCTCCGCACGTATCGTCGGGACGCTCGACCAACTCGACAAGGTCAATCAGGGCGATATCATCGTCACGGAGATGACCACACCCGACATGGTTCCCGCGATGAAGCGAGCGAGCGCGCTCGTCACCGACGAGGGTGGGATGACGAGCCACGCCGCCATCGTCTCGCGCGAGTTGGGCGTGCCCGCGGTCATCGGCTCGGAGACCGCGACACAGACGCTCACCGACGACCAAGTCGTCTCTATCGATGGCGACCGAGGCGTCGTCGCCGACGGCCACCGCACGCCTGCCGACGAGGACGACGGAACCGGCGATTTGGCGGCGGAGCCGCGAGCGGGGCGACAGGGCAGTAAGCCCATGACGGCGACGGATATCAAAGTCAACGTCTCCATCCCCGAGGCGGCCGAACGGGCGGCAGCGACGGGTGCGGACGGCGTCGGCTTGCTTCGCATGGAACACATGGTGCTCTCGACGAACAAGACGCCACAGCGGTACGTCGAGGACCACGGCGAAGAAGCGTTCGTCAACACGCTGACCGACTCGATGCGGACGGTCGCCGAGACGTTCTATCCCCGACCGGTGCGCATCCGCACGCTCGACGCACCGACCGACGAGTTCCGCCAGCTAGAGGGCGGTGAAGACGAACCCAGCGAGCACAACCCGATGTTGGGCTACCGCGGCATCCGCCGATCACTGGCTGAACCCGAGACCTTTAGACTCCAATTGGAAGCGTTCAAGAAACTCTACGAGATGGGCTACGACAGCCTCGAATTGATGCTCCCGCTCGTGAACGATGCCGAGGACGTTCAGCGGGCGAAATCACTGATGCGAGAGGCGGGCATCGATCCAGAGAAACGCGACTGGGGCGTGATGATCGAGACGCCCGCCAGCGCGCTCTGCATCGAAGAACTGTGCGAGACGGGACTCGATTTCGTCTCCTTCGGGACGAACGACCTCACACAGTATACGCTCGCCGTCGATCGCAACAATGGAACCGTCGCCGACCGCTACGACGAGCTCCATCCGGCAGTGATGCGCTTACTGCGTGAGACCATCAAAACCTGTCGCGCTCACGACGTGGCGACGAGTATCTACGGACAGGCGGCGTCGAAACCGCGGATGATCCGGGAACTCGTCGAGACGGGCATCACGTCGATAAGCGTCAACGTCGATGCGGTTTCCGACGCACAACGCGAAGCAAAACGTGTCGAACAGCAACTCATCTTGGAGTCCGTTCGAGACTGAGGCTCTTTGTCGCCTCGATGGCCTATTATCGGTCACGCTGATAGTTGTTGGTGATATCTGTGGTCCGAATCCGGGATTTAATAGCCTATCGAGCAGCCATACTCCTAAATTCCACAATTTAGTTGAGATATATACATATATGCCAAATCTGAGATTGTATTAAAGAGTTTTCAGCAAATATCGGGATATATGATTCTATTTAGATCGAAGATACAGCTAGACTTCGTGAGATGGGTCCAAGTACGCAAGAGACAACCGGACAGATCACGCCCGGCAACGTGACCGGTGGCGGGGTCCACGAGCGCCTATCGCGGTACGGCGAGATAGAAACTGTCGACACTCTGTCTACGTAGCATCCGTCAGAATTCTCAGTCGCCTCCATCGGAAGGCGAGAGGAACTCTGATTCCTCCCGCAATACCAGAACTGCAACGATGGAGTGGCACGACCACCTCCCTTCGTCTGAGAGAGTTGCGCTATCTAACCTTATTGGGATCAGACAGCATCCCACTACCGACCGCGTGTTCTTGACATCTCCGAGTGCACGTTTGAACACGTGCATCCACGGATAGAGGAGAGTGTCTCAAAACTCTATTGGCCGTTAGACCCTATCGACTACCGGTATCCGGACCGGTGCCGGATATGCCTGGGACAGGACCCGGAGACGAACCGACCAGTGATCCGCGATAGATGATCCCCGTTTTTGCGAACGCCTCACCAGAAAGCATTTATTGAATGACAACGAATAACAAGGTGCAGGCACGGTCCCTGCATGTAGCGTCGACCGTTCGTCGCCCGATACGAAAGACGGGCGACGGTGCCCTCACTGGGAGTAGCGACTCCCATGGGCCTCCCTTCGTGAACGGCTCTATCTCGTGGTGAGCTATGCAACACCGGCCAGTTGGGACGCTATAGTAACACTTGAAACGATTTCCACATCGATTGCGCTGCTGTCGTGCAATCGGGTGTGCAGTGACTTTGAATGGCTATTATAGTTACACTCACCTGCCGAGCGGTTTCAGCGAGGTGACTTGCGAACGTCGTCGCGAGACTGTTCCGGTTCGAGAGGTGATTTTAGGGCATAGATCCATCTAATCCGGTTATAGTGCCATCATCTCCAAATTGGTGAGAAGAAGGGGGATAATTTGGTAATATATCCCCAGTATCCAATTATTTGCAGTTTCCCCAATGATATTTATCTCTATATTTATGATTTAGTAGTTAGGAGAGGTGATATCGGTCATAGAGGTACTCCAATGTTTCCACTCGCGCTGACTTGCCGAAAGCGTGGAGTCGCCTCAGACACGCACTTTTTTAACGGTACAAGGAGAGATGCCAGATAGATGGCGTCAGAGAATTCTACACCCCCAGAAGTACGTGCAGCGTCACATCTACGGACCCTCGATCTCGACGGTAAGTCGTGGATCACCGGCGTTGCGATTAATGGCTTACTGGCTGAGGGAAGTGAGGAGTCGATAGAACTCGCCAGGGAACTCGTCGATAGAGCCGTCGCGACGCAGGATGACGACGGACAGCTGGGATACGGACCGAGCTATCCCATCGAGGTTTTCAGCCACGGCCGGGAGTACGAGGCCAGTTGGGAACTGACGGTGAAAAAGTGCATGAATGCGAACAACACGACCGCGATCGGCCACGGCGTGCTCGACTTCTACGAGCGGACGGGGGACACGCAGTATCTTGACGCGGCGAGAAACGAGTACGAGTGGCTCATGTCCGTCGAGCGGACGGCCACCGGCGGCATCCCCCACCACGACCCGGAAGTGGCCGGCATCAAGTCGCTCTGGATCGACTCAGTGTACATGATGTGTCCGTTCTTCAGCAGATACGCCGAGGCGGCGGACGAACGAGCGGCACACGACGAGGCCGTCGAACAGTACGAGGTCCACGCCGAACACCTCCGCGACCCGCGAACCGGGCTGTTCCGTCATATCTGGGTCGAGGAGCCCGACCACTATCCGCAGGGAACCTTCTGGGCGCGAGGAAACGGCTGGGCCGCCACAGCGGCCGTCGAAATTCTCGACCGATTGCCCGCAGACCACGACCAGCACGACGCGCTCGTCGAGCAGTTCAGAGGGCACTGCGAGTCGCTACTCCCACTCCAAGACGGCAGCGGTTTCTGGCACAACCTCGTCGACGATCCGAACACCCCGCTGGAATCGTCCGGGACGCTGATGTTCGCCTACGCGTTCAACCGTGGCATCGAACTCGGATTGCTCGACGAGGCGCAGTACGGCCAAGCGGCGGCCGACGCGCTCGATGCGGTAACGCGCGTCGTCGACGGTGGAGCGGTCGGTCGCGTCGCCGGCCCGCCGGGCGGGCCCGAAGCACCACTGACGGTGACGCCCTACGGCCAAGGCTGGTATCTCATGGCGGCGGACAGCGCTCGCTGACCGCGCGAGCGGCCGCGATTCAACGAATCACTGAGGCAGATTTTTACCGGACGACTCGGAACTAGAGGTATGATTCGCAACCGAACCACTCTCGCGGTCAGCCATCGCCACGAGGTCGCACTAGACTGTATCGAGGCCGCCATCGACGCCGCCGCGCCGGAGACGGCCACGCGCTCGGCTGTCGACCTGACCGACGAGACCCTCACTATCGGGGCGTCGACGTACGACCTCGGAGCGTACACCGATGTCGTCCTCGTCGGCGGTGGGAAAGCCACTGGCGGCGTGACGCGTGCGCTCGAATCCCTACTCGGTGAGTTCCTGGCGGACGGGCAAATCGTCGTCAAGCAGCCTGCGGACACCGCGACCGTCCAGAGCGCGGTCGGCGACCACCCATTACCGTCAGAACGGAACATCGAAGCGACGGCCGCGATTCTCGATATCGTCGACGAAGCCGACGAGGAGACGCTCGTCCTGTTCGTGTTGACCGGCGGCGCGAGCGCGCTCCTGTCCGCACCGGCCGGGGAACTAACGCTCGACGACCTGCGAGCGACAACCGACTGCTTGCTCGACGGTGGTGTCCCCATCGACGAGATCAACACAATCCGCAAGCACCTCTCGGCGGTGAAAGGCGGGCAGATTGCACGGAGAGCGGCCCCCGCGACCGTCGTCGGACTACTGATGAGCGACGTAGTCGGAAACGACCTTTCGACCATCGGAAGTGGCCCGTCGGTCCCCGACGAGACGACCTACGAAGACGCCCTCGCGGTGTTCGGCCGCCACGACATCGACCCGCCAGCGGCCGTTCGCGAACACCTCGAAGCCGGCGTCGCCGGGGAGATAGCGGAGACACCGTTCTCCGACGACCCGGTCTTCGACCGTGTCACGAACCATCTCGTCGGCGACAACGCGACGGCCCTCGACGCTGCCGCGACAGTGGCACAAGATAGCGGCTACGAGCCGCTCGTCTTGACCTCGCGCCTGCGAGGGGAAGCACGAGAAGTGGCGAAACCGCTCGTCGCCATCGCCGAGGAGGCCGCGGCGACGGGGTCGCCGGTCGACCCGCCGGCCGTCCTCCTCACCGGCGGCGAGACGACCGTCACGGTCACCGGGGACGGCGGACAGGGCGGTCCCAATCAGGAACTCGTCCTCTCCGGCGCGCTCGAACACGACGGTCGCGCAGTCGTCGCCGCCGTCGACACGGACGGCGAAGACGGAAGCTCAGACGTGGCCGGTGCCATCGCCGACGTAGCAGCGGTCAGTGACCGCGAACGAGCGCGTGAGGCCCTCCTCGCGAACGACGCGGGATCGTTTCTCTCGGCGATCGGGTCGACCATCGAAACCGGACCGACCGGGACGAACGTCAACGACGTGGTCGTGCTAGTGGTTTCCGACGCAGACGAGTGACGGTCTCGATGGTGGGAATTTGCATCGTCCGGTCGACGGAAGAACGCGAGCCGCCGCACGAGCGAGGGGCACGCTTATGAGCGGACAGACTGATACGATGAGTATGGATGCAAACGACCAAGCGATAGCAGCGAACGCGCTCTCCGTTCCCGAGGAGACCATCGTCAACGCCTGCGACGACCCGCCGTTGCCCGAACTGGGGATCATCGAACAGCTATGGGAGACCGACCCAATAGCACTGGACGACGTTGCGGCCCACGCGACCCGAGCGGTCGAGTCGCTGTCGTTCGCCGATGTCCCCAACGGCGGGGAAGTCGCACTAGGCGTCGGCAGCCGTGGGATCGCGAACCTCTCGACGATCGTCACGGGCGTCGTCGACGCGCTCACTGACGCTGGCTACGAGCCGTTCGTCTTCCCAGCGATGGGGAGCCACGGGGGGGCCACCGGCGAGGGTCAGCGGGAGATGCTGAACGAACTCGGCGTGACCGAGTCCGCGATCGGCTGTGAGATTCGCTCTAGCATGGACGTCGTCGAGGTCGGGCGGACGCCGGACCGCGACGTTCCCGTCGTCGCCGACGCTAACGCCGTCGCGGCGGACGCCATCGTCCCGATAAATCGAGTGAAGCCACACACCGATTTCGACGGCACCGTCGAGAGCGGGCTCTCGAAGATGCTCGTCATCGGGATGGGCAAGCAACGCGGGGCACAGATTGCGCACAAGTGGGCCGTAGACTGGTCGTTCAGGCGGATGATACCCGAAATCACCGACCAGCTGCTCGACGAACTTCCCATCGTCGGCGGGGTCGCCATCGTCGAGGACCAACACGACGAGACGACGCTCGTCGAGGGCGTCCCGCCGAGCGGGTTTCTCGACCGCGAAGCCGAACTGCTGGAGACGGCCTACGACCTGATGCCGAAACTCCCGTTCGAGGAACTCGACCTCGTCGTGTTCGACCGGCAGGGCAAGGAGATCAGCGGACAGGGAATCGACACAAACGTCATCGGTCGCCGCCCGTTCTCCATCAACGAACCCGCGCCCGAGAAACCGGACATCAAGCGCATCTACACGCGCGGATTGACCGAGAAAACCCACGGCAACGCGATGGGCGTCGGCTCGGCTGACGTGATTCACGAGGACATCATCGCGGAACTCGACGCGACGACGACGCTCATCAACGCGCTCACGGCCAGTACGATTCGTGGCGTGAAGCTCCCGCCGGTGGTCGAGACTGACCGCGCCGGTCTTGTCGCCGCGCTGTCGACAATCGGCGTCGTCGACACTGACACCGTCAGGGTCCTCCGTGCGGCCGACACGATGCATCTCCACCGCCTCTATGCCTCGCCCGGGCTAATCGAGGCCGCACGTGACCGTGAGGACCTCCGCGTCGTCGAGGAACCGACCCCAGTCGAGTTCGACGACGGGCAGTTCGCCGCGCCGTCGCTCCGGGAGTAGCACCTCGCTTCTGGTCCGGTTTTCCGCCGAGTTCTCATCGTCGAACGCCGCCGTACACTCCAAGCTTTATATAGCACGATACTGAATGACTACCCACGGATATCGACCGCTACTGGTAGCGGACCGTCTCGTCAGCACCGCGGATAGCGAGCGAGTCGCGTCTGCGACCAGCCGCGGGTCCAACACACATATGACATATAGAGCAGGCGTAATCGGCACGGGCGGTATCGCAGGGATGGGTATCCTCGGGATGCACGACGAGGAGGCCATCGGCACGGAGAAGATCGACGCGAGCCACGCCGGCGGGTACGCGAGCACCGACGAGATCGAACTCGTCGCGGTCGCCGACGTCGACGAGGAGAAGCTCTCGACGTTCGGTAGCGCGTGGGATATCCCGTCGGAGCGCCAGTACGTCGGTCACGAGGCGATGCTCGAAGCCGAGGACCTCGACGTGGTCTCGGTCTGCACGCCGTCGTTTCTCCACCACGAACACGCGATCGACGCCGCCCAGTCGGCGGCCGACCCGTCAGTCATCTGGTGTGAGAAGCCCATCGCCTCGCAGGTCAGCGCCGCCGAGGAGATGGTTGAAGTCTGTTCAGAGACGGACACCGAACTCGTCATCAATCACTCGTTTCGATTCACCGACAAACTCCAGCGACTCCACGACCTCATCCACGAGCAGAACCTCCTCGGTGAAGTCACGTCGGTGAGTACGCAGTACCGGATGGAGCTGATGCGTAACTCCACGCACGTCCTCGATACGCTCGTCTATCTCTTAGACGCCCGAGCGGAGCAGGTCAGCGGCTACATCACGGGCGAGAACGAGGCCGTCGATTCGCTGGATGCGACGCAGGACGTCGTCGACGCCGGGGGCGGCGGTCACGTCGTCATGGACGACGGCTCGTTCGTCACCGTCGACTGTACGATTCCCCGGGACATCTCCTCGATGACGCTGAACTTCATCGGCACCGAGGGCAAACTCTATCTGAACAACGACGACGGCGAGTGGCGCTACTGGTCGCTCGAAGACGGCGAACACGTCGAGCAGTCGCTACCCGGAATCGACGGCGCGTGGACGTGGGAAGACGACTACAAGCGCTCGTTCGCGAACGCGGCAACCCACATCCAGGACCTCCTGAACGGCGACGGCGAGAACTACTCGCCCGGCGTCGAAGCCGCCCGATCGCTCGAAATCATCGTCGGCTTCTACCTCTCCCATTACACCGGCTCGACGGTGGACATCCCGTTGGCGAAACCGCTGCGTGAGATTCCGATCACGTCCTGGTAGTCACTCCGTCTACAGCCGTACTGTTTTGTACTGGACTTCACGCCACTGAGAGCACGTCGACCCGACTTCTCGCGTGAAAATTAGTGTCTGCTAGTCGCCGGTCAGGCTTCGAGCCACGGCGCGCCGTCGCGGCTGACGTATCGCTCGGTTCGCTCGATGTCCCGTATCGTCTCGATGTCCTCCGCGTCGAGTTCGAGGTCTGTCGCGGCGAAGTTGTCCCTGATGTGCTCCTCGCTCGTCGCTTTCGGCACGGCGCTGACGTTCTCGCGCGCGAGGAGCCACGCGAGGCTGACCTGCGACGCGCTGACGTCGTGTTTCTCGGCGATTTCCGTAATCTCGGAGATATCGAAGACGTTGCCGCGGGCCAGCGGGGAGTACGCGATGTGGTGGTAACCGTTGTCCTGTGCGTGGCCGACGAGTTCGTCCTGCTGTAACAACGGATGGGTCTCAGCCTGGTGAGCGAACAGCGGCGATTCGAGGTGGTCCATCGCCTCGTCGAGCAGGTCGACGCCGAAGTTACAGACGCCGACGTGGTCGATGAGGTCCCGATCGACGAGTTCGTCGAAGGCCGGCATCGTCTCGGCGGCGTCGTAGTTGCCGACCGGCCAGTGGACGTACAGCAGGTCGAGGTAGTCGAGGTTCAGGCGGTCGAGCGTGACCTCTAGCCCCTCGATGACCTCGTCGTGTGCGAGGCCGAACTTCTCGGCGTGGACCTTCGAGCCGACGAAGACCTCGTCGCGGGGGACGTCGGCGCGGGCGATTCCCTCGCCGACCGCTTCCTCGTTACCGTAGTACTGTGCCGTGTCGATGTGTCGGTACCCCGATTCGAGCGCCGTCTGTACGCTCTGTGCGCACGTCTCTGGATCGGTGTTCTGCCACGTACCGAGGCCTATGGCTGGTAAGTCGCTCATGGTACACGACTCGCCGGCGACCACCATATTTCCTTCGGATGGTCGCCAAATCTGCCGCGGTTCCTCGGCTAATCGACGCGCGACAGGCAATCGACTGCGCTACAGGCGCTCGAACAGCCAGATCTGATTCGCGTTGCCCTCCCACGCGCCTTCGACGACGTTCGCTCCGTCTTCCATCGAGGCATCGGCGACTTGGAACCGGCCGTCGCCCGTCTTTATCTGGTGACCGTTCTCGTAGCGTTCGAGGGTGAACTCCCGTCCGGGCCCCTGCACGGCGTTCTCGCCGCTCTCGTCCAGCGCTAGGCCGCTATGTTCGGCCTCGATTCGCCGGGCGGTGACCCGCCAGTCTTCCCCGCCGCCGGTCACGGTCCACCGCTGGGAGGGCTCGTCGTTCCACGTCCCCTGCTGGACGTTCGCACCGACGGACATCGATCCGTTGGCCACCTCCAGTACCTTGCCGCTGTTCGCGTTGACGATGCGGTAGGTGCCGGGTTCGACCGTCGCCACCGACTCGTCCCAGATCTCCTCGCGGTCGAACTCGCGGTCGGTCGTTGCCTGTGGTCGGTCGACGATGTACTCTAACGTCAACGACTGCTCGGGGTCGGTCCGCCACTCGAAGACGAGGTCCCACTGATCGCCGGTCCACTCGAAGTAGTTCTCCCACGCGAACGCGGCGTCCGGCGCGTCGAGCGGTTGCGCCCGGAGCTGGAGCGAGGACAGTTCGTCGGCCGTCACGCCCTCGACGCGCGCTGCCGGCGACCCGGACGTGATCGTCACCGTTCCCGAGTCGAGGCCGCCGCCCGAGTTCCGGTCGACGACCGTTGTCTCGGAGCCCACGTCGATGAGGCCCTCGGTGCCGCCGCCCCGGACATCGTTGTCGATGAAGCGGTTGTTGAGGCACGCGCCGTCCTCGCTGATGGCCCACGTCTGTTTTCGCTCGCCGTCCGGCCGCTCGTCGGTGATGCGCAGGTTGCTCAGCGTGATTCCCTCGTTTATCTCCGAGGTGGTCCCCTGCAGGCCGAGCGACCAGATGTTGACGCCGGGGCCGTCGACGTTCTTGATGACGCCGCCGAGAATGTTGATATTTCGAACGTCGACGAGGAGCATCCCCGCTTTCCGGCCGCCGTGAATGTTGACCTCGCCCACGGTCACGTCGCGGGTCCCGGTGATGATAGAGACGCCGCGAACGCCGCCGCGACTCACCACGCGCCCGCAGGTAACGTTCCGACAACCGTTGGCCAGTCGGAAGGTGGCGTAGTCGAACTTGGGGTTCTCGCCGACGACCTGTCCCACCGTCGCGTCGAACGTCTGGTTGAGCAGCACCACGGAACTGCCCGGATCGACGCCGATGACCTGGCCGATCTGGATGCGGGTTACGTCGTACGTCTCGACGCCGTGGTGACCGGTTTCTTCGAGGTACACTGTCTCTATCTGGACGTCCTCGGTCCCGCCCTGTATCCTGACACCCTGCACCGTGACGCCCTCGATCCACAGACGGCCGAGGCGGACCTCGCTACAGTCGTCCAGAAAGACCGCCCTGCTGGCGGGGCCTTCGACCGTCAGCCGCGGTATCTCGATGTTCTCCGCGCCCGTCGCCGAGAACAGGTCGCCCGCTTCGCCTTCGACCGTTATCGTGCCCGCGACGTCGACGACGGTGTGACTCGGCAGGTCGACGCCCGTCACCTCGTCGTCGGCGCGCACCGTCCCCGAGTCGGCTACGAGGACGCGCTCTTTGACGCTCCGGTCGTCGCTCAGGCTGTCCACCGCGGCCTGGACGACGCCCATCAGTTCCTCGCCGCTGGCGACGACGCCGGCCTCTCCGTCGGCGTGGTACGTGCCATCGTCGTCGCGCCAGACGACGACCTCCGCCGCGCGGGCGGGCGTGTTGACGTGGTCGACTTCGACGCCGCCGAGGTTCTGGAGACCGTTGCCGCCGGCGTCCACGTCGGCGACCCACTCGTACCACGGTTGGTTCCCGACGCCGCTTCCGCCGCCCTCTCCGTTTCCTTGGGCACTCGCTGACCCGGCGAACGCGCCACCGAAGCTCACGCTCCCGACGGCGCTCATCACCTCCCGGCGGCTGAGTGCGAAGTCGCTCGATTCCGTCTGTGCGTCGTGCTGCTCGCTGTCGTATTCGTCGCTCATGGTGTGCTACGACGCCTCACGGCGTCGGAAATTCCTTCGGATGCACGTTTATTATAATTTTTGTTGAAAAACCGCAACGAATTGGTGGCGGGTCGAGCCGAGAGTCGGAGACAGAAGGGGGTCGAAATGGCGACGAGGCCGTTACATGAGGTGGCGTGGGTCGTTACCGCGCTGTCGCAGCCACGAGTAGAGCATCGGCAAGAACTTGTGACGGACGTCGAAGTACAGCGAGACGAGGCCGTATATCCAGAGGAAGAACAGCACCGTCACGGCGACGATGTACCCGACGCCGAGCGGAGTGACCATTTTAGCTCTCCCCCTGAACGGTCGAGTCGTCGCCCGCACCGGTTCGGTCGACGAGACTGTGCGTAACGGCGTCGCCCGTGGCCGCGTCGAACAGGTGAACGTCATCGCGGGAGAAGACCACCTCGACGGTGGACTGCTCCTCGACGACACGGTCCGGGTCGAGGCTCGCGAGCACCTCTGTCGGGTCGTCGCTATCGCCGACCGCGTCCTCGACCAGCATGTACGCGTACGTCTGGTCGCCGACGGGTTCGAGGACGTCCACCGATACGCTGATTGAGTCGCTCGGGTGAGGGACGCTGTCGGCGTCCTCAGCGAGGTAGATGTCCTCCGGCCGGACGCCGACCCTGACCGCGTCGCCGTCGTGAAGCCCAGTACCGACAGTGTCGAACACAGCCCGGAAGTCGCCCACGTCGAGAGCGTCCCCGTCTACTTCGCCGTCGAAGAGGTTCATCGAGGGGCTCCCGATGAACTGCGCGACGAAGGTGTTTGCGGGTTGGTTGTAACAGACGAGCGGTGGCGAACACTGCTGGAGTTCGCCGTCGTTGATGATCGCGATGCGGTCGGACATCGTCATCGCCTCCTCTTGGTCGTGGGTGACGTACACCGTCGTGATACCGAGTTCCTTCTGGAGGCGCTGGATTTCGGTCCGCATCGACACCCGGAGCTTGGCGTCCAGGTTGGCGAGCGGCTCGTCCATCAGGAACACTTCGGGCTGGCGCACGATGGCGCGAGCGATGCCCACTCGCTGTTGCTGGCCGCCCGAGAGTTCATCCGGGCTCCTATCGAGCATACCCTCTAACTGGACGATCTCGACGGCCCGGTCGACGCGCCGGTCGATCTCCTCCTGGTCGTAGTTACGGAGCCGGAGGCCAAAGGAGATGTTCTCGTAGACGTCCATGTGGGGGAACAGCGCGATGTTCTGGAACACCATCGCGATCTCCCGATCCTTCGGCGGCTTGTCGGTGACATCGAGACCGGCTATTTCTACGGACCCGTCCGTGGGCGTGGTGAGACCAGCGATGGTCTCAAGCGTCGTCGACTTCCCACAGCCCGACGGGCCGACGAGACAGACGAACTCGTTGTCCTTGATCGTGAGGTCCATGCCTTCGACTGCCACTACGTCATCGTACTCTTTGCGAACGTCGGTGAGGTTGACTTGTCCCATGTTGTATCACTCCTTGAGGCCGCCCGAGGTCAGGCCCCGGACGATGTGATCTTGCGCGAAGATGACGAGCACCGCGATGGGGATGATCCCCATGAGGCTCGCGGCCGCCATCAGATTGTACTGCGTGGTGTACTGCTGCTGGAAGTTCAGAATCCCGTACACTAGGACGGCCCAGTTTTCCGGCGAGCCGTCGGTCATGATGAACGAGAAGAAGAACTCCCGGTAGACGCCGATGAAGACGATGATGGCCGCGGTCACCACGCCCGGTGCCGAGAGCGGCATGATGACGCGGAACAGCGCGCCGAGGCGGGTCGTCCCCTCGACGCGCGCGGCGTCCTCTAGACCGTCGGGAATCTGCTCGTAGAACGTCGTGAGGATGAAGATGGTGATGGGGAGACTAAGCATCGTGAACGGGAACACCATTCCCCACGGCGTGTTGTAGAGGTCGGGCGAGGAGACGCCCAGCACGCTCACGGACCCGGTGAGCAGTTCGAAGAGGGGAATGAGGAACGCGATCCCCGGAAAGTACGAGACGACCAGCAACAAGAGCAGGAGCGGTCCCTTCCCGGGGAAGTCTACGCGACCGAAGGCGTAGCCCGCGAGACTGCCCAGCGTGATGCAGACCACCACCGTAATGGATGCGAGCACGATGCTATTGAAGATGTAGTGGTGCAGCGGGTACTGCTGGAAGACAGTGATGAACACGTTCGGGTCGAACGACTCCGGCAGCACGCCCATCTGATAGAGCTGGTCACTCGGCGTCACCGCCAGCACCAGCAGCCAGTAGAACGGGAACAGGGTGATCATAATGAATGACGTCAACCCGACGTAGAAGCCGAGTCGATAGACGTCAGTCGCGTTGTGGACCGCGTACTCGACGATCCGACCTATCGTACCCGTGTACTCTTCGTTACTCATTCTCTTGCCTCCCTGAACCGCAGGACGTACACCATGACGATGACGGCGATGATCAGCGCGGACAGGAACGCGATCGCCGACGCGGTCGGCCAGCGCTGCTGTCTGAACGTCGATACCACCAGACAGGTGAGCGTCGGAACCGTGCTACAACCGGCCGACGCCTCGACGATACCGTAGATCTTCATCGAGCTGATGGTGTAGAAGATCATCCCGATGAACAGCACCGGCTTGACCAGCGGCAGCGTGATGTACCGGAACTGCTGCCACTTCGATGCCCCTGCGACCTTCGCGACATCGTAGAGGTTCTGGTTGATGCTGGCGAGGCCGGCCATGATGATGAGCGCGATGAACGGAATCTTCCGCCAGATGTCGATGAGGATGATGATGAGCGTCGAGTCCTGGCTGCTCACCAGCGGGTTCCCCGAGAAGATTCCGAGCGACGCCAGCGGTTCGACCAGGAAACTGATCGACGGCTGGAACAGCAGATAGAACATCATCCCCTGGATGACGATGGGAATCGACCACGGCAGAATGACGATGGTCCGGGCGAGCGCGCGGCCGCGGAACTCCTTGTTGAGTATTATCGCCATCCCTAAACCCATCAGCGTTCCGACAGCGACGCTGACGCCCGTGATGAGGAGCGTGACGGGAAGCGCACTGGAGAAGGGATCTTCCAGGCTGAGGAAGGGGTAGTTCAGGATGACGTTCATCCCCCCGGTTACGAGCTGGACGTAATTTTCGAAGCCGATAAACTCGCCGATGGGACTCACACCCGTGAGTGAGTCGTCGTGGAACGAGAAGAACAGTGTTCGGAGCAACGGATAGAACGCGAGCACCGAGAGCACGAGGAACACCGGGGCGACCAAGAGGTACCCGTACTTCTCCTCGTCCAACTGCTCGATCTTGAGGAAGATCGGCGATACCGCCTGCTGGACTATTTGTAACATGTTGTGTGTGCTAAGCTTGACCAAGCCAATCGGTTAGTAGTTTACGATAGTTGTCGGTTCGGGAGCTGGTTCGGAGACGACCGACACAGCCGTCTCAGGACTCTTGATTCTCTATCTGTTTCACCTGGTCCTGCGCGGCCTTGGCCGCCGCTTTCGGTGACTTCTGCTGTTTGAGGCAGGCGAGGAACTGCTCACCGATGGCCGATTTCTGCGCGCTCCACACCGCGTTGATGGGCGGAGCGAACTGGTTGTTAGCCTGGTACTGGAGCGTGTCGAGATGCCGGCTCATGACGTCGACGTTCTTCGCGCGGTCGGTTCCTAAGAGCTCTGGCTTGGGCGGCGTCGATCCCAGTTCCTCGAAGATAGTGAGGTAGAACTCGTCGGTGGTCATCGCCTTGATAACCTCTACCGTGGCGGCGAGATGCTCCGTGTTGGGGTTAATGGAGAGATGCCAGCCACCGAGCTTGGAGTTCGACCCGCCGGCCCCCTCGTAGGGAGCCTCGTCTTCTGACATCCCGTAGGGGTACGGCATCACGCCGAGGTTCTCGCCGAATTTCTCCTCCGCGCCGAAGTCGGCGATGGCGAACGACCAGTTGCGATGGGCCACCGCCTCGCCCGCCGTGAACGACTCCATCGAGGGATTGGTATCCCATCCGAGCGCCTCGGAGGGCGTGATGTTGCCGGAGAGCCCCTCGATCGCGTACTCGTCTTCGCTGCCGTACATGAATGTCCGGAGCTGGCGGAGCGTCTGGATCGTCTGTTCTTCGTTGATGGTGACCGGCCGGTCGCCGATGGGGCCGTTCTGGTTCGACATGTCGCCGAAGTAGTTGCCGCCGTTGGTGACCAGTTGCTCGTACCCCGAGATGGAACCGAGGTTGCGCTGGTTGAGCGCCACCGTGTAGCCGTCGTCGGTGCCAGCCTGTTCTTTGGTGTCGGCGACGACTTTCGCGAACCGGTTCCACTGCATCGGCTCCGTGGCCCAGTTCTCGCCTTCGGGGTCGTAGCCCGCTTCCTTCACCAAATCCTTCCGGTACTGGATGGTTGGGATGTCGATGAACTGCGGGATGCCGTAGAGACCGCTGTCCCATCGCATCGAATCGACCATCACCTGCGAGTAGTTGTTCTCCAGTTCGGTCATCGTCTCCTCGCCGAACACCTCTGTGAGGTCGAGCAGCCACTCTCGGGGTGCGAAATACGGGGTGTACGCGAAGTTGGTGAGCATCATGTCCGGCGTCGCACGACCCGCCGAGAGGATCTGATTGTACCGAGACTGGAGGTCGTCGGCCCCCCAGACGGTGGTGGAGAACTTGACGTCGATGCTCTCCGGCAGCCCTGCGCTGTATAGCGTCTCCTTTAGCATGTCGGCGACGTTGCCGAACAGTGGAGCGGTGCTGTATTCCACGGTAACGTCCTCGCCGTCGTACTCGAGGTTCTCGGTGGATGTTCCGCCGCCGCTATTACCATCACCACCGCCGCCATCGCCGCCACTACCGGTGTTCGAACAGCCGGCCAGCCCGACAGTGAGGCCCGATGCGCCCACCGTCGCGACGAACTGCCGCCGAGAGATTGCGCTGGATCGACTAGCCGTACGAGTGTCGTGACTATCACGTTCCATAGTCCACAATACCCGAAGCAAACTATATAAAACTATTGTTGCGGCCAAGTTCGGCCGCTGGCTGGAAGTTCTACTCGATCCCTCTGGTAGACTAACCCGTTTCGCGCACACAAATTATAAATGGTAACCATTTCACATCAAATGCGCTGTGGCAACGCAGCGCACACTATGAGCTACGACGATACAGACATTAGTGACGACGGATCAACAGAGAAAAGCGCGATCTCGCGGCGCGGAACGCTCGGACTACTGGGGACCGGACTCGGCGGCCTCGTGACGGGGACCGCCAGCGCCAGTCAGGGCAACGGGAACAACGGAAAGCAGCCCTGGTACGACTGGAGCGCCGACGTAGACGCGAATCAGCACGCAGTCTCGAATCTCGGGTCGCTCTCGATGTCGGCGGGCGACGCGCCGATCACGGAACTCGCCGGATCGAACCTCTCCGTGACGGACGGAACGCTCAACGCCGACAGTTGCGCCCCCGGGTCCATCCACGTTGTCACGGAATATCCGGGCGAGACGCTCGACCAGAAGGTCGAGAACGTCCTCAAAGCGCTCCCCGGCGGCGAGGACATCCCGAACCAACAGCCGGGTCACCGCATCGTCATCCCTGCTCCGGACCCCGACGATCCCGCCGCGGCCGACGGGCTGCCCGCGTGGCGGGTCGAATCGCCGATGGTCATCGCGAACAACACGGGCAAACTCGTCTTCGACATGGGCTGGACGCTCATCTACGCCACCGATACCATCGAGAGCTTCTTCGTCATCGGCCCGGACGAGAAGACGGAGAACATCACGCTCAACGGCGGGATGTTCTACGCCAAGGAGAATCTCGAACGGTCCTTCGTCGACATCCAAGGGGTTGGGCACATGCACGTCTCTCGGATGTATCTCCAGAACCTCGAAGGGCGGAACACGGTCCCCGCGGGCATCCGGCTCGCCGACTACCACGGCTCTAGCGAACTCACCGTCCTCGATACGGAAGTGACCGGTTGTCGAGACGGGCTCCTCGCAAAGCCCGGCAGCGACGATATCCCGTACGGTCCCGCCTTCGACCTCGACATCTACAACTGGCGCGGCGGCGGCGGAGAGCACAGCATCCGAATCGACGGCGGTGCGACGATCAACCTCGACTCGATTCAGTGCGGCGGCCATCCGCTCCAGTCGGTGAGCGAGAGCATCGTCAAACTGGAGAACTCGAACACGGCGGTGCGGAAGATATCGATCCAGAACGTCCGGGAGCGTCACAACGCGATGGGTTACCACAGCGGCGTTGCCGTCGCCGACGTGACCGACGGGGAGGGGGACCGTCACGACGGCGTCTACATCCAGAACGTCGACTGTTACAACGCCGAGGTCGGCACCGACCTGGAGTACGTCCGGCACTTCGACCAGCAGAACGTGCGCCCACGACCCGTCGTCGCCGACGACGCGGCGGGCTCAACGCGCTGGTTCGACGACGGCACCGAACGCCACCAGACCCACGACTCTCACGCCTTCCACGCCGGGGGCGGCGACGAGGCGTCGTTCGTGATTGGGGGCGACGACGTTCGAGTTCCGGGAGACGGCAACGGCGCGGTCCTCACGACCCCGGATGGGTCGGCCCAGTACCGGGTTCGTGTCGATAACGAGGGGGACCTCGTCACCGAACAGGTAGAAGCGAGCGGGGGCGACCGATCAGGCGTCGTCGATAGCTTCGAGGACGGCAACCTCTCCGAGTACGACGGTGCGACCGACGCCTACGTCGCGAACGGCGAACCGCCGGTGGACGACGGCGAGAGTAGTCTGAAGAACACGTCCGGTGGTACCGCCATCATTACCTCGACGAGCGGCCTTCCGCGATATCCGCAGGCCGGCGATACGTTCGCCGCCGCGGCCGCCCGGACGGCGACGAACAGCAATCTCGGAATCGCCTTCGGCGTGCAGGATGCACAGAACCTCTACTTCGCCCGGGTCTACCCCGAGGGGTCGAGCGACAGGCTCCAGCTCTACAAGCGAGTCGGCGGCGAGTACACGCAGCTGGCCAAATCGAGCCTCTCGGTGGAGACCGGCGTCCTCTACGACTTCGTCGTCAACTGGGCGTCGCTCGGCGATATCGACGTCGAACTCCGCGACCCCGACGGGAACGCGGTGGCATCCGTGACGGCGTCCGACGAGACGTTCGAGGACGGCGGCATCGGCGTCCGAAGCACCGGTGTACTCGACAACGTGCGTATCCTCTGAGACGCTCGACGGACGACCGCAGTCCTTCCGTCGGTTCCTTCACCGCTGCGGTTCCGCGTTGCCGACGACGGTGAAGTCAGTATCGCCGGCCAGCGCCCGCTCCGCGTCCGCGAGATCGTTGCCAGTGAATAGGCGCTCGTCAACGGTATCGGTCGCTTCGAGGAACGTACCGGTCGCCGGACGCGCCCGCGAATTCCGGACCGTGACGGTCGAACAGTCCCGTAGCGATATCGCCGCGTCCCCGCTCCCAGAGTGAGCAGGGCCGCCGTCGAAGCCGTCTATCGTCGCGTCCTCGACGCCGACACAGGCGACGCCGTGCGTGTGATACAACGGGAGGTCGCCGTCCCACGCGACCGCGATATCCACGAGTTCGAGGCCGTCGACGTTCTCGCAGTGAACCGCCGGCACGTCGTGTGACGCAATTGGGGGTCGGACACTCGTGGGCTGGAGGTCGATATTTCCGCCCACCGCGTCGGCGGCCGGTGCGTCGCGGACATCGAGTCGCACTCCGTCGAACCACACGCTCTCGATTCTCGCGTCCTCGTGTCCATACACCAGCGCGCCGTTCTCACAGCGCGCGTCGACGTTCGAAAACTGGACGTTTCTAACGTAGCCGAGATCCGTCGCCTCGTCGCGGGGGACCGACGTGACGTAGAGCGGCTCTGCCTTCCCCCACCACGGCCCCTCGAAGAGCCGCGTCTCGACCGTGATGTCGCTGAAGCGGATTCGCTCTACGTCGCCGCCATCGCGATGCTGGATGCCGAGCCCGCGATTCGAATCGCGCACGACGCAGTTGGTGACCGTGCAGTCCCGGATGGAACCGCTCGTTTCGGACCCGAGTTTGACGGCACACGCCCGAGAAGAGAGCGTACAGTTCGTCACGGTAACCAACTCGCAGGGCTGGCCTGCCGTCTTCGCTTTCAACGTGATGGCGTCGTCGCAGGCCCGTATCGAGCAGTCCGAGACGCGGACGTCGCGCGAGCCCTCGATAGCGATCCCATCGCAGTTCGGTATCCGCGTGTGGTTGTCAACGGTGACGCCGGTGACCGTGACCGACTCGCAGTTCCGTAAGGAGAGCGTCCACGCTGGCATGTCCCGGAGGATGACATCGCTGACCGCGACGTTCCGGCAGTTGTCGAAACAGAGCACCGGCCCCGGCCGAAATGCGGGTTTCGCTACCGGCCATTCATCGGTGCCGTCGGCCGGGTCGAGGAAGGTCTCTCCCTGTCGCGCCCGAGCTTCGCCGTCACTGACGAGCGGGGACGCCGAGGACTGACCGGAGTGCTGACGGATGGGGTCGTCCATTTCCATAATCTCCGTGCCACACCCGTCGACCGTGCCACTGCCCGCTATCGAGACGTTCGTACAGTCGCGAGCGAGAAAGAGCGGCCGCTCGCCGTCGGGTCCGACGTACTCGGCCGGGCACTGATAGTCCGCTTCGTCTGAACTGGCGCGAACAGTCGCGCCTGGAGCGATCAATATGGTAACGTCGTCCGCAAGCGAGACAGACCCCGTCTCGTACTCGCCAGGGGGAATACGAACTGTTCCGCCACCCTCGTCAGCACAGGCGTCGACCGCCGCTCGAAACGCGTGAGTGAAGTCCTTTCCGTCGGTATCGCCGTATTCGGTGATCAGATGACTCATTCCCGGTGTCGTTGTCCCAGTGGTGGGTCGCGCAAAGCAGTTCCGGACCGCGCGTCTCGTGGACTCTGTCCAGTATTACTGAATTCGGGTTTGGCATGGCTGGCGTAGATTTATCAGGGCCGACGTACTCAACACGGGTATGGCCGACCAACAGAACAGTAACGCCGTCAAGACCGCCCGGACCACCTTCGCGATTCTGGAGGAGTTGAAGGAGCGAAACGAAGCGACTGTCACGGAACTCACCGATGCTTTCGACCTCTCGAAGAGCAGTCTGCACAACTATCTCACGACGCTGGAGGCGGATGGATACGTCGTGAAAAACGGGAATACCTACGAGGTCGGACTGCGGCTCCTCGACCTCGGTGGGCACGCTCGTCACCGACAGCGGCTTTACGACATCGCCAGAGAGGAGGTGACCGAACTGGCCGAGGAAACCGGCGAACTGGCGAACTTACTCGTCGAACAGCACGGAAAAGGTGTCTATCTCCACCGCGCCCACGGCGTCGATGCCGTGAAGACGGACTCGTACATCGGACAGCGCGTTTATCTTCACAACACCGGTCTCGGAAACGCGATTCTCGCGCACCTCCCCCGAGAGCGAATCGAGGAGATACTCGACCGACACGGCATGCCAGCGACGACGGAGAATACGATCACCGATCAGGAGGAGCTGTTTTCACATCTCGAACGCGTCCGTGAGGAAGGTGTCGCCTTCGACGACGAGGCTCGCGTCAAGGGACTGCGCTGTGTGGCGGTCCCAATCGTCAACAACAACGACACCGTCGAAGGCGCAATCAGTGTCTCCGGCCCGACGAGCCGGTTTCAGGACGAGCGATTCCGAGAGGAACTGCCGGCCAAACTCAAGAGCGTCGCGAATGTAATCGAGCTGAACATTACCTACACGTGAGTATCGCTGCTATAGAAATTAACAAACCTGCATGGGTACGCAGTAATGCTGAAGTGTTAGCCAGTGATCCTATAGTATGGGCTAAAATGCGTTTTAATTCACCATCTATTGATGGATGTCCTGTATCAGGCGACATATATTCAGTATAACTGAATTGAGGACAGAATAGCTGTCAACAGATGATTGTGGCCCAGACACCGATCGAGAGAGGGATCGAACGATCTCGTTCCCGACGCCCACGCTTCCGGTGCGCCGCCTACCCCTGCCAGCGGGACAACCGAGAAGCCAGTGTGGCCCGACAGACACAATAACATAGGTACATATATTATCTAAGTGGCGCAGGCGAGCAGATCGTTACTTCGACGAGTGAGCGGTGAGGGAGGAGATCAGCAGACGGAACAGAGAAACCGAAAGACTATCCGACGATGCCGGAAGCCTGCCTTCGAGCTGATAAGACCGCTCGACGACACACGCCGAGGCTCGATTCAACACAGACGATTTCCGTAGAGAGCACCCCAAGCGCCGCCATATGCTGGCTCTCCCGAGTTGCCCCGGTGACGAGTTCAGATAGTGCCCGTTTCCGTCTTACCGCGGCTGTCTGTGCTATCGCTAGATCAGCATCGAGAGAAACTGACGAGGTCGTCACTATAGCTCTACAGCCTTGTGAGACCAGCGAGTTGAGTCACCTATTTGAGAGCAGCCGAAATATCCACGGTGAGGAGGGCTCGTCCAGCGACCTCACCACCAGGATAACTAGAGTACGGTTGTTATCCAGCAGTTGTAGTCGACACTCTATCCGCGACCCGATGGGCGACTCACCTGGGAGCCGCTTCTAGGAGTGAGGGGTGTGGAATATGTCCGGCCATGCCGGAAGGGGTGGCGCTACGATTGGCCTCTCGCTGATTATCACCGAGGTAAGGGGAACGTATCTGCGAGGCCATTAGTCGTCGTCGTTCGAACGTTTCAGAGCGTCTCTGGAGCTAAAACAGCGCTGAAGTACTCTCGAACGACAGGGGGGACACCCTGTCGTCCGAATCGGCCAGTCGCCGGTTGGACCCGCATCTCCTCGTCTTTGCTCTTTCGGGACCGAGCCCCCACCGTTCCGAAAACAGTATTGTCCGGTATCGTCGGAAGATCTTATTCTGCACCTACCAATACCAGATATTTATGAGTTGTTCAGAGAACCGGACACAAATATCTCTTCAGTAGTTCGAACAGACAGCTCGGTCCAGTTACCTTGCCTGCCGAACGCAGCCCCGACTCCAGTTGATGTCCGACGGTTCAGAGCGACTGTAGACGCTTCCGATATGACCGAATAGATCGAGAACGCCGTCGTATCTACTATGACCACCCATGCTTAACTCGACGGTCTACTTTGGAGACACTATGCAGGGTGATACGCAGTCGAACGTATCGAATCGCTCAGATTCACGGCTCGCGGGCCGGCATATCGTCGTCACGGGTGCCGCACAGGGCATCGGCCGGGGTATCGCTGTTCGGTGTGCCCGTGCCGGCGCAAATATCTCTGTCTTCGATACGCGGCCCGAGACAGCAAGAGAGACGGCGACGCTCGTGGAAGAAGCAGGTGGGAAAGTGACTGTTCTCGACGTCGACGTCTCCAAGGAAGCGTCCGTCACCACCGGCGTCGAGGCGGCGGTTTCGGAACTGGGCGAGATTCACGGGCTGGTCAACAACGCCGGGATCCAGCGATCGGTGCCGTTACTGGAGACGAGCGCCGAGGAGTGGGACTGGCACTTCGCCGTCAACGCCAGGGGGACGTTTCTCGTGGCGAAGCACGTCGCCGAACAGATGATTGCCGATGGGATCGAGGGCAGCATCGTGAACATATCGTCGGTGGGTGCAGAGCGCCCCTTCCGCGGGCAGGGGGCGTACGGCGCGTCGAAGGCAGCGGTGCTCACGCTGACGACGGTGCTGGCCAAGGAACTCAGCGACCACGGCATCACGGCGAACGCCATCAAACCGGGGACGGTCGAGACGCCGATGGTCGCGGAGTGGCTCGAAGAGAAGGCCGAACAGAGCGGGCAGCGGCCTGAAGAGGTCATGAAGGACTCACTCTCGACACATATCCTGGATAGGCCCGCCCAGCCGGAAGAAATCGGCCACGTCGCCGTGTTACTCTTATCCGACGAAGGCGAGTGGATAACCGGGGAGTCCATCGCCGTCGACGGCGGCTATCTGAAAGGATGAATCAGACCATCCGGTAGACTTCGTCCATCCACTGGTCGTCTTCGTCGACGACGATGGGGTCCATCACCGCGGCCCAGTCGGCCTGTGCGTCGCTCTCTTCCATGACCGCTCTGATCGCTTCGGGATCTTCGACTTCCATATAACCGAAGACGTGCCCGTCTTTCTCGAAGACGCTGTAGGTCTCCAGTCCGGCATCGGAATCGAGATACGCTGATTCGAGCGCCTCGGGGACGGCTTCGTGTTTTTCTCGATACGCCTCTCGTTGCCCCTCCTCGATGCGGAGGTGAAACGCTATTCGCTCCATACGCCATTCGCTTCGCCAGCGCGGTCCTTAGCTCTACGGGTAAGCTTTAGGGCGGTTCCCGGCTACACTCTGCATATGCTCGATACCCATACCCACGCGTGGGGCGCGGCAAGCGACGAACACCCTTGGGTGAACGGGCCGCTACTGGACCTCGTCGACGGGTTCGACGTTCACACTGTCTACACGGCAGAACGGCTCCTCGCTGACATGGACCGGAACGGTATCGACGAAGCCGTCGTCGTCGGCTATCCCATCTGCGACTGGACGGACAACTGGTACACCCGACAGGTGGCAGCGGAACACGACCGACTCCACGGTATCGTGATGGTAGACCCGTTCGCCGACGGCGCGGCCGACCACCTCCGCCAGTGTATGGCCACCGACGGCGTCCTCGGCTTCCGTCTCGGCGCGGCCTGTCCGTACGACCGGATGTGGGAAACGTTCGACCCGGGCGCGACGTGGCTTCGAGACGCCATCGACCAGACCGAGTTCTGGGAAGCCGCCGTCGAAACGGACGCCGTCGTCCAGATTCTCTGTGATCATGGCCAATTAGACCAGGCGCTCGAACTCGTCGAGACCTATCCCGACCTCACGTATCTGTTCGACCACTTCGCGCACGCGGGACCGGAGACGCCGACCGACGAGGGGACGTTCGCGCAGTTCTCGGACCTCGCGTCGTACGATAGCGTCGCAGTGAAGGTTTCGGAGATTCCGCACATGTCCGAGACCACGTTTCCCTACGCGGACATGCACGACCACGTCCGGTGGTTCCTCGACACGTTCGGTCGCGAACGCGTGATCTGGGGATCTGATTACCCAAACGTCAGCGACGTCGCCAGCTACCCCGAAGCGTACAACTGGCTTCGACAGGTGGACTCGATGTCGGAGAAAGACCGGGAGTGGGTGACCGAGCGGGCGTTCCGGGAACACGTCGGGCTGTCGTAGCGGCAATTCCGGCGACTCGCCGCGTCACTCGACCAGCAGCTCGACCGGATGACGGGGCTGCCGTTCGAGAAGCGAGTCTATCTGTTCGAGACAGGAGGTGCCGCTGGCGACGACGGGGCGGTCACGGACGCCCTCGGCTTGGAGTTGTCCCCGAAGGCGGTCACCGACATCCATGCTGACCTCGTAGTAGTCACCCTTGTAGCCGAAACTGCCGGCCATTCCACAGCACTCCACGTCCGAGGTAACGACGTCGTAGCCACATTCCTCTAAGACGGCAACGGTGTGGGCCTCCAGTCCGAGCGTGCGCTGCTGACAGTGGCTGTGATAGGCGATTTCGTCACCGTCAGCGGTCGTCAGGACCGAACCGTCGGCTCCGTTGTCGAGGAGGCCGTAGACGTACTCCAGCACCTCGTAGCTGTTCTCGGCGAGGTCGGTGAACGTGGCGGCATCGAGGAGTTTCTCGTACTCCCGCTGGAACAGCGCGTGGTCACTCGGCTCGACGACGACGATGTCTCGCCCGTCCTCGATATGGGGGGCCAGCGTCTCGGTAACTCGCTCGGCGTGGTCCTGTGCAGTCGCGACCATCCCCTGTGAAAGGGGCGCGCGGCCGCTAGAGGGAGCTTCTGGCACGACCACGTCGACGCCGAGCGCTTCGAGTGCCTTCACCGCCGCCTTGCCGCGCTCAACCTGGACGTGGTTCGTGTAGAGATCGGGATAGAGGACCGCTCGGCGCTCGGGGTCGGAAACCGTCGAGTCGCGCTTCTCGGCCCACTCGACCAGCGTCTCCCGTTCGAACGTCGGAAGTTCCCGGCGGGGGTCGATATCGAGTGCCCAGGACATAGCCCACCGAGAAGCCGACGTGTCGACCAGCCAGTTCGACAGCGGGGCCGTGGCGCTCCCGAATTTCGCGACCGTCTCGAAGTTGCCGAAGAAGCGTTTCTGCAGGGGCGCGCCCTCGTCTTCCTCGTCGGGGACGAGGCCGTCAACGAGCCAGTCGGCGGGACGCTCACCCTCGCGGTTGATACGGTCCCGAACGACCGTGTTTATCCACGGGATGTCGATCTCGACCGGGCAGGCGTTCACACAGCGAGTACAACCCGTACAGAGGTCGTTGAACTCCGCGGCGACGTCGAGTCCCTCGATACCCGCCTCCCAACCGGTCGCGATCCCGCCAGAGTAGGTCTCGCCGCCGAAGGCGTGGCCGCCGACGCTCTGGAAGTTCGCACAGGAGTTCGAACAGGCGGAACAGCGGATGCAGTACAGCGTCTCGCGCAACTGGTCGTCCTCGCGCATCGCCATGCGGCCGTTGTCGATGAGCACGAGGTGAAAGTCCCGGTCGCTGTCGAACTCGGAGAGGGGTGTCTCGTCGTCCTCGAAGTCTACCACGGGCGTCTCGACCGGCGGCGTCAACAGGGAGACGTAAGAGGTGATGTCCTGCCCGGTCCCCGACCGACCGATGAGTTCGATAAAGGGGTCGAGGTCGCCGACACTTGGGACGATTTTCTCGACGCCGGCGACGGTTATCTGGGTGTCCGTCGCGGCGACGGTCTTGCGGGCGTTGCCCTCGCTGGTGACCAGCGCCATCGTCCCAGTGTCGGCCGCCAGGAAGTTCGCGCCAGTGATTCCCACCTCGGCGTCGACGATCTGTTCGCCCAGCTTCTCACGGGCGAAGTGGGTCAGCTCTTGGGCGGTCTCTAAGGGTTCGTCAGGCTCGAAGACTTCGTTGAAGAGGTCGGCGATAGCCTCCCGAGACTTGTGGATAGCCGGCGCGACGATGTGGGAGGGCGCTTCGTCGGCCACCTGCAGGACCCACTCTCCTAAGTCCGTCTCGACGACGTCGACGCCGTCGGCTTCGAGCGTCTCGTTGACCTCGATCTCCTCGCTGGTCATCGACTTACTCTTGACCACGCGGTTCGCCTCCCGGTCGGCTACCACGTCGCGGATGTAGGCGTTAGCGTCCTCGGCATCCTCGGCGACGTACACCGTCCCGCCGTTTTCCTCGACGGTCTCAGTCAGTCGGTCGAGTAGGTCCGGGAGTCGCTCGATAGCGTCCTCCTTGATGGCTCGCGCCTCGGATTTCAGTTCCTCGTAGTTCTCCAGGTCGGCTACCGAGTCGTAGCGGCCCTCGTTGAACGCCTGCGTGTTCTGAGCGATGGCCGCTCCCTCGGTCCGCATCACTTCCCGGAGTTCGTCGGCTTTCGCCATCGTCACTCGTCCTCCTCGACGAGAACGACGTGGACCTCACGCGGGCCGTGTGCGCCTTTTACGAGCGTCCCCATATCCGCTGTCGCACTCGGGCCGGTCGCAAGAATCGCGCTGCCGCGGGTCTCCGAGAACTCCTCGTCCAGTTCTTCGATTGCGGCATCCATCTCCGAAACGATGCCACTTGCCCGGACGACTGCGACGTGGCGCTCGACGAACAGACTCACGAGTTCGCTGGCTTGCTCGGTCAACGCGAGGACGAGCGTCCCGTAGTCGGCGATACCCAACTGCGCGCCGGTCACGCCAGTCGTCGCGTCGCGGAGCGCCGTGGGCGTGGGGTCGACCTCGACGGACGTCTCCGCGAGCGAGAACGCGGCGTCGCCGAACGTCTCCGCCAGTGGGACGCCGACCGCTGGCGCGTCGACCGCATTCTCGATTTCGTCTCGGAACTCCGCTCTATCGACGTGCGTAACCGAGACGCCCAGTTCGTCCAGAGCGCGCTCGAAAGATGAGCCTGTAGTTGCCATCGATACCGCTAGACTCGACCCACATGGTCATTTAGCTTTGGTTGCCGGGCCGTCTGGGCGCACGTGTGCCCGAGAACCATCTGATATACCGATACATTTATGATAGATAGAACCGCTCGTTTGTAATATCGTACCATGACAAACGGCAATGCAGCTAGCGGACTGGATAGACGACAGTATCTCACCGGCGTCGGGACCGCGCTGGCGGCCGGTCTCGCTGGATGTGGCGGCGGTGACGGGGGCGACGGTGGCGGTGGCAACGGAAGCGGCGGGACCGGTAGCGATGGTGGCTCCGGAACGCAGAACCTGGACTTCTGGCTGTTCGGTGGGATTCCGGCAGAACGGGAGTACATCAGCGGCCACTACGGCAACTACGGGAAACACAACGTCAAGTATCAGCACCAGGAGTGGGGCCAGAAGTACCAGATCATCGCCTCGGCGGCGGCGAACGACAACCTTCCGGACGTGATGGCCGGGCAGTGTCAGCAGATTCCCGACTACGCCGGCGCGGACGCGATTCAGCCGCTCGACCAGGAGGGGTTCGCGGATCAGCTCGAAGAGATAAACAGCCACTTCATCGACGCCAACATCCAGACCCAGCTGTACTCGGGGCTGGGCGACTCCGACGAGGAGCGGCAGTGGGGACTGCCCGGCGGCTACGCCGACCTCGGGCCGTTCGTCGACATCCGGACGGACTACCTCGAACAGACGAGTTTCGACGAACCGCCCCGGTCGTGGCCGGAACTCATCCAACTCGGCAAGGAGATGCAAGAACTGGACGAGGTGTCCGCGGCAATCACCGCGCCGGGGACGGACTTCGGGCTGACGACGGGGTACTTCATCGGCTTCGTCTACGCGAACGGCGGTCGGTACTTCGACCCCGAGTCGATGGAGGCGACGGTCGACCAGCCCGGCTTCGTCGACGCCGTCAAACTCTATCAGGACATCGCCGAGGCGGGCCTATTCCCCAACTCGATGGCCGAGAACAACCACATCGCCGCCGGTCGCCTCCTCCGGGAGGGGGAATCGGGCATCTTCATCACGTACTCCCACGCGAACGCGGTGTACCAGACCACCGGCGCGCCACAGGAGTGGCTCGACGGCGAGGGTCACACCGTCACGCGTGCCCCGCTCCCGGAGAATCCCTCGGGGAGCTTCGAGCCGCGCGACCTCCTGCTCCAGAACGCACAGGGGTTCATGATGGGGAAGGGCAACGAGAGCGGTGCGGAACGACAGGCCGCTTTCGACTACATCAAGTGGTGGAACCAGCCTGAACAACTCGCCCCGTGGACCTACGCCGAGGGCAACGACGTCGGTATCCGCGGTCGCGTTCCCACGCTCAAGAGTGCCTTCGAGGAACCGACGGACCTGTTCAAGAGCCAGTTCGGAGACCTCATCACGCTGTACGAGAACGACAACCTGTTCAACCGAACCTCTCGGTTCCCCTCCTTTGCCGGGATCGCCTCGATACAGAGCACCATCAACACGGAGGTCATCCAGCCCGTCGTGCTCGGCGAGGCGACGGCCGAAGAAGCGTGTGCGACCGCGAACTCCTCGGTCCAAGAGGTCGTCGACGATGAGATTGCCTGAGCTCCGAGAGTACGACCGTTTATCATAGCTACATAACATGACACCCGGTACCATCCAACTATGAGTTACGTAGACAGCGCGAAATCGTCGTCCGATAGCCTGGTCGGACGCATTCCGGAGAGCGTTCGGGTGTATCTCCCAATCCTCCCGGTGATGGCGCTCGTCGGAGTGTTCATCCTCTACCCCATCGTCAGGGCCGTCTACTCCAGTTTCTTCTCGAAGGACCTGCTCGCACCCGACGAAGCGGAGTTCGTCGGCCTGGCGAACTACGCCGAGATCTGGAGCAATCCGGACATCCACCAAGTGCTCTGGAACACGTTCGTCTGGGTGACGGTCGGCAGCCTGGTCGCCATCGTCCTCGGCTTCCTGATGGGCTGGTTGCTCCACGAGAAACTGCCGTACACGAGCGTCGCCAGCGCAATCGTCCTCATCCCGTGGGTCCTCCCGCGGGTCGTCGGGGCGTCCATCTGGCAGTTCATGTTCGGCGGGTCACAAGGTATCATCAACGAACTGCTCGTCCAACTGGGCATCGTCAACGAGTACATCGTCATGCTCGGCTCCTCCGACCTGTCACTGTGGCCGCCCATCGTCGGTATGATCTGGCGGCTCGCGCCGCTGTTCGCGCTCCTGACGCTGACCTCGTTCCAAGGCATCGACGAGCACCTCTACGAAGCCGCGCGGATGGACGGGGCGACCCCGTGGGAGCAGTTCCGCTACGTCACCATCCCCATGATGAAGTACAACCTCGCCATCGGCTTCCTCCTGATGCTCATCTACAACGTGCGGAACTTCTCGATGGTGTGGGTAATGACGAAGGGCGGCCCCGGCGTCTCCAGCAGTACTCTCCCGGTGATGATATACCGGGCGGCGTTCGTCGACTTCGAAGTCGGCTTCGCCTCGGCGCTGTCGGTGATGCTGTTCGTCGTCCTGCTGGTGTTCTCGTACTACTACATTCAGTTCTACGACAAGGTCCGAGGTGAGATGTGATGGCGACAGACAACACAGACCCGACGGCGGAGTACCGGAAGAATCAATCGTGGCTCTACGACTCGAAGTCTGGAGCGTACGTCAGAAAGACGGCCATCGGTCTCTTGATGCTGGTCATCGGCGTGTTCGTCCTGTTCCCCCTCTACTGGATGGTCGTGACGGCCTTCAAGACGACGGCGGAGATTCAGCAGATTCCGCCGACCATCTTCCCGGAGGACTTCTCGCTTCAGGGGTTCAGACTCGTCATCGAGTCGTCGATTCAGGCCGGTGGGTACGCTGGCCTCGTCAACAGCCTGTTCGGCATTCAGGTGTCCTCGGCCATCGACATCAACGTCCTCGGCCTCGTCCTGAGCAGTCTGAAGGTCGCGGTCGGGGCGGGTCTCATCGCCGTCGTCCTCGGCACCGGGGCGTCGTACGTTCTCTCTCGGCGGGAGTTCCGCGGGAAGAACCTGCTGATGAGCCTGTTGCTGGCGTCGCTGATGTTCCCAGGGACGGCCATCATGGTCCCAGAGTGGGAACTCATCTCGGCACTCGGCCTGTTCAACACGCACCTCGCGCTCATCCTCATCTACGGCGCGATGACCGCGCCGTTCGTCGTCTGGCTCATGAAGGGCTTCTTCGACGACTTCCCGGACTCCATCATCGAGGCCTCGCGCATCGACCAGTGTTCGGCCTTCGAGACGTTCTGGTACGTCCTCGTTCCGATGGCGCGCAACTCGCTCATCGCGTCGTTCATCTTCGCGTTCCTCTTGGCGTGGAACGAGTTGGTGTTCGCGCTGACGCTGCTGGACAATTCGAAGTTCACCGTCCCACCAGGGCTGCTGACGTTCGTGCAGGGTTTCAACACCCAGTGGAACGTCGTCGCAGCGGCGTCGATCATCGTCTCTATCCCGGTGTTGCTGGGACTGGCGTACATCCAGCGGTACTTCGTGCAGGGGCTGACCGGCGGGGCCATCAAGGGGTAACGACCCACCCCGAACCCCCCTCGAAACTCGCGTATCGGCGTTCGTCTCGATCGACTTTTGGTCCCGTCTGAGCGCGGGAGGACAGTAACTTTATTATGCGGTGGATGGTAGCAATTTGCAATGACACACATAGAGTTAGACGGTGTCACGAAAGTGTTCGGCGACCCCGAGAAGGAGGGAATCGTCGCGGTAAACGACCTCGACATCGACGTTCCCGACGGGGAGTTTCTCGTCTTACTGGGTCCGAGCGGCTGTGGGAAGACGACCACGCTCCGGATGATCGGCGGGCTGGAAGAGCCGACCGACGGTGAGGTCCGGTTCGACGGCACCGTCGTCAACGACGTCAAGGCGCGAAACCGGGACGTTGCGATGGTGTTCCAGGATTTCGCATTGTACCCCCACATGACTGTCGGGGAGAACCTCGGGTTCGGGCTCCGCCGCGAGGACAACGATATGACTGGCGACGAGATCGACGCCCGAGTGAGGGAGGTCGCCGAGATGCTGGAGATCGAGGAACTGCTCAACAACAAGCCCGCACAGCTCTCCGGCGGGCAGAAACAGCGTGTCGCGCTCGGTCGCGCCATCATCCGTGAGCCGCGGCTGTTCCTCTTCGACGAACCGCTGGCGAACTTAGACGCACAACTCCGAAAGACGATGCGGACCGAAATCGACGAACTCCAGTCGGAGGTCGGCATCACCTCCGCGTACGTCACGCACAATCAGGAGGAGGCGATGACAATCGCGGACAAGATCGCCGTCCTCAACGAGGGGCAACTCCAACAATTGGGGACGCCTGACCAGGTGTTCAACGAACCGGCGAACCTCTTCGTCGCGCAGTTCGTCGGCAGCCCGGACATGAATCTCTTCGATGCGACGATCGGGGAGCAGGGCGACGCCTACCGCGTCGACATGGAGTCGGCGTCGTTCGACATCCCGAAGCGACTCGTCGACACCGAGATAACGACCGACGATGTGCTCGTCGGCTTCCGTCCGCAGGACCTCTACCAGCGGCGCAACCACGCGCTGGACGGGCCGGCGTTCGATACGGACATTCGCGTCGTCGAACCGATCGGCACCGAGGCGATCGTCCACGGGAGTTCCGCGCTCGGCGACGTGACGGCGACGGTCGGGAACTTCCACGACCTCTCCTCGGGCGACGAGCTATCGCTCACTATCGCTCCGGAGCACGTCTACCTGTTCGACGCGGAGACCGGAGAGCTGTTGAAAGGACGGCTCGTCGTGGAACGGACGGACGGGTCGGCGACGGCGGACAGCGTCGAAGCCTGAACAGACTACTCGGTAGCACAACCTGCTGCGACAGGCAGACGAGAGAACCGGGAGAGAGCGAAGTCGTCGTTAGAGGCTTCGAGGCCATCAATTTCGGCAATTCTGTGTCGAGACACCCAAAAGTATTAACGCCAGTGTCTGTATGTTCCGAGTGAGTCGAGTAAACCGACCTCTATCAGCAACTATGAAAGCAATTGTTCAGACGGGTCCCCGCTCCGTGGAGACACAGGAGCGGGAGACGCCGACGATCGACAGTGACGAAGTTCTCGTCGAGGTCCACACAGCCGGGCTGTGTGGGAGCGACGCGCACGCCTACAAGTACGACGGCGGATACGAGTGGATCCCCATCCCGCGTATCATGGGCCACGAGTACTCCGGCACGGTCGTGGACGTGGGGGCCGACGTCGAGAACTTCACCGAGGGGCAGAAAGTCATCGAGGAGCCGATTCACGACTGCGGGCAGTGTTTCCAGTGCAAGAACGGCCAACCCAACGTCTGTCAGAACTTCTCTATTACGGGAATGCACAGAGACGGGGCCTACGCCGAGTACGTCGCGGTCGAGTCGAAGCACCTCCACGCGGTCCCCGAAGCCGTCCCGCTCCGGCACGCAGCGATTACGGAGCCGACGAGCATCGCCACTCGCGCGGTCTTCAGCCAGTCGAAGACGACGCCGGGCGACAACGTCCTGATCGAGGGACCGGGGCCGATCGGCGTCCTCGTGGCGGCCGTCGCCGACTCGCTCGGCGCGAACGTCGTCGTCTCCGGACTCGACCAGGACGCGGTGTATCGGCTGCCGCTGCTTGCGGACCTCGGCATCGAGACGATCAACGCCCAGTCGGAGAGCCTCGAAGCCCGGACCGAGACGTTCACCGACGGCATCGGGTTCGACGTCGTGTTCGACTCGACGGGCCATCACACCGGTGTCGGGACCGCCGCCGACTTCGTCCGGAAGGGCGGGCAGGTCGTCGTCGTGGGCATCCCGAACGACGACAGCGAGTTCGCGCTGACCGACGTGGTCCGCGGCGAGGTGGACATCAACACCTCTTACGGATCGACGTGGACGAACTTCGAGCAGGCGCTCCGACTGATGGAACGGGGAGAGATCGACGTCGACGCGATACTGGACGCCTCCTTCAGCACGGACGACCCGGCAGCCGCCTTCGAGTCGTTCCTCGAATCGGAGACCTGCAAACCGGTGTTCCAGTTCGCGGAGTGAGTGCCGTGGCGACCGCGCGTACCGGGCCACATAGAGTCATCTCTGCACATTTATTGCGTAAAATAATCATGGAAAGATATTAGTCCTAGTGCGCGAATAGTTCAGGACAGCACGCCATGGAGATCACAGATATATCCGCGACCAAGGTCAGTACGGAGTCCTGGGGCGAGTTCGTCGAGTTCCCGCTCGTCACGGTGATGAGCAAGTACGAGGAGTACAACAACGCCGAGGGCGACAACCCCCAAGCCCGTCGGAAGTGGATGGGACCGGTCGGCGACGTCGTCGTCGAAGTCGAGACCGACGCCGGCATCACGGGCGTCGGCCACGGTAACTGGGCGACCGGCGCAATCGAGACCATCGTCGACGAGACGCTCTCGAAACTCGTCGTCGGCGAGGACCCGACCGAACGCGAGAAACTGTGGGACATCATGTACCGCGCGACGATTCCGTTCGGTCGGAAGGGCGCGGCCATCGAGGCCATCAGCGCCGTCGACCTCGCACTCTGGGACATCGCCGGGAAAGAGGCCGACAAACCGGTATACGAACTGCTCGGCGGCCCCGTCGAGAACGAGATCGACTGCTACGCGAGCAACCTCCACCCCGTCGACCTCGACACGCTCGAACGCGAGGCGATGGACTACGTCGAGGCGGGCTTCGACGCGATGAAACTGCGCTTCCAGTACGGTCCCGAGGCCGGACGGAAGGGCATGGAGAAAAACGAGGAAATCGTCCGGACGGTCAGAGAGGCCGTCGGCCACGACATCAAACTCGCCGGCGACGCCTACATGGGTTGGTCGGTTCGGTACGCGAAGAAGATGCTCGGCCGACTGGAGAAGTACGACATGGAGTGGGTCGAGGAGCCGGTCATTCCCGACGACCTCGACGGCTACGCCGAGCTCCGCGCGTCCACGGACGTGCCGATCTCCGGCGGCGAACACGAGTTCACCCGGTGGGGGTACAAGGAGATGCTGGAGAAGGAGACGGTCGACATCCTCCAGCCTGACGTCCACCGGATGGGTGGTCTGACCGAACTCCAGCGCGTCGATGCGATGGCCAGCGCTCACGACGTGCCGATCATCCCCCACACGGGAACGAACCCGCACCTGCACTTCATCGCAGCCTCGACCAACGCGCCGATGGCGGAGTACTTTCCCATCCCCGAGTGGTATCAGGAGCAACAGGGCGAGAAGGACTCGACGTACGCCGACGCCATCTACCAGCACCCGCCCGACGCGAACGACGGCGTCATCCCGCTCCCCGACGGCGTCGGCCTGAGCGCCGAACTCAACCGCGAGGCGCTCGACCACTTCGCACTGGAGTGACCATGTCGGACATCAGCTTCGAGTACAACGTCCCCGTCTTCGCCGGTGCGCCGGACGCCGGCGACGACGAGCCGGTTCACCGGGACACGCCGGCGTACGAGGCCCTCGACTGGGAGACGACGCGGATGGGCATCGAGAAGGCCGAAGAGTTGGGCTTCGACGCCGCCTGGGCACCGGACCACCTGATGCTGGGCCGCGACCGCGCCGAGTACGAGTGTTGGACGCTCCTGTCGGCGATGGCCGGCTTCACCGAGGACATCAACCTCGGCTCGCTCGTGCTCTGTAACGACTACCGCAACCCCGCGCTGGTGGCGAAGATGGCGGCGACGCTCGACGTCATTTCGGACGGTCGGCTGGAACTCGGCTTGGGTGCCGGATGGCACGAACCCGAGTACGAGGCCTACGGCTGGGAGTACCGCGACGGCTTCGAGCGGTTGATGCGCTTAGACGAGTCGATTCGGTTGATGAAGCGGATGTGGGACGCCGGGAGCGACGGTGCGAGCTTCGACGGTGACCACTATCAAATCGAGGACGCCCCCTGTGCACCGACACCCGTACAGGACCCGCACCCGCCGATTCTGGTCGGCGGACAGGGCGAAGAGGTGACGCTCAAACTAGTCGCTAAACACGCCGACATCTGGAACACCGACGTGTTCAACGGCGACGTAGAGACGCTGAGCCACAAGATCGGCGTCATCGAAGACCACTGCGACACCGTCGGCCGCGACCCCGAGGACATCGAGTACTCCTGGGACGGTCACGTCATCTGCACGCGCGACGAGGCAAAGTTTGACAGACTGGTCGACCGCATGACGCCAATCCAGTTCGAGGAGGAGTATCAGGACCAGGCACCGATTCGGACCGTCGAGGACGCCCGTGAGTTCTTCGTCATGGGCACGCCCGAAGAGTGCGCCGAGGCCATCGAGCGCCGGATCGAGGCCGGCGTCACGAAGTTCCAGTGCTGGTTCGTTGATTTCCCCGACACCAGCGGAATGGAACTGTTCGCCGACGAGGTCATCCCGGAATTCCGGTAACCGGAGCAGTCGGCGACCGTCACCAGCGAGTATCTCAGACAGTAACGATCAGGTTCGGTAGCTTTGCCACTGCTGTGGCGAAGGGATCATCCGTTCCGGCAATGACGGAAAAGCTTTTTTCGAAATCTCGCTTTGATACGGATATGACCGAACCCGTGCCCGTCAAGGCGGCGAAAATCTCGCTCGAAGTGGTCGAGACGCTCCGCGAACTCGAAGGTGCCGGCGTCTCCGAGGTGGCACAGCGCCTCGATAAACCGACCAGCACCGTCCACGATCACCTCCGGACGCTCGAACAGGAGGAGTACCTCGTCAAGGAGGGCAAGGAGTACTACGTGAGCACTCGATTCCTCCAGTTGGGCAATCAGGCCCGGTCGCGCCAGAAGGTATTCGAGATTGCACGTCCGGAGATAGACGAACTGGCCGAGAAGACCGGTGAGCACGCCAACTTCATGATCGAAGAACACGGCCTCGGCGTCTTCCTGTACAAAGCGCGCGGGCAGAACGCGGTCCAGTTGGACACGCACGCTGGGATGCGCGTTCCCCTACAGACGACGGCGCTGGGAAAAACCATCATGGCGTTTCGGCCACGAGCGAAGGTCGAGGCGATTCTCGACCGTCACGGACTTCCGAAGGTGACCGAGCAGACGATAACGGACAGAGCGGAACTCTTCGATACGCTCGATCAGGTTCGGGAACGAGGGTACGCCTACGACGACGAGGAGCGCGTCAAGGGTATGCGGTGTCTCGCGGCCCCCATCGTCGATGAGGACGGCTACGCCATCGCCGCGGTGAGCGTCTCTGGCCCGAAGAGTCGGATGCAGGAAGAGCGGTTCACCGACGAGATTCCGGACCAGATTCTCCGCAGCGCCAACGTCATCGAGGTGAACCTGACCTACTCGTAGGGTTGGCGTCGAACACAACAGTTAGGTTCTCCGCGCTGGCAGTACCCGTTGATGCAGTTCGTTCGATACACTACTGGCGATACTCCTGCATGGGGCGTCCGCCGCAACGACGAAATCGTCCCGTTGACGGGACTTCGCGAAGAGATCACGTATCAGCAGTTGACCGACCCCGGCTTCCTCCGAGTCGTCGAGGACGCCGTCGACGCCGCCGAGGACCACGCCGTCCCCGTCGCAGATGCGCGACTCCTCGCACCGGTACCGCGACCGGGGAAGATCGTCTGCGTCGGGCTGAACTACCACGACCACGCCGAAGAACAGGACGAAGAGGTCCCCGAGCGACCGCTCCTGTTCGGAAAGGCCGGCGCGGCCGTCACCAACCCCGACGACCCCATCGTCCACCCCACCGACCTCGACGAAGTGGACTACGAGGTCGAACTGGGCGTCGTCATCGGTCGGACGGCAAAGAACGTCTCCGCCGACGAGGCTCGGGAGTACGTCGCCGGCTACACGGCGATAAACGACGTAAGCGGCCGCGACGCGCAGTTCGACGACGGCCAGTTCTTCCGCGGGAAGAGCTACGATACGTTCGCACCGATGGGACCGACGCTCGTCCCCGACGACCGACTGGACCCTTCCAATCTGGACGTCGCCTGCCGCGTCAATGGCGAGACGAAGCAATCTTCGAACACCGAGGAGTTCATCTTCGGCGTCGAGGAGGTCGTCGAGTACATCAGCGGGTTCACGACGCTACGTCCCGGTGACGTTATCTCTACGGGCACCCCCGGCGGCGTCGGCATCTTCCGCGACCCGCCCGAACTGCTCGAACCGGGCGACACCGTCGACGTCGAGATCGAGGGCATCGGAACGCTGACCAACCCCGTCACAGAAGAGCGGGACTAGCGGGCCTCCGGGCGGTTTAGAAATATTGGTGGGGGTTTCGGCGTGAGTAGAGGTGTGTCGACAGGTATCAACAACGTCCTGAAATATCTTTAGCTACTTTGTGCATATAATCGCCACGTTTGTCAATAGATAGTACAGAGAATATCTGAATAGATGTGTCCATGTCCATATTCGGTGAATTTTTCTTTCGGGGGCATCGATTACGGTCTCGTTCACAGATATGACTCGGTAGCAGACGAACCTCGTGGAGTTGAGTTGTTCGGCTCATCAGAATAGATATACCGGATAGCTATACTAAAATGCAAACGAAGGCGAAGGCAGTTTCAGGCACTATCGGCGATCACAGGCGTTCAAACGGTCTCAGCGTGCCTGGTGTAGCGACCTCAGTCGTAGTAGCTGAGTCGTTCTGTAACCTCGGCGAAGGCGACGTTCTCTGTGACGGCCTGAATTTCGACAGCGACGCGTTCGCCGACTTCGGTGTCGGGGACGATGACGACGAAGCCGCGTTCGACTCGCGTCACGCCGTCACCTTGGTCGCCGAGATTCTCGATCTCGACGCGCCGGGTTTCACCCTCTTCGACAGGCGGCTCGTTCGGCGGCGACACGTCCGCCTGTCGATCCGTCTGCTGGGGTGAGTCGTCCGTCGGCGCGGGTAGTAAGGCAACGCGATAGGTCTCACCGGCTTCAACGTCGCCGATGCTGACTTCTTCGTCGGGGACCTCGACGACCAGCGAGTCTCCCGAGCGCTCGATTTCAGCGGAGAACAGACATCGAAGTTGTGGGGGAATTTCCATTTACTCAGACACCGTGTTTTGTCGTCTATTGGGGGCGGCCTATTTGAGTCTACTGCCCCAAAGGGGACGCTGTATGCACGGTCGGCCGAGATCGGATCTCGACTCACCCCGTTGCGCGGTCGAAGCCATTTCTTTGCAAGCACCATACCTACCGCGGGGACGTACGTTTCTGTTGTATGCCCGACCTTGGCAACCCCGCCGGCTTCGATCTGGCGACTGTCCTGACCGGTTCCGGAGTGACGCTCTTGCTCTCTGCGGCGATTATGAAGTATGACGACCAGTTCACCTACACCGCGGCGGAACTCTACGGCATGAGCGGGGTGGCGCTCGTCGTCGTCGGTGTCATCTTCGGGCTCGTGCTCGTCCTCCGCGGAGATAGATAAGGTTCCTCGCAGCGACCGGAATCCATCCGCTCTGCGACGGTGGCGTCGCGCTCACCGTAGTCGGTCCGGACGATTAATCGGTCTCAGAGCGCTCGAAACACGCGAATCGTATCCCGGGAGGTGGGCTCGCGTATCAGTTGAGCGAAACCGCGCTCCGAGAAGATTCCCTTCCAGTTGCGGTGATAGAGCGGGAAGTCGTCGTTCACGTAACTGACGTCCGCCTCGGCCCGGCCACGCTGTGGACTGTTGCCTTCGTTTTCGGCCGTCACGAGGAAGTCGTCTGTGATACGGGCGATCTCGTCGAAGACCCACGTGTCGTCGGGATGGATGTGCTGGAGCGTCTCGACGGTGTAGACCACGTCGAATGTATCGTCTTCGACATCCTCGACGAAGTCCTCGATAGCGCCGGTGTGGAAGGTCCCCGTCTCGGCGAGACGCGGGTAGTTCTCGGCCATCACCTCGAAGGAATCGCCGTTGATATCGATCCCGGTGAGATTCTCGTAGCCGTTCCGGAGCAGGTGCGCGAGATGCCGGCCGGAGCCACAGCCGATTTCGAGAATCGACGCCTCGTCTGTGACGTAGTGACCGAGCACGTCGGCGAGCGTCTCGCTCACCTCGTTCGGTCCGATCTCGGCGTAGTACGTGGGCGAGTACTTCCCGGAGCGCTCGGCCCAATCTTCGCGAACGTCGTCGGGGTCCATACCTCGACCGACGGTATCGAGAAGTAAATGTGCCGCGAAGTGGCCGCGTTTCGGCGTGCTGGGGCAAAAAGTGAGAGAGTGGGTCCCGACCGCTACAGTTCGTCCGTTCGCACGGCCGCACGGCGCTCCGGAATCAGGTCGAATTCGGTGGCGATATCGCCCAAGACCAGTAACGCGTAGTAGCGTAGATAGGTGACGACCGGGACCTGAACGAGGGCGGCGACGGCGAGGAGAGCGAGAACGAACAGGACGCCCACCACCGCGAGGACACCGATGCCCAGCGGCGAGAAGAGGAAGAACAGCAAGAACCCGAGGAGACCAAGGAGGCCGAACGGAATCAGAAGTATCAGTGCCGCCACGCCGGTAGCGACGGCGACGAGGATCCCGGTGACGATCGCGAGGACGAAGTTGGCGACGAGGTAGGCGAGGTACTGCCAGGGTTGACTGGTTATCGTCGGCCAGAGCCGTCGCCAGCTGCCCAAGACAGTCCGATCTTCGAGTACCATGACAGGGACGACGAACGTCGTCGTGATGGTATCGACGATGCCGACGACCAGCGCCAACACGACGATGACCGGCAGGAGTAGCAGAAACCCGACGAGTGAGAGACCATTGACGGGAGCCACACCCGGTCCGATATCGAAGAAGGTTGGGAGCACGAACAGCACGAAGAGGACGACGAAACTGCCGAGGACGAGTCCGTTCACGAGGAGGCGAAAGCCGAACAGGCGGACGCCCTGCCGCCACCGCCGGTCCCAGTACGCGCGGATCGTGACCGACTCGTGGCGCAGCGACTCGACGAGTACGAACTCCATGATAGAACCGACCAACAGGAGCGCGAGTCCGACGAGCAGCGCGACTACCACGACGGCGACCACGAGGAGCACGACGTTGGTCCCGACATCTGGAATCGGCGGCGCGCCTCCCGGCCCCTGATCTGCCGGGACGTTGTACTGCGAGAAGTTGAAGTTCGCGGCCGGACCGCCGACGAAAAAGACGATTACGGCGAGTTTGAGCCACCGGGTCCGATCGATGGGGAAGAGAAACGCCCGCGTCGCGTCGAGCGCGTCGTCGATGTCTTCGAGCGCATAGAGTGTCATATGTCTAAATTGTACGCCCACGTACATAAACGTAAACCGGTGGCGTGGTCACTGTAGGTACCGGCGCGTCAGACGAGAGAAGAGCGGTCCAGCGTGCGCGCGTATCTCTGATACGTGGCGGGCGGGGCCTGTAGAAGAGCGCGTTATTTCTGTGTGGCAGTCACAGTACCGATATGGCTCCCCGACAAACGGCCCTCCTCCTCGCCGGGTTGCTCCTACTAAATGGCGTTTCCGTGGCCGCCGGCGAAGTGTACGACGGTCCGCCGACGGTCACCGTTACGAACGAAGATACGACGACGTATCGCGTGACGGCGTTCACCGCCGATTCCCGGCAGTCCGCGCTGTTGACGAACTTCGCGGTCACGACGAAAGACGGCGACCGCCGCCTTGCGCCGCTCTCGCAGATGGTGTGGGCGCTGGAGTTCCGGAACGTCACGCTGGTCGACGACGTTTCCACCCAGCAGTTCACCGTCGAACCGAACGAGACGGTGACGACGACGATCGAGAGCTGGACGCCGGGTGACGTCACAGTCTACGTCGTCGAGGATCTCGGGGACGACGAGTTGCACGTCAAAACGGAGATAGAGACGTGTCCGCAACGACAGCAAGAACACAGTATGACGCTCGAAAGTGGCGGTTCGAGTGGAACGTCGGTCTGTGCGTCGAGCGTAGACTGGCTGCTTCCCTGACTGCTATCGTCGTCTATCGAGAAGTGGTTCCTGCAGTCTCGTCCGTCTCCCGAACCAGTACGGCGATGGCAACGGCGTGGACCGGAGCCACGACGAGGGTGCTCAGGAACCCGCCCGCGACCGGAATCTGGGCTAGCCCCCACGAAGCGATGCCGAAGGCGAGAATGAGCCAGAATATCGTCCACCCCCAGCCCTCGGACGCCCGAGCGCTCGCACGGAGCGATGGCGCGAACCGGCGGTCGGCTGCCAGAAAGCCGGGAACGAGAAACAGGCGGACCGCGACGAGCGAGAGGACGACGATTCCAGCCACGCCGAGTACCAAGCTGTCGAACTCGACGACCGGGTTCTCCAGCACGCGGAAGAGCAACGCGAGCACCGCGAGGACGCCGAGATAGCGAGCGAGCGAACGGAGACGGCGCTCCGTTCCGAGCGCTCTCGTAATCGTCAGCCATCCGGCGACGCCGACCGCCGAGACGACTAGCAGTTCGAGGGCGACTGCCCCCGCGAGAAACGGCGGTCGCAGGTCCACGAGCGCCGCGCCGCGTCTGATCGTTCGAGCGGTTCCGCTCGGGAACAACGAGTACTGGATGCCGACGGTCTGGCCGAATAGATGTGGTCTCGCGGCGGGGATCGGATCCACCCGCCGAATCCAGTCGGCGACGGCTACGAGGAGACCTGCGACGGTGAGGGGGACGAGAAGCATCGGATCGGCGCGGATTCGTCGCACCGCGGTGCGCAGGACCGAGCTTTCGGTGGTCGAACGCGCCTCTCGTGTAGCCGACGCCTCTCCGTCGGCCGCCGTTCGCTCGCCCGTATCGGCCGTCATCTCGCTTCCTCCAGCGCGATTACCCGTCGCCGGTTCGTCGCGTAGAGGACGCCATCGCCGACGACCGGCGCTGAGAGCGGGACCTCTGAGGGCTCGTACTCGAACAGCTGCTCGCCTGATTCCGCATCGACGGCGACCAGCGCGACCTGCGACCGAACCGCGTAGACGACACCGTCGGCGACGACTGGCGACGTCGGCCCGTCGAACGGCGTCGTCCATCGCGGTTCCCCCGTCCGGAGGTCGAGCGCGTGCAGCGACTCCTGTTCGTCGGCGGCGAAAATCGTTCCGTCGGCGACAGCCGGCGCGCTCTCGACGGCGTTCGCGTCGAGGTCACGGCTCCACAGCGTGGACCCGTCAGCCGTATCGAGCAGCTGGACCCCGTTCCGCGTCTGGACGACGACGCCCGCATCGGTCGCCACCGGTGCGAGGACCATCTGTTCGTCGAGTTCGCGCTGCCAGTGCCGTTCGCCCGTCTCGGCGCGGTAGGCGGTCGCCTGCCGCGGCCAGTTGGTGACGAAGACGAGCCCGTCTCTTACGGCAGGTCTGTTGAACTCCGCGCTCGCTGCGTCGTCCTCGTGATGAGTATTTCGCCAGCGGACACCGCCGTCGTCCGGATCGAGCGCGGCGACGGCGTTCGCCCCCGGAATCGCGGTGTAGATCGTCCCGTCAGCGGTGACCGGCGTCGCCGAATCCGCCGGGCCGAAAAAGCTCGGTCTCGGAGACTGCGAACCGCCCCATCGCTCGACGCCGAACCGCTCGCCCAGGAGCGGAATGCGGAGACCACCGCTGGCATTCAGGCCGAAGACACCCGACGACGCGGTCACCGCGAGCGTATCTGTCTCGTAGACCGAACTCCGAACGCGTGCCGGGGCCGACCCGTAGGGACCGGGGTGGCCGAACTGTCGTTCGCCCGTCTCGCTGTCGAGCGCGAGCAGTCCGTTCCCGGCGATGTGAAGCGTCTCTCCCCGACGAATTGGCGGAGCCGTCCCGAGAAACCACTCGGGTGCGTCGTGGGTCCACGCTATTTCGACGTCGGCTTTCGGCCCCGACGCGGTGGGGTGGTGGCCGGTCCCGGCCGGGTCGTATCGGGCCATCGGCCACTCGTCCACCGAGGGGTCGACTGAACCGCCGCCACCGGTGGCGACTCGACTACCGAACGACCCGGCGAACGCGAGTGCCGAGGCCTGGAGGAACTGCCGTCTGGAGGGGACCATACCCCTCCTATCGCGCACAACGGCACTAATTCTTGACGGTGCGCCCCAAGAAGGGGTCTGCACTCTCAGAACGGCAGAAACGTCTGAAGTCGGTCGGCGAGGGTCGTCTCGGCCTCGTCGAGCCAGCGCATCTCGAACGTCTGGTCCCGGCCGGCGCTAAGGAACGGGCCGGCCTCTCCGTGTGCCTCGTATTCCTCCTGATACGCCTCGACTGCGTACACGACGTTGGTCCGCGCCGCCTCCTCGAACGGCCCGACGCCGCGACAGTCGGTTTTGGGGTCGGTCGCGAGCCACTTCTCCTCCCCGTTCGACTCGCCGGGCAGGAGATCACCCGGTCGCCGCGTCACGTCGGCGCGTTCGAAGACCACACTCGGGTCCATGTGTCGGGATAGCGTGCCACGATAGTAAGACCTGTCGTCCATGTTATCCATGTATGGATCAGCGTCGACCATCATGATGTCTGAGTAACAGCTATAGCCACACCCCCTGTACACCCTACATAGACAATGACATGTGCTAACTGTAAGCGAGATATTGCCGCTCGACGGTACCACGTCCACCTCTCCTCGGGCGAGGCTATGGAGATAATGCTCTGTGAGGGGTGCCGGCACAAGTTCGTCACGGCAGAGTGGGTAACAACCGTCGTCTAACAGCGACCGTGAAGTGACAGACCCGACAGCATCTCGGACAGTCAATTATGCTGTCTCGAAGCGTCCAATCACGGAAGATGCAGTGTGGGACCTCGCACCCGTGGGAGACCGAATCATCGGGGTGACCAAAGGCGGCACACTGGCGTTTCTCTCGTGAGTAGCGGTCGGTACTAGCGGAAAGAAATCTCGCCGAATCGTGGGCGGGATTTTGTTTGCGTCGGTCTCAGGCTCGCTGTGCGGTCTCCTCGAAGGGTTGAACGACGACGAAGCCGCTCGTTCCGTCGAACGCCATCTGATACGTCTCACCGGAGGACTGTCCGATGGCGTTTGCGAGACTGCGGTCGGTGTTGATGCTCGGCGAGAGGTCGCTGGACCACGCGACGGTCGCGTCGGGGTCCGTCTTCACCGGCGGTTCGAGCACCAGCGGGTCGCCGTGGGTCGTGATAGCGACCATCCCTGGCCCGGAGAGGAAGACGTTCGTCAGGCCGGCGGCCGACGCACCGCTGAGCGAGCCGATCGTCCCGATCTTGTAGTCGACGCTGTCCTCGAAGGCCAGCACGTCGTTGCCGTTGACCGTAATCGACTCGTCTTCGTCCAGCGAGAGGGGCTGAATCTTCTTCCCCTGGTCGGCGACGTAGACGTTACCCGTTCCCTTTACCTCCATGACTGGCGTGCCCTCGCTGGACATCTGTCCCTTGATGAAACCGGTCAGACCGCCCTCAGCGGAGGACTTCCCCGTAAAGGAGAGGTCGCCGTCGTAGGCGATCATCGACCCGGCCTTCGTGAGGACCGTTCCGTCCACGTCGATGTCCAGTAGTTTCTTGTTCTCCAGTTCGAACGTGTCTTGACTCTCCTCGGGCGCGTTTTCGCTGACGAAGTTTTCGAGTTCCATGTGACAATTCAGGGCGTTTCGAAACCCGGTCGGCGCTTCGGAGAGCGGGGTCAAAAACCTTCAGGCAAACGAGTGTCGGACAGCAACCGTCACAAGCCGATCAAAATCGAACTGCGATATGCGGCGAGTGAAAGCGTACTGACGAGAGTCGCAAAACGAAGCCGAACTCTATCGGCCCCCGCAGTAAAACCGCTCGAACGTGATAGGGGAACTATGGACACTCGATCGGCCGTCTCGCAAGCGAAGGCGGTCAAGGATGTCTTCAGCGAGAAGAACGTGACCTTTCTCGCGGGCAGTATCGCCTACAGCGCGTTCGTCTCGCTCGTACCGCTGCTCATGTTCTTCTTCCTCGCGGTTTCCGTCTTCGGCGCACCCGAACTGCAACAGCGGATTGTCGAGGTCACGACCGACAGCGTCTCCCCGTCGGTCGGCGGCGTCATCGAGGTGATGATCGACCAACAGAGCAGCGCTGGAACCGGTTCGACGGTCACTGCGTCGATCATCGGGGTGCTCACGCTCGTCTGGGGTGCGATCAAGGTGTTCCGCGGGCTCGACACCGCGTTCTCTGAGATCTACGAGACGACCGCCCGGGAGTCGTTCGTCGGCCAACTGAAGAAGAGCCTCCTGATGCTGCTCACCCTCACGCTCGGCATCGTCGCGATGGTCGGTGCTACAAGTGTCGTCGCCTTCTTCGCGTTCGTCCCGTTCATCGGGCTCCTGGTGCCGTTGATACTCGTCTTCGGTCTCTGTGTCGCTTTCTTCCCGATGTACTACCTGTTCCCGGACATCGACGTCGAGCCACGGGACGTCCTTCCGGGGACAATCGTCGGGGCCGTCGGATGGGTGATCTTGCAGGTGCTGTTTCAGGTGTACGTCTCCCTGAGTGGGAGCGACGGTAATCTCATCGCGAGCATCCTCTTGCTCGTTACGTGGCTGTACTTCAGCGGTGTCGTCCTGCTACTCGGCGCTGTCGTCAACGCGATCGATGCCGGTCGCACGGACGTGCCCGGCAAGCCGAAAGCGAGTGGTGAGAACTGAACAGTAACGGTAGTAGTTCTGGCATGATCACCGAACGCTCCGTTCATATCACGTTTCACGCTCGGCGGTCCCAGTAACAACGCCAAGGCCACAGAATTTATCCGCTCAGCGGCCGGGCTTCCACGGGATGCCCTCCGACGAAGATCGCAGTTTCACCGAGAAAGCTTCGGATTTCCTCGATAGCATCGGTCTCGAAGACCTCACCGAGGACTACCGGGAGGAAAACGGCACGGGTGACGACCGGCTCGCCGAGCAGTTCGACCCGCTCCCCAGCGCCCTCGCGGAAGTGCCGGAGGTCCACGAGGTCAATAAAGTCAACACGCATCGCGACGGCGAGGACATCCTCGTTCCCGTCGTCCCCGTCGTCTTCGAGGATGCGGGCGAACCCGAGATGGACGTCGTCTGGGAAATCGTCGGGTCGGTCCTCGACGCCGTCCACCCCGTGTTCTCGGCGTTCCACGTCCGTCATTACGACATCCAGTTCGCGTACGCCGACGAAGACGAGGCGGAAGTCATCTACCGCCGTATCACCCTCTCGGCGTCGCTGGCCGAGAGCTACATCTCAGACCCGGGGTACGCGAGTTCGGACCTTCGAGACGACGTGAAAGCGGGTGACGACGGCGACGACGGCGTCCCGCCGGTCTACTGGCAGCAGTTCGACGCCGCGTCGATGGCCGCCTCCGGCTCCTACGCCGGCGGTGGCGGAGCCGCCGTCGCCGCGGCGTGTGCCGGGGCGAGTGCTGGAGCGGCAGCCTCCTGTGCCGGCGGCGCGGCCGGTGGGGCGGGCGGAACCGGTTGTTGAGCGCGTCTCCTCTTCACCGCCCCAGTGACGGTAGCAACTCGCGTAGGCCGGTATCGGCTTGTTACTGCAGGCCGATAGTTGATTCTGATAGGGGTCACACGAGCACCCACTGATGGACCGAGCGATTCTGACGCAGGATTGCCAGAGGGACGCCTTCTCCATCGCGCTGGAGAAACTCGAACAGAACGTCCTCGAACTCAAAGGTAAGCGTTCGGAGACCGAGGAACGCGAAGCAGTATTACGGAAGCTACACGACCGCTAACCGAGCCGACGCACGCGAGCGGGACAGAAGCGGGACCGACCTGAGACACAGACGGAACCCAACCAATGGCTACGACATCACCGGCCGAGACGACGGGCGAGCGCGTCGTCGTCCTCAATCCCGTGAGCGGGACCGGCGAGCACCCCGAGACGGTGTACGAACACGCGAAATCCCACGGCTACACGGTCTTGGAGACGGAGGCGGAAGGCGACGCCATCGAACTGACGCGAGACGCGATTGACGACGGTGCAACGAGGATCGCGGCCGCGGGCGGCGACGGCACACTGAACGGTGTCGTGAAGGGTGTCGTGGAGGCAGACGCGCTGGATACCGTCACCGTCGGTGTCATCCCGTGTGGCACCGGAAACGACTTCGCTGGAAACGTCGGCATTACGGGCATCGAACAGGGGTTCGAGGTCCTCGAAGCGGGCGAGCGCCGACAGATAGACCTCGGCTTCGCTGACGGCGAGCCGTTCGTCAACTCCTGTGTCGGCGGGCTGACCGCGGAGTCCAGCGCAGAGACGAGTCCGACCCTGAAAGACCAGTTCGGGACGTTCGCCTACGTCATCAAGACGCTCCGGGTGCTCCCCTCCTTCGACGGGATTCGACTCACTGTGCGACTCTCGGACGTGGACGCCGAGTCGCCCGTCTGGTCGGGGAGCGCCCTCGCTGTCCTCATTGGAAACGGTCGGCGGTTTCCGCCGAGCGGGAGCACCCAGGCGAACATGGAGGACGGGCGCTTCGACGTGACGCTCGTCCACGGCACTGGGTCGCTCGACCTGATGGAGACGGCCGCCGTCGAGCGGTTGATTGGTCGCGAGAGCGACCAGACCTCACGGTACACCGTCTCCTCGCTCGAAATCGAGGTACAGGAGGACGACCCCGTGTCGTTCAGTCTCGACGGCGAGATTATCGAACGCCACGAACTGTCGTTGCATACCGAGCAGCGAGCGCTCACCGTCGCGGTCGGCGAGCGCTACGAACCGATACCCGGTGACGAGGAGTGAATGATGTACAAACTTGATCTACACACGCACACGCGATTCTTCCACTGGAACAAGGGCGAACCGACGCGCTTCGACCCAGTCGGCGCGTCGCTACTCGGCGACGCCGCTCGGCGACGAGACCTAGACGGTGTTGCCCTGACCAACCACGACTACTATCGGCCCTACGACCACGATTCGCCGTTGTCTACTATCCCCGGCATCGAAATCTCGACGACGCGAGGCCACGTCCTCGTCGTCGGCCCTGACCCGCCGACGGACACGGAGCCGGGGAGACTGACTCCGGAGAAAGTGGTCGAGATGGCCCACGAACGAGAGTGTGCAGCGATTATGGCCCATCCCTACCGGAACAGTACCGTGGCCGACGGAGACGCCGAACTCGACGCAGTGGAGATAAACGGCAAACATCCACAGCGGCAGGCCAGAGTCAGGAAACTGGCCGAGAGCCTCGACCTACCGCTGGTCGGCGGGAGCGACGCCCACTACCCCTTCGAGGTGGGACGGGCACACACGATGGTCGACGCCGAGGAGTCGACGCCCGAAGCCATCGTCGGGGCGATTCGTGACGGGCGCGTGGGGCCGCGCGTGGACGACCGTCTCTCGAATCGCGTGCTCCACGAAATCTACCAGCGAGTACACGAGTACAAGGGCCACGTATAGCGGCCGGAAAAGCCACGAAGAGCCGATATGCCGGTCGGGCTAGAACGACGGGAGGACTTCCTCCTCGTAGAGATCGAAGAGTGCCTGCTGGTCGTCGCCGACTTGATGGATGTAGACGTGGTCGTAGCCTGCGTCTATCGCCTGCTGGATGCTGTCGATGTGCGGTTGGGCGTCCGGCCCACAGAGCATGGAACCTTCGGCGATGTCTTCCTCCGAGACCATCTCCGTGGCTTGTTCGAAGTGCGTCGGCGTCGGGAGAATCGTGCTCATCTCGCCGGCGAGACCCGAGTTGGGCCACTGTTCGTGGGCGGTCGAAACGGCCTCGTCCTCGCTGTCGGCGACGCAGGCCGTGAGCTGGCAGAATCGCGGCCCCTCACCGCCGTTCTCCTCCCACGTCTCGACGGTGTCCTGTGGGCCGACCGCCCAAAAGCCGTCGCCGACCGCTGCGGCTGCCTGCGCGGCGCGTTCGCCGTACGCTGAGACGCAAATCGGCGGCGTCTCCTCGGGAAGGGTAAACAGTTGCGCGTTCTCGACGGTGTAGTGCTCACCGCGGTGGCTGACCTCCTCGCCCGTCCAAAGCGAGCGGATCACGTCGATGGCTTCCTCTAACATTTCCATTCGGACCGCGTGTTCGGGCCAGTGGTCGCCGTAGATGTGTTCGTTCAAGCTCTCGCCGGTCCCGACCCCGGCGTAGAACTCGCGACCCTCGAACATCGTCGCCGCCGTCGCGCTCGCCTGTGCGTAGAGGGCCGGATGGATGCGCATGATGGGCGCGGAGACGCCGATACCGACGTCGATGTCCGTCGTCGCCTCGGCGACGCCGCCGAGGGTGGACCAGACGAACGGCGCGTGGCCCTGTTCGGCGACCCACGGGTGGTAGTGGTCGGAGATAGAGAGGAAGTCGAAGCCGACCTCCTCCGCGTTCCGCGCGTGGTCGACGAGGTCGTTCGGTCCGTGCTCTTCGCTCGATAGGGTGTAGCCGATTTCTGTCATGGGCAACGCTCTGTCGAGTGAATCATCGGCCGCCCCCGGGAAGCTGGTCCTTGCGAGAGAAAGGGGGCAAGCGGACGCGGTTCCGGGCAGGAACCGTCTCGCCGGGAATCAGAGGTACGCCGAGTCCCAATCGTCCGGTCGGTGGGTGTTGCCACACTCGTTGCACTTCAGACGGTCGAGGCCGTCACCGGTCACGTCGGTGCTGCCACACTGCGAACAGAAGTATCCCGCCCGATGTTCGGAATCGGCGTCGTCGTAAACGGGGTAGAACGGCGACCGAGTCCCCGAGAGTTCGGAGTCACTGTCGACCGACCGCTGCTGTCCGTCGAGGCTGACTTCGTCCGGAATCTCGACCTCCGGGTCGTCGGCCTCCTCGTCCGCTTTTTCTTCCTGTACCTGTTCGTCTTCCTGTTTCGTGTACACCTGCATAGTGAACTCCATGGACCCGATTTCGACGGTTTCGGTATCGGTCTGGTACAGGTCGAATCGCTGGAGGAACTGATTCCCTTCCCGAGCGCTTTCGAGCAGTCGAGCCGTGAGTTGGGTCGAGTCGCCGTCGAGTTCGTCCTGTAAGCCCTCGACGAGCGAATGACCGATACCGCGTCCGCGAGCCTCGGGATGGACGTGCAGCCAGCGAAGCGAGCCCTCGTCGTCGAGTTCGGCGAACCCGACCGGAGAGGTTTCTACCAGCTCGTCGTCCACTCCCTCGGCGACGAGCAGTCGGTCCTCGCCCGTAGCGATTCGTTCTGAGAGGTTCTCCGGGGAGAAATCCGCCTCCAGTATCGTCTCTATCTCCTGGGGGCTCATCGAGTACGAGGCCCGGAACGAGCGTCGAGCGGTCTCCTGAATACCCTCTCGGTCGTCGTCTGTCGCGGAACGGACGTTCATGTACCTATCTCCGTCCCCGATGGAGAAAGTGGTCACCCTTGCACACGAAACAGATACCGTCTCTTCAAGCGAAGAGTGACGTGGTCGACTGTGTCTGGCCGGGCGCTGATGGGAGAGAGCGGCTGCGCTTGCAGATGCAGGGCCAGGTAACTTCCGGCCCGCAGGCGAGTGTTTAGCCACGATGTCTAAGAAAACGTCACAGATCTCGGAAGTGCTACGGCCCGTCGCGTCGGTTGTCGAGGACGAACTACAGTCCCGAGGCGAATCGAGCCCGGATACCGAGGAGATAAAGGCCGCCGTCAAGGAGGGTGTCACCGAGGCCCTCGAAGAGCACAACGGGAAGGACCTTGACCAGTCTCAGTCCGAAGAGACAGAGAGTTCGTCCTCTGGACGGTCCGGGAAGAAGTTGCTCACCCTTGTCGCCGCCGTCGCCTCGACGGCGTATCTGGCGAACCGGCGACGAAAGAATAAACAGGACGATACGGAGAGCCCGTCGATAGACGACGACCTGTCGAGCGACGACGACACATCGAGTTCGACTGCCGAGAACGAGACTGAGCAGTCCGAGGACGACGAAGCCGACACTGAGACCGAATCTGCGACCGAGGAAGACGAGTCCGACGACGAGTCCTGAAGCCACCCGGCACGTGGCAGAGCGACGCTTCCGTCTGCGCACCGTATGCGAGTCGACGTTCGCAAAAGCGCTTGCGTTTCGGTGCTACCGTTTTCTCAACGAGCGGCCACGACGCGAACCGTCCGTGGTCGAGGGTCGCTGCCTGTCCTCACAAATACGCTCGTTGCGTGTCGTGAACGGCGCGTTCGAATGAGACACCGCCGTCAAGACGCGTCCGGACGTGGTCGAGCTGCCATCGCGCGGGAGTCCGATGGGACTGAAAATATATCAGGGATGGTCTCGCGAACTCGGGCCACATCCTCGGTTCTGAACGACCGAACGCGAGATGTGAGAGCGGTATAGAGAGAGAACCTGCATTTACAAGCCCCAATCGTAGTTGGGACGCACGAGTCTATTCTGACAATGGTAGACGTTATGGGACACATCGCTTTCGGGTTATTGTTCGCCGTCCCCGCGTGGTTCGTCTGGGACGGTCGAGTCAGCATCGCGTTCATTGCACTCACGACGACGACCGCGATGCTCCCCGACGTAGACTTGGTGTTGTCGAGCGTCTTTCCGCAGACGTTCAGTCACCACGGCGTCACCCATACCCTCTTGTTCGTGGTTGCCGTCAGCATCGTCGCTGGCGCAATCGTCACGCCGATCTTGCGGAAGCGAGTCGATAGTTTGACCAGAGGAGATCGCTTCGATAGCACGAGTCTGTTCCTGTTCGTGACCGGCGCGTTCACGCTCGGTGGAGCGAGCCACCTGTTCGCGGATATGCTCTCGGCCCCCGACATCGCCCCACCCGTCAATCCGTTCTGGCCGTTCTTCGCCAAGCCGTGGTCGGTCGACGTCCTGTGGTACAACTCTATTTGGGCGAACTCCGTGTTACTGGCGACAGCGCTCGTGCTCCATCTCGGCATCTGGTACGTCTTCGACCCGTTCGACCACCGCTACCGGATCGAGACGGAGAAAACTGCCGAACGACCATAGTACGCTAGCAGAAAACGAACTGGTTCCAGCGGACGGCGGCTATCTGCGGTTAGTCTTCGCGGACCTTCGAGAGCGCTTCTTTCGGCGCGTCACAGCTCGGACACGAGTCGGGGAGGCCGTCTTCGAGTTCACCCATCTCGCCACATTCCTCACAGCGCCACATGATGTAGCCCTCGCCGAACTCCTTGCCCGGTTGTTCCTCTTCGGCCTCGAACGTATCGTCCTGTGTCGTCACGCTTTCGGACGTGTCGACGGTGAATCCCGATTCGGTCGTCTCGGTGACGACGCCGATGATGGTGCCGTCCTCGTTGTAGACAGTGTCGTTCGATTCGACTGTCACCGATTCGGTGGTCGCACCTTGGTCACTCGTCATAGTCTGTCTTCGAGGGCGACCATCCATAGTCTGGTGCTTGGAAATGCGCGGTGAGAGACAGTCACACGAAGTGAAACTGGTGGGGCTAGCGAGCGCCATCGAACGATTGTCGGCGGCCACTGCTATCCCGTTACCGCTCTCCGCGGCGGTCGTCGTCGCGGCTCGCCGACAGCTTCTCTGTCCGTCCGTCGTCGTCGGGGATGACACGCTGTCTGGCCGCGTCGTCCCACTCCTCGAAGTAGCCGTAGTCGGTCATCGTCGCCATCCCGGCAATCGCGGCACGGAGGCTGATGCCGACGAGCGGGACGTCCGCGACGGTGACGATGACGTCCGCTTGCAAGATGACGCCGTCTCGGAGGATGACGTCGAGCAAGTCGACGACGGCGTCACCGTCACGTGTCGGTTCCATAGGTCACTCCGTAGGCTATCGACTGTCGAGTCATTCGTCCCCGAGCGTCGGTGCGAACGTATACGGCGGCCACGGCCCGGTGTAGCGCACTTCGACGCCGGGCTTTGCCGCAATCTCGTCGAGTCGCTCCCCGATAGCGCCAGCGGCCGCCTCGTCTGCGAGGACCGAAAACGTCGTCTCGAAGTCCGCGTCGTCCCGGTCGTCCTCGTCGAGCGACGTCACGTTTCGGTCGATGCTTTGGGTCTCAGCCGCGTGGTCGTCGAGCGACTCCCGGAGCGAGGCCGTGGTCTCGTGCCACTCCTCGGCGACGAGCGAGCGTTCGCGCTGGTCGACCTGTTTCGACTTCAGGAACGCCGTTCCCGAGTCTGCCTCGTCCGACTCGTCCTGTAGCTCGTCGAGACGGTCGTCGTCCTCGGTGACGCCAGCGCCGAACGCGTCGGCGTCACAGGTCAGTTCGATGCGGTACTCACTTCGGTCCGCGAAGCGTTCGAGCGCCGGTCGCAGGTCCTCGTGTTGGCGGTCGAGCCACGCAGCGACACCGGCGTCGTCCCCCTGCAAGATGGTGTCGAACCGAACCGGGAGCGGCGTGCCGAACCGCTCGTGGGCCGCGTCCACGACACCCTGGTGTTCGAGTAACCACCGCTTGACTGTCGTCTCGTCGTCGGAGTCGTACGGCGTCGCGCGCCGCTGGACGAGCGCCGCCAATTCGCCGTCGACGACGAGATACGGTTCCTCGCCGTCAACGCCCTCGACGTCGAGCATCGTCCCGGTCCCGACGTCCGACTCATCAGCGACATCGACCACGCAGTAGAGATACCGCCCTTCGTCGGCGGCCGTCTCGCTCGCTGCCGCTCCGTCGCCAGTCGTTGCCTCGTCAGTCATCGCGTCCCCTCCCGATCACTGGCGGCCGTCGGTGTGTCCGCGACGGAACCGCGGCCGGTACCAGCGGTCGCCGCCTCGGTGTCTATCATCCGGAGCGCGTCGTCCACGATGCCGTCTAGTTCCGACCGGACGTTGTCGACGTCGTTCTCGATGTCCGAGGTTTCCTTGATGTCGTCTATCTCGGCCTCGATGGCCTGGAGCTGCTGGCCGAGTTGCTCTATCTGCTCGTCGCTCAGCTTTCCGGACTCCATCCGCCGAATCGCCTCCCGCTCCATCGCCTCGACGAGCAACTCGACGACGGCGACCACCAGCGAGAGCAGGCCATCGCTAGCGTCCTCGCCGTCGATATCAATCGTCGTCATTCTCGCCCTCCGTCTCCGCTGTCGCCGCTTCGTCGTTTGCGTCGTCGGTCTGCTCGTCTCCCGTGTCCGCCGATTCCTCGCTCTCGTCCGTCGAGTCGTCGGCGTCTTCGGTCGTATTCTGGTCGTCTGACTCCTCGCTGGGTCCGCCGGGCGAACCGCCACCAGACTGCGCGACCTGAATCTTCTTCGGGTGGCTTCCCGGGGACACCTTGGGCCGCTCGGGCGCGTCGTCGTCGCTGGTGTCGGACGGCGGTCCCAATCGCCCTTGATTTGCCACCTGTTCGATACGCTCCTGGTCGGTTCCCTCAGGGAACTCAAGCCCGTACTGGGCGGCCGTCTCGAAGGAGGCGACTGCGGCCCGAATCTGGATGCCGAGCAGTTCCGTATCGCCCACGGAGACGGCGATGTCGGCGTTGATTACCAATCCCTTATCGAGTAGCAGTTCGACCACGTCGGCCAAGTCGGCCGACGAACGCGTCGGTCCAGCACTAGGCATCGTCTTCCGCCTCCTCGAAGCGGGACCCGTAGATACGCCGTCTGTTCGGTGCTGTCGAGTAGCGCGTCTCCTCGGGCACGGTGGAGAACTTGGCGGTTCGCTGCTGCTTGCCCCCCGGCGGCATGGTCGAGACGGCGGTCGGGTTCCGGGAGTTCGTGGACGTGGAGTTGCGACGCTCGCTGCGTTCGCGGTTCTCCGCGAGCAACTGTTTCAACTGCGCTCGCGCGGCCAGGATGCTCTGTCTGAACTCCCCGACCGAGTCGCTGACACGGGATTGAATCGCGTTCTCCATCGTCTCTTGGTCCAGTCCCTCCTCGTCCGTCCCGAGCCCTTCCAGTCCGCCGAGACCCGTCTCGGGTGACGCTTCCGCTGCGTCACCGGCATCCTCGGGGTCGTCGTCGCCAAAGGGGCTGTCGAACGACGGGTCGTCGAGGAGCCCCTCGTCGGAGCCGTCCTCGTCGCCCGAAAGGAGCCCCTCGTCGTCCTCTTCGTCCGAGAAGTCGTCGACCGCGTCGTCCAGTTCGCGGGACTGTCGCCAGAACTCCCTGGCGTTGACGTTGCCCCAGACCTCGGACATGTCCGTCACCGAGAGGAGTTTGCGCAACTTGATGGCGGCGGTGGGGTTGCGGTCCTCGATGGCCTCGGGAACGTTCTCCAGTTCGATGGCCTCGGGGAGGTTCTCCCATTCAATTTCGCTCAGGAGGTCAGTCAGGTCGACTGTCCCGAGCATGTCCTCGACGTTGTCGGCCACGTCGTGGATGTCCGCTAACAACGCCGCGGCCTCCTCGGCCGATTCGTGTTCGGCGGCGTCGTCGACCTTCTCGCTGAGGTCGTCGATGGCCGCTACGAGGTCGTCTACGGTCAGTTCGGTTTCGTTTGAGTCTGTCATAGTGCTCCGATCCGGGTAGTAACTGCTCGTCGGTCGACTGTCAGCGTCTGCGAGGTAGCGGACAGGCGAGACCGGCGAGTCGTCTCGCGGTTCGTCATCCTTTCACCTCGACTCTCCCGCTGAGTCGCTCACGGGCTTTCTGTGCGACTTCGAGTTCCGCTTCGAGTTCGTCTTTTCGTCGCTCGTACTCCGTCTGGTCCAGTTCGCCGACTTCGTACAGCAGGCGGTTCTCCTTGAGTTCGTCCCGAATCGCCTCGACGTCGTATTGCTCCTCTAACGCCATGTCGTGGATGATCGTCAACAGCGAGACGAACGGCTTGAGGAAGAGGTCGTCGAGGAGGAACATCTCAGGCCTCCGCTTTGATGTGGAAGTCCACGAAACTGTACGGCGCCCACGGACCGGAGTACTGCACGGTCAGGTCCGGGTGGGCCTCGCGGACAGCGTCGACCGCGTCGTCGAACGACTCCCGATCGTCCCGCTCGACGAGATAGGAGTTGTTCAACAGCAGGCGGTCGCTGAACAGGTCTCCGTCGGCGACATCGGCGGCGTGGTCGGCGAGCCCGGTCTCGATGGATTCTCGCACCGAGTCGGCGTCCTCGATGCCATCTTCCGGGAGGAGGACCTTGATGCCGACTTCCTCGTGACCCGCAGCGCGGCGAAGCGACCCCGTAAGTTCGGCCCGGCTGTTCCGGAGGACGTTCTTTAGCGCCCGCTCGGATTCGAACACCATCCCGAACCGCATCGGGACGACCGCTCGGCCGTCACCCTCTGTCATCACCGCTCGGAGCACATCGTCGTGTGCCCGGGCGTTCTCGTCGCTCTCCTCGGGGTCGAGCGTGTCGATATCGCTCACGACAGCGGCGTGAGTACGATGTGAGACAGTGTATACATCGCTCGTACCCTCGACGCCGTCGATAGAGACGTCGATCGAGTCGGCCTCGATGACGCCGTACGCGTAGATTTTATCACCAGACATTGTATGACCTGTGCTCGTGTGCGACGTTTCTCCGTCACCCGACCAAGCCCTGTTGCCAGCATTCGCAAGCCGCTCGCTGGCGTGGCGTCTGACCGCGACTGCAACAGTTCGAAGCGACCGAACGAGACGCGATCAGCCGCCGTCTGGCGAATGAGTGCTACCGAGTGACCGATAGCTTTCGACTGCAAGCACCACGCCCAGGTAGCTATCCCATCAAGCAACACCCATGGCACAACCGGATTCCAGTAGCCTGGCAGCAGTGCTCGACCGCATCCTCGATAAGGGGCTCGTGGTCGACATCTGGGCGCGCGTCTCAGTCGTCGGTATCGAAATCCTCACCGTGGAGGCCCGTGTCGTGGCCGCATCCGTCGACACGTTCCTCCACTACGCGGAGAACATCACGAAGATAGAACAGGCCAGTCAGTCCGGTGAGTTAGAGGAGATGAAAGAGCTCGACATCGAGAAGCCCGCTCGACCCGACAACTATCAGCAAGCCCCGTCCCAGTAGCGACTGCGTCATAGCTCACAACCATGTCACAGTCAGACGCTGAGTCGACCGAACAGTGCCGTGCGCTCACGAGCGACGGCAATCGGTGTCAGAACTCGGCGGTCGAGGACGGATTTTGTCACCAGCACGATGAGTCCAATCCGACCGTCGACGACGAATCCGCAACCGACGAAGCCGAGAGCGAGGCGTCGTCGAGCGATACCGAGGACGAGGCGTCGAACGCCGATTCGGATGGCGAATCCGAGGAGGCCGAATCCACCGACGACGCGGAGACGGACGATGCCGACAGCGGGGAGACGGGCGACTCCGAAACTGGCGAGGCAGAAGACACCGCGAGCGACGACGGGATTTCCATCGGCGGCGCGGGGTCGCTCATCGAGGTGCGTCGCACCGTCGAGGCGGTCACGGCACAATTGATAGAACATCCGCTCGACGGCGTCGTCGAGATAAACAAAGACGGCGACGGCGGCTGGCTGGCGACCGTGGAAGTAGTCGAGCGCCGCGCTGTTCCCGACACGCAGGACATCATCGGCTACTACGAGATCACCCTCGAAGACTCAGAGACGGTAACCGGCTATCGACGGCTCTCCCGATATCGCCGTATGGATACCGACCAGAGCGAGCGACTCGAATGACGACTCGTGGAGCGACCATGGAAGCACGGTCGGTTCCTCGGTCTCGCTTCGCTCAGTAGATTAGATACGAACAAAATGAGTACCTGTTTTGCCTTCGAGGTTCACAATGAAACCATGGCTACGATCGTCATCGGTTCAGTTCCCGCAAAAGAGTTCGCGCTGAAGCACACGCTCGACGTGCTTCCGGACGTACAGTTCGAGTGTGAGCGCATCATCAAAAGTGGCGATGACGCGGTTATGCCGCTAATGTGGGCACGAAACGTCGACCGAGAGGAACTCGAAGCGGCATTCGACGAAGACCCGAGCGTCGATAACGTCCGGATGCTCGCCGATTTCGAGGACGAGTACCTCTACCGGATGGACTGGGTCGACCACGTTGAACTTCTTCTGGGGATGCTCACGAACTCCGAAGCCACGATCCTCGACGCCTACGGCAAGAAAGAGGAATGGCGGCTCCGCGTGATGTTCCCCACCCGCGATAAGTTCTCCGCGACCTACGAGTTCTGTAACGAGCACGGACTCACCTACGACGTCGAGTCGATTCGGGACATGGACGGCGAACCCGCTGGTCGCTTCGGACTCACCGAGGGCCAGTATCAGGCGCTCGTCCTCGCCGCGAAAGAGGGGTACTACCACGTCCCACAGGAGAAGACGCTCGAAGAACTCGCCAACGAACTCGATATCTCCCATCAGGCCCTCTCCGAACGGCTCCGCCGGGGGACCGAATCACTCATCGAAGATACGCTTCTCGTCGGGACCGACCCCGACTTATTGTAAAAACGAGCCCGTTTCTCGGTCGACGACCGTCTTTCGCTTCGTCCGCTCGCCGTTAGCGGAGGTACCGAACGATACGGACCAGCACCGAGGCGAGGGTGCCGACACCGGGGACGCGAGACGACAGTGCCGCCGCGCCGACGAGGAACGCCGCGGCCCACCGGTCGCCGCGGGTGAACGCGCGTGCGGCGTCGATGAGTGTCGAGATGATCGAGAGGTTGTTCCACATCGAACCGCCTGCCTTTGCGTTCTGCATACAACTGAATATGCGCTTCAGCCACCAAAACCGTGTCCTTGAGCCTGCGTGCAGTTTATGGGGCTACTCGGATCGGTAGTGGGTATAGTCTGGACTGCCCGATGGTCCCTGCGACCGGCGTCTTCCCCCCGATGAAACGGATGAAACGGATGCATCTGTCGAATCGGACGAAAATGTCAGACGTTCTGTCGAGAAAATAACATCGTCATACTGCCTGTCCACAGTTGTAGTAACCCATTTAATCAAACAACGCTCGCCATCTTTTGCGGTGCTTAACGAACTGTTTCAGGACTGTTTCATCAGTAAAACGGCAGAACAGGCCCTGAAACTCGTGGAATCCGTAGGAGTGTGAACCCCGTTTATCTATGTCCCCCGTAATCGCTTGGATATGTCGACCATAGTGTCGGGGAACGTCCCCTCGGAGGACTTGGTCTTGGATCACACGCTGCAAACGTACCCGGACCTGACCTTCTCGGTCGAGCAGATCGTCTGTTCAGGAGACGGGTCGCTTATGCCGATGCTGTGGGTCCGCGGGAGCGACCGTGAAGGCATCGCGGAGACCTTCAGAGAGGATTCCACGGTCGAATCGGTCACGCACCTGCGCGAGCTCGAAGACGAATGTCTCTTCCAGATGGACTGGCACGGAAACGTCAAGCTCGTCATCGACATGCTGACTCACTCGGAGGCGACGATTCTGGACGTGACGGGCGCGGGCACGGAGTGGAACATCCGGATGCTCTACCCCGAGCGGTCGATGGTCTCGAAAGCCCACGACTTCTGTGACGAGCACGGGCTCGATTTCGAAGTCGAGAGCGTCCGAGAGATGGACGGCGAGATGGCTGGCCGCTACGGGCTCACGACCTCACAGCACGAGGTGCTGTCGATGGCCGAGTCGGAGGGCTACTTCGAAGTCCCGCGACAGATAACGCAGGCCGAACTCGCCGAGAAGCTCGGCATCTCACACCAAGCGCTCTCGGAGAGTCTTCGTCGAGCAACCGGCACGCTCGTCGACGAAGCGCTGTAGAACGTCCCCCTACTCCGAACGGTCGATCTTCTCGACGATCTGCTGGGCCTTCTGTGTCGCCTCGTCGTCGTCATCGACGGCGTCGACAGGAATCAAAATACTCTGGACCGTCCAGTCGTCGTCGCCTTTCTCGTCACCCGTCCGGACCTCGCTCCCCGAGCAGACGGAATCAGCGGGATTTTCCGCCCAGTCGGGCGTCCGAATCTCGTCGAACTCGTCGGGGTCCCGATACCGGACGTGATAGTACTCGTCGCCCTCCTCGACATCTTCGACGGTCGGATGCTGTGACATACGTTCACGTTTCACTGCAGGAGCCAAAGGCCATCTGCCAGCCATCGCAAGGGCGAACCGGGCGTAGCGAGGTGCGCGTGCCTGCAACTGAAAGCCGTCAGGGCATAGTCGATAGCCTCGTATCCTCTCGTAACTCAGTTATGACGACGTTGCCACCCCGCGAACTGGCCAATGGTTCTCGTCGCCGAGACGAAAGAACGCCCACAGCGGCGCGGCTCGCAGACCCCATTCGTAGGACGTATGACAGATAGGTATCGCGGCCCCTGGGAGTACGAGACGCTCCAGGTCCCCAAAGGAGTGACCCAGAAAGAGTCAGTCGACCCGAAGAGCCAACTCAACGAACTCGGGAGCGAGGGCTGGGAGCTCACGGGCACCGTCGATTACACGGGCGGCGGCGGGACGAAGTTTCTCCTCTTTAAGCGTCCGGCAGAGTCCGACGATACGGAGCAATGAACTCGGCCGTCGACCCTGACGAGGACACGGATATCGAGTTCGAGACGGAACTCGACCCCGACGCCGAAGCGGACATCGGGACGGCCAACACGATGCGCCAGCGTGCAGACGAGAGTCGCGCCAAAATCTGGATAATGCTCGGTGCGAACCGCCTTGTATTGACTGGACTATTAGCACTCATCGTGTTCGTCACCGTCACGCTGGTCGGGACGGAGTTCTACCCAGCATTTCACGCCGACTTGCAGAGCGAGGACACTATCGAGACGATATTCTCGACGATGATCGGCGCAATAATCACCGGGACGACCCTCGTGGTGACTATCAGTCAGCTCGTCATCTCACAGGAGAACGGGCCGCTCGGTGACCAACACGAGCGCATGAGCAGCACGATGAACGTTCGAGACTACACGCGCGAACTCGTCGACCGTCCCGTCCCCGCCGACCCATCGGCGTTCCTTCGCCACATCGTCGACGCATCGGAGACTCGAGCCCGCAACCTGCGCGAGGCCGTTGCGGGCAACGACAACGAAGAGCTGAAAGCGGAGATCGACGAGTTCACGACCAGCATAATCGGGAACGCAAAGCAAGTTCGAGAGCAACTCGACGGCGCGAACTTCGGTTCCTTCGGTGTCCTGTTCGCCGCACTCAACTACAACTACGGGTGGAAAATTTTCCACGTCGAGCGAATCGAATACGAGTACGAAGAGAGTCTCACCGACGACGACAGGGAACTCTTCGAAGGGTTGCGGAGCACGCTGGCGATGTTCGGCCCGGCCCGCGAGCACATCAAGACGCTCTACTTCGAGTGGGCGCTCGTCAATCTATCACAGCTCATCCTCTACATATCGGTCCCGGCACTCATCATCGCCGGCGCGATGCTGGCGTTCATCGGCGAGTCCTCGTTTCCGGGGTCCACCTTCGGTTTTGCCCATATAACGCTGGTCGTCACTGCGGCGTTCACGGTGACGCTGTTGCCACACCTCCTGTTGGTCTCCTACATCGCCCGAGTGGCGACAGTGGCAAAACGCACCCTCGCCATCGGTCCGCTCATCCTCAGGGGTTCACAGCGCTAAACGGGTCGAATACCGGCGCAAAGAAAATCTCTCACAGTCACAGACCAACCGGGACGAAATCGAGAGTTACTCTTCTGGACCGGTTCCATCGCCGACATCAGTGCCGTCGAGCGGTCCCGTGTGGTTGGCCCCACCCGCGTCGTGGACGCCGCTCGCGTCCGGGCCTGCGTCGACAGCTTCCGGCAGGTCCTCGTGGCCGAAGGCGAAGACATCGCTGTCCTCGATGGCGGGGCCGACGATGTCCTGTAGAGCCGGGCCGGGTAGCGTCTCCTTGTCGAGTTCGATAAGCGTCTCGGCGACTTCCTGGGTATCGACGTTCTCGACGGCGACACGGAACGTCTTCGCGGCGACGCGACTGCCCACTTCGCTGCCGAGTGTCTGCTTTGCGAGGCCCGCCGCTCCGCTACCCCCGATGACGCGGGTAGCGAGGATGCGACCCACTGGTCGGCCAATGGCCTGTGCGAGACGGTCGATTTCGATCGGGTCCTCCGCCGGTTCGTCGGCCAGTATCGCCTCGAAATCGACCGCTTCGAGGACCTCCTTGGCGACTTCGGTCGCGAACAGCGCGTCTAATCCCTGCTCGATGCGGTCCAGCTGTTCGTCGCCGGTAGAATCACTCATTCTAGGTTGACGAACGCGTGCCACCCGGATACCGCTGCGGCCTTCGAATGCAACCTCTTTCGGCCGTACATAGTGGTATGTGAACTATGATCACAGAAACATCGAATCAAAGAGCGAGAGATGACGCTGCTCGGCACACCCGGCATTTGCAAGCATCAGTGGTTTCCGGGGAGAGTCACGAAGCGAGATATCTCGGCCCAGCGCGAGTGCCGGTTCACGAAACGAGGCCGATTTAGCCGTCTTCGGCTGAGTCCGCTTCGTTCGGGTCCGATCCCAGCGACTCGGCGGACGTGACTTCCGGCGACACCGGGTCGCCATCCAAGAGCTCTTCGAGGACGATTCTGACGGCCTGAATCCCGACGACGAGGAGGAGCGGTCCCAGAAACAGACCGTACCAGCCGAACAGCATAGAGCCGAGGATGTACGCGAACAGGACCAATCCTGTATGCGTCGCCTGTCCGGCGACTTTCGGCAGCAGAAACGTCATGGGGAGGAGATCCAAGAGGACCAGTGAGACGGCGAACAGCGCTGCGGGATAGATCAACAGCGACGGATCGCTCCGAGCGGCGCGGACGCCGAGGAAGGCGACGAGCGGAACGTAGACGAGTTTGCCGACGACGACGGGGACGAGACTTGCCAGTCCTGTGAGCAACGCTAGCGCCGTCGGTGCCGGCATCGAGACCGCGGCGGGGGCAAGTACATTGTAGCCGTTGTACACCACCGCGGCGAGAACGGCGACGATACCGACGAGGAGGACGTTTCCGAAGTAGATAGTGCCGAGGTCATCGTCGACGGCGGTCACGTAAGCGTGGGCCGTCGTTCCCGTCCCACCGACCGTCGAGCGGAACCACGACGCGAGTCGGGCGTCGTCTCGCAGGAGGTAGAACGCGGCCGTCACGGCGAGGAACAGATGCATCCCGCCGCCGGCGAGCGTCGAGAGGACGCCCGCACCTTGCATGAGTAAGTCCATCGGCGACCCGGACGCTCCACCGGTCACCAGCGAACGAACACGTTCTAACAGGTCCAGCGACTGGGTCTGGAGGTACGGCTGTATCGTCTGTCTGAGCCCGTCGAGCGCGCCGGCCGACAACAGTTGCGTGACTCCCATCACGACGACCGCGGTGATAAGCAGCAATGCAGGGAGCGCGACGACGAGCAACGAGACCAGCGCGGCCGTCCCCGGCGAGAAGACGGACTCCAACCGTTGGTTCAGTGGTCGGATACCGTAGTAGACGAAGAGCGCGAGCACGAACGTCCCGACGAACGAGTGGAGGACGAACAGGAGCGCCAGCCCGACCGCGAAGACGAGCGCCCACCATCCGAGGCGCTCTCGGTCGAGCGTCGGAGAAGAGAGGTCCATGTTTCCGCGTCGAGAGACGCACGGAAAAAATCCCGGCCTGTGCTCCCATCGAGTCGCCAGTGGCCCAGAATGCCGGGGAAAGACCCGAGTGTCTCAGCGTCCCAGTGACAGGTGATGAGTAATCTCGCTCGTACCGACGGGTTCGGCCCGTTCTTCAGGCGATATACGAAGACGTGGCAACACGCGGTGGCAACGGCGGCGCTGACGGCATTTGGTATGTTGACGTTTATCAACCGTCTGTTCGCCGTCGTCGCCATCGCTGCGTATCTCGTTCCCCCAGTCGTCCTCTACTTCCGAAGTTCCTCCACGGAACACGACGTGGCCGACACCGGCCGTCAAGCGAGTGACCTGCCCACCGAATCAACCGACTCGAACCGTGGATGGGAGGCGGATACCACTCAGGAGAGTGCGCCACCGACCGAATCAACCGATGCAGCGACCACGGGGGAATCGGACGCGTCACAGGGATCGGCGGCAGCGCAGGAAGCAAAGCCAGAACCGGCGGCAACGCAGGAATCCGAGTCGGTACAGGACCAGGAGCCGCCGCCCACGTGGACCACCGCGACCGTCCCCTGCGAGGAGACGCTCCACGACGCGGCCGTCGCCGACGGGACGGCCTACGCCGTCGGGTCCGAGGGGAGCGTCCTCGCCGACGATGGCGACGGGTGGAGCGCCGTGCTGTCCGACGGTCCCGGCGCGCAGTCGAACGCGCTTCACGGCGTCGACGCCGTCGAAGGCGGCGGCGTCTGGGTCGCCGGCGACAGCGGGGCCGTCGGCCGTCTCGACCCCGAGAGCGGTCAGCACGTCGACTACTCCGCACCGAACGACGACACGAACAACCTCACGGGCGTGGCCGCGGCCGGTACGGCCGACGACGAGACGGTCCTGCTGATAGACGGGTCCGGACAGGTTCGTCGGGGCCGCCACCGGAACGGGGAGACGGTTTGGGACGAACCAGTGTCGCCGGGAAGCGGGTCGAGTCTCGCCAGCGTCGCCCTACTCGACGCGTCGGTCGGCTACGCCTGCGACACCAACCAGTGCGTCTTCCAGACGGACGACGGCGGCCGGACCTTCACCCAGATGGGACTCGACGGGGCCGACGGGACGCTCACCGACGTCGCGGCGAGTGACGCCGACGCGTGTGCGGTCAGCGACGATAGCGGCGTCGTTCATCGCTACGACGGCGGTCGATGGACGCCCGAGCGACTGGACGAGGGATCGCTGTCGGCGCTCGCGCTCGACGAGACGCTGTGGCTCGCGAGCGGCGATGGCGGAACAGTGTACGAACGGGACGCGAACGCGACCGAGTGGGAGCGAACGCTGACGCCGGCGAACGTCCCGCTCCGGGGCCTCGCTCTCGGTCGGGAGCGCGCGGTCGCCGTCGGTGCGGAGGGCACCATCGTCGAACGTCCCCGGTCGGAAACGCACTGATAGCGCTCAACGACGGGAAATGCATGCAGAACCCGCTTCGAGTCGGACGACGACCAGTCAGTATGGGATTTGGCGTCTCTTCCTCTGTCTCGACTACGGAGGGAGTCCGGGAACGGGCCCTCCACTGGTTTCTCTTGGGCGGAAATCGAATCACCGTCGCGACCTGTCTCACCGTCCTCGTCGTCGTCGTCATCGGCGGCCTCCTCTGGCTCGGGCTGCTCACCGTCGGGCCCAGTAGCCAAGCGGCAACGGTATTCGCAAGCGGGCTCACCTCCGGCGTCGTGACGCTCGTGACCATCTCGCTCTCGATCAACCAGTTCATCCTCTCGCGGGTGTTCGGTACCCCCGACTCGCTCTCAGACCGCCTCGACGGGACTCGGTCGCTCCGCGGGACCGTCGAGGAGCTATCCGGGACGCCGACGAGTCCGAACGACCCCGCCGAGTTCCTCTCACTCACTGCGACGGTGCTCAGCGATCGCGCATCGTCCTTCGAGGAGACGGTTTCGGACTCGGACAGAGAGGTCCCCGACGGCGTCCGCGACGCGATGCGCGGCCTCAGCGAGTACGGCGACGACATCGACGACCACCTCGAATCAGAGGAGAACATCGTCGACGTGCTCAACGTCGTTCTCGGGACGGAGTACGCCCAGAACATGACCGCCGTTCGCCACATCCGGAACGCGCACGCCGAGGCCCTTCCCCGGAAACTGCGCGAGAACCTGGACGCCGTCGACGACCTACTGGAGGCCATCGCCATCTCGCGGCAGTTCTTCAAGACGCTCTCGCTCCAGCAGGACTTCGCTCGCCTCTCGCGGATCATCGTCTACACTGGTCTGGTGGCACTGGTGACAAGCATCTCGCTCACCTTCCTCTACCGGACGAACTCGACGACCACGATTCCGCCCTCGCTACTACCGCTCGTCGTCTCGGTCGGTATCGGCATCATCGTCTCGCCGTTCACGGCGTTCATCGCCTACATCCTCCGGGCGGCGACAATCGCCCGCCGAACCGTCTCGGTCGGGCCGTTCATCCCGCCGGAAAAGCAGTGAGTGAATCCGAGACGCGCCAGCAAACGCGCCTCTATCCTGCAAGCATGTGCAGGCACTACCATTAGCAGGTGCGAAACCGACTGCCCGAACATGACGAACGAAAGCGAAAGCCGACAGCAAGCGCGAGAGAACCTCAACAAGCAGTTCGAGAAGGCAAAGCGGCGCGCACAGGACAGCAAGGCACAGCAAACCGAGAGCCTGAAGACAGAACTCGGCCGGGTCGTCTTCGACCTCGCCGAAGAGAAGTTCCCGGAAGAGGCCCAACAGCGGAAGCGACAGAGCGCGGCGACGGCGTTCGGCGTCGGTCTCGCCGTCGGCTTCCTCGCTCGACACGTCCTCGGTCGGTAACGTCGCGTCGATCGACTGCGGACACGCAGCTTTTCTTCGGTTTTCGGGGTGTCGTCTGACTCGCCGCCCGACCACTGGATAGTGTCCCGAGCGTTCTCCGCGAAGTAGCGGTCAGCGTTGTAGAGACTGACCCAGCTCCAGCGCCGCGCCCACTCTGAGTTAATAACTCAGGGCTACAATATTGCCAATTTGGACCATCTAAGCGGACATCGATAGCAGGAGGATTATTAACTGAGGAAGGCTAGTCTCCGATAATGACCGCACCGAACGGGGATTCACCCGAATCACATGATGACTCCAACGAACACGACCACGCCGACGACGGACACGGAGACGGCGACTGCGTGGCCGAGGACGGTGAGGACGGGTTAGTCGTCGAAGCGAGCGACCGGAGCGAGGTCGCCCACCTCTCGGTCCCCGAGATGGACTGCCCGTCGTGTGCAGGCAAGGTCGAAAACAGCGTCCGGAAACTCGACGGGATTGACACCGTCGACCCGCAGGTGACGACCGGAATGCTCTCGGTGGCCTTCGACGGTGGCGAGACCAGCAGAGCGGACGTCGTCGAGCGCGTCGAGAAGGCCGGCTACAGCGCCGAGGACGCCGAGACGGTGACGGTGAAGTTCACCGTCCCCGAGATGGACTGCCCCTCCTGTGCCGGGAAGATAGAGAACGCGCTTTCGGGCCTCGACGGTCTCTCGGCGTACGAGACCCAACCCACGACAGGGAAGGTAACCGCCACGTACGACGCCTCGGCACTCGCGGAGGCGGAGATCGTCTCAGCCATCGAAGCGGCTGGCTACGAAGTCACCGGCACGACCGGCGAGGGAGCGGAAAGCGGTGAGAACGAGGAGTCATCGGGGAACATCTGGCGGAGTTCCCGCGCGGTAAAGACGTGGGTAAGCGGCGGTTTCGTCGCACTCGGGCTCCTCTTCGAGTTCGCCCTGACCGGGCAGAACGCGCAGGTGGCGACCGTCCTCGGCAGCGAACTTCTCGTCGCCGACGTGCTCTTCCTCGTCGCCATCGCCGTCGGCGGCCAAGAGATTCTCCGCAACGGTTACTACTCCGCACGGAACCGCAACCTCGACATCGACTTCCTGATGTCGACGGCCATTCTTGGCGCGCTGGTCGCCAGCCTCGCCTTCGGCGAGGGGCTGTACTTCGAGGCCGCGACGCTCGCGTTTCTGTTCAGCATCGCCGAATTGTTAGAGCGGTACGCGATGGACCGGGCGCGCAACTCCCTGACCGAACTGATGGACCTCTCGCCCGACGAAGCGACCGTCAAGCGTGACGGCGAGGAAGTGACGGTTCCCGTCGACTCGGTCGAAGTCGGCGACATCGTGGTCGTCAGACCCGGCGAGAAGATTCCGATGGACGGCACCGTCGTCGAGGGCGAGAGCGCGGTCAATCAGGCCCCCATCACCGGCGAGAGCGTCCCCGTCGACAAGAGCGAGGGTGACGAGGTGTACGCCGGGACCATCAACGAAGAAGGGTACGTCGAGGTAGCGGTCACTGCGACGGCAGCGGACAACACCCTCTCGCGCATCGTCGAGATGGTCGAAGACGCCCAGTCGAACAAGACCGAACGCGAGCAGTTCGTCGAGCGGTTCTCGGCGTACTACACGCCGGTCGTCGTCACGTTCGCCGTTCTCGTCACGGTCGCCTCGCCGTTCGTCCTCGCGACCTCGTGGTCGACAGCCATCGTCTACGGGCTCACCCTGCTGGTGCTCGCCTGTCCCTGTGCGTTCGTCATCTCGACGCCCGTCTCCGTCGTCTCGGGCATCACCAGCGCCGCGAAGAACGGCGTGCTCATCAAGGGCGGCAACCACCTCGAAGCGATGGGAGCCGTCGACGTCGTCGCCTTCGACAAGACCGGGACGCTGACGAAGGGCGAACTCACTGTCACCGACGTCGTCCCGCTTCACGGTAACGACGAGACGGACGTGCTCCGCTGTGCGCGCGGCCTCGAACAGCGCAGCGAACACCCCATCGGCGAGGCCATCGTCGCCCACGCCGACGGGAAATCGGCCGCCGGACGTGATATCGAGGCGTTCGAGAGCATCACCGGCAAGGGTGTCAAGGCGGACCTCGACGGGACGCCGCACTTCGCCGGTAAGCCCGGCCTGTTCGAGGAGTTGGGCTTCGACCTCTCGCACGTCCACGCGACGACCGACGGTGGTGTCGTCACCCGGACCGCACAGACTATCTGCGAGCGCAACAACTGTCTGGACCTCTTAGAGGACACCGTCCCCGAGTTGCAGGCGGAGGGGAAGACCGTCGTCCTCGTCGGGACCGAGGCGGAACTAGAGGGCGTCATCGCCGTCGCCGACGAGGTCCGCCCCGAGGCGAAACACGCCGTCGCCCGACTGAAAGCCCTCGGCGTCGAGCGCACGGTCATGCTCACCGGCGACAACGAACGGACCGCTCGCGCAATCGCCGAACAGGTCGGCGTCGACGACTACCGCGCGGAACTGCTCCCCGACGAGAAGGTCGAAGTCATCGATGACCTCGTCGCCGAATATGATGGTGTGGCGATGGTCGGCGACGGCATCAACGACGCGCCGGCGCTGGCAACCGCAACGGTCGGCGTGGCGATGGGGGCCGCCGGAACGGACACGGCGCTCGAAACCGCCGACATCGCGCTGATGAGCGACGACCTCTCGAAGCTTCCCTACCTCTACGAACTGGCCGGTGACGCCAACGGCGTCATCCGACAGAACGTCTGGGCCAGCCTCGCCGTGAAAGCGGGGCTCGCCGTCGCCGTCCCCTTCGGCTACGTTCCGATCTGGCTGGCGGTCCTCGCTGGCGACGCCGGCATGACGCTCGGCGTGACCGGGAACGCGATGCGCCTCTCGCGGCTCTCGCCAGCAGACGGGCAGGCCGTCGAGAGCGAACACAGCGCCTGACCCGGTAACACTCACGTCAGCACGTACTCAAGTTCCTGCAGTCCCTACGCTCGTACATGACAACTCCGACGCCGACGCCGGGCATCCACCACGTGACGTGTATCGCGGGCAACCCCCAGCAGAACATGGACTTCTGGGTCGAGACGCTCGGTCTCCGGTTGGTCAAGCGGTCGATCAATCAGGACGACGCCGGCACCTACCACTTCTTCTTCGCCGACGCCGAGGGGACTCCCGGGACGAGCATGACGTTCTTCCCCTGGGAAGACATGAAACAGGGAAAGGTCGGCTCCGGACAGGTCTCTCGGACCGCGTTCCGCGTTCCCGAAGGCAGCCTCGACTACTGGGAGGAGCGCTTCGAGGAGTACGGCGTCGACTACGACGAGCGCGTCGAGCGCTTCGGTGAAACCGTGCTCCCGTTCCGCGACCCCGACGACCTCCCCGTCGAACTCGTTGCGGTCGAAATCGGCGACGACGACCCCACGGTTCCGTGGACGGAGTTCGTCCCCGAAGACGTCGCCATCCGCGGCTTCCACTCGGTGACGCTCTGGCTCGCCGACCCCGACCCCACAACGGACCTCCTCCGGACGATGGGCCTCGAAGAAGTCGCAACCGAACAAGCCCAAGGCGACACCCCCGGTGACGAGCGAACCCGCTTCGCCGCCGCCGGTCCCGTCGGTAGGTACGTCGACGTACTCCCGACCATCCAGGGCGGGCGACAGGGCCATGGAACGGTCCACCACGTCGCCTTCCAGACGCCGACCGACGAGGACCAGCGGGCGATGCGCGAGGCCGTGCAGTCCGCGGGGCTGCGCCCGACCCAGCAGATCGACCGCCACTGGTTCCGGTCGGTCTACTTCCGAGAATTCGGCGGCGTCCTGTTCGAACTCGCCACCCGCGACCCCGGCTACACCAGCGACGAGCCGCTCGACGACCTCGGCGGCCGCCTCGTCCTCCCCGGGAAGTTCGAGGACCGACGCGAGGAGATAGAAGCCAAGTTGACCGATGTGACGATCCCGACCGCCGACGCCGTCGAGGCAGACGACTGACCGACGCACGTTCAGCGCGAATATCGCTGCGCGCCGACGCTTCGGCGAGAGGGACGTGTGCCTGCAGACGAGGACAGTGACATCGAGTGAGCGATTACGAACGCTTCGATGGGCGAACCCAAAGACGGCTCCGACGGGCTACCTTGCTCGAAGCGTCAGATAGCCTGCGCCGAAGAGGGCGATAGCCGCGAGGCTGGCTGCCGGAAGCGGCCAGGGTGTCGGCGAGTTCCGAGCGGCGTTAGAGAGCGCGGTCGAGCGCTTCGTAGTCGCTACCGGCTCGTCGCGCTCATTCGTTCTCGCGGGTGACCGCTGTCCGGACGGGGCCGAAGTGACAGGTTCCGGCTCCGTCGCCGTCACGGTCGGCGAGTTGGCAGTGGCCCGCCTCGCGGGGTCAGTCCCGGTCGAGATCGCTCTCGTCGTCTCGACTGCCTGTTCCGCCGTCGTAGTCGGTTGCAGTGTCGAGGTGCGGCTGGTTACGTCCGTCCGCGGCGCTGGCTGACTGGGAGAGTCTGACGACGGAGCATCGTCGTCTGGCTCGGGGACAGAGACCCGTCCCGTCGGCTCTGTCGTCTCGGTTCGCGTCTCCGTCGGCGTTTCCGTTGCTGTAACCGTTCGTGCTTCCCTCGGTGTTTCGGTCGCGGTAACCGCTCGGACTCGCGTCGGCGTTTCCGTCTCTTTCGCCGTCGATGTCTCGGTCGGTACCGGACTCGCAGTCGGGTCGGGCGTCGGAGCCGCCGTGGGCGTCGGCGTCTGTGCTGCGGTCGGAGATGGTTTTGGTGACGATGACGGTGTCGCGGTCGGAGTCGGCGGCGCGGAGAACTGCGCGGAAACGTCCCTGACGGTTTCGCTATCGCTCCCACGGAGCGTCACGTCGAGGTCGAGGACGCCCTTCCGTTCCCCATCGAGTTCCAGCGACAGTACGACGTAGTTCGTCTCCGACTCCTCGAACTGGACCCACTCGCCGAATCGAACGGCGGACGCTACCGCGTCCGGTTCCCGGTAGACGACTACGCGCGGGTCTATCCGCCGAAGCGGAATCGTGTTGTTCTCGCCGGCATCGATGCGAAGCGCTTCGAGGCCGGTCACCTCCGCGCGGACGGTGCCGGTCTGTGACTCCTCGCCGTCACGCGGGCGAAAATCGCGCGGATAAGTGTCGTTCCACGACTGGACCAGCGGCCCCCGTTCGAGCGTGATAGCGCGCGTGACGTATTCGCCCTCGGGCACGTCGACGGTGACCGTCCGTGATTCGTAGCCGGGAGCCGTCACGCGGAGCGTCTGGCGACCGGCCGCGGTCGAGAGGCCGTAGGTGCCGGACCGAGACGCGAAGGAGGCACAGTCGGAGACCGTGACGTGAGCGCGCGGAATCGACTCGCCGTTCCGGTCGACGATGGTCCCCTCGATGCCCTGTCCATCGACGACGCGTTTCGTGGCTGCGAACGCGTCGACCGCTCCCGCGCCGTATCGACTCGCGTCGACTTCGTCGGCGTTCGCGGGCGGACTCGCGCTACATCGGAGTGCCGTCTTCAGGATACCAGGATGGACCGACTCGTCGCTAGCGCTTTCCATGAGGGCGACAGTTCCGGCCACGAGCGGCGTCGAAGCGCTCGTTCCGTTGAATCGGCGCGTCCCATCCGTGCCCGCGGGCACGACGGCGCCTCGCCCCGGCGCGACGACGTCTGGCTTTCCGTATTCGAGCGGCCACGTCGGCGGATAGGTGACCGTTTGCCGCTGGTCTCGGGCTATCGGCCCCTCGAATTTCTCGTAGGTTCCCGACGAGGAGAACGACGTCACGCGCCCTTCTCTATCGGTCGCACCGACAGCGATCGTCTCGTAGATCGCACCGGGGTTAGTCACCGACCGCTCACCCGGTCCGTTATTCCCGGCAGAGCCGACGACGACGATACCGAGACGTTGGGCCCGCCGGACTGCTCGGACGAGCGGGTCGTTGCGCCGCTGGGTTATTGGGTACCCCTGGCTGATGCTCACGACGTCCGCGTCGGCTTCGATGGCCCACTGAATCGCGCCGACGAGTGCCGCCTCCCGATTGCCGTTGATGGCCCCGTGCAGCAGTTCGACGTCGGGCGCGACGCCCATGTGGGCGTAGCCGCTGGCGTTATCGGCGGCGACGAGCCCGCTCGTCGATTGTCCGTGGGCACGAGCGATGTGTGGACGGGACCCATCGAGTCGGTTTCCGGCGTTGTCGAACTCTGCCCAGCCGCCCGGATACTGGCGGTCGTCGGGGTCCTCGGTGTAGAGTTCCAGTGTCGGATGGCGAGTGTTTATCCCGCGGTCGAGGACTGCCACGCGAACGCCGTCTCCCCGCGTGTCGTAGCGGTCCCAGACGCCCGTCGCGTTCGTCGCCGCGATCTGCCAGGCGACCTGCCGAGAGCGCTGGTCGGCCTCACTGCCGTTCTGTGTCGGTCGAGCGCCGTCACGTCCCGGCGTCGCCTCGGCGGTTGCGTTGCGAGTCGTCTGACTGTCTCGGCTCTCAGTCGCATTCTCCTTCGGTACGTATCCGAGTCGCTCGACACCATCGACCGCCGCGACCCGGGACAAATTCGTTCGGGCGAGATCGATGCGAAGCAGAACCCGATTGACTAGCCAGAACCGGTTCACGACGCGGATCCCGTCGTGTGAGCGGGCGAACGAGCGGAGCGCAGTCTGACTGCGACCGCTCTGTCGCTTGAGCCGTCCGACGGTCTCGTCGCGGTCAGCGTCGTCGGGAACCGAGACGGCAGAGAGGCGAGCGAGAACCGGTACCGAACCCGAACGGTTCAGGAGTCGTGGGTCGATTTCTCCGTCGCTACGTGCAGTCTTCCTGTCGGCAGTCTGGGCCTGCCCGGAGTCGGGAGTCGCTTGGAGATGGTCCGTTTGGAGTTCCTCGGTCGTCTGACCAGAGACGGGCGTCCAGCCCGCACCGAGAGCGCCGCAAACGAGCAGCGAGCCGACGAGTACGCGAACAACGGTCACTGCACCACTCATAGTCATCTGCCACCGCCCCGCTGGGACCGAGGCGATATCCGGGTTCGACCGACGTGCATGTCCTCGGGAAGTGACCCATTCCATTTTGATAGCAGTCGAATACTTTCTAGTAGGTCTCCGTTACGGGCGGTAAGGCGCTTGTACGGCCATACGTCACTTGCGGCTCGGTGCCACGCCGACAGCCCCGCCGCGGAACAACCGCAACCGAATCCGTTCACGCGCAATCCCGGAACGGGCTTGCGCTCGCGCTCGTCGTCGATGTCTGCCTGCCTCGTGACTGACTGACCAGTCAGTAAGCCTTTTGACTGACCAGTCAGTAAGTTCGGGTGACAGATGGAAACGGACACGCGAACCGAGATAATGCAGGCGACCCGTCGTGCTCTCTGTGCGCATGGGTACGCCGAGTTGACGATCCAGCGAATAGCCGACGAATCCTCGCTCTCGACGGCAGCGATTCACTACCACTTCGATACGAAGGAGGGGCTGTTGCGGGCGTTTCTAGACGAGATGTTAGACGGATTCGAGGGGAAGCTGGCCGCTCGTGCGAGTGATCCGCGCGAACGGCTCGAAACGTTCCTGAACGTCGTCTTCTCGCCCCCGAAGGACGGCAACGGCGAGTTCGCCGTCGCGCTCATGGAACTCAAGGCGCAGGCTCCCTTCCACGATGCGTACCGCGACCGCCTCGTCGAGATGGACAAACTGATGCGTGGCGTCGTCGCCGACGCCGTCCGCGAGGGCATCGAGAGTGGTCACTTTCGAGATTCCGACCCGGAGACGGTCGCACGGCTCGTCGTCACCGCTATCAACGCTACGCACGCACGACAGGTCGCGCTGGGCGAAGCCCCCGAGGAGACCCGCCAGCTCATCGAAGCTGATCTGCGGGAGCGACTCGGGTGGTCGCCGGAGGTGGTGGCGTGAGCCTGTTCAAGGGACAGGACGAGTTAGACCTGACCGAGGGCGGCATCGTCAAGCCGCTCCTGTTCCTGTCGCTGCCCATCGTCATCACGAATCTGATGCAGACGGCGTACAACCTCGCGGACACCTTCTGGCTCGGCCAGTACTCGACCGAAGCGCTCGCGGCCGTCTCCTTCGCCTTCCCGATGGTGTTTCTGCTCATCTCGCTTGGAATGGGCCTGTCGGTAGCCGGGAGCGTCCTCGTCGCCCAGCACACGGGCGCGGACGAGACAGAGGAGGCCGAGTACGCCGCCTCGCAGACGTTCACGTTTGCCTTTCTCGCCTCGGCGCTGCTGGGTGGACTCGGCTACCTCGTCGTCAGACCGTTCCTCTCGTTCCTCGGTGCATCGCCAGACGTGCTTCCCGGCGCGACAGCCTACATGGAGGTCGTCGCACTGGGCCTGCCGTTCATGTTCGGCTTCTTCGTGTTCATCTCGCTGATGCGCGGCGCGGGCGACACGTTGACGCCGATGTTCGTCATGTTCGGGACCGTCGTGATCAACGTCGTCCTCGACCCGTTCCTCATCAACGGATGGACGCTTCTCGAAAACGCCCCGCTGTTCGGCACCGTTGCCTTCCCCGAGATGGGGATTCAGGGCGCGGCCATCGCGACTGTCTTCTCGCGCAGTCTGGCGATGGCCGTCGGCGTCGCCATCATGCTCTCGGGGAACCGCGGGATACAGATCCACCTCTCGGATATGGTGCCAGACACGCAGTACCTGCGGAAGATTCTCCAGATCGGGATCCCGGCCAGCATCGAGGGGACCGGCCGCGCGCTCTCGATCAACGCGTTGTTGCTCGTCGTGGGCCTGTTCTCTACCTCCGTCGTCGCCGCGTTCGGTATCGGCACCCGCGTCTTCTCGGTCATCTTCCTGCCCGCCATCGCCGTCGCCCGCGGGGTGGAGACGATGACGGGCCAGAACATCGGTGCCGGAAAGTACGACCGAGCGGCGAAGGCGAACTACGTCGCCGCGAAGTTCCTGTTCGCCGTCCTCGGTGCCGCCGGCGTGCTCATCTTCTTCGTGCCCGAGCCGATCGTCACCGTCTTCACCGACGATCCGGCCGTGCTGGACCACGGGACGACCTTCCTCCGCTACGTCGCCCTCTCCTTTGGCTTCATCGGCATCATGCGTGCGTTCTCCGGTGGCTTCCGCGGTGCCGGAAAGACGATGATCGCAGCCGCCATCTCCGTCGCCACGCTGGCCGTCGTTCGACTCCCCATCGCGTGGGTCGCTTCGCGCGGCGTGTTAGCGACGGACTTCTGGTTCCTCGCCCAACCCGATCCACGCGGTATCTGGATCGCATTCTTCGTCTCGAACGTCGTCGGTGCGCTCATCGCATGGACGTGGTTCAGCAGCGAGACGTGGCGCGGGGGTGACGTTCGCGGAACGCCGGGTCCCAGCGGCTTCGACGGGGACGAAGAGGAGACGCCCGTTTCCGGCGACTGACAACTCCCGAATAGCACTATTCGGCCATTTTAGGCCGAATATTGTTCCTATATGGGCATATTTGTAGCCAGATGCTTCTAGACGCCCCCATATACTGCATTTTTATATATAAATAAGACATCTTGCTAGTCTATACGGCAAATTCGCCGAAGTCAGCGAATCGATATTGTTGCTAATATCCATCGAATCGTCCGGGTGATCTCCGACTGTGGCGACGGGACCGCCGAGAGCGAGACCAAGCGCATCGACATCCTGCAGATACCCATTGTCGGCGACTGCGGCCGGCGAGTCGCCAGCGACACTCGATCACGCAACTGGTCGAGTGAGAAAAACCGCAGAGAAGCTGGGGCGACGACGGCGGGCTTCAGTAGTTGAGGTAGACCGTCTTCGAGAGGGTGTAGAAGTCCAGTCCCGCGTCGCCTTGCTCGCGATAGGTCTCGCTCGACGAGTCCTTCATGCCACCGAAGGGCACGTGCAGTTCGAGACCGGTCGTCTTCTCGTTGACCTTCACGACGCCGGACTCGGAGTCCTCGACGAAGTTGTGCGCCTCCGAGAGGTCCTGCGTGACGATGCTGGCCGAGAGCCCGTAGCGGACGCCGTTCGAGACCGACAGCGCCTCGTCGTAGCTACTGACCGGGATGACAGCCAGCACCGGCCCGAAGATCTCCTCCTGGGCGATGCGCATGTCCGGTTCCACGTCGGAGAACACCGCCGGCGAGACGAAGAAGCCGTCGCCGGCATCGACCTCCTCGCCGCCGGTTTCGAGCGTCGCGCCCTCGTTGCTACCGACGTCGACGTATTCGAGCGTGCTCTCGAGTTCGCTCTCGCTGACGTGCGGTCCCATGTCGGCCCCGTCGAGTCCGGGACCGATGTCGATGGACTCGGCGGCTTCGACGACCCCTTCGACGAACTCGTCGTAGAGGTCCTCGTGGACGATGGCCCGTGAACAGGCGGTACAGGCCTGACCTGTGACGCCGAACGCGCCGGACGCGGCGATGTCGACCGCCTCGTCCACGTCGGCGCTGTCCATGACGACGACGGGGTTCTTCCCGCCCATCTCCAGTTGGACGCGCTTGCCCGTCTCGTTGGCCTGGTCGCCGACGGTCTCGCCGACGGCCGAACTCCCGGTGAAGGAGACGGCGTCGATGGCGTCGTGGGTGGAGAATGTCTTGCCAACGGCGCTTCCGGGACCAGTCACGAAGTTGAGCGCGCCGTCGGGGAGACCGGCCTCGTCCAGACACTCGACGAGCTTTCGGGCGACGTTCGGCGCGAGCGATGCGGGTTTGAAGGCGACGGTCGTCCCAGTTGCCAGCGCCGGGGCAATCTTCCACGCGGGGATGGCGACAGGGTAGTTCCACGGCGTGATGAGGCCGGCGACGCCGACGGGCTCGTTCTTCGTGTAGAGCGTCGTATCTTGACTGCTAGAGGACTTAACGTCGCCGCCGATGTCGCTCGCCTTCGCGCCGTAGTATGAGAAGATGTCGATGGCGCGCTGGACCTCACCGGCCGCCTCGGGGCGGGCCTTCCCCTCTTCCCGGACGAGCGTCTCGGTCAATTCGTCCTTGCGCGCTTCGAGGTTCTTCGACGCCTCGCGCAGGATAGCGCCGCGTTCCGGGCCGGGCGTGTTTGCCCACTCGTCGGTCGCGGCGGCCGCGGCCTCGACGGCCGCTTCGGCGTCTGCCTCGCTCGACTGTTGGAACTCACCGATGACGTCGCTCCGGTCGGCCGGGTTCGTGTTCTCGAAGGTCTCCCCCGTCTCCGATTCTACCCACTCACCGTCTACGTAGTTGTGGTATGTCTCGCTCATCGTTTGATGCGAAGTGTCCCCCCTACGAGAAAGTTTTGGTGACGGTAGAATCACCGGAACCGACAAGACCCTACGGCGTACAATACCGGGATATGCGATACTACTGTACCGCCGAGGACGGAAAGCGGCGGCTCATCGCTCGTGAGGCCGACGAGGCGTACGATCTGACCGCCGCCCGCCCGAGCGTAACCGCCTTCGACGACTTGGCTCACGTCGCTGACGTGGCCAGCGAGACGGTAGACGAGGTGGCCCGCCGGCTCGTCGAGGAGGCGGCGTCGGTGTCCGTCCCCGACGAGACCGCCGCGGCGATTCCGCTCGACGTGGACGAAGTGTGGGCCGCCGGCGTCACCTACGAGATCAGCGAACAGGCGCGCGAGGCCGAGAGTGGGATGCCGGAGATGTACCTAAACGTCTACGAGGCCGACCGCCCGGAGATTTTCTTCAAGGCGACGCCGTCTCGCGTCGTCGGTCCCGGCGAGGCCGTCGGCATCCGCGGCGACTCGAAGTGGGACGTCCCCGAACCGGAACTGGGCATCGTCCTCCACAACGGCGACATCGTGGGCTACACCGTCGGCAACGACGTGAGTAGCCGGTCCATCGAGGGCGAGAACCCGCTCTATCTCCCGCAGGCGAAGGTGTACGACAGGGCGTGTTCGCTCGGTCCCTGCGTCGCCACGCCCGATGCAGTCGGCGACCCACACGACCTGAAGATGACGATGACTATCGACCGAGACGGCGAGCGGCTGTACGAGGAGGGAACCTCGACCGGCGAGATGGTCCGGACCTGCGAGGAACTCGTCTCCTATCTCACGAAACACAACACTGTCCCGGAGACGGCGGTGTTACTGACCGGCACGTCGCTCGTCCCCGAAGAGGAGTTCACGCTCGAAGCGGGCGATCAGGTCGATATCGACATCGAGCGCGTCGGCCACCTCTCGAACCCGGTGACGACTGTCTGAGTCGGTACACGTTTGCGACGATTCCGTCCAAGCGTCGAAATGGGCGTTCAGTATTACGAAACTCGTGTCCGAAGAGATGGCCCGTTACGCGTGGTCTCTAACCCTACTCTCGCCGCCCTACTTGCCAGTATTCCGTGCTTTCACGGCTTCAAAAGGTCGATTCTTCGCGGTTGAGCGAGTCGTCATTCGCTTAGGTTACCGTTCGTATCCGTCGTCGTTCGCTCGGCTCACCGTCGCGCAAACGCGAGCAGCTCTCGACCGATTACGGTCACTCACTCGGTCGTTGCGGAGTGAAATTCGAACGCTGTCTGTTCGCCGACCGTCGTGCCGCCCGCTACCGATTCGACGCGAAGCGTGACCGGACTGGTCCGCCCGCAGCCGTCGTTGACGACTTCTTCCCACTCGTCGCCGGATCCGACGGGTCCCGCTTTGGAGCGGCGGAGGTACAGTTCGAACGTCTCGCTGCGGAGCGCCGAAGCGATGTTGTCGTCGTCAGGCGCGTAGCGGAGCCGGACGCGGTCGGCATCGGCCATACCGGTACGTGAGTCGCCGAGTAGATAAAAGAGGTGTCCCGAACGCGCGAGCGTTCGTTTCGTTATGTGGAACGAATCTCGTCGTCGACGGCAGAGGTTCACCAGGACGTGATAGTCACGTCGCGTAGTGGCCGGTCCAGCGGGATGGATACCTGCCCGCCGGTGTAATGTGAGATGTAGAAACCCACGATAATCTCCAGCGAGCGCGTGGCTTCCTCGCCGGTCGAGGGATTCGCCATCTCGCCGTCCAGCACCGAGACGATGTCCGACGCGGCGTTGGCGAAGGCGTCGCGGTAGTCCTCGTCCCAGGTCCACGCGCCCTCGATGCCGGGCAGCGGCTCTTCGACGTGGTCACCGCCCTCCAGCCGCCAGTAGCGCCACTCGCCGTCGTCGTTGTTCAGGTAGAGTTTCCCCTCGTTGCCGATGAAGTTGAGCGTCATCGAGGACTCGGCGCGGGGAATCGTACAGTCGATGGTCACGAATGCCCCGTCGTCCATCACGACGAAACCGCCACCGCCAGCGTCGTCCACGCGTTCGGCCGCCTGCAACGAGTCGACAGCCTCGTTCTCGCCGGTGATGTAGCCCGAGACCTGCGACGCCCTGTCGTCTAGGAGATAGACGAGCGTATCCAGTAAGTGCGTCGAGTTCCGCAGCAACTCCATGCGGAACTGCGTCGCGACCGACTGCACCTCGCCGATGATTTCCTCCTCGCGAACGAGGTCACGGAGTCGCCGGAGTTTGCTCGTGAAGCGAAACGAGTGGTTGACGAGCAACTCGGTCTCCGTCTCCGCGCAGGTTTCGACCATCCGCTCCGCCTCGCTCACCGAGGAGGCGATGGGCTTCTCACACCAGACGAGCGACGGGGCGGCCGCAGCCCTGGCGGCGTCGATAACGTGGTCTGCGTGGAGGTACGACGGCGTACACACCGAGACCACGTCGAGGTCCTCGGCGTCGAGCATGGCCGCGTGGCCGACGTACCGACCCGATTCGGGGATGTCCCATGCCTCGCCGAAGCGGTCGAGTTTCTCCTCGTCGACGTCGGCCACCGCGACCAGTTCGACGCCGTCGGCCGCATCGTAGCCCCCCGCGTGACTCGCTCGGACCTTCTTCTGTCCGATCTCGTCTTCGTCGTGCATCCCGAGGATGCCCATCCCGGCGATCCCGCCCGTGCCAATGATACCGGCCTTGTAGGTCATGTCATCTCACTCGTACGTGTGGACGCTCCCGGTCTTGTTGTCCTCGATGTAGTCCCAATCGTACTCGACGCCCAGTCCCGGACCGTCGGGAACCGACACCATCCCGTCGCTATCGACGGTGTCGAGCATGTCGGAGTAGTCGCCCTCGTACACCGGCGGTTGGGTGTTGGGACAGTCGGGGTGGACCAGCGCCAGTTCGTAGTAGTTGGTGTTGCGGATGGCCGCGATACACTGTCGCTGGGCAGGACCGGGCGCGTGGAACTCTACGTCCAGTCCGAACCCTTCGGCGACCTTGGCGCGTTTCATCGCGCCGGTGATGCCGCCGTCGTACTCGGGGTCCGCCCGCAGGAAGTCAGTCGCTTCGTTGGCGATGAAGTCCGTCGCCGGCTCTAATCCGCGGACGTGTTCGGTCTGCAAGATGGGCGTATCGAGCGCCTGGCGGAGTTTCCGGTGGCCGTGTTGGGAAACACCGCCGTCTCGGTATGGGTCCTCGTACCAGAAGAAGCCGACCTCGTCGAGCGCCCGGCCGAGTTTGAGCGCGTCGGCGAACGTCTCCAGTTCGCAGGCCGGATCGTGCATCAGGTCCATCTCGTCGCCGACCCGGTCGCCGACGGCGTGGACCGCGTCGATTTCCCTGTCGAGGTCACGGGAGCCCTCGCTGCCGCCCCAGCCGTGAATCTTGAACGCCTGATAGCCCATCTCGCGACACTCCTCGGCGAAGTCTGCGAACGCCTCGGGCGTGTCGAGGCCACCGTTCTCGTCGCCGTGGTACGTCGAGGCGTAGGCCGGGAACTCGGTCTGATAGGTGCCGAGCAGTTCGTGAATCGCGGCGTCGTGGTACTTGCCGGCAAAGTCCCAGAGGGCGACGTCGATGGGACCGATGCCCATCCGGTCGTACTTCCGGAGCGCGCGTTTCATCTCGCTCCAGTGGCGCTCGCGTTCGAGCGGGTTCTTCCCAACGAGATAGTCCGCGAACATGTTGATCTGCGCCGCGCCGGGGGAGTTCCCGCCCACGTACTCGCCGGTGATGCCCGTGTCAGTCTCGACTTTGAGCGCGAACAGTTTTCGCTCTGTCACCGACCCGGGTTCGTAGACGAGGTTGAACCCGTGCTGGTCGGTTCCCACGTCCTCGATGGGGTAAGAAAACTCTACGGACTCGATGCTGGTAATCTCCGGAGCCATACGAATACCATGAGACACCATCGCAATAAACGTGTGTGCTCCCCGGTGGTGTTGCCGAGAGCGGAAGCGGTCCACGACTGCCCGCGAATCACCGGTGGATTCTTCATCGCACGGCGAGTCGGGTATGCTATGGTAGGCCAAACCGAGTACGACTACAGCGGTGAGTCCGCTATCGTCACCGGCTCTACGAAGGGCATCGGCCGGGGGATCGCCGCGGGACTGGCCGAGGCCGACGCGAACGTCGTCGTCAACTCCCGATCGGAGTCCGAAGTCGAAGCCGTCGCCGAGGAGTTGGGAGAGGCGGGGGCAGGCGAGGTTATCGGCATCGCCGCGGACGTGGGCGACCCAGCAGCTATCGAACACCTCGTCGAACGTGCCATCGACGCTTTCGGGGAGATAGACCTGTTAGTGAACAACGCCGCTGTCTGGCCCGAGGAGGCGTCGCTCGTCGAAGCATCCCTCGAAGACTGGGACACGACGATGAATATCAACGTCAGGGCGCAGTACTACGCGTCGAAACTCGTCGCGGCCCACATGATAGAAGCGGGCATCGAGGGGAGCATCGTCAACCACACCAGTCAGGCCGGTGACCGGCGGACCGGCCTGTTCGGCTTCTATGGCATCTCGAAGACGTCCATCAACGGCCTGACGTGGCGGATGGCACAGGAACTGGCCGAACACGGCATCCGGATGAACGCCATCTCGACGGACGTGACCGAGACGGCCCAGACCCGCCACGAGGCCGAGATGGAAGCGAAAGAGCACCCCGAGAAGACGGCTGAAGAGATTCTGCGCGAACGCGGCGAGAAACGTCCAATCGGCCGTCTTGGCCAGCCCTCGGACCTCGCCGACGCGGTGCTGTTCCTCGCAAGCGACAGAGCGTCCTACGTCGTCGGCGATGTCCTGCGGGTCAGCGGCGGCGGTAACTTGGAGTGATTTCATGAAATTCGTAGACACACACACGCACGCGTGGGGAGCAGACACCGAGGAACTGCCGTGGTCGGCTGAGATTCTCCCGCCGGGATGGGCGGGTTCGTACACCGCCCACGACCTGATTGCCGATATGGACACCGCCGGCGTCGAGGAGAGCGTCGTGGTCACGACGCCGATGTACGGCCGCGGTGTCCGTGCCAACGAATACACGATGCGCGCTATCGAAGCCCACCCCGACCGGCTGTGGGGCGTCGGCCTGATGGACTTCTATCAGGACGACCCCGAGGCGGTGCGGGCCGCCCTCCGCCGCGTCGTCGGCCACGACCGAATGCTCGGCGTGAGGATGCACGCCTGCCTGCGCTACGAGGAGCACTCCACGGAACTCGACCGGACGGCGGACTGGATTCTCGACGACGAGTTGGCACCGGTCTGGGACGAGGCGACGGCCCAGGACGCCGCCATCTTCGTCTTCCCGAAGGCCGAGCAGCTATCGATGATCGAGACACTGGCCGGGCGCTATCCCGACGTGCAACTCGTCATCGACCACATGGCGTTTCCCGACGAGACCACCGACCCCGACGAGGAGCCGTGGACCGACTTCGAGTCGCTGGCCAGCCACGAGAACGTCGCCGTTAAGGTGAGCTCGCTCCCGCGCTCCAGCGAGTCGGGGTGGCCCTACGAGGACCTCTGGGACTACGTGCGCCACCTCACCGAGTGGTTCGGGCCCAAGCGTCTGATGCTCGGGTCGGACTACCCGTGGATGGACGACTGGGCGACCTACGAGGACTGTCTCTCGTGGGTCGAAGAAGTCCCGTTCCTCTCCGCGCGGGATTATTCGTATCTGGCCCACCGGACGTTTGAGGATGTTCACGAGTCCTGACGGCGGTGGCTGCCAAAACAATTAATTGAGACACCAGTGAATCGGACGTATGGCACTGGAACGAATCCTGTTGTCGGTCGGACCGGACGACTGGAACTCCCTCGACGGCCTCGTCGACGCCACTGCAGACATCGCCGAACCGGCGGGTGCGACGGTGTACATCCTGTACGTGTTCCCGCGCGACGAGTACGACGAGCTGCTGGACCAGATGGGCATCGACCAGACCAGCGGCGGTCTCTCGCCTGACGAGGTCGCAGAGCGCCACGACAGCGTGCGCGTTCCTGTCGAGATGTTCGAGGAGCGCGGTATCGACTTCGAGATCCGCGGCGTCGCCGGCGGACAGCCGTCGGACCAGATCGTCCGCAAAGTCAACGAGTTCGACACAGACATGGTCGTCGTCAGCGGGACGAAGCGGTCGCCGGCCGGGAAGGCGATGTTCGGCGACCACGCACAGCAGGTGCTGTTGAACGCGCCGGGTCCGGTCCTGTACGTCAAACAGGAGTAACGGGCAGATACCGGTCAGACATCGGCGGGCTGTTCTCCCCGTTCCTCGTCGGGCATGCCGCCGACCATCCGACTGACGATGTCGTCCCGGTCCGCGGTCGGTCCGTCGATGACGCCAGCGCTACGGCCCTGATGAAGGATATGGATGCGATCAGCCGCCCGCTGAACGTAATCGAGGTTGTGCGAGATGAGGATGATCGAGATGCCCTGACTCTGCATCTGCGAGATGAGCTCGAGGACGCGCTCGGCCCCCTCGACGGAGAGGGCGCTCGTCGGTTCGTCCATGATGACGATCTTCGGGTCCGAGAGCAGCGTCCGCGAGATGCTCACCAGCTGCCGTTCGCCCCCCGAGAGGTTCGCCACCTTCTCGTCTACGTCGACGTGGATCTCTAAGTTCTCTAGAAGCTCACGGGCGCGCTCTCGCATCGCGCGCTTGTCGAGGACGCCCAGCATCGTGTCCGGGCCGGAAATCTCCTCACGCCCCAGAAAGATGTTCTGTGTCACGGTAAGGTTCCCCGCGATCGCGAGATCCTGAAACGTCGTCTCGATGCCGAGCGCTTTGGCCTGTCGCGGGTTCCGTATCTCGACGACCTCGCCGTCTACGCGAATCGTCCCCGAGTTCGGTCTGAGCGCACCGGCTAAACACTTGATGAGCGTCGATTTGCCAGCCCCGTTGTCGCCCGCCAGCGCGAGCACCTCGTTTCGGCGGAGTTCGAACGTCACGTCCCGCAGTGCGACCACTTCGCCGAAAGTCTTGGTGATTCCCTTCATCTCGACGATATGGTCTGTGTCGCTCCGACTGGCGTTCGCCATGCACGGTATGTGTTCACGTGACAGTAAAAGCGTTCGGTCTATAGGTGCCATCTCCCGAAAACGAGGCGCGCCCAGACTATGCTGAGCGTTCACAATCCCCAAAGATATAATATCTCGCCGTCGAAACGAACTTTCCATGTCGCAATCGGTAGCCGACGCCTCGCTCTTTCGGGACAGACTGACTGTCAACGCTATCAGTCAGTACGGACCGATCATCGGGCTCGTTGGATTGTACGTGGCGTTCGCTCTCCTGAACGACCGATTTCTCACGGTCGGCAACCAGGTGAACGTCCTCCAACAGGTGTCGATAATCGGGATCATGGCGATCGGCGTAACCTTCCCCATCCTCTGTGCCGAGATCGACCTGAGTATCGCACAGGTGATGGAAGTCTCGGGGCTGACCATCGCCACGCTCGCTGTCGGCGCGCGCCTTTTCGAGGGGTTCGCCGTCCCGGTGCCGCTCGCTATCCTCGCCGGCCTGGCCCTCGGCGCGGCGTTCGGGACCGTCTCGGGGTACGTCACCGCCCGCTTCGGCGTCCCCTCCTTCATGACGACGCTGGCGATGCTCTTTCTCGCGGACGGCTTCGGCCTCATCGTCTCCAACAACCGTCCCATCATCGGCCTGCCGGAGTCAATAACGGCGATCGGCGGTTCCAGCGTCTTCGGCTTTCCGAGCATCGTCCTCGTCTTCCTCTCCCTGCTCATCGTCTCGCAGTTGATACTCTCCTACACGAAGTTCGGCCTGTACATCTACGCCATCGGCGGCGACCGCACCGCCGCAGAGCGCATGGGTATCAACGTCATGGCAGTTCGTCTGGGCACACTCGTCATCTCGGGCGTGTTCGCGGCCATCGCGGGACTTGTGACGCTTGGCCGCCTCGGCAGCGCCGTCCCGACGATGGGTGCGAGCCTCCTGCTCCCACCGATCGCCGCGGTCATCCTCGGCGGTGCCGACCTCTTCGGCGGGTCGGGCAACATGGTCGGGACGCTCATCGGCGTACTCATCCTCGGCGTCCTCGGAAACGGGTTGAACCTCATGGGCGTCGACCCATCCGGGCGACTCGTCGCACAGGGGATCGTCCTGATGCTTGCCGTCCTCGCAAACGTTGTCGGACAGGACTGAGAATCGATAACTGAGAAGTACATCATATTTACCGATACTTCTTTTAATCGACGGCGCGAAACACGCTAGCGTATGTCACGAGACATCCGCAGACGGACGTTTATCCGCAGCGGCGCGATTGCCGGGACAGCCATGCTCGCCGGTTGCGGTGGCGACGGCGGCGATGGTGGCGATGGTGGCGACGGTGGCGATGGAACCGCCGGTGACGGTGGCACCGGAACGACCGGCGACGGCGGTACCGGAACCACCGACGGAACCGAGGGCGGAACGACCGCCGGTGGGTCCACGCCAACCGTCGCGCTCTCGGTGCCGTCGCTCGAATTCACGTTCTTCGCGCGGATGGAGAACGCCTTCAATCAGGCCAAGAACGACGGGATGATATCCTCAGACTCGGCGTTCTACGACGCCGGCAACTCCCAGAGCCAGCAAGTCTCGGACGTCGAGGCGGCAATCTCGAACGAGGTGGACTTCCTGATGATATCGGCCATCACGGCCGAGGGCGTCATCAACGCCATCCGACAGGCTAACGAGGCTGACATCCCCGTCGTCGCCATCGACCGCAACGTCGCCCAGGGGGAGACGGTCACGTACGTCGCCTCCGACAACGTCCAGCTCGGCCAGCGTTCGACCGAACTCTGTCTCTCCTTCATGCAGGAGAGCGGCGACGCCGACACCTACAACGTCGTCCAACTGGAAGGGACGCCGGGCGCGAGCGTGACGAACGAGCGCGGCGAGGGATTCCAGCAGGCGGTCGACGACAACGACAGCCTGAACCGACTCGCCAGCCAGACCGGCGAGTTCTCGACACAGAACGCCCTGAGCGTGATGGAGGACTTCATCACGCAGTACGGCGACGAGATCGACGGCGTCTTCTGCCAGAACGACCTGATGGCGCTCGGCGTCCACCAGGCGCTCTCCAACGCCAACATGTCGGTTCCTGTCACTGGCATCGACGGTACCGAGGCGTGGGTGCAACGGTTCGCCGACAACCAGTACTACGGCACCATCGCACAGCTCCCCGAGGAGATGGTCAACACGGCCATCGAGAGCGGGAAGGCTCACCTCGCCGGCGAATCCGTCGAGGACACCGTCGTCATCGACGGGTTGGAGGTCACGCAAGACAACGCCTCGGACTACCTCAGCGAGTACTTCGGCTGACCACTCGGTCGCCGCCTCATACGGATTGTTGTAGCTGTTTACCGGTACTCGTCGCACCGGTCCCGAGGATACCGGGAAGAGACTACAACAATCCGTATCAGTCGAGGTCCACCGCGCGCCCCGACTCGGCGGCGTGGTAGACCGCCTTTATCGTCCGGATATCGGTCAGCCCGTGTTCGCCGTCCGGGAGGGGGTCGGTGTCGGTCAGGAGACAGTGCGCGAAGTACTCGAACTCCTCTTCCATCTGGTCGATCTGCTCGAACTCGATCTCGGTGTCGGTGTCGCCACAGGAGACGTGGAGCTGCCGGTCGTCCCACGGGTAGAAGGCCGGTTCGACGCGGACCTGTCCCTCGGTCCCGGTCACGCGAATGTGACTCGCCATCGTCGCGTTCTGGCTAGCGGTACAGAGCGCGAACACGTGGTCAGGGAAGTCCACCTGAAAGGCGGCGTGTTCGTCGGGCACGTCCTCGAACTCGTCTTGGACGGACGCGACAGAACCCTGAACCCGCAGGGGGTCGGCGTCTAAGAGAAAGCGGGCGGTATTGAGCGAGTAGATGCCGATGTCCATCGCCGCACAGCCGCCCGAAACGTCCCAGTCCAGTCGCCACTGGTCTGGGTCGGGGACTAACTCCAGAATCGGTTCCGTCATGTTGCCGTGGACGAACACCGGGTCGCCGATGTATCCCTCCTCGATCAGGTCTTTCGCCCGTCTGACCGCCGGCTCGGTCTGCATCCGGTAGGCGATCATCAGCGTCGCGTCGTGGTCCTCACACACCTCGACCATCCGCTCTGCGCGTTCGATGGTCGCCTCCATCGGCTTCTCGCAGAGAACCGCCTTCCCGAGTTCGGCGGCCGTCTCGACGTACTCCAGGTGGTAGGCGTTCGGCGTCACGACGTAGACGGCGTCGTAGGCGTCGCTTGCCTCGCCGTCGTGGAACTCCTCGTAGGAGATGGCGTGCTCGACGGTTTCGGAGCTGGCCGCGGCGTTCTCGGCTTTCTGTCGGTCGCCGCTGACCAGCACGGTCGTCTCACAGAGGGCGCTCGACTCGACGGCCGGCATCGCCTGCTCACGGGTCCACCAGCCGACGCCGATCATGGCGAAGCGAATCGGGTCGTCTGTCTCGGTCACGTCCTGCCAGTCGCGGTGGTCGAAATCTCCAAGTAGCGCCGATAGGTCCATAGCGATCAATCGACCGTGGGGATAAAAGAAATGTCGGGCAGTTGGTCCTCGTCGAGTTCGCCCACAGCCCCTACTCCCCAAGCGCGTCGACGATGTCTTCGAAGGCGCGAGTGAGGAGCGTTCCGTCGACGCTGACGGCGACGTACTGTGCGCCTGCGTCCATCCACTGCCGGGCCATCTCGGCGTCGTCGGCGTACGTCCCGACGACTTTTCCCGCGTCGGCGGCCCGGTCACAGACCTCGGCCATGAGCGCTTCGACGCGGTCGTCTCGCACCTGCCCCGGGATGCCGATGGACTGAGAGATGTCGTAGGGACCGAGAAACAGCACGTCGATACCGTCGACTTCGACGATATCTCCGATATTCTCCACGCCACGCTCCCCCTCGATGTGGACAATGACGACCGTCTCCTCGTTCTGTCGCTCGGTGAAGTCGTCGCTCCCGGTGTAGCCACCGGCACGGACCTTCGGGGAGAGACCCCGCGATCCGAGGGGGTCGAAACGAGCGTGTTCGACGGCCGCACGGGCGTCCTCACCCGTCTCTATCTGAGGAATCTCGACCCCGGCAGCCCCGATATCGAGGGCGCGTTGTACCTCTGACTCGGAGTTGTTCCGAACGCGGACGATGGGAGCGGCCCCGCCCTGCTGTGCGGCCGCACACATCGCGACGCAGGTCTCCGCAGTCAGCGGCCCGTGCTCTTGGTCGAGAATCGTGAAGTCCAGCCCGGCGACGCCGGCCATCTCCGCGGCCATGGGTGCATCTAACAGCTGAAACGTGCCAAGGACCGTCTCCCCGTCGAGGAGTCGCCGTCTGAGCGATTGAGACGCCATATAGCGTGTCTCGGTAGCACGGCGCATTAAGATACCGTTCATCGCATGTGATGGGACTAGCGTTCACGTCTGCTGAACGTGAAATCCGTCGTGCGGAACGCCGAAGCGATTTCCTAATAACTCGTGTACTATTGTTATTCCATCCCACAGACCATAACTATTTATTGCATATAACGGTGTTCGCCTCGCCTGAACGAACAGTCACTGAAAGCGAACGCACCGGCTGGGAGCGATGGAGTCCGTGATCTCGGTTCGTGAGAGAATCGCAAGATAATTTCGAGGAGATATCTCGTAATCTCCTCTAGAGCCGCATATTGCCCTCTCGTGGCACGCTCGATGTGTTTCGCGTGTTCAGCAAGTTGCGTTCTATCGAGGTATTCAGAGTGGAGGCGACACGAACCAGGAGGTCGACGCAATCCCGCCGTTCAGTTCTGCGGGACGCGGTAACACATCACGAATAGGCGAGATTTATCTCGATGACGTTGGCCGAGGACCGGAGCAGCTCCGGAATCTCCTGGTGGAAGCGGTCACCCTTGATGCGGGTCGTCGGCCCCGAGACGGAGAGCGCCGCGATGAGGTTTCCGTTGTCGGCCACGATGGGAGCCGCCACGCATCGGAGTCCGGGCAGTCGTTCCTCGCGGTCGTAGGCGTACCCCCGGTCGCGGATCTCGTCGAGTTCGTCTTTCAGTTCGTCGGCGTCGGTGATGGTGTTCTCCGTCCGTCGGGGTAACCCGTGCGTTTCGAGGATGGCGTCGACTCGGCGTTCGGGAAGCTGTGCCAGAATCGTCTTGCCAAGCGCGGTGCAGTGCAGTTTCACCCGCTTGCCAGCGTAGGTGTCGACGCTGACTGCCTGCGTTCCCTCCGCGCGCGTGATGTAGACGCCTTCGCCGTGTTCTTCGACGGCGGCGTTCGCCATCTCGCCCGTCTCCTCGGCGAGCGAGTCGACCTCCGGACGAGCTTTCTCGTAGATGTCCATCCGGTTTCTAGTGTACTCACCGAGTTCGAGAAACCGGAGGCTAACCCGGTAGGTCCCGCCCTCGCAAGTGACGTAGCCCTCGTCTTCGAGCGTCCGCAGGTGATTGTGGACGGTGCTCTTCGCGGTATCCAGCTCGGTCGCCACGGCCGTCACGCCCGCCCCGTCAAGGCGTTTGAGCGCCTCAAGCACCCGGAACGACGTTCTGGTCGCAGTTATCGTGTTTTCCTGCGATGACATACCACGGCTACGACGCCCTAGGATATAGGTCTGTTCACCAGAACGGAACGGCCGTCCGCACGGGCCAGACAGCTATTCGACCCAGGGAATCTCGTCGTGAAACCGCCGAATTCGATCGAAGCCGGTCAGCGCCGACACCGCACCAGGCTGGGTCGTGGCGACGGCCCCCGCTGCGTTCGCAAGTGCGAGCGCAGACTCGGCGTCGGTCACGTCGTGAGTCAGCGCGGCGATGAATCCCGCAAGAAAGGCATCACCCGCACCCGTCGTATCGACGACGTCGACATCGTACCCCTCGTGACGCCCCCACCCGGAGACCGGGCTCTCCTCGGTGCCGTAACACAGCGCTCCCTCGCCGCCGAGTGTCAACACGACGGTGTGCGGGCCGTAGTCGGCGACGGTCTGTGCGAGCGCCTCGGGGTCGTCCGTCTCGAACCCGGCGGCTTCGAGGTCCGCCGGCGTCGCCTTGACGACATCGACGGCGTCCAACGCACCCCGGACGACGGCCCCGAACTCGTAGGGGCTCTCCCACATCTCCGGTCGCCAGTTCGGGTCCAGCGACACCGTACAGCGGTCGCTCGCGCGGGACTGGAGTTCGAGCGTGGCCGTCCGACTCGGTTCGACGCTCATTATCACGCCGGTCGTATGGACCCACGACACCGAATCGAGCGTCGCATCGGCGACGCTCCCGGGTCGAAAGCGTGTATCCGCGCCGTCCTCGCGGTAGAACGAAAACGAGCGGTCGCCGTCTTCGTCGTGTGTGACGACGGCGAGCGTCGTCCGCGCGTCCGCGTCGGTCACGAGCAAGTCGTCGGGAATCGACGAGTCCTCTAGATGCGAGCGCAGGAACGCACCGAAGTCGTCGCTGGCGAGGCGCGTCCAGAACAGGGGCGGGACGCCGATGCGGTCGAGGGCGAGCGCGACGTTTGCGCCCGAGCCACCGAACTTCGGCGTGTAGCCGCCCGCCTGTCCCGGTGGGCCCGCCCGCTCGGGAACGAAATCGACCAGCGTATCGCCTGCTACCAGCACGGTTGGATCGTCGGTCATGCCCGAGAGTTGAGCGGCCCCGTACTTAGCTACTGTCGCCGCGTTCATCGAGTGGACTCCCACGGTCGCCCCACGCCGCCTCGAATCCGGCGACGCCCTCGTCGGTCTTCGGGTGTGGGATATGCGCTTCGAGGACCTCCGGCGACATCGTCACCGCGTCGACGCCGGCTTCGTAGAGTGCGACGGCCTGTGTGGTGTTCCGAATGCTGGCCGCCAGAAGCTCCGTCTCGAACCCGTAGGTGTCGTATATCTCCTGCATCCGGCGGACAGTCTCGACCCCGTCCGAACCGGCGTCGTCGAGGCGGCCGACGTAGGGGGCAACGAACGAGGCGTCGTTCTTCGCCGCCAGCACCGCCTGCTCGACGGAGAACACGACCGTCGTTCCCGCCGGAATCCCTCCGGTTCGGAGGCGGGAGAGCGCCTCGAACCCCGCGCGGGTGGCGGGGATCTTCGCCACCACGTCGGCGGCCCACTCCTGATAACCCCGCGCTTCGCGGACCATCTCGTCGGCGTCGGCGGCGATGACCTGTGCGAACACCGGGCCGTCTACTACCTCAGCGATGTCTTCGACCGCATTTCGATACGACTTCTCCGTGCCGGCGACGATAGCCGGGTTCGTTGTCACGCCGTCGAGAACGCCGAGTCGGGCCATCTCACGGATCTGGCCGAGGTCTGCTGTATCGAGATAGAGTCTCATATCCCACGGTGGGCGTCCTGTCGAGAAGAACCTACCGACAGTGGAATCGAGCGGATGTCGAGAGGCGCTGTTCGTGGCGGGCACTGTATTGAAACTCTGCCGACAATAAGACGAATTCACGAAGCGTGATTGCCGTGCCAATCCGCCGGACTCGATAGGTCAACGGGGCATCTGATGTTCAACAACATTTATGTAGGAACGTTCGCTACTGTAGGTAGGTATGTCTGACAATACCAGACGTAAGTTTTTAAAGGCGACTGGAGCGACGATCACCACGGTTTCGCTCGCCGGGTGTGGCGGTGACGGTGGCGACGGCGGCGACGGTGGTACCAGTGGTGACGGCGGGACCGGGACCGGTGGCGACGGCGGAACCACCGGCACGAGTACCGGCGGCGGCGGCAGCGGCAGTCTGCAGAAGGTTGGCATGACCGCGTACGTTCGGGGTGGGGCCTGGATTACGGCGTATATCGAGGCCGCGCGGTTCTACGCCGAGGACCAGGGCATCCAACTGGACGTCCGCCCGAACCAGCAGAGCGCACAGAAACAGGTCCAGGACATCCGCGAGTTCGCCAACGGCGACTACGACGGCATCCTCGTCGGCGTCTGGCAGACGGGTGCTGCTGAGGGAGCAATCAATCAGGCGATAGAGGGCGGGACACCAGTGTTTGCGACGAACGCCGACACGTCCAGTTCCGAGATACCACTCTACGTCGGCTTCAGCAACTACGACGGCGGGGCGAGTTCGGCCGAACAGATGGTCAAAGCACTCGAATCGCAGTATCCGGACAAGGACACGTGGCGTGTGCTGAACGTCCGCGGTGTGCAGGGCAACCAGTCGGCGAACCAGCGTTCACAGGGGTTCCTCGACGTGATGTCCGAGAACGACCGCGTCGAAGTCGTCCAGACGCTCAACGGTGAGTACGCTCGTGACGTCGCCCAGCGGACCGTCCAAGAGTGGATCAACTCCAACGGACGCGTCGATGGCATCTACTCGGGGAACCTCTCGATGGGACTCGGCGTCGTGCAGGCGGTTCGCAACCTCGATATGCTGGTCCCGAAGGGCGAAGAGGGCCACATCTGTCTGACGCAGATGGACGGGAGCCCCGAGGTCAACCCGCTCGTCGGTGACGGAACGATCGATGCCGCCGTCGACCAGCCCAACTACTTCTACAACCCCATCGCGTTGAAGTACATGAAGATGTACGTCGAGGCGGGCAACGACCAGAGCGTCATCCCCGAAGTGGAGAGCGAAGTCACGTCCGACCAGTTCAGCGTCGAGACAGGAAACCACAAGGGTGTCGAGATGTGGTCCGAGCCCATCTGGGAGCCGGGTATCATGCGAGAGCAGAACGGCCACCCATGGTTCAGGACGAACAGCGTCGTGATCACCCAAGAGAACTACGACGAGCCGTATCTCTGGGGCAACATCTGGGGCTAACGACTCCGACTCTCCTCCCAAAAAATGTCTACTGAACAAGGTTTCATCGGCAGGACGGTCGGCGATCGAGACGACGTAGCGCTGACGCTACTGGACAACATGATATGGCCGATTCTGGGCATCGTCATCATTGGAATCTTCCTGACGGTCCCCCAGACGTTCCGGTCGATGCAGCTGATACTGTGGGGCGCAGTTCCGATCGGCTTGTTGGTCCTCGCCGAGAGCCTCTGTCTCCTCTCCGGGCACTTCGACCTCTCGATCGGCTCTATCGCCGGTTTCTCGGCGATGTTCACCGGGATGTTGCTCGGGACGTGTCCGAGTTGCTGGGCCGTCACGACCAGCCCGTGGGTCGGGTTCGGCGTCATCCTGGTGACCGGCGCTATCATCGGGTTAGCCAACGGCGTGATGATAGCGAAGGTTGGTCTTAACCCGTTCCTTCAAACGCTTGCGTTCCTCATCATCTTCGAGGGCGCGAAGACGGCTATGCAGACCCAACCCGTGACTGGACTTCCACGGTTGTACGTCCAAGTTGGCGGAACGCCCGACCTCGCTATCGGTGTCATGCTGCTGGCGTTCCTCGTCTTCGGGTTGGTGTTGCGCTACACTTCCTTCGGCCAGTCGGTGTACGCACTCGGAAGCTCGGAGGTCTCGGCCCGCGAGGTGGGCATCGACACCGAGCGACTCATCATCGTCATCTACACTATTAGCGGCCTGCTGTCGGCCATCGCCGGATTGATGCTGACCGGGTTCGTCGGCGTCGTCCCGCCGCTCATCGGCGAGGGGCTGGTGTTCCAGGCGTTCGCCGGGGCCGTCATCGGCGGCATCAGCCTGTTCGGCGGCCGCGGGAAGATAACCGGCGCGCTGGGCGGGGTTATCCTCATCCAGCTCGTCCAGTCCGCGCTGAACAACAGCCCCGCCGTCGGGGCCACCCAGATACAGATGATAAACGGAATCGTCCTGCTCGTCGCTATCCTGCTGTACAGCACGCAGAGCAAGATTCGCTCTCGCATCCTCGCGAGTGGTGCGGTATGAGCGTCGAGGACAGCCCCACGAGCGGGGAAGAGTCGGCCCAGCAGGCCGACCGCGACCGGACGACGGAGCCGAAGATTCGCGTCGAAGACGTCACGAAGCAGTTCGGCCGCATCGTCGCTCTCGAAGATGTCTCGCTAGCGGTCGAACCGGGCGAGATATACGCGCTCGTCGGTGACAACGGCGCGGGGAAGTCGACGCTGATGAACGTCCTCAGCGGCGTCCACGAGCCCACGAGCGGCAGGATCTACAAAGACGGCCGCGAGGTCCACTTCAGCAACCCCTCGGACGCCCGGGACAACGGCATCGAGACCGTCTATCAGGACCTGGCGCTGATGAACGACCTCGACATCGCGACGAACATCTTCATGGGCCAGTTCCCACGCAAGGGGTTCGGCCCGCTGCAGGTCATCGACTGGGACGATACGTACGAGCGCACCGAACAGATAATGATGGACCAGCTCGGACGCGACCTGGACATCAGGACAGAAGTCGAGTTCCTTTCGGGGGGCCAGCGCCAGCTCGTCGCCATCGGCCGCGCGCTGGCGTTCGACCCGGACGTCATCATCTTGGACGAACCGACGAGCGCCCTCTCCGTCGACGCGACCCGCCTCGTCCAAGACACCGTCGACAAACTCGCCGACGAGGGCATCACCATCATCATCGTCAGCCACAACATCGAGTCCGTCCTCGAACACGCCGACCGCATCGGCGTCCTGTTTCGGGGGTCGCTCGTCGGGACGCTCGAACCGAGCGAGACGGACCTCGAAGAGCTGAACGAACTGATGACTACCGGGACGCTTAACGACGGTCGGCTGGACGACGACTGAGCGCCGCGTTCGGTTTTTCGCTGGGACAGACACGTTTACGGTCTACTGGGGCGAGACGTCGAGTATGACACGACCGGAGCTCGTCGTCGATATCGAGTGTGAGACCGGCGAAGGACCGCTGTGGCACCCCGACGAGGAGCTGCTCTACTGGGCCGACATCCCGCAGGGACGCATTTACCGCTACGACCCGGCGGCCGACGACCACGAACTCGTCTACGAGGACGGCGAGGAGCGTATCGGCGGGTTCACGTTCCAGACAGACGGGTCGCTACTGCTGTTTCAGGAATGGGGCGCGGTACGCCGACTTGACCAGACGACGGGCGCGGTCGACACCGTCGTCGAACCGGAGCCGGAGCGATTTCACGAGCGGTTCAACGACGTCATCGCCGACCCCGAGGGCCGCGTCTTCGCCGGCGTGATGCCCGATACGGAGCGCGACCTACCCGGGCAGCTATACCGATTAGACACCGACGGGACGTTCGAACTGATAGACGAGTGCGTCCTCCCGAACGGGATGGGCTTCACCGGCGACCGCTCGCAGTTTTACTTTACCGACACCGCCGAGGTCGATCCGGACTCGCCGGGGTACATCTACCGCTACGACTACGACCGCGCGACCGGCGAGATCTCGGACCCCGAGACGTTCCTCGACGCGAGCGGTATCGAGGGATATCCGGACGGGATGACCGTCGACGGAGAGGACCACGTCTGGTCGGCGTTCTGGGACGGCAACAAACTGATTCGCTTCGCCCCGGACGGGACCCGCAAAACGACGGTCGAGTTCGACCCGCGGAAGGTGTCGTCGGTCACGTTCGGCGGCGAGGACTACGAGACGGCCTACGTGACGACCGCCTGCGTCGAGACGCGCGAGACAGAAGGCGAGGGCGCGGGGAGCCTCTACCGCCTCAATCTCGGCGTGATGGGCCGCGAGGAGTTCCGGTCGGACATCGAGGTCTGAGAAGGGCTATCGATCTGCATGGGCCTGTTCTCGCAGACCGCGCATGTAGCCGATAGCGAACAGCCGCCCCTTCGTGTGGTAGCCGGGGTTGGAGTTGTCCTCGCCGGCCATCGTCGGGACGTGGTCGGGCCGCATCGGCACGTCCGCGCCGACGTAGTCCTCGTAGGCGCGCATCGCCGCCAGCATGTCCGTCGGCCCGTCGTCGTGCCACGTCTCGACGAAGTGGTCGGCGTCTCCCTCGACGTCTCGGAAGTGGACGAAGTTGATTCTGTCGCCGAAGTGCTCGATGGCCTCGGGGATGTCCGCCCCCATCGCAGCGAAGTTCCCCTGACAGAACGTGAGGCCGTTGTGCTCGCTCTCGTAGGCCGAGAGCACGCGGTCGTACGCCTCGACGCTGCCGACGACGCGCGGCGTGCTGCGCAGCGACTCGCGGGGCGGGTCGTCCGGGTGAAGCGCGAGTTTCACGTCCGCTTCTTCCGCGACAGGCGTCACCTCTTGGACAAAGTATTCGAGCGCCTCCCAGACGTCCTCGTGGGTCACGTCGGGGAACGGTTCGGGGCCGCCCCGCGTCTTCTCGATATCGAACTCGGTGACGTAGGAGCCACCGCGGGACTCGACGTGGGCGGCGGTGCGTGCCCAGCGGACACCGGCCATCCAGTCGTAGGCGACGACGGGGATGCCGACCTCCCCGCAGTTACGCAGGAACTGTTTGAACACCTCTATGTCCGCGTCTCGTCCGTCCGCCCCCACGCGCACCCGGTCGGAGATGGGAACCGAGCCTTCGAGGACGGAAAATTCGAGCCCGGCGTCCGTGAGCCAGTTGTCCAGTCCTTGCAGGTCGTCGTAGGACCAGTGAGTGCGGCCGTTGCCGATTTCCAGCGGATGGATGACCGTCTGCTGGACGCCCATCTGTTTGGCCAGCTGCCAGCGTTCATCGGGCTCCGGGGGGAGAATGAGTGCAGGCGAAACCATAGACGAGTAGCCGTCGCCGTGACACTAATACTCTCGGATTGAACAGTCTCGACACTGCGGGCCACGCCGAGTTCCCGTCGGGTCGGTAGATAAGGAGTGTTCGGGAGCGGGCCGTGAGACGCCGTAACACTCATTGGCTCGCCGGGAGTCGCTTCGGCTATGCCGGAGACAGAGCGAGCGGTCTACGTCCAGCGACTCGACCCCGACCAGCGCGAAGCCTACGTCGAGGCCCACGACGACGTCCCCGACGCGGTGACCGACGCGATGGAACGCGGCGGTGTCGAGGAGTTCGAACTGTACGTCCGCGACGACGTCGCCGTCTGCATCCTGGAATGCGATGATCTCGACGCGTACCTCGACGCCGTCGACGGTGACGAGGAAGTGGCCGACTGGGAGCGCTACACGGGCCAGTTCAAGCAGTCGGGCGTCGACGCCGACGCGGACCCGGAGTCGGGCATCCCCTTCATGGACCGTATCTGGCGGTTCGAACCCGACGGGGAGTGACAGGAGCGGGCCACGCAGACACGCCGCCGACGCGCACGAATCTACGCCCCGGCGTCTCGTCGCTCGACCAGCGTGATGTGCTTACAGACCAACAGCGTCTCCTCGCCGTCGGTCACTTCGTACTGATAGACGACGCGTCCCAGCGAGTCGTTGTACTCCTCGGTCTCGACGACTTCGCGGTGGACGGACAGTGTCGTCCCGATGGGTACTGGATTGACGAACCTGAGCGAGTCGTACCCATACGAGAACGACCGCGGGTTCATGTCGGCGACGAGCGCTTCCGCCACCGAGAACACGAGGTTGCCGTGGGCGATTCGCTCGCCGAAATCCGACTCCTCGCCTGCGGTCTTACTCATGTGTAACGGGTGAAAATCGCCCGAGAGTCCGGCGAAATTGACGATGTCTGCCTCAGTGATCGTCCGGGCATCCTCGACGCTGTAGGTCTCTCCCGCCTCGATTTCCTCGAAGTACCGGTGGGTGTCCTTTGACGGCGCTGACATACGGTCCCGTTCGGCAGAGCGGTAGATAAAGCCACCCCGCCGTCTCACTCCGGCGTCGACCGCTCGGCTCGGTGCGTCGACAACCGCACGGTCGATTCGACGGTTTCGTCGGGCCCCAACTCGTTGGCCGTCCCGTTCTCGACGGCGGCGTCGAGACCGGCGTTGGGAATCGACGTGCAGGGCTCCAGCCCGACGTTGTAGTTCCGGCCGAAGAAGGGTGCCTCCTCGAACCCGCCGAGCGGTTGCCAGTACCAGAGGTACTCGTACAGCGATTCGGGAAATTCGACGGTCACGCCGAGGTCGAGTTCCGGGTTCGAGAGCGTGTACCGCCCTTCCGAGAGGTCCGCGAGCGCCACGAGGTCGTGGACTCGCTCGGGGGCGGGCGGGAACTCCCGGAGGTCTACCGGGCCGCCGTCTGTCTCACAGACCGGCCACTCGAACGTCTCGCCGGGCGGCAGCCGAGCGGTGCCGTTCGTCTGGTCTGGGTCGACGTGGACCGTCTCGCAGGGCACCGACAGCGAGGCTTCGGGGGCGACGAGCGGTTCGCCGAGCGCGATGTGCTGGAGCCACGAGTACTGTACCGGTACCGTGCCGGTATTGGTCACCCGTTCGGTCACTTCGAGTACCGACTCGTCGGCGGCGAGCGAGATTTCACGTTCGAGGTCGAACGGGTATCTGGTGAGCGAGGCCGTGAGTTCGACCGCAACGCGCTCCGGTCCCGAGTCGAGAATCCACGTCTCGAAGGGGACGAGACTCGACTCGCCGTGGAGCGCGAGCGGCGCGCCGTGGGCCGACGACGGGCCGCCCGCGCCCGGCAGGACGCTTTGCCATCCACCGGGGTAGTGGTCGAGAAAGGTGTACGCGCCGTCCGGCGCGCCGACGGTGCCGGTCGCCGGCGCGCGCCATTCGTGGGGCGCTTCGAACAGGACGTTCGTGTCGGTGCGCTTGTCGCGTATCTCCGTGACGTCGCCGCCCTTACCGGGCAACAGTTCGACCCGGAGGTGGTCGTTCTCCAGAAAGACGGCGTCGAGACCCCGGCGCTCGTACTCGTCTGTTATCGTGCAGGTCATGTAGGAATGGTACCGCTTTGTGACATCGTTCTCCGGCCCTCGCTCACCGGAACTCGGGCATGACCTCGTCGCTGAACAGCTCCATCCCCTGCGTGTCGGGGAAATCGAGGAACATCAACTGGAGCTTGTCGAACCCGAGGTCCCGAATCCGCTCGATTTGCGTGGCGACCTGCGAGGGCGTGCCGATGAGCATGCTTCCCTTCTCGCGGGCGTCCTCGGCGTCGTCGAGCGTCTCGTCCATGTCCGACTCCTCGCCCCACGGCAGCGGGAAGATGTTCTCGACGGCTTCTTCGACGGCGGCCTCGTCCTCGCGGACGAGGACGTGCGCAAGCCACGACCGCTCCACGTCGGCGGGGTCGCGGCCCTCTGCTTCGAGGTACTCGTCGAACTTCTCGACCTTGAACTCGATGGGCTTGCCCCGCGCTCTCGCGCTTATCTCGACGTTCCACTCGTCTGCGTGGCGGGCGATAAGCCGCAACATCCGCGGACCGGCCCCGCCAATGACGATGGGCGGGTGCGGGTCGCTCACGGGTTTGGGATTGTTCAGTGCCGCGTCGATAGTGTAATGGTCGCCGGAGAAGCTCGGTTCTTCCTCGGTGAACATCGCCTTGATTAGCTGGACGCCCTCTTCTAACATCTCGATGCGCGTGTCGATGTCGGGGAAGTCGAAGCCGTAGGCGCGGTGCTCCTCCTCGTGCCAGCCGGCGCCGAGTCCGAGTCGGAGGCGGCCCTCCGAGAGGATGTCCACCGTCGTCGCCATCTTTGCCAACAGCGCCGGGTTCCGATAGGTGATAGAGCCGACCAGCGGCCCGAGGTCCACATCGTCGGTTCGTTCGGCCAGCGCCGAGAGGAGCGTCCACACCTCGTACTCCTCGGCTTTCGGCCCGAGCATGAAGTGGTCGGGAGCCCACAGCCCCGAAAGTCCCGCGTCCACCGCGGCGTCTACGCCGTGCAATACCGTCTCTCGTTCGACAGTGTCGAGCATCGGAGTGTCCCGGTGGACCCCTGCGCCTGCGTAACACTGCACCATCCAATCGAACTGCATAGGCCGACTGCGGCCCCAGAGAGAATAATTGTTGGGGCGTGTCCGCCCGTTCGAAGGTAGCTTCTTGTAGGTTCCAAACAGTTCGGGAGTATGACCGACCCGTCACTCGGCGAGTTGTGCGACCGCTACGAACAGCTGTATCCCGGTGCCGTCGTAGACGTGCTCGACGACCGAGGGCTGGCCGACCAGACGCTTTCCCCGGAAATCGCGCCGTTACAGGACGGGATGACCACGGCCGGCGTCGCCTACCCCGTCGAGGGCCGGCCGAACCGGAGCGTCGATCCCGACGAGAACATGCGAAACATCCTCCAGATGCTCGGCGACGCGCCCGAACACGCCGTCCTCGCGTATCAGACCAACGACGACCGGGCCGCCCACCTCGGCGAACTCTCGGTCGTCTCGCTGAAGGCACAGGGCGCTCGCGGCGCGGTCATCGACGGAGGTGTCCGCGACGTGGCGTACATCTTGGGGGAGGACTTTCCCGTCTTCTCGCGCTACCGCACGCCCGCCGACGCCGTTCCGCGGTGGGAGATACTCGATTGGGGCGATGAGGCCGTCGTCGGCGGCGTCTCCGTTTCTGCCGGCGACGTGATTCTCGGCGACGTCGACGGTGTCGTGGTGGTCCCCGAGTCCGTCCGCGTCTCGGTCCTCGAAGCGGCCGAGGAACTCGCCGATACTGAGAACGAAGTCCGCGAGGCGGTCAGAGACGGGACCGCACCGATAGACGCCTACGACGAGTACGGCGTCTTCTGAGCGACGGGAGAGCGGTCGTAGCCGTAACGGGGAGTTCAGAGGCCGCTGTGAGCCAGCCATCCCCCGTCGACGGCGAGATTCGCACCCGTGATGAACCCCGCCTCGTCGCTCGCGAGAAACACCGCCGCGTCGCCGATGTCCTCGGGAGTTCCGAAGCGCGGGAGGAGCGTCTGCTCGCGGGACTTGGCCATGTCTTCCTCGGTGACGATGTCCTGTAACGGCGTCTCGACGTAGCCCGGGTTGATGCAGTTCACCCGGACGTTAGCCTCCCCCAGTTCCATCGCCAAATCGCGGGTCATGTTGACGACGCCGCCCTTCGCCGCGGCGTAGGGCGGGCCGCCGCCGCCTTCGAACCCCCGAACGGAGCCGATGTTGACGATTTGTCCCTCGCTCTCTTTCAGGTGCGGGACTGCGTACTTTGCGCAGTAGAACGCGCCGCTCAGGTCGATGTCGATGGATCGTCGCCACTCCTCGACGGTCGTCGATTGGGAGTCCCCGACAATTTGGATGCCGGCGTTGCAGACGAGGACATCGACGCCGCCGTACGTGTCGACCGTCGCTTCGACCATCGCCTCGACGCTCTCCGGGTCGCCCACGTCCGTCTCGACGTACGTTCCGTCGCCGGGCGTCTCGTCGGTCAGGAGTTCGTCCGTCGGCGTCGTCACGTCGGTGTCGTACTTCTCGCCCTGTTTCGGGTCGCGGCGCACGTCGGCGACGACGACGTTCGCGCCCTCCTCACCGAAGCGTGTAGCGATTCCGCGCCCGATACCGCTGGCCGCGCCGGTCACGATCACTGTCCGGTCGATGTGTCTCTCGCCCGCCATAGCAGGTCGTCGTCGGCCACGGCCTTAAGATTGAGTCCGCCGAGAAGCGGGCGATTACTCCCCTCGTTCGTGACGAATCGCCATCAGCATCCCGTTCAGGTAGCCGACGGCGTGGGCGCGGCCGCGGTGGTCCCAGTCGGTGTCGCCCTCGACGTGGGGCGTGTGGTCGGGGATAACCAGTCCCGAGAAGCCCACGTCGTAGAGCAGGGAGAGAATCTCGTAGGCGTCGTAGTTCCCTTGGTCGATAAACGTCTCGTTGAATTTCGGGACGGTTCCCTCGACGTCGCGGAAGTGAACGTAGAACAGTTTCTCTCGCTCGCCGAAGTAGCGGATGACTTCCGCCAGATCTTCGCCCATCTCGGACCAACAACCCAAGCAGAACTCCAGCCCGTGGTTCTCGCTGGGGACGAGGTTCATCGCCCGCTTGAAGTTCTCGAAGTTGCGGAACAGCTGTGGGACGCCGCCGAGTGACGATACTGGCGGGTCGTTGGGATGGAGACACAGCTTCACGCCCGCCTCCTCGGCGACGGGGAGAAGCTCTTCGAGGAAGTACTCGTAGTTCTGCCACAGTTCGTCCTCGGTGTACTCTCGGTCGTGGGTGAGTTCGTCGGAGACGGCATCGCCGTCGAATCCGGAGGCTCCCGCGCCACCGCGGACGGCAACTTCGGTGTTTCGCCAGACGCCGCTGGGCATCCAGTGGTAGCCGAACATCGGGATGCCCGCCCGACCGATGTTGCGAACCGTCGCTTTGACGTGTTCCATCTGCTCCTCGCGGCCCTCCTCGCCGAGCATGATTTTGTCGTAGAAGGAGATAGGGATATTCTCGATAGCGTTCAGACGGAGACCGGCAGCCTCGATTCGCTCGCGGAGTTCGACCAGATTCTCGTAGCTCCACTCCTCGTCGCCTTCGAGGGGAATTCGCTCGTTGTCCGGCATGTGCGGGTAATCGGGGGAGTACCGATACATGTTCAACAGGATGTCGTCGCAGCCGAGTTGCTTGATGAAGCGGAGTTTCTCCTCGGTCGGGTCCATGAACTGTCCGAGGCCGACGCGCATCGGGAGGGCGTCGAAGTCTACTGACTCGCCGTCGCTATCGCTGGCGCTAGATTGGCTCATATGTATATCTCTGCCAAGGAGAGCATAAGCGTTCCCCGAACTGCGGTCATACCAGCAGGTCGCTCGCCCGTTCGGACGCCGTAGCAAGGCCGTCCTCGGCGGATAGCGACCGCTCGACGACCACTGCCTCGACCATTTCGTTCAGTATCTCGTTCAGTTCGAGGGAGGCCGGAATCCGCGGGAGGGTGTTCACCGGGCCGGTGTTCACCTCCTCGACGATAGAGTAGAACGAGTTCGCCCGGAGGACTTCGGCGTCGCGCCACGTCGAGAAGCGCGTGCCAGAGGCCCCTTCGAGCGTCGTGATCTTGTCGTTTTCCGCCGAGGCTGCGTGACGGATGAAGTCGTACGCGAGGTCGGGATGTTCGCTCCCCTTCGGAACGGTCAGGCCGTAGCAGACCGTCAACGAGGTGTGCTCGCCAGCGGGCGTCTCGGCTCGCGGGATGAGCCCGTAGTTCGTCCGGCCGAACACCGCCGAGTCGGTGGCCTCGGCCATCGCGCCGAACCCCGACCAGTTCCACATCATCGCGGCCTTCCCGTCGGCGTAGAACTGCCCAGTCTCGACGCTCTCCATCTCGATAGACTCCGGCGGCACGACCTCGTGTTCGTGGATCAGGTCGTGGTAGTACCGGAGCGCGTCCCGTCCTTCGGGGCTGTCGAAGGCGGGTCGGCCATTCTCGTCGAGCAACTGCCCGCCGCGGCTCCACAGCTGGATGCAGAAGTCGTAGACGTCGTTGTGGCCATCAGGTTTCGCCGCGACGACAGTGCCCCACAGGCCCTCCTCAGGGCGCGTAAAGAACTCCGCGACCTCCAGAAACTCGTCCCACGTTCGGGGTACCGAGAGCGGACGACCGTATTCCTCGCGGAACGCGCGTTGCTCGGCGACGCTCTCGAATAAGTCCTCGCGGTAGTGGAAGATCTCCGGGCCGTCGTGGTACGGCACGCCGTAGGTGATACCCTCGTAGGCCATCAAGTTACGCAGACTCTCTGCCCACCCGTCCGGCCAGCCGTCGGGCGGCGAGTCGGCGAGGTGGTCCTCCAGCGGGTGGACGTAGCCCGCGTCGGCGACCATCGGAAGCCAGTCGCTCAGACAGAGAAACAGGTCGTAGCTGCCGTCGGTGATGTCGCCGGTCGCGAGCAGCTCCTCGTGGATTTCGGGAAGCGGTCGGTGGTCGCGTTCGAACGTCACGTCGGCGTCGGCCGTCGCCGTAAAGGAGTCCATCTGTCGCTGTAAGGCGTTCTCGAACCCCTCGAACGGGCGGCCGACGAGTCGGAGCGTCGGCATAGTGAGAGTGACGTGAGTTGTCGCATTAATCCTGTCGGCATGTGACACACCCACGAACGTTTATGGCCGAAGCGGGGCGTATGCCTGCTATGGAGCGTGCACTAGAGGGCGTAACTATCGCGGATTTCACACAGATGATGCAGGGGCCGTGGGCGACCCAGAAACTCGGGGACATGGGCGCGGACGTAATCAAAATTGAGCGCCTCGGCGGCGAGTGGGAGCGGGACCTGGAGGCCGGCGGCCAGTTGCTCGACGGCGTCAGTCCCTTCTTCCTCGCCATGAACCGCAACAAGCGCAGCATCACGCTCGATCTGAAATCCGACGAGGGCCGCGAGGTGGCGCTGGACATCGCCGCGGAGGCCGACGTGCTGGTCGAGAACTTCCGTCCTGGCGTCATGGACACGTTCGGCCTCGGCTACGACGACGTAACGGAGGTCAACGCGGAGATCATCTACGTCTCGGGGTCGGGGTTCGGGAGCGACGGCCCCTACGCCGAACGGCCGGGACAGGACCTCCTCTTGCAGTCGATGAGCGGGCTGGCGAACTACACCGGGCGGAAGGACGACCCGCCGACGCCCGCTGGAACCGCCGTCGTCGACGAACACTCGGCGATGCTCATCGCCCTGCACACGATGTTCGCGCTGTTTCACAAGGAGCGGACCGGTAAAGGGCAACACGTCGAAGCGAACCTGCTGAACGCCGCCATCGACTTCCAGTGTCAGGAGGTGACGGCCGCCCTGAACATGGACGTCGAGTTCGAGCGCAGCGAGGAGGGCATCGCGCAGGCGTGGCTCGGCGGTCCCTACGGCGTCTACGAGGCGGCCGACGGCTACGTAGCGATCGCGATGGCACCGATGGCGGCGATAGCCGAGACGCTCGATTTACCGTCGCTGGCGCAGTACGACACCGCCGAGGCGACGTTCGAGCACCGCGACGACATAAAGCGGACGCTGGAGGCGTACACCCGCGAGCAGCCGGCGGACGAACTGCTGGAGGCCCTCCTCGAAGCCGACGTGTGGGCCGCCGAAGTCAACGACTTCCACGACGTGGCCGCGGACCCGCAGGTCGAGCACAACGAACTGCTCGTCGAACTCGACCACCCCGAGTCGGGGACGTTCACCACCGTCGGTATCCCCGTCGAGATGTCGGAGACTCCCGGAGACATCCGGTCGCCGCCGCCGACGCCCGGACAGCACACCGGCGAGATACTCACCGAACTCGGATACGACGATTCGGAGCGGGAGCGGTTGGCGAGCGACGGCGTCGTCGGCGGAATGGTCGATTGAACCGCCGGACAGAGTGACGTGAAAATGCCGTCGAGGGGTAGTTTCAATATCGCCGGCCAGCAAACACGAGGTATGTCAACGGACGCCAACGGCGAGAGCATCGGCGGTGAAGAGTACCGTCGGGCGCTGGCGGCCCTCTGTCATCGCGTTGGGACGGCGCTCGACGCGACGGGCGACCGATTTCCCTACGTCTACGACCGTGACGGCAATCGGTGGGAGACGACGGCGAACGGGAACTGGTGTGGCGGCCACTGGATAGGCCTGCTCTGGCGCGCCGCGGCGTTCGCCGAGGACGACACCTCGATGAACAGCGAGCGGTTCGAGCGGGCCGCACGCGGCCACACCGAGACGATGCGGGCGTATATGCCCCGAGACTCCATGTTCTGCGGGATGAACTTCCTGTACGCCGGCTTTCGCGGCTACGACCACAGCGACGACCGGGGGCTGTTCGGCCTCGGACTGGCGGGCGCGGACGCGATGCGCGCGGCGTTTCACGAGGGGGCGCGCCAGATACCGCTCGGGAAGCTAGCCATCAAAGGGCCCGAACAGTTCCGCGGTCCCGGCTCCGATCACGGGCCGCCGGGCGACCGCATCGGCGCGGTGGACAACCTCTACACGGCGGTGTCGGTACTGTGGCGCGCCTACGAGGAGACCCGCGACCCGCGGTTTCGCGACGCCGCCGTCTCGCACGCCGACCGACACCTCGACTGGTACGTCCGCCCCGAGGGGAAGACGTGGCACCACGCCGTCTTCGACGAGACCGGGGCACTCGAACGGCAGTACAACGAACTGGCCCACGGCGACGACACCTGCTGGGCGCGCGGACAGGCGTGGAGCATCGCTGGCCTCGCCAATGCGTACCGAGCGACCGGTGCGACCCGCTATCGACGCGCCCTCGAATCGCACGTCGAGTACTACCGCGAACACGCACCGTCCGACGGCGTCCCCCGCTGGGACTTCGAGGTGCCGAACCCGGAAGAAGAACCGAGGGACACCAGCACGGCGGCGATTTCGGCGTACGGCCTGCTTCGATTCCTCCCCAGAGACGACGACGCTGTCGCCGACCTCCGTGCGTTCGGACACGACGTACTCGCTTCGCTCGTAGTGGAGTATCTCGTTATGGATTCCAAGGACGATGCCTACGGGCGCGTCACGCAGGGCTGTTTCAACCGCCCCGGGAACTACGCCGTCGACACAGAGCTCGTCTGGACGAACTACTATCTGGCCGAGACGCTGGCAACGGTCCTGGACCCATGAGCGGCCCATGGACCGGATACGAGTTGCCGAGCGCGCCGGAGAGCTACGAGGGGTTAATCGAGGGATTCGCGTGGCAGATTCCGTCGACCTACAACGTCGCCGACCACGCCCTGTCGAACGATCCCGAAGCCATCGCCCTGCAACACGTTCCAGAATCGAACGAGCGGAGCGACAGCCGTGACACGAACGACGGCGATGGGAATCCAGCACCGGTCCGCACGCTCACCTACGGCGATCTGTCGGCGGCGTCGGCGGTATTCGCGGACCGACTACGCCACGACGGTATCGAGGCGGGCGACCGGGTCGCCGTCTGTCTCCCGCAGTGTCCGGAACTCGTCGTGAGCCAACTGGCCGTCCTCCGTCTCGGCGGCGTCGTCGTCCCGGTATCCATGTTGCTCGGCGACGATGCGCTCTCTTACCTGCTCGACCACAGCGACGCGGCGGCGCTCGTCGTGGACGAACAGCGCTGGGAAGCGGCCGAGGGCGTTCCAGACACGGCTCCCGAGACGACGATACCCGTGCGAGTGGACGACGACGGGCCGCTGGGCGGATTGCGTGCGTTCGTCGGAAACGAAGACCGGTCGGCCGAGTCACCGGTAGTCGAGACGGCACCTGACGACCCCGCGTTCGTGCTGTACACGTCGGGGACATCGAGTGACCCGAAAGGCGTGGTACAGTGCCACGGCTACCTCTTGGGGTCACTGCCGGGCTATCACTGTTGGTTCGGACTATTCGAGGAGAGCGAGGCCCGCGCCGCCCGCGTCTGGACGCCCTCGGAGTGGGCGTGGGCGGGCGCGCTGTTCGACGTGGTGTTTCCGACGCTCGCCCTCGGCGGCACGGTCGTCTCGTCGGTGCGGCGGCGCGGGTTCGACCCCGAAGCGGCGCTCTCGCTCGTGAGAGCGCAATCGGTGACCCACACGTTTCTGCCGCCGACGGCGCTGCGAGCGATACGTCAGGAGACAGACCCGTCGCCAGCGGACGTTCCTGATCTCGACACGGTGATGTGCGGCGGGGAGCACCTACCCCCGACGCTCGCTGACTGGGCCGAAGAACGTCTCGGTGCGACGGTCAACGAGTCGTACGGCCAGACCGAGGCCAACGCGCTGATCGGCGAGTGCAAGCGCGTCTACCCCGGAACCGACGACGGACTCGGACGGCCGTACCCCGGCCACGAGATACGCGTCGTGGACGAGGCTGGCGCGGCGGTACCGACCGGCGAAACCGGCGAAATCGCCGTCGCGCTTCCTGACCCCGTCGTCATGCAGGGCTACCTCGACGAGCCGGTAGCTACCGAGGCTGTTCTCGACGACGACCTGCTGCGGACCGGCGACGTGGGTCGGTTCCGTGCCAACGGAACGCTCGTCCACCTCGGCCGTGCGGACGACCTCATTCTCAGCGCGGGCTACCGCATCAGTCCGCTCGAAGTCGAGACGGCGCTAGAAGCGCACCCCGCCGTCGTGGCGGCGCTCGTCGGGAGCGAACCTGACCCGGACCGGGGTGAGCGGGTCGTCGCTACCGTCGTCCCGACGGACGGCACGACGGGGGACGCCAACCTCTCGGCCGAACTGCAGTCGGCCGTCGCCGAGAGATTGGGAAAGCACAAACGCCCCCGACGGATCGAGTTCGTCGACGCGTTGCCGACCACTAGAACCGACAAGACCGACCGCTCACGCGGGAGTGGCGACCGAAGCTAAGTGGGCGAGCAGGCGAGTCCTCACTCGGCGACGACGCCGGTCGTCATCCAGCACCCACCGTACGGTTCCGTCGTCTGAATCGTCTGGAGTTCGAGATACCACGTGTACGCCGTCGTCTCGTTGCCATCACTCACCACGATTCGCTGGGAGGCGCGTCCGCCCCGCCGTTCGAGCGTCTCGTAGGTGACTGTCGACGCGTTCAGCAGCGGACGATACTGGTTCGTGACGACGTCGACGAAGTTCGCATACGATCCGATCGCCTCCCGGTTCGACGGCGCTGCGAACTGCCACGTCGTGTTGATTCCCTCGTTCGTCGCCGGGTCGTTGTTCCGAAGCGCGTTGATCTGGATGTGGACGACCAACCCGGGCGGTCGCTCGCAGTTCGGACGGAGCGAGAGATAGCGGGGCTGGGCAACGGTACGGGCGGTAGTGATCGTCGTCCCGTTCGGTCCCGTCTCTGCGTTCATACCTCCAGCCAAGGCTCGTCCGTTGGCGTCGGCCGCGGGCGCGCGTGCCGTCGTTTCGATGTCCGGAACCGGCGCTGGCGTTACGCCCGCCCCCGTCGTGTCCGCGCCCCCACCGAACAGCGACCCGCACCCGGCTAAGCAGACGAGGGCAACGAGCGCGAGCGACGGATTCCAGCCAGCGAGTGCCATATATTACCAAGGTAGCGCGGAGACTTCGATGTTGGCATCGTCTCGCCCAGTTCGGTCGATAGTCGATCGGCACACGGTCCCGTTCGCGTTAGATGGATGGTTCAGCTTCAGGCGAAGACAAGTAACAGCAATATTCGAGTGACGGCTCGTCTCTGCGAGGGCTTAGCAACCGTGGTCGCTACGTGACCGCCACACATTACTAATATTTGTTTTTCTATTCCTATTTTGGTTATTTTACTTCCAAATCGGCGCAGAATGTATGTCGGTGAAGAGCCTATCGTTCGAAACGCCAACGAACGACTAGATCGGGATAAACTCGGGGTCGACAGCGTTCAACCGGTCGGTGTTCTCGAAGAACTGATAGAACTCGCCGTAAAGGTCTGTACACTTGCCGTCGGCGTCGTACCGAAGCGTGTGCCAGTCGGCAACAATGGCACAGTAGCGTTTCGCGCGCGTCAGCGCGACGTTCAAGCGACGCGGGCCGTCCGTTGGTCGACCCAGAAAGCCGACGTCGCCGTCGCCGTTGCTCCGCACGAGCGAGAGGACGATCGCGGTTCGCTCCCCGCCCTGAAAGGAGTCGATGGTATCGACCGTGATGCGGTCGGCAGGGCCGACTGCGTCGGCGAGCACCTGCCTGATTCGGGCCACCTGTGCGGTGTAGGGCGTGATGACGCCAATCTCGTCGGCGGGAACGTCGTCCAGTAACTCGCTCACGACGTGGGCGACGAGGCGAGCCTCCGTCGGGTTGGCCTTCGAGTGGTCCACCGTCTCGACGCGGCCGCCAACGTTGTACCCCTCGATTGCCGGTCTGTCGGGCAGCGCGTCGATACTGCGGCCGTTGCGTAGCGTTCGGTCGTAGAACCGCCGGTTCGAGAAGTACGCGATGTCGCGGTGCATCCGATACTGCGTCTGTAACTGGAGCCCGACGCCGTCGTAAACGCCGCCGTCGGCGTAGAGGTGTTCGAACAGCGAGTGGCCGTAGCTGGATTCCGGCGGCTCCTCGCTTGCGCTATACGGCGGGAGCTGGCGGTGGTCCCCCGCGAGGACGACGCGATTCGACCGGGCTAGCGGGATACACGAGGCCGTACAGGTGGACTGGGTCGCCTCGTCGAGGACGAGAAGGTCGAACTCCCGGGCCAGCGTCGCGGCGCTGTTGTTCGTCGCTGCGACGACTTCGGCCCGCCCGGGAACGTCGGTGTACCTGCGTGAGACGACGGCGTTCGACGACTGCCCCGCGTTCACGCGGTCGAGGGTGAACTCCCCGTCGCCGTGCTGTCCGTAGGCGTGCAACGACCTCGGATCCGGGTCGTCGGCTGTCGAAGAGCCGGTGAGGAGGTTGTCGACGGCCTGGTTCGAATCGGCACAGACGAGGACGCTCTCGCCGGCTTGGGCGGCTCGGCGGACGATCTCGACGAGCGTGCGCGTCTTCCCCGTTCCGGGCGGCCCGTGGATACACAGCAGGTCGTCCGCCAGGAGCGCGTGTTCGACCGCCAGTTGCTGTTCCTGGTTCAGTTCGTCGTCGAAGGGGTCGCTCCGTGCGGCCGCACCGTTGGTGAACGTAATCGGGCGCTCGCCGGACAGAACCGCCCGAAACGGGTGGTCTCGCAGCTCCTCGATCGCGTTCCGCTCGCGGTCGAACGGGACCGGGTTCAACAGCGCCGTGAGACCGTACGTCTCATCGCCGTTCGAGAGTTCGTTCCCTACGTTGGTCGCCCCGTCCACGTCGGACCAGTCGACGGTCACCCAGAGATTCAGCCCCCGGATGCGTTTCACCATCGCCTCGATGGGAAAGGAACCACCGTCAGCACGTTCGTCCACCCCGTGAAGCAACACCTCGTTGCCCTCGTAGATGCCGAACTCCGACTCGACGAAGTACGCCCAGTCGCCGTCGCGGCGGTTTTCGAGATGTTCGGGGAGCTCCACTCGGAATCGGTATTCGCCGTCGCCGTCGGCACCGACTGAGCTGAGTTCGGGGACGGCGTCGCCGCCGTCGTCGTAGATAGCGGCCGGCGAACGACGCTCTGTCTGCTCTCGGTTTTCCGCCCGAGTCGCCGCGCGTTCGCGCTCGACGTGGTCGAATAATCCCTCGACGAGCGTTCCGTCGGTTGGGTTTCGTGGCGGTTCGCTGTCGTCTATCGGGGAGTCGTACGTCGGTGGGTAGGTGTCGGGGACGAAATCGGAGTGCCAGAATCGGACGCGATCGGCCAGCCGCGTCTCACCGAACGCGTCGACCTCGACGAAGTCGCGTTCCCCGTCGCGTTCGAAGACGAATATCGGGCCGTGTATCGAGTGGTCAGTGAAGGCCACGAACGACCCGGTGGGAATCGCCGAGTCCGCATCGTGGAGCGGGATACACGTCCACTCCTCGGTGGGATGGGACAGCGACGCGTGGTTGTCTGCGAACTCGGCGATTGGCCGCGCGGGGACGACCGGACCACCATCCTCGAGGTCTTCCTCGGTAGCCGCGTACAGTGTGGTCTCCCCGAGTTCGAACTGCCCGATGACGTGGTCGAACAGGAGCGACATCTGTCACCTGGTTTGCCCCTATAGACTAAAACTGTACGTACTTCACGCAGCCTAGCGTCTCGATCGCGTCCGCTATCGGCCCAGGTCACAGTGGCCGGTCGACACAGACCAGCCTGTCAGTGACTGACGGTCGTCAGGCGTGCCGTTCCCGACCTTTTGACGCTGCCGAAGGGAACGTCCCTCGGCACGAATACAACCGAGATTCTCGTATATTCTTCAGTAATCGTCGCTTTTCCGTTGGTCACGACGCAGCTACTTCGGAAAATGGCTATAGTAGACCAAAAATATCTGCACATAGAACATTTCAGATTCGAAAGTGACCAGTATATAATTAGATAAAGAATGTTGGAGGTGGATACTCCGATAGTATTCCCACATATGATATATTTACCGTATACAAACGACAATAGAGATATTTCTCTCTGTAAATCCTACGTCTATAACCGTACACTGAGATAGTATCCGAAAATATTTGTATCAGATGCCAAGTCGAGAAGATACTGCTGAAACTCGACTTCGGTCAGGGTCTGAGTTGTCTCGATTGAATAACATACGTACATACGTTATACAAATTCGAGTGGAAGGGTATTCACGTGATCGAGAGCTCGGTGACTCCACCAGTTTCGGGGACAAGTGTACATCTGTTATCGCCATGGTCGTCGAGGAGATCTCTCCGTTAACCAGAACAGACACGACACGACCAGTTGTGTACCGACTCGGAGCTACACGACAGTCGACTTGGCTTTCATCGGCTGCTGGTCGACGAGCGGGTAAAACAACCGGACCTATACCTGATGCTTCACATTATCTGTTAAACTAATACTATATCAGTCAAAAGATTTCACGCCCCCTCTGGATTGTCAATGATTGAATCGGCGGATGCTACTACTGCATCGAATGTGCCTTGTTACCAATCCCCTATATTGGTGTTGATTTTGGGCATTTGCTAGACGAATCAGCAAGAAACGAGGAGAAATGATTGTGAGTGGGCGACCCCGTGTTTTGGAGAAACGCACGGTCTGGCGCTCACCCAAATATTTAACGTGTATCTCGACCGAGTATGTGCTGATGCCCGACTACAGTTCAGACTTCGACGGAGATACCGTCGTCGTCACCGGAGCGAGCTCTGGAATCGGACGAGAAATCGCCAGTAGATTCGCCAACGCGGGGGCAACGGTCCTCAACGCCGACATCGAACCCGAACCCAAGGCCGCAGAGACGCCAACCCACGAGGTCATCCGTGAGCAAGGTGGCACCGCTGAGTTCGTACAGACGGACGTCTCGGACGCCGACGACATTCGTGCGGTCGTCGAACGCGCCCGAGAGTACGGCGGTGTCGACGTGATGGTGAACAACGCAGGACTGTTCATCGGCGGCGGGCTGCTCGAGATCAGCGAAGCGGAGTTCGAGAAGATACACCAGGTCAACGCGAAGGGAGTGTTCTTCGGCTGTCAAGCCGCAGCACAGGATATGATCGACCGCGGGACCGATGGGGCAATCGTCAATACGGCCTCGATCAGTTCGTTCGTCGCCCAGCGCGACCAGATACAGTACGACTCGACGAAGGCCGCGGTCAAGATGATTACCCGTGGTGCCGCACTCGAACTGGCAGACCACGACATCCGGGTGAACGCAGTCGGGCCCGGACAGATAGCTACCGAGTTCATCGACGGCTGGTCGGAGGACGCGCCCGCGGCAGCGGCGAAAGACGAACTCATCAAACCGGTCCCGGCCGGCCGCGCGGGCACACCAGAAGATGTTGCCGGTGCGGCCCTCTACCTCGCCAGTGACGACGCCGATTACGTGACTGGCGAGGTGTTGATGGTCGATGGAGGGTGGCGAATAATCTGATTGTCATCGCCCGGTAGGAGAATAGTTATGTGGATGGGTTCATACTGATTAACTGGAGCCAATGAGTACAGAGACACTCCTCGACACTCCGTCGGGGAACGCAGTCGTCGTAGCGCTAGATCACGGACTCAGCCTCGGTGCGCCTGACGGATTCAAGAACCCAATAGAGACTATCGACAAGGTCCTCGCGGGCGAACCGGATGGTGTCCTCGTTGGGCCGCACATGGCCCGTCACTACCAGGACCGCTTCGCGGAGGCTGACGTCGACGTCGTCCTCACGGCGGACGTTGTGACGTGGTCGACCAGCCCGGGCCGAGACCACGATAAGGATCTCTGGACGCCAGCGTTCGACGCCGAGTTCCTCGCGGAACTTGACCCCGTTGGGGTCAAGACGGTGCTCGTGTTCGGCCGTGACGACACCGAGACGTTCCGCCGGAACGTCGAGTATATCGCCGAACTCGCCGAGGACCTCCGCGGGACCGACATCCCGCTGGTCGTCGAGCCGGTCATGTGGGGCCGACGCGTCCCGGACAAGCTGGAGACGGACGTCGAGTTCGTCGAAGACGCGATGCGCATGGGCTGGGAGTTCGGCGCGGACATCCTCAAAGCGCCGTATACAGGTAGCGTCGAGACGTTCGAGCCGCTCGTCGAGAACTCGCCGGTCCCCGTAATGATTCTCGGCGGCCCGGCCACCGGCACCACCCGCGCGATGCTGGAATCCGTCGAGGGAGCCATGGAATCCGGTGCCCGCGGCCTGATGATCGGCCGCACCATCTGGAAGTCCGACGACCCGGAGCGAACGGTCTCCGCGCTCATGGACATCGTCCACGACGGCGCGTCCGTCGAGGAAGTGTGGGACGACGCACCAGCCGCCGTCACAGGCGGGCGAGAAACCTAAATACGAGTCGCCGTTACGCGTAGGCATGCTAACCGCATCGGTGCAACGAACGGACCGGCTTCGGGGTGCTGACCCGTGACTACCCCCGAAGAACGTCGTCGGTCCATCACGGAGTTAGTCACAAAGCACGGGGGCCTCTCGGTCGAGGAGTTGGCTACCCGTCTCGACGTGTCAGAATCGACCATCAGACGTGACCTCCGTGACCTCGCCAAGCGAAACCTCGTCGAGCGAACACACGGTGGCGTCGTTCCCACGACGAACGTGGGTATCGAACGGTCGTTCAATCGGCGTCTCATCCAAAACTTAGAGCGCAAACAAGCGATCGCCGACCGAGCCGTCGAGGAAATCGCGGAAGGCCACGTCGTTTACTTCGATGCCGGGACGACCACGATGCAAGTCGCCAAGGCAGCTCCAGACGATGATTCGATCATCGCCGTCACGAGCTCTCCCATGTTAGTGCTCGAGTTGTCGAAATCGGACGGGACGGTGAAAATGACTGGTGGAGAGTACCGAAACGAGACCAAAGCGCTGATCGGGCCGACGACGGAGGATTATATCGGCAATTCCAACTTCGACCTCGCGTTCATCGGCGTCAACGGTATCGGCGCCGATGGCACCTTGTCGGCACCGAACGAGTCCGAAGCAAAGATCAAACAGCTCGTCGTGGAGCACTCGGCGCGGACTGTCGTGGTCACTGTCGCAGAGAAGTTCGGTGAGCAGAGCTTCCGCCGATTCGGGTCGGTCGAGGATATCGACCTCCTCGTCACTGACGCACGTGTGCCCGAAGGGTACCGCGACTTGTTCGACGAGACGGAGCTCGTCGAAGGCGTATTCGAGTCCGGAGCATACGGCTGAAGCGCGGAAATCATCGGTTGCTTTCCGCGAAAGCGGTTACCGCTGCGATAAAAACTAACCAATCGGTTCACCGCGCAGAGCTAATTACGCAAAATCTCCTCCTCTTTCGCAGTGTTCTGCCGTCTGTGACGGCGTAACGGTCGATGAGATGGCAAGGATTAAATGTTATAATACCATTGTCCACCATGTGGTAGCAGAACATGCCAATTGACAATACCAGACGGAAGTTCATCAAAGCGACAGGTGTGGGGATACTCGGCGGGCTCGCCGGGTGCACGCGAGGTGGCGACGGTTCGAGTGGCGGTGGATCGACCGGCGACGGGTCGGGTAACAGTTCCACTGGTGGCGACTCAGACAACCTCGCGATTCCCCTGAGCGAGTACGATAGTGCCGATATCGAGTGGCAACAGTTCGAGGGTGACCAGATAAACATCGGTGCCGTCCAGCATCCGTGGGTAGACGCCATCAAGCCCGCCATCCCGGTTTTCGAGGAACTGACGGGGATCGACGTCAAATGGAATATCCTGCCCGAACAGCAGTTCCGGACCAAGCGACAGACCGACGTGAGTACCGGGGCCGGACAGTTCGACGTCTTCTTCATGGACCAGGTCGTCAATCAGTTCCGCGAGGAGGGGTGGATCCAGCCGCTCGACCCGTACTTCAACGACGGGAGCCTCTACGACGAGGGCTGGTACAAGCCCGACGACCTCTTCGAGGCGTCGCGGTGGCAGGCCCACGGCGGTGGCTACAGCGACAACTGGACCGGGCTACCGATTACGGTCGAGGTCCAGACCCAGTTCTACCGGAAGGACCTCTACGAGAAGCACGGCCTCGAGGTCGCAGAAACGTGGGCACAGCATCGAGAGAACGCGAAGGTCATCCACGAGAACGAGTCCGATATCGTCGGTACGGCCGGCCGTGGGCAGAAGGGCTACGGGATGAACATCTACATCCTGAACACGCTTCTCCGACAGAAAGGGACCAAGCTCTGGACCGAGTTCCCGAACGACTCTGGTCTCGACAGCCAGGGCGTCATCGAGGCGGCGGACTGGTACAGCAAACTGCTCCAAGACTACGGACCGGAAGGTGCGTCGAGCCAGACGTGGTCCGACGTTCAAGCGACAATGGCGGAAGGTCGGACTGGTCACATCGTCGCCGACGCCAATATGTTCTGGGGCGGACTGACCAACGATGAGTCCAACGTCGCCGACACCGTCCGAATCGCGAAAGTGCCCAAACCCGAGGGCGGAGAGCTCAATCCGAACGCGTTCAACTGGCAGATTTCCACGTCGAAGAACGCCAAGAACTCCGAGCAAGCGTTCCTGTTCATGTTGTGGGCAACCTCCCAGCCGACCGACCTCTGGATGCATACAGAGAGCAGCGGTGTGTTCTCGGTGCGCCAGTCAATCTGGGAGAACGACGACTACCGCTCGAAAGTCGGCGAGGACTACGCACAGATCTCGCTCGAATCGTTGCAGGTCGCAGCGCCGGACCCGTTCGATCGCAAGTACCCAGAGTGGGGCCAGCGCTACTCCGAAGAACTGCAGCGTGCCATCGCCGGTCAGAAATCCGCCGAGGACGCGATGAAGAAGGCAGCAACGGTTGCCGAAGACATTTACAGCGGATAACGGAACGTCCCACCCGACACAATATTTTCCACACTACCATAATGAGTACACCAACGAAAACGGAAACGGCGAACGACACGGCCCTCGGGAGCCTCCGGGACGTCTGGAACGACTACCTCCCGTACTGGTTCATCGCACCGATGGTGCTGGTGATGGTGATGATCACCTTCTTCCCCGGTGCCTACGACCTGTACCTC
>NZ_SRIF01000034.1 GCF_004681185.1 Haloarcula amylovorans | reverse complement strand
CGTCATCGCTTCGGTCTGGTCGTGGGTAACGTACAGCGTCGTCACCCCGAGGTCGTTCTGTAAGCGATTTATCTCGGTGCGCATCTCCGCCCGGAGTTTCGCGTCCAAGTTCGACAGCGGCTCGTCCATCAGGAAGACGTTCGGGTCTCGGACGATGGCCCGGCCGAGTGCGACACGCTGTTGTTGCCCGCCGGAGAGCTCGCCGGGTTTGTTGTCCAGCAGTTCCCCGATGTCCATCATCTGGGCGGTGGACGTGACGCTCTCTTCGATAGCATCGTCGGACATGTCCGTCGACATTTTCAGGCCGAAGGACATGTTCTCTTCGACGGTCATGTTCGGGTACAGCGCGTAGTTCTGAAACACCATCGCGATGTCCCGAGCGCGCGGGCCGAGTTGGTTGACGATGGCGTCGCCAATCTCGATGTCGCCCTCGGTCTGGGTCTCCAGTCCCGCGACGATACGCATGAGCGTCGATTTCCCGCTGCCAGACGGCCCGACGAAAACGACGAACTCGCCGTCTTTGATGTCTAGCGAGACGTCGTCGACCGCCACAACCGACTCGGATCCCTCTCCAAACTCCTTCGTTACGTCGTCTATCGTGATACTAGCCATTAGCTGTCCTCCGTGATGCGGCTGTCCGTCCCCGCCACGAGGGTATGTTTTGCGAACAGTGCGTCGCGTCGTAGTAGCGTCGAAGTCGCGTTCATTCTTTGATCACCACACCGAAGCTGAGTCCGGCTGCGAGGTACTTGTTGACCGCGACGAGGAAGATGACGACGGGAACGATCATCGCCGTCGAGGCCGCCGCCAGCATCGACCATTCGATGGACCGGGAGCCGATGAACGAGTAGACGAACAGCGTCACCGGCACCGCTTCGAAACTCGTCAGTACGAGCCCGAACAGCAGCTCGATCCACGCGAAGATGAAGCTGATGATGGCCACTGAGAAGATGCCGGGTTTGGCCGCCGGCAGGACGACTTTGCGGAAGCCCTGGAACTGGGT
>NZ_SRIF01000033.1 GCF_004681185.1 Haloarcula amylovorans | reverse complement strand
CGTCATCGCTTCGGTCTGGTCGTGGGTAACGTACAGCGTCGTCACCCCGAGGTCGTTCTGTAAGCGATTTATCTCGGTGCGCATCTCCGCCCGGAGCTTCGCGTCGAGGTTCGACAGCGGCTCGTCCATCAGGAAGACGTTCGGATCTCGGACGATGGCCCGACCGAGTGCGACACGCTGTTGTTGCCCGCCGGAGAGTTCGCCGGGTTTGTTGTCCAGCAGTTCCCCGATGTCCATCATCTGGGCGGTGGACGTGACGCTCTCTTCGATGGCGTCGTCGGACATGTCCGTCGACATCTTCAGTCCGAAAGACATGTTCTCTTCGACGGTCATGTTCGGGTACAGCGCGTAGTTCTGGAACACCATCGCGATGTCCCGAGCGCGCGGGCCGAGTTGGTTGACGATGGCGTCGCCAATCTCGATGTCGCCCTCAGTCTGGGTCTCCAGCCCCGCGACGATGCGCATGAGCGTCGATTTCCCGCTGCCAGACGGCCCGACGAAGACGACGAACTCGCCGTCGTCGATGTCCAGCGAGACGTCGTCGACCGCGACGACCGAATTCTCGTCGTCGCCGAACCGCTTCGTAACGTCGTCGATCGTGATTCGAGCCATTATCGTATCTCTATCGTGCAGCTACCTGAATGTACCCCCGCTGCGAGGGAGTGGTTCGCGAGCGATGCATAGTATCCGTGTGTCGTCGTGTTCAGTCTCATTCTTTGATCACCACGCCGAAGCTGAGTCCGGCTGCGAGGTACTTGTTGACCGCGATGAGGAAGATGACGACGGGAACGATCATCGCCGTCGAGGCCGCAGCGAGCATCGACCATTCGATGGACCGGGAGCCGATGAACGAGTAGACGAACAACGTCACTGGCACCGCCTCGAAGCTCGTCAACACGAGCCCGAACAGCAACTCGATCCACGCGAAGATGAAGCTGATGATGGCCACTGAGAAGATGCCGGGTTTGGCCGCCGGCAGGACGACTTTGCGGAAGCCCTGGAACTGGGT
>NZ_SRIF01000032.1:464-1085 GCF_004681185.1 Haloarcula amylovorans | reverse complement strand
CAGCATTGCATATTAAAGCCTCCCATCAACTTCTTGCACACACCCTCCCTTTGGCTTTCATCTGCATCTATTCAGTTGCAGATTGAGAGCCAAAGACATTATATTGATTCTATCAGGAGGGTTGTGCTAGCGAATTCTTGTTAGCAACAAATTGACATATTGCTCGGCACATCCCCACCGAGAATACCAAGATGACGTTCTCTGGTACACAGGACAAGTGCAATGCTTGTGACAAGACCGTGCATTTCATTGATCTCCTTACCGCGGACAGTATTCCCTACCACAAGTCTTGCTTCAGATGCAGCCACTGCAAAGGCACACTTTCGATGTGCAGCTATTCGTCCATGGATGGGGTTCTTTACTGCAAGACCCATTTTGAGCAGCTATTCAAGGAAACAGGCACCTTCAAGAAGAACTTCCCCTCAGGTACAAAGGCAAACAGTGAACAGGCTAAGATTCCCAGCAAGCTGTCCTCTGTGTTCTGTGGAACCCAGGACAAGTGTACTGCCTGCAAGAAGACTGTGTATCCATTGGAGAAGATGACCATGGAGGGTGAGTGTTACCACAGGACCTGCTTCAAGTGCGCCCATGGCGGCTGCCTTCTGACGAACGCCTCCTACG
>NZ_SRIF01000032.1:0-426 GCF_004681185.1 Haloarcula amylovorans | reverse complement strand
ACTGCCAGAACCACTTCTGGCAGCTGTTCAAGAAGTCCGGCAGCTACGACAACCTGCTGAAGCCCGCCTCCGCCGCCGCCGAGAACACCGTCGAATCCGAGGTCGCCGTCGCGGAGCCCGCGAAGGAAGACCCGGAGACGGAGGAGGCAGCCAAGGAAGAAGAAGAAGCGTCACCGGAGCAGGTCGCGGAAGCTGTTGTAGAGGACCAGGAGCACTCATGAGAAGAACCTGCCACAGTGCCACTTGCACGCGCACACAGGAATATATATACATGTTCCCATATTACTGCTAATTTTTTTTGGTGTCGTTGAGAAACTTGTCGCTGGTTCTTCTCATCTTCTCGTCTGGATTCCTGCAATCCTGGAGTCTGTACCTGTGCTAAGATATCATGAATGAGAGCAGATTTTGCAAAGAAAGGGAGAAATA
>NZ_SRIF01000031.1 GCF_004681185.1 Haloarcula amylovorans | reverse complement strand
GGGGCTCACGTTCACCAAAAAAAAAGGAAAAAAAAACCAAAACACACCAAGCCAAATAAAAGCGACAATGGGATCGCTCACCACCAACATCGTCCTCGCCGTCGCCGTGGTGGCGGCGCTGGTCGGCGGCGGGTCGTGCGGCCCGCCCAAGGTGCCACCCGGCCCGAACATCACGACCAACTACAACGCCCCGTGGCTCCCCGCCAGGGCCACCTGGTACGGCCAGTCCTACGGCTCCGGCCCCGCTGACAATGGTGGCGCGTGCGGGATCAAGAACGTCAACCTGCCTCCCTACAACGGCATGATCTCCTGCGGCAACGTCCCAATCTTCAAGGACGGCAGGGGATGCGGCTCATGCTACGAGGTGAAGTGTGAGCAGCCGGCGGCGTGCTCGAAGCAGCCGGTGACGGTGTTCATCACGGACATGAACTACGAGCCCATCTCGGCGTACCACTTCGACTTCTCCGGCAAGGCGTTCGGCGCCATGGCTTGCCCGGGGAAGGAGACCGAGCTCCGCAAGGCCGGCATCATCGACATGCAGTTCAGGAGGGTGCGCTGCAAGTACCCCGGCGGCCAGAAGGTCACCTTCCACGTCGAGAAGGGCTCCAACCCCAACTACCTCGCCGTGCTCGTCAAGTTCGTCGCCGACGACGGTGACGTCATCCAGATGGACCTCCAGGAGGCCGGATTGCCAGCGTGGAGGCCCATGAAGCTGTCGTGGGGCGCCATCTGGAGGATGGACACCGCCACGCCACTCAAGGCACCCTTCTCCATTCGCGTAACCACCGAGTCCGGCAAGAGCCTCATCGCCAAAGACGTCATCCCGGTCAACTGGATGCCAGACGCCATCTACGTATCAAACGTCCAGTTCTATTGAGATCGGACGGAAACGATCCTCCTAATTTATTTCCCTATTAATTTGTTCAAATGGTTTCCTTCTATAACCTATATTTTTCCCGTTGTTAGAAATGGTTCCATTTCCTCCTACAGCTTACTTTAAGATAGTTGCGCTTGTATATCTGCGCCATCTTGTAAGTTGTAAGATGCTGAAGAACACTATGAATTCTGAGCATCTGATTCTCCGGGAAGATTTACTATGATAA
>NZ_SRIF01000030.1 GCF_004681185.1 Haloarcula amylovorans | reverse complement strand
AGCGGTACGACCCGTCGACGCCGCCGCCGCCGCAGTCGAGCGCCGCCCTGCTGGACAGCACGACGGGCTTGGACGACGAGGACGGGAGCGAGCGCTCGCGGAACGGCGGCCGCGTGGTGAGCTCCGGCAGGGTGCGGCTGTCCACCGACCGCCTCGACGAGTCCGGCGACGGCGTCGCCGGCGGCAGCTTCCCCCTCGAGCACCTCCTCGTGTACAGGCTCCTGATCGATGAGTCGCCCTCGTAGCCACCGCCACCGCCGCAACCGCCATCGACGCCGCACTTGGCGAGCCTCACGTTCACCGACTTGCCCTTCGCCACCACGTAGATGTTGCAGTAGTCCGGCGCGCCCTTCATCAGGCTGGACGGCACGTCGGCGTTCTTGAATTTCTTGGTGAATGCATTTCTGTTGGATGCGCCGAGCGCGATGCTCTGGATCTTGTTCACGGTGATGAACTCTATTAAGGCCTTTGACACGTCTGCCTCTTCCAGTACCAACTCCGATACATGCACCCCATTCCTGGTGCAGAATCCTCTGAAGGGGACAAAGATCTCCCTCATCTCGGCCTCCAACGCGCCATGCGTCGCCTCGGCCATGGCGAATCCATGGTTGGCGGCAGGGGGGTGGACGGCGATGTGGAGGAGGATGATGTTGGAGGCGCCGGTGAGGAGGTGGTCGACGACCCACTTCACGGCGAGCTGGCTGTTCCGGTCACGGTCCACGGCGACGACGATCGTCATCGCCGGCTGGTGGTGCATTATCCCCGGCGGCGAGGTGGCCCGGTGCTCGTCGGGGCTGAGTAGCCCTCCTCCTTGCATCCTGCCCGCCTGCACTTCTCCGGTGAGATCTCACCCGCCTTCGTCGTCGCCGCCGCCGACGCCGACCTTAATGTGATGGATGGATGGAGGTGATATCGCCGGCCGGATCAGTGGATGATGCGACGGTGAGTAGGACGGTGGTGCAAGGAAGGAGAAGAAGAGAGAGGGAGAGAGAGGCTGAGAGAGAGAGAGAGAGAAAGGGTTTTCCTTTTCCCTCTCCTCCTGCTCTTCCTTCTCCTCTGTCTCTCTTCCTTGCCTCCAACCTTCCTCTCAAACTCTCTGCAATGGCCTCCTCCCGACTTGCCGTGGCGGTGGC
>NZ_SRIF01000003.1:329005-329513 GCF_004681185.1 Haloarcula amylovorans | reverse complement strand
CCTCAGACAGGGCGTCGGCTGGCAAGACGGCCTCGTAGGCAACGCAACCGTCCCGACAGACCTAGACTCCCAGGCCGGGTATACACTCATCTCTGAAGAACCAATCATCGTCGACGACCTCCGCACTGAAGACCGGTTCAGTGGCCCCGATTTGCTTGTCGAGCACGACGTGGTCAGCGGCATCAGCGTAATCATCGGCACCGTCGATGAACCGTGGGGCATCCTCGGAACACACACGACTGAGCGCCGGGAGTTCACCGAACACGACGTAACCTTCGTCCAGAGCGTGTCGAATCTCCTTGCCGCGGCCATCGAACGCCATGAATACCAAGACGAACTCGAAGCGACGGTTGCGAAACTCCAACAGTCCCATACGCGGCTTGAGAGTTTTGCCAGCATGCTCGCACACGAACTTCGGAATCCAGTGACGATTGGCCAGATTTACAGCAGGCAATTGCCGTCAGAGGCAGCCCCAGAGGCAGTTGCGTACGTCACGGAAGCCTTCGAT
>NZ_SRIF01000003.1:310339-328862 GCF_004681185.1 Haloarcula amylovorans | reverse complement strand
GCTGTTGGAGAACGGAATCCGCTTTCGCTGGCAGACGTGGCACAAGACGCGTGGGACGAGGGGGGCACGCCGGAGGCGACACTCGACATCGAACTTAACGGTGTGATACAAGCAGACGAGACGTATCTTCGACATCTGTTCAGGAATCTATTCGAGAACGCAGTTCAGCACGGGGGCGGAGATGTGACTGTGGAAGTCGGGGAGTTGGATAACGGGTTTTACGTGGCGGATGATGGTGTTGGGATTCCAAGTGAACATCGAGACGTGGTGTTCGATACGGGATTCACGACGGCAGGCGACAAAGGCGGCACTGGGTTGGGACTGGCGTTTGTGCGAGAACTCGCGGATGTCTACGAGTGGACGACGACAGTAACTGCGAGTACAACTGGTGGAGCCCGATTCGAGTTCAGGGACGTTGACTTTAGGGAGAGTAACTGAGCAATTCGCATATCTACTGAACAGCCGGTACGCTGCTTTCAGCGTGAAAGAAATGAGCCTACCGGACTGAACTTATCCTCTGTATTGATCGCACCAAGACAAAATATATCCTCTGTTGAGGGTTTCAATAGAGCCTCTGTAGTGAGTACTATTCGTCTACAGATAGTCAGTTACTGTTTCACTCACCGTTACTGAACTGCGTCAGTCAGTATCGTTGAACCACCTCACCAAATCACGGCTCCAAGCGTTCGGTCGCTGGCACACTATACTAACCTAAAGACGACCACTACAGGTGAAGTCAGGTATACAGTTCACCAGCACTGACTGTTCTGGTGGCTCGGTCGTACGCAATGAGATTACAGTCAGCGAGATATGGGAGGTGTGTCCGTGTCAAGGCTGTCTTCAACCTCTGTCGTTGGTGTTCATCAGCGGTTTCGAAATCAACCAACAGAGCGTCGGCCACTTGATCCACTGAGAGCGATATTCCTTGACGCAGATACACATATTCGAGGATTGCGAGCTGTAACCGCTGATGCTCGTATAACACGGTGTCGACATGTTGTCGCTGAAATTCTGTGAGTGAAACTGTAGACGGTTCCAGGGTCTCAGTAGGTGACGTGATTTGCTCGTTCTGGCGAACGAGACCCGGAAAGAGAGACTGTCTATATCTCGGTTCCAGCTGGATGACTGCTATCGTTAACCCAATAACTGCCCCAAATGACCCAAGTGTGACTGTAAGATACCAGCTATCGATTATTTGCCCACCTTGCATGAGTTGGTGTTGAATAAGCCAGAGGCCGAACGCTGTTGCAAAGAGAATGCCAACAACAACCCCGACTGCAAGACGCCACCGCGCAAACGTTGGGAGGTTACCTTTTCCAAAGCGGTATCCTGTGTAGATGAGTACGAGTGGCGAAATCATTCCCAGAATCAGTTCGAGTCCCAGTAAAGCGGGCGGCTCTGCATCAACACTCACGAACAGAAGTATGCTCATCAGCGACAACAGACCGATACCGATTATCGTCCACCCGCCACCCTTCTTGTGGAACGACCGTTTGCGGATAAGCGGACTGGGGCGCCCCATACAGCATAATGGTTTCCTCCTCTCCTAAATGTTCGCTACTGGACGATTTCGCTGGCTTGGTTCGGCAATCAATGCTTCGTAGTCTTCGATATTAACCACACCTTATTGTCTATTGGAGAATATCCACCGACCTACTTACATTTTGAATTGGGGTAAATTCGCCGATTTTACGACCTGTATGGCCAATAGAGTGGGTATTACGATATGTGTGTGGGTGGTTCATATGATTGATGATAGGTGCTCTACAATACACGGGCCACGCACTACCAGCATCCAGGACAATATTGCCGACCCAGAAACCACAGTATACTCCAGCGAACTGCGGTGTCAAGGGATGGTCTCTCCAATGATCGAAAAGATCCCCACATCCATGGAGAGATTACAGCACGATATGCGAGCAGACCCGAAAATCGGGGATGACTTGTTCTTTTTTCCAGAGTACAATGATGTAGAGGGGTTTTCGGGGACTGGAAACATTTGGTTCGTCGGGTTAAAACGCTCTCGAAGGTCGTTCCCCGATACTGGAGACACCCTGTTGTACGAGACACTATCGGAGCTCGGATTGGCCAACGCACATCTAACACATATCTCAAAAGAACGTGGTCTCGTGACAGCACAGGGAATCGAGCATACCGAGATTCAACGCATGCGACCGTATTTTCGTCAGGAATTGGATCTCTGTGACCCTTCCGTCATTATTGGATTCGATCAAAATGTGTATCATGCCCTCAAATATATGGCTGCGACAGATGATGTGGCGATTCGATTTCTGAACCAGTCTGGTTGGCTTGATGGCCGAAACCCGGACCAACTCCGTGCTAACATACAGTCGATTATCGAGGACGCCGATAAATCAGACTGACCAAATCGCCCGCGGCTGTTCCGAATGTGTGCTGTGCAGCGATGACGAATACGCGCCATTGTATCATACACGGGCTCTGAACACGAGTTGTTTCTAATAGCAGCACCAGCTGTCAATTCGCACACCTACTGACTAGCGCATTTTGCTTACCTGACCCTGAAACGAAGGACTTCTAGCAGCAACGGTTCTTTGAATGCGCTGTGGATTGGCCAGTATGTAATGTAGTGTTGGTGTGAGCATATGTCACGGCTAATTATCCCTCTGAAGGCCTATATATCGACAATGAAATACGAGATTGCCGCAGATGAACGCGTGAGCGAAGCTGTCCTCGCTGGTGTCAGTAGATTCGAATCGACTGCCGTTAGTGACCTTCCGTTGCTCTACGGCGCGATAGACCCTGACGCATTAGAGGTGTTACTCACATCTCAAGAGAACACCTGTGTCTCATTCGTATACAGCAACTCTCGAATCGAAATCCATGATAAAGAGTTTCTCACAGTCGAAGCTACCTAACCGAAAATCCCGTACAGTACGCACTCCGATTGAGCGAGTATGCCACCACTCTCTGCCTAAAACAGAGCGTGACGACTTAGTTAATGTACTGTGGATTGGTCAGTACAGAGGGACCAATGAGCATAGGAGTTAAATCGCTTCCAGTTGATGTTATCTATATGTCAGATATGTTTCGCTCCGCGACAAAATGGTCTCTCCAAGTGGTGGGCGTTGAGGTCATTCTCGCCGTCACCTTATTCAACAGGTTCGCGTGGCAGTATAGCGATATTTCTTTTGGACGGCTTATGACGTTCATCGTCCTCTCTATACTTATCGCGGGCATTCTTCTTCTCAGAGAAATCCCGAACATAATGGGGTCAGAAATTTACACCAAGTGAGCAACTCGCACACCTACTGAGCGGCTGTTTCAGATACTATGCTGAGTAACAAACGACGGTTAGAAGGAATTCGGCAAACTAGCTAACCAACATTCGAACAAATCATGCCGATCTGTTGGTTATCCTTGTTTCAATCACACTGTCACGTGCTGATCGACGATACGAGGAGGGCCACCGTGACAGCCATACGACCGCTGAGAGAGTCGAACAGCTAAATGCCAGTGCGAGGTAGCCGCCGAACAACACATACGGGCCGGGTTCAACGAGTTTCGCGAGCGCGGCGCCGGCGACGCACGCCTTTGCGATGACGACTGTCGTGATCGCAAGGACTGTGTGCTGGCCGTTGGGTCGGGTGTCGAACGTGGTGGGCATCGCTGTCGCTAGTGGCACCACTCGCCCATCGCGATATGTGCAGGCGGGTGCTGTGGCAGGTGGTGTATTCGTTACTGGTCGGAGCACCTCAGTGATCGATGGGTATGTTCTGGTGTCTCGGAGCGGTATGGTGTTCGCGAGTGATAGCTTGTTAGTCAGTCGCCTGCCGAGGAATCGGCCAGAATGGGCGTTCCCGTTGAATCTCATCGCTTTCGCGGTGGGGTAGCTCAAGTCGCTTAATCATCAGATTGTTCGTCGAACACAGTTGCCAAGAGCCGCCGGTGGGCCTTCCGAAGATGCTGATGAAAGGTTGGCGGACTGATTCCGATTGATGCGGCCACCGCCTCACCAGAACTACCTCGAGGCCACTCGAAGTACCCAGCCTTGTATGCCGCTTCGAGTGAGGTACGCTGTCGGTCGGTAAGCTTCTCTTCGAGCGTCCGTTCGAGGCGAACAGTGGACGGTCCGGTACGTGTCACCCGCCGCCGCGCTAGCATCTCGATCCCAGGATATGCCGCCTCAATCGATTCGATGATCCGACGAACGTCAGTCTCCATGGCGAGGTGAATCTGCATGGTATAGTCGCCGTCTTCGATCGCCGCTTGCTGGACGTAGCCCCCGTGAGCCGTTACGATCGAGAGCACCGGCGGGTCGATCAACTTGACCTCGAACCGCGTCTCGTCATCGTCCTGAAGGACGGTTACTGAATCCCAATGCGGAAGTGAGTCGGTTTCCACCAGTGCCTCCATAATCGCTATTGCGCTATCTGTGGCGGTACCGTACTGCAGGTACGTCCCATCGCCGACCGGCACTGCTTGGTCGAGAGTGATTGTCCCCTCGGTGGTGATAGGCAAGTCGAACGCCGTAACGAAATCGGGAATCCGGAATACAACTTCGACAACCTCACTGCTAGTCAGTGCACGTTTGCGTTCAACAGCCGCGATAGCGTGGCTGACAATATCGCCGAGCTGGCCGATCACCTCGCGCTCATCGGTCCCGAACGCGTCGGGTCTGGCGGCGTACACGGTGAGCACGCCATAGCTTGCCCCTTCATGAATAATCGGGATTCCAGCGGCCGATTGGGTTTCCCATTTGTGGGCGGGGTCTTGCCACGATTCGGGGAGTACCTCGGGGGAAACGTCTTGCTGAACCTGCATCTCGCGGGCCTGGACCACTCGTCTGGTCAGGTCTACATACTCGGAGTTATCGGAATCGACTGGAACGGACACACCATCGATATGGTTTTTAACACCAGCGGTAGTTCGAAGCTGGACCGTCTCCGTGTCGGGATCAAGGTTGCCGATCCAAGCGCATTCATACGAATCCGCGTCGGCGAGTGCTTCGACGACGACCCGTTCAATCTCCTCGCGCGTCGACTGCTCGAGTACTGCCTCCGTGATCTGCCTGACGACACCGTTGAGGTTATCGAGCGCGATCAGTTGCTTACGCTGGTGTTTGAGTGTCCGTTCACGCTCGACGCGGTCGTAGGCCGCCTTGGCATTTGTTGCAAGTAGTTCGACAAGACGCTGGGTATCTGCGTCGAACGCATTGTCCTCTTCGGAACCTACGACAAGGACACCGTACTCACCCATCGGCGCGAACACGCCGGCGTGCATGTCGGCGCCCCCGGGACTCATGTACGGCGAATCGGTGATGTCGTCGAACCGGTATGGCTCACCTGTCGCGTAGACGTGTCCGGTGATCGTTGAGTTGTCTGGCAGGATTGGTGATAGCTCCGTCTCCACGATCCCAAGCGATTGTGCGGCCGGATACAGGTGGGATTCTGCCTCATCGTACACGTACGTAGCGACGCTCGAGAGGTCCATCACATGGGTGGCTGTCTCAACGACGATCTCACTGACTTCGTCTTTCGTTTCAGCGCCGAATAACTCGTGAGCTGAGTCGTACAGGGCCATGAGCGTCTCCTCGTACTGCTTGCGGTCTGTGATGTCCCTGGCGACGCCAACCCGCCGGTCCGGTCCGTCCTCGCGAGAGAGCATCACGAAGGTGCCGGCTGCTGGGACTGTGGTGCCGTTAGCGGTCTGAAGATTGGTTTCGAGCATACCCGGATCGCTGTCTCCGGCACGGAGCTTCTCCTCGTACTCAATGGCAACCTGGATAGTCTCTTCGTCAACAACTTTCGTGACGTGAGCGCCGACCAGTTCTTCGGCGGGGTAGCCAGTTAATTCAGCATAAGCACTATTGACCCAAGTGAATCGACCGTCCTGATCAACGACGTAGACCCCCTCTCTGATCGTTTCGACGATGGTCTCGTATCGTTCGAGTTCATGCTCGCGTTCTTTACGCTCAGTTACATCTTTAGCGTAGATCGACAACCCCGTCTCTGAGGGGTAGACGCTGGCCTCTATCCAAGAGTCTAGAGCCGAGTAATAGACCTCGAAGCTTGTCGGTTGCTGGGTCTTGAGCGCCCGCTCAAAGCTTTCCCGGGCAGACGAATCAGCGGCTTCGGGGATCACTTCCAAGACGCTTTCGCCCAACAGCTCTGCTTCAGCGTGTCCGAGCAACTCCTCAGCCCGCTCATTCACATATGTGAACCGGAACCCATCATCAAGCGCGTAGAAGCCGTCGTCGATTCGCTCGTATACCTCGCTGAGTTCGTCCTTGAGCGCGTCACGTTGGCGCTCAAGCTGTCGGGCCTGTTCTTTGAGATGGGTGATGTCCTCGGCGGCAACCACTACCCGCTCAATGTCGCCGGCAGCGTCGTTCAGTGGAGCGACGTTCACCGAGAGCCACCGAGACACGCCGTCGGCACCCTCGACCCGACACTCCCATCCCTCGACAGGCTCGCCAGTAGCGAACACGTGGGCAGTCGGGCGTTCATCCGGGGGGATGGGTTGCCCGTCGGCGTCGTAAATGGCGGGATCACCCGCTTCGTCGTCACCGCTCGCTTGCACGTTCAAAATTTCGGCGGCCTGGGCGTTTAGCCGTTCGAAGTCGTCCGGTGAGCGGACGCCGAGCCCGACAGGGCTTGTCTCGAAGATGCGTTCGATGAGATCGCGTTCTCGAAGGAGTTGTCGTTCACGTTCGCGCCGATCGGTCATGTCGCAGGTGACCTTCGCGTAGCCACGGAGGTCGCCGTTATCGGCGTGAATCGCTGTGATGGTGATATTCGCCCAGAACCGCGAGCCGTCGGCGCGAACCCGCCACCCCTCGTCTTCGATAGTACCTTGGTTGGCGGCGGTTGTGAGATTTGCCTCGGGAACCTTGGATGTGCGGTCCTCGTCCGTGTAGAATGTCTTGACGTGCTCCCCGATAATTTCCTCGCGCTCGTAGCCCGTGATCTGATGGGCCCCCTCGTTCCACGTCTGAACGTGCCCCTCTGGGTCAAGCATGATGATCGCATACTCCTCGACGGCCTGTACGAATGAGCGAAACCGTTGCTCGGTTTCGAGCAGCTCCTGTTCCGACCGCTTCTGTTCGGTGATATCGGTCACGACCCCTTCGAGAACGCCACTTGATGTCCCTTCCTCAACGACTGCACAGCCGCGTTCGCGGACCCAACGGATCTCACCGTCGGCTGATCGGATCCGGTACTCAACGGTAAACTGGTCGCTCTTCTCGAGTTGGGAGCGTATCTCTTCGCGAAGTGAGACTCTATCTTCGGGGTGGACGATATCCTCGCCCCAACTGACATCGCCGTCCTCGAGGGTCTCAGGATGATATCCCGTAATATCAGTGGCGGCATCGCTGACGAACAACATCGCCCAGCCAGGCTCGTTTCGACAGCGGTACACCATACCCGGGACGTTGCCGATGAGCCGCGAGAACATGCGTCCCGAGTCCCCGCGGCTGTCTCCGTTATCGGCCAGCGGTCGCCACCAAACCCGCCCACGGGCGCCGACCTTCTTGGTTTCGAGATATTCTTGATCAGCGAGGCGCTCGAGGCGCTCGTATGTACTCCGCCGCCCAAGATCGAGGCGGTCGGCAACCTCGGTCGTAGTAAGCGGGGTTCCCGGCTCTGCCCTATTAAAGAGTGTGAGCGTCTCTCGCAGGCTGTCGGTCAACGAACCGGACGTCATTATAGCCTGCATTTACAGCCACTCTCTTCAATCCTCCGTTGACGGAGGGTCTTCGACTATCCGCCGGAAATTCCCCTGTTGAAGATTCTATTCAGCTAATTCTTGTCCAATAAACGCCCAGGAATAGCGATCGAGATTCTGCTGTCAAAAGTGGGCCTAATAGCTTTGGACGAGCCCTTATTGTGACTTCTACTGTCTCATAGCGTAGAGGACATCGAATGAGTTCAATGACTGAGTCGGTCTGGCAAGACGCAGTAACGGTCGAACTGAGCGACAGCGACCGCTATCAGATACTTGCCTCCCAGCGGCGGCGCATCGTCCTCGATATTGTCGCAGACTGGCAACCGCCGATTTCCCTTGCGGAGTTAGCGACGGCAGTTGTCGAACGAGAACGAGAGGCCGATGGGTCTGACAAAGTGACTGTTGACCAGGTGCGAATTAGTCTCCACCACAACCACCTCCCGAAACTGTCCGAGAACGGGATTCTTGACTATGACCCACAAAGCCATACAATCCATCATCAGGAGAATGACCGCCGTTGAACAGATGGTGGCGCTCAGTGACAAGATGGGTGGTGAGCGTCCGTGAGCAGCCGCTCCACATTCAGATATTCTCCTCACCAGCACCCACTGGTGAACTGATTACAACACCCATTCCAACAGATGGCTAAGAAAACCACTGCCCAAGACGGTGACCCAGTCGCTCTGGACGACGGACAGACACGAGTTCCATGCATTGATCCGTCATGTATCGAGACTGCGACCAACCGCTGTTACGATGGCAACGTGGATCAAGAAGTAGCCTTCTGTGACGCTCATATTGACGAGTGGCTAGAGAAAGACCATATTGTCAAGATAGACTGAATAGTACGCATTCCTACTGAGTGGTTGTTTCTGCTGCTGTCGTTAGCAACACTGTGATCAGAAGGGGGTTGCAGTCAGTTTCCCAGTCAACAGCTCACTGCACTGGCTTCCCACCGTCGACCCGACGCTCGTCTCTTGGGTAGCTGTTGACCGGTATCGGTGCTGTGAGCTGCGACGATGGGGCTACCGCAATCAGCGAACCAGCTATGTGACCGCTGGGACGGTCGACCAGCTGCACGCCAACGCGAAGGACTCGCCGAGTAGCACAGTAGGATTGGGCGCGACGAGTGTCGCGAGCACAATGCCGACGAAACAACCCTTCGCGACGATGATGGGTACGGTCGCGAGACCGGTATGCTGGTCGGTGTTCATCGTGCTACGGGTTCATTGATGGTTGCTTACAGCGATGCGGGTGGCGTGTCAGTCATGCTGTGCAGAGCTGTGTTTCCGAGTGGCACCGAGCTCCCGTGGCGATGATACGCTGGCGGGCGCTGGGACGGTCCGTCTGTCCGTCGGTCGGGGTACCTCGGTAGCCGATGAGTGTTGGTGTGCCCCGGTGTCTTGAGATGTATGGTGGACGCTGGGCTGGTGGTCGCAAGTGATAGCGATGGCTCTCCAGGGGTTGTTCGGCTAGGAGAGTGTCGCTGGCTGGCGAGAGTACGTGTCTCGTGGGAATAGTTCTGCGGGAGAAACGCTAGTAGCACAGCTGGCGTGGACCAGCGGCTAACTACCAGCGCCAGTCGGATTCATACAGAAGTAGTTGGTACTGCGTTGTCAGCGGAGCGTCTTCGCATATATGAGCCGCCCGTCGACTACCTGTGACGGATCTGTCGGTGCTACGTGCGGTCACTCGCTGAGACAGTCCGTACACCGGCCGGCACCTGGAACTGTTGCACTCCCACACTTAAGGCAGGTATCGACCGTATTCCCGTGGGATTGCCCCGCTACGAGTGTCTGTCGTAGTCTCTTCAACAGCCGCTGAAGCATAGCTGACTGTACTGGCTGCAAGGGTATAGTCCCCTGGGCTCGATACCCATGCGTCGCCGCTGGCTACTGGTGACTCCTCCAATTCCCGACGGTGATGGCCGATGTTCGACTATCGGCAGTCGGATAGCAGTGTCTCTCGGCGTCGCGACGTGGTCGTTCGCTCTCCGTGATTCTAACGGACGATACTGCGTGGTCGGTTTCTGGGCTGCCAGCGTATGGTGACTGGCGATCAAATCCGATTGCGCGCAGTTCTATACTGACCGCAGCACGAGGCGACCGCACTCAGCTACGCGATGTCTCTTGGAGATACGCTTCGCCGGCTCTATTGAAATCCTATTCTTCAGACACAATATGGAATGAAACAGCCGGTACGTATGTGTGCGTAGATACCGCTATGAGTCCTACCAGATACGGTAGACGTTCTTGGAGGCGTGCAAGATACACAGCGCGTATACAGCAACGGAGGTGGCGCCAGTCCAGAAGTAGTCGAAATGGTTGAGATAGGGACTGCTCCCTATCCGTCAGTCAGTCCGAGCTGTTCTAGGAAGGCGTGGAAATCGTGATAGACACGATCTTCCACGATTTGTCCGTCTCGGATCACGGTTTTCGACATTCCCCGGAGTTCGATCTCGCGGTTGGTTGCCGGGATACCGTTGAATTCCCCTTCGTGTGTGGCCGTCGCTGTCCACTCTATCATGACGACGCCGTTTCCCGAGAGCATCTTCTCTATCCTGATGGTGAAATCCGGAAACCCCATTCGCAGCTCTCGCAGGTGGGACTCGAACTCGTCACGACCCTCCAGCACGCCGCCTGGGGCACCCGGGTCGTACACCGTGGCCGATTCGTCGAGGACGTCTGGAAGTCGCTCGTATGCACCAGCGTTCCAGATGTCCACCCACTCTTTGACGCACTGTTCGACGTCGGATGTAGCCTGTGCCATGGGTGTTCCACCCATTCTCACTGAGGGGCCACAAGCGGTTGGCCTTACTCGGCGAGAAGGTTCCCACAGTCTGGACACTGACAGATTCCCTCGGTCAGTGGCTCGACCCCCAGCGCTACGACCTGTGGACGCAGTGGGCAGTATCTCGGAGCGCCTCTCCCGGCGTGGTTAGCGGGTATCTAGTCCACCTTGTCCGACTAGGTATCAAGTCCACAAGAACTCTCGATCCATCGACTGACGGATTTTTACCGATGGGTGTGTTACCGATTCGCATGGGCGCCACGCTAGATGACATCCAGTTCCTGGCAAACTCGGCCAATCGTATCCACATGCTGGAGGCGCTCACCAGTGGCGCAGCGTCCCGCCGGGAACTCCAGAACGAGACTGGGGTGCCCCGATCGACAGCTGCCCGGGTGCTCGATGATGCCGAAGCCCGTGGCTGGGTCAGGTCAGAGGGGAGTCGCTACCGAATCACATCGCTGGGAGAGGCGATGGTCACGGAGTTCCGTCGGTATCTGGCGGCAACTGAGGGTATTCACCACCTCGGCCCGGCGATCGACTGGTTGCCCGAGCCGGTCTGGGACCTCGATTTTCGCTGCTTCCGTGAGGCCGAGGTGACGACGCCAACGGAAGCCAATCCGACCGCCCACTTCGACCGAGCGATGGAGTACCTCCGGGGGAGCGACAGCTACCGTAGCCTCACGCAGAACTCACTCCCGGAGTACATGGACGTGCTTCACGGTCGTGTCGTCGAGGGACAGCTCGATTTCGAGGGAGTCATCGAAGCGAGCTTCATTGATGTTCTGGGTAACGACCCGGACCGGGCGGCGCTCTGGCAGGATATTGCTGATCGGATGTGGCTGTACAACGGGCGCGTGCCGCTCAATATGCACATCGTCGATGGAACTGTCCTGCTCTGGTTGTGTGGCGAAAATCAGGCTGGCGATGACGTGCTCGTGAAGGGGCTTCTAGAGAGTACACATCCAGATGTCGTCTCGTGGGCGGAGTCCCTGTATGAGGAACACCGGGCGGATGCAGAGCCACTCGAACCCGCAGTATTGCCGTCGGAGTGAGAGGAAGCCACCCTCACAGGCGGTATCAGGACCGATGATTCACCGCACAGATCAGGTACTGTCAACGCATCCCACGGAGTCAACGTGAGACAAACGATTGCGAGTTGCTGACTACATACTTTGGGCCTTGTTTAGACGCAGCAGAATCGGCTCCCGTCCTTTGTACTCAACTGATGAAACCGTATCGTGAGGTGCTCACGATGAATTTCTGTACAGCCGGGATGGCTCCTGACTCGCCCACTCCAGAGCGTCTAAACAAGGCTCATACTCTGTATCTCGCACGCCGCTCCTACTCAGTAACAGATAGGTCTTCGACCGAAGTGTTCCCTCGCTCCGCTGTATTGACCACAACCGGGCCAGGACTCGTCACCTGCTGAGGATTTCAACAAGGCCGAAATTCCGTATATTGGTGAGGTGAAGGCCATGAACGATGTCGAGCGTGGAGCGGAGAATATTAAAACATATCTCGGCATCGAGGGGTTCATTTCGCCCTACGGTATTCTGACGGATGGTGTCGAGTGGTTGATCTATGGGCCACCGGCAGACGGTGGCCGGACGTCGAATCCGGTCGAGCGTGAGTCCATTTCGTTGGCTGACTCACTGCAAACCGTTGCATTGGCTGCGGGGTACTGGAAGATGAAGCTGCTGTCGTCGGCTATTCGCTCGAATGGTGTGGCTCAGATTGAGGCGTTTCTACGGATATTTGCGGCGGCAATGCTGACGACGACGGTACACTCAACTGGCTTCAACTTCCTGATGGTCCGTCTATAACCAGTGCGGTCAGTTCATTTGATTGAGAACCTGACTGTTCTACTTCCACTGTACTTTACATACATTCATATGATCTCTGCTAATATACTCACTCATGGCGACAGCAGAGAATACGGAATTAATCGACTACTTTGAAGAATTCTATCGGAATTACTATCGTAACGACATCGGCGAACTCGCACAACACTATCCAAACGATCAAAAGTCCTTGTACGTTGATTGGCAGGACCTCTATCGGTTTGATTCAGATCTAGCAGAGGACTATCAAACCAAGCCAGAGCAGCTGCAAGAATACGCTGAAGAAGCACTCAGACTCTATGACCTGCCTGTCGACATCTCGCTTGGACAGGCCCATGTTCGAATCACGAATCTCCCAGAAACAACGGGTATCAGAGAGTTACGACATGAGCATCATGGATGCCTTGTTGAGATTCAAGGGACCGTCGGCGAAGCGACTGAGGTTCGACCAAAGATTCTTACTGCTGCCTTTGAGTGCCAGCGCTGTGGTACACTAACTCGAATTCCACAGGCTTCGGGGAAATTTCAGGAACCTCATGAATGTCAAGGCTGCGAGCGACAAGGGCCATTCCGGTTAAATACCAGTCAGTCAGAGTTCATTGATGCCCAGAAGATTCGGCTCCAAGAGAATCACGCAGCCCTAAAAAATGGCCAAGAACCACAGCATCTCGAAGTCAATATTGAGGACGATATAACGGGACAAGTGACTGCAGGGGACCGAATTCGAGTAACGGGGGTAATCAAACTGAACCAACGTGGAAGCAGCCGTCAGAAATCCCCTAGCTTCGATCTCTATATGGACGGCGTTAGCATTGACACCAACGTTGAATCATACCCAGAGCTGACAATTTCGGAGGCAGACAAGAAGCGAATTTTGGAGCTATCTGCTACGGAAAATATCTACCAGCAGTTTATTGATAGTATTGCATCGTCTGTTTACGGAAGCGAGACGATCAAGTTAGCAATCATACTGCAGCTATTCAGTGGAATCCAGAAGGAGCTGCCCGATGGTTCTCAGTCTCGTGGGAATATTCATACACTCATTGTCTCACCAACCGGAACCGGAGTTGAGCGGTTGGTAAGTCAGGGAAGTCGACTTGCGCCACGAGGACTACAAGTCTCTGGAACGGACACAACTGCTGCAGGTCTCACTGCCGCAGCGACCACTTCGTCTGATGCTGCCGGTGATGATCCTTGGACGCTGAAGGCTGGAGCGACAGTCATGGCAGATAAGGGTCTACTCGCACTGACCAATTTGGAAAGTCTTAGCCATGAGGCCGCAACGGCTCTAGGGAGCACACTTGAATCACAGTGTGTCGACGTTTCGAAGGCATCACAGACGGAGTCACTTCGTGCAGAAGCTGCAGTTTTAGCCGCCGCAACCCCCAGGATGGGGCATATCGAAGATATGTCTACAATCGGTCGTCAACTTGATCTCCCGCCACAGCTCCTTTCGAATTTTGACCTAGTGTTTACCTGTAGTGAGCCTGGCGACGATGACGCTGTTGCCGACCATGTTCTCGAGGTAAATCGGGCGACAGAAGGCCGGATTGGACTGGAAGAAGGGTCACAACCAGAACCAATTAGCGAAAGCGCATCATTCCCTGCTCCAGATGCATTCACACCTCCGATTGAGGCATCGCTCATTCGGAAATATGTCGTCTACGCACGTACTGCCTGCTTCCCTGCGATTTCCGAGAAGGCGAAAGACACACTCAAGGAGTTCTATGTCTCCGCGAGAGCACAGAGTGACGATGTAGAAGGGGCAGCCCCAGTAAATATGCAGAAAATCGAGTCTCTCATCCGTCTGACCGAAGCTAGTGCACGGGTTCGGCTGGCAGATATGGCGACACAGGCTGACGCCGAACGAGCGATCGAGGTCGTCCAGGCATCATTAGTTGATCTCGGGACACTAACGGAAACAAAGGCAGATGCAGCGACAAAAGAGATACCTGAAGAAACGTCAGCAGACCTCAGCGATCCGAAAACAATCAAATCAGAGGTTATCTCAGTTCTTGAAGACAAGCATTCCGGCGGAGCCCCACATGAAAAGGTCGTGGATCAGGGTGAGAGATATGGATTCTCTGAACCCGAAGTTGAAGTGTTAATCGAGAAGCTCCAACAGATGGGGGAGATATACGAAGGGCGGACAGATCGGTACCGAACAACCTGAAGTGCGTATCACACTGTGAGTTCCTCCTCAAAGAGCCGTGCTAGTAACCGAAAATCTGATGAAATTTAAATTAGTTGCCAGAGATAAGTCAAGTGAAGGACCTCCATGACGACTGCATACAGACTATTAGACTTCGTTGATTCGGTAGATCGTGAATTGTACTTCGATCCTTCCTTCGAGTCAAAAATAATGGCTCCAGTCCCCGGTAACGACGAGCAGGATCGTCAGTACCAGCATTTGGGGAAAACAGAAGTGTATACGCTTACGTCTGCACTCGCTGAAGCCCGTGGTGACAGTCCAGGTCCACTATCCAAATCGGAATTCCGAATCCCTGATTCGACAGCACGCAAATACCTTGAATTGATGCAGGGCGGCGAGGTAGCTGACGAAATCCACGACCACTCTGCTGCCAGTCGAGAAGTCATTGTTGGGCTCGCTGATGCAGATTGTCTACAACCGGAAGACTTCATCTCAGAGAGCGTCGATCACATCGATATCGCTCGGGAGGCGGGGCTTGACCGTAACATCGTGGGTTCGATAGCGACACAGTTCGTTGCCGGGTTCTCAACAGGTTCCGAGATTCGGGACACAGACGGGCCCTTTGACGACGTGACGGCTTCCGATGCGTTTGAGGGGTGGTCTCTCCAATCGGCTGAATCCGGCGCTTCAACGGTTCGGTGGGTGAGTCAAGGACGGTTCAATATCACGGTCAAGGAGAGCGACGGAAAGTGCTCAGTCGTTATAAACTCACCCAGTCCTGAGAAGAACCCCTACTATCGAAAGGGTCGCAAAGTCATCCTTGACGCCGAGAACGTGACGCCTGCGGAAGCTATTCAGACAGCACATGATTGGCTTGCCTCCAACCAGCTTCCCGATCCAGAAGTGTCAGGGCTCAGTGAGCTAGACTACGTCGGCCCATCGACACACGACTATCTGGCTCTTGAGTATGGGGTCAGGAGCCGTGATGATCTCGACGAGCTTGCCGCCACTGAGCCCGATGTAATAGAGCAAGTCCTTCGAGAGGAAGCAGCCGAGAAGCTACTGAATTAAGAACGAATCCTGTGCATAATCCAGGTGCTTGGAAGTAACCGTTCTAGCCCATGGATCTGGAATGAAATTGTTTCATATTCGTTCTATTGTCGTTACACTTGATATAGACGTTGTTGAACTGGGTGATAGTGTGCCGGTGTCTTGCGGTGGTGTGGTGGACGCTGGGTCGACGCGAGCGACAGCGATGGCTCTCTAAGGATTATTTGGCTCGGAGGGGGTCGCTGGTAGGTAGTAGATCGCGTTTCGCGTGAAGTCTCTTTCTGTTATTCCACGTTTCCATCGACCCCCCGGGGGATAGTCGGGAATTGAGGGTCGATGGAAATTTCCTTGTAGAGGCATGCAGTACATACTCTCATCCCCCCGAATATGGGCGGGTTACAGACGAACCCTTGCGGGATTGAAGCAGTTTCGCTCCGGTTGGCGAGCTATCAAGTGACAGTTACAGACGAACCCTTGCGGGATTGAAGCTCTTCGCCAAACGTCTCGACGAACCACGTCTCAAGGTTACAGACGAACCTCGTGGGATTAAAGCGACGTGCCGCAGCCCTTTGGGCCCTTGGAATATCTTATAAATCAGGTATCTCAACGAAAGGCGTGTCATAGCTCCAAGACAGTATCCAATTCTCCAAAAGAAACGGAGCTGAGTCGAATACGCTATCGGTGAAGGTTGGACCCTCTATCGCCTTACACCGTGGCTACAACATGCTGATACCCGGCCTGCGACGGTACCGGCTGCAGCGTCAATCCAGCCAATGCTAATTCACGAAGCACTTCGGGCGGAACACTCTCCCGGTCGCGCAATACGGCGTCGAGTGTCCATGCGTCGTGCCGACTGGCATTCGGCGCGACGACGTCGACGGCGATGGTCGGCACCGCATCTCGAATCGCTCGTGCAGCCCGCCGGACTTGCTTTCGGTCTTCGACGGTGCAGCTCATGCTTCCACCGCCTGCACGAGATCGCCAACCAGTGAGCCACCGACGTGCGGACCAACGTCCCAGCCGCGCTTCATGCGCGTGTGCTCGCACCAGTCACGAAGCGTCTGGCAGGGGGTCTCGACAAGGTCGAATTTCTCAGCGTTCAGATCCTCGTCGACAACGACGACAGCAGATTCGTAGCTGTCCCAGTAGTGGGCAGCGTCATCTGCATCGACGCCGAGGAACGCGGGGGCTTGGGTCAGTCGATCGCGGGCGATACGTTCTTGGGGATTGGCTTCTGCTTTCGACATGGGTTGTCCAAAGAACCCACGCGCCTCGGTGCTCTAACACCGGGGCGATTTCCTTGAAGGAAACCGACCAGCGACGCGTGCGTTCTCAGTTGTAACTCAGAGTCCCCATACCAATAAAACTTTTCCAGTACTGGCTAAAGATGGCTGCCGTCTATATCTGATTTCCCAGAAGTGGTATTCCCTTGAGCCACCTTCACCCCTTCTGCCGTAATTACCCAGTAGCCGGGATTTTCGTCTGAAATCACGAGGTTACCATTCTCATAGTCTTCAGCATCAATTCGCTCAATAAGGCCCTCCTCGCGGAGCTCTCCTAAGTAGTTCTTCAACGATCCTTCTCCGAAGTCAACACCCCGATAGGCAAGATTTCTGTAAAGTGCCCGTTTTGGTAAGGCTAAACGCGTCTCTTCCATAAACTCCAGAACGCGCTGTTTGCGCTCTTCTTTAGACGCCACATTCTGCTTGTCGTAGCCCTGTGCAATGACATTACTGAATCTGTCATAATTCTTTGGTACTGGGCAACTATCTCTAGTTCTGGACATATTTATCCAGTTACGTGCAAAACACTAAGTGCTTGCGCATCTCACGGTTCTAACACAGCCGACGTGTCGCTCCTCGGGCGTCGTTGGAAAACCGAGTGCGACGCCGTGGTGCAACACGGGCGCCGCGTCGGTCCAAAACGGCATGTACGCACACGCAACGGGGAGCCTTGAAACCTTCCCACGGACTGTGTCGTATCGCTATCCGATCATCGCCCAGCGTCGTCGTGCCGAGTCACGACATCAACGGCCTGCCTGTCGTCCACACTCCCACCTCAACCGTTGGAGCCTCGCCCACAACCACGCAACCACCCAGAGAGACCGTCGATGACGACCTACTACGACCTCTCGGGCTTCCAGCGCGATGTCCTCCAAGCCATCGCGGCCGTCGACGAGAAACCCTACGGCCTCGCGCTCAAGGACTACCTTGACGAGCGCTACAGTGACCCGATCAACCACAGTCGCCTCTACCAGAACCTCGATACACTGATCGAGCACCAGCTCGTCGACTGTGATCCCCTCGACGACCGCACCAACGCCTACACCCTGACCGACGCCGGCCGCGACCTGCTCGCCCACCAGGCCGACACCCTCGCACGTTGCACTGACCGCCCGCGTCCAGTTGCCGACGGCGGCGCCCACTCCCCGACGGGGGCCGACCGGTCATGACTGGCCCCGTCTCACGAGCCTGCCTAGCCAGCGCTGAGACCCACAGACGGCCGTCGAACCCCGACCACTGGTCGATTAGAAGCGCCCCGCTGGGAGGGGACCAATGACGCCCGGCGTCGGCGAGGTCGTCGTCCTGACCGAACTCGACAGTGCGCCACGGCTGCTCGTCACGAGCGTTGACGACGCTGCCAACAGTATCACTGGCGTCTTGCTGGCCGACTTAGCTACCGAGACAATCCAGCGGCTCGCCGCCTCGACCGGTGACCGCCACCGTTGTGAGGAGCTGGCACTCGCGGTGAAACAGACTACTGAGCTCGCGAAATTTACTGTGCCCTGTGAGGACTGCCGGTATCTCGATGAGCCCGGTCTCGATGGTGCTGCCCGCCAGGAGCGTGAGCCCCAATGACCCGCGCAGGATTACTGTCGCACAGGCACAAGCGGGCGCTCACTGCGACGGACTGCCAGCACCACAGCCAAGCCCACGACAGACGCGATGGCTGCGGCTGGGAGACACATCGGTGTTCGTGTACG
>NZ_SRIF01000003.1:0-310329 GCF_004681185.1 Haloarcula amylovorans | reverse complement strand
GTGGGAGTACCAGACCACCGGACGCGAGAACCAAGGATTCACGACTGGACCGCTGACAGCAGTCACTTTGTTAACCAGTTAGTTGTAAAAACCTTCTCGCTAGATAGATTCGGGTCCCCTCGCCAGCCCCCTCGCTCAGTTCGCTGCCACCAGCGACGCCGTGAGACTGTCCACTCGACGACTGGGGGTGGTCGGTGATGGCCCAGACAGACCGTTCTCAGACTACTGCACCCGACTCAGCGCCCGCACAGGACGACGAGTGGCGACTGCGCTATCACGTCGGGGACCTCGTCCACTACACCGAGTGGACCGCCGAGTTCGCCGCCGTCGAGAATCTCTACGCGCAATACCGGTATGGCGAGTACGGGCATGATGTCGTCATCGAACGCCGCACGGAGGTCGAGTGATGGGGCGCCGCGAGCCCAGTAGCGTTCTCGCTAGTGGCCACTGCATCGCCCAGAGCGGCCAGCGCCTGCTGCCCACCACTCGATCATAGCCCGTCCCGTGGTCGGCCACTCCGGTTCGATTCCGGAACGGGCCGTGTGGTCAGTATGCCACGCAACACCGACGCCGACGACAGTGGATCGGACAGCACAGCCACCGACGACCAACTGGCCGCCCACCTTGGGCTGGACATTAGTGATGACGACGCGCCCGATACCGAGGCCCTGCAGGAGCTGGTGGGGCAGCTCAACGGCGAGATCGCACCCCCTGTTTCGAGTGTTCTCGAAGGACTGGTCGCGACCATCGATTCGTTGCAGGATCGTGTCGACGAACTCGAAGCCAAACAGGAGCAGACCCACGACATTGCGACGACGGCCGTTGGGAAGTCAGCTGAAGCCGAAAGTAGACTGGACGACGTTGAGGAACAACAGGAGGAAACCCACGAGGTCGCCAAGAGCGCGATTGCGAAAGCCCAACAGCTCGAAGCCGACCCTGACCAGCAGGAAGATGCTGAGACACTGCCCGAAGGCATTGAGCCCAGCTCATCACCGCTAGATTTCTTCGCGAACTGTCGGCAGGCGAAAGTCAAGACGATGTTCGTCGAACGCTCGAACCGCCAGAACACGTACCGGGCGATTAGTGTCGCCAAACGCTGGCCAGAATTTGCCACCGAACGGACTGACGGGAGTGGCGTCTTCTTCACCAAGAAGGATGTGGAGACCGCTCTGACCGCCGAACTTGGGAAAGAGCCGCATCGACAGACGGTCAAACGTGTCTGGGAGAAGCTGATCGAGATTGGCGGCGACGACCTCGTCGAGAAGACACGGCAGGTCGGGCGAGACCAAACGAAGACAGAGCTCCTCTCGATGGACGCCGAGACCGCCGAAGGATTGGTAGAGCAACGCTACGTCGGCCTTGATCTCTTAGAGAACAGTGACCGGAAAGCAACGACGGGCGGCGTCACACCCGTTGTGGTGGAGTCTTCGGGGTAACCCTGTGACGAGTACGGTCTAAGAAGGGAATCGGCATAGAATCGGCGTTGATGAACGCGGTGGCACATGCCCTGCCGCCGCTGGCGTTGCTGTGTGGTAGCTGCAGAACTCGGGAGCGACCCCATCTTTGCAGGAGTGGAGTGAGTGTTCGTCACACGAACGGAGCGACCAGTCCCCAATCTTGGTTCACAACGGGTGTGACGGTTCGCCTATCCTGGGACGCCCACAAAAGCTGCCCTATTCAAGACAGGTGAATACGGTAAGACCCTGAACTGTAAGCGATTCTCGGTTCGTCACTACTAGCCTGTGGCAGACAGAGCGTGCATTTGAAGTCCAAATTCTGTCGACTACGCATCGCCCACCAGCGTTAATTGGCTTGCCCTCCATTGTCTATGGACGGAACCGCGAGTCCACATTGAGTGTCCGAGCCACGCCCCGATTATGAAGGGGCCAGTGGATATCGGACGGCGTGCCACCGATTGCAGGGCACGGTTCATTCGCGTGGTCGTCACGCGGGACACAGCACAGAGGAACTGTCTGTTCCGCAATAGCGGCCACATCAGCCATGGTAGCCACCAACGGCGGCGACCCAGGACGTACAGACACAGAGGCAACTAACGACAGATCGAGGCTCATCGTTGAGTTCACGGTCCCCGCTGATACATTTGTTCTCGCCCAGACGCTACAGGCCGTTCCTGATATTATCGTTGAACTCGAACAGTTCGTACCCACGTCTGGCGATGAATTTCCGTATCTGTGGGTCACAGACAACGGCAACTATACCACCATTGAGGAACACGCAGCTGACGACCCCACAATCGCGACGTTCTCGCGAGCGGCGGATCTCAATGGCGGCGCGCTCTACGAGGTCGAATGGGCTGACACCGAGACTCCCATTTTGGAGTGGCTCCAAGCCCACGACGTAGTTGTCCTTGAAGCGGAGGGCAACGACGACGAGTGGACGTTCAAACTCCGAGTCACCTCTCGGACAGTGCTGCGTGACTTGCAAACCTACTGTGACGACCACGATATCCCATTCGAACTCATCCGGCTCTACGAATTAACCGACCCGAAGATAGGTCAATACAACATTACGTCAAAGCAACGTGAGATACTGCTGGCAGCACTAGAACAGGGGTACTTCGAGATTCCACGTGAGACGAGGCTCAAAGAACTCGGGGATGCGGTCGGCATCACGAAACGGGCGGCGTCCGAACGACTCCGACGCGCCCATACCAATCTGGTAAGTAATACGCTGAGAATTGGACAGCCGACGGGCGTGGGAATAGGCGAAGATGACACCTGAGCGCCCTATCTCATTTAAAGGCTGTACTCTGTTGAGGTGGACAGTCTTTTCTCCTGGTCTCAACCTCCAATATATGAGTAATGGAGTAACTGATGACTGTCGAGGACAGGCATCGAATGAAGTATCTCAGTTCGCTCACAATCATCGTGGAGAAGGTGAACCCCAGAGCGACTGTTTCGAGCTACTATCGGACCAGCGCCGCCGCTCCATCCTTTCGTATCTTCACTCAGCAGCTGACGATGTGGTGAAACTCCGCGAACTCGTCGATTGGGTAGCCGGACAAGAAGAGGCTCACAACAGTGACCAGTACGAGTCGATCGCCATCGCACTCCATCATACCCATCTCCCGAAGTTAGCCGAACACGAAGTGCTTGACTACGATGTGCGAAGCCGAACGGTCCGATATCACGGTCACTCAGCCCTCGAACAGTTGGTGACCCTCTACACTGAAATTAGCGGTGATGGTCTGTGACTACCGATGAGAAACGTGTAGCGGCGGTCGAACAGCTAGAGGCAGCACTCGAGGCCGATGACGCCGACTCGACGGAGTATCACATCCGTCAGGCACTCCAATATCTCCACGTCGAAGATGAGACAACGGCAGCAAATAAGAAGACCAGAGATTGATGCGACGAAGCAAACAGCAACCCATCCGAGTCCGGGGTCAGACCCACTGGAAATCCCGCTCCCGACATGCTGACCGAGCGAGTTTTGCGCCCGTAGTCTTGACAATGGGAGGACGAAACTGAAATGACGACGCTTGTCACTGCAACCGTTCCCGCCTGCCAGCTCGCATTATCCGAGACCTTCACCTCGCTTCCGGACGTCAAGATCGAAGCTGAGCGAATCGTCAAGGGAGACGAGAGTACCGCGATACCGCTTCTATGGGTCCGAAACGTCAACCCTGCTGAATTCGAAGCGGCCTGTGAGACGGATCCGACAATCGACGAGATAGAGTTATTGGCCGATTTCGATGACGAATTCCTCTATCGCATGCAGTGGTTCGACCGGGTCGGCCTACTCTTCCAGATGTTGACGAACTCGAAGGCCTGTCTGCTCGACGCCGTCGGCGAGAACGGAACGTGGTCACTTCGACTCATGTATCCCTCACGGGAGCATCTCACCGAAACGAAAACGTTCTGTTCGGAGCACGAGCTTTCATTCACAATCAACGCGATTCGAAAGATGGGCGGCGAACCATCCGGCCGCTATGGGCTAACGGCGGCACAATATAACGCGCTCACCGCAGCGGTCACCGCGGGCTACTTTGATGTCCCCCGTGACGTGATGCTTGATGAGTTAGCTGACAAGATGAATATCTCACATCAAGCCCTTTCCGAGCGGTTTCGTCGGGGAATACACGCACTCGTCGAAGAGACACTGTTAATCGGGTTCGCTGAACTGAACGAATCGTCTTAGAGAGAGCCGACGAATCCCCAGATACTGAGTGTGGAGTGCTACCGACAGCGGGACGCGAAACCCGACAGCAGCCACCGAGTAGCCGCGCTCGACAGATAATCACTACCTGGCCCAGCACGTCAACCGAGCGGCCCAGAAATGGCCCCTGGGGGAGTACACACGGTGCTTCGTCTTGGAGTATGGCAGTCGCCCAGAGGCCATGCAAAGTGTACAGGTCCAGCCCTATCATGGTTGGGCCAATCGCGAACACGACGCTACTGAAGCGGGATACTCAGGATAACACTAGTGGGCTCTAGTGAATCACCAGAGGGGGTTGGGTTACGTTATTTTAGCGCCCCGGTGAATGGTTCTAGTTGCTTCGCCAGCATGGATACACTGGAACCTGTGGTCAGAACTATCCAAGTGCCACGGATCAAGCACCTGTTCTAGTGCCGGAAGTCGCCGCTGTATGGCGATTCACCAAAGCCGTTAATTTCGGTGAGGAGACATTCGTTGAGCAGATGATCGAGAATGTCCCAACGAAGCCAGATAACTACGAGACGGTCATCAATATCAATCAAGGAGGCGAAAGCGTCGACATCAGCCGCAATGTTCAAGATGGGAGCGAACAACTGCGCTGCCTGACATAGGAGTCCATGACCAACACGCTCTCAATTGGGACAGTCGCTTCGACATTAGTCTATCCGTGAGCTTCCGTATCGAGATTACATGGCGACCGTGAACCGCTGTGTCCACGGCCCGATATTAGCGAACGTTGTATTCGCCTGGATTTAGTAGACTTGCTTTCCCAGCCCCACCGTTCATCCGCCGCACAAACTAACTGTGTGATGGAGGATCACGATGACAACTGATTCAACCGAGAAACTTCTCGTCGAAGGGGTACAGGAGCTCTACTATACCGAACAGCAGTTGGTCGATGCGATCGGCACACTCGCAGACCAGACCGAATACGAAGCGGCCCAGCAAGCGTTCTCGGAACACCGCGATGAGACCCAGGACCACGTCGAACGGTTAGAAGACGTATTCGAGAAGCTCGACGAAGACCCTCAGACGAAAGAAGAGCGGGTCGTAGACGCTCTTATCGAAGAGCATGAACAGTTCGCCCAAGAAAACGACGGTGACACGCTCGACCGCTACAATATCTCGCTCGGACAAAAGACCGAACACTACGAAATCGCCGCCTACGGGAACGTCACCTCGCTGGCCGGCAAAGCGGGCTACGATGAAGCCGCTGATCTCTTAGAGGAAACGCTCCGCGAAGAAGAAGACGCGCTCGAAGAACTCTCACAGGCCGGCGAACAGTTCGATCAATCGGAAGTCGAAGACTAATCGTCTCCATCGCTGACTAGGAGACGAACTCACTGGCGACTGAGAGGCAGTCAGGACCGCCCTCTCACGTCTACCAGTCGAAGACCCTCTCCCAGATGAGATTAGCAGTTGACAGAGATGGACTATCTCTGCTGTGAATCTCCGCTACAGGACGCATCCAGCCGGGTTCTGAGGAAGCCTGCTAGACCACGGAAGTAGCGCGTCCCCCAGAGTGCGACTACGATACCGCCAGCCATATTGGCTACCATATCGGTGACGATATCCTCGATGCCAAATACCGCAACCGGTGCATCCGTCCCGATAGCTTGAGCCAGAACGACCGCAGTGAACTCAAAGACTTCCCAGCTGACGCCGAATGCCAGAACGAATATCACCACAAAGAATCCTCTAAAGGAATCAGGGACGGTAATATCGGGGGAATGTTCTTCGAACGCGCGGAGCGTCGCGTATCCAACACCAGCAACGAGGGCTCCTGAGACAGTGTGTGTGATCTCGTCGTACCAGGGATACCAGCGATAGGGTCCAAGGGCGCCCAACGAGTGGAGACAGATGGCGATGGTAATCCAGAGGACGAGTCGGGCGTCCACAACGTAGCCGTACTCCCGGCGTAGCACGGCCGGAAGGAGTGTCACTCCCAAGGCTAGTACCGCATTCGCGGTGATTCCCAATCGACCGGTCGCCACGCCACCAGCCGCTAGTAATAGTAAGGCAACTTGGAGCCCCCGGGTCAGGAACCGTTCTCTGCGAGTACACAGGCCCAGCATGCTGGTCAGCGTCATTCTGTAGAATCCCTGTGATACGCTCGTGATCCCGGTGGTTCGAACCAGCTGACGTACCACTGGAACAGAAGCCCGACGACAACGGTGGTAACTGTGACGACGACCATGTCCATCTGGAGTTCGACCTGCGTCGTGAGATACTCGGTCTCTAGCCACCGATCGGCATAGAATTGGGCAACGATCCAGACACCCTGGAGAGCTAGCGTCGTTAGTGTGGCAAACCCGACCGCAAACCGATAGCTCATCTCGACTGTCGTAAACGCGCCGAGTTCAGCGACGCCCATCAACGCCTACCCCGCGACGGCCACAGGCGTGCCAATCTCCGGACGCCCACCGAAGGATAGGGTGACGATAGCTCCGGTCGTGAGAGCCAGTAACGGCCACGGCACCATCACTTTGTGATTTGCCCGGACGAGTGCTGGAAGCGCGGCCACGACAGCAACCAACGCGGTGAACGTAGCCCGAAGATAGATGCCGCTAATAGCAGTCGAGATGGCGGCAATCGTCACGATACCTATCAACACCCACCCGATAGCCGCATTCGTCGCCTCATTGTGGACGAGAGTCCCTACAGTGGGCATGGTTCACTACTATCGGTCAGCAGAAAAAGCGATGGTGGCTAGGAAAGTTGAACCCATACGCGTGTCTCGGTAGGGGTGGAGTAGTTCAAGACTCGATTTTCTCGACGATTTGTTTTGCCTCTTCCTCTGCCTTCTCCTCGCCAACGCTCTTTTTCAGCAGAACCGACTCAACCTTCCAGTCATCGTTTTCTTCTCCCCTGCCCATCCGCACCTCGCTGCCCTCGGAGACAGAGTGAGCCGGGTTCTCTGCCCAGTCGGGCGTCCGAATCTCGTCGAACTGATCCGGGTCGCGGAACTGCACGTGGATGTACTCGTCCTCGGTTTCGACCGCATTGGGTGACACCATAGCTAACTGTCTATCCGCGACGGTGTTAAGCCGACTGCCAGCATTGTCCGGGTCAGATATGTCCTGATGGAGGAGCGACTGGCTCACCACGTTGACAGACAGCTTTTCGGCCAGTCGCCCCTTGGCGAGATAGTTCTCAAAGCCGGTATCGAACACTAGACGGAGGTTGAAGAGTGAGGAATCGCGATTCCGGCGGTGTTCTTGACGTTATCCTGAGCGTTGCGAGTAGTAGCCATGCCTTGCTGACCACCAGTTTTCTGTAGCCCGTCCCGTGGTCGGTTGCTCCGGTTCGATTCCGCAGCGAACCCTGAGTCAGTATGTCATAACACACTAACGCCGACGACAGCTCTCGACAGTATCGTTGAGGCTGAGGGTTGCCTCGATAATGTCGAAGCTCAGCCGGCAGAAACCTACAAGGTTGCCAAGAGCGCCATCGCGAAAGCACAACAACTCGAAGCCGATCCCGACCAGCAGGAAGACGCTGAGACGCTCCCTGAAGGGATCGAGCCCAGTTCCTCGCCGCTAGATTTCTTCGCGAACTGCCGCCAAGCGAAGGTCAAGACGATGTTCGTCGAACGCTCGAATCGACAGAACACCTACCGAGCGATTAGCGTCGCGAAGCGATGGCCTGAGTTCGCGACCGAACGGACTGATGGGAGTGGCGTGTTCTTTACCAAGGACGATGTGGAGACCGCGCTGACCGCGGAACTTGGCAAGGAGCCGCATCGTCAAACGGTCAAACGCGTCTGGGAGAAACTAATCGAAATCGGCGGCGATGATCTCGTTGCAAAGACCAGACAGGTGGGGCGAGACCAGACGAAGACGGAGTTGCTGGCGATAGATACGGAGGCTGCCGAAGGCTTGGTCGAGCAACGCTACGTCGGCCTCGACCTCTTGGAGAACGGTGATAGGAAGGCAACCACAGGGGGCGTCACACCCGTTGTGGTGGAGTCTTCGGGGTAACCCTGTGACGAGCACGGTCTAAGAAGGGAATCGGCACGGAACCAACCTCGAGGAACGTGGTGGCACGTGCCCTGCCGCCGCTGACGCTGCTGTCTGCTAGCTGCAGTAACCAGGAGCGACCCTCTCTTTGCAGGAGTGTAGTGAGTGTTTGTAACACGAACGGAGCGACCAGTCCCGATTCGCTGCTCACAACGGGTGTGACGGGCTGTCAAACGCTGTCGAGGGATACTCGCTCCAGGATCTCCGCGATGTCTTTGACGAAGACCAAGTAGCCGAAATGCGGGATACAATCGCAGATGCCGATCAAGCAGACCGAAACGAGATTCGTGATGGATCATTTGTCTTCTCTCGGGGTCACTCACGTGTCTCACACTCCTTGCGAGTGTGAAGGACGCTAATGCCGAATTTGTCCTTTTAATGAGTCTCATCGCCTTTTGGGTTCGGCGCAACTACAGTCCGAATCACGGCCAGTCCAGTCTTGACGTGGCTCGTTGCACTCGGTCCAATATAGAGCGCAGAGAATGCTTGCTTGACTAAATGTCTGCAGAGAGGACGCCGGCAGCTTCAACAGGGCCACCACAGAAGCAGTTACCACAAAGATGCTGTTCCCCGAGTTTCGCCCCCTTGTCCTACTCCTTGCAGTAGGAAGTCTTCTCGTGGCGGGGATCGTCAAGGGCACCCTCGGGTTCGGTGTTGGCCTCGTTTCCGCAACGTTGCTCCTGCAATTGTTTCCGCCAAAGTCCACGCTCATGGTGCTCATGTTCCCGATCGCCGTTTCCGAAATCGGGCTGTTAGTGACCACTGGGGTGCCTTGGCAGTTGATGCATGACCACTGGCTCTTTTTCCTCTGTCTCGTTCCCGGTGCTATTATTGGCACGTTCGGATTGCTTGTCGTCCCCGTTTCTACCCTCTATCTCGCCCTGAGCGGCTATATTATTGTCTTCCTCCTGTCACAACGATACGAATCACATATCTACCAGGTAGCGGAGCACCGAGAATTTGGCCTGATGTCTGGAATAGCGACCGGTATTCTCGGTGGCGGGGTCGGTGCAGCGGGCCCGCCTGCCGTACCATACCTCTATCTGCAGACCCGAGACTCGCCACGGGCAGTTTTCATCGGCGGGATGGCCGCTGCATTAGTCGTCCCACAGCTCGTACGATTACCAACACTTGTCGTCGCCGGTCGCTTCGGGCTCCAGAAATTCATCCTGGGGAGTCTCGCAGCAATCATCGTCCTCGTTGGTCTCGCCCTCGGGACTCGTCTCCGTCCACATCTCCCGAATAACCAGTTCGAGCGTCTCGTCCAGGGCCTCCTCTTGCTCATGGCCGGCCAACTCGCGATTGATGCGGTCTTCTAATTCGTCCTCGCTAGGCGATTGTTTGGACCGTCTTTCTTGTAATCGGACTTGGTTTCGCGGATAGTCTGATTCTGAATAGCTGAATCGAAGCTGTTGTCAAACAGAGTTGCATCGTGTACCGGTCGTCTTTTATGCCAAGTGGTGATCTGGAAGTCTCGGCAAGATCGCGATAATCACCCAGAAGAACACGCTACGTACCGCTCGCCCGTGTGGGTTGCCCTCACCGATGAGAGATCCTGAACCGCGTCCTGATCAACGGGGTAAAACTCCCGGTCGGCCGCACCGATGATGCGGCCAAGGGTAAGCCACGGAGTGGCCCCCTCGATCCCACACTGGATACACCGACCGGCGAGTCGCGCCTTCACGTCGGCCCCGTCAATACCGATTTCAGCGAAGCCTTCAGCGAGAAAATCGGTCACGTCACATTCACAGAATTCGGAGTCAGTGAACTGCCAAAGGGTACTGACGCCGAGTTCCCGCGTTCCGTTGACGCTTAACCAAGCGCCCCTGTCGACGTGACGAACTGATATCGGCACGCCCGATTCAACGTCCGCCGGGTACTGTGCATATCGTCGGGTACAACATTGGCCGGTATTACGTACACAATACCATCACCCTCCCCGGACACGGAAGATGACTTCCCCGTTTGATGTACGGAGCACGCACCGAAAAAGACTCCCCTGGTCATTTTTGCGGCAGCGGTACAACCATACGGCAGTTATGGAAAATCCAGAGTACCATCTCGAAACTGTCGCCACTCGATTCGACTGGCGCGACGCGGGCGCCACGGATGCCGGCGACGTCGTCTCACCGATTCACCTCACCACCACACACGAAATGCGTGCGCCCGGCGATGCAGACCACGGGTACAAGTACACCCGTTTCGACAATCCGACGCGCGATGCGCTCGAAACCCGACTCGCACGACTCAGCGGCGCCGAACACGCCATCGCATGTGCGTCGGGAACGGCTGCGATGGCAGCGACCTGCCTATCGGTTGTCGAGGCGGGCGACCATGTGGTCGCGTTCGACGGAATTTACGGCGGGACACGCGTCCTTTTCGAGGAGTTGCTCGCTGATTCACTCGGCGTCACCGTCGAGTACGTCGATGCCACGGACGTCGACGCCGTCAACGAGGCAGTCACCGACGAGACCACGCTCGTCTGGATGGAGTCGCCGACGAACCCGTTGCTGCGGCTCTGTGATCTCTCGGCCGTGGCTGACATTGCAGCGTCGGTCGACGCAACCTACGTCGTCGACAACACGTTCGCGACGCCGTACTTCCAGCGTCCACTCGCTCACGGAGCTGACATGGTCGTCCACAGCACGACAAAATATCTCAACGGCCACAGCGATTCGATGGGGGGCGTCGTTCTAACCAATGACGAAGCGGCCGCAGACGACGTCACTCATACGCAGTCCTACGACCTTGGCGGAACGCTCGCCCCCTTCGATTGTTATCTCACGCTCCGTGGACTGCGGACGTTCCCACTCCGAATGGACCGGCACGAGAGCAATGCCGCGGAAATCGCGACGTATCTCGCCGACCATCCCGCGACGGTACAAGTCAACTATCCCGGCTTGGAGAGCCATCCCCAACACGAGCTTGCCACCCACCAGATGGACGGCTTCGGCGGTATCGTCTCATTCGAACTGGATGCGACCGGCGCCGAGACACGGGCCGTTCTCGAGGAACTCGACGTGTTCACGCTGGCAGTCAGCCTTGGTGGCACGGAGTCGCTCGCCGATCACCCCGCGACGATGTCCGCATCGTATCTCTCCGACGAGGAGCGGGCGGCCGCGGGGATATCGGACTCACTGGTCCGGATTCCCGTTGGAGTCGAGCACGTTGACGACCTGAGGGGGGATCTCGAAGCGGCGCTCGCGAAACTGTGACCTCGCGTAGGAGGATAGTGAGAAAAATACGACCACTTGCGTGGCAACACGGTAGTGCAGCATCGTCCTAGATTGTACACAGTCGCCTTCTCTCGTCAGTAGTGACCACTCGAGACGAGATGGAGACCGACAATCCCGGAACTTGGCAAGGAGCCGCATCGTCAAACGGTCAAGCGTGTCTGGGAAAAACTGATCGAGATCGGCGGTGACGACCTTATCGAGAAGACACGACAGGTCGGACGAGACCAGACGCAAACAGAGCTGTTGGCGATGGATGCCGAGACGGCAGAAGGATTAGTTGAGCAACGCTACGTCGGGCTGGATCTCTTGGAGAACAGCGACCGAAAAGCGACGACAGGTGGCGTCACACCCGTTGTGGTGGAGTCCTCCGGGTAACTCTGTGACGAACACGCCCTGAGGAGAGAATCGGCACAGAACCGACGCTGATGGACGCGGTGGCACGTGCCCTGCTGCCGCTGGCACTGCTGTGTGGTAGCTGCAGAACTCGGGAGCGACCCCATTTGTACACGAGTGAAGTGAGTGGTCGTCACACGAACGGAGCGACTAGTCTGGATTTGCGGTTCACAACGGGTGTGACGGACATCTAAAGAATAGGAGTCCCGTAAAGCACCTTGAATCGACTCACTCAAAATACGCGGTGTCTGTCTGGTAACACCCCTAGCAAGGAAGTCCGGGAAACAATTCACACGGTGTCGCCAGCGTCCGCTCCTGCGTGTCTCGCCGGTATAGCTAGCTTGAACGTTGTCCGTCTCATGTTCTCGTTTCGACCGTGGCACTCCTTTGTCATTGCTCACTAGTGGATTACCAGCCTGCTGGCATACCAGTACGTCGAGTAGTGTCTATCGACCGCAGGAACCGATTGTAAATCTATATCATGACATCTGAAAACGTATTGGTGGAAATTCTCGTGGCGTGCTTACTAAAGGAGTTTAAAAAACATATGCCCCATATACAGATACATAAATGGCACAAGTAGATATAAAATCTCAAATATGAGTTCATATACTGATATATGAAAATATTGGGCCGATATCACGGCCAGAAAGGGAATATCGGCCGACAAAGCAACCGATTGTGTTACGCTCCCGAAAACCACTTTCCCAGTTGGGGACTCCGCTTTCGACCACTAATCGAAATCAAATCCGCTTCTATTTCGCTGGCGACGTCAAGAATCGTCTCTGCTGGGTCTCCGTGTTCGTGACGTTTCGTCACGGTTACGCCTGCCTCTTCAAGTACGTCCATGGCTATAGTCACGCTCTCCGGTAGGTCGCTTTCCTCATACTCAGAACTGGCATAGCCACCTTCGTCGGCAGCATCGAGCTGCTTGAAGACGTATAGGAGGACTACATTGAACTTCGTTGCGTCACCGAGAAGACCTAAGATAGTTTCTGCTGCTAAGCCCCAAGGGGATAACAGGAGTACGCCTATTATCTTCATTCACAGTTCTCACAATCACTGGGTACTGGTATTCGAATGTACTACATCTTCTCCTATTTCTCGGTATGACTACTGAGAGTAATCAGACTTAATCTCAATCACATTAACTGTTTGCTTAATATCTGAAACAAGATCATGAAGGTCTGCCTGTTCTATTTCGTCCGACGTTAGTGAAGTCCCCACTGAAGCAACGAGATTCTCCCCTGTTGGTGAGAATGGAACGGCAATTCCACACTGTCCAGTCCATCTTTCTTCCTTGGTGATTGCGTACCCTTGGTTTGCTACCCGACGTATTACGGTTTTGAGGGTATCCTCTTCAGTTATGGTATTCTTGGTATAGGAATACATTCGAAGATCTTCCATCGGTATCCCATCGCCCTTTTCGATTTTTTCACTCAATAGTGCTTTTCCTGAAGCTGTAGCATGTAATGGCAGATGCTGACCCGCATGTAACGTGGTTGGGAGGCCAGGGTTTTCACCACTTGTATAGAGAGCAACTGCGTGGTTCTGTTCCAGAATAAAAACTGTAACCTGGGTGTTCATCGTCTGGGCGAGCTCGTCTATCTCGGACTGAACGATCTGGAAAAGGTCTGTTCGTTGCCGAGTTTTTTCACCAATATCCAGAAACCTAAGTCCGAGACGGTATGTTCCCCTGTCGTTGATAACGAAACCTCGTTTTTCAAGAGTGGTAAGGTGGTGATGTACCGTACTTCTGGGCAAGTCTGTCTGAGCAGCAATCGCTCCTAATTCCAATGAACCAGCCGATGACAGACAGTCGAGGATATCACACGTCTTTTCGAGGACTTTCATCAGTTCCATGCTTGTGTCCTACACACATAAGTCATTTCATGCAGTGAAACGGGATTTTGTCGCCCTCCGAATCCCGTGTCTCTAATCTCCGAATTAGAGGGATCTCGCCTACTATTCATATTGGATCTAAACATAATCATCTTTGCCCGGAAATTCATTTCATCACATGAAATACACCGTTAGCGTCCTAACCGGGCGAATTAAGTTCACGCGTCTCAAGCCTGTAGGTGAAGATGCACAGAGTTGTATCCGAAATTGATCGACCGCCGGAAGAATTAGTTGCACAGTTCAAGGGCATTCCTACACCGATCCTTTCCGACGTCACCTCAAAATACGAGAATACGATGGCAAGCGAGATTGAAGCTATTCCCCAAGACGTGTCAATGGCTGGCACGGCTTTCACAGTCAAGACCTATCCAGGGGACAACCTCATGGCGCATAAAGCGCTGACAATGGCTGAGGCGGGAGATGTTCTCGTGATTGACGCAAATGCGTATACAGAAGCGGGCCTAGTCGGTGAACTCTTTTCAACGTCTTGTAGACATCATGGGATCCACGGCACGGTCATTGACGGTGCTGCCCGTGACGTTGAGGAAATAGACGACCTCGGATTCCCAGTATTTGCGCGGGGGACTAGTCCTAAAGGGTCATATAAAGCGCATCCTGGCTCTATCAATGTCCCAATTTCGTGCGGAGAATTAGTCGTCGAGCCAGGGGATATTGTCATCGGAGACAATGAGGGAGTTGTCGTGGTAAAGCCTCATCATGCCGAGAAAGTTTTAGAAGATGCACAAGTTAAACTCGAGGAAGAGGAGTCGACACGGAAGCGAATTCAAGACGGGGAGTATATCTACGATATTGCTGGGTTTGAGCAGCAGTACAATGACCTAGATCTCGTTGAGAAGTAAATATTCGATATCAGAGTCCGGCAGTGTATTAATTCCAATATATGTAGCTGGTTAAAACCAAACTCCCTCCCTTGGGGCACCCAAACATTTTTTATTGGTTGTATCGATTACCCGTGTGGATGACGAACAAGCCGACAGTATATGTTACCCGGGAAATTCCAGCGCCCGGTCTTGAACAGCTCAAAGAATCGTACGATGTCGAGGTTTGGTCGGAGAAACGACCCCCATCGAAAGAACAGATCATCGACCGACTTTCAGAGCTCGAAGCAGACGGTCTCGTCTGCCTCCTCACAGATGATATTGACGCGACTGTCATGGACGCCTCGTCGAATCTTGAGGTCATTAGTACTTATTCAGTAGGGTACGATCACGTTGATTTAGCTGCAGCGACTGAGCGAGATATCGCTGTTGGTCACACTCCTGGTGTTTTGACCGAAACTACAGCCGATTTCACTTGGTCACTATTAGCCACGTGTGCACGCCGGACAGTAGAGGGGTACGAGTATGTGCGAGATGACAAATGGGAAACGTGGCAGCCTGAACTTCTCACTGGGCCCGATATTCATGGTGCAACCCTAGGCATTGTGGGACTTGGGAATATTGGAAATGCGGTCGCGAAACGAGCAGCTGGATTCGATATGACGGTCCTATATTCTGATGTCCAGCAACGTGAGGAGGCTGAACAACAACTCGCTGAATCCGGCGTCGACATTACACATGTTGATCAGGAAAAAGTATTTAGACAAAGTGACTTTGTGAGTGTGCACGTCCCACTCTTTGAGGCGACGCGTGGACTCGTTGGTGAGGAAGAGCTACGAAGCATGAAAGAGAGTGCCATTCTCATCAACACAAGTCGAGGTCCAGTAGTAGAGACAGCGTCTCTTATAAAAGCTCTTGACCAGGACTGGATTGAACGGGCAGGTCTTGACGTTACTGACCCGGAACCACTCCCCGCTGACCATGAACTTCTTGAGTACGCACCCGAAAAGCTCGTCGTGACACCTCACCTCGCAAGTGCGAGTATTGAAACTAGACAGAAAATGGCAGAAATGGCTGCTGAAAATGCTATCGCAGGCTTACAGAGTAATCCTCTACCAAACTCTGCAATTGAAGATGACCACTAATAATGATCTAATACTGGTAAAGGATAACGTCGCCAATGATTATCGAACTAAACGCTAATATTAGCTAAGGAACTACACAATATGTCCAAGTCAGAGCAACACATTCACGTAGATCACGTGGCTCTTGAAGAGTTTTCCAGCGAAGTATTCCGGAATGCGGGACTCTCGAAGGAACACGCAAGTATCGTCAGTCAAGCCCTAGTCTCAGCAAATCTCCGGGGTGTCGATTCGCATGGAGTGGTACGACTCGAACCATATGTAAAGAGTATCGAGGAAGGTGGGTTCAATTCGACACCGGACGTATCCCTCACGAGGGCTGCTCCGTCCACGCTCTTGGTTGATGCGGATGATGGACTGGGACAGGTTGCAACTGTTGAAGCGATCGATGCCGCCGTGGACGCTGCGAAAGACACCGGTGCTGCCTTTGCGTCGGTCCGGAACAGTAACCATTTCGGCACAGCAGCGTATTACACTCAACGGGCGGCAGAACGCAATTGTATCGGGATCGCGATGACAAATGTTGGGCCGAACGTAGCGCCGTTCGGTGGTATCGATCCATTTTTCGGTACTAATCCGTTAGGATATTCGATACCAACTAATCAGTCATACTCGATCACGCTTGATATGGCAACTAGTGTAGTCGCAAAAGGCAAAATCCACGTCGCCGAAGAAGAAGGAGAGTCTATCCCCGACCACTGGGCGATGGACCAAGATGGAAATCCCGCGACGGCTCCGGAAGATGTACATGCCCTTCGACCGGTCGGCGGTCCCAAAGGATATGGTCTCGGGTTGCTCGTTGACGTTTGCTCTGGTGTGCTCTCAGGGATGGGAATCAGTCCGGATGTCGATTCACTATATGATGACTATTCAAAGCCCCAGCAAGTTGGCCACTGGGTTGGTGCAATTGATCCCTCGTATTATCGAGATCTGGGAGAATTCAAGGAGGAGATAGACGACATGATTAACCGGGTAAAGGCTATCTCTCCTAAAGAAGGAGTTGACCAAGTCAAGTTACCCGGGGAGATTGAGGCGGAAACACGAAACCGTCGTAAGGAGAATGGTATCCCTCTCGGCCCAGGGGTAATTGCGACACTCGCCGATTTAGCGAATCGATACGAGATTTCATTCCCAGTAGAGATTCCACAGAAATAGGCGTCAGCCGAACACCGTTTCGAGTCCGATCTCCTATTAAACCAGTTTCAGTCCAGAAGGCGTCGGAGCGAGCTTAAAATTACGGAACGTTGTCGGTACGAAGTCCCTCGTAGTTGAGATCCAGCTTCTCACCGAGATCTGTGAGTGCTTCCCACTCCTCTGAAGAGAATGGGATGCCCTCTTCTGCTCGTTGCTCTTTTGTCATGTTCTCAGGCTCACCTGGGACCAAGACCTGACTGAAACCATCCTGTGTAGGTATATTCTTGAGTTCAGCAGCCATCTGGTTTAGCCGCTCTGTGTATCCCTCAAGCGATGTGAACGCCTCAATATCGATAGCCACTAGAAAATGACTGAGATTTTGCGGTGTAGAGAGATTCTCGTAGGAACTGGGGACGTCTTTTCCGAACACAGAGTTCATCAAGAGACCACAGAATCCCTCAACCATAAATGCAAGACCGTATCCTTTCGGACCGCCAACCGGACGAAGCGCACCGAATTCGCTTGGATCCGTTGTCGGCTCTCCTTCATTGTTGAGGGCCCATTCTTCAGGGATGTCTTCACCTCGCTTTTCCGCGAGTGATACCGCTGATTTAGCCTTCACGCTTGTCGCCATGTCGAGAGTAACTGGGAATTCTCCTTCACGAGGGAGAGAGATGGCGATAGGATTCGTTCCAAAGTATGGTTCTGTTCCCCCAAAGGGCACTACGTTTTGACCAGCATGGGTCATGCAGATACCAATACAGCCATTCTCCGCAGCCTGCCGAGTAAAATTTGCAGCCGTCCCGAAGTGCTGGCTTTTTTTGACCCCCACTAGCCCGGCGCCCGCCTCCTCTGCAATCTCGATTGCTTCGTCCATAGCTCGACGGGTAACAGACTGTCCGGGGCCATTATCGCCGTCAACGATAGCAGTAGCCTCTTTGGTTCGAGTTACAGAGATCTCTGGATCTTTGTTCATCCCCCCACTATTGACCCGGTTCACGTACTCAGGGAGCTTGAATACACCATGCGTATCGACTCCGTGAAGGTTTGCATCAACAAGACATTCTGCGACAATACGAGCATGGTCACTATCTACACCTGTTTTTTCCAAAGCTGTTCGTGCATAAGTCGTGAGCCGGTCGTGGTCAACGCGAATTTCGTCTGTCATTGGTGGATATTTCCGTTCAGTTTTGCGTCCCGGATCCGCTGTCTCGTCTTTCTACTATTGGGCCGTAAGATAGCCGCCGAGATTCTTATTCAACGGACTATCATTAGAGCGGATTAGATACTGTTTGGGATGTACCACGCCCGCTAGTCGGACGGACAGCACCTGCGACTTCGAGCTGATCCGGTTCACTCTATATCATACTGTCCTTGTTATATATTCTCTTGGGTACCGGACTTCAAAATCGCACGGAGCTTAGTGAGTGGTGGGAAAGGTTTATACCATATGGTTGTTAATGGATTATCCGTCGCAATGGTAAGAGATAGCAGACTCTCTGATAGACGTAACGTTCTAAAAATGACGGCCGGCGCTCTTACAGCGGGAATGAGTGGACTAGCTGGCTGTGCTAACGAGGGTAACAATAGTACTGGTGGCAATAGCGGCGGTGGCAATAGCAGTGGAAACGGGGGAACAACTGGATCCACGGACTCTGGCGGCAGCAATAACGTTCAGATAACTCTCGGTAGCACCGAGAACCCGGAAAATATCCAGGTTCGGACTGCCAAGCGTTTTGCAGAGAATGTCGAGGAAATGTCTGGCGGAGACATTTCAGCAACGATTTCCGCGGGTGGGTCCTATGGCTCTGTTGAAGAAATCGCTGATCTCGTAAGCCAAAACGTCATTCAGATGAGTGTCGGTGGATTCCTGCCGTTAGACAGGTATGCATCAGAATACTACTTCATTGACAGTCCATTTGTCATTGAAGACTACCAGCACATGAAAAAGCTAGTCCAAAGTGAGAAGTTCCAGCCTGCACTCGACCAGCTTCAGGAACGAGGAAACCAAACTCTCATTGGCCAGCCTATTTACCGAGGGTATCGTCACTTCACCTCTAACAAGCCAATCAACGCTCCTGAAGATGTACAGGGACTGAACCTTCGCCTTCCGCAGCTGAGTACTTGGATCAAAGTGTGGGAAGAAATTGGAGCTAGCCCTACCCCGGTTGCTCTTGACGAACTCTACAGTGCTCTCCAACAGGGCGTTGCCGACGCATCTGAAGGGGATATCCAGCAAATTCACTCACAGAGCCTCTACGAGGTTCAGAGCCATCTTAGTCTCACAAGTCATCTGCTTTCAGCGGGTATTATGACAATTAACCATGGTTTCTTAACGGGACTGGACGAAACGCATCAGGAAACCATCGAGGAAGCAGCCAATAAAGCGACTCAGTGGGGTGCCGAAAAGGGCCAATCGGCTGAAAGTAAGCTCATCGACGAAGTAGCAAATAAAGGAATGACCGTTGTCCGAGATGTAGATAAAGGTGCCTTCCGAGAGGCTGGTCGCCCAGCAGTTGAGCAACTCTTTGAAAATCAGTGGGCCAAGACGTGGGACTACTGGCGAGATGTGTAGAGCGGGTATAATCGTGACTACAAGAAGAAAAACCGCTATATATGGAGATTGACCAAAACCTCAACCCAAAACGCGAGAATCTCCTTGATAGCGTTACGCTTACTCTCACGACGGTGATATTCACGCTTCTCATCGCTCTCGTAAGCCTACAAGTCATATTCAGAGTAACAAATGCACCTATCACGGCTACATGGACGGAACCCATCGCACGGATCCTCTTTATCGTGGGCAGCTATTTCGGTGCAGCGGTTGCCTCACGAAACCTAGAACACGTTCGATTGACGCTCATCCGTGAGCGGCTCCTATCCGATCACAAGCGAGTTCAGGCGTTGCTTGATATCGTTACGTATCTTGTGATACTCCTGTTCGTCGGCGTCGCTATTTGGTCTCTGTATAACGCAACGATTCAGGGATGGGATACAAGCGCACTTGGAGGCCTCAACGCACTGAAGGCAGGTCATATATATCTAGGCATATTGCTTGGGTTCGTGTGTGTAGGTGTATTCGAACTACAGAATCTCGCTACTGCAATTCGCGAGTTCCTCGAGACCTCGGGTAACCAGAATCAATCTGAGAAAGAAACAGTTAGAGACGAACCAACGGAGGGACAATCATGAACACGCTTACACTCGCAGTACTGTTCCTGGGACTACTCCTACTACTGTACGCTATTGGAGTGCCTGTTGCATTCGCAATGGGGCTAGCATCTGTACTGATGATGGCTGCTCCTTTTGGTCCGGAATTTCAGCTCTCAATTCTCAGCAACGAGCTGTTCTACGGGCTGAATAGTTTCGGTCTGCTCGCACTCCCGTTCTACCTGTTCTTGGGGCGAATCATGAATCGGGCCGGGCTCACAGAGGAGATGTTCGATTTCGCTGGTTCACTCGTCGGGCAGTTCCGTGGTGGCATTGCATATGTGAACGTCGTTGCAAGCATTCTCTTCTCAGGGATGTCTGGCCTCGCAACTGCTGACGCGGCTGGTCTCGGCCGTGTTGAGTACAAATCGATGCGTGACGCGGGCTATGAAAAGGATTTCTCACTTGGACTTACCGGTGCATCGGCAACAATCGGCCCAATTATCCCACCGAGTGTACCACTAATCATCTATGGCGTCCTCGCTGAGGTTTCGATTGGTGCACTCTTCCTCGGCGGGGTTATTCCAGGCCTATTACTGGGCACCGTGCTAATGATCTTCGTTGCTATCCTCGCGCGACTACGGGGCTATCAGAGCGGAGACTCATTTGCGTTGAAACGTGTGTTCAACACCTTCACCAAAGCGTTACCAGCCCTGTTCATTCCACTCCTAATCGTTGGAGGTATCCTTCAAGGATACTTTACAGCAACAGAGGCTGGTGCTATGGCAGTCCTCTATGCAGTGGTAATAGCATATATATACGGTGACCTCTCTGCCAGTGACCTTGCCACTGAACTTCGAGATAGCGCTATCGAAACCTTCTCACTGACCATTATTATCAGTATGGCTACGATGTATGGCCTTGTTGCCCTCCAAATGAGGATTCCTATCTTCCTTGCTGAATCGATTACTGCTGTTTCCTCTGACCCAACTGTGATTATGCTGCTATTCGTAGGGCTGTTCATCGTTGTGGGAACGTTCATGAACGTGACCCCTTCGTTGATTATCCTTGTCCCGATTCTTCTTCCGGTTGCACAAAATGTTGGGATTGATCTTCTCCATCTAGGTGTAGTGATGGTCCTGACGCTAACATTCGGGTTAGTGACTCCGCCGTTAGGAGTCGTTCTCTTTGTTCTCGAAAAAGTGACCGATGCTGATCTTGAAGATGCAATGCGTGGTATTGCGCCCTTCTATATTCCCTTGGCTCTCATTCTGCTAATTATCGCTATCTTCCCGGAAACTGTGACGTTCATCCCAAAACAATTAATGGGGTGAACACCCCACAATCCGGGTCTTGTCGCTAGTATTCTTGCATATAGTATGTAATTATTCAATTTATATTACCATTGGAGTTTCTTCTAAATGCAAAAAGATAATAACCAATCATACATATATTGTCTATTGGAGTATGCCTATAGTAGCAGCCGTTGACAAGTCAGAGAGAGCAGAACCGATCCTTGAGCAGGCGAGGAGTCTTACTACTGCTTTCGATACCGACCTACACGTGGTGCATGTCGGAGAATTTTCCGTCGGGAATTTAGTCTCCGGCTCAACCGAGGAAACGTCTGATATTGAGGAGGCGAAGTCCAAGGCCCAACAGACCGCCAAAGAGATTGGATCACAAGCTGGATCTGGTCAAGAATTTGAACCAGTCGGTCTCATTGGGGACCCTGCGGAAGAGATTCTCAAGTATAGTGAGGAGATTTCAGCAGACTATATTGTCGTTAGTGGCCGAAAAAGGTCTCCAACGGGAAAAGCGCTGTTTGGGAGTGTGGTTCAATCAATTCTCCTTGACGCGAATCGCCCAGTAGTATCAGTGATGCAATGATAAGAATAACCTCGTCATTAACAGGAACCTCAACTACATTATTCTGTGAACGGCAGCTATGGTCTCTATGGTGGACAGTGCTGTTTTGGGTCTATAGTAGTCCAACCCGTAAAGAGAGAATACAGCTGATTGGTGATTACTGATATGGAAGCCTTTGAATCCGATGATGGTCATATCGTAGTCCGAGTGGATACTGGTGACGACCTTCTCAAAGCAATAAAAAAGGTATGTCGAGACGAAGCCATTGAGACGGGTGCGGTTATTTCTGGAATTGGAACACTTAACCGACTTGAGATCCATTATTTGCACTCGGAGAATCTTGACGAATCAACCAGCGACCGCAATACGGTCATTCAGTCCGAGGAGTGTTGGGAAATCTCTGGAATCAGCGGGACAATCGCTGATAAACAGCCTCACGTCCATCTGACTGCATTCAATGGCGATCGGACCGTAGTCGGCCACCTTGAAGAAGGCTGTATTGTTAACGCACTTGGTGAAATTGTAATCCGTCCTATTGAAGGTCTTTCTATTATACGCTCACCGAATGAATTTGGTGTTAACGTTCTCAGGCCAGAAGAATAGGGCACAAAATCGCTCTAAGTATAGTCTCTCAACCTGCTCGTCTTTTCTCATCAAATAACCCAAACGCTTTCTAATGCGCCCATTCTCTTGTATAGTATGTTTCAGAGCGCTAGAGACCGCTGGGAAACCCGAGAGCAACGACTAGTACTTGACTGTTTAGCTGCCGGAATCGAGCGGGCTAGACCGACGAATATCATCGATCAGAAAATCACGCTAGATAGTAGAATATTACAGATCGAAAGTTCACAGTATGATCTCGAAGAATACGATAATATATATGTTATTGGTGGTGGTAACGCAGCAGGCCACATTGCTGCAGAACTAACGGCTGTTCTGGACGATATCATCACTGACGGTATCGTCGTTACTGATGACATAGAGCAAGCTGATCCTGTTGAGGTTCTTCAGGGAAGTCACCCGGTTCCTAGTCCAGAAGGGGTTGAACATACACGTCAGATGCGCCACCTCGCTTCCAAAGCTGGGGAAAACGATCTAGTTCTTGCTATTATCGCCGGTGGCGGAAGTGCGCTACTTACTGCACCGAGGGCAGATATCTCTCTCGAAGACATCCAAGAAACGACATCCGAACTGCTTCATAGCGGCGCATCAATTGATCAAATCAACGCAGTTCGAAAACATCTCTCAGAGATCAAGGGTGGGCAACTTGCAAGAGATGCCGCACCATCAACAATCGTCGGTCTAATCTTCAGTGATGTCATTGGTGACGATCTGTCAACCATAGCAAGTGGCCCGATTGCGCCTGATAAAACTACGTTTAGGTCTGCACTTAACGTAATAGATAGTCACAAAGTCACGGTTCCGGATTCTGTCCGACAACTACTCGAAAGGGGCGCTCGAGGTGAAATTGATGAGACACCAAATACGTCTCATCGAGTGTTCGAGAACACGACGAATCACGTATTGGCAACCGGATACGATGCCCTCGAAGGAGCGGCCGAACAGGCGACAGCAAACGGCGTAGAGGCACATATTCTTTCCTCACGTATCCGTGGTGAAGCCGCAGAAGCCGCGCTTACTCACGCTGCCATCTCTGAAGAAATCCTCGAGACCGGTAATCCCGTCGAACCACCGGTTGTCATTATTTCAGGTGGAGAAACCACTGTTACTGTCCAGGGTGACGGGCAAGGCGGTCCGAATCAGGAATTTGCACTGAGTGCAGCCTTGGAGGTACCCACTGATGTCGTTCTAGCCAGTGTCGACTCAGACGGAATCGATGGGGCGACCGATGCAGCGGGAGCTCTCGTGGACGGAAAGACAGTCATCGACGAAGAATTGGGGCGGCAAGCTCTCGCTAACAATGATGCATATGGGTTCCTTGCTGAACATGATGACCTTCTCTTTACGGGTCCAACTGGAACAAATGTCAACGATCTTCGAGTGATCGTTGTCGGAGATATTTAGTTATCATCGATAACGAGGACGTGAATATCATTCACGTTAGTCCCGGTTGTAGTTCCCTCAAGCAGATCTCCGTTCTTTGCGAGAAATTCGGACGTTTTGTCCGTCCCAACAACCTTCCAAGCTTCATGGAGATTCGTAACCGATTGTGAATCAACGATAGCACCACCGTATTTTGAATATCCGTCTATACCATCTGTTCCGATGCTGGCGAGAGCAGCGGATTGGTTGAGTGATTCGTGAAACTCGAGAGCGGCACTGAGTGCAAACGTTTGATTTTGTCCTAGTTCCTCTGATCCGAAAGACGGAGTTGATGTCTGTCCGTTCGCTAGAAGTACTACTGGAGTTTCGATGGGTACCCCCGAGAAATAGCAATCTTCGCCGCTCGCGACGAAGGCCTTCGCTATCTCCTGTGCATCTCCACGAAGTCTCGATGTGATGATATGAGTGTTATAACCTAACGATTCTGCCTTTTTGCGTGCGCCTTCAAGCGCGGTTCTGCCTGTTGCTAGAGTATGGCATGATACCCGTTCGAAGATCTCGTCATCTGATGTCGGCGTCTCCGGATGGGCGCCGTTTTGTCCTCGCTTCAGAAAGTTTCTGATGCGTTCTGGTGGCTCTACTTCATGCCGATTCAGTATATTGATTGCATCACTGTAGGTTGAATTATCAGGTAGTGTTGGACCACTCGCGACAGCTGTCTGGCGCTGACTGATAACATCGCTGAACAATATCGTTACAAGAGATGCAGGAGCAACAGCACGTGCCAGCTGCCCACCTTTGATCGCAGAAAGGTGCTTTCTGATAACATTCACATGTCGGTCACTCACTCCATATGTAAACAGCTCTTTAGTTATTTTTTGAATGTCTGCAAGAGTGGTTTCTGGAACAGGTGCTGTTAGCAGAGGACTACCACCACCAGAAATAATTCCGAGTACGAGGTCATCTTCTTCAACGCTATTGGCAAGGTTCAGGACTTTCTGCGTCCCTAACATTGACTTCTCGCCTGGAAGGGGATAATTCCCTTCAACAACATTGATTCGTTCTGTTTCGACTATATCATCGGTGACAACCACTCCCTCAGTGATTTTATTCCCAAGCAAATTTTCTAATTCTGCGGCTACATGGCCCGCGACGTTGCCACCCCCAGTAACATAGATATTTTTGTAGTCATCCAAGTAGTATGATATGTCGTCTATTTCAAGTAGTCCGTCGTCAATTTTCACTTTATCTGTTATCACCGATCTTGGGTGAGCGGCGTTAATACTCGCGAGAGCACACTTCATCGCCGTCTCACGTAGTGCTGAATTGGCGACAGAGTCACTATTAGGGAACATGGGAAGTCTTACAATATACTGTAGGACAATACCAACGAATATACCTTTCTCGTTCAGCCAAAGAGACTATCCTTCGATGAATCGCACCCCGAGAAGAGATGGCTATCCATGCCCTTACAAACGGTATTAATCCCAATTGAATTCCGAGACACGGACTAAGCAACGATACTGAACATCTCTGCAAATTCATATCTCTGGGTCACTTTCGAGGCATCGTTTACGGGTGTTTAACTCTCATATACCGCATTGCTGCGGCTCTTCCCTAACAAGGTTCTGAGAACGGTCAATTCAAGCGAGTAGCACCGAGAAACTGAGTTACTGAGGAGATCGTTGTTATTGCTTATTCTGGATCCGGTGAACGTCTTGGTGAAGCAGTTGTGCGAATTCTAGACGCACACGCCGAGCGTGATCATCGGAAATCATCTCGTCAGCGTATATTTGGTCAGTGATTGGATGGTATCGTGTCGTGTCGAACCCCATCGTCTCCAGATATTTCCAGACACGCGTCGAGTTCAGACCCTCGAAGAGGCCAAGCAGCAGTTCGTGAACTCGCGTCGAAAAGGAACTGGAGGCAGGTACGCGGGGGAACTCGACAGAGTTGTCGGCGACTGGCTTTCCTGGGCCAACGACCGCGGCGTTGAGAACGTCGGCGACGCCTCCGACCAACTCCTTGGAAAGTGGGCGCAATACCTCTCGCAGCGCGTCCGGGCGCGAGTCAACGACCCTGACGATGAAGACGGCATTACAGGCCAGACTGCACATCAATACTACAGCTATGTCCGCTCATTCCTCTCATACTGCGTCGAGTGGGGCTATCTCACCGAGAACCCAGCCAAACAGCAACACGTCGTGCAGGAACTCCCAGAGCAGAGTCTCGGCGTCAATGACAGCGACGAACAGACATGGTCGGAGCACGAACGACGCCAGCTCGTCGCCTACGTCGATGAACAAGCGCACGCGGCTATCGACGAAGACGGACTAGATGCTAGTCGCCCAGTTCGTGACCGTGCCATCGTCTACCTGCTCGCGTACACTGGCGCGAGGAGCGCCGAACTATTCCGCGATCCAAGTGACGACCGCCGCGATGGTCTACACTGGACGGACTTAGATCCAGATGAAAACCGACTGACAGTCCTCGGGAAGTCCCAAGAGATAGAGTCTGCTCAGTACCCGCCGATGGCCCATACTGCTCTTGAACAACTGAAACGCGTCCAGCGACCGCCCACCGACGACTGGCCAGTGTTTCCAACAGGACATCGGCCAACGCTCTCGGCGCTCGAAAATCGGGCCGACGGTGACCGTGGCGATGATGACCACTCGATGAGTACCTTGCAGCGAATAACATCCAACCACCGAGTATTACAACTACTACAGTCCGGAACATCCTCCAGCGTCTGTGCAACGAGGGCCGTATCGATGTCGAAGAGGAACACGAGTATCTGAAGCCGCATGGAGCTCGGCGGGGAATCAGCAAAGCGCTATACAAAGGGCATGGCCATGAGGCGGCACAGAAAGCACTCCGGCACAAAGACCCCAGCACTACATCGGAGATGTACGCAGATATCAAAGCCGGAGAAGTCGCCGAAATCACTAACGAAGTCCTCACCGACGAGTAGCGTTCTACTTTATTTTATACTATTATCTATTGAATTGCACTGGGTAGAATTCTTTATCTAGTTCTGACCGCGGACTTGACATCTTCTTCCGCCTGAAGGCGGAGGAATCCCGAGGTTGGGATATTAAGGTTTGCAGTCTACCACTTGTTCTTGCGGTTGGAATCCGCTGGACAAGTCGTACAGGTAGACTCCGGGCTGTGCCAACCAGCCGGTACTCCTATCCCCACCTAGACTGGGTGCAGACTCGGAGTTACTTTCTTCTTCGCTGATGTCGAGACGGATGTTCTCCGCCCCGTTCACGTCAGCGTTGAACGCTGCATCGCACGCCTCACAGATGTACAAGCCGCGCTCAATACGCTGGCTCTCATCTTCTCTCCCGCACACAGAACACGTCTTACTCGTGCCACGCTCAGACACTTCCACGACCTCGATTCCCTCAACCTTCGCCTTGTATTCGAGGACTAAGACTCCTCTGAAAGCGGAAGACGAATCGCCTATTCAGATATGTGGTATGGATGCGGAATCGGGATATCCAACACAGATACGAAATCAGGATGCCAGATACGGATACATGAAGCGGATACAGAATATAGATACAAAATACGGCTCTATCTCAAGAATCCGCCACCAATCTACACAACGTTGATACAGAACCCACAGATACTAGCCAGATTCAAGATACAGATTCGTAGTCTAGATACTAGATACAGATACAGGATATGTATACAAGACATGAGAAAAGAAGACGCTGTAGGCTGGTATTCTGCAGGCGGAACAGGCCAAGTTTCTCGGGGTCGTTCGAGACAGCGGGGCTAGTCAGACTGATGAGAGAATGTCGCTCTCTCAGACCACGTGATCCAGGGTGATAACGACGCAAAAACGGCGGCTCAAAACTGTGTTTCTTGGCGTTCGGTGAACGTTTCGTACCCTGCTTCGCCCGCTTCGATAAGGTCGGGGCGAACCTCATTGAGTCCTACTCGGACAAGGAGGCCCAGAACTGAGCCTCGACTTTCCGAGTCCGCAGCATCTCTATTTAGATGATCACGAACATCGGCCCCGACGGCATCGAGTTGGCCCGCCTCGTCGAGGCCACGAATCAGTGCTGCGAGATTCCGATCTCGCATGGTCAGGTTCGTCGGTGCTTCACCAGCGTCGAGCTCGCCGTAGACGTCGGCAATGTACTCCTCCAGCGGCGGGCCCCCAGACTCAGCCTCGCTGTTCTGTTGGGGTTGACTACGATGGCGCTTCTGTTCTTTGGACTGTTCGAGTAGTTCTTCGGGGTCGCGGTCGTCACTAGTGTCGCTCATCGGTCTGTGAGTTGTGAAAGTAACTGCTCGGTGTTCGCACTGTACGCCTCGCGGGCCCGCGTCCCCGTCGCATAGAGTTCATCGTCAGGAACGGCGTATAGCGTCCGGCCAGCGTTCTGGTTGTTGCCGATATCAGCAGTCTTCGTGACAGGCTCACCGACGATCCCCGGATATTCTTCGGACACGTGTGTAACGAACGATTCTGAGAGGGTCTCTTGGCTGCTGATAATCGTGGGGATAATTAGCGCCAGACCGAGATCCACGTCGAGGTCAGCACTGATCTCGTCCAGCGTTGCGTCCAGTTTCTGCAACTGATCACGCTCGAAGGCACCGGGCTTTAGTGGGGCAACCACATTCCGAGCAGCGAAGAGACCGTTGAGGGCGATGTTATCTTCCTTCCCGGGAAGGTCGAAGATGACGAGGTCGTACTGCTCGGCGACGAGGTCGTCGACGAACTCATCGAGTTTCTGGTAGCGTTCTTCGAGTGCAACGTTCGCGAGGTTGTTGTCGGCACCGCCCAGTCCTGGGTCCGCCGGGATAAGGTCCGGCCCCTCGTCGGTCGAGAACGTCATCCGGTCGAGGAGGTCGTCGATGTTATCTCGCAAGAACTCCCAATCATCACCGAAGACAGCCGAGATCGGCGCGTCGATCGAGACACTGCTATCGGTGTCGCTATCCTCCTCACCGATGGAGAGGCCAAATTGTGTGGCCAGATCGTTCTGTGTTCCGGCGAGGTCGACGAGTAGGACCTCGTGTCCCATATTGTGTGCAGCAACGGCGATGTGGGCAGCACTGGTCGTTTTTCCGACGCCACCCTTCTCCACGTATGTTGCTGCCCGTTGCACTGATGCCATATACAGATATTGTATCCATATCGGAGATACAAATATCTACGTCAGACAAATATCATTGGAATGGTTTGTGACACTGAATAGTGGCTCTATTCCTGAGGCTAAGCCTCGTATTCGCTTGTCTACTGAGAACCTCAGAACAGATGCTTCCAGACAGCTGTTGGGTCCGTCTCGTTCAGTTCCGCGTTCGTTTGCATTTTCCGAAGCTCGGTGATGCATCGCTTCGCGACCAGTGGATACACGTCGGCAGGCGTGAACGAGACATCGAGAGTCATCAGCTCCGGCCAGTTCTCTGCCCACATATCTTCGATCACGCGGGGATATAAGTCGTCGTTCAGATGAAGACCAAATTCACGACCCTCTTCTAGAACCATCGTCCGGACCTGTTTGCGAATCCGCGCCGGCGTACAGTAACCGCGAACTACCGCTGAACGGAGCGATTGACTAAGTAGCCTGCTTCTGAATACAGTGAGCATGAGCCCGGTGTCGAGACGTCACGTGCTCCGGATGGCAAGTAGCCTCGGCGTCGCCGGGATAGCTGGGTGTGGCATGACGCCGCCGGGGGCAAACGAATCACAACAGACCAGCAGCACGAACGGGACCGACAATACCAACCCTACAGCCACGACAACCCGCAGGAGGCCTGAGTACGATACTCACCTGGTTCCCGATGAATATCCCACGATGCAGGCTGGCGTCGACGCCACTGAAGCTGGTGATCTCGTCTTGGTGGCTCCAGGCACGTACTATGAAGCGGTCACGGTATCGACACCGGATGTAACAGTGCGGGGACGCGATCGGAATGCAGTCGTTTTGGACGGGGAGTTCGAACGAGGCAATGCAATCGAGGTGGGAGCCGATGGCGTCGCCCTCGAAAATCTCACTGCCCGGTACTATCGCGGGACAGCGTTCTACTGGACCAACGTCGATGGGTTTCGTGGGAGCTTTCTGACCGCATACAACAATGGGTACTACGGAATCTACGCCTACAATGCACGAGACGGACGGTTCGAACACAGTTACGCGTCGGGACACCCTGACGCCGGATTCTATCTCGGTCGCAACCGTCCATACGATGCTGTGGTTACCGATGTCGTTGCTGAACACAATGCGATCGGCTACTCAGGGACGAGTACGGGCGGGCCATTGACTGTCAGTGATTCTGTCTGGCGACATAACAAGGTAGGCATCTTCCCGAACACGCTAGATCGGGCGGATCCGCCTCAGAGTGGGTCCTGTATCGTCGACAACGAAGTATATGCGAACAACAATCCGGATGCACCAGCGCTGCCGTCGTACCCGCTGCTCGGGATGGGAATCCTGCTGTGGGGTGGCTCCGAGAACGTCATCGCCGAGAATCACGTGCGCGAGCACGATCGATTTGGGATCGTCGCCCAGCCACATATCGTCGAGCCGTCGGACAACGAGATCCGGGACAATCACGTTGAGAAGTCACAGGAGGCTGATCTCGCACTTGGGCAACCAGCCGGCGGAGGGAACCGCTTTCACGACAATACGTTCATGACGAGCCTGCCAGCCGACGTTGAAACAGCTGCGAGTGGGGGAAGTGAAGCGGTGACCGACATTTTTACCGCGCTCGAACAGCAGGCACAGGTCGGCGATTTTCCCACCGGTAATTGGCGCGACCAGCCGATTCCCGGCGACCAGCCGTCGATGCCGAATTCCGACGCCCCGCCACGACCAGCTACTAAAGAGTCCTCGTGGGAGGCGTCAACTCCACAAACGGACGGCTACGGTATAGATTAGCACCGCGATTGCGAATCTGTTGACACTGGTCTGATGCGACGGGAATCGCTTTTCACGGGTAACTACACTCAAGACGCGAAAGAATTATTATATATTTTATAGATATGTTGGATTGTGTATCTCTATACGCCTGACGAGATCGACCGGGAACGTGCCCACCATCAAGCGGTCATTCAGGGCGCCGACGATCTTGACGCCAAACGTATCGGAAATCTATGCGAACTCGCCTTCGAGCAGTTCTGCCGTGAGTACCTCCCCGTGGAGATGTGGCACTGGCAAAACGAGGAAGCGATGCGGCGGTGTAACCCCGAGAGCTTTTCTGGGCGCGATTTTGAGGTGTTTGACTATACCGTCGACGTCAAAACCTCCCGAGACGTCTCTGCATTTCGTCCTGCCTCGCTGCTTGAGAAGGACCCCGACGACGACATCGTAGTGCTCGTTTGGCATCGCGACAATGAGGATGCGCTCATCTTACTTGGGTGGGAACGTACTGAAACCCTCACATCAAAGGTTCGGACACAGGAGCAGTACTCCGGCGAGGAGCCAGAGAAACTCGCTCATCTGGCTGCACGGCCAATGAACGAACTGCACGATCTTGGGCCGAACACAGCCCATCTGAACCAGAAACCTGAAAATCCGTTCCGACCTGGTGATCGCGTCGTCAAAGCTGGCGATAACGACGCTTCCACGGCTGTCGTTGTCGAGGTCTTACCACCAGAGAAGAACGCGACACTCTATGGCCAGGAAATGGATGGGGAAGCAGTGAGTGTCGCGTTCCCGAATAGTCTCAATGATGGGCCAGGCAACTGGCGAGAGATTCATCCTGCAAAACTCGCGTCGTACTGTGACGACCAGGATATCAAACTCTACGCGTACAAGCATACGAATCTGCAGCACGCTGAGCGTCCCTTCACCCCCGGTGACTATGTGATTAAGCCCGACTATAGTGATCCTGACCTAGCTATCGTCGCTGCGGTGGACGAGGACGACGTCGCTGTAGTCTTCCAGCATCACCTCGACGACGAACTCGAGGATTCGTATGTAGCACCTGAGTCTCTGTCTGCGGTTTGTGAAGACGCGGGGATCTCCCAGTATTCGTTCGAAGCCGACTCGATGGCGTTTGCGCCGCAGTATTGACCGCTAGCTGACGGTCAATCTCTGTCTACCATCGCTTTGTCTGCAAACAAGGCTGACGCTCAGGATCCTCGCTCTTGTGGTTGACCTCATCGTCCGTCTCGACGTCTTCTGACGAATTGCTCAATTCCTATTTTCTATCCAGATCCGCAATCTTGGACCAGTAGCGAAGCGTAAGTTATGTCCGCTCAGCATGCACGTACTGAAATGCGACGTAGGACTGTTTGCCGAGTTCTGTGGGTTTGACGATTTTCTGTCGACCACGCTCGACGACCTCAATGTATCCTTTCTCCTGCAGCGGTTCCAGAACGTGATTTTCGAGCCGACGATAATACCCGTTGTAGGAATCGCCGTCGTAGTGAGCGGCAAATGGCAGCTCGTTCTCCAATCCATATTCGATGAGATCCTTCTTTCGTACGGAGTAGGAGATGCCCTTGCGAGTGGATTCCTCTTCTTTGACGAGATATCCGAGAATCTCGATTCGCTGTGGGTCGGGTTTTGCAATCGGATAGCTCGGCAGGTCGATCTTCTTTTCGATCCCATGGCCAATGGGCTCGTCGCCCGTTGAGTATGTCTCGGCACGAACGTAGTATGGCTCTGCCACACCGGTCACCATACACGCTATCATCCCGCCAATAGCGGTAATTTTGCTCCCGGTTGCGAGATTGACGTAGACTGTATTGCCCGCCTCGTGTTCAGCAATGATCAGTTCCGAGATGGTCGCAATCGTCTCGTAGAGGTCGAAGATGTCGCATTCGATTTCAGCGCTCTCGATAGGACTCTCAGTGAGGTCTTCTCGAACGTGTTCGTGAAACGGCGGCCGTTCGATACCATCAAGCCAGTCAAGCAGTATGACTTTATCCGCATTTGACTGTCGAGCGGTTTCGACGATACGGTCTCGCTCGAATCCAAACGGCATGATGTGGACGTTTTCTGGGAAATCCATCTGTGTCTGTGAAAGGATCCTCTCCGTCGCCGGTATCGTTCAGAGAGGATGTCGTACAGTAGTGATATCGAACGGTAGTATTGATTGTAACGATACTCCCATACTAACCTTCAATTCCTTCTTTCGATGTTTCTCGGGTATGCAGCCTCAGTTCACGAACAAGCGATATTCGCAGAGAGGGACTAACGGCGTGGGAATACAGTCGACTCAATCACCTGGTCGTTCCGTCCTCGAGCGACTGTATCGAGGCGGTGATTGGTGATGACAGGAACCAGTACGACTCAGTTGGCGCTCACGGCATTTGACCTGTTTCGAGACGAACAACGGATTCGAGTGCTCGAACTCCTCTTGGAAGCAGAGAGTCCCGTGTACTGCCGAGAGCTCATGCAGCAGTTTCAGGAAACGGCAGACGAGCCCGCGCCATCTGAAGCGGACCTCCTCACCGACTTTCACCACGTTCACTTACCGATATTCGACGAGGCGGGAGTGATAAACTACGAGAGAGAGCAGTTGTGTGTTACCGAGATCGACGAAGCGAAACTCGACGCGCTCCTCGAAGCTACGCGGATCGTAGTCGACTCACTCGCCGAGGAGTGATCACGTAGTAGGAGAGCAGTCCTGAGCAGCGGGGCTACGGGGCGATTCGTACGCTCTTCGGTCCAAGACGACGTCACTGTCGTCTTCCAGCATCACCTCGACAACGAACTTGACGAGTCGTACGTCTCGCTTGCGTCTCTGTTCATGATTTGTCGGATTTGTCTCACGACTACTGTCGTGGGCTTCCTCCTTGCATTTATGTGAGGACGTCGGGATCTCCCAGTATTCGTTCGAAGCCGACGCGATGGCGCTTGCGCCGCAGCACTGAGTGGGAGTGGTACTCTGGCGGCCAAATCTGGTGAAGAGTAGTAGGTATAATTCATATAATATGTAGAATAAAGTATAAGTAAATGTAGAATGTGATCTTAGCTGTCACAATGATGGACACAGGGGTGGACCAGGTGAGTGGGAATGAATCCCAACTGCGGTCGAAAGCCCGAGAGATGGCTGAAGATCTCGCGAGGGTGTTTCGAGCACATGATAATGGAAACCGAGAGAAGGCGCTTGAATCGCTTCTTGCAGTTGATCGGCATCAGTTCCCAAAATTAGACGACGATAAACTCGAAGTAGCTGCCAGCGGGTTCGTTGACGCGCTGTGGGCGAAAGACCAAGTTGAATTCCAGTATCTCAGAGATGGTGAAATCAACAAGCAAGGGCTTCGAGAGGCGGACTATTCTCCGGTCACACAGAAACTCCGACAGCGTGCAGTAACTATCGGAGCAGATCAAGAGTATGCAATAAAGAAAGCCGAGGCCTGGCAACAGCACAAAATTGGTGGCGACTATTGGACACCATTCCTGGAGTCGCAAGTCTATGAGCTTCGAGCCGTACTGGATGACCCTGCGTATCCCCACAAACCACGAGCAGGACAAGCAGGACCGGGGCCTGAAGCGATGCGATATGTCCTTGCTTTCGAACTGCACGATATGCACACTGAACGGCACTGGTTGCAAGGCGTCCGCGTAATGACTCCGTATTTCCTCCGGATACTCGCTCATCACAACGGAGGGGGTGACTGACGTGGCAACTCATACGAACGGTGAGGTGAACTCGCCCGTTATTTCCCATTCTAACGATGACACCGCGATTACAGTTCTCGTCGTTGATGACGATCCTGACCTCTTGGATCTCACTGCCACTTTCTTGGAACGAGAAGAAGACGACTTCGAGGTTCTCAGCGAATCGGACCCCACTGCTGCTATCGATCGAGTCAACGACACTGATCTCGACGCGATTGTCAGTGATTATGACATGCCCACGCTGAATGGATTGGAGTTCTTAGCAGCTATCCGGGAAGACCACGACTCAATTCCGTTTATTTTATTTACCGGCAAAGGGAGCGAGGAAATTGCTAGTGAGGCGATTTCGAAAGGAGTAACAGACTATTTGGAAAAGAAGACTGGTCCAGAACAGTACTCGCTACTCGCAAATCGCATCTGTAATGCAGTAGAGCAGTACCATTCCGCCGAGGCACTCAAACAGTCGGAAGAAAAGTTCAGCAAGCTTGTCAAGAATTCTACTGACGTTCTTGGGATCGTCGATCAGAAAGGGCAATTCAAGTATATTTCACCGGCCTGTGAGCACACGCTGGGATACAACCAATCGGAGTTAATCGGCGAGTGTGCATTCGACTACATGCCCCCTGATGACCGACACGAAGCGATGGACGAGTTCTTTGCCGCGATTGAAGATCCGGAGAAAGAACCAATAATCGAATTTCGGTTTGAGGATCCGGACGGTGGGTGGACTATCGTCGAAGCACGCGGCAAGAATCTTTTCGATGACGAGTTCATCAATGGGTTTGTCGTCAATGCGCGTGACATTACAGAGCTCAAGAAACGGGAACAGGAGCTCAAACAACAAAATGAGCGACTCCGCAATATGCGGAAAGTAATGTCTCACGACCTCCAGAATCCTGTGGGTGTGGCTGCTGATTCCCTCGTTCTGTACCGTGACAGTGGCGAAGACAAATGGCTAGATAAAGTCGAGACAGCGGTTTCTCGGATTGATGAGCTCTTGAACAAAGTGACTGCACTCTCGACGGACCAGACCAACATCACTGACACCCAGACTGTCGAACTCCGGGATATCGTCAGTTCAGCCTGGGAAACAGTCGATACGTCTGGCGCACAGCTTCATATCCAGGATTCGAAAGCCTTCGAGGCTGACCCGAGCCGTCTCAAGCAAGTTTTCGAGAACTTGCTTCGAAATGCGGTCGAACACAGCGATAGTGAGATACTCATCGAAGTGGGGACAACCGATGACGGATTGTATTTTGAGGATACAGGCCCCGGTATCCCAGAAGATGAACGCGACGAGGTCTTCCAGTCTGGCTATACGACTGCCCCCGAGAAGACCGGGTTTGGATTGAATATCGTCAAAGAGATCGTCATCGGCCACGGGTGGGAGATTACCATCCGCGAAGGTGATGAGGGCGGGGCCCGCTTCGAAATCGACGGCATTGTCTTCCAGCCGGCTGTCTACAACTGAACGAGCAGTCTGTTCTGCTATTATTTACTCGTGTTGGCGCTGTCTAGATAAACGAAACCGGCAGACAGTGAAACGATGTGCCAGATTCAAATGGCGTGAAACCAGTGTCTGATCGATAAGAGGAAGGACCGGGATCCATGAGAGGTGCGGATTCGCCAATTTCAATACATATCTCAGAAGAGTGTTATAAACCCGAAGGGTCGAAATTAGCCGAAGAAGTTCTGTACCGCAAATTTATTCGATAATTGCGTAACTAGACAGTGCCAGCGATTCGATGACATGGCTGTCGAGATATACTAATACTATCCCCTCCGGTTGATACGTGATAGCGACTTTTATCGGTCGGGCTGATGATGTACTAGCTCAATGACGACTGTGAGATTCGTCGAACAGCGGACGTCCCTCCAGGATGGAATCACACGGCTCCTCGAGTTGGTCGATGAGGAGTTTGTCCCTCCACTAACGAGCGAGAAGCGCTCTTCAGTCTCACGGGCACCTGGGGAGGGTGGTGCGACTGACATCAGCGGCTACATTGACCGATGTCTCGACCGGCCGATGATTGGGGCGTTCGACGACGGCCGTCTGGTTGGCTTCTGTTCGTTCGAGCGGCTTGAAGACTCGGACGCACTTGACGAGTTTACGCCGACGAATCACGTCGAGATCATCGCTGTTGACGAACCACACCGCGGACGCGGCCTCGCGACGCAGATGTATCAGCTGCTGTTGACCGATCTACCGCCGACGTGGCAGGCCCCATCGGTGTCGACCAAAACCTGGAACACGAATGACGCTCACATCGCGGTGCTAGAAAATCTCGGGTTCGAAGAAGTTGCCCGGCTCGCTGAGGATAGGGGCGCTGGCATCGACACGCTCTATTTCGCGCGGCGGGTCTGATCGTCCTCCTCCTACCGACAACGAACTCGTTCCGGCCACAGCATGAGCCATATTGCGACACCAGCAAAGAATAGTGTGAGCACCACTCCATACGGTTGCAATGATGGTGACAGCAAATCGACGATCTCTAGTCCGCCGATTACCACGCCGAGGAACGCGAACATCGACGGGGTGATACTGCGAATGGCAACGTGACGAGTGTCGCGTCGAACGCGGACGATATCTCCACAGACTGCGTCGATACGTTCACGGGCAGTCGATGGCAACAAGATTGTCCTGTCACGGACATCGGTGGCATCGATATCAGAATCCGTCTCGATGAAATGGCTCTCTGGATCGATGGGCCGACACCGGACTGTAGTTTCAGTGTTCTTCGACTGAATCCGAACCCGATCACCATCATTGATTGCGAGAACATCCATTGTATCAGCATTTACCCGGCCAGCCGAACGCCCTTCATCAGCGTTGAGTCCGATGTTGAGACGTAACTGGACCTCGTGATAATCAACAGCCCAGTTGAGTAGCCGATCCATGACTCGGCTGCGAACCCCCTTTTCATCGCTTCCTTCGACGGTCCTCACTGGATGTCTTACATGGAGTGTCGTCGTCTGACCGTCGGCGGCTCGTTCGGGAAATTCTACATTGAGGAGTTTCCGGCAGCGGGTGCTCACTGAGATTTGTCCGGGATCCATATTGACCGATGCTTTCCGTGCTGTCGCCTGAAACCGCGCACCAGTATCCGGGTTATACAGCTCCACAGAATCGCCGTCTGAACTACTGATCGATGCAAGGTCGTCTGGATGCAATCGACACGTTGTCGGCTGGGTACTCTCTGTCTTCGTTGAGAATCGCATGACATCAAGCGGCCCAGAATCTGCGGTGTCCACTGCGGTGACCGAAACCTCGGGTCGTGCATCGTCGGTTATAACCTGCTCTCTGAGAGAGCCACGGAGGTACGCTTTCGGAACTGTCGTCTTTGGTGGGTCGTCTCCTTCAGAGAACGGGAGCGTATACACGATTACGTCTTCGCTCGTCTGTGGACTCGAAAGCGATGCATATCCCGCCTCGGCGTCGGGCCCAAACACGCTGGTAAATGTTGTGGTCGGAAGGACGAGAACGTCCTTGAACTGATCGATAGAGTCTCTGAACGCCACCGTATCGAACTCTTGGCGTGGATGAACCTGAACAGTGACCCCGCTGGTAGTCGGTCCCCGCGGCGTTGTTTCCGGGTTAGTGTTTACAGACATGGCTTGACAGGCAAGGCTATGGCAGCGCAAACTCACTGCCATCAAAATCGAGTGCCGTGTCGAACTCACGCTCAACTGGACCTGTAAGGGTTGTTCGTTCGCCACCAGTTTGAACAGTCAATTCGCCGCCGGGTGGAACAATCGTCAGCTCTGTACCGGCCTGTCTACGGCCAGTTTTGACCGCGGCTGCTGCAATAGCGATCGCACCGGTCCCGCAAGCAGCCGTCTCTCCCTCGACCCCCCGCTCGAAGGTTCGCTGGTGGAATCGATTGTTACCGGGACCTTCGTGGGCGAATGTGACATTTGCACCGTCGGGGAACACGTCGGCGTATCGAATCGGCGGTGCGACAGCTGACAGTTCGACCGCATGAACATCCTCAACGAACGCAACTGCGTGTGGCACACCAGTAGTGACTGCTGTCACCGTGACCCCATTGATAGATTCCGCTATTAGCGGGTTGTCAGTACGTAGCGGAATATCAGCCGATGCAAATGACGGTTCTTGCATCCTCACCTTGACGGAGCGCCCACTCACTTCAGCTGGATGCGGGCCAGCGCCGGTATCGACAGTGACTGTCGTTGTATCCAGCTTGCTCGCAGCCCATTTCGCTGCACAGCGGACACCATTCCCGCACATGTCTGGCGTTGAGCCATCCGGTTGGATATGATGCATTTCTACTCGGGGCGGTGTTCCCTGCTGGAGTGAGAGAAACAGTACCCCGTCGGCACCCTGCACATCAGCTTCCGGGTGTTCAAGTCCAGACTCTCGGTCACAGACCGCTTTGGTGAAGGCGCCACGATCTTCGATATCGGCAGTCTTGTCAACGATGACGAACTCATTCCCCGTCCCGTTCCACTTAGATATACATACCATTTGGCTGTATCCGCGTTAGCAGTAATCCATAAAAACAGTTCCTCCTATGATGGGTCGAATAGTTAACAAGCTTGGGAAGCAAGCAGCTCTTCGGTCTGATGTCTTGCTCGATTCAGAACTGCTCGTTACACCAAAGAGGATGTCACCCAAACTAGCAGAGCTAGCAGCAATCAGAGAGACAGCAATCGGCGTTTCGCAGATCAGACCGACGTACTTTAGCATGTCTTCAACAATACATTTTTACGCACCACTTGTGTTCCAGATGTTATGTCTATTACGCGGGCAAAGCCACTTGATGCTCTCTATGCGGAGTGTACGGACTTCGATCTCGTTCTTGTCCCTGATGCCCCGCTGGCGAGTGCGTTGAATCGCCAGCTCGACAAACCACATTTTGGACCCTTTGCGATTACCCCACGTCGACTGGCTGCGCAGCGACGGGAAGCAGCTGAGGATCGGCTTGCGTTTCTGGAGGTCATCGAACAGACGGCCCTTAGCTGGAAGGAAGCCTCCTATGTCGTTGGGAATATACTCCAGTGCTGGGAGCACCAGGGTACTGTCGATGCGATCTTGGAGTACGAGGCATTCGATACGGCTGCGACCCGCACTGCGGTCGAGTGTATCGCCGACATGGATACGACATCGCGTCGTCTGACTGAATATGAGATCGATGCCGAGACGTCCGTCGCAGTCGTAGGATACCAGCAGTTTACCGAACTCGAACGGTCAATCTTGCCTGCCGAATACGAGACTATCGATCAGTTTACTGACGACGCGTTCGACCACCCGCCGTTCCGCATTCTCGACTCGCCAGCCGCGATCGTAGATACACTGCTTGAGACCGTGACCACGGACAACGCAGACGAGGTCGGGGTCGTACTCGACGCAGCTAGCGACTATTCGTCGCTGGTCGAATCGGCACTCGATGCTGCTGATATTCCCTACTACGGCGGCCCTGGCTTCACTGACGAGCCACACCATCGAGCCTTTCTCCAACTGCTTCGGAGTGCTCATGCGGGCGACGAGACACCGGTGAGCGACGTCAGACCAGTATTGACCCAGCTGGGACTGTCGATCGACATTGAGCACGATGAGAAGCGTCTTGTGGATCTCGACGAGTCAGCCGCCGACTGGCTGGTGGAGTTCCGTGATGGGCTCAGTACTACGACATTCGATGCGGCTATCGATGCGTACGAAGCTGTTACAGAGAGCCAACTCGATGCGTTTCGTGCTGAACTTGCGACGCTTGGACTACTAGACACCTACGTCACCGAGGCAGCGGTCGACCGACTCGAATTTTATCTCCAGACCTACGACGTCCCGATGAACCGGGAGAACGACGGTGTACTGCTCGCGGATGCGAAAGCCGCCGCCCATGTCGACCGGCCTATTATGTTCTATCTTGGCGTCGACGAGGACTGGACCCACTCATCGCCCCGTCGTCCATGGGTCGATAGTGACCAGGAGTTCGAGCGAAATATTCGGCAGTTCCAGTTGCTCTTGCAGAACGGCGTCGATCAGTATTATCTTGTCCAGGACACTGCTGGTGGGACACCCGTAACGCCGTGTCTCTATTTCGAGGAGCTGGTCGACAAGTCCTTCGAGCGGTTCAGCGATCTCGAGTCGATCCCATACTCACGAACGGCTCAGACCACTCAAGATGGATTTGAGACGGAGCCACTAGATGTTCCGACAGAGTCAGTCGAGACCATCAGCCAATCGAGTCTCAGTACCTATGTCAACTCTCCTCGTGATTACTTCTATAGCCGGCTCGTCGACGGGCCCGACAAAGACCACTTCGCCGAAGGAAATCTCTTCCATGACTTTGCGGAGTTCTACGTGGCACATCCCGATCAGATTACCGAGGACGAGCTCGATGCAGTCGCGGATGTCATGCTTGAGGAAGTTGCCCCGTTCCTGCGGCGTGTGGATCGAGATGTTCGGCGCACCGAATACCGCCTCGGGCTCCAGACGATCGTCGAGTATCTCGACAAGAATCCACCGCAGGGTGAGGCGTTTCTCACAGCTGACGGTGGCTGGGGAGAGAATTTCTTCGCACAGTATTACGACCGGCCAGTCGAGACGCCCCACACGGAGTGCTGGTTCGAAAACGACGAGATTAGTCTCAAGGGGAAGATCGATCTCGTCCATGGCCCGGCCCAGCTCCTCGACTACAAGAGCGGGTCGAAGCAATCGGCCTACTCGGTGGTCAAAGACTCGTCACTTGATCCACCAAGTGATACGCCGAACTTCCAGGCGTTGCTGTATCTGGCCCACTATCGCACTGAACAGCCTGATCAGAAGCTCCAGTTCACGTTCTTCCATTTCTTGGAGACGCTCGATGATCTTGTGACTGGTGAAGCGTCACTGGACGACTGTCTTACGACGGTATCGTACTATCCGTGCTCCTATGGGGAGTATATCGCGCGGCCAGCCGTCTTCACGGAGCTACAGGAAGACGCAGCGAACGACTGCAATAAGACCTTCTCGAAGATAGACTACGAGACGTACCAGACTATGCTTGAGGCTGAGGAGTTCCCAGCGACACGCGACAGCGACGAACTCATCGCCTCCCCATTTGGGCAAGCGCTTATCGAGCGCATGCAGGCAGACGTTGGCGACTACAAGTACGTGAGTAAGGGTTGCAAGCAGGCGCTACGGCACTTGCTCCGGATCCGTAACCAGAACTACTTCACCAACGATGTGGGTGCCTTCGAGGAATTCGTCGAGGATCGGCTTGATGAGTTGAACGCCCGTCGGGCTGGCGACGAACGGTTCCCAGTGGAAGGACTGGGCGGAGAGCCAAACTATCGGTATGTGGATCACCGGGACTGCATTCTTGAGGGGGCCTCACGATGACATCGCCGAACGACCAACAACAGCAACTGATCGACAGTACCGACGGACTGCACGTTGTCGATGCCGGAGCGGGGACGGGCAAGACGTTCACCGTCACGCGACGATATGCCGAAATCGTCGGCCAAGACGATGTCGAGCCAGAGGACGTCCTATTGGTGACGTTTACGAACAACGCCGCGACCGAGATGAAAGACCGCATCGTCGGCCATTGTGAGTACGGGATGCGTGACCTCTCGGAAGCCCCGATCCAGACGTTTCACAGCCTCTGTCACGACATTCTCATGGAACACGGCTTCGAGGCCCCGACGCATCTGGGCATCGACGATCGGATCACGGGGTCGACACGGCTCCTCGAGGATGAAAACGTCGAGCAGACACAGTTTCGGGAGTTTATCCGTCAGTTTGCTGATGCCCATCCCGAGTACGACGATCTATTTCGAGCTATCGAGGAGCCAGACGAGCTTCTGGGTTTGCTCAAGCAGCTCGCCGCGAAGGGCGTCTTTCCGACGGCTGATGGCTGGTATCGCGGTGGTGAACGCCATCTGGATGGGGATTTTGCGGCCTTCAAGGATGTGTTCGACGAGCTGAACCAGCCACGGAACGGCGGGAGCAAGCAGTCCCGGCTGCGCTCGAAACTCGGCAGCTACGGAAAAGATACATGTTACCAGCCGGATGCGCCGGCGAAAGCTGCGCTTCGTGGCGAACGGGGCACAAAGCAAGTTCCCGAGGATGTTGCCCAGCAGGTGTTCGAGGCCGATCGGGAGGTGCTGAAGCAGTTCGTCCACGACGTCTATTACGAGTATCTCGAATTCGCGCTCAGTCGGAACTACCTGAACTTCAGCTTTCTCCAGTTGTTTGCGTTTGTCCTGTTGTGTGAGGACCACCAGCTCCGGGAGTCGATCGACTACGAGTACACGATGATCGACGAGTTCCAGGACTCGAGCGCCATTCAGTTCAAGTTGGCTCTGTTGCTTGCGGGTACGAACAACCTCTGTGTCGTCGGGGACTGGAAGCAGAGTATCTATTCGTTCCAGTATGCGGCTGTCGAGAACATCACTGAATTCGAGGCGCGACTGGATCACTTTGTCGCGGATCTGAACGAAGATTATGAGCGAGTCTCGTGGGAGCTCCGGCCAATCACCGATCTTGAACTGGTTGAGAACTACCGTTCGACACAGGCCATTCTGGACTTTGCCGAACACAGTCTGGTGACACCCGCAGCGAGTTCAGACGAGGTCGATACTGCGGCAGTGCAGGAACGCATCGTGTCGCTCTCGTCCAATACGGTTCATGAAAACTCCCGAATCGAGGCACTCAGTCACGAGGACGAACACGAAGCGGTCCTGACGAAATTGCAGGAAATTGTCGGCAACAGTGAGTACCAGGTCGAGGAGGACGGTGAGTTGCGGGCGCCGGAGTACGGCGACATCGCCGTGCTCACGCGAACCCGTGACTTCGGCCGAGAGCTGCTGGCCGCTGCTGACGAGTACGAGGTGCCGATGGCATACGAGGGTGGGATCGAACTGTTCCGGACCGATCCGGCGAAGCTGTTGTTAGCATGGTTGCGGGTTCTCGAGTCCAATGCGGAGCGTGGCTGGGCAGTCGTCCTTGAGGAGGCTGGGTATACGCTAGATGAAGTGCACCAACTTCTCGAGACCGAGGCATATCCGGCCAATATGCAGACGTTCAAGACGGAGTTAGAGTCCTTGGAGACGGTCGGTGGGGTTGCCAAGCGAGTGTGTGCTCGGTATGGCTACGACGGAGCGACGGCCGACGTCTTGTTGACGACAATCCAATCACTGCACAGCACGACCACCGTAACTCGTGGTGAGCTTATTCGCTTTATCGAACGAGGGATCGAGAGTGGCCAGACCCAGGACGTACATGCCAGTGCTGGCGTGAACTCGGTGACTGTCCAGACGATTCACGCCGCGAAGGGGCTCGAACATCCCATTGTTGTGCTGGCGAATATGAACGAACGTCGGTTTCCGCCATCGGGTGGGGATAGTGGGGTAATCACGTTCGATGAGCCGATCGGAGTACGCCAACGGAAGGTCTTCGGTGCGGATCATGGCCATCCCCACATCTACGATACCTGGCGGACCGACGTGTTGCAGAAGTGTTTGCCACGTGGCTACGACGAGGAACGGCGGTTGCTCTACGTGGCGATGACGCGTGCGGAGAGTCATCTCGTCTTTGCGGCTGGCGGGAAGCCGAATACGTTCTTGGAGGAACTGCCTGTGGAGATCGAGTCGATGGAACCCGATGTTCAGGAGGATGGTGTCAGTGACACGGCCCAGAAGCGATTGCAGATTTCAGTGCTGACGCCGGACGGACCGGTTGGCCACTCACCACATACGTTGATGCGTGATGATGTGTTCGACGACGTTGAGGATGGGCGTGGGACGGAGTTTGGGACGCGAACGCACGAGTTCGCTGAGCAGTATGCGCTTGGGGAGGACGTTACGCCATCGAACGCTGATGAGCGTAACGTTGCGACGTTGCTTGATTCGCTTGCCGGGGAATTACGGCTAGAGGAAGATGTGTATCTGCCGTTGACTGTCGACGGTGAGCAGGTGACGATCTCCGGGATCGTGGATCTCGTGCATATTCGGGATGGGACGGTGGAGATCATCGATTTCAAGACCGATCTTGGGCGACACGGTGAAGGGGAGTATCGGAAGCAACTCAGTGTGTACTACCACGTCGTGGACGAGTGGTTCGATGAGCGGGACGTGACGGCGAGTCTGTTCTACACTGCCGAGGGTGAGCGGGTCGGGATAGAGCCGCTGTCAAGGGCGAAGCTGGCGAATCTTGCGAGGGCAGCGATGGCAGAGTAAGGAGTCCGCTCACGAACGATCCAATCATTTTGCACATTACGCAAGGTATTGCGTGATCTGCAAGAGAGTGCTCGAGTGTGTCTCGACTTCCCACTTTCGGAGGAGCGAATCTTCTAAATCATAGACTAGAGCGAGCGCGTGACCGGATCGTCCGACTGTTGCAGACGGTCATCGCCGAGGCCGTCCGGCAGCACAAGGAGAGGGAAGGAGGTCACCGCCCTCGCTATACTGCCGCCTCCGGCACTTCCTGTAAAGGTCCCACTCTTCATTCAGCAAGATGGCTGTCACGGGGGATCGGGAACGATCGGTGGGTCGTCTGAAGCAGAGGCATCGATCTTGGCGTGTTCATCATCATGATGTGGGGGTATTTGAATGGCTGGGCTGAGTGTGTCGAGTGCATCCCCCGCTTCGAGCGTGTCGACCACATCCTGGGCCGTGTACGTCTTGCCAGCCGCTGTGTGGGGGACGACACCGGTAAGGTCCTGAGAGATAGACAGGGCGAGACAGAGCACTGGGGTGACGAGTTCATATCGAGTGTCCCCCGTCATGGTCGAATTAATGTGGCGGACGGTGAACGGCGGATGAATCTTCGCGTTGTGACTTGCTGCCCACTGTTCGAACTGTCTATAGATCTCCAGGACCTGGTCGTTCGCGGTGGCATCAAGGTCCACTCTAGACGGCCACGAGTGGACTGTTAGCTCCGTCACAACGCCAGTGCTGGCCAGGTCGTGTAACCGCGCAACCAGTCTATTTACTGACTCCGGACGTGGGTCCGCGCGCACATAGCAGTCGATCTTGAGATTCTCACCCCTTCCATCGATCATGGGTAATGTTACCAATGAACTCCATTCCTATACAAGTTTCTTCTGAATAGCGACTTGTCATATTGACGACTGGGGACAACCGCTATTAGATACACACGTACGAAACGGCTGTTTTATGGCATATGAGGGCACCCCAGTTCAATATCTAACCCATTCGCTCGTGATGATTTTCACTCAATAATCTATTTCGTATTAGGTGGAGAATATATACACAGGGTTCGTACTAGATACTCTGTCCTATGGTTTCCTGGCATTTTGAGAGATCACTTGAGTGGGGGAATGCTGTGTGGGCATACCTGTTGGAGTGCCACTTGGCCGCAACTCGTGCCGCTTTCGCTGTTGCCGGTGTCTCTCCCACTGAGACCGACTCCTCCGAGCCAGCTTCCCAAGTCGAGCCAGGCGATACCCTCCCTAGTTGGGATGTCGAGCAGACTGGTACCCGTCGAGCACACCTCAGCATCGGCGATCGGGTTACATTCACGAAGACGATTACAGACGAGGATGTCCGGCAGTTCGCCGCCGCCAGCGGAGATACGAATCCGCTCCATCTCGACGACGAGTTCGCCGAAAAAACTCGCTTTGATGACCAAATCGTTCACGGCACGCTTGTTAGGGGCTGATCTCTGCGGCGCTGGCACGGCTGCCCGGCGTGACGGTCTATTTCTCGTAAGCTTTAGAGTTCCACAATCCAGTCCGGGTGGGTCACTGGGTAACAGCAGAGTGTGAGATCGTCGAAGACCTGGGTGATGCCCAATACCGGCTCTCGACGCGTGTCGTCAACGATGTCAGCGTGCTCATTGACGGTGAAGCGGTGGTCCTGATCGACGAACTCCCCGAGGAGGGGACGGATGAGCGCGCCTGGCCTCCTCCCCGTCGTAAACAGTAGTTGCCGAACTAGCTACCGACTCAATTCGTAGTCGGCAGTAGGGGACTCCGTGCTACCGCATCAGTTGAACGACAAAATCTGGAAGAGACCGTCGAACAACCAGTGCTCTAAAACCCCCAAAATGACTTCTCAAAGTACCACCTATGTCAAATACGTGGAACCACACGGTGTTACCGATAGAAATAGTAATTCATTCCAATGAAATTCCAATTCACTGAAGAGCAACGGCGACTCCGAGATGAAGTCCGCCAGTACGCACAGGATGTCATCAAGCCACAGGCTATTGAGTTGGACCAAGCAGAGGAATATCCAACTGAAATCCTCAACGAGCTTGGTAACCGCGGATACGCAGGCATAACGCTACCGGAAGAATACGGCGGGTTGGGCGAGGGTATGCTTGAACTCTCGATTATGACCGAAGAACTGTCCGCCGCACTCATGCCCGTCGCAAGCGCGCTCGCCCTGCATCTCGGTGTCGCCGAAGCCATCCAACGATTCGGCACTCAGGAACAGCGGGATACCTATCTTCCGTCGATGGCCACGTACGACACTGTCGGGGTTCTCGGATTGAGTGAAGAGAATGCCGGGAGTGACAAATCGGGGCTGGAGACAACTGCCGAAAGGGAGGGCGACGAGTGGGTCTTGAGTGGACACAAACAATGGCTCACTAACTTCCTCCACGCTGATTACGTCCTTACGTATGCGAAAACTGACCCCGAGCAAGAGAGCCCCCACAACATTACCGCCTTCCTCGTTCCGACCAGCGAATTCGACGTTGAGCAGGTCTGGAATACGCTCGGCGCTCGTACCGTAAAATCTCCTAAAGCAACACTCTCAGATGTACGCGTCCCGGACCAGCAGCGAATCGGTGAGGTTGGAGAAGCCTATATCCAGCGCAACAACCTCCAGACGGGAGTGAATGTGCCAGCTCGTGGCGTCGGAATCGCACGCGCTGCACTCGATGATACAGTCGCGTACACCAGTCAACGAGAGCAGTTCGACCATCCCATCGGTGATTTTCAGGGCGTCAAGTGGAAGGTTGGCGAGATGGCCCAGCGGGTAGATACCGCACGACTGCTGACGCTGCGTGCAGCGGATCGTGCTGACCAGGGGCACGACACGACCCGAGAGTTCAGCATGGCGAAGGTGGTTGCGACACAGGCAGCCGTAGATAACGCCAACGAAGCCATGCAACTTCACGGCGGCATCGGCTACACGACGGAAACACACGTGGAGCGGTATCTCCGAGACGCTCGACTGCTGACGATTGCTGGCGGACCCAACGAAGGCCACAAGGATACGGTCGCTGAGGCTGTGTACGCTGACCGCCCCAAATAGGACACAAATTATGACTGAGACATTTAGATTCGCAACTGAAGCGGTTCATCGAGGTGAAACGACTGGTGAACAGCAGTATCTCTCGGGGGATGTGGTGTCACCGATTCACTTGGCTACACACCACGAAATGGAGGCCCCTGGAGAGCCGAAAAACGGATACAAGTATGCCCGGTTTGGAAACCCGACCCGAGATGCACTGGAATCGCGGCTCGCTCGTCTCACAGGTGGGTCAGAAGCTATCGCATTCAATTCCGGGACAGCAGCGATAACGACGACTGCTCTCGCGCTCTGTGACCCAGGCGACCACCTCGTAGCGTTCGATGGTGTGTATGGCGGCACGAGGCTGCTTCTTGAGGATCTATTTAGGGACGTATTGGGCGTCGAAGTGGAGTACGTAGACGCAAGAAGCCCAGAAACCGTCGAAGAACACGTCAGAGACGATACGGCCCTCTTGTGGATGGAATCTCCTACGAATCCGCTGTTGAAACTGTGTGATCTCTCCGAACTGGCTAATGTAGCCGAGGCGCATGAAATTCCACTTTGCGTGGATAACACGTTTGCGACCCCATATTTACAACAACCATTAGAATTGGGCGCCGACGTCGTCGTTCATAGTACGACAAAATACCTGAACGGTCATAGTGATTCGACAGGTGGTGCTGTCGCCACAAATAATTCGGCGATAGCAGACAGGGTTTCGACGCTGCAAGAATACGTCTTCGGGAATGCATTATCGCCATTCGACGCGTACCTCGTGCTACGAGGAATGAAGACACTCCCACTCAGGATGGAACAACACGAAGCGAACGCCCAAGCAATCGCGGCGTTCTTCGCTGACCACCCCAAGGTACAGGTGGTCCACTATCCAGGCCTCGAATCGCACCCCCAACACGACCTCGCCAGGCAACAAATGGAGGGGTTTGGCGGAATCGTCTCCTTCGAGTTAGACGCTTCGGAAGCCGAAACTAGAGCTTTCATCGAGGAATTAGAAGTATTTACTGTAGCTGTGAGTCTGGGCGGTGTAGAATCTCTCGTTGATCATCCGTGGACGATGTCTGCATCGTTTATTTCACCGGAAGAGCGACGTGCTGCGGGGGTCTCCGACTCATTAGTCCGAATGCCTGTGGGTATTGAGGATAGCACCGATCTGATCCATGACATCGAGCAAGCGCTTTCTTTGCTATAGCATCCGAGCTCATTCGCTAGTCCACAGAAGACAGTTATTCCCCCGGCTGCAGATCGTAGGTCTATTGAGCGGCTACTGATTATGAGCTCGATGCGACTAACTCTTCGGCCCCTTTGGTCGCTCGAATACGGACGGTTTCGTCCCGATAGAAGAACTCCTTGAGGGTTGTGGTCAGATACCGGTGAACGTCCTTGCCAGAGTCAAGATTCCATCGAGACGCTAACTCTCCATTGCTGGTCGGTTGCATCGTGACAATATCGCTGAGCCGGGCGAGATCTTCTGGTGGGAGTTCGGAACTGCGGCGCTCTTTGTCTCCGCTGGTGGCTACCACCACATCGCTGCGAACACATGGAACCATCATATCGGTTGAACGGGTGGTTTCTTGACCCAGGTTGTGATCATGATTAATGTACCGGGCAAGGTGTTGTTACGCTACCCCCTGTCACTGATCGGGGGCTTGTGCGGACTCCTATCCTTCGCTAGATCCAGTTTGTGGTGGTGCGAATTACGAGCATACCAAGTACGAGCCAGGTCAAGAGTACGAGGCCAGCCATGATCCACCGGGCACGTCCGACGTCGACCTCCTCGTCAGCCTGTGCCCGGCACTCATCCATGAGCTCGTCTGGGATGAGCCACAGGGCGATCGTTACGCCGACAGGAAGCACAACTAACTCGTCAAGATAACCTATGCCCGGAATGAAATCTGGAATCGGATCGATTGGGCTGACAGCGTAGGCGATGATCAGCGCGATTATGACCTTCGCTATTAACGGCGTTCGGCTATCACCAAAGGCCAGATACAGGGCATAGACCTCTGTTTCCAACTCTTTTGCACGGTTCTTCCACGAGTCGAACGCCATTGCACATCCATGCTGCCTCCACAGACTTAGCTGGCCATCACAGCATCAGTGCTGCATACTCCGTTGTCTGCACACTCCGCTTGACTCGCTCCGTCCCTGTGGCCGCTGCGATGGGTGTCCACCAGTACACTCTCACGAGAGAATCGCCGAGTCACACAGTGAGACTGGACTCGATGAGCGGTCCGAATGTGCCGTTGTGACGGCCGTGATTGGACGGTTTGTGTCCTGTTCGGTGGGGAGGGTGTCAACGTGTGTGGATTATCGCTGTCGCTGGTGGCAACTCACCGCAAGACGCACAGGCGAGTGCTGTGGAAAACTGTGTATTCTGTGCTCGTCGATGATATGATGGTGTAGGCCGGTGGCTTGGAGCGGTGTAGTGGACACTGGGTCGACTCGTGAGTGATAGCGATGGCTCTCCACGGGTTTCTGCTGGCTGGTCACACGACTTCTACCAGCAATTCCTGACGGTGAACTGGTTACTGCCACTTTCATCGAGAGCATGCGTATCTTTACCACACTTCCGGGTGTAGGTGCAGTATAGCCAGCAGTGCGACACCGGCTACCGAAGACACCAATGGCAAAGACAGCATGTACGGAGTGTGACCGTGAGTTTTCGTACGATACAGGACGGGAAACGCCGCGTGCGCCGATGCGGTTCTGCCGGTACTGTGGTGCCGAACTGCCACCACGAGAGGAGTGGTGACCCGCACTCGCTTTCGGGATCGATCGGTTCCAAACGGTTCGAACCAAATGTACGGACATCAAGGGGACCGCGCAAGATACCGACGACCTGCTCTCGGAGATTCAAGCGGACGTCAATACCCAGCTTAATCACATCACTGCCGAGCTTAGCAAGACTGGAAGTGAGGAGTAGATTACAATCCCATACCGAACGCAAGAGGGGGTCTCGGGTAGTCTCTCGCAGTACTCTGCCTCAGGTAATCTGCTCGATTAACTCGAATCCATTTTTGAACTGAACACGACTGTCGAATCCGTTGTTTGAGAGCGCAGAGACAATTCCCTCGCCAGCATCGATATCGGTTGTCACGACGCATGCACACTCCACGTCACCCGCGTCGAGACGTTTTGCCGCAACGGCAGCGAGTGCGGTATCTGCCTTCTCGATCTGATCTTCCCGTCGGTTCGACGACTGCGCGATGAACGTCCGTACGTCATCCATCACCTGCGAAACAGCACTGTTCGTGTAGTCCGGTTCCTCGGCCACCGTCACCCAGCCTGCATCGATTGCGCTGTTAATTGGGGTTTGACCTGGCGTACTCCGGTCAGGAGCACCACCGAGCTCGTCATACACGCGCTGTGGGATCACAAACGAAAGGTCGTTCCGCTGGGCGAACCGCTTGAGTGCGGTGTATTTGTTGTTCTGCTGGCGGCCGCAGGCGACAAACAACCCAGTGTCCGCAATCCAGACGATATCCGCCGCTCTCGGATCGAAGGACTCACTCATCGCTGCTGCCCGTCAATCCTCGTCTTCAGGCGCTCTCTCACGAGCGCTCTGAATATCATCGAAGTACGGATCGACCGTCTGCATATCGAGCACGACCTCCCGGAGGGCTTGCAACACAGCAATGGCGAAGGCGTGCTGAAGATCGAGTTCTCGAGCAGCTACCCGTTCCGACATCACTCCTTCGGCGTACGGAACTGCGTACGTGAGTGTGGCCGCCAGTTTTCCGAGCCCGTGCTTTTCAAGCAGAAGCGTAAGATCCTGATCTCGGGGCGAGCGGCCAAACGCTTCGATCAGGGTCGGGGTCACCGTGTATTCGCTCCCATCGAGGGTGGCGGTGAGGGTAATTGGAACCGCTGCATACGTGTGTGTCTTCTGCGCTTCATCTCGCGTCAGCACCCCGAGCTCGACAAGTGTCCCTGTATCTGAATACGCGGTCGTCCGTGGCATCTCCAGCGTGTCAGCGATGTCGTCGATGGTAACTTCGCCTTCACGGAGGACATATGTATAGAGGCGGGCCAGCCGTGGCTCTTCTAAGAGCTGAGCGACCGACAGAAGGCCATTGACGGCTCGTTCGGGATCGCCGGCAGCTTTCGACATACAATTCATACTTCGTGTGTTGCGTGATAATGGTTGGGGAGCGAGCGAAGCAGTAGTTCATCGTAGCGCGGTTTGTGAACCGTCCCGGCCGGGACAGTGTATGATTTCCCTGCTGAAACACGGCGGGGAGTGCCCTCGACGACCGTCAGTTCGCCCGAAAGGACCTCGAAGGTCTCCTCGTACTCGACGTGATAGTGTTCCGACGTTCCCTCGCCAGCGCTCAGATAGAATGCGCTGTGATACTCGCCACCCGTGTTCGCGGGGGGTCAAGATCGGCAATCCACTGGTCGACGGTCACAGCTGGCGAGAAAATCGTCATCCCACCGGATACGGAACACGCGTTCAAGAACACGGGACCCGCCGAAATAAATCGAAGTCGAAGTCGGTGATGTCGTCTCTGAGACGGTTCTCTTGTGTGCTGACGCTATTCTCTCTATTCAGCACGCAAATTCTGCCAGGTACTGAGAATTTCAACAGAGCTGGCACTGCCTAGTTTAGCATCTCGTCATTCAGTCAGTGTATTTCCATCAAGCGATGTTTATCGTCGCTACACTGGGTCCCAGCGGTAGCCACCCCACTCCTGGCTCTCGGGATTCTCGCTCTTGAGGCCGACCTCGGGGTCGCGCAACTCCTCGATGTAGACGGGTTCGATTTCGTCGCCTGTCTCGACGTCTTCGGTGGTCACCTGTCCAAGTGCTCGAACTGCCTCGCCGTCTACGTCGAACTCGACGATAGCGAGCGTATTTGGCTGTCGGACGCCCGGCGGCGTCGCGGTCGACTTCGTCCACGTCACGACCTCTGCGGTTTGTTCGGAGAGGTCATGTGTCTCCGCTTGTGGGTCACCACACTCCGGACAGCGCGGGTGAGTGGGATACGAAATATGGCCGTTCGGGCATTCGCCTGCAACCAGGGTCATTGTGCGGCCTCCATGATGGTGGTAATGATACAGTTGCCGAACCCACCGACGTTACACGCCAGCGCGGTGTCGGCTTCGACCTGTCGCGGGCCGGCCTCGCCGACCAGCTGTTCGTATATCTCGACACCTTGAGCGACGCCGCTGGCACCCAGCGGGTGGCCCTTGGACTTCAGGCCGCCCGAGGTGTTGATGGGCAACTCGCCGTCTTTTGCCGTCTCGCCGTCCATCGCCATCTCCCACGCGGTCCCCTGTTCCGCGACCCCGATACCCTCCAGCTGGAGGAATTCGAGGATGGTGAACATGTCGTGGAGTTCGGCCACGTCTAAGTCCTCCGGGCCGAGGTCAGCCATCTCGTAGGCCTGCTTGCTCGACTCGACGACGCCGCCCATGATGGTGGGGTCGTCGCGTTCGTGGACGACATGGGTATCCGTCGCGCCGCCGATGCCCGAGACAATTGCATATTCGTCGGTGAGCTCCTTTGCTCGCTCCTCCGTCGTGAACAGCATCGCGGCGCTCCCGTCCGTGATCGGACAGAAGTCGTACAGCCGAAGCGGGTCGGCGATGATAGGTGAGTTGAGTGCCGTCTCCACGGTGATCTCCTTTTGGAACTGCGCCTTCGGGTTATCCACGCCGTTCTTGTGGTTCTTCACGGCGACGCGGGCCAGCGACTCCCGCGGCGCGTCGAACCGTTCGAGGTAGTTTCGGGCGGTCAGCCCGGCGAACGAGGGCAGGGTGATGCCATGTTTGTACTCCTCGGGGTGGGTACAGGAGGCGAGGATGTCTGTCGCCTCGCCGGTGGTCTTGTGGGTCATCTTCTCGCCGCCGACCAGCAGCGTCATCTCGCTGGCTCCGGAGGCAACCGATTGCCACGCCTCGTAGATGCCCGCACCGCCTGACGAAGAGGTTTGATCGACGCGTTCGGCGTACGCCGGCAGGACCCCGAGGTCATGAGCCAGCATGTTCATCACGCCCGTCTGGCCCTCGAACTCGCCGCTCGCCATGTTCGAGACATACAGGTGCTCTATCTCCTTCGGAGTCACGTTGGCGTCGTCCAGACACTCCTCGCCTGCCTGCGAGAGGAGCCCCTGAATCCAGGCGTCACGCTGCCCGAACTTCGTCATCGACGCGCCGATTACTGCGACTTCCATACGTAAGCCCACTCGTGGGTGGGGGATATTCGTTATGATTGACCAATCAAACAGTATTCATTTTTACGGGTGGTAGATAAACACTGTTAACTCCTCGTTCGTGACGGCCCGTTCTTGTTCCTCGTTAGGCGTATCTGATATGATATTTTCTAGATAGTATGAGCACAACAGCATATCGGACATTCTTTCTCGCGGTCTCGAAGATGTAGGAGTGGTTCACTCCGAAGGAACGCCTGTGGAGACTGCGCTCCCTGTGGACACGCGGGTATCTGCAAAGCGCGTCGTGGAAGCAGGAAGCTCTACCCTCAAGGAGCGAACGGCGTCAGCCGTGAACGATAGGGTAGGGTAGTTCACTCGCTACCCTCCGGTACTGTGGTTTTCTTCTCGTCGATAAAGGTGTGAACCTCGGATGTGACGCGATCAGGTGCTTCTGTCGGCCCGCCGTGACCGACGCCCTCGAACTCGAGGAACTGACTGTCCGAGAGGGCTTCATCAACCGCACGGATGCCATCTCGGAGGTGGGGCGGTCCCTCGGTTCCGGCCAGCAGGAGTGCTGGCGCGTCGATATCTAGTGACTCGGGGAGCCGGTACTGTTCGATGGCGCGGTTGATCCGCGCGATGTTTTCGGTCAGAGCGACGATGTCGGGCCAGGGCGGCCATTCGGCGAGCCACCCGTCGAGATCCTCGATGTCGCCACCGTGCATAACCTCGCGGATGTAGAATTTCATGGCCTGTCGGCGGTCTCCGTTATCGATTTGCGTCTGCATTTGCGACGCGAGATCGGCTCGTTCTCTGTACTCGCCGACGAGGACTGCCGGTTCGTACACGATGAGTTTCTCGACTGGTGCTGTTCGGGCGGTCTCAATCGCCAACAGGCCGCCGAACGAGTGCCCGAACAGCACCGGGGTTCCATTGACGGCATCGATAACTGCACGAACGTCCTCGACCCCACGGGCAAGGCTATACTCTGCAGCATCGCCACTTTCCCCGACGCCCCGTCGATGGGGAACGATGACGGTATAGTCTTTGGCGAATCGAGGAACTATCGGCTTCCAATACTGGGGGGAGGAGCCACCATGGAGGAGTAGTAGTGGCGGTCCCGCTCCATGTCGTTCGAATGCGATACTGGTCCCATCTGCTGACGTGACTGTCTGCATAGGTGCATCTCTTTGGTCATGTGTGAGTGGTGAAGACCTGTCTCTCAATCATACGGTAGTTTAAGTAGAGAGTTCGGTTGAAGCATTCGCGCCATATCTGATTTCTCGTCTACCCATCGGAGGAGTGAATTTAAATACAGCTCCCTACTATTGATTCCAGTGAGTTCCGATCGAGTTACCCTCTCTGATACCCTCTCCGCCATCCAGCGAACTGGATCAGTGTCGGAACCCGTAACTACCTCTGAAATCGCCGAAGAATTGGAGACCACTCAGCGCACCGCCTACAGTAAACTTGAACAATTGGCCGAGCAAGGCGCTATCCAAGACAAAAAGGTCGGAGCGCGAAACCGCATCTGGTGGATAGACGATGCTACGCCTAACCAGCAAGAGTTCAAATCTGAGTCCGAACAGGCGAAGGCTCTCAATCGAATCTCGAACGGCTTCTGTGCACTCGACGAGCAGTTCCGATTCACGTATATCAACGATCGTGCCTGTGCCCTGCTCGGCCTTAATTCCTCAGCCATCGGTGCACGTCTTCATGATGAGATTGACCTAACAGATGACTTCGAGACAGCTCTCCGCGATGCCGTCGAGACTGTCGAGTCAGTCTGCAGAGAGGACTACTACGAATCAGTTGATGCGTGGTTTGAGAGTGCTATCTACCCCTCCGAAACTGGCGTCTCAGTCTATTTTCGGGATATCACCAAACGCAAACGACTCGAACAGGAACTCCGTACCGAAAAAGAACACTTCCGGGTGGCACTCCAGAACGCGCCGATTGTCGCGTTCCGGTTGGACACCGACCTCCGGTATACGTGGATTGGAAGCCCCCATGAGGACTTCGAGGACATGGAGGTCATTGGCAAACGTGACGACGATCTCCTCCCGCCAGAACCAGCAGAGAAAATCATGGCTCCAAAGCGCAAAGCACTGGCGACCGGCGAACCCGTCCGGGAAGAAGTGACATACGAGTTACCGAGCGGGATGGTGTCATATGACCTCGCCGTCGAACCGCTCCGCGATGAATCAGGGGAAATCGTCGCGCTCACCTGTTCCTCGCTCGATATCACCGAGCGAAAGGAGCGCGAGCAGACCCTTGAAGAGCAAAACGAACGCCTCGAACAGTTCGCCACTATGCTCGCGCACGAACTTCGAAATCCTGTCGCTATCGGCCAAATATACACCCAACGGTTGTCAGACGCTGATGAAACCATTGCGGAATACATTACAGAGGCATTCGACCGCATCGAGAATATGGTCGACATGATGTTGATGTTGACGCGTGGACGTGGAGCGGTCAGCGACTCAACGCAGGTACAACTCCGTGCTGCAGTCCGAGAGACGTGGGAGGAACTGGAAACAACTGACGCCTCACTCACCGTAGAGGGCGACTTTGTATTCGAGGTAGACGAGACGTTCGCCCGCCATTTCTTCCGAAACTTGTTCGAGAATGCTATTGAACACGGTGGGGCAGACGTGACTGTCAAGGTCGGGGAATTGCCGAATGGCTTCTTTATCGCTGATACTGGCAGTGGAATCCCTGCAGGGGAACGTGAAGAGGTCCTTGAGCCGGGCTATACGACCACAGCGGAGCAGGGCGGCACAGGGTTGGGACTGACATTCGTCCGAGAATTTGCCGAGGTGTACGGCTGGGAGTATGCAGTGACTGAGAGTGCTGCGGGCGGCGCCCGATTTGAGTTTACGAACATCGAGTGACCGATCTGCACACCTCTCTAACGAGTGTTTCAAAATAACGAGGACGTCCACTCCCAGAGGTGTATTCTTGTTCTGACTGATCACGCAGAGAACGAAACGCTTTGTGGACGTGCCGGCGTAGCATATACGAGGAATATCGATGGCACGACGCGAAGATATCGACCGACTCTACAGCCTCCTTGCAGATTTGGAACAGACCGTCGGCGGGAAACAGCAGCTCAAGGACTGCACCGGCTATATGGACTGGCCCGACCGAGGCGTCTACTTCTTCTTTGCACCGGACGAACACCGCGAGGCCGGCGACCACCTTCGACTTACTCGCATCGGGACGCATGCTGTGTCCGAAGGCAGCAGTACCTCGCTCTGGGACCGGCTTCGAACGCATCGCGGAGCAAACCGCGGAACCTACGAGGGAGGTGGCAATCATCGCGGCTCTGTCTTTCGCAAACGCGTCGGTGAGGCGTTGGTCGAACGCGACGACCGACACAAAGAGTATCCTCAGTGGGGCGAGGGATCGAGTGCAAAGCGCGACCGCCGGCTCGATGAACTCGAGATGGAGCGGCGAGTGAGCGACTATCTTCGGAACCTGCCCTTTCTCTGGCTGAACGTTGACGACGAACCAGGCGCCGAAAGTCACCGGGCCTACATCGAACGAAACACGATTGCACTCCTTAGTAACTACCAGCGAACGGCTGTTGATGCTCGCTCAGATGAGTGGCTCGGCCAATACAGTCAGAGTGAGAAACTTCGCGACTCCGGGTTGTGGAATGTGAACCACGTCGATGAGGACTACGACGCAGAGTTCTTGAACCTGTTCGCAGAGCGAATAGAAGACACGTCGCCAGTCTGAGAATCAACCACCATCGTGGCGACAAGACACGTTAACAGCAGAGTCACGCAGAACGGAGGTGTCCGATGGAGGCGGTCACTCTACAGAGCCAGTGTTTGCTGCAAGTACGCGAGTGATGTAGGCCTGCCTCCAGACTAACCAGCCTCCAAAACTAATTGCAACCAATCCAAGGACGGTCAGTCCGACCGCGTCCCAATTTGTCGTCTTGAGCGCGCAGTCCAGCGTTTCCCGTGCACACGAGCCAAACAGTTCTCGTCGGAAGGCCCCAACGGAAACGAGTCCAAGTCCCACGACGATGGCAACAGTACCGACCAGTATCTTCTGGACGATATCCCGCCGGGTCGACGGGTTGGCGAGTATCGATTCCCGGACCCCTGGACGTGGCCCGGTCAGCTGGGAGAACACAGCGGCTCCGAGCAGAAGGAGAGCTGCCGGGACAAGATAGAGTCCGATCGACATCATCCCCAGGATCGACAGTCCTCCCAACAGCAGCGCAGCAACCCAGACGAGCGGTGTTCGGTTCGTCCACGCACCAATCCCACCGACAAGTGCGAAAAGAATGCTGAGCAGCACAATCCCGGAGTAGAACACATCCGCAAGCGGATTCGGAAGCAGGAGGACAGTTACTGCAACGCCGGCAGAAAGGATCGCAAGAGCGCTCAATAGACGACTGACCGTCTCGCTTGGTCGGGTCTGCGACGCTGAAGTCATGCTCTATTGTACCCCCTGTACTGTTGCCATATCGGTTGAACGGGTGGTTTCTTGACCCAGGTCGTGGTCATGATTAATAGTACCGGGCAAGGTGTTGTTACGCTACCCCCTGTCTCTTCCGACACCCCCTGTCATTTCTGCCAAAGACGATACTCATGTAGCAATTGGTCACGCACATCATCAAGAATACTCATCTGCTGACTCTGCACATTATTTCAGTACGGCACTCTGAACATCAAGCTAACAGCCTCCTGACTGACCCACTCGTGACGGAGAGATGGTCGCTACGGCTCTCATTGAATCCATGCGCACCTTTACCACACAGAAGGGCGTAGTTGCGACGTAGCCAGCAGTGCGATACCGGCTACCGGAGATACCAATGGCAAAGACAGCATGTGCGGACTGTGGCCGTGAGTTCTCGTACGATACAGGGAGGGAGACGCCGCGTGCACCGATGCGGTTCTGCCGGTACTGTGGTGCTGAACTGCCACCACGAGAGGAGTGGTGATCCGCACTCGCTTTCGGATTGCTGCCGACACGCGTTCTCACGGGTTAGGTTGAGGCGACGGTAAATACGTTGACACTAGCGACTGCTTTCGCTAGTACGTCTCTGGTCCGAAGGTGTCTGCTTAGAAATCGTGTAATTCGCGATGCTGTTGAAGAAATAGTCGATGAGGTGCTAGCTCTTCATTTGCTGGCTGTCTGATCTGTGAGTCTTCGAGTTGCTTGAATTCGTGATACCCATCACGCTTCGGGGCGGCGGCGACCAAGAGAGTATAATCGTCGCTGACTGCAAGCCAGCCAGTGTCGAACGCCCAATGGTGGAGTTTGCATAGTGCGAGGCCATTGCGTGGGTCGTCAGCTCCGTTTTTCTGCTTTGGATAGATATGTGCAGCTTCGACTTCGGGTGTCCCCGCTGGTGTCTCCCGATGTTGACCGCAGATCGCACAGCGATTGTCGTAGGCGGCTTTCACGAGCCGAGCGAACGTCTGATCACGGACGCGACGTTCCTGTTCGGTGAACTCCTCGCTGTCGCTCGTGAGCTGTGGCTCGTCGTTTAGCTTCGCTTGAAGGTCTGTCTCGACGGCCTCAACGTCGATCTCGAATGTGAGGCGATATGTCCCAGCGTCGTCGAGAAACTCAATGTCGCCTTGATCTCGGAGGACCTGGAGTTGTTGGTGGATTTTCGTTCGGATATTGTTATTGTCCGGAAACGCTCGAGCGAGATCGGCGGCCGCAAAATCATAGATTTCATCTAAGGTAACTCTCCTGGAGGTGTGGGTCTCACAATATTGCTTGAGTTGTTCTCGAACTGCTGTCGTCCAATCTATGCTGTCCGCTTGCTGATGGGCCATCGTAAAAACGAGCACCTCTCGGCCACCACGGGTCTCAAACTCCCAGTCGAGAACGTCGACGAGCCCTTGATACGCCCAGCCGGTAGCCTCCGTTGCCTGGTAGAAGAAGTGGACTGGAATGTCGGTCTCGATGGCATCGATAAGGACCGAATTCCCGGGAGAACTCGTGCTTTGGTCGCCTTCGAGGCCTTCGCCGATGTACTCGAACTGGCCCTGTGTAACGGCATCGTCGTAGGGGCCATCCTCGGTCGCGAACACGAGTAGATACTGGTTGTCGGTTGCGTCCCGTCGAGGGTTGATGCCCGAGATCTGATAGCCAAACCCCGTATCGAAGATAGTCTCGATATCTGCTTGTGTGAGTCGATCGCCGATCTCGACGGCCGGTGGTGAGCTGTGTGTTGCGTGATACGAGTCAGTATGCTGGTGTTTGAGTGCATCGCGGCCAGCGTCCGTGAGATATGTTGTATCGCCTTCGCGTGTAGCATAGCCCAGGACTTGCAGCCACTCACGATGACGGATCGCTGGCCCGGGTTTCGTCATCTCTGCCTCGTCGAACTCATTGACCAGGATATCCATGAGGTCGGTGTCAGTACGAGGGTCCTCGGCGAGAGCCTGCAGGATCGTGTCGAAGCCTTTGACGCCCTCAGAGAGAGCGGCGTAGAGTATGCTGGGGTCTTGGTCAGCAAGCCACTGCTCGCCGTAGTGGGCCAGTTTGCAGCCAGTATCCTCGAGATGGAGCAAGTCGATCGCATCGAGGAAGGCCAGATGGTGGTTGATGGCCTCAGGACTCGATGCGCGAGTGTTATTGATTACCCACTGGATGAGCTCTTCGCGGGTCGGTGAGGTTGTGTGGACGTACGCCAAGCAGGTGCGAAGATTGTCCAATCGGTTCGTCACGCCGCCGTAGAAGCGGTCGGTGGTCATCCGGCGGTCGTCTGTCACTAGAGTGCGAATTGATTGCGGGTTATGTAAAGGTCGTGGGATATTCGTGTGACAGCGTCGGTTACAAGTGGGCGGGGCCAGCTGTATGCCGAGGCACATCACATTCACCCACTGGGCGCCTCGCCGCCTGGTATTGATACCGCCAAGAACATCCTCGTGCTTTATCCGACTCATTATGCCGATTTCGATTACGGCTGTCTGACTGTAGACCCCGAGACCTACGAAGTTCAGCATAGCTACGAGCCCGCATTGAACGACCGACGGTCGTTACTGGGGGGATGGACATGATATCGGTGCCAAGCAACTGGTGTATCACAACGGAAAATCTTCGGGTGAGCGAGTACTATATGGTGATTGTTTTGACTGCCTAGAGAGGGTCTGCAATATCTGTATACAGTATACAGATACAAGATATGGCTCACTCTACGACTGTTACCCAGTACGTCACGATCTACGCTGAGTAGGTCGAGAACATGCTGCTTCAACCCCATACAGGTCCACCAGTAATGCTGTCCATTGAGTGATGGCGTAGGTGCTCCATCACGCTTCAACAGCCAAGGAACCGCCTGTAACCGATGATTCTGTGCTTGCCAGTTCGTCATCGCACCAAGACACTGGAATACACTTTTGATAGATGAATGTTAATACACAACATATAACATGACGTGGACAGACCCACCGCCGAAACCAGACCCCGACGACAACCTATTCGAAGTGTGTCCAGTCGCCCGTGCGTTCGAAATAGTCGGCTCCAAATGGCGACTTGCAACACTCCGGAGCCTGCATCTGTATGGTGAGCAGCGATTTAGCGAGCTCCAGGAAACAACGACTGCCGATTCGGCTACGCTTTCACGAATACTCAGCGACTTAGAGAGACAGGGACTCGTCAGTCGTCGACTGGAAGACCGGCCGATCGCCACCTACTACGACCTAACCGAACGGGGGGAAGCGCTCAACGATGTCTTTGCGGAATTCGAGGAGTGGGCGTTTGAATATACTGCTGCGGAGAAGCCTGCTGTGGAGTTACCGGAGTAGGTCGCCGAGTCAGTCGGAGTGCGGTTTCGAGATGTTACTTGGTTGTATGGCTATCACTGACTTGCAATCTTATCACAAAAATTATACTTTCTACCGGGTCGACATCCTCGTTGTGGTCACACGGACCACGGAGGCGACCAGCTATGTCAGACTACAGCCCGACGCCCGAGCGGATCCTCGAGCTCGGCCAGGGGTTCTGGGCGGCGAAGGCGTTACTGAGTGCCACCACACTCGGTGTTTTCACAGAACTCGACCGCAACGGCCCCCAAACAGTCGAAGAGTTAGAGAGTACAGTCGGCCTGCATCCACGGAGTTCACGGGACTTTCTCGATGCACTTGTCGCGTTGGATCTGCTGGACCGCGAACACTACGAGTATCGGAACACCCCAGAAGCAGCGGCGTTCCTCGTCGAGGGGAAACCGGCGTCGTTCGTCGGCTGGTTCGAGATGGTAACGACCGGTTGTACCCGTTCTGGGGGGACCTCGAAACAGCTCTGCAGACTGGACGGCCACAGAACGAGCTCGACGACGATCAGACCCATCCTTTCGAGGGTGTCATCTACACCGATGACGAGATTCTCGAACAGTTCGTCGGTGCGATGACCAGCTTTAGTATGGCTGCTGCTGACGTCATCGCCCACGAGTTTCCCTGGGCGGACCACGACTCGGTCGTCGACTTAGGAACAAGTGAGGGTGTGGTGCCAAAGCGTATCGCCGAAGAGAACGACCATGTTCATGCGATCGGTGCGGACCTCCCGCGAATCGAACAGTACTTCCAGAACTACGTGACGGAGAGTCCCGCTGCAGATCGCATCGAGTTCCGCACCGTCGACTTCTTCGCCGACGAGGCACTGCCCGCTGCGGACGTCTATATTCTCGGTCACATTCTCCATGACTGGCCGCACGAGGAGACGAGAGCGATTCTCTCGAAGGTGCACGACGCGGTCACACCCGGTGGCGCTGTCGTCGTCTACGGCACGATGATCGACGAGGAGCGTCGGGACGCGGCGCTGCCGTTGCTCATGAGTCTGAACATGCTCATCGAGACACCTGCGGGATCGGACTACACTGCCGGACAGTGTATCGAGTGGCTCCACCAGGCTGGCTTCGAGGGCGGGGAGGCAACACCGCTGCCCGGTCCCGAGACGATGGTCGTCGCCAGAAAATAACACACACGAGGAATCCAATGTCCCACGAAAGTCACACTGACGACTCCGAGCGACGAACCGACTCGACGACCACCCGTGGTGATACGGATGGGGCCGCCGAACAGCCGCATGCGATGCCGGACGTCGGGCGACGAGCAGTGTTGCAAGCACTCGGGATCGGTGCCTCAGTCGCAGTTGGGAGTGGCGTCGTTGCGGCCGATCACGACGACCCACATCCCCCTCGCATCGATTCACATTACGGCTACGCGACGCCGGACGCCAACGCTGTGCCGGAGCGACTCGCGCCGGATCACACAGTCGAACTCCACGTCGGTGACCCGGTTCCCCAAGAACATGGTCCGCTGTTCCATTTCGAGCCGACGGGACTTGCTGTAGATCCCGGTGACATCGTCCAGTTCAGTGTTACCACGCCTGATCATACGATTACGGCCTACCATCCGGCCCATGGGTACCAACGCCGAGTCCCTGTGGACGTCCCGCCGTTTTCCTCGCCGGTCGTCAGCGCTGGTGGGGCGTGGTTGTATCGGTTCGAGGAATCGGGGCTGTACGACCTCTTCTGTGCACCCCACCATATCCTTGGCATGGCCATGCGAGTCGTCGTCGGTGACCTTGCCGAGGAGGATGTGCCCGGATATGAGGATACCTTCGAAGGGACCGAAGGGCCACCGCCACTGTTGGCGCCCTTCAGCAAGCAGTTCCTCGAACATGAACTCGAACGGTTTAGTGGTGGGAACGAAGACTGTGAGTGGGTGTGGCTGACCCCACAGGAAGTACTCGACACGGACGCACTCGACCCAGGTGCTATTCAGGCCGACGATGGAAGAGTCTCGTTCGACGAGGTGCTTGCGGATATCGAACGGATTCACGGGGGTCACTCACATGAGTAGTCACGGCTCGTTCACAGCCTCCCAGCGGGGGCCCCAATAAACCCGCCCGCATTATTGGGGGCAAGGCCGAGGGCATTGCGTCCCGTTTGTTCAGCTGTGATGTGTAACACAAACAGTGCTACCACGACGGGTGACGCCACCGACGGATGCTGTGGCGGCACCGAACAGGACACTGAAGCCGCACGTGGCTCCGGTCACTGGTTAGGCGACGCAACGCTAGACCAGCAGCTGCCCGAAGACCTGCGAACGGTGCTTGGCCGCTTTGTCGGCGATGAGTCGGTCGAGACACTCGCAGACTGGAGCGAGCAGATCCGGCGGCAAGCCGGCGGTGGGGCCATTGACGTTGCCCAGCTCTGCCACACCGACGAGGACACTGCCCATTGGGGTGTCATGGACGGCGAGCGGTACCACTTCCAGTGTTTCTACGACGCGATCATCCTCGCTGCGCTGGAAGACAACCCAGTTGCCATCCATACTGTCAGTCCCGATGGAGTGACCATCGAAGTCCACGCCGTGGGGCGCGAGGAACTATCGGTCACCCCCGACACGGCCGTCTTCTCGCTTGGCATCGCGCTGGACGCCCACGAACAGTCCGGCGGTACCCCGACGCTGCAGGACGGCTACGCTACTATCTGTCCATACGTCAAGGCCTTCCCCGACCGCGACGCGTACGAGACGTGGGCTGGCGACGTTCCTGCTGTGACCGTGGCGATGCTACTCTCGGGGGCAGCGGTGTTCGCTCGGACACTGATTCCGGAGGACGACGATGGCTAAGACTGACGGCGGCGACGATGAAGCGTCGACGGTCGCAGATACCAAGCGGGCGTCTGTGCTCGCCGGCCAGCAGCCTCACACGATTGCCGATGTGAAGGAAACCTATCGTGAGCAGGCCACGACGATGGCCCGGATGGACTGGCTGAACCGGGCGTTCAGTGGCCGCTATCGCCGTGCGCTGTTCGGCGACGCCACCGGCCGCGTCCTCGATGTTGCCTGTGGTGTCGGGACCAACGCTCAGTACCTCGGCCACGACGCCGAGTACGTCGGTATCGATATTAGTGGGGCTGTGCTTACAGCGGCACGACAGCGCCTCGACGACACCCCGCGAGAGACAACGCTGTACGAAATGGATGCACAGGAGCTCGACTTCCCGGACGACAGCTTCGATACCGTCATCTCTTCGCTGTCGACCTGTACGTTTCCTGATCCAGTAGCGGCGCTTTCGGAAATGGGGCGTGTTTGTGCGCCCGATGGACGGATTCTCTTGTTGGAGCACGGCCGGAGCAGCGTCGGCCCCATCGCCTGGTTGCAGGACTGGCGGGCAGACGCTCACTTCGAGAAACACAACTGCCGATGGAATCAGGAGCCACTCGCTGTCGTCGCCGCGTCGCCGCTACGGATTAGTGAGTCGTCGTCCGCGTTCCTCGGTATGATTACCGCGATCGAAGCCTGTCCTGGGTAACGACTGTGTAGGTTCGTTTTAATGACTGCCCAGTATACTGGGCACAACGCTGTAGTTGCTGCTCATTCGATTGGGAGGTATGCGAGAGGCAGAGGTCAGTATTACCGACAATGAATTAGCGGCAATGGGGATTGCGGAGCTCTTTGCGATCGTTAGCGAGGCGGAGCTCCTCGCATTCGAGGCGCTTGCCTGTCGCGGGAACGGCGCTGTTGTCCAGATTGAAGTTGCGACGCGGTGTGACGAGACGGCGCTTGCTGGGCTCGAATACGTGGACCAACTCAACCACGTCGCTGCACGGGATGACGCTCACGTGTACGTGATCTCGTTTACCGCGCCCGACCTGCCAGCAAGTCTCGCAGAGACAGCTGCGGAGTTGGTCGGCACCTGTGATCCAGATGTCGATGACCACAGTGCGACACTATCGCTTGTCGGGCCACAGGCGGCGATTGCCGGGCACCTTGACGACTACGAGCAAGCGGGTGTCTCGCCGGCCCTGCAGCGACTCGGTGAGTACGATGGCTCTGCTGGGCTCCTCGACAGCCTGACCAGTCGCCAGCGGGAAGTCATCGAGACGGCGTGGGAAATGGGGTTCTACGAGGTTCCAAAAGACGTCTCGGCAGAGGAGATCGCTATCAAATTGGGCCTTGAGTCCTCGACTGTCAACGAACATCTACAGCGGGCCGAACGGAACCTTCTGACGCAGATTTTCTGAATACAGACTGATAGCGCATACCTCCGTCTTCAGGCGGAGGTCAAGCGATAGGCATAGTACAACAACCTCCGGGTTCCGCTATTACTGGATTTCCCACCGATTCACCACCAGTATTAACATTCCGTAGCCAATAGTGTACAGCACAGATGAAGACCACACGGCACGCCACTTACAACCTCAATTACCACATAGTGTGGCTGCCGAAATACCGCCAATCGGTACTCGAAGGCGAGGTTGCCGACCGTGTGCGAACCATCCTCCACGAAATAGCCGACGACAAAGGCGTCGAGATTCTCGACCTCACTGTCCAGCCCGACCATGTTCACCTGTTCGTTAGTAGCCCGCCGAAGAACGAACCGGCACTACTCGCCAACTGGTTCAAGGGCATCTCCTCGCGCAAGTACAACCACCGATACGCCGACCACGACAGTGAGAAAATCGGATGGGCACGAGGCTACTATGCAGGGACCGCCGGGCATGTTTCGAGTGAGACAGTCGAGAACTACATTCAACAGCACAAGGAGGGCGACTCATGACGGAACTCACCAAGACGCTGGAACTGAAACTGGTAGAGCCGAACGTCCACAAGCGGCGGAAACTTCGTGAGACGCGAGAGGCGTACCAGCACGCCCTCCAAGACGCCTTCGACGCCCGATGTACCACGCAGACCGAAGCGAACGACGTAGTGATCAACTACGACCTAAGCGGGTACGCGAAGAACGCGCTCAAGCAGTACGTCCCGCAACTTACGACGACGTACAACGCGGACGAGCTTTCTGAGGATCATCCTGTTCGGTTCACTAACGAAGGGCCACAGCTTGACCACAAGCCTGAGAATGCCATCGAGTGGTACGTCAAAATCCCGCACCACGAAGACTACCATCTCTGGATGCCCGCCAAATCGAATCCCGAACAACGGGACTGGTTGGAAGCATTGAACGTGGGAGACGCCACGATGGGCGAGAGTCGGCTATTCGAGCACGAGGGGACGTGGTATCTTCACGTCACCGCCACCCGCGACGTAGCGGAACGCTCCGAGGTGTCCGCCGAAGATCGGACGCCTATCGGAGTGGACATCGGGGAAGCGTCACTCGTCACGGTGTGTCACCGCGACGACCACGGTTCTCCGACCGCGCCCGAACTGTGGGCCGACGAGGGTAAGACCGTTCGTCGGCTCCGCAAGACCTACTTCACCGCCACGCGCCGACTCCAGATGCGTGGAAGCGAGCGTATCACGGAGTCCTTCGGGGACGACGTGTGGAACCAGATAGACGACATACTCCACACCGTCACCCGCGAGGTCGTGGAGTACGCCGAGTCGGTCGAGAACCCGGTTCTCGTTCTGGAAGACCTGACGTACATACGGGAGTCGATGGACTACGGCGAGTACATGAACCGGCGTCTCCACGGCTGGGGATTCGCCAAACTCCACGCACAGATACGCTACAAGGCCGTCGAGAAAGGTATCCCCGTCGAGACGGTGAACCCGCGCAACACGTCGAAGGAGTGCCACGCGTGCGGTGAAGTGGGGTATCGCCCGCGACAGGCGACATTCAAGTGTACGAACGACGGTTGCTGGATGAAGGAGTACCAAGCGGACGTAAACGGCGCGATAAACATCGCAGACCGCTACCGCAGCGGAGAGAGCCATTCAAGAGAATACACGGATGGCGATGACTCGGCTGAGGATGGGGGGCGTTTGACCGCCCCGCAAGACACCCAAGCCGATGCTACCAAGCAAGAGACGCTTGGGACGTATGCGTCTTGAAACCAGAGGGCCACGCTCGGCCTGAAATCCCGCGGTGGGATTCCCGCGTCTTCAGGCGCGGGAGGAGGTCAATGTTGTTGCGGTTCTTACGGACTCTAACTATAGTCTACGATTCGCGCTCTTTCTTCAAACCGCATGATGGCTAGATATCAACAATATGCCACATATGAATGAATGTAAATTAGGCAGTTGGGCTGGAGAGAGAGTTTAGATTTAATCGAGGAAGCGGGTTCCTGATGATGTCCGTATTTTGAAAAGGATGAGATTCTCGACGGCCCTTCTTGAGGGACAACCGACGTGAGACTTGAACCACCATGCACTAAGTGGTAGATAAGTAACTATTTATTAGCAGCTAATCGTCATGTAGATGTGGCAACTACAAATAGCATTCAAGTCGATACGGCTACAGATCGAGTTGAAGTTCAAGAACTGACGATTCACGATTCCGACCTCGCGGAATATCTCTCGCAGTTCGAGGAACATGATCGCGAACGGGAGATTACACGCGCGTTGCGAGTCGGTGCTACGACGCTTGAACTTGCGGACACGTCCAAAGAAGTCGAGTTCGTCAAACGCGAGTTCGCGGAGATGGAGGAGGCGTTCAACGAAGAGATCGACGAGGTTCGAGAAGAACTAGAAGACAATTTTGGCGACGATGGACAAGTCGCAACGCTCCTCGAGACACATCTTGGTGACGAGGGAAAGTTACAGCGCCACCTTGATGACGCACTTGGTGAAGATGGAGAGTTTGTACAGCGACTTGATGACGAGCTCGGTGAGGATGGCCAACGATTCCAAGAGGCACTTGACCCCGACCGAGATGGGACGCCGATCAACCGGCTAAAGGAGTTTCTCAGAGAAGAGGTGCGTAGCGAGCTTCGCGATGAGATCCGGGAGCTCCAAGAGAAGCTAGAGCGAGAGGATGCTGCAGAAGAGATGCGACAGCAGACGCCGCTCAAGGGAGAAGATTTCGAGGAGGATCTCGAAGCACTGCTGGACGACCTTGCCTACGGGACGAACAATATGGTCGAGTATACGGGTGAGACAGAGGGAGCGCTCTCCGGCCGGCAGATTGGGGACTTCGTCTTCACATTAGGTGATACGGACCAGCGGATCGTCATCGAGGCCAAAAGCGAGCAGAATTACACACAACCGAAGATCAAGGAGGAGTTGGCGGAAGCGATCGAGAACCGTGATGCTGACTATGGCATCTTCGTCAGTGAATGTGAGAGCTACGTACCGGACAAAGTTGGCTATCTCCACGAGTTCGACAACGAAATGCTCGTCGTGTGTTTGAGTGCCGACGAGGATGACAGCATTGACGCTCGGCTCCTCAATATTGCGCACAACTGGGCTCGGATGCGGACGGTGCAGGCCCACGTCGACACTGGTGACTCGCTTGATACGGAGATTATCCAGACGCAGGTTTCGGAGGTCCGAGATACAATCGATCGGTTCCAGACTGTTCGAACCAAGTGTACGGACATCAAGAGCACAGCTCAGGATATTGACGACCTCCTCTCGGAGATTCAAGCGGACGTCAATACCCAGCTTAATCACATCACTGCCGAGCTTAGCAAGACTGGCGCTGAGGACTAGGTTACAACTCCATACCGAACACAAGAGGATTTCTCAGGTGGCCTCTCGCAGTACCCTGCCTCAGGTACTCTCCTCGATTAACTCCAAGCAATTTTTGAACTGGACACGACTGTCGAATCCGTTGTTTGAGAGCGCGGAGATAATCCCCTCGCCAGCATCGATATCGGTCGTCACGACACATACAAACTTCACGTCACCCGCGTTGAGACGTTCTACCGCTATGGCGGCGAGTGCGCAAGAAGAGAGGCAGCGTCATGCAAGAAAACACATCAACATTTGACCCACAATCCAGCAGGATCCGTTCACGAGCGCCGCAATCTTTTGGCACATTACGCAAGAGATTGCATAATATGCAAGATGATGCTATCGGTTCGGCGTAGTCGGAAGTGGCACGGGTTTTCTCGTTGCGGTCGTACACCGTACCGATGACGGAGTCATCTAAGTTGAAGACACTCCGAAATGTGGCCTCCTATTGTTGGCTGCCTCCGCTATGCTGATATCGAGCACCTGTTAGTCGGTGACTGTGATCGTGCGCTCATTATCAGCGTCAGTCTCTATCAGTCGCTTGCCCTTGGGGTGGATGGTTCGAGTATATGGCTTTATTGAAACCCTCGCTCAGTAATAGGTCTCAGTTAGGGACTTTGACTGTCAAATCGAAACTCAATTCAAATGATCATCAGTCGGCCAATGTCAATTCCGAAACTATCGAACCGCCAGTATTCGAGTGACAGGTCTACTGCGATCGATGTGACACAGTAAAATTCTACAATAACTAGGCGTCTCTATCCAGCAAACTCAGTGCAATTAGATGTCATGATCAACTGCCCAGTCGATGATCGCTGACGCGTCGGGCAAAGTCAACCGATACCCCTGCAGGTGATACTCATCACCTGCCTGCGTCTTAGTGATCATGTCGCCAGCACCCTCGAGGTCCTCAGCCCCGGGCTGATCGAGGATCACGCGTGAGTCCGTGTTCGAAGGCAGCCGGAAGCTGATGCGACAGGGGAAGTTGGCCTTGATCTTCCCGGAGACGATGTCGGCCGAGGGCCGCTGCGTCGCTAGGAGGATGATGAAGCCCAGCGCGCGGCCGACCTGTGCCAGCCGCGTCACGGCGTCCTCGAATGCGTCCTCGTCCTCGACAGACATCTTGAGGTCCGCATACTCGTCCACGACCACGACATGGTAGGGTAGCGGATCCTCGTCGAGCAGGTCGGCATTCTCGTTCAGCTCGGCGACGGACGGAACACCTGCAGACCGAAGCACCTCCTTGCGCTCCGGGAGCCGCTCGTTGACGAGCTGCAGGAGTCGCTGAGCACAGGCGTTCGGCGTGTCCTCGTACGTTTGGACGTGTGGCACCGAAGCAAACCGGCCGAAGTCGACGCCCTTCGGGTCGAGGAGACTCAGGGACACCTCGTCGGGCGTGTGGGTCGCCACAAGGCTGCAGATCACCGCACTCAGGAAGTTCGACTTCCCGGAGCCGGTCGCCCCGGCGATGAGTGCGTGGCGCTCGTCGGGCAGCGTCAGCGCGTGGTGCTGCCGTTCCGTGTCGACACCCAGGGGGATCGTCAATGGCTCGACCAACTCTTGGCCCAGTGTCTCGAAACCCTCGCGGAGATAGATGTCTTGGGGGTTATCGTGGGGAATCTCGAGCCGGACAGCCCCTTTCGACGGGTTAGGTTTGCCGACGATGCTCCCATGAGCCTGGATGTGGACACTGAGTGAATCGAGATTGTTCAGGACACCCTCGATCTTCTGGCCCTCCTTGGGCAGCACGTCGACGCCGATCTTCCGGGGGCCGATCGAGATGTTAGAGGGGTTTGGCGGGTGCACGTCGACGCCCAGCGACTCGAAGCCATCGTGGATGTTCGAGGCGAGTTCACCCTTGTTGATGTCGGTGGTGGGCTCAGGGCTCTCGGCCAAGTTTCGCGTGACTGCCGTGAGCCGTTCATTGATTCCGTCTGCCTCGGACTCGGGCGACGTGGCGTCGCCGGCTAACTCAGCCGCCTCGACAGCATTCGAAGCCCCCTGATCGCCCTGTTCGTCGTCGGGGGAGTCTGAAACTGTGGCAGTCTCTGTTCTAGACCCATCCGCCGAATCGCCATCGGAAGCCGTCTCTCCCTCGTTGGCTTTTGGCTTGGTGGCACCATCAGAACTGGCATCTGCGGCCACTGCTTCATCAGTATCGGCTACCTCGGTTGAATCCATATCAGCTTCCACGTCGGATTGAGTGGCACTCGTGCCAGCCGTATCGGCGTCGTCGTCAGTCACAGACGTATCGCCATTCTCGGCGAGCTCGGTTTCGGGATCCTCGACAGCCCCCACGTCATCGGTCGTTTGCTCAGCATCGTCGCCGAGCGTCAGTTCGTCGGTCATCCTTGCCTCAGGCTCGGTATCCGCAGTGGGATCCGCTGTGCCAGCTGTCTCAGCTGCGTCAGCAGCCGTTTCGATTCCGGTTACCGGCGGCTCAGTCCGATCAGCGCCTATTGATTCGACGTCGTCCAACTCAAAGGACAGCTCCTCTAGGTCGAGGTCGGGCAGGACGCCCCCGATGTCAGTCTCGTCGAGCAGCCGAAGCGCCTTGATGGGGGTCTCGATGGAGCGGACACCGTCTTTCGATTTGATCTTGGAGTAGGGTGCGTCCTCCCTAACCCGGATCACTTCGCCGATATGACCCTTGGAATCCTCGAGGAAGTGGACCGAGAAATCGCCCTCCAGGAACGAGCGACGGCGGGTCTCGATGGTCTCGAGCGTCTCGGATTCAATCACGTTGTAGCTGGCCATCCTGCGGGCGACGTCGAGGACGACCTTCCCGAACTCACCGTGCAGGATCGCATCGTCGGCGTGCTGGTCGTCAGGCTGGAAGATGTCCGTAAGATTGTCGAGTGCCCCCTGAATCTGCTCGCGACCAGTCGAAATGTGGGACCCACCGCCTTTGGTCTCGACCAGCCAGAGCTTCAGCGCAGTCCGCTCTGGATCGCGTGGAATGCCGACGAAACAGAGATCGTCGCTGGCCTTCCCTGTGCCGTCGTACTGGAGAAGCCCCTCGTTGGATCCCTTGTACGACCGGTCATGCCTGGAGAGTTCGTTCAGACTGAGTGGGACCCAGATGTGGTCAGGGGCCGATCTGTCCAGCAGGCGCTGACTCAGCGCTAGACCACCGACAAACCCGATGGTCTCGACGACCTCGGTCTCTTCTGCCTGCTGGAGATCGAGCGCTAGTTCCCCATCGATCGCGACCAGCAGCGAGAGCACTGTCTCTGGGTCCAGCAGGTTCCCCAAGTTCGCATCGTCCAGCGCCCGGGTGAGGGCTGTGAGATACGGCGTGCGCTTGTTCGTCGACGTAATGACGTCGTAGTCGGGTGACGAGGAGTCGTACTGGTCGCTGTAGTGGATCATCACCCGGCCGTCGGCCGACTGAAGTTCGGCGTCCGAACGGACGTAGAAGTCGATGCCGACGTTCGGCTGGACGTGGACGACCCATAGGGAATCATCCCAGAGACCCGTGAGATCGGTCCCCTGTTTCGACTCGATGTTCTTCTTCACCGTCTGGTGGGGGTGGTAGGAGTTGTTCCACTTGCCGGCCTCCAAGGCGTTCGTCCGTTTGGCGACGTCGTAGATCAGCCCCGTCTCCGAGTCGTCACAGCTGAAGCCGACAGTGTAAACCGTGTCCTTTCCAGTCGATTCGACGTCGATCGACTCCCGGGGAAACAGCGCCCCGTTCAACATCCCCGAGGGAAGCTCACCGATGTCGATGACGCCTGGGTTCTCATCGAGCAGCCCCCGGAAAAACGTCAGGTGGGCCTCGTGCTGGTTGCCCATGTACTCACCAGCGCGCACGTAGGTCACGTGTGAGCGCAGCCGATCCACGAGCTCGTCGTTCTTCTTCTCGAGGTTCTGCCGGAGCCGCGATTCGGCGCTCTCCGTGAAGAACCGCTCTAGGGCCTCCCCCTCGGAGTCGTCCCCGTAGATGCGAAGGAGGATCCGCGGTGGATGTACGTCCGTCTTCTCGATCTTCCTGTAGAACTCGTAGAGACCCTTGACGACCGGGCGGAGATCGCCCATGTGGATCAAATTGAGTTCGATGTTCCGGCCAGGGTGAAGCTCGAAGAGCGTCGGGAACGCCTGGACAAACGTGTACAGCTTGTCCCGGACGACCCGCTCCATGTAACGCGGAGTGATCGACCCGGGTGACTCGATCGGCGAGTAGACCGTCCACAGCGGGTTGTCGGCGTAGGGTAACCCCCGCAGGAGACTCTCCTTCGAGCGGTCAATCGTCCGGTATGGGTGCAGCCCGTTGGCGTTGAACTTCGAGATGAACTGGTCGCGTCGGAAGCCCGCGTTCGTCCCCCCAGGGAGCAGTTCCGAGTCCCGCCAGGTTGCAATCCGCAGGCCGTAGGCGAGCAGAAGTGGATGGAACGGCGTCAGCCACACCTTCTCGGTCGTCTCCGACTTGATGGTGCAGACGTCCCGCAGGGGCTCGTACGGGCCGAACACCTTCTGTGAGTCGATGGCATCGATGGCCTCGACATACGCATTGACGACAGCCTCGACGCGTGTCTTCGTCGGGTTGTCCCACGAGTCGGTCGACGGCGTTCGGCCGCGGTCCTCGAGGTGGGTAAAGAGGTCGTCATATGCCTGCTGCAGCGCGTCGGGGATATTCGAGTCGTCGCCCGTCGGGTCGCCGAAATCGACCTCGTCGCCCTCGATTAGGCGTGGCAGCAACGTGCGATCGTCGATGATCTGCTCCTCGATCTGGATGAGTTCGAGCGCCTCGTCCTCCAGTCGGATGCCGTTGTCTGCCGCCGTGTAGATCTCACCCCGATCGGTGTCGATGTCCATCGCATCCGGGAGCGTGAGATCCTTGGCTGCCCAGCGGTCGGGCTCGACGATCGCTGCGAGCATCAGCGGGAACGTGACCGCCTCGGGGTCTGCTGTCGAGACTTCGGTCAAGAAGTCGATCCGGATCGGCACGCCCTCCAGCGGTGCGATCTGACACGTCACTCGCTCGACCACATCCGGGGGGTTCGGGTCGATCGTCAGCGGTGAATCGAACGTGATTGTATTGTCTTCACGGAGATCAACCTCTTTGGGTTCCGACTTGAATCGGAGGTCCTCGAGAGCCTGAAGTGAGATCTTGTCATCGCCATTCGAGATGAACGCCTCGGACTCCATATCCACATCGAGCGAGACGCTCTGAGTGGCCGTGAAGAACCAGTCCGGAACGACGGCGAGTTTGAATACGTGAGTTGGCTTCCCACGTTTGGTCTTCTTGCCGACCCAGAACAACAGTTCGCCGAACCAGGGTCGGTCGTCGGGCAGATCCTCGATCGTCGCAGTGACGATCTCGTTGCGCTTGGACACCCGACCGACCTCGTCGCCATCCGGCCCCCGAAACTCACGCGGCGTGTCCTTGATGTCGTTGACGAACTCGGCGCTGAGTCGCACTTCACCGTCATCAGTTCTGGCGAGTATGGACCGCTCGATCCAGTCCGTGTCGATCGGCTCGTACAGGCGATGATCGGTCGCATCGACAGACAGTGAGTCGAAGCGAATCACGCCACCCTTCTTCGTGCCCTTGCGCGCCTCGGAGTGGCCGATCTCGGACCAGTCGTGTGAGTCGAGCACCTGATCAACGAACGACTGCTTGTACTCAGAGGAGAGTCGACTTTCCGTATCCGTTCCGGCTCTGTGGGCCCGCTGCAGTTGTTTGGCGTGATCCCGGTTGTCCTCAAGGGACTCCTCGATCATCTCCTGCAGCGTCTCCTCGTCCTGCTGCTGGTCGAACCAGTCCTCGCCCAGTGCTTGGTCTTCACGTATGAACTGCGGCAGTTCGCTGATCAGGTCCTGGAGCGCTAGTGCGTCCTTCTGGTCAACCTTCGCCCGAATCTTACAGAGTGTCTCGAGGACTTCGACGTCCTCTGTGTAGCCGGCCTCCTCACGCAACGAGGTGAGCAGGCCACGGAGCAGCGCCCGCCCCTGCGGACTGTCACATGTCGACGGATCGAGGACACTGTCGCGGAACGACTCCAAGTTGATCGGGGCGTCGTCACCGAAGAGCTCCTCGGACGCCTCCAGCGTGTCCAGACTGGTGTCGGTCTCCAGCACCATGATCATCGAGCGGGGCGTCTCTGTCTCGACAGAGGCCGAAATTTCGTTTCGCATCCGCGTCGCGAACCCTTGAGTGACCTGATATGGGGCTGCCGTCGAGCGATCGTCGATCTCCGGGACCACTCGGATGATGTCCACCGGAACGCCATCGGCCGTCTCGTAGGTCGGCAAGGCATCCAGATCACCGGAACCGGGATTGGCGACGGCAGCCTCGCGGTCACCGGTGAGTGTGTCGACCAGCCCAGCGGCGTAGGAATCCGCAAGTTCACCGCTGTGGAACTCGGCAAGTAGAATCTGGCCACCTCGCGGTGGGTTTGCCTCCAGATATTGCTTGGTGTGGTTCGCAAGTTCCTGTTCAAAGAGACCGGACATAGACAGCACCTCCACTGTCGCTCTGACGGTCGATCATTCCCATCTCATCCAGCTCTTCGAGGGCTCTGTTGTCGCTCTGGGAGTCGAGATAGATCCCACGGCGTTCGAGATAGCTCACGAACTCGTCGTAATGTGTGTCGTTTTCATCCATGGCGAATAACCTGGCAAAGAACCGCAACGCACCGCGATTCAGTCGGAACGTCGGACCGACTTTCCGCTGTGTCCGCCAATACTTACGCTCACCGCCGTCACCGAGCTGGCGAACGACGTTAACGCCCATCGATATCGGGGTCTGATTCGACTTCTTTTTCCCTTCGTAGTAGCTCCGGACCGTCCGTGTCATAGCCTGCGCTGCCTCGGGCAGTGTGTTGATCCGCTCAGGGTCGTCCACGTACCCCCGAAGCTTCTCGATGCACTTCTGGCGAGTCTCGTCTGGAAGCCTCATCGCCTCCGAAAGTGTGAGTGCCGCCAAATCGTGCCCTGTCTGCTCGTCGGCCACCTCGGCGATCACGTTAAGCACAGAGAGGCGTCCCCAAGAGTCGTAAATGTGGCCCTGAATGCCCCGCTGATCCCGCTCGTACCACTCTTGGGAGAACTGGCGGTCTTTTGACGCCTTCTCGTCCCACATGCCGAAGTGAACGGGAAGAGTGCCGGGCGTGTACTCCTGTGCATCGTCAGCCAGCGCCGAGAATTCCCGCTCCAGATTCAGCGCCAGCTGGACGTAGTACATCATGAAATAAAAGCAAAACAGGTCCTTCGTCGACCCCAGCCAGTTCGATGGTGAGTCGTACTCGTCCTGTAGCCACCGGCGGAGATCGTCCTGAAACGCCTCTGCACAGTCGTTGATGTACGGCCGCAACGGTTCGGTTGCCGGTTCTCCGATGTCATCAGTCTCGATCTTCGCGGCGACGTCGACGAACACCTCTTCGAAAAGGTTCGAGGGCTCGAGCCCCTCCAGGCGGGAGACAAAGTCCTCATGTAGGTCCCTGTTGAACTTTGGCGGGTCTCCAGCTGTCATCAGCATCCGATACCATTGGCCCCAGTTCCGGGTCTCGTGGGGCTGAATGTGCTCCGCGATCGTCGGATGGAACGGGATGACGTAGCGCTTTGCCTTCTTCCCGCGAGCACCGCGCGCGCCGGTGGTCGTGTACGTTGCTTCGAAGACATCCCAGGCCTGGTCTGCGACCTCGTCGCTGACCGCATCGTGGGCCTCGAAGGTCGCTTGGATCTCGTCCATCTCGTTGGTCGTCGGTGAGGACCCGAGGACGCCAGCGAGTATCTCGGAGAAGATCGCCTCTCGGAGTGTCGCAGCTGGGGAGGTCGGGAAGAAGCCATCGTCGATGACCCGACTGATGCGCCGGCCCAGGCTTTTCTCGGCATCGCTCATCGGTGATCACCCGAGACGATCTCGATGTCATCGAACCCGGCCTCCCGAACCCGGAACAGCTCCTCGTCGAGCTTGTTGACTACGCGGACGAGTTCGTGTTTGTTCGTGAACTCCGACAAGCGGGACTGGATCAGGCGCATCCCCTCCGACCGCTCCATGTCCAGCGCATTCGGGTTGTACCCCATTCCGATCTGACCCATCAGCTGATAGAGCTCGAACGTCACCGGCACCGGGACGGTGACATCGGTCCCTTCCGGTTTGAGGACGATCCACATCTGGCCGGGGGTTGTCTCTTCGGTAGTCTGTCGGACCGATTCGTCCTGGTCGGGCGTGGGCTGGGTCCACTTCGAGAGGAACCGATAGTCCGTCGACTTCACGCCGTCGACGAACTCTATGTAGTCGCTCTCATTGGTTGACCCGCTCCACCCCTGAAGTGAGGTTATCACGGTGTCGAGTACCTCCGTCGAGTGACTCGACGAGACGCTCGTCTCACTCTCATCAGTGTCACTTTGGTTCAGATAGGTCAGAGCCCCAATGAACTCCTGGAATGTATCGGTTTCGAGTTTCGTCTGGATGCTGCCGCTCACGACCGATTCGTCAAGGAGGTAGACACGGCGTAATGCCGTCCGAATCTTCGTCGCCACGTCGGCAGTCTCTATGAGCGGAGTCTCACCGAGCAACTCCCGGAGCCGATCGCGATCCGCTCCCCACCCCAGGAGCTCCTGATCGAGACTGACACTTGAGTGCGCTGCGGGATCGATGTACCCAGCGTTCTCTTCACCGCTGGAACCGAGGGTATCGAACACGCTATTCCACAGCAGCACCTCCGGTGAGACCCTCTTTGGGTCGATAGCCGCACCGACTGGACAGTCACCGGCCTCATCGACTCGCTGTAGCGACGGTGGCAGGATCATCGAAGAGATCTTGTCCAGGATTGACCGCGGGTTCAGATACGCGGTCTCGATGATCCCACTGGCGGCGATCAGTCTGGTGATTTGCTCTCTGACGATGGGCTTCGCAAACTGCGCCGCGTTGAAGTGTAGCGGGCAGTCCTTGGGGTTAGGACAGCGGTCTTGCTCTCGTCTGAACGCATCGTGGAACGGACTCTGTGGGTCCTCGAACGCGAATTTTTCGACGATACTCTCCAGGAGACCCTCACCAAGGTGGCCGGGTGCTGTCTCGTACAGTTTTCGGTGCCCGAGATTCAGGACCTCGATATTGGCCTCCGGATCTGTGTACTCACGCTCAGTACGAACCTGATCGATCCCGGCCCAGATCTCCGGAAACTCCTCGGCATGCCCCTGCCGATCGAAGAAATCGATTGCCAGGCCGAGGTTGATGGCGATCCCAGACCGGGAGCCACGCCCCGACGCACGCCGCTCCTCGGCACGGTCGAGGAACCGCTTCAGGGCCGCGTCGTACGTCTCGTGCTTCGAATCGGACGCCGTCGCGTCCATGCAGATGTGCGACTCGTCGAGCGGATGGCCCTCTGCCTGGGCCTGTTTGTAGGCTCTTGAGAGCAACGCGCTCTTGCCATCACCGGCGCTGCCAGTGATGACCAGCAGACGCCCGTCTTCTGTATACTCATCGACGAAGAAGTCAGTGAGCGTTTCGTCTTCGCGCGTTGGTACGTAGAGATCCTGTCTGAGCTCGTTCCGGTCGATGTGTCCACCGACGATGGCGCCTGCCTCCCCCATTTGACAGGAGCGGAGCAAGTCGAAAAGTGTCCTATCTGCCGTCGATGTCGCACGAGCAACTGACCGGCTCATGTTCCTCCATGCATCTGTTGAATCCACTGCATTGATGACCTCAATCTTTTGATTGATTTCATATGATCTTTTCGTCCTGAATTGCAGTCCTGGCTATCCTGATTGTCACCAGTCGTGGAATTTCACCGAACAAAGCACAGTAGAGTGTCAGATGGCTGCTTTCCTCCAATCTTCGCAGTGAGAGTATCCAAACGGAGAACATATTTCGTGAAATTATTGCCAGTTCGGTCTTACTAATTCAACCTTACAGAGTAATCTTAGGACCTGTATAACAGCTTGTATTGTGTCTGTGTGCTGACGAGGATGACAGTATTGACGTCCGGCTTTCCACTGTTGTGCACAACTGGATTCGGATACGAACTGGACCGTCTCACGTCGAGACTGGAGACTCGCTCAATACAGAGAGGATCCGGACACAGGTCAGGGAGGGCCGAGAAATAATCGGTCGGCTTCTGCCGATTCGGACCAAACGTACGACAGCAAAGCTTCAGCTGCAGGATATTGACGACCTATCCTCGGAGACTCAGGTGGACGTCTCTGGCCAGCTTAATCGGATTACTACTAGAGGGCTGACGATAGTGGCCATCTGTATACAGATACAAGATACGCTTCAGTCTCATAAGGATTAGCCTGAAAGCGGCGAGGACGAACTAACATGAGACCGTATACCGATGATTCATCACAAGAGCGATAGTTTACCTCGTAATGCGAATCCACCAGTTCGATGATGTCGCTGCTGACCGGGCAACAACTGCAGCTGAATACAAACCAATTGTTCCAGCTGGTGATGCGAGTGGTGAAGGCGAAGCCAAGTTAGAAGAGTGGTTAAATGCGGCTCCGGAAGCGATACTTGATGAGTCCCTGCTGCTATTCGCCCGGCAGCCAAGTTTGTCGACAGGCATCCCAGACTTGGTAGGACTCGACCAATACGGGAATATCGTCGTAGTAGAAATAAAATGTGGTGAATCAGGTTCTGAATCGGCCTCTGAAGGTAGTATCATCAGCCAGCCGCAACTGTATGCGCAGGCGCTTGACCAGTATGATTACAACGAATTCAACGATATCTACACCGAATATCGGAGTGGATCGTGGGCAGTACAGAACGCTGTCGCCGACAACGAATCACTTCTGTCTGCGTTCAACGAGTTCTTTGATGTTGATCAGGATCCGTGGGAACTGAACCAATCACAGCGGCTTGTTATCGTCGCAGAATCGATCACTCAGCAAACCCGTGACTCGACACGGTGGCTTCGGGACCGAGGGCTAAACATACAATGTGTCGAAGTGCAACGCTTTCAGTTCCCGTCCGGTGCAACCGGCTTTGGTGCGGTCACTATCGTTGACTACGATGAGTCCCGGTCGCAAACAGCCGCTCAATCCAAACCCGGTGATCGGGTGTTCACTACAAACGTGTTCACCAGAGCATTTCCCGAAATTCGGGATCTACTCTCGGTCGAGAGTATCGATCCAGTGCTTGGCAATCTCGCAACCAACTATCCGTATCTCGAGACACGAGCCGACGGTCATCCAGACTCGGTCCGGTATGCGTTGCGGGTAAACCCGTATGATGATCACGAAATCAAGGTCGCGATCGATGCCGCTGGGAGTAGTGCTGCAGACGCCGATCTGCTCAGGGAGTCTCGTGAGACATTCGAACATCATGGCTTCGCCGTGAGTTCTCGAAAGTCGATGCGGATCGTGGTTGATACCTGGGAAATTGATAGTGTCGAAGATCTGCGACAGGCTGAATTCATCCATCGGGTCGCCGAGCGGTACGCTGAACTAGTTACATTGGGGCATCAAGTGCTCACCTCAAGATAATCTCTCGCAGCGTGCCAAGATACTTGCAATAGTCCGTTGTGAGAGATCTACAAACCGATCTATAATATGTTTTTATCGATCTTAGTCCTCGTTAACTAATCAGCCGCGATCCACGTTGTCCTGATAGCATACACGAGCAACTTACTGAGAAGCCGTTCCATCCACTCGCGACACAGTCGTTTGATCAATTGACTCACCATCGATCAGTAATTCAATAGCGTACCCATCGCCGGTCCCATCAGGCTGGACGATGAGTGTCCCAACCCCATCGTCAACCACGGCAGTAAACCCGAATCGGCCCGGTTCAACGTTTGCCGTTGTTACTTTCTGGGCTGCCTCGACAGCGTATACTGGAAGCGTTCGACAGTCATCGAGTGCGTGAAAGTCCACTACGATATCGTCAGGCTCGGCTCCGAAGTTGGGGCGATACTCTGTGACGACACCACGGCCGTACTTTGGGTGCGTTACTTCAACGCCATCCTCAACGGCGGATTCCTTCATGCCTCTGACTCGAATGTCATCTGTGAAATAGTTTTGCGGGACTGGTACTGTTTCGTAGTCTAAGAGTGACCGTTACTGGCGGGGTGCCGCCAGAGACTTGAGTTGGCCTTTTCCAGGCTATTCCGGAACAAAGACCGCCAGCCACTATCTTATCCGTTAGGCCTCCGAATCGCGAACTATCCAAGAATCCCAACCCGGTGGCCTGAGCTAACGAGAGATCTTCGAGTATTACGATACTCAGCCTCGCTCATTTACCTTACCCCCAGACGGTTTCAGACTGGCCGACATGGATATAATACGACTCGTCGTCAACGATCGGGCGTGGGACGACGCCATCGTCGAAGTCGCGAAGCGTCCCAAGGTGGATTGGGAGATAACCGTCAGCGGGGTCATCCGAGTTACTCGTCGCGACTAACCGCCGGTTGACGAGTCGAAGTGTCGTCGAGTCACCGCACGATTCAGCGTCACGTTTCCACGACGTGATCGCCTCACGAACCTCGTCTCGCTTCTCCGGCATCACATCGTTGTGAGGGACATTCACCCAGATGTGTCCGTGTTCAGTAACGTATAGTCGTCCAGGGCTCGGTCTGTACTCCGCATACTTCGCAACCAGTTCGGAGTGATCGAACGCAGACTCGAATTGAAAGTCGCGCCAGTTCCAGACGAGCTGTCCTTCATGGCTCACTGACCATCGTTCACCGTGTTTGAACGGGAGACCTCTCCAAACTGAGGCCTGGCCACTCGGTACGTCGGGATTCGTATCGACGGTCCCGAAGTCGATCACACCCGAAAGTGTGCCGAGATAGACGGGAATCCAACCTTCGGAGACTGGCGCTTGATCGAGATTCTCGTACCGTTCTGCGGGGATTTTCGTAATGACTTCGCCACGAGCGGTAACACGGAAACTACCCTTTCCTTCCTTTTTGCCCGCACGTGTCATCGTAGAACTCAACCCCTTCGGAGCGGTCGCAAAAATCGAGAGGTCTCGGTGTTCCCACTTCAGCACGACGTGCTCGTTGAACTCCTCGTGGGTGACGAGACTATATCTAGATCCCCGGTATGCGGAGGGCCAAGGTTGCATTGATGAGAGGTTGACAGAACGGGTCTGATCGATCGGGACTTTCGTGGATTCTTCTTGGAACGTGAGCGTCATTCGTCTTCTCCGCTGAGTTTGTCTATGAACTGTTCGAAGCACTGGTAGTCGCCGTCGTCGTCAGGGTCTGCGTAGAGTATACCCTTCTCTCGGGTTCCGGATTCTGAATTGGGGGTCGGGGCGAAGACGGGAGACTCCGGCGGGTCAGGGACCTCACCTTCGCTGGTCCATTCGGTCGTTCCAACCGTTCCGAGTGGATCCTTAGTACGGATCTGCTCGGGGAGTTCCGGAAGGTCGGCGACGACAGACGCGATATCTTCTGTGCCTTCTTCGGTCTTTTCGAGGAGTCTTCCGAGAATGTCCTCTGTGAGATGAGCGTCCTCGAACCACCGATCCAGATGAGCGGAGCCGTACAACTCGATGTCGTTCTCTTCGGCGAGGTCTCGGCCCCGTTCGGTGAACCCCGCTGTAGAGACGATCCCAACGGTCGAAGGTGCTCGTCCTCCCGGTCTGGATATCTCTCCGTTGACGACTTCCTGTACCTCCTTTTCAGTGACGGGGGTTCTGGGGGGACGTCCAATTGTTCGGAGTGCGATTGTCGTGTGCTGGCGGTTCCAAAAGAGGTCAACTGCGACGTGGTCTTCATCGATGAGGGTTTGGAAGCTGCCATCGTATTGGGAGAGCACTACCCCGAGGACGAGAGCTAGATCATGACGGCCAAGGTACGCAGCATCGGTGGTGTCTACGAATCGGGATTCGAGTGGTCGCAGCTCGCCGACATCACACGTCGGCGTGTCGCTCTGACTAATCGGTCGTTCACGCACTGATTCGACGAGTGTACGAATTCGCTCTCGGGGAGCATCGAGCTCTTCGTCGACGAGAAGGTCCACGAGATCTCGGGTCGCTACGTCGGAGGTGCGGCCGGCGGTACGGATCGTTTTCGTGACGTTGCCGCGAGTGTACCACTGCGGAAGGTCGGCGCCGCTCATTTGGACCCCCGCTGGAGACGTTCCAGTCCACCCAGTTTTCGCCTGTCGATCTCTGCGTCGGTAGTTCGATCGAGGACGACGAGTTCGTTGGACCTGAGGAAGCCGTGGTATCCTCGGACGATGACATACGCGTCGTTCATGCCAACGCTCGCCGACCGGAACTCCTCGCTGATTACGTCGGGGAGAGCTCCGTTGTCGTCGAGATCACGACAAGTCCGACACCGTCCTTCGGCAAGTGCTGTGGGGTCGTACTCCTGTCGGCAGTAGTCACATGACTTGCTGTGGTCGGCACAGACGGTATTGCCGGTAATGGGGTCCTCTCGGCCATGGTCGATACAGAGTGCTTCTCCTCCTTCGGCACACGTAACGAGGTGGGATGGACAGCGTCCGTCTGCATCTGTCTCCGCTTTATCCTCACAGCGAGCACACGGTGTGAGGTGGTTTCGACAGTGTGGAGCGCCGTCGACCGCACAATGCCCTGTGTGTTCGGTACAGAGGGGGTCGCCGCACAGCGAACAATGCTCAGTATCTTCACTACAGAGCGTGTCCTCACACTGGACACACGACGTCGTATGTGACACTCCGACTGTCTCGGTACACTTGGCACACGTCTCGGTGTCGTCTCGACAGACGGCCCCGTCACACCCGGCGCACTCGACGACGTGGGTTGGACAGAACGCCTGGTCACACTCATGGCAATCGATACGGTGTTCTCGACAGAGATCGTCGCCACATTCCGCACAGTCGACAGTATCTTCGGGACAAATGACGTCACCACAGTGTCCGCACTTTGTCGCGTGTGTCTCACAGATGGGAGTGCCACATTCCGTACAGGCGACTGTATGGGCAATCGAGAACGTCTCGTCGCACTCGATACAGGTTTCGGCGTGATCCTCACAGACGCTGTCACCACTTTGCGTACAGGTACTGGTATGTGAGACGCAGACTGTCTCATCGCATTCGGTACACGTCGTTGCGTGTGACTTACAGACCACGTCGTCACAGGACGAACACGCCACCGTGTGCTCGACACAGGCGTGCTCACCACAGTGAGTACATGTCTCGTCGTGTTCGACACACACCGCAGTCTCACAGACCGGACACGTGTCGGAGTGATCTGGGCAGAGTTTCTCACCACACTCGTCGACGGTGGTGAGGTGTGCTGCACACGTTGGGCTTCCGCAGGCGTCGCACTCGACGACGTGTTCGTCACAGTAGGCGTCCTTACAGTGATCACACGCGACAGCATGAGCAGGACATCGAGACGCTCCACACTCGGAACAGGAGGCGGTATGTGTCTCACAGAACCCGCCCTCACAGACACCACACTCCGAGAGGTGGTCGGCGCACGTCCAGCTGTGACACTCCGTACAGTTTATGAGATCGTCATAACAGAACTGATCGCTACAGTCCGTACAGGGTGCCGTATGCTTTGTACAGAACGTATCGCCACAATCCTCACATTCGTGATGATGAAAGGGGCAGACGACGTCACCACAGGCCGTGCACGTCTCGGCGTGTTCGGAACCGACGACATCGTCACACGCGTCGCAAGTGACTGTATGTTCCTCGCAGTGTCTTTCGTCACAGTAGGCACACTCAGACAGGTGCTCAGAACAGACCCGTTCGTCACAGGTAGCACATGTCTGGAGATGAGTTGTACAGACGTCCGCACCGTCGATCGAACACGTTCCTGCGTGTTCTGCACAGACATACGATCCACAGAAGTCGCATGTTTGCATCGCAGACGTAGTGTGGTAGCCGTCACAGTACGGGCAGTATTCGGAGTGATCGGGACAGAGTGACCCATCGAGCGCCGTGGCCGCCACACGATCAGTAGGGCAGAACCCACCGCCACAGACGGCACAGGCTGTGAGGTGATTGTGACACGTCGATTCGCCGCAGTAGTCACAATCAGCAATGTGCTCAAGACAGTGGTGATCGTCGTCGGTCGTACAGACAAGGAGGCGGTCGTCGCAGTGAAAATCATCGCATGTCGCACACTGCTCGCCACAGAGTGTACAAGTTGGCTCACCATTGTCCGTACATTCCTTATGATGTGCCGAACAGACGACACGCCCACACTCACCACATGTCGACTGACACTCTCGACACTCGACGGTTCCACAGTATGCACAGTCGATTGGAGTATCGTCCTCAGCACCACATAGTAGCGTCCCACAACCCGTACACTCTCTCCGGCAAGACGAGCAGACCACGTGGCTGTCGTCACACACGACCGGTGGGCGTTCGGTATCGAACTCGCCACCGCAGTCGGGACACTCGAACTGCTCAAATTCGTCAGTCGCTGGTGTGTATCCAACACGGAGTGTACCAGTCCGGTCCTCGTCTTTGACCGAGATACTGAGGTCGCCGGAATCGTACGTTATAACGGTTATTCCGGCTGAGACGACATCCACTTCGACTCCATGTTGAGCGTTCAGCTGTGTGACCTGCTCTTTTTCTTCCTGATCGAGACGCTCCTTCTCTTCGTCGACCTCTTTTTCGAGTGACCGGAGTTCGTTAGTATTCACGCCCTCCTGACGCTTCTGGCGGAGTTCTTCGTCCAATTCCTGGCGTCGTTGCTCATAGAGCTCGCGGATCTCCTGCTCTCGTTCGCCGGCCGCATTCGCCGCCTCTGCATGAAGTTCTTCGACGTCTTCGTCGACGCGTTCCTGGAGAACATCTACTGCGGAGTCGTATAAGCGTGCGACAGTGCCGTCGTCAATGCTTACCGAGTTGGCCTCGCGTATACCAGTACTCAAGGCCTCAAAGTGCGAGACAAACCGCTCTGTGAGTCGTGGGCGACGAGCGCTGTTCTCGAGATCCAACGTTATCGTCTCGAACCGCTCGCGGTGGTACGACCGGACACTTTCGATCCGAACGTGAAAGTGGAACGCGAGTGCGACGTCAGCCGTGGTCGGCTCGAACGTAACCGACGGAATCTCCAGGTCTGTGACTTCGAGGAGCGGCGGCTTGTGTAGTTGGAGCTCTTCTGCGCCGAGCCTAATGTGAGCGACCGAGTTACCTTCTCGGGCAAGATCGAGCACCGAGTTGAAGAATGGTGTCCCGGGTCGGACTACGAGCGTGTCGACTGCGTCGTCGCGTTTGTCGAACACCAACGTCGTTTCCAGAGTTGAGTTCTCGCTGTCTCCGTCGATGTCCGACGCGATGGCATCGAGCGACGAATTCCCAGTATCTGACTGGTGAGCAGTTCGATCGTGTATCCTGTGTGGACTGAGTTCCGACGGCAAGGTTACCTGCCATCGGTTCGGAGTCGTTCGGTCAACCTCTCCACCGTTCGACTCGATAACCGCTTCGGTGAGTCGTTTGATACTCACCCGGTTAAGCACGCTCGTTTCAATCGAACTCACGCTTCACCACCTTTCTCGAAGGAATCGAGCACCTCTTTGGAGAACGCTGATGCCTTCTCTGCCGCTGCTTTGTTCTTCTCTAAGTCGACTGCCATCTCCTCGAAGTTGTTCTCCAACTCAACCTCCGAATCTGCGGTCCGGAGACGGTCAAATACTTCGCGCTCGAAATCAGTCCCAGATGTTTCCCGTCGAGAGAGGATATCTCGAAGTCCACCGATCGACTGCGTGAAGAGGTTGATCTTCCCGTAGAGTTTATCCAGGACGTGTTCTTCGACTGTGTCCGAGAGAGCGAGATTAAACACGTGCACCTCCCGATCTTGTCCGATCCGGTCGATACGACCGATCCGTTGTTCAACCTTCATCGGATTCCATGGGAGATCGTAATTCACGAGGACGTTACAGAACTGCATGTTTCGCCCCTCACTGATCGAGTCCGTCGCGACGAGTATCCCTCCTTTCCGCTCGAAGTCAGAGACGACAGCGTCTTTCTCTTTACTCGAGTAGTCACCATTCACCACGTGGACGTGTCGGTCGAGCTCTCGTGCGCTCTCGGCGATCTCGTCTTGTGTTTTCCGGAACTGTGTGAAGACGACTACTCGTGCCGTCTCAAGTTGATCTTCGACGGTCTGTATCACCTCGCGGAGCCGGCGTTGTTTTGTCGTTTCTGTTACCCTGCTTGCGACCTCTTGGATCTCCCGAAGCTGTTCCTGTTCGCGCTTCGTGATTGTCGCCGATCCGTCGCCTCGAAGCCACTTTTCGACCGTCGACAGTACCGCACTCGGACTACTCACGACCTCCTTCTGGAGCAAGAGCAAAACGAGATGCTTCGCATCTTCGCTCGAGTAGCTCGATCGAACGTACTCGGTGACGGCGTCGTAAAGCTCTGCTTCATCGTCGGACGGTTCGAACGTGTTCGTTCGCACCTCACGGTTCGTGAAGTCGATATCTGTCTCTTCACGCCGGTTCCGAATCATCACACGATCGAGCTTCCGTTGCAACGCCTTCGAGTTCCGGATCTGTGAGTCGTCGTTGTCCACAACATACTGATTCTGGAATTCCTGTCGTGTACCCAACAACCCGGGGCGAATCAGATTGACAATATTGTAGAGGTCAGAGATATTATTTTGGACCGGTGTTGCCGTCGCGAAAAACGCTTCCTCGTACTCCACATTCGAGAGAAGGTCGTATCGTTTTGTATCATGGTTCCGTGCGTAGTGTGCTTCGTCCAGTACGAGCACATCCCACCGACGGTTGAGGACGGTTTCGACGTGGCGTTTCGCCTTGGCGGTGTCGATGCTCGCAACGATTTTGTCATGAGCGTTGAACCCGCGGAACTCCTCATCGTAGTTGCAGACGAATTCGAGATCAAACTTCTCTCGAAGTTCCTGTTGCCACTGCGGAGCGAGTTGTGCGGGTGTGAGAACGAGAACGCTCTCTCGCGTGCCGCGTATGTCCATCTCTTTCAGAACCATCCCAATCTCAATGGTCTTTCCGAGACCGACTTCGTCGGCAAAGAGCATCCCGCGGCCCATGTTCGTGATCGCGCGGTGTGCCGCCGTTAGCTGGTGGTCGAGAAGCTTGACCTTGTCCTTGATCTCCTCGATCGCTAATAGGTCCTGCTCGCTCTGCGTAACTCCAAACCGATGTGCCTGCAGAGCTTGAACATGGGTCGTGGCTGCTACCTTAGTAGATTGCTCAGTTTCGCCGACCGACGGGGGGTCGTCTATTGACCAACTTACCCCCGGTCCCCCGGCCGAATCGTCCCCAAGAGACATCTTGACAAAGAAGAGAGTATAAAGAACGACTTGAATGTTTTCATTACAGACTACTAGTTATTGATAGCTGAAAACGATAATATCCAATATCTTCGATGTCTTGGCCCGCAGCTGGCATCTTCTCAATTCATTCTGTCGGATACTTATTAAGTTATCAGCATGCAATTTATTTGTAGTGACGTATTCAGTCAGGACAGCTAACGAGACGTTCCGAATGATCTCCAACCTATCTCCCGGTGACGAGTGGCCCGATTACTATCGTGGCTATCGACTCCGCACGAACCCAGACGGTGATATCTGGTGGCAAGTGTATCAAGGAACTGATCGGCTGTTCCTCGACCCGACTCCGGATACGCTCCTCGAAGACTTACGCTCGATCAAGCGACTCGGCGGACGTGTCCGGATTACTGAAGACAACGATGTCATCACACGTATCGAAGATGGTGATGACTACAGCGACGTCTATGTCGGCGAACTCACTCTCACCGGCAAACTCGTCCCGAAAGACGACCCATCGTACGGTATCGATGTCCATCCCACAGGCCTAACCCCTGGGGATGTCTGGCCGAGTGTCTACGACGGCGCGAAGTACTCCTTCGGCGGCGACCGAGTCTGGTGGAAACACCCAGGAACGCACAAACGGCACCCAGTCAAAACCGCGCTTTCCAAAGACGTCCACACAACCCTCCAACGGCACAAACCACGCGGCGGGTCATTCCGTGTCACCCCGTGGAATGACGTCGTCACGCTCGTCGAGAATCCACCGGATCCATCGAAGACGCAAGACCAACTTCACGAACTCCCGCGTGTCGTTAAGAACATCATTGTCATGCGGAAGAAACGTGGCGTCGAGATGCTCCCCATTTACGTTGGCTCTCTCGATGACACGCCAATCGAAGTACGAGAACCCCGGTCGCTCACCAGCGAACTCACACCCGACGAACAGGCAGAGCTCGACTCGTGGGCCGGCTCACTCGGCTCGACGACTGAGACGAATCCCGATGATCACCGCTTCGACGACGATCCCGAAGACTGGTGATCGTGCGTGAGTCGCCGCTTCCCCCCGCCGTTATTCGGTATCGAACGAACTAAACGACGAAGTACAGCATTCGTCCGACTCGCTATCGAGACCGACGGCGAACTCGACAAGTCTACGTTCGTTACCGAGGCTCGTGACCGTCTCCGTAAACCCGATAGCGGTGAGGAGTACTCCGAGAGCTACATACGACGAATCCTCTCGACGTACGTCCAACTCGGCGTCGTTCGCCAACGATCGGATAGGACGATCACCGTCTGGCAGTTCGCTCGCGACTGGAACGACGATGACATCGATTTCGAGACGTTCCTCTGGTATGCAATCAAACGTTCGTGGGTTATTGACGGAACCTTCCCCGAAGGGATCGATGGTCTCCGCTCGCTTCATCGCCTTCTTACGAACACCGAAGGACCACTCACCCGTGGTGAACTGCGGACGCAACTCGCGACCGAACACGACTACGAGTTCAACGACCAAGGCATCCGTGGATTCCCCACGTTACTCGAACAATTAGGCGCCGCGCGAAAAACTGACGATGGCTACCTCGCGACAAAACCACATGAGCGGTGGCAGGACCGATTCCGGAACGTCGATCTCCTCCCAAAGTTTGAACGCTGGCTCAAACAGGAAGGCGCGAACGTGGTCCCTCCCGGAGATCACATCAAACGAGACCTCGCGAAATACTACATCTACAGGGAGTCGAACGGTCACGGCAGACACAGACAACTCTTCGATACCTTCCGGCGGGACTACCTGAAATCCAGCGCATACGAGAATGACGTCTCCAACCCAACGATTCGTCGTGCCGACCAGTATATCAACGCCGAGAATCGTCGTCGGAATCTCCGCACTCGCATCCAAGATCGCTTCCCGTCATTCACCGGCGACGACCTCGCTGGCCTCTCAACTGATGCCCTCGAACGTATCGCCGACGCAGGAGACGAGGCGGAGGCGTACCGTGTAAAATCGACTACTGGATCCGGGTTGTCCAGAGCAGACTTCGAACGGTGGGCCCAGACAGATCGATCACCGTATGAGTTCCCGGCCAGCTTCGAACTCTACAGCTGGCAACGAGACGCAGCAGAGCAATGGTTTGAGTCCGGAACTGGCCTCAAAGCTTCAACCTCGCGCGACCCCGAAAACGGAATCGTACGCGTTGTCACCGGCGCTGGCAAGACCGTGATGGCGCTCGAAGTTCTCCGCCGCTGGCTACGAAAGCATCCCGATGGCGTCGTCACCGTTCTCGTCCCGACGAAAGTCCTCATGCGACAGTGGCTCGAAGAACTTGTCGAGAAGCTCGCTGTTCCCGCAGACGATGTCGGATGGGCAGGCGACGGTCACAAAGATCGATTCGAGGACGATTACCGCATACTCGTTGGAATCGTCAACACCGCCGTCAAAGACGACTTCCTCAATGAAACACTCGAGACTGCAGGGATCACAGACCACCTCCTCGTTGCCGACGAGTGCCACCGCTACACCAGTGATACCTTTTCGAACGTCTTCGACTACCCACGAACTGCCGCACTCGGTCTCTCAGCCACCCCCTTGTCCGATCCGGGGAATAACGACCGCTCAGAGAGCGACGAACTTCTCCTCCGAGAACTCGGCGACATCTACTACGAGCTCACCTACGACGAAGCCGTCTCGCACGACCTTATCCCCGAGTTCCATGTCAGGTATGTCGGGTTCGATCTCACGGCCCCCGAACGAGAGACCTATGATCGGCTAACCGACGAAGTCGTCGACGCCGTGGCTGATATCGAACACCAGTACGGGAACCGCCTCTACGAACTCAATGGTCACTTTGCACACAAACTTCAGGTCATCGCCGACTCCATAGACGGACCGACACCCGCGATCTCTGACTTCTTCCGGTATACCCAACAGCGACGCAAACTCGTCGCTGATGCGATTGGCCGCCAAGCGATCACGCTCTCGTTACTCAGACGCTCCATCGACGATGATCAGAAGAGCATTGTCTTCCAAGAGCGGATCAAACAACTCGAACAGATGATCGCCCCCGCCGAGTCACGCGGCCGCAACTATCGGACTGGCGGGATCGCTGACGAATATGGTGATCGCCAACAGCTCTACGACCAGTACCCCGGCCTCAAGATGGCCGACAAGGCACTCGAGGAGTTGTTCTTCGACACTCGGTATCGACCCGTGATGTATCACTCCGGTCACCGAAGCGAAGCCTGGAACGATTTCGCTATCGAGTGGTTCGGTGATGACGGCTTCGCGAACGTTATGTTGAGCGTGAAAGCTCTCGTCGAAGGCGTCGACGTCCCGAGCGCAGACGTTGGAATCGTCCGCGTCTCATCAGGGAGTGTCCGCCAACGTATCCAGACACTCGGCCGTGTCCTCCGCACTGGCGACGATCCCACACAGGCCTCCGAACTCTACGTCCTCTACGCACGCGACACTGTCGACGAGAAAATCTTCCGTGAGTACGACTGGGACGAACAACTCTCGACAGCAGACGTCTCACATCTCGTCTGGAGCCCCGACAGCGACTGGGCCGCCGGCGACTGGGACCCTGAGGCCCCGTTTGCCGATTGCGTTCGGGAGGCAACCGACGATGAACTCCCAGAACCGCGGCAGTCCCGTCCTGTCCCGGACACAGACGACCTTGCTCGCGGCGACCCATACCCCGGACCACGCGACGGCTACCGCTTCAGTGTCGATTCAGATGGGCGCCCCTTCGAGAAGACGGCCGACGGACGCCAGTACATCAACCACGACACTGCAGACGACATTGCCGAATACGTCTATCGACGCAAAGGAGGCGGATCGGTCATTATTAACGACTTCGGCCATGCGATGACCATCGTCGATGAATCCGCGATCTTCCTCGGTGTCCTCGATCCCGCTACCTTCGAATACGAAACAGACACCGAGTCGATCATCACCGATGTTGATGATGACGATTTGGATGGCCTCCTCTAGACTCTCTTTGGTGAGTACTGGATGGCCCTCGCCTATACTTGACTTCGTCACCTGCGATACACAATCAAATGATTTTGGAAAGGATATCCTTCAGATTCGTCTCCAACTCGGAGGCTTGGAGGATTTTCAGTTCACTCCCAGCCTGGGCCTCGAACGAAGCAGTCTCTTGCTCTAGGTCCTGCACGACCAGCAGCCCGTTCCAGCCGTCACCAAAGACACTCCCTGTATCATCGGTAAATACAAATTCGTCGTCTAGACGGAGGAACGCCACGTACTCCAGCGTCTCTTTGATGCCCTGTCTGATGGTTTTAATCCGCGAGCTGTTCTTGATCTCAGTGATCAGATACTCATAGGTACCGTCGGGTGAGATAATCTCGAGTGCGATGATGTCCGGACGACCTGTATGATTCTGGAACTCTCGGTCTGTAAAGTAGTTATTCGCGACTTCGTGGGCGACAAGCTGGACCCGATCCGACCGAGACAGTGAGTCATCGTCCGACTCTGCATCGACAACGGTCCGAAACGAGAGGTCCCGATCACGAGCAGAGTTATCGTGATAGATGACGATCTCTTTTTCGCCATCGAATCGGGCGACTTCCTGGCGATCGGTCGCGATTGTCTGCAGCGAGAACGACCCGTCCCACATATCATCGATTGTCGCGATGAATCGAAAGAGGACGAACAGCTCGAATAGGGTGTCCTCGTCGTCGGGTGTGACGGCCGTCTCGTCCAGCAGTTCCTGTAGCAACGCTTCGTCACCATCGAAGAGTCGCTGGCGTTTGCGGAGCAGGTCAGCGGCAGTTCGATACACAGCTTGCCGGGAATTTGCTGCCTGTGTCAGCATTCGTTCGGTCGGCTCGTAGGTTTCCGGTTCCCGGATGCGCGTGACGTGGACGTTTCGTTCGACAAGTGACTGTAGATCGTCGATGAGCTGGTCATCGCCACGCCAAGTGTCCTGCACCCACTCGTAGTCCGCTCGGAGGTACTCTTCGGCCTGGGAGAGTGTAGTATAGATGATCGACAGCAATCGCTTGAGAACGATATTCTCCGGGATGTCGTACTCCTCGGAGCGATTCTCACAGACGAACAGGCTTGTATCTCCGGGCGACTGGGCGTAGCGCTGCTTGATCGTCGCCGACCAGTCGATGCGGCCATCTACGGCTCCACGAGTCGTCCGTGAGACGTTTTGGGTTTCAGTCCGGATCGATCGCACGTGTTTCGGGAGTTCCTGGACGAACTCGACGACGTCGTCCCGGAGGATGAAATGCAGGTCCAGCAGAAGTTCGTACTCGGCGAAGCGCTCGTCCAGGCCATCGGGTTTGAGTGTGGCTGCAATCTCGTCCTCGGGGACGCTGCCATGCATGGCATAGGCGAGGATGTCTTGGGTAAGCTGCTCGAGGAGGGCGTCCTTATGCATCGTCCGTGAGAGCGTCGACCTGGAGCATGTCGCGGCCGGCCTGTTCGATGGTGTCGCGGTTAATCTCCTCAACTTCAGCGATGGCGGTGAGGATCTCTCGCCGCTTTGGCACGCCTTCGAGTTGCGGAAAGATGAAGCTGATCACCGCCTGGGTGAGCTGGCGCTCCATATCGTCGGCACGTTGGGTGAGATACCGGAGCAGGTCCTCGACAATGGCTGGACCGATCGATCGCTGGTCGACGGCCGTGTTTGTCGCCCGCCAAACATGACCGACGGCCAGGCGTTGGGCGCGGGTCGTCTCGAGGTTGTCCCACACGTCGCTGTAGCGCTGCATGAGCTGATTGAGCTGGTTATCGGTCTCGGGGATCGGTGGGACGTCGACACGGATGAACGCGAACCGACGCATGAATGCGTAGCTCATCTCGTACAGCGAGGTCTTGTCGTAGGTATTCATCGTCGCGAACAGCCGCCATGAGGCCGGCACGACGTACTGGTGCTCATCGGGTAACCCCTCAAGGTCAGCTGCGTTCTGGAGTTCGACCTCCGCGCCGTCTTTCAGATACGGGAGTTGGACGGATTGGCCCGACAGGAGCGTGAACAGTTGGCCAAAGGCCTTGTCAATATCCGCGCGGTTCAGTTCGTCGATAATGAGCGGTTCATTCCGTTGAGTGGGTGGCCGACGGCTCTTGAACCGGTTGAGAACGACGCCCGGCGAGAATTCGAGTTGGTCTGAGTCCGCATCGCTGCCGTCGGGCATGTAGCCACCCACCGTATCGAACGTCGACCAATCCGCCGTAGCAGTCGTTAGTTGCGTGTCTGTGTACAACTGGGGAGCGGTGGCCACGAGTTGGTTTGCAATCCGACGAGCGACTTCGGTTTTCCCGGTGCCCGGCGGCCCGGTGAAGATGACGTGTTTGCCAGCACAAAGCGCGCTCTCAACTTGGTCGACGAGTTCACTGCCACGATCTCCTTCAAAGTGGAGCCCGTCGAGGATGTCCTCGTGGTCGAGTTCGCCGTCGAACGACTGTGTAATATCGATGGGCGGCACGGCTGTGAGCGGTGCCTGCTTGGCCATCGCCTCGATGAGAAGGCGTGGCCGGTCGTGACTAGGTTGGTCGTTGTCGTCGAGGAACGGTGAGAACGTCTCGGAGATCGCCAGTCCCTGGCCGGTGTTGGTCTCACAGAGCCGTTCAGCCTTATCGTACGGCAGCAGATTCTGTGTGAGAGCCTGGAGTGAGTCGGTGAGGTCGATAGCTGTCGTGTCTGCGGTGATCGGGTTCGATCCAGTGAGAGGCTCGGGATCGCCCGTTAGATAGAGTGCTTCGAAGCTAGCGAGGAATGGGAATGTAGCGTCGGCGTTGTATTCGTCCCACCACCACGGGTCGTCGGTAGGCTTTTTCGTCATGTGGCCAACGATGCCGGCCCCGATGAAGCCGTGGCCGAGCTCGGCGTCGATGTCAAGGTTCGTCTCCTGGCAGTCGAATAGGATAACGTCACCTTGGGAGAGGCGGTCCCAAGCTGGTTTGTTTGTTTCCTCGAAGGAGACAGTCCCCGTGGCGATGCTTGTGAGCCAATACTCCGGTGAGGCAGTAAAGCGATAGACTGCCGCTTCTGGGGTGTCTGTGAGGTACTCGAGTAATGGGTGAGAGACGTCGATTGGACTGTCGGCCGGTGCGGTCTCGTAGTCGTCGTGGAGGATCGGTCCGAGTGTGTCGGGGTCCGCGGTCAGCTCGCAGTTGTGGCGGCGTTGCAGTGTCCGCACGAGGGCGAGAAACAGTGTCTCTACTTTGGAGAGGTCACTAAGGCGGCCGGACTTGATCGTGGCTGTGAGGTTTACGAGTTCGTTCTCACTATTTTGGTAGAGATCACGGAGTTGGGCATATTTCACGGCCTGTTCCGGGTCGACTGTCGTCTCCGGATTAAATTGTCGGAGGGCAGTCGTCCAGTCGTCGATGATCGTCGCCGTCAGTCGGGCCTCAAACCAGTCGAGAGGCGTTTCCTCAAGACGGTCGCATCGAGCCGTGATGTCGTCGGTTGCGGCGGTGACGGACTCGTAGGTGTCGGCCGGTTCGAACTCGGGGTCGGTTGGGTCGTTGGAAATGATGCGCTCGTAATCCTGTTTAGTGATTTTGATGATGCCGTACTGGATTGGGAACTCTTTGTCCAGCGACTCGCGAACGGCCTCGAAGTCGACGGGGCCGATTCCGTTGTAGTTCTCGATTGCAGCGAAATAGTGGGTCGTGCCGTCTCGATCACGGGCTTCGATAGTGTTGATCTCCCCTGTCGCGTAGAACTCCTTGTCTTCGAGATAGACGAACTTGGCCGGTGCGGCCTCGCGGAGTTGCTTCGACCCCGGAATGCCTTCTTTGAAGTGGTACTCGTCCGCGGGTGTGTCCTCGTAGTCGCCACCGCCCGTGCGGAGGATGAAATACGTGGGGCTGGTGTCGGGATCGGTGGTTTCGATTGCGGGGTTTGGTTCCGTGACGGTATCTCCGAGGATGGCTTCGATACCGTCGTCCACGGCGTACTCGGTGATGTGCTGCCAGATGTCGCCGACGTCGGCACGAAAGTCGTCGACGCGGTCGGGGGAAACTCTGGACAGGCCACGGCGGGTGAAGTTCTCGGCATAATCGAACCAGTCCCAGACAGTCGCCCGACGGATGGCGATATGAGTGTAATCGGTGAGTGTGTAGATGAACTGGCTCTCCTCACTGTCCCAGATGTAGTCGCCGGCCTCACTACTGCGAATTGTGTCCTCGATTTTGCCGGCCGCGAAGAACCACCCCTCAGTGTAGAACAGCATGATGTCCCCCGGGGCAAGTTGCGACCACATGTTCTCGTTACGGGAGCCAGTCCGAGTGCCCCAGATGCGGGTTGGGGGTTGGCCCTGGAGAACGGTTGGGCAGTCAGGACCGAACTCAAAGGGCGTATCGACGGTGCGTTTGAAATCGTCGAGCCACTGCTCGCGGTTGACCGGCATCATGAATACTTGCGGCGGCGTGTCGTCGGGCTCGTCGTCTGTGAGGCGGGTTTGCTGATTCATTGGTGAGCAAGTACTACGCTACTGATACGTGGGCTGGGAGTCCGGGGGTAATGAAATCCTCGAACACGTCAGGCGGGTGGAGAATGAGGAATTCTGGGTACTGTTATTTGGACTTAGAACAGCTCGTCTTCTGGTTCGTGGCTATCTTTCGTATTGGCCATGAGTGCGACTGTATTTGTCCGGTAGTATACGTTGGGGAAATCGCCGGATTCCAGGCATTTTGCGATTGGGGTACATTTCATGTATGCTTCTGATTTTTCCGAGGGTGGATTATAAGCCGATAGAAGTTTATTTCGATGTATGCGGAGCCAAGCCGAACATTTCAAAGAAGATGGGCGATTGAAAGAATTCGTTGACGAGGACATCCAGACGAATTTCAGTGCAAACAGATAAATGACAAACAAAAACCCTCCAAATTACTCTGTTCTTTATAAATGATTTATTTGAATTCTAGAAAGTCGTGATTAACGATGGATAGTGGCCGTATATACATAGAAGTCTGCTAAGTTCAGAATATCGGAAATTCTCTTCTGTCGATTTCGCACTTCAGAATGCTTTCTTTATAATCTGCGGGAAGCTATCGTGGTTTGTGCAGCGTGACCCCTAGGGGTGTAGCCCAAAATTCCCCTTCGCCACAATTGTCAAATCAGTTAAAATTTATTATCCTTCAGACCTTGTACCTTTCTCGGCATGACTGCTAGTTACAGAACAGAAGCAATCGGTGGCAGCTTCGTAGAAGCATATGCTGATGCAGTTGACCTGTGGCTCCGTCACCGACCACAATCCCTGACTGTGAGAGTAACCGACCCTGTTTCAGAGCCGAGTGCCGTCCCAAATATACGGGATACCCAGTTCAATACCTGGCGGCGAGCACTCCGACTCGGAGGCCAGTTTAGTGGTATCGAAGACCTTTCACTCAGCAAGACATCGCCGCTTGCAGGCGGTGACACCGTAGCACACTGGGTCGAGGACCGCGTGATCGAGCAACTGGATGGAGGATACTGGAAGCAGAGTGGGAAAGCAATAGAAGAGTGCATCGGCGAGGGGCTGAAAGGGTATCCCGGTAATCGGAGGAATGCTCTAATCGCCAATCTGTTCGATGAAAATGACCGGCAGCGGGCGATGAAGGCACCCCAGGTGAAAGGGCTGCCCTGCGTCAGCCATCTCCAATTCACGACGGACTTCGGGACGCTCGGCCTCTGCACGACGCTCCGAAGCCAGTTCTTCGGCTTGAAGGGGCTAGGAAATCTCGTGGCCTCCGGTGCTCTCCTAGCATACGCTGCGAGGCAAGCAGATTACGAAGTAGGCGAGGTACGCGAGGAGGTTCACAACGTGACGACCCACGACGAGGGGAATGTCCGAAAGATCTACCGAAGACTCCAAGAATCCGACCGAACCTGCTTCGAGAGATAGTCGTTACTTGAACTCTACCTCAGTCCGATTGTCAAACAACATCGGTTCGGTATCGAGAGGACCTGCGACTCCGCCAACCAGACAATCGAAGCAGTATATTGCTGTGAGTGTCTCTCCGTGGACACCCTCCTCAAAGAATCCGCCTTCTTGAGCAGCCTGTTGCTCAGTCCACTGCCCCTCAGTCATAGTCTCGAAGTCTGGTTCATAAACCAGCTTGTGGGTGCCGACTAAGACAAGCGGCTCTGAGCAAACGGGACATTCCCACTCAGACGTCTCAGAGTACCCCTCCTGAACGAGAGACATAGCCTTCGATTTGAGGTCAGCGAATTCTTCCCCTTCTTGGATCGCAATTTCTCGGTTGAATAGGACATCGTTCACCCCATTTGCGACGGCAGACCAGAGGTTGTCATGAATCGCAGAAAGATACTCACGGCTCATCGAGTCAATCTCTCCAGCTCGTTTCTGTACTTCCCATACCGTCGGGGTCCCCTTCGTATACTCCCAGTAGACTGTCGAGAGAAGACTCATTACGAAAGCCTCCTTGACGGACTTGAGCTCTCTAACTCGATTATACCACTGCTCGAATGTCGGTTCATCAAGCTCAGAACGATCATAATCAGATGCAATGATGACCGGGATGTCGAGCTCCTCTTTTCGACCGTCATTGTCGGTTATAGCAAAGACGAGGTCGATACTTCCGGGCGTGCCCCATCCAACCGCCCCATTGGTTTCGTGCCCGTGTTTGAAGAAATTCTTCAGGTCCTTCTCGACTTCCAATACCATCTTCTGCCCCTCATAGATGACCCGGCAGTCGCCACGTCTTCCTCTCACTTCCTTGTCGAGGTCGCCAGCAATCTCAAAGCCGTAAGCCTCGCTGTGCCCCTCGAGATAGTACCGGACCCAGTACTCTTTGTCCACCGAAAACTCAGCATCGGCTTCTGATTGCGCGACTGTCTCGCGGAAGCCATCCAATACTCGCTGCCCTCGCTCCTCTGACGTTTTAAGTCGAAACGGACCTGGTGAGCCAGTCAGAAGACCGTCAATCGTCTTGTTGCGCGTCAATTCCATTGATTTGAGCTATTCTTGTCGAGGTGTATTACATTGGCGCAGGTATGTCAAATATATTACGTTCATCTGAGGTCTGGCGTCGGGACAAATACAGCGGGAAATTTGCCTCTCAGATTCGCCTGAGTTTGTTTTCCCCTCAATGGGTGAGGGGTTCGCCGTGCTGGCGAATCTCCCGAAACCGGTGATCAAACATGCGACGAAAAACATCTACGAAACGAGCTTCGATGACGCAGTCTGGCGTCCAGCGTTTTTCCCAGCAGAACTCTCAACCGATAGCAGCTGACCACGATTGACGTCTACGTTCAGTCCCCACTCAAGGTCATTCTCCTTGATGTCCAGATCCTGCTGAACGAAGTAGACGAGTGCATGTGGTTTCGGAGTCTCCAAGAGAATCGCCTCGCCGAGTGCGCCGTAAAGCTTTGCCCCCACATCGAATGTCCACGTGTCCCCGTCAATCTCGGCTGGTTCTTTGATCGACGGGTTGTGGTCGGCGAGAAGATATGCGTCGATATCCTTCGGTTCGTTTTGTGGGACGGCTTGGATTCTAAGTGAGCCGTCCGAAGCTGACAATTGACGAGCGTAATATTCAGCGTGTTGTCTCGATCCGAAATTGAGGAGGCGACCGCGGGAGTCGACAGTCTCTCGAAGCTGGCCATTCACGTCGAGCGCCACGGATTTTACTTCGACCGCAAAGCCAGTCCGTTCTCCCGGTTCGATCAGGTCAACGGTGTGGTCCGTATCGGGGCCCTCGCTATCACCCACCCGTTCGACGAGACTCCCGTTCTCGAACCGAAGTTGAAACGTATCTGGTTCGTCATTATTGATCGCATTTTCCTCTGTAGGGGTCGTCATTCTCGCTCTTGGAGGTACTCCGTTCGTTCGAGTACTTCTTTCTCGAACTCGACAATCCACTTCTCAAACGATGTGTCTTCTTTTTCAGTGCTGAGGATTCGTTCAATGAAGCTCTTATCTGTGCTATCAACCGTTGGGTTGGCTGTTCGAACTGAGATATTGGCGCCCTCCGGCTGTTCACCCGCCTTTAGGAGTGCAAATGCTCGATCGACGATGACAGGATCGTAGTCTCGCCTGAGGAACCCAAGATTGTTCGTCCACAATCCAGGACGGCCATCCTCTAGCTGATCAACATGATAGGCGAGCTGAATCGTCGTAATGCAGCACAGCGTCGCCAGTCCATCGATATTAGCATCGGCAGCACACTCTGTAATTTGTCTCCAGCCGTCATCGATTGATCCTTCGACAAATGGATACTCTTCTTCGGAGACACGATAGCGCAGGACCGTTTCTGTGAAGTTAACGTATTCTCGCCAAAAGTTTCGAAGTGGCTCTGCCTCATTGGGGAGTGTCCACTTGCGCCCCTCAGTTGGCGAGACCCAATTGATATCTTGGTTTTCTACGTCAGGACCATACCGGTCAATGAGGGCTTCGAATATTTCAACAACCTCTCGCCTGTAGTAGTCCCCGACGAGATGGTGGGTTACATTCGAATCCGGCCTACGTCGCAAAAGAACCGTCATTTGGAAATTCAGTGAATGAAAGACCGCTCGTAACGTCGGGTAGCCGGCATCGTTCGCTGTGGATTTCGTGAGCTCAAGTAACGATTCTTTGATCGGATTTCGAAGACGATTCCCTTCCCACGTTAACGGAGCTGCATCGAACGCATCTGCGAGTCCCTCAGCAGCAGCCTCGGTGATATCAGTGAATCCACGGTCAAGCCCGTTCAGAGCTACCGCCTCGATATCTTCGATCGCATTCGAAACCAAGTCGTACTGTTCATGGGAGTAAGCTTGCTCCAGAATCGGCGGAACATACTCCATGAGGATCTCGGTCGAAACAACCGTTGCATACTGAGCAGCGTCCCCCTTAGAGCGCTCGCTCTCAAGATAACCGAATGTCCGTATGAGTACTACTCGAAGCCCACCAATTCCCTGTTCTGCGGTCTGGTATTCGCCCAGTTCAATCGCACGAGCAATAGTCTGATACAATGGACGAATCGGATGCACCTCGATCTCCCGGAATTCCGCAACTGAATCTGGGAGGTATGTGTTAGGTGCAAGTTCTCGTTCGATTAATACGGAAATGAGATTGTCGGGTGAGCTGCGTTGGATCATCATCCGTATAAATTGATATAGCGCAACGGTCGAGATAGAAGCAAACGCAAATGCGACTCCAATGGCCGCGTTCGTCAGGCGGTCGTTCTGTACCGGGAGCGAATAGACGACGAGCAGATTAAACGCTATTGCGCCAACGAAGAGAGCGAATGTCGTTCGGAACAGCGGCTCCTTGACGAAGAGCGAGGTGAGACGAGCTGAGTACCGCGTCACAACGAGTTGCAAAGCGACGACGGTCACGGAGAAGACGATTGCTAGAACTGAAGCTTCGGCAGTCGCCAGAGCTGTCAGCAACGTCCGGCTGTTCTCGCTTTCCACAGGCAGATTGAGGAGAGCTGTCAGCGTCGCGAATACCGTAGCCGTAGCGACCGTAAAGGCAGCATATCGAAATAGTAGATGATTAGACCATCCCCAGAACAATCCCCTCCACTTCCGCAAATTCATGTATTCACTCTCATAAAGGAATTAGCACTATTGTTTATATGTGACGCATTCCGCTCATGTTCTCTCTGATACAAGTAATCCAGACGTGATAGAGTAGGAGCTTCGGTGGCTCTCAGTAGATCGCGACTCTGTCAAAACAGAGCTAGTTGTATTGTTTAGTACAGGAAGTCCATTAATCGGTCAGAACAAGGTTCGCCGCTTGTCAGATCTATAGCGACCAGATATTCGCAGCTACCTCTATAAATTCGTGCGCTGTTGGACAGATTCAAGATTCCAGTCATTGGAGCCCTCCACGAGTAACAAACAGTAAAGTAGGTTGATTTTGTTGACCGCACTATGGACATTTCACCTGACGGCGGGAAGACGCCACTCCCTTCCCTCTCCCATCAACTCTCGCCGGCAGAAGTAAACATGGATTTGACCATGTGCGGTCTCTTAGTTGAGCGAGCGGAGGAACTCGCTCGTCTCTATGCGGAGCAGGGAAATTGGAACGAGGTGAAAGAGCGATGGTTCGATGAACGGCTGTCAAACCGGAGCACACGGGGGAGTTCACAGAAGATTTTTCGCGTATTGACATCCCGATTCAAGAATGCACCGACGACACTCCCGAAGCCAAGCCTTCTTCCTGAAGTGTTTGAGCACTGTGAGACGGCACGAGACAAGGCACAAATTCTCTACTTCTATCTTGTTTCCGACGATACCCTGGTTCGATACGCCGTTCACGAATACAGCAATCGTCTTGCTGGGGAGAAGTCGGAACCATTGGACTTCTCAAATGAAACTCTCCAGGATGTCCTCAACGGACTCACGTATACCGATGGCAGCAGCTTCGAGTATGCAGAATCGACGACGGAGCGGTGGTGTGAGGGGCTCCGGTCAGTGATGCGTGAGATTGGTGTTCTTGAGGGGCAACGAACGGTGACGGGATACACCCCAGCTGTAGGAACTGTACCGCTACTTGTCGCAATGGACTATTCGTATGAAACCGGTGACGAGGACTGGATTACAGCCCCACGAGGGTTACTATATCTCTTCCAACCAGAGAAACGCTGGGAGGAGCTCTTCGACCGTGTTGCTAGCACCGATGCGTGGGAGTATCTCGAACTCCACGGCAACCTAAATCTCCGTCCCACCGAAGAACCGTATGCATGGATACACCCTGGGAGTGATAGCTAATGGCTGATGCAAGTTGGTTCGATGATCTGCCGGATGATTTCGAGGAATCGATACGCATCGATCGGAATGAGCGCGATCACCGTCGGCACGCTATCCAATCATACCATATGACGACGGACTCCCAACGGTTTGTTGGGGACTTCGTCGACCGGATGCTTGGACGAGCAGATGACATGCGAACAGGGTCGAACTATTGGCTCTACGGCTACTACGGCAGTGGAAAGAGCCACCTCCTCACGGTCCTCGATGGATTACTTGATTCCAAGTGGCTCGATGGACAGTATGATGAAGTCTGGGACGACCTCACACAACTAGAAGCGGACAGCGCAACGCAGTTACGCGACCACTGGCGGACGATTCACCAGGATTACCACGTAATCCCCATCTCAGTTAACCTCCTCAAATATCAGGGACAGAAACAACGGAGCTTCAGCGAGATCGTGCTCAGACACGCCCATCAGGATCCTGATCTGACTGGTGTCGACGACGACATTTCGGAAGGGCTCTCGTCACAGCTCAATGTCGCATATTTCGAGAAGTGGTTCCGAACAACGGATGCGTGGCCCGAGCGACAGACTCGGGCACAGGAGATCCTCAAAACTGTCACGACTGGATCTAGTGGGTACGACTGGGAGACAGGGGAGCTATGGAAGGACATCCAGAACTACAGTGTCCTGGCGGATGTGATTCTACCAAAACTCTTCGAGGAAGTCAACGAAACTCGGGATGGATATCAGGACCTCCAACCGTCGGATATCGATCCTGAGGAAGTGGTGACTCGATTAGACCGATTGCGGGCTAAGCGAGAAGCGGAACTGGAGAAACCAGTGAAGTTGGTATTACTGCTTGACGAAGTGAGTCTCTTCATCGGGACTGACTTCGAGCGCTTGACCGAACTTCAGACGCTGGCAGAAAATATCGACGATATCGGTGATGGCGACATCCAGCTCGTCGCCACTGCCCAAGCGAAGATCGAAGACGTACAACCGAAGTTCGCTGCACACGGCGCGGATTTCAGTATCGTCAAGGATCGCTTCCCCCACCGCTACCAACTGCCCAGCAAACACGTCGGCGAAATTGCGAAACGGCGTCTCTTTGCGAAGTCCGACCAAGGAGAGATCCAAGTCCGCGAGGTGCTGGAAAATGCTTCTGTGAAGCCCTCGGAATCACTGGTATACAACGAGACCAAGCAGAATACGAAACCGCCACTCGACAGCATCGATGCAGACACGCTCGTCGAGTTCTATCCCTTCCTCCCGTATCACGCTCCACTCTTTCTTGAGATACTATTCAACCTGAGGCGGGAAGCTAGCGATCCTGCCAAATCGATTTTCTCAGGCACAGCTCGCGCGATCCTCGCACTCATGCACAATCTGCTCCAGCGCTGGGTCGAGAGCGGTGAACCCGATCAGGTAATTACGTTAGTTGACTTCTATGACCTGATCAAACCTGAGCTTCGCGAGACGCTTGAGCAAGATGTTCGGGTTGTTGGAGAGCTACCAGACAATGATGACGACGATGGGGAGAGAAACGATGAGAAAGGGCGAAGTATTGCAGACGAAGTTGCAGACGGCAACCTCGAAGAGTTCGACCTGGAGGTGGCGAAAGCAGTATTATTGCTGCAGCACGTCCACGACATCGTTCCACTAAACGAGGGGAACATCGCTGTCTCCGTCATGTCCGATCTCAACGGGCAGTCGTGGATCAGTACGCAAAATCGAGTCGAAGAATCGCTCGACCGGCTTCAGAAATTCATTCGACCGACAGAAGACGAATCTGGTGCCCGATATCGGTTCGCTACGCAGGAAGAACGACTCATCTACGAGGACACAGAGGCAAACGAGGAGGACCCAGAGTGGGATGCCATTCTCAATGCGTTAGATGAGCATCTCTGGGAGCGAATCATTCAGGACCTCTCGCTGCCGGAATCTGTTCCATACGGGGAGTCCGGTGAGGAGTATCCTGTTGCATATGAATTCAGCCTTGATGGCACAGACTTTGAAACGACCACAGAAGCTGACGGGGGACTGGAAGTCCCGATTTCGGTCCAGGGTGTCCATCCTAACCACACACTACAAAACACGGACGAAGAGACGCTCTACTGGGAGATAGATACTGACGGGCTCGACGACCTGCGCAAGCATCTTATCGATTGGTGGGCACTCCAAGATGCGATTTCGACACACAATGCCCCACCTGCCGTCGAACGTGATCTCGAACGACGAGCAAGTGCTATCAGAAGTAAGCTCGTCAGCGTAATGCAGCGCGGCTCCTTTACCGTGAAAGACCGAACGGACATCGGGAATCTAACGACGGCAGTACAAACTGCTGTCGACGTCGGATATCCGGACGACTTCCATCCGATGATGCTCCAGGTGACTGCAGATCGGCTGCAGGAGCTCGCGGAGCTGTCTACTGAAGATCCGCTACCTGCCTGGGCACAGACAATCCAGGTACCGTCCTCGGACCCATCCGCGAACCAGGGGAAGAAAAGCATTCAGCGAAACGTCCTGTCGCTCACTGGACGACAGCTGAAGGACACAGAAGCCGGCCTGAACATGAATACGGTCCTCGATGGGATTACCGACGAAAAGCCGTTCTACGATGACGCTCGGCCCGCATTGTGTGCCATCATCTGGGGGTTCTGTCGAAAAGGACGCCTTGTTCCCGTCGACGAAGCTGGAAATACGCTTGAAAATGCGGCCGTACTCGATCAAGACCGGCTCTCGACAACGAGGCTGAAACTGCTTCCACGCGAGTCGATTGGGAAGCTCCTCGAAGCGGGCGGCTTCAAAGAAACCACAGAGACAGTCGCTGACGGACTAATCCACCTCCAGGAGGCGAACCAACAGCTCCGTGCCACGCTCACTGGCCTCCAGGAAGATATCCAACTGATTGCAGACACCGATATCCGTTCAGACGCTGTAGCCGGTTTGCTTGGCGCACTCATCGATGAACTAGCTGATCGTATTGCTGCCACCACTGACCGTCTTGCTGTCGTCAAGTCACAGGGCGATGGACTTGGCGACGCGATAGAACAGACCAACGACGAGCAAGACTGGCTCGACGAAGTCGTAGACGTCTGGAACCGGCGGCTAGTATCTCTGTACCGCTTCGATGCCCAGCTTGCCATCGGTGACATTGAGTTCGAATGGATCGATACCGATGCCCAGTCGCTGGTGGCGGAGCAGCGTGATGCGCTCACGACGTTCGACGGAAGTTGGTGGACGACCGATGGCTGGACAATGTTGGCTGGAGAAGCATCTACGGAACTCAGCGACGAACTCCAGCGATCGTGGGACGAATATGTCGACGAACAGGGCCTCCCGTCGTTTGTCGATCGCCTCGAAGAGCATCCGTGGATCGTTGATGCAACGGCACTTCCGGCAAGTGTACAGCCTGCGTTTGAGCGGACATACATCACGCCGCTCCGTGAGCTTCGTCGCTGGTACGAAACCATCGAAGAGACCGTCTCAGCACTCGACGCCGACAATGAGGATACGCTTGTTTCGGCGGCTGATGACATCGCCGACGTGCAGGCTCGTGCAGACGCCATTGACGGCGATATCGAGGGACTAGAGTCGAGGCTCGACCGGTTCTCGACAATCGTCGGTGATCAGACACCCGATGATGTTGACCGAATCGGAACCATTCCAGACGACCGGCAGGCTCTCAACCAGCGCCTCGAACGGCTTGTTGAGACCCGAGAACTAGATATTGAGCAGGTCGAGTCGGGGGTGATCATCCGATGACAGACTCACCGTATCTCGCGTTCAAAGAGAAGCTGTGTACGTTTGCCAATGGACAAGCCGGCATCCGGAATCCGTTCGTCATTGCAGCGGTCGACCCCTCGCTCGAGCATCGGGTTACGGACCGACTCAGTGCGTGGGCGAGAAGCGCCGATGAACAACCAGTCATCAAAGACGAAGTCTCGGTACAGCCGATTTGGCTCGACGAGCTCCTCCCGAAGACGAAGGTGTACAATCTCTCAGTAGCACTAGGCGGCGAGACGACCGCCGAGCGCATCGAAGAGACGATGCAAGATCGTCTCGCTGCGGAACTCGTCGAAGAGATACTGGATAACGAGATCGACGACGAACGACTGCAAACCCAACAACACGTCGTCTTACTGCTCAACCTCGGGAGTCTCTATCCGTTTACCCGTGCCTCTGAACTCCTTGATGAACTCGACCGTCAAAACGTCAGATCTACCATTGGCATCCCGTTCCCCGGCGACGTCGTCGGTGGGAAGTTGAGTTTCTTCGGCGGTGACTCACGGCACTACTATCCAGCCCATCAGATCGCCGAGCCGATCAAAGAGCAACATCTCCAACAATGAGTATCAAAGAGCTATTCCGTAGTGATCCGACGCGACAACTCGAAGAAGTCCAGAAAGTAAACGCCCAAGAGCGAGCGGAGACCGACGTCGCAGAGTTTCATGAGACTGACAGCGCAAAGCGTGTACTCACGGAACTCGGGGAAGTCATACAGACATACCCTGAAGAAGCACCGCGCTTTCTCTATCTCCACGCGACGTTCGGATCGGGGAAAACTCACCTGCTGAAGCTCATCGGTCTTGTTGCAGACAGTGAATCGGAATTCGCCAACCTTGGTGACGAATTGGCTCAACAGTGGCCTGGGTTCGATAACCTTGCCCGGTCGATCGACGAGTCACACGTCGACCGTCTTAAGCCAGTCTTCCTGAATCTCCTCGACCGGGACGCTTCCAAGGAACCACCTCTCCCGTTCCTTATCTTTGAGGCGATTGGTCGCGAGCTTGGGTACCCGACAGATCCGAACTGGCTGCTCGAGTGGGCCTGGACCGTCGATATGGAATACGAGGGTATCTGGAACGCGCTTCTCGACGCCGAGCACGACGGCCAAACCTTCGAGGACGTTCTCGAAGAACGGGCATCGTTGCGACGCTGGCTCTACGAGAGCCTCCCGTCATTGCCAGAGACAAGTGGGACCGATCTCGACAGCAAAGCCGGTATCAAAGCGTCCATCGAGCAAGCAGAACAGGATGTGAACCCAGAGTCGTTCGATCCAGGAGACCTAGTCAAGCGAATCGAGACCGCGACTGACGCATTGAACGAAAGCGGCCCACGAACTGAGTTGTTGTTAGGGCTTGACGAGGTTGCGCTGTTTGTTGGTGATAGCCGGCATCGGTACCGAGAATTCGAGGAGACGATGGAAGCCCTCCAGCACGGCCCGAATCCGGTCGTTGTCACAACTGGGCAGTATTCGCTACCGGCGACACGCAAGAGCCTCATCGGTGAGCCGGCGGACGAACACTGGACACACGAGCAGGTCCCGCTTGAAGGCGCTGACACGGAGATTATCGTCCGGAAACGGTGGTTGCAGAAAGATAGTTCAGGTAGTGATCGAGTAGCCTCACTCGTCTCGTCGATGCCCGATCTCTCTCTGGAGACGTATTCGCCAGTGGCGAGTGCTGACCCCGACCCAGTCGAGTCGTATCCATTCCGCGAGTACGATCTCACGCTGCTTCGCAATGTGATGCAGGAGTTGATCACGCAGGGGAGAGCGACGGATCGGGACTACATCCAAGGACGAGCGTTGCTCGTGTTAGTTCGGTCGCTCTTTACGAAATTCGACTGGGCAACAGCGGAGGCGGGGGCACTCGTCACGTGGGACGAGCTGTTCGACCTGTTGGTCGAAGAGACAACGTACGTCCCGCTGTGGGTGCAGGAGATGTTGGACAATACGTTGATCCCGACCTTCGACGGCGATGAGAACGCCTGGGAGGTCCGGGTGTCGAAAGCGCTGTACCTCCTCAACCAGACGCCAGCCGTTCCAGCAACGCCGGAGAACCTAGGGCGGCTGATGTTCGATGACGTCCACTCCTCTGTCCATGAGACAGTTGAAGCGACCGAATCGGCGCTGAACACGCTCGTGGATAAGCGAAAGGTTCTCACTGAAACCAACGACGAAGGGGACGAAGTGTACACGCTGGTCTCGGAAGAACAGGAAAGCATTCTCAGCCGAGCCCAAACCAAAGCCGAGCAGATTTCGCCCCACCAACTGTCTGCATGGCTAGAGACGCGCCTCCGAGAAAACGACGACTTCTTCCGGAGTGATAGTAGCCGTCACGAAGTGGATGTCGGCGACGAACGGCGCGTCCCGCTCCGATATAAATACTCTATCCTTGACCCGGTTGGTCGAGCCCCAACAACGGAATTCGATGCCATGCGGATTCGGGTGTTGGCCGACGCTCCTGATACGGTTACTGAGCAGGTCGCAACGTGGAAGGACGTAAATGATGGGCGAGGCGGTGGCGAACACATTCTCATTGCCATCGAGGTGCCCGAGACGACGCTTGACAGGATTCGGAACGTCCTCGGCATGGGGAAGGTCCTCGAGGAAGAGACGGAGACACACGAGGAACTTGAACGGGAATATCGGACTGATAAACGTCAATTGGAATCTTCGGTGAGCGATCTCCTTGAAAGTGCAGCAGTCCACACGGTTCACGAGTACCGGGGAGAGCGCCCAAGTGTGCTCGAAGAAGTCGTCGAAGACCAGGTACATTCGGTCTTCGGGTCGACTCGGAAGGTTCTGTCCCGCCCACTCGTCGAGGTCGACGATGCGAAGGGGTTAGCAAAGTTCTTCCAAGGCAGTAATGAGTGGCCACTGGCCGAGAGCGATGCAGTCATGTTGGGGGTAGACACCTCGGAGCGGACAATCGGTACCAGCGGTTGGTGTCGGGAGTTTATCGACGAATACGAACAACAGAGCGCAGTTGATGTCGACACGTTGCTCCAGCAAACCCGCACGGCAAATGGCGACTATCGAGGAACGCCTCAAGAATCGATCGCAGCATTGCTTATCACGCTCGCGACATCCAGCGAGAAGGTTGCGCTCAAACAAGACACCGAGTACGTAACCGACCCAGCAGCGATCGGCCGCCAAGTGCGTACAAAGAGTGGGCTCACGTCGTTGCAGGTGCGGTTCGGTGTTGATACGGTCAATCCCAAGGAAATCCGCACGGTTGTCTCGACTCTCCTCGGTCACGATCCGGACGGCGACGACCCGGACGCATGGGTTGCCGAACTCGGTTCCTGGGTCGACGAACACAGTGTTCTCGTCAAACGGACGTTCAAGGGCGTCTCCCGGGAGTTTGATGTCTCTCTGGATACACTCGAAAGCGCACTGTCGCCGGCATACAGTGGTGGAGAAATCACTACCTCGGATCTTGTGACGGATGGTGTCACATCGGAGGCTGAGACGTTCGCAGACGCGCGTGAACTCTTTGCCGTCGACGATGGTGAGAAATCGCTCTGGGCGCAGTTTGCAGAGATGCTCGAGTTGATTGAGTCGTTGTATCCCCACGCTACAGTTACGTCACGAATGCAGACTACGGCCGAAAGTGGATCCGTGCCCACGAAGGAGACGGTGATAACCCGGATTGCAGATGCGAGCGGCCACCGTGTTGATGTCCTCTCTGAGCAGTACCGCCGAATCACTGGTGAGGCGGTGGACAAATCAGACCCAACGGAGATCTGTGGAGACCTTACAGCATGGGTGCGGGAGAACGAATCGTCGGTTCGTACACTGCTTGATGACGCTACAGACACGTTCAGTAGTGTTTCCTTCGACAGTATCGATCAGGTGTTCGAGACTGCGTGGGATGGCGACCACATAGACGAAGCAGCGCTGGTCACCCAAAGCGTTCGACAACAGATAGAGACATACGAGAACGTCCGCGAAATTCTCGATGGCGAACCGAGTCCGTGGGCACAGCTGGAATCGGCAGGGGACACTCTTCGTACAGAGCATCCAGACTCGCCGACGACCGAGGCCGTAGAGACCGTGCTCGAGTCATCGCAGCCACCGTCGCTGCAGCGAGTCCAGCAGCTCATCGAGGAAGCAAAAGATCCGAAGCCACCTGGTGCCGATGACGATGTCTGGGCAGAGCTACAACGTGTCGCCGAGGACCTCCGTCAGGAGCTCTCCAACTCGACGATCACTGATGAAGTGACCGCTGTCGTTGACGCTGACGAGCGTCCGACCGAAGAGCGGTCAGAAGAGCTCCTCGCAAAAGCGAAGACAATCTTGGATCGAATGCGGGCAGTTCAGGAGCAATTGGATGATCTTGCTGACGACGAAATCGTGCTCATTGACAAAGTCGAGAAGTAGCGAATCAACTCGTTGTAGAACGTGACTGCACGCTTGGCGCTAGAATTATAAGTCTCGATGCGCCTAGAGACTATCAACAGCAGGTGAGAGTCATGAGTGAGAAAACAGCAGAACTGTGGGCGCGTGCCGAAGACGGCGATGAGTCACCTGCGGAAATCGAGGCAGCACTACAGGAACTCAATCAAAATCTCGACTGGGATCGAGAAACCCTCGCCGCAGAAGCAGTAGATCAGCGAGAATCACTGCCGGCGGACGACTGAGTTTCTGAATGCTGATTTTGGACAGCAACGTTTGGATATACATAGCAACAGCAGACGAACTCCCGGTAGAGATCTATTCCAATACGCTTGGCGAACGTCTATACTTCACTGAAGAGTTCTATGAAGGTCGCCATCAGACCGTGCTGTCTGCGTATATGCTAGAAGAGATTCAGCAGGGACTTCATCGGTCAGACCGGGTGGAGAGCGAGGAGATCGATGACGCGCTCACACTACTTTTCAAGCTTCTCAGTAGCTGTGATGACGTAATCACCACTTTCGACGACGATGAGCTTAACGAGGTTGAGTTGCGAGACGTGCGACAGAAATCACACAATCAGCTGTTGGGACACTTATTAGATATCCAAGCGAAAGACGTCCCTATTCTCTCGCTCGCGTACGAGTACCGATACGAGCGGCCACATATATTGACTGACGATGGTGGTTTTGGTGAGCTATCGCCAGCAGCAGTCGGATTAGAGAACATCACCATCGAAGAGCTCTCACTAACGTGGTAAGTAGGATGGCCTCACCCAGTCGCCTTCGGCAACATTGAAGTCACTGCTCACAGTGGAACATATCAGACAGGTCATCTCATATGGAACATAATTCTCTCTCTCAACAGAAGGCGCAACTCGATAAAGCCGAACGCGAACATCTTGAAGACGTCATCACGGAGATGCGAGATCGGGTCGAAGATAACGTCCGATTCCAACTCACGCAGCAAGGCCTCGACGACAAACCGGATGATGTGGATGCATTAGACGAGGATACAACGTCGCTTGTCGAAGCGATCGAGCTGGAGGCTGTAGACGGTCAATCTTGGAGTGATGGTTTTGAGCAGTATGTTACGAGTGTGGGCTATACAATCGTCAATCGACTGGCCGCCCTCCGCTGTATGGAGGTTCGTGACTTCATCGATGAGGAGGTCACCGTCTTCAAAGACAATGGTCTGACCCCCGCCGCGGAGACGCTCGTCCACGAGAAATTTCTACTCGAAGATGAGGCTATTCTAGAGGCATACCATCGAGCATGCGATACCCTCGCTGAAGAAATCGAGATTCTATTTGATCGCTCGTCAGCATACAGCCTCGTCAATCCTGATGACGATACCTTCGAGGAACTCTGCGAAATGCTTGACTCGGTCCCCGATGAAGTCTGGCGGGCCGACGACGTACTCGGATGGGTCTACGAATACTACAACGTCAAGCTGCTCGACGACCTGCGCCGCAAAGGCGACCGCGAAGGCCTCGACCCTGAGGACGTTCCCGCGGCGAACCAGTTCTATACGCCCCACTGGGTCGTGCGGATGCTCACCGACAACTCGCTCGGAAAGCTCTACCTCGAACACACTGGCGAGTTGCAGGACGTCGTCGAAGCGCAGGAAGCATTCTCCCCGGACGAACGCAAGAATCGACCGCTCTCTCCCGACGAGTCGCCCGAAATTTCCGATTTCTGTACCTATCTCGTTCCCTCGGAGGAAGAGGGTGAGCCGACCGACTTCGAGCACCCGGAGGAGCTTCGCGTCATCGACCCTGCCTGTGGCAGCGGGCACTTTCTGCTGTACGCGTTCGACGTACTGGAGCGCATCTGGCGTGCCGAGACGGACCTCTCTGAGGAGGAGATCCCGCGGAAGATTCTCCAGCACAATCTCTACGGCGTCGACCTGGACATGCGGGCCTGCCAGCTCGCGGCGTTCAATCTGTATCTAAAGGGACGGACCCGCGCAGAGGCGGAAGGTTCTGACGGGTTCGACATGCCCGAGGTTGGTATCGTCTGTGCGGACGCGAAGGTAGCCGACGTCGACGGCGTCGAGGCAGTGTTCGACGAGGTTGCCGGCGACGATCCAAAAGTCGAGGACGCCCTCCGGCGAATCCTCGATGCCTTCGAGGAGGTCCACGGACTCGGAAGCCTGCTCGACGTTCGCGGGACGCTCGGTGACCTTTTCGAGGACGACAGTGATACCGAGGGCGTTCAGATCACACTCGGCGACGATCCGACGGCAGACCACACGCTCGGACAGGTGCTCCACAGTCTCCGGGAGGCTGTCGAAGAACACCGAGACTCGGATTCGTTCCTCGCACAGGACCTTCGGAGCTTCGTCCGGCTACTGGATATTCTGGCACAGGACTACGACGTGGCGCTGATGAACCCGCCGTATGGGTCCCGGAATCGGATGCCGGATACTGTTACATCATATGTGAACGAGCATTATCGATACCGTCCAGAATTTTACATTAATTTCTTCGAGACATGTGAGTCTCTTGTCTCGGATAATGGCCGTATTGGAATGTTGATTCCTCGAACATTCATGTATAAAAGCTCATTCGAGGACTTCAGAACAGATTTTGTCGGTAGTCGGGGTTCCTTTGACTTCTTAGCAGAGTATGGAATCGGAGTTTTGGACAATGCTACAGTTCGGACTGTTGGTAGCGTTGTGAGAATCGGGTCAGACAGTCAACAATCTAACGGGAGTTTCTATAGACTTCATGACATCAAATCTAGCCAGAAAGAGGACCATTTCTTGAGAGCAGCCTTCGAGAATGAGGTCATTGAGGGTGTAAAGAGATCATTTGAGGTTGAGATGGACGAGTTTGGAAGAGTTCCGGGAACCCCAATTAACTACTGGGTACCATCTAATATCAGGGTTCTCTACGAGTCAGATGTGGTATTTGACGCAGAAAACGGAGATATTGATAGAGAAAGCCATGGGACAACGAAACAGGGCCTCATCACTGGAAACAGTGATCGGTTCGTTCGGAGTTTCTGGGAATCTCTTGGTAATGATTGGGTCCCGTTAGCGACAGGCGGTGAAGACGCATGGGTGATTCCCCAAGCGAGTCAAACCGTTCTCTGGGAGGGAGAAGGGAAAGAGATACGAAGGATACAGAATTCTCGTACTAGAACATTTAGTGTTCGCTTTGATCAAGCGCTGGCATACAACAGGATCAAAGAAACGGCGAGACGGTTTGGGCTGCTGAACTCGGATTCCATATTCAGTGACACAGGGATGGTATATGATCCGAATGAGGCTCCGTTTAAGACTTTAGCTTACGGTAATAGCGATATACTAACATATCTTGCTCTGGGTCTCACTATCGGCAGGCACTGGAACACAACGGAAGTTGGAAAATTCCCCTGGCCAACCGAATTGGGGAATAATGACTCGATAGGTGAGCTTGCGAAAGAACAGTTTTCGGCACTAGTTAAGTTAAGAATCCACAATCCTAAGAGCCCGTATTATATCGGACCTTCACTATTGCCTGCCACAGCTGAACTAAGCTCATTTTATGGACATCCGCACGCGGAGAACACACTTGACGCTGTCTCTTCGGATATGTTTAGAGAGCCCAGTATGGACCTTCACCAATCGTCCAGACGGGCTCGGAAAGATGAGTTACAACATAAAAATGAGCTAGAAAAAATTGCCTCTCAGATAGATGATTCCCTGTTCGAAAGCCTATCAATCGGATCAAATACTCAGAAACAGATTCAGCAGGAAATATTCCTTCGAACGGCAGAAAGCCCCGAGGATCGCGAGGTTCCCGACCCAGAGTCGGTCCCAGAAGTACCCCAGAACATCGGCACACAAGTCAAGGACCTTATCCACCATTTCGCAATGGATGCCGTTCGCGAGGAAGCCGACGATATCATCCCGCTCCATAATATCAAAGGTCAAGCCAATATGCTTGATCTCATCGTCAAGCGCTTTGAGCACGCTTACGGTGAATACGCAGACGACCGCCTTGTCGAAGTCGACGAAATCCTCGGAGCCAAGTCGGCTGCAGAAGAGGCATACCCCAACCTACGGGAGTTTGTCGAGAATGACCTATTCGATTACCACCTCAACATGATGGAGAATACGCCTGTTCTTTGGAAGCTCACTACCGAACGCCTTATTGCAGACTCAACGGGGGAGGGCTTCGCTTGCTTCGTCGACTATCACAGTCTTGATGCCAGCATTTTCGATCGGCTTGCTAATCAGTACCTCGAGCCTCGAAAGGCCGAACTCCGGGAACGCCGCAGTGCCGCAAATCGACGCCGGAGCGACGAATCCCTCTCGACGAGTGAGCAGGCGGAAGCCGCCGAGCAGTACGAGCGCTGTGCAAGCGGGCTCAACCAGATCAGCGTCTTCGAAGACGTGCTTCAGGACCTAGGCAGCACAACCGAACGCGACTTCGAGGACGAGGACCGGCAACTCGTCAAGGAACTAGTCCCAAAGGTCGCCACCTTCCGTGAGGAGACCCGGGAACGCGTGGAGACACTGGCCGAACTGCGAGAGCGCAACAGCGAAGAGTGGTTCCAAGACACCTTCTCGGACAACTTCTGGAACGCCGTCGACGAGTGGCGAGAGAAATGGATCGACGCCCTCGGCGAACTCGAACGCGCTTGCGAGGAGTACGCCAGGCCCGCCGACGAGTCCGTCGAGGCACACCTGGCCGATCTGTTCGACTACTTCAACTGGCGACTCAAGGGGTCGGACCACTACTCCAGCACGGGCATCCTCTTCATGACCTACTACTTCGAGCGCGAAGGGGCTGATCTCCTCGACGATGACGGAGAACCGTTCGATACGCTGACCGATGACGAACGCCTACTTGCCTCGCTCGCGACCGGTCTCGACGATCCCTCGGTCGTCGACGAGGAGTTCCTCGAAGCGATAGCCGACGACGAGGATGTCGAGATCGACGACCTCCCGCCGCTAGCGGAGTTCAAGGCATTGGCAGCGGAGATCGACGACCGCTGCCAGACCATCGACAAACGGATTCCCTCGGATTGGACTGACCGTGCGCTCTCAGAGATAACAACCGAAGGGTACCAACCGAATCACAAGCACGGCGTCGAAATCAATATTACACCACTCGCACAGGCCGAAATAGTCCCGAAGACCGTGGAGGATGACGTTCTCTAATCATGCCAGCGACGAAGACACTCCCACGGTGCGCTCACGATGCTATCGAGAGTGCCATCGATGAAGCCGCAGACGAAGAGCCTGTCGTCCTCTGGTGGGACGACGGCGGCTACCTACGCGACATCGTCCGAAACACCAGCAGCCAGCTCGGCTGTGAGTTTCAGGCCGCTGAACAGACACCAATAGAGCTTCGCGCAGATGCACCACGAGACCGAACCGTCTGGTACATTCCACAGGCCAGCAGCGACGACGTTGACTGGTTCAAAGACGTCGAGCACACCGGCGACGTAATCGAACAGCATATCGGAAAGCTCGCAGCCCGCTGCTTCGAGAACGACCGGCTTCAAGCGGCGACGATTCGAACAGCCTACGAGGACGCGGAAGACCAAGAGAAGGTCGCCAAGACGCTCTACGATGAACTCAACGGCGAGGGTGGCCTTCCATCGCTCCAGGGCCTCCAGACGAAGATCGTCCTAGAGGGGCACGACGACCCCGTCCAGTTCGTCCTCGAACACGGCACGGAGAATCTCCCCAAGGGTGATGATCTGATTGAGATTCGTGATCTCCTGGTCGACAACGGCGTGGCTGCCGTCGACGGCGTGAGCGACGCCCAGACTATCGTCGAACGAACGCGCCGCTGGGCCGTCGCAGAGTGGCTCGTCGACGAAGGGCTGGACAAATCCCGACTCCCCCAGGAGTACCAGCCCGAAGCCAGCAGTGGGTTCGGCGTCTCCAGACCGGAACTCCGCTCCGTCCTGAGCAAGACCGAACGTAAGCAGGAACTGGCTCGCGTCTATCTCGACCCCGAGCAGCGGTTCTGGCACAACGTCCTTCACACTTACGACGATCCGTGGGACTTCGTTGATTGTCCCGTCGACGCCTCGCTCGAACACCGTCTCTGGGATGAGTGGACGCAGTCGTTCCATGCCGGCGACTACGAGGAGTGTGCAACCCAGGCAGAACAACGCTACGAGCGCCTCAACGCGACCTACGGCGACGTTTCGTGGACGCAACTCTGGGACCAGGCCATCGACATCGCGACGCTCGCGAACGAACTCGAAACCTGGGAAGAAACCGGTGATACTGGTGATGTCGTCGAGCTGTACGGGGACGTAGAGGACGGAACGTGGCAGATCGACAACGCCGTGTTCAACCTCGTTATCTCCGGCGAACCGGAAACCGCGCTTCCAGAGGAGCACCCGGCGACGGCGACACTCGAAGGCCTCCGCTCGTCGCTGGTCGAATCCAGATACCTGGAGTACCTCACCGATCTCGGTGACCTCGTCGAAGACCAAATTGAAGCCGGTTCGCCGTTCGTCGGTGAGAACCATGCCCACCAGTTCTTCGCCGAGGAGCAGGAACACCTCCAGAGCGGCCAGAGCGTCGCGCTGTTCATCGTCGACGCCCTACGCTTCGACCTCGCCCACGAACTCGCAGAGTCCATTCGGAGCGAACTTCCCCAGCTCGAAGTTGACGAGAGCAAGTGGGTGGGAACCCTTCCCTCCGACACCGAGTTTGGGAAGGCCGCACTCACCCCCGGCAGCAAGTTCAGCTTCAACATCGAACTGCAGGACGGCGAACTCGTTCCCGAGCGAAATGGACGGAAGATTACACCTTATCGTCGGGAGACGCTCCTCGAGAACGACGGCTGGAGCTACATCATGCAGGATGCCGAGGACGAAGTCGGCTGGGGGCAGTCCCGTGTTGCCTACTACTGGAATGACATTGACGAGACTGGCGAGAAGGAGCTTACGGACTTCGAGGAACTGTTCAGCGAGCGGATTGACGCTATCTCCCAGATCATCTGTGAGAAGGTCGGGAACGGTGGGTTTGACCGGGCGTACATCCTCGCAGATCACGGTTTCGTCTCACTTCCACGGCACGTGGACATCGACGACCTGCATCCACCGGACGGGGGCGAGAAAGTGACCCGTCGGTGGGTCTCCGGTGCAGGCCTCGACGGCGATTCACCTGGTGTGTTGTTGGACGAAGACACACACCTAGGCTACCTCGACAACGATACTAGAATCAGCATCCTGACCGACCCGATCCAACGGTTCAGGAACCAAGGGCTCCCAGACGCTCGTTTCTACCATGGAGGCATCCTCCCACAAGAGTTCGTCCTGAACTTCGTCACAATTACCCAAGAATAGCGCCGTCGGGCGATTTCGCCAAGATTGATATGGCTGTATGATATGTTAGTAGTTATTCACTGATTCCATGTCTGATATTTCCTCTCCACAGCAGAAAGCCCAACTCGATAAGGCCGAACGCGAACATCTCGAAGATATTGTCACGGAAATGCGAGACCGCGTTGAGGACAATATTCGGTTCCGACTCACACAGCAAGATCTTGACGAGAAACCGGATGACACGGACGCACTAGACGAAGAGATGGCGTCTCTTGTCGAAGCTATAGAATTAGAAGCTGTCGACAGTCAATCGTGGAACGACGCGTTCGAGCAGTACGTGATGAGCGTCGGCTATACGATCGTCAATCGGTTGGCTGCCCTGCGCTGTATGGAGGTTCGCGACTTCATCGACGAGGAGGTTACGGTATTCAAAGACAATGGCTTGACCCCCGCAGCCGAGACGCTCGTCCATGAAGAGTTCCTACTCGAAGACGAAGCTATTCTGGAGGCGTACTATCAGAAGTGTGACAGCCTCGCTGAAGAGATAGAGATTCTCTTCGACCGTTCGACTGCGTACAGCCTTATAGACCCTGACGACGATACCTTTGAGGAACTCTGTGGGCTGCTCGATAAGGTGTCCGATGAAGTCTGGCGAGCCGATGACGTACTCGGTTGGGTCTACGAGTACTACAATGTCAAGCTCCTTGATGATCTCCGACGGAAGGGTGATCGCGAAGGTTTAGAACCCAAGGACGTACCGCCAGCAAATCAGTTTTACACCCCTCATTGGGTCGTCAGGATGCTTACCGACAACTCACTTGGAAAGCTCTATCTCGAAGACAAGGGGACGTTACAGGAGACGGTCGACGCGCAAAGTAAACTAACTTCCGACGAGCGAAAGAACCGTCCACTCTCCTTCGCCGAATCTCCGGATATTGCTGACTTCTGCACTTATCTCGTACCCTCCGAAGAGGGAGGTGAACCGACGGACTTCGATCATCCAAAAGAACTCCGCGTTATCGATCCAGCATGTGGGAGTGGGCATTTCCTGCTGTACGCGTTCGATGTGTTGGAGCGAATCTGGCGTGCCGAGACCAACCTCGACCCTGCTGCGATTCCGTGCAAAATTCTGCGGCACAACCTCTATGGCGTCGACCTGGATATGCGGGCTTGTCAACTCGCGGCGTTCAATCTCTATTTAAAGGGGCGTAATCATGCTGAATCAGAAGGTGCCAACGATTTCGATATGCCCAATGTCGGCATCGTCTGTGCTGACGCGAGGGTAGCCGACGTCGAAGGTGTTGAAGAAGTATTCGACGAAGTGGCCGATGGCAAATCTGACGTAAAGGACGCACTTCGGCGGATTCTCAACGCGTTCGAGGAGGTCCATGGATTGGGAAGTTTGCTAGACGTACGTGGAACGCTCAGTGACCTATTCGAGGACGAGGTCAGCGATGGAAGTGTTCAGATCACCCTCGATGATGACCCACGGGAGGATTATACTCCTAGACAGATTCTTCGCAATCTGCGTGAAGCTGTAGAGAAACACCGGGACACAGACTCATTTTTGGCACAGGACTTGCGGAGCTTTGTGCGTCTGATTGACATTCTAACGCAAGACTATGACGTGGCGCTGATGAATCCACCCTATGGCTCGCAGAACCGAATGCCAACTTCTGTACAAAGATATGTGGAGGACCACTACAAGTACAAACCAGAGTTCTATATTAATTTCTTTGAGGTCTGTGACAACATTACTAAAGACAATAGTAGAATTGGTATGTTGGTTCCGAGAACATTTATGTTCAAGCGAAGCTACCGAGAATTTCGGAGTGATTTTATCGGCAGTAAAGGAGGGTTCGACTTTCTCTCGGAATTCGGCCTTGGCGTACTTGACAACGCGACAGTCAGAACCGTAGGTACTGTTGTAAAATCCGGCTCGAGCTGGAATCAGACTGGTTCATTTATTCGTCTCCATGATATCTCCGCTGATTCGAAAGAAACAAAATTTCGGTCAACGCTTTCAGATGAAACTTCGGATGATATAACCCGAATGTTTCATGTTAATGTAGAAGCCTTTAATCAAGTACCGTGGTCTCCACTGAGCTATTACATTCCAGCTGAAATCCGGTCTCTGCATTCCTCGGAGTCGAAATTAGATCCAGAGGCTGCGGGGATCTCAGCTACAAGTATAGCAAATGCTGTACAAGGAATGTCGACGGGAAATAACGATCGTTTTGTCCGAAATCATTGGGAAACAACTTCAGAATCATTTATACCCTTTGCAAAGGGTGGATCGTCATCCTGGATTCTTCCACGGGTAAGTAAATCTCTCAACTGGAATGGAGAAGGAGATGAGATTCGTCGCCAGTCGAGTTCTGTGATGAGAAACGAGTCGCTGTATCTGCGGTCTGGCCTTACCTGGACGAACATCAAAGCAACTGGGAGACGATTTGGATATCTCCCACCTGGAGCAGTGTTTGATCAGAAGGGTCCCCTATTAGTGAGTGAGGAGATATCAAATTGGGATCTACTTGCTGTGATCAATTCAGATGTCTACCATGGGCTGCTGTTGTCACTAACTCCTGAGCGAACGTGGGGACAAGGAGATGTGGGGCGATTACCTTGGCACAATCAACTGCAAGATGATGGAATACTTGGGGAAATGGCAAAGGAGCAGTATACTGCTCTGCTTAATCTGGCAATCACAGACCCCCTTAGTCCGTATTACATTGCTCCATGCTTAGTCCCAGAGAGATACAGAGATCAGTTCTTCTATTGCGACAACGATCTGTTGGATAACGACAAACGGATTTCAGATCTACCATCTGTCTCGGGTCAACAGTCCGAGTCGGTTTGCGAACGGGCACGAGCGGCAGAGGAAGAACGCAGGAGGATTAATCGCGAAGTTGAAGCCCTTGCTGAAAATATTGATCAGCGTATTTGCAGGATACTCAATATTCCTGAAAGGAACTACGAACAGATCCGCCAAGAGATCTTCCTACGAACTGCTGAATCACCCAAAGATCGCAAGGTTCCCGATCCTGAATCTGTCCCAGAAATGCCCGATAATATTGAGAAACAGGTCAAAGACCTTATCCACCATTTTGCAATGGAGGCCGTTCGCGAAGAGAGCGACGGCATCATACCCTGCTACGAAGTAGACGGCCAAGCCAATATGTTCGACCGTATCGTCGAGCAATTTGAGAACGCCTACGACGAGTATGCAGGGGACCGTCTCATCGAAGTCGACGAGATTCTCGGGAACAAGTCGGCCGACGATGAGGCCTACCCCAACCTTCGGACATTTGTCGAGAATGACTTGTTTGCTTATCACGCCGCTCGTATGGAGAACACGCCCATCATCTGGAAACTTACGACGGAGCGACTCATCGCTGACTCAGCGGGAGAGATATTTGCATGCTTCCTCGACTATCACCAGATCGATGCTGGGACATTTGACCGCCTGAGCAATACTTATCTCGAACCGCGGAAGGCCGAACTTCGGGAACGACGGTCTGCTGCGAATCGCCGACGGAGCGACGAGTCGTTACCAACGAGCGAGCAAGCCAAAGCTGCCAAGACCTACGACCAATGTGCGAGCGGACTCGAACAAATAGCGGTCTTCGAAGAACAGCTGCAGGCGCTTGGCGACACAAGCAAGCGAGATTTCGCCGATGAGTATCAAGACCTCGCGTCAATGCTCGAACTGAAGGTCCGTCGCTTTCGGAAAGATACCGAGAATCGCCTCGATGCGTTAATAGAATTGCGAGAAATGAAAGAGGACGACTGGTTCGAGGACACGTTCTCTCCGAGCTTTTGGGAAAAAGTCGATGAGTGGCGCGGCGAATGGATAGACGCGTTAGAAACACTCGAAGACGCCTGCGTTGCGTACTCGAAGCCGACCAACCAGCCTGTCGAAGCGCACCTCGCTGACCTCTTTGACTACTTCAATTCGCGATTGAAGGGCTCTGACCACTACTCCAGTACGGGTATCCTCTTCATGACATATTACTTTGAGAGTGCTGGTTCGGACTTTGTTGACGCAGACGGAGAACCCAAAGATGGTCTCAAAGACGAGGACGCGAAGCGACTCGCCACACTCGCGACTCGGCTCGAGGAGTACAAGGATCTAGCAGATGAAATCAAAAACGACTGCGAGACACTCGCTACCGCTACCCCTTCAGATTGGGCAGATCGAGCGCTTTCTGAGGTTACCACAGCCGGTTACCAGCCGAACCATAAGCACGGCGTCGAGATTAATATCACACCGCTTGCACAGGCCGAGATCGTTCCGAAGACAGTTGATGACGACGTCCTCTAACGATGATAGATGACCTCGAACCCGGAGACTCGATTCTCCTCAACGATCAGCCCGCCGAGGTCATCAAGACGTATTCCGTCGGCGATCTCGACTATCTCAGGGCCTACCTCGAGAACGTGGGTGTGAAGACAGTTTGTATTGACGACGTGAATATCGAGTCGAAGCGGGAACAACTCGGAGCACTCGATACCGCAACTGCTGGGCAACTGCATCCGAATCACGACGCTGTCTCAGCGGAGTGGTTCGATCTTCGCTCGCAAGCCCTCCAGCTTCAGATTGCTCACGAACAGGGACAGCTGCTCAGCATTTCGAACTCGCTGGTTCGCCTGGAGCCGTATCAACTGGCCTGTGTTAACTGGGTAATGCAAAAGCTCCGTCAACGAGCGCTTATCGCCGACGACGTCGGGTTGGGGAAGACGATCGAGGCGGGACTTATCCTCAAAGAACTCACTGCACGAGATAGAGCAGATCGGGTGCTGTTCGTCGTCCCCGCCCATCTTCAGAAGAAGTGGATCCGGGATATGGACCGTTTCTTCGATATCTCACTGACGCCTGGAGACCGACAGTGGGTCGAGGGCGAGCGCCGTCGGCTTGGTGAGGAGGCGAACATCTGGAACCAAGACCACCAGCAGATGGTCACGAGCATGGCGTTTCTGCGTCAAGAAGAGTTCCGCGACGAACTCGACAATGCGTTCTGGGACGTTGTCGTTGTCGACGAAGCGCACAAGGCAGCCAAGCGCGGCGAGTCTCCGAGTAAGACCTCGAAGATGGTCGAATGCGTCGCCGACAATTCTGACTCACTACTGCTACTCAGTGCAACACCACACGACGGCAAGGGAGACGCCTTTCGCTCCCTCGTGGAATATATCGATCCGTTCCTTGTCTCGGAGGATCAGGAACTCTCGAAAGAGGCCGTCGACCGCGTGATGATGCGTCGCGGCAAGCAAACGATCTACGACGACAACGGTGAACGGATTTTCCCCAATCGCGAAGTTGGGACGATTCCTGTCGAGCGGACACACGAAGAGCGACAATTCTACCAGGCAGTCACTGAGTACGTCAAACACGTCTACAATCGCTCAGAGCAACTCAACGAGCCCGCAGTCGGCTTTGCGATGGCCCTGATGCAAAAGCGTCTTGTGAGTAGTATTGGCGCGATCCAAGCAACACTCAGTCGCCGGCTGGCAAACTTGGTCGACCAGCAATCCACTACAACCTCGCTCTCCGAAGCGGCCTCGGCGTACCTCGAAGGTGAGGACCTCGACGAGGATGACAAGCGAAAGGCCGAGGGTGAACTTGCAGGGCTCACCATCACCGAGAGTGACGCCCAACTCGAAGAGGAAATCGAAACGCTCCGTGACCTCGTCTCCCTCGCTGAAGGAATCCCAGTCGATTCGAAGGCCCAGAAAGTCCGTCGCTACATCCAGCAACTACTCGAAGAGAACCCAAACGAGAAGGTGTTGCTCTTTACCGAGTACCGGGATACGCTCGACTATATTCTTGAATTGGTGAAAGACGAACCGTGGGCCGACGAGATTCTGACTATCCACGGTGACGTCGACAAAGAGGACCGGGCGAAGATCGAAGACGAGTTCAACCACGGACAGTCTCGACTACTCTTCGCGACGGATGCAGCAAGCGAAGGGATCGACCTACAGCACAGCTGCCACATCATGGTCAACTACGAACTGCCGTGGAATCCTAACCGGCTCGAACAGCGAATCGGTCGCCTCCACCGGTATGGCCAAGATAAAGAAGTGAAGGTGTGGAACTTCACGTTCGAGGACACTCGCGAAGGTGAGATCTTCGAGATGCTCCAGGACAAAGTCGAGAACATTCGCGGGAAGCTCGGAAATACTGCTGACGTCCTCGGGATGCTCGATGACATTAATGTGGACTCGCTCATCATGGAGTCCATTCGGAATGATGAACCGGCGAGTGCGACAAAAGAGGAGCTCGAAGAACTTATCGACGACCGACAGCGGACGCTTGCAGAGTGGTACGAACGCAGTCTCATTGATACGAGTACGTTCGATCAGGAGAGCCGGGAGAAGATTCAAGAAGTGATGGACCAATCCGAGGATGTCTACGGCAGCGAGGCTGACATCCGAGAATTCTTCGAGCTCGGCGTTAGGGCACTCGGTGGCGATGTCGAGAAAGCTGGGGCCAATCTGTTCCGTGCTGAGTTACCTGAGAAGCTTCGTCGAACTGCTGATGATGAGTCCTATGGGCCGTTCACATTCAACCGTGAGTTTGCGATGGATCACGACGATATCGAATATATCTCCCCCGACGCACGGCTGGTCCAAGAGTTGATGCAGTGTGTCCTCGACGGCGAACAGGGTGCGGTTGGTCTCAAGATGCTCCCGTTCGTCGATAATCCAGGAATTACCTACAACTACCGAGTTCGGTTCGAGGATGGTACCGGCGAAGTAATTCGGGAAGAGATTCTTCCGGTCTTCGTCGATGCAGCACACAAAGATCCACAGGAACGCCTCGGACAGCGAGTCATCGATGGGGACAGTATCAAAGGGTCACCTGACGAAGAACCAATTCGAGTGTTGTTGGAAAACGAGGGTGAAATACGCTCTTCCGCCGACCGATACCTTAGTCAGCGGGTCGCCTCACGCCGCGATGAAGTGCAAGTGCGGCGGCAGGAAGAAACGCAACAAGAACTCGCAGACCTCGAAGCCTACGCTGACTCCGAGCGAGAACGGATTGAGACGTTCATCGCTGAGTACGAGCGGAGAGCGGAAGCAGGGACTGATATGGACATCGCTATTCGAAAGCAACAGGATCGATTGGGAAAGTTGGAGGATAGAATCGAGGACCGTCGAGGTGAGCTCCAGCGGAAGTCACAAGTGATCTCCTTAGCCCCGGAGATTGAGAGCCTTTGTCTGACGCTGCCAATATAATTTATATCATTTCGGTATTAGGACCTCTAAGTAGGAAAATATTTAACGATCACTCCTTAGAGGTGGTTACCTCGGGTACAGGCTATGTATTTGTGACTAGAAGTTACTCTCGGGTTCGATGATTGTAGCTAAAAAGCTGTAGCAAGAGTACGACGGTATCACAGTATTTGATGTACACAAAAATGCATAAAAATATATGTATAATGTATACAGATACGAGATACAGTTTAGATCAACGATCTCATTTCAGGTTAAGTATTAATATTCTACTTGTATATGGTGCTAATATGGGTAAAAAAGGTAACTTAGAAGTCCCAGCCTCAGACCGCGTTTTCGACGTACTGGGTAACAATGACTATAATGACGTAGATTTGATATCAGAGCTTATTGATAATGCTGTCGCAGCTCGAGTTAACGATCAGGAGATACACATACAAATTGAGATCGGTCTTTCGAATGAAAACCCGGATGAATCCTATTTTTCAATTCGAGATGATGCATCTGGGATCGCTCACTCGAGCCTTCCAAATGCAATCTCACCGGCGGGTACTACCTCCGAATCTGACCATCCTTTAAATGAACATGGACTTGGAATGAAGCAAGCAATCTCAGCTGCTGGTGAACTTGCGTATTTGAAAACTAAGCATACGGATGAAGATTCCGCCACGGTAATTGAAGAATTTTCGTATGGAGAGATTCCTCATGAGACGGAAGACGTGGACTGGGATCATGGTACTGAGATCAGAATTAGAGATTTGAATGAAATCCTTCAAGAAAGTGCTCAAGTGTATGACTGTCGTATTAAATCTTATCTTGGTGCCCGATACCGCCGACTAATAGGGAAGCCAGAAGACAATCTAAAAATCGAAATTAAGCACAAAAATCTCGATAAGGGCGAAACGCGGAAAATCAATCCAGATGATGTAAGGCCCATCTATTTTCACCCAAGCACAAGAGTAAATGATCCTGTGGTCCATAAGGAGATATTTGAAGGTACAGAGGGAGATGGCTGGAAAGTAAAGCTAACATTTGGGTATGCACCCGAAGACGATGCAGAGTACGAAAGCCTCGGAATAAATCCTCCGAAGAATTATGAACCATACTATAGAGGATTATCAAATCAAGGATTAGATCTCATACAGCACGATAGGGTTATCCAATTTCACCAGCTTGAGGAAATAAATATTGTGAATACCACTCACCCACAATACAATAGAATTCGCGGAGAGATCGACCTCATAGATGGATTTTCGACAGCGATTACTAAGAATAGAATTATTGGTGGCACCGAATTTGAGGCTATGTTAAATAAGATACGGGATTTTTTACACTCTAATGACTATTTGGAAGAAGAAAGCATTCCTGGGCAAATACCAGAACCGTGTCTCAGAGATAGACTATCTAATTTGTTGGAAAAACCACCCTACAGCTGTAAAGATGTGGAGACAGAATACGTCGTTGGTGGGCTGGAAGGATTCATCGATATTTTATCAGATGGGGAAGCATGGGAATTAAAAGTAAACCAGGCAAGTGGACTTGACGTATATCAGCTATTCGCATATATGGACATGGGTAACATTGATAAGGGACATTTAGTAGCGGATGGAATTACAACGGGTGCTTCAGAAGCAATAAAGCACATAGAAGATAACCATGGGAAGACGATTGAATCCGTTGATCGATTTGACTTAGCTATTAATCAAAGTATGACTGACAAGGAACTCGCGAAATATGTTTGAAACCACATATTATAGCACACACCCTATATCGTACTGAAAAGATATTCGACCCCTGTATACAAAAGTTTCATCCCATTGACTTCAAACTTCTTGGCTCAAGTTCCTCAGTCGTATTTTCTCTGCTTGGGAATGACACCACGAACACCGCCGGTTGGATCCGGTATATCTCCCTCATAGCGAGGGATAATGTGCCAGTGAAGATGTGGAATAGTCTGGCCTGCCTCTGGTCCATCGTTGATCCCAATATTCATCGCATCGGGCTCATAACGACTGTTTACCTCTTCAATGGCTTCGCTGAGAAAAGAGTTGAGAGCCTCCCAGTTACTCTCTTGAAGATATTGAATGTGCTCTGTGGGAAAAACCAGGGCATGGCCTTCGTTGACGGGATACTTATCGAGAATGCACAGGTAGCCTTCTGACTCGAGCAACACGGTCGCGCTTTGCTTGTCGGCGACGACTTCGCAAAATACACAGTCGCACGAAGAATCATCCATACGGGTATTTGAGGATAGAACGATTGAAATAATATCGATTCCAGAGTTTCTGGACGAACAGATGGACGCAGATTTCAGAGGGAGTACTGCCGAATGACTGATAGCCACTGGACGCCTGCAATAGAGACACTTCTTGACGATTCCGCTGGTGTATACGGTCCGCAGTCGTTTCGAGACTACATTACAGAAATCGGCCGAGATCCACGTGATTTCCGGACCGCTGCTGAAATCTCAATCGACAGGAAACGGGAGTTGGCCGACGAGTTGCGCCAGAACGATACCATGGTCCTTCGGCTCGGAAGTGCACCCGATGGTACGGGAACTCAATTCGGCTTAGTCAGAGTTGAAGGAGGGCTGGACGACTTCTTTATCGAGGAAACTGCCTTCCCATCGAAGCAGCGAACTGAAATCAACCTGCAGCCGGACAGTGAAGACGTACAGGAGTACGACCAGCAAACACAAGATATGCTGGAGGCGTATCGATACTTACCACGATTTTCGGAGTCGTCCTTAGTCAACCTTTCATTGACAACTGGACTCTTGAGCCAGGCTCTGGATTTAGACGTCGAGTCAGTCGGTACAGCCCCAGTTACAGTCGCATCAACTTTTGATTTCAGCTTTCGGCCACACATGACACAGCCGACGACGCTGCCCCATAACAATGGGCAGGTCGAGATCGATGCCTGCTTCGTAAGTCGTCGCAACGGTGAGCGAGTGTTAGTCGTGCTTGAGGCGAAGACTGGCCCAAAGCGATCACTCGCCAAGCACAAACTCTTCTATCCGCTCATGAGCGTGCAATCCGAAGCTAGCGATTCGCATCTGGATATGATTCCGGTATACCTCCGAGCACGACGACAGGGCGATAGCGTCACCTACGATATCTATGAATGTTCTCCATTTGATGTCGGGCGGTCAGAACAGTGTCTGAGCGACATCAATGTTGAATCGCATAGCCAGTATCGAGTTCGATTTTACTGACCATCACGCGGAGTTTCACTGATGATCGCTTAGCGCTCAAAATACGCTGCACAATTCACAAATTATCCGTCCATATTAGCAGCAGAAACGCTGCAACACCACCAAGTATCGCCTCTGTTTCTCCGTATTGAGACCCCAGTAGATAGCCCATCATCACGACTGCAACCACGAAGATTATGGATGGCCCACTGCCTGTACTTTTGAACCGGCCTTTGGAATCTCTTGGAGGGAGATTCTTATCACCACCATCCGGTCGAAGTCGATCCGTGCTCTCTACCTCACTACCAACTGCACGAATTAGTCTTAGTGCCCATGCTTGAAGAGCGATAATTACCGTAGCGAGAATCGCCAGGCCGGTATTTGATGTAAGGAAATTCGAGACATCACCGACTATTGCAGGTAGTATCCGTTCTATTTCATCCGCAAACAGAATTTGGAAGAGGACTGTGGATATCGTCCCAAATATACCAATCTTCAGTCGATGTATTTCATAGACTTCCCTAATACCGTTCCATATCCCTCTCAAATGCTGAGTGATTCCCTCAGAAGCCGGTGTTGGTTCCACCTTCTGGGAGACAGTAGGGTCCTCTCCATCTGGTTCTTGCGACATATATTGTCTCATATCAGTAGAGTACTATGATTAGTTTTTATTGGTTCAGGAATTATGGACAGGTATCTGGGTACAGAATAATCGATACACTGTCTGCTGCAGACCTCGATGACTTTCGCTGCCATGAAAATCTAGTCGATAGTGCGTTGGAAGCGTATTGCCTAATGGTAGTGTCGTAGATAGTACCTCAACACTCGCCAGCCCGATCGCCAAAGAACGTACCAAAACCACCGCTACTGGCTATAATCCTTTCTCTAATTCTGAACTAAGGAGACAAGGTTATTATACAGAGTGCTGACGGGAAAGATGAACCGTTATGGCTGTGGCAATGGCGCGATTCTACGACGTCGTATATCCCAGCGATCTCCCAGATACATTTGACGCTTCCCAGAGATGCCAGCATGAAATCGATTCAGAACACTGTTCAGAAACATTGGAGCATGGTCCTGCTACCGTCCTGTTTGAAAAGACTACGACCGCTGCACCTGGCATGCTGAAGAGGCGGGTAAACCCGTTGACCAGCTCCGGGCTGCAAACGAACACGAGAGATCCTGGCCGCAGATGTTCTCGAACCTCACGCTCACTATCAGACTCGACGAAGCATATCTGCAATCACTGACTGTCTCAGAAAAGCACAGTGAGGATTTCGGAGTGGCTCTCTCGTTCACTGGCTGTACCATGGTGGACTCGAACTTTGCGTATAGCCAACTTTCTTCGATGTCAATCAAGGGCGTACAGCTGGAGGGGTCTACTTTTGAACAAGCTGATCTCAGTAACACACTTATACAGCAGTGTACGCTAAACGAGACCAATTTCAAATACGCACAACTCCAAGGTGCCCGTCTCCTACGACAGAATATTCGGAACAGCAGTTGGCAAGGCGTCAAACTGAAGAAAACAGTGAGAGCACGAACTTAGAACGAAGCCAAAATCCAGCAACGAATACTCCAGAACTGGAAGACAGCGTCAGAATTGGTGATGATGACGATCCTGAAATCGGGACGTATTCGAAGCCAGAGGAACCGAGAAAACAGAACCTCGAAAAAGACGAGATCAAGGAATTCTTCGAAAAGAAAGGGGCCGTCGAGATCCTCGCCCAGCTAAGCGACGGGCCAAAACGATTCAGCGAAATCGACACCGCAGTCGTCGCAAGTCACGGCACAGTCGCCAACAGACTCACAGAAGGGGCCAAGCTCGGACTCTGGAAAGAGTACTTCCACTACCCCGACGACGGTGGCAAGACGAAACTGTACGAACTCACCCCCGCAGCAGCATCCTTGGCCGAATCACCGAGGAACAAAACATCCGTGAAACGACCCAACAGCTACAAGAAAGCAAGCAACGACACACAGACGCCGTAGCCAGCTTTCGAGACAAGATTTGAACCGACGACTCCTCAGAATAGTCCTCAAACCTGAAGCCCGGGACCCAGAAGGCCGTCAGTACCCTACTACTCGCCGAATACATCTGGGAATCAGTCCTTAGCTACGAGAGTGAATCGACCACTCTATTAAATCAGCGATTTCAAACACTGCTGTAAACCTACAATGAGCACTAATGATCCGTATCCTGAGCCAGTAAAACAGGCGGCAGAGTACGCCCGCGACGAGTTGGACAACGGTTTCGTCCCAGACCCAGCGGACTTCTACGAAAATGAAGCTCAGTGGAATGCTCGGACCAACGGGTCTCAGAAGACGTACTCTGGACTTGGTGTTTTTGTTGATCGAGATGAGCATTCGGAGACTCAGGGAGATGAGGAGTGGAAGGTTGAAGTGCGGATGGCGAGTCATCAGTCTGCGAACCCACTGCCGGTTGCAGATGGTCTAACAGCTGAGGAGATGCAAAACGTGATTCGGGCCTTTCAGTACCGCTTGGACTGGTTTGTGCGACATGGCGAGTATGAACCCAGTTATGAGCGGAAGGATTGAATTTAGGTCTCTAAGCATCCCTGAAGACAGGTGAGTATCTTGGTAGACTAGCGCGCTGTATTCAGCACGACCGCTGACAGTTGTCACCGATGAAGGGTTCAAGGAGTCGGTAACTGAAAACTAAGTGTTCTCCTCAATTCTCTTCTCTATGGAATCTCACGTCGGCGTGGACTGGGCGAGCGGATCATGGGTCGTCGTCGAAGCGACCCCAGAAACCACCGACATCAGTACAGAACCCTCTCTGCTCAACGTCTGGCACGAATACAGGAATCGGGCAAACAAGATCCTCGTGGACATCCCAGTTCACCTGCGACATGAAGGAGACCGTGAGTGCGACCAGAAAGCAAAGGACTTCCTCGGATCACGCGGCAGCACCGTCTTCTGGACACCAAACACCGACGCAGTGACAGCGCGAGACTACGACGACGCCGTAACGAAGAATACGCGCGGGTTAGGAAGCCACAGTTGGGGCCTCATCCCGCGTATCCGGGAAGTGAACACCGTGCTGGATGAATTCGACACCGCACATGAGACGATCTACGAAAGCCACCCAGAGGTGTGTTTCAAAGCATACTATGGCGACGATCTCCCATCGAAGAAAAGTGACGCAGGTTTCGAAACCCGGAAACAGTGTCTCATCAAGCACGGCGACGAGTCCTTCCAACCAGTTCTTGACCTCGTTGACGAACGGCGGACGAACAGCCAATGGCATCATCGAATCCAGTCAGGTCGCGTCGACGACGTGCTTGATGCCGCCATCCTCGCACTTACTTCCCGCGAGTCTAACGGTGCCTACTCAACCCTCCCAGCTGATGCCGACCCCACCCGTGATCCCTCGATTGTCTATCCCGGCAACTGACTCGTCTCCGGCGGAACACACTGTTCTCTATGAGCACTCGTTTCCGTCCCGGGCGGAGGGCTTATTTGTTCCAATATCGGAGTTATATGACACACGAGGCCGCACTATATGGCCGTTGAACCACCATACTCGCACGATGCCGGACCCGCAGCAGTCTCCCCAACTGCACTTCGCATAGTCAGCGGGCACATCGAACTCCATCACCGTATAGAGAGTACCGAGCCCGAACGTTCCGAGGACGATGAGGACTTTTGGATACTCGGAATGGCCGATGAAGACGTGCCGTCCATCTACAAGCTCCCCAAGCCCTACGCCGTCTACACCATTGAGTGTGAACACATCAAGAACGTCGAACTACAGCGTCGTCTCAGCGACGAAGACACATCGCACGAGGTCTCCCCCGAGTTCCAGACTGCCTACGCCATGAACAACGCCCCTGTTGTCTACGTCGGCTACACCAAGAATCCATATCGGCGCATCGACGAACACCTCGACCCGTTCACGACCGGCTCGAAGTTCACCAACATCTTCCGACCTGTTGATGTCCACAACATCGACTGGTACGATACCGAAGACGAGGCAAAGGAAGCCGAACTGGCCACCGCGGACCGCCTCCACCGCAAACAGGGCTACTTCCTCAACCCCAGCGTCCATCCCGCCTACCGCGGCGACTAATCTCGGCACGACCGACCATGAACCAACACGCGAGCACCCTTGCGGACCACTCACCCTTACTCCGTCAACCCTCCGCTTGGCGAACGATACGATTTCTGTATGCTGTACCTCTCTTCCACTTATTCAATTCCTTCTAAGGCTTTGTAGATCGTCCAATCGATCTCTAACTCCTGTTCGAGCAACTCTTCAATTTCTGTAATCACAGATATACACTTGGCAATCATCTCAATCACTTGCTTGTGACCCGCAATCTCAACCATCAGCATCGGATTATGAATATAGGTATTCCTGGCTTCTCTTACATCGTCAACCAGGTCAAAAAGCGTACTATCGATCAGGTCCGCACGGTCAAGCATATGCTGATACTGACCAGCATTCGCCTTTTCCTCTAGATCAGAGTAGATCGCCTGGATTGTCTCCTCATGATTCATATGGTCTTCCACCACCTCCTTCCAAGGAGTCGAGTCATAGTAATCAACAAACGGCTGGATCGGCACACCGGATCTTCGGAGCTTATCTGTGACCAAGAGATATGAACTCGCTTCAAAATATGAGATAGTCAAAGCATGAATTTGGAAGAGACCTATACCAACCTCACCTAAGGGCAGATCTACTCTAGTAGTCTCACCTCGATCCAAATTCTCCTGAACATCGGAGCTGATTCGTTCTACGCTATCGCTAAGCCCTTGAAGAAACAGAAAAAATACAGCGTTCTCCGCCGTTGGCTCGACCCTACGTTGAATATGTGCTTTGCCGGTTTGCTTTACTAGAGGATGGTCCTCATCATCTACACCATATTTTTCTCGGATTTTTTCATGAGAAAGTTCTCTGAGTTCCTGAGTAGTTGGTCCCGATGCGCTGAATTCCTTTGATTCACTTGCCTGCTGGTCTTGCTCTTCAGAGCCAAAGAAGGATTCTCGAAATTCATTAGAAAGTTCATCTTTGGGATCAGATCTATTTGTGTTGTCTTCAGTCATGATCTATATTGGCTCGTGTGATTGCCTTCTAAATAAGAATCCGGGGGTGCGGAGAGAGCGAGAAAGTTCCAGTGTTATTCTAACTTTGGAGTCTATTTGTGGAATCCAAAGTTCAAGTGGTTGAGGCACAGTACTGTTTATAAAGAGGATTGGTCAAAATGGGCGAGCACGCAAATTCCCAAGTTCGGGCGAAAGTGTGGGTGACCCCCGATCAAGTCGAGTCACTCCGTTCGGCAAGTTACGCGACTGGTGCAGACTATCTTCAGCAGCGAAACGAAGCAATTGTCACGACGATGTACGATACTGGGCTTCGAGTAGGTGAACTCGTCCAGCTCGATATCGAACTACTCCGGAACAACAACTCGGAGCTCTACCTCCCCACGGAACTGCAGAAGGACTACCCGAATCAGAACTCCCCACCGCCGGTGACCCTCGAACTCGCCGACGACACGACACGGCTGCTCTCAGCGTATCTCACCAACCGATGGAAGGACACGCCAGCCCTCTTCCCATCAAGATCTTCGGAGCGCATCAGCGAACAAGGCGTGCGGAACATGCTTCGCAAGATCGCTGAGGGGGCTGGGATTCGACCCTACAAACTTGATGGAAGTAGAGGTGATCCAAGCGACGTGACACCTCACGCGCTACGGCACGGCGTTGCTTATCGAATGATGAACGAAGAAGACGGAAACACGCTGTATGATGTCCGCCTTCGTCATCGCAGTATTCAGACGACCGAGAGAGTCTACGACCATCTACTCAAAGTCTAACCGTTTTGTCTCTCCGCGCCGCTAGGCAGCATTCATCACAGAACCTCTCCAAACGTTTCAGCCGAAGAATAATCACATCATGAGTCTACGGTCAGTGTATGACTGACTACCCTTCTAAGTCGTCGCTTCTGGTGAATGCGACGCAGCAGCAGCAGTTAGCCAAGGGTGATTTCGACGCGGGGGTTGCTATCGTCCCGACGTAGCATGAGGAAGCCGAGGGCGGCTACGACATCGAATTCAGTACCGCGTCACGGCTCGAACTCCAGTACAAGGCCGTCTACAGTGAGATCGACGACCGCACCTTCGACCCCGGAAACCCACAGACAGCAGTTAAATTCCCGTTCAACGGCCAACAAGCCAAAACACTACTCGGCCGCGCTCCGCTCCCCGGACTCACGTTCTACGCACTCCCAGTCGTCACTGACCTCACCGGCCTCGGCGACGTGCTAAGCGCGACCGTCTTCCTCGACGTCGAAGCACTCGCCACACTCCCAAAACACCAGGATAACCTGCACGAGTACACCGCGTTCTGGGTGCCGGTACACGAATCCAGCCCGACGTTCTCATCGGTCTACCTCAAAGACAAAACCGAACCGCGGTACTCAGAGCCAAACGCGTATCATCGTATGGACTCCGACTTCCTCTACACGTGGCCCGAGATTAGAGCCCTCACGCGCGCGACGCTCATTGGTGTCCCACTCCGAACGCACAGCAGTACAGCCCCAACTGCGGGGTACCAGCAGCTACACGGATACGAGAGTCAATTGCTGGACTCCCGGTTCCCTGGGAACCTGATTGATAGAGAACCGCCGTTTGAGTCCGGTGATAGGGACATCCTTGGAGTTGTCGTCAACGAAGTTGAACGTCGTAGTCGAGAGATACGCGACGTGATTACTCAAGAACGGCCGACGCGGGACTCCCTCACTCAGTCTCAAAAGGAGGTCTTGCAATCGCACGAGTACTTGCTTGAACCCGAGCAGCTGGATGTGAACCGGCGTGCTTCAATCCGTGCGGCGCTGCTGACGTACCCAGACGACGAGGAGGACGAAGAAGACTCAGAAGACCCGTCACCGATAATCGATTACTCTGGCCTGGATCCACGCCAGGGATCACGCTACCGACAGTATCGATACCTAGCATGGGGCGACGACGCTGACCTCCTCACCGTTCCAATCGGATTCACACCGGACTGAATCTCAGAGACACGGCCGGGTAAACTCACCCGCAGGTTACACTGAGACGTCCTCCGCCACCGTCGTCTCATACAGCCGGTCAATACTCTCGACCAACTCCGAGTTTTCGACAGCACTCTCTCGGACAGCTTGGGCCAAGGCGTCCACGTACGCGTCGAAGAAGTCGGCGTGTGAATCGACGTCAATGTCGTACTCAGCACGGAGGAGATTCGACTTATTGCCCGTAATTGTGAAGTTCGTTCCGTCAATCGCCTCCGCGATTTCCGCGCTGGCGTCACTGAACCGCGCGGCGAAATTATCGTAGAAGCTATCGTGGCCCGACGGGGCATTTCGAAGGTAAACAACCAACATGTGATCCCGGACGGCCTCCGTTTGATGCCAGTCAAGCCGGTGGACCAGTCCGACCCGCGCGTTCGGTTTCGTCGCATCCGAAACCGCTCGGCCCTCATCCAGTTTCTTCCACCACTCCCGGGGGAATAGCCACGACCAATCTGACTTCCCCTGGCGGAACGTCCACTGCCGGCGCTCCCCCGACTTCATCTCCACCTGGACCGCGGCGTACTCCTCCGGCACATCTGCATCCTCGATTAGTTCAACACCATCCAGCGTCTGCGCCAGCCGCCGTCCCCACGTCGATTCAAACTCCGACCACTCCTCCTCAAACGCTGTCTCTAGGTCCGAGATCACACCGTAGTTTTCGACGTACAGTTCCACCATCTCCTGCTGATTCTCCTGGTATTCGGTCATTGTGAGTTCACTCCGAATCGTGTCGACGAAGTCTTTCAACTGCGCCGTGGTTCGCGCCGGGTACTCATCGTAACTCTCCATCAGGAACGACTGAAGCTCCGCAGCTAGCCACTCCCACGAGACATGCACAAAGTCGTCGGCAGCCGGTGACGACGCCGACTCAGGGGCTAAAAACACGTAGTGCTGGCCGTCAGTGGGGACGTCGGCTTTGTCAACCCCGATCCCGTCGAACGAATCGACGCCGACGTACCGCTCTGTCTGGTCTTGCCCTTCTGATGCGTGGACTTTCAACTCCCAGCAGATGAACCACTCGTCGGACGCCCACATCACGACGTCCGGAATGCCATCGGACGTAGACACTTCTTGTGCGATCTGTATCTCATCGATGTCAAACCGCGAAAACGCATACCTCGAATCATCGCGGTCAGACAGCGCAGCGAGTACGTGTTCTAAGACAGCGTGGTCGAGCCCGTGTGGGGCGTCGGGCGTCAGGAAATGAACGAGGAACTGCTGCCAGTCACGCTCTTGTGTGCTCCGGTCGAGCACCTGTAACGTGGTCGGTGGAGGCTCTTCGGCCTCCGGAAGCGCGGCAAGTCGCCGCTGTATCTTCGTCAGTTCCGTTGCGATACTTCGACTCATACGCATCAGTCACCCACAATGAAAATCAAAGTGACGCCGTCACGCCACAGAACAACACCTTGCCACGAGGTATGAACACCTGGACCGCGCGGACCGGTGAAGCCGAAAGCGACGAATCGCTCCCAACCGCTCCGTCAAGTATGCGGACACCCACCCCAACAGCACGCCCATTTTCGCAGAGAGATATCTCTATCGCCACTCAGAAGGATTATTGACACAGTAGATACCCGGCGGAGAGGACACTCAGTATACATCGTCGATACCGGGCACTGTTATTACACAGCAGACGAAACGACCCTGCTAGCATGCAGCGCAGGTTCCGCGTCGGCGAGCAGTACCGCGACACCGGGAGTTATCGCAACTCTGCCGACCAGTTCCTGCGCTGGATTCGCGGCCAACTAGACGCTGGCATCAAAAACACCGGCGGCATCCGAGCTCTCAGCGCCAGTCGATCTGAGACGCCCGCAGCGCTCGTCCTCGTTTCGAACGACAGCGGCATCTCCCAACACGACGATCCGTGGGAAGACACACTCGCCGTCAACGCCGGCTACATCAGTTACTGGGGCGACGCCAAAGCCGACAACCCATACGACGAATCCATCAAGAACCAGAAAATCAAGACGGCATTCGACCGGGCCGCAGCTGGTCGACGCGAGGACGTCCCGCCAGTCCTCGTGTTCCGGAAACCCGAATCCGGCGTCGTCGAATTCTGCGGGCTGTGCGTTCCGGACCACTTCGAAGTCCGGTCCTATCAAGACGACACCGGCACGCAGATCCCGAATTATCTCTTTCACTTCTCGATCCTCAACACCCAGTCGGTCCCCGTCACGTGGCTGCACGACCGCGCCCAACTGAACGACGACAACCACGCACCGGATGTCTGGACGCGCTGGGTCGAAACCGGCGACGTCGCGCAATGGCCAACCGGCGAAACCCTCGACCAAACCGGACGGATCCGACGCTACGAAACCTCCGAAACCATCGTGAGCGACGCCTTCCGTGACAACGCCTTCGACCGATACGGCCACGCGTGCACCATGACCGGCATTCAAGAAGCAGACCTCCTAAATTTAGCCCACGTCCTCCCGCGAAGTCAACACCCTGACCTGGCCGAGCACCCAGAGAACGTCCTCGTGTTAAACGCGCTCCACCACCGCGCGTTCGATGCCGCCCTCTTCACTATCGACAGTGACTACCGCATCCGAACCAGTCCATCCTTCGACCCCGCCCACCCGTTCCTCCGAGAAACCATTCTTAACCGAGATGGCGAGCAACTCGCATTCCCGCCTGAGGCGCGAGTAAGACCGACATTCCTCGAAGAACTCAACACCGGGCTCTCGTGGCTATAGACTGACGGAGTAGTAAACCGCGTCCACGGGCAGTTGAATGAGTTTCTCAGAGTTGAACGGCCGTTGGATCCTCAAACGGAAGTTCGGTGATTATCTCATCTACAATCTCAGCTACTGGTTTGTTATCTTCGAGCGCGTCCTGTAGAGCTTCGAAGTATGCGTCTGGATCGCCGGGTGTGTATTCATAAGCGCCGTCCTTGGATTTCAGCATGTATTTGTTCCGACGGCTTGGGGAACCGATTTCCATAGTCTCCGGTGTCCGACTCCGGACAACATCCTTATTTTCATTCCAACAGGATTTGATCGAGTCGTTTGCGTCACTCCCTCCTTCGATTTCAAGGTTGAGAACTAGTACTCCCTTTTGGAAGTGCTTCCACCGTGGTTTATGTTCGAAATGGACGTCAATGTCTATGTCGTCTTTCTGCTTCCAGTTTCTGCGGTATATTTGTCCCCAGCCCGGTGAATCACGATTTTCTCTATAGTGAATCGCCCAGTTTTCGTCCCAGAAGTCCGGTTGAAAATCGCCGGTAGATATCGCACTAACCCATTCGTGGGCTAAGTTCCGAGCGATAAACTCCTTGCCTGCCTCGTTAGCAGCACGAATTGCGTCTCGATGTTCGATGTACTCGTCTTTTAGTTCTCGATAGGTTCTGTCATCCTGATCCATGTTTGTCTTGTACGAAATCAGCTCACGGTAGTCTCTCAACTGCTCAATGCTTCGAACGGGATAGTGACCGTTAGGAGGGGCCGTTACCGTGTCTATCGCCCTAGCGATCTCGTTCCAAGTAACCATCGCAAACTCGTTTTCGGCATCCGCATCCGGCGGGAATCCCGTCGGCTGCTCAGTATCAATATAGATGTAGAATCGCCGTTCAGGGTCATACTCTGTTACATCCAAATTGCTGAATTCAGTGGCTTCAACATACCTTTTCAGCTGTCCAGCGTCGTAGCTCGCGTTGACTTTCAATTCAAAACAGATGAACCATCTATCGGGCTGGTAGATGAGGATATCTGGCCGACCATCGTCACCACTTGCTTCAGCTTCTATTTCCACCAGATCCCAGTCTGGATGCAACAGATCTCGCGTGAAACTCGTTTCTTCTGACACCATCTCCAGAATCTCTTCTAAAAGAACTCCCCGGAAGCCATGAGGTTTGGATGGGTCCAGGAAATACGCAAGATACGCTTGCCAGTACCGTTCTCTATTCCGTCGTCCGAGAATACGGAGTGTCGGCCAAGGACGGCGAATGTCTCCACGCTCAGTAAGCGCTTCCACCCGTTGAGCGAAATCCCGGAGATCAGATACAGTTCTGTCTATATCCCGAAACTCCACATCCACCATACAAACTCCATTGAACAGACCTTTAATAAAACTGCATAGGCGAGGTTCGGAACTTGACTGATAAGATCGCTCTTTCGGTCGTCAGTATTACACCGACGTGAGTTGCTCTGCCAGTGATTCGAGTTCCTCAGCTTCATCGATAGCTGCAAGCCATCGATCAGGGAGCGCCGATGCCCCGAATCGTGCGCCAGCGACCGCACCCGCTATCGCGCCAATCGTATCGGTGTCACCGCCACGGTTGACACCGGTCACAATCGCCTCCTCGGCACTCTCCGCGACCAGACCATCGTGGAGTGCTGTCTGTAATGAATGCACGACGTATCCTGACGTCTCTAAGCCATCAGGTGACTCACCGCGAGCGAGTGGTTCAAGCGCCGCCATAAGCTCGTCAGGTGCGTCCGAACCGACGTAGTCGAGAGCATCTCCCAACGGCGACGCCGCGTCGTCAAGCAGGCCGGCGATGGTAACGTTCAGAACTGCACACCCGTACGTACACCGCGGGTCAGCGTGCGTGATCTGCGAGGACTGCCGACTCACCTCGGCGAGTCGCTCCCAGTCCGCCACGTACGGGATTGCAAGCGGCGCGCACCGCATCACACTCCCGTTCCCCGCGTTCTGGCCCTCCGGGCTTTGCTCCCAGACTTGCTGACCGGCCTTGTCCCACTCGTCACCGCGTTTGAGCCGGGTGAGTGCCCGTCTCGTCATCCCTCCAATGTCGAACGGGCCAGTGTCGTACCACGCGACGAACCGGTCCGCGACATCCGCCGGATCGAACGCCTGCTGTTCGACGAAACTACGAGCGATACACAGCGCCTGTTCTGTGTCATCAGTAATTGTCCCAGCGGGTTGGTTCCACGTACCGTGCCCAATCATCTCGTCGAGCCGCCCGTGTTCAGCACTGATCTCGGACGCAGACTTGAACTCCACCGGTCGGCCAAGCGCATCCCCGCACGCCAACCCTAGTAGAACTCCACGGGCTCGATCCGAATCCATACGTCACTCAACGACTACCGCTGAGAAAAATGTAGGGCGGCAGTCACTCGTCGGGTTTTCTTCCCTTGCGGAGATTCTCTCGGTATTCGGCCCACGCTTGATACATCTCCACCTTCTCGTCCTCTGTCATCGTGTCGTGCTCATCCGGGTCGTAGAACGGGAGTTCGTCCTTGTCAGGCATCGCCATCACTCGCGCGAGTGGGTACAGTTGCTCGTAGTAGTTTTCCAGCACCCACTCTTCACCGTGCTCCTCAACCGCTTGCTGAATGAACGGGGCAGCCTCCGGGTAGTCGTCTGTAAGCGAGTCAGTCATCGTGAAAGGGTGGCCGTGCCGCAGTGTTCGTCTTCGATTCGTCGTCCATACTGCCGGTCACGCGTCCGTGTATTCGGCGAGGGAGTGGTCGGGACTGTCGGTGACCCACTTGCCGATCTGGATGAGGTCAAACGTCTCAATCGCGGTGTCAAGCCCATCGGCGAGCTTCGACCGGACTCCGGGTAAAAGCTCATCGACGGGGATCGCGGTGAGGACGTGCTGCGTGAGGAAGTAACTGCTCGCCAGGCTTGTTGGAGCGATGACGGTGACGTTCTCCGCGTCAGCGTCGGCAAGCGCGAGTTCCGCATCTCGACGCTGAAGGACTGTCGCATCGAGTTCCTCAACGGGAAAGAGCACACTCGTATCCCCGTGCTCGATACTCGCCCCCGCCGACTGAAAATGCCCTTTGAGCATAACTACTACAAAATATATTTCTATAGGACATTAGCATTGTGGTGGAATGCTGTGTGGCCACAAACCATACTCGTCGGTGCATTCCCTTGGTCTCGCCTCTCGAATATGCAGAGAAGCAGCGAACACTGGCTATACTGTGTTGGCGATACCGGTGAAGTACGAATGAGCGATGTCCAACTGATCCCGATCAACTTCATCGGCTTCCGCACGGAAGTGGAATAGCGCGTTCCGGGTGTCCCGGATATCTTCAAGTAGACTTTCTACCATTGAGCGTTCCTGGGACAATCGGGCAGGGAGCTGGTCTACATTGCAGAGGTATTCCAGAGCTGGCTATTCAATCAGTTCGTCAGCTCTTCCAAGCAAGATACTCGGGGGCTGATTGAGAAGGGTCGAAGCAAGACAGTCGAATTCGAAGAGCATCTCCTGCCTGATACGGAATCTGACGCCCTCGCAAAAGAAAGAGTCGCTCAACATGTTGCTGCATTTGCTATTGCTGCAGGGGGCCACCTGATCATTGGCGTCGACAAAGACGGGAACGTTCAGGGTCTCGAAAAGGATTTCAAATCAATCACGAAAGGACAAGAAGGGTTCAAAAAGCAGCTTGAGAACGCTCTGACGGAGCACTTGGGTGAAACGTTTGCTACACAGAAGACCGGCGTTCAATTCGAGACTTTGAGCGAGAAGTCGGTATGTGTAGTGAAGGTAGAACCCAGTGACGAGCCCATCGAATTCAGCGGAGATGAGTTATTCGTCAGAAAGGATAGCGACACGAAACAACTCAGTTCAAGCGATTCGGAAGAGTACGTCAAGAGGCATTTCGGATAATCTGATTTGGAGTAGGTCGATATGTATCATCGATGGCTGGGCGACCGATTGTTGTACAGCGTTTGATTAGGTTGTAAAAGTGAATATGAGTCTCAAATTGACCTCGCAATCCCGGAACGTTAGTGCTGGTTGACGATATTAATAATTGTGTTAGGTTACTACGCAGATGGAATTTGAGTGATGAAATCTGTGATGCTTAACGCCTCAAGCGTAAGCAGGGCCGCTATGCATAACACTACAAGTATCAATATGTAGTATATCAGCAGGTCAAGGGCGAACCCGTATTTCACCTTAGCCTGATTGGGATCTTTATTCCTAATATTCCACCACCACCGAAACGGCCGTCCCCACCAAGGAGAAGTGGTTTCAAGACCGATACCACGCTGGGTGAGCTCCTTATCACTGAAAAATTTCTTGTAAAAATCAACCTGTTCTGTCTGAGAACCAACAAGATCTATAAACTGATTTCTGATGCCAAAAATCCGTCGGAGAGTGATCAAACAATAGACTCCCAACAGCGTAGCGACGCCAATATATGTGGGTGTGGGTGGAAGAAGATCATCCAAACGGAATACGACTGTGGCTCCAATAATCACAATGAACGCAAATGTCCTGAATAGGTCGCGAGACAGATCGTTCATCAGTTCGGATCTAAGTCTAACATATTCGCTCTGGATGTTGAAGGCGCTCTCGGTCAGATCTTGCCGGAATTCAAAGAACTCATCCACGCTCTCTTTTACATAGAATTGCCTATTTGATTGGGCTGAACTCAATATCGGCTCGGCATCAGTAATTAACTCAGCAAGAGTGTTGGCGTATAATGTCGCGACATTGCGTACCACTGTTATTCTGTCATCCGCTCGTGCATCATAGATCCACGAATACAGCGCGTAGACATCCTTGACCAGTTCAGCAGTGATTTCAATCGTCGCTGAATTCCCATTGGAAGACACTTTGATCTGCTCACTCGCCGACTGCACTACCTCCCCCTCGATGTACTGGCGGCCCTGAATTCGCACTCGCCAGGTTGAGTCATCGACGAATTCGGCTGTGTTAGCAATAGCTAAAACCGAGAAGATTACAACATACGGGTTAAACAATTTTTTTGCCTCAGTCTCTAACTCTTGGTCGCTAGAAATATCGAACTGAAAAAAGGAGGGTGGTAGGAAACGAACCTCTGGCTCTTGGATTAGTGTTTGGCGCCGAATTTTCTCCATCTGGTCACGCCACTTACTTGACTGACCCTCGTTTGCGTCGTATTTGTGAAGACGTGACAAGCCGTAGATGGAGAGTCCATCGCCTGTGACGAAATTGTCAAGTGACAGAATAACCACCAGGGAATGAGTGTGTCTATCATCAAGCAGCTTACCTCGTATTTCGGCGATACTGGTGTCGGAAATTTCACGTTTGAATGTATCCAATTCGATATAGAAATGGACCGAAATACGGTCTCCAGTCAGTTCGTTGGCGAGGGCTCTCTCTATCTCGTCCAGGGGAAGTGTATATTGAATATCGACCTGGAATTGATCGACAGTGTGGAAAAGCTCTAGAGCTTCTATAATCTCATCCGTAGTACTAATCGTATTATCCCGTAACCCAGCCAAGACATCTATGAGAGCGTCTTGACCCCGATAGAGGTCATCAATTGCCGAGGGTCCATTCCGATCCCGTGAACCCGTAATTGAACCAGTCGATGGATTGTAATTGATGCTGTATTGTTCATCAGCACCAATTATCTCAAATTTCAGCGGACGGAGCCTGGCGAACTCAGACAGCTCTTCTATATCAGCGATCAAGTCTTGGGATGCCTCAGGCGAGACATCGTCTGCATTGAGTGTCAGAGCCGCGTACCGTTCCGTTAAGGAATCGTCCCAAGATTCGACAAACGAAGATAGGGACCCCTTCAGTTCCTGAAACATCTACTAGCTACTGCTTGTAATCTTTGGAGACGTCATACCCTCTGATAACTGCTTCCCATTCATCCTGCATATGTTCCTGCTCCGAAATCTGGACCTGGTCGCTCTCGAGCAGTTCCACTGGAACCTGGATTACGATTTCACCATCAATCGTCCATTCTACCTTAGAGGGAGCAAAGTCTGGGTCTGAACTGATATGTTCCTCGCCTTTTTCATACAATCGGCGCTCAAAGTCATCGTCATCAAACTGTGGGCCAACAATGTTCCTCGCCGTTTCTTTCGCAACATCGTCTGTAAGTTCCCCATGTTCTTCCACGGCATCGTAAAAATCCTGAACATCCTCTGATGTCAGAGACTCATTAGCTAGGGTTTCTTTGGTCTCCTCAACGGCCGCGAGGGTGTGTTGAAACTGCTTCCGACTTCCTTGACCAACGTCACAGCCCAAAAACCGAGGGAAATACTTTGTAGTACCGTCATCTTCGAGGAATTTGATATCGCCTGATTTGCTGAAATTATCGGACTCAAATAGCGGATACACACACCCTTTCTGAAAATCATCAGGATCTGGTAACGCGCTATCAAGCTCCTCATACCGAAGTTCCCGGGTATCTTCATCTATTACGGAGCGTTCCTCATCTTGGGGTTCCAGTTTGAGCATACTAATTAATGGCTCGCCATTCCAAGTCGCTTGAATAACGAAAAATATCCCCTCATTGGTGTTCCCGCTCATCTCCTCTATCAAACGGAAAGAAAAGCTCTCTGCAACATTTTCGAAATTATCATACTCAGCCGACGCTTCTTCCATATCTAACTCAAGTTCAAGCATCTCATCCAGATATTCCTGACTGCGATCGTCATCTCTGAACTGGCCGACACTCACTTGGTTAGTATCGGGTTTGCTGATGATTTTTGCTATGTATTTACGAAATATATCTATAGTGTCATCATCGACATCAACATCCCGGGTACTTGATTGCCAGAACTCATCAGACCCTCTCTCTACATCACTATTGACCGGTGAGAAAGTAAGAGCATTAATTTCAACCGTCACAGTATATATCCAGAGACTTCATTTACATAACCTTTACCCACTCGTTGTCTTCTGATAATATGTTATATTGTCATATCGGTAAAACATCAACTATCACTCGTAGCATATCTTTCCAAAAAGGCGCATTATATACAAACAAGGACTACTTTGAGTTGTCCTCATAGGCGTCATTGTTCTGGTACGCTCTTCTGTTAGAGATTGTGGATAAAGTTCGCCACAGTGTGTCGGAACAGAAACTACCGATCTAACGCCTCCATGTCGCAATTCTCCACTCAATTGGTTCAGCATAGAATCGCAATAAATCTCTATCTGAATAATGTGCCTCCTAAGAGTATTGTAAGAATAGACGCACCCCATGGTAGTCCGGCACCATAACCGTATCCGCTTGACTGGTCGTGATTATCGCCGTAATCAAATTCAGGACTGACGTGCGGGAGTGTCCTCCTAGTCTTGGTAAGCATCTGCATTGATCGGATCCGAATGAATCACCTCCAATTATCGGTCGTGGTGAGGGAGATGTCCAGATGAGATTAGGGCATTTGATAGACCTTGTTACTAATTAACGCAACCCCTCTATATTGTTGCTACGACGTGCTGATACCCAGCCTGCGATGGCACCGGCTGCAACGTCAGCCCAGCCAACGTCAACTCTCGCAGCACTTCGGGCGGCACACTCTCCCGGTCACGCAATACAGCGTCGAGCGTCCACGCGTCGTGCCGACTCGCGTTCGGCGCGACCACGTCGACGGCGATGGTCGGCACCGCATCACGAATCGCTCGTGCAGCCCGCCGGACTTGCTTTCGGTCTTCGACGGTGCAGCTCATGCTTCCACCGCCTGCACGAGATCGCCAACCAGTGAGCCACCGACGTGCGGACCAACGTCCCAGCCGCGCTTCCGCCGCGTGTGCTCGCACCAGTCTCGGAGGGTCTGGCAGGGCGTCTCGGCAAGGTCGAATTTCTCAGCGTTCAGATTCTCGTCGACAACGACGATAGCAGATTCGTAGCTATCCCAGTAGTGGGCAGCGTCGTCACCGTCGATGCCGACGAACGAAGGGTCCTGGGTCAGTCGACCGCGGGCGATACGTTCTTGGGGATTGGCTTGCGTAGTTACCATTGGTTCTCCGTCAGAACCCACGCGTCTCGGTGCTGGTACACCGGGGCGATTTCCTTAAAGGAAATCGACCAGCAACGCGTGCGTCCTTACCTGATACTCATGGCTTCTAGCCACTTAGTATATTCGTTAGTTAGTGAAAATCAGCGCTTTTGACTGCCGTCAGTAACATCGACTTCACGCCGGCCATCCATTGTAATCATGTAGTACGCCCGCCTTCCAGCTTCATCTTCAGGAATGGGTTGAATATTACCTTCGTCAAGTGCCTCTTTGTCAACCCTAGCAACAAACCCCTGTTCCTCAAGCTCAGAAAGAATCGTCTGAACCGTCCGATAGCTGAACGTAATTCCTTTCTCGATTTTGAGTCCGCGGAAAATAGCCTTTGGAGGGAGCGCTATCGAATGGTCTGCCATAAACTCAAGGACGACCTTTCTACGTTCCTCCGGAGGCATACTTCCGCCATCACGCGCTGTTTTATTAGTTACCCCGATAAGACCTATCTCTCCCTTAGTAGAGCTATCAAGCACTTGCTGACACATATCTGCGCTTATAGACGCGAACTACTAAGTGCTTGCGCACCTCACAGTCCTATCACAGCCGACGCGTCGCTCCTCGGGCGTCGTTCGAAAACCGAGTGCGACGCCGTGCCATCAACACGGGCGCCGCGTCGGTCCAAAACAGCATGTACGCACACGCAATGGGGAGCCTTGAAACCTTCCCACGGACTGCGTCGTATCGCCAGCCGACTACCAAGCGTCGTCACGCCGAGCCACAGCACCGATATCTTGCCTCTCGTCCCCGACTCCACACCGATTGTGCTCGTCTTTCTTGGAACCACGCAACAATTCTGGGAGGCCCGGCATGACGACCTACTACGACCTCTCGGGCTTCCAGCGCGATATCCTCCAAGCAATCGCCGCCGTCGAGGAGATACCCTACGGCCTCGCGCTCAAGGACTATCTCGACGAGCGCTACAGCGACCCAATCAACCACAGTCGTCTCTACCAGAATCTCGACCAACTCATCGAACAGGACCTCGTCGAGTGTGCCCCGATCGACGACCGTACCAACGCCTACACCCTGACCGACGCTGGCCAGACCCTGCTTGAGCACCAAGCCGACACCCTCGCCCAATGCTGTGACCGACCCCGACCGGTCACCGACGGTGGCCGACCCACCAAGCCAGACAAAAGTGAGGCCGAACAGACGACCTCACAGACATACCCATGCCGGGAACTGGTCCACAGCGAGCCATCCATGACAATGGCTGTGTGCCAGCACCCACCTAGACAGTGGCTGGCCATAGCCAGTATATCTGTCGCTAGCACGCTTCCAGCACCCAGTGCAACCGACAGCGATGTCCAAGCAACGACCCCAGCAGCTGGCCAGCAGGAATCGACTTCTAGCCACGACGTCCGGACCCGACACACCGAGTCAGTGGGTCAGAACCGGACGCTGGGGCGGTCCCGATACAATGAGTTGCTGTGGATCCTGGCAGTCGCCCAGCGTCCATGCCCATCATCTGTGGCCAGCACCATTACTGGGAGGACGCCGACGAAAACGGCAGCACGTGAGCGAAGTGTCGAGCAGCATCGGAGGGGTGCCTGAAGATGACGGGGCGCCCATCCACTCAGCGACACCGCTCGACGAAACAAGACGGGAACGCCGGCAGCCGAGGGGATCAACGGCATGGAACCACGTGTGTCGCGACTGCCCAGAGTCCGCCTCGACGCGACGCTATTCGTATCGATAGCCGTTGTAGCAGAAGAACACACGGGCGTCCAAACGATGGAATACCCCATCAACAACAACAGGGTACACCAACGTCTGCCTCTGACAGTTGGCCAGCACAGCGCGAACCAGCCTGTGCCAGCCGCTCTTTAGAGGCGGGCCAGTGTAGCTGTACTTCCCGGTACTCGATGTGGCGTCGGTCAATCGCCTGTCAGCAACGTCCACTGCCGACTGGTAAGACACGCCGAGAAGCTACAGTCACAACCCGGCAACAAAAGTGGGTCCTGGCGTCCGCGTTCAAACTGTGGGGAAGTGAGGGGGTGGTACAAGTTGACCACGGAACACAGGACCCATTCAATCAGTGGTCAAGGAGCGCTAATAAAACCCAGTCATTGTCCCTTGACAGCCCCAGCACACGCTCGCGACGGCAGAAATGGATTCCGGGCCCAGTGGTGATCGGATCAGGGAGCGGCGGACGTGACTGGACTCCGTGTGTGGCTAGCTCACTTCCACGGGTTACTGGTTGTGGCTGCAAGCTCACGACCGTCCGGACGGGGGGCCTCCAATGACGGCCACGGCGTGTCCCGCCGTCGGCGTGGTTGTGGTCCTCACCGAGGTAGCGAGTGCCCCGCGACTGCTCGTCACTGGTGTTGACGACGCCTATGAAACTATCACTGGCGTCCTGCTGACCGATCTCGCAGCCGAAACACGCTGGCGGCTCGCAGCCTCCGTCGATGATCGGCGCCACCGTGAGGACGTGACGATCGCCGTCCGACGGACCACAGCGCTAGCGCAGTTCTGTGTGCCCTGTGGCGAGTGTCGCCCTGCCGACGGCCCATGCAGTCAGGGCTGGCAGTCATGGGAGGCTATCGCATGATGGGGCACAAGCACGTCCCACGTCGATTGCTCGGCCAGAAAGTGGCCCTGACCGTCGACAGCTGTCAGAGGCTCGGTATCGGCCAGGACCGTGATCGGATTACTGTCAGTATCTTTTGTAAAAGCGTGGGCTGTTATCGCAAGCCACAGTTGGGACCGGCACCGGAGTGCCGTCACCAACGGGGAAAGGGGGAAGCCGCGAGTGCCTCTGACAGCGCACGTACCCGCACTCGAATCATCAGCTGGCCAGTTGGAAAACGTTTCTTGCCAACCAGGTTGTGTCCGCCGCGTCAGTTCCGTCGCCGTCACCCAGTTCGGGCCCACCACCACACAGTTGGCGCTCTCCGGCCGGCGAATGGGGGTGCCTGCTGATGGCCCAGACAGACCCCACCAGTGAGTCTGCACCCGACGCAGCGCCCGCACAGGACGACAAGTGGCGACTGCGCTATCATGTCGGGGATCTCGTCCACTACACCGAGTGGAGTGAGGACTTTGCGACGGTCGAGAATCTCTACGCGCAATACCGGTACGGCGAGTACGGGCATGATGTCGTCATCGAACGCCGGACGGAGGTCGAGGGATGACAGACTGGGACGGCGGTGGCGTTTCCGCTCGTGTCCAGTGGCTCGTACGTAGCGGCCACGCTCTGCTGACCACCACTCGATCATAGCCCGTCCCGTGGTCGGTCACTCCGGTTCGATTCCGGAACGGGCCTTGTGGTCAGTATGCCACGCAACACCGACGCCGACGAGAGCGAGACCGACAGCACAGCCACCGACGACCAGCTGGCCGCCCAGCTCGGGATGGACATCAGCGACGATGCTGCTGCGCCAGACACCGACGCGCTCCAGGAGCTGGTGGGCCAGCTCGACGGCGAGACAGGCCCCATCATGTCAAGTGTTCTTGAGGGTCTAGTTGCGACGATCGATTCACTGCAGGATCGCGTCGACGAACTCGAAGCAAAGCAGGAGCAGACCCATGACATCGCGACGACGGCCGTCGGCAACGCTGCCGAAGCCGAAAGTAGACTGGACGACGTTGAGGCCCAACAGGAAGAAACGCACGAGGTCGCCAAGAGTGCGATCGCGAAAGCCCAGCAATTAGAGGCTGATCCCGACCAGCAAGAAGATGCTGAGACGCTGCCCGAGGGAATCGAGCCCAGCTCCTCACCACTGGATTTCTTCGCGAACTGCCGGCAGGCCAAAGTCAAGACCATGTTTGTCGAGCGGTCGAACCGCCAGAACACCTACCGGGCGATCAGCATCGCGAAGCGATGGCCCGAGTTCGCGACCGAACGGACTGATGGGAGTGGCGTGTTCTTCACGAAGGACGATGTGGAGACCGCTCTGACTGCCGAACTGGGCAAAGAGCCGCATCGTCAAACGGTCAAGCGTGTCTGGGAGAAACTGATCGAGATCGGCGGCGATGATCTCATCGAGAAGACCCGGCAGGTCGGGCGAGACCAAACGAAGACAGAGCTCCTCTCGATGGACGCCGAGACTGCCGAAGGATTGGTCGAGCAACGCTACGTCGGCTTAGATTTGCTGGAGGACAGTGACCGAAAAGCAACGACTGGTGGTGTCACACCCGTTGTGGTGGAGTCTTCGGGGTAACCCTGTGACGAGCACCCTCTGAGGAGAGAATCGGGACGGAACCAACATCGATGGACGCGGTGGCACGTGCCCTGCCGCCGCCGACGCGGCTGTGTGGTAGCTGCAGAACTCGGGAGCGACCCTATTCTTGCAGGAGTGGAGTGAGTGTTTGTAACACGAACGGAGCGACCAGTCCCGAACTCTGGTTCACAACGGGTGTGACGGACCGTTCATCAAAGTAGGGTCACGTAGCCTCAGGGTTTCGGTCTGACGGGCGAGCGAATCGGCTGTTCAGGCATGAGACCACCAAGAGCCGTTCAGTACAGTCGGGATATTCAGCAAGCAGTTTCGATGTGGATGGGGGTGAACCGAATTCAGTCGTCGTCGGCCGGCACAGCTTCACTGAGGTCCTCGGGAGTTATACCGAGTTGTTGCAGGAATTCAAGGGTGTCCCGTTGCATCCACTAGTCATCGACCTTCCCTCCTCTAGGTGGAAGAAGGCCGTCGTCTGTATCTCGAACTCTTTGCCAGTCGGCTCAATTCCCATGAACTCACCGTCGTGGGTACCGCGCTCAGTCAATTGCATCGTGACGGTATTATCCGCCGCGATACAGTTATGGATCACCTCCGTGGAATCTGAAAACCCTTCGCGGTCACTTTCAGGTCGCGTTTAGTTACGCGTGAAAAGTGAGGCGGACGGATTTCTTGGTGTCCATGCCCGAAATAATATAGAAGGACGTCGGTCCGTCTCTCAGACGGTTGGTTTGATATTTTGGTTCATCCGGAAGAGGTTGTCCGGGTCGTACGTATTCTTGAGTTCCACCAATCGATCATAATTGTCCCCATACGCAGCTTTGACTCGCTCTTCGCCCTCTTCACCGAGGAAATTCACGTAGACACCATTAGCGGAATACGGCGCCATCGCCTCGAAGAACTGTTGGGTCCATTCGATGTGTTCCTCGTCTTCCGTCGGATCTTCCCATCGGGAAAGGATGTTGAAGGTCAGTTCCGCGTCCCGGTGATAGTACGCGGTCGCCTCCGGTTCGATTTGCGTAATCGCGCCTCCTTGATGTTCGATCAGGATCTCGGTGAGCGGGGACGGGCGGGACTCGGCGTACTCCAAGACGAGGTTAATCGCGTCGTCCGACAGCGAGTCGATGAACCGGGACTTCCAGTAGTTCCGAACCCCTGGTTGGTATCCGTCGTCTAGTATCTGCTGGAACGCCGTGTACGGGTAGGTATCGACGAGATCGGCGATCGGATCGCCGTAGTCTCGAAGCGACTTGACGGTTCGCTCGCCCTCCTCGACGTCGCCCGAGTAGCAGAGCGCGAAGGCGAAAACCGGCGACCCGTGGACCTCTTCCGGGAGGAACGGTTCCGGTGGCGCGGTCAAGATCGCGGCGTAACAACAGAGTTCGTCCGGCGCTTCGGCCGTGACCTCCCGGTGGAAGCGCAGGAGGTCGGCGGCGTCCTCGAACGGATGGACGATCAAGCCAGCAAGGACCTCCGGACCGACCTCATAGCAGTCGAACTCGAAGGATGTGGCGATCCCGAAGTTGCCGCCGCCGCCGCGAACGCCCCAGAAGAGGTCCGGATTCTCGTCCTCGCTCACGCGTCGCAACTCGCCGTCCGCGGTGACGATATCGACCGAGCGGAGGTTGTCAATAGCGAGGCCGTACGTCCGACTAAGCCACCCCCACCCACCACCGAGTGTGAGTCCCGCGACCCCGGTCATCGAGACGACCCCACCAGGTGTGGCGAGGCCGTACGCCTGCGTCTCGTGATCGAGGTCGGCCATGGTGACGCCGGGTTCGACACGGACGGTCTTGGCGGTGGGATCGACCCGCACCGACGTCATCTGCGAGAGATCGACCATGATGCCGTCATCGCAAACGGCGTTCCCAGAGACGTTGTGGCCACCGCCCTTGACTGAGAGCAGCAGGTCGTGTTCGCGGGCGAAGTCCACAGCACCGATCACGTCGGCGGTGCCCGCACACCGGACGCTCACCGCCGGTCGCCGATCGATCATTGCGTTCCAAATCGTTCGAGCCTCGTCGTAGCCATCGCCCCCAGGGAGCAGCACCTCACCACGGGCCTGTTCTCTGAGGTTCTCGACGGCACTCTCCGAGAACGGTTGGCTGTGGGTAGGCGTTGACGACTGCTCTGGTTCCCCGGTCGTATCAACGGGCAATTCGGTGATGCCGAGTTGTTGGAGCAATCCAAAAATGTCCCACAATTCGTATCCCTCGACCCACTTCCCATCCTCGAAGCGTGTGACGCTTATTCCCGTGATTTCTACTTGTTTCCCGGTCGGAGCAATGCCCATGAATTCGCCTTCGTGCGTGGCAGAGACCGTTACCCGTTGCGTCAGCCAGTCACCGTCAGCGAGAACCTGTTCGAGTTCGACCTCACAGTCTGGAAACGCTGCTTGTAGCAGCTCGGCGACTTCGCGGACGCCGTCTGCACCACGAAGTGGTTCCGGACGGGCGGGATTATATCCGACGAAATCGTCTGCAACGAGGTGATCGATCGCATCGAGGTTGGATTTTCCCCAGACCTCTTCGTTGAATCGGCGGGCGTGCTCCTTGTTGTCTTGTTCTGGTGTCGCCATGGTTGCTGGCCCCAAGCCGCTGGAGGCCAGGCTCGGATACGGCAGAACGGCCCATCGCCGTATCCCGTGAGAAATGTTCACGGGGTGGACAGCGGATCAGTAGTTGAGGTTCTCGGTCACGCTGGCCGGCGTAGATGATTACTATCAACGATCGCTGGATGACTCCAGTAATTCATCAACGAGATCTTCGGCCTCTTCCGTAGACTCGGAGTCGTGAGATGGTCCCTGTCTCTGTGTAATTTTATCCGATGAGAGGCGAGTAGCGTCCTCTCGGTACGACTCGAAGGTCCGTTCGGCCCAAGCGAGAACGCCACCGTCGTCGCTGAGGATCAATCCTCGGGGATTTTTACCAGTATCCACGAGGCCGATGCCAACGGTGCTATCGACGATTTGGAGTATCGGCGGGGGGTCCACCGTGAGCAAGAATCTCACGGAATCCGATTCGGCCAGGTCCCGAGAGAGCGATGTCAGAGTGAAATCGTTCCGGAGTGTCTTACAGACAGCTGGTGTCACAACCCCTATAGCGCTCATATCATTGTTCAATACCGCATCTCTCATAGCGGCGAAATACGACACGGAGACCTGAGTTGTGAGAAATCGAAGCCGCGTCCCATCCCGTACGTGTTCGCCTGCGCGCCTGATCGGGGCCGTCGGGTCGCTTTCGGTTGCAAACACGAGTTCCGCGTCGTCTAACTGCCGAACAAGACCGTGGTCGATGGCGTCTGCTGGCATCCATCGCACGAAATCCCGTAACTGGTTCGCGGTGGCCATCATCTCTAGGAGGTTGGTGAACTCCTCGTGAACCCACGCGCCGAGCTCGGTAATCCGACACTCCTGGCCGTGTTGCGTAATCCAGGCTCGGCTGTCGAGGTCGTCGAGAATACGTGCGAGGGTCGGCCGCGAGACGTCGGTAGTCTCCATTAACTCATCGCGGCTGTGCGTTTGCTCGTCACTCAGGGCGTCGAGGAGTGCAATACGGTTCTCTGATAACGCGAGGAATGCAACGTCGTCGAGAGCCGTGTCCATGTTATTTGTTATCGTGCACCACGATAAATAGCATTGGGTGGCCCTTCTCTGAATCCCTGTGTTGGCGACAGAGGCCTTTCTGGACGCTATTGAAGACCATAGCGCGTATCTCATCAGACAACCCAGTTGCAGACGCCGAGGTATTCGCGTGACCTCTTGCCTCCCAGCTCGCTTCCGGCGCGAGGTAACCCCGCCCGGACGGTGGTGGGAGGCATTGATCGCACGGTTCGCCGCCGCCCACGCCTACAGGGGCCACTCGGGCCTCAGCAACCTGCTGCAGACGGTCCTGCTGCTTCGAGAGTCTCCGGATGTAATCGTTCCTGCACGGCCACCACGCTCTATCCAGCGCGTCCTATTTCCCGCTCTCGCCGCAGTCGTGCGAGCAATCGGTCGGACGGCTCACTACCCATACCCAGAGGATGACGTAGCCCAGGAGGAAGTACGTCGCTTCTGAATCCCGTCTCAGGAGAGGATGGTTACCCGACTATCGCATCGAGGAGGCGTTCCTCGGCCTCACGCCCCGGATCGTGGGTGCTCCCGTCCCGATTACTCGCCAGAGACTCTTCGACCGTCCGTTCCATGGCGGCCTCGACGAAGGTCGAGTCCCACCCCAACGACGCGAGTTTACACGTATCGACAACGTGGGGATACTCCGTCATCGGATGGTGATACATGATGAAGTCGTTCGGTGTGAGGCCGACCTGTCCGAGTTCGCGGCGACTCGCGTGAATGACTTCTATCGTCGTATCGAGCGCGTCGGCGATCAACTCGATCACGTCCCCAAGCGTGCAGACGCGCCGATCACCGGCGTTGTATGCCTCTCCTGGCTCGCCGTCTTCGGCGACCACCCTGAGCGCCCTCGCCAGATCTTCGACGTAGACCCGGTGCCAGATGGCCGTGCCATCGCCTGGCACGACGATCTTGTCGTACCGGTTGATCCGATCGATCCAGTAGTCGTGGTGGGTCTGGATGCCGGGCATGTCCTCAGCCCACGCGGGGGCATCATCTAGCGGGGCGCTGTCGCCGGGTTGGGGTCCGTATACGACTGTCGGGCGAACGCTCATGGCTGGGATACCGCGCTCGGCGGCTTCGGTCGTAATCCGATCACATTCGGCTTTGCGCGGGCCGTAACTCGCCATCGAGTCGTCTGCTGCTTGCTCTGATGTGCAGTCGTGCAGCGGCGTCTCGTCCTCGCGTTTCGGAATCTCCTGGACACTATACACAGCACCGCTGGAAACGTAGACGTATACATCCACGTCGGCGAAGACGTCCAGGACCGCTTGAACATCGTCGGGATAAAATGCGGCACAATCGATGACGATCACCGGCTCGACTTGATGGGCGACATCCCTGAGAGCGGCGTCATCGGTGCGATCGGCGCTGATGTGCGTTATAGCGTCCCGGTCAGTGAACTCACGCTCCGGCGTACTGCGACTGAGCGTCGTGACTTCGTATCCGTTATCGTGCAGCTCCTCGGCAGTGTGGCGACCGATGAACCCGGTTCCTCCAATGACGAGAGCAGATACCATATGTTAACAATAGTCTATCCCCACTATAGCTCTATTCGAGAAAGCGGGGTGTACACCTAATCCGTCCATTCGAATCCCGCCTTCATCGTGATATCAATATCTGTATGTGTTCCGTTGCTTGACCGATGAGACGAGTTGACATCCTCCTCCGCGTTCACGCAGAGGAGGATGTTAAGGCTCAAACCATGCTCTATCGAACGAACGTTTCGACAGAGCTACCTAGCCCCCAATAAATGGGCCTTAATCCCCTGGGGAAATTCCTCGGTAAGGGTCTGCTCGAGTAATGGCGAGAGATGAGACATGTTTGGCCCAAGTGTGATCGTATCGTCTTCCTGGTTGTAGGTTACTACCTCAGCGTCGGCAAGGCGAGGGATATGACTGTGGTACAACGTTAGATAGACTGAGAGCCGTCGCTCGTCGATCTCGTCTGCCGGCATTTCGTAGAGCAGCTCAGTAACGGCATCTGCGACACGTGGCAAGCTCACGGGGAGTGTAAAGAGTGACAAGCTGTAGAGTGTGTATCGGCGATAGTGTGACGAGAGAAGGTCGAATCGGTCATTAATTGGCAGCGGACATGGCTCGTCTGTCGCACCGCTGGGACGTGTCACCATCTGGAATCACTCTCGTATCGTTTGGCTCTTGCATCCGCGTTACTGGCCTCGAGGAGGGAACCGATTGCAGCAACTTCGTCGGTCAGCTCGTCGAGGACCGCCGCCAACTCATTGTCCTCGTCGTCGAGTGTTGCCGTCGCTCGGTTTAGCTGTGCCGTCGCTTCGAGAATGCGGACATGGGCCGAGAGCGGATCCCGAGTACTCATTGTCTGCCTCCGGCAACAACGTCCCGTCTGCTTGGGGTCGCGCAATCCCGTGATTGCTGAAACCCCGATTTCAGGAACACGTCAAAGGACCGCATGTCACCAGCGATGAGCCGGAGTTCAGTCCATTCCGAATATTCGTTGTAGTAGAGAGACACATCCGAATCCAGGGGCGAAGGAGATAGAAATCTGACCTAGACGTATCTAGACCGATCCGGTCTCCACCAGGGGGGTGTCTCCCAGTTCCTACCGAGACACGCTTAGCATGGGAGCCAGCGGGCTATTGGCAATCATCCTCGAAGAACGACGTCAACAGGTTGTCGAGTGCGTGTCGGAGATGGAAATGGAACGTCGAGGACGCGATCTCCATTGTCTGGGCGATCTCCTCGGCGGTACTCTCTCGTGGCCACGCATAGTACCCTCGTGTATACGCCGTACTGAGCGCAGCTCGCTGCTTCGTCGTTAACTGCTCGCTGACCTGTCGTTTTATCTCTGGAACGGCTCGTATCGGCTGGTTGATCACTTGCTTGCCAAGTAGGTTTATCGTCGGCACGACTTCCTGCAGGGCCGTCACGATAGCTCGGATATCACTTTCGGGAGATAGCTCCGCAGTGACATACGTATCGCCGTCTCTAGCGTTCGCTGCCGTAATCGAAGCCCCGTGCTCCGCGAGCCTACTGATGATGCTTTGATCGATATCACAGATCCGTATCTCGATATATGATTGTTGATCGGTCGTTTCGTCTGCTTCGTGTATCACGGCCCCCGTCTCGACGAATGAAGCTGCAGTCAGGTGTTCGAGCACTGCAGCTGGCTCAGCATCTCGGACAGAGATGTACTGTAACCCATGCTTGGAATCGACTGGAATCCACCGTTCGAACGTGAGTTCACAGTCTAGCTCCGCACTCACTTCCCCAAAGAGACTCCCCGAATCAGGGATCTGTAGTCGGAGTTCCATGGCCGTTTCGGCAGTCAGCGAGCGCTGACTCTGGACGCGCTGAATAGCCAACGCAATTATCTGTCCTAGGTCTGTGAGGACGCCTTTCTCTTCGTCCGTAACGGTATGTTCGAGCGGTGCATATACTACGAGGACACCATACGTGGTTCCGCCGGCCGTGAGTGGAATAGAGACGAGAGAGTGGTCGGGCTGCGTTTGGTCACCTTGCGAATGGGCATCTGGAGCTGGCGCATCGAGTGTGATATCGTCGATACGTTCGGCTTCATCAGTGTGGAGCGCCTCTTTGGCCACCATGCGGTGTTCGGTCGGTATTTCGTCTATCTCTTGCCAACTGTTGCCAGCGCCTGTTTGTGGGACAACAGTGGACTCTGTCCCGCGTGCCGCGTCGTCTCCTTGTGTTCCGATCCATGCAGCTTGGTACAGATCCGACTCCGTGAGGTGCGAACAAACTGCAGTCTCGATTGCAGTACGTGTCTTGGTGTTTTGCAACGCTTGTGTAATCCCGTGGATGAGCGTATTGATACGGTGGAGCTTAGCTAACTCTTGGTGTTGCTCTTCGAGTGCCAACTCCCGCTCTTTCTGTTCAGTAATGTCGCGTGTGGCACCAACGAGTTTGGTGACTGTCCCGTCATCACTGATTGGCGCGATTTTGGTGTGCCAATGCGTTGCGGTACCAGATATCGGTAGCGACTCTTCGTATTCGAGTGGGTCCCCCTGTTCCACACAGCGTCGATATCTCGCGATGATTTCAGCTCCCGCATCATCTCCAACGAGCTCACTCGGTGTGCATCCGTGTAACCTGTCGGCCGAACAGCCCGTCAACTCTTCGTAGGTCTGGTTTACACGCTGGATGCGGAAATTGACATCATCAGTAACATCAATAAGGAACATCCCATCCTGTGCGTTCTGAAACATAGCTTCAGCCGTCGCTAACTTCTCTTCACGGGCCTTCCGGTCGGTGATATCTCGTGCAACAAAAATGACGCTTTCTTGGCCATAGCCTGCTGCTGAGACCGGAGCGATTCGTGCTTCGAACCAGCGAGTTCCCGCTGGAACCGGAAGTTCGTACTCGATGGTCTCGAGGTGGTCCGTTTCGATGGCGTCCTGAATAGCAGTGAGAACCGTCTCTGCAGTCTCAGTCGGCAGTACATCCTGGACCCGCTGGCCGAGAAACTCCTTGGGGTCAGTATACAGAAGGTTCGATGTGGCAGGGCTAACAAAGCAATCCAGATATCGTCCGTCATCGTCGAGCTGGAATCCGATATCAGGAAAGGCAGTCTCTATTGCGGTCAAGTGGGTGGCCTGCCTGTGGTGCGTTATTTCGTGGGTCATCCAGCTCCCGAGGCGTTTGACGAACGACACTGCTTGCTCGGTGAACTCGGACCGTGCGTGTGTATCGTAGAAGCAGAGCGTTCCAGTGACGTGACCATCGACGAAAACGGGGACACCCAGATAGCAGGAGATTCCCAACTCGACGTTCCCTGCCCGCGCCGCAAGCTCTGGGGCGTCTGCTTGCACGTCAGGGAGCACGAGCGGTTGTTCTGTTTCGACAACGCGCTCACAGTTTGTCACTTCCAATGGGACCCGCTCTCCAGACTGAACGTTGGTATCATGTGGAGCAGCAACCGCTTCGAAAACGTACTCCGCATCGTCGACGCGGGAGAGAGTTGCGTACTCGGTTCCAAGCGTCTCACGGCCGAGTTCCAGCAGTGCATCGATACGTGCGGTAAAAGAGCGGTCATTGTCAACAAGCAGATCGTGGGCCTCAAGCAACGCCTGTTCGTACCGTTGGCGCTCGGGGGCGTGGTCCAGTTCTCGTTGCGGATTCTCGGTCACGCGAGCCGTTTCGACAGCGTTTGTGACACGCTGTGGGAGGTCGGGAGGGACACGTCCGTCGGTCGGCAGATACGCTGTCACGTCAGCCTCGATGGCTTTACTAGCAATCTGTTCGCTCCCCTCCCGCGCGCAGAGAACGAAGGGTAAGTCGGGGTGAGCGGTACGGACATTACGGAGTAGTGCCACACCGTTGGTATCGTCGAGGAGGTACGTACTGACGACACACTCCACCCCTGCTGATAGCTTCTCAACACAGGTGGCTGGATCAGCAGTTGCTTCGACTGAAAAGCCCGCACGTTCGAGTGGTTCTGCGAGCGTCCCAGCGGATTCAAGGCAGGGCCCAATAGAGAGTATGCGTATGTCACTCGTTGCAGCAGCCATCTCAAGTATCTCTCAGTCTCTCACCACGATTGATAAGTTGACTGTTTGCCACATTTACTGACAGACGGACCCCGCTCTCAGAGATCAGTATAGGTAGCAGAGCTCTCTCGGACGAACTCGAGGCACTCGGCCTGCAACGCCTGTAGAATTGTAGCCATTGGGCCTGATAGTTTCGCTCCCTTCGATTCCGGTCAGCTACGCACGGCTGCAGCGGTTGGCTTCCGCTGGCATCTCTGTCTGCCCTTCGCAGGGTCGTTCTAGACACCTAGAGTCAAACGATATTCCTCGACTGTCGCTACGTTGTAGCACGAATAATGGAAGACAAAGCGAGTTCATCCTCTGTGGAGAAGACAGGAGTAGAAGTTAGCGGAACTGCTGACGACCGAGCTATCAGAAATTGTCCATTGTGTGTGTTCAAGGGCGATTCGCGGGCTGTCTACCGTCATTTGCAGACGTCACACCGAAAAAGTGAGTTGAGCCGAACACTACTGGAGAAGAACCGACAGACCCAGCAGGCAGGCGCAGACTGACAGTACTGCAAGTATCGGTGAGCAGCGGGCAGAGATATTTCTGTGGAAGCTGGTTACTATTCGTACAGGAGTGGAGTAAGTGATCGTCACACGAACGGAGCGACCAGCCCCGAATCCTGGCTCACAACGGGTGTGACGGACCTCCAAGTCCGGCCCTCCTCTAGGAGAGTGGTTCGGAATTACCCAGTACAGCGCGTGTATCCAGCACAACTGCAAGTTGTGACCTATCGTTGAACGAATATAAAGGGGCGGTCAGCGATCCATTCTGCGGGGTTTATTCGGTCGTCGAGGTCCGGCGGTTCACGAAGGTCATGGATAGTGAGTGCATCGGTTGGTACCTCAGCGTGGTCTCGGGCCTTTAAATAGCTTTCAACGCAATGAACGGTGGCGCCATAGGCTTGGAACCCAGTAAGATCTCGACCAAGCCCACACCCGAGTCTATCATGGAATCAGGCTCGTATGCCTCATGTAATATTTCGGCGACAGGGTGGGCTTCCCTGGTCGGCGTGGTAGAGACCAACTGAAGCCAGCGGTCTCCAAACCCATATATATAGTCGGGAGTGGCAATGCCGAGCGCGTCAGCGCGAGCAGGACAGGGTAGTTCACCGGCCGTTTTCGACCTCTAGCTCTCCTTCTAGTTCGCCTTTGCGTACTTTGACATTCAGCTCACCGGCTTTGTCGCCGGTAGCCGGAACAACTACTACGAACTGTCCGTTTTGGTCGGTTTGTCCGACGAGTCTCCGATCACCATTGCCATCCTTTACGTAGACGTCGGCGTCTGTAACTGGTTCGCCGTCGATGGCTGCGGTGATAGTGATTCTGCTGCCTGGCCCAACTGTTCCCTCATACGAGATGTCAATCACGCCACTACGACTGCCAGACTGACCAGCACCCGGAGTCGCCTGTTGTCCGCCTGCAGAGACGTCGAGCGTTGCTTGAGTCGCAGTTGTCAATCCCTGTTCGGTGGAGAGGCTCGCGTCGACCTGCTCCTGAAGATCGACACTTACACTGTCAACCGACTGGATTTGCCCCCGGATTTCGCCGGCAGGATTCTGTTCAGTATGGACGTTCACATATGCGGTTCCGTCCCGAAGTCGAGACAGCAACGTATCGAGTGACTCGCCTGCGAGTGGACCAACTAGGTTCTCAGCCGTGATCGAGCCACTCCCAAACACACCGGACCCGGAGATTCCGGAATCGAGTGGCCCGACGAATGCCCCCTGTTCGTTCTGCACGCCAAACAGGAACGCAACGGGTGGACCGTTTTTGTCGGCAGCACCAAGATGGATGTGTGCTTGCGTGGCGGCGTCAATGTCCGCGACTAACAGCGAATAGTGGAGTTCGGTTCCATCCGAATTGAGGCCGAGCAACGTCGCCCCTGCAGCAGCCGTCTCGACAGTGTCTGGACGTTCCTGTGCACCGGATAATCGTCCGGCGCTAAACGCTTCAGAGACTTGTATCGCGCTATTGGTTCCTGCGTTCCCCCTGCTAATCGTCCCGCGCATCGAGTTCGGGTGAACCTCACAGTAGTATGTCTGCATCGCCTCCGTCGCTTCGAACTCGACAGTCTGGGTCTCTCCTTCGGTCGTGAGGATGTCAGTTCGGAGTATCTCCGTTCCCCCGCCATCAGTGATGACGAAGTTGTGCGGACGACCGTCAATATTCGTCCACGTGAGCGTGTATGTCTCGCCGGCCTGCAACTGAAGCGTTGGGTTCTGCCTCCCACTAATCGACGCCGGTGATCGACCAACCCAGGCATCTCTGCTACCATCTAACAGTATTGGCTGTGTCTGAGCGAGCGCTGGTGCGCTGGTTCCAGCGAGGACGCCGGTCGCCGCGACAAGTCGCAGAAACGTTCGCCGAGAGCTATCGAAATCGATACCGATGGGGGATTGATCATCCATGGCGTAGTGTTACAATTGTGATATCGTAAACCGAGTCGTTAGTTCAACTCGTTAGTAGGGGAGTACCCCTGAGAGACCAATTAATCGGCATTTCTGTTCTAATCCCTTCTACCAATTTATGTATTATTGGAAACTGTATCGATAAGCATCACGACGCACGTTTGCTTTCCATTCGCTGTTACCTACGGGCGGAGTAAGGGAACAGTAGTCTGCGTTCAATCCAAACTCGAACACTCGACCGTCCCCTGTCGCTATCGGAAGAATGTCCGATCGATAGCGGTAAAGAGCGTTGACTTCACCGTTCACTGCTGGTGTAGACACGTCTCCGAAGTGTCCACTGGAGTTTGAACGTCTGCGTTCGGCGAACGAGTGGCCGTTGCCATAATAATGAGGTCGTCTTGATAGGAGGCAAGAGCGACGTCGACGGCCACGCGCGCGGATTCATTGGCATTGGTCTGACTCATCGTCTCGAAGCTAGTTGCCGTTGTCTCTTGGGCGGAGATGGTGATCGAATACGTTCCACGTCGAGTGAAGTTTTCCAGTGTGCCGTATCCGTCGAGTCGGGTGCCGAACTCACGAGCGAGCTTTTTTGGCGACCATCGGGCAATTGGGTTCACCGGTTGTCCGAGCCGTTCGACTTTCGGGGTTGAGATGACGACGGACGTACTCACCGTCTCAGCCGTGCCATCTGATCGTTCCACCTCATGAGAGTACTCAGTGACGTAGTTTGAGACGACTACCTCGTGGGGCATATCGAGTGCCTCGAAGTTGCGCGTAACATTGTACCGGCTTCCCGATTCTCGTTGATACGGTGTCTGTGCGACTGTCTCCGGACACACTTCGACGGGGCTCGCAACGAACTCGGTCATCATATCGTCTCTATCCGGTTCCATCGGCGAGTCACCTACTGCGCCCGCTATCAGCATACTATTTAACACGACTAATACGCCGATTGCGACCGCGGCGGCGTATCTGCCAGTCTCACCCATTACCGGTGAAGAGAGGGGAGATCCGTTTAAGAATGGATTAACTACGGGATGGAACTGCGGATATTTCGACCGACTACTGCACCGATATCTCTCCCGCTGTTATTCTGTGAAGAGAGTCATCGCCCCGCCGTTTACAGCGGAGAGGATGTCACACGAGCACGCAGACGCACTCACTGTCCGATTATCGTTTCGAGTGGTGATTGTCGACCCCGCCTACAGCCGTCACCACCTCGATGACAGGACATGGAAGCGAACGTCTGTACTCCTCCGCTCACCGATCCGGTTGGGAGCGGATTTTCGAGTTCTCTTTGTATTTCATCAAAGTATATATCATATCAATGTAGGAACACTGCTAAGCTAGCAATAATTCAAAAAATAACGATGCAGTTGAATAGCTAGTAGCTACTATTTACTGATGTGTAAATATCTATTAAATCCCATTATACACTCTCATACAATTAGTGGGAGATTTGTTGAGGTAGTTGATGTCAAAAGACGGTTCTGAGACCGATCGGTCCGATAAGCCTGCATTACAGGGGGACGCATCCGACAGTCCCGATGAGAGGATAGATGACGTGGATAACAAGGCGCAAGTTCTTGGAACTGTCGGTGGAACGACTAGACGGAATTTCCTCAAGGGAGGCGGCTCACTCGCTGCGGCCGCCGCCTTCCCTGCCGGGGCGTCGAGCGCTGGTGAGGAAAAGCGTACCGACCACGTCCCGGACGAACCCGACGATGGCGGACAAGTTCGCCACTTCGACGTTCATGCGATCGAAGTTGATATCGTCTACAACCGATTCGGCCTCCATCAGCCCAATGGCCGGATGTACGTCCTCGAAGAGAACAAGGAGAAAGCGAAGCGAGCGTCGGGCGTCACGCCCGATGGTGCATTCGACCTCATCGAGGACGGTGGGCAGAAATTCGACGACAACGAACACGATCCCGATGATCATCACCACAATGAGAACCATCACCACGATGATCACCACCATCACGACGACCACGAGAAGAAACACGACGTAGATACGCGAATCCTCGAGCCGCTAACGATTCGCGCGAACAGAGGCGATATCGTCGAAATCGAGTTCCACAACGACCTCGACCAGCGTGCGTCGATGCACCAGATGGCGCTTCCCTACGACGTGGAAGACTCCGACGGTATGGCGGTCGGGTACAACGACGACACGACGGTCGCACCGGGCGAGTCCATCACCTACCGCTGGTACGCAGCCAACGAGGGGACGCACTTCTTCCTGGACGGTGCGAATCAGGCCTTTTTCAGCGCCGAGGAGACGCCCGAAGAGGCGAACCTCACGTCGCTCGGGCTGTTCGGCGCGCTCATTGTCGAGCCCGAAGGCGCGACGTGGACGGACCCGAAGACCGGCGAGAAACTGAAAAGCGGCGTCAGCGCGGATATTCACGACCCCGAACTCGATACGAGCTACCGCGAGTTCGCCGTTTACTACCACACGCCCGAAGGCATGGTCAATCCCGACGGTGAGCTGACGTTCCCGGGAACAGATGAACCACAGATGCCGCACGCCATCAACTACCGGGCGGATCCAACTGGCAACCGCGTTAACGACGAGTGTGCGGACTGTGACCTCGAAGAGTTCTTCTATAGCTCGTGGACGAACGGCGACCCTGGCGGCGGCGATAACGTTTACGAGACGTACAAGGGCGATCCGGTGAAGTTCACGGCCATCGGTGCATCCGTTGAAGAACGTCACGTCCACCACCTCCACCAGCACCGCTGGAAGGAGATCACCGGGCGCTCGGATTCGGACACGATCGACGCACAGAACATTGGACTCGGGAACACCTACGAGGCGTATCTCGTTGCAGGACATGGGAACGGGAGTGAGGGACTGACGACGACCCGCCCCGAGATGACGTTCGAAGAGGCGTTCGAGGTCGGTGCCGGCTACGCTCACGGGGCGACCGGAGATATTCTCTTCCACTGTCACCTTTTCCCGCACTACGGCGAGGGGATGTGGGGGTTCATGCGCGTCTACGACAAGGAACAGAAAGACCTCGAAAAACTTCCGAACACCGATGGGATCCTCGACGAAGACTCGGACACGCCCGGGTTCCCCGAGTTCATCCCCGGTGAGAAGGGCCAAGCACCGCCGAAGTCACCCGGTCAACCCGACAACCGTCCGCTGACTGAGGAAGAGCAGGCGGCCTTCGGTGACGATTTCCTCCCGGGTGCGCCGTATGCGGACCCGTGCGACCCGAAGACCGGTGACTTTGGTGGTCCACAGGCCGATGGCGAGGTGGACCGTGAGTACACCATCGTCATGCTGGACGCCAAGATCGTCTACAATGACGCCGGTGACAATGATCCCGAGGGAATCGTCTATGCCCTTGAAGAAGACGCCGAGGCCATCAAAGAGGGGGAGATGAACCCCGAGCCACTGTTTATCCGGGCCAACGTCGGTGAGTGTATCGAGGTGACCTGCCGGAACGAGACAGACAAGGATCTCTCGGTCCACCCACACTTCGTCGGCTTTGACCCGCTCGGGTCGGACTCGTTGGCGACCGGATACAACTACGACCAGAAGACGGACGCCGGCGGCGAGCACATCTATCGGTGGTACGCCGATGAAGAAGGACCGATCTTCTTCCATGACCACATTACTGGTATTGACGACGTGATGCACGGGTCGTTCTGTGGGCTCATCGTCGAGCCCGAAGGCTCGAAATGGTACGACCCGTACTCCGGCGAAGAGATCCGGGCCGGAGCGCAGGCCATCATCGAAAATCCGAACGGCGACGACTTCCGCGAGCAGGCCCTTCACTATCAGGACTTCGCGCAGTTGGTCGACCGCGACGGCGACTTCCTGGTCAACCAGATCCAGCACAACGAGAACGCGGGCGTGATGGCAGTCAACTACCGCAACTCGCCGTACTACCACCGGGACGACGCGGACCCGGCGTACGTCCACAGCTCCGCGCGTCACGGCGATCCCGAGACGCCGGTGTTCGAGGCCTACGAGGACGACCCGATCCGTGTCCGCCTGTTCCACGGGGCGTACGAAGAGCATCACAACTTCTTCATGCACGGCTACCCGCCGAACCCGGTGGGCTTCGACACGGAGGACTCGACGTCCCAACTCATCGGCCCGTCGGAGGCGTTCACGTTCTTCGTCGAGGAGGATCTCGACTTCGACCTGCTGGACAACCCGTTCGACCTCCCCGTGCGAGACTACCTCTGGGGGTCGGCGATGATAGACGACATCTGGGAGGGACTGTGGGGCGTCAACCGCCGCTTCGGTGCCGAGGTGAAACACCTGCAACCGCTCCCCGACCGAGGGACGCCTGACGGCAAGATCTCCGAGTGGGAACTGAAGAAAATGGGTCATCCGGCACCCCACAGCAAGATCGACTGGACCGAGAAGGGCCAGAAAGCGAAGTTGCTGTACGACGACAGCCACGACCACGACGACCCCGACGACAAAGCGTTCCCGGCGGACAAGCAGGCCCGACAGAACGACTACGTCGGCGAGAAGCCACCGATGGCGGAAGACCCCGGCGAACCCTGTCCGGACGACGCGACCGTTCGGGAGTACAACGTCACTGCGTTCCAGACGGAGGTCGAGTACGACGACTACGGGGACCACGACCCCTACGGCATCGTCTTCGCGCTCGACGAACACGTCGAGGAAATTAAGAACGGCGACCGGTGCCCCGAACCGCTCGTCCTCCGTGCGAACTCCGACGACTGCATCGAGATCAACCTCACGAACGACCTGCCCGAGGATTTGAACGAAGACCACCCCCATCCGAAGATGCGCAATAATCAGGACTGGGACCGATCCTGCCGTATCTCGATGCATACGTTGCGGCTCATGTACGACGTCAACGGGTCCGACGGCGCGACGGTCGGATTCAACTACGACCAGACAGTCCCACGTGGCGAGACCATCACGTATCGATGGTTCGCCGACGATGGCCGCGATAGCGCTATCTTCTGGGATATGGCGGACCTCAGGAGCAATAGACACCACGGGGCGTATGGCAACATCGTCATCACGCCGGAAGACACCGAGTGGCTCCACCCGAAGACGGCCGAGCCGCTACTGGATCATTCGAAGAGCGATCACGCCGCGACGAGCTCCACGGCCATGATCAAGGACCCGAACGGGGAGGACTTCCGTGACTACCGTCTCGCTATGAGCGATGGCCTGTTCATCCTCAACGAGGACGACCCCGACGACTGCGTGGTCCCAGCGCCCGAAGACGATCCCGAGTTCGACCCCGACGACCCCTGTCCGCAGCAAGGTGACCCGGAAGACCAGGGCTTCTTTGGCATCAACTACCGCGCAGAACCGTTCGTGCGGCGCTTCCAGACCGGCTCCGACGAACAACACCTCGTCTACAGCTCCCGCGAGCACGGCGACCCAGCGACGCCGATACTCAACGCGTATCTCGGCGACCCGGTGACGTTCCACGTGAGTCAGAACGGCGATAAGCCGCGCGGGATGGACTTCCACCTCGCCTCTCACCCGTGGCAGGACTTCCCCGGTGTTGACGAATCACCGTACATCGGGGTCGACGGGCAGATCACACCCGGAAAGTCGCTCACCTTCCAACCACAGGGTGACGCCGGTGGCCTGGACGAGAGCACTGGCGACTTCATCTACCAAGGCGACACCAAGCAACGTCGTCGCCTCGAAGGCGGTCTCTGGGGTATCTTCCGCGTTCGCAAGAAGATGCGCCAGTTCAAGGAATCGGTTCAACCGCTCCCAGACCGGGCAGACGGTATGCCCCTGCAAAAGCGACCGGAGTGGATCGTTGCTGAGGGCGACGTTGACGGTGACGGAACGAAAGACCTCGTTATCGGCGTCCCCGACAGTGTGCTCGGGAGCAAGGAGGCCGGTGCAGCGTACCTGTTCTTCGGCCCGGCCAAGAAGCATGATATCACGGATCTCTCGGATGCGGACATGCGAGTCGTCGCCGAACCCAACGACGGTGACCCGAAGGTCGATATCGTCGTCAACGACACCGGCGCTGCCGACTCGATCTTCGAACTCATCAAGGACACTGTCCTGACAGTCAAAAACTGCAAGGACCTCGACGTGACCTTCGATAAGCACACTGCTGAACACTTCGAGAGTGCAACGGTCACGCTCGGTGACGACGAAGTCGATGTCGAACTGGACGACGTCTCTATCTCAGAGAAGGGAACCGTCGTCGCCACGTTAGCGGATGGCACTACGCTGACCGTGCGTGGCTGTCAGTCGTTCTTCGATGACTGACTGCGTCGAATAGCACGACAATACGACTCCAATTTTTTTTGCTGCTGACGACAGTAGTGTCGACGAGAAGTGCCAGACAACATTACATTGTCGAAGGATCATAGCCGTTATTCGATATTTTTGAATGTCGCTGTCAAGTATTCTGCAGTAGTAGATCTCGTTCCATATTTCTCTGGTGACATACTCCCCCGACTACAGTCGTGAACTTTCCACGCCATTTGCGCTGGTTTGGGAACTTACGTTTACGACCTGATCGCCAATGGGAGTGCCATACCCGGTTCTCCTCTCTCGATAATGAGCAAGCGCGATAGCTTCGGGACACCGGCCGTTCGTATCGGGAACCGCACTGCAAGCTGTCGTCCACAACGTCCAACAAGTTGTGAGATCGGGATATTGACTGCCATCGGTGGATCCATGATCGGTTCTGCTGCCGAGTGTCTCGCTTCTGCCTCAAGATCACGAGATGATTCTTCGACAACAACATCGGCGAGTCTGACTGCAGTAGGAATCCGTTGGCGACGACCGAGACCCCAGAAAGTTGCCTGACGAAAGAGGACCATCCAGTGCTAGGAAGCGTGATTGAGAGGCCCTATCGTGGACGCAGATAGAATCCGGCGAGCACTACTACAAGCATCCCAGCCCCCAGAAAATACACGGCCAGCCCGTGAGGTGACCGAGCGGAATCGACAGTCTCGTTCGGGGTGATTACGGCATCGCCTGTTGAAGTCCGTTCCACAGAGTGTGTGGCGTCAGCAGCCTCACCAGTCACCGCCGCACCAGCGGTAGCATCGCCCGTACTGTTACCCTCGGTAAGACGGATACGATCTCCGTCGCTCATTCCGAGTGGAACCGGCTCTCCATAGAGCGTCTCCTCGCCGTGCACAGTCGCGGACACGGTGTAGTTTCCTGGAGACAGCTCGTGAAGCGGGACCGTCGCCGCATACTGCCCGTCACCTATGCGCTCACCCGTCGCCGATACCATCTCTGTTTCGTTGAACACTACCGCACTGACACCTGCAGGAGCGTCTTCGCTAGCCGTTCGAGTGGCAGTCATCGAGACCCTCACCTGTCCTCCTGTCTTGGCGATAGATGGCGCATCAATGGTTACCGAGTACCCGCTGACAAGAACTGGGTGAATCGCACGAGCGGTATCATCCGACGCGAGTACCAGTAAATACGATCCCGGTTCAAGGTTAGTAGTCGAGAGCGTTCGAGTCCCGCTCTCCGCAATGGTGACCTGTCGATAAATCCGCCGTTCAGAGGTATAGAGAGTGAGCGACGCATCGGTATCGTCTGGTACTGTCACGGCAACAGTGAGTGGCTCTCCGGGTCTCGTCCGAGTGAGCTCTGAGACAGTGAATCGGTTGTCACCGATTGGAACTGTCCGCTCCGGGATGTCGGTACTTTCTCCGAGTGAGAGACCGTACGCTTCCCCTGGCGTTGCAATAGCCATAGGCAGCGTAGTGCTCAGGAGTGCCAGAGTGAGGATGCTAGTCCACGCGAGGCGCATGAAACTGACTACAGCGCAGTCAGTTGTTGGAATAGTCTAGCTACTTGGAACGTAGACGATATCTACTGTCGCACAGCGACCCGATCACGCGCGTTATAGCGAGTATACTATTCCCCCTCCCGAGAGCAGACCGCGATATCAATGTCGGATGGGGATCAGCTGCCGCTAGAGTGGGGGAACGGTGAGAGTCCGGGCGAAACCACTGCCGAAACAACAGTGGTCGGCTGTGACGGTGCCGGACGCGTGTATCGCCGGAGCAGTAGCAGATTTGGCGGCGAGTCCAAAGCACACACAGTTACCGCGCTGGACGATGTATCACTACAACTATCGCCCGGCGAGTTCGTCGGTATCGCCGGCCCCAGTGGAAGTGGGAAGTCGACGCTGCTACATCTGCTTGCAGGACTCGATGCACCGACCTCCGGGACCGTCTCAGTCGCCGGGACCGACGTTGGGAGCCTTACAAAACGAGAGCGAACGCGACTCCGACTCACTCACGTCGGGATTGTTTTCCAGCGCTTTCACCTTCTCCCAGCGCTGTCGGCACGAGCAAACGTGGCGCTACCACTCATCGAACGCGGGGTGCCGAAAGCGACTCGGCGGGAGCGCTCGAAAGCGTTACTCGACCGAGTCGGCCTCGGCGAGCGAGCGACACACAAACCCGGTGCATTGAGCGGCGGCGAGCAACAACGGGTGGCTGTCGCACGGGCGCTGGCAACCGAACCGTCGCTCCTCGTCGCTGACGAACCCACTGGCGAACTCGACACAGCAACTGGTGAACGGATCCTCGACCAGTTCGAATCGCTCGCTGCTGACGGGGATCGAGCTGTGGTGCTTGCCTCCCACGACGAACGTGCTCTGCAGCGGACCGACCGAGTGATTCGGTTGCGCGACGGCGAGGTCGTCAATGCGTGAGTGTGGTCGGCGCCACCTCGCACTCGTCGCCCTCGGCGTTCGGCGCGTCGTTGGCCGCGCGACCGGGGTCTCGCCCCGACGCGTCATTCTAAGTATCCTTGCAGTCGCCGTCGCGATCGGGTTCGTGGTCACCGTCAGCGGGATTGCACTCGGACTCGCCTCACAGTCGACGGTCCGGAGTGACGCAGTCGACTACTGGATCGTCCCTGAAGATGGTGGCACGACGACTGCTGTCGCCGTCGACGGCCCGAAACTCGGTGCCGTCCACGAGACAGCAGCGAGCCTCTCGACAGACGACCGCATCGATCACGCGACGCCAGTCCAGATGGCGTTGCTACCGGTTCAAACACCCGGGACAGAGGGCGAGGAGTACGTCCTCGCGGTAGGAGTCGTGCCAGACGAAAATGCGGCGCGTATCGCGGGCCTCTCGACGCAGCCGCTGCAATCGGCTGATCCGTATTACGCTGACGGTGACTACGACGGACCCTGGACCGGCGAAGCGGTCGTCAGCGAGGCCGTTGGGGAACTTCTTGGGGTTGCCGAGGGGGACTCGATCCGCCCGCGAACGGACGACCAATCGCGTTCATTCACCGTCACGCATGTCGACAATGCGGGCCTCTCGACAGGTGGCGGATCAGTGCCGGTGATGCTTGTCCATCTGAGTGAACTCCAGTCACTCACGGGGGCTGAGACAGCCGACCAAGCAAATCAGATTCTCGTTCGTACTGACGCACCAGGCGTCGAGAGCCAGCTTACACAGGCCTATCCGCGGACGACGGTCGTCTCGAAAGGTGGCCTCTCCGCTCGCAGACTCGGGACATCGAACCTCGCACTAGCCATTGGTGTAGCTGCGTTTCTTGTCGTCTTCGTCATCGGCGTGCTCTTCGTCGCGACAATGATGGGCCTAGAGATTACTGCCGACCGACAACAACTTGCTGTCCTTGATGCGGTCGGTTTTTCGCCGTGGTCACGTGCGCAGGTCATTCTCGCTGAGACCCTCTCAATTACCGTCTGTGGTGGCTGCTGTGGCGTGCTGCTCGGAAGCGGGGGAATCGTGGTGACGAACCTACTCGTCGAACAGTATCTCCCGGTCCCAGCAGTCGCTCGGTTCCACCCTGCGCTCATCGTCTACGGTCTCGGCATCGCGGTCCTTATAGGTCTCTTTGCTGCTCCGTATCCCGTGTTTCTCTCTCATCGGACAGTGGGGCAGGAGGACCTCCTCCAATGACTCGCCTGTTCCATCGCCTCAGAGCAATGCTCGGTCTCGGGGGTGCACACCTCCGCCATGACCGTGGACGAACCATTCTCGCAGTACTAGGTGTCGCCGTTGCGGTCCTCGCGACGACTGTCTTAGCGAGCGTCGGTGTCGGCGTTGTTGAGACCGGCACCCAAAAGTTCGATACCGCGGATCGGGATCTCTGGGTCACTGGCGGACCGATCCAATTCGCTCCGGAGAGCGTTGGTGGTGTCGAAAACGGCATTGTGGATGCCCATCAGGTATCGACCGAAATCGAGTCGCGAAAGGAAGTGCGGGCAGCTGTCCCACTTGCCTTTCAGACGGTGTATGTCGGGACAAACACCTCTGAGTTCAAGACGATGGTCGCCGCAGGGGTGCCAGGCGGTGGCCCCTCCGTCGACATCACGAAAGGACCTGGGTTCGAACGAGACGATGTTCACTACGCGAACGGTACCTACAACGGGCCCATGACTCGCGCCATCGTTCTCGACCCACAGACCGCACAGCGGTTTGGCGTTGAACCCGGTGACACACTGTATGTCGGGGGCACTATCGCAGGTGCGAAGGAAAACGCATTCACGGTGGTCGGTATTTCACCCACGTACTCTCGATTCCTCGGGACCGGCACGGCGACGATGCATCTAAGCGAGTTACAGTCACTTTCCGGGACCACTGGCGCCGACCGAGCGACCCTCGTGACGATCCGTCTCGAAGATGGCGTCAGCGCTGGCCCGGTCAAACAGACACTCCAGCAACAGTACCCGACGTACACGGTCCGAACGAATCGCGAGCAGCTGCAAGCAACGCTTGAACGACAAGCACTCGTCGTGGCCAGCGGTATTAGCCTCGTGGTGCTCGCGGTGCTGGCTGGGACGGCGCTCACGGTGAATCTGTTACTCTCATTCATCTATCAGCAGCGGCGCGAGCTCGCCGCGCTCAATGCACTAGGATGTTCGCCAACGACACTGACAGGTGTCGTGGTGTCACAGGCGATACTACTGAGCATAGTCGGTAGTATCATCGGGCTGCTGACAACATATCCGGTCGTAGCTGGCCTCAACTACGTGACCGCAGCTATCGTGGGGTTCGAAAATCTCGTCCATACACCACCGCTGTTGCTGCCGATTGGCTTCAGTATCACCATCGGGATGAGTCTCGTAAGTGCAATTGTCGCTGGCTGGCGTCTCAGCCGCCTCGAACCGATGTCAACATTACGTAGCTAACGAGCGTTCTGCCGGGGAACTCGTTCCATCAAGCTAGCCGCCGATTGAGCTGATCACAGGCGATCCAAGTTGCGTGCCTCACTGGCGTCCGAGACCACGAAGCCGTTACTTCGTAGATACTGTTCACCTTCGCCGGTAGTAGCTCATGAAATTCAGAGATATAATAACAACATGCCGGAGCCTACCCCACATACTGCGTGGGATAGATGACCCACACAGTCGTGTCGTAATGATGGCAGTGGCGTGTCTTCATGAAGACGTGGAGGCCGCCCTGACTGCCGAACTCGGCAAGGAGCCACATCGTCAAACGGTCAAACGTGTCTGGGAGAAGCTGATCAAGGTTGGCGGCGACGACCCCGTCGAGAAGACACGACAGGTCGGTCGAGACCAGACACAGACCAAATTGTTGGCGATGGATAGCGACACTGCCGAAGGATTGGTCGAGCAACGCTACGTCGGCTTAGATTTGCTGGAGGACAGCGACCGAAAAGCAACGACTGGTGGTGTCACACCCGTTGTGGTGGAGTCGTCCGAGTAACCCTGTGACGAGCACGGTCTAAGAAGGGAATCGACACGGGACCAACCTTAACGAACGCGGTGGCACATGGCCTGCTGCCGCTGGCGTTGCTGTTTGGTAGCTGCAGGAACCGGGAACGAACCCCTCTTTGCAGGAGTGGCGTGAGTGGTCGTAACACGAACGGAGCGACCAGTCCCGAACTCCGGTTCACAACGGGTGTGACGGACCAATCCACAGGCGGTTCACGGCAAGTGCCCCAGGGCTTGTCCCTGAGGTACTTCACTACATTACTGCCAGGCAATATCTGTCTGGAGATTCAACAGTATCTTCGTACTGGCTGTCCATCGTCCTGCCTCTCAGTGAGCCGGTACCAGCCGTTACATCTTTTACACGCTGACACCAATTACACACTATGCCGATTGATATCGAACGCTTCGAGGAGGGGACCGGCGAAGAACTCCGATCAGGCGGCCGCACGAACGCTGAGGAAATCCTTTCCTTTCTCGCAGCTCATCCAGACCAGGCATACACACCGAAAGAAATCCACGAAGCGACCGCTGTCGCACGCGGAAGTATCGGCGTCGTTCTCTCACGACTCGAGGATCGTGACCTCGTCCGGCACCGCGGCGAGTATTGGGCGATCAGTGACGACGTTGACGTCGATAAAACACTGTCTGCAATGGCAACAGCACGTGCCGCGACCGATCGCCTCGGTACGGAAGACCCCGCTGAGTGGGGTCCCGGTGCCGACGACGCCGAGGACGAGGAGTGATGGCATACGAGCAAGGCGACGTCTGGTGGGGACCAGCCCCGCATAAGTCTGGGCCGTCGTACCGACCATGGGTTATCATCAGTGACGACTCCCATCCGTTTTCTCATACTGAGTGTATCGCGCTCGCGATGACGACCCAGCGGCACTCCGGCGCAGTCGCTGTCGCAGATGCCGCCTGGCTCGACGGTGGGTCAGCCAAAGACGCCTACATTTCGCCCTGGTATACAGCAACGATCAAACATCGAGATCTCGACCGCCGGTAAGGGAAACTGACACCAACCGTCGTCGGTGAGGCGATTATCGAACTCCACCGGTACACTCCAGCCCCTACCAACTGATACCCTACTGCCTGCAGAAGCTGAAAGGGAAGTTGACTATGGGGAACCACTCCTGAAGTGAGCGTTATCACAATATACTGCTCGCCATGGAACAGATGCCCTTCGTGGTTCGAGAGAATCAGCCACGGTCGGGTGTCTTCCCACCTGTCAACTACCCCACCCTACTTCGCTCACCCTGACGGGTTCGCTCGGGAGCGAGCGGGCTCTGCTGCACGAAGAACTGGCGTTTAAATGCCCGCTCGACAACACTGAAACATGACTACAGCACGGTGGTCCTCGGGATTCGGATTCGTGCTCGCGACGGTTGGAGCCGCGGTTGGCCTCGGGAACATCTGGCGGTTCTCGGCTGTCGTCGGTCAGAACGGCGGCGGTGCCTATCTCGTACCCTACTTGATCGCAGCCTTCATCTGTGCAGTGCCGATGCTCATCTTGGAACTCTCCATCGGGCGGTCCCTCCGGACGGACGTCGTCTCTGCCTTTCGATCGATCAAAACGGAATACACAGCGCTCGGGTGGCTCGTTCTCGGCGGCGTCCTCCTTATCCTCAGTTACTATCTCGTCCTCACGGGGTGGGTACTCGGATTTTCCCTCTCGTGGGGTCTCGGTTCACAGACCACGTTTGCTTCGTTTACCGCGAGCTGGCAGCCCATCGGATACTTCATCGTTGCAACGGCAGTGACTGGCGGTGTCGTCTCAATGGGTGTCCGCGACGGTATCGAACGTATGTCAAAAGTAGTGATGCCGACCGTGTTCGTGCTTCTCGCCGTGCTTGCACTGTACGCGGTGACGCTCCCCGAATGGACGCAGGCCGCTTCCTTCCTGTTCACACCGGAGTTTTCGGTGCTCACGGATCTCGGTATCTGGAGTGCCGCCTTCGGACAGGTCTTCTTCTCGATGTCCGTCGGCCAAGGAATCATGCTCACTTATGGGAGTTATGTGGATGCGAAGACGAATCTCCTCAGATCGGCGTTCGTGATCACGGTCGCCGATATCGGAGCGGCCATTATCGCCGGTCTCGTTATCTTCCCGGTCGTATTCAGCTTTGGCCTCCAGCCAACCCTCGGAACGGAACTCGCATTCACGACGCTACCGACGGCGTTCGCGGCGATGCCGTTTGGACGGCTCATTGCGGTGGGCTTCTTTGGGCTCCTCTTTTTCGCCGCCCTGTCGTCGTCCGTGGCGCTCCTCGAGGTCGGCGTCGCCGCCGTGGAGAACACGACGCGACTCTCTCGTCGGCAAGCGACGCTACTGTTGACGGGTGGGGTGTTCGTCGCCGGCGTTCCCTCCGCGTTGAGCTATAGTCCTGTTGGCCTCGCTGTCGCAGGGCGACCGATTTTGGACTTAGTAGACGAGTCGGTCGGGACGTTTGCACTCCCCATCTCGGCGCTCTGTCTCCTGTTCGCCTTCGTCTGGGTCGCAGATCTCGAGATCATTCACGAGGAACTCGGGCGGCTCTACCCGCTAGTTCGGTATCTGATTCCGATAGTTCTCGTCGTCGTCATCGCCGCACAGGGCGTCGGTATCGTCCATCCGGCGTGGCGACTTATCGTCGATCACGCCCGAAACGGCTCGCTCGGTCTGCTCGTCGCTGCCGTCCTGTTACTATCGTTTGCAATACTGGGATGGGAACTTCGGGACCGCCTTCGGACTCCGCCTCGCCTCCGCAGTCGGCGGCGCTGATCCGATATTGCGGTAACTTGACATCCCCCTCCGCCTGAACGCGGAGAAATCTCGGGCGGCGGGAGTTTCAGGTTTGCAGTCTCATCGGCGAACTACCAGTGCCTGCCAAGAGCTTCGTGTTCATGGCGGACTGCGCGTACTGAGGGGTGGCGGAAAAGCTGTCTGACTTTGGACAATCGCTGGAAGGCAGAGACGACGAGTCGGGAAAGGCCCGCGACGCGTACTGGCGCCCCTCTCGCGTATAGTGACTTCCCAGAATTCGACAGCACCGACACAGACGAATACTAGCGACATGGTATCGCAATCCTCTATCCATCGCGAATGACCGTCGCACGGGTACGGGTGAGTTGTTGGAGTGCCTAGCTGCTGCGCTCCGCACGCCACTCTTGGATACCGCCGACTAGCGTATTGACCAAGAGCACCACAGCGATGAATCCGGCGTCAGTCTCATCGCCGATGGCGAACGAGACGATTGCTGCGATGGCGAGAATGTAGATGAGCGGGTTCTTGAACTGACGAAGGAAGATCTGCCACACGGTGACCGGCTTTGCCTTCGGCAGGCGATTTGGGCCGTAATCCGAGCGTCGGCTTTCAGCTTCCTCGGTTGAGAGACCATCTGAATTGGCGTCAAGAGAGTCGTAAATCTGGCTTAGCCCCCGCGAATACCAGGATTCGGTGTCCGTCGAAGCGGAGACAGCCATTAGTTACTGGAAGTACGCCGGGGGACGACTTAGTGGTCAGTGTCGAGTACAGAAGCAGGGCGTCATTTGACTAACGGGGTGATTCAGGATGGAGTCAGTGTTGAGAACGGTAGATTCTACGTGTGAGACAGACCAAGAGTCATTACTGACCGCTGGTTCACTCTGGCTGACGAACGGTCATTACAGGAACTGGTGACGTGCGCACTGTCTTTTCGGCGACGCTTCCCAAGAGGTATCGCTCGATCCCACTGCGTCCGTGGGTGCCCATCACGACGAGATCAATATCGTGCTCCTCAACGTAGGAACGAATTCCTCGGTAGGGGCTCCCATGTTTAATCGCGGTTTCGACCGCAGACACGGAGGCTTGGGTTGCTTGCTCTTCGATGATTTCTACTGCCGACTCTGCTGATTCTTCCAGCGCATCGAGAACCCCCACTGATCGGACATCGACGCCCATCGCCATCGTATCGATGACTGAGAGGGCATGTAGACGAGCATCGTAAGTGCTCGCAATATCGACAGCTGGGCCAATAGCGGCCTCTGATCCCTCACTCCCGTCGGTTGGCACCAAGATATCAGTATAGGGGTAGGTGACCTCGGCATCGTTTTCCGCCTTGACCGTTAATACTGGCACATCCGAGAGCCGGACAACCTTCTCGGTGACACTCCCGAGCAAATATCGCTCGACGCCGGTCCGACCGTGTGTCCCCATCACAACGAGATCAATGTCCTGTTCGGTCGCGTACCGTAGAATCGCTTTGTGGGGGATGTCAGTACGGACGGCTTGTTCAACAGGGACGCCACTCTCGGAAAGGTCGTTGCAGGCCCTTTCAGCGATTGCTTCACGTTCTTTCTTGACTTCATCGGACTGTGGGCCATCTTCGAGTGTCCTGGAATCGGCGACAGATAGTGCGTGTACTCTCCCATTGTAGCGTGTCGCTATATCCGCGGCGTGCCCGACAGCTGCTTGTGCACAGTCACTTCCGTCAGTCGGAACGAGGATGTTGTCGAACATCGGTAGATAGCACCGAATTCGTTCAGGAACTATATCAAAGATAGGAACAGTCACTTCTCACAACACGCTCGCGCGCTTCCTCGCCGCAGGAATTCACGCCTCCATTGGCATTCTACTATCGTTGGCAATTGGCGCCGTAATCGTGCACTTTCGACGATCATCGTCGCGGTCAACGCCTGCTGAAGGTGTCGATCGCTCTGCATGACGACGCTAATCATCAGGGCTACAGGTTGGCCGACCAGACGACAACGGAAAACTGGCTCTTGACCCAGGCAAACCGGGCGGAATGATCATCGCGGGTCACGATGGGAACAGAGTACTGCCGTTGCTCCCGAGTCGGAGCCCACGTTTTCAGCGTCGCATTCGACCAGACAATTGTGTCGCCAAACGGTGGCCCGAGTTCGCAACCGAACGGACTGATGGCAGTGGCGTCTTCTTCACGAAGGATGACGTGGAGACCGCTCTGACCGCTGAGCTTGGGAAAGAGCCGCATCGTCAAACGGTCAAGTGGGTCTGGGAGAAACTACAGGAATAGGTGGAGATGACCTTGTCGCGAAGACCCGGCAGGGCGGTCGGGACTAGACACAGACCGAGTTGCTAGCGATGGACGCCGAGACTGCCGAAGGATTGGTCGAGCAACGCTACGTCGGCCTCGATTTGCTGGAAAACAGCGACCGGAAAGCAATGACGGGTGGCGTCACACCCGTTGTGGTGGAGTCTTCGGGATAACCTCGTGACGAGCACGTCCTAACGACTGAATCGGCACGGAACCGACACTGATGGACGCGGTGGCACGTGCCCTGCCGTCGCCGACGCTGCTGTGTGCTAGCTGCCGGAACCGGGAGCGACCCTCTTTGTGCAGGATGCTAGTAGTGTTTATAACACGAACGAAGCGACCAGTTCCAAACTACTGTTACAACGGGTGTGACGCTACCAGAAATCCGTTGGAATACAGTGGAACAATCCCTTATTAGAGCGATAATAAAACAGCCATCACCAGTAGCAGTGATACGATGTCGAAAGAGACGAGCCGTCGAAATATTCTGAAGAGTGTCGCGAGCGCAGGCGCCGCCCTCCCGTTGCTCTCGAGTGAGGTCGCGGCCGCTCAGCCAACATGCCGCACCGCGACTGCAACACTCCCCGCCGACGCCTGGCCGATGATTGGTCACGACGCCGGTCGGACGTACCACAATCCGGGAACCAGCGGCCCGCAAACGGGAGTCAGCGAGCGCTGGGCAGCGTCGATCTCCACTCGTGAATTCCCCCCGACCGTCGCTGATGGCAGGGCCTACATCGGTGGCGCGTCGCTCCGTGCACTCGACATAGACGACGGTAGCCAAACCTGGGCGCGGAGTCCCCCAAACTGCCGGTACACGGCGCCCACTATCGGTCCCGAGGCCGTCTATTCGGCCGTGACCAATCAAGACGATGGCGAACGAAACGTGACGATCCAAGCCTTCGATGCCGCGGACGGCACACGTCGCTGGGCAACGGACCCGCTCGTCGAAGGCGACTCCGTAGCGGCCTCGGCTCCAGCTCTCGTCGACGGGATGATATTCGGGCTAGTCCGCTCCGGGCAGGAACGGTTCTTCTATGCGGTCTCGCTCGATTCCCGAGCGGTCGAATGGCGACACACTGTGGCGGAGCCCGTTAAGGAATTCGCAGTCACGGACGGGACGCTGGTCTACGCAATCGAGGAGCAAGTTCGTGCTGTCTCCACCACTGACGACACAGTGCAGTGGGCCGTCAACAGTCCACCTGTCCAGGGTCTCGCAGCCGCTTCCGGAACAGTCGTCGTAGTATCTGGGGACAGCCTCACTGCGCTGGCTACCGAAGACGGAACCGAACGCTGGCGCTCCGAACTCGAGCCGATCGTCGAACCGGGGTTCGAGGGGTCAAACCGTTTCAGCCAGCCCGCAATCGCCGACGGGTCGGTTATCATCGGGACAGCCTCTTCGCTCTTGCCGAGAGTCATAGAGGAGGGTGGGGCGACGCTGTACAAACGGGACCTAGTGACCGGTGACAGACAGGAGACACGCGCAGCCGTGCTGCGGCCCACCGTCCCGGACGACTTCGACTTCTTCAACGAAATTCCATCCGTCAGCTACGGCTGGGGGCGCCCAGCTGTAAGTTCGGACACGATATTCGTCCCGCAGTACGGTTCAATCGACGGCGGTTCGGGCTTTAGAAGTGACCAATCAGGTCTGGTCGCCCTCGATCGGGAAACGTTCGAAGTTCAGTGGACCTCGACAGACGTTTCGCCCGTACCCGTCATCGTCGCCGAGGATCGCCTCTTCGCGATGTCGACCCGCTCCTACGAATCTTTCCTCACGATGCTCGAAGAGCCAGCGACGAACGACACGTGACAGCACCCATTCTAGTAGAGTCGTCACCCTGATCCCGTAATGGACACCTCTAAAAAGGGGATCGGTAGAGAATCGGCGTTGATGGACGCGGTGGCACGTGCCCTGCTGCCGCTGGCGTTGCTGTGTGGTAGCTGCAGAACTCGGGAGCGCCCTCAGTTGTACAGGAGTGGCGTGAGTGGTCGTCACACGAACGGAGCGACAAGTCTCAACTTCTATAGTAATCTTCAGAAGTATCTACACACAGCACTCAGCGTGCGTCTGAAAATTAACGCGTAGCAGCCCTGTTTACCAAGAGACCCTGCAAAGACTTTCAGATTCTACTATAGTTCACAACGGATATAACGACTCTCTAAGCTCAGCCCGCCTCTAGGAGAGATGTTCGGAGTTGTTCAGCAGGCGATCCACAGTTGGGACCAATATCGATCGTCTCGATGAATCTGTTCCAAGATGAGTACTAGCGTGGCCTCTCCCCCAGCCGCCACTCTCAATCCCTCACAACACGCATCGAGCAACCCCTCGACACAACCCCCAATCGACGAGCGCACCGCCGTGCCACTGCCCGTTACCGGACACACTCACCAGCAAGCTGGCCAACTATGGCCACCCACACCCGATCACTACCGATAGCACTCCCGGATAGTCCCACCAGCAGGCACACAAAAGCGAGGTCGACCTGACAACGACCTCGCAGAGACACCTACTGACGCTGGGGTGGCTGTGGAGTGAGTCAGTCCTACCAAAAGCTGTATCCCGGCGTCTATCTGTGTGTTGTTCGTCAGCGATTGTCAATGTTATCACTAGCATCTGCTTGCCGGCAAGGAACACCGACGACCGGTGAGCGAGGGACGACGGCAGTCATTGAGTGGCAGGTGTTCACCGACAGTCGGCGGTCATTAACTCGATACGGAGCCGAGAACGCGGAAATGGACGCTGGGAAGCCGGTCGTACAGTAATTCACGATGGATTAGGGAAGACGTCCAAGCCCGTGCGGCACATGTGCGTTCATACCGACCAATATTTCGATCACACAGAACCCGACAGCAGTGGGCAGGACTTCCCAACGCAGACCAGTACGATCGATGGAGGTGTGTAACACTCTGTGCACCACTCATTCAGCGCTGTCGCTCAGCGAATTGAAACGGAAACTCCGGCAGTCGGTGCTGTCAGAAGCACTGGGCCACAGGGCTGTGGTGGTCACCTGGAGTACTACGCGGGACTACGCTGACGGTATAGATGGCTGTGGCTGTGGCTGTGGCTGAACGAGGATAGTCGCTGATGGCCCAGAAACTAATCCGCCTGTCTGACTGCAAGCGAATCAGCGCTCACACAGGCCACTCATTGACACCTGCGCTATCGGGTCGAGGACCTCGTCCACTACACCGAGTAGACCAACGAATTCGCCGTTGAGAATCCCGCTGTGCAGTATTAAGACGGCGACTACGGCCATGATGTCGTCATCGAATGCTGCACAGATGACTACTGTCAAGTATAGCATATCCAGCACCCTGTGGGAGGCCGACGTCTGGACGTGCATTGCTATTTACGACGCGGTCGTAGAAAGACCATGGGCCACGCTCGAACGGGCGATAGGACTGGAGCCACGAATCGCAGGGTGGCCGAGGGTGTCTACCGATTTGGCACGCGTCGGATCAACTGGTACGTCCTCGAAGCGGATGCAAAACTGACGATCATCGACGCTGGCCTTCCTGCCCACTGGCCGCAGCTCGGCCACTGGCTCGACGACAACGGCTACGAACTCGACGATGTCGCTGCGCTCGTGCTGACACACGCAGACGTAGACCACGTCGGCTTCGCCAAGACCATGGCCGACCGGGGCGTCCCCGTCTACTGTCATCCGAACGACGTGCCCCGGCTTCGCAGCCATCCCCAAAGCCCTCCCAGCTGGTACCTCCGAAACCTCTGGCGGCCGCGGTTTTTCGCCTACGCCCTTGAGATGCTCCGCGACGGTGTCAGGTCCGTCGAGTCGCTTGCCGATGTTGAACCGCTCACCGACGGAGATGTGCTCCCAGTGCCAGGCGAGCCACGGGTGATCTTCGCGCCCGGCCACACCGCTGGGTCGTGTGCGTTGTTCGTCGAGGACCGGAACGTCCTCTTCTGTGGCGATGTCCTCGCTACACGGAATATTTTCACCCAACAAGAGGGTGATCCACAACTCCTTGAGCCTGCCGACGATAACCACGAGGAGGCCAAGGCGTCGCTCGCTCGCCTCGAAGGCGTGGGATTGGTGACACTCCTGCCCGGACACGGAAATCCCTGGTTTGGGGATATCGAGACGGCACTCGCCCTCGCACGGTAACCCTTTCTCGGTCGCTGCTCAGCGAGATTATGCGACATCTGTAATAGCCGGACCTCCCGGATGATTCATTATAATCACTACTTGAATGGTTGTGCGCTGGAGACACAAACACGCGTCTCGTGGCTCGAGACGCCTATCGGCGACCCAACACCAAAAGCATTAATTGACTTTCGGACGAATACATTCTTACCGATTGCTGCCGGGTTCTACGGTTAGCCCCAGTGCCCGGTGAGCCTCGCTTTCGCAACCAATGAGCGAACACACACAAACGCAACAGCGAGTCGACGAAGAGGAACAGACTACAGAATCCACCTCGACAGCCTGTCCGGAGTGTTCCGGGACACTCGTCATGGACGACGAACACGGCGAGACGGTCTGTGAGGACTGCGGCCTCGTCGTCGAGGAAGATGAGATCGACCGCGGCCCGGAGTGGCGCGCCTTCAACGCCAACGAAAAAGACGAGAAGTCCCGCGTCGGCGCGCCGACAACGAACATGATGCACGACAAGGGTCTCTCGACCAACATCAGCTGGCAGAATAAAGACGCCTACGGCAATTCGCTGTCGGGCAAGCAGCGTCAGAAGATGCAGCGACTGCGCAAGTGGAACGAGCGCTTCCGCACGCGTGACTCGAAAGAGCGCAATCTCAAGCAGGCGCTGGGCGAAATCGATCGCATGGCCTCTGGACTCGGCCTACCGAAGAACGTCCGTGAGACGGCCAGCGTCATCTACCGCCGCGCCTTAGACGAGAATCTCCTGCCCGGCCGTTCTATCGAGGGCGTGGCGACGGTTTCGGTGTACGCTGCCGCTCGACAGGCCGGCGTCCCGCGATCACTCGACGAGATCACAGAAGTGTCCCGCGTCGAGAAGAGCGAGATTGCCCGTACGTACCGCTACGTCGTCCGCGAACTCGGACTGGAAATCAAACCAGCCGACCCCGAAAGCTACGTCCCCCGATTCGCCTCGGATCTCGAACTTTCCGACGAGGCCGAACATCGCGCCCGCCAACTCCTCCAGAACGCCAAAGAACAGGGCGTCCACTCCGGAAAGTCGCCGGTCGGCCTCGCCGCGGCCGCGGTGTACGCCGCCTCGCTGTTGACCAACGAGAAGGTGACACAGATGGCTGTCAGCGAGGTTGCGGACATCTCCGAAGTCACTATCCGCAACCGCTATCACGAACTGCTCGAAGCCGAGCAGGGACTTACCGTCGCGTAACGAGAGGTTCAATACGATTCAACAGTCACGCCGTCGAGCGTCTCGAAATTAGCCGTATTCTGTGTCACGACAGCCGCTCCAAAGTCTTTCACAACGGCTGATCGAAGTCACAGCACTTGCTAGATACAAGATACTACCTGACGAATGAGTTATACGTACGAATCCGTATCTGCTAGTCGATGACTGCAGTTGATCTGTCGGTGATGACGCAGGTATTTACTGAGCGGTACTCGCCGTCGCTCGCGAGATTTGCGGAGCGACCAGAGCAAGCCGACACGCTCACCGAAGCTGGAAACAACGTCGATATCGAGGCACTCGCGGCGCAGTTCAAGCAATTTGACGCACTACGGACGAGTAACGGCGTCCGGCTGCCACTCCACAAACCCGATTCAGCGGAACTCACTGGGGAGTTCGTTCGGTACACCGAGGAAAACCGTCGCACGATTATCGAGTATCACTGGGCCGCCGTCGATCGAGAGAATTTCCAATCGGTCCGGCAAGCTGGAACGAGCGCGATCGGCTGGCGACTTCGCTTCTGGACAGACGCATACGACATGCCGACTGTGCCCAGCTACATGCCGGGCGGTGACGATCAAGAAAACAAATCAGTCCTCGAACTCGTCCCGGAGCAACTCACTGCAGCCCACTGGGATGAGATGACACGCGAGGAGTTTTTCACCCACCTCGCAGACTTCGTGAAAGCTGAGAAACAACGGGATCGACGTGAGAGCATCGACAAGTACCAGTCCTTCGATCAGAACACCTACTACGCTAAGGAAGGCGGGCTACACGATGCGGTCCCAGTATACGAAGATTCGGGGGCAGACCCGACGCGATGGCACGTTTCTGCGCCCACTGAGGAGAATGACAAGACTGAGTCGAGGTATATCTGCGCTGAAACGAACCTGTGGGAGGGCACGGAGATCATGATCGATACACCACCGTGGGCCCGATCACCTGCTGGCCTTCCCGCTCTCGGCAAGGTCGTCGATTCCGAAACACGTGCACTCACCGTCATCGTCTCGGACCAAGCCGACGACCGCGACACCGCAATGCAGTCGATTCGAGAGATCTTCGATTCCGATGAGTTCGTTATCAGCCTCTATCCGATCTTCAACGCGCTGCCGTACAATCGAGAACTCGACTGTATTCGCCGCGTCCAGCAAAAATCTTCGAAGTATGCACCAATAGCAGGCAATAGCGGCCTGTCGTTCACACCGGCACGGGGACTTGCGACACAGTTCCCGAAGTTGAATGACTCACAACGGGATGCCGCCTACTACGGCCTCTGTACAGACGATATCACACTCATTCATGGGCCACCCGGTACCGGGAAAACCCGGACACTTGTTACACTCATCAAGGAACTCGTTGACCGAGGGAATCGCGTCATCGCCTGTGCCCACTCGAATCAAGCCACAGACAATCTGCTCGTCGGCACCAGCACATCAAGCGAGCCAGAGGAGGGCTCACTTCACGAGGCCGCCATTGATGGTGAGCTAGCGATTGCACGAGCTGGCTCGGGCAGTGACAACCGCGTCGTGCAACAGCACTACGTGTCACAACCCGCCAAGCAAGCAGACGTCGTCGGCGCGACCATGTCAGCTGCCGCCGAATTCGAGACGAACGAGTTCGATGTCGCGATCGTCGACGAAGCCTCGCAAGCCTCAGTGCCAGCGACGTTTGCTCCATGGCTCGCAGCGAAGCGAATGGTGCTCGCTGGCGATCACAAGCAACTCCCGCCGTACGGCAGCGACGAAATGCGGAACCGTGACCTCGAAGTGAGCCTGTACGAGCACCTCGTCAACCGATACGGACAGGAGGCCACGCAGTTACTCGATACCCAGTATCGGATGCACGAAGACATCGCCGCGTTCCCCAGCGCGGCGTTCTACGACGGGCAAGTCAAAACCGTCGACCGACCGAACGACCCATACACGCTCTGGGACCTGCCACCGATCAGTGCCCACCACGTCGTCGGTGCGGAAACACAACAGTACGGCACCTCCTATGCAAACGAGGCCGAAGCAGAGATCATCGCTCAACACGTCCACGACCTCCGCGACCGGGGCACTCCAAGTACGCATATCGGCGTCATTACCGGATACACTGGGCAGATCCAAACCATTCGCAACAAACTTGATGCCCTCCCCGTCAGCACCGACAACGTAGAAGTCGACACGGTCGACTCGTTCCAGGGCGGTGAACGAACCGTCATCCTCATGTCGTTCGTCCGGTCCAACGATGCCGGGAACGCAGGATTCCTCTCGCTTCCCGATGTTGGCCCGCGGCGTCTCAACGTCGCTCTCACCCGCGCGAAAAAACACCTCGTTCTCGTTGGTAACTGGGAGACACTCATCGCTCCAGAGTCAAACCGAGACGACTGCAGTGACGTGTATGCCGACCTCCGAACATGGCTCCTCGAAAACGACTGTTTCGAGACGACTGAGCCGATAGAACAGTAGCGATGTATCGCTACTCGTAGTGCGCTGCTATTCGACGTTCTCATCCGTGTGCTGTTGTCATGAATTGCGGGGACAATAGCCTCTGAACAGCGGTCAGACTCAGAACATGAGCGAAAACTCAAAATGTGGGTCACCAGTGTCTTTCCTGACCTCTCTATCGGAAGCATTGTCTGGACTCGATACGGCGTTAACACGGACTAACCAACAAGCCCAAGGATATACAGCACACTGTTGGTTAGCAGATGAGCAACCGTTCCCACGTCGAAGCGGCACTTGCACAGCTCCAAGAAGTGAACAGAACGTCACTGGACAAAGCAGCAGCCACGACCTACGACCAGGCCATCGATCACGTCGAAACCCTTCTCGACGAACTCAACACAGCAACCATGGACGACCAGCCGACCGAATCCGCCGAAACACCGGACGAGTGGGACGACGATGAGTGGGAAGAGCAGCTCGAAGACGCGCGTGAGAAAGCGGAACTGCCGCCACCCAAAGGAACACTCACAACGAAGACGATCGACGGCCGTGACTACTACTACCTCCAGTGGCGAGATGGTGAAACTATCAGGAGCCAATACGTCGGCCCTGTCGACCCAGCTTGAACGAAGCGTGGGGTCATGAATAATCAGCGTCCCACCCCACTGGGCCGCTGTTAGCGGTCCAGACGACGCCACACTTCTTCGTAGTCGACGAACACGAATACAACCCAACCTACCTGACGAACTGGGAACTCACACACCCCTCGTCCAGAGTGAAAACCGAGGCAGAGTAGGCGTGGCAGTCCACGTGAAAGAAGGGTGGACTAAACATGAAGACGCCGAAAAAGACAAAGAGAAGAGCGATACCAACAGAAATCAGGATGTCAGTTATCTAAAGGTGGGAGGTGAGTTTCTCTGAGGTCGAACGAATGCCATATTCGTTCCGATGAATTAGCGGCGGACTAGCCGGCAGGCTGCTCAGCCTGCCGGGTCTTTTCTACTTGCAGCGGGTCCGCCGTCGATGTCGCGGTGACCAGCCGCAAGAACTGTCCCGCGTTCGTGAGGAGCTTGTTCTCCGCCTTTCGAAGATGTTCTTCGTACGTCGAACGAGCAACAGCCGTCTGGCCGGCTAGTTCCCGCAGTGACGTCTTCCGCGGTTGCTCGTAGTAGCCGCTTTCCAGCGCCAACTGAAGTGCTGCTAACTGCCGGTCGGTTAGGTTCTCAAATAGTTGATTCGCGGGGGCCAGCATACTGTGAGGAATCTGCGTCTCCGAAATCGAGGTTTTCGAGAGGAGTTCGATCTCCCTATCGGCTCGCAGGTTACCGAGTAGGTCCCGGATGTCTTCACTGTCGAACGCGACCACAGTGTAGTGCTCCCATCCCTGGCGGTATATCGTCGGTGACTGGTACAGACAGTTGTGTTGCTCGAAACGGTCGATGATGGATTCGTCAAGTGAACAGAGACAGGACTGTGTAACGACATGATACCCGCTGTCGTCCTCCGATTCGTGTAGAACGGTCCCCAGCTGACTGATCTCGTCGTGCAGTTCGTCAGTCGGTGTCGTCTCGGAGGAGATTTCGAGCACCTGGCAGTCGCTCAGTGGCCACTCACGGATGGTCAAGTCTGGGTGCCGTTCCGAGATCTCCCGGTACGGACACTCGTGTTTGACTCGAATTGAGGCCTCGTATAGACTCATACGAGCAATTTTGGTCTGACCAGAAATAACGGTGCCGGTCATGTCCGGCAGGGCGTATAAGCAAATGTACCTACTATTCTGGTATACCGATGCAGGAGATACCGCCAGAAGAACTCAGCGAACAGTTGCAAAACGGTGACGGAGGCCCGCTCGTTCTCGATATTCGCCACGAAGAAGATTTCGAGGACTGGCAGATTCCCGGCAGTATCAACGTCGACGTCTACGACGAATTAACTGAAGACCCTGACCAAGCGAAAGCGGCTCTCTCGGACCTCTCCCGTGAGGAGCAGATCGTCACCGTCTGTGCCGCAGGTGTTGTCTCGCAGACCGCAACGGAAGTTCTCCAAGAACTGGACTACGACGCGGTGACGCTCACTGACGGGATGAACGGCTGGAGTCGAGTGCATAGGAACGCTCCAGTTCCTGCTAACCTCGACGGGACGCTTATTCAGGTCGCACGTCCGGGGAAGGGCTGCCTCTCGCACGTCCTCATCTCGGACGGTGAAGCCGCCGTCTTCGACCCGTCGCACTACCTCGACGAGTACGAGGCGATTCTTGACGAGTACGATGCCGGGCTCGTCGGCGTTTTCGATACCCACGCCCATGCTGACCACGTCTCGGGTGCGGCTGAACTCGCGGACTGGCACGGTGTCCCCTACTACCTCCACCCGAAGGACGCACTCGCTTCGACGCGACGCCCCTCGAAGATGGACAGATTGTGACGGTCGGTCAGCTCGACATCGAGGTTATCCACACGCCGGGACACAGTGAAGGGAGTGTTTCGTTCGACATCGCCAGTGCAGCGCTGATCACGGGCGACACGCTCTTCCACGAGAGTGTGGGCCGCGTGGAACTCGGCGTCGAAGCCGGTATCGAAGACTCCGATGTCGAGGGGAACGCCGCGACACTCTACGAGAGCCTTCAGCGGTTGCTGGACCGACCAGACGACACACTGGTGCTGCCAGCCCACGACCCCGGTTCCCCCGAACCGCCAGTAACTGCGACGCTCGCCGAAGTCAAAGAACGGAACAAGGACCTCGGTCGCGACCACGAGGAATTCGTCCGAGAACTCGCGTCGGATATCCCAGATCATCCACCGAACTTCCAGCGCGTCAAGCGGACGAACGTCGGGCAGGAACCCGTTCCCGCCGATGAGCTGGCCGAGCTGGAACTGGGTCCAAACAACTGCGCAGCGGAGTGATCTATGCATACGGACACTGAAATCAAACAAGGAATCCGCGAGCACCTCGGGCAGTTCTCATTGCACGTCCTGCTGGTGTTCGCGACGGGCCTGACCATCGGGTCCGAACGCGCTGTCGTGCCCGTACTTGGCCGCGACGTGCTCGGCGTCGAGTCGCTACTGGTCATCGGGTCGTTTGTCGTCTCGTTCGGCTTCGTCAAAGCGCTCCTCAACCTCTACGCCGGCAAGTGGGGCGGCGAGTACGGTCGCAAGCCAGTACTCGTCCTCGGCTGGGCAACTGCCCTCCCGCTCCCGGTTATTCTCATCTTCGCGCCGAGCTGGGGCTGGATCACCATCGGAAACATCCTCCTCGGTATTAATCAGGCGTTGACATGGAGTATGGCCATCAACGCGAAAATCGACATTGCAGGTCCTGAGCAGCGCGGGCTCGCGGTCGGTATCGATGAGGCGTTCGGGTATACCGGGGTCGCCGCCGGTGCCTGGATTACGGGCGTTATCGCCGCTCGGACGAGTCTCCGGCCCGAGCCGTTCTACTTCCTCGCAATCGTGGTCGTGCTGGCGTTCCTCATCTCAATCTTCTTGATCAAGGAGACGGTCCAACTCGCGGAGGCCGAGATCGATGACGAGGACCACCACAACGCCAACCTCCCGTTTGTCGAGGTGCTGAAGCGGGCGACCTACGGTGACAAGACGCTGTTCGCTGCGGCACAGGCAGGGCACATCGAGAAGTTCGTCGACACGCTGTTCTGGCTCGCCGTTCCACTGTATCTCACAAGTCAGGGGCTCGGGATCGCAGCTGTCGGGTTCATTGTCGGCATCCACAGCGCGATGTACTTCCTTCAGATTGCAACCGGTGGCCTCGCGGACCGAATCGGTCGGCGTCCGCCAGTCGTCGCTGGAATGTTCCTCGCTGGCACAGGTGTCCTCGGGATGGTCCTCGTCGAGGGCTATCTCCCGTGGGCCGTGCTCTCCGGTGTATCCGGCATTGGGATGGCACTACTCTACCCCAATCTAATGACCGTTCCCGGCGACGCTGCTCATCCGACGTGGCGCGCAACTGGAATGGGCGTCTACCGGATGTGGCGCGATGCCGGGTATGGTGTCGGCGCAATCCTAGTGGGCCTCGCAATGGAGTTCGTGAACGCCGAGGCCGCGTTCTACATGATTGCGGCCCTGATGTTCGTCTCCGGGATAATCGTCTATCTGTGGATGGAAGAGACGCACCCTGAGTTCGGCACGCACGAACCACCTGCACCAGCAACTCCCACAACTAACCAACCAATCTCCGATGACTAATCTGGAACAATAGGCCATACATCACTTGGTTTGTCAGGTATTCGCCACACCCCGCTATCGAGGTGTCTCGTCTCGCTCGGGTGTCCTCGGCGTGTCCCGCGACGGTCGGGTGTCCCCCTATTGTCGCGTCGGTTTAGTTCCGAGTAGAGTGAGGACATAGAGGGTCGAAGCGATTTCGCTTCGAGGCAGAACATAATCGCCAGACGTCACGGCCCTGAGGTACTTCGAAGCGGGTTTCGAAGCGGCTTCGAAGCGGGATTTGGAAAAAGACGTTGTCCCCCGCTTTGAAGGCCGCTTCGAACCGGGATCAGTCGGGGTCAAACCTCGGGTCGAAAGAACCAGACCAGAGTCGTTAACTATCCCTAAGTAACCTGATACTCAGTCCCGGCGTCTTGGCGATAGTCGCCCCCGACGAGTGCGCCAACATCGGCCAGTTCGTCGATGCGCTTCGAGATCGTCCGCCGGGAAACGTCAAGACACTCCCGGCCATCGGCGGCCGCAAGGTCGACGGCTTCGGAGATGGTGACAGCCTCGCCATGGGCGAGGAGACAGTCGTACAGCGCACGGGCACCCTCGGAGACGTCGAGGTCCTCGGGGTCAGGATGGTCGCCCTCGATGGCAGTCTCTCGGTCTCTACGGAGGGACGTCAGTTCACCGTCCGCCCGAAGTGCGAGATCGGTCGCCACTTTGTCGGGATCGAGCACGACAAGGTTCCAGTCGTCGCGGTCGGGTGTCTCGTCATTGAATAGTCGCTTGGGAATCACCGGTTGCTTGACTGGCCGCCATGCCTCGGGGTCGTCAACGTCGCCCTCGATCTCGGGATACGCCTTGGCGTCCTCATAGATAGCGCCAACATCATCGAACGTCGCCAGCTCGCGGCTCTCGCTATCTGAGAGAATGTACGCCTCTCGGTCGGCGTCGAACCGCCACACACTGTTGTGTGCGTCTGCTGGCCGGAGCATACGGTCGCCGTCGATACGGAGGTCACGTCGATTGTAGAACCGTCGGTCACCCTCAGGATCGCCGCCAGCCAACAGCGGCGGGTCCGAAAGCGCTCCCTCCACACGCCGGGCGGCGTCGGGCCGGGCAATGAATAGACACCGTTCACCACGATCGACAGCCTGTGCGAGGTTCCTGATTGTCTGGCCTGGCTTGGTGCTCGTCTCGCACTCGGCCTCGACACTAACCGTCTCGCCGCCTGTCAGTCGGTCCAGCGTCGGGTAGTCCTCGGCGAAGTTTTCGGCCACCACGCGCGTCTCGGCCAGCGATAGCGCCTTGACGTCGACATCACGCATCGGTTCAGGAGTAGCGCGGGCATCTGGAAGATCACCGTTGCCGTCCTGCTGCACGATGTCGACGCAGAGACCAAGACGGGTCAGCGGAACGTAGCTATCTCGAAGCAGCTGCCGGTGTTCGAGCCCACCAGCATTCTCGTCGTCGCCGCTGGCGAACACCTCGCTCTGGCCGCGGTCGGTGGTTCGGAGATGCGTTTCGCCATCGCGATGATCCCGATCAAGAAGAGCTTCGGGGACTCGTTCGACGATGTCCCACACGTCGGCGATGCCGTCGCCCTCAGCGTCGAGATAATCGCGTATCCGGGCCTCAGCGTCGTCTTTCGGGACGAACCCACCGACCTCGGCGTTGTCGGCGTGGATGCTCTCGTCGAACACGGCTTTCAGCACGGCCCGCTCGCCGGTCTGGTCTCGTGGTGTTACCTAAATGCAGGCACTACTGTCCATCCTCAACGAGGCGTTCGAGAGAGCAAAGCGGCGATACAGCGCCGTTATCAGCAGCACCTACCGATCAAGACCAATCAGTTGCTCAATTTCCTCCGTCAGTGCCTTTTGATCACCGATGTGCACGGTAAGAACAGGGATTGGTGAGAGACGGACTACTTTCTCTGCAACACTCCCGAGTAGATAGCGTTCAAATCCGGTCTTCCCGCGGGTACCCATTACGATGAGATCGATATCGTTCTCCATCGCGTAGGTAATGATGACGACGGCGGGGTCGCCCCACCGTACTTCTTGGACGGCTTCACACTCCGCCTCAGTGACCTGTTCCGCAACTGCCCGAGTAGCGTCATACCCATCGCTTTCCAAGGCCGCATTCACTTGGTCTCGTGCATCATCGGGGACTGACATGTACGCACGCTCGTCCACGACATACAGTGAATGCACCCGTCCTCCAGATCCCTCCGCAATGCCGAGTGCTTGCTCTGTGACCTGCTCCATCCCGCTGCTTCCATCTGTCGGGATCAGAATTTCGTCGTACATGTCTAATCAAAGTAGCCATTGACACATAAGGATAGGGACAAATTGACTGTCCTACGCAGGTCAGACACGGCAGAATCCGCGATGACAGGATTACGATTGCAGGCGCATTCGCGCCGTTCTCTCACACACATATAGCTGAATGAGTGCATACGTCCGCCAGTCCTATGTATCTCAGCGATGTAGTTGAGAATGTAGTATGCTACCATATACCTCAAAAACTGATCGATCGGCCTTCGAGCGTGTCCGTGATGCGATACTCAACCGCAAAGATCCGGAATCCGAGGACGATCCAGTTGACCCAGGAGCACCGACACCAGGCTAACTAGTATAAGCCTCAGCTGACATGCCTCGAGTTTCGCTGGCACGCTTCCTCTGTCTGCTGATCAGAGTTAGGAACAACTTGAGGCGTGGGGCAGACAAGAAACCAGGAAACACCGGATTTCCGGTGAACGACATGGAGGGGCTGACAGCCAGGAGACAACGCCGAGAGACTAGTGTGTGAGTGACGTGGGACTGACAGACTGGCTGGATGTGTATTCCTCCGTGTTATCGTATGCAGCGGCAGCAGCCGCTGCTGGGCGGCAATGAGGGATGGAGAGATGCAGGGAACGGTAGTCCCGAATGGTACACCGATCGAGATGCGAGTACGAGAAAATTTCTATGAGCGTGTACCACATTTCCAGACGAGAAGAGCGACGGGGCTCTGACTAGATTCTACTTTGGCGTTTCAAGTCGTTACAGATCAATAGAGCCTGTTCGGGGAAAAACGGGCACCACTATCCCGGTGATAATTGACAGAACTAACACGCGTACCGCTGAAATCTGCCAGAGATAACGGACCGGATTAACTAAACTCGGATTGCCGGCAGGGGTGTCAGTAAGACTCGACCAGCACACCTTGAAAGCCCCACGGCGCTGGCGGTCGCTCAGCGACATCTCCTCACTGCGCTCGGAGAGGGGTCGCTGACGCGACTACAGCAAGCGCCAGCGCCGTGCCCCTTTCAGTCCCACCCGACCCAACAGCAGAACCCTTCGGGCCGCCCTCCCTCGCCGGAACGAGGATGCTCACTCCGTTCGCTGTGTTCCGGGCGCGGCCGGTGGCCGTGCCGGGCTTTCACCCATCCGGCACTCGGGCGGCCCCGCGGGATGCTCACAACTCCGCACCCGCACGAGATGTCCCCGTCGTTGAGGGCATCCCACCAATCCTCATTTATATACTATCGCCGCCAAAATCCGAAGTCAATAATCCGGTTCTTTAGCCACTCTATAGCTACTATATCCCATTTGAAGCAATACTATTCAGCCGTTGGTTTTAAGTACTGTGCACTCGTGAACTTATGTACGGAAAGACACGACACGCGGCGCTCACGAAGGCAGTTTCATGCCGCAGGAAATCGGGTGCTGAGACACCCGACAAGTGTCTTTCTGTAACCCTGAAAGACAATGTACGCTAACGACTCCGGCAGTAAGAAAGCATCGTCCGATATTGACCAGCAGCTGCAACTTGGTGCCCATGTCGAGGGCGGTCCCGAGCATCTTCTCCAAGAAGTCGCCGAGACGGCGAACGGCGACGAACTCGACTACCGCCCCAACCGCGGTAGTGACTCCCGCGGGAACTACTACGCTCGCCAGAACGATTACGACTGGACCCGCTCGACGGATGTCGCACCTAACCGCCGCCACGGCGAGACACTGGCCGCCCAGGAACAACGCCACGGCGAGGCAGCCGAACAGGCCCGCCATACCCAGACGGCCTGCGATGCCCACGGCGAGATCGACCGCGAAGCCTCGACCCGCCAGCTCACCGCCAGCGAGACAGAACACCCGGAGACCTTTGAGGCAGAGCCAGACCCACGTACCGAGATGGACGTCGACGTGCTGGCCGACGTGAATCAAGACGCTACCACGGTCAGCGACAAGACTGGCATCAGCACCGCCGCGGCAAGCCGTCTCGTCGCCGGTCACACGACCGACAGCGACTCACGCTTTGACGGTGTCTTCGGTGCGCTCACGGCCGCTCGTGCTGCGATGAACACCCCGGTCCCCGTTGCGGATATGAACCCCCACGGGTACGAAGCCACCATCGAAGGAACGGTCACGCATCTTATCGAGAACCCCGCCGCTCCGAATCAGTATCAGGTAGCCTACGTCGAAGACGACGACGGCGATACGGCGAAGGTGACTATCTGGGTGAAATCCATCCACGGTGGCACGATGGTTCGCACCCTCCATGAAGGCGACCGCGTGCGCATCTGTGCCGGCAAGCCCGGCGAGTACAACGGACTGAAGACGCTGGCCGTAACGAGCGACTCCACGCTGTGTATCCTCAAACGTGGCGATGGTCCCGCCCCGACTGGTGACTGTCGCGCTTCCTTTGGCTGTGCCGGTGAGAGTCCCCGACTGGCCCCGTGGGACGTGGAATCAGACGCTCATGCATGGGTGAACCAGATGGACATGGAGAAGGCTGTTAAGGTGACGCTAGCCGACTAGGCCGGCCTTCGGTCGGCGGCTTTGCCGTCAAGTCGAGCGGCTCGGTCGGCGTGGAGCCACCTCGTGCACACGGCATCGTCGCCGCTCACCGGCAGGGTGGGGTGACGACGAGCCAACCACGCGTACGGACTGTGACTGCAAACAGCGTTGAAGTGGTAAGCTGGGCTTGATATCGGGAGTGTTCGATTTGCTTTTGAGATATTCACATAGGCCAGCCAGCGGAGTGGTGAAAGATGCTTGGCTGGTTTTTCGCGGCGCTCAGTGCAGCGCGCGCCGCGCAGCAGTCCACCATGCTCACTTCGGTGTGCACGGTCCGATATATTTAAGCTGAACAGGAATTGCGGAGCGGTCTACTATCGAAGAGAAAACTGAAATAATTATGTGTGCGGTAGATATACTGCCGAGAAGTCCGTTGGTGAGTATACTCGTAGGAGCGAACTTAACAAGTGCATCATTTCAACAGGCAACTCTCATTGAGGCTAACCTACAGTATACTGACCTCACAGATGCTAGTTTAGTAAACGCAAATCTATCTGGCTCGGGCCTCCGATACACCGTGTTGACTAGTGCCGATCTTCGTAAAACTGGGCTGTCGCTAACTGAACTCAAACGAGTGGGTGCTGCTGTCTACAGTATGAAAATTTAATCGAATAATAACTTGATAAAATATTCCTATATTATACAACGACAGTTCTCAGGGACCATCATTGTAGAAGAATAAATAGGATTTAGTACTTCAAAGTCGAGGGTCCTGAAACGCGTCCTCATTATGTACCAAGTGCTCCCACAATGAGGATAGATCAGGTTCTGGATTTCCAATCAAGGCTTGCTCTCGGATTTCAATCGGGATACTCTCGAAGAGACTCTCAAACGCTATTGGATCCAAATTAGGAGATGAACCCTGCGCGTATTTTCCACTAGAATAGTATTTTACAATTCTGAAGTGTGGGTATTTACTAACAATCTCATTATCGTCTTCATCAGTAATCCACTTCATTCTGAAAGCTCGGTCTGAGCCATCTGGAAGCTCTTTTCTCGAAATATTCATATTCTTTTTATCCTCAATCTCTGCATATTCGTCGGTATCATAGAGAGCATCTACAAATCGTTGATAGGATATATTTTCTTCCCCAAAGGTAGCCTCACGAACCGGTCGGGGTAGTTGCGTCAGTAGATCTTCAAAAATATTAGTTCCCATCCATCCGAGTCGTGATTTTGTTACGTTAGTTGTATTTTCCCATGTGAGTGTAATCTCATAATTAGCATCACTATCTGGCTGAGCAATAGCTGGCCTCATCCAGAGTCGCTTATACGGAGGACCGTCATTTTGCGCAATAATGACTTCCAGCTGATCAAACCGTAAGGATTTGGCAAACTCATTCCAGAGATATTCATCTTTTTCAAGCTTATGCTGTAACTGCTCCTCAACATACTTTTGCGGTACACGGCTGGTAACTTCATTATACAGCTGTCCCCAAGTTAGAGTACCAGCTCGAGGATGTTCTGGCTCAGGTGGAATCTGCAGCTGGTGGCGGTATTTCGCCATTTGGGTTGGCTCAAGTTTGTCACTATAGGTCTTTACTTCAATACCAATGAAGCGTTTCTCTCCGTGATTATCCTGTAATACTAGCCACCCGTCAATGGTACTACTATTGTTCCGAGTTGGTCTTTCATCTGCCCCAACCTGCTCCCCGTAACGTGAGATGCCTAGTAGGTACCCTTTTGCACCATCATCAAGTGATTCAGTGATATCATCACTATTCAGTGAAACCTGCGTGTCAACTTTTTTGAGTTCGAATCCTTTCCAATCAACGCCTGAGAAGCCACTCGAAAGTAACCATTGAGCAAACGAACGATCAGTATCTCGTAGAATTGTCAGTAAATTCTTACTAGTATTGTTCTCAAGTTGGTGGAGGGTATCTTGTCCTGCATGTTGGTATAAGAATACGCTATTCCATTTTTGATCCATGACCTCAAAATAAAAATAGATATGACATATATCTTTCCAAAAACTTCGAGTCTCTCTGGGATTATTTTCCCAAGAGTAATATATAGTATTATATTCACTATATCGCACATATAGTCGATCTTAGCGTGGAATACTTGGTACGAGGAAGTATCTGGCATGTAGATAATTAAAATAATCTTACACATAAGATAAAAATAATAAAAAATAAATTATTTCTATTAGCACGGAATAACGCACTAATTAGAATTTTTCATTGTTCTGAGTCCGTTCTTATGTTCAGCTTCCTGGACTAGTCACATCTCCGCCACCGAAGAGTTGATGAAATCTCAATGTAGTGAATTCCATCACGAAAATTTGCATAGTCAATTTCAGCTCTCGCACGAGCCGTCAGCGGCCCTGTAGCGATTACAAGCCATTCAGTCCCAGCGGGTACCTCATACAGCTGATCTTGAATCATCGGCCACGTCACAGAATCTGTGTCTTCACAGTGGAACTGCATGCGGAGGTCCTTGTGGTCGAATCGTAGTTCGACCCCGTCGTCGCAGATAACCACTGTAGCAACTTCCGGCGACGGATTGAACGCATCACAATCACGCACCAATGCCAGCAAGACACCGGCCACGTCCGCATCGGGGAGGGCAGCAACTGTATCATTCAGCAGTACCGTGCCAGGGGACTCAGGGAGCGTTGTTGTTTCGACAGTGAAGCCTCTTTCCGAGTGAAAATCGGCGGAAAACACGAAGCCATCGTAGCAAGAAATACTATTTAAGACTTTAGTTTTTAGCAACTGAATAGTCAGACAAGGCGTTTGCTTGCGATTATCGGCAAAGACATAACTAAACCATCATACAGGCTGCCACGAGGTCGTGTCATGAAAATATACCCGTGGCTGGTACGGAAACTTATTTTCCGATTTGAATCGTGTATATCTGGCGGTTCTAGCGGTTTTCCGCAATGATTTGATTTCCTTAATTCGGTGCTGGATACAATTCCCAGTGGACGATAGATGTATATACTATAACTGCTAGAACCGCCAGCGATATATACAAGATTCTCATCAGACTGGCTGCATGTCGTCATCCAACGATTCTGGCCGGGTGTCCGCCACTCCTATCGTAAACTGGGAGATCAGGTCTACTGAAGTCATGACCTCGAGTAAGGGGGAACCCGATTCGACCCTCGCGCTGGCTTTGACACTGTTTCTTGAGAAGTTGGAGACCGACGACTGGAGTGATCGGTTGAAGTTCGCCGGTATCGCGCGAGACTATACGAACCTTGGTATCCGAGAAGTTGCGGGGCTTTTAGGTGTTCACCCGATAGCAGTCCGCGAGGCGCCGCCTGCCTCTGACCCGCCATGGGTGTTGCAGCATCCAAACGAACACAGTACCATTCGAATCCGTACTTGGACTGAAAACTAGGACACCAACCACACCACTCTCTGGAGGTTGTTCGGATAGGCGATTGACATCTTCCTCCGCCTGAAGACGGAGGAATCCCGACCGCGGTTGGGACAAGTCATGAAGGTAGACTGCGGGCTGTGCCAACCACTGCTACACCTATCCTCAGACAACTGCCCGGAAGGCTCGGAGTTATGGTGGATGTTCTCCGCCCCGTTCTTGTCAGTGTTGAACGCCGTATCGCACGCCTCACAGACTTACTGGTTAGGTTCGACACACTGACTGTCGTCTTCTCTCCCGCAGACGCAACACGCTTTTGGCGTATTATCTTTGGACAGTACCGACACCGGTAATTTCAAATCGTGCGCCGCCTGCAGGCCCCTCACAAAGGTTGATTGTCCAGCCGTGTGCCTCAACGACTTGTTTGACGATACTTAATCCAAATCCGGTTCCCTGTGGGAGCGTCGAGTAGCCAGACGTGAACACATCGTCACGTTCGTCTGGCGGAATTCCAAGCCCCGTATCTTCAACGTAAAAGCCATCGGGAAGATCGCCGACGGTAACGGTGACGGTCTCGCCACCGTGTTCAACCGCGTTGCGGATGAGGTTCTCGAACACCTGCTTGAGCCGACTTACATCCGCACGAATAGTGTGTGTTCCCTCGATGGCAAGTGTGGCATCGGCTGTCTCTACATTTTTCCAGCAGGTCTCTGCGAACTCCGGGAGTTCGAGTTGGGTCACCTCGATAGGCGCATCATCTGTGCGAGCTAGAGTGAGTAACTCGTCAATCAAATCCGCCATTCGAGTATGGGCCCGGGCAATCTCGTCGAGATGCTCGCTCTCACACTCCGCTCGTGCGAGCTCTAATTTGCCCGACGCAACAGTAAGCGGATTCCGAAGATCGTGCGAAACGACACTCGCAAACTCCTCGAGTCGATCGTTTTGTGTGGTTAGCTCTTGTTCACGAGCCTGAAGCTGTTCGGTTTTGTCTACTTGTTCCAGCACTGTCGCGATAGTGCCAGCGAGGAGTTCACCAAGGAGCAGATCCTCGTGATCGAATGCCGCAGGTGTTGGAGAGCCAGCCATGAGGATACCAACAGTCCCAATTGGAACTTGAAGCTCGCTTTGGATGGGTGACTCCGGGTTATGAATATCGGGATCACTCTGAACATCATCGAAGGCGACTGGCTCGCCTTGCTCGTATGTCCGCCATGCAATACCATTACCGGGCGTGAACGTTGGTGGTTCACCAATCAGGTCGTAGACCATTTCGCTTGCGGCAATCGGCACCAGCGCATCCTGGTCTTCGTCATACAGGTGGATCGCGCTCGCGTCGAGATCAAGGATATCTGTCGCAACCCGCACACCAATCTCGGCAACAGCTTCCTGTGTATCAGCTGCAAGCAACTCCCGCATCGCCCGATTCAGCGCTTTGAGCCGCTGGGTCAGTACCTGGAGTGCTTGTTCCTGTTGGATACGGTCGGTAAGATCACGATAGACCCAGAGATGGCCGTTTCCGTTCGGGAGATCAAGTGGGCGATAACTTCGTTCAAACGTCCGACCGTCTGGTCGGGCTAATTCCTCGTTGTTCACCGGCTCACGTGCCGAAATGATTTCTGCGATTCGGTCAACAAATGTCTCGGAGGCAAACTGATCACGAATAGTCGTCGCCATACGATCACAGTCTGAGCCGACAAGGTCAGATGGCGAGTCAGAGAACTCGAATAGCTCAACCAGTTGTTGATTCGCGGCCATTACAGCTCGTGTTTCGTCCTCAGCCAAGACGCCGACTGGGAGCGCTTCAATGAGAGTTGCAAGCAGCGTGTTCACTTCTTCAAGTTCCTGTTCACGCTCCTTGTGGTCGGTAATATCAGTGATGAAGCCCTCGACACTATCGTTCCCCCACGTTGGTGCTTGGACTGCTTGTCCTCGTTCCCAAACCCACTTCGTGGTTCCATCGGCAGCCCGAATTCGATAGGTTACTTCAAATGTATCCTCAGTCTCAAGTGCCGCCTGAACCCGTTCCCAGACGCGGTCCTGATCGGCGGGATGAATCACATCCTCGCCCCACGCGACGTCGCCATTTTCGAGTGCCGATGCAGTATAGCCAGTCAGCGATTCACAGGCACCCCGGATGAACTCCATCGGCCATGCTTGCCGATTTTCACACCGGTATGCAATACCCGGTAGATTGCCACTGAATGTTTCTAATTGGCGTGTGTGCTCGACACGGCCGGTCACATCAGCTGCCATATTGATGAGTCGAGACACGTTCCCTGCGTCATCTGTAATGGAGATAATGCGGTTGCGGACCCACCGGATGTCCCCATCTGGGCAGATAATTCGATATTGCTCATCAAAGTCACCGACAGGCACCTGCTCGAGTGCTGCCTCGATTCGCTGCCAATCGTCTGGATGGATATCTCCAAGAACGACCGTCGGATCAGCAGAGAGCATTTCACTGGGCTGTTCCCAGCTATCCTCGTACGCTGGATCCACATAGAGTATCTCATCACTGACGATATCAGCTATCCAGACGACTTCGTCGAGATGGGTTGCTAGCTGCTGCAATCGCGTCTCTTGTTCAGGTGACGCTGCTTCTGTGGTTGGCTGGTCCGAGATTTCATGTAAATAGCCAATAAAGCGACGATCACCGTTTTGTTCGAATGTACTGTACTGCAACAGAACTGGGACCGTCTGTCCATCTTTGTGTTGGGCAGTAAACTCTACTTCTGATCCGCTCCCGGCTGAGCGGTTTGACTCGACGCATTGCTCGACTGCAGCGAAAGAGACATCCTGATATCGGTCCGGTAGTATCGTCACTATTGGCATCCCTTCCAGCTCAGCAGGCGAATATCCCAGCAAGTCATTGACGGCCTGGTTTGCAAAGCGAATCTGACCATCAGCAGCGATCGTGAGTATCGCATCCTCAGAATGTTCCAGAATCGTCCGTAACTGCATACGAGTGTGTGCGGCCTCTCGCTCAAGCCGGTAATGGTCAGCAGCGTTCGTAATTCGATTCGCTAATATCGTGTACTGTTCTGTTCCATTGCCTTTCTGCAGGTACTCCGTCACGCCAGCAGATATGGCCTCACTGGCTACCGCTTCTGACCCTTTACCTGTAAAGAGAAGAAATGGAATATCGGTCGAGATGTCACGAATGGTCTCTAACAGCTCAACTCCGTTTTGGTCTGGCATATCATAGTCTGAAACAATACAGTCGAACGCCCCATCACGGAATTTCTGCAGTCCGTCATGGGGATGTGTTGCAGTTTCGACCGTAATCTGGGTTTGCGCTCGTTCAAGGAATGTCGCGGCCAGATCCGCAAAATCAGGATCATCATCGATATGTAGAACACGTATCAAATCACCCATACAGCATCATTCGAATGGGCTTATATAAAGCCCATCCGCAGAATATCAATTTGCAGAATTAGACAATTGGGAGTCCATATTACAGAAAGTCAAGGAGAAAGCCCACGACTGTAGTCGTGGGTGGATGTCAACCGTCGCGACGTCCCTCTGGCAGGGTTGAAGGGGGCTAGGTGTAACAGGCGATGGTGGTCCAGACGGGCCATCAGTGCGGTCATTGCGGGTTGGGTCGTATAGCTCACCGATCTCAACGTGCTCGCGAGGGACACTGTTCGGGATGCGCTTTTCGATTAAATCATAATCCTCGCTACCGCGGTGACTCCACCGCCGGCGAAGAGCATCCCATTCTTCGCGGCCCAAGTCATCGATGTCGACACCAAGATCGGCCATAGCTGCGTGAACGGCCTGCGTGTCGATACCTTGAAACCACACACCGGCAGGAAAGTTGAGCCATTTAGTTATACCACTATGCACGAGCTTGACCCGGACGCCGGCTACATCCGCCGCGCCGCGGACATGCTCGACACGGTCGGTCACCTCAAGAATGGTATCAACAGCGTCACTCATCGCCGTACTCCTCCAGGAGTCTGGGCGCTACCTGAGAGAGTTCATGAGCGAAGGCTCGGTAGTTTTCTTCCGCCGCTGTGGGATCGTAGGCGGTGTATCTTTCGACCCGTTGGGCGATCTTGTGCATGTGGCACCGCGTCGTCTTCGGGGACATATCCGAGCAATTCGACGTCAAGGAACTCTGCGACATGGTCCGCACCGGGAGAAGTTCCCGTTCCGGCTTTTGTGAGAATGAGCCCACAGACTGGCATCTCAGCTCAGTCAGCAAGTTTCTGAGTGTTTCCGACGTTGCGTAACCTATCTAATATCAATTCATAAACTGTCGTATAAGATGAGCATATTTGCTCAAATATTCAATAATCCATTAAATATGAGAGAATCAGTATTAGATTCTGTCTGAGTCCAGATATCAGGTCTCTGAAGCCGTTTATCGCCGTATATTATGTCTATTCGGCAGAGGGTAAAAGCTATAGCATATATTCTATTTCTAGTCTATGTAGCGATTGGTTGTGAATATTCGAGACCAAGATGTATGCTTCCATGACTTTATTACGATAGACGATATTCTTGTACGCAGAACTTCCTACCATATGGCCCCGCTCAATGAATGGGAGCCAGTACCAGTCGATCCTGGCACCAATATACTCTGTCTCGCCTCTATCTTCGAGGGGTCCGGCTCCAAAGCCTGTATGCAGCTACACGCTGTCGAACCGCCGGAACAGGTTGCTGCTCTTGTAATCACATACACTCAGTCGCCACGTGAGCAGTTGGCGCTCTATGAGAACCATTTTGACCGCTTCCCGTCGAGAACTGAGATTCTCCACGTTGGTGGCGATCGGCGGCCGATTACTGTCCCGTTCGACGATACGGCCGCCAGTGAGGTCCATGGGGAGGTCACAATCAAACCGGTTCTGTCCGCAACTGATCTCACTAGTCTTGGGACACTCATCACAAACCAACTTGATACCTGGCAAACGACGGTCTCTGATCATCAAATTGTAGTGTGTTTTCAGTCAGTGACGGATTTTCTCCAGTACAATAGCCTGCAGGCAACCAAACGGTTTCTGACCGAAGTGATCAAACGATGCGCTGATACCGCTGCTATAGCGCACTTTCACATGGACCCGAAGGCTCATGACGATCAGACCATCGATGCCCTTCGTCCGCTCTTTGACGTGGTTTTGGAATGCTAGAAGACGTCGCGAGTGAACCGTCTCGGGTTAATGTTATTCGAGAGAACGATGGATTCTCGTCAGCATGAATGGTGACGCTGCTACAGACAGCTATGAGGTATTCGGCCTTCTTGGACTGAAAATATCGGTGTCAGGCAAGGAAATACCTCAAGAAGACTCGCTGCTGAGTTGCTTCAGTTCCTTTTCGACGAGTTCATCTTCAATTCGTTGTTCCTCTTGTGGGTCAGTATCTGTGCTCTCGGAAACCGTCTCACGGCGTCTAGCAAAGACAGTAGTAACACGTCGTAGCAACACATAAACTGTCGCACCAGTCGTTATCGCTACTGCTGCATAGGCGAGTAGGAGAGCTTCTGGGCCAAGTAGCTCCAACAATAGTGGCCGTGCAAGCGCGAGGAAGACGATAACGGTCACAAGTGCACTTACAGTTAGGGCGGTCAAGCGTCCCATGATGATTCTATCGGGCTATTGGCGTTTCAGCCCTTTGACTGTTTTTGGGTTGTCTGTGTTCCCCTGTATCTAGTATGTAGGCAAGAATCTACTTGGCTCCGAGAGGGTTCACAGGCGATCGGTAGTTTCGATTGTCAGTGTATGTTCAGTCGCATCTTGGTGACGTTCCGCTTTCGATTCCGCTGCGATTCGTGATGGATGGGAGCCGATCTGTCCACACTCCTCACAGGTAACCTCGTACATGTACTATCCAGAGAGATCCATGATTATTAATAATTCAGAAGCTACCAGCGTAGAGCCGTATTTGTGAGTTGGTAACTAACCACAAATAGACGTAGACACCATCTTCAAATCGTAGCGACTGTCTGAAAATGTCGTATACGGTGACTATTCTTTACCTAGTATTACACTGGGCTAACTATGCCAGGTATTACCATAGCGGCAGGGGGTGAAATCCCGAGTACCGAAGAGAGTAAGATGGCTCACCGCTCGGGCATGTACGACGATCGATACACGTTCGAGTCTCGAGATGAGCGGGATATGCGGCTCATGACAACGCTCTATCCAGCATATCCATTCGAGCAGTATCAGCTCGAAGACGTAACGATATACGTCGAGGGCGTCGTTTACAATCGCGATGCACAGACACTCCGAGACGAACTCGAACAACGGGCCACTCAACAAGAGAAGTCACTGACCGATTCGAAGTGGCTTCGCTCACTCGACGGCGAGTTCGTCTTCTACGTGTATGACGCTGCAGCATCCAAACTAGTAATCGTCCCAGATCTTCTCGGACAGCTCCCGCTGTTCTACGCGACGAATACGGAGTATGCACTTGTCGGGCGTAACAAGCCGATTCTGGCTCGTCTTAGCGGCTGTGAGTCTTTCGATCAGATGGCTGTCGCCCAGTATCTCCGACTCGGGTACGCATTGACAGACCGGACGCTCTATGCCGATATTCGTCGGCTCCCGGAAGGCCACCACCTCCAAATCAATATGGAGACGGGCGACCTCGCCATGCACCAACACTATGAGTTCGAGCTGGGAGGGGAGCCAAACGCCAGTAACATCAGCAAAGTGAATGCACGTGAACTGGCAAGCCGGTTCACCGATGCGTGCCGCCGTCGTGCCGAACGCTGTCCTGGAGCGAACGTCGTCTTGCTGAGCGGCGGTCTAGATTCTCGGGCAATTCTCGGTGGCTTTGAACATTGCGACGCTGACTACCGCTCGGCGACGCGAAACTTCGAACACGATTCGCAGGCCGATATCGACCTTGCTGGAGAGCTAGCAGCCGCCGTCGAGTCCAACTGGCAACTGCTGTCGACGCCAGGCCCGACTGGCACTGAGCTCATTGATCACCTCAACATGACAGCTGGCACCGACCCATTCAGTATCGCACATATGCAGCCGTTTCTCCGCCGCGTGCAAGAGATGATTGAGGGCCCGCTCTGGTCATACACAGGGGACGGCGGGGACAAACTCATTCCAGATCTCTCACCGGTCGTTGAGTTAGAGTCGCCGGCAGCGCTCGTCGACTACATCCTCGACTCGGAAGCGAAATTTAGTGCCAACGACGTCGAGCAAATGACTGGCGTCAGCGAGGCCGCAATCCGCACAGAGATCCGAGAGACAATCCGCGACTACCCTGAATCGTCGCTCGCAAAGAAGTTCGTCCATTTCGAACTATTCCAGCGGGCGTTCGCGTGGCTGTTCGAAGCGACGGATACGAACCGGAATTACTTCTGGACGACGTCGCCCTTCTATGCGATCGACTTTGTCGAGTATGCGATGGACTGTCCCGACGAGCAAAAGCGCAGATATCGCCTTTACAGTGAATTCTTGCAGAGCCTCGACGCGGAACTGGCATCAGTTCCGAACGCGAACTTCGGTGCGCCACCGACAAGTCGATCGCATGAACTGCGAGTGGGACTGTACAATGCCCTACAACGCCATCCCGGCGTCTTCGAGACCGTCAAACCGACTATCAAACGCATCCTCGGGCTCAGCAGTACCAGCGACCCTGATCCAACAATTCTCACCTGTCTGCGGCAGCAAAACGCCCGGAATTCACAGCATGTCGTCGAGCCACAGGGTATCGAACAAACTGTCCTCGCGAGTCCGGAGTCCTATTCGCGAGGCGAGCTCTGCCATGTCCTAACGCTGCTATCGCTGATCGACAGTCACCGGGATGAACCCGTGTTACATGAGTACAGCACCACAGAGTTCGCCTGAAACAAGAATTGACTGTCGTCTACAGCGAAATTTCAGTTTATAGAAACTACAACGTGAATACATTCATCTACAGATGGCAATATTGGTTCATTCGGCTCCGGTGAATCGCCAAATGGCGCCGAGTTAAGTCGTCTTAGCATCCTGGTGAATGGTTCCATTTGCTTCGCCAGTATGGACGCTGGAAAACTGTAGTCAGATTTCCCCAAGTGTCACGAATCAAGTCGCCGGCTCTATTGCCGGAAGTCACTGCAGTCTCCCGATTCACCAAAGCCACTATTCAGAATAAGACCAACTTATCGAAAACCCGGCTTAGAACAATCGTATATTACAATTAACACGTCACGACGAACAGCAATGATGTATGGGTCCAAACCATTCGCTATCCCGTCGGACAGTTCTCGGTTCCACAGGAACTCTTCTGGGCATCGCAAGTATGGCTGGCGTGGTGAGAGCTCACGACGATGAGGAAGAAGATACAGATGAAGAACAAGATGCAGACAGGGACTCAAACCGAACATTCGAAAGCGGGACTGACCGACTATATACCGCATTCGATAGCCGCACACGATATGCGAACCTCGGTGAGCGTATCGACAACTTCGAAGACATCGACGAGTGGGACGCTACAAGCGGGTCACTTGCTATCGAGGAGCAAAGCGTTTACGAGGGGTCACAGTCGGCTCGTCTCACGTCAACGACCGACGACGATGGGAATATTGAGATCCGCCGCGAGTTCGACGAACTCGATCTTTCGAATCGTACTCTCTCCGTCGCAGTTCGGCTTGAATCCCCTGATGTCGAACAGCTGGAAGCCATTGTCGAAGATGAGTCCGGCGACGAAGTCGTCATGCAACGACGCACGATCACGCCTGACTATGGCTGGTTCGTTCTTGATCTGGGTGTTACGGAAGAAAAAGGGGAGCCAGATCTTGAGGACGTTGCGGAGATTCGGTTCCGAATGAATCAGGATTATGGGAACCCGATCTCGGTCTTGTTTGATGACCTCCGTGCAACCGAGCGTGGCGACAGTGGGTATGTACTCCTCACATTCGATGATACGGCGGAATCACAGTACGAGAAAGCATTTCCAGTGATGCGTGAGTATGGGTTCCCTGGGTTTGCAGCGATTAATCCGGACCGTGTCGGGGACGGAAACTCGCTCTCACTCGAGCAGCTCACGGATCTACAAGATGCCGGCTGGGAGATCGGGAGTCACACACTGGACCATCGCAATCTCCCGGAAATTGAAACATCAGAAGCGCGTGAACAGGTCGCTGCTGCCAAAGAATGGTTACTCGAGAACGGCTTCGAGACGGGGGCAGACAGCTTTGTCTATCCATGGAGTAGCAATGATCCGTCGACGCGTGATATAGTGAGCGAGTATCACTATCTGGCGTTTACCGATGGCAGTAATAGTCACGGACGGCAACTACGCGGTCCATTGACTGTGGGGCGGATCTTCGCTGAGGAACGCGAACGTGTTGTGGATGCATTGTCACTGGCTGCGAAATACGATCAAGTGGTCGTACTTGCCTATCATGAGATTGGGACTGGCAAGTGGATTGATGAAGCTGGGTTCCGCGAACAGATGGAGCTGATTGCGGAGCTCGAGGAGCTTGAGGTGGTTACACCCTCGAATTTGCTTGAAAACGTCCTTACGCCCCCAATGCTGTGATTCCACCAGCGACCCGCGACTGGATTATGATAGTGTTCTCAGTTTCGAATATTGTGTACCGTGAAACATCGGGCGTCTCAGCTGGGTCTGCTAAACTTGCTTAGGTTCTAACCGTTACGTCGTTCATAGTGGTGTCCCGGTCTTATTGAGACGCGATACTGCACGCTGTCCAGGGAGTTGCCAGTAGCTATGTGCGTTCTCTGCAGCACCGAGGGCGAGAGCGTCGCGTTAGAGGTATCATCAACATCGTCCAAGTAGAATGGTTACGGAAATCGACAAATATCCGAGATAGCCACAGAATTTCATAATTGAGGTTATATATAGATATGAGAAATCGAGAAGAGCCTAGAAAATTCGAGATTGGCCGAGATAGAGTGCTATTGGGCTATTATAATAACAATTTATCAAATATACAATTCAATCAGTGATTCAACGTTTAAAACACAGAGTTGTACGGTTCACAGCGCAGTTTCTCCCATTCGAGGTACCTCGAACGGGTTCCAATCGACAGAAACTGTATCTGACTCAGGACACCAATCATCGAGAAGATTCTGGGCAAGCATTATATGATGGCTGCTCGAACAAGCTAGTACGTATGTCAGCCAGTAGCATGCTATATCCGGAGTGTTGTCAATACTGCCCGCATCTGCAGACGATCCAAGGTTCATGCGGGCACGAACTACGGCAGTCGCTTATCCAGGGGTTAGCAGAGGGAGAAAAACTTGACTCGCCCTGTCCGGTTTTCGACCAGTGGCACGCAGAGAAGATGCAGGAACTCTCCGTGGCACTCGAATCGTAAGTGAGCCGCCGTTCACAGCTGGAGTTATTCTCAACTTCAAGATTGAACTGCCCGGCCAACACCGGGTGGGAAACCCACGACGATCGTCGTGGGGGCACGTCACATTTGCGTCACGTCTCGATATCTGCGGTCACGAATTCAAGGGCTCGGCCGGAAACCTCGGTAATTCCCCTGATTGAGCGGCCAAGATCAGCCTGAATGATGGTCCCGGTCATTGGTCGAGAGTTCTGTGGTGAGGCGAGCAACACGTAAGCGCCTGTGTAGTCAGTGGGCGTCGGAACGATGTTCAGTGGATGGTTCGAGGCGTCGAACGTGTCCGCCGAGGCGATGCTCTGCTTGCCGCCGAGGGCCTCGGCGTCAGAGAGGTCGGTTGGGACGTACCCCGGCGCTACAGCATTGACACGAACTCTGGGAGCGAGTTCAAACGCGAGCTGACGGACGATGCCAACGATCGCATGCTTCGATGGAGTATAGAGAATGCCGCCACCATCGGCATTGAAGCCGGCCTGAGAGGCTGTAAAGACCATCTGTCCCTCGCTCTCAACGAGTTCTGGCAGGGCCGCGCGTGCGCCCATGAGATAACCGAGGACGTTGATACCGAAGAGCTCCTTGAAACTCGTCTCGATGTCATCAGCCGGAAGTTCCGGCAGCGTAACGTTATCATCGAAGACACCAGCGTTTCCAACGAACACATCGAGTGAGCCGAATTCGCGTACTGCCGTGTTCACCGCACGCTCGTTTGCCTCGAGACTACGCACGTCGCCTTGGACAGTTACCACACTGTCGGAGAGTGTCATATCTGCATCTATTTCTTGAAGTTGTTCTTCATCAACGTCTAGAACGACCACGTTCGCGCCTTCCGCGACGAACCGCTCAACGATCGCTCTACCGAGGCCGGAGCCGCCGCCGGTCAGGAAGACGGTCTGGTTGTGAAGCCAACCCATATATCTACCTCAGTACAGTCTTACATAATAGTTCGCACTGGGTCGGCTACATGCGGCGACCCCTTTACGTTCTGTAATTCAGAACCGAGCGCTGTGACGCAAGTGTTCGGCGACTCTGTATTCGTCCCCCGATTCGAATAACTCGTGTACCTGTGTTAGTTACACTGGAGACATACTTCGGGTCGCAAAGCATCACTAGATTAGCGAAACGCCCTCGGCACGACTGCTTCTAGTTGTGGTGTGAGACAAATGGTCAGCGACGTCGAAAACAAGGCCATCTATACAAGCTGGTTCTGTAATTCAGAACGAGACGAAAATCGCTCGTAAGTGTCTCACTCAAGTCAATATCATACCGTCAGCGGATGCAGCGAAGATCAACATGCAGATACAGGTCACTGCAAGCTCAGGTTCAGTTCAATCTCGTTTGCAACGCCGAGGAGAAGGTCCGTCAACTCAGTCTCCTGTTGGTCGCTCCGAAGACGGTACGACGGTGCAGCAACGCTCAGGGCCCCAAGCACCTGCCCTTCGTCTGTGTATATCGGAACGGCGATAGCGTGCAACCCTTCGATATGCTCTTCTTTGTCGAACGCATATCCGCGTTCGTTAATCCTCGCTAATTCCTCAAGGAGTTCGTCTACATTGGTAATTGTATTCTCGGTTTTCGCTGGCAGTCCATGTCGCTGAGCGAACTCCTCGACGCGGGCAGCCGACTGAGCGGAGAGAATCGCTTTCCCAGCGGTAGTGTGATGAAGATGGAGTCGTGCTCCGGCCCGTAACTTTGTTTCGACGGCGTTGGCCCCTTCTCTCCGAAAGACGACAACACCTTTCCCGTGTTCTTCGATCATGAATTGACACAGCTCGCCCGTCTCGGTAGCCACCTGCTCGACTTTCGACTCGACAAGCTCCAGCCGCGAATCTCGCATCAGTGCGTGTTCACCGTGGTCGAGAAAGCGAAGGCCAAGATTGTATTCCTCGCCTTCTTTGACGACGTACTCGAACTGTTCAAGCGTGGCTAAATGGTTGTGAGCCGTACTCTTCGAGATATCGAGTTTCTCGGCGATCTCCGTCACTTTCGCGCCGTCGAGTTCCTGCACTACCTGAATGATTCGAAGCGTCTTGGCGATGGATTTCACCGGCACGTTCGGCCGCCGTGTTTCGTCCATGAGAGGAAGAGACACCCTAGCAACTTGAATGTTCTGTAATTCAGAACAGCTACCTGACGCTGGTCTATTCGGTGTGTCTCGAAGCTCGAAACGGAAACACCGTTCTGACAGGTTATTTGTCTCTGAATACAGGATTGAGGGTTTATAACTAGTACTCTCGTCATATATCAAAATGGGCCTCGGTCCAACTATCAGAAACTTATATGTACTAGGGGGTAAATCATGATAAACATGTCATGGCGAGAAGAATGGCGGTTAGAAGACCGTCCAGACGCGGGAGAGATTCCAGAACGATACGGATTGCTATCGAACGTCGCGGACAACCTGATGATGGGGTATTTCGCAGGCGTTCTGATCCTCGCGTACCTCGGGCTGAAGTTCATCGGAACGCAGGCGACGCTCATCGCCGGAATCCCAGTACTGATCTGGCTGACTGTTGGCGTCTCAGTGTTGATCATCACCGGGCTGTATCTTAGTCTCACGCAAGCGGACACGAGTGAAGACATCTCGGACGTAACGGTCGAACAGGGAGTGAAAGATGACTAGTGCGATAGGTCCGTCGCTACAGATTCTGCCGCCCGACCTCGCGGGACGAATCTCGGACAATCTCCCCATCGCACTCGGGATACTAGCGGCGTACATAGTAGTGTTTCTCGCTATCACCTACGTCGCGAGGCGACAATACTCGGAAAGTCTCTCGGATTACGTCGTCGCCTCACGTGGGCTGAGCTGGATCGTCGCGTCGCTCACGCTCGTCGCGACAGTGCTAAGCGGCGTTGGCATGGCCGGGTTCCCCGGAACCGTCTATTCGGTCGGTATCCCGTTCATCACAATGATTCTCGTCGGCTACGCTGCGACCGCTCCCGCCATTTGGTATCTTGGCCGGCGTATCTGGGTCGTCGGGAACGAATACGACCTTAACACGCCGGGTGACCTCCTTGGTGACTACTATCAGAGCGATACAGTTCGCGTCTACACCGTCCTGGCGAGTATCGCGTTCAATACCACCTACATCGTCGCCCAGTTGCTCGCCGGTGGACTCATCCTGACGGTGCTGACGGGGGGTATCGTCCCGTTCAACGTTGGTGTGCTCATCCTCGCTACCGTCGTCGTCCTCCATGTCGTCGGCACGGGGATGCGCGGCATTGCGTACTTGGATACGTTCAACGGCGCGCTCATCTCAGTCCTTCTCGGTACCTTCGGTATCTTCATCATACTCCACGCTGGCGGCGTGAACGAAGTCTTCACCCAGCTGGGCGATTCGATGGGCGGATACACGACCGTTCCCGGTGTCACCGGCCTGTTTACCCCCGAAGTCATCGTCTTGTTCGGTATCTTGGTGACTGTGGGGAATTCACTAGTCGCACCGGCGTCATGGATTCGGATGTATTCGGTCGACAGCGAGCGGAACTTCGCGCGAATCGCGGCGACTATCGTCGGGGTGTTCACGCTAATCTACGTGTTTGGGACCAGTTTCATCGGTATTCACGGGCGCACCGTCCTCCCAGACGTGTCGAACCCGGACACGGTGTCGTCACTGCTCGCCTTCGAGGTGATGCCGTTCGCGCTGGCTTCGCTGTTCCTCGTCGGAATCCTCGCGGCAATCGTCTCAACCACTGACTCGTACGCCCACGTCATGGCCGCGACCGTCGTTCGTGACTTTGTGAAGTCCGTCGTTAAGACGGACCTCTCTGAGCGTTCCGAGTTGTTGCTCAACAAGGTTGTGATCGTCTTGACAATGCTCGCGGGTGTCATCGGTGCGCTTCTGTATCCCGGACTGATTACCCCGCTGGCGCTTATTGTCGGCGGTGCCACGGTACAGCTACTCCCACCGTTGATCGGTGCAGTCGCGTGGCCGCGGGCGTCTGCTGAGGCAGCCATCATCTCGCCGGCCGTCGGCGCGATCTCGCTTGTCTTGTTCCAGCTCCAGCTACTTCCGAACCCGTTCGTGACGCCGCTCGTTCCGGGTCTCGTCACCGCTTCGGTGCTCAATCTCGTGGTCTTCGTTGGGACCAGCTATCTCACTAGTCCTCAGCCGCTTAGTAAGATCGAGCAGTACCACGGACTCATCTACGAGCGGCTCTGATCGGCAAGAACTGGAGATTCGTGGGTAGCGTGATTGCTGGCTACCGTTGACAGGAGTTCAGTTTTCCTCAGGTGGCTCTAGCAACTCGACGTAGTTCCCGTCCGGATCACGCACGTACGTGATCTGTGCCCCATTGCCGACCATCTGGGGTTCCTCGACGAACGACGCGTCATCGCGATTCTCTTCGTATAGCTCCCAGACGTCATCGACTTCTAGACAGAGGTGCGCGACGCCGACATCGTGACCCAACGCGTTGGTGTGGACGTTATCGTTCGCAGGTGTGTCGTAGGCGATGAGTTCGACTTCGAACCCGTCCGCATCGAGAAACGTGATGGTTCCCTCAACGTCCGCGACGCCGACAATATCTCCCTGCACGTCGCTCATTGATAGTTCTCGAGTAACCTCCAAGCCGAGCAGGTCTCGATAAAACGAGAGTGCGGTCTCCATATCCGATACATTCAGCCCATAATGGGTGGCGCTATGTCTCATGGTCGCTCCACATAGGGAATCCACTCTCGAGGTAATATCAGTTGTCACTTCATCGCATACTTGCTGTGTTGGTGCCCCTACCCGACTTCGGACTTCGTGCATCGCCAATCACGATGCACCCACCCGCGAACGAACGAGCGTCTGCGTCAACGTCAGCGGCAGTATAATATCCCTCTGGGACAACAGACAATCCAATGGAACGACTCTCGCTGTCGAACACGGCTTTCGAAGGGAACAACAACAGCTACCTCTTCGCTGACGGCCCGGAGACTGTGCTGGTAGATACCGGGGACTGGACGGGCGCTACGCGCGAACAGCTAGAAGCCGGACTTGAGGCCCACGGCTATCAGTTCAGCGACATCGACCGGATACTGCTTACTCACTGGCACCTTGATCACACCGGCCTTGCGGGCGAAATCCAGGCCGCGAGTGGGGCGTCCATCCATGTCCACGCCGCAGACGCGCCTCTCGTCGAAGGCGACGAAGAGGCGTGGAGCGAGCTTCATGACCACCACACGAGGGCGTTCGAGGCGTGGGGGATGCCCGAGTCGAAACAAGAGGTACTTCGAGAACGGCTATCTGGGCCGGAGACCATTGGTGAAACGCCCGATGTGACGCCATTCGAGCACGGCGAGACGTTCTCGGTCAACGATAGTGAGTTGTCCGTCGTCCACACTCCCGGCCACGCCGCGGGGCTCTGTCTCTTCGAACTGGACGACGGAGAGCGCACCGAGGTGCTTTCCGGTGATGCGCTGTTGCCAAAGTACACGCCGAACGTCGGCGGTGCAGACGTCCGTGTCGACCACGCTCTCGAGAAGTATCTCCACGCACTGCGGGCCATCGTCGAGGCCGACTACGCTCGAGCATGGCCCGGCCATCGTCAGCCTATCGACAATCCGACGGCACGGGCGAGAGAAATCCGTCAGCACCACGAAGACCGCACACAGCGCGTCCTGGACGCGCTGGACAAACGGGGGCCGAGCGACGCGTGGACCGTGAGCAACGAACTGTTCGGCGCACTCGACGGGATACACATTCTCCACGGTCCCGGTGAGGCGTCCGCTCACCTCGAACACTTAGTGGCGGATGGATTCGTCGCTATCGACGGAATCGAGTATCGATTAATTGGCGAATAGACGACAGCTGTGGCCACCGCGTGTCGTCGCAGCTTGGCAGACCAGCAGTGACCGTAGCCGAACTTTTTTTACGCGGGCAGCGCGCATAGCGTGTATGCCGACGACAGAACCAACTCCAGCAGATATCACGCTGGAATCGATGACGTATACCGCTGAAGACGGGCAGGCGTTCGACGGATTCGAAATCACGAGTGACCATGTCGAGATGGAACACCCAGATACAGGCATTCTCTTTCTCCACGGTCTCCGCGGATTCGCCCTCGGCGGTGGCATCGCTCCAGTCGCGCACCCGCTTGCCCGCAACGGGATGCGCTGTCTCACGGTCAACAAGCGGAACAGCGGCAAGGGGTACGAGACCTCGAACTTCGACGAACTCGACCGGGACATCGCTGGCGCGATCGATTGGCTCCGCGATCAGGGCTGTAGCGAGATCATCCTCTGGGGGCGGAGTCTCGCCGCGACGGAAGTCGCGTACTATCAGGGCAAGCGTAACGACCCAGACGTCGACGCAGTAGTGTTGGCCGCACCGTTCGCTGACATCCGCGAACGCTCGACGAAGAACTACTTCGAGGCCGTCTCAGACGACTCGAGCGCTGCCTACGAAGCGTTTGTCGCGGACGCCGAGGAACTGGTCGCATCGGGACACGGTAACGAACTGGTGGCGCTGCCGCGGCCGGTCGACGACGGGATTGAGTACATCCCAATGACCGCCGAGTCATTCCTCTCCTATCGCTCGCCGGAAAGCAACTGCGCGACCATCGACTGGGTTGGAGATATCTCGGTGCCGATACTCCTGCTACCGCATGCCGCCGACCGGAACGTTACCCCGGACGAAGCGCGAGAAATCGCCGACGCCAGCAGGCAATCCTCGCTGGTTGAGGTCCATCCCATCGAGGCCGACCACTTCTTTACCGGAGCAGAACACGAAGTCGCTGGCGTCACAGCCGACTTCATCCGCCGCGCGCGAGAGTCGTAGGTTGTCGCTGTCTTAGATCGGCAAAAGTTAGACCGATACCATCTCCTACTCGTGGTCGTCGGGACCGAAGGGTGTTCGCAGAAGCTCTGAGAAGAACGTCTTTGGTTTTTCTGTGAGCGCCGCGAACGCACGGGCATCAACCCGGGTTCCGTACCCCAGTTTTGGAGCGGTCAATTCGACTGCCGAACGGTCCGCCTCAACGCGGAAGCGGACCACAGTATACTCGTTGCTAATTTGGATGGCTGCTGGCTCCCGTGGCTGTGGTTCAACGGTGCGATACTCATACTCACCATCGACGAGCGTCGCGTAAAACGATTCGTCCTGCCAGGTCAGCGTCTCGCAGTCGAGCGCGTCGAGTCGCGTGGTCACGTCCTTGCTCTCGACCTCGATTCGTGCGCCTGTCGGTGTCGTCACTTTGGTCAGCGTCGCGGTCGTTCCGTCCGCCGTCAGTTCGATTTGGTCTGTGGTCATAGGATGATCGAGAGCGTTCCGACGACAGTGTGGTCAAGCAGCACTCGGCGCTCGGCGAGGCGCCAGTCGCCATCGACTCGACGGAGCGTATCGTCGCGCTCGCCGGAGATGAGGTCAGGGTCGGTGTCGTCTGATTGGAGCCGGTGGACGAGGAGGTTACTTCGGACGGTTATCTCCTCGGCTTCATCGTCCCAGTTGGTAACTCGGACGTTCGTAACGAACCGCCGATTCATCGTCGGCGGGTCTTCGGACCACGCGAAGTCGTTTTCCATCCGGTCGACGCGGACTTTCAGCGTCCCCCAGTCTTCTTTCATATGGTAGGACTCGTTGCTGAACTCGGTTTCGGCCGACCGTTCTCGCGTGGTGCGGATAGGGACACGATAGTCGATATCCTTCGTAACCATGTTCTCGTGCCACTCGATTACCTTTCGGTCGTCAAGTAACTGCGCTTCCTCATAGAGGAACTCCTCGCAGGATGCCCGGCGCGAATGGGTGTCGGTGCCCCGCATCTTACTCCTCCTTGGACATCGTTTCGTGCCACTGGCGATAGTAATCCCGCTGGTTCACGTCGGTCTTCCCGCCCTCGATATAGGCCGTTCCCGGACCAGGCCATCCTTCATCAATCTCGGCGACCGCTCCGTCGCCACTGCCCATCGAAAACACCGTCGTCGCGTCGACTTTCTCGGCGAAGACGCTCTCGGCGGAGTCCGGAATGCCGTTCCAGATACCGACGTCGTCGACCTCAAAGTTACCGGACGGGCTAAATGTCCCGGTCCCAACCTCGTGGACACGCGCTTTGTACTCTTCGGGCGCGTCCTTCGGCGCGAGCGTCCAACTCCATGCTTCCATCTTTCCGGGCTCAACCGGCTGCCACTGCCGCAGCGAGAGCAACCCGACCGGCGGTTTGTCGGGGTCGTTAGACCCACCGAGGTGAATGAACGAGAGGTTCGGAAAGATCGTTCCCAGTGAGACGCCGGACTGTCGAGCCACTTCGTACTGCTCGTCGGTGAGCGAATCCTCGTTGAACGTCTCGACGATCTCCGGCGGGTGCCCCCAGAAGAAGTCCTCGCCGGGTATCTGGTAAATGCTGAAGTTGTGGCCGTTGTGACCGGTGATGGCGTACAGGTCGCTCTCCTTGTTCCCCTTCGCTGTCTCGCTGCCGATACCCACGTCGATGGCGGATTTGTGCCCCATTGGGATGTGGTAGTTGTCACCCGCAAAGTTCTCCGCAGGGGTCTTCCAGTCAGTGTCTACCTCCCAGCGGTGGGGGTCGCCGATGACCTCCATGTCGATGAACTTGAAGTAGAGATCGAGATACCACGTCGCTGGACCGAGGAATTCCTCTAAGTCGGGGACGTCGGGCGCGATCGCGGCAAACACCAGCCCGTGATAGCTCTCGACGTTGGGCGCTTTGTGGAGTCCCTTCTGGTCGGGATCGAGGTCGGGAAAGCCCTCTCCTTTCTGCGGGACACCGATTAGTTCGCCCGTGTTTCGGTAGGTCCAACCGTGGTACGCACAGCGAAAGTGCGTGGTGTTGCCCTTCTCTGCCCGGCAGACGGTCGCCCCACGGTGTCGGCAGCTATCCCATAGCACCTGTACATCACCGTTCTCGTCGCGGACGAAAATGAACGGGTCCTTGCCGATGTACCGTCGTCGGTAGTCGCCCTTTTCGGGGATTTCGGACTCGTGGCCGATGTACACCCACGTCTGCCCGAAGATACGGTCAAGTTCTTGTTCGAAGATATCTTTGTCGTGGAGAATTTCGAGTAGAACCTCGTTGTTGTCGAGCGCGGCCCCCATCTTCGCCAGTTTCTCGTCGACGCGAGACGCGTATCTATCACTCTCTTCCGTTGCCGGTCCGCTATCTGTTTCTGAGGGTTGGTTTGCCATGTCAGTGGGTACTACAATAAGGAATCATTAAAAATTTTCCCCTCCCCCGGGCCTGGGCAGGACGGTCAGCGACAGCTCCGTGAACTCTCGCCCAGAACAGCGTCCCACCAGACCTAACGCGCTAAGTCGAGTGCCAGCGCCGTGCCGTCGAATTCCTACCAGATCTTCCGGGAGACATACTCCGCCGTGGGGTCCGTTCGAATATCTACGACGACATGGTCGTCGTCGGCCAGCGCCATCTCCAAGGCGGGTTTGACCTCCTTCGGCTCGTTGACGCGAATACCTGTCACGCCGAGCGCTTCGGCCATGCTAGCGATATCAGTGGTGGGGATATCCGTGGCAATCTCCGCGTGGTCACCGCCCCGCTGGTAGTTCCAGATCATCCCGTACTTCGAGTCGTTCATCACGACGGTGACGGCGTCAGTTTCCGTGGCGGCTGCCGTCACGAGTTCCATGTTGCACATCAGGAAGCCGCCGTCGCCGATGAGGTTGACAACCTGTCTGTCCGGGTCGGCGAGTTTCGCGGCGTTGCCGGCGGGGATCGGGAATCCCATTGAATCGTACAGGCGCGAGTGTTGAAACGAGTTCGTCGCGCGGTACTCGAAAACATCATTCGGCCATGCGCCCCCAGCGGCCCCGGCGTCGCCAGTAACAATGACGTCATCGTCGGCAACCTGCCGGAGGTTGTCCATGATGACCAGCGGGTGGATCGGCGTCTGTTCGCGGACAGCCGCGAGATACGCTTCGACGTCACTCTCGACCCGTTCGACCTCGTCCCGAACAGCCTGCCGGTAGTCGGAGTTCGTCTCGCTGGCCGTCTCCGAAAGCGCGCTGATGACCCCATCGAGGAGCGTCGAGAGGTCCCCGGCGACGACAGCCTCGGCGTTCGATTCTGGGAGCTCGGGGTGTCCGGCAGCGAGATACGCAATGTCGACCTCGTCATCGGTACGGTCACCGAGGACGGCAGCTTCGTGAGAACTGGGCCGAACACCGAGCGAGAGAACCGCCTCTGCCTCCGCGAGCGCTATACTCGCCGCGGGATGATCCGACATTCCGACGGTCCCGGCATAGGCGTCGTGGTCGTTCGGGAAGGCATCGGGATAGTGGCGCGGACAGACGACCGGGCAATCCAGCGCGTCGGCGATGGCGACGACGTTTTCCGTGGCGAACGCGCGGAGGACCCCCTTGCCGACGTACAGTGTGCGTCTGTCGGCGTCCGCAATCATGTTGACGGCGTCCACAACTACCTCCGGGGAGGGGTCAGTCTCCGAGACGTGCGTCCACTCGAAGCTCGATTCAGGGATCTCGACGTCCTCCATCAGGATGTCCTCATCGATACCGACGAAGACTGGTCCCGGGCGACCACTCGTTGCGACGTCGAACGCCCGATTGAGCGCGTCCGGAACCCGTTCGGGGTCGTGAACCTGCGTGCTCCACTTCGTCGCTGGCTCAAATGCCGTCTCCAGGAAGTGCTGGTCGTCCACGCCGTGTAGCGACTCCGTCGGCGCGTCTTCGGGCAGGACCGCACTTACGAGAATCATCGGTGACGCAGCGGTGTAGGCCTGAGCGACACCTGTGAGCGCGTTCGTCCCGCCGGGGCCAGCAACGGTAATCGCGACGCCAGGTGCGCCTGTAAGCCGTCCCCGAGTATCCGCCATGACGGCCGCATTGTACTCATGGCGAGCAGTGACCACGTCGATCTCTCGTTTATCGAGGCCGTCAGCAATGTCCACGGTCTGGTTGCCGAGTAATACGTACGTTTCCTCCACGCCGTTCTCCGCTAGCACACGGGCTACGGAGTCTCCGCCGATTGTCATCGTCTGAGTATGTGGAGTCTAGGGAAATAAAATTACCTACTGTCCTCCCGTCGGCAGTGGCCGAACAAATGATGGCATCATTGCGGCGAGGGCGGTTCCACTGTCGGGTACGTCGCCCAATTTCTCCAGCAAAAAAGAAACAGCAGTCGCGGGGACAGAACCGACCGCTTCTGTATTGCCGTCAGTAGCCTAAACCGTGCTGAATCGTCTCTCAGACAGCATCGGACACGACGTCGCCCTCGACGACGACAGGTTCACCGTCGAGGTAGACACTACAGTTCTTCTGTGCGATGTCGTAGTGACACGGCGCGTATCGGTCGATGTGCGTGTTCGGGCCGGTACTCCACAGCATGTTACCGGACCAGACCCGCCCCTCACTCGCGCTGACGCCGGTCTCGTCGGGCTTTCTGTCGTGCAGCGCCATGTTGTAGAACTCACCGTTGGGGTTGAGACCCCAGCCGAAGTGACTGGTGGCGAAGACGTCGCGGTCGTCGTAACTCTCCATGTGACCCCGCATCAGCTCAGCGTCGCCGCCCTCACCGTTGATATCGACGATGTAGTTGTCCTCAACGACGCACTCAACGGCGGAGTTGACGTAGTCGGCGAACGGCACGACGTTGTAGTCGCCGGGTGCAATGACGATGGTCCCTTCCACGTTCGACGGGTAGTTGGACACCATGTTCTGTCCCCAGACGTCCCACTTGCCGGGTTTGTCGACGAACCCATAGGAGTCAAAGGCCGTGTCTGCGTCGACTTCCATCGTCACGTCTGTGCCGTACTCGGACGTGATCCGCATCTCGTCACTACTGGCAAGTAGTTCGCTGTGCTTCTGGACGGTCTCTTTGACTTCCTGCGCTTCTTCTTCCGTCCACGGCATCAGCTTCCGGAGGTAGAACGGTTCCCGGGCACCGACACGGAGGATTCGAGTCCCAGCGTCGCGGATTTCGCCCCGCTCCGGAACGTGGATGAACCCTTCGAGGGTGAAATCGAACACCATATCGGCGTTCTTACACGCCTCGACCGGGCCTTCGGGGAGGCGAAGCGTGCCGCCCTGTCCGTCCGACATCTCCGGTCCCACGGAGTTGCGTCCGTACTCCGGAACCTGTACCTCGAAGATGTCCGCACCGAGGTCCTGGGCCGCAGCAAAACTGGCACCCACGTATTCTCGGTTACTCTTTACATCTGTGACGAGCGCTACCGTCTCGTCGTCGGTCACTTGGCAGTGCTCCATCTGTCGCCGGAACAGCGGCACTAGCAAACCTGCTTCTTCCATGAGCAATAGCGACTTCCGAGTGGAGATACAAATACCTTTCCCATAATATAGAATATATTACCAAAACAGTGTAGCAACAAATAATTTTTGTATGTCTATCCCACCGATAGAGACGTGCAACTGACAATCGGTATTCTCGGCTGTGGAACCATCGGGTCTGAAATTGCCGCCGCGATCGCCGACGGAACGATTGATGCGCGACTCGGCGCAGTATACGACCGCCACCCGGAACGAGCGACAGACACTATCTCGGCGTTCGCTCCGTCAGAAGAGCCTACTCTCGCTGATTCCGTCACAGCATTGGCGTCGGCCGTCGATTTAGTCGTTGAGACAGCCGGACACCCCGCCGTTGCCGAACATGGCAAGCGCGTTCTCGATGCCGAATGTGACCTCATGCTCCTCTCAGTCGGCGCGCTTGTCGACAACGAGCGTCGATCAGCACTCCTCGCGGCAGCGGAACGAACGGATGCGTCTATTCACGTCCCGTCCGGTGCGATTGCCGGTCTTGACGCGATAAAGGCGAGTGCGGTGACCGGCGAACTAGAGGACGTCACACTCTCGACGACGAAGCCACCGGCGGGACTCGAAGGGGCGCCCTACATCGGGGAGAACGATATCGACCTCTCGGCGCTCACCGAACCAACGACCGTCTTCGAGGGGGATGCAGCTGCAGCCGCAGATGCGTTCCCGTCGAACATCAACGTCGCGGCCGCGCTATCACTGGCCGGTATCGGTGTCACCGAGACGACCGTCACGATAGTGGCGGACCCAGCCAAAGAGAATAACGTGCATCGAATCGAAGCAAGCGGCAGTGCTGGACGTATTGAGACGGAAGTCCAGAACGTTGCCTCGCCGACCAATCCGAAGACTAGCTATCTCGCCGCGCTGTCTGCGATAGAAACGCTGCGCGAGATGACGGCGACTCTCCGCGTGGGGACGTGACTCGGGCCGATTTCCGTGACGCTCGATGCTTCCCTCCCGATACTGCTCGCACTCGGTACGGCGGCGACCTTCGCAACCTCCGCGACGCTCGTTCGCTTCGGGGTCGAACGCTCGACACCGCTGGTCGCGCTGGTCGTCACCTTAACCGTCAATATTCTCGTCCTCTGGGCCGGGACCTTGCTCTACTACGATGTCTCGCTCGACCTCTGGGCACTGCGTTACTTCATCCTCGCGGGCGTGTTCGCTCCGGCACTCGGACGGCTCTGTAACTACATCGGCATTCAGCGGGTCGGCGTGAATCTCAGCGTGCCGATCAGCAATTCGAACCCTGTCGTTGCCGTTATCTTAGCGGTGCTCGTGCTCGAGGAATCTATCAGTTCCGTTGGACTGGTCGGGATACTACTGGTAATTGGCGGCGGCATACTTCTCTCGACAGTCCGGGGAGGTGAGACCCGACAGTATAAGCGAACAGATATTCTGTACCCCATACTCGGCGCGGCCTTCTACGGCGGGACACAGATTCTCCGTGATCTCGGATTAGACTTGGTCCCGCTGCCGGCTCTCGGCGCGGCTGTGAACCTGACGACCTCTTGGCTCCTCGTCTGTGGCTATCTACTCTTCACGTCGTCTGCGGACCAACTATCGGTACGCGACCCGAGCCTCGTATATTTCGTTCCGGCCGGAATCGCGTCCAGTATCGGACTGGTATGTCTCTATAGCGCGCTCCAACTCGGCCAGGTCGTCATCGTCACGCCGATCCTCAACACGTCTCCACTGTTCGCGCTCGCTATCACATATCTGGTTGCTCGTGACGGCGAACTATTCACGAGGCGAGTCATCGTTGGGACCTGCTGTATCGTCGGTGGCGTGTCGCTTCTGTCAGTCGTAACATGACAGCGTATGATTCACCGATAGATATATATTGTGGGAGCATATCTTTTGAATCGTATGGTCGTTGAGAACATGGGTTTAGACCACATAGCCATCAAAGTACGAGACATTGAACGCACCATCGAATTCTACCGAGACGTGCTGAATATGGAAGTTTCGGACCGTATCGGGGATCGAGTTGCGTTTCTCAGGACTCCCAGCGTCGCGGCGGAGTCCCAGCACCACGAAATGAACATTACGCAGATGTCCGAGGCGGAACTCGAAACGCTCGAAGAACGCGGTGAGCGCGAGTTAGACCTTCACGACTTCGAGGAGGATCTCCCTGCGGACGGACCGCCAATGTTGCCGACGACGGGGCCGATCTACCATATCGCCTTTGAAGTCCCGGATTACGACGCTATCAAAGCCGCCGAAGAAGGACTGAAAGAACGCGGACATCCAATTTATCGCGGCCCAGGCCGACACGGCCCTGGAAACAACATCTTTCTGTATTTCCCCGACCCGGACGGCTACCCGATCGAACTGACGGCAGACATGGAAGACGCACCGGAAGTCGGCGGTCGGCCAGCTCGCCAATGGCCCCAAGAGCCCGAAACCTGGAACGTCTGGGGCAACTCGGCAGAGTTAAAAGATCAGTAACGACCCTCAGTATCGACGCTTTTCCTCGGTGAGACACTAATCGTCCCGGTTTGGCACCTTGAGGTAGTTGCTACTGCCTCTTTTTGACGGAATATTTTCTCATGCTGTTTCGGATCATGTTCTATAATGCAAAACACTTATACTCACGATGATGGATTACCAACTATGACAAAGAATAACAAACAGGACCTGCCGATCAAATCGCCTGCGACGATGCTGGAGGTGCTACAGGAGTTGCAAGACCGCAAGGGAGCAGGGATTACAGAATTAGCAGAGAGCCTCGACATCTCGAAGAGCACCGTTCACAACCATCTCACAGTTCTGCGAAAATACGAATATGTAAAGAAAGACGGCGACACGTACGAACTCGGACTCCGATTCTTAGACCATGCAGGCCATGCACTGGAGCGACGGGAAGGGTACGACGAAATCAAGCAAAAAGTCAGTGCCGCCGCCGCTCAAACTGGAGAACTCTGCCAGTACTTAGTTGAGGATCACGGACGAGGCATCTTCATCATCCGCGAAGCCGGACAGCAGGCTGTCGAGACGCGTACGCGTCTGGGTACGCGGGCGTATTTGCACCACGTGACGTCGGGGAAAACCGTTCTTGCACACATGTCCGATGCGACCGTCGAGGAGATAATCAACCGGCATGGCCTCCCACCAAAGACCCACCAGACGATCACGACCAGAGAGGACCTCTTCGAGGAGCTAGATCACATTAGAGAACAAGGATACGCGTACGATAAGGCCGAGCACGTTCGTGGACTCCACGCCATTGCTGTTCCGGTACGTATCAACCGCGACCAGTTACTGGGGTCGATGAGCGTCGCTGGTCCCTCACACCGGATCAATGACAAATCAGAGGACATAATCCAGTTACTGCAGGGTCTAGCAAGTGAACTCGAGCTCAACCTCAGCTATGGTTCGGAGTGAGGATCCAACGATGCAGAACATAGTGCGTTCTGTAATGCTGGATGACGCTAGCAGTTCCATCTTTGTCTTCGTTGGAGACTCACCGCGTGAATATAACCCCAACCATCTCGTTTTGGGTGGTCACTTTGTTCTGCTTGCTACTTCGATCACGGTACTCAAGGCGTGTGATAGTACGGGATCCATCTGAAGTTGCATACTCATATAACAGACATACACATGTTATCCCCAATAGTGCCACTCTCTTTGTTGTGTATCCAGTATGTGTCCCTGTCTACCCACAAGCATTGGTTTCAGTATCATTTTGACCTACCTAGGTACATTCTCTAAAGGATAGAGATATCACCAAGTGGTGGCTTGACTACTATATGTATAGGAGCCCATAGAGCCCATCAACAGTGCATATAACTGTAGATATCTGCTATCTGTATAAGAAAATCGGTATCTAGAATTCAATTGGCCAACTATGAGTTATAAATTTGCCTCTCTGACGAGTGTCTGGAAGTTATTAGCCGTGAGTACCGCACTTTTAATATCAAAACAGGGTACAGACAAATCCTTGAACGATTGAAAATCACTGGGTTATTGAATCAGTGAATCAATGATTGCATTACACGCGGATGGAAAGTTAGCGCATCGGTTAGACACCCCGTTATATTGTTAGTACCCCGAGTGCCAATCTGTACCTAGTGTACAGTCGCCATGTACGCGAGCGTTGTTACTATCGCCAGCGGCAGGAAAGACACAAGCAAAGCCTCAATATGTCGGGCCAGTTGAGCCAGCGCGATGGGCGCTCGCTGAAGAGTGAAGTTGCGCTAGCTCGTGGACAAATGCATGACCAACGCTAATGAGAAAGAGGAGGAAGAGCCGTTGTCCACGCTCAAGACGGTCTTGTCCGAGACCTTGTAGAACGCCTGTAGACGAAGGCATCTCGACGCTGTACGTGGGCGACATCAAGGATGTTCTCTCGACTCACTGGTCGCCTCGTGTGAACGAGAAGACGCACAACTTCTGGGCGTACCGACGATTCATCAACCGTCTCGAAGACGTATGCGAAGAATACGGCATCACGGTCGAAGAAGAGTCTGAGGCGTGGACGAGTCAGGAGTGTCCTGAATGTGGTGAGCGTGAGGAGACAGTTCGTCACGAGGATTGGTTAACATGTCCATGTGGATTCGAAGGGCATGCTGACCTCGTAGCATCGGAATCGTTCCTGAGACAGCAGAACAACACGGTTGGGTCGATGGCACGACCCGTGTACCTCAAGTGGAACAATCACAGTTGGCGGGAAGACCACAGCCCGCCCTCTATCGCGGTGGAGACAACGGCCAACGAGGAGTACATAGACCAGAGTACCGCTACACGCGGGAATATCGCTCTCGGAGAGGCTCAGAACGACTGAGACACCCACGAGAGGAATCCCACGACTTCAGTCGTGGGTGGATGTCAAGTCAGCTCTCGCTGGGCTTGGTTGGGGGATCGCCTACGTACTCACCGGAATCTGTGGGTCCCGATGGGCAGCCATCTCGGGTTGACATCTCCCCGACCTGAAGGGCGAGGACATCCAGTTAAGGGTGTGCTGTATACAGCGCGCTTGTGCGCCCGATCCTGGGTTTTAAAAAATTCGCGCAAACCACTCAGGGCGATGTACTGACACGTTCCTCTAATACCGTGGACCCTAGTGACGTAACATGGTTTCGCAGTCTTCGCGTCCACCAAATCTCACCCTCCGCGAGGTCGTACGATTCTACCTGCTCGATCACAAGACACCGGTCGGGAAAGCCATCGACATCGCACTGCTGTCGCTGAATCTCCTGTTCATCGCGGTGTTTGTCGTCGAGACTATCCCCACTCTGCAGCGACCGACGCGTGGCTATGGCGTCTGGAGGTCGTCATCGCTGGCGTATTTCTAGTCGAATACGTATTGCGACTCTACGGCGCGACAAACCGTCTCGGGGAGGCCACCAATCCCTACACAATGACATCCTCCACGCCGTAAACGGCGCGGTTTCCTCCGTGGGAGTCTCGGCTATGCCGATTCCCCGGAAGCAATATTCCCGCCATGGTGGGCGGTACTCGGGTCTGTGCGCTGTTCTTTGGGACTTTCATGAGGGTGTGATATCCCCGACCAGTCGTGGTCGTCCCACTCGAACCGCACGGGCCGTGCCATCGACCGTGTTACCGTCGTCTGCCGCCGAAGAAGCGTCTCTGACACTGTAAGGTCGGCGTGGCCCTCGAATCCACACGGACAGGCGAGCGTGTCCTGATGCCGTGTCGTCTGGTCTGTCGAACCGCACTGCGGACACTCTTGGCTGGTCCACGCTTCCGACCGTACTTCCACCGACATACCGTATTCCTCAGCGGTACAGACCAGTCGCTTAATGAACTTCTTGAACGCCCAGAAGTTGTGCGTTTTCGCGTTCGTCTCCACCGACCAATGCGTGTCCAGCACGTCCGTCAACGCTCCAACGTACACCGTCGAAACGCCTTCATCGTACAGGCGTTCGATGAGGTCACGGGTGAGTGCATCTTGAGCGTGGTCACGCCGTTTTGTTCGCCGGTCGTACAGACGGCGGATACGGTGGCTACTGTATCGACCTCCCTCCAACAGAGATTGGAGTCGGGCGATTTCTCGCGTGGTGTCGCGGAACCGCTGGAACAACTCACGTCCTTCGTACAGATATTGCTCGCCAGTCGTAGTGGTACAGGCGACGAGATTGTTTGCACCAATGTCCAGAGCGGCCGTTTCGTCGGCCAGTGGAGTGTCCCGTACATCGTCAGAAACAGTCACAGGTTGTGAAGCTCGGAAGGTGCTGTCAGTCTCGTCGTACCACAGTTCGAGACGGCTTTGGTCCTCGTAGTCAGGCCAGCTCGGGTCGCCAACGATTTCCAGCCGGAGACGACTTTTCGGACTGTTGTGCCTGTCCCGGAGTTCTTCTCCGACGACAATCTCAAGTCGGGAGCGGTCGCCCCACTCAACGCTGTACGCGTCTTTTCGGACGACGCCTTTGAGAACACGTCCATCGTCCTCATTACCACGGAAGCCCGGCGGTTCCGGGTGTTCCGTGACCGACGTGTTTGACTCATCGTGATACGCTTTCTTATTCTCGAAGAACCCGCGCCACGCTTCGCTGTTTGCTCGCCGTACAGTTTGGGCGGTGGACGCGCCGAGAACGCCTTTGTATTTCCCTTCGAGTCAGCCTGTATCGGCGTCCCACACGTCACCACCGAAACCGTCTTCGTCGTTGTAGCGCATGAGGCGCTGGTAATTGATCTCGTTCCAGAGAGCGGCAGAAGCGTCCAACAAGTCCCGTAGCACCTGCTCTCCATCACCAGAGAGCGGTCGCACAGCGAACATGTTGGTGCGCTTCATTAGCCATTCCCGCATACGTTCGCTCTTGTCTTGAACGTCAGCCTACTACAGTGAAAGTAGAACCCGGTCAGCCTCATTGGAGACTCAAGGCCAGCAGTAACAAGGCGGTTTCTCATCGGAGTGAACGCGATTCACGCCCGCCGTGAACGGCGGGATTCTCTCGCTGATTCAAGATAGCGACGGACACAATCGACCTCAATTCCCATGATACACCGTATCCGTGTCGTCCTTATTTTTTGGGTGAGCGATCTCCTGCCAACGCTCGAACATGGGAGTAGAACTGGGTCAAGAACGCGTTGGTCGACGAGTACAAGGGCGAGAAAGAGCTCGTCATCACAGATACAACGCGGTCGAACGACTCCCCGAGGGTTTGATGGATCCGGAGACCGCAGCCGTCGACGCCTTAGATTACTCGGCGTGAGACCGGTCAGGCAGACGCTCTGCCAGCCTGGGCATGCCTGTCATTGGCGACGGATATAATACATGACCCTGTCGAAACACGCAGAACTTGACATCTGCAGACGAGAGCGATCAGGAAGATCTCAGTAACCGGGTCTGTAGCCACGAGCAATCGAGCGACGCTGCGGCCGTCGAGACGGCCATAATCGAATCACGGGACTCGATGGAACACCTGTGGTCTGTCGCCGGACGACTATTGCAGGAAATATTTCCCGTTGGACTGTCTGGGGATACTCATGAAATGTGGACGGTGTGGCGAAGACACCCATACTGAGCGGTACGATATCGATGGGTTTGCTGGCCAGCTCTGCGAGAACTGTCGAGAGACGTGGGACGACCTGCAGGGCTGACCCTGTCGAGCTGGTACTCGCTTCGGGTATCAGGACGGCTATGATGAGATGAAGCTGCGCCCCATGGTATAGCATGGAACGCAGCAGGATGAGTGCCCTTCGAGCACTATTCGGCCGGGAACCAACCGACCAATACTGAGTTCGCCGGCGCGGGTCAAAAAAGGATGTCTTTGTCTCGGCCAGCCAGCACCAGAGAAACAGTCGACGACACGTAATCTCCAGTGTCTTCCATATTACTGAAACATTCAGTGAGTCACTGAATCATTGAATCATTGAGTTCCATATCCGGTGGACGGTCATCAAGTCCGTGAAGGAGCGCTGGGCGTGCGATCGGACGGTCGCCGCCCAACGTTCTGGTGTAACCGTGACTGCCCTGCGGTTGCACCGGTACCTCAGTACAGCAGACCGTATGACTGTTCTCGACCGGCTCTGTCCGACGGCTATCAAAACCGCGCGGCGGCGGTGATTACATATCAACCTGCCGTTTGAACCGGTCACCGTTCGTCTCTTGAGTCGTATGAGTAGGGAAGCCGACACTCGCGACAGTATCGATCCACCTGAGATCACCGCCGAATCGATCCATCACCTCGATGATCCACGGTTTACCAGCGAAAACGTGGCAATTGTGACCGGCGCGGCTTCGGGAATCGGCCGTGCGACGGCGCTCGTCTTGGCGGCAAACGGCTTGACGACGATTGCGACTGACGCTGATGAAGACGGACTCGACGAGACGGCGGACAAAGCGGATGACCTTGCGGTCGAGGGTGCCCTCGAGACGGTCGTCTGTGATCTCACTGAGGATGCCGAGATTAAAGCGCTCGTCGAGACGGCCGCCGATGCGGGACAGCTCCGGTATGTCGTCAACATCGCCGGCATCCAGCATATCTCGCCGATCGAGTCGTTCCCAATGGAGACGTTCGATCTCCTCTACCGGGTGATGCTCCGTGCGCCGATGTATCTCACGAAACTGGCGCTCCCCCACATCCGAGAGGCCGACGACGGCGTCGGAGCGATTGCCAACATGGCGTCCGTCCATGGCCACTACGTGACCCGTGATAAGGTCGCCTACAACACGATGAAGTTCGGCCTTCGAGGGCTGACCAAATCGACTGCGGCTGAGGGTGACGGAGATATCCGTGCGTTCTCGGTGAGTACGGGCTACGTCAAGACACCGCTCGTCCTAGATCAAATCGCGGATACGGCCGAAGAGCGCGGTATCACTGAACGAGAGGTCGTCGAGGACGTGATGCTCGGGCAGGCACGGGCCTCTGAAATGATGACGCCGGTCGAGGCCGGCAACCTGTTCGCGTTTGGCCTTTCACGTCACGGGAAGCATCTTAACGGTGACGACCTGCTGTGGGACGGCGGCTTCGTGAACACGTACGAGTGATGTACACATGGAACACACAATGTGGATGCGACAGCGCGAACCGGAACGCGAGAATCGGGGCCGCGAGCCGACCGTCAAGAGGACAGAGACATGTTAGATGGCGAGGTCGACATCGAGGGAATGACCTCGGAGCTGATGCTCGCAAGCGGTGTCCTGTGGACGGCTGTGCTCGCGCTCGGGCTGGTCGGCCGCTGGTTCGGCGCCTTGCTCGTCTCGGTGTTTCTCTTCGTGCCGTGGTTCGTCATCGGTGCGAGTTCCAACGGGACGATTTCGACGAAGCTGCTCGTCTATCCCCTCGGCATCTGGACGGGCCTCCAACTATCGGCGTTCGCTCTGACCGAGTACTACTCGAATGCGTTTGCAGGCACCTCTCCGGATTTTCTGATTACCGGCATGCATCCGTCCTTCGCCGCCGTCTACTGGCTCTACTGGATTGGCGGGTTCATGACAGTCACGCTTGCCTACGGGATTTACTTCCGGACACACTTCCTGCCGGACGAGGAGTGGAACCGATTCCTCGAGGAAGTCGAGCAGGTGAACACGGAAAGCGAGACACAGGATGTCGACGAGTCCGTGGAGGTGTCTAGTCAATGAGCAACGTGCTCGTTCCCGGTTTCGTCGCGCTGTTTATCCTCTCGGTGTTCGCTGTCGGCCTGTATAGCCAGCGCCTGATCGACTCCTCTGACGAGTTTTATGGCGCGACGAAGATGTTCGGTGCGGCGGTCATCACCCTCGCGAGTATGTCCGGGATTATGAGCGCCTTCGGGTTTATCGGTGGCCCGGGGCTGGTCTATAAGATGGGCACGTCTTCGCTGTGGATGACCTTCGCCAGCGGCCTCGGGTTCGCGATGGCCTACTGGATCGTCGGCAAGCGCGTTCGCGGGATGGCCGATGTCGCCAATATTGGCACGCTCGGGGACATTGCCGACGAGCGATTTAACAGCGGCGCGATCCGGGGGATACTCGCGGTGATCCTCTTTATCGCGTGTTGGGCCTACCTCGCCTCGCAGGTCGCTGGCGGCGGCTACGTCCTCTCGGTGATCCTCGGAATCTCGATGGAGACCGCCGTCTGGCTCGTGTTCGGTCTGATCATCGTCTACGTTGCCGTCGGTGGGATGGCGTCGGCCCAGCTTGCAGGGGCGTACACAGGTGCGGTGATGCTCATCGGCGTCGTCGGTGTCATCGTCGGGTTCTTCCAGATCGCCGGTGGGATGGAGAACACGACCATGACCGTTATCGAGGCCGGCGAACTCACGGGCGAAGACGTGACAAAGGCCTTTACTCCTCAGATGCTCGATGGTTGGGGGCTCGCTGAAGGTTCCGCTCCCGGTCTGTTGTTGATCTGGCCGATCGTCTTCAGTATCGGCGTCATGGGCCAGCCTCAGGTTCTCCAAAGGATGTTCTCGATCAACAATCCGAAGGGACTGCGAACCGTCGGCCTCGTCAGTGGCGTCACCTATGCCGTCGGGAGTCTCCTCTGGTTGCTCATCGGCATCATTGCGCTCTATCTGGTCGCCTCCGGGACGGTTGAACCGCTTGCGGATCCTGACATGGCTGCCTTCGAGTTCGTCGAACGGTTGCACATCGTCCTGCAAATGATCATCTACGCGGGGCTGGTCGCTGCGATCATGTCCACCGCCGCGTTCTTCCTGTCGGTCGCCTCCGGCGCGATCGCCCGTGACCTCGTGCGGGCGATGGGCTGGGAGTTCTCCGAACGGCGGGAAACGTGGCTGGGTCGGGTCGCAGTCCTCGTTGTCGGCGTCGGCGCGGTGATCTTCGGCCTGTACGGCGGCCACCTCGTCGCGATCCTTGGCACCTTCGGCTGGGGAACGTTCGTCAGTGGAACGATCCCCGCTGTGGTCGTCGGCCTGCTCTGGAAGGGTGCAAGCCGAGAGGGCGTCATTGCCGGCCTCGCCTCCGCACTCCTGCTCAACATCACGCTGCTGACTGCGACACAGCTCGGGTACTCGTTCCCGATCGGGATGGACTTTTACTTCATCGCGATCGCTGTTTCGATCTCCGTGACGATCTTCGTCTCGTACCTGACTGACGGAGCCAGCGGCGAAAACGTCCCGGAGCACGTCAAACCCATCTTCAAACTCTAACGGAGGTGAAAGACATGAAACTCTGGCTCGTCGGCTTCGTTGCAATGCTGGTGATCAACCTGATCGTTCTCTTCTTGAAAATATAGGCGGCTCCCCGCTGACCGCCCGCCTCGCTGTCTCTCGGCGCGGCTGTACCCCATTTTCGAGACACCCCACGACGGCTGTCGGAGCAATCAGTTGATGATTGCAATCGACAGTCCAAGACGTTCTGACTACTCCGTCTCCCAGTCCGTCATCGTATGTTCGCGCCTGCGATCACGGGTTGGTATACATATCAACCCGCCGGTTTTCGCCGCTAGAGACCCTTTTCTCCAGTAATGCCAGAGATACTGATAGCTGGTGTCGGTGCGACCAGGTTCGGCGACCATGCCGGCCGAACTGGCCGGGAACTGTTCGCCGAGGCGCGATCGAGCGCACTCGCAGAAAGCGCCGTACCGGGTTCGGACATCGATGCCCTCTACTACGGCAACTATATGGGCGAGGTCGCAGAGAGACAGAGTCATCAAGCCCCGCTGATGGCTGCCGGGCTCGGGACGACAGGTCTTGAGGCGACACGCGTCGAGAACGCGTGTGCCTCCGGTGGCTACGCCGTCGCCGACGGTGTCCAAGCGATCGAGAGCGGCGCGGCCGATGTCGTCCTCGTCGGCGGGCTCGAACGAATGACAAACCTCGAGACCGCTGAGACGACGGCAGCACTCGCACGGGCCGCAGACGAACTCCACGAGGGGCGTCCCGGCCTGACGTTCCCCGGGGCGTACGCATTGCTCGCGGACGCCTACATGGAGCGGTTCGGCGGCACGCATGAAGACCTTGCACACATCGCCGTGAAAAACCACGAGAACGCGGCGACCAACCCGAACGCACAGTTCCACGACGAGATTGACGTCACAGACGTCCTCGAGGCACCACAGGTCGCTGATCCGCTCGGTTTGCTCGATGCCTGTCCAATCTCCGATGGAGCTGCGGCGGCCGTCCTTGTCTCGGGCGAGTACGCGGCCGAACACGACCTCGGGCCCGCAGTCGCAATCACCGGCTCCGGACGCGGGACGGACTCACTGTCCCTGCAAGAACGCGGGGACCTGACGCGGACGAAAGCGGCCGAATCGGCTGCGCAGGCCGCCTACAGCGGCGCCGATGTGACCGCTGACGACATTGACGTTGCCGAGGTCCACGACTGCTTTACAATCGCCGAAGTGCTCGCACTCGAGGCACTGGGCTTTTACGAGCCCGGCGAAGCGATCACGGCAGCCCGCGATGGGGAAACGGCCCACGACGGACAGCTGCCGATCAACCTCTCCGGCGGGCTGAAAGCGAAGGGCCATCCCGTCGGTGCGACGGGCGTCGGCCAGCTCGTCGAGCTAACCAAACTGCTCGCTGGAACTCACCCGAACGCCGACGCAGTTCCCGATGCGGAGGTCGGCGTGACCCACAATGCGGGTGGGACGGTCGCAACTGCCGCTGTCCACGTCCTGGAGGTGGCGAGATGAGCGTTGAGAGAGCCCGCGAGACCGGCTACGACGCCTGGCTCGACGCACTCGAGGCCGGCGAGGGCTACTACCTCCGTTGCGACGGGCGGGCACTGGTCCCGCCGGCTATGGCGGGGGCAGCAGCCGACCTCGAGCGCAAACCGCTTCCGGAAACCGGGACGGTCGAATCGAAAACGGTCATCCGCGTTCCCCATCCCGATTTCGGAGCGGACGCCCCCTACGCGATCGCGATCGCCAAGTTCGGCCCCGTGGCGCTGACGGGGCGGGTCACCGGAACCAACCCTGAAGCTGTCGAGACCCGCCTCGAAGTCGAGGCGACGGTGCTCGAGGCGGAGACAAGCGGCAAGCGGTTTGTCGCGTTTCGTCCCGTAGGCGAGGTGAGTGATCAATGAACGTCATCGACGAAGGAAACGGCGAACTCGTCGGCTGGGAACACCCCGACGATGTCAGAAAATGGAACCGCGAAAAGCGCTCGCGTGCGTTCGAGGACAAACGGATGTCCGCAAGGGAGGCGGTCGAGCGATTCGTCGACGACGGCGACCTCCTCGCCAGCGGCGGCTTTGGCCACGTCCGAATCTCGACGCCGATTCTCCACGAGATTGTCAGGCAGGACATTGAGAACTTGACACTCTCGGGGAAGACGACCGTCTTCGACGCCGATCTGCTGATCGCAGCGGGTGCGGTCTCAAAAGTCGAAGCCGCCTACTGTTTCGCCCACGAAACTCGTGGACTCGCCCCTGCAGGCCGCCGGCGAGTCGAAGAGGGCGACGTCGAAGTCGTTGCCGAAGCGAGCAACGCGACTCTGCAGTGGCGGTTTCTCGCCGCGAAGATGGGCGTCCCCTTCGTCCCTGCTCGAATCCTCGCGGGGACGGAGACCTTCGAGAAGAGTGCAGCGAAGATCGTCGAAGCACCCTGGACCGGCGACCCGATCACGCTCGTGCCCGCCTGTTACCCCGATGCCGTCTGCATCCACGTCTCGAAAGCCGACAAGTATGGCAACGCGGTCATCGACGGCATCAGCGTCGAGGACCCGGAACTTGCAGGAGCAGCGAAACGCCTGATTATCACCGCTGAGGAAATCGTCGACAGCGACGAACTCCGGGGGCGGTCCAAAGACGTCGAAATCCCCTATTTCCTCGTCGATGCGGTCGTCGAGGCGCCCTACGGGAGCCACCCCGGTGAGATGCCCTACCGGTACTACTTCGACGAAGACCACCTCGAGGAGTGGATGGACCTCACAACGACCGAAGAAGGCATCGAGGAGTACCTCGAGCGCTACGTCACCGGAACTGAGGACTTCGAAGAGTATCTCGAGGCTATCGGTGGCGGGGAGCGACTTGCCGATCTCGAAGCAATCGAGAACTACGACCGCCCGGACGCGGGCGGCCCCGAAGGGGGTGAGCAGGCATGAGCGAGGAGTATACGTCGACCGAACTGCTGACGACCGTCGCTGCGAGCCTCATCGAAGACGAGAGTACAATCATCGTCGGGACGGGAATGCCGATGCTTGCGGCAATGCTCGCACAGCGAACGCATGCGCCCGATGTGACCATGATCTACGAGGCCGGCGGCATCGGCCCAGAAGCGCCAGAACTGCCGATTTCGGTCGGCGACGAGCGGACCTTCCACAGGGGCGTGAAAGCCGCCGGGATGCACGACGTCATGTCCTACATGAGCGCCGGCTTCGTCGACTACGGCTTTCTCGGGGCCGCACAGATCGACCGCCGTGGCAACCTCAACTCGACGGTCATTGGCGACTGGGAGCGTCCGACCGTCCGGTTCCCGGGCAGCGGCGGTGCAAACGACATCGGGTCGCTCGCCAACGAAACAATCGTCACGATGCGCCAAGACGAGACGAGCTTCGTAGAGGAGCTTGACTTTCGCACCACGCCGGGCTACCTCGAGGGACCGGACGCACGCGAAGAGGCTGGGCTACCTGCCGAGACCGGGCCGAGCCACGTCATCACCCAGTATGGCGTTTACGGCTTCAACGACAACCGGGAGCTGGCACTCGAGTTCTTACATCCGGGTGTCGAAGAGACGATGATCAACGAGGAAAGCAGCTTCCAGATTCACGTCGGCGAGTACGATCGGAGTCCGGAACCGACCGCGGAACAGTTGCGGCTCCTGCGCGACGAGATCGATCCACGCGGCGTCATTCGCTGAATAGTCCTTGGCGTGACTGGCGGTTTCTGGCTCTCACTGCGGAGGCGACGTTTCGTCCTGTAACTGCATCTGGGCTTCGACATCGTTCATCACGCGAACGACCTGGCGGAGTACCTTTCGCTGACTACGACGAAGGTTCTTGGAGGCCCCCATCTTCGAGATGTCGAATTCCTCGGCCACGTCGTCGAGCGTTGCTCCCCGTGGCGTCGAGAAGTATCCTTTCTCGACTGCGGCGTCGAGCGTCTCGCGTTCTGTGTCCGTGAGGTCCTGGAGCGCCCGAAGCATCGCACCGAGGGATTCGACGTTTTGGAGGATATCGAAGAAGTCGTCGATATTGATCGAGTCGTCGCCCCTGACCGTGAACTCGTTCGAGGCGTCGAGTTCCGAAAGGGCATCTTCAGCCGCCCGCTCTCGATCGAAGCCGACGTTCCAGATCTCACTGCCGTTTCGGACCACGAATGGACCAGTCACGTAGCCGTCGTTCTCTCGAATTGCCCGCATAGCGTCTGTTTCGTCTATCCGCGACCGGATGAGCGCCGTGTTCTGTTTCCGAGAGAGAAGATCGTATCCCTGAAGCATTTCGTAGTCGTCAAGCGTCTTGAATGCGCCGTGTAACTCTTCGGGGGTTTCCCCAATCGCGAGCATCCGCGTCTCGAGCGTGCGGTCGGCTTGATTGAACTCCCAGTGCTGGGTATGGAAGGCGACGTCGTGTTCGCGGCTGGTCCTAATGTACGGGCAATCGTACTGGACCATGTCAAGCTTTATCGCCTTCATTTTGCAAGATGCTTGACCCCTAGTCGTATAGCGCTTTCTAAACTCTGTGACCTGAACCATCCATCGTTAGGTAGGAATGCCCTTAGCACGGCAGCTGGTCGCTACTGTCACCAGTATCGTCCTAGAGCGCTGGCGCAATTGCATCCACCCGAACTATTACGTATCCTTCAAGAGAAGCGACAGGTAGCGTGTCTGAACACTCGGGGGGTATGCACGGCGCGAACTCGCAGATACAGCCGGCAGCGGTCGAAATCCGAGCGGGGGCAAAAGCACTCATCGAGTCAGCCACGGGCGTTCTGCTTGTTAAGGAACGTCATCAGGATGGCGAGCCGTTCTGGACACTGCCTGGTGGGGGCCTTCAGTCAGGCGAAGCCGCTCGGGCGGGACTGCGCCGAGAATTGTGGGAAGAACTGCAGTGTCCAGTGGCTACTGGGTCAGCGTGTGGTCAGTGGTGGTATGCCCACCAGTCAGCCCACCAGACGGTCACACTGTATCAGGTGTTTCAGACGTATGTGGTGGCCACACCGGTGCCCAATCCTGCCGAGGGAGTGCTGGCAGCGCAGTGGGTCGCTCCCAAAGAACTGCCAGCACGGACACTCCCCCAGGTCCGTCAGTTGATTCAGGCTCGCTGAGGCTGTATCGTGGACAAACGGCTCTGTTGGTGAGACACTCAGTTACGGGATAACTTGGGTTTTCCGTCGGTGAGGGTGTCATCAGCCGAACCGAGTCTCTAGCTGGGATAGCTTTCAAAGGCATCGCGTGGCTAACCAACACGAGACAGTCCTCGTTTGTAATGTTGGTTAACGACGTGGCGAGTGTCTGGGATGCATTGTCGCCAGTGATCCATTTGTGTTTGTTATGCCCGCTGTAGCGTCTTCAACTGATGCGGTAGCGCGGAGTCCCCTCCTCAAGGAGTGAGCGAAGCGAGCGAGTAGGGAGGGGAGGAGCACGTTCGTATCGGCTACAAATATTCACCTATAAATAACCACCCAGATACATTGAAACTGAGGCAGACGACTACGTGCGTCGGACCGCAACACTCGTCTTGAAGTGACGGACGAGCAACGCGACCTTCTCGAAGAGACCATCTCCGAGTGGAAGCGTGGTTGCCAAATCGCCACGGACATGGCGTGGGGCAAGTGTAACGCAAAAAGCGCCGTACAGCCCCTCGCTTACGACGACGTGCGCGAATACACCGACCTCGGGAGTCAGCACGCGATTCTCGCCACCCATCAGGCCGCCCAAGCCATCACCGGCTGTCTCGAACGCCGCTCGAAAGGCAAGAAGGTCAGCAAGCCGACCTTCACCACACCCACGGTGAAGTACGATACTCGGACCATGACACTGTTCGATAATGATACGGTGTCACTCTCCACCACAGAGAACCGCGTCCGGTGCCCGCTTGAGTTGCCCGACGCCGACGATGGCTACCAACGACAGTACCTCGACTCCGAGAAGTGGAGCGTCACGGAAAGCACGCTCACCGCCCGCGACGGCGACTACTTCTTGCATATCGGCTTCCGCCGACACAAGACCGATACCGAACGAAATACCGCCGAGGACGGAACGGTCCTCGGGGTCGACCTCGGTATCGAAAATCTCGCCGTCACCAGCACTGCTAAGTTCATCAGCGGGCGGGAGTTGACCCACAACCTCCGCGAGTTCGAGAAGGTACGCGCCGGACTCCAGCAGACTGGGACACGAAGCACCCATCGGACACTCGAACAGTCGAGTAGCCGGAGCTTCGCTACGTTCGTGACGTGCTACACCGGGCGTCGAACGCCATCGTAGACGAAGCACTCCGGTACGACTGTGACGTGATATTGTTTGAGGACTTGACCCACATTCGCGAGCGAACAGGCGCGTCGTGGGGGCATAAATGGGCGTTCCGAACGCTGTACGAACAGGTAGAGTACAAAGCTGAGGCGATCAGCGTCTCGGTAAAGCAAGTGGGTTCGGCGTACACGTCGAAGCGGTGCGCCGAGTGTGGGTTCACCGCAGACGAGAATCGCCTGACCCGCAACGACTTTCGATGCGTGAAGTGCGAGTCGGAAGCGAACGCGGACTACAATGCGGCGAAGAACATCGGTATACGGTATGTCCGTCGGGGCCAACAGTCGTCTCGGCGGACGGGCAACAGTCAGCTTGCCCTGAAGTCTGGAACGGTGACGTCCTCAGGTTTCGTAGAAACCTGATGGGCTGCACGAGAGCTCCGCTCTCGTGAACGTCAAGTGGCGGATTCACCGCCCACCCGGACGGGTTCGAGACTGAGTTCATGGACAAGCCCCACCCTTCACAAGTGAGCCCGTCAGGTTGAGCGAAGTAGGGTGGGGTCGTTGACATGTAGTACCGTCCCATTCACGGAACCAAGTAGATGAATAACCAGTACTCCATAGGCGAGCTAATTCGCCTGCTTGTTTTTTCCTGTATTTATCACTTCTCCTATTGTCCGAATAAAGACAATCAGTAATCGAACCGGACCCTCTCTGCAGCACACCCATTGAAACCAGTCACAGCTCGCAGGTTTCGATAAAACTGTCGAAATTGAAAGAATCGAACGTTGACAGCGGTAGCGTTACGTATTACGAAGCATCCGGATTAGAGGAGCCGGTCACGCCGCTGTCACTTTGTTCGTTCACAGCCTTCACGTTAAAGGCAGCAGTTGTCGACAAGATTCCAACGTGATTTTCGGCGTTACCGCGGAGGTCTGCGTACGGGATCCCCGACGGCGTTCCGAAGTTGAAGTTTCCGTCCTCACCATTCATCACGATCTTCGAGTTCCCGGCGTCGATATCGGACTCTTCGAGCCAATCGAGTTCGTCTGCAGCTTTGGCTTTCTTCTCAGCGTCGGTTGAGAGCCCGGAGAAATCCACGAGATAGCTGAGCTGACTTAGATTTGGCCGCTGAAGTTCGAACGTGTACCGGAGTTGGACGGTGGTCTCCTGCGGGGTGCCATCGTCAGGATTGTCTAGCACTGACGTGTCGTCTGCAGCACCATAATAGCCGGCATTGATATCCGGGTAATTGTTCTGATGGCCGCCTTGTTCGTGCGCACCGGGATAGTCGCCTGCACTACCGATACTCGTCCCATCTAAGAATGAATTCAGGTCAACACCACTCGGGAACGAGAGTGAGGAATAGTCCGGCCGTCCCTGTTCGTCTGCCACGATGAGCGGCCCTGCAGAGGCATCAGGGCCACTCCCATCATCGAACCGCGAATCCTGATTAAGCGCTTGTGACAGCGGCACCTTCACTTGGTAACGACCTGTCGTGCCAGGGATCTGACGGATGTAACCGTTGTTCAGCTCCTCAGCGATCCATGGCGTGGCACGGAAAATCGGCGACCAGTCGCCGCCGCCCACTTTTGCTTCCACGAGGTAGAACACCTTGCCGACTGCATCATCGAGATTCTCCCATTCCACATCGAACATGGGATCGGCAGAGACTTCGGAAATATCCCCGCGGTCGTTTTTCACCTGCGCAGGATTGCTTGCGCTAATATTGACTGTGGCTGCCGCGGCACTACCCGTCGCGGCGAAAAGCCCTGCACCACCAACAGCTGTTGCTGCCCCAATTCCACCAATCGATTTCAGTAAACTGCGTCGTTGCATTGTATTCGGCGGGATTTGTTTCCCGCTATGTTGAGCGTCAGACGATTTGGATATTGTATCGTGCTCTCTAGACTGTTTTTAGGAGTTATTTGCTAGTTAGAGAATAATCGTTAGGTAGGTATATTGCAATTAATCTAATCGCAAAGCTGTAAATTCCGGGTTATACAATCTTTACAGCTCTGATGGCAGGACAACTCGGGGTTTCTGGCGACCGCCCCCACAGCCGCACCGTAGAGGATGTCTTCCGCCGAAGCGGATCAACAGTAGAACCAAGTCACTGATTGGGGGATGACTTTCGAAAGCTACAGCTTGCTAACCAATATGGAGACAGCCTTATGGTATTATGTTGGTTAGCGTTAGAGTCTGGCGACTGAATCAAGTCGGTGACGAAACAACCGTTGGATATCGAGGAAATTGAAGCGTTGCGTACTATCCTCACGGAACTAGTCAATCGGTGCACGGCACTCTCGGAGAGGGCTGGCGTGTCACCAACACGATGCCGCGAATACGAAGACGCCGTGCACCGCTATCGCGAGATCGACGATGAACTACGGATAGTACTAGAGCAACGAAGCGAGATTATCGACCCCGTCCCACGGGGCCAGCTCGAAACCGAGATTGAAAGAGTACGTCACGAGCGCATCTCCGAGACGGCGCAGGTAATCCATGATGCGCTTGCAGCCGATACACCGGTTGAGACAATTGTTGAGCAGTACCCAGAGCTGGCCCGACAGGTGACAGCTAGCGAGCTATGTAAATAGCCTCGGGCGCGGTGGCCCGAGGCTTTTGTTGGTTCCCTCAGCCGTGCGCTAGCACTCCCTGCTCGGCAAGCGAGCGGGATGAGGGTGGACGGCTTACGCGCCCCGACCCCAGTGGGTCGGGGAACTCGCCCTCGCAAGTCGTTTAGACACTGGGGGTTGGGCGGGCCGCTCTATGCATGTTATCCGGCGGCAAAGCTCAACCGAATCCGAGATGAACTCGTAGCCGCTCCTCCATTTGCGCACGAGTGTGGACGAATCTAGTACTGCTCGTCGATGGAGAGGTGTGCAATCGTACCGAGAAGCGTCTCAATGGGGATTCAAATGGCACAGGCCAGAGCTGCAGCCAGTCACGGCCAGTTACCGGGAAACGCCGTGTTTCGGTCAAGCCGCACGGAGTAGATATGTAGCCGAAGACTGTGTCGGGGGTGGGCAGGCCCGACACAATGGGGGGTGGAAGTTGAACCGCAGACCCATTGGAAGTGATGGCTTCAACGGGGTCTGCATTTTATTATTCTGGTTACTAAATATAGATGTTATGATTGTCGGACAAGACAGGTTTTCGAGATAAAAATCAGATTGAAGGTCGTCCTTTACGGAGCACCCGGTAGTGGTCGTATAGGAACTTACACGTACAGGACTCCGGAAGTCTCTCACTATTTCACTGAGTCAGTGAATCAGTGAGCTACCTAAAGTACGGTCAGCCCTTGACTCCCAGCAGTCTACCTAAGGAGGTTGGTCACGGAAATGTGGTATGAACGTTGGAGTTACGGTGGGCAACTCGGTGGAGCGACTGGAAGCGACAGCTGAGAGCTTTGCGTTCGCCGAACTCTCGATTGGCGAGTCGTCATACGTACCCACCGAGGAAGCGGACAGTCGCCTCCGGGCAACATTGGGCGCTGTCGACGCGGAGCTCTGTGTCCACCTGCCATTTGAGCAAGTGGTCTCGACGCCAGTTCGCCAGCTCAACGATGCAATCGTTGCTCACCTCGCGGAGCTCCTCGACTGGGCGGGGACACTCGGCGCACAGAAAGCCGTCCTCCACGGCACGATGCGGGACCCACACGACGTCGATCAGCGCCAGGTTTTTGCCGACCAACTGTCAGCTATCGCGAGGGCCGGCGACGATGCCGGGGTTGAACTCGTCGTCGAGAACGTTGGGCATCAGGCCCGCGGTCTGCCCCTCTCCGTTCTGGGCGATATCGCGCGAGAAACCGAGACCGCGGTCTGTTTCGATGTCGGGCATGCATATATGGAAGAGGGGAACGACGGGATCGAGCGCTTCCTTGACGACTATGCTGACCTTGTCTCGCACTTGCACGTCCACGATGCACGTCGACGTGGCGATACGCACATCCCGATTGGGGCCGGCGAAGTAGAGTACGAGCTCGTAGCCGATCCGCTTTCAGATTTCGACGGCACTATCGCTGTCGAGGTATTTACCGATGACGTCCCACTATTGCGAGACTCGGCCGAGCGGGCGAGAACTCACCTGCAGCAGAGCCATGGAAGTCTCTCGACGAATAAGTGATTTTCTGGGGTACGGTCACTTGCTGGGTGGGGACTCCACGCCTTCGTAGTACGATCCGGCTAGAAGAAAGCGCGAAGTCGAACTGGAAATGTGTTAGCTAATCGGGGCTGTTCAGCGCTGGAAGGCGTACTCCCAGAGCGTTCACTCTGTGGAGTCGTCATTCGAAACAGCATTGTAAGTAGCCGTGACGATTTCAGGGGTGCGATAGCTCCGGTGCTCCGCGACTCCAGTCGTGAGAATAAATAGGACGAGAAATCCCGCGGCGACTGCCTTCGAATCGCTTGCATCGACCTGATCAAGCGTTCGATGGAACCAAAAGAGATCGACCCACGGGGAGGTTTGGTGGATGGATCGGAGCTGCTGGGTGAAGACAGGGCTCACCCAATGGAGATCCGGAAGCATTGCCCAGCCACCACCCACCAAGAAGAGTGTTCGCGGATATCGGACGGTCGGAACGAGAACGGTAATGAGAAGCGTCGTCATCGCGGCTCCAAATGCAAAATGACCGAGCGCCATCGACATACTGTCTCTGTTCGTCGATCGCGGATATAATCATTGGCGTGTGGCAGTCGTGCCGTTAGTTCAGCGCCATTTACAGGCGGCGCAGGCTGAGCGACCCGGGCGGCTGGTGGTGAGCTGTCGGCACCTCGCAGGACTGTTCAGGTCGCTTCCGTCGACTGCACCCCGCACCGCAGACGATGTCAGCCGCCTGAGAGAGTGTCAACAATAGAACCAGGTCACTGACTGGGGCTGACTCTCGAAAGCTACAGTCTGCTAACCAACATAGAGACAGTCGTCTGGTACTGTGTTGGTTAGCGGCAGTGTCTAGCGACTGAATCAAGTCGGTGACGTTTGCTGGGCACCAACTAGAGGAGATCATAACTGAGACGCGGAATACGAACATTACCAAAGTCACTAGTTCAACGGCTCCGAGATGCATTCTACCGCCGCGACAGCCGAAGATGGACCGAATCTCATCAATGCGGTAGTCGGCCGCGTTCAGAAGCGGTTCACTCTCGCCCGAGATTCAGGGCCAATCACGTGGATGGGTGAGGAACTTATTCCGCTTTCACGTGCCTCTCGATGAGAGTCCGAACGCGCTCGGGTTCAAGACCTAAGTACGGGCCGACCAATTCAGCAGAGTGGTCGTGGGCGGCTAGGTACGCAATAATCGCCTCGTTGCCTTCACGGATAATGGACATCGGCACTTGGGCATTGATCGGCGTCGTTTGTTGGACATCATTCTGGTACCGGAAGCAGTGAACGTGCCTGGCCGGTAGGACGTGGTCTCGCAACACGCCCCAGCAGTACCCTCGTTTGAGCGGGTCCCGAAAGATAGTCGGCTCGTCGTCGGCGCTGGGGTCTCTGAATTTGACTACACCAGCCGGGATCCATGAATTCTCATCGAATGATTGGCCAGACTGTACGTGGCAGCCGGGGGAGAATCGTCCCCTGGTACCGATATCGCCGTCAGTGCGGTTCAATATCGCTGATTCTGCTCGTTCGACGATATCTGCCGTGGAAATGAGACTCTCAATCGCCTCGAAGTCGGGGTTCCCGTCTTCATCGTGGAACTCCTCGGCAGACTCCATCTGGGCCACCTGCTCCATGCCCGCCCGTCTTCGCGCTTTGTCGGGCACATAGTACGCGTGGGTAAATTCCTGATCAGCGCACGTGGCGTGGGATTTAGCCTCGATGAGCGTTCCGTGTTCGAATCGCTCTACGACGGTCAGCTGACGCGTCATTGGGCGCCCTCCGTGAACTCCTCGAAGGCCGCTCGCAGAATCGTCGTGACGACATCTCCCTGTTCTAAGAGAATTACGTCCAGCGCTTCGTTGTATGTGGCAGTGTGGTAGTCCCGATACTCGATCTCGACAGGTGTGCCGCTCCGCCAGGCATTTTCGACGGACCGTGCATCGAGGCCGGCTCGCTGAAGCAGTCGAAATTGCGCATGGGAACTCGCTTGCGGTGTGGCTGAAGCGCTCATCGGATTCCCTCCGAGCCGTGATGGACGGCCGGTGACTCTGCGGCGATGGGTGCCACCGTACAGTGGCGACAGTGCGATTGTGCTAGTAGCGTCGGACTCCGGGAGATTCGCTAAAGCTACGATAGCTAACCAACAAGACCACAGTAGGCTGTTGGTTATCGACGTAGTGAGTATCTGGAGAAGAGTCACTGCCAGAGAGCCACTTGTCTCCGTCACACCCGTTGTGACGGCGTCGAATGCTGAGGACGCCTCGTTCATGTTATACACACTCTCTCGGCGTCTGAACAAGAGGGCCGCCCGCCCAGTCCTGCAGCTAGCACACAGCAATGTCGACGACGGTAGGGCACGTACCGTCGCGTTCCCACAGCTCGAGTAGAGCCAGTTCTCGCCTCAGTTCGCTGGCGTCACGTGGTCACTCATCTGCGCCCGTCACAACGGGCGTGACACCGCCCGTGGTTGCTTTGTCCTCGCTGCCATCCAAGAGATCCAACCCGACGTAGCGCTGGTCTAGCAAGCCTTCGGCAGTGTCTTTGTCCATCGCAAGCAACTCGGTCTGGTCTTGGTCCAGTTCAAATAGCCAACTTTAATCCCAAATATTCCACCCGATGTAATCCTTTAGCGAGGCGAACGGAGACGCTATGAGTCGGGTGAGGAGGTGTTTATTCTCCTGCGTTGGTCGCCTGGTAGAGAGCAGCCTGGGCGTCGCCAACGTTAATCTCGCCGTCGCCATTGAAGTCGAACTTCGCGATGTTGTTCTGGACGACCGGGCTGTCCTGGTTGTAGAACAGCGCCTGCGCGTCCACGACGTTGAACTCGCCGTTGCCATTAACGTCCTCGAGGACTTCGTCGTCATCCATGTTCGCAGGCGGGTTATCGCCAACAACTGGTTCGAGACTCACAGATAGCGTCGCACCGGTGGTACTGTCGACGGTGTAGCCGTTCCCTTGTTGATCCGAAACGTGGTCGATTGACAGCAGCAGTTCGGTGTCGCCGAGTGCGTCGGCGGAGACAGTAACCGTCCCAACGGTGACCGGCTCGCTCGTGTCCGCGGGCAGTCCAAATGCCGTGAATTCGGCGCTCTGGCCGGTGACGGAGATGTCCTCATTGCCGTCTGCCGCAGACGTGGTCAGCCCGGTAATCGTTGCGGCGTCGGGGTTCGAGAGGGTGACACTTCCCTCAACGGCTCCGACTTCGTCAGTCCCAGTAACGACGATTTCGTAGGTCACCTCGTCATCGGTTGCAGCGCTCTGTTCGGCGGGTTCGAGGCTCACGTCGACTGTGCCAGGGTCTGGTTCAGACGCGGGGTCAGTGATCGTGAGCTCTGCAGTGGCACTGTCGTCAGCGGTAGACACAGTATGCGTATACGTGCCAGGAGCCACGTCGGTCGTATCGACGGTGAAGGAGATGGTATCGCTTGCACCACTTGCGAGCGTGACCGATTTGCTGTCGAGAACTGAGCCATCGAAGGCGAACTCGACATCTTGGGTTCCCTGCATATCGCCAGTATTCTCGACGACGGCCTCAACCGTAACGGTGTCACCTTGGGTCGCTGACGAGGGTGCATTCAGGCTCGTGACTTGGAGGGTCGCTGGGTCGGGCGCCTCGCTGACCGAGACAGTCGTGGTCGCCGTAGTCGAGGCTCCGTCGTCGTCGGTGACGGTCAGTTGGACAGTATAGTCGCCAGGTGAGCTGTAGGCGTGGGAGACAGACTGGCCGGTCGCCGTGCTATCGTCGCCAAAGTTCCACTCGTAGCTGGCGAGTGACCCGTCATCGGAGGCCGATGCCTCGAAGGTCGCTTGCTCGCCAACCTGCAAACTATCCGGCCCACTGACCGAAGCGGTGGGCGGCTGATTCGTCGGTGTCTCCGCAACTGTAATCGTTGTCGCTGCCTCGTTACTCACGAAGCTATCGTCAGCTGGGACAACTGCCGTGCCCTCACTCGTCACCGTGTACTCACCGCTCGCATCGTCAGGCACTGCGACGGTGTAAGTGAGCATGTACTCTCCGCCCTGTAACCAGACCCACTCATTCGTGAGGGATTTGTACGATGCGGGTCCTTCCGCTGATTGACTCTGTATCGACCAGCCAGACGGCAGGTCGGCACTAACCGCCGGTGCATTGTATCCGCTGGCATTGATCGTCGTTTGAATCGTGACGGTATCACCTGGAGCGACTGTCTGTTGGTCAGCTGTCTGTTCTATGCCGATCGTGCCGTTTGCCTGCGGGATGGCTACTGCGGGCGTGACAGCCCACAGTGCCACCGCCACGACAACAGTAATTACTCCGATGCTCCGGACTGTCGTGTTACTTATTCGCATTGGTTAACTGCCTCCATTGATTGCTTCAATCGTCTCATCCTCGACCCATATGTCGATGAGCTGCTGGATCTGCTGGGTCGAGATGGTTTCGCCGCCGGTCCCGGGCACGTCATCATCTTCGATCCAGAGGTCGATCGCCTGCTGGATCTCCAGTGTTTCGATCTTCGAATCATCGCCGTCGTCGTTCAGACTGGCGACGGCTTCTGGGACCGAGTCCGTCGGCTGTTCGTCGATGGTGATCATCTGTGTGGTTTGGGCGGTCGCACCGTCATCATCGGTGACGGTCAGCGCGACCTCGTACTCGCCGGGTTGGTTGAACGTGTGTGCGATCGTCTGACCGCTCTTCGTTACAGTGCCGCTTTCACTACCGGATTCGGCGGTGACCGAGACATCGTCAACGTGCCAATAGTCCCCGTTGGTAGCGTCAGCACCTTCCTGACGGAATCGAAGCTGGAAGCCGTCATGCAGCGCTTGAGCGCTGTCGACAGTTACACTGCCGTTGGAGGTTGCTCCGGGTGCGACTGCGGAGTCGACCCGGTCAATTTCGACCCACTCACCGGATGCGGAGAGATATTCGACACTGAGGTCCTCATCGTCGTTCGCGTCGGGATTCTCACTGAACGAGTCGTGGCCCTTCTGGATCCAGTATTCGATCGTCACCGAGGACGTGCTGCTGGTGTCCAGCGTCGGGGAGACGAGGGCGCCGGCCCCGCCATGGTGGAACGCAGCAGCGCTACCGGAGTTTGACGTGGCGTCGTTGACACCGGCCGATGCAGACGACTCAAACGCATCATGGGTCCATCCCGCGGCCGATAGTGACCCGCCCTCAAAGTCGGCATCGAGGAGCGTGGTTTCGCCGCCCATACTGGCGGTTTCGATGGTCCATTCATAGCTCGCGATGGCTCCATCGGCGTCGTTCGACTGCGAGGCGTTGAAGTTCACTGTCTCTCCGGCCAGCGGATCTGCCGGTGCGGTAGTGAAGGTCGCTGAAGGTTGCTCGTTGGGTGGTTCTTGGACAGTGACGTTGACCATATCAGTATCCGCCTCACCATCGTCATCGGTCACTACGACCTGGAAGGTGAGCGTCGTCTCGCTGTCAACGTCGGGGGCGGTGAACGTCGGTTGGGCCACTGCGGTATCCGAGAGGCTCACCGATGGCCCGGTAGTCTGGGTCCAGGCGTAGGTATCGACGGTGCCGTCTGAATCGCTCGATCCAGTGGCATCAAGCGTCACAGGCGTCTCTTCCTCAACCGTCTGGTCAGCGCCAGCGTCTGCTGCCGGTGCTTGGTTCTGCTCTGGGACAGTAACGGCCAGCGTATCGGTGCTAGTCACCGGGGAGTCATCGGCTGGATCGATACCCGATCCCGCTGCCGACAGCTCGTAGTCGCCCGCGGCCGCATCTTTGGGAACCTGCACGGTGTAGGTGACGGTATGGTTCCCAGCGACGCCGTCGGCATCACCTTCAATCCACGTCCACGCAGGTTTCGGTGGGCCGTACGTGCCGCCATCATCGGTGTGACTCACGACAGTCCAGCCCGATGGCAGGGTAACGTCGATTGCCGGAGCATTGACGTCGCTGTACTCTAGGGTCGCCTCGACAGCGATCGTCTCGTTCGGTGCGACGGTGGTCGATGAAGTCGCGACCTGGGAGATCGACACACTTGGCTGCGTGTCGACAGGTTGGACGGTCACGTTAATCGTATCCGTACCCACCTTCCCATCGTCGTCAGTCACGTCAACTTGGAAGGTGAGCGTCGTCTCGCTGTCAACGTCGGGGGCGGTGAACGTCGGCTGGGTTGCCGTGGCATCCGAGAGGCTCACCGATGGTCCGGCGGTCTGAGTCCAGGCGTAGGTATCGATCGATCCATCCGCGTCACTCGATTCAGTAGCATCGAGCGTCACAGTCATCCCTTCCTCGACCGTCTGGTCAGCGCCGGCGTCTGCTGCCGGTGCTTGGTTCTGTTCTTCGACTATGACAGTCACCGCGTCGGTATCGGCCACAGAAGAGTCATCAGCTGGGTCAATAGCCGACCCCTCAGCTGAGATCGTGTACTCTCCTGGCGATGCATCACCGGGCACCTGCACGGTGTAGGTGACGGTATGGTTCCCAGCGACGCCATCAGTATCACCTTCGGTCCAGGCCCAGGCTGGCTTCGGCGGGCCGTACGTTCCACCATCGTCGGTATGACTCACGACGGTCCAGCCCGATGGCAGGGTAACGTCGATTGCCGGGGCATTCACGTCGTTATAATCGATCGTTCCCTCAATAGTGACTGTCTCAGTCGGTGCAACGGTGGTCGCCGAAGTTGCGGTTTGAGACATCGACACGCTGGGCTGCGTCTCGACAGGCTGGACAGTCACATTGACCGTATCTGTACTCTCCTCGCCATCGTTATCGGTCACCGCGACCTGGAAGGTGAGCGTTGTCTCGCTATCGACACTAGGTGCAGTGAACGTTGGTTGGGCCGCTGCGGTGTCCGAGAGGGTCACCGACGACCCCTCGGTCTGCGTCCACTGATAGCTACTGATTGAGCCGTCCGAATCGGCCGAACCCGAAGCGTCCAGAGTCACAGTTGCCCCTTCATCGACCGTTTGATCGGGGCCCGCATCTGCCGTCGGCGATTGCGTCGGCTCCACGACGGTGACGGTCAGCCCATCGGTATCAGCGACCGTCGAACTGTCGGCTGGGTCGATTCCTGACCCGTTTGCACTGATCGTGTACTCTCCCTCCATGGCATCGGCGGGCACCTGCACGGTGTAGGTAACAGTGTGGCTGCCGGCAACGCCGTCAGCATCACCTTCGAGCCACGTCCATGCGGGCTTTGGTGGGCCATAGGTACCGCCATCGTCGGAATGGCTTACAACAGTCCACCCCGACGGAAGCGTCACGTTGATGCCTGGCGAGTTCACATCACTGTAGTCCAGCGTCGTCTCAACCGCAACTGATTCTCCCGGCGCGACAGTCGTCGGTGACGTCGCAGATTGCGATACCGACACACTGGGTTGCGTATCGATTGGTTGGACGGTCACGTTGACCGTGTCGGTGTCGGTATTGCCGTTTCCGTCGGACACTGTGACTTGGAAGGTGAGCGTCGTCTCGGTAGTGACACTCGGTGCAGTAAAGGTCGGTTGGGCTGTCGTAGTGTCTGAGAGGGTCACGCCCGTACCCGCGTCATCCGTGACTGTCCACGAGTAATCCAGTGGGTCGCCATCCGGATCGCTGGAGGTAGACGCGTCTAACGCCACGGTCGTCCCTTCCACAACCGTCTGGTCAGCCCCAGCACTCGCCGCGGGTGACTGCTGTTCGTCGACGGTGACGGTCATCTTGTCAGTACTGGTCACGAACGAACTATCGGATGTATCGATGGCCGACCCGTTCGCACTAATCGTGTACTCCCCTTCCGTGGCATCCGCGGGCACCTGTACGGTGTAGGTGACGGTATGGCTCCCAGCGACGCCATCAGCGTCGCCTTCGAGCCAGGCCCACGCAGGTTGTGGCGGGCCGTACGTGCCACCATCGTCGGAGTGACTCACGACGGTCCAGCCCGACGGCAGAGTGACATCGATTCCTGGCGAATTGACTTCGCTGTAGTCCAGCGTTGCCTCGACAGTAATCGTGTCTCCTGGCGCGACGGTGGTGTCCGATTGTGCCGTCTGTGAGACCGTTACCGTTGGCTGTGCGACTGCAATCCCGACTGGTCCAGCCGCCGATATGACGACCGTTACGGCTATGCTAAGCGCCACCAACCGTTGGATCTGTGTTGTAGGTCTCTTCATTGATATTTCATGTATTCGTGTACGTTTATCTAGTCTCATCAGTCTGTACAGCCGGGATACAGCGGATAGCCGATTTCCGGATAACCGGAATGGGACCACTGCAGCCTGTCAGATCGCCCCTCCAAGAGGAGGGGGGCGTGCGAATAGTCTTGGAATTCTTTCTATCGGCTCCGCTTGTCTCATGGATCAGTTGCCCCCATATCCGGTCAGCTCAAGCGACTGGCTCGTGGTACCGCTGTCACTATTGACGGACTCGCCTGTCGCCCACAGGTCGATGAGCTCTAGCATCTCGTTGAATCCGATTGTCTCACCGCCTGTTCCAGGAACCGGATCGCCAGCCGACCACCAATCGATCGCAATCTGGATTTCGGAGAGAGTGATCGTCCCGTCAGCCCCTGCGATGGCTTCTGGGATCGTCTGGGTGGTGACCTGTGCCTCGATCCAGTCGGCGTGATCATAGGACGTATCGCCGTTCCCATCGGCGACGAGCGAGAGTACACTGACGTCGGATACATCAACATCAACAGACATGGTTCCCATATCATGGGTCACCGGTCCCTTCTCGGCGAGAATCTGTCCATCACCAAGCACCCGGAAGACGACCCCGTTCCCGCCTGCAGCTCCGCCAGTGAACTCGCCGCCTTTCTCGTCCATGCCGACCATCGCCGTGAACCGGGCTACCTTCTGATCGAGGCAATACCGGATCTCGGATGTTGCGTGCGTCCCGATGCCCTTATCATAGGTTTGTCCATCCACTTGCAGTGGGTTTCCGGTGACAGCCTCGTTTCTGCCGAAATCGTCGAAGGTGTAGCCGACAGTGAAATCGATCGCTTCGATATCGCTGAGATAGGTGTCACTTGTCGGTGCACCAGTCGCGTCGGTGTTGATTGACTCGAAGTCAAACCAGAGGACAGGGTTTGCACTTCCAGCAGGGTCCGATTGGTCGAGTTCGCTCGCAGTGAGCCCTGCTCGATGGATCCGCACTCGGTCGATGACCGTGCCAGCCGTGAGTTTTCGCGTCGGGTTCCCGAAGTTACGGCCAATCTCAACCGGACTTGTCGTGGCTGTAAGCGGACTGGATAGTGAGACACTGTCCTTCTCCGTACCGTCAACATAGAGTTTGACCGCGCTACCATCGTAGACGCCGGCGAGGTGGTGCCAAGTCCCTTGCCAGTCGTCGGGCACCGGAGCTCGAGGCGTGTAGAACTCCCCTCCAGAGTTCACCGCGAACTCGAGTTGACCATTCGCTTCATTGTCCAGTGACGTCCGATGGAGCGAATACTGTCCGGTCTCGCCGACCTTCGTCACATATGGTTCGTACCCGTTGCCACCTGCGTTCGGATCAGTAGGTTTCACCCAGCACTCTACCGTGAACGGCGGCTGCTGGACATCAAGGCTTGAGCTTTCCTCTACGCTAATGTACCCGCCGTTGAACTCTATTCCTTTGCCGTCCTTGCCGGACACCTGTGATACAGCCCCTTCAAGCGCGCCATCGTTTCCATTTCCGGTCTGGTCAGGCGTGGTTTTGAAAACCGGACAGCCCCCACCACTCGGGTCGTCAGACGTCGAGTTGTCGATAGTGATTGACTCAACGGTTGTTGGCCCGTTCTGTTTACTGCTGTCAGAGATGGTGACGGTCTCGCGGGGTGCATTCGTATCACTCCGGTTAATGTGATCGATGTACCCCCCGCCGTAATTGACATCGAATTCCTTGAGTTCGAGTTCGAGAGTGTCTGACCCTACGGTGCCCACGAGATAGTTCAGATTCGTGTGCGTTCCCCAGAGGGATCCATGGACGATCTGCCAGATACCATCCACCTTGTCGGTGGTGATAGCGTGGTGTTCGCCACACAGGTACGCATCAACCCCGTACTGCTTCATCACCTGCCAGAACTCCGACGACTGGCCACCCTCAAGGTACAGCCCGCTTGAATTTCGGGTGTTGACACCTGAAATTACCGGGACATGACCCTGAACGATGATGAAGTCCTTGTCTTGATGGTTCGAGAGGATATTTTCGAACCACGTGAGTTGGTCGCCTGTAACGCTCAGATGTGCCTCGCCATTTTTCAGCTCCCACGTGTCAACCGTGACGAAGAGCGCGTTGTCTTTGACGAAGTAGTACGCCAATTCCTCTTTTCCTGCCGGGCCGTTAGTCGGGTGATCGAAGATCTCCACGAATTTCTGTTCGAACGTGGGGACCAGATCTAGCTTCCAGTCCGGCCAGTCGTTGTCGCCCCGTTCGTGATCACCGGGCGCGACGTACACTGGGAGATTACTGTCTTCGAACCGCTGTTTGTATCCGCCCCAGTATTCATCTGCCCGCGTCTGCACCTGCTGTTTGTCGGTCCACCAGCGGGCGTCCATGATATCCCCCGCAGAGAGAGCGAATTCGGCGCCCTCTACGGACGTGAGTTGGGTGAAGAACCAGTCAATTGCGTCTTCCCATCCGGACTGGGGGTTGGCAATGTCCCAGTTGTACATATCCGGGACGCTCACGAAGGTGGTGTCATCAGGGGCCGCTTGGGCCCGCCCGACGGGGAGACGTGACGCCATACCGGCGACACCGAGGGCCGACGTTCCGCGGAGCACGTCTCTGCGACTGATGCCCCTATCCGTAGGCCTCGAATCGGACGCTGAGTCGTTCGTCACAGTGTTTTGTTCGTCCATGGTATCAGCTCCCCTCCTGGACGATCTCGATACCATAGATGAACGGACTCGCCGACCCGCCGTCTTGCACGATCGAGAGGTCGAGCGTGCCGTCGTCGGCGGTGACTTCGAAGGACTTCGTCGTTGCGTTGTCGAAGCCAACGTCGGTCATGATGTCGTAGTCATTCAGTTTGGTCTGGCCCTCAGCGGTCACGTCAAAGATTCGCGTGCCCTCCTGATTGTTGGGCTCCCACTGTTCGATGAAGTAGAGGCGAACCTCGTAGCTCTCACCGGTGGTGGCCGGGAACGCATATTCTAACGTTGAGCCACTCGTCGGCCAGCGCTCGGTGACGAAGATCTGGTCCGGCGTATCTGCTGGAACACTGTCAGTAACGTTGAACTGCTGATCGTGTTCCGTGAGGTCGGCTCCGACCTCTAGATACTGACTCTGGGCAGTGTTGTTGTCAGCGGTCCAGTCGGGACTATCCGTCATGGTGATCTCGGATCCGCCCGTATTGACGCGGTAGAGGACCTGGTTGGTTGCAGGCTCGCTGACGGTGATCGTGGTCGTGGTGGTGTTGGTCGCACCGTCGTCGTCGGTAACAGTGAGGGCCACTTGATACGTTCCCGCGGTCGAGAACGCGTGAGAGACCTGTTCACTGGTCGCATCGGTGGTCCCATCACTGTCGAAGTCCCACTCGTAGCTCGCGATTGAGCCGTCGGAATCGCTCGACGCATTCGCGTCGAAATCGACAGCTTGGCCGGTCTCGACATCAGTAGTTGCGGCAGTGAACGACGCATTTGGCGCCTGGTTTTGACTGTCGTCACCGGGCTTGACGACCTCGATTCCGTACATGAACGGATTCTGACTCCCGCTCTCTTTGGAGAACGTGAGGTCGAGCGTGCCATCATCGGCGGTGACGTTGAACGACTTCATCGTCGCGTTCTTATAGCCGACATCAGCGACGGTATCGTAGTCGTTCAGCTTCGTCTGGCCTTCAGCAGTCACGTCGAAGACCCGGTCACCGGGGTTCTGGGCCTCGTTGTACTGTTCGATGAAGTAGAGGCGGACTTCGTAGGTCTCACCCTGCGTCGCCGGCAGATCGTAATCAATCGTGCTTCCGCCGGTGGGATACCGCTCGGTCTCGAACACCGCATCGGGCGTGCTCGCTGGGACCGAGGACCCGACATTGTAGGTGGTCCCCGTCCAGTCAGACGTATCGCCCGCCGTCTGCATATACTGGGAGTCCGATGCCCAGTCAGGACCGTTGTCGATTGCTGCAACCGTCCCACTCCCAGCGTGCAAGCGATGGATGACCTGCGCTTGACCAGGTTCGCTGACCGAGACGGTGACTGTCTGCGAGTCAGTCGCCTGCCCGTCAGTGGCAGTAAGCGTGAACTGGTATTGACCAGCGTCGCCAGACTGTGGGGCGAGCGTCAGCGTTCCCGTCCCATCGCCATTGTCGGTGATACTCGCGAAGCTTGGCAGGTTCGACGCTGACAGCGATAGCGCGTCACCATTCGGATCGGTGGCGCTGACGGTGAGCTGTTCAGTCTGGCCCTCCTCGAGGAACTGGTCGCTCACCGGATCGAGTGTCGGGTCGTTCGCGCCCGGCTCGTACTTCAATACGACAACGTTCGAGGTCGTGGTCTGGCCATTCGTTCCTTCGCTTGCGGCAACGAAGTAGTTGAAGCCGCTGTCGTCTGCCGGACTCGTGAGTTCGCCTTCGAGGTCAGTGAGCGTCACATTGACGGTAGCCTCACCGTCGGCGCCGAGGTCGACCGACTTGATAGTGTAGTTCTCGACGTTGTTCGCCTCATATGCCTCAATGTCGTAGCCGGGAGAGCCGTTGTACTCGGGGACATCTTCGAGCAACAGGGTCGACTCTGCGTGCATCAACTGGACCGAGGTTCCGGGCTGCCCGGTGACAACGATCGTCTGGCTGTCGTCACCGACTGTCGCCGCGGTGTGGCGCTCGGAGAGCGTCGTCGACGACAGCGAGACATCCTGAACGCCGAGAGTCGGTGCCATCGACGTATCAGTCCGCGCGACGGCCGTCGAGCCTGCGAGCGACCCGTTATTGAAGGTGTTGACAGACGACGTCGTACCATCCGCGTATTCGACCGTAACCGTGGCACCAGTTAGGTCGATGCCCGATTCGGGGCCAGCGAGTTCAGATTGTGCGCCGCCGCCGCCCTTGATGCTGTTCGGGTCGCCGTCCGTCGCAATGCCGATCGTTTCCCCGGACTGGAAGTCGTCGAAGTTGAGCTGGAGTTGCTCGTAGCCGTCAGTTCCGTCTTGTCCATTCTTCGGTTCGAGGAACTGGTGGCTAGCCAAGCCGGTACCGCCCTCGTTTACGATGCGCAGATCCGTGTTCCCAGGATTACAGCCACCATCACCCGCACAGGCTGTTGGGTCATACACGAAGTCTGGCAGGATGGCCGTTTCCTTGTCGATCGTTACCGATTCGATCGGCACGTCCCCCGAGTTCGAGATCGTCACAGAGTCCTCGAAGTAGGTGGTGGCGTGCTGGAGCGCAACCATCCCCGACGGGAAGGCGTCTTCGGTGGTTGTAATCTCCACCGTCGCCTCCGCGTCAGACGGCTGACTACCGGCATTCTGGTCATAGTCAAGGACAACCGGATCCGAGGTGAGACCAGTGTCGCCCTGATCGTCTTCGACAGTCGCAACGACGTAGTTGAGGCCGCCGTTCGCGCTGCTGTTCGTGAGCGTCATGTCGACGGTCGCCTCGCCGTTGCTGTCGAGCGTGACCGTCTGTTCGTCGAAGTTCAGGATTCGATTCGCCTCGTAGGGTTCGAGATCGTACCCACTCACGTCCTCGAGATTCAGTTCACCCTCGAAGCGAAGCACTCGAACGGTCGAACCAGGTTCCCCGCTGATCTCGATGGTCTGTTGGGCCGACGAGACGGTCGCAGCACTATGTCGAGCGTCGAGCGCACTCTCGTTGAGGGTCACATCCTGAACGTTGAGAGTCGGCGCTGCCGGCACATCCGATTTGGCCGTCGCGACGGCGCCTGCCGCACTGCCGTCGCTGAACGGCGTCGTCGTCTGCGTTGTCCCGTCGGCGTATTCGATTGTCACGGTAGTCCCAGTCGTCTCGAGGCCGGAAATCTCGAGCCCCTGTTGGATCGGCGTAGCGCCTTTGATACTCGTGGCGTCCGTGTCGAGCGAGGCGGTGAACGTCTCTCCCGGTTCGAAGTTATCGAACGTGAGCGTCAGTGCGTCGTAGCCGTCGTCGGGATTGCCATCGTGGGGTTGGCTGTACGTCGTCTGGAACCCACCCGCGCCCGAGGCGTCCTTAACCGCATTACCCGGCGTCCCACTGTCGGTCAGCGGACCGAAGACGATATCGGGCATGGCTGCCGTCGAGAGGTCGAACGTCACCGACTCGATTTGTTTGTCGCCGGTGTTTTCGACCTCGACTGCACCGGTTTTCCAGGTACTCGTATCGATGTTGTTGTTGCCTTCGTTGAGCGAGATACTGGCACTGCCTTCCTCGGCGGGCGCCGAGACGCTGACCTGCTCGGTGGTCGTCGCGGTCGCGCCGTCATTGTCGGTAACCGTGAGGGTAACTTGGTAGGTACCAGCACTCTGGAAGGCGTGTGAGACTTGTTCGCCGGTCGCATCGGTCGTCCCATCGCCGTCGAAATCCCACTCGTAACTCGCGATAGACCCATCAGGGTCGCTCGACGCTGCCGCGTCGAAATCGACGGTTTGGCCGGTCTCAACATCGGTAGCCGACGGAGAAACGGATGCGATCGGTGCTTGGTTCCCGCTGCCGTCACCCGGCTTGATGATTTCGATACCGTAGATTAGTGGGTAGGCGGTCCCGCCATCCTGCGCGAAGTCAATATCGAGAGTGCCGTCGTCGGCAGTAACGGTGAAGCTCTTCATCGTCGCGTTATCGAACCCGACATCGGCCATCACGTCATAGTCGTTCTGAACGGTCTGACCGTCGATATTGACATCGAAGATACGGTCGCCTTCCTGTGCATTTGGCGCCCACTGTTCGATGTAGTATAGCCGAACTTCGTAGGTATCGCCAGCGGTAGCCGGGAAGTCCCATGACATCTCTTGCCCGACGTAGCGTTCGGTCACAAACAACTGCGAGGGCGTACTCGACGGGACACTATCGGTCACGTTGAACTGCTGGTCGTGAACCGTCACGTCACCGTCGCCGACGAGGTACGGACTTTGGCTTTGATCGCTCGCGTTGTCGACCGTCCAGTTCGGTCCATCGTCAGCTGCCTGCAGTTCCGGGCCGCCAGCGTTGACGCGATACATGACCTGTGCGGTCTGCTGTTCGCTCACCGAGACAGTCTTGGTCACCGTCTCAGTCGCACCATCGTCGTCAGTAACGCGCAGCGTCACCTGATAGTCGCCGGCTGAATCGAAGGTGTGCTGGATCTGCGCGGTCGTGGTGGATTCCTCGAAGGTGCCGTCACCATCGAAGTCCCACTCATACTGGGTGATCGAGCCGTCATCGTCAGTGGCTTCGGCGTGGTAGGTCGCCGACTGTCCGGCGACTGGGTCGTGGACGTGGAAATCCGCCGTTGGTGACTGGTTTCCGTCGCCAATGGTCGCATTCGTCGCCCACATGTTGACGAGTTGCTGGATTTCCAGCTGGCCGATGGTTTTCCCGTCAGTTCCGGGCACCGGCTCCTCGCTGGCCCACCAGTTAACCGCCAGCTGGATCTCCTGGAGGCCGATAATGTCGGTGGGTGCGTTCTGACTTGCGACTGCGTCAGCGATACTCTGGACCTCGTTATCCCCACATTGTCCGACCTCGGTATACACAGCCGTATACGAGACATCAGAGTCGGGTGCCGTAATCGTACGCTCAGCTGGGCTACCGTCGGACCAGCTATCGAACTCGTACTGGGTGCCGTTGACACATTGGGTCTGCGGTGCGCTGACCGTATGCTGGAAGTCGATCAGCGTATCGTGGACGTACGGCGTCGTACGTGGGATGCCATCGAGGTACAAGTCAAGCCCGCTGGGCTGCGTGTCCAGCGTCACGTTAACCTTGTCAGGCTCGATAACTACCGTCTCAGTATCAGTCGCACCGTCGGCATCCGTCGCCGTGAGGTTGATCTGGTAGGCGGTGTCGTCGTGGAAGTCGTGTCCACTCGTCGGGACCGTGAAGTTCCCACTGCTCCCGGACTGCGAATCTAGGTATGGGTGCCAGTGCTCATTGTGCAGGAACCGGACCTGCCATTCGAGCTGGGATCCATCTAAGGAGCCGTCCTCTGGGTCCGTCGCCGAGCCAGCGAAGGTCACGTTGTCGCCAGCTTGGAAGGACGACCCGTCAGCCGGCATTTCGATCGTCGCTTCCGGCGGCTGATTCGCGCCCGCCTCAACGATCTCGATACCGAAGACGTTCGCGTTGTGGTTTCCGCCGTCCTGTGCGATTGTGATATCGAGGGTGCCGTTGTCGGCAGTGGCCTCGAAGGTCTTCATGGTCCCGTTCTTGTAGCCGACGTCGCTGACCACGTTGTAGTCGTTCAGCTTCGTCTCGCCCTCCGAAGTTACGTCAAGGACACGGTCGTTAGCCGGCTCAGCTTCGCTGTACTGCTCAATCATATACAGGCGGACCTCGTAGGTGTCACCCTGCGTGACCGGGAAGGCCCACTGGAGGTCGCCGTCCGTCTCGTAGCGTTCGTACTCGAAGACGGCGTCAGGCGTGCTCGGTGGAACTGCCGTCCCAACCGAGTAGTTGAGCTCACCAGTTTCGAAGGTGTTCCAGTTCGTCGTGCCACCACCATCGACGAGATATTGGCTCTGGGCGCTGGCACTGTCAGCCGTCCAAGTTGGTCCACCGTCGGTCGCCGGCAGCTCTGGGCCGCCAGCATTGACTCGATAGAGGGTCTGCTGGCCGTCAGTCGACGACACAGTAACCTGCTTCGTTTCGGTTGCGGTCGCACCGCTATCGTCAGTGACGGTGAGCGTCACCGTCGTGTCACCGCTGGTAGTGAAGGCGTGGGACGTGGTCTGGCCCGTCGCATCGGTCTGGCCGTCGCCATCGAAGTCCCACTTGTAGGACTGGACTGACCCGTCCGAGTCGCTCGATCCCGATGCGTCGAACGTCACCGTTTCGTCGACGCTAGGACCGGACGGCGAGTAGGAGAATGCAGCGTTGGGGGCCTGATTCTGGCTATCGTCACCAGGTTTGACAACTTCGACGCCGTACATGAACGGGTTTGCCGACCCGCCGTCCTGCGTGAACGCGAGGTCGAGCGTGCCATCATCGGCGGTGACGTTGAACGACTTCATCGTCGCGTTCTTATAGCCGACATCAGCGACAGTGTCGTAGTCGTTCAGTTTCGTGTCGCCCTCGGCAGTCACGTCAAAGACCCGATCACCGGGGTTCTGGGCCTGGCTGTACTGCTCGATGAAGTACAGGCGGACTTCGTAGGTCTCACCCTGCGTCGCCGGCAGATCGTAATCAATCGTGCTGCCACCAGTCGGGTAGCGTTCCGTTTCGAAGACCGAATCGGGCGTGCTCGCTGGGACCGAGGACCCGACCGAGTAGGTCGTCCCCGTCCAGTCGGACGTATCGCCCGCCGTCTGCATATACTGGGAGTCCGACGTCCAGTCAGGGCCATTGTCAATTGCATCGATCGCCCCACTGCCCGCGTGGATTCGGTGGACGACCTGTTCGGCGCCGGGTTCTAAGACAGAGATTGTAATGGTCTTGCTGGTCGTATCATCCCCATCGTTGGCGCTGATCGTCATCTGGTACTGGCCTGCATCGCCAGCGGACGGGGACAGTGATAGAGTCCCCGTGCCGTCACCGTTGTCAGTGAACGAGGCGAAGTCGGGCAGGTTCGACGCTGCGAGGGTCAGTGAGTCGCCGTCTGCATCCGATGCACTAATCGAGAGTTGTTTGCTTTCTCCTTCGTCAACGAAGACGTTCTCTGGTGCATCGATCGTTGGTTCGGCGTCAGTTGTTCCATCGTGCGAGACACGTTTCAGCGTCCCCGAGGCGATATCGAGGTAGTACAACGAGCCATTGGGGCCTTGATCGATTTCGACGACTGAACCCACGTCGTCGTCAAACATGGTGACACTGCTGACGTTACCACTGTCGTCGAAGGTGAGGTACTTCATCCAGCCCCGGACGTAATCGGCGAAGAAGTAGGCTCCATCGTACTGGCTTGGGAATTGGTCGCCATGATAGACGACACCGCCGGTTATCGAAGCCCCCGATCCCTCGTGTGGGTAGGTGTAGAGCGCATCAGTGTACGCTGGGTCGCTACACGTCCCTTCGCAGTCGGGCCAGCCGTAGTTCGCGCCCTTCTCTCCAATGTGGAGATCCTCTTGGGCCGTCGACTGCTGGTTGCCACCGACTTCGGCGATATAGTAGCGTGGGTTCTCACTCTGGAGGTCCCACTCAGCGCGGAACGGGTTTCGCAAACCGTACGCCCAGATCGCATCGACGTTCCCGCCTGGACCGTCGACGAACGGGTTATCTTGTGGGATAGTTCCGTCCTTGTTGACGCGGATAACCGATCCGCCCGCTTGCGTCAGGTCCTGTGCTTGTGAGCCGACTACTTCCTCACCGATCGTCAGATAGAGCTTCCCATCGGGTCCGAAGTCAAGCCCACCGCCGTGATGGTAGTTGTTCTGGCGCTCGTTGTTGTCTTCCCACACAACGAATTCGCTCGCTGTATCGGCACTACTGGTTAATCCGCCGTTGTTCTCTTGATGGGTGAACCGTGCAATCCGGTTTTTGCTGCTGGACTCCGGCGTGTAGTAGATATATATGTGATTGTTCTGCTCGAAGTTCGGGTCGAGGGTGATGTCGATTAGACCTTCCTCCCCCGCCGTGTCGAGATCAGACACAGTCATGTACGTAGACGAGTCCCCGGTTGCCGGATCGACAATGAGAACGTCACCACCCTTCTGTAACAGCAACGCCCGTCCATCGGGCAGGAACGTCATCGCAGTGGGCTGGTTCAACCCTTGCTTGACTGTTTCTGTCTGAAATCCTGGTTCTTGGAGTGCCGCCAGCCCGGGCCCAGCGACCCGCGAATACCCTGCTGTGCGGTCACGCGTCGAACCCGCGTCCACAGCGGACGTGGAGACATCGACCGTTCGCTGATCTTGATCGACAGCCGCCCCGAGGTCCATCGCTGGCTTGTCCCGAGAATGAGACTCGGCTGCAGCCACCCCAGACACGGCAACTGTCCCGGCAAACACTGATGTCAGCATCAGCGCCGAGAACAATACTGCTATCACTTTCTCCCGTTTTTGTTGCAAGATTTGCTCACCTGCTATGCCGGAACCCAACCAAGAAAAGCCGTATTGTTATGGACTATATGATATATAATATAGAAGTCCTATTGCTCTGAGAGTATCTGTTAACGTGTCTTTGAATAGTTCTATGTAGTTAACTGACCAGACAAATTCCAAATTTGCAGTCTATCTTTGAATAAATATTGTCATTTGTCCAAATTCTTCGCCGCTGCTAAAGCTGTGTTAGCGACATGTTCAGTCCCCGGTTACGAGATGCTACCCACCCCTTCATTGTCCGACAGCTAACAGTATAGACTACATTACACCAGATCTGAAGACTAGAACCAAAGCCATGAACTTCCGAATCGTGTCCTGAGACGGCTATCAACGTGGATTTTTTGCTGTCGCAGGCTCTTCCTTTCAGAGCGGTTGCGTCCTCGTAGATTGCTATTGCTATTAGTCGGTCGTTTCGAAGCCACTACCCACTTTTTGTGTTCCCTATACGGTAAAACTAACACAAGGAATATTTATGTTGACGTAATAAGGAGCTGTACGGGCTACTGAAGTCCCCCCTCATCAGTGTGCCCGTACCTCATTCACTGCCGGGCACTGTCTGCCCGGCCACTCCCTTCACTGTCGTGTCTCTTTGTTTGAGTTAGTTAGTGGTACAATCAGTTACAAACCCCGTGACAGGGCAACTCGGCATTTCTGTCCACCGCAGCCGCACCCGCACCGCAGAAGATGTCCTCCGCCGAAGAGGGTGGCAGTAGCCGATTCGGATTACTGTCTGAGGGGGTGCTTCAAAACGAATTCCCCGACCCAAGCAAGAGATAGTGGTGGCCGACCCCATGCATAGCAGCTCTACGAATTCGAACGGACACTTTCAGGGAGACTCGGGCGCGGTCTCGAAGCTCCCGAAGACAGGTTTCGAGGATTGCCATCGGATTCGAATCTGTGAAGGATGCAGATTCACGGTGCGATGCTGACCATGTTTTATGATCTACTTGGAAATAGCTCGGGCCCAGATTCTCATGGGTTTCGTCCTGATGCCACCCACATGACCACTGTGTTCCTAGTTCATTCTGTCTCGTTTGGAACTGCTACGGGCTTTATTGTGTTACCAGAGAAACCACTGGTATGGCGCTCGATATAGAAGTCCCGGAACCACCAGACCTCTCGAACCGAGGAATGCCGCATGGGTTCGAGTGGCAAGAAGAGACGCTGGGGTCAGAGGACTTCTACCGCGAGGACATCGAAGACTTGCTTCAGGAGGGTACGTAGAAGGAGGGATTCAATGAGTGGACCGAGTACACGAGTCTCGATGAAGAGCACGTTCGAATCGTCAGCGACCTCGGCTTGTTCCAGGCGTTCGACTTCTACTGGGATCCAACCGAAGACCGCCTTCGCTTCGACCCCCCAACGATTCCGGACGACTGGCGGGAGCGAGATGCGACTGAGTCGCTCGATTCGAGCACGGTTTCGATGATCGACGGTGAGCTGGACGACCTTGGCCGAACGGTACAGGAGGTATTGGAGAACTACCTCGAACGGGCCGACGAAGCGTCTGACTATGGTTGGGGTGAGGAAACGTACGGCAAACGCGAGGAGTGATCCCAGTCACTTCAGCCTGCCCGACGGCGTCCGAGATACAGATTTTCTCTGTAGATAAGCAATCGCCAATGCTCCTCGATTACGGTCGGAACGTGCTGACTATGCGCTCCGTGTTCAGTACGACGCTCCGAATCTTGACGCAATCTGATCGGATTCGCACTGGTCACCTCGCAACCCTACCGGCTGTTTCACGTGAGTATCTGAAGAATAGGATTTCAATTGAGAGACACTGAGATCGGGGTTCTATCCGTGGCCTGCATCGCTCAGTCAGATTACGAACTCACGGCTGCGACGACGTCGTCGACCGTGAACAGTCGAAGGTCGGTCCGCTCGGCGGCCGCTTCCTCGACGGAGGGTTTGAATCCGTTTCGCGAGAAAAGGGCATACTCCTCGATCCGGTCACCGCCGTCAGGCGGCGTCCAGCGGAGTTCCGCAACATGCTCCCGAAGCGTCGAGAACGCGTCGTAGCCGAGCGGTGACTGCTGGAACTTGCATTCGCCGACGATCAGCGTCTCGTCGGTCGTGAGCCCGACGACATCAATTTCGTGGTCGCTGTACCACCACTGGCCGGTTTCGGTAATCGTGTGCTCTGGATAGAGCGTGCGGAGGGCCGAACAGCACAGGTCTTCGAACGACCGGCTCACAAAGTCGGCTAACTCCGGTTCGACGAGCGCGTCATAGGCGTCCGCGCCGAGTTGGTCGTATTGCTCGCCGGTGCCGTAGACGAAGCGGAACCAAAAGCGGAAGAATGGGTCTCTGATGCGGTACCGACTGCGTTTGCTCCGTTCTTTCTGTTCGGTTACCGGGACGTGTTGATCGACAAGGCGGAGTCGAGACAGACGGTTGAGATACTTCGAGAGTTGGTTATAGTCGATCCCGGTCGTTCCGGCGATCTCGTTTCGACTCGTGTGCCCACCGGCGATGGCCTCCAAAATGGAGAAGTACCGCGTCGGTTCGGTGAGTTCCATGCGGAGCACGTAGTCCGGTTCGTCGTGGAGGGTGCCATGCCGGGAGAGAATCGTCCGCTGAACGTTCTCAGCGAGCGTGGCGTCGGACGAAACCTCTTCTAAGTAGTACGGGACGCCGCCAAAGATTCCCCATGTGCAAACTTGTTCGTCTGCGGTGTAGCTATCGTCGAAAAATTCCATCGCTGCGTCGAACGGGAGCTGTCGAATATCGAGCTTGAGCGACGAGCGGCCGTACAGCGGGCTATTCCCGAGCAGGGCCGCTTCTTCCATCATGCTGATTGATGACCCGACGAGGACGAACGTCGCCGCCGAGTCGTCGAGTTCGTGGTCGAACATGGCCTGCAGCACGGATGGGAGGCTCTCATCTTGTTCGACGAGGTACGGGAACTCGTCGAGAACGATGATCGCGTCCTGTTCGGCGAGGTAACTGAGAATACTTTCCCACTCTTCCCGGATTCGTTCCACGCCGGGGTAGGATTCCGCGGCCGCGTCGATGAACTGCCGGAGTTGGAGGGCGGTCGTTTTTTGCTTCGCTTGATAGACGACGGTATCGTCGTCCTGTCGGACGGATTGCTTGATGAGCGCGGTTTTCCCGAGCCGTCGCCGTCCGAATATCACCGCGAGTTCGGCGTCGTCTGAGTCATAGAGGGCGTGGAGGCGAGAGAGTTCCTCCGTTCGGTTCACAAATTCGGCCATAGTGACTGCACTACCTCGACAATAATAATACTTCGTAGAATCATACTCTGAAGTATGATACTCTAGATTATCGTACTCTGATTTGGCTACTCTGAGTTAACGGATAATTAGGAGTTGGACCAATGACATCCTCCCATCCCTGATGGGGTGGGCTTGTCAGTGAATACTTGTTCTGCCGACGTGGTGTCGGACGCCACTTCAGTAGCAGTCATGGGAGTGACGATCGAAGGCGAGCTATCGGTCCCTTCCAAGATTGTTCCGGCCGCTTCCGTTGACTGCACCCGCACCGCAGAAGATGTCTGCCGCCGAAGAGGGCGTCATCGGTCGACCCGAATTGCTAACGCTGGGAGAGCCGCCAAAGCGACGATGGCTAACCAACAAGACCACAATAGGCTGTTGGTTAGCGACGTAGTGAGTATCGTAGAGATGAGCTGCTATCAGAGATCCGCCTGTGTCCGTCACACCAGTTGTGACGGCGTCGAATACTGCCGTCGCCTCTCTCGTGTTATGTACACTCTCTCGGCGTCTGAACAAGAGGGCGCCCGCCCAGTCCTGCAGCTAACAAACAGCAGTGTCGACGACGGCAGGACACGTGCCATCGTGTTCCCACGGTTCGGTCGGAGCCAGTTCTCTCCTCAGTTCACCGTCGTCACGGGATCACTCATCTGCGCCCGTCACAACGGGCGTGACACCGCCCGTGGTTGCTTTGTCCTCGCTCCCATCCAAGAGATCCAGCCCGACGTAGCGCTTATCCAGCAAGCCCTCAGCGGTCTCTGTGTCCATCGCTAGTAGTTCGGTCTGGTCTTGCTTGCGGCCAACCTGCCGCGTCTTATGGACGAGATCCGTGCCACCCAACTCTTGGAGTTTGTCCCAGACCCGTTTGATCGTCTGACGATGGGGCATCGACCCCAGTTCCGCTAACAGGGCATCTTCGACATCACTCTTCGTGAAGAACACACCACTCCCATCAGTCCGTTCGGTGGCGAACTCGGGCCAGCGTTTCGCGACGTTGATCGCCCGGTAAGTGTTTTGGCGGTTGGATTTTTCGACGAACAGCGTCTTGATCTTCTGGCTGCGGCAGTTCGCGAAGAAATCGAGTGGTGAGGAACTGGGTTCGATGCCAGCTGGGAGTTGCTCGGCGTCTTCTTGCTGGTCAGTGTCGGCTTCGAGTTGTTGGGCCTTGGCGATGGCACTTTTCGCCACCTCGTGGGTCTGTTCTTGTTGGGTTTCGAGGTCGTCTATCTGGGACGCGTTCTGTTCGCTGGTGGCACTGGCTGTGGTTGCGATATCGTGGGTGCGTTCTTGATCGGTTTTGAGGTCGTCGATGGTATCCTGAAGGTCAGCGACCGTGTCGACGAGCGTTTTGAGCAGCTGTACGACGAGTGGGTCAATCTCGCGGTCGGCCAGTTGCGTAACGAGGTCCTCGAGGGCGGGCTCATCCTGGCCGATGGTCATATCGAGAGCGTCGGCGAGGGCCGCGTCGTTGTCGTCGGCGGTACTGTCGGGAGTGGCAATTGGGTCAGACATCGCTGCAGCGCCCGTCCCGGAATCGAACCAGGGCGACCGACCACGGTACGGGCGATTGGTATCGGGAGAGTATGCCGGGTTACCAGGCGAGAGAGGCTGGGCTGGTCGACATTAGTGGGATCCACCGTCAGCGACGGGGCGGGACACGGGACACAGCGTGGCGAGCGTCTCCGCGTAGCGAGTGAGTTGGTGCTGGCCAGCGTCGGTCAGGGTATATGCGTTCGTGCGGTCATCAAGCGGGTCACGATTGACGAGGTCCACGTCGACGAGTGTATCGAGGTTCTGGTAGAGACGACTGTGGTTGATCGGCTCGCCGTAGCGCTCGTCGAGGTAGTCCTTGAGCGCGAGACCATAGGGTTCCTCGTCGACGGCCGCGATGGCTTGCAGGATGTCCCGTTGGAAGCCCGTGAGGTCGTGGATCGTCATGCTGGAGCTCCAGCTTTGTCGGAGTGTTTGGGGCTTGGGTGGGCAAGCTGGGTGTGGCGGCGACTGCAGTGGTCTGGGGTTCTCCAGGCGTGCGCTGGCGAGCGATGCGACTTATCGTGGGTGGGCTCATCAATCATGGGTTAGTGCGACGCCGTCGGTCGGTGTGGGCGCCGTCTATCTCACGATATAAGTCCGACTCCACTTATTGTTTTCCACGTGTATAATATTATTCTCGTGTCCATAGTTATCAGCGAAGTTATAAATTATCATGAGCGAGTATACCCGGTATAGATGGGAGATCGTGGCCCAGACCAGCGTGTTTCTGACACAGATATTCTCAAAGAGATCGCTCTGTCCCCCGATCCAATCGTTACCGCCTCTGAACTCACAGAAAAACTCCCATACAGCCGGCAAAGAGTGAACCAGATACTGGATGGCCTCGTTGAAAATGGATGGATTGACGAGCGGGAAGTAGGCGCTCGTGCAGTCGTCTACTGGCTCACAGAAGAGGGGCAGAACGAAATCGCCAGAAGCTAGTCTTGAACGCGCCACCAACCGACCGCTCTGCTTCCCGCTTCTTTACGTTCAACAGCACCTTCATCGAGTAGTTTCTGGAGTCTATAATGGATAGCTTGGCGCTGAACGTCTAATTCATCAGCAATCTCAGTCGCAGTAAGGAACGGCGCATCTGTCTTTTCGAATTGCTGTAGAACTTCTTCTGCCGTGAGCCGATCTCTATTCGCTACCATCGTTCAATCTATATGTAGATACGAGACAAAGGTTTTTTGAATATTGGACACGTGTCCAATAGTAGGAACACACGCGTTACTGGGCGATTTTCACGAAATCGCCCCGGTGTTAGAGCACCGAGGCGTGCGGTTCCGGGCAGAACCAATGGTAACTACGCAAGCCAATCCACAAGAACGTATCGCCCGCGATCGACTGACTCAGCGCCCGCTTTTCGTTGGCGTCGACGGCGACGAGGCTGCCCACTACTGGGACAGCTACGAGTATGCAGTCGTCGTTGTTGACGAGAATCTGGAGGCTGAGAAGTTCGATCTCGATGAGACGCCGCTAGGGACGCTTCGTGATTGGTGCGAACACGCACGCCAGAACCGTGGTTGGGACGTCGGACCCAACGTCGGTGGCTCACTGATCGACGATCTCTTGGGAGGTGTCGAAGCATGAGCTGTACCGTCGAACAACGGGAACAAGTGCAGAGTGCTGCACGAGCAATTCGTGAAGAAGTGCCGACTGCGGCCGTCGACGTGATCGCACCCAACGCCAGTCAGTATGACGCGTGGACGCTCGAAGCAGTGCTTCGTGAGACGACAGGAGTTCCGCCCGAAGTACTTCGAGAGTTAGCACTAGCTGAATTGACGCTGCAGCCGACACCGTCGCAAGCCGAGTATCAGCACGTTACCGCAACCGTGTAGCTACCGGCATGCGATCGTCCACCGTTGTTACTCACTTTCTAGATTGGGGCCACTTTCATCGACCCTAGGGTTCAGGGAGTACTGCAGGTTGATAGGACCAGCTTTGCGTGAACGGACTATATATACGGGCCCATGGCTCGGGATTGAGTCAGGGTTACAGACGGATCCTTGAGCTATCGGTTTATCTGTGATTTTTCCTCCCAATTAGAAGTAACGCTGTTATAAGAATAATATCCAAATATATTTGGGAAAGAGTATATCGAAGTATAATAAATGGCTATTCAGTAAATAGCGGGGACCCCACAGCCATGTGGAGGGAACGGGCAATCTGACCTAGTCTATTAATGTGTGGTGTCTGATTTATGATGTGTCGAACGATATTTGGTACCTTTCGTTGGTCCCAGCTGCGAAAAGCAACGTTTAAATGAGTGGTACAAAGTCACCAGACCACGATTGGCGATATTCAACCACGCTTACGAATTGCAGACCACAACCATGGCCAGGCAGCCACACAGTGCTCTGTTCCTGACAGCTCCCGGCGGCCACGCTCCGTATGGACAGCACGACTACAATCAGTATTGGTCCAAGACGACAGCTGCAGAGTATTTTGGGGAGACCGGTGTGGACTTAAAGAAAATGCGAAAGGGAGCCTCCATGGCATCGATGAATCGATTGCAGAGTTGAGCGCATACAGTCCGTCCTCCGGTCCCGTGGCATGGAAGATGAGACGCTGATCGTCCACGTAAGCGACCACAGCGAGGTCATATCAAACGGCGACGGACAAGAGGTTCGCTCGTCAAGCACTGCCACTTCCATGAGGACACTCTGACCGACCTGTATTCACACTACGCTTAGCGGCCTGAACAGGGCTATCGTCCTCGATTACGGGATAACTTAAGTTGCTCTCGTCATACGCGCTCGCACCGCAGAGGATGTCCCCAACTAGAGGGATGTCATCTGCCGAATCAGACCACACTGAACGCCCTCCACATGAGACCGCAGTAAACCATTATAGTCCTTTAGGATCACACGTTGGCTGGATTAAACCTGTGGCCGACGCCTTCGTGGTCTGGGAACCAGCATGTAACTGCGACAATTAAATTAACAAACCATCCACTAGAGGCCAGATACGTCTGTAGTGACTTGGGACGGTAGTCGTGGAACGATGATTTACTAATATATATTATTGGTTAATATGACCGTCATTGGCCATACATTAAAGTGTTCCAAGTACTACCGTTTCGTCTGTATCTTTCCACCGTTCAGAACACTAATTGTGGTCTCAGTGCAGTATATATTGAGTGGTCGGTCAATAGCCCTGGACAGAACAATTGTACCGTTTACATCTGTCAGTTGTGTTAAGTACAGTGGTCATCTGATTATAACTACTCTGCTTTAACAACAAAATCATCAATTGTTTCGTGAAAGTGCTGATTCGTAAACTGCGAGGTGTCGCTCCACACACGCTTTAATCGAGAAACGCTCAACTACTCTCTTTCGCGCGCACCGGGCCCGATAATCGGCAATCTCAGGATTATCCAATACCTCGCAAATCGCATCTGCCAGCGCGGTCGGGTCCTTAGCGGGGACTATCCATCCTGACTCACCATCAACTATTTGTTCAGAGACTCCACCAACATCGGTTGCGACTATCGGTATCTCCAGAGACATGGCCTCCAGTACCGAGATCGGGCAAGCCTCAGCTACTGAAGGGAGAACAAATATGTCAAACTGCGACAAGATCTTAGGAATATCAGACCTATATCCGAGAAATGAAACACAATCGTTGAGATCCAAGTCATTTTGTAGACCAGAGATTCGATTGTAGTACGCTTTTCTAGAATCAAGTATTTGACCTACAATAGGCACAGCTATGTTCTTCCTCTGATTGCGGACGTTCCTAATTGACTTTAATAAATATTCATGTCCCTTTAGAGGGTTGATGTTTCCTACAGTACCAATAATTGGGACGTTTTGTTTAATACCTAATTCCGTATGCAGATCTGGGTTTGATTTACCAACATTAGATGGATGAAACTCATCAACATCCACTGGCGGATATAGTTTTTTTGTATTAGTATATTTAGAGAAATAATATTCATGAACTGCATCTGCAGCAACCGTTAATTCATCTGCCATGAGTCTGCCCATGTTGGCCGAAATCTGTTTAAGTGGTATCGGTAGTGAGGTGTCATTAAAAAACCAAACAAGGGGGACCGAAGACCAATATGCCGCGAGGGACGCTTGATAGTTGATAGTCATTCCGGCGTGAACTATATCAATGTTCTGACCTTTGATTATTTGGCATATCTGCCTAATGCCACGGTAAAGGTGGATTACGTACTGAAGATTCTCTCCCATCTGAGACAGACCCTTTGGACGGTAAAGATCAGGTCGAACAACTTGGAACCCTTTTTCGAGAGCCTTTTTTTCGAACGAGTCTGTTCCTCTAGGGAGAAGAAATACAGTTTCAACATTATGTTCTCGTAGTTTCTTTGCGACATTCAGCGAACGAATCTGTGGGCCTCCTACCCTAGGATCAGTCAGACTGTGGAGGATACGAATTGACCCCTGCACACAATATGCTTTTTTTGATATAGATATAACAGCTATGGTTTGAGTAAACCACCTCCATCCTTCTAACTATTATATCCAAAATAGAGTAACCAGTAGTCACTGAGTAGTCTACTCAAAATATTTTAATCGTAGATCGTGGAGAAGTATCTGGTACTTCAGTGGGATCTGGGACCGGAAAATAGAGTGGAAATCTAATTCTGTAGTATTATTTGTGTCCAACCACTCAGTACGTGGTTTAGACCAGATCTTGTCGTACCCCCATTTTTCCTGGAAAATTTCATCAGCTTTCTTCTGTCTATCCTCGTTATTACGATATTCTTCCCGATATACTTCATTGCATCCTTTATTGTGTATAAAGTGAACCTCGGGACAGACGCCAAACTCCCATTCTGTATCGTGAAATTGACCGAGATAAAAATCCAAATGTTCTTTATCTGGAAGATTACTGTCCCAAGAATAGTCTTTGATACATTCATTACGGATTACGGCTGCATTTGTGAGGAAGTCAAATCGTACCACAAAGTGGCCAGATATCTGTTCTACTGCCGGGCAAGACTCGATACCAATCACGAGCGAAGTCCCGCCACCGAACATCGGCTGCTCAAAAAGATTTCTGGAACCTGAACGAAACCGACCTCTTTCTTGAAGAATTCCGCTCACACCGCCGAGTTCAGATTCGTTTTCCAATATATCGACTAGAACGGACACGTTCTTCGGAACCTCCATATCGCAATCAGCAACCAAGAGATAGTCATTAGAAAATTCTTCTGCGATCGCATACCGGCAAGCACCAATACCAATATCAAATTCTAAGTCCAGAACAGTAAGATCAAAAGGATATTCTCGGTTGTAAATTTCTGTTCGATCATCCTTATATCCGTTATCTGCGACAATTACAGATTCAATATTAGTTTGTTCTACACTCTCTAAAAAAGAAGCGAGAGCAGATGATCTCTTTAGTACAGGGACACCAGCAGTAACACCCATGTTATTCTTAAGATCCAGCCGATATGCAAATTCTTTATGATCTCAATGTTGAAATGCTATCAAAACCAACAGAGTCATGATACTTCTATCGTAGTGAAAAAGATAATTCGGTATCAATTCGGCTTAGAATGCCTTTTAATAACTGCCGATCTTTATCCTGAAGACCAATAGTCGAAAGAAGAACGCCATATACAGTAGCACCTGTTATTATCCCCGCGATCATAGCATAACGAGACGGAACAATCAACGAAATGCTGTACATTGACAGCCCCGATCCAATTCCGGATAATAACGCGGTTAAATATGCCCCATTATATGGTGAAATCCCTTCTAAATACCATACCTCAATAACCCTCGCAATATTTACAAACGAGAGAACACTCGCTGTAGCTACAGCAGCTCCAATAAAACCGAACTTTAGAATTAATACATAGTTCAGTACTATATTAAGCATCCCAGAAGCCAAGGTATTTACTGATGTTAGATACTGGTGATCAGTCATCATTAGTACGTACCCACTTGGACCGACGACAATATTTGCCATTTGGGCTATCACAAACACTGCCACTACGGTACTTCCCCTGGTAAATTCCTTACCAAAAATGACTAATATATCCGCAGGGAATACGAATATAACTGCTGCCGGAAATAAAGTGAATATTAATATTAATCTAGATATATGAGAATATATTGTTTCAAGCCGATCAGTCTTACCTTCTTGATAAAGCTGGGAGGCAATTGGTGGAAAAAGCTGGTTGAATCCAGCAAGTGGGAGTAAAAGGAAACCAGAGAGAACTACCGAGATCTTATAGATACCGACAACTTGCTCCGATAAAAAAATGCCCACCATTAGAAGATCAGCTCGGTTGTAAAGGAAACCCCCAAACTGATTAAAGGTTAGCGGGATAGAGTAATCATAGTATTTTCTAGTTTCATTTAGTGTAGGAATGACTGGATATTGGAAATGAGTTTTTTCCCAAATTATAACGATTGAAGATATAAATGTTAATATACCTGCCACAACAAAGGCAGCAGCTACACCGTATAATGAAAGTCCTAATATGAGGGCAATACTTGTGAATAATAATCTAAATATAGGTTTGATAATAGAAGAAATGCATACATCATATATCTGTTTATTTATGCTTTTGAATATGGCACACGAGATCTCGGACGTAGTGCTGAAAGGCAGTACAATTGCAGTTATTTTTAGAATGTCTACAAATAGAGGATTATCAAGTGTATAGTGCGAAATTATAGGCGCAGTGATGAAAAGGGCAGCTGCTACGATTATACTCGCAAAAAGCCCAGTCGCGTATGCCAGCGTTACGAACCGTCGCTGCTTGTGATGTTTATCCTCAAATTCTGGGAGAAATCGGAGAATAGCCGAATCACTGCCAAGTCGGGTAAGAACGCGAACTACAGAGAAAAGAGTTACCACATACGCAAAAATGCCATACAAACTTGCGCCAAGAAACTGCGTTAGTAGGATGGTTTTGACAAAATCAATACCTTGACTGAAAAGATTTCCACCTAAGAACAATCCTGCACCTTCTGTAATACTATCAACCTCAATAAACAAGCTGTCATTTGAATCACCAGAGGAGGTCATTTTGTTGTATCCATTATCCCCTATACTAGTCCACCACTTATCCCTATCCAACCAAGCATAGAGATAGCATAGAAATAGAGACAATATATATTCGGAGAATCTCCCAGCGCTTTTGTAGGGGTCAAAATCTGGATATGAATTAGAAAAGAATATTTTAACTCCCCCGACAAGAGAGACTCATGAGAAAATCTTCACCTTATTCAAGGGCATATACAGCAGTTAAAAATGGTATAGGCCTAGTTGAATCAGCTCGCCAAAACCCAGATCTAGCTTCATGGTATCTAAGTAAGAACATTAAACAACCACTTGCAGAAGTGCATGGTAACTATGTTGTCCGGAATTATCCACAACAAAAAGAAAAGATTCAGCAATTACAGACTGAAGAACAGAGTTGGCTGTTAATTGTTTTAGATGCATGTCGGTACGACAGGTTCTCTGCAGTCTTTGATGAGTACTTTGATGGTGAAGTTGAACCAGTAGTCGCATCAGGACTCGATACATTTAATTACGTTAGAGAAATCTGGCCTAAAGAATACGATTATCCTTATATCACTGCTGCCGCTCCAATAAACAACACCGAATTTAAATTTGATTCCAACGATACTGCTAAAGCCCAGGGGGTAGCTGCTACAGGCGATCGGTTAAAGCAGAAGTACGATGGGTACGTTCCTGCTGACCATTTGAATCAGATTATAGAGGTATGGCGAACAGAGTGGGACGAAGAAATAGGAGTTTGTCCTCCGGAACCAGTTACAGAAGAGGCCTTATCGATTTTCCGAGCTAAACAACCATCACGGTCAGTTGTTCATTATTTCCAACCGCACGCCCCATATATCGGTCAAGTCAAAGAACTTGATAAGAGAGAAGCACTCGATTCTCGGTTGAAAGGCGGCGCTCTCGCAGCAGATATATGGGAACGAGCGAAAACTGGGAATATCTCCCGGTCTGAACTTTTAGATTTGTATGATGCAAACATAGTCCGTGCCTTGGACTCAGTCGCTCGTTTAGTAAAAAAGTCGAATTTCGACAGAACAGTTATTATCGGCGACCATGGAGAAGCATTAGGTGAGTATAGCAGGTTCGGTCATGGGTTTGAACATCCATATGTTCGACTAGTGCCCTGGGCAGAAATAGATGGGATTAAACACAAAAAGGCGATCCCAAATAAAGAAGATAGCATGATTAATGAACCAAGTAGTAAAGATAGCACTGTGGTTGACCGGCTGCAAGAGCTGGGGTACTTAGATTAATGCGAGATAGACATATCGGACCCATATTCAGAAAACCAGTGCGAATTAATTATTCTTGCTTCATATTGTTACATGAATAGATATTTCTCAGAATGTAAAGCGGGAGTCAGAGGCACTATGAGAAATAGGAAAAATAGTGTTCTTGTGTCAATTTTGTTCATACTACTATCACTTGGTATCATACATTCACAGATTACAGGGGCATTGTATCCAGGTATTCCTCTTGTTTTGTTACTGTCAGAATCGGCACTCATTGTTATAGTAGTATCCCAACGACAGCATTCAAACGAATTACTGTCAATAATTATCCTATTTTCTGTAATTTGGAAGGCATATATATTTATGTTTCCCGCATCTCTTTACGGAATTGACCCAGACTGGTATGCATGGCAGATACATCAGGTGAGCCGATCTGGGACAGCTAACATAATTGCAAGCCCCTACTACAAGAATTCTCCTCTCTTTATTATATCATCTGTCATATATAACCAGGTAGGGGATATATCAGCCTCTCAAAGCTTAATTATATATCCAATTATAGTCGGTGTTATTATGCCACTTTCTGTCCACACATTAGCTATGAAAATTTGGAATAACCGAACTGTTGGACTTCTCGCGGCTTCCCTTATTATGTTTGAGCCGACGACGATGGTGAGATCATTTTACCCAATTGCCCAAACATTAGTAGTGGTATTTTTACCAATTATTGCCATTCTAACCTCGGAAATATCCGAAAAATCGTTCTCTTCTACTGTATGTCTTTTGATCATCTTTTTGGCCTCAATGTTTTCCCACAAACTTGGTCTCCTAATACCACTAGTCTGCTTATCATCATTACTAGCAGTAAAAACATTTTCGGGGTTGTTATCTGGCTACAGTATTGCAAATTCTTTTGATGAAGTCCGGGCATTATCATATACAACACTAATTTTAGTTGTTTTGACAGCTGTACAGATGGCAGTCGTCACAGATTTCATAGCATATCCTATTGTTTCACTTTTCGGCAAAAAAGCGCTAACTAATCCTGCGATACAAACTATATTCGCAGCTGACCCAATATTCGAACCAAATAACTTACTGGAATATATCTGGGCTATAAAATATCAATATATATACTTTTTCTTAGCCGGGATAGCGGGACTAATAACAGTTATTAAGGACTTCGAAAATAGTATATACGTTCTATCAGCTGCCGGAGCAACCTTATTGCTCTTCGCCCTTAATTATTTAGCCCCCGGGGCGATTCCAGCAGGTAACGCTAGGTGGACCGTTTTTACTGCTCCGTTTGTAATATTGCTCATATCTGGACTATTCTCGCATACTAACGCTGATATTACTCGGTTTGCATATATTGTACTAGTCTTGGTTCTAGTATCTACCCAAACATTCTCTGGTGTCACAATAAAAGATGGACCAGATCGGCAGCGATATTACCTTACCCAGCCAGAAATTGATTCAAAATTGTTTAGTATACGTTACACTTCAGGGCCCGTCCATACTGATTCGTACTTGGCTCACGAGCGCATTCCCTGGCAGATACAGAATGAGCAACCGAACAACTTTAGAAGCGTTTCAAAACCAATCATAGAGCGAACTCTCGGGCAGGAAGATTTCAAGTATTTATTGTTCCGAAATGGTCAAAAAGTATATCGAGGTCCCATTCAATCTTGGAGAATCCTATATGATGTGCGGAGTGATCTTGAGTCTGATACAAAAATTAACCATATTTACTCGAATAACGACACGAATATATATATATCTTAGCGCGGTCTTTAAGAATCGGAAGGGTTGACCGCTCCTATCTAACTGGAAACATCGGCAGGCTTCTTGCTGTATTGCGTTTTATTCAGTCCTGCTTTCAACCCGAATGTTATCTAACCCAGAGTGGGTCAGGGAGGCGGTCGCTATCTAAGACCTCCGGATGTCGATTGGTCTCATGGCGCGGTTGGAACTGGATTCACACTCTCTCTGAGGACCCGCGACGTTCGAGAGAGCTTTGCTCTCCCGCAGCCCATCAGAAATTTTCGGTTTCTGAGAACAGCGTCGCGGGTCGCAGTCGACGAGAAACAGGTCGTAATTGGCGGCAAGTGGCTCTACGCCGCCATTGACACCGAACCAAAGCTGTTGCTCGAAGTTAACCTGTTCAGCCGCCCGTGGGACTGACCCTGCGGCGCGTTCCTGCTGGCTCACTTAGAAACGTGATATCGCCGACACAGTGCTTCTGGTCGATACTTGTGGCTATCTGACTGACCTCGTTCGAAACGAATTGGGCGGTTGGCTTGACTACCTGATCCGGTACCGCATTAAAAATTGATCCCAGACCGTGACCATGCGAATCGACCAATTTCACACGTTTTGGCGGGCAGTCAACGGGCACAAAACAAAGGTTACGAAGTTTCAAATATCATACAACCACGAGGGGCCAAATCAAGCGCTCGACGGAAAGACGCCAGCTGAAGCATCCAGAACTAGACTGTACTCAACCTCTCAAGTGATTCTACGGTGGCGATTTGTTGAGCCCACCACCTTACATATAGGCATCATATTTATCGCTGAAATAGTAATCTAAAATGACCTGCCCGTAGGAATGCACCAAGATATGTTCCCGTCACTAATTGGATAATAGGATTTCCGAATACTGGTGTCCAGTCTTTTTGAATATACTCGAATCCGGATTCTCTAAATATACTGACCCATAAATCTGGATTCTGATGTTTTTCCCATTCAATATTACTCACTGGCGAAATATCGAACGGTGTCCAAAACGTGGAGCGAGCGGAGTCACATACTACTACTTTTCCTTGTTGTGCGGTTACCTCAAATATTTTGTCAATTAGGTTCTGATACCGGTCCCAAGCTACTTTATCATTATGAATGCGTGTAACAAGATTCTCATTTAAGTGGTTTATTGAATTATGTAGCACAACCAGATCGAATTGGTCTTTAATTACAAAATCTTGGAAAGCCTGATTTAGAGCGTTTATATTTTCATATTTATTAGCTCTATTCTTCAGTCGCCGAAAACTTACACCTTTATAATCGGAACCCGCTGCCTCAGGCTCAAGCGCAACTACTTTTGATGCCCCATGTTTCACTAATAGTTCTGAGATCGCGCCACTACCTGCACCTATTTCAAGAACATCTTTATCTCTCAAAGTTATGCCCTGAAATAAGTACTCAAAATAGTCCATTTCTTTCACCTTATACGAGTACCATCTATTCTCAAGTTGATTAGTTCTGTGGTTAGATGATATATTACTCATAATTATTAGATATGTGTGGTATACTACACAAATTTATTCAGATATTGTTAATAGGATGGGTTTCAAGAGATTCTATACTGTGAGAATAGACAAAATATACAGTGGGATTCGTAATCCCCGGACTACAATATTTTTTCTCCACTGGTATATCTACCGTCAGTTATTGGGGAAAAAGGGGATTCACGTTCCCGCAGAGGACTGGGACACACTGGTAATACTTGATGCGTGCCGATTTGATGTTTTCAAAGAACGCAGTAAACTAGAAGGTGACCTCAAACGACGGATCTCAAAAGGGTCACACACGCGGGAGTTTCTCTCGCGCAATTTTGAAGGAGAAAAATTCCCCGATATTGTATATATTAGTACGAGTCCGCAAGTAGATTCCTTAGATATAAATGAAAATTTTTACGCCTATGAGCCGCTTTGGAAGACACATTGGGATGATGACTTGGAAACAGTACCACCTTCAGAGGCAGTTGATGCAACAATAGATGCTGTTGAGAGATATCCCAATAAACGAATTATTAGTCATATGATTCAGCCGCATTACCCGTTTATCGGGGAAACAGGGCAAAATATTTCACACCGCTCACTTCAGGGAGGGGATATATTAGGTACAAACGCTAATCAGAAGTCGATCTGGACAAAATTGGCTAATGGCGAGGTCTCAAAAGAATCGGTATATAACGCCTATGTTGAGAATCTTGATCTAGCCCTCACTGAGGTTGAACGGCTTCTTAATAAGATAGAGGGTAAAACAGTCGTAACCTCTGATCATGGCAACTCATTTGGTGAATGGGGAGTATATGGTCATCCTCAACGACGGTTCATTGAATCGTTAGTTAAGGTACCCTGGCTAACAGTCAATTCAGGCAATCGACGGACAATTTCAGGAGGAAAGCTTACTAGCCAAACAGACCAATCTGAAAATATTGAGCAACGACTTCACGATCTCGGATACATGGAATAGTCGATATTTAAAGCACTGGCTCGTAGATATCCATATAATCTCGAGCTATTTTATCGAATTGATGATTGGATTTAGCATAGCTTCTGGCAGACCGTCCCATCTTTTCGGCCCTTGACTGCTCTAAGCCAGAAACAACAGACTGGAGAGCATCAATGTTATCGACTTCTACTAGGTTACCTGTATTATTCTCATCTACCAATTCCGGCATTGACGTAGCTCGATATCCAAGGACAGGGGTAGCGCTAGACATAGCCTCAAGCACGACATTCGGGCACCCCTCTTGAACAGTCGGGAACAGAAGAGCAGTTACATTGGCGTATATAGCTGGAAGCCTTGACTTATCTATATTTCCGAGTAGATGGAGATTTCCCTGACCAGCTGCCTCTTTCTGGATATATTCAAACTGGGGTCCATCACCGGCCATAAGGAATGTAGCATCCGGGGTTTGCTTTGCAATTTCCATCACGTGCTTAGGTCGCTTGCGCTGATTAAATGAGCCTACAAAGAGAAATATTCGATCATTAAGACAGAGTCTGTCAAATAGATCGGGCCAGTTCTTTTCCGGAGAGAATAGATCTGTATTCACACCATTATAGATCACTTCTGGAGAGATCCCGATGGCGGATTCGACAGTTGCTGCGGTATGTTCACTGACGGCTGTAGTCCTATCTGCGGATTCTCCAAGTCGCCTTCTTACTTCTGGATTCCAATTCTCAGGATCAAAATCAACTCTGAATGTATGTATATGAGTGGTCGAATTACTGCGTAGTTTCGCCCCCTTAGATGCAAAATAGTGGTATATTCCATAAGCACCAGTATGAATCAAGTCATGGTTCTGAATACTAGTCAGGGCTATTTTATAAGCCTTCTTGGGTATATTTGAAGAGACAGTATCAATCTCATGTATACTTTCTTCCTCAAAATAATCCCCTCTAGTTGAGTGAATCGTAATATCATACGAATCTGCAAGGTATGGGGAAATTTTCTCAAAAAGGTATGGGATTGGAGAAGACTCACCTACAATATAAGGGAGGTATATTGACGGTTTGCCAGACGTCATGTGTTATTTCTATATGGAATACTCGGCTTATTATCTTTTTGAAGATGCTGAAGCAGTTTTCGCTGGATACGATTTATAGTCATAGTTGAATCATTATGGTATTGAGGTTTAGAATTATAATCCATCGTCTGAATGCACCTCCGAGATCACGAGAGAAGTTTGTTTACCAATTGAACCCCAATGATGATTGATATCTACAAAATTTATACTGTTTTTTCCACATCTATCCCTGTATCTTGTTTTATCTAACATCTTTTGGAGAGTATTACTGATAGAGTTTGCCTCATTCTTGACATCAGCGCCGGTATTATATTCTTGGGTTAATTTTGATATTTCATCCACATTGCTAGCTACATATGGCGTCCCAACAGCCATAGTCTCAAGTAATTTCGTGGGTCGAGCGTAATCCAGCTGGTATTCGGTCTTCAATGGAACTAAGCTCACTTTTGCCCCAACGAGTAGTCGTGGGATTTCTTCACGTGAGACATATCCTTCGAACGAGACTTGTCCACTCACGTCTAATTCTTCGACCAGTGCTTCAAGTTCTGCGCGTCGCTCACCATCGCCTATAATCGTCAGTTCGGGCTCTCCGCCAAGTTGAGCAAACCCCTTGAGAAACGGAATGAAAGCTTGTCCGGTTCCCAGGTTACCTGTATAGATAACATCGGTCGAGCCCTTGGGCTCTACATCCGGTGAGAACATCTCGGTGTCGACACCGAAGGGAATGACATGAACATCGAATGCTAAATCGGGATACTTGTCCTCGTAGTATTCAGCCATGGTATCCGTGATGACGAATATCGCATCCGCCTTGGCAAGCGAGAGTCGTTCTAGCTGACTCATCGCTTGGTATGGAAGAGACTCCTCATCGACGTAGCCTAAGTCACTCGCGTTATCGATCCAGAGGTCGAAGATGTCGACGACCCAATCTCGCCCAGTCAACTTGCCAACAAGCCCCGGCAGGAATGTCGTATGTGGAGCAGACATCGTCACGATACAGTCGTATCGCCAGAATGTGAGTAAGACATATATTGAACTCAAAACGGCGAAAATGCCATAGTTCAGTATCCGTCCCAGTGTGTTATCTGTCGTCGGTTGGTACGTGAATAGTCGCGTGACTGGCACACCGTTGACGGATTCTCGACACAGTGGCTGCCATTGGCGTTCAAACTCTCCGAAGGGAAACGTCGGGTGGGTACAGAGAATATGCGGATCTACACTATCATCCATATGGGCAGCAAGCTTCTCCCAGCGATGAGCCCCACCCATGGATTCCGGTGGGAAAAACTGTGTAATGATCAGTGCTGTCGTCGTCTCGCTCTCAGTCATAGGATCGGGGTTGTAATGGATTTTCGACACCAGGACGAAGAATTGTGATACCCGCTGCTTCGAGATCCGATGCTATTGACTCGAGTTCAGCTGATGTTTCAGTATGCGGGACCAGCTGAACCACTGCATCAGGGCTCGTTTCATCGATTAGCTCCTCTAAGTCGAGATACTCTATCCCCTCCACGAGCCGGTCTCGATGGATGATATCGAACCCCTCTTCTTGAAGTTCGTCGACGATCTCGGTTGCTGGGCTCTCACGTGGATCCTGTGTATTCGGTTTGTACGCCGCTCCTAAGACCAACACTGTGGGATCAGAAAGGCCACTGAGAGCCTGTCGAATCTTTCTGGCTGTTGCAGTTGGCATCTTATCATTGATCCGACGAGCAGTTGTGATTAGATTCGTATGCTCGGGATTCACTTCGTTGAGGAACCATGGATCAATGGGTAGACAGTGGCCGCCAACGCCGATGCCTGGATGGAGGATATCAACGCGGGGGTGGTGATTTGCTAGCTCAATCACATTGGTCATATCAATGCCGAGCTCCTCACCGATGAGGGCAAACTCATTGGCTAATGCAATATTCACGTCACGGTAGGTATTCTCCATAAGTTTGCAGAGCTCCGCCGAGAGAAGGGTAGTATAGTAGATATCCCCCTCAAGAAATGGTTCGTAAATTTTCGCCGCCTCAGTAGCGCTTTCTTCGGTGACACTGCCGATTACTCGATCGTTGTGCACTATCTCTTCGAAGACGTCGCCTGGAAGAATTCGTTCAGGAGAATGTGCAAGATGGATATCCACGCCCGGTTCAAACCCGGCGTCGGTCAACTTTGGCGCAATTGTCTCCTCACAGGTGAGTGGAGGGATCGTTGACTCGATATTGATGATATTACCGGATTCGAGATGAGGGATGATAGACTCAATGGCAGCTTCAACAGCTGAGAGGTCCGGGCTCTTCTGTGGTTCCGTGAGTGGCGTCGGAACCGAAATGACAAATGCATCGCCGGTTTCGGGTGCAGTCTGTGCGTGTAGATTCTCTTCTACTTCTGGACTTTCGAACAAGTCCTGCAGTTGGTCTTCGTCGACATTGAGCGACTGATCGTTAATTGCTTCGACTAGATTCTCGTCGATATCGACACCAACAACAGTCTTTCCCGCTTTCGCCAGTTGCAACGCTAAGGGGAGGCCGATGAATCCAGTGCCAATGACGACGATTTTCTCGACGTCAGTCGTGGAGTGGCGGTCTACCGCCGACTTACTCGACATCGTAATACTCACGCATCCAGTCGATCGTCTTTGGAATCCCCTTTTCTAGATCGATGGTGGCTTCGTGCCCGAGGTCGTCCTTGGCCTTCTCGACGCTGGCTCGCTTGTTGAGTGTATTGTGCTCTTCCGTGCCTCGATATTCCACTTTGTCGTCGTCTTTATCAAGGTAGTCAAGAATCATATCCGAGAGCTCCTTGATCCCCCAGTATTCCTCACCAGCGATATTGTAGACTTCACCGGGTTCGAACGAATCAACGATATTCGCTAGCGTCCGAACAGTATCGCCGATATAGGTGAACGAGCGATGATGGTTCTCATAGACGTGATATGGGTTGTCGTGAAGCGCGTGATAGCAGAACTTACAGACGACACTCCGGTATTCGCTGTATTTCTCACCCGGACCATACGTATTGAAGAACCGCACACGCACAGTCTCGTTACCATGCCGGTCGGCTGCATTAAGGATCTGCTGTTCGTTGACCCACTTTGAAATCGCGTAGTCGTTTAGCTGCCGTGGTCCCTTCTCAAGAGGAACCGATTCCTCCATTACGTCGTCATAGTCCCCATAGACCTCACTACTGGAGGAGAAGATCATGCGGAAGTCATGCTCTTGCTGGAGTCTGAGCATATTCTTCGTTCCGACAGCGTTTGATCCCCACATCGTCTCAAAGAAGTCCTCTCCGTTCTTGCGGCCGAATTCGGCCGCGAGATGATAGACGTATTCAAAGTCGTGGGACTCAAATATCGACGCAAGCTGGCGGTACTTACTGACATCACATCGGAAGTATTTCTCTCGTTCACTCCATGGGAGGTCAGCGACCCAGACATCGTGTCCACGCAGTTCTAACTCTTCAACAAGTGGTGCGCCTACGGCCCCGAGTCCACCGGTTACAAGTATTTTAGCCATGTCTTGCTGTTATGATAGTACTAGTTAGGTTTGCTGATTCATCGCTTGCTTTCTGACTGGTTTCTCATCTTTCATAATGTCGAGGATCTGAATTGCTGCGTCGCCAGATCCGAATGGGTTGGTCCAGTCAGTCGCCTTGGCTAGCATTTCGTATGCGCCCGAAGTAATCCGCTCTGGATCGGTTCCCACGAGCATATTTGCACCAACCTCTATCGTTTCAGGTCGTTCAGTCTCTTCTCGAAGTGTTACGCATGGGACGCCGAGGATGCAAGCTTCCTCCTGAATACCCCCGGAGTCCGTTCCAATGAGACGCGCATGAGCTTCTAAACGCAAGAAATCAAGATATTCTTGCGGCTCTACAAGCGTTATCTGCTCCGGGACATCGACATCAAGCTCATCAAGAGATGCTTCCGCTCTAGGATGGATGGGATAGATTACATCCAGTCCAAGGTCCATCCCAAGATTCGACATGCCTCGTAATAATGCTTGGAACGATTCTGCATCATCAACATTCCCAGGACGATGCGCTGTCATCAGGATGTATTCGCCCTGCTCCAATCCAAGCCGTTGGAGTACACTACTGTTCTTTTCCGCAAGCGATGCGTGCTGGTGCACGGCATCTACAACAGTGTTGCCTGTTTGGTGAATGCGATTCTCGTCGATATTCTCCGAGCGAAGATATTGAACTGATTGTGCCGTTGGCGCAAACAGGTGGTCGGCTGTATGATCTGTTAGTACCCGGTTCGTTTCTTCTGGCATCTCCCGATTGAAGCTTCTGAGGCCGGCCTCAACGTGGCCAAGATCCATATCTAGCTTACTTGCCGCGATGGCACCAGCCAATACAGAATTCGTATCGCCTTGCACTAGCAGTATATCAGGCTCAGTGTCAACGAGAATATCTTCGATACCAGCGATCATCGCAGCTGTTTGCTGGCCGTGTGATTTCGAGCCTACCTTTAGATGATAGTCGGGTTCAGGAAGTTCTAACTGATCGAAAAATACCTGGTCCAAGTTTTCCGAGTAGTGTTGTCCCGTATGAATCAGCTCGAAGTCGATATCCTGTCTTTCACATTCTCGAATTACAGGTGAAAGTTTGATGATTTCCGGCCTGGTTCCGAGCACAATAGCAATCTTCGTCATAGTCACTCGATTTCCTTGATCATGTTCGAAATTTGGTTTAACATTAATCCAGTAAACAGTCCCAAAGCGCCCAATACCGTACTGAATCCCGAAACAAGTGTTTTCGCAGGATAGAAAACACCTGTATTCTGATACACCAGAATACCATTCAATCCGTACAGTGCTCCGAGAGTCAACAACACCAGTCCGGGTAACCCAAAGAACACCATCGGGTGCCTATCACGGACCAGTTGCAGTATGAACGCAACGACGGTCAACCCATGCCGTAATGGATTGTACGTCTGCCCGTCGATACCCTCATACCGGATATCGATCGGGACTTCCTCAATCGACACGTCATTCTCGTTGGCCCGGCTAATCATCTCGCTTTCGACACCCATACCATCGGTCGTGATCCGTAATTCGTCGAGCGCATCCACGGAAAACGCCCGGAACCCGCTCTGTGAGTCACTAATCGAACTATCCGTGGAGCCGGTCGCAAGCACGTCGAGCACGCGCTGGCCAACTCGCCGGTAGAACGGCGTTTCGGTATTCCCACCCTCCAGATAGCGACTGCCGATGGTCATCTCACAGTTGCCCTGCAACACCGGGGCGGCAACATCCGGGATTTCCTCGGGAAGGTGCTGGCCGTCACCATCGATCAAGACGACACACTCGTAGCCAGTCTCGACCGCGTGGTCGAAGATAGTCTGGATGGCAGCACCTTTCCCCCGGTTTTCGTCGTGTTCGATAACCATCGCACCAGCATCTCTGGCGATCTCCACTGTGGCGTCGCTGCTGCCATCATCAACGACCACCACGCGGTCAACGATGCGATTGGCTGTTAACACCACGCTCCCAATACCAACAGCCTCGTTATAGGCGGGAATCGCCACCATTGTCTCTGACAGCGGCGCTATTCCTGGTTCCGATATTTCCCCCCCAATCTCAGATGGGGTTTCAGTAGTTTGCTTTGCTGTTTCCAGTTGGCTCATTTGGCCTGTGTAGATATATCCACGAAGTCTGGCTGTTCATCCCAGTCCTGTCCCTCCAAGTACGATTAGTAGGTGATAGGTAACTAACTTATAATTTTCTATTACTGCGACATTTCCTGTGTGTATCATTTAGTAACCGATAGCTGTCAGGTGAATATACTGCTGCCAGATTATTATGAAACCGCCAGCTTCGGAATAGTATATTATATTTTATATATTCTTTATTTCCAATCTTCTACGTTCCAAGACTTCTAAGCCTGCATACCCACTCTGTATTGGGTTACCAATGTAGCTGGAAGTGGTATATTTTTGAGAGTCGAGAGAAGTTTGGAGCAGCCGGCCACCAAAATATTCTGCAAGCGCAGCCGATCGAGAGTGTTCTTGGGCCGGACCTAGCCAGCTTGCAATCACTCGACGCACTATCTTGATTCTCCTACTTCTTGAGAGTGGGCCAATAGCAAACGGACCAGTCACAGTAGCGCCTATCGATTATGAAGGGGCCAAGACATAGCGGACTGTCCTCACTTGGACTCAGCAAACTCGTGGGTCGTCGACAAACTCGTAGCGACCCCGAGCGACACGTGTTATCCACCCAGCATTACGGATTCTGCAGACAAAGCGCGATATTTCCCTTATCGAGGTCAGTTTGCTCCACCAGCCACTTCGGATTTGCTCAGCCGACGACCAGTACACCACATCGAGGAGGTCTGGACCGACTGTGCGTGGCGATAGACCGGCTCAGGAATCGTCATCGACTTCACTATCATTCCCCCTGTCACCGAACCCACCCAAACACCGGCCGCCCCGACCCAGCAAAGCGAGACCCATGAGTACGGACAGAGTACAGCCCGACCACAACGCCGACGAAGATGTGATCCAGTCCATTGTGGCCCACGTCAACAGCCTTGAGAATCGAGTTGAGGACCGCCAGGCCCAGGCCACCAAGACACTGACGCGATCACCACAGAGGTCATGGACCGCGTCGAGTCCAAACTAGCTGCGAGCCCCCCAGCGTCAAGAGGCACTCAAAGACGAACAGATTACGCGCATGCAGGCGATCAGCTCGTTAAAGTCGACGGTCGAGGGCGCTCGAGAAGATCTTCGGGACGAACAGAAGACCCGCTCCCATGCCGACGCCAGAATTCAACAACGGGTCACCCACCTCGCAGACACTATTGGAACAGAGATCGACGATGCCACAATCGCTGACGATGATAAGCTCGTAACGCTCGTCCGTGAGGAGTCCCGAGCGGTCGTGGCGATCCCTCCCCAATCCATCGCCATGTCCAACAGGTCCTGACCAACCTCGAGGAGTGGGGCAAATACGTCTCGGATGGCAACAGCATACGAGTCGTGCTTACGTCGATGACACTCTGTCCCTATCTTGAATCCTACACCAACGAGCAGTTCGCCAGTAGTCAGCTCAAGCGTATCTTCGAGAAACTCACCGCCCTCGCGGCGGACTCACCCGCCGCATGCGACAAGATAAGACCAACGACGGCGCCCACAGAGTGACGATCTGGTACCCGCAGCGATTATCAGCGCCGCAGCGGCTCAACGATGAGCGAGTTTGCGCAGGTGTTGTTAGCGAACACAAGGGTATGCGGTGACAGCTACCAGTCAAAGTGGCCCACACAGCGGCCGCGTGTCGACACTGCCACCACCCTGAGACAAGTTCGGTAGAAGGCTTTGGCGTGCAGTTATATTGTTCGTCGCAGTAGCGGCGGGGCTATCTCAAGCGGAGCGGCAATTACCGGAGAGGTTGTTCGCTACCACTCATTGATCTAATCGGGCTAACAACACTTGTTAGTGGAACTCAGCTCTCACCAGACGCTGCAGGACGAGGCGCCGCCTCTTGCGTTCAGGGAATCAAAGAGGAGCCATGACAAACTCTGCCCACTCTGAAACCTAGCGTCAACCTACGAGATGGTGGTTGGCGACGAGAAAATAGACCGATTCAGGAACCAGCTCCAACACACTATCCCCAAATTTGTTGATAGTGTTCGCTTAGTCAGTAAAAGCCGTTTCTGAAGCACGGCTTACTCATATATTTACAGGAATTTATCAATAATCTTGTAATCGAGAGATAGCGTTCATTTTGGGGATTCCATCATCTGATAGGCTCAACACACTAGCTAAGGGTTAGAAATATCTGAGATATAACAATACATTAGAGGATAGATATGTATTCAGTATGCCAGCGAAATTCAGACGGCTATATTTTAGCCGGCGGTCGCTGTTACGGCATTGTGGACAGTACAAGCTATCTGAACTGGTTTCCGTGACGATTCTCACGGAAGGTACAAAATGATAACGTGGAAAAGTTTCGGCGCCATCTTGATGTCAGCTATCCTTATAATATCATTTAGTGCCGCGGGAATCGTGTTTGGAACAACAACAGCTACAGCGGATCACGATCGGCTTATCATCGATAACGATGACTCATCGCCAGCACCGGACTCGGATACGCTCGAACCTGGACAAGAATATACATTCGAATTCCTCCTTGACTATCGGCTGGACCAAGGCGAAACGGGGACGATTACGCTTTATTTGCCTCATGCTGGCGGCAAAGTATTTGAAAAGGAGGTGACTGGGACAGGGGAATTCGAGGAACTGACGGTAACAGCCAGTGAGACAGTCCCAGAAGACCGAATGGGAAAGTCGTTTGGTGTCTCTGCGACGCTGACGAATTCAGATGGTGATATGGTTGCCGCGGATGACGAATCATATTCCGTCAGAGCATCTGGCGCCCTACCAGAGATTACAGAGGTGTCCCCAACCGGGGATAACACAATTGTCGTAACACAAGGCGAATCACAGCGCTTCTCAGTTACTGCGACAGACGCCGACAATGACGATTTGACGTATGAGTGGCGTCTGAAATCACTCAACACGAATGAAGCAGAGACAGTTGGCTCTGGATCATCACACACCCAAACGTTCGATGTCCCTATAGAGGATGGCTCAACGGCATATCAGATGATCGTCGAGGTTTCTGATTCTCAGCAGTCGGTCTCGCATGAATGGCTTATAGACGTACAGAAACAGGACGAGGGCCGGGCACCAACTGTCACAAGGGTCTCACCATCATCAAGCGAGTTTTCACCGACAGCTAATGAGTTAGTCGAGTTTACAGCGGAAGCAACTGATCCGGATGCCGATCTCGACCGAATAGAATGGTACGTTGGCGACTCGAAAGAGCAGACCCGATACTTCGGCAGTAGTCAAACGCAAACAGATACGTGGAATCACACAGTCACTTCTGAAGCGTCGCAGCAGGTTACAGCGAGAGTATACGACGACGATGGCAACACCGCGGAAGTCATGTGGAGCCCGTCAGACACAGCGGGCTCGAATGGTGGATCCGAGACGAGCGGAACTGAGAATAGTGACTCCGAGAACAAGACTGAAAGCGTTTCTGCTGACGATGTTCCACTCGAAGACATCTCCGTAACAGTAGTCGCAGTCAATGGGAACGAAACGCAAGGCGGTGTTTTTCAGACCACAGCGGGGCAGGTGAATAGGGTAGCACTCAATCTGACTACCTCAGAGGGGATCCCAGTTACTGGATTAGCGCCGACACTAGAGCCGGTTTACTTTGATGGAACACTAACTACAGTAAGTCAGGATAAGGGGGCATATATCTTAGAAACAACAGACGAGCCGGATCTCGCTGGACCAACTGCCTACCAAGCATATAGACTCTCGTTCGAGAGTGGAGATGGTGACCAACTGATTCAAATCCCGATCGATGATGATTCAGATCCCTTACGCGCACCAGTGCGGGGACTAGCATCCTACGGCGCTTCGTTTGATGTGATGGTTGACGGCGACCGATATACAGCCATCAGAATGGAACACTACTCTGCAAACGGCGATTCTAGTGATGTAGCCGGGTGGGCTATTTTCGATAATGAGGGCCGGCTGGTTGAAGACCAAGAGACAGTTCGAAAAGCAGCTAAGACTGCACATGTCTCGCTGAAGATGTCGAATGAAGCCGCGATGGAAGAATTCCTTTCGACAGAGTACCCGAATCGGCTACGCGAATTACTTGGCTGGAGCTATGCTCTTGATATCGCGATTAAAACGCGTGATACCTCTGCGGAAATGTTAGGGACGATTACAGCCGCATACGCAACTGGCGGCGGGAGCGCTGTCACCATTGGCAACGCGCAAGTCTCGAAAATGTCCACGAAGGAGGCGATGAAGACGGCGGCACAGACCATCGCCCGAAGCGTGCTTGAGCAGATGAAACAGCAGTTCAAGAACGAACTGCGGCAAGAAATCAACCATGACGTCTTTGGCGTATATCGGAAATCGATGAAGGCGGCGGCGCATGCAGAGCTCCAAGAATCAGTGGTTCAGTCCGAGCGAGCAGGTCGGTTGCTCAGAGAACACGATGATGGCACTATCTGGACCTACGAACAAGCTAACGCAACCTATACAGCGTATAGTGAGTCGATGATTGATGGCATCCTCTGGTCTGAGGTCCGAGTGCAAACGATGCCCAGGGGGACTCCAGAGGGACAGTTGAAGGAGATCGGGCTCAACTTCGCTGAAGGTGCGACTGGGGCCCCAGTAACTGATTTCGCGGATCTTATGAGCAGTGGTGAGATGGGCGATGGCTATACAACCGCACTTGAGAAAACTGCCAAATATCGACAGACGTTCAATCAATCTCAGCAGGAGATTAACGAAGTCTCACCGGAGATTCAGCAGAAACTTCGTGAGAGTCCGAATGGAAATTCTGCGCTTGAGGGCACGAAGGAGCTACCAAAAAGTGCTACCATAGAGCTGGTTTCTGCACCGGAGGGATCGTTTGCTGCGGGAGAAGAAGTAGAAGCCGTCGTAGAGGTGACTAATACTGGTTCATCTGCAGCCCGGTTCTTCGTGGGCTACTCAGTCGGGACTGAACGGAATGGACAGACCATCTACTACGATAATGATGATACCACGGGACACTGGGTCTCTGTTCCAGCGGGCGAATCCAAACAAACCACGGTCACTTGGACGGTACAGGAAGATGTACCGACTGAACAGCGCTATGATGTCGTCACAGCAGTCTGGGAGGGGGTCCCAATAAGTACCACTGAGCGATTCGACGATGCGCGAGAAGCAGACGCCTTTACTGTCGTTGATGGCACCTCGATCGAAGTCGTAGATACACAACTGCCACAACAGACGACTGTTGGAACGGCTGTGCCAATCGAGGTTACCGTTGAGAACACCGGCAGTCGTACGGGAAGCGCTCCGATCTATATCAACCAGAGCGGCGAACAGATCAACGGTGCTATCGTCGAAGTCGCGGACGGTGAATCGAGAACGATCACTGTCTATCACCAATTCAATACGACTGGGACACAGCGTGTGTCGATCTCGGGTACCCAATTCACAATTGACGTGACTGAACGAGAGACCAGCGAAACTACCCAAGCTGAGTCAGAAACCACACCAGCAGAGTCGACGCCAACAGACGACGAGGAGACGGCTACGCAGCAACAGACAGCCAGTCCAGATGAGGAGACTGATGGTTTCACTCCGCCGTTCACGGAGGAGTTCGCTGACGGCCTGAATGGCTGGATAATTGGCCTTCCGTCAGGGACTGGCCCGCGTGTGACCAAAGGAGAGGGAACATGGTCGGAGAAGCACGGCGGTAGCGTGAAACTCAGTGTCGATGGCGGACCCAATCATATTGGCGTGTATCGTGAAGTCGACGCACTCAGTGAAGGAACAGAGATTATCGCTGAGTATGAGTCACCGAATTTGGACGGCCAGCCAGGGAGTCCTCGAATCCTGCTTCACCTGCCCGAGAGTGACGACACAATTGGATTAGATAGCGACCCCGGGCGGGGAGAGCACGATGGAATTCTCCGTGGCACTGTCCCACGGGATCTCCCGCAAGGCACCCAGCTAGAGATTCGGCTGGGCGTTTGGCCAGGCGAGATAACAGTCTATGTGACCAATGTCACAGCCCACTCACCCAGTGGAGAGACAGCAGAGAATGTAACGCCACCTACTGAAGCCACAAATGACTCCACAGCTGCAACCGAGTCCAATCCACCGACCGAATCAGGCCAGATCACCTCGTGTACTCGGATTACTGAGTCGGGACGCTACGAGCTCACAGGTGAGCTTGAGAATCGTGACGCTGGGACCTGTCTCCAGGTGAGTGCCAGCGATGCCATCATCGATGGCAACGGGCACCGTATTGAGGGTACCGGCAACGAAAGTGCGAAGGGGGTCTGGATCGTCCCTGCTGAGTCTGCCAATAGCGACGGTATCAGCAACGTGACGATACAGAATATACAGCTCACAAATTGGGGCACCGGAGTAGAGATTGGACAACGAGGCGACAACACAGCTGCGACGCTCACGGATATCACGGTCAGCAACAATGACGTTGGCGTTGGACTGTTCGAGGCCGGTGACTCATCGATTGCCAATGTGACCGCTGTCGAAAACGAACAGGGAATGGTGCTCACTGAAACAGGTGATGTCGAAATCAGGGAGTCGACGGTTGCACGAAATACACAAGGCGGGCTCTACCTGACGCAAGGTTCCGACGGGAATCTGCTCACTACGCTTACGGTGAAGAACAACAGTGGCCCAGGAATCAGTATTGGCGATCCAACGCCTGATACGCGGCTCCTGGACAGCCGTATTGCAAACAACTCTGGGTTCGGCATCGAAATCACGGGCAATAGTTTCAACACCAACATCAGCAACGTCGTCGTCAAGAATAACAATAACTCCGGGCTCAGAGTTGACGACACGGCCAGTGACACGCGTGTTGTCGATAGTGAGTTCATCGGCAATGGCTACGGCGATACTGTCTCAGAGGAAGGTGATGGCCATGGCATTGAGCTCCATGGTGACTTCGACAGCACAGTGCTTCGCGGGCTCACCCTCGAGCGGAACTCACAGATGGGGCTCGCAATCAACGAAAGTGACGACACCCAGCTCGTCGATACCGTCGTCGGCGGGAACGGCGGCGATGGAATCCGTAGTTACGGGTCGGTTGAGACAATCAGCATTGAGCGGACCAACGTTGCTGGAAACGGGAACACCGGAATCAGACTCTCTGCTGGAACCAACGGCTTCGACATGCGAGACAGCAGCGTCCGTGGCAATGATGGGACAGGTATTCGCCTCGGGGACGGAGATGCAAGGCTCCAGAACATCTCTTTCTACCGCAATGAAGATGGAGATGTCTATGACTCGAACGCTGCAGGAACGACCACTGCTCAGAATCTGCAGATGGGCAACTGGACAGCCTCAGTCACCTCCCCAACACTTCGCATGGTCGGACGATATGCTGGGTCGCCCGATGAGGGCGATCTCCTCGTTGATGAGAGCCTTCATGTGAGCAGTCTCGGAGAGGAGGCAACAGTATCGGTCAGTGTTGCCCTTCCCGAGAACGTGAATACTGAGACGGCTGTCCTTCACCAGGACGGTCAACTGGTACCCGAGACGGAAATCGAGAACGGGCAGCTCAGCGCCTCGATTGCTGAGAGCGGCACGCTCACGCTCGTCAGTGCATCCGACGATGGGGCAGGAACGGACGACAATGAATCGGTCGGGCCGCCGCCCCGTCCACCCAGTACCGAAGACGAGACACAATCCGAGCCGGAGACACCGGACAACGGATCTGAAGAGAGCGAGCAGTCCGGCGCTGAACAGTCCAATAGCGGGGCAGAGTCCGCTCCATCGGATGATACCTCAAGCTCGGAAGACGAGTCAAAGACATTCGAGATTATCTCGACGTCCGCCGATGCCACGCTGACGTATGAATTCGTCGTCGACGGGTCGGTCGCTGGCGCCGAAGCTGATGGCAACAGCGCCGATATCGACGATGGGAGTGAATGGGCTGACTCAATCACTGAAGAGAACGGCCGAATGGTCGTTACTGGCCGAACTGGGAACAACGAAGGTGATGTCTTCACTATCGAAGGCAGTATTGAGTCGTTCACACGGATCACTGGCGAGTCGGATATTCGACTTGAAGTCGACAACAACGATGTCACTGACCAGTTTATCGACGAGAACACAGCCGGTGGGTCATCGGATGACGAGCAACAGCCGCCCGCTGGTGACAATGAGTCGAGTGGCGATGAAGAGACAAACGATGCTACAGCCCCGAATAGTGACGCCCTGGAGACGGACGGCGAGTCAACGTTCGAGATCATCAGCACGTCCGCTGATGCCACGATGACCTATCGGTTGGTAGTGGACGGGAGTGTCTCTGGATCCGAGGCAGACGGAAATAGCGCGGACATTGATGATGGGAGTGAGTGGGCTGACTCGATTACCGAAGAGGACGGCCGGATAGTCGTTACTGGCCGGACTGGAAACAATGAGGGAGATGTCTTTACCGTCGATGGCCGGATTCACTCGTTCAAACGGACTGCTGGCGAGTCAGATTTCCGCCTCGAATTGGATAATGAAGACATCACAGACAGGCTGGGGAACGAGTCCTAACGCCCTTTTAGAGGCGTAAACCACCACAGGATCAAACCCTGTGGCCCTCGCCTCATGGAATAGCCCAGCGGAAACAGCGATTGGGTAGCGACTAGATACCGACCGAAAGAGAGTGAGATATGACGACTATATCTGCGGAAGAGAGTGACTGTATGTAATTAAACAGGTAGTAACAATCATCAACTGGTAAAAGTCTCTAATCGCATCATCCGGCCTTGAACCCGCAGGTGGAGGGGGTACCGGGGCTCAGTGGTGGTGCGTGATTGACCATGGAACTAAGCAGACGAAGTGCCCTCAAGGGGCTTGGAATCGCAACCGTTACTGGCGGCACTGGTTTGGCCGCGCTGTCCGGCTCAGCCGCCGCCATGAGTAGTTCGTTCAACGCAGTGAATCCAGGAACGGTAGAAAACGATCGTGGGGACGTGTCTGAAGTGTTCGTTGCACCGCGCGTGTACACGGAGTGGGAGAATTTCGACGAGAAGCCACTGAAGTTACGATACATTCTGCACGCAGCCGTCGATGGAGAGGGATATAAGCCAGTGTACCGCGAGACGCCGTGGCTGTTTACGGATAACAGTAGTGAGCAAGCCGCGTACAACTCCGCGACCCATGGGACGACCGATCGCGTTCCAGATAGCGGTCGCATGTACCTGACGAGCAAGAATTCAGCCTTTTACAACATCAACAATAACGGCGACTACGTGGATCCGAACGATGGAAGTCAAACGGTCACGCCAAAAATCGTCCTCTACAAGGAGGGGATGAGCGACTACTACGATGAGGCGTCGGACTACCCGGACAGCGCTCACTGGGACGGCTCGAGTCTCGGCAGTGATTCGGGTGACTACGCGAACGGGAACTACGGTGTCCTCGGAGACACGATGGAGCTTGACTCCCAGACGGACGGCCAATCGAAAACGACGACCATCCACCTCCGTCTCATCACCGCGCTCCTAGACTACGATTCGGAGTCGGTGATGCAAGCCGAGTATCCCGACTACAGTGGTAGTGCTGGGTATACGTACCAGCGACTGATCAACATCGCCCCGAATCATCCAGCGATTAGCGTGGCTGAAGCCTCATTCGATGTGACGGCAGCAAACGAGCAGGCCGACTCCTCGTCGAACGCCAACGCGAACGCTGGCGCAAACTAACGCACCACTCAATTTTTTCGACATCGGCGATCCAGGATAGTTGTATCTGTTCTACAGCTACCTACCTGAGTCGATATCGTACGAAATTCGCGCCGAAGTGTGTCACAGGCGAATCAAGAGTGCGCATCGAGCACTGGGCGACGTCGACAGCGATGACCACTCCCGTCCGCCACAGGTTCTTCCCGCTACTACTCCAAGCCCAGCCATGGAATACGTTACCAGCAATCAGCGACAGGTGCCCGCACTCGGACTGGGAACGTACCGGCTGAAAGGAGAAGCCTGTACGGAGGTGGTTAGTCGCGCGCTGAAGTTGGGCTACCGTCATATCGACACCGCGGAGTATTACAACAATCAGGCAGCCATCGGGAAAGCCCTCGCCGGGACCACAGTTGACCGAGACGAGCTCTTCCTCACCACGAAAGTCTGGCGAAACAACCTCGAATACGACGATTTTCTGCAGTCGACTCGTCAGAGTCTGGCGAAGCTCGGCCTCGAGACAGTCGATCTCCTATTGATCCACTGGCCGAGTCGAAGCGTTCCCATGGAAGAAACTATCGAGGCGATGAACGAACTTCAGTCCACTGGAGAGGTGAACCAGATCGGCGTGAGCAACTTCTCGGTCGACCAGCTCGAGCGGGCACGCACACTCTCGGACACACCGATTCTCACGAACCAGGTCGAGTACAATCCATACACGAACCAAGCCGACCTCCTCGAATACTGTATCGAGAACGAGATCATCCTGACGGCCTACAGTCCGCTGGCGAAAGGGAAAGTTGCAGACGATGAGACACTCGCGACGATTGCAAAGCGCCATGGTAAGACGCCAGCACAGGTCGCTTTGCGCTGGTCACTCCAGCAAGAACAGGTCGCGGCGATTCCGAAAGCATCGAGTCCGGACCATCTACAGGCCAACCTGGACGTCTTTGACTTCGAGCTTACGGATGCAGAGATGACAGCGATCTTCGACCTGCAGGGTGGTTTGCTCACAAAGTTGCAGCGAGCGCTGGGACTGTGAAACTCATTTGGACTGCTGAGTCTTGATGAAGCGGTTGACGAAGCGCTTGCGACGTACGATATGTTGCGTAGCGAAGAGGCCGAGGAAACGGGCCAAACAGTCGCCACGCTACAGGACTAACGAGCGTCGGTTCCTGCCGCACATAACAGCGGAGTCGAGGAACCACTTTGGGAGAGAGCAGCCCCGACGTACAAAAGACAGAGCCTGCCTCGCGGCCGAACGCGGATCACTCCAAGCGATCGTCGATCAAAACGACCGCCTCGCCGTCGATCAACACGTCGCTGGCGTTGACAACACATGTCGAAAGTCGATATTGGCGATCATCTAATTCCTCGACGATCTCACATTCTGCGGTAAGTCGCTCACCGATGCCAACCGGGTTCTGAAACTCCAAGTCCTGTGAGAGGTAGATCGGCAGCCCGGGAAGCTGCGCGAGTGCTGCGCTGATGAGGCCTCCGACAAGTGTTCCGTGTCCGATGCGCTCCTGAAATCTGGTTTGCTCAGCGAACTCATCGTCGAGATGGAGCGGGTTCGTGTCACCGCTGGCAGCAGCGAACTGTTGAACGTCGGTCGCCGAAATTGTCTTCGTAAACTCGACGTAGTCGCCGATTTCAAGTCGTTTTGGATTGTACTCACTCCGTTCGACATCCCATTCTGAGAGGGTCTCACCGGCGTCAATCCGATCTACCGCCTCCCGAGTGGCCTCCTCCCTATCGCTGAGCTTGACACCCATCGTCGCAGCGACCACTCGATGAGCCGTAACAACGCTACTGAATATATGTGCGGACGTTTCAGTCCATTTCGCAAGCAGCGGATTCTTGTCTGTATTCGTTTCCATATGTTAACATCCAACACACACAGGTTTTGTTAGCACCAGGATACTAGCCAGCGAGTAATGCAGTGCGTCGAACCTGCCAGCGACTGGATGGCTCAGGCGTTCTGGTCGATCCACTCACAGAACGACTCGAAGTCCTCAGCACCAGCATCGTCGTCGATATCTCGCAACGTGCCGATACTGACCGAGTCGTGAGCGGGGACGACAACGGTGCGTGTCTCGGAGTCGTGGTTGGCGGGTGGTTCCCACTTTAAAATGAGGTGGTCGCCGTCGTCCGGACGTGGCGGAAGTTCCCGACGTTCACCAGCACCTGTATAGTTCTTCACCTGAAAAGTCGCGCCGGACCATTTACTTCAGAATATCGGGGAGTTCGTCGCCTTGAGTGCGCGCAACGTCAGGGTCAATGCCCAGGTCTCGTAGTTCCCCGTCGGTTGGATTGTGGCCGCCGTCGCCGTCAACGGCCTCAACCACTGCGTCGAGATTCTCCAGCGCTGCCGCACGTGTGTCGCCCTCCGCGGTGAGTCCGGCCTGTAGGTTACGGGCAGTCCACTTCCCGTCCGGATTTTCGATGAGCCGGATTTCACGTTCATTCGTACCATTTCCAGCGTCAGCGCGAGCCATGACTATATCTAATCAGTCACACGAAAGAACGCTTCGGGGACAGTGTTCAGGTCGTCGCTCCCATTTCGAGCGGATTCGTTTATTACACTCCGTTCGACTGGCGACGTCACCGTAGTATTCCTCCATAGCTACCAACCCTATAGAGTACTGCAGACGAAATACGGGAATCTGAGGGTGTTTAGCACCAGAATAATCGAACCTGCGTATTGTTCCACATAGTTACAGACATATCCCCAAATAATATGTTACTGATAATTTTAGGACTGGTATTTGTTGAGGGGATTACGATGCCAAACCAGACCGCCGAGACTCGTACTACTCGCCGAACGCTCCTCAAGGCCCTGAGCAGCACGGCTGCCTTTGCTGGCGTCGGTAGCGTCCTCGCACAGCCGTCTGACTCAGCACGTGACGACAGCACTGGATCCACCCCGTCGCTCTCAGGATGGACATCCGTATACGGTGGGCCCGGCAACACGAACTACGCGCCCACCGCAGCCGGACCAAAATCGGGAGTCAGCCGCCGCTGGGTGGCGGACCCAGAACCGGAACATGACCGTGACTACACAACGCCAGTCGTCCACGATGGGACAGCGTACGTTGGCGCGAGAAACCTCTACGCGATGGACGTGACCACTGGTGACGTTCGCTGGTCATTCTCGGCGGAAGCCCCCTGTGTCCACACGCCTGCGACGGACGGCAAGATGATATATGTCGGCACCGGACATAGAAGCAATAGTCGCGGACGCGTCTATGCAATCGATTCCGAGAGTGGCACCGAACAGTGGCGCTTCACACGAACCCCGCCCGAAAACGTGAACGAAACAAGGCGACTCGAGTACGTTGCCATGACGGTCGGCGACGGACAGGTATTCGCTCTCGGACGCTCAGGACTCGACGAAGATCTGCTCGTCGCCCTCGACGCTGAGACCGGTGAGCGACTCTGGTGTACCGAAATTGGCGGTCGGTGGTCTGTAAGATATACGAGCGAAGCTGCCCCGGTCGCCACCGCGGATGGGACGGTAGTTGCGCGGGCGAACGGAACAATAAAAGCATACGACGGTGAGACCGGCGATGTTGTCTGGACCTTCGATGGAGCTATCTTCCCGAGGACAGCGTATCTGCCGCTTGCCATCGGCGACGGAACCGTCTACACGAGCGCGACGACCGGCCGCAACGACGACTACAAACTGCTTGCATTGGACCTGGCCGACGGCAGTATTCAATGGACGTACAAACCTGACACGAACGAGAATCTGCAGTGGAGTGCCCCAACAGTGGATTCAGAATCAGTATACGTCAACTACACCCCCCAGTCCAATCTCGGGGGTCCGGGGGCTGAGACAGTCGCCATCTCTCGGGCGGACGGGACGCTCCAGTACGAGGGCGCGAGACTGGGCACCGTCGCCGACGACGTCGTCTATAAGGAAGATGCGGCCTACGACGCGGCCGACGGCTCAAAGCTGTTCGACTATGGAGTTACTGGCAACGAGTATGGAATTACTGGCGGCTATCCTGCGCTGTACGGGGACGGTCTCTTCTTCGGTGGTGACCGGGTGTTCGTGTTGGAACCGGGGCAGGGCGAGGCGACACTGCCCGAACCCCAACCGTCGACAGAACCAAATGAACCGGCCGAAGCACCCACTCGAGACACCGAAACGCCCGAGGACGATGACCCCGTTTGCGAGCCCTGATCGAAATCAGCAGTCCGCAGTTTGAGCGTCGAATGAGAGTCGCTCCTGGGGCCTGGTAGAGAGCCACCGCGCCGCTGGCCGTCTAAATGCCGGTCTGGACTTTCCTCTCGACTGGCATCGCCGTCCCAACTTGCCACCACAAGGAGCCCGAAGAAAGTCCCGTTTACGAAAGACGGGACCTGAGGGTGTTTAGCGCCCTCTTAATCGGCGCCACGTATTGTTCCATATCGTTACATTCAGAGATTCAAATAATAGGTAACTGATAATATTGGGATTGGTGTGTGTTGAAAAGCCTGCGATGCCAAACCAACCCTCCGAGAGAACGCCGACTCGTCGAACACTCCTCAAAGCCCTTGGCGGCACGGCTGCCCTCGCCGGCGTTGGGAGCGTCGGCGGCGTCCTCGCACAGCAATCCGATACAGCAGATGACGTTGATAGTGCAGCCACCTTGTCGCTCTCAGGGTGGACGTCCATCTATGGCGGCCCGGGCAACACCAGGTATGCACCCACCGCAACCGGCCCGAAAGCGGGAGTTAGTCGCCGCTGGGTGGCGGACCCCGAACCGGCGAGCGACACTGGCTACTCAACGCCGGTCGTCTACGATGGGACAGCATACGTCGGCGCGAGGAAGTTCTACGCGATGGACGCCGCCACCGGCGACATCCGCTGGTCGTTCTCGGCAGAAGAACCCGAACCCACACAGGAAAATCCTCGTACATTTTCCACACCCGCGACGGACGGCGAGACGGTGTACGTCGGCACGAGCCATCCAGATGCAACCCGCGACAAATTACCGCACAGCAGCGTCTACGCGCTTGATCTCAAGGATGGCACGGAACAGTGGCGTTTCCAGCGAGAGCCACCCTACGATGACGATGTCCGGAAGCGTCCCTCGTATTATGCCATCACGGTCGGCGACGGACAGATATTCGCTATCGCACATACATCCGTCTACGAGCATCTGCTCGTTGCTATCGACTCCGAGACTGGTGAGAAGCTCTGGTCAACAGACATTGGCAATGTGTCTTTCGACGGCGGCACACAGGGCGCCCCGGTCGCTGCCGCAGATGGAAAAGCAGTTGCAAAAGACGAGGGGACAATAGTCGCATACGATGGGGAGACCGGCGAAGTCGCCTGGACTTTCGATGGCGCTACCAACTACGTGACAGTGGGACGACCGCTTGCCGTCGCCGACGGAACCGTCTACACGAGCGCGGTGCGCAGCAGTAATGAAGACCAGTTTAACAAAGATTACAAGCTGTTTGCACTGAACCTGGCCGACGGGAGCGTCGAGTGGTCGTACAAACCCGACATAAACGAGGCGTTGAAATGGGGCTCGCCGAGAGTGGATGCGGAGTCAGTATATATCGACTACACTCCACAAGACAATATCGCAGGCCCGAAATCTGCGACAGTCGCCATCTCACGGGCAGACGGGACGCTCCAATATGAGGCCGCGACACTCGGCAACATCGCCGATGACGTGATCTACACGGCGGATGCGGCCTACGATGCGGCCGACGGCTCGCAACTGTTCGAGTATGGCGTCAGCGGTGCCGGACCTGCGCTGTACGGCGACGGGCTCTTCTTCGGTGGCGACCGGGTGTTCGCCCTCGAACCCGGCCAAGGACAGGCGACGTTGCCCGAACCCGAACCGCCAGCACAACCGGATGATCCATCGACGGACCCCGAGGAAACACCAGACGAGCCCACCGAGGAGCCCAAAACCGACGACCCAGACGCCTGCGAAGACTGAAAACGTCATGGCGCTGGTACGCGGTTAGCGATACGATCCCATATCGTCCACTAATCGCGCCCGTGTCACTATCCAGTTGGGTGTCTCGTCGTGCAAATCGCCGCAGTAGTACCAGCTTTGCCTCCATCGAACGGACTTTAATCGAATCAGTCGTTCACTCCTCGTGATGAACGAGGCGGAGTTTTGCTCCCACCTCCAAACAGTCTGTGCGACCGCCATCGAGGACTACCGGATGCGTTTTCCGACACAGCCACCATTGTCCCAGCGGCTTCCACGCGACACAGATAGTGCGCTCGCCTCAACAGCGGATATCGAGACGTGCTTTACAGCACTCGTTGCGTTCTATGATTCCCTGCTTGGCGTGGATTCGACGCCGTATCGAGACCAGTGGCGTGATCACCTTGTTTATGATTTTTCCCTCCGTGAGCGCCTGACGCTATTGGGCAGCGATCTCCCAGCGTCACTGACACTCTTCATGATCGCAGGGCGGTATGCTGCTCACACCGGGTATATCGGTATCAGCGGTGGACGGCTACCCATAGCACGGGCGGGTGAAATGCTCGCGTCGGAACTGTGTCACGCCTATCAACATCGCTTTGACTCGCCAACCTGGCACCATCCGTATCTCCAAGAAGGCTTCGAGCTAGCGGCGTCAATTCGCGCGCTCACGTATCTTGCCGATGAACTTGATGACGAAACGATGGCCCATCGGGCACGCCGGCAGCGAACGAGAGCCCTCCTCCAAGGAACGATCGCCCATGGGATCCGCAACGGCGGCATCACAGCGGCCACTGTTCGTACCCTCGGTGTCACCGACCACGAACTATCGGAACTGCGGGCGGCACTCCCAGTCCGGCTACTCGGCACGATTCGGCCACGGTATCACTGGGGAAGTACCGCTTTTCTCCCCGAATACGACCTCTTTGGCTCGCTGCTTCTCGTAAGTGAGGCTTTGGACATCCCCGATACCTATTCGCGGGCCTTCTGGGGCAAACACCCCTGGGACGAACTTATCGCCGAGATTCAGTCGACGAGACCAAGCTGGCTGTGGCAGCGATATCACACCAGTGGCGAGTAGCGTGTCGCCGAGAACCTCGGCTCAATTCCGCAAGACCGGATGGGCGAGGTTGCTACCGGACTCGAATACACTCTCGGCCTCACCGAGATCTGAGCGGTCGTCGCCACGACAGCCGTGGTTTGACGAGCGAAGTCGGCCGCGAGTTTGACCCAAAGATGATTCAGTTGCAGTGATCTCGGTGAATTCACCGACTCTCGGCGTCGTCTGCAAACTCCCCCGGCGCGTAATTGGGGAACTCGGCGGCCCAGAGACTGACCGTGTTCAGACAGCACTCAACGAAGGCTGGGCCGAGATGGCACATTTCAGGCCGTCCGAGTCACGTCTCCCTGCAGTAGTTCCTCACGACGACGAGCATACGCCCGAAGGGCTTATGAATATGAATACGATATGAATATGTATGAGTGACGGCGAACGCCGGAAAGTTGGGGAACGAGGCCAGGTGACCATCCCAAAAGACCTCCGAGATCGGTTCGGAATCAAGGGCGGTGACGACGTCGTGATTCACGAAGAGGCAGGGAAGCTCGTTATCGAACGTCCAGTCTCCCGGGAAGTGTTAGCTGAAGGGTACCGCCAGCGTGCACAACAGACTCGCGACCTCGCTGACGAATTCGAAGGTGTCTCCTCAGAGGCAAACGAACACCTGGGCGATGCACCAGAGTGGTAATGGATGGCCATATCCGTCCATAGAGGCGATATCGTTATTGTCGAACTCGATCCGACACAGGGATCTGAACAGCGAGGGACCCGCCCTTGTCTCGTCGTTCAGAATGACGTGGGGAATGCAAATGCACCGACAACAATCGTAGTTCCCTTCACTACCGCTTTCGGGGAGCAGCTGTATCCGTTCGAAGTGCTCGTCCCAGCCGAGGAGTGTGCGCTTCGGGACGATTCAGTCGCGCTCTGTAGCCAAATTCGAACCATCTCTATCGAGCACCGCATCACCGAGAACCTCGGCTCGATTCCGCAAGACCGGATGGACGAGGTCGCTACCGCACTCGAATATAGTCTCGGCCTCACCGAGATCTGAGCGGTCGTCGCCACGACAGCCGTGGTTTGACGAGCGAAGTCGGCCGCGTGTCACCAGGCTTGACCCAAAGGTGATATTCTGTTAGCGATACCAGCCCTATCGTTGGAAACGGGGAAACTACAGTAACGACACGAGTCCCAAAGCGATGCTCTGCTCGGTCTCGCCTAATTATATTCGTTCGGAACCCTTGGGGCCGCCCTCTCTCGCCGGAACGAGGACGCTCACTAACTCACGGTGTCGCCGTTCGTCGTGTGCGGTCGCTTGCGACCGCGCACCGTTCGCTGTGGTCCGGGCGCGGCGGAGCCGTGCCGGGCTTTCACCCATCCGGCACTCGGGCGGCCCCGCGGGATGCTCACGACCCCGCAACCGCACATGATGTCCTCCGCCGAAGAGAGTCTCAATAGGTAATCAGACGACAATTGCCGACGATACTCGACAGCAACGAGTAGCTAACCAACGAAAGTCCGCGGCAGTGTTGGTTAGCATCAACGAGTTGCGCCCAGCAGTCGCCGTGCGTTCATCGCATCTGTTGTGAACCGCCTCAGGGGCATAGGGGTCGAGAGAGCGACGTTCACTACCATGAGACGACGGAGCCGTCTTGACCGATCCCGAAACACTCACCGTGCGCAGCTATCGACGAGCCGACTGGCGTTCCCTCAACGGTGTGCTTATGATTGTTCAGCAAAACTGAATACGCAATGTGTTCCGACCGGATTCCACTCACAACCGTCATCGACGCCTACGAGAGCATGGGACTGACCCATGAGCCGGTGACAGCGAGGGAACTATCGGAGGAACTCGGCTGTGCCCGTCGCACCGCCTACAAAAAACTCAATGAACTGGCAGACCGCGGCGACCTCCAGACGAAGAAGGTCGGCGCGCGGGGACGGGTTTGGTGGCGACCGGCCGACCACGACCGTACTACTGCTCCGGCTACCGACACCAGCGAGTCGCCTAGTGATGGTCACAAAGCCACACCTGCCGCCAGCGCCGATAGCACGAAACAGACAGACCACGAGCGGTCGCTGTCGACATTATTGGGTACGCTTCCGGGAATGGTATACCGCTGCCAAAACGAGCGTGGCTGGCCCATGGAATTTGTCAGCGATGGGTGCTACGAGCTCACCGGCTACGAACCCGAGGCATTAGAGCGTGGGGACGTATCGTACGGCGCCGATATCGTCGTTGACGCCGATCGGACGGACCTCTGGACGGAGGTCCAGACCGCCATAGACGACCAGGAGCAGTGTGTAGTCACCTACCGCATCGAAACCGCGACCGGTAATGTGCGATGGGTCAGAGAACGCATCCGCGGTGTCTTCACTAACACAGGTGAGGTGGAAGCACTCGAAGGCATCATCATCGATATCACTGACCACAAGGAGCGCGAACAAGAACTCTGGCAGCATCAAGAGTACACCGATGCTGTCGTGGACGCCATCGACGACATCTTCTACATCCTCGACGAGTCGGGGGAGATCCACCGATGGAACCAGAGCCTCTGTGAGGTGACCGGGTACTCAACCGACGAAATCGAGTCGATGCATGCTCTCGAGTTCTTCGCTGAAGATGCCCACGACAAGATAACGGACGGAATACACGAGGGGTTCGAGACGGGGAGTACACAGGTTGAGGTCGACTTGGTGACGAAGGGCGGCGACCAGATTCCCTTCGAGTTCGTGGCGTCCACGCTCGAAGACCCCGACGGGAACCGCATGTTGGCGGGCGTCGGGCGTGACATTACCGACCAGAAAGAACGAGAACGCGACCTGGAGCGAACTGAGCGGCAATTCGAGGCGGCGTTCAACAACCCGAGTTCGTTCATGGGCTTGCTTGACCCCGATGGGACGGTCCGACGAATCAATCAGGCTGCACTCGAGTTCGCGGGTATCGATGAAAAGATAGTCCGTGGCGAGAAGTTCTGGGAGACGCCTTGGTTCACGCATTCCGAGGAGGTGCAGGCGGAATTGCGGGACGGAATCACTCGTGCAGCGAACGGTGAGTACGTCCGGGCCGAAATTCCCCATCAATCGTCGGACGGTGATGTCGCCGTCATTGACGCGATGCTTGAGCCAGTCCGCGACGATGGGGACGTCGTTGCCATCGTTCCGAGTGGGCATGACATCACTGAACAAAAGGAGTACGAACAGCGACTCGAAGCGCAAAACGAGCGCCTCGAGGGGTTCGCCAGTATGCTCGCCCACGAACTTCGGAACCCGGTCACGATCGGGCAGATTTACGTACACCAGCTGACAGCCGATGCCGATGAAGAGGCACTAGAGCATATAACAGAGGCGTTCGACCGCATCGAAGATATGATCGACGTAATGCTGGTGGTGGCCCGAAGCGAAGAGGCAGTCGGCGAGCGAAGCCCTGTCGACCTTGCGGAGGTGGCGCGGGCGTCGTGGGCGACAGTAGACGCTCCCGACGCGACACTCGAGGTGACGATCGACAAGACGGTTCAGGCTGATGAGACGTACATGCAGCATGTCTTCCGGAATCTATTCGAGAACGCGGTCACACACGGCAGCCCGACTGTCACCGTCAGTGTTGGTCGCCTCCCGACGGGATTCTACGTGGCTGACGATGGCTCCGGGATTCCAGCTGCCGACAGAGATGCGGTATTCGATGCTGGGTTCACAACTGCGGCCGAACAAGGGGGAACTGGAATGGGGCTTGCGTTCATTCAAGAGTTGGCCGGGGTGTACGGCTGGGACTGTGCGGTGACCGAAAGTGCGGCTGGCGGCGCACGATTCGAGTTCACGGATGTAGCCTTCGATACGGCGGATCAAAGCAATCCGCAGTGAGAGATACGCGTTCGGCGCTGTATCCCCTTCCTACTGCGCTGCTTGGTCGCTTCGCTCCCTGCGTTGTCGTCCGAAAAGCGAAGCTTTTCGTGATCACGAGAATCTCCGGATTCTCGAACGACTCCTTGAGGATTGGGACTTAGCGCCTAATTCCAGTTAAAGACAGTCTCGTCAGTGCCCAGCTGGCTTCGCACCAACGCGGACGTCATCACGGTTCCGGACTTCAGACCCCCCGTGTGCGAGATGAATTGGACTCCTGGTCAGCCAACACCCCCCGTGTACAAAGTGAATTCGCAGCTCGCTACTAAGACAACACCCCGTGTGCGAAGTGTAAATCAGGTCAGACGCCGGCAACAATAGCCAGAACGGCAGGTTTACACTTCGATGACGGGGGGTCTGTTTAGACCAGAGATACACATCGATGGCGGGGTGTCAGACGTGCGGCTTACACTTCGATTACGGGGGGCGGCTATATACCATTGAGGTGTACAGTATCAGTACACAACAGGTTGCTGGTGATAAATTCGATTACACATCGATATGAGATCGACTGAGAATATACTTCGCTGTCGGTCCACTAGCGAATCCACTGAATCGCGGCAATACGAGTGGTAGCTCCACCAAATCGCGTGTCTAAACATCGATGGAGGTTAATATTTTTAATGCTCCAGTATGCAGTACGTGTATGGCCGGCCACGATCCTGAGGGAGCGGATCACTCTCCTCCTGATGAAGATACACGGTCTCCCCCCGATAGTGAGCAACTTGAACCCACCACCGAGGATGCCGGGGACGGACTCCCGGAACAGGATAGGGACAGCGATGTAGATGAGGAACCGTCGGCGGACAGTACACAGCGATCGATTCGAGAGATGCTCGATGATGAAGGCGAGGCGTCGGTCTTCGTCAATCGAGATCTCGTCGAGCCAGACACCATTATCGATGAGGAGCGCATTGTCGGCCGTGACGACCAGCTCGAATCCGTCGTGTCGTTTCTGAAGCCAACGCTCCAGGGGAACCGGCCGCCGAATATGCTACTATACGGTCCCGCCGGAACGGGCAAATCGCTGATTATCGGCGCGGTCACACAACAGATTATCGAGCTCTGTCAATCGAAAGGCGAACGATTCGGCGTGATCGATATCAACTGCCAGCCGATCAATACCCTTGACCAGGCAGTCTACGAACTCATTCAGACTGTCGCAATAGACGTTGGCGCAGATATCGGCGTTCCCGAGACAGGTGTCTCAACGAAACGCAAGTATCGACGTCTGTACAATCTCATCAACCGTCATTACGATTCGGTCATTTTCATTCTCGACGAAATCGACCTCCTCGTCGGTCGCCGAGCCAATGACGAACCCGCCTATTCGAAACTCCTGTATCAGTTATCGCGTGCAAGTAACACGGACGAAATCGAAGGCCGCGTATCGGTCGCCGCGTTGACGAACGATCCGAAGTTCATGGAGGATATTGATGGGCGTGCAGAGAGTTCGTTCAATCCTCGCGATGTCTATTTCCCGGACTATGATGCCACCCAGTTGCGGGAAATCCTTGGCAACCGGCGGGACGCATTCAGGCAGGATGCATTAGATGAGGATGTCATCCCGCTTGTCGCTGCGTTCGCCGCACAAAGTCACGGGGATGCACGGAAAGCAATAGACCTATTCCGCGGGGCCGGCGACCTTGCCGATGAACGCGGTGATGAGGAAGTTCGCGAGAATCACGTGCGTGAGTCTCAAGAAGAAATTGACAAAGACCGCTCGTTAAAGCTCGTGGAGGGGCTGACGACACAAAAAAAGATTTCACTATATGCTACAGCTGCGGTCGCGAATTACTCGAATCGGTCCCGGAGTTCTGTGCCGAGTCCGGTCGGGTTCACAGTATATCAGTGGGTGACCGACGAACTTGATGCCGACCAGATGACGCGGGAAACCTACGTCAAGTATGTAAAGGAACTTTCCACCTATGGGTTGGTCTCGACGGCCCGGAAGAGTCGCGGTCGCGGCGGTGGGATGTATATGGAGTTTACATTCACTGGTGATCCGGCGGCGATGATGAACCGGATCGTCGACGATACGCGCTTGGAAGCGATTGCCGAACAAGAGGAACTCCTTCGGACTGTGATCAACTCCCAACTCCAGCAGTTCCACGAGCAATAGACTCACCGTGCTCTCCATCTCCACTCCCACCCCCCGTGTTCGATGTGTAAACTCGACCGCCTCCGGGGGGTTGTGAGAGCGAAAGACTGTGTCAGCAATGATGTACTCGATTTCGTTTCAGGAGAGTGATGGTATGGGAAGAATGAGACAGGACTACGCCAGCGACGATGTTCAAGAACCCCCTCCCCCCGTCATCGATGTGTAACTCGTGGCAGCAGGAGGGTTGCCTCACTACCAGTCCACGATTGAAGCAGTGGAAGAATCTCTATAGAGCCACGGTACAGCACGAAGAAAGCAATTGAGAGTTCTACTACGGAACGACACTGACGGTCGGTTAGTCGGAATAGTATTCCTTCTAATACTCTCAGCTAAGTCTAGTGCGGTTATGGTTACAAGGCTTACCAAATAAAACTTTCCTAGAACATACACATTGCTTATGGGAATCTAATCTGGGTGAGTGAGCGGTTCTCCATGGCATATATCGCTCTCTCGATGAATTTAGGCAGTCTTCTATGTAGACCCCTCATCCCCTCTCGGAGTTTTACACATCGATTGCGGGGGGGGAGAGGGGGTCCCAATATATCGCAACGATTGGCCTCCCCCGCGTAAACGCGGAGGAATACTGCGTTGGTTAAGTTCCTGCAAGTCGCGTCATTGAAACGGGAAGCCTCGAGGCTTGACGAGGCAGTTCACACTTCGATGACGGGGGGTCCCAAGACAGAGCAGTCTCACTTGACCCACAGGAACCCTTGGGGCCGCCCTCCCTCGCCGGAACGAGGACGCTCACTGACTCACGGCTGCGCCGTTCGTCTCTCGCGGTCGCACGCGACCGCGCACCGTTCGCTGTGTTCCGGGCGCGGCGAAGCCGCGCCGGGCTTTCACCCATCCGGCACTCGGGCGGCCCCGCGGGATGCTCACGACTCCGCGACCGCACCGCACAAGATGTTCCCCGCCGATGGTAGTAGCCGTTGGTACCTTGAACAACCCGTTATCGACGATGCTCAACAGCGACAAGCGGCTAACCAACGAAATTCGCTGCGGTGTTGGTTAGTCATTATCGGCGGTCTCCGTGCGTTCGTTCTACCTACACGTACGGGGGTACTGAACAGGTGACTAGAACTACCAATCAACCAGCAACGAGTGTCAGCCAGAGACTGTCTATTCGCCGAGAATACCCCGCTCATGTCCATGTGTGGATAGCACAGGGCACCTTCGAGACCGTCCATTTATATACTCCCCTCCCATCGGATGTGATGCGAAGGTCGCTCCGGGTCACCCGGGGTGACATGACTCGCCGCGATCGTGCGGCGACTCGACAACATGAGGATCTCACCCCTGCGGTCCGCCGTCAAGATGAGATTTGATGTGAGCCCACGGACCCATACAGTAGTCACCATCGACGTAGGAGTCGATGGGTTACGCTTCCGACGGAGTGCAACCACTTCCGCCGCTGATGT
>NZ_SRIF01000029.1 GCF_004681185.1 Haloarcula amylovorans | reverse complement strand
CCTTAACGGCATCAGAGGTTACAAGGTGTTCATCGGCTTGTCCATGATAATGGCTGACTGCCTCTTCGTCTTCCTCTGCATCATGGTCCGGACAACATGTGCCATGATCAAGCGGCGTCGGCAGGCAATGCAAGGTGGTGGCGGTAATGCGCAGCCATTCCAGGGTATCGACATCGCCGATCAGCCGGTGAAGAGCTTCGATGATCGCCGCAGGGCGCAGGTGTTCCTCCGGGACGAGATACCGGACTCGGTCACCATTGGCTGCTATGTCCTCCTGTCGATCATCTCCATCGCCGCCATCCCTCACCTCTACCCACAGATGAGGTACAGCCATGTCGCGCTCATCTACCTCGCCGCGCCCGTCTTCGCCTTCTGCAACGCCTACGGCTTCGGCGTCACCGACATGAACCTGGCTAGCACCTATTGCAAGATCGCCATGTTCGCGTTCGGCTCGTGGGTCGGCATCAAGAGCGGCGGCGTGGTCGCCGCCCTGGTCGCCGGCGGGATCACCATGTCGATCCTGGGCAACGCGGCCGACGTCGCGCAGGACCTCAAGACGGGCTACCTGACGCTGACGTCGCCGCGCGCCGTGTTCATCAGCGAGGCGATCGGCACGGCGCTGGGATGCGTCGTCAACCCCACCGTGTTCTGGGTGTTCTACAGGGTGTACAAGATGGGCAGCGGCGACATGGGCGACATGCCCTACGCCAAGCTCTACCGCGGCTTCGCCATGCTCAGCGTCGGCGACGGCGAGCAAGGCCTGCCCAGGCACAGCATGCTCCTCTTCAAGGTCTTCTTCGTGCTCGCCCTGGCGCTCAGCGTGTTCCGGGAGGTGGCGAGCCGGAAGGAGTGGCGCATCCGGCGCTACATCCCGAGCACCATCGGCATGGCCATCACCTTCTTCATGCCGCCGCGCGTGCCCGTCGGCATGTGCATCGGCAGCCTGGTGGCGTACCTGTGGGAGAAGATGGACGCCGGCCGCGGGCGGATGCTCTCGCCGGCGCTGGCGTCGGGGCTCATCTGCGGCGACGGCGTCGGCTCGATCTTGCTGTCCATGCTGACACTCATGGGTGCCAGGGCGCCCATCTGCATCAAGTTCTTGTCTCGAGGTGACAATGTCAAGTTGGACGCCTTCTTGGCAACACTCC
>NZ_SRIF01000028.1 GCF_004681185.1 Haloarcula amylovorans | reverse complement strand
GGGAAGATCAGTACTACTTTATTCATGCCATGACCATGCATACATATGGGCTTTCACAGATCCATGAAGAATTTCCTCGCCCGAAACCGAAACATACATATATAGCAAACTCACTCACTCTGGCTGCAGAGCGACCGTGCGAAGTGCGTACTCACACGCAATTTTATTCGATCGATCGGGGCCGGCACGGCGGCGCACACGTCTACTTCGCCGCAGACGCCGACATGATGCCGCCGTCGAATGGCGCCTGGCCGAAGCAGTCCAGGTTGGGCCCGTAGCCGACGCCGAGCACGTCGCAGTAGCGCTTGTAGAACGCGACCCGGTCGGCGCCGCCGTTGCCGCCGGCGCACTGGAGCCCGCCGGTGAGGATGTTCGTGGTGAGCCCGTAGCCTGGCGCGCGGCCGGCCGCGCTGTCCGCGGGAGTCGGAGTCCACTGCCCCGTGACGACGGCGTGCGGCGACGGCTGGCTCGGCGACCGCGCGGTCATCCACAGCCACAGCGCCGTCTTGAACGCCACCGTCGGGTCCGTTGCCACCAGCTCCGGGTTGCCCAGCAGGTCCGCGCCGATCGCCTCGCCGGCCGCCCCATAGTTGTAGTTGTATGCGATTTGCATGGGTCCGCGGGCGTGGTACGCCTTGCCGGGCGCGCACGGCCAGCGCGCGTTCGGCACGCAGAAGTCTGACGTCGCGCCCTTCACCTCCTTGTAGCAGTAGCCCCACGAGTAGGGCCCACCAGAGGTCGCGTGGGAAGTCTGGGCCAGGAACGCGGCGACCTCACGCTTGCGGGTGTCGGCGTCGCCCGTGGCGGCGAAGGCCGGGAACGCGCCGGCCGCGGCGACGAAGGCGCGGTAGGCGTAGAACCCGCGGGCGGGGCACGCCGCGTCGTCGCGGTGGGGCAGCATGCGCTCGAACTGGTCCGACGTCACGACGGACGCCACGCCGGCGCGGCCGCCGCCCGGCGCCGTGAGCAGCACCGCGGCGACGTCGTCGTCGCCGCCGTCGCGGGAGACGCGGCACTGGCTCTGGCAGCCGCCCTTGCAGTAGTCGTCGGTGAGGCCGCACCACCCCCACCTGCTGCAGCAGAGCCTGTTGGGGCACCTGGCGCCGCCGGCCTGCCTGCCGCACTGCTCGGCGCGCGCCGTCGCCGCGGCGTAGGCGAGGGCCAGCACGGCCAGCGCCAGGGCCTTCATGGCCA
>NZ_SRIF01000027.1 GCF_004681185.1 Haloarcula amylovorans | reverse complement strand
TGTCAGAAGCGCGCGGTGAATACGTCCCTGCTCCTTGCACACACCGCCCGTCAAAGCACCCGAGTGGGGTCCGGATGAGGCCAGCATGCGCTGGTCAAATCTGGGCTCCGCAAGGGGGCTTAAGTCGTAACAAGGTAGCCGTAGAGGAATCTGCGGCTGGATCACCTCCACAGATCGGGATCGAGGCTCTGCCTCGACCCACCTTACATTGGTGGCTTTTGCCACCCGCACTGTCGGTATGCGTACCACCGACGACTGTATGGGCCCATTGGGCTCACAAGACCGCTCCGAGGCGGAATCCCTTCACGGGGATGTCGGGTGCAACTCCCGACGGGTCCGTACTTCGCACTCGTACCGTCAGGTACGCGTGCGACGACAGATGCACCATCCCGGGTGAAACCGTGGTTGGGAAGGGTCGATTCGCCTACCATCTACCACCTTGGGGGCGAGCATGAAACCGTGTGTACGTGCGATCCAGGCGTCCACTGGACTCGTTCAGTTTAGCGAGTCACAACGACGTTGGCTACTATGCCAGCTGGTGGATAGCTCGGCTCGAGAGCTGAAGAAGGACGTGCCAAGCTGCGATAAGCCTAGGGGAGCCGCACGGAGGCTTAGAACCTAGGATTTCCGAATGGGAATCCCCACAGCAATTGCTTCGCGCAATGAGGAACCCCGAGAACTGAAACATCTCAGTATCGGGAGGAAAAGAAAACGCAATGTGATGTCGTCAGTAACCGCGAGTGAACGCGATGCAGCCCAAACCGAAGCGCTTACGCGCAATGTGGTGTTTGGACCGACTCTCATCGCTCGATCGCTTTCATGAAGTCCCTTGGAACAGGGCGTGACACAGGGTGACAACCCCGTAATGAAAGCCAGTACGGCGTGCGTCAGTTCCAGAGTAGCGGGGGTTGGAAATCCCTCGCGAATTTCGCAGGCATCGACTGCGAAGGCTAAACACTCCTCGAGACCGATAGTGCACAAGTAGTGTGAACGAACGCTGCAAAGTACCCTCAGAAGGGAGGTGAAATAGAGCTTGAACTCAGTTGGCGATCGAGCGATAGGGCATACAAGGTCCCTCGGACAACGACCTAGGCGCGAGCCTACAGTAGAATCCGTGGGAAGCCGATGTTCTATCGTACGTTTTGAAAAACGAGCCAGGGAGTGTGTCTGTATGGCAAGTCTAACCGGAGTATCCGGGGAGGCACAGGGAAACCGACATGGCCGCAGTCTTACGACGAGGGCCGCCGTCTTCAAGGGCGGGGAGCCATTCGGACACGACCCGAATCCGGAC
>NZ_SRIF01000026.1:494-1392 GCF_004681185.1 Haloarcula amylovorans | reverse complement strand
GTGGTGCCTCGTGTTGTAGTACCCCGCCGTCAGCTCCGCGGCGTGGGACCGCGTGCCGTAGTGCCAGTGGATGCCGGCCACCTTCACGGAGATCTTCACGCCGGGTGTGCCGGTGTACACGCCCGACGCCGCCGACAGGATGCGCTCGCCGTGTTCCAGGAGCATCTGCGAGTACCAGCTCATGAAAAACTCACCGTAGGGAGTGTTCCACCCACCTTCACGGCGGAAGAAGGGCGAGTCCTCCGGCCAGTCGTTGTACCCGCCGGAGTCTCCCGGCCCGGCGTTGCCCCACTCCGGCTTGCCCACCGCCTCCGCCGCCGCCTTGAGACTGCTCAGCATGTACCTGTCATAGCACTGGAACTCGCCGATGCCGGGGAACCTCCAGGTGCCGTTGCTCTCCGGGTACGACGGGTAGCGGAGCTCACCGGCCGGACCCATGCCGACTTGAATCTCGACGATGGTGTTGCCCATGAAGGCGGCGAAGTGGTCGCGGAAGGCGCGCATGAAGTCGCCGTAGCACTGCACCGGCGTGCGGCCCTTGAGCACCGGCATGGCGTCGGCGCCGAGCGAGAGGTACTCGTAGTTGCGGCGGCCGCTCCGATCCGTGTAGGCCAGGTCCTGGTCCTTGTCCATCTCCTCCAACACCCATTTCGGAAGTGGTATAGTGACTGAGTCGCCGACGTTGCCGCCACACTGGTGGAACGACATGACGGCCTGCACCTTGAGCCCGTTCTTCTTGGCCATCTCCATGAGCTCCATGTACCCGGTGAAGTTGTAGCGGCCGGGGCCCTCGCACTCGGCGATGCCCCACCACACGTCCACCATGATCCCCTCGGCGCCGGCGCTCTTCAGCGCCTTCAGGGACGCCTCCACCGCCTTCCGCCGGTTCAGCCCGTTG
>NZ_SRIF01000026.1:0-424 GCF_004681185.1 Haloarcula amylovorans | reverse complement strand
GTCCAGCGGCATCATCACGTACACCGGCACGCCCACCTTGCGCCGCTCCTCGCCGCCCACGTCCGGGTGCTGCTCCTCCGGCAGGCTCTCGACCAGCGCCTGGAAGGCCATGGGGAGGTCCGGCCCCTGCGCCGGCGCCGCCGGGTCCACAGTCTGCGTCTGCAGCTGCAGGCTCGGCGCCGCCGCCGGCGCGACCGCCGGAGCAGACACTGTACCCGCAGCCGCCGCGACCACGGCCGTACGTGGCGCCGCCGGTGCCACGGCGGCCGCCGCTCCGGTCTGGTGAGCCAGGTTGAGCGACATCATGAACAGGCGTACGTCGACGACGTAGAAGAATCAATCAAACAGAGACAGACAGGCGCGCGCGCGCGAACGAACGAGCTTGACCTCAAGTAGCAGCAATGTATACGGATCTCTCTCTCTC
>NZ_SRIF01000025.1:1314-1576 GCF_004681185.1 Haloarcula amylovorans | reverse complement strand
GCTCATACTCTCCCAGTGGTAGATCATCCAACCGCTCTTTCATTACCCCAGCCTGCTCGGCCAGCGGCATCGGATCGTCGGACAGGTTAACAAAGACAAGCGGCCCAATAGTATCGACATGGACCTCATCGAGTTTTACGAGGTCGTCGGTGTCGACCTGCCCAGTATCTGTCATTGACGTCTCGGACACGAGCGGCGAACCGTCACGGTCGGAGAAGTTGTGGAAGGCATGAATCTCACTATCGTTGGTCCGAGCGATAAC
>NZ_SRIF01000025.1:0-1162 GCF_004681185.1 Haloarcula amylovorans | reverse complement strand
CGGCGTAGACCCAGTACTGGCCGAATATCTTCTCTTTCTCCATCTCAAAGACCTCTGGATCGGTGAAGTACCGGGCTGGGAGGGCGTTCGATTTGTTCGTGATATCCGAGCTAACCGCCTTCGTTTGGGAGTCGTCCCACTGTGTCATACGTGTCGACAGTTGGCATGCCCGATAAAAAGAATTAGCCAGTGATATAGAGTACCATTATAAGTTGTGCTGATGTTCGTGGACAATCCTCACCTACGAATGACACAGCAACTTGAGCTGTTGTGTCCGGGTCGGTCCTCATGCGAGACGTGCCTGGTTCCGCTGCTCAGTTGAGAATAAGATATGCGTGATTACGACTCCGGCCTGGATTATCGAACCGATAGTTGATAATTGTGTGCGGAAAAGAAGTATCAGGGGTTCTACTGGTGGCGTTTAGGCGCGTCCAGCAATTAAACACAGTGCTCGAAAATGAGTAGGAGATTAAAACGCACTCAGATGATCGTCCTGTGGTTCGTATAGACCACCTCCCATTCGGATTTCGTAAATCTCATCGAGGGTCTCTGCCATCGGCTTTCCGAGATCTTTCATTACTGCAGCAATGACCCCAATGGGAACACCGTTTTGGTATTCTTTTTCGAGTTGTCGAGTGACGTCTTTGAGGCTGTCTTCAGTAATCTCAACGTCTATATTAGGGTCCATACGTTCGAACTCCACATTGTGACCCGTTACCCGGTAGTGACGTCGATAGAATTCGACACATTCGTTCGCGACGCCGGTTTCTACCGAAGCATCACATTCTGGACAGACAGCGACGTATGGAATCTGATCTTGTGTACTCATTATTTGTAGTAGTTGCTGAATTGAGGGTTTACCGTCCGTACTCACACTCTCTGGGAACAGTGCGCCGGTCAGTCATCGAATTACGAGTTGTAAGCTTCCTGTGCTAGCTGGTGTAACTTGTGGACAGTGTGCTCATTGGGACCGAGTTGTGCCTGTGAGAGCGCGCCAGTCTTGAGTCCGTTCCACTGTCGTTCGACTAGTTCAAAGTCCTCTTCTTGCAGTTGTCGGCTTGTTCGGATGAACTCCCGTTCTTCCTCTGAGAGGTCCGAGTCCTTGAAGTAGTAGTCCGCAATGAGTTGGAACCGATTGGTATCGATTGGATCAATGATGTAG
>NZ_SRIF01000024.1:643-1588 GCF_004681185.1 Haloarcula amylovorans | reverse complement strand
GAAATTTTTCTGAAACAAAATGAGTACATCATCCTCCTCTATCATCTCCCTCCTTAATTAAATCATCACAGAATAATCATATATTTACTCCGTGATGCAGTAGTATAGTGTGTGACGAAAAGTCGGAGCAGTAAATAAATAAATCCAAAAGGCGAATTTACGAAGCAAGCAAGCATTAGTGGTTATTAATCTCCTTCAATTAAGGCCTCCTCCTCCTTAATCAACGGCGAGGGTGGTAGTGCTGCGGCTTGGCGGCGGCGCCGTCGCCGGCGGGCTTGGCGTCCATGACGGTCTCGAAGGCGCCGACGAGCGCCTTCACCCTGCTGCACTGCCGCTTCTCCAGGAGCTTGCTCCGCGCCTCCTCGATCACGTCGTTGCTCCGCCGCGCCATCTCCCGCCGGCGAGGCTGCTCCTCCTCCGACCTCTTCTCCATCGCCGTCTTCACCCTGCTCCCCTTGAACCTCCGCACCAGCTCGTCGCCGTCGGCGTCGTCGTCACGCTGCTTCTTGATCGCCTCCTTCACCACCGCCACGAACTTGTCATCCTCCTTCACCACCGCGAAGAACTTGTCATCCTCCTTCACCACCACGACGAACTTGTCCTCCTCCGTCGAGGAGGCGGCGGCAGGCGAGTCGGTGGGCACTGGAGTAGCAGCGGCGTCGCCTTTCTTGGGCTCGTCGTCGTCGACCACCTCCTCCTCTTCGATGATGGTGGTGGCGGTGGTCGCGATCTCCTTCTCCGGCTCCGGCGACTTGATCGTGTTCGGCTCTTCTTCCTCCACCGCCGCGACGGCGATCACCACCGGCGTGTTCGCCTCGTGTATGATCTTCTCCGGGACGACCTCCTGCTGATCTTGCCTTGCGCCGCCGCCATGGACGTCGTCGTCGGTGGTAGTGATCGCATCCAAGGAAGGCACGCTCGCCGACGACTCGGAGCCCTTGCCGT
>NZ_SRIF01000024.1:0-585 GCF_004681185.1 Haloarcula amylovorans | reverse complement strand
AGCTATCCCACCCCTCGTTCCACCCTTCAACGAGGACGCTGTCGACGCCGACGATGACGTCGTCCTTGCTCTTCCTCCGGCGAGACGACTTGCTGCGGCGGAACGCGCGGGACGCGCGCTGCATGAGCTTCCTCGGCGACAGCATCGACGAGTAGTAGGACAGCGGCTTGGCCGTCGCCGCCTTGTCCTTGTGGGTGGCGGCCGGCGGCGGCGAGTCGTCGTCGGTCCTGATCGTCATGCAGCTGATGGACAGCGACCTGAGGTGGTGGCGCGACGGCGCCGGGGTGGCGGGCGTCGACGCCGAGGCCCGCGGCGGCTGCTGGTGGTGGCGGCGCGAGGCGTTGGAGCTGGACGGCGGCGAGGTGGGCGCCTTGCCGCTCGCGCTCCGCGGCAGCCGCGACGGCGACGGCGACGTCGACGAGGAGGCCATGGGCTTGAGCTGAGTGGTCACCTTCATTTCTTCAGATATGAAGATGCGATGATGGATTTGCACACACTACACAAATGCTATGAAAAATGAAGGAGGCCGAGAGCCATTCAAAGGCCCTCAGATGGCCTAAAACTACACGATGATGAGTTTGTGGG
>NZ_SRIF01000023.1:867-1619 GCF_004681185.1 Haloarcula amylovorans | reverse complement strand
GGGGCACCGACAAAAAAAAGACCGTAAATGTACCGTGTGAACTCCACCCTCTCCTGTGACTCTAAAATAACTGACACGGCCTCCCGCTAGCTTAGCTCTCCGCCGTTCTCCACGACGCGCCCACCACCGTCGGCGAGCCGACGTTGTCCTGGGCGTGCGCGGCGGCGTCGGCGGCGGCGGCGCTCATGCGCGCCTCGTAGGCGTGTCCGAGGTTCCTGAGGCGGTTGAGCTCCGGCAGGATGACGGTGGCGAGGTCCGGGCGGTCCCTCCGGCGCATTTCGGTGCACTTGAGGGCGAGCTTGGCGAAGCCGATGGCGTCGTCGACGGGCCAGTCCTTGACGGTGACGTCGAGCATCTGGGCGAAGGTGCCGGCGTCGATGGCCTTCTCGACGTGGTGGGTGAGGCCCATGGGCGGCCGCGCGGTGAGCACCTGCAGCAGCAGCACGCCGAGGGAGTAGATGTCGGACTTGACGCCCAGCTTCCCCGTCTGCTGGTACTCCGGGTCGATGTAGCAGAAGGTCCCCGCCGTCGCCGTCAGCCGGTACTGCGTCACGCTGTCCGCCACCGCCGGCGGCACGAGGCGCGCCAGCCCGACGTCGCTGATCTTGCTGACGTAGTTGCGGTCGAGCAGGATGTTGGCCGGCTTCAGGTCGCGGTGCACCAGCGGCTCCGGCTTGGTCTGGTGGAGGAACAGCAGCGCGGTGGCGATCTCCGCCGAGATCCTGAACCGCTGGCTCCACGGGATCGGCGGC
>NZ_SRIF01000023.1:0-791 GCF_004681185.1 Haloarcula amylovorans | reverse complement strand
GCGGAACAGGCGGTCCTCGAGGCTGCCGTTGTCCATGTACTCGTAGACGAGGCAGCCGTAGTCCGGGCAGGCGCCGAGGAGGAGCACCATGTTTGGGTGGCGGATGCAGCTGAGCACCTCCACCTCCTGCTGGAACTGCTTCCGGCCCTGCTGCGCGTCGGGGCGGAGCACCTTGATGGCCACCGGGGTGTGGTCGAGGGAGGCGCGGTAGACGGGGCCGTAGCCGCCCTCGCCGATCTTGAGCTCGTCGGAGAAGCGCTCGGTGGCGAGCTCGATGTCGTCGATGTTGTAGCGGCGGTAGCGGAAGTCGTGGCTGGAGATGGCGTCCAGGGCGCGGACCTTCTCGTCGGCCTCGCGGCGGGCGCGCACCTCGGCGTTGCGACGCCGCTGGGCCTCCAGGTCGGCCAGCCGCTGCGCCGCCTCGGCCGCCTCCATGGCCGCGCGGCACTTGGTCTTCTCCATCTCCGCCATCGCCAGCGCCGCCTCCTCCGCGTGCCGCGCCTCCTCCAGCCGCCGCGCCTCCTCCAGCTTCAGCAGCTGCAGCTCCTTGGTCCGCTGCTTCGCGTTGATCGCCTCCCGGCACGCCGCGTTGTACATGTCCATCGTCTGCTTCAGCTCCAGCCTCAGCCGCCGCATCTCCACCTCCACCTCGCGCTGCGGGGTGGAGAGAGGCGAGCTGCTCTCCCGTGGGCTGGCGGAGAGCGACGACATGTCGAGGCTGTCGCAGAAGTCCATGGAGGAGAAGCGCGAGCTCTGGCCGAAGTCGAGGTCGCCCACGAAGGACTCGTTCG
>NZ_SRIF01000022.1 GCF_004681185.1 Haloarcula amylovorans | reverse complement strand
CTTCAAAGAGAGCATCACACACACACCAGCCTAGCTAGCGACCACTCGACGCGGCGACGATGACGACGACGCGAATGGCGGCCGCCGCCGCCGGCGTGCTGCTGGTGGCGGTGGCGCTGGCCGGCGTGGCGCGCGGCGAGGACCCGTACGTGTTCTTCGAGTGGAAGGTGACGTACGGCACCAAGACCCTCCTGGACGCGCCGCAGAAGGTGATCCTGATCAACGGCGAGTTCCCGGGCCCGCGGATCAACTGCTCGTCCAACAACAACATCGTGGTGAACGTGTTCAACCAGCTGGACGAGCCGCTGCTCTTCACCTGGAACGGGATGCAGCACCGCAAGAACTCGTGGCAGGACGGCCTCGCCGGGACGCAGTGCCCCATCGCGCCGGGCACCAACTACACGTACAAGTGGCAGCCCAAGGACCAGATCGGCAGCTTCTTCTACTTCCCGTCGCTGGGGATGCACCGCGCCGCCGGCGGCTACGGCGGGATCAGCGTCGTCAGCCGCCTGCTCATCCCGGTCCCGTTCGACCCGCCGGCCGACGACCACATGGTGCTCATCGGCGACTGGTACACCAAGGATCACGCCGCCATGGCCAAGATGCTCGACGCCGGCAAGAGCTTCGGCCGCCCGCACGGGGTGGTCATCAACGGCAAGTCCGGCAAGGCCGCCGCCGACCCGCCCATGTTCACCGTCGAGGCCGGCAAGACGTACCGGCTCCGCGTCTGCAACGTCGGCATCAAGGCGTCGCTCAACTTCCGCATCCAGGGCCACGACATGAAGCTGGTGGAGATGGAGGGCTCCCACACGGTGCAGGACATGTACGACTCCCTCGACGTCCACGTCGGCCACTGCCTCTCCGTCCTCGTCGACGCCGACCAGAAGCCCGGCGACTACTACGCGGTGGCGTCCACGCGGTTCATCCACGAGGCCAAGTCGGTGTCAGCCGTCATCCGCTACGCCGGCTCGAGCACGCCGCCGTCGCCGGCCGTGCCGGAGCCGCCGGCGGGATGGGCGTGGTCGATCAACCAGTGGAGGTCGTTCCGGTGGAACCTGACGGCGAGCGCCGCCCGCCCCAACCCGCAGGGGTCCTACCACTACGGCCAGATCAACATCACGCGCACCATCAGGCTCATGGTCTCCCGGGGCCACATCGACGGCAAGCTCAAGTACGGCTTCAATGGCGTCTCCCACGTCGACGCCGAGACGCCGCTCAAGCTCGCCGAGTACTTCAACGTCACCGACGGCGTCTTCAGGTACAACCAGATGACCGACGTGCCGCCCGCCGTCAATGGCCCCCTCCACGTCGTCCCCAACGTCATCACCGCCGAGTTCCGCACCTTCATCGAGATCATCTTCGAGAACCCCGAGAAGAGCATGGACTCCGTCCACCTCGACGGCTACGCCTTCTTCGCCGTCGGGATGGGGCCGGGGAAGTGGTCGGCGGAGGAGAGGAAGACGTACAACCTGCTGGACGGGGTGAGCCGGCACTCGGTCCAGGTGTACCCGAGGTCGTGGACGGCGATCATGCTGACGTTCGACAACGCCGGGATGTGGAACGTGAGGTCCAACATCTGGGAGAGGCACTACCTCGGCGAGCAGCTCTACATCAGCGTCGTCTCGCCGGCGAGGTCGCTCCGGGACGAGTACAACATGCCGGAGAACGCCCTCCGCTGCGGCAAGGTCGTCGGCCTGCCGCTGCCGCCGTCCTACCTCCCGGCCTAATTCATCGATCGATGCATATATGTACTGAACCCGATGACATTCTTCTCTTGTTCTTGACATTTTTTGTGATCTTTTGCTTAATCTGGCGAAATAATCAACTTAATTTGGGCTCGTGCTTATTGCATGTCCCCGCGAAAAGAAGAACAAAAGAGGAGTGGAAACTGAAACGTACGTCCTAGGAAGAAGCTGAG
>NZ_SRIF01000021.1:1867-2126 GCF_004681185.1 Haloarcula amylovorans | reverse complement strand
GCAAAAGCAAAAGCTTTGTGCGATGCCAGAATCGGCCAGCATCAAAAGCCTGAAACGTGGCAACTACGTACACGTACTTACCCAGTAACCCCCCCACACACGCACACCACACTATGTTTTTCTTCTTCTTTTCGCAGATCAAGGTTGCACACTTGAGCGATCGATGTCGTCGCACGCGTACGCGACGCTGATTACAACAAATAATCTTGGGAGTATAAAATATGTAAAGCGTTTTTACCCTTCTACGCGCGAGGTCGGC
>NZ_SRIF01000021.1:0-1837 GCF_004681185.1 Haloarcula amylovorans | reverse complement strand
AAAATATGTAAAGCGTTTTTACCCTTCTACGCGCGAGGTCGGCTGATCGATCAGTTGCTGAGCGCGACCGCGGCCTCGTGCACGAGCGAGCCGGTGGCGTGCGCGACGCCCTGCGCCTCCCGCTCCACCTGCTCGCGGCACACGTCCCGCACGCCGGACTCCGTCATGCGCTTCACGAACGCGGCGAAGCGGCGCCAGTTGTCCGGCTGGAACAGGTCGGGCCCCATGCGCAGGTAGGTGAACGCTACCATGCGCTCCTCCTCCGCCTTCTCCGCCGCCGTCGTCACGATCTGGTCGTGCGCCGTCTCGTCGTACCTCGGCAGCGCGTTCTCGCCGGCGAGCCCCACGCCGGACTCCCGCGCCGCGGCCGCCACCTGCTGCACCAGCTCCTCGGGCCGGCACTGCGCGTCCTGCGGCTGCTCGTGGTTGCGCATCTCCACGCACGTGAAGTTGAGCACCGCGCCGTGGCGGGCCAGCATGCGCGCGATCGGCTGGTACCCGTCGTGGTGCCTCGTGTTGTAGTACCCCGCCGTCAGCTCCGCGGCGTGGGACCGCGTGCCGTAGTGCCAGTGGATGCCGGCCACCTTCACGGAGATCTTGGCGCCGGCGCCGGCGCCGAACACGGACGTCGCGCCCGACAGCACGCGCTCGCCGTGTTCCAGGAGCATCTGCGAGTACCACGACAGGAAGAACTCGCCGTACTCGGTGCTCCACCCGCCGCAGTCGCCGCGGAAGAACACCGTGTCTTCCGGCCAGTTGTTGTAGCCGCCGGCGTCCGTCGGCCCGCCGTGGCCCCACTCCGGCTTGCCCCTCGCCTCCGCCGCCGCCTTCAGGCTGCTACGCATGTACCTGTCGTTGCATTGGAAGGCGCCGATGCCGGGGAACCTCCAGGTGCCGTTGCTCTCCGGGTAGGACGGGTACCGAAGCTCGCCGGCGGGGCCCATGCCGACTTGGATTTCGACGATGGTGTCGCCGAGGAAGGAGGCGAAGTGGTCGCGGAAGGCGCGCATGAAGTCGGTGTAGCACTCGACGGGCGTGCGGCCCTTGAAGACGGGCATGGCGTCGCAGCCGAGGGAGATGTACTCGAAGTTGCGGCGTCCCCATTGGTCGGTGTAGGCGAGGTCGTTGTCCTTCTCCATCTCCTCCACCACCCACCTCGGGAGCGGGATGTTGACGGAGTCGCCGACGTTGCCGCCGCACTGGTGGAAGGACATGACGGCCTGGACCTTGAGGCCGGTCTTGCGGGCCATCTCCATGAGCTCCACGTAGCCGTCGAAGTTGTACCGGCCGGGGCCCTCGCTCTCCACGATGCCCCACCACACGTCCACCATGATCCCCTCCACGCCGGCGCTCTTCAGCGCCGCCAGGCTCGCCGCCACCGCCTTCCTCCGGTTCAGCGCGCTCCCGCACTTGCTCACCGTGTCCAGCGGCATCATCACGAACACCGGCACGCCGTTCCTCCTGCTGCTCGCCGCCGCCGCCGCCACGTGCCTGGCCACCGCCCGGCACGCCACCGGCTCGCACGCCGCCTGCCTCTTCATCCTCAGGCTCGTCGTGGCCGACGACGACGACGACGGCATGGCGACCACCGAAGCAGCTCGCCGCGCATCACCGGCGGTCGCGAAGCACGCTGCCGCCGCGGCGCTCTGAGCCAAGTTCAAGGCCATCGTGTAGAAAATCTTAACCCGAAAATCGAATCCCCAACAAAACGCGGGAAACAAAGAAGTGATCAACAGATGAACCACCCCAAAAGGAAATTGTTTTTTTTTTCTTTTTTGCGATCGACACAGCCTTGATCCGAACAGAACTGGGAGAGATCGGATTATTGGGAGGTTGG
>NZ_SRIF01000020.1 GCF_004681185.1 Haloarcula amylovorans | reverse complement strand
AGGGAGTTCCTTGCGCGTTGTTTCCCGAATTTCTGTGGCCTGCTGGAGCGGCTGACAGTCTGGGTCCGTGTGGATGTGAATGGACGTTCCGACGCCCACAGGCCCTCGTTTCTTGATCCAGACTGTCTCACCCGACATTGATCCAATGCTAGGGTCGTTCTCTATGCGTTGGCTTACGAATTTCGGCCGCTAATGATTATTGACTCCACTGTTGCCAGTCTTCGCCTGCGTGTAGGCTGACCAGCACAGCCACAGTCCACCTCCTAACGCGAGAATGCCACCGAGACCGAACAGGGCAGGGAGCGGACCGGTCATGACTGTAGTACAGCGTGGTGAAATCCCAGCATCGCCCAGACACGCTTCAGATGCGAGCGCGAGCAAAAACAAGAGGAACGCGAATAGACCGAGCGAACAGCCGGCCACCAGACGTGTCGTGACTCTCTGCGTGTGTTCTCTGGCTGCCCACTGCTTTTGAACAGCCTCGTGTTCCCAGTCTGTACCCCGCTCCATAGTGAGTTCTATGTTACCACCACACAAGATTGTTTCCAGAGAGTGTCTGCTACTTCGTTGGGAGTTCCGTAGAACGAGTGAGTGCTCCTATATAAAATTTCGAGCTGCGCGTTGCCGCTCAGATAGCAATAACTCGAGTTAGATCGTCATTTAGCGCTTGCGCGTCTTCCGGGAGCAAGGCGACCACGAGATATTCGGCATAGTCCTCGAAGTACTCAACGAGCTGGGCGATTCGATCCGAATCGATCGCTTCCAGCGAGTCTAGCAGCATGAACGACACCGTTTTGTAGAGGTCGTGGACGAGATACCCCGCCAGCGCGAAGATGAGGCCTGTCACCTCGCGCTCACTCTCGCTGAGATGCTCAACCGTATCTTCGTAGGCCGCCCCGTTCTCCGTCGTTCGGGCAATGTGGAGATCGAACGCCGTCTTATCGACTTTCTGGCGGCCCTCGCGTACAGTCTGTTCGACACGTTCGATCCAGATACGGTCGAGATTTTCGTAGTCTAGAATCTCGAGCATCGCGTCCATGTGCTCGTTGAACTCGTCAACAGCATCGGCCAACTCAGTCGCGTACGACGCAACCTCTTCGAGCTGATCCGGCGATTGCTTCTCCAGTGGCTCGCGAAGATATTTCGGGAGATCGGGTGTAGGTGGTTTCATTGGTTCCTCTTCTCACATAGTTACCCCACGATGAGCAACAAATACCAATCTGTGGGATAACTCAAAGTCGCCCGTCCCAAGCGAAGAAGCTCCTCCCAGTGACCCAGGATTTGGAACTACAACACTTCGACGAGATAATCACACGCACTCGACTCAAGCGCGTCGACATAATCGTCGTAGGAAAAAACAGGCGCGTTTGTGGAGATGGTAATCGAGCGGAGTGCGTATTCGTCTAACACACTCGATTGTTCTGATACTCGATCTCTATGTCCTGGGAAAACCAGCGCTCCGTCAGTCTCCATTGCAAGGATATAGGAGGTCAACTGGTACACGTCTCCAGATGAAACCCCTCGAATTTCTCTTGATCAATATCTCTGCTGTACTGCTCTGCAAGATTCCTGGCTAACCGCTTGGTAAATTCGTTGTAGAGCTCTCTCTTTTCATCGCCGGACAAAGACCCCAACGTCTCTTCGGGCGGTGCCATTAATGACTCTTCACGGGCAGGCCACCAGTCAGCAAAATACCGGATCAGCGCTTCGAGCGCTGCCTCATCGTACCCCTTGTTGGACGATCGCGCCGCAGGCGGAACCGCTAGATACGCATCCTTCAGTGCCTGCGTATCAAACACGAACCCCTGAATTTTGAGAAAGCTCGGCATCTACGGATGAGATGATACCCTACTCAAATATCAGTTTCGCTACTTATAATCTCCTGAACAGGGTCTCGTTGACGAGAATTCCTCTTCAGGGCACATTCACTCTGGCAGTTGTTACCCCACAAATTAGACTCAGATGGGTTTTGTGGGATAACTACCGGCAATGAATCGTTGTTTTCCTCGGCAAAATCTCACTGGAACCTGACGGCAGAATCGTCGTCTGATGCAGAACTAGTCCAGTCGGCATCACCAGGACCCATCAAAGATGGCTCTGGGGTCACTCAATTATTATTATCGGCTAGCTAGGGGGTATGTTTACTGTACGGTGTCCTGATAGTTCTACTGGCGAAATGGCAACGAAACCACAGCCACAGTCTGAAAGTAGCATCAAGCGGCTAGATACGAACAGTACGAAACAAACACATTTCCGCAAACGGATCAGGTCAGTTTGGAATAGGTTTGTCTACAGCTCGGCCTATCTGGCACTCATTGCGATGGTGGAAGTCAGCATCGTTACTGAACTCCTCTCACTCCAACAGACCATTGCTCCTGCTGTTGCGGGATTACTCACGTTTTCCGTGTATATCAACGACCGTCTTGCCGATCTTGAGTCAGATATGGTGGCCGCACCGCAACGAACGGCATTCGTACAGCGGTATGCCGGCGTCCTCTACAGTCTTGGCGCACTCGCATATGGGCTTGCAGTAGCACTTGCCGTCCTTGGTGGTCCATTCGCGTTCGGACTCACCCTGATTCCCGGTATTGTCTGGCTGAGCTACGCACAGGAGTGGATGCCCAGTCTTGGAACTGAGGCCGGGCGGCTCAAAGACATTCTCATCATTAACTCGGGACTCGTCGCAGTAGCGTGGTCAGTCGTTATTGTCTTTCTGCCGGTTGCGTTCGCTAGGGCTGCACTCGACTCCTCTGCGATTATTGTCTTTCTCTTTTTCACGGTGGCCACGTTCGTCAATACCGAGATCGCGAACGTCCGTGATATCGACGCTGACCGTGACATCGGTGTCGCAACGCTGCCCGCTATGGTCGGTGTCGCACAGACAAGATGGATTCTCTACGGAGTGACGGTTGGAGCGGGCGTGATACTCGCGGCTGGAGCAATATCTGGTATCCTGTCCACCAGTCATGCTTGGGCACTATCGGTCAGTCTCATCTGTCTGGCTGCCATCGTCTGTTCTCTCGGACGTCTTGACAGTGACGGAACGCTTGCATTCCTGGCTGAATGTACCCGGCTCCCTGCCTTCGTTGTATTAACAATACAACTGCTAGCGTTCTAACTGCACTACTTCAGATTATCACCACAAAATGACAACATAATCACCACTTCATTAAAGTAGTGGGCGGCGATTTTCTTGAGTGAGCGTGCTTACAACGACAATTTTCAAAATTGTACTTGCACTGACAATTGTCGTAAGCGTCACAGGTGGCTTGCTTGCATGGCGAGAACGTCCCGAACCAGGAGCAGTGCCACTTATCGCTCTCCTAGCTGGCCAGTGTTGGTGGGCTGCGACACTAATATTCCGGATTGACGCCACCGAACTTGGTGCGAAAATCTTCTGGGTTGACGTTTCCTGGGTTGGGATTGGACTCATCCCCGTTGCGTGGTTGTTCTTTAGCCTCGAATATGCTGGGTACACCGAGTACACTACTCGCAAGTACATTCTCGCCACCTTGGTCGTCCCAGCGATAACAGCAGTGCTTGGCGTGACCAACGACATCCATCACTTACTGTATGTCGAGTCGGCGCTTGTTCAGCAGGACGCCATGACAACACTCAGTCGCACGCCAGGGGTTTGGTTTTGGGTTACTGCAGGGTATACCTATCTGCTGGGTCTCTTGGGCGCCATTCCGCTGTTTCAATTGGTGTCGAGTAGCGTACGGACGTTTCGCGGGCAGAGTGTCACCCTCCTTGTTGGTATCTTCGCACCCTGGATTGTGAACATCCTCTATTTATTCGAGATGTTCCCCACTGCTGGCGTCGATCCAACACCAATCGCATTCGCGGTCTCGGGCGTTGCCTATCTCGGGGCTTTGACGCGCTTCCAGCTCTTTGGCACCAATCCGTCACCGATTCGCCACGCTCGGGCCACAGTATTCAACCGGATGCAACAGGGGGCACTTGTCTTGGATAGCCATGATAATGTCGTCGACATGAACGAGCAGGCTGCGAGCGCACTCGATACGACAGCACAAAACGCACTCGGCCAGCCGATTTTACACGTCTGTCCAGATTTCACACCGTGGACAGCTACCTCGGGAGCCAACCAGTCTATCTTCCGGCCACCTGATTTGAACCGAGCATACGATGTCTCTGAGAGTCACATCAGAGATATCCACGACCGACTGCTTGGGCGCGTTATTACTCTCCATGAGATCAGCGACCTTTTGCGTCAGCAACAACGGTTAGAAGTCCTCAATCGGGTCTTCCGACACAATATTCGCACTAATACACAAGTCATCCTCGGAAACGCAAATTATCTCGCTACACATAACAGCGAGACGAAAGCCACGGCGGTCGAGGAAAACGCACTGGAGATCCAAGATATCAGTGATAAAGTCCGTGCCATTCTCGATGTGTTCAAACAGGGACGGGAAGAGCAGACATATATTCAGCTAGCGACGATCGTCGAAGAAACTGTCAAGTCCGTTCGAGACGAGTACCCTGCAGTCGAGACCAGCATTACCCCAATCGACGAGGACCTCTACGTCGACAGTCTCTTCGATACCGTCTGTTCGAATGTAATCGAGAACGCCGCCCAACACAACACCAATCCCGATCCGCAGGTCAGAGTCTCAGTCGAGACACGGCAAAATACAATCGAAATTACGGTTACGGATAACGGGCCAGGAATCAACGACCACGAACTCGCACTGGTCTCGCAAGGAACGGAGACGCCGCTGGAACATGGCAGCAGTTTTGGCCTTGCGCTTATCGTCTGGGGAACAGATATTGCAGGTGGAGACGTGACGTTCGATGATAATTCACCGACTGGAACGATTGTGACGATTAGAGCCCCACTTCGAGCAAAATAAAATGATATTGCCGAGTCAGCGCAGTCGTCGAGTGCACCAATGGAATCGAGATAGTCTCGAACCGACTGCACGAATCCGCGATAGCGCTCAAGATCTCGGAGCGCGTTATAGACGACATCATGGTTGATGATGTTGTCGTAAGTATGCGACAAGACGTTCCGGAACCGGGAACCTGTGCTATCTCCTCGGCCAGTGGTCCCGAGAGTACATCCAACTCACCGAGCGTTCGCATCGACGCTGGATTATTTGTGAGTGCCTTTCCCTAGCAAACAGCTGCGTCGACGTCGGCAGGGCACGTGCTGCCGGTCCCCCCAAACAGTTCGTAACCGAGAAGTAGCTCAGTTCGCCGGCATCACGCGGAGGCCCCGCTCTCCCTCGTCACAACCGGCGTGACACCACCCGTCGTCGCCTTGCCCTTACATCCAAGAGTCGCATTCGGACCCGGTTTGCCGTCGACGTCTCCCGACGGACGATCTCGAAGCGCACCACGAGCTGGTCGACGCTAGCGCGCTTCGGAAGCGTGAGGAGCAATGTTTATGAAGTCATCATTGCGGAGTAAATATCTACAGTTAGATCGTAGAGAGGTATCGCCGAATTAGTGGCTGCCGGTGAAAATAGTGCTGTGAATTCGGACGCAATAGTTGCTTTACACGAATCAAAATTAGGATGGTTACGGGAAGACCTCTACGGGTAGTTCCGTAACAACCGCTAACCAAACCGTTAATTCTTGCAGTCCCTGAACCCAGACATGGAACTTTCTGCTGTCGATCTCTCTCCCGTTCCGAACGACGGGGCTGCGAGTGAGGCATACGCGAACACTGTTGAGGCCGCCAAGCAAGCTGAACGGCTCGGATACTCCCGGTTCTGGGTGGCCGAGCATCACGGCATGGCGGACTCGATCGCAGGGACGACACCCGAAGTACTGCTCGGGCATCTCGCCGCTGAAACGGACTCGATTCAGCTGGGGTCCGGCGCAGTGCTTCTCAATCACTACAGCCCGTTCAAAGTCGCCGAACAGTTCGGTGCGCTCGACGCGCTCGCTCCGGGCCGTATCGACGCTGGTCTCGGACGGGCAAACGGCTCGCCTGCGGCTGATCGGGCCCTTGGAACGGACCGGCACGTCAAGAATCCTGACGAGGATCATGCAGAGAAAATCGAAGCTGTCGTGAACCATCTCTATGACAACTATCCCGACGAACACCCCTACGGCGACTTGCAGATACCACGGCCGGGCAACAGCGTCCCCACCCCGTGGGTGCTCGGATCGAGCCCATCTAGCGCGGCAATCGCGGCCGAACTCGGCCTCCCATACTGTTTCGCGGCATTCATTCGCCCGCAGTTCGCTACCCAGTCGTTTGAGAGGTACCGTGAGCAGTTCCAATCGTTGTCCCTAGCCGGCAGCGCCGACGAGCCACAGGGGATACTGGCGGTGAATGCAGTCTGTGCAGCGACCGACGAGGAGGCGGCACGGCTCCGGTCCGTGGCCGAGGCGTCATATAAGCGCATGCAACGCGGTGTCGTCGGCACAAGACCGTCCATCGAAGAAGCTATCGACGAACTCGGTGCTGTTCCCGAACCGACGCCCGCAACACTCGACGATGATGAATGGCCGCGCGCAATTTCCGGGAGTCCAGAGACGCTTGCGTCTCTTCTCAAGCAACTTGCGGACCGCGTTGGCGTCAACGAAGTAATGATCCAGCACATCCATGCGACCCACGATGACGCGCTTCGTTCGCATGAACTGTTAGCTGAGGGCATCGGGCTCACTTGACTCAAGTCGCCACCCTCCAGCTGATGTAGGAGATTCTCGACGGCGGCGAACTCGGCAGTCCACTCGGTGTAGTGGACGAGGTTGCCGGCCGGATAGCGCCAGCTATGTGTTGGTGGGCCCGAACTGGGCGACGGCGCCGGGACTGACGTGGCGGACACAACTTGGTTGGCAAGAAAATTTTCCAACTGGCCAGCTGATGATTCTAGTGCGGTTACGTTCGCTGTCAGAGGCACTCGCGGCTTCCCCCTCTCCCCGTTGCTGACGGCACTCCGGTGCCGGTCCCAACTGTGACTTGCGATAACAGCCCACGCTTTTACAAAAGATACTGACAGTAATCCAATCACGGTCCTGGCCGATACCGGGCCTCTGACAGCTGACGGCGGTCAGGGCCGTTTTCTGGCCGAGTGATCGACGTGGGAGTCGCTTGTGCCCCCATCATGCGATAGCCTCCCGTGACTGCCAGCCCTGACGGGAGTCGCTGGGAGCCCACATACTGCTAGTACCGGCAATAGCGCATCCAAGAACTGTTCGCAGCCGAAATACTAAGCCAATTCAGAGAGAAAACGGCTCTAGCATTGGATCAATGTCGGGTGAGACAGTCTGGATCAAGAAACGTGGACCAGTCGGCGTCGGAACGTCCATTCACATCCACACGGACCCAGACTGTCAGCCGCTCCAGCAGGCCACAGAAATTCGGGAAACAACGCGCAAGGAACTCCCT
>NZ_SRIF01000002.1:1113455-1435272 GCF_004681185.1 Haloarcula amylovorans | reverse complement strand
ACTCCAGCATGAGAGCTGTATCCGCTATTGGCCTCAGTTTCCCGAGGTTATCGCGGTCTGTAGGGTAGTTTGGCCACGTGTTACTGAGCTATATGCCGCGGGTCTAAACCCGCGCGACTAGCATGGCTAAATCGGACTCCGATAGCAATGGCCTCCGGCAGGATCAACCGGAATGTGCTGATATACATCAGCGGCGGAAGTGGTTGCACTCCGTCGGAAGCGTAACCCATCGACTCCTACGTCGATGGTGACTACTGTATGGGTCCGTGGGCTCACATCAGATTCCATCTTGACGGCGGACCGCAGGGGTGGAATCCTCATGGGTTAGTGGCTCGCCGCACGATCGCGGCGGGCCGTGTCGTCCCGGGCGGCCCGGGGCGACCTTCGCATTTCATTCGATGGGAGGGGGACATATAAATGACTCGTCTCGAACCCGCTCTGTGCAGACCCCACATGCCGCATACGTAACGTGAAGTCATCACACGCGAAATCGCCATGCAGCGTCGGTATCTGATAGAAAGTAATAACCGATATGAATTATACTGACTTTTGACAAGACGTGGTTCAGTGACGAGCGGACCTACAGAGCGATCGTATCTCTCTGGAGAGCTACGTACACGGCACGCTCGCACGTCGCAAGCGGGACATCGAGAACGACAAGTCGTGTGTCACTGCTGGCGGAACCAGTCGCTACGAGACTACGACGCGTGACTGCAAAATAGGTCGATCAGGCGGTCAGGGAGTCGATGTGGCCTTCGGCGCGGAGCTGGTCCGCGTCCTGGCCCTTGTATCGCCACTCGATGTTGGCTTTCTCGTCCTGCCAGTCCCACGGTTCGGCGAGGACGATGTCGTCTTGTTCGATCCACGTTCGGAACTTCATCCGACCGGGGATGCGTCCGAGGCGGGTTTCGCCGTCCTCACAGCGGATGCGGACGTGGTTTCCACCGAGGTGTTCAGTTACGACCGCGAACAGTTCGTCGTCTGTAGGCATACGGAGATTCCGTCGCCCTGTATCTTCGCTCACAGGTAAACTATGGTTCCGAACCGTATAAGTGAACTGAGAGTTCCGATACCGTGTACCACGCGAGGCGAAAATAGCAGGTGCTACCGGGTATGAAGGATGTCTGCGGGATCTACTTGAGAATGCTCAGTCGGCGGTGAGCGTGAGCGGTTCGTCGCTTTCGGCGGCCATATCCGACGTGAGTCCGTCTGCGAGAGCGAAGACGGCGTCTTTGTGGTCGGTTTTCGACTTGTGAATCGAGGTCGGTTTGACACCGAGTTCGGCGTACTCGTCGTGTTCCACGTCCGAGCCTGTGTCGGCTTCGTAGCTGTGCTGTACCTGTGCGAGCAGGCTGTGAAGGTGGATGAGCTCCTGCTTCTTCATGGATAGTACGGGCTAATAGACGAGGGGTTATAGTATTATCTTGCCACTTGTTACCAAGATGAACCCGAGTGGCGCTCTGGAGCGCTATTCCGCTACTTTGTGTGTATCTTCACTGACCGGTGACGACGCCGAGAGCGGAAAACCGAAGATTCGAGGCATATTGTGTGCATCTCAGTGTCATCTTCTACGAACCTTCACTGGTTCGGTGTTGAATACGTTTGCTCTCATGATGGTGGAGACAAGCCGACATACAGGATTTTTCGTCCGGTTGCGTTCGTATCTCTCCCGTTCTCAGTACACACGTTGTGCATAAACGACCACGACAAAGTATCAATATGCAAATACTTTTCAGCATCGAGCGCAAATGGGTAGATACCATGAACTGGAAACACCCTCGAAACGAGACGAAAGCGGCATCGAAAGAGCGCGAGACGGAGAGCGGAACGCGATGGTCGTTCATCGCCGCTGCGAGTATCGTCGCGTAAGCTACTCGTTTTCTACGATAGGCTGAATCGCAGCCCGCTATTTTTCGACCGCATCGTATGGCGCAACCGGGCCGTGCGTGGGACAGGCACCGGCAATCGGCGTAGCGTTGAGACAGCAGTGTCGCTGCCCAGTCGCTACGAGACCGGTCGCTAGCGGTTCGTCACAGCGCCTGCAACGCAGTTCGCCCATACCATCGGTTAGGCCTGTCGAGCCGTAAGTCCTGTCCCCTGCAGCCACTCGTCGGTAGTGACGCCAAGTCTGGGACTTACCCGTTCAGCCCGAGTATCGAGCGGGATTCGTCGGTGGTCGCGAGCGGGCGGCCGAGTTCCTCGGCGAGACGGACGACCCGTTCGACGAGTTGTGCGTTGCTCTCGGCTGGTTCACCGCGGCGATAGTAGACGTTGTCTTCGAGCCCAACACGAACGTGTCCACCGAACAAGAGCCCCATCACCGCAAACGGTAGTTGGTGTCGTCCGAACCCAAGCGTGTTGAACAGCGTACCATCGGGCAGGTCCCCGGTCGCAGTGAGAAAGTTCTCCGGGCGCGGGCGCGTGAGCGTTCCCGGTCCGAAGATGAGCGTCGCGTAGACCGGGTCGGCGAGGTCTCGGCGGTCGAGTAACCCGTGGAGTTCGTTTCGATGGCCGTCGTTGAACACCTCCAGTTCCGGTTTGATACCGCGCTCGACCATCTCTGCGTGCAGCGAGTCCACCAGTCCGCGGGTGTTCTCGCTGGTGAGGAGATCGTAGCGGTTCAACGGCCCCATGTCGAGCGAGGCCATCTCCGGCGGCGGGTCGGTCCGAAGGGGGAGGTGCCGGTCGGCGTCGGGCGCACCGGTCCCGCCCGTCGAGTGCTGAACAATGATATCGTCGGTGTGCCGGCGAACCGCGTCGTCAATCTCCTGAAAACGCTCGGTCTCGAAACTGCGTTCCCCGTTCTGCTGGCGAGCGTGAAGGTGGACGACCGACGCGCCGGCGGCCTCGACTGCCCCCGCCGCCCGCCCGATTTCCTCGGGTGTCTCGGGGATGTTCGGGTTGGTCTCCTTCCCGTGGACGCCGCCGGTCAGCGCCGCCGTGACGATGACCGGGTCGCCGTCGAGGTACGCCTCGTAGGTCACTCCCCCTCACCGCCGGATTCAGTGTACGCGCAATATATCTCACAGTCCCGTTCGTGGTCGAGCGCGTACCGGTCGTTACAGATGTCGGCGCGCATCGGCTGGACAAACTCGTCGACGATGGTACAGAACGCACGGGCCGTGTCGAAGGACTGGTCACCGTCTCGCTCGCGGTACACCAGCTGCGGACAGGTCATAGCGCAGATACCGGCGCGTTCGTGTTAACGGTTCACTTGCCTCTGGTGACGTAGTTACACCTGCGTCCCCGGGTGACATGGGGGTGAGGAAAGGGACACAAACCACGACGCCGTAACCGATCGTATGGCACCCGACATATCCGGGCTTCATCACGTCACGGCCATCGCCGGCGACCCGCAGCGAAACGCCGACTTCTACGTCGGGACGCTGGGGCTTCGGTTCGTCAAGAAGACGGTCAACCACGACGACACCGGCACGTACCACTTCTACTTCGGTGACGGTGAGGGGACGCCCGGGACCAACATCACGTTTTTCCCGTGGACGAATCAGGGACGGGACGGCCACTTCGGCGCGGGCCAGACGCAGGATACCGCGTATCTCATCCCCGAGGACTCGGTCGAATACTGGACCGAACGCCTCGACTCACACGGCGTCACGATCGAGCGGACCGAGCGGTTCGACGAGACAGTCCTGCAGTTCGAGGATCCCGACGGCATCGGTCTCGAACTGGTCGCGGCGGACGCCGAAACCGACGCGGTCCCGTGGGCCGACAGCCCAGTACCCGAGGACAAACAGCTCCGGGGGTTTTACAGCGTCACGCTCGCCGTTCCCTCGGTCAAGCCGACCGCGGAGCTGCTCACCGAAGTGTTCGGCTACGAACACGAGGCGACCGAGGGCAACCGCCACCGATACCGAAGCGCTGCCGGCGGGTTCGGCTCGGTGATCGACCTCGTCGAGACCGACGACGAGTACGGACAGATGGGCGTTGGAACGGTCCATCACGTCGCGTTCAGAGCCGAGGGCGTCGAGGTACTGGAGGTGTTCCGCGATGAGTACCTCGAACGGGGGTTGCGCCCGAGCGAAGTCATCGACCGGGTATACTTCCACGCGCTGTACGCTCGCGAGCCGAACGGCATCCTCTTCGAGATCTCGACGATGGAACCGGGGTTCACCGTCGACGAGTCCGTCGACGAACTCGGCTCCTCGCTCGCGCTCCCGGAGTGGGTAGAAGACGAGCGAGAGACCATCGAACGGCAACTCCCGGACTTCGACGGACCGACGATTCCCGAGGGGGAGTGAGTCGGCAGAATGACCGACGTAACTCCTGACAATCCCGGCGAGCCGTTCCACTTCGAGTACGACCCGGCCGCACTCCGCTACGGGCCAAACTGCGTCGCCGACCTCGATTCGGAACTAACCGCCCACGACGGGGGCCGAGCCCTCGTCGTCACCGGATCGACCGTCGGCGAGACGGCAGCGGTGATGGATCCCATCGAAACGGGGCTCGGTGACCGACTCGCCAGCGTGTTCGCCGAGACGACGCCAGCGAAGCGTCTCGGGACCGCTATCGACGCGTTGGGGGCGTTTCGAGAGAGTGGCGCGGACGCGATCGTCAGCGTCGGCGGCGGCAGTAGCCTCGACGTGGCGAAGGTCCTCGCGGTGTTAGTAGCGAGCGAGCGCGAACCAGAAGCGCTCGGAGCGGAACTCGTCGAGACGGGCACGATCACGGTTCCCGATAGCGGTCTCCCGCCTATCATCGCAATCCCGACGACGCTCGCCGGAGCGGACCTCACGATGGTCGCGGGCGTCTCCGCTGACCCGGAAACCTGTCCCGTCGAATCGGCGGCGAACGGCGGTATCTCCGACCCGGGGCTGATGCCCGCCGCAGTGTGTTACGATCCGGAGCTGATCGCCACGACGCCCCGGAGTGTCCTCGCCGGGTCTGCAATGAACGGCTTAGATAAGGGCGTCGAGACGCTGTATGCCCGTAACGCGACACCAGTCACCGACGCGACGGCGATGCGAGGACTCTCCTTGCTGCAGGAGGGGCTGCTCGCATTCGGCGACGGCCGAGACGACGACTGGGTGTACCAGACGCTGGCTCGCGGGTTGGTGCTCGTCCAGTACGGCATCTCCCGATCCGAGGGAACGACGCTCTCGCTACTCCATTCCTTCGGGCACGGCCTCACGCGCACGTACGGGGTGCAACAGGGAGCCGCCCACGCCATCGTCGCTCCACACGCGCTCGACTACCTCTTCGACCGCGTCGACGGCAGGCGAGCGCTGCTCGCGGACGCGTTCGGCGTAGCCGACGCCGAGGACCCGGCGACCGCCGTCGTCGAGGCAGTCGCCGACGTCGCCGCGGCGTTGGACCTCCCGACGCGCATCCGCGACGTCGACGGGCCGTCCCGCGACGAATTCCCGGCGGTCGCCGAGGCCGTCCTGTCAGACTCGTTCATGGCGAACGCACCGCCGGCGTTAGACCCGACCCCTGAGGACATCGAAGCGGTATTGGACGCCGCGTGGTAGCCTGCGCACTCGCGTTCAGTCCAGTTCACCGCGCAGGACCTTCGCCGCGACGAGGACGGGGTCCCAGACGGGGCTAAAGGGCGGCGCGTAGGCGAGATCCAGCCGTTCGAGTTCCGCGACCGTGAGGTTGGATTCGAGCGCCGTCGACAGCGTGTCGATGCGGATGGCCGCTCGGTCACGGCCGACGATAGCACCTCCGAGAAGCCTTCCTGTTCCCCGGTCGGCTGTCAACGTCACCGTCGTCTCGTCGCCGCCCGGGTAGTACCCCGAGCGAGATCCAGCGGTAATCGTCGTCGTGACCGGTTCGAAACCGGCGTCGCGAGCCGACTCGTCGCCGACGAACCCGACGCGGCCACACTCCAGTTCGAGCGCTTTGACGACGGCCGTTCCCGCCACGTCGCCGACCGGTTCCGGGTCGCTGGCGACCGTCTGCCCGATGGCCCGTCCGGCGCGGTTGGCGGTCAGTCCCAGCGGCACCCACGTCGGTTCGCCGGTGACGGCGTGGCGGTCCTCGGCACAGTCGCCCGCGGCGTAGACGTTCTCGGCGGTCGTCCGGCCATACTCGTCCACGGCGACGGCTCCCGACTCGCCCAGTTCGACCGGCGTCTCGGAGAGCAGGTCCGTGTTCGGTTCGATGCCGACGCCGACGAGTGCGAGGCCCACCGAGACTCGTCCGTCCTCGTGGACGACGGTCTCGACGCTGTCCCCGCCAGCGAGTTCAGAGACGGCGGTGTCGAGGTGGAGTTCGATGCCCCGCTCGCGGAGGTGGTCGGCTACTCGCTCACCGACCGCTTCGCCGAACGGTGGTAAGAGGTGCGACGAGCGCTGAAAGAGGTGGGTCTCCAGGCCGTGAGCGTGGAACGCCTCGGCCATCTCGATCCCGACGTAGCCGCCGCCGACGACGGCGACCCGTTCTGGTGGCTCCCGGTCGGCGTATTTCTCGACGAGGTCGGCGTCGACGTACTCGATGTCGGTGTCGACGGCCGCCTCGTCGGAAGGCGACAACGCCGCGCGCACCGCGGCCGCCGAGTCCAGCCCGTGCATCGTGAAGGCCATGTCGCGTCGACTGCCCGGTATCGGGTCGGTGATGGCGTGTGCGCCAGTTCCGACGAGCAGGTTGCCGTAGGGTTGCTCGAACGATTCGCCGTCGCCACTGCTCTCTACGGTGACGGTCTGTGCGTCGGTATCGATGGCGACGACCTCGTGTTCCCGGCGGAGGTCGATACCACGCTCTTCGGCCGCTTCGGGCGACAGCGAGAGGAGGTCGGTGAGTCGGTCGACCTCGCCTTTCACGTAGTACGGTGTTCCGCAGTGCGCGTACGATATCCACCGTCCCCGCTCGAAGACGACGACGTCGCCGTCTGGGTTCTCGCGGGCGAACTTACTGGCGGCGCTGAGGCCGGCGGCGTCGCCGCCGATGATCACGAACGGGTCGGACATGCGAAGACCGTCGCTCGCCACCTACGTAACTCTTGAGCGGAACCGGGGGACGACTGTCGTTGCCCCGGGAAGCGAATTACCACTAGTTAGTCGGTTACTGTACGTAATGCTTAGTCGCTGGGGGGTGTATACCGGTCTATGAGCGACGGCGCAGAGAAACTGGAAATCTGGTGTGCCGGTGAAGAGTGGTGTCCCATCACTACGACGGCGACGTTGGTCGGAAAGAAGTGGCACCCAGTCATCGTCCATCGACTGCTCGACAGCGGCCCGTCGGGATTCAACGAACTGAAAGACGACGTGGACGGCATCTCCTCGAAGGTGCTCTCGGACAGCTTAGCGGACCTCCAGGAGAAGGGACTCGTCGCGCGAGAGGTGATCAACGAACAGCCCTTCCGCGTCCACTACTCACTGACCGACCACGGGGCGTCGCTGGAACCGGTCATCACCGCGATGGCCGAGTGGGGTACTGAACACCTCCGCGAGCCCGAACAGTGACGACGGTGCTCGCAAGTACCGACCTCCCGCGGGTCTCGACGACGGACCGGTGTGCAACAGAGACCGTTTCGCCCGTTCCGATTATACCCCTCATAACTCGCTCTCGGGAAGATATCATCGGATGAAACGCCGTGAGACGGTCGAAACGATGTGAACGTAACCGGGGACCGAACGACGCGGCGCGCGAACGAGAAGCCAAAAGACAGACTGCCATCGAGCGAGACCGGTTGCGGAATCAGTCGTGCGAAGCGTCTCGGTACCACCGACTGCCGTCGAACGTCGAGCGGGCCTCGCGGAGGACACTCGGTTGGATCCGAGCGGTGGTCGCTGGCGAACCGTTCGACGTAGCCGCCGCTAGCCGGATACTGTTTGTCTCGCCCGCGGGGGCGCGGGCGAGGAGAGAAGGCGCGTCGGTACGTCGGTCGCGGTCAGGGAGGCGGCAGGGTCGGCGTATCGGTAGCGGGCGGTGTATCTCCCGCGGAGCCGCGATTACTGCCACTCGTCGAGACTCACGGAGACTGGGGACTGTATCCAGGCATCCTCGACCTCGATGTCGTAGATGAGGGAGTCCTCGCCGGTGGTGACGTGCTGGTAGCGGTCGAAGCTCTCGGTGTTCGGGCCGGCCGTCGCGTATCTGTCTTCGGTCTTGCTCGTGTTGGTAGACATCTGTCGTAAATACGTCTACAGCGGGACGCACCATTACTATCTACCGGCTATATCGTCTTAGACCCCGGGTAATCAGGTACTTACCATATATATGCGGGCGCAGTTGGCCGGGGGCGGGAAGTTAATGTTCGCCGGGACGACCCTCCAATCGAGTGATGTCCCGTGACTGACTCCGAGTTCGACCTCAGCGCACCTGAACTGACCGCGGCCGACTTCCTCGTCCTCGACGACCCCCACTTCACTGCAGATACCGTGGCGCTCGTCACCGGCGCGGCCTCCGGGATCGGCCGCGCGACAGCCGTCGCGCTGGCGGCGAACGGACTCACCGTCGTCGGGGCCGACGTCGACGCCAACGGGCTCGACGAGACGGCCGACATCGCCGCAGATTGTGACGTTCCCGGAACGTTCCACGGCGTCGAAACGGACCTCACCGACGACGACGACATCGAAGCCGTCGTCGACGCCGCCGCCGAGGAGGGCGAGGTTCGCTTCGTCGCCAACATCGCGGGCATGCAGTACATCGCGAGCATCCCGGAGTTCCCGATGGAGCAGTACGACCGCTTGCTCGACGTGATGTTGCGCGCGCCGTTCAAGGCGGCACAGGCGGCGATGCCGCACATCCGCGCGACGGACGACGGCGTCGGTGCCGTCGCCAACATGTCTTCGGTCCACGGCCACTACGCCACGAAGGACAAACCGGCGTACATCACGGCAAAGCACGGACTTCGGGGGTTGACGCGGGCGATCGCCGCAGAAGGGGAAGGAACGCTACGCGGGTTCTCTATTAGCGTCGGCTACGTGCTGACGCCGCTGATGGTCGACCAAATCGAAGATACCGCGGCCGAACGAGGAATCGACGAACAGGCTGTTATCGAGGACGTGATGCTGGGGCAAGCCCGCACGAAAGAGATGATGACGCCCGCCGAAGTCGCGAACCTCTTTGTCTTCGGGTTCTCCGGCCACGCGAAGCACTTAAACGGCGCTGATCTGCTGTTCGACGGCGGATACACACATACCTACGAGTGAACGAAGGTACCGACCGAGTAGTCGACGGGCCCGTCACTCTCGCGTTTGGACGAACAGATAGCCGGAGCTATCGACTGTCACCCTGATCTGCTCGTAGGTAAACGATACCTGAACGTCGGTATCGAAGCCGTCTCTACAGAGTAGCGCGTTCAGCGCGTCCGCTTCGACGTACTCGTTCAGTGGCGGGAGTTCGTTCGCCGCGCGATTCGTCTCCACTGCAACCGCGTCTGTGATTGCCGCCGTCGGTTCGTTGGTCGCCCCCCAGCCACCGCTGCTCGATTCGTCGAAATCACCGATGTCTGTCTCGATTTCGTCGTTTGACATACTCTGGTCTCATCACACGCTTCTCACACCGCGAGTTCGGAAACGTCCCGCAGTCCGAGTTGAACCGCCTACTGTTTAGAAGGTTGTGCAGTGATTGATTAGATTTACAGTTCAGATCATCATAACTGCTACTCAAGATATTTCCCGTTAGATTCCAGCTTTGAGGATCCCGCCGCATCTATTTTGTCCGCTCGTGGCGTACGCTGGCGTATGCCCGTCACCGACGACGACGAACTCCGCGAGATATTAGATCTGAACCGCGTCGCTGTCGTGGGGTGTTCGGCTACGCCCGGCAAGGATGCCCACGAGATACCGAAGTACCTCCTCGATCATGGGTACGACGTGGTCCCGGTCAACCCCTTCGCCGACGAGATATTCGGTCGGGAAGTGTACGACTCGCTCGCGGACGTCCCCGGCGAGATCGACATCGTGGACGTGTTCCGGCCGAGCGAGGAAGTCAGCGACATCGTCGACGCCGCGCTGGAACGCGACGACGTAAAGGTGGTCTGGCTCCAGTTGGGCATCCACGACGACGACGCCGTCGAGCGCGCAGAGCAGGCGGGCCGCCGCGTCGTGCAGGACCGCTGTATGAAGCCGACCCATCAACAACTGAAGGCGTAGGGTAGCGTCCCTACCGCTCGCGCCACGTTCGGCGGACCAGTTTCACCGAGATACCGACGAGGGCACCCCCGACGTAGACCAGGGACCCAACCGTGGACTGACCGGTATTCCTAACAACGTCGCGGAGTCACCACCGGATATGGTTGAGTGGCTTCCCGAGAGCTACTGGCTCGTCCGATTCCTCTTCCAGCGGTCGCTCGCAGTCATCTACCTTCTCGCCTTCCTCGTCGCTGCCACGCAGTTCCGGCCGCTGGCCGGCGAGGACGGACTCCTTCCACTCACCCAGTACGTCGAGCGCAGTTCCTTCCGCGAGCGACCGAGCCTCTTTTATTACTATCCGAGCGACCGCGCGACCGGTATCGCGGCGTGGGCCGGCGTCGCCCTCTCCATAGTGGCGCTCGTGGCCGGTCCCTATTGGCTCCCGACGCCCTACGCCGTCCCCGCATCGATGGCCCTGTGGCTCGTCCTCTGGGGACTGTACCTCTCCTTCGTCAACGCTGGACAGACGTTCTACGGCTACGGCTGGGAGTCGATGCTGCTCGAAACCGGCTTTCTGGCGGTGTTCCTCGGGGCCGGGCCGAGCGGTCCGCCGGTCGTCGTCGTCTGGCTACTCAAGTGGGTTCTGTTTCGCAACATGTTCGGCGCGGGCCTCATCAAAATGCGCGGCGACGACGTTTGGCGGAACCTCACGGCGATGGACTACCACTACGAGACTCAGCCCATCCCGAACCCACTTAGCTGGCACGTCCACCACCTCCCCGACCGGTTCCACCGCGTCGAGGTACTCGGCAACCACGTCGTCGAACTCGCGGTGCCGTTCCTCTACTTCGCTCCACAGCCCTGGGCGTCCGTCGCGGGCGCGGCGACAATCGGCTTTCAGGGGTGGCTGATGCTCACTGGGAACTTCTCGTGGCTGAACGCGCTGACCATCGTGCAGGCCATCGCCGCGTTCAGCGACGGCGTCCTCACCTCGCTCGTTCCCGTCTCCGCGCCGACGGCCGCCGACCCACCGCTGTACCTGCAGGCGCTCGCCATCGTGCTGGCCGTCGTCGTCCTCGCTCGCAGTATCCGCCCGGTCAGGAACATGCTCTCTCAGTCGCAGGTGATGAACACCTCCTTCGACCCGCTGTCGCTGGTCAACACCTACGGCGCGTTCGGGTCGATAACCCGGGACCGCTACGAACTCGTCGTGCAGGGAACCACTGACGAGACGATTACTGAAGACACGGAGTGGCAGACTTACGAGTTCGCGGGCAAGCCCACGGACCCGACACAGCGCCCGCGACAGGTCGCGCCCTATCACCATCGCCTCGACTGGCAGCTGTGGTTCGCCGCGATGCGGTCGTCACCGCGTCGAAGCCCGTGGTTCCCCGCCTTCTTAGAGCGGCTCCTCTCGGCCGACGAGGCGACGCTGTCGCTACTGGCGGACGACCCCTTCTCGGGGGCCGCACCCGAACACGTTCGCGCGGTTCGTTACCGGTATCGGTTCACGACGCCCGAGGAGCGACGGGAGACCGGAGCGTGGTGGTCGCGCGAGCGCGTGGGCGCGTACGTAAGTCCCGTGAGTTTGGACGACCTGCGTCTGCGGCAAGGGCGCTGAGCGACCGCGAGCGAGCGGCGTGCGACTCGTGACGACGAGTCGGCGGTCTCAGCGCTCTCCGGGCCGCTTCCGCCGAGCGGGCGGCGTCTTCGAGAGGAGTTTCCCGAGCGTGTCGCGGTTGTCTGCCACCCAGTGATAGCCACGCTCGCGCAGGGTCTCGTACTCGCCGAACTGCCCGAGGAACTCCGCGACGGGACGCGCCGGCTTGCCCATCTCTGTTCTGACGAGCGCCGCCTCGATGGAGGCCCCACAGGAGTAGACCCGGTCGTCGGTTACCAGATGCGAACACGACTCGTAGTCTTCGGGCAGGCGCGCGCGGAGGTTCTCGTCGAGTTCCGAGAAGCCGACCAGCGCGAGGGTCGACCGCGATTCGAGGAACTCGGCCCACCACGTACAGAAGCCACAGTCGTCGTCGTAGACGAGCGTCGCGTCGCTCATACTCGGGTGGAGAGACGCCAGCCCCAAACTACTTCGCCACCGACAGAGCTTTCCGGCCGCTGGCGACAGCCATCGACATGGAGCGGTTCGTCCAGTTCGTCGTCGCTGGCGGCCTCTCGCTGGCCGCTGGGCTCTGGATAGCGACGCTCACGGCCTCGCAGACGCCGGGTTGGTTCGTCGGCGTCGTCCTCGTCGTCGCGGGCATCGCGGGACTGGCGACAGGGATCGGCCGGGAGCTACAGGTCGGGGAGTGAGCAGCCCGTGAGTGGCCCGCGAGTAGCGACACGCCAATTCTCCGACGGGCGCGGGAAGCCAATTGTTTTCCTCGCGGGCGCTCTCTCACCGATATGAACGCCGACGAAGTCGAGGCTCTCATCGAGGCGGAGATTCCCGACGCCGACGTGACCGTGACGACGCCGCGCGACCCGGACGACGACAAACACTACGCCGTCGACGTTGTGTCGCCGGCCTTCGAAGGGCAGTCACTCGTCGACCAGCACCAGCTCGTCCACGACGCGCTGGGCGAGCACCTCACGCGTGACATTCACGCCATCGAACTCACCACGTCGACGCCGGAGTGAGCAGAGACGCGCGCCAAACGAACAGCGAACCACGGCGGTAGCCATTTCCCTCCCGGCGTGCTACGGCCAGCCATGAGCTTCGAACCCGAAGAGCTGTCCCGCGAAGAGGTCCAGACGAAGGTCGAGGAGACCATCGAGAACAACGAAGTGGCCCTGTTCATGAAGGGGACCGAGCTGATGCCCCAGTGTGGCTACTCCCGGAAGGCCGTCGGCCTCATCCAGCAACACCGCGACGACGTGGCGACGGTGAACGTCCTCACCGCGACGGAGGCCTACCGCGAGGCCCTCTCGGAGTACAGTGGCCGCGAGACCGTTCCCCAGACGTTCGTTGACGGGGAGTTCGTCGGTGGCAGTGACATCTTGGAGCAACTCGACGAGAACGGCGACCTGAAAGCGACGCTGAACGCGTAGGTATCGCTGTCGGGCTTGCGCAGCGCTGAGATCGCGCTGTTCGGTTCGAAAATGGCGGAAAACGGTGGGCCGCGAAGTGCGCCCGTCGTCCACTTCACGGCTCCCTGCGGTCGCCGTTCCGGTTCGCGGTTCTCGCTCGCTCCGAACCGCGCTATTGCTCGCGGCTATCGCCGTCGTCGGGCGGCAACGCCGCCCGACTGCCTGCGGGACCTCCGGTCCTTCTCCGCTCGCTGAACCCGAGGGCTGCTCCCTACGGTCGCGCCCCTCGCTACTCTTCGTCTTTCATTTCACCGAGACGGTCGACGAGATCGCTCGTCGACGCCTCGGTATCGAACGACACGCTCCCGTCGTGGTCGTTCTCGTGGACAGCGACGCCGTCGTCTTCGTCCGTATCCACGTCCTGGTCCTTTTGCTCGGACTCGTCGTAGCTACCAAAACCCATGTGTGATAGTCTAGGCGCGAGCCACTAAAAACGGACGATAGAAACGCTCGTGGGTGTTTGGTATCGAACCACAGGTCGAATCCGGGTGGTTTCGTCGTGCGTATCAGGAAGCAAAGGTTCTTATCCGTGCTCGCGTATCGATTAGATAACGACATTCGATAGCCGTTGTTCTCCGACGGCTGCTGTCTTCAATCGTAATTTCCGCATCCATGAGTACGGCAGACGAGGCGCTTGAGAAGATCAAAGCACAGGTCGAAGCAGAGACACCCGAGGACATCACTATCTCGTCGGTCACCTTCGAGGGACCGGAACTGGTCATCTACACGCCGGACGCCAGAGAGATTGCCAACCGCGACGGCATCGTCCGCAACCTCGCCCAAACGCTTCGGAAACGCATCAACGTCCGACCGACGCCAGACGCACTCGTCCCGCAGGCCGAGGCGGAGGCGCGCATCCAAGAGACGATTCCGGAAGATGCCGGCGTCCAGAACCTCGATTTCGATTCGACGACCGGCGAGGTCTTCATCGAGGCCGAGAAACCCGGGCGCGTCATCGGTCGTCACGGCGAAACGCTGGACCAAATAGCCGCCAGCGTCGGCTGGACCCCCGAAGTCGTCCGCACGCCACCGATGGAGTCCTCGACGGTCTCGAACGTTCGGAACTTCCTGAAACAGGAACGGGACGACCGGCGGGACATCTTAGAGCGTGTCGGTCGGCAGATCAATCGACCGATGACCGCAGACGACGACTGGGTCCGGCTCACGACGCTGGGCTGTTGCCGGGAAGTCGGGCGGGCCTCGTTCATCCTCTCGACACCCGAGTCGCGTATCCTCGTCGACTGCGGCGACAAGCCTGGTGCCAAAGGAGAGGTCCCGTATCTACAGGTTCCAGAGGCGCTCGCCGCCGGGCCGAACTCCATCGACGCCGTAGTGCTAACTCACGCCCACCTCGACCACTCGGCGCTCATCCCCATCCTGTTCAAGTACGGCTACGACGGTCCCATCTACACCACCGCGCCCACGCGTGACCTGATGGGGCTGCTCCAACTGGATTACTTAGACGTGGCCGCGAAGGAGGGCCGCGCCCCACCGTACGAGAGTCAGCAAGTTCGGGACGCACTGAAACACACCATCCCGCTGGACTTTGGCAACGTCACCGACATCGCACCGGACATCAAACTCACGATGCACAACGCGGGCCACATCCTCGGCTCTGCGGTATGTCACTTCCACATCGGCGAGGGTCGCTACAACGTCGCGTTCTCCGGTGACATCCACTACAAGGACACCCGCCTGCTGGACGGCGCGGTCAACGACTTCCCGCGCGTGGAGACGCTCATCCTCGAATCGACTTACGGCGGGAAAAACGACTACCAGACCGATCAGGCCGACTCCGAGCGCGTGCTCAAACGCGTCATCAACGAGGCCCAGGAAGAGGAGGGTCACATCCTCATCCCCGCCTTCGCCGTCGGTCGCTCGCAGGAACTGATGCTCGTCCTCGAAGAGGCGATGCGAAAGGACGAGATCCCGACGATGCCCGTCTACCTCGACGGGATGATTCGCGAGGCGACGGCCATCCACACGGCCTATCCCGAGTACCTCCGCGAGAGTCTCCGCAACCGCATCCTCTACGACGACGAGAACCCGTTCCTCGCCGAGCAGTTCCAGCAGGTCGACGGCGGGGAGGAGATGCGACAGGACATCGCCGACGGCGACCCGGCTATCATCCTCACGACCTCCGGGATGGTCACCGGCGGCCCCGTCATGTCGTGGCTCCGCCTGCTCGGTTCGGACCCGGACAACACGATGGTCTTCGTCGGGTACCAGGCCGAAGGGACCCTCGGACGGCAGATTCAGCGCGGCCAGGACGAAATCTCGCTCGGGGACAGCAGCGGCCCGCGCGCCGAGCGGATGAGCCTGAACATGGCTGTCGAGACGGTCGACGGTTTCTCCGGCCACGCCGACCGGCAGGGACTGGAGACGTTCGTCGAGACGATGCATCCTCGACCCGAGAAGGTGCTCTGTGTCCACGGCGACGAGAGCTCGACCAACCAGCTCTCCTCGGCGCTGTACCAGAACTTCAATATGCGGACGTTCAACCCGAAGAATCTCGAGACCTTCCGCTTCGTCTGAGCGAATCGTCTCGGAGTCCGCTCGAACCGTCTCGGAGCCCGCTCACATCGTCTCGGTTCGTCATTCCGCTTCGTCTTCCTCGTCCGCCTCCGTTTCTTTGCGCTCTCGCTCTTTCCGGATGTTGAGCGCTGCGAGCAATCGAGCGGTGACGACTTCTTCGACGATGGCGACGAACTGTGCGTCGTCCTCGGTGTATCCGGCGAAGACGCCGAGGGGTATCTCACCGCCAGCCATCTCCCGATGCCCGCCGGCGCTGCCGACGCCCTCGAAGGCGTCGTGCAGTATCTCACCGATATTGCTCCGTGAGTCCGTCGAGCGAGCACTGAGTTGGATGGCGTCGTCGACGATGCCGAAGACGATGGCCGTCTCGATACCTTCGAGCGTTGCGAGGTAGTCGGCCGCCTGCGGGAGCGCGTCGCGTTCGCTCGTGCGACCGACCTGCGAGATGAGTACCGACCCGTGGACGGTTCGGTTGTCGATGGCGTCGGCGATGGCATCGACCGTCGCGCCGCTGACAGCCGGACTCGACAGCTGCCGGAGGAGGTCCGGGTCGGTGTAGCCGTGGAGGTAGCCCGCTGCCTCGTACTCCGCTCGCGTCACGCCACGGAGGAAGCCGAGCGTCTCGCGGCGGATGGCAAAGAGGAGCGCAGTGGCGACCCGCGAGTTCGGGTCCATCGGCAACTCGCGGATGTACTCTGCGAAGATTGTCGCCGTCGCGCCCATGTCCTCGCGGTGGTCGACGAACGTCGCCTCGACGTTCTCCGCCGGGTGGTGGTCGACGATGACGTCGACGGGCGTCCCCTCCGGAACGCGGTTGTTCGCACCGGGCGTGGAGTGGTCGACGAACGCCAGGAGCGACCCCGGCTCTCGGTCCCTGACGATATCGTCGTCGAACGGGACGAGATCTACCTCTAGCAGGTTGACGAACGCCCGATTCTGCTGGTGGGAAATGTCACCGCTGTAGAGGATGCGCCGTTCGTCGATGCCGGCGCTGGCGGCAATCTGTCCCAGCGCGACGGCGCTGGCCAGACAGTCCGGGTCGGGGTTGTTGTGACAGACGATAGTGAGGTCGTCGCCGTCTTCGAGGAGGTCCCAGAGCGTCTGTGCGCGACTCATACCCGTTCTTTCGGGGCGCTGCTACATGCCTCTGCTGGCGAGCAGTTGGAGAGTGAATTACTCCGCCGTCCGGGTCGTCATCACCGGAATGGGCGAAGCACGGACGAGTTTCGAGCTCACGCCGCCAAGCGCGTACCAGCTGAAGTCCGTCTGGCCCTGCGTGCCGAGGGTGAGCAGGTCGATACCCTCCGTGTCTACGTAGGTGCGAATCTCTCGATGCGGCGTCCCGTACCCGACCGTCCCGACGACGTCCGAGAGCGTCTCCTCGGCCGTTTCCACCGCTGAATCGACGATCTCTCGCGCGCGGTCGTCGAGTTGGTTCTCTCGGACGGCCGAGCGAGCGTCGGGGCCGAGACTACCCGTCTCGACGACGTGGATGACGTGGAGCGTCGCGCCCGTCGCGGCCGCGACGTCGATACCTTCCGCCAGCGCCCGGTTCGCTCCCGCGCTGCCGTCGGTCGGAACGAGTACGTCACGCGGCGGATACCGATAGGCGCGGTCTTCGTCGGGGTTGACGACGAGGACGGGCACCGGTGAGGTGTTGACGACGCGTTCAGTGACGCTGCCGAGCAGGACACGTTCGAGTCCTGGTCGCCCGTGAGTCGGCATCACCACGAGGCCCACGTCGAACCGATCGGCGTGCTCCACGATGGTCCGTGCCGGGTCGCCCTGTACGACGTCGGTCGCGACATCGACGCCTCGCTCGCGGACCACATCGGCCACCTCGGAGACGATGCGCTCGCCCGCCTCTTCGAGTGCGTCCACGACCTCCCCCTGGATGGCGCTGACGCTGTCCCGGTTCGTATCCGCGACGTGGAGGACGTGGACCGTCGCGTCGTGTGCCGCCGCGACGTCCGAAACGTACTCGAGGACCGATGCCGCCGTGTCGCTTCCGTCGGTGGGAAAGAGGATGTCGTCGTACATGGGCAGCTGTGATACGCTCCGTGTCGATACATTGTCTCGTAGATACGATAAAGACCCGGGCGAGACGGCGACGCGGTGTCAGCGGTTGGCCCGTTGCCATCGCCTGACAGTGACCGCGACGGCCAAGTGGCCGAGGAGACAGACGGTGACGATGGCCCCGAGCAGTGCCCAATCACCCAGTTCCAGCGGAACCGTCCCGAAGTAGCGGTTCAAGGGAGTATAGAGCACCGCCAGTTGCAGGAGCGCGGAGACGGCCACAGCGGCCGCGAGCCACGGGTTCGAGAACGTCGGCGTCGCCCTGAGCCAACGGATGACGTACAGTTTCTCGAACTCCACGGCGACGAACCCGGTAAAGACCATTGTCATCGCGTACGGCGTGACGGCCGTCGCCCCGCCGAGCGTGACCACGAGCAACCCGAGCATCACGATCGTCGATACCGCTCCCGTCCCGCCCATCAGCCCCAGCATTCCTCGGTCTACGATACTGCTGTCGGGGTCTCGGGGCGGCCGGTCCATCACGTCTTCACTCGCGGGGTCCGCGCCCAGTGCGACAGCCGGCAGGCCGTCGGTGAGCAAGTTAATCCACAGCAACTGCACCGCCGGAAGGACGAGATAGCCGAAGAGCGACGCGATGAAGACGATAGCCACCTCCGCGATGTTGGCGCTCAGCAGGTACGCTACGAACTTCCAGACGTTGTCGAAGATGCTTCGTCCCCGTTCGATGGCCCGTTCGATGGTCGTGTAGTTGTCGTCCAGCAGAACGATATCGCTGGCCTGCTTTGCCACGTCGGTGCCGCGGACGCCCATCGCCACGCCGATGTCGGCGTGTTTCAGGGCCGGTGCGTCGTTGACGCCGTCACCGGTCATGGCGACACGGTGCCCGTTCGCCTGTAAGGCACGCAAGATGCGGACCTTGTGTTCTGGCGCGGTGCGAGCGAAAACGTCGACGGACTCGACGCGTTCGCGAAGCGTCTCGTCGTCCATCCCTTCGAGGACCTGTCCCTCCATGACTTCGGTGTCCATCCCGAGGTCGCCAGCGATGGCCGCCGCGGTGCGGACGTTGTCGCCTGTTATCATCTTCACGTCGATGCCCGCCCCCCGCGTCGCAGCGATCGCGTCGGCCACCTCCTCACGCGCCGGGTCGATGAGACCGAAGAGGCCGACGAAGACGAGGCCGTCCTCGAACGCGGCTGCTGGGGCTGCGTCTGTTTCGACCGCGTCGTCCATGTACGCGACGGCCAGCACTCGGAGGGCGTCGTCGGCGAACGCATCGACCTGCTCGCTGACTCGCTCAGCCCGGTCGTCGGTGAGCGGGACCGGACCGTCGGCGGTCAGAATCCGGTCGGCCTTCGAGAGGACGACCGCCGGCGCACCCTTGACGTAGGCCCGGTCGCCGTGGACAGTCCCCATCCACTTGCGTTCAGACGAGAAGGGAATCTCGTCGGTTCGGGGCCGAGATTCGCGGAGGGACGCCACGTCGATGCCGCTATCCTCGGCGGCGTCGACGAGCGCTCGTTCGGTGGGGTCGCCCTCGTCGGTCGTCGCGTCGTTACAGAGCGCACCGGCCTGTAACAACAGGTCGACACGTTCGTGCGTAGTGTCGGTCGTCTCAGTCTCGTCTGCTTGGACGACGTCGTCGTTCACCCACATCCTGCTGACGGTCATCTGGCCGCGCGTCAGCGTCCCGGTCTTGTCCGTACAGACCACGTCGACGCCGCCGAGCGCCTCGACCGCGGGGAGACGGCGGACGAGCGCGTTCTCGTCGGCCATCTGGCGGACGCCGAGTGCCAGCGTCAGTGTCACGACCGCAGGAAGTCCCTCGGGCACGGCCGCGACGGCCAGCGAGACCGCCGTCAAGGCCGCCTGAAACGGCTCTGTCCCCTGGAAGAGCAACAGTGGGACGACGAGCGCAGCCAGAATCACCACGCCGAGGCCCAGCGTCCGACCGAGCGAGTCGAGTTCGCTCTGCAGCGGCGTCTCGGTCTCCTCGGTGCCGGCCAGTTCCAGGGCGATCGCACCGACCTCCGTGTCGTCGCCCGTCCCGGTGACGACGGCGACGGCCCGCCCGCGCGTGACGTTCGTCCCCTTGTACGCCATCGGCGTGCGCTCGGCCAGTGGCGTCCCTGCGTCGACCGGGGATGGATCCTTCGAGACGGGGGCGCTCTCGCCGGTCAGCGCCGCTTCGTCGATTTCGAATCCAGTTGTGTCGACGAGGCGGCAGTCCGCCGGGACGACGTCGCCGCCCTCCAGTTCGATGATGTCACCGGGAACGAGTTCCGTGGCTTCGACCGACGTGGTCGCCCCGTCACGTCGAACCGTCGCGGTCGGTGCGGTGAGTTCGCGTAGCGCCGCGAGACTCTCCTCTGCGCGGTAGTCCTGTACGAACCCGAACAGGCCGTTAGCGACGACGATGACCGCGATGAGGACGGCGTCGACGGTGTGGCCGGCCCAGACCGAGAGCGCCGCGGCGACGACGAGGACGTAGATGAGGACGCTCTCGAACTGGGCGGCGAGGATGCGAAACAGCGAGCGCTGCCCGTCGCGAGCGACTTCGTTCGGCCCGTACCGCTCTCGCCGATGGGCCGCTTCCTCGGCGTCGAGGCCGTCGAGATCAGTCCCCAGTTCGTCGAGTATGTCGTCGGTGGACTGTGCGTGTCTGGGGTTCTCCTCGGCGGACCGTGTTTGTGCGGGGGAGTCCACGTCCGCACAGACTCGCCCGGCCACCAAATTTGTTGTCCGCTAGCAGGAACCGGAGGTTTACGTGCCCGCCAAGTGGAGTGAGTGGCATGGCTGCCGTTCGCCGCCTCGTCATGGACGTGCTGAAGCCCCACGACCCGACGCTGCTATCGTTTACCGAACGGGTCAGCGAGACCGAGAGCGTCGCGGGCGCGACCACGTCACTCATCGAACTCGACCAGGAGGTCCAGAACGTCAAGGTCACCCTAGAGGGCGAAGATATCGACGTCTCGGCCGTCGAGGAAACCATCGAGAGTCTCGGCGGGACGGTCCACTCCGTCGATCAGGTCGCCTGTGGCGACCGCCTCGTCACCGACCAACGGACCTTACAGGACGGGTAGTTTCGTGTTCGGCGTTCGCGAGTTGTTCCGTCGACTCCTCGGGAAAGAGGACGTGCTGGCAATATCTCGTCGGTACTTCATCTCCAACGGGTTCGACGGGACGCTGACCTGCATCGGCGTCGTCATCGGGTCGGTCCTCTCGGGCGTTCCCGACGGCCTGACGGTCGTGAAGATCGGGCTGGGCGCAGCAGTCGGTCTCGGAACCTCGGCGGTCTGGAGCGTCTGGGAGATCGAGCGCGCGGAGACGCGAGCAGAGATTCGCCGCCTCGAACGGGCGATGCTCACCGACCTGGACGACACGCGCATCGAGCACGAACAGCGCGGCGCGCGCCTGTTACACGCCACGTCGAGCGGGCTGGGCCCCGTCGTCGGCGTCCTGATACCCTTATCGCCGTTTCTCCTCGCCGGAAGCGTCGTCTCGCTCGCGGAGGCGGCCGTCGTCTCCGTCGGCCTCGGCATCGGTATCCTCGGCGTCTTCGGCGCGTACATGGGGTCGATATCCGGTCAACGGTGGTACGTCGCGGCGGCGCGGATGGCGCTGGCCGGCCTCGTCGTCGCCGTCGTCAACGTCCTCTTGCCAGGATGACCGAGCCGGCCCGGTTCGGATGGGTTGGCTCGGCCGTGCAACGCAGATTGGAACCGACGACTCAGACCCCTCTCGGAGATTCCGCCCGTCCAGTCAGGTTGTCGGGCACGAGGCGATAGAACTCGAACGGCACCACGCGTGTCGGCTCGTCGAAGATGTCGACGAGCGGAATCTCGACTCTGTCGAGTCCGTCGAGCGTCTCCGTCTCGATGCCCGACTCCTCGACGCCTTCTAGTCGGCCGTTGGCGACGACGCTCCGCCAGCGGTCGTCTTCTTCCCGGTGAACCACGAACGAGACCGGATGGTCCGCGAGGTCCGGTTTCGAACGCTTTGCACCGACGGACAGTCGAAAGTAGAACGTCCGCGTCTCCGCGTCGTACCCGTACGAGACCGGAACGGTGTGCGGTGCCTCGTCCGCGTCCGTCGAGAGGGAGAGGACACCAGTGCCACCGTTGTCGAGGAACGCGTCGACGTCTGCCTCGTCCATCTCTACGGAGTCATCTGTGGACATACCCGTACTATTATTGGCTAAGCTATAATTTCTATCGTCCGTTATGCCTCGTGTTCCTCGTCGCTTCTGTGGACCGTGAGCACCGGAACGTGCGTTTGCCGAACGAGTCGCTCCGCCGTGCTCCCGAGGAGCAGTCGATTCCACCCCGTCCGTCCGTGGGTCCCCATGGCGACAAGGTCGATGTCGTGGTTGGCGACGTAGTCCAACAGCTTGCGGGCCGGAACGCCGGTGCTGACCGACGTCTCCGCGTCGAGTCCCGCCTCCCGCGCCGCGGTCGCTACCGACTCCGCGGACTCTTCGGCGAGCGTCTCGAACTGCTCGAGGAGCCCCGGCGGGACCCCCACCTCGGTCCCCGTCGCGATGTCGCCGAGGTTCACGACGCTGACGGCGTGAATACGCGCCTCGGACTGCTCGGCGATAGCGATGGCGTGAGCGACGGCTGCCGTCGCGTAGTCGCTCCCATCGGTCGGCACGAGAATGTCGTCGTATCCATCGTTCACGATGCTTCGCTCCGTCGCTCGCACCGTGAGAACGGGAACCGGGGACTGCCGGACGACTCGCTCGGCGACGCTCCCCACGAGGTACCGCGATAGCCCTCGCCGGCCGTGCGTCCCCATCGTGACGAGGTCGATATCGTGGTCGTCGACGTAGTCGAGGATGGTCTTCGACGGTTGACCGGTCAGAACCGACGACTGCACCGTCTCGACGGCCGCGACCGCGTCGTCGAGTGCATCGATGGCCGTCTGCGCGTTCGTCTCGAGTCGGTCGACGAACTCCTCGTCGACGCCGCCAGCCGAGAACGGACCCGCCGCCTCGCTGAGGTCGACGACGGTGAGGAGATGCACCGTCGCGTCGAACGCGTCCGCGAGGAACGCCCCGTGTTCGGCCGCTCGGACGGCGTGGTCGCTCCCATCGGTGGGGATCAAAATATCGTCGTACATCCGTATCTGTCGATACACGTTCGCCACTGATAGCTTTGGGTCGTGACGATGCGAACACACCAGTCGCGACGGTCGGGGGGTGGTGAACGGACACACCCACCCCACCGTGTCGAGTGTTTCCACGCGGCGGTGGTGGGGGGTGAAACGACGGCTGGAAACGAGATACTGGACGGGAGCGGGCACCCCCACCCCACCGTGTCGAGTGTTCTCGCTACAGGGGGGGCGGGGGTATCCAGCGGCTGGTCGAAATTCGAGTTCGGTCAGATGCGTCGTGTCACCGAATCCGATTAGATGCGCCGTGCCACTCGGTCCGGCGGAACGATGTCTTCGAGTTCGCGGACCACGTCGCGGACGAGATCAAGCGGGACATCGAATTCGTACTCGTGGTACTGACCGCCCGCCCGTCCCTCGTTTCTGACGGTTCGCTGGAGGATTCCGACCATCGATAGGTCGGCGAGGTGGTCGTGCATCCGTCGACGGACGAGTGGGTCCGTCCCCGAATGGTCCGCTACGGTTCGATACTCGGGGTAGATCTCGCGGACGCGGGCCGGCATCTCGTCTTCGAGTGCTAACGAGAGCGTGGCGATAAGCGTCAGGTGACCGTGGTGGGTCAGCTCGCGCATCCCGTGGCGAATCTGTCCGCGTTCGAGCGCCTGCGACGCCGCCCGGACGTGGTCCTCGACGATCGGTGGATCGCCCTCCGTTCGGGCGATGTCGCCCGCCTTGTAGAGCAAATCGAGCGCCTGCCGCGCGCTACCGGTATCTTGTGCCGCGATGGCGGCACACAGCTGTAAGACGCCAGCCGAGAGCGCGTCCTCTTGCAGTGCGCCGTCGACACGCTGTTTCAGAATTGACTCCAGTTCGGGAGCTTGATACGGCGGGAAGTGTATCTCCTCTTCACAGAGGGTGTCCTTGACCTTCGGCGAGAGCGTCTCACGGAAGCCGAAGTCGTTGCTGATGCCGACGACGCCCGGTTTGACGCTGTCGAGGTACCCGTTCGAGCGCGCGCGGGGGAGCTCGTAGAGGATGTCGTCGTCCTGTCCGATGTGGTCGATCTCGTCTAAGACCAGCAGCACCGTCCCGCCGATGGACTCCAGTTCGGAGTACAGCATGTCGAAGACGGTCTGCTGTGGATAGCCGGTCGTGCTGATCTGCTGGTTCGCCGGACGAAGGAGGTTGACGAGGTTCGCGGCGACCTGATACGAGGAAGAGAAGTTCGTGCAGTTCAGCCAGTAGACAGAGAGGTCGACGTCGTCGTACGCCTCGACATCCTGTCGCAGATGCGAAAGGAGAAAGCGGGTGACCGCCGTCTTCCCGACGCCGGCCTTCCCGTAGAGGAAGATGTTCCGGGGCTGCGCGCCGTTGATGACGGGCTGGAGCGCGTTCTCGTAGGCCTCCAGTTCCTCGTCTCGGGCGGCGATGGAGTCCGGTTGGTAGTCCTCACGGAGCATATCCTCGTCCCGGAAGATCTCCGTGTCCCTGGTGAACCGCGTCATCGAACCACTCTATGAACAAGTGGTTCATAAAACCACCGTGTCGGATGCGTCAAGTGTTCTTCCCACTAGAGAAAAACTTCGCCTCGCGTCCATATCACACCCCTTCGTGTCGAGTGTTTTCGTCCGTGGTTCGAGAAGCCGAGAACACTCGACGCGGTGGGGTGGGAGGGACCGAAAACGAGCCAATTAGCACTGAGAGCAGGCGGTGAGAGCGACTTAAACCAAGAATGGCGAGAATATGATAGCTTCGTTCGCCACGCTAACACCCCACAGGGATGAGCAGCAGTACGGTCGTGTCGGGACAGGAACACTCGACACGGTGGGGTGAGGGAATCACCGAACGACTCATCCTGTCACTTACCGCCGCCACGAACGGGCCACCCACCATCTGCGAGAACATTCGACACGGTGGGGTGGGAGACGAAGAACTAGCGAAACACCGGCAGCAGCTATCTGATAGTTACGGCCCGAAGACTCGGCGACGGCGACTCTGATACCGACGCTCGACAGTTACTCTCGACGAAACACTCTGACCGTGTCGCGCTTCTGGACGGACGACTCGACCTCGACGAAGCCGCGCTCGGTGAACACGCGATTCCAGTCCCGATAGTACAGTGGAATGTCCTCGTCGACGTAGTTGACTTCACCGTCCTCGCCGCTCTCGTTCTCGACCGTTAGCAGCAGGTCGTCGGTGATCCGAGCGAGGTCGTCGAACACCCACTCGGCGTCGGGATGGATATGTTGGAGCGTCTCGACGGAGAAGACGGCGTCGAACGATCCGTCTTCGACCGTTTCGACGTACTCCTCGATAGCGGCCGCGTGAAAGGTGCCCGTCGCCGCCAGTTCGGGATACGTCTCGGCGAGGGTGTCCAGCGCGTCCGCGTTAACGTCGACGCCAGTCAGGTCCGAAAAACCGCCGTCGGCCAGCTTGGCGAGGTGCCGCCCGACATTGCAGCCGACCTCTAGAACGCTCGCGTCGCTCCCGACGTACTCTTCGAGGCGGGACCGCAGCAGTTCGCTCGTTTCGTCCGGGCCGTAGTGGGCGTAGTACGTCGGTGAGTACTCGCCGGAGCGCTCGGCCCACTCGTCTCGGATATCGTGAGAATCCACGGTTAGTGGGAGTGGCGGCGGCCTAAAGGTCTGCCGACACGACGGTAGTTTTCGTTTTCACGAGCCCACATCGCGACCGACTCACAACTCCACGGTGCCGAGGTCGGCCTCTAACTCCTCGACGTGATCGTTGTACGCGCGGACGAACTCGCGGAACTGTGGGGCGTACTCCCGGATGTCGGCGGCCGACGGCGGTTCGTACTGCGAGAGGAGGTACAGTCCGCCCGATCCGCCGACCCGGAGGTACGACGCCCCGTCGCTGTCCCATTTCAGTTCCCAGCGCGTCCCCGCGACGCGTTCTGTAAACGTTCCGTAGTCGCTGCCTTCGTAGCGCTGGAGTTCGCGAGCGATGCGGTCACAAACCTCACGGATACGGCCCAGCACGCGGTCCCGTTCGCCGACGACGCCGTCGGTGGTCGTCACTTCCGGAAACTCCGTCGAGACGTCGTCCAAGACGCCCTCGTGGGAGGCGACATAGTCGTTGAACCCGGCGACGAAGGCGTTGTAGTCGGTCAGCGCGTCTGCGAGCGGTTCGGGTTCGGGCGGTTGCTTCGTCGAGACGACGTACACCTCGCTGCCGCGACCCGGATCGAACCGGAGGTACGAGAGGTCACCACCCTCGTACTTGACGGTCCACTCGCCGCGGTCGGTCTCGACGGTCGCCAGTCCGTAGTCGCCGCCCTTCAACCGGGCCAGTTCGTAGGCGATGCGGCCGGCGTGGTCGCGCACGGCGGCGGCGATCTCGTCACGTCGGTCGGCGACTGCCGCCACGTCGTCGGGTTCCACGGGAGGCCAATCAGTCACATCGATTCCACGCGCGCGAACGGCATAACGGGTGCGATACGCGAACGCAGCGTGGCGTTCCGTCTCGATTTCGACTCGCGTTCCGGACTGACAGGCGGTCCCTGCGAACGGAAGCAAGCGCCTACCGAGACTGGCATCGACTCTATAAATAAAGGCGTGGCCCTCGCTCGACGGGTATGGACGACGGTCGGGTGAGACGACGCTTCCTCGGCGTTGCGCTCTGTTTCGCGCTCGTGACCCTTTCACTCTCGACGGCACTTTTCGCTGACACCGCCGAAGCGAGACACCGGTGGACGGCGGAATCCATCGGCGACGGCTACGGTGTCGCGGACGCGGTTCCCGCAGACTCCGGACCCACAGGTTCCGGCGTCTATCCGCACGGCCGAGAGCCACACGGACCGCCGACGACACCGACGGAACCGAAGCCCGCCACGCCGACGCCGACTGAGACACCCCGAGAGACAGCAACGGAAGCGTCCAAATCGCCACCAGTGACAGCGAGACCGAACTCAAAAGCGATGGCAACGGCCGCTTCACCGGTCGGCTCGACCACGGATACAGCGAGGGAAACTACCGAACCGGACGAGAAACCCACTGAGAACGCAGACAGCGGCGGTTCGCTGTCGACTGCGGGCCCGCTCGCTGCCACCCTCACCGCGTTGCTCCTCGGCAGTGCTCTCGTCGCGATTCGGCGTCGGCGGTAGTGTCCACACTCCAGCCGACGACTATTCACGATACGTGAATACGTTTATACAGATAGAGGGAGTCACTACGGATATGGCCCGCCCGACGGTTCCTCCGGCCGACGAGATGGAAGGGCAAATCGCACAGACGACAGTCACTAGCTTCCGCGTCGTCGAGGCGCTGGAAGGGCGCGATCCGACCGGCGTGAGCGAACTGGCCGCCAACCTCGATATGGCCAAAAGCACCGTCCACAAGCATTTGAGTACGCTTCGTCAGTTGGGCTACGTCACCCGTGAAAACCGGAAGTACCGACTGAGCCTCGGCTTTCTGGGGCTCGGGACCAGCGTCCGAGCGCGCATGGACCTGTATCAGGCCTCCTACGAACCCATCGAGACGCTCGCGGAGGCCACCGAGGAAGTCGCGAGCGTCATGGTCCCCGAACACGGCCGCGGTGTCTACCTCCGACGGGTGACGAACGAGGCCGAACCGCCGACCGACCTCTACGAAGGCGAGCGGGTGCCGCTGACCGCGACCGCCGGCGGCAAGGCAATCCTCGCATACCTTCCAGAGGACGAACGGAACCGCCTCGTCGACGAGCGCCTGCCCGAGTTCACCGAGAACACCATCACCGACCGCGACGCGCTACTCGAGGAACTCCAGACGGTCCACGACGACCGGGTCGCCCGGGACCGCGGCGAGTTCGACGCCGACCGCCACTGCATCGCCGCACCCATCACGGATACGAACAACGTCGCCATCGCCGCGGTGACGGTCTCCGGGCCGGCAGACCGGATGCGCGAGAAGTCGCCCACCTACGACTTCTCTAGCATCATCGGAAGCACCGCGACCTCGATACGAAATCGGGTAATCGAATAACCGGCCGCAAGACGACGATGCGACGCGATATCACTCACAGACCGATGAACTGCTGCACATGACTTCCGAGACGTCACCCAACGTCCTCGCGGTGCTCACCGACCAACAGCGGTGGGACACCCTCGGCGCGTACGACTCGCCGATGGACTTGACGCCGACCCTCGACCGACTCGCGCGACGCGGGACACTCGTCGAACGGGCGATTTCGCCTCAACCGGTCTGCCGGCCGTTCCGCGCCGCCTTTCACACCGGCCAGTTCGCCACGGAGACTGGTGTCTGGCGTGAAGGGTTGGAACTCGGCGAGGACAGGACGACACTGGCCCATCGCTTCGCCGAGGCAGGATACGACGTAGGATTCGTCGGGTCGTGGCACCTCGGCGGGACGTTCGACGAACCGGTACCGACGGCCAACCGAGGCGGCTACGACGACTTCTGGCGCGGTGCGGACGTCCCGGAGTTCACCTCGAAACCGTACGAAGGCCATCTCTACGACGAGTCGGGCGAGCGCGTCCCCTTCGAGAAATACCGGACGGACGCGTTCACCGACTTCGCCACGACGGCGCTCGACTCCCTCTCGGAGCCGTTCTTCCTCGTCGTCGCCTATCTGGAACCACACCACCAAAACGACATGTGGACGTTCGTCGCGCCCGACGGTTACGCCGAGCGATACGAGACCGACCCGTACGTCCCGCCCGACCTCGAAAACCGCCCCGGCGACTGGTTCCGCGAGCTACCGGACTACTACGGGATGGTCGAACGCCTCGACGAGTCCATCGGCGACTTACTTGGCGCGCTCGAAACCCACGGGCTGCGCGAGAACACCGTCGTCTCCTATACGTCAGACCACGGCTGTCACTTCCGTACCCGGCCCGGCGAGTACAAGCGGACGCCCCACGAATCGGCCGTTCGCGTCCCCGGTATCCTCGCCGGCCCCGGCTTCGAGGACGGGGGGGACGTACGTCGCGTGACGAGCCTCATCGACTTTCCGCCGACGCTACTCGACGCCGCCGGTCTCCCCGTCCCCGAGGAGATGCACGGGGACAGCCTCCTCCCGGTCGCCCGCGGCGAGAAAGTCGACGAAGGCGGCGACGCATTCATCCAGGTCAGCGAGTCACAGGTCGGTCGGGCGCTCAGGACCGATCGCTGGAAGTACGCCGTCGCCGCGCCCAAACAAACCGGCTGGCGCGGCGGCAACGGCCAACCGGACAGCGACACCTACGTGGAGCGCTACCTCTTCGACCTGCACAAAGACCCCGCGGAACAGGTCAACCTCGCGGGCCGGCCGAACTACCGTGACGTCTCCGACCGGCTGAAAGAGCGACTCCTCGAATATATCGCCGACGTCGAAGGCGCGAACCCGACCATAAAACCGCGCGAACGCGGCTTCCCCGAGTACTGAGACCGCCTGGACGACGCGCCGACGGACCGTTCCGACAGCGATGACCCGGTACGACACATCACCTAGATGCTGACGCGCCGGGTGATCGCTTAGCGCGTCTCCGACTGCGCTCGGCCGACGGCCCGCGCGACCGCGAGCAGGTAGCCGAGCCCGTACTGGACCTCGGGGTCGCGGACACTCCGGAGCAGTCCGACGGGGCCGACCCGTTCGTGGTTGCCCCGTTCGGCAGCGCCAACGCCCGCTAGCAGCGTCTCCAGTCCCGCACGGGTGTCGCCGTCGGCAGCTGTGTCTGCGACTTCCCCGAGCGACGCCCCCGTGGACGCGAGCGAGGTGACCATCTCGTCGTCGAGGGCGGCGGTCGCCAGCGACGCCACCTCGGCGAGTTCGGCCAGTTCCTCGAGCGTCCCGCTGCGCTGGAGTTCGACCAGCGTCTCCATCGCCTCGGCTAATTCGGTTCCGTTCGCGCCGACGCTCTCGGCGAGCGCCACGGTCTCTGCCGTCGCGAGGCCGTCAGCGGACTCGGCGAGCGTCGACCCGGTGTCCGCGAGTTCGACGACCATCTCGTCGGTGAGCGCCCCCTCACCGAGTGCGAGAACGTCGAGCAAGTCGTTGACGGCGTCGAGTCGGCGGACGAACGACGCGACGGCTTCGGGATTCTCCGCGATGGCCGCTTCGAGCGCGTCCCGCTCCGCCGCGGTCTCTTCGGACATAGCTCAGAGTAACCCCCTGGCGGTGAGCCAGTAAGACTCGTTGTAGGCCAGTTTCGACCAGTGGAGCTTCTGGGACGGCGGCGCGGGCGACGGCGGGTTCTCGTAGTCGAACTCGACGAACGACGCCGCGTCCATCCCGGTCTCGACGAAACATAGGGTCTTGCCGTCGTAGGTTGCCGTCGCGGGTCGGCCGCGAACCTCGCTGGCGAGTCGACGGGCCACGACGCCGGCCTGATAGTGAGCGACGCTCCCGGCGTTCGGGACACCGGTCGCCGCCGTGTCCCCGAGCGCGTAGACGTTCTCCGCGGCCGTCGCCTCCAGCGTGTGCTTGTCGACGTCGACCCACCCGTCGTCGCCGAGGCCGGCCTCCTCCACGAGGTCGATACCCCGATGGGGCGGGATCGACACGAGGAGGTCGTAGTCCAGTTCCGCCCCCTCCATCGAGGTGAGCGTCCCCGCCTCCGGGTCGACCGTTTCGGCGTTGAAAAACGTCTCCACGTCGATGTCCCGTTCGTCCATCAGCGGACGCGCCCACTCCGCGATGTGGGGGTTCCCGTGGACGCGCTGGATAGGGTAGGTGTACGTGATGTCGATGCCTTCGCGCAGGCCCCGCTCTCTGAACCAGTCGTCGGCCATGAACACGAATTCGAGCGGCGCTGCCGGGCACATGTGCGGCGTGCCGATCACGCTGAGCACCAGGTGGCCCTCGGTCATCGAGATGAGTTCATCTCTGAGCGCGGTCGCACCTGCTTCAGAGTAGTAGTCGTGACCCCCCGTCTCGAGGCCGGGAATCTCGTCCGGGGCGAGCGTCGACCCCGTCGCGAGGACGAGGCGGTCGTACCCGACCGACGCGCCGCTCTCGTAGCGCAGTCGCTGCGCCTCGGTATCGAGGTCCACGACGCGGTCGATTCTGAGGTCGATCCGGTCGTCGACGAGTTGCGACAGCGGTCGGCGACCGTCCTCGGGCTCGCTCTCGTCGAAGGGGACGTACAGCCAGACCGGCTTGTAGATATGGTCCGGCCCGTCGTTGACCAGCGTGACTCGGACGTCGCCGGCGTCGATTTCCCGAGCGAGTCGGTCGGCGAGATTATTGACGAGTACGGTCCCGCCGGTCCCGCCGCCGACGACGACGATGTGTTCGGTCATGCCTTCTCCACGTCGAACGCCACGTGGTCGTCGAACTCTTCGACCGCCAGCAGTTCGTTTCCGGTCGATTCGACCCACTCGGGAACGTCCGTGAGAGACTGGTCGTTGTCACTCAGCAACCGCACCACCGTCCCTTCGTCCGCGCTCCGAATCGCGCCGACCAGGTCCATCATCGGACCCGGACAGGCGGCCCCGCGAGCGTCGACGGTTTCGTCGGGTTGAATGTCGGTATCGGTCATCGTCACACGTAAGACTTGCCGCCGGAGGATATAATATTGTGTGTCAATTCCAAGACTGTGGGAATAGGTGGAATGGAGGGGGCTAACGGGGCCAGTTAGCTCCCCGCAACCTCTTCGTCGCTCACGAACGCGAACGTGGGGTCAACCGGCGGCCCCGTCCCGGTTTCCACGAACGCCCGTACTGCGAATAGCATAGCCGCGACCGCCCCCTTCATATCGGTTGCTCCCGGCCGTAGGTTCGGTCGTGGACTCGCTCGCCGAGCGGGTCTCGTGACCACGTGTCGCCGTCGAAGGGGACCGTATCGAGGCGGCCGTTGAACAGGCGCGTCCGGTCGGCAGTTCCCGGAAGCGTGACCAGAAGGTTCGGTTTCGCCGGGTCGACCTCGAACCGAGAAACGTCGACCGGCAGCGGTGAGAGCCACTCTTCGAGTAGCTCGACGACCTCACCGGTGTCGCGGGCGGGTTCGACGTGTCGACGGCGAGCAAGTCGAGCGCCAGCGCAGTCAGGTCGGTTCGGTTCGCGAGAGTGTATGCGTCGGGCGTGTCGGCTGTCGTCATTTGAGAGCTCCATTCGGTTGCCTTCGACCCGAATCGGAGACAGGACGGCGATGCATCGCTTAGGAGTGCGATTCGATGGCCGTCCGGAGTCGGGATCGGTCCTGCATCCCGACGAACCGGTCGACCTGAGTGCCGTCGGCGAAGAGGACGAGCGTCGGAACGCCCTGTACACCGTACTCTGCCGCTACCGGCTGGTTGGCATCGACGTCGACCTTCACGACGGCGGCGTCGGTGTCGCTCGCCAGTTCCGCGACCACCGGCTCTATCATCTGACAGGGCCCACACCAGTCGGCGTAGAAGTCGGCCAAGACGACGTTGTACCGCTGTATGGCGTCATTTAGCTCGGCGGCTCCATCAACGTGGACGGGTTCTGCCGGCGTCGCTGCCCCGTTGTCGGTCTGCCGTTCGCGCAACTCTTCTCTCTTCTTTCTGCGGATGTCTTCCAGTGACTCCTCTTCACTCATCGGTCGTACGTTCGCACTCTAGCCACATAGCTATTTTGTGATAATAGTACAATACTATAACACCCTCGAAAGGGATGCTGGCGACGACCGCACGTCCGTTTATCCATCGAAGGAACGCCTCGGCGCTGCGCTCGATCGGTAGCTCGTTTCGCCGTTGCCGGACAGTTTCTCCCCTACGAAAAGACGGGTACCGAGGGTTCGAAACCACGCGATTCCCTCGCTGCGCACGGGGTTCGCTCCTTCAAATGCTCATTGGTTCACTTCTCACTCCTCGTGTCCTGTCGTCGCGTAGAAGACGGATTCTGAGAGGTTTGAACTACGGTCGGAGCAAGCTCCTCCCTGCTGCAAATTCCTCAGCTGACGCTCCTCCGTGCTTACTGTCGTTCACGCAGAAATCACGGGCGCTGAGGGATTTGAACCCCCGACGGTTTGGTCCGAAGCCAAGCACTCTGTCCAGGCTGAGCTAAGCGCCCTGTGTTCAGACATAATCCACCAGTCCGGTTTAAACCAACCGATTCGTTTCCGTCGACCGCGATCGGGCAACAGGTAGCCATCTTGCGCGTGCCTGTCCAACTTTCTATTGGTACGGAAAAGAATATATGTCGATGCGGGGAGATACAAACGACGCCGCCGTGCCAATGGAGAGCCGAGCGAGCATCGGTCACTATAATGTACGACCTTGGACCCCGTTTCACGGAGACGTCGGTCGAGCCCGGGACGAATCTCCTCCTCCGCGGCCCGCCACTGACGGGTAAACGCCAGTTAGCGATGGAGATCCTCGCCGCTGGAGCGGCGACTACTGAGGGGACGGTCGTCGTCTCGACCCGCGATAGCGCTGAGCGAATCCGAACCGACTACGGCACGCTCTTCGACGAGATGGCGACAAACGCCATCGGGATCGTCGATGCCGTCACACAGCACAGAGGCCACGCGGTGGAGGCAGACGACTACACGAAGTACGTGTCCTCGCCAAACGACATGACGGGACTGGGTGTCAAATTCGCCGAGTTCGTTCAGTCGTACTACGTCGAGGGGCGGGTCGAACGGATGCGCGTGTTCCTCGATTCGCTCACGACGTTGCTGCTGTACACTAATCTCCAGACCGTGTTTCAGTTCATGCACGTCTTCACGTCGCGCGTCGAGAACGCCGACGCGCTGGGACTGTACACCATCGAATCGACGGTTCACGACGAGGAGACCCTCGATACGCTCACACGACTGTTCGACGGCACGATAACGGTCGACGCGGAGACGGCGACGCTGTCCGGAACGACGTTCGAGGACCGAACGATCGACCTGTAGGCGACCGATAATATGTACTCTCGTAGTTCATGCCGTGATTCGCCGTCACGGATCGGCGAATATCGGGACACAGTGACAACAGTCTCAGTCGTCGCTCGACTTCGCGTCTGCCTCCGTCTCTCCCGACTCCGTGGCCGCGTCCGACTTGGCCGTCGAGCCTTCGGCGTCCTCGATGAGCGCGTCGGTGAGGACGGCGTCGGTGTCGACGCCTTGCTCCTCTGCGATCGCTTCGAGCAGCGCTCGCTGCTCGTCTAATCGTCCGTCGATCTCGTCGACTCGGGTGTTGGTCGCTTCGACCGTGCCGCGGAGGTCCTGCAACTGTGCTTTGAGTTCGTTGACCTTCGTATAGAGGTCATCGGCGATGTCGGCGACTTTCTGCAATTTCTTCGCCGTCGAACCTAATCCCATGCACAGGAGTATGATCAGTAACCATTTCGTCGTTTCGCTCGAACGTCGCCGTTAAGACGCCGCCGTTCGGACCATCGCTATGGACGACTTGCGGACCGCGCCAACCGTCGGTATCGTCGGCTGTGTGCTCTATCTTCTCGCCCTCGCGGTGCCGTACCTCCTCGTCGAGACGACCAGTGCCGTCGGAGCGTACTACGCCTCCGGTGCCCTCTCTCCGGTGATCCCTGCGGTCTTCGCGCTCGTCGCGATCATCGTCTTCGCTGCCGGTCGCGAAGGACGGACGGACCCGAGTGTCGCCGCTGGAGCCGCTATCGTTCTCGGGCTGTTCATCGTCGGTCTCACCCTCTTGTGGGCGATGACGGTGCCCGTGAGTCTGGTGCTCGGACTGACCGAATCGACGCTCATCGAGCACCACCGCTGGGCGGTCGTCGCCGTTGCCCTTCTGGTCCCCCTCGGCGCGGCATGGTTCGCCCGCGCGCTACGACTCTTCTGACCGCAATCCGGGCGCAGTCCCCCGATGTTCCGAAAGGCCCTTATGTGGCGGCGGCAGATTTTCCGTGTGGACTAGGTCGAGGGGCTTGGCCCCCCTCTACGCCCGCGCTATGGTCATTAGCGGGGACCGAAACCCGGGGGCGTCCGGTCAGACGGACGTGGACCCCGTGAGCCAACGTAGAAGCCTCGTCCCACGGGGACGGCGGTCCACGTGGTCGCATCTGCAGGGATGCGCCCACGTGGTTAGTCGATGGCAGCCCGTCAGGCACGGAAGTGAGCAGCGGACCATCGAACACCCGTCGCTCGTGGGGTCGCGGGGTGGAGAAGGCAAACGGGATTACCCACGTCCGAACGCCGGGCAAACCCGGGGTCCATCTCATTCATTCGACATATAATCCCCCAGAGTGCCTACAGTATCCTCGAATCCGAGAGTCGGCGCTCTGCTCGGCACATCCGGTCGAACGTCCGAACGGCGTCTGTCTCTGCTTTCGCTATCTTTCCCTACTATCACGGTCATTACCTGCAATTTCGTCCGTCCCGAGCAGTGAGTACCGCCTGCGAAACACCACGTAACTATCTGAGCTACGAGACAGAGAGACTGGCCATTAGTGTCTTTTTACTTACACTCGGCGAGTCAGCTATGGAGATTGTTCACTGGACCGTCTTTACCTCGTTGTTCACCGTCGGAACGCTCCCGCTGATAATCACACTGACGACGCAGTTCGCCCCTGTCATCCTCGCGGGAGGGTTTTTCGCAATTCTGGCGTTCAGCGTCTTCATGTTCTGCAAGCACGAAGGATCAGATGTGGCCGCCATACGCGACATCGAGTGATACCCTCCATCAACTCCCGAGATATCGACAACGCGGCCGGGCGACGGTCAGCGTGGAAATGGCCACGAGCACCGTTCAGCGGTCCGCGACTCGGACGGTAGCGAACAACCCCTCGCCGACGGGAAGTACGGTCGTCTCGAAATCGGGGTCCGCCCGGACGTGTTCGAGATACGTCCCGAGTTCGTCGGCGGGCGAACCAGGTACCCTCGCGGTGTCGTCCGTCAGCCGTATTTCTAACTCCTCGGGGTCCATCTCCGCGGTGTGTAAGACGTTGTCCGCGACGACGAGGCCACCGAGCCGAACTTTCTCGCGAACCGCCTCGAACGCATCGACGTATCGACCGTTCTCGTGGTCCAGAAGTACCATATCGAACGGTCCATCGTACCGTCCAACGACATCGAGTGCGTCGCCGAGTTCGAAGACTGCCCGATCCTCGTAGCCACCGCGTTCGAAGTACTCCCGCGCCAGTTCGAGTTCGTCTTCGTCGACTTCGGTGAGGACGATACTCCCCTCGCTCCCGACGGCGGGCGCGAGCCAGTACGCCGAGTAACCAAAGCCCGACCCGAACTCGAACACCGACGTCGCGTTGGCGAGGCGAGCGAACAAACGAAGGGCCGACCCCACCTCGTGACCGACGGTCGGGAAGCCCTCCTGTCGGGCACGTCGCTCCATCGCTTCGACCACGGGATCCTCGTCAGGGCTCGCGAGCGAGAGCAGTCTATCTACCGACTCTGTGTGAAGCATCGACATGGCATATCATCGTTCTCCCGATGCCGTATATGTCAGTTGTGTAGGGTGGCTCCGCACGTCCCGGCAAACCGCTACAACAGTTTCTATCAGTCGTCTGCGGGTTCGAGGACGCCGTCCATCCCGGCGAGTTCGAGCCCGCCGCCGACGGTGCGGTTGGGGTAGGGGATATCGATGCCCTCCTCGTCGAACCGTTCTTTCACGGACTGGACGTACTCGCCGCGGGTTTTTACGAAGTCAGCTCGACTGGGGTTGTCGATCCAGATTCGGGACTGGAGGCCGACGGAGGAGTCGCCGAGTTCGATGAGCCGAACCGAGGGCGCGGGGTCGTCTAAGATGCCGACGTGGTTGTGCGCCTCTTTGATGATGATGTCGGTCGCTTTGTCGATGTCGTCGTCGTAGCCGATGCCGAAGACGAACTTCAGGCGGAGTTGGTCCTTGGCCACGGGGTTCTTGATGACGCCGTCGGTGAGCTGAGAGTTGGGGACCGTCAGGAGTTCGTTATCGAAAGTTCGAACCCGAGAGACCCGGAGGCTGATATCCTCAACGACGCCGGCGTGGTCGTCCCACTCGATCCAGTCACCGATGCGGAACGGCTTGTCGGTGAAAATGAAGACGCCAGCGACGAAGTTGGAGATGGTGTCCTGCATGGCGAGACCGAGCGCGAGCGTCGCCGCGGCGGCGATAGTCGCGAGCGACTGCAGGAAGCCGCTGTACTGGGCGAATCCGAACGCCACCGCGATGGCGACGAAGACGATGGCGATACTTGCGAGTTTCTTTATCGGGTTTCGCGCGTGTTTGTCGAGATCACGGGACTGTAACGACCGATCGATGATGGGGACGACAGTCGCCCGCCCGAGCAGATAGACCGCGAAGAAGACGGCGATGAAGACGATTGCTTGCGCCAGCGTCCCCGCGAGCCCCTCCGGCATGAACTGTTCGAGGAGGTTGGCGACTGGCGCGACCTGCATCATTTCTCGAACACCGCCGTATGGCCCCGGACTTGCACGACCTCGGCATTGATGTGTTCGGTGAGTTTCTCGGCCAGTTCCTCGCTACTCGTGCCACCGCGGGCCGACCGGAGGAATCGAACCTTCACGAACTCGTTCTCTTCGAGTTGGGAATCTAGTTCGTCGACGACGGACTCGATACCGTTCTTCCCGACGCGGAGCGTTGCGTCGAGATCGTGTATCCGCTGTTTGCGCGACGTATCGGTCATATGCCCGAGATAAAGTCCGTGGGACTCATAAAACCAACAGTCACGGAAACCGCTCAGCGGTACGGGTATCGGGAGTGTTCACCACAGGAACAGGTGACGACGACGTGGCCGGACTGGGTTCGAACGCGGGCGTTTCGGCCCGGAACGAGAAACGTATCGCACGAGCGACATATAGACCGTTCGAACTCCCGCGGGAGGCGGAGGCGGTGGCGTTCGGCGATGCGCCGCGCCGTGCGGACGTACTCGCGGGCGCGATCCTCGCGCCCCTCGCCGACGGCCTCGCGGGCCATCGCGTGGAGGCGATCGATGCGCTCCCGGGCGATGGTTGTCTCGTCGGGCATCGGCGGTAGTCGGGACCGGGTGCAGAAACGCTTTCCGAACCGCGAAGTTCGCTACGGTGGAGTCGGTACAGTTTTGCTCGCGGCGGCGGTCAGGCCGGGCGTGCGCGTCCTGAACTACCTCGAACTCGCCGACCAGCTGGAGCGGTCGGGCATCGCCACGTCAGTCGCCCACCAGCGACAGGCACTCGCCGACACCGACATCGACGTGCTCACGACGCCGTGGGCCGACGGTCACCCCGCGTGGGCGCTCGGGGGAACCCTCGCCTTCGACGACCCGATTTTTCAGGAATACGACGTCGCTCACTGCAACATGATCGGGCCGGGGTCGGTTGCCGTTGCCCGCCACGCGAACCGCAACGACATCCCGCTCGTCCTCCACGCTCACGTCACCCGAGAGGACTTCGAGGGGAGTTTCCGCGGCTCGAACCTCGTGGCTCCGGCGCTCGGGAAGTACCTCAAGCGGTTCTACTCACAGGCGGACCTCGTCCTCTGCCCCTCCGAGTACACGAAGGGCGTCCTCGAATCGTATCCTGTCGACGCTCCCATCCACCCAATCACCAATGGCGTCGACGCGGAACCCCTCTCCGGATTCGAGTCGTTCCGCGAGGAGTACCGCGAGCGCTACGGTTTGGAGGGGATGACCGTCTTCGCCGTCGGCAGCGTCTTCGAGCGCAAGGGGCTGACGACGTTCTGTGAACTGGCCCAGCGAACGGACTACGACTTCGCGTGGTTCGGGACCTACGACGACGGGCCGCACGGGTCGAAAACGGTCAAACGGTGGGCCTCGAACCCGCCCGAGAACGTGACGTTCACGGGCTGGGTCGAGGACATTCGCGGGGCGTATGGAGCGGGCGACGTGTTCCTGTTCCCCTCGAAAGTCGAGAACCAGGGCATCGTCGTCTTAGAGGCGATGGCCTGCGGGAAGGCCGTCGTCCTTTCTGACATCCCCGTCTTCCAGGAGTACTACGAGGATGGTCACGACTGTCTCATCTGCGAGGATGAGGCCGAGTTCGAAGCCGCCCTCGAACGCCTCGAAGCCGATCCCGACCTCCGGGAGCGACTGGGCGAGAACGCCAAAGAGACGGCCCGCGAACACGGACTCGACCGAGTCGGCGAGCAGTTGGTCGCGGCCTACGAGGACGTGCGCTGACTCCCAGCGAGAGCGACCGCATCGGGCCAGAGCTCGTCAGCTACGACGACTGCGACTGGAGTCGGCTGTCAGTTCGGAAGTGGGCCGTCGACAGCAACGCTCGTCGAGTCAGTCGGCGGCGGCCAATAGCAAGGGTTTACCCGCTGGTCTGATTACGCCGCGGCGATGGCACTGCCGCAGGTGGCCGCGTTCACCGACACGTATCTGCCGACCGTCAACGGCGTGACCTACACGGTCAAGACGTGGCGGGACCGCTGGAACGCCCGCGGCGGCCGCATGGATGTCGTCTACCCCCGGAGCGACCACGGCCCCGAGCCGGGCGAGTTCCCCGTCAGGAGCCTCCCGTTCCCGTTCTACGAGGGATACCGACTGGGAATGCCCCAGATCCCCGACGCCGTCGAGGGGGCCGACCTCGTCCACGCCCACACGCCCTTTAGCCTCGGAATGGCGGGGCAGCGACTCGCTCGCAGACTCGACGCGCCGCTCGTGGTGTCCTATCACACGCCGACCGGCGAGTACGCCGAATACCTCTCCTCGAACGGGGCCGTCGAATCCGCGGTCCAGTCGAGTGCCGAACACTACGAGCGGTGGTTCCTCGACCGCGCCGACGTCATCGTTGCCCCCAGCGACCGCACCGCGACCCACGTTCGCGAGACGGTCGGGACCGACGCCGACATCGAGATAATCTCCAACGGCGTCGATATCGACTTCTTCGAGCCGGTCGAGACGGCGGCGTTCAGAGAGCGCCACGATCTCTCGGACGGCCCGCTGGTGGGGTACACCGGCCGCCACGGGCACGAGAAGTGTCTCGACGACATCCTCACGGCCTGTGATGGACTGGACGTGACTGTCGTCTTCGGTGGCAACGGCCCGGCCAGAGACTCGCTCGAAGCGAAAGCCGCCGAGATGGACCTCGACGTCCGTTTTCTGGGGTTCCTCGACCGCGAGGAACTGCCCCAATTGTACGCGGCCCTCGACGTATTCGCATTTCCCAGTCCGGTCGAGACGCAGGGGTTAGTCGCGCTCGAAGCGAACTGCTGTGGTACCCCCGTCGCCGCCGTCGACGCCGGTGCGCTCAGCGACACCATCGACGAGGGTAAAACCGGCTACACCTATCCAGAGGGTGACGTGGGACGGTTCCGCGAAGCGATCGAGCGAACTCTCGACGAGCGCGAGCGGCTTCGTGAGAACTGCCTTGCTCGCCGCGAATCAGTGAGCGTCGAACACGCCGTCGACCGACTGGGAAGCGTCTACAAACACGTCCTATAGGACAGACGCCACCGAGCGAGCGCACGCTGCCGAGGGCTCGAAGAGGTCGGTCGTCTGGATCACTCTGTCGAGACGTTTTCGGCGATGACGCAGTTCGTCGACGCGTCATACCGGAGGAGGTCGGCGTCTTCCATCCTCGGCAAGTGGTTGTGATGCAGCGTGACTGCGACTCGCTCCACCGCCTCGTCGTCGCCTGCGTCGAGACCCTCTTCACGGGCTGCGACTTCCGTCGCCAGCGCGACGAGGGCGGCCGGCACCGTCGTCTCTTTGAGGGCGTCTAAGAGGACGCGCCGTCGGTCGGACGCTAACAGGAGATACCGCTCGTTCGCAGAGAGGTGAGTTAGCTCACTCCACCCGTCTGACTGCACTGTTGTTGTGTTCGACATGGGTCTTAACTCGACGTGTGCCAGCGTCCACCGGCACCGGTACGATATATTGTCAGCCGGACCAGTAAGAGTGTAGCCTAGACACCTAGGTTGTCTTTCGCGACAGCCCCCGTCGATTCGTCACGACCGAGTGTACGACCGGCCGATGCCGAACGCGACGCCGTTGACCAGTCCGAACAGAACGCCGAAGACGAAGTCCTGTACGACCAGCGCGAGAATCATCCCGATGCCGATACCGGCGACGGCGGCTTTCAACACCGTCGGCCAGTGAACCCATCCCAATGGCCCGTCGTCGTCTGTCATATCGGGTCGACGGTCGCCAGTACGTAAATCGTGTCGTCGGTCAGCGCGCCGACCCGTCCCTGCCGTCAAGGTCGGTCTGACGCGCGCCAAGAGCATCGAGGCGGTCGGTTACGTCCGGATGAGAATCCGGGAGGACGCGCTCGCAGAACTGATTCCAGCGGTGGGCGATGCGGGCCGCTCTGGTCGTCGGCGTCTCGCTCTCTCCGTTCGCGATCGCGTACGGCAGTACACACAGCTCGCGGACGCCAGTCTGGGCGGCGCGAACGTCCGCCGTCGGCCGCTGGTCGCCCGTCAGTGTTTCGAGTGCGCCCGCGAGCGCGGCGGGCGAGCCACAGATGGCGACGCCGCCGGCGTCTGCCGAATACTCACGAATGCGCGAGAGGAGGCGGTAGCAGGCTGTACTGGCGAGATAGAGCGCGGCCACGGTCGGCATCGCGACGAGCGCGAACGGGATCATCGCGAAGTCCGCCTGCGTGAACCCGTGTGAACTGTCGTCGTCATCGTCGCCGTTCGTTTCCTCACCGCCGGTCTCCCCTCGGCCAAGGAACCACCCGGCTAGCACCGACTGCGTGAGATAGCGACCGAGCGCGGCGTTGAACCGAGTAGTGACCGCTGGGAGGAACGCGGCCGCGGTCATCACGAACGCGTCGCCGTTCTTGAGGTGGGCGAGTTCATGAGCCAACACGGCGTCGAGTTCGTCGTCGTCTAAGCGTTCGAGCAGCGTCGTCGTCACGAACAGCGTCTGCTCGCCGGGTCGTCCGGCGACGAAGCTGTTCGGTGCTGCGGATTCGATGACCGAGACGTCCGGTGTGGTCATGTTCGCCGTGTATGCCAGTCGTTCGACTCGGTCGCTGACCGTCCGTGCGGTCGCCGAGCGATCGATCTTCTCGCGCATCGCCGCGACGCTGTCGGGTGTCTGTTCGGCCGTGCGTTCGCCGTCGGCGAGCGCATCGCGCAGCGTCATCCGATAGCCGAACACCGACTGCACGACGAGCGTTAGCGGGGTCCCGACGGCCAGAGCGACCCACAGCGGAACGTAATCGAAGCTCATCGTCCAGAACAGGTGGTCGTACTGGTAGGCGAAGAGCGGGGCCAGTCCGAACGCGACGTGAGCGAGGACGTACGCCGCGGCGACGGCGACGATGTCGAAGGCGACCAGCACTGCGCCGAGTGCCAGCAGGCGGGCGCGGAGTCGCCAGGTGGTGGGAGTGGAGGGGGACATCGTTTAGCCTTCGAATTGGCGAATCAAAAACCTGTTGCCGCGAGTGGGTGTCGAGCCGTATCGACCTCGCAGACGAGCGCGAACCCTACGCGAGTGCGCTTCCGGCCCGAATGATCGTCTTCTCGCCAAAGGCCGGACCGACCAGTTGGAGACCGACCGGCAGTCCCTCGCTCGTCTCCCCCGCGGGCACGGAGATCGCGGGGAGGTTGGCGAGGTTGACCGGCGTCGTGTTGGCGTCGGCGAGGTACATCGTCAGCGGGTCCTCTAAGCTCTCGCCGCGTTTCATCGGTGGGACCGGCATGGTCGGGGAGGCCAGCACGTCGGCGTCAGAAAGCGCCTCGTCGAAGTCCTGTTTGACCCACGCGCGGGCGTCCTGTGCCTTCTTGTAGTACTTGTCGTGATAGCCTGCCGAGAGCGCGTACGTCCCCAGCAGGACCCGGCGTTTGACCTCCTCGCCGAAGCCCTCCTCGCGGGCGTTGGCGAACGACTCGTTCCAGTTACCGTCGTAGCCACCGCTTTGCCCGTAGCGAACGCCGTCGAACCGCGCGAGGTTCGAGGACGCCTCGGACATGGCGATGACGTAGTACGCCTCGACGGCGTGTTCGACGCTCGGGAGGTCGACCTCGTGGTAGGTCGCACCCTGCGATTCGAGCTCGGCCATCGCATCCCAGAACGTCTCGACGACGGCCTCGTCGGCCCCCTCGACGAGTTCGGTCGGGACGCCAATCGAGAGGCCGTCGACATCGCCGTCGGCCGCTTCGGCGTACTCCTCGCCCGCGGCGGGCGCTTCCCGCGTGGTACCGTCCCGTTCGTCCGGGCCAGCGATGACATCCAAAAGTTCGGCCGCTTCTTCGACCGAGGGCGCTATCGGGCCGATCTGTTCGAGGCTGTTGGCGTAGGCGACGAGGCCGTAGCGTGAGACCAGCCCGTACGTGGGCTTGATGCCGACGACGCCACAGAACGCGGCGGGGCAGCGAATCGACCCGCCGGTATCACTGCCGAGTGCCATGTCGGCGTCACCGGCCGCGACGACGGCCGCCGACCCGCCTGAGGAGCCACCGGGAACGCGGCCCTCTGCGACGGGGTTCTCGACGGCCCCGAACGCCGATGTCTCCGTCGTCGTCCCCATCCCGAACTCGTCCATGTTCGTCTTCCCGGGGATGGTCGCACCGGCCGATTTCAGCCGGCTGACGACCGTCGCGTCGTACGGCGGGACGTAGTCTTCGAGCATCTTCGACCCGCAGGTGGTGCGGACGCCTTCGGTCGAGATGTTGTCTTTGACCGCGACGGTACGGCCGGCGAGTGGCCCGTCCTCGTCGCCGTCGATGGTCTCGGTGGCGATGTAGCCGTTGTAGTCGGTCATCTCACGACACCTTCGGCCCTTTGAACTGGCCCGCTTCGGATTCCGGGGCGTTCTGGAGCGCCTCTTCCTGTGTCAGTCCCTCACGAATCTCGTCGGGACGCATCACGTTGGTCAGATCGGCCTCGCGGTCGGTCTCAGGCACCTCATCGAGGGCCTCGAAGGCGGCCAGAATCTCACCGAACTGCTCGGTGAACCGCTCGACCTCCGCGTCGTCGAGGTCGACGCGGGCGAGATCTGCGACGTGTCGGACCTCGTCCGACTCGACGGCGTTGTCGCTCATGTCCGGCCGAAGTAGTGGCCAAGCGGTAAGCGTTTCGAAACTTGCGGCCAAACTGTTGGGGCTGGTTCATATATTCGCAGTATTGTATATCGTATTGGGAAGTGAGTTTTCCGAAACGCCAAGATTGGCTTGCAATGCAGGCAAAGGATTTAAGTCGCTCACCCTACAACAAAAGAGCACAGAGAGCGCTTTTCGGGCTTCCAGACCCGGTTGTCCCTAACCAATGACTGACACCACCATCCGTCGATACACGAGTGAGCGAGAAACCAAAGAGGAGCAGACAGCGGAGGAGAAGGAGGAGACCGCTGTCTGTCCCGAGTGTGGCGGTTCTCTGGTCTCCGACAGCGAGCGCGGCGAGACGGTCTGTGAGGAGTGTGGCCTGGTCGTCGAGGAAGACGAGATCGACCCCGGCCCCGAGTGGCGAGCGTTCGACGCCAGCGAGAAAGACGAGAAGTCCCGCGTCGGCGCGCCGACGACGAACATGATGCACGACAAGGGACTCTCGACCAACATCGGCTGGCAGGACAAGGACGCCTACGGCAACTCCCTGTCCTCGCGCCAGCGCGAGAAGATGCAGCGTCTTCGTACCTGGAACGAGCGCTTCCGCACCCGCGATTCCAAGGAACGAAATCTCAAGCAGGCACTCGGCGAGATCGACCGCATGGCCTCCGCACTCGGTCTCCCCGAGAACGTCCGCGAGACGGCCAGCGTCATCTATCGCCGAGCCCTGGACGAGGACCTGCTTCCGGGCCGTTCCATCGAGGGCGTCTCGACGGCGTCGCTGTACGCCGCCGCTCGGCAAGCCGGAACGCCCCGGTCGCTCGACGAGATCGCTAACGTCTCCCGGGTCGGGAAGGACGAGATCGCCCGGACCTACCGCTACGTCGTCCGGGAACTGAGCCTCGAGATCCAGCCCGCGGACCCCGAGAGCTACGTCCCGCGGTTCTCCTCGGACCTCGACCTCTCCGAGGAAGTCGAGCGTCGGGCCCGCCAGCTCCTCCAGAACGCCAAAGAGGAGGGCGTCCACTCCGGGAAGTCGCCGGTCGGTCTCGCCGCCGCCGCAGTGTACGCCGCCTCGCTGTTGACCAACGAGAAGGTCACGCAGAACGAGGTGAGCGAAGTTGCCAACATCTCCGAGGTCACCATCCGCAACCGCTACCACGAACTGCTCGAAGCCGAAGACAGCGTCCACCCCTAAACGCGGTCGAATCCGTTATTTTCGCTGTTTCGTCACCACCGCTATCGCGGTGAAGACTACTCCCGCTCGGCTCTTTCGTCCGAGACAGCGACGCTACTCGGCGACGCTCTCGACGACGGCGACGTTCTCGAACTCGAATCGTGCGCCGCCACTCTCGCTCTCTGTCACCGTACACGTCCAGTCGTAGACATCGGCCATCTCGTGGACGAACGTCAGTCCTAATCCCATCCCACCCTGCTCGCTCGCCGTCGTGTATCCCGTCTCGAACACCGTCTCCCGGAGATTGGCAGGGATACCGGAACCGTCGTCCTCGACGTAGAATCCGTTCGGTAAACCGCCCACGGTGACGGTAACGTCGGGCCCGCCGTGTTCGACGCTGTTCTCGAAGAGATTCCGAAACAAGTGTTGTACGTATATCTCGTCGGCTCGTATCGTCGTATCGAGCGATACCGTGAGCGTCGCATCGGGTGCGTCTACCTCGTCCCACGCGGCCTCGATGACGGCGGCAAGCGATACCGACGAGGGAGACGAAACCGCCTCTCGGCCTCGCGTCACGATCAACATGACGTCGATCATGTTGTTGATGCGGTCGAACGCTTCCGTGACGTACTCGACGGCCTCGGGATTCGTCTCCCGTGGCAGTTGTTTCGAGTATATCTGACCGATGTTGACCGGGTTTCGCAACTCGTGGGCAAGCATCCCGGCGAAACTGTCCAGTCGCTCGTTTTGTTCTTCGAGCCGCCGTTCGCGCTCGTTGCGTTCGGTGACGTCCCGGACCACGCCGACTCTGTCGTACGGGCTGCCCTCCGTACTCGGGAGACGCGCGACGTTCGCCTCGATGTCTCTGCGCTCTCCATCTGCCGTCTGCATCGTCGCGGTGTAGGTCTTCCGTCCGGCGATATCGGCTTCGAGGTCGCTTCGAATCTCCGTTGTCACGGACGTTTCGTCCAGAACGAGCGAAACCTGTGAGCCGACGAGTTCCTCGCGGTCGTAGCCGGTCATGTCGACGTAAGCCCCATTGGCGAGCGTGAATCGGTCGTCCTCGTCGGCGACGTAGATGCCGTCGTTGACCGTCTCGACGATCGTGTGATACCGTTCGAGCTCCCGACTGTAGCGTTCGGCCTCGCGCTGTCGTTCCTCTGCGTCTAACGCCCGGGTTTTCGCTCGCGCGTCGTGGTTTCCCATTCCGAACCCGGCGAGACCAGCGAGCGACGTGAGGATGAGAACGTTCGCCACGACGTCATTGGGGCCGCTTACTATCTGTATGAAGCCGAGGATGCCGAGCATGACCCCGATGCCCCGAACACACCACTCCGCGATGTCGGCGTAGAGGTCGGGTCGGATGTCTGTTCGCGGGAGTCGATAACCGCCATAGAAAAGAATGAGACCAGCAGAGCCCGTGAGAACGGATATTATCGTGACCGAGTTCGCCGTTCTGTCACTGAGGAGGAGCGTAGCAGGGAAAACCGCGGCGACCAAGACGTAGAGCCCGCCGAGACCCAAGAGTAATCGACGCCCGCCGGCGCCGGCGATGATCCGCGAAGCGTACCCCATACCATACCCAATCGAAGTAAGCAGTAATTATGCTTAGGGGTCTATCCTACCGCCACCGACGGCACCCGAGCGGTATGTCTCGTTCGTCGCAGCGGCTGTTCTCGACGAAACTGGCCTACGCGTAGGTAAGGTGGTGGTAACTAATCACACGCCGCTCGTCTCCTCGACTCCATGTACCACGTCTTGCTCCCGCTCGACGACGACGAGGAACGGGCGCGAGCCCAAGTGGCTGCGGCGGGTGCGCTCCCTCACGCCGAGGAGTCGGTGACAGCGACGGTCTTGCACGTCTTCAGAGACGAGGAGACTGCGGAGAAGACCGCCGTCGAACAGACGAGCACCGGAAAAGTGGTGATGGAGGAGTTGTTGACGGCCGGTGTCACCGCGAACGCCCGCTCCGGCCACGGAGACCCGGAGCGGCAGATAATCGCCGTCGCCGAGGAACTCGACGTCGATATGATTATCCTTGGGGGGCGCAAGCGCTCGCCGCTGGGTGCGCTCGTCTTCGGGAGCGTGAGTCAGGCCGTCATCCTCGACTCCGAGCGGCCGGTCGCCGTGACCGGCCGCGGCGCGTCGGCGGAATAATCACTCGACCAACGACTCGACGTACTGCGTGACGTGGTCGTCCATCCGTCGTTTGTAGCCGGCCTGCCGGGCCAGTCGATCCAGTTCCCGCGACGCTAACGATCCGTACTGCGCCGCTTTCTTCTCTCGGGTCGAAATCGCTTCCGGCAGGGTGTGACGCGCCGCCTGCCGAAGCGTCCACTTGCGCGTCTCGCCGTCGACGAGCATCTCGTCGTCGAGGCGGAGCGCCGCCGACACCACCCGGTCGTGGAGCAACGGCGTGACCGATTCGACGCCCGCGGCCCGCAACGCCAACACGTCCCGCGGGAGTTGTTCGGGGAGCGTTTCAAGTACTTCTCGCTGTGCGCCACGAACGGTCTCGGCCTCGACGCGGGGGTCGTCTGGCGCTTTCGCCACCTTCGCGTATCCGCCGAACAGTTCGTCTGCACCCTGGCCGAGCGCAAGCCGGTCGAAGCCGTCCGCCGCGACCCGCTCGGCGGTCAGATACAGCGGCAGGACAATTTGGACGGCCATCGCGTTCGTCCGCCCCGTCGCGGCGGCGATTTTGGGGACCGCTCGTTCGATGGCATCGTGAGTCAACTCCACGACCTGTAGCTCCCGGTCCAGCAGGTCGGCGGCCGACCGAGCGGCCTCCACGTCGTGGCTGTCGGGGAACCCTGCTACGTACAGCGGTGCGTCGAGGCGGGCGGCCAACAGCGCCGAGTCGAGGCCCCCCGAGAAGGCGATAGCGAGGCTCTCGGTATCCACGGCGTCGATGCTCGTCTCGACAACCTCTCGAACGTGTTCGACCGCGCTCTCGCGGGCCCCGAAAGGACCGGGATTCGGAAGCGTCCAGCGTTCGCGACACCCGTCAGCGTCCCATTTGTGGCCCGCCGGAACCGGGGCAGGGTCGTCGAGGGTCGTCGGGTCGTAACTCCATGCGTCTACCGGATCCGACGCGTCGCGTTCGACGTACAGTGGATATCGTCCCAAAACGTCGCGAACGAGCCTCCCGTCTAACTTGCCGGCAAACCCGCTCGTGCCCGGAAGCGGGTCGCCGTTCTCGACGGCTTCGCGGACGGTATCAGCGTCGCCTCCCTGCATCGCTCAGCCCAGAAAGCTCCCGATGCGGCTCTGTACACGGCGCTTGGCCCCGCCTGCGGCCTGCCGGAAACTGATACGCCACGGGGTCCGTTCGCCCTCGACGGTCGTCCGGCCTGCCCGAATGGCGTCAAGGATCGCCTCGACCGACCGCTCGTCGGCGTCGACTTTCGTCACCGCCTGCCCGACCATCTCGGCGATATGCGCGTCGCTCCCGGCGGTCATCGGCAATCCTCGGCGGCGTGCGAACCGTTCTGCCTGTCGGTTCGAGCGCCCGGTCAGCAGACGGGAGTTGTACACCTCGATGGCGTCGGCCTCGGCGAGTTCGTCCTTCGAGATGTGTTCGAGCACGCCGTGGCGCGACTCCTGGAAGGGATGAGGGACGACGGCGAGGCCGTTGTGTTCGCGGATGCGATCGAGCGTCTCTGCGAAGGAGAGTCCGGCCGGAACCGCCTCGTCGATACCCAGTGCGAGGACGTGGCCGGCCGTGGACGTGACCTCCATTCCCGTGATTCCGACGAGGCCGTACTCCGGCGCGAGTTCGGCCGCTCGCTGACTCGCCGATATCTCGTCGTGGTCGGTGATGGCGAGTGCGTCCAAGCCGATCCCGCTAGCTTGCTCTAACAACAGTTCGACGGAGTCCCGGCCGTCGTGAGAGAGCGCTGAATGTGTGTGTAGCTCAACCGACAGCACGCCTCTCTCTACTGGGGGATGGGCCAAAAGCACCTCGGTACGTGTGAGGTAATCCGCGGGCCTCGCTTTTCCCGTTCGTTCGTCTGAAAGCCTCCCTGCGGTCAGGCCTCGCTGCTCGCGGTTCCCCGCGGTCGCCGTTCGCTTATTCTGAGGACTGGCTCTGTCGAGATACTATCGGTGAGACACAGTCCTTCCTGAAACAGCCGCTAGGTAGGAGCGTAAATTGACCGAGACGCTTGATTAGCAACAGCCACTGTCGTCGGGGTCCCACTCACAGGTGTTGCCCGTTGTGAGGTTATTCTCGTCTATATACGCCGATAGACAGGCGTAGTTACAGAAATAGACGGGCGAGCCGCAGTCGTCCTCACAGTCACGAACACAGATGGGGTCGTGGTCAAAAATACGCGACTCACAGTACGCACACATCTCGTCTACATCAGGTACCGCGACGGTCGTGGACATACGCAACCTACGATAGGGAAACAGAAAGCGTTGTGTGTAGACCGATACAGAGGTCACCTGTACCGACCTATCCACGATACATCGACACAGTCGTCGCTCTCCGTTTCAGGCAAAGAGTGACGACATACCCTCTTAGCAGATGTGCATACTACACGAAGATTTTCGATCAGGTAGCTTCGACAGTAATGAACTCGTTATCGTAGATCTCGACTCGAGAATTGCTATAGACAAATGAGACACAAATGTCCGCTTGAGAGGTGAATATCGCCTCCAGCGAGTCAGGGTCTATCGTCTCGTAGAGCAACGGAAGGTCAGTAACGGCAGTAGACTCGAATCGACTGACACTAACGAGAACAGCTTCGCTCACACTTTCATCTGCGGCAATATCGTATTTCATTGCCGGTATATAGACCTTCAGGAGGATAATTAGCCGCGACATTCACTCCCACAACACTACGTTACGTGCTGCCCAACCGCAGCATATTCCGAGAGGCACTCCTACTAGAACCCCTTTGTTTCAGGGTCCACTGAGGAAATACGCTATTCGATAGACTTGCGAATTGACCAGTAAACGGTCTATCAGGTCCGAGTGAGGTTCGCAGCTTCATGAGGAATACAATACGCGGATCTCACACCTCTGTATCCGCTAAAGGGAGTATTCTGGCACTCCCTCGGCTTTGAAGGAGGGGGGCCGTTGCCGTTACAAGAAAATATCTTAGCATTGCGTCCGTTTCTAAGAATATGAGCCCCAGCGATAGAGTTACTGTCGAAGAAGTCATGTCCAGCCCCCTTGAGATGATCTCGGCGGATGCAACGGTCAAGGAAGCCGTACAACAGATGAGAGGGAAGGAAGTTAACGCTCTGGTTGTCAAAACCACACCACGGGCCATCATCAGTAGTACTGACGTACTTACCGCCGTGGCTGACGGACGAAACGTCGCCGAGTTACAGGTAGCGGACATAATGACGACCGATGTCGAAACCGCTTCCCCGGACAATTATATGGAGGAGGTCGCCGCGATGATGACCACGTACGGTGTCAAACACCTCCCTGTCGTTGACGACGATTACGTTGGGATGATTTCCTCAACCGACGTGACTGCCTACCTTTCGAAATGAGGGCCACAGGAGAGCGCACCGAAATCGGCGTATAAACTTCCTGTACTCACAGATCTACGTCAGAATCTGTAACTATTGAGGGTCCAACAGAGCCGAGGATTCCACTTCGCTCAACTCTCGCAACTCACGGGTCGCTTCGCTCCCCGTTCGTTCTGTCTGAAGGCTTCCCTACGGTCAGCCCTCGCTGCTCACGGCTCCCGTTGGTCGCCGTTCGCCTATATCGAGGGTTTCGCTTCGCTCAACCCTCGTACCCCGCGTACTCCATCAGCTTCTTGAAGATGTCCGTACCCATCGCCTCCTTGTAGACGAGACCGGTCAGCATCCCGCCAGGGTAGGCGGTGCCGTTCATGACGTGGTTGACCTTGTGGCAGTGCATGAGGTAGATGCCGGGGTCGGCGTCAGCCGTGAACTCGATGGTCCGGCGGCCCGCAGGCGGAACCGAGCAGACGTCCTGCTCGTGTCGGGCGACGTCGGGGATCTCACCGCCGTCCTTGTGAGTCACCTGGTAGCGGTGGTTGTGGATGTGCATCGGGTGGTCCATGTAGCCCGCGTTGACCATGTGGATGCGGACCGTATCGCCCTGTTCGACGATGATAGGGGACCCTTGTTCCGGGTGGAGGGTGTGGGGCGCGGACTTCCCGTTGATGGTGAAGGTGTCCGGGTTACGGTCACGCGGACTGTAGGTGGCGTCCATCCCCGCCATCTGGCGATTGAGCCGGGAGTCCCACTCCTTCATCGTCATGAAGTACTCCTTATCGGCCGGTTCGTACCCCTTCGGGTCGACGCGGAAGATGCCGTACATCCCCATGTCGATGTGTCGATGGGTCTGGTAGTGGCAGTGATAGAGGTGCGTGCCGGGCACGTCCGCGGGAATAGTGTAGGTGTGGCTGTCGCCGGGGTCGACGCGGACGCCCGTCGTCGTCGGGACGCCGTCGTCCTCCCACTTCTTCGAGACGGCGTGGAAGTGGACCGTATGCGGGCGCATCCCGTCCGTGTTGTCCAGCGTCACTTCCATGTCCTCGCCCTCCGTCGTCCGGAGGATGGGGCCGGGGACGCTCGGGTTCCCGTCGTCGGCTTTGAACGCCCACACCTGCGGAAGTTCGACGGGGCCGCCCATCGCATCACCGGGGTGGGCGTCGTGACGGGCGGGGACCGACGAGAGCGTCACTTTCCCGCCCTGCTCGTCGACGTTGACGACCTCCGGCGGCGACGTGGTCGGCAGGTCGCTGCTGGCGGCGGTGGCATTCGTGTTCGCGCCCGCGTCGACCCTGTTCGGAGAACCGGGAGCCGTACAGCCCGCAAGCGCGAGCGTGCCGCCGAGACCGGACGCCTTCACGAAATCGCGACGCGAGATACCTGAACCGGGTGCACCGATGCGTTCACTCATTACAGGTGGACGTAGACAAGCTACCCATAAACCCCCAGAGGGGCGTTCTCGCGCCGGTAGAACCGTTCCCAGAAACTGAGAATCGCCGTCCGTTTAGTAATCCACGCCGTCGAACATCCCGGCACGAATCCGTCGTTATCCCGTCCGAGCGGAGTCGTAGCGGCGAGTCGGTGAGACTAAAGGTCGGGAATGTCGAGTTCCAGACAAGGATGGTCCGGAACCCGTTCGGTGACGACGACTCACCCGAATTGACGACAGTGCTCGACGCCTTAGACGACGAGGACTGTCGTGACATCGTCAGCGTCCTCGACGAACCGATGACCGCGAGCGAGATAGCCGACGAGAGCGGCGTTCCCCTCTCGACGACCTATCGAAAACTGGAACTGCTCACCGACTCTTCGCTCCTCTACGAAGGCGTCGAGGTCCGGCCCGATGGCCAACATGCCAGCCGATACGACATCGACTTCGAGGAGGTCGTCATTCTCCTTGACGACCACAACGCCTTCGACGTCGAAATCGCCCACCGGGCACGGACGCCGGACCAGCGACTGGAGAACATCTGGTCGGAGGTTCGAAAGGAGACCTAATCATGGTACATATCCCGACCTCGCAGATCGGTGTCGTCATCGCACAGACACTCATCCTCATCATCGGCGGCCTCATCACGTACTACTCGTACAAGGCCTACAGCAGGACCCAGTCGCCCGAACACAAGTGGCTTACTCTCGGGTTCGGCGTCGTCACGCTCGGGGCGATACTCGGCGGCGTCCTCGACCTCGGCATCGAGCGCTACATGGCAGGTGACCTCATCTACACCAGCGTCTTCGTCTCCAGTAGTCTGACTGCCGTCGGTCTCGGCATCATCCTCTACTCGCTGTACGTTCGTTGAGGACGTTCCGCCGGACTTTTTCGCCCGAGACGGCCACGTCGCTTCGAGCGGCCGCTGCGCATCGTCCATAACCGCTGAGAATGTAGCTCGTGGTGTGGTACCAATACACAGCAAAACACTGTGGTCGAAACGAGCGGTGCGGAACGTGTGTGCCAGACAGGTCGCTCGGAGGGATCTCGACGTTCGTCAGAGAGGCCAGAGCAGCGAAAGATGCGCTCACAATCGGCTTCTCCGGGTCACAGGATCACTTCAGCCCGCTAGCCGACACGAACCGATTCTGTCCAACTCGTCGAGCTCCGGGCAAAGCCAGCGAAACAGACGGACTCGGCCGACCCTATTATTAACATTTCTTAGAGAGTTCGCAGGAATTATTATAATTGGACAGAGATTTAGTAACACAGATGAATCAAATCTCGCGCCGAAGCCTGCTGCAGAGGGCAGGCGCAACCACAGTTGCTGCGACAGGAATCACCGGCTGTCTCGGCCGAGGAGGCGGGTCACTCGATTCTGTCACGGTCGCGTACGTCCCGATTTATCCGAACATGCAACACTACGTGATGGACCAGGAGGGCTACTACGAGAACGTCCCAGTGGACGTTACAATAGAGCGGTTCAGCTCTGGCCCCAGCGTCGTCAAGGCGTTTGCCAGCGGGGATGTCGACGTTGCGCTCTTCGGAATTACCCCAGCGATGGTTCTCATCGACAAAGGGACCGACGCCGGTATTCTCGCGGCAAACTCGAGAAACGGCTTCAAGGCCATGGGGACAACCGAACTCGTCGATTTGTACGAACGGGAAGGACCAGCCATGTTCGAACGCTTCGAGCAGAAGCATGGTCGCAAGATCCGGTTCGGTGCTCCACCGGACGGGAGCGTCCCCGACATCGTCCTCCGATACTGGATTCAGGAGGATCTCGACGTCGGTGAGATGGAGTCCACAATTAACGAGTCGAAAGTCCCGCCGGCGAAGGCGGTCCAGACAATAAAGTCGGGCGACATCGACGCGACGATCATCCAGGAACCGTTCGCGACGATTATCGGCCAGGATGACGGCTTCGGCGAACTCGCTTGGTCCGGAAATATCCTGGAAAACCACCCGGTCACAGTACTGTTCGCGAACCAGCGTGTGATCGATGACAGGGACGTCTCGCAGTCGCTGGTCGAACAGCACACCGCGGCAACCGAGTTCACGGCGGATTCACCGGATGTAGCTGCTGCCCACGCCGCATCGGTGATTGGCTCCGGCGTGAGCGAGGACCTCGCCGAAGAGGCGATGGACTCCACAGCGTCGGATTTCCTCTCAGACCCACACGCGATTACTGACCAAACTTCGACGATGGGTGAGTTTGTCGCGAACGTCAGCAATATCGAGGAACCGATCGCGACCGAGAACCTGTTCGCGTTCGACCCCTACGACGCCATTCAGAGATGAACCACCAAACCAATACCAGTTCTGACACGGTGGTCGCCGACAGCTTCGAGGGGAACCTACGGCGGTATCTGCACGGCCTGGGCGGTCTCCTCGTGTTTCTACTCGTTTGGTGGGTTGGCGCGATGACGACCCAGCCGTCGTATCTGGTGCCCAGTCCTCTCGATGCAGTACGCGCGTTTATCGACCTGTTTGCGACCTCGACCGCAATCGTGGTCCCAGTTCTGGGATCGAGTCTGGTGCTACCGACCGGGTTCGCGCACCTCACACAGACGTTATTCCACTACGTCCCTGGCCTCCTTCTCGGTGCGAGCTGTGGAATCAGTCTCGGGCTGACGATGGGGTGGAATGGTACACTCGACGACTGGCTGCGGCCACTCGTCCGGGTACTCCGGCCGATCCCGCCGTTGGCGTGGGTCGTCTTCGCGATCGTTTGGTTCGGCATTCACCACACCGGGGCGGCGTTCATCGTCTTCGTCGGCGCGTTCTGGATCAACTTCTACGGGGCCTACGGTGGCGTCGAAAGTGTCTCGAGCGAGCTGACCGATGCCGCATCGACCCTCGGCGTGGAGCGCGACCTCTCGATGCTGAAACTCGTCGCACTCCCGAGCGCCGCCCCACAGGTGTTGACCGGATTCCGGACGAGCATCGGTCGCTGCTGGATGATCGTCGTTGGGGCCGAACTGTTCGGCGCGCCCGGTGTCGGCTACGAGATTATCAACGCCTCGAACAACCTCGCAATGGCGACCAGCGTCGCCTACATGTTTCTGATCAGCCTGGCGTTCCTCTGTATGGACGTCGGGTTCCGGCTTCTCGAACGGAGGATCCTCGCATGGCGCTGAGCTCGAACTCGTCCACCAGTCAAGACTCACGTGAGAAGATCACAATCCAGAACGTCAGCAGGTCCTACGAGTCGACGCAAGCGCTCGCAGACGTCTCGTTCTCGGTTGCGGAAGGCGAGTTCTGCTGTGTCGTCGGTCCCTCGGGGTGTGGGAAGACGACGCTGTTGCGGGCTATCGCTGGACTCGACGACCCGGACGGTGGATCGATACTGGTCGGTGGAGACCCGGTTACTGGTCCTGGGTTGGACCGGGGGATGGTCTTTCAGGAGTATGCGCTATTCCCCTGGCGAACCGTCCGCGGGAACATCCGGTTCGGCCTCGATCGGCCCGCCTGTGACTGCCCCGACTGCGAAGCACGGGTCCGGGAGTTGATCAACCTCGTCGGGCTTGACGGCTTCGAGGACGCGTACCCGAAGGAGCTGTCCGGCGGCATGAAACAACGCGTCGGTATCGCTCGCGCTCTCGCTGTCAGTCCGGAGATTCTCTTACTAGACGAACCGTTCGCCAGTGTCGACGCTCAGACACGCGACCGCCTGCACGTTGAATTACTCGACATCTGGACCCAGACCGAACAGACCGTTGTGTTCGTCACGCACGACATCGACGAAGCGGTGACGCTGGCTGATCGCGTGGTCGTTATGGACGCCAACCCCGGAACTGTGCGATCTACAGTCCCTGTCGAGATCGACCGCCCGCGTCAGCGGACAGCACAGGAGTTCCTCGAATACGTCGCTCGAATCAGAGACGAACTCGGTAGCCCGCAGGAGGTCAACGAGGCGTCTCAATGAGCGCGCTCGCGAGGCGCTCGCGACCGTCGACGCGAGCCACCTCGAAGACCGAATCCCCCACTACCTGAACGGTGACGAGAAACGCCTCGTCGGCCTCGCCGGCAAGTTCGATATATCGAAGCGTAGTTTATCACCTAGACTCGTCGACTGACGCGACGACATGGAGGGCGCACTGAGGTCGCGGACGCGGTTTGGCGCGCACTCGTTCAGCACGGCCGCACATCGCCACGATCATCTCATTCTCGTCGGTCACTTCTTCTTTCTCCCGACCGTCGCCGGTGGCTCTGGCCGATGTTCGTCGGAACGTCGCTGGTCATCTACCTCCAGCGGCAGTATCGATAGGACCGGCTCACTTTAGCGACGGGCGCATGGAAAGCGATTTAGCCGGCCGGGAGCCACCACCACCTAATGAGCCTGTCCGACGCTGACCGCGATGTCGTGGTCGAGGAAATCGGTCGGGAGCCGACGCGAGCGGAGGCCGCTCTCTTCGAGAACCTCTGGAGCGAGCACTGCGCCTATCGCTCCTCGCGGCCGCTGCTCTCGGCGTTCGACTCCGAAGGAGACCAAGTCGTCATCGGTCCCGGTGACGACGCCGCCGTCGTCTCGCTTCCGAGCCACGGTGATGGCGAGGAGATGTACATCACGATGGGCGTCGAGTCCCACAACCATCCCTCGTACGTCGACCCGTTCGACGGGGCCGCCACCGGCGTCGGCGGCATCGTCCGTGATACCCTCTCGATGGGTGCCTATCCCATCGCGCTCGCCGACTCGCTGTACTTCGGCGACTTCGAGCGCGAACACTCCCGCTACCTCTTCGAGGGCGTCGTGGAAGGGATCTCTCACTACGGCAACTGCATCGGCGTCCCGACGGTCACGGGGTCGGTCGCCTTCCACGACCGCTACGAGGGGAACCCGCTCGTCAACGTCTCCTGTATCGGCCTACTGGAGCCGGAGCGGACCATCACCGCCGAGGCGCAGGAACCCGGCAACAAGCTCGTCCTCGTCGGCAACTCGACCGGCCGCGATGGCCTTGGCGGGGCCTCCTTCGCCAGCGAGGACCTCGCCGAAGATGCAGAAACTGAGGACCGTCCCGCGGTGCAGGTCGGCGACCCCTACACGGAGAAACTGCTCATCGAGTGCAACGAAGCCCTGCTCGACGAGGCCCTCGTCGAGTCGGCCCGCGACCTCGGCGCGGCGGGACTGGGTGGGGCGTCCTCCGAACTCGTCGCCAAGGGCGGTCTCGGCGCGCGTATCGAACTGGACCGCGTCCACGAGCGCGAACCGAACATGAACGCGATGGAGTACCTGCTGGCCGAGAGCCAGGAGCGGATGGTCTACGAGGTGACCCCCGAGAACGTCGACCGCGTGGCCGAACTCGCAGAGCGCTACGACCTCGGCTGTTCGGTCATCGGCGAACTCACCGAGGCGGGGACGAACTACATTTGCACGTTCGACGGCGAAATCGTCGTCGACGTCGACGCGGCGTTCCTCGGCGACGGCGCGCCGATGAACGATCTGCCCGCAGAGGACCCGCTCACACAGGAACGCGATCTGCCGACGGTGGACATAGCAGAGGCCTTCGAGCGTATCGTCGCCAGCCCGAACACTGCCTCGAAGCGGTGGGTCTACCGCCAGTACGACCACGAGGTGCAGGTCCGGACGAGCGTCCTACCCGGCGACGACGCCTCCCTGCTCGCGATCCGCGAAGCGGGTACCGGCCTCGCTTTCTCGGCCGGTGCGGACCCCAACTGGACCGATGCCGCGCCCTACGAAGGCGCGCGGGCCGTCGCCTTAGAGAACGCTACCAACGTCGCGGCGAAGGGCGCGCTTCCCCACGCCGCCGTCGACTGCCTGAACGGTGGCAACCCCGAGAAACCGGATGTCTACGGCGGCTTCAAGGGAATCGTCGACGGGTTGGCCGACATGTGTGCCGAACTCGACGTGCCCGTCGTCGGCGGGAACGTCTCGCTGTACAACGACTCGAACGCGGGCCCCATCCCGCCGACGCCGACGCTCGCGCTGGTCGGCGTCAAAGAGGGGTACGACGCGCCGCCAACGAAACTCTCCGGCGAGGGGACGCTGGTCGTCGTCGGCGACCGGGCGCTGGAAGGCGAGACCGACCCGTGTCTCGGCGGCTCTGAGTACACCGCGCAGTTCGGCGGCACCGATGCCTTCCCGAAACTACCGGCGGACCTCACCGCCCTCATCGAGACGATCGCCGACGTGGCCGACGCCGACCACGTGCTGGCCAGTCACGACGTGAGCCACGGCGGCCTCGCGGTGGCGCTCGCGGAGATGGTCCACGAGGACGCCGGGGCCGACGTGGAAATCGAGACCGTCGACCGCGGCACGCGAAAGCGCCTGTTCTTCAACGAGCAGCCCGGCCGCGTCGTCTTCGAGACGACTGACCCAGACGCCGTCTACGAACTGTTCGACGGCGTCGCGCCGGTGACGGAACTGGGCGAGGCGAACGGGTCGAACCACCTCGATATCTCTGTCAACGACGACACGCTCCAGTATCACGCCGAAGAGATCACCGCGCTACGCTCGACGATTACCGACGAACTGGCCTGACTACCAGCGGACCTCGAAGCGCGCGCCGCTCGTCTCGCCCTCTGTGACGCCGACCGTCCAGCCATGGGCTTCGACGATGCTCTCGACGATAGACAGGCCGAATCCAGTCCCTTTGGTAACCGTTGTATAGCCGTGCTGGAACACCTGTTCGCGGTCATCTTCGGGGATTCCCGGGCCGTCGTCCTCGATGTAGAACCCGTTCTGTCCGGTTGGCCCGAGAGTACCGACAGCGACGCTGATGTCCGACCCGGCGTGTTCGATACTGTTCCGGTAGAGGTTCTCAAACAACTGCTGGATGCGGTCGGGGTCGCCTTCGGCGGTCACGTCGGCATCGACTGAAAGCGTTGCGTCGGTGGTGTCGACCTGCTGCCATGCTGCGGCAGCGATTTCGCCGATGGCGACTGACTCCGGTTCGCCGACCACCTGTCCCTGTCGCGCAAGGTCTAAGAGGTCCTCCAGTAGTCGTCCCATCCGGTCGTGGGATCGTTTGATGGCATCGAGGGACGTCATTGCGCTCTCGTCTCCGACGGTCTCGGCGAGAAGCTCCGCATGACTCGCTGCGACGCTCAGCGGGTTCCGGAGGTCGTGGCTGACGATGCTCACGAACTCGTCGAGGCGTTCGTTCTGGTGTTGGAGTTGCTGTTCGCGGCGCTTACGCTCGGTGATGTCGGTGTAGATTCCGTACCCCTCCACTTCGCCGCCTTCGCGAGCAACGATGACGCTCCGGAACAAGTACGTCCGCGCCTCGCCGGTCGCGGTCACTCGCGTTACTTCCTGTTCGGACTGGCCGGTCTCTCGCCACCAGTTAGCGACGATGTCGGCCGACGCCTGGTCGGGCGTCGAGATGAGCGACAGGAGTGGCGCTCCAATTGCGTCCTCACGCATGTGTCCGAACTCGTTTTCGAAGGCGTCGTTGACTGACCTGACGTACGGTTCCCGCTGGTTGAACGTGACGACGACGGCCGGATCCGGAATGTTTTCGAGGAGAGCGGCGAACCGCTCTTGGGCCGCCAACTGGACGCGGAGTTCGCTCGCGACGAGGGTGATGTAGCCGTCGTGTTCGTGGTGGATGACCTCGCAGATGTCGCGGGCGTCCATGTTCGTCATCGACGGTCCCTCGATCCCGATCGTGGCCATCGCCTCGTCGACGACGGACTCCGCTTTCTCGATACCTACCGTCTCCGCGAATTTCGAGACGAGTTCGGTTCGGTTCATCGGTTACTCCGGCAACACGAAGACGACAGTCGTCGTGTTGTGAAAGCCGCTGAGTTGTCCCATCTGCATGCACAGTTCTCCGTACGTTTCGAACCCGGCGAAGGGGGCAGGGAGAGCAGACGCTAACTCGTCGACGGCGTCGGAAAAAGCGTCCTGAAGGATTATTTCGCGGCAGGCGCAGTCGTAGACGAACCCGCCTGCGAGGTCGCCCTCGGCGAGTGCGACCGCCTCCTCGGCGACCCGACGGACGGAATCTATTTGCTTCTCCGGGCTACCGTACATCACGCGGAGGACGGTTCCCTCAGGAACGTCTACGGCGAATACGAGCGAGCCATCCGCTTCGACAGCGACCCGCGGCCACCGTATCTTGTATCCGTCACCCTGATCGATACCGAACTCGTAGGCACCCATCAATCGGGACAGTTCCTCTGAATCAGGTGTTAAGGTGTCGGCGTCAAAGTCGAAGTCGAACGTTGCCGACGCGTGGTCGCGGACTACGTCTTTCCACACTTCGAAGGCGGGTTCGCCGTCGAGTTCGTGGACTATGTTGTCCGACGCGTCGGTTACCGTATATGGTTCCGAAATCGGTTCGTGTCCGTGATCGACCGAGATGACGGCCCGCTGCGTTCCGGAAACGAGCACCAGCACTAGGGCGTCCTCGGCCACGGTCTCTCCACAGAAGACAGGTGTCGACTTCATCCGGTAGTTGTCGGACGCCGCGCCACCCGCGAAGCCGACGTGGGGACCGAACCGTCGCTGGATGGCGAGTGACAACCGTTCGCCGATGCCTGCTAGCCCGTTGTGAAGGACGAGGGCGGACTGATACGGGTAGCTAACGTCGTCCGGTAAGGCACGGATCGCTTCCCTGACGGTGCCGTGGATATTCTCGGTGAGGCCGGTGGCAATGGCGGTATCGAACCGAAACGAGTCACTAGTGACGAGTGCAACGGCGACACCGCGGTCCATCGTGTCCGTTTCTGTGAAGGCCCCTGTGGCCGTACAGCCGACGATAGCGGTGTCGTCGTCAACGACGGCTCTGACGCCCGAGAGTGCAGCGCCGGGGTCGTAACTGGCGTCGACGAACACCTGACAGAAATCCACTCGACCGGTATCGAGGCCTTCTCGCGCCGCACTGGCTGCTTCCTGGCCAGCACGCCGTCCGTCAGCTGATGTCGACGTCCCAGTTGCGACCGTTGTACCTACAGATTGGTCGTTCGACACGATACCAGTACGTGTCACTGAAACCTCTTATACTTACCACCACTATCGACCCGTCGTCAGTGTGAATGCTACACCGGAGAACCACCGTCTATCGTCGGTTATCGTCACCGAACGAACCCATCGTCGAAGTCGATCGGGGTGCTACCGGACGGACTTCCGTGTGAATGCAGTACCGACAGGTATGGCCACTAGACCGGCGAGATATGTGGCAAAACGAGGGGCGTGGGCCGCCGGTGGCGTGCTCGCCATTGCCTACGGGCTCGCCACGCTGCAGCCGCCAGAGCTGTCGTTTTGGGCCGGTCTGGCCGTCGCCCCGCTCGTCTTCGGTGTGCTCTCTGCTAGTCTCGTCTACGCAGAAACCGGTCCGATACGGGTTCCGAGTGACGGCCGCTTAGACCAGCGCCAGCGCGATGCCGAACGTGAGGACCAGCCCGACCAGCATGACGGCGAACCCCTGTCCAACCTGTCCCATCGTGAAGGGACTCTGGGGCGACGTCGAACGCAACGGGGCCTGTTTGTCCGGTAATTCGACGTTTTCAGGGTCGTAGTTCGGACGGTTTTTCTCGGCGTGTTCGTCTGCCATGAGTTTGCCTTCTGGCAGCGCCCACCTGTAGCTGTCGGATTCCACTGCGTGGTTGCACCAGTCGAAACGGTCAAACGGCCCTGTGGCGAACCCTCGGGTACTGAATGACGCTCACGAAACGCATCATCCCCTGTATCGACGTCGACGTCGACGAGAACGGGGACGCCGCCGTCTACACCGGCGTCAACTTCGAGGACTTAGAGTACACCGGCGACCCGGTAGAGATGGCGAAAGCCTACAACGAGTCGGGGGCCGACGAGTTCGTCTTTCTGGACATCACCGCCTCCGCCGACGGACGGGAGACGATGCTCGAAACCGTCTCGTCGGTGGCCGACGAAGTGTTCATCCCGCTGACCGTCGGCGGCGGCATCCGCACTCGCGACGACATCAAGGAGACGCTGCGGGCGGGCGCGGACAAGGTTTCGATCAACTCCGGTGCCATCGCGGAACCGGACCTCATCGGCGAGGGTGCGGCCGCCTTCGGTAGCCAGTGCATCGTCATCTCGCTGGACGCCCGCCGTCGCTTCGACGAAGAAGGCGAACACTACGCCGAGGTCGACGGCGAGTCCTGCTGGTTCGAGTGTACGGTTAAGGGCGGCCGCGAGGGCACCGGACTCGACGCCGTCGAGTGGGCGATGGAAGCAGAAGATCGTGGCGCGGGCGAGATATTCGTCAACTCCATCGACGCCGACGGCACCAAGGACGGCTACGACATCCCGCTGATGAAAGCCGTCTGCGACGCCGTCTCGACGCCGGTCATCGCCTCATCGGGGTGTGGCAGTCCCGCCGATATGGAAGAGGTGTTCGTCGAGGCCGGTGCCGACGCCGGACTGGCCGCCTCTATCTTCCACTTCGGCGAGTACTCCATCGAGGAGACGAAGGAGTATCTGGATAGTAAGGGTATCCCCGTGCGGTTGTAAACTCGAACGGGACCGAACGAAGTGCGGTCCCACCTTTTTCCCCCCGCCGTCAGAGAACGCTCTGCCACCCCTCGCTTCGCTCCGCTCAGCGAGACCACAGTTTTACTGCGATCGCTCCGACGAAAAGTTCATTTCGTTATCAAATTCCGAAACAGTAACGTAGTGACGTCGCATGCTTCGTGTAGATGGGCGGAAACGACGTAAAATCGGTCCTCGTAGTCGCCGAGGAGACGAGCGAGGGTGGGACGCTCGAAGCGGCACTCCCGGACTCGTCCGTCGCAGTCACCGTGCTGACCGACGTGACGCGAGTGTTCGACGAACTGACCAACTCGGTGGTTCATTGTCTCGTCTTGCCCGCAACCATCGGTGACCAGTCGGGAGTGGATATCGCCCACGGCGTCACCGCGCTGTTTCCGGACTTGCCAGTCGTCGTCGCTGGCGTAGACCCAAAGACGGTCCCCGACGAGGTGGACATCCTCGCGGTCGATTCATCAACGCTCGACGACCGGGCTGTCGTCGCCGCGGTCCGGGGGTGCCTCGATGGTCAGGCCCCGTCCGTCGCGGGCCGACCCCCCTCGCCGATGGAGACGCTGTTGCTCTCGCTGTTTAACGAACTCCCGGACCATCTCTACGCGAAAGACGCGGACGCGAGACACGTCCTGATGGGGCGAGGATTCAACGAACCGACTGACCGCCTCGGCCTCACCGACCCCGAAGTCGAGGAGCTGGCCGACGAGCACGCGAGGGCGGCCTACCGCGACGAGATGGATGTTATCGAGGCTGAGCAAGAACGAATCGAGGTAGAGGAGTTTCTCGATCTCGATGCGGAGTACGTCCGAACCTGCAAGGTGCCGTGGTACGATGCCGACGGCGAGATCCGCGGACTCGTCGGTCACACGCAGGACATCACCGAACGGAAGAGCCGCGAGCACGCGTTTCGCCGGCAACACGAGCGAATGGTGAAGGTCGCGCTCGTCGCGGCCCACGAGTTTCGCAACGAACTCCAAATCGTCCAGGGGCGCCTCGAACTGCTAGAGGAAGAGGAGGAAGGGGAGGGGGAAGTGGGGGCGCAACGACAGAGCATGGAAGACTCGCTCTCGCGGCTCTCCTCGCTCGTCGATACGGTGGTTCGGCTCTCGACGCGAGAGGACGAGCAACTCGAACCCAAACCCGTCTGGCTCTCACGGCTCGCCCGAGAGATTTGGGACACGTTCGCCGATGGCCCGGGGACGCTCGAAATCGAGCGCGACGCTCGCCTCGTCGCGGACCAAGAGTCGGCAAGTCTCCTCCTGCAGTTCCTGTTTCAGAACGCCATCGAACACGCCGGTCCGAACGTCACTGTCACCGTCGGAACGACGCCCAATGGATTTTTCGTCGCCGACGACGGGGCGGGGATCGACGCCGACCCGCCGGAACACGTCTTCGACGCGGGATACACGACCATCGAGGGAAAGACCGGCTTCGGGCTGTACATCGCACAGATGGTCGCCGACGAACAGGGCTGGCATCTCTCGCTTTCGGACAGTCCCGAGTACGGCACCCGCTTCGATGTCGAGAACGTGGCCCTCGACGGCTAACAGCCGGGTAGCGCCGGGAGAATTGGTCCGCGTACTCTTTGTACCCTCGGTCACCTACGGTAACCCAATGGAATGGCGGTGTGAGTGGTGCGGGAAGCCACACGAGGAGAACGATCCGCCCTGCGACAACTGCGGCCACGGCACCTTCGAACGGGCAGTCGAGCAGGTCAACCACGAGGTGGTCGAGGGCGGGCCAGTGTGGGTGTGTCAGGACTGCGGCCGCGAGCATCAGAAGCATTCGCCGCCGTGTAGTCGCTGTGGCGGTTCCGACTTCGAGCGCCGCATCGGTCCGCCGGAGACGGACCCGTTAGACGAGATCGGCACCGGGTGGCTGGACGTCCTCGAAACGAAGTACGTCGTCGGCTACGCTGTCGTCGCCGTCCTCTTGGGAGTCATTCTTCTCAGCGTCCTCGGCGTCGTCTCCCTGCCCGGCGTCGGTGGCACCTCTGGACCACCCGAGATTCCGAATGCGCCCGGCAGTGCCGACACCGCCGCCGGCCTCTCGCTCGCCGACGTTGAAGCCGCCTACGTCGACGTCCTGAACGACCGCCGGACGAACGAGGGCGCGAGTGCGCTGACCCGCAACGAGACGACCGACGCCGCAGCGACCTACTACAACAAGGCCCTCGTCGATGCCCGCGTCGGCGACGGCTCCGGCCCCGACCGCGAGGCCCTCGACGGGTTCGGACTCGCCTGCGAACGCCCCGCTGTCGTTGCCTATCAGGTCGCCTACGAGCGGACCGGCCGGTCGGTGAGCGACTTCGAGAACGAGAGTGCGCTGGCGGCCTCGCTAGTCGATAATTATGTCGAACGCGGGAGTCGGTTCCGTACCGCGGAAGCGGGCACCGTCGGCGTCGACATCCACGTCGCGCCGGGCGGCACCGTCTTCGTCACCTACGTCGTCTGCTGAAAAGCCGCCCGCACCGTCTGTCGAAACTTACGCCGCGGACTCGAACGCCGCGGTGAAGTCGTCGGCCTTCTCGATAACGCGGTCGGTGCCGTCCTCTAAAGCGTCGAGCGCGTCGACCGTCGACTCGGTCTTGATGGTCAGGACCGGGTCGGTCTGGCCACCGGACTGCTCGGGGTTCACGTCGTAGGTCGCCGCCGTGACGCCCTCGGTCTCCAGCAGTGCGCCCTTGATGACGTTCATGAACGTGTGGTCTTCGCCCGCGATTTCGAGAGAGAGTTCCGTGTCAGATTTGTCGATGACGCGCAGGTCCATACCTCTCAGTGTGCGTCTCCGACCCATCAACGTGTCGCTTCTAGGTTCTGTCGTAGTCGGTTTTGGTTCCGCTGGGAGTGCTGTCCCTGTCTGGGGTACTGGGCTCTCGAACGCCCTCACCTGCTCGCTAGCAATATCTACACACAACAGCCAGCCCTCGGTATCAGTCGAGACGACCGAACACGCGCAATTGCCGACGAAGCAAGCTCAAACTAGCGCGTAGACCATGAGGAGGCAGAAGTAGATCGCCACTAGCGCGGCCAACGCCTGTAACCGAAACGTCCCGAGGTCGTCTTCTTCGTCCCCGTAGACGTCCCGAAACGCCTGCACTTCCTCGTCGTTCAGCTGCGACGGGTGCTTCAGTCCGTAGTGGAGCGTGCGCCACTCCTCGCGGGCGAACGGGCGGCCACAGTAGGAACAGTCGTAGGTCGGGGCGTCGGCGGGCACGTCGTACTCGTAGTCGAGGTCGTAGTCCGGTCGTTCGGAGTTCATAGGTGAGGCAGGGGCACCTCCGGTTGGGAGACGACCCAGAGGCTGGTCATCGTGTAGAACACCATGACAGCGGTGAAGGGGTACTGCGAGCGGATGGCCTGCAAGCGGCTGGGAAAGAGGTCGTAGGCAGCGGCGTGAGCGACCCAGATGGCGACGAGGTGGCCGACGATGACGGCGGCGAGGGCGAGGCCGCCGAACCAGCCCGGCAGTTGGTAGACGGGCATCGTCGCGGGACTCGACAGCGGCGAGAGGGCGGCCGTCCCGAGCGCCGGCGCGAGAAAGAGGAAGTAGCCCAGATAGTGTGCGAGGTGGTAGCCGGCGGCGATGGCCAACAGCGGCGGCGCGAACCGCTCGGCGAGTTCGGCGGGTGCGAGATACGTCTCGGCGACCCGCGTGCTCGCGCGCACGGCCAGTCGGTAGACGCCCAGAAAGAGCGCGAAGCCGACGACGAGCGCGAGCGGATAGAGCAGATGCGGGGGGAATCCCGCTGCCACCAGCGGCGTCGTCAGGTCGCGCCACGCGGGCGTCGTCACGAGGCCGTCGTAGGTCGTCACCCAGAGCAGGGCAACGACGAAGGCCACCTCGTCGGCCCCGTCCACTAGCCGCGGCGTCGAGAGGTCCATCCCTGGCAGCCGAAGTCGAAGGCCGTTCTCGTCGCGGGCGACCGGCGCGACGCGGCCGTAGTACCGGAAGACGCGTTCGACGGGGTCGGCCTCGGCGAACCACGTCTCGTGGCCGAACACCACCGCACCGGTGAGAGTTATCACCGAGTAGCCGAGCACCGCCGTCGCCAGCAGTTCGGCGTCGTCAGCCAGCGGGCTCACCACCTCCAGCCAGACGAGCGCGAGGAGGCCGACGACGCTCGGCCACGCGCCGAGTCGGTCGGGGTAGTCCCGTCCCAGCGAGGGAAGTACCGCAGCGATGGTCGTCAGCGGGTTGAGGACGCGCCAGCTGTTACCGAGAAGGTACGTGGTCATCGCCAGTCCAGCCCACCAGCCGACCCAGACGAGCAGGATAGCGAGGTTGGTTCGGGGGGTATCGGGACCGACGAAGCCGACGACGAGGACGGCGGCCAGTCCCACCAGACCGACCGCGCGGCCGAGCAGGGTTGGCAGGCGCGCGCCGCCGTCGCGGAGCGGGTGACCCCAGTCGTGGATGCGCTCGATGAACGAGCGGTCGGTGACGAAGGAAGCCAGCAGGAAGGACGCCCCCACGGCGGCCCCGCCAGTAGTGAGAAACAGCCACGTCGGAATCGTCAGCGGTTCGCGGCCGCCGGCGGCCAGCGCGCCGCCGTGGGCGCTCGCGGTGCCGGTAGCGATGAGCAGGAAGACCATCCCCGCCAGCGTCCCCGTGGGGCGTCGGCGCGTTGTCATCAAGGGCACTAGGTCACTCGCTCCCGAGTAGCTTCCGACATCGACGCGCGGCCCGCGCGAGTAAGTGGATGGGCTTTTAGTAATCGCTCCATAAGAGGCCGATATGAGTTTGCCGGAAGAACACACGGAGAGCGGACACGGGGAACACCACCTCCCGGCCACGGAGGACTGGCCCCATGGGTTCGGCGAGGCGAGTTGGTGGCCGTTCGTCACTGCCATCGGCGCGTCGGGCATCTACGTTGGCGCGGCGCTGCTCGTCCTCGCGCTGGGCGACTCGGGGCTCGTGAGTACGACAATCGGTGCCGCGGCCACCGTCGCCAGCGTCGGCCTGTTCCTGGTCGGCATCTACGGCTGGCTGTATCACGCCTTCGTCTCGAACTTCTGGGAACGCGGGACGAACCGCCACTCCGGACGCACGCTGAAGTTCGCCATGCTGCTATTCCTCGGGTCAGAGCTAGCGACGTTCGGCGCTGGCTTCGTTTACTACTTCATGATTCGAGGTACCGACGTGTGGCTGGACGCCGCCATCCCGGAAGTGTGGGGGTCGCTCGTCATCGTCAACACCGTCATCCTAGTTATCAGTTCGGTGACGCTGCACTACAGTCACGTCGCCCTGCTGAACGGCAAGCGCTCGCGTTTCCTCAAACTGCTCGGTCTGACGTTGCTTCTGGGGATCATCTTCATCGCCGGACAGGTCTATGAGTACTACGAGTTCATCGTCCACGAGGGATTCACCATCGGAGAGGGCATATACGGGTCCGCGTTCTACGGCCTAACCGGCCTGCACGGACTCCACGTCACGATGGGTGCCGTCCTGCTCGGGATCGTCTTCGTTCGGGCGTACTACGGGCAGTACTCCCCCGAGCGACACACCTCCGTCTCGACGGCCTCGATGTACTGGCACTTCGTGGACGTCGTCTGGATCTTCCTCGTCGTCGTCCTCTACATGGGCGCGAACCTGGTCTAAGCCTTAAGCGACCCGCGGCATTCTTCTCTCCATGGAGCGACTCGACGTCAGCGACGGCTTCGACGTCCACGACTACCGTCACGGCCTGAAGCTGCTCAAACAGGACCGCGGGTCGATGACCCTAGAGAACCGGAACGACTTCGCCTGCCCGGCCTGTGGCGAGCGCTTCGACCGCCTGTTCGTCAGCGAGAACCGCACGAACTCCTTTGGGAAACCCAGTAACCCGATCTGTCTCGTCCGAACTGACGAGCAGGTGCTGGTGTTGACGCACTGACGACGGTGGGGGACGTATCAACAGGTTGCCACGGTGGATGCTTTTATCTGTGCGTTACATATTGGCATGCTATGCGTGCTGCACGACTCCACGAGTACACCGACGACATGGCGAACGGACTCTCTATCGACGAGGTAGACGAACCGCAGGTCTCCAACAGCGACGACGTGGTAGTCGAAGTCGCGGGCGCTGGTTGGTGTCAGACAGACAATCATATCATCGAGGGAATGTGGACCGACTACGTCGAACAGCCCCTCCCGCTGACGTTGGGCCACGAAAACGCCGGGACAGTGGTCGCCGTCGGCGATGAAGTAACACTGGTCTCGGAAGGCGACCAGGTCATCTGTCACCCGGTCCAGACCTGCGGAACCTGTCGTCCCTGCCGACAGGGCGAGACAATGTACTGTGAGAACCAAGCGTTCAACGGCCTGACGACCGACGGCGGATTCGCGGATGAGTTACTCACTAACGAACGGTCGGTCATCCCGCTTCCAGACGACATCGACCCGACGACGATCGCGCCCCACGCCGACGCCGGTATCACCGCCTACCACGCCGTCAAGAAGGCTGACGACGGCCTCAATCCCGGCGACACCGCCGTCGTCATCGGTGTCGGCGGTCTCGGCCACATCGGCCTTCAGTGTCTCGACGCGATGAGCCCCGCCGACATCGTTGCCGTAGACCTCAAGGAGTCCGCACGCGACCTCGCGTCCGACCTCGGCGCACGGTACACGCTCGACCCTGAAAGCCAGGACGTGGCGAGCGAAATTGAGGACATCACCGACGGCATCGGCGCGGCCCAGGTACTGGATTTTGTCGGGGCTGACGAGACGACCCAGCTCGCCCCAGACATCTGTGCGGCCGGAGGGGACCACCACATCATCGGCTACGGCGGCCACATCCACGAACCCGCACAGGCGCTGGTCAACGGCGAATTCGCCTATCAGGGCAACATCGTCGGCCGCTACACCGAACTTCAGGAACTCGTCGCGCTGGTCGAACGCGACGCCGTCGAGTTACACACCACGCAGTATGGCTTAGACGAGATCAACACCGTCGCCGAGAAACTGGAACACCGCGAGATCGAGGGCCGAGCCGTCATCACGCCGTAGACGCCAATTCTCAGCCACGACGGTTTTCCGGCGGTGCGTCGCCCGTCCTCGAAAGCGCACAGTACCGGCGCAGGAACGTCGCCCGATCGACCGTTCCCGCACCGGCCTCGACGAGGCGGTCCTCTAATCCCTGTCGGGGACTGTGAGAGCGCGCTCGGTCGCAGGGCTTACAGAAGTATTCGAACTCTTTTTCGTCTCTATCCCAGCGATCGCCGTGCTTGTCGTACTCTCTGGCGTCGTCGCGCGAGACCGCCTCGCCGCAGGCGATACAGACGACCGTCGAGTCCTCGCGGTGCCACGCGTTCCGGAAGGACACGTCAGTGACCTCCCCGGGAAGCACGCTCGATTGCCGGACCGGTTCGTGGTCGCTGGTGGCTTCGTGTCATGGACCGTTCAGTCGATGGTTCGGCCTCGTATCTACTCGCTCTACTGCACCACCTGTGAGGGCGATTTATGTACCAAAGAGGCAGACGCCGCGGGTCTTCCCACGCTCATCCCGGCGTAGCTATTTTTGACTCGGGAGCCTATCGAATCGCGATGACAGACGAACCCGCTGTTCCGGGAGGCGGCGACCGGCCCGCTCGTTTCTCCGTCCGAACCGCCCTCTGTGGCCTCCTCGGTGTGTCGCTCGGGACCGTCCTCGCGAGCAGACGACAGACGAAACGGCGGCACGCACAGTTGGTCGAAGACTTAGAGGAATCTGTCGGCAGACAGTCGGTTCGGACCGTCACGGCCGAGGACTACGCCGACGTTCCCGAGCCAGCGCGCCGGTACTTCGAGACGGTACTCGACCCTGACCAACCACACATCCGAACCGCACGACTGAGACAACGCGGCGAGTTCCGACTCGGCGATAACGAATCGTCGTGGCACCCATTGAAAGCGACCCAACACTACACGGTTTCTCCGCCGGGATTCGTCTGGGACGCGACGATACGCTTGGGGCCGGTTCTCCCGACACAGGTGGTCGATAGCTACGTCGGCGGGGTCCCGACGCTCGCCGCTCGCCTGCTCTGGACGGTACCGGTGGCCGACGCCGAACCGTCGCCGGAACTGGCCGCGGGCGAACTGAGCCGCTATCTCGCCGAAGCCGTCTGGTTCCCCACTGCGCTCCTCCCCACGAACGGCGTCCAGTGGGAACCGGTCGACGACGACACGGCGCGGGCAACGCTCACTCACGACGGGACGACGGTATCGCTCGATTTCCACTTCGACGAGGCGAACCTAGTCGACCGCGTCGTCGCCGAGGACCGGTTCCGCGCGGTCGGCGACGATTTCGAACGGGCGACGTGGACCGGCCACTTCGCGGACTACGAACGGCGAGACGGGATGCTCGTCCCGATCAGCGGCGAAGTCGAGTGGAACCTCCCGAGTGGTGACCTGCCCTACTGGCGCGGCCGTATCACCGAGTTCGGTTTCGACCTTGGCAAGTGACGGGTCGGGGCCGATACCGGACAGAGACGCTGATGCCGACGAATGAACGGTTCTGAACGAATTGAAGGTCGGCGAACGGTCGGCGTGGTTTAGGTTCCGGGACCGCCACCACAGTCGTATGCCACGTCATTCACTTCACGTACTGCTCGTCGTCGGAACACTCCTCCTCGCTGGATGCGCAGGCGGCATCTCCGAGTCACCCGGTTCACCGACCGCTTCGATGGACAATTCCGAAACGTCGGAGGAGCCATCTCCGACGACGGCGACTACTGGTGGCACAGTCTCGTTCTACATCAGCGACGAGAAGAACGCTATCGGCGACTTTCGACACCTCAACGTGACTATCTCGCGCGTCGGCTTCGAGCGGACTGGTGGCGAGAGCGGTGGCTGGGTCGAGTTCTCCGCTGGCAACACCACGCTCGACCTGACCACGCTTCAGGGGGAAAACGCCACGCTCGTCAACGCCTATAGACTCCCGAACGCGACCTACGGGAAGGTATTCGTCCACGTCAGCGAGGTGAATGCGACGCTCGAAAACGGCGAACACGTCCGCGTCAAACTTCCGAGCGAGAAACTGCAGCTGAACGATAACTTCACCGTCACTGATGGGTCCGAAGTGAACTTCGTCTTCGACATCACGGTCGTAAAGGCAGGTAACAGCGGGAAGTACGTCCTCAAACCGGTCATCAGTGAATCCGGAACGACAGTCCCGATAGAACCGACTGGGGCCGCCGAACGACGGTCTAGTACCCCCTCGAACGTGACGGCGACGACCAACGGAACTGCGTGAGTACCACGCCACGGCGGGCGTGAACTGGACTCACGCAAAGTATATGTGTAGATAGGAGTGAGTGTACGCTGATGAAACACGTTCGGTACACCTGTACGGACTGCGGTACCAAGTTGAGCTATCAGAGCACGAAACACACCGGCTGTTTGAACTGCGGCTTCCTGCCGCCCCACAGCGCCGACTAAGCCTCGCTAGTTGCGGCCACAGAGGGCGGTGAACACTTTTTCTCTCGAAAGTAGAGCCGTCACGACGACAATGGAGCGACGCTCTCCCTCATTCAGATTCTCTTCAGATAGCGCTCGTCGTCACTACTGTTTGGACAGAAGAAAGCCGGTGGAGGGATTGTGAACCACGGTCGTTCCGCTTCGCTTCACTCCCTGATTCAAATCCCACGGCTGCTTTCGCTGCTCACGAACTGTTCGCAGTAGAAAGCCGGTGGAGGGATTTGAACCCTCGGCCTAATCCTTACGAAGGATTCGCTCTGCCAGTCTGAGCTACACCGGCGCGACAGACACACGACGACCAATCTCGCGTGCCAACAGCACGTCGTCAGTGTGTCACTCGGCACTCGTACGTTGTACCGATAGCCACAATAAGGATTGCGAATCGACAGCGACGAGACACTGATTCACACGGTGGCGACGGCTCAACGGCGGGTTTTAGCCGATCACTTGGCTTGCCACTCAACGACGCAGTCGAACGTCGAGGACGACGTTTTGCTCGCCCGGCGCGTAGGACCGAACCGTCCGCCGGGTCTCGATTGTGACCTCGTACTCGGGTTCGGCGGCCGTCCGTATCGCTCGTTCGCCGGGACCGTACAGGTCGTCGTCCGACTGGATATCGTAGTAGTGAAGCGTGCAGTCGTCCCCGGCCAGCGAAATCGCCGTCTCGACGAACTCATCAGCACTGTGGGGCAGATTCATCACCATCCGGTCGGCCCACCCCTCGTAGTCGGCCGCCACCTCGCGGACGTCGCCGCAGATGGCGGTCACTCGGTCGGCGACATCGTTTCGCTCGGCGTTCTTGCGGAGGTACTCGATGGCCGCCTCGTTGATGTCCGTCCCGACGCAGGTCGCGCCCACCTTGGCGAACGGAATCACGAACGGGCCGACACCTGCGAACATATCGAAGGCCTGCTCGCCGGACTGGACCTGTTCGACGACGCGGTGACGTTCCGTGGCGAGTCGCGGCGAGAAGTACACCTCGGCGAGGTCCAGTTCGAACGTACAGCCGTACTCCCGATGGACGACTTCCGTGGTGTCGCCAGCCAGTACTTCCCAATCACGGACGCGCGTCTCGCCTTTGATCTTCGAAGCCCGGTTCAACACACCCTCGATGGGAAGGTCAGACGCCATGAGTGCGTCGGCGATTTCCCTCGCTCGCTCCGGGTCGTCCTCGTCGACGATGACGATGTCACCGATTCGCTCGTAGCTCGGGTCGAATCCGAGGCGGTCGGCGGGCATCGTCTGTCCCTCGCGGACTGGCGCGTCGAACTCCACGACGTCGAATTCGTCGGGGACGGCCGCCGGGTCCGTCACTGGAATGTACAGCGACTCGTCCTCGACCGTGATATCGTGGCCGTCGTCGACGAGGTCGGCTTCGGCGAGTCGCGTGCGGGTCGCCTCGCCGTCCTCGCGGGCGACGCGAACGCTTGGAACGCCCATACCTCCTCTCCCCCGGCGCGGGCGGTAAGCCTGACGCTTCGCGCCCTTTATCTCTGCCGCCACCCGACGGTCGATATGCTCACCTTCGTCGGTCTCGGTCTCTACGATGAACGGTCCGTCACTATCGCCGGACGTGACGCCATCCACGCGGCCGACCGCGTGTTCGCGGAGTTCTACACGAGTCGCCTTGTCGGTACTGACCTCGAATCGCTCGAAGCCTTCCACGGCACCGATATCGAGGTCCGTGACCGCGCCGGTATCGAACAGGATCCCGAGCCGATTCTCGACGCCGCCGAACGCGAGGACGTGGTGTTCCTGACCGCGGGCGATACGATGGTCTCGACGACCCACACCGACCTCCGCCTCCGTGCCGAAGAGCGAGGCGTCGAGACACGGGTCGTCCACGGGACGACCGCACAGACCGCCGCCGGGTCGCTGACCGGACTCCAGAACTACCGCTTCGGGAAGGCGACGACACTCCCCTTCGAACACGCCCACGGCGGCGACGGCGTCCCCGACAGCGTCGTCCGGACCATCGAGGACAACCGCTCGCGTGACCTCCACACGCTCGTCTATCTCGACATCAAGGTCGACGACCCACACTGGGACGACAGCGACGACACGTACATGACGGCCGACCGCGCCGCGACGCTACTTGCCGAGGAGTTCCCGGAGACGCTCGCCGTCGTCGTCGCCCGTGCCGGGAGTCCGGACCCGACCGTCGCCGCCGGGACGCTCTCGGAACTCGCAGCGCGCTCGTTTGGCGACCCCCTGCATCTGCTCGTGATTCCAGGCGAACTCCACCCGATCGAAGAAGAGACGCTCGACGCGATTGCCGACGCTTAGTCGTCGCTCGGCCGGGTCACTGTCTCATTAGTCTCCCGCTCGATGTCGAACGCACTCGATAGGTCGTACTCCGATCCGGTGATGAGGTACAGCAGGTCCTCGACGAGGACGGTTATCTCCGGTAGCTCGCGGACGAGGAACCACGTTATAACGACGAGCGCGACGACCGAGCCGAACTGCGCCAGCATTCGGTCGGCGAGGTAGTACGACACCATCCGCGGGTCGCTCAGACCGAACAGCGACATGATAGTCCCCTCGAACCACTGCATCCGCTGCTGGCCGAACATGACCGCGATGAAGACGTTCCGAAACAGGTTCAAGACGTAGATGAGCGAGACAGTCAGCGCCAGTGCGCGCAGTTTTCGCCGCCACGGCGCGGACACCGCGAGAATCCCGCCCGCGAAGATGGAGATACTTCCCATCCCCGTACACGCGAGCAGGATGTTGTACGTGATCGGGCCGCCCTCGTGATCGAACCAGAACGTGCTCTCGTAGGGGTACTGCTTCGTCGCGATTTCGATGCCGTTGTGTGAGTAGCCGTCGACGACCAGCGGGTCGACGCCCGTCAGGGACATCAGAAATGCCGTCTGGTCGGTGACAACCTCGACCAACCACTGTCTGAGCGGCCCGATGGTGAGGAAAGGAACATAGACGATGCCCATCACGCCGATGGCACGCGTCAGCGCGAACAGTGAGTCACGGCCGTTCCAGAGGAGATACCCCGCGTACAGCGAGAGCGGAACTGCCGCGAGGCTTCCGATGCCCTCGATGAAACTCTTCTGCGTCAGCGTAAAGTGCGGGATGAGTACCAGCCAGAATAGGGCGAACAGTCCCCAGCCGGAGACGGCGACGCGACGCGCCCACGCCTCGTCGTACCGGATAAGCACGGCGCTGCCGAGAAATGCCGACAGCACCAGCCACATCAGCGGTTCGGACCACACGAGCGGGTCGAACGACAGCCCGCCGAAGGTCACGGTGGACTGCAAGAGCGGAGGCCTCATTCGTGTCCACGTTGGCTAATCCGGCCTATATGCTTTGTCGTTGTGCCGACGTGTGTGGGCAAAACCCATTCGCGATAGTGCCGTCGCTACCGGAGTAGCGCGCCAAAGAAAGGGTGAAAGTCAGGGACGGGACGTTCCCGTTAGTTAGTTGTCGCGGCGGACTGCGAGCAGCGCAGCGGCGACGAGTGCGACGAGAGCGATGATGGCCGTGAAGCCGGGGCCGTCACCTTCGGTCGTCGCTTCGGTGCCACCAGTGCCGTCAGTCGGCGACTCGCTGTCGGTCATGGTACCACTGTCGGTCATGGTGCCACTGTCGGTCGGCGATGCGCCGGTCTCGGTCTCGGTCGGGCCACCGGCCGTCTCGGTCTCAGTACCGGGGGTCGGCGTGGCGGTACCGTTGTCCGAGTCGTTGACCTGCTCAACGATGGAGCCGTCAACCTCGTCGCCGAGGTTGTCACCGCTGAGCTTGGTCTGTGCGGTGAAGTTCGCACCGGGGCTGTAGTCGCTGAAGTCCGCGGTAGCCGTGTAGCTACCGTTTGCACCGACGTAGGTCGACGGCTGGACGAGGAACGGACTGCCGGACGTCGTACTGCGCATCCGGATGGTCAGTTCCGTACCGGGTGCGACGTTCGTCGTACCGGAGACCTCTTGACCGTCAGCAGCTTCGACCGTGATGTCCTCGTCGTTGTTCAGCGTCGCGTCGCGGTCCTCGATGGTGAAGGTGTCGTTGACCTCGACGTCGTCTTCGCTGAGGTCAGTCTCGTCCAACATCGTGAAGTTGGCTTCGTACTCGTCACCATCATCGTGGTTGAACTCGTCAGTAATGTCCTGACTGTCGATGACGACGAAGTGCGTGTCGTTCGCTTCGTCGTAGATGACATCACTAGAGAGGCTCGCAACGGAAGCGGAGGCAGAGTCCGAGTTCGGGTTCGCTGCGGCAGCCTCGATCTTGTGTTCGAAGGCAGTACCGCTCAGGTTCGCGTAGGAGTCTGCTTCGACAGCACCTTCCAGACCGGAGGCCTGGACCTGGATGACTGCGACATCGTCCTGAGCGATCGTGTCGGTTTGCGTCAGGTTGTTGCTCTCAACGAGGCTGTAGACATCAGCGGCGTCAGCATCGCTGAGGTCGTTGTTGAGTGAGCTTTCAGGAGCAGTCCAGACCTGCAGGCCGTCGGTGGACCGCTCGGTCAGCGAAAGCGTCGCGAAGGACTGCTCATCCTCGATGGTGCCGGTCGTGCTGTTGTAGGCGTCGGAGCTCTGCGAACCAGCAGCAGCCAGGATGTCGTAGTCGGTAGCTGCGAGGATGTCGTCACCAGCGGTTTTGTTGCTGACGTCGGTGAAGTCGCCACCCTGGGAGAGAGCGTCAACGCTGTCGTCGTCGTCAGCAGGGGAGACGACCTGATCGCCAGCGGCAGCGCCAGCGAGGAAGGTGTTGAACTCGACGGTGACTTCGCCGTCGTCGTTACCGTCCTCAACCTCTGTGGTGAGGTAGTAACCGTCGTTATCTTCGTCACCAATCTGCACAATCGCAGTATCGGTGTTTTCGAGCTGCACCGTGACTTCGGCGACGTCACCGCGCTGCTCTTCGGTGACAGACTGTGCGAAGCCTGCGTTCTCGTCGTCCGTGTTGACAACCTCGATGGTGTCAGCGTCGGACGCGTCTGCATCGGTCACGTTCACTTCGAACGTGTAGTTACCAGTGTCGACGTCCGTGAAGTCGAGCGTGTAGTCGCCTTCAGCGTCGGCGATTTCGATGGTGTCGTCGTCTTCGAACGTCCGGTTGACGTTCGAGGCACCGAAGATGCTCTCGAGCTCGTCAGCGTCGAGACCTTCTGCGGAGACGTTCACGCTATAGGAGTTACGCACGTCGGAGCTGATTTCGTAGTCTACGTCGGCACTGTCACCGCTGGTGCCGGCCGTGTCGTCGTCGAACTCAGCGGTGAGGTCCTGCGGGATGACCTCGAACTGGTCATCGGCCGCGGTTGCGGTATTGTCACCGTCGAGGTCAACGACGTCCTGCGTGTCTGCCTCGACGAGGACGAAGTTGCCCTCGCTCAGGCGGCCGTCGAGCTCGAAGGTGACTTCACCGTTGCCGTCGGTCGAGACAGCACGTCGAAGCGAATCGACGTTGTCGTCGTCGTCAACGGTACGAACTTGGTAGTCAGTGTTACTCTGCAGGTTGTCCACCGTAACTTCCTGACCGCTGTAGAAAGTCCCCGGGGACAGGTTCGCTGCCGCAGCGCCCCCGGTGAGCGCGACGGTCCCGGCGAATACCGAGAAGACCATCAGCGCTGTCAGGAACAGGCTGCGAATTTTTGTATTGGTATCTGTCATAGTTTGTTGGTTGCTATCGGGCGGCGTCAGCCGTTTTCCACTTGGTCGGTGCGCAGTCACCACGACCACGCGTAGACCGAACCCGTGTACTCACTTCTGTCGCCTTGGGTAGGGGTACGCTTCTAACCAAAGCGGGACATTATAAATGTTTTGTGGTCAGATATGCGGGATGAGAGAACATGTCACGCCAGTTTTCAGCCGATACAGGCGATATGGTGGCAGTATAAGCACTTTGTGGTTCATTTCAAAATCTCGTCATACGTCCGTCAGACGTGGTGCCAAGTAGCATCGTCGACCGAAAAGAGAACGAGGGTAAACCGGCTCTACCGGGCGAGAGAGTGGTCGCTAGTTGGTGACGATCTCTATCTCGTGGCCGTCGGGGTCTTTCGTGAAGGCGTAGCGGTCGTCACAGCTCTCCGGGTCGCGGTAGTCCTCGGCACCGCGCGTCAGTAGTTCGTCCCACGTCTCGTGGAGGTCGTCGGTGCTGACGGCGACGTGTCCCCATGCGTCACCCATCTCGTAGGACCGACCGTCGTAGTTGTACGTGAGTTCGACCGACATCGCCTCGTCGGCCGCCCCCTCGGGCTTGAGGAAGTACAGCGCGAAACTGTCGTGTTCCGAGCGGCGGAACATCTCGTAATCCAGTTTGCGGGTGTACCAGCCGATAGCCTCGTCGGCGTCCTCGACGCGCAGCATCGTGTGGTCGAGCGACCACTTCGCGCCGTGGTCCCGTTCGACGATCTCGATTTCGTGGCCGTCGGGGTCGGTGACGAAGGCGTACGAGCCACCACAGGAGTCGGGGTCGCGGTAATCCTCGACGCCTTCGTCCATCAGTTCCTCGTAGGCGTCGTAGACGTCCTCGACGCGGACGGCGATATGACCCCACGAATCTCCCATCGTGTACGCGCGCCCGTCGTGATTGTACGTCAGTTCGAGCAGTGCCCCCTCGTCGTGGACATCCTCCGGACCGAGGAAGACGTTCGTGAACGTATCGGCCTCCCAGCGACTCTTCTCCTCGTAGTCCAGATAGGTCTGATACCACTCTATGGACGCTTCGAGGTCTTCGACGCGCATCATCGTATGATCGAGTGTCAGCATGTTCGGACGGTGGGCCGGACGAGCGAAAAGAGTACCGCCCGCGGCGGGCGACGGGTCACTCTGAGACCGACTCTTCGTCCGTCGAGAACCGGAGCAGGGGCCAGTAGTACCACCACGCTACGCCCAGGAGGACGACTGTTCCGACGGGAAGAGCGACGTATCCGATGCGGCGGTTGAACCCGAGAACGACCCCTATCTGAGAGAGCGCCGCGCCGACGAGTGAGAGCGCAGTTATTCGAGGGTCCTCACGCCAGACGATCCCCGAGAGCGCGCTGGCGAGCGCGAACAGATACAACACGACGCCCGTCCCCCACGACTCGATGAACCGTGGGAGCCGCCGAGTGAACCGGAAGAAGTAGTCGTATATCGGGAGCAGTTCTGGCGGACTCGTCGTGAAGAGACCGAAGGTGAACAGTATCGTCAGCTCGCCGCCGACAGAGAGGACAGTCCACGGCACGAGGCCGGCAACCACTACGGCGAGAAAGCGACGACGAGGGCCAGCGACCATACAGATATCCGAATTCGGAGGGGGAATAAAGTCGTTGTTCGTGTGCGTGCGTGACTCGCTTCGTGCCCCTATAGTGACCGAGGCAAACCACCTATCGCAGGAGAGATGTCACAATCCGCTTACGTCGGCCAACCTTGGACAGAAGCCCCGCCAATAGGGAACAGACTGACAGTCAGAATACCTATGGGTCGACAGGACCACGAATATGGGCCGACATCCAATTGTCCACAAGGGGCGATAAAGCCCGTTATATCCGCCACAGAGGGTATTTTTGGGTATCGAGCGCTCGTCGTTCGACCGCCAAGTATGTCTGAAGTCGCACTACTACCGTTGGCGACACGTCCAAGGTTGGCACCGTCTCCCGGTTTCGCTAACCTTGGAACCACTCTGTGAATTGACTAGAAACGGATACGCCATCGGAGATGTATACAGACGCTCGGTAGCGGCCAGTCTACGCGAGGGTTCTCTCACATTTAGCCTCACCGCATGTCATCGTCTTCCAAGGTGCGTTCGTATCGAAATACGCCCCACTAGCGGAGGTAGACAGTAACGTTGGACAGGGAAGGCTAAAGCAAAGTGGCGGTCGCTTACTTCCGAGCGACGATGCGAAGCACGTCCTCGTCGGCCAGTTCGTGATCGCGGCCGACCTGCTGTTCGTCGTGTTTCGCGCTCGGTCCGGAGACGCGAGCGAAGCGGAACCGCTCGTCGAAGCTTCCGCCCAACTTCTCACAGGCGTCGTCGACCGTATCGCCTCGTCGGAGGATGAGTGGTTCCTCTCTGTCGACGCCTCGCCCCGGCTTGTCCATGTAGATGCGGATGAGACCGAGTTCCTGCCAGATTCGCTCGGTCAGCCCGTCGAGACCTTTCTCCTCTTCAGCGCTGATGAAAATCGCCTCCTCGGGGTCGATATCGCGCTCCTCTAAGTCGGCCTCGACAGTGGGGAGGTAGTCCGGCTCGATGAGGTCGGCTTTGTTGATGGCGACGATGGAGGGGACGTACTCGCGGTTGTCCATCACGCCGTCGATGAGGCGGTCTAAGTCCACCTGTTCGCCGACGGTGACGTCGGCGTTGACGTAGCCGTGTTCGCGGAGGACGCTCTTGACCGTCTCCTCGTCCAAGTCGAGATCAACGGAGCTGTTGACGGAGATGCCGTCTTTGGCCTTCTTTCGAATCGTCACGCGTGGCGGCTCGGTATCGATACGAATCTTGTTTTTGTACAGTTCCTCGCGCAGGCGGTCGTACTGCTCGATCTCGAAGACTGAGACGAGAAAGACGATGAGGTCGGCGGTACGGACGACCGACAGCACTTCCTTCCCGCCACCGCGACCGCCGGCCGCCCCTTCGATAAGCCCCGGCACGTCCAGAATCTGGATGTTTGCCCCTTTGTACTTCAACATCCCGGGATAGACATCGAGAGTCGTGAACTCGTAGGCCCCCGTTTCGGACTCGGCGTTCGTCAGCGCGTTCAAGAGCGTGGACTTCCCGACGCTCGGGAATCCAACCAGCGCGACGGTCGCGTCACCGTGCTTTTCGACGGCGTAGCCGCCGCCACCGCCGGACCCCGACTGTTGTTCCAGTTTCTCTTTTTTCTCTGCGAGCTTCGACTTCAATCGGCCGATATGGGCCTCTGTGGACTTGTTGTAGGGCGTACTGGCGATTTCTTCCTCGAGTTCCTGTATCTCCTCGTCAAGCCCCATTAGTTGTACGTCGGCCTCTCACGCCGAATAAGACTTTCTTCCCTCGCCGAACGGCAGCCGACCAGTCGGGACTCCCTCACCGCGTAAAATCCAGAATATCGCGTTCGAGAATACGTCTACGCCGAGAACAGCCAATAGCAATGACTCGGACGCGTCGAACGCCTGCGCTAAAGATTTCGACACACCTATACGACTTCCGCGAACAGAAATCGATAATGGCGGGTGCTGACCGGTTCCGTGACAGCACGCAGATTCAGTTGCCAGTAGGAACACTAGAGGGTATCCGCGAAGAACTCGAAGACCGATTCACGGTTACTATTCGCCGTGAAGGCGAGCACGTGCGAATTATCGGCTCTCCGGTCGAAATTAAAGACGCCGGTGACTTCTTGGCGATGAACGGCGTTACCTTCGCCTGAATTTTTTCTTTCTCGGGTGTCCTCGCGCCGCCGAAAGCGGCGCTGTGAGCACCACTCCTCGAAAAACGCTCATGAAAAAGGCCGGAGACTCGCTTTGCCTCACGGATCCACTGTTCGGCACTTGAGTCGCCACGCGACCTCGCTTCGCTCAGTTCCGATGGATCGCGTTCACTCCGCTTACGCGAATGCGCAGTACAGCAATTGCTCATAGAACCTGAGCAGTCATAACACGTAACGGCAAACGATTATATATCCTCGTCACCCATATCTGAGTCACAGTACAGATCACCAGACAGCAGCGATGGCATACTGATAGATGGCAAACAACAGCACCGTACAAGACGAGGCGGTCACGCTAGACGACGGGAGTGCACGGATCCCGTGCTTTGATCCATCGTGCGCTAAAGATGCGACCAACCGATGTTACGACAGTAACGTCGATCAAGAAGTGGCCTTCTGTGACGATCACGTCGACGAGTGGCTAGAAAACGCGCACATCACTAAGACAGACACCGCCTGACCGACAGCTCGTGTCTTTCTCCTGTATTCTATCTGTGAACTACCCCACCCTACTCGCTCACCGCTGACGCGGTTCGCCCTTTGAGGGTGGAGCTTCCTGTTTCCACGACGCGCTTTGCAGACACCGAGGTGTCCACAGGGAGCGCAGTCTCCACAGGCGTTGATTCGGAGTATCCCACTCCTATGTCTTCAAGGCCGCGAGAAAGGATGTTCCACGCCGCATTTGCATCTCTGTCCGCCTCGAACCCGCAGGCAGGACAGGAGTGTTCGCGCACCCACAGCGGCTTGTCCGTCTTGACCCCGCAGGAGGCGCACTCCTTCGTCGTGTTCTTCGGGTCAACCGCGACGAAGTGCGTCCCTTCTCGTTCGCACTTGTATTCGAGCATCCGCAGGAACGTCCCCCACGCCGCACCCGCGCGATTCCGCGAATTGCCGGGGAGTTCGACCAGTCCTTTCGCGTCCAAGTCCTCGACGGCTAGAAGGTCGTACTCGGTGGCGTAGTAGTTCGACAACTTGTGAAGGAAATCTCGTCGCTTTCGCTTCAGGTCAGCGTGGCGTTCGGACACGACCTTTCGCTGTTCCTCCCAATTGTTCGAACCGTATTCCTTCCGAGAAAGGTTGCGTTGGGCGCGTTCGAGTCGCTCGCGCTCCTCGCTGAAGTCGGGACTCTCGATGGCATACCCGTCGGTGTCGTGTGCGTACTTGAGAATCCCCACGTCGATGCCGACGACCTTCTCAGGCGTTTCGGGTTTCTCGGACGTGTCTTCGTCTCTGGTGATGCCGAACGTGGCGTACCACTCGCCCGTAGGTTCTCGCTTGATTGTGACCTGTTTGATGGTCGCGTCCTCGGGGATGTCTCGGTGAAGATGAATCGGAATCTCGCCGATTTTGCTCAACCACAACGTAGGCCGACCACTCGTATTCTTGAGTTCGAAGCCGGACTGGTTGTAGGTGAGTGACCGATACTCCCGAGGCGGTTTCCACTTGAGCATCCCCACGGCACGTCCGTTCTCCTTCTGCGCTTTGAGCGTGGAGAGGTTGTCATATACGCGCTTGACGACCATCTGAAGAACTTTCGAGTGAACGTCTCCGAGGTCGTCCCACCCCGATTTGAGGTCGGGAAGTCGCCCCTGCACCTCGTAGCGGGCAGGAATGTCGTCTGCCTCGTTGAGCAGGGAGAGAACGTGGTTGTACAGTTGTCTACAAGTATCGACGTGATGCAGAAGCGTCTCGGTGAGGGCTTCCGGCGGGTCGAGTCGATACTTGTAGTTGTACTGCATATCTTACTCGTCTGAAGGGGGTTCGGAGACGCGGACGACTTTCACGTCGGCTCCACGCCAGCGTTTTGGGACGATGACGTGGGCACTATTTCCCGACGGTTTTGCAGTCCCGTCGAGGACTTCCTCGCCTTCGATTTCAAATCTATCCATCACAGATGTATAGACTATGGATAGACATAAAGTAGCGGTGGGCCTGTGAGCCGAGCGACGAACGTGTTTGAGAACCGTGCGGCGTTGACGAGACGCGGAGCATCTCGTTCGCGCACAAGAGCAGAGCTCTTGTGAACGCTGTATCCCCTTCCCTACTGCGCTACTCGGTCGCTACGCTCCCTGCGTTGTCGTCCGAAAATCGAAGATTTTCGTGATCACGAGAGAGCGAAGCTCTCTCGAACGACTCCTTGAGGAAGGGGACTTAGCGCCTAATTCCAGTTAAATCCGCTTGCGATGGCACGGCCCGGTTTGGGACGTGCGGTCAAAACGGTGAAGCCTCGGGGTCGGACGGAAATCTTCGATTTCCGTGATAACGAGACGCAAAGCGTCTCGAACTACTTGCCCCCGAGGTACTTCACGATACCGCTACCGTCCCGCCACGCTGCCAACGACGAATCAGCCCACCTAGACCGTGTGCCGCCCTCACGCGCACGGTGCTGAAACGCAATCCTTTAAACTGCCGCGGAGGATTGACCGTACATGGCTGGAACTATCGAAGTGCTCGTCCCCGGTGGGCAGGCCAACCCTGGCCCGCCTCTCGGCCCCGAACTGGGACCGACGCCTGTGGACGTGCAGGCAGTCGTTCAGGAGATCAACGACCAGACGGAAGCGTTCGACGGAACCGAAGTCCCCGTCACCGTCGACTACGACGACGACGGCTCGTTCAGTATCGAGGTCGGTGTGCCGCCGACGGCCGAACTCATCAAGGACGAGGCCGGCTTCGAGACGGGCAGCGGCGAACCCCAAGAGGACTTCGTCGCCGACCTCTCGGCCGACCAGATCAAGCAGATTGCAGAACAGAAGCAGTCTGATTTGCTGGCGTACGACCTGAAGAACGCCGCGAAGGAAGTCGTCGGTACCTGTACCTCGCTCGGCGTCACCATCGAGGGGAACAATCCCCGTGAGTTCAAGAAGCGAATCGACGAGGGCGAGTACGACGACGTGTTCGCGGCTGAAGCGTCGGCGTAAGCCGCGAACGCTCGATACGCGAGTTTTACGAGCGCATCGGTGTGTCTGCTGAAGAAGCCACAGCGTAGCGAAGACGCTTTGCAACCCCCAGAACACGGAGGGTAACACGGGTTTCTCGACGGCAGCTGCTCCTCTCGGCGCTCGACGATTCGATACTCCGTGACAGCGACAGCGCTGCGTAAGAAACGGAAGGAAGACGGTTCGACGGCTTTAAGTGTCGCATTGGCCTCTCCCCGTACGAGACAGGCATCCGCCTGTTTCACTGACCCGTAGAAGCCGTTTGGCGCACTACGGAGGTGAACAATGGCAGACCAGGAAATAGAGAACGCAGTCTCTCGCGCACTCGAGGACGCACCTGAGCGGAACTTCCGCGAGACGGTCGACCTCGCTATCAACTTGCGCGATTTGGACCTCAACAATCCGTCGAATCGTGTCGACGAGTCTGTCGTCCTTCCTTCCGGTACCGGACAGGAGACCACGATCGTGGTCTTCGCAGAGGGCGAAACCGCCCTCCGTGCCGAGGAGGTCGCAGACGACGTACTCGACCAGAACGACCTCGAGGAACTGGGTGGCGACGACGACGCCGCCAAGGACCTCGCCGATGACACTGACTTCTTCATCGCGGAGAAGGACCTGATGCAGGACATCGGTCGATATCTCGGGACCGTGCTGGGACCACGCGGGAAGATGCCGGAACCGCTCGACCCCGACGACGACGTCGTCGAAGTCATCAACCGCATGAAAAACACCGTGCAGCTCCGCAGCGGGGAACGACGGACGTTCCACACGCGCGTCGGTGCCGAAGACATGTCGGCCGAAAACATCGCCGACAACATCGACGTCATCCTGCGGCGCTTGCACGCCGACCTCGAAAAGGGGCCGCTCAACATCGACTCCGTCTTCGTGAAGACGACGATGGGTCCCGCCATGGAGGTGGCCTGATATGAGCGCCGAGAGCGAACGAAAGACCGAGACCATTCCGCAGTGGAAAGAGGAGGAAGTCGACGCGATCGCCGAGATGCTCGAATCGTACGAGAGCGTCGGCGTTGTCGACATCACGGGGATTCCCTCCCGGCAGCTCCAGGACATGCGACGTGACCTCCACGGCACCGCGGAACTCCGCGTCTCCCGGAACACGTTGCTCGTGCGCGCACTCGAAAAGGTCGACGACGGCCTCGAAGAGCTAACCGAGTACGTTGCCGGGCAGGTCGGACTCATCGGCACGGACAGCAACCCGTTCTCGCTGTACCAGGAACTCGAAGCATCGAAGACGCCCGCACCGATCGGTGCCGGAGAGATCGCCCCGAACGACATCGTCATCCCCGAGGGTGACACCGGCGTCGACCCGGGTCCGTTCGTCGGCGAACTCCAGAGCATCGGCGCGGACGCTCGGATTCAGGAGGGCTCGATTCAGGTCCTCTCGGACTCGACCGTCCTCGAGACGGGCGAAGAGGTCTCACAGGACCTCGCCAACGTCCTCAACGAACTGGGCATCGAACCCAAGGAGGTCGGTCTCGACCTGCGCGCTGTCTTCGCCGATGGTGTGCGCTTCGAGCCGGACGAACTGGAACTCGACGTCGAGGAGTACGAGAGCGACATCAAGGCGGCCGTCAGCGGGGCGTTCAACCTCTCGGTCAACGCCGAGTACCCCACTTCGACGACCGTCACGACCATGCTGCAGACGGCCCGTGGCGAAGCCAAGAGCCTCGCGCTCGCGGCCGCCATCGAGGACCCCGAGGTCGTCCCCGACCTCGTGAGCAAGGCCGACGCACAGGTCCGTGCGCTCGCCGCACAAATCGACGACGAGGAAGCCCTGCCGGAGGAGCTCCAGGAACTGGAGACTGCCCCGGCGACAGAGGAACAGGCTGATGACCACGACGACACCGCTTCTGAGGACGACGCCGAAGCCGACGCCGAGTCCGAAGCCGACGAGGCCGAGGACGACGATGACGACGACGAAGACGCCGGCGACGCGCTCGGAGCGATGTTCTAACACACTCACACGACAGAACAATGGAATACGTTTACGCTGCACTCATCCTGAACGAATCGGGCGAAGAGATCAACGAAGACAACCTCACCGACGTACTCGAATCCGCCGGTGTCGACGTCGAGGAATCCCGCGTTAAGGCGCTCGTCGCGGCCCTCGAAGACGTCGATATCGAGGAGGCCGTCGAGGAGGCTGCTGCCGCACCCGTCGCCGCTGGCGGCGCTGCTGGCGGCGCACCTGCCGGTGGAGACGAGGAGTCCGACGAGGCTGACGAGGAAGCCGAAGAAGAAGAAGCCGCCGACGAAGACGACGGCGACGACGACGAGGACGACGAGGCCAGCGGTGAGGGCCTCGGCGAACTCTTCGGATAACTCGGCTCCAGACACGCATTTTCTTTCGCGCGACCGGGTAGCCGCGGCGCTGTCCTCACGTCGCCGTCCGGAGGTTCAAGTACCGAAACAGGACCAACGGGCGTATGCTCCCGGTCAGGCTGACGGCTGATCCGCTCTCGGTCGTCGGGTTGCTGGTCGCCATCATCGGCGGCGTCTGTCTCGGCACGCTGAGCGGGCTCGTGCCGGGACTTCACGCCAACACGCTTGCGCTACTGCTCGCAGCGATAGCGGGGAATGTCCCCGGTCCCCGCCTCTACGTCGGCGCGGCGATGCTCGCCGCCGGGGTGACACATACGTTTCTCGACGTAGTTCCGGCGCTGGCTCTCGGCGTCCCCGACCCGGCGATGGCAGCCGGTGCACTACCGAGTCATCGATTGGTTATCGAGGGACGCGGTCGCGAAGCCCTCCGTCTGTCTGCGCTGGGGAGCGGCGGCGCGGTCCTACTGGCGGTGCCGCTGGCAGTACCGGTGACGGCAGCGATGATGCGGCACTACCCATTGGTCTCGGCGCATCTAACTCTCGTCCTCGTCGGTATCGCGGCGCTACTGGTGGTCACCGAAGGCGGACTGAGACGGCGAATCGGGGCGGTACTCTCGCTTTCGGCCAGCGGGGCGCTCGGACTCGCGTTGCTCGACGCCCCCGTGTCGAGTGCGTTGCCCGTCGCCGATGTCCTCGTCCCGCTGTTCTCTGGACTGTTCGGCGCGCCAGTACTGCTCGCAGCGATAGAAGGCGACGGCGTGCCACCGCAGGCTGACGCGAGGGTAACGACGCCGCCACGAGCTATCGCGCTGTTGGCTACCGTCGGAACGCTCTGTGGAGCCGCCGTCGGCTATCTCCCGGGCGTCTCCAGCGCTGTTGCGGCGACGCTCGCACTCGGCTTGACCACGGGAAACGGACCGCGAGCGTTCGTCGTCACAACGAGCGGTGTGAACACGGCGACGGCAGTGTTCGCGCTATTTGCGCTAGTGGCCTTCGGTGACCCTCGGACAGGCGTGCTGGTCGCGCTCGACCGTGCCGCGGTCCCACTTGCGCTTCCCTCCCTGTTGGCCGCCGTCGCTGTCGCGGGAGTGGCCGGCGCACTGTTGGTGCCGACACTCGGCGACCGCTATCTGCGGACGGTCGGCCGGCTGGACCCGACGTGGCTGTCGGTGTCGGTACTCGCCGGTCTCGTCTGTCTCTCAGCGGTGTTTGCCGGAGCCGTGGGCGTCGGCGCGTTCGGTGCGGCGACGCTCGTCGGCCACCTGCCACCGCGGTTTGGCTGTCGGCGAGCGACCCTGATGGGCGTGCTCCTCGTGCCCATCGCTTTATAGGTACTCCCGACGGCGGAAGTGAACGAGCATGATTGCGGTCATCAGTGCCATCCCGAGTATCGTCGCCGGATAAGCGTACGTCCAGCCCAGTTCCGGCATGTTGTACGGACTGCCGCCGAAGTTCATCCCGTAGACGCCGACGACAAAGGTCAGCGGGATGAAGATCGTCGCGACGACGGTGAGGACCTTCATCACTTCGTTGGTCGATTGAGAGAGCGTGTTGAGGTAGATGTCGCGTGCGCCCGCCACCAGATCGCGGTACGTCTCGGTCAGGTCGACGATCTGGACGAGGTGGTCGTGAATATCTCTGAAATACTTCTCCGTCTGTTGCTGGACTTGTGGCGGGTCCCCCCGAGCGAGCGTCCCGACGGCTTCGCGGGCAGGCCAGACCTGCTTACGGAACGAGAGCAGGTCCCGGCGCACGTCGTTTATCTTCTCCAGCGTCTCGATGTCCGTCGAGGCGAGCACCTCCTCCTCTATCTCCTCGATGTCCGTCTCGACGTCGTCGAGTAAGTCGAAGTAGGCGTCAACGATGACATCGGCGACGCGAGAGGCGGTGAAGTCCGGCCCCCGGTGGAGCAGGCGTTCGTCGCCGCGCTCGGCGGCGTCCATCACGCGCTGGACTGCCTCGACACGGCCCGGTGAGAGGGTGACGACCCAGTCCCGACCGATGAAGATACCGATGGGGCTGGCCGCCACCTCCTTCTCGAAGGTGGTCTCGCCGGGCGTGAGCGTGACGCTCTTGAGGAGGACGAACGTGTGGTCGGCGAACTCTTCGGTCTTGGCTCTGACGCCGTTACGGAGGTCGTCGATGGCGAGTCGGTGGAGGTCGAACGCCGCGGCGACGGCGTCGATCTCCTCGTCGTCGGCGTCGGCGACGTGGACCCACGTCGTCCCGACGGCACGGCGGGCGGCGGTCAGATCGTCGTAGGCCACGGCCTCCCGGTCGGCGTAGACCAGCGCGGAGATCATGCCGTCTCCGCCCCCTCGGATCGACCGACCGCGACCGCCGTCAACCCGGTCATGAGCGCCGCCAGCGACAGTTCTCGGCCGGGGTAGGGGACGAGAACGCCCGCGCCGTAGCCCACGAGACCGACGCCGGTCAGTGCCACCCCCGCGAGGGAGACGGAATTCATGCCGCGGTAATCACAGTGATGGATAAAAAGCGTACTCCACGCCGCGAACCGACCGACTCAGTTTCCTTCGTGTTCCAAGCCCCGAAGCATCGTATCGACGCGAGCCTGCTCGTCTATCTCGTCGGGATGGACCGCGAACACGATGATGACGTCCCCCTCGTGTTCGAAGGAAGCCGCGTGCATTCGGACGTCAATCTCCTGTCCGAAGGTGGTCATCGTCCCCGAGAACGTACTGACCTCGCGGGACTCGCCGAGCGACTGGGTAGTGCGATTGCCCTCGAACTGGATGTCGCGGACCCCGCCGGCGCGACTGGCGACCCGTGCGACGACCTCTCGGTTCGACCACTGCGCGGCCGGGTTGAGGCTCTGTCCAGCTACTTCGGCGTTGGGCGTCGAGACGACGACGAATCGGGACAGTTGCACCGTCCCGAGCGGGCCGAAGTCGATACCACGCCGGTACTGGTCGACGTGGTTGACGACGCGAATCGTCCGCTCTTGCCCGGCGAACTGGACGGTTCGGGTAACGTTCTGTTCGGTCGAGTTAGTTAGTTCGTATCCGGTCGATTCGAGTACGCTGTCGTCGACGCTGGTTGGCGAGGACTCGAACGCGACTGTCTCGCCCGTGATGAGGCCAACACACCCGGAGGAGACGACGAGGAGGGCGACGAGGACACCCAGTAGCGGTTTGCGCATACGAGAACTGTACGAGTGGGGGAAGATAAGTCCCGCGCCGCCACTCTCAGAAGCGATAGCTCGGGCCGTCGTCGGTGTCCTGTATCTCGACGCCGAGCGCTTCGAGTTCGTCGCGCAACTCGTCGGCCCGGTCGTAGTTACCGGCTTCGCGTTCCTGTTCGCGTACGTCGAGAACGAGTTCGGCGATATCGCCGGCGAGCGTGACATCGCCCTCGCCGCCCGCGTCGCCGAAGGAGAGGCCCAAAATCCCGCCGCCGAACTCCTCGAACGTCTCGACGGCCTCTCGAAGCGCGCGGTAGTCGTACTCCTCGGTCCCGTCGACGTGCGTGTTGACCGCGCTCGTCAGGTCGAGCAGTGCCGTCGTCGCCTCGCGGGTGTTGAAGTCGTCGTTCATCGCGGCCTCGAACTCTTCGCGCACCGCGTCGACGGCGTCGCGGAGTTCCTCGTCGGCGACTTTCGCGTAGGCGTCCACGTCGTCGCAGGCCGCGACCGCTCGCTCGTAGCCGCGCTGGAGGCGGTCCCAGCGCTCCTCGGCCTCGGCGATGGTCTCCTCGCTGTAGGTCGCCCGCGAGGTGTACGCCGTCGAGAGGAGGAAGGTCCGGAGCACGTCGGAACCGAATTCGTCGACGGCCTCGCTGACGGTGAAGAAGTTCCCCAGCGAGGAGGACATCTTCTCGCCTTTCGTCTCTAGCAGTCGGACGTGCAGCCAGTAGTCGGCGAAGCGCTCGCCGGTTGCGGCCTCGCTCTGGGCCACCTCGTTCTCGTGGTGGGGGAAGACGAGGTCCTGTCCCCCGACGTGGATGTCGATGGTCTCGTCGAGATGGGTCATCGACATGGCCGAGCACTCGATGTGCCAGCCCGGCCGGCCCTCGCCCCACGGCGAGTCCCACGTCTGGGCGGTCTGGCAGGCTTCTTCGGCTGGCGAGGCTTCGGGATGCTGGTGTTCCTCGATGTCCGCGGGCGCGACGCCGTCGGCCTTCCAGAGGGCGAAGTCCGCGGGGTGGCGTTTCTCCGATTCGGCGTCTTCGCCCTGCGCCTCGATGTCCTCGACGGACTGATTCGACAGCTTCCCGTACTCCTCGAAACTCGTCACGTCGAAGTACACCGAGCCGTTGGCCTCGTAAGCGTGGCCGCCCTCGACGAGTCGCTCGACGAGGCTGATGATCTCGGGGATGTGCTCGGAGACGCGGGGGTACACCTCCGCGCGGTCGAGGTTGAGCGAGCGCATGTCCTCGATGACCTGTTGGACGTAGTGTCGAGCGACGCTCTCCTCGCTGTCGCCGTCTTCGCCGACGCGGGCGACGATCTTCTCGTTGACGTCGGTGAAGTTCTCGACGTGGTGGACATCGTAGCCCAGCCACTCCAGCCAGCGACACATCACGTCGACGTGGACCCAGCCGCGGGCGTGGCCCAGATGTGGCGGGTCCGACGTCGTGAGGCCACAGTAGTAGAGCAAGACGGAGTCGGGGTCGCGTGGCTCGAACGGCTCTGTCTCGCCGGTTAGCGTGTTCGTCACGCGCAGCGTCATTGTCGGAGTGGACTGGGCCGGGCCGCTTTAAGCCGTCGGATACCCGACGTGGGACCGGTGGAGCGGGCTCACCGCCCGACTGCACTCTCGGTGATTCGCAGCGCGTCCGGGCCGTGTCGGCGTTCGACGACGACGGCGAGCGTCTCGTCGCCGACGGCGGCCGCTTCGACAGGGACATCGGCGGCCCGCAGTCGCCCGAGAACGTCGGCCAGCGCGGGTGGTGAGAGGTCGCCGTTGGCGACGATTCCCGTGAGCGACCCCGCGCCGTCGACGAACGTCGCGTCGCCGACGACGAGTAGCGGCGACCCCGCAGTGTCGTCCACCTCGTCGGCTCGACCGAGTCCGCTGTGCATCGAGACGCGGGCCTCGCTGTCGTGGGTCGGGTCGTCAGGTAGCTCCTCGGCGTAACGGCGCAGTGCGGTGGCGACGGCGTCTGTCTCTCCGTCCACATCGAGCGTGCGGGCGGCGGCAGTGTAGTTGACGACGCCCGCCCGGAGCGCGTCGTAGAGGAACGGGCGCTCGCGGACGGCGTCGCGCGTTGCGGCGGCGAGGGACATACGAAGTGGCGAGCGTCGTGGGACCAAAAACCTATCTCGACGCCACCAGCGAAGCCCCTAAGAGCGGGTCGTCCCAACCGAATCGTATGAGACAGGCACTCGTCATCGCGGCCCACGGCTCGCACCTGAACGCCGAATCGAGTACGCCGACGTTCGCCCACGCCGACACGATTCGCGCCACCGGCGCGTTCGACGAGGTCCGCGAGACGTTCTGGAAGGAGGAACCGTCCTTCCGCGAGGGGCTCCGCACCGTCGACGCCGAGGAGGTGTATCTGGTGCCGCTGTTCGTCTCCGAGGGCTACTTCACCGAGCAGGTAATCCCCCGGGAGTTCCGCTTAGCGGAGTGGGACCCCGACCTGTGGGACTCTGACGGCACCAGCGCCACGCACGCGACGCTCACTGCTGATGACACCGGCCAGACCGTCCACTACTGTGGCCCGGTCGGTACCCACGACTCGATGAGCGATGTCATCGTCCAGCGGGCGGAGTCGGTCACCGGCGACCCCAACGTGGGCGAGGGGTTCGGCCTCGCCGTCGTCGGCCACGGTACCGAGCGCAACGAGAACTCCGCGAAGGCTATCGAGTACCACGCCGACCGCATCCGCGGGATGGACCGCTTCGACGAGGTCGAGGCGCTGTTCATGGACGAGGACCCCGAGGTCGACGACGTGACGGAGTTCTTCGAGAGCGAGGATATCGTCGTCGTCCCACTGTTCATCGCCGACGGTTACCACACGCAAGAGGACATCCCCGAGGACATGGGCCTGACCGACGACTATCGGACTGGCTGGGAGACGCCTGCCGAGGTGGATGGCCACCGCATCTGGTACTCCGGCGCGGTCGGGACCGAACCGCTGATGGCCGACGTAGTGCTCGAACAGGCCGCCGACGCCGGGGCAGACGTTAGCGCGGCCATCGAACAGGTCCGCGAGGAGACCAGAGAGCGCGCCGCGAGCGGCGACTAACCCGGCGGCGGAATCTCCACTGTCACGCCGTCCTGCCGGAACGAGCGGCTTTTTGCGCTCCGAACGCTACCTCGCGGATATGGACGACACCCACGTCGAGGCGTTCGCCGACGCCGCGTCGGACGGCGTCGCGTTCGACGGTATCGAGGCGCAGGTGGAAGGTGACAGCTACGCCGTCGAAGCGGTCGACGGGTCGACGACGGTCGTCGCCACCGAGGAGTTCGCCGACGTGGCCGCGGAGTACGACGAGTACGTCACCAACTGGTACTTCTGGCACGCGACGGCCCCGCAGGCCCAGGCTCGCTGGGCGTTCCTCCGTTGGGTAGAAGAGAGCGGCTCGACGCCCGTTCCCGAGCGGTACGACCGTCTGCGGGAGGGGCTGACGACGACCTGGGGGCAACTCGCAATTACTGTCTCGCTGAGCGAGGACGGCGACCGCGTCTACGAACTCCGTCACGAGGACGACCAAGCCGAAATCGACCGCGGCGAGGAGTTGTCGCTCGACACGTACGAAGACCCGCTCGACGCCCGCGAACTCGCCAAATACGACGACGACGGACAGTACCGCCCGCTCAAGACCGCGCCCACCCTCCAGACCGGATGGGAGTTTCCCGCGCTCTCTGCCACTGACCTCGTGGAGGCCGTCCACGCCTTCTACCCCGCGACCGTCCAGAACTGGTACCGAGAACGCGAAGGCGAACTCGACGTGAGTCACTGGCACGAGACCGTCGAACGCCAGACCGGCATCTACGGTGTGGTCCAGACGTGGGACCGCGGCGAGGGCCACGACCACGTCGACTGGGTCGCGGAGGCCTGCTGTGACGACTCCCAGTGTCTGAAGCGGCGCGAGTGGGAGTACGACGACGAGACGGAACTCGACCCCGACGGCGGTACTGGACCGTTCCCCTGCCGGGAACCCTGCTCGCTCGTCATCACCGCCGCGCGCAAGTGGACGAAACTCGAAGGTGAGGAGTCGCGGACCTACGAGTTCGAACTGACGCCCAGCGAGAAAGAACAGGTCGAGGAAATCATCGACGCTGTGGCCGACGGCCGCACGGCGGACATCCGAGAGGCAGATATCTACGACGGCGCGAACCGCTATCGTGCGCGGTTCCTTCGGGCGAAGCTGTTCGACGACGAGGGCGACCTCTGTGGCGTCGAGACCGACGACTGAGCGAAATGGGCGGAACGGCTCACCGAGACGCGGCCGCGTAGACAGCGACGAGCGTGCCGACGGCGACGAGTAGCGCGAGGAAGACGACGAGCAGATTCTGGGAGAGGAACGCGGCCAGCACCGCGAAAAACAGCACGACGCCGCCGGCCGCCAGAACCTGGTAGTCGGAAACGTCGGCTAGCGCGAACTCCGAGTTCGAACGGGTCTTCGGTTGGGGCTTAGCGAGATCTTCGTCGACCTGTACGGGTTCGTCGTCGGGTTCGGGTTCGGTTATCCGCACGTCGACGTAGCGGGTCGTGCTCCCGTAGGCCGTGACGACCTTCAAATTCCCGCGTGTCTCACCGTCCCCGTCGAGCGTCACGCGAACGCGGCGCTCGCTGTCGCGGTCGACGTGATAGTTCGTCGCTTCGAGGGCGGCCAGCTTCGAGAGTGAATCGTCGAGGTGTAAGTGGACGTGAGTCGACTCGCCGTGGTTGACGAGGCGCACGTCGAAGCTATCGCTCGTCTCGAAGGTATCTGGAACCTCCAGCCCGTGGAGTTCCTGTCGGTTGATGTGGACGGGCAACGAGTCGGGCACGTTCGGAAATCGCAGGGACGCGAGAAAAAGGTTCAGGAGTGAGACCGAGTTATGCCGGTGCTTCGTCGCGCATGTCCGGCGGGAGGAGGTTCGGGATGCCGTCCTCGATGGGGAACGACTCGCCACACTCCGTACAGACCAGCTGGCCAGACAGAATCTCCTCGTCGTCGCGCTCCTCGACCTCCAGTTCGAGGTCGTGTTTGTCCAGCGGACAGCAGATGATGTCCATCAGGTCCTCTTTCATACCCGGGAGTGGGTCCGGTATCCCTAAAAGCGTACTGTCTGCCAAGCGCCGCCACGGATCACGGCGAACTCCCCCGACAGTGCTCCCTCAGATGATTTTGTTCCCGCTGGTGGTGACCGTCCGCTTCTCAACGACGGTGCCGTTGACGGTGTTGGTCGCCAGCAACGTCGAGCTCTGGTTCGTCGGGAAGAACATCGTCGTCGTGGTCTGTCCGCTGTCGAGCGTCGTGGTGTCGTAGGAGTCGCCGCTCGCGTCGACGACCGTGAGTTTCGTCACGCCCTTGTCGGTCGTCGCCGCCTCCGAGAGCGTCACTGTCGTGGTCACGTGGCCGCTGCTCCACGGTTCGCTCGTCGAGATGTTCTCGAAGATGGCGGAGTCGGCACTCGGCCCCGAGACCGTCGGTTGGAGCGTGAGACAGCCGCTCGTCCCCAGCGCGAGGAGTACGACGAGACCCGTGAGGACTACCCGGCGCGTATGTGCTGCAGTCATCTGGATATTCGTCTTTCGAGGCGGAGCCATTTGAGCGTTGTACTGTCGGTTGCAAGGCGTCGTTCGCCAACCGCACATCGCCGTGCGGTCGGCGGCTCCGAAAAGCCGAGCTCGGTCGTCTCAGAAAGGGCGTTCGCGGACGATCGTCTCGCCGCGGCCTGGCCCGACGCCGATCGCGTAGGCCGGCGTGTCGAGTTCGCTCTCGACGTACTCGACGTAGGCCTTCGCGTTCTCGGGCAGCGCCTCGTAGCCCGCCTCGGCAGTCGCGGCAGGATCGAACTCCTCCCAGCCGTCGAACGTACGGAGGGTTGCCTCACATCGAGCCCACTGTTCCGTCGTCGCGGGCATCGACTCGCGCTCCTCGCCGTCGAGCGTGTACGTGTGGCCGACTTTCACCTCGTCGAGTCCGGCGAGCACGTCGAGATGGTTTATCGCCAGCCCGGTGAAGCCGGAGACGCGAGTCGCGTGGCGGAGCATCGGCATGTCGAGCCAGCCGACCCGACGCGGGCGACCGGTGACGGTGCCGTACTCGCCGCCCTCTTCGCGGATGTAGTGGGCTAAGTCCTCGTCTTCGCCCTCGCCTTGCTCGTCGTAGTCGGGCGTGTCGCCGACGACGCCACCGAGTTCGGTCGGCAGCGGGCCGCTCCCCACACGCGTGAGATACCCCTTCACGATCCCAATCACTTCGCCGCCGCCGACGACGCCAGGACTGACGCCCGTACCGACGGCCGCACCGCCCGCCGTCGGATTCGAGGACGTGACGTAGGGGTAGTTACCGTGGTCGATATCGATGATGGTCCCCTGTGCGCCCTCAAACATGACGTTCTGGCCGTCGGCCATCGCGCCAGTGAGGAACGCGCCCGCGTTAACGGTCATGTCCTCCGCCTCGAAGCGGCGACCGACCTCGCGGAACTCCTCGTAGAGCGCGTCGACGTCGAAGGCATCGGGGTCCTCTAAGTCGGAGACGTCGAGGCCGTAGACGTCCTCGGCGAGCGCGCGCTTCTGCGGGACGACGTACTCCAGTCGCTCGCGGAGCACGTCCGGGTCCAGCAGGTCGCCGACGCGAACGCCGCGCCGCCCGGCCTTATCCTCGTAGGTCGGGCCGATTCCGCGACCGGTCGTCCCGACTTCGTCGCCGGACTCGCTCTTGACTTCCTCTTCGATGCCGTCGAGCACGCGGTGGTACGGGAGAATGACGTGGGCGCGCTCTGCGACGCGAACGTCGGGGTCGAGGCCGCGCTCCTGCAGCGTATCTAGCTCGTCGAACAGCGTACGCGGGTTGACGACGCACCCGTTGCCGAGGACGCCGACCTTGCCGCGGATGGCTCCGCTCGGGACCAAGGAGAGTTTGTACTCCTCGCCCTCGTGGACGACGGTGTGGCCGGCGTTGTCGCCGCCCTGATAGCGCGCGACGACGTCTGCGTCGTCGCCGTACAGGTCGACGATGCCGCCCTTCCCCTCGTCGCCGAGCTGCGAGCCGACGATGGTTACGGTCATCGCCCGCACCTTTTGGGGGCCGTGATAAACAGATTACGGTCTTCGTGGCCGGAACGCGGTATCAGAACGCTACCGTCTCCCATGTGAGACATTACGACGCATTTAATACCCCGCTCGTCGAACCCAGAAACCGGCAAAGACGGGTCGTCGAGGGGAACTTTTAAACCCTCCAAACACAAGTTAACAATTGCCATGATAGACAGGCTTGAGAAGGAAGTCGACATGCTGGAGCGCCACTTGCAGGTGCTGCGCATGGTTATTGAGAACGAGCCTATCGGTATCGTGAAGATGTCCAACGAGACCGGCTACCCCCACCACAAGGTCCGCTACTCGCTTCGCGTCCTCGAAGAGGAAAACCTCATCGAGCCCTCCAGTCAGGGAGCCATCACGACCGAGCAGACGGGCGAGTTCGTCGACGACCTGGACGAAAAGATAGACGAGATAATCGAGAAGCTCGAAGGAATGAAGATCGAAGACGCGGCCGAGATCGAAGGGTAACCCCGTTCTCTACAGTTCCGGTACTGCGAGGTGGAACTCCCGGTTTCTCGCCTCGAGCAGACAGAGGTGGTAGCCGTCTTTCCGCGAGAGGTTCACGAAGCTCTTTCGCTTATCGCGGCTGAACAGCCCGCTGGAGGTCGCTTCCTCTGCGGTCTCCAGCGCACCGGGCTCAAAGAAGCTACTCGTGACCAGAAACGCCGCCGCGAGCGACCCCGACGCGTTGCCGACCCGTTCGGCGTCGCGGACGATATCGGTCATCTGTCCGTCCGTCGCCGGCTGGCGGGAGTCGTTGATGTTCGCCACGACCAGCGGATTGCCCATCCGGTCGCGAGCGACCACGTCGAACTGCTCCTGTGAGCGGTGTTGCTTCCCGTCCTCGGTGTAGGTGACCGAGACGTTCCCGTTGAGTTCGGCGCGGTCGATCTCGGGTAAGGCGTCGTACAGGACGCGCATCGCGCTGGCGTGCCCGGTATCGCGAATCTCGTACAGCAAGTTCCGCACGAGCCAATCGACGAACCGGTAGTGGATGCTTCCCTGGAGGAACGTCTCGAACGGTTCGCCGTCTACGACGGCGTCGGTTCCGTCGAACTGCGTGTGGTACTCCAGCCGGAGGTTCTCCTCGACTTGCGAGCGGTCGGCATCACCGGCGTGAGCTTTCTCCAAGGTCGCTTCCCCCTTCGAGTGATACCGGACGAAGAGGTTCGTCCCATCGATGGCTTCTGCCGGGGTCAGTCGCGTCCCGGCGTCGGGAGCGTCCTCTTGCAGGTCGCCGAGTCGTCGCTCCAGCCGTTGAATCTCCGTCTTCGCCTCGTCGAGTTCGGTCTGGAGCCGGTCGCGTTCGGCACGGAGTTCGTCGTTCGTCGCCGAGAGGTCGTCCATCTCGGTTCGCAGCCGGCCGAGTTCGGCCTCCTTGGCGTCGAGTTCGCTCTCGACTTCTTCGACCCGTTCCCGTTGACGGTCCGTCGCTGGCTGGTCTGGCTGTTCGTTGGTCACCTGTGACTGTGCCGCCGAACTCGTTGCGTCCGTCGAACGCGCCGTCTCCGGCTCTTGCTGAGTGACCGGCGATTCGACGTCGTTCGAAGCGGCCGCCGCCGTCGCCGACTCTGTCGTCTCGGTGGTGGCCGCCGTCGAACGGTCGGGGTCCAGCGAGGGAATCGACCGGGTTTCGAGGTCCGTCGTCGTCGCGCCGCTGGTCGCGTCGCCGGTCGCGCCACCGGTGCCGCTCGCCGTTGTCGGCGACTGGGTGGCCTCGCTGGCTTCCGATGCCGTCTGCGGCGGCCGCGTCGAATCTGTCGAGTCCTTTGGTCCCGAGGTCGTCGAATCGCTGCCGCGCGAGGACTGCGAGGCGGGACCGTCCGCCTCGGACGCGCGCTCGGCACTCGCTGTCGTCTTGGCCGTCTCCGGTGAGGACTGCTGTGACGACTCGGACGGGACCGTTGTCGGATCGCTGGCCGTCGAATCCGTCGACTCGGTCGCCTCGGATTCGTCCGTCTGCTCGTGCTCGTCCGTCTCTGTCGACGGATTCGGCTGCTGTCGTTCGGTATCGGGTCCCGCGACTCCCTGGTCGGTGCCTGCCGCCTTCGATCCGGGTGGCCCGCCGGTCGCTGGCCCGGATTTTCGCTCGCTCGCCGGGTCGTCGCTTGCTTTATCCGTCGCGTCGGTCGCCGTCGGCGACTCGGACTGGTCGGCTGTCCCGTCTGAGTCGTCAGTATCGACCGACTCGCCTGACACGATCGGTTCCGTCGTCGCGTCGGCCGACGCTCCGGACTCGCTCGTCGTCGGTTCCGTCTCGGCTTCGTTCGCACTGTCGTCGTCCACTTCAACGGTCCCGGTAGCCCCAGCCGCCGCTCCTCCGGTATCCGGTTCGGCGGGTTCCGGGATTTCGATGGGCGAAATCTCGACCGGTTTGACTTCGTAGATACCGACTTCGTCGTCGGCCTGTTCGAATGCGTCGTCGTCGGTGATGAGGCGGTCGGCGCTACCGACCCAGGCGACGCTCATCGACCGGCCGCCGTGGTAGACCTGGTAGTAATCGCCCGAGAGGACGTTCTCCGAGAGTTCGACGAACCCGGTGAAGTTGCCGTCCGAGAGCGTCTCGTTCACCTCGGAGATGGGCGTGTCCTGCGTATAGTACTTCGCCCGGACCTCGTCGGCTCGTTCTTGCATCACCGCGAGCAACGGGAGCGCCTCGTGGGGTGCCTGCCGGGCGGTCCCCTCCCCGTCCTCGAAGTCCTCGATATCGCCGTCTACGATGCCGACGACCGTGCCGCGCAACATGAACAGCCGTGTCGGCCCGCTGATGACGGCACCGGAGAACTCCTCGTCGGCGAGAGCCTGAAGCCCCGCGTACCCGCCCTCGAAGGGCACCGACTCCCACTCTGAAACCAGTTCTACCGTGCGCGTGCTCATTACCTTCATCAAACCGTATGGCAGACAAATAGTTTGTGCCCCTGTCAGACACGTGGCAAGGGGCGACCGCTCCGCTGGCTCGCGCTCGTCCCGTGGTCGCAGGACTCCGATGGGCATATGTCGCCGCGTTTCCAATCTCGGGTATGGAAGAGCAACCGGGGTTGAGCGACCAGTATCGGACGGCCAGTCCGTGGCCGGTGTTCGTCGCCCTCGGACTGACACTCTCGGAGATCGGCGTCTTCATCGGCCTGTTCCCGGTCGCGGTGTTCGGTCTCATCCTCTTCGGCGGAAGTATCGCCGGCATCCTCACCGAGTCGGGCTACGCCGCACGACCGTGGCCGACACTGCTTGCCGTCGGCGGGATTCTGGCCGTCCTCGCGCTCGTGATCGGCGTCCTCCAACTGCCGATGTCGGCGTTCACGGTGGCGAACATCGGCGAAGGACCGCTGTTCACCCGACTCGTGGCCGTCGTCGTCGCCGGCGTCGTGATGGTGGCGATGGGCGGCGTCGGGTCGGTCCTCGAACAGACCAAAGTCTGAGCGAAACCAACAGTCTATTTACCGGCCTGCGCTAACCCGGAGACATACATGGCACTGTTCGGGTTCGAAAAGGACACCCTGCTTGACCTCACTGTCAACGTCATCCCGCTGGGCATCCTCCTCTTCTTCGTGGGGGTATTCGCAGTCGTGCCCGCGTTCGGTACCGATCCGGTTTTCACCGGACTCCAGTTCACGCTGATGCTCTCGACGTTCTTCCTGCTAGCCGTCCTGACCTACTACGCCGGTCGGGCCATCGAGAACGCCGAGAAACAAGAGAGAAACGCCCAGCAAGCCAGTGCGACCAACGAACCGGAAGGCGAAGTGACGGGTCTCGACGACACCGGCGTCGAGGACGAACGCGCCCTCGAAGACGGCAAGAGCGACGACAACTAATCGAGGGCAGTCGAGCGAACCGCGGCGGAACCGCCCCTTTCATTATCGCCCAGTTCTGAGGTGCCATTATGGCAGCAGGAGATCTAGTGTTGACGGGGTTGATGGCCTTCCTCCTCGTCGCCGTCGCCGCGCTACTCACGCGCATCGAGAACTGGCGGTCCTATACGCCACTCGCGGGCGGCGGAACCGCGACGGGTGAAACCGTCGTGCATCGGGAGAAACCCACAGGAATCATTCGCTGGCTAACCACGGTCGACCACAAGGACATCGGACTGCTGTACGGACTGTACGGCATCATCGCCTTCTCGGTCGGTGGCATTATGGCGATGGCGATTCGCCTCCAACTGGTCACGCCGGGTGGTGCGCTACTGGGGACGAGCGCGTACAACTCCATTATGACCAGTCACGGCATCACGATGCTGTTCCTGTTCGGGACGCCGATTATCGCGGCGTTCGCGAACTACTTCATCCCGCTACTCATCGGGGCCGACGACATGGCGTTCCCGCGCATTAACGCCATCGCGTTCTGGTTGCTCCCCCCGGCGGCACTCCTCATCTGGGCCGGGTTCTTCCTCGCACCGGTCACCGAGAACATGATAGAGCCCGCCCAGACCGCCTGGACGATGTACACGCCGCTATCCGCCGAGCAGGCAAACCCTGGCGTGGACCTGATGTTGCTCGGGCTGCACCTCTCCGGTGTCGCCGCCACGATGGGTGCGATCAACTTCATCGCCACTATCTTCACCGAGCGTGATACCGAGGTGAGCTGGGCGACCCTCGATATCTTCTCGTGGACCATCCTGACCCAGTCGGCGCTCATCCTCTTTGCGTTCCCGCTGCTCGGAAGCGCCATCGTCATGCTGTTGCTCGACCGGAACCTCGGGACGGCGTTCTTCGCCGTCGAGGGTGGCGGTCCGCTACTGTGGCAACACCTGTTCTGGTTCTTCGGCCATCCCGAGGTGTACATCCTCGTCCTCCCGCCGATGGGACTGGTGAGCCTCATCCTGCCGAAGTTCTCGGGCCGGAAACTGTTCGGCTTCAAGTTCGTCGTCTACTCGACGCTCGCAATCGGCGTCCTCTCCTTCGGCGTCTGGGCCCACCACATGTTCTCGACGGGCATGGACCCGCGCCTGCGAGCCTCGTTCATGGCCGTCTCGCTGGCGATCGCCATACCGAGCGCGGTCAAGACGTTCAACTGGATCACGACGATGTGGAACGGCCGCCTCCGCCTGAACACGCCGATGCTGTTCTGTATCGGGTTCGTCTCTAACTTCATCATCGGCGGCGTCACCGGCATCTTCCTCGCCGCCATCCCCGTCGATATGGTGCTTCACGACACCTACTACGTCGTCGGCCACTTCCACTACATCGTGATGGGCGCTATCGGCTTTGCAGCCTTCGCCGGCATCTACTACTGGTTCCCCATCTTCACCGGCCGGATGTACCAGCGCACCCTCGGGAAAGCGCACTTCTGGCTCTCGATGATCGGAACTAACCTTACGTTCTTCGCCATGCTGGCGCTGGGTTACCTCGGAATGCCGCGCCGGTACGCGACCTACGAGTTCAACGGTGCAATCGCGCCGCTGGCACAGGTCGAGACGTTCCACATCCTGGCCTCTGTCGGCGCGGTGATCCTCTTCATCGGCCAGCTGTTCTTCGTCTGGAACGTCGTTCAGTCCTGGCTCGAAGCGCCGAAAGTCCAGGACGGCGACCCGTGGAACCTCGAACGCGACGACATGCTCGACCGCGAGTTCCAGTGGTTCGACCGGAAGCTCCAGACCGCCGTCACGGACGGCGGTGAAGACGAAGAAGAGCAGTCGATGCTGACCGACGGCGGGCAGCCGGAAGACGACGGCGACGACAACTGACGACAGCGACGCTCGACGATTTTTTCGCGTACGATCGTTCGACCGGTGAGGTCACGCCGCACCCGAGACGAGGACGATCGCCGTCACGAACATCATCAACGCGATCCCGGCGAGAACGACGAACAGCAGTTCCTTCTGTGACATAGCGGGACTACGGGACCGAAGTGAAAAAGGCTAATCGTCTCGCTCGCCTACGAACCGATATGACTGAACAGCCTGCGGGGACGCCCGGCGAGAAGGTCGTCGCCCAGTTGTACGTCATCATCGTCGCGCTGGCTGGCGTGATGGGATTCGTGCTGGGAACCATCCGGCCCGCGGACCTCGACCCGCAACTGTTCGGAGTCATCCAACTCCCGCCGACGCCGTTCGGCGTCGCGCTCTACGGCGTCGGAACTGTCGGGGCCGGTCTGGGAATACTGTTGGCACTGGTCGTCTACGTTTCCCGTCACACCGAGGGAACGTCCCGGGAACGCGACCCGCAGTAACTCACGCCACGCCTGCCGTCTCGCGATAGCTCCCGTACTTCGCTTCGAACACCGCCATTATCTCGCCCATTGTCGCGTACGCTTTGACGGCCTCGACGACGGCGGGCATCACGTTCTCGTCCGCCTCGACCCGGGCTCTGAGGCCGTCGAGCGCGGCCTCGACCTCGCTCTCGTCCCGGTCGGCTTTGACCTCGGCTAACCGTTCGCGCTGGTGGTCCTGTACCGCTTCGTCCACTTTCAGTACCTCGGGTTCGGTCTCCTCCTCGACCGCGTAGGCGTTGACGCCGACGACGACTTCCGCCTCACGTTCGACGCGTTCCTGGTACTCGTAGGCCGAGTCCTGTATCTCCCGCTGGAAGTAGCCTTCTTCGATGCCCGCTAGGACACCCTCTCTCACTGACCCATCGCCCAGTTCTTCGCGGACGTGGTCGATGTGGGCCATCGCCTTCTCCTCCATCTCGTCGGTCAGCGCCTCGACGGCGAAACTGCCGCCAAGCGGGTCGACGATGTCGGCCGCACCCGACTCCTCACCGATTATCTGCTGGGTGCGGAGCGCGACCCGAACGGCCTCCTCGCTCGGGAGTGCCAGCGCCTCGTCGAAGCTGTTGGTGTGGAGGCTCTGTGTGCCGCCCAGTACGCCAGCGAGCGCCTGAATCGTCACGCGAACGATATTGTTGAGCGGTTGTTGGGCGGTCAGCGACTGACCGGCGGTCTGAGTGTGGAACTTCAGTTGCTTGCTCGCGTCGGTCTCAGCCCCGTACCACTCGTCCATCGCGCGCGCGTAGATGCGCCGGGCCGCGCGGAACTTCGCCACTTCCTCGAAGATGGAGTTGTGCGAGTTGAAGAAAAAGGAGAGCTGGGGCGCGAACGCGTCGACGTCGAGGCCGCGCTCGATGCAGTCTTCGACGTAGGCGAAGCCGTCCGCAAGCGTAAAAGCGAGTTCCTCGACGGCGGTCGATCCGGCCTCGCGGATGTGATAGCCCGAGACGGAGACGGGCTTGAACTTCGGCGTCTCCCGACAGGCGAACTCGATGACGTCCGTGACGAGTTTCAGCGAGGGTTCCGGCGGGACAACCCACTCCTTCTGGGCGATGAACTCCTTGAACATGTCGTTCTGGAGTGTGCCCCGGAGTTCCTCGCGCGGGACGTCTTGCTGGTCGGCCAGCGCGAGGTACATCGCGTAGATGACTGGGGCACTCGGATTGATGGTGAACGAGGTGGAGACCTCGCCCACGTCGATTCCGTCGAAGAGGCGCTCCATATCCGCGAGCGTATCGACGGCGACCCCTTCCTTGCCCACCTCGCCGTCGGCCATCGCGTCGTCGGAGTCGATTCCCATCAGGGTCGGCATGTCGAAAGCCGTCGAGAGCCCCGTCTGCCCCTCGTCGATGAGGTAGTGAAACCGCTCGTTAGTTTCGGCAGCGGTGCCGAACCCGGCGAACTGACGCATCGTCCACTGGCGACCACGGTGCATCGTCGGGTAGACGCCGCGCGTGTACGGTTCCTCGCCTGGGAACCCGATGTCGTCCTCGTAGTCGATACTGCTTACGTCCAGTGGGGTGTACAGGCGGTCTACTTCGAGGTTGGAGACGGTGGCGAACCGGTCACTTCGTTCGCCGTAGGCTGAGAGGGCAGGGTCGAGCGTCTCGGCTTCCCACTCGGCCTTCGACTCTCGAATCGACTGGAGGTCCTCCTCGTCGAACATACCACGCAATTTGTCACCAGTTAGCAAGAGTGTTCGGGCGACCGAGACTGCACGCACGCGCCGCCGGGGAGTTCACTCCTCGTCCTGTAACCGCTGTGTCGTCTCGACGAGCGGATGTCTTGCGTAATCGACCACTTCGATGTCGTCGATGCGTTCGAGGTCTGAGTCGGCGGCCGTCTCGGCCATCCCCAGTTCGACCGGTTCGTCGAGGACGATGACGTAGGCGTCCATCTCCTCGACATCTAGCCGGGCCGCCGCCTTCACGCGGTGGTGTCCGTCGGCCAACAGAAGGTCCCCGTCGTTGTCGATGACGACGAGCGGTTCGGCCAGTCCGCGTTCGAGTTCGTAGACTCGTCCCTCTAGTTCGTCCGCGTACACGGTCGTCTGCGTCGGCGTCAGGTCCGAAAGTGTCACCTTCCGGTGGTCTTCGTGGGACGTGATATCGTGGATGTTCTCTAAGGTTCGGCCGAGTTTGTCGACTTTGTCCGGCGTGGCTCGCTCGATGTGTGACCGAATCACGTCGGCGTTCGAGATGATGCCGACGAGATGGCCCGCGTCGTCGACCACCGGAAGCTTCTGGATGCCCGACCGGAGGATGACCCGGGCGGCGTCTTGAACGGCCATGTCCGGGTGGGCAACGAGGATATTCTCGCTCATCACTCGAAACATTGGCTCGTGGTCGGCCGCGAGCAAGAGGTCACGGGCGCTGACGAACCCCTCGACGCGTCGGCCGTCCGTGACCGGAAAGCCGCTGAAGTCATCACTCTCGGCGATTCGTTTCGCCACCTCGGCGACGGTGTCGTCGAGTTCGACAGTCGCCACGTCACGGGTCATGTACTCCCCGACTGTCGGACGACTCGGTTCTTCCATCGCTCCGAGTACTCCACCGAGCGAGAAAAAGCCTCGGCTACTCCTCTTCGGTGTCGGCATCCTCGATCAGCGTCGCGTCCACGTCGCTCGTGACCTCCGCGTACGTCTCCGGACCGAACTCCGCGGCGGTGTAGACGCTCCCGAGCAGGCGGTGTGACCGGGACTGCACGGCGTCGAGGAACCGGTCGTTGACGACCGAGCGGACGATATCTTCGAGCGACTCCTCGCGGTCCTCGACGGAATCGAGGACGCCGAGCGTGATCTGTGCCCCGGCCATGTCTGCGTGGCCGCCCGCCGACCCGATCTGGCCGAACGCGTCGCGCATCGCCTCGCCGAGGTCGATGTCGGCCCCGCGCGCCCGAGCAGAGGCGAAGATGGTACCGTCGAGGACGCCATACACCATCGTCGCCTGTACGTCTTCGAGGTCGAGCAATCGGTCTGCGGCCTGTGCCAGCGCGTCCCGATCGGAGAGTTCGCCGACGCAACTCAACAGCACCGACCCCTCCTGTTCGCGGTTGTCGATGGCACGACCGATTATCGAGAGCGTCTCGGCGCTGACGCTCGGGTCTTCGATGCGCTGGAGCGCTCCCATGTCGGCCCGCGAGACCAGGTGAGCGGCGGCCTCGAAGTCCTCGGCCGAGACCTCTCGCCGGAAGTCCTTGGTGTCGACCCGGATACCAAAGAGTAGTCCCGTGGCGATGGGTTCTGGAATCTCGATCTCGAAGCGTTGAAAGTAATCCACGAGGAGGGTACTCGTCGCTCCGGCCGCGCTCCGCAAATCGACGTACCGGGCTTCGACGGGGAACCGGGGCGGATGGTGGTCGATGACGACATCGACGTCTAAGTCCTCCGGTAACTGATCGTTGACGCCGGGGCGGGAATGGTCGACGAGCGCAAACCCGTCGTAGGGGTCGAGAACGTCGGGGTCCTCGGCATCTAGGTTCACGAGGTCGTACTCCAGGAGGTTGACGAACGCGCGGTTCTCCTGGTGAGAGATCGAACCGTAGTAACAGACCGAGACGGTACAGCCGACCCGTTCGGCCAGCTTCCCGAGGGCAACGGCACTGGCGATGGCGTCGGGGTCCGGGTTGTCGTGCGTGACGATAGCGAGGTGACCCTCGACGTCTCGGAGCGCGCGCTGGAGCTGTCGGGCGCGGGTCCCGTCGGTCCCGACCGTCCGACTGAGTCGCTCGGTAATGATACTCGACGGATCGACGACCCTGTCGGCGTTCGCCTCGATCTCGGCCCGCTGTTCCAGTGATACGTCGTAGCCGGTATAACACAGGCAGAAGGCCTCGGAGAATAGGTCGCCGACGACGACCGATGCGGCGGCGTTGTCCGCGGCGTCCTCGGTGGCGACGATGACCGTCTCCGGGACGACGTCGAGTCCGTCGAGGACAGCACGGTCTGCAGTGTCGCCGACGGTGACGGCGGTCCCCTCGGTTCGCAGTGTCTCGGCACGGTGCTCGTCGGCGGTCACGACGTGAATCGATCCGTTGTCGTCACTGAGAGCGTCGACGAGGGCGAGTGCGGTGGATCCGGCTCCCAGTACCAACCGAGACGGCATAGCTCTCTGTCGGCGTTGGAGTCCCTAAAAACCCGTTACTTCAATCGCTCCTGCAGGAACGATGGATGCGCGGCGGTAACACCGTCTAGCGTGAGTATCTCTTCTTCGATGACGGCGGCCAGGGAATCACCGTCGTCTGCCCGGACCTCCGCCATCAGCATGTGGTCACCACTCGACGTGTACAGCGCCTCGACGGCGGGAACGTCTTTGAGCTTGCGCGTCGCCTCCACATAGCGTTCGCTGGCGACGTCCATGCCGACCATCGCGATCGACTGTCCGGCGAGTTTCTTCGGGTCGATATCTGCAGAGTACCCGACGATGACGCCCTCGTCTTCGAGTTTCTTGATGTACTTTCGGACCGTCGGCTTCGAGACGTTGGCCCGGTCGGCGATCTCCGCGTATGATGCCTGTGCGTCCTCTTCGAGGACAGACAGGATCCGACGCTCCGTAGACTCGGCACTCATGGACCAATATTTACGATGCAAGAAAAAATATCTTCCGAACCAGAAACCGGGATTCTGGCCGCCGAAGATGCGTCGTTCTGACCGCGACAGCGCTTACTTGTGGTGTTCGAGCAGGTTGTCGTAGGTCCGCTCCCACTCGGCGTCCTCGTCGAAGTACCGCTCTGCGAGCGGTTCATCGGGCATTTCACCGATCTGGCGCTTCTCCTGTCCGTAGGAGGGGCGGCCGTCCTCGACGTAGTAGCGGCCGGTCAGCACTTCGCCCTCGTGGAGCTTGTTCTCCGTCTCGAACATCATCTCGGAGGCCTCCTTCCGATTGGAGACGTCGAAGTCGTAGTCGTCGGACTGCTGAATGTCCGTGTAAGGGACGTACTGCTTGGCGTCCTTGTTCCAGGTCGGACACTGGGTCAGGAAGTCGATGTGCGCGAAGCCGTCGTGTTCGATGGCTTCGGCGATGATCTCCTTCGCCTGGTTCGGGTTGACGGCGGCGGTGCGGGCGATGTAGGTCGCGCCCGCGTTGAGCGACTGCGACAGCGGCCGGATCGGCGTCTTGGCCGACCCGTGGGGCTGCGTCTTGGACTTGTGGCCCTTCGGCGACGTCGGAGACGTCTGTCCCTTCGTCAGGCCGAAGATCTCGTTGTTGAACACGATGTACGTCATGTCGTGGTTCTCACGAGCGGTGTGGATGAAGTGGTTCCCACCGATACCGTAGCCGTCACCGTCGCCGCCGGCGGCGATGACTTCGACTTCGGGGTTGGCCAGTTTCGCGGCCCGGGCGACGGGCAGCGACCGGCCGTGGATGGTGTGGAAGCCGTAGCTGTTGAAGTAGCTGTTCAGTTTGCCCGAACAGCCGATACCGGTAAACAGCGCGACCTCGTCGGGGTTGCGCCCGACTTCCGGCATGGCCTGTTTCAGCGCCTTGAGGACGCCGAAGTCGCCACAGCCCGGACACCAGGTCGCCTGCGGTTCGATTCCCGGTGTGAACTCGTCTCTATCGATCTCGCGGTCGTCGCCGATTGCGCTGAATGCACTCATAGTTAGTCACCCGCTGCGGGGAGGTACTTCATGTTGCTCGCGGCGAGGTCCTCGCCGTTGATGCTGGTCTCGAAGCCCTCGACGATCTCTTCGGGTTCGAAGGGGTTGCCGTTGTACTTGAGCAAGCTCGACAGCTTGTCGCCGTACTTGCCGATCTCCTTCTGCGTGAGCCCGCGGAACTGCGCCGAGGCGTTCATCTCGACGACCAGCGCCTCGTCGACGGAGTCGAGCCAGTCGCTGACTTCCTCGACGGGGTAGGGCATCATGTCGGAGACGCCCAGCGCCTTCACGGAGTGACCGTTCTCGTTGAGTCGGTCGACCGACTCGAAGACGGTGTCCTGCTGGCTCCCCCAGACGAGGATACCGTGGTCGGCGTCTTCCGGCCCGTGGTAGGTCTGGTGGCTCGTGTTCTCGTCGAGGTCAGACCGGATGTCGTCGAGTTTGTTCATCCGACGCTCCATCTGGGCGATGCGGTTCTCGGGGTCCTCGCTGATGTGGCCCGACGGGTTGTGCTCGTTCCCGGTCGCGAGATAGCGGCCGTCCTTCTGGCCGGGGACCGAGCGCGGACTGACGTTCGAGCCGTCCGCCGGTTCGTGGAGGAACCGCTGGAACTTGCCCGAGGCGTGGTGGGCCGCGTCCTGAATCTCGTCTTCGGTCAGCACGGACCCAGGGTCGGCGTTTGGCTCCTCGTCGAAGTGACTGGCCGGCATGTTCCGGAGCTCGCCCTGGATCTTCTGGTCGTAGACGACGATGACCGGAATCTGGTACTCGTAGGCGATTCGGAACGCCGAGCGCGTCTGCGTGTAACACTCACGGATGTTCGCAGGCGCGAAGACGACGCGCGCGGAGTCACCCTGTGAAGTGTACAGGACGTGCTCTAAGTCGGCCTGTTCGGGCTTGGTCGGCATCCCGGTCGAGGGACCGGCACGCATCGCTTCGACCAGCACGAGCGGCGTCTCGGTCATCTCTGCGAGACCGAGCGGTTCTGACATCAGTGCGAAGCCACCGCCGGACGACCCGGACATGGACTTGACGCCCATGTGCGAGGCCCCCAGTGCCAGCGCTGCCGCGGCGATCTCGTCCTCGACCTGTTCGGAGATTCCGCCGAACTCCGGCAGGTGCTGGGACATGATGGTGAAGACGTCGGTCCACGGGGTCATCGGGTACCCGGAGATGAACCGACAGCCCTCGTCGAGCGCACCGTAGGAGATGGCGTTCGAACCGGAGAGGATGACCTGTTCCTCGTCGTGAGAGTTCTCGGGGACCTCGATATCGTGGTCGATGTCGAGTTCCGAGGCCGCTTCGTAGGCGTCCTCCAGGACGTTGAGATTGGCCTCCTGCATGTCCCCGCTCATGTTCTGCTCGATGAGTTGCTCGAACTCCGAGGTGTCGATGTCGAGGATAGCGGCGGTCGCACCGATACCCGCCGTGTTCCGCATGATCTCGCGTCCGTGTTCCTTGGCGAGGCCACGGAGGTCCATCGGGACGAGGTGCCAGCCGTTCTCCTCGGCGTGTTCTTCGAGTTCTATCTCCTCGACGTCCGACTCGTCGAGCAGCCCCTCGTCGTAGAGCAGAACGCCGCCCTCTCGGAGTTCGTCGAAGTTCTCGTACAGGGGTTTCAGTTCCTCTTTGCCGTAGTAGGCTTCGTCCTGCGGGTTCCGGGCGAAGGAGTCGCCCAGCGCCAGCAGGAAGTTATAGCCGTCGCCGCGCGACTGGACGGGTTCGTCCTTTGCGCGTACCTCTACGTACGTGTGGCCGCCCCGGATGCGCGACGGGTAGTGACGATGTGTGAAAACGTGAAGTCCCGAACGCATCAGGGCCTTCGCGAAGTTCTGGCTGGTCGAGTCGATTCCGTCACCGGAACCGCCAGCGATTCGCCAGATTAGTTCGTTGTCTGTCATGGTGAAATCCTCGGCCCCAGCTGTGGTGCCGTACCGGGAGATTGGGGGGCCACGACTAAAGATTTTCCACTATATTAGGGTCCATTAATTGTTATCAATAGCCCGAGGGCTCCTGATTTAACGATTTTAAGAGTGGGGTGTGCTTACTCTTCGCATAGCGGCCGTCGAGCGGTGCTACCGCTGAAGACTTACGACCGAGTCGGGCGATTAGTCTGTCAACCGTTCGAAGACAGTGAGGTCGTGACCCAGTATAATTTCGGCGTCAGTCTCTCGCTGGACGTCCCGACAGCGCTCCAGGCTCTCCTTCCACGCGCCATTGTTCCAGAGGAGACTGGTCGCCATCGGCTGTCCCTCGTAGTTGGTTTCGACATAGGCTTCGTCGCCGACCACTAACAGCGGTGAATCCGGTCGATCGACGAGCGCACCGAGCAGTCCCGGCGTGTGTCCGGGCAAATGAAGCAGCTCGACGCCGGGAGCGAGATGATACTCGTCGCCGTGGACGACCTGCCAGTTCAGGTCTCGGTCGAAGTCGCGCTGGAGGTACGCGATAGACCCCTCGTCCGTGTTCGCGCTGAAGTACGCGAAAGGGAGTTCCTCGCGGTGGACGTATATCGGCACATCGGTACCCTCGAAGGCATAGAGACCGCCGGCGTGGTCGAGGTGGAGGTGGCTCATCACCACGGCGTCGATGTCGTCGAGCCTGTAGCCGGCGGCTTCGAGGTCTGTTTCGAGGGGGTGGTCGGCCGCGTCGACATGAGCGAACGCCTCGTACAGCGGGTCAGGCCAGTAGCCGTCGCCGGCGTCCGGATGGGAGCCAGTGTCCCAGAGAATCGTCAGTTCGGGCGTTTCGATCACGAGGTTCCAGACGACGTACGTCTCGTAGTCGTGGGTCGGCTCCCGGTTCGACGCCGTCGCGACGCTGTGCCCGTCGACGACGAAGTTCCGGTCGGCTTTCACGCGCCCGCGGTCGACGAACGTGACAGTGAGGTCGTCCATGCGCAGTGTAGGTCGGCTGACGAGAAAAGCGCGGCGTGCGGGTAGTTCGCATGGTTAGCTGGGGCCGCTCCGAGCGGAGAGAACGCTCGGGTCTACTGCGGGGCCTGTCGGTAGATGAGGTTGCGCTGGATGTCGTTCGCTCCCTCGTAGATGACCGGGATGCGAACGTCTCGATAGACGCGGGCGATGCGGTTCTCGGTCAGGACCGACCGACCGCCGTGAAGTTGCATCCCCTTCTCGGCGCAGTCGGTCGCGGCCTCGGTCGCCTTCGTTTTAGCGAGGGCCGCCCAGTAGCCCGCGTTCTCCTGATTTGCGACGCGGTCCGCGGCGTCCCACGTGAGCGACCGAGCGGACTGGAAAGCCATCTGCATGTCGGCGAGTTTGTGCTGGACCGCCTGGAACTCGTCGACCGTCTTCCCGAACGCCTCGCGGTCGTGGACGAACTCCCAGGCCTCCTCGATGGCCGCCGCAGCCATCCCGAGGCCATGTCCGGCGACGATGACGCGCCCGTGGTTGAAGAACTCCGCGAGCATGTAGAAGCCAGCGCCCTCGACGCCGACGAGGTTCTCCTCGGGGATGCGGCAGTCGTCGAAGACGATGTGACCCTGTTTGGAGGCACGGAAGCCCATCTTCTCGGGGATGTGCTCGGCGTCGTAGCCGTCGGTGTCCGTCGGGACGATGAACATCGAGAAGTTGCCGTACCGGTTGTTCGGGTCGTCGCCGGTCTTGGCATAGACGGTGAGCCAGTCGGCCTCGACGGCGTTGCCGACCCAGTACTTCTCCCCGTTCAGGACCCACTCGTCGCCGTCTTTCTCGGCGCTGGTAGTCATCCCGGCGAGGTCGCTGCCAGTCTGCGGTTCGGAGACGGCGAGGCCGGTGATCTGCTCGTTTTCGGCGACCGGACGGAGGTACTCCTCGTGCTGGTCCTCGCTTCCGTGTTCTTCGACGATCTCCGCGCCGAAACTCGCCAGTTGCAGTGTGAGCGCGATACCGGCGTCGGCCCGATAGAACTCCTCTGCGATGGCGAGCACCTGGTGTAAGTCCAGGCCGCGCCCGCCCAGTTCCTCGCCGAGGTCCTGTGCAACGAGGTTCGCGTCCATCCCCGCTTCGAGAATCTCCCACGGATACTCTCCGGAAGCGTAGTACTCGGCGGCGTTGGGCGCGATATGCTCTTGGGCGAACTCACGGGCCTCCTGTTTGACCTCGTGGGCACGTTCGGGCACGGGATACTCAGACAGTAACTCCATGAAGGCAATGATGAATTGTGACAACATATACCTCGTGAAACTCGCAAAAACACCGGACGAGTTGTTTTCTCGAAAACTCTGATAATTAGAACAGTACGTTTTTCTGAGATACCACCAACCGAAGCGTATGAATCGTCGTGACTACCTCACAGCGGGATTAGGCGTCGGCGCTGCCACACTGAGTGGCTGTTCATCCTTCTTGGCGGCCGCGGAGACACCGCGACCCGTCGTCCCGGAAAAGCGCCTCGACGCTGCTGGCTGGGAAGAGACCGGAGACGACAGCGGAACGGTCCTAGACGAGAGCTACGGGCCGGTGACGCTCGAAGCGGTCCAGCACACGCTCCAGTTTCAGGACGCCGCGCTCAGGAAGAGCGTCAGCGAGCGCACGCTCGGGCAGGTTGACACCGCGCTATCGATATTTTTCGCGTCCCGGGTCGACTTCAGTCCGAACCTCGACAACCTCCCGGCGGGTGTCGGGCAGGCCGAAATCGTCGATCAGGTGCAGGCCAACGCCCGCGAGCAGTTCGAACAGCAGATGGAAAACCAGGGACTGACGAACATCGAGGAGGCCGGCACAGGCACCATTGACGTCGACACCGGCGAAACGGCCGAAACGGTGAATCTCTCCGCAGTCTTTCCCTTCGAGGGTATCAGCTTCGACGTGAGCGAGGGTCAGAGCGTCGAGGTGCCACCGAAAGACATCGCCATCGACGCCTTCCTCGCGGTGTGGCATCACGGGGACTACGTCCTCATCTCCGGCGGGGCACACCCCGCGGAGAACTTCAAGCAGACCATCGAGAACGACCTGAGTGCGGGTATCAGCGTCTCGGTCGATATCGATCTCGGGCTCCAACCCGAGGCGTACCGAACGGAGACTCGCTCGCTCGTCGCGGGCGTCCAGTAACGACGGTCACTCGGGGACGGCTACTCGGGTGCCGCGTCTTCCGGGACGCGGCCCTCGACCATCGATTTATCGCCGTACTCCTCCCGGAGCGTCTGTTTGTCGAACTTGCCGGTCGCCGTCTTCGGCACTTCGTCGATGACGACGACGCTGTCGGGGACCCACCACTTCGGATACGAGTCGAGGACGTGTTCGCGCAGTTCCTCGGCCAACGAGTCGGTGTCGGCATCCTCGGTCGGGACGACGAGCGCGAGCGGTCGTTCCTGCCAGCGCTCGTGGGGAACGCCGATGACCGCCGCCTCCGAGACGTTCTCGTGGGCCATCAGTTCGTTCTCCAGTTCCTGTGAGGAGATCCACTCGCCGCCGCTCTTGATGACATCTTTCGAGCGGTCGACGATCTTGATATAGCCGTCTTCGTCGACCGAGACCACGTCGCCGGTCTTGAGATAGCCGTCGGTGAACTCGTGTTCGGTCGCTTCCGGACGGGCGAAGTACTCCGTCGTCACCCACGGCCCGCGGACGAGGAGTTCGCCGTAGGCCTCGCCGTCGTGGGGGACCGCCTCGCCCTCGTCGTCTACGACTTCGAACTCCAGGCCGGGGACGATGAGTCCCTGTTTCGAGCGCTTTTCCAGTTGCGTCTCGTAGTCGGCGTCTTCGAGGCTGTGCTTGAGATGCGAGACAGCGCCGACCGGGGCCGTCTCGGTCATCCCCCACGCGTGGGTGAGTTCGACGTCGTGGTCGTCGAAGAAGCGAATCATCGCCTCCGGCGCGGCGCTCCCGCCGACGACGAGGCGCTCTAACTGCGAGAGGTCCACGTCGTTCTCCTTGACGTAGTCCATCAGCCCCAGCCACACTGTTGGGACGCCCGCGGTGATGGTGACGCCCTCCGACTCGATGAGGTGAGCGAGGTCCGCGGGTTCCGGTTGCGGGCCGGGGTAGACGTGTTTTGCCCCGCCCGCCGTCGCGGAGAACGGCAGACCCCACGCGTTGACGTGGAACATCGGGACGACGGGCATCACCACGTCGTCCTCGGCCAGCGGGAGGCCCTGTGGTGTCTGGAGCGCCATCGTGTGTGACCAGAGCATCTGCTGGGTGTACTCGACACCCTTCGGTCGGCCGGTCGTTCCCGACGTATAACAGAGGCCAGCGGGCCGCTCTTCCTCTAGTTCGGGCCAGTCGTATGTCGTCGAGTGGCCCTCGATGAACGAGTCGTAGGCGACGGCGTCGAGGTCAGTCTCAGGCACCGACTCGCCCATGACCACGAACCGCTCGACGGCATCGAACGGGTCGGGGTCGTCCGCGACCGCGCCCTCCAGTTTCGGGAGGAGCGACTGGTCGACGAAGATGGTCTGGTCCTGTGCGTTCTCGACGATGTACTGGACGTGTTTATCGGGTAGTAAGGGGTTGATCGTGTGGAGTTGTGCGCCTACCCCTGGGACGCCGAAGTACGTCTCGAAGTGCCGATGGTGGTTCCAGCAGAAGGTCCCGAGGCGCTCGCCGTCGCCGTACCCCGCCGCATCGAGGGCGTTGGCGAGTTGGGCTACCCGGTCGGCGTAGGTGCCGTAATCGTATCGAGTAATTCCTTCGTGGGTGCGGGAGACGACTTCGGTCTCCGGGTACAGTTGGGCCGCACGCCACAGGAACGGTCGAAGCGTCTGGGGTGAACCTCCCGGCATACCTTGTGACTAGTGCCCACCCTACAAGAGGCTATTTGAATTAATCGTGAAGGAACTACAGTTTCCGCCTGGCTCAAACCTCTATTTGTTGCATGAGACTGACGAGTTCTTCGAGCTCCGGGAACGTATAGACCTTCACGTTGATGTCCGAGTCCAGTGCGTGGACCCGCGAGTCGAACATCAGCGCCATCTCGTTACCGCGGTCGCCGACCAGTTTGTCGACCATCCCGCTGCCCGGCCCGAACGTAAAGTTCGGCGTCGAGATGTCGATGGTCGTATCCAGCACGTTCGCCCACCCGTCGATGAATCCGCTGGTCATGATGTTGCCAATCTCCTGAATGGCAGAGCGCTCCATGTCGGTAAAGCCCTCGCCGTCGGGGTTCGTCTCGCCCATGTCGCCGATCATGCCCTGTGCGAGGTCCTTCGCGCTCCGAGCGTTGAACAGAAAGAGGATGTAGCCGTGGGGTTTCTCGACCATCTCGATGCTGATGCCGATCTGCTTCTCGTCGCCGATGTGGGTCTTGATGTCCGGGATGTCGATGAAGTTGATCTTCGTGATCTCCATCTCCGTCTCCATCCCCGTCATCTGGCTCAGGTGGTCGGCCACGGTGTTTCCCCCCTCCTTGGCCATCTGGTTGAACAGGCCGAGTTTCCGGATATCTATCATCAGACTCATGCGTAGTCAGTCGGACCCGACTTGCCGGCCCTCCCACATAAGCTATGCACCCCCATTTTCGCAGGCGAGAATCGGGCGCTCTAGAACTGTTCGGCGGTATCGATGCCGACGACGAGGCCGCACTCGTCGGTGTCGAAGTCGTCGTCGCCCTGGACGGCGTCGGCAAAGAGCAGCTCAGCCTGTTCGGTGTGTGCGAGTTTGACCGCTGCCGTGACCTCCTCGCCGAAGTCGAAATCGGCGAGCAACTCATCGACGGCAGACTCCGAAACTCGGTAGGCTCGCGTCCCGTCGACGGTGACGTACGGTTCGCTCTCGAACTCGGAGTGTCGCCCGAGTAACTCGGGATGGAAGACGACGAGCGCGTCCGCCAGCGCTCCTCGGTCGACGCCAACCGTCTCGGCCGCGTGGTCGATTCTTGCCTCGTTGATGGCAACTTCGTTCGCGGTCGTATCGTCGGGAGTCATCGTTCGCTTCCGAGTTCGTCGCCGCCCCCTTTCGTTCTTCTGGCAGGCACCTCGGGCTGAGCGCACTCACGCAATGCGGACGCTGACGGCGACGCCCTCACCGAGGGGGAGGAGTCCGGTCTCGAAGTCGGGGTCGTCCCGAACGCGTTCGAGGTACGCGGCGATGCCGCGACTCATCTCGTTGGCGTCTACGTCCTCGCCATCGAGCAACGCCCGAACGTCGTCGAAATCAAGCGGGCCGGCCTCGATGGCGTTGTCCGCGGCGACGACGCCACCGACGGGCACCTTCTCGCGGACTGCCTCGAACGCCTCGGCGTAGCGGTCCTTCTCGTTGTCGATGAGCACCACGTCGAAGGGGCCGTCGTACTCACTGACGATTTCGATGGCGTCGCCGTGTTCGAACGCCGCCCGGTCGGCGTAGTCGCCCCGTGAGAGGAACTCGCGGGCCTCGTCGAGTTCGTCGGCGTCGATCTCGGTCAGCACGATTTCGCCGTCCTCGGGGAGCGCCGGGGCCATCCAGTACGCCGAATAGCCGAATCCCGACCCGAACTCGAAGACGCGCTCGGCGTCGGTCAGGCGCGCGAGCATTCGTAGCCACCCGCCGACGGCGGGTCCGACCGTCGGGAACCCCTCCCGGTCGGCCTTGTCGTCCATCTCTTCGATGACGTCGTCTGGGTCCGGCGAGAGTGTCCGGGCGAACTGTTCGGTGACATCGGGCAGCGGGTCCTCGCTCATGTATCGAGCGGTCGAGGGGCGCGGACAAAAAGCACCCGCGTCGGTCACCGGTTCCGGCTGACCGGGAACTTCACCTGGTCGGGGTGCTCGTTGAACGCGGCGAGGATGCGTCGGTACAGTTCGTTTCGCACCCGCTGTCCCCGCCGTGGATGGACGAGGTAGCGCAGGCGGAAGGCGACCCACGACTCCTCCTGAACGACGTTGACCGTCGGTCGGTCCTGCACTTCGAGTTCCACTGGCGTCTCTGCGAGTCGCTCACGGTAGCGCTCGATACGGGCGGCCATCTCGTCGCCGAGATAGTCGTCGGCGACGGTTCGCATCGTCCCCGTGGCGAACTCGAAGTCCGTCTCGTAGGCCACCTGTACCGTCAGTTCGTTCCAGACGTAGGGGAACTCCTCGCGGGTGTAGTTCTTGACGTGCGAGGAGAGGACGACGCTATTGGGGAGCGTGATGCTGCGGCCCGAGGGCTGGTTCGAGGAGACGAGGTCGCCGTTTATCTCCCACAGCGTCGTCACGAGAAAGGAGACTGCCACGACGTCGCCCTTCGAGTCCTCGATGGCGACACGGTCGCCCACCTGGTAGGGTCGCTTGACCATGATGTAGAGCCACCCGATGAGCGAGAACAGCGGTTGCTGGAGCGCAAAGGTCACCGCGAACCCGACGACGCCGAGCGAGAACAGGAGGCCGACCCACTGTTCGGTGAGGACGCCGAGGGCGGCGACGGTCCCGGCCACGCCGAAACTGAGGCGAAAGAGGTTCTTCGCGTCGTGGCGGCGGCGCTTGTCCGCCGTCCGCTGGTCATAGACGCCGAGGGCGATTCGATAACAGCCGTAGGTGGCGAACGCGACGGCGAGCAGGGAGAGAGACTTGACGAGGAGGAACCAGACGGCGACTCCCTGCACTGACCCCTCGATGGTCACTCGCTGGACGAGTGCGACCCCACCGGCACAGACGAACGCGAACACGAGCGACAGATACCCGACTGGACGGCTCACACCGTGGTCGATGTGAGGCGACCACTAAACCATTGTGAGTACCCCACACGGTGATGGTTGTCCCGACCCATGATTCGGCATGGATCGAACTGTCGAAATCGTCCCGGAAGCGGGACTCCACGCCCGTCCCGCCTCGAAGCTCGTACAGACCGCCAACGCATACGACGCGACGGTGCAGATCGGCCACGCGGGTGCCGACGACGAGGAGTTGGTAGCCGCCAACAGCATGCTCGCGGTCACCGGACTGAACGCGCAGCAGGGCGACGAGGTTGTGCTCGTCGCGGAGGGCGACGACGCGGAAGCGGCACTCGACGCCCTCGAAGCGGTGCTGACGACGCCAGTCGAGGAGGAGGACGGCTCGACGGAGGGCGCGGAGGACCACGAGACCGAAACGGAAGACGCGGAGGGCGGCCCGTGACGACGCTCACCGGAACCGGGAGCACGCCGCTCGCCGGCGTCGGCACCGCACGCTGGTTCCGCCCGGACAGCCTCGAACTCCCTGACCGGCCGGACCCGGAGACGGTCGATACGGCCAACCAGCGAGAGCGATTCGAGGACGCCCGCGACGCGGCCCGCGGGGCCATCCGACGGGCCCGTGATCGGGCCGCAGAGCGCGTCGGCGAGGACGAGGCCGCCGTCTTCGACGCCCACGAGCAGTTCCTCGACGACCCACAACTGGTCGGCGACGTCGAAGATGCTATCGACCACGGAACGACCGCCGAACACGCCGTCTCGGACGCCTACGGCGACGCCGTCTCGCAGTTCGAGAGAATGGAGGGCCGGATGGCCGAACGCGCGGACGACCTGCGAGACGTGCGCGACCGCCTCCTGCGCGAACTGCTGGACGTCGAGACGGCCGACCTCGGCTCGCTCCCCGACGGAACGGTCCTGCTTGCCGAACGCCTGACTCCCAGCGACACCGCCGAACTGGACCCCGAGGCGGTCGCGGGCATCGCCACCGTTACCGGCGGTCGCACGTCGCACGCGGCCATCATCGCCCGCTCGCTGGCAATTCCCGCCGTCGTCGGCGTCGGCGAAGGACTGCTGGACGTCGCCGAGGGTGCGATGGTCCTCGTAGATGGGGAGGCAGGCGAGGTTGTCCTCGACCCGGACGACCAGCGCCGCGAATCCGCTTCGGGACTCGACGCCCCGGTCGTGACCGAGCGCGTCTCGACCGCCGACGGTCGCGAAATCGAGGTCGCCGCAAACGTCGGCCGGCCCGCCGAACTCGACCCCGCAGTCGCCCGCGGCGCGGACGGTATCGGTCTCTTTCGCACGGAGTTTCTCTTTCTCGACCGGGATGCCGCTCCCGACGAGGGCGAGCAGTTCGAGGCCGTCACGGCGGCGCTCGACGCGTTCCCCGAGAACCGCGTCGTCGTTCGGACGCTGGACGTGGGCGGCGACAAGCAGGTCCCGTATCTCGACCTGCCCAGCGAACCGAACCCGTTCCTCGGTCGCCGCGGCGTTCGCCTCTCGCTATCGACCCACGCCGACCTTTTCGAGACGCAGTTGCGGGCGCTGCTCCGCGCGGCGGCGACCGACGGCGGCGAAGACCTCGCCGTGATGGTGCCGATGGTCGCTCGCGTCGAAGAGGTCGAAGACGTGCTGGAGCGGGTCAAGCACGTCGCCGCCGGTCTCGAACGCGACGGGGTCGCCCACGCAATCCCCGACCTCGGCGCGATGGTCGAGACACCCGCTGCGACGAATATGGCCGAGTCGCTGGCCGAGCGACTCGACTTCCTCTCTATCGGGACGAACGACCTCACGCAGTACGTGATGGCCGCCGACCGCGAGAACGACGCTGTCGCCGACCTTCACGATCCGCTTCATCCCGCAGTCCTCCGGGCCATCGACCGGACGGTGCGAGCCGGTCACGACGGCGGCGCATGGGTCGGGATGTGCGGCGAGATGGCGGGCGACCCCGATCTGACGCAGTTACTCGTCGGCCTCGAACTGGACGAACTCTCGATGAGCGCCGTGACCGTTCCGGCGGTCAAACAGCGTGTCCGAGACATCGACACCGAGACAGCGCGTGTCCTCGCAGACGAGGCGCTGGCCTGCGAGACGCGGGCGGCCGTCCAGTCCGTACTGAGCGAGCGAAAATCTTACTAATCCTATATTTGTCTCGGCGTCCTACGACTACGTATGGCTCGCACCGACATGGACGCCATCGAGATAGCCGACTTCCTCAGGGACCAGCGAACCGGCGTGTTGTGTCTCGGACACAACGACGACAGCTACGGCGTGCCGCTGTCGTTCACCTACCGCGACGACGATTCGAGCATCTACTTCCGGATGGGCTACGGCCCCGGCAGTCAGAAGCGAAAGTTCCTCGATGCCGCGGACCATGTCACGTTCGTCGTCTACGACCAGACCGACGAGGGGTGGACCAGCGTCGTCGCTGAAGGGACCCTCGAAGTGCTGACCGGAGACAACGTCGACTCTGCCATCGAGGAGGCCACGAAAGCGCTCGACATCCCGTATTACGAGGTCCACGACAGACCCGTCGAAGACCTGGAGTTCAACATCGTCCGCCTCCAAATCACGCAGCTCAGCGGCATCGTCGAAGGCCACGAAGGGCGATAGTGGCCCTCAGAGTTTGTCGATGTCGCGGGCGGCCTCGGCCTGTTCGCGGACCGAATCGCGTGTCGCTTTCGGACTCGTCGCGGCGACGGCGGCGTTGACCGCGCCTTCGAGCACCGGCGCGTCCGCGATGACCGCGTCTGCGTCGCTCATCTCGATGGCAACGTCGGCGTTCATCACGGCGCTCCCGAGGTCCACGAGGACGACGACGCCGTCGCCATTGTCGACCGCGGACAGCGCGTCCTCGATGTCGTCCGGGACGGTGCCGATGCCGCCCTGCCCGTCGCCGCCGACGGGTTCGATGCGGGTGTCGCCACCCATCTCTGTCGCGACTTCGGCGATGCCCTCAGCGGCCTTCCGACTGTGCGAGACGACGACGAGACCGACCATCAATCCTCCGTGGCCTCCTCGCCGTCCGGCACTGTCGGCGACGCGGCGTCGACGGCCGGTTCCTCGACGCCCAGTTGCTCCTGTGCGACCGACAACAGTTCCTCCATGATGTACAGCGTGCTCGTCGCGCCGGGGTCCTGATGGCCGACGGAGCGCCAGCCGAGATACGATGCCCGTCCCTTCGATGCGCGGATGGGAACGGTGAAGTCGACGCCGCGTTTGGCCGCCGCCACGGCCTTCGCCAGCGCCTCGACCGGCGGAAGGTCGTCCGTCTCGACGGACTTCTTGAACGTGTGAACTGCCGGCACCAGCGCATCGACCATCGTCTTATCGCCCACCTTCGCGTCGCCGCGGTCCTGCACCTTCTCTAAGTAGGTCTCGGCGAACGCCACCGCGCTCTCGGCGGTGATACCGTCTTCGAATTCGGCGCTGGCAAAGACGAGCGAACCGCCGTAGAGCGGTCCGGACGCGCCGCCGACTTCGGACATGAGCGTCTTCCCGGTGGTCTTGACCACCGTCGCCGGGTCCGGGTCGTTGAGCCCCGCGACTTCCTCGGCGGCGGCGTTCCAGCCGCGAGCCATGTTCCCGCCGTGGTCGGCGTCGCCGATGGCCGAGTCGAGTTCGGTGAGGTAGCTCCGCTCGGCTTCGAGGCGCTCGGCGACCGCTTCCACGGCCGCGACGACCGCCTGTCCCTCGTCGCTCATTTCACGGTCAGCGCCGGGGTGTCGGCCGGCGCGCCGAGTAAATCCTTCAGCTCGTCGTCGACGGCACAGACGGTGATGGAACACCCTTCCATATCCAGCGACGTCATGTAGTCGCCGACCCACGCGTCCCACGTCTCTAAGTCGTGGCCGTCGAGCAGTTCCTGTAGCTTGCGGTTGACGACGAACAGTTCCATCATCGGCGTCCCGCCCATCCCGTTGACGATGGTGACGACTTCCTGCCCCGAGTCGAGGTCCAAATCTTCGAGGACCGACGCGGTCAGTTCCTCGGTGATAGCGTCGGCGTCCATCATGTCGGTGCGCTCGACGCCCGGTTCGCCGTGGATGCCGATGCCCAACTCGATCTCGTCCTCGCCTAAATCGAACGTCGGTTCGCCCTTCTCCGGCGTCACACAGGATGTGAGCGCCATCCCCATCGTGCCGACGTTGTCGACCACCTTCTGGGCGACCCGCTGGACTTCGTCTAACTCCGCGCCTTCGGCGGCTTTCGCGCCTGCCGCCTTGTGGACGAGGATGGTCCCACAGACGCCCCGTCGCCCCGAGGTGTACAGCGAGTCCTCGACGGCCACGTCGTCGTCGACGACGACTTCTGCCACGTTGCCGCCTTCCATTTCGACCATCTCGCCAGCCGTCTCGAAGTTCATCACGTCGCCCTCGTAGTTCTTGACGACCATCAGCACCCCCTCGCCGCTGTCGGCCACGTCGACCAGATGCTCTAGTTCGTCGGCCGTCGGCGAAGTGAACACTTCACCCGCCGCCGCCCCGTCGAGCATCCCGTCACCGATGTAGCCCGCATGTGTCGGCTCGTGGCCGCTCCCGCCGCCGCTGACGATGCCGACTTTTCCGTTAACCGGCGCGTCAGAGCGTACCAATACGTTCGTATCCGGCAGCCGACGGACTCGGTCGGGATAGGCCGCGACCATCCCGTCGAGCATCTCGTCGACCACGTCGCCCGGGTCGTTGATGAGTTTCTTCATGAGTCGTGTTGACAGAGGGCTCACTCCCTGATAAAGTTGAGCGAGTGATACGTCGAGACGGCCAAAATTATCTCCGCCTACGCGTTCCAGTAGTCCGGCTCGTTACCGCCCTTCCACTTGATGGAACAGCCCCGCGAGGGCTTCTCGGTGGCGTTGATCTCCCCGCCGGACAGTAGCGTCTCGACGTGTCCGGCCATCTCTCGTTCGGTCGGGTCGTCGTCGGGATTTGGTGCGTCGTCGATGCGTCCGTGGTAGGCCAGTCGGAACGTCTCGTCATCGTTGTCGAAGAGGAACGGGTCCGGCGTACAGCGCGCGCCGTAGGCCGCCGCGACAGTCTGGTCCGCGTCGCGGAGGTAGGCGTCGTAGGCGACGTCACCGGACGTTACCAGTTCCTGCATCCGCTCGAAGGAGTCGTCGGGGTACTCCTCCTCGTCGTTGGAGTTGATGCCCACGACGGCGAGGTCGTCGTACTCCGCGGCGAGACGGTTCAGTTCGTCTATCTTGGCCTTCGCGTACGGGCAGTGATTACAGGTGAACACGACGAGCAAGGCGTCGTAGTCGGCGAAGTCCGATAGCGCGTACGTCTCGCCGTCGGCACCCGGCAGTTCGAACGACGGTGCGGCGTCTCCGCGCTGCAGAACGTCGGACTCTGAGTCCATCGAAACCATTGTAGCTGGCGGTACGTCGCGGGACGGCAAAAGCGCACGGACGCGTCATACGGACTACTGTAGTTCGGTGCCGGACCGACCGCACGACGCCGTGTGGTCGGTTCGAAAAATAGCGACAGCAGTCCGTATCAGTCGCCGGGTTGTGCGGTGCCGAGCGCTTGGCGGCCACCGACAGCCAACACGACAGCCGTCAGCGCCATAGCGAGGACGCCGATGCCCGCGACGGCCCAAAACGCTGCCGCGACGCCGGCCCGCGAGACGAGGACGGCCAGCACCGGCGGCGCGACGGCGGCCCCGCCGGAGATGCCGATAGTGAGGAGGCCGAAGTTCTTCCCCGCCGAGTCGTCGGTCGAGAAGGCGTCGGCGAGTGACGCGCGGGCCGGTCTGCTTCCGTCGACGGTGGCCGAGAGGACGAGGACCAGCGCCAGCGCGCCGACGACGGGGAGCGTGCCGAGCGCGAGCGTCCCGGCGACGACGACCAGCGCCGCGTAGCCGCCGACGAGTACCGGTCCCGGCGAGTAGCGGTCGGTGAGCCACCCGCCCGCGAAGATGAGTACCGCGCCGGTGACGAGCATCGCCGAGACGGCGAAGTTCGCGGTGGCGTCAGGAATCGAGTAGCCCGAAGAGAGCAGCGCCGCTGTGTACTGCTTGATGCCCCACCCGGCCATCGACGAGACGAACCAGAGGACGGTGAGCGCGACGATGGGCGGTGAGGAAACGACTGTCCGAAGTTCGCGTCGAATCCGCGTCGCCAGCGACGCGTCGGTCGCGTCGGCAGCGGTTTCGGTGTCGCCGTCAGCGCCAGCGGTTGCCGTCTCACCACCGGGGCTCGACGGATGCGTGATGTCTTCGCGCACGAGTCGGTCGAACGCCAGCAGACACACGACGCCGTAGACGGCCCCGACGGCGGCGATAGCGCCAATGGCGACACGCCAGTCCAGCCCGAGCGTGCTGGCCGTCGCCACGAGGGCCGGCGGTGTGGCGAGCCCGAGCGCCCCGGTGAATCCGTGGACGCTGTAGGCCCGCCCGCGGGTGTCTGCCGTCGTCGCCGCACCGATGAGTGGGTAGTGCGCCGGGTGGTGGCCCGCGATACCGACGCCAGTGACGACACTGGCGGCCAACAGCCACGCGTAGCTCTGTGCCGTCGCCGTGAGAACCGCCCCGATTGCGCCGAAGGTCAGCGAGATAGCCAATACCGACGTCCGACTTCGCGAATCCGAGAGCGACCCGAACGGCAACTGAAGCGCCGTCACGACGACGCCAACGGTCCCGAGTGCGATACCCAACTGGGCGTCGGTGAGCCCGAGGTCTGACTGCAACGGCCCGAAAATCGGCGGCAGCAACATGAAGTAGGCGTGGTTCACGAGGTGTGAGCCGCCAACCAGACCGACGACGAGTCGGGACTGCGCATCAGAGACCACTGTACCGTCGTGTCACGGGCTAGCGCAAAGAGCGTCGCGGTTCCCCCGCCTCAGTCACTTTTCAGTCGTCAATCGCTCCTTGACGGCGTCGTCGAACGCCGCCGCCGCGCCGTACACCTCGCTGTCGGCCGCGACGGCGAACAGCGTTTCCTCGCCCTCGGTCTCCTCTTTCTCCAGGATGCCCATCGCGGCGAGGTGGTCGAGCGTCCCGTCGAGATACAGCGTCTTCAGCGCGACGCCGGCTTCCTCGCTCAGTTCCGTCTTGGTGTACCGTTCTTCGGGGTCGAGTCGAAGCAGCGTGTCGATGACGGCGGGTGCGCCGTCGTAGCTAGCGATGGTGCTCCACCCAGCAGTAGGCTCCTCGTCTCGGGCGGCGTCCTCGAACATTAGCCGGGCCGAGGCATCCCACTGCAATAAAGCTCGCGACGGTTTCACTCGACAGCGGTGCGTCACACTGTCTCACCATTGAGCAAGGCTTTTGTCCGCCACCGTCCGCCTCCACAGTATGAGCAGTCGCCGAGAGATTCTTGACCTGTTACGGGAGAACGCCCGCTACACCACGGAGGACTTAGCCCACCTTACGGACTTCTCCGAGAGCGAAGTCGAGTCGATCATCGAGGAGTTCGAGGCAGCCGGCGTCATCTGTGGCTATCAGGCCGTCGTCGACTGGGGTGCCGTCGAGACGGACGAAGAGCGAGTCCGGGCGGTCGTCGAACTCAACGTCGCGCTGGACCGTGAGACCAACTACGGCGACATCGCCGACCGTATCGCCCGCTTCCCCGAGGTCACGTCGCTCCGCCTCGTCAGCGGCGACTACGACTTCGACCTCGCAGTCGAGGGCGACTCCATGCGGGAAGTCTCCCATTTCATCAGCGACAAGATCGCGCCGATCCCCGAGATAACCCAGACGGTCACTCACTACATCATGGAGTCCTACAAGGAACAGGGGATGACGTTCGACGACCACGACGATGACGACCGGCTCTCTGTCTCCCCATGACGTTCGAACCCGCCGACCGCGTCGACGCGGTGCCGCCATCGGGTATCCGGCGGTTCTTCGAGCTGGCCGAGGAGATGGACGACATCATCTCGCTGGGCGTCGGCGAGCCCGACTTCTCCGCGCCGTGGGCCGCCCGCGAGGCCGCGATCACCTCGCTCGAACGCGGGCAGACTTCCTACACGGCCAACCGGGGGAAGCGAGAGTTGCGCGAGCGCATCGCCCGCTACGAGTCAGATGTCCACGACCTCTCGTACGACGCCGAAGACGAGATTCTGGTGACCGCCGGCGCGAGCGAAGCGCTGGATCTGGCGTTTCGCGCGCTCCTCGACCCCGGCGATAGCCTCGCCGTCGTCCAGCCGTGTTACGTCTCCTACGTCCCCGGCGCGACGTTCGCCGGCGTCGACGTCATCGACGTTCCGACGCGCGTCGAAGACGAGTTCAAACTCACTCGCGAGGTCTTAGAGGAGTCCGGGGCCGCAGAAGCCGACGCGCTGGTCTATTGCTACCCGAACAACCCGACGGGCGCGACGATGACCGGCGACGAACTGGTCGAGGTGGCATCCTTCTGTCGCGAGAACGACCTCGTGGTGTTCGCCGACGAGATTTACGCCGACCTGACCTACGAACACGACCACACTTCCATCGCCACGCTGCCGGGGATGCGCGAACGGACCGTCGTCTTCAACGGCTTCTCGAAGGCCTTCGCGATGACCGGGTTCCGCCTCGGCTACGCGATGGGTCCGTCGGAGGCCATCACGGCGATGAACCGGGTCCATCAGTACACGATGCTGTCGGCCCCGACGACCGCGCAGCACGCGGCCATCGAGGCACTGGACAACTGCCGTGAGGAAGTCACCGACATGGCCACGCAGTACGACCGCCGCCGGAAGTACGTCCTCTCGCAGTTCGAGGAGATGGGCCTCTCTTGTTTCCCCGCCGCCGGTGCGTTCTACGCGTTCCCCGAATGTCCGTGGGACGACGCCAGTGAGTTCGCCGAGGCGTTGCTCCAGTCGAAGAGCGTCGCTGTCGTCCCGGGAACGGCCTTCGGTGAGGGCGGTGCCGGCCACCTCCGCATCTCCTACGCGACGGGGCTGGAGGACTTGAAAGAGGCGATGACGCGGATCTCCGATTTCGTCCAGTAACCGCGCTCGATACCGAGGTCTCGATTCTGATAGTTAGTTATCAATCCTAATAGCCGCGCCGAAAGTTTCAGTACGGGGCCTGCTGTATCACGTCTAAACTGTGTTGGACCGTGGCGTACTATCAGGTGGACTGTGGTGGGGACTGACGCCGAAAAGGTTTTTCACACGAACCAAGAGATGAAACACAATGGCAATTGATGATAAAACGGGGGGCAATTCGGAACAAGTCGCCAGTGGGGGGGACGGCGACGACCGGCCGGCGACGGTCGGAGAGTACACGTGGGACGACCTCAGACGGGAGTTCCACAGCGGGGGGCGCTTCGACCGAAGCGAGTACCTCGGCTTCGAGCCACGCGACCTCGAAGACAGACTGGAGACCGCTGCGAGTACGGCACTGACGCTTTCGCAGCCGTTCGAGGAGTATCTCGATCCGACGACGACGCCGGTCACGAAGGGCGTCTACACGTGGGAACATTTCAAACAGGAGTTCTACTACGACGAAGACGGAGACCAACCGCGCGACGGCGAAGGCGAGGTCGTCCCCTTCGAACCCGAAGATCACCTCGGGTTCGACCCGGACCACGTCGAGAACAAGCTCTCGCTGGGCGAGAATCTGGCGGCGGAACTCGACGAATTCGTCGACGAGAACACCGTCGACGTTGACCCCGATGTAGATGAAGACGTGTTCTTCTCGACGCGGGAGGGCCACACCACCGTCGTCAACCGCTACGACTTAGAGAAGGCCGTCCCGGAGAGCAAGAAATCACACTTCCAAGAGACCGAACGCTACTGGGTCAACAAACCGTACGCCTGCGTCGTCATCTTTCACTCTCGGAAGGAGAACGAACGGAAGTACTACGTCGTCGAACCGTATCTCAACCCGATCGAAGACGACCTCAAGAGCTTCCTCTCGGGGAAGCTCAAGACCGCGATCAAGTACTCCGAAGACGACGTCATCGTCAAGGGCTCGAACGCCGACCGAGCGTCGGTCATCCAACGCGAGGCCGAGCAGCTGCTCTCCCGGTACGACCTCTACGACGGGTCGGTCACTGGCGGGACAACCAGCGGCGGGTTGCTCGACCAGGTGAAAGACCTCTTCGACATCGGTGAGGAGACCGAAACAGAGTCGCTGGGGCAACTGAACGGAATCATGGCCCGCCCCGAGCCGGCCATCATTGAGGACGACCCCGCGACACTGAACGAGTATCAGGTCGAGAAACTGCTGTACATGCTAAAGCGGGACTTCGTCGGGTACGCCCGCATCGACCCGGTGAAACACGATATCAACGTCGAGGACATCTCCTGTGACGGCTACAACTCCCGCGTGTTCGTCTACCACACCGACTACGAACAGATCATCACCAACGTCGAACACCGCGAGAGCGAACTGGACGACTTCGTCGTCAAACTCGCCCAGCGTTCCGGAAAGGGGATCTCCAAACGCCAGCCACAGGTCGACGCGACGCTCCCGGACGGGTCGCGTGCGCAGTTGACGCTCGGACGAGAAGTGTCGGACCACGGGACGAACTACACCATCCGTCAGTTCAAGGACGTGCCGTTCACCCCAATCGACCTCATCAATTGGAACACGTTCTCGCTCGACGAGATGGCGTTCCTCTGGCTCTGTATCGAGAACAACAAGAGCCTCATCTTCGCCGGTGGTACGGCGTCCGGGAAGACCACCTCACTGAACGCCGTCTCGCTGTTCATCCCCTCGAACTCCAAAATCGTCTCCATCGAGGACACCCGCGAAGTGGAGCTACCCCAGCGAAACTGGGTCGCGAGCGTGACTCGCCCCTCCTTCGGCGAGGACGACAAGGGCGACGTCGACGAGTTCGACTTACTGGAGGCCGCACTCCGCCAACGCCCGGACTACATCGTCATGGGCGAGATTCGCGGTGAGGAGGGACGGACCCTCTTCCAGGTTATGTCGACCGGACACACGACCTACACTACGTTCCACGCCGACTCAGTCGGCGAGGTCATCAAGCGCTTTACCACCGAGCCGATCAACGTCTCGAAGACGCTCTTTACCGCGCTCGATCTGGTCTCGATTCAGACCCAGACTCGCGTGGACGGCAGCAAAGTCCGTCGGAACAAGTCCCTGACCGAGATCAACGAGTACTCCGCCGAGAACGACGAGATCAACGTCCGGGACGTCTACGAGTGGCGCGCCGAGACGGACGAGTACATCCAGATGGGTAACTCCAACACCCTCGAAGAGATCAAGTTCGACCGCGGGTGGACACAGGAGAAACTCGACGAAGAGCTGTTCAAGCGGAAAGTCGTCTTAGCCTATCTCATCGAGCAGGGGCTGAACACCTACACGCAGGTCGCCGCGACGATTCAGGCGTTCGTCAACGACCCCGATACCATCCTCACGCTCATCGCCAACGACCAACTCGAACGGTCGCTCGAAGACCTCCGGGAGATGGAGTCGGTCAAGATAGATATCGACCCCGAAAAAGAGGAGATGGTCCCGCGGCCGGACGCCCCGCCGGCGATGGTCGAGGAGACGAAATCCATCCTCGACAACGCCGGGCCGCTGTTCGAGCAGTTCAAACAGGGTGATACGCCGGATATCGTCGCTGCACTGATGGAAGGCGACGCACTAGCAGGAGACGTAGAAGACGAAGAGGAAGAGGAAGATGTCGGCGGCTTCGGCCAGTTCGTCCCAAAGGCCGGAAAGGAGGCAGATAGCGGATGAGCCTCGATACGAAGGGCCAGCAACAACTCGGGAGCGGCGGCGCTCTGGGCGATGCGTTCTATCCGGCCTATCGGAAACTGTTCGACGACGAGGGTGATTTCGTCGACAGCGTCGGGACGAAACTCGCACAGGCCCGGATGGCCGACAACGTCGAGATGTTCCTCGCGCGGGCGCTAGCCGTCGGCGTCATCGCGGGGGCGACCCTGTGGCTCGTCGGGACGTTTCTTGGCTACCTGCTCGTCACGCTCCTCTTTTCCGGAACCGAGGGGCCAACGTTCATCGGCGTCGCCATCCAGAACGAAGCGGTGCTGGCCGTCATCGACGCGCTGAAACTCCCCTTCCTGATTCTCATCACCGGACTGGTGTTCGGGGCGATCGGTTTCGGGATCGGCTTCGGCTCACTCGTCTCGATCCCGTACTTCCGGGCCAGCGCGCGCGAACGCGAGATCAACATCCTTCTCTCGGACGCTATTTCGTTCATGTACGCCCTCTCGGTGGGCGGATTGAACCAGCTCGAAATTCTCCACGCGATGGGGAAAGCCGACGACACGTACGGCGAAGCCGCAAAGGAGTTTCAGTCCATCGTCTTAGAGACGGAGTATTTCGATACGGACTACCGGTCTGCGGTTCGCAACCAGGCCATCGAGACGCCCTCAGACGAGCTCTCGCAGTTTCTGACCGACATGCTCTCGATCATCAACTCGGGGGGAGACATGACATCCTTCTTAGAAGATCAGAAGGAAAAGCACATGCGAACCGCTCGGCAGGAGCAGGAGAAGATGCTGGAGACGCTGGAGTTGTTCGGCGAGATGTACATGACGCTCTCGCTGTTCCCGCTCTTGCTCATCATCATCCTCGTCATCATGTCGATGATGGGCAACGCCCAGCAGCGACTCATCTACGGCACTGTCTACGGCCTCATTCCGCTGACCGGGACGGCCTTCCTGGTGCTCGTCTCGACGGTCACCCAGGACGCCATCGGCGACGGCTACCTCCGGCCGGCCGCCGACGAGGAGAACGTCGTCGTCGACGAGGGTGTCGGCGTGTTCAACCTCGGCCTCGTCGAGCAGTACACGGGGGCCTACGGCGTCTTCGACCGCATCAAGAGCCGCGAGGGGACCTACGAACTCGTCCAAATACTGAAACGGCCGGACCTCTTCTTCCGCGACCATCCGATTCTGGTCCTCGGGCTGACCGTCCCGCTCTCGATTCTCGCGCTGGTCGTCGCCGTCGTCCTCGGGTGGGCACCCCTCTCGCTCGACGGGATGCGAGCCAATCCCGTCTCGGGAACGTTCTTCTGGGTGTACGTTCCGATGTACATCAACTTCCTCCCGCTGACGATATTCTACGAGTGGAACCTCCGCTCGCGGAAGGCCATCATCGGCAATCTCTCGGAAAACCTCCGGAAACTCGCCTCGGCCAACGACACGGGGATGACGCTACTCGAATCGATCAAAGTGGTTTCGGAGACCTCGGCGGGGAAACTCTCCGACGAGTTCGAGACGATGCACGCGAAGGTCAACTACGGAACCAGTCTCAAGGAGGCCCTGCGGGAGTTCAACAACAAGTACCACGTCCCGCGACTGGCCCGGACGGTGAAACTCATCGCCGAGGCACAGGAGGCGTCCAGCCAGATTCAGGACGTGCTTTCGACGGCGGCACAGGCCTCCGAAAATCAGGACGACATCGAGCGGGAACGAAAATCCCGCACTCGGATGCAGACGGTCATCATCATCATGACCTACCTCACGCTGCTTGGCGTGATGGCGCTGTTGAAGACGCAGTTCCTGGACGTGATGTCCGGACTGTCGACGCAGGCGTCGGGAGCCAGCAGTTCCGGCGCGCCGGGCGGGAGCTTCGGCGGCAACGTCGATACGGAACTGCTGTCGATGCTGTTCTTCCACGCGGTGACGCTACAGGCGCTGCTCTCGTCGTTCATCGCGGGATATATTCGGGAAGTGAAGTTGATGGCCGGCGTGAAGTTCGCCGTCATCCTCTCGACGATCGCGCTCGTGGTGTGGATGGCCGTAGGGTGATGGGTAGGACCATCGATATCAGTAAATGAGTGATGGCGTAGATATTTAATAATGGTGCGACAGAGGTTATACGATAGTCGAACGCGGTAGGATATAGCGAGCGACAGAGGAGTGCGGTGATGGACGACAGCGGAATAATAGGAATGGACGACAGGGGACAGACGGCACAGGATTTCGCTATCGGGACGAGCATCCTGTTAGTTACGATTATCGGGGCGTTCGTCTTCATCCAGGGCGGCGCGCTCTCGGTGTACGAGGACTCGGCGACGCCGATAGAGCAGCCACAAGCCGACCGCGTCGCCTCGTACCTCGTCGAGAATTACAGCGTCGACGGGAAGCCGAACTCCCTCCGGTACAATCAACCCGATGGCATCGATCAGTCACTGGCGGCAGATACGGACCTCTCAGAGTTGAAAGCCCGCGCTGGCGTCAACGTCTCGTCAACCCGCCGGACGAACCCAGACCTGAACGTCAGCATCGTCGACAGTTCGTCGCTGGAAAACGGGAGTCGAGTACCCGCCCGCGACGGGAGCGGAACAGCGCTCGCGTGGGGCGAAGACTACCGGGACCAACCGTCCGTCACCTCGACACGGGTCGTTCGGCTGGCGAACGATGTCGATACGCAGTGCGATCCGACCTGTTGGCTGGTGGTTCGCGCATGGTGAGCGGCGATCGAGGGCAGGCCTACACGCTCGAAGGAGTCCTCGCTGCGATCCTCATCGTCTCGGCGACGGTGTACGGACTGCAAGCTATCGATACGCGCGCGTGGGAGGACGGGACGCGCCAGGAGACACGACAGCTGAGCCAGCGCGCGAACGACCTGTTGACCGTCGCCAGCGAGACTGGCGCGCTACGGAACGCGACGCTCTGTTACAGCGCCGGTAAGACGCGACTCAACGGGAAACAGGAAACGAAACCCGCCCGGTTCGAGCGGATGCTCAATCAGACCTTCGACGCACAGGGCGACCAGTACAACCTCTATTTCAGTTACTGGAACGTTACGAGCGACGAACGAGAGACGCAGATCGTCTCTGAGCGCTCCGAAGAGACGCTCAATCGGCCACCAGCCAGTGCAACGGTGGCGACGACGACGGTGACGCTGACCGATACTATGGCGATTCGCATCAATGGACCCGGACCGGACGGCTGTACCGAAACTGGGCCATCGCTGGAGGAAGATATCTCGACGTACTATCTGCAGGACGTCGACGAACAGGCAGAGCTGTACAACGTCGTGGAGGTGCGACTGACCGTATGGTAGCCGACGACCGCGGACAGTTGCTGCTTTTCGGCGGCATCACTGTCGCCGTCGTGTTCCTAGTCACGATTGCGCTGACCAACAGCCTCATCGTGACCCAAAACGTGGCGACCCCGGACAACGCCGACCGTATCGAACAGGTCGCCGACCGGGAAGCCGCCGTCGAGCGAGACTTACAGGCAATCGTGACGCGAACCCGCGCGGCCAACGACACCGACGAGTTCACCGACGCACTCAATCGGAGCCTCGCGAATTACTCGACCTACCAGACCCGCGTGAGCGGTGCACGGACGGGCTCGTACGTCGACGTGACGCTGAATAAGAGCAGTTCGAGGGGGAATCGGACCACCAGCTCCGGCGACTTCCAGCGCCCCGATCCCAGCGGACCGGGAAACGCTAACGACTGGCCGGTCGTCGAAGACGCGGACACCGTTACGGCATTCAACATGACCGTAACCACGGTCAACGGCGGGCCGTCGAACGCGTTCACAATCATCGTCGAGGGAGAAGGGGGCAACAGGTGGCGGCTGCGGGTACTCGACCCAGTCGGCCCGGTCGAACGGGCCGTCAGAGTCGAGCATTCGGGAACGAGTTCGACGGTCTGTAGCACGCCCACCGACACGCAGGATGTCCGTCTGAACGTCACTACTGGCGAGTGTACAATCGCTGGGACGACGACGACATTCCAGTCGTTCGAGGACGTCCTCGATAGCTCCTTCGACGTCCGGTTCGAGAACGGAAACAGGGCGGGTGGACAGTACGTCTTCGCGTCAACGGGAACGTTCCCCGATGGCAGCTACGACTCGGGCGATTACAGTTCCTACCCCGCTGTCCCCGCAATCGATGTCACCTACACCAACTACGAACGCACCATCCTCATCAACGAAACGTCATGATTCGGGATACACGCGCCGTCTCACCGGCGATTACGCAGGCGTTGGCCATCGGAATCTCGACGATTCTGGTGACTGGACTGCTCATCGGCGGGGCGCAACTGGTCACCGACCAGCGAGAGTCCGTCGCTCGGGAGGGGCTGGTCGACGTTGGGTCGGGTATCACGAGCGACCTCGTCCGTCTCGACCAGTTCGACACCGCTCGACTGACGAGCAATCTCTCCTTCCAATCGCACTATCCCGAACGTATCGCCGGCGAGCAGTACAGAATCGTCGTCGATCCCGGGCCGGATCGAACCACAATCTACGTCAACATGACGAGTCGTGACCTCTCGACGCAGGTCCGGTTCGACAACGAGACCGAACCCGGTATCTGCCCGAGTATCGTCAACGGCGGCCCGGTCGCCGTCGCGTACAACGCCACGGAGCCGTGTCTGGAGGTACGCAACGGATGAGAGAGATGGCGACCCGTGGCGTCTCCGATCTGGTCGCGTTTACGCTAGTGTTCAGCGTCATTATCTCGATGATCGGGCTCATGACCATCGGCGGCGTCGGTGCCTTAGACGACGTGCGAGAAGGGACCGAGACCAACGTCGCGGAGGCGACGATGCTTGGCTACGCCGAGACGCTCTCCGACCAGCGAGCCAGTGACGCGCCGCGCCGGTCGACGACGATAAAACTGCAAGGTCACGGGCTCAAGCGGACGAACTCAAATATCTCTGTCACCGTCGACAACGGGTCGGGTCAGCCGATTGACGAAGAGCCGCTCTCCACCAGTGCCTTCGTCCGGACGACCGACACCGGAACCGAGTTAGTGTACAGCAGCGGTGCGCTGTTTCGCGTAGAAGAAAACGGCTTCGTCGTCGTGCGACTCCCGCCGATACGCTGCGATTCTAACAGCGCCGACCTCCCGCTGACAGCCGTTCAGGGCTCGGTCAACGTCTCCGCGGAGAACCGCGTGACGCTTCGCAGCGAGGTAACCAACCGCTCGCTCGTCTACCCCGTGGATGCCTCGGATGCGAGCGCTGACTACGTCGAAGTGGACGTGGGGAACACGACCTACAGCGAGGCGTGGGAGCGAGTGTTCGAAGAGCGACTTCCGAACTGGAAGGAACAGAGTAGCGGCGTCTACCGCTGTGACACCGGCCGCGCCGTCGTCCACCAGACGACGATCGACATCACGGTCGTCAACTGATACGGATTGTCGTAGTCTCGTACCGGTATCGTCAACCCCAGTGTGACGATTACTGGTAAACAGCTACAACAGTCCGTATAACTCAGCCGCTTTTGACCGTTATCGTCGAAGAGTCCACCGAGATGGGCGAATCTTCCGTGTTGCTATCGCCGCTGTCTACCGCTTGGAGGAACAGCTCACCGGTGATGGTATCGTCCTTATTTCCGGAGGACTTCGTGTCGCTGTAGACGGTTATCTCGTAGGTGTAGTAGCCGGGGTCGAGGTCGCTGTCGAAGCCGACGTACGCCGGAACCGGGCCCTCACCGGCTAAGTTCCCCGAACCGACCCGCTTGCTGACCGTCTTGTCTACGGCTGTCGCACCCGTGTTCTTGTTCTCGATGGTCAACTGTACTTCACGTTCGTCGCCGACGGTGCCACTGTTTTCCACTTTGACGTTCATCCGCGAGATACCACCGCGCCGCTCGATTATCTCTTCCGTGTCGTAATCTGACGTGCCGATGTTGATGCTCGTATCTCGGACCACCGAGACATCCGATTCGCCGACGAACAATTGACGATTCGAAGCGGTGACGTCCTCGGTCTCGACGTAGTACGTATAGTTGCTCTTCGCCGTTGGGAGGTCGAACGCCCGCGTCTTCGAGTTCCCGCTCGCGAGAGTGACGGACTTGCTCGCGACCTCGGTAAACCCGCCGCCGGCGTCGTCGTCGCGGACGAACAGCTTCACGTCCTGCGTGTCGCTGGCTCCGCCGGTGTTGTAAATTTTCACCGTCGCCTCCGGCGCGTCGTCGACGTCAGCAGTGGCCGGACCGCTGACGCTGACGAGGAAGTTCGCGGTCGGCGGGTCACCGATGGTAACGAAGCCAGAACGCTCACTCGCAGACGTGCTAGACGCCGTCGCGTTGGTCGTCCACTCGTACGTGCCCGGAGGATGTGTCGTATCGAGGTCGAACGTGACCGTTTCTGACTCGCCGGAATCGAGGTCATCTACGGTCCGCGCCCCTTCGTCGATACCCGCGAACGTCGCCCGAACGGGGGTGCTTCCCGACTTCCCCCCGACGTTGGTGATGGTGACTTCGAGGTCCGTGTCCTCGCCCTGGTTGACTTTGCTGGGTACGTCGACATCGGTGATTCTGAACTTCGCGGGTTCCTGTATCGTTCGCTCCAGCGAGACGACACGGAACGTCGCCACGGCGTCGTTGTAGTCCGGGTCGTCGTCCTTGTAGGCGTTAGCTGGATCCGCATCCTTCTGTGAGAGTTCGTAGAGGAACACGCGTTCGTCGTCTGCCAGCTGGAGTCTGCCGTCGTCGCTCACTCTCCCGCCCAGCATGTCGTCGATACCCAACTGTGCGACCCCCGCCTGCTGATAGGCGGGCAACGTCTCGTCATCCCCGAGGATGACGACGTTCTCCGAGTTGGAATCGCCGTCGATAGCGATTCGTTCGGATCCCCACCTCGTACATTCTACGCCCGGAACGTCGTACAGTCGTCCGTTGTCGTATATGTCTACGTCCTCGTGGACGACGCCGTTGTACTCCCTGTTTCTGCAGGAATACGACCGAGAAAACAGCGAGACCGTGGAGTTAGGGGAGAGGACCAGTTCCTCGGTGTAGACATCTGGATAATCGTCATTTCTCATTCGCCGCTCTGCTTCGGGGTGGTTGACGTTACCGTAGTTGTAATCCCCCCAGAGCAACCGACTATACTCGCCCGTGTCGTTCTCGACGAGCAGTCGCATCCGAACCGGATCACTTACGATATACCGGTAATCATCGGTGTCAACGAACCCTTCTAACTCCGCGCCGTTCATCTCTATCTCTGCACGGACGCCTTCTTTGACAGTGATCTTCCCGTCGTCGCTGTCGATAGGGTCCCACCCGTCGTGGACTTTGAGGTTCTGATACAGCGAGGTGTTCGCGGTCGAAATTGTGAGTTTGTTGTTTCCGTAATCGAACTCCTCGTCGGTCACTGTCACTGTCCACGTCGCGGTCCGGTCCGCGTTCGGCGCGAGCGTCATGGTCTCGGCAGCCAAAACATTCCCCGTCGAGGCGTTTGTGATACGGACGGTCTGTGTCCCCGAACTCGATCCGGTGTTGTTCACGCGAACGTCGAAGGTCGTCTGGTTGCCCATCGCAACCGGGTTCTTCGAGATCGACGACCCCGTGATGACGAAGTTCGCTTCTGGTGACGGGCCGACGTAGAAGCTCCCGGTCTGTGTCTCGTTCGGCGTCTCGACGGTGTAGGTGTACAAGCCGTTCGTGTTCGAGCCGAACGTATGACTCAGCGTCGCTGTTTGGCTCTCGGGTGACCCCGCGAGGTTGCCGTCTAAGTCCATCGTCGTCGTCGACTCCGCGACGAGCGCCCCGGTCGACTCGTTCTCGATGCGAACGCTAACGTCGTCCTCGACGGTCTGTCCACCGGTGTTTTTCACGTTTGCATCGATGGTGACAGCGTCGCCCTCGTCGACGTTCATTGGCGGCGACACCGATTGGATGCTGAAGTATCCCGCCTCGCCGACGGTGAAGGGGTCTACCGCCTCAGTATTCGATGCGAGGTCCCCGCTGAACTCCAACCGGTAGGTTCCGGTGTTGCTCGTCGGCAGTTCCTCACCGACGCTCACCGTCGTCGTCCCCTCCGGTGGCACTGAGACGTTCCACGTCGCTCGTGGCGTCCCGTCGACCGTCATCGTGAGCGTCTCGATGGCAGTCATGTCGCCGGCATCGCCCGAGCCGCTGTTTTCGAGCGTCACGGTCGCACTCGACGGATTGGCCCCCAGACTGACACCGCTCGGAACGGATACAGACGATATTCGAGTGTCCGGATGCCCACCCGGACTGTCGAACGCGACTTTCTGGTGTGCCGAATCGTCGGCTATCACGCTCAAGTTATGTGGGTCTCCGTCCGCGACGACCTGACTGTTCGGGAGCGAGTAGGTGACAGTCGTGCTCTCCCCACCGCCGAGCGTCACCGATTTGCTATCCGTGTACGTTCCGTTGTGGTAATCGAATTCTACTGGTCTTGTCGACCGTAATCCCCCGGTGTTAGTGACTGTTGCTGTCACTTGTGGCTGGTTTCCAGGGCTCCGCGTGATACCGACGTTCGAGACGGAGTACTGGGGGTCGGAAACGTCACCGAGCTGGAAGGTGATCTCGACAGTATCACCGGGATTGACCGTCCCGGTCGGACTGACAGAGACGCGCCGGTCGTCGTAGTTGTTCCGCGCCCAGTTGGCCCAACCGCGCGCGTAGAGACTGTCCTCTATCTTCAGCGTCGCATTCTGAACTCTCGACGGCTTACAGACGAAACCGATACGACCGCTCGGCGGCGGCGCGGTGTACGTGCCGTTAGTGTAGAGGGCACGGCTCATATTCCGCTGTTGAATCTGCTGTGCGGTGACGTTCCGCTGTGCCTGAATCTCGCCCGACGACGTAATCTGTCCGGAGACGTTCACGAATGCAACCGACAGCGACCCGTTGTCGTAGGTTACGTCCGGCGGCGAGGACATCGTCGTACCGGCTTCGGTCAATCGCCAGACACCGCCGCCCTCATAGCCGACGTTCTTCCCCTTCTCTTCGTAGCGGATGCTACTGAGATTGCGTGAACCGCTAGAACACGTCGCGTTCTCGTTCAGTGTGAGGTTGTACGTCGGGTCGTGTGAGACCGACACCTTCCCATCTACCTCGTCGGGGATATCGAACGACGTGTTGCCACCGCTCGACTGCTGGAACACGCTGTCTATTTTGAGCAACGACTCTTCTGCAATCTCAGTGTTCGCATCTTGATTCACGTCGCTAATCGTCGTCCACCCAGCGACGAGAACGACGACTACCCCCACCATCGTGATACCGATCAGTAAGACGACAGCCAAGACGTTGGAGACGCCACGCTCCCCCTCGACTGACCGGTCTCCCCCAATCATTCTATGCAACCACGCTATCGACTGACAAAAACCCTCCGGTGAAAATCAAATCCAAACGATACCGGAAGTAAGCACGTCTTACCGCCCGATATATGGCGAGTGATTAGTCCCTTCAAAAGACTCGTTCGACGAAATCGGCCTATTATTCATAGACAACGCTCCTGCGCCGGGGATACCCGCAATAGGGATACCGATGACTCAGAGAAAGTCGGTGTCGTTCAACGCCAGCCTCTTCGAGTCGGGAGGCAGTTGCTCCACGTCAGAGATTGACTGGCAGATGGGCGAGATACTACGAACGATCACAGCGCCGGTTTCCCACTCTCGGTGGCGACCAGCATCTGCTGGTAGTCTGAGCGGTCGGTATTCGTCCCGGTCGACGTGTTCCGGTAGAGTCGGAACTCGCCGAGGTTGGCATCGAACTCGCTTTCCACGAACCTCTATGTCGATTGACAGAGAGAACTCAGACGGACTCGCTGGAATTGAGCGAACGTAGTGAGCGAAGAAAGTGGACTCGCCGGGATTTTTACCTCGGGCCCGTCTCCCATGCCTCGGTCGCTCCGCTCCCTCAGGGAGACCGCACCGCGCGGCACCCGGCTCGTCCACGCCCGCCGCTCGTTTCACTCGCTCTGGGCACCCGCACCGCACCGACACCTGGCTGGCGCTCAGCGAACACGCACGAGATCGTCTCCGTCTACTGGGGTTGTGCTTCGCAACCCATGCTGGAATCAATCACACCAGAAGAAGCTGTAGAAGCGTACCTGAAAGAACGCGAAAGCGAGCTCTTGGAATCGTCACTCCAGAATCAAGGATACCGTCTCGGCCAATTCGTCGAGTGGTGCGAGGAGGTCGGCTTAGAGGACATGAACAACATCACCGGGCGCAAACTCCACGACTACAAGATGTGGCGCTCGGAGGGCATCAAGCCGATCACACTCAAGAGTCAGCTCGACACGCTCCGGATGTTCCTCCGGTTCTGTGAACGAATCGAGGCGGCCCCGAAGCACGTTCACGAGCGCGTGTCGTCTCCGACTATCACCGGAAATGGCGACCAGAATGACGACATCCTCAAGCCGGAAGCGGTTGACCAGATTTTCGCCTACCTGGAGAAATGGGAGTACGCGAGCTTCCGCCACGTTGCCTTCTACCTACTCTGGCATACCGGAATGCGGTCAGGGTCCGCACGAGCTATCGATGTTGACGATTACAATAGCGAGGAGGGATACGTCGAAATCAAGCACCGACCCGACACAGAAACCCCTCTGAAAAACAAGGAACACGGAGAGCGGCACGTCAATCTCAACCGCGAGCTCTGTGACGTGATTGACGACTTCCTCAAATTCAACCACAAGAAGGTAGCCGACGACTACGGCCGGATGCCACTATTCTGTACTTCGAGAGGACGAGCGGCGCTTTCGACGATCCGGAGGGGTGTCTACCAATTAACTCGACCTTGCGTGTATACTGACAAGTGTCCTCACGACCGCGTCATCGAAGACTGTGAAGCGACGAAAAAAGACCACGAAAGCAAGTGTCCATCGAGCGTAGCTCCTCACGCAATCCGCCGGGGTGCCATCACCTATCACCTGAACTCTGGTGTACCAAAGGAAATTGTCTCGGATCGGATGAACGTCTCTGACGAGGTTCTTGAGAAGCACTACGACGAACGGACAGCGGGTGAACGTCGGAGTCAGAGACAGTCGTACCTTGACCACATCTGACTTCTGATCTAAATTGGTCAACTGAGTATTGAAGCTTTATCGTCAATGTTGACAGACAGAAAGTGGTTAATTGTTAGCATGTAATTTTGCCATATGGAGTCTTTACTTGGACTCGTCGTCGGCTTCATACTCTTGTTGACCCTTATGAACTGGAAATTGGCGGTATTCTTTACGATACCTACTCTTTTACTTGTATATTTTGTTGGTGCGTCCATCACACTCACAATCGTTTCTAGTTTTATTGGACTTCTCGTGTTTTTCAAACTCCCAACTACTCTCTTACTGGGGAGTGTTCTTCTTCTCCTATCTTGGCTGATCGGATTGGAAGCCGCACTTGGAATCGTAGCCGTCCTACTACTCGGTCTTCTTATTATTCTCACAATCGCGTTCATATCTTTCAGGGATTCATATTATGTCGGATTGAGAGACACGGGAACGATTGTCCTTGGCGGTATATTACGTGTTTTTTCGAACTTGATTAACAGAATAGAACTTATTGGGACGCTCTCTTCACCAAACGAGCTAATCGAAGCTGTATTCTCTCACTATCCTGGTACAAAGTTTGCTGAGGAAAGAAGAGATGATTTCGTTAAACGTGGCACAGAGTATGTCCATGAGGGGCTTGTAGACGTAGATAAGTCCGCGAAAGAATTAGCTCAAGATACTCGAGGCGGTGTTTAGTTAAGCGTGAAAAGTGAGGCGGACGGATTTCTTGGTGTCCATGCCAGAAATCAGCCGCCTCAGTGGGAATAGAGACTGGATTGATTTGGACTTTGTGGAGCGCGAGCGGACACCCGAACCAGCGATGAAGATTGGTATTCAGTCGCACGTTGCGGGGCTCTCTCTATCGAATACCGTCGAATTACTCGACTCGTTGGGTGTCCAACGCAGTCGAAAAGCCGTCCACGATTGGGTGCAGAAAGCCGATTTACAGCCGGAATCCGGTAAATCACCGAATCAGATTGCGCTCGACGAAACAGTGATTCGCATCAACGATCAGCAATTCTGGCTGTACGCCGCCGCCGAGCCGCAGTCGAACGAACTGCTTCACATCCGGTTGTTTTCGACGACTACGACCACCCTCACGGAAATTTTCTTGCGCGAACTTCGGCAAAAGCACGATGTCGAAGCCGCCGTCTTTCTCGTTGATGGCGCGAAACACCTCCAAACTGCACTGCAACGAGCTGGGCTCCGATTTCAGAAGTGTCGTCACGGAAATCGAAATGCTGTCGAACGGATTTTTCGAGAGCTAAAACGACGAACCTCGTCGTTTTCGAACTGCTTCAGCCACGTCGAACCGGAAACAGCCGAAAACTGGCTGCAGAGTTTCGCTCGTTGGCTCAATGCTACTAACTAAACACGACCATACTCGAAGGGCATACAATAATGCCGGTAGGTTCTTATCGAATGGGGAAGCAAATATCGCGCTCGCTCTTGTCTTTGTGAGCTTCCTACAAATTCTTTCAGACCAGATGAATCTACCATCTTGGCTAATACCGCCAAATTGGATTGGAGGGGTTCTTTCACTTGTTCTCATCTTCGCCGTAGGTCTCCGTCTTGTCGCGCTTGATGCGGTAATGTATCAAGACGTATCCGAGGAGGAAGACCCTGAAAAACTCCTCGTGATGTCTAGTTGGAACCAATCAATGTCGAATGGAACTCAAATAGTAAAAACACTGGCCGAGCTCAAGGCAATAAGAGCAATCAGTGAGACAGCCTATGATTTTTATCTTGGATGGGCCTTGGAGGAATCTCTAAAACAGGATGGGGTTAGTACGTTTGACCTCCTCCAGCATTGGAAAAAATTTGTTTGCTTCGTAATGGCCGATCTCAAACAAACTTCTCCAATTGAAGCCAGTCAATCATTGTTTGGTAGAAATATATTTGAGAGCTCAAATTATACCGAATATATATGATAGTGGAGTGAATATTATCGATATTAATACGAGACGAGATGGAGAACAAGCGGGTACAGTATACCCTTGATGAGTTCTTTGAAGCTCCGGTTCTGAGATGACAGACGAGCCGAGACCAATCCGTTGATAGAACCTTAGGCATCGTATTCACACCCCTGTTCACACAGCTTGAAGTGACTCAGCCAATCATGGTTGATGGCATTCCGTCGTTCTTCTCGAATCAATGAAACTCCCAGAAGACAGCGACCCGCGTTCATTCACATCTCCCTCATCTCGTCTTATTCTTCGACTTCGGCCATACGGTTCCCATCGAGAAGTATTACTGGATATGCGCGCGACAAGGCAATTGCTCGAATCAGTGAAAACGCCAGCAAGCGGGGGGCCCGTTAGAGGAGTGACTCGACTCTATTCAGACAAACAATTAGTCATCTGTCGGGGGTTGAGAGAAGACTAACAACGGGGATAGAGAAGTGACGTAAAACGAAAAAATCCAGCGAGAGAGCCGGAGACGCCGGCCGCCGGGACGGTCGCGCCAAAGGCGCTCCCTCGCGAATCCCGGACTCAACCATCCTCAATCACTCGCTTCGCTCGTTCACTCGGATGGACTCGCCGGGATTTGAACCCGGGGCCTGCGCTCACGGCCGCTACGCGCCCTCCGCGCGGGGAGTATGCCACTCTGGGCGCATCTATCTGGGTATATGCATCCGTCAGCATCCACCCATGAGCCTCGAACCATACGCACCACAGGAAGCCGTCACGGACTTCCTCAGCGACCAGAAAGAGGGACAGGCAAAGAACACCGTACAGAACTACAAGTACGCGCTACGGCCATTCGTAGACTTCTGCCACGAAAACCAGATAGAGAATCTCAACGATCTCACTGGTCGACGACTCAAGGAGTTCAAAACGTGGCGGGGCAAACAGGTGAGTCTCACCACGCTCCGAAACCAGATGTGGACGCTCAAGAAGTTCATGCGGTTCTGCCAGGCTATCGAAGCTGTACCTCACGGACTTCCGATGAAGGTGGAAAGCCTCGTGCCACAGAAGGACGGTAACGACTCGCGGGATGAGTTCATCGAGGCGGAGACAGCTGACGTGATTCTCGACTACCTCGAAAAGTACGAGTATGCCTCACTCCGACACGTCACCTTCCTGCTCCTGTGGCGAACAGCCGCACGTCAGGGGAGTATCCACGCTCTCGATGTGGACGATCTCGTGGAAGACCCACCGATGCTGAAGATACGGCACCGGCCAGATACCGGAACGCCGCTGAAGAACAAATCCCACGGTGAGCGTAACGTTCCGCTCTCGAAGGAAGACGTGGAAGTTGTGCAGGACTACCTCGAAATGAACCATCCCGGCGGAACGGACAAGCACGGACGAGAACCCCTGTTGATGGGCCGGTCGGTTCGTGCGCAAAAGACCACGATTCAGCGGAACGTCTACACGCTCACGCGCCCCTGTCACTACGGGCAAGAGTGTCCCCACGACCGCGACCCCGACGAGTGCGAAGCCACGACCTACAACACTGCCAGTAAGTGTCCATCGAGCGTGAGTCCCCACTCGATTCGGAAGGGACGAATCATGTATCTCCTCGATAACGACGTATCCATCGAGAACATTTCTGATCTCGTGAACAGTGGCTATGACACAATCAAGCAGTACTACGACAAGCGGTCGAAGACGGAGAAATCCGAGCAGATACGACAGACCATGCCAGACTGTTAGCCTGTTTTCTTTAAGCAGGGTTTCGGCACCTGACCCCCAGGGTTTGACCTGGGAGATTAGACTGTAATTTTCAAAAGAATCGGCCGCTGTCTGTCGGTTTTCGGTAGTTATATCCAACTGCATCCCGTTATGTACTGTAGAGGCTTTTCCTGTCGCCACATCCGAGTAGTGGTGCAGGTGGAATTATCATGACTACAGCTACAGCTACATCTACAGCAGCAGGACTATCGCAGAACCCCACTCTCGAACAAATCCAATCCTGCCTTGGCGACGTGATACGGGAAGCATTCGAACACCCACAAACAGCACTCATCGAGGCGCTACCGGCTTCAGGCAAGAGTTACGGTGTGCTCAAATGGGCGGCTGAAACAAGCAACCAGATCACCGTCTTCGCTCCACGGCACGAACTCATGGACGAATACGAGGACTGGTGTGCGGAAGACGACCTCGATCTTTCGGTTTCGCGGCTTCCGTCCTTCCACCGCGACTGTGAAAGCGTTTCACTCGACGAGAAGGGAAACCCGGCAGATGAACTGACGGAGAAGCTACTCTCGATATACCGAAAGGGAATCAAAGGCGAAGCAATCCATCAGAATGCCAGCAGACTTCTCGGGGAACAGCTGCCCTGTCTGGAGCACGGAGAATGTCCGTTCATCGAGGGGCTTAATATCGACCCCGAGTCGTACGATGTTCTTCTCGGACACTATCTCCACGCCTACCAGCCTGACTGGACAGAGGAACGCTACGTTGCTATCGATGAGTTCCCCGGAGACGCTTTCGTCCAAGAGTACACCGGGAAAGTACCACCAGCAGTGACCGCTTATGTTGAGGAGCAGGACTCGCTTCCCTTCCGTGACTACGAGGAGCTGCTTGAACGCCAGTCAGAGTTTCAGGAAGAAGTCAAGCTGTGGAAGCAAGAGCTTTGTTGGCACCACGATGCCAATCACGTACTCCAGGCCAAGAACTCGTCTGCACACGCTCTTGGGCCGCTAATGACGCTCGCCAATCTGGAGAAAGATCGACTGGATAACCGTTGGCGACACGCTGAACTGGGGGATGGGAAAGTAGCGGCCCGGAATACCGAACACGAATGGTCCTTCCTCCTTCCGCCGAACCTTGGGAAAGCAGAGAGTGTCGTGGCTCTCGATGGAACACCAGTACTCGAACTGTGGGAACTCGTGATGGGGACGGAGATTGAACGGTTTCCGCTCCTCGATGACGATGACAGGCAGCCATATCTTGAGGATGTTCTCGGGCTGGAAATCGTGCAGACTACCGAGAACTGGAACGCCTATCAGGGTGGAGATGGGGTTTCTCCGACGGTCGATATTCCCGTTGTGGAGAAATTGGGCGATCTCCACGACTCTACCCCGGGGGTAATCACCTCGAAGGAGGGACTCAAACAGTACGAAGGTCGTGGACTGAACTCCTTGGCATCGAGGACGGAAAACTACGGGAACCTCAAGGGTAGCAACCGTTTCGGGACCATACGACTCGGCATCGTACTTGGGAACCCCCATCCCGGAGACGACGTCGTGAAGAAGTGGGGCGCTCTCGCCGGTTATTCCGTTGAGCGACAGGATGGGACCTCAGGGGAAGATACCGACTACGGATACTTCGGGAACTGTGTCAAAGAGGCGCTGATTCAGAACGAAGTCCTTCAAGCAGTGATGCGATTCGGACGGAAGGAGATGGATGGCGAAAAGGGTGCGACCGTGTATGTCCACACGTCAGCGCTACCGGATTGGGTGGAGCCAGAGAAGCGAATCGTCTCCGTTGACTCGTGGATGACACAAGAAGACGGCATGAAGCAGGTGATTGACGCTATACTTGGACTCGACGCGTGGGATAGTCGGGAATGGAAGACTGGAGACATAGCCGAGAGAGTCTCGATCTCCGCACGGTACGCCCGAGAGCATCTGAAGAATCTCGTCGAACAGGGGTATCTCGAAAGCTGGCAGGGTGGGCGTGGGAATGCTCTCCACTTCTCGAATGTATGTGTCGAGGAAGCGTCCGAGTACGGCCACGTCGAATTCACCGAGTAGTTTCGGAAGGGAGGCTATTGTGTATTATAGCAGAGGGCTATGACTTCTCGGAGAATCATGTCAATAAGCTACTGAGCACTCTCTATTCTCTTAATTTGGCTTATAGAAACTCAACAGTGAAATTGACTGATCTCGGAGAAAGGGTCAAAGATGCACCGGAGGAAGAACGAAAAAAGCTGATCCGTGACTCCTTATTAGATCTCACTCTGGTCAAAAAATACTGCGAATTAGCTCCTGAAGGTCCGTTTAAGAATCAGGAACTAATGGGGCAAGTCGGTAGAAGCCTTGATCGAGACTGGAGCGAAACTACCCGGTCGACTAATGCTAAAAGAATCTACCAATGGCTATTGTACTCCGAGCTGTTTAGGGAAGTGAAAAGAGGGACATTAGCCCCTACAGCTACGGCGAACCGAAAGGGTGTAGCATCTTTGGAGGATTATGAGTAATTCTGAATCGGGCGTTTGGAGTCTAATTAAAGCTATTCTCATACCGGTAGATTTGGAGGCGATGAAAGATGCAACCGAGGAAATTCAGGAGGATTTAAAGACCACTTCTTGGTTACAGCTCTTCTATAGGTTAGAGGGGGTTTCCATGCTCATACTCATTCCTGGTACTGTTATTTTGAGCGGTATATTTGCATATCAAAGCGGAATAGGTCTGTCCGAGGCTCAGACAATTGGTTTCCAATATGCATTAGGTCTGATAATCATAGTATCTTTTATTATAGCCAAAATGATTGTGTGGACAGTCAATAGCGTAAATGATGGGCGCTCGATATATGGTGATTTGGGAGATAGAGTCCCTCTCCGTCTGATTATTTCATCACTCTTGATTTCAATGCCTGTCTATCTTCTTTATACAATTAGTCCGTCTTTAAAGACATTAGTCATAATTTCAATAATTTCTTGTGTCCTTTTGGGATCAACCATTGCTGGTCTTTGCGGAATATTTTCATCTGCGATTTTGCTTAAGAGCGAGTATGTAGATGAAATGAACTGATTTCATTATGACTTGCTGAAATATTTCTCTCCTCCTCGATGAACACTTTCCCGGAAATCCGTCCCCAAAATCAGAAAAATTCGCGCGCGGAGCTACATACCAACTTCGCGCACGCACTGTGCAATGTTCCAACCGGGGTAGGAATCCATCGAGCCGATTAGGACTCCACTCCTCGATGCGTTGTTACTCCCCCTTTCGGAACCGCGTCTATACTCACCACTACGCTGCCTTCCGAAACTCGATTGTACAAAACCCAGGTACGTCGTAGGGATGGAGAGGTAACGGTGGGAGGCCACAAGGGACGATTTTGGCGGGTAAAAGCGGCATGACAGACGCTCAACGGTGTTGTGGGTTTATAAAGAGGCCGCGCCTTCTGTCGATTGTTGACGGAGAGAACTTGGATGGACTCGCCGGGATTTGAACCCGGGGCCTCTCCCATGCCAAGGGAGTGATCTACCGCTGATCTACGAGCCCGCGCTGCATGTTTGAGTATCCGATGCCTTTTCTTAAACCCATCGAAGCGACGGAGTCGTGCGAGCCGGTGGCGTAGCGCACTCCCGGGTGAAAAGCGCCGCAACGGATAAGAGTATCCAGTACGACACACTGTCAGGTACCACCGACCGTGGTGGCGGCAAGGGATTCATGTACGGCAAGCGTAGTGTGATAGAGCGGCCACATGGCCGATGGCAGCGTGACTACAGACCGGAGCGGCGAGACTGATGCGGGGGCAGACGACGCTCGATTTCGCCATCGGGATGAGTCTCTTTCTCGCCGTGTTGCTGTTCGTCTTTCTGTTCATTCCCGGCATCTTAGCGCCGTTTACCGAGGGGACACAGGAGGAGACGGTCGTCTCGAACAGGGTGGCCGACCAACTCACCAAGAGCGTCTTGGCCGACCCCAGTGAGCCGTTCGTACTGGAGGAGTACTGTACCGTGGCTTTCTTCGAGGGTAACAGCCCGGGACAGTGCAGCTACGGTTCAGGGCCGGTCGAGTCACAGCTAGGGCTCGACGAGAAGAGACAGAATCTGAACGTCACTGTACGGGGGAACGTCTCGGCGGCGGGGTCAGGCAACGACGTGCTCTGCTGGGACCGAGACGAGCCGGATACGGGCATCGTCGAGGCTAGAGGGGGTGCGTGTGACAGCAGCGACGTGGTTCTCACGCGTGGCGACGCACCACCGAGAGCCAACGACGCGTCGGTGACGGCGGTACGCGTCGTCGCCCTCGACGGGAGCGACGTGACCGTCTACGTGGGGGTGTGGTGAGATGCGAGGGCAAGCACACACGCTGGAGGCGACCGTCGCGGCGTTGTTGTTGCTGACGAGCCTTATCTTCGCGTTACAGATGACCGCCGTGACGCCGCTATCGGCCAGCACCTCGAGTCAACATATCGAGAACCAACAGCAGGCTATCGGGCAGGGGGTGCTCGCAACGGCGGCACGGACCGACTCGCTGAAACCGGCGGTTCTCTACTGGAACAACAGCACCAGAGAATTCCACGGTGCGAACGAGAACTTGGGATACTATACGAGTGCGCCGCCGAACAACACCTTCGGGGGGATGCTAGAGCGGTCGTTCAACGACGAGGGCATCGCCTACAACGTCTACCTGCGATTTCAGAACCTCGACGGCGAGTCAATTACGCGCAGGTACATCTACAACGGCGTGCCGAGCGACAACGCCGTGACCGCGACGCGGACGATAACGCTCGTGGACTCGGATCCGCTCTACGACGAGGACGGGAATCCGACCACGACGAGTTTGCAAACGGAGAACGTGACATACCCGATACCGGATACCGGTGATAATCTGCACAATACCGTCAGAGTGGAGGTGGTCGCGTGGCGGATCTAAGACGGCGAGAGCGCGGGCAGATACTCCTCGTCGCGGCGCTCGCTCTCGCGGTCATATTCGTCGCATTGGCGCTCATCGTCAACTCCGCCATCTTCTCTGAGAACCTGGCGAGTCGCGGCGAGACAGCCGGGAGCGACGACGCCTTGGAGATGCGCGGGATGGTCGAGACGAACGTCGGCGACGCAGTCAGGATAGCCAACCGTCGGAATTACAGCAGCCCCAGCGAGTTGAACGGAGCCGTCGAGGACGCCGTAGCGAACACGAGCGGGCAGACTGAATACCAGGAGGTCCGACGCGGTCGGTTGGTAAATGTCACCGTACAGAGCACTACAGAGGGGGTGCGTATCGTCCAGAACGACTCCAGTTCGTTCGCAGACGACAGCGGTGCGACGAACTACGAGGTCGTCGGCGGCGTGAAGCGAGTCACCGACGACAACGGCACCCGCGCGTTTCGCATCGACGCGACGAGCATCGACGCCGGGAGTGGGACGCCGTTCGAGGTGAAGGTCAACGAGACGGCGGTGACCGGCAACGGCAACGCGAATAGCTGGCGGATGCAAATTTGGACGACCGCAGCGGGTGGCGACACCGTCCACGTCCGGACGCTACGGAACGTCAGCGGCTCGACCACGCAGGAGGCCTGTGAGGTCACCGTCGATAGCGACAGTCCGACCTACCGCATCGACGTGACCCGTGGAACTATCGACGACGAACCCTGCGACGCGCTCGGAACCGCGTCGGGCGGCGAGAACTTCCACTTCGGGTCGGGCACCGGGGTCGGCACGAGCGACGAGTACGACGTCTACTTCCGGAACGCCAGCCAGATACAGGGGAACTTCTCGATGGTCGTCCACGACGACGGGGGACTAGACCTCCCGCTCGTCGGCGGACTTCCCGGGAGCGATCAACCGTACGAGACCGACGCGCTCTACGATGTGACGGTGAGATACGAGTACAGTACGGCGAATATGCGCTACGAGACGGATATTAGGGTCGCACCGGGTGAACCTGATGTCTGATACGCGTGCCGTCTCGACGGCGCTCGGGTACACGCTCACGATGGCAATCGCGGCCATCCTCGTCTCAGGTCTCCTCATCGCGGGCGGCGACTACGTCGACGACCGGCGCGAGCAGGTCATCAGGAACGAACTCACGGTCATCGGCCAGCAGGTGGTCTCGGACCTTCACCGAACCGACCGCCTCGTCGTGGCTGGCCGCGGTTCGGTGACCGCGAGCGTCGAACAGACGTTCCCGGAGCGAGTGGCGGGGAGTACCTACCGGCTCGAACTCGACCCGGGCGGCCCGGCTGTCATCCTTCGGTCGACGAATCCGGTGATCGAGGTGACCGTCGACGTACAGACGGAGACGCCCCTCGCGGCATCTACCTCCGACGGCGGCGTCGTCGAGATCCATTACGACGACAGCTCCGGCGAACTGGAGGTGCGAGATGACTGATCGAGCCGTGAGCGAAGTGCTCAGCTACACGCTCATCTTCGGGATCGTCGTCACCTCCATCGCGCTGGTGTCGGTGACAGGCGTCGGAGCCTTACAGGACACGCGCAACGCCGAACAGGTGGACAACGCAGAGCGCGCCTTCGACGTGCTCGCGGACAACGTCGCCGACATTCACCGACATGGTGCGCCGAGCCGAGCGACCGAGGTGAGCCTCGGCGAGGGGCAGTTGGTGGTCGCCGACAACGTGACCGTCAGTGTCAGCGTCGACGAAGGGAGTGGGTTCAACACGGTCGGTAGCTGGACGGTTCGCCCAGTCGAGTACGGCGGCGTCGACGACCAGACGCTCGCCTACGAGGCCGGCGGCGTGTTCAGGACGACCCGCGACGGCGGCGTCCGCGTGCGGAAGCCGCCCTTTGTCGTCTCCAACGAGCGGGTCCTGCTCCCGGTTGTCGGTCTCAACCGACCGACCACGCAGAGTCTCGGCGGGTCGACAGTTCTCGTCCGCACGAAGGAGGAACGGACGGATGTCGTGTACGCGGACACGAGCAGCACCGTCGACGGCGTACGGATAACGATAGCGAACTCGCCGCGACAGTCGCTCTGGGAGGAATACTTCGTGGACCAAGGATTCACCTGTAGTCCCGGGGGCAGTAGTCTCCAGTGTGAGTATGCCCCCGGGTCGATAAACCGCGTCTACGTCGTCTATCACGACATCTCGGTCGAAATCGACCAGTAGCCGGGCCGCGGGCGAGAGACCGACCCCGCTCAGGCGCTCGTGACGTTGACCTCGTTGACCGACGCGTGGATGTACGTAACCTTCACGACGGAGTCACTCCGCTCTAAGACGCGTTCGGTTCGCAGCGCCTCGTCGTAGTGGATGCTCCCGCCGTTTCCGCCGTCGATAGTGGTGGTCCCCGTGAGAATCCCGCCGAAGACCTCGCCGCCGTCGAGCGTGACGCTCCCGGTGCCGGCGTTCCCCGGCGGGGCGTAGATGACGCCGACGTATTTCGCGAGGTTCCCGCCGGACCCGCTCCCTAACTGTGCGGTGAAATTGTCCTTCCCGTACATCCGGAACTGCGGCGCGTCGTCGCCCGCGTTCGTGATGGCGCTGTTCGACCCCATGTAGAAGTGCCGACCGCTACCGTCCGTTCCGGTCCCGCCCACGTAGACGCTGGCCTTGCCGTCGCCGACGACCGTGATCTCAGCTTGGTCGTGGAGGTAGACGTTCTCCTCGACGACGAGGACGACGTCGCCGTCGGTCGTATTGAGGACGACTTCGTTGTCACTAGGAACGGTGAGGTCGTCGAGGTAGTAGACACCCGCGGCGAGTTCGGCCGTATCGGCCGCCCCGGCGTTACCGAAGTCAAGCGTACCCGCGGAGACGTTCCCCGTCGTCCCGTTGTCGTTGTCGGCCGCGGCCGCGGCCTCCTCGACACGAGTCCGGATGACGCCGTTGACCGCCGGTGCCTCTTCGACACCGCTGATCTGTTTCAGACTACCACCGCCGTACGTGATGCGGTCCCGACAGTGTGCGAGGCTTCGCTCGCAGTTGTCGGTGTAGCTGATGTTACCGTAGACGTACGGTTTCCCGCCGCCGTTGCCGACGTAGACGGTGCCACCAGAGACGACGTCGCCGCGGATGTCGTCGCCGCCAGCCCCGTTACTAATGTCCACGTCGCCACCGTAAACGATATCTCCGGCGTGGCCCGGCGTCTGCGCGCAGTAGTCGTTGGTAGTCCCGCTGGAGTTGTAGCTGTTCGTGTAGACGCTCGGACTACAACGGGTGTTCGTCCCGCCGTTGATCGTAAACGAGCCGCTGGCGGCCAGACTCGCCGTTGCAGAGGTAATCCGGGTATTCTGGAGTGGTGTCACGAGCGTCAGCGTGACTCGGTCGTTCGGGTGGTCGTACTGGACCATCCCATCGGTCCGCGTCTCGAAGTACTGTCCCCAGGCGCGGTAGTACGTACTCGTCACCGTGACCTGCACCTTGCCGTTCTCCATCGGGTTGGTGAACTCGCTGTCGATGCGCTTGTTCGGGAAGTATCGCATCGAGTTATTGTGCGTGATAACCGCCCGCCCGTCTACGCGCTCGTCGCCGTCGACTGTCACGAGCGGGAGCGTCAGCGTGGCCTCGCGGTAGTGGAACTCCGGCGGCGAGACCATCACTGAGTTACGCCCGTCGTCTGACCGCCAGACGCCGCCACCCTGATACGCGACTGTCGACCCATCCGAGAGCTCGTAGACGACCGCGCCCATCTCCGTCGAAAACACTGTTCGCTGTGCTCCTGTCGTCGTGTTTTCGTAGGAGAGCGTCAACTGGCCGGCGTTGCCGTCGACCAGATACCCCTGCCTGCCGGGCGCGCTGATGTCGACTTGCTGGACCGCTGAGTCCCCTAACGCGACGAGCGCCGCCTGCGAGTCCAGTTGCGTCATCGTCTTCTCCGTCCGTTCGCTATCGAGACGGTCCTGCGTGTCCGTGATGGCCGTCGCTCCGAACGCCACCAACGCCGTCGTCGAGGCGATGACCAGCGCGAAAACGAGGACGAGCCCGAGCGGTCCCGTCTGCCCTCGCGGCGTCTCGGGCGTCCCCAACCCTCTGTTCATTACACCCCACTTACTTATCACTCGTGATAAACTCGTCGGCGAAGCTATCGAATCTGGTACACAGAGCGGAGTCAGCGCACTCGGGATCGGAGAGAATAACCGAACGCACCGCTATCCGGCGGCGATGGTAACGTCGTTCGTCGAGGCGTGGACGTACGTGACCGCGGGCACCCGCGAGGTCCGCTGGACGGTCTCGGTGTTCGAGAGCGCTTCGTCGTAGTAGACGTCGAAGTTGTTTATCGTCGCCGCGTCGCCCACGAACGCGCCGTAGATTCTGCTGCCGGAGGACGCCGACGTGAAGGTCAGTTCGGCCCCTTGCTCGGTCCCGCGCCCCGGCCCGTAGATGACACCTGTGTAGCTGACTTGGCTGCCGAACTCGGCCGTCGCGTCGGGGTTCATGTACACCCAGAACTGTGTCGCGTTCTCGCCGCCAGTGCCGACCTCTCGACTCCCGTGTTTCCCCTCGATAGAGAGGTCTTCTTGCAGATAGACGTTCACTCGACCGTCGCCGATAACCGCTATCTCACCGCGGTCTATCGCCATCTCGCCGTCGACGTAGATGTCGATGTCGCCCTCACTCGTATCCAACACCAGCGTCTGACCGTTGCCGACGACGAGGTCGTCCAGAGAGTACGCTCCCGCCGAGAGCGCCGCCCTCTCTGCCGGACCCGCCGCGCTGTACACGACGCGCCCGGCGCTCACGTTGGCCGTCGTCGCGTTGTCGTTCGCGTCCATCGCCAGTGCGCTCCTCCGTTCGTCGATGAGCCCCTCAACCGACTCCGGCCCCTCGACGCTGGCGTTAGCCGCCCGCCAGTTGTTCGAACCGGCGTTCCAGTTGTTCCCCGGCGGGTTCGGTGAGAGTCCATCGCCGTAGGAGATGTTCCCCCCGTGGAGGCGACCGTTCGGGTGGGTGAACCGAACGGTTCCGCCGACCTCGACGTCGCCGTAGATATCGCTCTTCTCGATAATCAGGTCGCCCGCGACCAGTAACTTCGTGGCGCCTCCGGACGGCGACGGACCGCGATACCCGCCAGTCGAGGAGTTGTAACTGTCCATGACGACCTTGTTCTCGATGGTCACCGTCGACCTCGGCGATCCGGAGATGACACCGGCGGTTATCGCGGGGTAGTCCGCCGGAACGGTCAGTAGGAGCGTCACCCGGTCGTTCGCGTGCTCGTACGTGACGTCTCCGCTCGTGCGCGTCTCGAAGTACTCGCCCCACGCGCGGTAGTACTCGCTCTGGACAGTGACAGTCACCGTTCCATCGTCCAGCGGGTTCGTCGCCGTCGCGGTCGGATAGTGTCGCGTCGTACCGTCGTGCCTGATGACCGCCCGGTCGTCTATCGAATCGCCTCCGCTCACAGTCACGAGCGGAATCGTCAACGTCGCGTTCCGGTAGTGGAGTTCGGGTGGCGAGACCATCACCGCTCGTCCATCATCGCTGGTCCGCCAGACACCGCCACCCTGATAGGCCACCCGACTCCCGTCCCCTTCGTAGACGAACGCCCCCATCGTCTCGTTGAACACTGTCGTCCGTGTTCCCGCCGTCGTATTCTCGTAGGAGACGTTCATCCACCCTGCTGTCCCCTCGACTATGTACTCTCCCCGCCCCGCCCGCTGGAGATTGACAGACTGGACATCGGATCCGCCGAGTATGACGAGTTCGGCCTGCGAATCCAGCTGCGTCATCGCCCTCGCGGACTGCTCGGCCCCCAACTGCGACTGCGTCGTAGTGATCGCACTCCCACCGATAGAGACCACCGCGATCACCGTAACGGCGACTACCGCCAACAGCAGTACGAAACCGATGACCGGACTCTGTCCCCTGTTTCCAGTCTCTGCCCACCCAACCGACATGACAGGTATCGTTTGGTTCGCTCCAATATAAGAGACGCCGCACTATATCGAACGCCGAAAACCCGCTCGCGCTCGAACCGCAAGCAACGCTACTCGTAACTCACAGTCGTCTCCGACGCTACTGGTCGGAGGAGGTATCGGCCGCGGTCACTGCCCGGAACCGGCGCGAAGTCTGCAGTGAATCGCGTCCGTTCGCCGGCCCGGATCTCGAAGGGATGGTCGAACTTCAGTGCGGCGTCGCCGGGAGTCGAAACCATCGCCGTCTCGCCGTCGTCGAGGGTCGCTTCGACCGATGAGACGCCGAGTTTCAGATAGGCGTACTCGCCGACCGCCAGTTTCCGTTCCCCCGCGAGCGCCGCCGTCGCGCCCGTCAGCTCGACGAGATTCACCGCGATGTCGTCGAGTTTGAACACCAGTTCCGAACCCGTGTGTTCTTCGGTGCCGGTCGTCTCGTCGGCCGGGAGGACGCGGAGTTCGCTCAGAGAGACGACACAGGCGGTAAAATCTCCGATCGCGCCCGGTCGGTCGCTGACGTAGGTAGCGAGCGTTCCAGTCGGCGTGTCACTGCCACACCCGGCGACGGAGACACCGGCCACAGCGACACCGCTGCGGAGGAACGCGCGTCGATTCATGACCCGTCCTGTGTTAGCCCGATGCAAAATACTACCGCCTCGACGAGATGGAAACGGTTTAGTCGCGCCACCGACGACGGGGAGATGGGAACAGCGCGACCGCAAATCTGACACGTCGTGGGATTCCACGACTCGGGATTGCGGCCGTGTTCGGCATCTGACGATGCCAATACGCCTCGCTACCGGCAGCGACGAGCGGTTCGTGCGGTTCCAATTTCACAACTATGGCACGAATGCACACCCGCCGTCGTGGCTCGTCCGGCTCGGACAAGCCCGCGGCAGACGAACCCCCGGAGTGGAGCGACGTCGACGCCGACGCCGTCGAAGAGCGCGTCGTCGAACTCGCCGAGCAGGGCCACTCGCCCAGCGAGATTGGTCTGAAACTGCGCGACGAAGGTGTCCAGGGCACGCCCGTCCCGGACATCAAGCTCGCCACCGGCAACAAAGTCACCGAGATTCTGGAGGACAACGACGCCAAGTCCGACGTCCCGGAGGATCTCCGCAACCTGATGGAGCGTGCAGTTCGCCTGCGCGACCACATGGACGAGAACCCCGGCGACCACCAGAACAAGCGTGCGCTCCAGAACACGCAGTCGAAGATCCGTCGCCTCATCGATTACTACCGCGGTGACGAAGTCGACGAGGACTTCACCTACAGCTACGAGAAGGCCGTCGCGCTGTTGAACGACGAATAATGTCGGCCACCGGTCGGGAACAGCAGCCAGCCGCCGTCCCCAACGATGTCGCCGCGACGCTCTCCGAGGCCGCCTTCGTGCGCCTCGTCAGCGACGCGACCGGCGACGCACTCGCCGGGACCGGCGTACTGGCACGGGCACTCGACGCCGTCGGAACGCCGTTTCAGGCGAGCGTCGTCGCACCCTTCGCTGATCCCGACCGGACGACGGAAGCCGACGTGACCGTCGCCGTCGGCCGCTCGCCTTCGAGTGCCGACCACACGCTATCGGCCAATCCGGCCGCGACGGCCTTCGAGATTGCCCGCGAACTCGGGACCGCGACCGCCTCGCCGCTCGCACTCGCCGGCACCATCGCCAGCGGCGAGCTGGACGGGTCAGTCGCCGAAGCCGCCGAGCAAGCCGGGCTGGAGCGCCGCCCCGGTCTGTCGATTCCGACGGCGGACCTCGCCGACGGCCTGGCCCACTCGACGCTCTTCCGCGCGCCGTTCTCCGGCGACGAGGAGGGCACACGGGCGACGCTCGCGGAACTGGACCTCCCCGCCGAGCTGACCGACGACGACCACCGGCGCGTCGCGTCGCTGGTCGCGCTCGCGGTCACCGGCGCGGACGCCGCGCCGCCGCGGGCGGCCGATGCGGTCCAGCGCGGCCTCCGCCCGTACGTGGGCGGTCCCTTCGAGACGGTCGGCGGCTACGCCGACGTCTTAGACGCCGTCGCCCGGGAGCGCCCCGGCGTCGGTATCGCGCTCGCGCTCGGCCACGACGGCGTCCGCGAGGACGCACTCGCGGCGTGGCGAACGCACGCCCGCCGGGCACACACGGCCGTCACCGAGGCGACGACCGGTCGGTACGATGGCCTGTTCGTCGCGCGCGGCGACGCGATGCCCGTCGGCACTGTCGCCCGCCTCGTGGCTGACTTCCGCGCGCCCGAACCCGTGACACTCGTCGTCACAGACGGGGAAGCGGCCGCTCGCGCCACCGACGGTCGGGACCTGACCGCGGCGATGCGGGCCGCAGCCGACGCCGTCGACGGCGAAGCGGTCGAGCAAGGTGACTGCGTCCGCGCGCGGTTCGACGTGCCGACCGCGGACCTCATCGAAGCGTTCCGGGAGGCACTATGACCGGGAAACGAGCCGAGATTCGTACGACGCACGGCTCACCCGTCCGCGCCGCGCACGTCGCGGCCGCAGTGTCGCCGGACAACACCGACGAGATGACCACTCGCGTCGAAGACGACGCCGTGGTCACCACCGTCGAGCGCGATTCGACGGGCGGCTTGCAGTCGACGGTCGACGACTACGTCGTCAATCTTCGGGTCGCAGCACAGCTAGCAGACCAACCCACACAATCCAACCATGAGTGAACGAAGCGTCTCCAAGCGCAAGCAACAGAAGCGGTGGTACACCGTCCAGGCTCCCGAGCAGTTCGACCGGGAAGTCCTCGGTGAGACACCCGCAGACGAACCGGACAAGGTGCTCGGTCGCACCATCGAAACCACGCTGGGCGAACTCAAAAACGACGCCAGCGAGAACAACACGAAGCTGACCTTCAAGATCAACGAGGTCGCCTCCGACTCCGCGTACACGGAGTTCACCAAGCACGAGCTGACGCGGGACTACCTGCGCTCGCTCGTCCGCCGCGGCTCCTCGAAGGTCGAAGCCTTCGTCACCGTGCTGACGACGGACGACTACCGCGTCCAGATTCAGCCCGTCTCGGTCACGACGAAGAAGGCCGACGCCTCCCAGGAGAAGGCCATCCGCCGCACGATGATCGACCTCGTCGAGGAGACCGCAGCAGAGCGGACCTTCGAAGAGGTCATCGACAGCGTCGTCGAAGGCCGCCTCTCCTCGGCGATCTACGGCGAGGCCAAAGAGATCTACCCGCTGCGCCGCGTCGAGATCCAGAAAGCGACCCTCGAAGCGCGTCCCGAGGAAGTCGCCGCAGAAGAGGAAGCGACCGTCGACGTCGACGAGGAAGACGTCGAAGTCGAAGACGCGTAAGCGCGCACCTCGCGCTGCTCGAAACCTCGCTATTCTTCGGTCGCCGGGTCGTCAGTGACGACGATAGTCCCGACCATCCCCATGCTCTCGTGCGGGATACAAAGGTACGGATACTCGCCGCGCACCTCGAAGGTGTGTTCGTACTGCTGGCCCTCGAAGATGGTTCCGTCGGACCCGCTTCCCCACGCCTCGCGGGCGGCCTCCTCGCTGTCGAAGCCGCCCGAGGCGAAGTACTCGGCTCCATCGGGGAGGCTCGCCTCGTAGGCGGTGACGGAGTGGCCCTGCTTGTTCGTGTTGAGCCACGTCACGGTCGTCCCCGGCGTGACTTCGAGGCGCTCCGGTCGGAACACCTTCGCGCCCATGCCGATATCGTAGTCGGTGTTCGGCCTGCTACTGCCGATACATCCCGCGAGTCCGACGACCGACGCCGACCCGACCGCCCGGAGGAAGGCCCGTCGCTCCATACGTCGGCGTCAGGACCGGACGGACATAGACGACTCGGTTCGGAGCGGACCTCACTCGTCGAAGGTCAGTCCGTCTTGCAACTCTCGAACGTCGGTCAGTAGCTCCTCGACATCGCGCTCGCCGGTCAGCGTGACGTGACCCATCTTCCGGAGGTCGTACACTTCGTGTTTGCCGTACCAGTGGAGATGCGCGCGGTCGGTGGCAAACACCGCTTCGTCGCCGTACAGTGCTGCGGACTGGCGCTCGGCGACATCACCGAGGATGTTCGTCGAGACGGTGGGAAATCGCTGTTCGGTCGATCCCAGCGGGAGGCCCATCACGGCGCGGACGTGCTGTTCGAACTGCGAGGTGTGACAGCCCTCGATGGTCCAGTGACCGGAGTTGTGCGGTCGCGGGGCGATCTCGTTGAGCAAGATGTCGCCGTCACGGGTTTCGAACAGTTCGATACCGAAGACGCCGCGGCCGTCCATCACGTCCAGCACGTCGAGTGCCACTTCGCGGGCGCGCTCCTGGACGGTCTCGCTCGCGCGCGCGGGCGAGACGCTCTCACGCAGGATCTCTTCTTCGTGGATGGTCTCGGTCAGCGGAAAGGCGTCGCGTTCGTCGTCGCCGCGACAGCCCATGACGGCGAGTTCCCGCTCGAAGTCGATCATCTCCTCGACCATCGCCGGCCCGGCCACGGCGTCGATGGCCGCCTCGACGTCTTCGGGACCGGCGACGGGAACGTTCCCGCGGCCGTCGTAGCCGCCGGTTCGAGCCTTGAGCATCGCTGGGTATCCCAATTCCTCGCAGGCCTCGCGCAACTCCTCGACCGTCTCGACGGCGCGGAACTCGGGGACCGGGACGCCGGCCTCGGCGAGACGGCGCTTCTGGACGAGTTTGTCCTGTATCGTTCGGAGCGTCTCGGGCTTGGGGTGGACCGGCGTTCCCGTTTCTTCCGCGACCCGTTCGAGGACGTCCGGGTCGGCGAGTTCTATCTCGAAGGTGAGGACGTCCGCTCGTTCTGCGAGGTCACGGAAGGTCTCCTCGTCCTCGAACCCGCCGACCAGTTGGTCGCGGACGACCGGACTGGCCGGGCAGTCCGGCGTCGGGTCCGCGACGACGAGTTCGACGCCGAGCGGCGCTGCTGCTTCGCCCATCATACGGCCGAGTTGACCCCCACCGACCACGCCGAGGGTCGGGCCGGGAGACGTGCGTGTCATGTGGCGCGCTTTCGGAGGAGCGTGCTTAAGCGTTGATTTCTGTAACGAGGTGAGCAGGGCGAGCGGTGAGAGAACGAGAACCGCGCGCTAGCTCGCCGTCTCGTTGCGGACGTACTCCTCGTGGGTCCAGACCGTGAAGACGTTCTTGTAACCGCTGGTCCGCATCGAGTACGTTTCGTTTTCGTAGCCGGCCGCTTGCAGGCGGTCGCGGGGGGCCGTCGAATCGAACTCCTGCGTGATGACGATCGGCGGCTGGTTCTGCTGAAGTCGCGTCCCGAGCGCGGTCGCGCCGTTCTCGCAGGCCACCTGTGCGTCGCTCGACGCGAAGTACCACGGCATCGGGAGCATGTTGTACCACTTGATACACGTCGGTTGCGTGTTCCACCACGATTCGTTCCAGTCCTCGCGGTTCTGTTTGACGTAGGCGTTCCCACCATCGTAGTCATCGCCCGACTCGCCGTGATAGACGACGACATCGGGACCACTGTCGTGGGCCTGCGAGATGCGATGCATCTCGGTCAGTTCCTCGCGGAGCGGTTGCTCCGGTTGGGCGTACTGGACGAGCGGGTTCCCGTCGGTGGTCGAGTTCGTGTAGACCTGCGTCACGGCGGCGTTGGTGACGAACAGTATCACCAGGAAGAAGGCGATGGCGGTGATGCCGACGCCCTCTACATCGTCCGATGAAAGCGCGTTCAGCCCCCAGCGGAAAATCGCCGCGAGGCCGACCGCCGCGGGCAGCGCGAACGGGACGGCGGTGTGAACGGCGAGCCACGGCGCGCCGATGTCGGTCCCCAGTGGGTAGCCGAAGATGGAGACGAACCCCGCATAGAAGAGAAACGGGACGAGGTGACGCGGCGCGGTGTAACCCAGACGGTCGAGCACGTAGCCCACGCCAGCGAGGAGCGCCAGCGCCGCTGACCCGAAGCCGAGCGCCTGCAGGTACACCTTGAAGTGACTCACGTAGCCGTCCTGTGTCTTCTCGGAGGCGGGTTCGAGCCACTCGCCCCACTGGTCGGCGACCCGGTCGACGGTCACCTGCAACAGGTCGCCGAACAGCGCCGGGTTGGTTATCCCCTCCCAGAAGCCGACCGTCCCTTCGGTAATCGGAGCCGGCGGGTGTTCGATGCCGGGGACGCCCGCGCCGCGGGGCGCGTAGAAGAACAGCGAGACGAACCCGAACAGCAAGACGGCGAGAACGAGGTGACCGGCGTACGCGCCGACCACTCGGGCGGCGCTGTCGTGGCGCGTCCGGAACGAGCGAATCGCCCCGCGACCGGCGGCTATTCGGGCCTTCGCCCCGCCGACGACCCGAGCCCGAATCTCTCCGGAGGAGGGCGTCTCGGTGCTGAAGAGAATCGCGTCGCGGTAGCCGTTGGGCAGGAAGATGACCTTCGCCAAGAGCAGGCCGCTCGCGCCGAGCCACGTCACGACGTAGACGAGCGCGTTCTCCTTCGAGGCGAAGCCGAAGGCCACGAACACCGACGCGGCGTAGAGGTAGCGAGGGAGCCGCGTGTCGTAGAACCGGACGAACAGGCCGAAGGCGACGAACATGAACGCCGCGACGAGCACGTCGCTGCGCATGAACCGCGAGTAGTAGAGCAACAGGGGATTGATGGCGAGCAACAGCGCCATCGCGACGGTCTCGCTCCGGCGGAGGTGCCGGCGGAACAGGAGCGCCGAGAGCGGGAGGAGCCCGCCGACGACGGCAACGGGCAGGCGCATCGCGAAGTCGCTGGTCCCGATGAGCGCGAACATCCAGCGGTCGACGTGTTGGATGAACGGTCCGTGGATGATGTAACGGTAGGCGAAGGAGCCGCTCTCGCTGTAGTGCCACGCCCAGTAAGCGACCCGCCCCTCGTCGAAGTGAGCGACGCGCTGACCGAGGAAAGCGAGTCGCAAGACGAGTGCGAGCAGCGTGATCCCGGCGACGAGTTTCAGCGTCGCGTGGTCGTCGTCTCTCGTCCACGCGCCGACCTTTCGGCGAACATCTTGGAGGGGCGACAGCACACCGCTCGACGAAGCCATACCGGCAGAAAGCACAGCGGGGCTTAGAATCCTTCTGGTTTCCCGGCTTGGAACGGTAGGTCTTTAGGGGCAACAGCCGCCCACACAGGTATGGTGCAGCTCGGACTGATCGTCGCCCAGTACGACAAACACGGGGCGGTCATCGAGGCGATGAGACAGTCGGCCAACGCGGCCGCGGCCGACCACGACGCTGACATCGTCGAAACGGTCACCGTTCCGGGAGCCTACGATACGCCGCTCGCGGCCGACCGGCTGGCGCGTCGGGAGGACGTAGACGCCGTCGCGGTGCTCGGCGTCATCATCGAAGGCGACACCGACCACGATCAGGTCATCGCCGACGCCGCCGCACAGGGCCTGACCGACGTCTCCCTACAGCGAGACACCCCCGTTACGCTGGGTATCATCGGGCCGGGCATGAGCAAGGACGAAGCCGAGGCACGGACGGACAAGGGTGGCTCGGCCGTCACGAGCGCCATCGAACTCGCAAACCTATGACTATGGACTTCGCATCCCGCGTCGAACGTGTAGAGCCGAGCGCGACGCTCGCGATCAGCAACAAGGCCGCCGAACTCGAAGCCGAGGGCAAGGACGTCGTCGACCTCTCGGTCGGCGAACCGGACTTCGACACGCCCGAGAACATCAAGGACGCGGCGAAGGCCGCCCTCGATGCGGGCCACACCGGCTACACTCCCTCGAACGGTATTCCCGAACTCAAAGAAGCCCTCGTCGAGAAGCTCCACGACGATGGGCTCACTCAGTACGAAAAGGACAACCTCATCGTCACGCCCGGTGGCAAGCAGGCGCTGTACGAGATCTTTCAGACCATCATCGACGACGGAGACGAGGTTGCCTTACTCGACCCCGCATGGGTCTCCTACGAGGCGATGGCGAAACTCGCCGGCGGCACGCTGACCCGCGTCGATACGGCCGCCCACGACTTCCAACTCGAAGGCGCGCTCGACGACCTCGCCGACGCCGTCTCGGACGACACCCAACTCCTGGTCGTCAACTCGCCGGGCAACCCCCACGGAGCCGTCTACTCCGACGAGGCGCTCGAAGGCGTCCGCGATCTCGCCGTCGAACACGATATAACCGTCATCTCCGACGAAATTTACAAGGAGATTACCTACGACGGCGTCGAGGCGACGAGTCTGGGAACCCTCGACGGGATGGAAGACCGCACCGTGACGCTCAACGGCTTCTCGAAGGCCTACTCGATGACCGGCTGGCGACTGGGCTACTTCGCCGGCCCGGAAGAACTCGTCTCACAGGCCGGGAAGGTCCACTCGCACTCGGTCTCCTGTGCGGTCAACTTCGTCCAGCACGCGGGCGTCGAGGCCCTCACCAACACCGACGAAGCCGTCGAGGAGATGGTCGAGGCGTTCGCCGACCGGCGGGAGTTCCTCATCGAACTGTTCGAAGAGCACGGCGTCCACGTCCCCGAACCCCAGGGCGCGTTCTACATGATGCCCGAAGTCGCCCCTGACGGCGACGATACGGAGTGGTGTGACCAGGCTATCTCGGACGCGCAGGTCGCCACCGTCCCCGGCAGCGCGTTCGGGACGCCCGGCTATGCGCGTATCTCGTATGCCAACAGCAAGGAGCGACTCGAAGAAGCAGTCGAGCGTCTCGACGACGCCGGCTTGCTGTAACGCACAGCGATCACTGCCCCACCTCCGATGCTCGCCCTCCCTCCGATCGACACCGAGTTCGTCGCAGCGCTCGCCCTCGTCGCACTCATCACCAAGAGCTTCGAGTTCGCCGTCGAACGCTGGGGCCTCCAGCGCTACGTCCCGTCCTGATCGGACTCGCCGCCATCGCCTTCGCCGCCGTCCCACAGTTCTTCGAGGACGCCACGTGGTGGGGCCGGCCGTTCTTCGTCGCCATCGGTGTCGGCGCTATCGCGCTCTGGGCGTACCGGCGACTGGACGGTCAATATATGCCAGCAAAATCGAACTGACAGCTACCCCCGTTCTTCCAGAATCTTCCCACGATCCGACCAGAGGAAAGCAGTTCGTCATCGCGGGCTTCACGCGGCCCGGTACGCCGAACGTCACAGTCGAGCCCGTGCTTCACCAGCGCTGCCTCGATCCCTCCGACCTCGTGGTATCTGAGCAGAAAGACACGAAGGCTACAGTATATAAAATAGCATCTGAACTGAGAACAGTATTACCGCAATCAAAAGAGAAAGGATTATGATATATATCGGTACGCTGTACTGTTCTACTGGAGGGTCTTGAATAGACTGGATCAAGAATGAAACCCCAGTGACGGTAATTAATACACCCAAAGCTATGTCTGTTATCGTACTGTTGCTAGTGAAAATCGACTGTTCTATAGTCATCAGAGAACCAACCAAAATGAATAAGACGCCGATGACACCAGATGGATTCATTTGGCAGTTTATTGTCACTGTTGCTTTCGGTTTAACACCTTTCATTCAGTTCACAACAATCGGGTCGGATACAGGATATATTACACCAATTTACCCACAGATTACATCACTATCTGGATGTGTTTCTGGTATACACCGGTTAGTCGTATCTTCACGGCCTAGGCAACTGGGACTATCATACTGGGTTAGAATCGTCCCTATACCTGCAGAACAAGCTAGTCCTTTTGTTACAGGTTCTGGGTCAAGATAACACGCACCACATGCACCGGTAGCTAAAGCAAAGGCGCCGGCAATGTCCGCTAGACATGACAAGCTCGGTGCACAGTCAGTCGCAACCTGTTTATGACAGACACAATCGTCATCTCCGGGAAGATTACTAATTTCAATCGAATTTGTGCTATCGTCTCCTGAATGGACCGTTACTTCACCCTCATCAACGGGATACATATCAACACTAGACCAGTCGATAGATACATTCGCTTGGACCTCAATTTCTGGAGATTGGATCGAGTGGTATCCAATCACGGTCGGGATATCTTCGTCCAATTCGGTTTTCGCATCCTCTGACAGAGAGTCCAGTCCATTATACTGTATAAATACTTCTTCGTCGTCCTCTCTGATTGTATACGGAACAGAGACTACATAACGAGCCTCACCGTTATGTTCAATTATTTTATGAATGGAGGAGTCGTTGATTTGTCTTCTGGCTCCGAGTTCCTCCACCAACTCATACTCGATCTGTGCAAAATCCTCACGATTGACCATACTTACCAACGGTTGCATCCCATCCGACAGGGAAAGTTCAGTAACTTCCGTTGGAGAAGAGGCAGATACACGACCAGAGAGATTAGTGGCCCCGAAAACAGTCGCTCCGCTAGCACCCATTGTTTGAAGTACTTTTCTTCGGCTATGTCCGGCACCGTTCTCAGACAGCAACATATATATTTTTCCTCACCGCTGTTAAAGTTTACTACAAAATCCCAATATTGTGCTTTTGATATTGCAGGCAGGTGTTTTGATCCGCTTTTCGTCGCTTTCGGGAGAAATTACATTCGCCATTCGGTATTCCTGAAACAACCACCAGAGGTACCGACCCGCTCACCCCCGTTCTTCTAGAATCTTCCCGATGATCCGACCGGATGAGAGCAGTTCGTCCTCACGGGCCTCTCGCGGCCCGGCGCGCCGAACGTCACACTCCAACCCACGCTCGGAAAGCGCCGCCTCGATGCCCCCAACCTCGTGGTGCTGGTCGTACCCCAGCGCGATGACGTCGGGTCGGATGCGCTCGATGGGGACGAAGATGTCCTCCGGGTGCCCGAGGTGTGCCTCGTCGACGGGCTTGAGCGCACTGACCATCTGTCGACGCTGTTCGTCCGGCACGATCGGCGGTTCCTTGTGTGTGACGTTGACCGAGCGCGCGACGATGACGTGGAGTTCGTCGCCCATCGCCTTCGCGTCCTGTAGATAGTGGACGTGACCGGGATGGAGGATATCGAAGGTGCCCTGCGCGACGACGCGGGTCACGAGTCGAACTCCTCCTCGCGCAACTCGGCGTCGATGTCGGACTGGTCGAAATCGAAGAACGCCTCCTCGGGCGGTTCGACGTCGAGCACCGGCAATTCGACGGGTTCGCCCTCGTTGTCGAAGGCCTGCCAGTCGTCCGGGCCGTACGGGTAGCCGACGATAATGTGGACGTCGCCGCGGCCGAACGTCTGCAAGTCGGCGTCACTCGGTTTGAGAACGCCGTTGGGGTGAGAGTGAATCGACCCCGCCGCGCGCATGTCGTTCGGTACCATGCTCGTCTTGACCGTCGCGCTCACCGGGTTCGACTCCGTCCCGGGGATGACGAGGACGTCGGTGAGAACGGTGCCGTCCTCGTCGATACCGACTTTCTCCGCGTCGTCGCCCCTGAGCAGCCCCATGTACTCGTTCGGGTGGGATTCCTCGGACGCGGCGCGTGCGAAATCCAGCGCCGATCTGGCGATGCCGACGATGCCGCCCGAGCGAAACAGCCCCATGCGAGGAAGTGGGGCCGGCGGCGTTCTAAGGGTTCCGCTCTCTGGATGGCACCTAGTCGGGGAACTGAATAGCGGTTTTGCCGCGAACAGCTAGAGACTCCAATCGTGTCAGTTGACTAGCCAGCTATTAGGCGGGGCTTTCTGACTCTACAGCACTACAGCACTACAGCACTGACCCCGATACCAGCAACGCGTTTTCCTAGCCAGCGATTTCGAAGGGTACAAACCGGGGAGTGACGAAGAGACGCCAAATGTCTTCGCCAACTGGCACCGACGACGGTGCCGAGGCTCCCGACGGGGGAGCCACCGTCTACGATCTCGCTGCGGAGTGTACCGCAGAGGACGTCGAACAGGGGAAACGCTACCACGCCACGGTCAACGGCGTGGTCGACTACGGCGTCTTCGTCGACCTCTCGGAGGAAGTGTCCGGGCTGGTCCACGACTCGAACCTACTGGGCCGCTACGACGTGGGCGACGAGTTCGTCGTCGAACTCGGCGAGGTCCGTCCCGACGGCGACCTGAGCTTCGAGGAAGTCCAGCTGTCCGACTACGCGACCGAACACGTCCCTCACGGGACGACGGCCGCCGTCACCGATCTCGACGACGCGACGGGCGACACCGTCGTCGTCGAGGGCCAGGTCGTCCAGATAAAGCAGACCGGCGGTCCGACCGTATTTCAAGTCCGCGACGGCACCGGCATCGTCCCGTGTGCCGCCTTCGAAGAGGCCGGGGTCCGCGCTCATCCCGGCATCGAGATGGACGACATCGTTCGCGTCTCGGGCACCGCCGAGGACCGAAACGGCGGCGTCCAGGTCGAGGTGGACTCGCTGTCGGTTCTCGAAGGCGACGACGCCGCCGACGTACAGGCCGACCTCGACGACGCGCTCGCGAACGCCGCCGAACCAGCCGACATCGACCCGCTGGTCGAGTGGGACGCCTTCGAGAAGCTGTGGGACGACCTCCGCGAGGTCGCCACGGAACTGCGAAAGACCGTCCTCTCCGGCCGCCCGATTCGGATGCGCCATCACGCCGACGGCGACGGCCTCTGTGCCAGCGTCCCGCTACAGGTCGCCCTCGAACGATTCATCGCCGACCACTACGAGGACAGCGACGCGCCCCAGCATCTCCTCAAGCGCCTGCCGAGCAAGGCCCCCTACTACGAGATGGAGGACGTGACTCGGGACCTCAACTTCGCGCTGGAAGACCGCACTCGCCACGGGCAGAAGCTCCCGATGGTACTGATGCTTGACAACGGTTCGACGGAGGAAGACACGCCGGCCTACCGTAACCTCCGACACTACGACATTCCCGTCGTCGTCGTCGACCACCATCACCCCGACCCCGAAGCCGTCGAACCCCTCATCGAACAACACGTCAACCCCTACCTCCACGACGAGGACTACCGTATCACCACGGGGATGCTCTGTGTCGAACTCGCCCGGATGATCGACCCGGACCTCACCGAGGACCTCAAGCACGTCCCCGCCGTCGCCGGTCTCTCCGACCGCTCGGAGAGCGAAGCGATGGGCGACTACCTCGATCTCGCCGCCGAGAAGGGCTACGACGAGGACGACCTGCGCGACATCGGTGAGGCGCTCGACTACGCAACCCACTGGCTCCGCTACAGTTCCGGTGAGCGCCTCATCACCGACGCGCTCAACGTCAGCTGCGACGACCGCGAGCGGCACGCAGAACTGGTCGACTTCCTCGCCGACCGCGCCGAGCGCGACGTACAGGACCAACTCGACGCCGCAATGAGCCACGTCGAACACGAGCGACTCGACAACGGCGCACATCTCTACCGCATCGACGTCGAGAACCATGCTCACCGCTTTACCTACCCCGCGCCGGGGAAGACAACGGGGAAGATTCACGACGAGAAGGTCGCAGAGACCGGCGACCCGGTCATCACCATCGGCTATGGCCCGGACTTCGCCGTCCTCCGGAGTGACGGCGTCCGACTCGACATCCCGCGGATGGTCACCGAACTGACCGAAGAAGTGAACGGCGGCGGCGTCTCCGGCGGCGGCCACCTCGTCGTCGGCTCCATCAAATTCGTCTCGGGCATGCGCGAGGAGGTCATCGACGCTCTCGTCGAGAAAATGGCCGAGGCCGAGATCGACGAGGAACTCGGCAGTTCGACGGCGCTCCCAGAGGAAGTCTGAACCACCGGCGACCGGCAGTCTCGTCCGGCAGTCCGCGTTCTGCGTTACGATGCGAATCGAACCCGTCGAGCGGCGAGACCGGCGACGACGACGATTCCGAGGACGGCACAGCCGAGCGCCAGCGGAACCGTCGGCTTCCCGCCCGACCAGTCGGCGTCGAACACCCGACCGAAGTAGGTCGCTGCCTCCGACCCGTGGAGTACTAACACGACCTCACGGTTCGTCGTCGCGGCCTGTTCGTTCCAGTTCAGGCTCCCGACGATGACACGGTTGCGGTCGACGACCGCGCCCTTCGCGTGTATCTTCGTGAACCGACCGCTCGGCTCGGCGAGGCGAGCCGACAGCGGCGCGTCGGTTCGCTCGGCCCACGCCTCGAATCGGTCGACGGTCCGCTGGTTCGCCTCCCGTGAGTACCACGCGCTACTCAACAGCAGTCGCACTTCGATGCCGCGGCTGGCGGCGCGACGGAGCGCACGCAGAAGCGGTTCGTCCCAATCACCGACCGTCGGCTGGATCACCGCAATCGAGTCGTTCGCGGCGTCGAGTTCGGCGACCAGCGCTCGCTGTGCGTTATCCGGCGTGACGAGCAGCTCGGTTCGTTCGACGGCCACCGTCTTCGGTTCGAACGCCCTCGGATAGGTCGCGTCGGCACGCTCGCCTCGTTCGAAGGTTCGACCGCGCCGGTACTCGCGCCATCGGACGGCGTCGCGCCACCCGGCGTCGGCTTCGAACGTCGCTACCAGTCCGTCGACAACCCGGGGCTGGCTTGTCGCGACACCCCATCCACGGCTGCTGTTACCGCCGACGCCGGCTGGTTTCCAGTTCTCGGTGAGGACGACTGCTCGCTCATCCGCGACGACGTACTTCGCGTGATGGTAGTTATAGCGGGCGTACGGGCCGTCGATGACGCGGACCTCGACGCCGGCGTCGCTGAGACGGTCGAGCGTTCTGGCTTCGGTTCGAGTTCGACCGCCGATCGGCCCCCCCTCTAGCAGGACGCGAACCATTGTCCCTCGCCGCTGAGCGGCGACGAGTGCGTCGGCGACGCGCGCGGACGAGAGCGTGTAGCCGGCGAGGAGGACTCTGTCGTCGGCAGCGCGGATAGGTGCGAGCGGAGCGTTCGGTGCGTCCGGGAGCGTGAACGCGCGCACCTCGCTCGCGCGGCCGCTGACGACCGGACGCGCCGTCGCGCCGAGCGGTCGCCAGCGAATCGCCGATCCATTCACGACGCCCAGCTCGCCCTCCGAGGCGTCGCGGTAGCGAACTGTGGAAACGACGGTTCCGTTCCGCTGCAATTGGACAGTGTCACCCCCGTTGGCGAGTGAGGGGGCGGTTTCCAGCCCGTAGACGGGAGCATCGGTCAGATTGCGAACGGGGACGGGAGCGTCGGTAAGTACGACGTTCCCGCTCACAGTCCGGTTCGGCAGTTCGGCCGTAGTGTGGCCGTCCGTGAGCGAGAATCGGCCGAGCACCGTCGAATCGGGAACGGAGAGAACGACGAACTCGCCGCGGTCACCGGCGGCTATCGGGTCCGGATAGACGGCGTGAATCGTCGGCGTCGCGGCGATTTGAGCGGGCGGCGGCGTCCCGGGTTCGGTCTCGGCCACGGAGGTATCGAGTGCCGGGATAGCGATGGCGGTCGGGCCGGCGCTGACGAGGAGGACGACGAGTACGAGAGCGACGGTAGGCGACCGCATAGGGCGGGGTGGTCGCCCGTTGGTACAAAAAGGCTCGTCTCAGGGAGTCAGTAGCCGGTGGCCTTCTCGGCTTCGGCCTGCACGAGGTAGGCGCGGTCGTCAGCGTACTTGGCCGCTTCGTCGAAGGCCTCCTCGGTGCCGATCTGGCGGAGCGCCCACGCGGCCGAGGCGCGGACTTCGTCGCTCTCGTCGCTTTCGAGAACGTCCGAAAGTGGGTCGATAGCGCGGGTGTCACCGAGGAGTCCGAGCGAGCGGGCTGCAGAGGAACGAATCTCTGAGTTGTCGGCGTCGAGTCGGTTGGCGACGGGTTGGACGGACTCGGGACTGCCGATCGCGCCGAGTGAACGGAGCGTCACCTTCTGGAGAGCGGCGTCGCCGTCTCCGTCGATGAAGTCGTGGAGCGTCTCTATCGCGCGGTCGTCGCCGATTTTCCCGAGGACTTTGATCGGGCCTTTGTCGCGCTTCTGTGCGCGCTGGTGCATCACGTCGAAGGCGGGTTCGGCGTCGCTTCCGAGGTTGTAGAGGATGTCGATGATGTACTCCTCCATGAATTCCGAGCCGACCTTCTCCAGTGCGAAAACCACCATTTCGACGTTCCCTTCGGCGGCGTGAATCTTCGCGGCGTTCCACTCCGCTGGGAAGTCCTTGCGGTTCTCGTTGGTCAGCACGTCGTAGAACCCCTTGTAGTCGAGTTGCTCCTGGACGGTGAGGTCGTCCCACACCTCGGCGGCTTCGAGGTCGTCTTCGAGTGTTTCGGCGGCTTCGAGCAGCCCCTCGATGGTCTCGGCGTCGTCGTCGGCGTCAAGGTCCGCGCTCTCGACGGCGTCGGCGACAGTGCCGAGCGCGTCGGCCGCAGCATCGAGGTCATCACCGGCGTCGGCGTCGTGACCGACGTACTCCTCGCTCGCATCGAGGAACGTGACGACGGCCGCGTGGGCCTCTTCCTCGCCCGAGTCGGTCCACTCGCTCTCTTCGACCGTGGTCTGGGCGTTCTCGACGGTGCCGACGACGTCTTCGGCGTAGGGACCACGCTGGGCTTCGACGTCCTCGCGAATGGTCGAGATGCGGTCTTCGAGGTCTGCTCGCGGGTCTTCGGCGTCCTCGTCCTCGTCGCCGTCGTCGGGTTCAGGAAAGTCTACGGTTTCGAGATCGCTCTCGGTCTCGTCGAGCGAGCGGTCGATCTCGTCGAGGTCGGCCTCCGTCTCGGCGTTTTCGAGGTCACTTTCGGTCTCGTCGAGACGCGCGTTGAGGTCGTCGGCAGTGGCCCCGTCCTCTTCGGCTTCCGCCTCGTCTGCGTCCGCCGCTTCGGTTTCGTCGTCGGACTCGTCGTCTCCGGCCTGCTCTCCGTCTTCGGCCGTATCCGGCGCAGTAACGTTCGCTTCGTCCGACTCCGGGGCCGCGTCGGTCGCCGCTTCCTCGCTCTCTGCGTCGTTTTCCGCCTCGGTATCGACTGGCTCGTCCGCGGGCTCCTCGTCGGTGGACTCCCCGTTCGAGGCCGCCGTCTCGTCGTCCCCGTTGCTCATGTACGGACGTGTGTCGGTACGGGCTAAGAGCGTTTTCCTTTCCAAATGGGGACACGAGCCGTCGGATAGCCCGAGCGAGTCCAACTGGCAAGAGATTTGTGGCACCGTGGCTACGTCCTGTGTAGTTAGCCAATGAGATCTGACGACAGAGACGACTTTGAGGAGGTGGAGAAGAACGTTGCGCCGGAGGGACCGGACGTCGGGGACGAGCCGTCAGCCGCCGGGTTCGTTGAGTACGGCATCGAAGACAGACCGCCGCGAGGCGAGTCGATACTGCTTGGCGTTCAACACTACCTGACCATGATCGGTGCGTCCGTCGCGATTCCGCTGGGTCTCGCGGGCGCGATGGGAATGTTCGAGGCAGCGCCGGGGCAGGTCGGCCGTCTCATCGGGACGTTCTTCGTCGTCTCCGGCATTGCGACGCTGGCTCAGACGACCATCGGGAACCGCTACCCAATCGTGCAGGGCGGGACGTTCTCGATGCTCGCACCGGGACTGGCCATCGTCGGCGTGTTGGCCCAGCAGGGTGCCGACTGGCAGACGATGCTCGTCGAGTTACAGGGCGCGGTCATCGTCGCCGGCCTCGTCGAGATGCTCATCGGCTACACCGGCGTGATGGGGAAGCTCAAGCGGTACATGGGACCTGTCGTCATTGCGCCCGTCATCGCACTCATCGGCCTCGCGCTGTTCAACGTCCCGCAGATTGCGAACCCGAACTTCGCCGCGCCCGGAACGGGACAGAACTGGTGGCTCCTCGGTCTCACGATGCTCGCCATCGTCGTCTTCTCACAGTACCTCGATCGGCGTCACCGGGCGTTTAAGCTGTTCCCTGTGCTGCTCGGCATCGCCTTCGCGTGGGGCGTCGCCGCCGTGCTCTCGGTGACCGGTGTCTTCGCCGAGGGGTCGGTGAGTTACGTCGCGCTCGGGAGCGTGACGAGCGCCCCCTTGCTCCAGCCGATCTACCCTTTCCAGTGGGGGCTTCCGCAGTTCACGCCCGGGTTCATCGTCGGGATGTTCGCCGGGATGCTCGCCTCTGTCGTCGAGAGCTTCGGCGACTATCACTCGGTCGCCCGCATCGCCGGGAGGGGCGCACCGAGCGCGAAGCGCATCGACCACGGTATCGGCATGGAAGGTATCGGCAACGTCTTCGCCGGCATCATGGGTACCGGCAACGGCTGTACGTCCTACACGGAGAACGTCGGCGCAATTGCCATCACTGGCGTCGCTTCCCGATACGTCGTCCAGATCGGTGCCGCAGTGATGATTCTCGTCGGCTACTTCGGCCCGATGGGCGAGCTGTTCGCGACGATCCCCGCGCCGATCATCGGGGGACTCTATATGGTCATGTTCGGCCAGATAGCTGCCGTCGGTCTCTCACAGTTGAAATACGTCGATTTAGACGCCAACCGCAACGTCTTCATCGTCGGGTTCGCCCTCTTTGCCGGTCTCGCCGTCCCGGAGTACATGAGCCAGGTCGGACAGGGACTGGATGCCTCCGGGGCGACGGCGCTCCAGCAAGGTCTCGCCGGCGTCCCGGTACTCGGTGCGGTACTGGGAACCGATGTCGTGGCGACGACGCTGTTCGTCGTCGGCGGCACCGGGATGGTCGTCGGCGGCCTCGTCGCGTTCGTCCTCGACAACACCATCCCCGGGACCCGCGAGGAGCGCGGCCTCAGCGCGTGGGCGGAGCTCACAGAAGACGACGACGAGTTCGTCTCGGCGCTTGACCGGCTGCGCGGCCGCGGCGGCGACCGACCGTCCGTCTCCGGCGACGGCTGACCCGCGATGCCCGACGAAAGCGAGACGGTGTACGAGGGTGTCCTGCGAAGCGGCGGCCGAATAACCATCAGGGACGACCGGGTTCTGGTCGATCGGCCGGACGAGGAATCCGTCGCCGTCCCCCTCTCGGGCGTCGTCGACGTGACGCTGCAGGACGTGGATTGGTTCCTCGTGGTCATGAGTCTCGGTCTCGTCGGGTTCGGTCTCGCGTCGGTCGGGCGGAGTCTCCCGCTCGCGGCATTCTTCGTCGCCGCCGGCCTTCTCAGTACTGCGCTCACCTACCGAAAGCGCGGCGCGCTCAGAATCAGCGTCTCGGGTGAGACACAGCCACTCAAGCTATTTCCCGCCGATCCACAGGCGTGTTACGACGCGCTCGAATCGATGCTGGGCGACGACTGACGAAGTGAAATCGCCCACACTTACAGCACCGCCGGTCGGACCCTCTTACATGACCGCAGAGAACGTCCAGTCGCTTATCGACCAACTGCACGAGGAAGCGGAGATGGACCGACCCAACGACCAGACGCCAGACGTGAGTATCGTGATGGGGTCCGATTCGGACCTCCCGACGATGGCCGGCGGCAAGGGCAAGCGTCCCGGAGCCTATGCCGCCCTCGCAGACGAACTGGGCTTTGAGGAACAGACCGACTTCACCGACGCCCCGGACGCCCGCTTTACATTCGAGACGTTCGTCGTCTCCGCTCACCGGACGCCGGACCTGATGTACGCCTACGCCGAGACGGCAGAAGCCCGCGGTCTCGATGTCATCATCGCCGGGGCCGGTGGAAAGTCAGCGGACCTCCCAAACATGACTGCGAGCATCGCCTACCCGCTCCCGGTCGTCGGCGTCCCCGTCCAGGAGAAGTCCGTCGATTCGGTCATCGGAATGCCACAGGGTGCGCCCATCACCGCCGTCGACGCCGGCAAGTCGTTCAACGCCGCGCTCACCGCGGCGCAAATTCTCTCGCGGCAACACGAAGAGTTGCGCGGCCGTCTGGTCGAGTACCACGAGGGGCTACAGGAGGAGGTCGGCGACGCATCTCGGGACTTACACGAACTTGGGACGCCAGGATTCAAAGACGAATATTGGGAGTAGCGAGGTTCCGAACGGAGTGCGGAACCTCGAAGCGAAACGACGAACGTAGTGAGTCGTGAAGCAGTAACGAGGGATGCGCGACTGAAAGGAGCGCGGCCCTCGGAGAAGCGCAGCGGAGAGGGGGAGGCCACGCTAGCGGCCTCGATGAGTCGAACAGGCGACGCCCACGAGACAGCAGTCCACACGATAAAGCGATGCTCGGTTCGATCGACAGTGGCCGCTGAGCGCCTGCAGTTCGCGGGGGAGAACACCACATGCGTCGTGTTGGTCTCAGAAGGTCCGAACCCCTCGAATTCCGCCGCCGTGACGGTTATCAACCCTTATATGCGAGTACACCTAACCGTCGGACGATAGGAGATTCCGGAATGAGTAATCCATGGATCGCCATCGGGGCACTCGCGGTCGTGGCGCTCGCTATACCCATCGGGATGATGATGGTATCGAGCCTCCTCCGTCCGCGCGTTCCCGAACAAGGCAAAACAGCCACCTACGAGTCCGGCGAGGTGCCGACGGGCAGCAGCCAGCAGATCAAGTTCAATATTCAGTACTACATGGTCGCGCTGCTGTTCGTCGTCTTCGACATCGAGACCGTCCTCATCTTCCCGTGGACGGTCATCTACCGCGACGCCGTCAGCGCGGTCGGCATGTCGAAGGTTCTGCTGCCGATGGTCGCGTTCATCGGCGTGCTCGTCGTCGGTCTCGGTTGGGCGTGGCGAAACGGCGCAGTTCAGTGGGTGCGCAGTCCGCACGCCACCAAGGGGGCAGACACATATGAGTAGTGACCAGACACCACCGGCGGTTGAGGACGTATCGACACAGGAAGCCCGAATGGGAGAGGGCGTAGACGACCGATTCAACTCGACGCTACGCGAGGCGTTCGGGTCGACGCCGTTCATCCTGACCAAGTTCGACAAGTTCATGAACTGGGTCCGGGGCTCCTCGATGTTCATGCTGCAGTTCGGGATTGCCTGTTGCAGCATCGAGATGATCAGCACCTACGCTATCAAACACGACCTCGACCGCTTCCACGCGGGTGTCCCGCGCGCGTCGCCGCGACAGGCCGACGTCATCGTCGTCCCGGGGACCATCGTCTCGAAGTTCGCCCCGCGGATGAAGCGCGTCTACGACCAGATGCCCGAACCGAAGTTCGTCGTCTCGATGGGTTCGTGTACCATCTCGGGCGGCCCGTTCCAGGAAGGCTACAACGTCATCAAGGGCGCTGAGGAAGTTATCCCGGTCGACATCCACGTTCCTGGGTGCCCGCCCCGCCCCGAGGCGCTTATCTACGGCATCGCCAAACTCCAAGAACGTATCGCGAACGGCGAGTCCTCGCCCGTGACGGTCAAGCCCTACGAACTCGAACAGTTCGGTGACCTCGAACAGGACGAACTCGTTCAGAAACTCGCCGACGATATCGACGAGGACGACCTCGTGATGCGGTACAACTGGGACAACTCGCCATGAGTCTGGAGAAACCCACACCCGGCACGACGAGCGAAGTCGGCGTTACCGACGAGGGGCTCGACTACGACGCGCTGGCCGACTTACTCGGCGGCCACGTACTCGACCGCGAGACCCACGTCAACGCCGAAGGATTCGTCATCCGACCCGACGAGGTACAGGAGGTTCTCTCGAAGCTGAAGACCGAAGCCGGTTTCGACCACTGTGCCTGCGTCACGGCACAGGAGTACGACGACCGCTACGAGTCCATCTATCACCTCCGGAAGTTCGACGACCCCACGCAGGAACTGTCGATCGTCGTTCCCTCACCGAAGGACGATCCCCACAACGAGTCGGCCGCTCGTGTCTACTCGACGGCCGACTGGCACGAACGTGAGGCGTACGACCTCGTCGGTATCAACTACGACGACCACCCGGACCTGCGGCGCATCCTCTTGCCCGAGACGTGGCAGGGCCACCCGCTCTCGAAGGACTACAACCAGGACCAGCCACAGATCGTCACGCTGCGCGAGAACGCCAACCCACTGCAGGACGACCACCGTAGCGCGGACGACCCGGACACGATGTTCGTCAACATCGGTCCACACCACCCGGCGACCCACGGTGTCCTGCACGTGAAGACGGTACTCGACGGCGAGCAGATTGCTGACATCGAATCTGATATCGGCTACCTCCACCGCTGTGAGGAGCAGATGTGTCAGAACGGGACCTATCGGCACCAGATCATGCCCTACCCCGACCGGTGGGACTACGTCTCCGCCGGTATCCTTAACGAGTGGGCGTACGCGCGTGCGGCCGAGGACCTCGCCGACATCGAGGTGCCCGAGTACGCACAGGTCATCCGGACGATGTCCGCCGAGCTGTGCCGTATCGCGGCACACATGCTCGCGCTCGGGACGTTCGCGCTGGACGTCTTCGGCGACTTCACCGCCACCTTCCAGTACGCGTTCCGCGACCGCGAAGTCATTCAGAACATCCTCGAAGACCTCACCGGGCAGCGCCTGATGTTCAACTACATGCGCCTCGGCGGGGTCGCGTGGGACCTGCCGGAGCCGCGCGAGGAGTTCTTCGAGAAGACCCGAGACTTCCTCGACGGCCTGCCGCACAAGCTGGAGGAGTACCACGACCTCATCACGGGCAACGAAATCTTCCAGATGCGGTGTGTCGATACCGGCGTCCTCTCTCCCGAGGAGGTCAAGCAATATGGCGCAACTGGTCCCGTCGCACGCGGGTCGGGCGTCGACTACGACCTGCGCCGCGACGACCCCTACGGCTACTACGACGAACTCGACTGGAACGTCGTCACCGAGGAGGGCGGCGACAACTTCAGCCGTGTCCTCGTCCGCATGCGGGAAGTCGAGGAGTCGGCGCGCATCATCGAACAGTGTGTGGACCTCCTCGAACAGTGGCCCGAAGACGAACGCGAGATTCAGGCCAACGTTCCCCGGACGCTGCGTCCGGACCCGGACCGGGAGATCTACCGCGCCGTCGAAGGTGCGAAGGGCGAACTCGGCATCTACATCCGCTCGGACGGCACGGACAAGCCCGCTCGTTTCAAGATTCGCAGTCCGTGCTTCTCGAACCTCCAGACGCTACCGGAGATGTCCCAGGGCGAGTATATCCCGGACATGATCGCCTCACTCGGTAGCCTCGACATCGTGCTCGGGGAGGTCGACCGCTGATGCAGTCAGCCCCGCTTCCGGAGACGCTGGCGGAACTCGTCGGGCTCGACCCGAACAGCACGCCGGTAATGATACTGATGAGCCTCGTGGGAGCGGCCCTTATCGGGACGCTGATGATGACGAACACGGCGCTGGCCGGCCCGTGGGCGAAGCGAAAGATTACCGCCGCGTTCACCGACCGCATCGCCGTCAACCGTATCGGCCCGTTCGGTCTGGGAACCATCCCGGCTGACGCGGTTCGCCTGCTCTCGAAGGAACTCATCGTTCCCGACGGCGTCGACCGTCCTGCGTGGGACATCGCACCGCTCCTCATCGCCAGCTCCGCGTTGCTCGGCTTTGCTGTCATCCCGATGGGAAGCGGTATCCACCTCGCAGACCCCGAAGTCGGTCTGGCCTACGTGTTCGCGACGGCTTCTATCGCCTCGGTCGGGTTGATTATGGCCGGCTACGCGTCGAACAACAAGTACTCCTTCCTCGGCGGGCTGCGCGCCGTCGCACAGAACGTCGCCTACGAGATTCCGCTTATCCTCACCGGTGCCTCGGTGGTCCTCTTCGCCGGGTCGCTCCAGATGAGCGAAATCGTCGCGGCCCAGACCCAGCCGCTCATCGGGCCGCTGCCCTCGTGGTACGCGTTCGTTAACCCCTTCGCGTTCGTGCTGTTCATGATCGCGAACCTCGCGGAGGTCGGCCGGAACCCCTTCGACATTCCGGAAGCCCCGACCGAAATCGTCGCCGGGTATCAGACGGAGTACTCCTCGGTATACTTCGTGCTCATCTACCTCGGGGAGTTCATCCACATCTTCCTCGGCGGCGCGATCATCGCCACCATCTTCCTCGGCGGCCCGGCCGGGCCGGGACCGGCGAGTCTCGGATTTATCTGGTTCATGATCAAGATCTGGGGAGTCTTCCTGTTCACGCAGTGGGCGCGCTCGGCGATTCCCCGCGTGCGAATCGACCAACTCATCGAGATTGGCTGGAAGGGAATGTTGGTTCTCTCGCTCGCGAACCTGCTACTGACCGCGGTCATCGTCGGGGTGATCGTCTGATGGCGACCTGCGCACCGACGACTACATTCGGAGGTAACTGACTATGATCGGCATCCTGAAATCCATGGCAACGACGATGAAACACGCCCTCGACGGGGAGACGTTCACGGTGGAGTACCCGGAAGTCGCCCCCGAGGTAAGTCCCCGCTTCCGCGGCGTCCACAAGTGGAGCCAAGAGCGGTGTATCTGGTGTCGGCAGTGCGAGAACGTCTGTCCGAACAACACCATCCAGATTGTGATGGACGACCAGCGAAACGGCGAGGAGTATAACCTCCACATCGGCCAGTGTATCTACTGTCGCCTCTGTGAGGAGGTCTGCCCGACCGACGCCATCCTGCTGACCCAGAACTTCGAGTTCACCGCGGACACGAAAGACGAGTTCGCCTACGACAAGGAGCAGCTCAAGAACGTCCCGTGGTACAAGGACATCGATCCTCTCGAATCCCGCGAACCCGACCGGGGCGCGTGGATCGGTGAGGGCGAAGGCGAAATCGACTATCAGTAATCGACCCGTATCGGCGACTCGTTTTCGGTTCTCGCGGCATTTTCATAACCTACCTGTCAATAGCTTGCCGACAGGCCACCGTCTAGGGCGGTTCGACCCCTCCCGATTCCGAGACGAAAGAGGAATCTTCAAAGGGACGCCGCAAAGAGTCTCAAGATAAGATGGGACTGTACGAGTCAATCGCGTTCGCACTGTTCGCCATGGTGACGGTGGGCAGTGCGGCAGGCGTCGTGTTAGTTCGGGACGTCTGGCATTCGGCGCTGTTACTTGGTGTGTCACTGGTCAGCGTCGCCGTGTTCTACGTCCTGAACCAAGCGGCGTTCGTCGCAACGATGCAAATTCTGGTGTACGTCGGGGGCGTCCTCATCCTCATCACCTTCGCGGTGATGTTGACCCGCGAGGACGAGTCCGTCATCGAGGTGGCACGATGACGAACCGACCGGAACTCAACACCGAAGGGAACTTCGTCGCGGGACTGGCCGCAGTCGCACTGTTCGTCGTCCTCGGAGCCGTCTTCATCGGCGTCTCCTTCCCGGCACCGGCCGGGTTCGGCGAAGGTGCCGCCATCACGAAGAGTCTGGGCGCGGCGATGTTCGATATCGCGCCCGGCGTGCTGATGGGCGAGGGCGAGTCGGCCGTGCCAAGCGAAGGGTTCCTCATCGCCTTCGAGATAATCGACGTCGTCCTCGTCGCCGCGCTGGTCGGTTCGGTCATGCTGGCCCGCCGCGAGGAAGCCGGCGCGATCGTCGGTCTCGGCGTCGGTAGCGAGGCGGACGAAACCACCGTCGCCACGGACGGTGGTGAGCAGTCCGATGGACTGCGAGGTACGTCGGGCCAGCGATCCGACGGTGGCGAGGCGGTCGAGACGGGGGGTGACGACGCGTGATTCCCGCACAGGCGTACCTGTTGCTCTCTGCGGCCGTGTTCTGTATCGGCCTCTTCGGTATCCTCACTCGGCGGAACGCGCTGATCTTCCTGATGTCCGTCGAGCTGATGTTGAACGCGGCGAACATCAACTTCGTCGCGTTCTCGCTCCAGCACGGCAACCTCACTGGACAGGTATTTAGCCTGTTCACGATGGCGCTTGCCGCCGCCGAAGTGGCGGTCGGGATCGGTATCATCCTCGTGCTGTACCGCAACTTCACAGACGTAGACGTGACGAAGGCGACGACGATGAGGTGGTAACAGATGGCTGCATTCACATACGCTCCAGCGATCGTGCTGCTCCCGTTCGTATCGTTCCTCGTCGCGCTGTTTGCCGGCGACCGCATGCCGAAAGGCGGCGCGCTCGCGGGCATCGCCGCGACGGGTGGGTCCCTACTGCTCTCTATCTGGGTCGCGCTGACCGTCGCCGGCGGCAGCGTCCACAACGAGTTTATCTACACGTGGGTCGCCGGCGTGGAGTCGCTTCAGCTTCGCTTCGGACTCTTGCTCGACCCGCTCTCGGCGCTGATGTTGCTCATCGTCTGTCTCATCGCCTTCCTCGTCCACGTCTTCTCACTTGGCTACATGAACGACGAAGGCGAGACCGGCCTCCCGCGCTACTACGCCGGACTCGGCCTGTTCACCGCGAGCATGCTCGGGTTCGTCGTCGCCAACAACCTGCTGATGGCGTTCATGTTCTTCGAGCTCGTGGGCCTGTGTTCGTACCTGCTCATCGGCTTCTGGTTCCGCGAGGATGGCCCGCCGAGCGCCGCGAAGAAGGCGTTCCTCGTCACCCGCTTCGGTGACTACTTCTTCCTCATCGGCGTCGTCGGCATCTTTGCGACCTTCGGTACCGGCCTCTTCGCGCCCGTCACGCAGGGCGGTGAAGTGGTCGCCGAGAGCTTCCCGGTACTGGCCGAACACGCCATCGTCGACGGCGAGACGGAGGCCATCGGGATGCTCGACACGGTCGGTCTCGGTCCGCAAGCGTGGTTCACCGTGCTCGGGCTGCTCGTGCTCGGCGGCGTCATCGGGAAGTCCGCGCAGTTCCCGCTTCACACCTGGCTCCCCGACGCGATGGAGGGTCCGACGCCCGTTTCCGCGCTCATCCACGCGGCGACGATGGTCGCGGCCGGCGTCTACCTCGTCGCACGCATGTACGGGTTCTACGCGATCTCCCCGACAGCGCTGGCCGTCATCGCGCTCGTCGGTGGCTTCACGGCCCTGTTCGCGGCGACGATGGGCCTCGTCAAACAGGAGATCAAGCAGGTGCTCGCGTACTCCACCATCTCTCAGTACGGCTATATGATGCTCGCGCTGGGGTCCGGCGGCTACGTCGCCGCCGTCTTCCACCTGACCACCCACGCCGTCTTCAAGGCGCTGCTGTTCCTCGGTGCCGGCTCGGTCATCATCGCCATGCACCACAACGAGAACATGTGGGACATGGGTGGCCTGAAAGACAAGATGCCGGTGACCTACTACGCGTTCCTCTCCGGGTCGCTGGCGCTCGCCGGTATCGTTCCCTTCGCCGGGTTCTGGTCGAAGGACGAAGTGCTCTACGAGGCACTCATCCACGGATTCGGCAGCGAAGGCGGTCTCGGGACGGCGTATCTCCTCGCGTACGCGATGGGACTACTGGCCGTCTTCTTCACCGGCTTCTACACCTTCCGGATGGTGTTCCTCACCTTCCACGGGAACGCTCGGACGGACACCGCGCGCAACCCCCACGGCGTTCGCTGGAACGTCAAGGGGCCGCTCGCGGTGCTCGGCGTGCTGGCGGCGACGGTCGGGTTCATCAACATGAAACCGGTCGTCGAACTCACGGGTTCACACATCGACTTCCTGCACGCATGGCTCCTCGGCCCCGAAGAGGGCGGTTGGCCCGCGGCGCTCAACACCGGGCTTCACCACTACGAGACGCTCCTACACGACGTGGCCCACGTCAGTGCGGGCTATCCGCTGGGCGAGACGCCGACGCTGCTCGCCTCGGCGGCCGTTTCGCTCGGACTGGCGCTGGCTGGTGCCGGTGCCGCGACGGCGCTGTACCGCGGTCCCAGCCCGACCGAGCACACGGACAAACTGGGCGGTCTGAAGACGCTACTCATGCACAACTACTATCAAGACGAGTATCAGGTGTGGCTCGCGACGGGTGCCACCTACCCACTCTCGCGCGCGATGGATAAGTTCGATCAGGGCGTCGTCGACGGCGTCGTCAACGGCGTCTCCAGTGTGAGTCTGTTCGGCGGCAGTCGGATGCGTCGCATCCAGTCGGGTGTCGTCAACAACTACGCGATGTTGCTGACGCTCGGACTCGTGCTTCTGTTGGCCGTCTTCGGCTTCGCCGGGGGGTGGTTCTGAATGTGGATCGCTGCACTCCTCGCAGTAACACTCCTCGGTAGCGTCGGCGTTATGCTGACGCCAAACCGCCTGGCCGGGAAAGTCTCCGCGGCCGTCAGCGCCGTGCCCGCGCTGGCGAGTATCTACATGTACTACGTCTTCCTGACCCAGAACGGCGGGGCGGGCAACGCCCTGCTGTCGCCGGAAGGCGTCGCGTTCGGTCAGCAGATTCCGTGGATCGACCTCGCCGGCTACAGCATCTCCTACTACGTCGGGCTAGACGGCGTCAGCATGCCGCTGCTCACGCTGACGACCATCCTGACCACGCTGGCGATCGTCTCGGCGTGGACGCCCATCTCCGAGCGCCAGTCCCAGTTCTACGGCCTGATGCTCCTGATGGAGGTGAGCCTCATCGGCGTCTTCGCGGCGCTGGATTTCTTCCTCTGGTTCGTCTTCTGGGAGGGTGTGCTCATCCCGATGTACTTCCTCATCGGCGTCTGGGGCGGTCCTCGGCGGAAGTACGCCGCTATCAAGTTCTTCGTCTACACGAACGTGGCCTCGCTGGTCATGTTCGCGGGCCTGTTCGCGCTGGTGTTCAGCACGGACCTCACGTCGCTTTCGCTACCAGCGATGACCGAAGCGTTCCGGAACGCCTCCGGACTACCTGAAATCGCAGGCATCGGACTTGCGACGATTTCCTTCGTCCTGATGTTCGTCGGCTTCGCGGTGAAGGTGCCCGTCTTCCCGCTGCACACGTGGCTGCCCGACGCCCACGTCGAGGCCCCGACGCCGGTGTCGGTCATGCTGGCCGGCGTCCTCCTGAAGATGGGGACCTACGCGTTGCTCCGGTTCAACTTCACGATGCTCGCCGAGACGGCGCGGGCGCTCGCCATCCCGCTCGCCATCGTCGGCGTCGTCAGCGTCATCTACGGTGCGATGCTGGCACTGGCCCAACGCGACCTCAAACGCATCGTCGCGTACTCCTCCATCTCGTCGATGGGGTACGTCATCCTCGGCCTCGTCGCCTTCACGCCCCACGGCATGGGCGGGGCGACGTTCCAGATGGTCGCACACGGCCTCATCTCGGGACTGATGTTCATGACCGTCGGCGTCATCTACAACACGACGCACACGCGGATGGTTGGTGACATGTCCGGCCTCGCAGACCGGATGCCGTGGACGGTCGGCATCTTCGTCGCGGCGGCCTTCGGCTACATGGGCCTGCCGCTGATGGCCGGCTTCGCCGCCGAGTTCCTCATCTTCCAGGGCGCGTTCGACGCAGCGACGCTCGGTAGTGCCGCACCGCTACTGACCTCACTCGCCATGTTCGGTATCGTCATCGTCGCCGGCTACCTGCTGTGGGCGATGCAACGCACGCTCTTCGGTGGCTTCCACCTGGAAACGGACTACGAGGTCGGTCCTGCGGCGTTCCACGATGTCGCGCCGCTGGCCGTCCTCCTCCTGCTGGTCATCGCACTCGGTGTGGCCCCCGACCTCTCCTACGACATGATTCAACACGCGATCGCGCCGCTCACCGGAGGTGGTGCATAGATGGTGCAGCTACCCACGTGGGCGGCACTCGCCCCGGCACTCGCGCTCGGTGTGACGGCGCTCGCCTTGCTGTTAATCGACAGCATCGATCCCGATACGACCAACACGAGTCTGCTCGGCGGCGTCTCCGTCGTCGGGTCGCTGGCCTCGCTGGCCTTCGCCGTCTGGTTCATCTTCGGCGGCACCGGGATCCCCCAGTCAGAGGGCGGTCAGGGAGTCGCCACGCTGTTCAACGGCCAGCTGGTCGTCGACCAGATGGCGCTGTTCTTCATGATCATCGTGGCGAGCGTCACCGCGCTCGTGACGCTCGCGAGTACGGACTACATTAGAGAACACGCCTACCAGGCCGAGTTCTACGCGCTCGTGCTGCTATCGGCGTCGGGGATGTCCATCCTCAGCGCCGCGAACAGTCTGGCGACGGCGTTCGTCGCGTTCGAACTCGTCTCGCTGCCGTCGTACGCGCTCGTCGCGATTCTCAAGAACAACCGCGGAAGCGTCGAGGCGGGCCTGAAGTACTTCCTCATCGGCGCAGTGTCCTCGGCCGTCTTCGCCTACGGCATCTCGCTGGTGTACGCAGCGACGGGCGTCCTCCGGTTCGACGCCGTCGCCGCGGCCATCGACAGCGGTACCGTCCAGGCGGTCGTCGATGGTTCCATCCAGGCGCAGTCGGCCCAGGTGCCAGCGTCGATACTCGGCGTCGGTATCCTGCTGGTCATCGGCGGAATCGCCTTCAAGATGGCCGCCGTTCCGTTCCATTTCTGGGCACCGGAAGCATACGAGGGCGCGCCCGCACCTGTCTCGGCGTTCCTCTCGTCGGCGTCGAAAGCCGCCGGGTTCGTGCTGGCGTTTCGCGCCTTCGCCGTCGCGTTCCCCATCGGCGCGCTTACGTCGAGTGGTGACGTCATCAGCTGGTTCGTCGTCTTCCAGATCCTGGCGATCGTGACGATGTTCGTCGGGAACTTCGCCGCGGCCACCCAGGAGAAGGTCAAGCGGATGATGGCGTATTCCAGCGTCGGTCACGCGGGCTACGTCCTCATCGGGCTGGCCGCGCTGTCGGCCTCCGGCGACGGGATGGCCTTCAGCATGAGCGCCGGGATGGCCCATCTGCTGGTCTATGGCTTCATGAACACCGGCGCGTTCCTGTTCATCGCGCTGGCGGAGTACTGGGGTGTCGGTCGCCGCTTCGAGGACTACAACGGTCTCGGGCGACAGGCTCCGCTGGCCTGTGCCGCGATGACCATCTTCCTCTTCAGCCTCGCCGGCCTGCCAATCGGTGGTGGGTTCTTCTCGAAGTTCTACCTCTTCTCGGCGACGCTGAACGTCGGCGCGTGGACGCTCGCTGCCTCGCTGGTCATCAACAGCGCACTGTCGCTGTTCTACTACTCGCGAGTCGTCAAGGCGATGTGGGTCGAAGAGCCGACTGGTGACCGCTCTATCGACTCGTATCCGACCGGTCTCTACACTGCAATCGTCGCCGCGGCCGTCGTGACGGTGCTCCTGATCCCCGGCTTCGGCACCGTCTCGGACCTCGCGATGCGCGCAGCCGAACTACTGTAAGCCGTAGACGAAGACGCCGCCGCTCGCTCGTTTTTCCACGCGACCGTTCGCTTCGAGCACGTCCAAGTGACCGACAGCCTCGCTCATCCCCGAGAAATACTCCGTCGCCGGCAGGTCGCCGAACAACGCCGTCATCACGTCGGCCGGTGTCGTTGTGCCCTCACTCACGATATCGGCGACCTCCTCGGTCCGTTGGTCGTGTTCTTCTAAGATGACATCGATGCGTTCGGCCGGCGATTCGACCGGTTCGCGGTGGCCGGTGAGAAATCTGTCGTGGCCCTGTTCGCGGAGCCAGCGGAGCGAGTCGTTGAACGCCGGGAGGACGCGAGGTCGCTGACCGCCGCGGTCCGGCGGTGGCTGGAGAAACGGATTGGGCGTGATATCACCGAGAACGTTGTCGCCGACGATGGCCTCTCGGCGGCCGTCGGTGTCGTACGAGAAGATGCACTCACCGACGGCGTGACCAGTGACCTCGTCGACGGTGAGCGGTTCGTCGTCTACCGTCACCGTATCATCGCTTTCGACCGTTCTATCCGTAGCAACGCTTTGGGCGTAGGCGAGAAACGCCTCCGGAAGCTGTGTAACCGCCTCTGCGGTCTCTCTAGAGATACCACACCGCTCGAAGAAGTCCGCGAAGTACGACTGTTCGTACCGCAGCCGCGCGCCGAAATCCTCCATGATGTCGGCGGCGTCCGGGGTGGCGATGACGCGTGCGCCTTCGCTTCGAAACCGCGCTGCCAGGCCGAAGTGGTCCGGATGGGGATGCGTAACGAGCACCTGCGTGACATCCTCAGGTACGAGCTCTCTGGCTTCCAGAGCTTCGAGCAGTCGTGACCACGCCTCTTCGCTGTCTGGCCCCGGGTCGACGACGGTACGGCCCGCGACGTAGGCGTTGACCGCACCGACCTGGAACGGCGTCGGAATCGACACCCGTGTGAACATACCACGACGTATCGCCCGGCGACGCAAAACAGTTCGTACACACTCGACTGAGCGTAACTGGTTTATTCGTCCTCTGCGAAAGAACAGATATGAACAGGCACTTCGAAGACACCCGATACTACCTCAAGCGCGCCAGCCAGACTGCCAGGAAGGGTCTCAGGACGGAACTCGAACCCATCGAGATGCGGGTCCGGGAGCTGATGGGCACGGAGAAAGAGCCCGAACCGGGCCGGGTAGAGAGAGTCAAGAGCGACCTTACCGACCTCCAGATGAAAGCCGGTGAGAAGAGCGAACGGACGATCGGCAACGTTCGAGAGAAGGTCGGGGTCTACCGCCAGAAAGGCCAGACCGAAGCGTAGTCGGAACGCAATTCTTAATGTAGCCGGTCGAATAGCCACAGGTGTACCGGGTTGGTGATCTAGTCCGGTTATGATACCTCCTTCACACGGAGGAAGTCGGCGGTTCAACTCCGCCCCAACCCATTTCTGACGCCGGCTGTGACGAACAGCGTGAGGAATCAGCGGCGTCTATATCGGTCGTCGGAGTTGAGCCCCAGAAGACGAGCAAAGCGAGTCTTCAGTCGGTTCAACTCTGCCCCAACCCACTCTATTCTGTGACGAGCGAACGTGAGGAGGAATCGTGCGTTGGGCGGATTGAACCCTGTCACGAGCGAGCGTAGCGAGTGAAGTGACTCCGGTTCAACTCCGCCCCCAACCCACTCATTTCTACCTCCAAACGGCTCTACGATGGAGACTGTGATGTTTCACAGAAGAGGACCAGTTTAGCAACGTCGTAGTAAGGGATATCGGGACCAAAACTCTTCTCGTGGCAGACGAACACCCCAGACGAACGGTCCTCCGGTGGGCGGGTGGTCTCGCTGCAGTCGGCGTCGCCGGTTGTTCGGGCGATGGCGATACCGGCGATGGCGGGATGCCAGCCGACAACACCGACACAGAGACAGCAGAACCGACCGAAACCGAGACGGAAACCGAAACCACGACCCCAGAGCCAACGATGAGTACTGTCTTTCATTTCGCTTCAGACACCGACAAGCAGAAACACGCGCTCAACAACGTGGCGAACTTACTCGCCGACGACTCGACGGAGGTGGAAAACACCGTCCTCGTCGCCAACGGCGCGGGTATCAAACTACTGGCAGAGTCGACGGCGGAACAGCCCGACCGCGTGCGGTCGCTCATCGAAGACGGCGTCTCGTTTCGCGCGTGTCAGAACTCGATGGACGGGTTCAGCATCAGCGAGTCCGAGCTGATCGACGGCGTCGAGACGGTGCCCGCGGGCGTCGGCGAACTCACGAAACTGCAGGCCCGCGAGAACTACGCGTACATCGAGACGCCCTGAGAAGCGCACGCGATAGCCGCCGGAAGCCGAGCTACTTCTCTCGCATTAGAGTCCGAGTCTGTCCCGGAGACCGCCGCCGGATTCGGACTCGCTGTCTGGCTCCCACTCGGTCGGTAGCTCCGCGGCCAGTTGCGCGACCTCCTCGTCGTCGAAACGCGGGTCGTCGCTGGCGTCGTCGAGCCAGCCGGCCCATTCCTCGGCCGTCAGCAGTCCTCTCGAATCGGACTCCCACTGGTCGACCAGCGCTTCGCGGTCGGGGAAGGGGACGTCCATCCCGCTGTCGCCCCAGTACAACGGCGAGAGTTCGAAGGCGTGGTCCCCGTCGCACCAGACGAGGCGATAGGGGTAGTCGTTGTAGAGGAACACGTCCTCGGGCGAGACGGTGTCACCGTTGGGTAGTTCGAGCGTCTCTGTCATAGCTCCGCCTAAGCGCGTGTGACGTTTCAGGATTGCGCGGTCCGGCAGCAAAAATGGTCGGAACGGTCGAACCGGCCGGTCGCGGTCTCAGTACTCGTGGAGCGGGCGCTGTCGGATCTTCTGCCGGAGGTCGCCAAGTGCGGGTTCGCCGTCGCCGACGAACTGCTGGCAGACTGCGTGGACCTCCTCGCGGGAAATCTTGACGTTGCCCTCCTCGATGACGTCGGCGGGGCGCTGACGGAGTTCTCGGATGGTGCCGACGGCGAGCAAGAACGGAATGGCCCACGCCGAGAGTTTGTTGCCCCGGGTTTCGGGCATTGCCTTGAGCCACGTCTGTGCACCGTCTAAGTAGCCCTCGGCACGATCAGTGACCTGTTCGATGACCGGGACGAGCGAGTCGGTATGGGCCGGGTCGCCAACGTCGTCGTGGTCCAGTCCCTGCTCTTCTAAGAGTTCGAGCGGGAGATAGACGTTGTTCTCCTGCTCTAAGTCGGTCGCGGCGTCCTTGGCGACGTTGACCAACTGGAGGAGGAGGGCGAACGCGCGGGCGTTCTCCTCCATCTGTGTGACCTGTTCGTCGGATGCCTCGTGGGAGACGAGTCCAGTGACGAGCGTGCCGACGGTTCCGGCGGCGTACCAGCAGTACTCCTCTAGCTCGTCGAGCGTCTGGATGCGGAGGCCGCCCTCCTCGGCGTAGCGATCGACGAACATCGCCATTCCGTCGACGAGTTCACGAACCGGATTTCTGATGGTTTCGAGCGAGGAGCGTTCGAGCGAGCGGAAGACGCCGACCGCGCGGGAGGCGTTGTCGACGACTTCCCAGTCGGCGGTCATCGTCCCCGGTAGCCACTGTGCGGCGGCGTCGTCGAACGCTCGAATCGAGGCATCGGCGGCTGGATCGAGCGTTCTGCTGTAGAGTCGGAGGAGTTCGGCTTGCGCCGCCGGGGGGATGTGTCCGGCGTCCTCGATGGTATCGGCGACTCGGCAGAGGAGATATCCGACGCAGATGTCGCGTGCCATCGGCTCGTCGAGTTCCGAAATCGTGAGGCTAAACGTCCGCGACACTCGGTGGACGGCGTCGTAGCACCACGCAATATCTTCTTGTGACGACCGGCCAGTATGGTTCTGAGACATTCCCGTCATCCGGCGTAGGGCGTACTGCGATAAAAATGGGGTGGCTACGGCGGGACGAGAACGACGGTCTCGTCGCTGTCTCTCGCGGGCGGGAAACGCCACGCCTAAACCACTCAGCGCCGTACTGTTCGGTATGACCGCCCGCCGTGCGGTGGTGAGAGGCCGATGAATCGCAACGACACGATCGCGCTGGCGGGGACGATCGCCGCCATTGTCATCGTGCCCGGTCTCGCCAACGGCTTTCTCTCTCAACTGGGCTACCCGTGGGTCGGTAGCGCCGTCTGGGCGCTGGGCTACGGTCTCGGCGTCCTGTTTATCTGGTATCAATGGATTCGGCCGCTGAATATCCACGCACCCGAAGGCGTCGGCCGCGCCGACGGCGACGAGTCGGCCGAGGAGTGACCCCCGGCTGTCACCGACGGTAACTCCCGTCGGACGCAAATTTAGATACAACAGCCGTTGTAGTCGTCCGGAAAGTCTATCCCGGTCGTGGACGCAGACGAAGCTATGACCGACGACTCATTCAATGGCGGCTCACCGGGCTTTCGCGCTCGTTCAGGTTGGACGCGAGCGCAGGCGAGCGGCATCGAACGCACGGACGAGACGGTCGCACCGATATTCTATCCGCCCGAGAACGATCAGATACCGGACGTCCATATCTGGGATACGTGGTTTCTCCGCAACCGTGACGGGACGCTCGCGGAGGTCGACGGCTATCGCGTCTGCTTCTCGCTGACCGCGCCTGCCGACCTCCTGCCGGGTAAGCGCCACGACGTAGCGACCATCCGCTGTTTCTACTCGTCGGATGGCCGGAACTGGCACGACGCCGGGCCGGTCTTCGAGGAGGCGCTGGGCCAGCGCCAGTGGGCGGGGTCGGCGCTGTACGACGACGACGAGTCGGTCTACGTCTTCTATACGGCCGCGGGCGAGGACGACGCCGAAGAACTCACCTACGCCCAGCGCATCGTGGGCGCGAGCGGCGGCACTATCGACACTGACGACGGATTCACGCTCAGCGGGCCGTGGACTCATCACGAGCTGCTGTCCCCGGACGGCGAGCGCTACGAGCGCGAGGACCAGTCCCGCGGGATGATATACACCTTCCGCGACCCGTGGTTCTTCGAGGACCCCGAGACGGGCGAGACGTGGCTCCTCTTCGAGGCGAACTCCCCCGTGCCGGAGGGCAGCGACGTCTGTGACGGCGACGCCGCCCAACAGGAGTTCAACGGCAGCGTCGGCGTCGCTCGCTCGCCGACCGGCGACCCCCTGAAGTGGGAGCTCGAAGAGCCGCTACTGGACGCCGTCGGCACCAACCAGGAACTCGAACGGCCCCACGTCGTCTACAAAGACGGCCGCTACTACCTCTTTATCTCCAGCCATCTCCACACGTTCGCACCGGGACTGGAGGGGTTCGACGCGCTGTACGGCTTCGTCGCCGAGACATTCCGCGGCGAGTACGTGCCGCTGAACGGGTCCGGCCTCGTCGCCACGAACCCCGAAAACGCGCCGTTCCAGTCGTACTCGTGGATGGCGTTCGCCCACGGCGACGAGGTGCTCGTCCAGAGTTTCTTCAACTACTTCGACTTCGCCGGGCCGGTCTTAGACGACATCGCGCACCTCTCGGAGGCCGAACAGATGCGACGCTTCGGCGGGACGCTCGCGCCGACGCTCCGCCTCGACGTGGACGGGACCCGCACCCGAATCGTCGGGAAGCTCGGTCACTGGGAGATTCCGATGGCCGGCGAGTCGCTGCCGCCAACGGACGAAGAACTGATTCGGCGAGCGCGCGAGGCGGCCGACGCCGACGCGAGCGAGCGCTACCACGGCGGTAGCGAGTAAGACTCGGACGGCAGGGCTAAACCGGGACGACAGCGCTAGTCCGACGGCTCGGCCGACCACGCGCCGTCCATCTCCCAGACGTCGAGCGACGCGACCGTCGCCCGACCGCCCTCGGCCGATAGCGAGATACCCGTCGCGTCCTCGCTGGTCGGATAGACGCGAGTGGTCAGACAGTGGCGCTCGTTGGCGAACACTTCGACGACGGAGCCGTCGACGAACACGCGAAGCGAGAGCGGCGAGTCGTACGGCGTCACGCCCATCCGCTGGGTGGCGTTGGTCGCCTGCGGGTCGTGACTCGCGCGCGCCCGGTCGACCGATATCTCGCTGGTGTGACTGTATCGGATAGGCGTGTACTCGTCTCGGCCGGGCGTCTCCAACACGGAGAGTTCGACGCGCTCGGCGTCTTCGAGGCGAATCGTCGCGCGGAGTTCGAAGGTCTCGCTCTCGACGTCGAGCGTCTGGCGGTCGCTTCCGTCCAGACGGAGTTCGTCGTGGTGGGTATTGGCCCCGCGGAGGTCTTTGAGTTCCGGGGCAGGTCGCTGGCAGAGACCGCCGTCGTCGGCGAGTGCGAGTTCGCGGGGCAGTGACATCGCGCCCGACCACCCGGCGTCCCACTGTGCGCTCACGTCCCGCGCCTCGGGAATCCAGCCCCACGTGAGGATGCGGCCGTCGTCGGTCCACATCGACTGGGGGGCGTAGAAGTCGCCGTGGTCGAGTTTGTCGCGGTGCTCGGCGTCGAACTTGCCGTCCTCGTAGGTGCCCAGAAAGTAGACCACGTCCTCGTAGTTCGAGACGTGCAGCAGTTGCCGCTCGCCGAAGTCGAGCAGTTCGGGGCACTCCCAGACCGTGCCGGCGGTGTCGCGGTCGCCGGTCAGGATGGGGCCGCGGTACTCCCAGTCCCGCAGGTCCTCGGAGACGTACAGCAACGCCGCGCCGCCGCCGCCCTCCATACCGGCCCCGATCAACTGGTGCCAGACGCCGTCTTCGCGCCAGACGCAGTGGTCGCGGAACTCCCCGTCCCAGTGTTCGGTCTGGAGGACCTCGGGTTGGGTCGGCATCTCCTCGATGACCGGATTGTCGGAGTCCTTGCGCCACGCAGTCAGACCCTCGTCGACCGCGGTGGCGATACACGGTAACTGCTTTTTGTCGCGACCGCCGGTGTAGAGTATCGTCGCCGTCCCGTCGTCGTCGATCGCACAGCCGGACCAGCAGCCGTCGCGGTCCGGGCCGTCGGGCGAGGGCGCGAGGGCGACGGGTTCGTCCTCCCAGTGTACCAGGTCGTCGCTGACCGCGTGACCCCAGTGGATGGTGTTGTGGAACGGTCCGGTCGGGTTGTACTGATAGAACAGGTGATATCGGCCATTCCAGTGAATGAGGCCGTTCGGGTCGTTGAGCCAGTTGGCTGGCGGGGTGACATGATACGTCGGTCGATGCGGGTCGTCGGCTAATTGCTCGCGCATCTCCGAGAACGCCTCGACGGACTTCGGCCGTCCCGAGAGCGGGACCGTCTCACTGCTGGCCAGCGCCGCGAGCGCGTTCGAGACGAGCGTCTCGCGGTTCCCGCGACAGATGTCGTGCGTAGGCTGGCGAAAGGAGACGGCCGACCCGATGCCGAGAACGTGGCCGTCGCCGGGTTGCCACGAGACGGTCGACATCTGTTTGACCACGTCCGTGGTTCCTCGGGCCGTACTGGCTAATAGGTCGCCCTCCATCGGCGCGACCGTCTCGTAGCGGGCGTACGGTGCTGTCACACCGGGGCCGCGGGTGTGGACTCTGAGCGTGTCGAACCCCTCCGCGATGGGGTGGTCTGCGACCAGCGCCTTCCACAGCGGCCCGATCGGCTCGGAGACCTCCTCCCAGCCGACGGCGTCGGGACCGACGGCGTCGAAGCCGAGTGGTTCGACGGCCGCCATTGCACCGAGGGTCAGCAAGAGCGACCCGCCGCCCCGCACGAACGATGCGAGCGCGTCCCCACCGTCGGCGAGCCGCTCCGGCTCGATTGCTCCGTCGCGGTGCCACCAGAGAACGTCGTACGCGGTCGGCTCGACCGTCGAGAGCGAGACGCGGTCGACATCCGCGAACGCGCCCGCACACCACTCGTACGCCGCGGTCTGCTCGTCGGAACACGAGTCGACGAAGAGACAGCCGACGCGCAGCGACTCTACCATTGGCGAAACTCACCCTCTCAAATATAAAAGCATTCGGCAATCGTTCGTGCTCGTTCGTGCACACATCTGCTCGGCCGCCGAAAGCTGGCGTCGCCACTGCGGAAGGAAGGTGGCGAAAAGAGGGACTCAGGCGAGACGCGCGCTTCTGGCCGCGGACTTCCAGTCGATGACCGTGTCGTGACAGACGGGGCAGACGAACTCTGTCAGTTTCGTCGTCTCGTCGTTGTACGTCATTCGAGTGTCGCAGTTCGGACAGTTCATGATTGATAGTGATACTTACGCGGCTATAAACCTTGCTTCCGTTTGCCCGCTATCGGTCGGGTTTCGTCCGGCAGTCTGACGTTCTGTGCGTCGATGATAGCGGCGAGACTCGCCCCATCGAACAGGCGCACGTCGGCGTCCGACGAGAGCGGCGTGACGTTCGCAGGGAAGCCCAGCGCAGTCGCGAACAGTACCGCGTCCACTTCTGTCTCCTCGGCGAGCGACTGGCATCGCTCGACGTGGTCACTCGCCACGCCGTCGGTCGTCGAACGGTGGACCACGACGCCTAACGCATCGCCGTCACGCGTCGCTCGCAGGTCGAACGGCGATTCGGACCCGGTAGCGCCCGTCTCCCACGCCGTCTCTTCGAGAACGTTGGCGACCACGTCGACGAATTGGTCCCCGTCCAGTGTCCGGAGACGGTCAACTGTCGAGACTGACGCTTCGTCCGGTTCGGAGCGCAGCGGTTCGGTGGCGTCCGACGGTGGGCGGATGGCGTCCTCGATCGCCGTTGGGCCGTCGTCGGATGGCTCGCCGAGCGTTCCCGAGGCCGCGTAGTCGGGGTCGGCCGATGTCTCGATGCGGTCCGGGACGGTCTCGTCGCCGTTCACCAGTGCCTCGGTCCGTTCGAGTCGCTGTTCGAGTGCGTTCTGCTCTGCCTCCAGATGAGCCACCGCGTCGGGATAGCAGTCGCGGGCCGTCACGAGCGCCGCCTCGAACGCGTCGGCGGCGGCCGCAAACTCTTCGAGGGCGACCTCGGCCTGTCCAGCGTCGCTATACCAGTCGCCGGCGCGCATCGCATCGACAGCGACGGTTCGCTGGGTCGCCGTGAGGTTCTCGGCGACAGTGCCGAGACGGTCCCGAATCGTCGCCGTATCGCCCGCGAATCGCCTGTTCTCAGCCCCCCAGTCGATCTCCAATGCCGTCCGGTAGTGGGTCATCGCCTCGTTCCAGTGCGCTATCGCGTCCTCGGGGTCGTCTGCCGCGACGGCGGCCTTGTCAGCCGTGACGGCCTTCCGGAGCGGCGACTTCTCGAGGTGGTCGACGATACGGTCTAGGCGGTCCCGCTCCTCGCGTATCCCGTTCACGTCGTCGATTGCGGTGTGGTCGAGCGCGAGCGCCGCGTCGTACTCCTCTCGGGCGCGCTCGTAGGCGTCGTAGGCCGCCTCGTACTCGCCCTCACGCCAGCGCGTCTCGCCGTCGTCTGTCGCCACGCGAGCGCGACCGACGTGTATCTCCGCGAGCGTTCGCACGCAGCGGGCTTCGAGGGGGTCGACCCGCTCTTGCAGCGCTGTTCCGCTGTACTCCGCGGCGAAGCGGAACGCGACACCTCGCGCCGTCTCGGTACGGTCTCGTGCCTGCTCGACGGCCGAAGCCGCCTCGTCGTACCGGCCCGCTTCCCGATGTTCGGTCGCCGTCACGAGCAGTTCCGTTGCTCTGTCGAACTCCGACTCGACGCGTCGCCAAGCCTGTGAAGCCGCATCGAGGTACTCGGCGACCGCTTCGAGCCCGTCAGTCGCCGTCTGAATCTCTACCGTCGAGTGCCCCTCTCGAACGACCGTGAGAGAGCCGCCGCGGAGTCCCGTTTCCCACTCCACTTCGTCGATGTCCACGAGCGACACCGCTACCTCTCGGTCCCCCGATTCGTCGCCAACCAGCACGAGAACGCGCCGGTCGGTAACCACCGCGATCGTCCGATAGCCCCGACCGGGCCGAACGGTCTCCGTGGCTTCGGCCGTTTCGACGATCACCCCGCGCTTGCGGTTCGTGAGAACGAACGCCGGCGTCTCCTCGGCTTCGAGAACCGCTGCCGCCGCCCGGTCGTGGAGGTAGCCCCCCGAGAACACGCCTCCCGAGCCGGTCTGCGTGAGCAGCGAGGGGAGATCGCCCTCGTAATTATTTATTTTGATAATCTCGCCCATCATCGCAGTTTACAGCGTCGAAAGACTTGATACCTACGTATAGATTCTGATATTCTAGTGTAGGATTTATGGAAATACGGAAGCAACGGTTCCGATATCGTTCGAGGTCCGCTCTGTGTCTCTATTTCCCTCGTGTGTTCGATCCTCTCGAACGGCAGACATCCGTCTGACGGACATTTAGGTAGGACGGGAAATTATTCTGTCACATGCCACGCGTAGGGTTGTACGGGGCGAGCCCCGAGGAACGGTCGTCTCCTGGCATCGACATTCGGATAGATACCGAGGTATTCGCCGTTCTCTCGAACGGACGGGCGCTGGAGCGGTTCGGGCCGCGCCCGACCATCGAACAGTGGCTCGACTGCTGGGGCGGGAACGCCCGTTAGCTGTTCTCGACGAGCCGGGCCGCGATGCGCTGTGCGCCGACTGTAGGCGCGACATCGGGCTGCTCGGCGGCGGTTGCCTCGATCTCGCGGTTCAGTTCCTCGCTGAGGCGCGCCTCGAACTCCTCGACGATACCGGGGATGCAGGCCATCCCGCCGGTGAGCACGATTGGACGGTCCAGTGCCAACTGGTAGACCTTCATGTAGTCGTTTGCCAGTTCCGGCAGGAAGGTGTTGGCGAGCTCGTCCACCGCGTCGTCGAGATACTCGTCGACTGCGTCCATCACTGAGCGCTCGATGGTGAACTCGTGGGTGCCGCCGCCGGGCTGCTGGATGATATCAGTGAAAGGTTCGAACTCCACGAAGTCGGCGTGTTCTTCCTTGTACTCGCGGGCGGTCTGTGTGTCGATGTTGACCCGTCCCTGGGTCTCCTCCTCGACGTAGTTCGCGATCATCCGGTCGACTTCGTTGCCGGTGACCGCGCCGGTCGTGAAGGGCGCTAACTGCTCGCCGCGCCGATAGGCGGAAGCTTCCAAGTTCGTCGAGCCCATGTTGACCGAGATGAATATCTCGTCGATGGCCTCTAACTCCTCGCCGAAGGCGGGGATGGAGCCACACAGCGACTCAGGGTAGCTTTCGACGAGGTCAAGGCCGATAGAGGACTCCTCGATGACCGCCCGGAGGTTGTCCAGCCCGGCGGGGTTGTCGATAGTCGGAATGGCGTAGACGACGCCGCTGTCGGCCGGGATGTCGTTCTCCTCGATGAGCGCCTCGAAGAACTTCTTGGTCATCTCCGCGCGGTCCTCGTCTTCGGGCAGTCCGGACCGAAGCATGTACTGGACGCGATCGGGGTACTCGCGGGCTGCCTCCTCGCCGTAGAGCACCTTCTCCTCGCCGGTCAGGGCGTCCTCGTAGGTCGCCATGCAGGTCAGTGTCTTGATGATTCGGTTCTCGGTTCCGTGGTCGTCGGGTAGGGCGATGACCGTTCTGGTGCTGCCGAGTTTCACACCCACCGGCACCGACCGGCCGCTGCCGGATGCCGCGTCGGCTGCGTCGTCGTCACTCATGTTTCCCGTCTTATCCCCGCCTCGATATATAACCTCTCGTCAAGAATCAGCGTTGATAGTGACCACCCGCTGGCGGTTCTACGTCATCGCAGCCAGTTTCGCAACGTACACCAGACTCAGCATGTGATCGTCCACGCTGAGGTCGTTGCTGTCGTTGGTCGCCGACTCGTCGATCCCCAACAGGTAATCCGAGAGGTCCGACTCGACATCCTCGGTAATCCAGTCGATAGATTCGTAGTAGGCGAGTGCCTCGTCAGCCCCCTGATAGCCCGAGTGCATCAACAGGAACTCCAACCACTCGAAGACGACGAACTCGGCGGCGTACGTCTCGGGCAGCGTTCCGAGATAGGGCTTTTCCTGGCTGTCGCCGGCGAGAAACGGAAGTAGTTCGCGGTAGAGCCCCGACCGGAGTGAGCTGCCAGCCACGACGTCCTCGTCGCCATCTTCCAGCCCCACGTCCAGATTCGCCGGGTCGGGCATCTCCCCGTCGCCGAGGCCGTTCCCGTTCTCCCGATCGCCGCGTTGGCGGGCGATTTTCCGCAGTTCGTCCAGATCGTAGTCGCGCGGGTTGATGGTCATTACCACTTGTGTTTCAACTACATAAAGTTAAATCTTGCACCCGTCCGACGGCTGTCAGACGGCGTTCACCGGGCTCTCGCCGCCGATTCGGCTGCCGCCGCTCAGTTCCGCCGTTGATAATCGGGGGCGTATTTTTATACGCTCCCATCACAGACGTTCGCTCACTTCGACGATGAACCGGCACTCCACGTCCGATCCAGCCCGTATCTGCGTGACGAACGCGAAGGGCGGGACCGGCAAGACAACGGTAGCGATCAACGTAGCCGGTGCCCTAAGCGACCGCGGGCGGGATGTCCTCTTCGTGGACTTAGACCCACAGGGTAACGCCACGGAGGGACTGGGCCTCGCCGACGCCTACGACGCCCAGCCGCCGACGCTGTTCGACGTGCTAACGGGTGATCCCAACGGGCTCGCCGACCTCGTGGTCGAACACGAGGAGATGGACGTCGTCCCCGCCAGCATCGACATGCTACAGGCCGAACACGAACTGACCATCGCAGACCTCATCGCACGGGTCCGCACGGGGAGTCACGACATTGACCCGGCGGCGCTCTCGGCCTTTGCGCTGAACGTCACGCCGAAGATGGTTACCGGTGACCACGCGCTCGATACGCTTGACCGGGCGCTCTCGACGGTCTCGGGGTACGATTACGTCGTTATCGACTCCCCGCCGTTCTACGGCAAGCTAACCGATGCCGGCGTGTTTGCCGCGGGGAACATCCTCATCCCAGCGCTCGCAGAAGCCACCTCCGAGCGCGCCATCGAACTCCTGATGGACCAGATGGCGGCCTTAGAGCGACAGACCGGCGTCTCGGTTCGAACGCTCGGCGTCGTGGCCAACCGCATCGAGACGACTTCGGAAGACGAGACGATGTTGGAGTGGTTCGACGCGGCGTTCCCCGACAGCCCAGTCTGGCGGGTTCGCAAGCGCGTTGCCCTCCAGCGGGCGTACACACAGGGGAACTCGATATTCGGGAGCGACGAGGAATGTGACATGGCGGATGTCTTCGAGGACATCGCCGCAAATCTGGACAGGCAGTTCGGCTACACGGAGATACCAGCATGAGTGACGACGACCGTATGGACAGAGCAGAGCGCATCCGTAACATGCGCCAGGGGAACAGAACGGACGACGAGGGGACGGCGGCCGACGACGGAGCGTCGCCGGACCAAGCCGAAGAGACTGATGCGGAGACAGAGACGGACGGAGATGCAGACACAGCCGTAGAGACGGAGATATCCGCCGATACTGACGGTGACGACTCGTCGGCCGAAGCCGATGAGCCAACCGCTGCGGCGGCCGAACCGACGGCCGACGAGACGGCATCGACGGCCGACGGGACCACGTCAGCAGAGCCCGCGAGCGACGGGTCCGACACGGTCGATTCCCAGTCGGACGCGACGGCGGCCGCCGAGCGGGCCGCGGCGGCCGCCGCACAGGTCGCCGATGACGGACCTGCGACCAGTGGTGCGGGCGGAGTGCGATCCGGTGATATCGCCGCGACAGCCTCGCCGATGCAGGGACCGACCGGCGTCGAACTCCCGGACCAGCAGCTCTTAGACGAGGCGATGGCGACGGGAACCGGCGAACGCGTGGACGGGTCGGCCCGGGCGGCAATGGAAGAAGAAGGGGGGCAGAAAGAGGAGCTGGTGCGCGTTCTCGAATTCGCGCTCGGCGAGGAGTACTACTGTCTCGACATCGAGTACGTCGAGGAGATCGTCAAGCGCGAAGCGGTCACGCGCGTCCCGAACACACCCGACTACGTGGAAGGCGTCGTCGACCTCCGTGGACAGATCACGACCATCCTCGACCCCAAGCGGATGATGGACATCGACGCCGACGGCGAGAAGAACCTGATCGTCGTCTTCGACCCCGGGATGTTCGAGGAGCAGGGCGCGGTCGGATGGGTCGTCGACGCCGTCCGGCAGGTCGTCCCCGTCGCCGAGTCAGAGGTCAACGACCCGCCGGTGGACGGCGAGTACGTCAACGGCGTCATCGACCGCGAAGATCACGACCAGTTCGTCATCTGGGTCGAGCCAGACGACGCGCTCGAAGAAGCGACCAGTACGGACGACTGACGCCGTCGAATCCGCGCCTCAGATCGACAGCAACAGCGCGGTGTACCCGACGACGCCCACGACGAACGCCCAGAACCGGCTCTGGCGCTCGGCGGGCAGTTCTTCTTTGATGACGTTGAGGACAATGCCGCCCGCCAGCAGCGCGAAGAGGACCGCCAACAGGAGTTCGCTCACCTCGACGACGTAGCCGAGACCGAGACCGACGAACACGGCGACCGCGAGGGCCTACCGCCCGTATCGGCGGTACGCGCTCCCGTGGTACTCGCGGAGACCGTAGTCGTTCACGAAGAAGTGCAACGCCATGGCGACGAAGAAGATCGCGAGGGACGCGACACCGCTCTCCTCTCGATGGAGGAGCAGATAGCCGATGAGGACGTTGTAGAGCGTGAACGTCCCAATGTGGACCCAGAACACGCCGTGAGACTCTGAACCTCCCTCGTTCTCGCCTCGCGCTTTAGCCTTTCGGACGTACTGCTCGATGCCGTAAAACGCCGTGAAGCCGAGGAGTGCGATGAGATAGACGTGATGTTCCAACCGCACGAGGGCACTCGCGGTCTGGTCGATGTCCGTCCCGGCGCTCTGGATCTCCGGTAAGATGTGGACGAAGACGTAGGCGACGGCACTGCCGCCCGAGAGGGACAACCAGCGACTCCGCGGCATTACGTCCAGGAAGGTGAGCCGACCGGCGAACAGGTGGACCAGCGCGAGACCGAGGGCGAACGCCGCCGGAAGGAACGTACTGAGTTCGGGCACGGATAGTTACGCGTCGTCTCGCCGATCGTCCGATTCAGCCACGTCCACTACGTCGTCGGGGAGTTCGGCGGCGAGGTCGTCGGTCACGTCGTCGCCGATATCGATACCCAGTTCCTCGCGGACGAGGTCCGAGGCGTTCTTCCTCGCCCCGACGCTGCCGAGATAGCCCGCACCAACCGTGGTCTTCAGCGCCAGTGCGGTGCGACCGGTGAGTATCGTCGGCCCGACCTTCGCCACGGCGTCGTTGCCGACCGAGACTAACCACCCCGGCACTTCGAACCGATACTGCGTGAGACGCGGTTCGAACGCCCCGTCATCGTGATCAAGTCGGTGTTCGACCAGCGCTTCGACGTTCTCGGCGGCGACGTTAGCCTCACGGATGGCCGCGGAAGCGCTCGCGGGAACGGCCTCGCCGTTGCTGTCCACCACGCGGGCGGCGTCGCCGACAGCGAACGTGGATTCGCCCAGCCGGAGGTCGGCCCTGACGACCGGCCGCTCGTCGTCGAGCGCGCCGGGTCCCTGAATGCCGCCGGTCCAGACGAACTGGTCGTAGGGCAGTTTCTCGTCTGAGTCAAGCATCATCGCGCCGTCTGTGGCAGCCGCGACGCCGGTGCCGGTGCGGACGGTCACACCGGCGTCGACGAGCGACTCGTGAACCGCCTCCTGAAACGACTCGGGGAACGACGGGGCGACAGCGTCTAGCTGTTCGAGGAGGAGCACCTCGGCGTCGATACCCTCCTCGTCGGCCAACGCCGCCAGTTCGCCGGCGACCTGCACGCCCGAGAGGCCCGCGCCGCCGACGACGACCCGGTCGTCGTCGCCGAGAGCGAGGAAATTAGTCCGAATCTCGCGAGCGTGGTCGAGGCGCTTCAGCGGCGTCCCGTGTTCGCGCACGCCCGGGAGGTCGTAGAAGGCCGTCTCCGCGCCGAGACACACCGCGCCCACGTCGTAGCTAAGCGTCTCCTCGTCGCCGTCCGTGGGTGCCAGCGTTGCCTCGCCGTCGTCGGCGTCGAGGTCGGTCACCGACGCCTGGCGAACCGCGCAGTCGAGCACCTCGTCCAACTCGACCGTGATGTCGTCAGCCAGCGACGGTCGCCGGACGACGCGATGGAGTTCGTGCTGGACGAGGTGGTCGTGTTGCTCGTCGACGACGACGAGGTCCGCCTCGTCGGGCAACGATCGTTCGAGTTTCCGAGCGAGTGTGAGGCCGGCGTACCCGGCACCGAGAACGGCGACACGCATGGCCCGAAGTTCGGTCCGGAGCGGGATAGTCCTGTTCCAGCCCAAGCGTCAAAATTGGGAACTTAGAACAGCGCCTCGTCTTCGTCGAGGACGCGGGCGGGTCCGCCGACGCCCCAGACGCGGGTGTCGACGCCGCAGTCGGCGACCGTCTCCTCGACCCGGTCGACGTATTGCTCGGTGGTATTGATGTAGACGCTCGCGCCGGTGTCGACGGAGAAGTACACTGGCACGTCTTCCTCGTTGCGCAGTTCGCGCACGGCGTTGAATATCTCGATGGTTCGGGGTTGCCAGTACACCCATCCAGCGGGACCGGTCATCGTCGTCGCCGCCAGCGAGAGGGAGTCGTGCTCTGCCAGTTCGAACGCCCGGTCGAAGTCGGCGTCGTAGAGGGCGTCACGCATGTCCGAAATCTGGCCGTGGATGTGGGCCATCCGACCTTCGAACATGTGGCTGTCGGCCGCCTCTTTGTGGGCTGCTTCAGTCTCCTTGTAGGAAGGGACCATCCCCGCGACGATTCGCAGGTCGTCTTCGAGGTCGGTCTCGATGCGTTCGCTCCGGCAATCCTTGTCGTTCATCCCCGTCCGCAGGTGCGAGAACGCCCCCGTGACGGCGCGGGCTGCGGAGGAAGAGCCACGGCGGGCGACCGTCGAAATCTCCGGGCGGGTCATCTCCAGACCGGCGGCCTCGACCAGCGCCATCGCGGCGGCGGCAAAACCGGAGGAAGAGGAGCCAAAGCCGATGTTGGTCGGGAAGTCGTTCGCGGACTCGAAGCGGACCGCGTGGTCGATTCCCGCCAGCTCGCGGACGTGCTCGACGACGGCGTCGATGCGTTCGGCTCCCCGGCCCGTGACCGTCTCCCCGTCGATGACGTAGCTGTCACCGTCGAGGTCGGGGTCGAACTCGGCTGTCGTCTTCGAGTGACTCGGCGCGGTACAGACGGAGATGCTGTCGTGGTACGGGAGTCGGAGTTCCTCGTCTCGCATCCCGTGGTACTTGACCAACCCCTGAATCGGGTGGGCCTTCGCGGTTGCTTTCATACCTCACCCTTCCGGGCCGGTCACTTTGCTATTGCGAACCCACGCGACCGCGCGTCACCTCACACCTCCTCGATTTCGGCGTCCGACGCGTTGGACTTCACGCTCCGGATGCCCTGCTTAGCCTTCGCCTTGCTCGTGTACCCCTCGCCGCTGTCCGCGACGATGTTCCCGTTCGAGTGGCGCAGTCGCCACCGCCAGTCGCCGGCCGAGTCCGTGTAGAGTTCGAACGTCGCTGTCATCGCCGTGTGAGAGGTGACCGTCGTACAATAATCTGTGGGACAGGCTGACGGTGGCCTGCTGACTGGTCCCTATCGGAGGCCGCCAGCGCCGCCGTCGGCGTCGGGGAGGTCGTACGCTTCGGCCGGCAGGCCGAGTTCTTCGAGCGCCGCCTCTACGTGCTCGTCCTTCGCGTAGTCCGCTCCGTCTTCCTCGCGGAGACGCTGGGCGATGGCCATCACCTCACCCCGACGGTCGTCGGGGATGTCGTATCTGTCGGCCGCTAGTTCGACCAGTAGCCCGTTGTGGTCCCGGGTGTACACCGAGTGGAAGATCCCCCGGTCGAACTCGCTGAACTGCCGTCCAGCCTCAGTCAGTGCCTCGCGCATCTCGCGGAACTTCTCGGGGTCGACGCTGACAGAGATGTGGTGGACGCCGCCGACCGTCGGTTGGACCGGCCGCGGGTCCGAGGTCCGGTCGCCGACGAAGAAGGTCAGGATGCGACCGTCCCCGGCGTCGAAGAAGAGATGCGTCGAGTCCGGGTCGTCGAGGTTCGGCTGTCGCATCACCAGCGGCATCCCCAGTAAATCTCGGTAGTACGCGATCGTGTCCTCGGCGTTGCTACCCACGATAGTGAGGTGGTCTGTCCCAGTCGTGTGAATCGGGCTATCCGGAAGGTCGCTGCTCGTCGGCAACTCCGCTGCGTCCGGCTGTTGTGACATACCCTCCTTAGAGAACCGACGGATAAATGCCCACGCCCGGCTTACTCAAGCCCCCAGTGCTCGCGGGCTTCTGAGAGCGTCTCACCGGCGATATGTCCCTTGTAGCCGAAGATGTCTTGATAGCCGCACTCGGACATGAGGATCGGGACGAACGCCTCCTCGGCGACCAGTTCCTCGCCGTCGACGGTGGCCCAGACGGTGCCAGTCGGCACTTGCTCGAAGTTCTTCACTTTCAGCTCGTACACGTCGCTACAGGTGGCATGGGGCGAGGCGCTCGCGGGCTTCTCGACGGCGCTGTCCTCCTGGTAGAACGTCGGCGCGGCGTCGTTGACGACGCCCGGAAGCGCGTCGTGGAGACGGAGGAACGCCTCGATGAACAGGACGCCGGACTCGGTCGCGGCCTCGGTTCGCTGTTGGCCGGTCTCGACAGTGACGACATCGCCGAACCGGTTCAGTGCGCCGTCGACAGCGTCGGTCGTATCGACCACCGTCGGCGTGGGCAGTCTCGCCGCCGTCTCCACCGCTCGCGGGAACTCGCGGGAGACCAGCGCGATTGGGTCCACTTGCGAGTGGGTCGCATGCAGGGAGAGCGTCGGCGTCTCGCCGACGACATCGAGCAGTTCTGCTGCGAGTCGTCGTTCCCGGTCGTCACTGTCTCGGTCGCCCGGAAACACCCGGTTCATGTCCACGTCGAGATACCGCTGGTCGGCGTCGACTGCCTCCGGGTGTGCGATGACGAACTGGACCGGTCGCTGGAACTCGTGGCCCGCGTCGAGGACTCGTTCGACGGCGTGCACGCCGCTCGGTTCGTCGCCGTGGACGCCGGCGACGACGGTCACGGCCGGGTCGTCGTCCGGACCACGCGTCCTGACGTCCGGAGAACGTGTATCAGACATCGACATGCAGATGGTCGGCGTCGATCGTGAAAAGTCGTTCGTGGGACTCAGTATTCGGGGTTCTCCTCGCGGACGCCCTCGCGCTTGTTGACCAGTCGCGCGAGCGTGAACAGCGCGTCCGAGAGACGATTGAGGTAGACGATGGCCGTCTCGTTGACGCCCGCTTCCTCGGCGGAAAACGAGACGGCGCGGCGCTCGGCCCGCCGACAGACCGCCCGCGCGTGGTGCAGTTTCGCGCCGGGTTCGGACCCGGACGGCAGGATAAAGGACTGAAGCGGGTCGAGTTCCTCGTTGGCCTCGTCGACGATGTCCTCGATCTCGTCTACGTGGTCCTCGGTAATCCGTGGGTCGTCTTCGTCGGGCTGCGGGTTAGCGAAGTCAGCCTGCACGATGTGGAGGTGGTTCTGTATCTCCCGGAGGTGTTTGTCGATGTCGTCGTGCCCGGTAGGGCGGACGACACCGACCAGCGCGTTCACCTCGTCGACGGTACCGTAGGCCTCGATGCGCCGGGAGTCTTTCGACACTCGCTCCATGTTCCGGAGGTCGGTCTGTCCCTGGTCGCCCCGGCCAGTGTAGATGGGCATACCCGAGATGGGCATGCCACGGCCTTATAGCCGGGGGCGGCCGGTTCGAGGCCGCCTCAGAGCCGTCGCCGGACTTCCGAGAGGGCCGCCGGCGAGAGGTCCACGTCCGCGAGGACGGCGCGTCGCCGCTCCTCGTCGCCGTGGCCCGCGACGAAGCCGTTGAGACGAGCGGCCACCGTCGATTCGACGAACGCCGGACCGTACAGCGATTCGAGTTCGTCGCTCACGACGGGCGTCGAGCGGAGTTCGTACTTCTGGTGGTAGGCTTCGGCAGGATAGAAGCCGTCGAGTGACTCGATTTCGGTCTGGACGGCCTTTCCGGTTCGGTCTTCGAGAGCTGCCTGCGAGGCGGTTGCGGCCTCGCGCTGTTCGCCGTTGTGAGCCAATACGATGCCGCGGTACTGTCGCTTGTGCGGGGCGGAGAACGGACTGTGATTCTCCCAGAACACGTCCAGTAGGTCCTCGTAGGAGCGCTTTTCGGGGTCGTATGCGACCTGAACGACCTCGGTGTGGTCGCCGAGCGAGTAGTAGCTGGGGTCCGTGTCGTCGCCGCCGGCGTAGCCGACGCGCGTGCGAACGACGCCCGGCATCGCGCCGAACCGGGCGTCGGGCCCCCAGAAACAGCCCATGCCGAACGTCGCCGTCGCCGTTTCGCTCGGCGAGATGGCCTCGGCGTCGAGTGAGAGCGCCGATGGCCGCGTCGGGTCAGATGCCATACGTTCGCTCGGTGCCCCGTCGGTTTGCCTGTTGGGGTCTCCCCGCCCGCGAAACCGGGAGCTTCAATTGGCCGCGCTCGAAACCAGCGTCCATGAGCCTCGAACTGGAACACTACTGCCCGGAGTGTGAGGAGTACCGTGACTTCTGGAAGGTCGCAAGCACGACGATGCACCTCGGAACGAAGGTCAAGTGGCACTGTCCGGAGTGTGACTACGGATTCGTCCGTATCGACGGCGAAGTCGACACCGGTCAGGCCGCATAGACGACTCATACGGACTGCCGTCGCTATTTTCCGGGCGACCGGACGCGGTTGCACGATCGTTCCGGTTCGGACTACCGCAGTCCGTATCAATAGCCCTACAGAGAGTTCTTAGCAGCCGTTTTAGGAGTGGTTATCGATGCCACGCGTAGAGGCAATGAGCACCGAACCGGACTGGGTGGCGGACGACACCCGCACTTCTCCAGAGCGCGCCGACGTGGAACTGTCCATGACCGTGGTGCAGTACACCGACGGACCGGACCGCTGTACCGTCTATCCGCCGGGCCTGTCCGGCGTCGCTCGGATGTCGACGTGGCTCAGCGCCGACCGGTCGGCGTTCGTCGACCTGGATGGGATGCAGTGACAGAGGTATTTTACGCCAGTAGCGACGAAGGCTAGTCGATGACCGTGGAGGTACTAGTGGTGGACGAAGACCGGGACGTACTCGAGATCGTGGGGACCTTCCTTGCGCGCGAAGACGACCTCGAAGTGACGATGGAAGCCGACCCAGAGACGGCACTGGAGATGGCACTGTCGGGCGAGTACGCCGCCGTCGTCAGTGACTACAAGATGCCGAAACTCGACGGTATCGAGCTCTGTACGGCGATTCGAGAACACGACGGGACGCTCCCCTTCCTGCTGTTCAGCGCTCGCGAACCCGAAGACGTGCAGCCCGAGGCCGAGGAAGCCGGTGTCACCGGCTTCGTCCAGAAAGGGACGGGGACCGAACAGTACGATGTCCTCGCCGACCGGGTCCGAGAGTCGGTCTAGTCGTCCGCTCGGGGGAGTGTAAGCGTCACGACCGTCCCAGTTTCGTCCGTTCCGTCGAACGTCACCGTCCCGCCGTAGGACTCCGTCATCCAGACGACGAGCCAGAGCCCCAGCCCGCTGCTGTGGCTGAGTTGCGTGATCGGTTCCTCACCGGTCAACACGTCGAGTTCGTGGGCCGGAATCCCCGGCCCGTCGTCCGCGACCGTGACTGTCACTCGTTGTTCGGTCGTCGCGATGTCTATCGAGAGGGCGGGGTCCGAACCCGCGTGCTCGACGCTGTTGTTCAACAACTCCTCGACGACTCGGGTGAAGCGGCCGTCGGCCGTCCGGGCGTCCGTCTCCGGAACGTCCATCTCGACGGTCACACCGTGGTTGCGCTCGTAGGTGTCCACGAGCGACGTGACGGCATCGACGACGGGGACGGGCTTGTTCCCGGCGTCGTCCCGCCGGATAGAACGCTCTATCTCGCGGGCGCGGTCACTGAGCGCGGCGACGTCGGCGGCCTTCTGCTGGAGACGGTCGAGCAAGGAAAGGTGGTCCTCGTCGGTGAGGCGGGTAGCCAGTTCGTCGGCGAACCCCATCACCACCGTCAGGTCGTTACGGAGGTTGTGCCGGAGGACGCGGTTGAGTACCTCCAGTCGGCGCTCGCGCTCTTTCTGGTCGGTGATGTCAGTGTAAATGCAAAAGCCCCAGACGCGCCTGTCGTCGCGGCGGTACGGGATACCCCGAAAGAGGAAGTCGCGGAAGCCGTCGGCGGTGCGGCGGCGAATCTCGGCCGTTCGAACCGCCTCGTCGCCGTCGAAGTCGGTGAGCCGTGACGCTTCATCGCTCGCTGTCTCGGTCGGTGGCTGGACGAGTTCGTCGAGACTCTCGTCGAGGACCGCTGTGTGGTCCAGCCCGAATACCTCGGTGAATGCGGGGTTCACGGAGCGGACGAGGGGCTGGTCGTCGCTGACCTCCGTCTCGGCGACGGCGTCGGGGAGGTTGTTGAACAGGTACGAGAAGCGGTCCCGTTCGTCTCGCAGGTCCTCGCGGGCCTCGACGAGTTCGGTTCGGTCGCGGACGACGCCGACGGTGCCACGGAACTGGTCGTGGTCGATGAGCGACACCTCGACCTCTGCGGGACGCTCCGCGCCGTCGGCTGTCACCAGCGAGGTTTCCAGTTGTCTGCTCGTCTCTCCACTGTCCGCCTGCATCTCGCGGATGTGGCGGTCGAAGGTCGCTACGTCTTGCTGGTCGAGGAAGTCGCTCGGGTGTTCCCCGAGCATCGCCTCGCGTTCGAAACCCAGCCACTCGGCCAGCGGTTCGGTAGCGAGCTGGAACGTGCCGTCCTCGTCTAGGACGTACACCATGTCACGGACGTTCTCGACAACGGCTTCGTATCGTCGGAGATCATCTTCGCGTTCGACGCGGGAGAGCGCCGCCGCCGCGTTCGAGGCGAGAATCTCGGCGACCGATACGTCCGCCTCGTCGAAGGCCGCTTCCTCGGTCGTGGCGACGCTCAACACGCCGTGGTCACCGATGGGAACGTACATCGCGGCGTTCGCGTTTCGGTCGTCGTAGTTATCCACGTGGTCGAAATCATCGACACGGACGATTTCGCCGCGCTGGAAGGCCCCGCCCGGAAACGCTTCGTCGGCGTCGTATATCGGGCGGTCGGGCATCCCGTCCGTCGAAGCGACCGGATACAGCGTCTCCGCCTCGTCATCGTACAGCCTGACGAGATTGAGGTCGAATCCGAGTTCGGACTCCGCGGCTTCGACGACGGTCTCCGCGACCTCGGTTTCGGTGTGGGCGTGCATCAGTGACCGCGTCGTTTCGAGCAGGCCGGAGAGCTTTCGGTCGCGTTCCTTCTGGTCGGTGATGTCGTGGAAGTACACCGAGAGACCGTCGGTCGAGGGGTAGGCATTGACCCGGAACCACTTCTCGGCCGGCGGGTAATACTCCTCGAAGACGACCGGTTCCTGTGAGCGCATCGCCTCGCGATACGACTCGAAGAAGGCGGAGTCGGTCGCGTCGGGGAACATCTTCCAGAAGTTCTCGCCCATCACCGCTTCAGCGTCTCGGCCCAGCACCGCCTCCGCCTGTGCGTTCCAGTAGGTCAGATTCCAGTCGTCGTCCACCGCGAAGAACGCCGCGCCGATGCGTCCGAGAATCTGCTCGATGCGCCGGTTGGCCTCCCGCAATTCGAGCTCTCGCTCCTTTCGCTCGGTGATGTCGCGGATAACCCCCGCGGTCCCTTCGAAGCGGCCGTCGTCGTCCCAGAGAACGGTCATGTGGTCTTCGGCGGGGAAATTCTCGCTCTCGGCTCGCTGAATCGAGAGGTCGAACGTCTCTTCCTCGTCGCGGTCCTCGAAGATCATCTCTCGAACGATGCCTTCGGCCTTCTCGACCACTGCGGGTGATTTGATGGTCCCGGTATGCGAACCGAGTAGCGTCTCGGCCTCGTAGCCCGTGAGGGCGGTCATCGCCTCGTTGACGAAGAGGAAGTTCCCCTCGGAATCGAGGGCGTAGACCCCGTCGTCGACAGCCTCGATTATGTCCTCGTACCGCTCTAGTTCCGTCTCGCGGCGACGGCGTTCGAGCTCGTCGCTGACCCATTGGATGAGCAGTTCGACGAACGCCCGCTCGGCGTCGGTAAAGGGTTCCGCTCGCGGCTCCTCGTCGGCAAAACATACCGTCCCGTAGGTCTCGCCGTTGACCGATACCCGCCCCCCGAGGTAACAGGCGATACCGCCGACCTGATAGGCGGGGTGGTCGCCCCAGCCCACCGCCGCGTCGTGGATGGGAAAAAGCGTGTTACTCTTGGCGGTGTGTTCACAGTACGTCGCCGAGAGGGGAGTCGACGCGCCCGTCCTGATGAACGCGTGGTCACCGACGAGGTGTTCTATCTCGTAGGTATCGCCCTCGATACGACCGAGATATCCCAGCGAGAGGTCGAGTCGCTCGGCCCCGAGTCGCAAGACCCCCTCGATGGTCTCGGTCTCCGTTCGGTCCTCGTCCGCGGCGAGTCGGGTTAGTTCCCGGAGCGATTCGGTGGTCGATTCGACGGCGTGTTCCGGGGCCGTCGTCGCCGTGATGCTCTCGTCGGCCGCTGCGAGCGTTCGGACTCGGTTCGCCGGGTCAGTCTCACTTCGGGGGACGTACTCGGCGACGCCGCGGCGGGTCGCTTCGGCCGCTACTTGACCGTCCGGTTCCTCGGTACAGAGCAACACCGGGAGACCCGGACGGACACCGCCAATGGTGTCCAACACTCCGAGGCCGTCGAGACCGTCTTCTGGAGCGTGCTCGCAGACGAGGTAGTCGGGATCGATAGTCGACAGCGTTTCCAGGGCCGCTTCGCGCGACGTGACCGCTGTCACTGAGAGTCCCATCTCGCTCTCCAGTGAGAGCGACTGCACGCCGTCCGCCACCCGCTCCGGGCGGACGTGGAGGACGACCGGTTGTTCAGACATGTTCGAAGATATGCGTTCTCTGCGGTGGGATTACATATAACTCACGCGCAGATTATCACGGGACGAAACGGGCGTCTCCTCCGAGCGCAGGCTATTCCCCGAGCGCCTGCCACGAGAGGCGCGGTTCACGCGCCGCCACGACCTGATCGATTCGCTTCGCCGTCGGGCGCTGTGGGGCCGCCGCGAGCGTCGCGTCGTCTTCCTCGGCGACGGCGTCGAACGCCGCCGCGAGCTGGTCGAGTGAGCGCTTGCTCTCGGCTTCGGTCGGTTCGGTCATCAGCGCCTCGTCGACGATCTCGGGCCACTTCGTCGTCGGCGGGTGGACACCGTAATCGAGCATCCGCTTCGCCGCGTCGGCGGCGTCCTGCGGCGCGGCGCTGGCGACGAACTCGTGGTGGAAGGGATCGAAGGGTACGTCGTACGCTATCTGCTCGGCGAGGTAGTTGGCGTTCAAGACGGCCTTCGCGCTCGCGTCGGCAAGACCCTCGTCGCCGAGGCGGGCGATGTACGCGAACGCCTTGACGAGGACCGGCCAGTTGCCATAGTACCCGTGGACCTTCCCGATGGAGTGTTCCGGTGTGTAGTGTTCGTAGCCGCCGGACACCTCCTTGACGTGTGGGTCCGGCAGGAATTCGGTCAACTCCTCGGTGACGCCGACCGGGCCAGCGCCCGGGCCACCGCCGCCATGGGGTGTGGCGAACGTCTTGTGGACGTTGTAGTGCATCACGTCGAAGCCCATGTCGCCGGGACGTGCACGGCCCAACAGCGCGTTCAAGTTCGCGCCGTCGTAGTACAACAGCCCGCCCGCGTCGTGGACGATGTCCGCGATCTCTTCGATGTCGCGCTCGAAGAGGCCCAACGTGTTCGGGTTCGTGAGCATCAGCGCCGCCGTCTCTTCGCCGACGGCGGCCGAGAGCGCGTCGATATCGACTCGGCCGTCGTCGTCGCTCGGGAGTTCGACGACATCGTACCCTGCCATCGCCGCAGTGGCGAAGTTCGTCCCGTGCGCCGAGTCGGGGATGACGACCTCCGAGCGCTCGTCGTCGTTGTGCCGGTGATAGGCCTTCGCGATCTGGATGCCGGTGAACTCCCCGGCCGCACCCGCCGGCGGTTGGAGCGTGACGGCGTCCATCCCACCGATGCGTCCCAGATAGTCCTGGAGCCGGTGACACAGCGCCAGCGTCCCCTGTATCGTGCTCTCCGGGCGGTCCGGGTGGATGGCGGCATCGTCGCGGGCCGCGATAGTCTCCGTGAACGAGGGGTTGTACTTCATCGTACAGGACCCAAGCGGGAACGGCCCGTTTTCGACGCCGTAGTTCATCTGCGAGAGCCGCGTGTAGTGGCGGGCGAGTTCGGGTTCGGCGGGGTCCGGCAGGGAGAGGGAATCGCGGGTCAGTTCGTCGGGCAACGGCGAGTCCTCGATTTCGACCTCGCGGTCGGCCTTCTCCGAGAGTAGCGGTTCGTAGCGCTCGTCGTCGTCCGTCCAGCGCGCTTGGTCGAATATCATCCGGCCACCTCCGCGACCGCCTCGATAAACGCTTCCTCGCTTTCGGCGGTCACCTCCGTCGCACACACCTGAATCAGGTGTTCGCCGACGGCGTGGACGGCGAAGCCCCGGGCCGCGAGGTCCTCGACGACCGCCCGCGCCGGTTGGTCGGTGTGGGCGACAAACTCCCGGAAGTGGTGGCCGCCGTGGACCGGTGCCTGTACCCCGACAACTTCGTCTAAGCGGGCCGCGAGGTCGCGGGGGCGGGTCACACACTCCTCGGCGAGGTCAACCAGTCCCTGCGGGCCGAGCCATGCGGCATGTATCGCCGTTCGCAGTGCGACCCACGCCTGATTCGTGCAGATGTTCGAAGTCGCCCGCTCCTTGCGGATATGCTGTTCGCGGGTCTGGAGCGTCAGCGTGTAGGCGCGTCGGCCATCGGCGTCTTCGCTCGCGCCGACGAGGCGACCGGGGATCTGCCGGAGGTACTCTTCGCGCGTGACGAACATGCCGAGGCCGAAGCCGAAGGCGGTGCCGGTGCCCAGCGACGCGGCGTCGCCGACTACCACGTCCGCACCCACGTCGACGGGCCGTTCCAGCAGCGCGAGCGCAACCGGGTCCGACCCCAGACAGAACAGCGCGTCGTTGTCCTCGGCAATCTCGCCCACCTCGCGGAGGCGCTCCGCGATAACGCCCCGGACCGTCGGCGTCTCGGCATACACCATCGCCACGTCCTCGTCGGCCGCTTCGGCGAGTGCGTCGACGCGGACCTGCCCGTCGTCCATCGGATACGATTCGACGGAGAGACCCGGTCCATCGGCGTAGTTCTCCAGCACCGCGCATTTGCCGTCGCGCAACTGCTCGGGAACCAGAATCCGGTCGCCCGAGACCGACCGAACTCGCTGGGAGAGCGTCGCCGCCTCGCCCAGCGCCGTCGCGTCGTCGTACATCGAGCAGTTGGCGATGTCGAGTCCCGTCAGCTCGACCAGCATCGACTGGAACTCGAACAGCGCCTGCAAGAAGCCCTGTGCGACCTCCGGTTGGTACTGAGTGTAGGAGGTCAGGAACTCCGACCGACTCGATAAGTCGTCGACCACGGCCGGCACGTAGTGCGTGTAGTGGCCGCGACCCAGAAACTCCGTCAAGTCGTCGTTTCGCTTCAGCAGGCGGGCAGCTTCTCGACGCGTCTCGCGCTCGCTACGCGACTCGATGCCGAAATTGCTGTCGAAGGCAACTGATTCGGGCACGTCGAACAGCGACTCGATGTCGTCTGCGCCGACCGCCGACAGCATCGCCGCGGTCTCCGACGGCGTCTGCGGTGCGTACGGACTGCCGGTCGTAGATTCGTCACTCTCACTCATTGTAGATAACGCCCATCCGCACGGTGGACATGATAGTATACCCTTCCTACGGGCGGTACATTAGCGTATTCCTTGACCGAACCCGCGCGAGGGAATCACACGCGGCCGGAGCGAAAACGGCAGCCTATGCGATCTGCTCGCCGTACGCCTCGGGCGAGAGCAAGTCGTCGAGTTCGTCCTCGTCCGCCAGCTCGACTTCGAGCATCCACCCGTCGCCGAAGGGGTCTTCGTTGACCAGTTCCGGTTCGTCGAACAGTTGCTCATTGACCGCCGTCACCGTGCCCGAAACGGGCGCGTAGATGTCCGAGACGGCCTTGATCGACTCCACGACGCCGAACTCCTCGTCCGCGGTCACTTCGTCGCCCTCCTCGGGGAGTTCGACGAAGACCACGTCGCCGAGCTCGTCCTGTGCGAAGTCGGTGATGCCGACGCGCGCGGTGCCGTCGTCGGGCCGTACCCATTCGTGTGACTCCAGATACCGCCGGTCCTCGGGAACGTCGAAGCTCATCTGTCGAGGAATGGGGGCGTCCTGGTACGTGCCTTCTTCGGTTCGCCGCGGACGACCACCCGCACCGAACGGTCGGGGTCGCTGTACTCGGCTGGGAGGTAGGCAAGCGCGATTGGTTCGCCAAGCGTTGGACTCATCGTGCCGCTGGTGACGTGTCCGAGCGGTTCGCCGTCAGGCGACTCCACTTCGTACCCGTGGCGCGGAATCCCGCGGTCGATCAGTTCGATGCCGACGAGCTTCTCGGCGACGCCCTCGGCTTCGACTTGCTCTAAGGCGTCGCGGCCGACGAACTCCGTATCGAGTTTGACCGTCCAGCCGATGCCCGCCTCGTAGGGGTTACGCGGTTCCTCCTCGGGGTCGAAATCCTGTCCGGAGAGGAGAAAGCCCATCTCCAGTCGAAGGGTATCACGCGCCCCCAGTCCACAGGGCTGGCACTCGATCTCGCCCCACACCGCCGTCGCTTCCTCGGACGGACAGAGTATCTCGAACCCGCGCTCGCCCGTGTACCCCGTGCGCGCGACGAGTGACGACACGCCGGCGACCGCCCCGCCGTCGATATCGAAGCGGTCCATCTCGCCGAGGTTCACGTTCGTCTGTTCGGCCAGCAGTTCCGGTGCGTCCGGTCCCTGTACGGCTATCATCGCGTACTCCGTTGTGCGGTTCGTCACCCTCGCGTCGAGACCCCACTCCTCGCAGTGGTCTTCCCACCGCTCGGTCATCTCCTCGTCGTGGCCTGCATTGGGGATGAAGAGGTAGTTGTCGGGTTCGGTCTCGGGGAGCCGGTAGACGACAGTGTCGTCAAGCACGATGCCGTCCTCGTCGGTGATCGCGCCGTACTGCGCTTCGCCGTAGTCCAGCGCGGTCACGTCGTTGGTCGTCAACCGCTGGGTGAGTGCCGCGGCGTCCGACCCGGAAACCGTTACCTGTCCCATGTGCGAGACGTCGAACTTCCCAGCAGACGACCGGACAGAGGCGTGTTCCTCGCGAATCGACGTGAATTCGACCGGCATCTCCCAGCCGCCGAAGTCCGTAAAGCGAGCGTCGGCCGCTTCGTGAGCCTCCGATAGCGGAGGCGACCGTAGTGTCATGGGCGTGAAATCGGCCCCAGTCACCTTACTACTTGGCCTCTGACGGCGTTCGGCGGCAACCACAGAACAACTGATAAACTGTATAACGCGATAGCAAATCCGATGCGCGACGATACTGGCCGGCTTTCTCCGGCGGATCTCTCGTGTGCGCGTCTTTCTATGCGCTCGGGCGGCTCTGCTGGTCGTAATCGAGATATCGAAGTCACGCTCTTTCCTGTCGAAGTTGTAGCTCGATAGCGAGAGCGGGTGGAAGCCAGTCGGTGGCGTAGCGTTGAGTCGGACTTCTCAACCTCCCTGTTCGGTCCGAGTATGGCCGGAGCCGTCACGGTGAACGTGAAGTACCTAGGTCGAACGGGGAGTCAGTAGGCTGAACAACGGACACTACTCGACCGCACGAAAAACACCGTAAAATGAATGTTTCTTAATTGATGCAGAGCGTGCGTATATCAGGTGCGCCTAATCAGCGGCTAGGGGTTTACTCGGCATAAGCCGCTACCCCTCTAACTCAATCCGCGTTTCGAACAAGTGATTCCCATCCGGTTCCACGACGGTGACGCGTGCCTTTCGGTCCTGTAGGAGCGGTTCGTCAAGGTCAATCCGCAAGGAGTAGTCGTATTTCGGACACGTGGTAGTTGTCGGTGTTCCCGGCTCACCGAACGTTATCAACTCAACGCTCGCGCTTGGGATGAGCGTCAGTTCCTCGAACGTGTACTGTTGTCCGTTCTCAAACAGCACCCCATAACCAGTCAGTTCAACTGGCGATTCGCCAACATTCTGAAGAGAAATCGTCTCTTCCCAGCGGTCAGCGTCGCCCTGAATCGAACCCGAGACCTCGTAGTTGATAACCAGTGTTTCTTCTGAGGGTTTGACTACCCGGTCTGTCTCATACGGGAGGCAACCGGATTGTTCGATGGTCACTGCTTCTGCTGAACTTCCCGAGCGGAATGGGAGCGTCTCGGAACAACCAGCGAACCCAGTGAGGGTAGTCCCAGAGAGGGCGAGGAGGGCGCGGCGCTTCACGCATTCAGTCACTCTATTGGTGAGCAAATATCTTGTGCTGAATCGAAAGAGCGCTTGACTCACGCTCTGTATGACCGCGTTCAGTTGGCGAGAGATAGTCGCAAAAAAAGTCTGCTATGCCGAGCAATCTAAGCGGGTATTTCTGACGTGCTTGCCTTCTGGATACTAGATTCGATATAGCGATTATCAGTTCATCACTCGAAAATCGAGGGCGGCAGGAAACGCCACAAATAAGCCCAACGGCCGGAGAGACGGCACATGAACCTATTTCGTCGGCTCCGAGACGGGGCGAGCGACGACGCGGAACGTGTGGGGTTGTACGTGGACGGGCCGAACGTGTTACGGTCAGAGTTCGACGTGGACTTAGAGGACGTGCGGACCATCGCCGAGTCGTACGGACCGCTCGCGGCAGCACGGCTCTATCTCGACGAGAACGCGTCGCCGGGCCTCATCCAGGCGGGCGAGGCCCGCGGCTTCGAAGTGATCACGACCAGCGGCGACGTGGACGTCCGTCTCGCCGTGGACGCGACGGAGGCGGTCGCATCCGGTCGTATCGACGTTCTCGTCGTGGCCTCGCGGGATACGGATTTCAAACCGGCACTGGAAGTCGCCGCCCGGAACGGCGTTCGCACCGTCGCGCTCGCCCCGGGGGAACACGGCCGCTCGGACGCCCTGCAGAACGCCGCACAGGACGCCCTCTCGCTGGACGCCGACGTGGAGTGAAGGCTGACTATCGGAGGAGAACGGTTTTGCCGGGGGCGCACTGAGGCCCGATATGGATATCGAGGAGACGCCAGTGCTCGACAATCACATGCATCTTGACCCGGTCAACGGCCGGAACGTCGAGGCTGTCGAGGAGTTCGCCGAACATGGCGGGACGCATCTGCTCGTCCTCAACAAGCCATCGTGGCACCTGACCGAGGCGGCCGCGGACGAAGCGACGTTCCGCGAGGTGTTCGACCTGACCGTCGGGGCTGTCGAGGACGCGACAGAGATACTTCCGGGCCGGGCGTGGCCCGTACTGGGCGTCCATCCGGCACTCGTCTCGCGTCTCGTCGAAGACGGCCACACGCCCGAGGAGGCACGCGACATCATGCAGACCGGACTCGACGTGGCCGCCGAGTATGTCACCGACGGCCCGGCCCTGGCCATCAAGTCTGGTCGCCCCCACTACGACGTCGACGAGGCAGTGTGGGAGGCCTCGAACGCGGTGATGTGCCACGGGTTCGAACTCGCGGCTGACGGCGACTTCGCTATCCAACTGCACACCGAGGGCGGCGAGGACTTCACGGAGGTCGCCCGCTGGGCCGAAGAACGGGGACTGGACCGAACACAGGTCGTCAAACATTACTCCGGCGGCCGGCTGGTGGGACCGACGAAATCTGTCTTGGCCGATACGGACGAGCTGGAGATCGCCATCGAGGAGGACGAGCCGTTCCTGATGGAGACGGACTACATCGACGACCCGGACCGTCCCGGCGCGGTGCTGGGGCCGAAGACGGTGCCGCGGCGCGTCCGCTGGTTGTTGGAGAATGGCCACGACGACGCAGTGCGAACCGCCCACGTCGCGACACCGAAGGACGTGTACGGCATCGACACCGAGGCGACGCTGACCGAGTAAGAGCGACGAAAAGACAGCGACGAGAAGCGATGGTGACCGTTATCCGAACTTGCCGGTGATGTAGTCTTCGACGCGTTGGCTATCGGGATTCTCGAAGATCTTGTCGGTGTTGTCGAACTCGACGAGTTCCCCGCCGGTGAGGAAGACGGCCGTCTTATCCGAGATACGGGCCGCCTGTTGCATGTTGTGTGTGACGATGACGACGGTGTACTCCTCTGAAAGTTCCTCGATGAGGTCCTCGATCTGTGAGGTGGCGATGGGGTCCAGTGCCGAGGCCGGTTCGTCCATCAGGACGACTTCGGGGTCGACGGCGATAGCTCGGGCGATACAGAGACGCTGTTGTTGCCCACCGGAGAGGTCGAGCGCGGACTCGTCGAGGCGGTCCTTGACCTCGTCCCACAGCGCGGCCTTCCGCAGGGACTTCTCGACGACTTCGTCCATGTTGTCGGTCTTGTCCTGCGTGCGCAGGCCGTACGCGACGTTGTCGTAGATACTCTTCGGGAAGGGGTTGGGATGCTGGAACACCATTCCGATTCGCCGCCGGAGCGCGACGGGGTCGACGTCCGGGTCGTAGACATTCTTACCTTTGAAGGTAAGTTCTCCCTCGACCCGAGCGATGTCGATGAGGTCGTTCATGCGGTTGATACATCGCAGGAACGTGGACTTCCCACAGCCCGACGGACCAATCATCGCCGTCACCTGGTTCTCCGGGATAGCGAGGTCGACATCCTGTAATGCCTGCGTCTCGCCGTAGTAGACGTCGAGGCCGCGGGATTCGATGATAGTCTTGCCCGAGGTGACCGAGCCGCGCTCGGCGTTCTCGTCGAGTCCGCCCCGTCCAGGGTCAGACGAGACGAGTGATTCCGTGGTCGGGTCGTCGTGCTCTGCGTCGGATTCGGTCGCCATGTCCTCTGTTGTCATTAGTGAGCCTCCTGTTGGTATTTGTTGCGCACGAGAATCGCCACGCTGTTCATCGTCAGCATGACGATGAGCAACGTCACGACGCCGGCCGCGAGAACGCCGTAGCGGAAGTCGTCGCCGGGTAGGAACGCCCACGCGTATATTTGGAGCGGCATCGCGGTGAACTGACTGAACAAGCCCGACGGCGGAGAGAACCTCGTGGACGCGACGCCGATCATGATGAGCGGCGCGGCCTCGCCGATGGCTCGGCCGAGCGCCAGAATCGTCCCAGTCAGGATACCCGGAATCGACCGAGGAAGGACGACGTTCCGAACGGTCTGCCAGCGCGTCGCCCCCATTCCATAAGACGCTTGCCGGAGCGAATCCGGCACGGACCGGATCGCCTCCTGTGCGGAGATGATGACAATCGGCAAGATGAGCAAAGAGAGGGTCAGCGCGGCGGTGAGTATCGTCCCGACGCCGAATCCGCCGTAGGAGACCGGGCCGAGTTGCGCGTCGAGGTTGACGAAGATACCCAGCCCCAACAGGCCGTAGACGACCGACGGGACGCCGGCGAGGTTCGAGATGTTGACTTTGACGATTCGGGTGGCGCTTCCGAGCAACCCGTTCGCCGGCGCGTACTCTTCGAGGTAGATCGCCGTTCCGACGCCGAAGACGAACGTGAACACGCTGACCAGCACGATGAGGAACACCGACCCGATGATAGCCGGATACAGGCCGGCTTCGGCGGCGTTCGTGAGACTCGGTCCGCTGGTGACGTACTGCCAGTCGAGCCACGGGGACGGTTCGGCCGCGCCGACGACATCGACGACGAGTTCGCCCAAGAGGAATCCGAGGACGATGATAGCCGGGAGCACGAACGCGGCCCACCGTTCACGCTGTCGAGCAGTGTTGGCGACGGCGAATCCGGCTGGTAAGCCGAACATGACGAGAGCCATGAACCACACTGACCGCGCTACCGCGGGTATCGTATCGATTATCGGGACGCCGACGATGGCAAGTACCGGGAGGCTGACCCCGACGCCGATGCTCTGTCGCGTACTGAGTTCGAGGCGTTCGTGGGCGAGATAAGCCGCCACGCCGGCCGCCGGCAGAATGAGCGAGAGGAAGTACACGCCGGGCGCACCCAGCATCGCCCCGAGTGAACTGAGGACGCCGAGCCCGGCCGTCCCGACGATCGGTCCGAGGACGACGGCGGCGAGTATTCCAAGACCGACCCACGTCGCCTCACGGTTGTACTGCCCGTAGACGAACATGCCGAGTGCCGGGCCGACGACGGTCAGGAAGTACGCGAACCAGATCGGCGGACTGGCGACGACAGAGAGGATGATGACCGTCGCGGCCGTGAGCATCACGCCGCCCAGCGTCGCGCTGAACAGTTCGAGCGCGCCGATAGCGACCTCCGGTCGCGTGCGTGCGTAGACGATGAACGCGAGCAACGGAACCAGCAGCGTCGCGGTGTAAGAGAGATACCACGTCGTTCCCGCGGTCTCCAACCCGAGCGCGTCCCAGAATACGTACGCGAGCAACACGCCGAGCGCGAGGATGCCGGCGACCGACGCGCCGAAAGAGAGGTACCTGAACGCGATGCCTTTCAGTCGGCTCACTTCGCCGAACTCCGTCTCCGTCGGTGTCTGTGTCGACATTATTCGTACTCCTCCCGGTAACGGCTCGCCACGAGGTCGCTCACGACGTTCATCACCAGCGTGATGGTGAACAGCGTCAGGCCGATGGCGAACAGGGCCTGATACGCGGTCGACCCGCCGGAGATGTCGCCGGTGGCGAGGTCGATCATCGCCACGGTCATCGTCGCTGAACTCTCGCTATACAGCGCGAGAAGGTCTCCCGGCGCGACGTAGGGAATCCCGAACGCGCTCTGGACGGCGGGGATATCCGGTGGCTGGGACCCCGCAGCCAGCACCACTGCCATCGTCTCGCCGATAGCCCGCGAGATAGCGAGGATGAACGACGACGCGATGCCCGAGATGGCGGCGGGAACGACGATGCGAAGCGAGACGTTGAACTTCGTCGCTCCCAGCCCGTAGCCGGCCTGCCGGAGTGAGTCCGGTACGGAGCTCATCGCGTCCTCGCTGATAGAGGACACCATCGGGATAATCATGATACCCACCACGATAGAGGCCGAGAGCCCGTTGAACAGGCCGAGGGTCGGGAACTGCGTCCCGAGAGTCCCGTTTAGCCAGCTGATGAAGACGTTCAACGCGGGCGTGATGTAGACGATGGCGAAGTAGCCGTAGACGACGGTGGGGACGCCGGCGAGCACTTCGAGCATCGGCTTGAGGACTGACCGTGTCCGCTTCGAAGCGTACTCGCTCAGGTAGATAGCCGTTAGGAGACCGATAGGTAACGCGATGACCGCGGCACCGACGGTGATGAGGAACGTCCCGAGGACCAGTGGGAGGACGCCGAAGACGCCTTCGCTCGCACTGAACACGGTCCCGGTCAGGAACTCCGATATGGGGACTCTCGAGAAGAACTCCGCGGCGTCGATGACGAGTACTGCGATGATGCTGACGGTGGTCAGGACGGACAACAGGGCACAGCCGGCCAGCGCGTATTTGTAGGTCGACTCCCGGACCGTTCTGAATCCCCGGTCCCCCGTCAGGTCCGGAGTCTGTCCCTCGTTGCTCATCGTGTTCGTTGAGTCATTTACGGTATCTCGGGAAAAAGTACCCGGATTGTGTCTATAGCGCTATTGAGTCTCAGTACGATACTATGAGTCGCTTACTGGGCGTCCTCGATGACGGCGTTGAGTTCGTCCAGCTGCTTCTGCATGGTCTCTTCCGTGTTCGGAACGTAGCCCACTTCCCCTGAGACGAGGTCGGTGTTGGCACTCTGTTTGACGAAGTAGCGAGCGAACTCGGCGATGTGGTCCTCCGCGAGCGCGCCCTTCTTCGGATAGGTGAATAGCGGCCGCGAGAGCGGTTTGTACTTGCCGGATTTGGCGGTTTCGAGCGATGGCTTGACACAGCCGTCGCCGTTGTCGATACCCAGCGCCTTGACGGCGTCTTTGTTGCCCTGATAGTACGCGAAGCCGAAGTAGCCGATAGCGGACTTGTCTTGCTGGACGCCCTGCAGGATGAGGTTGTCCTTTTCGGTGGCCTCGTAGTCGCTGGTGTGACTGGTCTCTTCGCCGAGGATGGTCTCTTTGAAGTAGTCGAAGGTCCCCGACGTATCGGCCGCCCCGAAGCGGTTGATGGGCTCGTCGGGCCACTCGCTGTTGATGTCGGACCACGTGCTGGCACCGTCGGCCTTCCAGATCTGCTTAAGTTGGGCCGGTGTCACGCAGTCGACCCAGTCGTTTTCCTTGTTAACGATAACCGTCACCGCGTCCGTGGCGACCTGTATCTCGTGGTACTCGATACCGTTTTCCTCACAGAGTTGTTTCTCCTCTTTCGATATCGGGCGCGATGCGTTGTTGAAATCGGAGTTGCCAACACAGAAGTGGTTGCTGAACCCGCCACCGGACCCCGTCGGACTCACGCTGATATCGACACCCGAGTGTTGCTTCTGGAATCGGTTGGCGATAGCCACAGAGAGGGGGTAGACCGTACTGCTCCCGGTGATCTTTATCTCTCCGGAGAGGTCCCCCGAGCTGCTGGTCCCGCTACTGCCGTTGCTGTTGCCACCGCTCCCGCCGCCGTTACTGTTACTGCTAGACGGACCTTCCGTACAACCAGCCAGTGCAAGTGCGCCGACCGTTCCTGTGCCGGCCAAGAAACTCCGACGCGAGACGCCGCGGTTCGGTGAATCTGACATCATCGAAGGGAAATGGAGATATAAATAAATACTCTACTATGAGGTGTATATCCTGCTCCATAAACTATATAGACAAAAGTTGAGAGACAGTCTCATGGGTCCAGATATGAGTTAGTTAAATATTCGCTCTCCCTGGAAAGAGACCCCATATTGGCCGTTTAGAGGACATTATTTGCCGAATCCGCTCTCGCTCTCGACATGGCTACCCGGCGTCGCCCACTATTGAACCGTACACGCCACATTTCGGCTTACGAGGGACACTAAACTCTATTCGTAGGGAAATATATAGATAGAGGTGGATTTATAACGAGGAAGGTGCGATATGGACTTACATGGAGACCCGCAAGGTCCAGGTGACAGGCGGTTCGACGTACACAGTCTCGCTCCCGAAGGACTGGGCGACCGAGAACGACGTCAGTGCAGGCAGCGTCGTGGAGTTTCATGCTGAGGAGGACCTGCTACTGCTCGCACCGAAGCGCGAGGACGACCGCGTCGAGGGGGCCCTCGACGTCAGCGGACTGGACAACAAACACGAGCTCACCCGTGCCGTGATGACGATGTACGTGAGCGGCTTCGACGTCATCAGGCTCGAAGCGCCCCGCATCACGGCCGAACAGCGCCGCATCATCCGGGACGCGACGCAGGGACTCGTCGGCCTGGAAGTCATCGAGGAGACCTCCGACCGCGTCGTCTTGCAGGACCTGCTCGACTCCTCGGAGCTGTCGGTTCACAACGCCATCACGCGGATGAGACTGGTCGCGCTCACCATGCTTTCCGACGCCGTCGAGGCGCTCATCGAGGACGACGACGACCTCGCTCAAGATATCATTCAGCGCGACGACGATGTCGACCGCCTCTGGTACATGGTCTCTCGGGTGTTCCGCACTGTCCTCCGGAACCCCACCGCCGCGAACGAAATCGGATTCCCCCGCGAGACCGTCTTCGACTACCAGTCGAGCGCCCGGCAGTTAGAGCGCATCGCGGACCACGCGACGAAGATCGCCGGTCTCTCCCGCGAGATCGGCGAGATCACCGGTGAGACGGCCGACCTCCTCAGAGAACTCGAATCGGAAGCGACGGCCATCCCCGAAACGGCGATGGACGCGCTTCTGACCGACGATTCAGAGGAGGCGGTCGAACTCGCAAACGAGGCACGCAGTGGCATCCCGCAGGTCGACGAGACGGCCCGCGACGTAGACAGCAAGGTCCGCGAACTGGATCCACAGAGCGCACAGATCCTCGGCCGCGTCGTGGACTCCCTGTCGCGGACGGCCGACTACGGCGGTAACATCGCCGAGAGCGCCCTCCAGCGGGCCGCTCCTCGACCTTAGTCGTAGTATCGACGCAGGGCGTCTCTCGTGCCCGTCTTCGTCTTCAGATATCGCCGGTCGCCATCCAATTCCTCGTAGTCCAGGACGTCGATGCCGGCCGCAGAGAGGGCAGGCCGGAGCATCTCACTGTAGCAGTCCGCTTGCGTTTCGAGCATTGGCCCGAGCGCGTCGTGGACGTCGTGCCACTGCTCGACGGGCGTCCGGCCGTCAGCCGTCTCCTCGAGGGTGGCTCGACAGCCGCGGACGTCACCGACCACATAGATGTCGTCCCACCGGTCGCTGTCGATACGTCTGTGCGCGGCGTCGATACTCGGATCGAGTGCCGGAACAGATACCATTGAAGAGTGGCCACGCAGGGCCGTTACCGTCGAATTTCGCGGTCTCGACTCAGGGCCTTTATAATAGCAGTATATAGCCGTCTGTACCACTCTGCTCGAACGTCGACCCGCCCGCCGCTCTCCTGCGTATTTATTATGGTCGATTGTGTATATTGCGGCGGCGTGCGGTCGGTTTGTCAGGACCTCCCCGTCAGTCGCCACCTGCACGTCACTTCGACGGCGGCTCGCACCAGCCGCTGTCACCCCCACGGGCTGTTCTCCGGCCGTTTCAAAAAGGATGGTAGCGTGCGAACAGCCCTATAGTAACACTTGAAACGAGTTACACACCGACCGCACCGCCGTCGTACGGTCGGGTGTGCAGTGAGTTTCAATGGCTACGATAGACGTGGCTATGTGGTACCACGCACCCTTCGAAATTTGCTAGGTAGGTCCACGAAAACGCCGCTATGAGGACGGTGGATGGCTACCGAGAACTAGTTACTCGACGAGGACGGCGTTGACCTGTCCGTCCTGACCGGGACGAGAGGTGACGCGGGCCGTCCCTTCGGACGTCTCGATGACCGCGCCCTTCGTGATGATATTTCGGCGAGCGTAGTTCGGGTTCGAGGGGTTCTCCTCGACCGTCTCGATGGTCGCTTCGTGGGTCTCCGCGCCGTCAGCGACGCTTGCGACGTTGGTGGTGACCGCACGGACCTTCTGGGTGTTGCCCCGCGAGTCGACGACCTTCAGCTTCTGGTCGCCGACCTGCGTCTCGGTAGACTCCCGGCCGAGTTGCTGCTTTTTCTTCTTGTGGTTCGGGCGTCGTCGACCGCCTGTCCGCTTGCGAGGGGAGCGTCCCTGGTCTTTCATATCCGTTTCATGACCCAGCGGCTACTTGAACCGTTCGATGCCCGACGAATAGTGGGAACGGGGTCGGCGCAACGCGAACGACCACCGCGGCGAAACTGCATTGTGTCTACTGGTCGTGTGGAGAAACGATGAACTCGTCAACGGTTTCGGCAACACTGCCCGAACAGACGGTGGACCGCCTGGCCGAGAGTGTCACTACCGTCGAGGAGCGAGAAGCACTAGCTGTCCGGAGTCCGTTCACCGACGCCGTTCTCGGGACGGTCCCGGCGTGCCGACCGGCCGACGTGACCGCGGCCGTCGAACGGGCGCGGGCGGCCCAATCGGAGTGGACCGACCGGCCACTCGAAGAGCGGGCGTCGGTACTACAGGCCGTCGCGGACGAGATACTCTCGAATCGCGAGGAGTTACTCGATATCGTCCAACTGGAGGCGGGGAAGTCCCGCCTCGACGCCCACGTCGAAGCGCTGGACGTGGTGTTGACTGCCGACTACTACGCCCGAGAGGGACCGGACTACCTCCGCTCGACCCAGAAGAGTAGCGGGTTCCCTCTGGTGACGAAAACCGTCGAGCATCGCGACCCCGTTGGCGTCGTCGGCCTCATCGAGCCGTGGAACTACCCCCTGACGCTAGCCATCTCGGATATGCTACCGGCCTTGCTAGCCGGCAACGCCGCGGTACTCAAACCCGCCGAGGCGACGCCGTTCACCGCGCTTCGAGCGGTCGAGTTGCTCGTCGAGGCTGGCGTCCCCGAGGACCTCGTGCAGGTCGTCACCGGCGACGGAGAGACCGTGGGCGAACCACTCGTCGCCTCGGTGGACTACCTCACGTTCACCGGAAGCACGGAGACGGGTCGAACCGTCGCGTCGCTGGCCGGCGAGCACCTGATAGACGCCTCGATGGAACTGGGCGGGAAGAACTCGGCTATCGTTCTCCCCGATGCAGACCTCTCGACGACGGTTCGCGGGCTGGTCCACGGGAGCTTCGCTAACGCCGGACAGTTGTGTATCTCCTTCGAACGAATATTTGTCCACGAAGACGTCTACGACGACTTCCTCGCCCGTTTCGTCGCGGCGACGGAAGCGTTAGAACTGGGCGCGGCGCTCGATTTCGGTCCCGACGTGGGGTCGCTCATCGCCGACCACCAGCTAGAGACAGTCGAATCCCACGTCGCCGACGCCCGCGAGCGCGGTGCGACCGTCGAGACGGGCGGACAGCGCCGCGAGGACGTCGGGCCGCTGTTCTACGAACCGACCGTCCTCACCGACCTGCCCGAGGACGCGACCGCTGCCTGCGAGGAGACGTTCGGTCCCGTCGTCTCGGTGACCCCCGTCGCCGACGCCGACGAGGCCGTCGCGCGCGCGAACGACACCGACTACGGCCTCCACGGCAGCGTCTGGACGACGGATACCGAACAGGGCGAAGCCGTCGCCCGGCGCATCGACGCCGGGTCCGTCTCGGTCAACGACGCCTACCTCGGGATGTGGGCCTCGACGGACGCGCCGATGGGCGGCGTCGGCGACTCGGGTATCGGCCGGCGACACGGCCGCGAGGGGATTCAGAAGTACACCGAATCCCAGACGGTAGCGACGCAGCGACTGCATCCACTGGTACCGGCGAACCTCCTTCCCAATCGACTGGCCGCTCGCGGGGCGAGTCTGAGCGTGCGCGCGCTCCGGCGACTTCGCGGGCTCTCGTCGTTCCGATGACGCGGTTTCTCACCGGCTTTCCGGGCTTCCTCGGCGCGGCGCTCGTCTCCCGATTGCTCGCACGGAGCGATGAGCCCGTCACCTGTCTCGTCCAACCGGCGTATCGCGAACTGGCTGAGCGACGCGCCGACGAACTGACCGCCGAGGCGGGCGTGGCGCGCGACCGCATCACACTCGCTGAGGGAGACATTACCGACCCGAACCTCGGACTGGCCGACTACGACGCGATTCACCGAGAGACGGCGGTCGTCTACCACCTCGCGGCTCTCTACGACCTCGGGGCCGAGCGCGGACCCGCCGAGCGAGTCAACGTCGACGGGACCGAACACGCCCGCGACCTCCCGCAACTCGGTGTCGACGCGATGGCGTAGTGATGGCGTAGTGATAGCGTAGCGGCGTCACCCCATCCGCTCGGTGATGGCGTCGTCCAGCGCTCCCAGTCCCACTCTCGTCGCGTCGACGATCGGCGCGTCAACGTCGCGTTCGGTGAACCCCGTCCCGGTCGTAATCAGCACCACGTCCTCGAAACCTTCGAAGGCACCATTCTCGGCGAGACGACGTGCACCGGCGAGCGCTGTGGCAGACGCGCTCTCGACGAACAGACCCGCCTCGGCCGAGAGCGCCTGTCGCGCGTCGAGGATAGCGTCGTCGTCCACGGCGAGAACGCCGCCGCCGGTCGCTCGCGCCGCCGCCAGCACCCGGTCGCCGCTGGGCGGGTCGGCGTTGGCGATAGAGTACGCCACCGTCTCGCCGCCGTCGACGGGCGTCACCGTCCGGTCGTCCCGCTCCCACGCCTCGGCGATGGGCGCGCAGGCCGCCGTCTGTACGAAGTAGAGGTGCGGGATCTCGGTCACGAGGCCGGCGTCGCGAAGCTCTCGGAACGCCTTCCAGACAGCGCTCCCGTGGCCGCCGCTGGAGACTGGCAGGACGATGGCATCCGGCAGCTGCGGCGCGAACGCCTCCGCGATTTCCAGCGCCGTCGTCTTCTGGCCGGCGACCCGCAGCGGCGTGTCCGAATTGACGAATGCGACCCGCTGTTCGCGTCCAATATGGAGCGACTCGTCGTAGAGTCGGCCGTAGTCCCCCTCGACGCGGAGAATCGTCGGGTCGTAGCGCGCGATGAGCGCCAACCGCTCGGCGGGGACGTCGGCCGGGACGAGCACCAGACAGTCCAGTCCCGCGCTGGCGGCGTGGGCGGCCATCGACCGCGCCATGTTGCCGTGCGAGACGGTGCCGACCGTCTCGTAGCCCGCGTCGACGGCGGCTGCGACCCCGACTGAACTCCCCCGGTCCTTGAACGTCCCCGTCGGGTTCGACCCCTCGTATTTCACGTGGACTCGCGCGCCGATACCGTCGTCCAGTCGCGGCGCGCGAACGAGCGGCGTCCCGCCCGCACCGGCGGCCAATCCGGTCGGCACCACGTCGGGCAACAGGTCGCGGTAGCGCCACAGCGACCGCTCCCCGCTCTCGGGCCACGCGAACCCGGTGGGCTCGGTCGCCACCCAGTACGGTTCGCCGCAGTCACAACGCGTGCCGGCCGAGAGGGTCGTCGTGTTCCCGCAAGCGTAGCAAATCAGCGGAACGTCCATGCCGAGAGCTATGGGCGGGGGGTGGTAAGGTGTTCACTCTAGCGTCAGTTCAGCGCCACAGCAGTCCGACCGATACCGCTCGCGTTCGCGGACCAGTTTACAGTCGCGGTAACGGCGAGCGACCAGTTCGCCGCAGGCGTCACAGGCGAGGACGTACTTCGCGTCGGCGAAGGCGGGGCAGTGAACCTCGGTCTCCAGTTCGGCCGCTCGCTCGCGGAACGTCGGGCCGTGGTCGGTCGTCCCGTCGCGCTGGTACTGCTCGACGTGGACGAGTTCGTGCCGAAGCGTCGCCGCCCACTCCGCGCGGTCGAACGCTTCGAAGGCTTCGCGGGTCAGCGACAGCGTACAGGGCAGCGGTCGGCCGTCGGCTCGCTCGATTTGCTCCCAATCGTAGGGCGTCCCGACGGCGGCGTCGGGCAGTTTCGGCCGCTTGACCGCGGCGGCCCGGCGCTTGGCTCGGTTGGACACCTCCCAGTCGACGAGGTCGAAGCGGACCGAGACGGCCCACTCACGACGCACGTCCCGACAGTAAGCCCGCGACCACGCGACGATATCCGCGTCGGCCGAGACATCCTCGTAGGCGACGGTGTCCATCAGAGTCCCGTCGGGCAGTCGATGAACGTCGTCTCCACCCCCCACTCCTCCAGCAGGGACCCGACCGACTGGATGCCGAACGTCTCGGTGGCGTAGTGGCCCGCCAGCACGACGTTGATACCCGCCTCACGGGCCTCGTGGTAGACCTGCTGTTTCCCCTCGCCGGTGACCAAAACGTCGGCGTCGGACTCGTCGGCCTCCCCGACCCAGTCGGCGCCGCTCCCGGTGACGATGGCCACGTCATCGACGCTCTCGGGTCCGAAATCGAGCGTCCGGACCGCTCGCCCGCCGGTGTCGAGCGACGATTCGAGCGTCCCGGTGAGGTCCGAGAGCGGCGTCGACTCGGGAAGCGTGCCACGCTGGCCGATGTGTTCGCTCCCGATGGCACCGAACGGTTCGCGGTCGTCGAGGCCGAGGCGGTCGGCCACCCCGGCGGCGTTGCCGAGCGTCTGGTGGCCGTCGAGCGGGAGGTGCGCGACGTAGAGGGCGAGGCCGTCCTCGATGAGCGGTGCGACCCGGTCGTAGGTCGTCCCCGTAACGCGTTCGACGCTCCCCCAGACGATACCGTGGTGAGTCAAAAGGAGGTCCGCACCGGCGTCGCTGGCGCGGTCGATTGTCTCTGCGGCCGCGTCGACGGCGAGGGCGACGCGGTCGACGTTGCGGTCGGCCGGGCCGACCTGGAGCCCGTTGGGACTCGCGTCAACGTCGGCGTAGGCGTCGACGGCGAGTTCCGCGTCGAGTCTGGTGGCGAGTTCGCCTGCGTGCATGCCCCGTCGTTTCACCGCCGGTGTGGTATGTCTTACTCCGCGGAGACGAACTGCCCGTCTGCCTCGCCAATGAGGCCGCGTTCGACCGCGGCGTCGATTATCGCGTCGAACTCCCCGGGTTCGATGTCGTAGGCGTTGACCGCCACCTCGCGTATCTCCGCTTTCTCGACCGGGAGCTGACGGTTCTGGACGAGGCGCATCACCTTGTTGTACTCCAGTCGCGTCAGCGACGCGCCATCGTTGTCGCCCTCGTCGGACCCCGCACGCTCGGCGTCGTCGCCTGTCTGCGCGTTGGCTCCGGACGGTGAATCGCCGGTCGCGGGTGGCGTCTCCGCGGCGGTCGGTTCAGCCGAATCGGCCGCCTCGCCCTCAGCGGCCCGCGACTCGGCGATCGGATGGCGGCGCTCTGAGTCTGTCGAGTCCGTCGCCTCGCTCCCCGGCCCCAACAGCGAGCCGTCCTCGGCCGTCTCGACGCCCGTCGCTCCCGTCGCATCTTCGAGGAGGACATCACCGCGTTCGGTATCGCCGACTTCGGTGGCCTCATCCGTCGCCATTGGGTCGGCGTCGGCCGCCGACTGTGTGTCTCGGTCGCCGCTCGCGTCGTGTGTGTCGCGTGCGTCGGTCGTACTGGCCGCGCCGGGCTGTCCCTCCGTCGCGGCGACGACTTCCTCCAGTATCGTCCCGAGTTTCCGACGGCAGGTCTGACAGAGGACGACCGTCTGCTGTTCGGCGTCGGGCGACCGGAGCCGTTTCGGCACAACTGGATACTCGGCGAGGGAGGCGTCTAGGACACCGCCACAGAAGTAACACGAAGAGAGTCGATCCATACGCCCGCTTGTGCGCTCATCGCTAATAAAAGGGGGCACGGTCGGTGAAAGCAGCGCGGCCGGGTATCAACGCTCGGTCAGTCACCGGCACAGCCGAGTTCCATCGCGTCCGCTCGAACGTCGTGGGGGACCGTCACCGCGACCTGGTCGCCGTAGTCGCGGAACTGCGTGGTCAGCGTCGCCGTGGCCGTCTCACCGTCGCCGCTTACGCGCACCGTTATCCGGCTCCGAACCGGGAGGTTCGTCGTCTCGTTTAGCCAGACATCGACGGTCACGTGGTCGACGTTCGAGGAACCGAACAACGGTCGGTTCCCCGCGCCGTCGTCCGATTCTTCGAGCGCCGATGGCGAAGGGTGGCCCGAGAGATGGACCGTCCGCCGGCCGTCGACAGTCTCGGTCCCGTTGTCGTAGAGGTCACCCGTCGAGAGCACGGAGAGTTGTCGGCCCAGCGGCGTGAACTCAGACCAGTTGCGCTCGGCCGATAGCTCTTCTTTGCCCCAGAACGGACCGCCTGGTCGACACTGCTTGAATGCGGTCCGATTATCGACGTAGCTTCCGGCGACGCTGCCGTCTATGGTTATATTGGCAGCCTGCTGGCGAGTCGTCACATTGACCCGACCGGATCCGGAGCCGTCGATTCGCTCGCCGCCAGCGGTCGTCGAGACGCCGATCGCGACATCATAGCGGTACGACTCGACTGTGTCAGCGCGTTCGCGGGCGGCGTCGAGCCGTTCGACGGCCCGTTCTTCTCGGACTGGTTCGTCGCCGAAGACCGAACAGCCGGCGAGGACGAGCGACAGAGCGAGCACTACGTGGAGGGCGGGGCGGCGCATCGAACAGATGTATCGCCGCCGACAGAAAGAATCTTTCGTCAGTCTCGACGATGGAGAGGTGGCTCCGTGGGGTAGAACAGTGAAGCGCTACGCGTCCGCGTGAGCGAACACGTACGCGCGGAGGAGTTTCGCCGCCAGCGTGGCGGCCTGTCCATCGTCGCGGTCGTTCACTTCTACGACGTCGAAGCCCACCGTCTGCGGGGCGACTGCTCGGACTACGTCGCGCATCTCGCGAGGCGAGAGACCGAAAGGCTCGGGCGTGCCAGTGCCGGGCGCGAACCCGGGGTCGGCGGCGTCGATATCCACGGAGAGATAGGCCGTCCCGTCGAAGTCTGGCGTCCAGTCGGCGACGTCTTCAGGCGGGACGACGGTCACGTCGTCGGCGTCGGCCCGGTTCCACTCGGCTTCGCTCCCGGTGCGAGCACCGAGGACGACTACCCGATCGGCCACCGAGAGTGCGTGGTGGGTCACCGTCGCGTGAGAGAGGGTATCGCCGGCGTAGGATTCGCGCAGGTCGAGGTGGGCGTCGAGACAGACGAAGATGTCCGGGGAGAGCGCGCGGATGGCGGCAACGGTGACGGTGTGTTCGCCGCCGACCAGTAGCGGGACGGCCCCATCTCTATCGAACTCGCTGATGGCGCTCGTGAGGAAATCGAGGTACTCGGCGGTGTCGGCCGTCGGGCCGACATCGCCGTGGTCGTACACCGACAGGTCGGTGAAGTGCTGACCGGTGTGGCGGTCGTAGTCGTCGAACTGCTCGCCGAACGTGCGGACGCGGCGCGGGCCGAAGCGGGCACCGGGACGGAACGAAGTCGAGGCGTCCAGTGGTGCCCCCACGAGGGCGTAGTTCGCGTTCTCGCGGTCGGCGGCCGCACCGGGAAACATCGTTACGACCGCGTGATCTTGCGCTGCTCCTCGTATTCGAGGTACTCGATCTCGTCGTCGGGCTGGAGGTCGACTTCCTCGGGCATGAGCATCGTAAACGTGTCGTAGGTCTCTAAGTCCATGACCTGTGCGTCGCTACCGTCGACAGAGACGACCTGTCCCTGCTTTCGGCCGATGATGGGGACCCAGACCTTCGCGTCGACCGGCTGGGACAGCGAGCGCTTCTTGCTGTCGAAGACGCCGCGAGCGTCGATTCGCGCCTTGGCGCTGCCGTGTTTGCCGGGCTTTGCCGTACTGTAAGAGTCGATCTTACACGGTGTGTCGTCGATCATCACGTAGCTACCCTCGTCTAATTCACGAACTTCTGTCTGCTCTCTTGCCATACCGCCGCGTTACCCCTGTTGTAGTATAAACGGTTTGGAATTGTGCAGTGAGAAATCGCGACACTGTGACCGAGCGAGAACCGGCGGTCGCGCGGACCGGGCGGTCACCGGTCGATCACGTCTCGACAAACCGACCGGTGAGTCCCCGAAATCACAGTTGGAAGGGTTTATCACCCATGAATAGTAGCAAGTGGTATGCCACTCACCGAGGGAGAGTTCGAACAGTACCAGCGCGACGGCTACGTCGTCGTCGAGGACTGCCTCGACGGCGAGACCGTCGAGCGCGTGACGACGCGTATCGACGAGTACGTCCGGAACGAGCGCGAAGAGAGCGAGTTCCAGCGGATGCTCGAACCCGAGGCCGACCCGGCCGTCGGCGGCTTCGAGGACGCCGACCCGGTTCGGAAGTTCGAGGGACTGGGGATGGTTCGGGCGGACGATATCTTCGCCGATCTCGTCGAGGACGACGCGATCGTCGAGATCGTGCGGGAGCTGCAGGGGCCGAACCTCAAACTCCTGCGCAGCGCCGCGATGCTGAAGCCGCCCTGCGTCGGCAGCGAGAAGAAGTGCCACCAGGACGCCGCGTACTACCCCATCCACCCGATGGACCACGTCACCGTCTGGATAGCACTCGATCAGTCCACGACCGAGAACGGCTGTATGCAGGTCGTCCCGGGCGCGCACGCGGACGGGTTGCTAGACCACGAGGCCATCGAGTACGAGACGGATATCACGCTCGACGAGGACGACTACGGCCCTGAGGACACCGTCGCCCTGCCGATGGAGCCCGGCGACGTACTGTTCCAGCACTGCCTGCTGCCCCACTACACCGCGCCCAACGAGACCGACGACTGGCGGCGGGCGTTCATCGCCTCGTACATGCGCAGTCGCTCCCGCTTTACCGACGAGAACCCACCGGCGTGGGTCGACAGCGAGCATATCGTCGGCGAGTCGTTCCCGGGGTGCGTCTGAGATGGCGACGAAGGATACGCGGGGCGTCCGTGAGCGCCTCTCGGGGATGGGACCGACGTGGCTCGCCGGGGCCATCGCCACCGGGCCGGCGACCATCGGCGCGCTCGTCACCGCCGGCGCGAGTTTCGACTACACGCTGCTGTGGGTCGTCGTCCTCTCGGCGGTGATGGGCGCGACCGCGCAGTATCTGGCGATGCGTCTCGGACTGCTGACCGAGGCCGGCATCGTCTCCGCCGTCGAAGCGAACCTCGGTGATGCGTGGGCGTGGCTGCTGGTCGCCGACACCGTCGTCGCGGCGGGGGTCGCCCAGCTTGTCATCATGAAGACGCTCGCTGGCGTCTCCGCTGAGGTCGTGGGACTCAGTCCCGTCGTCTGGGCGATATTCTGGGGCGTCGTGCTGGCCGTCGGCCTCGCCGGCGGCGGCTACAGATACGCCGAACTCGGCGCGAAGGTGCTGGTCTCGCTCGTGGTTGTCCTGTTCGTCGCGTCGCTGTTCGTCGTCCCCATCGACTACGGCGCGGCGGCGGCGGGCCTCGTTCCGGCCATTCCGGCCGGCGTCGAAGGGGCACTGCTCGCGGCCGGCATTCTCGGCGGTGCCGTCCACATCGCGCTCGTGACGATGCAGTCCTACACGATGCGAGCCCGTGGGTGGACCATCGACGACGCAGATCTCGCTGTCTTCGACGTGGGCGCGTCGATGCTGATCGCGTTCGGTATCGCCAGTCTCGCTATCTTCCTCGTCGCCGCGTCGGTACTCAGCGACCCCGGTCTCGGCGCAGTGGGCGCTGCGACCGCGCTCGGCCCGCTCGTCGGCTCGAACGCGAAGTGGCTGTTCCTGCTGGGCCTGTGGGGCGCGGCCGTGACGACGCTCGGCGGCAACACCGTCGTTCCGCCGTACGTCATCGCCGACAAGATGGGCTGGGCGCAGGACACCGCCGACTCGCGGTACCAGGCCGCGGTCGCCGCCTTCGCGCTCCTCAGCGTCCTCGGCGTGTTCATCCCCGGCGCAGTGTTCGGCCTGCTGATTCAGGCGCTGGCCGTCGGGTTCGTCGGGACGCCGTTCGTACTGGCGCTCGTGCTCTACCTCCTCAACGACCCGACCGCAGTCCCGAAGACGAACTCGCTACTCGAAAACGTCGGCGGCCTGCTGGTGGTCGGTATCAGTACGGTAGTCGCCGGGCAGTGGGTCCAGCGGGTGGCGTCGGGCGGCGCGACCGACCCGGTTTCGCTCGCCATCCTCGCGTTCGCCGCGATACTCGCCGCCGCGATGGTCGGGCTCGCGGCCCTGTTCGTCCGGAACTGGCTGCGAAACGGGAACGAACGCGCGATGCCGGCCGACTGATGCCTGACAGTCCCGGTCCCGTCCCACTCGCCGGGCGAACGCTCGTCGTCGGCCCCTCGAACGTCGGCAAGACGCGCCTCACGGCACAGGCACTGGAAGCGTGGACCGCGACCAACGGTCCCGAAGCCTGCGTCGTCCTTGATTTCGCGCCCGAGGTCGAACGCGACGGGACGATACTTGGCGGCCATCTCACGCAGTTCACGAACGTTCCGAAAGGAGCGTGGCACGGCGTCGTGGACGCCCACGCCCCGCGGGCCGACAGTGAGAGCGACGACGAGGCGGTCGCGCTCGCTCGCGAGAACGCGAGGGTGGCGACTAGCAGACTCGACGCAGCGCCGCCGGACCCAATGGCCGTCTTCGTCAACGACGCCACCATCCCCGCACAGGCCGACCCCGAATGGATAGCTCGGTTGGTAGATTACTGCGACCGAGCCGAGGTCGCCGTACTCAACGCCTTCGAGGACGACGAATTCGACCCCGAGAGTCCCGTCTCGCGGAACGAACGAGCGGCCCTGAACCGGCTTCGGGCGTGGGCCGATCGCGTTATCGAGCCTTAGGCGTCCTCGTCGTCGAAGGAGGTCGGAAGCCCACCGGCACCGCCAGTGCCCCCCGTTCCCGACTGTTGCTGTCGTTCGCGCATGCTCTGTCTGGTGAACTGCGGTTTCGCTCGAACGTTTTTCTTCGCCCGGAACGACCACCAGAGGACGCCAGTCAATCCGACGACGATGACGCCGGTGACGGCCGCCACGGGGGGCGTCGCCTCGGCATAGAGAAAGGCCGTCGAAAACACCGTGCTAGCGAGCATCATCCCCAGAATCAGCCGCTTGGTCATTGTCGCCAGCAGGCGGTCGGAGTCCTCGATGTCCGCCCGAATCTGCAGGTCCTCGCGTTCGACTCTGTCGAGGACGGATTCGAGTTTCGGCGGGATGCGAACGGCCGACTGGGCGGCGTCCTGTACCTCCGTTGCTCGGTCTTCGACGTAGTTTCTGACCCCGGCGGCGATGTACCCCTCTTCGCGGAGGTACTCGGTCGCCACCGAGATGAAGTCGAACTCCGGGTCTAAAGTCACACAGACCCCTTCGACAACCGTCGCTACACGCAAGACGAGCGCCAGATTCGCGGGGAGCCGCAGTGGGAACTCGTAGATGGTGTCTTCGACCTGCTGGACGATCTGCTGGACGCGGTACTGCTCGATGTCCTCGCCGCGGGCGTCGGCGATGGCCAGTTCCATTACGTCGCCCATCACCTGCCGGTCCGCTTCCGGGCTGAGTGTGCCCATCTCGATGAGCGCGTCGAGGATTGCTTGGATGTTCTGGTCGGCGACGGCGGCGTAGAAGTCGACAATCTTCTCCTGGACGAACGGGTCCACTCGGCCGGACATCCCGAAGTCGTAGAAGACGAGCGTCCCGTCCTCCTGGACGGCGAGGTTGCCGGGGTGTGGGTCGGCGTGGAAGACACCGTCGTCGATTATCATCTGGAGATAGGACCGCTGAAGCGTCTCGGCCAGTTCCGTCCGGTCGATGCCCCGGGCATCTAAATCTTCGATGTCGTTAATCTTCGTCCCCGGGACGTACTCCATCGTCAGGACGCGCTGGGTAGAATGCGTATCTATCACCCGCGGGATGCGGACGGCGTCGTCGCCGGCGAAGTTCTCTCGAATCTCGCCGAGCATGCGAGCCTCGCGCTCGTAGTCCATCTCCTCGCGGATGGTCTTGGCGAACTCGTCGGCCAGCGTCTCTAAGGAGAACGATCGGGACTCGTCGATGAAGTACATCAGGAGCGGAAGCGACCAGCGGATGACCCGAAGGTCGGCTTCCACGAGGTCCTCGATGCCGGGCCGGCGAATCTTCACTGCGACGGGTTCGCCGTCGACTTCGGCACGGTAGACCTGCCCCAGTGACGCGCCGCTTATAGCGTCGGTGTCGAACTCCTCGAACCGGTCCTCGACCCTGCCCAGGTCGCCTTCGAGGACCGGTTTCGCCTTCTCCCAGTCGGCTGGCGGGACGCGGTCTTGCAGTTTCGAGAACTCGTCGATGTACTCCGGCGGAAGGATGTCGGGGCGCGTCGAGAGCAACTGCCCGAGTTTGATGAACGTCGGGCCGAGCGTCAACAGCGAGTCCAACAGCGCTGTCGCCCGCTCTCGCCGCTGTTCGGCCGTAACCTGCCGAGACCGGCCAAAGAGGAGGAACCGGTTTCTGTCGCGGGCGTAAGCGAGCAACAGCGGCAGGAAGTGACGAACGACGACGAAGAACCGCCGGTACGCGCGGAGATTCACCGACTGGGCACCCCGAGATCAGGCCTCGTCGATGGGAATCGTCGTACTCGGCGCGGCGCTGGCCTTCGGGAGGCGGAGTTCGAGGACGCCGCGTTCGACGGTCCCCTCGCCGCCCTGTCCGGTGGCGTCCGGCGGAAGCGGTAGTTCGACGTCGAGGAACACGGAGCGGTCCTCACGGACGAACCGGAACTCCGAGGGAACGTCCTTCGTGCGCTGCCCTTCGATGACGAGGCGGCCGCCCTCGACGCTGACGTCGAGCGACTCCGCGGTCACGCCCGGCAAGTCCAACACGAGCAGGTACGCTTCCTCGGATTCGAGTACGTCCGCGAACACGGCGTCGGGGAGGTCCCGCAACGCCTCACGCAGCGCTGACATGGGCCGACGTAGGAGCGGCGAAGCGTTAAACCCGGCGGTGTCGGCAGCAGAGGAGGGGTGTCGTTCGACGCCCGCTACCAGACGAACGGTCCGAGAAAGACCACCCCGAGCAATCCGACAACGAGAGCCACTCCAACCCGCCAGAACCCGCCGCGGGCGATTCGCCACGCTGTCCCGCGTTCTGAGGTGTCCGAGATGACGAACACCGGCGTTCCGTCACCGTCACTCACGACGGCATCGACGACGTTGCTCCCCCATTCGACCGCGGGACCGCGCCGGGCCTGCCCGTAGACGTACACCGCCTCGCCGACGTCCAGTCGCCGCTCGGTGAATCGCTGTTTGTTGCCGACGTTGATCTCCGTGACGAGGAGATTCACCGTCCGGTCCTGTGGGTCGACAGCGTCCGTCGCGGCGACGTACTCGGCCAGCCGGTCCGGCAGTTCCGTCCCCGGCGGCACCGTTACGGTGTGGTCTTCGAGACGGACATCCGCCCCCGACGGGTCGACCCGGACGCGACCGGTGCCGTCGTCCACGACGAAATCGACGCCGCCCATCCCCTCGTCCAGCGTGTGCCACGATTCGCTCTTGCCAGACGAACGCAACTCCTCGACCTCGTAGGTGTAGGCCAGACACGGCGACCCGGTGAACGGGGCCGTCACCGTTCCGTCGTCGCCCCCGACCGCCGTCCCCTCGATCTCGACGGGACCGGTGTGGCCGTGGAGTGAGCGCACTTCGACCGGGTCGTTGCGGAGGACGTGATACACCGTCGTGAGTTCGCGGCCGCCAGTGTAGAGGAGGTAGGCGGCGACGGCGGCGAAACCCAGCGCGACCAGCTGCGGGAGGACCATACGCCGTTCCTGTCTGGGAGACGCAAAAAGCGTTGTCGGTGAGATGGCCACGCGAATCCGAGGAGAGTCGAGTACTGCCGGACTCCGGAATCTTTTGCTCGTTCGGTTCTACGATCCAATATGACCGGCCCGGCACCGACGGACAGGAACGAATGTACTCTGGAGACTGCGCGTCGGCAGCTCGGAAGTTACGCAGTCCCCGTAGACCGCACCGACCGCGTCCCGCTCTCCGTCGCCGTCGGTCGAGTGCTCGCGGACGACGCGACGGCCGACGAAGCCGTTCCGGACGCAAATATCGCCGTCGGTGACGCGGTCTTCGAACGTGGGTGGCAACTCAGACCCGCCGACCTCGGTCTATTGAAGGCCGCGGGCCGCAACGAACTACACGTCCGCCAGCGCCCGCAGGTGGGCGTCGTCCCGACCGGCGACGAACTCGTCCAGCGTGAGGCCGCCGAAGGCGAACGCGTCGAAACGTCGGGATTCACCCTCGCGCAGTACGCCGACCGCTGGGGCGCGAAGGTCACGTATCGCGACGTAGTCGCAGACGACGCGCCCGCTCTGCGGATGGCCGTCCAGCGGGATCTGACCTGCGAGGTCATCGTCCTCACCGGGACCGAACCCGGCGACACACTCCGAGAGGTGATCGCTGACCTCGGCGACCTGATCGCCGACCGGGTCGCCATCTCACCCGGCCACGAGACGGGGCTGGCCGTCGTCGAGGATCGGCCCGTCCTCCTCCTGCCGGAGTCGACGGTCGCCGCCCGCGTCGGAGCCGTCCAGTTGCTCCGCCCGCTCGTGAAGGCCTTCGGCGGCGCGCCCTTCTCGTCGCACCCGACGGCCGATGCGACGCTCACCGAAGTCATCGAGACGACGGCGGCGCGCCGAGTGTTCGTTCCCGTCTCGCACGAACAGGGGACCGCGACGCCGCTCTCGGGAATCGACCTCGGGTCGGCGACACGGGCCGACGGCTGGGTGACGGTCCCCGAGGAGACCGAACGGGTGGCCGCCGGCGAGACCGTCGCCGTCGAGAACTGGGACTTCCTCCCGTAGCGCCCTTAGAGGTCGAGTAGCGACGTGACGCGGTGGTCGCCGCGCACGCAGCGGTCCCGGTCGGTGTCGACCTCCCGGGCGACGTGGATGCCGTCGAGGCCGGCGTTGCGCGCCGCACCGATGTCGCCGGGGTTGTCGCCCGCCATCGCGCCGACGTGGCCGTTGTGCCCGACGCCCATCTCGTCCATCGCGCGGTGGAGCGGCTCCGGGTCTGGTTTCCAGCCGATGTCGTCGTCACAGCAGACGACGGTGTCGAACCAGTCGGTGATGTCCAGGGCGTCGAGGACGGGACCGGTCAGGTACTCCTGGCAGTGGGTGACCAGTCCAACGGGTTCCGTTCGGTCGGCGAGGAACTGCTCGGCATCGTCGTAGAGGTACGCCGCTTCGGCTCGTTCGTGGGGGTCTTCCTCCTCGTGGAAGGCGTCCCAGAACTGTTCGGCACCGATGCCGCGTTCAGCGAGGAGGTTCTCGCGGGCGTCGCCCTGCCCGTACCAGAGGCGGGTCGCCTCCTCGTCACTGAACCCGTGACCGAGTCGCTCGCCCACACGAGCTATGACTGCTGGCGGATACCCGGGGTCGACGTCGATGAGCGTCCCGTCGAGGTCGAACAGCCAGAAGTCATAGTTGTGTGCCATAGGATTACATGTATTGGGGAGATTCCGATAAAGTCTTGTTGGCCCTAAAACCTGTTTAACAAGCGTATAACAATGAGTGGTTCGTGGTAGCTCGACTCACTCGACGCGGATAGAGCTCCCGAGGTACTTCGAGAGCACCTCGGTGACGTTGTCGGCGTTGAACGCGCCGAGGTCGGCCGCGATAGCCGCCTTGAGGTCGTCGAGGTACGCCTCGGTCGTCTGGAGTTCACTGAACGAGACTGATTCGACGGAGACCCCCAGCAGATCTTCTGCCAAGCGCCGGACGTGTTCCTCGTCGGCAACGTTCCCCCGCCAACAGTTGTCACGGAAGAACAGCCACCCGTCTTCGCCCGGCGGATCGGCCGCCCGGTACAGCGTCGTTTCGAAGCGGTTCGGCTCGGTAGTCACTCCCTGCGCCGGATCGAGGCGGAAGGTGACGCGGAAGACGTACCGGGCTGGCGCGGCCATCGGGTCGGTTCCGCGCTCCGTCATCGGCTCATATGGTTTGTTGTAGCGATTGACCGACACACGCCGACACCGGGGTCGGTGCTATCTGGAAATAATCTCCAACAATCCGTATCACTCGTAGACGCCGTTCAGCCGTTCGGCCATGTCGATGTCGTTGTCGGTGATGCCGCCCGCGTCGTGGGTCGTCAGGCGCACCTCGACTTCGCCCCACCGGATCGTCATCTCCGGGTGGTGGAACGCGTCTTCGGCGACGCCCGCGGCCGCGCCCAGAAAGCCCGAGGCGTCGAGGTACTCGTCGAACTCGAAGGTACGGACGATCTCGTCGTCCTCTCGCTCCCAGTCGTCGGGGATACGATCGGCTATCTCCTCGTCGGATAGCAGGTCTGCCATACTCGACCGGTCGCCTGCCAGGCCCAAATCAGTTGGGTCGGTCTGGGTCGACTGTCTCATACGGATTGTTGTAGTCTCGTACGGTATCCTCGGGCCCGGTGCGACGATTACCGGTAAACAGCTACAACAATCCGTATCAGTCGTCGAGTCCCAGTCGATTGCGAAGTCGCCGCTGGACGAGGACGACGGCGACGACGGTGACGGTGATGCTTCCGACTAACCACGCCGGGAGATCGGCGTTCCGAAGGCTGACCCACACTGCCGCCAGACCCAACGCCAGGAGGAGGAGACAGCCATAGGTGAACGCCTGCATTAGTCGGCGCTCGTCTTTGCGCTGCTGTTCGGTGTAGTTCGTCACCTCGGAGAGCCCGCCGACGGCCGCCGCGACGAAGCCGATACCGACGAGGAATGGGACGAGCGAGACCATCCGCTCAGTCGTCGGCTAACTGGTCGAGAACCGACGCCGGGATCTCCTCACGCATACCCTCAGGGATGTCCTCGACGGCCATGTCTTCGACGAAGGCCGGTGGGCCACTGGAATCGGGGCCGAAGTTCGGGTCGAACAGCTCCAGTGCAGTCTGAATGGTCGACCAGTCGTCGTCTTCGGCGGCGTCACGCAGGCTTCGGGTCGGGGCCGCGAGCAGTTGCGAGACGATGGCGTCGGCCATCGACTCCATCACCTCGCGCTGGGCCTCGTCGAACTCCTCGCTGGCCATCGCCCGGTTGAGTTCGGCGGCCTTGACCTGCTCTGCGCTCTCGTACATCGCGGAGATGACGCGGTCGGCCCGCTTTCGCTTGTACTGGGCCAGCAGGCGGTCGAACTCCTCGTCGACGATGGCTTCGACTTCCGCAGCTGCCAGCTCTCGCTGGGCGCGCGTCTCCTCGGTGACCGACTCCAGCGCGTCGAGGTCGTAGACGGTGACGCCGGGGACACGGTCGGCGTCCGAGGAGACGTCGCGGGGTTGAGCGATGTCGACGACGTACGTCTCGCCTGACTCGGCGAAGGTGTCGGCGTCGAAGACGTGTTCGGTGCTCCCCGTCGCCGAGACGACGATGCGAGCCGATTCGACGGCGGCCTCCACCGCGTCCAGCGCGACGGCGCTGGCGTCCACGTCGATTGTCTCGGCGACGTGTTCGGCGTGAGGCACCGTTCGGTTGGCGACGAGGACCCGGTCGACGCGCTCAGCGAGCGCTCTCGCGGCGAGCTGTCCCATCTCGCCGGCACCGACGACGAGCGCGGTCTCGCCGGCGAGCGCACACTCTCTGTCCACCAGTCGGACGGCCGCGGAGGCCAGCGAGACGACCCCCTCGTTGATGGTCGTCTCGTTGCGGGCGCGTTCGCCGACGCGCATGGCCTTCGTCACGCCGTCTTCAAGCAGCGTCCCGATGCCGCCGACGCCTCGGGCGTCCTCGTAGGCGTCGCGTAACTGGCCGAGAATCTGGTCCTCGCCGAGGACGATGGATTCCAGTCCCGCGCCGACCCGCAGGAGGTGGCGCAGGCTCGCCTCGTGATCCATCTCGACGACGACGTCGTCCGAGACGTCCGCCACGACGGGGGAGAGCGCCGCCAGTCCGGTCTCGTGGTCCGGCGCGACGACGTACGACTCGGTTCGGTTACACGTCTGGAGGACGAACGCCTCCTCGATGAATCGCCGGGAGAGCAGCGACTCGACGGCGTGGCGTTGGCTGTCCGCGGCGGCGGCTTCTAACTGGTCGACCGTCGCGTCCTCGTGGGTGACGCGAATGCCGACGATGACACCCGTCTGCTCTCTCACGACGAATCACCCGAAATATCCCCGATCACGTCTGTGGCTACCTGTCGTGCCTTGGACCTGCCACTATCTAAAGCCTTCCAAACAGCATCCTCCCTGACGACGGCGCGGACGGCCTCGCGGCGTTCCGCCGGGGGGACGCCCGCCGATTTCAGTTCTTCCCGAAGGTCGCCGGTCAGTTCGGCCATCTCGCCAGCGTTCGAAAACTCCGTCTCGAAGCGCTCGCGGAGGTGCTTCGACAGCGCGGGCGAGCGGCCACCGGTGGCGACGGCCAGCGTCACCGGGTCGTCCCGAACTGTCGCCGGGACGACGACGTTTCCGACGGACTGTTCGCCGTGGTCGTCGGCGCGATTGACGAGCGCATCCCGTTCTCGGGCGGCCGTTTCCGCGGCGTCGTTCAGGTCGGCGTCGTCCGTCGCGGCGACGACGAGCGCGGGGTCGGTTCGGTCGAGCCACTCACGAATCGCGTCGGCGTCGGGGGCCGCGCGCACTCGCTCGGCTCCGCCGAACTCGCGGTCGGCGAAGTCCGGACTGACGACGACGACGACTTCGGCTTCGACAGCGAACCGGCGGGCCTTCCGCGCGCCGACGGGGCCGCCGCCGAAGACCAGTACCGTCTCGCCTTCGAAGTCGTGGAGTAGCGGTATCATCGATATTCGTAGTCGTTACTCAGGCTGACTCGACGTTGGCCGCCGCGCGGTCGTCCAGTCTGATGCCGGTCTTCTTGAGGATACGCGTCGAGAACAGCGTGTCCCAGTCGTCCTCTGTGACGTCCCAGTACTCGGCCATCCGGTCGCGGACCTGCTGGATGCGCTCTTGACTCTCGGCCTCGCTCCGTCCGTGCGTCATCGCGAAGAAGTTGTACGGCCAGACGCCGTCGTGTCGCGGCCGCTCGTAACAGTGGGTGACGAAGTCGAACTGGGCGATCGCGGGACCGACCTCGTCGACCACATCGTCGGGCACGTCCCAGACGGTCATCCCGTTCTCCGAGTACCCCAGCGCGTAGTGGTTCGGGATGACGCCGACCCGGCGCACCTTCCCCTCTAAATCGAACCGCTTGATGGTCTCGACGACCCACTCCGTCTCCGCGCCGATAGCCGCGGCCACGTCGGCGTACGGCGTCTCGGTGACCGGGAGTCCGCCCTGTATCTCCAAGACGAGGTCCAGTTCGTCGGGCGTCAGCGACTGCCGGTCGGTCGGGGCCACGTCCGCTCCGGCGTCGAAGCAGTCCACCGCCTGCGTCTGTGGCCCTTCGACGGGGAACTTCGCGCCGACGTGAAACTCCTGCTGTTTAGGCAGGTTGAACGTCGGTTCGCCCGTCTCCGCCTCGATCTCGGCCAGCACGTCCTCGACGCGGCCCTCGTCCACGACGGAGAGGACGAACCACATGTTGAGATACGGGTGTTCGCGTTCGTAGTTGTGGGCGACTTCCGGGTGGGCGTTGACCAACTCGACGTGGTCGTCGTACGCGTCCTCGGGCGCGTGCGTCGCCACGAGCGTCGCCGTCCCGCCGATTTCCTCGGCGTCGATGAGTGCGCCAAAGCGCGTGAGAATTCCCTCGTCGTCAAGTCGACGGATACGGTCGAGGAGTTCGTCGGCGCTCACGTCGACACCGTGGTCCGCCAGCGCGGCCGCCGCGGGTTCGAACGGCCGTTCGACGACCGGAAATCCGCCCTGAAACGCGTTCAGGATGGCCCGGTCGACTGTCCCCAAGTCTTCGCTCATACCCACGCTCAGACCCCTGCGAATAAAAGCGGCGCGGGAGTCATACCATTCTGGCCGGCCGGTTTCCGGCGGCCACCCCAGAGCGTTTTAGCCACTGCGTGCATAGGTAACGTGTGACGATATCCACCGCCGAACTCGCTGTGCGGTTGCTGGTCTTCCTGTTCGTACTGGTGGGTGTCCCGCTCTCGTTCGTCGTCATGTTCCGTCTCATGGACTACGCCGCGAACGACACGCTCGTCGCGCAGTTCAGCGGCCGACGCAACACGCGCGATACCGGCCAGCTAAACGCCTACTTCGATCGGACGGGTGTCGAAGCGACGACGTGTGGATTTTGTGGGTCGGCGAACGGCCCGAACTACGCGTACTGTCACAACTGCCAGGAGCGGCTATCGGATTGAAAGACAGCGTCACCGCCCGCTATCCCGACTCAGTCACCGTAACCGCGCTGACTCAGTCCCCGCGGACGCCAGTCACGGCGAAGCCCTGCTCCTCGATGTCGTCGAGGATAGCCTCGTGGTCGGCGCTGGCCTCGTAGTAGAAGACGAGGTCGAACGACCCCTCCCGAAGCAGCTGCTGGCACTCCCAGACGAACTCTTCGCCGTCGAGCGTGAGCCCCTGATGCTGATTCGAGGCGAACTCCGGGTCGTCGCTGCCCGAGTAGACGAACGTGTCCTCGGGGTCCATGCCGTACCCCTCAGCGATGGCGTCGCCGGCGTCGATGGTGGCCTGCATCATCTCGATCTCGTCGCTGCCGTCGTACTCCGTGTGGACGACAGCCCCGTTGAGTTGAATCTCGCCAGGTTCCAGTAGTTGCTTGGTCCGTCGGTAGAGGTCGTCGTCGAGTGCGTCGGCGTCGCTCATACGAGAACCTCGCCGGCGAGTCCCTAATGCACTTCGGAATCGGCCCGCCGTAGCAGTCGCTCTCGCTGCCACGACAGCCTCATCAGAAGCGAGCGCGCTCGCTTATAGCCGTTTCAGGTTCGTCGCCCGCGGACCTTTATCCGCCTGTTCGATGTCGAATTCGACTTCTTGTCCCTCTTCGAGGTCGGGGCCGCCGACGTCCTCCATGTGGAAGAACACGTCCTCATCCGTGTCGTCTGTCTCGATAAAGCCGTAACCGCCCGTGTCGTTGAAGAAGTCTACCGTGCCGGTCGCCATTGCAAGTGCGAGTAGCCGTCCGAGCTACTAAAACCATGCGGCAAGCTCACACGGACGGCCGAAGCCACAAACGCCTTATCGGTTCGTTGATATGCTACTGGTGATGCGAAATCGGGTCCGTCGTCTCGGCTACGCCGCGTACGAACGCTTGCTCCACCGAGAGTTCTCGGGCGCACCCAGCCACGTCGCCGTGATTCAGGACGGCAACCGACGGTACGCCCGCAAGCAAGGCGTCGAGACGAGTCAGGGACACAGCGAGGGCGCGGAGACGACCGAGGAACTGCTGAACTGGTGTGACGAACTCGGCATCCGCGAAGTGACGCTTTACACCTTCTCGACGGAGAACTTCGACCGACCTGAAGACCAGCGTGAGTACATCTTCGACCTCGTCGAGGAGAAACTCCGAACCTTTGCCGACGCCGACCGCGTCCACGACGCCGAAGTCTGTATCCGCGCCATCGGCGAGACGGAGATGCTCCCCGAGCGGGTTCGTGACGCCATCTCCTACGCCGAAGAGCGCACGGGCCAGTACGACCGCCTCAATCTCAACATCGCGCTAGCCTACGGCGGCCGCGCGGAACTACTTGGCGCGGCCCGCAGCGTCGCTCGATCGGTCGAATCCGGCGAATTGGCCCCAGAAGATGTCGACGTAGACACGATCGAGGACTGCCTCTACGAGGGGCCGACTCGCGACGTGGACCTCATCATCCGCACCGGCGGCGACGAACGGACCTCGAACTTCCTGCCGTGGCACGCCAACGGCAACGAAGCCGCGACGTTCTTCTGTACGCCCTACTGGCCGGAGTTCCGCAAAATCGACTTCCTGCGGGCCATCCGGACCTACCAGAACCGTGAGGACTCCTGGCGTACTACCCGTGCTCGGCGCGCCCTCACGCTCGTCCGCGCACTCGAAGACGCCGAAGTTTCCCAGGCCAAACAGATTCTCGGTCGGTTCCGCGACGCCCTTCCGAGCGGCGAGCGCGAAGCCGTCGAAGAGTACGACCCGGCGGACTGACCCTTGCCTATGCAGGCCCAGGGCGTATGAGGAGTGGGAGTAAATAAGAAACCGTCATGGCTATCGAAGAGTCCGAAGCCCAAGAACTGTTCGAGGAGGAACTGGACTTTCCGACCGATACAGAAACCGTCGTCGAGACGGTCGGTGACCGTGAAATCGAGACTCAGGGTGGGGACAACGATACCATTGGGGAAGTCGTCAAGCGCAGCGACACGGACGAGTTCGAGTCCGCCAACGAACTCCACACCACGATGATGAACTTCCTCGACGCCGACCACGTCGGCCGCGAGAATTATTCCGACCGCTCTGACGAATCGACAGCAAACGACGCGCAAGGCGACGAGCAAGACGACGAGTCGCTCTAAGAACGTTCCTTCTGCTTTCCCGACCCCCAGCGGACTCCTACTTTTCTCGCTGAATTGCGGCTAGAGGCTGTCGAGATACTCAAGCGTCGCGTGCCACGCGCGAGCTGCGGCACGCGCGTTCGCCTCGTGTGTCCCGCCGTAGCGATGGGTCCCCGCCGGTGCAGTCTCGCCTCCGAACCGATACGGAACCCGGATAGCGTGGCCTGCTTTCGGGAAGGAACGATGTTCGAATCGCCATGGATGGTCACGCTCGGCGAGGCGGTCAGCAGCGCGCTCTGCCAGCACTGCCGACGGCCAGACGGTGTCGTTGCCGCCGGAGACGAGCAATACCGGGCCAGAGATCTTATCGACGGAAATCGTCGCCCGCTCTTTCTCCTCGACCGTCGAGCGCTCGATTGCGAGTGTAGAGGCGTTCGGTTCCTCGACTCCGAGCGGATCGTCGATGCCGTCGTCTTCGTGAACGTATTTGTCGATCGGGAGATGTGGGAGGGGGTCGCCGCCGAGCGTCCACGTGGGTTGCCCCTCGCCGACGTCGTCCATCCACGATGGGGCGGGCCAGACGTAGCAACTCGGGACGTACGCGACGACGACGCCGACCGTCTCGAACTGTGATCCCACCAGCAGCGCCGCCTCGCCGCCTCTGGAAAAACCGACGACGCCGACCTGCTCGCCCGCGACGCTGGGACGCTGGAGCAGCCAGTCGGCGGCGTCGCCGAACTCCTTCAGCGGAACTCCCAGCGGAACGTCCCGAACGCCAGGCGCATCGAAGTACTCGACGCAGAGTACCGTGTATCCGTGTTCGGCGAGCAACGCGGCGTACGTCTGTTCGTAGCCGCGCGCTCCGCCGCCGCCGTGGACGACGAGCACGCCCGGATGCGGACCGTCGCCGAGACCCGGAAAGAGCCGCGCACTTACCGCGTCCGTCCGTATCGTCGTTCCAGCGACGAATCGCTCGTCCATGTTCGAACCTCGAATGGACAGTATTTAATTCCCGGCCGGTGGTCGTATAAAACGACTGGAGAACGAGGTCTGTGAAACGCAATTGTAATGTGCCGAACTTCGGAAATATGGCCGATGGTCTCCGAGAATACGACTCTCTTCCGGTCGATTCGCCGCTGGTTGCTCGTCGTCGCCTTCTCGCTCGGTATCGGTATCGTCGTCCTCGCCGATACCGGATACATGCTCTCCGGCTACCAAGACGGCCCAATATTCGCCGCCGCTGGAATCGCCGGTGGGATAGTCGCTCTCGTCGCCGGGTTACGACTGCTGGGGAGCGTCTGGCGCGTCGTCTTCGACGGGAGCAAATCGCAGCGCGATTCGGTCTAGCGACCGAACTTCCGGTGGACTCACGACGTTCGTCCACCGACGTTTGGACGGTTCGCTTCACTCACCGTCCAAACCGCTGTCGAGCAAAGCTCGACAGACTTCGGCCTATCGGCCGAATCGCCGCTGGCGCTCTTGATAGTCCCGCAGCGCCCGTAGATAGTCTCGCTGGCGGAAGTTCCGCCAGTTCACGTCAGTGAAGTACAGTTCGGAGTAGACCGACTGCCAGATCATGAAATCCGAGAGGCGCTCGGCTCCGGTCTTGATGACGAGGTCCGGCACTGTCGGGAAGACGAGATGCTCCTCGACTGCGGCCTCGTCGATGTCTTCGGGCGAGAGGTCATCGCTGTCGACGTCCTCGGCGAGTTTCCGGACGGCGGTGGCGAACTCCGACTGGCCGCCGAGGCCGATGGAAATCTGTATCGGCGCGTCGACGGCCGCCGCGTCGTCGGGACCGCGGACGGCGACGGCCTCGGGCGCGCGGAGGTCCGCGAGTTCCCGGCGCAGCGTCGGGACGACTTCCTCGTCTAAGACGCTCACGTAGACGACGATGGTCTCGGCTTCGTACTGGACTGCCCACTCGAAAAAGTGCTCTAAGGTGGCGTACGCGCCGTCAGTCAAGAGGTCCCGTTCGGTGATGACGAGCGCGACGGTCTCCGGCAAAGTGGCGTCGCTCCGGCGGAGGCGGGCAGCGAGATAGCGGTCGTAGAGACCCACGAGAGGGAGTATATCGGCCGTTCGCCTAAAAGACACGGTACGCGGGCCAGCGACACCGATTCTCCGAACGGAGCACCCGACGGCGACCCGGTAAGTTCGGAAAGGGTAAGTGGCTCTCGCGGATACCGGTGGGACGTGCCTTCGACAGTCCGGCGTGCCGGCGCGTTCGCTGCGGTCGGGACACTCGCGTTCGCCGTCCCGGTCGCTACCGGCTTGGATTCGCCCGCGCTCGCGACTGTCGCTGCGACCGGCCCGTTCGCGCTGGTCGCGCTGCTCGCCATGACCGTGGTCAATCACGGGACCGTGCTGTTCGAACTGTTCGCCCGCCCCGGCGACTACGAGGACGGGAAGCTCTACGGACTGGCGGCGTTCGCGCTGGCCGCGGCCGGGCTGGCCCTGCTGGCGATACAGTTCGGACTACCAGTGCGGGTGTTCGTCGGAACGGTCGTGCTCGTCTCCTACGGCAACCTCGGCCAGCGTCTCGCCCACCGCGTCCACAGCGACGAGGTGGTCGCCGCCGCCGGGTTCGTCGTCATCGGGTTCGCCGCTGGCGTCGTCGCGCAGTTGGTGGCCACGCAGATACAGGGAACCACCTTCGGGCTGGCTGAAGCACTGTTCCTCGCCGGAACCGGGGCGCTCGTCGCGGCGCTGCTCCGGTCGGTGCTGTTCGAGCGCGACGACCCGCTGGTGATGCTCTCGGTCGGCTTACTGCTGTGGCTCTTCTTCGAACTCGACCCGACGGTCGGGCCACAGCGAGTCTTCATCGCACTCGGCGTCTCGGCCGTTCTCGGCTACGCCGCCTACGCGCTCGATACCGCCTCGCTCCCGGGAATGCTCACCGGCGTCCTCCTCTCGCTTCTGACCATCGTACTGGGCGGGTACGGCTGGTTCGCCATGCTCATCACGTTCTTCGGGTTAGGCGGCCTCTCGTCGAAGTTCCGCTACGAGGAGAAACTGGATCGGGGCATCGCCGAGGAGAACGAAGGCGCGCGCGGGAGCGGGAACGTCCTCGCCAACTCCATCGTCGCGCTGGTGGCCGTCATCGCGTGGGTCGCCAGTCCGAGTCACATCGCCGTCGAACCGGGACTGTTCCTCTATGCCTTCGCCGGGGCGGTGGCCGCGGCGATGACCGACACCTTCTCTAGCGAGTTCGGCGGTCTCTACGACAACCCGCGACTCATTACCAGTTTCAAGCGGGTGGAACCCGGTACCGACGGCGGCGTCACGTGGCAGGGGGTCGTCGCCGGACTGGTCGGCGCAGCCATCATCGCCGGCATCGCCGCCGCGACCCTCGAAACAGTCGGGCCGATCGGGGCAGTCGCCGTCGTCGGCTGCGGGCTCGTCGGGATGACCGTTGATAGCCTGCTGGGCGCGACCGTCGAGGGAACCGTCGTCGGGAATCAAGGCGTCAACATGCTGGCGACGTTGGCGGCGGCAATCACCGGCGTCGGCGTCGCACTTGCCGTCGGCCTCGTATGATTCGCGAGGCGCGCCCAGGGGATAGCGACCGACTCAGCGCCATTCAGACGGCTGCCCTCGACGAGCCGTGGCCGGGACTGTTGGATGTCGCTATCGCCGGGCCGCCGATCGTGGTAGTCGTCGACGAGAACGGCCCGATCGCGTACGCGCTGGTCGTCCCCGATTCGCCGGTCGCGTACGTCGCCGAGTTCGCCGTCGCACCTGGACGACAAGGTCGGGGCTATGGCTCTCAGTTGATGTGCGCGCTGCTTGACCGCCTGCGAAACGACGGATTCGAGACCGTTCGGCTCACCGCCCGCGAAGACGACGAACGGGCGCGGTCCTTCTACGACACGTTCGATTTCGAGGTGGTCGAGCGAATCGACGACCACTACGAGGACGGCGACGGCGTCTTGCTGTCGCGCGATCTCTAGGAGACGGTTCTGACCTGCACGCTCGTCGGCTGTTTGACGTACTCGCCGTCGCCGGTAGCGACGACCGTGCCGACGCCGCGCTGGGCGGCGACATCCAGAATCTTCTGTGAACAGTCGGCGTCGACGACGATCGTCCGGGGCGTCTCGGCGCAGTCGCCGACCAGCGAGAGCACGTCGTCGGCGTCCCCTTCTGCTAGGACCCGCAGGTCGTCGTCCAGCAGCCGAACGGTCCCGCTATCGGCGCGGATGACGGCGTCGACGTGGTCCGAGAGCGTCAGGTGCTCGCGTTCCGCCTCGTCGTCCGTCGTCTCCTCGGCCGCGGTATCGCCGTCGCCGGTCGGTCCGGTAGACGACGCCACCTCCGTAGAATCCGTCTCGCTCGCCGCCGTTCCGCCGTCGACGCCGGCGACGGCTGCGGGTTCACTGCCGTCCTCGTCCGTGACCGGTCCACGGTCGGAGTCGACGGCCGTCGCGTCGTCGTGCGCCTCGTTCTCCTCGATCGCGGCCGCGGGGGAGTCGGCGTCGGCGACGACGTCGTAGGGGACCTTATCGCGGAGCGATTTCATCGCCTCGCTGCGGGAGAGTTCCTCGACGGAGCGGCCACGCGGGGCAATTGCGACGTAGTCCACGTCGCCGACCTGTGCCAATTCCTTGAGGATGAGGTCGCCGCCGCGATCGCCGTCGAGGAAGGCGGTCACGGTGCGGCCAGCCGTCAGGTCTGCGACGGCTTCGGGAACGTCGGTACCCTCGACGGCGATGGCATTCTTGACGCCGTACTTCAGCAGTTGGAGCACGTCGGCTCGCCCCTCGACGACGACGATGGCGTCGGAGTCCGCCACCCGCGGGCCGGCAGGAAGACCCTCGTACTCCGTGATGTCCTCGACGCGGGCGCGTTGGCGCACCGTCTCGACGATATCCTCGGTCTGGACGGAGTCCGCCTCGAAGGAGGCCAGTAGCTCCGTCGCCCGGTCGACCACTTCGCGGCGTTTGGCGCTCCTGACGTCCTCGATGTCCGAGACCTCTATCTGTGCCCTGCAGGGACCGACCTGCTCGATGGTTTCGAGCGCCGCGGCGAGGATGGCGGTTTCGACCCGGTCGAGCCCGCTGGCGACGGTTATCTGACCGAACGACTGCCCGCTTTCGGACCGGATCTCGACGTCGATCCGCCCGACCTTCTTCGACTCCTGTAGGTCCCGCAAGTCCATTTCCTCGCCCAGTAACCCCTCGGTCTGCCCGAACACCGCGCCGACGACGTCGCTTCGCTCGACGACACCGGCAGCGGTGATGTCCGCGTGAATGAGATATTTAGCTGTATCGTGCATAGCTCCGGTTCCTGTCCGTCGCGTGGGCGAGCGACGGACTACTGTCACTATGCTGGGGTACGCGATGACGCTCTAAATAAGCTTGGCGTCGCCGCCGCGTCCGTGACTAGCTACCACCCGACAGCGCCCGCGTCGCCGTCGCTTCACGCTTCGGCCAGTAACCGATCCATCGCCTCGATGCCCTTCTCCATCGAAGTGAGCGGGTCGTCCGGGTCGTCGTACTCGAAGACGAGCCAGTCCGTTCCGGCCTCGCGGGCGGCGGCCACGACGGCCGAAAGGTCCACGATTCCCTCACCGAGATTCGTGGGGTCGCCGTCGGTCGTGACGTCTTTCAAGTGAACCACGGGAACGCGACCGTCGAGTTTCCGGATGAGGGAAACTGGGTCTCGCCCGGCGGCCTGTGCCCACCCGGCGTCCAGTTCGAAGTCCACCGTCGTCTGGTCGATGAGACGGTCGAACGCCGTCTCGTTGCCGACCGGGACGAATTCGTGGACGTGGTTGTGATACAGGAGCGGCCGGTCGAGGTCGCAGGCGAGGCGGTCGAGCAGCGCCGCCGTCTCGTCGACGGCCGTCGCGTCGGCGAAGTGGTCGTCGTCGAGGTACGGGACGACGGCGTAGGGGGCTTCTATCGTCGCCAGTTGGTCGTCTACGCTGGACGGGTCCGATCGGAGTTCGTCGGCGTCCACGTGGACGCCGCTCGGTAGTAACCCGGCGGCATCGAGCAGTTGCGTTCGTTCGGACGAGTCGCCGAGCCCGGCGAACTCGACGCCGTCGTAGCCGGCGACCGCGATGCGATGGAGGAGTGTGGAGAGGGGCGCGTCGACGTTCCGGAGCGTCCACAGTTGGATTGCCGTGCGCATATATTTCTCTGTGAGCGCGGGTAATAAATAACCGTGCCGAAAATATTGACCCATGACGTTCACCGAAGCCGAGATAGACCCGACGCGGTTTCTCGAAGATGTCGAGATGCGTATCGGCGAAGTCGTCGATGTCGAACCGTTCCCCGAAGCGCGCAAGGACGTGTACAAACTCGACGTGAACTTCGGCGACGAGACGTTACAGTCGGCCGCCGGTCTCACGGACATCTACGACCCCGAGGACCTACTGGGGGCACAGGTCGTCGCCGTCGTGAACCTCGGAACGGTTACCATCGCCGGGTTCGAGAGCGAGTGTCTGGTCACGGGTGTCGACGGGGAGGACGGCGTCGTCCACCTGACGACCGAGCGGGACGTCGACCCCGGGACGCGCGTGTACTGAAAAGGATTTTTCTTCAGAGAGGCAGTATGAAGCGACGAAACCTATTAGTGTCGGCGGCGGATACGGAACCCAATCATGGCATTCGCGCGAACTGCCGGGTGGGCCGTCGTCGCGTTCGTACTGATGGCCCTGGCCGTACCGTGGTTCCTCTGGAGAGACGCGAGCGTCGCGTTCGGGCTCCCCGTGTGGCTCTGGTGGCACGTCGGCTGGATGGTACTGGCGAGTATCGTTTTCGCCGTCTTCGCCCACACTGACTGGGGACTCGGCATCGAGGAGGTGCGCTGATGGCCGATACCGCACTCCAGTTGGGCATCGTCGGCGCGTACATGGTCGTCGCGCTGGCCGTCGGCGTCGTCGCCTATCGCCTGACTGAGCGAAACGCCGAGGACTACTATCTCGCCAGTCGGACGCTGGGCACCGTCGTCCTGCTCTTTACGACCTTTGCGACCCTGCTGTCGGCGTTCACGTTCTTCGGCGGACCGAACCTCGCCTTTAGCGCCGGTCCCGAGTGGATTCTGGTGATGGGGCTGATGGACGGCATCATCTTCGCCGTCCTCTGGTACGTGCTGGGATACAAGCAGTGGCTCGTCGGCAAGCGCCACGGCTACGTCACGCTCGGTGAGATGCTCGGTGACCGGTTCGGTTCGACGCGCCTGCGCGTCCTCGTCGCGGGCGTGAGCCTCGTGTGGCTGTTCCCGTACGTGATGCTCCAGCAGAAAGGGGCCGGACAGGCCATCGTCGGCCTGACGAACGGACAGGTCCCGTTCTGGGTCGGCGCGGGCGGCATCACGCTGTTCATGATTCTGTACGTCGCCGTCTCGGGGATGCGCGGCGTCGCGTGGACCGACACGATTCAGGGCCTGTTCATGCTGTCGCTGGTGTGGGCCGCCGTCGCGTGGATTCTCAGTTCGGTCGGTGGCGCGGGCGCGGCCACCAGCGCGCTCGCCGAGAGCAACCCGGAGTTCCTCGCGCTCGGTGGCGGGCTCTACACCCAGCAGTACGTCGTCTCGACGGCGGTCAGCATCGCCTTCGGCGTGACGATGTTCCCGCAAATAAACCAGCGCTTCTTCGCCGCCGGGTCGAAGACGGTGCTCAAGCGGACGTTCGCGCTGTGGCCGATTCTCGTCCTCCTGCTGTTCGTCCCGGCGTTCATGCTGGGGTCGTGGGCCGCGGGGCTCGGCGTGACGGTGCCCGAAGGCGGCAACGTCGTCCCCGCGCTGCTGGGCGAGTACACGCCGGCGTGGTTCGCCGCGCTGGTCATCGCGGGCGCGATGGCGGCGATGATGTCCTCCAGCGACTCGATGTTGCTGTCGGGGTCGTCCTATCTCACTCGCGACGTCTACCGCCCGCTAAAACGCGCGTTCGGGGCCGGTGACGCGGACGACCGTCAAGAGACCTTCGTCGCCCGCGCAGGCGTCGTCGCCTTCGCCACGCTCTCCTTTATCGCCAGCCTCTACTCGCCCGGCACGCTCGTCCAGATCGGCGACACCGCCTTCAGTGGGTTCGCCCAACTGACGCTGCCTGTCGCGCTCGCGCTCTACTGGCACGGGACGACCCGCAACGGGATGTACGCCGGCATCGTCGGGAGTCAGGTGTTCTACGTCCTGCACGTCTTCCCCGTCGTCGAGACGCTCGCTGACCTCGCGGGGCTGACCGTCTCGCTCCCGACAGCCTATCTGGGGTGGACGCCGGGGATCGTCGGCATCCTGCTCGGACTGGTGTTGACCGTCGCGGTCTCGCTGGCGACCAGCGCCGCTCCCGAAGAGAACCGAGCGGCCTACCAAGTGGACGGCGTCGACGCCGACTGAGCCGGCTATCTCGGTTTGCCGTCGAGGGACTGATACGGCTGTGGCGACCCGGCACACAATCGGACGGTCGTTATCACGCGCCGCGGCAAATGGCTCTCGTATGAGTTTAGACCAGTCAGAGGCGCCCGATTTCACGCTCGAAAGTACCGCCGGTGACACAGTCTCGCTGTCCGAGTACCTCGACGACGGACCGGCTGTTGTCCTCGTCAACCGCGGCCACTGGTGCAGTTTCTGCGCGGAGCAACTCCAGACGTTCAGCGAGGTATCCTACGACCTGTGGTTCAACGATAACGTCGATATCCTCCCCGTTGTGACCGACCCGCTCCCGAAGGTGACCGAGATGCGGGACCGCTACGACCTCGATATCCAGTTGCTCGCCGACCCCGAGGGCGAGGTCGCCGAGCAGTACAGCGGGACCGAGGAGACGAGTCACGGCCTGACCGGCATCGCCGGGACGTACGTCATCGACGAGGACGGAACCGTCCAGTACGAACAGGTCGCGGACCACCCCGCCGACCGCACGTACGGGAACTTCGTCCGGTACTACATTCGAAACGAGTACGAAGACCCGTTCAGCGGCTGATCACGGGCTCTATCCGGCCAGCTGCTGGCTGCCACCGACACCACTCGTTTCCGGCAGGCCGTCCGGATAGGTGAACCTACAAGGGCGTGCAGTCCGACGGTTCGGTATGGACGTCAACGAGAACGTTGGTGGCCGCGACCGACTCGCCCGCGCAGCACTCGCCGTCGTGTTGACCGTCGCGGCGGTTCGCTCGCTTCGGAACGGAAAGCGCCTGCGCGGTCTGCTCGCCGGTGTCGGTGCGCTCGTGTTCGGCTTCAACGCGACCAGCGGCTACTGCGGCGTGAACGACGTGCTGGACCGTGACACGACCAGCGGCGAGAGCGAGGAGGACGAGGAGACGATCGTCTCGATCAGCGAGAGCGACGACGAAGACGTGAGCAGTGACGACGAATCGAGTGCCGGCTCGAAGAAGGCCGAGCGGGGCTGGACGCTGACCTGTGCCGCCTGTGGTAACGACATCGTCACCGGCGAAGCACGCGGTCCGAACGAGAGCGGCGACATCGTTCACGAGACCTGTAACTGACGACGGCGACTCGCTCGCCGATTCGTTCCCCGCGTTTCTGCAATCGAGGCGATTCCAGCAGTGTTGCTCGCGTACCGAGTCTGTCCGTTTTTATAGCCGCCGGGAGGTGTAATACGTATGCAGACCCACATCGTCCCGGTCGGCTTCGACTACGACCGGCTCATCGCGCCGCTGGTGCGCGAGCAACTCGACGTGGACCGCGTCATCCTCCTAGAGGGGGCGGTCGGTTCCGAGGCCAACGTCGAGTACTCGCGCCACCTCGCCGAGAAGTTGGAGAAAGATTACCGGAACCTGCTCGGAGCGGAGACCGAGCGCTTCGTCGTCGACGATGTCTACGCCTACGACGAGGCGTTCGAGCAGGCGTTCGAACTCATCAACGACGAACTCGACGCCGGCAACGAAGTGTGGGTCAACGTCTCCGCGATGCCTCGCACCGTCTCCTTCGCCTTCGCCACCGCTGCCCATTCGATCATGGTCGAACGGGAGGGCGAACGCGACCGCATCCACACCTACTACACGGTCCCCGAGAAGTATCTGGAGACGGAACTGGCCGAAGAACTGCGTAAACAGGTTACTCTCTTAGAGAGCCTCAAGGACGGCGAGGACGTAGCTGCCGACGTCGACGAACGGCTCGAAACCGCCCTCGACCTCTTAGACGAGTTCGACGAGCGCGGAACGACCATCGGCGCGAAAGAGATCGACGGCTCGCACATCGTCGAACTCCCCGTCGCCTCTTTCTCGAACGTCAAGCCCTTCGAAGAGGTCATCCTCTTTCTCCTCGGCGAACACGGCGAGTTCGAATCGGTCTCCGAGCTCGCACAGGAACTGGCCCGCGAACTCGGCGAGGAGTACACCGATTCGTTCCGCTCGAAGGTCATCTACAACGTCGACCGCCTCGGCCCCGGCGGGAAAGGGTACATCGAACAGGAAGAACACGGCAAATCGTATCGAACGCGCCTCTCACGCATCGGCCAGCTGTGGGTCCGCTCGCATTCGGCCGACGAACGCGAACACGACCTGCTTTGAAAACCGGGTTGATGGGATGAGGAGACAGCCGACACGGGTATCAGAGCCAGAAAGCCCGGCCGGATGGTCCACGGGGTGGGACTGAAAGGGGCCGCTCGCTGGGCATTCGAAACGAAGGAAGGACCGCAGGGAGCGAAGCGACCGAGGACCACAACGAGTCGCAGTAGCCCAGCGAGCGGGGGCTTTCTGGCTGTTCTGAAATCTTACCGTTCCGGTAACTCAATCGCTAGAGACGACACCAGAAAACCGAAGTCGTTAATCCCCCGCTTCGCCCACGTACACGTAATGGCGCGTCGAGCAGCTTCCCGCTCCGTTCTGGTACCCGTAGTAGGGGTCTCCACGCCCCACTAACCTCACCTCTCGACGCCCGCACCGTTTTCGACCGACTGCAAGTTCGCAGATTCGACATGAGTGACACACAGGACCCACCGACCGAGGAATCGCCAACAGACCAACAAGAGCGTCTCGACGGGGAGTACGACCCCGGCGAGATCGAGCCAAAGTGGCAAGACCACTGGGTGACTGAGGACACCTACGCCTACGACGGGGACGCCGACACCCGATTCACCATCGACACACCGCCGCCGACGGTGTCGGGGAACCTCCACATGGGCCACCTCTATCAGTTCACGCTACAGGACTTCGTCGCCCGCTACCACCGGATGGCCGACGACACCGTCTACTTCCCCTTTGGCTACGACGACAACGGCATCGCCTCCGAGCGCCTGACCGAACGCGAACTGGACATTCGCCATCAGGACTTCGAGCGACGGGTATTCCAAGAGAAGTGCCGCGACGTGTGTGCCACGTACGAAGACGAGTTCACACAGGACGTCCAGTCGCTGGCAATCTCGATTGACTGGGACAACACCTACAAGACCATCGAACCGCGCGTCCAGCGCATCTCCCAGCTCTCCTTCCTCGACCTCTACGAGCAGGGCCGGGAGTACCGCCAGCGCGCGCCGACCATCTGGTGTCCGGACTGCGAGACGGCTATCTCGCAGGTCGAGCAGGAAGACGAGGACAAGCACACGAAGTTCAACGACATCGCCTTCGAGTTAGTCGAGGACGGCAACGGGGACGCCCCCGGCGAGGGCGACGCCGAGGAGACGTTCACCATCTCGACGACGCGCCCGGAACTGCTCCCCGCGTGTGTCTCGGTGTTCGTCCACCCCGACGACGACGAGAACCAGCACCTCGTCGGCGGCACGGCGAAGGTGCCGCTGTTCGAGCAGGAAGTCCCCATCATCGCGGACGAACGGGTCGATATGGAGACCGGCAGCGGCCTCGTCATGTGCTGTACGTTCGGCGACCAGAACGACATCGAGTGGTACCAGGCACACGACCTCGACCTGCGGCTGGCCATCGACGAGTCGGCGACGATGACCGAACTCGCCGGGCAGTACGAAGACATGAGCACCACGCAGGCCCGCGCGGCCATCATCGAGGACTTAGACGTAGAGGGATTCCTGCTGGAGTCGCGCGACCACGAACACACCGTGCAGGTCCACGAGCGCTGCGGCGTCGAAGTCGAGTACCTCGTCACCGAACAGTGGTACATCAAACTGCTCGACAAGAAAGACGAGTACCTGCAGGCGGGCCGGGACATGGAGTGGTTCCCCGAGAAGATGTACAGCCGCTATCAGCACTGGATCGAGGGCCTGGAGTGGGACTGGTGTATCTCCCGCCAGCGCGATTCGGGCATCCCGATTCCGGTCTGGTACTGCGACGAGTGTGGCGAACCCACCTTCGCCGAGCGCGAGCAACTGCCCGTCGACCCCCTCTCAGACGACCCGCCCGTCGGCGAGTGCGAACACTGCGGTCACGACACGTTCACGCCCGAGGAGGACGTCTTCGACACGTGGGCGACCTCCTCGCTCACGCCACTGATCAACGCCGAGTGGGACTGGCACGCCGACGAGTCGGCAGAGACAGCCGACTCGGTGGACGAACCGGCCGGCTCCTTCGAGATGGAGATGGACGAACTGTACCCCTTCGACCTCCGACCGCAGGGTCACGACATCATCTCCTTCTGGCTGTTCCACACCGTCGTCAAGTGCTACGAGCACACCGGCGAGGTCCCCTTCGAGAACGTGATGGTCAACGGGATGGTCTTAGACGAGAACCGCGAGGCGATGTCCAAGTCCAAGGGCAACGTCATCCCGCCGAGCGAAGTGCTAGAGAACTTCCCCGTCGACGCCGCCCGCTACTGGGCCGCCGGGACCTCCATCGGCGACGACTTCCCGTACAAGGAGGGCGATTTGGAGGCCGGTGAGCGCTTACTCCAGAAGCTCTGGAACGCCTCGCGGCTGGTCGACCAGTTGACGCCCGCAGCGGCGTCCGTCGAGGACGTCCCCGAGGACGAACTGGCAGCCGTCGACCGCTGGATGCTCGCGGAGCTCGACGCGACCATCGACTCCGTCACGGCGAAGTTCGAGGACTACGCCTTCTCGAAGGCCCGCAACGAACTGCGTTCGTTCTTCTGGAACACGTTCTGTGACGACTACCTCGAAATCGCCAAGCAGCGACTGAGCGACGGTGGCGACGACTCTACGGAGTACACGCTGCTGACTGCCCACCGAACCTTCCTCCAGCTGTTCGCGCCGTTCCTCCCCCACATCACGGAGGAACTGTGGGAGCGAATGTACCGCGCCGACGAGTCGATCCACACGACCGACTGGCCCGTCGCGGGCGGCTACGAGGCGGACCTCGAAGCGGGCGAGACGGCGATGGAAGTCGTCTCGGCACTCCGACGATACAAGACCGAGAACGGGCTGCCGCTGAACGCCGACGTAGAACACGTCGAGGTGTACGGCCACGTCGAGGGCTTCGCCGACGCCGTCGCCGAGGCGATGCACGTCGAGACCCTAGAGACGTTCGAGGACGCTCCCGATATCACCACCGAGATTAGCGATATCGACCTCGACTACTCCATCGTCGGCCCGGAGTTCGGCAACGACGTGGGCGCAATCGAGGGCGCAATCGCACAGGGCGACTACGAAATCGAGGGCGACACGCTCGTCGTGTCGGGCGGCGAGTTCGAACTCGACGCCGAGATGTTCGAAATCGAGGAGTCCCGCACCTACTCCGGCGAGGGCGAGATGACCGAGACGGAGAACGCCGTCGTCGTGGTGCGGTAGTCAGTCGGGAGAACGCAGCGCGTTCGGCGATACCCCGCCGCCGTCGCCGGGACCAGTAGCATCAATGTGGGGGGCTCGGTATCCCCACGCATGCAATCGGAGGCAGAGATACGCGACCGTATCGAGGCGCTGCAAGACGAGTACGACAGCCACGACCCGCCGACCTCTGGACTGGAAGACGAGGCGGAAGTCGCGATACTGCGCGCCATCGAGGAACTGGAGTGGGTCCTCGAAGAGCGCGACGAAGACGACTCCTTCACAATCTGACGGCGGAGAGTGAAATCGGGACCGACGGAGCCGAGTCGACCGACGAGACCGGCGCGACTTACGCGGTCGCCCGCTGCAGCTTCAGTTTCTCGATGCGAGTGGCGAGCGCCAGAAACGTCGCCAGAATCGTCAGGACAACCGCCCATCCGGCCGCGAGGTCGTGGGCGGGGAGCGTATGGTCTAACCCGCCAGCGACGACTTCCGCTCGGAGAATCGTGTGGTGAGGGCCGCCGAGCACCGACACGAAGTAATCCACGACGTCGTTGAAGCCGTACCAGCCGACGGCGACTGCGACCGCGGGCACGGAAAAGCTCGCGTAGCGGTGGATGAGAAACGCCTCCAGCGCCATCGCGAGGTGGCTCAGGACGAGGAACCAGTAGAGCCACGCCGCGATGCCGCCTGGACCGTTGATGACCAACTGGACGAACGGTGTCCAGAGACCGAGTTTGATACAGCCGAAGAAGGCCAGCGTGTGTATCCACTCGGCGTTCCAGCCGCGTTTCCACGCGACCAGCGAGAGACCGATGAACATCGTCGCGGCGGGCGAGTCGGGGATGACCGGATACGCCAGTAACGGGGCTGCACCGAGTTGCCCTTCGACCAGCGGCGGCGCGAGGTTCAGCGGGCGACCCGCGTAGTACCAGAAGCCAAAGAGCGTCCCGACGAGGTTGACGAGGGCCACAGGCCACGCCAGTCGGAGGCCGACGTTTTCGAGCCACGTCGGGAGCGGAGCCACGTAGCGCGGGAGACCCTCGCTGTCGGGGAGTGGTCCGCCGAAGAACCGCGCGACGACTGCTTCGATGCGCCCGCCGACGCCCTGCTCCGTTGCCATACCGGGCGGTAGGGAGGCGGCGGCAAAACGCTAGCGGTCGGTCGAGGTCAGAACTGAATCTCGAAGCGCGCGCCACCGGCTTCACTCTCGTCAACGATCACCGACCAGTCGTGTCGGTCGGCGATGGTCTCGACGATGGCGAGGCCGAGTCCGGTCCCGTCGGAAGCGGTCGTGTAGCCGGTGGCGAACACCGTCTCTCGCTCCGCGGGCGGGATTCCGGGACCGTCGTCGGCCACGTAGATGCCCGCTCCGTCCGGGAGCGACCCGACGGTGACCGCCACCTCCGGTCCGGCGTGGTCGATCGCGTTGTCGACGAGGTTGTCCAACAGCCGAGTCAGTTCCGTCGGGTCCGCTTCGACGGTCGGGAGGTCGCCCACTGAGAGCGTCGCCTCGCCGACGGCGTGACTGGTCCAGACGTCCCTGATAGCGTCGGTGAGGGCGACCGATTCGGGATCCGGTTCGAGATCGCCGTGGCGCGCGAAACTCCCGAGTTCCTCGGCCAGCCCCGCGATGCGGTCGTGGCTGCGTTCGATGGCGTCCAGTCGCTCGTTCTCACCGATGGTCTCGCGGAGCAACTCGGCATTGGCGTCAGCCACCTGCAGCGGCGACCGGAGGTCGTGTGCGACCTCCGCGAGGAACTGTTCGAGCCGTTCCGTGTGCCGCTCTAGGGACTGTTCGTAGTGCTTTCGGTCGCTGATGTCGAAGGTGAGGCCGATGAGACCGACGATATCGCCGTTCTCGTCGCGCCACGGGACCTTCGAGGTGAGTGCCCACTCGTTGAACCGCTGCTTGGTGGTGACGACATCCTGTTCGTAGTTGTCGAGGAGGTGGTCGAAACTGTACGTTTCACCGACCTCCTCGATGGTCTGTTCTTCTTTGTGGATGATCGGGTCGCCGTCCTCGATGACCTGCATGTCGTCGGCGTGCGTCTCGTCGGCGTGGGCCGCCGGATACAGTTCGTGGTCGGTCTTTCCGACGGCGGTTTTCGGGTCCTCGATGTGAGCGTGGCTCACTCGGAGGTGACGACCTTCGCTGTCTTTGACGTACATGTGATGGGGTATCTGTTCGAAGATCGTATCGAGCAGCGTGCTCTTGGAGGCGAGTTCGCGCTCCGTCCGAGCGTGGTCCACAGCGTTCTCGATGCGATTCGTCAGCATCTCGAAGGTCTCGGTGTCGCCGCTCTTCTGGACGTAATCCGTGACGCCAGCCGAGATAGCCATGCTCGCTACCTCTTCGCTGCCCTTCCCGGTAAAGAGGATGAAGGGGAGGTCGGGATGGTCCGCTCGAACGGTTCGGAGGAGTTCGAGGCCGTCTATCGGCTCCATGTCGTAGTCCGAGACGACGCAGTCGACGTCGGTGGTCGCCAGCCGGTCAGTGACCTGTGTGGGGTCGTTGAGAGTGTCGATTTCGAGGTCGGTCGATTGCCGTGCCAACATCGCCGACGACACGTCCAGAAAGTCGGCGTTGTCGTCGACGTGTAGAACCTGCACCCGCTCCTCGCGTTCCACCGGAGACCACTCCGTGCCCATTGTACATCGTATGCGCATTGTTATATAAAAGTATAGAGGCACACCCCACGCAGTCGTTGCGCGAGCGGGAGCGACCTGATCGAAGCCGGGCCATCAGTCGTCGCTCTCTGTCCCGTCTCCCACTTCCAGCCAAGGACAACCGTTAGGTAAATCCAGTTCCAAGCCGCTGACAATGCCCGAAGCTACCGATTTAGAGGAGTTGCGCCGCGGGACCGACCTCGTCAAGCGCGGCTTCGCAAAGATGCAGAAAGGCGGCGTCATCATGGACGTCGTCACACGCGAACAAGCCCGTATCGCCGAGGACGTGGGTGCGGTGGCAGTGATGTCTCTGGAAGCGGTGCCCGCCGATATCCGCAAACGAGGGGGTGTCGCCCGGATGGCCGACCCCGCCGAAGTCGAACAGATAATCGACGAAGTGTCGGTTCCAGTGATGGGCAAGTCCCGCATCGGCCACACGAAAGAAGCCCAGATTCTCGAAGCGACGGGCGTGGACATGATCGACGAGAGCGAGGTGCTCACGCCGGCGGACGACCGCTACCACATCGACAAGCGAGAGTTCACTTCCCCGTTCGTCTGCGGCGCACGCAACCTCGGCGAGGCCCTGCGCCGCATCGACGAAGGAGCGGCGATGATTCGGACGAAGGGCGAAGCGGGAACCGGTGACGTGAATCAGGCCGTCCATCACCAACGTAACATCAAGGGTTCGATCCGCCAACTCGAAGGCGCAAGCTACGAAGAGCGAGAAAAGTGGGCCCGCGAGAACGAAGCCCCGGCCGAACTCGTCCACGAGACCGCCGAGATGGGCCGTCTGCCCGTCGTCAACTTCGCCGCTGGCGGTATCGCGACACCGGCCGACGCCGCACTCATGATGCACCACGGTTGTGACGGCATCTTCGTCGGGTCGGGCATCTTCGGCGCGGAAGACCCCGAAGCGATGGGCGAGGCCGTCGTCGAAGCTGTCAACAACTGGGACGACCCCGATGCACTCGCCGAGATCAGCAAGAACATCGGCTCGGGGATGCGCGGCGACGCCAACGCCGACCTCCCTGAGGAAGAGAAACTACAGGGCCGCGGCGTCTAGGACGGACTCTCGCTTTCTCTCGGTCTCGTCCATGTCGTTTTACTCTCTCGGATTAGGAGGAAACGCTCTCCTTGGTCCAGAGACGAAGACACAAGTCGCTACGACTTCGATGAGGGGGTGTGCAGGGGACCGCAGTGCCGACACCGGAGAGCGAGATCACCGGAGAGCAGATACTCGGTCTCGTCGAGGAACTCCAGCAGTTCCTCGAACGTCTCGTGGCTGCCGAGGGACGCCTCACCGCGACCATCCTCCTGCTTCTCGTCCTCTTTCTCAGCGTCGTCGTCATGCCGGCGCTGTCCGAGCGGTTCCGTGACTCGTTGAGCAAGTGGATGCGCTCTGGGCGGATGGGACGCGGACTAGAGTGGCTCGCATCCCTCACGCCGACATCGTTTCGAGGAATACTACTCCGGTCGGCCCAATTGACGGTTCTGGTTCTCGTCGTCGTCTCGTTTCTCGTCGTCTGGGACCTGATAGACGTCGTCGACGCCGCGGCACCGATAATCGAGCAGGGCAGTCCAAAGCTGTTCGCCACGGCACAGACCGTGCTGCTCGTGATGTTGGCGTTCGTCCTCTCGGACCAGCTGAAGCGGACGATCGACCGCCTCACGCTGGCGCTCGACGACTTCACCGAACATCAGGAGGAGATCCTGCTCCGGGTCGGACAGGTGACGATATTCATCGCAATCGGCATCACCATCCTCGCGGTCTGGGGACTCAACATCAGCGGCCTGCTCGTCGGGGCGGGCTTTCTCGGTATCGTCGTCGGTTTCGCCGCCCGGACGACGCTCGGGTCGCTCATCGCGGGGTTCGTCCTCATGTTCTCCCGGCCGTTCACCATCGGCGACTGGGTCGTCATCGGCGAACAGGAGGGGATCGTCACGGAGATCACCATCTTCAACACGCGACTGGAGAACTTCGACGGGGAGTTCGTCGTCATTCCGAACGACCGGGTCGGCGACCAGGCGGTCACCAATCGGAGTCAGAAGGGGCTGCTCAGACTGACGATGGACCTCGGCGTGGATTACGACACCGACGTAGAGCGAGCGACGGAACTGGCCCAAGAGACGATGGCAAGCGTCGAAGAAGTCGTCGACTCCCCGCCGCCGCAGGTCGTTCCGAAGTCCTTCGGCGATTCGGCTATCATCCTCGAACTACGGTTCTGGATAGACCATCCGACGCCGCCGCGGAAGTGGCAGGCCATCTCCGCCATCGTCCAGGAGGTGAAAGCCGCCTTCGACGAGGAGGGGATCACGATCCCGTTCCCACAGCGGACGTTCCAGCCCCGCGAGGGCGGCGGGGACGGCGAGAAGGACGGTCCAGAGAGCGCGATCCGGTCGGTGAACGCAGAGAGCGAGGACGGCCAGTAACCACGCCGACGCCACCGCGAGCGTCGCGCTATCACGCGGCCCATGCGTGGTCCGTTTTATTCGTCGCGACCGCCGAAATAGCCATCGAGGACGAGTCCGGCACCGAGCAGCCAACAGCCGACCAGCGCGCCGAGGACGCCGACGTGGAACAACCGACCGGTAGTGAAACCGCCGACGAGCGACCCGTCGAGCGCCGTCGCGGCAGTGTCGACCGCGACGCCGAGCGTCGCTGCGTCCGCTATCATCCCCGCGAACGTCCCGGCGACAATCGGCAGGGTCCCGACGAGGAGTGCAAGCCCCACACGCGTCGCCACGCTACCGACAGTGATCGGGTCGACAGCCCCGACCGTCGCGTGCGTCGAGCGTCGCTGTGACATGTCAATACGTACCAATCCTCAGCGTATAAATCCCCACGAAGCGAACCGTTCGACATCCGTTGGCGACTGTATGGGGTAGAGAGAGGATGATACGGGGTTTTCGACGATTCAGCCGTCGGCATCGCCTGTCGAAACTACTATCCCCGGGCGCACGTACGGGGAGACATGAGCACTCCGCCGGGGGAGTATTACACCGAAGAACGCTGGCAGAACTGGCTTGATCGCATCAACGAAGAGAACGTCGACCCCGAAGACGAGGACTCGGCGCGGCTCCTGTTGAACTTACAGGACGACGCGGCTATCGCCGTTGCGAAGATACTCACCGACTACGAAGACGGTGAGCTCGACGAAGAGACCGCCCTCGACGAACTCGCGGGCGTCCGCGAGATCGTTCTCGCGGACTTAGAGATGGAAGACGAAGAGACGCTAATGCTGATCGACGGCGTCCAGACGTCGCTGCTCTGTGTCTTCTACGCCGCCGAGGAGTATGCCGCCGAGGGCGTCGCCGACGATGCCTCCGTTGCCGACTACGTCGGGGCCGCCGCCGACGCCGAAGCCGAGGAGGACTTAGACGCGGCGCTCGGCTACTGCGTGCAGGCCGGGACGCGCATCATCGACGGCGACGAACTCTCGATGGACGTCGCCGAGGAACTGGAGTACGGACTGGTCTCGGAGTGGGTCAACGGGCTCGATAGCCTGCAGACGGCGATGAGCGACCCCGAGGTCGTCGAAGAGGAAGACGAGGCCTGAGACACTGGAACTAGAGCTGATACTGGGGCAGATACCTTTTTACCACCGACTCTGTAAGCGGCGGGCATGAGTTTCGTCGGGGACGAGCGGGCACAGTCGGTGCAGATCGGAGCGGTGTTGCTGTTCGCCGTCCTCGTCATCGCCTTCTCAAGTTATCAGGCGTTCGTTATCCCGAACCAGAACCAGGAGATAGAGTTCAATCACAATCAGCAGGTCCAATCGCAGATGCAGGACCTGCGAAACGCCATCGTCTCGACGTTGAGCGGAGAGCGGACGCAGGCCGTCGCCGTCCGACTCGGCACCAGATACCCCTCCCGGGCCGTCGCTGTCAATCCGGGTCCTGCAACGGGGTCGTTACGAACAGTCGGGACGACAGACGAGCGTGTCAAACTGACGCTCTCGAACGCATCGGCTGCTGGCGAGACCGGAGACTACTGGAACGAGACGCGACACTACAATACCGGCGGCATTCAGTACGCTCCGTCGTACAACCTCTATACGGAGGCACCGACGACAGTGTACGAACACACCGTCCTGTACGACCGATTTCCGAGCGGGAACGTCACGCTTGCCAATCAGACGTTCATCGACGGGACGGACATCTCGCTGGTGGTTCTCAACGGGTCGCTGTCGAGTGCATCCAGCGGAAGTACGTCCGTCGACGTCCGAACGGTTACAGCGTCTTCTAAACGGCTCCGTCTCGATGACGCGGGGTCGAACATCACGATTTCGTTTCTCTCCACCCGATCGGAAACGTACTGGGAGTTCCTAAACGAGACAGAAACGACCGTGACGGACGTCAGGAGTTCGCCCACAGCAACTCAATTCCACAACGTGACGGTCGAACTCGCAAAGAACGAGACGTACACACTTACGATGACGAAAGTAGGCGTCGGAACCCGTGTGACGTCCGAAAAGACGGCGTATCTCACTACCGTCGACGACCGGCGGCGCGCGCTTGCACAGGGCGAACGGGCCGAACTGGTACTCGAAGTCCGCAACCGATTCAACAACCCACCGGCGAACGCTTCCAACACCGTCGTCTATGCTAATGCGAGTGGCGGAAAGCTCGTTTCGACCGCACAGACGCCCGACGAAAACGGGCAAGTGATCTTCACCTACGTCGCTCCTAACAGTCGAACCGGCGAACAGCGCGTCAACTTCAGTTACGTCAGCTCCGACGCGGCCAACGCCAGTGCGTTCGAGCCGAGTACAGTCAAAAACGCGTCGATAGCCGTCGACGTAACGGCTTCCACTGACGACAGTAGCGGAGGGAATGGTGCGTACAGGACCGAATGGCTTGACCCCGCCGGGCAGTCTGGTGTGAGCTGCCCCGACGGCCCCGATGGGATCTGTACCGTCGACGTGAGTCAGACGTCCGATGCGATACTCACGATGGGGACCACTCCGGTCGCAGACGGCGCAGCCGTCCAGTACGCGGTCAACGACACCGGCGTTGGGTCGATCTCGCAGACGACCGGCACTACGAACTCCGTCGGCGAAAATCAAAGTGTGTTCTTGCCAGTGAACGATGGCGGCGTGAAAGTGTATACCACGAGCGGGAGCAGCGGTGACACGCTCGTTCTCGACGTGATAAACACCGTTGACGACCTCATTTACAACGAGGATGCCGTGGCCGTGGACGGGCCCGATGATGAGGTCTACCTTTCTCCGGAAGTTTCCGGTGGCGTCGAGTTCACCGTCACAAACCAGTTCTCTCAGAGCGCCGAAATTACGGAGATACGGGTGACTCGCCCCACCGGGCCCGCAAGAACGCTGAACGACAATGTCGGTGCGCCGAACGACGAAACACGTCGTACCGAAGTGTATGTTACCGGTGCGACGAGCGATGGCCACGTCGACATCAACGGTGGGGTCGGGCTACCGAACACGTTCGACATGGACAGCGACGGGTTCAGTAACGACGCTAATCCGGAGACACCCGCAGGAGGATCCTTCAAGCTCTATCTATTCGAATTCAGAGACAACCAAGGGGACGCTGTCGATATAACGGGCCGCACGTTCGACGTGACGCTCTACTACCGTCTCGCCGGCGGTGCGACGGGTTCAAAGACGATTACGATCACGCCGTCATGACCGGGCCGGTGAATGGGAGTTCGACGAGCGTCGAACTCTTGGACGACAGTAACTTATACGCTCGTAGTGAGGGTGTATCCATGACAGCAGTCGGTATCGACGCGATGGAGATATGGACAGGGAAGCTGAAACTCGACCTCGCCGAGACGTTCGCGCCGGCGCAGGGAGACGACCCCGGGAAGTATACGAAGGGGCTGGGACTGCACGCCTCGTCGTTCCCGGACGTCTACGAGGACATCGTGACGATGGCGGCCAACGCCGCCCACCGACTGATGGAACGCAAGGGGCTCGAACCCGACGATATCGGCCGCATCGACGTGGCTACGGAATCCTCCTTCGACAACTCCAAACCCGTCTCGACGTACGTCGCCGGCTGTCTCGAACAGGTGTACGACGGCGACTTCCACCACGCGAACAAGGGCGAACGGAAGTTTGCGTGTATCTCGGGAACACAGAGCCTGGACGACGCCTACAACTGGATTCGCGCCGGACGAAACCGCGGCCGCTCGGCCATCGTCATCGCCACCGACACGGCGCTGTACGCCCGTGACGACCCCGGTGAGGCCACACAGGGAGCGGGAGCCGTCGCCATGCTGGTCTCGGAGGACCCCGACCTCGTGGAACTCTCTACCGAGCAGGGCTTCGGCAGCGCCGACGAGACGGACTTCCTCAAACCGAATCAGCAGTTCCCGTCCGTCGACGGGAAGCGCTCGGTGAACGTCTACCTCGCCCGGATGCGCGAGGCGCTCGACGACTTCGCGTCGGTGGCCGGCGACATCCACCCCGACGACTATCCGTTGATTCCCTTCCACACGCCGTTCCCGGGGATGGTCCGGAAGGCCGCGGCGCTCGGCTACCGACACATCATCCGCGGGACGGAGGTCGAGGAGGCCGTCGCGGCCGAGATCGGTCACCAGCCGATGCGCGAGGACTTCGAGACCGACGACGAGTTCCGCGACGCCATCCGAGAGTACACCGACTCGCTGACCGAGACCGAGCGGTACAAAGACTGGTACGCCGACACTATCGACCCGACGCTCGAGATTTCACGCGAGGTCGGCAACTGGTACACCGGATCGGTCCACATCGCCCGCGCTGCCGGCCTGAAACACGCCCGCGAGAACGGCCGCGACTTGGAGGGGAAACAGCTACTGGTCGCTTCCTACGGCTCCGGCGCACAGGCCGAAGTCCACGCCGAGACGGTCGTGCCCGGCTGGGAAGAAGAGATCGCCCAGCTGAACATCGACAAGCAGAACCGCGAGCGGTACAACCTCTCTTTCGAGGAGTACGAGCAGATTCACGACGTCCACAACCACGACATGGAGGCCGACGTTGAGGAGTTCACCGCACCCGAATCCGAGTTCGTCTTCGACGGGTGGGGGCGGATGGGTGAGCGGAAGTATCGGTACGTGGAGTAGCGAGGTTCCGGCTTGCCGGAACCTCGGATAGCGAACGGCGAAGCCGTGAGCAGTAGCAAGGGACCGAACGAAGTGAGGTCCCTCGAATTGCGATCGGGGAGAGCGAGGCGCTTTGCGCCTCGAATGCGAGCGGCGATAGCCGCGAGTGGAACGACCCGCGAGCAGTAGCGATATGTCCCGAAGCTTGCAAGCACGTCTCTGACCACTCTTGCGTCCGGAGACCCGGATATGACGCTCACGGTCACTGTTGCCGACGTGCATCAGATGACGCCCGACGTGAAGCAGTTTCGGCTCGTCGCCGACGACCACACCTTCGAGTATCGGCCCGGGCAACACACGGCGGTTCACTTCGAGAACGACGGCGAGGACGACTCGCGGCCCTACACTGCTGCAAATCTGCCCGGCACCGACCAGCTCGTACTCGCCATCAAGCGCTACGACGACGGGAACGGGTCGGTGTTCATGCACGAGCAGACGCCGGGCGACGAAATCGAGATCGAGGAAGTCGAGGGGAACCTCCACGTCCGAGACCTCGACCGCGACGCCGTGTTCGTGGCGACGGGAACGGGAATCACGCCGTTGTATCCGATGGTGAAACACTACGCACGCGAAGGGGAGGGCGATGCCCAGCTCGTGTTCGGCGAACGCGACCAGTCCCACCTCATCTTCCGCGAGAGCCTCGACCAGCTCCAGGCGGAACACGAGAACGTTAGCGTCGAGTACGTCCTCTCTGATGCCGACGACCGGGCATGGAATGGCCGGACCGGACACGTACAGGACCATCTCCCTGACGCGCTGGACGGACTCGACGAGACGGACGTCTACCTCTGTGGCGTCCCCGAGATGGTCGTCGAGACCCGTGACCTCCTCGAAGACGAAGGCGTGGACGAGGAGAACATCTACACTGAGGGTTGGGAGGCGGACGCGGCGTAGCGAGGGGCGCGCGACCGAAAGGAGCGCGGCCCTCGGTGGGATGCGGAGAGAGACCGACAGTCCCCCAGGTAGTCGGGCGACACTGCCCCCTTCGATCAGAACTCACTGACTACGGCAGCGAGTGCAGACCGTCCAATAGGTCGTCCAGTTCCACGTCGGTGACAGCCAGTGAAAAGTCGTCGATGCGCGCGAGGTCGGCGGCGTGCTCCCAGACGGCGTCGCTGTCGAGTCCGTGGAGGACGACGGCGTTGGGCGTCGGCGAGACGACCCGAAGTGCCACGAGCGGGGATTCGCCGCGTGTGACGTTCGTGAACACGAGGACGCGGTTCGTCGATTGACCGTACAGTTGGAAGAACTCGTCCGAGGAGAGGCGAGTGATGGCCGCAATGGAGTTGATGACGGTGTGACCGGCGACGGTGTCCTGACTGCCGCGGTGGATCTCCTCGGCGTCGATGGCGTCGTACACCCGTTCGACGCCGACGTTGGCGGCGTACTCTTGGAGGTCGTAGACCACGTCGCTGTCGAACCCGGCCGAGAGGACGCGAGCGTGCTGGCGGATGTGGTCGCCGCCGCGGTCCTCGTCGATGTCCAGCAGCGCACTGACGAGTCGCCGGACGACATTGATACCCGGATTGTCTCGCCGCCCGCTCTCGTAGTCGGAGACGACCGATGGTGAGACGTCCAACTGGTCGGCCAACTCCGTCTGAGCCACGCCGAAGTCGGTTCGCCACTTCCGGAGCGTCGCCCCCGGTTCGTCGCTCAAGGCCACCTCCCCGGCAATCTTCTCGGCGAGGTCGTCCCGCGCTGCCCGTGCCATTGGTCAGCAAGGTGGGTTGACTGGAACAAAAGGATACCGAAACGCTACCCGCACGTCGCTCACCACAACGCTTCAGGTAGCGCGAATCCGTTCCTCGATGACGATGCTGTTCGTGGGAGCGTGGACGACGCGAACGACGAGGCGGTCGCCGCTGTCGAGCGAGCACTCGCTAGTCGAGACGCGGAACTGTGCCGTCTCCCCGGCGGTCCACTCGCCGTCGTCGTCCACGTCGCCCGTGCCGATGGGTCCCTCGACGGCGTCGTAGGAGTTGTCGAAGATATCGGCCCCGCGGACGTATTCGGTGGTCGGGCGGAGGTCGTCCCCGTCGGCGGGGAGGTTCACCAGCCGGCCAATCTTCCCGCAGGCGTCGCTCGCGTCGAGGACGATTTCTAACTCCCGCACGCGGAGCGTCTCACCGCCGAGATGAGCGACCCGAACGACCTGTGCCGTGTAGCGGCCGCCGCCGGTGCTATACGTCTCGTACTCACCACTTGAGTGAGCGACGGTCGGGACGGACGCGGTCACATCGTCGGCGTAGCCGAGTGCGAACGCCGACACCGACCCGGCGATAGCGACCGTCAGCCCGAGCAACAGGACGACGGCGACGACGGAACTGACCGCTCGCTGGTCGGGAGTCGACGGATCGGGCGGTGTCGGTGACACGGCACCAGATCGGCCCGTCTTCGTACAAAAACGGTCGGCTGGTACGCCAAGCGGACCACCGGGAGACTGCCGTCTTGGGACCGAAGACACGGGCACACCCCAAACTTGCACTTGAAGGCGAAGCTCCGAAACGGAATCCGCTCGATGTACGGTACGCAATGTCACTATCCGAAACGGTTTCCGAGATCGACCATCTGAGCGAGGAACAGCGAGAGTGCATCGAGAACTGCAACGAAGCCGCCGAGGTCTGTGAGTGGTGTGCCGACGAGTGCCTCGGGAGCGAGGACATGGAGGAGTGCGCCCGCCTCTGTCGGGATGTCGCTGACATCGCGTCGCTACACGCCCGGTTCATGGCCCGTGATTCGCAGTTCAGTTCGCAGCTCGCCGAGGCCTGCGCGGACGCCTGCGAAGCGTGTGCCGACGAATGCGAACAACACGACGCCGACCACTGCCAGCTCTGTGTCGACGTGCTCCGCGACTGCGTGGAGACCTGCCGCGATATGGCCTGAATCAGGCGACCGCTCCGACTCGTAGGCGTCACGCTCACCCGCTATCGAACTCTTTTCGAATCACGTCTCGTTCGTCCGCAGAGAGACCGTACAGTGAACACACGCGACGCTCGATAGCCGAATCGAGCGCTTCGATTCGTCGGTCCAACTGTCGGGCGCGAGCGCGCTCGTCCGAGAACTCTCGAAGCCCTGCCGCCACGTCGTCGAGGCGTGGCAGCGTCAGCGACTGCAGTCGCGTCACGAGCGAACTGGACTGGGTCGCGTTCGCCCGGAAGTCGGCGAATCCCTCGCGCCTGTCGGCGGCGTAGGGGACGAAGGCTTCGACCAGGGTTTCGCGTTCGTCGTCTACCCCGTCGAGTTCGAGCGCCGGAATCGGCTCGGTTTCCGCGTATCCCCACCTGTCGGTCTCGACCGTGTCGTCGTCGGGTTTGTACCGGGCGCTCGCGGCGATGACGAGACCGTTCGAGCTTGACTCCGCACGAACGTCGCCGATTCGTAGATTCGGCCACTCGTCGGCGGTCGCTCCGAGTTTCGTCGTCGAGACGCCTTCTGCCGGGCAACACTCTGAGAGAGTACCCAGCGACGGCCCGAACTCGTACGTCCCGAGAGACTCGGTAAGGTCGAGGTCGAGCCGGGAGCGCTCGGCCGTCAGCGAGAGCATACGGCCGACGGCGTCGACGAGCTCCGAATCCGGCCCCTCGCTCATCGCCGTCGGCAGCGCCTCGAAGGTGGATTGGTTAATTTGTGGGAATACGGTCCGGTAGGCGGCGTGCTTGTAGTGGTGGTAGAAGTTCAACACTGAGGAGTTCAACACCCCGAGGAGGTGTTTGAGTTCGTCAGTTGATCCCGACTCGATGTGGATGTTGTACGCCGATTTGATGGTTGCGAGACCGTCCGAGTCGAGCGTGCCGACGAGCGACGCGCTGGTCTGGCGGAAGACGAGTTTCGGACTCTCGTAGTTGCGCTCGTCCTTTTCGAGGTCGGCAGCCTCGACGTAGCGGAGTTCCTCGTCGTCGATGCCGTACCGACGCACCGCACCGCCGGGCGCGATCGGGCGCGTCCCTTCCCCTCCCTGTGGGCTCTCGGCGAGGCGCTCAGCTCGTTTACTCATCTCCTCACCCCGCGAGATGGTGATGAATTCACCGAGCGGGGGCTGGCGCTCGATTTTGTCGAGAATCGAGCGAGTGTCTGCGTCGAGATACAGCAGGAATCGCGCCGCGTCTTGCGCTTCGAAGACGCGAGACGGAATCGGGTCGTAGGCGATATCGTCCAGATTCGTTCGGTCAGCGTCGGTCGCGCTCGCACAGCGGACGGCGTCCGTCTCGTCGCCGCTGACGAGAATCACCGCGCCGCTTTCGACGCCCTCGAACACGGCACCGACCTGCAGTATCTCCACGAGCGACGTGTGTTCGAGGACGTACGCCCTGATGGGTTCGTTCTGTTCGCGCGTCAGCACCGAGTCCGGGACGACGAACCCGACCCGACCCGTCTGAGACTGGCGAATCGCCTGCTCGTAGAACGCCACGTAGAGGTCGAACTGGTCTTGTGTCGTCTCGAAAGCGTCTTCGAGGTAGGCCCGGAGGTCGGTCGCGATGGCGGCGCTGACGTTCGCGCGCCCGGCGGTCGCCACCCACGGCGGATTCCCGACGACGGCGTCGAATCCGGGTCGGTCGAGCGGGTCGCCGCTCTCGTCATAGTACATCTCCGGAAACTCTAGCTTCCAGTGGAAGTACGAGTCGTCCGCCGCCAGTCGCTGCGCCTCCTGAAACCACGTCGCCTTCTCGATAGTCGCCCACACCTCGTCGTCTTCTAGCGCGGCGGCCATCCGCTGGTAGGCGTCGGCCGGGACGGTATCGAGCCCGAATCGCTCGGCGGTGTAGACGTTGGCAATCGCCGTCAGCCGCCGGCGACGCCACTCGCGTTCGCATCGCCCGTATTCGCTCTTGGCCGCCGGGATCTCCTCGATGTCGCTCCCGACCAGCGCATTGCCTGTCTTGAGGTGGCGGTCGAGCGATGTGAGCGGTCGGTTGGCGACCGACGCTCGGAGCCAGAGCGACGCCGTCGCCAGTTCGACGGCCAGCGGATCCAGATCGACGCCGTAGACGCAGTGTCGTGCGACCTGCCGTCGCGCTCGGTCCATATCGTCGGTTGCATCGACGGACTCGTCGCCCGATTGCGCCTGCCGTTCCCGTTCGGCGACGATTTCCCGAGCGAGGTACTCGACGACGGCGAGGAGGAAGTGACCGCTCCCCATCGCCGGATCTAGCACGCTCAGGTCGAGGACTCGCCGCGTGAACTCGTCGGCCGAGTCCCCCTGCGCCCCGTCTCCCCCAGTTCCATCGCGACGAGCGTGCTCGGCTTCGAGGTCCGCTCGAATGTCCCGGACGAGCGGTCCGAGGGTGCGCTCGACGACGTGTTCGACGACGTACTCCGGCGTGTAGTACGCACCCGTCGCTTTCCGCTCGCCGTCGTCCGTCGTCAGATAGATGCTGCCCGTCGGGACGACGACGTGGTCACCGTCGCCCGCAGCCGTATAGGCCCCGTCCGTCAGCGTCAGCGGTTCGTCGGCCACGTCGAGTCGGTACTGCAAGAGGGTTTCGTGAATACTCCCCAACTGTCGAACGGCCAGCGACGAGTAGTCGATAAACGACGTTTCGCCGTCGTCTTCGTGTCGAGTCAGCAGTTCGACGACTCGGGCGAGGTGGGCGTCACTGACCGCGTAGTCGGCGAGAAAGCGCGTTTCACGGGGGTTACCCTCGTCGGGGTCCGTTCGGAACAGCCAACTGTCGTACGCCGGAACGGACGGGGCCTCCTCGTCAGTTCCGAGCGACGTACTGTCCCGATCGAGGCGTTCGAACAGTTCGTCGAGACGCGACCACAGGTCGGTCTGTCGACTGGAGTACGCCGAGTCCGCGCTGTCGAGTCGAGCGGCGACGGCCCGTTTCAGCGAGTGCAGCCCGCCCCGCTCGTAACCCCCGTTTTTCGTCTCCGGTAGGTGCCGCTCCTCGCTCTCGGCGTACAGGACGACGAGAAGTCGATAGAGGTAGACGAGCGAACTCTCGTAGACGAGGCCGAGTCTCGCCGCCTCGAAATCCGATCGATCGTCTGAAAGCAGACCGCGTTCGGTCAGTGCCGACCGCCCGAGGTCGTTGTCGGGGTACTCGAAGAACCCCTCGGCGAGGACTTCGAGGGCCTCGGCGACGTTTTCCGCGACTTCCCGGCCGAGTTCCCTTCGTCCGCCCCCTTCGGTCCCCACGTCGCCTCGGTCGTTCCCCATCGGTAGTATCGGACACCTGTCGAGGGACCCGTATAGTCCTTTCTCAGCGGCGGCGTGCTGGTATCAGCTCACGCCGCTCTGTCTCTCGGAGACGAACAGAGCGTGACGCTCCGCAACCACTAAACGCGCCACGCGCCTGTCTCTCGGTAATGGATTGGACCGAGAAGTACCGCCCGAGTACGCTCTCGGAGGTGCGAGGGAACAACAAGGCCCGCGACGCCCTGAAGGAGTGGGCCGACACGTGGGAGAGCCACCGCGAGGCCGTCATCCTCCACGGCACGCCGGGAGTGGGCAAGACATCGGCGGCCCACGCGCTGGCCAACGACATGGGCTGGCCGACCATCGAACTCAACGCCAGCGACTCCCGGACGAAGGATGTCATCGACAAGGTGGCCGGCGAAGCCGCCAAGTCAGGTACGCTGACCGCCGGGGGGAAAGGCCGCCGTCTCGTCATTATGGACGAGGCGGACAACATCCACGGTAACGCCGACCGCGGAGGCGCACGCGCCGTCTCCTCGCTCGTGAAAGAGGCCGGCCAGCCGATGATTCTCATCGCCAACGAGTTCTACGAAATGTCGAACTCGCTTCGCAACAACTGCCAGGACGTGGAGTTCTCGGCGGTCCAGAAACGCTCTATCGTCCCCGTCTTGCGGGACATCTGCCGGAAAGAAGGCGTCGAGTACACCGACGCCGTCATCGAGGACATCGCCGAGCAGAACAGCGGCGACCTGCGGGGAGCCATCAAGGACCTGCAGGCGACCGCCGAGGGCCGCGACCGCATCGAGGCCGACGACTACGTCTCCGGCGAGCGCGACACTTCCGAGGGCATCTTCGAGTACCTCGATATCGTGCTCAAAGAGGGCTCCGCCGAGGAAGCGCTGAAAGCCAGTTACGACGTCGACGAGACGCCCGACGACCTCATCAACTGGATCGAGGACAACATGCCCAAGGACTACGAGGGCGCGGAACTGGCCAAAGCCTACGGCTTCCTCTCGAATGCCGACCGGTGGCTGGGCCGGGTCCGGGCGACGCAAAACTACTCGTTCTGGCGGTACGCGGGCGACAACATGACTGCCGGCGTCGCCGCCGCCCGCGACGGCAAGAAGGGCGGTTGGACCCGCTACGGCCCGCCGAGCTACTGGTCGAAGCTTGGCCGCTCGAAGGGGACGCGCAAGACGCGGGACCACATCGCCCAGCAGATCGCCGTCATCGACGGCGTCTCGATGCGGACCGCTCGCCGGGAGATCATGCCGTTCCTCGCGACGATGACCCATCACTGTACGAATCGGGACCTGACGGTGGCGATGGCCGCCACCTACGAGCTGGAGGCCGACCACGTCTCCTTTATCACCGGGTCGGGCAAGGACACGAACAAGGTCCAGTCCATCGTCGAGGACGCCGAGCGACGCCGCGAAGACGCCGCCGTGGAACACTCCGGCGGCGCGTTCGAGGGCGCGACAGTCGACGGCGGCGACGCGGCTGGCAGTGACGAGCGTAGCGAGACGGCCGGCTCCGCCGACGCGGCCGACGAGAGCGAAACCGAAGACGAAATATCCGACGGCGAGGCGGCCGAAGACGACGACCAGCAGTCCGGGCTCTCCGACTTCATGTAGGTCAACGGGCAAAAGTGTGCGCGGTCCTCAGGCCCGCCGCTTCCCGCCCAGCCCGGGAATCGCCGTCCGTTCTTCGACCAGATTCATCAGGAGCGACGCCGAGACGACCAGCGCGAGGTAAAAGAGTGCGGCGAGCACGAACAGTTCCGTATAGCGGAAGGTGTCGTTAGCGATGGACTCGGCCTGGAAGAACAGTTCGCGGACCGTGATGAACGCGGCCAGCGAGGAGTACTTGATGAGGTAGACGAGTTCGTTCGACCACCCCGGGATGGCGTAGCGCAGGCCCTGCGGCAGGACGACGTAGCGGATGCCGTCCACCTTCGAGAGGCCGATAGAGCGCGCGGCGGTCAACTGGCCGGCGTCGACGGATTCGAGCGCCGAGCGGATGTACTCGGCCTGGTACGCGGCGCTGTTGAGCGTAAAGCCGACGATGGCGACCCAGACGGCGGTCCCCGGCACCATCCCCACGCCGACGCCGGGGAGCGTGCGAATTATCTGGGTCAGCGGCAGGCCGAAGTAGAGCACGAACAGTTGTGCGAGCAGCGGCGTACCGCGGATGAGTTCGGTGTACGAGAGGGAGAGCCACCGCAGGCCCCGGCCGCCGTAGACGCGCGCGACCGACAGCGGCACGGCCAGCACGAATCCGAAGGCGATGCCAGCGACAGTCAGGACGATGGTGAGCCACGCCCCGCGGGCCAGCGACGGGAGCGAGGGAATCGCGCCAGCCATAAAGGAGAGGACGCCCGCGAGCACGTCGAGCGGCGCACCGAACAGGCCAAGCGAGGCCGCGACCGCCCCGACCGACTCTGCTGCCGAAGCGAACGGCGTGACCGGAATAAACGACTGGTCGCTCGGGAACGCCAGCGAGTTCGGCAACAGGAAGTCGTTGGTCCACCGAATCAGCAGCCAGCCCCAGAATATCGCGAGTCCGGCGAGCGCCCACGGCCGGTCGATGTCGACGGTAGCCGTCGTGCGCACCTCGTCGGCGACGGACGGTTCGCCGGTGCTCATTCCGGAGCCCTCGACTGGAGACCCGCGAGGAACTCCTCGGTTCGGTCGTGTTCCGGGCGCTGGAACAACTGCTCGGGCGGTCCCGACTCGACGACGCGTCCGTCGTCTAAGAAGTGGACGTCGTCGGCCGCCGAGCGGACGAACCCCATCTCGTGGCTGACGACGAGCATCGTCGTCCCGCGCTCGGCGAGATCTCGCATCACTGCGACCACCTCGCCGACGAGTTCGGGGTCGAGCGCGCTGGTCGGCTCGTCGAACAGCATCAGCTTCGGCTCCATCGCCAACGCTCGGGCGATGCCGACGCGCTGTTGCTGGCCGCCCGAGAGTTCGGCGGGATAGGAGTCAGTCTGGTTCTCGAGGCCGACCTGCCGGAGGTGGTTGGCGGCTCGCTCGTTCGCCTCGCCGGCGTCCATTCCGAGGACGCGTTTCAGGCCGAGCGTGACGTTCTCCAGGGCGGTGAGGTGGGAAAAGAGGTTGAAGTCCTGAAACACCATCCCGACCTCCTGTCGGAGCGCGTTGACGTCGGTGCCGGGCGCGGTGACGTGCGTCTCGTTGAGCCAGATGTCGCCGTCGTCCACCTCGGTCAATCGGTTGATGCAGCGCAGCATCGTGGATTTCCCGCTCCCACTGGGGCCGACGAGGACGTCAACGTCGCCGCGGTCCATCTCGAAGCTGACGCCGTTCAGTACCTCCTCGTCACCGTAGGACTTGTCTACGTCCTCGACTCGTAGCAGTGTCATGTGTTCTCACCCGACGGAATCGCGTAGTACTCGCTCAGCCAGTCCAGCCCGCGGTTGGTCGTAAAGGTCAGCACGAAGTAGATGGCGCTGATGACCACGAAAACCTCCAAGACGGCCGTCGAGCGGCCGCTCTGGGTAAAGAGGTCGTAGCCGCGCGTCAGGAGTTCCGCGAGGCCGATGGCGAAGGCGATGCTCGTGTCCTTCAAGACGATGGTGAACTCGTTCTGGAACCCGGGCATGCTCCGGCGCAGCGCCTGCGGGACGACGACGTGACGGATACCGCCAAGTCGGCCCATCCCGATAGCGCGGGCCGCCTCCATCTGTCCGTCGTCGACGCTCTGGAGCGCGCCGCGGAAGATCTGCGACTGGTAGGCCGCACTGCGAAGCCCGAGTCCGACCGCGGCGGTGACGAACGCCGACTTAGAGATAGAGACGACGAAGAAGAGCACGAGCATGATGACGACGATGGGTGTCCCGCGGAGGACGACGCCAGCCAAGCTCACCAGTCGCTTGCCGATGCCGTCGCCGTACACCTCGATCGCGCCGGCGGGAAAGCCGACCAGCAGGCCGAGCAACAGGCTGGCAATAGTCAGGCCGACAGTGATGGCCGTCCCCGAGAGCAGGTAGTCGAGGTTGTTCAGGACGAAGGTCCAGTCGCCTGTCTGGAGCATCGCTCTACTCGCCGAACCACTTCTGGGTCAGTTCTTCGTACGTTCCGCCCTCCCGGACCGCCGAGAGCCCCGAGTTGAGCGCACTCGTCAGTTCGTCGTCGTCCGTGCGGACGCCGAAGCCGAACTTCTCGCCGGTCTCGTAGACGAACGCTATCTCGACTGGGCGGTTGTTGGCGAACGTCTCGGCGACGGGAACGTCGATGACGACGGCGTCGACGTTCCCGTTCTGGAGGTCCTGAATCGCCAGCACGTAGTTGTCGTAGGCGTTGTACTGGTTTTGAGTAATCTCGTCGCCGACGAGTTCGTCTTGGACGACGCCCTCTCCGGTGGTACCCTTCTGCGCGCCGATGGGACGGTCGGCCAGGTCCGAGAGGCTTCCCGGCGAGAAGTCGCCGTCCGCGCGGACGACGATGGCCTGGTCCGAGGAGTAGTAGGGGTCGGTGAAGTCGATGGTCTGGTCGCGCTTCTCGTTGATGGTCATCCCGGCCGCGATGGCGTCGATGTTGTTGTTGGTGAGCGCCGGGATGAGCGAGTCGAACTCGAACTCCGACCAGCCGTCGAACTGGTACTCCGTCTCGGAGACGACGGCCTCGAAGAGGTCGATGTCGAAGCCGACCAGTTCGCCGCCCTCCTTCATCTCGAACGGCGGGAATCCCGGTGCGGTACCGGCCGTGATGCTCGGTGCCTCTTCGGTGCCGGTAGATCCGTTTCCGCCGCCACCGTCGCCGCTCCCGTTACCGCCATCGCCCATGCAACCAGCGACCGAGAGCGTGACTGCCGCGCCGCCGACAGACGTGAGGTACTGCCGACGTGAGAGACTTCGCTCTGACATACACGGCAAGACAACGTAAGCGCGGATTAGTGTTACGAACGGGTTACTACGGGTGTTGTACGTTCTGATGCGGCGATTGTCGCTCGTTCAGTCGGAACTCGGAGCTGGTTCCGTCTCGGCGGTCGACTCGCTCGCTCGTGTCTCAGAGCGGGTCTCGGCGTCCGTCGCGGTGCCGTCGTAGGCCCACGCCGTCGCGGCGACCAATGCGACCAAAATCGTCAGCGCAGCGGCGTGATGCAGCACCTGTGCGGCCGCTCCGAAGTTGACGATGGTGTTTGCCCCCAGCAGTATCTGAACCGGGAGGACGACAGTGGCGACGCCCATTGCGTACTTGATACGGGTCGAGTACCCGCCGCGCCAGGCGGCGTACGTCGACCCGAGGATGGCGAAGCCGGTGACCATGGCGACCAGCCGGTGGAACCACTCGACGAAACTCGCCCAGTTGGCCGGGAACAGCCCCAGCCAGCCGTCACACAGCGGCCAGCGCCCGTTACATGTCAGGCCAGCGCCGATAGCGCCGGTGTAGACGCCCAAGAGGATGAGTGCGAAGGTCAGCCCCGTTGTCACCGCGAGTAGCCGACGGAAACGGTCGGTCATAGCGGAGTGTTGGTGTGCTCGTACTTATCCCCTTCTTTGGACGGCCGACAGCCTGAATCCCAATTATTAAACGTAATATTTTGGAGAGTACACTTTTTACAGTCCGTAAGATGGTCCCGAACAAGCACATCATGTTTTTCGAAGGATTGACCACACTGTTCGGGGACGACGAATCGAGCGAGCGGTTAGCAACTGACGGCGGTCAGACGGCGTCAGCGGCTGCCACGGATTTACCGGACGACGACCGCGACCCGAACGCCGAGGCGCTCGTCAGCGGCGCGTTCAATCGGCTCCGGGACGAACTCGACGAGGAGACACACCAGACCATAGCGACAGTCGAACGTGAACTGCAGGCCGAATTGGGGGCGGCGAGCACTGCCGGTCGAACGAACGGGACCACACAGCGCGAGGCCGCAGTCTCCCCGAAGCCAGCCGACGACCTACCGATAGATTTCCACGACGTCGTCCATCACATCGGGACGCCGCTGTTCATTCTCGACACGAACGGCGACATCGTGACGTGGAACCGCTCGCTGACCGAACTCACTGGGGTCGAAGAGACTGACGCCAAATCTATGGAGATGGCCAGCATGGCGTTCTACCCGGACGGCCGTCGCGGGCAGACGCTCGCCGACAAGGTGCTCGACGCACCCGAGCGGACCCACGTCGAGTACGACGTGCCGAAAGTCGAGGACGCGGAGTTCACGCTGTACCGAGACACGAGCGTCATGGCGGACCAACACGGCGAGGACCGACATATCTCCTTCAGCGCAGCGCCGTTGTACGAAGACGGCGAACTCGTCGCCGTCGTGGAGATGGTCCAAGACCGAACTGACGACGCCCATCGGCACGAGGCAATCTCCGACCTCGTCGGGGAACTCGAAGCGACGATGACTGCGATGCAACAGGGCGACCTCGGCGCTCGGGCGTCGTTCGACGACGAGGAAGGGAGACAGTACGTCGACGACGCGCTGTTGGACGTACTCGACGCACTCAACGACATGGCCGAGCAGTTCGACCGCCTGACCCGGCAGGTCGACACACAGACGGCGGACCTTGCGAGCGCCATCGACCAGACGGCGTCGGCCGCCCGAACTGTCGAGCAACAGGTCGCTGAACAGGCCGAAGCGCTGGATACGGCCGCCGACAACGTACAGAACGTCAGCGCCGGAATGCAACAGGTCGCCGCCACGTCGAGCGAGGTGGCCAGCGCGGCGGAGCGCGCGCTCACCGCCGCCGAGGACGGGGCCGACGCCAGCGAGGCGGTCCACGAGGTGACCGACGGACTCACCGAGACGAGTGAGTCCCTCGTCGACAGCGTCACCGACCTCGAATCACGGATGGACGAGGTCAGCGACGTGGCGGAGGTCATCGCCGACGTCGCGGAGCAGACGAACATGCTCGCGCTGAACGCCAACATCGAGGCTGCCCGGGCAGGCGAGAGCGGGAGCGGGTTCGCCGTCGTCGCTGACGAGGTGAAGACGCTGGCGAACGAAACGAGCGACCACGCCGCCGAGATATCCGACAGCATCGACACCATCCAGGCCCAGGCGACGGAGACGGCCGAGATGGTCGACGACTCTCACGAACAGGTCGAACGGGCAGAGAGCGAGATTCAGGCGGCGCTCGACGCGCTCGACGAGATAACGACTGCTGTGGAAGCGGCCACGTCCGGTATCCAAGAGGTCGCAGACGCGAACGGGGGACAGGCGAACGCCATCGAGGACATCACGACGATGATCGAGGACGCGAAAGTCCACGCAGAGGAGGCCGAGGCGGCGACTGAAGAGATCGTGTCCGCGACAGACCAGCAGTCCGGTGCGGTGGCGGACCTCGTGAGCAACGTCGCCGACCTCACTGACAACACGCGCCGCTGAGTCTGTCAGTGTCTACGTAAGATTTCGACATTCGTTGATGTCGGGTACGTCGCTTGACGGTAAAGCCGTCTTTTTTAAGTTGGCGTTCGACCACCGACTATGGGTCTGGACGAGGACGCACTCGACTACCACAGCAGTGATCCGCCCGGGAAAATAGAGATAGCGACGACGAAGCCGACCAACACGCAGCGGGACCTCTCGCTCGCGTACTCGCCGGGCGTCGCGGCCCCGTGTGAGGAGATCGCCGAAAACCCCGACGATGCATTTACCTACACTGCGAAGGGGAACCTCGTCGCTGTCGTCTCCGACGGCTCTGCGGTGTTGGGACTCGGCGACATCGGACCGGAAGCCGGGAAGCCGGTGATGGAGGGGAAAGGCGTGCTGTTCAAGCGCTTCGCCGACATCGACGTCTTCGACATCGAACTAGATACCGACAGCGCCGACGCGATGGTGAACACGGTCCGCGCGATGGAGCCGACCTTCGGCGGGATCAACTTAGAGGACATCGCCGCCCCGGAGTGTTTCGAGGTCGAACGACGCCTGCGTGAGGACCTGGACATCCCGGTCTTCCACGACGACCAGCACGGCACCGCCATCATCTCGGGGGCAGCACTACTGAACGCCGCCGAGATCGCCGATAAGGACCTCGCGGACTTGGACATCGTTTTCTCCGGTGCGGGCGCGAGCGCGATCGCCAGCGCCCGCTTCTACGTCTCCCTCGGCGCGCGAAAGGAGAACATCACGATGTGTGACTCCTCGGGTATCATCACGGAAGAGCGCGCCGAACACGAGGACCTCAACGAGTTCAAACAGGAGTTCGCCCGCGACATCCCCGGCGGCGACCTCGCGGACGCGATGGCCGGCGCGGACGTCTTCGTCGGCCTCTCGGTCGGCGGCATCGTCAGCGAGACGATGGTCCAGTCGATGGCCGAAGACCCCGCGGTCTTCGCCATGGCGAACCCCGATCCCGAAATCGACTACGAGACGGCCAAAAACGCACGCGACGACACCGTCATCATGGCCACCGGGCGGTCCGATTACCCCAATCAGGTCAACAACGTGCTGGGGTTCCCCTTCATCTTCCGAGGCGCACTCGACGTGCGTGCGACCGAAATCAACGAGGCGATGAAAGTCGCCGCCGCCGAGGCGCTGGCCGAACTCGCACAGCAGGACGTGCCCGACGCCGTCGTCAAGGCCTACGGCGACCAACCGCTCCAGTTCGGCCCGGAGTACATAATCCCGAAGCCGCTCGACCCCCGCGTCCTCTTCGAGGTGACGCCCGCCGTCGCCGAGGCCGCGATGGACAGCGGGGCTGCCCGGAAGGAACTGGACCTGGAGGCCTACGTCGAGAAACTGGAAGCCCGGCTCGGAAAGTCCCGCGAGATGATGCGCGTCGTCCTCAACAAGGCCAAGAACGACCCCAAGCGCGTCGTCTTAGCGGAGGGCGACGACGAGAAGATGATCCGCGCGGCCTACCAGCTCGTCGAACAGGGCATCGCCGAGCCCGTCCTGTTGGGTGACGCAGACGAAATCGAGGCGACCCGTCGCCGGTTCGGGCTGGAGTTCGACCCCATCGTGGTCGACCCCGACACCGCCGACGTAGAGGAGTACGCCGACCGCCTCTACGAACTCCGTCAGCGCAAGGGAGTTACCCGTAGCGAGGCCGAGGAACTGATTCGGGACGGCAACTACCTCGGCAGCGTGATGGTCGAGATGGGCGACGCCGACACGATGCTGACCGGCCTCACCCACGACTACCCGTCGGCGCTGCGCCCGCCGCTACAGGTCATCGGGACGGCCGAGGACGCCGACTACGCCGCCGGCGTCTATATGCTCACCTTCCGGAATCAGGTCATCTTCTGTGCAGACACGACGGTCAATCAGGCTCCCGAAGCGGACGTGCTGGCCGAAGTCACTCGTCACACCGCCGAACTAGCCCGCAGTTTCAACGTCGAACCGCGGGCGGCGATGCTGTCGTACTCCAACTTCGGCAGCGTCGATACTGAGGGAACGCGCAAACCACGGCAGGCCGTCGAGAAACTGCAGAACGACAGCAGCGTCGATTTCCCGGTCGACGGGGAGATGCAGGCCGACACTGCCGTCGTCAAGGACATCCTCACGAACACCTACGAGTTCTCCGAACTGGACGACCCCGCGAACGTGTTGGTGTTCCCGAACCTCGAAGCCGGCAACATCGGCTACAAGCTCCTCCAACGACTCGGCGGCGCGGAGGCCATCGGCCCGATGCTCGTCGGGATGGACAAACCCGTCCACGTCCTCCAGCGCGGTGACGAGGTCAAAGATATCGTCAACCTGGCAGGCGTCGCTGTGGTGGACGCACAGCAAGAGTAGGGACCGGGACGCCGTCGCCATTTTTCACCGCTGTCACTGCGACTTCGTCGGCGGGTGCAAGAAGAGCGCGTCGGTGACGGCCGCGACGGCGACGATTGAGCCGGCAGCGAAAGCGGTCGGAAGCGCCACGCCGACGACGCTGGCTGCGGCGAGCGCCAGTAGGAACGCGGCGGGGATGAGCGCGAGCACGAGATCGTACCGGGTCACTGCTATCGTTGGTCGGTCTCGACGCTGTCCCGCAGAGTCGCGAGTCCTGCTGCTACGGATACTCATCTGTGAGATCCCTCTGGGTATGGCTATATTACCGACCCCACTTAAAGATTGAGCCCTGTAACGTCGTCGAAACATCGTAGTCGTGGTGTTCGTGGTTCCCTATAACGTATGCATAGTTACGACACGGCCGACGCTCGGCCAAAACCGCCGGTAGCGGCGAAGCGACAGTATCCGGCGGGTCGTGTGAACTTTGGTCGTAGCCCGAGAAGAGGAGACGTGACCGAAACAGTCGCCGTCACCGGAGGGAACGGCCGGGTCGGGCAGGCCGTCCTCGAACGGCTATCTGCGGAGGGGTACCGAACGGTGAACCTCTCGCGCGGGAAGCGAGACGAGCACCACTCGGACGCGTATCTTACTACGGACTTGCTAGACGCGGGCGAAGTGTATGGCTCGGTAGCGAAGAGCGACGCCGACGCCGTCGTCCACCTCGGGATGCTTCCGACGCCGGAGGCGACGCCCGGCTATCGAACGTTCGAGAGCAACGCGATGTCGAGTTACCACGTGCTGGAGGCCGCGGGCGAACTCGGCGTCGAGACGGTGACGCTCGCGTCGAGTTTCAGCGCCATCGGCGGCGGGTTCGAACCGGACCCCATCACTGTCGATTACCTGCCGGTCGACGAATCCCATCGTCTCACGCCCTCGACACCCTACGGGATGGGCAAGCAAACGCTCGAAACCGTCGCCGACGGGTTCGCCCGTCGAAACGAGGGCGCGCCGCAGACCATCACCTCGCTGCGGTTCCCGTGGGTAGTCGACGACGCTATTGCCCGTGAGACGTTCGTCGAAGCCGACCGGACGCTTTCGGGGATGCGCGAGTCAGGGTCGTTTCACACCGAGCGCAATATGCTGTTTAGCTACGCCCACATGTCGGACGTGGTCGACCTCGTCCGCCGAACCGTCGAGGCGTCTTTTGACGGCCATGAGCGGGTCTGGGTGTCGGCACCCGATACGAGTGTGGCGACGCCGAGCGACGAGCTACTCGCGGAACTGTTCGGGGACGTGACGGTTCGAGACGACTTTCCCGAGAGCGACCACGCAGCGCTGGTCGATACGTCGAAAGCAACGGCACTCTTCGACTGGGAACCGACGTGGCGCTGGCGACAGCTCCGCTGACCGGATTTCGGCGTGACCGCACCCGGATCAGTCCGAGGCACCGCCGCGGTTCGACCGGGACGGTGGCGGCACGCGCTCGTCGGTGGAGGTCGTCGTCTGGGGAACGACACACCGGTCGGGTTCGCCGTTGACGTGGGCGTACTGGTCGGGGGCGTTTGCCAGCGGATGGGCCGGGTTCCGGTCGCTGGAGATGCGAGCAGCCCTGATTTCGCCGAAGCCGTTGATACGTGCCTGGATACCACGCCAGTGAAGCCCTGTCGACGGCGGGACGGAGACGCCGTGGGGCGGGTCGTAGGCCGACCCGTGTGTGGCCAACACTTCGGCGTTGACGTTCTCGGCGAGCTGGTCGTGGTCGATGAGGAGACCGATACGGGCGTTCGTCGGCGCTCGCGCGGCGAGGACGTCTAGTCCGAGGTGAAGCGCTCGATACTCGGCGACGTTGTTGTCCGGCGAACTGTCGGGGACAGATAGCCTGACAACACGTTCGCCGTCGAACGTCTCGACGACCACGCCGAGGCCGCCCTCCTCCATGGGGGAGCCATCGTCGCCGACGGCACCGCCGCTGTGCGGGCGGAAGGAGCCGTCTGTGGCGATGTAGAAGTCTCGATGGTGACTGCGCGGCGGATGGGCGATATGCGGCGTCGGTGACTCGTCGAACAGGTCTCGTAAGGTCGGCCGGCCGTAAGCGGCCATACCCGTTTTTGGACGAGTGGGAATATAAATATGTGGCCTGATACTGCGATAATCGGCCGGCTAATCGCGTGCGTGGGAGTGGCCGATGAGTAACGCGACGGCGTTACAGGCGACCAGCGCGGCGAAAGCCGTCCGCACGGAACCCGACTGGAGGCCCGAAGCTAACAGCGGGAGATAGAGGAAGGGGAGGGCGATGGCTATCCAGAAGGCGATACCTCGGATGGGGGCCAGGAGGGACTGGCCGATGTTCGGGACCGTCTCGTCGAAACGGGCGAACAGTTCGTTTGCTGACGAACCTGACATGGCGGGTGACCTACCGACAACTATACACCCTGTCTATCATATAACCGCGAGAGCCTTCGACCGATTTTGTCTCGTTTTACGTCTCGAAGCAACTGCCTAGACGTTTTATGGATTTGTTAGACGTGTCGAGACGTTTTATCGACCTCTCTCAGGCAGTAACTCATCGTGACGGTAATATTTCCAATTTTCGAATTACGCCGGGATTCACGGCCCGAGCAACGAGATCCTCACCTCGTGACCGTCCGTCGGAATCGTAACCGTCTCCACAACGTGGTCGGGCAGCGTCTCGCGCCACTCCGCGACGCACCGTTCGTGGTACTCGCGGTGTCGGGCCACGCTGTAGGTCTCGTCGTCTCGGTTGCGGAGTTCGTCGGCGGTTCGGTCGGGCGTCGGATACGGCGGGGCGTCCTCACGCAGGAGTGACGTGGGCGAGATGTGGAGGGTCTCGTCGGCGGCGTCGCCCTGAACGACGTGGAGGCGTGCACGCATCCGACCGCTGTACGGCGGCGTCACGCGCAGTACCGCGTTCGGACCGTCGCGTGCGCTCGCCTCCGCCGCCGCGAGGAGGTCCTCGGCGCTGACCGCGAGCGAGCGAATGGCCGACGGATCGGTACTCATCGGTCGCCCGTAGGTCCCCCTCGTACAAATCGCCGACGGCCCGCGCTACATCCGGTCGCTGTAATCCCACGAGTGCAGGCGCTCGGGCGTGACGGTGAGTCTCACTTCCTGCCGGTTCGGCGAGAGCAGCCGTTCGGCCAGCGGTGAGTCGGTCCCGCCGAGATACCGCTCGACGAGCGCTCGCAATACCCGCTTCTCGTCGTCGGGCGTTATCGTAACGCTCCCATTCCCGCGGACGCCGCGATACGGGGGGTCGTTCGTCGACACCTCGAAACTGACCTCGGGATCGGCGTCGAGATATCGGACGATGTCGGCGGCGGCGGCCGTCGCACACTCGAAGACGCCGTCTCGATAGCGATACCACAGCGAGAGCATCCAGAGGTCGCCCGACGGTCGCCGACAGCCCAGGCGAATCGGTACCGTCTCCTCGGTGAGGAAGTCGGCTGCTTCGTCGAGCGACCACGCGCCCGTTACTGAGACCATCACGGTGTGCTACGGCCGCCACGGCTAACTATACTGCGGTGAGCCAACACAACACACAGGTGACCAGTCGAGAATCATGTCTGATAATCCGTCAGGTGGATTTATGGTAGCCATTCGGTAAGACGTAACAGATGCAGGCGGCGCGGCTACCGAAACGGAGGTATCAAACGTGCATATGACCGCGGATTCAGAGACGGCAACGGTACTCGTCGTGGACGACGAACGCGACGTGGCCGAACTGTATACGACGTGGCTCGGGATGCGCCACAACGTCCGGAGTGCGAACAGCGGCGAGCGCGCGCTCGAAGCTGTAGACGAGTCGGTCGACGTGGTATTTCTGGACAGACAGATGCCCGGGATGTCCGGCGACGACGTGCTCGACGGCATCCGCGAACGCGACCTCGATTGCCGTGTCGTCATGGTCACTGCCGTCGACCCGGGATTCGACATCGTCGAGATGCCGTTTGACGACTATCTGACCAAACCGGTGACGCGTGCGGACCTCCACGAGACGGTCGAGGAGATGCTCGCTCGCGACACATACGACGACCAGATGCAGCAGTACTTCGCTATGGCGTCGAAGAAGGCCACGCTCGAAGCCGAGAAGAATGCCGCGGAACTCGATGACCACGACGAGTACCACGAGGTCACCCGGCGCGTCAACTCACTCAAGCAGGCCGCCGACCAGACGATCGGCGAGATACAGGACTTCGAAGCCGCGTTTAGCGACTTCTCCGGAAGTTGAGGTAGCGGGTGGTCGTTTTACTCTTGTTTTCGTACCACGTCTTCGTCGGTCGGCCCCTGTCCGTCGTATCTGGCGACGAACTCGTCCAGTCGCGCCGAGTCGTCGGCGCCCGGTAGTTCCCGGGTCGCCGTCTCGCAGGCGGCGTCGACGCCGAGACGCTCACAGACGAGGTCGGTCGCCGCTTCGGCCATCTGCCGGTAGGTCGTTAGCTTGCCGCCGACGATACTGAGGAAGTTCTCGACGCCGTCGTCGGCGTGGTCCAGTCGGAAGAACCCACGCGAGATACCGCGTCGATCGCCCTCGCCCTCGTCCGGTGCGTACAGCGGTCGGACGCCCCACCACGTGCGGGCCACCGATGCGTCGGCCACCGGGGGCACCATCGCCGCGCACTCCTCGATGGAGCTTTGGACCTCCCAGTCGGCTTTCTCGTAGTCGTCGGGGTCCGAAACGGGGACGCTCGTCGTCCCTAACACCGCCTCGGACTCGTGGGGGACGACAATGTCGCCGTCGGCAGGGTCCCGACAGCGGTTCAACACCGGGCCAACCCCGTCGTACTCGACGGAGACCATCACGCCGCGAGTGGGGGCCATCTCGACGGTCACGCCCGCCATCGATGCTACCTCCCCCGCCCACGCGCCGGCCGCGTTGACGACGTAATCGGTCTCGATGGTGTCGTCGACCGTCCCGCCGAGTCGCGCCTCAGTCACCAACCCCTCGACCGTGCTCAGTGCTTCCAGGGGTGCGTGCGGATGAACGGTCCCGCCGTGTGCCTCGACGTCGGCCGCGTTCGCCGCGACGAGTCGGGAGGGATAGACGACGCCGTCGGGCACCGACATCGCGCGCTCTACGTCCGCCGAGAGGTCCGGGACGCGTTCCCTCGCCTCCTCGGCGTCCAGCAGTTCCGTCTCGATGCCGATGGTCCCGCAGGCAGTGCGCTTCTCCTCGAAGTACTCCGGGTCGTCGCCGGCGAGTTGGACGAACAACCCACCGGTGTCTCGGATGCATTCCCCGGCGATGGATCGGAGGATTCGGTTCTCTTCAAGACACTCCTCGGCACCGACTCGGTCGCTCTCGGCATAGCGCGCCCCGCTGTGTAACAGTCCGTGCGAGCGGCCCGAGGTCCCGCTGGCGAGTCCGCCGCGCTCGGCGAGTGTCACGTCGACGCCGCGGATTGCGAGGTCGCGCGCGATGCCGGTGCCGGTCGCACCACCGCCGACGACTAAAACGGAAGGTGAACGCGTCATCACCGTACGTTGGACTGCAGAGGGATGTGTCTGGCGCTCAGTGCTCCACCTTCACGAGCACTTTGATAGCCTCGCGTTCGTCCATCGCTCGGTACCCCTCCGGAACGCCGTCTAAGTCGACCGTCTTCGTGAAGATTGGCGAGGGGTCGAGCGTCCCCTGTAACACGTCGGCCAGTAACTCCTCTGCGTAGGCTCGTACCGGCGCGACGCCGCCCCGAAGCGTGACGTTATCCTGGAACAGCGAGAACACGTCGAGACCGGCGTCGTCTACGCCGTGGGGAACACCGACGTAGCCGACGGTTCCGCCGGGCCGACAGAGGTCGATGGCGCTGTCCATCGCCGACGCTGCACCGACACACTCCATGACGTGCGTCGGGCCGCCGTAGGTCAGCTCTCTCGCCCGTTCGACCGCCTCATCGCCGCGGGCAGCGACCGTCTCCGTCGCACCGAACGACTCGGCGAGTTCGAGGCGGTCCTCGTGGTGTCCCATCGCGACGATCCGTTCGGCCCCGAGTCGGCGGGCCGCGAGGACGCCGCACAGACCGACCGCCCCGTCGCCGACGACGACGCAGGTGTCGCCCTTGCCGACACCCGCGCTCACGGCCGCGTGGTGGCCCGTGCCCATCACGTCAGTCAACGGGAGTACCGCTTCGAGCGTCGCCTCGTCGTCGGCGTGTCTATCGGGGACCCGAACGAGCGTTCCGTCGGCTTCCGTTGCCCGAACGAACTCGCCCTGTGCGCCGCCGTTGTCGCCGCCCCACGAGTCGCCGTTCGCGCAGGACGTGTGCAGTCCCTTCCGGCAGAACTCACAACGTCCACAGCTGATCTTGAACGGCGCGAATACCCGGTCCCCGGGGTCAACCGAGCGGACATCCTCGCCCACCGCTTCGACGATGCCCATCGGTTCGTGCCCGACCGGCGATCCTTCCTCTCGGTCGCTCTCGCCGCGGTAGAACCAGAGATCCGACCCACAGACCGCCGTATGCGTCACGCGGACGATAGCGTCCGTCGGCGACTCGATTTCGGGTTTCGAAACTTCCTCGACGGTAATCTCGCCGGGGCCGCGGTAGATGGCTGCGCGCATACGTCTCCTTCGCCCCGTCGGTGGAAAACCGTTCGCCCCTACTGGTAAGCCGCTTCGGGCGAATGCACACCTATGGACGCCACCACGACCGTCCGCGACTACTACGATTCGCTCCGACACGGCGCACCGCTGGACACGTTCTTCGCCGCCGACCGCCCCGAAGACGACTCCATCGTGAAGGTCGGCATCTCGGAACGCCTCGTGGGGTCCGACGCCGTTCAGGCCGGACTCCGCGACCAAACGCTCTCGACGAGCGACTGGGTCGTCGAGAGTCACGCGCTCCGCGTCACTGAACGCGACGACGTGGCGTGGTTCAGCGACGACGTAGCCCTCGCGTGGACAGACGAGGACGGAGAGCGACACGAGTTCGACACCCGCTGGAGCGGCACGCTCGAACGACGCGACGGCGACTGGCGATTCGTCGGGATGCACGTAAGCGCGTCCCAAGAACTGTGAGCGGGTACTCGGCCAGCGTTCCACCGACGCGTGCTTACGGCGGATACGCGACGAAGTTGACCATGTCGACGGCGACGTCCATGGCAATCCCGTCGGGCGTCGCCGCGTACGACGACCACGCGAGCCACTTCGAATCGGTGGTCTCGCCGCTCGGTAGCTCAGCGTCGCCGCTGAACGTCTGTGACGCCGCCCACGTCGCGCCGTCGGCACCGGTCTCCACACTCTCGACGGAGATCGCCGCCTCGCGCGTGTCCCCCCTCGGGTCGTAGTCCACGAAGATGTCGTACCGACTGGTGACAGTGACACCTTCCTGGAGGAGAACCTGCATAGCCGACGAGCCGTCGCCGATTCGCGCGTAGACGTTGTTGTCCACGATCCTGACGCCGAGCTGTTTGTCTGCCGATGCGCCCTGCATCGACCCCGTTCCGACCTCAACGACCTCCCCGTGGTCGCTTCCCGGGACAGTGAGAGACACACGGAGGCGGCGGCGTCGGTCCCACGTCGGCTCGTTCCAGGACTGAGAGACTGGATCTTCGGTACGGACGGCGGCGTCGGCCGTCGCCTCCGTCGTGAGACTACCACCGTCGGGACCGACGGTGAAGTCGCCACCGTCGCCGTAGACGCCGACGCCGGCCGCCGATTGGGCGTCCCACTGGTAGTTCAGCGTCTCCACCTCGACGGCGTCGAACGCGTCGGTTATCCTCGCTATTCCGGCCGAGTAGTCCCCGGCGCTGAACGACTGAACAGCTCTGCTCGCGGCGTTCCACGAGGAGCCGTCGCCGTCGTAGACCACCCCCGAGTCCGTCGCGACGTACGTCGCCGTCGGATGGGGCGTGTAGTTGCTGCGGTTCGCCTCAGTGTCCTTGATCACGAGACGCTCCTCAATGTGTTGCATGTCGGGCGAATGCGTCCAGTCGGTGTCGCCCGCCTCGTATTTGTTCAGTCCGTGGTTGGCTGTTTCCTGCACCATGATTATTGCTCCGTTGGGCTGCCGTAGGGGAGCTGCCCGTAGCCGACATCACCGTAGTCGTCGCCCGGCGTCGCTGTCTCAGTGGTAGTCTGCGTTCCCGTCGCTGTCTCGGTCACAGTCTGTGTCGCCGTAGGCGTCTGTGTTGGTGTCGATACCACCGGGTCTTCGTCGTCGTCGCTATTGGGAACGTTGTACAGTTGCGGTGCCTCCGTGGTCGAGACCGGCGGTTCGGTGGGTGTCTCGGTCGCCGTTGAAGTCGGCGTCGGCGTCTCGGTCTCGGGCGCCGTGACCGTCCCGATTTCCGTCAACGTCGCCAAGCCGGAATCGGGCGTGAATACGTCACGGTCCGTCGATTCTGAGTCTGGAGCGTGCAAGCCGCCCGAATCACCCGAACCATCGGAGTTAGCACCATCGCCATCGTCGACGACATCGCCCGTATCGTCAGCGGGATTTCCCGTCCCTGCGTCGTTCGACGCCGTCGACCGACCACTACGACTCGATCCGGTGCCGATACTCGTGCCAGTGTCGTTGCCCGCTGGTGCGCTTCCATAACCTACCGTCGTGCGAGTCGCCGAGCGCTCGTCGTCTGAGTCGAAGAAGTTGCACCCGGAGACGGTCGCTGTCGCCGCAACGGTGAGTTTGAGGACCGTGCGCCTGGACAGTTGCTCTCCGTGGGGCATCTATCCGGTTGTTTCGAGGTACCAGCATGATAGTTACGGTTACGCACACGCTATATCTCGATAGAGGGACGTCCGGCTGCAGGACGTCTTGCGAAGAGAGAGACGAAAGAACGTCTGTATGCGCCGCTCACCGGCGTTCGTGTCGGTTGGAAAATGCCCGGGGAGGGCTCCGAACCCTCGATCTCCGCATAACCCAGGTTCGGGGTGTGACGAGCACCCCACGGGTCATGTCGGCAGGTGCCGCATGAGTCGTGAAACCCTATGAGTGCGGCGCTATGTCCAGCTAAGCCACCCGGGCTCGGGTGCACCCGATGCTTGGCCGGTACTCGCCTTGAAGGTTCTCATCTTCCCGCAGGCTGTGGGCCACTCGCACGGTAGGGGTTATCTGACCCCCCGGATTTAAGCCATCACGCGGAAATGCACGGAGCATGAAGGTACCACCCCTCGTCCAGCAGGAACTCGGGGACGAGGAGATCCGGGCCAGCGTCAATCTCGGTGACGAGGACGTCGTCTGTTTTACGTCCACCCGGACGCTCGTCTATCGCGGGGAGGGACTGCTCAGCGACGAGAAAGTCGTCGTCTATCCCCACGACTTCGAGCGACTGACCATCTCCGAGGGCCGGCGAAAGACCAAGCTAACCCTCTACTACGCCGACGAGAAGCGCGACCTCGGCGTCCCTGTCGACCGCGGCGAAACGGTCCTCGAACGCCTCCTCGAAGGCAAACTCCACGTCGCCGGCGTCACCACCGACGGCGAGGGCGTCAACGGCGTCTTCCGCTTTAGTGAACTCACGCTCGTCGTCACCGACGCCCAGTTGCTGAAACACATCGGCGGCGTCACGTGGGACGCCGACTTCGAATCGTACTCCTTCGACGACGTCACTGGGCTGGATTTCGAGGAGGGCAGCGTCGCCACGGCCATCGTCTTCGCCGTCGACGGCCGGCCCGAACGCATCAAGGCCCCCGCAGAGCAGGCCCCCGCCGTACAGCAGGCGCTCCAGCAGGCGCTCTTTGCCTATCACGATGTCTCGTCGCTGGACGAACTCAACGCGAAGGTCGGATCGGAACCGGACGAGGAGCGCGACGCCGAGGACGGCCTCAACCTCGACTCCGGCATCGACCCGCTCGTCGGCGGCGACGACGAGGACGCACCCGCCGATGCCGATCAGCCGCCCGACCAGGCCGCAGGAACCCCTGCAAACGGCGGGCAACGAGAAGCGGCGGCGGCCAGTACGGACGCCGCCCGACAGTCGCCGTCTCAGTCGCAGTCGTCCACCCAGCGGACGCCGCGGGCCACGACGGACACCAGCGACGACCTCGCGTCCCTCGAATCACAGGTTGCCGAACTGACTGCCGCCGTCGAGCGCCAGAACGAACGCATCGAACGGCAGGAGCAAGTCATCAAGAAACTCATCGAAGAACTCAGACAGGGCCGTTGAAGCGGGCGTTTTCGCCGCTTCTCGCTCTGCTCTGACTCTCGTCACTACGCCACGACTCACCGAGGCCGCGAACGCGGCCTCGCTACCGTTCGCCGTTCCGTTCCGAGGGCCGCTCACTCCGTCGTCGGGCAGCGCCGCTGCCCGACTGCCTGCGGGACCTTCGGTCCCTCTCTGTTCGAATCCTCGCTGCTCACGAGTCGCTTCACTCCTCGTTCGCGTCTTCGTGATTCGCGCATCTACAGATGCGCGAACCACGCTACTGCTCTGCGGTTCCCTGTCTCGCGGGCGTTACCCGCTCGACTCGCCGAGGCCGCTGACGCGGCCTCGCTACCGCTCACCGCTTCGCTTCGAGGATTCGAACAGAGTGAGAATCCTCGCTACTCCCGCCCCAAGACTTTCTGAATACACGTCGACCCGAACGGCCCTAACTCGCCGCCGTCGAACTGCACGAAGTGGCCCGTCGAGATGCTCGCGCCGCAGCGCTCACAGGAGAAATCGCCCTCGCGGACGACCACGTCGGCCTCGAAACTGACGTACGTGCCCCGAGAGCGCGGCCGGACGAGGCCGTTTTCGCGGTCGATGACGCCGCGCATCGCCGCGGTGTCCAAAATCTCGCGCTGGACGCCGGGGTTGGTCGTCACCGTCTCGATGCGGTCCATCGCGTCGGCCACCGACAGCTCTTCGTGTTCGAGGTGGGCGAGCAGCTCGACCCCGAGCTCGACGGGGTCGCGGTCAGCGTCGTCCACGCCGGAGCCTCGTTCGCCACCGGATTAACGCTTACCACAAGAGGTTTGCCGGTCGCACACACTCTCATCGGTAGATGGACAGCCTCGTCAAGCGACAGGTGCTCGGGTCGGCGGCGCTACTCGCTGTTCTCGCGGTCGTCGCGCTGATTCTCTCCCCGGCCCGTCTCATCCACGAGGCGATGCACCTCTCGGAACATCCCGTCTACATGGCGGGCCTCATCGTCTTCCTCTATCTTGTCCGCCCGCTGTTCGCGTGGCCGACGATGCCGCTGTCGGCCTTCGTCGGGTTCGTCCTCGGCATCGGCTACGGCATCCCGGTGGCGCTGATGGGCGCGCTCGTCACCTGCCTCATTCCGTATCGATTCGCCCAGCGAGCGGGCGAACAGGGCGGGATGTTCGGGCGACTGGGCGAGTCCGGTCGGCGCATCATCGAGGTGACTGGCGAGACGCGCGGTGTGTTGGCCGCCCGACTCTCGCCGGTGCCTGCCGACCCGGTCTCCTACGGCGCTGGCTTCGCCGATGTCTCGACGCGAGCGTTCGTCGTCGGCACGTTCGTCGGCGAGATTCCGTGGGTCGTCGCCGAAGTCGCAGCCGGGGCATCGATGCGGTCGCTGACGCTAACCGGCGTCTCCATCGAGGCGCTCCCGCACCTGCTCGTGTTACTCGGCGCGATGGCGGTGCTAGTACTGGCCGGGCCGACCTACCGCCACTTCAGCGGTCGTCCCGACTCGTCGTGAACTCGACGCGCGCGCCGCCAGCGCCGCTCTCGGTAACGCTGACTGTCCAGCCGTGGGCGTCAGCGATGTCGGCGACGATGGCGAGACCGAATCCGGTTCCCCCGTTACTGGTGGTGTAGCCGCGTTCGAAGACGCCCTCTCGCTCGTCCGGTGGGATACCGACACCGTCGTCCTCGACGTAGAACCCGCTCGCTCCGTCGGAATCCCCCTCATCGAGAGCCCCGACAGTCACGGTCAGCGGCGTCGTTCGGTCGTCGTTCGGTGTGCCGTGTTCGACACTGTTCTCGTGAGCCTGTGAACGAGTGCCTGTGGAACCATGTTCCACACTGTCGTCGGACCCCGTCCGACTGCTTGTCGAACCGTGTTCGACACTGTTGCGAATCAGATTCTCGAACAGTTCACGGAGTCTGTCCGGGTCGGCCTCAATCTCGGTCGTCGGGCCGAAAGAGAGCGTCGCGTCGCCGGTATCGACGTTCTCCCACGCTCGCTCGGCAGTGGTCGCGAGGTCCACCTCGGCGGTCTCACCGACGGTCTCGCCTTGTCTGGCGAGCGTCAGCAGGTCTTCGATGAGCCGTTCCATCCGCGTCGCTGCTGCCGCCGCGTCACCGAGATGGGAGACGTCGCCGGTCTCCTCGGCCAGCGAGAGGCGACCTTGCACGACGTTGAGGGGGTTTCGGAGGTCGTGGCTGACGACGGAGGCGAACTCCGAGAGGCGACGCTCACGCTCTTTGCGCTTGGTGATGTTCCGTATGACACCGGCCGTCCCGGTGAACTCCCCGTCAGCGCTCGGCAGTATCGCCATGTTGTTCTCGGTCGGGATTCGCTCACCGCTGCGAGTCACGACGGCCATTTCGAGCGTGGTGGTCTCGACATCCGGGTCAGTGACCAGCAACCGGACCAGTTCGTCCCCCCTATCGAGGTCGTCGTCGGTCATTATCTCCCCGATGTGCTCCCCGACGAGTTCCTCGGCAGCGTACCCGGTCATCTGCTCGATAGCTTCGTTGACGTACGTGAATACGCCGTCGTCGTCGAGCGTGTACACTGGGTCCCCGACGGCTTCGACGATCGTTTCGTAGCGTTCGAGTTCGCGCTCTCGGTCCTTCCGGTCGGCGATGTTCCGCAAGACGCCGACCGAACCGACGAACTCCCCATCCGAGTCGAACAACGGCGCGACCTTGTCCTCGTTGACCGTCCGCTCGCCGTCGCTGTCGATGGTGTGCATCTCGAAGGTGGCCCACGTCCGTTCGGGGTCCTCGAGCAAGCGCGCTATCGTCTCGGTCGCCGTCTCGACGTCGGCGGCGGGCATGAATCGCGTCGGGTCCGACCCCAGGATCTTCTCGCGGTCGTAGCCGAGACGGTCCGACATCGCGTCGTTGACCATCACTATCGTTCCGTCGGTGTCGAGGACGTACATCGCGTCACCGACGTTCTCGACGAGCGTCTCGTACTGTTCGAGTTTGCGTTCGCGCGCTTTTCGCTCGGTGATGTCGCGGGCGATACCGGCGATACCGAGTTCGTTGCCGTCGGTGTCTTCGATGAGCGAGCCGCGGAACTCGTGGCGAATCTCGTCTCCTGCTTTGGTCAACAGCGGCGCTTCGAACGTCGAGTGCCCGGTTTCGAACGTCTCGCGGACGGTCTCGGCGACGTGGTTGTGAACCGGTTCCGGAAACAGGTCGAAAGCGCTCATCGAGGACAGTTCCTCGTCGTTGTAGCCGGTCACCTCGGTCGCGGTGTCGTTCCAGCGTATCAGGTCGCCCTCGAACCCGACGAGGTAGAATACGTCGTCGATAGCGTCGACGAGGTTCTCGGTGAACTCCCGCTCCCGTTGGAGTTCTTGTTCACGCGCTTTCCGGGCGGTGATGTCCGTGATGAATCCCTCTATCAGTTCGACGCCGTCCTCGTCGCTTCCGACGACCCGCCCCCGCTCCCACATCCAGCGACGCTCGCCGTCTCTCGTCTCGACGCGATAGGTCACCTCGAACGGTTCGCTGGCCGCGATACAGGTCTGCACTTGCTCCCAGAGCGTCTCGCGGTCGTCCGCGACGATGAGTGAACTCCACGACACCTCGCCGGATTCGAGCGTCTCGCTGTCGTAGCCGACCAGTTCTTCGGCACCGTCGCTGACGAACTCCATCGGCCACTCCGGTTCGTTCCGGCACCGATAGACGAGACCGGGAAGGTTCGAAATGAGCGTCGCCAGTTGCCGCTCGGACTCTTCGAGGGCGGACTTCGCTCGGTTCTCGCTCACGGCTCTCCTGATACGGTTGGCGAGCACTGTGTACTGGTCGGTGCCGACGTCCTTCTGAAGGTACTCGGTGACGCCGGCCGAGATGGCGTCGCTCGCGATTTCTTCGTTGCCTTTCCCGGTAAAGAGGACGAATGGGAGTTCGGGATACGACGACCGAACGGCTTTCAGAAACTCCAGTCCGTCCATTCCGGGCATGTCGTGGTCGCTGACGACGCAGTCGACCGGGTCCGAGCGCAGCACGTCGAGTCCCTCGCTCGCGGACGCCGCTGTCACGACGGCGATATCGTCGTCGGCTCGCTCTAAGTGCATCGCGGCGACGTCTGCGAACTCCGTCTCGTCGTCGACGTGGAGAACGTAGATATCGCCATTCTCACCCATTAGATATGACCTGCGTTTCCATCACAATAAATCCGATAGCACTGCGCAGTGAAATGGGAACTCAGTAAAACGTATCAGCGCAGTCATATACGACGCCGTGCTCCGGACAGACGTACTTACAGTGACGGTGGTACATCGCCCGGTCACATAGCGGACAGGGACGGCCGCCCGATTCGTCGCTCATACACCGTCGCAGGCACCCCGTCTGCTTCTCTCTTTGGGGACAAAATTGGAACAACGCCTTTGGGCGGGTAGTCCTTCCCTCCGACTATGGCCGAGGACGTTCTCGACACTCGCGGGGGCCGGGCGCTGGTCGCTCTCGTTGCGGCAGTCGCCGGCCTCGCGGGGTCTTACGCGCTCGCGGGGTACACGCCCGCGTTTCTCGCCTCGCCGGTCGAGCGAACGCTCGCTCGAACCATGCCCGGCGAAGTCGTCTCGCTCGCCATCACTGAACTGGGAAGCGTCGGCCAGCAACTCAACCTCTTCGCCGCGCTCGTTCTCACCGGACTGGTCGTCGCGCTCGCGGCGTGGGTGGCTCTCGGTACCGGCGACACCGCGAACAATCGCCTCCTCCCGAGCGTGGGGACGGCAGTACTTGTGTGGGGCCTCGCCGCCACAGTCACTGGCGAACTCGCCCTCGCCGCTGGTCCGGCGCTCGCCGCGGCCGCCGTCGTCGCCCTCGCACAGGTGTTCGACGCCTACGGTGACGGGACGCCCGTCTCGTCGAAGCGCCGCCGCGCCCTCTCGACGGTCGGCGTCGCCCTCGGTGCGAGCGTCCTCGGCTACACCGTCGGTACTCGCCGAACGCCCACGGCGACGGCCGCCGACGCCCCCTCGCTCTCGGCCTCCGACGCGGCCCGCGAGGACATCGAGACCAAACTCGCCCTCGCCGAGGCACGCTCGCTGGACATCGACGGGCTGGACTCGCTGGTCAGCGAGACGTTCTATCAGGTGGACATCAACTCCATCGACCCCGAACTCGACGGCGACGACTGGTCGCTCTCGGTCACCGGTGCCGTCGAAACGGAACTCACCGTCGACTACGACGAACTGCGCTCGATGGACGCCCAAAACCAGTTCTCGACGCTGCGCTGTGTCGGCGATTCGCTCAACGGCAAGAAGATGGACACCGCGCTGTGGACCGGCGTGCCGCTCGGCCGGCTCTTGGACGAAGCCGGCGTCCAGAGCGACTGTGAGTGCGTGATGCTACACGCCGAGGACGACTACTTCGTCGAGTTCCCTATCGAGGCGCTGCGCCGCGGCCTGCTCGTCTACGGCATGAACGGGAAGCTGCTTCCCCGAGGCCACGGCTACCCAGTTCGGGCGCTCGTCGCGGGTCACTGGGGCGAGGTCAACACTAAGTGGGTGACCGAAATCGAGGTACTCGATACAACCGCCGACGGCTACTGGGAACGCCGAGGCTGGGAGGGCACCGGCCCGGTCAAACCCATCGCCAAACTCCACCACAGCGAGACGCTCGACGACGGCCGCCGTCGCCTCGCCGGTCACGCCTACGCTGGGCTGCGCGGCGTCTCCCGCGTCGAAGTCTCGACCGACGGCGGCGAGTCGTGGGCCGACGCCTCGCTCTCGGAGCCGCTACCGGCCGCCGACGGCGATGGCGCGGCCGCCGACGCGTGGCGACAGTGGACGTACACGTACGACCCACCAGACGGCGGTCACACCGCCGTCGTCCGAATGGTCACCGACGACGGGACCGTCCAGACCGACGAGAAGACCGGGCCGAAGCCGACCGGCCCCTCCGGATGGGTCACGACGGAGTTCTCGTAGACTGGCAAGACACATCCCGCTCTACGCCGAGACACCTGTATGACCGAGACGATCGCGGGCGAGGTCATCCACGTCGTCCCGCCCGACGAACTCGACGACTACGATTTGGACCCTGACCTGGCGTCGCTGGCCGACTCCCGATACGTCCTCGTCTGTCGCAAGGGGGGCCGTCCGTCGTGGCTCGAACGCATCGTCGCCTTCCTCCGGCGAGAGCCCATCGAACCCGTGACGCTGGTCGCCGACACCGCCGCCGAAGAGGGCGACGAGGTGACAGCGACGGTCAGCGAGACGGGAATCGCGGGCGTCTACGACGTAATCGAGTTCGAATCCGAATAGAAACGCGAATCGAGACTGCACGCGGCGAATCGGGCTCCGGTGTCACACGCTCCGTCTGGCCGCGGAAATCCGTAGTCGGTCAGTCGGTCAGTTCAGCACTCGGACCAGCCACAGGACTCGCAGGTCTTGCAGCCTTCCGAGTAGTACAGCGAGAGCGACCCGCAGTCGGGACATTCCGGGCTCTCGCCGGCGTCGATGAGTTCCTGCTGGTCGCCGGCCGTCTCGGTGCCGGCGTCGGCGTTCGGCCCGTCGGCGGTCTGGGTGCCGCTCGGCTGGGCCGCCGGACCGCCGTCGGTCTGGGTCGAGGCGGACTGACCGTCGAGTTCCTCCTCGTCCTCGGTCGTCTCCTCTAAGGTGACCTGCTGCGGGTAGGCCTTGTCGACCTCACCGTCGAGGTAGCGGCGCAGCGCGGTGCCGATGGCGTCGGGGATAGACTGGATCTGTTCGCCCTTGTCCCAGGCGACCTTCGGCGACCGGATGCCCTGCAGTTCGTCGGCGATCTCCTCGGGGTCCACGCCCGATCGGAGCGCCGTCGAGATGGTCTTGGCCAGCGCCTCGGTGAAGGAGGCGGTGAAGCCGCCCGAGTTGCCGATGTTGGCGAACAGCTCGAAGGGCCGTTTGGCTTCGGGATCTTCGTTGATATTAACGTACAGTTTCCCGTAGCCGGTGTCGATGCGCTGGGTGACGCCGTGAAGGACGTCCGGGCGACTCTGCTTGCGGGCGAACTCGGAGTGCTCGCCGTCTGCGACCGACAGCATCTCCTCGACGGATTCGTCCAGTGCCGCCTGTACGGCCTCGTCTTCGAGGAAGCCCTCGACGCCGCCGAACATCTCCTCGATCTGGGCGACGATTTCCTCCGTGTCCATGTCGGCGAACTCGGCGTTCTGGGCACGGGTCGTCAGCACCTGCTTCGAGCGGGTGCCGTCGCGGTAGTAGGTGACGCCCTTGCCGCCGTGGTCGTAGATGTACTCGAACACCTCGGCGGCGTCCTCGACGGTCGAGTCGTTGGGCGCGTTCACGGTCTTGGAGATGGCGGAGTCGACGCCCTCCTGACAGGCGACCTGCACGCCCGCGTGGGCCTGCGCCGAGAGGTCGCCGGTCGTGACGAACAGCTCGCCGATGGCGTCCGGTACCGTCGTGAGTCCGGTGACGCCGTCGAACTCGTTGTCGGCCATCTGTTCTTGGGCCTCTTCCTTGACGGCCTCGACTTCGATACCGTTCTCCTCTAGGGCGCGCAGGAAGTAGTCGTCGAACTCGACGAGCATCTCGTCGCCCTGCACGTCGTCAGAGACGTTCTTGTAGTAGGCGACGTTGTAGATGGGCTCACACCCGCCGGTGGTGTTGCCGATCATCGACGTAGTTCCGGTCGGGGCGATGGTCGTCGTGTTGTGGTTCCGGATTGGGAACCCGTCTGCCCAGTCGTCGGCATCCTCGCCGGTCTGTTTCTCGAACCACTCGCGGTACGCCGTCGGGTTCGCGTACTTCGAGTTGTCCCACTCCTCGAAGGTGCCGCGGTCCGTGGCAAGTTCGCGTGACGCTCGCTTCGAGCCGTGGTTGATGTGACGCATCAACTGGCGGGCGACCTCGTTGGCCTCGTCGGAGCCGTATTCGACGCCCAACTGGATGTACAGTTGCGCGAGACCCATGATACCGAGGCCGATCTTGCGCATCTCCCGGACCTTCTGCTCGATCTTCTCGACCGGGAAATCCGACATCGTGACGACGTTTTCCAGGAAACGGGTGCCGAGTTCGATGCGGCGGTCGAACTCCTCCCAGTCCATCGCGTCGTCTAAGAACGCCGCGACGGCTTCGGCGTCGGAGGCGTACTCGTCGGCGTGGTCGTCGGCCCAGACGCGCCAGTCTGGGGCGTCCTGTGCCGCGAGCGTCGAGAGGTTGATGTGTCCGAGGTTGCAGGCCTCGTACTCTTCGAGCGGCTGCTCGCCGCAAGGGTTCGTCGCGAGGATGCGGTGGTCGGGGTGTTCCTCGACGTCGAAGGAGTGCTCCTTGTTGACGCGTTCGAGGTAGATGACGCCCGGTTCGCCGTTCTCGTGTGCGCCCTCGACGATGCGCTCCCAGAGCTTCTCGGCGGGAATCGAGAGCACTTCGCCGGCCTCGACGTACTCGCCGAGGTCGAACATCTCGTACAGTTCCTCCGTCTCGGCGGTGGCAACGTGGTCCTCGCCGGTCCGGGGGTTCGTGAAAGTGAACTCCTCGCCGTTTTGGAGGGCGTCCATGAAGCCGTCGGTGACGCCGACGGAGATGTTGAAGTTAGAGAGATGTCCCTCGACGGCGTTTCGGAGGTGCTTTGGCACTTTGCCGTCGTCGTCGATGAGGCCGCGGGCCTCTTCGAGCGCCTCGGCGAAGGAGTTGTGTGTGAAGTCGTCCGGGTCGTTCAGCCGGAGCGTCTCGGCCAGCGAGACGTCCTTGTTCTTCGAGTGGATGAACTGGATGACGTCCGGGTGCGAGACGCGCATGACGCCCATCTGTGCGCCACGGCGGGCCCCGCCCTGTGCGATGGTCTCGCACATCTGGTCGTAGGTCCGCATGAACGTGATCGGCCCGGAGGCGATGCCGCCGGTCGAACCGACGGGGTCGCCGTACGGGCGAAGCTTCCAGAACGCGTAGCCCATGCCACCGCCGGACTGGAACACCTGTGCGGCCTCCTTTGCGGTCTGGTGGATGTCGTCGATGTCGTCGCCCGGAGAGTCGACGAAACACGCCGAAAGCTGCTGCAGTTCGTCGCCGGCGTTCATCAGCGTCGGCGAGTTCGGCATGAAGGAGAGCTGTTCCATCTGTTCCTGGAACGCGTCGGCGGTCTCCTCGACATGGTCCCGAACCTCGGCGGGAAGTTCGGGGACGACCGTCTCGTAGGCGAACTTGTTGACGTTGTACACCGAGAGCGTCGTCTCGGCGTCGTCGTCCGCCGTAGTTCCCTTCCCGAACACTTCGGCGGCGAGCTCGTCCCGGCGCGGGTGGTCGGGCTTGAGCTGGTCGGGCGTGACGGTGACGTCGACATCGCGCTTCTCGGCCTCGAAGACGGCCTCGGCGAGTGCGATGTTCTCCGCGACTCGCTCGAAGAGATCCTCGGGAGACTCCACGAGGTCGCCGTTGGCGTCCTTCCGCAGATAGCGGGCGGGGAGAATGTTGTGATAGGCGTTACTCGTCAGTCGTTCCTCTAAGGTGTCTCCGTCCGTTCGTTTGATTGGAAGCGTGAGTTCGTCGGCGGACTGGTCCGCGTCACTCATTCGTCGGTCCTCCTCCCGGCAGCGTCCGTCTGCCGGTCGATACCCCTCTCGACGGTTGGCCGAATTCCTGTCATTTCTGGCGGCGAATAGGTATTCATGGATGTCCTATAACCCTTGCTTTCTCGGTCTTATGTGCGAAATCCTACCTGTCGCAGAGTAGTAACTACAGTGCCATTTCCTGCAAGTTCGTTCACACGACGACCACAGTCGCGTACGACCACTAGCAACGTTGGTCACTCCTTAAGCATGTGTAGACCGCGGTGAAAGTAAAATACTCCCCCTCGCAACCGCCGGAGGACGTGCCAAAATCCAGTGGAAACGAGCGGGGGTTCGGATAGAGATCCCGCCTGCGCACTGGATGAAAGAAAAACGGAACGTCTACAACAGCCGGTTTGCCCCTACTGGTTGCTCACATGACCTCACGAGTGCCTTGCGGGCCGGTATCCGAACGCTACCCATGAACTATTTGTGTGAGTCTCACGTTCCTAGCAGTATGCTTCCGCTGTTGCAGTTCGGGTCGCTGGGGTCGCCGCCGTCCCTACTTGTCGGATTGGTCCTCGTCGCGCTGGTGCTCCTCGTCGGCCGATTCGTGATGAAAGTCGCCTGGAAACTGGTCGTCCTCGCCATTATCGCCGTGACGGTGCTGTGGGTAATCGGGATCCTCGGCTTCTAAGCGCCGCTATAGTACCAATTGAAACGGTTTACATACCGACCGCACCGCCGCCGTGTGGTCGGGTGTGCAGTGATTTTCACTGGCTACTATAGATTCCCGAGAGGAAGTTTCTGATGACGTCGTGACCCACCGCGGTCAGTACTGACTCCGGATGGAACTGCACCGCCTCGATTGGATACTCACGATGACGGACGCCCATCACCAACTCGGTACCGTCCTCGGTGGTGGTCGTCGCCGTCACCTCGAACGCCTCGGGCACCTCGGTCGCCACGAGCGAGTGGTACCGACCGCCCTGGAACCCCTGTTCGAGGCCGGCGAAGACGCCCTCGCCGTCGTGGTCGATGGGGAACGCCTTCCCGTGGACGGGTTCGGGCGCACGACCGACGCTGCCGCCGTAGGCGTACACCGCCGACTCTAAGCCGAGACAGACACCGAGCGTCGGCACCTCGGGACTGACCTCACGGAGAACGTCCATCGTCACGCCCACGTCGCGGTCGTTCTCGGGATGGCCCGGTCCCGGCGAGAGCACGATGGCGTCGGGGTCGAATGCTCGCACGTCGTCGAGGGTCGCCGTGTTGCGTACGACCTCGGTTTCGGCGTGCTCCGAGACGTACTCCACGAGGTTGTACGTGAACGAATCGAAGTTGTCGACGAAGAGGACGCGAGTATCGGTAAGCGTCTCGTCCGTCGCTGGTTTCTGTGTACTCATTTGCTCACCTCCGCGCCGCTCTCGGTGGATGGCATTTCGCGCTCGATACGTTCGACGGCCGCCAGCACGCCGTCCATCTTCTGTTCGGTCTCGACGTACTCGCTCTCGGGGTCCGAGTCGGCGACAATGCCGGCCCCGGCCTGGACCGTGACCCGGTCGTACGTCCCGTCGGTCCCCGCATCCGCGTCGGGGAGCGAGACGCCGTTCTCGATGGTCGCAGACCGGATGACGATGGCGAAGTCGGTATCACCGCCCCAGTCGAAGTAGCCGACGCCGCCGCCGTAGGGACCGCGCGGCGAGCGTTCGAGTTCGTCGATTATCTCCATGGCGCGTATCTTCGGCGCGCCCGAGAGCGTGCCCGCGGGGAACGTCGCCCGCGCGGCGTCGAACGCGTCACAGTCCGTAGCGAGCGTTCCAGTCACAGTCGATTCGATGTGCTGGACGTGGCTGTACTTCAGGACGTTCATGAACTCCTCGACGCGGACCGACCCGGCCTCGGCGACCCGGCGCACGTCGTTGCGCGCTAAGTCGACGAGCATCGTATGTTCGGCCCGCTCTTTGCCGTCGGCGAGCATCTCGCCGGCCAGTCGACGGTCCTCGACGGGGCTGTTCCCGCGCGAGCAGGTGCCCGCGATGGGGTTCGAGACCACGCGGTCGCCCGCCACCGACACCAGCGTCTCCGGACTCGCGCCGACGACGCTCAGGTCGTCGTAGCCAAGCAGGTACATGTACGGTGAGGGGTTGACAGTCCGGAGCGCCTCGTACAGGCCGAGCGGGTCGATATCGCCGTACAGCTCCCGAGTGCGAGAGACGACGCCCTGATAGATGTCTCCCGAGAGGACGTACTCCTTGGCGCGGGAAACGGCCTCCTCGTACTCGTCTTGCGGGCCGGCTATCTCGGCCTCGCGGGTGAATCCGTCGGTCGAGAGCGCGTCGGCGTCCGTGAGAGCATCCTCGACCCGTTCGACTTCGGCGAGCAGTTCGTCGTATCGCTCGCTCGCGTCCTCGTCAGCCCGAACGACCGGCGTGAAGACGAGTTCGACCCGTTCCTCGACGTGGTCGAACCGAAGCGTCGCCGTCGTCAGGACGAACTGGGCGTCCGGAAAGCGCGAATCGGGCCGGTCGAGTCCGACTTCGTCCAACCAGAGGTCGTAGACGGCGTCGTAGGAGAGAAAGCCGACGAGGCCGCCCTCCAAATGCTGGCGGTCCATCTTGGGGAAGCCACGCAGTTCGGCGTCGGGCATGACCGCCCGGAGGTCGTCGATGACGTCGCCGCCGTTGGTCGTTACGAGGTCGGCATAGCGGTCGTCGAACACCTCGACATCGCTCTCCTCGCCGGTCACCGTCACGACCGCTCGGGGATCGTAGCCCACGAAGGAAAAACGAGCGTGTCGGTCGTCGGTTTCCGGCGCGAACGCGCCGTCGGGATCGCTTGAGGCGACTTTCTCGGCGCTTTCGAGCAAGAACGTGTACTCGCTCGCGTCTACGTCGCTAGTTCGCCCTGCGAGCGCCGCGTACGCCGAGAGCGGTTCGATATCCGTGTCGAGTTCGGCTGCCGCCCGGACGACGACCGGCCGGTCGGCCTCGGCGTACTCGACGAACTGCTCGCGGGAGACGTCGAGGCTCACGCCGTCACCTCCGCGTCGGAGACCGTCGCGTTCCCGACGAACCGCTCGACGGCGTCGTGGTCTTTCACGCCGCCACTACTCTCGACCCCGCTCGCCACGTCGACGGCGAACGGCCGCACCGTCTCGACGGCCCCGGCGACATTCTCGGGGGTGAGGCCGCCCGCGAGAATCACGGGCACGTCGAGTGACTGCACGACATCACGCGTGCGCTCCCAGTCGTGAGTCTCGCCGGTACCGCCGGCCCCATCGGCGTCGACCGAATCGACCAGTAGCGCGTCGGCGTTCTTCGCGTAGTCGTCGAGGTCGACAGATTCGGGATCGACGGCGACGACGATTCGCTGCGCGACGCGTTCGCCGAGCGTACCGACTTCGGCCGGCGTGAGACCGCCGTGGACCTGCACGACATCCGGCTCGATCTCGTCGATACGGTCGACAGCCTCTGCTACCGCCGTCGGCATCGTCACCAGCACGCTCGTCACGAGCGGCGGAACCCCCTCGACGAGTGTCGCCGCGGTGTCGGCGTCGACCTCACGTGGCGTCTCGACTGGAACGCCGTGGATGACGCCGACCGCGTCGGCCCCTGCCGCGACGACGGCGTCGCAGTCAGCGGGGGTCGTTACGCCACAGATTTTCACGCGCGTCATGCCCCGATGAGGTCCGCTAGCTTCGCGGCGGCGTCGCCGGACTCGATCGCCTCTCTGGCGAGGTCGACGCCCTCGGTATGGGTCTCTGCGACACCGGCAACGTAGATGGCCGCCCCGGCGTTGGCGAGGATTATCTCGCGCTTCGCGCCCGTGATCTCGCCTTCGACGATGCCCCGGAGGTCCGCCGCGTTCTCCTCGGGGGACCCGCCGGAGATACGCTCGATGTCGCGGGTCTCCAGTCCGATGTCCTCGGGGGTGATGCTGTATTCGGAAATGGAGTCGCCGTCGACCTCGGCGATAGTGGTCTCGCCGTGGATGGCGATTTCGTCGAGACCGTCGCCGTGGACGACGAGCGCACGTTCGACGTCGAGGCGGGCCAGCGCCTCGGCCATTATCGGAACGAGGTCAGGATCGTAGACGCCCAGGACCTGCGCCTCGGCCCCGGCGGGGTTCGTCAGCGGCCCGAGGATGTTGAAGATAGTTCGAATCCCGAGTTCCTGTCGAGGGCCGATGACGGCCTTCATCGCCGGGTGGAAGACGGGCGCGAGCATGAACCCGATGTCTTTCTCCTCGATCGTCTGTTCGACGTCTTTCGGTTCCGCCTCGACGTCGACGCCGACGACTTCCAGCACGTCGGCGCTGCCCGACGAGGAGGAGACCGAGTAGTTGCCGTGCTTGGCGATGGGGACGCCCGCACCCGCGGCGACGATGGCGCTCGTCGTCGAGACGTTGATCGTGTCGTAGTCGTCCCCGCCGGTCCCACAGGTGTCGACGAGACCCTTTCGGTTGGGCTCGATAGTCCGGGCAGCGTCACGCATCCCTTCCGCGAATCCGGCGACTTCGCTCTCGGTCTCGCCTTTCGCCCGGAGCGCGGTCAGCAACGCCCCGATTTGGGCGTCCGTCGCGTCCTCGAAGACCCGCGTCGCGACCTCGCGTGCCTCGTCCTGTGTCAAGTCCTCGCCGTCGGTAACGCGCTCGATGTACTCCTTCATTGTATTCACCAATGGTCTATTTCGTGTTGTAATGTACAAATCCGTACACTGACTTAAGCCTATCGGGGAACCGCTACCAGACGGCACGTCCGTGTGGCGAATCAACAGACGCCGTGCGGGTTCGAATTCGAAACCTTCAATTATACCCCCCGGTAAGAATGAGTTGCACGAGGCAGCGAGGGTTCGTGGTCTAGGTCGGTTATGACACCTCCTTGACATGGAGGAGGCCGGCGGTTCAAATCCGCCCGAACCCATACGCGGATTCTCTCTTAACGCTCGACTCCGAACACTGGGTCTGTGACGCAGGTGGCTATTTGAAACGTCTTCTCGGAGACGTTTCAGACGAGAGCAGTCCCGGAAACGACAGGTTCCAGAAATTTCTTACTCTGGCCGCACGACCTGGAACTATGGAGGAGACTCTGCAGTCGGCGCGGCCGTTCGAACAGTTCGTCTTACTGTCGGTGGTAGAACTGTCGGTGAAGGGGGAGACGCCAGCCCACTCCTACGATGTCGCGGAGACGGCGCGTGACCGTCTCGACGACGTGGACCGGGAACCGTTCGGCGGCGTCGAGCGGCAGGAGGTCATCTCGGCGCTGCGGGCGCTGGCCGAGGAAGACGTCCTCGCGAAGGACCGCACCGAGTCGGCGACCGGCAAGGGCCGCCCGGCGTACGAACTGGCCGTCGACGCTGATACTGTGTTGGACAACCTCGAAGACGCAGAAACCGTCGGGTCGTACGCCGAAGCACTCAGAGCGGACGCATAAACCGTTCGCGGTCGTCGCTGTGTCCGGTTCTCGCCGACCGAGGTCAGCGAACTACCGACCTGCTCTGGACTTCTCAGACGATACTGACATCCGTCGCGGTCTGTTCGAGCGCGGACGGTTCGCCTTCTTCGAGCCGTTCCAGTCGGTCCATGATAGTGTGGACGACATCACCTTTCGTACACGGAGCGACGTGCGCGAGTTCACCCTCGTGGTACTCTGCGAGACCCATGACCGGCAGGACCATCGTGTCGTAGGCGTCGTCGGTGACCTCCGAGTCGACCTCGCTGTTCTGGTAGAACGACTCCAGCGAGACGTTGTTCGAGAGCGCCCACTGTTTGAACTCGGCGACGCGATTGAGGATGTACTTTCCTTCTTCAGTATTGGCCGCGGCGGACTCCGTGGCGACCTGCTTGCCCCAGACCACGACGTTGTACCCGGCAATTTCGTCCTCGCGTTCGAGGCGGTCGAGCTGGTCGATGACGGCTTCCTGTCGTTCGTGGGCACCGTCGGGGAGGAGCGAGCGGACGTATAGTTCGATTCGCGGCGTGGGAGTATCCTCGGTCATGTCTGATTTAGATCATACAGTCGAGACTACATATAGGTTCTGTGGGGAGTGTATGCACATCTCGGGACGATATATATTCCTAATAGCCGCCCGCTGTCGGGTGATTCCTCAGAGCGTGCTTTCCATCGTTGTGACGGCACCACGTCTGATTAACACTCGGTAAATCCAGTATCGGCCATGCAACAATTTCACTCAGTCACGGTTTCGCAGGATTTCGTGGATGCCCAGCACGAACGCGGGGACCACCACGATGAAGATGTGCTCCTCGATAGGGATGCCCAAGAAGTCGACGCCGGTTCGTAATTTGATGGCGAAGACGCCGACTTTCAGCGTATACCAGTCCCAGACATATGCGACGGGGTAGAGGACGGCGATCGTTCGGGCGGCGGAGCGAAGTGCGTCGGCTCGCCAGAGCAACCCCAGTGCGACAGTCCCGAACACCACCTCTGTCACGAGGTACGTGTATGGACCGAACACACCAATGTCAGGAAGCATATCTGACAGACGGCCCGGCGGTGTAAAAGTTTAGCCCGGCTCTCGAAATTCGGGAACTAAACCAAGCTTGATAACCCTACACGTAGAATCTCAGGACGTGAAGCACGATGGATATTGCTGACATCGCCACCAGAGAGTTTGTCGAGGTCGACGCCAACAAGCGCCTCGGGAAGGTCCGTTCGATCTTCGAGCGGGAGAACCCGAAAGGCATCATCGTCACCGAGGACGGTGCGTACGCGGGCGTCATCACGCAGAAGCAGTTGGTCCAGTCCCACGTCGAGGACGACGCGAAGGCGGGGGCGATGACCAGTTCGGCACCGAAAGTCGGGCGAACCGACGACGTGCGCGAGGTCGCACGGGTGCTAGTCGAGGGCGGCACCAAAATCGCACCGGTGTTTCAGGGCGAGGAACTCTGGGGCATCGTCACCGAGGACGACATCCTCGAAGCGGTACTCGAAAATCTCGATGCACTGACCATCGAACAGATATACACCGACGACGTCATCACCGTTACCGAGGACACCAACGTCGGCCAGGTCGTCAATCTCCTCCGGAAGCACGGCATCTCCCGACTTCCCGTGCTCGACGACACCGACTCGCTGACCGGGATGGTCACGCGTCACGACATCGTCGACGTGGTGGTTCGGGACATGAACAAGGCAACCCGGGGCGACCGCTCCGGCGAGATCGAACGCGTGCTGGACCTGCCGGTCTACGACGTCATGAACAGTCCCGTCGAGACGGCGAAACTGGCCGACTCCGTGGAGGACGCCGTCTCTCGGATGCTCGAAAACGACTTCGCCGGGCTGGTCGTGACCGACGAGGACGACGACGGTCACGTCATCGGCATCGTCACCAAGACGGACGTGCTCCGGGCGCTGACCTACACCGAGGAGGACCACATGGACGTTCAGATAACCAACATCAAACTCCTCGATACCATCTCCCGGGAGACCATCCGCACGGACATCGGAGAGGTCGTCGACAAGTACCAGGCGATGCAGGTCAAACACGCTCACGTCCGGTTCCACGAACACAAGGAGAAACTCCGTGGCACGCCGCTCATCCAGTGTCAGATTCGCCTCCGGACCAACAAAGGGCAGGCCGCTGGTTCCGGTGAAGGATACGGGGCCGAGACGGCCTTCAACGTCGCGCTGGACAAACTCGAACGCAACGTCCTCGAACTGAAGGGCGTCCAGGCCGACGAGGAATACCGCGGGCAGTTGCTCCGGAAACTCGGCGAGCTGTAAGGGCGTCTCTCGACTACCGCCGGTTTTTTCGCTCGCTCCGCTGCACGGCGAGCGACGCTTCAATGGCCGTTTGAGCCATCCTCGTTTATATGTCGGTGGCAAGAGTTCGCACGAATATGGCACCCGCTGGTCTCTGCCGCCGCCTCCTCTGTTGTCTCGTCGTCGGGTCGCTGCTGGCCGTCGCTGTCCCCGCAAGCGCCGCGCCGCCGCCACGACCGCTCTGTGACGCTTGTGGCGACACCTTCGAGGAGACGGCCGAGTACCAAGACGTCTCGCTGACGGTCGAGCGAAGCACGGCGACGATCGCGGTTCACGAGAACGGAACCGCGACGTGGGTCGTGCAGAACCACCTCACGGGCGACGGTGAACGTCTCCGAACCAACGAGAGCCTGCTGCGGAGTATCGGTGACCGGGCGATGTGGGACGCCGAGTTCCTCGGCGCGAACGTCTCGGCCGACGGCGTCGTCACGCTCCGCTACCGCGAAGCCGGCTTCGCCGAATCGGCTGCCGGCGGAACGCTCCGCTCCGGCGAGTTCACCGAGTCGTACGGCTACCGCAACCTCGCCGGGCTTGGCGCGGACCGCCTCACCGTCGTCGCCCCCGACGGGATGCGCGTCGGATGGACGGTACCCGGCGCGAGTGTCTCCGAGGACGGGACGCGGATGACGCTCACGTCGCTGGACCGCGGCGGGTTCGTCACGTTCGTCCCGCGGGACAGCGCGTTCGGCCCCGTAACGAGCCTCCTCGCCGTCGGGTCGCTCGTCGGCCCCGTCTTCTTCCTAAACGCCGCCGTCCAGCTCGCCCTCCCCGCGGCGGTGTTCGGGCTACTCGTCTCGGCGCTCGGCGGCGGCCTCTCGTGGCTCGACCCCGACGTGAGCGACTACGGTGACCGCGCCGGACCCGCGTTGGCCGTCGTCGGCGGACTGGTGACAGCCCTGTCGCTCGCAGCGGGCGGCGTCTCGATTCTGGGCGGGAGCGCTGCCCCGGTCGTCGGCGTCGGCATCACCTTCGCCCTCTTTGGCCTCGCGCTCTCCCGACCAGCCGTCCGAGAGCATCTCTCGTACCCCATGATGGTCGGACTCGGCGTCCTCGGCGTCGTCTCCGCGGCAGGATTCACGCTCATTGCGGCGCGCCTCCTGAACCAGAACGGTCTCACGCTCGCCTTCCTCACCAGCCTCCCCGCCCTCGTCTCGCTGTTCGCTCTGTTCCCGACCGGATACGCGCTCGGAGCGGACCGCCGTCGCCTCGCCGTGGTGACGATCGTCGCGAGCGTCGTCCTCGCGCTGTTGCCGACCGCCTCGCTGTTCTCGCCGGCCGTCGGCAACGGGATGCTCATCTACCTGTTCCTCGGCCTCTCCGCTGTCGGGGCGCTCGTCCTCGGATCGCCGCTGGTCGTCGTCGGCGTCGTCCTCGGTCGTGGGGACGACGGAAAGAGAGCGATTCGGTAGCAGGTGAGAGACTGTCGACGGAGTAAGCGTCTAAGCATCCGCCGAGTGAAACGAGGCGGTTCACCGGCGGCGACGCGCAGCGAGCCGCCGGCCTTTTTCATGAACGGTTTGCGAGTCGGGTTCGCGCCGTCAGGCGCGAACCCGACGAAGTAACAGGTTCATTGGAAGCCGATGCGGCCGCTGCCACCGGGCTGGCGCTGCGGACTGGACCCGCCCTTGAACTCCTCTTGCATCTGCTCGTAGTAGTCGCGGATGTCGTCCGTGATAGTCGGACGGACGTTGTCCATCGCCTGGCGGAAGTGGCGCATGTCGACTTCTTCGGCGTCGTCGTCCTCCCTGAGGGCCTCGATGGCCGCCTCACGCGCGATGGATTCGAGGTCGGAGCCGACGAACCCGCCGGTGCGCTCGGCCAGTTCGCGCAGGCTCACGTCCGGAGCCAGCGGCGTGTCGTCGGTGTGAATCCGCAGAATCTGCTCGCGGCCGTCGACGTCGGGTTCGCCGATCATGACGAGGCGGTCGAAGCGACCGGAGCGGATGAGCGCCGGGTCGATCATGTCCGGGCGGTTAGTCGCGCCGATGACCATCACGTCCTCCATCTCTTCGAGGCCGTCGAGTTCGGTCAACAGTTGGTTGACGACGCGTTCGGAGACGTTCGACCCCATGTCGCCGCCCCGGCCCGGAGCCAACGAATCGAGTTCGTCGAAGAAGATGACCGTCGGGGCCACCTGTCGGGCTTTGCGGAACGTCTGGCGGATGGCTTTTTCGGACTCGCCGACCCACTTGCTGAGCAGTTGCGGCCCCCGCACCGAGATGAAGTTGGCGTCCGTCTCGTTGGCGACGGCCTTCGCCATCAGCGTCTTGCCGGTGCCGGGCGGGCCGTATAGCAAGACTCCGGACGGTGGCGTCACGCCCATGCGCTCGAACTTCTCCGGGGAGTTCATCGGCCACTCGACGGCCTCCTGGACCTGCTCTTTGGCCGGGTCGAGACCGCCGACGCTGTCCCAGGACACCTTCGGCAGTTCCACAAGGACCTCCCGCATGGCGCTTGGGCTCACCTCGTTGAGCGCGCCCTTGAAGTCCTCGCGCTTGATTATCATGCGGTCGATGAGGCTCGGCGGGATGTCCTCCTCGTCTAAGTCGATTTCCGGGAGGTATCGACGCAGCGCCTTCATCGCTGCCTCCTTCGTCAGACTCTCGATGTCGGCACCGACGAAGCCGTGGGTGTCGGTCGCCATCTTGGCGAGGTTGACGTCGTCTGAGAGGGGCATCCCGCGGGTGTGGATCTGGAGAATCTCTTCGCGGCCCACCTCGTCGGGGACGCCGATTTCGATTTCGCGGTCGAAGCGGCCCGGGCGGCGAAGTGCCGGGTCCACCGAATCGACGCGGTTGGTGGCGGCGATGACGATGACCTGACCCCGCGATTCGAGGCCGTCCATCATCGTGAGCAACTGGGCGACGACCCGGCGCTCGACCTCGCCGGTAACGTCCTCGCGTTTCGGCGCGATGGAGTCGAGTTCGTCGATGAAGATGATGGCGGGCGACTCCTCGCTCGCGTCCTCGAATATCTCGCGTAGCTGTTGTTCCGATTCACCGTAGTACTTCGAGATGATCTCCGGCCCGGCGATAGAGAAGAAACTGGCGGAGGTTTCGTTGGCGACGGCCTTCGCGAGCAGGGTCTTCCCCGTGCCCGGCGGCCCGTGGAGCAAGACCCCCTGTGGCGGCTCGATGCCGAGTTTCTTGAATATCTGGGGGTGTTTCATCGGCAGTTCGACCATCTCGCGGACCCGCTGAATCTCGTTTTGCAGGCCGCCGATGTCCTCGTAGGTGATGCCGCCGCCGGTCTTCTCGAAGCCCGAAATCGGCTCTTCTCGCAGCTCGACTTCGGTGTCTTCGGTGATGAGACAGACGCCTTCGGGCTCCGTCTCGACGGCGATGAGTGGGATGGCCTGTCCCGGCGAGCGCATGAAGGGGTGGTTCGTCGAGGACATCACGGGAACAATGTCGCGTTCGACGACCGGCCGTTTCAGAATCTGCCGTTTGACCATGCCGGCGGCGTCGGAGCCGAACTGCACCGACGCTTCCTCGGGCGGTGCGAGGACGAGTTTGTCGGCCTTCTCGGCTTCGGCCTTCCGGATCTCGACGCGCTCACCGATACCCACGTCGGCGTTCTGCCGCGTGAAGCCGTCGATGCGCACCGTGTCCGTGTTCCAGTCCTGTCGGTCGGCGCGCCACACTTTGGCGGCCGTCGTGTCGCTCCCCTCTATCTCGATGATGTCGCCGGGCGAGAGCTTGAGATGGAGCAACGTGTCGGGGTCGAGGCGGGCGATTCCGCGTCCCGAGTCGTTCGGGTACGCCTTCGCCACTTCCAGTTGCACTTCGTTCATAGTAGAGTGAGGCTACAGAGAACTCGGGTAGCCCGGGAGATATGCTTTATGCTACCGGCGGGCAGGAGACGGCAGCGACGCCTTTTTATGTGAACTGCTACCACACGTCAGTCAGCGCACAACGGCGACGGTATCTCGCTGATTAGCGGCGGGTTCGATCACACTCGGATTCCCACCGATGCCTGCCGCCATCGCCGCGTTTGATAAGGCTGGCTCCGATAGCGCCGATATGGTATTTCTCGTCCCGTTCGACGGATCGTCGCTCGCCGAGGCCGCGCTCGAACGCGCGGTCGAGTACGCCGCTGCCCTCGACCACGAAGTCGTCGCCGTCAGTCTCATCCCGACGGGGTCCGACTACGCCCAGCGCCGTCGACAGGTGGACCCACACGAGGACTTCGCGGCGGAGACGGCCGCCAGCGACCTCCGGCGCAAGATCGAGGAGGCGACCGACGACGCCGAACTCCGCTACGAGGACGTCAGCGCCTACTCCGCGAACGAACTCTCCGAAACCATCCGAAAGGTGGCCCGCGATGTCAACGCGAGCGTCGTCTTCCTCGGCAGCGCCGATACCGAGGACGTGGTCGTGCCCATCGAGGAACTCGACGACGAGGACGCCTACGACGTTCACATCGTCCGGCGCGCCTGATACGGCTTGTTGTAGTAGGCTTTTACCCGCCGAGCGAGACGTTCGACTATGCGAACGCTCGCCTTCGACGGCCGGATGGGTGCCGCCGGCGATATGCTCCTCGGCGCGTTGCTCGCCGCCGGTGCCGACCCTGCCGTCCTCTCCCCCGTCGAGGACGCGCTCGATATCGAATACGCTGTCTCCGAGAGAGACCAAAGCGGCATTAGTGCCACTCGCGTCGAGGTGCTCCTGACCGACGACCGCGAACAGCACGCCGAACACCACCACGACGAGGGCAGTCACACGCACAGTCACGAACACGGCCATTCTCACTCGCACGGCGACGAACACGACCACGCTCACGACGAGCACGATCACCCACACGCGGAGGGTCACGGCCCGAACCGTAGCTACGCCGAAGTCGTCGATATCGTCGAGGAGATGGGTCTCGACAGCCGCGTCGAAGCGGATGCGCTGGCCACCTTCGAGATTCTCGGCGAAGCCGAGGCATCGGTCCACGGCACCGAGCTGGACGAGACGCACTTTCACGAGGTTGGAGCCGACGACGCCATCGCCGACATCGTCGGGGCGGCCCTGTTGCTCGATGACCTTGATGTCGAGCGGGTCGTGACAACGCCGCTTTCGGCTGGCGGCGGCACCGTCGAGATGAGCCACGGGATCTACCCCGTGCCGACGCCCGCCGTGGTCGAGATTGCCGAACGAGCGGACTGGGCGCTGCGGGGCGGCCCCGTCGATGCGGAACTACTGACCCCGACGGGTGCGGCCATCCTCGCTCACGTCGCAGCGGGCGTCGAGTCGCTCCCGTCGCTCTCGCTCGACGCGTCGGGCTACGGCGCTGGTGGCCGCTCCTTCGAGGGGCGACCCAACGTCCTCCGCGCGATGGTCGGCGAGGGCGAGGGGCGACTCCGCCGGGACGACATCACCGTCCTGGAGACGAATCTCGACGACGCCTCGCCGGAACTGCTCGGTGACCTCCAGCGGTCGCTGTCGACCGTTGGTGCCCGCGACGTCTCGGTGCTCCCGGCGACGATGAAGAAATCCCGACCCGGCCACCTCGTGAAAGTCATCTGCAAGCCCGAGGACGCCGAGCGCGTCGCCCGCCGACTCGCCGAGGAGACTGGCACCCTCGGCGTTAGAGAGCACGGAGCCGGCCACCGGTGGGTCGCCGAGCGAGCGTTCGAGACGGTCACACTCGCAATCGACGGCGAGCAGTACGAGGTCACTGTGAAGCTAGCCAGCGACGAAGACGGCGAGATATACGACGTGAGCGCGGAGTTCGACGACGCGGCGGCCGTCGCCGACGCCACTGATCTCCCGGTTCGTGCGGTCATCCGCCGTGCCGAGCGAACTGTCCGGGACTAACCGGTCGTCGAATCAGTGTCGGCTGCGTTCTCGTCTTCTCCGCCGTCGCTCTCGCTCTCCGCGTCGCCACGGTGTTCGGCCAACGCCTCCTCGATGGTGAGGGTGCCCTCAGCCACGTCGCGGGCCAGCTCCGCGTCGATGGCCCGGTTAGTGTCGCTGACCTCCCGTGAGCGGTCTTTGATGCGCTGGAGTTCTCCCGCCGTCGGTTCCACGTCACGGCTCGTTATCGCCTCGCCCTCTAGTCGGGCGATGTTGACCGCGGCCAGCACGTCACCCATGCCGCGCGCGCCGCTGCCGAGGTACGGCGTCGTCCCCGTCTCATCCACCAGTTCGACCGGGACATCGACGATGTCGTCGATGAGGCGCGACCCGACGAGTCGCGCACCGTCGCCAATGCGGACCACCGGATTGACGGCGTCTTCGACCTCGCGATGGACGACCTCGACGGCGTCGGCGGCCGGCACCTGAAACGCGGCGACGACCATCTCGCCGTGCATGACGGCCACGCCGGGGCGTTCACCGGGGTCGATACCGATGATAGTGCGACCAGTCTCGCCTCGTAGCGCCGCGATGGCCGCCTCGACCGCTCGTCGCGGGCGCTCGGGGTCGGCTTGCACGAGATCGACGCCGTCGGGAATCTCGACCGTTTCGCCGGCCGCGATGACCGCCACGTCGGTGTCATCGGGCCACTCGTCGCCGGGTTCGATAGTCGTAAAGTCGACGCCGCGGTCCCGTAGCTCCGTGACCACGCCGTGGTACACTTCGAAATCTGCCGTCGCGACGACTATCACGGTCGAAACTTCACCGGGCGACCACTTACGATTGCTGGCTCCGACCGGTCAGATAGGTTTCTCACCGCGTGGGTTCTGGGTATCCTTTTGTACGCCGGCGGCGAAACAAGCCCCATGCCCCCGCCCTCCTCCAGCGACGACACGGGTTCAAGTGACTCGGACCCGCTGTTCGGCGTCGTCACGGGAATCTACCTCGCGTTGCTCGCTGCACCGCTGGCCGTGTTCGCCGCTGTCCGCGCCGGAGTGTCGGGTTCGGGCGTCCTCTACGGCGTCGTCATCGGGACGCTAACCGTCGTTACCGGTCTCGGCTGGTTGGCGACGGCAAGAGTGGAGGGCGTCGATGTCCGTCTCGGCGGCTCTCGGCTGCGATGGCTTCCCGCACTCGCGCCTGCGGTCTACGTCGTCGCAGGATTCGCCTCGATCGCTGCGACCGGTGTCGCCGGCTTCCTCGCGTTCTTCTTCGGTCTGTTCGCCGTGTTGTTCGGGTTCGTTCTCGGTGTGATGGCTCGAACCAGACACACCATCGCGCTCACGGCGGGTGTCGAACCCGACTGCGAGTTCACCGCCGGGTGGCCCAAGCGTGCGCGGCGACGTGTCCACCTCGTCGCCGGTGTTCTCCTCGCCGTGACCGCCGCCGGGTTCATCGCTGGAATAGCCACGAACAGGATTTGGCTCCAGACCGCCTCGCAGATACTGTTCCCGCTCGGTCTCGTCTTCGCCTCGTCGGGTGAGAGACGAACGTATCTCGTCTCGGCGGTCGGCATCGAACAGCGAATGCCGGTCGCACGACGGCTGTTCCGATGGGACGACTTCGGCGGCTACACCCGAACCGCCGACGCCATCAGTCTCCACCGCCCGCGGCGGGTCGACTTCCGGTTCGCGCTCGCAGATTTGGACGACTCGGACGCCATCGAGCGGGCAATCGAGAGATATCTCTCCCCCTCGTGAGACGAGCAGGTGCGAGCGTTTTTATCCGGACACGTCCAACCCGTTGCCGTGAGCGACCACGTCTCGACCGGCTGTGACCCGCTCGACGAGTTGCTGGGCGGCGGACTGGAGCGCGGAGCCGTCACGCAGGTGTACGGCCCGCCAGCGGCCGGCAAGACGAACCTCGCCCTCTCGGCGGCCATCGAAGTCGCCGCGCAGGGCGACGCCGCCCTCTACATCGACACCGAAGGGCTCTCGGCCGACCGCATGCGCCAGATCGCCAGCGGCCGCGCCGCTGGGACGAACCAGACGGTCGACGACCTCGCGGGCCGCCTCATCGTCTCGGAAGTCTTCGACTACGACGAGCAAGCCGAAGCCGTGCAAGACGCCGCCGAGTTCGCCGCCGAAATCGAACTCGTCGTCCTCGACAGTGCCACCGGCTTCTACCGCCTCCAGCGCGACGACGACGACGGCGGTGCGGCCTTGCGTGACGTCGCCCGACAGATTACCCACCTCCTCTCGCTGGCCCGCAAACACGACCTCGCCGTCGTCTTCACGAATCAGGTCTTCACCGACCCCGACAGCGACCGGTCGACCGCGCTGGGCGGCCACACACTGAATCACTGGTCCGGCGCAATCCTCCGCATCGACCGCTTCCGCGGCGGCAACCGCCGCGCCACGTTGGAGAAACACCGCGCGAAACCCGCCGGCGACACCACCCAGTTCCGCATCACCGACGAGGGGATGGTCGGCGACGATGGACAGCAACCGCCGCGCCGGGAGTAAAGCGAGCGTTGCGGTGGCGCGCACCCTCGCGGTCGAGGTCGCAAGCGACCTCGACCGCGAGGTACGTGCGAGGGACGAGTAGCGCAGTGAAGCGAGCAACGCAGTCGGTTGGGGAGGGTGTGGCTGTCGAGCGGTGCTGTGCGGGAAAGCATAC
>NZ_SRIF01000002.1:539993-1113385 GCF_004681185.1 Haloarcula amylovorans | reverse complement strand
ATCGGTGCTGTGCGGGAGAGCATACCGCTCGCCAGCGGCGAGCGGTTTCACCGGAAGCGCGCCGCAGGCGCGACTTCCGGCCTTTTTAGCGTAGATTTTTGCGAAACCGGGTACCCGCAGCAGCGCTCCGCGCTGCGAGGATACCCGGTGACGGAAAAAGGTACTTTTAGTAGATGAGGTCGTCGTCGTTCTCGACCATGTACAGCGTGCGAGCGGCAATGTTGACGGCGTGGTCGCCGACGCGCTCGATGTCGCGAATCGTCAACAGGAGTCGGGAGACATCGGCCATCAGTTGCTCGATCTCCGCGTCGCTGGAGTCGGCGTCGATTTCCCGCTCGATGAGGTCGCGGACGACCTCCTCGGAGGCCGCTTCACAGCGGCTATCGACCTCGTCGTCAGTCTCGGCGATGGTGTAACACAGCTCCGTGTCCTCACGGTCGTAAGCATCCATCGCGTTCTCGACCATCTCGATGACGACTTCAGCGACCTCCTGGATGTCGACCTCGGGGTAGGCATCGCGTTCGGCCTCCAGGGAGTACTCGCCGAGGTTGGTGGCGAGGTCGCCGATGCGTTCGAGGTCGGTGATAATCTTGAACGAAGCGGCGATGAAGCGCAGGTCAGAGGCAACCGGCTGCTGGAGCGCCAACAGGTCGATGCAGTCCTGTTCTAAGTCGAGATACAGCTGATTGATCTCGTCGTCGCCGTCGATGACCTGCCAGGCCAACTCTTCGTCTTTCTGTTCGAGGGCGGAAAGCCCCAGCCGCAGTCGGTCGAGGACGACTTCAGACATGTAGAGGACGTCCTCGCGGAGCGATTCGAGAAGCTCCTGATACGATTCTCGTGGCATGGTCCGAACTGTCCTTGCCGAGCGTATCAGCCTTTCCCTTGGATGCAAAATCAGCCTCGGTCGGGAGCGGAGTTACGTGCGGTCGCCCAAAGAAACGGTGCGGAGAGCATACCGCGCCGGAGGCACGGTTTCACGCGAATCGCTGCCGGCGATTCGCGCCTTTTTAGCGTAGATTTTTGCGAACCGGGTACCCGCAGCAGCGCTCCGCGCTGCGAGGATACCCGGTGACGGAAAAAGGTACTTCTAATAGATGAGGTCGTCGCTGCTCTCGGTCATGTACAGGGTTCGAGCGGCGATGTTGACGGCGTGGTCGCCGACGCGTTCGAGGTCACGAACCGTCAGGAGGAAGCGCTGGGTGTCGGCCATCAGCGACTCCAGTTCGTCGTCGGGCGTCTGGTTGATCAGCGATCGAACGAGATCGTCGGTAGCGGCCGCACAGCGCTGGTCGAGGTCGGTGTCGGCGGCGGCGACCGTTCGACAGCGCTCGGTGTCGCGCTCCTCGTAGGCAGTCATCGCGTCGTCGAGTTGGGCCAGCGCCATGTCGGCGATGTCGGCGATGGGCACGTTCGGGATAGTTTCCGATTCCATCTCGTTGACGTACTCGCCGAGGTTGGACGCGAGGTCGGCGATGCGTTCGAGGTCCGTGAGTATCTTGAACGAGGCGGCGATAAACCGCAGGTCAGAGGCGACTGGCTGCTGGAGCGCGATGAGGTCGATGCAGTCCTGTTCGAGAGCGAGGTAGCGCTCGTTGACCTCGTCGTCGGCCTCGGCGACGGCGCGGCCCATCGCCGGGTCGCGCCGTTCGTAGGCGGTGACGGCCCGGTCGAGGCGGTCGGTGACGTCTGCGCCCATCGCACAGATATCGGCCCGTAGCGCGTCGAGTTCCGTCTCGAAGGTGTCACGCGTCATCTGTCTGAGGTGTGTATCCGTTGAGACATGAGTGTGGTGGCTGTCTCAGAGGGTGGTCTCGGCGGGGCGATTCGTAAGGCGGTCGACCAGCGCTATAGGGTCGGGCACTCGACCGATTCCTAGAGGCGTACGCGCCAGACGCAGTCGAAGCGGCGGATTGACGGCGCGGCCGCTACCCGTCTTCGACACGTCTGCGAGAACCAAACAGTCACTCCCCGTTCAGGGAGAGCGTGTGCTCTCTGACGGCGCCGCACGACGGGCACTCGTGTTCGTAGTGAATCTCCCGACCGTCTGTCTCGCTCGACCAGCTGCCTTCTTCGTCCTCGTAGCCGCAGTCCGGACAGACGAGTTCCGTCTCGTCGTAGTGGTGCTTGAGCAGTTCCATGGGGGACTTCTCGCTGTGTCCTTCCATACTCATCCACAACTCTTGCGATACAAAAAATATTCCGGTGTTAGATTTTTGAATGAGTGCTGTATGCCCGGAGTATTTTCTATAGAATAATTCCGGCAGTTAGGAACCGGATAGGCGTATTTCTCGGGAGAGAGCGAACACAAGCGCTATTATCGATACGAAAGAAATATCCGGCATGGATTATCGGATCGATGAAATCGACCGCCGTATCCTCTATCATCTCGCGGTCGATGCGCGCGGAACAGCCGCGCCGCAGATCGCTGAGGAGGTCGACGTCACGCCGGCAACGATACGCAACCGTATCCGGCAGCTGGAAGAAGCGGGCGTCGTCCGAGGCTATCACGCCCAAATCGACTACGAGACGATAGACGGGCGACTGACCATGCAGTTCACTTGCAACGCGCCCGTCGATACCCAGTCGGACCTCGCACGCGATATCGGCCGGATTCCGGGCGTGGTCCGCGTCAGCGAGCTGATGGCCGGCCAGCAGAACCTGCTGGTCACCGTCGTCGGGACCGACACCGACGACACGGCCCGAATCGCGCGCCAATTGTCGGATCTGGGCGTGACCATCGACCGGGAGGCCATCGTCCGAGACGAGGCGTTTTATCCCTATCAGCAGTTCGGCCCGGAGGATGATACGACACGGACGGCGATTCGGGACTTCCAGAGCGTCGCCGGCGGGGCTGAAGTCGTGGAATTCACCGTCTCTGAGGACGCCGCGATAACGGGAGCGACCCTAGAGGAAGCGAACCGCGCCGGACTGCTTCCGGACGAGGTGCTCGTTGTAAGCATCGAACGCGGTGACACCCAGCTCACGCCGAAAGGCGATACGACCATCGAAGCGGGCGACGTAGTGTCGGTGTTCTCGCCGGAGGCGTTTCCAGAGCAGTTAGTCGAGGCGTTCGAATGCGGGGACGAAGCAGCCGATGGGACGAACCAGTAGATCACCCCGCCGGAGCGCTGGGGTCTCGACGCGCTCCCATCGATCGCGCAACTCTGGCGGTTTTACTATCGTCGCCTTGTCAGCCAACGATAGCAAGGATACCCCCGAGTCATCTCCAGAAATATTCTCATCTATTTAGCTTTCTCAATAAATATCTCTGAGGAGTGATTGAGCCAGTCCTCACCCGAAACAAGCCGTAGACGAACAACGCAAGGCCATTTTTTATCCGAGCGAGCCAACCCGCAGTATGGAACGACGACGATTCCTCGCGGTAGGCTCAGCGGCGATGATCCCCGCTTTCGCCGGCTGTAGTACGCCGGAAGAAGGCGGCGAGGACGGCGAGGGCGAAGAAGGTGACGAAAGAGAGGAAGGCGGCGAGCAAGAAGACTGAGAACGACTCGCAAACGACCCCAAAGCTGATTCCAAAGCCCTCGGATTCTCCGAGCGATGGTCGAGCGAGACGACGTTCGCCGGTCTTACGACGAGTTGGCGGCGACGTACGCGACACAGCGTATCGAAGACGGGCGCGGGACGGAGATTCTCGACGGGTTCCTCGACTCCCTCGGAGACCCGAGGCGTATTCTCGATGCGGGATGTGGACAGGGGACGCCCGTTCTGTCGAGAATCAGCGCGGACACGTCGGCTGTCGGCGTCGATTTCTCGCGTGAGCAGCTCCGGTTAGCCGACGGGAACACGCCCGACGCAGCGCTCACTCAGGGCGACATGACTGACTTACCGTTCGCGGACGGCGTCTTCGACGCGGTCGTCGCGTACTGGTCGCTGATTCACGTTCCGATGGCCGCCCACCAGCGGGTCATAGACGAGTTCGCACGCGTGCTCTGTCCTGGCGGTCACGTCCTGCTATGTGAGGGGACGAACGAGTGGGCCGGCGAGAATCCGGATTGGCTCAACAGCGGCGTCTCGATGGCGTGGGACATCGCTGGCGCGGAGCGGACGCGTTCTCATCTGCGAGCGAGCGGTTTCTCCGTCATCGAACGATGGGGTATCCCCGACTCACTGGACGCAGACGAAGACGGCGAGGATGACCGGGCCGACGGAGACGAACCGTGGACGGTCTTCGACGCTCGTCTCGATGGGTAACGACGGGTACGGTATCGGCGAGCCAGTTCAGAGCAAGTCGCCCGGCAGCGTCTCGGCGTTGCGGACGAGGACGCGGACGAACGGTTCCACCTCGTCGAAGGCCGGGCCGCGGGAGACGACGCCCGCCGACTGGTCCCACTCCACGAGGTCCGCCTCCGCCAGTTTCGGCAGGTGGACGTGGACCAGCTCCAGCGGTAAGGCACCCTTCTCACCGGTCGTAGCGGGCCAGCCGGGCGCTTCACTCGGCGTGCCCCCCGCGCTCGCCGAGCGCAGCAAGAGCCCCGCCGGCACGTCCACCGACTCGCTGTCACACAGGACGATGAGTATCTGCCGGCGATAATCGGCGGCTAACAGTTCGAACAGTGACGAGACATCTACCACGGAATGAGTATCAACTGACGACCATTTAAATGTTACCGCTCTTTCACGAGCGCCAGTACGCCCGGGTCAGCAGGACGAACACGGGTAGAATCTCCAGCCGGCCGGCCCACATCAGCAAGATCATGTACGCTCTGCTCGTCCACGGGAAGTCGGTGTAGCCGTTCATCGGTCCGACGACGCCGAATCCGGGGCCGACGTTGCCCAGGGTGGCGGCGACGGCCGACATTGCTTCGAGGGCTGTGAGGTCGTAGCCGACGCGGGCGGTGTCGATGAAGACGACGCCCACGCTCACGAAGAAGATAACCAGATACAGCAGCGTGAAGGCGTAGATACCGCGAATAGCTCGTTCGTCGATCGTCCGACCGCCGAGGCGGACCGGGGAGACGGCTTCGGGATGGATCGTCGTGAACAGCTCCCGCCGGAGCGACTTGACGATGACTAGACAGCGGACAATCTTTATCGCGCCGCCGGTCGAGCCGGCCGACCCGCCGACGAACATCCCGAACAGCAGGAGGTACTTCGTGGCGTCGCTCCACGTGTTGAAGTCCATCGAGGCGTATCCCGTCGTCGTCACGATGGAGGTTACCTGAAAGGCCGCGTGTCTGAGCGAGCGTTCGACGTTGCCGTCGATAGCCGGGACGTTCGTCGGCAGTTCCGCGAATCCGGGGCCGAGACCGGCAAAGAGCAGCCCCGCGATGACCGCTGTGAGCGCGGCCACGACACCCGTATAGAAGCGGAACTCGCTGTCCTCGAAGAAGACCAGCGGTTCGCCGTTGATGGCCCGCCAGATGAGTGCGAAGTTGGTGCCGGCGGCGACCATGAAGGGGATGATGACCCATTGGACCGCCGCCGAGAACGCCTCGATCGAACGGGCTTCGGGCGAGAACCCGCCGGTGGGCATCGTCGTCAGCGGATGGGCGACGGCGTTGTACAGACCCATATTCGGCGCGTAGCCGAGCTGGTTGAGACCGAAGAACAATATGAATTCGAGGACGGTCAGCCCGATATACGCCAACCAGAGCGCCCTGGCGGTCTCGGCGATGCGGGGCGTGAGTTTCTCGATGCCGGGACCCGGCGCTTCGGCGTCCATCAACTGCGCGCCACCGACGGAAAGTTCCGGGAGAATCGCGACGGCCAGGACGACGATACCCATGCCGCCGAGCCACTGCGTGAGCTGTCGCCACAGCAACAGGGCGCGAGAGTGGCGCTCGAAGCTGATCTCACCCATCACGGTCGCCCCAGTCGTCGTGAAGCCCGACATCGTCTCGAACAGTGCGTTGACCGGGTCCGCGAGCGTCGACGCGGTTCCCCACCCGGCCAATACGTATGGAACTGCCCCGACGACCGTGACCGACAGCCACGTCAGCGACACCATCAGGAATGCCTCGCGCGCGCCGAGATCTGGATCCGTATCGAGCCGCTCGAGCGCGAACCCGACGAAGACGGTCACGAGAATAGATATTCCGAAGACGCCGATGTCCTCGCCGTAGTACAGGGCGACGAGCATCGGGGCTAACAGCGCCACCGAGAGATACTTTATCACCGTCCCGACCAGTGACACCGACGCACGCCAATCGACGCGGAGCGTCCGCCGAAACGAGGCCATCCCTAACATCTTAGAGGGCGGCGCTGGCGGCGTCGATTGACTCTGACTCGACGAAGACGACGACGTGGTCGCCGGGTTCGACGACGGTGTCACCGCGGGGGATGACCAGTTCGCCGCCACGGGTAATCGCGCCGATGACGACGCGGTCGGGGAGGTCGGCGACGGCGTCGCGGATAGAGCGACCAGCGAGGACGCTCTCATCGTCCACTTCGATCTCTAAGACCTCTGCGCGGTCGGACTCGATGATGGCGACGTTCTCGGCCTGTTGCTCGCGAGTGAAGCGGGTAATCTCCTCGGCGGTCGCCTCTCTTGGGTTGACCGCTACGTCCACGCCGACGGCTTCAAACAGGGGGACGTACTCACCCGAATCGACGACAGCGACGGCGCGGTTCGCGCCGAGGCGCTTCGCTAAGAGACTCGCCAAGAGGTTCTTCTCGTCGTTATCGAGCGCCGCGATGACAATGTCCACGTCCGCGACGTGTTCGCGTTCGAGGAACTCCCGGTCGGTGGCGTCGCTCTCTAAGACCGTCGTCCCACGGAGGTCCTCGGCGAGTTTGCGGGCGCGTTCGTGATTCCGTTCGATGAGACGGGGCTTTAGACCGCGGTCCTGTAAGAGCCGCGCGGTGTGATACCCCACGTCGCTCCCGCCGACGACGAGGACGTTTCGTGCCCCGTCCACGTCCGGCGAGATGGCGTGTGCGAACGTGTGGATGCTCTCCGTGCTCCCGATGACGACCACCTCGTCGCCCGGTTCCAGCACTGTCTCTCCACGAGGGATGACCACGTCGTCATCGCGCAACACGGCGGCGAAGGTGAGCGATTCGTAGCGGTCTGCCTCTTGGACCGTCTGATTTGCGACGGGGCTGGATTCGGGAATCTCGAACTCGGCCATCTGAACGATACCGTCGGCGAACGTCTCGACGTCCTGTGCAGCGGGTAGGCCGACGACTCGCGCGATAGTCTCGGCCGTCAGGAGGTTCGTCGCCACCATGTGGTCGACGCCGAACGCGCCCGCCGACTGCTCCCACGTTCGCAGGAACTTCGCGCTCTTGACCCGAGAGATGGTGAACGCGTCGGTTATTGTCATCGCCGTCCCGCAGGTAACGATGTTCGTCTCGTCGTCGTCCGTGCTGGCGATGACGATGTCCGCCTTCTCGACGCCGGCCTCGGAAAGCGTATCGAGGTCCGCACCGTCACCCTCGACGCCGAGGATGTCCACGTCGTAGACGAGCTCTTCCACTCGATCGTCGTCGATATCGACGACGGCAACGTCGTGACTACCGGCGAGGCTCTCGGCAATAGACGCCCCCACCTCGCCAGCGCCGACGATTACGACGTACACCGGCGACCCTCCGCGTCGTACATATCCGGCCCGTTCAGTCGGCCCAGTCAAGTGTATTTCTATCCGGAGAGCGGCGATTAGGCGTGAGCGTTAAGCGTCGTGAGCGAGTATCGAACGAGATGATTTATTCAGTCGCGAGATACTCATCAGGCGATAATCGAGACTGGTGACGTCGAGACGGTCATCGAGAACGCGGCCGCGGACGCCTCGCTGTTGATACTCGGGGCGACCGAAGAGGGGCTCCTGCGCCGCCTCGTCTCCGGGTCGGTGGTCCTCAACGTGGTCGACGACGTGGAGTGTTCGGTCCTACTGGCCGAGAAACACCGAGAGCGCGGGCTGCTCGAACGGCTGTTTTAGGCCTCACCTTCCCACTCGTCGAGTATTGCGGTCAACGTCTCGTCGTCCATGCGCTTCCCGTTGGTCCGCGGGACGTAGGCGTCCTCGCGGTTCCACCGAATCGCTCGCTGGGCGTCCGCCAGTTCGATGCCGTCGTCGCGGGCGACAGCGTCTCTGATTGACTTCGGCCGTATCTCCTCGACCGGCGGGTCGAGCAGGTCGGTCAGCATCTCCGAGGCGGGAATCACGTCGAGGTCACGGCGGTCGATGCCGGCCATCGTCGCCTCGAAATCCGCCTGCGAGACCCAGCCCGTGTCCTCGCCAATTTCGTGGTAGCTCAATACCGCCGTCTGGCCGTACTTCTCGGCGAGGTCCAGCACGGATTCGAGACGCTCTAGGTTCTCCCCGAATATCCGCCCGGTCGTGAGCGGGCCGGTCAACTGCGCGCCGTGAGGAATGCTCCCGTCGGTGAAGGCCAGATAGTGGTACTCGCTGACGATATCGCGGATACGTGGCGAGTTCGAACTCCACGGGTAGACGAACATCGACGAACCCACCTCGAAGCCCCGGTCGAGCAGCCACTCCTTGGCGTCTCGCACCTGCTCTCTGGCTTCCTCGTCCGAAAGGTCCGTGAGCCGGTCGTGGTCGACCGTGTGGCTGCCGATCTCCCAGTCCGCCTCGCGCATCTCTCGCATCTCGTCCTCGCCGAGGTAGTCATCGTCGTCGGCCCGCCCAGGGTTGACCGCAGTGAGCGCCGGAAAGTCGTAGGACTCTAGCACCGGAAGCGCACGCGTGTACTGCGTGATACCGCCGTCGTCGAACGTGAGGACGACACGGCCGCCGTCGGTTCGTTCCGTGGTCCGGAGTTCGTCCAGATGCACCGTGATGGGGCGGTCCACGTCCCGGGAAAAGCGGAGGCGGATCTCCGAGACCTCTTCGAGATCGGGGTCGCCCGACTCGCCGCTGACGCCGAGATCGCTCCGGAACCACCCATACGTCGGTGAGATGGTCCGGCGGTCCATCACGACGTAGTCGCCGTCGTCGTCCTCGACGACGGCCGTCAGCTGCTCGACCCCCGGCCGAACGAGGCGAATCGCGATCGAGAGATCCCGCTCGGAGAGGTCGAGATCGTCGAACTCGCGGACGATTTCGACCGCTCGGTCATCGCTATCCGGCGCGAGCGATAGTTTCGCCGACTGCGAACCGCTGTAGACTACGTCCGTACTCGCTTCGAGCGTTCCGCTATCGGCCTCCCATTCGTCTACGTCCTCGAAATCGTCGAGCACGTCCCCGCTCTCGCCGTAACGGTCACGGCTGTCGAATTCCGTGGTCAACAGCGGATGTTCGTGGTCCGCACGCACTCGGCCGAGTCGACTCCCGCCGAGGGCGAGGGTGAGGGCGGCAGTACCCCCTTTCAGTACGTTCCGACGTGAAATCGGCCGAGAGTCCGTCATTCGGCTGGATGCTACGGAAGAATATCCTATTGTTATACCGAACATTCGCGTCGATGGCGAACACTGCTACCCCCGGAGACGGCGGGGAGAAACGACCGCTTACGCCGACAAGCCCGGCATAACAAACCCGAGAGATTTCCCTACTACGGACACGTATGCCATCTCTCCACCGCCAGGTTCCAGCCGTCGCATCGAAACGAGGAGCGGCCACCGCGACGCCACAGGAGAGCTGATGTCGGCGGCCCGCGCCCGTCGACTCCTCGTCGTCGCGTGCTCGCTCGTTGTCCTGGTCGCCGCCCCCACAGTGGCGCTCGCCGCACCGGACGACACCGTCGTCGTGGGCCAGACGCTCGACGAGGAGCGCGTCGCTCCCGGCGGGTCGGTACCGGTCGAAGTCGCCGTCGATGTCGATGACGTGGACGCCCCTGCGATCGACGTCACGCTCCCCGAGAACTGGACACTCTCGGTCGAGGACGACGATGGGGCCCGAACTGGAGCGGATGGGACTGCGTGGCTCTGGACTGACGGCGAGGACCACGCCGTCGAGTTCGCCCTCAGCGTGCCCCGGAACGCGTCGGTCGGCGAGTACGAACTCCGAGCGACCGGCTCCGCCATCTACGAGGAGACGGGCGAGCGAGTGACCGACGCGACGACCGATACCCTCACCGTGAGCGGCGACCCCGAGACGCCGCCACCGACGGCCGACGCCGGGACCAACCGAACCGTCGAAGCCGACGCGCGGGTCGAACTGAACGCGAGCGAATCTCTGGATCCCGTCGGCGACGGCCTGACCTACCGCTGGGAACAAACCGACGGGCCGAACGTCACGCTGTCTGACGGTACGACGGCGACACCTGAGCTCGCGGCCCCCGTGCCCGCGGAGACGCGGACGCTCACGTTCGACCTGACCGTCACCGACGGGGCGAACCGGACGGCGACCGACAGCGTCGCCGTGACCGTCGACCGTCGGAACCGCGCCCCGACCGCCGACGCCGGGACCAACCGCACCGCCGACCCCGGCGACGAGATTCGCCTCGATGGAAATGGCACGGACCCCGACGGCGATGGGCTCTCATACGGCTGGCGACAGGTCGCCGGGCCGACCGTCTCGCTGTCGGCCAACGATACGGCCGCGCCACGGTTCGAAGTCCCCGAAGCCACCGAACCCACGCCGCTGACCTTCGAGTTGGCAGTCAACGACGGCGACGCCACCGCGACCGATACGGTTACCGTCACTGCGGCGGGATCGCCACCGCCGACGGCCGACGCCGGGGCGAATCGCTCCGTCGAAGCGGGGACACGGATCGAACTCGACGGGGCGGGATCTGAGGTAGTCGTCGGGTCGCCGACCTACGCGTGGACGCAGGCCGACGGACCGTCGGTCAGCCTCAGCGATACCGCCTCGCCGACGCCCACGTTCACCGCGCCGTCTGTGAAAGAGCGAACGGCCTTCACGTTCGAACTCGCGGTCGCCGACGGCCGGAACCGCACCGCCACCGATGCGACGACGGTGGTGGTCGCGCCGGCGTCCGACTCGGACAGTGACGCTGAAAGCGACGATGACGACGATAGCGCAGGTGGCGGAGACGGCGGCGACAGCGACCGCAGTGGCAGAGACAGCGGCGGGAGCGACGGCCCGAGCGGGGGCGATAGCAACGACGCCGACTCCCCACCGAACGAACCGCGCGTCTCGGTCAGCCGACCCGACGGACGAAGCGCCGTCGTCAGTATAGCCGGCGAGATGGACGACGACACCTACCAGGTCACGCCCGACATCACTGTCGGGAACCTGACGTACGAGCGAATGACGGTCGCCGCCGGTCGAACGCCGGTCGCGCTCCGCGTCGCCGAGCCGGAGCGCGCGAGCGACGAGAACGCCGGTATCCGATCGTTAGGTACCGTCACGACCGACGCAAGCGGCGCGCCCGGCGTGACGCTTACGGTCAGCGTCCCCGCTTCGCGTCTCGACGCGGCGAACGCCTCCGCGGTCACGGCCTACCGCGACGAAAACGGCAGCGCAACGGCCGTGAACACGACGCGCCTCGACGGCGGCGAGCGGTACCGCTATCGCATCGAGACTGCCGCGCCCGCAAACCACACCATCGGCGTCCCGAGAGCCGCGCTGTCGGTGGCTGACGTGCGAGCGAACCGTTCGACGGCCGCCGTCGGCGACCCCGTGGCCGTCATCGTCGAGATGGCCAACGCGGGCAAGCGAGCGGGTAACGGGACGGTACGCGTCACCGGATTAGGCGACGCTCGGTCCAGAACGCTCGCGGTGCCGGCCGGCGATCGCGCGACCGCAACGGTCGTCCACCGCTTCACCGAACCCGGCACCCACACCGTCGCCGCGAGCGGAGAGAACGCGACGATTACTGTTGCGTCGAAAACGACGGCGACGCCAGGGGCCACTCGCACCGAAGAAACCAAAGCGGGCGAAACCGACGGTCAACCGACTGAGACTGCCAGCGAAAGGGAGGCGACAGCGGCAGACGGCTCCGGATTCGGGGCCGTCGTCGCGCTACTGGCGATGACGGTAGCGACACTACTCGCACGCCGCCGAACGTGACAGGTGACCCGACCCTAGTTTATACTTCGGGTGGTACCTACCGGGAATCGTGTCAGTCAAAAATAAACTTTCAGCGACAACTGTGGCAGCGTACGTGGTCGTCGTCACGGCCGCCCTCGTCACCGGCGCGATCGTCGGCCCGATGGTCTGGAACGCGGCGGCGATCGCCGACGAGGAGCGTCCATCCGTGGCCGTCGTCACGTTACGGGGACCGACCAACGATGTAAACGTCAACGGCGTCGCCGAGCAGTTGCGGGCGATTCGAAACAATGACTCGGTCGAAGCCGTCGTCCTCCGCGTCGACAGTCCTGGCGGTCCCGTAGACGCGAGCGAGGAGTTCTATCTGGCGGTCAACCGAACGGCGAGCGAGATGCCGGTAGTCGCGTACGTCGAGGGGGCGGCGGCCTCGGGTGGGTACTTCGGTATCGTCTCATCCGACGAAATAATCGTCAAACCCAGTTCGACCGTCGGCAGCATTGGCGTCATCGTCCAGGCGTCCCCGAGCGTTATCGAGCAGGCCGGCCAGCAACAGGAGCAGTTCGTCCGCTCCGGCCCGGATAAGGCACAGATCGGCATCGACAGTGTCCGCACAGAGATGGAGTCACTCCAGCGAGCCTTCGTCGGGACGGTCATGTACCACCGCGGTGACACCCTCTCGCTCGACCGAACGGAGGTGGCGAACGGCCGCGCGTACCTCGGCGGCCGTGCCGTCGAGAACGGCTTCGCCGACCGCATCGGCGACCTCGATACCGCCATCGAGCGCGCGGCGAGTCGCGCCGAGGGAATCGAGGGCGACGGATACGATATCTACATGACTGAACCCCAAGCGTCGAGTCCGACACTCCTGTTGGGCAACGCGTCTATCCGGATCGAGGGTGGCGACAGCGAGGTTGTCGACGACAACAGTGACGACGGACAGTTCCAGCGACCAGTGAAGTACTACGCCGTCTGGGGCGTCCCGGAGACCAACGCTTCGGAGGTGTACATCGATGGCTGAGGGCAGTGCGGTCAGACTGCTGGCCGCCTACGTCGTCGTGTTGGTCGTCGTCCTCGGCGCAGTAGCACTGCTAGGACTCGCCGTCGGCGGGACCTCGGAGTCGCCCGACGGCACGAGCATCGACGGCCAGTCGCCGCCCCCGTTCCAGCCAGAGCGCGTCAACGCCGACGCGGACCCAGAGACCGGCACGCTCGCGGTCGAGAGCGGGAGCGCACGCCTCCTCGTCGACGATAGTCACGGCAACCAGTTCTCCCGTGCAGACCTCGAACCCATCGAGGAGGCGGTGTTCAGGACAGGCCATAGTCTCTCGTATCCGGACAGCACCGACGAGAAACCCTATAACGAGACGCTCGCCGGCCACGAGGGGCTGCTCGTCGTCCAACCGACCCAGGAGTTCACCGCGACGGAACGTGCGGTGCTCAGAAACTACACCGACGCCGGCGGCCACGTCGTGATCCTCGGCGAGCCGACCCAGACGCGTATCAGCGGCGGGCTGATCGCCAGTTCGACGGTCGTCTCCTTCGGCGCGAACAACCTGACGAGCCAGTACGGGTTCCGCATGGGTGCCGAGACGCTGTTCAACGTCGACGACGGGGCCAACGACAACAACTTCAAGAGTATCTACACGACCCCGAGCGGCGATGGTCCGCTGACTGAGGGTGTCGACACCGTCACCTTCGACACCGGCAGCTACGTCTCCGTGCGCGAAGACAGCGACGCCGACGTGGTGTATACCGCCGCTGACGGAACGCAGACGCTCCAGACCCGCCGCACCGGACAGTACCCAACGGTCGCCCGCACGGAGAACGTCGTCTTCGTCGCCGACGCGTCCGTCCTCGAACGGACGGAACTGTACGATGCTGACAACGAGGTATTTGTCGGCAACCTCCTCTCGTTCCTCGCGGCGGGTGACGCACCCGACAACGTCCCCGGACCCGAACTCGACACCGACGAGGAGACCACGTCCGACTCGACGCCAACCGGCGGATCCACGCCGACGACACCGACTAATACGACGACACCGACTGCTGGCTGACGCCCTGAGGATGCCAACCGTTAGCACCGACGAGCGGTAGACGAATGGATGGCTGTGAGATATCTCTCTCTTTTTCCGTTTGCGGGCCAGCTACGGCCCGGTTCGACGCAGATGTAGCTCCCGACGAGAGCGATCGGAAAGAAAGATTTCGGCGGTTTCAGCCAAACATCTGGCGCATCATCGGATGCATCTCCATGAGCTGTTCCTCTGCGATCTCCTCGTACAGCTTGTACGTGATGGAGACCGTGAGCAACAGCCCGGTACCGGAGACGCCGCCGATGGTACCCAGCATGTTGGCCATCACTGCGAGCAACCCGACGAGGGCACCGCCGATGACGGTGACCTGCGGGATGTAGCGTTCGAGCACCTTCTCGATGACGCCGACGTTCTGGCGGAACCCGGGAATCTGCATCCCGGAGTTATGAATCTGCTTGGCCGTCGCTTCCGGGCCCATGTCGGTCGTCTCGACCCAGAAGACGGCGAAGACAGCGCCGCCGACTAGCATGAACGTCAGGTCGATCCCGACGCGGATGAGTATCTGCCAGGCGGGGTTGGTCGTCGCTTCCAGCCACCACATCCAGTCACCGGGTGACTGAATCGGGGCCAGATAGTAGAACAACCCACCGGTCGCCTGGCCGTTGTTGTAGCTTCCCAGCCACGCTGGGAGCGTTCCCAGCTGCGAGTGCAGGATGCGCCCGAGGAACTGAATGTTTGCCTGCAGCGCCCGGACGAGAATCATCGGCAGGACGCTCGCGTAGATGAGCTTCACCGGGAAGCGACCACGAGCCCCCTTCACGCGCGCGTTCGAGAGCGGAATCTCGACGCGCACCGACTCGGCGTAGACGACCACCGAGAAGATGAGGATCGTGGTGACCAGCGCCAGGATCTGACCCTGGCCGAGGAACACAGTCTCCAGACCGCCCGGGGCGAGGACCGGCCCGGTCGTCTGTTCGCCAGTGATGAACTGGAACCAGGTGTAGAGGATGCCGCTCCGGCCACCGATAAAGGGCGTCGAGAGCAGGCCACCCAGCAGCCGCTGGCTCACGCCGGCGACGATGAACAGTCCGATACCGGAGCCGACGCCCCACTTGGAGATGACCTCGTCCATGAACAGGATGAGGACACCACCGACGAATATCTGCGCGAAGATGAGCCACTGGACACCGGTGGTGCCGATACCCAGCGACTGCGCGACGGCCGTATCAGCGGGTAAGAACCCGCCGGCGAAGACCATCGGCAGGCCCGTCAGACAGATCATCACCAGCACCAGCAGCTTCTGCAGCCCCTGATAGAGGATCTGGTCTCGCGGGTCGTCCTGCGTATTCAGCCCGAGCAGGTTGGCCCCGCCGAGCAACTGTAACACGATGGACGCCGTGACGATGGGACCGATACCCAATTGCAGGATGCTCCCCTGCCCCGAGGCCAGAATCGACCCGAACCGGCCGAAGACGTCCTGGCTCGCGTCGATGTCGAGACCGAACAGCTTGACGTTCGTCAGGAAGAAGTACAGCACCAACACGCCGCCGGTCCACATCAGTTTGCGCTTGAACGGGATGTGGCCCTCCGGTCGACGGACTGCTGGCATCCTGACGAGCAACGGTTCGGCGGTGTCCTTCCAGCTCATCTGTCGTTACTCCTCGTCGTCCGCGTCGGCCTCGTCGTCTTCGGCTTCCGCTTGCCGTTCCTGGCCGCGTTCGCTCAGTTCCGTCGCGCCACCGGCCGATTCGACCTTCTCCGTTGCACCGTCAGAGAAGGCGTCCGCGACGATGGTGAGTTCGTTACGAACTTGCCCGGCACCGAGCACCTTCACCACGTCGGCCTCGTAGCCGTCCTCGACGACGTCACGGGCGTCGATGTGGTAGCCGTCACCGTCTTCTTCGGCGACGCCGTCGGCTGCCAGCAGCGGCGCGTTCTCGTCGAGTTCGCGGACGTCAATCGTCGCGACGTCCGCTTGAACCTGCTCCGGGCGGTTGAAACCGCTCTTGCCCAGCGGCTCGTAGTTGTGGAACTCGTGTTTGTCACGGCCGGCGGCACCGCGGCCACCGCGATGTCCGGCACCGCGTCGGTTCTTGTGCGACCCGCCACCGTGCGTGCGCGACCCGCGCTGTCGTCGTTTCTTGCTCGTCATTATCGCATCGCCTCCAGGAGGTCGTCGATCCCCTCGGTGTCGTGTTTCCCGAGTTCACCGCCTTCCTTGGTGGGATGTTTGATGCCCTCGTGGCCGCCGCGTGGCGGGTGCAGACGAAGCGTCGGGGAGAGACCCTGCTCTTTGAGCGTCGTCTCCTCTTCGACGAGCGCCGAGGCGAGGCCTTCGACGTCGTCGTAGTCGGTGTTCTCGCCGACCCACTCGTCGTCGATGTCGGCGTCGCCTTCGAGCGGCTCGCCGCGCGTCGAGAGCAGGAGTTCGACGGTCTCCTGACTCGGCTCGCCGAAGGCCACGAAATCGTTGACCTTCGAGACCATCCCGCGGTACGTCTCCGTCTGCGGGACCAGCGTCGCGTGGTTGACGTGGTGGATGTTCAGCATCTTCAGCGTGTCGTGGATGTCCGTATCCATGTTGACGTCACCACGAATCTGAACGAGCGCTTGCATCACTCGATCACCTCACGCTTCTCGAACGTGCGCTCGGGGACGCGAGCCTCGGCCGTGTTCTGCAAGGCGTTGAACGTCGCCTTCGCGAAGTTGACCGTAGTTCGCGTGTTCCCGCTACTGCGCGTCCAGATGTCCTCGATACCGGCCAGTTCCAGCACGTGGCGGACGGTCTCTCCGCCCGCGAGCCCCAGCCCGCGCGGTGCGGGCTGTAGCTCAACCTCGACGCTCCCGGCCTTGCCCTGCGTGCGTAGCGCGACCGTGTGCGGACGGCCACAGCCACACTCCCAGGACCCACAGCCGCGGGAGACGTCGATGAGGTTCAGTTTCGCCACGTCGATGGCCTTCTGGATGGCACCGCCGACCTGGTCGTCACGCCCTTCAGCGTAGCCGACGAGGCCGTCGCGGTTCCCGACGACGACGACACAGCGGAACTTCACCCGCCGGCCGGAGTCGGTCATCCGCTGGACCATGTTGATGTCCAGTACTTCGTCTTCCAGATCGGGGACGAGCTGGTCGACGACTTCCGATTCTTTCAGGGGAAGCCCAGATGTCAGCGCCTCCTGCATGGAGTCGATGTCGCCCTCGGCAACCCGCTTGCCGAGGCGTGTCCGGGGTTCCCAGCCGTTGTTAGCGCTCATAGTTCGATGTCACCTTCGAGTAGTGTCTCCCGCACTTCGTCGAAGTGTTCCGGGAGGTCTTCGGCGTCGAAGTCTCCGCTGTACAGCGGGTCGTCCAGCTGTTCTGCGTACTCGGCGATGTGGGCACCGCGCGTGCGCTGCCAATCGGCGAGCACGTCGTCGTTGTGGGGGACTTCGAGCCCGGCGTCGATTGCGCCTTCCTGTATTGCGAATACTTTGCTACCTGGGGTCGGGGTGTTGAGGCCGATGTCGAGCACCGCTTCCTCGACGCCCGCATCTTGCGCGCGAAGCCCGGCGAGCAGACCGGTGAGGTATGCCGCGGGCATGTTGCCCGTCGGGGCCTCCCAGCCGTACTCTTCGAGATCGCTCGAATGTGCGGCCGCGAGCGTTCGGTCACCGTTCTGGCCAAGCGTCACCAGCTGCGCCCTGACGTGCTTGTTGCTCTTTCGAGCAACGAGGCGGGGCTTGCCGGATTTCAGCAGGCGCAACCGCTGATGGTAATCGGTACGGGCCTCGCGGCGTCGCCGCATCGGCACGTTGTATCGTGGTCCTGTCGCCATTATTCGTCACCGTGGTTTGCGTCGATATATCGTTCGAGGTCGGCCACGCTGTCGAACTCGCCACCGCCTGCCTTATCGTACAGGTCGCGGTACTGCGAACTCGAGAGCGTGCCGTCGTCGCGCAGTTCGCGCAGCTTCTTTCGCTGTGCGCGGATGCGCGACTCCCATTCTTCTTTGGGGTCCTGACGTGCCCCGGCCTTACCTTTTCGGTTGCCGGCACCTTTCTGGTGGCCGTACGCACGCTTCTTCTGGCGTTCCCGGGCGCGGCCGCGGGAGTTGCCCTTCTTGTCTTTCGCCTGGATGGCGCCCTCATCGACTAGTTCGCGCACGTCCTCGCGGGTAATCGCGTCCGCGATGTCCCCTTGCTGTTCGGGGTCGAACCAGACGCGATTCTTCCCGACGTCGAGGACGTCCGCTGCGAGTCGCTTCTGTGCGGAGAGGTCCGTCATTACTCGTTCACCTCGACTTCGACGTAGGTGGGGTTGAGCACGCGGATACCCGCGTCCTCGGCTGCTTCCTCGATGCGCTCGCGCTTGCGGGCACCAACCTTCGAGGCGATCCGGGCCGCCTCGACATCGCCGTCGATGCCCTCTAAGTCGTCCACGTTGTGCACGCGGACCTCCTCGAAGCCCGAGGGGTGCTTCCCGCGGACTGCCTTCGGCGAGCGGAAGCCCGCCTCGACCGTGTCGCCTTTCCCTTTGATGCCGCGGCGCTGCTTCGATAGCTGGCCGCGCGGGCGGCGCCAGGCGGTCGGGACGCGCTTTTTCTTGTGGTAGTCCTGTCGGTTGAACTGCGGCGTGCCGACGCGGTGTCGCTGTGCCAGCAGTCGAGCCGCTTCGTCGTCGAGGTCGGGCGTCTTCTCGGCGAGCCCGCGAGGCTGGAGTTCCGTCTCCACGTCCTCGTCGGGCTCTTCTTCGCCGCCTTCCTCTTCGACTTCGGCCTCGGTCTCGGTATCGACTTCGAGTCCGCCGACGTCGGCCTTGATTCGGGCCGCGAGCGCGTTCCCGATACCGTCGACCTCCGCGAGTGCGGACTGGTCGGCAGCGCGAACGTCGTCGACCGTGTCGAAGCCGGCCTCGCGAAGCGATTCGGCCTTCGAGTCGCCGACGCCGCTGATGTCGGTCAGCTCGAGTTCTTCTTCTTCCTCGCCGTCGTCCGTTTCGGACTCCTCGTCCGATTCGGCCTGCTCTGCGACCTCGTCGGGGTCTTCGGCGCGCTCGCCGTCGAGCGGCTGTTCGGACTCGACGTCTTCCTGCGGGCCGTCACCCTGTGTGAGGGCCTCCTCGTTCGCGTCGGCGTCGCTGCTTTTTCTGTCGGGGTTGTCTGCCATTAGGCGTCACCTCGGCTCGGTTTCTGGGTGATGTACACCCCGTCCTGAAACACGCGCACGTCCTTGTCGTTGATGCGCGTGAGCTGTTCGATGTCCGCGGCGGTCTGGCCGACGGCTTCGATGTCGGACCCAGACAGGGTCAGTTCCTCACCGTCGACCGACACGTCGGTGTCACCGTGGATGGTGGTCCGACGGGCCGCTCGCTCGCCGAGGAAGTTCTCGATGACGACTTCGTCACCTTCGACGTTGACCTGCATGGGGAAGTGAGAGTAGAAGACTTCCATCTCGTACTCCCAGCCCTCGGTCACGCCGTGGAACATGTTCTCTACGTGGCTCTCGAAGGTCCCGATAGTCGAGTTCGTCTTCGCGTCCGCTTCTTCGGACTCGATGACGACGACGCCGTCCTCGACGGAGACGTCGATAGCGGGATACCAGAGCCGACGCGTGACGCTACCGTTGTCACCCTCGACGGTGAGGTCGAGATGGTCCAGTTCGGCGGTCACGTCCTCCGGAATTTCCAGTTCTACTCGTGGCATTGTCAGTATACGTACGCGATGACTTGGCCACCGACGCCCTCCTCGCGGGCCTCGTAGTGGCTCATGATGCCGTGGCTGGTCGAGACGACGAGTGTCCCGTAGTCACGGGCAGGGAGGAACCGCTTCTCCCACTTCTCGAACTCGTCTGCACCCGCAGAGTAGCGGGGCTTGACCGGGCCACACTCGTTGATGGCACCTTTCAGTTCGACCTCGAACTCACCGGCCTTGCCGTCGTCGACGAAGCTGAAGCCGTCGATGTACCCGCGGTCGTAGAAGACCTCGAGGACGGAGCCGATCTCGTTCGAAGCGGGCGATACCGTCTGATCCAGATGCCCGACGCTCTCGGCGTTGTCGATGGCCGATAGGGCGTTGGCGAATGGGTCGTTTCCTGTCATGGTTAGCTGTACTTCTTAAAGCCCATTCCCCGCGAGATTTCGCGGAAGCACTGGCGACACAGCCAGATGTCGTACTTGCCGACGAGTCCCTGTTCGCGCCCGCAGCGCTGACAGGACTCGAGCTGGCCGGTCCGCTCGCTCTCGGCGGCGTCGGGCTCTTCTGTGGTTTCACTTTCGCTCATTCGCTCACCTCCACGTCGAAGGTCGACTCGACGAACGCCGTTGCGTCCTCGGGGTTGAGTCGATGGTTCGACGGAATCGAGCGCGACGCCTGGTCTCGCTTGGCGACGCGGTAGCCGGGGCGGACGAGGTTGACCGTCACGTCCAGCCCGTAGATTCCGATGCTCGGGTCGTACTCCTGGCTCGGGAACTCGGTGTGTTCTTCGACGCCGAAGCTGAAGTTGCCGGTGTCGTCGAACTGGCTCTGTTTCATCTCGGCGAGCGGCAGGGCGGTGTCGAGGAACTCTGCTGCGGCCTCGTCGCGCAAGGTGACCTTCGCACCGATGGGGTCGCCCTCGCGGATGTCGAACTCGCCGACGGTCCGCTTGGCCTTCGTCCGAACCGGGTTCTGTCCCGTAATCTCGCCGAGGATGTCCTCGGCGTTGGCGAGGTCACGGCCACCGTGACCGATGCCCATGTGGACGACGACTTTCTCGACGCGGGGTTCCCGCATCTCGTGGAAGTCACCGGATTCGCTCTCGGAACTCATTCGTCGTCACCTCCGTCGCCCGTGAAGTTCTCGTCGATGACGACGACGTACTCTTCGACCGTCTCGAAGCCGTCGGCGTCTCCCTCCGACTCCTCGCCGTCGATGTCTTCCTGCGAGACGAGGACGTTGTTCTGAGCGGAGCCGGGCGTGACCTGAATCTCGTCGACAGTCCCGATTTCGCCGGCGTGTGCGCCGTCGACGGCCGTGACGAGTGCGCCCTCCTCGTACTCGAAGTGGGCGACCACGTCGGTACTCTCGTTGTCGACGACGATGGAGTCGCCGACGTCGTAGGTCTGGTCGTCTTCGACGACGAGCGTCTCGCCGTCGTGGAGCGCCAACTGAACGTCGCCACCGGCGACGTGGGTCTTGTTGACGATCTTGCCCAGTTTGGAGTCGGCTGCGTCCGCGACGATGGGGGTCAGCGCCAGCCGACCGCCCTCGCCGGGGAACACCCGATAGTACTCGTCGCGCTCGGTGAAGGCGAGGATGTCGAACATCCCGACAGGCCGCTCCTCGTCGGAGACGGCCTTACCGTTGATGAGCACGTTGTCCTCGTTGAGCGCGTAGCGCGCTTCTTTGCGGCTGTCGGCGTAGCCGAGCACGTCCCGCAAAACGATGAGGAGGGGGACCCCCGATTCACCGTGCGGGCCGGCACCGGCCTTCACCGTAAACGTCGCTGTCTTGCGCTCTACGGGCCAGCTGTCCGGCACCGAGAGTCGCTTCTGATGCTTACTCATGCGGAATCATCCTCCGATTCGAGACGCGCTTCGCGCTGGTCGTCTTCGAGCGTCAGCTCGGTCACTCGAACGTTCGAGGTGTCGAGCGGGCGGGGGACTTCCTCGCCATCGGTCTTCTCGAGGACGACGTCCTCGACGTGGATGACGGCGTCCGTGAGGTCGACGTTGACGACTTCGGCCTCTTCGCCGGCGAAGTCGCCACGGAGCACCTCGACAGTGTCCCCAGCGTTGACGCGGACGTTTCGCTGGCCGTACTCCTCGCGGAGGTCGGCCGAGAGCGTGGCCCGCACCTGCTTGTGTCGCTCGTGGAGCGGCGCGCGTCGTTGACTCGTTCGCTGTTTGTCTGGTTGCTTGCTCATGGTTCTATACAATCATCGTCGCTGCGGAGGCGACACTTCCGAACCGTTCCGCGACTTCCCGCGAGATAGGACCTTTCAGCTCGGTCCCGCGCGGGTCCTCGTTCTCGTCCACGATGACGGCCGCGTTGTCTTCGAACTTGACGCGGGTGCCGTCTGGACGGCGGATTGGCTTTCGCTGTCGGACGACGACGGCTTCGAGCACCTGACGACGCATCTCGGGCGTCCCCTTGGTGACCGACACCGTGATCTTGTCGCCCAGCCCGGCCTTCGGATGCCGGTTTTTCGTCCCCGAGTAGCCGTGGACGGAGATGACTTTCAGCTCGCGTGCGCCTGTGTTGTCGGCACACGTGATGAGCGAGCCCTTCTCCAGTCCTTGGGTGACGTCTGCGTTGAGCGCCTCCATTAGTTCTCACCGTCCTCGGCGTCGTCTGTGGCCTCGTCCGAGCCCACACTGACGACGACGTGACTCTTCGTCTTCGAGAGCGGTCGACACTCTGCTATCGTGACCGTGTCACCGACCGCGAGGTCGAGACAGTCGGGTGCGTGAGCCGGAACGCGGCTCCGCCGCTTCATAAAGCGGTCGTACTTCGGCACCTTCACGTCGTACTCACGTTCGACGACGACGGTCTTCTCCATGTCAGTGGAAGCGACCTCACCGTCCAGCGTCTGACCGCGCACGGAGAGCTCTCCGTGGAACGGGCAGTTCTGGTCGGTACAGGTCGTTTCCGGTTCCTGTACGTTCAGTCCTAGCGCCATTTGGAATCACCTGAATTCTCTGTGCGACGAGCGGGACGAGCGACGAGCGTCTCGCCCTCGACGCGGACTCGCGGTCCGTCGTCGAGCGTGAACGCGAACGTCGCGCTGTCCTTCGGCACGTGCCACACCCGGTCTGCTCCCTCGATGGTCAGCGTCTGCGTCGTCTCAACGACGACGACTCCGCTGATGCCGATAGCGTCCGGATTGGACGCGGCGACGACCTCGACGTCGAGGCCGACGAGTTCGTGACGTGAGAGCGTCTCGGGTGTCAGTGGCATTATTCGTTCTCCTGAAGGTCGCCGTCTTCGCGCTGAATCGTCTTGATCCGGGCGATGGCCTTCTTCAGTTGTTTGATGCGACCCGGGTTCTCCGGAGCACCACCCGCGGCCTGCACGGCCCGGGCGTTGAGCAGTTCCGTCTTGAGGTCGTCGAGTTCCGCCTCTCGCTCGGCGGCCGTCATGTCACGGACTTCCTGGACGTGGAGGACGGTCATTCTTCGTCATCCTCCTGGTCGTCCGCGCTATCCATCTCGCCCATGAGTTCTTCGGCTTCGGCCTCGACGTCCTCGTCGAGTTCCTCGTCGACGGCGTCTTCGAGTTCGTCGACATCGACGTCCTCGACGTCGTCATCGGTCGGAACGTCGACCTCTTCTGCGACGACTTCCTCTTCGACCTCGGCCTCTTCGTCGCGGCCGTCGTCGGCGACCTGCTCGTCGCCGTCGTCGGGTTCGTCGGAGACCTCGACATCGGCACCCTCGACGCTCTCGTCTTCGGGTTCGCCTTCGAGGAGTTCCTCGACTGACTCGCCGTCGGTCTCGGCGACGTAGTCCTCGACCTCGACGTCCTCGTAGATCTCGAAGTCGTCGGGGAGTTCGGCGTTCGGCGGGATGATCTTCACCCGCACGCCGATGGTACCGAGTTTCATCACGGCGACGCCGACACCGCTGTCGACAATCTCTTCGGCGGGTTCGCCGTTGTGCTTGATGTAGCCGCGGTTGAACTTCTCGACGCGCGAGCGAGCGCCCGTGACCTTCCCGGAGAGGACGATCTCGGCACCCAGCGCGCCGGCTTCCATGATGCGGTCGATCGTGGTGTGACCGGCCTTGCGGAAGTACCAGCCGCGTTCGAGGGCGTTGCCCAGACGGTCCGCGACGATGCGGGCGTTGAGGTCCGGTTCGTCGACTTCCTGCACGTCGATCTGCGGGTCGTCGAGGTCGAACCGGTCTTCGAGTTCCGTCGTGATCTTGCGGATGTTCTTCCCGCCCTTGCCGATGACCATTCCGGGTTTCTCGGCTTTGAGGACGATCTGGGTCCCCATCGGGGTCTTGGCGACGTCCATGCCGCCGTAACCCGCACGACCGAGTTCGTCTGCGAAGAACTCGTCGATCTGGGTCCGCTGAAGGCCGTCTTCGATGAATTGCTGTTCGTCGGCCATCAGTTCTCGACCTCCTCAAGGATGAGTTCGACGTCGACCAGCGTGGAGTTCCAGGCGGAGGCCCGGCCCATCGCACGCGGTTTGCGACCCTGCTGTTCGCCGACCTTGTGGGCGGCGACGTGCATTATCTCCATGGCTTCACCGTCGAAGCCCTGGTGGTCGGCGTTGCCGACGGCGTTCTCCAGCAGGTCGATGAAGGCCTCGCTGGCCTTCTCCGGGTAGCGACCGGCGTCCCAGCCGTCGACCTTGCTCTTGTGGCCGACGCCCGAGTTGTGCTGTTTGAACGCGACCGGCTGGTCGCCCTCGATGACCGCTTCGAGGAACTCGACGGCGTCGCCCGCCGTCTTGCCCTTGATCTCTCGGGCGACGGCCTTGCTGTGCTTGTGGCTCATCTGCCGCTCCCGGAGCATGGCTTTCGCGGTGGTTTCCGGGTCGGCGTCGACTGAGTAGCTGATTCCCATGATTACTTGAGCGGTACGAACTTCGAGGAGCGTGTCGCCCCGATACCGGCCTGGCCGTGTTCGACGTCGCTACGGGTGAGCTGGAACTCACCGAGGTAGTGACCGAGCATCGCGGGCTCGACTTTGACGCGCTCGAAGCTCTGACCGGCGTGGACGGCGAAGGTGATGTCGACCATCTCCGGCAGCACCGGCATGTCGCGCAGGTGTGTCCGGATGGGGTCGTTCGCCGTCGCCTCCTCCTCGGCGTCGCGGGCCTTCTCGAGCAGTTTCTGCTTCTCCTCGGTCAGACCGCGTTTGATACTTCGCCGCTGGCGAGCGGGGAGCAGTTCCGCGACTTCTTCGAGCTCCATCTCCTGCAGCTCGTCGAGCGTGTGGCCGCGGAAGGAGAACTCTCCTTCGTGGCCGATTTGATATTCCGAACTCATTCGTTGCCACCTCGGCCGGTCCGCTTCGAGGCGATGTCCCCGACCTTGCGTCCCGGCGGCGTGTTACGCGAGACGGACTTGGGCTTGCCGGGGTGCTGGCGGCCACCGCCACCGAAGGGGTGGTCGACGGCGTTCATCGCCACACCGCGGACGTTGGGCCACTTCGTCCCGCGCGCTTTCATCTTGTGATACTTGTTCCCGGCCTTGACCATCGGCTTGTCAGTGCGGCCGCCGCCGGCGACGACGCCGACGGTGGCGCGACACTGCGGGTCCAGCCGCTTCATCTCCCCGGAGGGGAGCTTGACGACCGCGACGTTGCGGTCGTGGGTGAGCAGCGTAGCGTTGACACCCGACGAGCGGGCGAAGCGCCCGCCGTCGCCGGGGCTGGACTCGACGTTGCAGACCGGAACCCCTTCGGGAATCTCCGCGAGCGGGAGCGTGTTCCCGGGGGCAATCTCGGCGCTGACGCCGACCTGTAGTTCGTCGCCGACGCCGACGCCCTCGGGCGCGAGCACGAGGCGGCGGTCGCCGTCCTCGAACTCGACGGCCGCGACGGGTGCCGAGCGAGCGGGGTCGTGTTCGATGTCCACGACCGTCCCGGCGACGACGTCGCCGTCCTCGACTTTCCGGTGCTGTAGGTCTGCCTTGTAGCGGTGGGAGGGCGCCCGGAACGTGGACGTCCCGCGACCGCGTCGTTGTCCCTGAATTCGTCGTCCCATCGTTAGAACACCCCGATCCTGGAGGCGACTTCCTGGGCGTCGTCGTCCTCGGAGAGGCGAACGACGGCCTTCTTCTCGCCGTCCATCGTATTCTGTGTGTTCACGTTAACCACCGAGACCTCGTACTGGGACTCGATGGCCGTTGCCACGTCGCCCTTGTTGGCTCGGTCGTCGACGACGAACTGGAGCTTGTTGTCGAAGTCCATGTCGTTCATGGCCTTCTCCGTGACGTGCGGGTACTTGATGACGTCCCAACTCATCTGTCTGCGACCTCCTCGACGGCGGATTCGGTGAAGACGGTGAGCCGACCGGGCGCTGCGCCGGGTGCGAGGTCCTCTGCGTTGACCTCGCGGGCCGTCGCCACGTCGACGCCCGCAAGATTGCGGGCGGCCTTCGATGGCTCGTCGCTGGTCACGAACAGGATGGAAGATGGGCGGCGGTACTTCCGACCGCGTGCCTTCCCCTGTCCGGCCTTGATTTTCGTGTCGTCCGCGCGCTCAATGTCAGCGTGAAGCGAGAGTGCCTCCAGCAGGGAGACGACCTCTTGGGTCTTCACGAGGTCCTCGAAGTCGTCGGAGACGACGACGGGGACTTCGTCGCGGTCGAACTCGTGGCCGCGGTCGGCGACGAGTTCGGCGTCCGTCGTGGCGGCGAGCGCCGAGCGGACGGCGAGCTGACGTTCCTTGTCGTTGAGGTCGAGCGAACGGTCCTTCTCGGCTTTCGGCGGGTGGGCCGCGCGGCCCTTGACCGCCTGCGGGACGCGGCGGGCACGACCGTCCTGTTTCGGGACGTGTGCCTGTCCGCGACCGCTACCGAACGATTCGGCCGGAGTACGGAGACCGGCGTACTCGTCGGTCCCGTAGTCCTGCTTTCGGTTTGCCTGGGCGGCGCGAACGGCCTTCTGGATGAGGTCGGTCCGCACGGGCGTCTCGAAGACGTCCGGCAGGTCGACCTCGCCGTCGGCCTCGCCGTCCAGATCGTAGATAGTTGCCTGCATAGGTTATCCTTGGTTCGATTCGGTGGAGACGTAGCGCACCTCGGGGTCGAGGCGCGGTTGGTCGTTCGGACGCACCGCGGGGCGGAAGCGCACCAGGCGCTTGTCCGGCCCGGGCACCGAGCCCTTCACGAGCGTGTACGGCCCGTTGACCTCGCCATAGTTGACGAAGCCGCCGTCGACGGTCGCTTCGTCGCCCTCGCCGATGTCGACGAGACGCTTGTTCAGTTCGGTGCGCTGGTGGTAGCCGGTCTGGCCCTGCTGGGGGACCGTCGAGCGCACGCGGGAGGGGTTCCACGGGCCGAGGTTACCGATTCGGCGCCGCCAGCCCTGCCGGGCGTGCTTGCCCTTTCGCTTCTGGACGCCCCAGCGCTTGACGGGACCCTGCGTCCCTTTGCCCTTGGTGACGCCCGCGACGTCGGTGTACTCACCGGCGCGGAACACGTCGTTCATCGCGTGTTCCCCGCCGTCACCGACGAGTTCGAGCGCGTAGTCGAGGCGCTCTGAGAGCGAGCTACCGCCGACGCGAGTCTCCATCACGTCGGGCTTTTTCTTCGGGACGCTCGGGACGGCGTCGGGGACGGTGTGCGTGATGAGTCGCACGTCCCCGAGGTTCCCGTTGTCGAGTGCGTCGCGTACCTGTTCCTCTGCAGCGTCCGGGTCGTGGTCCTCCGGCAGGTCGAGAGTCCGGTCGAGTTCACCGTGGAACTCGTCGGTCCAGACCTCCGTCAGCGGACGCTTGCCGTACGGCGTATCTTCGTACGCTCGCAGGGCGATGGCGCGCATCGGCGGCGTCTCGACGACCGTCACCGGGACGGTCTCCTCCATCCCCTCTCGGGGGGAGTTGGGTTCGTCGTTGACGAGCACGACGTGTGTCATGCCAGCCTTGTAGCCGGCGAACCCTTGGACGCCCGCCTGCCCGTCGTCGGACGGCCAGCTGTTGAAGCGGGGCGTCTCGGTCGTCGAGCGCTTGCGCGGGCCGAAGCCCAGCGAGCCTTTGCGTGGTCTGCTTGGTTGTGGCATACGTTTACTCCGTGAGGGTTAGACAGGCAAGGGAGGCGAACAGTGCTTCTTCCGTTCGCACCACCTCGCTGCCCTGGTTCGGAACCGTATTCAGCCAGAGGTCGAACCCTGTGGGGTCGTCGCTTGTCTGGTCTCCGCCGACGGAGCCCGGGTCCACGTCGAGTATCGACGGTAACCCACGCTCGGGTGCCCCGAAGGCGACTGTCATGCTGCCCTCGGCATCCCGGCGCTCGGCCAGTTGGCCGAGACGCCGCGTCGTCGCCGGCTCACCGTATCGCGATGACGCGATGGTGAGTCCGGCGTCGTCACGCGAGAGTGCTGCATCGAGGTCCGCGGTAACGACGTCGAACCCCGGCGTGGGGTGATCGACGAGTTTCGCCCGGACCGGCCGTCGCGAAGAGACCCTGACGGTTACGCGCTCCCCCTCCGCCGCTTCCAGACCGTCTGGAACGGGGAGGGAGATCGGGTGTTGCATGCCGCAATTGACCCGGACGCGCCCATCAGCTCCGACCTCGGTCACGATTCCCTGTCTTAACGACCCCGAACCCTCAGATCCGGAGCCGGTCTGTGAACGCACGCGGAGCGGCGGCAGGACGCCGACGTACTCTAGTTCGTCCCGCTTGCCCCACATCTCCTTTCGGAGGTGCGGGGGCGTCGCGGCGTACCGCAGCACGGTTTCGACGAACCCGTCTTCCCATTTGCCCGCCCCGTCTGGGTCGGGAAACACTGTCAGCCGGTCGGCCCGGAACACGGTGGCCGCGCGGGCCACGTATCCGAGCTTGCGAGTCGCCTCACGGCGGTCTTCGGCTTCCCGTGTGAGGGAAGACGGCACGAGTACGCTGGTCGTCATGCCGTGACGCTTCCACGTCGCGCCACTAGACTGTGCCGATACTTCTCCGTCCCTACGGTAAAAAGACCCCGCTTCGCGCGTGCGTTGAGACGCGTTCACACGGCCCGTCGCCGCCGATAGCCCCCGAACAGCCCACCCGGTCTTTGCCGGTTCCGAAAGGATGGGTCGCCTAACGTGGCCGAACGACCCGGTAAGTAGAATGCCCTCACGTCCCACGATTTCCCCGGAAAAACGGAAGGCTTTTTACTGTCACCCTCGCCAGATTGTGATGTAACAGGGCGCTGGTAGTGTAGTGGTATCACGTGACCTTGCCATGGTCACAACAGGGGTTCAAATCCCCTCCAGCGCATCTTCTACGACCTTTTTCGTCGTCGGGTTTCCTCGTGAGCCTCCGGCTCACTGCGGAGAACCACTCCTTGAAAAGCGTCCTCAGAAGTCGAAGACTTCTGACGGGTTGCGTTAGAGCTTCGCTCTAACGAACGTCGGTGAAAAAGGCCGAATCCTCGCTTCGCTCAGATTCGGTGAACCGGCGGCTTCGCCGCCGGATGCTCTCAGCCTGCCCTTCCCCGTCTTCGCGGCACGGAGGCCGCTCCCGGCCACCGTTCATGCGTCGCACGCGAGACATACTATTAATTGAATCAGTCGGAACACCAGCGTTAGGTCGGGGCCGTTCGAACGTTCGATTATGACCTGTATCGGCTTCCTGTCCGTCGCACCGGTCGTCGAAGAGAGTATGGCACCGTACGTCGCCGACGCCGTCGCGGCGTTGGACGACTTCGACGTGGAGTACGAGACGACGCCGATGGGGACGATCATCGAGGCCGAGGACAGCGAGGAACTGTTCGCGGCGGCCCACGCTGCACACGAAGCCGTCGGCGCGCAGTCGGACCGTGTCGAGACGTTCCTGAAGATCGACGACAAGCGCGGGGTCGACCAGCGCGCCAGCGAGAAGGTAGATGCCGTCGAGAAGTCGCTGGGACGCGAGGCGCGCAGCGGCGCGTCCGAAGGCGGAGATTAAAAGGCAGGCTGTCAAAGGCCGAGTATGGACAGTCTCAATCGGATGGCCACGGAACTCGTCGACGAGGCCATCGACTTCGCGGACGAACTCACGATAGACGTACACGCGCTCTCGGGCGACGCCGCGGTACTGGACTTCGGCGTCGAGGTTCCCGGTGCCGTCGAGGCCGGGATGTTGCTCGCTGAAATTCAGACTGCGGGGCTGGCGACGGTCCAGACGACGATGGATTCCGTCGGCAGCGCACCGCTGACGCACGTCGAACTGTCGACCGACCACCCCGCGCTGGCCCTGCTCTGTTCGCAGAAGGGCGGTTGGGAGGTCGCCACCGACGACTTCGAGGGGCTCGGCAGCGGCCCGGCCCGCGCGCTCGTCGGCGAGGAGGACGTCTTTCAGCGCATCGGCTACCGCGAGGACGCCGACTTCGCCGTCCTCGCGATCGAATCCGACGAACTCCCCGACGAGGCCGTCGCCGGGCAGATCGCCGAGCGAACCGGCGTCCCCGAGACGGCCGTGTTCATGCCGACGTTCGCCACGGCGAGCGTCACCGGCAGCGTCGTCGCGGCCGCCCGCGCCGCCGAACTCGCCGTCTACCGTCTCGCGGAACTGGGCTTCGACCCCACGGCCGTGCTCTCGGCGAATGCGCGAGCGCCGATGGCTCCCGTCGCCGGCGACGAGGCGGCAGCGATGGCTCGCACGACGGACGCGCTGGCCTACGGCGGCGAGGTTCACCTCACCGTCGACGAAACATTTGACCGCTTCGACGAGGTGGCATCCGTCGCCGGAGAGGAGTACGGGCGACCGCTCGAAAGCGTCTTCGACGACGCTGACTGGGCGTTCGACGACCTTCCCGTCGAACTGTTCGGCCCGGCAACGGTCACCGTCGACGTGGTCGGCGGCGACACGCACGTCGTCGGCGAGACGCACGAGGACGTACTGGTCGAGAGCTTCGGCCTCTGATGCGCTACAAGGTGGCTCCGCCGGCCCGCTCGCTCGACTTCCTCGACGACGCGCGAGGGGCCGTTCCGCTGGTCCCCGACGGCGAGTCCGACTGCTGTCGCGCCATCCAGCGAGCCACCGACGTCGCCGACCGGGAGACGGCTCGGGAATACCTCACCTTCTTGCAGGCGCTGGGCCTCGTCGCCAAGAGCGACCGCGGCTACCACCGCACGCGAACGGAACTCGACCGAGTCGCGCTGGCGGCCGCCTTCCGCGAGAACGTCTTCGCCGCCGCGGAACTACTCGACGTACTCGAAGATGGCGACGGCCCGCTCACCTCGACGGACGCGTTCGAGCGGGTTCGAGATACTGTCCCGCGCTGGGAACGCGAGCGCCACGCGGATTGGGAGCGCGTCTGGCGAACGCGTGTCGAACACTTGCTCGGGTGGGCCAACGTGTTCGGACTCGCGTCGCGGACGGACGACGGGTACGATGCAGTGTAGGAATACCGGCAATCCTCGCGCAGTTTCTTGTCGGTGGCTTCCCTCAACAGAGACATGCTGTCACTCAGAGTAGCGGATCGGCGATGAGCGCCCCCGTCTGGCACGGGTTTCCGCCGTACCGGCCGGGCACTCGACCGGTTTCTGCCCGGGCCTACGGGTTCGATGCAGCGTACTCCGGCGTGCCGGCGTGGGACATCGGACGTCCGCAGCGGGCCTTCGCCGAACTCGCAGACGCCGGGGAGATTCGCGGGCGCGTCCTCGACATCGGCTGTGGCACCGGCGAACTGTCGCTGTATCTCGCCTCTCGGGGCCACAACGTCCTCGGCGTCGACTTCGCGCCCCAGGCCGTCGAGCAGGCCCGACAGAAAGCGCGGTGGCGCGATATCCCCGCAGTGTTCCTCGTCTGGGACGCGCTCCGCGTGGACGACCTGTCGATGCGCTTCGACACGGTGACGGACTCGGCGCTGTTTCACTGCTTGAACGACGCAGAGCGAGACAAGTACGTAGCGGCCGTCCACGCCGTGTTGAACCCCGGTGGACACTTGTTCGTCCTCGCGGCGGCGGCCCCCGAACGCTGGGGCCGCCAACCGGGCGGCGTCGCCTACTCGGAGTTCACAGAGCGGTTCGACGAGGGGTGGACTGTCGCGTGGGTACGGAACGCTCCCTTCGAGAATCGCCGGTATCCGTATCAACACCCGGCGTATCTCGTCAAGGTGGTCCGTCAGTAGGCGATGCCGACTCGCTCTCGATGATGACCGCCTCGAACCGCCGCGTCGCGGACGAACGCAGTGACGCCGTGGCCGTCGCTGTGGGCGTACTTACAGATGCGACGACCGACCCGGCCGCTTGCGCCGAAGACGAGCAGTTGCATGGTACCGGCGACGCATCTGACGGATAAACCGATGATACCTAACTGAGTCAGTCGGTCGTGACGTCGGTGACGGTTCCGACGCCCTTCGAGCGGCCTTCGCGGAAGACGAACTTCTGGCCTTCCTCGACGAAATACGACCGGAACTTGAACTCGACGGTGGTCTCTCCGGCATCGCCGGGCAGGAGCTGTCCGCCCTCCGGACGGAACGACGCCGCCTCGCTGATCGTCTCTAGGTGGACGACCGGCTCGTAGCCCTCGCCGATGCGCGTCGGGTGGTTCAACACCATCACCTCGGCCTCGAACTCGCGGACTCCTGCGGGGTCTGCGTCCGCTGGGAGGAGGACCATTCCGCGTTCGATGTCCGGTTCGCGGACTCCCTTGAGGGCGATGCCGACGATGCGACCGGCCTTGGCCTCGTCGACGCGATGATAGTGCATCTCGATGGAGCGCACCTCCACCTCACGGAACGCGCCATCTTGCATCGGTCCGAGCAGAAGCTGGTCGCCGGCCTCCACCTCGCCGGATTTGATAGTGCCCGAAGCGACCGCGCCGACGCCCTGGACGTTGTACGTCCGGTCGATGTACATTCGGAAGTCGCCGACTTCGCCGCTGGTCTTCGGAAGCGCCTCGAACATCGCGTCGAGGTCGAGCAGGCCCTCCTGCGTGACGGCGCTGGTCGTCACGACGGGCACGACCGTCTCGGAGATTTCCTCGATAGCGGTCTCGACGCCGTGGCGCTCGACCCGGAGCGGGGTCTTATCGACCTCACGCAGCGCCCGTTCGACGTCGCGTTCGACCTCCGCGACTCGCTCGTCGCTCACGATATCCACTTTCGTGAGGGCGACGATGGTCGGGAGGTCCGTCGCCAGCAGGATGCCGAGGTGTTCGCGGGTCGTCTCGGTGACGCCGTCGTCGGCGGCGACGGTAAGCAGCCCGTAATCGAGCTTCTGCCCGACCAGTCCCCGGATGGTCGTCCGGAGCCATGGTTCGTGGCCCACCGTATCGACGAACGAGACGAGTCGATCGGACTCCTCGACGACCCGCGCGCGGTCGCTCTTTCGATGCGGATTGTCCATCCGAATCGGGCCGTCCTCGTCGAAGCCGTAGACGCCGTAGGAGAGGTCAGCCGAGAGCCCGCGCTCGACTTCGTGAGGTTGCACGTCAAGGAAGCCGCGGGTCCCGCCTTCACCGTCGTCGGCCTCGCCGGTCACCAGCGACCCGACAAGCGTGGACTTCCCGTGGTCGACGTGGCCGGCGGTGCCGACGACGATGTGGTCGTCGTCTTCGAGTACCGCCCCTTCCCGGATGGTGGCGACGCCGACGATCCCATCGAGCGGGCTCTCGTTCGCCTCGCCTGTCACGCCGTCGGCAGAACCGTCGGTTCCGCCCCCTTGCGGGACCGACGACCCTACGCCGTCGACGCCCCAGGTCTTGACCTCCTCGATATGCGCGCCGGCCTCGTCGGCCAGCAGGCTCAGGACGTCCATCGACTCGGAGAACTCGTCTGACGAGATGCCCGCCAGGCCGCCGTCGTCGGTGACGCCGACCACGTAGGTCGCCTCCCCATCGCCGGAGAGCACGCGGTGGCGTAGCTGTGCCGCCAGTGATTCGAGCCGTCCCTCCGAAAGATGCAGGTCTTCGGTGAGCCGTTCTTTGAACTCGACGCTACCGCCCTCCTCCTCGCCGCGGTCGAGGGCGCGACGGAGGACGGCCCGGTCGGGGCTCATGGGGGTCCGTAGCGGGTGGCGAGATAAAAGCCTTCCCCGGGTTTGGGCCTGCTTACCGGTGTTTAGCGCAGTGAATGCGACTATCTATCACAATAGCCGGCGACGAGGGTTTATCAGTGAAAGCGGGACCAACGGAGCGTATGTGACGAGTCGCCACACGGGACGCCGCGAGCGTGTGACACCGCTCCCGTGCGGACGCGAGCGAAAATTCGGTGTCGCCAGTCCGCTACGGAGACTTCTACCGACGGTACGGCGCAACGGCTTCGAGAAACCCGTCGGCGTACTGAGCGTCGGTCACGCGGTCGGCACGGGCCTTCGCCGTCATGTCGGCATTGGCGACGGCGACGGACTCGCCAGCCACCTCGAACGCCTCCGCGTCGTTCTCCGAGTCGCCCACAGCCAGAAACGCCGCCGGGTCCAGTGACAGTTCCGCACACACCGCTTCGAGTCCGGTTCCTTTGTCCACGCTCGGGTCGGTGACGTGGTAGGCGAAGCCGGTGTCGAGGACGACGAGGCCGTACTCGGCAGCCAGCCGTTCGAGCGGTTCCAGCGGTTGGTCGAGGCTGACGACGACCTCCGTCTCGCGCCAGCGGTTGGCGAGGTCGACCGACCCGAACCCGAGTTCGTGACCCAGGTCGCGATACGCCTCGGCGACGGCCAGACACGCTTCGTGGTCGCCTTCGAACTGGAGTTCGTCAGTCGCCTCGACGAAGACGACGCCGCCGTTCTCCGCGACGACGGTTCGCTCGATGCCGAGAAACTCACAGAGGGCAATGGGGAACGGCATCGCCTTTCCGGTGGCGATGACGACGGGTTCGCCCCACTCTCGCAGGACGGGGAACACTCGCGGGTCGATGGCGCGGGATTCGTCGGTGAGCGTGCCGTCGATGTCGACGAGAAGCGGCGGCGTCTCGGTCATGTCCTCACTGACGCCCCGGTCGGTTTGGCCGTTGCGGTCGCGGTCAGTCGGTCAGCGTCTCGTAGGCGGCTTTCACCCGCTTGAACTCCGCCTCGCTGCCGGTGTCGGTGTCCGGATGAACCTCCTTGACCTTCTCGCGGTACGCCTGCTTGACCGCACCCTGGTCGGCACTCGCGTCCAGGTCGAGTCGGGCGTATGCCTCGCTGGGAGTCGGGCCGTTTGTCTGCTGGATGCGCTGGCCCTGTCGCTGGCGTCGCTGCTGTCGCGCCTGCTGTTGTCGGCCCTGTCGTCGGCGTCGCTGTTGCTGTCTGGCTTGCCGCGCCCGTTGGGCGGCCTCGCGAACTCGCTGTCCGCCCCGCGGTGCCTCCCACTCCTCGCGCGGGCCGGCACCGAACCCGCCGCGGGGCGCGCCGCGCTGTCGCCGCGCCCCGCGGGCGGCCCGCCGTTCGACTCGCTCGTAGACGTCCGCCGCCAGTTTGCCGCTGGCGTGGTAGTACATGAAGTACGCCGACGCGCCGAACAGCAGGGCCAGGAAGAGGACGGCCGGGTTCACTACCACCCCGACTACGGTGAGCATGCCTGTCAGGACGGCGAACACCGCAGCGACCCCCGTGATGAGACGGTCGTACTGCACACCCGGAGTTTGGACCAGAGAACCGTAAGCGTCTCGCTCGTCGTTGCGAGTCCGTCGTCTCGCAGTTGCAACCCGAGCGTTCAAGGCGAAAACCGTGCTATTACATCACATGAGTGTCTCCGGCCTCTGTAACATTTGTGAGAACGCAGACGTCGAACACGGCTGTGACCGCTGTGGCAAACTGGTGTGTGACCGGCACTGGGACGAAACAACTGGCCTGTGTACCGAGTGTAGCGCCGAAACTGGCGGTGGCCGCGGCAAGTCCGAGGAGCCCACGAACCCCGACGACATGCCCGACGGCGTCGACACCTACGAGTTCTGAGTTGGACGGACTGCTGTAGTTCGGTGCTGGTCGACCGCACGATGCCGTACAGCTGGCCTGGAAAGAGCCATGGCAGTCCGTCTCAGCGGAACTGGTTCAGTTTCGTCTTGAGTTGTTTCGCCGACTGACCGGCGGCCTCGAAGAACTTCTCCGGAGCCCCGCGGTTAGTCACGTCCTCGCCGGCGAAGATGATGCCGCGCGAGGAGTTGACGAGGCCGACGCCGTCGGCGAGGCCATGCTCGACGGCGGCCTCGGCGTCGCCGCCCTGCGCGCCGACGCCGGGGACGAGAAACGGGATGTCGGGGACGAGTTCGCGTATCGCTTCGAGTTCCTCGGGCGCGGTCGCGCCGACGACGAGCCCGACGTTGCCGTTGTCGTTCCAGAGATCCGCGAGGTGGACGACGCGTTCGTACAGTTTCTCGCCGGAGGCCAGTTCTAGGTCTTGTAAGTCGGCACCGCCAGGATTCGAGGTGCGACCGAGGACGAAGATACCCTTCTTCTCGTGCTGGAGGAACGGTTCCAGCGAGTCTCGACCGAGGTACGGATTGACGGTGATGGCGTCCGCGGCAGGGCCGTGGTCGTCTTCTAAAATCGTCGCGTACTGGCGGGCCGTGTTGCCGATGTCGCCGCGCTTGGCGTCTAAGAGAACCGGCACGTCCTTTCCGTGAGCGTAAGCGATGGTCTCTCGGAGCGCGCGCCAGCCGTCGGGGTCCTCGTAGAACGCGGCGTTTGGCTTGTAGCAGGCAGCGTGTTCGTGGGTCGCGTCGATGATGCGGCGATTGAACTGCCAGCGCGGGAGGTCCGCGTCTTGCACGCTCTCGGGGAGGCGGTCGGGGTCGGGGTCTAGCCCCACGGAGACGACGGAGTCGGCGGCCGCGATGCGGTCGTCGAGACGGTCGAAGAACTGCATAGGTAGCGCGGCGACGGGGACGAATACAAGCGTTTCCCTCTCTCAGTGCCAGTCAACGACCACCCAAAATCACATTTGAGAACTGGCCCCGCGGCTATTTGAGAGAGGAGGTGAAAGCGAGCGTCATGGACCGTTCCCTCGACGTCGGTCACGTCGCGGAGACACTGCCCGACGTGGGGCAGACGCTCGAAGACCCGCGACTGCGACCGTTCGGCGTGCTCGGTGGGACCGTGTTGCTGGCACTCGGTGCGTCACTGTCGCTCGCGCCCACCACCGGACAGTGGACCTTCTGGTCGAACGCGGTCGCCGCGACGCTCGTCTTCGTCGGCGTCCCGCTGTTCAGCCTCGGACTGGCGGCGGCCGAACCGCCGTCAGACTCGCGATTTCACATCGGTGTGAACCTCTCGACGAAACAGCGCCGCGCGGTCGCGATTGGCGCGCTCTGTATCACGCTCGCGCCCGTCGTGATGGCACTCGGCTCTCCGCTGGGGCTCTCCCTACTCGTGTTGGCGACGGCCGCGACGATGGCGTTCGTCGGGTCGGCGCTCGTGCTCACCGGATTCGTCGCGTGGACTGCCGAGACGCTGGGCGAACCGGCCTAACGGTCGAGTCCGTCAGCGAGCACGTCGACCAACGCCTTGGCCGCGGCCCCGCTATGTGCGACGACGACCGCCTTCTGGCTGGTGTCCCCGTTCGATTCTTCGACCGTCACGTCCGCTCTGTCGAAGTCTACGTCCCGTTGCTCTGTCAGCGTCAGCCGTGCGGTGTTGGGCGTGACGTGGACTTCGCCGAGCGACTGGCCGTCGGCTTCGATACCGAACGCGAACGCGCCGTCGGCCGTCGGTTCCACGTCCCGGTCGGCGTCCACGACCGAAACGTCGGCGAGCGGACCGCGTTCTAGTCCAGTCAACTCAGAAGCGAGCAGCTGTGCGATGCGTTTGCCGTCGGTGATTTGGTCTTCGACCATCAGAGTTCCTCCCGTGCATTGGCCGCGATATCCTCGACGGCCACGCCCTCGCCGCGGGCGTAGACTACCGCCGCAGCCTCCAGCGTCACGCCGAGATCCGACTGCAGCGAGTTGATGCCAGCGACGGCGTCCTGTTTCTCGACGCCGCTTTCGACGACAGCGTCCAGAATCCGCTCGAACGTCGACCGAGAGCGGAGAATGTCCTCGCTCGGCACGAATCCCTCTGGCACGTCCACCGCCGCGGCGTCGAACGTGACCGCGAGGGCGTCGTCCGCTCGCTCGACGAGGCCCTCACTGGCAGCGACGTCGACGAGCGTCTTCGCTTGGTCCGGTGAGAACCAACTCCGGTCTAACGACAGGGCGACGACGAACTCGCTCTCGGCCATTCGGTCGGTGCCACGCTGGCGGAACGGCGCGGCCACGGCCGTCTTCAGACTCATCGTTCCGGGAACGACGCGGGCAGGGCGTAACGGTTGCGGTTGGTGGCGGCTACCCGGCGCGCGTCGGCGTCGCACGTTCGATACGAACCGCGTCGTTCAAGCCATCGGCCGGACCAGAGGGGAGCAATGAGCGACCACGAGGACCGCGAGACGTTCAGACACGACCCCATCGGCCACGCGGAGGCCCGCGCGGGGATGACCGTCGGCGAGCTGGCCGAGAGCTACGGCGAGGCCGGAATCGGCGCGAACGACCTCCACGAGGCCGTCGACATCTACGCCGAGATGTTAGACGAGGACGTGACGACGTTCTTCGGACTGGCCGGCGCGATGGTCCCCTCGGGGATGCGCGCTATCGTCTCCGAGTTGATTCGGGACGGCCACATCGACGTGCTGGTGACGACGGGCGCGAACTGCACCCACGACAGCATCGAGGCCATCGGCGGGAAACACCACCACGGCGAGGTTACGCCTCCCGAGAAGACCGAGCGCGAACACGACGAGACGCTCCGTGACGAGGGCGTCGACCGCATCTACAACGTCTACCTTCCCCAGGAGCACTTCGCGCTGTTCGAGAATCACCTGCGTGAGGAGGTGTTCTCCGAACTGGAAGCGGCGAGTCCGGTCTCCATCCAGCGCATGACCGAGGAACTGGGCCGGGCCAACAGCGAGGTCAACGAGCGCGACGACGTGGCCGAGGACGCGGGCGTGCTCGCGGCCGCCTACGAGAACGACGTGCCGGTGTACTGCCCGGCGTTTCAGGACTCAGTGTTGGGTCTGCAGGCGTGGATGTACTCCCAGACCAGCGAGTTCACCGTCGATGCGCTCGCCGACATGACCGACATCACGGACATCGCCTACGAGGCCGACAGCGCGGGCGCGATGCTCGTCGGCGGCGGCGTCCCGAAGAACTACACGCTCCAGACGATGCTCGTCTCGCCGGACGCCTACGACTATGCCGTCCAGTTGACGATGGACCCCTCGAACACGGGCGGGCTGTCTGGCGCGACGCTTGACGAAGCGCGCTCGTGGGGGAAACTGGAGAAGGACGCCCGCAACGTGAGCGTCTACGCCGACGCGACCATCACGCTGCCACTGGTCGTCGCCGCGGCCCGCGAACGCGCTGGGGAGTAGCGGCTAATCGAACGCTGAGCGGTCCAGCGACCAGGCGTAGTTCTATGGTCGTCCGAGTCATACGTTCACATATGTCATTCCAGATTAGCGTTCGGCCAGCGACCGAACACGATATTACCGCGATTCAGCAGGTGGCACACGCCGCGTGGCACGCCGTCTACGACGACATTCTCGGTGAGGAGGCCGTCGACACGCATCTCTCGGAGGGGTACGCCCGGAACGTCCTCGAACGGATGATCGACGTAGACGATATCGGTCTGTTCGTGGCGACGGTCGACGACGATGTCGTTGGGTACGCCAGTTGCGGGATGACCGACCCCGTCGGCATCGGCGACTTAGACCTCTACGTCCACCCCGATTACTGGGGCGAGGGAATCGGCAGCGAACTGCTAGAGCGCGGGAAGAAACACCTGAAAAGCCTCTCCGTGCGAACGATTCGTGACGAGGTCTTGGTCGACAACGAGGTCGGCAACGCCTTCTACCGAACCCACTTCGACCACGTCGGCGAGCGTACTGCCCGTCTCGGCGGGAAAGAACTGCCAGTGAACGTGTACGAACTGTCGTTAGCGAGGGTCTGAGCAGCGAGGGACTGGCGCTCCCTCGGGCAGTCGGGCGGCAATGCCACCCGACGACGAAGCAAAGACTCCCGAACAGCGAGCGGAGAACGGAGTGATACGCGAGCAGTAGCGTGATCGTCGCGCCTCGCTCTCCCCGCTCTACCGAGTGTCCTCGCTTCTGCTTCGAGGGTCTGCATTACCGCTCAGACCTCGCTAGCCACTCTCACACGCTCTCCGTTCGTTTGGCAACGTTTTAGCCGCTCATTCGCTTGGTACCTCTCAATGAGCTACAAGATCGGACTCGTCGGCAAACCCTCCGTCGGCAAGTCCACCTTCTTCAATGCGGCGACGATGAACGACGTGCCCGAGGGCGCATACCCTTTCACGACCATCGACCCGTCGATGGGCGAAGCGTACGTTCGCGTCGACTGTGCCGCTCCGGAGTTCGAACACAGCTGTACGCCCAACCACGGCTACTGCACCGAGGGCGTGCGGTTCGTCCCGACGAAACTCGTCGACGTCGCCGGGCTCGTCCCTGGTGCCCACGAAGGAAAGGGGCTCGGCAACCAGTTCCTCTCGGACCTCAACGAGGCCGACGTGCTCGTCCACGTCGTCGACTTCACCGGCGAGACGGACCTGGAGGGCGAACCAACCGAGGACCACGACCCGCGCGAGGACATCGAGTTCCTGGAGAACGAACTCGACATGTGGTACTTAGACATCTTGGAGAAGGGTATCGAGCGCTACCGCTCGGGGTATCACGGCGAGGACAAAGCCATCGAGGCCGACCTCGCAGAGCAGATGTCGGCGTTCAAGATCAACGAAGACAAGATTAAACAGGTCGTCCTCGCGCTGGATCTAGAACTGGACCCCGACGAGTGGGACGACGAGGACCGGGAGGCGCTGGCCCGCGAGATTCGCATCCGCACGAAGCCGATGGTCATCGCGGCCAACAAGATGGACGCCGAAGCGGCACAGGAAAACTGGGCCGAGATCACCGAGGACTCCGACTATGAACACCTGACGTTCGTCCCCGTCTCCGCCCATGCCGAGAAAGCGCTGAAGAACGGCGACGAACAGGGCGTTCTCGACTATCGGCCCGGCGACGCCGACTTTGAAGTCACGGCGGACCTCCCCGAAGAGAAGGCTGCCGGCCTCGAACAGATCCGGGAGTTCGTCACCGAGTTCGAGGGGACCGGCGTCCAGCGGGCGCTCGAAACCGCGCTGTTCGAGGAGTTGGGTGCGATCGCCGTCTTCCCCGGCGCTCGAAAGCCACAGGAGGACGGCACCTTCTTACAGGACTGTTTCGTCCTCCCTGATGGCTCGACGGCCGAGGACTTCGCGTACTTCCTGCACACCGACATCGGCGAGGGGTTCCTCCACGCTCACGACGTGCGCTCCGGTCGGCAGGTCGGGGCCGACACGAAACTTGATCATCGAGACGTCGTCGAGATCACGACGACGAACTGACCGGGCGAGCAGTCAGACTTCGACCGGACAGCCGTTTATCTCGCCGCCGCGCATTCCGTCTGCGAGCCAGTGAATCGAGAGCGTGAGGACCACGAGCGCGCCCAGCGCGAACTCTAATCCGTTGAGCGGCAAGAAGACGAGCGAGGCGGAGACCCCCAGTAGCGAAAGCAGTCCGAGCAGGACCGCCGACCCACAAGCCGCACACCCCGCGCCCAGCGTCCCCAAGAGGACACCGGCCGCGCCGGCCCCGCCCTGTCTGATGGCGACGCCGTGCTCTCGGAAGTGATAGGTCGCCATCGCCACGTCGACGCCGGTCAGCACCGCGACGACCACCAACAAGAGACCCTGTGCTGGATGGAAGAAGGTGCCGACGAAGGGGTACAGTTCCGAGAGAACGGTCAGCCGGCTTTCGAGCGGAAGCGACCCGCCGACGACGAGATCTATCACCAGCGGGACGTTCAGCGAGACGACGAAGGCCGTCAGCGAGGCGACGGCGACGAGGACGGCAAGGGCAGCGTACGTCGGCAGCGTGAGGACGAGCCTGGCGGTTCGGCCCATCAGCCGCCAATCGCTCCGGGAGACCGGCGGGCGCAGGGAGCGACGCCAGCCCCGCGTCACGTCGCCTCACCCAGCGCCTCCGCGACCACCTCGTAGCTGACGCTCCCGTTGACCTTCGTGACGAACTCGCCGTTCTGAAAGAGGAGGACGACCGGCGTCGTCTCGCCCAGTTCCGCCGCTTTTGCGGCGTCCACGTCGGCTCGAACCGCGTCGGCGTACGCTCGGTTCTCGGCGTCGCTGACGACCGCCTCCGCGTCGAGGCTCGTCGTCTCGCGCAGGAACGCCCCCGTCCGGTCGAGGACGTTCTCGGCGGAGAACTGAGAGCGATTCTCGAAGTAGTGGCCCAACAGCGACCAGAACGCGGCATCGTCGCGGGCGTAGGTCGCCTCCAGCGCCTGGCTCGCCGGCTCACCCCACGGGAACACGACGGGGTACATCCGCACGACGTACGCACCGAGTCCCGGGTCGACGAGGTTCGACAGTATCTGTGGCACCGTCTCCGCGTGGAACGCCGCACACCGCTCACAGGAGGGGTCCTCGAACGTCAGCACGACGTGCCCGTCGAGGTCCCCCTGTCGCGGTTGGGCGTCGAGGCCCGCAGCCGCGGGATGGTCCTCGATGGATTCCCCCGTCGCCTCGCTCCCCCCACAGCCCGCGAACCCGCTGGCGAACCCCGCCCCCGAGAGCGCCAAGAAACGTCGTCGCTGCATACCGGCGGAAGGGACTCCCCGGGTTTATCGTTTGTTCTCCCGTGCGTCCCCGAGGGGCAACCGTCTTGCCGCCGCGTCCGGTAGAATCGCCCGGCCGATGACGACAGCGCGTTCCGAGCCCCGGTGACTCCGCGGCGGTGACGAACCCTATGAGTGCCGAGGCCGACGTTCTATCCATACATTTTCGAGGAACAGTGAACGAACGTCGTAGACTCGCGTCCACCGGTGTGGCGTAGGTGTCCTCGAACTGTCTCACGCCCTGCCGCCCGCAGACTCTCCATATGGCTCGAACCCAGCGACAGTGTATTGGGGTGGCCGATCCAACCACAGATATGCGGTACCTGACGCTCACCTTTCCACGGACGCCAGCGTCGGAGACCGATAACGCGCTGATTCCCGGGCTCGACGTCGACCGCGGCACGCTATGCAATATGAACTACCTCCACGACGGGACGCTCGTTCAACTCTGTCGGCTGGAGGCGTCCCGTGACAGCGTCGTCGCCGACCTCGAATCGTGGGCTGACGCCATCTCCTACGATGTCTTCGACACCGAGAACGGTGATCTGTACGTTTTCGTGCACTCCCACCCGAGACCGGAACTGGCCGAGTTACTGCGGATCGTCGAACGTCATCGGCTGCTCGTCGAACTACCGATCGAACTCGAAGCCGAGAGCGTGACGGTCCGCATCGCAGGTGCGTCTGCGGCGCTTCACGACGCGATGGACGACCTCCCCGCCGACGCCACGGCCGACGTCCGTATCGAGCAGTTGGGCGCGTACGACCCGGAGATCGACGCCGCTCGTTCCGCCCTGACCGACCGCCAGCGAACTGTCCTCGACGCTGCCGTCGACGTAGGATATTACGCGACGCCACGCACCGCCACTATCGAGGATGTCGCGGCCGCCGCGGAATGCGCCGAGAGCACCGCATCGGAACATCTCCGCAAGATCGAGGCCCGCCTGCTCCCCCGTCTGTCTTAAATGACCAGTCTTCGCCCGCAGTAGGCCGATTGGCCGTGGGCACGTTCCTCTACACACAATGGCAACGACGAATCACACCGACACGCCGCCCGGCCCGACCGGCTACCCACTCGTGGGCAACACGCTCCAGTTCGCTGGCGACCGACTCGGATTCGTCACCGACACCGCGACCGAGTACGGGCCGGTGGCGTCCTTCGAGGTCGCCGGCAGGACGATCTATCAGGTGAGCGACCCCGAACTCGTCGAACAGGTACTCGTCCAGCACAACCAGTCCTACATCAAGGGCGACCTCTTTCAGGAGGCGCTCGGTGACGCGCTCGGCGAGGGGCTGCTCACGAGCGAGGGGTCTGCGTGGCGTGAGCAGCGCCATCGGATGCAACCCGCCTTCCATCCAGGGATGCTCGAACAGTACTCCGAGCAGATGACCGACGGCGTCGTGCGCCTGCTCGACACGTGGGCTGACGGCGAGACGCGTGATATCCACGAGGACATGATGCACCTCACCGTCGAAATCGCCGCCCAGACGCTCTTCGATGTCGACGTTTCCGACGAGCAAGGCGACGTCAGCGACGCGCTCGAAGCCGTGATGGATTACGCCGAACGCCCGTACCATCCACCCAGTTGGCTCCCGACGCCGGAGAACCGCCGGTATCAGGCCGCCATCCAGACGCTCGAGGATGTTGCCGACCGCATCGTCGAGAAACACGACGAGGGTGACGGCAACGATATCGTTTCGATCCTCCTCGCGGCACAGGGCGAGGACATCACGCGCGAACGCGTTCGCGACGAAATTATCACCATCCTGCTCGCCGGCCACGAGACGACGGCACTGACGCTGACCTACACACTGCACGCCCTGGGCCGCAATCCCGAGCAACGCGCCCAGTTGCAGGCCGAACTCGACGATGTCCTTGACGGCCGGACTCCGACGATGGCCGACCTCGACGACCTGCCCTACACCGAACAGGCCATTCAGGAAGGCATGCGTCTCTATCCACCCGTCTGGGAACTGGTCCGGGAAGCCACCGAGCCCGACGACCTGGGTGGCTACGAGATCCCGGCCGGGACGACCGTCACGATGCACCCGTGGGTGGTCCACCACGACGACCGCATCTACGACGCCCCCACGACCTTCCGCCCGGAACGCTGGACCGACGAGTTCGAGAGTTCGCTCCCGAAGTTCGGCTACTTCCCCTTCGGCGGCGGCCCACGCCGCTGTATCGGCGACCGCTTCGCCATGCTCGAAGCTCGCCTCGTCCTAGGGACCATTGCACAGGAGTGGACCGTCACTCCCCACGACGACCTCTCCTTTGCCCCCTCGATCACCCTCCGCCCCGACGGTCCCGTCGAGATGACCGTCCGCCGTCGTGACTGACCGACCCCGAAGACAGACGCAAGTGCGTCTCGTCACCGGTATCGAAGTCGTGGATAGAGTGTAAGCCGTGAGTGCCGAGGCCACGTATTCTACGGGTAGACGGCGTCTCCAAGCGACGGTACTGGCTGACAGAGGCGCACTGTCCGTTCACTTACCCCCCTCTCGTTCGGGGCGTTCGCGCTGTACGACCAGCACAGAGCCGAGGAACCGATCGGCAACCTGATCAGCCGGCATACCGAAGACGAACGTCGTTAAAGACGGATCAGTTTCACCCATGACGACGGCATCGAACGCCTCGGCTGCATCGACGATCGCATCGAGTGGATCCTGGTTCCGTTCAACTCGTGTCTCGATCATCGACGCGTCCATTCCGAGCTCTCCCAGTCGTTCTACCATCCCATCGAGAAGGGTCGCTATGTCCTCGTCCGTTTCCTCGCTCTCGGCGACGTGATACAGCGTGATCGAGACGTCCATCGCCCCGAACATACCGGCAACGACGCGGGCAAGACGGTCGACTCCCACGGTCCCGCGGACGGCGACGAGCACGTCTTCGACCACCCCCGTCGCGTTCGGGACGAGGACAGCCAGACAGTCGTGCTCGTAAATCGTTCGATCGATCGTCTTCTGCCCATCGTGCGTGAAGACGAGTCGCCGTTCGACGGTCGCTCCCGCCGCCTCGAATATCGCCTCGTATTCGTCGAGACGGTTCGTAGCGCGCTCCTCGAACTGCATCTGTGCCTGTCCCGGTGCAGTCTGTTCCGGAATGATGTGATATCCGAGGAGGACGACGTGGGCGTTCGCGAGGAGGTCGGGAACTCCCTCCGGGACCGATTCCCTTTCGAGCACGCGAATCGGAACGAGTATCGCTGGACGGTCCTCCATGTTAGATGTCCCCTTTGAGTGTGACGTCCCCAGCATAATAACGGTACCAGAGGTACGAGACGAGCATCACCACGATGCCGATGCCGATGGAGGCTAGCTGCATGAACGCGATCAGTCCAAAGCTGGCTAGGGCACCGATGCCGGGCAACACCGGATAGCCCGGCACCCGGTAGCTGGGAGAGTACCACTCGGGATCCCGTCGTCGCAACACGAGCAGGGCGACACACATCAGCCCGTACATGATCAGGTGGAGAAACGAGGCGACCTCGGCGAGTAGTTCGACCTGTCCGGTCGCGACGAGGACCAGGATCGGCCCGCCAGCAGCGAGCAGGGCGACGTGTGGCGTACCGTAGCGGAGGTTGACTTCGCTCGCCTTTCTGGGGAGCAGGGCGTCACGGCTCAGTGCGTACACTGCCCGCGAGGCACTGAGAATCGACGCGTTCGCACTCGAAAACGTCGCCAGCAGTCCGGCACCCAAAATCGCGACCGCGCCGGGCTGGCCGAGGAAGTCACGGGCTACTTCGACCATCGCCGTCTCACCGAACTGACCCAGTCGGTCCGCACCGAACGCGCTGGTCGCGACGAAAATCGTCACGACGTAGAAGATAGTGACAACGAGAACCGATCCGACCATCGCCAGCGGGAGATTCCGCCCCGGTTGTTTGATTTCCCCGGCAACGGTCGCGACCTGGGCGAACCCCAGATACGAGGTAAACACCAACGCAGCTGTCGTCAGCACGGGGAAATGTCCTCTAGAGAAAAACGCCTCCGGAACGCTTCCGCGACCGAAGACGCCAAACGCGTCGAGGACGCCATAGGAGAGAAACACCGTAAGTACCACGAGGAGGATTCCCACGACGACGTTCTGGAGCTTTGCCGTGTTCTCCGTGCCGCCGATACTCAGCGCGGTCAGAGCTGCCCCGAACACCAGTCCAACTCCGATGACGGGGCTGAACGGGAGCCCGACGCCGAGTTCGGCGAATACGGCGCTCGCATAGTGGCCGAGTCCGACGAGATAGAACGCGGAGGCAAACACCAACCCCAGCCACAGGCCGAGGCCCACAATCGCACCGTATGCCGTTCCCATCCCGCGCGAGATGAAGTAGTAACCGCCACCGCTACGCGGCATTGCCGTAGCGAGTTCAGAGGTCGGTAGCGCCACGAGCAACGCGATGAGTCCGCCGATCGCGAACGACAGGGTGGCGGCGAGCCCTGCGTTGTTCGCCGCTAACCCCGGGAAAACGAAGATACCCGCACCAATCATGGTCCCGATTCCAATCGCCAGCCCGCCGACCAGCCCGATAGTCCGCTCGAGTTCGACGTCGTCGTCGTGGACCGTCGTCTCGTCGGTGACGGATTCCGGCTCCGCGACGGGCGCCTCACCAGCGACGTTCTGACCGCCCGGTTCGACGTCGACAGGCTGTTCGTCCATAGGAGTGATTGTTTCAACAGCTGGATAAAAACGACGGAAAACGAATCGAGCAGGTCCGACGGGTCAACGCCGTCGGAGCAGGCGTCGTCCTTTGCGAACGATGCGCCGTCGCACGCTACGCGGGAGTCGTCGCCAGGTTTTCATCGCCTTACGAAGTTTTCCCATTGAAAGACACCTCCGATTAGCTCGCGCCCGCTCTCGCTCGATGCGGGCACACGTCGCTACCTCTCGGACGGCCTTAACGCTACGCCCTGCAAGCAGGCTTTCGCCCCGCATAGCGCGACTTTCTATCGTACCGATCGAAGCGAGGGACAGGCCGACCGCACTGTTGTCGTGTGGTCGGGTGTGTGTTGAGCTTCGATGGCGACAATCGGCTGTTACTCTCCCCTCGTCGACCGTTGCGGTGGGTCGCGTTTTGCGGACACGCGGTGTTGAACTACGGTCGATCGGGGAACAGCGTGAGGTGGCTGACGATGGTTCGACTCTCCAGTCCACCAGCTAGCGCGCCAGAGAGGACACCGATGGTGCTGATGAACGCGCTCGTCCGGACGAGGTCCACGAGGTCCACTGCCGGATCCTCGAGGCTCGGCCAGTTCGACATCAGGTTCGGCGGGAAGACGACCAGTTCGATGACGAGGATAATACCCCAGACCAGCCCGAACAGGCCGAGCATCGCCAAGACGAGGACGAAAAAGACAGTGACGTTGACCAGAGCGGTGTGTTCGGTGACGACCCGGTGTCGCTTTCGCGGAAACGAGAGGTTCTGCGAGAACAGCAGGTAGACGGCGGCGACGAGGATGCTCGCGACGGCGAACAGCGCTGCGGTCACGTTGCTCATGTGGAAGCCGACGTCCCACGACTCGGCACTGAAGACGATGACGAGTGTCGGCGTCACCGCTGCCGTCGAGAGCTTCGGCAGCGACAGCGGCAGTAGGGGGGCCCGACTGTTGCCGAGCGCCTGCCAAATCTGCCCGGGGTTGCCGACGGCACTTCGAGCGTGGAACGCGAGGCGCGAGAGCGGCCCCCGAGGGTGGGCTTCGGTTGCCGGAATCTCTCCCGCTATCCGGTGAAGGCGAGCCTCTACGTCCGCGTCGATCGGTGGGACGTCTCGACGGTTCGGGGCAAACGCGAACGGTTCCATGACGCCGCCGTCCGCGTCGCGGTGACGAGCACCCAGGACGTGCCCGACGAGGTGGACCAGTAGCGTCGCCGCGTTCCAGCGGACGGCCTCGTCATCGAGCGAACGCAGCGGCTCGCCGCGGGGCGCGCTCTGCAGGTTCCGCGTCGAGACGACAGCGACGCGAGAGAGCGGTGACGACAGTCCGGGGACGAACCGCTCTCGGCTCGAGACGAGCGGAACGTCCGTCACGACGACGACCACGTCGTATGGCCCCTCGACCATCCGATGTGTCGCACGGTCGAGGAACTCCGACGGTCGGCGTCTGTCGTGGTCTGAGAGCTGTGCGGGGTCTTCGAGATAGAACCGCCACGTAACGTCCGTAGCCGACGACAGTTCGTCGACCGCATCCTCGGCCGCCTGTGCGGCGAACGACTGGAGTCGGCCGGGGTCGGTCCCAGGAGCATGAGTGACGAGCAGTCCGACGTCGATCTCGAGGTCGACCGGCCCCGCACACTCAGCCGCCACCAACTCGGGGTCCCCGTGGCACCCCGCCCGAGAAGCGTCGGTCACAGGAGAGCGTTCACAGCGAACGCACTTAACGGTCTGTGACCATCGCCTGCCCAAAGTTCGTATCCGTCGGGCCTGTGTATCCTCTGGCGTATGAGTCACGAAGAATACGATACAACTCGGGACTATCAGACTATCCTCCGCCTCCAAATCGAGGAGGGCGTGAAGGAACTCGAACGGCCGGGTCATGGTCAGTTCCTCTCGTCGCTTTCGTGCGGGCTCACGCTCGGTATCGGTGTCTTCGGGCTACTCATGTTCACGACGGTGCTCGGGCCCCTGCTCGGCGAGGGAGCGGTCCATCTTCTGCGGTCCGTTACGTACACGTTCGGGTTCGTGCTCGCCATCATGAGTCAAACGGAGCTATTTACCGAACACACGACGCTCGCCGTACTGCCAGTTCTCTCGGGTGACGCCACGCCACGTAGCCTCGGTCAGCTGTGGAGTCTCGTGCTCGGAGGCAACTTGATTGGCGGAGCGATCTTTGCGGGGTTCATCTTCGTGAGCGGGCCGTCTCTCCATCTAATCGAGAATCAGGCCTTCGTCGACGTCGCTACCACGTTCATCGACCTCGCTCCGACGGGCGTGTTTACTGGCGCAATCATGGCCGGGTGGTTGATGGCGCTGTTGTCGTGGATTCTCACCTCCGTCGGCGACAGTATCAGTCGTATCCTCGTCATCATCATCTGTACGTTCCCAATCGGCTTCGGGCATCTCCCCCACTGCGTCGCCGGCAATATCGAAGTCATCGCCGGAATGCTCGCGGGCGCGGACATCACTGTTCTCCAGTGGGCACAGTTCCTCACAATCACTACAGCAGGTAATATCGTCGGCGGGGTCGTCTTCGTGGCTCTCCTGAACTACAGCCACGTCGTCTGGGGGACCGAAGGCGAGGACGTAGCGGAATCCATCGAAGCCGCCGAAGAGTGAGAGAACGGGACGTTTTTGTGAACCGACCCGTTGGTGACTGAAAGCCTTGCAAGCCGCAGACATTACTGCCGTCCTGTCGAACGATTTGTCGATGACAGTCACGTTCACCGAAGCCGACGAAGGCAAAGAAGTGGTCGATGCGAGCGGCAACACGCTCGGATTAGTCACGGAGATAGAACAGGACACGGCATACGTCGATCCCGACCCGGGACTCACCGAAACCGTGAAGGCCGACCTCGGGTGGGCTGAGGCGGACAGCGACGAGTACACCGTCAAACAGGACGCCGTCGAGACGAAGGCCGACGAGAAGCTCCACCTTCGAGGTAACCTCTAACTCGGCGTCGGTCACGGCGCTGTCCGGCAGTCCGCCCTCGCGGGAGAGTTAAGTTCACACCGAGCGATGTGATACCGTGGGACAGAGACTTATCATCGATACGGACACCGCTGGCGACGACTCGCAGGCGCTTCTCATGGCCGCACTCGCCGACTCCATCGACATCGAGGCGGTCACCATCGTCGCCGGGAACGTCGAGTTCGACTACGAAGTCGAGAACGCGAAGTACACGTTAGATCTCGCTGGCATGGCCGACTCGGTCCCGGTCTACGAGGGCGCGCGCCGCCCGCTCCTCAAAGAGTTCGACCACGTCGACCACGTCCACGGTGAGGGGGGACTGGGCGGCGAGCTCTACCCCGACACCGGGATCGCCTCCGCCGACGGCCACGCCGTCGACGCCATCGTCGATATCGCCCGCGAGTCGCCGGGCGAGGTGAGTCTCGCTTGCATCGGCCCGCTGACGAACGTCGCGCTGGCGATTCGGCGGGAACCCGACCTGAACGACCTGCTGGACGAGGTGGTGGTGATGGGCGGTGCGGTGAACACGCTCGGCAACGACACCCCCTCGGCGGAGTTCAACTTCTGGGTCGACCCCGACGCCGCGAAGATCGTGATGAACGAACTCGACGTGACGCTCGTCGACTGGGGGCTGACCGTTCGACACGGCAAGATTGGGGCGGACGACCTCGACCGGTTCGCCGAGGCGGAGACGCCCTACGCGGAGTTCTTCACGACAGTCACCGGCCACGCCCGCGAGTTCTCGAAAGAGCGTCTCGGCGTCGACGCCGCGACCCAGCCGGACACGCTCGCGCTCGCCTGTCTCCTGAACCCGGACCTCGTGACCGAGGCGGGGACGTACTTCGTGGACGTCGACGAACGGGAGGGGATGACTCGGGGGTATAGCCTCGTGGACGAACTCGGAATCACCGACGGCGAACCGCGAACGCGCGTCGTCGAAGCCGTCGACGAATCAGTGTTCGAGCAGATGGTCGCGGACATGCTCCTCCACGGCGACCCCGAGCGGTCGCTGTAAGCGCGGTCGGCAAGCGTGACGGTAAGTCTGGTCGATTTCCTTACACCCGTTCGCTAGCTCTGCAGTCGATAGGTTCTATCGGACACTGACTGGTGACTGCCCACTACTGGCTCTTCGAGAAGGAGAATCAGTCGCCACTAACCCATTGGCGTATCTGACCAGACCGAGTGTCTCCAGAATCGCTCCGAGAAGACCGATATCTCGATCGAGTTCGTTCTCGACCGAGCCGCCACTCGCACTCATACTGGTTCGTTTCGGAGATAGACCGATAAGAAGGAAGCCTGCCATTAAACAGATGCCGATAACTATGAAGAAGTCAGATGGGGGACTCGTCTCAGTAGAGAGATGGGATAGCAGCTATTCAGTCGGGCGTCTGCTCGCTCCCTGTTGGATGGCGCGTCGTCGTTAGTTGTTTGTAATACCGGTAGACCGGGAAGAGCCGGTTCCCCATTTGTTGCGAAAGGCCGGTCTCACTTGCGTATACAAGTACTGGCACGTTCGCACCTTCGGCTAAGTTGATCACTCGGTCCGGCGTACTTCCGAAGACCCACCGCTTCAGTCCACGGGTCCGAGTAGCCCCGATGATGAGTGGGCCGCCGTTTTCCGCGGCGGTCGAAACGAGCCCCTCGGCGACCGATGACGCAGTGACTTCCTGGACTTCTATCGACCCCGTCTCCGGGAGTTGCTCGACCGTGTCCGTCGCATCCTCGGCCGTTCCGCCGTCGCCGGACGGCGTGACGTTGATGACGTTGACGTGCGACCCCGCTTCCGCCATCGCACGGACGAGCGAGAGGGACGCGCTGTGGTGTGGTCCACCGCCAGCGCCGACGTTGATTGTCGAGATATCCGTGGGGTCCTCGAACCCCTGCGCGTAGAGGACGTCACAGGGGGCCTCGTACTCCACTTCTTGTGCGATCTCTGGGTGATCCTCGGGGTATCCCATCACGATGCGGTCGGCCTCGTCGTCACGGGCCGTCTGGAGGATGTCGAACGCGATGTCTCGGCAGATGTGTCCTTCCACCGTGTATTCGACATCGATGTCTTCGGTACCCAGCGACTCCGTGATCCGCTCTACGCGTCCGTTGGCGTCGTCGACGACTATCTCGTTGGGCGTCTGGTCCGGGATGTGAGTGACGTTGACAACCTGCACGATCGGGTTCTCATCGTACATCTTCCCAAGGGTCGCCGCGAGTTTGACGTGCGTCGCCGCCCGGTGTAAGCGCCCGACGGGGACCAGGATTCGGAAGCGGTCGGACTCGTCAGCGGTTGTCGATTCTGTTCCGCTGTCAGTCGCTGTGGTGCCACTGTTGGCGTTGATGGGCGACCGCGCAGAGACCGTGCGTTCGAACAGTTCCTCTACGTCCGGTGCGCCGCCCCAGAGAAGGTAGACGCCGATAAGCGCGATCGTCAGCACGAGACCGACTGCGACGCCGACCACCGGGAGATTGTAGATCAACGCGACGTTCGCGATGATACCCAGTATCGGCACGGCGGGGACACCGGGGACCCGAAAGCCCCGTCCCATGTCGGGGTACTTCCGGCGCGAGTAGATGAGCGCGCCGTTGACAAACGCCAGCGGTAGGAGCAAGTTGAGCGTCGCGAACCCGGTCAGCGCGTTCAGACCGAGCGCGAACTCCTCGATGACGACCGAGAACCCGGCGATACTCGTCTCGAAGTTTACCGGAATCGGTGTGAACATCCCGTTCTCGCCGAACAGCGTCAGGAACGCCACGATGAGTACGACGATGACGCCAGTCGCCGTCGTAGTGCTCCAGAACGGCGTTCCATAGTTCGGGTGAATCCGCGAGAGCCGACGGGGAGCTTGGCCCTGTCGCCCCATCAGTGAGCCGATGCCCGACGCGGCGAGAATCGACGCGTTCGACGCCGAGACCATGCTGAAGATAGCGCCCGCGACGATGAGATACGTCCCGACTGGCACGCCGGCGACGCTGATCGGGATGAACGCTTGGGCGACCGCGCCCATCGCCGTCTCGCCGAGTTGCAGAATCTGGTCGGGCGAGCGCGCGAGTCGACCCGTCACGTTCGTGATGTTCACCATCGCCACGATAACGAACGTATACAGAACGGTGACGGTGAGAATCGAAGCCGCGATCGCTCGCGGAACAGTCTTCCGCGGTTCGATGATCTCCCCGGCTGAGGCCGCGATGGCCGAGAAACCGAAGAACGTGATGAACGCGAGCGCGGCCACCGAAACCGTCCCGACAGGTTCGACCTGGAAGCTCCCGGTGAACTCACCGATTGCCGGCCCGACGCCGACGCTTGCAAACATCCCACCGATGAAGATTATGAGAACGGCGACTTTCGCCGCCGTCACGATGACCTGGAAGGAGCCCGATTCCTCGGTCCCGCGGGAGTTGAGCACACCCAGTAGAATCGCGGTGAGAACGCCGAACGTTCCGTGGGGGAGGAAGTGGAAGCTCTCCGGTATTAGAAACCGGAAGAACCAGTGGTCCATCGTCGCGAGATAGAACGCCGTCGTTCCGGTATACCCCAGAAAGAGAGACATCCCGATACTGTACGTCAGTAAATCGCGGTTGTCGAAGGTGCGGGACGTGAACAGATACCCCCCGCCGTTCTCGGAGTAAATTGACGCGAATTCCGAGTACGATGCCGCAGTGATTCCAGCGACGATAGCCGCGAGAATGAATGCGATGACCGCCGTCGAGCCGATCTGATACACCGCAATTCCCGACAAAGAGAAGATGCCGGCCGCGATCATCGTTCCGAGCCCGATCGCGAAGGCTACGGGAAATCCGAGTGTCCGTGTATGCTCTACCATTGGCCAGCGTTATGCCATTCCCTTGGATAAGCCCTGACCTTGAATTTGAATAGCGAAAACTCGGCTTTCAATCTCTAACGACCCCTCCACAGAAGACAGTCTGTATGGCTCACCAATCCGCGTGGCCCGACGACTTGCGGCCCGAACGACTGCTGACATGTCGTGTCACCGCCTCGCCCATATCCCTGCCTTCGCAGGCAGACCGCTTACCGAACGAGCGCCCCTCTCTTCTATCGATGGCACCATCCGACCTACACGACCTGTTCACGCACAACCTCGAAGACATCTACTACGCAGAGAACGAACTCCTCGACGCCCTCGACGAACTGGAGAGCCAGACGGAGAACGAGGACATCGCGTCCGCGTTCAGCGAGCACCGCGAGGAGACGCAGGGCCACATCGACCGGCTGGAGGAAGCCTTCGACATCCTCGGCAAGGAACCCGAACGCGAGGAGTGTGAGGGCATCGAGGGTCTCATCAAGGAACACGAGGAGTTCACCGACGAGGGCCCGGAACAGGACGTGCTGGACGTCCACAACCTCATCGCGGCCCAGAAGACCGAACACTACGAGATCGCCGCCTACGGGAACCTGGCGATGCTCGCCGACCGACTCGGCGAGGACGAGGTCGGCGACCTCCTCCACGAGAACCTGGAAGAAGAGGAGGATGCGCTCGACGAACTCTCCTCGCTCGCGGAGAGCTTCGACTACGGGCAGATCGCAGCCGACTGACGCAGCACGGTTCTCCGTCTCATCGCCGCTCGTTTTTTCGCTGAAACGGTCACGTCGATGCCCGTAATTACGCGAGCGCCTTCCCGACAGTAAGCTCGACGGCGCGAGCGACAGCTATCGCTTTAACCAGGTGCTAATCCAGCGATAGCGCCCACATATACAACTGGCCTCGTTTTGAGACGTTCCTATGAAGCTCATCCAGTTGTTCGTCCCGACCGAGGACCGCACGGCGGTTCGGGACGAGCTGGCGGAGATGGATATCGAATTCGTCTTCGCCGACGAGGACACGCACCGGGGCGGCAGTATCGCACAGATACCGGTCCCGGCGGGCGCTGTCGATACCGTTCTCTCGCGGCTGTACGACGTCGGGCTCGACGAGGACACCTACACCGTGGTCACCGACGTCGACCGCGCGACGGTTCCGAACGTCGACGAGTTGACCGAGAAGTACGTCGACGGACCGAAAGGCGCTCGCGGCGCGTCCCACCCGGAAATTCGAGAGCGCGCGGCGGACCTCACGCCGGATACGGCGACCTACACGGCGTTCGCGGCGCTGAGCGCTATCGTCGCGGTCGGCGGCCTCTTGCTCGATTCGGCCATCGTCATCGTCGGTGCGATGGTCATCGCGCCCTTCGCCGGGTCGACGCTCTCCGCGAGCGTCGGTCTGGTCATCAGCGACCGGGAGATGGTCGTCGACAGCGTCACCTCGCAGGTCGTCGGGCTGGTCATCGCGTACGTCGGTGCGGTAGCGATGGGCGTATTCTTACAGCAGACCGGGTTCGTTCCCTCGACGCTCGACGTCTCGCTCGTCACGCAGGTCGCCGCGTTCGCCACGCCGAACTCGCTGACGCTGGCTATCGCAATCGCGGCCGGTCTGGCGGGCGCGCTCGCACTGGCGACGGACCTCCCCGTCTCTATCGCCGGCGTGGCCGTCGCCGCGGCCATCGTCCCCGCTGCCGCCGCTGCCGGCATCGGGACGGCGTGGGGCGAACCGCTGCTCGTCCTCGGTGCAGTCGTACTCCTGTTGATGAACATCGTCTTCATCAACCTCGCCGCGTATCTCGCGCTTGTCTCGCTTGGCTACCGCTCGTCGGTCATCCGGAGCGTCCGCGAGAACGCTGCCGTCTCGGTCCGGTCGGGCGCGTACGCGGCCGTCATCGTCGTCTTCGCCATCGTCATCGCGCTGACGAGCGTCGGAACCTACCAACACGTCGTCTACGAACAGGAGGTCAATCAAGAAGTGGAGGCGGTCCTCGCCGATTCGGAGTACCGCTCGATCGAACTGGTCAGCGTCAAGACGGGGTACAACGACATGAATCTCCTCGGCCGCGACGAGTCGGTGACGGTGACGGTCAGTCGGTCGAGCGACGCCCAGTACGAGTTACTCGACGAGAACATCCAATCGAACGTCTCTCGGGCGACCGACCGTCCGGTGACGGTGCAGGTCCGATTCCTCGACTTCCAGCAGGCACAGGCTCAATCACAGGGGGCCGACGAGACGCCGCAGGTCGACGGCTTCGGGACTCGAATCGCCAACTGGGCCGACGCGGTGTGGGAGCGACTGACCGGTGTAGTCGGCACCGCGGGCACCGCTCGGTGTGTCGGCGTCTGTTGAGCGAGGTCCGACGGTTACGACGGGAGTTCGGCCGTCACGCTGGGGAGGTCACGCTGAAGCGTTCCGAGAGGGATACGCTTCGTCGAAGGGATGTCCAGCCACGCCTCGGTCGTGAGCGACCCGTCGACGTGGAGCGAGTCTGTCGGCCCCTCCGCGGGGAGGTGCCGTTCGACGCGGACGGCCTCCTCGGTGCCGCTCTCGATCATCGACCGCGAGATGTTCACTGGCGGCGGCCCGTGGGCATCCGCCGACCAGAGCACGTTCGCGACCGTCTGTGACTCCTCTGTGTACCCCAGTCGGACGTTCACGGCGTTGACGGTGAGGTCGACTGGCAGTTCGTTGGTGACCGAGACCTGAATCCGAACGTCCGAGGCGTCGTCGCCCTCGAACTCGACGGTCATGTCACCGATATCTATGTCCCGTTCCATCCTGTCTTCGAGATTCTGGACGATGTTCTCAGAGAACCGCCAGCCGAGGATGGGGACGTACCTGAGGTAGCGTGCTGCCCACGCCAGTGCCCACAAGCGAATGATCATACCACTTGGTGACTACGGCGGCCCAATAGGCTATCGCCTGCGTGTTCGGCTCTCCGAATCGGCTCCAGCCGAGAGAACCTACCTGTGCGACCGGGTCGCACACTCGCCTCCGTTCCTGCTTGCGATTGGCACGCTCGAGACCGTAGCTGCCGCAGATCGTGAAACGGTTGGAACGTTGTATTACTGTATCGATAACTACGGTATGCGCTCGTCTACCAAACGTTGGGGTCTCCTATGACCCAAGCACGGAACGGATCCAACGACACCAACCAGCACAGGGACGAACAGAAGAAGTCCGCGCAGACCCAACAGCAGCCGCGGCAGGGCGACGACTCCGTCGAAAACGCGACGTCTTGGTTCGCTAACGCGGCGGTCAGAACGGGACTGACGCTCATCGGTGGCGTCGTCCTGCTGTTCGCGCTCGGTCAGGCGGTCGGTCTCCCGCTCCTCGAGCTGGTGACCGATGCACTCACCTCCCAGACCGGGCAGTGGCTCGTGGTCGCCTTCTTCGCAGTCCTGCTCATCGGTGCGGCCCAGAAGGCCAGACCGGCAGGTTGACGTTCGTGGTTCTGCTCCCGACCAATTTTTGTGCGACAGACGCGCCCGCTACCGTGCTATCTGTCTCGTAGAGTACCGACCGTGACGGGCCTGAGAGCGGTGTTGGACGAGGCACAGTCGATACGTAACGCATCTTCAGTCGGTCTGTACGCTCGTCTTCGACCGCACGTCCGCGAGCAACGGACCGAACGCCTGCAACAGGCAGGCAACTTATCCGGAAGCGACGAGTCGTAGCGAACACATGGACCCGGTCGTGCTTGCCGTCGAGACCAGCCCTATCGAGAGTCTGTTGTTGGAGTTGCTTCCCGTCTTCATCATCGCGGCTGGCGTCGGGATCTTCGTCGCCAAGATCGGGCGCTTTCCCTATACTATCGCGCTCTTGCTCGCCGGGTTCGCCATCTCAGTGCTGGGTGTGGATATCGACATCAATCTCACGCACGACCTCATCTTGCTCGTCCTCCTCCCGCCGCTGTTGTTCGAGGGGGCGGCGACGACGGACCTGGAACGACTGCGGCGCAACATCGGCCCGGTGCTGGCGATGGCCGTCGTCGGATTGGTCATCTCCATCGCGATCCTTGGGTATATCGGCCAGTACGCGTTTGGATTCCCGCTGCTCACCGCGCTCCTGTTCGCCGCGATGGCGCTCCCGACCGACCCCGTGAGCGTCCTCGCTCTCTTCGAGGAACTGGGCGCACCCGAACGCCTCTCCGTGCTCGTCGAGGGCGAGTCGCTCGTCAACGACGGCGTCGGCGTCGTCATCTTCTCGACGTTCTTCGTCCTGATACAGGACGGAGCGGACCCAGCGGAGCTGTTCACCGTCGGCGGACTGACCGAGTTGGGACTACAGATGGTCGTCTCCAGCGTCGGCGGCCTGCTCGTCGGCTTCGCGGCCGGGTACGCCGTCTACACCGTGATGGCGAACCTAGACGAGAACATGACCGAGACGGTGCTCGCCTTCATCCTCGCCTACGGGTCGTTCCTGCTGGCCGAACACTACCTCGGCGTCTCGGGCGTGATCGCGACGGTCGTCTCGGGGCTGCTCATCGGGAACCGCGGCGCTGAGAAGGCGATGACTCCCCAGACGAAGATCACCGTCTTCAACTCGCTGGAGACCGGGGCGTTCATCGTCAATACGTTCATCTTCCTGATGATTGGCGTCGAGACGCCCATCGGTGACTTCCTGCAGTACGGAGAACACGTCCTGCTCGCCATCCCACTCGTCCTGCTGGCGCGGACGGCCGCCGTCTACCCGCTGACGGCGCTGGTCAACCGCGTCACGAAACCGGAAGTCCCGATGGGCTACCAGCACGTGATGCTATGGGGCGGCCTCCACGGGTCGATTCCCATCGCGCTCGTGCTCGGCCTGCCCAACGGCTTCCCGATGCGTCAACAACTGCTGGCGATGGTGTTCGGCGTCGCCGCCTTCTCACTGGTCGTCCAGGGGCTCACGATGGGAACCTTGCTCGACCGTCTCGGCGTCGTGACGCGGTCTGACGCCGAGGAATTGTACGAACTCCTCGTCGGCCGCGCTCGTGCGGTGGACGCGGCGCTGGAGGCCGCCGAAGAACTGGACGCCAGCGGCGACATCCCGACGGAGGTCTATCAGGACTTCAAAGCGGAGTACAGTCGGGAGAAAGACGCGCTCAACGACGCCGTCGCCGAACTGCTACGCGAACACCACGAACTCCGCCACGAGCAAGTGCTCCAAGGCGAACGGCGCGTCCTCGCTGAGGAGAAGAGTGCCATCATGGATGCCGCCCGCCGAGGTGTCATCGCCGACGACGTGGGCGAACGCCTGCTGGAGGAGACGAACCTGAAACTCGACCGCGTCCGAGGCGGCGAATCGACGGTCCATGGCGAACACGAAGGATACGAGGAGTTCTGGCGCTCTCGTGCCGACGAGTTCGGCCTGCAAATCGACGAGAGCGAGGACGAAGCGGAGGGCGACGACGGCGACGCCAGTCCGTCGTAACACAAGAGCAACAGCCGCCCCGAAGCGGTGACAGCCCACGCTTCGACGGCCCGGACCGTGGACGTTACTGCGGTGGTTCCTCGACACCGGTCGTCGGGAGGAGGTGGTCGGCGACGACGAGGACACAGATGGCGAACAGGATGATGCCGGCTTCGAGGGCGCTGGTGAGCAGGCCAAGCCCGACGATGAGCGTCGTCGCACAGGCCGGCGCGTGCCGGAGGTCGGTTCTGAGCATCGCAAAACTCGTCAACGCCACCGAGAGGAAGCCGGCGGCGACGAGTTGGAGTCCCGGCATCGACAACGCGGGCGGGATGTCGGTGACCGACAGACCAGGTGCGATAGTGTGGTACGCAAGGAGGCCGCTGACGACGCCGAAGAAGTGACCGCCGAGCGCGCGCTGCCACTGACTCGTCGCTGCCGACGGCGTCACTGCGAGCGCGTACGCCGACGGCCCGAGACTTGGAAAGAGGAACGGCTGTCCCGTTCCCCACGCCAACAGGATGAGCACGACGAGGAGACTGCACGTCCGCCCCGTTGAGAGGAGCGCGTCACTCGTCGTCGGCTGCTCTTCGAGTGGCTCGAAAACCTCCATAGTGCCGCGCTAGCCATCCGGACTGAAAGGAACAGTGGTTGCAAATCCCGAGCGAGAGCGCCGGTAGCCGAACTCCCCTTGGAGTGCAGGCGACGCTTTCTTTCCGCTGGTTGGGCAAGAGACGGTGTGCGACTCATCCAGCTACGTGTCGGTGATGAGGAAGAAGACGCAGTCATCGACGTGCTGGACGAGGAAAACATCGAGCACATCGCCGCTGCCGAACGCGACGACAGCGACGCGATCATCCTCTACTTCCCGCTCCCCGATGGTGCGGTCGAGAAGGTGCTGGACCGCCTCTACGACGCCGGACTCGACGAGGACGCCTTCACCATCATCACCGACATCCAGTCGGCCACCACGCCCACGTTCGACGAACTGGAGAGCAAGTACACGCAGGGACCGGACGACGAAGTCGGCCTCTCGCATGCGACGCTTCGAGCGAACGCCCGCGAGGTGACGCCGGGACGAGCGATGTTCGTCATCTTCGCCGCGCTCAGCGCCATCGTCGCCGCCGCGGGACTGATGCTCGATTCGGCCATCGTCATCGTCGGCGCGATGGTCATCTCGCCCTTTGCCGGCTCGGCGCTGTCGGCCAGCGTCGGGGCGGTCATCGGCGACTACCCGTCGATTCTCGACAGCATCAAATCGCAACTGCTCGGTCTCGTCGTCGCCGTCACCGCCTCGACGGCGGCTGCCGCCGTCTTCAAGTGGGGCTACCTCGTCCCGCCGAACCTTGCGATCGAGAACATCTCGCAGGTCAGCGCCTTCTCGATTCCCATCGTGCTCACCTACGTCATCGCCATCTTCGCCGGCGCGGCCGGCGCGCTGGCACTGGCGACTGACCTCGACGTCTCGCTCGCCGGTGTCGCCGTCGCCGCAGCCATCGTCCCCGCCGCCGCCGCTGTCGGTATCGGTATCATCTGGCGAGACCCGACGGTGGTCTTCGGCGCGCTGGTCTTGCTGTTGATGAACCTCCTCCTCATCAACCTCTCGGCATACGTCTCGCTCATGCTGTTTGGCTACCGCTCGTCTCCCTCGACACGGCTCGTAGAGTACGTCACTCTCGACCCACGAGCCGTCGGCTACGCCGTCGTCGGTGCGGTCGTCCTCGTTGCCCTCCTCGGGGCAATCGCCAGCACGTATCAGTACCTCGCCTTCGTCGAGACGGCCAATCACAACGTCGAGGACGTCCTGACCCAACAGCGCTACGAGGAACTCGAACTCATCGACGTCCAGACCGACTACGGGGCACAGCTCCTGCGAAAGGGCGACAGCGACACCGTCTCCATCGTCGTCGGCCGAAGCTCGGATCGGAACTATTCGGCACTGTCGGCGACGCTCCAACGGGAGATCGCCGAGGATACGCCGCGGGAGGTTGCGGTGGAGGTGCAGTTTGCGGACTACCAGCGAACTGGGCCGGCGACGCCACAGTCGTCGCTCTCGGCGACGAGGCCAGGGCCTCGATCGGTAATACTGGAACCCGGTTTCTCGACCTGACCTACCTCATCTCTCTCGGAGGCCGAACGTATCACACGGACAGCGTGTTCGAGTGGCTCGACGGTCACCGAAAAGACGCGCTCGCAGAGTGGCTACGGGATTCGATACCTTCCGATAGCACCTCGGGAGCGCCCGTCTCGCGCACACAGATTAGTGTGCATCAGCCGCGGTGGACGAGAGCCAGGTCGCAGTCGATATGGCCGATGCTCTCGAACGTCGGCGGGGTGACAAATCGCGAGGCGACGCTGCGGTCGGTACTCGCTCCGAGCATGACCAGATCGTACTGCGGGGCGACCGTTCCGAGGAAGTCTTCGATAGACGACCGCGGGATGCGCGTTTCCACGTCACCCGAGAACGGTTCGATCAGATAGCTGAGCATGCTCTCCGCGCGGTTCCGTTCTGCTTCGCTTTCGATACAGTGACAGACGCTGACCTGTCCCCACGACCCGACGAGCGTGGTCGCGAACTCGATCATCCTGTTGGCGAGGTCGCCGCCGTGACGCACCGGAGCGAGGACACGTTCCCAGCGCGAACGGCCCTCGACGGCGCGGTGAATCACCGCGTCGGTATCTCCGGTGAACAGTTCGGTGATAAACGGCGACAGGCTCCCGTCCTGTTCCTCGTAGGCCGTTACGATCAGGTCGCAGTCGGCGTCCCGGGCCGTCTCTAACACTGTGGTTGCCGGATTTTCGCCGGCAGCGACGATCACTTCACAGGGGATATCCAGCCTGCTGGTGATGTGATCGGCTTCGGCTTCGAGCCGGGCGACTGCCTCTTCGCACGCGCGTTGGGTGGCGAGCTGCGTCGGCGTCATTCTCCTGGCGGCCGATGGGCTCGGTGCGTCACTGTTCTCGCGAGTTCTCTCGTAGATGTCGCGTTCGCGCTCGGCGATCGCCGCGTCGTCGACGATGTCCAACAGCACTACCTCGCCGGGGTCATCACCCCCGACGAGTCGCCCGGCCAGCAACGAGGTCGACCGCTGGTGGTTCTCGCGCACCGGGACGAGCACCCGGCTCTCTTCAGTCGTCGTCCGGTAGAGATACCGCGACCGCTGCCGGAAGAACCGCTGTTTCCAGACCACGAATACGCTGGCCACGAGCACGGACGAGACGACGATACTGGTGACATACGCCAGTTGTGAGGTCTTCGTGACGAGCACCAGTAGAGCCGTCGAGAACGCTGCCGGCTCCTCGATGTCGAAGCTCCAGGTGACGACGCCGGTCAGTAACACGCTCAAGGCCGCGCCAGCCGCGTCGATGCGGAGCGCTCCGATCGACATGCCGTGGATGAGCACCCCGACTTCGAGTGCGATCCACCCACAGACCGCGCCGGTCGTGAGGCCGGCGACGAAGCGCTTGGGCGATGCGAACCTCCCCGTGGGATTCGCAAAGAGCGTGTACGTTCCGGATGCCAGTGGCGGAAACAGGAGAAAGGAGAGCTGACTGACGGTGTTCGAGATGAGTGTCACGACGCCGATCAGCAGCGGGACGAACAGTACGATAGAGAGATGGATGAGGTTCTGGGTATTCTCGATCCAGGCGCGGAAGAGCTTGAATTTCCGTCGTTCGAACCGCCTCGCTCGCCTGACGTTACGCCGCTTGAACCGTTTCACGGAGCGATAGAGGGAGTGAAACCGCTCTCTCAACATATCGTTCATGATTATTAGTTGAAGACAACGACAGTAAAACCATTGCGGGAGAGCGAGCCACCGCTCGGTAGCGCTCGGTGAGCGTCCGAACGCTCAGTCCCAGGTTCGTTCAGGACGGCTGTGACGCTGTGGTCGCACTCGGGACAGGACTGCATCTCGTCGACAATGGACACCGTTTCACAGTTCGCGCATTCGTAGAGAGTCGCTGCGTTCTGCGGCGCGGTCTGTTCTGGGGCTCCGTCGCTGTCGTTGTCCGGGAAGATGGTTTTCAACCGATCCAGAGAGGAGGGCCATACAACACCACGCACCTGCTGTCGGCACTCACGGGCACGGGCGTAGACGGACTCGATCTTGTTGAGGCAGTTGTCGTGACAGTGGATACACCGATAGGCCGTGTACCGACTCCAGTCGGTCGTCTCGTCGTGTGCATGGGGAACGTTGGGCTTGTGTTTCTCCGGCAGGTGCTCGTGGGTCGTACCGAGTCAAGCCGGGCTTGAACCAGACCCCAGAGGCTCACCGAAGGCAGCGTCGTCGGGATTACTCATCCCGATCGCCTCGGAAAACGCCACGGACCGCTGGTGAGCCGTAGTAAACGCCAACGGCAGACGTGCCGACAAGGCGAGCTTGCGAATTGCGCAGAATCGTCTCGGCGGTGGTTTCTCGAAACCGTCGAAAATCGACGAAAGACCATCTGTCGGGCGTAATTCAGTGGGGCCAGAAACGGGACGGAACGGGTATGGGCCAACGCGGATTTGAACCGCGAACCTCCCGGTTATCAGCCGAGCGCTCAACCTGATTGAGCTATTGGCCCAGATGAGCGCGTTTTGGTGTACCCGAGGGGTATAGAAAAGGGTAACGTTTCGGAATACCGGGTGGGAAACCGCACCAGGGCGTCAGTTCCCGTCGCGTTCCTCGAAGTCCACGTCGGTGGCGTCGTCTCTGTCGAAGCCAGCGTCGTTCGGGGACCCACCGCTCGGGCCGGTCGGGCCGTCGGAGCCGGTCGCCTGGCCGCCCTCGTTGGGGAAGCCGCCGATGTACACCTGGCCGCTGGCGAAGCCGCCGGTTTTCGCGTCGATGTAGGGGCGGACGACCCAGCGGCGCGTCGCGGCGCGGATGGGGTAGCGCGTGAGCGGCACCGCGAGCAGGAGGCCGACGAAGTCCGTCACGAGGCCGGGCGTGAGGAAGAACGCCCCGGCGGCGATGAGCAGGCCGCCGTCGATGAGTTCGTCCGTCGGTACCTCGCCGGTCGCCAGTTTCCGCTGGATGGACTGTAAAGTCGCGCGTCCTTCCGCACGGACCAGTAGCATTCCGACGAGCGCCGTGAGGACGACGAGCGCCACCGTCACCAGCGACCCGAGGAACGGAATCGCCACCGTCACCAGCAGCACGATGTCGAACAGCGGGATGAGCAACAACAGCCCGATGACCCGGAGCATACCCTCGCTTGCAGGTCCGGCCCCAAACGCCTTTCGAGAGGTGGCGAAGAGACGGGGCCGTTGCCCGGCTACTCAGTCCCGCTCGTGGACGCGGACTCGCACCGGGTCCGTCGGCGAAAGCGTGATCCGCATCGCCAAGTTCAGCGGCGGTTCGGTCACGGCCTCGAAGCGAAAGCGCTGGGCGAGCGTAGCGATGGCGAGTTTGGCCTCCATCCGGGCGAAGCGCATCCCGATGCAGTGGCGCGGGCCGCCGCCGAAGGGGTAGTAGGCGTAATCGGGCAATTCAGCCTCGAACTCGTCGGTCCAGCGCTCGGGCCGAAAGGCGTCGGGGTCGTCGTACCACCGCTCGTCGCGGTGGACGAGCCATTGGGGAATCGTCAGCTGCGCGTCTGCTTCGATGTCGTACCCGCCGAGCGTCACTGGACGTGTGGGCTGCCGGAACGTCGTAAACGCCGGCGGGTAGAGACGTAACACCTCGGTCAGCACCGAGTCGAGGTACGGCAACTCGAAGAGGTCGGCGGGCGTCGGGTCGTCGTCGCCGAGCGTCTCGTCGAGTTCCTCGTGGAGCCGCCGCTGTCTCTCTGGATTGTTCCCGAGCAGGAACCACGCGTAGGTTAGCGTCAGCGCCGTCGTGTCGTGACCCGCCACCAGAAACGTCAGCAGCTGATGGCCCAGTCGCTCGCGGTCCATCGTCTCCTCGTCGAGCGAGAGTAACAGCGAGAGCACGTCGTCGCGGGCCTCGCGCGTTTCGGCGGCCTCGGCCTGTCGTTCGGCGATGACATCGTCGAGCGTCGCCTCGAAGGCCGCGCGGGTCCGCTTGACCCGGCGGTTGCTCGGTGTCGGAACGTCGAGGGGAACGTACGCCGACAGCGAACTGGGGTCGGTCCGCGTTCGAAGCGAGTCCAGCAGGGGTTCGAGCGTCGCGGCGGTCCGCTCGACGTTGATGTCGAGCAGCGTCTTCCCGAGGATACGAAGCGTGAGCGACTGCATCTCGGGCAGCAGGTCGAACCGCTCGCCGTCGTCCCACCCGGCGGCCGTCTCGGCGGTGAAGTCGGTCATCGTCTCGCCGTAGGTGGCGATGCGCTCGCGGTAGAAGGCCGGTTGCAGCGCGGTCCGCTGGCGCTGCCACTCCTCGCCCTCCAGCAGAAAGAGGCCCTTTCCGATGAACTCCCCGAGCGTGTCTCGGAGGAGTCGGCCCTTCTCGTAGTCGCCCTCGTTAGTGACCAGCACCTCCTCGACGAGGTCGGGGTGGGTGAGGAAGTAGCCCGTCGTCCTGGCGACGTTGTAGCCGACCACATCGGCGTCCATCGCGCCGACTCGATCGTAGAAGCCGAGCGGGTCCCGCAGCATCGAGAGCGTGTTGTCGAGGAGGGGGACCCGACCGAGGCGGGGCGGTCGGTCGCCCGGTGTTATCGGTCCGCGCTGTGTCGGCTGGACCTGTTCGGGGCACATACTTGGAGTTGTCACTCCGACGGAATCGGTCTTTCGCCGCATCCTGGTCGCTAGCGTTCCCGAAACTGCGAATCGTCCCGGAGTGAGAGGGCCTTTGTACGGCCATCACCGAGACGGCGTATGGACGAGTTCGCGGCGGAGACGAAAGTCGAGTGGCGCGAGTGGGGACCGGCGGCGTTCGAACGCGCCGCCGGCAGCGGCAAGCCCATCCTGCTGTCGCTGACGGTTCCTTGGAGCGCCGAGTGCCGGGCGATGGACCGCGGCGTGTTCGGCGAGCCGCGCATCGCGGCCAACATCAACGACGGGTTCGTCCCCGTCCGCGTCGACGCCGACCGGAATCCCCGCGTGCGCGAACGCTACACGATGGGTGGCTTCCCCTCGACAGTGTTTCTCACTCCTGAGGGAGAGGTCATCACCGGCGCGACGTTTCTCGGTCCCGAGGGGTTCCGGGGCATCCTCGATAGCGTGCGCGAGTCCTGGGATGCGAAAGGAGCGGCGGCCGGGTCGATTCCACGGCAGCTGCGGGACGAAGAACCCCCGGCCGGGGAGATGCGCCCGCGCATCGAGGAACACATGATCGAGCAGTTGCTCGGCGCGTTCGACGAGGAGTTCGGCGGCTGGGGAACCGACGTGAAGTTTCCGCTCCCTCGCACTATCGAGTTCGCGCTAGTGCGCGCCCGCGACCAGGCGACGCGCACACTCGAAGCTGTCCGAACGCATCTCCTCGATACCTACGACGGCGGCTTCTTCCGCTACGGGACCGGTCGCGACTGGTCGAACCCGCGCCGGGAGAAACTCACGGACGAGAACGCGGCGCTGGTGCGGGCGTTCGCCCACGGCTATCGCTACACCGGGACCGACGCCTACCGCGACGCCGCCCGGCGGACCGTCGAGTACCTGACGACCGACCTCTGGACCGGCGAGGCTTTCGCGGCCAGTCAGGCCGGCGACGACGACTACTATCAGCTCGGTGCGAGCGAGCGGGAGTCGCGCGAGGCCCCACACGTCGACGAGACGGTGTTCGCCGGCCGGAACGGACTGGCCATCGACGGATTGCTGTGGTTCCACGCTTACACGGACGACGAGCGCGCCGAGCGGTACGCGCAACGGGCGCGCGATCACGTCTGTGAGACACTCGTCGCCGACGGCGAGGTGGCTCACTACGCTGACGGCGACAGCGACGCCGGCCTCCTATCGGACCAGGCGCAGTTGCTCCAGGGACTGACCACGAGTTGGCAGGTCCTCGGCGAGGGCGGTCCGGCCGAGGCCGTCGCCGACTGGACTATCGAACACCGCCAGCAGGACAGCGGCGCGTTCCGCGACGGTCCCGATACGGGCGCGGGACTCTGTGGCCGCTCGCTCCACCCGCTCGACGCCACGGTGGAACTGGCAGACGCGCTCGTCGACCTCTCGGCACTCACCGGCGAGGACCGCTACCGCGAGGTGGCGACCGAGGCCGTCGAGTCCTTCGCCGGGGCGGCCGAGCGCATGGGCGTCGAGGTGGCCGGCTACGCCGGCGTCGCGGCCCGGCTGCTCGACCCGCAGCGACTGGTCGTCGGCACCGAAGCCGGCACCGACCTCCACCGGGCGGCGCTCCGACTGGCCGACCACGAGACGACGGTCGTCCCCGATCCCGACGGCGACGGGACCGCCTGCCGATACGAGGGTGACGCCGTCACGGCCGAGGCGTCCGCTCCCGCCGACCTCGAAGCGGCACTGACCGGCGACTAACTGATCGGCGACTGGGCGGCGACCAGCCGCCGACTACCCCCGCGCGATGAACCGTGAGCAACGTGGACAAACGGTAAACCTTCGCTGAGTTTATACCCTCTGAATAATATTAGAGAATATGGCGAGTCTGAGAGACCTCGGCCTCTCCGAGTACGAGGCCAGAGCGTACCGGTCCCTCCTGGAGACGGGACCGACGACGGCGAAGGACCTCTCGCGAGCGAGCGACGTTCCGATGGGGCGCATCTACGACGTGTTGAACAGTTTAGAGACCTACAACCTCGTGCGGAGTCAGACGGCGAGTCGGCCCAAGAAGTACGTCGCCGTCGAACCTGACACCGCGCTGGACCGGCTGTTAGACGACAAGAAGCAAGAACTCGCAGAGAAGGCGAATCAGTACGAGGGCATCGTCGACAACCTCTCCGAGCAACTGGAGACGGCTGACCCCGTCGACGAGCCGTTCTGGACTGCCGCCGTCGGGCAAGACGAGACGTTGGACCTCCTCTTAGAGCGACTGGCGGCCGCCGACTCCCGCATCGTCATGGTCGGGTCGATTCCGGCCAGACAGGTGGACATCGTCGAGGCCACCGAGCGCATCGTCGACGAACTCGAAGCGGCGCTCGAACGCGGCGTCGAGGTATCGCTGCTCGTCCGGCCGGACCTGTTCAAGACACTCCCGCGGGAGGTCAACCGCGAGTACTACGAGCGACTCAGCCCCCACGAGAACTACACCGCTCGCGCCAGTCCTAACGTGACGACGACGTTCGAACTCATCGACGATGTCGAAGTCTGCATCGAGGTGCCACACCCGCTCGGCCGCGACGAGATGTTCGGCGTCATCGACCTCAAGGACCCGGAGTTCACCGCCGACATCAGCGACGCCTTCGCCGACCACTGGGCCGAGGCCCAGACGATCAATCCGCCCTGATTCCGTCTTCGCTCGCCGGTCGTAGACGCACTTTCGCCCTCTCAGGCCGTTTCGAGTTCGCTCCGCAGGTCGCCCAGTTCCGCCACCCGTTCGGCGTGGGCGTTGTGCTGGTGAATCGACTCGTCGTTAGACTGTTTCATCGTGACGATCGCGTCGTCAGACAGATCCGGGAAGTGCTCGACCACGCCCTCGGCGAGCGCTCTGACGCAGTCTTCGACGAACTTCGCGTTCTTGTGTGCCTCGTATGTCATGTGGTCCTCGTCGGGCCGCTTCGCGAGGTTGTAGATGCGGGCGCTCATCGAGTCGCGGGCCACCTCGATGAGTTCGTTGAGGTCCACTTCCGGCGCGCCGTCGCTCTTGACGGTCAGCGTGGCGTGACCGCGCTGGGAGTGGCCGGCCTGTGGCATCGTCTCTAAAAACTCGTCGATGACCTCGTCTTCGACGTTCATGCTCCGAAGCGTCTCGCGGGCGCGAGCGGCGGACATCCCCTGCGAACAGGGACACACCGTCATCCCGGTGACGCGGGCACCGATCTCCTCGCTGGTGCCCTCCTCGGTGGCCGTCGCCGAGGCGATGATGTCGGCCGTCGACTGGGTGGCCATTCCGCTTTCGGGCGTCTTCTCGTGTGTGACATACTCAGCTTCCATCCGAACCTCCGCTTTCGTCGTGTAGTCGTGTTTCTCCAAGAGGAGGTCGGCGGCGTCACCGCAGACATCCTCGACGCGGTAGGCCTGTTCGGAGACCGCAGTCTCTAACGTCTCGTCGATGACCTCCATGTTGCGGGACATGTCCGCACCCTTCCGCCAGGACGGGAGGTCGACGAACACCTCGAACTCGGCCATCAAGACGATCGGGTCGCGGTCCCGCCGACCGAGTTTGACGAGTTTCTCGACGCCCGTCACGCCGACGCGGTTGAGACCCACTGTCACATCCGGACTCGACGCCTGCACGTCCGGCAGTTGCTGGCTCATTGAACACGGTTATGGAAGAGACCGGGTTAGGACTTTCGAAACCCGTGGTTTCGCCGTTCGGCTGCGCTCGTCCTATTACTCCGCCGCTGCTGACGCTTGGTTCAGGTCGCGAAACACGGTCTCGAAGTCGGTCTCGTCGAATCCCGCAGTGATGTCGTCGAGGGTCTCCCGGACGACGTCGAGTTCTCGTTCGAGGGACTGGAACTCCTCGCTCGCGGCGAGTTCGGCCTGCGTCTTGTTCGCCACCAGCGCCGCGCGTTTCCTCGTCAGCGCGTAGTACTCCCGCATCTTCTGCTCGTAGGCGGCACACCGCTTGAGGTGTTCTATCACCTCGTACAACGCTCCCCGTGAGACCGGCTTGACGACGTAGTCGTCGAAGGGCATCTCGATGATGTCAAAGCCCGGTTCGACCGCCGTCACCATCGCTACCCGCGTCCCAAGCCCCCGCTCGCGGATGGCCGACAACACCTCGTCACCGGAGACCCCCGGCATCCGCCGGTCGAGCAACACCACGTCGACCGACTCGTCCAGGGCGTCGAGCGCTGATTCACCGCTATACGCCGTCTCGACAGCGTATCGCTCGCGGAGCTGTGCGGCGTACGCGTCGGCGACGTCGGTCTCGTCGTCGACGACGAGAATCGTATCTTCCCCACCGGTTGTCATCTGTCCACCTATCGGTGTGTCAAATGATGATAAAAGCGTTCCGCTACCGGTCATTCGATTTACAGTTTCTGCGGATCTCGAACCGGAGACACTACGCGAGCGTAGTATGCGTACTGAACTGTCGACGATTACTCCCCGACGATGTCGTCGTACTGCGCGCCCGTCTGCTTCAGTGTGGACGTCGAATAGAGGCGGTCGTGGTCGTACGGCAGGAACTCCGTCGCCAGTTCGTCGATCTGCTCGTCGACAGCATCGGCGTCCCGGCCGTGAATCATCGTAAAGAGGTTGTACGGCCAGTCCTGTTCGGGTCGACGCGGTCGATGATAACAGAGCGTGACGGACGGTAACGCCCCGACTCGCTCGCCGCGGTCGTCCAGTTGGTCGTCGGGGACATCCCAGACGACCATGCAGTTGTTGTCGAAGCCGGTCGTGAGATGATTGACCACACACCCGACGCGCTTGATGCAGCCCGACTCGCGGAGCGTCCGGATGGCGGCGAGTACGTCGGCGACATCCGCGTCGATAGCCGCTGAGATATCCCGGTAGGGCGTCGCAGAAAGCGGAAACCCCTCTTGAATCGCCAACAGGAGCCGTCTGTCCAGTGCTGTGAGGTCGGCCGCGGCGTCCTCACTGATTCGGGTCGCGCTGGCGTCGGTCCCCTCGATCGACTCTCTCGCGAATCTGTCGCGGTTCACGACCGGGAACTCCAAGTCGATGTAGTAGTCGGTCAGCATCGGCAAGATCAGCACGTTACATCCCGTGCGGGCCTCGATGTCGGCGAGAATCTCGTCGCGTCTGTCTCGGGACCCAGCGGTGACGACGAACCACATGTTCCACTCGTGGTCGCGTGCGTAGTTGTGGTTCACCTGTCGGTAGTCGTTGACGACGGCGGCCACCTCGTCGAAGCGGTCGGGCGGGACCGAGACGGCCGCGAGCGTCGACGAGCCGATGACTGGCGGATTCAGTACTGGACCGAATCGCCGGAAGATGCGCTCTTCGTGGAGGCGTTCGACCCGTTCGAGGGCTTCTTTGCCCGTGATACCCACCTGCTCACCCACCACCTCGAAGGGGCGTTCACACACCGGGAAGCCGCTCTGGAATCCGTCGACCAGCGCGGCGTCCACGTCGTCGATGCGCTCGCGCCAGTCACCCGACGGGAGGCTCATTGGCCGGGCTTAGGAGCGAATACGTGTATCACTTTCGGGCCGGCGGCGTCCCCGCAACATGGGAGGGAAACACAGGGGCTTTCAAACTCCGTATCGAACCCACTCGCATGGCACAAACGACCCCTGAGTACGGCGACTGGCCGCTCAGACGGCTGATGACCGAAGTCGTCGGCTCCGGACACAAGTCCGCCGACGACATGACCCGCGAACAGGCCCGAGAGGCCTTCCAGCGCATCCTCGCCGGAGAGCCGGACCACACGACGCTCGGTGCGTTCTGGCTCGCCAATCGATGGAAGCGCAACACCCCCGAGGAACTGGGCGCGTACGTCGACGTAATGGCCGAGGAGTCCGTCGTCACCGCCGAGCCCGACGCCGACCCCGTCGACTGCGGCGCGAACTACGACGGCAAGGGTCGCTCGGCAATTTTCGGCGTCGGTGCCGGCCTCGTCGCCGCCGCCGCTGGCACGCCCGTCGTCGTCCACTCCGGCGACCGCGTCCCTACCCAGAAACAGGACGCCTACAAACACGTGCTGGACGAACTCGGTGTCCGCACCGACCTCGAACCCAAAGACAGCGCCGAGATGGTAGACGACGTGGGCTTTGGCTTCTACTACCAGCCTCGGTTCAACCCCGGTATCGAAGAACTGTCCGAACGCCGAGAGATGATGGGCGTCCGCACGTTCGTCAACACCGTCGAGACGCTCGCCAACCCCGCCAACGCCAGCGTCCACCTCGGTAGCTTCTACCACCTGCCGTTCGCCAAGAAGATGGTCCGTACGCTCGGCAACGCCGAGACGAGCACCGTCTCGCGCGCCCTGTTCTTCCAGGGAATGGAAGGTTACGACGACGTGCGCCCCGGCGAGACGGTGGTCGCCGAGTGGCCCGTCGAGGGCGACGAGTCCGACGACGAGAATATCGCCGACTTCGAGATTCGCACCGCCGACTACGGCATGGACGTGACGAGCGAGGACCTCGAAGTCCAGAACGTTGCCGGCGACTCCGCCGACATCACCGAAGCGGTCCTGACCGGTGAGCGGACGGACGGCTTCGCCGACGCCGTCGCGCTCAACGCCGCCTTGCGCATCTACGCCCGCGAGGACGCGGACAGCATCGAAGACGGCTTAGAGCAGGCCCGCGGCGCTATCGAGGACGGCAGCGCGGCCGAGGCGCTCGAAGCGCTGCAAGAGTTTTAAGCAGTCCCCGGAACCGACTTTCGTCGCGCGTTCGAAGCCGCGGATATGCCAGCGACCGACGCGGCCGCCACCGAGTGGACCGTCCCTGCGGACGGGGAAGTGTGGGCTCACGACACCGTCGAGACGAACGGCGTCGAGTTACACGTCGTCACCGCGGGACCCGAAGACGGCGAGTTGGTCGTCCTCTTACACGGCTTTCCGGAGTTCTGGTACGCGTGGCACCACCAGATTCGGACGCTTGCCGAGGCCGGGTATCGCGTCGTCGCACCGGACATGCGCGGGTACAACTGTTCGGAGAAGCCCGACGGCGTCGACTCCTATCACATCGACGAACTGGTGAGCGACGTGGCGGGGTTGGTTCGAGCTGTCGACCGCGAGAGCGCCCACGTCGTCGGCCACGACTGGGGCGGCCTCGTGGCGTGGCAGACTGCGATCGACCGCCCAGGTATCGTGGACCGTCTCGCCGTCTTGAACGCGCCCCACCCCGCGCGGTACGAGGAGTTGCTCCGCCGCTCGCCTACCCAAATCGCGAAGTCGTGGTACGCCTTCTTCTTCCAGGTGCCGCGTCTCCCTGAGTGGAGTCTGCGGCGGGGCGACTTCGCCGTGGTGAAGCGGATGCTCCGCGAGAAGCCTATCCGGCCGGACGCGTTCACCGAGACGGACATCGAGCGCTACGAGACCGCGCTCGGCCGTCCGGGTGCGCTGACCGCCGCCATCGACTACTACCGGGCGCTGTTCCGCCGAAACGCGCGGCTGACGCTCACACAGGGAGGACTCGGCGACACGTCCATCGAGGTGCCGACGCTGCTGGTCTGGGGCGAGCGAGACGAGATGCTCGACGTGCGTCTCACGGAGGGCCTCGACGAGTGGGTCGCCGACCTCCGGGTCGAACGACTTCCCAACGCCAGCCACTGGGTGCAGTTCGACGCGCCAGCGCGCGTGAGCGAGCACCTGCGTTCTCACTTGCCGTAGCCCATCGGCCGATGCGACGACTTCCCGAGCGGTGAGGGGCAGGCTTTTCTGCCGTGCTTTCGTCCGGCCGGGTATGAGCGACCTGACCGCGACGCTACACACCACCGAGGGCGATATCGAGATCGAACTGTTCGAGGACGAGGTTCCCAACACCGTCGAGAACTTCGTCGGCCTCGCCGAGGGCGCAGACGACTACGACGAGGCGGAGGTCGGCCCGGGCACCGGCGCGTGGGAGGACCCCGACTCCGGCGAGAAGCGCATCGACCCGCTCTATACGGACATCGAGATTCACCGCATCATCGACGACTTCATGGTCCAGATGGGCGACCCGACGGGGACCGGCCGCGGCGGTCCCGGCTACACATTCGACGACGAGTTCGACGACGACCTCTCACACGACGGCGCGGGCGTCGTCAGCATGGCCAACCGCGGCCCCGACACGAACGGCTCGCAGTTCTTCATCACGCTCGATGCCCAGCCACATCTCGACGGCAAACACGCCGTCTTCGGTAAGGTCGTCGACGGCATGGACGTCGTCGAGTCCATCGCCAACGCCGACACGGACATGAACGACGCGCCGACTGCCGAGATTCTCCTCGAATCAGTCGAGATCAGCCGCTGAGATACCGCGAAAAGAGTAACTGCTATCATCGCGGCGGGCCTTCGACCCGTCAGTGGCACACATCGAGCGACTCACCGTCTACCCAGTGAAGGCGCTGGCCGGTCGTGACGTAGAACAGTCACGCGTGCTCTCGGGCGGGACGCTCGCGCACGACCGCGAGTTCGCGTTACTGGACGCCGACGGCGACGTCGTCAACGGCAAGCGGACCGACCGCGTCCACGACGTCGAGAGCTCCTACGACCCCGAAACGCGAACTCTGGACGTGAGTGTCCCGGACATCGGTACCGAGCGATTCGAACTCGCGACCGGGTCCGGCCGCCAGCGCGCCGCCGACTGGTTCGGCGAGGTGTTTGGTCTGGACGTGACGCTGACACGGGACACCACCCTCGGCCACGTCGACCGCCGTGAGATGGGGCCGTCGGTCATCAGCACTGCGACCCTCGAAACGGTCGCGTCGTGGTTCGACGACGTGACTATCGATGGGGCACGCCGTCGCCTCCGCGCGAACGTCGAGGTAGGCGGTGTCGAAGCCTTCTGGGAGGACCGTTTCGTCGGCGAAGCCGCACCCGCATTCGAGGCCGGCGACGTTCGCATCGAGGGCGTCACTCCGTGTGGTCGCTGTGTCGTCCCCGAGCGAGACCCAGACACCGGCGAGCCGACGCCCGAGTTCCGCGAGCGATTCGTCGAACGCCGCCGCGAGACGTTCCCCGACTGGGCCAATCGCGACGCGTTCGACCACTTCTATACGCTGATGCTCATCGCTCGCGTTCCGGAAGCAGACCGAGAAAAGGTGATAGCGGTCGGTGACGACGTGCGGACGCTGGAGTGAGGATGGTGATGCGGGGCGAGACGCCCCGTTCGTCTGAGACGCCGAGATTCAGTCGGCGCTCCGTCGCGGGACGTATCCACACTCACAGGGTGAGTCCGCCAGTGCAAGTACGTCGCTACATTCGGGGCATCGGTACGATTCGACCGCGGTTCGCTGGTGCGTTGCCATTACCGGATGAGAGCTACTCGCGGTATATGAGGGTTGTTATAATATTGGCGAATGAATAATAGGATGTATAGAGAGGGGTAGTGAGCCGTGTATGGCTGTTCTATCGCGACAAAGCTCTCTCAACGGCTTCTCCACGGGGCATGTCACAATCTCTCGTATACATATTAGTGGCATATAATCCCATAATGAGTAATATACGTCTTACCAGCTGAAATTTATATATCACCGACGGGGACTATCGTGTATGTCCACTACCGAGACGTGGAGCGACCCGAACCGCTGTCCGTTCTGTGACGACGCGCTGGACTCGCCGGGAGCAGGCTTCGTCGCACACATCGAAGAGGCACCAGACTGCGAAGCGGCCTTCGGCACCTGGCGGAGTCGCATTACCGACGACGTCGCGGGCGGCTGGAGCGGGTGACCCGTTTACCGACGCGAAATCGACAGTCGAAAGGTCGTTCGAGACGAACCGCGTGACATGACAGAGGCCGACGAGCCAGTCGACCCGAGCGAGATCGGCGAGCAGGGCGGCCCGCCCGTCGAGGAGAAGCCCTACAAACTCATCTTCGAGGCCAACAAGTGCTTCGGCGCGGGCAAGTGCGCCGAGGTCTCCGAAAACTGGTCGCTGGATCTCGACACCGGCATCGCCACGCCCGAGACGTACTTCTTCGGCGAGGACGAACTCGACCACAACGTCAGAGCCGCCGAGGTCTGCCCGGCGAAGAAAGACCGCGGCGTCATCCACGTCGTCGACCGCCGCACCAACGAGGAGATTGCCCCCGACCCCCACGGCGACGGCACCCTCTCTGTCGACTGGTAATCGAAACCCGTTTTCCCTCTCGGTGTGGAGAGGGGAGTGCGCGAGGGTCGCCTAGCCTGGCCAATGGCGGTGGGCTTAAGACCCGCTCCCGTAGGGGTCCATGGGTTCGAATCCCATCCCTCGCATGAGTGCGCGGCGCAACTCCGCGCCGCGTCGAATCGTCTGGATGGATCCGAATCACGGAAATCCGAGCGTATCGAGGATTTGCTTCGGGTTCGAATCCCATCCCTCGCATTTTTCGACTCGAACGAACATGAGAGCTACTGCAGTCGTGTCGGCCGCAGACGCAGTCTTGGGGATGACGGGACGACTGTGCGATAGCCGTTCCCCGCTCAGGGCCTGCAACGGACTTTTAACCCTCACGCGCGGAAAGCAGGAAAATGAGTTCCGGCCGAATCACGCCCGACGACGTACTCGGTGCCTGTGACGCCGCAGGGGCGGCTCGGGAACCAGTGACGGCGGGCGAGATTGCCGACCATCTCGGATGTCGCCGCGACACTGCCCGGAACCGGCTCGAAGAACTGGCCGACCGAGGCGAGCTCCGCAGTAAAGCCGTCGGAGAGGGAGAGCGAGTGTGGTGGCGACCCACGACGGAGAGTCGGTCTCTCGGTGAAATCGAGGAGATGCTGACCGACGAGGCGAAACACGATCATCTCACGACGGAGCTACGAGACGTCTTCAGTCGGATTTCGGACGGGTTCTACGCACTTGACACCGAGTGGCGGTTCACGTACGTCAACGAGCGCGCGGAGGCTCTCATCGACTATCGAGGCGAAGGACTGGTCGGTGAAAACATCTGGGAGGTGTTCGAGTGGGCGGCCGACTCGAAGTTGGGCGAGGAGTACCACGCCGCGATGGAGAGACAAGAGCCAACCGTCTTCGAATTTTACTATCCCGAACCACTCGACGCGTGGTACGAGATCAACGCGTATCCATCAGAGACCGGCCTGTCAGTGTACTTCCGTGACATCTCCGAACGGAAAGCGCAGACACGGGCGCTTCAAGAGCGAGAGGAACAGCTCTCGCGACTGATGGAGAACGTCCCGGGGATGGTGTATCGGTGCTGGAACGAGCGCGGGTGGCCGGTGGAGTTCGTCAGCGACGCCTGCCGTGACCTCACCGGCTACGCGCCCGACGCGCTCGAACGCGGCGATGTCGCGTGGGGTGAGGACGTTATCGTCGACGCCGACCGCGAAGCCGTCTGGGAGGGGATTCAGACCGCTGTCACCGACCGCGAACCGTTCTCCATCACCTACCGCATCGAGACCGTCGATGGCGAGCGACGGTGGGTCAGGAGTCACGGACGCGGCATCTTCGACGACGACGGCGAACTGGTGGTGCTGGAAGGCATCATTTCAGATATCACGACGCAGAAGGAACGCGAACGCGAACTCGAAGAGCATCGGTCCTGGTACCGGACGCTGGTCGAGAACTTCCCGAACGGCGCCGTCGCGTTGGTGGACCGGGACCTCCGATACGTCACGTTCGGTGGGACGCCGGAGGGGGACTCCGGTGTGACGAGAACTGAGTTGGAAGGGGAACTGCTCCGGGACGCGTTGCCATCGGAACTGGCAGACGTCGTCGTTCCCCACTACCGAGCAGCACTCGACGGCGAGATATCCACGTTCGAAGAGTCTGTCGGCGAGGAGACGTACCAGTTTCACTTCCATCCGGTTCGTGACGACGACGGTGACATCTTCGCGGCGCTGGGGCTGTCACAGGATATCACCGACCGGCGAGCGTATCAACGGCAACTGGAGCAGTCGAACGAACGACTGGAGAGCTTCGCCAGCATGCTCGCCCACGAGCTCCGAAATCCAGTTGCGGTCGGGCAGATTTACGGACAACAGCTCTCCTCGAAGTCAGACTCGGACGCGGTCGAGTACGTCATCGAAGCGTTCGACCGTATCGAAGACATGATCAACATCATGCTGGTGCTAACTCGGGGAGAGGAAGCGGTCAGCGACCCAACGGCTCTCCAGCTCGTACCCGTCGCACGGGACGTCTGGGAGGAGATCGACACGACCAGCGGGACCCTCGAGACCGATGGCGACTACACGGTCGCGGCCGACGAGACGTACCTCAGACACCTCCTTCGAAACCTCTTCGACAACGCGCTCCAGCACGGGGGTCGGGACATCACCGTCACGGTGGGCGAACTCCCGACCGGGTTCTACGTCGAAGACGACGGGACGGGCATCCCGCCTGACGAACGCGACACCGTGTTCGAGGCGGGCTATACGACTGCGGCCGACGGGGGCGGGTCCGGACTGGGACTAGCGTTCGTCAGCGAGTTAGCGACCGCGTACGGCTGGGAGGTAACAGTGAACGAGAGCGAAGCCGGCGGCGCGCGCTTCGAGTTCCGAGACATCGATCAGGAACAACGGACGTGAGAGTGCGAATCGGCGACGACTCGACGAGGCGACGCGCTTTTCCGGCTCAGACGGCTATAGAGTCCCAATGACCGACGTTCCACCGGACGTTGCCAACGCCTTCGAGAGCCGCGAGCAGTTCGCCGGGAGCGACGAGGGGTACGCCATCAAGACGACTCGTTTCGACGGTCGCGTGACCGCGAGCGAGGGCGAGACGTGGGAGACGAACTACGCGGTGACGGTTCGAGCGCCGACGTTACAGGCCGCGACGGCCGACGACGTGGGGCCGGCCGTCTGTGATGGTTGGTTCGACACGCTGGAGCGCCGTCTCGAAGACGCGCCCAAGGCGACGCGCGTCGCCGTCGAACTCGACGAGTACGCGGTCGAACGCGACGGCGAGGAAGTCGTCGTCACCTACCGGTTCAGCCTCGGCGGCGAACGGCAGGCCGCCGACGTGGCGAAGGCGTTCGTCGAGTACGTCGAGGGCACCTACGTCGAGGGAATCGTCCCCGGCTACGACTACGTCGGCACCGTCGCCGAACTGATGAACTCGGCGAGTTCCGGCGGCAGCGAGGGGACCCGCGGCGGCACGCCGCTGTAGACGATAGCATACGGCGGCCTCGCCGCCGTTTCACTGCGAGCGCGAAGTGAAAATCAGTCCATAGCGATGTACGTCTGCGTGCTCTCGACGCCCTTGATGTCCTGAATGTGGGTCGCGGCGACGTCTTTGACCTCCGCGGGCGTGTCCACGTTTACCTTGGCGATGAGGTCGACGTCGCCGGCGACGATGTGGGCTTCACGGACGCCGTCGATAGCTTCGATTTCGTCTTTCAGGCGGTCCGCGTCGCCGGTGTGAGCTTTGACCATGACGTAGGCAGTGACCATATCAGGCACCTCCGAGTGCAGTCGCGCGGCCGGATTCACCGGCGACGATGCTTCGGACGTCGCCGAGGGTGTCGAAGTCGGCGAGGACGACGATGTGGTCGCCCTCTTCGAGCGTCTCGTCTGCGTCTGGAATCGTCAGTGCGGCCTTGCCCTTCCCGTGGGCGAGGAGCCGGGCGTTGGCGGGCAGTTCCAGTTCCGAAAGCGAGTAACCGTTCATCGGCGAGGCGTCCGTAATGGTGAACTCGACGAGCTGGAGGTTCTGTGCCACGTCCGCGACAGCGCGGATGTTCCCGCCTAAGAGCGCGTTCTTTGCGGCGATCGCACCGAGTCGTTCGGGGTAGATGACCTCGTCGACGTCACCGGCGTAGCGGCGGTAGATCTCCTCGCGGTAGTCTTCGTCGATACGCATGACGGTTCGACAGCCGTGCTGTTTGCCGATCATGCAGGCGACGAAGTTGTCGTTCAGGTCGCCGGTGAGTGCGCCGACCGCGTCGGCCGAGTCGAGGTCGGCGAGCGACAGCGTCTCCTCGATGGCACCGTCGCCCTCGATGACCTCGAAACCAGCGGTCTGGGCCCGCTCGACGGCTCCTTCGTCCTGTTCGATGAGGACGACGTGGTGTCCGCTCTCTTGCAGTACGCGCGCGGTTCGGAGGCCGACGCGGCCTGCACCCACGATAACAAATCGCATGTCAAGCCGTAAGACACGGGGATGAATAAAAGTATCCCGGCGGGCGGACCGATGGCGAGGGGCGAACGCGGGAAACTTTTTGGTGGCATGGTACATCATCGCACAGTATGGTCACGGCGTTCATCATGGTCAAGACGGTGGCAGGCAAGTCCGACGAACTCCTCGAAGCCGTCCGTCAGTCCGAAGGCATCACCGAGGCGCACATCGTCGCCGGACAGTACGACATCATCGCGGAGGCGAGCGGGCCGGAGGTGTACGACGTGATGCAGTCGGTGGCGACGCGCGTGCGAGACTTAGAGGGCGTCGCCGACACGCGGACGTACATCTGTCTGGAGTGAGTCGGTTCCGACACCGCAAAGAGCATCGCCGTCGTAGCGACTGTATGGTCAGCGTCGTGGGACTCGTCGGCTTGCTCGTCATCGTGCTGGTAAACAGCGCCGTGACGGCACTCATGACCCGCTTTTTCCGGGTTCGGATGAACACCCGCTGGGGCGGCCTGCTCTACTCGATACTACTCTGTCCGGTCGCCATGTTCGTCCTGTTCATGGTGTTGGCGACGCTCGGGTTCGGCGGCGACCTCACGCTTGGCCCGGGGTTCGTCGTCTTCCTCACGATCGTGGTACCGCTGGCGATCGGGATGACCTTCGACTACATCTGGATGCCCGCGCCGGACGATGTCGAACTCCCGACGTCGACGAACTGAGTTCAGAGACGCTCGACGATGGCCGTCCGGACGCGGTCGTACACGTCGTCCGGTTCGGTCGTCGCGTCGACCGTGACGAACCGCTCGGGGTCGTCCGCTCGGAGACGGTCGTAGTTCTCACGGACGCCGGCCAGATAGTCGGCTGTCTCGAACTTGTTGGTGGCACCGCTGCGTCGAGCCGCTGTCTCGGGGTCGAGGTCGAGATACACCGTCAGGTCCGGCGGGCGCGTCCACGGGGCGTGGATCTCGCGGACGTACGCCAGCGGGTCCTCGAACCAGTCGGTCTCGGCGAGCGTCGCGCCCTGATAGGCGTAGCGCGAGTCGGAGTATCGGTCGGAGACGACCAGTCCGCCATCTTCGAGCCCGGGACGAACCGTCTCAGCGAGGTGGGCGGCGTGGTCGGCGGTGTAGAGGAACAGTTCGGCTACCGAGTCGGCGTCGGCGTCGTCGATAGAACGCTGGACGGCCTCGCCGTACCAGCTATCGGTTGGCTCGCGGGTGAACGTCGCGTCGGTCGGCAGGGCGTCGTCGGCCCGTAGCCGCTCCCAGACCGTGGTCTTCCCGCTCCCGTCGAGTCCTTCGAGCGTGACGAGCATATCCGAGCGTCGGCACGGGGGCACGTAAGCGACTCGGACCCCCTCAGACCCCTCCCGCCGCGGACTCCCAAACTGGTTGCGGCGTACCTTTAGGAGGCGGCCGGGCGAGCGTTCGGGTATGGACGTACTTGTCGTCGGCGGAACTGGCTTCGTCGGACAGTATCTGTGTCGGGAACTCGACGATCGAGACCACGAGGTCACCGCGCTGTCGCGGAACCCCCACGACGCCGACCTGCCGACGGGCGTCACCCGAAAGGAGGGCGACGTTACCGACTACAACAGCATCGAAGGTGCATTCGAGGGACAGGACGCCGTTTTCTTCCTTCCCGCACTGACGCCGCTGTTCAAACCCGACGGCGGTAACGAGATGCACGAGGTGGTCCACCTCGGTGGGACGAAGAACGCGGTGCGGGCCGCCGAGGAACACGGTGTCTCCAGATACATCCAGATGAGCGCGCTGGGGGCGGACCCGAACGGGCCGACACACTACCTGCGAGCGAAGGGAAAGGCCGAAGAAGCGGTCAAACGTTCAGACCTCGACTGGACGATTTTCCGGCCCTCTATCGTCTTCGGCGAGGGCGACGAGTTCGTCTACTTCACCAAACGGCTCAAGCAGATCTTCGCCCCCGGCGTGCCGCTGTATCCCCTGCCCGGCGGCGGGCAGAAGGCGCACTTCCAACTCGTCTGGGTCGAGGACTTCGTCCCGATACTGGCTGATGTGCTGGACGGTGAGGAGTACGTCGGCGAGATATACGAAATCGGCGGCCCCGAAGTCCTCTCGCTTCGGGAGGCGACGGAACTCGTCTACGAGAGCGAGGGCAAATCCATCACCATCGTCCCGCTCCCGATGGAACTGGCGAAGGTCGGACTTCCGGTGTTGGGGAGCCTCGGGTTCCCGATGGGCAGCGACCAGTACGAGGGGCTAGACTTCGACAACACGCCCGGCGACAACGACGTCGACGCGTTCGGCTACGACGTGAGTGAGTTCCGGACGTTCGGTGACTACCTCGGGGTACGGCGGTAGGTCGGAACGACGCCCGCGGAAACAAAGTTTCAGCAGTTTGAATATTAGGCCACAGGCACCAGTTTCATCGACACGCCGAGTCGCCGAGATACTGCTCTCGTAGCGCGGCTAGCGCCCGTTCTCACCGTCTAATCGGTGTGTTTTCATTCCTGATTCAGACTTTCAGCGGTGATATTTGGGGAAAAAACTTATAGGCACTATCCTACTTACCCCTTTTAAGCGGAAGACCTAATCATGAAACTCGCGATGATCGGCTTCGGGCAGGCCGGCGGCAAAATCGTGGACAAATTCCTCGAGTACGATCGGAACACGGACTCGGGAATCGTCCGCTCTGCTGTGGCGGTCAACACGGCGAAAGCAGACCTGCTCGGACTGGAACACATCCCGGAGGAGAATCGAGTGCTCATCGGCCAGGCCCGCGTCAAGGGCCACGGCGTGGGCGCAGACAACGAACTCGGCGCGGAAATCGCCGAAGAGGACATCGACGAGGTGCAGGGGGCCATCGACAACATCCCCGTCCACGAGGTCGATGCGTTCCTCGTCGTCGCGGGTCTCGGCGGTGGGACCGGGTCCGGCGGGTCGCCGGTCATCTCGAAGCACCTCAAGCGCATCTACACCGAGCCCGTCTACGGCCTTGGCGTCCTGCCGGGGAGCGACGAGGGCGGCATCTACACGCTGAACGCCGCGCGCTCGTTCCAGACGTTCGTCCGCGAGGTGGACAACCTCATGGTCTTCGACAACGACGCCTGGCGAAAGACCGGCGAGTCCGTCGAGGGCGGCTACGACCACATCAACGAGGAGATCGTCCGTCGATTCGGCGTCCTCTTCGGGGCCGGCGAAGTCGAGGCCGGCGACAACATCGCAGAGAGCGTCGTCGACTCATCCGAGATCATCAACACGCTCGACGGCGGCGGCGTCTCGACGGTGGGATACGCCTCCGAAGACGTCGACATCACGTCCAGCGGCGGCGGGGGGCTCCTCTCCCGGTTCACCGGCGACGACGGCGGCGACGACGGGCTGGATACGGCGAACACGACCAACCGAATCACGTCGCTCGTCCGGAAGGCGGCGCTCGGTCGACTGACACTGCCCTGTGAGATTGAGGGCGCAGAGCGCGCGCTCCTCGTGATGGCCGGACCGCCGGCGCACCTGAATCGGAAAGGGATAGAGCGCGGCCGGAAGTGGCTAGAGGAGCAGACGGGTTCGATGGAGGTCCGCGGCGGGGACTACCCGACGAACTCCCCGAAGGTCGCCGCGTCCATCCTGCTGGCGGGCGTCCACAACGTCCCGCGCATCAAGGAGCTCCAGCAGGTCGCCATCGAGGCCCAGGACAACATCGACGATATCCGTGAACAGAGCGACGGAAACTTGCAGGACTTGGTCGAAGACGATGAGGATGAACTCGATCCGCTATTCTAAGGGCGCCGCCGTCCTCCTGTGCGTAGTGGGGCTTCTCGCCTTCGCTGGCACCGCGAGCGCCTTCTCCGTCTCCGCAGAGGGCGTCCCCGGAGAGACCGCCGTCGGCGACGAAGTATCGGTCACGTACACGGTCGACGACCCGTTCACCGGGACGTCGAACCAGTGGACGCTCCGCGGCCAGACGGAATTGCAGGACGTGAGCTGGACCGTGACGGTGCTTCGGGCCGGCAGCCAGGTCGATCAGACGACCTACGGCGGCCAGAACTTCACCAAGGCGCTCGACATCGACAACAACGGCGACGAGGTTCGGGTGCAACTCTCCGGAACGACGCCGGCCGTCGAGAACTACACCTACGAACCGCCACAGCAGTACACCGTCGCCGAACTCACGCGCGTGAGCGGGAACAACGAGGAGACGTTCCGGAACGACACGGCCCACCACTACACGAAAGAGAGTAGAGAGGCGCGACAGGCAATCGATAGCGCCCAGCAGGCCGTCGACAATGCCGGTGGGAACCAGGAGGCCGAAAACCTCATCGAGAGCGCCATCTCCTCCTACGAGAACGACAACTTCGAGAACGCACAGAATCTCGCCGAGGACGCCGAATCCACGGCCCAGGAGGCCGAGCAGAGCCAGCAGACCACAAAGACGCTGCTGCTGGCCGGCGGTGGGCTGGTCGCGCTCCTCGTCCTCCTCGGTGGCGGCTACGTCCTGTACACGAAGACCCAGGGCGACGACTACAGCAAACTGTAATGCGTGTCGTCGTCCCCGTCTCGGGGTCCGACCCGAAGACGCGACTTTCTCCCGTTCTGTCCCCTGACGAGCGCCGCGAGTTCACGAAGGCGATGCTCACCGACGTGCTCGCTGCCCTCGACGGCGCGGGCTACGACCCCGAGGTCGTCTCGACGGCACCGATAGAGTGTGACGCGCCGGTGACGGTCGACGATCGCGGACTAGACGCCCTCGTCAACGACCTGCTCACCGAGGAGGCGCTCGCCGTGGTGATGGCCGACTTACCCCTGATTACGCCCGAAACGGTCGAGCGCTTGTTCGCACCCGACGCCGACGTGGTACTCGCGCCCGGCCTGGGCGGCGGGACGAACGCCTTCGTCTGTCGCCATCCCGACTTCTACGTGGACTACCACGGCGCGTCGATTCGGGACCACCGCCGTATCGCCGCGGAGGTCGGGGCCGACCTCACGGAGGTGGACTCCCGCCTACTGGCGACGGACATCGACGAACCGGCGGACCTCGCGGAGGTGCTATTACACGGCGACGCCGCGGCCAGCGAGTGGCTCGCCGACGCCGGGTTCGAACTCGCTCTCGACGACGGGCGCGTCGGCGTCGAGCGTGAGTGAACGCTTTTCACCGCGGAGCGTCGAACGGCGTACGTGATTCCCGGGGCCGACGAGTACGACATCGACCTTGCCATCGCCGACGCGGACGTCGAGCGCCTGCTGACGGCGAGGCCGGCGAACGTCCAACGCGCCGACGAGCTCTCGTACTGCCGGAACGTGTTCGTCCCGCTGACGACCGCCTGCCGATACACCTGTACCTACTGCACCTACTACGACCCGCCCGGACAGGCCGACCTCATGTCTCCCGAGGAGATCCGCGAGACGTGTCGGCGAGGGGCCGACGCCGGGTGTACGGAGGCGCTCTTTACCTTCGGCGACGACCCCGACGACCGCTACACGGCGATGTACGACCAACTGGCCGAGTACGGCCACGACACGATTCACGAGTACCTCCGCGAAGCCTGTGAAATCGCACTCGAAGAGGGGCTGCTCCCTCACGCTAACCCTGGCGACCAGACCCGCGAGCAGATGGCGACCGTCGCGGACCTGAACGCCTCGATGGGCGTGATGCTGGAGACGACGGCTGACGTGCAGGCCCACGGCGGCCCGCGCGCGAAGAACCCCGGACAGCGCCTGGCGACTATCCGAACCGCGGGCGAACTCGGCGTCCCCTTCACGACCGGCATCCTCGTCGGCATCGGCGAGGGGTGGCCCGACCGGGCGAAGAGCCTGCTGGCCATCGCCGAGATGCACGAACGCTACGGTCATATTCAGGAGGTCATCGTCCAGCCCGTCGCCGAGAACGAGCGCTGGCAGGGTGGTTCGCCAGACCTGGGAACGATGCGCCGCGTGACCGCGATGGCCCGTGCGGGCCTCCCCGACGACATCTCGGTACAGGTGCCGCCGAACCTCGCGCCGGCCCGCGAGCTGACCGACTGCGGCATCGACGATCTCGGTGGCGTCTCACCGGTGACGGTCGACCACATCAATCCCGAGTACGAGTGGCCCGCCCTTCGGGAGTTAGAAGCCGTCGCCGACGCCGCCGACGTGCCGCTCGTCGAGCGCCTGCCGGTGTACGCGCACTTCGTCGACGACGGCTGGCTCTCGGACCCAATCGAGGACGCCGTCGAAGCCGACACCCCGGCCGGCGAGCGATTTCGGTCGATACTCGCCCGGGGCGAGAACCCGGCTGACACGTCAGGTACACCGCCGAAATGAGAGCGAAAACGGACCACGACGCGTACGACAGGGGCCGCCTAGCCATCTAGGTTGTACATATATACCGGCTCCGCCTCCAATATTTTGCATACCTGGGACATGCCTCTGACAGCTTTCCCGGGTACGACGCCGTTTCGAGTCGGTCACGACTAGTCAGTGGCCGACTCGGTTCTGCCGTCGAGAACGGTTCACCGGAGTGACGACGACGCCACAGTCACTCCAACAGCGGCGTCCCGTCCGCTTTGGGACCGAGCGTCGGTCCCACGACATCGGAATCCGCGTCGACCGTTCGGCGCTGCCGATAGTCCGTCGAGCGCTCGACAGGCGTCCGGCCGAGCGCGGTTATCATGTCGACGTACTCCCGAACCGACCGGAACTCCCCGTAGCCGCCGCCGGCACGTTTGGTAATCTCCTCTGAGAGGATCGTTCCCATAAAGTCGTCCGCACCGCAGTTGAGCATCTTCAGTCCCTGTTCGTCGCCGTATTTCACCCACGAGGACTGGACGTGCTCGACGTTGTCCAGGAAAAGCCGCGAGACGGCGATCATCAACTCGTCTTCGTCGGTGGTGGCTCCGCCCTCGATCATCCCCCGTTCGTACAGCGGCGTCTCTTGGTGGATAAACGAGAGCGGGACGAACTCCGTAATCGCGCCGGTCCGGTCCTGTAACTCTCGTATCGTCCGGAGGTGCATGACGCGGTGTTTCGCGTTCTCGACGTGGCCGTACATGATGGTCGCCGTCGTGTCGAGGCCGACGTTCGCGGCCGCTTCCATCGCTTCGACCCACTCGCCGCTGTCGATCTTACCCGGGCAGATGACGTCTCTGACTTCGTCGACGAGAATTTCGGCGGCGGTGCCGGGGACGCTGTCGAGACCGGCGTCTTGTAGCCGTTCGAACACCGCCTCGTAGGACCACTCCGTCCCGCGGCGGGCGTGGTACGCTTCCTCGGGCGTCATCGAGTGGACGTGGACGCCGTCGACGCTCATCGCGCGAATCTGCTCCGTGTAGGTCCCCGGATCGGTATCGTACTCGCTCGCGGGCCGGTAGTTCAGGTCGCCCCGTTCGCTCGTCTCCAGTATCTCCAGGTGCTCGTCGTCCAGTGCGAGTGCCGGGTGGAGACCGGAGACGGACGTGACTTCGTAGATGCCGCGTTCGACGGCGTCGGCGACGATCTCACGCGATTCCTGGGGTGTCTTCGTGAATCCGCCGTGTTCCTCCTGATAGTCGCTGCGGAACTGCTCGGAGCGGTCCTTGAAGTTACAGAACAGACAGCCCGTGTTGCAGGCCGTCGTCACGTTGTTGTTGAGGTTGGCGACGAACGTCACCTCCTCGCCGACCACCTCGGCGCGCCGCCGGTCGGCCGCTTCGAGGACCAGTTCCTTGCGCTGGTCGTCGAGACCCGCCCGGTCTGTCCCGGTCGTGATGAGTTCGACGCCGTCGTCGACTGTCAGGCGTTCACCGTTCCGGGCCTTGGCCAGCGCGTTCTCGAAGGACTGGTCGGTCGTCGGTTGGTGGGCGAAGTCGAATTCCTCGCCGCTCTGCTGTGCCGCGTCGAAGGCGTCCGACATTGCCCTATCGGACGGTGACGACGGCCAAAAGCGTGTGGGTCGGCGGCGAGAGCGGCAGCAATTTACTCCGATTCGAAGCGCGTCTCGCCGTCACCCCGACGGCAAGATACCGACGACGATTCCGGCTGTCTCGGCGACCACCCACGCGACAAACAGGACGTACGCGCCCAGCAAGGCGTAGGACTCGGTATCGCTCAGTTCGAGATCCGTCCGGAGGACGGTGAACAGCAAGATAGTCGCCGCGGTGAGGATGCCGAACATCGGCACCGCCATGGCGAAGTCGATGGGTGCTGCGCCGGCAATGAGTACGCCAGCCGGAATAGCCACCAGCAGGTCGAACGTGTTCGACCCGAGGACGTTCGCCAGCGACGCGACGCCCCGGTCATCGCGGGCCGCACGCACGCTGACGAGCGTATCCGGTAGACTCGTCGTGGCGGCGAGGATGGTCACGCCAAGTAAGAAGCCTGGGACGCCGAACGACTCGCCGATCAACCGAATCGAGTGGACGAGTCGCTCGACGGCGACGAGGATGACCGCCAGCCCCGCGAGCAAGAAGAGCCATTGGCGGCCAACGGCGATCCCTTCGGCGTCGGCCTCGTCGGCTTCGTGTTCTGTCGTGTCCTGATACTGGATGAAGATATAGAGGCCGTATAGCGCCAGCGGGATGAGCGCGAGCGGCCGCGTGACCGACCCCGAGAGCGTCCCCTCGACGGGATAGTAGATGACCGCCAGTGCGAACGTGATGAGCAACACCGAGACGGCGAGCATGTAGAACTGGGCCTCTTTGTACACCAGCGTCCGGTTGGACTCGATGTAGTCGTCGGTGGCGATGCCCGCCACTGCCGGGATGACGAGGACGTTGAATATCGCCGACCCGACGATGGCCCCGACACCGAGCGCAAGCGACTCTCTAAGTGCCGCGACGACGACGCTCGCCAGTTCCGGAAAGCTCGAACCGATGGCGACGACGATAGCTCCCTGGACGACCTGTGGGAGACCGTAGTACGTCGCCAGCCGTTCGCTCGCCGTCTCCAGCCAGTCACTCCCTTTCCATATCGCCCCCGTCGCCAACAGGATAACGATCCCCTCGACGAGCAGATTCGCGCTCATGTGGTCGGCGCTATGTCGTCGGTAACAAAGTCGTTTCTCTGTGTGACGGGATACCAACACATTGGCACACAGGGATAGTCAATCAATTGTTTAAGGACTAGTCGTATATGTCACCGTTCGGTCTGTCTTATCTATGGAAGAAAACAGCTGTTCGATTCAGGGCGAAGATATGCAGTATCCCGGCACTTACATACCGACACGGATGGACGATCCGACGGCCGTCGAGTCGGCGCTCGTCGCGTTCGTCCGTGAACGGGTCGAAACGGCGAACGCAGCGGGCGTCGTCGTCGCCATGAGCGGCGGCCTCGATTCGACGGTGACGGCGGCGCTGGCCGTCGAAGCGCTGGGAAGCGACCGCGTCCTCGGCCTCGCCCTGCCCTGTCACAAGACCGACGCCTCGGCCGCGATGGAGGCCGGTGCGATCGCAGATCACCTCGGTATCGACTTCGAGCGCGTTCACCTCCGACCGCTGCTCCACCAGTTCGACCAGAGCGTCGCCCCACTACTCGATCCGGACGAGACGGACGAGACGACGCCGACGGTCGACCGCGCGCTCGGCAACGTCGTCGCCCGCTTCCGGATGGTGTGTGCGTACTACGCCGCCAACCGGACGAACCGCCTCGTCCTCGGCACGTCGAACCGCTCGGAACTCCTGTTGGGCTACCTCACGAAGTACGGCGACGGTGCTGCGGACCTGTGCCCGCTGGGGGACCTCTACAAGACGGAGGTTCGGGATCTCGCCGAACACCTCGGCGTCCCCGAGCGCATCGTCAAGGCGGAACCGACCGCCGGCGACTACCCCGCTCAGACCGACGCCGACGACCTCGGTGCGCCCTACGAGACCATCGATCCGTTTCTCGGACGGCTCGTCGACCGAGGCCTCCCGATGAAGGCCGCCGCAGAGGGGTTGGACCTCGGCCTGGAGACAGCCGAACGACTGGTGAGGATGTACCAACAGACGGCGCACAAGCGAGCGGTCCCGCCGACGCCGGGACTGGCCGGGCGGTCTCGACAGTCCTCACCGAGCAGTCGCAAGTGAAAACGTCTTTGTCCCCCCACGCGAAGCGACGCCAATGACGAGCGTCAAGGAGTTCCGCATAGACGAACCCGCAACAGCCACAGACCTCGGCCGCGGGGCGTTCGTGTTCACGGACGACTACTCGGTGTTCGACTGGGGGAAGATGCCGGACCAGATTCCACAGAAGGGGGCCTCACTCTGTGCGATGGGGGCGTTCAACTTCCAACTGCTAGAGGAGAACCACATCCCGACCCACTACGAGGGCGTCCGCGTTGGCGACAGCAACGACGTGTTAGACCTCGGCGAGGCACTGTCGACCGGCGAAGTCCCGGCGGAGATGGTCATCTCGCTGACGCAGGTGCCCGACCTCCCTTTCGAGGACGGGACCTACGACTACGAGGCGTTCCACGACGCCGCCGGGCAGAACTACCTCGTTCCGCTGGAGGTCGTCTTCCGCAACCGCGTCCCTGTCGGCTCCTCCCTGCGTTCGCGCACGGAGCCGAGCGACCACGGACTGGAGTACGACGAGTGGCCCGTCGAACCCGTCGACTTAGACGAACCCATCGTCGAGTTCTCCACGAAGTACGAGGAGCAGGACCGCTATCTCGACCGCGAGGAGGCCGACCGCATCGCCGGTGCGGCGGACATCGACCAACTGGCCGAACTCGCTCTCGCGGTCAACCACATCGTCACCGACCACGCCGCCGATGCCGACCTCGTCCACGAGGACGGGAAGATAGAGTGCCTCTATCACGAGGGACAGGTCCGCGTCGCCGATGTCGTCGGCACCTTCGACGAGAACCGCTTCTCCTACGACGGCCAGCAGGTCTCGAAGGAGGTCGTCCGCCAGTACCACAAACACACCCAGCCCGAATGGGTGGACGCCGTCAGCGACGCCAAGCGCCGAGCGAACGAGGAGAACGTCGCCGACTGGAAGTCCCTCTGTGAGCGCTCGCCCGAACACCTCGACGATTCCGTCGTCGCGGCCGTCCGAGATCTCTACTGCGCCGGGACGAACGCCTACGTCGGCGGCGATATCTTCGACGCCCCGCCCCTCCCCGAAGCCGTCGACGCTGTCCGAGACTTCTAGGCGATATCACGGCTCGTATCGACCACGATTCGCTCTGTGAGTTCCAGTCGCATCGCTTCGGTCAGCGCCGGGCCACCGCGAAACTTTGGGACCGACAGCCAATTCTCGACCGTGTCGCCATCCACGCATGTCTGCAGATCAAAGACGATATCGGCCATGTAGGTCGTCCGGTCGCGCTGGTCGGGCACGTCCCGGCCGTCGAGACAGTGCAAGACGGCGACGCTACCGGTTTCGAGCAAGCGACCGCGGAGCGTGACGAGAAACTCCCTGAGCTGTGCCGGGTCACGTCGCTCGATGACATCCATCGGGTCGACGACGACGACCGACGCCGAGTCGAATCGCCGGACGTATTCGAGGGCGTCCGTCAGCGGGGTGTCGCGGTCCACCGCGTGGACGTTGATGCGCGTGAGGTCGCAGCCGCTGTCCTCGATGGCCGTCCGTACCGATAGTGTCGTCCGTTCAGCGGTTAGATATAGAGTCTGCTGTTCCGAGGCAAGTCCGTAGAGGAGCAGTTCGGACTGGCTGGCCGGCTGCGCGGTGAGCGCGACGATGCTCCCTACCGGAATCCCGCCGCCGAGTTCTCTGTCGAGCGGAACGATACCGGTTCGGTAGCGGTCGGTCGTCGGTGACACGGTTGGCGACAGTCGCCGCTGTTCGGGTATTGTAACGCGTCGTCTACGGTCTCTGACCTCCCGTACAAAGAGCGTGAGAGCCGTGTTAGCCGCCAGCTTCCGTCCGGCAGGCAGCGGCTTCCGTGGACTGTCGCTCGCATTGTCGTGAGTCTCGCTCCGCTCGAATCGTGCGTCTCACGGGTCACTTCGCTCCCCGTTCGACGTTCCGAGGGTCTGACCGAAGGGCAGACCCTCGCTAGTCGTCCGCTTCAATGAGATAGCCGACGAAGGAGTCAGACACGCGCTATCGCGCGTCTTCCATGGCTTAATCGTCTGCCTCAGCTTCTGACTCCGCCTCGTCGCCAGCTACGAACTCGCCGAGTCCGTCGATGGGGCGATCCGGGTTCTCGTCGTCGAGCGTCTCGGGCGCGCCGAGTTGCACGTCGGTCTCCTCGGGGTCGCGGAGTTTCGTCCGGCCGCGGTGGACCGTCACCTCGTCGTTGAGGTGGAGTTTGATGGCCTCGATGAGCGCCTCAGCTTCGAGCGGTTGGCCGAGTTGCTGGAGTTCCTCTTCGGTGGCGTCGTCGGGGACGTTGAACGCTCGCTGGGTGATGATGGGACCCTGATCCAAGTCAGTCGTCACGTAGTGAGCGGTGACGCCGGCGATGCGGACGCCCTCCTCGATGGCCTGCATGTACGCCGACGCGCCGGGAAACGCGGGGAGCAGACTCGGATGGACGTTGATGATACGGCTCTCGTAGCGAAACACCACGTCTGGCGAGAGGATGCGCATGTAGCGAGCCAGTGCGATGAGGTCGGCGTCGTACTCCGCGAGCAGTTCGAGCAAGTGCTCTTCGTCGGGCGTGCCCTTCTCGTCGCCGATGTCGTGGAACGGCACGTCGTACTTCTTCGCCAGCGGTTCGAGGTCGCTGTGGTTGCCGATGACCACCTCGATGTCCGCACCCAAATCGCCGTTGGCCCACGCCTCGAACAGCGCCTCCAGACAGTGCGATTCCTTCGTGACGAGGACGGCGATGGACTGGGTCTCGCGGTCGGCGGGGAACCGGACCTGTACGTCGACGCCCAACTCGTCGCCGAGTTCGGTGAGGTCCTCGCGGAGTTTCTCCTCGGTCGTCACCATGTCGGCGGTGTCGACGTGCATCGTCATCCGGAAGACGCCGTCGCGGACCGCCTGGTCCAAATCCTCGATGTTGATGCCGCGCTCGAAGAGGAGCGAGGTGACCTCCGCGATGAGTCCTGTGTCGTCGTCGCCGACGACAGTTATCTCGGTGAAGCCGCGGGTCACGCCTGCCACCTCCCTACGGTGTAGCGATTCATTGCCACTCTGTTCTGCGGGCGCGATGCAAAAGGCTTCGTTTTGAGCGTGGTGCCGCCGGCTCCACGTTACACGTGAACGGTGAGCGGAGCGAGCCGTGAACGGCGCGAGACCGCAGGCTCCACGGAAAGTGCGGAGGTGAGCGGAACCAGCAGATAACCCGCGACCACGCGCTGCTCACGGCGACGCAGTCGCCGTTCGCCATAGCGCGAGACCGATGGTCTCGCGCTGCCCCAGAACACAAGCGTTTTCTCCGCCGCACGCCCGCCACCGAGTAATGACTGCCTTCACCGCCACCGTCACCGTTCGGCTGAAACACGGGGTCCTCGACCCGGAGGCCGAGACCACCCAGCGCCAACTCGAACGCCTCGGGTTCGAACTCGACGACCTGCGCTCGGCCGACCGATTCGAGATCGACTTAGACGCAGAGGACGCCGCCGGAGCGGCCGAGCGCGCCGAGGAGATGGCCGAGCGCCTGCTGGCGAACCCGACTATCCACGACTACGACGTGGAGGTCGAACAGGCCGAATGACGATTGCAGTGATTCAGTTCGGTGGGTCGAACTGCGACCGTGACTCTGTGCAAGCGCTGGAGTCGCTGGGATTCGACGCCGAACTCGTCTGGCACGAGGACGGACTGCCCGCGGACGTCGACGGCATCATGCTCCCCGGCGGGTTCTCCTACGGCGACTACCTCCGGGCCGGTGCGATGGCCGCTCGCTCGCCCATCATGGAAGAGGTCCGCGAGGCCGCCGACGAGGGGACGCCCGTACTCGGCGTCTGCAACGGCGCGCAGATTGGCTGTGAGTCCGCGCTCACCCCCGGCGTGTTCACGACCAACGAGAGCGCGCGCTTCCAGTGCGAACACGTCCACCTCCGCGTCGAAAACGCCGACACGCCGTGGACCCGCCACTACGAGGAAGGCGACGTCGTCGAACTGCCCATCGCCCACGGCGAAGGCCGCTACGAGATCGACGACGAGCGACTCGACGAACTCGAAGCCGACGACCGTATCCTCTTCAAGTACTGCGACGCCGAGGGTAACGTCACTTCGGAAGCCAATCCCAACGGCTCGAAACACGCCGTTGCGGGCATCACCGGCGAGTCCGACCACGTCGCCGTGATGATGCCCCACCCCGAACGAGCGTCGCTCGAAGACCTCGGTCGTACCGACGGCGAACCGGTTTTGCAGGGTTTCGCCGACTAACCGCTACATCCAATCGTCGTCCCGATGTGGGTCACGCCGGTCTGCCCGTCGGGTTCGACGGCGACGCCGTAGGTCTGGTCGTTACAGTCGAACTCGTCTCCTCGGACCGGAATATCGCTCGTCCCTCTCGCCGTCGTCACTGTCACCACGTAATCCGACGGCCGGTGGAACACGATGACGACGGTGGCGTTGGCGGGCATGGAGACCATCCGTTCGTACACTGTCTCGTTTGTCGGAGAATGGCGGACCGAGAGAGGCAACTCGCGTTCGGGACCGTCGTTCAAGATCGTCACAGCGATTGGCTTTGGACTCCCGTCAGCCCGTTCGCCGACGTGGACGTAGCTCACCGCCCCTGACTGATCGCGGTGGCGAAACGGATACAGCACGTCCTCGGTCGGTTCGTTCTCGGCGACCTGTACCGCCGGCGGTTGCTGGAACGGACCGAAACCGCCACCGAGGGCGGCGAACAAGGCGAAGAGACCGACAGCTCCGAGGAGGGCGAGAACGGCAAACAGGCGTCGCATGACGGAGTAGTGACTCCGGGCCGGTATCTGTCTTCTGCCGTCTCCGGCGGTGAGCAAAGGATAGGATGGGGCCAGTGGAGCGTGTGACAGGTTCCGCGGCCCCTAGAACATCCTATGGAACCGGAGAGGTAAAAGCACCACCCTACCGGAGTGAAAGTGAAAGAGATATTCTCGGTGCGTGAGAGCCGCCGCCAGACTCATTCATCGCTGCGACGTACTATCTGGTATGCAGACAGACGAAGCGAGCGAAACAGCGGACACAGTCCGGGTCTGGCTGGTCGAACGGACCTACTCGGACGACGAGCAGAATCTCATCATCTTGACCTACGCGACGCCGGACGGCGAGCGCGACTTCCGCAAAGAGCGGGCGTTGACCTCCTACACCGGCGACCACCGTGAGACGCCAGTCTCGATGCTGGTCGAGCCGGGCAACCTCGGGAGCGTCGACGACGAGGAGACACGCGACCGCTACGCGAGTGAAGCCGAACGGATGCGCGAGAAGCACACGCCCGACGCCACGCTCTGAGGGCGGTATTGACGATACTGAGGGAGTTCGCTATCGAGCCAGCGGGAGCGAGTAGCTCCGTTCGCGCTCCAGCACGGCGTCCCACGTCGCTTCGCAGTCGCAGTCGACTTGCTCGAAGACGCTCGGGTCCTGCCGCAGGTCGAAGTCCTTGATCGCGCGCTGGACGCGGTCGTCACAGTCCCCGCAGTTGTGTGGGCCGCGGTCGCTGCCGTGGCCGACGGGGTCCGAGACGACGATGACGTCCTCGTCGGCGGTCGCTTCGAGCACCTCGGCGACCGACCAGAGCCACGGCGGGCGGTAGCCACCGTCGTGGTACAGTTCCTCGACCATCGTGTACCGTTGGACGTTACAGGGGTTCATCGAGACGGTGTGACAGCCGTCGACGGCGGCGCAGTTCCTGACGGAGCGCTTCATATCCTCGACGGCTTCGGATTCGGAGAGGAACGGCGGCTTCATCAGGAGGTACGCCTTGATGCCGGCTCCGGCGTCCTGTGCCGCGGCGCAGGCGGCCTCGAAGTCCGCGAAGTCGAAGTACTTGTTCACGCTGTCGTGGCGCACGCGGTCCGTCGCGGTTTCGAGGCCGACGGCCACGTCGGTGTCGAGGCCGACGTCGACGAAGTCGGCGACTCGCTCTTCCTCGACGAAATCGGGCAGGGACTCGACGACGATGCGCTCCCGGTCAGCGAACTCAGAAGCGATGGCCTGTCGCGTCTCGGCGGGGACTTCGCGCTCGTCGAGGAAACTCCCCGAGGTATAAATCTTGATGAGACCCGACTTCCCGTCCGCGTTCTCGGCCTCGTGGTCCAGACAGTGCTGAATCTGGGCCATGAGGTCCTCGTGGGCGACGCTGCCGCCCTCGACGGACTCGGCGACGTACCCGCACATCGTACAGCCACCGGCGCGCGCCCACCGGCAGCCGCCGGTGTTCAAGATGATGGTCAGGCTCTGGTACACCCCACTCGGCGTGTTGTCCTCGTCTAACCAGACGCGAGTCGGTTCGCGCGGGTCGTACGTCGAGTCGTTGCGCGAGCGCACCTCGCGCATCACCGAGTTGTGGGCGTCCATGCCCTTGCCCTGCTCGTAGACGTCGGGACTGGGCTTGCTCATTGTGCCGGGGTAGCCGACGGGCGCGTAAATCCGCTTCGACCGCTCGCTATCGACCAGCATCTAATATTGGATTTCTAATCATTGGTCGACTCGGCAGCTGATTTCGAACGCTCATGCCGGTCGTAGATGTGCCATAAATACACCTGTCAACCGCAGTATAGCGTGAATACGACCTATCAGAAATCGTCTGTCATGCTAAAACGTAAAGAATCCACAATTATACCAATACCGAAAGGAATGTCCGTTCCGACGCTAACCGAGGGAGTAGAGGCTATACTCGTCGCCGATGTATTCGCTACTCTCATCCGCAAGTGAACCGCTGTTCGAGATTGCTATCGCACTGGGACTGCTCTGTCTCAGTTTCGGGTCGATGCTCGCTGTCGTTACGGTGGCTCACATCCAGCCTGGAACGACGGAATCCCTCGGCGAGCGCTCGACGAACTGGGAGCGAAATAGGGCTGACTGAGTGCGGCTGTAGTTACCTTCAGGAATAGATCCGTTTCCAGCGTCGGCTACAGAGAAGAGTATGCGACAATCTGTGCTGTCTCGACCGTTGCCTGAATATCTGACTCGATTGTCGTATCGATAGACGGAAACTCGACTGTGAATACACTTCCGTCCGGACCGGTCTCGGTGAGTTCGATGGTTCCGTTGTACCGCTCGACCAGCACGCTCACGAGGAAGAGTCCGACCTGATGGTTGCCGTTCTCGTTTCGTTCGAAGAGGGTCGCACGTTCCGCCGTCGAGATTCCCGGACCGTTGTCGGCGACGCGGACGGCGACGGTTTCGGGCGTCTGCTCGACAGTTATCTCGATGTGGGGGACGCCGCTATCGTTGTGTTCGACGGCGTTCGACAGGAGGTTACTGAAGATGCGTCGCATCATCTCGTCGCCGAGAACGAACACGCCCTCGTGGATATCTCCCGTCACCTCTACTGAATCGTACGTCGCTCGCAAGTCTGCAAGCTCGGCTTTGAGAAGGGCGGAGAGGTCGATCTCGTCGAGCGAACTGTCGTCTCGGAACGCCTTGATGAGCGTCCGCACGTCGTCGATTACACGGGTCATATCCTCACTCTGGCTCTGAATCGCTCGCAAGTGAGTTTCGATGTCTTCGTCGTGTCCGTCACGGATCAACTCGGCCCGGCCGACGATGACCTGTGCGTTGTTCAGCACCTCGTGACGGAGGAGGCTGTTGAGGTAATCGAGTCGTTCCCGTTCCGCTTCGGTGGCGGCCGCTCTGACTCTGGCACGTTCGGCGGCCTGCGCCTGTTCGATGGCCCGCGCTTCGATGAATCCGATGACGGCTCCACCCGCCGCTCCGGTGGTGAAGACACCGTGTGCCCAACCGACGGCTTGCGACGTGTTCAGGCCGGGCGTGACCAGTATCAGCGGGACGTTGATAGCGAGGAGTATCGCGGCAGTACCGAGACACCAAAGGGCGACTCGGGGGTAACGAGCGGGGCTGGTGGCGGCCCGCCGCAAGAGCAGACCAACGACGATCACGATTCCAGCGAGTAGAGAACTGAACGCGTACACAGAGAGATTTTGCACCGTGTAGAGTTGGTCCATGCCATCGGAAGCGAGTTGGACTGCGAACTGCGAGAGAAGTACGAGGCCACCGAAACCGACGAACAGCCAAGGCACGTGCTTTCGACCACGATTGGGGTTCAGTATCCTCGACATATATGGACTGATACGAGGAGACGTATCTCCTATAAGCGCACGCCCCAGATATCAAATATGGTACTGTTGCGGGGAGCGCCGCATTTGGGCGCGGCACGCGGGCTACAGGAGACTCGTAGATGATACTTTCGTGAATAGGTCCACAGTATCGACTGGACCGAGCACTCACGGCGGCACCGTCGGCCGAGTGACGGGTCACCGCCCGTACCACAGCCAAGCGAGACCGGCGAGGACGGCTCCGATGACGTTAGCGACGAAGTCCAGCCTGCTCGTCCCTCTAGACGGGACCAGCCCTTGCAGGAGTTCGATGCCAGCGCCGAAGGTGACGGCGACGCCGGCGAGGGCGGCGACGGCAGTTACCTTCCGGGCGGTCCGTCCCCACGCGAGCAATCCTGTGAGGACCCCGTAGCCGAACGCGTGAACCCACTTATCCAGCGGGATACCGAGCAGCGCCGGGACCTGTCCGCCAACGCTCTCCGGTGCCGGGAGCAACGAAGTGACCAGGAGGACGACGGCGAACGCGATCGCGGGCAGTTGTCGTCGTGTCCCCGTTCGAGTCATACCGAAGAGAGGCGGTACCCGCGGATAAGTGAGACGGTCACCGCGTCCCGACGCGGAGCGAGCGCTTCATCAGATACTTCCCCGCTACCGGCGAGGACGAGGGTAATGGAAGACGGCTTCCTCGTCGAGACGCGGTTCGGGTGGCTTCCCTCCCCGCAGGCCGTCGGGTTGCTGACGGCTGCCGTCGTCCTCCTCGCAGGCACAACGCTGTCCCCGCCAGCCGACCTATCCGTCGCGGTCCAGCGCGTCCTGTCGGTGTTCGCGGCCGCGCTGGCCCTCTGGTTGACGAGACCGGTCCCGTACGTCGTCTCCAGCGTCCTCAGCGTGACGTTACTGTTCGCACTCGGGACCGTCGATTCGTTCGCCGCGGCAGCGAGCGGGTACGCCTCGACGCTCGTGTTCTTCCTCCTGTTGCTCCTGTTGCTCGGCAACGCCATCTCCGACGTCGGCCTGGACAGGGAGTTAGCGCGCCGCCTCCTCTCGGCGGAGAGCACGCCCCGTCGGGCGCTTCGCTCGGTCGCCGGGAGCGTCCTCGTGCTGGCGCTAGTGATGCCCTCGGCCATGGCGCGGGCGATAACGTTCATCCCCGTCGTCGAGCGACTCGCGTCGGGGTTCGGACTGGAAGACGGCAGCGAGTTCGAGCGAACGGCCTTTCTCCTCTTGGGCCACGTCAATCCCATCGCGTCGATGGCGCTGATGACCGGTGGCGGGATGGCACTCGTCACGTCGGAGATCGTCAATCGGTCGGTGCGGACAGTGACGTGGGTGGAGTGGGCCGTGTTGATGGTCCCGCCGACAGTCCTGCTCTACGTGCTCGCGGCCGTCACCGCCGGCGTGTTCACCGCCGTCGGCGGAACGGCGACCGCGACCGAGGAATCGGCCGCGGACGCACCGCTGGCGGCGGATGGCGACGGGACCGAGTCACTGACGCGCGACCAGCGTCTCGTCGGCGCGGTGGTGGCCGGCGCGGTAGTGAGTTGGATTCTCGGGTCGTTCGTCGGCGTCCCGACGGTGCTTCCGGCCGCCGCCGCCGTCGCCGCGCTCTCGTTCCCCCACGTCGGCATCGTCACGGCCGAGGACATCGCGGAGATTAACTGGGGCGTCATCTTTCTCATCGGTGCGATGCTGTCGATTCTGCACGTCATGGAGACGACGGGGGCCATCGAAGTCATCGTCGACCTCCTCACGCGGTACGTTCCGTTCGCGGCGTTGGCTCACTGGCAGGTCGTCGCCGCGTTGTTAGGTATCGCCGTCGGCGTCCGCGTCCTGTTCTCGACGGGCTCTGCGGCCATCGTCGTCGCGTTGCCTATCGTGTTGGAGTTCGGCGGCATCTTCGGTGTCGACCGCCTCTTCCTCGCGCTCGCGGTGTTGCTCGTCGTCGGGTCTACGACACTTCTCCCGTTCAACACGACGGCGGTGCTGGTTTCGATGGATCGGGGGCCGCTGTCTCACCGCGATGTCGCCGCTTTCGGGCTTCTGACGATGGGGCTCTCGCTCGCCGTCGTCGCCGTCTCCTGGCTCGTCTACTGGCCGCTGGTAGCCTGAGCAGTAGCCGTGACACCTATATGGGCGACCGGATTCTTGCCGACAGGGAGACTGTGCTACGCGTCGAGTTCACGACGATGCCGACGGGCGTGATGGCGAAACTAGCCGAGCGACTCCCGGCCGTCCGGAGCATCGAGCTCGACAACGCGTTCTACGTCGAGGACGGGACGTGGATCGAGTCGCTGACCATCGCGTCGAACGACCCGTTCGACCCCGAGTCGCTCGTCGCGGACATCTCCGGCGTCTCGCTGTTTCACACCAGCGAGATACCAACCGCTTCGGCGGACGTGGACATCCAGCGGCTGACCGTCCTCGCAAACGAGTCGTACCCGTTCATCCTCGGACTGGTGTTGCGCCAGGAAGCCATTCCGAACCGCATCGTCCTCCAGAACGACGAGTTCGAAGTCGTGACGACGACGCGGGACTGGGACCAGTTTCGCTCCTTGGCCGACGAGGTGCAGGCGACGCTCGGAGAGTTCGAGTTGCTGTCGGTCACGCAGAACGAGGAACCCGGCGAACCCCTCGATAGCGGGCGTCTGACGGAGGTGCTCGTCTCGAAGCTCACCGACGACCAGTTGGCGATACTGGAGACGGCGTACAACCACGGCTACTTCGACGTGCCCCGGGAGACGTCGGCGACGGACCTAGCCGAGGAACTCGATGTCGCACAGTCGACGGTCAGCGAGCGATTGCGGACCGCCGAGCGCACGCTTCTGGAACTCATCTATGGTCCCCGCGAGGAGTAATCGGACAGACGCGTCAGTGAGTGACTTGTCGGCCCAGATATTTTCGCCCCGACTTAAAGAACGATAGCTATCGAGCCCCATAGGGAGTAAAACGATTCCAGATAGCCCGCAAGATGGGAGCGAGATGGAGCCGAAAGATGATGATGAATACGCCAGCGGAACCGGTCGAGAACTGACCCGCCGCGGGTACATCGCTGCGACTGCGGCGACGCTCGGGACGGGCGCACTCGCGGGCTGTGGAGGTGACAGCGGCGGCGGGGGCGAGAGTCTCACGCCGGAAGTCCCCGGGGACGCCCCCCAGACAGTCGAAACGCAGTACTGGCGCAACTGGGAGACCATCGACGCCGACTCGCCACCGCTCGATTACAGCGCGTCGGCGGGGGCGGTCCTCGACCCGCTCCCCGTCGAGTTCTCCAGCGAGGACGACCCGTGGATGCGCGAACACGCGCTGATGGTCCAGCGCGGGCTCAACGACGTCGGTATCGACGTCGACCTCAACGACCGGCCGTTGAACCAGTTGTACGCCCAGAGTTGGGCGACGAAGGGGCTCGAAGCAGTCCTCTCGATGAGCACCCACGGCCCGGACCCACAGCGCGGGCTCGACCCGAATCCGCTGTTGATGCGCCGGACGAAGGGGAGCCTCTCGAACTACGATAACTACTATCACCCCAATCTCCAGGAGATTCTGGTAGAACAGGCACAGACGACCGAGCGGGAGAAACGCGAGAGGCTCGTCGACCGGGCACAAGAGCTATTCGCCGAAGACGTCGGCGCGCTCATCACGCTGTTCCCGGACGTCATCACGGCCGTCAACACCGAAAAGTGGGACGGCTACGTCGAGACGCCCGGCAACGGCCCGACGAAGGACTCCTTCGTCTGGAGCGAGGTCAACCTCCAGCCGCGGACCGACGACGCGACCTACGTCAAGGGCGTCACCACGTCGATGAACTCGCTGAACCTGCCGTGGGCCGCCGGCGGCGCGGAGGCCAAACGACTCACGTTCGTCTACGACGGCCTCTTCGACGCGACGCCGGACCTCGACGTGGTTCCCGCGCTGGCGACCGGCGGCGGGTTCGTCGACGACACGACGGTCGAACTCTCCCTGCGTGAGGGCGTCGAGTGGCACGACGGCGAACCGTTCACCGCCGAGGACGTGAAGTTCACCGTCGAACTGTACAAGAAGCAGTCCTCAACCAGTCAGACGCCGTTCTACGAACCCATCGAGTCCGTCGAGGTGCTCGGCGACCACGAGGTTCGGTTCGACCTGAAAGACCCCGACGCGTCGTTCATGACTCAGCGGATGGTCCGTAGCGTCATCATCCCGAAGCACCGGTGGGCGGACGTCGAGAACCCGTCGCGGCACAACCCCGAACCGCCGGTCGGAACCGGCCCCTTCGTATACGAAAACTGGGAACAGGGTACGCGCTTCGAAGTCTCGCGCAACGACGACCACTGGATGTTCGACGACGACTGGCGCGCCGAGGCGCTCGGCGAGCAGGCCGAGAGCGGCCCGGGTATCGACGGCGTCGTCTGGATAAACGTCGGCAACATCGACGCGATGATCGGGTCGCTCCAGAGCGGCGAGATCGACGCCATCGGGACGACGCTCTCGAACATCCAGGCCGACCGCGCGGCCAACAGCGCCGACATCGAAAAGATGTCGACCCCGAACTTCGCGCCACTGGATACGAAACTGATGTTCTCCTGCCCGCTCGTCCGGGACAAGGAGTTCCGCGTGGCGCTGGCAAAGGTAGTCGACTCGAAGGGATTCGCCGAAGACCTCTTGCAGGGACAGGCGACGGCACCTGACGGCGAGAACCCCATCTCGGAAGTCACGCAGTGGCATGCCGAGACGACGGGGTACGACTTCGATATCGATGGAGCGAAGGACATCCTCCGGAAGGCCGGCTACACGTGGGACGGCGACGACAACCTCCGCTTTCCCAACGGCGAAGCGTGGGCCGCGTTCGTCGAGCGAATCCAGCCCGGAAACGCCCACAGACGACGCTCGGAACTCGGACAACCGGACTTCTCGTGAGGACGACGATGCACACAGACAGTAACCGATCCCAAGACAGACAGAGACAGAGAATGTCACACACTGAACTACGCGCCGACCGGCCCGTCGACCGACCCGCTAGCGCGTTGCTCGACGGCCGCGGGACGGCCCACACAGACGCACAGTTCGCGACCCTCGCAGACACGAACCGGGAGGACGCCCGATGACGAAGTTCCAGCGGTTCTTAGCGAAGCGCCTCGCCATCTCCGTGGCGCTGACGCTGGTGGCCGTCTCGGTCATCTTCGTCGTCTTGCGCCTCCTCCCCGGCAGTCCGTTCGAGGCGCTCGTCACCTCGGGCAACCTCAACCAGCAGCAGATCACCGAGATACGGGCCATGTACGGCCTCGACCAACCGCTGTGGCGGCAGTACGTGAGTTACATGGGGAGCATCCTCACCTTCGAGTTCGGCTACTCCATACTGCGGAGCCGGCCAGTCTGGGAGGTTCTCGAACCGCGACTGGTCAACACGCTCATCCTGTTGGTCCCGGCGCTGGTGACCACCGCAGTCCTTAGTTCGGCGCTGGGGATGTATGCGGGCTGGAACCGAGGAAGCCTCTTCGAGAAGTTCAGCATCATCTCGACGACGTTCCTCCGGTCGACGCCGGTGTTCATCACGGGCATCTTCTTCATCATCGTCTTCGGGTACAACCTGGAACTGCTGCCAGCCTTCGGGATGCGGTCGGTGACGGCCTCGCCCGACGGGTACATCGAGACGTTCGCCTCGCTGGACTTCCTCTATCACTACATCCTGCCGTTCACTATCGCGGTGCTGTACTATAGCGGTGACTTCCTCCTCCTCGCTCGCAACGGCGTCATCGAGAAGCGCGGCTCGGAGTTCCTCAAACTCCACCGCGCGAAGGGACTCACCGAGATGCAGCAACTCGCTCGCGCGGGCCGAAATTCGATGCTGCCCATCCTGACGTACTTCGCGCTCCGTCTCGGGATGATATTCCAGGGCCTCATCCTGCTGGAAGTGGTCTTCGGCTGGCCGGGTATCGGCCGCGAGCTCGTCTTGGCAATTCAACAACAGGACTACCCGCTCGTCCAGGCCGCCGTGTTCGTCATGGCGCTTGCGGTTATCATCGCGAACCTCGCCGCCGACATCCTCTACGCGTACTTCGATCCGACCGTCTCGACCAACGGGAGTGCAGCATGAGCACCGAAACGAAACCCAAAGCGGAGTTGTACAAGCGTGTGAATAACCTCGGGTCGGTCGTCCGCGACCAGTTCACGTTCCTGCGGCAGGACCGACTGGCCTTCGGCGGGATGCTCGTCGTCGCGGCGTTCGTCTTCATCGGCCTGTTCGGGCCGATGCTGGCCCCGCACGATCCCATCGAGTTCACCGTCCGAGGCGAGGGTGACGCTGTCCTCCGGCTCACCGGCCCGACCGGGGCCGCGCTGCTCGGGACGACGGCCTACGGGAAAGACGTCCTGAGCCAGTTCCTCGCCGGCGCGCGGCCAACGTTCATCGTCGGTCTGTTCGGTGGACTGGGGACCGGCGCGATCGGCTTCCTCGTCGGCCTCGTCAGCGGCTACTACGGCGGCTGGGTAGACGAGGTCCTGATGCGGCTGACGGACTTGACGTTCTCCCTGCCGTTCATGCCGATGGCGCTGCTGTTGCTGACGTTCGTGACGCCGAGCGTCTGGCTGATGACGGCCATCATCGCCGGTTTCCTCTGGAAGATGCCGGCACGAGTTGTCCGCTCCGAGGTGCTGTCGGTCCGCGAACGGACGTTCGTGAAGTCCGCGCGGGCGAGCGGTGCCAGCGACCTGCGGACGATGTTCTACCACGTCGCGCCGAACGTGTTGCCCATCGGCTTCCTCTACACCGCCTACGGCGTCGCGTGGGCCATCGCTGCACAGGCCAGCCTCGCGTTCCTCGGCTTCGGCGACCCGACGATGACCAGCTGGGGCCGGATGCTCCGGCAGGTGTTCGAGTCCGGTAGCATGCGCATCGCGTGGTGGTGGGTGCTCCCGCCCGCCATCGGTATCGCCGCAGTAACCACCTCCGTGTTCCTCATCGGCCGTTCCTACGAGGAAGTCATCAACCCCGAAATCCAGACCGACCAATGACCCTACTCGAAGTCGAAAACCTCGAAGTCACGTACGCGACCGAAGACGAGACAGTCCACGCCGTCAACGACGTCTCATTCAGCATCGACGAGGGCGTCAACTACGGGCTCGCCGGCGAGTCCGGGTCCGGCAAGTCCACCGTCGCAGAAGCGCTATTGGGCCTGCTCCCGGGTAACGGGACCGTCGAGAGCGGCACCGTCGAGTTCGACGGACGAGACCTCACGTCACTCTCGGAAGCAGAGCGCCGGGACGTCCTCTGGGAGGACATCGCGTACATCCCCCAGAGCGCGATGGACTCGCTCGACCCGGTGATGTCCACCGGCGACCAGATCACACAGGCGATTCACACCCACCGGAACGTCTCGGACGCGAAGGCTCGCGACCGCGTCCGCGAACTGTTCGAGATGGTCGGTCTCGACCCCGACCGCGTCGACGACTACCCCCACGAGTTCTCCGGCGGGATGCGCCAGCGAGTCACTATCGCGATGGCACTCGCCCTCGAACCGGACCTCATCATCGCCGACGAACCGACCACCGGGCTGGACGTCATCGTCCAGGACAAGATCATCGACAAGATTCTGGAGATTCAGGAGCGAATGGACAGTTCGCTGTTGCTCATCACACACGAGATTGGCGTCATCGCCGAGACCTGCGACGAGCTGTCCATCCTCTATGGCGGGAAGGTGATGGAACAGGGCAGCGTCGACAACGTGCTCGTCAACCCTACTAACCCCTACACGATGGGACTGAAGAACTCCTTCCCCGAAATCGACGAGGGGGACGAAGACCCGGTCGCCATCCCCGGGTCGCCGCCGAACCTAAACGGGGAACCGACGGCCTGCGTCTTTCAGGACCGGTGTCCGTTCGTCACCGAGGAGTGTCGGGAATCGCATCCCGACCTCGTCGACCTGCCCAACCGGAACCACCGGTCGGCCTGTCACCGCGTCGAGGAAGCGGCCCAGATGCGCCGGGACGCCGACGACCCGACGACGTGGGACATCCCCGAATCGGACGCGGAGGAGACAGACCGCGGTGAGGTCGTCCTCGAAACCAATGGCCTGGAGAAGTACTACGAGCAAAGTCAGACGCTCCTGAGCCAGTTCCGCGGCGAAGACCCCGACTACGTGAAAGCCGTCGACGACGTCTCGCTGTCGGTTCGGCGCTCGGAGGTCCTCGGCGTCGCCGGGGAGAGCGGATGCGGGAAGTCGACGCTCGGTGAGACCATCGCGCTCCTCGAAGAACCGACCGGCGGCGAGATGACCTTCGACGGGGAGCCGTACGAGTACTATCAGAACAGGAACATACAGGAGTTCCGCCGGAAGGTTCAGATCATCTTCCAGGATCCGTTCGACTCGCTCAACCCCCGTCAGACCGTCCGCAAACTCGTCGGCGAGCCGTTGACGATCCACGACTACCGAACCGAGGAGCGGGAACAGGCCATCATCGAGACGCTGGAGAAAGTCGGACTTACCCCCGCCGAAACGTTCCTCGATCAGTACCCCCACGAACTCTCGGGCGGCCAGCGTCAGCGCGTCGCCGTCGCCAAGGCGCTCGTGCTCGACCCCGACTTCCTCATCTGTGACGAACCGGCGTCGATGCTCGACGTCTCGCTGAAGGTCAACTTGCTGAACCTCTTGCGGGGACTGGCTGACACCGAGGACATCGGCATCGTCTACATCTCCCACGACCTCGCCAGTCTGGTGCAGGTCTCGGACCGACTCGCCATCATGTATCTCGGTCGGATCGTCGAGAAGGGCGACGTCGACCGCATCGCGAACCGGCCAAAACATCCCTATACGACGTCGTTGCTGTCGGCGGCCCCGGAGAAGGACCCGACGGCCGACCGTACCCGCGTCCTCCTCGACGGCGAACCGCCGGATCCAGTCGACCTCCCATCCGGGTGCGCCTTCGCACCCCGCTGTCCGAAGGCCACAGAGGAGTGTCGGGAGGCCGAACCGGGCCTCGAGGAAGCCGGCGACGCGGACCACCGGGCGGCGTGTTACTTCCCCGACGACGAGACGGAGCCGGCCGTCTCCGGCACGTCCGCGAGCGACGACGGGTTCGAGCCCCCAGCCGACGCCGACTCGGTAAGCGACTGACGCCATGGAAGGGTTCGTGTCGAGCGGCGTCCCGGGAGCCATCGTCGATCTCCCGACCGATCTCGCGGCCGTCGCTGGCGTCGGCGCGCTCCTCGTGTTGCTGGTGCTATCGGGGTTCTTCTCGTCGGCAGAGATTGCGATGTTTTCGCTGGCTCACCACCGCATCGACGCGCTCGTCGAGGACGGCGTCGCCGGCGCGGAGACGGTGAAGTCACTGACGGCCGACCCCCACCGATTGCTGGTGACGATACTCGTCGGGAACAACCTCGTCAACATCGCCATGTCCTCGCTCGCGACCGGCTTGCTCGCGATGTATCTCGGGCAAGGCCAGGCAGTGCTGGCGGCGACGTTCGGCGTCACGGCGGTCGTCCTGCTGTTCGGCGAGAGCGCCCCGAAGTCTTACGCCATCGAGAACACCGAGTCGTGGGCGCTGACCGTCGGCCGCCCGCTCAAGCTCACGGGGTACATGTTGTACCCGCTGGTCGTCACGTTCGATACGCTGACTCGCATCGTCAACAGCGTCAGCGGCGGCGGCACCGCCATCGAGACGTCGTACGTGACCCGCGACGAGATCCGGGAACTGATACGGACCGGCGAGAACGAGGGCGTCATCGGAGCCGACGAACGCGAGATGCTCCAGCGCGTCTTCCGCTTCGAGGACACCATCGCAAAGGAGGTGATGACCCCTCGACTCGACGTCACCGCCGTCTCCCGAACGGCGACCGTCGACGAGGCTATCGTCGCCTGTGTCGAGAGCGGGCACGCCCGCCTCCCGGTGTACGAGAGGGACCTCGACGCCGTCTGTGGCGTCGTCGAACTCGGGGACCTCGTCGGCGACCGCTACGGCAACAACACAGGCGGCGAGACGGTCGACGGCGACTCGCTCGATCCGTACGTCGAGGAGACGCTCCACGTCCCTGAGAGCAAACACGTCGACGACCTGTTCCACGAGATGCGCGACCGGCGCGTCGAACAGGTCGTGGTAATCGACGAGTTCGGCACGACCGAGGGCATCGTCACGATAGAGGACATCGCCGAATCGGTCGTCGGCGAAATTCTCGACGGGGACGAGGACCCGCCTATCGAGGTCGTAGACGAGCGAACGGCGGTGGTCGACGGGACGGTCGACGTGGAGACAGTCAACGACGCCGTCGGCATCGACGTACCGGACGGCGAGGAGTTCGAGACGGTCGCAGGAGTCGTTTTCAACTGCGCCGGACGGCTGGTCGAGACGGGCGAGACGTTCACCTACGACGGTATCGAGTTGGCCGTCGAAGCGGTCGACAGCGCGCGAATCGAGCGGGTTCGCATCACCGAACCCGACCCCGAGGCGGTCGAAGAGGGTGACACGGCAGTAGTTGGGTGACGATACGGCGGCGACGCCCGCGACGGCGAGAGGAAGGAGCCGCCTACCGCTCCTCGACGTGGCGCATCTGGACAGCGATCCCGCGCGTCGAAGACTGCATCTCGGGGCCGCTCATCTCCGCGCGGCCGACGCCGAAGGCGGCGTCGCCCCGTACCACCACGTCGTCGCCGATGCGGATGTCGTCGCTGGCGTCGACGATGCCCGGCGCGAGCACCGAACCGTGGGGGACGAACGGTTCGATTTCCACCGTCTTGGTCGGCACGTCGCTCTCGACCCAGCGGCGCGCGCCCGCGGTGGTAAACGAGAGGACGCCGTACTGCTGTGCGAGCGCCGCCAGCTGCTCGCCGTCTTCGTCGTCGACGCGCAGTTGCGGGTAGCGCCCCTGTGTGCCGATGTCGCCGAACAGTTCGTCGCCGGCCCCCTCGCCGAACTGGTAGTCGGCGACGGCCCGGATTGTGTTCGCCTCGCGGGTGGACTTCTGATAGGTGTCCCAGCCTTCGAGTTCGGCGGCGAGATTTCCGAGCGAATCGGCCGTCGTCGGGTGGTCGCGAACGGTGTACGTGAAGTCCAGACCGAGCGATTCTTCGACGCGTTCGCAGATATCGCGGTAGCCCTCGCCGGGGACGTGCGCGATTATCTCGGGGTAGTCGGCGTCTTCGAGGTAGCGTTCGAGGACGCTGGCAACGAACTCGATCTCGTTGGCGCTCCACCGGCCCGTCACCACCGAATCGTAGTGCTGAGCGGGATAGGTGAGTTCGAGTTCCTGTGGGACGACGCCGATGGGGGAGGTCATCGACACCATGTGAGCGCGCCAGTGGACGGCATCGTGGTACTGCTTGTGGCTCTGTGAGTCGCTGTACGGTTTGCGAGCCGAACAGGGGACGAGAACCAGCGGCCGGTCGTCGAATCGCGGGACGTAGCGCTCGGTAACTCGCTGGGCGAAGCGCTGGATCTCGACGCGGCGGATGGCGTCCTCGGTGGCCGCCGAGAGCTGCGCGCGGCGAATGAGCGGCGTGCGCTCCTCGACGTAGCCGTACCCCTGATCGAGTCGGCGGACTACCGCCGTCAGCCAGTTGTCCTGCCGGGCCTGTCCCTCGACGTAGTCTCGCAGGCGGCCGTCTCGGACCCGGCGGCGGACCCGCCGGAGTTCGGCCGCCAGCGCGTTGACGTTGTGTTCGACGCAGTCCTCGCGGGTGAACTCCTCGCGGGGCACCTGACAGGCGGGACACGAACACGGGAGTTCCGCTAGGTCTTCGAGGAAGTACGCCTCGTCGGTCGTGAGATAGCGGCCCTCCGTCCCGCGAATCACGGCGCGGTCCGGGTCCACGAGGTCCACGCCCGCGTAGACGAGCGTGGCGACGTTTCGCGGCGTGGCGACGCCGGGGAGATACAGCGCGGTGTCGGCGGGCGTGCTCTCGCGAGTAGTCGTCACCGCGTCGACGAACGCCGCCGCGTGGCCGACGTAGCCCGGTGCGCCGGAGAGGACGTACGCGTCGCTGCCGTGGTCGGTCGCGGTCCGCGGCGAGACGACAGCGGCGCTCGGGAACCCCACGTCGGGGTAGGAACCGGCGAATGCGTCCTCGACCTCGTCGGGCGTCCCGGCGGGTAGCCCTCGATGGGGGAGTATCGTCACCTGCGAATCGTCGCCCTCGGGCGTCTCCTGAGCCTCGGCCCAGAGCCCGCCCGCGTCGGCGAGAACGGCGTGGACGTCGCCCGGCGTGGTCGCGTCCACGTCGTCCACCAGCGCCGGCGTCGTCACGGACTCGGCGAGGCGTAACTCGCCCAGTCGCGCGGCCCCGTCGCGCTCGTGGACCTCGAAGTAGTCGGTCATGCAAAGGCGTCGGCCACGCGCGACCAACTATCTTGCCTTTGGGCCTGAATCGCTGCGAGCGACCGGACAAGAGTAATTCCCATCGCGCCCGAAACCGGAGCTATGAAAATCAGCATCAGCGGCCAGTTCCGGAGCGCCACGGCCGAAGAGACAGTGAGTACCGACTTCGAGGACGAATCGGTCCGCGAGGCGCTGTCAGCGTTCGCCGAGGAGTACCGAGCGGCCGAGCGCCGCCTCCTCGACGAAGACGCGGGAACCGACGGTCGCCGCCGAGACGTTCGCTCGGAAGGGCGAGACGACTGCGGTCCGTGACGTTTTCACCCTCGGTCGGCAACGGCGACTATGGTCGGCTCTCGAACCGCCACGGCGCTCGTCGGTCTCCTCGTGAGTCTGTTCGTCACCGCCGCGCTGTGGTGGTACTTCGACAGCCTGTTCGTCTTCCTGTTTCTCCCGTTCGTCCCGTTCCTGTTCCGCGGCCTCAGCGAGGACGAGTCCGACCGGCGAGTCAAACAGTGCCCACAGTGTGGGTTCCAGACGGAAGCCGCCGAGTTCGGCTACTGCCCGCGGGACGGGACGCGGCTAGAAACGCGACGCTGACCGCCCCTGCCCACGCTGGCCGCATACTCATATCACGTCCGTGAGTAGCCGCCGTGTGAGAATGAAGATACCACGACTCACCCGAACTGATTCGGGCAGAGAAACGGACGAGTCGACGAGCCGACCGCAAGAGACGACGCTACGTCGTACGGTGTCGCTGGGAGTCAAGGGCGGACTCATCGGCACGGCGGTTATGACGCTGTACCGGCTTCCGATCTTCCGGTCGTTGCCCCCGACCGCCGAGTTCTGGGCGAAGTACGTGGGGAGTGAGGACGCTGAGGCGTACTTCTGGGAAGGGCTACTGCTACACTTCCTCTACGGAGCCGTCGGCGGCGGCATCTTCGGAGTCGGGTTCAACCTGTTCGAGTTCGACGGTGAGAACGACCGGATACGCGCCGGACTCGTCACCGGAACCGTCTACAGTGCCCTCATGTCCGTGTTCGGCGCGCGCGTGCTCCTCCCGTACCTGCTGGACGAGTCCCTCGAACACGACGAGAACCTGGTGTTCCACGCCGGCCACGTCGTCTACGGGTTGTCGCTGGGAACGTGGCTCGGGTCCCGAAACGTCTTCGGCGAAGTGTACGAGTGAGGCGTCCTCACGTAGCCGACTCGTCGCCCGACAGCGATACGTCGTCGAGGTCGACCGCGTCGAGTCGGTCGACGGCTGGCGTGTCGAGGACGTCGCCGTCGCAGTCGAAGCGAGAGCCGTGACACGGGCAGTCCCACGAGCGCTCCCCGTCGTTCCACTCGACGAGACAGCCCAGATGGGTACAGCGAGCGGAGACGGCGTGTAACTCGCCGTCCGCGTCCCGGGAGACGCCTACCGGCGTCCCGTCGTCCCTGATGACGGTCCCCTCGCCTCGGCCCAACGAATCGACCTTCTCGGCTGGCGACGGGTCGAGGCGGTCCCCGACGAAGTGTCGCATCGAGTCGGCGTTGTAGTGGAGAAACGCTCGCAGCGACGCCCCCATCTGCAGCCGATTCGGGTCGTAGACGTCCCTCCACGGTGGCTCCCGACCGAGGACGAGGTCGGCGAGCAGGCGACCGGCGGCGACGCCGTTGGTTAGCCCCCACCCGCCGAACCCCGTCGCGACGTAGACGTGGGTCGAACGGGGCGTGTGCGGGCCGACGAAGGGGACCTTGTCGACGGAGACGTAGTCCTGCGTCGACCAGCGGTACTCGATGGACTCGACATCGAAGCGCTCGCGGGCCTGCCGTTCGAGCGCCCGGTACCGCTCTTCGGTGCTACCGCCCTGCCCTGTCTGGTGGTTCTGCCCGCCGACGAGCACCATCGACTCGTCGCCGCCGGGACGGGGGCGCACCGAGAAGTACGGTTCTTCGGAGTGATAGTACATCCCCTCGACGGGGTCGTCGCGCAGTCGCGCCGCGACGACGTAGGAGCGTTTCGGATACAGGCGGCTGAAGTAGAGCGCGCGGTCGACGAACGGGAAGTTGGTGGCCATCACCACGTCATTGGCGAGCAAGTCGCCGTACTCCGTCTGAACGCGGCACGGGTCCCCGTCGTCGACGTCGAGGGCCTTCGTGTTCTCGAAGACGTAGCTCCCGTCGCCCGGGATGTCCCGAGCGAGAGCGAGCAGGTATTTCCGGGGGTCGAACCGGGCCTGTTCGTCGAAGCGAACGGCCGCTTTCACGTCGTAGGGCAACGGCGTCGATTCCGTGTAGGTGGCCGGGAGCCCCACACGCCTCGCGGCGTCGACCTCGTCCCGGACCTCTCTGCGGCCGTCGCGCGATGTCGCGTACGTGTAGGCGGGGGTCCGCTCGAACTCGCAGTCGATGTCGCGCGCCTCGACGGTCGCCTCCACCTCGTCGATGGCCGCCTGGTTCGCCTCGGCGTACTGTCGGGCCTTCGCCTCGCCGAAGTGTTCGAGCAGGTGGTCGTACCGTAACCCGTGTAACGAGGTGAGCTTCGCCGTCGTATGGCCCGTCGTGCCGGTCAAGATGCGCTCGCGGTCGACGACCGCGACGGACTGCCCGGCCTTCTTGAGTCTCGCCGCCGTCGTAACGCCGGCGATACCGCCGCCGACGACGACGGTATCGACCGAGAGGTCGCGCTCCAGTTGGTCGTAGGTCGTCGGCGACGACGTGTCGAGCCAGATCGACGTCGCCGCCTTCGCCGGACTACCGTCCGAATCGATGTCGTTTCGTTCCATAGACTGCCCGGGACGACAGGAGCGACCGAAAGCCCGCACTCGCCGAGAACTACCGCCCGAACGCACGTACGAGGGTTTCAGTGGCTACTATCGTACCCAGATGTAGTTCGGGTATCGGGCGGAAAAGTTCGGGGCAGGCACTTGCCAGGGTGGGTTCGGAGCAGTTCCCAAGAGTGGGGCGAGACTCAGTCCAGCTGTTCGGCCACCAGCACACCGACCTGGTCGGAGACCATTTCGACGGCCGTGATGGCGTAACCGGCGTCGGTAAAGGCGTCAGCCAGCATTCCGACCGTCGCGGGGTCGTCCACCTCGGGGCTGTAGAACGGGTCCTCGGGGTTCGGCTCGTCGAAGAACATTACGTCGCCCAGCACGATGCGGCGCGGTTCGAGGGCCGCGATGGCGTCGATGGCCTCGCGCTTCTCGTCGTCGGCCAGATGGTGCATGGCGAAGTTCGAGGTGACGATATCGACGTTCCCCTCGAATCCGGGGTCGCGAAAGCGCCCCTCGCCGAACTCGACGTTCTCGATGCCCTGTGCGTCGGCTTTCTCGCGGGCCTGTTCGAGCATTCCATCGCTGATGTCCCGACCGACGACCGACTCGGCGGTCTCGGCAACGCCGAAAGCGATCGCCCCCGTACCGGTTCCCAAATCCAGCACTACGTCGTCGGGTTGGGGGTTGGCGTGGGCCACGACGAGGTCCGCACAGGCACGGTACTCGGGGGAGTTCTGACTTTCGTCGTAGTCGGCGGCGTGGTCGGAGAAGCGGTCCGCGTGTTCGTCGAGTGACTTCTTCATGTGTCGAGCGTGGGTGTCGACAGTGAAGTACGCCGCGGCTCGGTGTCGTACTTCTCGCCTATTCGGCGTCGTCGAGCGTCTCCAGTTTCCGGAGAAGTTTCGCGTACAAGTCGGGCGAACAGTACCAACCAGCGTCTAGCAGGTCGTCGATGAGTTCCCGACCGTCGTCTGCAGTGACCGCTCCGTCACGGACGAGTCTGAGAACGAGATACGCGGTCCCTCGCGTCCGGATGTTCTCCGTCTCCGCGACCGCACGCCCGGCGGTTTCGTCCATCACGGCCGTCGCATCGAGTTCCGCAGCGAGTGCCAGTACGGCCACGTCGGCTTCCGAGAGGTTCGGTATCTCGTCGGCTTCGTCGAATAGTGGACTCTCTTCACAGGCGCGGACGGTGAGGTCACCGTCGTCGATTGCCCGCCGCACTCGGCGGGCGTCGGGGTAGCCAGCCGCAAGTCCGTCTTCGACGACTTCGGCGTGTACGCGCTCCGGGACGAGGCACATCTCGTCGAGGGAAGTGACGATATCGAGATGGTCACTCTTAGCTAGCGTGATGAGCGGCGTCGCATCGAAGACGAACATCAGATATCGTCGATATCGTCGCTCAGTCGGTCGTCGTCAACCCACGAGACATCACGCTCTGCAGCTAGCTGTCGAAACTCCCAGACCGTCGTGTCGGCTATCTCGGCGGCCCGGGAAAGGGTAACTCTCCCTTCGTCTAACAGAGACAGTGCGCGCTCTCGTCGCCATTCGCCCAGTCCTTCCGTGAGGAGTTTCCGGACGGCCGTACTCCGCTCTATGTTCTCCGCTTCGAGGTACTCCTCTAGTTCCGCTTCGAGGTCATCCGGGACACGGGCCGATATCGTTCCCATGCTGTATACGATGTACGCGATGTATACAAAGGTTCGGCCGTTCGCTTTTCCTGGTTCCGAGGATTGCGCTCCGTTCGCCTCTCGCTACTGCTCACGAGTCGCTTCGCTCCTCGTTCGCTTTCGAGGGCCGCTCACTTCGTTCGCGCCCCTCGCTACTCTCGCGCGTGCAAATCCCGCAACCGGACCCGCTCTGGAACCCGTTCTAGCGCCGTCGCCGCCCAGTCGTCGTGAACCAGCGTGAATGACACGTCGGGATGCAACTCGACGAAGCGGGTGACGCCATCGGCCGCCGCCTCGTGGGCCGCTCGGTCCATTCGGTCGGGGACCTCGGCGGTCAGCGGATAGGTGTCGCCGAGTTCTCGCGGGTAGGGACCGAACGGCGGGCGAACCCCCCACGTCTCGTCGTAGCGGTCGTTGGACCCGCCCTCGGTCAGCAACACCTCGTCGCCCTCGATGTCGAAGCGGTCGAGACGCTCGTGGTGGCGCAGGACCTCCGGCCGTCGTGCGCTCTCGGCGGACGTGTAGAAGAACGTCCCCTTCGAGACGCGGTCGGTGCGTTCGAGTTGTTCGGCGTGGTCAAGTAGCGCGCGGTAGCCATCGAGCATCGTCGGGTGGCCGCGGGCGCGGGTGTCGACCAGTTCCAGCAGCGTTCCGGAGCGGATGGCCTGCCGGACGGTCCGTATCTCGCCGTACGTGACATAGAGGTTGTGGCGGGCCAGCAGCTCGCCGCGGACTTTCTCGGCCATCCCGGCGAGTTCCGCGGGCGTGTGGTCGGTACAGACCGGACACTGACACGGAAAGTACTCCATATCGTCGAGGTGCTCGGTGCCACGGACGGTCAGGTAGCGGTCGTCGCGGGCGTACAGCGCGTATGCCGCCGAATCGAAGAGGTCACAGCCCAGCGCGGCGGCCATGGCGAACATCATCGGGTGGCCCGCGCCGAAGAGGTGGACCGGCCCGGACTCGCCGAGGCCCCGTTTGCAGGCGGCGACCACGTCCGCGAGGTCGGCGTAGCGGTACTCGTTCATCAGCGGGACGACCGCACCGAGCGGGAACACGTCCAGTCCCGTCGATTTGGCGTCTTTCGCGGCCCGTTCGCGCAGATCGGGATACGTCGATCCCTGGACCGGCGCGGTGACGAGCATCTCGCCGGTGTCCGCGTCGACTGCCCGTTCGAGTCGGTCCTGCGTGGTCGCTAGTTCGGATTCAGCCTGTTCGCGGTCTACGTCCGGTGGCGTCGGGATGTCCACGGGCGTTCCGATGTCGCTCCCGATATCGCGTTGGAACTGCAGAATCTCCTCGGTCGTCACGTCGATCTCGCCGTACTCCGAGAGCTGGAAGGACCCAGAGTCGGTCATGATCGCCCCCGAGAAATCCAGCAGGTCGTGGAGTCCGCGGTCCAGCGCGGGGTCGCGTAAGTCCTCCGAGCCGTGGAGGATGTAGCTGTTCGTGATGAGAATCTCCGCGCCGAACTCCGATTCGAGCGTCGACGGCTCGACCGTCTGGACGTGCGGGTTCACCACAGGGAGGATGGTCGGCGTCTCGACGGTAACGCCGGCCCGCGGGACGGTCAGTTCGCCCAGCCGACCCGCGGCGTCGTAGGCGCGGACCTCGAAGTTGGTCATTGTCCGTCGTGGGCGGGGCGCGCGCCTAAGGGTTGTGTTCCGCGGCTATACGTCCGCGGGGTCGAGACGCTCGACGAGGCCGTCGAAGTCGTCGTCGAAACTGAGAATCGCATCGATGTCGTTACGTTTGCATTGCGAGACAAGAGTCGCGTCGGTAAAGCTCAGCCGCTGGTCGTCGTACTGCTCGAACACGTCGATAGCAGCGGCGAACAACGACGGTGAGACGTGGAGCATCTCGTACACTGCTGGAAACGACCCCGCGCCTCGGAGCCGTCGTCCGAGTCGCTTGGCTGCCTCGGTGGAACCGCTCCGCTTGAACGTTAGCGTTACCGCCTCGTCGTAAACGTACTCGCTGACGTACGGCTGTCCATATTTTCCGTCGAACACTACTTCGAGCGCTCGGCTCGCGGGTTCGTGCCGCGATGCGTCCGTATCGTGGTCGGCGTAGACGACACCGGTATCGAGCAACACGCTCATCCGTAGAGGATGTCGTCGATGTCTTCTTCGTCCGTCTCAACGCCAGAACTGAACCGACCTTCTCGCATCGCTTCCTTCTCTTCCTCACTCAGCGGAACCGTCGTCTCCCGGAACGAATCGATGACCGCCTCGCGGGACTCGTAGGCGTCGTCGATGAGCCGTGAGAGCAGTTCTTGCTGTGTAACTTTCTTGCCGACCTTCAGTCGAATCTCAGCCTGTAACTCTTCGAGTTGCGCTTTGGCGTCCTCGTCGACCTTGACTGCCGTCGCCATGGTTACTCAGTAACTATTACAACTCAATAACTCTTGGGCTAGCTATCCCTCGAACAGCGCGTAGTACATGATACCGACCGCCGAGCGCCCGTCTCGGAAGTCTCCCGACCGAACGCTCTCGACTAACTCCTCGAATGCCGTCGTCTCGACACGGATGGACTCGTTGAAGTCGAGGTCCTGTTCGGCGCTCGGTTCACAGCCTTCGGCGACGAAGTAATGAAAGACGGAGTCGGCGTAGCCGTTGGCCGGTTCGGCGGTGTAGAGGTGGGACACCGAGTCGGCTTCGTACCCGGTCTCCTCGCGGAGCTCCCGGTCGACGGCCGCCGCGGGTTCGTCGTCGTGGCCTTCCATGCTCCCGGCCGGAAGGCCGCGGTTGAGCCGGTGGACGGCCTGTCGCCACTCTTCGATGACGACCACGTCGCCGTCGTCGGTGAACGGCAGTATCACGACGCTGTCGCCCTCCCGCAGGAAGTCGAAGTCGGTCTCGCTCCCGTCGGGGAGGCGAACGTCTTCGTGAACCACGTCGAAACCCGGACAGGCGTACGCGGTCTCGGCTGCGAGCGTCTCCCACGCGAGGTCGTCTGACATATCAAGGGCTGGGTTCGGCACCGCCAAACCGGTGACGGTCCGGCCATAAGGTGTACCCGTCACCCGCCCGAAGCTGTGGTCGGAATGAAAGCATCCACTCTCGTGCTCGTGTTCGGCGCGCTCTTGTTCGTGCTCCCGATTCCCGGCACGTTCATCGCCGGTGCACTCGTTCTGCTGGCCGGTGCGGTCGTCCGGTGGCTCGGTTCCTAACTGACCCACGGACGAGTACGAACAGTCCGGACTCTCCGTAGCCAACCGTTATGGGGGATTTCGACACCAACCAGTCGTGTCGTCGTCCTTCGGAGACGCGCTCGCCCTCCGAATGCCGATGCTGGTCTTCGGCCTCGGTCTCTTTGCCGTGACCGACGCGCTCGAAACAGAGAGCCTGCTCGTAGGGGCGCCGCTGGCCGGGCTTGCGCTCCTCGTTCTGGCCACCGCCATCCTGTGTCTTCAGCTGGCGGGCATCAGATGGTAGTCGGCCGACACGTCGTGCCAGTGGCCGCTATGAGGGTCGGAACCGTCGAAGCCACGACTGCACGCCGGCGAAGGTAACGTATCGCCGGAGCAGATACCACGGCGCGACCAGCAGTGCGCCCACGATGTTCGCGAGGGCGTCGCCGAGCGAGAAGTACCGACTCGGGAGGAACGACTGGCCGACCTCGATACCGATCCCGTACAGGACGGTGGCGAAGACGACAGCCAGTACGGTCCACCGTCGCTCCAGTAACCAGTCGTCGGTCGCATAGACCAGCGTTCCGGCGAGTACCGCGTATGCGACGAGGTGCCGCCACTTATCTAGAGGCAAGAATAGCAGTCGGAAGCGGTCTATTGCCGTCCCGGGTGGCCCGGCAATGATCGAGGTGTAAAGATGAACCCGCCGACGAGGGCGACGGCGCTCCATCGCAGCCAGCACGGGAGGAGTGGCAACCGAACGGTCATCGCTTGGCTTCCCTCGTCGGCACGCTCTCAAAAGCGTTTCTCCGGCCAGTGGTTCAATAGTCGGTGAACCCGTCGGTATCGAGGTAGTTGTGTGCGACGGTAATCGCGTGATCGGCGTGTAACCGTTCGGGACCGAGCGAGACGCGTTCGGCCGCTCGCTCGCCCAGCAGCGCGGCTTCGTCCTCGGTGAAGTCGTGGTGGTCAGAGAGGACAAACAGCGGATTCGCGGGCGGGTCGACAGAGACGACCGGGTCACCGTCTTCGTGTAACTGGACGACGGTACTATCGCGGGCCGCGTCCTCTAGCGTCCCTTCGAACCCGCGTCGGGTCAGCGAGACGCCGGGCGACGTTTCGACGGGAATGTGACCGATGGCCTCCTCACGCTCTTCGAGCGCGTTGCGGACGAGGGCCGCCGTCGACCGCTCGTCGGGGTTGAGTCGCCGCAGGTCACCGCCGTCGAACGTGACTGTGTACTCGTCGGCCAACACGAGGTGAGCGCGAACGTCCTCTCGGATGTCGTGGCTCAGGAAGAAGGCGCTGTTGACACAGCGACAGAGCACGTCCAACCGACCGGCGGCCCCGGCGAGGTCGTCGAGCGAGAACTCCGGCGATGTCGGGGCGTCGTGGCCGACGACGACGAACTGGCGCATGGGTAGCGATTTCGGCGAGAACGGTTACGTGTGTCGAGTTTCGATCGGCGGAGAGACGGAGAGAAGAAACACCGCACCGCATCGTTCGGCCCGTACCCGGCCGAGTTACCCTTCGTTACGTCGCGGTAATCGCTCGCGTTCAGTCGTCGCGTTGGGTGCGGAGCAGTTCAGCGTAGTACGACTGCATGACGTCGACGGCTTCCTTCCAGTGTTCCTCGCTCTTCATGTCGTGAAGTTCGATCCCGACGAGGTAGCGGGCGGGAAGCGGTCCGAGGCCGGACTGGCTGGTGCCGCGCTTGTGGGGGTACTCGGCGTCGTCGAGCGCCGCGCGGACCTCGTGGAGTTGTGCGCGCATGTGTGGCGTCCAGTAGTCGCCGCCGGTCTTGTGCTTTCTCCAGCCGTCGGTGGTCGCCGTCGCGTACTCGCGGGACATACCCACGATGTCGGCGCGGCGTTCGAGGCACTCAACGACGGGGCTCCAGTCGGCGTCATCGAGCGGCTCGCGATCGAGCGAGCCGTCTTCGAGTACGTACGGTTCTTCGACGTCGTCTTTCGCCCACAGCGCGTCGACGTAGGCGGTCGCGGCTCGATATGCCGCTTCCTCGGAGAGGTGCGGGAACTGGTAGCGGTCGACCTCGAAGAACGCCTCGATGCACGCCTCGCGCTGGCGGTCGTCGTGGGTGATGAAGCCTTTGCAGATGTTCTCTGACATGTGCTCGGCGAGGTCGTCGATGCAACGGTTGGGAGCGTCTGCAACGGTCTCGGTTCGTGCGTCGGTTTGGGTGATTTGCGTGGATGACATCGGTTAGGCCCTGTCTAAACACATCTTGGCCGTTTTCTACCCATAAGTGTAAGCTAACCGAACATTAACTGCGGTCGCTTACCCGCCGGTAAGTGGCCGGTCAGTTACCGACTTCTCCGATAATCCGTAATAATAGTTAACTCCACAGGCACTAACGTCTCCGTGACAGGTTGATGACGCCGTCACTTCACGTTCTCTACGTCGGCGAAGCGATGAGCCCGATTCACGCGTTCAAGGAGCACGAGACGGATTTCACTGTCTGTCTCGCGGCCACGCACGAGGACGCCCTCGCGCGCCTCGGCGGAACGGCTTTCGACTGTGTGGTGTACGCAGGCGAGCCTGGTGATCGGGACATGTTCCTCGACGGGGTGGTCGAGAACCTCCCGACGTTACCGGTCGTCGTCTACGATGGGGACTGTTCCAACCGTTCCAACTGTTCCAACCCTCCCACGGACCGTTGTGACCGCACCGTAACCGACGCCGATACGGTACCGGCGGCCGTTGCCGAGTTAGTTACGGAGTCGAGTCCGCACCTCGACTCGGTCTCGGACGATACCGGTGAAGAGTTGGGGTACGACTATCGGGACACGCCGCTGTGGGACAATCCCGAGTTCATGAAGTCGGTTCTCGACAACCTCCTCGACGCGTTCTTCGTGTTCTCGGTCAACCGCGAAATGGTCGAGTGGAACACCCGTCTCGAAGAGATAACCGGCCGTAGCGGTAAGGAGCTCGCCGAGAGTGACCCGATGGCGTTCATCGCAGAGGAACACCGGGAGGAAGCGTTCGAGAGTCTCGCATCGGTACTCACAGAGGGCCACACGACGGGCGAGTACGACCTCGTCTCTGTGGACGGTGAGCACACACCCTGTGAGTTCGTGGTATCACTGGTCACGGAGAACGGCGAGCCACGCTACATCTGTGGCATTGCCCGCGACATCAGTGACCTCAGACAGAAGCAGGCCGAACTCGAACGGAAACAGGCCGAACTCGACCAGGTGGTCGACGAACTGGAACGCTCGAACGCCGAACTCGAACAGTTCGCCTACGTCGCCTCCCACGACATGAAAGAGCCACTGCGGATGGTGCGCAACTACCTCCAGTTGCTCGAACACCGCTACAGTGACGAACTCGACGAAGACGCCACGGAGTTCATCGGCTTCGCCGTCGACGGCGCGCGTCGCCTTCAGGGGATGATCGATCAACTGCTGACGTACTCGCGCATCGACCGCGAGGGCGACCCGTTCAGAACAGTCGACTGCGAATCCGTCCTCGCGACAGTCCAGCGCAACCTCGAAGTCGCCATCGAGGAGGCCGGCGCAGACGTCGAGAGCGAGCCGCTGCCGGTGGTCACCGGCGACAGCGACCAACTCGTCCAACTGTTCCAGAACCTCGTCAGTAACGCTATCAAGTACAACGAGGAGGCACCACACATCTACGTCGACGCGACCCGCGAGGGAGACGTCTGGCAGTTCACCGTCGAAGACGACGGCATCGGGATTCCTGAAGACCAGGTCGACCAGGTTTTCGACGCATTTTACGGCGACGCCAGTGGCGTGGACGAGGCGGACTCGACAGGCATCGGCCTCGCCATCTGCGACCGCATCGTCCAGCGACATGGCGGCGACATCTGGGTCGAGTCCACCGTCGGCGAGGGGACGGCGTTCCACTTCACGCTACCCGTCGAGGACGCAGAGTTAGAGCCGGAATCCGCCTCACTCGTCGAGATAACGAACACGAACGGCTCGAAAGCGGAGTGAGTGTCGGTGAGAAACATCAGTAACCGTTACTTTTCCACACGAGATCCAGTGACCGTGTAACAGCAGGGCAGCGATACCGCTGGTCGCTGAGAGCGTGTGCGGTTCCGCTCCAACCATCCTACGGGCATCTCTGTAGTCGTCGTTTCCCTGCGTTCACACCGCCGTTACGGAGATCGGTCCCTATTATAGTCAACGCTCGTGTCATTTGACAGTACAAGAATAACATGTATTACTGATTACCAATTATAGTCGTCTGTGGAGGGTGACGAAGGAGCCGGAAGAGAAGACAGACTCTCGTTAGCCGAGCTATTCAGCCGGGAGTTCATGCAGGAATACACGGATTTCGACTCGGTAGCGGAATTCTGGGCTCAGAGCCCGTGGGAAATCCAGTCGAGAGACGACATAGCGCGGATACCCGACAACCCCCTCGATGGATATATCAGCCAGCATTCGGCGTTCGCTGATGCAGACGAGATGAGCTGGGTAGCTGGGACGGAATGGGCGGCGAAGCGAGTCGACGACTAACGCTCACCTGTTACGTGTGTGCCGCTCACGAGTTCGTTCGCGGCGCAAAAATGGGCCGGCCCTCATTACACCAGCGCTACCGTAAGAGCGGTTTCGCGGGTCCGGGCGTGCGGCCGCCTAACGGCGGCCGTTCCGGGCTTCCACCACCGGGGCCACCACGGGATTTTGCGCTTTCCGCGTGGCCGTACGGATCTCGGGCTTCCCGGGGTGCGCGAGGACCGCGCCCTGCGGCAGCACAAATGAACCCTGAAGACCTAGAGCCATTGACTCCTACGGACGGCGTTGAGCTATATAAACAGGATCGACGCGATGAGGTTTCCGAAGCCACGCTGCAATCGCATGGCTACCGACTTGAGCGATTCATCGAATGGTGTGCTCAGGAGGGCATCGAGAATCTAAATGCCGTAACTGGTCGAGACACGCACCGGTTCAAGCTCTACCGGAAAGCCGAGGTGAGCTCGCCCACCCTGAAGAGCCAAATGGACACGCTCCGCGTGTTCTTGCGGTTCTGCGAAGACATCGACGCGGTACGGGACGGCGTCGCCGAATCAGTAACAAGTCCGACGTTAGACGCCGACGAGAAACAGAGCGGCGACATCCTTCCCTCAGAGCGGGCCGCAGACCTCCTCGCGTACCTCGACAAGTACGAGTACGCGACCCATGAGCACGTGATCGCGCGGTTACTCTGGGAATCCGGAGCGCGCACTGGCTCACTCCTGGCAATCGACCTCGACGACGTGCGCCTCAGAAACGCGTACATCGAAATCCGCCATCGCCCCGATACAGGAACACCGCTGAAGAACGGAGCGCACGGCGAGCGAGATATCGCATTGTCGTCGCAGCTGGTCGGTGTGTTACGCGATTACATCGAGGAACAGCGCCCGGAGGTGACTGACGAGCACGGACGGAAGCCCCTGTTGGCGACTGGACATGGCCGGATGACGACGAACACGTTTCGCTACTATACGTACCAGCTGACCCGCCCGTGTGTGACCGGAGAGGAATGTCCGCATGACCGAGATCCGGAAGAGTGCGACGCGCGGGACCGGCGGTACGAGGCGAGTAAATGTCCGTCATCCCGGTCGCCACACGCGCTTCGGCGTGGCGCGATCACGCATTTCCTATCAGAAGACGTGCCCGATACAGTTGTGTCCGACAGAATGAATGTGAGCAAGGAAACACTTGATGAGCACTACGACGCGCGTTCGTCGCGGCAGAAGATGAACCAGCGACGCGAACACCTACCAAGCTTCGACTAAGAAGTCGTCTCAGACCCTCTAATTAATTTTCTAACTCACCTGCCTTCTGGTACTCTCGACTATTATCATCGAATGCGTACGTCTGAATTGGCGGGAAAGTGTTTGTCTGTTGGCCGCAAAGGAACGCGAGACCAGTCGGAACGGCCATAAATAGGTGTATTTTCTTAGTATTCTGTAGCTCGTCAAGCGCGTTCCGAATTCCTTGTTTGAATACGGTTGCCGCATGAGCAGCCTCAGCAGAGGAAAGATGAGTCCCTATTCCATCATCAGGTGTGAATTCGAGTATACCATTAAAACGAGGAAGCTCAGGTTTGGTGTTCCCCACTTCGGGCTCAACTCGGTCAGTAACGTTGACCAGCACTGCTAAATCAGTATTTGACACCGAATTTGTCCTCAATTCCCAATCGAGTCCACTATCTCTGGAGTCTCTGTAATTGGACCAAATTCCGTCTGAGGAGAACGTAGGCTTCCACTCTGCTTGGATTGACGAGGTTGTCGAGGTATGGTAGCCGAGTGCAAAAGAAGCGGGTAGGTGGGCCTGTCCACGGAAAACTACTCGCCGCTCTGGGGCGGATTGCTTGACTTGGTTCAGGATATCCCCTAAGACAGGGAGCAGATAATCGTTCCATTCGTCCTCGATCGGCAACTCCACCGCCTCAAAATAGCTCGACCAGTCTATTTCAAGAGCTAAATCGCTACCATAGGAAGGTTCGGCATAGGTATCTAAGCTACACTCAATCGGCCTATCAGCGTCGATTGATTCGTTGATCGCATCTAATCTTTCTTGTAAAACTGACTTCGCAATCTCCCTGTAAGCGTCTGCACTAGACGAATCCAAGGATTCCATATGCCAATTCGAGAAGTCATACAATGAGCTAGCTTGTTTGAGGACGTCATTTGCTCCGGAATAATCGAGTTCAGGATACAGAGTGATAACAGTAAAGAACGTATCATCGGCCCTCCATCGTTCATGGATGGTAGGGAGTTCAATATCGAGAATCGCCTCCGAATTTGCTACTTCTTTACTGAGTAGAACGACAGCCCCCGAAATTCCCGACTTTCGGAGTTCGTCTTTCAACTCTTGATGCATTGGTGCCGCCCGAAGATGGGATATGTCTCGCCAGAGAGGAATTCCGTGATTCTTTAGCGTCTCTTCAAGTTGGTCCGGCACGTCTGAGTCTTGGTGTTTATAGCTCAGAAAGACGCTTCCCAGGGGGTTTGTCATTTCTTTGCCCCTCCATTAGAAGCGCTGCCATCATCAAGTGTAGTTAACTTCTCCCAGTCACCATCCTGGTAGAATAAGTAGACATTCATCGTGTAGCCTGCTGACTCATCGCCTCCGAGGACAAAGAGGAGAGGGTTCTTGCATGCGTAATCCTTGTTGAATGTGATCTCCTTCATAGAGTCTATATCATCACTGGATAGTTCAGGAGCGCTGGAAGGATGATAGTGCCATTCACCGAGATAGTGGATTCCCATACTATCTCTCGCATTTTTTAGCCACTCATCGACCTTCTCAGTCCCCCGAAGGAAACGGGTTGGTTCCTCAATAGAGTCCCTTGGAGGATCTCTTGCATTAACGACAAGCGCTGTAGTCTCTTCAATATCTGCCCCTGCGACAATCCCACCAGTCTCGCAAGGATGTGACTGGCGAGCACGATCCTTCATAGCGCTGTAACATTCTTGAGGCAACTGCACCTGTGCCTGGGATTTCTCTGCTTCGAATGTTTTGACGTCTTTGAACGGTCTATCAGCTTCAGTTACTTGAGGGAGACTGTCTTCGTCATTCGTCTCTAACACTGTAAATTCGAACCCGCCTCGTCCAATCTCCAGAGATTTACTAAGGAACCGAGAGATGGTACCAGCCCAAGTCATGACTCGATCCATTCGGATGACCGATGCTGGGTGCCAGCACCCGACTCGCTCAGGAACAGCATCGTTCTCGTCATCCCATTCAATTTGCTCTTTCAGCCGCCAAGCTCTCATCACTTCTTGATAGTCCTCGTACGGAAAACTATGGGAGAATGCAATGAAGTTGAATAACCGGTTGCCACGACGTCCCATTGATGCAGAGGAAAACAGTACTGGATTTTCCCATTGACGTTCGTTTAGTGCACGTCGAACGGTCCTTGAGGCAGTACAATCTATGATGATGTCAGCCGAATCAATCTTCTCCATCCGGTCATCAGGTGGAAAGTCTTCGTCAATACTCACAGCTTCGACGTGCGGGGATATTTTTCTTAGCCGCTTAGCTAATGCTGAAGCCTTATTTTCTCCCAAGTGTTCTAACGTTAGAGTATGGCGAGCCATGTTGCCGATTTCAACTGGTTCCCCGTCAACAACAATTAAATTCTGACACCCGGCCCTCACCAAGTTCTCGGCAACAGTACTGCCCAACGCTCCCGCACCAATCAATAGAACATTTTTGTCCCAGAACCAATCCGAAAATGCACCTCGCCGCGAGAGCTGCTCATGTGCCCAATTTTCTGACTTTAGCCACTGAACATCCGCACCTCGCTTCCCGAATCTCGCAGCAAACTCTCTCCCCCGTTCGGTAGGACGGTGACCCCCGTAATCCGTCGGATCTTCGAAATCCTTGATCTCAATCGGTTGCCAATGGACTACAACAGGATCACCAGCAATAGTCTCTGGAATCGGGAATCCCACGAGAAGAAGTTTGAGTGATTCGTCCTCTAAAATTGGCCTGATTTCGGCGAGTAGTTCATAAGGGTCTATAGAAGTCGAGCCCAAAATTTGTGCTAAATCCTGCCAGGTTTCTGGAGGTTCCCATGGTGTCCGAAATGGGACTTCTTCTAAGAATACCCAGGCGCCTGTGTGACTACTTGTCCGATGTTCGTCTACAAATTCGCCCCAGTCCGATTCCGTCACCTGTCCCACCTCCTCATGTTCAAAGCTCTCAGTTACGACAATGTCCGAGGACAAACTCAACTGGGTGAGCTCAACAGTCCCCCGAGCGCCGACACAGTTCATCCACTGGTCTAAGGACTCTCGAGTCTCCTCAAAAGCTACTTGTGGATGATCTCCCGTTTTAGTATTAAACTCAGGAATCTCGAACGGTTCGTCGGGATTCCGAAGTTCCCCGTTTGAAGCCTTACTCAGCCATTGAAGCGCCCTCTGTAGATGCCAAGATAATCTATTCTCTGCACTGTGCGGTTCACCTGTTGCTCCAGATTGATTAAGCGAAAATCCATACCTTGCGACGCATATGTTTCCCTGTCTCCAAGGATTGTCTGTATCTCCTCGTACGTTCAGTCGCTGATGCGGATAAGTTGAAGTAATACTGTTCTGAGCTGACGGGTAGATCGTAATACTACCAGCAGGATATGAGGATGAGATATGAACAAACCAATCGGTTTTCCCAGGAATTGATGAGTCCGAATTAATATCGTCAGGAGAGAGACGAATCTTGAGAACCCATTTCGAGTCGCTGTCAATAAAGCAAGGATCCTCTAGGATCTCTACGTTATCAAGTTCCCCAACTGAGGCTATTCCCGCCTCAATTTCGGTCGGCAGCATCGGTTAATTGGACCACGCGAACTCTTGGTCTGAAACTTCAGTGCTTTCGGAGGAAGAAAATGAAACGGCCTTCCCGTCCTCATTATCCGAGTCCGACCCCTCGTACGGGGGAAATTCATCTCCAAAGAGCCTAACCCATTCATCCCGAGACTGTGATTTGTTGTCTTCGCCGTATGCAGTTCTAGCTATATCGGCAGCGTCAACCACACACGAATGGAATTCAGCGAATTCGTCTCCGTCGATTCGGTCAAAGACATCGACATTCGGGAGACCATGTGCCGGCAATTCGGGTGACCGGTTCTGAGCTGCATGGCTGCGATACTCATCCCGAATCTGTTCCAAAGTGCTCGTTACACCTTGTGCGACTGAATCCAACGAGTTAGGGCAGCATTCACCGACAAGGTGTTCTAGTGGGTAACTCGAAGGACCTTCAACATCTGGTGTTTTGCATCGCCGCCACCACTTGAGCGCTTTAACCACATTCACATAATGGCCGTCTGTCAGACTGTTCTTTTTTGAAGTGAACTCGAGTGTTTTCAGCGGATGGGTTTTCTCCCACTTTTGTAGACGCCGATCGGGGATATATAGCGGTTCATCTTTCCACTGTCCGCCCCCTCCTTTAGCATTCATCCCAAGAGCTTCAGAAAGAACCGATTTGTTCTCAATCCCAAGATTCTCTTCTACTTCGAACGCGCCCATGGACTCTACAGCTGATCTAGCTGCCTCTGTTGGGGTTGCAGTTAATACTAAATCAATCTCTACGCTATCGCGCTCAATCTTGAACGACCTATCATTCCTCTTCCACTCATCATCGTCGTAGTGTTTTTGAAGGAATGGAACACACAGCTCTAATGCTTCATCGGGATTCGTTTCTCTCTCAATGTTGCTGACGAAGACTATGTCAACGTCAGACTTCTCATCTCCTCGCGGTTTGACAGCAGTTGACCGCTTGTAGCTCCCCTGCAAGAAATCCGCAACGTAGAACTCAGAAACAGAATCATCGTCTTGTAGCTTCTCACGTAACCGTCTGTGACCACTTTTGTAGTCCTCGATATGGTTATCTTTGGGTCTGATGTTTGAGAGAAATTCGGCAAATAGCGTTGGAATACTTGCCATATCGAACCATTTGCTGCGGCGACACTATAAGTGCTGTTCAGAACCGGTTTACTTCTCGATGGGTTGAGTCAGAGAGATCGTCGTTATCCTCGATCCGGTTCGAGAGGTTTCCCTGATCCCCCCATGAACATTAAGAAGAGCGTCTGAGATATTGTTTACCGCCACAGGTTATCTCCAAAGAGATTACTCTCACTTTCCAAGGGCTCATATACCTAAATATGCCGTATTGCACGAACTGTGGAAACGAAGTTGGGAAGACTCACTACTACTGTGGGCAGTGTGGCGACCCACTCACTGATGAAACAGATAGAGATGGAGTCGCACCAAGGTCCACTGCTCAACGAACAGGATTCCTCAGTGGGAGAACTATCGAGTACCTAAGCGACGTACTGGAAGAAGGACTTGACGAAAATCACCCAGGTCATACTCACCTAGAACGGGATATCGCGGCAGCGCTAGTTGATTTCGGGATGGTCGGTGCGATAGAGGACCTGAACTTGCTTGAGGTATTAGCCTCCGGGAGTCAAGACGATTTTCTGGACGACACGGAATCAGAACTGATGTATATCGGCTTTCTCCGCCTCATCCGACTCTATGATCAGAGCATCGGCACTGACTGGGAAGAGGAGTTGTCGGAGCGACTCACAACGGCTGTGGAAAAAGCCAAAGAAGAGCTTGATGAGGACCCGCCCTGAAGTCACGAGAGAAGATATTCGAAGGCTCGTTGTGCATTCTTCCCCGCAGATGTGAGCGAGACACGTTTTTGCCGGCCAGATTGTCACCTTCGACAAGAGTCAAGCAGTCGTGGACGCGCCAGACGTCCGTCCAGTCGAGGTCCAAGGACTCGACGTGTGCGTGACCAACCACTCAAACTGAACCCCGCGATACCCGAAATTGCCTTCATTACAGGTCAACACTTCGCTCGATATATGACGGATCCCTGGAGAAGCACCATCGAGACAGCCCTGAATCGTACGGAACAAGCTTTCAGAGATAATCCCGCCAACTTCAGTGATGAACGCGCAGTTGCCGAAGACATCCGAGCCCGACTGGTAGATGCAATAGGGACGGTAGATGTTTCGGAAGTCGAGATCGAGGACGGGACTGCCCGTGGCTCTGTACCAGATCACAAAGAGTACACTGCCCGCTATCGAGACGTGACCGAAATTGACTGTGCACACTGTGAAATCGGCGGCCAGAAATTCCCGTTTCCACACAGAGAGCGAATGGATCTTGGCCTGTTCGACGACGGGGTCACCCTCACATTAGACGGAGGAACCCAACAATTCGATCCAAGTGACCTCTTGGCTGGACTCGAGTTCAAATACGTTAAAAACATCAATTACCTCCGGCACAGGCCGGAGAACTCCGGGAGCAAGTACAAGGATATCGCTGACGACATCGAACGCCTCGGTGACCTCCCCTCCGACGTAGAGCGTTGGTGTCTCGTCTTCGGGAACTATGGATTGCTCCGCCACGATGACGGGCAGATAGCGAACAGCCTCCACGAATTAGCTACAGAAAACGATGTCACCCTCCGATTCGTGCTACCAAAGCTGGACTAACCAGCGGTGAGCGCTGACGGAGGGCGCCTCGTTACCTGCTCACTGACTCCGTCCCTCGAACTGAAGTTCTCCATCCTCGATCCAATACGCAACAGCGTCACTGTCTAAATCAACTCCTAGCTCCTCCAGTTCCTCGCCAGAGAGGACGATAGCAACACCAAGTGGATCACCATTCCTGTCAAAATTCAATTTCGCTTCTCGCATCAAGACAGATGTCGCTCCGAGAATCGGTTGAAGTCTCGGAATCAAAGCTCATTCAACAGGACATGTCGCGGCATATTTTCAAATAACAGCTGATCACCCAGCTGTAGCGTCACGCCGAGTGTAACGATGACACTCGGAGTGTCCCTTCGGCGCTGCGGTCACGCCGAGGCCGGCACCCGTCGCAACACGGGGTGTACCTGATCTCCTAGCTAGTCACCTTACGTCTAAGCTGTAGCCTTTGCTCGTCTTCCCTCGGCTTTAGCGTCACTGTGAGTGCGCCATACTCACTGTAATTGTGTCTCAGAGCGTCTAAAACGCCCGAACCGCCCTTAGCCTTTAGGAGGACAATCTGCAAGTATCAAGTATGCCGCCTGGTCCCCCTGACCTCCAAAGCGACCGTGACGCACAGTACGACGACTACCAAGTCGGCTCCTTGCAGGACTTCGATCGGGCCTATCCTCTCGACATCGACGGGCACGACATCTGGATCTTCGAACGGGAAGACGTCGGCAGGAACCCCGACGGGAGCTGGCACAAAGACCCCGCGGTGTTCGGCGACCTCAACCCCGACCCGCACGGCCCCGATCCCGACGTGTGGCCGCTTGAGTACGACCCTGGCGCTCCAGCCGATGTCGAGGACCTCGTCCGCGTGATGGGAGCGTATCCCGCGCCACACGTCGCCTGGGTGACCCACGAGTACCTCGAGGCCCGCGACGGCTACGACCCGCGCCGTGTCGAGGTGGACCCACAAATGCTCCCGCCTTGGAAGCGCCCGGACGGCCTGATGTCCGGTGAGACGGTCACGCTTACCGGCGGCGAGGAATCGTCGATGACACTCACCGAGGACCGGAAGGAGGCCCTGTGTCGGCTCGCCGGGCTGTGGAACGGCGAGGTCGTCCGTGGCCAGCACATCCTCCTGGACAAGTGTCCGCGCTGGAACGAGGTGTTCAGCGATCTCGACGACGCCGATCTCCAGCGACTCTTCGAGGATCCCAACCTCAACGACGATCTGGTCGAAGCCTTCCGCGACCACCAGTGGTTCGAAGAGCGAGCGAGCGTCTTTCTGAAACCGACGCGTGTCCTCCGCCGAAAGGTCTGGTGGGCGCCGACGCTGAAGGCGAAGACGCTCCTCACCGGCCGCGACGACCTCCCAGATCTGCGCGGCGACCCTCGAGAGCGTCTGCTACACCGCGTCACCGTCGGTCTCGCCGCCCTCTGGCACGCCGCGAAGGGGAGAGACGTCGAGACGTACGTCCCGGTAGGTGACTACGTCATAGACCTCGTCATCCACGGTGACGATGGCGAGCAGGCCTTTATTGAGGTCGTCACTGGACACCAGAACTGGCAGCTGCATCGCTCTACCTACCTCAAGCTATCCGACCTCCAGTCCCAGGGCACACCGTGGGTAATGTTCGATAGCCGGACGACTGCATTCCAGGTCCAGAACCACTGGCAGCGCGCCGGCCTCGCCGAACTCCCCACCGGGACGTTCGACAGTGAGCCGCGCCTCAGCTGGGCGCGAGAGAAGAGTCGCAAAGCGTTCGCCAAGCGGGAGGTGGACTGGGCCGTCAAGGACTGGGCCACCACCGACTGGCTCTGGCGGAACACACTCGGCCGAGACGGCCTCGACATCGAGAGAGAATTCGTCATCTCGCTCGACTGGTAGGTGGCCCGTTCCGCACATTTTCCTGAACTCCCTCTAATGGGGTACTGTACCATTCTTTTACTGGTGCGCTGACGCCCCCTTGAACTGGCCGTCAGCGGGAGATTTAACACGTTCCGCAGGTGGTTTTCCCGCCGGAACGCCAGCGGGCCGTCGCGTTTGTCCTGCGGAACTGGTAGGTTCGGGAGACTATAGTCTGATTCACCAGCGAGTAGATCCGAGAGGATTACCGCTCACAATCTCTCCAGTTCTACCCCTTGTATTCCCTATCGGAATTCCTCTCGGTTGTCTACTCGACCTTCCGAGAGGATCGTCTATAGTTTCCGGAGTGCGCGCTGTTTCTTCGTTTCTCGGAGTGCATCCATAGCTTCCGGAGCAACCTCGTCCAAGCCAACTCGAAGTAGATGGCTTAGAAACTCACTTTGACTGTCGATATCGACATCTGCCTGCGTTCGGGCGTCGATCTCCGAGATAACCTGCTTTCTCCACTCTGGTTTCGAGTCGAGTACTGTGACAACCGCGGCAAGGTTCCCGTCCCAGATGTGTAACGCGCGATCGTTCCCTTCGAGATCGTCAAGAGCGGCGTCAAGCGCAGTCAGTAGTTTTTCATCTACCTCTCCGCTTGAAGGGTGATTGTTCTGTAGAGTCCCGGAGGGAACACCTTCGTCGGTAGAAGTCGGGTCGGAACTATCTTCCTCGTCTTTCGTCTCCGACGTAGTATCTGAGGCCGCAGGTTCACTAACCGTCTCCTGTTCCTTGTCATCCTCTGGATTCTCTTCGCCCGATGAGACATCGTCTTGCTTGACCGCGTCCAGCCGGTCGCCGGTTTCCGTGTTCACACGGAGGGCCTCCAAGTCGTCTACCTCGTCCGTCATACTCGTTGCACCTCCGATTCTTGCAAGCGATCAACGAGCGCTTCGGCGTTCCGAACGAATGCGCGTCGTGCCTTCTCAGCTGTTTCTGACGGTGAGGACAATCGAAACGCTGTCTGCCCGGCTGCCGCGGCGTTCCTCACATCCTGACTGTCCGGCACTGCTATCGGAGCTACTGTCTCTGAATACTCCTCCCGGAGCGCATCGAGATACGCATCTGCGAGCCGTGTCCGAAGATCAACCCCGTTCGGGATGACCATCGTCACCTCGATTCCAGCGTCAAACGTCGATTGCATCCGCTGGATATCCGCCTCTAACCGCCGTAGCTGGCTCACATCGAATTTCTCTGGCTTCACCGGGACGACAACGTTCCGAGCGGCCCACAGGCCGTTATATGAGACGTTAGTTGAGACACCGGGTAGGTCGATTAAGACGATATCATACCGGAGCGGGTCGATATAGTCAGTCAAGAAGCGATCGAACCGCCCATAGCGCTCTCGTATATCGTCGATTTCGTTGAGTTCTGCATCTAATGCGTCTAAACCTGGATGACTCGGAAGAATATCGACGCGCTCATTTGTCCGAATGATGAGCTCCTCAACGACCTCCTCCCCGAACTTCTCCGCAATCGCGTCCCACTCGTCCTGAAATACCGTCGTTACGTTCGGCCACGCTTCATCCGATTCGATGTGCTGTCGGTAATTGTCCCAGACGCCGAATTGCTTCGCCAGGTCGCCCTGCTTCCCTGCGAGATCGACCAACAATACCTCGTGACCCTGCCGCGCACAAGCAACCCCGAGATGCGCTGTTGCCGTCGTTTTACCCGTTCCGCCCTTGTCAATGTAGGTTGCCGCTCTGAGGGTCTCCGTCATTCTCGGTCACCTCGATGACCGAGAGGACACCCGCTCGAATCGGCTCTTGCGACGTCTGGAGGGAATCCTCTCATTCTATTCGGGGGTAGCCACAACTCGCGGTTAAAACTCTGCCCCGGGGGACCAACACCCGGGCCACCCATCTGAGTACCCCGCATAGACGGCAGGATTAGGGGCGTTGGACGCTGAGGATTGCCGTACACATAGAACGGTGGAAACCGCAATCAAACAGAGGGTTGTAGTTTAAATTATACCGTACGGCCGCCCTACGGAGCACTGAGGGATTCAGGCCCCTTTGCCAAGTAACCCGAATTCCTCCGGGATTAGCCACCCACCCGCATTTCTACTCACCAAAGATCGTCCAACCCGTCGCTTTCCCCGAAATTCCATCGTCGTGTGTATCCCAGTAGTTCGGCCTGGCAGCTCTCTCGTCACTTGGTTCATTTCCAACTCAGTGGATTCGAACCCGCTGCATTCCCTGGATTTCCATTACCACAAAATTTAACAGAGAATCGAAGACCCTCTTTCCATCGAAGAACGCAATAGGGAGAGTCGATTCTGGACTCAAAGTCCCTAACCCATTTATTAATAACAGCACTACCTGTTCCTGGGTGAAAACCCGCATGAGCACACCGACCCAAACCATCGAACTTGATGCCCACCTCGTGGGCGCACTAAACAATCGCCGCCGGCCAGGCGAGACAAAAGCAGATGCCCTCCAACGGGTCCTCGAAGAGACATACAACGGAACCGACGTCGAGGAGTTCCTCCGGGACTGCTATACTCGTGGCGCCGAATTCATCGCAGTTCCTGAGGACTCCCTCGCAAATGGCCGTCTCCATCTCGTCGTCTCCACCCTCGAAGAAGAGCTCGCCGAATACATCGAGGAGAACCACGGCGTAGTCATCGACGGAGATCATTTCGTCACAGGTGTCTCAGTCGGCGATCGGTACACCGGCGACTTCCACACTCACCGCCGAATCCCAGTCGCCGTACCGGAGAACCTGCAAGGCGTTGACGCCGTCGATCTCGAAGACGGGATCGAAGCTCTCCGAACGTTCGTCCGCGAAGACCGCGAGCCGACACCGCGCGGTGATGCGACGATTGAGCTCCGAACACTCGTCAAGGAGCTCGTTGACGCGGGTGCCGAAGCGGTCACCGTCAACCACGAGATGTGGATCATCGGGGATCAAATCGAACTCCTCGGATACTTGCCAGCCGGCGATGGCTACGATGTCGCCGGTGAATACGACACGGTCACGATCGACGGCGACGAGTACCCGCTCAACTGTCGCTTCACCCTAACCGGACTCGACACGCACGGAGAAGAGCCGGTGTACGTCAGCGATGACTGGACGAGAACCGATCCGGTCTCTGTTGACGGCGGACTCAAGAACGTCCGTGACCTCCTCGATGCAGACACCATCGAGGATATCCAATCGAACCGCTGATCAATCGCTTAATCGCTGCACGCAGCCTGATTCTCACCGGGAGTGTTACTATCTGTTTTATCGAAGTCAGATAGATGCGTCTGCTCGGGATGCACTGCTCCCGGTCTGACACCTCGGAGCCATCGTAGTTCCGGAACGATCTCCTTGCCGATGATTGTATCTGGAGGATTCACCTGCCTGAAGACGAACTGCCAGCACTCGCCTTCTAGTTCGTCGATACTTTTTGAGGAGACTTCATTGTCATGGACACGAATTGTGCCCCAGTTTTTCGTTCGAATGAGGAGCTTGTCCTGACTAGTAGTCCTATCAACGTCTACAGCCTGGAATCGTCGCGGCCCCCAGTAATGTAGCTGGTACGGCTCTTCTCCCTCCGGCAATGGTCCTGTGTATGGGTCAGGGAGACGCTCAACTATTGGCGCTGGCGGTGAGTTTATTCGTAAATTATCGGTGGTCATTGTTGCTGAGTTTCGTGCCGCATCGCTCACAGACGAGTCCGTCATTGAACCAGTCCCAGTCGCTGTGCCGCTCCTCGCAGTTTTGACACCATTGCTGGACTGAATCGCCGATCGCGGTGACTGGGATCACGAGATGATATCGTAATCTCGCCAGGGATTTTCCTGCCTTTTCGGCCGCTCGACACACCGTCTCGTGGACCGCGCGTCGCTCTAGCCCGTCAAGGCCGCACAATTCGCCGAAGAGATACCAGTCCGGCTCTGTTACCTCAACGAACAACAACCCGAACCGGGATGTCGTGTTGCTTCCGTCATCGGCGGCGAACCGAAACCGAAGATCACTCGCTCGACTCGCGGCCTCCGTTTCAACCGTGGCCATCGCCTCCCGGAGCGCTTCTTCCGAGACATCCCGGTTCGCTGCCGTCTCGCTTATGCAACCCTCCGGGATCTGTACTCTAGCCGAATCACCTGGTGAATTCGCGTCTATTGACATACGTTTAGTTTGCTTGGTGGCGGTGATCAGGGGCCGCCGATGCCCCGCCCGACAGCTCCGTACGAACGAACCTGTCGAGCTGTAGAGCAACGACGGGCCCCACAGTAGCCCGACTCGGTGGAGACCCCTACCGCGCTCCGCTGGCGAGCAGGCGGATTGCCGCCGCACAGCGACGCGGCTCTCCGACCGCTCCGGACACCACAGAAAGCCAGAGGCATTGCCACCGAACGAGACGTGACTCACCCGCTACCACCCCCATATGTCGCCGCCGACTCCCCCTCGTCATCAGCTGTCGCGTCAGTGCCAAGCCCGAAAAGATCCCGCGCCGCCGCGACCCATTCCGCTGCGGACTCCGATTCGCGGAGAAGACGGCGTATCTCCCGGGTTACGGCCACTTTGACATTCTCGCTATTAGTTAGGACTTCTAGTGCGGATGTCAAAGTGGAAAGATCGATGATGAGCATCTCTCCTGACCGATGCTCATATTCCCCGATCGTGAGGAGGCCGATGCGTTCGAGCGCATCTACCCAGCGGGAGATCGTCTTGTAGCTGACATCGAGCGCGTCTATGTCGATTCCCAAATTGTTCGCGGACACGAATGTCCGCGTCGCCGGCATCGTTGCGAGGCGATGGATGGCGCGCCGATTCAGCTCGATAATCTGGCCGCCGGCGGCTCCGGGATTCGGACTCGACGACAGCGCGCCACCGGCTCGTCTGAGGAGGTCGTCTGGTCGGACTCCGTCGATGTCGTCAGCTGCGGCATGGTGGATGAGTTCCGCAAGGTCAAGCGCAGCATCGGGAACGTCAAGGGTACTGCGAATGCCGTCGGAAAGTTCGTTGAGACGGACAATGTCATCGACGGGGAGGTCAGTTGGGACGTTCGTCAGGAGGTAGACGTGCTTCGTTTCATCCGCGAGCACGGGACGGACCCGGTGGACGATCTGCTCAAGTTCATCTTCGCGGTGTTCGCGGAACAGGGTCCCGACAAGCCCCGTGTAGGTCTTCGCTTTGACAGCCCGGCCCTTTCCCTGGTTGTCCTCATAGTCGAGTTTCCGCCAAATCGGGTCGCCCCCGGCACCGTCTCGGGGGCCGTGCTCCGTCCCGCCAATACGGACGTCGTCGTTTTGGACAGCGAGGAGTTCGGCTTCGCGCTGGAGTTCGTCTACGGGTGGATGCGGGGCTCCGAGCACGACGACAGCGTCGCAGTCGCTCCGGTTGAAGCCGCGAGCCGCGTGGAAATGCATAACCATCGCGTTCTCCGGGATGTCGAGCCAGGAGTGGGCATGTTGAACGACATCGTACGGTCCGACGAGGAGCGGCTGCTCGTATAGGTCGGCGAGGTTGTCAACCGCGTCTTGCATACGGGTTTGGACTGATTCGTAGTCACTGATCGTTCCTGGATGGAACTGCCCGTTGAGGACTTGTGTCACATTCATGTTGGCCGTGACCGGTTCGTCCCCAGCGAGCGCGATGTCATCTGGATCGACTTCCCAGATGCGCGCGACTTTTTCAGGCCGTGCTGTCGCGTTCAAGATGAGCGGATCGTCGGGGAGCGTCTTTGGATGCGGTCGGGTTCGGGTGACAAGCCCATGGTCAGTTTTCGGGTCGCCAGAGTCAATGACTAGCTCCGCCGTGCGACGGGCTTTGTCCGCGTATTTGAGGCGCGGTACGAGGTGATCCTCGTCTTCCCTCCACCCGCAGTCATCGTTCGGACAGACGCGCTGTCCAGCCTGCTCCATGAGATCGTCGCCGCACGCCGGGCAAGATATGAGAGTCTTTGGAGCGGCAGCAGCAGCGAGCACGACGTCCTCGTTGAGGCCAGCGTCACTTGCCGCGGCGAAAATCGCGTCGTGGAGCATCGGGGCGAAATCAAGGTCGATGTCAGCTCCAGCTCCGTCTTCCGCGATGTCGATTGCCGCGTCCTCAACCCGCCGGAGCTGCGTCTCGCAATATTCCAGTTTTGCGCGGGCGAGATTCTCAGCGGGATGAGGCTCTGAGGCTCGCTGATCCAGCTCGTTTTCACGCTCGTACGCGCTGAGATTACGGCGGTACGGATTACTAATGGAGGGTGGATCGAGCTCAGCGAGGTCATCCGGAGCGGTCGGATCCGTGAGTGCGTCGATGATGTCACCGGCGAATCGCGCCAGTTCTTGGTGCGTGGCCTCTGTCCCATCGAGTTCGGCAAGCGTGGCAGCAGTATTTTTGAAACGTGTGAGCGCTTCAACCCCGATGGACCGGTCTGTCTGAAGCGTTGCCGGCGATTCGTCAACAATAACGTCTCGATCAGAAGTGACCGTGCTCAATCGCAGGTATTCGTGCACCCCGACGATGTACGATGCCTCCTTGAGCTCGTCGAACTGTTGCACCCACGGACAACCGTCATCGTCGTGCTTCGGGAGAATCTCACTGAGTTCAATGTGCGCACGGATCGGTCCGTATGACTGTTCGACGTAATCGTAGAGTCTGCGAATCGGGTGCGCGTCCTCCAGATCATACACTGGGCACATATGCCCGCAATCACTCAGATGCTGGTCGTGCTTCGGGCACACTTTGTCTTCCGCCCAGTCCGCTTGCCGGCAGGCATCATTGCGCTTCTGGCCGGCGCCGAGCAGGTGGTAATACTCGTCTTCGGGGGGAGTCACGTCGTCTTTGAGGAATTCGTCGGCCTTGGCGTGTTGCTGGAATAACAGGGTGTGTGACTGGTCACGCTCGTAGGCAGCGAGCGCCGCTGTCGTCGTCTTCCCCGTTCCTGCCTCGTCGGCCCAGATCGTCAGGCCATCATGATCTCGGAACGCATCATACCGCTTCCCTTGCATCGCTTCTCGACGAGCGTCAATATCGAGCGATTCCCGCTCAATATCGAGTGGTTCACACGTTGTGACTCGGGATGCTGGCCCATCTTCTTCGACGTACGCTGGGATTTCAGCACCGAGCTCTCGCGCTTCTTCGACGGCGCGCCACCACGCAGCACCGTCCAGGTGCCACGGCTTTTGACAGTCTATCTCAGAATGTGCGGCCGCAAAGTACCCGAGAACACCGAACGCTTCTCCGGTTTTGTGGTCGTGGAACACCTGCCGGTCCGGGCTGTGAAGGCTCTCATTGCTATCGCTGGGACGATAGACACTCGGATCCCAATGTGACCAGCCTGCTGAATCCGTGCCCGCATACAACTGATCGAGGTTCAGATCCGCTGGTTTCAGTTTGTCAATTGCGGCGTAGATGTCTCGAATCCGGGAAGTCTCTTCGTCACTGCTGGTTGCTTCTGGCTCGTAATCCGTGAGATCGAGATTGTTGTCTTCATCGCCCGTGTCATACCCTGTCTCATCGTCAAGGGCCTCCTCGCCGAGCTCGTCGAGGAGGATTTCCTCGAGTGCGTCATCGTCCCACTCCCGGATGCTGATCCCAGTACCGGGGACATGGTCACCGGTCACGACGCAGACGTGCTTCTGGTCGTAGATTTCGACCGATGGTACGGCGTCGTTCGCGCCCCAGGGTTCGTCATCCAATTCGAAGGTTGCCTGAGTGATTGCCTCAGGGAGTCGCCCTCGGTAGAGAACGTGGACGCCGGTGCCGCTCGTACTGATATCGGCGTAACTCACACCGAGCCGGTCTAAAACACCGAGAAACGCTGGGTGAACTTCGCCGGTTTCTGGACAGCGAATATTGTCGCCGTCCACGAATGCGTAGGAGTCACCGGTGTCAGTGTATTCACCGTCGTGACTGTCAATGATCGTGACAACACCATCGGATCGCGGGTGTGTTTCGGCTGCTGTCAGTGCCTGGTCAAGCGTGGTCCAGAGCTTCGCGTTGCTCCATTTCCAGCGTGCGTCACAATCATCGCATTCATCACAGCCCTGAACACCCGTATCAGTACAGTTGCAGGGGATCTCCTCATCATTCGGATCCGCCCACGGTGCAAAAGGTAGTTTCGTGGAACGAGCCATCCATCGTTCGTCGTTCTTCCAATCGGATGGCCAGACGTCAGATTCCGGATTTTCGAAATTGGCGTCGTGCCATGAGCCGACAACGGGTGACCGGTGATGGCTTGTTTTGGATTGGTTCATCGCCGGGAAAACCGTACGACAGGAATTGGATTTAAAGCGAGCCAGAAACCCCGCTTTCGACTGAAAGCCACTGGAATCTACAGCGCACATCAATCTATTTCAGAGCATGGCCAAATCCTCAAATAGAACGATGACCAGGCAAGATTATTCAAATCCAGTTGCAGAGTTTCTGGATCAAAAGGGAGCTGTGGAATTGGTATTTGATATCGGTGAAGGAGCCAAGCGATTCAAAGAATTAAATGCATCAACGTCAATTAGTGGAAAGACCTTAACAAAGAGGCTTAAAGAAGGTGTTAACCTCGGGTTGTGGGAAGGTGAAGAATTCGTTGATGGCAAAGGCGGTGACGCTAGTGGTATTGAGATTGATGAAGTTAATCCAGATTGGGTAGGGCAGCGGGATTCTGACCGCTCTGGTGTTAACCCAAAAGTTCAAAGATATGTGATCACAGATCGAGGGCGAGAAATAATGGCCCAGATTTCGAAGAGTGGTCTTGCAAGAGCTATTGTTAAACAGCGAGAACAACAGGAGGAGGTTGAGAAGTTGTCGGAGAGTTTGATCGAATGGGCGGAGAAAAATGAGATATAGTATATGAGTGAATATCGTTAGCTTAGAATCCTGTACATGTTTACTCGACTGATTTTACTTCTCGTTTGTTAGTCGGCAAATGTACTTCGGGGAGGACGTGGTCGGTCCGTAGTCAAGCGACACAAAGGATGACCTCAAAGAGTATGCCATACTGGAACGTGAACACCGTCATCAGATACAACGCGACTTGAAGACGGGAATTAAGCGCCTCACCTGAGATTTCGATCCTCCTATATCAATATCAGGCAATTCGTGACTGGAGAGGCGTATCTGAGATAGTCGGCCAAGCGATGCTGAAGCAGGGGGTGGACAGATAGAAGCCGTCGCTGACGAAGCTCGTGACGCTCCCGGTGTGCCGCTGTCATCAGTAGTAACAATTGAACCACGCGCCTATCGGCAGGCCGCGTCCGCCGCATGGCGGGAACATGACTGCCGGGGAACGTGGGGCTCCCGACGGGAAGCGAGAGGACGCTCCTCGGGCTTCAGGCGATTGCCGACGCCGGCGTGAGTAAACTCGTTTGTCGGTCAACGATCCGTGACAGAGCCTTCAAACACGTCGGAGTGACCCTGTCAACCGGGCGCGACGGTCTAGTTGGGCTCCTGGATAGCAGTTATGCGTGCATGCATCACTCGTCTCGGCGACGCGCCGTGGTTTCCACTACCTCGTACATCGTCGTGAAGTCGTCCCTGTCACCGCAGCTACGCCACTCACACCACTCCTGGAAAGCCACGCGTACTTACGCGCTCAGTGGATGCGTCGACGCATGCCAGGATCGGTGATAGATACACACGGCATGCCTAACCTCCTCCGCACTGCCGTTGTGGACACACTAGACGCATACGACCAGGATTGCGGTCGGCGCGGCCGTGACCACCTCACAGAAGCCGTCGCACGTACTCACTACGCATTCCGGCGTGACTACCCTAAGATCGAAAAAGATGGCCCGCACGCCGCCGCTAACGGCCTGCTCGTCTATTCAGTTCCAATCGAAGAGTGGTCGAACCTTGCACAAGAGATGGAAGTGTGGGCGAAGGCAGAATCCTGGAGTCGGCGCGTACACGTACACTGTGCTGACCGTGTCGCACGCTCTGATTCGCACGTCACGATCGACAACGTCCGCTCTCATTACGAAACCGAGGATCGCCAACCCATTGTCGTCGAACACCCGTGACCGTCCGCAAAACTCCCGGCGTATATAAGCAACCGTGAGTGTCCTCAGATATGCAATATGGGCACGATAGCTCTGGACATCGAGACGATCAGCCCGCATCTCGACTCCGGTGACGACGTCGATTTTCTCGACAGCAGAGATTTCCGTCTTCTCGCAATCGGCGTCGGATACCGCGAAACACCGCACAGCGACATTGAAACCGACGTCCTCTGGCGCGAAGAAACCCGGAGTGGCGACGAATACCGCCTGCTCTGCGAACTCGGAGACTGGGCGAATCAGCGCATCTACGACAAAATTCTGACGTTCAATGGCGTCAATTTCGACGAGCGTCACTTACGCGGCCGCGCCGCGGTCCTAGCAGAGGAACTCGGAGATATGGGAGTCCCTGACGTCGTCCATCACATCTGGGAAGGCGGTCACCACCGGGATCTGATGCACGACATTACTCGGTCGCACGGACATCGTATGAGTCTCGACGACGCGGTCGAAGAGCACTGCGGATACCGTCCCGCATCGGTTTCGTGGGACGGTGAAACCATCGAGAACGGAGATATCCCGGCGCTCGGAGAGGACCTGCTTGCGTACCACACCGGGCTGTCAGATATGAGCGATGAGCGCGCCACACACCTCCGGGACGTGCTGGAGACGTACGTCGTGGAGGACATCAAACCGCTGTTCGACCTGTACGACGCACTCAGCGAGGATCGGTAGTTACGCGTCGAATCAGCGTCGAGTTGTTGCGTCGTAGTAGAATTGTCAGCCTCGAAAATGACGCCGTTTCCCTCATTGACTTCGACTCGGGGATACGCCCAGGACAGCCGGAAATGGGTCTGCGTCTACCGAACGACAATTAAGTTCGAATCCATCAGAAACATCGCCCTTTCTTTTCAAGATATCGCGTGTGTTCTGGCGGAGAATCTCGTGTCGGTGTCATGGTTAGTTGGAGTGGTCTTCCACTCTAGCGCGTCAAGGCCTGTGCTGCGGCTATCGGGGACTACTGAGTCATGCGGACCCGGGGCGTTACTCCTCACGATTGATATCGATGTCAGCGCTTACAGAATCGCGGGAGATAATCATCATATCGCTATTCATGGTGTCGATTCCGTGGTCGCTCGCAACCGCGTTGTGCGCGGGCTGAATGACCTCGTACACCTCGGTCGGAGCGGCGTCTGTCTGGTCGCGTACGACCGGCCAATCGTCGGTCGCAAGCACGATGACAATGTCCTCGTCAGCGTAAACGATGTTGCCGATGCTCACCAATTCGTCGGCGTTCTCGTGGATCCATTCCGCAACGGCGTTTCGCGCGCCCATGACGACGGTGTTCGAGGCTTTTGGGGGCGTGGCGCGCTGGATGTATAGGGTACCTACGGGAGTCGGTGCGTCGGTCGGTTCGCAATCGGCGCGATAGTCTTCTTTCGCGCTCATTATATTCTTGCGTAGTTTCCACGAATGGATATACCTTTGGTAGGCCTACCAAAGGTTTATACAGTTTCTGCCAGTCGAATAGCCATTGTTAGATCAGACAAAGAATAAGATGGCTGCTGCTCTCCTACTAGGTATGTCCGAGCGAAAACGGGCAGAAAGCGGTGAATACACGCGAGAGTACTCTGACGACGATATCCTCCAGCTACTCCCGGAGGACGGATCACCAGTCACCATCCCAGAGATCCTCGAAACGAGTGATATCCCAAGAAGCACGCTGAACTATCATCTAAATCGGCTCGTGGAGGTAGGGAAGGTTGAGAAACGAAAACCTTCAGCAAACGTTGTACTGTGGTCACAAATAGATTAATGTGGAGTAAATACGACTTCGAAGAAATCGAAGAACTACACCGAGAAGCTGCGGAAGACTATACCAACAGGTCACACGCGAATAGAGATGAAGCCCGAACCCTCCTCACCGCCACTCAAAACCTGCACGATTTCCGAACGTTCCTTGAGAAGACACATGGACCAGCAGTAGACGATGAACATGAGATGCAGCTGTTCTACCTGCGTCGCGGAATCCGCGCACTTTTCTCTATCTACTGGATGTGCAAAAACCACAGTTACAGCGCATGCTACGGCCGTATCCGATTTCTATTTGATTTGTACCTTGTAGTGCGGGAGTTGAATCGGGAGAAAGAGAAGACGAAGCGGAAGTATCAGGAGTTCAAGCAGGACATGGAAGAGAACGATTACGGCCCGTATGATACCCTTCCAATGACGGATTATATCGGTGGGAAACGCCGGCAGCTGAAAGGCGATCTTGCTGAGGAAGAGGATATGTACGGGGGAATGTATGATCGTCTTAGTAATCTCGGGTCACATCCGCACACGCTGAAGTCCGCCTGGAATGACGGGGAATGGAATGAAGAGATGGAAGAAGACGTGCTGCGTTTCGGTGTGATTTTCGCGTATGCTATCGCTGCGCAGTATATTCGCACGTTCGAGGATTCTCGGATTGATCGGTTTGTCCGGGAGGAGATGGACGGTGTGATTGTGCAGGTGTTGTTAGTGTTCGGCCATCTTCCAGTGTTTCTTGAGGAGGATTTGGAGTTCGGGTCGCAAATCGGGTAACGGGATCTCATGTAACAAAATGATGAATAATCTTCTTGTCAATCACGCTGGCACGTCTAATTGAGAACCACAGCATAAAACGCCCGCGGACGATACAACCAACAACGGATTACCTCAGTATGGACTTTGACCCCGCCGATTACAAAGACAAATCCAAGCGCGAAGTCCTCCGCGAACTCGTCGAATACGTCGTCAAATCCGACGAGGACATGGAGGAGAAAGGAACGCGGAGCGGCGGGGACACCGACCTCAACATCTACCTCTGCGACAACCAAGGCCTCGAGATCGGGGACTTCGATCACTGGGTTCACCAACTCACCGAAGACGACCGCATTACCGGACACGCGGCGAACTTCGCTAAGAACCACACCTTCTCAGAGGATGTCGCCGGCGATGACATTGCAGTCGTCACGATCACTACACCCGATAAGGGACGAGAAGACGAGTTTCTCTTCGTCACCACGAACGGATCAGGCGGCGACGACTACCTCTGGGTTATCACCACCGTTCACTCCGATTGGCGCGACAAAACCATTGAACGACTCCTCGATTATCTTCCGTGCGTCGAACGGCTCTACCTCTCTTCGGACGACCTCGAGGAACTCACCGGGGGAATCCGCGACTCTCGTGTGTCCGGGTTCACTGCGAAGTACCATGCACCCAACCGGGAGCGCGACGCGACACTCAGGTTCAGCGGCGCCGAACCCGGTGACTTGGAGACAGCCGAAGAAGCGTTTGATGCGAAACCGACGCGCATCGACTTCGATCAGAAGAACTCACCGGCCACCGCCATCCAGGGTGCGAACACGAATAACGGCCGCATCTCAATGCGGTCCGTGCGAAATGGGTCAGAACCGAAAGCGGTCGAAACCCTACTCGGGATCACTGAAGGGTACCAAGAACTGGACCAAGCACGGTTCGATGTTGAGTATCCTGCGGAACTTGCTAAATTGGAAAATGGGTTCACTGTGGATGGCTTCACCGCGGTGGAACTCACCGATCCAGACCGCGACGATGCCACACCGGACGAACTCGTTGAGGAACTCGAAGCCCGCGTACTGAACGGGAATCAATACCGGCACGGCATCCGCGACGGTGGTACGAAACTCCGTGTGTGGGACACTGATCATGACGAGACGTTCGATGTCGCTCTGGAGCCACCGAATATCGTGCTGTATGCGCGTGATTCTACGACCGCGTTGAGTCTCCGCGAATTCGTGCGCGACGTTTACGAGGAGCTTGATTCGACGTACTCGTTGCAAAAACGGCAGAATCCGGTGGCAATTCAATAGACATGACGGTGACAGCAGGAGAACGACAACGGCGAGAGGTGAACACCTACAATCTGTTCTACTCCGCTGTCACCGCGCGTGCTGACCCACCTCTGTCGTCTCGCGGCGTCCGAATCCCTGTGATGTTCCCTGTGTTCGACGATTCATCGGAAGGTCGTGATGTAGAAGCAGAGCCGGATATCGTGCTGTACGACGGGTCAACGTGCGTGCTATGCGAAATTAAGAGCGGGCACAATATCAATGACCGCGATATCAAGCAGATGGCAGAGTGCGACAAGGTCACGATTGAGACCGCGGAGGAGGAACTGAAAAACGCACAGGTGCGGGAGAAGACGGAATACGGCGGTTCTGTGACCGCGGTGGAATCGGTTATTGTCTATCAGGATATGGACGAGGAATACGTCGAGGAGACCGCAAGCGAGTCCGCGGATTTCCGTGATTCGCTTGACCGACTCACCGAGCACGCTGTTTTGATGACGCAGGATTACGGCAGGGATCTCCGCGTGCTCGCTGGGGAGTTCAACGACGATGGTTCGATGCAATCAGCGCTGCGAGCCGGCGTTACACTCCCGGAGAATCCGCCAGACGAAATCATGCTTACGGAGGGGATGGAACCGGAGATTCTCGCGGTCGCGGTGACGGATATCTGGGGTGAGCAGGCATTAGATTACGACGACGGAGTGAGGATTTCACGAGAGGAGATTCGGGATTTCTTCGCGCCGCGACATAACGTAAATCCTGGAGATTTAGACCTCGTCTTCGACTTCTTGACGGATATCGATGCATGTGAAGAGATTGGGACGCATCGTTACGAGTTCCGCCGGGAGCATATGGGATCGATTCTTGGAGTTGAAGAGATGGTGGTGGAGCAACGCGTGGAGGATTATTTCCGGGAAGACGATCAAGAGACATTCGACACGTTCACTGACGACGACGAAGACGGTGATGAGGACGAGTCCGACGAGGAATATTGATAATCTTGGGACGCAAGTCACGCTACCGGAGATTCATCTATTCACTGTAGCCATCGGCTTCAACACGGTACAGTACTTAGGGAGGCGTAGAGTTCTCGAGGGCTATGCCGTTCTGAATGGGACGTTCAGTTTCCGTCGAGAAAGTGTTCCGCGACTGCTTCTTCGAGATGCGTCGGGGAGATTGCGGCTGCGCCGCGTTCGATCGCGTTCCGAGCAGCTTCATTCACGATTGTCGTGAGCGTGGCTGCTGTCGCCCCCTCCGTTTCCGCTGCAACTCTTGACAACTCTTCGGAAGAAACGCGAGCGGGCCGGTCCGCGAGCTGTTGTTCCAAGATTGCAGTTCGTGTTGGCTTGTTCGGCGGCGTGAATTTGAACCGGCGGTCGATGCGCCCATTCCGAATGACGGCCTCGTCAAGTTCTTCGGGCCGGTTCGTCGCACCGATGAAGAGCGTATCATTCTCGGCTGTGCGTTCGAGGTACGCCAGGAATTCGGTGACGACCTTATTGTCTTCCTGGTGCTTTTCCTCGCCGCCGCGACGTGGGAGCAGCGTGTCCAGTTCGTCCGCGATGATTACGGCGTGACCGTGCTCATCACCGATACGGGCAGCTTCCCGGAAGAGTCGCTGGACGTGGTCCGTGCTCTCGTTGATCCAGCGACTCTGAAGTCGGCCAGCGGTCAACACGACGAACGGGTACCCTAGTTCGCCTGCAAGCGCTGTCGCGGAGTACGTCTTCCCCGTGCCCGGCGGCCCGCCGAACAGCAGGTTCGGAACCTCGATACCGAAGCGCTCGTATTCGTCGCGCTTGGGTCCGAGCGGCCGGATGACCGAGCGCCGAAGCTCCTGTTTGAGGTTCTCCATTCCGCCGACATCGTCGAGCGTGCGCTCCGGAGCGGACCGCCAGGGGAACGACAACTCGATATCGGATCCCGGCAGGATGTCATTCGAGTTGCTGACGCTGCTGTCGGTCGGTGTGGATGCCGTTGTCGTCATGGTTTAGACGGGATAGATTTCGCGGACTTTCACTTCCGGACTAGGCCCGTGCAATTGGATGGTGTCAGCGACCTCATCCTGATACCGTACCTCGGCGACGAGTTTCGTGATCCGCGCGGAGCTAACCGGGACGTTGTACCGCCGGCGAAGCCGTTCGGCATACGCCGAGTTGTCCTCCTCAAGGTCGGGTTCGTGGACGGCACGATCTCGGAGAGCGAGCCGAATCACCGCGAGGTCACGGAAATCTGCAAGGCCGAGCTCCTTCGCTCGCCAGTCTTGCGTGTTAGCCTGGCTCCTGTCGTCGTCACCATGCAGGTAATCATGGCAGTCACGGCAGACGCTCGTCCCGACGTCGGTCTCGTACTCCCAGTGGTGATATCCGAGGTAGTCCTCGTCGAGTTTCGCCACCGAGCGGTCACACAGCGGGCACGTGACTTCCCAGTCCCAGCCCCATACACTGGCGAGACTCTGGGTTTCATCTGTGAACTCCCGCGTGTGCGGGAGCGTATCATCTACAACGCCGACGCGGAGTTGCTTCTCCCAATACGACTGGACGATCTCCCGGAGTTGGTCAGTCGGCGCCGCCGTTTTTCGAATCCCTGGAACGACGACAACTGACCAGCGACGGAGCGTCACGTGACAGTCATCGCAGTCAGGCTGGAGTCGGACGAATGGCTCCGGGAGTCCTTCGTAGTACCGCTCGATTGACTCGCCGCATCCTGGACAGAGAACAGCACAGTCTCCGTCTGTGAAGCGCCCCTGTTCGATTGCGTCTTCAAGAACGATTCCGATGTTGGACGTGGAATCCGATGTCGCTGGATTTCGATGCGTCTGTGATTCGGGTCCGTTGGATACAAACGGCCGCGAAGCGTGTTTACTCATGGGTGGATCTGACAGCCTCAGAGAAACCCAGTCCGGGTGTACCAGCACCCGGACGCTTTCCGTACGTCCCGTGGACTAGGGCTTCTCATACTCCGGTAGGAGATGAACTAGTATAAAAAGCGGGACTTTGAGGCGTCATGTCCAAGTGAGAAGCAAAGGGATGGCCCTACCTTGAGGCGTCTTCGGCTCCGAGATACTCGTTATACTCGGTCAACAAGGCGTAGGTGAACACGAAGAAGGAGAGGAGGATGATATCAGCATTGAGCTCAGGGTCCTCCAGAAGACGTCCATGTGCAATCTCGTTTCGTTGTTCCCGAACGCTCTGCATGACCTCCAACAATTCCCCGCTGAAAAAATCATCGAGCAAAACTTTCAGACGTAGTGGCTTCCAGTCCGCGCTTCTGTATCGGTATTCAAGTCGAGTATTCCCTTCCTCTGTTTCCCGTTCATCGACCCGTCCACCAGTACTTTCGACGTAATCCTGAAGCATACCTTCGAACTGCGAAGCCGTTCCGCCCATAAACGACCAGTACCGGCCCTCAGAATACACCGCCAACAATTCAGCAACCAGCCGTTCACGGGACGTGAATAACTCTGCGGACCGGAACGTCTCTTCCAGTCGAGAAATCATTTCTTCATCAACAAGGTGAGTATCCAGGTCTTCCATCTCGGCAACCTGATCGAGCGCTGCTTGGAGCTGCTCAATCTGGGTTTCGTACCCAGCTAACGTTGATAGAGGAGATACTGCATCATACGTTTCCGAAACAGCAGGCCGATAAGGGGAGTCAACACCTTCGAGAATAATCGTCCGAGCAGTTTCCCGGGATTCTTGAGAACTGTAGGGGCTGAGCGCGTTGAGCCGGTCGAGTGTTTCCTTACTTAGCTGCTGGATGAAAACTGGGAGGTGTCGTAGTGGCTGTATCTGTACTTGAACGTAGTCGGCGTCGAAATTCGGGAGTTGCGCTTTGTTTAGCCGCTGGTACAACGGTGTATTTAGGAGCGTCTGAAGGGCGTCTGGGCTTGGTGTTTCTTCGCAAGAGATTCCTACTACTCGAGTATCATAGAGCACTTCGTCCGCATCGACTTCGACTTGGTACCAAGCTACCTCGGACGTAGTAGCTCCTGTGACAAGGTCAGGATTGGTTATTGATATTGAGCGTGGTAGGACTCCGTTCAACCCGTGTCGTTCGCGTACTGCTGGAGCAATCCTTTCTTCGACGTGTTCAGCAGCGTTGGCATCGATGGGTTCGAGGGCCGTGAGAACCTCGTCAATATTCCTTGCATCGAGATTGTTTTCCTCGATAAACTCACGAAGATCGAAAAGGTAGTAATCGATATGTTCGCTAGTGATCGGATTTTCCTCAGGAATCGATTTGATAACAGGAGTGAAAAACCTATCATCGATCCCTGAATCTGCACACTGCTCCTCATCGAAGTAGAAACCTCGATTATGGCCAGTCGCCATCCCTCTTGCAATTCTTTCGGTGACATCCTCAAGCGTCGGGAGATTGCCCGTGAAGAACGGAGCCGCGCCGGGTGCATCTAGGAGCGTACGGAGCGTCGTTGTAGAGATATCCGAATGGACGCTTACAGCATCGACGTTATCGACGGTCTTAGCCGCTGCTATCGAATGTACTGCTCCACAAACACGGTCAAGGTTATCGAATGAGGTTACATTCAGAATCCCGATCTTTGACTCACCCGAAGTTCGCTCGACACACGCTATTACTGGCTCAACCCCGACAATTGGGAACGTTATTTCAGGGAGTTTGACTAGCCTCTTGAGTACGACGCCGTCTGGGAGAACCCGTTCCCGAAGATTGCGGACAGCGTGAGACGGCAGTACGAAACAACCTCGGCCCGAATCAGCCAATAACTGGCACGCTGCATTCACAAACTGATGCTCAATCCGTGAGTGCGATCTCATATTCGAATTATTTCGATCTTCGTTTTCTCGAAGACCGCGGCCTTCTGGCGGATGAGCTACGACACAGTCGAATCCAGCTTCTGGTAATGAGTTTCTCTCTTCGTCCGAGGTCGGATGCTGGTCAAGCGATCGTTGTGGATCGGTAGAGACCTCATCAAGCATAGAGAAGAAGTTGTCAGTACGGATTTGCCAGTCTGTGATTCCTCGTTCACGAACTCGTGTTTCCGTAATCGCACACGCTAATCCGTTCTGGTCCACACCCATGGAATACGTCGGCTCATCAATGGCATCGATTGCAGCTGTGAGGAGTTCACCACTTCCACACGCGGCGTCAAGAACCGACGTGCGGTCACCGGCAGTTACCCAATTTGCGACGAGGCTCGCAACTTCTCGTGGTGTATAGTAGGTCGTTAGATTTGCAGCCAATACCTGTTCGAAGAGCTCCATAACGCTGTATCGTTCATCTTCAGAGAGGTAGTCCATCTGAAGCTGCTCCCGTTCAAGAGTACCCGTTATGAGACTACTCACAGCTGATTGGATCCCATCTAGTTCAACACCACCAAGATACGCAGGGAGATACGAAACGTCGAAATTATTGATGCTCCCCTCCAGCAAAAGTACGGCACCTTCTATCGAGATGAGCAAGTAATCTGCCGCATCAAATTCCTCTTCAATCACTTCCAGACGATCGTCAGAATGATGACCCGCTTGCTGAGACTCGCCATACACTACGAGAAGGGTTTCCGACCCGTCAATCAACAGCAGGCCGTCGGCGAGTTCGGCAACCCGTGACACCCCTTCGATTTCTCGGAGCTCTTGCCTGAAATTCGAGATAGACATACTCGTGACCACCCCTCACTTGATGATGAACGTTTTCCTGATATCATGACGCGCCCAAGAAGTAAGCGACCACTCGGTCGATCACACCCTCTTCGATATCCTCCCACAACTGTTGGAACCCTTCACGATCGTCTTTCGTTCCGCTGGCGACGTCAGCATACGCTCGTGCGTCTCGAAACGCGGCTTCACCGAGGTGGTCACGAATCTCCTCGACCTGGCGGTCTGGATCCTGGGTATCGGTTGACACCCGGGTGTAGTAGGCGGTCGTCATGGGGTAGTTCTGGATACGGAGGGGTAACTGAAAAAGGAGCGAAGTTTTGGGTGACTCACCCAAAACAGTTGATTTTGGGATACGAAACGGCGTGGAGAGACCTAATCGAGATGTTTCTTTGCCTTCGAACTGAGCTCACCTGCTTTTGTTTCGGCTTTTCCCATGTACTTGTCGCTCAACTGGTACTCTTGTTGGGTGCTTCCCTCTGGTGTCGTAGCAACGGCCGCTTCGCAGTAATAGGCAGTTTCGTCAAGTGACTCAGTAACCTCATTTGCTACCCCGTCAGGGACGTTCGAAGCGTGTTCACGAAGTTGAGAAGATAGGGTTTGCATTATTCGAGCAGTTGAATATTTTGAACCATCTCTTCCCACTGTCCTTTCAACTTGATCCGCCAATACAACAGTTCTGGCGTACCAATCCTGGCGGGTGCCCTCATCCTGTGATTTTAGCTGGTAGGTTGCTACGATGATTCCGGCAAGGGCACTCAGAACACCACCAAGGATAGTAAGGCCAGTATCTACGAGGGCGCTCATATCCAGAGCTATCTCGAGTTGGTTGAATAAAACCTCCACAATGGAGGCAGGCCTGAATAGAGTGCACACTCGGCGCTGTGTCCATTCTCTGGACGCAGGATACAGATCGATCAGTTATAATTACTTTTCAACCGATATACCGCGCCAACTAATACCGCTCTGGGATGGACGGCCGGCCGTCGAACTGTTCAATTTTCTTGATCCGCTCGGATCGGTTGAGAGCGTTATCTGCGGCCGACATGATCTCGGCAGCGCTGCACGCATTATTGAGAATACCGACCTGTTCAGACCGACCCTGAGCCCTGAGTTCCTCAATCCCTTGTTCCGTGACCGCCCAAAACTTGCTCGGCATATCATCTTGCACCGGATCAGCAGGTAACGCTGTGACGACGCCCGTCTTCTGGAGTGATTCGAGACGGTCACGAATCTGGTCACGTCCCAAATCGGTATTCCGATAGTCTAGCTCTTCAACGCTCAACACCCCGGACTCATGGGCTTTAATTTGCTGCATGAGACGGAGATCCGTCGTGTCCATAGGGTATCGTAGCTCGCAGAGTGACTTACACGCCGGGAAAAATGCCCTCCAAGTGTTCATACCCATGTAGGACAGGAACAACTCCTCACGTCTTCATCTAGTTTTGATTCCAGACTGTGTCAATCGAGTATACTTTCCATAGTCACTCGTCTCCAACGCAAATCACGAGTGCAGAACAACGACGCTGCTCTCAGCGTTTATGAGGAGAGACTCACTATGCCAGATATCATATTGAGTCTATGGCGGTGCTATTCGTCTGGCTCTGGCTCCAGTTGTTCTCCGGGGAATACAGGATCGCTGTCTGCCCGTCCAGCCGCTTCGACCAATTCGGCACTGACAGCACCAGCGATGTCCGCCAGCATGGACTGATGGAGTAGCTCACCTCCATGCGCGAACGCAACTATATCCAGCAGGTCGCGGAGAAAATTCTGTGTGTCGTACGTCAAGATATCTCTATGAACGATAACCAGCTTATCGCCGTGTTCACAGGTTACCATCTTCGATGGATCTGTCGTTCGTAGTGACTCCGAAACTTTCGCTTCCCACTCCTCATCCGGTAGTGCAACCCACGAGAACACGTCGTGCCGCAACTCCCACGTCTCCAACTCCTCATCCGTAAGATCGTCCTCGTCAACAAACTCGTAGCTGAACGACTCTTTGTACTCCTCATGATATTCTTCAACCCCGCGAATCTGGTCGCCGTTGACGTCAGTAGTGTCCTCAATATCCGGCTTGATTCGGTCAGGAATAGTGACTATCTCATAGCCGTCCGCGCGAGCATTGTCGAACAAGTTTTGACTGCGATTCTGCTCATCATGTGTCGCCACCACAACGTCCCGTTCTGCGTTCAGGATCTTGACAGCGTGGACCTGCACCGGCTTCCAGTCTAACTCATCATGCGTCTCACCAGTCACGAACTTGTTCAGATCATCGACTAATCGGGATGCCACAGTCTCTGACTCACATGCTTGCAGGATCTTCTTCACTCGCGTCGAGTACGCCGTCCGGCCTACGTTCGACCGCTCACGATTCAGCGCGTCGTTGATTTTCTTCGTCGTGTTCGTAATATCGTAGCTAAACAAAAAGTTCGGCTCTGACGCCACACGAAGCCCACTCACGAACACTGACGCATCCTCGTTCTCTGGGACTTCGTACACGTCCCCGAACCGGGTCTGTTCTAATAATTCTGCGTCAGTGTAATGAATGAAGTTCTGCTTTGCTGCCTCAATATCTTCGTCGGTGATTCCATCCAGTACGACCTCGGTGCCTTCGATGTCTTTCTCCGGCGGGTGAATCTCCACGTGAAGGGTCTCGATTTCTTCAAACCCGTGTTTCGGGGCTTCCTTGACCGTGAACGTGTTATGCGGTGAATGAATCGTAATGTCGATCCCGTGCCGGTGGCAAGTCGCAATTGCGTCCTTGATTCCGACGCCGAACTTCCCAATTACCTTGTCGGGGTTATTCAGCTTCTCTTCGTCTTCAGCTTGGGTGAGATGCTCGTACCGGAATCCGCGTCCATAGTCCCTGATATGCCACGTTCCGTCGTCGCTGTAGATTTCTGGATCATCCGTGTCCGTAAGGGCGGCCTCGTCCAGGGCGTTCGCAATGATTTCGCGTGCTGCATCTGCCGGCCCCCACGCCTCTAGGACTTCCTCCATGTTCAAATCGAATTCCCGTGATGACGTTGACATACGTATCTGGTCGCTATACAGTCAAATAATAGTGACTACAGGCACGTGCGTCTGAATCGCGCGAATGGGTCTTGTGCAGGTATGCCAGGACTGGGGCTCCGAAATCTATTGTCGGCATAAGAGGCCCACTAGGTCGGCAGCCGAGATAATCTGTACGTCCCGAGCAATCGGAGACCTTCACCTCTGAGTGCGCGGATGGCCTAGCGCGGAGGAGGTTGCTGCTTGAGGCCCGCGTGAACCTGGAGCGCACGCTCCGATATCATCGTGGGGGCGAGAGACTTGGACCGCGCGAGGGTGCTTGGGCGCGCGGAGCGTGGTAGCTATTCGGCCGCGCAGTGGTCTCGGCTCTAGATAACCGCAGGACGGCGTAGCCTGTGGCCGTGAGTGCGTGTGAACCTCGGAGCGCAATGCGGCAGAAGCGAACCCTGAACCCGTCGCTATGTGGCGATTTTCCTCGACTCCTGAATAGCCGTGGGGTTTAATGGGCCGGCGCGAATTCGAATCGCGGTTACGGCCACCCGAAGGCCGAAGGATACCAGGCTACCCCACCGGCCCGTGCGATAGCAATCGGAGAAAGGAGAGGCCGATTTTTAACCCTTCCGGAACGAACGAGTCCGGCCCGTGGAGACAGCAGCCGGGCAAAAGATACTTACTCGATGCAGGTTACTCACGAACTGAGTAACTATGACGATACTAGTCACCGGGGCCGACGGCTACATCGGCTGGCCCACCGCGCTGCGCATCGCGAACCGCACGGACGATCGCGTTCTCCTCGTGGACAACTTCGCCCGCCGCGAGTGGGTCGAGGACGTCGGCGCGACGAGTGCGACGCCCGTCGCGTCCATCGACGAGCGACTCGCCGCCGCCGAGGAGACGCTCGGGGTCTCGAACATGTCCTTCGTGGAGTTGGACCTGACAGACCGCGACGCCGTCGACGAACTCCTGCAGGTCCACGAGCCCGAAACGATTGTCCACGCGGCCGCCCAGCCCTCCGCGCCGTACTCCCAGATCAACGGCGAGCGCGCGAACTATACGCAGCACAACAACATGCAGGCGACGCGGAACCTGCTGTGGGGCCTCGAAGAGAACGACATGACCGACACCCACGTCATCGAAACGACGACGACGGGCGTCTACGGCGCGCCGGAGTTCCCGATTCCCGAGGGCGGCGCGGCGATGGAGAATCAGGGCGAACGCGACGACGTGCCGTTCCCGGCGATGGCCGGCAGCTGGTATCACCTCACCAAATCCCACGACGCGGCGAACCTCCGACTGGCCAACAAGCAGTTCGACATCCCGATCTCGGACGTGCGCACGGCCATCACCTACGGGACCGAGACCGAGGAGACCCGCGAGGACGACCGCCTGAAGACCCGCTTCGACTTCGACTACTACTTCGGGACGGTCACGCACCGCTTCTGTGCCCAGGCCGTCGCCGGCTACCCCGTCACCGTCTACGGGAAGGGCGAACAGCGTAAGCCGTTCGTCTCGCTCGAAGACGCCGTCGAAGGGCTCGCGCAACTCGCACTCGGCGACGCCGACGAGCGCCCGGACGACCTCACCGTCTACAATCAGGTGACCCGAGCCATCAGCATCGTCGAGATCGCCGAGACCATCGCCGAGGTTGGCGGCGAGCACGAACTCGACGTCGACGTCGAGCACTTCGAGAACCCGCGCGACGAGGACGAGACCCACAAGATGGAAATCGAGTACGACCGCTACGACGACCTCATCGGCGGGCAGTCCCAGTCCTTCGAGGAGGGCGTCGAGGACATCTTCCAGACGCTGACCCGTTACAGCGACACCATCGAGTCCCACGAGGACCGCTTCCTGCCGGGCGTACTCAGCGAGGACTGACATGGACGTTCTCGTCACGGGGGCCTGCGGGTACATCGGGAGCGCGCTCTTGCCTATCCTGCAGGACGACGACCGGGTCGACCGCGTGGCGGTCTTGGACGACCTCTCGTCGGGCTCGCCTCGGGCACTGCTCGGCATCCTCGGCGACGGGTTGGCGTTCCGACGCGGCGACGTAACCGAGTACGGCGACGTCGAGAGCGCGATGCGGGGCGTCGACCGCGTCGTCCACCTCGCGGCGATAACCGGCGCGGCCAGTACTCACGACCGCCGCGAGGAGACGTTCGCGGTCAACTACGACGGCACCGAGAACGTCCTCAACGCGGCGGGGAAACTCGATATAGACCACGTCGTCTTCGCCTCCTCCTGTAACGTCTACGGCCGCGCGACGAGTACGGACATCGACGAGACGGTCGACCCTGATCCCATCAACCCCTACGCGGAGACGAAACTAGAGGCCGAGTCCCTGCTCGCCGACTACTGCGAGGAGTTCGACATGACCGGCACGGCGCTACGGATGGCGACCAACTACGGCCACTCGCCCGGCGTCCGGTTCAACCTCGTCGTGAACTACTTCGTCTTCCGCGCGCTGACCGGCCGCCCGCTCACCGTCTACGGCGACGGGTCGAACTGGCGGCCGTTCGTCCACGTCCGGGACGCCGCGCGAGCGTACGCCGACGCAGTCCTGCGCCCGGACGCGTGGGACGAACTGGCCTACAACGTCGGCACGGACGAGGGTAACTACCAGATAGCCGATATCGCCGAAATCGTCTCCGAGGAAGTCGCGCCGGTCGACGTGACCTATCTAGAGGACGAACATCCCGGTCCGTCCTACCACGTCAACTTCGACCGACTGGCCGAGACGGGCTTCGAGACCGAGTGGACGCTGCGTGAGGGCATCCGCGACCTGGCGACGCGCTTCACCGCGCGGGCCTGAGCGCCGGGGACGGCTGCTACCGCAGAACGATTCGCTTTTCCCGCGCCTCCGCAAGTCGCCGTCATGGAACGCCTCCGCGAGTCGCTGCACGAAGCGCCCATCATCGACAAGGACGGCTACGAATACCTCGTTCATCCGATCAGCAACGGCGTCCCGATGCTGGACCCGGCGCTGTTGCGGGAAGTCGTCGTCCAGGTCATGCAGGAGGCAGACTTAGACGTAGACAAAATCGTCGCGCCCGAGGCGATGGGTATCCATCTGGCGACGGCGCTGTCCCTGCAGACGGACATCCCGCTGGTCGTCATCCGCAAGCGGGCCTACGGCCTGCCCGACGAAGTCGCACTCCACAAGTCCACGGGCTACTCGGAGTCCGAGATGTACATCAACGACGTTGAGGAAGACGACAGGGTGCTTATCGTGGACGACCTGCTCTCGACCGGCGGGACGCTCGCGGCCATCTGCGACGCGCTGGACGGTATCGGTGCGGAGATCTCGGACATCGTCGTCGTCATGCGGAAAGTCGGCGAGTCGGCGATGGACGACGTCGACCACGACGTTGAGAGCCTCGTCGACATCACCGTCGAGGACGGCGAAGTGACGGTCCATTGATGGCTCGCGTTCGCGTTCTCTCGGCCGCGAAGCGATGACGAAACCATTATGCGGCAATCTCTGGAGGAACTGGCTATAGATGGCAACCGACTCAGACGGGGAGATAGAGCTCGAATACGAGCGCGACGACAAGCCGCCGTTGCCCACGTCGCTGCTGCTGGGACTGCAACACGTCGCAGTGATGATCGTGCCCGCGACGGCGGTGGCGTTCATCGTCGCCGGAGCCGTCGGGTTGAGCGCGGGCGATACAGCGTACATCGTTCAGATGGTGTTGCTGTTTTCCGGACTGGCGACCATCGTGCAGGCCTACACCGTCGGCCCGGTTGGAGCGAAACTCCCCATCGTGATGGGGACGAGCTTTACCTTCGTCGGCGCGGCGAGTTCCATCGGCGCGAGCTACGGGTTGGCGGCGGTGTTCGGGTCGATTCTCGTCACCGGGTTCGTCGTGGAGGGGCTCGTCGGCTGGCAGTTCAAACGCATCGAGCCCTTTTTCCCGCCGCTGGTGACCGGCCTCGTCGTGGTCATCATCGGCCTGTATCTGGTGCCGGTCGGGATGGATTACGTGGCCGGCGGCGTCGGCGCAGCGGACTACGGATCGCTGACGAACCTCGGCCTCGCGTCGCTCGTCCTCGGCATCGCCGTCCTGCTGAATCTCTTTACGACCGGTGTGACGCGACTGTTGAGCGTCCTCGTCGGCATCGTCGTCGGCTACGCGACGGCCGCCGCGCTCGGCGTCGTCAGTTTCGCGCCGGTCGCACAGGCTAGCTGGTTCGCCGTCCCGCAACCGGGCAAGTTCGGCTTCGCGTTCGAACCCGTTCCCATCGTCACCTTCGCGTTCCTCTTTCTCGTCTCGGCGATGGAGACGGTCGGCGATATGTCGAGCATCACAGCCGCGGAGGGCCGCACGCCCACACACGAAGAGTTCCGCGGCGGCCTCTTCACCGACGGCCTGTTGAGTTCGCTCGGCTCGCTCGCCGGGACGTTCCCGGTGACCTCCTTCTCGCAGAACGCCGGCATCGTCAACTTCACCGGCGTGATGAGCCGTCACGTCGTCGGCATCGGCGGGCTCATCCTCGCGCTCCTGGGTCTCAGCCCGAAGGTGGGTGCCGTCGTGACGACGATCCCGAGCGCCGTCTTCGGCGGCGCGGTTCTGCTGATGGTCGGGATGGTCGCCGCCAGCGGCGCGCGACTCATCTTCCTGCACACACAACTCGACCGGCGCAACATGGTCATCATGGCCGTCTCGCTCGGCCTCGGACTCGGCGTGGCGACCCGACCGGACGCATTGTCAGGGCTGCCCGCGGCCGCCGAGACGTTCTTCGGCCAACCGGTCATCCTCACGGCGCTGACGGCGCTGTTGCTCAACACGTTCGTTCCCGGCGAACAGAGCCCGCTGTTCGACGCTGAACCCGGTGAGTCGCCCGCGGAAGCGATGGGCCTCTCGAACTCGGACGACTAGTCGTCGCGCTCCGCGTCCCTTCTCCCGTCGCGCTCAGTCGTCGGCGTTGGCTTTGGCGTGTTTCGTGCTGTCGACGCTGACCGTCTCCCACTTGCGGTCCGAGTGTGCGCCCTCGCGCTCTTTGGCGCTGTCCGCGACGCGAATGAACTCGGCCTTCTCGCGGGCCGCGTCGATGGTGTGGCCGCCGCAGTACGACAGGCCCGAGCGGATGCCCGCACAGAACTCCTCGGCGACGTCGGCGACCGGCCCCTTGTACGGCGTGAGCCCTTCGACGCCCTCGTCAGCAGTGACGTTCTCGGCCTTATCCGAGCGCTTCTCGGCAGCGGCCGTCGTCGCCATCCCGCGGGAACGCTTATAGCGCGTCCCGTCGATTTCGACGACTTCGCCCGGCGCTTCCGCCGTCCCGGCGAAGAGGCTGCCCATCATCACCGTGTCCGCACCGGCCATCAACGCCTTCACGGCGTCGCCGGAGGTCTGGATACCGCCGTCGGCACAAATCGTAACCCCGAGGTCGCGGGCGATGTCGGCGCAGTCGTCGACAGCCGTCAACTGCGGGACGCCCGCGCCGGCAACCTTCCGGGTGGTACAGTGAGAACCGGGGCCGATACCGACTTTCACGCAGTCGGCACCGGCCGCGTGGAGGTCCTCGACGCCGTCGGGCGTGGCGACGTTCCCCGCGACGATGTCGAGCGACGAGTACTCTTCGCGGAGGTCCGCGACGGCGTCGAGCGTGCGCTCCATGTGACCGTGGGCGACGTCGACGACGACGGCGTCGACGCCAGCCTCGACTAGCGCCGCGGTCCGCTGGACGTGGTCCTCGTCGATGCCGACTGCCGCCGTGACCGGGACGCCCGCCGCGGCCACCGCCTCGACGGTTTCGGCCTGTTCCTCGACAGTGAGGAACCGGTGAACTGTCCCGACGCCGCCGGCCTCGCCAAGTGCGATGGCGAGGTCCGCTTCGGTGACAGTGTCCATCGCCGCCGAGACGAGCGGCGTTTCGAGGTCGATACCGGGCGTCAACTGCGTCGAGAGGTCGACGTCGCTCCGGCTATCGACCGGCGACCGCTGGGGAACCAGCAGTACGTCACCGTAGCTCAACCCCGTTCGGAGTTCGTTCATGACCGCGATTGCCAAGGGGTGTCACGGAAATAAACCTCTCGATTCCCCCGCTGAATTGCCCGACGGCCGCCCGGTCGAACGCGAAAATCGCGGGGTGTTTATACCGTGTCGTGTCAACCCACGATGCATGGCGGATTCCCCCCACGTCGCCGTCACCGGCGCTGCGGGCTACATCGGCAGTCGAGTCGTCTACCAGCTACAGGAGCAGTATCCCGACTGGGAGATAACCGCGCTGGACAACTTCTATCTCGGGCAGGTCCAGTCTATCGGGGACGTCGACGTTGAGCACGTCGACATCCGCAACCGCGACCGCTTGGACGCCGCGCTCGACGGAGCGGACATCGTGATGCACTTAGCGGCCATCTCCGGTGTCGACGACTGCGAGGACAAGCAGGACTTGGCCTACGAGGTGAACATCCAGGGGACGAACAATGTCGCGTGGTTCTGCCGGCGGACCGGCGCGGGGATGGTCTTTCCGTTCTCGATGGCCGTCATCGGCGACCCGTCGGACTTCCCCATCTCCGTCGACAACCCGCGCGGTCCGCTGAACTGGTACGGTCGGACGAAACTCGTCTCCGAACGCGCCATCGAGGACTTCGCCGACGGTGCGTTCCCTGCTCACCAGTTCATGATCTCGAACCTCTACGGGAGCCACGAGATAGGCGACCAGTCCGTCTCGAAGGGTACCGTCATCAACTTCTTCCTCGGGCGCGCGAACGCGGGCGAGACGTTGACCGTGTACGAACCTGGCACGCAGTCACGCAACTTCGTTCACGTCAAAGATGTCGCTCGCGCGTACGTCCGCAGCGCCGAGCGGATGGTCGAGCAACTGGACGACGGCGAGACGGGCGTCGAGAAGTTCGAGATCGCCAGCGACGAGGACCCGAGCGTCCACGACGTCGCCGAACTGGTCCAGTCGGCCGCCGCCGAGGCCGGTATCGACGTGGACGTCTCGCTGGTCGAGAACCCCCGCGGCGACGACGAGACGATGGTCGATTCGTTCACCGTCGACACGAGCCGCACCCGCGAGGTGCTCGGGTGGGAGCCGACCTACACTGTCGAGTCCGTGATTCGAGACGCGCTGGCCGAGAACGGCGACGAGTAGCGTTTCGCCGTTCCCCTGCTCACCACGTCAGCCCTTCGTACGTGATACCGTCGCGCCGCCCGATTATCCGCCGACCGTCCACGACCACCGGGTTTGCCATCGCGTCGAACTCGCCGTCCAGCGCCGCGAACTCGTCCCAGTCGGTGACGACCACCGCGCCGGACGCCCCCTCCAGCGCCTCAGCCGCCGACGCGACGTACTCGATTTCGGGGTAGCGTTCGCGCATGTTCTCCGTGGCGACCGGGTCGTAGGCGACCACGTCGGCCCCGCGTTCCTGTAGTCCCTCGATGACGGGGACGGCCCGCGTATTCCGGATGTCGTCAGTACCGGGCTTGAACGCCAACCCGAGGACGGCCACGCGCTTACCGCGTACGTCGACGTGGTCGTCGAGCAGGGAGAGGAGGCGCTCGGGCTGGGCGTCGTTCAACTCGACGGCCGCCGAGAGCACCGCCGGGTCGTAGCCCCGTTCGCGAGCAGCGGCGATGATGGCGTCCGTGTCTTTCGGAAAACACGATCCCCCCCAGCCGACCCCGCTCCGAAGGAACTGCTCGCCGATGCGGTCGTCCAGTCCGATGGCGTCGGCTACCTCGTAGGCGTCGACGCCGAACTCCTTACAGACGTTGCCGATGTCGTTGATGAGGCTGACCTTCGAGGCGAGGAAGGTGTTGTTGGCGTACTTTATCATCTCGGCCTCGGCGATACCAGTCTCGACGACGGGGACCTCGCCGTCGGCGGCGTCACGAAGCGGGGCGTAGAGGACGCGCAACAGGGCGAAGGCCCGCTCGTCGTCGGCCCCGAAGACGAGCTTGTCGGGATTCAGGAAGTCTTCGACGGCGGTGCCCTCCCGCTGGAACTCGGGATTCGAGGCGACCAGGAAGTCCGTCCCACGTTCGAGGCCCGCATCGGCGATGCGGGCGGCGAGTCGCTCGTCTGTCGTCGTCGGAATGACCGTCGATTTGGTGACGACGAGGTGCGGTTCCTCGCGGTCCTCGCCCGCAGCCAGCGCCTCCCCGACGGAGGCCGCGCCGGCCTCCATGTACTGTAAGTCGATGCTGCCGTCATCGTTCGAGGGGGTGGGCAGGGCCAGCATCGTCAGGTCCGTCTCACGGACGGCGGCGTAGTCCGTCGTCGCGCGCAGTCGCTCGCCGCCGTGTTCGGCGACGAGTTCGTCCAGTCCGGGTTCGTGGATGGGCGACTCGCCGTCGTTGATCGCGGCGACGATGCCCTCGTCGATGTCGATGGCCGTCACTTCGTGGCCCAGCTCAGCGAGACAGGCCGCGACGGTGGTGCCGACGTAGCCGCTCCCGACGATGCTGACGTTCATCGGCGATGGTTTCGCCATCACCCCCCTTGAGAATTCGGTTCCTTCGAGGCGGAATCTGCGGTCAAATCGCGAGTCCGACCGAAACAGACCTGTTGTCCCGCCGGACTGTCCCATCGGCAGTTGCGTCCGTTGCAAGCGTAATCGGCCTATAACAACGCCGTCGCCTGATGCAGACCGAACCAGTTCGGCGACTCGCGTCGCCACTCCAAGGGACAATGAATGCACAACGAGCAGTGTCGGTCAGCATCGCCGTCGCCGTCGTCGTCGCCCTGACGTTCTCCGCGTCGACCCTGGGGTCGTCAATGGAGACCGACCCGTCCGACGCCATCGACGTAGAGTACGAGGCGCTTCCCCTCGGCGACAGCGGTGACGACGTCGAGGAGGCCGCACAGCAACTGCACGACCAGTACGATCAGCAGACGAGCCAGTCACAGTCCCAGTCGTCTTCATCTTCGTCTTCCTCGTCGTCTTCGTCTAGCTCACAGAGTCAACAGAGTTCGAGCGCGAGTTCACAACCGGACCCCGTCTCACAGAGTACCCTCCTCGATCTACTGGCGGCGCTGTTGGTGCTCGCCGCGCTCGTAGGCGTCGCCTACTACTACCGAGAGCGCCTGCGGGCGCTGTTCGGGCGGTTCGTCGACGAGTCGAGCGACGAGGCGCGAGGCGAGCGGGCAGTCCCCGCCCCGGAGAACGAGGTGCAGCGGGCGTGGGTCGAGCTGGTCACGCGAGCAGGGGTGAGTCGGCCGCGGATGCGGACGCCGCGAGACTGCGCCCGCGCCGCCGTTGAGACAGGGTTCGACGCCGACGCAGTACATCGACTGCGCCGGGCCTTCGAGGACGTGCAGTACGGCGGCGCACCGCCGACCGAGGAGCGAGAGCGCCACGCCCGCGAGACGTTGCGGACGCTGGATGGCGGACGGCTGGAAAGCGACGGCGGCCGATCGACGGGTGACGATGAACGACCGGAAAATGACGGCGAACAGCAGGAGGACAACAGTCCACAACGGGAGGACGACAGCAGATGAGCGAGGTCTCTAGCGTGCGCCGACTCGGCTGGGGGCTGCTGGTGGCACTCGGCACCGCCGCGTTGGGGGTTGCAGTCGTCCCGGGTGCGGCGTCGTCGCTCCCGGCCGAGGCGCTGGTCGATGCGTTGGGGAACGACTACTTCCTGCTCGGCCTGTTCGGCGGCGTCGCGCTGGCAGTGTTGGCGTGGATGGTGGGTCGGCGCGCAACGGGCAGTGTCACGCAGGCGGACCCGCCGGACCCGGAGACGATACTCGACGCGCCCCGACCGGGTGAGGGGTTCGACGGTCTTCTCGGGACAACTATCCCGCGTCACCGCGACAGCGGCGAGACCGCCGAAGCCCTCCGCGAGCGGTTACGAACCGCGGCCGTCCGCGCGGAGATTCGAGACGGTCGTTCACGCGAGCAGGCCCGCCAGCGCGTCGCTGGCGGCCGCTGGACGGACGACCCCGTGGCCAGTGAGTTTCTCAGCGACGAACCGTCCTCGCCCGCACTGGGCGAGCGAGCGAAGCTGTGGCTGCTCGGCGATTCGTGGGTCCAACACGGTGCGCGAGCGACAGCGAGGGAACTCACCCGAGAGACCGAACCGGAGCGCTCTATAGAGGGTGAGCACCGCACGAGCCAGCCAGAAGCCAGCAGCGGCGAGACCAACGGCGGTGAGATGCGATGACGGCAGTCAGGGCAACTGGCCGCTGGCGCGGCATCGTCGCCGTCGCGCTGTTCGCTGTCGCCGTCGGCATCCTCACCGACCGCCCGCCAGTGATGCTCGCGGGCGTCGTCGGCGCGGGCTTCGCGCTGTATCCGCGCCTGACTGGCCCGCCGAGCGTCGAGTTCGAACTCGACCGCCGGGTCGACGACCACCACCCGGACCGGGGCGACCCGGTCACGGTGACGACGCGGTTGACGAACGTCGGCGACAGCACGCTCACCGACGTCCGAATAATCGACGGCGTGCCGCCGATGCTCACCGTCGCGTCGGGCAGCCCCCGCCACGGCGCGGTGCTTCGCCCCGGCGAGAGCACCGAGTTCAGCTACGAGGTCGGGGCCGACCACGGCCGCCACCAGTTCGACCCCGCCACCGTCGTCGTTCGCGACCCGACGGGCGCACACGAAGTGGAGACGACGGTGGCCGCCGGGACGGAGATCGACTGCGCCGAGTCCGTTCCCGCGGTCCCGCTCCGCCAGCAGACCAACGGCCACGCGGGTCGGCTGGTGACCGACGACGGCGGGAGCGGCATCGAGTTCCACACCGTCCGCGAGTACCGCCCTGGCGACCCGATGGGCCGCATCGACTCGAAGCGCTGGGCGCGCACGGGCGAGCTCACGACCATCGACTTCCGCGAGGAACGCCGGGCCTCGATACTGTTCCTGCTCGACGCCCGCGAACCGGCCTATCGCTCGCGGAGCGACGACGAACCCAACGCCGTCGCCCACGGACTGGCCGGTGTCGAGCAACTGCTCTCGGCGCTTGCCGACACCCGCGACTTCGTCGGTCTGGCCGCGTTCGGTCGCGAGTTCTGCTTTCGCGCGCCCGGTGTCGGCCCGGACCACCAGAGCCGCCTCCGACAGTTGCTCCAGACCCACCCGACGCTGTCGGCCCGACCACCGACCGCCGACGAGGACGGCGACATCCAGCGACAGACCGAGCAACTGCGCAAACGCCTCGGTCGGGACACGCAGATCGTCGTGTTCTCGCCGCTGGCCGACGAAGCGATCGTCGAGGCGGTCCGCACGATGGAGGCTGACGGCCACGCGACGACGGTGGTCAGCCCCGACGTGACGGCCGACGGCACGCTCGGGCAGGAACTCGCGCGGGTCGAGCGGACGAATCGCCTCCACTCGCTTCGAGGGGCCGGGGTTCCGGTCGTCGACTGGGGACCGACCGCGTCGCTCGGCGCGGTCTTGCTCGACGAGCAACGGCGGGGGTGGTCGGCGTGAGCGAGTCGATTGCTCACCGGCCGACGCCAATTGCCAGTAGCCTGGCGGTGCTCCTCGCGGCCGGTGCGACGGCGATACTCGTCCGCACGGCCGCCCAGCACCGCGTCGTCGCGCTCACGCTCCTCGGCGTAGCGATTCTCCTCGTCAGCGGGCGCTATCCCGACGGGACGGCGCTGGACCGCCCCGTCCAGTATCTCGGGACGGCCGTCGGCTTGCTCGTCGTCCTCGCCGCGTTCGCACTGGCGCTCACCTCGCTTTCGACATCCGGCGCGCGACTGGAACTGTTCCCAGGACTGGTCGGTGTCGTCCTCGTCGGATTGGGCGTGCGTCCGGTCAGCCAGCGCTTCGCCCGTCGGTTCGTCTCCGCCGGTCTCGCCGCGCTCGTCGTTGCCGTCGCCCTCAGCGGCATCTTCGAGCGGGCGGGACCACTCGCGCTGCTCGCGGCCGTTGCGGCCGCTATCGTCGCGTGGGACGTCGCAGAACACGGCATCAGCCTCGGCGAGCAGTTGCGGACCGACGCCGACACGCGCTCGGTCGAGCTGGTCCACGCCGGAATCTCGACGGCCTACGGTGTCGTTCTCGTCGTCGTGACGCTACTGCTCTTCGAGAACGGCGCGGCTGGACTGCCGCTCTCGACGCTACTGGCGTTGCTGGTCGGCGCGATTGCCCTGATGGCCGCACTGTACCGCTAGCAGGCGAAGCCGGAGAGAAGACTAGTTTCGACCGTCCGCGTAACTGACCGTCGGCACCGGCACCGAATCCAGCAAGTCGTCGACGACGGCGCGCTTGTCCACGTCGTCCACGCGGGCGTCCGGCGTCAGGACGAGGCGGTGTGCCAGCACGTCGGGCGCGATGCGGGCGACGTGGTCCGGCGTGACGTAGCTCCGCCCGCGAACGACCGCGAGGGCTCTGGCGACCTCGAAGAGACGCTGTGTCGCCCGCGGGGAGACGCCCGTGGCGACGCGGTTGTCTTCGCGGCTCGCGCGCGCGAGGTCCACGACGTACGCGCGAACCTCGTCCTCGACGTGGACGGACTCGGGTGCCTGCCGGAGTGCCGCAGGGTCGATAGCCGCGCTGGTCCCCACGGTGGGCGTCCGGTCGGTTCGGGCGGCCCGCCGGTCGATGAGTTCGCGCTCACCGGCTTCGTCGGGGTAGCCCAAACTCGTCTTCACGACGAAGCGGTCGACCTGTGCCTCCGGCAGCGGGAACGTGCCGTCCTGCTCGATGGGATTCTGCGTGGCGATGACGAAGAAGGGCTCCGGCAGCGCGTGGGTCTCCCCATCGATGGTGACCTGTCCCTCGCCCATCGCTTCGAGCAGCGCCGCTTGGGTCTTCGGCGACGCGCGGTTGATCTCGTCGGCTAGCACGACGTTGCCGAATATCGGTCCCTCCCGGAAGTCGAAGGCTTGAGTCTGCTCGTTGAAGACGTACGTGCCGGTGATGTCCGCCGGTAGGAGGTCCGGTGTGAACTGGATGCGCGAGAACGAGAGCCCGAGCGCCGACGCGAGCGAGCGCGCGGTGAGCGTCTTCCCGGTGCCCGGGACGTCTTCGAGCAGGACGTGTCCCCGGGAGAGAAACCCCGAGAGGACCGTTTCGAGCGTCGATTCGTCGGCGATGACCGCTCTCGACACCGCATCGAGGACGGTGTTACAGTGCTCTGCCGCTCCCTCGACATCTGCATCAGTACCCATTGAGCGAGCACTCTCGGAACGCGGGCTTTGTTATCGCCGACCTACTCCGTTCCGCTCGCAGTGTAGCTGTCGTTTGCTGTCATGTTTGCATCGTGTCTGTCCGAGACGCGGTCCACGCAGTCGGATCGAGGAGTCGCCGGATCCGACCGGCCGACCCACCGAGATCGAGTCCTACCGAGCGGTGGCCAGTTCCGGGATCTCCGAAGCGCAATTCGGCCATTTTCAGCACTTTCAGCTGCTGTAAAAGGGTTATAAAACGTTCTAAAACGACAGTGAGATGGTGAATTCATGCCAATAATATCTCTGTTATATGGGGGTAGGGGTCGTGGCTTCGAATAGAGAACCCACTCATGTCCACCGCAGAGTCGTCCCTTCCACGCCCGTCCGCCCTCGCAACTGCCCGCTCCCTGCTCTCCACGCTCCGTCAGTCGGCCATCGCCGCGGTCCGGGGAGTCGCCTTTTGGGCGACTATCCCGCTTCCCCTCGTCATCGTGGGGACGCTGGTGACCGGTACCGCCGCCTCGACCCCGCTACTGGTTGTCGGCCTCCTCCTCTTGAACGCCGTCTGCGCCGTCGTCGGCCAGCGTCACTCGACCGGCAACTGACTCGGAACGTCGCCCTCGCTGCTGTCACCGACCGAACGTCTGACGATCGTCTGACGGTCGTCGTCCAATCCCCACTTCGTCTGCCGGTTTTCACTTTCACGCCGGTTGGCTGGCGTATATACCCGTCCCGCTCTTGGACGGAGATATGTTCGACCAGTTGCGGCGCTCCGTCACCGAGCGGACAGAGTCCCTCCGTGAGTGTCGACAGTGTGGCACGACCGTCGAGGAAGCCGCCGGTCGCTGTCCGGCGTGCGATTCGACGGAGATCGCCCACTACGAGTTCTGAGGGCGTCGTGGCGGGCGAAACCGTCAGCGAGTGCCGTACCGTTCCCGAAAGAGACCGAGCAACAGGTACGCGTACAGGCTCGCGCCGACGAGCGCGACCAGTCGGCCGAGAGCGACGAGCGGCGTAATCCCGACCAGTAACGCGGCGGCTTCGACGCCGACGCCGGCGGCCAAACAGCCAAGCGAGACGAGCGCCGTCCGGTCGCTGGCACCGAGGAACGTCCCGACGGCGGGCGGGTAGAACTGGTAGGCCACGCCGACGATAGTCGTTCCGAGAAAGCCCAGCAGGTTCAGTCGATAGTGCGCGAGCGGCCCACCCGCAACCGCGTCGGCGAAGGCGAAGTGCAGGCCGAGCGTGACGCCAGCGACGCCTGCAAGGACGCCGAGCAGCGGGCCGTAAAACCCGACGCGGCGTCGGGATGAACGGCGGAAGAGGGCGACGAAGACGAGCGCGAACCCGAGGACAGCGACGCTCTCGGCGACGGCACCGACGCGGAACCAGACGCCGCCCCAGAGGTTGCCGGCGACGAGTGCGGGACCGACGGCTCCTGCCGGAAGGACGAGGGCGACGAGGGGAACTGGCGGCGACGCGACGAGAAATCGGGGAAGGAGGCGGAACCCGACCGCGAATATCAGCAACGCGCCGACCCCGGCCGCGAGGAGGTGGCTAGCACTGGCCGCGCCGCGACCGGCCAGCGTTGGCAGTCCAGCGGTAACGGCCACCGTCTCGTAGGCTCCCGCAACAAAGTACGCGAAGACCACCGGCACGAACGCGTTGGCGAGGCGGTCGATCCGCCGCCGCTCGGCGTTCGCCTCGCCGGTTCCCGTTTCGGCCCCGGAGAGATTGTCACGGACCGTCCAGCCAAGCGCCGCGACGAACCCGACCGCTCCGAGCGCCCAGCAGGCCGCACCGGCGACGGCGGCCGCCCGAGTGAGCGGTGCCATCGGCGCGACTGCCAGCCCGCACGTCCCCAGCGTCAAGAGCGGAAGGGTAGCGGCGGGCGCGCGGGAAAAGGCGAGCGAGCGGTCGAAGTACGCCGGGACGAGCGCGTACCCCTTCCCGACGACGGTGTGGAGGACGAACCCGTAGAGGCCCAGCGTGACGCCGGTTCGATGGGGGACTCCGAACAGCGCCGCCAGTTGCCACGCGACGAGGAAGAGCGCGCCGACGGCGACGTGACGGCGGGCCCACCGGGAGACGCGTTCGGCCGTCATCGCTCTCGTCTGGAACGCGACCGGACTAAACGCTTTTTGCGAACGTGGGCGACCGACCCCCATGGACAAGCAGGCGATACGAGAGGCGGTGTGGGACGCCCTCGAATCGGAGGGAGTCGCGCGCTTCCCGTTTCCGCCCCACGACCGGATTCCGAACTTCGAGGGGGCCGAGCGGGCGACCGACCGCCTGACCGAGACGGCCGTCTGGAACGCCGCCGAGACGGTGAAGGCCAACCCCGATTCGCCGCAGCTCCCGGTTCGCCGGGCGGCGCTGCGGGCGGGCAAGACCGTCTACATGGCCGTTCCGCGGCTTCGGGACGAGCGGTGTTTCTACGAACTCGACCCCGCAGGGGTGGACGATATCGAAGCCGCGCCCGCCGTCTCGAACGTCGCCGACCACGCCGAACAAGTCGGTCCCGAGGCTGTCGAGAGCGTGGACCTCGTCGTCTCGGGGTCAGTCGCAGTCACCGAAGACGGCGCACGCATCGGCAAAGGCGAGGGGTTCAGCGATCTCGAATACGCGGTACTCGCCGAACTCGGTCTCGTCGACGAATCTACGACTATCGTCACGACGGTCCACGAACTGCAGGTGGCCGGCGGCCCCGAGGGCGTCGTCGAGAGCGAAGTCCCCATCGACGCCCACGACGTGCCGATGGACTCCGTCGTGACGCCCGACCGGACCATCGAGATGGAGACGCCCTACGACAGACCCGACGGTGTGGACTGGGATGCGCTCGAAGCGGAGCGAATCGCCGAGATGCCCGTGTTGGCCGCTCGCGCGCCCGGGCACGAGTGAGCAGAGAGCGCCGACGGAAGCCGCCGCCCTAGACGCACGCTTATGTACGTGTATCTCGAATGACACCACATGGCACACCAGCCCGAACGCCCACAGGAGTACGTCTGCGAGGGGTGTCACACCGTTGTCGCCGGAACGGTCCACGGTGACCCACCGGACCACAGTTATACGCCGCCCGAGAAGTGTGCGGCCTGTGGCGGCACCGAGTTCGTCGAGGTACAGAACTACCCCTCGTCGGGGTGAACGTCAGTCGTCGAGTTCGGCCACGCAGTCGCGGATGAGGCCGTCGAAGTTCTCGGGGAGCGTCGGGTGGTACGCTCTGTCGGGCAACTCGCGCACGTCCAGTCCCATCTCGACGACGAGTTGGAGCATCTTCGCGAAACTGTCGGCGTGGTAGTGCAGGCCCTGCCACCCGATGACGGTGCCGTCCGTGGCGTCGACGACGAGTTTCGAGAGCCCCTCGGGGACATCCTTGGACTTGAAGACGCCGTCGTCGCTGGCCTGTCTGGTGGCGGTGACGATATCGTAGCCCGCCTCTTTCGCACTCTGTTCGTTGTGGCCGACGCGGGCGAACGGATAGACGCCCAGTCCCGAGAAGATGACGTGGTGGTGAACGTTCTCGTAGGCCTGTGGCTCGCTCCCGGCTTCTTGCCGGAGGATGTTCTCGGCGGCGGTGAAGCCCTGCTCCTTGGCGACGTGAAGGACAGGTTCCTTCTCGTTGACGTCGCCAACGGCGTAGACGTGGTCGGCGTCCGTCGTCTGCATCGTTTCGCGCACCCACTCGCCCTCGGCCGAGACTGACGTGTTCTCCAGTCCGAGGCCGCCGAGGGTGGGCCGTCGGCCGGTGAAGAGGAACAGCTCGTCGGCCTCGTAGGTGTCTTCGGTCCCGTCGTCAAATTCCACATAGAGACGGACGCCGCCGTCTTCGGTCTCTTCGAGGCGCTGCTCGTGGCAATTGGTGGGAATGTCGATGTCCCAGTTGTCTTCGTAGATAGAGAGCGCTTCGTCGCCGAAGGCCGGGTCGGCCTCGTCGATGGGGCGCTCGTCGTGTTCGACGACGGTGAGTTCCATCCCGCCTGCTTCGGCCAGGTAGGGGACCATCTCCATCCCGATGTACCCGAAGCCCATCACGAGTCCCGAGTCGGGGAACTCGGTGGCGTGTAAGACGTCTTTGCTCGTCATGAAGTCCACCTCGTCGATACCCGGGAGGTCGGGAACGTTGACCGACGAGCCAGTGGCGATGACGACGTAGTCTGCCTCGTACTCCTCGCCGCCGGCCCGGACGGTGTGGTCGTCCACGAACGTCGCCGTGTCGTGGATGAACTCGACGTGGTCGCGCTCGGCCATCGAGTGGATAGAGTCACGACGGTGGCCGGCCCACCCGCGGGTGTGGTCGTTCTTCTGTTCGACGACGGCCTCTAAGTCCACGTCGGGAACGTCGCCGACCAGTCGGTGGTCGTGACGGGCCTGAAAGCGGTGGGCTCCGGCCGACAGTACCTCTTTCGATGGCATACAGCCTTCGAGGATGCAGAGGCCGCCGCCGGGGTCGCCGTCGTCGATGAGGGTGAGTTCGATGTCCGCTTCGTCGACGAGGTCGCCGGCGACGGCTGCGCCGGCGCTCCCGTACGCGCCGATGATGACGACGTGGGTCATATCGGAGGCTAGGGGTGCCCCCGGATAAAGGCTTCAGTACCGTGCATCGAGCGGACAGAAACGACCCGAGAGCAGACGGGGTGACGGGAGCCAGTCCGTCTCAGTCGTCGCCCTCAGTCGGGCGAGTAGGCTGTGACCAATCGAGGTCGAACAGCGACCTGAGCGGACGGCGCTGGTTAGTCAGCCGGTCCCACACCACGAGTACCGACGGGAGAACCAGCAGCGAGGTGAGGAACGCGTAGGCGATGGACATCGCCGTCAGGATGCCGAACTGCCCGATGGCGGGGAATACCGCGAGCGCCAGCACGCCGATACCGAAGACGGTGGTGAGCATGCTGCTGAACAGCGCGCCACCGGTCCCGCGGACCGTCCGGTCAAGTGCCGTCACGAGGTCGTGTTCGTGCATCTCGTCGGCAAATCGGTGGGTGACGTGGACGGAGTAGTCCACGCCCAGCCCGATGGTGATGGCGAGCATCGTCGCCGTGATGGCGTTGAACGGGATGGCGAGTAGCCGCATCGTCGCCGCCAACAGGGCGACGGTGACGACGACCGGCACCATGTTCGCAATGCCGAGCGAGGGGCGGCCCTCTAAGACGTGGTAGATGAAGACGAGGAACGCCGTCGCACCGGCCAACGCGATCGCCAGCGACTGGATGGCCGATTCGAGGATGACATCCGTGACCGCCTGGAAGACGACGATCGAGCCGGTGGCCGTCGCCGAGTGGGGGAAGTCACTGGCGACACTTCGGGTATCTTCGGTAACTTCGGAGTCACTCGCGCTCGATTCGACGGTGTAGACGACGCGTGTACTCCGGTAGTCCTCGGCGAGGTAGTTCAACGCCTGGTCCCGCGAGGAGGACTCCAGCAGGTACTCGTAGATCTCCCCGAGATTGTCGTCGGGAACGCCGTTGTCGTTCTGGTCGTTGCGTCGGACCAACTGTCGGAACTCGGGGTCGCGGGCGGCCCGATCCTGGATGACCGTGACGATCGACGTCGAGGCGGCCCGGCCGTCCTCGCGGACGAACGAATCCGGTGGGTCGTCACCGGCGCGATAAATCCGTTCGAGCGTGGAGTCCTGCCGCATTGGCCCCTCTACGAAGATGGTCGCCTGCCCGCTCTGGGTCGAGTCGAACTTCTCTTCGAGGAAGTTCGTCCGCTGGGTCACGGTGTAGTCGCTCGGCGCGAACGGTTCGGGCAGGGACATGATCCAGTCGGGGTTGTCCTCCGGGGGCAGGAAGTCGTCCTGCGAGAACGACGTCGAGACGCCCGTCGCGTAGACGCCAGCGCTCGCCGTGAGTACCAGCGTCAAAAGGAGGAAGACCACAGGCGCTCGCTCGGCGATGGCGACGCCGCCGCGGAGCACGCCGCCCAGTCTCGACCCCTCGGAGCCCAGCGGCGTCTGGGCGAACGTCGGGATCGGATACCGCTGTCTCAGTTCGTCTAACTCCACCTTCGCGGCGGGCAGGAACACGCCGAAGATGAGGAACGTGAACGTGATGCCGATGGCGGCAACGAACCCGAAGTCCTGAATCGGCGGGAGCGAACTGGTGAGGTTCGCCGCGAAGCCGATGACCGTCGTCCCGGTGACGATGAAGAAGGCTACGAGCAACTGGTCAGTCGTGATGCGCATCGATTTATCGATACCGACGCCCTCGACGCGCTCCTCGCGGTAGCGGTTGATGGCGTGGATGCCGAAGTCGATGCCGACCGCGAGCAACAGCGGCGGCACCGCGATGAGCATCTGTGAGAACGGGATACCGGCCAGTCCCATAAACCCGAACGTCCAGACGATGGCCATGAACAGCGCGATCAGGCCGAGTGCCATGTCCGCGAGGTCACGGTAGGCGATCGTGAGGAAGAAGAGGATGAAGAGGACCGCCGCGGGGACGGTGAGTATCAGCGAGTCGATGACGACGTTCGAGAACTCCGCGGCGAGGATGCCCGAACCGAACACGACGATACTCCCGTGGCCGGCCGCTCCCACCGTGAGCTGGGCCTGCTGTTGGATGCCGGTCAGGGGGCTCGAACCGCCCTGTCCTGACCCCGAGGAGATACCGGCGGGTATCTCGTGAGTGACGAGTCCGAGCGTGGCCGAGGCGGACGCGGAGCCGCGGTTGAAGTCGCTGCTGACGAGGCTGGTGAACTGCGGGTTCTCTGCGGCGGCCCGCCGGACAGCGGCATCTATCTCGGTCGTGGTGGCGGACTCGATGGCGCGAATCTGCTGTTCGGGCGTCGTCGCCGTCGGGTCCAGTTGCATGGCGACAATGCTCGCGGCGCTCGACGTGGAGGTCACGCGGAGCCCGTCTTTCTCCTGAAGCCACTTCTGAGCCTTGAGCATCCGCACCATCGCGTCCTTCGAGAGGACGTTGTTGCCCTTCTGAATGAGCTGTGTGTTGCCCGTATCCGCCGAGAACGCCGGCGAGAACTCGTCGTTGACCTGTGAGAACGCCTCTTCGGCGGGCAGACCGGTCGTGAACTGCGAGGTCCCGGCATTCGTCGAGACGTTGCCGAGGCCAGCGCTAAAGAGGAGCGTCACGACGAGGAACGTCAGGACGACTTTCCGCGAGTCGTCGACGATGCGGTCGTCCGCCCAGTCGATGTAGCGCTGGTGATCCATCCTATTGGTACCTGGCGTAGCCGCCGATTGCCAGCACGCTCACGAGTAAGACGACGGCCGCGATGCCGATGAGCGGGAAGCCGCCGCCGTCGTTCTCGGAGTTCACGTCGACTGCGACCCGGTATGTATCTGAGACCGGCGAGTCGCCGTCGGGTTCGGTGTACTGGAAGTCCAGCGAGACGGGGTAGGCCTTCTCCATCGCCCCGCCGCTGGCGCTGATGCCGAAGCGAATCGTCGTGGAGTTGCCGGGTCCGAGGCTGGCGACGTAGGCCTCGTCGTCGGTCACCGAGATGGGCGAGTCGGCGAACAGTTTCGCCGAGATGTCCGAAAGCGTGACGTCCTCGTTGTTCGTCACCGTGAGTTCGATGGTCTCAGAGCCGCCGGGACTGACCGTCGTGTTGGTCGACTCGACGACGAACTCGTCCTGGCTGGCCGCGACGTTGGCGCGGACTTGCAGCCCGCCGCTCTCCTTCGTATCACCGCTGTTGCCCTGATACTGCGCAACGAAGTCGAACTGTCGCGGCCCCGCCTCGGCGCTGTCGGAGGCGTCCACACCGAAGCTCACGGTGGCTGACTCGCCCGCGCCGAGGTCACCGACGGCGTACTGAGTCTCCTGTGGCGAGAGGTTACTGTGGTCGCTGTCCCACTTCAAGACGACGTTCTCGACGGTCTGCTGGCCCTCGTTGGTCAGCGTCGCTTCGAGTTGACCGTCCTCACCGGCCTGCAGCGTCGCGTTGACGTTCGAGAGGGAGAAGTCCTGTTCGGGTCCCGGCTGGAGGCCGACCGACAGGCCCTCCTCGACGCCCGAATCGCCCTCGGGGTCCTCGTAGTTGACCGACGTGGTGAGCGCATAATTACGGTTCTCGGCGTTCGGCCCGGCCGTGGCGTCGACCGTAACAGTGCGGGTCTCGCCGGGCTCCCACTCGCCGACGTACTGGGTCGTCGAAGACGCCTCGCCGAAGGTGATGTCGGAACTCTGGGAGGCGACGGTCACCGTCGAGTCGCTGACGGTCACCGGTCCCTCGTTGCGGAGCGTCAGCGAGTACGATCCGGTGTCGTCGACGGAGACGTCATTTTCGGTACTGACCACCGAGAACGTCTGCTGGGGGTCCGGAGCGATGCCGACGGAGGTGCCGACGGACTGCTTGCGGACGCCGTTCTCGTTGTCGAAGCCGACAGAGAGGTTGAACTGATAGGGTTCGGGCTCCGCGCTCTCAGCGGCGGAGACGCTGTACTGGAAAGTTCGGGACTCGCCGGACTCCCACTCGTCGACGTAGCGGGAACTCGCCGTGCCACCGCCCACGCCGAGGTCCTGATTCTGGCTCTGGAGGGTAACGGCGGCGTCGCGGGCGGCCGATTCACCGGTGTTCTCGACGGTGACGCCAACGGTCCCCGTCGAACCGACCCGGGCACTCGAATTGACGTTCGTCACGTCGAAGGTGGCGTCGTCGGAGACGCGAACGGTGACGTAGGCGGTCTCCGACGCCTCGGAGTCTGTTCGGCTCCCGTCTTCTTCGGAAATGTAGCTCGTGTACTCGTAGTCGAGTTCGACGGGCACTCGGTAGCGGCCGGGGTCGGCGTCCTCGTCGACGCTGACGGCGAACGACACCGTCGTCGGCGGCCCGGACGTGAGCGTGCCAATCGACTGTCTGGACGTGACGACGTTTATCGGCGCGTCGCCGCTCTGGACATCGACTTTGAGGGCGCGAGCGGTCGTCACCTCGTTGCTCAGACTCGGGTTACGTGCCGACCCCGTCGTGACGTCGCCGCTGTTGACGAGGACGACATCGAGGGTGGTCTCCTCACCGGGAGAGACGGTGTTGTCGGCAAGTGTTGCGTCGATGTTCGGACTTCCGGTTACCGCCGCGGCGGCAGTGCCGGCGGCAAGCAGAAGTGCAACAACGGTCAGCGTCAGTGGTGTACGGCGGTTCATACGTTGATGGAAGTGGTGTCAGAAGAGGTCGCTGCAGTCGATACGAATCTCGGGTCGTCGGCGGTGGCGGACCCGAACGTCCAATCGGTCATCTCGTATCGAACGAACGTTCGGTCCAATATCAACGTTCCGGTCCCCAACTGGTACGAAGGGTTTTTCATGCCCGACCGAATATTCGTTCGGGATGACCGACGAGATGCCGTTCACCGGCGAACCGGTGGACTCGCACGAGGCGATCATGCGTGCGACGTTTTACGCGCTACAGGAACACGGATATGCGGGACTCTCTATCCAACGCATCGCCGACGAGGCCGACCTCAGCAAGTCGACGTTCTACCACCACTTCGACGGGAAAGACGACCTGTTACTCTCTTTTCTTTCGTTCATCCTCGAAGAGTTCGATCGCGTCTTCCAGCTAGAGACGTCCGGCGACCCGGAGGCCGACTTGAAGACGTTCTTCGGCATCATCCTCGGCTCGTACGACTTCTGCGAGGAGATACCGGCAGAGGAAGAGTTTCTAGAGGCGTACGTCGAACTCCGTGCACAGGCAGTTCGAAACCCGGAGTACCGAGCGAAGTTCACCGAGACAGACCGACGCTTCACTGAGCGCATCTCGGGACTCATCGAGGAGGGAGTCGAGAAAGGCGTCTTCGTGGACGTCGACCCCGACCGTACCGCACAGTTCCTTATGGCTACGCTCGACGGCATCACGCTCCAGAACGCGACGCGAAACGACGACCCCATGCCGGCGATGCGCGACGCCATCGACGACTACATCGAGAACAGAGTACTGGCCGCGGACACCGAGTGACGTTACGCGGCCATCGAGACGAATTCCTGTCAGATCGGCGCGTCTCGGCTCGTCTCGAAAAACGTTAACCCGTCGCCCGACGAGAGCGTGAACGATGGTCGAAGGAGTGGACGACGAGACGGGGGACACGGGACGACTGCGTAGCGTCGGCGGCATCGTCGTCTGGATCGCCGGCGGTGCCGTCGCGCTCGCGGCACTCCTGCTGGCCGCGGACAGTCTCGTCGACCTCCCGGTGAGCCGAGAGGTCGCGCTCGGACTCGGCGTCGCACTTGGCGGCGGCTTCGGTGCGCTCGCCCAACTGCTACAGTCAGAGGACGACCTGGAGACGACCGACGAGACGATGACAGTCGATGTCTCCCCGTCAGTATCCGACGGGCCGGAACCGACCGACCTCTTCGATGGCCACCCCGACCCGGTGTTGTACTACGCCGAGACGGGCCACGGGCTCGTCGTCCGCGCCGCGAACCGCGCCTTCGGCGAGCGCTTCGACGTGCCGCCCGATCGACTGGAAGGGACACCGCTCTCGGAGACACTGCCAGTCGCGGGCATCGAGACGCTCGATACTGAGACAGTCCTCGAAGGAGACGTAGACACCGTCGTCACCGCCGAGACCCCGGGCGGCCCCGTCTCGTTTCGGCTGCGCACGGTCGATGGCGCGAGTAGCGGCTACCTCGTTTTCACGCCCGTCGATACGTCGTCGTAGCGTTGGCTCTCGTCACTTCGACCCGCGTCCGGTCTGTTCGAACGCGGTACCGGTGTCCTCGAACTCGACGAGCGCGTCGTCCATCTCCGCTTTCAGTCGGGTGACCCGGCGCTGGAGCGCGTCGACACGTTCGTCCGCTTCGAGCGTCTGGGGCTGTTTCTCCTCTTCCAGTAGCGTGAGTTTCGACGTGAGTTCGAGATACTCGGCGAGTCGGTCGTCGTAGCGACGGGCGGCCAGCTGCTGGTCGATGGCTGCGACGAGCGCCTCCTTCTCGACGGGTTTACAGAGATAGTCGTCGAACGGCAGTTCGATGATATCGAAATCCGGATCGACCGCGGTTATCATGATGACGCGAGTCGAGACGTCTCGCTCGCGAATCTCCGCGAGCACCTCGTCGCCGGCGACGTCCGGCATCCGTCGGTCCAACAGTACGACGTCGATATCGTCGTCGATGCGGTCGAGCGCCGCCTGCCCCCCGTACGCAGTCTCCGTCTGGTAGTGGTTGCGGAGCCGCAACGCGTAGACATCTGCGACCTCCTCTTCGTCGTCGACGACGAGGACAGTCGCGTCCGCAGTGGACTCTGACACGGTACTGCCTAATTGCTGTCCCCCCTCATATAAGTACTAGTGGCCGTTCAGTACCGCTACTCGGCCGGAGATGACTCGGGACACACCGAGGAGCGGTGACGTAACGGAACTTTAAAGATTGCGTCACGGCGAGATTCGGAACAGGAATGCTCGCGCCACCGCTGCAACTCGTCGACAGTTTCCTGCTTAACTACACCGTCGGCGACGTGCTACTCTTCGGGTTCGTCGTCGGGATCCTCGGCATCTTGCCCATGCGGTCGCTCCGCGTGCTCGGCATCCACACCATCAGTATCGGTGCGCTGTTACTCATCCTCCCCACGGGAATGCTGGAACCGAACGCCGGCAGCTTTCTGGGGACGGCGTTTCAGTACAAAGTCGTCGGCATCGTCTTGCTGGCGCTCGCGCCGGTGCTGTACGCCGTCGGCCGCCGCTAGGCTAGTTTCCCGAGCGCAGTGAAAAAATCGAGCGGTGGCCCGGCCAGCCGGATGGGTTCGCTCGCTCGTGTCAGCGACACCCGTTCCGGCGGCGAGATCTCTTGGCGCACTCGCCCGTCGCTTACGACGACGCCGTTTTCGGCGTCCGTCAGCTCTACCAAGATGTCGCTGTCGGCGCTCACCACCAGCGGCGGCATCCCGTCGTCCGGGGCCATCCCCGTGACGACGAGGGCGGGAACGTCGGGGTGGACGAGCGGGCCGCCCTCACTTAGATTGTACGCCGTCGAACCCGTCGGCGTCGCTACCAGCACTCCGTCCGCGTGGCCACTGGTGTACAGCGATCCGTCGACGTACACTTCGAACTCCCCGCCGCCGCCGCTCCCGCGGTGCGTTCCCTGGACGACTACCTCGTTGAGCGCGGGCGAGAGCTCCCAGCCGGGACCGCTGGCCCGCAGCCGCGGCATCGCCCGGGTGCGAGCGCTTCCGGTCTTCTGGATGTGTTCGACCTCCGCGACGACCGTCTCGACGGCCTCCTCGGGAGCCAGGGCATTCAGAAAGCCGACCTCGCCGAGGTTGACGCCCATCAGCGGCGTCGACCCCGCACCGCGGGCGGCGTAGAGAAACGTCCCGTCGCCGCCGATGCTGACGACGAGGTCGCAGTCGCGCATCTCCTCGACCGGTCTGCTGGTCGGTCGGGCCGCCTGCCACGCGTCGTGGTCGACGAGCGCCTCGCCCGTCGTCTCGTCTACGGCCACCGACGCGTCCACGTCCGCGAGGCGGTCGGCCAGCTCACTCGCAAGCGACATCGCCCGGTCGTTGTCCCGCTGGGCGACGATACCGACGGTCATTACCCGTGAGTTTCCGGCGGGTACGTATAAACCCTGCACGACGGCAAGGTTATATCCGTCTGGGAATAAATCGGATTCCATGGCCTGCGTCCGTGGCCGGTGGTCGGGACGATGAGCGACGAGGAGGGGGACGACTGGTTCGAGAGCGCCGTCGACGAAGAAACCGCGACCCAGTCATCCGACGCCGCACGCTCCGCCGATAGCGACACTGAGAGTGCCGAGAGTCCGGTCGAAAACAGTGGAGACAGTCCGTTCGACGACGGCAGTGAAAGCCCGTTCGACGACGGCAGTGAAAGCCCGTTCGATGCCGACGAAAGTCCGTTCGGGGGTTCCGATGGCAACGATCAGTTTAGCGAAAGCGACGGCGGCAGTGGCGGACTCTTCGACGACGACTTCGCCAGCGCGTTCGATTCGGCGGCCGGTCCGGATGGCGGCGGAAGCGACGGCGAGTTCGCGGACGAGGATTTCGAGTCTGACATCCCGCGCATCGACATCGGCATCGACGGACTCGACCAGATGATACAGGGCGGAATTCCCGAACGGCATCTGGTCGTCACCGTCGGGTCGGCGGGGACCGGCAAGACCACGTTCGGACTGCAGTTTCTCCATCACGGGCTCGAACGGGGCGAGAACTGCGTGTTCATCACGCTCGAACAGTCCCACTCGGCTATCATGGACACCGCAAACGACCGCGGGTGGGGCTTCGACGAGTACGAGACCAACGAGCAGCTGGCGGTGGTCGACTTAGACCCCGTCGAGATGGCCAACAGCCTCGACAACATCCGCGGGGAGCTACCCGATCTTATCGAGGACTTCGACGCCGACCGGCTGGTGCTCGACTCCGTCTCGCTGCTGGAGATGATGTACGATAGTCCCGCTAAGCGCCGTACCGAAGTGTTCGACTTCACCCGCTCGCTGAAGGCCGCTGGGGTGACGACGATGCTCACCTCCGAGGCCAGCGAGGACAACCCCTACGCCTCCAGACACGGCATCATCGAGTACCTCACAGACGCCGTCTTCGTCCTCCAGTACGTCCGTTCCGAAACTCGGGAAACGCGACTGGCCGTCGAAATCCAGAAGATACGCAACGCCAACCACTCCCGGGAGACGAAGCCCTACGAAATCACGATGGACGGCATCAGCGTCTATCAGCAGGCGAACATCTTCTGAGACCGGGAGGTCTGCCGACGATGCTCAGCTGAGGATGAGCGGTCCCATCGAGAGCGTCTGTTTCGCGAGCGTTGCGAGCCGTAAGATGTACGCCGTAAAGAGAAGAAACGGCAGCGCAGAGATGGCGAAAGCGGCGCTGACAACCCAGAGAATGTGCGAAAACCCGAGGAACGTTCCCTGGAACGTCGTCGGATCGACGAAGACGACCATTCCACCGGCGACGGTGAGCGCGATGACCGCTGCGTACAGAATCGCCCGCGAAAGCTTCACCAGCGCCCACTGGATGTAGAGGTCTTTGATGTACTCTCGGACCGGCCCGTACATCGTGAGTGCTTCGAGGAGAGCCGTGAACGCTTCCCGCTCCTCGTCGGCGAGGTCGTCGCCCTGATCCAGTCTGAGCCGTCGGATGTCGTGCATCTTCCGGTCGTAGTTGTAGTCGAGCGCGGGCGACAGCACGTCGAACGTCCCGAAGTCGACGTCTTCGAGATGCTCACGAGCGCGGTCGGCGTTCTCTAAGAGGTCCTCGACGTAGACGTCGACCTTCTCGGCGAGGTCCCCGTGCTCGTCCGCAGAGAGCGTTTCTCGGAGGGTCTTCGCTCGCTGTTCGCTCGTCTCGATAAGCGCTTGCAGGTACAGCGCGGGGTCGGCCGGCGTCGTCGTCCCGAGCAGCTCGTCGGTGTTTTGTCGGAAGTCCATCGTGATATCCATCCGCTCGCGCTGGCTGCCGAGTGACCCGATTTCCTGAGAGAGGACGAGTTGGTTGATCGTGACGACCAGCGTCGTCCCCGTGATAATCGCGCCGACGAGTCCGGCGAACAACGTTTCGACCATGTCGCTCGATTGCATAGTCGACTGAATGGACACCGGTTTCAACGCCCCCCAGAGCATGAACGTCGCGAAGATGAGAAACGCCACGCCGATGGCGAGTCCCCATCGGTTGGCCTGGAGGAGGAGCCAGAACCAGTACTTGTTCACGTCGGTCCGTTCGCGCAGCGTATCGTCCGTCGAGAGATTGGTGTCACTCATCGAGTACCCGACGCTTGAAGACGAGTAGCTTCGTCCCGCCGCCGTCGTAACTGATAGATTCGACGAGTTCCCATCCCTCCGTGCCGAGTTCGTTCAGTTCGTCCGTCGGGTCGACCGTCTCCCGCTTGGTCAGCCCTTTCGGCGGTTCGAACGTCTTGTACTCCCATTTGGGGCGCGAATCGGCGGACATTGCGAGTCCAACTGCACGCCGTAGTTCCGTATATGTGTCCGTCCGAGTCCTCGCTGCCTGCGTCGTTTGAGCCGAGAAGAGAGAACAGAGAGAGTGAACAGGTACAACTGACGTCGCTCGTCGCGTCCGGTGTCTGTGGGAGTGGCGGCCGACGGGTTTCATAGCACGTGACAACGAGATGGCGCTATCTTTTTTATCGCTCTCCGGCGAAGCCCCGGACATGACGTTGCTCGTCCCCTACGACGGCTCGGATCTCTCGGAAGCGGCCCTCGAACGCGCGACAGAGTTCGCGGGGTACACCGGTGAGGACGTACTGGTACTCGCGGTCGTTCCCGACGAACCGGACTACGCGTTAGAACGCGGCTGGCTCAGCGCCAACGACCCGTTCGATCCCGAGACCATCGCCGACCGACTCCGCGACCGGGTCGCGGACGTGGCCCCCGACGCCGAGTTCCGCTACGAAATTCCCGAAGCCGTTAGCGAGATGGCCTCGGTCACGACGGACGTAGTCCGGACGATTCGCTCGGTGGCGAACGAGGTGGACGCCTCTATCGTGTTCGTCGGCAGCGAGAACGCGGGCCGCGTCTCCAGTCCCGTGTCGAGCGTCGGCGCACCGGTCTCGGAGGACCCGCAGTACGACGTGCACATCGTGCGGCACGCGTAATCACGGCAACACAGCCGTGGTTTCTCACGCGTAATCACGGCAGTCCTCGCGGTCGCCTCACCGTCAGCGGATGACGGTTACGGGCACCGTCGCCCGTCGAACGACAGTCTCGGCGACGCTTCCGAGTAGAATTCGTGAGACGCCCGACCGGCCGTGGCTCCCCATCACGATCTGGTCGACGTCGTGATCCTCAGCGTACTCGACGATGGTCTGGGTCGGGCGGCCGACCTCCAGAACGCGCTCTACCGTCTCGACGCCGCTCTCGCGGGCTTCGGCTTCGAGACTGTCGAACAGCGTCTCGGCCGCCGACTTCTTCTGTTGGTACCACTCCTCGGAGAACGACGGCATGGACGCCTGCGCGCTGTAGCCCGCCTCGGCCGGGTTGATGACGTGGAGGAAGACGACTGCCGCGTCCGGGTAGTTCTCGGCGACGAATGTCGCGGCCGCGCTGGCCTGATCCGACCCGTCTACGGGGACGAGAATACGCTTTGCCATACGGTTTCGCCAGCGGCTATCGGCTTGAAAGTTTCTACGCTGCCGCGGCGGCGTTTGGAGACTCGGCAGTACGGTTAGCTCACGAGGCGGCCAGCGTGCGTCGTCGGGTCGAGTTCGGCAAGCCGTTCCCCGCAGTCGACGCAGGCGACGGCGAGCACCTCGTGGACGCCACAGCAGGAGGTCTGCACGTCGCTGGTCCCCTCGACCCGCCCGCCACAGGCCGGACACACCGGCCACTGTGAGCGAATCGTCTCCAGCATGTTCACCCGCTGTTCGAGCGGGACATCCGACCAGCGGTCGGTCCACTCGGTCAACGCCTCGTGTGCGGCCACGTCGACGCTGAGCGCGCTCTGTGAGGGCCACTCGCGGATTCGGTGGCCGACGGTCACGGATGGGTGGTCGCCGCGTTCGACGGTCACGTCGTCGGGTTCGACTTCGAATGCGTGCGCCAGCGGGTCGCGCAGGTCGGTGCGCTCCGACCGGGCATCTAGCTGGTCGCCAGCGGCGGCGACGAACTCGTCTGTGAGTTCGCGGTCCTCGCCCTCGCCGGTGACGATTCCCTCCTCGGCCAGAAACGCGTCGGCGTCGACGGCGTTCTCACGGTGGTTCCTGACTTTCTCCAACGTGTCGAAATCGTCGGGTTCGGTGGACGTGGTGTCTTTGCCAAATGCTCGAAGCACGCGCTCGGGAAGGTACTGTTTCGTGAGTCGCGGCGTCCCCGGAACGAGGTATCCGCGCAAGGCGATGGCCGCCACAGAGACGACGGCGACGGCGGCGGCGAGTTCGACTGCAACCAGCGCCGCGAGTCCCGATAGCGCGACTGCGATGACGAGGTTGACCGCGGTACACGGAAGACAGCGGTTCTCACCGGTATGTTCGGGATTTCGAATCCGCGCCAGCGGCGACGACCCCTCAGACATGGCCGCTCCTTTCGGTGCGACGGAGCAAAGCCTGCGCCGTCATGCTGACTCGATGCGGACCGTCGTCTCGGCGGCCAGTCCGTTCTCGGCCGCCTCGGGCACGTCCAGCGACGCGCCGATGGTGTACTCGCCGGGGCTGGCCGGTTCCCACTCCGTCTCGCTAACCTTGAACAACTGCGACCAGCGGCGGGTGAACCGCTTTCGCTCGCCGCGGTCGAACGAGAAGACGCGCTCTTCCTCGGGAAGGTCGACTGGCACTTTCGACGCTTCGGGGTGGCCGTCTACGTCCCACGTCCACAGACGCGGTGTGGGCGTCCGAATCGTGATGGGAATCGGAAACGCGTTCTTCAGCGTCACACGGACCGGGATATCCGTCCCCGCTTCGTAGGTGTCCTGGGGCGTCTCGACAGTGACGCCGAGCGCGCGGTTGCGGAGCCACTCGGGGACGAGCAGGCGACTCAGCGTCTCGCCGGGGACCGACCGCATCGCCGCCGGCGTCGCATCGTCGCCGCGGCGCTCGCCCGGGGCGAACGAATCGTCGTCGTCGCGCTTGAGCGCGTGTGAGTCGTAGATGCGTCGCATTGGAGTCGATAGGTGGTGTGCGGTGAAAGCGTTATGCCGTCAGTCGTACGCGTCGGTATATTGTCAGTCGTCGGCGTACGCGCCGCCGGCCGCGCCGTCCTCGCCGCGGTCGCCGTACTCGTCGTCGTACAGCAGACACGCGATTCGGTGGCTGTCGCCGGTCGGTATCTGGTCGGGGTGAGTCGTCTCACAGGGCGAGGTGAACGCCGCATCGAGGTGATCGGCCGCCGCTTCGACGCCGTCGTCGTGGAGTTTATCGATTCCGATAGAGACGGCTTCTTCGGCGTCGGGGTCGGCCAGACGGTCGGGTAGCCCGAACTCCGCGCGGACCAACTCGCCCAATTCGGCCCGTGAGGCCTGCGTCGGGTCGTCCACTGCGTCGCCCTCCGTCACGGCCGTCACTGAGTCGACGTCGTCGGCGTCGGCTGCCCGCAGTTTCAGGTCCATCACCGAGCGCCACACGTCCTGTTCGAGGTCGTACTCCGCCGGTTGGATGACCTTCGGACAGCGCGTGTGGAACCGACATCCGGAGGGTGGGTCGAGCGGCGACGGCACCGTTCCGGGAAGGAATATCTGTTCGCCCTCCCACAGCGGATCCGGTTCCGGCACCGCCGACAGCAGCGCCTCCGTGTAGGGGTGATACGGCGGGTCGAACACCTCCTCGGTCGTCCCGACTTCCGCGAGTTCGCCGAGATACATCACCGCGATGCGGTCGGAGATGTGCTCGACGACGCTCAGGTCGTGGGCGATGAAGACGTACGAGAGGCCGTACTCGTCTTGTAGCTCCTCCAAGAGGTTAAGGATCTGGGCCTGCACGGAGACGTCCAGTGCCGATACCGGTTCGTCGCAGATGATGACCTCGGGGTCGACGGCCAGTGCCCGGGCGATGCCGATGCGTTGGCGCTGGCCACCGGAGAACTCGTGGGGGTAACGATGGGAGTGGCTGGCGTTCAGTCCCACCGTCTCCAGCAGGTCGTAGATGCGCTGTTCGCGCGCCTCGCCCTCGGCGATGTCGTGGATGTCGAGCGGTTCGCCGATGATGTCGCCGACGGTCAGCCGGGGGTTGAGGCTGGCGAAGGGGTCCTGGAAGATATACTGCAGGTCCTTCCGGAGGTCGCGGAGCTTCCCTGACCCTATCTCGGTGAGGTCGTCGCCGCGGTAGTACACCGATCCGTCGGTCGGTTCGGTCAACCGCAGGATGGCGCGGCCGAGCGTCGTCTTCCCGCAACCGCTCTCGCCGACGACGCCGAGCGTCTCCCCCTCGCGGAGTTCGAGGTCGACGCCGTCGACGGCCTTCACTTTCTGTTCCCCGCCGAGCAGGGAGTCGAGAAATCCGCTGCTGGAGTCGTAGTACTTCTTCAGTCCCTCCACGCGGAGGATGGGGTCGTTACTGGACATCTCGTCCCTCCTCGATACGGTCGAGTTCCTCGCCCTCGACGGTCACTTCGTAGTCGAGTTCGCCGTCTAAGTCACCGGTGTAGGCGAGGCACGCAGCGGCCCGTTCGTCGTCGATTGTCGCTGGGTTGCCGGTCTCGGGGTCCACCAGCGGTGGCTCTTTCCGGGTACAGGACTCCTCGGCGTAGGGACATCGGGGGTGGAACGAACAGCCCGGTGGCACGTCTACGAGGTCGGGCATCGTCCCGGGGATGGTCTGTAGCCGGTCGCGGTCGTCGCCGATGCGCGGAATCGAACTCATCAGGCCGACCGTGTAGGGGTGTTTCGGGTCGTAGTAGAGGTCCTCGACGGTGGCCTTCTCGACGGGCCGACCCGCATACATCACCATCACGCGCTCGCAGATCTTCGCCACGACGCCGAGATCGTGGGTGATGAGTTGGATGGCGGCGTCGAACTCCGCGGCGAGGTCCTGAATCTCGTCGAGTATCTTCGCCTCCGTCGTGACGTCCAGCGCCGTCGTCGGCTCGTCCGCGATGAGCAAGTCCGGGTCACAGGACAGTGCCATGGCGATGACCGCTCGCTGTTGCATCCCGCCGGAGAACTCGTGTGGGTAGTCGTCGTAGCGGCTCTCGGCGTCGGGGATGCCGACCCGGTCGAGCAGTTGAATGGTCCGCTCGCGGGCCTCGGCGTCGCCGTAGTCGAGGTGGTGACGAATCGCCTCGGATATCTGTTCGCCGACGCTGTAGACCGGGTTGAGCGCGGTCTGTGCGTCCTGGAAGATCATGGCGATCTTGTTGCCACGCACGTCCCGAATCTCCGAGTCGCTCATCTCTAAGAGGTCCTCGCCCTGGAAGATGATCTCGCCGCTCTCGATGCGGCCGGGGCTCTCGATGAGACGCATCAGCGAGAGGGCGGTGACCGACTTTCCGGCCCCGCTCTCGCCGACCACGCCGAACGTCTCCCCGCTCTCGATGCGATAGGAGAGGTCGTCGACGGCGGTTACGACCCCCTCTTCGGTGTAGAAGTTCACCGTGAGGTCGTTGACTTCCAGCAGCGTCATCCGCCGCCTCCCTGCTGGACGTTGTCGACTTCCTGGGCGTCCAACGCGTCGTTGACCCCGTCGCCGATCATGTTCATCGCCATCACGAACAGGAAGATGGCTCCGCCGGGGAACACCGTCGCCCACCACGGGATGGACGCGCCGGGGCCCTGCACGAGAGTCTCTCGGGTCTGGTCGAGCATCGTCCCCCACTCGGGGGTACCCGGTTCGAAACCCAGGCCGAGGAAGCCAAGCGCCGCCACGCCGATGACGACGGTCCCGATGGAGAGTGACGCCTGCACGATGAGCGGTGCGATGGCGTTGGGCACGATGTGTCGGAAGATGACCGAGCGGTCGCGCGCGCCGAGCGCCCGCGCGGCCAGCACGTACTCGTTTTCCTTCACGGAGAGTATCTCTCCGCGGATGAGGCGGGCGTAACCGGCCCATCCGGGGACGGTGAAGGCGATGACCAACTGCCAGTAGCCGCCGCCGAGTAAGGCGACGATGACCAGCGCCAGCACGAGGCCGGGGAACGCGAAGATGACGTCGACAAAGCGCATCAGTATCTCGTCCACCCAGCCGCCGTAGTAGCCAGCGACGGCCCCGTAGATCATGCCGATGGTAGCCGTGATGCCGACGACGACGAAGCCGATGGAGAGGCTGTACCGGCCGCCGACCAGCACCCGCGAGAACAGGTCCCGACCCGAAGCGTCGGTTCCCATCGGGTGTGCGAGCGTCGGCGGGTCGTACCGGCCCACGGTCGACCCGGGTTCGAGGTACAGTATCTGACCCGGGTCGTAGGGCGCGAGTGAGAACGGCTGGACGGGGATGCCCGCGATAGTGATTGGTTTAGCGAACACCGACAGCAGGGCCATCGCCGTGACGACGTAGACACCCAGCATGGCGACTCGGTTCTGTCGGAAGCGTCGCAATGCTCGTCGCCATCGGCTCTCTGTGCCGCCGCTCGTCGCTTCGGACCAGTCCGACAACGCCTCTCGTTCGGTCACGCGGTCGGTGTCGAATCCGGAGACTCGGATGCGTCCTCGTTGTGTAGACATAGTTAGTCGTATCGTATCCGTGGGTCGAGTACCGCATAGAGGATGTCCGCCACCAGGTTCGCTAAGATGATGGCGACCCCGATGAACAGGGTGATCCCCAAGATGAGGTCGATTTCTCGGTTCGAGACGGCTCTGATGAGCGAGCGCCCCAGTCCCGGCCAGCCGAACACCGTCTCGACGACGACCGACCCGGAGACGATGCTCGCGGTCAGGAAGGCGGCGACGGTGGTCACCGAGATGAGCGAGTTCCGCAGGACGTGCTTCAGGACGACCGTGCGCTCGGGGAGTCCCTTCGCCCGCGCGGCGGTGACGTACTCCTTGTTCATCTCCTCGGCCATCGACGACCGCATGATGCGCATCAGCGTCGACGCCGAGGCGGTGCCGATGGTGATGCCCGGAAGGAGGAGATACCACAGCATGTCCGGGGAATAGAGCGGCTTTCGCGGGGCCAGTACCGGCCAGAGATTGAGCGTCAGCGCGCCGATGAGGATGAGCATCAGCCCCAGCCAGAAGTTCGGGATCGAGATGCCCGACAGCGCGACGAAGCGACTGACGTGGTCGCCCAGTTCGTCCTTCTGAACCGCGGCGTAGATGCCGGTCGGGACGGCGATGATGACCGCGAACACCCAGCCGAACAGGCCAAGCGCGACGGTCTCGGGGAGTCGCTCGACGATGATGGTGCTGACCGCACGGTCGGTGCTTATGACCCGACCGAAGTCTCCCTGGAGGACGCCGCTGAGCCACTCGAAGTACTGCACCCATATCGGATCGTTCAGCCCGTATCGGGCACGGAGTCGCATCTCCTCGGCGGGCGAAATATCGGGGTTCAGCGCCACCACCACGTCGATGGGGTCGCCCGGCGTAATCTGGACGAGGGCGAACGTAATGACCGAGACACCGAACAGTATGGGGAAGATGAGCAGAACGCGTTTGGCGATGTAGCGTCGCAGACTCATGGATTAGGGACCGCGATTATCGGTCGAGGTAGGTTATCTGCTCGTCGGCCGGGTTGTACATGGCGTAGCCGATGATGTCCTGTGTACTCGGATAGGTGTTGAATCCTTTGACGGCGTTGTTCACGACACCGACCAGCGTGCTGTGGGTCCCGTAGGAGTTGGCGTTCTGTTCTAGAATCATCTTCCAGACTTCTTCGTAGCGTTCGCGCCGCAGTTCGGAGTCTTGGGCGACTTCGGGACCGTATCGGGCCTGCTCCATCGCCTCGTTGAGTTCCTGGATGTCGATGTTCTGGAAGTTACAACACTGGGCGAAGTTCTGCGGACTGTGGACCGATTTGGCGTAGCCGTGCGGATTGAACCCACCGGAGAGACCGATGAACGCCAGTTTCCCCTGCTTCCAGTAGTCCTGTGAGAGGAGTTGGCTGATGAAGGTGAGGAACTCCTTCGTGTTGACGCTCACGTCGAAGTACTGCGTGCCGTCTATCTCTTGGCTCATCGACTCGGCCATGAGTTCGACAGTTCTGACGCGGTCGTCGTTGTCGGAGTTGGTCTCCAGCGTCACCTCGATGGGGAACTCGATGTCAGCCTCGCCCGCGGCCTCTTCGGCCAGTTCGGCGGCGGCCTCCGGTTCGTAGGTGTTGTAGCTCTTGAGGTTCTCGACCATCGCCTCGTAGTCAGTCGAACCCGTTCTGGCCGCGAGCGGCGGGAGCGGGACCCACGCGGGCTTCTCCCACCCCTGGAAGATGTTCTCGGAGATGCTCTGGCGCGGGATGAGCTTGTTCGCGGCCCGGCGAATCTTCGCGTTGGTCCAGGGCTCCTGTCTGACCGGGAACTGCAGGAAGGTGTAGCCGGCTCCGTTGGTCGGCGCAGTTCGGTAGTCCTCGGAGTTCTGGTAGTTGGTGAGCGTGCTCGCGGTGAGGCCGTAACTCATGTCTATCTCGCCGCTTTCGAGCGCGGCAGCGCGCTGGGAGTCCGACCCGATGATGGCGACGTCGACTTCGTCGACGGCCGGGCCGTTCGGGAACTCCGAGGGCCCCTCGAACCAGTCTTTCATCTCCGTGTCGAACCAGTAGTTCTCGTTCTTCGCGAAGAGGATGTACTCCTCGTTGTTGAACTCCGCTAGCTCGAACATTCCGGTCCCCAGCGGCGTGTTCCCCTCCCGGGGGTCCATCTGCCCGAGTTCGAGGTCGGTCATCTTCGTGGGGTACACCGGAAGCCCACCGAGTTCGCGGATGGCGGCGGCGTCCGGAAGTTGCGAGTACAGTTCGACGGTGTAGTCGCCGTTGGCCTGGATGTCGAGCAGGGAGTCGTATATCTGCCCCGACAGGCCGGAGTTCTGGACGCGTTCGTAGGAGGCGACGACGTTGGATGCGGTCAGTTCCTCACCGTCGTGGAACTCGATTCCCTCGTGGAGCTGGAAGGTATAGTGCATCCCGAACGTTCCATCTTCGACGGCCTGCGTGGCCTGTTCGGGAGTCAGGACCTTCGCCTCGTCACCGGCGGAGGGGCTGTCGGGGTTGTCGGGGCTCTCGATGATGACCTGTGCGTCCGTGTCGATGTAGACGCTTCCGTCGTCGGTCTCAGCGTACTGAGCCGACGTCATGTACGACGTGTAGTCGCTGGCCGTGACGTCGTTGACCGCGGCCTGTTCGTAGGACTCCGCCAGCCACGGATACAGTTTCCCGGCGGCGTCGGTGGTCACCATCCCCTCGTAGAGGAGGTTGTGCAGGATAGTGGCCGACGCGGAGGTGCTCTCGACGTAGTCGAAGGTGTCTGGATTCTCGCCGATGGCGGTCTTGAACGTCCCGCCTTCCTTGATGTTGCCCGGTTCGACGGTGACGCGTTCTTGGACGGGGTCTACCGAACCACCGCCACCGTCACCGCCATCACCGCCGGTGAGACCGGAACATCCGGCTACGGAGGCGGCACCGAGACCGGCGACGGTTTGCATCAGGTTGCGGCGGGACAGGACGTCGGAGAGCGTGCGTTTGTTGTCAGTCATGCGAAATCACAAATGGACTATTGTGACAGTTATGCCCCTAAACAAAAAATTTTGCGCAAATTTACACTGTAGCTACCGGAATTGAACCTGACGAGTCAGGAATTATTGACAGTAAACCGGGCTATACGTGCGATTTTACTATTGAATCGGACTAGCGTAGTAAAATTTTATAGATAATTATATATGTTATATTATGATTAGTCTCGGCCGCGGGCCATCGACATTGCAGCGACTATGGCGAGGAGCGTAGCGACGACAGTAAACCCGGGTCCGTTCCCACCCGTCGTCGATGCTGGCGAGTTCGTGCCGGGCTCCGTCGCATTCGTCGATGCCGACGACGGTCCGGTCTCCGTCGAACTATCCGTCGAGTTGTCGGCTCCCGTCGTCACGGCCGACCGCGGGACGTAGGTGTCCTCGTTATACTGCTCGGGATAGAGCTGTCTGGAGGCGTTGTGGACGACGTTGACCACGCTCCGCGGGGCTGGCTGGTTCAGGTCTCGCGTTCGCAAAACGATAGTACTGTTCGTCTCCCCTGCGGTCGTACTGGCGTACGGTTCCTGATTCACGAGACCCGTCGTCCCCTCGGTGAGAACGAGCACCTCGGGGTCGAGTTGTAACAGCACCTCGTCGCTCAACGGGGGATAGTCGGTGTGGTTGCGCGCGGCGACGTTGTCGGCTCCGACGGCCTCGAACAGCGCGTTGATGAACGTCCCGTTCGCGGCGACGTAGCCGTCGCCGAGCGGGTACAACACCTTCGGGCTCTCTTCGGTTTCCGCAGAGACGTTCTCGACGGCATCGACGTTGGCGCTCATCCACGCGTTAGCCTCGCCTGCACCCTCGCAGTTGCCGGTCAGGCGGCCGACGGTCGTCGTCTTTTCGCTAATATCCTCGATACTGGTCGCCGCGGGCAGGTGATACACTTTCAGCCCCGCATCCCGAAGCGCCTGGACGTCGCCCGAACTGGCGTTCGGCGCGATGACGAGATCGGGGTTCGTGCCGACCACCTTCTCGACGTTCACGCCGAACCCAGCGGAGACGTTGGTTCGGCTATCGGCCCCCTCCAGATACGAGGCGTACTGCGTGAGACCGACCACCTGGTCGCGCCCGCCAATCTCCCACATGGTCTGGGCTGCCGAGGGGTTGGTCGTCACCACCCGCTCCGGGCGTTCCTCGATGGTTATCTCGGTCCCCGTCGCGTCGGTCAGCGTCACCGGGAACGGACACTGTGCAGCCGTCGTCTGCGTACTCGTGGCAGCTGCCGGTGCGACACCGACGGTAGAGACGAGCAACAGCAATCCAACGAACAGCGTGGCGAATCGTCGCATCGTGTTGTCCGGGGGGCAGTAACAATAAATATTTACCTACTGCAAGTGACCTTGCAGCCATGCACGTAGGGGGACGGGTCGCCTCGTGGTCGATTGCACTCACGGCGTTGCTGGCGCTCGTCGTCACCGTGAGCGCCGGCATCGGCCCGGTGTGGATTCCGCCGGAGGCGGTGACGAAGGTACTCTTAGAGGCCATCGTCGTGCCGACGGCCGTCAACGTCTCCGGAGCGACGCTCGACGTGACCACCCGGTCCCTGTTTCAGTTCCCCGTCGAAGACTTACAACGGCAGATCGTGATGCAGGTCCGGCTCCCCCGAATCCTGCTGGGAGCCATCGTCGGCTTCTCGCTCGCGGCGGCGGGCACCATCATGCAAGGTATCTTCCGAAACCCGATGGCCGACCCCTCCATCATCGGCGTCTCCTCGGGCGCGGCAGTCGGCGCGGTGGGGTTCATCGTCGCACCGATAGCGTTCCCGTTCGGTCTCGGCCTCCGCGGGGCGGCCTTCGCGGGCGCACTGGTCGCGGCCTTCGGCGTCTACCTCATCGCCACGCAGAACGGCCGCACGCCCGTGGCGACGCTTCTGTTAGCTGGTGTCGCCGTCCAGACGTTCCTCGGCGCGGTCGTCTCCTTTCTCCTGCTCCACAGCGGCGAGAGCATCCGGCGGGCGCTGTTCTGGCTCATGGGCCATCTCAAGGGCGCGACGTGGCCGGAGGTGTGGACGAGCCTCCTGCTCGTCGCGCTCCCGTTCGTCGGCTTGCTCGTCTACGCGCGGGACCTGAACGTCCTCTTGCTCGGCGAGGAGGACGCACAGAGTCTCGGTATCGACGTCGAACGGACCAAGCGCTTGCTGCTGGCGTTCTCGTCGCTCGTTACGGCCGCCGGCGTCGCCGTCACGGGCGTCATCGGCTTCGTCGGTCTCATCGTTCCCCACGCCATGCGACTCGTGGTCGGTCCGGACCACCGCATCCTCCTCCCGACGGCGGCGCTCGCGGGCGCGTCGTTCCTCGTCGCCACCGACACCGTCGCTCGCTCGGGGACAGCCGAGATGCCGGTAGGCATCCTCACCGCCGCGCTCGGTGCCCCCTTCTTCCTCTACTTGCTCCGGAAACGGGAGGTACACGAGCTATGAGAGACCAAGTCGACCGCTCGCTCGACAGTAGTGTGGGCAACACCGATGCGGATCCGATGCTCGAAGTCTCGGGTCTGTCGGTCGAACTCGGCGGTCAGCAGATTCTCTCGGGCGTCGATTTCGCCGTCGACCGCGGCTCGCTTGTTGGCCTTGTCGGGCCGAACGGGGCGGGCAAGACGACGGTGTTGCGGACCCTGCGTGCGACGCTCACCCCCGACGAGGGGAGGGTGCGCGTCGCCGGCAAACGCCTCGACGGCCTCTCCGCGCGGGAGGTGAGCCAGCTGGTCGCGAGCACGCCCCAGACGACGACGCTCTCTTTCGAGTTCACCGTCGAGCAGGCCGTCGAGATGGGGCGGACGCCACACCTCGGGCGGTTCGACCGCGTGGACGAGACTGACCGCGAGGCCGTACAAGCGGCGATGGAGCGGACCGATGTCGCGCAGTTCGCCGACCGGGCGATCACGTCGCTATCGGGCGGCGAGCGCCAGCGCGTCTTGCTCGCTCGCGCCCTCGCACAGGCGACGCCGGTCCTCCTGCTCGACGAACCGACGGCAAGCCTGGACATCAACCACGCCGTCCGCACCCTCGAACTGGCGTCTTCGCTCGTCGCCGAAGGAAAGACGGCCGTCGCAGCCATCCACGATCTGAACCTCGCCGCGCGGTACTGCGACGAACTCGTGTTGCTCGCCGACGGCGCGGTACGAGCGGCGGGCACTCCTCGGAAGGTACTCACGACGGAGACGCTCGGTGACGCCTTCGACGCCGAGACGCTCGTCACTCGCCAGCCCGGCTTCGACGCGCCGCTGGTGACGCCGCTGGCCGACCGCGACCCCCTGGATGCGCACGTTCACGTCGTCGGCACCGGAACGCAGGCAGCCGCGGCTGTCGCTCGTCTCGTCGCCGCCGGCCTCACGGTCAGCGTCGGCGTCGTGCCGGCCGGTGACGCCGCCGCCGAGCGTGCGGACGAACTCGACTGCGAGGCCGTCACCGTTCCGCCCTTCGCCGGCGTGGACGAGCATTCGAGGGAGCGTGCGACCGAACTGGCCCGCGAGGCCGACGCCGCCGTGCTCGCCGGTGACGTGGGCGACGCCAACCAGTCCGTCGTCGCGGCCGCTCGCCGTCTCGTCGCTGTCGCCGGCGAGGGGGTCCCGCGCATCGAATCGGAGCGAACGGTCGTCACGACCATAGAGGGCCTTCCCGAAGCCGTCGCCGACCTACCGGGGCGCGCCGACCGTCGGCCACAGCAAGAGCGCGTACGGCAGGAACAGCAAGACCGATAGCCGTCCCTGTCGTAGCCCGCCCGTGGACGACACCATCGCGTGGCTCCGAGAGCGGCCCTACTACGAGGGTCAGATCGCCGACGAGCGGACGGTCCCCGGCCGCGAAGCCACCGTCGCCGACACGTCCCTCGATTCGCGACTGGCCGGTGTACTAGCCGACGAGGGAATCACCGACCTCTACGCCCACCAGACGAAGGCCATCGACGCTGTCAGAGACGGTCAGAACGTCGTCCTCGCCACGGAGACGGCCAGTGGAAAGAGTCTGGCCTACACCGTTCCCGCCTTCGAGCGCGCGCTGGATAGGCGCGCGACGACGCTATACATCGCCCCGCAGGTCGCGCTCATCAACGACCAGACTGAGACGCTCTCCGAGTTGGCGCAGGGACTCGGATTCGCCTCGGGCGTCTCGGTCGCCCAGTACACCGGCCGGCAGTCCAAATCCGAGAAAGAAGCCATTCGAGAGCGACAGCCCACCGTTCTCCTGACGACGCCGGACATGCTCCATTATGGCATCCTCCCGCACGCTCACCGCCTCTGGGACTGGTTCGTCCAGCGCCTCGAAACCGTCGTCGTCGACGAGGTTCACGGCTACCGCGGCGTCTTCGGCAGCCACGTCTCGCTGGTCATGCGCCGACTCGCCAGAGTCGCCGAGCGCTTCGACAGCGACCCCGAATGGGTCTGCTGTTCGGCGACCATCGGTAACCCCGTCGAACATGCGGCGACGGTCACGAACCAGTCCGAATCGTCGTTCGCGCTCGTCGACGAAGATACGAGCGCGAGCGGCCCGCGCCACTGGCTGCTGTGGAATCCGCCGGAGTACGACGGTGTCTCCGCGAGCATCGCGAGCGCAGGCTCGTCGGACTCGTCCGACGGTGGGAAGGGGTGGGGCAGCGGCCGCCGGAAGTCCAGCCACGTCGAGGCCAAACGCCTGTTCGTGGACCTCGTCTCGCGGGGCCTCCAGACGGTCGTGTTCGCGGGGTCGCGCCAGACCGCCGAGCGCTACGCCAGCGACAGCGCCGACGAGTTGCGCGACCGAGGCGACCACGACCTCGCGGACGCCGTCGGCGCGTATCAGGCAGCGCTCACCGACGACCAGCGCCGTGACCTCGAAACCCGCCTCCAGTCCGGCGACCTCCGGGGAGTGTGGTCGACCAGCGCGCTCGAACTGGGCGTCGACGTGGGTGGACTAGACGCCGTCTTGCTCGACGGCTACCCCGGCACGCGGATGCGAGCGTTCCAGCAGGCCGGTCGTGCCGGGCGCGGCACCGACCCGGCGCTCGTCGTCCTCGTTGGCGGCGAGGACCAACTCGACCAGTACGTGCTCCGCAACCCGGCGACGCTGTTCGAGAAAGAAGCCGAGCGCGCCGTCACGAATCCCGAGAACGAGCAGTTGCTCCCCGACCACGTGCAGGCGGCCGCCGGCGAGAACTGGCTCTCGGCTGACGACGACCGGCACTTCGGCGCGACGTTCCCGGACGTGGTCGCCGACCTCGAATCGGCGAATAAACTCGACCGCCGGAGCACGGACAAGGGTGTTCGCTGGACCTCGAACGGGCGCCCCCATCACGACATGAGCCTCCGCACCGTCGACGACCGCGAGGTGAAACTGGTGGCGAAGGGCGACGTCATCGCCAAGCTTCCCTTCGAGGACGCCTTGCGCGACGCCCATCCGGGCGCGATCTACCACCACCAGGGGCGGCGCTACGAGGTGACCGACCTCGACCTCTCTACTGGGGTCGCCGAACTCGACCGGACGTGGGCGAACTACTACACGCGAGTCCTCCACGACAAGACCATCACCGTTGAGGCCGACTTACAGGAGCGCCCGCTGCCGACCCGCGAGGACGTGCCCGTCCGCTTCGCCTCGGTGACGATGCGAAAGCAGATTACGGGCTACGAACGGCGCGATGGCTCGTCCGGCGAGGTGCTAGGTCAGCGCCCGCTCGATTTGCCGGAGACGACCTTGGAGACGAAAGCGCTGTATCACACCGTGCCAGTGGACCTCGAAGACGAGATTCGACGCGGGGCGTATAGGGGTTCGTCCTCCGATGATAGGGCAGGCGATGTCGGCGGTTCCAGCGGGGCGGCAACCGCGGCGGGCGATTTCCCCGGCGCTATTCACGCCGCCGAGCACGCCATGATCTCGATGTTTCCCTTCGAATATCTCTGTGACCGCGGCGACATCGGCGGTCTCTCGACCCCACAGCACCCCCACACCGACGCGCCGACCATCTTCGTCTACGACGGCTACCCCGGCGGCATCGGCCTGACGCGGGCGGGCTATCACGATATCGGGTCACTGATGGACACCACGCTGTCGATGCTCCAGTCGTGCGGCTGCGAAAACGGCTGTCCGGCCTGCGTGCAGTCGCCTCACTGCGGCAACGCCAACGACCCGCTCTCGAAACACGGCGCGATTCATCTCCTCGACGGTCTGACCGGCAATAAACCGTCGCAGTGAGCGCTATCGATCAGTCCCGTTCTCCGGTCCCTCGACGGTCACGTCGCCGGACAGCTCGACGTTCTGCGGGTCGCTGAGGTCGATTCCCGCCGCCCGGCACGCCTCGTGGACACCACGAATAAAGGCCGAACGGACCTGTGATGCCCGATTCTTCCGCCTGACCGGAATCCAGAGGCGGGCGGTCAACACCACGGAACTGTCGGTCAGTTCACTGACTTCGACGCTCGGTTCCGGTTTCTCGGTGACGTGGTCGAGACTGCGGGCGACGTCGGTGATGACTGCCGCCACCTCGTCGATATCGGCCTCGTACGCGACGCCGAACTGATAGGCGATGCCGACCGGGTCCGTCGACGTGTGGTTCGTCACTGCGCTCGTCGCCAGTACGGTGTTGGGGACGACGATGCGCTCGTTGTTCGGCGTCCGCACCCGCGTCACCCGGAGGTCGATGTCGACGACGGTCCCGCGCTTGTCTTCCCACTCGATAGTGTCGCCGACGTTCAGGTCCGGGTCGGTGACGATGAACGCTCCCGAGACGAAGTTCCCGAGCACATCCTGTGCGGCGAGGCCGACCGCTATCGTGATGCCGGCCGCGATGAGCGTCGACCCGGCGAGACTTCCCCGGAAGCCAGCGACGCTCGCCGAGACGACGATAGTTATCACGACGACCGCCAGGTGCGTCGTACTCATCAGTGCGCTCTCGACTGTCCCGTCGAGCTTCGAGCGTGCGAGACTCCAGCGGACGCCCGGGACGACGAGCAGTCGGCCGACGGCGTAGAGCAAGAACGCGACGGCCAGAAACTGAGCGCCATCCTCCGCAAGTTGGACGTACGTCGAAGTGATATCGCCCGGAATGGGGCCAGAAAACTGCATACCCCCGTTATCGGCTGGGCAACAATGAATCTCGGGATGGCCGTTCAGCCGCTCCCTCTCTGCCCCTCTATTTCCGAGGAAGGTACTAGTGTTCCCTAACTCGCTCGTCCAGAATTAGCCTCACTCGGCGACTATCGGTTCGCTCGTCGATTCACTGACGTTCATCCGACTCGCTCGTCCAATATTAGCCTCACTCGGCGAATCCTCGGTACGCGTCGGTTCCCGTCGGTCAGCCGACGCGTTCGTCGAGGATTAGCCTTGTCTTCGTACTCACGACCTCGTCTAACTCTCGCGCACGCGTGATGAGTTCGTTGACGGCCCCCGTGTCGGCAGCGTCAACGACCACGACGATGTCTTCCTCACCGGACACTTGCCAGACGAAGTCGACCGTCGGCCACTCGGCGATGCGGTCGGTGACGGCCTCCGTATCGACGTTAACGTCGACGCCGACCTCGACCATCGATTTGACGTTCCCGGTGCGAGTGGCGATGGTAAAGCGCTCGATGACGCCGTCCTCGACGAGTCGCTCGACTCGGTTCCGGACGGTCCCCTCGGAGGTCCCGACTTGGTCTGCAATCTCCGTGTAGGGCGTGCGGGCATCCTGTCGGAGTATCGAGAGTATCTCGCTGTCCAGTTCGTCCATCGAGATGCGACCCTTCTCACCTCCCGAACTTGAGGATTACGAAAATCGTAACTCGACTTCGAAAGCAACCCTTATGAACCGGAATCTTGTACGCATCTCGTAATGACAGACGCATACGTAGCACTGGAAGGCGAACGCGTCATCGAGGCCCGCGCTCGCTCGCCCGGCACGACACGCGGCGAAATCGTCTTCACGACCGCTTACACCGGCTACGAGGAGAGTCTGACCGACCCCTCTTACGAGGAGCAGATTCTCACGTTCTCGTACCCGCTCATCGGCAACTACGGCGTCCGCGAGGAGCGCTTCGAGTCCGACCGCGTCCACCCCCGCGGGGCCGTCGCCCGCGAACTCACCGACGACGTGGCCGAGTGGCTCGAATCCGAAGGCGTGCCCGCTGTCGATCACCTCGACACGCGCGACATCGTCACCGAGATCCGCGACGAGGGGGCCATGAAGTGCGGCATCGCCGCCGGTCCCGACGCGACCGAGGAGGACGCGCTCGATGAACTGCGCCAGTGCAAGCACATGTCCGACCACACGGACATCGGCGCGCAGGTCTCCGTCGACGAGGTGGAGACGCACAACGCCGACGCCGACGGCGAGACCGTCGCGCTGGTCGACTGCGGCGCGAAAGGCTCCATCGTCGAGTCGCTGGTCGAGCGCGACGCCGCCGTTCACGTCTTCCCCTACGACGCCACCGAGGACGACGTGGCGGCCGTCGACCCCGACCTGCTGTTCATCTCGAACGGCCCGGGCGACCCCGAAAACTTCGAGCAGGCCGGTGAACTCGTCGAGACCTACGTCGGTGACGTGCCGCTCGCGGGCATCTGTCTCGGTCAGCAGGTCGTCGCCAACGCGCTGGGCGGCGAAACCTCGAAGATGGAGTTCGGCCACCGCGGCGTCAACCAGCCGGTGCGTGACCTCCGGACGAACCAGGTCGTGATGACGACCCAGAACCACGGCTACACCGTCGCCGAACCCGGCGACAAGCTCGACGTGACGCAGGTCAACGTCAACGACGATACCCCCGAGGGACTGGAGAACGACGACCTGAACATCATCACGCGCCAGTACCACCCCGAGGCCAACCCTGGCCCGCACGACTCGCTCGGCTTCTTCGACGACGTGCTCGGGATGGCGCAGGATTAGCGAGAGGCGCGCGTAGCGCGGCTCTCGGTAGTTCGAACGGGGAGCGCAGCGACCCGTGAGTAGCGAGGAACTGAACGAAGTGAAGTTCCTCGAAGAAGCGCAGCGGCGAACGAAGTGAGCCGCAAGCAGTAGCGAGGGGCGCGACTGCAAGGAGCGGCCCTCGATTTTAGCGAACGGCTGAACGGAGTGACGGCCCCTCGGTTCACCTATCCGCGAACCGCTCGGCCCACGGTCGGAGGACGGCCGTGACAGCCTCGTTCATCGGCACGTCTACGTCGGTCCCCTCGGCGTGGCGGACGACGGCGGCGTTCAGCCCATCGAGTTCCATCGCCTTCTCGTGTGTCAGGTCGTAGTGCAGCGAGGAGTACGAATCCGGATCGAGGTCTCGCGCGAACTCGACCCACTCCGCGGCGGTGTCGTCGGGAAGCGCCACGCCGTTCGCCCGGGCGACCGCACACACCTCCTCGACGATACGTCGATACATCCGCCACGACTCCTCGTGGGCGCGTATCTCGCCGACAGGCAGTCGCGTCGCGGCGGTCATCCCCGAGTGGGCACAGATGAACGCGAACTTCCGCCACAGTTCGACGTGGATGTCATCAGCGAGAACTGCCTCGATGCCCGCACAGGAGCGGAGAGCGCCGTCGAGCGTTTCGATACGGGCGGTGCGGGCGTCGTCCAGTTCGCCGTAGACGAACCGCGCTGGGCCGCCGGTGTGTTCGACGACGCCCGGTTCGGCGATGGTCGAGAAGATGTAGGCGACGCCGCCGACGACGCGGGACTCGCCTACCTCCTCGGCGAGCCATCGCTCGTTATCCACGCCGTTCTGGAACGAGACGACGGCGGTGTCGTCGCCGAGGAGCGGTTCGAGATCGGCGGCGGCCTCACGAGTGTCGTGTGACTTCACACAGAACAGCACGTAGTCGACGGCTCCGATTTCGCTCGGGTCGTCCGTCGCGGGCAGTTCGACCGCAGTATCGCCGGCGACGCTCTCGACGCGAAGTCCGTCGGCCCGAATCGCAGCGAGGTGGTCACCGCGCGCGACGAGGTGGACCTCGTGGCCGGCGTCGGCCAAGCGAGCGCCGAGATAACCGCCGATGCCGCCGGCTCCGAACACTGCGACGTTCATAGCGGGCACTAACGCCACCCAGAGGGGTAGCTGTTTGGTCGACCGAGACTGCGAGCAGTTGCGACAGGCCGGCAGGAACGGGCTCAGTTGGCCCGTTTCAGACGTGGCGCGAACCGTCGGGTTACTCGTCGCCCCAGTCGCGGGCTGTCTTCGGGCGCTCGCTGATGGCCTGGACGGACAGCGGTTGGTCGTCTGAGTTGATGGCCTCCAGCGCGGCCTCGGCGCTCTCAATGGTCGAGAAGTACGTCACAGTCTCCTCGACGCAGGCTTCGAGCACGTCGCGGTCACGGGAGACGACGAGGTCCACCTCGCCGTTCTGGATGGCCTCGATGACGGCGTCGGTGTCCTCGTAGTCGTCTAAGTCCTTCACGTCGAAGTGCTCCTCGTAGCCGAGGACAGGTAGGTCGACGATGGCGGTTCCGGAGAGCGGAATGGGCTTGCCGACGCTCATCTGGGCCTTCTGATAGGCCTTGCCGAACGATCCGGCCGTACCCATGACCTCGCCCGTGGACTTCATCTCCGGGCCGAGACGCGGGTCGGAGCCCGGCAGGCGGTCGAACGGCAGGACGACCTCCTTGACCGAGACCTGCTCGGGAATCTGCTCTTCGATGTCGAGTTCCGCCAGCGACGTACCGGCCATCACCTGCGCGGCGAGCTTGGCGATGGGGACGCCCGTCGTCTTCGAGATGAACGGGACTGTACGCGAGGAGCGCGGATTCGCCTCAAGCACGTAGACCTCGCCGTCACGCACCGCCAGTTGGACGTTCAGCAGGCCGACGGTGTCGAGCGCGTCGGCGATTTGCTCGGTGACTTCGCGGATCCGCGGCATCACGTCCTTGATCTCCTGGGAGCGGGGCGGAATCATACACGCCGAGTCGCCGGAGTGGACCCCGGCCGTCTCGACGTGTTCCATCACGCCGCCGATGAGCACGTCGTCCTCGTCGGCGACGGCGTCCACGTCTAGCTCCACCGCGTCGGCGAGGAACTCGTCGACGAGGATGGGCTTATCGGGCGAGACGCGAACCGCCTCCTCGATGTAGGTCTCTAAGTCGTCGTCGTTGTAGACGACATCCATCGCGCGGCCGCCGAGGACGTACGACGGACGGACGAGGACCGGATAGCCGATGTCGTGGGCTAGATCGAGGGCTTCCTCTTGGCTGGTGGCGGTGCCACCCTCGGCCTGTGCGATGCCGAGGTCGTCCATCAGCTGGTTGAAGCGGTCGCGGTCCTCCGCTAAGTCCATCGCCTCAACGCTCGTGCCGAGAACCTCACAGTCGAGGTCGCGGCGCTGGAGTTCGTCTTCCAGTGGTTCGCCGATGTCGACGGAGGTCTGGCCCCCGAACTGGACCATCACGCCGTCGGCACCGGTCGACTCGATCACGTCGGCGACTTCCTCGGCGGTGACCGGTTCGAAGAACAGGCCGTCGGAGGTGTCGTAGTCCGTCGAGACCGTCTCGGGGTTGTTGTTGACGACGTGGGCGTCGATACCCATCTCGCGCAGGGCGCGCACGGCGTGGACAGAACAGTAGTCGAACTCGACGCCCTGCCCGATGCGGATGGGGCCGCCGCCGACCACGACGACGCTCTCGACGTCGGGGTCGATCTGGAGTTCGTTGCGGTCGATGCCCGAGACCGGGTCACGCGTCGAGTAGTAGTACGGCGTCGTCGCCTCGAACTCGCCAGCGCAGGTGTCGACGAGTTTGTAGTCGCGGTGGGTCGTCTCGTCCTCGACGGTGTCGACCGTGACGCCGGAGCCGTCCGTGGCGGCCTCGACTTCGGCCTCGTCGCCGCCGTCGGCGTCGAGGCTGGCGGGGAGCCACGAGACGTGCGTGTCGTTGAACTCACCGCCGGCGAGTGCGGTAATCTCCTGGTCGGTGAAGCCGGCCTGTGCGGCCGTCTCGTAGTCGCCGTTCATCGCGGCTTCGGCGGCGTCGGCGACCTCCTGGAAGCGCTCGACGTACCACTCCTCGATGTCGGTCAGGTCGACGATCTCCTCGACGGTGTAGCCGCGCGTGAACGCCTCGAAGATGGCGTACGGGCGGTCAGGCGAGGCGCGGACGAGATATCCCGTTTCGAGTTCCTCGTCGTCGAGTTCCCCGAAGTCCACGGCGGGGTTGTACTCTGAGGAGCGAAGCGCCTTGAGCAAGCTCTCGGGGAACGTCCGGCCGATGGACATCGCCTCGCCGGTCGATTTCATCGCCGTCGAGAGTTCGAAATCCGTGTCGCGGAACTTGTCGATGGGCCAGCGCGGGACCTTGGTGACGACGTAGTCGATGGCGGGCTCGAACGCCGCGGTGGTCTCGCCGGTAATCTCGTTCGTGATTTCGTGGAGGCGCTTGCCCATGGCGACCTTCGCGGTCACGCGGGCGATGGGGTATCCCGTCGCCTTCGAGGCCAGTGCGGAGGAGCGAGAGACGCGCGGGTTCACCTCGACCACTCTGTATTCGCCGCCGGGCGTCCCGTCGTCGCGCCAGGCGTGCTGGATGTTACAGCCGCCCTCGATGCCGAGTTCGCGGATGACCTTCAGCGCGGAGTCGCGCATCTCCTGGTGACCCTCGTCGGGGATGACCTGCGAGGGCGTGACGACGGTGGATTCGCCGGTGTGGATGCCCATCGGGTCGATGTTCTCCATGTTACAGATGATGATACACGAGTCGTCGGCGTCGCGCATCACCTCGTACTCCAGTTCGACCCAGCCCTCGATGGACTCCGTAACCAGAACCTCGCCGTTGCGGGAGAGGCGAAGTCCCTTGCGGACGCGCTCGACGAGTTCGTCCATCTCGTCGACGACGCCGGACCCGGACCCACCGAGCGTGTAGGTGGTGCGGGCGATGACCGGTAGGCCGCCGACCTCGTCGACGGCGTCCTGTACGCGGTCACGAAGCGCTTCCTCGTCGAAGTCCGTAACGGACTCGTCCTCGTCGAGCGAGATGGTCGTCGACCGGGCCACCGGCTCGCCGATGTCCTCCATGCGCTGGCGGAAGAGGTCGCGGTCCTCCGTCGCGTAGATCGTGTCGAGTGGCGTGCCCATCACGTCCACGTCGTACTCTTCGAGGACGCCCTCCTCGGCGAGTTCGGCCGTGACGTTCAGGCCGGTCTGCCCGCCGAGTCCGGCGATAACGCCGTCGGGGTCCTCCTTGCGGATAATCTCCGTGATAGCCTCGGTGTTGATGGGTTCGAGGTATACCTTATCGGCCATCTCCGGGTCGGTCATGATGGTCGCCGGATTGGAGTTGACCAGAACCACGCGCGCGCCTTCCTCTTGGAGCGCCCGGCAGGCCTGTGCACCGGAGTAGTCGAACTCGGCGGCCTGTCCGATCTTTATCGGGCCACTCCCGATGAGCAGGATAGTGCGGTCTTCCTCGTCTGTCATTACCCGATTCGAACCCACACATCGTAATAAGCCCGGCGAAAAGATACGAGTCTCGAAGGTGGGTTTCGAATATCGTAATGCGACGGAGTCACACGGGAGACTGTCACGCGCCCGGGCGGCCGCGGGATCGCTTAGTTGCCGAGTTCGCTGACCTGGTAGCGATACGGCTGGTCTTCGATGACTTCGACTTCGCCCGTCTGCGCGCGGCGACCCAGTACCGTCGCCACGCGGTGGACGCTGTCGAAGTCCTCGTCGTGTTCGGCCAGCAAGTCCAGAATCTCCCGCGCCGTGAACGGCCCGTCGGCGTCGGCGTCGTTGAGCACAGCCCGGATGCGCTCGAACTCCCCCTGACGTATGGCCATAGAGTATTACAACACCCCAAACATCAAATAACACCGTCAGACAGCAGTCAGACGGCATTTTAGCGAAAATCGACGGACGACGAGCGCCCCGGCTCTGTCAGCCGTCGTCAGACATCACGGGTGTCACCGTCTCACGCTGGAAATCTTCGGGCCACCGCTGTTCGACCCACGCCGGTCGTTCGACGACCGTCTCATCGATGGCGCTGTACTCGAAGCGATAGCGCACGGAGACATCTTGATACGGGTCGAAATAGCGGACCGAGAACGTCCGTACCCACCCGCTCGACGTGACGGTGACCCGGACAGTGTAGTTGCGCACGCGATCGAAGGTTGCGGGCGCGTGATCGGCGACGACGATATACCCGCCCGCTAGCTGCCGCACGGCCACCGGACCGGCCGGGAGATACGTCTCGACGAGCCGCCCGGTGTGGTGGCCGAACCGTTCGCTCGCGGGGACCGACCGATTCCGACGGTACTGGATGCCCAGCGGTCGCCGATGGCGGCTGTACCGAACGTCGCCTTCGACGAAAAGGCGGTCGCTGTAGGCCCCGGTGGTCTGCGTGCTCAGGTAGCGATAGCGCCGCTCGTCTTCGACAGCGAGCCACGTCTCCCACTCCCGGTCGTCCGTCGTCCAGTTGACCGTGAGCGTGTACGAGCGGTTGTCGAGTGCGTCTCGATGTGCCTGTGCGAGGAGCGTGGGATTCACGCTGTCGTTCGCCAGCCCCGGGACGCCCGTGGCTCCCGGGTCCGCGTCAGGGACCGGCGCTGGCGTCACCGTCTCCGGCCGCTCGCTGGCGGCGAACCCGCTACAGCCGGCCAGCACGAATAGGGCCGCGAGAACGACCGAGCGCAGGCGCATTACCGACGGTTAGACTGCGAGATAGAAATACTCGCGGTGGGGAGACGGGCGCCACGCGGCCTCGCTTCGTCTCGCGGTTACCCGCTCGACATTCGAGAAACGTCTCCTCGGACACGACTCACACCGCAGAGTCGTGTCGGTCGTCGAAGTTTCGCTCGGCACGGTACTGCTCGACGAACGCTTCGACGTCGAACTCCAGCATCTGTGCCTCGAACTCCGACATCACGGCGTCGTCCTCGCTGTGGCTGACGGCGTGTTCCATCAGTTCGACGATGAGTTCTACGACGATCTCGTGGAGGCGACGGGAGTCGAAGTCGGTGACCCACGCCATCGAAAAGCCGACCGCGCCGTCGTCGGCGGCGTCGGCGACGGCCACTTGCTCGGGGAACTCCTCCATGACGACGCCCATCAGATGCGCCATCGTGAACTCGTCGTGGTCGTCGGCCGGTTCGACCGTCTCTGTGAGGATGTCGGCCAGAAACTCGGGGACGAAACGCGAGAGCGGGTGCGCGCCGAGGACGACGGCGTGCGTCTCGCCGCAGGCGCAGTCGAGCGCTCGAATCCCCATGTGGAGGTCGTCGTGCGTATCGATGACCTCGCCACAGGCGAGTTCGAGTTCGGACTCGCGTCCGCCGGGTACGCGCGGTTCTGCCATTGACGCGTCTAGGAGGGTCGCGGGATTAAAGGCCGCGATACGCCGCTACCCGACCGACGCTATACTTCGAACTCCGCTTCGGTCGCGGCGTCGGCCGTGGCCTGCTGGTAGGCGTCAGTGATGACGGCGATGCCGTAGACCGCGACCAACTGTCCGATAATCGTGTTGATAGCGAGCGTCACGACCGGCGAGAGCGGAATCGGAATGAGCGATAGTGGGAGCGTGACGACGATGCCTAAGAGGACGAGGACGACGAGCAGTCCCGTCACTGCGAGGGCGTCGTCGGTAACGATACTGACGCTGTTGCGAATGGACTCGATGACGCCGCTGTCGTTCAGTGCGATCTCTTGTCGGACGAACGTGAACAAGATGGCGGCGATGATACCGGGGATAACGAGAAAGACCGTCCCGATAGCGACGAGGATGCCAGTGAGGATGGCCGCGAGTATCGCGGTCAGCGCCGTCGACCCGAGCGCTCGCGTGGCATCACTGGGAAGCGGACTGCCCGCGTCGTCGGCGAACGCACGGATGGCGACGATTCGGAGTGCCTCGGCGATCAAGAATAGGACGAAAAGTCCTAGCAGTGCCACGGCGATGGAGGTTCCGAGCGACAGCGGCGCTTGCTCCAAGAAGGCCTGTCGGGCCTGCTCCAGTTGCGCTTGATTCTCAGGCGCAGTCGGGATGAAATCGAGCAGTCGCTCGTACAGCGCCACCGAGAACGTCTGGGAGAACACCGCGTTGGCGATCCCGAGGAGGATAAACACCGCGGTGAAGAGTGCACCCTTCTCGGACGCGAAGTCGTCGAAGCCGTTTCGGAGGGCCGCACCGATGCTGAGGGACATAAATAGATTCCCGACCGACTTCGTAATAAAACCAACTACTCGGACTCAAATATAACGATATTTGACATGACTCGCTGCCGGCGTCGCCTACGGCCAGTCGTCGCGTTCGTCGTCTTCGTTGGTCGTCGCCGCGGGGGCGTCGGGTTCGCCCAGTTCCCAGCCGGCGGCCTCGGCGGCCTGTTCGACCGGGAGATACTCCCAGCCGGCGGTCTCGGCCAGTTCGGCGTCGGCGTCCTCGGTGCCGACGAAGACGTGCCGGTCGGTGTCGAACTGCTCCTTGACGTTTTCGAGGCTCTCCTCGCGGCCGCGCGGGCCGGAGAAGAAGTCCTGTCGGATGCGATGCTTGCGCGTGAAATTCGTCACGACGTACGTGGGTTGATCGGAGATGACGCCGACGTACTCGGACCACTGGCGCGCGTCGTTGAACACGCTGTCAGGGTAGGCCAGTTCCCGCAGCGCGTCTAAGTCGAAGGCGAGCGTCATGTCGCCGCTGCCGCCATCCATACGCGTGACTCCGCTTTCTGCGGAAAAAAGGGCGTCGTTTTCACTATCGTCGATGGCGCTCTTGCTCGCCCAACAATTCAGCCTGTCGTTGCACGTCGGCCATCTCACGGGCCGCTTCGTGCCCGCTCTCGCCGTGACTCTCGTTCACCGAGGCGTCCAGACGAGAGCCGGTGAATCCGCTGTCCTCGCCATCGTCTACCTTGTCGTCGGCATCATCGCTGCGAGTCACGACGCCGACGAGCCAGTGGGCGAGCGCTCGAAGCATAGCCGGATAGACGGTGGCAAGGAGCAAAAAACTGCATGCCGATTACGTGATTGTCGCGCCGGAGCAGGAGGCTGTCGCGCTAGAGCCGGTTACTCCGCGGGCGCGGCCGTCTGGGCCTTCACTTCCTCTAGGTCGACGTCTTTCTCGACGAGGAGCTCCTTCTTGTCGGCGACCTGTCGCTCCTCGCGGATGAGCTGTTTGAACTTCGACTGTTGGGAGAGGTCGCCGATGAGCACGCCGCCGACCAACTGCCCGTTCTCGAAGGCGAGCCGACGCCACTCGGTGTCGGAGTACTTCTGCTCGATTTCGTCGTCGCCGCGGGTCGGGTGACCGAACGAGAGGAACGGGAAGTCGAAGTGGGTGATGGAGTACGAGGAGACCCAGCGGAAGGCTTCGGCCTCGTCGTCTGCGACCATGTTCGACCCGGCGACGGATCCCTGTTCCTTGGCCGATCCCCACGCGCCGTTTTGCGCCTGCGCGTTGAGGATGGTATCGTAGAACTTCGTGAGGTCGCCGGCGGCGTAAATATCCTCGACGTTCGTCTGCATGTACTCGTCGACGACCACGCCGTCGTCCAGTTCGAGCCCGGAGCCGGCGAGGAACTCGGTGTTGAAATCGAGGCCGATGGCGACGCCAGCCCACTCGCCGTCGTAGTGATTGCCGTCGGGGTCGACGGCACCCGTGACGTGGCCGTCGTCGTCGACTTCGAACTTGTTGACACCGGACTCGAAGACCGGTTCGACGCCGTTCTCGCGCAGGGCGTCGTGGATGATCTCCGCGCCGTCCTCCGAGAGCGCGTAGCGCCACCAGCGGTTGCCGCGCATGAGGAACTTGGCGTCGATCTCCTGGGCGGCACAGACGGCCGCGAGGTCGATACCGAGCAGACCGGCCCCCACGATGATACCAGTCTCGGACTCGGCGGCGTGTTCGCGGATGCCGCGGGCGTCCTGGAACGTCCAGAAGTGGTGGACGCCGTCGGCGTCGCTGTTCTCGACGGGAAGCTGGGCCGGTGTCCCGCCGGTGGCGACGAGGAGCTTGTCGTAGTGATAGGTGGTCCCGCTGTGGGTGTTGACCTCGTGCGCGTCGGGGTCGATGTCCGTGACGTGCGTGTTAAGTTCGAGGTCGATGTCGCGTTCCTCGTACCACTCGGGTTCGTGAATCGAGATCGGCGCTTCGGGGAGTTTCCCCTTGGCGAACTCCTTGATGAGGATACGGTTGTAGAGGGCTTCGCCCTCGTCGGTGATGATGGTGACGTCTGCGTCCGGGTCGTTTTCCCGAATTGTCTCGGCCGCGGAGGCACCCGCGATGCCGTCTCCGATAATCACGTGCGACGTGCTCATGTGCGGTAAATAGGAAATCGGGCTTAATGTGGATTGCTATCTCCGTATCGTTTGCGATAGCACAGGATAGCGTGGGGAAGCAACCGGGAGCAGGGCATTGAAGGCGTTCGCGCCCGCAGTTTGGATACGATGAAACTCCGTCAGAACGTCAAGCACTTCGCGGCCAAGCAGGCGCTGACGCTCCCGGTGGTCGGCCAGAAGGTCAACGACCGACTAGTCGACTTTCACGCGGACTACTTCGCCGAGAAGTCGGCCGAGGGGCGGGCGACGGAACGCCGGCCCCATCTGGCCGACTTCTTCGACGCGACGATGGACACCTACGTCGCGGCGCTCGACGCCGGGTACCCGGAGGCCGAGGCCCGCGAGATAACGCACGTCCAAGCCAACTTCGACTTCTACAATCACGGCTGGACGGAGATGATGGAGTTCCCGAGCGACGAACTGCAGGAACACTACGACCGCTACGCCGACTTCTTCGAGCGCCACGGCATCACCATCTCGGACCCGCTCGGCGCGTTCCGCCCGGGCGACGGTATCCGAGAGGCCCCCTCGACACCGGAGAAACTCGACGACCCCGAACACCCCCACGCCGAGGGTGGGTTCGCCGACGACGTGTACGTCGAGACCGACGACGGCGAGACGATCGTCGGCGGACAGGACGAACCCGCCGACGTCTCTGTTTCTGACGCGCCCGGCGTCGACGACGAGAGCGCGCGAAGCGACTGACGGCTTGCGTTCAGCGGTCCCCGGCGACGACGTCGAACAGTGCGAGACACTCCGAGTGCAGTCGGCTCTCCGCCCCGATGGTCTGTACCGCGAAGGCGTAGCTACCGGGTTCGAGCATCGCGTCGACCGACACCGCTCGCTCCGTCGAATCAACGCCGAGAACCCACGTAAACTGCCCGCCGGGGTCGAGCGTGACGAGTTGCGACGACGAGGGCGTGGTGGCGGCCGATGTCCATTCGCCGTCGGTCCACCGCTGGAGGTACCAGCTTTCGGTGAACACCGAGAGGTCGCCCGCCCCGCGCCATCGGAGCGTGAACCAGAGCGGACTGGCGAGGGACCCCCCAGTGAGCGTGACCACTGGCCGACTCGGCGTGAAGGTGAGGGGTGCCGTCTCCGACTGGGTGTGCGAACACACCGTCTGGTCGGTCCGCACGTCGAGCGTAGGGCATGCCCGGGCCTCGAACCGCTCCCAGTCCCGTCCCGCCGTCTCGGTCGCCGACGGCACTGGCGCTGGCGTCACCGGGTCGGAGCCAGTTCCCTCAGCGTCCGCTCCGAATCCGGTACACCCGCCGAAGAGCCCCGCGAACCCGGCGAGGAACGTCCGTCGGTGCATCGACTCGTCGTTCGGTCTCCGGTCACAAAAGTCCGGACGTCGGTGTCAGGACGTTCTAGCTATTCGGTGGCCCTGCGGGCCATGCTACTCGCGGGTCGCTCCGCTCCCCGCTCGTTTAGTTGCCCGTTGGGCAACGCTGCTCGCGGCGACGCCGCTCGCTTACTTCGTGGCCCTGCGGGCCACGCGCTCCGCACACTCGTACCCCGCCACCACGCCGCCGTTGAGCGAGCGCTCGGGATACTGTGCCTTCGAGGCCATTCCGGCGTAGTAGACACCTTCGGCCACCTCGTCGCCGAGGTCGTACGGGATCACCATGTCGAGGTATCCGCGTTCGTACACGGGCGCGGTCCGCGGGTTGCGTGCAGTTCGCACCCAGTTGACGGCGTCGCGGTCGAACTCCGGGAACAGAGCCTCGATACCTGAGAGCCACGTCTCTCTGACTGCCTCGTCGTCCTGTTTCCAGATGTCCTCCTCGGGAGACTGGACGTATCGGGCGACGTACAGCAGGTGTTCGCCGCCGTAGCGCTCGGCCGGGACGAAGTTCGTGTGTTCGATGAGCGCGCCGAAGGGAGCCTCGTCGGCGATGTTGAGCCAGTAGGTGTCGAACAGCGACTCCTCCATACTGATGACCGAACAGACAGTCCCCTGGAAGTCGATGTCGCAGGCGTAGCCGGTGAGGGCTTCGAGCACGTCCGGCATCGTTGCCACGACGACGCTCTCGACATCGTGCGTGGTCGTCTCATCGCCGTCGGTGGCGGTCAGCGACGCGACCTCGCGGCCGGACGTATCGAGGTCGGTCACGCGCGTGCCCGTCTCGATGTTCTCGCGGCCGACGGCGTCGACGAGCGCGTCCAGCAGGCGGCCGAAACCGCCGTCGAGGTAGCCCAGAATCTCCCCGTTGAGGATGTCGCGCTCGCCGCGGAACTTCACGCGACCCAGCAGCCACGCGGCGCTCACGTCGTCTTTCCGGTCGCCGAACTTCGCGTCCAGCAGCGGTTCGAAGAAGTTCTCGTAGACGCCCCGAGTCGTATGCTCGACGACGAACTGCTCGATAGGCACGTCCTCGTAGTCCTCCAGTCGCTCGTAGCTGTCGAAGGAAGGGATACCGCCCCGCATGTCGACGTCGAGGACGAGCATTCCGAGTCGGAACGTGTCGTACAGCGAGAGGTGGGGGTACGCCAGAATCTCCCAGGGCTTGTCCATCGGGTGGACGACGCCGTCGACGTAGTAGGCGTTCTTGCCGATGCGCCACTCGACGTCCCGACCGAGGCCGAGTTCCTCGGCGAGTTCGACGATGGTCTCCTCGGATTTCGAGAGGTGGTGGTAGAACTTCTCGATGGGGTCGCCGGCCGTCTCGTACACCGCGGCCAGCCCGCCGAGGTCGTCGCTCGCTTCGAAGACGCGGACCTCGTGACCCTGCTGCTGAAGTCGATACGCCGCAGAGAGGCCGGCGATACCGCCGCCGACGACACCAATCATACTCGCCCTACCAGTCGTCCGGAGATTTACCTTGCGTTTCGACACTCGCGTCCGCGGTCGGCGACTTCCCGGGCGAGACGGCCGCGTCGTCGGCCGCCGAATCGTCGTCTCTCGCCCGCTGAAACTCCAGGACGGCGATGGTCCCATCGGGATGGTTGTCCTCGAACCAGACGTTGCCGCCGTAGAGGTCCATCATCACGGTGACGAAGTAGAGGCCGAACCCGCCGGCGGTCTGATTCGGCGTGAGCGAGCGCTCGAACACCGTCGCCTTCAGCTCGTCGCTGATGCCGAACCCGTCGTCGGCGACGTGAACCTGTACCCAGTCGCCGGCGTTCTGGGTGGTGATTTCGACATGTGGGTCGCCCGCGTTGTGTTCGACGGCGTTCTCGACGATGCTCGTGAGCACTTCGTCCGCGAGGCCGTTCGCCAGCACCTGCTTTTTGCCCACATCGAGCGTGACTGTGGCTCTCGGGTAGTCGCCACCGACGGTCTCGACCACTCGCTGAATCGCCGCCGAGAGGTCGACGGTCTCCAGTCGCTTCCCCTCGCTCGCGGCCACAGTCTCGTTGATGTCGCGGATGGTCTCGCTCATCGACGTGAGTTTCTCACACCACCGCTCGATACTGTCGACGTGGCGCTGCTGGTCGGGCGGAACGTATTCGCGGAGGTGATCGGCGCGCCCGCCCACGACCAACATGGCGTTGCGGAGCGAATGGCGCAACACGCCGTTGAAGAATTCGATCTGCTCGTTCCGTCGTTCGATGGAGGCGCGACTCTCGCGGAGTTCACGCTCTCGCGTGACCTGTTCTAAGGCGACCTGTGTCGTCCGAGCGAGTATCTCCGCGTACTGCTCGTCCTCCGGGGCGTAGGTCTCGCCCTCGGACCCGATGGCGACGACCCCGTGGTCGCCGAGGGGGAGCATGAGCGCCGTCTCTAACGGGCCGACGGTCTCCTCGTTGAACGACGCGACGCGGCGTTCGCCGGTCTCGTAGGTCCGCCAGAGGTGCCGGTCCGGCGTCTCCGCCGGGTCGACGTAGAGCAGGTCGTCGTCGACCTGTGCCTCGACGGCGTCGCTGACGACTGTCGGTTCGAGGTGACCGCGTTCGTTGTAGAGGAACACCCCGGCGGCGTTCTGGTCGAGGATGGTCGTCGCGAACTGCACCGTCAGTCGCGCGACCGTCTCTCGCTGGTCGGCCTCGATGAACTGCTGGGTGGCCGCCTGTAACGCTTCGAGACGGTCCTGCCGGCGGCGCTGTCCAGTCACGTCTCTGAGTACGACCAACTGACCCCGGACCGCCCCATGTTGGTCGGTAATCTCGCTCGTCTGCGGATCGTAGTACCGCGACGTTTCCGTTGCCGCGAACACGTCGCCGCGCTCGATGTTCGTCAGCAGTTTCGGGTCGTCGGCGGCGAGTGACCGCCCGGCCGGGTCGTCTCCGAGTATCGTGGCCGCGGCGGCGTTGTAGTCGATGACCGTCGCTTCGGTGTCTACTACCAGTACGGGGTCGGGCAATTCGTCGACGAGGAGGTCTCCTGCCAGCGGTGCGACGGTGAGGAAGTCGTATCGGAACAGCGCCACACCGATGAGCAGGCCGTTGAGCGCGAAGGTGAGCGGTGCGGGATTGATGCCGGGATGTGGTGTCGCACCGAGGACGAACAGTGCGTGCGCGCCGGCGGTGAACACTCCGGCGGTGAGTACCATGAACGTCTGCTTCCGGTAGAGGTTCCGAGAGCGCAGCAAGAACTCGCCGAACAGGACGTAGCCCGACCCGATGAGGCTGAACGAGATCACCGTCTGTATCGCGTACACCGTGCCGGTCCGGCCGACGAACAGTGACAGCCCGTTCCGAGTCACCAGCGTGACATCGGCGACGACGAGGCCATGCAGCGGATTGGTCAGCGCCAGCAGGGCGTAGCCGGACGGGAGTACCAACAGGACGCCGACGCGGACGGGCGTGAGCCACTCTCGGCGGCCGGTGTACGTGAGCGCGAAGACGACCCACAGGCCGACCATCGCTCCGGAGGTGAGCCTGATGAGCAAGAACAGCGTCGCTGCGACCTGTTGATCGGTCGTCAGCAGCCACGCGGCCTTGAGAAAACACCAGCCGCCGGCAGCGGCGATGAGCCAGCCGAACGGGACTGCGCCCGAAAGCGACCGGTTTCGCCACGCCGCGACGGCGAGGCCGAAGCTACAGACACCACCAACGAGGCTTCCGACGACGACCAGCATCGTCACGTTACCTTCCATGCCGCTCCTTGCCTGTCGGACATCGCTCCGGGTATTAGCACTTTGGGCGGCGTTCTCAATCCTGAGACTGTTTCGTGGGTCGCTGTGGCGGTTCGCTACCTTTTTGATGATACTGGGGAAAATCGCAGGCATGCTGACCGTCCGGGCGCCGGCCACCAGCGCGAACCTCGGGAGTGGCTTCGACGTCTTCGGTGTCGCGCTGGAGCGCCCGGCGGACGTCGTCCGCCTCTCGAAGGCCGACCGGACGACCATCGACGTGACCGGGGCCGGGAGCCAGTTCATCCCTGAGGACCCGGAGAAGAACACCGTCGGCGCGGTAGCGGAGGCGCTCGACGCCCCCGCCCACATCGAGATCGACAAGGGCGTCAGGCCGGCATCGGGGCTCGGCTCGTCGGCGGCGAGCGCCGCCGCGGCCGCCGTCGGTCTCAACGAACTGTACGACCGGGGGTACTCCCGCGAGGAACTGGTGCCCATCGCCGCGAAGGGCGAGGCCGTCGTCTCGGGCGATGCCCACGACGACAACGTCGCCCCCTCCATCATGGGCGGCTTTACCATCGCCACGGAAGCGGGCGTCCGACAGGTCGACGCCGCCATCCCGCTGGTGGCCTGTCTCCCCGACATCGTCGTCTCGACGCGGGACGCCCGCCGGGTCGTTCCCGAGACGGCCCGCGTCGAGCAACTGGTCGAGACCGTCGGCAACGCCGCCACGCTCACGACCGGGATGCACCGCGACGACCCCGAACTCGTCGGCGAGGGGATGCACGACACGGTGGTCACGCCCTCGCGGGCGAAACTCATCGACGGCTACGAGGCAGTCAGAGAGGCCGCGCTCACCGCTGGCGCGACGGGCGTCACCATCTCCGGGGCCGGCCCGACGGTCATCGCCGCCTGTGAAGAAGACCGGCAGCGAGCCATCGCCAGCACGATGCTCGACACCTTCGGCGACCGCGGTATCGACGCCCGCGTCTATCAGACCCGTATCGGTCGCGGCGCACAGATTTTCTGACTCGACCAGCGGCCGACCACTCGGCAAATCGACTACCGCAGTCCCAAGTCCCGCTCGGTGGGCGTCACCTCGACGGCCGTTCCACAGTCCGGACACGCATCCATCTCATCAACGATAAACGTCTTCTCACAGTCCGGGCAGGTCCGCAGCGCCGTCGTCGCCCAGTCCGGCGAATTCGTCGGGTGGCCGGGTGAGTAATCCTCTCGGCTGAACGTGGTTCTGAGCCGTCGGAGAAAATTAAGTCGCATTGTCACTCATCTCTCAGACGAGGGAATATGTTTTGTGGCCGACCAGTCGAACGAACAGGTCTCGTCAGTCGGCCCACCGGTGACGCGGCAGTTCCCCGAGGGGCGAGCAACTAAACTGGCCCTGCTCGAACGCCACGTATGGACGTTCTCGTCACCGGTGCGAACGGCACGGTCGGCACGGCTATCACGGACCACCTCGGCGAGGAGTACGCCTTCACGCGTCTCGACGTCGAGCGGAGCGACGAGACCGACGCGGTCGCGGACGTGCGCGAGTACGACGATATCCGGCCGCACTTCGACAGACAGGACGCCGTCGTCCATCTCGCGCTGACGCCCGGCACCGGCGGTCCCGACGACCGGTCGCTGGGGTGGTCCCAACCACAGTCCGATAACCTCGAAAGCATCCACAACGTCTACGAGGCGGCCGTGGACGCCGGACTCGACAGTATCGTCTTTGCCTCCTCGAACCACGCCGTCGGGATGGCCGAGGTACGCAACGCACCCGAAGTGTATCACGACACTGGCGTGCGGGCGGGCCACGACGAACCGCACCGGCCCGATTCGCGCTACGGCCTCACCAAGGCCTACGGCGAGGACCTCGGGCGACTCGCGGCGGAGGCCCACGGTATCCGCTTTTACGGCCTCCGCATCGGCTCGGTGCGCGACCCCGAGTACGACCATCCCTACGGTGACGCCGAACGCGGCGTCGAGGAGGGTCGCTGGGAACGGGGTAGCGACGACTACGAGGAGCAGGTGGCCCGGATGAAGGGACTCTGGCAGTCCCGCCGCGACCTCGCACACATGGTCGAGTGCTGTCTAGACGACGAATCCGTCGAGTGGGACCACTTCTACGGCGTCAGCGGCAACGAGCGCCGCTGGCTGGACGACCTCGAATACGCCCGCGAGACCATCGGCTACGAGCCACAGGACGACGGTGAGGAGTGGGACGGACCGCCAGCGTGAGTGGGTCCGGGACAGCCTCTTTGTAGTGCCCGTCCGGAACACCGGCATGGACTACACGGTCGTTCTCTCTGATAACAAGACGGTCGACCCGACGACGCAATCGGAGATTCTAGAGGCCGCGGGGGCGACGATCGAGCTTCTCGACGAGAAGACCGAATCGGCGGTCGCCGACGCCGTCCAGGGCGCGGACGGCATCATCGTCGACGCGGGCACACCTATCACCGAAGCGGTCCTCGCGGGGACCGAGACGCTTGGCGTCGTCGGCCGGGCGGGAATCGGCGTCGACAACATCGACGTGGACGCGGCCGCCGAGCACGGTATCACCGTCGTGAACGTCCCCGACTACTGCCTCGACGAGGTGTCGACCCACGCGCTCTCGCTGTTGCTGGCCTGCGTGCGAGCGGTTCCGCACTACGACCGGGAGGTCAAAGACGAGACGTGGGACTGGGAGACCGGCCAGCCGCTCCACCGGATGGCCGGTCGCACGCTCGGGCTCGCCGGGTTCGGCCGCATCGCTCGCCGCCTCGCGTCGAAGCTCCGCGCCTATCGTCTCGACGTAATCGCCCAGGACCCGAACGTCGACGCGGCGACGATGGAAGACTACGGCGTCGAGAAAGTCTCCTTCGAAGGACTCCTCGACTGCTCGGACTTCCTCTCGGTCCACACGCCGCTCTTCGAGGGGACCCGCCATCTGTTCTCGACCGATGAGTTCGAACGCATGCGCGACGACGCCGTCCTCGTCAACACGTCACGAGGACCCATCCTCGACGAAGACGCGCTGGTCGCGGCGCTGGACGACGGCGAGCTAGCGAAAGCAGGACTGGACGTCCTCGACAGCGAACCCCCGTCCCCGGACAACCCGCTGTTCGACAGAGACGACGTCGTTCTCACGCCCCACGTCGGCTGGTACTCAGAGGAGAGCCGCTCGGATCTCTCACGGGGCGTCGCCAGCGACGTCGCGGCCGTCCTGCAGGGAGAGGCCCCGTCGAATCCGGTCGACCCCGAGACGCCGTGGCTCTGACGCATCTGCGCTGAGAACCGACGGGCTACCCGCCCTGGACGTACTCGTTGCGCGTGTCGTTCAGCACGTCCCGCGCATGACCGGACGGGTCAGAGAGTTCGGGATCGTATACCGCCTTTACCTCGTCGTCGGCGAGAACGAACGTCCGCCGGTCGGTGCGTCCTTCGCTGCTATCGAGGCCGAACGCCTCGGCGACACTGCCCTCGGGATCGGCGAGCAGGTCGAACAGCAGCCCCTCTTCCTCGGCGAACTCGTCGTGGGTCTCCACGTCGTCCATCGAGACGCCATAGACGGTGATGCCGCCCTCGCGGAACTCCGGGAGGACCTCTTGGAAGTCGCGGGCCTCGATGGTACACCCGCCGGTGAAGTCTGCGGGGTAGAAGTAGACGACTGTCGGGGCCGAAAAATCAGGACTGACCGTCTCACCGTACTGGTTCTGTGCGCTGATTTCGGGGGCGCGGTCGCCGGGTTCGAGCATACCCTAGCGTAGGCCGCGATGAGTTTACCGATTTGGGTCGTGGCGAGGGCACAACGCTTTCGGTTCGGACGAGTCGTGTTTGGACAACCATTTAACGCACGCCGGAGAATCCGTGAGCATGTCGAACCCACGAATCCTGATTCTCGGGCCGCCGGGAGCCGGTAAGGGGACACAGAGCGCGAACCTCGCCGAGGAGTACGATGTGCAACACATCACGACCGGCGACGCGCTCCGAGACAACAAGGACATGGACATCAGCGACATGGACACGGAGTACGACACGCCCCGTGAGTACATGGAAGCCGGCGACCTAGTGCCCGACGCCGTCGTCAACGCCATCGTCGAGGAGGCACTCTCACAGGCTGACGGATTCGTCCTAGACGGCTACCCGCGCAATCTCGACCAGGCCGAGGAACTCGAAGGGATGACCGACTTAGACGTCATCCTCTCGCTGGAAGTCCCCCGCGAGGAACTCGTCGAGCGCCTGACCGGCCGCCGGGTCTGTGACGACTGCGGTGCGAACTACCACGTCGAGTTCAACCCGCCCGAGGAAGCGGGCGTCTGTGACGAGTGCGGCGGCGAGCTCATCCAGCGCGACGACGACAACGAGGAGTCGGTCCGCAACCGTCTCGACGTCTTCGAGGAGAACACCGCGCCGGTCATCGACCACTACGAGAATCGCGAGTCCTTCGTCATCATCGACGGCGAGCAGACCCCCGACGAGGTCTGGGACGACATCGAAACCGCGGTCGACGCCCGCGTAGAATAAACGTTGATAAGCCGTCATCGCTGAACACAGTACAATGGCACGCACCGCGCCGAAGGTAGACCGACTCGCCGACGAAGGCGAAGCAATGACCGACGCGCTCGCGACGGTCCTCTCGGTCGCCGAGGAGAAAGGCACCGTCACGTGGAGTGACGTCAGCGACGACCTCACCAGCGGCGAGTGGGGCCGACTCATCGAATCGGGCTTGCTCATCGACGCCGACGGCGAGGGGTTCGTCATCGACGACCCCGACGGCGTCCGCGAGGCGCTCGACGAGTCGGACCCCGAACCAGCCGACGACGACGAGGACGGCGGGTGGAGCACGTGGGACAAACTCGCCGGCCTCGCGACGCTGGGACTGTTCGCTGGCTACTCGCTCACCTCGGTCCGTGACGCCATCGGCGGCGTCATCGACATCGCGCTCGGACCGCTCGCAGAGCTCGTCCCGTTCTACGTCGTCATTCTCGTCTTGGCCGTCTTCACTGGCACCACGTCCTCGATTCTGCAGGACCAGCTGATGGACATGGACGGGATGCAGGACAGTCAAGAGCAGATCAAAGACATCCAGAACCGCCTCGAAGACGCGAAGGAGCGCGGCGACGACGAGGCCGTAGAGCGCATCGAGCAGGAGCAGATGGAGGCGATGACCGAGCAGATGGGGTCGATGTTCGCCATGTTCCGCCCGATGGTCTGGATCATGCTCATCAACATCCCCGTCTTCCTCTGGATCTACTGGATGGTGTTCGGCACCGGGATGACCGTCGAGGCACCGGTCATGACGTTCCCCATCATCGGCGAAGTCGCCAGCTGGCAGGAGGGCGTCGCCGGACCGATGCAAGCGTGGATCGTCTGGTACTTCCTCTGTTCCATCTCCTTTACCCAGATCATCCGGAAGGCGCTCAACGTCGAGACCAGCCCGACCGCGAGCTGACGACCGCTCGTATTTTCACGATGGCCCACCTGGGTCAGGACATTCCGGGAAACAGACGCGTCACGAAGAAGAGTCCGGCACTGATGACAACGGGAACGACAACCGCGACGAGCGACCGAATCAGTGAGAGGTGGAGCGAATATCGAATCGCGTAGCTCCAGAGCCACATGCTCCAGAAGAACCCGACCATGCTGACGGTACTCGCGACCGTAAACAGCGGGTGGGTCTGTATCTGTGCGACGACGGCTCCGGCCGCCGGGTCGATCTGCGTGTAGATGATACCCTTCGCCATTACAGAGACGACGGATGCAGCTATTTGGCCGACAAATCCCCAGCCAGCGAGTTTCAGTAACTTCCGGAAATCGCCGCTCCCGTCAAAGAGGTACGTCGCCACAGTGAAAAACGCCCCCGCGTAGAATATCCACAGCAGGAACATCGTCAGGATGGTCGTGATCCATCCGAACGCTACACCCGCGTAGAGATACACCATCGCTTCTCCCGAGACTCCCTGCGAGCGAAGCGGAACCAGTACCAGGGAGTTGATGCCGACGAACACACCGGCCAGCGCAACGACGACGGCCGGACCGAGGAGAGCGGGGTCCCGCCGTTCCCGGGCGAAGAACTCGTTCGGAGACGTGACGAGGTCAACGACCTGTCGGTTCATAATCTCGACCTCGACTCCATAATTTTTATATCTACTGTCTTCTGTGTACGATCGACACACATGTATATGAATGGGTGGCCATCTAATACTTCTCTATAGAGTATTATTTAATGCAATGAGAGTGAGTTTTTTATGACAGGAAAGTATACGGGTCGATGGGGAAATAGTCCCCGCGATTGCCACTATGGGAGAATCCACAGAATCCAGTTCGCCTGCTAGTGTAGCACTGCTCACCACCATCGCCGCCGTTGCGATGCTCGCCCTCACTGTTGGGAGCACTGCAGCCGCGACGCACGCCGGTATCGTCCTGACGGGTGCCGGTGCCGCGACGCCCATTCCCGGCGATGCGATGGTCGGCGTCACCGTCTTTAGCGCTGGCGCGAAGATGATGCCGAACGGTCCCGGTGGTATCGCCGCCAAGGCCGGCGTCATGGGGTAAACGGGAGCGAACTTCCCGTTTTTCATGCTTGTTGCTCGTTCGAATCGAGTATTTCAGTCTCTCTCCCGTAGCCGACGATACGTTCTGTGCGGCGTAGTGCTCTACGGTATCGGTTTCCTCCTCGGCGGTGCGCTCGGGTCGACGACCGGGGCCGTCGACCCGTCGGCGCTCCCGGCAAACTGGTCGCCAGCATCACCCAGCCTCGCCTCGATAACACTGTTCGACATTCTCGGCGTCAACCTTCTCAACGGACTGTTGATGGCCGTCGGTGCAGTGTTTTTCGGCACGCTCACCGTCGTGTTAGGGTTTCAGAACGGGTTCGCACACGGCGTCGTCGTCGGGACGAGTCTCGTCGAGTCAGGATCACCGGGGCTGGTCGCGCTGTTGTTCCTGCCCCATGCAGCCATCGAACTGCCCGCGATATGGCTCGCACTCGCGGCTGGCCTGCGTCCGGTCGGTGGGTTCCTGGCATATCTCCGCTCGAACCGAGCCGACCCCATCCGACGTTCGGACATCGAAGACGCAATCGCGTTGTTCCTCATAGCCGAACTACTGATTCTGGTCGCCGCATTCATCGAGTACTTCGTTACGCTCCGACTGGCCCGCTCGCTCGTCTGAGTCAGGTCGTCGTCTGACACCGCGTGAAGACACAACTCCTTTTATCGCCTCCCTCGGAGAACGACCATGTTGATCACCGTCTCCGGTCCCGCTGGGAGTGGCAAGAGCACACTCGCCAAGAGCTTGGCCGACGCGCTTTCCTACGACCACGTCAGCGGCGGGGACATCTTCCGTTCGCTGGCCGAGGAACGGGGGATGACACCGCTTGAACTGAACAAGGCCGCAGAAGAGGACGACCAGATAGACCGCGACCTGGACTGCCGCCTGCGTGACATCGCCGCCGAACGCGACAACCTCGTACTCGAATCCCGTCTCGCGGGCTGGATGGCCGGCGAGTACGCCGACATCAAGCTCTGGCTCACCGCACCGCTTTCCGTCCGCGCCGACCGCATCGCCCAGCGGGAGAACAAACCCTTCGACCAGGCCCGTGCCGAGACCGAAGAGCGCGGCGAGAGCGAAGCCCAGCGTTACAACGACTACTACGACATCGACTTCGACGACCTCTCTATCTACGACCTCTCGGTCAACACCGCCCGCTGGGACCCACAGGGCGTTCTGAGCGTGACACTCCACGCGATCGACTCCTACCGCGCCGACGGCGACGAGGGGAAAGCACCCATCGAGAACATCCGGTACGAGTTCTGACAATGCCCTTCCGTGGCCCACCCGGCGAGCGCGATCCCGATACCCTCCGGTCGTTCGGCGTCGTCAACCTCGATAAACCGCCGGGACCGTCCGCTCATCAGGTCGCCGCGTGGGTCCGCGACGCCACCGGACAGGACCGCGTGGCCCACGGCGGGACGCTCGACCCGAAAGTCACCGGCTGTCTTCCGATCCTGTTGGGCGACGCCGCACGGGCGGCCCGGGTCTTCGACGACGCCGTCAAGGAGTACGTCGCCGTCCTCGAACTCCACGGCGACGCTCCGGCGGACTTCGAGACGGTCGTCGCCGAGTTCGAAGGCGAGATCTACCAGAAACCGCCGCGCAAGAGCGCCGTCAAACGACAGCTACGCGTCCGCCGCATCCACGCCCTCGACGTGCTCGAACGCGAGGACCGCCGCGCGCTTTTGCGCGTCCGCTGTGCATCGGGTACCTACATCCGGAAGCTCTGTCACGACATCGGGCTGGCGCTCGGCACCGGCGCGCACATGGGCGACCTCCGCCGCACCGCCACGGGCACCTTCGACGACGCTGCCCTCGTGACGATGCACGACCTCGTGGACGCGTTGGCCTTCACCGAGGACGGCGACGACGCGTCCCTCCACGAGGCCATCCAGCCCGCAGAACGCGCACTCGTTCACCTCCCTCGTGTGACCATCGCTCCCAGCGCCGCCCGCGAAGTCGCCAACGGCGCGTCGGTGTTCGCCCCCGGCGTCATCGACGTTTCCCCGGCCGAGGTCGGCAACATCACGCCCGAACGGGAGTCGCTCGTTGCCTGCTACACCCCCGACGGCGGTGCGGTCTGTCTCGGCACGCTGGTCGGCGACCCCGACGCCGACAGCGGTACCGTCGTCGCCCTCGAACGCGTGCTGGTCTGACCCCCGGTACGACGGCCCACGGCGTCGGCAAAGCGAAGCCCTTAATTAAAACACCCCCCTCCTCCCGAGTGCGGGACCGTGGGGTAGCGGTATCCTCGGCGCATGGGGTGCGTCGGACCTGAGTTCGAATCTCGGCGGTCCCACTCAATTTCTACCCGGATGGAAATTACGCGACTCACAGTGCTACTGCAACCAAATTCCTGACTACTGCCAAGTGCAGTAAACACCCGTCTTTAAGTACGAGGTGGTCGGCGTGAGTTCCGACACCTCGGAGACGGACGCAACCGCGCGCGTCTGCGAGTTCTGTGGGTTCCCGATTACCGACGAGGAACAGCGCTGTCCGGCGCTGGATAACGGGAGGTGCTGTCCCTGATGCCGTCTTGCGACAACTGCGGGGCGCACGTCTCCGCGGACTACCGCCGCGTTCGAGCGGGTAACGACGGCAAACTCCACGCCTGTCCTGCCTGTACGAACCCGGCGACCCGCCAGCGCGACGCTGCTGGCGTTTCCTCAGCGTACGCCGTTCGAAGCGACGAGAGAGGTCAGTCCATCGCCACCGACGGAGGTGACGACGCGTGACGACCGACGTGACGCTGGAGACGCCATGTCTCGCAGATACCTGCTGGCAACGCACCGCCGTCGACTCCGGTCGCGTCGACGACTTCGACCTCTGTCCGCAGTGCTTCCCGAACGGCTGGGACGACGTCACCGAGGAGATCGACACGTTCCTCTACAGCTACCGGAACGGGTCGAAGCTTCACCGAAGCGTCGACTACGACGGCGAAACCGATTTCTCGATGTTTGGCCCGAACAGTGGCGACAACGGGCTGGCCGCGAAGCTCGAAGACCCCGAGTTCGAACCTGACTACGAGTTCGAGTGGGACCGTGAGAACCGAGGCGAGCCGATGACCGATGGTGGTACCGTCGAGAACGGTACTGACCACTCTGGACTACCGCTCCGAGATGCCAGACCGTGCGACTACTGTGAGTGCGAATCAGTGCGTCCAAGTGGCCGCTGTGGTGCCTGTGGTCGCTTCCGTTCTGTGGACACAGCCACTCACCAGGAGGGAGAGCAGTGACGCTCTACCCGACCGGCGGGGAAGCGGCCACGCTGGCGCTCGGCTACTGCGTGCTCTCGTGGGTCGCTGGGACGCTCTACGGAGCGTACGCGTGGGAACGCGCGAATGACAACCGGTCACTCCGCGAACTCTGTGGATTCGACAGCGAGGAGATCGTCACCGACGGCGGCCGCGAGACGTTCGACTGTGACAACTGCGGCGACGAAACCCTGACCTCCGAACGTTTTCGCTACCTCCGACCGGACCAGCCCGACGAAGGTCCTATTCAGTCCGACGACCTCTGCCCGCGTTGCTCGACGCGGAAGGACAACTCGCGGCTGTTTCGCTCCGGTGACGACCTGATAGGCGGTGATTCCGATGCGTAGGTCTATCGCGCGAGAGCATCTGCTCGGCGCGATCGTCTGGGCCTACGCTGGTGGCTCGGCGACGGTCAAACAGTGGTCGCCCACGGCGAAGGCATCGCGGTTCCGGAGGGTCGTCACGTGAGTACCGATACGCTGGCCGACCCGAAGGCCATCGGGACCGACGTCGAGACGCTGGTCATCGACGCTATCGACGTGCTCGATGCCGCGGTCGATGCCGACGACCACTACGACGCGGTCACGACCGGCCTGTTCGAGCCATCGACTATCGATGCTGGCGTTCCGGTTCGATGGGCGACGCCGCTTGTCGAGAGTGAGGAGCGCCTCGAAATCAAGGCGTGCGTCCTCGAACGGTCGAAAGGCACGGCTACGGCCCACGGTTCGTGGTGTTTCAAGGGCCGCGACACCGGACAGCACCGCTGGTTAGTCGATGAGTCCGCGGTTTACGTCCTCGCGGTCTATGAGTCCGGAGCGGCGAAGGAATTGGTCGCCGTCGCGGTCGTCCCGGCCAGCATCATCGACGAACATCTTCGCGGCCGCTGGTACGCGGTTGACCGACGCGAAGGGACCTGTGCGCAGTTGCGTTGGTCGAACGTGCTCGATGCCGCGGTCGTCGAGGGGGCCGATGACTGATGCCCTCGACGTCACAGGCAGGCGACCGCCGCGAGCGGTTGCACTGCGAGGGTATCCGGAAGCGTATCAGCGAAGATCCGGCGAGGTGGCTCGACTGGGACCTGCTGTCTCACGAGTTCCGCCGGAAGATGGTGCTGACGCTCATCGACGGGATGGACAGCGTCGAGCGAGTTCGCGCGTGGCGAGCTGCCGAGCGCCGGCTGGCCGCCCGTTACGATCGCGAACCACGGGCGAAGGTTATGCAGCGCCTCGACCAGCGTGAGGAGTGGCTCGACCTCCACGGCGAGCGCCCCGACCGGCTCCCGCACGGCCCACGACGGCCGTGTGACTGTTGCGGCGACGAGGACGGCCCGACGGCCGCCGAACTGCGCGAGCGCGACGAGGAAGAACGTGCGAACGTGAGCGCTGGCTATACGCCCGACAGCGTAGACACGAGCGAGACCTCACCGGAGACCGAGGCCGCGACGCTCGGTCAGTACGCGACCGACGGAGGTGAGCGCCAGTGACGGGTGTCGTCACTAGCATCGAGGACGTCATCGACCTCCAGCCCCACCGTATCGGTGCGCACACCATCTTCGACAACGGTGGACTTTCGCCGTACTGGGCGATGGTGAGTCAGTACGAGCCTGACCTCGATGAACGAGAGGAGACGTTCACCTTCGACGACATAGAGTACGAAATCGTCCGGTCGAGCCACTGGCAGGGGAAAATCGAAGCTCCGCCATCGGCGACATTCGACGGTGCGATGAACGAGTACAAACTCGGAGTGTACGCCGCGGACGACCCGCACAACGAACTGGGCGCTGACTTCACGTTCAGGCCCGGATTTCCGAAGGCTTGCCACGTGGAGACCGGCGACCTCATCGGCGGGATGCCGACCGAGTGTCCCGAGTCTGTCCGTGTCCAGATTGAATCGACGAACCTCTCGCAGTTCGAGGTTCTTGGTCTGCTCCAGTCGCTCGCCTCGTACCTCTCTATTGATGCTGGCTACTTTGTCGAGGCTCACGAGTGGTCGCGCATCTACGCGCTTGAACTCTACGGGCGCATCGAGCGCGACACTGCAACGGGGAAGGTCGCCGGGAAGGGCGGCGTCCTCGAACACCTCTCGCAGTTCTCGAACGGGCGCGGTCGCGGCGAACATCACTGGGACCACGAGGCTATCAAGGGCCACTACGAGGCCGTCGCACTGTCTCCTGACAACTGGAAGCGGCTACTGCCCGACCAGACGCTAGCGAAGCGGCTGAAGTGCTATCAACCGAAGTGGGTCCGATCGGAGACATCGAGCGACGACCCTCTGTTTCACCACAAAATCGAGTGTCAGTACTGGGCCGACTACTACCCTGACGGCGAGTCACCGATTCAGTGGACCGGCTACGATACGGCAGTCGCGGAGTTCCGCGAGACCGTTGTGAACGCGCTCCATTGGGCTGGTGTCGATTTCGCGCCTGATTCGGACGTCTGGATTGAAGACCCGTACTTTGAGCCGGGGCAGGCTGATGACGCGGTCGGCGTGCGTCCGAACCCAATGCCCGACCTTGAGCAACAGACCCGCGCCGACGCGGCTGACCAACTCGCTGGTCCGGGGACAAGCGAAGGCGCATGGGACGTGCTCGTTGCGATGACCGACGGCGGCGGTCGGCACTACCAGGAGGTCGCCGACGAGGCTGGGAAATCAGCGTCGACGGTCTACCGTGCCGCCGAGCGCTTCGCCGATATCATCGAGGTCGACAACGGCATGGTTCGGTTCCGTGACGGCGTCGTTCGCGACCAAATCGAGGAGATCGCCGAGCGCTGGCAGTCGACGAAAGAGACCACGATGGACTCACTGAAGCGCGTGGCCGACCGAGCGTCGCCGTTCTCGCGACGAGATGACGGCGAGCCGAGCGCCCTGGAGCGCTGGGCGAACCGTCACGGCATCGTCGTTCACTCGACGAAAGACCCGCTGGAGATGGAGTTGAAGCGGCCAGTAGGCTTGCAGGAGATGCTGAAGATACTCCGCTCGGGGCTAGACGCCGCGGAGGCGTCACCGCTCCCCAGCGAGCGGTTCGAGAACGCACTCATCGACTGGACGGGGCTTGACGGTCAGGTCCGGAAGGGCCGTCGAGTCGTGAACAACGGACGGTTCCTCGGTAAGCACGAGGTCCACCGGTCCATCTGGTAGCCGGCTCCAGCAGAGAGGCATCACTATCCAGCGGGCGGTTTCATTTATATACCAACCGCGTTCCATCCCGTTCATTCACGTAATTTTGTTCGGCGATCGGCCCGACAGCCGGTGGCTTCGCGGGCGCTTTCGCACCAGCTGGGCAAGGCCCCCTTAGGTAGTGTACCGAAGGGTACTCAATCCAAATACCCACCCCTCCCTTCGGTCGGGCTGGACCGCACCGCAAAACCGCAATACTACCGCCACCGCACTGCAGTCGATTGCCTGGTTGCTATAGAGATCTATACGAGAGCCTGGGTATCGCAGAGGACGCATCGGATGATGTTGTCAAGGTCGTGGCCAGCCGGCTTTCGGCGAACTTCCACCCAGACAACAACGGCGGTGATTGAGAAGAGCACAAACGGATTCAACGGGCAAAAGAAGCGGTGCTGGATGGATGACGAGCCCTCAGTCCGGAAGATGACTGGTGGCTCGTGATAGAAGGGTGCCCAATTACAACGAATAAGCGATTAGACCGCGAGTTCCAATTCGACCTGAGATGTGTAGGAGACGCCGTCGGCGTCGATTGTCACCTCAAGCGCCTCAGCGCTGTGTTCATCTGCGATATGCGATAACTCGAATGAGTAGCGGTCCGCATGTCCGGGCGCTACTTCAGTGTCTTCTCCGTAGTCGCCAGTGACTGTTTCGCCATTTTTGTGGAGGGTGACGATATCTGGGATATCTATGTGGAGTTCGTAAGGAAACGTATCCCCTCCGTTGTTCTCAACTTTTACTAAGAGGGCTTGCGAGGCTCCTGCCGTCGGGAAGACGCGGACGGCCTCTGGCACGATCTTGATATTGACCCCTTCAAATGCCGAGAGTGGGTCAATCCCGCGCCGTTTTACGGAGTAGCCCATTGTCCCTACTAGAACAATTGGGCAGATGTACTTGATAACAATTTCCCACTCAGTGAAGGGAGACCCTGGGTGCCGAGTTAAATAAGCGAATATGATGCCGGAAGAGGCGTGGAGAATCAAGAATACGAAGGACCCGCCGATAAACAGCAGTGTCGGCGCACTCCACCGCTCTATCGTTTCGATCATATCGACTCTGAGAGTCGTCGCATGGCCAAAGCTATAAACAAGATTGAATATTGATAGATGCGCTGCTAAGAAGAAAATAACAAGATAAGCGGCCCACTCGTTCATTCCTTCTTTCACGGGATCAATCGAAAGCATCCCGAAGACAACCAGAGTTAGAGAAAGCAAGTACTGAATTTCGAACTGGATGTCCCGGCGGCGTTCAGACATCAACGAAATATCCGTGGTAGGTATCGTAAATATAGTCAAATGCATCCTTCACCAACTCAGGCCGTTCCTCAACGCGCCCTTGTTTTTTGACACTAATCTGCCCCATATCGTCGGTATAGCCTGCGATGAAGTTGTAGTATGTTCTATCAAGCCGGAACTGGCCCTCTAATCGAACAACCCTCGCATCGTGATCTTCTTGGAGATCTTCGACGGTAGGGTTCCCGATGATGTCGGTGCGACCCCCAATGCGAATGTCCTCAAGTTCGGCCTCATCGACAAGCATTTCGACGAGATCTATCTCGAGGGCCGAGGCAGTATTGTTTGGATCCAGAGATGTCTGGTCGCTCTGCTCAACCAGTTGGTCTTTGAAATCATTGACGAAGTCTTGTACAAACTGGTTTGCCCGTTGGGTCGCGTAATCATTATGTCCTACAGATTCTGTGATGATACCAGAATTATCCAGAACGTTAGTCAGGTTGCTAGCTTTTGCAGGCAGACTACAATCGATGAGTAGGTTGTTCTCATCGAGATCGAAATGAAAACCAGTCTCATAAACCGTTTCGTCAGCTTTGATTTCGTTAAGTGGGGTGAGCTTATAATTTATAGATTTAGTCCAGTGGATGCCAGTGACGGTATTTATATTGATTTCATCCAGTTCAAAGCCAGCTCGAGCTAATCCGGTTTCATCAAATTCTGCAGGATTGGCTTCCAATATAGTGGCAATTCGCTCATGTTGGGGCTCGTCCCGGTCTACACTTTGGTCAATTGAATCAATAGCAACGACGTACCGACTGTAGGGTTGTCGCTCGCGTTGTATGTTGGCAAGACGCTGTTTGAGGGCCTCATACTCATCCTCTGTCCAGCCATCCTCCACGAGGTGGCTTATAAGAGTGTCAGAGCTTCGTGATGTGACGCCAATATCACGTTCCTCTATTAGTGTTCTCAGGATATTGATAGGCATCAATTGAAGAGCAGTGCGAATCTCTTCATTACTGGGTGACATTAGATATTCAAGTAATATCTACCCGTATAATTCTTCTCATCGATATTACGACTAAATACCATTTGACAACGTGGTTCGCCAATCTTAGACTGATACAGGATGTTGATATTGCCCACGATGGTAGCTGTTGTTGAGGGTCGGCACCCGCGTCTGGAAGCCTGACGGCTGGACGACCGTTACGTCTCTCGACGGCGTCGAGGCAACCGCTTGAAGTGTGTAAGAACACATGAGCAAAAAACCGCTACCGCACCCGCACAGCATAGAAAACACTCGACGGGGTAGTTGTTACAACTCTTCGACGAGTGTCTCCGCTCGCTTCTCCCCGATTCCATCGACCTGCTGGAGGTCGTCGGCGTCGGCCGCATGGAGATCGGCGACGCTGTCGAACTCCCGAGCCAGGTCACGCGACAGCTCCTCGCCGATGCCGTCAACCGCGTCGGTCATGTCCCGAATCGTCGTCGCACGGTCGTCAACCAGCACCGCAAGCCGGGCTTCGAGCTCCGCTTCGTCTATCTCGTTGTCGAGATACTGCTGGTGAACCTCTTCGACCGGAGACAGCCCATCCTCACCGTTATCGACTATCTGCGAGAGCGCGGGAGACAACTGTCTGAGCTTCGGAAGCCAGTAGACAGCCAGCAAGCCCCAGATTATCCAGTCGACCAGCGTTATCTCAGTCATATCTCGTATCGCTGTCGACCACACGCCGGGCACCAGCGCCGGTCGAGGTCGGCCGCACAGCGAACACACGCGATGAGCGGGATATCCACGCTCACGTGCTCTCACCGCGCGTCTTCCACGCGCCCATCAGGACACCGAGGACGCCAGCCACGACGAGGCCGACCGGATAATCCCGAAGCATCCACCACTCGATACAGCGGCCGAAGCGGTCAGCGACACAGCCGTACATCGCGTACCGGACCGCGAACACGGCTGCGAACAGGCCGACGAGGACGATCGCCGAAAGGACGGCTTTGCGAACGGTCATACGCTTATCCCGTTAGTCTCCCCGCGGCGCTCGACGCCGCGTTGATGAGCGGCTTTCGGTAGCGATACGCCGCGACCGCTGCACCGCCGGCCAGAAGCACGAGCCCGCCCGTCGAGGACGCGCCCCCGCCGCCGGTCGAGCCGGTCGGGCCGAAGATGCCACCGCTGTCCGAGAACGACAGTTCCGTCGTCCCGTTGAACGAGGTGCCGTTCTCAAACGTGCCCGAGTACTCCATTGTCGGGTCATCTATTTCCGAGGCGTTGCTCGTGGCGTTGTCGGAGAGCTGGCCCTGGTAGAACGTCACGGGTTCGTCGAACTCGTTCGTGCCGTTGTAGAGGACTGTCCCGTTCTCGTCGACGATCTGGTAGTCGAACTCCTCGACGGGTTCCGGCGACTCAACTGTAACCGTCGTTCCGCTGCTGTTGTGTGAGCTCTCGAACTCCTCGAACCGCACGTCGAGACGCTCTTCGAGCGTGGGCGTACTCGTCCCGGTCGAATCGGTCGTATCCGATCCGATGATGAGCTGGGACTCGGGGATGGCTTCGATGGCCTTGAAGCCGACGTACTCGTACACTGCCCCGTCTTGGCTGAGGACCGTCACATTGTACGTTTCGAGGTCTTGCAACCGGACATAGGCTTTCTCGTCGTAGTTGAACGTCGTAGTCGTCACCGATCCATCCGGCCTCTCGACGCGGAGTATCGGGTCGTCGCTGAACCGGTCACCGGCTGTCTGGTCGACCAGTGTGAACTCGTGTTCGAAGGAGCCAGAGAGGTCGTGGACTCCTCCAGAGCCATATCCACCGTTTGCACCAACTTTGTCAAGGTAAAAGTCAGAATCAGCACGATAATACAATTTACTAGTCGCGTCGGGCGCGTCAGACTGGAGTGTCCCCGTATAGGATGTTGGTTCTTCGGCCCCAGCCTCCCAAAGTTTGAATTTTATCTCAGATCCTGTGTAGTTCAATGTAAAACGGTAGTATGTATTATCAGAGACTGAATCGACAACCGAACTAGACTTAGATACGGAGCTGTTTTCTCTAGTCTCAAGTACCACATTTCCGGTTGTCGCAAATTTCACCCAGTTATAGGCACCATTTGAGCCAGATACGCCGATTTGGGTCTGAGTGGTTCCAGGATTGCCGTAATAAATGAGGGAGTTTATTTTCCCATCTTGGCTGGAAATATTTGGACCAGCATTCCAATTGCCACTAGTATCAGTCCCTGCTAGAGAATAGACTCCGTCGAGCGACCGATTCGTGATTGTTCCAGATTCCCACCCATCAGCCGACCCGTCTTCAAAGTCATCGAATAGGTCACTAGATGCTCCAGATGCCAGCCCCATAGAGGGATTGTCAATTCCGTAGAACGGCGCGGCCATGGACGTAACCAATACCATAGCAACCGCACCAACTCTCAGGAGCGTTCGTAACTGTTCAATTCTCCGACCACTATCTCTATCTTGCATCTTAGTGTAGCACCTCTGAAATCCGTTCAATCGCCTGTCTAGCCAGCGAGCCGAGACTGTCGCCCTCGACGACGCCGCTCGCCGTCCCGACGACCAGCAACACGAGCACGACTGCACCGATGAGCGAGCCGACACGCGCCCATCGAGCGAGAATCACGAACAGGTCCGCCGCCTCTCGCAGGTAGTAGAGGCCGACGACGACTGCCGCCAGTGCGCCGATCGCGATGCCCTCGATGCCAATGTAACTCGCCAGCAGTTCGAGGAAGCCCCGAACCAGTTCGTAGACTACCACGCCCGCGCACCTCCGTAGAACTGAGCGCGGTCGCGCGGGGGGACCCCCTCGTGTCCTATCTGAAGCACGCGCGCGTGTGAAGCGGCGAGTTCGACCCGCTCGTTGGCTCCGCTCGACCCCGATATCGAGATTCGACCATGGGGGCAAATCCGCTCAGATTTTTTAATTTTTTCTGAGCTAACTGATTTCGTCTCAGGCACCCCCCATCGCCTCCTGCCAGTTGCGAAAGTCGATGCTGACCTCCGCGTCCAGTTTCGCCTGTGCCTTCAGATTCGGCCACTTGACCGGCGCGAAATGCGGTGCCTTCCAGATGACACCCTCACCAGCGTCCATGTCCGACGTGAGGTCAGACTTCAGCGGGCAACCGCGATCGCCGGGAAGCGTCCGGCCGATCGGCGGCTTGTTGCCGTTCATCGTCAGCCGCCAGCGCATCTTCTGGCGGCCGAACTGGTGAACCTCCGAGAGCGCGTGAGCCTGATAGCCGAAGCTCACGCCTTTCTTCCGGGCGTCAGCGTACTTGTTGCGGAACCAGCGGAGCTTGTCGTAGTGCTCGTGGACGTCTTTCTCGGCATCCGGGTCGAGCAGGTTGCCCGCCTCGTCGAAGTTGATGAACGTTGGATGCGGGAAGACATCGCCCGAGATGCGATGGGCAACGAATGCGAACCACCACTGGTCGGCGTCAGTCGCTTCGTTCGGACCGTCCTCTTCGATAGGCGTCACCTCTCGGTGGTCGAAGTAGTTGAACTTCGAGACGGTCTCACACCCGCGATGAAGCGGGTCTGGGAACATGACGTAGAACTGTCCCGGCATCAGTTGGGACATGAGGTCCTGAATCGACTCGTACCGTATCACGTCCCGCGCGATATCTTCCGGCCGAACTTCGAACTCATCGACGTTCACGTTCTCGGGCACGATCCGGACGCGCTCGTCCATGCCCGCGGGGAGTGCAAGCGTAGCGAACGGTGCGAGCGAGAGCCACTCGGTCCGCTCGTTCGTGCCGGACTCGTCGACGGACTCCGCCCAGATGCAGGTCTCGTTGTTGACCTCCATCATCCAGAGTATCAGCGACAGCGCCAGCGTCGTCTTCCCGCCACCCGGCTCGCCGTGTGCGAACAGGTCCGTACCGCCAACCGCACGGATATCGCTGACTCTGTCCGGGTCGTCGGCGATCCACTCCAGCGTCTTTGCTCGGTAGCGAGGATAGCGTTCGAGTGCCTTGTGCGACGGGTTCGGGTCGCGGAAGTCGTAGTCGACCTCGCCCGCGAGTTCGCGCAGGAGTTCGAGGTCGCGCTCGTCCGTGTGAACTATCGCGTCCACAAACGCCCGCGGGAACTTCGCTACGGCCGCATCGTTCCGGTCGGCCGACGCGAGGTACTTGTGCAACGGTGGGATGCTGAAGTACCGATGCAGTTCCTCGCCGTCGTTGTGGTTCGGTGCTTGGACGTTCCCGAGCGCCTGACACGACTTCTCGTGTGGCTTCGTAATCGTCGCTAACTGTTCTCGAATCTTCGCCTGCGAATCGGCTTTCGGGTCGATTATCGTACTCATCGAATCACCAGTCTGGAGGGGCCGTGTCGTCCGCTTGCCCGACGTCCGGGCTTTCCTTCGCGCGGCCGCTCAGGACGCGAACGCCGCTTCTGAACGTCGGGAGAAGGTAGTGCGCCGCGAACAGGCGGCGAGCCTGTGCATCCGTCTCGGTCGTGCCGGTCAGGATTTCGATAGTGGATTCCTCGCGGTAGACGCGCGTTATCCACTCTCTGTCGAGTTCACCATGCGTCGCCAGCAAAACGTCGTGGCCCCAATCGAGTACCTCAGAGCGCTCGTCGAAGCCGTCCAGCAGCGAGTCGAGTGCCCGCTGTTGCCACTGTTCGAGTTCGGAGATCGCGGGTCGCATCGCCACGAACTGCTGGCGGGTCGCCTCGTGAGCGTCCTCGTCGTCCGCGGCGTCGATGTACTCCGTTGCATCGCCGCGGAGCCGCCGGAACGCGTCGCGATGGGCTGGATGGACATAGTGTGCCAGAAACCGCTCTCGGAGTTGTCTCGCCGTTTCTTCATCGAGACCAGTCATCTTTCCTCGGCGCTTGCTCGGGATGACCAGCGCGGCCAGCAGGACGCCCTGTGAGCCACGGAACTGGCGCGTCATGTCCGAGTAGACGCGCTGGTCGAGACGACCGAGCGTTCGGATAGTCATCTCCTGGAGCCACGTCAGCACGCGTTGCTCCGACGAGAGACCGTTCTGGAGTTCCGTGGTCAGCTCTCGAACGTCCTCTGTGAGCGTGACCAGCGCCGGTCGGTATGGCTTTGGAACGTCGCCGTCAGCCATCGTCGGCGACCTCCCCGTTTCCGAGTGCTGAGCCGTTCTCCCGGCGCTTGCCGGTCACGTCGTCGTCGCTCTCGCCGTCCTCGACGGCGGCCGGAATCTGTTCGTCCGGGTCGAGCATGCCCTCGACGAGTGTGCGATCGTGGTCGGCGACCTCTCGGTCGACGTCGCGTTGCTTGCTGATGCGCTCGCCGTCGAGTTGGGACTTTACCTCGTCGAAGCGCTTGGCGTCATCGACGTCCTCAGCGTAGGCCACCATCGTCCCAAACGCCGTCCGGAGATGGACGGGCGCGGGTTGCACGGCGGCGAGGCCATCGGTCGGGTGGAGCGCCCAGACAGCGAGCCCGGCGACCGTGACGGTCGTGACTGCCAGCGCCGACGCGATGCCGTAGTGGACCGAACCGAACGCCAGACCAACAGCGCCGACGACAGCCACCCACTCGCCAGCATGCTCGCGGTCGAGTGGCGGCCAGTCGATAGTCCAGCCCTCCGGCTCGTAGAACAGGAGTTCGTCGGCCTCCGGGTCCACGAGGAACAGTTCGTCCCACTTGCCGTCGATCGGGACGCGCGTTCGCAGTTGCTCGACGTTCTTGATTCGAGCGTTCTTCCCGAACACACGGGCGAGGAACGGGAACAGGCCGGGTTTGACGACCGACACGCTCCCATCCGGTGTCCGGACGATGCGCTCCTCACGGCCCTCGGCATCGAGGAGGTCGAACGCGTCGTCTCCCGTCGGCGACTCGGCGTGAGTCAGCGTTGGCCGCAAGAACAGCGCCTTGCTGACATTCGTGGTGTAGGTCTCCAGCATCACGATGCCGATGACCGCGACAACGTAGAGTGCCAGCAGGTACTGGGCGTTCACAACGAGGTTCGCCAGCGACTTGTAGAACAGCAGGCCGCCGAGGCCGGTCAGCAGCGTCAGCCCGACCAGCCACGGGAAATAGCCGTACTGTGGGCCGATACCGGCCTTGTCGAGAGCCTTCTTGGTTCCTGAGCCGACGACGAACCCGCCGATGAGTATCCACAGCAGGAAGTCGGTGATGACCGACGCGATGTAGTCACCAGCGCTGTTGATATCCACGCCTTGCGTGGTAGCGATGCTCTTGTGCTTGAACGTCCATCGCGCGTAGTCCTCGCCCTCGATCCACATCGTCACCCGCACGGGTTCGTCGTGCTGGCGGAGCGGGACTTTCACCGTCGGTCGGCCACGGTCGAACGTCACCTCGTGGGTGACGTGGGTGACGTTTCGAGCGACCGGCTCGGTGGTCGTCGTGTTGCCCTGTTTGACCGTCTTCGTCCCTTTCTCCCAGTAGACGACATGGACGTCTTTCGTCCGATCTTCATAGGTCCACGTTCGGAGATACACGGCGTTCCGGCCGACGGTCGTTCCCGACGGCAGGTACTCGCCGCTATCGGACGATCCGACGTTGGCGAACGGGTTGTTAGCGGGCCAGTAGACTGACCAGTACGCCGACTGCTCGCCCATCCGAACGCCGGGCGGCGAGTTCGCCTGGTGTGGGCCATCCTGTTTCAGCTCGTCGAGCGTGAACTCGGAACTGTTGCCAGCGCTGTCGTCGGCCGCGTCGGCGAACGCGACGATTGGCGACGCCACCAGGAGGACGACCAGCGCCAGCAGCGCGATGGACTGCCGAGTCATCGCTTGTCGGGAGCCTCCACGCGTCGGGCGCGACTATCGACTCGTTTCAGCGCCACCAGCAGGCCGAGAACGACCAGCAGCGCGAAGCCAGCCAGCCGGTACTGTCCAGCGGCGGCCGTGGTCGTAGCGACGAACGCCGCCGCTCCGAAGCCGGTCAGCGTCGCCACGGCGTCCGGAGCTACGCTCGGATGCGCCAGCGCTCGGAGCGCGTAGGGCTTAGTCATCGGCGACCTCCGTGGTCGGCGCGATCGTGGCGTCGATCTCGTTGAGGCCGTACCGTGGAACGTCGCGCAACCAGTCCGAAAACGGCTGTGTCAGCATCGAGGCGATGGTAAACACAAGGCCAAACCACGCCAGCGAGAGTGCCGCGACGCCCGGCGTCGTAAGTGGAGGATTCATCCGTGACCCGATAACGACTACCGGAACCAGTGCAAGGAGCGCTGTCGGAATGAACAGCGCTCGCCAGTGCCACTTTGGTCGCGGTTCGCCACGTTCGACGTCTGCGAACTCCGGAATCGGCGGCTTTCCTCCGTACTGGTTATACGCCCGGATGTAGGCCACTAGCGAGCCGTATTTTCCAGTCATACAGCCCTCCTGACCCGTTCAGACATACTCGTCCACCTCGACGAAGATGAAGACGAGTCCGACGATAGCGACGACGATACCGACGTACTGCGACGTCGAGATGTTGAAGACGCCTGAGAGCGCCCCAGCACCGATACCTGCGATGCCGAAGTTCGTGACGAAGTACGGGTGCGAGACGACGAACTCGATGGCCATGCCGATGAGGTCGCCGAACTGGATGAGGCCGAACGACGTCGCCGCGCCGATCGCCATCGCCACGCTCGTCACCCACTTCGTCGTGCGGTCCCACGAGACGCTGAGGTCCTCGCTCCGAGCGTAGGCGATGCCGAAGCGGACGAGGACGAACGCTCCGAGGATGGCGACGAACGCACCGATACCTGCCAGCGGGTCTATTGGCACGGTCGCTCACCTCCGGGACGACGAGTGGTTCCCTCTCCCGGCGAGAGGTGACTGTACGGCTGTTCTGTGTAATGATTTCTCTGTTTCATCTGTTTTCGAAGTACGCTTGAGCGCGGTCGATGCCCTTGTCCGCCAGCACGGTCACGTACAGTACCGTCGCGGCCACGAGCACGGGCGTCTTCACGTCGGCGAGCCCGATCTCGGGGAAGATGGTCGCGGCCGAAGCCGCTATCGCGGGGTACCAATATCCCGACGTCATCGAGATAACGCCCCATAGCGGGTCGAACAGGCCGAAACCGAGTTGCCCGAGAGTGCTCACCAGCAACGCACCGGCCGTGAGCGGATGGTAGAGCAGTTGCTTGAGTTGTTGTTTCATGGTCTCAGGTCCCCGGAATCAGCATGTACAGTTCGTACAGCGCTTTCGGCGTCCGCTTCGCCACTTCCCAGCCGATCCAGACGCTCAGGCCTGCGAGCCCGACGGCCAGCACCGGAGCGGCTGGCCCAGCCGTAGCGATAACGTTCCCGGCGACCTGCTGGATGACAGCGATGGCACCCAACAGGTCGATTCCGATGCCGCCGAAGGCATTCACCAGCGTGATGCGGACGAAATCTAACGAGCCAACGACGATGTCGAAAGCCGATAGAACGGTATTGACGGCGAACGCGCCCAGATTCAGGAATCCGTTCACGATGTACAGCGAGATAATCGTGGCAATGAACCCGAACGGATTGCGGCCGAAGCGGACCAGCACCTTGGCGACGCCCGCCAGCGGTGCGAGTGCCTCTAAGAGTTCGTAGACGCCCATCTCGCCGCCGCTTCCGTCAGCGGACACGGTTCACCACCCACGCGGAGATGAACAGCGTCGCCAACGCGATGAGCAACGCCAGCAAGAAGCCAGCTATCCCAGCGGATGTGATGTACGGCACTGCCGCAGCGAACCCGCTCCGGATGATGACGGCAGGCAACCCGGTCAGAACTCCGTAGAAGGCTCCGACGAAGTTCGTCAGCCCACTCATAAAGCTAAGCGGGATATCGACCAGCGCCAGAAACGCCGAAATGGTGCCCCAGAAGTACGCGCCGATGCCCGCACCGAACAGCACGGTTCCGAGGCGTCGCCACTGGATTGAGGTACCGTCGACGAAGTCACTGGCGCTCACCATGGTTAGCCTTCCTCTTCCTCCTCAGCGTCGAGGAAGCCGGGCGTTGGCACGTCAAAGCCAGTCCCAATCAGCGGGAAGAAATTCGACGTATCTTCCTCGCTGATGTACGCCAGCAGGACGTAGAAGCCCAGCAGCACGACGCCGATCGCGATGACGAACGATATCGGACTGGCGAACAGGCCGCCCGGGCCGATCGAGACCGCACTCGCTATCGCTCCGAAGTTAATTATCATCGCCGCACCGCCGATGAACGAGTCGATGAGTTCGCCGATCGACGTGATGAACGACCCGGTCGGGATGATAAACACGTCCGCCAGCGTGAAGATGCCGCTGGCCAGTGCCGACCCGACCGCGAAGAACACAGCGCCAAGGCCCTGAAAGATGACCTCGCCGATGCTCTCGGCCTTTGCGGCCCGGTCGAACAGACGACGGACGCGAGGCCCGCCAGCACCGCCGGACGCGGACATGTTTACGACCCTCCGACCTTCCGCTTGAGGCCGACTGCGACCAGCACACTACCGAGTAGACCAGCGACCTTGCCCCAGATAGAGGCGAAGAACCCGCCGCCGGACGCCCCAGTCGGGCCGACAGCGCTCATGTCCTGAAGCGTGCTTGCCTCCTCGTCCTGGAGGAGCACGACCAGGTGGACACGGTAGTTCGTGTCAGCGGAGGCCGACGCGACGAAGGTCGCGGTCGTCCCCTGCGAACCGAACGAGTCCGTGACGCTGGAATACGTGCCGTCTTCGTCGGTGAAGTTGCCGAACTCCTCGCTCGAATCGACGCCGGTCGCTACCTCAGCGACCACGTAGCGAGACTCGACGAGTCCCTGCTCGAACTCCATCGTGAGCGAACCGTGTTGCAGGTCGATTGCGGTCGGCACCGACATGTCGGCGTACAGTTCGAGCTTCTGCGGGTAGTTGTAGTCGTCAGCGCTGGAGAACTCGGTCGAGTACTCCTCGCTGTCGGAGAGGTCCGAGAACTGGTACTGGACGTCGTAGACGTGGAGGTCGTTCACGACCGCGTCGTCGTACATCGGACCGAGCGTGTCCAGGGCGGTCAGGTTAGCGACGCCGCCCTCGTAGTAGTCCGTGATGGTGGTCGCTTCGAGCTCGGTGTCACCGTCAGTGTTGCGCTGGATTTCAGCGAGGTCCTCGTCGCTCTTCGTGTCGAGGTCGAGGCCAGCCAGCGTCACGGTTGCGTCGGCGTCGGATGCGACGATGTCGACCTGCTGAATCGAGTCGAACGTACCGTCACCACTACCGGCGAGCGGGAGGTTCGAAAGTCGTTCGCTGAAGACGTAGCCGTTACCCGTGCTGTTGGCGATAACGTCGTCAGCGGACGCGTTCGCGCTGGCGTTGACTTCGGCGTAGCGGTAGTCACCGTCGCCGTCGACGGCACGGACCTCGACGGTCGAGCCGGAGGCCAGCGTATCGACGTTCAGCACGCCGAACATGACCCGCTTGTTCGGGTCGCTCGTAATGCTGACATTGTCGGCGTAGGTCGCCGTCGCGGTCTCGCTGCTGGCGACGGTCGCGGCGAGTTCGAGCTTGTCGACGCCGTCGGCGTCAGCGTCCGTCACCGACATGGACGAGGATGCACCGGAGCTGGTCGTCCAGTCCGAGGCGACCGTCCAGTTTGCCGAGTTACCCGTCTCGCCGTCGATGCGCGGGAACAGGCCGTAGCGCTCCGCGTCGATCTGGTCGAAGCGGACGCCGACAGGCGTGTCCTGCGACTGGTTCACCGTCGCCGGGAGCGTTGCGACCTCACCGGAGTCATTGTAGTACTCCAGCGCGTCGCTCATCTCGCTCCGGTCGTGCGAGCCGACGACGAGTTCGTCCTCGACGAAGGTCGGGTTCGGTGCTTTCTCGCTGGAGAAGTTCAGGCCGGGAGCAGCAGCGGCGCTCCCGGTGATGGGCGTTGCGACGATGGTCAGTGTAAGGAATACTGCGAGTATGGCGCGTCTCATGCGTTCTGTTGGCGGTTCCGGTCGCTACCCGTGGTTTCAGTGTGGTGCGTAGTGCCGCCATCAGTGGCGGGCGTCGGAGTATCAGCAGTGGCAGGAGCGGTGTCCTCTCGTGCTCGCTTGACGAGTCGCCCGACCAGCATCTGGCCGCCGATGTAGAGCGTTCCGAGCATGAGCGGCGCCGCTAGCAGATAAGCCGACAGGCCAGCCCAGTTCGCCGTTGCGAGGACGGCCGTGATGGATGCGTAGCCGGCGAGATGTACGAAGCGGTCGCGCTCGGTCACGCGCCACCTCCGGCCAGCAGCGAGGCGGCGAGGTCGCGGCTCGCTCCACCCGCTTCTTGGCGGTAGCGCGCGCGGCGGCGCTCGTCCATGTTTCTGTAGTCGATTCGCCAGTTCCGATGCGCGGTCTCGTCCGCGCTGTCCGGGTATTCTGCTTCACCGGACAGGTCTTGGTCCATGGGTAGGGGTACTGCCCGCGGTGTTTCCGCGGGTTAGCGCCCCGTCCATGGCGTTTATTTTATATCTGACGCTGATGTACAGAACGTGGCCATCTTATGGCCATCTACACAACATTTAATACCCAAGCCGTGGCCCCGGCGCGTGACGATGCCCCAAGCACTGCAAAGCCGAAGCGGGTCTGGACTGGTGACGATTCCGAAAGAGTACCTCGAACGCGACGATCTCCTTGACGATTATGGCGAACCGGCCGACAAACAACTGACCGTCGAGCGCCTCGACTCGGGGATGTACGTCATTCGCGTCTGTGAGGACGATGGCGATCTCCCTGAAATTCGAGAGTGTCCGGTTATCGACCAACTGGCCTCGCAGAAGGCTCAGCAGTTACTGTCTGAGAACGTTTTTGGACAACAGCAGGGTGATTGATAAATCAGCCAAACCATCATATTTATTTCCAATCTCTACCATTAACTCTCTAATGGGGTTGGATATCTGGAAGGGGCTCAGCCAAATCGAGGTAGTTGTTCAAAGAGTCTTTTGGAGAATAATAGAAAGTAAGTCGTACAAAGACACAGCAAACCTATGCCGAGCTATACTCAATATATTAGAATACTGTCTTCAAAAGCTACTTCCATTTACTCTATTTTCAGGTGTTTGTATCGTAGGTGCGCTGATGAGCGTCTTATTAGGAACTGAAGTTAACTCCCTATTTCTACTAGCATTCATATTATTCTCTAGTATATTTATCTCAATAGCTGGTGTTTCACTATGGAAGGCTGGAAAAGATTTACGTTCAAAATTAGGCCTACATTGGACGCTCAACACACCAACTTACGAATTTGAAGGAAAGATAGAATCATGGCGAGTTGTACAAGACGAGGTAGACCTTTTTCATAACTGGACACCAGAAGGCCTTCGAAAACCAGAAGTTTCTGAAGATTTAACTCTTTACGTGTCTTGTATAAATTATTTACATGGTGTCATCGTGCTGACTCTCGGCATGGCGATTACAATCTATATTGTTGATGCTAACCTTCAGATGGGGAGTTTGGAAGCAAATACTGCTGTCAGCACATTTGCTGCATTTATTAGCGTTCTTCTAGGTTCAGTCTTCGGTGCACTCTTCCTCGGCGTGATTACTTTCTCGCCTGGACCAACCGAGGCAATTGCTCTATCTGTAATGTTCATTCTGCCAATGGTCTATTTCGCACCAGCAAGCCATAATCTGCTAAAATTTCTTGAATCTAAGCAGGTAGACATTCTAATCCAAGCGAAGAGAAAATATAGGATCCCCCCAGTAGTGGCTGGAGTCATTCTATTCCTGTTTTATCTGACTGTCCTGATAGTTACCTACTCCATAGTAGCGGAAATCCAATAGAACCGATAACGGACATCTGGTTTCAACCCCGACTCCCCCCGGTCACGCATCCAGCAAAACCGAATCCCGAATATGAACACGAGCGCATAATGTGCGTGTTCACCAGTGACCCATCGCGGTCGCCTCGACGCCACTCGCTCAACAGCGAGATGGGTCGATTCTACGGTACTTTATATACTCCGTCGGTTTGAGTGACCGCAAATATCTAGGATATCGGCCTCGTGTTCACGAGCATGGCCGACAACGCACCACAGTCAGTGCGGATTCGAACCGGTGAGGGGAACGAATATCGTCTCGACGCGATCGACCGAGCTGCCGAGCGCTATGATCGGAACCGAAGCGATGCTGTCGCCTGTGCTTGTGACGATGCCGTTCGGTTGCTTGATGCCATCGAGGACGTGCTCGGTCGTACTGACCTCACCCACAACCAGCGCGAAGAGATCGCCGCTCGTTTCGACCGTGCTGTCAGTGTTGATATCGAGGTCGACCTCTTGACTCGCGTCTGCGATGAGTGAGATGAGCCTGATATATACGGGTCTATCTTTCTCAAACTAATGCTGTCTCTAACCTTCTAGTCAGAATTGATAATCCGAGGGTTTCGTTTATACCAGATGGTAAGTAAACAGTAGCTATCACGGTAAAACGGCCGAGTGGGAAACCCCACCCGAAGCATACGATTGTAGTAATCGTATTGATATAGGCGTTTCGTCGCTCGGCCTGCCGTGCGAAAACAATGGAAATACGAAACCTATTCGACGACGAACAAGGCGTCTCTCCTGTTATAGGAGTGATACTCATGGTTGCAATCACCGTCATCCTCGCAGCAGTCATCGCGACCTTCGTGCTCGGCCTCGGAGAAAACCTGAGCAGTCAGGCTCCGCAGGCCAGCTTCAGTTTCGATTACGAACAAAGCGGATCTGATACCCTGACTATAACGCATGATGGTGGCGATACGATCGACGCAACGACTCTCAACGCCACGATATCCGGGGAAAGTGTCTCCGGTGCAACTAACGATGGATGGGGTTCAAATAGTGTCCATGGCTCGGGAGATGGAGATCTCTTTGCAAGTGGTGATGTGAGTGCTGGTACTACCGACACGGTCACCGCAGAAGATTTCCACGATGAATCTTCGGTGACCACGGACGAGCTTGACCTCAGTGGCGCTACTGTCAAAGTCGTCTACTCATCTCCCGATGGTGGCAGTTCAGCTACCCTCGGTAACTGGGAAGGCCCCGACGCGTAACGCTCGCTAACCTTTTCGCAGTCGGCTTATTTTGCAGAACTATGAATGACCCGACAGACAAAGACACGTTAGTGGAGTCGTTCGCGGAAACGTACGGCTCATCGAGCGAGGCTAGTTCTGTGGAATTGGTTCGGCAGTATCATCGCGTTCTCCAGTATACGAGTAAGAAACCCAACAAGGGATCGAGTGCCGTTGCGTCAGCATTGGACCTTCCCCGAAGCCGGATACGTAGCTGGGTAGATAGCGATGGGCGGCCGGACGCTGTTCGAGGAATTCAGTGCGCGGAGTCGCGTGGTTGGTTAGATCTAACTTGGGAGGGACAGACACTACGGAGCCTTACCGTTCTCGTGGCGTGGATATTCAGCGGCGGTAGCATCAACGAAACGTATACTCCCTCATTTGCTCTTTCCGGCGGCGAACGAAATATTGTAGAGTCCGCACTTGACGATTTGGGCGTCGGCTGGAACGAATTCAATACCAATGAATCAGAACGGGCAACTGAGCTTCGGCCTGCCAAAGAGGCCAGTGTACTGGGACGACTATTATTCACACTGGGCGCACCGTTGGGGGCAAAGAATCGGGACACAGAACTCTATCTACCGAAATATCTCGAGGAAGCGCCGGAGGAACTTCGCTTAGTATTTGCACGGACGTACATCGCAAATCGAGCAACCGACCGTTCAGATCGGCCAACGACACCGCTACAGTTGGCCGAAAAGCGAAATTCGGAGTTTCGAAACCAGCTTCGGTCGTTTTTCGAGTCTCTCACGGATGAGAACGGAATCAGAGGGAAAGCAGAGACGTACCGATTATCGGCTGAAGCGGCTGACAAGCTTGCGTTGAAACCGGTTGTTCGCCCATCCTCGGAGACAGATGAGTAACTGTATAATTTCGGCCAAAAGCTTTGATAATGGCCTTTCAAGACAGTCTTGAAGGTGCCAACGCCCGCTTGTAGAGGGTACTACCATCCAAACAATAGTACGTGTTTAATACAAATGATACTGAGGAGTCGAATGGCAACATGGACCTGAAAGAACTGTTCAATGATGAAGAGGCAGTCTCGCCTGTTATAGGCGTGATACTTATGGTTGCAATAACCGTCATTCTCGCGGCGGTCATCGCGAGTTTCGTACTCGGGCTGGGGGATCAAGCTCAGCAGACGACTCCACAGGCGAGTTTCTCGTGGGACTACGAGAACGACTCCAGTCTAGCATCTACTGGTGATTTCGGGGGTAGCGGCCTCGGTGGCGAAGGATTACTCACGATCACGCATGATGGAGGAGATACACTTAAGGGACCGACGCTGACGTTGAACGATGGTGGGGAAGACGGTCCGACGGCAAAATGGTCGGCTAGCACTAATGCCCCCGACGTCGATGAAGTCACAGCGGGGACGACTATCAATGTCGGAGTTGACTCACACGACACCGTATCAATCGTCTACACTAGTCCCTCTGGCGATAATAGCGCAACGCTATCCGATTGGAGCGGCCCCGACGCATAACTCGCTAATCAATTTTTTCGGACAGCAGAGTGGCTACTGGTAGCGGTTTGATACTACAGCTTTACCAAGGGACCGGCATGGAGCCCTTAGCTTTCGTTTTTGCTCTACGGCCTTGGTTAGCTGTTTTATACTTTTCTTTGATAATTCAATGGGCTACTCAACAAGCGGAGAATTGAGGAGACAGCCACTCGGTTTTACTATCTCCTACTACTTTCACTACGGTTTGGCTACATTTTAGTCACTAACTGCGGACCAGTCCGGTAAGCAATGATAAAAGACGCCACAGCTCTTCGTCATGGGGCTGTTCCGCAGGACCTTCACCACCGCGATGGACAGATTGACCATATCTCCTCAATACTCGACCCGTCCAGCCTTGAATGGGCAGAGGACGTCTGTATTTTCGGGCCTTCTGGAGCTGGTAAAACAACGATAGCGAAGTACGTTCTTCGCGAACTTGAACGGGAGATGCTCGATATCCGTTGGGGCTACGTCAACTGCATGGCCGACAACACGGCCGCGAGTGCGATCTACAAACTCGTGCGTGACCTCGGTCTCGGGGCCGATCTCCGCGAAGGCGTCTCCACGTCGAAAATGCTCAACCGACTCGAACAGTTCGACGGGCAGATTGTCGCCGTTCTCGACGAAGTTTACTCCGTCGAGGAGCGAGCCGTACTTGCCCTTGAAACCGTACCGAACGTCTCGCTGGTCGCAATTACAATTGACCAGGACGAGTGGTTCACAGCACTCAGCGCACAGGCGAAATCTCGGATGCAGTGTGCGGCGACGGTGCGGCTGGAAAAGTACCACCATCACGAACTCGTCGATATTCTCGATAGCCGTGTCTCGCACGGCCTCCGGGCCTCTCGGGTCGATGACGAGGCAGTCGAGTACATCGCCGACCTCGCTGCTGGGAACGCTCGGAAGGCGATTGCGACGCTCCGGCATGCCGCGGTGTACGTCCGTGACGGTCATACCGAGCGGCTGGACGTCGGCGCGGTCGAAGCGATATCAGACGACGTCGACGGCGAGCTTCGGAACCGTAACGTCCGGTCACTTGGGTCGCATCATCGTCTCTTGCTCCGTATCATCGAGAATGCGGGCAGCATCGACGCTGGGACGCTTCATGCCCGCTACGACGATAGCGCCGAGAATGCGAAAAGCCGGTCGACACGGCATCGGTATCTGAACGACCTCCAGTATCGAGACCTCGTGGAAATCGACAGCGACGGTCGAGGGTCGACGTACCACGCCCTCCGTGAGTAATATGGAGTAGCACAAGTATTCATCCAATCCAATGTGACAGATGACAAGTGTGTTGAAATCAGTAGGTGAAATATAGGAGAGTAGATTCAGCGAGTAGTTAAGTAGAATACGACTGATCCAAAGAGGTACTAAAACTCACTCAAACTCGGCCTCAGCTTCATTTAGGGCTTCGTCGCGAGCGTCTTGGAGCGCCTGTTTGATTTGATTTGCGTCGATTTGCTTAACGTGCCGTGTCATCAGATGGATTTCTTGGGAGAAATCCTCATTTTCAATGATTTCGTCGAGGGCCTGCTGAGCCGAGGCGGTATCAAGATTTCTGAGGGTGAAGAGTGCAAATCGTCTGAGTACCATCGCGTTACTTTCGTTGTGGATGATCTGCTTAGCAGGTTCCTCTGCGATGGGATCGCCGATCAGACCAAGTGCCTGTATCGCCGCTTCTCGCAGATCTCGATCATATGACTCATCGGTCGCGTATTCGACAATAGGCTCGGCTGCGGCTTTATTTCCTACCACACCGAGAGCATTTATAATCTGGTGAATGACGACAGCGCTCCCTTCTTTCTCTAGCAAGTGTAATAGAGTTTGGACTGCTTTCCGCTCGTTAACCGCCTTGCGGAGCTGCCACGCTGCGATTGCTCGGTCAAAATTGTGGTAGTCGTCCTGATTGCCACAAATATCCATCAAATGCTGATCAGCCTTAACCCCGCCGAGATCGGCGAGGGCTTCCATTGCCGATTTTCGGACATCTTGAATTGGGTCAGTTGTTGCTTGAATGAGTGTGTCGGTTGCATCACGTTTCCCTTGTTTTCGCAGCGCTATAGCTGCTGTTCTACGCATTTCAGCGATGTACTCCTCGCGCGCAGATAGGACTTCCATCAGTATCTCTCTGGAAGACTCCGAGGGGATGTTACCGAGAGCCTGCACGGCTCTGATACGAATATCATCATTGGTTTCATCCATCAGTGTTTCTAAAATTTTGATGGAGCTTTCCTTTCCGAACATGCCGATTGAGGCAAGCGCAAGCTCACGCTCACGCTTTGTGGCATCTGAATCCGCAGCTATTTGCTCAATTTTAGGGAGCATTCTAACCACGCCAAGTTCCCCAAACATGTGCATGACAGCAGCACGGACCTCACTATTTGAAATATCGGAGATTTCCTCAATATGGTTTGCGACGGACAAGTCGCCGATTTCCTCTAGTGCGTCGGTAGCTTTGACACGGAGTTCGTATCCTTCGGTTTCATCTAGAAGTAACTCCACAATCGGCTCAACAGCTTGAACCGACCCGACGGTCCCCAGACTAGTAACCGCCTGAAATCTCACTTCAGGATCGCGGTCATCTAGAGCCTCAATCAACGGACCTACTGCGACTGCACGCTCTTGGTTGGTAAGGGCGTTCGCCGCTCGCCGACGGACTTCAGAGTTTGTTCCTTCTGAATCGGTGAGTACTTTCTCAAGCGGTTCAACGACTCGATGGTCATTGAACTCACCCATGATAGTGACTACAAACGCCTTGAACCGGTCGGGGTACTCGTCTGAGTTGAGAACCTTCTCCAGCGTATCTAGAATCTCTATTCCAACGACCCCTTTTTCTGCAAGTTGTTTTAACGAAGCAAGAGAATTATTGACAACACTATGCTGGTCGTTATCAGCTATTACCTGCTGGAGAGGGTCAACAACTCTTTTATCGTCGAATTTATCAAGTCGGCCGGCAATTTGTTTGCGAACCCTGCCTTGAATACTGTCGTCTAACAGTCGGTTGATGAGGATCTCCATCGATTCTCTGTTTCCCCGATTAGCAAGAATATCTACGGCTCGGATTTGGTCATCGACTGACCCAGTCTCAAAGAACGATTCAAGTGCGCTAGCTTCTGATTCCGACTGTACCTCGTTGTCATCCGAGGCGACGACGTCATCGGGCGTGAGTTGTGGATCTTCAGGACGGCGTAGATGATGAACATCCTCCTCACCCCAGTCTTTTGCTAGTTTTTTCTCCGGGAATTTATCAAATGCAAATTCATTTTCTGTCCGCTCAGCCTCGATATTTTTCCTAAAAATATCAGATGAAAATACATGATTTGCAACGGTAACTGGTTCAATACGTGCAGTTAGATTCACATTTGTCCCGACGACTCCCTGCTCCTCACGGATAGGATTATGTCCCTCATACACCGTACCCATGTGGAGGGCAATCCGGATTTCTAGGTTTGGCAACCCCATCTCCTGCCAAGGATGATTCTTGAACAGATCACGGATATCTAATGCAGCGCGTGCAGATGATCTCGGGTCATTAAATGTCGCGAAGATTCCGTCTCCCCATGAGTTCTTGGCTGCAGCCCCATGATCTGATAGTTTTTCGTTCAATATTGACAGCACCTCAGAAAAAAATCGTTGATACTGGAACGGTTCCAATTTACTGTAGTCTTTCACATCCGCAACCAGAATACTCACTGTCTTCGTGTTCAAGTCATCGTCTGTATCTGCCATGTGTAAAATTTCCAACTTGAACATATTAGCCGTTTTGTATAAAATACGTAAATAAACAAACCTAATATTAATATATTCATGTGTCGGAAGATATCCTTTGGAGACTATACGGGTCCTAGTTAACTACCTCGAATGCTTGATTCTGAGTGTTGTTTCCGGGCATAGCTGGTCGTATAACACTGTCCCGGAAGGAATTGGGACAATAATAAGAGAAAATCAATCAGACAGGTAGCGGGTGTTCACTAGGACCTGTAACTCTTCACATAATGTTTTAGCCAATAGGATATTAGATATTAGCCATTTATTCACTTATTATCAACTATGTTGGCCATATAGAAAAAGCGTAAATCACCTTCTTTCGGACGGAGCAGCTTTCAATACTGAAACAGAAGCTCAACTCTGATTTGCTCCTCTTTGGCGCTCTATGGCTTAACAATGGAGGGTTAGAATCACGTGTCGTTAACTAGAATTGTGTGGGCACCTTATCAGTCATATTCATCGCCAGTCACGCCCCTGTTAACAGCGTCGCCAACCTGCGGCCTAATTCCCTTCAACTTCCTATATCTCACACACCCGTTCTGTCAATCAGTAAATCGCAGAAGAGATAGCTTCGTTTGCACCCCAATAAGGGAGTGCGACTTACTTTGTCCCATGTATTCACCAACTACATTCCATCGCGAAACACCAGACAGCGGTACTTCGTCCCATTTCGTCCCATCTTCGTTCCACGGTAGTCTACCAAGTTTTGAGCATACTGAGTAGCTAATTCTCTTGTCGCGACGACGTGTAATTTCACTTCGTCCCACGCACACGCCCCAGCGCTTTTAGACCCGTTCTCGTCGGGCGGATTATGGCATCACGCAACTGCTGGACGGTGAGTGTGGCACTTGGGCCACAGAACGAAGCGAAAGTACACGTCAATCTCGACGTGCTGGACCACGACGCTCGGGTAGTCGCGCAGCGAGCCGACGGCAGAGAACGCTGGACGTTCGGCGTCGAGGACGGTGAGGCCAGTCTCGTCAAGACAACCGAAGCCGACGACGTGGTCGAACTGCCCGAGGTTCCGCCGTGGGTCGAGACGGTACTGTTCGACGTGGGTATCACGGAGGTGGCTTGACCATGTCGGACGCGGTTTTCCCGTTCCCGGGCGGTAAAAGCCGACTGGTATCGTGGATTCTCGACCACGTTCCGGAGCATCGGTGTTTCGTCGAAGCGTTCGGCGGCGCTGCTGGTGTGCTGGCGAACAAGAACCTAGACACGAGCAAGGTAGAAATCTACAACGACCTCGACGAAGATCTCGTTCACTTCTTCGAGGTACTTCGAGAGAAGCCGGGCGAACTAGTCGAGTGGCTTTCAGCGGTCCCATACTCGCGCTCCGTCTACAACAACTGGGCGGAATCATACTACCGCGGATACACGGTTGAGCGAGCTGATCAGTTCTTCTACCTGCGGTATACACAGTGGGGTTCGAAGTACCACTCTCAGAGTGGCTTCGGGACGAGCAAAGTATCGAGTCGGGCGGTCAGTTTCTCAAACAAGCTGGACCGACTACGGGAGTTCGCTGACCGATTCGACGACGTCGTCATCGAGAACCTGTACTGGCGGGACCTCACCGAGAAGTACGGCGACGCGGAGACGGTGTTCTACTTCGACCCGCCTTACGTCGGGACCGAGGACTACTATCCGGCCAGCGACATCGTCCACGAGGAGTTCGTCACGACGCTGGCCGACCTCGACGCCCGCTGGGTCTGTTCGTATCAAGACCTGCCTGACGGTGTAGACGACTTCTACGTGCTTGGCAAGGACGACCGAAACCACATCAACAGCGGCAAAAGCGGCTCAGCGAACAAGACGCGCGAGCATCTGCTGAACTTTGATTCGGAGGACGTGTCGTGAAGCTACGTGTTGCGTTCGACCCAGCGACACCACGCTTCGAAGTCTTCAGCTCCGGACTGGTCGGCAATGCTTCGCAACGTCCCGATACTGATGCTGTCATGCATCGGGACGCTCACGACGCGGATATCGTCCTCGTTGGTGGGATGCTCGTACCGGAGTTTGACGTGGCTCCCAGTTCGATCGACAATGTAGAATCGGTTCTTCGTCAGCGCCTTCACGACCTCACGACCGGAGAAATCTGTGGAGGGCATGCAGCGCTACTGCATGAAATCGGGGAGTTCGTCGTTCTCGTCGCGCGCCTGCTCGACTTCGTCGGGGTCGATACCCAGTTCTTCGAGGGCTTCACGCTCCTCTTCGGGCGAGTCGATGGACTCGCCGGTTTCGCCCTTGTGGAGTGCGACCGCTTCGTCGAGGTTTTCGAGTGCCTCCTCGCGCGTGTCGCCTTGGGTGGTGACGCCGGTCTCGACGTCGGTGATGACCCAGCCGTCCCCTTCGCGCCACATCCGAATCTCGTCCTCGTGGTCGAGGTCGCCGTCGCGCGTCGAACTGGCCATTCTAGTCGTATTAGCGGAATCAGCGGCATAAGCGTTCGGCTGGTCAGTTGGGGATATGAAAACCAGCCGCCGGCCGACGACATGGGGTTAGGGGGGAGAGACGTCGGCCGACGACCTACGTCGGAGTCCCGCGGCTTTCTTTATAAAGTCTCTCTATTCACTTGGTTCAGATTCATCGCGGAGATCCGCATCCCCTCGAAGGTACGCTTCGCCTTTCTCGGAGAGTGCGTAATACTGCCCCTCTCCCTCAATCACATATACAAGTCCTGCGCCCTCCAATTTCGGAACTCGGCGTTTGAGAGTAGTGTAAGAAATAGACTCTCCTCGCTCTTCGAAGTTGTTCTGAATTCCTCGAAGGTTGTGGCCGGCTCCCGTGTCAGAGAGAAACTCAAGGATACGGTCATCACTTCCCGTCATCCACTCTGCACGGCGGCGAGACATGGTTTCATCGGCGAAGAGCCACCTCAAACCGTCTTCGATTCTATCCATAGTAGTGATTTAGTGGTTCTAATTGGACCAAAGATGGCACAACAGATAAGTACAATGGGCCATGATTGGTTCATCACGGTCGACGCGACGCTCCCTCGGGCGTTGTACTCTCGTGAAAACGGGTGCGACGCCGTGTCTCCAGCACGGACGTCGCGTCGATCTAACCGAGACCGCATGAACGGACACGAGATTCGGGGACTTGAAACCTCCCTATGGTTCGACAGCGAATCGGCAGAGAAACAACTCCCTAACGCCGCTTACGCGTGTCACAAGGGGGCGTGTCCAACCTGTGGCGAGTCCATTGACGGACTCGACGCTGACCGGCGCACGACTGTTCGTCCGTGCGGACACGCTGTGTCTGAGCGGACGCTGACGCTGATTATTGGTGATACCCATGAGTAACGACGACAACACTTCGATAGAGGAGAGTACCGACTGGACCGACCTGACTGGCTTTCAGCGCGACCTGCTGGTGGCCATCAACCGTATTGAGACGCGCGATGACGATTCCGAGCCCTACGGCTTGGGCCTCCGCGGCGAACTGGAGGAACTCGGGTACGACCGAGTGAATCACGGCCGAATCTACCCGAACCTCGATACGCTCGTCGAGGCGGAACTGGTCGAGAAGACAGAACTGGACGACCGGACGAACAGTTACACGCTGACCGGCGAGGGCGTCAGTATGCTCCAGCGCCGAGCGCGTCAGCTGGCGGAACTGTGTGACCTGCCGATGGCGATCGCTACGGACGGCGGCCGCGAGATTGAGGAGTGGCACCACTGTGTCTGCGGCGCTCGGTACCGCTCTCGGTCGGCGGCGCTTCGCTGCTGTGGCGATCGGTTCGGTGGTGAGCAGGCGTGACGGCTATCGACTGGCCTGCTGGCTTCCAGCGGATGGACGCCGACCGACGAGAGCCGAACCGGAACTTCGAGGCGACGCTGGCGCAGACGACGGAAGATATCGAGACGGAGATGGACCGCCTCGACCCCGACGAGTGGCGGGCGTCCATCGGAAACAGCCACACGAAGTCGAACACACTCCCGCTCCACAAAGCCAGCCCGGATGATCCGGGGTTTGTCCTCCGATGGACGATGGACGGCGAGCAGTTCGCGGTGGCCTGTGACGCGTACTCTCGACTCCGTGACAACGCCCGAGAGGTGTACTTGTGGGTCCACGAGACGCGGATGCGCGGTTCCCGCGCAGTGGAAACAGGCGAGAGTGAGTTCGCGGCCGCGCGTTTACCGAGCGGAGACGGTGACTCCGTCGTTGCGTCACAGCCGCCGCATGACGTACTCGACGTAGCTCCCAACGCTCCCAAGGGCGTGGTTCGGGCCGCCTATCGAGAGAAGACGAAGGAGATGCACCCGGACCAAGGAGGCAGTAAAGAGGGGTTTCAGCGGCTGAAGAATGCGAAGGAGGCAATGGTCAATGGCGAATAAGCGGACCCGATTCGTCGCCTCGTCGGAACGCCCGTCAGTCACCTACGGCCCAACGGTCGACGCGCCAGAAGATGCCTACGTGTTGGCGGTAACAACGAAGTCGGAGGGTCGCATCGAGGTCAAGTTCGATACGGCCGCGATGTACGATCTCTGGACGGAAGTGAAGGGCACGCCGTGGCCGGAGCGTGACCTCGAAACGGGCCAGAAAGACCGCCTCGTCCGGCAGGTTCTCCATGCGGCGAACGGCGCTGATGAGGAAATGCTTCGGGAGGCACTAGATGTACTGGGGGCGGAGCGATGAGTGAGGACGATCGCGACGCTGATGATGTCCTCGACGAGCTGCGAGAGATGCTGGACGACGACGTCGGTCTCGATTCCACGGCGCCGCGGAAGGCGTTCGACCTCTGGATGCAGCAGCAACAGGATGCGGCCGAATCGACCCTTCAGTCATATCGCTATCGCGTTCGGCCGTTCCTTCAGTTCTGCGACGAGAAGCACTTCGATGACCTGAGCGAGTTGACGACGCGTGATATCAAGGAATTCGAGGCTCGCCGTTGGAACTCAGACCTTCAGCGAAACACGCTGAACAACCAGTTTGGGACGCTACGGCAGTTCCTGAACTACTGTCTGGACCTGAACGCGGTCTCGGATGATGTCGTGACGGCGCTGGACGTGCCGGACCTCTCGAAGGAACAGCGGGTCAACACGGAGAAGCTCATCACCGACCGTGCGCAGGAGATTATTGAGAATCTGGACCGCTACCGGTACGCTTCGCGAGACCACGTTCTGATGTTACTCCTTTGGCGTACGACGGCGCGTATCGGCACGATTCGCTCGCTGGATTTGGAGGACGTCTATCTCGATGAGGCGGACCGTGAGCGGCTTCGAAATGAACTGGAGTCGGGCGGTTACGCGCCGCACGTCATCGAGAGCATCCTCGACGAAGCTTCGCTTCCGTTCCTGTATCCGCGCCATCGACCGGAGAGCGAGACGCCGCTGAAGAATCAGGTGGGCGGCGAGCGTATCATTAATATCGCGGAGTGGGTTGCGGACGTTCTTCGAAGCTATCTACGGGTTAACCGCGACGACGTTACCGACGAGCACGGCCGTGAGCCGCTCCTCACTTCGCAGAAGGGCAGTGGTCGGCTCTCGAAATCAGCGATGCGGAACTGGATTTACATCCTCACTCAGCCGTGTGAGTTCGGCGAGGAGTGTCCGCACGATCGCGACCCGGAAGAGTGCGAGGCCCGCGTTCATGGCCACGGCTCGAAGTGTCCGAGTTCGCGGAGCCCGCACAAGATCCGGACGGGCTCGATTACGCATCACCGCGATCGCGGTTGGCCGGTTCCGGATTTGGCGGAGAAGGCGAACACGAGTGAGGAACTGATTGAGGGCGTCTATGACCAGCCTGAGCAGTTGGTCCGCGGCGCGTCTCGTCGAGAGCATCTCGATAAGCTGGACAGCGCGACGACCGATTCAGACGACGATTCATAACCAATGTTCAGACATATAGTTACGGGTAGATTTGCATGGAAATACGTAGACTGCGAGGAGATGACCTCGGCGGTCCCACTCAACGTTTTCACAGATGTCCACTGTCGATTCCCAGGGAGCGTGAAGCCGACATGCTTCGCTTAAACAATATCTGAGAGATCAACTGGACGAATCGTCAGCACCGGCCACTTCGGCGATGTGAGAGAAGGTGACCAGTCCGATCCCGCCGACGATGTTTCCAGCGGTGACGACGGCCGTCGAGACGGCTACCGTCAGCAAGGTGATGTCAGCGCCGAAGAGGACCCCAAAGAGGACGTGCAGAATCGTGACGACGACGTGGTCGAAGGGACCGAGCGTCAGCAGGACCCCGACGATATACGCCAGCGTCATCCGACTTCTGACGCTGTTGACGGCCTCCAGAAGGAACGAGAGCAGGGCGACGAGCGCGCCGCCGACGATGCCTTTGGCGAACTCGGCCGTCGGCGCTCGGTGAGCGATCTCCTCGGCAGTGTGACGCAGTACCTCCGCCGCGCCCGACGGCAGCGTACCGTCGATCGTGAAGACGAACGTGAACAGGCCACCGCCGACGAGATTGAAGACGAAGGTGAGGGCCCAGAGACGCAAAAGCGGTGTGACCGCCCACGAATCGTCCCGGGCGGCCATCGCGGCGATAGGATCGAAAAAGTTCTCGTTGAACAGCTCGGTCCGGCCGACGATGAGAAACACGAGAGCGACGCCGAAGGCGAGCGCTCCAGCGATAGCGGCGATACCGCCGTATCGCGCCGGGATGTGCGCCTCGACGATACCGAGCGCGACGATGCCGAAGACGACAGTAAATCCGGCGATGAAGCTGTTCGATATCAGTTCGAGTACCGACTGATTCAGCCGTCGCTCGCCTTCTTCGGCCGCTCGGTCGAATATCTCGGCGGGGTCGGGAGCTATGGCCATGTAGTAGCCCTTGCTCCGATTGTGAAAAATATCCGTCGGAAACTAGAGAGACGCCTGGTCACACGTCGTCTCGGCGCTTCGAGAAGGAGCACACACGCTCAGTTTCGCGTAATCTCGATCAGGCCGCGTTTCAGCGCTTCTTCGAAGCGGTCGTCCAGCGGCATCGACTCCCAGTCCTGTGGGAGTTCGTCGTCGGGGAGCGAAGAGAGCGAATCGACCAGCGAGCGGTGGAGAAACCGGCCGTTCTCCTCGCAGTCGTCACAGGTGCGGATGATCGACCGGACGCCGAAGGAGCGCGTGACGGTCGCACCACAGTTGGCACAGACGTACGTTTCGGGCACACTCCCTGATTGGACCTCCACCTACTCGGGCGTTGCGACACGAGGCGAGCGGGGCGTTACTCCCACTTCGCGCCGGGGTTCGTCACCGCACCGTTGGCCGCAGAGCCGAAGTCACGATGGTACTTCGCCAGTACGCCGTTCGTATAGGTCGGTTCGGGAGTCTCGCGGTCGGCCAGTCGTTTTTCGAGTTCCTCGTCGGAGAGGTCCACCGAGAGTTCGAGATCGTCGATATCGATGGTGATGGTGTCGCCGTCTTCGAGGGCGGCGACGGGCCCACCGACGTAGGCTTCGGGGGCGACGTGGCCGATGGAGAAGCCACGGGTCGCACCCGAAAAGCGGCCATCGGTGAGCAGGGCCACGTCCTCAGAGTGGCCCTGGCCGGCGACGGCGCTCGTGACGCCGAGCATCTCTCGCATCCCTGGGCCGCCGCGCGGACCCTCGTTGCGGATGAAGATGGCGTCACCGCTCTCGACGTTGCCCGCTTGGACGTACTCCATCGCGCTAGCTTCCTCTTCGAAGACGCGGACAGGACCTTCGTGGTGGAGGTGGTCCTCGCCGGTGATCTTGATGACCGCGCCGTCGGGCGCGAGGTTGCCCGAGAGGATGCGGATAGCCCCGCGCTCGTGGATTGGGTCTTCGACCGTGTTCAGGAAGTCGACGTCGAGGTCCGCGATGGTCGGCGGGTCGAGCGCCGCTAGCTCCTCGGAGATAGTGTTGCCCGTCACCGTCAGCGCGTCGCCGTGGAGCAGGCCAGCGTCGTCGAGGGCCTGCAGGACGACCGGCACGCCGCCGACCTCGTGGAGGTCGTTCATGACGCGACTGCCGCCGGGCTGGAGGTCCGCGATCTTCGGCGTCCGGGCGCTAATCTCGTTGAACTGCTCGATGTCGAGGTCGACGTTCGCCTCGGCGGCCAGCGCCAGCAGGTGGAGGACGGCGTTGGTCGACCCGCCGACGGCCACCTGCAGCGCGATAGCGTTCTCGAAGCTCTCGATAGTGAGGAAATCAGAGGGCTTGCGGTCGTTCTCGATCACGTCCAAGACGAGTTCGCCGCTGTCGCGGGCCACGTCGTAGCGCGACTCGTGTTCCGCGGGCGGGGAGGCGCTCCCCAGCGGCGCGAACCCGAGCGCTTCGGAGATAGAGGCCATCGTGTTCGCGGTGAACATCCCGCCGCAAGAGCCCGCGCCGGGACAGGCGTGGCGTTCCATCTCGTCGAGTTCGTCCTCGGACATCTCGCCGTCGGCGACGGCACCGACGCCCTCGAAGACGTTCTGGATGGTGATCTCGCGGCCGTCGTGTTCGCCGGGCATGATGGAGCCGCCATAGAGGAAGACGCTCGGGAGGTCCGTCCGAATGGAGGCCATCATCATTCCCGGCATGTTCTTATCACAGCCGCCGATGGTGACCAGTCCATCCATACGCTCGCCGAAGGAGACGAGTTCGACGGAGTCAGCTATGACTTCCCGGGAGATGAGCGACGCCTTCATCCCTTCGGTCCCCATCGAGATGGCGTCGGAAATGGTGATGGTCCCGAACTCGATTGGCATCCCACCGGCGTCGTCGATGCCGTCGTAGGCGGCGTCGGCTACGTCGTCCAGATGGACGTTACACGGCGTGATGTCGGCTGCGGGGTTGGCGACGCCGACCATCGGCGAGGCGAGGTCCTCGTCGTCGTAGCCCATCGCGCGGAACATCGCGCGATGTGGGGCCTTCTCGACACCCTCGGTGACTTCGTTGCTCCGGAGGTCCGGGTCCTTCTCCGGACGCTCGCGGCGTTCCTGCTGACTCATATTCGAACCCAGACTCCGGGTCGCCTTAAACGCCTTGTAATCGTGGTATCGTCCCACATTACACGGTGGCGAATCCCACCGCTGGCAGTAGCTTCTTTCCCGCCCGTCTCGAAGCCCCGTCCAATGGCGACGGTCACGACCGCGGCGCGACTCCACTTCGGCTTTCAGAACCTCTCGCTCGCCCACGACCGCCTCTACGGCGGCGTCGGCCTCGCGCTCGACGAGCCACGGCTCGTCGTTTCCGCCGAAGCGAGCGAGGCAGTCGACTGCGACGACGCGGCCGCCGAACCCTACGTCCGCCGCGTCGTCGAGACGCTGGACGTCTCCGGAGCGCGCGTCACCGTTGAGGAGCGCTTTCCCCGACATGTCGGTCTCGGGAGCGGGACCCAGTTGGCGCTCGCGGCCCTTATCGCGGTGGCGCGAGCCCACGACCTGACTGCGGACGCCCGGACGGTCGCGCCGCGACTGGGACGGGGTGGGCGGAGCGGTATCGGCGTCGCCGCGTTCGAAGACGGCGGGTTCGTCGTCGACGGCGGCCACCCCACGGAACGCTTTACCGCCCAACCACCCGCCGAAGGCGACTGGGACGTGCCGCCGGTGTTGGCGCGCCACGACGTGCCGGCTCACTGGCGGTTCCTCGTCGTCGTCCCCGACACCGACCCCGGCCAGAGCGGGAGCGAGGAGGACCAGAGCATGCGACAGGCTATCGAGCGGGCCGATCCCGGCATCGCCGACGAGATTTCGACCCTGCTCACCCGCAAACTCCTGCCGTCGATCGCCACGCGGGACCGCAGCCGGTTCGGCGACGCCGCGGCCCGGCTGGGTCGTCTCAACGGTGCGTGGTACGCAGACGAACAGGGCGGTGTCTACCGCCCGCCCGCGGGCACCATCGTCGAACACCTCGCAGACGCTCCAATCGTGGCCGGGGCCGGCCAGTCCTCCTGGGGACCGACCGTCTGGGGGCTGACAGACACCGACGGCGCGGCGGCGGCACGAGAGGCCGGTGTGGACGCCCTCGACGCGGCGGGCGTCGACGGCGACGTGTACGTGGTTGCCCCCCGGAACACAGGCGCGAAGGTAGACGAGTAGCAGTAACACTGTCGTCACCCTGTTACCAATCGTTGTAGCGGGGGCCAAGCGTTTAAGCGACCACACGGGACAGAGAAGATATGGAGCGTATCCCGTTCGGTGTCAAGCAACTGGACGCCATCGTCAACGGTGGCGCGCCGACCGGTAGCGTCGTACTGCTCTCGGGGGAGTCGGGGGCCGGCACGCGGGGGTTCATGCACACGAGCGCGGTCATCAACGGTCTCGCCGAGGTGGACGACGACCTCTTCGACCTCCACTACGGGACGTTGTCAGCCGAGGCGGTCGTGCCGGAGGCCGTCCACTACATCTCGTTTACCGCGAGCGGCGAGCAACTCGAAGCGGAGATGCGACTGGCGATGGACGAGGAGGTACTGGAAGCGGGACTGTCGGGCGTGGAGTTTCACGACCTCTCCGAGCGGTACTTCCACATGAGTCCGGTGCCCAGAGAGTGGTACGCCGAGGAGACACCGAACATCAAGGACCTCCGGGCGCGCCACGAACGGGAGGACCTGTTGGGGGCGCTGGGGGCGAAACTCAGCGAGGTCGCGCCCGGCAATCTAGTCGTCATCGACTCGCTTTCGGACCTCATCAGCGGCATGGGCGAGGACATCGACTGGGCCGACATCACCTTCCTCGTCTCCGGTCTCCAGAAGGCGGCCCACCAGTGGGGCGGACTCGTCCTGTTGCATCTCAACAGCGAGACGCTCTCGGACGTGCGCGAAGGGCAGTTGAGCGACGCCGCTCACGGCACGATGGAGTTCTCGTGGGAGTCCGGCGGGTCGACTCGCGCCCGGACGCTCGTCGTCAAGCAGTTCCGCGGTGTCCTCTCCCAACTGGAGGAAGAAGACATCGTTCAGTTCGAGACCGAACTCGGCGACGCCGGCTTCGATATCAGCGACGTACGCAAGATACGTTGAGACCGGATCCTCCGCCGGTCTGGTCCCAGTCTCGGACGCTGAAATGGGCGGCAAACGCTTAACTATCCGGTTCGTCAAACCGTACTCAATGGCCAGTGAGTCGACGGAAGAGGGGGCCGTCACCGTCGAGTTGTCGCCGGGACTCGACGAGTGGCTCGACGAGCGAGCGGCGACGCTCGGCGTCCCCCGCAAAGAGGTCGTCAGACAGTTGCTGGCGTCGTATCAGGCCACGGCCGACTTCGAGGACGAGTCGCTGTCGGCACTTGTCGACGTGGAAGCGGCCGTCGAGAACGCGATGCAGGACCAACTCGACGCCGCGGTCAGCGCCGCCGTCGCCGACGCCCTCGACGGGCAAGTCGAGACGATGGCGGAGTCGGCCGTCGGCGACCATCTCCCGGAGATCACCGACGCCGTCGAGGGGCGACTCGACGACCGATTCGACGCCGTCGAAGCCGACTTTCGAGCGAAAATCGAGGACGTGCGCGAACGGGTCATCCAGGTGAAGACGGAGACCGACGCGAAAGCGCCGACCGATCACGACCACGCGGAGTTCGAGGCAATCGCCGAACTCGAAAGCGAAGTCACCGAACTGCGACGCGAACTCACCGACCGCACAAACCGTCTCGCGGAGGACGTCGACGATCAGACTAGCCGCGTCGACGACGTCGAGACGCAGACTGGCGACATCGAGGACCGGCTCGACGACGTCGAAGACAAACTCAAACGCGTCGCGTGGGTCGTCAGCGACCTCCGAGAGGACCAAGGCGGCCGCGACAGCCATCAGCGGGCCGTCGACCGAATCAAGCGCGCCGCGGCACAGGAAGGGGTCTCGGCGGCGGCCTGTGAGAGTTGCGGCGAGTCGGTCGAGATCGGCCTGTTGACCGACCCGCAGTGTCCCCACTGCGAGACCACCGTCTCCGACGTACGACCGGAAGGCGGTATCTTCCGCACGAAGGCTCGCCTCGTCACCGCCGCACAACTGGAGGCCGGACCGAACGATGAGTGACGACGGCCACGACGACCCGTTCGACGAACTTGGCGAGCAGGCAGACCGGGAAGGCGACCCGTTCGAGCGCCTCGACACACCCAATAACCCGTCTCCCGGGGCAACTGACGACGCCGTCATCGAGGAATCCGATCTCGACGAGACGGCGGCCGCTTCGGCTTCGACGCTCGACGAGGAGTTCGAAACCATCGGGGACGACGACCTGCAGTCGACCGGAGAAGCCGATCCGTTCTCGGGGATGGCCGACCGCGGCGGCGACCCCTTCGGCGCTGGCGAGAGCGTCTTCGAGGCGGTCGATGTCGGCTCCGTCGACGCCGACGAGGTGTGGGCGTCGCTCGCTGAGGACGACGGTGACCAGTCGACGGCGGGCGTCACTCGCTATGCAGACGTCTCGAAACACCGGTACTGTGAGCAGTGCGAGCACTTCGCCGGGCCGCCAGAAGTCCGGTGTACGCGCGAGGATACCGAGATCGTGGAGTTTCTGGACATGGAGACGGTCAGACTCGTGGACTGCCCGGTCGTCGCGGAACAGCGTCGACTCGGCAACGAGGAGTAACGTCTTTTTGCGGGGGCCGCCCAGTAGCGGCTATGCAGTTCTGCGACGACTGCGGTTCCATGATGCACGCAGACGGCGGCGAAATGGTCTGTCAGTCCTGTGGCGCGCGCGTCGCCAAAGACGAGGACCGGGCGGCCGACTTCGTCACGACGGACGAACAGAGTGACGACGACGTCATCGAGACCGAGGAGGGCGCGAACTTCGAGGGGAAGCCGACCGCCAACGACGTGACCTGTGACGACTGTGGCCACGGGAAGGCGTGGTACACCATCAAACAGACCGGGTCGGCCGACGAACCGCCGACGCGGTTCTTCAAGTGCCAGGAATGCGGCCACCGCTGGCGGGAGTACAACTAACTCGTCGCGGCGCTCATTTGCCGGGTGTGCCCCTATCGGGCTCTGACCTGTCTTTTGAAGTGTACTGTCAGAGTTCACGTTACACGTTCCGTCGATTCGTGGGGCGACGAAGGAATCACCCGGCGTGCCGGACAAGGAAGAGGACTTCCCGATGGACGACATGGCGGACATCGACGACTACTATCTCCTCTCGACGTCCGGCATCCCGCCGGAGGACTTCGAGGACCTCTATCTCCCAGTGTGTCACGTCGACCAGCGCCTGAGTCTGCCGCTCCTTCGGCGTGCGCTCGACGAGATAGAGACCATCGAGGGCATCGATGCCGAGCTCAAGACGGAGACCATCGACATGATCCACGACCTCGGGGAGTGTTTCCCGAACGAGGGTCTCAACGACGACGAGACGTAAGCCGCGCCGACGCTCTCACCTAATGCCGATTCGTACTCGCGTGGAGATTCTCTTACCCAGCAGTGCCGACGAAGAACGTTTTGTCGACGACGGCAGGGAGCTGATAGGGAGCGCGGGGCCGACGAGCCAGCGTTCTCCCGGTCGCCGCGCTCCTGACACTCGTTTTCCCAGCGGTGCTCTCCCGCGGAGATATCTCGGGCGACGACGCCGAGAGAGACCTGTCACTGCTCGGGGACATCGGCCGCCGTTCTCACACGAGTGATTCGATTATTCAGGGCCTAAAGCGCCCGTCGGCCGGGAAACCGGCGGTGGTAGCGCGCTACTTCGAGCCACAATGGTGTGGCCCGAGACGGTCCCTCTCGACCGATTACTGTGGCTTCGAACGGGTTCGAAGCCATCCGAAGGCATTCGGTCAGGCGCGGAAAATAGACGGTCGTGGCGAGAAGGGGCGAGCCGCCCATCTTCAAGCATACCCAGGAGAGGTACTGACGCGGGCCCGGCGGGCGAGACATCCATTCCGCGAGTACCCGATACATTTGGAATGTAAACGAGAGCTTTCCGCCTCTATCTCGCGTGCAACGGTCGCACAAGATAGCAGGAATTCAGCGTCCGTATTCCTGCCGTAAGACCGGTGTAATACCAGAGGAGCGGGGCTAAGAGGCGTGAAACCGACGGGAGCATCTCCAGTCTTTTATTACGTCCACCACTGAGGGGGCGATACCGATGAGTCACTCTCCTCTACTATCCGAGGAATCGAAACGAGAGGTCGTCTATCTCCTGTGCTGTCGACTGGAGACATGATTCGAACCGTGGCCGACGGCGGGTCGTGCGTACAAGAACACGCGAGCCAGGAGGAGAACCCCGAACCGACCGTGTTGGTCGTCGACGACGAGCAACCGCTCGCCGACGCGTACGAACGGTGGATTTGCGATACGTGTTCGACGCGCGTCGCCTACGACGGGAAAGAAGCGATACAGTTGCTCGACGAGTCGGTCGACCTCGCCTTGCTGGACCGGCAGATGCCGGGGTGTTCGGGCGAGAAAGTAGCCAAGACCATTCGGGAGCGAGACATCAACTGCCGTATCGCCATATTGTCGGCGCTCGAACCCGACGAAGCCATGCTCGACGTGCGGTACGATACGTATCGGATGAAACCGCTGACGAGCCCCGAGGAGTTACACGACCTCTTCGAGTCGTTACAGCGGCGGGCGACGTACGAACCGGAGGAACGTCGGTTGCTGGCGATAGTGACGAGGAAGAGAGATGTCGAACAGCACGTCGACCAGGAGACGCTGCAACAGTCAGCGGCGTACAGCGACCTGACCGACGAACTCGACGCCCTGCGCGAGGAGGTCCCACGGGCTGACGAGATACTCGACGACGAAGGGTTTTCCGACCAGTTGTAGGCTGCGACCGGTCGAATCGGCCGGGATACCGCGGTGAACGACGGTTCTCACGGAGCGACTGTCACCCACGCGAGGACGACCAGCGCCGCGCCGGTGACCGTCGACCCGACGGCGTGGCTCCGGAGTTCGTCGAGCAGGTCGTGGGAGTGTTCGTGGAGCGAACAGACCTCGTCGATCTCGCTGCCGGCCTCGCAGTTGGGGAGAAAGTCCATCGCGACGTGGAGAAAGATGCCAGCGGCGAAGCCGAAGACGACGGCGTTGACGACCGGCGTCTGCGGGAGCGTCAACAGGGCCGACGGGATGGCGGTGAGACCGACGCCGGCCGCCGGGAGCAAGAGCGCGGTGGCGGACTTCCCGTCACGACGGAGGCGACGCGCAGCGGCGTAGCCGGCCGGTCCCTTGTGTGAGACGATAGCCAGCCCCAGCAGTAAGCCGAGCGTCGGCATCGAGGCATAGACGAGGCCGATGATGAGTCCCGCCGAGAGCGCGTGCGCGGCAATAGCGGCCGTGGTCGTATCGAAGGACGTATCCAGATGAGTCAGTCGGTGACCGACGGTGTGGGTACCGTAGCCGGCGACGATACCGAGTGCGATACCGATGCCGCCGATGCGCGGCGTCCCGGCGGCCGTCCCGAGTCCCATCGCCTGCGGGACGAGGAACATCGCCGCCGAAGTGACCATCGCACCGCTCGCCAGCCCGTATCCCCAGACGAGGCGGTGGGGGCTCGTCCGGTCGGCCCGCGACCCCAGCCACGCGCCGAGGGCCATCGCGACGAATGCGACCCACGAGATGACGAGCACCTTTCCTGCCCCGCCGGCGACACCGACGGTCGACAGTACGAGTAAGCCGAGGACCCCGAGGACCCCGAGAGCGGACGGACGTCCAGAGTTATTAAAAACACTTCTTTCGTTAATAGGCATTACTGGAGACCAGTGTAGTGTTGCTAATAAAACCCTCGGTCGGACTCATCGGGTCGCGTCCCGATAGCCCGTCCAGTCGATGACAGCGCCGTCGAGTGCCGATTCGGGGGCGTCAGTGAGTGCCCACAGAATCATCTCGGCGACGTCGGTGGGGTCGCGGCCGCCGTCGCCCGAGAGGTCGGTCGCCACCTGCCCGGGGTCGAGTGCGCCAACCGTCGCGTCAAGGTCGCTCGCGAAACCGCGAGCGACGGCTTCCGCCGCGGCCTTCGAGACGGCGTAGGACCCGTAGCCGGGCAACCCCCGTCTGGCGACAGCACCGGTCGGAACGACGACCCGTGCGTCGGATGCGAGGTGCGGAACTGACTCGCGTATCGTCGCGAACACGCCGCGCGCGTTCGTCCGCAGGTGGTCGTCGAACGCCGCGTACGATTCCTCTGGGAGCGGCGTCTCCCCCGCGTCACCGTGATAGATGGCCGCGTTGGCGACTACACCGTCGATCTCCCCGCCGACTCGTGCCGCACGCTCTACCAGTCGCTCGACGTCGAACTCGTCGCGGACGTCGGCCCGGACTGCGGTCATTTTCCCCTCGTCAGCATCGATTTCGTCGGCCACCGCAGCCAGTTCATCGGCGTTACGGGCACAGACGACGGCGTGGCCACCTGCGGCCGCGATCGCGCGTGCGACCGCTCTCCCGATTCCGCGACTCGCTCCTGTCACGACCACCGTCGCGTCGTTCATAACTCCGCGTTGGGATGCCAGCTTCATCTCCGTTTGCACCGGACCCCCTCGAATCGGTGTTCCCCTCGACGTTCGTCACCCCTGCTACGCTGTCACCCCAATCTGTTTGGCCGCGGGTTTATTGCTGGTCCGGCCGCCAGATATACGTAATGAGTGACCTGTCTGATGAGGAGGTAGTCGTCGTTGGCGGCGGGTTCGGCGGACTCTCGGCAGCCTGTTATCTGGCTGACGCAGGTGCGGACGTGCGACTCCTGGAGAAAAACGAACAGTTGGGCGGCCGAGCCTCCCGACTGGAAGCGGAAGGGTTCGAGTTCGACATGGGGCCGTCGTGGTATCTGATGCCCGACGTGTTCGAGCGCTTCTTCGCGTACTTCGGGAAGGAACCGAGCGACTTCTACGAACTCGAACGACTCGACCCCCACTACCGCGTCTTCTTCAAGGACGGCGACCGGTTGGACGTGACCGGGAACAACGCCGAGATGCGCCGGAAGTTCGAGGCGTACGAACCCGGCGCGGCCGAGGCGTTCGACGACTACCTCGCCACCAGCGAACGACACTACGAGACGTCGATGGAGAAGTTCGTCTACGAGGACCGCTCGCGCCTGCGCGACTGGATCGACTTTGACGTGCTGACCGCCGCGCCCATCGGCCTCCAACTGCTCGGGTCGATGCAGGGCCACGTCGAGGACTACTTCGAGCACCCGAAACTCCAGCAGATAATGCAGTACACGCTCGTCTTTCTGGGCGGGTCGCCGAAGAACACGCCGGCGCTGTACAACATGATGAGCCACGTCGACTTCAACCTCGGCGTCTACTACCCTGAGGGCGGCATTGCTTCGGTAGTAGACGCGCTCGTCGAACTCGGCGAGGGACTGGGCGTCACCTACGAGACAGACGCCGAAGTCGAGGAGATTTCCCGCCGGAAAGAGGGATTTCTGGTCGAGACGGTCCACGGCGAGACGCTCCACCCCGACGAGGTGGTCGTCAACGCCGACTACGCCCACGCCGAGCGCGAACTGCTGCCCGACCACGAGCGCCAGTACGACGACGACTACTGGGACGACCGGACCTACGCACCCTCCGCCTTCCTCATGTACATGGGCGTCGAGGGCGACGTTGACCCGCTCGCTCACCACACGCTCGTCCTGCCGACTGATTGGGAACCACACTTCGACGACATCTTCGAGGAGGCCGACTGGCCCGACGACCCGGCGTACTACCTCTGTGTCCCCTCGAAGACGGACGACAGCGTCGCGCCCGATGGTCACTCGAACCTGTTCGTCCTCGTCCCCGTCGCGCCCGGCCTCCACGACGGCAACGCGATTCGCGAGACGTATCGCGAGAAGATCCTCGCCGACATCGCCGACAACACCGGCGTCGACCTCCGGGACCGCATCGTCTACGAGAAGCAGTTCGCCGTCTCCGACTTCGGCGAGCGATACAACGCCACCGAAGGCACCGCACTGGGACTAGCACACACGCTTCGTCAGACCGCACTGCTTCGCCCGAACAACCGCTCGTCGGCCGTCGACGGTTTCTACTTCACGGGTTCCTTTACGACGCCCGGCATCGGAATGCCGATGTGTCTCATCAGTGGCCAGAACACGGCCGAGCGGCTCATCAGCGACTACGAATGACACTCGTCACCGACCGTCTCGCGGCGATTACCCCCTCCGCCGAGACGCGTCTGGGCTATCTGCTCCGCCTCTCACGGCCGCGGTTCTGGCTCTATCAGGGCGGCCCGGTCATCGTCGCCGTGACCTACGCCGCCACCAGTCTCGGCGAACTGTTCTCGCCACTGTCGGTCGCGCTCTTCCTCTATTTCACGCTCCCGGCGAACGTCTTCCTCTACGGCGTCAACGACATCTTCGACCGGGGCGTGGACGAGCACAATCCGAAAAAGGACCAGGGCCGGGAGGTGAGCTACCAGGGCGACTCGGTCGTTCTCGGGACGATCGTCGGTTCGGGCCTGCTCGCGACCGCGTTCCTCCCGTGGCTGCCGACGCTGGGTGTCGTCGCGTTGCTCGCGTGGGCGTTCCTTTCGATAGAGTACTCCGCGCCGCCGCTGCGCTTTAAGACGACGCCGTTCTTCGATTCGGTCTCGAACGGGCTGTATATCCTCCCCGGCGTCGTCGCCTACGCCGCCGTCGCAGGCATTGCCCCGCCCGTAAGCGCCGTCGCCGGGGCGTGGCTCTGGACGATGGGGATGCACACGTTCTCCGCGATCCCCGATATCGACCCCGACCGCGAGGCGGGCATCCGGACGACGGCGACGTATCTTGGCGCGTCGAAGACCTACTACTACTGTGCGGCATGCTGGCTCGCGGCCGCCGCGACGTTCGCGCTCACGCACTGGGCGTTCGGCGCGCTCTTGCTCGTCTATCCGGTGCTCGTCTTCGGCATCCTCGCCGCGGGCGTCGACATCGAGGAGGCATACTGGTGGTATCCGGCGGTCAACACGCTCGTCGGAATGACGTTCACGCTTCTCGGCCTGTGGGTGATGCTGTATGGCTGAGTGGTGCGAACGGTGGTCGACGTGGATGTCGGCGGCGGATCGCCAGACGGCGACCGCGCGACTCGACGCGCTCGTTCGGGAACACCGGTTCACCATCGCTGTCGTCTTTCCGCTCGTCGGGGCGGTGACGCTGCTCGCCAGTGCCGAAGGGCTGCTCCCGCCGCCGTTGACGTACAACCCCTTCTTCGTCCTCTTCGGGACGATGGTGATGCGCCTGCCGCTGGTCGCGGGCGTCTTCCCGCTGCTCGACCGCCGTGCGACGGCCGCGCTCGTCGCGCTGACGGTGTACTCCTACGGCATCGAACTGGTCGGCGTGCGAACCGGCTGGCCCTACGGCGAGTTCAGCTACGGGGTCGAGTTGGGACCGATGCTGTTCGGCGAGGTACCGCTCGGTCTACCGGTGTTTTTCTTCCCGCTGGTGCTGAACGCTTACCTGCTCGTTCTCCTCTTGCTCGGCCGGCGTGGTGAGTCTGCGCTCCCGCGCCTGCTCTCGACGCTCGCCGTCGTCTTGCTCGTCGACCTGGTGTTGGACCCCGGCGCGGTCTCCATCGGCTTCTGGGAGTACACCGTCGAGCAGTTCTACGGCGTCCCGTGGTCGAACTACGAGGGCTGGCTCCTCTCGGGCACCGTCGCCGTCCTGCTGTTCGATTGGGGCTTCGATCGGGCTGGCCTCCGCCGCCGCCTCGAATCCTGCGAGTTCATGCTCGACGACTTAGTGAGCTTCGTCGTCCTCTGGGGCGGCATCAACCTCTTCTACGCGAACTGGGTCCCGGTCGGGCTGGCAGTGCTACTGGGCGCGGGCCTGCTGTGGACTGACCGCTTCGACTTCGATCTCTCGGAGACACGCGTTGGACGAGCGGTCCTTCGGTAATCATCACGGCGTTCTCACTTTGAGAACGGAGTATCGTCCACCTTTGAACCGGAGCGATGTTTTATGTGAACAGATGCCAATATAGATACCCGTGTCGTCTCAATCTTGCTACCCAGATAAGGCACCACAGGTGAGCCAACTACTGGACGTCTTGAGCCACACCGTTCGCCGCGAAATCGTCCACTTCTTCGAGAACTACACCGACTCCCAGACCGTCTCCTTCGACAAGCTTGTCTCGCATATCGGGCGTCGAATACCCGGGATGCGTAAGGGAGAACTCGAGGTCGGACTCGTTCACACGCATCTCCCGAAACTGGCGCACACGGGTTGGCTCGACTACGACCGTCGGACCGACGAAATCCGATATCACGGACACGATAACGCCGAGGCGTGGCTCCGAGACCTCCACGTCGTCTTCTCGGATGGAGCCGGTCGCGGTTCCGGCGGAACTGTCCAGTGACGACATCCATCTGCCGAACGGTCGTCTCAAAGACACCTGCGAAACGACGCGGCTCTCCGGCAGGAGCCACTGCCGTCCCTGCGGTTATCCGACTCGGCCGCTAACGGCCTCCGATGACAGCGCTGTTCTCTTCGCTTTCCCTGCGTGAGACGACGATACCGAACCGAATCATGGTCTCGCCGATGTGTCAGTACTCCTGTGAGGACCGCGACGGCCTCGCCACGGAGTGGCACCGCACCCATCTGGGCTCGCGGGCCGTCGGCGGCGCAGGCCTCGTGATGACCGAAGCCACCGCTGTCGAGCCGCGGGGCCGCATCTCCCCGGAGGATCTCGGCATCTGGAGCGACGAGCACGCAGCGGCGCTCGAACCCGTCGCCGAGTTCGCCCGCGAGCAGGGCTCTGTGCCCGCCATCCAACTGGCCCACGCCGGCCGGAAGGCCTCGACGAGTCGGCCGTGGGAGGGCCACGACCCGCTCGGTCCCGACGAGGGCGGCTGGGACGTCGTCGGTCCCAGCGACGACCCGTGGCCCTATGCCGACGACGAGGCTCCGAAAACGGAGAAACTGGACCAAGCGGGCATCGAGTCGGTCATCGACTCGTTCCGCGCGGCCGCCGAGCGCGCCCGCGACGCCGGCTTCGAAATAGCCGAAGTTCACGCCGCCCACGGCTACCTCCTCCACGAGTTCTGCTCGCCCGTGACCAACCACCGCGAGGACGACTACGGCGGCGACTTCGAGGGCCGGACACGCCTCGCCCGCGAGGTCACCGCCGCCGTTCGAGAGGTGTGGCCCGACGACAAGCCCGTGTTCGTCCGTATCTCCGCGACGGACTGGCTCCCCGACCGCGAGTCGTGGACCGTCGAGGACTCCGTCCGCCTCGCCGACGACCTCCACGAGGTCGGCGCGGACCTCATCGACGTCAGCGGCGGTGCGATCACGCCCGACTCCACGCCGCCCTACGCCGGCCCGAACTACCAACTCAAGTACGCCGAACGAATCCGCGAGGAGACCGACTCCGATATCGGCGTCGGCACCGTCGGCGGCATCACGACCGCCCAGCAAGCCGAGGCCATCGTCGGCAACGACCGAGCCGACCTCGCCATCGTCGGCCGCGAACACCTCCGAGACCCGTACTTCGCGCTCCACGCCGCCGAGGAACTGGGTGCTGAAGTCGAACCGCCAGTGCAGTACCACCGCGCCTTCTAGTTCGAGTTGGCGTCGCTGGTGGTTTCTTGAGGGGGGTAGATAACCGAACAGCAGCGTTCGCAGAGAGCCAGAAAGCCCCGACTGTCTGCAGTCCCGCGGCTCGCTGCGCGCGCTTCGCGTGCTTGCATCGCCGGGGTTCCCGCAGACAGTCGCCCCTTTCAGTCCCACCCTATAGTCTGTACCACAGCCGACACGGGTGGAATTGAAAGCGGGGCTTTCTGGCCGTTCACAATCGGACTCCCCAGCCGTCAGAAATTCAGTATCGACGTTACACTACACAGAGTCGAGGTCGAGGTCGACGGCGTACCAGTCCAGTATCAGGAGGAAGACCGCGCCGACGACGGCGGCACCGGCGAAGGCCAGCGCCACGTCCGTCGTGAAGCCGGGCCCCGTGATCGCCACTTCCTGAACGGGGGCACGGAGCGCGCCGACGACGAGGCCGACGAGGAAGGCCATCGTGGCACGCCGGTTGCGGTCCAGCGCCCGGCGGACGACCCGCGAGATAGTAAAGAGGCCGACGAGGCCGCCGACGATGAACGTCACGACGACGGTGCCGTTCTCGATTACCGGCGTGAGCGGGCCGCCGGTGACGAGCGCGAGCAGCGAGTCGATGAACGCGCTGAGCGTGTCGGACATGCGGGTGTACTGTCCGAGGATGACCAGCAGGAGCGACCCCGAGATGCCGGGGAGGATCATCGCGCTGACGCCGATAGCGCCCGCGACGAAGATGAGCGGCAGACCGCCGCCCTCCAGAAATTCGACGGGACCAGCTAGTAGGAACGCGAGGACGACGCCGACGACACCGGCGGCGGCCTGAAAGGCAGTTCCGATGGAGAGTTCGCGCAGCAGGATGACTGCGGAGATGGCGATGAGACCGAAGAAGAAGCCAAAGAGCAGCGTCGGGAAGTTCTCGCTGGCGATGTGGACGATGCGCGTGACGAGGATGACGGCGGTGAAGACGCCGACGGCCAGCGCGAGGCCGAACCAGCCGTCGATCTCCTCCCAGATGGCCAGCGCTCTGCGGACGGAAACGCCGCCGTCGACCGGCAGTAGCGCCGTGAGGAAGTCGACGATTCGCTCGGGCGTGATGGCCGTGATCATGGCGATGAGACGGCCGTAGATGCCCGCGATGAGGGCGATGGTCCCGCCGGAGACGCCCGGGACGGCGTCGGCACTGCCCATGCAGATACCGATGAGGAACGTACGGGCCCACTCGCGTAGCGGGGGGACGGAACCACGGAGCGTCGGCAGCTCCTCGGTCGTCTGATCGGCGGTCGTCATTGTGCCTCCGTACCGCCAACGCGGTGAAAGCCCTTGTGGAGTCTATCGAGTCGGCGAGAATCGTGATCGAACGCGCGCCACCGAACGGCACACCGCTCTCTCAGGCCGCGTTCTGGATAGTGAGGACGCCGTTGTTCACCGTGATGTCGCCGTCGTCGTCGGGGAGCGGGACATCGAACTCCGTTCGCTGTCCGGGGGCGTCGACGGCGACGATCGCTGTGTCGCCGACTATTTCGACGGTCACGGCGTCGCTCGCCGCGGGGCCGAAGTCGACCGCGACCGTCCACTGGTTTCCGTGTTCGGAACGCGAGACGTGTAGTTCGTCGGCGTCTGGAGTAGCGTTCATCGCGCAACTATGTGTAGGTGCTACACACGGATAGGTAGTCGGCTGGCATGTGCCAAAGTCGAAGCGAAGACGGCAGTCGCTCGGATTCGTCGTCAAAATCGTCGAAATGCGTCTCGCTCGGATGGCGCGATTTATCGGTTCGACGCGAGGCGGGCACGTCGGCGGTCGAACTCCTCGTCGTCGATCTCGCCGCGAGCGTACTGTTCGCGGAGGACGGCGAGCGCGCGGTCTTCGGTGTGCACTTCGGCCCGCGAACGGACAGTCAGCCAGTAGAGCACAGCGATGGAAAGCCCGACGAGGAGTGCAAGCCAAGCTACAGTTCCGGTTTCGGGCAGGGTCGCCTGCGTCAGAATGATTCCAGCGGCAATCGCAAGCGCGAGTGCGCCGACGACGACGAGTGCCAGAGAACGGGTTCCGCGAGTTCGAATCGGGTTTTGCATGAGTCGTCTCTCCGTGTGAGAATCGGCGTGGTTAGCCGAGGACGTATTCGAGGACGGGGAAGCGCTCGACGAGCGCCTGGCCGCCGATCTCGTACTGTTCGATGTACGTGTCGAGTCCGAGGATGCGGCCGGCACCGAACGCCGCGACCGCGAGGAACACGAGCATGTACGCGAAGTCACCGTTGATGAGGCCGTGGGCGATGTCCCAGTTCCCGAAGTAGAACATGAGCATCATCAGCGCGCCGAAGAACGCCGCGAGGCGGACGACAGCGCCGACGAGGAGCCCGAGACCGATGAGGAGTTCACCCCACGGGACGGCGACGTTGGCGAACTCGACGAACCACGGCGTCGTGCCCATCCACGCGAACAGGCCGGCGAGGGGGTTACCGTTGGTCGCCGCGACGTTCGCTAAGTAACCGCCGGCCGAGAACGGCTCTGCGGCCACGATCTTCGTAAAGCCGGAGTACGCGAACGCGTAGCCCATCATGAGTCTGAGTGCAAGGACGAACCACGCGCTGAGGCTGTGGACGCGGCCGCCGACGGTGTGCCCGCCGACCTTGCTTTCGAGTTGGTTGACGCCGGATTTGATGGTAGACATATTTACTTCACCTTCGACTGAATAGAGGGGAGCAGACAGCATATAACAGTGAGCCAGTGTTCTCGGTCAGAAAATCGGGGTAGCTATTTGACCCTCCCCCTGGACTAGCGGCGTGTGACTGCGGAGCCGAGCCCACCGGACCTCTTTGCGACGCTCGACGACGACTACGCCCGCGACATCCTCGTGGCGACGAAGACCACGCGACTCTCGGCGAAGGAACTCAGCGAGAAGTGTGGGATGTCCCGGCCGACGGTCTCTCGTCGCGTCAACGCCCTCGTCGAACAGGGGCTCCTCGAAGAGTACACCCACGTCGACCCGGGAGGCCGCCATTATCGGGAGTACGAAGCGCGCCTCGAACGCGTCGAAGTGCTTCTCCGAGCGGAGGGGTTCGACGTTCAGATAGACTGGCGACCCGATCCCGCCGACCGACTCACGTCCATCTTCCAAGATATGCGGAGCGACTGACCGATGGAACACACGCTATTCGTCATCGCGAAGCTGTTCACGACCGCGCTGGCGCTGGTCATCGCGTACCAGGCCTACCGAGGCTACCGACGAAACGGGGCGCAGTTGCTGCGCTACGTCGGCCTCGGGTTCGGGCTGATCGGTCTCGGCGGCCTGTTGGAAGGCGTGCTGTTCGAGGTGCTTCGCGTGACCATCTTCGAGTCGGGGTTCGTCGCGGCGGTGGTCGTCGCACTGGGGATGATATCCATACTCTACGCGCTCTACGCGCCGAACCCCTGAACAGCCGAGGCGGTACGTCAGAGGGGTCGGCCGCCCCAGCCGTCGCCCTCGGTGGCTAGGTTTGCGGGCCGAGGTATCCCCACGCCTGCAGTCGGTCGCCGTCGCCCTTGCGCCACCGCTCGCCGATGTCGTCCCGGTAGTACATATTCGGCATGACGATATCGTCGATGCGGTCGTACGCCTGCGCTCGGGCCTGTTGCATCGTCTCGCCTTTCCCCGTCACGACGAGTGGCATCCCGTTGTCCCCCGCGGCGCGCCACTGGCCGTCGACGCGCTTTGCGTCTTCGAGGTGAATTCCCTCACGGCTCTCCGTCTCGAAGACGACGGCGGCGTTGCGCGAACTCTCGTCGTAGGTCTTCTCGTCGTCGAACGGGAACGGTGGGAGGACGATGCGGACGCCGATCTGGTAGCCGTTGTGGACAGCGACCTCGGGGTCGTTCCCGTGTGCGAGGTCGGAGAAGAACTGGCCCGTCGGCGATTCGAGCGATTCCTCCTGCAACGCAATCGTCGGGTATCCGAACCGCGGGGTGAACTCAAGCGGGTAGATGCCGGTCTCGTTGACGATACAGTTGATGTCGATACTCCCGACGTACCCTTCCGCAGCGAGCCACTCTTCGAGTTTGCCGAACGTCTCCTCGAACAGCTTGTTCCGCCCGCCCCAGAACATCGATGTGCCCATTTCACCTGTTGACGGACCGATGTTGCCCGGAAACAGTTTCTTGTGCTCGAAGTTGAAGTTGACTTGGTTGATGAACTCCTCACCGTTGAAAAACCCACAGATAGCGATCTCCACGCCCTCGACCTTCCGCTGGAGCTGGAAGCCTTTCATCCGATGGCCCCACGCTTTTTTGTAGGCACGAAGGACGTCGACGACATCGCTGCCATCGTTCTCGTTGCCGACGTAGAGGAGTCGCTTGACGTTCTGGACCTCCCCGAGCGGTTTGATCACGTACGGTGCTGGATTCTCTTGGACGTGCTGGATGCCGGCGTCGAAGTCCTCAAAGACGTGGTGCTCGACCGTGTTCACGCCGTGTTCTTCGAGGATCTCCATCGCGTAGCCGCGATCCTCTTCGAGTCGGTCGGTGTTCGGCGTGCCGCCGACGACGGCTTTCCCCTGCTCGCGGAGGTCCTGGGCAAGCTCACCCGTCCCGATATCGGAGCCGACCCAGATGTCGTCGAAGATGATCACGTCAGCCCACTCGACTTCTGCCTCCCAGTCGTCCGTTTTGGGCACGAACCCGTCGCCGATCTCCCGGTCGTTCTCGGCTTCGACGTAGTACTTCACGTCGTGGCCCTCGCGGTGGACTTGCCACGCGAGGTCGGTTATCAACGCGGCGTCGGCCGAAACGAAGAGAAAACGCTTCGAGTCCATGGTCCCGTTTCAGCCAGCGGGACCTTGAGTGTGGGTACTGCACCACGACACGCGACGAGTGGCTATTTTGCCGGTAGCTCGGTCGCTCGTGGCGCTCCGACGGGAGCCGGACGGGACGGTTCTCTCCGGACGATCGTCGGTAATCCGGGGCGGGCGACACATCGAGCGACCAGTCCGAGGACGCTCAACCTGAAAATCGCCCCCGCCTGCCGGCGCTCGCCGTCGGCGACAGGCGCAGGATTCTCCACGACGGGAACCGTTTTATCCCTCTTGGGAGAATCGCCGACCATGACACGCGAAGAACTCGCAACAGCCAGCGACGTGCTCGAATCCGCCGCCGAGGAGACCGACAGCGACGACGCCAACGAACGCCTCGACGAACTCGCCGACCAACTCGAACGGCTCTCGACAGCCGACCGGGGTCCCGACCACGGTCGTCTCGCCCGCATCCAGTCGGCGCTCAGCGAAATCGCTGGTGGGGACGGCGAGGACGTGGCCGAGACGCTCGACGACGCCGACGACAAGATCAACGAGTACCGCTCGGATCTCGAAGGCGTCTGAGGCGACGTCACGGCTGGCCGATGCGGTGAACGATCGATTCGTCGCTACCAACTCGCTTTCTCACTACTGTCAGTCGAAACCGAGAGGGTGGGTTGTACTGACTCCGCGGAGTGGCGACCATCGACGGAGCGCTCGACGCGATAGTTCAGTAGCGGCGCAAGTCGTAGAACGCACTTGCGAGGTGCGTGCGCGTGTCGGGGTTCAGTTCGCCAGCTGGCCGCGGTGCAGTCGCGGTGCCGTATCGGTCGAACTCGGTGACGACGCGGTAGCCGACGGTCCGCTCCGCGCGTTCGTCACCTCCCCGCCCCCGCTCGGCGTCGGCGAGTGTCATCGTCCGATCATCGACTACGCGAGCGAGTCGCCCGGCGTCGTCTAAACTCACTACGACCCGGCAGTCGCCGTGGAGTCGTTCGATACCGCGCGCGAGCGTGACAACCTGCGCGTAGCCGTCGCGGGTCGACACCTCGTAGGTACCGTCGTCGGTCTCTCGCCACGCGGTTCGGTGCGGGCGGACGAATTCCCCGAACATGCCCGACGACCGTGGGCTGTGAGTCGCGTACGTCCCGTCGTCACCGAACTTCGGGCGCGCCGAGACGCCGTCGGGCGTCGGCGCGTCCCAACTGGTGCGGATAGCACCGTCGGTCAGGTGGATCACCGAGGTGGCCGGCAGTTCGCCTCGGCCGACACCGTTCCAGTGAAACAGCCCGAGCAATCCGGGAAACGGGTGAGGTACCCGCCCGGCAGGGCGACGGCGAGTAGTGAATACGTGCGTGTGTTCCCGGCGAGAGTGCTCGTGGTGTTGCCGGTAGCGAGCGGCGTCGTATCCCGAGTCCCCCGCCGAGTCACGAGTCATGCGAACACGAGTCACCGCCCGATGGTCGGCGACGTAGCGGTGGCGCGCGGCGGCGATGATTCGCTCTCGCGGCGTCTCGCCGGACGGGAGTTCGGGATCGTACGGTCGGAGGTCGGCCAACCGGACGCCAGCGTAGCCACCGCCGACCGCGGCCGCCCCGCCGAGACCGGCGAGGAACTGCCGGCGGTTCATCCGCCGTCCTCGGCCGCCGGCGTCGGTCGAACCGCGCGACCGAACACGACGCTCCGGTCGCCGTCAGGCCCTGTCCAAATCACGCGAAGCCCGGTCGCATCGCCGACTGGATGACGGAGGACCGCGCCCGGTTCGAGGGGATAGGACGCTTCTGCATCCGCGTCTCGGCTGACCCATACCGTCTCGCCGTCACCGTCGTCCGACCTGATTCGGAGAGCCGCGGTGTTCGCCGGCGTCAGCCGGTTACCTCGGTCGAACCGAACGGCGCACGCCGTTCGGTCGGGGAGCCATCGGTACGAGAAAAAGGCGTTCGGCGGGGACTCGGGGTACGATTCGGCCGACGGGGGAGCGGGAGTGAGACCACAGCCAGCGAGCGTCGTCGACGCGGCCGTGAGGAGGGTTCGGCGGAGCACGCCTGACGTTTCCGACGGGGTCGAATAAGCTTTCTCCAGTGCCCGCTATTCGGCCGTTTCGACCAGCTTATCCGCCAGCATCGGGACGAACGTGCGCGATCCACCTTTTTCATCCTCGGGTGCGCAAAGCGCACCACTCGTTGAAAAATCTGGACCAAAAAAGGCCGCTCGCTGACTCACGGTGCTTCGCACCGTTCGTCTCTCGCGGTCGGTGCGCTATTCGGCCGTTTCGACCAGCTTATCCGCCAGCATCGGGACGAACGTGCCGATGTCGGTGACCATCCCGACGGCCTGTGCGGAGCCGCGGTCGAGCAGCTGCGTGACCGTCGCGGGGTTGATGTCGACACAGACGACCCGCGTGGTCGAGGGGAGACAGTTGCCCACGGCGACCGAGTGCAGCAGCGTCGAGAGCATCAAAACCATGTCGGCCTCGTGTGCCTGTTCGCGGATGGCGTTCTGGGCCTCGACGGCGTCGGTGATGGTGTCCGGAAGCGGCCCGTCGTCCCGAATGGACCCAGCCAGCACGAACGGGCGGTCGTTCTCGACGCACTCGTACATGACGCCCGATTCGATAGTCCCCGACTCGACGGCCTCGGGGATGGAGCCCTCGCGGATGACCTCACTGATGGTGTAGATGTGGTGTTTGTGGCCGTGGCGGGCGTGGTCCAACGTCTCGGTGTCGACGCCGAGTGACGTGCCATAGAGGTCGCGTTCGATGTCGTGGACGGCGAAGCCGTTGCCGGCCGAGAGCATGTCGACGTACCCCTCGCGGACCAACTGAGCGAGTTCCTCCCGAGCCCCCGAGTGGATGAGTGCGGGTCCACAGACGGCCAGCACCTTCCCGCCCTCCTTTTTCGTCTCTCGGATTGCGGTCGCTATCTTCTCGATGGTGGACTCGGAGGGGCGCTCCGAGGAAACGCCGCCCTGCATGAACCCGAACGCGCCGCCCGAGTCGCGAGGGCGTTCGGGCGGTTCGACCTTGATGCCGGTGTCGCCGGTGACGATGCGGTCGCCTTCCTCGACGGCGTTGAGAACCTTGGTGTACGCTTTCGGACTCTCTCCGTCTTCTCGCGGGCTCTGCCCGCTCGAACGGTCCGCGGAGCTTCGCTCCGCGGGATCTTCCACCACCACTGCACAGTCCATCTCGATGTTTTCGACACCGATCCACTCGCCGTCGTAGCGGACGTACGTCGGGTGGTTCGTCGTTGAGTAGAAGCCGTGGGGGACGACCTGGTCGGCGGGTGCGGGTTCGAGCGTGGCGTCCTTGGGGTCAGCGGGGTTCGCGCCGTTCTGGTGCAGTTCGTGGACGATGGACTGCAGGTGTGCGGGGTCGTCGGCCTCGACGAGGAGTCGGGCGTAGGACTCGTCGTCCTTGTGGCGGCCGATATCGAACTCCTCGACGGAGAACGACCCGCCCATGTCCATCACGATGCCGAAACAGGCCTGCATCATCCCCGAGTCGATGATGTGGCCCGATAACTCCACTTCACGAGAGACGGTCATAAACGGGGAATAGAGGCAATCGGGTAAGACGGTTTTGGGTCCGTGACAACCGTGGTCCCGCCGTCTTGGCGCGCTACGTTGCGTCGACCCGGCGCTCGACGGTCCACTGACAGTCGGCGTCGGACGCCCGCAGTCGGTCGTAGAACCGCCGCAGGCCGTCGGGTTCAGTGGTCGGCAAGACGTGCAGGCGCACGGTTCCGTCGCGGACGGCCACGCGGAACACGTCGGCCGTCTCCTCGTCGCGGACCAACCACAGCGGCATCGGGAGGTCGTGAAAGTCGCCGTAGCGGTACGGTCCGTCGGCGAGGAGGTTACGCACCGTCGCGGCGAGTTCCGGCGTCGCCCGCTCCTCGTCAGGAATGAGTTCGAACTCCGTGCCGCCCTCGTACTCGACCCCCTCGTCGTAGGGGTAGCGGCGTTTCGGGTGGGCGGGAATCGAGAACGACGGCTCGGTCGTCATGCGGCTTGGTGACACGTTAGGTCGCCATCCGGTTTAAAGTCGCGGGCGGATTATGCCGGTTCGGAGCCCTCCGGCAGTGTCAGCGCGACGCTGTACATCCGGCCGACCGACTCGGAGCCGATAGTCGCTTCCAGCTCGTCGGCCCGTTTTACCAGCGGGTCGCCCAGTCCCGGCGGGAGTCGCGCGGCGGCGTGGCGGGCCGCCGCGGCGTGCGCCGAGAGGTGATTCGCCGTCCACGGCACCGGGTCGAGCAACGTCTTTTCGCGGTCGAAGGCCCAGCCGTGACCGACGAACAGGCGGCGGAGGAGCCGCGCCGGATAGAACGAGAGCGCGGGCCGACCGTCCGCAAGTTCGCTCGCGGCGTTCTCGACGGCGAAGAGGTCCCCCACCGCGGCGTCGTCGGGGAGCGGCGCGTAGTCGTCGAGAACGAGGTGCGCCCTCGGTGAGGCGATGCGGGTGAGTTCGGCGGCGACCGAATCCAGCGCGGCGGGCGCGAGGACGTTACAGAGGCCGTGGGCGGTGACGAAGTCCACGGAATCCGTTCGGAGCGGCGTCTCTCGGAGGTCGGCCTCGATAACGACGAGGCGATTCGACTTGCCCCCGCACCGCTCGCGCACGAGAGCGGCGTGTTCGGGGTCGTCGGTGACGGCGTACACCCGCTTTGCGCCCGCCGCCAGCAAGCCCGCCGTGGTGTTGCCGACGCCAGCTCCCGCTTCCAGACAGACGCGGCCCGCGACTGGTCTGTCGGCGAGAGCAGCCTTGACCGTCCGCGGGACGCCCGCTCCTTCGTTCCCGCTCGCCACGGCTCAGTGGTGGAGTTGTTCCGGAACGGGGCTGTCGTCGTGACGCGCTTCCTCGACGAGCGAGCGCTGTGCGGCCTCGTCCATCCCGTCATAGCGCGAGGCGGCGTTCATGACCATCGTCACGAGTTTCGGGTCGCCCGGCGAGACGACGGTGCTCAGGCCCTGTGAGGCCGCGAAGTCGAACCGGTCGCGAATGGTCTCGGGTGTATCGACCGGTTCGTACCAGTTCGCGTACGGCCGGTCCGCTTCCGGCAGTTCGTCCGTCGGCGGCCACGACCCCTTCGCGAAGGCCTTGATGCCGAGCGTGCCGATATCCTCCTCCTCGGCCCGCTCCAAGACGGCCTCGTAATCGTGTTCGCCGTCGTCCTTCGCGACGACGACCGGATTCAGCGGAAACATCACGGTTTCGAGGTCGTCGATGCGGTCGATGGCCGAGAGAATGAGATCGGGGTCACCGTGACTCGTGAGCCCGAGGTGCTCGATTTTCCCGTCGTCCATCGCGTCCCGAACCGCCGCCAGCGCGCCGTCGTCGCCCATGATCTCGTCCAACTCCGACTCGTACTCTAGTCCGTGAATCTGGTAGAGATCGATGGTGTCGATGCCCAGCCTGTCGAGCGAGCGGTCTATCTTGTCGGCCGCGCCGTCGTAGTCCCGCTCCTGGGTCTTACAGCCGAGGAAGATATCCTCGCGATACTGGCGGAGCTTCGGGCCGAGTTTGAGTTCGGCGTCGCCGTAGGTCGGCGCGACGTCGAAGTGGTTGACGCCGTGGTCGAGAACGTGTTCGACCATCTGGTTCGCACCCTCCTGTTCGAGCCAGTTGAGCGCGATGGTCCCGAACGTCGCGACCGTGCTGTCGTGTCCTGTTGTGCCGAGCGGTCGAGTCTCCATAGCGGAGGGTCGGGCCGGACGCGCAAAACTGTTGGCCGCCCCGCGGCGAGGACTTTTGCTCGTCGCCGTCTTCCCTCCGAGTATGTGTGGCCGCTACAGTCTGTTCACGCCGCCAGACGAGATAGAGGAGCGTTTCGACGCCACCTTCGACTTCGAGTTCAAGCCGCGCTACAACGCCGCGCCGAGTCAGTCACTGCCCGTGGTCACGACCGAGGAGCCCGACACCATCCAGCAAATGAAGTGGGGACTCGTCCCGGCGTGGGCCGAGAACCGCTCAGACCACGCCTACATCAACGCCCGTGCCGAGACGCTCGCCGAGAAGCGGTCGTTCGCCGACGCCTACGAATCGCGAAGATGCCTCGTGCCCGCGGATGGGTTCTACGAGTGGCAGGAGACGAACGGGGAGAAACAGCCCTACCGCGTCTGCCTGCCCGGCGACGACCTGTTCGCCATGGCCGGTCTCTACGAGCGGTGGAAACCGCCACAGCGGCAGTCGGGACTAGGCGAGTACGGAGCGAATACGGCGGACGACGAGGACAGCGAAGACGACATCGTGGAGACGTTCACCATCGTGACGACCGACCCGAACGACGCGGTCCGCGAGCTCCACCATCGGATGGCCGTCGTGCTCGCGCCCGACGAGGAGGAGACGTGGCTCACGGGCGAGACGGCTGAGGGGGCGAACTTACTCGACCCCTACGACGGGCCGATGCGGACCTACCCGATCTCGACGGCGGTCAACAGCCCGAGCAACGACTCGCCAGAGATTATCGAAGAGGTGGAGGTATAATCCCGCTCGCAACGTGCGTTTCCGCGTATAAGCCCGGCTTAGCGAACGAACTCGTGTGGATCAGTGTCTTCCGTGAGCACGCGGGAGTTGTCGTCTCCATTCTCGAAGGCTTCGCCAGCCAGCAGTAAGTAGATCGAACTGCCGACCGACAGAAAGAGACCAGCGAGTGGGACGGCGATTTCACTTCCCGAGAGCAACGGGAGCGCCTGCACGATGGCGATTCCAGCAAAGCACACGATACCGAGCCATCTGCCCCACGATCGTCGATACGTGATACCGACGCCCGCGGGAACGAGCAACAGACCGAGGACGAGCTGACTGCCGCCGAGGGCGAACGCGCCGATACTGAGAGCAGAAAGGAGGACGATGACGCCGGAGACTGCGTGGACCAAGCCGAAGACGCAGGCGAGGACGGCGAGCAGGAACACCCCTCGCGCGTCGCTGTTCGATGCCATGTCCGCGAATCGAACTACTGAAATAAAGCTCTAGTGGGCGAGAAAGCCGGATCGACTGCCTTCAGGCGATGTGCCCGAATGCGAGCGTCCCGCTGATGCTCTCGATGTAGGCCTCGACGACCTGCCCTTCGCGCGCGCCAGAGACGAAGATGGTGTACTTGCCCTTCTCGGCGACCCCGTCGCCTTCGCGGCCGGTGCCGGTGATCTTGACCTCGTAGGTCTCGCCCTCTTCGAGCGTGGGCGTCTGCTGTTGGGTGGTGTTGGTCGCGCCCTTCTGGACCGGGCGGAAGGCACCACAGGCCTGACAGCGGAGCATGTCGACGCCGTCCTCGGTCTTGAGGACGGTGTCGGGCAGGCCACACTCCGAACAGGTGACGTACTCGGCGACGTAGGCGTCGATGGCCGCCTGGAAGTCGCCCTCGTCGAAGGAACCGTTGTATCGAGCCTGGTCGCCATCGAACTGCCCGTTGGTCCCGAACTCGCGCTGGATGGCGCGGTGGAGGTGCTGGGCGTCACGCGAGAGCGCATCGGAGATCGAACTGAGGTTCGTCAGTCGCGTGAACGCACCGTCCGTCTGCCACTCTGGGTCCGGAATCGAGAGGCGGTCACCGGCCTCTCTGGGTTGGTCTGGCAGCACGTCGTACGCGCGGTCAAGCGCTGCTTCGTAGTTCATACCTGCTAAAGAGGATTCTGACGTATATGCGTTCTGTGATAGTCGCTGTCAGCGCGCCGACTCGATAGTTGCTATTCGATATGTGTAGTGACCGAGCGGCCCGGTAAGCCCGGCTTCTGGTTCGATACGGTCGCCATACCGAGATAGCGAAATCCTATGCTGGTCATAACAAACCCCGGCTCATTGCTGGCTCACCTATGGTGAACGATCCACCACTGAATCAGTCGCGTAGAGCGTTCCTGAAGACGGCCGGGCTCGCCGTCGGTGGACTCGGCGCTGCCGGCACAGCGAGTGCACACGACGATGACAATGACCGATACATCGTCAAGCAGGGCGACCGATGTTTCCGAATCAAGCCGCTGGAGGGCGACAAGCGTGTCGAGAAGTTCTACAAGTGGGGGAAATCGGAGCGGTACTTCAGTTCTACCGGGACGAAATCTCTCCAGCGAAAGGATACGAGCATCCTATTTCTCTACGACGGACCGAAGGGACTCAGCCTCGTCATCGTCCACGGCTCGCTCAAAGACGGGAGCGACGGCGGCGCGGTCTCGTTCAAGATTACGGACATCCCACGAAAGGCCAAGTGGGTCGTTAAGGACGATTACTACGACAGCGACAGCAACTACGACCGCTGGGACATCGAGAAACGCTCGGCGAAAATCGACTGGACATGGGACGAGGAGCGAACCGACGGCGGCGCGCTCCGCGGCCTCGACGTCGACGATCTTGACCTGACCATCTATCCGAAGTTCAATAAGGAGGCCAAACTCTACGGGAAGCACTACGACGGCCGTATCAAACGCTGGGAAGTGCTCTCCGGCGACCGGAAGGACCCCGACCGCTACAAACTGAAACGCGACAAGAAAGTCCGACTCAAGCGCGGGCGATGTGATGACGACGACGACCATCATCACGATGATGATGATCATCACGACGACAAGGACTGGGACGACGACCACGACGACGATCACGACAAGGACAGAGACCACGACGACGATCACGACAAGGACAGAGACCACGACGACGATCACGACAAGGACAGAGACCACGACGATAAGGACAAAGACCACGACCGGGACCGTCACGATGACGACCATCGCGATAGAGACGAGGACAAAGACCGCGACGACGACCACGACAAGGATCGAGACCGGGATAAGGACCACGACGACCACGACGACGACAAAGACCGAGATAGGGACCACGACGACAAAGACAGAAACCGCGACAAAGACGACGACCACGATAAGGACAAAGACCGGGACGGCGACCGCCACGACAACGGCGACCATAGAGGCCGAGACCACGACAAGAAAGAGGGGAAAGAGAGCAAGAAAAAGCGAGGCGGCAACGATGGCCGAGAGAAGGGCAAAAAGAAAGGAAAAGAGAAGGACAAGCGTGGACCACCTGAGCACTCGAACGCTCCGAACGGCGCAGGACCGCCCAACTGAACCGACGACTATCTCCGTCGCTGTTTAACACTTGCCGAGGGCAATTCTGAGTCCAGTGTCGCGCCGCTCAACGGGCGTCTCGAAGGGAGCCGACAGCGCACGCATGCGGTCGCGGAGCCACCGAGCGGCCGACTCTCTCGCGGGCGTCACTCGCTCGTTTTCGATTTCCACTGGAACCAAGTCGAGTGCGGTTAACGTGCCGCTGTCGATTACGAGTTCGAACAGGAAGCTCCAGTTATTGTGCAACCCGTCTTTGATGACGTAGTCGTCGACGAAGTCGCCGGCGTCGTAGATGATCGGACGGCCCCGATAGGTCTCGATACCCTGAATTACGTGGGCGCTGTGACCGTGGACCACGTCGGCCCCGCGGTCGATGAGCCAGCGAGCGAACGACTGCTGCGTCTCGGACGGTTCGACTTCCCAGTTCGGTCCCCAGTGGAGCGAGACCACGAGGAGGTCGGGGTCTCGCTCGCGGGCCCGGACCACCGCATCACCGACCCAGTTTTTGGTCAGTCTGTTAGTGGGTTTCAGCGGCGCGTAAGCGGACCCCGCGGTGTCCGAACGGGCGGCGTAACTCGGCGACTGGTCGGTCGCGGCGACGACGGCTATTTCGAGGTCACCGACCGCGAACGTGGCCGGTTCGAACGCCGCTTCCCTCTTTCGTCCTGCGCCGGCGGTCGGGATGCCAGCGGCGTCGAGGTGAGAGAGCGTATCCGAAAGCGCCGTCGGACCGAAATCGAGGACGTGGTTATTAGCAAGCCCCGCGAACACCGTCCCGGCGCGTTCGAGGGCGGGAATCGCCCACTCGGGGTGGGCGCGAAAGTAGTATTCCCGGCCGGGGCGGCGCTTTCCGCGGGCGGAGACACAACACTCCAGATTCAACAGCAGGCCGTCCAGCGCGTCGAGTCGGCTGGCCATCTCGCCCCAGAGACCAGCGGGGTCCTCGCGCCAGCGGTCGTTCACGTTCCGGCCCAACATCACGTCGCCGACGAAGCCGAGCTTCACCGTCTCGTCGGTCGAGACCCGGGCCGGACAGGCGGTTTCGACCTCGCTGACGCGACCCAGACAGCCGCCGAGGGCGGCGAGCGACGAAGCGAGGACGGTTCTGCGGGTCGTCACAATGTAACAGTGAGGACAGGCAACGCCTTGAACGTCGGCCTCGTCGGCGGGCCCGGTATTTTAGGTGACGACACGACGTAGGGACGTGCGATGCATCTTCTCGGGAAGTGTCCACCCGACCCCGACGAACTCGCTGCGGCGGCCAAACGCGGCTTCGACGGCGTCGAACTCCACCTGCGGCCCGAGCATCTAGAAGACGTGACGGCGACGGCCGAGACGGTCGAACGGTCGCCAGTGGACGCCGTCGCCGTCCACACGCTCCACGCCCGCCCGGACGAGGAGCGGCCGTTCCGCCGAAGCGACGAACTGGCCAGCCGCCTCGACGCGCTGCTGGTCGTCCACAGCCAGTACGCGCTGCACACCCACATCGACGACCTCGAAGCGTACGACTTCGCCGCCGCGTACGGCTACGAGAACAACCCCGGCGCGAGCGCGTTCCACCTCGAAAACCTCGTCTTCAGGCGTGGACATTCCCTCGTTCTCGATACCGCCCACCTCTACCTCTCCGAATCGAACTACGAGGAGGCGCTGACGGTGCTCCTGCGTGACCACGGCGACCGGATTCCCCTGATCCACTTCAACGACGCCACCCGAACCGAGGACGGTCTGGCGTTCGGCGACGGTGAGATGGACCTCGAACGGACCGCCCACCTGCTGTCTGAGCGGTACGACGGGCCGGTGGTCCTCGAAGTGATGCCTGACGCGCAGGCCGACGCTCGCCGGGCGGTCACCGAGTGGCTCTCGTAGCGCACCTTTTTGCCGGTCTGTTTCGTCTGTCCCGACAGCATGGCCGCTGACGTTCTCGACCGAGCGCCCGACGACCGCGTGCAGGTACTCGACGCCGACGGCGAGGTCGTCGCCCCCTCGCTCGTCCCGGACCTCGACGACGAGACGCTCGTCTCGATGTACCGTGACATGCGATTCGCTCGGCGCTTCGACGAGCGCATGATCAACCTCCAGCGGCAGGGACGACTCGGCACTTACGCCTCGCTGGCCGGACAGGAGGGCTCCCAGATAGGCTCGACGTACGCGCTGGCCGACGAGGACACCATCTTCTACCAGTACCGCGAGCACGGCGCGCTCGTCGCCCGCGGCCTCCCATGGGAGTATCTTCTCTATTGGATGGGCCACGAGCGGGGCAACGCCGCCCTCGCGGACATCAACGTCTTCCCGCTGAACATCTCCATCGCGGGCCACGTTCCCCACGCTGTCGGGTGGTCGTGGGCGGCGAAGAAGCGAGGCGACGACCGCGCGGGCGTGGTCCACTTCGGCGACGGCGCGACCAGCGAAGGAGACGTCCACGAGGCGATGAACTTCGCCGGCGTCTTCGACACGCCGACGCTCTTTTTCTGTAACAACAACCAGTGGGCAATCTCGGTCCCGCGCGAGCGCCAGACCGCGAGCGCGACCATCGCTGAGAAGGCACAGGCGTACGGCTTCGACGGCGTGCAGGTCGACGGAATGGACCCGCTCGCGACGTACGTCGTCACCGAGGCGGCCCGCGAACGGGCGCTCGACCCCGACGAAGGCGCGGCCCGTCCGACGCTGATAGAGGCGGTACAGTACCGCTTCGGGGCCCACACGACCGCCGACGACCCCGACGTGTACCGCGACGAAGACGAAGTCGAGGCGTGGCGCGATAAGGACCCGCTGGTTCGGTTTGGCACCTTCCTTTGGAACCGAGGGTTGCTGGACCGCGAGCAGCTGGACGCGATGAACGAGGAGATCGCCGAGACGCTCGCGGACATCGTCGACCGAGCCGAAGCGTCCGCCGCCGACCCGCGGGACCTCTTCGCAGATGTCTACGCCGAACCGACCGACGAGTTGCTCGCCCAGCACGAGTATCTAGAGACGCTCCGCGAGCGCCACGGCGACGAGACGCTGCTGGACGAGTGATGAGATACTGCAGCGATGAGAGAGTGATGAGACAGCGGCTATCGAACCCGTCTGTAATCCACACGCCTATCAGCCCCGTCGTGGTACAGCCAGTATGGTCCAGATCGACCTGACCAGCAGTCAGGAGCAGACGCTCACTGCGCTGGTCAATCGGCATCGTACGGCGGAGGGCCCGGTCAAGGGCCAGACCGTCGCTGACGAGGTCGACCGGAGTCTGGGAACGGTCCAGAATCAGATGCAGAGTCTCGCGCAACTGGGTCTCGTCGACAGCGTCTCCGGCCCGGAAGGGGGGTACGTCCCGACCGAGCTCGCGTACGACGCGCTCGGCAGGGAACCGCTCGAAGAAACGGAGTCGATGCGGATGGCCCACGAGTACGAACGCCTCGACGTCACTGTCGACCGCATCTCCCTTCGCGGCGTCCACCATCCCGAGCAGTGTCGTGCGCAGGTCCACCTCCAGCAATCCGTCGGGGAGTTCGACGTCGGGCAGGCCGTCGCTGTCGGCCCGACGCCGCAGCACGGGCTCGTCGTCGCCGGCGAGATCGCGGCCATCGACGACACGAGCAACACGCTGATACTCGACGTCGCGCAGATGGAAGCGCCGGTCGAAGCGCCAGAGTAGCGCTACCGATTCCACTCGTAGAACCACCAGACGCTCCCCAACAAGAGCAGCCCCGCGCCGAGTGCGGACGTTGCCGGTTCGGGGAATATGAACAGTACGAAGCCGACGAGAAGCATGGTGGCCGGTCCGAATTCGTCGAGGTGGTCACTGAGTGCCATTGACCGGCTGTACACGTCGTGCCGACAAAGAACTTCTTGCTCCATCTCGTCGGAATTATACGGCAGGCCCCCGTCTCCTATCTTCGTAGATACTGCGCAGAAACGCGTCAGAAGGTATTTACATAGCTTCGGTGATTGCTAGCCCGACATGATAGAAGATGGTCTCCGCTATCAGACACAGGGCGACGACTGGCTCGAACGCGTACTGCTCGGTGGTATCGTCGGACTCCTCGGCATATTCGTCATTCCGGCGTTCACGTTCAGCGGGTACATGTTAGCAGTGATGCGGCGAGTGATGGGCGGCGATACGCAGAACCCGCCGGAGTGGGGCGACCTCGACCTCGTCGAGTTGACCGTCGATGGATTACGACACACCCTCCTCGTCCTCGCCTACGTGTTTGCTCTCCTCGTCGTCGCCGGACTGCCGTTGCTCGCGTTCGTTCTGGGTGGGATGACCGTCGAATCGGGTAGCGCGTTACTGATGGTCGGATTCCTCGTCGCGTCGCTCGTCTATCTTGTGGGGATACTCGTGCTAGCGGTCGTCCTCCCCGTGGCGACGGCCAACTTCGTCGCGGAGGACAGCGTCACAGCCGGGTTCGATACGGACGTATTGCGAACCGTCGGGACCAACGGAACCATGCTGAAAGCCATTGTCTTCGGCATCGTGGTCAATATTATCGTCCAGGCGGTCGGGAGTATCCTGTTGTTCACCCTCGTCGGAATCCTCCTGCTTCCGTTCATCGGTTTCGTCGGCCAATCGGCCGTCATGTACATCTGGGCGCAGGGCTTCGCGGATGCCTACGACGAGGAGTACGGCCATCCGCCGCTCGAAGCACGTGGAGCAGGCGTCGAAGACGCTGTCGGAACGACGGGCTTCGACACAGAGACGAACGTGGACACCGACGAGGGGCACCGGTACTGATTCAATCGCGGGAAGTCGAAGCGCGTAAGACGCCCCTCCGAGATTGGTAGGCCATATGAGCAACGACGCGGCCGACGCGCATCCGAACGCCAGGCAGGACGTCATCGCAGTGGACGCAGACGACACCGAGACGGGGACAGTCAACCGCCTCGACGCCCACACCGGCGACGGCATCCGCCACCGAGCCTTCACCGCGCTGCTGTTCGACGAAGACGACCGCGTGCTGTTGGCCCAGCGAGCGGCGACCAAGCGCCTCTGGGACACCTACTGGGACGGCACCGTCGCCTCCCACCCTGTGCAGGGCCAGACGCAGGTCGAGGCCACGAGAGAGCGCCTCGAAGAGGAGCTGGGTATCACGCCTGCCCAGTACAACGATCTCCGGGTGACCGACCGCTTCGAGTACAAGCGATACTACGAGAACGCTGGACTGGAGTGGGAAGTCTGTGCCGTGTTGCAGGCGACCCTCTCGGACACGTCGCTCGATCCGAACCCCGGCGAGGTGGACGGCCTGCTGTGGGTCCCCTACGACCGCCTGCGCGAACACCCGGAGTACTACCGCCAACTGCGCCTCTGTCCGTGGTTCGAGATTGCGATGCGCCGCGACGAGGAACGGTAAGCGGTTCGTTCTCGCAGCGTCAGCGTTCTGACACCGCCGCGTCGGCAGACGCATTTGCCGACCGTTCGTCGCTCGCCCGGCCGGTCGGGAGGTCGTCGCCCGCTCCCGCCGCTGTGTCGCGGTCCGTGCTGGCCGCCGGCAGTTCGATCTCGACGGTCGTCCCGTCGCCGTCGTCCGGGACGAACTCCAGTGTCCCGCCGACGTTGCGGACGACCCAGTGGACCAACCAGAGCCCGACCCCGGAGCCGTGCTGAAGTGGCGTCTCCTGTCCGGCGAGGATGACGTCTCGTTCGTGCGGGGCGATACCGGGTCCGTCGTCGCTGACGCGAACGAGGACGCCGGTTTCGGCGTCGTCGGTCGTGACCGTGACCGCGACCGTCGGCGGCCCGTCACTGTGTTCGATTGCGTTGTCGAGCAGTTCGCCGAACGCGAGTGTCAGCGACGGGCCGCCCTCGACTCTGCAGGACTCCGGACAGGACAACGTCACCTTGCCGTTTGGCGTCTGCTCGCGAGCCTCCTCGACGACCGGGACGAGCAGTCGGCGCAAGAAGACCGGTCGAGTCTGCTCGTTCTCTAGGGCCTCCGAGACGCGCCCCATCTTGTTACTCCGATCGACGATCGCGTCGACCGTCTGCAGAATGCGGTCGATACGCTCCCGTTCCGAGTCGGGGACGCTATCGCGCAGAAGGTCGGCGTTCCCGCGGACGACATTCATCTCGTTGCGGATGTTGTGTCGGAGGAGGCGGTTGAGCACGTCGAGGCGCTGTTCGCGCTGGCGGCGGTCGGTCACGTCTCGCAGGCTGACGAGGTGGCCCGAGACGACGCCGTAGGCCCGATACAGCGGTGTCACTCGAACGTCGTAGTACCGCACCGCGCCGTCGCGCTCCAGTCGCGTCTCCGTCTGCGCTCGCTCGCCGGTCTCGGGCAGTGTCTCTGCGAGCGCCGGAAGCCGACGTTGCAGGGACTTCCCAGAGAGTCCAGCGGTGTCCTCGTCGAATAAGTCGGCGGCCGCCGCGTTGACGTCGACGATGCGGTCGCCCTCGTCGACGATGATGACTCGGTCGTCCATCTCGGCGAAGATGGCTTCCCGACCGAGGTCGCGGGTCACCGGCGCAACGTCCAGCAACCGTCCGCGCAACAGCGCCAGCGAGAGGACGATTCCGGAGACGACGTACGCCAGACTGGTCGGGTCGAGCGTCTCGGTGAACTCGCCGAGCGCGTACAGCGACTGCGTGACGGTCGGCACCGTAATGGCGAGCAGCAGCGCGAAGCTCTGGCTCTGGAACAGTTCGTTAGTCCGCAGCATCTGTCGGACCAGCAGGACGCCGCCAGCCAGAATCAGCGTCAACATGTACGCGAGGTGGGCCCACCGAGCCAGTCCCCAGACCGGCACCAATGCGCTCGTCTGGGCAAGAATCTCCGTCTCGGAGCCGGACCAGACCAACCCGTGTCCCTGATTCGACCACACGAGAGTGACGAACAGTGCCGGTTCCGCGAGCAAGAGCGTGACGCGTCGCTTCGTGAGCCAGTGGGGGTGGCCGGTGTATTCCAGGACCGTCACCAGCCACGCGACGGGGACGACGACGGAGAGCGTCAACTGCACCTGTAGTAACCGCACCATCGTCTGTACGTCCGGCACCGCCAGTTCCAGTCCGTAGGCGACGGTCCAGAGACTGGCGGCGACGACGAACGCCGCAAGGGGGCCGGCACCGGGTCGGTCCCGGTGGAGCCAGACGAGAACGGCGACGCCCATCCCCACGACGGCGGCCAACAGCACCACCGAAAGCGGCGATAGCAGCATCTGCTTCGACGGTAGCCTGACTGCGGGATAAACGTTCTCTGCCCAGTATCGTGAGCGATACTACCGCCGTCGTCGGCCCGGCTACGTTCGGCGGGAGCGAAGCGCTGACCACACGGCGAGACCGCCCAGCAGGAACGCCGGAACGAGCGGCAGCGCCAGATACGCCGCCCGGAGGGTGAGACCGAGCGACCGGACGAATCCCTGTGCGGCCGGGAGCGCGAGGATGGCGATGGGAATCAGGAGGAAACCGACGACGATCATCCCGACGAGGACCCAGCCCTCCCAGCCGAAGTCGTCGCTCGTCGCCGCCTGCTGCGGCGGTTCGCCGCTGGGACGATGGACGTAGCCGCCGTCAGCCGCGCCGCCGTCCGTGCTGCCGTCTCCCGTCTCGGGACGGTTCTCGTCCTCACTCATCGTACTCACTGTCCGGTATCACGACGACTTTGCCGAACCCCTCGCGCGATTCCAGCAGCTCGTGACCGCGGGCCGTCTCGCTCATCGGTAGCGTCGCCCGCTTTTCGACGGTGAACGTCCCGTCCCACACCCGTTCGAGAGCGTCCTCGGTCTCGCCGTAGGTCGCCATCGTCGACCCGACGACGGTCAGCTGGTTGCCGAAGATGCGGTTGACGTTCGTTTCGGGGGTAGGACCGCTGGTCGCGCCGCAGGTGAGCAAGCGGCCGCCCTTCGCCAGCGATCGTAGCGACTGTCGCCAGGTCTTCTCGCCGACGTGGTCCACGACGACGTCGACGCCGCGCCGGTCGGTGAGCTCTCGGATTCGCGTATCGAACTCGCTGTCAGTATAGTCGATGGCGTGGTCCGCACCGAGTCGCTCGGCGGCCGCCAGTTTCTCGTCGGCGCTCGCGGTTGCGAACACCTCACAGCCGACGTGGTCGGCTATCTGGACGGCTGCGTGGCCGACGCCGCCGCTCGCGCCGAGGACGAGCACTGAATCGTCAGGGCGAATCTCGCCGCGCGTGACGAGCATCCGCCACGCCGTCTGGAAGACGAGTGGGGCGGCGGCCGCCGTCTCCCAGTCCACGCCGTCGGGGACGGAGACGAGTGCGTCGGACGGTACCGCCGCCAGTTCGCTGTGGACACCCGTGGTATGCTCGCCGAGCACCTGATAGTCGACACAGAGCGTCGGTTCGCCCTGGCGACAGAACTCACAGGTGCCGCAATTGATGCCCGCACTGACCGCGACCCGGTCGCCGGGTTCGACGCGGGTCACGTCCGCGCCGACCTCGCGGACGACGCCGGCGGCGTCGCTTCCCGGAATATGCGGGAGTTCGAGGTCGAGTCCGGGGAGTCCACGGCGGGTCCAGACATCGAGGTGGTTCAGCGCGCCGGCTTTGACGTCGACCAGCGCTTCGTCCCGGCCGACCGTCGGGTCGGGCGCGTCGCCGTAAGTGACGACCTCGTGCCCGCCGTGGTCGGTGTACTGGACGGCCTGCATGCTCGGCTCTCGGGTCAGCGGCCGCAAAACACTGGCGGTCTGTGACGCTGGGTCACGCCCGCGAGAGGGGCTTCGACCGGTCGATTTCGAGGAGCGTCATCCGGTGGTCGCAGGCCCGTGCGTGTTCGTCTCGCTCGCTGACCGCTGTCGCGTGCCTCTCGTACAACCCCTCGAACGCGCACTCGTGGCACACGACGTGAAACACCCCTACCATACGCGTGAACTGACGCATCGCCACCATAAAAATACTGAAACGATCGTGGATGACGTGTTTGGGCCACGATCCCCGCGGCCGGAACCATTTACCCGCCAGGTGCCTTCGTCTGCATATGGTCGACTTCCAGTCCCGCGATACCCGGCGGGGGTTCAGTTTCGACGACGATGACGAGGAGGACGAGGAAGACGAGGCGGAGACGGTCGCGGACGCAGACGAGACGGGGACAGGCCAGAAGACGGAGACAGACGAGAACGGCGACGAAACCGACGCGGAGCGGAGCGAAACGGCCGACGCCACGGACGCGACCGAAAGCGACGAGCCGTCGGCGACCGAGGCCACCGGGACTGACGAAGATGCGTCAGCGGCGGACACGGAGCGGACTCTGGAGACGACGTCGGCGACCGAGTCGGCTCACTCCGACGACCGAGTGAACGAACAGGACGACGGGGTAACCCCGACCGCGGACCCGGTAAGAAAACCGAACGAATCGACGGCGGACGATACTGCCGCGACCACTGGAACCGCCGACCCGCCCGCCACCCAGAGCCGAGACCCACCAGCGGTGACGGCCGTCGACGCGGCGCTCGTCACGGTCGGGACGACGACGGACCGCGGCGAGGACCCGACCGGCGAAGCGCTGGCGGCAGCCATCGAGGCAGCCGGCTACGGCGTCACCGTCCGCGAACGCCTCCACCAGGACTACGACGGTATCCAGCAGGCCGTCAACACGCTCGTCGGTCGGGACGACGTCGACATCGTCGTCACTGCCGGCGGCGTCGGCGTCACCACCGACGACGTGACCATCGAGGCGGTCCACCCGCTGTTCGAGAAGTCCCTGCCCGGCTTCGGCGAGGTGTTCCGGAGCTTTCTCTTCGACGAGATCGGGACCGGCATCGTCTCGGTCCGAGCAACGGCGGGTATCGCCGACGGGACGCCGGTGTTCTGTCTGCCCGCCGACGAGGGGGCCGCCGGCGTTGCCATCGACGAGATAATCACCGCGGAAGCGCCCGACCTGCTCGACAATATCGAGGGCTGAGCCCGTCGGCCGGACGGGTCGCCGCTGTCGCTTCCGCCACTGCCGTTTTGCCACTGGCCCGCCAACGGCGCCTATGGAGACGATTCAGGTCCAAGGCGAGTCGGTCCCGGCGCTCGGTCTCGGCACGTGGCAGCTGACAGGTGCGACCTGCCGCGAAACCGTCCAGACAGCCCTCGATATGGGGTACCGACACGTCGACACCGCACAGGCCTACGGCAACGAGCGACAGGTCGGGATGGGGATCGACGCCGCCGACGTGGACCGCGAGGACATCTTTCTCACGACGAAACTCGACGGGAGCAATCGAGACGCGCGGCGCGTCCGCCAGTCCGCCCGCGAGAGTTGTCACCGCCTCGGCACCGACTACCTCGATCTGTTGCTCATCCACTGGCCGAACACGCCGTGGATGGTTTCGGTCTCAGAGACCATCGACGCGATGAACGACCTCGTCGACGACGGCCTCGTCCGAAACATCGGCGTCAGTAACTTCTCGCCGTCACGACTCGACGAGGCTCGGGACCTCTCTGACGCCCCCATCTTCACCGACCAGGTACAATACCACCCCTACTGGGACCAGACGCAACTGCTCGACTACTGCCGGATCCACGACGTGCTCTTGACCGCGTACAGCCCGTTGGCCCGCGGCGGCGTCTTAGAGGACCCTGCAATCGTCCAGATAGGCAACCGCTACGGCAAGTCTCCGGCACAGGTTGCCTTGCGGTGGTTGGTCCAACAGGACGGCGTCGCTACCATCCCGAAAGCCACTAGCCGTGAGCACCTCGAAGCGAACCTCGCTGTCTTCGACTTCGAGCTGACCGACGAGGAGATGTATCAGATTCGGTCGCCTTCGAGGGCAAAGACCGGATATCACTTCGTCCGCTCGCAGTTACCGTTCTGACGCTTCGGGAGGATTTTGACGCGGGCGTTCGTACGCTCAGCCATGGTAACCCCGCTATCGGACGACGTCTGGTGGTACGACCTCTCAGGAGTCAACGCATACCTCGTCGACGACGGAGGGACGCTGACGCTGGTCGACGCCGGGATGCCGTGGCACGGTAACGCGCTCCTCGGCGGCATCAGAGAAGCCGGCTTCGAGCTGCGCGACGTAGAGCGCATCCTGCTGACCCACTACGACTTCGACCACGTCGGCGGTCTCTCGGCGTTCGACAGCGTAGATCTGACCATCTACGTCGGCGCAGCCGACGCCCGATTCGTGACCGGCGAGGAGCGCCCGCCGCTCTCGAACCACAAGGGAGCGATTCAGCGCGTCGGCGGAACGTTCTGCTCGCCGCCGGACAATCCGGTCGAACCGCTGACCGACGGCGAGACGATCGGCAGTTTCACCACGTTTCTCACGCCGGGCCACACGCCCGGCCACGTCTGTTACGTCAGCGAAGAACTGGACGCCGCGTTCCTCGGGGACCTCGTCAGAGAGGAGCGGGGCACGCTCAAGCCCTCGCCGTGGCTGATAAGCTACGGCACGAGCGACGTGACCGAGAGCATCCGCGGGTTCGTCGAACACGCCCCGACGTTCGAGGTTGGCGGGATGGGTCACGGCGTCCCGTTCAAACGCGGCGGAAGCACGCGTCTCGCGGAGACGGCGGCGACGCTCTGAGCGATATAGCGAGCTATTGAGAACTCCTAGGCAGCTACTTTTAGTCCGACACGTTCGTCTGTAGTGAGGATGACACCGACAGCACCCCCGACGGCGGACACTCACCCGCCGAAATCGACGCTGTTCTGTCAGGACTGCGGCCACCAGAGCCCGGTCGACGATGACTGGATACTCGTCGCGACTGCTCGCGGGACGGCGTATCGCTGTCCCCAGTGCGGTGCCGATCTTACGATTCGGCCGGCGCTCGCGACCACGTCAGCGCGCAGCCAGCCCTTCGAGGCGTGGCAGCACCTCCGACACGCGTGGTGTGATAGCGTCCGTGCGTGGCGGGCGATGTATCTTGGGTAGTCGTCGCTCGGATATCGGCGACCCCGGAGTCGGCGCCTCTGACCGCGGTTTCAGAGGCGTCTCCCTCTTTCGTCATACTGTCCGTACCGGTGCCAGTTGGATAAGTTTCACGTAGGCCGCTCTAACCGCTACGCGAGACGCTGGCGGCGACGTGAACTCACAGCTCCTCGGCGACGGCCTCGGGAGGGAGCAGGTTCGGGTCGATGATGAGGTCCGCCTGCCGGCTGGCGAAGTCGGGCAGCGATCCTTCGGCGTAGACGACGATTCGAAGGTCGGGGTTCAGGTCCTTGGCGACGGCGATGGAGGTAGCTTGTGCCATCTCGGTCAGGAGGTAGACGTCGGCGTCGTGGACGCCGGCCTCCTCCAGTCCGGGACGGTTGCCGACGTCGGCGACGGTGACGGTGTGGCCCTCCGCTTCGAGCGCGTCGGTGATGCTGTCTGGATCCGAACCGACGAGGAGCACCTGCATAGTCACTCGTACTCGATGGTCGCGGGCGGTTTGTGGGTCACGTCGTAGACGACGCGGGCGACGTTCTCGTGTGCACCGGTGATGCGACTCTGCATGCGCTGGAGCGTCTCCCAGTCCAGTTCCTGTGCGCGAGCGGTCATACCGTCCCGCGATTCGACGGAGCGGACGGCGACGACCCAGCCGTGGACGCGGTTGTCACCCTTGACGCCGGTGGCCTTGCCAATGACCGCCGCCAGCGCCTGCCACGGTTCGTACTCTTCGAGTTCGTCCTCGACGACGTGGTTGGCTTCGCGGGCGACTTCGAGTTTCTCGGCGGTGACTTCGCCGATGATGCGGACGGCGAGACCGGGACCGGGGAACGGCATTCGCTCGGAGATAATCTCCTCTAGGTCGAGCGCGCGGGCCACCTCGCGGACCTCGTCCTTGTAGAGGTCACGCATCGGTTCGACGATGCCGTCGAAGTCGATGCGCTCGGGCAGGCCGCCGACGTTGTGGTGGCTCTTTATCGTGCCCTCGCTCTCGATGCGGTCGGGGTAGATGGTCCCCTGGACGAGGTAGTCGGCGTCCACCTCGCGAGCGACTTCCTCGAACTCCCGGATGAACTGTTCGCCGATGATGTGGCGTTTCTCCTCGGGGTCTGTCTCGCCTTCGAGGGCATCGAGGAAGCGGTCCTGTGCCTCGACGATTCGAAGCGAGTCCATGTAGTCGAACGTCTCGCGTATCTCGTCGGTCTCGCCTTTCCGCATCAGCCCGGTGTCGACGTAGACGGCGGTGAGTTGGTCGCCGATAGCCTCGTAGGCCAGCGCCGCCGCCGTCGAGGAGTCGACGCCGCCGGAGAGTCCGATGACAGCGTTCTTCTCACCGACCGTCTCGGCGATCTCGGTTTTCGCCTCCTCGATGAATTCTTCAACGTCCACCATCAGTGGCTCACCTCCTCAGTCTCGACGGTGTGGGGGTCGTCGCCGACGACAGCCTCAAGCAAGCCGACGAAGGGCGGACTCGCTCTCGTGGGGCGCGAACGGAACTCGGGGTGGAACTGCGTCCCGATGAAGTACGGGTGGTCATCGGACGCGAGTTCGAGTATCTCCATACGGTTTCCGGAGCGCCCGGAGAACTTCAGCCCGGCGGCTTCGAGGTCGTCGATGTACTCGGGATTGACCTCGTAGCGGTGGCGATGGCGTTCGGTGCAGGATTCGCCGCCGTACAGCGTGGCCGCGAGCGTTCCGGCTTCGATCTCCGTCTCGTTCGCGCCGAGTCGCATCGTTCCGCCCATGTCCTCGATTTCGTACTGCTCGGGCAGGATGTCGATGACGGGATGGGGCGTGTCCTCGTCGAGTTCCGTCGAGTGTGCGCCCGTCAAATCGAGGACGTTGCGGGCGTACTCGATGACCGCGAGCTGGAAGCCCAGACAGAGACCGAGGTACGGAACGCCGTTCTCGCGGGCGTAGCGGATGGCCTCTATCTTGCCTTCGGTTCCACGAGTGCCGAAGCCGCCGGGGACGACGATGGCGTCGGCGTCTCTCATTCGCTCGGCGTGGTGGTCGCCCATCTTCTCGGAGTTGACCCACCGGACGTTTACGTCGACGTTCTTCTCCAGTCCGGCGTGTTTCAGCGCCTCGTGGACGGACATGTAGGCGTCTTCTAAGTCGTACTTACCTACGAGGGCAACCTCGACTTCGCCGTCGGTTTGCTGGGTGACGAGGTCACGCCAGCGATTCTCGCGCTCGTCTTCGGGAAGCGCTTCGTCGCCGATGTCGAGACGTTCCATGACGTACTCGTCTAAGCCTTCCTCTTCGACCATCAGCGGGACGTGGTAGATGTCGTCGACGTCGGGGTTCGAGAACACCGCTTCGGTCGGCACGTCACAGAACAGCGCAATCTTCTCGCGGGTGTCGATGTCGAGTTTGTCCGAGCAGCGACCCACGAGCACGTCGGGCTGGAGGCCGATAGAGCGCAGTTCCTTCACGGAGTGTTGGGTCGGCTTCGTCTTCTGCTCGCCGTTCTTCGAGTAGGGGACGAGCGTGACGTGCGTGAAGAGAATGTCGTCTTCGTCCTCCTCGTGGGCGAACTGACGAAGCGCCTCCAGATAGGGCATCCCTTCGATGTCGCCGACCGTGCCGCCGACCTCGATGATACAGACGTCGTTGCCCTCGGCGGCCTCGCGGATGCGTCGTTTGATGTCGTCGGTGATGTGCGGGATGATCTGGACCGTGCGACCGAGGTAGTCGCCGGCGCGCTCCTTCTCGATGACGTGCTGGTAGGTCTTGCCCGTCGTGATGTTGTGATCGAAAGTCATGTCGATGTCGAGGAACCGCTCGTAGTTTCCCAAGTCGAGGTCGACCTCCCCGCCGTCTTTCAGCACGTACACCTCGCCGTGCTGGAAGGGGTTCATCGTCCCGGCGTCGACGTTCAGATAGGGGTCTATCTTGACCGCGGTCACGTCGAACCCGGCGTTCTTGAGAAGCCTACCCGTGCTGGCGGCGGTGATGCCTTTGCCAAGTCCAGACATCACGCCCCCGGTGACGAAGATGAACTTCCGACCCAGATCCGGGTCGTAGTCCGTCTCAGGTTCCGTCGGCATACCGACGGTGTGACTCGGGGCGTCTAAACGGTTTCGGGACTATCCCCGTTCGTCAGCGACTGTCAGTCCGCGACCTGCCGTGTCGACGACTGGTCGGTCCCACGGCTACTGGCAACTCAATGCGCGAGTGAGCGGCTGAGCGCGACCAGGAGGGCGATCGAGACCGCCGAAAACAGGGCGTCATTCGGCGCGGCCCCGATCGTGAGAAAGAGCGCGAACCCGGTGAGAAATCCCGCGACCAGCGAGACGACCCCGTGACTGGCGCGCCGCGTGACTGAGAGCGGTTCGGCCGTCGCCATGTATAACTATAGAACGTTATATAATATAAGAATACGGTCGGTCGTCGCAGGGTCAGCGATATCGGACTATCTCGCTCGGTAGCCGTCGACGAAGAGATAACCGAGCCACACCGCCGCTCCGAAGGCGACGAGGATGCCGACTGCGCCCGCGATAACGAACATCGGATCTTGGCGTTGAATCGCCGTGAGACTGTAGGTGCCGACGAAGAGTGCGACCGCGGCGAGGAACGCGCCGAGGACCGCCCGTTGGAGGGCGGCCGCCAGTCCGTCGAGACCGGTCTCTGCCATATCACTTGGATACAGCCCCGGTGGGGATGTACCTTCTGCCCGTATCAGCCACTGTAATCGACTCCCGTCCGCCGAATTCGAGCGAGTAAGCCGGCCAACGGCTCAGTTCACGACCGGTTGCGAGATGATCCACAGCGAGAGCACGGTGTAGCCGACCATGACGACCACGAGCGGGACGTGTGCGCGACGCCCTCCGCGCCGTCCGTAGGACTCGATCGCGACTGTGTGGGCAGCGACGACAGCGACGAGGTGGCCGGCGACGACGAGAAGGACCTGCGACCCCCAGAACACGGAGAGCGGTACGCCGGCGACCGGGTTCGGCGCGAGGACGCCCCCGGTCGCCAACTCCGTGAGTACGCCGAGATTCCGCAGGACGAACGGGTAGGTATGGGCCACCTCGTAGGCCGCGGCGATGGGCAACAGCGAGGCGGCGAAGACGATTGCCGTCCCGCGCGTTGCCGTATGCGTCGTCGTTTCTCCGTCGCCGAGTCGGTCGACCAGCGCGACTGCGACCCAGTAGCTCCCAAGAAACAGCGCGAACCCGACGAGATAGAGGGCGACGCCAGCCGGCGTCGGCCCGAGGTCGGTCGGCATCGAAGCCAGCACCTCACGGAATGCCCGCGTGTTCGTCAGGCCGTCGAAACTGACGGTGTACAGCACGAGAACGACGAACGCCGCCGTGGACGTGTCGGCGACCGGTCGCGTACAGGCCTGCCACGGGGCGCGGAGTGAGAGTCGATAGCCGTGGTCCTCGGCCGAGACCGACAGCGGCGCGACCCGACCGAGTAGGCGATAGAGGACCGACAGGGCGTCGGCCCGGTAGAGCCACGTCGGTCCGCACGCGAGCGCACCGACGATCATGACGAGCGCGTAGGCAGCGACCAGCGCGGCGGTGAGCCGCGGTGAGCGCGGGAGCAACGTGAGGTTCTCGGTAATACCGACCAGGAGCGCGAACCCGACGACGGCGGGCCACTCTCCGAGTCGCTCGGGATACGCACCGAAGACGGCGGGCGGTTCGCCCTCTAAGCGCGCAAGCCCCAGATAGACGGTCCGCCACGGCGAGAGGAGACGCCACGGACTCCCGGCGACGGCGGCGACGAGACCGAGTCCCTTCAGCCACACCGGCCAGAACAGCACGGTGGCGACGTTCTCGGACTGAATCTGTTGACCGACGACGCCCCAGAGGAGGACGGCGACGAATGCGCACAGACCGAGTGTCCTGCCGACGTTTCTGAGCGCCTGCGCGAACCAGAACGGGATTCGGAACGACGGCGCACCGGCCTCGGTTTTCCCCGTCCGCTCGCCGACGGCCAGCCAGCCGGCGGTGACCGCGACGGTGCCGCCGGCCCCGGCGTACAGCAACCGGAGCGGAATCGGGGCCTCAATGCCGCCGCCGACGGCTCCGTGGGCGCTGGCGACGCCCGAAAAAGCGAGCACCGTGAGGAGTGCCGCTGTCAGGGCGACGAGCGGCGAACGCCGCGAACGGCCGCGCATGTCCAGCACTCGCAGGCGGGCGGAGAAGTACGTACCGCTCTCGCCTGCCGGACGATAGCGGGGCTTATGTCCGTCGGCAGCCGAGTTCCGGCGATGCGACCGCGGACACTCCTCGCCGCGCTGCTCTGCTGTGGCGCGCTGGTCGGCGTCGTCGCCGCGGGCGTGACCGCCGACGGCGGCGCGCTCACGCAGACGTGGAGTAGCGACACCGTCCGCGACAACGAGGTGAACCACCACGCCGTCGGCGTCGGCCCGCGCGGGGACGTGATCGCCGCACCTATCGCGGCAGTCCCCAACGCCGAGACCATCGGTCCCCATTCCTGTTCGCTGGTCCGCTTACGCCCCAGTGACGGCGCGACGCGCTGGCGCTGGAGCGTCCCCGCCGAGGACTGTTTCACCCACGCACTCACCCAGCCGGCGGTCGCCGACGTGGACGGCGACGGCGGGATGGAAGTCGCCGTCGGCACGACACAGCGCGCGCTGGTCGTCCTCGACGCGGCCAGCGGCACCGAACAGTGGCGCGTCCCCCTCTCGACCTACGGCTACGGCCAGCCAGCAGTGGGGAACGTCACGGGTGACGCTGGCCCGGAACTCGTCACGAGCGACATCGAGGGAACGCTCGTCGTCGCTCGCTCGAACGGGACGGTCACGTGGCGCAGACAGACGGACATGGCCGTGTGGGCGGCCCCCAAAATAGTAGACGTCGACACAGACGGCGCGACGGAAATCGTCCTCGGCGGGGACGAAGGCGTCGTCGGCTACGAGCCTAACGGGACGCGGCGGTGGCGAAGCGACGTCCGGGCGTCGACGCTCGCTGTCGACGCCGAGGGGCGAGTGCTCGCGGGCAACACCGCCCGACTGGTCGCGCTCGACGGCGCGACGGGCGAGCGCCTGTGGACGAGGGACCTCGCGGGCGCGTCGCGGGTCCACGACACGGGTGACGCAGACGGTGACGGCGAGAGCGAGGTGTACGTCGGCATCCCCGGGAATACGATACTGGCGGTCGATACCCAAACAGGAACGACGGAGTGGCGGACCTCGCTGGGCAGCGGCGAGCGGCGCACCACGTTCGCGCCGAGACTGGCCGACGTAGACGGCGACGGCACCGACGACGTGGTGGCGGTCACGAACGGCGGCACCGTCGTCGTGCTGGACGGGACGACCGGCGAGGAACGGGCGGCCTACGAGCGGAACGTGCCCATCTGGACGTTCGCCACGCCAGCCGACCTCGACGGGGACGACGACGCGGAGGTTCTGGTCCGCTACGGCGACGGGCGCGTCGTTGCCCTTGACTGGACCACCGCCGGCGGCGGTACGCTAGTGGTCCGACCGCCCGCTACAGGCGCTCGCTGAAGAACTGCGAGACGACTTCCGCCACGCGGTCGGCCTGCCCGATGACGTGGTGGTCCGCCGGCAACGATTCGACGGCGTGACCCAGTTCGCGGGCGCGCTCGACGACCGGTCGCCACTCGACCGTTTCGTCGCGTTCGCCGTAGACGACCTGCACCGGACAGTCGATGGCAGAAATCGCCTCGACGGCGGCCCCGTCGGAGAGTTCGGCGGGCGGTGCGAGCACCGAGAGCGCCGCCGGTTCGTCTCCGTCGGCGACGGCGGCAGCCGCCCGAAGCGCCACGTCGGCCCCGAAACTGTAGCCGAACAAGCCAACGGCGTCGAACTCGCGGCGTGCCCACGCCAGTGCGTTCTCGGCGTCGGTTCGTTCGCCTCGGCCCTCGTCCCACTTCCCGTAGTCGAACCGCAGACACGCAATCTCGGGAGCGAGCGCGTCGCTCACCGCTCGAAGTCGCTGGTCCGACCGATTGCCGCCGTATCGCGGATGGGGCGGGCAGGCGACGACGGCGCGGTCGGCGTCGGGCGAATCGAGCGTGCCGACCACCTCGCGGCCGCCGGGGACGTAGACAGGGTGGCCCATGTCGGCGGAGTCGGGACGTGCGTTCCTGTATCTGTCGCCACTTTTGTCGCCGCTCGGGTCGGCAGCGTTTTTCCCTATGGAAGAAATTTAAGTCAGGAGCAATGAACTCAGAGGTATGGGAATCCTCTCGCGCGCCTCGTACATCATCCGCTCGAAGGTGAACGCGGCACTCAACCGCTCTGAAGACCCCTCCGAGACGCTCGACTACAGCTACGAGCAGTTGCGCAACGAACTGCAGGACGTCAAGCAGGGCATCGCGGATCTGACGACCCAGAAGAAGCGACTGGAGATACAGAAGCGCCGCCTCGAAGAGAACGTCGAGAAGCACAACGACCAGGCGCGACAGGCGGTCAAACAGGACCGAGAGGACCTCGCACGGCAAGCCTTAGAGAAGAAAAAACAGAAGATGTCCCAGATCGAGGAACTGGAGACGCAGGTCTCGCAACTCCAGACCCAGCAGGACCAGCTCGTCGAGCAGAAAGACGAACTTCAGCGCCAGATAGAGCAGTTCCGCACGAAGAAAGAGACGATGAAGGCCCGCCACGAGGCAGCGAAGGCCTCGACCCGGGTCAACGAGGCGATGACGGGGGCCGGCGACGAGATGGAGGACATCAACCGCGCCATCGAACGCGCTGAAGAGCAGACCGAGGACATGGAGGCACGCGCACAGGCGATGGACGAGCTCCGCGAGGACGGCGTGTTAGAGGACCAGATCTCCGATAAGAGCTCGCTGGAGAAGGAGTTAGAGGAGGTCCAACAGGACGGTGCGGTGGACGCCGAACTCGATACGCTGAAACAGGAGATGGGGAAGGCCGACGAAGAACCGGCCGAAAGTGCCGGGACCGAGACAGCGGAGGTCGAGACGGAGATGGCCGAGACAGAGACTGACGAGACCGAAAGCACCGACGCGGAGACGGCGACCGCCGAACAGACCGATGCCGAGGCGGAACTGGAACAGGAACTCGCCGAGGATACCGGGTCAGCGGACGTGGAGACGCCCGACGTCGACGACAGCGAAGTCGAATCGGAACTCGAAGAGCTCAAAGACGACGAACAGAACTAAGCGGGCGACCGACGGGTCTATTTCACGGCGGCCAGACGACGCTCACGGCGACTGTGGTGACGGCACAGAGAAGCAACTGCAATGGCGCACCGACGCGGGCGTAGTCGGTGAAGCGGTAGCCGCCGGGGCCGTACACCATCAGGTTCGTCTGGTAGCCGATGGGAGTGAGGAAGGCGGTGGCGACGGCGAAAGTGACCACCAGCAGGAACGGGAAGCCCGCGACGCCGATGTCCTGCGCCGTGGCGACGGCGATGGGGGCCATCAACACAATCGTCGCGACGGGCGTGATAATGCTGGCGACGACGGCACTCAGGAGGTAAAAGAGCGCCAGCAACGCCAACGGCGGGAGGACGACGGCGGCTCCAGAGAGCAGGTCGCCGACGAACGCCGCGCCGCCGGTCGCCTGCATCGCCGACCCGAGCGGCAAGAGCCCGACCAGCAGGAAGACGACGTTCCAACTCACCGCGTCGTAGGCCCGGGACGCGCCGAGCGAGCCACTGGCGACCATCGTGACGACGCCGCCCAGCGCGGCGATGTAGATGGGGACGGCGTCGAGCGCCGCCAGCGCGACGACGGCGACGAGGATACCGATGGGGAGGAGCGCTCGGGCGTCGAGCGACGGGGGTGCCTCGTCGTCGTGAATGACATCGAAGAGTTCGGGTGGCCCCTCGGTGAGCACGAGATATCCCTCTTCTTCGAGGTGGCCGATCTCGTCGACCGGCGTCTGGAGGAAGAGCGTATCCCCCGCCGACAGTTCGACTGCGGCAAGCCCCTCGCGGATGATGGTGTCACCGCGGCGAATCGCCAGCACGGTCACGTCGAACCGGGACCGCAGGCCCACGTCGGCGAGCGTGCGACCGAGGAGTCTGGACTCGTTGCTGATGACGGCCTCCGCCAGCACGCCAGGATGCCCGCTCTCGGCCAGCAGTTCCTCGGTCACCGACTCGCGGGAGAGTTGCCGCAAGCCGTACGTCTCGCCGAACTGGTTGACGGCCTGTGTGTTCCCCCGCACGGTCAGCACATCGCCGGGTTCGAGCGGTCTGTCCGTCGCCGTGGCGAAAAACGACTCGCCATTGTGGTCGATTTGGAGGATGTCCACGTCGATGGGTTCCTCGACAAGTGGTAGGTCGAGTAACGCGTCGCCGTCCGTGGGCGGCGTCCCCTCGACCGAGTCTGCGGTCGCTGTGTCGCCGTCGTCTAAGGCGTCCGTGACCGTCCGCCCGACCAGCGGCGAGGACTCGCGGACGACCAACTGCGCGAGGTGGCGGTCCATGTCGAACTCCTCGGTGAAATCGGCCGCCGGGTGGATTCGCTCGGGGACGAGCGCTCGGCCGACGGTGAGTAAGTAGGCGACGCCGACGAGCAAGACGACGACGCCGACGGGGGTCAGCGTGAACATCGAGAACGGTTCGTTCAGGAGAGCACGCGAGATGTCGCTGGCGAGGAGGTTCGTCGCCGTCCCGATGAGTGTCAGCGTTCCACCGAGCATCGCCGCATAGGAGAGCGGCAAGAGGAGGGTCGACGGCGAGATGCCGTAGCGCTCGGAGAGCCCGGTCACCAGCGGGATAAAGACGGCGACGACGGGCGTGTTGTTGACGAACCCGGCGCTGATACCCGTCGTGCCGACGATGGCCGCGAGCAGTCGGCCCTCGTCGCCGCCGGTGAGCGTCGCCAGCCGGCCGCCGAGCCAATCGACCACGCCAGCGTCCTCGACGCCCGCGCTCAGGATGTACATGGCGACGATGGTGACGACGGCCGGACTGGCGAACCCAGCGATGGCTTCCCGGGCCGGCACACCGGTGTAGGGTTCGAGGACGGCCAGCGAGACGAGGACGCCAATCGCGGTCATATCCGGCGGGAGCCACTCGGTGACGAACAGCGCCAGGGCGACGGCGACGAGTCCGAACACGACGAGCGCACCCGTCGAGAGCGGGGCCATACGCCCAGAGAACGGTCGAGTGTGTGATAAATGCCGGTGACGGCTCAGGTCTTCCCGCCTTCGCAGTCCCTCAGTCCCAATTGACGTCGACTGACCGCTCCGTCTCCCGGAGGATGAACGGGCCGATCGAGAGCGTCCGTTTCGTGATTGTGACGATACGGAGAATGTACGCGAGCAGGACGGTGAAGGGAAACAGCGAGATAGTGGTAGTTATCGCGACGAGCAACAGCGAGTTGGCGATGCCGTAGGTCGTCCCCGAGAAGTCCCGCGGGTCGAGGAGAATCAGCGATCCGATAGCCACCGCGAGCGCCGGGACGGCGATGTACAGCAGCGCCCGCGAGAGGTTCGAGAGTTCCCACTGGAAATACAGCGTCTTGAAGTGCTCGCGCGCGGGACCGAACAGCCTGAGCGTCTCGATGAGTTCATCGAGCTTGTCGAGGGCCTCCTCCGAGAGCTCGGCGGCGTGCTCCTCTTGGATGCGTCGCCCGGCGTACAGCTTCCAGGAGTAGTTGTAGTTCAACGCAGCCTTGACCACGTCGAACGCCCCGAAGGTCCCTCCTTCCAGCTGGTCGGTGACTTCGTCGGCGTTGCCGACGATAGAGTCGAGATACGCAGAGAGCAGTTCCAGCAGGTCGTCGTCCAGCCCGTTGTCTTCGTCGATGGCCTCCTCGACGGACTGGGCGCGTTCTTTGGTGGCCCGCACCAGCGAGCGCAGAAACGCCGACGGCTCGGCGGGGCTGACTGACGCGCCGACACTGTCGGCCACATCTTCGCGGAACTCCATCGCGCCTTCCATCCGTTCGCGCTGGTCGCCAACCGCACCGAGTTCCTGTGAGAGGATCAGCTGGCTCAGCGTCAACACCAGCGTCACGCCGGTGATGGTGCCGGTGATGAGCGCCTGATACAGCGTCTCGGCGGGGTCACCTCGGGTCAACAGCGTGTGGGGCGGCGTCGGATGGGCAATTCCGGCGACGAGGAGGAATAAAAACAGCGTCGCGGAGAAGAGTCCGGCGATGATCCACCGGTCGGCGTCGAGTAACAGCCACAGCATTCGCGCGTTCTCCGACACCCGTTCGCGCATCGTATCGCTGGGTTGGTGCCGGTCGGAGTCGGTCATGTCACCAGCCTCGCTCTCTTTGCATAAAAGCGCCCGTTTGTGGCAACGAAACAACACCGCGCGCACCCGTGTTCTGGCTTATCGTCCGGCGAGGAACGTGACTGCGGTTCGCTGTTGTTCGACTTCGGTCGCTAAGTGGTCCCGGAACTCGTCGAGTTCGATGTCTTTCTCCTCGCGCTCTTTCCGGTCTCTGACCGAGATGGTGCCAGCGTCCTCCTCGTTGTCGCCGATGATGAGCATGTAGGGGACCCGGTCGTCGTGGGCCTGCTGAATCTTCCGGCCGACGGTCCACGAGCGGTCCTCGATCTCGACGCGGAACTCGCTCAGTTCCTCCTGCAACTGCTCGCAGTAGGGGATGTTGTCGTCGGAGACCGGGAGGACGCGGACCTGTTCGGGGGCGAGCCACGGCGGGAACTTCCCGTTGTAGTGTTCGGTCAACACCATGAAGAAGCGCTCGTAGGAGCCATACAGCGCGCGGTGAATCATCACCGGGCGGTGTTCCTCGTTGTCCTCACCGGTATAGGAGAGGTCGAAGCGCTCTGGCATGTTGAAGTCCAGCTGGACGGTCGGGCCGTCCCAGTGACGGCCGAGCGCGTCCTCGAAGGCGAAGTCGATCTTCGGGCCATAAAAGGCCCCGTCGCCGTCCTCGACGACGTAGTCGATATCCTGTTCATCGAGGACCGATTCGAGTTGGGACTCCGCTTTCTCCCAGATCTCGTCGCTGCCGACGGACTTCTCGGGTCGGGTGGCGAACTGGACCGTGTAATCGAGGTTGAACGTCTCCAAGGTGTCGAGGATAATGTCGACGGTGGCGAGCACTTCCGCCTCGATCTGGTCGGGACGGACGAACAGGTGCCCGTCGTCGATGGTAAAGGCCCACGTCCGCGAGAGACCTGACAGCTCGCCGCGCTGTTCTTTGCGGTAAACTTTCCCGTCCTCGAAGTACCGGACCGGGAGGTCACGGTACGACCAGTTCTTCTGTTCGAAGATGGTCGCGTGGCCCGGGCAGTTCATCGGCTTCAGGCCATACTCCTCGTCGTTCACGTCGAGTAAGAACATGTCGTCGACGTAGTTCTCGTAGTGGCCCGACTTCTTCCACAGTTCGGTGCGGAAGACGTGGGGCGTCTCGACTTCGTCGTAGCCGGCCTCGCGGTTGAGTTCGGCGGCGTACTCGGACAGTTCGTTGAGAATCTTCTTCCCGTTGGGTTCGTACAGCGGCAGGCCCGGCCCGGTGGTGTCGTCGATGGAGAACAGGTCCATCTCCTGGCCGATCTTTCGGTGGTCTCGCTCCTGTGCTTTCCGTCGGTTTTCGAGGAACTCGTCGAGGTCGTCCTGGGTGGGGAAGGCGGTGCCATAGATGCGGGTGAGCGTCTCCTCGTCCTCCTCGCCGCGCCAGAACGCCGCCGAGATTTCGAGCAGCGCGAAGCCGCCGATCTCGCCGGTCGACTCGACGTGGGGTCCCTGACAGAGGTCGTAGAACTCCTCTTGCTCGTAGAAGGAGACCGGGTCTTCGCCGGCAGCCTCGGTCTCTAAGATATCCTGTTTGAACGGGTTGTCCTCGTAGCGTTCGAAGGCCTCTTCGCGGTCCACGAGACGGCGTTCGATGTTGTAGTCCGCCTCGATGATCTCCTGTGCCTCGGCCTGGATCGTTTCGAGGTCGTCTTCGTCTAAGTCGACACCGGTGACGTCGTAGTAGAAGCCGTCGTCGGTCCACGGTCCGATGGTGAGCGTCGCCTCGGGGAACTCCCGTTGGAGCGCCTGCGCGAAGACGTGGGCCGCCGAGTGGCGAAGCACGTCGACGTACTCGTCGCTGCTCGGCGTGACTATTTCGAGTGTAACGTCCGTCTCGATCGGCGTGTGCTTATCGACCAGTTCGCCGTCCACGACGCCGGCAACGGTGTCCTTACCGAGGCCCGGTCCGATTTCGTAGGCGACGTCCTCGACCGTGCTACCGGCGTCCATCTCGAGGGTGGACCCGTCCGGCAGCGTGACCGTGACCGTACTCATATCCGTGATACGACAGCGGCCGGGGATAAGTGTATTGAGACGCAGGCGGGCGGTCGAGTCACTCGGGAGCGAGCGGCTCCCTGTCTGGCTCGCCAAGCAGCGGCGAGTCGTCGTCGGTCTGTGTTTCCTCGGTGGCGACATGATCGATCGGTTTGAACCGCGTGTGATTCTCGGCTTCGAGCGAAGCGAGTCGATCGCCAACAGTCATCACGCCGTCCTCGCTGGCGTGGGGCGTGACACAGGTGAGCGCATCGCCACGAAACTCGGCCAGCAGCACGGACGGGAAGCGGATAGCGCGATATCGGTCGTCGGTGAACCGGTTGTCGACCTGGCGAACCTCGAAGGCCGGCGCGAGCGAACAATCGTTCACCGCGGCCCACTCTCGGAAGAGTTCGACGCGTTCGAGCGCAAACTGTCCAATGTCAGTAGTGGTCGCCTCCCGCGTGGCGGGGGCCTGTTTGCCCCAGACGTGGACGCTCCGCTCGCTGGCGTGACCGGACTCGACCAGCGCCGAGAGTCGTTCTTCGAGAGCTGTCTGTCGCTGGTGGTAGCCGTCCGGGAGCAGCGACCGAACGTACAGTTCCATCCGCCGACCGACCGGTAGGTCACTCCCTTGCATGGTTAATGCATGTATTGAGTGCCACCGACATAAGTATACTAGTTGACAGAATATGGTAGAAACTCTTCTTCATTGAACAGTGGTAACACTACCCGTCGAACGGCCCGACTTCCGTTCGCAGTGAGCGTGTGGTGTGCCAACGGGACTACTATGTACCGTCGGGACGCATCTGTCGCCAGATGTACGACAACGTACTGGTTGCGACGGACGGCAGTGCAGGAACGACGGAGACGCTCTCTCACGCCGCCGCCATCGCCCGGGACAACGACGCGGTGTTGCACGGCCTCTACGTCGTCGATAAACGTCTCTATCTGGCGGCCGAAAAAGACACTCAGGAAGACGTTCGACAGTCCCTCGAAGAGGAGGGAGAGGTCGCGCTCGACGACATCACCGTCCGCGGCGAAGAGGCTGGCGTAGAGACCCTCACCGAGATGGAGGTCGGCATTCCGCACAAAGTCATCACGGAGTACGCTGATCGTGAGGGGATCGACCTCGTCGTGATGGGTACCCACGGACGCACCGGTCGGGACCGGGTCGCCAGTCTCGGCAGCGTCACCGACCGCGTCCTCGAACGCTCGTCCGTGCCGGTGCTGGTCGTCCATATCGAGTGATACGGATTGTTGTAGCGATTGACCGGTACTCGCCGACACCAGGGTCGGCGCTATCCGGAAATACTCTACAACAATCCGTATGAGCCACTTTCGACGGCGCGGACTCGATGGGTCAATCAACCGCTCGGCTGACCGGTATCTTTTCGGGTGCCCGAGACGCTGTATCGATATGGACAGTCGCGAATACGCGTTCGAGGGGGCGACGCCGGACATCCACGGATACGCACACGTCAGCCGCGAAGCGACGGTCGTCGGCGACGTAACCATCGGACCCAACGCCAACGTCTGGCCGGGCTGTGTCCTCCGCGGCGACGTTTCGCCGGTCGAAGTCGGCCGGGAGTCGGCGATCGGCGACGGCGCAATTTTGCACGCCTCGACGGTCGGTGAGAAGGTGATGGTCGGCCACGGAGCCGTCCTCAACGACGCCGAAGTGCGTGATGGCGCGCTCGTCGGTTTCAACTCCACAGTCAGCGACGCCATCATCGGGAAAGGCTCTATCGTGGCGATGGGGACAGTCGTTCCACCGGGCTACGAAGTGCCCGCCGAGTCGTTCGTCCGCGGGAGCCCCGCGCAGGTGACGCCGCTGTCGGAGACGACCATCAACCCCGACGAGGTGTTCGAAGCGTTCTCCTCGGGCGACTACGCGAATCTCGCCGCGAGACACGAAGATCTGTTCGAATAGCGAGGGGCCGAACGCAGTGAGGGCCCTCGTTAGGGCGAGCGGGAGTGTCAGCGACACGAGAATAGCGAGAGCCCGACCGAAAGGAGTACTCTCGAAACGGAGCGGCGACCATCGGGAGCCGCGGAGTAGCGAGGGGAGCCCGAACGGTCGAGCAGACGAGTCAGGTATAAGGGGAACAACCGACACAGTTCAGGGCATGGACGACATCGTCGACCTGGTGCACCGGTCGCTGGCCGACGCGACGGACGCCGAGTTCACCGACCGGGTCGACGCACAGGCCGCACGGCTCCGCGAGGCAATCGAGAGCGGCGAGTTCGACAACGACGCCTTCTCCGTCGGTCTCGAAGTGGAACTGTACGCCATCGACAGCGTGCCCGAACCGCCGAGCGAAGACGACGAAGCGGGAGACGATACCGCCGAAGATGGGGTGGGCGAGGCCGAGCTCGACGCCGACCTCTCGGGCGGCGGTGGCGGTGCGTGGGACAGCTCGCTCGAAGCGCCCGCCGAGTCGGAATCCGGTGGCGGAGCGTCGCTGGAGCCCGAAGGCGGGGCGTCGCTCGAACCGGAAGATGGCGGGGGCGACCAGTTCGGGTCCGACGAGGGGCCGTCGCTGGACGTGGATCCCGACAGCCCGCTGGCACCCGACGAGTCCGATGTGGCGGAGGCAGAACCCGAACCGGCGGTCGAGACGGCGGCCAACGACACGGACGACGAACCGTACCTGGATCCAGAGGAGTGGGAGGGGCGGCTCACCCGCCTGCCGGCGGTGGTCTTCGACGGCGAGGCCAACAAGGAACTGGGCCGCCACAACGCCGAGGTCAACACCGACCCCAACGCGTTCGACGAGACGGGGATGGCCGTCCAGACCACGTCCGTCGAGATGCACACGAAACAGGCCCGCCAGCAGGCTAGCAACCACAACTGCGAACTCGTTTTAGACGCAATGTGGACGATTCCGCCCGAGGAGGGCAGCGAGGCGTATCTCTCCGCACACGAGACGCGCGACGGCGTCGTGCTCGCCGAGAACATGCGACAGGCCCCTCGCTACGTCGCACTGGACAACGAGGCGGTCGCGCACGCCGGCGGCGAGATTCCGTTCTCGGTACCGGGCTACGACGGCACGTTCCCGACCATCCTCTTCGAGTCGCTGGCAACCTCCATCCAGCCACATCTCCAGATTCCCGACGCCGAGTCGTTTCCCGCGTACTACAACGTCGCCATTCGGACGCTGGGGCCGCTGCTGGCGCTGTCTGTGAACTCGCCGTTCCTCCCCGCCGATATGTACGCCGACGACATCGACGGTGAGTGGCTCTGTGCGAACACGCACCACGAACTGCGCATCGCGGCCTTCGAGCAGTCGGTCAACACCAGCGAGAACCCGAAAGTCCGCGTCCCGAGGGATATCGACACGACGACGGACGTGGTCGACCGGGTCGTGGCTGACGACCTGTTCGCGCCGTTCCTGCGAGAGTGGCTCGAAGACGGCGAGCGCGAGCGCTTCGCGGAGGAGTTCTGGGAGTTCGATCACAAGCGCGGGACCTACTGGCGCTGGCTCCGCTGTGTCGTCGGCGGGACCCCGGTCAACGGCGCGAGCAGCGAGCGGTCGCTGCGCATCGAGTACCGCCCGCTCCCGACCCAACCGCACGTCAAGGACATCATCGGGATGCAGGCGCTGACCGTCGGGCTCATCCGGGGACTCGTCGTCACCGACCACCCGCTCGCGGAGCTGCCGTGGGCGGAGGCCTCTCGCAGTTTCTACGACGCCGCACAGCATGGCCTCGACGCCGACCTCTCGTGGGTCACGGGCCGCGGCGAACGCACCACCGACCAGGCGGTCATCTTCGACGAGGTGTTTCGCGTCGCCCGCCGCGGACTGGACGAACAGGGAATCCCCGAGAGCCAGAGAGACGAGTACCTCGGCCCCATCGAGCGCCGGTACGACGCCGGCGAGACGCCGAGTTCGTGGAAAATCGGCCGCGTTCGGGAGTATCTCGACGACGGGATGACTCTCGGCGACGCGATCCCCGAGATGCAGCGGGACTACTTCGAGGCGAGCAAAGCGCACCACGAGTTCGCCGAGTGGCTCTAAACCCGTCCGCGAACCGCGGTCGCTCGCGGACGTGACAGCCGGTCGGAGAAGCGGTCATCGGTACCGACGTACGACCTTTTATTCGGCTCAAACAGCTAGCTAGGGGTGATGGTATCCACAGGCGATTCCGCACCCGACATCTCGGCGACGGTAGCGAACGGAGAGGTAGAGGAGTTCGAACTCTCGGACCACCTCGGCGACGGGCCGGTCGTGCTGGCCTTCTTCCCCGGCGCGTTCACGCCGCCGTGTTCGAACGAGATGGTCGCGTTGCAGGACCACCTATCGGACTTCCACGACGCCGACGCGACGGTACTCGGCGTCAGTGCGGACTCTGCGTTCTCGCAGAACGCCTTCCGCGAGAAGGAGGACCTCGAGTTCGACCTCGTCAGCGACATGGACCGCGACGCCATCGAGGACTACGGCGTCCGCATCGACATCGATGACCTCGGACTCCTCGGCGTCGCCAACCGCTCGGTGTTCGTTCTCGATGACGATGGCGAAGTCACCTACGACTGGGTGTCCGACGATCCGACCAACGAACCCGATTACGACGAGCTGCTCGACGCGGTCCAGAGCGCCTGAGTCGGAAAAAGAGCTACCTCCGGTTTTTACTCCGCGTCCAGCCAATCCTCGAACTCGTAGAAGCAGACCGAACAGAGCGCGCCTTCGAGCGTGGCGACGTCTTCGTCGTCGTGTTCGACCATGTACCGCTGATGGCGGGCCTGTTCAGGGTCTAGTTCCGTCCCGCACTTGTCGCAGTGTTCTGTCATACCTCCGGATTGTCGACGAAGCCTTCTAAACCTGAAGCAACCGGCCGTATTGAACGGTTCCGGAGGGCGGTTCGTCGGCGGTTAGCCGGGGCGTTCGAACGCTGCGGTCGGTCGGACGCCAGTCCCTGATTCGACCGCCCGGAGGTCGAATCGGTCACCGTCGATCGGGACGCCCTCGTACGGGTCCGCATCGAGGAGAAGCGCGCCGTCCAAGTCGGCGTAGTCGAACAACGGCGCGAGGTGGACGGCCGCGGCGATGGAGGCGTTCGATTCGACCATACAGCCGAGCATCGTCGAGAGACGATGAGCGTCGGCGGCATGGACGAGTCGCTTGGCGGCTCGTACCCCGCCACACTTGACGAGTTTCGCGTTGACGACGTTACAGGCGTCTGCGACGCGCGGGACGTCCGCCGCGGTGACGCAGGACTCGTCGGCACAGACCGGCATCGTCGTCGAATCGGTGACTCGGGCCAGCCCCTCGATATCGTCGGCGGCCACGGGTTGTTCGAGCATCGTCACGCCGGCGTCCTCTAGCCATCCGGCGGCGACGATAGCCGACTCGGCGTCCCACGCCGCGTTGGCATCCACTCGAATAGCAGCGCCGGGCGCGGCCTCCCGCACCGCCTCGAAGCGCGCCCGGTCGTCGTCGGTACCGAGTTTTACCTTCAGCTGTGAGAAGCCCGCATCGACGGCTGCTTCGGCTTTCTCGGCCATCCGCTCGGGCGAGTCGATGCCAACGGTGTACGTCGTCTGCGGCATCCGGTCTGGGTCCAGTCCCCACTGGCGATACAGCGGCGTGTCGAGATGGCGGGCGGCGAGGTCGGCGAGGGCGATAGAGACGGCGCTCCGAGCGGCCGGTTCGTCCGGCCACTGTTCGTGAAGCCGCCGCTCGATTCGCTGCCCGGCGTGGGGGTCGCCGATTCGCTCGACCACGGCGAGCATCTCGGGGAGCGATTCGGCCACGCTAGTGGCCGTCTCGTCGTAGTACGCCGACGGCGTGACGCCGCCGTAGCCGGTGGTCCCCTCGTGGGTCAGTTCCACGACGACGGTGGCGCTGGTCTCGCTCGTTCCCCGAGCGATACCGAACGGCGTCGAGATCGGCAAGTCGTATCGTTCGACGCGCCCGTTCATAGGATCGCGTCGAGTACCTCGTCGGGGACGCCGTGGCGGACCGGGTCCGTCGCCGGTGCATCGAGGGCCTCAGCGTACTCGGTCACGGCGTCGTCGGCCGCGTCGTCGTCCAGTTTACTCGTATTCAGGGTGCCCACGACGACCGACGCGTCCGAGATGGGCGCGGCCAGTCGCTCGTAGATATCGACGTACTCGTCGAGCGGCGGGAGGGTGAAGGACTCGTAGCCGTGAATGCTCTCCAGTCCGGCCTCGTGGCACATCACCAGCGCGTCCGGCGCGGAGCCGTGGAGAATGCTCGTCGTCACGCCGGAGTACGCCGGATGCGCGAGCGCGCCCTGCCCTTCGACTATCAGGAGATCCTGCTCCTCGGGCGTCTCGACGAGTCGCTCGACGGCCCCGGCAGCGTAGTCGGCGATGACCCGGTCCACGACGATACCCCACCCCGTGATGGCGACGCCGGTCTGGCCCGTCGGGACGACCTCGGCCGCCAGCCCCCGTTCGCGTGCGGCGTCGCGCAACTCGAAAGAGGCCGTCATCTTCCCCGTCGAGCAGTCGGTACCGACGGTGGTAACGACGGTGGCGTCTACGTCGCCCGCGGTCCCCTCGGCGACAGTCAGGTCCTCGGGCGGCTTGCGTAAGTCCTGTAGTTCGCCGCCGTGTTCGGCGGCGAGTCCGACGAACTCCGCGTCGTCTTCGAGGAAGTCGTGCAGTCCCGAGAGGACGTCACAGCCGCGTTCGAGCGCCGCTCGCACGTCGGCGCGCCACGACTCGTCGAACGCACCGCCGATGGGGGAGATACCGATGACCAGCGCATCCACTTCGGGCACCTCGTCCATCGACGCGACGATTGGGGCGTCCTGCACGTCGGGGAGGTAATCGCGGACTCGCTGTCCCGCGTGTTCCCTGTCGACGACGGCGCGTACCTCGTGGTCACCGTAGCGGAGCAACCCGACGGCTGTCTTGGATCGGTCGGGGAACGATTCGTGTGTGAGAACGGCGACCTGCATACGAGAATCGTCGCGGCCGCCCGGCCTAAAGGTATGGTTGGAAGCGTCGCCTTACCGGTCTAGCGCCGAGAGAATCCGTAATACCCACTGGAGGACGTGGACGAACACGCCCATGACGGCGACGTAGATGCCGATAGCGTTGCGGAAGTCGCTGGCGTAGCGGTTCTCCCGAACGGCCCAGATCTCGTAGGTCAGGTCGACGATGAACCCGAGAAAGAAGATGAGACTGGCGACGACGACCAAGAGGGGATTGAGGAACACGCCCGCCGCGCCGACCACCAGTCCGAGGATGAAACAGCCGAAGGCGTAGCGCTGCCACCCCGAGAAGTCGTGGTTGGTCTTGAATACGACGGTGGCGATAACGGCGGTGATGAGACCGGTGACGACAGTGGCGATGCCGATTGCCGGGACGCGAATCCCGCCGCCGCCGTAGATGTAGAGAATGGCCGCTCCGAACAGCCCGTAGCCGCTCTGTATCAACGCGACGCCAGCTCCGGTCAGCCCCATACTCCCGCGCTGGAGGCCCTTGTTCGCTATCCAGAAGCCGCCCCCGACGGAGACGGCGAAGACGGCGATGCCGAGGAAGAAACTCGAAAACAGCGCCGCGCCGAGGGGCGCGATCGGCGTGTACGACAGCGCCAGCATCAGGAGGATGTTGGCCGCGACCAGCGCGGAGCCCATCCCGATTATCTTGGTGATGTTCCGGTCTACCGTCCCAGTCGCGTTCGCCCGTGACCGCTCGAACGTCCCACTCATGTGGTCGATACCACTCGCCTGCCGCACATGTGTCTTGTCCTCGGCGCTTGAGTTGTCGATACTCTTTCGAGACACTCTAAAAGACAGCGACGACGATCACGTCCCAGTCAGTTAGTCCCGACCATGCCGAGTCACGCAGGTCGAGAGCCCGATGAGTTCGACGGGTTCGGAGTTATCGGGCGAGTAGACGACGCGCTGGCCCTTCTCCATGTAGGGCACCTTCGACTCCAGATTCTTCGGGATGTTCACCGCAGAGATGGCGTCCTCGTCGCCCAGGTTCAGGACCATCGTCGTGTTGATCTGCTTGAACACCGGGTCGGCGATGTCTTGCGGGTCCTGCGTGATGAGGTAGAGGCCCAGTCGCTCCTTGCGGCCCTGTTTGGCGGCTTCGGTGAACTTGCCGATGACCTTCCCAGCCTGGACGCTGTCGGCGTCGGTGAGGAAGTTGTGGGCCTCGTCCATCCCGAGGACGAGCGGCATCTCCTTGATGCGGTCGTAGCGGGGGTCGTTCGAGAGCTTCTGGTCGATGAGCAGGCTGGAGACGGCGAGAACGACGGTCGAGGCGGTTCGAGAGTCAGTGATGTGGTAGGTCGGGATGACCGTCAGGCCGCCCGCCCGCACGAGTTGGGAAATCTGCTCGGTGATGGGCAGCGCGTCCTGGTCGAAGACGGCCCCGAACCCGCGCACGCGGCGCTTGACCGCGTCGAAGGTGGCCTCGTGGACGTCGCCAGCCTCGTGGAGTTCCTCCTTGAGCGCCGGGTCGTCAAGGAACGAGAGGAACTGGTCGTAGGTGGCCTCCCGTCCGTACTGGCGCTTGAACCGGGGCAGGAACGTGTTGACCAGCGCGCCGTACTGATTGTCGTTGAGGCTCGACCCGGCGATGAGCCACGGGTTCTGATGCACCAGTGAGAACGGAATCGTGAACTCGACCTGCTCGGCGCGGTGGTGGCTGACGTTGTAGTCCGTCCCCGCGACTTTCGGGACGAACGCGATGGTGTCGTCGTAGCCGCCACAGGCGACGCCCTCCCGTTCACAGCGGCGGGCGAACTCGTCGGTCATTTCCGGGTTGTCGTCGTGCATCTGGGCGTACTCGTCCTGCGGGTCGAACTGGACGACGGCGAGTTCCGGTGAGCGACCGTCGCTCATCTCGTAGGTGCGCCCCAGATACTGCCGGAGGACGTTCTTCGAGCTGTGGGTCTTCCCCGACCCGGTACCACCCGCCACGAGGGTGTGCCGAAAGACCAGCGGGTCGCCCTCGCTGTAGTCGTCCTTCAGGCGGTAGTCGATGGTCGGCGGCTCGGCACTCGTCTGGACTTTCTCGCCGCCGACCGAGAGGTGACCGAGAAAGACGCCGTCCTCCGGGATCTTCAGCCCGGTCTTGATCTCGGACTTGTCGGTCGCCGCGCGGACGACGGTCTCGGGTTTCGGGACGCGGTCGGTCATCCGCCGCTTCAGTTCGCCACCGGTTTCACCGGCTTCCCGCGACCCCTCCGGCGTCGCGCCGCCGTCCTGATAGAGCACCGCCACTGGCTCCAGTTCCGCGATGAACTTGAAGTCCTGTTCGTCGATGCCCTCCTGACGCATCGCGCGGCGGGCGTGAATCTCGGTGGCGTCGTCGGCGCGGAACTCCTGTGCGTACTCCAGCGAGCAGATACGGCAGAAGAGGCGCTCGCCGTCGGGGTAGGGGACAAGGAGGTACTTCCCGATGCGGACCGCCGAACGGTTCTGTGCCGTGACGTAGGCTCGGAGGACGCACTCGTCGGCCCGCTCGCTGATGCGCAGGCCGTCGGCCGCCGAGAGGACGCCCAGACCGGTGTCCGTACCGGCGGGTTCGACGTCGAGCGATTCGAAGTCGTCTCCGTCGTCCGTGGCACTCTCGTCGGCGGTCTGGTCGGTTCGGGTGGGCAGCGTCTCGTCGTCGGCGTCACCGGCATCGGTGGCGTCGCCGTCATCGAAATCGGTGAAGTCCCCCAAATCGGACATATCAGCCTCCACGGTAGCCTCCGATTAACACCTTTCCCCCGCGCGGTGGCGGTGTCTACGCTTCAAACGTGCTGGCGAAAGCGGATTCAGGACAGCCTGACGGCCCGAGACGGCGCTTCGCGTCTTTCGATCCACTCTCGGCTCGGTCGGTTCCAGCCGATGCCATCGGCCGAACAGCCGACGCGGTGGGACCGAGCGGAACGAGCGCTGGTTACACGATCTCCATGACTGAGACGACCGTCGGCGGAAGCGAACCCTTACCCGGGTGGCCGGCGGAGCGAGGTGTATGGACCCGGTGCGGGTGATGTCGTTCAACGTCCGATACGACACCGCCGAAGACGGGCTGGACAACTGGACGTATCGGCGACGACTCGTCGCCGGGACCGTCCGCTATCACGGCCCCGACGTGATCGGCATACAGGAGGCACAGAGCCATCAGATGCGGGAATTGGAATCCCTCCTCGACGGCTACGAGTGGGTCGGCGACCCCCGTGATACGGTCGAAGCGGGCGGGGAGCACACTGCAATCGGCTATCGGACCGACCGCTTCGACTGCGAAGCGACCGCCACGTTCTGGCTCTCGGAGACGCCCAAGACGGTCGGAAGCGTCGGCTGGGACGCGAAGTACCCCCGCGTGGCGACGTGGGTGCGTCTTCGGGACCGGACGACCGGCGAGACGATACTGTCAGTGAATACGCACTTAGACCACGAGAGCGAGCGCGCTCGAACGGAGGGTATCGACCTCGTGCTGTCCTACATCGACGACCTCGCCGCCGAGGACCCGGTCGTCCTCAACGGCGACTTCAACTGCGTCGTCGGCGACTCGGCCCACCGGCGGGCCGATGGCCACGAACTCCGCGACGGCCGGCTGCTTCGGGACGCCCGCGACCTGACCGCACACCGCCACGGGCCGACGACGACCCGGACTGACTTTCAGAATCTCATCCCCGACATGGGCATCGACCACGTCTTCGTCAGCGAGGATGTCGGCGTCGAGAGCTGGGCGGCTGTCGCCGACCGAGACGACGACCACTACGCCTCCGACCACTTGCCCGTCGTCGTCGACTGCACGTTCTAGCGGACGACAGCTCGGTGCTAGGTGACGCAGAATGCTGTATGATAGCGTGCCACATGAACCGAGCGATAAAAAGCCTTTCGAGGGGAGGTTTTTGCCGTCAGGATCCCTATATAGCAGTATGTTGCTCGTTCGCGGGACTGCAGGGGGGACCGGACTGACCGGGACGCTGTACGAACCGGGGGAAGACCCGCCGTCGTTCAAGGGCGCGCCCGACGAAGGCGCGCCGTACGTCTGGGTCTGTGATGCCTTCTACGAAGTCGAGAGCGGCGGCCAAGCCCAGACTATCGGCGACCGAGAGCTACGTGTGGCCTTCGAATCGCCGATGCCCCGCGGGTTCGAGACGCGCGAGGCGGCTATCGAGGCGGCCAAAGAACACGTCCGTACCCAGTTTGCCCGCCTCGGCGTCGAGGAAGCTGACGTCGAGGTGACGGTGTTACAGCAGGCTGAAGAAGCCGAAGCGTAGGTCAGAACGCCTCGTCGACGGCTCCCCAGCGGGTGTCGTCGAAGTCCTTCTCCCGGCCGGTGTCGAACTCCCGTTCGATGCGCCGGGTGAGTTCCTCGCTCCCCTGCCTGTCGATGCTGGCGAGTTCGTCGGCCTTCGAAATCGCCAGCGGCGGCCCGCGTTCGGCGGCCACGTCGTGGAGAATCTGCCGTGTGAGCCGGTCTCGACGCCCCTCGTCTCTCGTGAATGCGTAGGGCGCTTCGACGCGGAAGACGAGGTCGGTCCGCGGGTCGTACAGCGAGAAGAAGGTGACCTCGTATGCCTCCGAATCGAGCGATCGCTCGATGCCCAGCGCGTTCCCGTCGGCGGCCATCACACCGTCGGTACCGCCGCGTGAGCGGAACCAGTTGGTGAACGTCAGGCAGTCCTTTTGCAGTTCGCCGTCGTCGTCACGGCGTTCCAGTATCCGGCGGAAAAAGGCCGTATCGTTGACCCACGGTGCGTTGGTCTTCTGTCTGACCACGCGAGTCAAGCCCTTCGACGCGGAGTTCTTGATGAAGCCCACCAGTGGGATGTCCCGCTCGACGAAGTGCTCGACGAGTTCGACGTAGTTGCCCACGACAGACTTCGGCCGGTCGTCCTCGGCCAGTAAGTCAGCCAGTTCTGTATCGCGTTCGGCCCAGCGGAGCAGCCCAGTCGGGTAGAGCGGCCCGTCGAGGATAAAGAGGTCGTCGACCACCTCCGCGTTGGTCAGGGCGTGTTGACTCTCGGCGAGATACAGCGCCAGCGCGTGGACGACTCGCTGTTCGTAGCGGTCGACTTTCGGCGCGTCGAGCACGCGGCGTTGTGCGTACCCGCGGTCGTCGAGCGTCCAGTCGTCGCCGAGATCGACGGTTACGTCGTTGGAGTGGACCGCCATGAGTATCGTTCGACCGCGGTGGAGTTCCACGTCGGAGGGAACCGCGCTCATCGCGGCCTGGGCCACGTCGAGGACGAGCCCGTTCTTGAACGTCGTCGGGTTGATCGTCCCCGAGTCCAGCCCGTGCTGAGTCGGGAAGGGCGGGTCTTCGAGCGCCACGTCCGCGATGGGAACTTTCCGCCGGCGCTGTTCGTCCATCGGGGCGAGTATCTCGCGGCCGTCCTGATACAGCGGGTCCAGAAAGTTCGCCCACACCTCCTCGGCGGCGGCCCCCTGGTCACTCGTCTCGACGGTCTGGCGCACCTGCCCGGCGAGGCGGGCGATGCCGTCGACGTGTACCGGGTCCAGCGTCATGCCTCTTGGTTTGGGGGCGCGGACATAACTCTTGCACACAACAGTTAGGAACCCAGTGGCGGTATCCCGGAAGTATGTCTGATGTCTCGCATCCGTCGACAGAGACCTACACCGCCATACTCCGCTAAGATGGTCCTGCTCGATATCCTCCTCGTCTGCGTCGCTGTCGTCGCGCTCTGGGTCGGAGCCGAGCAGTTCGTCCTCGGCGCGAGTCGCATCGCTCGCGGGCTCGGCGTCTCAGGACTGGTCGTCGGCCTCACCGTCGTCGCCTTCGGCACCTCCGCACCGGAGTTCGCGGTGACGCTCGACGCCGCACTCACCGGCCAGACGACCATCTCCGTCGCCAACGTCGTCGGGTCGAACGTCCTCAACCTCGGGTTCATCCTCGGCGGCGTCGCGCTCGTCGGCGCAATCGCGGCCACACGGGACCTCGTCCGCCGCGACGCCGTCTTGCTCGTCGTGACGACGGGATTACTGTTAGCGCTCGTCCGCGATGGTCGACTGAACCGACCGGAGGGCGCGGCGCTGTTCGCGCTGCTCGTCGCTTACCTCTGGTACCTCGCTCGGCAGGGGAGAGCGGAGGCGAACGGCGCTCCGAGTCAGACCGTCGAGTGGCTCGATGGCGGCCGTCTCCTCGTCGGCCTCGGAATGGTCGTCGGCGGCGGTCACCTCCTCGTCCTCGCAGCGACGGACATCGCACTCGCCGTAGGCGTCTCCGAGTGGACGATCGGGATTACCATCGTCGCCGGCGGTACCTCTCTCCCCGAGTTCGCCACCTCGCTGGCGGCGGCCAGACGGGGACGGACTGGCATCTCGGCGGGTAACCTCGTCGGGAGCTGCATCTTCAACGTCCTCGGCGTGTTGGGACTGGCAGCGACGATTCGTCCCCTGCCCGTCGCTCCCGTCGGCGTCCAGACCACCGCGTGGCTCCTCGGGACCGTCGTGCTGGTAGCGGTGCTGTTCTACACGGAAGAGATGATCTCGCGGCTAGAAGGTGGGCTGCTCGTCGTCCTCAACGCGGTCAACTGGGCGCTGAACCTGGGGTAGTTACTCCTTGCCGGACTCCTCGCGGAGGAGTCGCTCGATGGCTTCAGCGATCTCCTCGTAGGAACTCATCGAGAGGCCGTCGGTAGTGATGAGCACGCCCTGTCGGTCCGTGGTCGCTCGAAGCAGGTAGCCGTTCTCGAAGGCCCGCACCGTGAACCGGTACTCCCCGAGTTCTGACTCCTGATACGCGTTCTTCGTCTGTTTGTACCCCTGCCACTCGTGGCCGACGAAGTCGTTCAGGTCGGCATCCTGTTCTAAGTCTTCCCGCAGATACAACTGCTCGAAGTTCGCTCGCGTGAAGTAGGTCACAGAACGTAGCGAGTCGCCAGTGGCTGTCCGCGCCGTCGTGACGATGCTGTCGGCCAGATCGTCCGAGAGGATGTTCCGTGTCATGCCCGTAGGGTGACCGCCCACCCTCTTAATCTCCGGGTTCCCGGCTATCAGTTGTGACAGCTAGTTACAAGTCGGACCGGGAAGACCACGGCCCTACCAGCAACCGAGACGACAGCACCGACTCGTCCTCGATGTCGAACTCTCCCTCGCATCGGTATCGTCTACGGCGTCGAATTTGTGCCGCTGCCCGGGGTCGTCGGCGTCTACGACGCGCGACGGGACTCGGCTGTTGAGGGACCGAAGGGCTATTAGGCCGGTCACGCCACCCCTCTCGTATGCAAGTCGGGCTGATTATCCTCGACGGCTGGGGCCTGAATCCGGACGACGACGTTCGGGACGCCGTGGCCGCCGCCGAGACGCCGAACTTCGACCAGTACTGGGAGGAAGGTGCACACTCGACGCTGGAGACCCACGGCCGCCGGGTCGGCCTCCCGGAAGGACAGATGGGCAACTCCGAGGTCGGCCACCTCAACATCGGGAGCGGTCGCGTCGTCAAGCAGGACTCGACGCGCATCAGTGACAGCATCGCCCGCTCGCGCGGGGAGCTGTCCCCGGAGGAGTATGGCGACGCGCAGGACCCGCCTTTCTTCGAGAACGAGACCATCCTCTCGGCCTTTAAATACGCCGAAGAACACGACGGCCGCGTTCACTTCATGGGGCTCGTTTCGGACGGCGGCGTCCACTCCTATCAGGACCACCTCCACGCGCTCATCGAACTGGCGAGCCAGCGCGGAACCGACACCGTGACCCACGCATTCACCGACGGCCGGGACACCTCACCGACCGGTGGTGAGGACTATCTGGCAGAACTGGAGGCCCACGCGAACGAACACGGCACCGGAAACGTCGCCACCGTCACCGGACGCTACTACGCGATGGACCGCGACCAGAACTGGGACCGGACCCGGCGGGCCTACGACGCGCTCGTCGACGGCGAGGGCGACCACTACACGTCCGACCCCGTCTCGGCGGTCACCGAATCGTACGCGCGGGATACCACCGACGAGTTCGTCGAGCCGACCATCGTCGGCGACTACGAGGGGATGGCCGACGGCGACGCCGCCGTCCTCTTCAACTTCCGCGCCGACCGCGCCCGCCAACTCACGCGGATGCTCGCAGACATCGGCTCCGAGGACTGGGGTAATGACACCACACCGCCGGACATCCACCTCGTGACGATGACCCAGTACGACGCGATGTTCGGGGTCCCGATGGCGTTCCCGCCGAACCAGCCCGAGGACGTGCTCGGTGAAGTGCTGGCCGAAGCCGGCAAAACGCAACTCCGTCTGGCCGAGTCCGAGAAGTACCCCCACGTCACCTACTTCCTGAACGGGGGCCGCGAGGTCGAGTTCGACGGCGAAGTCCGGAAAATCATCGAGAGTCCCGACGTGCCGACCTACGACCAGCAACCCGAGATGAGCGCCCCCGAAGTGACTGATACCGCCGTCGAACTCATCGAGTCGGACGACCCCGACGCGCTCGTGCTCAACTACGCTAACCCCGACATGGTGGGCCACACCGGCGACTTCGAGGCGGCCATCGAGGCGGTCGAAGCTGTCGATGCGCAGTTGGGCCGCCTCGTCGGCGCGATTCAGGCCGCGGGCGGCCACGTCCTCGTCTGTGCCGACCACGGCAACGCAGACGACCTGGGTACCGAAGACGACCCGTACACGGCCCACACGACCAACCCCGTGCCGTTCATTTACCTCGCGCCCGACGGCACCGCGGGCGGGAAGAAGGCCCGCGACGGTGGCACGCTTGCCGACCTCGCGCCGACGATGCTCACGCTGATGGGCATCGACCAGCCACCGACGATGACGGGCACGTCGCTGGTGGAGTAATCACTCGCTTAGTTCGGCGTTGGCCTTCGTGAGTTCGTAGCGAATCTTCAGCGGGTCGAAGTTCTCCACGAGCGCGTCGCGTTCCCGTTCGATTGCGAGGGCGTCGCCGGGCGGGAACTGCTCGGCGAGGGAAAGCGCTCGGTCGAAGTCTTCACGGGCCGACGAGAGCAGGTCGTACGCCGCTTCTTCGTTGTCGGCCTGCCACTCCCAGTTGCCCGCCGCGCGGCGTTCGCGGGCGAGCGCCAGTCGAGCAGTCACGAGGTCGTCGATGACCGCTTCGGTCTCCGCTCGAACCGTCTTCTCGTCGCCGTCGAAGGGCGTGTCCCCGCCGGTAACGATCCGCGCGACCGTCCGATACGTGTCGAGCGCGTCTTCCAGCGCGGCCACTCGGTTAGCACTATCCTGTAGTGAGACCACTTCGTCGTGTATGCCTCGGGCGCTTTCGAGGGGGCGCGCGGCGAGCGTCGCGGCGAACTCGTCGGCCGCCGCGAGGCCTTCCTGTGCTGGTTTGTCGTCCACACCGTGGGCAGTGGCGGCGTCGGTCGCGTCCTGAAACCGCTCGCGGGCCGTCTCGACGCGGTCGTGACTCGCCTCGAAGCGCTCCTCCCCGAGCAGTCGCTCGGCCGCCGAGAGCAACTCCTCGCCACGGCGGACATAGCGGTCCCGGACGAGGCGATAGCAGTCGGTCTCCAGCCGTTCGGTTCGCTCGACGACGCCGTCGATGGGGACGTCGTCGACTCCCTCGCGGGCGGTTTCGAGGGCCGCGTCGGCGGCCGGCCGACGCTCGTCGAAGGTTGTCCAGTCCGCCGCGTCGAGGGCCTCGGCCAGCACTCGGCAGTGCTCGTCGAGTTCGTCGAGCGCCTTCGTCACGTCGCCCCATCCCTCACAGGCGTCGGTGAGGAAATTTTCGACATCATCGACATCGGCCTCACGAGCAGTAAACGACCACGTCGCACCGGCGACCGTCTCGAAGCGGAGGCTGGCGGTCAGCATCTCCGTGGCGGCCGTGGCGTCGCGCACATCGGCGTAGGGAAGCGACGCCACGAAGTCGCCGTCGTAGCCGTCCGGGTCCCCGACCAGAAGGAGGATACGTCGGTCGGTCAGGCCCGCGACGGCTCCACAGTCCTCGGCGGGGCGAATCTGTGTCGTCGTCTCGTCGGTCCGTTCGACCCCGACGCGGCGGTTCGTCAGGACGTGAAAGAGCCGTTCCTCGCCGCCGAGATATGCGGCTAGCGGTTGCTCGGCGAGCAACTCGTCTACCGGTTTCTCGTCGTCTGCGTCTCCCGATACCATCCTGTAGCCGAATCCGTTCGTGGACCCGAGTTCGTCTGCTACTGAGACGGAATCTCACAAGAAACGTGGGGATATGATACCATCCCTGCCGGTATCTGCTCCCCCATCAGTCACCGTCCCGGCGAGAGAGATACCGGGGGGAGACGCGGTCGGTGGTGTACGTCGCCCGGCCGCGACGAGTAATGCTGTGGCCGTCGGCCTGCATCGCGGCGGCGTCGACAGCCAACACGACCGGGTCGTCGGCGTGACGGCGGCCGACTTCGAGCGCGTCCTCGATGCTCTCCGAGAGGTGAACCTGCTGGCGGTTCATCGGCTTCAGCCCCTCGTCGAGGATCGCGTCGAGGTTCCGCGGTGCCGTCCCGTGGTACAGGGTCGCCGGCACCGGGTCGTCCGTCGCGTCGAGGGCCACGGCGACGGAGTGGCCGTACGCCGCGCGAATCCGGTCGGAACCGTCGCCACCTGCCTGTGCGTCTTCGTCTCCCTGTGCGCCCTCGCCGCCGGTGCGCTCGAACCGGCCTTTCGGGTCGGTCGCAACCACCGCTGCGAGCGTCTCTCGATTGGCCCACCCATACTTACCTTCGACGGCAGTAGTGAGTTCAGCGAACGAGGTCCATCCCGCCGCGTCCAGTTCGAGGCCCGCGTCTTCGGGAAAGTGTCGAAGCGCACCGGAGACAAATTTCGAGAGGCGGCGGCGTCGCTCACCGTCGAGGACGTGCCGTCCCTCAGATCCGCAGGCCGGGCACCTCTTTCCTTCGAAGAAACCGTGGTCGTCGCAGGTTCGCACGTCGTCGGACATCAACAGTGGATGAGAGCGTGCGGCGGAAAAGCGGCTCGCTCACCCGGTTCGAAAGGAGAGGTCGAGCGTCGGCGCGGAGTGCGTCAACGCTCCCATCGAGATCACGTCGACGCCCGTCACAGCGTAATCGGGCACGTCGGCGACAGTGATGCCGCCGCTGGCCTCGGTGAGCGCCTCACCGTCGGCAGCTGTCACGAGTTCGACCGCACGCTCAGTCTCCGTGGGCGTCATATTGTCCAGTAGGACGATATCCGCGCCAGCCTCGGCCGCTCTCGGGGCGTCCTCGGGTGATTCGACCTCCACGTCGAGTTGCGTGGCGAACGACGCTCGTTCGCGAAAGTGCGAGATGGCACCTTCGAGCCCCATCTCCGCGACGTGATTGTCCTTGACCATCACCATGTGTGAGAGGTCCAGCCGGTGGGTATCCCCGCCGGCCGCGGCGACGGCGCGCTTCTCGATACCGCGCAGGCCGGGCGTCGTCTTGCGGGTAGCGGCGATACGGACGCCGTCGGCGATTGTCCGGGCGGCCTCAACTGCTCTCCGGGCCTTCGTGGCGATGCCCGACGCGTGGCCAGCGAGGTTGACCGCAACCCGTTCGCCGCGCAGTATCTCGCGGGCCGGTCCCTCAACGCGGAGGACCATGTCTCCCGACTCGATTCGGTCGCCGTCTTCGCTCGGAAGACGCACCTCGCAATCGAGATATTCGAACACCGCTCGTGCGGCGTCCAGTCCCGCGACCACGCCGTCTTCCTTGGCGACGAGACGGCCCTCTGTGTCACCCGGTACCTGATTCGTCACGTCGTGGTGACCCACGTCTTCGCGGAGCCACCGCTCTACGTCGCCGTTGGTGAGCATCAGTCGTCGGCCGGCGGTTCCGCCGGCTCTGTGACGAGGTTGTGTGTACCGACGCTCCGGTCGTTCTCGGCGGCGTGGCGCGCGACCAGCAGCGCGGTCACGCTGGCGTGGCGCAGTTCGTACAGCGACCGGGACGTTCGAGTGCGGACGTACGCGTCCACCTCGCCCTTGAGACGACGAAGGACCGCCATCGCGCGGCCGAGGTCGTCGAGGTCCCGCTCGACGCCCAACTGCTCGTCCATCACGCGACGGAGGCGGTGGAACTTATCGCGAGCGAACTTCTCGGGGAGGTCCGGGTCCCGATCCAATAGGTCCGGCGCGTCGATTCGCCCGACGTCGCGGCCAGCGGCGTCCTCACCGGCGCGCAGACCCCAGACAAGCCCTTCGAGCAGCGAGGTCGAGGCGAGGCGGTTCGCGCCGTGGACGCCGGTTCGGGAACACTCCCCGACAGCGTACAACCGATCGAGCGTCGTCCGGCCGTACTCGTCGACCGCGACGCCGCCACAGAGGAAGTGCTCGGCGGGCGCGACCGGAATCCCACTTTCCCAGTCGACGCCGTGGTCCGCACAGCGTTCTGCGAGGCCGGGGAACTCGGCGGCGAAGTCGAGCGGCGAGACGTCGAGTGTGACCTCGCCAGTGGCTTCGCGTTCGGCCTTCACGGCGCGGGCGACCACGTCGCGGGGCGCGAGTTCCGCGTCGGCGTGATAGTCGGGCATGAACCGCTCGCCGCCACCGTTGCGGAGTAAGCCCCCCTCACCGCGAACGGCCTCGCTGACGAGGAAGACGTCACCGTCCGCGTCGGCGGTTACACCGCCTGCCGTCGAGTCGCCACGCGACTCGTCCGGAATACAAACCGTCGGGTGGAACTGCACGTACTCCATGTCTTCGACGTCGGCCCCGGCGAGTGCGGCCATCGCGATGCCGTCGCCGGTGGCGTCGTCGGGGTTCGTCGTCCGGCCGTACAGTTCGCCGATACCACCCGTAGCGAGGACGACGCTCCCGGCGTAGTGCGGCGCGACCTCGCCGTCGGATTCGAGCATCGCGCCGTGGATGCGACCCTCGTGACGAATCAGTTCCAGCGCGGCGGTGTCGTCCAGAATCTCGACACTTTCGTGAGCGTCCAGATAGTTCAGGAACGGGACGTGGATGTGTTTCCCCGTCGCCGCGTCGACGTGGAGGATGCGGTCCTCGCTGTGAGCGGCCTCGCGAGTGTAGTCCGGGCCGTCGCCATTCTGATCGAATTCGACTGCGAGTGTATCGAACAGCACGTCCTCGACGGCCTCGTTGGCGTTCTCCACGAGGACGTCGACGGCGGCGGGGTCTGCGGTACCGTCGCTGGCCGCGAGGATGTCCGCTTTGAACTGTTCCGGGTCGTCCCGCGAGACGGCGATGCCGCCCTGCGCCCACCACGAAGACGCCCCCTCGGGGCGGGTGGCTTTCGTGGCGAGGGTGACGTTGCTTCCCTCCCGAGCAGCCCCTAGCGCCGCCGCGAGCCCGGCGATGCCGGAGCCCACGACGAGCACGTCCGACATTTCCTGTGCGGGCATGGTTATATCTCCAGCATCCGGTCGAGTGCGACCTGTGCCAGTTCCTTCTCCTCGGGGGCGACTTCGATGACGTTGCGCTCGCGGCCCGCGACGAGTTCTTCGAGCACCCAGGTGAGGTAGTTCGGGTCGATCTGGCGCATCGCGTTGCAGTCCATGCAGGCGTCGCCACAGAGGGGAATCACGTCGACCTCGGGGTGCCAGCGCTTCAGGTGCTGGGTGAGGTGAATTTCGGTGCCGATGGCCCACGTCTCGCCGGGGTCGGCTTCGGCGACTGTCTCGCAGATGGTCGCCGTCGAACCCACCACGTCGGCGGCCTCGACGACCTCGCGGCGACACTCGGGGTGGACGATGATGTTCGCGTCGGGGTCGTCGGCCCGAACTTGCGCGATGTGGTCCGCGCTGAAGCGTTCGTGGACCTGACAGTACCCCTCCCAGAGGATGACGTCGTTCTCGACCGCTGCGGCGGCGTCGGTCCCCGCTGGGTCCCACGGGTCCCACTCGACCGTCTCGTCTTCGATGCCGAGTCGGTGGGCGGTGTTCTCCCCGAGGTGTTTATCCGGCAGGAAGAGGACTTTATCGCCCTTCTCGAAGGCGTACTCGAAGGCCTCGTGCGCGTTCGAGGACGTACAGACCAGCCCGCCCTGTTCGGCACAGAACGCCTTCAGGTCGGCGTAGCTGTTCATGTACGTGATGGGGATGATGGTCTCGTCCGTCTCGGCGGTGAGTTCCGCCCACGCGGCGTCGACCTGCAGGGCTTCGGCCATCCCCGCCATCGGACAGGACGCCTCCATCGAGGGCAGAATCACGCTCTGGTCGTCGTCGGTAATGATGTCGGCGGACTCGGCCATGAACGTCACGCCGCCGAAAATGACGTAGTCCGCGTCGCTCTCTGCGGCCTCGACGGAGAGTTGGTAGGAGTCGCCGATGAAGTCGGCGTGTTCGACGATTTCTCGCCGCTGGTAGTTGTGGCCGAGGATGACCACGTCGTCGCCGAGTGTTTCGAGCGCCCCCTCGATGCGCTCGGTCCGTTCGTCCGCCTCTAGCTCCCGGTACGCCGGGGGCAACTGTTCGAGGTTGTCGTACTTGAAGAGACTGAGGTCGGTTTCGAACTCAGCTGTTTCCATTTGGGGCACAGTGAACCGTCCTTTCGGTACTTCGAGTTCGCTCCCCCATATTGAAAAAATTTTGCCTTCAACAATGTCTGGTGTCGAGTATATAGCAACGAAGCTCCGACTTGTCGAAATATGAGCGGTGTCAATAGGCACAGAACCCTCTGAATTCCAGAACCGGTCGAAACGGAGTCGATAAGCCAATCTTAGCGCGATTCGGTCCCCGCTATTCTTCGGATTACTTAGTGACTCTCGGCCGTTCGGCGGGTATGGCTGATCCAAACGCGACCGGCACGAGTCGGCGGGCGGTCCTCGCAGCGGCGCTCGCGGCCGCACTTCCCGGTTCGACGGTCGCCCGCGCACACAGCGTCGCGGACCTGAACGCGACGGATCTACCCGCCGTCGAGTCGTCCGACGACGACGTCTTCCCACAGGGAGTCGCCAGCGGCGACCCGACGCCGACGGGAGCCGTCCTCTGGACGCGCATCGCTCCAGATGCCTACCGCGAGGGGACAGCGCTCACCGTGACCGTCGCTCGCGACGAGGGACTCACCGATCACGTCGGGTCGTGGCGCGTCCCCGCAGCCCGCGTCGCCGGACACGACAACACGGTGAAAGTCGATCTGGACGGCGAACTCGACGCCGACCGGAGCTACTACTATCGCTTCGCCTACGGTGGCGCGAGCAGCCCCGTCGGTCGGTGTTGCACGCTCCCCGCGCCCGACGCCAGCCCCGACCGGGTCGCGTTCGCGCTGGTAACCTGTCAGGACTACCGCAACGGCTACTACGGGGCGTACCACCATATCGCACAGACCGACGTGGACTACATCGTCCACCTCGGCGACTTCATCTACGAACACGGCGGCGGCAGCGCCTACGACGGGCGCTCGCTCTCCCTGCCCAGCGGCGAGGGCGTCGTGATGGGGCTCGACGATTTCCGCTACCTCCACCGGACCTACCGCACCGACCGATTCCTGCGGGAAGCGCTCGCCGCCCACCCCATCCTCCAGACGTGGGACGACCACGAGATAGTGAACAACCGCTACTGGGACTACGAGGAAGGCCGGCCCTACGCCGGCGACGGCGACCACCCGCGAAACGACGACCCCGAGTTCATGACCCGACTGTTCGCCGACGGTATCCGGGCGTGGTGGGAGTACACGCCGACGCGCGTCCTCTACGACGCCGACGCCGACTCGCTGCTGGACCAGCTCGAACTGTGGCGTGGCTTCCGGTTCGGCGATCTCCTGGAGTTGCTAGTGACCGACGAGCGACTCTACCGCACCGCCCCGGCCGACGGCGCGCAGTTCGATGCGAAGATCGGGTCGGCCGGCGACAAGATTACCGAGACGATGCTCGGCGAGACACAGCGAGAGTGGTTCACCGGTAGGCTGACCGAAAGCGACGCGACGTGGACCGCGTGGGCCAACGAGGTGCTGGCGATGGAGTTCGACCTCGATTTGGGCGGGGCGGCGCTGCAAAACGCCGACGCGTGGGATGCCTTCGCGGCCGAACGCGACCTGATTCTCCGGCGAGCGGCTGCGGGCGACAGTTCGTTCGTGGCGCTCACCGGCGATATGCACACCGCGCTCGCGGGGTACATCGAGGGAGAGGACCGCCGCTACGGCGTCGAGTTCATGACCCCCGCCGTGACCAGCCAGAATCTGAAGGAATTGCTGGAATTGCCCGACGAGAATGGGATTCGGGAGTTGCTGCAGGCCTACGTCCAGCAGTTCAATCCTCACGTCGACTTTTTCGACAGCCACGACTGGGGATACGCCACGGTCGAGTTCACCCCCGAAGACTGCACGTACAGCGCCTACGCCGTCGACAAGACCGACGACTCGGCGGACGCCGACCGCCGTCTGCTCGCCCGCTATCGCTGTCCCGCCGACGAGTACGCGCTCCAGCGACAGGAGTAGCGGTATCAGCCGTATTTGTTCATCTTATCGAACTCGATACGTCGAACAGCCCATCCACAGACAGCGTTCAAGAGCAACTGTTAGGACCCCGGCCCGCTATCGCCCTGTATGACCGACACCGACGCCGAGACGCTCGCCGAGCGGGTCCGCGACGGCGAGTTGCGCCTCTACGAACTCGAAGAGCACACCGACGCCGAAACCGCTGCCGCTGCCCGCCGACACCTCTTGGCCGAGGAAACCGGCGTGGGTTTGGACGTGGTCGGCGAGTACGCCTTCGACGCCGCCGACGCCGAACCCAATATAGAAAATATGGTCGGGGCGGCCCAGATTCCGATGGGCGTCGTCGGCCCACTCCCCATCGACGGTGGAGCCGCCGAGGGCGAACACTACCTGCCGATGGCGACGACGGAGGGCGCGCTGCTGGCCTCGGTGAACCGCGGCGTCTCGACCATTCGCAAGACCGGCGGCGCGACGGCTCGCGTCCTGAAGTCGGGGATGACCCGCGCGCCCGTCTTCCGCGTTGAGGACGTGGCCGCAGCCGGCGAAGTGTCGGCATGGGTCCGCGAACATGTCGACGACCTCGCCGAGGCCGCCGAATCGACGACCAGTCACGGCGAACTGCAGGACGTGACGCCCTACGTCGTCGGCGACAACGTCTTTCTCAGATTCAACTACGACACGAAAGACGCGATGGGGATGAACATGGCGACCATCGCCACCGAGGCCGCTTGTGACGTCGTCGAGAGCGAGACGCCCGCGGACCTCGTCGCCCTCTCGGGCAACCTCTGTTCCGATAAGAAACCTGCCGCCATCAACGCCATCGAGGGTCGGGGCCGCACCGTCGCCGCCGACGTGCTCGTCCCCCACGAACAGGTCGAGGAGCGACTCGATACGACCACGGAGGCCATCGTCGAGGCCAACACGCGCAAGAACCTCGTCGGGTCGGCCAAGGCCGGCGCGCTGGGGTTCAACGCCCACGCCGCCAACGTCGTCGCCGCGGCGTTCCTCGCGCTGGGACAGGACGCCGCGCAGGTCGTCGAAGGGAGCAATGCCATCACGACCGTCGACGCCCGTGAGGACGGCCTCTACGCCTCGGTCACCATCGCGTCGCTGGAGGTCGGCACCGTCGGCGGTGGGACAGGCCTTCCCACGCAGGCCGAAGCGCTCGACGTGTTGGGATATGCAGGCGGCGGCGACCCCGCCGGCAGTAACGCTGACGCCCTCGCCGAGGTCATCGCCACGGGCGCGCTGGCGGGCGAACTCTCGCTTTTGGCGGCGCTCTCTTCGCGGCATCTCTCTTCTGCACACGCCGAACTCGGCCGGTGACACGCTCGGCTCCTCGCATCACTTTCACTTCCGCCGCGGGGGTGGCTGCGATTTATCCCCAACTACGCGCAATATTCTTGTAGCGCCCGACGGGCGGCCCCCGCGGGCGCTGCCACCACCATGTTCCCCGAACAGCACGACACCGAGTCGACGGTATCGCACGCACATCGACTCCTGCACCTCCTGAAGTTGGCGGTGACGACGCTTGCGGCGCTGGTCGGCGTCGGAACGACCCTCGGGTGGGTGTGAGATCGGCGTCGATTCCCGGTCGTTGTCAGTCAGTCACTCGTCGTCGGCGTCGACGTTCGGTCGGCGGAATCCATGTCGTCCGTCTCGTATCCGTCACCCTCGTCGTCGCCGGGGTGCCAGCGCAATACGACGGTTCGCGTCTCCTCGCCTCCCTCGACGGAGGAGTACTCCTTCAGTTCGACGTCATTGCGCGGCCACGGATGGGAGGGTGACGTGTCGGTCCCGGGACCGTCGCGGCTCGGTTCGTACTCGCCAGCGAGTTCGGTCTGGAAGTCGGCCAGATACTGGCGGAGTTCGCCGCGGCTCAGGGTCGTCTCGCGCTCGGTCGTGTACTTCGATGCGCCCGCGCCGACGCCGCCGGGCTTGCCCGTCGAATGGCCACTGATGACCGAGTTGATGACCGTTCCCGCCAGCAGGACGATACTGGAGAAATAGAGCCACGTCACGATTAGCAGGACGCCACCGAAGAGGCTGGTCGTGCCGCCACCCTTGACGCTCAGGTAGACCTGAAACAGCGACTGGAAGACCGCCCACCCGACCGCCGCGACGACGGTGCCCGGAAGGACCTGTCGCCAGGAGAGGTCCGCGTCCGGGAAGACGTAGTACATCGGGAAGAACGCGACGACGAGGCCTCCGAGGAGGACCAGCGGCATCACGTAGCCACCGAACGGCAGGCTATCGGCGAGTCCGGCGAAGACGGCGCTCGCTGCGACGGTCCCGACGACGGCGACGACCAGCGAGACGAAGACGACCAGCCCGTCCCGCAGGCTATCGGCGAGCGAACTGTCGGCGGTACTCTCGTAGATCTCCGAGAACGCGGTATCGAGACCGCGGAACACCTTCAGCGACCCCCACAGCAGGACGGTAAGACTGATGAGCGAGGTTCCCGCCGACGACGCCTCGCCGCTGAACACCTGCTCGACGAGGTCGGCGATCGGCGCGGGCAGCGAGGACTGTGCGACGCTGACGATGCGGTCTTCTAGTCCGGTCCCGAACGTCGTGGTCACGATAAGAAGCAAGACCAACAGCGGGGCCAGCGAGACGAAGGCGTTGTAGGCGATGCCGGCGGCCATGAACGGCACGTTCTTCTCCGTGAACTCGCTCACGACCTGTTTGCCGGTCGCCGCGACGCCGGATAGTTGCATTCGTCGCTGCGTTCGGTCTCCGGACGGAAGGTGTGTCTGCTTGCACTTCCCGCCGCTCAGAGCAGTCGATACGTGCCGCGGGACTCGCTGACCGCACCGGCTCGGACGAGCTTCGCCAGCGCGTCGCGGGTGTAGTCGGCTGGAACCTCGCGTTCCTCGGCATAGGCCACCACTGCGTCCTCGGTCGGCGAGTCCAGTTCGCGCAGCGCCGACAGCACCGTCTCCTTGCGGCTGGACCCGTTCGTGGCCCCTTGTTCGGCTCGTTCGCCCGCCGCCGCGACGCGCTCGCTGTCGAGACCCGACGCTTCGAGATACGTCTCGTCGTCGATGCCCGACTCGTCGGCCTGCCGTTCCATCTCGGCGTAGGAGTCCAGTTCCGCGAAGTCGTCGCCGTGGCCCTGTCGGTTGGCGAGCATCGAGGCACGCACCTCGCGGGCGTGGGCCTCGTCGTCCGTCTCGACGAACTTCCGGCGTTTCGCGTGTTGGCGTCGTTTCCCACAGCGGGGACACTGAGTCGTCTCCGGGCGGCCCTCGACGACCCAGAGCGCGCTACACTCGCTACACCCGACGACCGCGTACATGGGTTCGGGTTGGCCCGCTTCGGGGTTGAACGTTCGGATTGGCCCGGGGCTTTAGGCCGCCCGGCGTCGATAGCCCGCGCATGCAGGAAGTCCCGCAAGCCGGAAGCGAGACGATCGAAGCCGTCGACGGCGTCCACCTCACACAGTTGGCCGTCGGCGAGGCCATGAGCGTCCAGCACTTCCACATCGAAGGTGGCGCGGTCGTCCCCGAACACAGCCACCCCCACGAACAGGTCGGGTTCGTGGTCCGCGGGACCGCCACCTTCGAGATTGACGAGGAGGAGTACGTCATCGGGTCCGGCGATTCCTATGTCATCCCCGGCGACGAACCCCATCGAGTCGAGAACCGCACTGACGAGCCGGTCAGCGGCATCGACGTGTTCAGCCCACCGCGAACCGACGCTGACTGGCGGGACTGAGCAGAATCTGTGATTCCGCGAGGGTCGGAGGCGTGGCCCAAGACACTTCTTCGCAGCCTACTGAATCGCAGGTGTGTCCCGCCCGCTCACCGCCCTCCTCGTCGTCCTCCTCACCGTGACCGCCGGGTGTCAGGGACTCACTGGTGAAGAGCGTACCCCGGAGTCGGTGACGCCCGCACCAGTTCCTTCGGCGACGGCGACCGCACCGACCGGCCCGTTCGATGCCGAGCGACTCGCCGACCGCCACAGGGCGGCCCTCTCGAATCGCTCGTACACGATACTGGTCCGTTTCACCATCCAGTACGAGAACGGCACGGTCGGCGCGATGCGTGACCGCATCGCCGTCGCCAGCGACGGGACGTACCGCTGGGAGCGACGGACGACACCGACCTATCCCGGTCGAACCCGCAATCGGTCGGTCTGGTACGACGGGACCGGGAGCGCCGTCCGGCGAACGACCGACGACGGCAACCTGACCGTCTCGACGAACGACGGGAGCTATCTCGGTGACCCGACGCTGTCGGGCTTCCTCGGACGCCTCCTCAGCGGATTCAACGTCTCGGTCGAGCGGACGCCGTCCGGGCAGCGATTGTCGAGTACGCACGGCGACACGGGCACGGTCCCCCACCCACCGAACGTGAGAGCGGTCGACGAGAGTACCCTGCGGGCCAACGTCGACGACGGCGTAGTCAGTGCGCTTCGCATTCGAGGCGAGGGGACGAACAGACGGACCGGCGAGCCCGTGACCGTCTGGTTCGAACTCAGTGCCGCGGCCGTCGGAAAGACGGATCCGACGGAACCGGCGTGGGCGAAGGAGGCCCTCGCGAACGAGACGGGAACTGTCGTCCCTTCAGGCGATGAAGGCTGATTCTCACGTGGGCAGTAGTCGTCGCCTTCGTCGGCGGTAGCCGCAATATTCGTTTGAGGGGCGGGTGCGTTGGGTGAGTGATGGACGCTCGAACGCTCGTCGTCACGTGTGCGATCCTCGTCGCGGGTTGTGGCGGGTTCCCCGTCAGCGACGGCCCGGAAGTGATAACGCCTGCTCCCGTGCCCACCGACGGCGTCCAGTACCCGCCCGGCGTGACCGCCGACGAGGTCGTCCCGCGGGTCCTCGCCAACGCCCACGCCGGGTCGCTCTCGACGACCAGTTACACGCTTTCTACCACACAAGAGATCAGCGACGCCGACGGCGACGTCGTCCGTCGGACCGAGCGAACACACTGGGTCGCGCCGAACGCCTCGACCTACCGCGGTCGATTCGAGCAGAACGTGAGCGAGTACCGCACCGGTCCGGCGACGACGCAGGTGGATTACTGGGCCAACCGCTCCATCGTCGCGACCCGGTACGTGAACGAACGCGACGAGGTGACGCTCCTCCGGTGGCCCGCCGGCAACGGCAACTTACTCGCCGACCTCTCGGACGAACAGCAACTGGCTGGCGAACTCGCGGCCGTCGAAACGCGGGTCGCCCGCCGGACCGACGACGGTAGCGTCGTCCTCGTCGGCAGTCGAGCCCGGGAGATGGAGCAACTCGTCACACCATTGTTCATCAGCGACGTGGAGAACGTCAGGGTCCGGATGCGGGTCCATCACGACGGTACCGTCGTCGCCCGCCGCTTGGAGTACGACGCGACCCTCGGCAGTCGCTCCGTCCACGTCGTCCGCGTGGTTCGGGTCACAGATCTGGGCGTGACGACCGTCGATCGACCGGTCTGGGTCGAGGAGACGACGATGTCGGAGCGATAGCCGCGTGGCTGTGGATGACGGCAAGAAAATGCGAGGTAGCGCGAGCGTCCGCTTACGCGAGTTCTTCTATATTCTGACGGTGAAGCCGTCAGAGCACGAGCGATTTTCTACGAGAGTTGCTCGATGTTTTCGACGACCTTGTCGGCGAACTCGCTGGTGGCGAGCTTGTTGCCGCCCTCGATCTGGCGTTCGAGGTCGTAGGTGACGTCGCCGCTGGAGATGGTCTCCTCGACGGCGTCGCGGACGAGTTGGCCGGCGTCGTCCCAGCCCATGTATTCGAGCATGAGGCGGCCAGAGAGGATCATCGCGGTCGGGTTGACCTTGTCCTCGCCGGCGTATTTGGGTGCGGAGCCGTGGACGGGCTCGGCGAGACAGCGCGCCTCACCGAAGTTCGCGCCGGGCGCGATGCCGAGGCCGCCGATCTGCGCGCCGGCGGCGTCGGACATGTAGTCACCGTTGAGGTTCATCGTCGCGATGACGCTGTACTCGTCGGTGCGGGTCAGGAGCTGCTGGAGCATGTTGTCGGCGATGCGGTCGTTGACGACCAGCGAGTCCTCGGGCTGTTCGCCGTCGTACTCGTCCCACAGCTCGTCCTCCGTGATGACGTCCTCGCCGTACTCCTCTTCTGCGACCTCGTAGCCCCAGTCGCGGAAGGCACCCTCGGTGAACTTCATGATGTTGCCCTTGTGGACGAGGGTGACGGAGTCGCGGTCGTTCTCGATGGCGTAGTCGATGGCCTCGCGGACGAGGCGCTTGGTGCCGTACTCGGTAATCGGCTTGACGCCGATGCCGACCGGGCCGTCGTGGATGGTGCTGTCGAAGCCCATTTCGTCTTCGACGAACTCCTTGACTTCCTGAACCTCGTCGGTGCCGGCCTCCCACTCGATGCCGGCGTAGACGTCCTCGGTGTTCTCCCGGAACGTGACCATGTCCATCTCCTCGGGGTCCTTCACGGGGGAGGGGACGCCGTCAAGGTGGTAGGTCGGGCGCACGTTCGCGTAGAGGTCGAGCGTCTTGCGCAGCGCGACGTTCAGCGAGCGAAAGCCAGCGCCGACGGGCGTCGTCAGCGGACCTTTGATGGCGACGTTGAACTCCTTGATGGCCTCAACTGTGTCGTCGGGTAGGTTCTCGTCGTAGCGCTCGCGGGCGGACTCACCGGCGTAGACGCGCATCCACGAGATGTCGCGACCGGTGGCGTTGGCAGCGGCCTCAAGCACCTTCTGGGCGGCCGGGCCGACGTCCGTCCCGATGCCGTCCCCGTGGATGATGGGGATGATCGGGTTCTCGGGGACTTCGAGTTCGTTGTCGTCAGTAACCTGAATCTGCTCGCCCTCGCTGGGCACCTCCACTTGCTCGTAATCGTAGCCCATACTCGGCGCATCGATAGTCGCGCCTAAAGGACTGCCGCTTTGCCATAGGCGTGGTAACGGGGCACACGCACACGAGCCGAGACGTGACACGGCCGAGTTCAGTCACCGCAGCGCGTCGAGCATCGCTTTCAATTCCGTCGGCCCGTTCGTGAGCAGCGCGCGGGGGAACCGACGACGAGCGCCCGCGATCGCGTCGTCGAGCGCCGCCCCGGCGTCAGTGAAGATTCCCTCCCCATGACCCAGTAGAATCCGGTCGGGAGTGAGGTCGGCGAAGGTCTCGCGCGGTGGGGAGAGGCGGCTGAACACCCGCATCGAGAGCCGTTCGTCGCCGACGGCATAGGTCCCTCCGGCCAGGAAATCGGGGACGTACAGCGTCCCGTCGCGTTCGCGGTAGGCAACGGTTTCGTGCCACGCGCGTAGGGGGTTGAGGCGACGGAGTTCGAAGCCCGCGAGCGAGTCTGCACGCTCGACTGGCGCGTCGATCACGTCAGCAGCCCTGTCGACGCCCGTCGGGACAGTCACCGGCACGTCGTGACGTACCGCGAACGCCGCGGCGTCCCGCGCGTGGTAGTCCGAGAAGACGGCGACGCCCGCAACTGGCCCGAGGTCGGCGTACAGGTCCGAGACACCCGGTGCGTCCAGCGGGTCGAACAGCCACACGCCGCCGTCGGCCCGGACTGCATGGCTGGTGCGGTGGCCGCCTTCCTCCGGGAACGCCTGCCAGCCGACGCCGCCGTCCCAGCGGTCGACGACGCGGAAGTCCTCTGCGTCCTCGCGCGTGTACATCGGCATACGTGCGTAGCCGACCGATGGGGGCGAGACGTTTTCGGTCTGGCGGACAGTGCATCGGTATGCACGTCGTCGTCCACGGCGGAGCGGGGAGCCCACCGAACGAACCGGCCGAGCGGCAGACGACTCTCGCAGACGCGACCGAGCGCGCGAGCGAGGCGGAGACGCCCCTCGAAGCCGTCAGGGAGGCCATCAGGCCGCTAGAACGCCACTCGGCGTTCAACGCCGGCATCGGCGGGGCTGTCCAGAGCGACGGTGTCGTCCGAACCGACGCGGGGCTGATGACCGACGACGGGACGACCGGCGCGGTGTGTGCGATGGCCGGGGTCTGCCACGCTGTTGACGTCGCGCACGCCGTCGCCACCGAGACGCCCCACGTCCTCCTCGCCGGCGACCCCGCCGTCGAACTGGCCGCAGCGAGCGGTGTCGAGACTGACGAAGACCTCACGACTGAGGAGACGCGGGACCGCTTCGAGCGGGCGGACCCGCCCGGCGACGACATCGGTGACCATCTCGGATGGGTGCGCGAGCACTTCGCCGGCACCGACACTATCGGAGCCGTCGCCACCGACGGGGACCGACTCGCGGTGGCTACTTCGACGGCCGGGCGCTGGTTCGCGCTGGCCGGTCGGGTCGGCGACGTACCACAGGTCGGGTCGGGCTTTTTCGCCGACGACCGCGGCGGCGCGAGTGCCACCGGCGAGGGCGAGGCCATCGCTCGCTTCGGTCTCGCTCGGCGGGCCGTCGAGTTACTGGAGACGTTCGGTCCGCGACAGGCCGCCGAGGAGGCCATCGCGGAGTTCGAGGACTCCACCGGGGGTCGCGCGGGTCTTGTCGTCCTCGACCACGCGGGTCACGTCGGCAGTGAGTACAACACTGACTCGATGCAGACCGCGCGGACGCCCCGCGAGTGAACACTTTTCGCGGCGGCCGTCGAACGCTCAATTATGGAGCCCCTCTCGTTGGTTCTCGCCGTCGCGTTCGCACTCCTCGCCGCCATCGTCGCCGGGTTCGACGCTGCCCGACGCAGGCAGTCGTGGGCTAGAGCCGCCCTCGCGGTCGGCGGTGTGACGCTCTTGGCGTGCGTCGGCGTCGCAGCCGCGGACGACACGCTTCTCTCGATGTACGCCGCCGTGGTCGGTCGCCCCGTCGTCGTGACGACGCCGCGTGCGTATCTCGGTCTTCTCGTGACTGTCGCCGCCGCCGTCGCTGTGGCCGTCCTCTCGGGCTACGGCGTCCTCACCCGGTTTCGCTCGGCTGCCTGAGCCACAACGACAAACGCTTTCACGCACAGCACCGAACGCCGGGACATGAGCGACGTGGACTTCGAGTCCGAGCAGTACGAGAAGTGTCGCGAGGCCGGCGAAATCCTCGCACAGGTGCGCGACGAGGCCGCCGAACGAGTCGAAGTGGGCGCGTCCCACCTCGAAGTCGCCGAGTGGGCCGAGGAGAAGATTCGGGAACTGGGCGGCGAACCGGCCTTCCCGGTCAACATCTCCATCAACGAGGAGGCCGCCCACGCGACCCCCGAACGCGACGACGAGACCACCTTCGGCGAGGAGATGGTCAACCTCGACATCGGCGTTCACGTCGACGGCTGGCTGGCCGACACCGCAATCACGGTCGACCTCTCGGGCCACGACGAACTGGCCGCGGCCTCCGAGGAAGCGCTGGACGCCGCCCTCGACGTGGCCGGCCCGGGCGTCGACGTCGGCGACATCGGCGCGGCCGTCGAGGAGGTCATCGAAGGGTACGGCTTCAACCCCGTCGTCAACCTCACCGGCCACGGACTCGGTCACTGGGAGCAACACACCGCGCCGAACATCCCAAACCGCGCGGTGTCGCAGGGAGCGGTCCTGCAACCCGGTGACGTGGTCGCCGTCGAACCGTTCGCCACGGATGGCCGCGGGAAAGTCCAAGAGGGGAGTTCAGAGGAAATTTTCGCGCTCGAACGCGAGGGATCCGTCCGCGACCGGAACGCTCGACAGGTATTAGAACAGATCGCCGAGGAGTTCAAGACGCTGCCCTTCGCCGCCCGGTGGCTGGACTCCCCGCGGGCGAAGATGGCACTCCGTCGCCTGAAACAGCAGAACATCGTCCACGGCTACCCCGTCCTCAAAGAGGAGGAAGGGACGTTCGTCAGCCAGAAAGAGCACACCATCATCGTGACCGACGACGGCATCGAAGTGACGACACGTTCTCGATAGGACGGCCACGAACGAACCGTGTGGTGAAGTGAGGGGTTCGGTTTCGTTTTAGGCGTCCGCTTAGACAGCACATGTCCGCGGAAGCGCGGCTACGAATGGAACGGTCGGGAGAGTAAGTAGCGGCTACGAGCCGAAAACGGCCGTTCGCAAGCGCATTCTGCCCGGTGAGGTGCCGGACGCCACACGGCCCGCACCGTGGGCGTCTGTGTCAGTTCTCGTGGAGGGATGGCTACGCGTTGTTCATTCGGGTGTGCGTGGTGGTGCCACAGACCTGGCACTCGCTGACTCGATAGGGTTCGCGGGAGAACTCCGCGTTCTCGCGTTTGGAGCTCTCGGTCTGTATCTGGACACGCACGTCGTGTGGTGTCTCGCGGTCGCATGACGAGCATGCCTCTGACATATCGACGGTGTCGTTTGTAGCTGCCATCCCACTCGTTCGTATCGGCGATAGGTGCATAAAAACCCCCCTCCGTTGAGTCAGTTCAGCACCGTTTTTCGCCAGACGGCAACGGAATCTGACGAATACCGTCGCAGATGGTTGTAGAAGGTTTAAGACTGTCCCTGGAACGGTCTCTGGTGGTTTGGAACAGAAACGGCCGAAATGTTTAAGTATATCATCAGCGGGTCGAAGTCGTTTTAGGCGAATCGGCCACACGATGGCTGTATGGACCAAGTGTTCGCGCCGTGGCGCATCGAGTGGGTCGAGCGAGAGGAGGGGGCGGGGGGCGACGAGTGTGTCTTCTGTGCGTTCCGCGACAGCGACGCCGACCGCGAACACAACGTGGTCGCCCGGAGCGACCACGCGTTCGTCCTGCTGAACAACTACCCCTACAATCCCGGTCACATCATGGTCATCCCGCACGACCACACCGGGGAGTACGGCGCGTTGGACGACGAGACGTTGTTGGACCACGCACACCTGAAACAGCGGGCGTTCGCCGCGCTGGAGTCGGCGCTCGACCCCGACGCGTTCAACGCCGGACTGAACCTCGGCGGGTCGGCGGCCGGCGGATCCATCGACGACCACCTCCACACCCACGTCGTCCCGCGCTGGGACGGTGACACCAACTTCATGCCGGTCGTCAGCGACACGAAAGTCATCGTCGAGGCGGTCGAAGACACGTACAACCGGCTGCACGAAGCCTTCGCCGAGCAAAACGGGACCAGCGCCAAGGATCCCGACGCCGCGGTCCGCGTCGAAGCGCCTCCGAAGGGGCTTTAGTCGCCCCTCTCTACATCCGGGCAGATGTCGCGTCGCGCTACCCTCAGGCGGGTCGGGTTGCTCGTCCTCGGGGTCAACGTCGTACTGGCCCTCCTGAAGGGAGGTGTCTGGCTCACGACGGGAAGCCTAGCGGTCCAATCGGAGGCGGTCAACAGCGTCGCTGACACCGCCTACTCGCTCGTCGTCGTCGCCGGTCTCTATCTGACGACGCGACCGCCGGACTTCGAACACCCGCACGGCCACGAGCGCATCGAACCGTTCGTCTCGCTGTTCGTCGCCGCCGGAATCTTCGCCGCCGGCGGCGTCGTCCTCTGGCAAGCCGCGAGCGCCCTTCTAAGCGGGGATGTCACCGTCACGCGCGGCCCGACGGCCGTGGGCGTCCTCGCGCTCACGGCGCTCGTCAAGTACGCTCTCTATCGGTACTGTCTGCGGACCGGCCGGGAGAGCAACTCCCCGGCGCTGGTGGCCACCGCGAAGGACAACCGCAACGACATTCTGACCGCGGGGGCGGCGCTCGTCGGCGTCGCGGGAGCCACCGCCGGCTACCCGATGGCCGACCCGCTTGCGGCCATCGTCGTCTCCGTCGGCATCGTCTACACCGGCATCGAAGTGGTCCGGGACAACGTCGCCTACCTGGTCGGGGCCGCGCCGCCCGAGGACCTCCGCCGGGAGATTCTCGAACGAGCACTCGACCACCCGCAGGTGCAGGGCGCACACGACGTCATCGCTCACTACGTCGGCCCGGAGATCGACGTGAGCCTCCACATCGAAGTCGAGGGCGACCTGACGCTCAGGCAGGCCCACGACATCGAGACGGCAGTCATCCACACCGTCCAAGAACTGCCCGAGGTGGACGACGTCTTCGTCCACGTCGACCCGAAGGAACTCGGCGAGTGGAAAGACGACGACGAAGTCGAGCGGCTGGCGGATTTGGAGTGAGGTCGTCTGCTAACGAGTGGACAGTGAACCCCTAAGCTGACCATTAGGCAGCCGTTTCAGTCCGCCAACTGCCGGCGTTCGACTGGCACGCCGAAAGCGTACACTGTGTTGTGGCTCGTGATCTCCACGTCCACGGTGTCACCGATCTCCAGCCCTCGCTCCTCGGCGTCGGCGATGACGACTTGTCGATAGGCCTCGTCGTATCCAACCAGCGACTCGTCGGTGCCGTCCTCGACCAACAGTACCTCGGACTCCCGACCGACCATGTTCTCGTAGGCCCCGCCCGTGACCTCCATCTTCAGTTCGGTCATGGCCTTCGAGCGGTCCTTCTTGGTTTGCCCGCCGAGTCCCTTCATGTCGGCGGCGTCGGTACCGGGCCGCTTCGAGAAGCGCGTGACGTTGATCTTCTCGGGGCGGGTCTCCCGAAGCAAGTCCATCGACTGCTCGTGGTCCTCGGGGTCTTCGGTCGGGAATCCGACGATGAAGTCCGTCGAGAGCGTCCAGTACTCCAGCGCGTCGTCGAACGCCTCGACGACTTCGAGGTACTCCTCCACTGCGTGCTGACGGCGCATATCGGCCAGCACGTCGTCGCTCCCGGACTGGACCGGCGCGTGGATGAAGTTGTAGAGTTCGTCGTGTTCGGCGAAGACGCGGGCCAGTTCCTCGCGCACGCCGTGCAGTCCCTTCGGGTTCGCCATCCCCACGCGAACCCGAAACTCGCCGTCTATCTCGGTGCAGATGCGGTCTAAGAGTTCGGGAAGCAGGCTCGTCCCCTGATTCCGGTCCCAGCCGTAGACGCCGGTGTCCTGTCCGGTGATACGTATCTCCTTCGCGCCCGCGTGGACGAGCGCCCGGGCCTTCTCGACGTTCTCGGAGACGGGGGGCGACTCGATTTGTCCGGTCGCCTGCTTGGTGATACAGTACGAACAGTCGGACATACAGCCCCGAGCGATGGGGAGGATACCGACGACGCCGTTCAGGACGGTCTCGGTGTCGGGCGTCACGGTGGGACACTCGCCGTTGAGGACGTGTTGGGGCACGTCGTCCCAGTGGAGGACTTCGGCGTCGACGTCGGCGTCGCGGAACTGCTCGCCCTGTGCGAGCGCCATACAGCCCGTGACGACGAGGTCCGCGGGCGTCTCAGCGTCCAGTTCTTTGGCCCGTGCGAGCATGTTGCGCTCAGTCTTCTCCAGTACCGTGCAGGTGTTGAGGATGGCTACGTCCGCCGACTCGGGGCCGTCGGCGGGGTGGTGGCCGCCCTCGCGGAGCGCCTGCTCGATCTGTTGGGTCTCACCCCTGTTGGAGGTGCACCCGTACGTCTCGATGTGATAGCGGGCCATTCGTCCGAAAGATACGCCCTCGGCGGCAAAAGGGCGACGGATTTGACCGACTGGTGTGGTGGCCATCAGACACCTGTTACTATGTGTGAGTATCCACATTGGTAACACGTGTATGCGAGTCCGGCATCTCAGAAACGGGAGGTCGCCAAGTGCTGCGTCCGGCTGTGTGGCCGCTCCGTACACAGTCGGGGACCGAGCAGCATCGATGTGGACGGGCAGGGATAGTGCCGACCGATTCCGGACCACGTCTGGTGCCGTCCGCACCGACGGCGGGGGGAGTTTCAGTGAAGGTCTCGACCGCTACCGGCTGCTCTGTGAACAGGTCCGTCGCTACGGCGTGTTCGTCCTCGACAGCGACGGGCGGGTCGCCGAGTGGGGTGACGGTGCCCAGCGATTGCTTGGCTACGACGCTGACGCGGTAGTCGGCGAACCACTCGCGTCGTTCTACGACGAGGTAGACGTCGGTAACGGACTTCCACAGAGCATCCTCGAACGGGCCAAGACGGACGGCGAAGTCGTCGACGAGGGGTGGCGGGTCCGGGCCGACGGGTCTCGCTTCTGGGGACGGTTCGTCGTCACGCCGCTCCGGACGGCCGAGACGCTGACGGGCTACGGCGTCGTCGCGACGGACTTCACGGAGGCACCGGACAAACTCCGGTCGTACGACACGCTGGCCGAAGCACCGGTCCAGCTGGTCGGACTGGCCGAACCGGACGGCACGCTCGTCGAGGCGAACAAGACGGCGCTCGAATTCGCCGGCGTCGACCGGGCCGACGTCGTCGGCACGCCACTCTGGGAGACGCCCTGGTGGTCTCACTCCGATACCGACCGCGAGCGGCTCCGTGACGCCGTCGAGACGGCGGCGACAGGCGAGTTCGTCCGCTACGAGGCGACGGTCGTCGGGGCCGACGACGAGGAGATCACCGTCGACTTCTCGTTGATACCGGTCACGGACGAGGGCGGCCGGGTGGTGGCGCTCGTCCCCGAGGGCCGGGACGTGACCGAACGGAAGCGGACCGAGGCGGAACTGCGCGAGCGCAACCGGATGTTCTCGACACTTGTCGACAACCTGCCGGGCATCGCCTACCGCTGTGAGAACGAGCGCGGCTGGCCGATGTCGTTCGTCAGCGCGGGATGTTCGGACCTCACGGGGTACGACCCGGCCGAGATAGAGTCCGGTCACGTGAGCTGGGGAGAGGACATCATCCACCCCGACGACCGAGAACAGGTCTGGGAGGACGTGCAAGCGGCCATCGACGACCGCGAGCCGTTCACGCTCACCTACCAGATACGCTGTGCCGACGGCACCGAACGGTGGGTCTGGGAGCAGGGCGAGGGAATCTTCGAGGGGGACGAACTGGTCGCCATCGAGGGATTCATCACCGACGTCACCGAGCGCAAGGAGCGCCAGCGCCGCCTCGAAGCCGTCTTCGACCAGACGTACCAGTTTACCGGCCTGCTGGAGCCGGACGGGACCGTCCTCGAAGCCAACGAGACGGCGCTGGCGTTCGGCGGGCTGGACCGGGCGGACGTCGTCGGCGAGTCGCTCTGGGAGACGGCGTGGTTCCGAACGGGTCCCGAGGTCAGAGAGCGGGTCAGAGAAGACGTTCGGCGGGCGGCCGACGGGGAGTTCGTCCGCCACGAACTGGACGTACAGGGGAGCGAGCGCGTCGCGATGATCGATTTCTCCATCCGCCCGATCACCGACGAACGGGGGGAGGTGGAACTGCTCGTCCCGGAGGGGCGTGACATCACCGAACGCACCCGTCGGGAGGCCCAACTGGAGACGCTCAACGAGGTGTCGCGGGAGTTGACCGAAGCCGAGTCGGCACAGGCCGTCTGTGACCTCGCTGTCTCGGCCGCCGGAGAGACGCTCGGACTCACGCTGGCGGCCGTCGAACTGTACGACTCCGAGCGGAACCGCCTCGTACCCCGCGCTCGGAGCGATGCCGTCACCGAACTGGTCGGCGACGAGTCGCTGTTCGCCCCGGAGAACGGCGAGTCCTGGCAGGTGTTCGTCGAGAGCGAGGGGACCGTCTACGAGGACATCGAGTTCCGGGCCGACGTCTCGGACCCGGGGACGCCGCTGGACAGCGCCATCGTCCTCCCGCTCGGCCAGCACGGGGTGTTCATCGCCGGCGAGACGACCGCCGAATCGTTCTCCGAGACGGACGTCGACCTCGCGCGGGTGCTCGCGGCCCACGTCGAGACCGCGCTGGACCGAGTCGACCGTGAGGCGTCGCTCCGGGAGCGCACGACGACGCTCGAAGCGAAGACCGAGCGCCTGATGCAGCTGGACAGGGTCAACGAGGTGATTCGCGACGTCACGACGGCGCTCGTCAGCGCCGACTCTCGGGAAGAGATCGAGTCCGCCGTCTGCGAGCGGCTCGCAGCGACCGGCCCCTATCAGTTCGCGTGGTTCGGGACCCGTGACCCCGTCAGCGACGAGGTGCGGCCGACAGTGTGGGCGGGTGACGAAGCGGGATACCTGGACGCCGTCACGGTCGTCGTCGGGGGACGGGAACCGACTGGTGCCGCCGCCGCCGACGAACACGCGATGCAGGTCGCGTCGCCCGCCCGTGCCGACCCGCCGTTCGACCAGTGGGAACAGGCAGCGCTGGAGCGAGACTACCGCACCGTCGTCTCGGTGCCGGTACGGTACGAGGAGGCCATGTACGGCGTACTGACCGTCTACGGGGGTGAGCCGGACCACCTCGGCGAGGTCGAGCAAGCGGTCCTCGCGGACCTGGGCGAGATGGTGGGCTACGCGATAACCGCCGTCGAGCGCAAGACGGCGCTGACGAGCGACCGACGGGTAGAACTGGAGTTCGGAATCGAGGGCCCCGACACGCCGCTGTTCCGGTGCGTGCGGGCCGTCGGCGGCGAATTCGAACTAGAGGGCGTCGTCTCGGAGGGAAGCGACCCGCTCCGGGTGTTCTTCACCCTTCGGGACGCGGACCCGGACGCAGTCCGCGAGTTCGCGGCCGAGTCGCCGGGCCTCGGCGAGGTCAGACACGTCGCCGGCGACGAGTCCGAGAGCCTCTATGAGTGTCCGGTCGTCGGCGAGAGCATCGTCGGAACCGTCTTCGACCACGGCGGCGTCCCACAGTCGCTCACCAGCGACGGGACGACCGTGCGCCTCGTCGTCGAACTGTCCGCCGACCGCGACGTCAGAGAGTTCACCAAGCTGTTCGAGTCGGCCTTCGAGGGGGCGACGCTGCGCGCTCGGCGCGAACGTGACTGGCCGATACAGACGGCGACAGCGTTCCGCTCCGAACTCCTCGACCGCTTCACCGACAAACAGCGAGAAGCGGTCGAGACGGCCTATCTGAGCGGGTTCTTCGAGTGGCCCCGCGAGAACACCGGCGAGGAGGTAGCGGAGGCTCTCGGCGTCTCACAGCCGACGTTCAACCGCCACCTTCGAGCGAGTCAGCGGAAGTTGCTGGCCCTGTTGCTCGATGAGTGAACGCTGTTTCAGTGTATAGTGGGTGCTGCCGGGACAGCACTAGCCACGTAGCAACGCTGGTTTTCCCCCTGAGGGACAGAGTGTGTGCACCATCGACGGTCGAATCGTGCGGCCGTTTCGACCTAGGTGTCACCGACGTATGGCTAATGAATGCGCGGAGGACACGACGCCGCCGGGCTCGCCTCGAATCTGTACCAGTTGTAGTGCCACGATAGACCGGACGGAATGGTTTCCGGTGGTCGCCGTTCCGGAGGAGGGATACCGCATCTACGCGTTCTGTGACGAGACCTGTCGCGAGCGTTGGCAACGGGAGACCGATACCTGACGGTACCTCCCGCTTATCGTCGACATCGCGGCCGAGAGGACGGGGACGCTGTGAGTCTAAATGTATAGTGGTGCCTGCTCCGCGACGTGTCGCCATGTAGCGGCTACCACTATCCTCGTACGACGCGTACGTCGACTTGATGAGCGACCGCGAGACAGAACAACGACACGTCGAGCGCACCGTCGGCGACGTCTCGTCGACCGAGAAAGTGACACATGCCATCGTCGCGGCCGTCGCCGATGCGACTAACACACCCATCTCGGCCCTCGAAACGTCGCTGTACGACGTGGTGGAACCCGACGCGCTCGCAGACATCCTCGCGTCGTCTGCGAGCAATCGGGTGTCGTTCGCGTATGAGGACTGCATGATCTCGATAGCCAGTGACGGCACGGTCCTCGTGGACCCGAACCCAGCGCTCGGCGGGTACGCCAGTTCGGCGTCTCACAGCATCACGTAACAGCTATGACCAGTGAATTCGACTCGAAGCGAAAGCGCGCTAGTGCCCCGGTCGACGACCGGTACGCTGCACTCAGAGTCGACGACGACCTTCTCGTCTACGACCGCGAAGCGGACGGTGCGTGGATACAGTCGTCGACGACCTGTGAACTGCAGGCGTAAGCGCCCTACTCGGCGCGCTGTTCGCGCCACTCGCGAACGACGACGTCGCCGCTTGACGCACCGATGCGCTCGGCTCCGGCGTCGAACATCGCCTTCGCTTCGTCCCACGACCCGATGCCACCGCTGGCTTTCACGGGGAGGTACTGGCTCAGAATCTCCACGTCGTGGACGGTCGCGCCGCCCTCCGAGAACCCCGTCGCGGTCTTGAGGTAGGCGGCATCGGCGTCAGCGACGAGGCGACCGATTCGGTGGAGTTCCGCGTCGCTCAACAGCGGTGCCTCGACGATGACCTTCACCGGAATCGGGACGGCGGCGACGACTTCGGTGAGATGCTCACCCAGTGCGTCGTCTTCGCCGGCTTTCAGCAGGCCGACGTTCGAGACGAGATCGAGTTCGTCGGCCCCGCGATCCCACGCATCTCTGGCGGCCGCACACACCGCGTCGGTACTCCCCTGTCCGTGGGGGAAGTCGACGACCGTCGCCAGTTCCACGTCGGCGTAGTCGGCCGCCAACGGAAGGTAACACGGTGGGATACACGCTCGCATTCCGTACTCCAGCGCGTCGTCCAGACACGAGCGTACGTCGTCCGGGGTCGTCGTCGGCCCGAGAACGGTGTGCTCGACCCGGTCGGGAACGTCGTCCATGCCCGGGCCAACAGCGGGCGAGTACCTAAACGTCCCGGCACGGAAATGTGGGTAGCTGATATTCGACCGGAAATCAGTCGAACGAACCGGCGTACCACCCGAGACGAGGTCGGAAGCTTTTCGGCGTCCGACGTTGGCGTGGGGATATGGTACTGCCTTCGGGGTTCGCGCTGCCACCGCTGCCGTATCTGGTGGCGCTGACGGCCGGGACGCTGCTGGTGACGGCCCTGCTGGTGGCGTTCGAACCGCCAATCGACCAGCGGACCGTCGTCGCGCTGGCCCCGTGGATGGTCATCGGCGGCACGCTTCACGCGCTGAATCAACCGCCCATCGAACTGTACGACGCCGCGATTCGCCCGCTCTTTGGCACGCCCGCAGTCTACTTTACGACGTACGTCACGCTCGGCACCGTCTGGGTCGTCCTCTCGCTGTTCGGCGTTCGCCGGGGTCACGACGAGAACGTCTCTCGCAATCTCGGTCTCGTCGGAACGGGCGTCATGACGGTACTGCTCGTCCTGGCGGCAATCACGGCGCTCCGGTCGGGGCTACTCGAACTCGTCTGGCCCACTGTCGCCGTCGTCGGCGCGCTCGTCGTCGCCGGTCTCACGCTCCTCGTGGCCGCGCTCTGGCGGACACCGGTCATCGTCCGCACCCGCTACGCCGCGCCCATCGTTATCTTCGCTCACGCGCTCGACGGCGTCTCGACGGCCATCGGCGCGGACGTCATCGGCATCGGCGAACGGTCCCCGATTCCGCGTGCGATCATGGAGTTCGCCGGGACGTTGCCCACGGCTTCGATCATCGGCGTCGGCTGGCTGTTCGTCCTCGTGAAGCTCCTCGTGGCGGTGGCCGTCGTCTTCCTCATGCACGAGTATCTGGAGGACGAGCCCGTCGAGGGGAGTCTCCTGCTCGCGTTCGTCGCCGCGGTCGGTCTCGGTCCAGCGGTGAACAACGTGGTGCTGTTCCTCTTCATTCCGGTCTGACCGCCCGCTGTCGGGCAGTTAGCGTCGTCACTCCGCCCGCGCCGAGAGGTTGCGGTACATCACCCCGTAGAGGAACAGCGCCGCGACGCCGCCGAAGGGGAGCGCGACCACCCACGGTAGCGTCACGTCGCTGATGGTTCGGGGAACGAGGACGGCGAGGACGCCCAAACCGAAGCCGACGACGATCGCGGCGACCGTCGGCCAGCGCATCCGCCTGTCGAACGGCGAGAGGTCGCTCATATCAGTCAGTCGTCGGCCGGCACCCTGACTATTGGGGCGAACCCCCGCCGTTATTGTGCGGACCCGTCGAACGCTCGCTCATGGCGAAACAGCCCCACCTGCTGGTCGAATCGGGGGACGTAAACGACGTGGCGCTGCTGCCGGGCGACCCCGGGCGGGTCGATCGCATCGCCGGCCACTGCGAGGAGAGCGAGACGGTCGCCGAGAACCGCGAGTACAAGGTCGTCAACGCCACCTACGAGGGGACCGACCTGACCATCTGCTCGACGGGCATCGGGTCGCCGTCGGCGGCCATCGCCGTCGAGGAACTGGCCGCGGTGGGCGTCGAGACGTTCGTCCGCGTCGGCACCACGGGCGCGCTCCAGTCGGAGATCGAGATCGGCGATATGGTCGTCGCCACCGGCGCGGCCAAGGACGAGGGCACCAGCGAGCGCTACGAAGACACGACGGTCCCCGCGGTACCGACGTACGAGACGCTCTCGGCGCTGGTCGATGCCGCCGAAGCCAACGACGAAGAGGTACACGTCGGCGCGATTGCGACGGACGACGCCTTCTACGCCGAGACCGAGGAGTACGTCGAGAACTGGGAGGCCGCCGGGTTGCTGGCCGTCGAGATGGAGGCCGCCGCTATCTTCATGCTGGCCCGCCGGAAGGGTCTCTCCGCGGGTGCGATTTGCACCGTCGACGGCAACCTCGTCGAAGGGACGCAAAAGGGCGAGACGGACGACGAGGAACTCCCCGAAAAGGCCAAGAACAACGTCGAACGGGCGATCGACATCGCGCTGACCGCCGCGACCACGCTCTGAGAGCGCCGGACGGCCGCGCCCGGTGGGCTTACGGGCCTGACAGCCGTCAGTACGGACATGCTCGAACAGTTGACCCGGCGGTTCCGCGCGGCGGCCGCGCGAGCGCGGCGGGTCGAACGGCGTGAACTACGCGAGTTCCGGCGCTGGGCGGAGACGACGGACCGCATCGTCCACCTCTCCGTGCTGGTGTTCGTCCCGTTGCTCATCGGGCTGGTGACGGCCGTCTCGAACGTCGTCCCGACGCTTTCCTTTCTGCTCTTTCCACCGCTGGCGTCGGGCACCTACACGCTGTTTGCCGACCCGCGGGGGAAGTACTCCGAGCCAGGGCGATTCGTCGGTGGGTTGACCATCGGCTCGATGTGCGGACTCGGTGCGCTGTGGATATCGAATACGGTACTCAACGGGCCACAAGGTCAGTTTCAGGTGGCAGCCGGGGCGGCGACGCTGGCGGTGTTGGCGACGGGGCTGATAACGTGGCCGCTCGATATCGAGGAACCGTCGGCGTACTCGACGGCGCTGCTAACGCTGCTGGTGCAACCGTCTCAGCGGATGCCCTTCGTCGGTAGCATCTTCCTCGCCAGTTCGCTCGTTGCGATGGTCTTCGTCGTCTGGCGCGACCGCTTCTACGACCGGCGGGCGACGGTCCTCTATAAGTCCACTACCGGTGACGACCACGTCCTCGTCCCAATGCGCGGGGACGATGCGGGCGCGACAGCGATGCTCGCAGCGCGACTGGCGGCGGCCCACGACGCGGGGAAAGTCGTCCTCCTCGACATCGTCGACGATTCCGAGGTCGCTGAAACCGAGCGAGCGTTGCTGAACCGGCCGGGCGGACAGCGAAACACGTCGAACACCGCTGACATCACCGGCGAGGACGTGAGCGACGCGATTCGGGACGAGGTCGATCGGCTCGAAACGCGGGCATGGGAGGTGAAAACACGGGTCGGTGTCCCTTGTCAAGTGGTCGTCGCCGCGAGCGACGAACCGGCGGCTACGACGACGCTCCGGGCGGCCGACGACGCAAACTGCGACCTCATCGCTGCCCCCTACGAGAGCGAATACGGCGCATTGACGCCGTACCTGCGGCAGTTGTTCCGCGGCGATACGGACGTGCTGGTCCACCGCTCGCGGAACGGCCGTACTCGGTGGAAGCGCGTGCTGGTGCCCGTTCGCCGGGCCAGCGACATCGCACACAACATGGTCGATTTCGCCATCCGACTCGCCGGGGCGAGCGGTCGGGTCGCGGTAGCGACCTGTATTGGGTCGAACGGCGACCGCCGTCGCGCCGAGTCGATGCTGATGAATCTCGTCGAACCGTTCGACGCGCCCATCGAGACGCGAGGGGCGCGGACCGACATCCAGTCGTTCCTCGTCGACACTGGCTCACAGTACGACCTCGTCATCATCGGGGCCAGCCAGGACCGGAGCGCCGCCTCGCGGTTCATCGCGCCGCCGACGTTCGAACGGCTGCAGGACGTCGACACCGATGTCGCCATCATGGACCGGGGCCACTAGAGGTCGCTTTCGCGCTCGACGTCGAGTAAGTGGTCGGCGATGTTCTCCATCCCCTGTCGACCCATCGCCGACTGGACGAGCAGGTGCCCGCCGATGAGCGCGGGGCTGATGACCGTATTCGCGCCCGCTCGACGGAGTTTCTCGACGTTCTCGCGGTCAGTCGCGGCGGCGACGATGTTCAGGTCGGGGTTGAGGTTGTGTGCCGTCAGAATCGAGAGGGCGTCCTCCGCGTCGTCGTCGGTGGCGACGACCGCCGCGCGCGCGTCCTCGATAGCCGCTCGCCGGAGCGGTTCCTCGTCGCTCGGATTCGCGGTCAGCACCGCTATGTCTCGTTTCTGTAACCGAGCCGCCGTCTCCGAATCCGGCGTGATGACGACGAATTCGGCGTTCTCTGCGAGTTCGTCCAAGATCGGTTCCGTCAAGTCGCCGTAACCGAGGACCAGCACGTGGCCCTCCAGCAAGTCTAGTTGTGCATCTGTCATGTTTCCGAGTGCCTCAGAGAGGCGTTTTTCGATGGCCGGGCCGAGCAACGTCCCCAGCGCGATGGCGAAACTGGCCGTGCCGATGACGACGACCGAGAGGGCAAACAGCGTCGCCTGTTCGCTCTCCGGCGTCACGTCCCCGTAGCCGACGGTGCTGGCGGTGACGAGCGTGTAATAAAACGCGTCCGTGAGCGTCGAAACGTTGTTGAACTCCTCGCGCAGCGCGTAGGTGCCGACGGTGCCGTACACCTGCGCGCCCAGTAGCGCGGCCCCAGCCGCCAGTTGCGCCGCCGAGAGGTCGATCGCCCGGTCGAACCGCTTTCGGTTCAGCAACAGCGTCGGCAACGACACCAGCGAGAGGACGACGAGCGGCAGGGAGACCGGCGAGGTCTGGACGACGCCCTGTAGCGCCGAGATAGGCAACAGGACGAGGGTGACGAACCAGGCGACTCGCAACCGTCGGCGCAGCCCGACGACCGCGAGAAGCAGCGAGAACCCGGTGAGCGCGCCGGTAAAGCCGGCCGCCCGCTGGACGCTCTGTGGGACGAAGTCGAACATCGGTTCGGTGATAGCCACCTGGCTGATGTAGACGACGCCCGTCGTGAAGGAGAGCAGCGCCACTACCGCGGACAACAGTATCGCCGCGCGCGCGCCAAGCCAGTCCCGCCGTCTGTCCATACGCTTCGTAGCCATCGGACGGTGTAAATATACTGTCATCGGGCGGTCGGGACGGCGGCCGTCGGAAGCGATATATCATCCGATGCGCACGTAGGGGACATGGCTTCGCTCCCGATCGAGATTCTCCTCGGCATCTATCTCGGGTTGCTGTTCGGTGTCATCCCGGCGCTCGCCTCGTGGACGCTCGGATTCGGATTCAAGTACCTGACCGGGGTGACCCTACCGGGGTTCGGTGTCGCCGTCCTCGCCATCGCGCTGGCGGGTGTCAGCGGCGGGCTGCTGGCGCTGGCCGACGAGTCCATTACGCAAGCCCCCAACGCCGAGCGGGTCATCACCGCCATCCTGCTGGTCGGGATGGTGTCGATGTACGCCCACAGCAAGGGCGACCAGATGGGCGCGACGTTTCCGAAACGCCTCTCACTGAAGGGACTCCGGGACAGACGCATCTCCGCGGACGTGGTCGAACTGGTGGGCGGCGGCGACGAAGTGCGCATCAGCGTCGTCGGCGAAGTGGCCGACATGGAGGGGTACCCACCGCTCCCGGAACCGCTCCGGGCCGAGATCCGCGGCGTCGAGTACACCTTCCCCGTGGACCTCCGTATCGGCGAACTGGAATCACGCATGGCCGAGCGCCTGAAGACGGAGTTCGACCTCGGCGACGTCGAGGTGAGTATCGACGAACGCGGCCGCGCCAGCGTCGTCGCCGCCCCACCCTTCTCCGGGCTCTCGAAGCGGGTGGGCGACGGCCGTCACGCCGTCTCTGTAGACGCCGTCCTGCCGACCGGACTGGCCCGAAACGACGAGGTGACGGTTCTCACGCCGGACGCGCAGGTCCGCGGAACCGTGATGAGCGCGCGCTGTGACGACGCGAAAGACACGGCGGTCGAGATGCCCGACGACCCGGAGCTAGCCGACGCCGAGAAACCGCCGACGCCGGTTCAAGCCCCGACGACCGACGGCGGGGAGGGGCGGTTAACCGTGGCGGTCAACCGCACCGACGTCAAACCGTTACTTCGAAGCGCCGACGCGAAAGTAGTCGTCGAACCGCGGGGCACCCGCCGGGAGTACGAACTCGTCTCGCTGTTACGCCGGGCTGGCAACCGATTCCGGCGCGTCGCGGTTCGCTCGGCGGAACCGCTCGACGGGACCACCCTGGGCGAGGCGCGCGTTCGAGAGACCTACAGCGTGGCCGTCTTCGCCGTCCGTACGCAGGACGGCTGGCAGCTCGCGCCGCGGGGTGGCATCGACATCGAGGCGGGGAACGAACTGTACATCGCCGGGACCCGCGACAGTCTCGACGCCTTCGAGGAGGCAGTCGCGTGAGCGCCGCGTTGCTACAGGGCGGGTTCGTCCTCCAAAGCGGGTCCACGACGGCGGCGCTCGTCCGTCTGGCCGTGGAACTGCTGGGTCTGGGTATCGCCGCGGCCGCGGCCGCTGCCGTGGTCGCGATGGGATATCGGTGGTACGTCCGCGAACGCGTCCCGACTGGCCTCGGCGTCCTCTTCGGGTTGAGCGTCGTCGCGGTGTCTCTCGTGGGGATGCGAGGCGGGCTAGGTGACGTTATCCTCCAGAAGGAGGTCGCAGTGCTCGAATCGACCCAAGTCTTCGGCAATCTTGCGGCCCTCGTCGTCGGCGGGTTCGCCGCACTGACCGGGACGAAGGTCGGCGACCACCTCGGGACCGACCTCTTCGCCGCGACGGGGGGCCGCGACGTGAACGCCGACGTGAGCGAGATCGTCCAGACCGTCGGTCGGGTCACGTCGGTGAAACTGCCCGACAACATCGACCACATCGTCGGCTACGACGCGGTTCCCGAGGCAACCCAGGAGAAATTAGCCGGGCGGCGCTTCCTCTTTCCCCGGCGGCTGACGAAGGCGGAGTTACGCGACCGGCTGGTCACTCGGCTCAAGACCGACTACGGCGTCGGCCACGTCGATCTCGAACTCGACGATGACGGGAGCATCTCGTATCTTGCCATCGGATCGCGGGCGGCCGGTATCGGTCCGACGCTGCCGCCGGCGACCAACGCCATCGCCGTTCACGCGGACCCCGCACACGCTGCCAGCGCTGGCGATCTGGTGCAGGTCTGGGAGACCGACCCACTCCGACGAGTGCTCACGGGCGAACTCCGCGGCGTCGCCGGCGAGGTGGTGACCGTCGCGATCGACGCTGCCGACACGCAAAAACTCGACCCGAACGAGCAGTACAAACTCGTCACGCTGCCGGTCCAGAGCCGCCCCGACCGGGAGTTCGCCTCTCTCCTCCGAGCGGCCGACGAGACGATGGGGACGGTCCACGTCCAAGCCGGTAGCGAACTCGTCGGACAGGCGGTCGGCGACCTTGGCGTCATCGTCGCCGCCATCACCCGGGAGGGCACCGCGCCAGAGACGATTCCCTCCCGCGAACGAGTCCTCGCCGCCGACGACCATATCTACGCCATCGCCACGCCCGACGCCCTCCGGCGTCTGGAAGCGGCCGCGGTCGGCACTGAGGAACCACCGAGCCCGGTTGCTGTCGACGAAGACGACGAAGACGGCCGAAGCAACGAGTCCGAGGACGGCGAGCAGTCGTCCGCGACCGAACTCTCCTCAGAAACCGACGCGGTGGCGATCCCCGACGCCGAATCGCTGTCCGTGAACGACCCGGTCGAGTCCTCCGATGGGCGAAGCGACTCGCCACCGGCCGACGACGAGCCAGTCGAGGTGTGGGATCCGGACGAACGCGTCGGCACAGCGACCGAGGAGGCGGACGAAACCAACGAGACAAGCGCCGACGACGCTGAGAACGCGGCCACCGATGTCGCAGACGACGCGGCCGACGACGACACGTCTGTAACTGCTCCCGAACGGACCGACGGCGACGACACCGAACGCGACGGTGCGTGAGCGACGGTCGGTGAGCGGGTCGCAACCCTCTTTGTTCCGGCCCTCCCGTCCTCTGATATGGAGTGGAAACTGTTCGCGCACCTCAGAGACGCCGCCGACGGCCGAACCGTCAGCGTCGACGTCGGGGATGGCGCAACGGTCGAGACGGCGCTCGACGAACTGCTGACCGCGCGGCCAGCCCTCCGAGAGGAGGTCACGACGGACGGCGAGCTCGCCGACCACGTCCGCGTGCTCGTCGACGGCGAGGACCCCTTCGCCGCCGGCGACGGACTGGCGACGACGGTCGAGTCGGACACCGAACTGGCACTGTTCCCGCCGGTCAGCGGCGGGTGATGGGCGGGTCGGAGACGGTTTTCTCAGGTCAGATCCACCGACAGCACGAAGTCGGGCCAGTCGGCGAGGCTCGCGCGGACGGCTGCCGCCTCGGCAGCGTGTCGCGGCGTCTCTGGAATCAGGACGCGAGTACCATCGACGCCGAGGTCAGCGGCGTCGACTCGAATCGCCTCGAACAGCGCCGCGGCGGCGTCGCGATCCTTCCACGCCCCGACGGCGTACTCCGCGAGTGACTCCTCGGCCGTTGGGTCGACCGTCTCGCGGACCCGTGCGGCCATCCCGCGCGTGCCGTCGCCCTTGACGGAGAAGACCGCCTGCTCGTCGGCCAGCGTGTCCAGGCGCTCGTGGGTCAGCTCCGAGAGCGCCCACGCCTGCGTCGGGTCGAGCGCCAGTCCCGAGAGCGCGGTCCGGGCGTCGCTTCCCGTCCAGTAGCTCCACGCCGCCGCCGGGTCGCTCTCGACGACGAGTTCCTCGGGCGGCGTCTTCCCGCTCCCGCCGGGTTCGGGATGCGCCCACCGGAACTCGGCGAGGGGGTCGAACCCGGCGGCGATGGACTGGCCCAGCCCGGCGTCGTTCCACGAGAAGACCATGTTGCGACCGACGGTCGCGCCCTGCTCGCGAGCCCAGTCCATGAGGCGGTCGACCATCCGCAGGCCGAACCCCTCGCCGCGGTAGGCCGGGTCCACGCGGATGCCCTGAAACCACGCCTCGCTCTCGGTGAGGAAGACGGCCTGACAGAGGCCCGCCGCCGCGCCGTCGGCCTCGACGACGACGGTGTGTTGGGTCGGCCCGTCGCTCTCGACCCACTCGCGGAACACGTCGGGGATGTAGTCGACGGTCTCCGGTCGGTCGGCCCAGACCTTCTCGGCGAAGGCGACCACGTCCTCGTAGTCGTCGGCCCGCGCCTGCCGGACGGTCGGTTGCATGCGCTACCCGACGGCGGGAAGCGTGAAAAAGCTACAACCGAGGAGTCGATGAACGCGGCGTTGTGAACCGCCGTCACCGACGAATCACCGAATACATCGCCGAGGTCTGTGCGGTGTAGCTGTACGCACCGTATCCCATCGTCCCAAGTCCTAACAGCAGGACGACAGCGATTTGGGAGGGGCGTGGAGGGACCGTTGAACTCGAACTCCATATCGGCGACACAGCGTAGAGATTGTTATAAACAGGTGCCGTGTTTCGCACTCTGCACCGCCCTCGACAGGGAGGTCCGAGTAACCGACCTGTTATTTGAATCCAGTTGATGGGAGTTCAGATTCTTGGCTCTGTTGAAATCCTATTAGTTCGATACTTCTGCCGCTGAAACAGCCGTTAGGTAGCTACTGCATATTGACTACCTTAGATATTATCAAGAGGAGATAATGACACGAACCAGCTACTGAATAAAGAGTGCGTATCGGCCAGTAGCGTTTGAGCGTCAGTGGAAATGAAACTCTATAGATACGGCCCAGGCCTCTCTTATTGATTTCAGTTTGCCTCGCCCTGTTCAACTTCAAATATTTCATCTGCGGTGAGTCCGTGAGCTTCTTCGTGAACTTTCTCACCCGCTTCTTTGTTTGGGCCTTCGAATAGACAGAAGACGGCACCTTCGTCCTCGTCAACCCAGTAGTTCAGATATTTCACATCGTATTTCTCTTGGGTTTCGACGTCTTTCTTGTGTGCCTCTACAACGTCTTCAACGGATGCGTCAACATCTCTGTGGACGTCCATATATAGTGGCATGACATATAGCAATACAGCCGAGAACATAATAAAATACTAACAATTTCACGCAAAGCCGACTATTGATTAACTGAGTGACTATTTACAGTCACAGTTCTTGATACGGATTGGTAGATTGCAATCCGCAGTGAGACAGTGTTGCCCTGTATTGACCACAGCCGGGTCAGGACTTATTACCTGCTGAGGGCTTCAACAGAGCGATATTCTTCGAATTCAGAAAGCGACCGGTATAGAAGAATAGTAAAGCCAAGGGAATAGATACCGCTAAGGAGATACCAATCGCTGCTTTGTTCGCCGGCGGTGGAGCGCCACTCACAGGACACTCATAGAATAGCCTTGGAAACGGTTTCAGAGAATATGGATCCATCCCGAGTCCCACTGAACAACTCGCAGAATAGAAACTAAGTGTCGGGATGAACAGTAAGGCAAACGACTCGACCAGTGATCCATCGCAATAGGAGAGTATGACGGAGATTGCTGCGAGAGGGAGTAAAACCGTGAGAAGGGACGGAAAGGGTCCCGCAAAGTCGGAATTATAGGTGAGATAGCCGCCGGCCAGCCCTAGCAGGAACACGGTTGAGATTCTCCATAGATTGTAGCCCCGTTTTATCATCTCGGTCGACGGAAATGCCAACTCCATTATCCGATCAATATCTGCTGTGGAATCAAAAAACTATCCACTGAAATTTTCGCTGCGCCGGTAGCGTGTCCGTCAGCCTATAGCCACGGCGTCGAGCGGTCCTGAATCTCGCCAGCCAGCGATTCGCCCATCGCATCGGCCACGTCGTCGGCGTTTTCGAGCACCCACATGAGCTTCACTTTCGCGGTTCCGGGCAGCATATCCTCGCCCTCGATGACGCCGGCGTCGAGCAGGTCGCGGCCGGTGTCGTAGACACGGTCACAGACGCGCCCCTCTATACACTGGCTAGTCATCACGACTGGGATATTGAGGTCCTCGATGACGTCTATCCACGCCGTATTGACGTGGCCGAGACCGGTGCCTTCGAGGACGATGCCGTCCGCGCCGGCGGCGGCCGCCTCTAGTAGCGAGACGTCCATGCCGGGCGTGAACTTCACGAGCTCGACGGCCGTCGAGAGGCCGTCGTGGAGCGCTAACTCGGCCGCGCCGCGCTCGTCGTACTCGCGGTGGAACGTGACCTCGTTGGCCTCGCTGGCCGCACCGTACTCGACTTCGCCCAGCGGTTTCGCGCCGACCGTCTCGAAGGCGTCCCGGCGAGAGGTGTGGTTCTTCCGAACGCGAGTGCCCCGGTGGAGTGCACAGCGGTCGTCGGACTCGTCTGCGTGCATGCAGACCAGCACCTCCGCGCAGTCGCTCTTTGCGGCCTCGACGGCGCAGACAGCGTTCATCACGTTGTCCGAGGAGGGACGGTCCGCCGAGCGCTGACTGCCGGTGAAGACGATGGGGACCGGCGTATCGAGCATGAAGGCCAGCGCAGATGCGGTAAACTGCATCGTGTCGGTGCCGTGCATGACGACGACGCCGTCCGCGCCAGCCTCTATCTCCTCCTCGACGGCGTGTGCCAACTCCTGCCAGACGGCGGGCGTCATGTTCTCCGAGAGGATGTTGGCGACGACGCGCCCCCGGTAGTTGGCCATCCCCGCGAGGTCCGGCACCGCGCGAAGCACGTCCTCGGCGTCGAACTGGGCCGTCACCGCGCCGGTGCGATAGTCGACGGTCGAGGCGATGGTCCCGCCCGTCGAGATGAGCGACACCGTCGGGAGGTCCTCGTCGAACTCGATTTCCGAACTACCCTGCTCGTCCTGTGCGCTCTCGACGTCGTAGACGTCCGATTCGAGGACGTCTACGTCGGCCTCGTCGCGGTCGATCCCGACGTTGTACCCGCCGTCGAGTTTGACGACGACGTGGTTGGGCGTCGAAGAGGGGAGCAAGACGCCCTCGTAGCTCTGGCCCGCGCGTTCGACGCGGACCCGGTCGCCTGCGTTCATGCGCGAGGCTTCCCGCCGGCGTGACTTGAACCCATTCGTTTGACCCCGGCGAAATCGACAATCGGTAGTCGGCCTCGGACGTGCCGTTATCGAGCGTCCCCGCCTCGATGTAGCGCTATCCCGACGAAATAGCGGAAAATTTTATACCCGCATGTAGTAATCATTCAGTAGATGGTTGCTTAGGAGAAAGCCGTCAAACGAGAGCGCGAAGCCACACCCCTCTCGTGTCGACGGGCGTCGAAGACGACGGTCGCTTTTCGAAGGCTGTCAGCAGCGTATCGTAGCGGTATCGGCTCGGCGAAACGGCCGAGCGACGGCGGTGGTGAAACGCCGAAGCACCGACCGAGGGATAACCCCGGCCACGTCGGTTTCCCGGTGATTCGTCCCGTCGCCCGCGATTCGGCCGCTGCGGCTCCGAGAGAGCGGTACAGCCGCCCGCATCGCTCACGAAATGTCTCGAGAGAGATAGCGACTGCCAGAGAGAACACATGAATTCAACTAGCGTAAGCCGACGACACCGTTCGAAGAACCCAACAACACAGGCGACCGAGCAGCAGCCCGACGAGAGAGGGGCGATTGCCGCTCGGACACAAACGGAGGGAACCGCATGACGGAACGTCCCAGAGAAGACAATACAGACGACGTCGGAGCCGCGAACCAGCGGCTCTGGGACGCCTGGAGCGACGGGTTCCAAGCGATGTGGAACGCCGACACAGCGGAGGGGGAACTCCCGCCGGCCCCCTTCCCGCTTCCCGACGCCAGTTCCTCGGAGTGGTCCACGGATGAGCGTCCCGAACTCGATGGCGCGGACTTCGTCGAACTGGGCTGTGGCGGCGGGCAGGCCACGGTCGGTGCCGCCCGCGAGGGGGTCGAAACCGCCGTGGGACTCGACTTCTCGACGGCGCAACTTCGTCACGCGAGGTCCTTGCGGAACCTATACGGAGTCGACGCCGAGTTCGTCGCGGGCGACGTGACGGACACGCCGTTCGCCGACGATGCCTTCGATATCGCGTACTCCGGCTGGGTGTACTTCATGATCGAAGACATCGAGGCGGCCTTCCGGGAGGCACGACGGGTGCTGCGAGACGGCGGTCTGTTCGTCTTCGACGTCCCGCATCCGTTCTACGAGCTGTTCGACCCGGAGACCAACGAACTCGAACGGAGCTATCACGCCGCCGGTCCCAGACGCAACAACATCGACCACGACTTAGAGGAGGACATGATCGTCTTCGACCGGACAGTCGGGGAACTCCACAACGCGCTCGTCGAGACGGAATTCACCGTCGAGCGCGTTCTCGAACACCCCGACATGGACGACCCGGACGAGTACGAGGACAACCCCGTCGATAGCTTTCAGCCGGACCTAGTGTCGATGGTCCCGCGGTCGCTGCAGTTCTGGGCGCGCGTGACGTAGCGGGGTCTCGGTGGCCTTCGCACTGCGCGTGGCTGTCACTGGCCGGAACAGCCCCCACAAAGGACATACGTTCCGCGAGTGGAGTCACTGGTATGGCAGAGCGCACGGAGGAGCGAACCCGCGAGACCGAGGCGACCGTCGACAGCGCTGCCGCGACCCAAACGGATACCGGCGTCGACGTCGGTCGGCTCGACGGGTTTCAGACCGACACTGCCGAGGAAGAAGCCGAGAGCGGTGGGAGCTACTTCTCGCTGCGGGCGCTGCTGGTCGCGTTCGTCGCGATCGGCGGCGGAATAGCCATCGGGAGCCTCGTTCCGGTGATTCCGTTCGTGGCGCTCCTCGGCATCCCCGCGGGCGCGTTCGTCCACGGATTGGTCGCCAGCGAGCGCCGTTACGCCGAGTCGGCGCTGGCTGGCGGCGTCTCTGCCGGTCTCGTCACGGTCTCGTCGTTTCTCTCGCAGTTCGTCCTCAGGGGAGTGGCCGGCGGCGACCTCGGGATGGGACGGCTGTTCGCCATCGCGGCCGCCGTCGGTCTGGTCCTCGCTCTCGTGGGTCACTACTTCGGTCGGGACCTCAGAGACGGCGTGACGCGAGACATCGAGTAGCTATCGCAGTCGCCAGCCGTCGGCCGTCTCCTCGACGACGCCCTCGCCGTCGAGGCGACGCAGTGCCTCCTCGACCAGTTCAGGCGGGGCCTCGATGTCCCGCGAGAGCCGCGGAATCGAACGCTCGCCGCGAGCGAGCGCACTCACCAGTTCGGCGTACAGTCGGCCGTTGTCGTCCTCGACGCTCTCGTCGAACTGATCGCGGATCTTGGTTACGCGCCCTTGCACCCATCGTTGGGCCAGCGAAAGTTCGTTTTCGAGCTGTTCGAGGCGTTCGAGTTCGTGGGCGAGATCGCGGAGGTCGCTGCCGTCCTCGTCGCTGACGTCGATCGAGAGGTGCCGACAGGTGGAGATGTCGAGTCCCGGGTTCGCGGGATAGGCGCTTTTCGTGCCGAACTCGTAGGGCGAGACACGCACTTCGAGGCGGAGGTTCCGGGCGATGGAGAAGTACTTCCGGCGCTGGTCGTCGGTGCGAGACTCGACGAGGCCGGCGTCTTCGAGTTTCTGGAGGTGGTCGATGACGGCTTTCGGGCTGACGCCGATGTACTCGCTTATCTCGGTTACGTAACAGGGTTTGTGTGCGAGCAAGCGGAGGATGCGCCGCCGGTTGGCGTTCCCCAGCAAGTCGAGCAACTCGGCGGAGTCCATTCACCTGAGGGTAGCGGGTCGCGGTAGAAAAGGGTGACTCTCAGCGGCCGTCAGTTCCCGGGGTCCTCGGGCGGTTCTGCGCCGCCGTTGCCGGATGCTGCTTCGTCGCCATTACTACTGTCGCCGCCCTGTCCGTCACCGCGTTGTCCGTTTCCCGAACCACCGGCGCTCCCATCGTCGCTCTCGGTGGTCTCTGTCGACTCCTCGGTGTCCGTACTTCCGTCCTCGGGCTCTGATTCGGTCACGGTAGCGGTTTCGATAGCGGCCGTTGTCCTTTCGGTTTCCTCGGTATTGGCCGTCGCTGTTTCGATTTCAGGAGTATCGGCCGTCACCGTTTCCGTACTGTCTGCGTCGGTCGTCTCCGTCTCGTCCGTGCTGTTCGCGGCCGACGGCGGTCCTTGCCTGCCAGACGCGTTTTCCGCATCGACAGGTGGACCGTCATGTGACTGATTCGAGAGAGTTTGTGCCTGTGTGCTTCCGTTCGTCCGGTTCTGGACGTTTGAGCGAGGGGCGCTCTCGTTCGTCCGGTTTCGGACGTCAGTCGGTGGACCGTTCGCGTTCGATTGATTTTGCGCGCTTGAGGGCGGAGCGCTCTCGTTCGCTTGGTTTCGAACGGCCGTCAGTGGACCGCTTCCGTTCGCTCGCTCTCGAACGTCGGTCGGCGGTCCCCCCCGCGTCTCGTTTTCGCTTCGTGGCCCTGCATCCGTCGGCGGACCTGCGTTCCCCGGCGGGCCGCCACCGACCTCACGGGCGGTGACAGCAATCTCCGGTCCCGATAGCTCGCTGGCGTTCTCCTTGAGGCGCTGGATCCGGTCGGTGTCGACGTTCGCCTCGGCCGCCGCCTCGTCGGTATCGTTGACCGCGGCCCGTAGCGCCTTGATGCGAGCGTCGAGTTGGCTCTTCTGTGCAACGTAGGCAGGACGGGGCACCGAATCGTTCTCGTAGCGCGCCTGCAGACGCTGATTCTTGGTCCGCAGCCGGTCGAGTCGCTGTTCGAGTGCACCAGTTCGGCTCGTCACGCGATCGCTCTTCTGACTCCCGTTGGCCCGCTCAAACCCGGCTTTCCACATCTCGTTTTCGACCGTGCCGTCGGCGGCGGCCGAACTGGACTGCAGAAAGACCGTCAGCTGTGTGCCAAGACCGGGGCCGCTCCCGTTGGTCGCGGCCTCGTCGGGCGTCACCGTCTCCTGTGCCGCGACGGCCGGCAGGCCGACGAGGGCGACGGCGACGACGCAGGTCACGAGCAACACACCGTGGCGTCGAGTCATCTATACTGTTCCAAGGCCGACGTACCATAAAAACCGACACCTTCGTTCGCTTCGTTCAACCCTCGTCGAAACGGCCTGAAATAGTCCAACAGTGTTTAAGCAGCGCGCTGCTCCATCCTCGGCATGATAGCCCATGCAGCGACGACCGAGAGAACCGACAGCGCACCGGTGGCCCCGACGAGCACGAGTCCGGGGTCGTACCGAAGTGGCGGATAATAGCCGAAGCCGTAGTCGAGGACATCGTTCAACAGGGCCAGCGCGAGTGCGGTGATGAGCGCCCCACGCGTCGTCCGAGCGTAATGGGGAACCAACAGCCCCTCGGCGACGAAGCCCACGTGCGTGACGATGATGCCGAAGTACGCCCACGGCGCGGGGAAGTAGACGTCGAACCCGAGATTGAGCGCAACCACCGTCCAGACGCCCATTTTGACGAGCCAGACGAGCGCGATGGTGTGGAGGTACGCGAGCGGCAAGTTCGTCGGCACGTCGTCAAGTGACCGGCCGAGGAACGGCAAGAGGGTCACCAGCGACAGCGTCATCAAGAACAACGCGGCGGGTGAATCGGCGTATAGCGGCCAGAGGAACGTCGAAACCTCCGGCATCGTCTCGACGTAGTAGCGGACGCCGACCAGTATCGCTACGGCGTTTAGCACCACCAGCCACACCAGACTCGGCGTGTTCTCCAGATAGTACCGCGCGTAGCGGCGCGGTAACGGCCCCCGCTCGTTGCTCATACGCCTTCTCTCACCCCGGCGGGCGGAAACCCTGTCGGTCCCGTGGTACATCCCACACGATTGTTCGGTGAGATTGCACGACGGGAAAAGGATGGCGGCGAAAGCTTATGTGTGTGAATGACAAACATGAGGTCGTACGGATGTTCGAACAGTTCTCCCGCGGCTACTACCTCGGTCGCCTGTACGTCGAGCCGCGCGCCGACGGCGCGGCCGCGATGTGTCGGGACCAGCACGAGCGCGTCAACGAGCAGTTATACACCACGGACGAGGGCGTCACACGCACAGACCTCCCGCTCGTAATGAAACTCGGCTCGCGGCACTTCGCGGTTCAGGGCGACGAACGGGTTCCCGCAGATACACTCGCGGTTCCCGAGGACGTTCTGGACTCCGCGAATATCCGGAACCCGCCCAGTCTGAGCGAAGTGTTCCTCGCCAAGGCCGACCACGCGGCCCAGTTGCTGTCGGTGACTGACGCCACGTCGGCGCTGCCCGATAGCGCGGTGTAGTCCCGGCAGCCACTTTTAAGCCCGTCCCACTTCGCTGTCCAGTCGATGCTGGACCGGGTTCTGGGGCGCGCGTCGCTGAAGGCGCGTATCGACGAGTTAGAAGAGGAGAAGCGCCACCTTCAGCGGCAACTCGACGCCGAAGCGGAACGCCGCGCCGAGGCGTCGACAGAACGGCAACGGGCCGAAGAAGAGGTCAATCGACTGGAGGACCGAATCACGGAACTCGAAGACAGAGTCGAGCGACTGCAAGCCGACGCCGAGGACCGGGCCTTTCGCGTCGAAGAGCAGTTGCGCGGCGAGCGTCTCGGCGAGGTGCTAGACCGCCTCGAATCACTCGAAACGGAGCGCGAGGGCGTCTTCACCGCCTACGTCGCCGACGAACACGACCTGCCCGAGGCCGTTCGAGAGGCGTTCGGCGAGCGCGCCGATCTGGTAGCTCGCGCCGCTCCCTGCCTCGCGGTGACCGACGACGGGGGCCTGCTGTCGGCCTGTCTCTCCGTTCCCGTCCCGCCGGAACCGTTCGCTTCGTGGGACGACCACGTCGAACTGGACCGGTCGTGGTTCGAGCCCACCGGAAACCACACCGTCGCACTCGTCCGTTCAGACCTGTTCGCATTGGGTGAGTACGACGGCCCCGAACGTACCGCCTTCCACGGGTTCGACGCCCATCTCAAGAGCCAGCACTCGAAGGGTGGATTCTCCCAATCTCGCTTCGAGCGCCTACGCGACCAGCAGATAGAAAGCCACGTCGAGCGCTGTCGCGCCGCAATCGAAGAAGTCGATCCCGAGACGCTGTACGTCGTCGGCGAGGGCTCCGTCATCCACGAGTTCGCCGACACCGCCGACGTGACCCGCGCTGTCGACGCCACCGGCGACCCCGAAGAGGCCCTCGCGGACGCCGTTCGGTCACTGTGGACCGTGCGATTGCGCGTGCCCTAAAACCGACCGGCCCGCTCTCAGCGGTCCTCGACCCGAACGCGGAGGACGTGCCCGCCACAGCCACACTGGTCGACGTAGGTCCAGTCGATGCTGTCGCCGAACCTCGCATGGAGCACCGGCCCGAGATATGACTCCGGTCGGCCGTGTGCGCCGTGCGTGACGAGGTTGACGTGGTAGCCCGGCGCGGTGTGTTCGACCGCCTGGATAGCCCCGGTGACGACGGCATCGCGTCGTTCCTCGTGGACGGGTTGCTCTAGGTTCGCCGACCACGAGTTGTGGTGGACGCGGTCGGTCACGGGTTCGGCCGCCGAGAGAGTGTGCTCGCTCATCGCTCCTCCGGGTCGAACACCGCGTCGTTGGTCGGGCCGTCCGCGTGGATGACCGCAAGCGCGCCCTTCCGCGCGACCCGCGAGAGTGCGTGGTCAACCAGTTTGTAGTCGCCGGGCACGGGGAAGTGTGACGTGACGACGGCGGCGCTGCCGGGCAGAACCGGCGTGGTCTGGACGTAGCGGTCCGGTTCGGAGGCCAGCGCCCCCTGCGGGTACACCTCGTCCCAGACGCTCCCGATTGCGTGGAAACTGCTGAAGAGGTTCGGGCCGCCGACGGCGTAGTAGATGCGAACCGTCTCGTCGGTCCCGACTCGCATCTCGTCGTACCCCTGCGGACCGATGGCGTACTTCTCGCCGTTGGCGAGGACGTAGGTCGGGTTCTCGGCAGCCATTCCCGTGTGATCGAACTCGTGGTGTCCCTCTTGTCCGGCTTTTCCGTTCGTGTACACCTCCATCTGTCCGAGGTAGAACTCGCGGTCGACGGCCGGAAGCCCGTCCTCGGGTTCGACGAGGATGAGGCCGAACATGCCACTGGAGATGTGATAGTCCACATTCGCCACGGCGCAGTGGTAGACGAACGCGCCGGGGTAGGTCACCGTAAAGCGCAGGCGCTTCTCCTCGCCGGGGTTGACCGTGGTCGCCTCCGCGCCGCCGCCCGGACCGCGGCAGGCGTGGAAGTCGACGTTGTGGGCCATCGTGCTGCTCTCGTGGTTCCTGATAGTCAGGTCGACGGTGTCACCAACGCGCGTCCGGATGAACGGTCCGGGAATCTGCCCGTCGAAGGTCATGTACGTGAACGTGACGCCGGGTTCGATCTCGGCGACGACCTCGCGGGTCTCCAGTTCGACGGGGACGGTGGCCGGTTTCGACCGCGTGATGGGTTTCGGGATGTCCCGCGGGTCGGCGGCGACGCGGTCGACATCGGCGGGCTTCGCGGCGTCCAGACTCGCTTCCTCGACGCCGAGGTCGAGCGGTTGGGACACCTGTACGTCGTTCGTGGGCGAGCCGACCGTACAGCCAGCGAGCGCCCCGGCGCTGCCGACAGCCAGACCCTGCAATACGCGTCGTCGAGTGGGAGTGTACGTCATCTTAGTCTCTCCGATAGGCTGAGATTCCCCACGAGAGGCGATATAACTGGACGCACGTCCCCACCCGGCGAGAACCGTTCCCACCCGGCGAGAATCGTGTTTCTGAGTTAACTAATTGTGCCGACACTGTTCACCTATGCCCACCAACACATCCATTCAAGCCACCGAACTTAGCCGGCGAGACGTGCTTCGCGCCGGAGCCGGCGCGACGCTCGGGGCCGCCGCGCTCGGATCGGGCGTGCGACCAGCGTTGGCCGCACCCGACCCGGACGAGTTCGAAACGTGGCTCGCTGACGTCGACAACTACGACGGGATCGCCGACGAACGCGGCACGGCCGAGGTGACCGTCGCCGTCGGCGCGCCGGGTAACGACGGCGACTTCGCGTTCGAACCGGCAGCGGTGCGAATCGACCCCGGCACCACCGTCGTCTGGGAGTGGACCGGGAAGGGCGGCGTCCACAACGTCCTCGCCACGGACGACGCCTACGAGAGCGAGATGCTCGACGACGCGGGCGCGACGTTCGAACACACCTTCGAGAGCGAGGGCGTCAGTCGCTACGCCTGTCTACCCCACGAATCGATGGGGATGAAAGGCGCGGTCATCGTCGGCGGCGTCGTCGCCGGGGACGCCCCGCCAGCGGTCGACTACGGCGACTGGTTCGACGAGGTAGAGAACTTCACCGGGACCGTCGACCGGACCGGACAGAAATTAGTTCGGGTCGCCGTCGGTGCGACGGGCAACGGCGGATACTTCGCGTTCGAACCGGCGGCATTGCGGGTCGATCCCGGTACCACCGTCGTCTGGGAGTGGACCGGCGACGGCGACGCCCACAGCATCGCGGCGGCCGACGGGAGCTACGAAGCCGACCTGACCGATAGCGAGGGGGCGACCCACGCCTTGCAGTTCGACGGCGTCGGCGTCAGTAAGTACACCTGTCCCTCGCACGCGGCCCAGGCCATGCGCGGGGCCGTCGTCGTCGGCGACCCGATGGAAAGCGTCGTCGACGTCCCGCTCTCGGTCAGTATCGTCGGCGGTGGACTCCTCGCTGCCGCCCTCTCGCCGCTCGGTCTCGCCGCCCTGCTCAAACTGCGAGGGACCGACAACTAGGCGATCACGCCCCAACACGCCGGTGAGCCGTGCGAAACGACGGGTCGAGCCGTGGGATTCAGTCTAGTCGGGCCACTCTCTTCGGGCGGGAACTAGCATGATTTTTCAGAGTGATCCGAGCGTTCGCTCATCTCGTGAACAAATTTGTTCATCCCGTACAGTCGGCGTCGTCTCGATGTGTGACGCGTGTCGATGCCGAGAACCAGCGATAATCCACAATCTAGACGGTTTACACGCAATTTCTGCGAAGATCGTTAATAGATGAAGAGATACTACACCATAATTAGGGCGAACAATTATCCAAATGATTTATTAACCATGCACATCTCGTGAGCGATTGCATGCAGAATAAGCACAATCGGACCCGTCGGACATTCATCAAGAGTGCAGGAGCCATCGGAACCGTCGCCCTCGCAGGATGTAGCGGCGGAGACGGTGGAGATGGCGGAGACAATACCGCTGACGGCTCGGGAACGAGTACCGGAACCGGCTCTGAGTCGATGGCGGAGAAACTCGTCTTCTACAACGCCGGGAGTCTCAAATACGACCCCGGAACCGAAAAGAACATCGAGCGCTTCGAGGAGGAGACCGGCATCACAGTCGAGGTCAACGAAGTCCCCTGGAACAACCTCAAGACCAGCCTCACCACCATCTGGAAAAACGAGAGCGCGAAGGTCGACGCGTTCAACGGCCCGACGTGGTGGCTCGCCGACTTCGTCGCATCGGAGTGGCTCGAACCGCTCGGCCTCGGCGACAGTCACATGTCGAACTACCCGAAAAATCTGCAGAACCTCGTTACGCTCGACGGGAAGACGTACATGGCCCCCGAATTCGGCAAGTGGGGGACGTACCTCTACGATAAGCAGCACTTCGAGAAGCAGGGAGTCAGCGAACCGCCGAGCACGTGGGACGAGGTCGTGTCGAAGGGGAAAGAACTCAAGACCGAGAACACGTCGCCGTTCGCCTTCACGTGGTCGAACAAGGACGTGTTCACGTTCAAGCAGTTCCTCTATCAGGCCGGCGGCCAGCTATTCAACGACAGCAACCAGCCGGTGTTTGCCGAGGAGGGGACCAAGGTCATGGACTTCTTCACGCAACTTCGCGAGAACGACCTGATTCCCGACGGCATCTCCAGTATGGGCGAAGGCGGCGCTGGCGATACGTTCATCGCAGGCCAACTCGCCACGGTCGAGTCATGGACGCCGCTCGCCGCCCGTGCCTTCGAAGCCGACGGCTGGAGCAAGGAACGCGTCGGCAGCGCGAAACCGCCGAAGGGTCCCGACTCCCGCGCGACGTTCCAGGACACGAACGGGATCAGTGTCTCGGCCTTTTCCGAACGCAAGGGAGCGGCCAAGAAGTTCGCCAAGTTCATGACGACGACGGAGTCCTCGAAGACGAACATGAAAGTCGAGGGGAACCCCGCAGTCATCCCTGCGGTGTACGACGAACCGGAGATCCAAGAGCAGTATCCGTCGTGGCTGCTCGAAGACATGAAGTTCAACCTCGAACAGGCAAAGAGCGAGACCTACCTCGCCCAGCCACAGGTCGACGACTACCTCTCCGAACAGATTACGCCCGCGCTACTGGGCGATAAAGACCCGAAAGAGGCGCTCGAAACCGCCCAGAGCAACATCAAGACGCTCTATCAGGACATTGGCCTGCTCTAATCGGCGGTCGAACCGAGCGAGCACCACTAGCTAATCGTAGCGAGTATTTCAGCAAATGTCGACACAGAAACAATCACTGCGACGCATACTCGACCGACTGTTCGTCCCCCTGACGGTCGGCCCGACGATGCTCTGGATAGCCGCCATCATCGTCTACCCGACCCTGAAGCTGTTCTGGAGCAGTTTCTTCTGGACGAATCCCATCAACAGCGAACGGGAGTTCGTCGGCCTCCGGAACTTCGAGCGTCTCATCTTCGCCGATGGGGGAAGCGGGACCGTTTTCGGACTGGCTCCGGATTTCGTTTCGATCACGTGGCACACGTTCGTCTACGTGGGACTGAGCGTCAGCATTTCGTTCGTCCTCGGGTTGGGAATCGCACTCCTCCTGGATAAGGACCTCAAGGGACGGGGCTGGTTCCGTACCGCCGTCATCGTTCCGTGGATTCTTCCATACGTGATGAGCGGCCTGATGTGGCGCTGGATGTTCCAGTCGGAGTACGGCGCTATCAACGGCCTACTCACCCAATCTGGCCTCCTCTCCAGCAAGATCGCGTTCTTCTCGGACGGAACCCTGTCGATGATGGCGCTCATCATCGCCGACATCTGGGTGTTCACCCCGTTCATCATCATCATCCTGCTCGCGGGTCTCCAGAACGTCCCCGAGCAGTTGTACGACGCCGCCGAAGTCGACGGCGCTGGGAAGGTTTCGCGGTTCGTGAACGTCACGTATCCGTTCCTGAAGCCGTCGATTCTGGTCGCGCTGACCATCCGTATCATCTTCGACATCCGCGCGCTCGACCTCGTGTGGGTCATGACCCAGGGCGGTCCCGGGAAATCGACCGAGGTCTGGGCGTCGTGGCTCTATCGCACTGCACAGGTATTCAACCGCCCCGGAGAGGGTGCAGCACTCGGTGTCGTCCTGCTCGCGGTGACGTTCGTCATCGTGGCCATGCTGTACCGAATCTTCGGTGAGTCACCCTACTGACAATGAGCACGAAACAATCACCCCTCGACCAACTGGCCACCAGCCTCGGACTCAACACCGAGGACGAGTGGTCACACATCGTCCGCGAACGCCTCGTCGCCTACGGACTGTTGGGACTGTACGTCGTCGTCATCTGGTTCCCGATCTACTTCATCTTCATCACCAGCCTCAAACCGACGGGAGCGGTGCTGAACGTCCCTATCTCGTTCTTCCCATCGGAACCGACGGTCAGCAACTACGTCGAAATCTTCCAGAATCGGCCGTTCGAACTGTACACGCTGAACAGCATCATCGTCGCCAGCACGACGACGCTCATCTGCGTGACGCTGGGGACGGTCACCGGCTATTCGTTCTCCCGGTACGACTTCATCGGCAACAAGGCGCTGTTGCTCTCGATCGTCGGCGCGCGGATGATTCCGCCCATCGCGCTCATCGTGCCGTTCTTCAGCATCATGTCGGCACCGCCGCTCATCGGCGGCATCACCGGGAGTCTGTACGACACCCGCATCGCGCTTATCCTGACGTACACGTTCTTCAACCTCCCCTTCGCCGTCTGGATAATGAAGAACTACTTCGACGGCGTGCCCGAGTCGCTCGACGAACAGGCCCGTATCGACGGCTGTTCGCGCTGGGAAGGGTTCTTCAAGATTATCCTCCCGATGGCGAAACCGGGCATCGCCGCGACGGCGATTCTCGCCTTCATCTTCTCGTGGAACGAGTTCGTCTTCGCGCTCGTTCTCACCTCTTCGGAGCAGGCACAGACGCTGCCCATCGCCGTCTCGCTGTTCGTCGCGGACGACTTCGTGGACTGGGCACACCTCGCCGCCGGTGGCATGATCGCCGCGCTACCCGGCATCCTGTTCGGCCTGTTCTTCCAGCAGTACATCGTGAGCGGACTGACGCAAGGAGCTGTCAAGGAGTAATACACAATGGCACACGTAGAACTCAACGACCTCGTAAAGGAATTCGACGACGTCACCGCGGTCGACGGCGTCTCACTGGACATCCCCGACGAGAGCTTCACCGTCTTGGTCGGCCCGTCGGGCTGTGGGAAGACGACGACGCTCCGTCTCATCGCGGGACTGGAACGCGCGACCGACGGCGAGATTCGTATCGGCGACGAAGTCGTCAACGACCAACGCGCGTACGAGCGGGACATCGCCATGGTGTTCCAGAACTACGCGCTGTACCCGCACAAGACCGTGCGCGAGAACATGCGCTTCGGGCTGGAACAGCACGACACGCCCGAAGACACGATAACCCAGCGTGTCACGGAGGCCGCGGAGCTACTGCAGATCAACGACCTGCTGGACCGCCGGCCGTCCGAACTCTCCGGCGGACAACAACAACGTGTGGCGCTCGGTCGCGCTATCGTCCGGGACCCCGCCGTATTCCTGATGGACGAACCGCTGTCAAATCTCGACGCGAAGCTCCGTGTGCAGATGCGCGCCGAGCTCAACAAACTCCACGAGGAGCTCTCGACGACGACGGTGTACGTCACCCACGACCAGGTCGAGGCGATGACGCTCGCCGACCAGATCGCGGTCATGGACGACGGGCAGATACAGCAGGTCGGCGAGCCGACCTACGTCTACACGAACCCGCGTAATATGTTCGTCGCCGGGTTTCTCGGGTCACCGTCGATGAACTTCATCGAGGGGACCCTCGAAGAGTCCGGCGGGAAGTTCGAACTCAACCTCGGGACCGACACGCACGACGTCCCCGACGAGTTCATCGACCAGCTAGAGGGCCACCTCGGCGAACGGGTCGTCCTTGGCATCCGCCCGGAGAACATTGCCCTCAATCAGGACGGCGTCCCCTCGAACGTCCACCCGGCGACCGTGCAAGTCGTCGAGCCACAGGGGGAGAAGACCGTCCTCGAACTCAACCTCGACACTGGCGAGACCATCAAGGCCGCCGTCGATCCCGATACGACCGTCGAGATGGGCGACAGCGTGAACCTCCGGTTCGACCGGGACTCGCTGCAGTACTTCGACCCCAAGACCGGCCGATCGCTGACTCACGAGCCGAAGCCCGAGCGGAAAGCGGCGGTCTGACGATGCGACCGGACACTGTACGGGACCTCCCGCCGGCCGTGCTCGCCTCGTTCGGCATCGCCGTCGTACTTGCGGGTCTCGCCGTGTACAACTACGGTACCGGTGTCTACGGCGGCGCAATCGTCAGCAGCATCGGGACAGTGATTGCGGCGCTGTTCGGTGTGCTGGCTGATTGATACAGGAGAGATAGTATTTATGAACATTGATGTAGAACATCGTACAATCGACGACCACATCGAAGAATATCTCTGATACCTGTATGCCGCACACTATCCAATGGAACCGCGAATCGGTGACGACAGCGCCGTTGTGCGCGATACTAATGGAGATTATAGATAAAAATATACCTCTCGTAACCGTATGTCGTCGTACGACAGTGAACCGCCGACTTCGGGGCGATGATTGATAATGTTGCCTGAAGAACGACGGGATCAGATCGTCGAGAAAGTGAACAATTCCGACCGGGTAACAGTCGAAGAACTCACTGAGACGTTCGGCGTCTCGGGAGCCACGATCCGGCGTGACTTGGCCACGCTGGCCGAAGACGGGCGTATCGAACGATTTCACGGCGGTGCCCTCCCGGCGTCCAACGGAGACACCGGCGGCACCCAACGGCGAGATGGCATCAAAAACCCCAACGGCAAGCGAGCAATCGCCCAGCGAGCGGTCAAAGAGCTGAGCGATGGCGATGCCGTCTTCTTCGATACAGGCGCGACGACGATGGAAGTCGCTCGCGTGATTCCGGATTCGGTCTCGCTACTGGTCGCCACGAACTCTCCCGAGAACGCGTTCGAACTCCGGAAGACGTGTGGCGAAGTGAAAGTCGTCGGTGACTCGCTCCGGCGGACGTCCGACGCCTTGGTCGGGCGCAGCGGCGAATCCTACCTCCGGAAGACGAACTTCGACATCGTCTTCCTCGAAGCGGACGGCATTCAGGAGGACGGCGGTCTCTCCGTGTCCAACGAGGACGAAGCGCGAATCAAGTCGCTCCTCTGTGAGGGCGGCCGCCGGGTCATCCTCGTGGCGGACGGAAGCAAACTCGAAACCCAGAGCTTCCGGGAGTTCGCCACCGTCGACGACATCGACATGCTGATCACGGATGTCCCGCTGAGCGACGAGATGCGAAACGTGTTCGACCGCGCCGACGTCCTCGTCGTGGAGAACCTGGTCGCGGTCACGTGACCAACGCGCTAGAATCCGGTTATCACGTGGGAACTGTACACACTGCTTCCGACAAACACGATGTCGCTGCGAGCGCGACTGCCACTCAGACCAGCACGCGCCACAGGATACCCGGTCGAAACAGCGTGCTGGGCGGTCGTTCCATCATCATCACGCGCATGAACGCGTCTCGGAGCCGTCCGTCCGTCTGGGCCTTTCGGTTCAGTCGGGCGACGTAGTGATTCAGCAGGTCCGTCCCGCGCGGTTTCGGGCCGGTCGTCTGCGGAAACTGGAAGTCCGCGCCGACGGCCATCGCCCACGCGATGTCGACGACGTCTTCGCTCCGCTCGAAGAAACGCGGAGCCAGATTCTCCAAGCCGTCCGTGCGTAGTGTGTCGTGGAGCAAGAGCGCTTCGAGCGCGGCGACGGACATCCCCTGTCCGTACAGCGGGTTGAAGCTGGCGACGCCGTCGCCGACGACGAGCAGCCCTTCGGGGAAGCGGTCCAACGTCTCGTAGCGATACCTGCGGTTGGCCGGGAACGGGTAGTGGGCGATGTCCTCGCTGACCCACGCATGCTCGTCGAGCAAGTCGTTCACGTCCGAAACTGGGAGACTTGCCGCGAACGCCGCGAACCCCTCGCCGTCCGTCGGCGGGTGGTCGCCGTGGACGCCGCCGAGGGTCACCACCCACCGGTCGTCTTCGACGGGGAGTACCCCCGCAGCGCGTGGCTGTGCGCCGGTGGGCGTCACGAGATACGCGCGCTTGTCGTCGGTCGGTCGATCGACGAAGATGGTACTGTACGCCAGGTCGATGTGGACCTCGTCGGCCACGGGCGGCGTGTACCCGTGTTCGTCTAACCACGCGGGCGTCCGACTCGGGCGACCGGTGGCGTCGACCACCAGCGTCGCGTCGAGTTCCTCCGTCGCTCGCGCCTCGTTCCGGACCACGATACCCGTCACGCGCTTCGCCTCCGCATCCGTGAGATAGCCAGCGTACTGGCACTCGTCTCGGACGGTCACACCGTCTAGCTCGGCGAGACGGTCGCGCACCAGCCACTCGTACAGCGGCCGCGTCGCGGCGTAGTGCGGCAGCGGTTCCGGCCCGTCCGCGAGGAATCCGTCCTCGGCGTAGAAACTGACGTCCCGTGCGCCGTCGATTTCCAGGCCACCGGCCGAAAGCAGGTCCGTGCGATAGCCGGGAAACAGGTCCCCCAGCGTGGCCCTCCCGGCTTCTAACATGACGTGAACGTGCCGAGCCTGTGGAACCCCGTCGCGGACGCGCGGCCCGTCCGGGAGCGAGTCGCGCTCGACGACCGTCACCGCCTCGAACGCGTCGTCGAGCACTCGCGCCGCGAGCAATCCGGCGATACCGGCCCCGACGACCACGGCGCGGTCTCCGATCACGGCTGTCCGGTCGCTATCGTACTGCGGAACGGTTGCGAGCGTCATGTCGGGTGCCCTCATCGTATCGTTCGCAGCAAGTGGCGATAAGCGTTGACACGCAACACATCCTGGACGACGAAACGAGGGAGACGAGAGAGTCGATAGCGACCCGAATCAGTGTCCCGAGAGCCGACGAAGCGGCGCGAACAGTCGGCGCGGGAGCCAGCGCCCGAACGCGACGATGGGATGAAGGCGGCCCCAGCGCGGCGGCGTCGCGCGATAGCCGTCTGGCGTGCGCTCAGCGGGGCCCTTCGTTTCGAGGTAGGAAAGCGCCGGTTCGACACGGGTCGCAGTGAGGTCAATCTCCGCGGCGAGGTCGGCCGGGGACTGCGGCATCTCGGCGTCTTGCAGCGCCTGGTTGACGACGTTCAACGTCTGCAGCCGGAACATGACCTCGGCCGAATCGTCGTCGCCCCCGGAGACGAACTCGTGGCGATCACTCGATTCCTCGAAGCGCATCGCAGTGTACGCATCGAAGACGAGCCACGCACCGCACGTGGCGATGAGACCACCGAGAGCGTAACCGAGGCGTGTCTGACCGGGGTCGGTCCCGAATACAGGGAAGGCGAGGCCGAGCAGGAGGACCAGCACGCCGTATCCGAGGCGCGGGGTCTCCTCTGGGAGGACGAACACGTCGGTCGCCGCGTTTATCGCCGTCACTCCGCCGAGGAGGGCGAGCATCGGTACGAGGGTCGTCGGATCTGCATCCGATAACGCGACGAGGATGCCGGCGAGGGCGACGACGCCGAGGAGGGAGCGAACGTGCTCGTTTTCGGGGAGGAGGGAGGGCGTATCCATATGGGGAGGTCGTTCGAGGCGAACAAATTTCTTGGGTCGCGCTCGACGGATTCGCTGGCCCAGCGAATCCGGGTAATCGCCTTATTAGGGGGTCGTCTATGCAGAGATGTGTCAGACAACCCGTCACTCGGGGCGCGTCTCAAAGCCGACCTGACGAGCAACGTCACGGTGAGCGTCGTCGCCGTCCTGTGCGCCCTCGTTGCCCTGTTCGCGTTCGCACAGGTCGATGGGTCGCCCACCGGCAGCCTGCTTCTCGCGCTCAACGTCGCGGTGTTCGTACCGTACGCCTACGAGCAGTACTGGCCCGTCGAGTACGCGGGCGGCGCGGCCGTCGTCTGGACCGTCTCGGCGGCGCTGGTCACGACGGGCCTGTTCGTCGGCGTCTACCAACTCGCGCTCGGCGTCGCACCCACCGAGTACACTGCCGGAATCGCTTTTCTGGTGACCGTCGCCGTTCAGTACGCGGCCACCACGCTGTTCATGCGCGTCCGACAGAATGCGTGAGGTGCAAACAGCCGAGGACGGACGGCCCCTGGAGCACCCAAGATGAGTGCCGTCACAGCGACCACTCTTCGGGTCCACCACGAGTTACATGAGTCCCGCGCCGAAAGGAAGCGCCGACGCGTGACCGACGACGCGGACGCAGCGGAAGTGCTCGCCCTCCTTGACGATACGTACGCACAGTCAATTCTCCGGGAGACGCGCAACGAAGCCATGTCGGCGAAGGAACTCAGCGAGACCTGTGATATCTCTATCTCGACGGTGTATCGACGCGCGGAACGGTTGGTCGACTGCGGCCTGCTCGCCGAGCGACGCATCGCCCAGCCCGACGGCAACCACCACAGCATGTACGAGGCGCGACTGGACGAACTGACCGTCCGCCTGACTGACTCGGGACTCGACGTGACCATCTCCAAGAAGCCGACCGGTGACCTCGCGGACCGCTTTACCGACATGTGGGAGGGACTCTGATGGTCGCGCTTCAGGCCGCCGAACAGACGCAATCAGACGATCTGCTGTTGCTCGCGGCGTCGCTGATCGCGGTCGGGCTGGCGCTGTTCATCACCTTCCACGCCTATCGCGGCTACAGGCGCAACGACAGCGTCCGAATGTGGTACCTCGCCGCCGGACTCGCGCTCATCACCGTCGTCCCGATGACACTCTCTATCGGCGTCACTTCGCTCGGACAAGTGGTCGGGCTACAACCGCGCGTTCGGACGTTTTATCTGCCGATACTGAGCCGAGTGAGCGAGATTGTCGGGCTCTGCTCCCTGCTGTACTCGCTGCTCGTCACACCGGGCGGTTCGAGCGAGCGATGAGCCGGGTTCGGCGACTCCGACCCCGACCGCGGTGTTATTTCACTGTGGGTCCGGTACGGTGGGCGATGGCCTCGGAAAAGGAGAAGATGCTGAACGGCGACCGCTACGACCCGAGCGACCCCGAACTCGTCGCGGAGCGCGAACGGGCGCGGGAACTCACCCGCCAGTTCAACCGAACCGGCCCGAGCGACGACGAGGAGCGAGCGGCGATACTCGACGACCTGTTCGGGTCGCTGGGCGAGACGGTCACCGTAGAGCCGCCGTTTCGCTGTGACTACGGCTACAACATTCGCGTCGGCGAGGGATTCTTCGCCAACTTCGACTGCGTCTTCTTGGACGTCTGTCCGATAGAATTCGGCGAGAGTTGTATGCTCGGGCCGAGCGTCCACGTCTACACCGCGACCCACCCGCTCGACGCGAGCGAGCGGGTCGCCGGCCCGGAGTACGGGAAGCCGGTCACGGTCGGTGACAACGCCTGGATAGGTGGACAGGCCGTCCTGAACCCCGGTGTGACGCTCGGCGACGACGTCGTCGTCGGTTCCGGCGCGGTCGTCACGGAAGACGTCCCCGACAGCGTGGTCGTTCAGGGAAATCCGGCGACGGTCGTGAAGGAGCTGGAGTGAGCGGCGCTCTCAGGACGAAAACCGCTCGAAGTGGCCTCGACTGTCACAGTATCCCTATCAAGGACGTTAAACTGCTCGACCACGTACAGCCGCAAAATGGAAGAGGCACCGTCCGTTGTCGCCGTCTGTGGCAGCCTTCGTGAACCGAGCACGACCTATCTCGCTCTCGAACACGCATTGGACGCCGCCGAAGAAGCGGGTGCGGAGACCGAACTGATCGATCTCCGGCGCTGGGACCTGCCGCTTTTCGACCCCGACGCCCGTGAGCGAGGTGACGCCGACGCGTTGCGGACGCTGGTCAGCGACGCCGACGCGGTCCTCATGGGGACGCCGGTCTACCACGGGATGGTCTCCTCGGCGCTGAAAAACGCCTTCGACTATCTCGGCCGGGACGAGTTCGAAAACACGACCGTCGGCCTGCTGGCGACCGCCGGCGGAGGTTCGTACGCACAGACGCTCGAACACCTGCGGACCGGCGTTCGAACCGTTCACGGCTGGACGCTCCCCCACGAGGTCGGCATTCGCGGCGCGGCCGACGCCTTCGACGCGGACGGCGAGTTCGTCGATTCCGCACTCGAAGCGCGTGTGAGAAAGCTCGGTCGGATGGCCACCGAAAACGCTTTCACCGAACCGAAGCCGACCTGAGTGGCGAATTCGAGAGCTGCAGTTCTCTTCGATCACGGGCGTGAATCAGCGGCTCTTCGGTCGGCTCTCGAAAATACGTCTGTACCGAGAGGCAGTAACCGGTAAATCGGCTTCAGCGACATATTTCTGTGAGTGGCGCCGATATTAACGATTATGTACTCATATACAAGGATCTTCCCCATCTCTCAAACACATATAGCACCAATACACATATATTTGTGAGTGTTTTCTGCCAAGATGAGATTGTTTTTCAGCATTCTAGGACACACCAGCCACCGTTCTCCGTATTGTGACGTAGAACGAGAGGGAGCCGAGTTCGCGGAAGTGCCCGTGTTACTGAAGGTTCTACTGGCAGTGTTCAACTATCTTGACCACAGATCGATCGGAATCATCTTCGGGACGAATCGACGAGCTCTGTCACAAGCCTATCTTGCCGGAATAGCAGGCTTCAGCTCGACTGAGCGAGCGATCATCAGTGATGAAAGTCTACGACACCACTCAAAATAACAATAGTACGTCCGATATTTTCACCGTTTGTCGTTAGATATTATGCCCGGTCCAATTATCCAAGGATGTTGAACAACGAGCGCCGAGGGCAGGGTCGCCACAGATAGAAGCTCAATAGTGTGAGTAACTGAGTTCAATCACGTTTGCAGCCTTCTTCACGGCGGCGACCAGTTCGTCGAAACGCTCGTTTTCCTCGATTCGACTCTTCGGCCCGGAGACCGACACGGAGCCGACAACCTCGTCGGTACTTCGACTGTGAATCGGTGCACCAATGGTGAGAACGCCCTGTCGCCGGTCTTGGTCCTCGACGGAGTAGCCGCGTTCGCGCGTCTCGTCTAACTGCGCGAACAGCGCTTCCCTGTCTGTTACCGTGTACTCGTTCGCGCGAGGGAGTCCGTGCGTATCGAGAATAGCTTCGACGCGCTCTCTCGGATAGTGAGCGAGTATCGCCTTTCCGAGTGCCGTCCAGTGCATCTGCGTGTACTCTCCGACCGGTGCGTTGTCGTGAATTGAATCAGGCCCTTCAGACTTATAGATGAGTACTCGAAGCCCGTTTTCTTCGATTCCGAGGCTTGCAACTTCTCCCGTCTCCGCTTCGAGTTTGTCTACTTCGGGTCTGGCGGCGCGAAACAACTTCGATTGGTTTCGAAACGTCCCACCGAAATCGAGAAACCGATAGCTCAGCGTGTATTTCCCGCCAGCTTGGACGACAAACCCCTCGCTCTGCAGGGTCTGTAGATAGATGTGGACGGTACTTTTCGGGATGTCGAGCTGGCGTGCTAACTCTGAGAGTCCCACCGGTCCCGCGGATTTGACCTCTCTAAGGATGTTGAACGCTTTCTCAACCGAACCGAGCGTGTTATCGGTGTCGTCCGATGGATTAGCGGCCATGTCCGTATAGAACCGCTTCGTCGGTTTAATTGTACCTCTGTCCTCGCGGCTACCCCCTGTCGAGATAATCGAGACAAAGAGCGACATCGTCGAGGAGGATTCAGGATGAGTGGTATTCTTAGCCGTCCGGAGAAGTGAGTAACTTTGATTTCGTCAGGGCTGGACGAGATTCTCCAGAGATGCGGTGTCCCCCGTTTCGGAAAGTTGCGTGGCGTTCCTTGCGACGATCGCGGCGAGTCTATCCCAGTGTTCCGGGCTGTGGCCCGCGTTGTGTGGCGTGATGATGACGTTCTCGAAGTCCCACAGCGGATGGTCAGAGGGGAGCGGTTCGGGGTCCGTAACGTCGAGCGCAGCACCGCCGATCTGGTTCTGTTGAATCGCAGTGACGAGCGCGTCGGTGTCGATTATCTTTCCACGTCCCACGTTCAGAACCGTCGCATCCGGTGGGAGCGTCTTGAACTCCTCTTCGGAGAGGAGGCCGCGCGTCGTATCGGTGAGCGGAGCCGCGACGACGAGGTAGTCCGTTCGAGCAAGGGCCGTTTCCAAGCCATTCTGTTCGAAGCCGACAACGTCGTCCGTGGGCCCTCCTTTCTCAGGTGTATACCGGACACCGATCGTCTCCACGTCGAAGCCCGACAGACGCTCGATAATCGCCGTTCCGATAGCTCCGAGACCGACGATAGTGACGGTGCTCCCCATCAGCTCGTCGGCTTGATAGTGACGCCATTCGTTGCGCCGTTGGCGGTCTAGTCCCTCACGAAGTCGCCGCGAGAAGGTCAAGATGTAGCCCATGACCTGCTCTGCGATGTTGGGGGCGTGGATGCCCGAGGCGTTGGTTACCGCTACGTCCATCTCGTCAAACGTATCCAGTGGGAGATGGTTGTAGCCGGCCGCAATGCCTGCGAACAACTGAAGGTTCTCTGCGTGGTCTAGTAAACTCTCGTCGATGTCGACGGCGGAGACGACAGTCGCGTGTTCGATGAGCTCGCGCTCTTCGGCGGCCGTCGTCGCCAGTCGGACGTCGTGATTCGGTAATTGTTCCGCGAGCAGGTCCGCGTAGTCCCTGGTGAGGAGTCCGTGCGTGTTGGACCGCAAGACGAGAACGTCGGGTGCGTTGTCTGTCATGGATAGCTCTGCCTACAGGTGTGAGTGGGCACACTGTGGCTGTATGTCCACCCAACTGGAGAAGAGTATATTAAAGTTTCCCAGCGGCCTGCGGAGCATCAGCCGTCGATACCCCGAGACAGCCCGCAGAAACGAGATAGCGGGTCAAACAGCGCACTGACACACCTCAACTCGCCCGATCGATTCCGCCGAGTCGAGACAGCGATTCGGAGGGTTACCCAAACTATTATGTAGATTGACGGTAACGGTGGCAGTGTAGCACTCACCATGCATAGGCGTCAATTCCTACAAGCAGCGGCCGTCGGCGGGACGGCGGGGCTCGCTGGTTGTATCGGCGGATCGGACGGATCGAGCGGTTCAAACAGCTCCGGTAGTACAACTGTCGGCTACTGGGAGTACTTCCATTCCCAGTCAGAGGTCGCAAAGACGTTGATGGAGTCCTCAGTCGAGGAGTTCCAGAACTCCAACGACGTCCAGTTGCAGATGAACTGGGCGAGTTGGAACGACATCAACGGCGGCAAGTGGAAGAACAACATCCAGAACGGGAACCGGCCTGTCATCTACGACTCGACGAACTCCCTCGACGGGCAGTTCATCGAACCGGGATGGGTCAAGCCGGTTAGCGAGTACAAAGACCGACTCAACGAGGAGGCGCTTCAGAACATCGAGTGGGCCTTCGAGATGACGAAGAGTTGCTACAGAGGATTCGACGAGGACCTCTACGAGATACCGATTGGCCTCGAGGTCGGCGCGCCGTTCATCGCTCGGAAGGATCACTTTGAGAAGGCGGGCCTCTCTATCGAGGACGACTTCCCTCCAGAGAACTACGAACAGCTCGTGCAGGTAGCAAAACAACTGCAGGAGAAGGGCCCCGGGGACTACGGCTTCCAGATATACGGCGCGCAAGGCGACGTCACCGACGAAGCCCTCGTGACATGGACCACCTCGGAAGGCGGCTACGACGGAACGTATCTCAACAAGGACTGGTCGGACGTCAACTACGACAACGAAATTTGGAAGGAAGCGACGAGGAAGTACGTCGACTTGTATCAGAAACACGGTCTCTCCTCCGAGAAGGCACCAACCGCCTCGAACGAGGGTGCCGCACAGATGCTCATCCAAGGTGACGTAAGCATGGTGCAGGGCAGTACGAAGGACTTCGGTCTGCTTCGGAGTCGCGCCGAAGACATGCTCTCGGACGGAACGATCGTGTTCGGACCGTCGTGGGAAGGGGCCGCTGGTAACCGCGGTGACTTCTTCACCCAGTGCATCGCACTGATGCGGAAACCCGACGACGTTTCGGCGGATGTCTGGAAGCAGCGCGAAGACGTGGCCATCAACTGGATCAACAAAGTCCTCTCGAAGGAGTTCCAACAGGAGGTTCCCCGCTCGCTGGCCACCCTCCCCGCCCGCAAGGACGTCTGGTCGACGCTCAAAGAGGACGAGATGCTCAACCAGAGCAACTTCATCTCGACGCTGGAGACGACCGTCGATGGGATGGAACACGGCTGGTCGAGTCATCCCGGGATGAACGCGATTCAGTACAACATTGCCGGCCCACTCTTCCAAGAGGCCGTGCGCGGAAAAATATCTCCAGAAGAAGCGTGTGATCGGAGCGCGACCCAGATACGCGAACAACTCTCGCTCTAAGATGTCTTCACAAACTAGCCACACGCTCGCAGGAAAAACGCAGCACTACCGCGACGTCCTCACGGAGAACTGGTTCGCATATCTGTTGATTCTCCCCGTGCTGCTGTTCCTCGTACTGCTCATGTGGCTCCCCTTCGTGCAGGGAATCTTCATGAGCCTTCATAACTGGCCGTTCGGGGGTGACCCCTCTTGGGTCGGGCTCGGAAACTACGAGTACCTGCTCAGTTGGGAGCCGTTCATCACGTCACTAAAAGCTACGCTGATATTCTCGCTGACGACGCTCTTCCAACTCGTTATCGCGGTGGCGGCGGCGCTTGCCGTCCGCGAGATCCGGCGTGGAAAGAGCTTTGTCACCGGTGCCTTCCTCCTCTCGTATACGCTCCCGCCGCTCGTGACGGGAACGATCTGGGCATACATGCTTCAGCCGGACCTCGGGCCGGTCTTCGGGTACCTTACCCAGTGGGATCTCCTCGAAGAGACGATTTACTGGGGAAGCCACGGCGACTCGGCGCTCGCGGTGATTCTGTTCGTAACGACGTGGACGTTCTGGCCGTTCATGTTCCTCATTATCTCAGCCAGCCTAGAGAGTATTCCTGAAGAACTGTACGAGAGCGCGCAGATGTACGGAGCCAACCGTCTCCAGACGTTCCTTCGCGTGACGCTTCCGCAGTTGAAGAGTGCTATCCTCATCGCGGTCAGCATCCGAATCATTTGGAATATGACGAAAATATCCCAAGTGCTCCAACTTACGAACGGCGGGCCGGGATACGAGACGTCCATCCTCGCGGTGTTGCTCTATCGGTTCAGTTACGAGCAGGGACAGATGGGAATCTCGTATGCCGTCGGCGTTGTCTTGCTTATGCTGACGATCGGGTTCGTCTTCGTGTTCATCCGCGAGTTCGAGCGGGCCAGCGGAGGTGAGGCGGCATGAGCACCGCAGACTACGACGTCCTCGGCGTGACGCTGAAGGCGTCGACGTACGGCGTCATCACGTTCCTCGTGTTGTTGAACCTCGTACCACTCCTGTTCATCCTCTCGGTGTCGTTCATGCCGCCGGGCGAGTTCTTCGGAGCACCGCACCTCATCCCGCACGAACCCACCCTTGAAGCGTGGACTAGCGGCATCGCGGAACTACGAGACAACCTCATCAACAGCTTCCTCATCGGCGCTGGAACGGCGCTACTAGCGCTCGCCATCACCATTCCTGGCGCGTACGCGTTCGCTCGCAAAGAATTCTACGGCAAGAAAGTGGGATTCTACGCCATCATCTTAGCGATGATGTTCCCGTATATTCTGCTTGTTATCCCTATCATGGGACTGTGGAACGATCTCGGTCTGTACAACACGATTCCCGGGATGATTCTGGCCTATCAGGTATTCGTCGCACCCTTCGCTATCTGGATACTCCGGGATTTCTTCGAGAACCTGCCGAAAGACATCGAAGAAGCCGCGCAAGTGTACGGCTGTACGCAGTTCTCGGCATTCGTACGAGTCATACTGCCGCTTGCGGCCCCGGGCATCGTCGCCGTCGGGTTCCTCGCGTTCCTCACCGGCTGGAACGACTTCCTGTTCGCTAATCTGCTCACCACTGGGACTGGCCCGGTTCCGGCTGTGCCCGTCCTGTACGGAACTATCGGCGGTGGATCCGGCGAACGAGTCTACTGGGGGAAGCTGATGGCAGAGACGCTCATCATCGGAGCGCCACCCACGGTCCTGTACCTCGTGGCGAGACAATACCTCGAGAACGCATTTACCGTATGAGTGAAAACACCACCACAAAGAGAGAGCCGGATCGACCTTCGGACAATCGAGACGATACACCTATGAACGCTGCTACCGATCAAAATCACACCATGGACGGGACGGGCGACCATATTCGCATCCAGGGAATCCGAAAGACGTTCGATAACGGTGACATCGTCGCCTGTGACGACGTCAATATCGACATCGACGAGGGAGAGTTCGTCATCCTCGTCGGTCCCTCTGGGTGTGGGAAAACCACCACACTCCGCTGTATCGCTGGACTGGAAGAGCCCGACGAGGGCCAGATTCTCGTCGACGGCGACGACATAACCGGTCTCCAGTCCAAAGACCGGAACCTCGCGTTCGTCTTTCAGAGCATCGCACTGTTTCCCCACATGAGCGTACGAAAGAATATCCGGTTCGGGTTGGACATGAACACCGACCTCGACGGCGACGAAAAGAACCAGCGTGTCGAGAAAGTCGCTCAGACGCTCGGACTAGCCGAGATGCTCGACCGCAAGCCCAGCGCCCTCTCCGGCGGCCAACAACAACGCGTCTCGCTCGGACGCGCGATGGTGATGGAGCCCAAAGCATTCCTCCTTGACGAGCCATTCTCCGCGCTCGACGCGAACCTCAGAGACGAGATGCGCGTCGAGGTCAAGAAAATTCAGCGTGACCTGAACACGGCGATGGTATTCGTCACACACGACCAGGAGGAGGCGATGACGCTCGGCGACAAGATCGTCGTCATGAACGACGGACACGTCCAGCAGATAGGGACTCCGTACGACATCTACAACGACCCAAAGAACCGCTTCGTCGCCGATTTCATCGGATCGCCGTCACCGAACCTCCTCGAGTGTACGGTCGAACAGACGGCTGACGGAATCGCGTTCGTCTCGGAGTTCTGTACGATACCGGCGACCGAGCGCCAAGTCGAGCACGTCGAACATCGCGTCGGTGAGACGGTAATCTACGGGCTTCGACCGGAGTATCTCGACATCAAGGACAGTGACGGAGCCTTCGCTGCCGACCTCGACGTCGTCGAACCACTCGGTGACAGGGACGCCGTCCACCTCTCCGCGAACGGCACGTCTCTGTCAGCCGTCACCCCACAGGGCGAGGTCGCACGTGGGACAGACAGCGTCCACGTCGACATCCAGACCGAAGAGTCGTGGCTGTTCGAACGGGACGGGACGCGCATCGTCTGATCTACCGTCTCGAATCACAGCCCTCCGACCAGACAAAGAGTTAAGAAACGACACGTCTCACTACACAGTACGCAATCATATGTCACGACACGAGATCACACAGCGCGCTGCGACCGCTGGAGCGGAAGTCGCTCACGACCTCTTTCGGACGGAGCTAGATGTCGGGACGAAAGACTCGTCGATGGATTTCGTCACCAGAGCAGACACCGAGACACAGCGGCGCGTTATCGACACCATCCTCGACGCGTATCCGGATGCGACTGTCGTCGGCGAGGAAGGAGACGAGTTGAAATCCGTCCCTGCCGATGGTAGTGCGTGGGTCGTCGACCCGATAGACGGGACCTCGAACTTCGTCCACGGAATTCAACTCTGGACGACGACCGTCGCTGCGATTCGTGACGGGAAGACCGTCGGCGCGACGACGGTCGCGCCAGCACTCGGCGATACGTACACCGCTGGTCCCGACAGCGTAACGTTGAACGACGAGCCGATGTCCGTAAGCGGAAAGGCCGACGTCGAGGAATTCAAAGTCGCGTCTATCCTCCGCTATGGCCCGGAGCGCGACCACATGTTCGGCGAATTGTTAGACACCCTCATGCAACAGTTCGGTGATCTCCGTCGATTCGGTTGTGCACAGGTGACACTCGGAATGGTCGCGTGCGGTTCGCTCGACGCAGCCATCTCGACGCAGCCACAGCCGAACCCGTGGGATACGATTGCGGGAGTATTCCTCGTCGAACGGGCGGGGGGAACCGTAACCGACATCTACGGAGACCCGTGGACACCGGACGCCGAAGGGCTCGTCGCGTCCAACGGGAAGTCTCACAAAGCGGCGGTCGAACGCGTCGTCGACATCGTCGACTGAGCCGAACGTCGCTGTTGGGATGTCGACTTCGAAATAGACTCTTACTCAGACAACCCGGGTGTAGATCGATATACGCAGTTGATGTTTAAATATGTCGTTGTATTCAAAGAATGTCTCGAATATTGCTTATCGCATATATTTGAGGGCAGAGTAGAGTGGTTTCCGCCTCTTTGAAAGAGATATTTTCTAATATATAATTTTTTCTCGCCATATGTCCGATAATTGCACAGATATAAAAGTATCTATCTATATTTGCCACGGTTATCGGGAAAAATGGTACTGTTTACTGCGATGCTGTACGATACCTTGGGCAGTCGGCTTCGAGACGGGTTGTCGTTTCGCTTCGACCACGTCGGCGAGGCGACCGGCTCGCCGATGGCGTTTCTCTCGTCGGTATCCATCCGGCCCGAGCAGCGTCGGTTCGCGAACTCGCCGCCGAGAAGGGGTACTACGAGACGCCCCGCCAGACGACACTCGACGAGTTGGCCGAGTGTCTCGACTATCCGCGTTCGACCGTCTCGTATCGCCTGCGCCGCGCCGAGGCAGAACTGGTAGCAGAGTATCTCTCCTCGAATTGAAACGGATTTTCAGAGGGCCTACACAGCGTGCAGTCAGACGTGGGGTCACCCGAACAGCTGGTAGGTCGGGACCGACAGGTGTGGCAAGTCGAGTCCGAACAGGAGACAGAAGTAGCCGGACCGTCGCGGGTTCCTCGTCTGGTCACTGCAAGAGCGGCGCGCAATCGCTCGCAAATCGAGATCGGCGACGAGGGTCTCGCTCTACAGGGTCGGAAAAGCCAGTCGCTACGCGCTCTCGTCAGTCACGACGGCTTCGCGGAGACGGGCAACGGCGGTCAACACCGGGTGTGTCCAGCCCTCGTCGCCGTAGAGGTACGAACAGAACTCGGTTCCCTCGAACTGCTGTAAGCCGTGCTGGAGGTGTTGCTGTCGGGCCGACAGCACCGCGGTCAGTTCCTCGTCGAAGGACTCGCCGTACCACTCGGGAATCGTACAGCCGTCGAGTTCATCCAGGAGACTAGTCAGAGCTCGCTTCTGGTCGGCCAGCGCGTCCAGTTCCCGTTCGACGACCTCACAGAGCGCCGTCCGTCGCTCGACGCAGTCCTCGACGCTCGCGAGCACCAGCCGTTTCACCTGCGGAGAGAACTGCACGCCGCTTCCCGGGTCGAGCGCACCGCCGATGTCCGGGCTGAGTTCGGCCGTGACGTTCTGGAGGAGCGGCTCGTCGTACACCTCGTCGTAGTGGTCGACGGCCATGACGGTCTCTCGGTACGCGGTCCGGACTTCGGCGCACGCGGTCGAACCGGACGACGGCATCGACCACGACGGCGACTGGGTCGTCACGGTCTGTACGGGTTCGATAGCTTCCACTCGCTCGCGGAGCGCCGCGAACGCATCTCGCTCGGCCGTCAACTCGGTGTGCTCGCGCGCGGCCAGCGACTCGGCGGAAATCAGGGGTTCGAGGACGTACTCCCGCAACGAATCGACGAATAGCAGGGAGTCGTCAGGGTCGGAGACAGCGGCCATACCAGTATGCTAGCCGGTAACAACAATAAGTCTTTTACATATCTCGGGGCTGTCCGGTGTTCGACCGCGAGACTTTATATACTGAGCCGCGGCGACCGGCCTTCTGGGCCGTCACCCGACGCGTCACTCCCTTGTTCGGGTCGGGGATAGAAAAAGTCGGTGCGGAGTCAGCTAGCGAGCGGTGCCGGATACGAGCGGAACGCGAGTTCGCGAAAACATCGGACGCCCTAAACGCCAAAAAGTCAAAATACATCGTAGAATGTCTCTTGGCACGACTGATGATGTGGGATGCGGCGAGATATTGTCAAATTTGGATGTGGAGAGAGAATATAGGTATAATATGCTGAATCTATAGCCATATTTTCGAAATATGAAATCATATAATGAAAATTCACATCTAATCAATCGAAAGAGGTCGTACTCTCTGGACGAGCAGGGCACTCGTATCTCACCTGAGTCACTTTCGGTACTCGCACACACGACGATAGCACGATTACTTGCTCGGCCGGACCCGGTTCAGAAGCCACGAGAGCGTTTCGGCTACGGTGGCGACGCCAAGTGATAGCTGGTTTTACGATGCGAAATGGGAGAAATATCCGGTGGCTGATCGCCACGGTATCGAGGTCCATCTACTGCGCTCACGCTCGTGTCGTCTCTTGGTTCGTCGAACGCGTGGCGGTGCCAATGAATAACGACAGTACATGTGTTATGAGAGTCGCGACCCCTCCAGGCGAACGTTCGCCCCGCGCGTTTCGCTGGCCGATCGGCCCATCGCCCGACCATCAGGCATGGACGGTCACGGACAGCCCCACCGGATCGACGTGTCGTTGGGCCGTCGCGGGGTCGACACAGCCCGCGACGGCGGTCGGTTTCACGAGACGAAACGGCCGGGTAGCGATCTTGAGAGACACGTAGTTGACGGTGCACGCTCCGCACTCGATCACGCCGACGAACACCGCGGGGGGACGGTGTCCGCGACGTGGCTCTCTGCACCGCTACCGGAGTCCTGGCCGGTATAGCGTCGGATTTCGCCACACAAAAGAACCAAGTGCGACAGCCACGAACGTGTTGTCATGACTCACAACGCGAAGAACCCCATCAACGCCGACCTGACGCTGCTGGAGATCCTGGAAGCCTTAGAGCGACTCGGTGGCGGCCGGATTCAGGAGGTCGCTGCCGAGACGGACACCACGAAGAGCACGGTTCATAACCACCTCAGCACGCTCCGTCAACAGGGATACGTCGTCAAGGACGGCGATATGTACTCGCTGGGGCTGCGATTTCTCCAGTTGGGGGAAGCCGCACGAAGCCGGGGACCGCTATTCGCGTTCGGCCGCTCCGAGGTCGACAGTATCGCCGCCGAAACCGGTGAACTGGCGAACCTGGCGACGCTAGAGAACGGACGCGGCGTCTACCTCTACCGGACGCAGGGGGAACGCGACGTTCGGTTCTCGACCGATGCGGGCGAACGCCACGACCTCCACTGCTCTGCGACCGGGAAGGCGATGCTCGCCTACTCACCGGAGTCGGCCCTCGACGACGTCATCAGCACGCACGGACTGACCGAACACACGGAGAACACGATTACGACGCGGGACGACCTCGAAGCGGACCTCGAAGCGGTGCGGGAGAACCAACTCGCACTCGACCTCGAAGAGTACGAGAAGGGACTCCGATGTATCGCTTCGCCGATTCTCGACGAGGAAGACCGCGCTATCGGAGCCATCAGCCTGTCAGGGCCAGCGATGAAGTTCACGGGCGAGTACTTCCACGAGGAACTCGCGGAAGCAGTCAAGAGCGCGGCGAACGTCATCAGCCTCAACATTCCACGGGCAGCGGAGACGTCCTACTACGCCAAGAGCTAGAACGCGCTGTTTCGCACGACAAAACGCTGCCGTGCCACCGACCCGATACGAGCATGGGACAACATTTATAATAATTGTAAACCTCGTCTCTCGTGTATGGCTAACCAGTCCGACAGTCTCGCCGAACGAAGCGAGCAAGCGAGGCAAAACCCACTCGCCGACCAGTTGAAGGAGACGCCGGTCATCGACATGGACGTCCACACGTCGTTCCGCCACGAGGACATCCAGCGCGACATGCTGGAGCACTTAGACGACCCGTTCCGCAAGGAGGTCGAGTACTACCTCCAACCCGACCACTCTTCGTACGACGGGCTCTACCCGACCGACAACTGGAACCGCGACCTCAACGGGAAGCTCCCGACCGAACTGATGCAGGTAACGGACCCACAGGAGGACATCGAAGAGGTCCTCTCCAACGAGTTCCACGTCGACTACCCTATCGTCAACATGCTTCCGGAACTCAACATGGTCCAACAGACCGAGAAGGCTGTCGCGCTCAACCGCGCGGCCAACAAGGTCCTCGTCGAGCGGTTCCTCGACGGGCAGGACAACTTCCGCGGACTCGCGTCCGTCGTCCCCCACGACCCCGCACGGGCGGCCGAGGAGATCGACCGCGTCGCACAGGAAGACCAGATCTGTGGCATCTTCATGAACTCTAGCGGCGTGAAATCGCCGCTCGGCAATCCGGAGTACGACCCCATCTACCGCGCGGCCGAGGACAACGACCTCCCGATGGTGTATCACGGGGCCGCTGCGCCCGGCATCGCGCTGGACTTTCCCATCCTCCAGCACGAACTCCAGACGTACATGGCCAACCACGCGCTCTCGCATATCTACTCGCAGTTCCTCACCGTGACGAGCCTCTTCGAGAACGGCACGCCCGCGAAGTTCCCCGACCTCGACTTCGTCTTCCAAGAAGCGGGCATCGCGTGGATGACGCTCGTCTTCCGACTCAACCGCGAGTACAAGCAGCGACGCAGCGAGCTTCCCCTGCTGGAGAAGACCCCCGAAGAGTACGTCCGCGACCAGTTCTACTTCGCCACGCAGCCGTTAGACGAACCGAACGACGACAGCATGATGAAGCAACTCGTCGAGATGTGGGGCGGCGACGCGCTGATGTTCGCGACGGACCACCCGCACTTCGACATCGACAACACCGAGGCGCTGTTGAAGTATCTCGGTGACTTCAGCGAGGAGGAGCGCAACAAAGTGCTGTACAAGAACTCCGCGGACGTCTTCGACATCGACGTGTGACCATGAGCAAGGAAGCTACGAATCCGGCGCTTGACGACGACGAACACGTTGTCGCCCGCAGCGACGAACTTGATGAGGGTGAGCGGATAATCGCGCTACTCGACGGCAAGGAGATCGGCGTGTTCAACATCGGCGGCGAATTCCACGCCTATCCGAACTGGTGTGCCCATCAGGGCGGCCCGCTCTGTGAGGGGATGCTGAGCGGCACCATCGAGGGTGAGTACGACCGGGACGAACTGGAGACGGAACTGGAGTGGTGCCGCGAGGGCGAGATACTGAGTTGCCCGTGGCACGGCTGGGAATTCGACGCGACGACGGGTGAATGTCTCGTCGACAAAGGCTGTCGTCTCCGGTCGATCCCAGTTCGCGCCGAAGATGGCAACGTCATCGTGACGCTGTAGCCACAGCGGTTCCACCCGGTATCGTCGGCTGATTAGTACGCACCGACCAGACGAACGAACCCACACGAGACAACCCATGACAGAGACCGAGATACTCACCGAATTCGAAGACCTGTACACGCCCGCAATCGCCGACGTGCTGCACGACTACGGCTACGAGGAACAGACCCTCAGCCCGGAGATCACGCCGCTCGAACAGGGGATGCGCATCCTCGGCACCGCCTTCCCCATCGTGGGCCGTCCCAACCGGAGCGTCGACGCCGACGAAGTGCTCGGGCGGTTCTTAGAGATGCACGAAGACGTTCCCGAGGACGGCGTGATGATCTACGACACGAACGACGACACGTCGGCCCACCTCGGCGAACTGGAAGTCACCTCGCTCCAGCCTGAGGGCGTCGCGGGGGCGGTTATCGACGGCGGCGTCCGCGATACGAGCGTCATTCGCGAACGCGGATTCCCGGTGTTCAACCGCTACACCTCGCCGGTCGATTGCATCTTCCGCTGGGAGCTGCTCGACTGGAATACGGAGGCCGTCGTCGGCGGCGTCCGCGTCTCGCCCGGTGACGTAGTGGTCGGCGACGACGACGGCGTCGTGGTCGTCCCCGAAGACGTGGCCACCGACGTGGCCGCCGACGCACAGGAGATGGTCTCCTCGGAGGACGCGGTTCGTGACGCGCTCGAAGCGGGCGTCGAAGCGACCGAGGCCTACGAGGAGCATGGCACCTTCTGAGCGAGAGCGACAGAGAACGGAGCGCAAACGGCACAGACAACGCCGGAGAAAACGGCGACGGCGAAATGTGGGACAGACGACCGACGACGCGGTTCAGCGGTTCCGGTAGACAGTCTTCGTCGTCGTGTAGAACTCCAGACCGGCGTCGCCCTGTTCGCGGTACAGTTCGTTCGAGGACGCTTTCATCCCGCCGAAGGGGACGTGGAGCTCGAGTCCCGTCGTCTTCTCGTTGACCTTCACGACGCCCGCGTCCACCTCGTCGACGAACGCGTCGATCTCGTTCGCGTTCTCGCTGACGATGCTGGCCGAGAGGCCGTACTTCGTGTCGTTGGCCACCGCGACGGCCTCTTCGAAGTCACCGACCGTCAGGACGCTCAGAACCGGGCCGAAGACCTCCTCCTGAGCGATTCGCATGTCCGACTCGACGTCGGCGAAGACAGTCGGTTCGACGTAGTGGCCACCGTCGAACACGCCGCCGTCGAGGGTCGACCCGCCCGTTTCGAGCGTCGCGCCTTCGTTCTGTGCGATCTCGACGTAGTCGAGCGTGCTCTCCAGTTCTCCCTCGCTGACGTGCGGGCCCATGCCGGGGTCGTCCAGTCCCGGTCCGACGTCGAGGTTCTCGGCGTACGCGACGATGCCAGTGAGAAACTCGTCGCGGACAGCCTCGTGAACGATGGCGCGGGAACACGCGGTACAGGACTGACCGGTCGTTCCGAACGCGCCGCTACCGACGATATCGACGGCGTCGTCGACGTCGGCGCTGGGCATGACGACGGTAGGGTTCTTTCCGCCCATCTCTAACTGGACACGCTTTTGATCGTCAGCGGCGTCCTGATAGACGATGTCGCCCGTACCCGAACTCCCAGTGAAGGAGACAACGTCGACGGCATCATGAGTGGCGAGCGCGCCGCCGACAGTGCTACCGGAGCCGGTGACGAAGTTGACGACGCCGGGGGGCAGTCCCGCCTCGTCCAGACACTCGATCAGTTTCTTCGCGCTGATGGGAGCTTCCGAGGCCGGTTTCACGACGGCGGTGTTGCCGGTAGCCAACGCCGGGGCGAGTTTCCAGGCCGGGATGGCGATGGGGTAGTTCCACGGCGTGATGAGGCCGGCGACGCCGACCGGTTCGGTCTTCGTCCGAATCTCGCCGCTGGACGAACTCGACGGTTTGACATCGCCGCCGTGGTCGCGGGCCTTCTCCGCGTAGTAGAACAGGATGTCGATGGCTCGCTGGACCTCGCCGCTGGCCTCGCTTCGGGTCTTGCCCTCCTCGCGGACGAGCGTCTCGGTCAGTTCGTCCTTTCGGTCGGCCGCGATGGAGCCAGCGTCGCGGAGGATTCGCCCTCGCTCGGGGCCTGGAACGGCGGCCCACTCGTCTTGGGCATCCGCTGCCGCTTCGATGGCCCACGTCGTGTCGCTCTCGGTGGAGTACTGGAGGCGGCCGACGACATCGGTTTCGTCGGCCGGGTTCGTGACGGCGAATGTCTCGCCGGACTCCGATGCGACCCATTCTCCGTTGCAGTAGTTCTCGTGCTCGGTCGGCATACAGCGCGAACGTCGCAATCTAGTCGGTTAATTGTTTGGGAGAGGGCAGTCGATCGGACGAGAAGCCCGGCTGAAGTCAGTCCCGCGCGAGCCAGAGTAACGGCAGCCCCGTGAGCACGAAACAGCCGAGCAGGCTCGCGAACGCCGTCGAGTAGCCGAACCGTGTGGCGACGGTGCCGACGTAGGCGGGACCGAGGCTGCCGACGGCGAAGTACACCGTTCGAAGCGCGCCGAGATCGCCGCCCATCGTCTCTTCTGCGAGCACGTCCGAGAGATAGACGTACATGATGGGCCAGATCGTCGTCAGGCCGACCGAGAACGCGAACAGGCCGACCCCGATCCAGCGAAGCGACTCCGCAGTGACCAGCGTGAGGAGGCCGAAGGCACCGGTCCCTATCGCCCCGAGGCCGACGTTGGTGGGCCGAAAGCGGTCGCTGAGAACGCCGGCCACCGGCGTGGCGACCATCCCGACGACGAAGACGAGCGAGAACGCGACGGTGGCCTCGAAGGAGGTGAACGCCTTCTCGGCCTGCAGATATGTCGGGAGGAAACTCGCGCTCCCCTGCCAGAGAAACATCGAGACGGACATCACGAGCAAGACGGCGTAGGTCTGTCGGGACTGGAACAGTCGAGCGGAAACCGTCCGCAGGTCGAGCGTCACGGTCGAGACGGCGTACGGACGGCAGTTGAGTCGGTGGTTCCCGACCGTCAGGACGCCGAGCAACAGGATGACGGGGACGAAGGCGTCGCGCCACGTCGCGGCCCCGACGACGGCGACGGCCAGCAGCGCCGACAGCGCGCTCCCCAGGTTGACCGCCGCGTCCCTGATACCGAACGCTCGACCGCGGTTCTCTTCGAAGAGAGACTGGAGGAGGACGAACCCGGCCGGTTCGAACAGGCCGTAACCCGCACCGACGAGGCCGAGACCGACGACGAACGTCGGGAACGACTTCGAGACCGCGAGCAGGAGGAAGCCGCCGAGCATCACGCCCTGACTGATGAGGAGGACGAGTCCCGAGGACAGCCGGTCGGCGTAGCGACCGCCAGGATACTGCGCCAGTGCGTTGCACGCCCACATGAACGAGATGGAGAGACCGGCCGCTGCCGAGGTGATGTCGAAGTAGTCGATTATCTCCGGAAGCATGGGCGCAACGACGAGGACGCCCGCGAGGGAGACGACGATTCCGAGCGCGTGAACGTTCAGCTGTCTGCCGCTGTGATTGCGAAACGTCTCTAACATCTGGATTCTGCGACCGTGTTCGCACCGCTACCCGAGAGCGGACTGCACCCGGGAGTCGTTTGGCTATCGGCTCACGATACGCTATCGCAACCGCTCAGTCGGACTCGTACCGCGGGGCGTGACCGCAGCCAGGACACGGGCCGCGCCGTGACGATTCCAACCGATGGCTACACTCTGGGCACTCGTGTTGGAGCACACTGACACGTGGACGGGACTGGTAGATAAAACTGCCGAGGGAACGGACTGCTCAATCCCGGGACGTGATCTCCGCGTCCGCGACGATGGTCTCGAACTCGTCGGCGTCGACCTGAAAGACGGTGTTGGCGTCGACGTCGCGGGTCCGGAACACGGTATCGATCGGCTGGCCGTCGACACGGATCTCCCAGCGGCTCACCTCCGAGGGCGAGGGGTCGACGAACTGTATCTGACAGTCGTAGCGCGATTCGAGTTTCTCGACGACGGTGTGGACGTAGACGCCGTCCTCGAACTTCGGGGCGTCGTATCCCGGGAGGTCGAGTTCCTCGCGAATCTCGACACTCTCTTCCCACCACGGCGGGACGTCGCCGCGGTCGTCGCTCGTTGAGTCCTCGGACATACGAGCGAATCGGTCGGCCATCACAATGAAAGTTCGGCTCCCCGCTACTGCGAGAGGAGGACGACGGCGACGACGGCGAAGCCCAGCCCGGCCAGTTCGATGGACGTGAGCGTCTCGTCCAGAAAGAGGATGGCGAGCACGGAGGTCACGAGGAGGTACATCCCGCTGACGCTGGTGGCGATGGCCGCCGACCCGCTGTTCAGCGCCGCGTAGTACGCGAGCGTCCCGCAGCCGAGGAACAGGCCGCTCAACAGCCCGTAGCTGATCCCGACCGTGGACCCCGAGAGGTCCCCCCCGACGAGGAGGAAGTAGCCACCGACGGCGACCAGTCCGGCGACGTATGTCACCGCGACCGCCTGTCCGACGGGAATCCGCTGCGTGGCGAACTTCGCCAGCAGTGCCCACCCGGCATAGAGGAACATCGCGGCCACCGCAAAGAGGATGGACTGGTTCGTGACCATGCTACCGACCTCCCGCCGGTCGGAACGACTGGCTCTGCAGACGATACCGTCGAAGCGTGCGCTGCCCGCTCATACGTGATGGTGGCGGCCGGGCCTGATAAAACTAGCCGGCGACGAGCGCAGCGGCCGCTCGGTCGGGAAGCAAATTTTTATGTATGGTTAACCGTGTACGTTTAGGCAGAACCATGATAGGCGACGTCACTGGAAAGAGTGGCAGCCATGGCCGGTCGGTGTGGCCGTCGAAAACGACGGTGTATCGCTCTCGGCGTCGGGCCAACGACCGGTGGGCCGCCCGCATCACGTTCGAGTGTCGCTCGGCCGCCAAGTCGAGGCAAGAATGAGCGGGGAATCGAAGGGTGCGCTCGCCTCGTTCCGTGACGAAATCGAGCTCCCGGTGTTCGTCGGCGGCGCGATACTGACGATTCTCGCCATCGGTCTCATCGCCGCGCGGCCCACGGCGGCGGGCAAGGCGTTGACGACGTGGAACGAGTGGCTCTGGCGGGAGCTCGGCTGGATCTACATGTGGGCGATGTTCCTCGCCGTCGTGTTCTGCGTGTGGTTGCTGGTCGGCCCGTGGGGGAGTATCAAGTTCGGCGGCCCCGACGAGGACCCGGAGTTCTCGTACTTCTCGATGCTGGCGATGCTGTTCTCGGCCGGTCTCTCGACGGGACTGGTCTTCTACGGACCCGCCGAAGCGCTGTATCACTACAGCTCCGGTATGCCCTTCTTCGGGTCGAGCGCGGAGAGCGCGGCGGCGGTGCCCGACGCCATCCAGTATACGCTGTTGCACTGGGGCATCTCGCCGTGGTCGGCCTACCTCGTCGTCGGTATCACCATCTCCTACTACGTTCACCGGAAGAACGCCCCAATCAAGCCCTCGACGGTGTTCGCCCCCTTCATCGGCGTCGGCAACCTCGACCGGTGGTGGGTGAAACCGCTCGACATCGGGATGGTCGTCGTCTCCGTCGGTGGCGTCGCCGTCTCGCTCGGTTTCGTCGTGACCCAGTTCCTCTCGGGGATGGGCTACAACTACGGCGTCGAAGTCGGGAACCTCGGGACGCTCCTGGTTACGGTCGGGCTCACCGTCGGGTTCACCATCTCGGCGGCGCTGGGCGTGAAGAAGGGCATCCGTCGCATCTCGAACTTCAACATGTACCTGTTCGGGCTGTTGCTCTTCTTGATGTTCGTCTTCGGACCGACGGCGTACCTACTGACCGCAGGAACGCAGGCGCTCGGGGGGTATCTCAACGACTTCGTCTCGATGAGCCTCTACATGAATGCCGCCAACGACGTCTCGTGGGTCGGCGGCTGGACCGTCTTCTACTGGGCGTGGTGGTTCTCCTTCGCGCCGATGATCGGGATCTTCATCGCGCGAATCTGTCGCGGCCGCACGGTGCGACAGGTCGTCTTTGCCGGACTGGTCGGGACGTCCGCGGCGTCGTTCCCGTGGTTCGTCGTCATGGGCGGCTCCTCGCTGTGGGCCCAGCAGACCGATCGGGCCGACTTGCTCTCGGTCATGTCCGAACAGGGGATGTCCGTCGCTGGATTCCCGCTGTTCGAATCGCTCGTTCCCTTCGGAAACCTGTTTTCGGCCGCCTATCTGCTGCTGGTGCTCACGTTCCTCATCACGACGGTCGACTCGACGACGCTGAGTCTGGCGATGTTCACGACCGGCGGCGACTCGAACCCCTCGACGATAAACCGCGTCACCTGGGGCGTGCTGGTCGGGTTCCTCACGTCGCTGCTGCTCATCACCGGCGGCGTCAGCGCCCTGCAGGACCTCGTCGTCTTGCTGGGGCTGCCCATCGCGTTCGTCATCGCGCTGTGTGTCGTCGGAATGATTCTCGAACTGGAACAGGTCAGCCCCGTGCTCCTGACCGAGCGATACGGCGACGACACTGACGACACCGACTCACAGACGGTTGCTGGGTACGTCGCCAACCGTCGCCCCCTCCGCGGCGACGCGGACGACTGAATCGGTCGTTGCGTCGCTGTCGAACTATCTCGAAGACCGATTTTGCGACCGCGTCCGGCGCTACTCGAAGAGAACGTTGAGAACCGGAACCGGTGAGTCGAACAGGACCTTCTGCGTGACGCTGCCGAACAGGGCCTTGCCGGTCGGTGAGCGTTTCCGCCCGCCGACGACGACGTAGCGCGCGTCGATCTCGTCTGCATGGTCGGCGATCTCCTCGGCCGGGTCGCCGACTCTGACGGTCACTGTCGTCTTCGCTGCCGTCGTCTCGTCGGTCACGCGTTCGACGAGGTCACGCCCGGCCTCTTGGACCTCGTAGTTCTCGGCCGGGTTCTGTTGTTCGACGTCAGTCTCGACGAGCGAGACCAACTCCGACCGTTTCACGACGTGGAGTGCGTGAACGTCGGTCCCGAGGTCCGCCGCGAGTTCGTGGGCCTCGTCGAGTACTGTTGCTGCTCGCTCCGAGTCGTCTATCGCTGCCAGTATCGGCATAGTCGTTGTCTCGGCACAGACCGGCAAAAGCGTTCGGGACGGGCCGACTCGCCACGGGCACCGCGACGGTGCAACCCTAACTTTAAGATGGTGGGTCGAAATGTACACTATGAGCTATGAGTGACAAGACTGTGGTACTCGGTGGTTCCGGCGCGATGACGTCGGGCTGTGTCTATGACCTCCACAAGACGAGCGACTTCGACGAGATCGTCGTCGCCGACGCCGACGAGGAGAACGCGCGCCGACTCGTCGAGACGCTCGACGACGACCGGTTCCGGTTCGAACCAGTCGATGCGACGGACGCCGACGATATTGCCCGCGTGCTGGAAGACGCCGACTACGTGGTGAACGGCCTCCCCTACCAGTTCGAGGAGAACGTCCTCGACGCGATGGAAGCAGTCGGTGACCTGACCGGTGTCGACCTGAACGCCTTCGACTTCGACGACGTCCTCGACCGCTCCGAGGACTTCGCCGAGGCGGGCAACTCGCTGTGGTTCGCCAACGGCGGTCTCGTAAGCACTATCGCGCTCGGGATGGTCGCCTGCGAGACGCTCGACGACGTCGAAGACGTCAACTTCTACTGGGGGATGTGGCGACTGCTCACCCAGACGACACCCGGCCTGACGGATACGGTCACGTACGAACACGACCCGAACGTCGACGAACGAGCGAAGTGGGTCGACGGCGAGGTCATCGACGACCTGCCCGCGTTCAGCGAACAGCGCACCTTCGAGTTCCCAGAGCCCATCGGCGAGGAGTCGACGTACGTCATCTCCCACCCCGAACCCATCACGTTCCCCGAAGCGCCCATCGCACAGGAGAAGGACGTCGACACGATCATCACCCGCGGCGCGTGGCACGACGAGTGGAAGCAGTACGAGCGCACCCTCCACGCCGCGGACGCGTTCGACTCCGACGGCGTCGCCGTCGGGGACGAGACAGCAGACCCAGTTGAGGTGATGCAGGAACAGATAAAGGCCGAGGGCAAGGCGGGCGAGTCCGAATGGCGACCGCCGAGCGAGCTCTCGCCGGAGACAGAGTGGACGCCCCAGACGATTCTCTCCGCGGAGGTGACCGGCAGCGCCGACGGGAGCGCGGACCGGACCGTCCTCCACTTCGAACAGCCGTTCCCATTCTTCGACGGCAACGACATCACGCTGATGCGCGAGTATGGCTGTTACGTCGGTGTCCCGCTGTCCGTGACGCTCCAGTTGATGGCTGATGGTGCCGTCGAGGAGGACGGTATCTTCATCACCGAGACCAGCGGCCTCGACGCGCATCGGTACTTCGAGGAGATGGAATCTCGCGGATTCTCCCTCGTCGAAGAACAGACGCCTGGACGTGAATCGGCTATCGCGGCACAAGACTGAGTAACCGACGCGCGCGTAGCACGACACCCGAACTCTTGGAGCGGTACAGTGCGGTGGCTCCCGCTTTCTCCTAGATCACGGCAGGTATCGTTCGCCTCATTTGTTCTCTCGTTCGTCTCATCGCTTCGGATTAACCTTGATCGAATCTGGCCGTAGATGTAGAGTTCTGGAAGTATATGTGTATATCTATGAAATATTTGTACTCATAATTGCACTAGTATCCCCAGATTATCGTAATTGTTTGCTAAAATAGCATATATGGGTAGTTATATCAGATATGAACGATATATGAGTGATATCTATCATCTAAATAAGAGTATATGATCTTATATTTGACGAAATGCGAGTACAGTACGAGTAAGACTTACGGAACCTCCGTATACGTCAGCCAAAGGACTACAATTCCATCGAGAGAGCCATCTCGTCCGTGCAATCCGGAATTCTCAGACAACGCGCCACAGCGTGTTCACGTGAGCAAACACAGTCTATACGTTATCAAAACCTCTGTTCAGCATTGTAGGACATAGTTCCAAACTATCAGACGATCGGTCTCCGTCGTCGTCATATTCGCCGATTCTTCGAAAGTGCGGTTTTCTAGCGGTAGGTTGGCTATGGCGCGTGTGAACTACGCCCACGAATTGCGCATAATTAGGGTACTTTTGTTATTTCTATCGTTCAGCTATTTGGAACGCATTTTCCATTCTACAGAAACCACCGCTCTGAAAGTGAACGCCAGTTTCGGTAACGCGTCTAAATGGTCAGCGTACGAGATGGAGCAAGAACGCGAACCGCTGACGAGAGGGGGAGAGCGGCGTTCGGCGAGTATCTCGACTCCGGTCAGTAGTTCAGATAAACCGTCTTGCTGATGGTATAGAAGTCGAGGCCCGCATCACCTTGCTCTCGGTAGGTCTCACTGGACGACGCCTTCATCCCACCGAAGGGGACGTGCAGTTCGAGTCCGGTCGTCTTCTCGTTGGTCTTGACGACGCCAGCATCGACCTCGCGAACGAATCGATGCGCCTCCCGCAGGTCGTCGGTGACGACGCTGGCGGAGAGTCCCTGTGTCACACCGTTGGCGACGTCGAGCGCCTCTTCGAAGCTCCCGACGGATATGACAGAGAGAATTGGGCCGAACACCTCCTCCTGAGCGATTCGCATGTCCGGCTCGACGTCGGCGAAGACCGTCGGCTCGACGAAGTAGCCATCGGCCAGCTCGTCGTCAAGTCGGTTTCCACCCGTTTCGAGCGTCGCGCCTTCGTTCTGTGCGATCTCGACGTAGTCGAGCGTGCCCGCCAGTTCGGCCTCGCTGACGTGCGGTCCCATATCGGGGTCGTCGATGCCGGGACCGATCGAGAGCGACTCGGCGTACGCGACGATAGCGTCCACGAATTCGTCGTGGATGTCCTCGTGGACGACGGCTCTCGAACATGCGGTACAGGACTGGCCGGTCGTCCCGAACGCGCCGCTGCCGACGATGTCGGTCGCTTCGTCGATATCGGCGCTGGGCATGACGACGGTGGGGTTCTTCCCACCCATCTCCAGTTGGACGCGCTTCTGGTCCGGTGCGGCGGCCTGATAGACGATGTCGCCGACGGCTTCGCTACCAGTGAAGGAGACGGCGTCCACCCGGTCGTCGGTCGTGAGTACGTCGCCGACGGTGTCGCCCGGGCCGGTGACGAGGTTGCAGACGCCGTCGGGGAGTCCGGCGTCGTCGAGAACACGGACGAGCTCGATGGCCGTGACCGCGCCCGCCGTCGCCGGTTTCAGGGTGGCGGTGTTGCCGGTGGCAAGCGCAGGCGCGAGTTTCCAGGCCGGGATGGCGATCGGGTAGTTCCACGGCGTGATCGCCGAGACGACGCCGACGGGTTCGCGGTCGACGTAGAGGTACCGCTCCCGGGCGCTGCTGGCTCTCACCTCGCCGCCGATGTCGGCGGCCTTGCTGGCGTAGTAGTGAAAGATGTCGACCGCGCGCTGCAGTTCGCCCGTGGCCTCCGACCACGTCTTGCCCTCCTCGCGGACGAGCGTTTCCGTAATATCCTCTCGCCGAGTATCGAGCAGATTCCCCGCCTCGCGGATGATTGCGCCGCGTTCCGGGCCGGGGGTTGCCGCCCACTCCTCGCTTGCGGCCGCCGCCGCGTCCACTGCCGCCGTCGCGTCGGCTGCCGTCGACTGGGGAACTTCCCCGACTACCTCGTCCGGCGCGGCTGGGTTCCGACTCGCAATCGTCTCGCCCGATGCCGAGTCGCGCCACTCTCCGCCGATGAAGTTCTGATACGCCATCACGTATCGAGAGAGTTGTCGAAACTACTATACAAGTGTTTTGGTCAGGCAGTATCCGATACCCAAACATATTTTAACTATTAATCGTTCTCTCGCTGTATGCAGTACTACCAGCTAGGCGGCGACGACACCGGTCGGTTAGTCGTCTCGACAGAGCGCGGGCTGTACGACCTGACCGCGGCAAAGGCGCAGCTCCGCTCGTTTCGGGACCTCGCTAGTGCGGCGAGCGTCGCGGGAATGCTCCCGGACGACCTCGCCGCTCGGCACGTTCGTGAGGACAACGAGATCACGCGCGAGCGCGTCGAGGCGAATCACACCGTCCCCGTCACCGCGGACGAGGTGTGGGCCGCCGGCGTGACCTACCAGATAAGCGAGGAGGCTCGGCGACAGGAGAGCGACACGCCCGATATGTATCTGAACGTCTACGACGCGGAACGCCCCGAGGTATTCTTCAAGGCGACGCCGAGTCGGACGGTCGGGCCGGGCGAACGGGTCGGCATCCGAGAAGATTCCGAGTGGGACGTTCCGGAACCCGAGCTTGGCATCGTCCTCTACGAGGGCGAGACGGTGGGCTACACCATCGGCAACGACATGAGCAGTCGCTCTATCGAGGGGCAAAACCCCCTCTATCTCCCACAGGCGAAGGTGTACGACCGCTGCTGTTCGCTTGGTCCCAGCGTCGTAACCGACATCGAAGACCCCCACTCGCTGACGCTCTCGATGTCGATCCACCGCGACGGCGACTGTGTCTACAGCGGCGAGACGAACACGAGCGAGATGGTTCGGGACTGCGAGGAACTGGTGTCGTGTTACACCGCGCACAATAGCGTCCCCGAACTCGCCGTCTTGCTCACCGGGACGTCGCTGGTCCCCGACGAGGGATTCACGCTACAGGACGACGACCAGATCGACATCGACATCGAGGGGATCGGAACGCTACGCAACTCGGTGACGACCGTTTGAGGTCCTGCGACGCGCGTAGACGGGGGCTGTGTCTGCGATGCGGGTACGTCCCGTCTCACGGCGCGGACTGACCACGTGACAGCGACCGGCGTGCCCGTCGTGAGTGTCGACTATCCGGGCCGGTCGCACCGAACAGAGGTAACATCCCAGAAACGTTTTTTATGATGGACGTTCAGGTCAGCGTGTCGCATGAACTACGCAGATTTGCGTGACCCCAACGCAGAGTACACGATGCGCGACCTCTCGGGGGAGACGATGGGACTCACGGAGTCCCGCGGCGAGAGGCGCGATGTCGAGATTACCGACGTACAGACAGTCATCGTCGACGGCAACTACCCGTGGACGCTCGTCCGCGTTTACACGGACGCGGGCGTCGTCGGCAACGGTGAGGCCTACTGGGGCGGCGCGCTCCCCGAGATAATCGAACGGCTGAAGCCGTTCGTCGTCGGCGAGAACCCGCTTGACATCGACCGTCTGTACGAGCACATGGTCCAGAAGATGTCCGGCGAGGGGTCGGTCGCGGGTAAGGACATCGCCGCCATCTCGGGCATCGAACTCGCGCTACACGACGCCGCCGGGAAGGTACTGGACGTGCCTGCCTACCAGCTGCTGGGCGGGAAGTACCGCGACGCCGTCCGCGTCTACTGTGACTGTCACACCGAGGACGAAGCCGATCCGGTCGCGTGTGCCGACGAGGCCGAACGGGTCGTCGACGAACTGGGGTACGACGCCCTGAAGTTCGACCTTGACGTCCCCTCGGGCCACGAGAAGGACCGCGCGAACCGCCACCTTCGCAAGCCCGAGATCGACCACAAGGCCGAGATCGTCGAACGGGTCACCGAGCGAGTAGGTGACAAAGCCGACGCCGCCTTCGACTGCCACTGGGCGTTCGGCAGCGGGAGCGCGAAGCGACTCGCGGAAGCTCTCGAACCGTACGACGTGTGGTGGCTCGAAGACCCCGTGCCGCCGGAGAACCACGACGTTCAGCGCGACGTGACACAGTCGACGGGGACGCCCATCGCTGCCGGCGAGAACGTCTACCGAACGCACGGCCAGCGCCAGCTCATCACGGACGACGCGGTGGACATCATCGCGCCGGACGTGCCGAAGGTCGGCGGGATGCGCGAGTCGGCGAAGATCGCCACGCTCGCGGACATGTTCTACCTCCCGGTGGCGATGCACAACGTCTCCTCGCCCATCGGGACGCTCGCGTCGGCCCACGTCGGCGCGGCGATTCCCAACGCGCTCGCGCTGGAGTATCACTCCTACGAGCTCGGCTGGTGGGAGGACTTAGTCGAAGAGGACGACCTCATCGAAGACGGTCGCCTGCAAATCCCCGAAGCGCCCGGGCTCGGCGTGACGCTCGACTTAGACGCCGTCGAAGCACATCTCGTCGAGGGACAGGAACTGTTCGACGAAGCCTAATAGCTCACAACGACGTCCCTCGCCGAGGGCGGTTGCACCAGTTCGACGCGTATTGCCGCTCGAACTCCGCTCTCGGCCCCTTTTGTGGTCGATTCACTGCGATGAGCGATAGTTTTATATCCCATCAGACAGACCCGTATACCTGTATGGTCAAACGTGACAAACAAGACCGGACCATGGATCGGAGAAAGTACCTCGCAGCGTTGAGCGCAGGGGCCGCAGCCGGCATCGCCGGCTGTGGCGGTGACGGCGGTGACGGCGGCGGTGGCGATGGCGGCTCCGGTGGCGACGGTGGTAGCGGCAACGGCAGCACCGGCGGCACGAGCGGCGGACAATCGGGAGCCACACTCGAAGTTCTTCACGGCTGGGCCGGGGGGGATGGTGAGGCTGCCATCAACGCGCTCATCGAGACGTTCAAAGAGGCACATCCGGACGTAGACACGAACTTCCAGGCTGTCGGGGCGAGCGCGAACGTCAACCTGAACGCGACGATCCTGCGACGGATGGTGAACAACAACCCGATGAGTTCTTTCGCCAACTGGCCGGGGAAGAACCTCGAACGCTACCGGGGGAACTTGATGGACCTCGAATCGGACGTGTGGGACGCCGCAGGGTACAAGGACACGATGCAGAGTCGCGCCGTGGAACTCTGTACGTTCAACGAGAAGATGCCGGCCATCCCGCTCGGCTCCCACCGGATGAACAACCTCTTTTACAACATCTCGGCGTTCGAAGAGGCCGGTGTCGACCCGCAGAGTCTCGACAGCATCGACGCCCTGATGAGCGCGCTCGAAACCATCAACTCGGAGACGGATATCACGCCGATGGGACAGGCGATGGTCGCGCCATGGACCGTCCTGCAGCTGTGGGCCGTGGTCCTGATGGGCCAGTCCGGCGTGGACGCCTACATGAACTTCATCGAGGGCAACGGCGACAAGCAGCAGATAGTCTCGGCGCTGGAAGCCGTCAAAGAGATTCAGCAGAACTACATAACCAACGACGCCTCGTCGGTGAGTTTCACCGACGTCGGCGGGAAGATGATCAACGGCGAAGTCGCGTGTATGCACCAGGGGAACTGGCTCGCGGGGCAGTTCCGTAGCGACGACCAGTTCAACTACAAGGAGCAGTGGGACTGGATCCCCTTCCCCGGTACCGAAGGCGTCTACGGCTACCACATCGACGCCATCGTCGCGCCCGCGAACAACCCAACGCCCGAACAGACGGTCACGTGGGAGACGTTCGTCGGGACCAAAGAGGCACAGGTCGCGTTCAACAACCTGAAAGGGTCCGTCCCGGTCAGGACGGACATCGATTCGAGCCAACTCGGCGACTTCATCGCGATGACCTACGAAGACCTCACCAACTCCGAGCGGTACCCGCCGACCATCGCCCACGGCCTCGCTGTGACGCCCGAGCAGATGGGGGCATGCAAGACAGCGATGAGCGACAACATGATGGGGCCCTACGACACCAGTGCGGCGGCTGACGCGCTACTCAGTGCGGTCTCACAGTAACGCACCGGACAACTGAACTATTTATTACTAAGGAACGAAATCAGTCTATCTATGGATACGCACGAAACGGCCGATGCCACGAAGACATCCGCCGAAGAGGTCGACTGGGAGACGAAGGTACGGTACTTCCTCAACAGCGACTTCGTTCGTTCGTCGCCGTACTGGGGACTCCCCTTCGTCATCATGGGAATCGCCGTCTACGGTGGGATGGGATTCAACGTCGCTATTTCACTCACCGACGCCCGAGGGCTCACTCCACCAGATTATAGCCTGAGCAACCTGGACCTGGAGATGTACACGCAGGTCTTCGAGAGTTCCGCGTTCGTCCAAGCAACGCAGAACAACCTCGTGTTGCTCGTTACGTTTACGACGATCTGTCTCTTCCTCGGGCTGTTCCTGGCCGTGCTCATCGACCAGGGGATTCGGTTCGACGACAAGATACAGACGATATACCTGTTGCCGATGAGTCTCTCGTTCGTCGTTACGGCCCAGATGTGGCTCTGGATGTTCAACTACGACAACGGGCTGTTGAACATCATCGTGACCGCGTTCGGGTTCGGCCCGGTCAACTGGATCGGGAACCCGTCTATCGCGCTGGGGGCGATAATCTTCGCGCTCATCTGGCAGTTCAGCGGCTACGCGATGGTCGTCTACTTAGCCGGCCTGCGCTCGCTCCCCGACGATCAGTTCGAGGCCGCCCACGTCGACGGCGCGAGCACGATGAAGACCTACTTGCGCATCATCATTCCCCAGTTGAAGGAGTCTTCAGTCAGCGCGGCCGTGGTGCTGATGGTGTTCGCGCTGAAGGCGTTCACCTTCCTGTACGCACTGACCGGCCGCTACCGACCGCCGAACGGGACCGACATCCTGGCGACGCTGATGGTCCGTGAAGCGTTCAAGTTCGGGAAGTGGGCGTACTCGGCGACGATCGCCACGTACCTGATGCTACTCGCACTGGGCGTCATCGCACCGTACCTCTACTACCAGTACAAACAGGGGAGCCTCTAACAATGTCACAGTCGACTTCCGGCTCGAACATCGACGTCGCATCGCTCGTCGAAGACGTAAATCTCGCTCGTATCGCCCAGTACGTCTTGGTCATCATCTTCATCGGCTTCTTCCTCGCACCGCTGGAGACGGGTATCATGACGGCACTGAAGACCAACGAAGCCGTCGCGCGGACGATTCCGCTCGCTCCGCCGACCGGAGAAGGGTTCACCTGGGGCAACATGCAGTTCGCATTCGAGCGGCTCTCGGGCGCGTTCTTCAACTCGCTATTCATGGCGATCCCGGCGACCATCGGAAGCGTCCTCTTCGGCAGCATGGCTGCCTACGGCCTCACGATGGTCAACTGGCGCGGCCAGATGGGAGTACTCGTGTTGTTCCTCATCGGTATCTTCCTGCCGTATCAGGCAGTGTTGGTGCCGCTAGCGCGGTTCTGGAACAACATCTTCCCGCTCGCCTCGATGCTCGGGCCGACGTTTGCGGCGTTGCCGTTCCTTCAGGCGTACCACTCGAACCTCGTCCCGCTCATCATCACGCACATCGCGTACGGGATTCCCATCTGTACGATCCTCTTCCGGTCGTACTACCAGAGCCTCCCGAACTCGCTCGTCGAGGCCGCAAAGATCGACGGCGCATCCATCTCGAAGATCTACCGCCGCGTCGTCCTCCCTATCTCGAAGCCGATGTTCGGCGTCGTCTTCATCTACCAGTTCACGCAGATCTACAACGAGTTCCTCTTCGCGTTCACGCTCATCACTGGTTCCGACACGCAAGAGGCGGTGGTAACGCTCATCCTGCCGGCAGTCGGTGCCTCGACGTCCGGTATCGACTTCGGGATCCGCATGTCCGCGGCGTTCCTCGCGGCGATTCCGACGCTCATCATCTACGTCGCCTTCGCGGAGCAATTTGCGAAGGGCCTGCGGACGGGAGGTGGATGAGCATGGGACGAATCTCGATCGAGCACATGACCAAGCGGTTCGGCGAGACGGTGGCAGTCGACGACCTCTCGCTGGAGATCGAAGACAGCGAGTTCCTCGTGCTCGTCGGTCCCTCGGGCTGTGGCAAGTCCACGACGCTTCGCTGTCTCGCGGGACTTGAGACGCCGACGGAGGGCGACATCTACATCGCCGGCGACCACATGAACTACCGCGTTCCGCAGAACCGGGACATCGCGATGGTGTTCCAGGATTACGCGCTCTACCCCCACATGACCGTCCGGCAGAACATCCGATTCGGGCTCGAAGAGGAAGAAGGATACACGAAAGCAGAGCGCAACGACCGCGTCGAGGAGATCGCCGCGACGCTCGGCATCTCCGACCTACTCGACCGCAAGCCCGACGAACTCTCCGGCGGGCAACAACAGCGCGTGGCGCTCGGCCGTGCCATCGTCCGTGACCCGGAAGTGTTCTTGATGGACGAGCCGCTGTCGAACCTGGACGCGAAACTCCGCGCGGATATGCGGACGGAGCTGCAACAACTCCAGAACAACTTCGACGTGACGACGGTGTACGTCACCCACAACCAGACGGAAGCGATGACGATGTCCGACCGCATCGCCGTGATGAACGACGGTGAACTCCAGCAGGTCGGCGGACCGCTGGAGTTGTATCACGAACCGAACAACCGCTTCGTCGCCGGGTTCATCGGCGAACCGATGATGAACTTCATCGAGGGAACCAACGACGCGGGCACGTTCGTCGGAACGTACATCGAGTACCCCTTCGACAGCGACATCCGCGACGCTGTCCAGGGAACCGACGACGTCGTCCTCGGCGTCAGGCCGGAGGACCTCGAAATCGAGTCGGCCGAGGGAGCCGACCCCGCAGACCTCGGGGACCATGCGTTCTTGATGAACGTCTCCGTCGTCGAACCCCACGGCGACCAGAACGTCCTGCACCTGAACCACCCAGAAGACACGGACCAGGAGGACCTCTTGCACGCACTCACCAGCGGGACGAACATCTTCGAAGCGGGGACGACGGTCGTGGTCTCTATCGACCCGAACAACGTCCACGTCTTCGATGGACGGACCGGCGACGCGTTGCACAATCGAAGCGTCGAACCCGAAGCGGAGGTGACGAACGTCTAATGGCCCGTTTGACACTCGACGACGTGACCAAGGTGTTCGACGACGGCGAGGACGAAATCGTCGCCGTCGAGGACGTCTCGCTCGACATCGAGGACGGGGAATTCCTCGTTCTCGTCGGGCCCTCGGGCTGTGGGAAATCGACGACGCTGCGGATGATCGCCGGACTAGAGACGATTACCGACGGCGAGATCCGCCTCGGGACGGAGACGCTGAACGACATGAAGACCCAGGACCGAGACATCGCCATGGTGTTCCAGTCCTACGCGCTCTACCCCCACCTCACGGCCCGGGAGAACATGTCCTTCGGGCTGGAGGAGTCCACCGAGATGTCCGATAGCGAGATTGACAGCCGCGTCACCGAGGCTGCGGAGATGATGGGCATCGAGGACCTGTTGGACCGGAAACCGGGCCAACTCTCCGGCGGCCAACAACAGCGCGTGGCGCTCGGCCGTGCCATCGTCCGTGACCCGGAAGTGTTCTTGATGGACGAACCGCTGTCGAACCTGGACGCGAAACTGCGCGCGGAGATGCGCACGGAACTCCAGCAACTCCAGCAGCAACTCGGCGTGACGTCCGTCTACGTCACCCACGACCAGACCGAGGCGATGACGATGTCCGACCGCATCGCCGTGATGAACGACGGGAAACTCCAGCAGGTCGGTCGGCCGTTGGAACTCTACCACGAACCGGCCAACCTGTTCGTCGCCGAGTTCATCGGGGAGCCGTCGATGAACTTCCTGACCGGCCGACACGAGCGGTCGTCGTTCGTCTCCGACAATATCGAGTACCCCTTCGCCGACGATATCGATCGGGCCGTCGGTGACGTAACGGACGTCATCCTCGGCATCCGCCCGGAGGACGTCGAGATCGTCTCCGGCTCCAGCGTCACCGCCAATGGCACGGGCGACGACGCCGCCCACGAGTTCGAGATGACGGCGACCGTCGTCGAACCGATGGGCAACCAAAACGTCGTCCACCTGGAGTTCCCGGGCGAGACAGCGGGGACCGAGGACCTCGTCGCCATCACCGAAGGGTCGCGAAAAATCAAAGAGGGCAGCTCCGTGACGGTGCGTCTTCCCCAGGACGCCGTCCACGTCTTCGATACGAAGACCGGCGAGACGCTCCACGACCGGCGGCTCACCTTCAACGAACAGGCGCTTCGGCTGTAATATTCGGCGCTACTCTCTCCCTCTTTTTCCACCGACTCTCGACGCTCAGAAGGCGCTATCGGCGAAGCCGCCGTCGACGGTGAGGACTTCACCCGTCACGTACGAGGAGGCGTCACTCGCCAGATAGACGGCCGCGCCGACCATCTCCTCGCGGTCCGCGACCCGACCGAGCGGCGTTCTGCCGTCGATCTTCTCCCGCTTCTCGGTGCCCTCGGCGTACGTCTCGGCGTTCTGGGGCGTGATGACGAACCCGGGCGCGATGGCGTTGACGCGGATTTCGGGCGCGAGTTCCTTCGCCGACGCACGGGTGAACGCCTCGACGCCGCCTTTCGCGGCCGAGTACGCGGGAAGGTTCGCCATGGCGAGCCGTGCGGCCAGCGAGGAGATGTTGACGATGGAGCCGCCTTCGTCCATCGCCGGAGCCATCGCCTGTGTGACCCTGCGAACGCCATCTAGGGCCACATCCGTGACGAAGTCCCAGTCGTCGTCGCCGATGTCCCGAACCGTCTCCCGGGAGATAGCTCCCTGCGAAGCGACGACGATATCGACGCCGCCAAACGCGTCTTCGGCCGTCTCACGCACCTCGTCGAGCGTCTCGGCCTCCGTCACGTCGCACGTGACGCGCGCGGTGTCGACGCCGTATCCTTCAATCTCCGTGGCCGTCGCCTCGACGGCGTCCTCGCTGCGACTGGTGGCGATGACGTCCGCGCCCTCCGACGCGAATCCGAGGGCGATAGCCTGTCCGATTCCGCTGGTCCCACCGACGACGACGGCCCGTTTGTCCGCAACTGTCACTGGCGTGTGTTCGTAGGAAACCATACGCCACACGTCGGCGCGTGCCTATTTGACGTTTGTGGACCTAAGAGCGACTACCAACATCGCGCCCGCCGGAAGGAGTATCTCGAGAGTCCCCTCCGGCGAACTCCTTGCCACTACCAACCGCTAGGCTGGGAACCATAGAATTATTACGCCCGAGTGATTCCCAAACCGTATGCGTGGACTAGCCAAGGTAAACCGTAGTCACGGCGCTATGGAGTTCGTCGACCGCGACCGACCGGAACCGGCCGCCGACGAGGCGCTCGTCGAAGTCGACTACGCCGGTCTCTGTGGAAGCGATGCAGGCATCTACGAGTTCGAGTCGGCCTTCGAGCGGATGGACCTCCCGACGGTCATCGGCCACGAGTATTCCGGGCGCGTCGTCGAGGTAGGCGACGCCGTCACGAAGTTCGACGTGGGCGACCGAGTCGTCGAGCGACCGATTCGGGGCTGTGGCGACTGCTATCAGTGCGAAATCGGGGAATCGAACGTCTGTCAGAACGCGGTCATTACGGGCGTCGACCACGACGGGGCCTACGAGCAGTTCGTCGCCGTCCCCGAACGGGCGCTGCATCCGGTTCCCGACAGCGTCGAACAGCAACACGCCGCGATGGTCGAGCCCACGAGCATCGCCGCCCGCGCGGTCATCGAGAACTCGCGGGTTTCGGCGGGCGACCGCGTCCTCGTGGAGGGGCCGGGGCCGATCGGTCTCCTCACGGCACAGATTGCCGACACACAGGGCGGCAAAGTGCTCGTCTCCGGCGTCGGCCAGGACGCCGAGTACCGCCTGCCGCTCGCGGAGGAGTTGGGCTTCGAGACGGTCAACGTCACCGAGGACGACGTGGCGGCGCGCCGCGAGGCCGTCACCGACGGCGTCGGCTACGACGTGGTGTTCGACACGACGGGTCATCCTTCGGGGCTCCCTTCGGCCGTCGACGAGGTGCGAAAGGGCGGCCAAATCGTGCTCATCGGACAGACGGGAGAGACGACGATGCCGTACTCCCCGCTGGTCCGCTCGGAGATCGACCTCCAGTGTTCCTACGCCTCGATGTACGACGACTTCGACCGCTCGCTCAGACTTATCGACAGAGGAGACGTGGACGCCGAGACGTTCCTCGACGACCGGTTCTCCCTCTTAGCGGCCGACGAGGCCTTCGAGGCGTTCGTCGCGGGCCAGACGTGCAAGCCGGTCTTCGATGTCTCAGAACTCCACGACTGAGGGGGCCATCTCTCGGTCGGCCCCAGCTACTTCTCCGCTACCTGATACGTGTCCGAAGATTTTACTCCCCGTCTCCGGTAGCCAGTAGCGATGAAAGACTGGCTCGACACCTACGATGAACGCGACTGGCAGACGACGACCGAGGGTAGCGTCCGATACGCGCTATTGGGACTGGGCTGGTGGACGATGGACCTCGCCCTGCCGGCCATCGAGAACTCCGACCTCGGCGAGGTGACGACGCTCGTCAGCAGTTCGACGGCGAAGGCACAGCGGCTGGCCGAGGAGAACGATGTTGACCACGGCATCAGCTACGACGAGTTCCACGACGGCGAGGCGAGCGACGCCTACGACGCGGTGTACATCGGCACGCCGAACGCCTACCACCTCGAATACGTTGAGACCGCGGCCGACCTCGGCAAGGCGATTCTCTGTGAGAAGCCCATGGAATCCACCGTCGAACGGGCCGAGCAGATGGTCGACGCCGCAGAGAGCGAGGACGTGCCGCTGATGGTTGCCTACCGGATGCACACCGACCCCGCCGTGCGACGCACGAAAGAACTGATTGCGGACGGCTTCATCGGTGACCCGGTCTCGGTGTACGGCAACAACACCCAACCACTCTTGGAGATGATGCCGGACCACGATCAGTGGCGACTCGACCCGGACATTTCGGGGTACGGCACCTCGGTGATGGACCTGGGCATCTACTCACTCAATACGGCCCGTTTCATCTTAGACCGGGACCCCGTGGCCGTCCAGTCACAGATGAGTTCCCACCACGAAGCGTTCGCCGACGTACCCGACGAACGCTCGGGGTCGGTCCTCGTCCTTGAAGATGACGTGAAGATGATCACGACGACGAGCCAGAACGCCCACGAGGATACGCAACTGAAGCTAACCGGCACTGGGGGACAGATCGACCTGCGCCCGGCGTTCCACGGCAAGTGTACGATGCACCTCTCCCGCGGCGATATGTCGGCCACGGTCTCCCACGAGGCGTTCGACTCACAGCGCGAGATGCGCGAGGAGTTCGATTACTTCGCCGACCGGGTGCTCACGGATGGCGAGTTCGTCGCCGACGGTCACCACGGCCTCCAAGACATGCGAATCATCCGCGCCATCCATCAGGCTGCAGAGAGCGGTGACGTGATCGAGCTGTAGGGATCAGTCGTCTCGGCACCGCTTCGTTGCCATCTCACCGTCTCGCCGTCTCTGTCCGTCGTACCGACTGTCCGGACAGTATATTCCGCTGAATAGCTATCTCGATAAAATGAACAACTGTTTTGTGTGTCTGAATCGAGATAGTGGATATGCCGAGTACAGCCCAAAACCCCGTCAAGTCCGTCGGCACGACATTCGAGATACTCAACGCGCTGAAGGAACTGGGCGGTGCCCGCGTGACCGACCTCGCGCGTCACCTCGATTTGCCGAAGAGCACCGTCCACAACTACCTCAGCACGCTCGAACAGGAGGAGTATATCGTCAAGGACGACAACGTCTATCGGGTCGGACTCCGGTTCTTAGAGCTCGGCGCGTACTCGCGTCACGAGCGAAAACTGTTCCAGATAGCGAAACCCGAAGTGGACCGTCTCGCCGACGAGACCGGGGAACTGGCGAACATCCTCGTCGAAGAACACGGCCGCGGGTCGTACCTCTATCGGGCCTACGGCGAACAGGCGGTCCGGGTGAAAGCACACGTCGGCACGCGCGTCTCACTCCACACGACGGCGCTTGGCAAGGCCATTCTCGCGTATCTCCCCGAGGAACGCGTCGACGAGATCGTCGACCGGCACGGGCTGACCGGGAACACCGAGCAGTCCATCGAGAGTCGCGCGGAACTCGAAGAGACCCTCGACGCCATCCGCGAACGCGGCGTGGCGTTCGACGACGAAGAACGGCTCAATGGCCTCCGCTGTGTCGCTGCACCGGTACTCGACAACAGCGACCGTATCATCGGCGCCATCAGCGTCGCCGGGCCGACCAACCGCTTTCGCGGCGACCGGTTCCGCGAGGAACTCCCGCAGAAGGTACTCGAAGTCGCGAACGTCATCGAGCTCAACTTCACGTACTCGTAACTCGGCGAACGAACTGGTATTCACTATAGCTGAACGAATATTTCCAGATACCGACTACTGTTTCGAGCCTGACGATAGTCGATTCATCGGTTCGAGGAGGGCTCACGCCGGGTTCCGCTCGACCGACAGGACGGTGCCAGCGACGGCGTTCGAATAACAGACGTACGTGGATTAGCTATTCGTTCACCATTACTGAACGGCGATTCGGCAAACAGTCGGACGGTGAGTCGAGATTGGCTCGTGACAGCGTCGACGGCGGAAACAGCGAGCGGGTGTGACGAACCACTAGGTTTATTCTACTGCCACTCGCCCACATCGGTATGCGATTCGGAGTTCTCAGCACAGCGAACATCGGCGTCGAATCTGTCATCCCGGGCATCGTCGCGAGCGAACACGAAGTCGGAGCGATCGCCTCACGGGACGTGAGTCGGGCTGAATCGGTCGCCGAGCGGCACGACATCCCCGAGACGTACGGCAGTTACGAGGCGTTGCTCGACGACGACGGACTGGACGCCGTCTACATCCCGCTCCCGAACGGTCTCCACGCCGAGTGGGTTCGAAAGGCCGCCGACGCGGGCTTGCACGTCCTCTGTGAGAAGACGCTCACCGAGAACGCCGAGGAGACGCGTGCGGTGTTCGACTACTGCGCCGACCGCGGCGTCACGCTGATGGAGGGGTTCATGTATCGCTTCCACCCGTTGACCGAGCGCGCGGCCGAGATCGTCGAGACCGAACTGGGCGAGGTTCGCAACGTCACGTCGACGTTCACGTTTCGGCTACCCGACGGCGCGGAGGACATCCGGATTGATCCGGATCTGGCGGGTGGCAGCGTCATGGACGTGGGCTGTTACGCCGTCAGCGCGGCACGACTGTTCCTCGGCAATCCCGAGCGAGCCTACGGCGTGACGAACGACAAGCGCGACTGCGGCGTCGAGACGGAGATGACGGGCGTCCTCGAATACGAAAACGGTGCGACGGCGCGACTCCAGTCCGGGTTCGAGACGCCACTGACGCAGTACTACCGCGTCGAGACCACCGACGGGTGGCTCCGTGCGGAACCGACCTTCGACATCGGCGTCGAGAATCCGACGCAACTGACCTACGCCGTCGACGGCGAGGAGGAGACGGAATCGTTCGATGCGACGGACCACTACCGTCTCGAAGTCGAACATTTCGCCGACAGCGTCGAGGCCAGCGAGGAGCCCCGAGTTGGCCGAGACGAAAGCGTCGACATCATGCGCATCATCGACGCGCTGTACGAGAGCGGTGACGACGGACAGCCGGTCGCCCTCGACTGACCGCTAGTTGGTCGGAATTCGTCGATGTATCGCTCACAGCTGGCACGTCTGGCTGTGTTAGTACCCCCAATGATAGATATAGTTCCCTAGATAATTACAAAAAGACTGATTCTACATCCAGAGTAACTAACTGCGATTTCATCTGCTGCTATTCACATATACATTCGGTCCTCTGGGTAGTCGTGGCTGCCGAGAGAGTCCGATTCCTCGGCTATCGAGGCCATTCGGTTGGCCAACTGCTCGTAGTACTGCTCGAACTGCTCGCCCAGTTCGCGGAGTTCCGTCTCGTCGACCTCGAATCCGTACACCGTCGTCAGCGCGTCGAGGAGTTTGAGCGCGGCGTCGACGTCCGGTCCCGGCGGATGAGTCGGGGTGACGAACACACCGATTTCCGAGCCCGCTTCGTCGAGGCTGTGCGTGACTAGTTCTCCCACGACGCCGTCGAGGAAGCCGCCCTTCAGCGGTGGGATCTCCACGTCGACAAGTCGGGCCTCGTGAAATCCTGGCGTCGAGACGTGGAACACTTCGTGCTCGTCCGGACCGTGAGGGAACGGAACGCCGTGCAAGACGACGACCTCTTCGATGGCCTGTTCGTCTATCCACTCGATGAGGGCGTCGGTGTAAGGCCGAGCGCTCGTCACCGGAATGAACAGTTCCTCGACGAGGACCGTCAAATCGGTCGAATCAAGGGTGTAGAACCGGCTGTGGTGTCGCGGTGTCCCTTCTTCGAAGGGCGCGATTCCGGGGAGCTCCGCGGGCGAGAGGTGACCGAGCTGCGTCGCGTCGAGGTGCCGAACGAGGTAGTCGACCGCAGTTACCCCCGCCATCCCAGGGTGTGCCTGGCCGACGACGAGCGTCGTGTCGGTCCCTGTCCCGGCGGGCGTGTCGATGTCGAAGGAGTGCGTCGCTGGCATACACCACATTCTCTCACGGTGGTCCCGTAGTTATAACCGGAAATCCCGGCGTAGCCACTCGATACCGTCACGTCGACGGTCGCCGTGAGACGGTTCCAGTCGGAAGGACCGGACTACTACCGCGTCGCTCGTGCTCACTCGGCCAGTCGCCTTAGATGACGAGGACGTGTCGGTCGGTCCGCTCTAGCACGCCGTCTAAGACCGACCCCCTCGATTTCCGGTGCGATTGTCCCTGATACCCCATGACGACAACGTCGGCATCGACCTCGTCGGCGTACGCCACGATGGCCGCTTCCGGGTCGCCGTGGCGTACCTCCCGTTCGACGTCGATGCCGCGTTCGGCCCCGCGGCCGACTAACTCCGTCAGCAGGTCCCGCCCTTCGTCTTCTAACTCGTCTACGAACAACTCGACGCTGCTGAGTGCGGGTTCGCCGTAGAGACCGGTGTCGACGACAAATAGCGTGTGGATGACGCTCTCGTCTTCCTCGGCTAGTCGGAAGGCGACTTCGATAGCGTCCTCGGCGCGTTCACTCCCGTCCGTCGGGACGAGAATAGTGTCGTAGTGACCCATCGAGTAGGTGTTCGTCGCCGGAATGGAAATACGCTCGTATAATATATCAGTCATTTACTCCGCGCCATGGCTCACCCCTCACCGTAGTCCCCGCCGTACTTCAGGAAGAAGTACGCGAAGGCGAAGACGGCAAAGATGGTGGCAGCGGCACCGACGCCGAGAGTTATCAAGCCTTCCGGCACGCTCGGAAGTCCCTCTTGAACGCCGCCGTCTCCACCCCCCTGCGGCTCCGTCGTCACGGTTAGCGAGGCGACCATCCCGACCGTCTCGTGGGGGATACAGAAGTATCCGTACTCGCCTTCGACGTCGAAGGTGTGTTCGTAGGTTTCGCCGCCCGCGACGTCTCCCTGCTGCGGGTACGCCCCCCGTGCGGCCTCTTCGCTCTCCGACCCGCCCGAGGCGAAGAACTCGGCCTCCGCCGGAATCTCGTCCTCGTAAGCGGTCACCGAGTGGCCGACCCCCCCGACGTTCTCCCAGACGACGGTCGTCCCCGGCGCGATCGTCCGCTCGTCTGGGTCGAACACCAGGTCGTCGGTCATGTCGATGGTGACGGTTTCGCCACCACCCCCGTCGCCTTCTTGCGCCGCGGCCCGGCCCACAGTCCCCGTGACACCAGCCGCTCCCGCAGCGACCTGGAAGAACTCTCGCCGCGATACGTCAGGCTGTAGACTCTGATTGCCCATACTCCAAACTCGGCTTCGACCCACAAAGCAGTTCGCGTGGGTACTGGGGTCACTTCGCGGTGTATCCCCCGTCGACGACGAGATTGTGCCCGGTGACGTACGCCGCATCGTCGCTCGCGAGGAATAGTGCGGCCCCGGCGATATCCGCAGGTTGACCGTCTCGGTGTAACGGAATCTGCTCGTCCATCGCGCCAGCAGCCGACGTGTCTTGGGTTGTCATCGCCGTCTCGATGACGCCGGGGTTGATAGCGTTGACGCGGATGTCGTCCGGGCCGAGTTCGAGCGCGAGTTCCCTGCTGAGGTTCGCGACCGCTCCCTTCGAGGCGCAGTAGGACGCGGCGTCGTCGTAGCCCACCAACCCCGCGATCGAGGAGATGTTGACGATGGCACCGCCTCCCCCCTGCTCGCGCATCTGGTCCGCTGCGAACTTACACCCGAAGTAGGCGCTCTTGAGGTTGACGTCCATGACGCGGTCGTACTCCGCCTCCTCGACCGCCTCTATCGGATGGCTGCCGGGGAATATCCCGGCGTTGTTCACCAGTACGTCGAGGCCGCCGAACGCCGACACCGTCTCCTCGACGGCGTCGTGCATCGCTTCGACGTCGGAGACGTCGGTCTCGACGAACTCGGCGTCCGTGACGACCTCGTGCGTCGGCCGTCCACCCTCGCGCGGCTCCTCGCGCACGTCCGCGACGACGACGTTCGCGCCCTCCTCGGCGAACCGAATCGCTATCGCCCGGCCGATGCCCGACGCCGCGCCCGTAATCAGTGCTGTCCGGTCTGCGAGTCTGTCGACCATTGGGAATCCCACGCAGAACTGCCGCGGCCAGCAATATAATACCGTGTGACAAACTACCGAGTTGCGAACTAGCACACCCCGAACGACTCGCCGACTGACGACGGACGTCGTTATCTGGCACAGACCTGCAGCGTTTTAGTATCCCACCTGCCAACACGTGGGACGTGAACGAACGCGACACACGGTACGCGCCCCTTCAACGAATCGGGCTGGTGCTCGGTCCGGTCGCGTTCGTTCTCGTGCGGTACGTCGTCTCCCTAGCCGGCCTCGCGGTGGAGGCCAGACAGCACGACGACGTGCGCCACCAGATGGCGACGCTGTATTTCGGACTGGACGGCGGAACGGACTCGCTGAACCCGGGGAACCTCGGCCAGCACTTCGACCGGCTCGAACGGAACGGTGACAGCTACACCCTCGTCGTGAAGCGAGACCCGCGGACGTACCGCTACGAACTCCAGCGACTCACCGACGAGTGAGACGGCTGTGTCGGACCCACTTCGGCTCGGCCGGCGGTTCACCGCTGGAAGCAACTGATTACCACTGGCCGAATCACCCTCCCGACGGCGTCTTCCCGCTGCTCGGCTGCGTCGGCACGTCACGTCAGGCTCGTCGTCGCGACGCCACGGTTACAGAGACAGTAACATAGGTACATATGTTATAACCACGCCGGTATCGATGTCTTATCGGGCAAAGAGGGGAGTTCCTTCGGAGCGTGTTCGCGCCGGTCGAGCGGTCGCATATCACTGCCATGTCTTCGTAAGCAACCGTTGCGAAGCAGTAAGGTCGACTGTCGCCGAGTGGACACCTCCAGGGCTAAACTACAGGTACCGTCGAGAGTGGGGCCGGCTCGGGGGCGGTCCTCTCGCGAGCGGTACTGCCGTCGAAACGCCGGTCGGTGGGCGTATACTATTGTACGCTGACCCTCGAAGTCCAACTGAAGAACGATGCCGATACGCGACGTGGCGCGAACGAGCGTCAAGACAGCGCACAGAGAGCAGTCCGCGGGCAACCTCGCGACGGTGATGAAAGAGGAAGCGGTCGGGAGCGTCATCATCGAGGACGACGACCGACCGGTCGGCATCGTCACCGACCGCGACCTCACGCTGCAGGTGTTAGAGCCCCGGCGCGACCCAACGGCGGTAACTGCCGAAGACGTGATGACGGAGACACCGACCACCGTCGACGCCGAGACGGGGATTCTCGAAGCGACGGCAAAGATGTACGAACACGCGGTCCGGCGGATGCCGGTGGTGGATGCCGACGGTACCGTCGCGGGAATCATCACGCTGGACGACGTCCTCGTCTTGCTCACCGACGAACTCGACAACCTCGTAGGCGTCATCGAAGCCGAATCGCCGCCGTACTGAGCACTACGACCGCCCCGACGCTCACAGCCTCGCGGAGGACGCGGTCGCGCAGTTCCGGCGTGTTACGCGACGGGTGCGCCGGTCGATCCGCACATGGCCGACCAGTTACTGGTGTTCCTCGCGCTCGCGGGCGGCCGGGTCCGCATTCCGTCGGAAACGGCACACGTCCGAACGAACGTAGAACTGCTCGCTGCCTTCGGCAGCGACGTGCACGTCGTCCGAGAGTCGGATGGCACGTACTCGCTGGAAGCGTCCGCCCACCCGGCCCTCGCTGTCGAGGGGCGAGTCGTGGCCGGGAAAGAGTATTTGCCGACCGGTGCTAACACGGTATACATGGGCTCGCACTCACATCCACAGCGGGACTCGCCGGACTGGGAGAATCCGGACTTCTGTCCGTTCTGCGGTGCGGCACTGACCGACGGCGGTGTCGGATTCGTCGATCACATCAAGGACAGTCCGCCCTGCGAGGAACGCTTCGAGTCGTGGCGCGATCAGATAGCCGACGACGTCGGCGGCGAGTGGGGCGGCTGAACGACTCGAACGGAGACCAGTATGGCGCGGCAGCACTCCCCGAACTCGCTGTCACCCGCCCTGTCGAGGACGTTGCCGCTGCGAGGGAACTCCACAACGCGAGCTGGCGACTCCGATGGAGTCAGGAACGGTTTGGTAGTCCCGTAAGGGCGGATTTGGGAATGTTTTAGAGGAAATACAATCATATGCTGGGAATAGAGATAGAAAATAAGGGCAGATCCGGGAGTATTACTTCTAAAGCCGATATAAGAGATTCAGATATGCGAAATTGTACTTATAGTGTGAGAATATAACTACACCAGCGCCACCATGAGAGCACCGAACCGATCAGAGCGAGCGATCACCGGTTCTCCGTTCGACGGACGGGATGCGGCGGACGAAAGGATGTTTTAGGCTTGGCGTCCATCTGTCTCGATAATGAGCGAGTCCGACGGGGCCAAACAGGTAGATGACCCCGACTACCACAGCCAGAACCACACGGCCGCACAGGCCTGTGGCTGGACGAAGAACGCGATGCGGGGCGAGGGGAAGTGCTACAAGTACATCTTCTACGGGATCGAGTCCCACCGGTGTATCCAGATGACGCCCGTCGTGAAGTGCAACGAGCGCTGTGTCTTCTGCTGGCGCGACCACGCGGGCCACGCCTACGAACTGGGCGACGTCGAGTGGGACGACCCGGCGGCCGTCGTCGACGCTTCCGTGGAACTCCAGACGGACCTGCTTTCGGGCTTCGGCGGCAACGACGAGGTGCCCGACGACGTTTTCGATCAGGCGATGGAACCGCGTCACGTCGCTATCTCGCTGGACGGCGAACCGACGCTGTATCCGTATCTGCCGGAACTCATCGAGGAGTTCCACGAGCGAGACATCACGACCTTCCTCGTCTCGAACGGCACCAATCCCGAGATGCTCGCCGAGTGCGACCCGACCCAGCTGTACGTCTCCGTCGACGCTCCCGACCGCAAGACGTTCGACTCGACAGTCAAGGCCGTCGAGGACGGCGCGTGGGAGTCGCTAATCGATACGCTGGATGTCCTCGCCGAGAAAGACGAAACACGCACCGTCGTCCGGACAACGCTCGTCAACGGCCACAATATGCACCACCCCGAGTGGTACGCGGCGATGTGCGACCGAGCGAACGCCGACTTCGTCGAGATGAAGGCGTACATGCACGTCGGCCACTCGCGCGGGCGATTGGATCGGGACTCGATGCCCGAACACGGCGAGGTTCGGGAGTTCACCGAGGCCGTCGGCGAGTATCTCCCCCACGACGTGCTCAAAGAGGTCGAGGAGTCCCGCGTGGCCGTCCTCGCCGAGGACGAGCAGACGTGGGTGCCGAAACTGGAGAAGGGCAGCGAGTTCTGGGAGCGAGACGCGCTCGTGGAGTACTAGAAGCGGGCCGCTTCGTGGGTGACAGTTCGAGACAACGCTTCGCGCGTTGCTCACCGTTCCATTTCTGGAACACATATCACGTTCGGTACGCTTATCGGGCGCGACTTCATAGCTCACTACATGGCTGAATCATCGGGACAGGTCGTCGGGCACGACGAACTGGCGACGTTGAAACTGCTCGCGCTGGACGGCGCGATGGACGAGCCGACGAAGGTGTCCTGTGCGGACCTCGCGGCGCGACTCGACGCCTCGAACCAGACAGCCTCGCGCCGTCTGCAACGCCTCGAAGACGCTGACCTGCTGGACCGCGACATCGTCAGCGACGGACAGGAGGTCCGCATCACCGCCGCGGGCGAGCGTCGCCTCCAGTCTGAGTACGCAGACTACCGGCGCATCTTCGAGTCGGACGCGAGCGTCCACTTGAACGGCATCGTCACCTCGGGGATGGGCGAGGGACGACACTACATCACGCTCCCGGGGTACATGGAGCAGTTCATCGAGCGACTGGACTACGAACCGTTCGCCGGGACGTTGAACCTCGAACTCACCGAGGAGAGCGTCCGCAAGCGCGCGCGACTCGGCGCGCTGGAGCCGGTCACTATCGAGGGCTGGGAAGACGACGAGCGCACCTACGGCCCAGCGTACTGCTACCCGGTCTCCGTCGAGAGCGGCGACGGCGAGTACGAACCCGCTCACGTCATCGCGCCCGAGCGAACCCACCACGGCGAGGAGCAACTGGAGGTCATCGCCCCCGAGAAGCTCCGGGACGTGCTGGAACTGGAAGACGGTGACGAGGTGACCGTCCATGTCTCGGAGTGAGTCACCCGTGGACACGGACAGCGCCGCCGACGCCGTCGCCGCGTTCGCACGCGGCGAGCCCGTGTTGATCCACGACGCTGCCGATCGCGAAGGCGAAACAGATATCGTCTACCCGGCGGGGGCGGTCGACCCGGCAGCGGTCGCGCGCCTTCGCAACGACGCGGGCGGCCTCGTCTGTGTCGCCCTCTCAGACGCCGTCGCCGACGCGCTCTCGCTGCCGTTCATGCAGGAGGTCGTCGACCACCCGACCGCCGTGGACCACGAACTGGGCTACGACGAACGATCCTCGTTCTCGCTCACGGTGAATCACCGCGACACCTTCACCGGCATCACCGACGAGGACCGCGCGCTGACCATCCGCGAACTCGCCGCTACCGCCGCCGACCCCGATGCCGCGACCTTCGCCGAGGCGTTCCGTTCGCCGGGTCACGTCCACCTCCTGCGGGCCGCCCCGGCCCTCTTGGAAGATCGGGAAGGCCACACTGAACTCGGGATCGCGTTGGCCGCTGCCGCTGATCAGCCCCCCGCCGCGGTCGTCTGTGAGATGCTCGACGACGAGACGGGCGAGGCCTTGCCGCCGGCTGCCGCCCGCGCCTACGCCGAGCGTGAAGGCTTGGTCTACGTCGAAGGGGCGGCGCTGCTGGCCGCGCTCGACTGAGTTCTTCGATACTCCGAGCTACCGACACCTAAGCCGGGCTTGTCGCAGTCGCTCTTTCGCTCAGCCCGGCTTACGCATTTCTACGGCGGGAATAACAATGCCCGCTTGTCGTGGGTGATTGGATGCATGGCACCGATCCCAAGTTCGAACTGGCTTTCTGGACGACGACTCCTCACCATACTCGTGGTGGTCTCCGTCCTACTGGTACCGCTGACCGGCCTGGCCGCATCGCAGGCCGACGAGACGCCGACCGAGACACCGACCGACGACCCAATGGAGACACCGACCGACGACCCAATGGAGACGCCGCCGGACGACGAGGCGGAACCGACGGCGACGCCGGCGGATGACGAAGCGGAAACGCCGACGGATGACGGCGAGGAGGAGACGCAGACCGACGAAGCGGCGAGCGCCGACGCGCAGTCGTACGCCGCCGTCCAGGGCGGGCAGTGTACCGTGGTAACGCCGATCTCCGGCAACGAGTCCGCACTGGAGTTCTACGACTATCGCCTCCCGGAGGAGTTCTCCGATAACCCATACGTTAACACGACGGGCGATGCGTACGGCTCGGAGGGGACGACGAACCTCCAGCGGGCCAACACGAGCATCGTCTTCCTGTACTCGGACACGAACGGGACCGAGGACACGGCCGACGACACGCTGAGCCTGGTGTTCGTCCACGGTAACGAGGGCAACGCCAACTCGACCGGCGGATCCGCCTCCCTCGACATCACCGAACTCCCGGCCAACGGGACGTGGACGGTCCGTGACGACGAGTACGACGGGCCTACCAGCTACGACGTCTGGACCGTCGACAACGAGACCGCTCGCGTCGACTGGACGTGGGGCGACGCGGCCACGGACGGCGGCGTCTACAGCGGCCTCGGCGAGAACTTCTCGGTCAGTGTCAGTCCGGCCTTCAACGACGACGCCGTGCTGGCCGGCCAGTACTACAACGGCACCGTCGAGAACTGGGAAGTGGTCTCGGCCAACGCCTCTGACGAGGACGCGGAGCCGACCCGGACTGCGCTCGACCTCTCGGAACCGATGACGCTCTCGACTGGCGGCTGTGAGGGCGTCGCCGCCGCGGACGAGAACGCGACCGACCAGCAGGACGAGAATATGACCGGGACGCCGATGGACGAGTCTGGCACTGACGGCGAGAGCGAGGGAACACCCTCGGATGTCATCGTCCTCGAACCGGACGAGGAGACGGCCACGCCTGAGAACGAGACCGCGACCGCAGCTAACTGACGTAGCGCGTCTCGGCGAGCGCGAGGGCCCACGAGGGACTCGTGCGCTCGCCGACGAGGCGTCCTTTCTTTTGGCGTCGCCGGCACCCTGTCAACAGTGGACAGACACCGTCAACACTCTTAACCAAGGGATTCAATGGGGGATATATGACTCACGACGAGCGAACGGTCGGTACCGAAAGTGACTGTCGGACCTCGGGGGAAGGGGCATGAGCGAGCGTCCCGAGATGTTCGAGGGCGTCGAGGAGGTCTGGATGGACGGCGAGTTCGTCGACTTCGAGGAGGCGAACGTCCACCTGCTGACCCACGCGCTCCACTACGGCACCGGCGTCTTCGAAGGCGTCCGCTGCTACGAGACCGAAGAAGGCCCGGCCATCTTCCGCTGGGAGGAGCACCTCGATCGCTTCTACGACTCCGCGGAGGTGTACGACATCGAAATGCCCTTCGAGAAGGACGACCTCACCGAGGCGACAGAGGAACTCATCCGCCGCGAGAACCTCCAGTCGTGTTACATCCGCCCCATCGCCTTCTACGGCTACGGCCCGCTGGGACTGAACCCCGGGAAATCGCCGGTGCAGGTCGGCCTCGCCGCGTGGCCGTGGGGCGCGTATCTCGGCGAGGAAGCGCTCGAAGACGGCGTCGACGTGGCCGTCTCCTCCTGGCGGAAGTACTCCTCCAGTCAGATTCCGACGAACGCCAAGACGACCGGGACGTACGTCAACAGCGTCCTCGCGTCGCTGGAGGCGAAGGGCAACGGCTACATGGAGGCCATCGTCCTCAACAAGGAGGGCAACGTTGCCGAGGGGCCGGGCGAGAACATCTTCCTCGTCCGCGACGGCGAGATATACACGACCGGACTGGCCGAGTCCATCCTCGACGGGATCACGCGCCGCACCGCCATCGAACTCGCCGAGGAGCGCGGCTACGAAGTCCACGACGAGGCGACCATCTCGCGGGGCGAACTGTACACCGCCGACGAACTGTTCTTCACCGGCACCGCAGCGGAGGTGACGCCCATCCGCAGCGTCGACGACAACCAGATCGGCGAAGGGACGAAAGGCCCGGTGACCGACGAGATTCAGAACGCCTTCTTCGACCTCGTGGAATCGGGCGAGCGCGAAGAGTGGTTCCGGTACGTCTGAGCGGCTCCGCAGCTAGTCTTCGCCCGTGATCGGAAGCGGGCTCTCACCCTTGTCGGTGTCGCCGAACCCGGCGCTGAGGATGCGCGTCAGCGCGTCTTCGACGCGTTCGTCGGTCTCCTCGTAGTCCTCGGGGTCGACTTCGATGACGAATCCGGTGGTGATGTTCGGGGCCGTCGGCAAGAACAGGACGTCGCGGCCGTCGTCGGTCGTTTTGCCGGTCTTGAACGCGGTCATCCGCAGCCCGTCCCACACTTCGAGTTTCACTGGTTTCTGGAGTTCTTCGGTGCCCGACACTGCCGTCTCGACCGCCATCTTCGAGGCGTTGTACACCACCCGAAGCCCCGGAACGTGGTTCATCGCGTCGTCTAGGGCCCGTTCGACGATGTCGCCGAAGGCGGTCCGCATAAGATAGCCTACGGAGAAGACGAGCAAGACGAACAGGACGAGCGCGACGAACACCTGGGCGAGTTCGACCGCTCGGGCGGTGGCGGCGTCGGCGGGCACCCCGAGCGCGATCAGGAGCCCGGAGTCGATGGCGGGAATGAAAAACGCCGCGGAAGCTAAGATGCCGTAGAGGTAGATGATGACGGTGAGGGTGACGATGATGGGCAACAAAACGATGAGGCCGCTCGCAAAGTCACGCTTCCACGACGAGGACGAGGCCATAGGAGATAGTGGCTGGCACGGGATATGAGCCCTTTCCTTTCTGGTCCCGCGTGCTGAGCACTAGCCGCTGGTGAGTGCGCGAAGCGCGAACAGTGCGTTCTCCTTTCGTTCGAGGACGCGCCGCCAGAAGTACGCGGGCCACTCGCTGCCGAAGGGGGCGTACTGCCAGACGTCACAGACGCCCGCGAGTTCGTACTGGGCGTCGGTGCGCACGCCCATCAGCATCTGCACCTCGTAGGGCGTCTCGTACTCGCTGTAGAGGTCCGCTGCCAGCGTCAACATCTCGGGGTCGTGGCTGCCGACGGCGATCCCGCCGGTGCGCTCACGGAACACGAACTCCAGATCCCGGCGATAGGCTTCGTTCACCTCGGCTTTGTCCTGATAGGCCACGTCCGCGGGGGGGTCGTACGCGCCCTTGACCAGCCGAAGTTTTCCGGGCACGTCGGCGAGCCGTTCGAGATCGGCAGCCGTCCGACGGAGATTCGACTGGAGGCAGAGACCGACGCCGCCCCCGTGTGTCTCGGCCTGCGCTTCGAAGGCATCGATGGCGGCGTCGGTCGTCGTGTGGTCTTCCATATCCATCCAGACGAAGACGCCGTGCTCGGCAGCGGTTTCAACGACGCGCGCGAGATTCTCGCGGAAGAATGACTCGTCAACGAGCAGTCCCAGTTGGGAGGGCTTGACCGAGATGCAGGCTCGGAGGGCGCTCGCGCCGATATCCGCGACGAGTCGCTCGTAGGCGGCGGTGTCGGCGGCCGCGGGAGCGCGCTCGTAGTAGTGTTCGCCCAGCCGGTTGCAGATGACGCCGACGTTCCGTTCGTTCGTCCGGCGGGCGTGTTCGAGGGCTTCGGCGGCCGACTCCCCGGCGACGAACCGACGTGCCAGTGGCGGCAACATGCCCGATAGTTGCCACCCGGACGGCAAGAAGGTTGCCGCGTCGCGCTGTCGTCGTGACACGCGTTCGGTACGAGTCACACGCGTTAAGACGCCGGGCCGAGACGGCGCGGACATGGACGTCTTCGGTGTCGTGGTGACGGCAGTGTGGGCGATGCTGCCCGCGTACGTACCCAACAACGCGGCAGTGCTCGCCGGCGGGGGCCGGCCGATCGACGGTGGACGGACGATGGGCGACAGCCGACTGCTCGGTGACGGAAAGACGTGGCGCGGGACCCTCGTTGGGACGCTCGCTGGACTGGCGCTGGCAATACTGCTTTCGATGCTGGCACCCGCGGCGAGCGACCTCGTCGGCTACGCGCTCCCGACGTTTCCGCTGCGCGCGGGCCTCGGACTGGCGTTCGGAGCGATGCTCGGCGACATCGGAGCGTCGTTTCTCAAGCGCCGGAGCGGCCGCGAACGCGGAGCAGCCTTCCCGGGACTGGACCAACTCGACTTCGTGGTCGGCGCGCTCGCCTGCGCGTTCGTCCTCGCACCGTCGTGGTTCGGCGAAACGTTCACCGTTCCCGTCTTAGTGGCAATTCTCCTGCTCACGCCGCTGTTGCACGTGCTGACGAACGGCATCGCCTACGCGCTCGGATTGAAAAACGAGCCGTGGTGAGCCTATCGGCGGCGCGCGAGCAGGCCGGCTAGCAGGACTGCCAGCGCCGCGAGCGCGGCGGTGAAGCCGGGACCGCTTCCGTCGGTAGTTTCGACCGGCGACCCGGGGGGTTCGTCGGTCACAGTCGTCGCGGTTCCGGTCGGTCCCTCGCCGTTGCTCGCTGTCCGAGTCGCATCCGCTGTCGTTCTCTCGGCTGTCACGCCACTCGTCTGAGTCGTCCGTACAGCGGTGTTGGTCGCGGATTCGCCGTTCGCCGGTCCCGGCCCGTCCGGCACGGTAGTCGCCTCGCCGGACGGCGTCGTGGTCGCCCTGTCGCTCTGTGAGCCGCCGGTCGCCCCGCTGCCCGTACCGCCACCCGTGCCGCCGTCGCCACCGCCGCCGCTCGGCGGGGCGCTTCCGCCCGACGGTTCGCCATCGCTCGACTCGGTCGCCGTCGCCCCGCTCTCAGTCGAGCCATCGCCGCCGGTCGCCCCGTCGCGACCGCCGCCTGTCGCGCTCTCGTCCGTCAGAGCGTACACCTCTCCGGCGTCGGTCCCGACGATAACCGTGCCGTCGACGAGGGCTGGCGGCGAGACGGCGGATCCGCTGAGTTCTCTCGTCCACAGGTGGGTTCCGTCCGTCGAGATACCGTGGACCGCACCGGCATCGGTGGCAGTCACGAGCGTGTCGCCGTGTAGCGACATCGAGACGCCGTCGACGCCGGTCGCCGAGACCTCCGCCGTCCACGTCGTCGCGCCATCGCTCGTGTCGTCGAGCGCGATCACGTCACCGGCGGCCGTCGCGGCGTAGATGGTGTCACCAGTGACGACCGGCGAATAGAGCACTGCATCACCGAGCGTGGTCGCCCACTGCTGAGTGCCGCTGGGCGCGTACGCGGCGACGGTGCCGTCGGCCGCGCCGACGGACACCGACCCGTCAGTGACGGCCGGTGAAGTGAGTCGTTCGTCGGCGATCGATTCGGTCCACAGGCCGCTGCTGTCGGTTCCGACCGCGTGGAGCGTCCCGTTGCGGTCGCCGACGTAGACGGTGCCGTCGGCGACGGCCGGGGCAGTGGTCGAGAGGGACGCCTCGGCGTCGTAGGTCCACTCCATGTCGCCGGTGTCGGCGTCGACGGCGTACAGCGTTCCGTCGGTGCTGCCGACGTAGAGGGTGCCGTCGTGGACCGTCGGCGGCCCGAAGGCGGTTCCCGAGAACGACGCCGACCACTGCTCGTTCCCGTCAGCGGTGCCGAGGGCCGTCACGCCGTCGGCCGTCGTCACGTAGATGGTCCCGTCGGCGGCGGCCAGCGAGTCGTATCGCTGGTTGTCGATGTCTCTGGTCCACTGTCGAGTTCCGTCCGCAAGCGCGTGCGCGTTGACGAACTCGCCCGTCGCCACGAAGGCCTGTCCGTCGGCGACGACGGGACTGGCAGCAACGTCGCCGCCGGGTGCGCGGTTCCAGTCGTCCGTCGGCGACTCCAATGACGGCAGCGACGTAGCGGCACCGGTGTTGCGTTCGCTGCCCGCGTAGCTCTCCCACCCGTCGACGCCGGGAGCACCCGCCACCGGGGCCGCGAGGACGACCGCGACCATCGCTAGCACGAAGAGGCCGAACGCTCGTCTGTCCATCATCAGTTACAACTCTTTCACTAACCGACGCAGCGTTCGGTAGTCTATCTTGTGGTCGCTCAGAGCGACGGTCGACTCGCGAGAAACCCGTCCTCGTCGACGCTCAGAAACCGCGGCGGCCCTGTTCACCACGCCGGCACCCCCCGCCGTACCGGTGAGTGCCAGCACCCCGATGCCGGCGATTCCCACCAAGAACTCACGCCGGCGCATCGCGTCTCTCCCACCCTGTACTCCCCTGCCGTGCGTGCCAGTCAGTCACTGTCCATGCCAGTGCACGCACCGGTCGTACGATATTGCCGCTATTAAATCTTTAGGAATTATTACTTACAAGGTTTTCAGTGAGAATCGGCCGCGGGAAGTGATGTGCTTTTCAAAGCGGCCCGTCGAGAGAGACGTATGACTACACGCGGGGACACGCTCCGACTCGCCACGCGCGGCTCCGATCTGGCGTTGCGGCAGGCGGCCACGGTCAGGGACGCACTGGCCAGCCGACGACTCACCGTCGAACTGACCGAGGTCGAGACCACCGGCGACCAGATACGCGACGAACTCATCCACCGCCTCGGCAAGACCGGCGCGTTCGTCCGCAGTTTAGACGAGAAGGTCATCGCGGGGGAACTCGACGCCGCCGTCCACTCGATGAAGGACATGCCGACCGAGCGACCCGACGAACTGGTCGTCGCCGGCGTCCCCGAACGCGCTGCGGCGGGCGACGCCCTCGTGACGCCCGATGGACTCGAACTGGACGACTTGCCGGAGGGTGCAACGGTCGGCACGTCGAGTCTCCGCCGCCGCGCGCAGTTGCTCGCCGAACGACCCGACCTCACCGTCGAACCGCTGCGGGGCAACGTGGATACGCGCATCGAGAAACTGCTCGCACCGACGCTCCAGCGCGAACACCAGGAGCGCCACGAGGCCGAGCAAGAGCGGAAGGAACACGCGGGAGGCGAGGCGCAACGTGCCTCGGAAAATTCGGGCGGGCAAGGCCCGCCCGCAGCGGAGGACGACGACTACGAGTTCCCCTACGAGCAGGACGTCGAGGGCTGGTTCAACGGGTTGGCGGAACTCGAGCGTCGGGCGATGGAGCGCGACCCGGACGTCGAGTACGACGCTATCGTCCTCGCGCAGGCGGGACTCGACCGCGCCGGCCTCTCCCATCACGTCGGGACGACGGAACTGGACACCAGCGCGTTCGTTCCCGCCCCCGGACAGGGGGCGCTCGCGGTGACGGCCGTCGACGGTGACCTCGCCGTAGACATCAAAGACCGCATCGACCACCGACGGACCCGGGTCGAGACGACCGTCGAGCGGACCATCCTCGCGGAACTCGGCGGCGGCTGTGTAGCTCCCATCGGCGTCTACGCCACCCTCGAAGGCGGCGTCGTCCACACCAACGTCCGCGTCCTCTCGCGGGACGGCGACGAGGAAGTGCGGGTCGGTCGCGACCTCCCCGCCGAACGCCACATCTCCGCCGCCGTCGACCTCGCCGCGGAACTGGCCGAGCGAGGGGCCGACGATCTCATCGCCGAGGCCAAGCGCGACGCGGGCGCGGCCGACGACGACGCGGCGACCGCCCGGGAGGAAGAAGACGAATGAGCGGTCAAACTGCAGTCGGCAAAGTCTACCTCGTCGGCTCCGGTCCCGGCGACCCGGAGTTGCTGACGGTGAAGGCCCGCCGCCTCCTCGACGAGGCGGACGTGGTGTTACACGACAAACTGCCCGGGCCAGAGATTCTCGACCTGATTCCCGAGGACCGACGCGAGGACGTGGGCAAGCGCGCTGGTGGTGAGTGGACGCCACAGGAGTACACGAACGCCCGGCTGGTCGAGCTTGCCCAGGAGGGAAATACGGTCGTCAGGCTCAAGGGCGGCGACCCGACGGTGTTCGGTCGCGGCGGCGAGGAGATGGTCACGCTCGCCGAGAACGAGATTCCGTTCGAAGTCGTGCCGGGCATCACCAGCGCTATCGCCGGCCCGGAGGTCGCGGGGATTCCGGTCACGCACCGCGACCACGTCTCTTCCGTCTCGTTCGTGACAGGCCACGAGGACCCTACCAAAGACGAGTCGGCTGTCGACTGGGGGGCGCTCGCGGCCACCGGCGGCACCATCGTCGTCCTCATGGGTGTCGGCAAACTGCCCGACTACACCGCAGCGCTCCACGAGGCGGGGATGGACCCTGAAACGCCGGTCGCGCTGGTCGAACGGGCGACGTGGCCCGACCAGCGAGTCGCTACGGGCACGCTCGAAACTATCGTCGATGTGCGCGACGCGAAAGATATCGAACCGCCCGCTATCACCGTCATCGGGACCGTCGCGGGCCAGCGAGCGCGCGTCGTCGAGTTTCTGGAGGGGGACTGATGCGCGAGGAACCGCGCCTCCGCGTCGCGGCGTTCCGACCGGACGACGAGCGATTGGCGGCGGCCGTTTCCCTGCTCGAATCGCTGGGCGCGGACCCAGTCCCCGACCCGATGCTCGCCGTCGAACCGACCGAGAGCGTTCCGCGAAGCGACGCCGACTACGTCGTCCTGACGAGCAAGACGGGCGTCGAACTCGCCGCCGACGCCGGCTGGTCGCCCGGTGAGGCGACGGTCTGTGCCATCGGCGACGCGACGGCCGCGGCGCTCCGTGAAGCCGGGTATTCCGTTGACGTGGTCCCAGAGGAATTCTCCTCGTCGGGACTAGTCAGCGCGCTCGAATCGGAGGTGGCCGGCACTCGCATCGAGGTGGCCCGCTCGAACCACGGCTCTGCGGTTCTGACCGACGGCCTGGAAGCCGCGGGCGCGTACGTCCACGAGACGGTGCTCTATCGACTTGTCCGCCCGCCCGAGTCTGGCGAGTCGGCCGAGCTCGCCGCCGCGGGCGAACTGGACGCCGCGCTGTTCACCTCCTCGTTGACCGTCCGGCACTTCCTCGCGGCCGCCGAGGAGCGCGGCATCCGCGAGGACGCCGTCGCCGGGCTGCGGGATGCGACGGTCGGCACCATCGGGAATCCCACGAAGGAAACAGCCGAGAACGCGGGGATTCCGGTCGATATCGTCCCCGACCGCGCGGACTTCGAGACGCTGGCCTGCGAGACTGTCGAAGCGGCGGCACCGACGCATCGCGAATGAGTCGGTTCTATCGGCAGGCGACAGCGGGCCGCGACGGCGGCGCTCAGTCCGCGGTTTCGCGCACCTGCTCGTCCGCGTCCATCTCCTTTCGCAGCGTCTCCAGTTCGTACTCGACGGCCTTCTCGTTCGAGAGGCGGTCAAGTTCCCGGTCGATGTCGTCGCTGTCGTCTAAGACGGACTCCAACTGACCGCTCTCTTCGAGTTCTTCGAGAGCGGCGGCACGGGCCTCCATCCGCTCGGTCCGTTCGGTCGCGCGTTCGATGGAGCGACTGACGTCGGCCATCGTATCGCCGACGCCGGTAAAGGCCTCGGAGACGCGGGCCGACGCTTCCGCGGCCTCGTAGCGGGCCTTCACCGTCTCCTTTCTCGTGCGGAACTGCTCGATCTGACTCGACAGTTCCGCGCGCTTGCCGACCAGTCGGTCCTGGGTCTCCTGGAGCGAATCTATCTGCTCGGTGAGGTCGGTTATCTGGCCGACGTGGGCCTGCTTCTTCTCTAAGGCCCGCCGCGCGAGGTCGTCGCGGTCCTGACGCATCGCCTCGCGGGCCTGCCCGTCGTACTTCTCGACGTTCTCACGGAGTCGCCGCCGGTGTATCTCCAGTCGCTTCTTCTGGGTCGTCACATCGGCGATGCCGCGAGTGACTCGCTGGAGTTCGTCGCGCAACTCCTCGTAGGAGTAGTCTAACTCCGCCGAGGGGTCCGACGCCCGATTCAACAGGGCGTTGAGCTTCGCGCGGATAGTGTAGGAGATGCGACCGAGTAGACTCATCGGCGCACCTCGCCGTGCTCGTCGGACGCCGCTCGCGGGTTTCGTGACATACCGCTTTCTACGGCTGACAGCGCCATAACAATATCGTCGGGAGCGCTGTAGCGACGACCGGGAGTTTATATCCGAATCCGCACGTACCCTGCCACGATGGCCGGTCCCGTTCCCGAACTCGACGAACGCGCCGCTGCGGGCGCACGACGCCTGCGGTCGGCCGACCGCGTCCTGCACGCTTCCCACATCGACGCCGACGGTCTGACCAGTGCCGCGATCGCCACGACGGCACTCGAACGCGCCGGAGTGTCCGTCGAGACGGTGTTCAAGAAGCAACTCGACGCCGATGAGATAGCGAGCATCGCCGCCCGCGAGCACGAGACAGTGCTGTTCACCGACTTCGGCTCGGGCCAACTCGACGCCATCTCCGAACACGTCGCCGCGGGCGACTTCGAGATGGTCGTCGCCGACCACCACCAACCGGCCGACCCCGCAGACTGTCACTCGGACGCCGTCGTCGACACGGACGGCTACGCCGACTTTGAGTGTCACGTCAACCCCCTGCTGGTTGGCCTCAACGGGGCCTCGGAACTCTCTGGCGCGGGCGCGGCGTACGCGCTGGCCCGCGCGCTCGAACCCGAGGACGGTGACAACCGCGACCTCGCGGCGCTGGCCGTCGTCGGGGCCGTCGGCGACATGCAGGCCACCAGCGGCGAACTACTCGGAGCCAACACGGGCATCGTCGAGGAGGGCGTCGCCGCCGACGTGCTCTCGGAGGGCACGGACCTCTCGCTGTACGGCAAGCAAACCCGCCCGCTTCCGAAACTCCTCGAATACGCCACCGAGGTGCCGATTCCGGGCATCTCGAACGACCAAGCGGGTGCGACTCGCTTCCTCGAAGACCTTGGGCTGGAGCTGAAGGCGAAGGGCGAGTGGCGGACGTGGGCCGACTTAGACGCCGACGAGCGCCAGACAGTCGCCAGCGCACTGGTCCAGCGCGCGGTCAAGCGCGGGGTGCCAGCCTCGAAGATAGAGTCCCTCGTGGGCACCACCTACACGCTCACCGCCGAGCCGACCGGTACGGAACTGCGCGACGCCAGCGAGTTCTCGACGCTACTCAACGCCACCGCACGGTACGAACGCGCGGACGTGGGGCTGGCGGTGTGTCTCGGTGAACGCGCCGCGCCGCTCGACGAGGCCCGTTCCCTGCTTTCAAACCACCGCCGGAACCTCTCAGAGGGGCTAGACCTCGTCAAAGAGCGCGGCGTCACCCAGTCGGAGTACGTCCAGTACTTCGACGCCGGCGACGTGATTCGGGAGACCATCGTCGGCATCGTCGCCGGGATGGCACTCGGCACGAACGGGGTGGATTCGGACAAACCCATCATCGCCTTCGCCGACGCCGACGGCGAGCGGAAGGTGTCCTCGCGCGCAACCGGCCCGCTCGTCGGTCGCGGCGTCGACCTCTCGGTGGTGATGCGCGAGGCTTCTCAGTCGGTCGGTGGCGACGGCGGGGGCCACGACATCGCCGCCGGCGCGACGATACCCGCCGGCAAAGAAGACGCGTTCATCGACGCCGCCGACGATATCGTCGCCGAACAGTTGGACTAGTTCCCGGCAGCAAGAGCTATACGCCCCCATATCTCATTACGGGGACGAATGGACTCCCGGCTGTCGTTCGACCTCGTGTTGGTCGTCCTCGCAGCGCTGCTCTCGTACACAGAGACGTTCGGCTTTGCGGACCCGCGAGCGACCATCATGGATATCTTCGATATTTTGGTGGGATTGGATATCCGCGTCTACCTCGTTCTGGGCGGGCTGGTAGGCATGTCGTTCGTCGCGTACCTCGTCGTCTACCTCCCCCAGAAGGAGGCTCGCTCGGCGGGCCCCTGAGAATGCGACGACCGACTCCGCGTCACCTTTATTCCCCGGCGTCCATCTCCCGCCAATGACGGAGTTCGATCCCGAGAAATTCGAGGACAAGTACGCGAACTACTTCCCGGAACTGCAGAAGGCATACAAACAGGCCTTCGAGGTGATGAACGACCGCTACGACTCCGAACTCGTCCACGCCATCGACCAGCAGATTCTCAACGAGTCCGAGCCGTTCTACGACGAGGCAGAAGGCTTCTACGTCGAACTGCCCGAGAACCCGCTCGACCGCCTGACCGCCGTCATCGCCGACGACGAGAAAGCCGAGACGATACTCGACGAGTTCGTCGCCGAGATCGAATCCCAACTCCGCCGCATTTTCGACGTCTAGTTCTTTGGGTTATCGTTACTGGTGCACCTGTTCGAACGACGACTGCTTAGAGTCAGAAAGCCCCACCTGATAGCTGGTTGAGCAACCGACACGGGTGGGACTGAAAGGGGCCGGACGCGTGGCGGCGTCGCCGCCACGTTAGACGAGGTCGGTGAAACCGACCTCGCGCTCGTGGAGTGAGATGACGTAAGCACCGCAGGCCCTTGGCCGAGGAGCGCAGCGAGTCGTAGCCCACGAGCGTTCGGGGCTTTCTGGCTGTTCGAAGTCTTCTTTGTCTCGACGGTCTCACAGAAGTCCCCTGTCTTTCCTCGGCGACATGGGAAGGTTCGTTACTGTCGAACTGTAAGCCGCCGACATGGACCAACGCAAGCCCCCGCAGACGGAGGAGGGCTGGTACGTGCTGCACGACTGTCGGCGAATCGACTGGGATGCCTGGCGCGACGCGCCACAGCGAGTCCGTGACCGAGCGCTCTCCGAAGGCGTCGAGTTCCTCTCGGCCTACGAGGATGTCGAAGACGTTGCCGAGCGACGCGCGGCAGGCAGTCAGACGAAGTCTGACGACGCCGAGGAGGGTCAGACGGCTGTTTACACCGTACTCGGACACAAGGCCGACGTGATGATTCTGCACCTGCGGCCGACGATGGGCGATCTGGACGCGGCCGAGCGCCACTTCGAGCAGACGGAGTTCGCGCAGTTCACCGAGCGGGCGTTCTCGTACGTCTCGGTGACAGAGGCGTCGGGCTACACGGAGAAGGCCCGCGAGTACTTCGACGGCGAGGTCGACGACGACTCGGGACTGGCCCAGTACATCCAGTCGCGCCTGCACCCCGATATTCCAGATGAGGAGTTCGTCTGCTTCTACCCGATGGACAAGCGCCGCGACCCGGAACAGAACTGGTACGACACGGCCTTCGAGGAGCGAGCGGCCCACATCAAGCGCCACGGCGACATCGGCCGAGGGTACGGCGGCGAGGTTAATCAGATGATTTCGGGCTCTATTGGCTTCGACGACTGGGAGTGGGGCATTACGCTCTGGAGCGAGGACACGACCAGCGTCAAGGAGCTGCTGACCGAGATGCGGTTCGACCCCTCGACGTCGCGATACGCGGAGTTCGGGCCGTTCTACGTCGGCCGGCGCTTCGACCCGGTGGACCTGCCCGCGGTGCTCGCGGGGCAGCGAGTGCCCACCGACGACCACCTCGCTGTCGAACAGGCCGCCCACGCAGACGGCAAGGCGACCCACGCTCATGCCGAGCGAGAAGCGGGCCACGCTCACGCGGGCGATTCCGAGGGTCACGGAAGCGCCCATCCCGGCAGCGCCGGCGAGGGTGACCATCCCCACAGCGGTGCGGCAGCGGACGCCGACCACCCCACGAGCGACCGCGGCCACGACGGGGACGACGGCGAGGACGATTCCAGTCACAGCGGCGGCCGCCCCGACGTCTCGGGTGACTTCGAGGAAGTCGAGGACGCCGCCCAGCGGGTCGGCCGCCTCGGTATCCACGAGGGCGAGGAGTACGACGCTGGCGACTACGCGCTGATCTTCCGCTCTTCTGCTGACGCCGAGTCCCTCGTCGACGACGTCGAGGACCTCGCCGAGAGCTTCGACCACTACGACCGACACGTTCTGACCACCGTCCGCGCCCAGAGCGGACAGGCCCACGTCGTCAGTATCTGGACGGCGAAGGAGGCTGCCGAGACGGCCGCCGGGTTCCTCACCGACTTGGACGGTATCGAATCGCAAGTCGGTGGACCGCTCGGCGAGAGCGACGCGGACGACGAAAGCCGGAGCGAGAGCGAAACCGACGAGGACCACGCCGAAGCGGCGGCCTCCTCTCAGTCCATCCGCGAGCAACTCGAATCCGAAGGGGTCTACGCTGGCCAACCCCACGGCGAAGATGTCTACGCGCTTGTCGTCTACTCCGAAGCCGAGACGGACAAACTGGCCGACGAAGTCTCGAATCTCCGGAGCGCGTTCGAACGCTACGATACGCACGTCCGCACCAGCATCTACGCCGACCCCGAGGCGGATACCGCGGCCGTCGCCTCGCTGTGGGACACCGAGGACGCCGCAGAGACTGCGAGCGAGTATCTCACCGACCTGCCGGGCGTCGTCCGTAAGCAGGGCGAGTCCGACGGGTTCGGGACGATGGGGATGTTCTACACCGTCAAGCCGGAACACCGGGCCGACTTCGTCGAGAAGTTCGCCACTGTCGGCGACCTTCTAGAAGACATGGACGGTCACCGCGAGACGGCGCTGCTGATCAACCGCGAGGACGAGAACGACATGTTCATCGCCAGCCAGTGGGACAGCAAAGAGGACGCGATGGACTTCTTCCGCTCCGACGCCTTCTCCGACACCGTGAGCTGGGGCCGAGACGTGCTGGCCGACCGGCCACGGCACGTCTTCCTGGCGTAGGCCCGCGAGTGAGCGGAGCGAACGAGCGTTTTTTCGCCCACGTTTTTCGAGGAGCCTTCCAGGAGTGAGCGAAGCGAGTGAGGAAAGGCGACGATGAAAAAGGGTGGTGGCGGCCGAGACGTGCTAGCCGACCGGCCACGGCACGTCTTCCTGGCGGAACTCGCTCGTCCGTTTTCCTCGCGTAACTCCGTTCAGTACTGCTGATAGCTCGCGCTGCCGATACGAATCTCTAGACAGGCCCACTCTATCTCGTCGCCACCGTCGGTCGCTTCTCCATCTTCGTCTGTCTCAGACGACTCGTCTCCGCTGCGATAAATCTCGTCCATTCGCGTCTGGACGTGTTCAATACGCTCGTCGTCTTCGACTTCTCTGGCGGTTCCGAGCAACTGGACGCTCCAGTCGACGTCGGGGCCGTCCGCTCGCTCGATAGAGACGGCGACTCTCGGGTTCGCGCGGACGTTCTCCAATTTCTTCCCGCCCGTGAGGACGTACAGCGTCGCGCTCTCCGCTGTCTCGTCACTCGGCTCGAAGACGTACCAGACGGGGGCGACGTGGGGCCGGTCGTCCACGCTGGTCGCGACGTGGGCAGAAAGCGACGCGTCGGCAATGCGGTCGACGACCTCGGACGAGATAGCCATGTTACGAGTACGGTCGGTAGGGGAGTAACGTTTGCGCGACCACTCGGCTCACCGCTTGGCGACGAATCGGAGACGACGGTAGTCCGCCGTCCACGTCTCCGTCTCCGGGTCGAAGAGGTCCTCACGGAGACGGTCCTCGATGTCGTCGAGAGCGTCGTCACGTTCAGTTTCGGACAGTCCGGCGAAGAAGTCGTCGCCGAACATCTCGAGCCAGTTCCGCAGACCGTCAGCACCCCCTTCCAACTCGGTCGGCCGGTCGAACAACCGGGCGAACGTCACTTCGAACCCGTGGTCTTCCAGTCGCGGAGCGTACTCCCCGATACTCGGGAAGTACCACGGGTGAGAGACGTCCTCCCCCCGTTCGTCTAGCTCCGCTTCGAGTGCGTCGACGATGCGTTGGACGTTTCCATCGCCTCCTAACTCCGCGACGAACCGGCCGCCCTCGCTCAGCGTGTCGGCGGCCATCGACAGGATGTCGTCGTGATCCGTGCCGGGCGTCCAGTGGAGCGCGGCGTTCGAGAAGACGGCGTCGAACTCGCTGTTGGGGTCGTACTCGCGAGCGTCGGCCTGTTCGAAGACGAGGTCGGGGTAGGTCTCACGCGCCTTTGCAATCATCGCCGACGTGGCATCGATACCGACCACGTCGGCCCCGCTATCGGCGATGGCGGCCGTCAGATGCCCCGTTCCACACCCCACGTCGAGAATCCGCTCGCCGGGTTGCGGGTCGAGAAGTCGCAGGACGTCTCTACCGTACTCGGTGACGAAGCCGTGACCGTCGTCGTAGTCGTCGGGATTCCAGTCGTTGTCGCTCACAGGCGAACGTCGACCCGTCGGTGGAAAAACAGTGTGCCTGCGGAAGCCGGTGCGTTACTCCGGCGTCTCGGCGTCGTCGGCTTCCGTCTTCGTCTTCTCGATGTCCAATTCGTCGAAGTAGATGTCCAGCCCATCCTGTGCGACTTTCTCGGCCAACACAGCACATTTCACTCGCATCGGAGAGATATCGACACCGAGCATATCGATGATGTCGTCGCGGTCCATCTCCCGCAACTCTTCGACTGCCATCCCCTGTAGCTTCTCGGTCAGCATCGACGCCGACGCCTGCGAGATGGCACAGCCGTCGCCGCGGAAGGCGACGTGCTCGATGGTCTCCTCGTCTTCGCTCAGCACGACGTCCATCCGAATCTCGTCGCCACACATCGGGTTCTCGCCGATGTGGGTAAACGTGGGGTCCTCGATCTCGCCGGTGTTGCGAGGATTCTTGTAGTGGTCGAGAATCTGCTGTCGGTACATATCTGAGCCGCCGATACCCATTGTTAGCGTCTCATACGCCATTGGCGCGGAAAAGGCTTGCCGTCCGACCTTTTTCTTCGTCGGGTTCGAGTCGCGCCTTTAGCGCGCTCGAACCGCTCCTCGAAAAACGTCGATGAAAAAGGCCGAACTCGCGGCGTCGCCGCGAGTTCGGGGAACCGGCGGCGAAGCCGCCGGATGCTATTGCAGGCCTGCCCTTCCCCGAGTCGTTCACGGGCGGCTTCGCCGCCCGTTAGCTCGGGAGACCCTCGGTCTCCCGGTGCGCGATGAAACGCGCTCCCGGCCACCGCACCGCTCAGATTAGATGTCGTCGTAGGGCCCGCCCTTCGAGTCGGCGAGGCGCTCGAACTGATCGTCGGAGAGCGAGACGCTGGCCGCGTCGAGGTTCTCTTCGAGTTGGTCCACAGTGCGGGCACCGACCAGCGGCGAGGCGACGGCGTCGTGGTGCATGAGCCACGCGAGTGAGACCTGAGCGGGCGTGGCATCGACCTCGTCGGCAACGGTGCGGACTTCGTCGACCACGTCGAAGTTCTCCTCGGTGAGGTAGGCCTCTTTCCAGCCCTCGTCCTCGCTGGCCGCCGAGTCCTCGGCCTCGCGGTCCTCGCGGTCGTACTTCCCGGTGAGGACGCCCTGTCCAAGCGGACTCCACGGACAAACGCCGAGACCGTAGTCGCGGCACATGTCGAGGTAGTCCCCTTCGACCTCGCGGTTGACGAGGTTGTAGCGGGGTTGGGAGACGGTAAATGGTTCCAGTCCCTCTTTTTTCGCGATCTCGTTGGCCTTAGCGACTCGCCACGCGTTCGGCTCGAACGTCGACGCGCCAAGATAGTTGACCTTCCCGTCCTCGACGAGTCCATTGAGCGTGTGCATGAGTTCGCGGGCCGGCGTCTGCTCGTCCCAACGGTGGATGTAAAGTACGTCCAGATACTCCGTTCCCAACCGATCGAGCATCAGGTCGATGTTGCGCCGGATGTGCTTTCGCCCGAGGCCGCGACCGTTGGGGTCGTCCTCGCGGGTCGGCCAGTAAATCTTCGAGGCCAGCACGAACTCCTCGCGGTCCCGCTCGTCGAGCCAATCGCCGATCCAGTCTTCACTGTCACCGCCGCCGTAGACATCGGCAGTGTCGATGAAGCGCCCGCCCGCGGACTCGTACGCATCGAGCAGTTCGTGGGCACGCTCTTCGTCGATTTCGACCGTTCCCTCGTCCGTCTCGCGGCCGAAGCGCCACGTCCCGAATGCGAGTTCGCTGACCGACAGTCCCGTCTGACCGAGTCGGACGTAATCGAGGTCCACGTCTTCGAGTGTCATGTGTCTCGAAGGCATTCGAGCGGCGGCCGCTTCAATGGTCGGGCGGCGGTGGCGTTGGCCGGTGTCTTCCGCGGCGGTCAGTCCTCGGTCCAGTACATCAGCGCTTCCTTTTCGCTTCCGCAGTTGGGGCAGGTGTCGGGCAGCCCCTCGTCAATCTCACCCATCTCCCCACAGACCGTGCACCGCCACATGAGTTCGGCCTCCCCGAAATCGTGACCGGAACGGGCGTGCTCGATGCTCAGGCTCTCGACGCCTTCGCGGGTGGTGACGAAAAATCCGCCTTCTTCTATGCCGCGTATTGTCCCGAGAACTGCTCCGTCGGCGTTGTAGACAGTCTCTCCGAACGTGGCTGATTCCGCCTGTTGCTCCGGTTCGTCCGCGTTCTCTTCGTCGGGGGTTTCACCTCGTCCGCTCATACAGGTGTTTGGATTTCGACACGCTTCAAGGCTCGCCCCTCGTTTCGAACTACCCACAGGCAAACAACTGCCGCGCCGGGCGAGACTCGCTTTCGCTCGTCTCGCTGGCTCTGCGCTCACTTCGTTCGCGCAGAACGTCGTCGACGGCTTCGATCAACGTATCACCTTCCTCGTCAGTTGGGCGTCTCGCGGGTCGCTTGCTCCCCGCTCGACTATTCGAGGCGCGGAGCGCCTCGCTAGGCGAACAACTGCCTCGCGTCGTCGACGGCTTCGACTAGCTTGTCGACTTCCTCGCGCGTGTTGTAGACGTAGAAGGACGCGCGCGCCGAGGCGGCGACGCCCAGTTTGTCGTGGAGCGGTTGGGTGCAGTGGTCGCCGGCCCGGATCGCGACGGCAGAGTCGTTCAGGATCGAGGAAAGGTCGTGGGCGTGGACCGACCCGACGTTGAAGGAGACGAGGCCGCCGCGTTCCTCGCCCGCGGGCGGGCCGTAAATCTCCACGTCACCTTCGTCTTCCAGCCGCTCGATGGCGTAGTTGGCGAGTTGTTCCTCGTGGTGTTGGATTCGCTCCATGCCGATGTCGTCGAGATAGTCACAGGCCTCGGCGAGGGCGATGCCCTGACAGATGGCCGGGGTTCCGGCCTCGAACTTCCAGGGGAGGTCGTTCCACTTCGAGTCCTCGAATGTCACCTTCTTTATCATCGACCCGCCGTAGAGGTACGGCTCCATCTCCTCTAGAAGGTGTTTCTTGCCGTAGAGGACGCCAATACCGGTCGGCCCGGCCATCTTGTGCCCGGAGAAGGCGAAGAAGTCGGCGTCGATGGCCTCGACGTCGACTGGGCGGTTGGGGACCGACTGTGCGCCGTCGACGAAGATGTAGGCGTCGTGGTCGTGAGCGATGTCGGCCAGTTGCGAGACGGGATTGACGGTGCCGAGTGTGTTCGAGACGTGGACGACGCTGACCATGGCGGTGTCGTCGGAGATGAGTTCGCGCGCGTGGTCCATATCGAGCGTGCCGTCCTCCTGGACGCGGATGAACCGGCAGGTCGCGCCGGTCTTCTTCGCGATCTGTTGCCACGTCACCAGCGAGGCGTGGTGTTCCATCTCCGTCAGGACGATCTCGTCTTCGGGACCGAGTTCGTTCAGACCCCACGCGTAGGCGACGAGGTTCTCGCTCTCGGTGGTGTTCTTCGTGAAGACGATCTCCTCGCGCTCGCCCGAGGCTCCGATGAACTCGGCGACCCGGTCGTGGGCGTCCTCGTAGGCGATGCTGGCCTCCTGACTCAACTGGTGGAGCCCGCGGTGGACGTTGGCGTTCGTATGGCGGTAGTAGTGAGCGATGGTATCGACGACGCGGTCGGGCGTCTGCGTCGTCGCCGCGTTGTCGAGGTAGACGACCTGCTCCCCGTCGAACTCCCGCTGGAGGATAGGATACTCCTCCCGGATGCGGTCGACGTCGAGCGGCTCGATATCGGTTTGACTCATTGGGTAGACAGAGGGACTCGACGGCCAACTTTCCTTCGGTTCGCCTAAACCCGCCATAACGGGCCGTTTAGCACCCATCTAAAGTCCGGTTAGCGGACACAAAACAATGGTGGTACCCCGTATGATTCAGGGTATGCTGGGGGACCAGGAGACAGACGAGAATGGACCGGTTACCCACGTTAAGGCCGACCAACCGCAGCGAGAGGAGTGGTGTGACCGCCGAGACGGCGTCCACCACCGACCTGACGCGCGACGATCTGAACTGCCCGGGACCATTCCTGTGGGTGCGTACCGAAGCTATCGTCACAACGGCCGCTGGGAGTCCGAAGATGTCTCACTCTCACCCGAGGACGGACGCAATCTCCTCGTCACTGACGAGTGGCTGACCTATGAAGTCGACGCCCGCGAGGCGGGCTCGCACGAGATCACGCTTCGAGTCGCCGCAGCGGACGGATTCGGCGGCGGCGCAGTGGGCTTCGTCGTGGACGACGACCCCCGAGCGCGCATCGCGTTCGACGCGACGGGCGGCTGGGAGCAGTGGGGAACCGTGACGACGCAACTCGACTTGCCGCGCGGCGTCCACACGCTTCGCGTCGTCGTCCTCGAAGGCGGCTGGAAACTCGACTGCCTGCAGATAGCGTAGCGCCGGTAGAATCGAAGCGAGAGACTAGAGCCAGAGCAGTTGTGCGTGCCGGGTCCCGTCGACGTCGAGGACGTTCTCCTCGTCGATAAAGCCGTGTTCGACGGCCACTTCGACGCTGTCCTCGCCGACGATGTTGGCGACGCTACACCGAGTGAGGCTGTCGATGACCTCGTCTTCGGAGACGGTCTCTCCGCCGTAGAAGCCCTCGTTGACGGTGATGGAGACGGGGCCGTCCTCGAACGTCTCGCCCATGATGTCCGGGTCACAGACGGAGACGAGCAGGCCCTCATCGGTGTCGCGCTCGTTGAGTATCATTCCAGCAGTTGCTGTTCGGCGTCCTCGCGCATCTCCTCGACTTCCTCGGCCAGTTCCTCAGCTCGATCGTGCTCGCCCATCTCTTCGAGCGCGCGCGCCTTCTCTTCGAGGACGTCGGCGTTGCGAAAGCCCAGCCGAATGGCGTTGTCGAACGCTTCGACGGCGTCTTCGGCGAGGCCGCGCTCTAAGAGGAAGAACCCGCGGTTGTACCACGCCTGCTCGAACCGCGGGTCGATCTCGACGGCCCGTTCGGCGTGTTCGAGCGCCTGTTCGGAGCGGCCGGACTCCCAGAGCGCGTACGCGAGGTTCGTCTCGGCGGTGGCGGCGTGGTCGGACTCCTCGTCTCCGTCGAGCGCTTCCTGATACGCGCCGATGGCGGCGTCCCACTCTTCGAGTTCGGCGTGGGCGGCCCCCTTGTTCGTCCACGCCTCCTGTTCGAGGCGGTCGTCGTCCGTGTACTGGGCGACGCGCTGGAACGTCTCGGCGGCCTGTTCGTGGCGGTTGATGTGCATGTACTCCAGGCCGACATCGAGTAGTTGCTCGGCGTCGATGTCGTCGGCCGGCACTTGCCGCCGATCGAGCATGTCAGTGACGACGCGGGAGTCAACGGGATCTACCTTGTCCGGGTCGACTTCGAACTCCGGTGGTTCGAGGTCGAAACCGTCGTAGGGGTCGTCGAACCCCTGTCCCTCGGAGAACTCGTGGTCGTCTGGCTCACGGTCTGTCATGCTCTCGGTTTGGCGACGGGGCGGGTTAAGGGCTACGTCAGCGAGACGTGACGATTCAAGTCATAACCTGCCGAACTATCGACCGTGCGCGACCCGCTGGCTCTGGACGCCCTCCTTGTCGTCTTCGGCGGCAGCGTAGCGATACTGACTGGTGCGGTGATATACGCCGACGGCGGCTCGTTGGTCGTCCCCGTGGCCCTGACCGGTGTCGCGGTCACGCTTATCGTGGCGCTACTCGCCCGCCGGTTCGCCTCCCACATAGACGTTCCCGATTACTGGCGAACCGAACCGGCCGAGACGCCGCGGAAACGTGCTCTGCTCGCCCTCTTGATGATGGCGCTGATATTCGTACGGTTCTTCGTGTTACCCTTGTTACCACTCGACGGCGTCTTCGGTGCCGCGGTAACCGCGGTCGTCGTCGGACTCGCTCGTGCACTGACCCGAACAGTATCGGGTTCGACTGCGACCGTGTGACCCGCCTGTGACGCCTCGAACCGTCTGGACAACCCGCCGGAGCTTTCTTGCGCTCGACGCCGTAGCCCCGCCATGAGCAAGCGACTGTTCGTCAGCGTCGATCTAGATGGCCTCGACGACGCAATTCGAGCCGTTCAGGAGCGCTTCGAGGGTGCATCAGGGCTCCGGCTCACTGACCCCGGACAGACTCACGTCACGCTGAAGTTTCTCGGCGACACCGACCCGGACCGAATCACGAACCTCGTGACCGAACTTGAAGCCGCCGTCGGCGACAGCGGCGTCGACCCCTTCGAAGCGCGCTTCGGTGGACTCGGCGTCTTTCCGTCGCTCGACTACATCAGCGTCGTCTGGGTTGGGGTCCGCGAGGGCCACGGGAACGCGGAACTGACGGCGCTCCACAAAGCTATCGAGGCGCGAACCGTCGAGATGGGATTCGACCCCGAGGGTCACGAGTTCACCCCGCACGCGACCGTCGCGCGGATGGACCACGCAGGCGGGAAAGCCCAGGTCCAACGCGTCGTCGAAGAGAACGACCCGGAGGTCGGCCGGTTACAGGTCGAGGAGATACGCCTCACCGAGAGCGTCCTGCGCGACGACGGCCCCGTTTATCGAACTATAGAATCAGTGTCACTATAGTCGCATCTCGCTAGCTCTAGGCCGGCCAAAAACAATCAAACTAGTGACAATTGTTATAGCGTCGACTCACCTAGGGTCGATATGGTCGCCGTCGAGAACGTGGCCTTCGTCTTCGTCGCGGGATTGCTCACCGCGTTGGCGACCGGGCTGGGCGCGATACCGTTCTTTCTGGTCGAGGAGTTCTCCGACCGGTGGAACGTCGTGTTGTGGGGGCTCGCGTCGGGCATCATGGTGGCCGCGTCGCTGTTTGGACTCGTGCGCGAGGGACTCGCCTACGGGTCGCCGATACTGCTGGTTCCGGGGCTGCTCGCGGGCGTCGCCCTCGTGGAAGTCGCCGACAGAGTGCTCGATGGCGTCGAACACGGGCCGAAGCAGTTCGAGCAGGCCGACTTCAAGAAACTCCTGCTCATCCTCGGCATCTTGACCGTCCACAGTTTCCCAGAGGGCGTCGCCGTCGGCGTCTCCTTCGCCGAGCTCGGGCTGGAGGGCGCGTCGCCGGCGAACGCCGTCGTCATCGCTGGCATTACCGTGCCGCTGCTGGCGGTGTTCATGACCGTCGCGATCTCCATTCACAACGTTCCCGAGGGGACCGCCATCGCCATTCCACTTCGGTCCCTCGGCGTCAGCGAGTGGCGGATGGTCTGGTGGGCGGTGTTTTCCTCGCTGCCCCAACCGCTGGGGGCAGTCATCGCTTATTACTTCGTGACGCTCGCAAAGGAATTCCTCCCGTTCGGCTTCGGCTTTGCGGCCGGTGCGATGGTGTACCTCGTCGCCACCGAGTTCGTCCCCGAGGCGCTCGAATACGGCACGGGGCTCGCAGGCGGCGGCAAACGAGAACTGGTCGCCGGCGGTGCAGTCGGTGTACTGGCGATGGTCCCGCTCGCGTTCGTCTAGAACGGCGAACGACTACGGATCACCTTCAGGTCGACGAACGCCGTCAGGGGGTCGTCGTACTTCTCGACGCGGGTCTCCATCCGGTAGTTCGAGTGATCGACAGCGAAGTAGTACGGTCCCGCCATCTCGACGGGTTCGCGGTTCCCGCCGTCGGCTGTCGACGCTTCATAGAGGCCCGATCCTTCTTTCGGTAGCGCTGTCTGGCTGAAGGCAGGGTGTCCCGACGGCGTGCTGTCTGGTTCGTGGCCTTTGATGTAGGAGTCGTACTGGGAGAAATCGGTGTCATCGGCGAAGAAGTAGATGTCAAAGGGCGTCTCCGACCGGACGATGTACTCGATCTCGCCGCCGGAATCTGAGAGGTCCGGAATCTCTTTCTCTATCCACGCGTTCTGTGGCTCGACAGTGACGTCCTGTTGAATACTGATGACGACTTCTCCGCCGCCACCAAGACAGCCGCTGCCGAGGGCTGTCACCCCTGTTCCTACCGTCCGAAGGACCACCCGGCGCTTCATCGAATGATGCTCTGCCGATATTCCTACTTAGTTCTACGTCCCCGCTTACAAACCGTGATAACGCCGGACAGCGGACGGTCCCCGCCGTCGACGAGCGCGGCCAGAAAAGGAAGGAATTTAAGTCACGGGGCGGAACACACGGGACACCATGAGTAAGAAGTCGAAGGCCAAGAAGAAGCGGCTGGCCAAACTCGACAACCAGAACAGTCGCGTGCCGGCTTGGGTCATGCTCAAGACCGACCGCGAAGTGCAGCGTAACCCGAAGCGCCGCCACTGGCGGCGTAACGACACCGACGAATAATGAGTTCCAGTGATTTCGAGGAGCGTGTCGTCACGATTCCGCTCCGAGACGCCCGCGCGGAACCGAGCCACCAGGCCGCTGACAAGGCGATGACGCTCATCCGCGAACACCTCGCCAAGCACTTCTCGGTCGAAGAAGACGCCGTCCGCATCGACACCTCCATCAACGAGGCCACGTGGGCCAAGGGACGGTCGAACCCGCCGAGTAAACTTCGCGTCCGCGCCGCCCGCTTCGAAGAAGAGGGCGAGGCAGTCGTCGAAGCCGAGACCGCAGAGTAAACTTGCTCCGCGCCGCGTTCTCCGGGTCGTCGTACGTCGGTGTCTTCGCCCGTGCGACCGACGACTGTGTGCTGGTTCGCCCCGACGTAGACGAATCGCTGCGAGAGGACTTAGGCGAGGAGTTGGAGGCTCCCGTGGTTCCGACGACCATCGGCCAGTCAGGAACCGTCGGCGCGCTGGCGACCGGCAACGGGAACGGCCTCCTCGTCTCCGCTCGGGTTCGAGACACCGAAATCGAGCGGATTCAGGAGGTCGTCGACGTGCCGGTGACGAAACTGCCGGGTCGCATCAACGCCGCTGGCAACGTCGTCTGCTGTAACGACGCGGGCGCGTACGTCCACCCGGACCTCTCGGATACGGCCGTCGAGACGGTCAGCGACGGACTGGACGTCCCCGTAGAACGCGGCGTCATCGCCGGAGTCAACACCGTCGGTACCGCCGCCGTCGCCACTAACGAGGGCGTGCTCTGTCACCCGAAGGCGACCGATGGCGAACTCGACACCTTGGAAGACCTGTTGAGCGTCCCCGCCGACATCGGCACGGTCAACTACGGCGGTCCGCTCGTCGGGTCGGGACTGGTCGCCAACGACTACGGCTACGTCTGCGGGTCCGACACCTCCGGGCCGGAACTGGGCCGCATCGACGCGGCGCTCGGCTACATCGACTGACCAGTCTTTCTTCGCAGTCGCTCTCGGGACTGCCAGCGCTGCCGCTCGCGTTCTTTCAGGACGGATGCTGGTGAGAGAGCTTCTCCGCGACGACGCCAGGGACCCGCGTCCCGCAGTCCGCACAGGTCCACGTCGGCGTCGCCCCCGTTCGCTCGCGCGTCAGATCCTGTCGGAACCGAAGCGTCGCCCCGCAGAGACACTGGTGTGTCGTCCCGCTCATGCTCCCGCCTAGGTACCGAGTGAGGGTAAATTCTCCGAGCGGTCGAACCAACCCGTCACTGGTCGGCCGATGGCACATAGGCCGTGACAATAGTTAACATCACTGAGTCGAAACAGACGGATATGACTCAGCGATCCGACGACGCCGAGCGGCCGAAACTGCTCGTGTGTCGAAAGTGCGGGTATCAGACGGACGTGCTCCGGTCGTCCTGTCCGGAGTGTAAGGGCGATATGATAGCCGACCATCGCACCGAGGAGTGACCGGGACGACACCGCCTTGACGCCACCCGCTCAGAGGAAGGTGACGAGCGCGATCGTGTTCAGGGCGACGACGAACGAGGAGACGAGCGCGAACCCGACGAGCGCCGCCGTCGAGCGGCGTTCGTCGAGGGCGGCCCAGACGAGGGCGACGACGAGGAGCGCCCCGATTTTCAGGATCGCGAGACCGACGACGCCGTAGCTCTCGATGAGCGCCCGTGCGACGGCGTTTCCCTCCCGGAGACCGAGTTCGAGTCCCACTGTCGTCGTCACGACGTCGAACAGCGACGTGAGGAGGATGACCGTCCACAACACCGCGTGTGACACCGACAACTCTCCGCCGATTGGAATCCAGCGCGCTAGCTCGCCGTCGGTCAGTGAGTAGTCCGGTGTCACCCTTGTCAGCCGTTATACGGCCCTCCATCCTTACTAATCGCCGACTAACCGAGGGATACGACCGTTATACTGTTGGATAACCGAACAGGACCGCGCGAGAAGCGGTCCGTTTTGGATCGAAATCGGCTCAGGCGAACGCGACCGGTTGACTGCCCGAATCTTCCTCTTGGTCGAGCTTCTCTCGGGCGGCGCGGAAGTCCGCCTGTTCGACGGTCGTTCGGTCGTCGCGGATAGCGAACATCCCGGCTTCCGTCGCCAGGGAGGCTAGTTCCGCGCCGGAGAGCCCGTCGGTTTCGCGAGCGAGCGCTCGCAGGTCCACTTCCGAGTCGAGGTTCATCTGTTCGGTGTGGATTTCGAGGATGCGCTCGCGACCCTCGACGTTGGGGTTGGGGACTTCGATGAGGCGGTCGAAGCGACCGGGCCGAAGGATAGCGCGGTCGAGCATGTCGAAGCGGTTGGTGGCAGCGATGATGCGAATCTCGCCGCGGTCGTCGAAGCCGTCCATCTCCGAGAGCAGTTGCATCATCGTCCGCTGGACCTCGGCGTCGCCGCTGGTCTTCGACTCCGTTCGCTTCGCGGCGATGGCGTCGATCTCGTCGATGAAGATGATGGCCGGTTGGCGCTCGCTGGCCAGTTCGAAGAGGTCGCGGACGAGCCGCGCGCCTTCGCCGATGAACTTCCGAACAAGTTCGGAGCCAGCCATCTTGATGAAGGTGGCGTCGGTCTCGTTGGCGACGGCTTTCGCCAGCATCGTTTTGCCCGTCCCGGGCGGGCCATGGAGCAAGACACCGCTCGGTGGGTCGATACCGACTTCGTGGAACTGTTCGGCGTTGATAAGCGGCTCCTCGACGGCTTCGCGGACCTCTCGGATCTGCTCCTCTAAGCCACCGATGTCCTCGTAGGAAACGTCCGGCGACGCCTCCACTTGCATCGCCTGTGCGCGCGCGTCCGTCTCGGGATCGAGAATCTCCTTGACGCCGAACGAATCGTTGATGGCGACGCGGTCGCCGGCTTCTAAGCTCTCTCGCATCGACGGGGAGACCTCCGTTAAGACCTCCTGATTGTTGCCGTGCTGTTTGACGACGACGCCGTCGTCGGTCAGCTCCTCGACGGTGGCGATGTACAGCGACGAGGTCTTTAGCATCTCGTTTTCGCGTTCGAGCTGGTCTACCTCGTCGGTGAGCGATGTCTGCCGACCGCGGGCGTCGTCGAGTTGGTCGGTTAGCTGTTCGTTGACGCGGACGATCTCGTCGAAGTGGTCCCGGAGTGCCTCTAGACGCTCCTCGGGCGTCATATCTGGATCGAGGTCGAGCCGTGGCCTGTCCGGAAGCGAGGGGCTACGCGACATTTGGGTGGCCGGTACTACACGGTTGAGACACAAAGTGCCTTTGGGTCAGGTACGCGATATGCAGGGTGCGACTGCGTCAGGTCCCCGTCGCCAAGCGACAAAATGGCGGATACGACGAACAGTCGCTACGTTCGGTGGAGTAACTGGTGAGTCACAGGAGGTTGGCGAACTCGTCTAAGTACTCGCCGTACGTCGAGAGCGCCGAATCGACAGGTGCGGGACTGGTCATGTCCACGCCCGCGTTCTGGAGGAGTTCCAGCGGGTACTCCCGGGACCCGCTACGCAGGAAGTCGACGTAGCGCTCTGCGGCGTCGTCGCCCCCGTCGAGGATGTTCTCGACGAGCGCGACAGCCGCGGAGATGCCGGTGGCGTACTGATAGACGTAGAACGCGCGGTAGAAGTGCGGGATTCGCATCCACTCGCGGGCGATGCGGTCGTCGAGTGTCGCCGGTTCGTAGTAGTCGCCCTTGAGGTCGGCGTAGAGGTCGTCCAGTCGGTCGGGCGTGAGCGGTTCGCCCGCCTCGCTCATCTCGTGGGTACGGTGTTCGAACTCCGCGAACATCGTCTGGCGGTACAGCGTCGAGCGGAACCGTTCGAGGTACTCGTTGAGGACGTGCCGACGCAGGCGCTCGTCCTCGACCGTTTCGAGCAGGTGGTGAGTCAACAGCGTCTCGTTGACGGTGCTCGCGACTTCGGCGACGAAGATCTCGTAGCCCGAGTACACGTACGGTTGTTCCTCGCTAGTGAACTCCGAATGCATCGAGTGGCCGAGTTCGTGGGCCAGCGTGTACATCGACTCCACGTCGTCCTGATAGTTCATCAGGATGAACGGCTGGGAGTCGTAGGTGCCCCCGGAGTACGCGCCCGACTGCTTGTGCTCTGTCTCGTAGACGTCAACCCACCGGGACTCCAGCCCCTCCGCGAGGCGAGTCTGGTACTCCTCGCCCAGCGGCGCGACAGCCTCGGTAACGTGTTCACAGGCCTGTTCGTACTCGATTTCGGGCGATTCCTCCTGAACGAGGGGGACGTAGAGGTCCCACATCTGCAGTTCGTCAGCGTCGATGGCCTCCCGTTTCAACTCCGCGTGGCGGTGGAGGTGGTCCAGGTTGTCGTGGACGGTATCGACCAGCGTGTCGTACACCTCGACAGGGACGTTCGGGCCGTTGAGAGCCGCCTCGCGGGCGCTGTCGTAGTTGCGCGCGTCGGCCATCTTCACGTCGGTCTTGACCGCGTTCTTGTAGGCCGTGCCGACGGCGTTCCTGACGCCCTCCCACTCGTCGTAAAAGGACTCGTAGACGCGCTGGCGGAAGTCCCTGTCCGGGTGTTTCTGGAGCGTCGTGAAGTTGTTGAGCGTGACTGCTCGGGTCTCGCCGTCGGGGTCCTCGACGGTCGGGAACGCCATGTCGGCGTTGGCGAGCATGTTGTACACCTCGCCGGGCGCGCCGGTCACCTCGCCCAGTTCGGCCAGCAGGTTCTCGACTTCGGCCGAGCGGGTGTGTGGTTTCATCCGGAGTACGTCGTCGAAGTAGTGCCTGTAGTCGTCGAGGTCGGGCTCTTCGTCCATCATCGACTCGACGTCACCCCGGTCTAGTTCCTGCAGTTCGGGTTCGATGAAGGAGGCGGCGCTGTTGGCCTCCGAAGAAAGCGACTGACTGCGGGCCGTCAGCGCCTGATACGTGTCGTCAGTCGTGTCCTCGTCTCGCCGCATCCGTGCGTACGCGGCGACGTTGGCGACGACGCGCATCAGCTCCTCGTACGTTTCGAGCACTGCCAGGAGCGTCTCGGCATCCTCGGTGACTCGCCCCTCGTAGGTTGCGAGGTCCGCTATGCGTTCTTCAGCCTCCTCGTATGCGGCTTCCCAGTCGTCGTCCGTCGCGTAGAGGGACTCTAAGTCCCACTTGTACGCCTCGTCGATGTCGCCGCGGGCGGGTACCGAACTCATGCCCCGGTCTAAGCGGGGGTGTCGGGTAAGGCTTTCCGGCTACGGCGGGTCGACGTTCCGACTACGAGAGACCGTCTCGGAGGGTCCCGGCAACCCTCGCCGCCGTCTGCCGCTCGGCCCGCAACGCGCCGAAGATTTCTCGGGCGCTTGCGCGAGCGTCGGAATCGGCATCGAACTCGACGCCGGGGTAGGCTACGTCGGTCAGCACCAGCGGGTACGCCGGCGCGGGGGCGACACCCTCGGGACCCTCGACGGGGTCCGCGTCGAGGACTCGCTCGACTTTCGGGAACGACGACTCGCCGCGGGCGACCTCGGTGATCAGCCCGACGACTCGCCGGACGAGCTGGCGACAGAAGCCGCCCGCCCGCAGTTCGATGACGAAGAAGTCGCCGTCGCGGGTCAACGACCCGTCGAGGGTCCGAACCGTCCCCGTCTCATCCGGCGTGAGGTTGTGGAAGTCGTGTTCGCCCCGGAGCGCGTCGAGGGCCGCCCGCGCCATCACCTCGGCGGCGTCCGGCGCGTAGAGATGGTACGTGTAGGTGCGTTCGCTCGCGTCGTGAGTCGCGTGGAACCGCTCGGATACGTTGGCGCTGGCCCACGCGCGAACGCTCGCCGGGAGTTCGCTGTTGAACGCCGCGGGTGTGAGCCATTCAGGCACGTCGAAGGCGACTGTCTGGGCGACGGCAGAGACGCCGGCGTCGGTGCGGCCGGCCGCCGCGTAGCCCTCGGGCGGGTCGTCACCTCGCTCGTAGACGCCGAGCCGCGAGAGCGCGTCGAACAGCGCGTCCTCGACTGTCGCCACGTCGGGCTGGCGCTGGAACCCGTTGTAGGGGCGGCCGTCGTAGGCGATTCGATAGGCGCGCATGACCGTGATTCGTCGAGCAATCACTTGTGTACCCCGACTCTCAATCACTGAGAATCGAGGGGATGAGTTTAGAAGTGTCCTATCCCTAGCACTACGTAATGGCTACGTCCGCCGACGAGGTTCGCCAGTTCCCCCGTCCGCCCGTCACGTTCACCGACCAACGCTCCCGAACGCTCGAGATAACGGCTTACGACGGCGACCCGTCGCCGCTGGTGGGGATGTACGCACAGTTCGACAACGAGTCCCGCGCGCAGGGGGTCCCGCCACGGGGAGAGACACAGATACGCGAGTGGGTCGAGACGCTGTTAGACGAGGGCCTGAACGTGGTCGTCTGGCACGACGAGACAGCGGTCGGTCACGCTGTCCTCATTCCCGAAGGAGAGTCCTCGGAACTGGCGATCTTCGTCCACCCCGAGTACCAGTCGGCGGGCATCGGAACGCGACTCATCGAGGTATTGCTGGGCCACGGACAGGAGAACGGTCTCGACCACGTCTGGTTGGCCGTCGAGCGGACGAACCACGTCGCAATGAAACTGTACGACGGGGTCGGGTTCGAGACGCGCTTGCGGGACCGGGCTGAACACGAGATGGAACGGCCCCTCTAGACGAAATCCTCGAAGGTCGGTCGGTCGTCCTCGCCGGGGAACGAGTCGACGGGGACGCTGACCTGTTCGCCCCCGTCCATCTCTTTCAACGTCACTTCGTCGTTCTCTAGGTCCTGTTCGCCGACGATGACGACCGTCTCGGCGTTCACATCGTCGGCGTAGCCCATCTGCGCGCCGAAGGAGCGACCGGCCACGTCGCTCTCGACGACGTTCCCGCGTTCACGCAGGTCACGGGCGATGCGAGCCGCCGTCGGGCGGGTGTCGCCCACCTGCAGGACGTAGTAGTCCGTCGTCAGTTCCTCGGCGGGCCAGACACCGGCCCGTTCACAGAGCAGTTGGAGCGTGGCGTGGCCGGGCGCGAATCCGACGGCCGGGGTCGGCTGGCCGCCGAAGCCCTCGATGAGGTCGTCGTACCGGCCGCCGCCGAACACCGCACGGGACACCTCACCGGTAGAATCGAAACACTCGAAGACGACGCCGGTGTAGTAGTCGAGACCGCGCGCGGTCGAAAGCGAGAGCGTAACGTGCTCACGGACACCGAAATCCGCCGTGGCGTCGAGCACGTCCTGCAGGTTCTCGGTGGCGTCGGCGACGGCTTCGGAACGCTCCGCGAGCGTGTCGAGTTCGTCCTCACCGGCCTGTAGCAGGTCGTCGAACTCCTCGGCTTGGTCGTAGCTCAGTCCCGTCTCGTACAGCGCATCGAGATACTCCGCTCGGTCGATTTTCGCGCGCTTGTCGACAGTGCGGATGGCCTCGCGGGTGTCCACGTCCGCGTCGAACGATTCGAGGAGTCCAGAGAGGATATCCCGATGGGAGACACGAATCTCGAAGTCCTCGCTCGTCAGGCCGAGGTCCGTGAGCATGTCGACAGCGACGGCCAGAATCTCGGCGTCGGCCGCTGGCTCCGAGGATCCGAAGATGTCGACGTTGGTCTGGTAGAACTCACGGAATCGGCCCTGCTGGACCTGCTCGTAGCGCCAGAACGGGCGCGTCGAGACCCACTTGATCGGCTTCGAGAGCGCCTGCTGCTTGGCGACGACCATCCGCGCGACCGACGGGGTCAACTCCGGGGTCAGCGCCACCTCGCGGCCGCCCTTGTCCTCGAAGCTGTACAGTTCCTCGACGATCTCCTCGCCGCTCTTGTCGACGTACATCTCGGTCGATTCGAGCGCGGGGGTGCCGATCTCTCGGAAGCCGTACCGGCGGGCAACGTCCTCGACGGTGTCCATCGCCCACCGACGCGCCTGCATCTCCTCGGGGTAAAAGTCACGAAAGCCCTTGACGCGGTCGTACATGTCCGCGCATACAGCGAGGGCGCGCTTGAACCTGTTCGTTCGTGGCGGGTCACCCACGCAGGCGACTCACTCGTCTGCGATAGGAGCGTACTCCGCTTTAGTCTCTTGGACGACGTAGAGATCAGTGTCGAGTCGCGCGGCGACCCGGCCGCCAACGGTGTTTACGGGTCTGACGAAGCGACCGATGTTATCGCTGCCGACCACGACGAGAGTAGCGCCGTTCTCGCGGGCGACGTCCCGTAGTCGCCGCGCGATACTCCCCGACTGGGCCCGCCCGGCGAGGACTATCGGGCGAAACTCCGCGGTCGGTGCGAGTGACGCGACGCGCGCCTCGAAGCGCGAGACGATCGCCTTTGCGTCGAACGTCTCGTCCGCCGTTATCCACTCGTGGTCGAGGGCGTTCTCCCGGTCGCGTGGAACGACGGTCGAGACTACTACCGGCTCGTCCAGTGAATACGCGAGCGACTGGGCGCGTTCGAGCGCCGCGCTCGACACTGTCGTCCCATCGTACGGCACGAATATCGTCATCTCAATTCCCCCACGGGTGAACGTCGGTCGCTAACTCACTTAGCAGTAGTCGGTGGTTCTCTCCCGGTGAGAATACCACGGCCGGTCCCGCGCTATCGAGACAACCCACGCACCCGCGACTGGGTGTGTTCGGGAAACACCTCGCCGACGGCCGACTCGCCGTACTCCTCGGCCAGCAGTGTTCGCAGTTCCACTTCGTAGTCAGCCTTCGGGATTGCTTCGCTCGGCCCGGCCTCCACCTCTAGCTTCTCGGCGGCCATCGCGTCGATAGCGCCGCGACCGACGCCCGCGAGCGGCGCGAGGTAGTCCACGTCGAAGCGGTCCTCGACGCTCTGAGCCAACGGGCGGTCAATCGTCGGTACGCGGTCGTCGCGGCGCGTCCCGTCGGCGACGGCATCCAGCGAATCGGTCCACTCGCCCGCCGCCAGCGTCTCCACGGCGTGTTCGTGGACCTGCTGGATACCGTTTCGCGGGTAGCCGTCGTCGCTCATCTGGGAAACGGCAGCGTGAGCGACGCTCGGGTCGAGTTCGACGGTTTCGTGGGCGAAGCCGACGGCTTCGGCGGCTTCGCGGGCAGGAGCGAGATTGGCGATGCCGAACGTTCCGGTGACGAGGGTCACGTCGTAGAAGGGGTCTAAGAGGAGCGCCGAAAGCGTCGAGTCCTTGCCAGCGCTGTACAGCAGTCCGCAGTGCATCTACCGGCGCTTGATGTCGAAGCTCTTCGAGTCGGGAGTGAGTTCCGAGAGCAGTTCCTTCATCTGCTCTTCGTCGATCTGGCCCTGCACGCGACCGCTGCGGGCCAGCGCGACGACCTGCTGTTCGATCTGGTCGCCGATGTCAGGCTTGGACATCTTGACGGTGTTGAGCCGTTTGCGAGCGCCGTCGGTGAGGTGTTGGCGCAGGACGGCTTTCTTCTGGGCTTCCGCCTGCTCCTGTGCGGCCTGCTGGGCCTCGGCGTCGCCACCCTCTTGCTGTTCTTTGAGCTGTTCCATCTTCTGCTTGCGGAGTTCTTCGATGTCTTCCTCGCTGGGGTCGCCGCTCATAGCTAGGTGAAACTATCGGTGTCGGCGGGAAAACGATTTCGGAGACTCGACTACGGGCCGAAAAGGGAGAGACAGGCTATGCGTAGCGTTCGAGTTCCGGACGATCGATCTCAGAGAGAACCTCGCCCGCGGTGTCGTCTAAGAGCGCGCGGCCGTCACCCGTGACGCGGCGGCCGTCGTTCTCACTGGTCTCGACGTAGCCGGCATCTTCGAGCTGCTGGAGCGCGGTGCGGATGATGTTACCCGAGCCCTTTGCCTTGCGCTTGGGGCGGACGCGGTAGCGCGTCGAACCCTGCTTGGAACTGCCGTACTCGCTGCGAAGCGCGTTGACGCCGACCGGCCCGTCGACGGCGACCTTCCGGAGCAGGCTGGCGGCGCGGCGCTCCCAGAAGTCGTCCTGTTCGGGCGGGAGTTCGCGGTCGACGCCAGTCTTGGTGAAGGTGACCCACTCGGGGGCCTCGATGTCGTCTTCGTCCTCGAACGTCTCGGTGAGGGCCTCGATGAGGTCCTCGGCGGGCGCGTCGTAGAGTGTCGTCATTGGCCCTTGCTTTCCGTCGGCGTCATTTAAGCGCATCGTTCGCGTCCCCGGGCGTGAACCGTTCACTCCCCGGGGCTGGCGGCCGCGTGATTCGCGCCGAGAGCGCTCGCGACACCGGCCCCGACAAGCGTCGGGAGCAGATACGTCGCGCCTCGGTGGATGAGGACCGCTGACGCCGCCGCCGCCGCCGGGACACCGGCGGTGGAGACCAGAAGCGTCACTAACACTGTCTCGATAGCGCCCGACCCGCCGGGAAGCGGGGCGATACTGGCGATGCTGCCCAGGGGCACGACCAGTAGCACTGTCGCCACCGGGACGGCGTAGCCGATCGCGTACAGCGACGTCCACAGCGACGCGGCCAGACACCCCCATCCGACGGCAGAGAGGCCAAGCGTCTGAACGACGGTCCGTCTGTCGGTAGCGATGCGCTCGATGGCCGCGAAGAAACTCTCGATGCGCGTCTCGATGACCGCGGCCGTCGGCGGCGACCGCCGCGGAACGACCCGGCCGAGCGCCCGAACGACCGGCGTAAACACGCGGACGACGGTAGCTTCGAGTTCGTAGCGATAGCGCCACCCGAAGTACGCGCCGAGGGGTAAGCCGACCGCCAGTACGGCGACGGCGACGGCGGCGAAGACGAGGTTGCGGCCGAGCCGAACCGCGCCGGCCGCGACGAAGGTGAAGCCGATGATGGCGTAGCCGATAGAGGGGACGAAGTGGACGGTATCGACGGTGGCGATGGCGGCCAGCCCCGTCTCGTACTCGCTGTCGGCCGCCGAGGAGATGAGTAGCGCGGAGAGCGGCTCGCCGCCCGCCTGTCCGAACGGCGTGACGTTGTTCGAGAAGACGGCCGCCGTGTAGACCAGAATCGCGGTGGCGGGTGCGATGGGGTTGCCGAGCGCGGCTAGCACCGACCACAGCGCCAGGCCCCACGCAGTCATCCAGACGACGGCGATCCCGACGACGGCGAGCAACACGGCGGGGTCGGCCTGCAATAGTGCCGACAGCGTCCGGTCGACGCCGACGACCCACACCAGCACCGCGAGGACACCAAGCGCACCGACGAACCCGGCGACTGTCGCCCAGCGATTGCCGTCCATATCGGTGCCGTCGGGCGTCGCCGGTTTGAACGTACCGACGTGCGCGCGACACGGCTGGTCAGGGATGGAGAGCAGCTACCGTCACCGCGCGGCGTATCCCCTGTCGTTTTGCGCCGGGAGGGCGACGGGCCTCGTATGGACGAACAGGCTGCCCTCGCACTCATCGGCGACCGCCTCCCGGCGGCGGGTGACGACTGCGCCGTCGTCGACGGGCAGGTCATCACGACGGACATGCTCCACGAGCGGACGGACTTTCCAGACGGGACGACCCGCTACACCGCCGGGTGGCGGGCCGTCGGCGCGTCGCTGTCGGACGTCGCGTCGATGGGGGCCGAGGCGACGGCGGCGGTGGCCGTCTACGCCGCCCCCCAGTTCGACGGCGACGAACTGCTGGCGTTCGTCGACGGGGCGGTCGATGTCTGCGAGGCGGTCGGCGCGGAGTACGTCGGCGGCGATCTAGACGGCCACGAGGAGTTCACCGTGGCAACGACGGCGCTGGGCGACACGGAGGACCCGGTCCTGCGCTCCGGCGCGTCACCGGGAGAAGTGGTCTGCGTGACTGGCACGCTCGGTCGCTCCGCCGCCGCATTGCGGTTGTTCGAACGGGGCGACAACGAAGCAGCTAACGACCTATTTCGGTTCGAACCGCGCGTGCGGGCGGGCGTCGCGCTCCGCTCGTACGCGACGGCGATGCTGGACTCCAGCGACGGTCTGGCCCGGTCGGTCCACCAGCTCTGTGCGGCCAGCGACTGCGGGGCGGCGCTCGAACCGCCGCTACCGATAGACGAACGGGTCGATGCAGTCGCGACCGACGACGGCGACCGGCGAGAGCTGGGCGTGTTCTTCGGCGAGGACTTCGAACTGGTGTGTACGGTCCCCGAACGCGACCTCGCTGCCGCACGCGAAGCGGTCCCCTGTCCGCTTCAGCGGGTCGGTACTGTCACCGACGACGGCGTGACGCTCGACGGCGAGACGCTCCCCGACCGGGGGTACTCACACTAAAAGCGGTCGTCGGCGAGCGCTGTCTCGACCTGTTCAGCGGCCGCCGCTGCGGCACTTGCCCGTTCGTCGTCCGTGAGTTCGTTCCCGTCTCGGTCGCCGTCCACGTCGTCGGCCACGCCGGGGTCGGTGGTCATGCTATGATCGAACGTACGAGGCACACCCCCGTATAAACACAAGACCGTTCGCCGACGTTCAGCAGTTTCACAACAGTTTGGGACGTTGCAGCCGTTGTTCTGGACCGCCAATCGAGCGAGTGAACCGTGTGAAACCGTCGAAAATACAGTCTTTCGTGGTCCACCGCGGATGGATTGTGAAACAGTCTCACTCACGCGATAAAAGAGTGGCTACGCGGTGACTATCTCGAACGGAATCGGGGTAAAGCAGGCGATTCCGAGGGCAAACGTCACGAGGCCGAGTGCGATTCGCCGACGGTCCAGTGGTTCGTCGACCGTCGGCTCCGCCGGTCCCGCGTAGGCGAGTCCGGTGGCGAAGACACCCCAGAACGCCCACAGCGTCCAGACGCCAAAGCCGATGGGAGGCGCATCGCGGGTGAGATAGAGGTATCCCGAGAGCGCGAACAGCGCGCCGGGTACCGCCGCCGCGATGGTCTCCTGTCGGCGGCCGATGATCGCACGGACGATGTGGCCGCCGTCAAGTTGCCCGACCGGGAGCAAGTTGAGGAACGTGAAGAACATCCCCGCCCATCCGGCGAAGACGACTGGGTGAACAGCCTCTCGGGGACCGTACTCGACGCCGATACCGAGCGCTACGACGAGTTCCTGCAGACCCTGTAGCAGTAGCGGGTCGTGGAAGTTGATACCGTACTTGGCACCGCCGTTGAGGACGCTCTGGGGGACTGAGATGGGGTCGAGCGTGAGGCCGATTATCGTGACGACGATCGTAGCGACCAGTCCCGCCAGCGGCCCGGCGACGCCGATGTCGAACAGCGCACGCCGGCTCGGAATGCGACCACGGATGTTGATGACGGCACCCATCGTCCCGAGCAACGAGGGAAACGGGATGAAATAGGGGAGCGTCACGTCCACGCCGTGATACCGAGCGGCGGCGTAGTGGCCGAGTTCGTGGATACCTAACACGCCCAACATCGCCACGACGAACGGCCACGCCTCGAAGATGCGGAGCGGCTCCTCCGCGACGGGAATGTAGTACCACCCGCTCGCGCCGACGTACAGCGTCGAGGCGACCGTCGCGAGTAAGAGCGCGACGTTGAGCCAGGGGACGCCACCGTGAGTCGCTTCGGTCGGTTCCGCGACCAGCGCGTACTGCTGGCCGCGCGTGTCGAGCGGCGTACCGCCGTCAGTCGGTTTCGCGGACGCCTGTCGCTCTAACTCGATGTCGTAGCCATACTCGGCGAACACGGGGGCGAGTTCGTCGGCGACGCTACGGGGAGGAACGAGTGGGTCACCGAAGTATCGAAGTGTCTCACCGTCCCGGTGGACGGTTGCGACGTGGAAGACGGCCGCCAGTTCGGCGGGCGACGGGGACTCGTCGGCAGGACGACTCATCACTCACTCGTACAGCGTGCGGACACTAATATACTCTGCCCGACAGGAGAAGCGGGGGGGGACCGAAAGCGGGAGCGGTGACGGACTTACGCGGGTTCGATGCGCCACGTCGTCGCGCTCGTGTACGACCACTTTTCGACGTGGATCTCCGTGGCGCTGTCTTTGAGCTTGACCATCAGCGCACCGATTTCCTTCGGCGAGAGGCCGACCTCGTCGGCGATGAATTTGCTCTTGAAGTACATTTCGCCGTCCGCGGCCTTCTCTGCGAGGAAGGACTTCAGGCGCTGTTCTTTGGAGGGCTCTTCCTCGTTGGCGGGGGATGCAGTTGCGCTCATCTGTGTCACCTCGTCTATGCCTTCTGCCGGAGAGAGTATATAAAGAAAGGAAGCTTCGCGTCACTTCGGCGGCTTTCAGGAAAAATTGCCGTGAAATGCATATTTTATAACCGTTTCAGAGGGCTTTAGACGTTTTATAGAGCGTTTTAAACTCTCACAAGGTGGTCGAGAGTCCACCATTTTTCATACCCGCGAATCCGGTATTATCACGTATTTCCAGCACACTTTACAGCAATTGTTGCTGGTTCTGCGTCTGACGTATGTCTGCCATCGTCTACGGGCGGGGTGTGCTGTGACGGCGGTATTCGACTGGGGTTGACAACCCTTAAGAGCGTTTCGCGGTTACGCCGGGCCAATGAAAGTCGTCGTCTCTATCGGTGGAAGCGTCCTCGCTCCGAATCTCGAACCGGACCGCGTGTCCGAGTACGCCGCCACACTCCAGACACTCGACGAAGCGGGACACACACTTGGTGCGGTCGTCGGCGGTGGCCCAACCGCTCGGGACTACATCGAGAGCGCCCGCGAACTGGGGGCCAACGAGATCGAACTCGACCAACTGGGAATCGCCGTCACGCGCCTGAACGGCCGCCTGCTCATCGCGGCGCTGGACGATCGGGCGGCGTCGACTCCCGCCGAGAGCTACGAAGCGGGACGCGAAGCCATCCGGCGCGGCGATATCCCCGTCCTCGGCGGGATCGTCGCCGCCCAGACCACCGACGCCGTGGCCGCTGCCTTCGCCGAGTACGTCGACGCCGATCTACTAGTGTACGCAACCTCCGTCGCGGGCGTCTACGACGACGACCCCAAGGAAGACCCCGAGGCGACGCGTTTCGACCATCTCACGGCGTCTGAACTCGTCGACATCATCGCTGGGATGGAGATGGCCGCCGGGAGCAACGCGCCGGTCGACTTACTCGCCGCGAAGGTCATCGAGCGAGCGGGCATTCCGACCGTCGTCGTAGACGGCACCGACCCTGAACGCGTCCGAGCGGCCATCGCCGACCGCGAGTTCGACGGCACCGAAATCGTCCCGGAGGCATAATGGCCGAAGACCCCTATGCAGTCGGTAGCGGCGGCGAGCGAGCGTTCTGGGCGGATTCAGTCGCGGACGTTATCGAGGCCCGCGACCCTGAGGACCCCATCGTCATCAAGGGTGGCGTCTCCCCGTCCGGTGTGCCCCACATCGGGCATTTCAACGAGATAATGCGGGGATACTTCGTAGCTGAGGCGCTCCGCGACCGAGGGCACGAAGTACGGCAAGTGTTCACCGCCGACGACAAGGACCGACTGCGGAAAGTCCCCCGGCAACTCGCCGACTTGGAGTGGAACATCGTGGGTTTGGGCGAGGTGAACGCGGGCGCGCTCGGTCGCAATCTCGGCAAGCCCTACACGGATATCCCCGACCCCTTCGGGTGCTGTGATTCGTATGGCGCACACTTCACGAACCTCCTGAAGAAGAGTGCCGAACTCGTCGGCGTGGACGTGGAGTTCGTCTCGAACACGGAGATGTACGAAAACGGCGAGTTCGAGGCCGTCACACGGCGCGTCCTCGAACGTGCCGACCGTGCCCGCGAGGTACTTTCCGAGTACCAGAACAAGGTCGACGACGACTACGTCCCCTTCGTGCCCCAGTGTGAGAACTGCGAGAAACTCACCGAGGGTGTCACCGAGGTTGACCTGGCGGCCGGTGAGATCCACTACGTTTGTACGGACGTCGAGGCCGGCGACCAGACCATCGAGGGCTGCGGGCATGAGGGGGTCGCTACCTTTCGGGACGGTAAACTCCCGTGGCGCTTCGAGTGGCCCGCCCAGTGGGAGATTCTGGGTGTCGACTTCGAACCGTTCGGGAAGGACCACGCCGAGGGCTCCTGGCCCTCTGGGGAAGATATCGCCGAGAACGTCCTCGACATCGACCCGCCCGTGCCGATGGTCTACGAGTGGTTCACGCTGGAGGGCGAACCGCTCTCTTCCTCCTCGGGCAACGTCGTCACCGTCGACGAGGTGCTCGAAATCCTCGAACCGGAGGTGTTCAAGTACTTCTTCACGAAGAACCCGCGAAAACAGCGGGACTTCTCCGTCGAGAGCGTGGATCAACTGGTCGACGGGTTCGACCGCTTCGAGGCGCTGTACTTCGACGAAATCGACGCCCGCGACGATGACGAGCAGGAAGTCGCCGAGCGAGCGTATCCGATGGTGGTGGACGATCCCCGCAAAGAGCGGGTCCGCATTCCCTACACCTTCGCCGCCGTTCTCGGGATGACCGAGGACCCTGCGCTGCGCGAGCAAATCGCCCGCAAGGAGGGTCACATCCCCGAGGATGCCCCCGAGTGGGCCGTCGCCAACGCGCTCGCCCGCGTCGAACGCGCCCGCAACTGGGCGCGCCGGACGAGCAACGAGTTCGACTACGAACTCAAACGGACCGAACTGCCCGAGACGGAGTTCGACCCGGCGACCGAGGCGGCCCTTGACGAGTTAGCCGCTTTCGTCGCCGAGGGCCACGACGGCGAGGAGATACAGGGCGAGATCTACGAGACTGCGAAGCGACATGACATCGACATCGGCGACTTCTTCTCGGCGGGCTATCGACTGCTGTTCGACGATACCGAAGGCCCGCAACTCGGGCCCTTCATCTCGAAGTTAGACCGGGAATTCGTCGTCGAGCGGTTGCGCCGAGAGGCGTAGGCGCGTTCGCCGCCGAGAACCGGAATCAGACCCAGCTAACATTTGTGAGCGTCTCGACGTGTTCATCGAGGTTGGTACTCCGCTGCTCGCTCTCTTCTAACCGATAGCTGGGCGCTCAATAGCAGACGTTTTCACTGAATCGGGCGGTCTGCCGTTGCGGTAGCATACGCCGAGCGAAGTGAGGCGTTTCACGGTCACGAACGAAGTGAGTGACCGCCTTTTTCATCGACGTTTTTACTCGGGGTTGAGCGCTCGCCAAGTGCGAGCGCGATGCCCCGAGAGAAAAAGGTCGAACCCGAACCCTCTTGCTTTGCTGGCTCTACGTACCGATAGATGGTAAGCACGCTGATGTGGGTTCTCGCTGGACTCGTCGCTTACACGCTGTTGGCGATGGCGCTCAAGGCCCGTGGAGTGGTTCCCGATTTCATTCGTTTCAGTGGGCCGATAACGACGATTCACACCCAGCGAGGAAAGATAATTCTCGATAAGTTGGCACGTCCTAAGCGGTTCTGGCGGGCGTGGGGGAACCTCGGCGTCGGGATCGCGCTCGTCGTAATGGTCGGGTCGTTCCTGTTAGTCATTTTCGGGGCCTATCAGGCAATCGTCAACCCGCAGCCGTCGGCACTCAACGAACCCCGGAACGCGCTGGCAATTCCGGGTGTCAACGACTTTCTCCCGCTCTCTGTCGCGCCCGAGATTCTACTGGGCCTGCTTCTCGGTCTCGTCGTCCACGAGGGTGGCCACGGACTGTTCTGTCGGGTCGAAAATATCGACATTGAGTCGATGGGGCTGGCGCTCATCGCGGTGATTCCCGTCGGTGCGTTCGTCGAACCTGACGAGGACGAGCTGCTCCGTTCGGACCGCGGGTCGCAGATTCGGATGTACGCCGCTGGCGTGACCAATAACTTCGCGCTGTCGCTCGTGGCCTTACTCCTCCTGTTCGGGCCGATTGCCGGCTCGCTGGCCGTCGTCGACGGGGTACCAGTGGGGGATTCACTGCCCGGGTCGGCCGCCGAACAGGCCGGGATCGACTCCGGCGACGTGATTACGGCTATCGACGGACAGTCGGTGAGTAACTCCCAAGAGCTCCAGACAGTACTCGCCGAGAACGACCGCCGGAGCGTCGATGTCTCGCTCAAAGACGGTTCGACGACGACCGTAGAACGAGCCCCGATGGTTGTCGGTGCAGTCCAGAGCGCACCGCTCGACGTCGGCACGACGATTACTGCCGTCAACGACACCGAAGTGTACACGCGGGGCGACTTGGACCGGGCGGCGCGCAACCACACGGTCGCCACGCTTCGGACTGAAGACGGGAAGACCGTGACGACGCCGCTCGGAGCCTACGGCCGCGTCACCGCGGGCAGTCCGCTGGAGGCGGCGGGCGCGCCCGCCAACGCGTCGATAGTCGTTACGTCGCTTGGCGGCCAGCGTACTCCGAGCGCGAGCGCGCTCGGCAAAGCGCTCTCACAAACCAGTCCCGGTGACGAGGTGACGGTCGTCGGCTACGTCGACGGGCAGCGACAGGAGTACACCGTGAGGCTGGCCGAACGCGATGGCGTCGACAGCGGCGTCCTCACGAGTTCGTTCCGCGCGGGCATCAGCGGCTTCGAGGTCAACGACTTCGGCATCGACCAGTACCCCGCCGCGACGTTCTTGGAGTTCATCGGCGGCGACCCCGAGAACCCGAACACCGAACGAGGCTTCTCGTTCGTCCAGCGCGTCTTCGCCATCCTCATCCTACCCTTCATCGGCGTCGCGGGTGGCTTCGGCTACAACTTCGCCGGCTTCACCGGCATCGCCACGAACTTCTACACCGTGCAGGGCCCGCTCGCAGCGCTCGGGACGACGCCGGTGTTCCTACTGGCAAACGCCCTGTTCTGGACCGGCTGGATCAACCTCGTCATCGGCCAGTTCAACTGCGTGCCGACGTTCCCGTTGGACGGCGGCCACATCCTCCGAGCGACGACGGAGTCGGTCGTCTCTCGACTCCCGGTCCCCGACCGCCGCCGGGCGACGACGGCGGTGACCGTCGCGGTGACGGTGTCGATGATCGCCGGGTTGCTGTTGATGGTGTTCGGCCCGCGCTTCTTCGCCTGACCGCCGCATCTAAGGGGTATCCGCCCCGGAACGTATCCCCGTCGTTCGAACCGCCTTTCGTTACCCATTTACTGCCCGCCGCGAGAGTTGGCCGTATGTTTGTAGCGCTCCGCGCGGAGGTCGAGGACGCCCTCGAAACCGCGCTCACGGAGTTAGACTTGCCGACCGACGACCTCGGTATCGAGGAGCCGCCGGAAGACGTCGACGCCGTCCTCGCGTCCAGCGCGGCGTTCCGACTGGCCGGTGCGGTCGGCGCGCCACCGCCGAAAGTCGCCGCGGACATCGCCGACGCCATCGACGCTAACTCGCTCACCTACGTCAGCGAAGTCACCACACAGGGTCCGTACGTCAACTTCCTCCCGAGCGAGGCGTACTTCGCCGAGACGCTGGAAGCGGCGGCCGACGAAGAGTACGGCCGCCTCCCGGACCGCGACACCAGCGTCGTCGTCGAGCACACCTCCGCGAACCCGACCGGTCCGGTCCACGTCGGCCGGGCGCGCAACCCGATCATCGGCGACGCTATCGCTCGCGTACTCGATTACGCCGGCTACGACGTCGAACGCCACTACTACGTCAACGACGCTGGCCGTCAGATCGCGGTGTTTACGTGGGCCTACGAGACCTTCGAGGAGTCGGACCTGCCCGAACCCGAACGGGACTCCCCTGAGTACGAGATGGTCCGCTACTACCGCAAGGGTAACGCCTTCCTCGAAGACGCCGACCCTGACAGAGTCGAAGAAGCCGAAGCCGAGATTCAGGCAATCTTGCAGGGGTTAGAAGCGGGCGACGAGGCGACGTTCGAACGCGTCGCCGAGGTCGTCGACACCGTCCTCGGCGGGATGCGCCGCACGCTTGCCCGTCTTCCCGCGGAGTTCGACGAGTTCGTCAAGGAGACGCGGTTCATGCGCGACGACTCGACGGACGAACTGGTCGACCGCCTGCAAGAGCTCGACTGTGCCATCTACGAGGACGACGCGTGGCAACTCGACCTCCCCGACTTCGAGAAGAATCTCGTCTTCCTCCGCTCTGACGACACCTCGCTGTACACGACCCGCGATCTGGCACACCACGAGTGGAAGTTTGACACCTACGACCGCGCCGTCACGGTGCTCGGCGAGGACCACAAACTGCAGGCCGATCAGCTCTCGGCCGCACTCGAACTGCTCGGCAACGACACCGAACAGCTCCGTCAAGTGTTCTACTCGTGGGTCAACCTCCCCGAAGGCGGCATGAGCACTCGTGAAGGAACCGGCATCGACCTGGACGACTTATTGGACGAGGCTATCGCTCGCGCCCGTGACGAGGTCCAGTCCCGTCTAGACGACCGCTCGCGCGGCGAGCTGGACGAGGACGACATCGAGCGAATCGCCCATCAGGTCGGCATCGGTGCGGTGCGCTACGACATCGTTTCGAAACAGCCGACGAAGGGCATTACCTTCGAGTGGGACCGCGCGCTCGATTTCGAGGCCCAGTCCGCCCCCTACGTCCAGTACGTCCACGCGCGGTGTTGTGGAATTCTCGACGATGTCGACGACGACGAACTCGCCCCTTCGCGGGGCTTCGAGCATCTCGACGAACCCGAAGAGCGGGACCTCCTCCGAGTTGTCGCCCGCTTTCCGGCGGTCATCGACGAAGCCGCCGAGGACCTGCAACCACACACCGTTGCCACGTACACGCGTGATCTCGCGGAGACGTTCAACGCATTCTACCGCGAGTGTCCAGTCTTAGATGCGGACCCCGAGACACGAGCGGCACGGCTCGCGCTCGTCGCGGCCACGCGTCACGCCGTCGCCAACTCGCTCGATGCGATCGGCGTCGAAGCACCGACCTCGATGTAAGTCTCAGCTTCGAGCGCGGCGTCGAAATAGGACGGCGACGAGACGATTTTCCGTTTTCGAGGGACATCTCGTGCCCTCCACCCAAAACATCTGCCTCTGGAAACGACCTGCTGACGCATCCGAACGCACTATGTTCTTGACGAACCGCTCCATATGCGTCTCAAACAGGAGCCGTGGTACCGCCACTCTCGGAAGTGTTATACCCGGAAGGGGACTACATTTGTTTGTAATGTCTAACGGAAAAGTTGATTTCTTCAACGACACTGGCGGCTACGGTTTCATTTCGACTGACGACGATGCTGTAGACGACGACGAAGACGTGTTCTTCCACATGGAGGACGTTGGCGGTCCGGACCTCGAAGAGGGTCAGAACGTCGAGTTCGACATCGAATCATCCCCGAAGGGACCCCGCGCGACGAACCTCGTCCGCAACTAACGACTCGTTCCGCCTGTCGTTTGTAGCGATGGACGGCAATTCGTTCTTTCAGATACTACCTGTCGTAGCTACCGCTCGCTATCTCACGACTTACGAAACCGCTGCTTCGCGGGAAGTTGGTGATCGAGACGCGCTCCATCCAGCGCGACTCTTGAACCGATCACCGATCGAGTGTTCCAACAGAACTGTCTCAGTTGAACAGGCCGAACACGCCGCCCGAATCCTCGTCTTCGGCGTCCCCGTCCTCTCCCTCTTCTTCGACGAACCAGCTATCGTCGACGATGGTCTCGATGTCCTCCGAGACCGTCTCACCGTGGAAGAAGAGCCGTTCGAGCGCGTCGGTCAGCCGGAGGTACGCATCCGCCGCGTGGCTCTCCGGCCGGTTGAGTACCAACGGTTCGTCGGTCGTCGCCTGCGGGTCGTCCGGCACGACGGCCAGCAGCGGGAACTGAAAGCGATCGGCGATATCGGCGACGTCGGTATGCCGAGTGACGCGGTTGATTATCGCGCCGATGACCTCGCCGTCGATACGGTCGGCGAGTTCTGCCGTCTTGACCGTATCGCCGATGGCGACGTCGTCCGGCGTCGTCACGAGGATGATGCCATCAGCCAGTCCCAGTGGGACGGCCACCTCGTGGCTCAGCCCGGCACCGGTGTCGATGAGCACCACGTCGTAGGCGTTCCGCAGCGTCTTGATGACTTTACGGAGCTTCGCCGGGTCCGCGTCGGCGAAGGCCTCCAGGGACTGCTCGCCCGGGATAACGGTCAATCCGCCGGGTGCGTCGGTGAGCGCCTCGCTGACAGCGGCGTCACCCGCAAGAATCTCGTGGAGGCTCTTTTCGGGTTCGACCGCCAGCATCGCGCCGAGGTTCGCCATCCCGAGGTCCGCGTCGACGACGGCGACGTCGTAGCCCATCTCTTGCAGTCCCGCGCCGACGTTGACCGCGGTCGTCGTCTTCCCGACGCCGCCCTTGCCGCCTGCTACCGTACACACGTACCCCGCCATAATCTGATTGTCTGTCCCCTAGACTGGCACTCATATAAAGCCGGGTGTCCCCGTCTCATGGTGTCACGCATCGGCTCTTTCACACTCGCGTCGTGCTCCGAACCACGCGCCCCTGCTCCACGGCTCGCTATCGCTCACGGTTGCACCGTTCGCATTCGAGGCCGCTGGCGCGGCCTCGCTATCGCTCGCCGTTTCGCTTCGAAGCCCGTTCCCGCTGTCGTCGGACAGCACCGCTGCCCGACTGCCTGAGGGGCCTTCGGTCCCCCTCTGGTCGCGCCCCTCGTTGCTCACGGGTCACTTCGTTCCCCGCTCGCTCACCGTGGTTCTCACTCGCGTTGCTCTCTGAACCACGTGCCTGTCAACAGGTTCTTACACCGCCTGAACCAACACGAAGTAATGAGTGAGCAGGAACAGGAGCAGTCGGACAAACAGAAGTACGAGTTCCGAAAGGTAATCGAGGAACTCAAGGGCTATCAGGGATCAGGAACACAGCTCGTCTCTATCTACGTTCCTGAGGATAAGCTCCTGAGCGACGTCGTTGCCCACGTCACACAGGAACACTCCGAAGCATCGAACATCAAGTCCAAGGATACCCGAACAGCCGTCCAGGACGCGTTGACGTCCATCAAGGACCGGCTTCGCTACTACGAGACGCGACCGCCCGAAAACGGCATAGTACTGTTCTCGGGGGCCATCGACACCGGCGGCGGTCGAACCGACATGGTGACGAAAGTCTTAGAGAGCCCGCCGGACCCAATCGAATCGTTCCGGTATCACTGTGACTCCGATTTCCTCACCGAGCCGCTCGAAGAGATGCTGGCCGATAAGGGCCTGTTCGGACTGGTCGTCTTAGACCGACGCGAGGCCAACGTCGGCTGGCTGAAAGGCAAACGGGTCGAACCCGTCAAATCTGCCTCCTCGCTCGTGCCGGGCAAGCAGCGAAAAGGTGGTCAGTCCGCCCAACGTTTCGCCCGGCTGCGTCTCGAAGCCATCGACAACTTCTATCAGGAAGTCGCGGGGATGGCCAACGACCTGTTCGTCCCTGAACGCCACGAGATGGACGGCGTCCTCGTCGGCGGTCCCTCACCGACCAAAGACGAGTTCCTAGACGGCGATTACCTCCATCACGAACTGCAGGACATGGTGCTCGGGAAGTTCGACGTGGCCTACACCGACGAGTCGGGGCTGTACGACCTCGTCGACGCCGCCGAGGACGTGCTGGCCGAACACGAAATGCTGCAGGACAAGCAGGTCATGGAGGAGTTCTTCAAGCAGCTCCACGACGGTGACCTCGCGACCTACGGGTTCGATCAAACCCGACAGAACCTCAACATGGGCGCGGTCGAACAGTTGCTCATCTCCGAGGACCTCCGGAAAGACGTGGTCGCGTACACCTGTGAGAACGGGCACGACGAGTACGAACTGATCAACAGCAACGCGACCACGCCGGACCACGACTGTACCCGGTGTGGGGCCGCCGTCGACGCCGAGGCCGGTGAACGAGAAGACGCCATCGACCACCTGATGGAACTGGGCGAACAGCGCGGGACCGAGACGGTGTTCATCTCGACGGACTTCGAGAAGGGCGAACAGCTCCTGACGGCGTTCGGTGGCATCGCCGGACTGCTACGCTATTCGACCGGCGTCTAATCGGTTCGAGACGCCACGTCCAGAAGGGGGGTACGGGGTAGTGGGGTCGGTGTGGGTTTTGGACAGGGTAGTCCACGAACGGACACACGTTCCGACTCCGCGTCTACGTAAACGTGAGGTTGGTACATACTATCTGTACCTAACTAGTTAGTGTCCCGAGTCGGCACCTATAGTAACTGTTCGAGTTGGTGGCGTCGCCGGGAGAGGTCGACGTGTGCATCCGTCCCGTAACTCGCTGCGAGTCGGTCCACGACGAGCAACGGGTCCGTCCCGGCCCGTTCGACCCGTTCGAGCAACGCCGTAATCTCTGCTCGGTGTAGCGCCAGCGAGTCCAGTAGCCCGAGTAGCAGGACCATCGGCACCGCCGCGTCCGGGTTCGACGGCATCGCGTCGTCGAGGACGGTCAGGTCGGGAATCGTCTCCGGCGGGTCGTCGGCTGGTCCCATCGCCAGACAGCTCCGACAGATGGTCGCACCGACAGCGTTGCCCGGCAGATACTCCCGCAGTTCGGGCGGGACCGGCACGGCGAGCGTCTCGCCGCCACACTCGGAACAGGACATGGAGAAAACAGGGACGACGGGGAGAAAGGGATATCGGCTGACCAGTCAGTCGTCGGCGGTGAGCGGATCGACGGACTCGGCTTCGGACTCCTCGGCGGCGATGGCATCTTCCTCTTCTTCTTTCTTGGCTTTGATCTTCTTCATGCGGAAGATCTCTTCGCGCTCTTGCTCTTCGAGTTTCTGCTCGATGTACTCCTTGTTGTCGTGGAGGTCCGGCAGCAATTTGAACTCCAGTGCGTTGACGCGGCGCTTAGTCGTCTCGATTTCTTCGAGCATCTTCTTCATCGCCGTCTCGACCTCGGCCGCGAGGATGATCTGTTCGAGCAGTTCCTCGTAGGCGTCGGCGGCCTCGTCGATGCGAGCAGAAGTCCCCATCACGCCGTAGCCACGCTCGTCCAGTGATTTGCTGACCTTACTGGATTCGATCTGTGGGACGACGACACCCATGATGTTTTTCGACTGGGTCGTCAGCTCGGGGTGTTCTTTCAACGCGGCCGCGGCCCCGCGAACGGCGACGTCGCCTTCCATCGCGCGGGCCATGTTGATGGCGCGCTGAGCGCGTTCGTAGGAGTCGTCGAGGTCGCTTCGGACGTCCTGTGCCTGATCGAGGATGTCCATGAACTCCATGATGAGGCCGTCACGCTTCTTCTCTAGCGTGTCGTGCCCGCGCTCGGAGAGCTCGATGCGGTCCTCTATCTGCATCAAGTTCTTCCGGGTGGGTTTGACGTCTTTAGCCATTGTGGGGGTCTATCGGGCCGAGCCAGTTAACCGTTTTCAGTCATCGTGGGGAAGTCGAACGATTTCGCGGTCCGGATGGAACGTGTCGGTACAGGTGCGACTACGGAATCGTAGCGAGTCGAAAAGAGAACGAAACGAACCGATTTATGCTTCGACGGCCTCTTCGTCGGCGCTCTCTGCGGTCTCGTCCTCGCGGTAGTGCTCTTCGATGAGGTCCTCGTCGATGCGGTTGAGTGCATCCTTCGGGAGCATCGAGAGCAGGTCCCAGCCGAGTTCGAGCGTGTCGTCGATGTCTCGGTTGGTGTCGAAGCCCTGGTCGACGAACTCGTCCTCGAAGCGGTCGGCGAAGTCCAGATACTTGTTGTCGAGTTCCGACAGCGCCTCGCGGCCGACGATGTTCACGAGGTCGCGCAGGTCCTCACCCTCCGCGTACGCGGCGAAGATCTGGTCTTTGACGTCGGCGTGGTCGGCGCGGGTAAGCCCCTCGCCGATGCCGTCGTCCATCAGCCGTGAGAGGCTCGGCAGGACGTTGATCGGCGGCTGGACGCCCTGGCTGTTGAGGTCGCGGTCGATATAGATCTGGCCCTCAGTGATGTATCCGGTTAGGTCCGGAATCGGGTGGGTGTCGTCGTCGCCGGGCATCGTGAGGATGGGAATCTGCGTGACAGAGCCCTCACGACCTTCGATACGACCGGCTCGCTCGTAGAGCTGAGCGAGGTCGGTGTACATGTATCCGGGGTAGCCACGCCGGCCGGGGACCTCTTCACGCGCGGCACCGATTTCGCGCAGTGCCTCACAGTAGTTGGTCATGTCTGTCAGGATGACCAGCACGTGGTAGTCTTTCTCGAAGGCGAGGTACTCGGCCGTGGTGAGCGCGAGTCGCGGCGTAATCGTCCGCTCGACGGCGGGGTCGTCCGCGAGGTTCATGAAGACGACCGAGCGTTCCAGCGCGCCGGTGCGCTCGAAGTCGTCCATGAACTCGTTTGCCTCTTCGGCCGTGATACCCATCGCACCGAAGATGACTGCGAACTCGGAGCCCTCTTCGTCGCCGCCTTCCTCCTCTTCGGGCACGGACGCCTGTCGTGCGATCTGCAGCGCGAGGTCGTTGTGAGGAAGTCCCGACGCCGAGAAGATGGGCAGTTTCTGACCCCGGACGAGCGTGTTCATGCCGTCGATGGCCGAGACGCCCGTCTGGATGAACTCCTCGGGGTACTCACGCGAGTAGGGGTTGATAGCCGCGCCGACGATGTCCTGTCGGTCGTCGGGGACGATCTCCGGGCCGCCGTCGATGGGCTGGCCGGTCCCGTCCATGACTCGCCCCAGCAAGTCCTCGGTGACGGGCATCTTCATCGTCTCGCCGAGGAAGCGAACGGAGGCGTCGCGGTCGATACCTTCCGTGCCCTCGAACACCTGGATGGCGACGTAGTCGCTCGCGGATTCGAGCACCTGGCCGCGGCGGGTCTGGCCGTCGCCGGTCTCGATCTCGACGATCTCGTCGTACCCGACCGGTTCGTCGGTCTCGACGAACACCAGCGGGCCGCTGATTTCCGTGATTGTCTGATATTCTTTCATCGTTAGTACTTCTCCCGGAGCTGGGACTTGATGTCCTCCTCCAGTTGGTCGACGTACTCGTTGTAGTCTTCCTGCACGCCGATGCGGTTGATTCGCGGTGCGGCGTCGATGTCGGTGATCTCCTCGACGGGGACACCGGCTTCGAGCGCGTCGAAGGCCGCGTCGTTGTACGACTGGATGACATCCATGATGCGGTAGGTCTTCTCCGGTTCGCAGTAGGTGTCCACGTCGTGGAACGCGTTCTGCTGGAGCCACGCCTCACGCAGGTACCGGGCGATTTCCAGCGTGAGCTGCTGGTCTTCCGGCAGGGCGTCCTTCCCGACGAGCTGGACAATCTCCTGTAGCTCGGCCTCCTCGTCGAGGACGTCGATGGCCCACTGTCGCGTCTCCGGCCAGTCGTTCCGGACGTTCTCGACGAACCACGGGTCAAGCTGGTCCCGATAAAGAGAGTACGACTCGTTCCAGTTGATAGACGGGAAGTGTCGCCGTTCGGCCAGGTCCGCGTCCAGCGCCCAGAACGTCTTGACGATACGCAGCGTGTTCTGTGTGACCGGTTCCGAGAAGTCCCCACCCGGCGGCGAGACGGCCCCGATGACCGAGACGGATCCCTCGGTGTCGTTGATGTTCTGGAAGTAGCCGGCGCGCTCGTAGAACTCGCTCAGGCGAGCCGAGAGGTACGCGGGGTACCCCTCCTCGCCGGGCATCTCCTCCAGTCGGGAGGAAATCTCGCGCATGGCCTCGGCCCACCGGGAGGTGGAGTCGGCCATCAGCGCCACGTCGTACCCCATGTCGCGGAAGTACTCCGCGATGGTGATTCCCGTGTAGACACAGGATTCACGCGCCGCGACGGGCATGTTCGACGTGTTGGCGATGAGGCAGGTCCGGTCCATCAGGGCGTTACCCGTGATGGGGTCTTCTAGTTCCGGGAAGTCCTCGATCACTTCGGTCATCTCGTTGCCACGCTCGCCACAACCGACGTAGACGACGATGTCCGCGTCGGCCCACTTGGCGAGTTGGTGCTGGGTAACCGTCTTCCCGGAGCCGAACGGCCCCGGAATCGCGGCCGTCCCACCCTTCGCGATGGGGAACAGGCCGTCCAGCACGCGCTGCCCTGAGATGAGGGGTTCGGTCGGTGTCTCCTTCTCGTTGGCCGGGCGCTGAGTGCGGACCGGCCACTCCTGGCGCATCTGGATCTCTTCGCCGTTGTCCAGGGAAACGACCGGCTCAGTGACCGTGAAGTTGCCCGACTCAGCGGACGTGACTTCGCCGCCCTCGTAGTCGGGCGGGACCATCACTTTGTGTTCGATGCTGGGGGTCTCGGGAACGGTCCCGACGATGTCGCCGGCTTCGACCGTGTCACCTGCTTCGACGGTCGGCTCGAACTCCCAGGTCTTCTCTAAGTCGATGCCCGGCGCGTCGACCCCGCGGTCGAGATACGCCGAATTCATCTTCTCTTCGAGCACGTCGAGCGGGCGCTGGACGCCGTCGTAGATGGCGTCGAGCATACCCGGCCCGAGGTCCACCGACAGCGGTGCGCCGGTCCCCTCGACGGGTTCACCGGGGGAGACACCGGAGGTCTCCTCGTACACCTGGATGGTGGTGATGTTGCCTTCGATCTCGATGACCTCGCCCATCAGCCCTTCCGAACCGACGTAAACGACGTCGTTCATCCGGGCGTCGAGGTCTCGAGCCGTTACGACCGGTCCCGAGACGCTTTCGATGATGCCGTCCTCGCGGACGTCGGATTCTGTTGCTTGACTCATTGTTTAGTCTTCGTCCATCAGGTCGATACCGATGGCTCGCTTGATCTGGTCACGTAGTCCACCGCTACCGGTGCCACCGCCGAGTGTCACCAGTACCGGCTCGACGCTCGTTTCGGCGTTCTGACGGACGCCTCGCGAGAGATGCTCTAGGTCGTCGTCGTGCATCACGACGATGCCGACGTCGTCGTCGCTGAGCATCTCTTCGACGGCGTCGTCGAGTCGCTCGTCTTTCTCGTCTGCGGGGACGTCCGCGAACTTGCGGACCCCCGCCAGTCGGAACCCCGTCGTGAACTCGGGGCTGCCGATGACGCCTATCTCCTGGCTCATAGTATCACCAGTTCCTGTTCGATCTCTTCGGGTTCGAGACCCGCTTCCCGACCGCGGGCGATGGCCCGGATGTTGTCCACCTCGCGCTCCTTGGCGAGGATGTAGGACAACACCGGACAGACCGACAGCGGATACCGGTTCGACAAGCGGTCGGCGTACTCTAGGAGTGCCGCGTCGAGTGCCCGCTCGAACTCGATGAGGTTGTCAGCTTCCTCTAAGGCGCTCAGCGCCGTATCGAGTTTGTCGCCGTACGTACTCTCACGGACGGCCGCGACGATCCCCTCGACGTTCGCTGAGAGCTGTGTGAGAGTCTGCTCGTCGAATAGCTTCCCGCCCTCGATGTAGTACTCTGCCGGGTCGGCGTCGGCGCCACTGCGAGCGAGGCGGAGGGCGTTCCGGAGGTTCCGGAAGTCCACCTCGGACTGCAGGAACTCGACGTACAGTCCGGTCGGACTGTCGATTTCGGGGTTGTTGGGAAGCCCTTCGACCAGCGTTTCGTAGAACGCACGGTCGAGGGCATTCTCCAGCGGCACGAGGACGTCGCTCTCCTCGTAGATCGGGTAGGCCGCGGCCATCGCCTCGCCGAATATGGTGTCGTCGAGCAGTTCGACGACCTCTTCGATGGAGCCGGCGGCGAGCAGCTGGTCGATTCGTCGCTCGCTGAACTCGCCGGCACGGATGAGGTCGTCTTCGACCTCGGTTGAATCTGCTCCGGCGTACAGTCCGCGGATGACCGTCTTCACGTTCCAGACGTCGAACTTCCGCAGGTAGCGGGCGATGTAGTCGTACAGTGCCCCCTCGGCCCACTCCAACAGGTCGTCGAAGTGTTTCGCGAGGTTTCGATTCAGCGCGTATTCGACGAGGTCGACACCGGAGTACCGAGACCCGAGCGCGTTCATCTCCGTCTCGTACTCGGTCTCCTCCATGAAACGAGCGATCTCGCTCGTCCCCATACGGACGAGTTTCCGATAGTCGTCGTCGTCGAACAGCGAGGCACGACGTGAGCGAACCCGAGCGATAACGTACTCGTAATTCGAGCTCCGGCCGCGGTTTGCCGCCCCGTTGCTGCTCATTGTGAATCGAAGAGTCGATCGCTAATTGCTTTCAGGTTGTCCTCCCAGACGCTCTCCAGCACGGAGTCGAACGTGTTGTTCACACGGACGCGGGAGGTTTCGCTCTCGACAACCACACCGCCGAGGCAGTCGTGTTCCCCGGCGAACTCTGCGTCGTCGTAGTCGGTGAGGATATCCTCGATGAGGGCCTGATCGTCGGCGCGGCCGTAGACGCGAAGCGTCGCGCCGTCGTCGAACTCGGAGACCGCGCTCGAAAGCAGCGAGCGCGTCAGCTCCTCGCGCCGTGCACCGTCGATGTCGGCGACGGCCTGCTCGACGTCCTCGTGAACGTCCTCTAAGACGTCACGGCGGGCTTCCAGCCGAGCCTGCTTGGCTTCGAGCTTCGCCGAGGAGAGGCGCTGTTCGCGCAACTGCTCGGTCTCTCGTTGGACTTCGGCTTCGCGCTCCTCGTGAATCTGCTCGGCGTCGGCCTCGGCCTCGGAAACGATCTCCTCGGCGCGCTCGTCGGCCTCATCACGAATTTCGTCTGCACGCGCGCGGGCCTCGTCTCGGATGTCCTCTACGACTGTATCAAGGCTCATTGTTGGAAAAGGAGGGTCGGTTAGTTAGGAACGACGAAGACAACGACCAGCGCGAGGATGACCAGTGTCTCCGGCAGGACCGTCAGGATGAGGCCACGACCGAACATGCTGTCGTCCTCGGCGGCAGCGCCGACGGCGGCGGCACCGATCCCTCGCTCCGCGTATCCCGAGCCGAGTGCGGCCAGACCGACGGCGAGCGCCGCGGCAGCTTTGTTTGGGATAGCTGGCGCAGCGGAAGTACCTTCTTGCAGTACAGCGTTGACAACGAGTGCGATGTTCTCGATCATGTTGTTGAAGTCCTCTCTAGGTGCTCGTGTCCGAACAGGCGTATGTGACTCCACGGAGTTCATAAAGCTTCCCAAAACGCTTCGTCAGCGTACTGTCTCGGCGATTTAGGCGCTCAGGACGGTGGGGTTGTGAGCTGGTACCAGCCACCTTTGGGCGGTATGAGCGACGGAGGATACCCTCGTAGGCGTGAAATACGGAAAATACGGGAGATGTTGACGCGCGGGCGTCGGTTAGTCGTCGTTACTGTAGGTCCGTTCGTAGCCGAACGGGTTGTACTTCTTGCCGCCGCCTTCGAAGAATTTCCCGAAGAACTCGACGTACTCGAGACGCACGCCCTGTAGCCCGGCACTCGTGACGCCGAGGATGAGGACGAGCAGGTGTCCCAACACGAGGACGAGCAACCCGCCGACGAGGCCGGCGATGCCCGAGTGCATCAGACCGGGGAACATGACGCTCGTGACTTCGTGACCGTGGTAGGTCCCCTGTTCGAGCATGTACGCCGGCGAGTGGCCGATACCGAAGTGCCACTCTGGACCATGGCCCGTCTCGACGACGTAGACGCCGAAGAACAGCAGGTTGACCACGAAGGCCATCCCCGCCTTGGCAAGCAGCACCGCGGCCAGTCGGGTGTACGACAGGACGTTCACGAGCACGTTGAGGAACTCGATGACCTCGATGAGGTCTGCGAGCGCCAGCAGCACGAAGCCGACGAAGAACACGCCCAACCACGCCGAGAACGGCGCACCGAGCACGGGAATGGTGAACAGGTTGATGGGCGGGAGACCGGCGAAGCCGAACGCGAACGGATGACCGGCGAAGATTCCCTCCTCCGCTGTATAGAGGAAGTTCGGCGCGGAACCGTTCGCACCCGAGAACACCCATGCCCAGAGCCCGAACATCATCAGGAGCCACGACCCGCTCTCGGTGAGCGCGTCCCAGAGGCCGTGCTCCATGTTCTCGATGAAGTCGAATATCCAGCCGACGGCGAGATGCAACATCCCGACCAGCAGACTGATGGTCAGCCACGCGATGGCGTAGTTACCGTACACTGGCTGGAGACCCTTGTGCATCGGTGGGCTGCCGCCCCAGACGATTTCGCCGAGCTGATGGAGACCGAAGAACTCGCCGTAGAGGATACCGAACAGCATCGTGAAGCCACCGGCCCACATCGCGACGCCGCCGAGGCTCTTCATCACGTCGCCGTCCATCTTCGAGTAGAGGCCGTACCCCGCAAGGAAGTAGAGGATGCCGTAACCGAGGTCGCCGATCATGAACCCGTAGAAGGCCGGGAACGTCAGGAAGAACAGCACCGTCGGGTCGAACTCCCCGTACTTGGGGCGGTTGACGACTTCGACGAGCGCCTCGAAGGGTCGGGCCGGCGCGGCGTTGTCCTGAATCACCGGTGGCTCGTCGTCGTCCATCGTGACGAGGCCACCGTCGGCGGCGACCTCCTGCTGTTGGCTCTCCTCTTCTTCTTCGGCTTCGGGGGCCGTCACGGTCTGGCCCACCGTCGCGTCGCCGCCACCGCCGCCCTCGTGTTCAATCTCCTCGCGGGCGTGGGCGTGGCCGTCGTCGTACTCGGCGACTTCGAGCTTTTCGACGTCCACGGCCTCGCTCACGTCGGATTCGATCGCACTCTCGAACGCCGCGTAGCGCTCGTTGGGAATCCACCCCTCGGCGATGAAGGCGTTCTCCGTCGTGGCGAAGGTCAGCGGCGCTTCGGCCTTCTGGACCTCGATGGCGAGTTTCTCCTCGGCCGCAAGGAGGAATCCGCCGTAGTCGAGCCGTAGGTCGCCGAGTTCGTCCTCAACGGTTGCGAGTTTGGATTCGAGTTGCTGTCTCCGATGTTGCAGCTCCTCTACATATTCCGATGGTGCGCCGTCGCCCTCCGGGATCTGTAGCTGTGAGAAGGTCGCACCGACCAGCGCGTCCTGCAGCTTGCTTTCGTCGGTTCGAGCGAAGACGGCGATGACGCCGTCCTCGTCGAACACTTGGAAGGTATCGACGTCGCTGTCGGCCAGCGCCACCTTCACCTCGTCCGCGTCACCCTCGCCGACGACGACAGAGAGCGTGTCATAGCCACGGAGCAAATCCAGATCGATGCCCAGCGTGACGAACGGTTCCATCGTGTTGATGCGCTCTTCGACGTTCCGAAGGTCGTCACGGACCTCGCCACGTCTGTCGTCGAGTTCGTTGACCTGCGTTCGGACCTCCTCTAGGTCCTCTTTGAGCGCGTCGTCGGTGACGAGTCGCTTCGGCCCGGCGTCCTCCTCGTCGATATCGAGGATCGATTCGAGCGAACGGACCGTCACGAGTTGGTCCGATGCCTCGTCGGCCCCGTCGACGGGGTCACCGGGTTCGAAGCCGTCCCACGACCCGTCGTACTCGGTGACGTGGAGCATGCCGAGGTCGTGGACCGACCCGATGACTTCCTCCATGACGCGTTTCGACCCGGTCACCGAGACGCGACACATCTTCTCAGGTCTGAACATGTACCGCCTCCTCGAAGAGGTCTGTGACGTATTCGACCACCTCGTCTTCTCGTCCGGCGGCCTCTGCTTCGAGTTCCTCGCGGGCGTTCTCACCCTCGGCGATGAGTTCCGCTCGCTCCTTCTCGATTTCCTTGCGCGCCGCTTCGAGGCGAGCCTCCGCGTCGGCCTCTGCCTCTTCACGAGCCTGTTCGCGTATTTCCTCGGCCCGTTCGCGGGCCTCGGCAAGTCGTTCGTCCCGGTCCTCCTCGGCCTCGGCGACGATTTCGTCGGCCTCCTGCTCGGCCTCCTTTATCCTATCTAGAACTTCTGGCCGTGGCATTTGCTAATCGTGTGACCGTTGCTAGAGCGGCTATTTGGTAGTTGCGAAGTTTCTGCGCGTGCGTGTGAACCACAGTCACCCGGTGAATCGCCGGAGCGTCCGCCCCCAGGCCGAAATCCGGGGAATTATGACCGCGAGATTCTAACAGCCAATAATGGGAGTCCTCGAAAACAAAGCCCGCGCGCGGACGTTTTACAAGTACCTCTCGAAGGTATACGACCAGGTCAACCCCTTCATCTGGGACGAGCGGATGCGCGACGAAGCCATCGAGATGCTGGGACTTTCGGCTGACGACCGAGTACTCGACGTTGGCTGTGGCACCGGCTTTGCCACCGAAGGACTCCTCGAACACGTAGACACCGTCTACGGACTGGACCAGAGCCCCCACCAGTTATCGAAGGCTTACCAGAAGTTCGGCAAGCACGGTGACGTTCGGTTTCACTTAGGCGATGCGGAACGACTCCCCTTCAAAGATGACGCCTTCGACGTCGTCTGGTCGTCTGGGTCTATCGAATACTGGCCGAATCCCGTCGTCGCGTTGCGAGAGTGCCGTCGCATCACGAAACCCGGCGGACAGGTGCTCATCGTCGGCCCGGACTATCCCAACTCCACTATCTTCCAGAAGCTAGCCGACGCCATCATGCTGTTTTACGACGAGAGCGAGGCCACGCGGATGTTCGAAGCAGCCGGTTACGAGGAGTTCGAACACCATATTCAACAGTCTCGACCCGGGAGCCCGCGGGCGATCACGACGATCGCACAAGTGCCAGAGTAGGTGGGATCGTTCACTCCGGAAATACGGGAACCGAGACTTCAGTTCCGTTCTCCGTAGTCACGTTGACCGTGTACGAACCGCGGGGTTGTACCGCCCAAAGGTGACCATTAGACCCGGTGCGGCCGACCGTCTGACCGTTGATCTCGACCGTTCCGTCGACGGGCTCCGAGGATTCCTCATCGACCACCGACATGACTAGCGGACCAGTCTCGTAGGACTGATCGATGGTCACCCGGAGGCCGTCCTCGAAGGCCGTTTCGGTACTCGACGTTCGCACGCTGCTCAAATCGCGGTGCTGGAGTTCGTAGAAGACGTTCGTGGTCCCGCCGTCTAAGAAGAACGTCAGCTGTCCGTTACTCGTCTGGGCGGCCAGCCGGTAGATCCCGGTATCACCGTAGGCGTTGACGCTGGGAAGTTGGCGCTGGTACGTCCACGGATACAGCTCTCGTCCGCGCTCGACCGCGGCCACGAGTCGGTCGCCGCCGGCTTCGTTCCGGGCGGCTTCCGCGAACGCGTCGGTTCGATTCGGCGCTCGCTGGCTGCCCAAGCGCGTCTCGCGGACGTACTGGCTCCCGTCGATGGTGGCGAGCATGTACGCATCCGTCGAGGATTCGAGATAGACGACATCCGCGCCCCCGGTACCGAACATCGACTCGGTCAACTGCTCGCCAACCGGTCCCTGCAGCGTCCGTAGGTTTCCGAGAACGTTGTTCATCCGGGTCGTCATCCCCTCACTCGTCGAGTAGTCCGGTGCGATCTCCGCGGTGCTCTTGACGCGGTTGAGCCGCTGGGTGAGTTCCCGCGACTCCGTATCGACCATCGAACGGACTCGGAGGAACTCGGTCGCGGTTATTTCCCCGTTCGCGTACTGCCGAATCGCCGTCTGCTGTCTGCGGTCGAGCTCGGCTTCCTCAGCCTCGATACTCGATAACACCCGACGGATGTGTTGGGTGCGCTCGAACTCCGAATCGAGGCGACCGAAGCGCGACTCGAACGCCGCGGCCTCGTGGCGCTGATGGAGCGCCGTCGACCCGGCGGCGACGGCCGTGCCGACGTCGATACCGCTCTCGTTGAACGACGATGTCCTGACCTCACTGTCCGGGATCGTCAGGTGGTTCGTCGTGTTCTCGATCGTGGCGACACGCGGGGCCGGGGGCGCAGCCGTCTGTGACTGTGTCGCCGACACGCTCCAACCGGCGACAGGAGCGACCGCCGCACTGACGAACAAGAGTGCGACGAGGAGGGCGGGGAGGGTTCGCATCACCACCGGATACAGCCCCACCGTACAAAAATCCCTCTATTACTGCACTTCAAATAGCAGGCTGAGAAGGCCCGAGACGTTTCAAAGGCGCGTCTGACGTTTTATAGCCGGATGGAAAGGGTTTTGCCGACGGACTGTGGATTCTCGTGTGGAAATGGTCCCGCGGGCTCCTGCTGCCTTCCTCGTCCTCCTCGTCGTGGCGTCGGTAGCGACGCCGGTCGCGGCATCGGCGGTCGCTCCCACACGGCCAGCACAGCAGATGGCGCCGACCGAGACGCCGACGCCGGTCTCGGAGAACACGACGTTTTACGTCCAGATACAGCCCAACGGCGACGCCCGCTGGACCATCACAGATACGTACGCGTTAGAAGATCAGAACGACACGGAAGCCTTCGAATCGCTAGCTCAGAAGTACGTAGACGGTGAGACGGACACCCGGTGGGAAGCGGCGTTCCGTGAGGCCAACGAGCGGGCAACGGCGGCGACGGGCCGGGAGATGAACATCACCGGGATGAACCGGGACTACGTCGTCAACGAGCACCGGGGAACGCTCATCCTCGAATTCACGTGGACGGACTTCGCCACTGTCGAACGGGGGCAACTCTTCGTCGGTGACGCGTTCGATACGCCCGAAGGGACGTGGTTCAAGAGTCTCAACGAGAACCAGCAACTCGTCATCTCAGCCCCGGCGGGGTATGGCGTCCAGAACTCGCCGCCACGAACGGCCGTCATCGACGGCGAACTCCGCTTCGAGGGGCCCCGGACGTTCGAACCCGACTATCTCGAGATTATATACACCGGCAACCCCGACCGCTCCTCGACCGGGACGCCCGAACAGCCGGCTGGACTCTTCGGAAACATCCCCTTCTGGTTCGGGGCTGTCCTCATGCTCGTCGTCGGTCTCGTCGTCGCAGTCGGCTACATCAACTGGCAGGGTACTCTCGACCTTCCGCCCGCGGGCGCGAGTGAGACGAACACCGATGGTGGCAGCGGCGGTGGTGCGGCCGGTGCCGTCGCCAGCGGGGCTGCAAGCGGCGGGTCGAACGATTCGGACACTACCGTTGCTTCCGACGACGGCGAGGACGAGGAGACCGATGTTACACTCTTGAGCGACGAGGAGCGCGTCGAACGGCTGCTCGATCAGAACGGCGGGCGGATGAAACAGGCTCGCATCGTCAAGGAGACCGGCTGGTCGAACGCCAAGGTCTCGCAGTTGCTCTCCTCGATGGACGAGGACGGTCGTATCGACAAACTCCGGATTGGGCGGGAGAACCTCATCTCCTTCCCCGACGAGGACGTCACCCAGATCGACGAGTAAGGTAAACATCCTCGGGGAGGTTTCTGGTTCGGAAACGTTTATTCGCCGTCCGACCGCAGTGCGTGGTATGAAAATTCTTGTCACGGTGAAGGAGGTGGTCGTCGTCGAAGACGAGTTCGAGATAGACGGACTGGCTATCGACGACCGCTACGTCACCGACGATCTCAACGAGTGGGACGACTACGCCGTGGAGGCAGCCGTCCAGATACGGGAGGCGGGCGAAGATGTGGAGGTCGTCGCCGTGACGGTCGGCGATGCCGACACCGAGGACACCATCCGACAGGCGCTGGCGAAGGGTGCCGACCGTGCGATACGCATCTGGGACGACGCGCTGGCCGAAGCGGGACTGCTCGACCCCGAGACGAAGGCACGGCTGCTCGCGGCTGTCGCCGAAGAGGAGGACCCGGATCTCGTGTTGACGGGCGTGCAGTCGGCCGACGACGGGTTCGGCGCGACTGGCGTGACGCTGGCCGAGAAGATCGGATTCGAGTGGGCGGCCGTCGTCAACGCCTTGGACCTCGACCGCGAGGCCGGTGTTGCCCACGTCCACCGCGAACTGGAGGGTGGCGTCGACGAGCTGACCGACGTGTCGCTCCCCGCAGTCCTGACGATTCAGACCGGAATCAACGAACCGCGCTACGCCAGTCTTCGCGGGATTCGACAGGCCCAAAGCAAGGAACTGGCCGAGTACGACCTCTCGGACCTCGGGCTCTCGGCGGCCGACATCGAGAGTCCGCTCGAACAGACCGCCCTCTACGAACCCGAAAGCGAGAGCGACGCGACGGTGTTCGAGGGGAGCGCGGAAGAGACGGCCACTGAACTCGCCGGCTTGCTCCGCGAGAAGGGGGTGGGCCAGTGACGGTCCTCACCGTCGCCGAACACCGCCGCGGTGAGCTCAGAGACGTGAGCCTCGAAGCGCTGACGGCCGGGCGAGAACTGGCCGAGGAAGCTGGTGTCGAACTGCACACCGCGATCGTCGGCGGCGACGTCGACGCGTTCGCCGACCGGTTGAACCGCGAGGGCGTCGAGACGATCCACACGGTCGATGAAGGCGAGGAGTTCAACCACGACGTGTACGTGCAGGCGGTGACGCAACTGGCGAACGCCGTCTCTCCCCAGTTCCTGCTCCTGCCCAACACTGTCAACGGGCTGGACTACGCGCCCGCCGTCGCCAGCCGCCTCGACCGACCGCTGGTGACCGACGTCGTCGAACTCGCCTACGACGACGAACTTACGGCGACCCGCGAGCTGTACGGCTCGAAAGTCGAGACGACCATCGACGTCCACAGCGAGACCTCCACAGCGACTCTTCGTCCCGCCGAGTGGCCGGCAGCGGAGGGGACCGGCGACGCCACCGTCGAGGCCTTCGACGTGGACATCGACGAATCGGCGGTCCGCTCGACGGTCACAGGATTCGAGGAGGTCGGCGGCGGCGACGTGGACATCAGCGACGCGGACGTGCTGGTCTCGGTGGGCCGAGGTATCGAAGACGAGGAGAACTTAGAGATGATTCGCGACCTCGCCGAGACGCTCGGCGCGACGGTGTCCGCCTCGCGGCCGCTCATCGACAACGGCTGGCTGGAAAAGAACAGACAGGTCGGCCAGTCGGGGAAGGTCGTCACGCCGGACGTCTACATCGCCATCGGCATCTCCGGTGCGGTTCAGCACGTCGCCGGGATGAAGGGAAGCGACACTATCGTCGCCATCAACTCCGACCCCAACGCGCCCATCTTCGACATCGCCGACTACGGTATCGTCGACGACCTCTTCGAGGTTGTCCCCGCGCTCATCGAACAGTTCGAGGAATAGCGAGGGAGTGGGCCGAGCGCGTGTTTCATCGCGCGCGACGCCGTCAGAGCAGGCTCTGACGAGCCTTCGTTCACTCCACTCACGAAGACGGGGAAGGGTAGGCCTTCCTGAGAAGCATACCGCTCGCCGACGGCGAGCGGTTTCCCCGAACTCGCGGCGTCGCCGCGAGTTCGGCCTTTTTCGCCCACGTTTTTCGAGGACGGGTTCCCACAGCGCCGCGAAGCGGCGCGAGGAAACCCGACGACGAAAAAGGTGGGTCGTCAGGTACTTTGTGTCCTAGTCCTCAAAGGCGAACGATGGAGCATCTGGAGCGGCGTCGTGACCGCGTCGAGGAACGGCTGGAGGCGGTTCTCGACGGTGTCGAACCCGAGCAGCTGGCCGAGGAGGTCCGACACGTCGCGCTCTCGGGGGGGAAACGCGTGCGACCGACGGTCACGGTGCTGGTCTGTGAGGCGCTGGGTGGGGAACCGGACGACGCCCTCGATTTCGGCGTCGGTATCGAGTTGGTCCACAACGCCTCACTGGTCATCGACGACATCATCGACGAGTCGGCGGTGCGTCGCGGGACACCGGCGGCGTGGATGGAGTTCGGTCACGGGCCGGCGATCATCGCCTCCGACGGCTTGTTGGGGGAGGCGTTCGCGCTGTTCTCGGCCGACGAACGGGCGATGCAGACCGTCTCCGAAGCGATGGTGGAACTCGGCGAGGGCGAGGCGACGGAACTGGTCGCCCAGCCGACCAACGAACGAGAGTACATGGAACTAGCTCGCCGAAAGACCGGGGCGCTGTTCCGGGCGGCCGCGGAGTTGGGCGCGATTGCGGCCGACGCGGACGGCTACACCGTCGAGGCGATGGGCGAGTACGCCGAGCGGGTCGGCGTGGCGTTTCAGATGCGTGACGACGTACTGGACGCGACGGCGGACGCCGAAACGCTGGGCAAGCCGACGGGTCACGACGCCGAGATGGAGCGGCCGTCGCTGGTCGAAGTGACGGAGATGACCGCCGAGGAAGCCAACCAGCGAGCGCGCGCCGAGTCCGACGCCGCGCTGGAGGCCTTAGAAACCACGAACGCGCCGGATTCGCAATCGATGGAGTACTTACGCGACCTCGCGGAGTTCGTGGTCGTACGCGAACGGTAGGGCTTTTGGCCGCCGCTGGCGAAGCCGCGGGCAATGACAGTTATCGGGATCGTCGGGCTACCCGGCAGCGGCAAGAGCGAGGCGGCCAACGTCGCCGCCGACATGGGGGTGCCGGTCGTGACGATGGGCGATGTCATCCGGCAGGAGTGCCGTGACCGGGGACTGGACCCAGCGACCGAACACGGGCGAATCGCGCAGGCGCTGCGCGAGGAGAACGGCTCGGGTGCTATTGCCGAGCGCTCGTTGCCGCTCATCGAGAACGAACTGACCGAGAGCGATACGGTCCTCGTCGACGGTATCCGCTCGGACGTGGAGGTCGAAGCGTTCCGCGACTCTTTCGGCGAGTCGTTCCTGCTCGTCGAGGTCGACGCGCCCTTCGAGTTGCGCGCCGAGCGACTGGACCTGCGCGGGCGCGACGACATGAACGACGAGAGCGGGGAGTCGCTCACCGACAGGGACGAGCGCGAACTCGGCTTCGGCATGGGGAAGGCCATCGAGATGGCCGACGTGACCATCGAGAACACGGAGACGCTCGCGGCGTTCCAGCGGAAGGTGCGCACGCTGCTCCGCGAAGGCCAGGAGGCCATCGAACGATGAGCGTCGTTTACAGCGTCGACGTCGAAATCACGGTCCCGGTCAACGACACCGAGGTGACCGACCGGGTTGCCGATGCCATTCGGAACCTCTTCCCGGAGGCCGACCCCACCCACCGAGAGGGCAAACTCGTCGCCGAGGTCCACACACTGGAGGGGTTCTCCGAGAAACTCCATCAGGCGGAGATTCTCGACACCGCCCGCTCCGTCTTCTTCGATAATCTCTCGGGTGATACCTTCGCCTTCGACCTGAAGAAGCAGGCGGCCTTCGAGGGGCGGGTCAACTTCGCCGTCGGCGAGACCGCCGAACTGGGCGACATCCACGTCGCGGTGACGGTGCGCGAACCGGACGCCGAATCGTATATCGACGCCGTCGCGCCGCCGACCGAGGACGGAAAGCCGGTCGACCCGGAATGACGACGGCGCTGTGTTTCGACCTCGACGGGACGCTCGTCCACCGCACGGAACCACACGAGACGGTCACGCGAGCGACGCTCGACGCGCACGGTTTCGACGTAACCGATGCCCTCGTCAGGATTGCCGAGGAAACGTTTCGAGAGGCCCAACGCAACCTCGAACCGAACCCGTTCGAACGGTCGATGCGGACCGTCATTGACGAAACCGGTCGGGACGGCGACCCCGAGGCGATGGTCGAGACGCTCCGGGAACGGGCCTACGCGACGACCGAGGTGCCCGACGCAGCCCGCAAGAGTCTCGACACGCTCGGTGAAGACGACGCGCTCGGCGTGATAACGAACGGCACACGAGCGTGGCAGGTCGGCAAACTCGAACACCACGACCTGTTCGACTATTTCGACGCCGTCGTCACCTCCTACGAGGCCGGGGCGCACAAGCCCGACCCCGCGCCGTTCGACTTACTCCGCGAACGCGTGTCCGCCGAGGAGTATGTGATGGTCGGCGACGACTACGAGGCGGACGTCGAGGGCGCGCGAACCGCCGGATTCGTTCCCATCCACTACGAGAGGGACGGAGACGGTCCGGACCTCTGGGCGACTATCGACGCGCTGTTGTAGTCACAGACCGCTGACGAAGATCGCTATCCACTCGCCGAGTTCTCGTCGCTTGTCCACGCGGATTTCCTCGATCCACTTCACCCACTGGAAGCCGCGCCGTCCGGGCGCGACTAACCTGAGTGGGAAACCGTGACCGTGTGAGAGGCGTTCGTCGTCGACGTGGGTCGCCAGGACAGCGTCACGAGCCTCCTCGATAGGGAGGCTCCAGCGGTAGCCCGTCATCGAGCGGAACTGCACCCACGCCGCGGCGTCGTCCGTTCCGGTGGCGTCGAGCAACTCGCCGACTCGGACGCCCTGCCACTCGTGACCGGAGTACCAGCCGCTCGTGCAGTCGAGGACGGCGTCCTCGCTCGCGTCGGTCGGGATGTCAGCGAGCGCGTAGGAACGGTCTCGTTCGACGCGGCCGCCGACGGTCAGCGTCCACTCGCCCGCGTCCACCGGGGCGGGGTCGTCAGCGACCCAACTCGTCACTGGAAAGCGGTTGCCCTCGCCAGTCCCCTCCTCGCGCGACCCGGTGTAGCGCCGGTCGGCCCCGGCCGTGTCGAGCAGGTCGTTGGCCGGTCCCTGCAGTCGCCAGAGCAACGCCCCGGCGGCGACGAGGCCGGCGTATCGAAGCGCATCCCGACGGCCGCCTCGCGTGACAGTCCTCGGCGAGTGATAGCGATAGCGTAGGTGCCACAGCAATAACGGCGGGATCAGCAGACCGAGCGCGACGTGGAGGTGAAACAGTCCCCACGGACCCAGGTCGAGCGAGCCGCCGAAAATCCACCAGACGCCGGTGACGAGCGCTCCGGCGGCGTCGACGGCGAGGACGACGGAGAGGATGCGCCGCCCGGTGAGGCTGTCGGGACCGACGCGACGGCGGACCCGCCACAGTTTCACCGGTAGCAAGCAGACGAGGACGACGCCCGCGATGGCGTGAAGGTCGATGACCCACGCCGTGTCGGGTGTCCCGGTGAACATCGTCGCCACGCCGGTCCCGAGCAGCGTCCCGACGGCCGCGAACAGGCCCCAGTCCACGGCTCGCGGCGATGGCGTGAACCGACGCACGTTCATATCCCGTGTTAGCGCTCGCCGTGCTTATACTGCTGGCCGGGTTGGGCGAGAACGTGTCGGTAAGGCACTCTTACTGTGACTGTGTCACTGAGTGCCCCGTAGACACGGCTCGCGCGCCGCTTAACCGCCTGGAGCCCCCAGTTACGGACACGAATGAAGACGCTACAGAACCGACTGCTCGGTGGTCACGTACTCTCGCTGTTCGCGCTGTTGCTGGGCGACCTGCTCGGGTCGGCCCCCCTCACGACGGCGGGGTTCGCGGCGGCCGGACTCACGCTGGCCGCGCTGTTCGTCGCGATGAGCGGCGCGCTCCTCACCGGTATCGAACGTCGCCCGGACTCGCCGCTTCTCGCACCGCGAACCGGTCGGTAGACGGACGCATAGCCACGAAAAAAAACAGTTTTTCAGTACGATCGTTCGAGGACGACGGTTCCGTCGGCGTTTTGGACGGTAATCGTATCGCCGCCGTTGTTCCAGACCGCGCCGTTCGCACCCCAGTAGCGCTCGCGCTCGGTATCGCTCCCGCTCCCGGTGTAGAGCGTGACGCGTTCGCCCGGCGCGAGTGTGGACTCCCCGAAGGTGTAGCGATGGTCGGCCCCGTCAGTGACCGTCCAGCCCGATAGCGAGATGGAGTCGTCGCCGCGGTTCGCGAAGACGACGTACTCGTCGTTCAGATTCTCGTTGTCGTTGCCCTCGGCGTCGGCGTGGATTCCGGCGACGACGAGGCCCGACTCGCTTACGGTCACCGTGGGCGTCGAGCGGTCGACCGAGTCGGGGTCGACACACTGCCAGAGCCCTTTCCGGGCCTCACGGGCGGCCGATTCCGCTTCGAGAAACCGGTCCTTGCGCGTGAAGGGGCTCTCGTCGTACACCCGGGCGTGGCCGGTCGTCACCAGTCGGTAGTTGAACAGGCGGTCGTCGACGACGACGTAGGCCAGCAAGCGGTCGTAGTAGCCGCGGCGCTCGGTGGCGGGGTCGAAGGCTATCTCCACCGTCTCACCGAGCAGGCGATTCTTGGCGAAGTTCGAGGCGTCGATGCCCGCGCCGCGCAGGCACTCGGACCCGGCCGCAGTCGTCGGGACGCCTTCGAACTCGGCGGGGTCGTTCTCCGCGTTGACCTCGGGCGTGTCGACGCCGACCAGTCGGACAGTATCTCTGGTCCCGTTGTCGTACTCGATGCGGATGGTGTCACCGTCGACGACGGCGGTGACCGATACCGTGGTCCGGCCCTCCGGGAGTGGTCCGGCCGACGGCACACCTGCGGCCGTCTCCCCTCCCGGGTTGGCGGCCGTCCGCTGTGGAGTAGCCGTCTGTTCGGCGGGCATCGTGAAACCGCCACAACCGGCCAGTACCACGGTCAGCGCGAGCAGGGCGGCGAACGGGAGTCGGCGCATCGCCGGATGGTGGGACCACAGCCCCACAAGTCTGCCGGGCCGAGTTTCTTGGTACTGGGCTGAGAGTTCGCAGACGATGCTCGTCCCACTGCCCGTCAGGGAGGTCATGCAGACGCCCGCCCAGACCATCAGCCCCGAGAGTCCGGTCGTCGAGGCCGCCACGCGCCTTCGAGACGAGGGGATCGGCTCGCTCGTCGTCGAGCGCGACGGCGACTGCGTCGGCATCATTACCGAGAGCGACATCGTCGCCGTCACCGCGGAGGAAGGCGACACCCGCGCACTGACCGTCGAGGACGTGATGGCGACAGCGCTCGTTACCATCGAACCCGACGTCGACGTGGAGACGGCCGTCGAACGCCTCCGCACGCACGGCATCAAGAAGCTCCCGGTCGTCGAGGACAACGAACTCGTCGGCATCGTCACGACGACGGATATCTCCAGTTACGTCCCCAACATCGCCCATCCCTCGCCGTCGAAGGAAGCGCCCATCGAACGCCGGCGCTTCACTCGCCCCGACACGCTGTACGAGGACGACGACTGGGAGTTCGAGAGCTACGGCACCGCCGACGGCATCGACGTGGGCGACCACGTCAGGTTCTCGAAGACGCTCTCCGCAGAGGATGTCGAGCGGTTCGCCGAGGTAAGCGGGGACACCAATCGCCTCCACCTCGACGACGGGTTCGCCGGGGGGACCCGATTTGGCCGCCGCATCGCCCACGGGACGCTCGTCGCGGGGCTCATCAGCGCCGCACTCGCCCGCCTGCCGGGGTTGACGATCTACCTCTCACAGGAGCTCAGTTACCGCGGCCCGGTCGATATCGGCGAGCGAGTGACCGCCCACTGCGAAGTCGTCGAACAACTGAAAGAGAACCGCTTCCGGCTGGCGACGGCCGTCGACGACTCCGAGGGAGAGTGTGTCGTCGAGGGTGATGCTGTCGTCATCTCCGACCCCATCCCCGAAACGGGATGAGCGGACGTGTCGTGTTACCTGATAACAATTGTTAAGCACTATCCGGCCCGACCCGCACGTATGGACGCAGTCGAGCGGCCGACGTTCGAGACGAACGAGGCCAGAGACGTCTATCAGTACGTCGAGCGACACGGGACGGCAGCGCGCCATCGAGCGCGGGCGGCGACAGAGTTAGACACCGAGGCGTTCCAAGAGGCAGTCGACCACCTCCTCTCGAAGGGATATCTGGCAGACGACGGTGGGACGCTCTCGCTGGCGCTGGACGTTGGCTCCATCGAGACGTACGAGAACGGGTCGGTCACGTACACGATTCGTCCGGCCCGACCGGACGACTTCGAGGGATTGGTCGAGGCGATTCGGAACGTCTCTGACGAGAGCACCTACGTCGTTGCCGAGAGCGTCGCCGAGCAGTTGCTCTACGAGGACGCAGTCACCCGGCACAACACGGTCCAGTCGCGCGTGTTCTTCGTGGCGACGATAGACGACGAAGTGATTGGCTGGTGTCATCTCGACCTCCCGCAACTGGACAAACTCAGGGAGACCGCCCAGTTGACCGTCGGCGTCGTCGCCGAGCACCGCGGGCAGGGCATCGGCAGCCAACTTATCAATCGCGGGACGGAGTGGGCGCGGGCCAACGGCTACCGGAAACTGTACAACAGCGTCCCGGCCACGATGGAGAGCGCGCTGGCGTTTCTCGAAGCCCACGGCTGGAACACGGAAGGCATCCGCCGGAACCACTACACCGTCGGCGACGAGCAAGTGGACGAAGTGATGATGGCCTACACGTTCGACTAGGCCAGGAGGACGACCAGCGCGAGAGCGATCCAGACGATTTTCAGCGCGGTGTTGACCGCGATGACCTTCGAGCCGAACGACCGCCCCCAGATGCCGTACTGGAAGGGGATCGACCGCTTGAACGTCGAGACGGCGAAGGAGACGATTCCGCCGACGAGCATCGTCGCCACCGCGGTGCGAGCGGTGAACGTACCGTTCTCGACCAGCGGCGCGATGACCACCGCGCCCGACGTGGTGTCGAGTGCGAACGCGGCGACCACCGGGACCGCCGCGCCCGGGAGACCGAGCAGTCCCGCCAGTCCGTCGGCGGCCGCGGTCACGGCGACACCGCCGCCGCCGACCAGCGCGAGCAGCTCCTCGGAGTACGCGACCAGCAGCGAGACGACGAGGTAGATGGCCGCCAGTCGCGGCAGGATTTCGCGGACCTTCTCGACCGTCTCACCAGCGGCGTCCCGTATCGCAGCCGCGTGGCTCTCGGGACTGTCGTCCAGCACGTCCGACGCGTTGGCGTGGTCGGTATCGCTGCGGCCGCCGTCGGTTGTCCGCTGGTCTCGGCGGTCGCCGTTCGCCGTCGCGCCCGCGTTCGAGCGGTCCAGCAGGACCGCTCCGGCAGCGATGCCGGTCAGCGTGATCGCCAGCGCTACCAGTCCCCGCGTGGCGACGTAGAGGACGCCAACACGTGCCCCGAGAATGGGGATCAGCACCGGCGCGTAGAAGGTGACGATGTGCTGAGCGAACCCGAAGAACGTGTTTATCGTGACGGCGACGAGCGTCGCCCGGTCAGAGAGGACGCCCGACTCCCGGAAGTCCGCGAGCATACCGTATCCCGCCGTCGGTGAGGCTGTCGTCGTCAAGATAGCCGTCCCCACTTCGTCGGGGAGGTTCGCCGGCGCGGTGAGGTAGCGCGAGACGGCGGCGATGCGGTCGACGAGGCCGAACGCCACCGCGAGGTTGGCGAGGAACACCCCCAGCGAGATGAACGCGCCGATGCGGAGTACCCGGACGATAACCTCGGCCAGCAGCGCGAGGACCGGCTGTCCGAGGAGCGCGGCGACGGCTGTCTGCACAGGTGAATATCGGTGCTTCGGGGGCAAGTGTCCGTCGATACGCGGCGAATCGCTACCGATGCCAGTCTCCAGCTATCCGCTCACTAGGACTTGAACCACGCCGAACAGCACCAGCACGCCCAGTACGTCACAGACGTTCGTCACGACGGGGATGACCACGTCGTCAGGGTCGAGTTCGAAACGATAGGCGGCGTAGGTCGTTATCGTGGTGACGACGATGGCCAGTACGGCCAGCGTGACGCCACTGGCGAGGGCGACGATGACGACTGTTCCGGGACTGAGTTGCGTTCCGCCGACGGCCGCCTGGACCGCCCACGCGCCGCCGCCGACAAGCGGAAAGACGGTGACGGCGAGAGCAACGGTGGCGGCGGCGTTGCCAGCGAGGCGGTCGTCGGTCGCCTCGAAGGAGAGCAAGCCGAGGTGGAACGCCGTCGAGAGGCGCGAAGCGAGGATACTCCCGAGGTTGCCGGCCATTCCGATGGTCACGGGGACGAGGACGAGTAGCGTCGGGTACCGGAGAAGAGTACCCTCGAAGGTATCGAGGACGAGACCGCTCCCGAGTTCGATAGCGGTCAGGACGACCAGTACGGGGAACATCCGCCGGACGATGCCCCGAACGGTCCACTCGTCGGCCACGTCAGCCACCCCCCAGCGCGAGGACGAAGCGGGTCGCCGCCAGCAGCGTGGCGATGCCGACCACGTCGCCGGTCGTCGTCACCACCGGCCCGGCCAGCGTATCGGGGTTTAGTCCCCGTCGGTAGCCGACGAAGACCACGGAGACGACGGCAATCGTGAGGAGGATTCCGGAGACGAGACCGGCCACGAGCGCGATTCCGACGAGGGTCAGCAACGGCGCGGACGGTCGCCCGATCCCAGCCAGCAGCGCGACGGTCAGCACCGCCGCGAAGCCGCTAACGAGGACGCCGTTCGCCAGCGCCGCGGCGACGGCCGCGTTCACGCGCTCGTCGGCCAGCGAGAAGCGTGGCTCGACGATCCCCTGATGGAGTGCGGAGCCGAGTCGCGCCCCCAACGAGCCGTAAACGTTCCCGCGAGTGGCGAGCAGCGCCGGAACGAGGACGAGCAGGCCCGCCACTTGCTCTAGTTCCGCGTCCATCCCGCCGAGGACGACGCCCGCGAAGAGGCCGCCGACCGCACTGAGAGCCAAGACGGGGAGGGACTCTCTGTACGCCTCGGTGGCGACCTCGCGGACGGTCATTACCGGACAGACAGCGCGCGCTCGGAAAAAGAGCGGTGATTATCGAGAAGACGATGCGGTGAGCGGCCGACGCGTTCGCCGACTCAGCGAACGCTCGTCGTGATTTTTTATCCCACCCCCCGAACAACGTGCTGTGGCCGCTGACTGCACCCCTGCGGACGTCTTCGCCCTCCTCGACGACGAGTACGCGCGCTCGCTGCTGGCGGCCACGAGCCACGAACCCATGACCGCAACCGCTCTCAGCGACCAGTGCGAGATGTCGCTCTCGACCGTGTACCGACGCCTCGAAGAGTTAGAAGCGTGTGGCCTCGTCAGCGCCGAGTTGACCCCCGACTCAGACGGCGACCACACGAACGTTTACGAGGCCCAACTGGACGAACTGCGCGTCGAACTCGACGACGGCGGCTTCGACGTGCGTCTGAAAACCACGTCGGCGACACAGCGTTTCGCCGACGCCTTTACCGACCTCTGGGAGGGGCTGTAGCGTGCCCGTCGCCGGACTCGGCTCCGAGGCGTGGCTGTTCATCGGTCAGGGTCTCTCGATCCTGTCACTGCTCGTCGGTCTCTGTATCGCCGGACTGGCGTTCTACGGGTACGTCCGAAACCGGAGTCGCGCGATGCTGTTTCTCGGTGCCGGTATCGTGACGCTGACCGCCGTGAGCTGGGCCGCCACGGTCTTCACCGCCCGCTTCTTCGGGCCGATGGTCGTTCCCGCGGTCAACAGCGGAACGCAGTTGCTGGGAATGGTGCTGTTGCTGGTCGCAATCGTCCTCGCACAGCGCCAGTGAGACCGTGAACCGCTCGGTTCGCCGGCGAGACGAGTCCGCGGCGACGCGGCGTCAGCCGAACGGGCCGCCGCCGCCCATGCCGCCCATCCCGCCGCCACCGCCGCCGCCCTGCTGTTGCATCTGTTTCATCATCCGTTCCATATCGCCGTCGCCCATGCCCTGGAACTGCTTTAGCATCTGGTCCATCTGCTTGTGCTGTTGGAGCAGTTCGCGGATGCGCTCCTCGGGCTTACCCGCCCCGCGGGCGATGCGTTCGGTCCGACTCTGGCCGACGACGCGGGGGTTTTCGAGTTCCTCCTCGGTCATCGAATCCATGATGACCTCGAAGTCACGCATCCGTTCTTGGGTCACGTCCATCGCGTTGTCGGGCAACTGGTCCATCAGGCCGCCGCCCAGGCCGGGAATCATGTCCATCACCTGGTCGAGCGGCCCCATGTTGTTCATCGCCTCCATCTGCTTTCGCATGTCCTTGAGGGTGAACGACCCCTCCATCATGTCCTCTGGCTCCCAATCGTCGTCGTCGCCCTGCTTGGTCTCCTCCATCGCGCGCTCGACGCGCTCGGTGAGCTGCTTTAAGTCGCCCATCCCGAGCAAGCGGGAGATGAACCCCGAGGGCTCGAAGCGCTCGATGTCCTTGACCGTCTCGCCGGAGCCGAGGAAGGCGATGGTCGAATCTGTCTCGTCGACGGCAGCGAGTGCGCCCCCACCTTTGGCCGTCCCGTCGAGTTTTGTGATGACGACGCCGTCGATGCCAATCGCCTCTTGGAAGTCGGCGGCCTGACTCTTCGCGCTCTGGCCCATCGCAGCGTCTAGCACGAGGAGGTTCCGGTCGGGCTGCGCTTCGGCCTCGATGCGCTCTATCTGCTCGATGAGTTCTTCGTTCAGGCCGTCGCGACCGGCGGTGTCGACGATGCGAACGTCGGCTTCTTCCGTGGCTTCCAGTCCGTCGCGGGCGATTTTCACGGGATCGTCCGCGTCGGGGTCGCCATAGAAGTCGACCTCCGCCCGACTGGCCATCTCCTTGGATTGGTCGTACGCGCCGGGACGGTCGGTGTCGGTCTGGATGATCGCGGGTCGGAGCCCCTTCGTCGAGAACCACCACGCCATCTTCGCGGCCGTCGTGGTCTTCCCTGACCCGTAGAGACCGGCGAGCATGATGGTCTGCTCTTCGAGCGGAATCTCGGTCGACTCGCCGACGAGGTCGACCAGTTCCTCGTAGACGATGCGGAGCACCCAATCGCGCGGCGTGGTGCCAGCGGGCGGCTCCTCGTCTAACGCACGGCTCTCGATGTTGTTCGAGAGCTCCTTGACGAGTGCAACGTCAACGTCGGCCTGCAACAGCGAGCGTTGAATCTCCTTGACGACGCCTTCGATGTCCTCTTCGGAGATGCGGGACTTCCCCCGGAGGTCGTCTAGGGTCCCCCGGAGCGAACTCCCCAAGTCGTCGAGTACCATTGTTGTGCCGAGATACGCGACCGGACGGGTAAAGACTTGTTGTCCCTGCGACGACGGTTCTCCCGCGATAGTAGTCTCGTTCGGCGACGAACCCGACAGGAATCCGAAGGCTGAAACAGCCGAACCGGCCACCGCTACGTATGGACGCAGTAGGGCGCTTCGCGTATCTGCTCGGAATGTTGGTCGTCGGAGTGGCCCTCCAGCAGGTCGGCGTGCTGAACGACTGGCGGACCGAACGGCTCAACGCTGTGGCCTTCTACGTCGTCCTTCCCGCGCTCATTTTCGTCTCGACGTACGACCAACCGCTGTCGTCGCTACTCTCGCCGGAACTACTCGTCGGCGTGGCTGTCGTCATGATCGTCACCGTCGGCGTGGCGTGGGTGGCACACCGCCGCTTCACCGCCCCCGAACGGCACGGCATCGCGGTCGTCCAATCCTACCACGCGAATTTGGGGTATCTGGGCTTCCCGCTGGTGGCGGCGGCCTACGGGCCGGACACGAGAGCGACGGCGGCGCTCTTGCTCGGCCTCATCACGCTCGCACAGGTCCCTGTGACCGTCATCGTGCTCGTCAGCGACGGCGCGGACGTCTCGCCCCTGGAGCAACTCTCGGCGCTCGTCACCAACCCAGTACTCGTCTCGTTGGGTTTCGGCATCGTCGTCGCATGGTTCGGCCTCGGCGTCCCCGAATCGGCGGTGACGGCGCTGTCGGCCGTCGGTGACCTCGCGTTGCCCCTCGCGCTCGTCCTCGTCGGTGCCTCGCTGGACGTGGACCCGGCCGGTATCGACCCCGCGGCGACGGCGGGCGTGGTCGCGCTGAAGCTCGGTGTGATGCCGCTGGTCGCGTGGATCACCTTCTCGGCGCTCGGCGTCGCACCGGCGGTGTTCACCGCGAGCGTCCTCATGCTCGGGACGCCGACGGCCGTCTCGACGTTCGTCTACGCGACGGAGCTGGGCGGGGACGCCGAGTTCGCCTCGCTCAACGTCTTCGTCACCACCATCGTCTCGCTCGCGACGCTGTTCGCGCTGATGGCCGTCATCTAGGGCCGGGGACACCAGAACCGAGCGTTGAACCTCGTTCTTCTTTTCTGACGAAACTGTGACGAAACAGCCGTTAGGTAGGTGTGCGAACTGAGCGTTGAAAATTCTACCAGGTATCCTCGACATCTGCAGCGCTGTGCTGAATACAGTGCGCACCTGTCAGGGTTTATCGTCTGCATAAGCAGGCCGTCGCACCGTTTCAGACAGTTGAGAACTGTTACTAGATGAATAGTAGTACTCATAATAATAGGAACAATAGGCATTGAAACAAATGAGATGTCGAACCAGACTCCCGATAGCAGTACCAGTCGCCGAACGCTCCTGAAGGCTCTCGGCGGCGCAACCGCCCTCGCTGGCGTCGGTAGCGTCGGTGGTGTCCTCGCACAGCAATCCGATTCTGGCAACGATGATGGTAGTAGCTCCAACGATTCACTTTCGGGCTGGACCTCCACGTACGGCGGCCCCGGCAACACCAACTACGCACCCACTGCGTCTGAGCCGAAAGAGGGCGTTAGTCTCCGCTGGATAGCAGACCCCGAACCGGAGACGGATAGCGACTACTCGATCTCGGTCGTTCACAACGGGACGGCCTACGTCAGCGGGCAGAAGTTCCACGCCCTCGACACCGAATCCGGCGACGTTCGCTGGACGTTCTCGACTGAGAACTCCCAAGCCTTCGAGCAAGCGACGGGCGACACGACCAATCGAACCTACTTCAACGGGTCTGCGACGGATGGCGAGACAGTCTACGTCGGTTCTGGAACCTCCAAGGAGATTCCTGGCGCTGTCTACGCTATTGATCCCGAGAGCGGCACCAAAAAGTGGCGCTTCCAGCGGGATCCGTCCGAGAGCGAGGCCCCGGAATACGCTCAGGAGGAGCAGTTGTCCTATTCCGGCATCACTACCAGCGAGGATCGGGTTTTCGTCGTCGTCGACACCCAACTGCCGAACGATTCGCTTCTCGTCGCCCTCGATGCTGAAACTGGTGAGAAACTATGGTCGGAAGAAGTCGCGTCAGACAGTCCCACATATGGGGGCGGTATCCAAGCGGCCTCCGTCGCTGACGGCAAAGTGTTCCCCCACCGAGGGGGGCTGCAAGCACTCGACGCGGAAACCGGCGAGGTCGTCTGGAGTTTCGATGGGCAACCCTCTGCGTGGAAAACGGGGACTCAAGTTCCCGTTGCCGACGGCACGGTCTATACTACGGGTGAGACAGACGAGACATCCGGTATCAGTCTGTTCGCACTGAATATAGAAGACGGAAGCGTCGAATGGAAGTACGAACCGGATACCGCTGCCTCGCTGAAATGGTCGGCTCCGGTCGTAGACGATGAATCCGTCTACATCAACTACCGCGCCAGCGCCGACCCAATAGAGCCGACTAACGAGACGGTTGCGGTCTCGCGGGAAGACGGCACGCTCCAGTACGAGGGCGCGAATCTCGGTAACGTCGCCGACGGTGTCGTCTACACGGAGGAGGCAGCCTACGACACCGCCGATGGATCGAAGTTGTTCGAGTACGGTTTCGATGGCCAGGCTTCCAGCCCCGTGTTGTACGGGAACGGCCTCTTCTTCGGCGGCCCGCGAGTGTTCGTCCTCGAACCCGGACAGGGGGAAGCGACAGTTCCCGGCCTCCCGGCCAAATCGACAGGAGACCCCGAAGACGACTTCCCCGAGGAACCGGTTGACGAAGGCGGCGATTCCCCCGACGAGCCATCCGAGACGCCCAACGAGGACGACGACCCCGACGCCTGCGAGGACTAACTAGACTTCGGTCCTCATTTTTGCAGAAGAGTGTCGTACTCGTTATTGAGTGCTGCCAGAATATCCGTTGTCCTGTTCATCTCGCACACTGTAGTGAGCGTAATCTATTTCATCTGTACTGAGCGAGGGAGGTGACCATCTCACCCTGCGATAAACCCAACAGCGCCAGCGGTACTGGTTTGCCGGCCCGAGCGCAACCACCGCTATGGCCTATCACCACCTCGACCCCGAGGACCTCCCCGAGACTGAGGACTACCCCTGTGACCGGCGGGGCATCTCGGACGCGGCGGAACTGCACGCGCTGCACGCTGCCACCTACGAGATGGCCCCCGGCGAGCAGTTGCCCCGGAGCTATCACTATCACGAGCGGCGCGAGGAACTGTTCTACGTGCGCTCTGGAACGTTGCACGTCGAGACGCCCGAAGGCGAGTTCGTCGTCCCCGAAGACGAGGTGTTCGTCGCCGAACCGGAGAGTCCGCACCGAGCGTTCAATCCCGAGGACGCAACGGAGTCCGTGAAAGTGCTCGGCGTCGGCGCGCCGAAGACGGACATCGCGCTCCCGTACGACCCGGCGGAGTGAGTCGGGCGGCTTTCACCTACGCTTTTGCCCCCGGCCCGCCCACTCCCTCGCATGACACGCAAACAGGCAGTCCAGCAGCAACTCGTAGACAGCGGCGTCACGGCCGTCCTCCGCGGTATCCCCGAAGAGAAGATGGTGGACGTAGCGAAAGCGGTCCACGAGGGTGGCGTTACCGCGCTCGAACTCACCGCCGACGCCAAGCGGTGCTCGGACCTGATCGCCGCCGTCGACAAGGAACTGGCGGGCACGGACGCCGTCATCGGCGCGGGAACCGTGATGGACGCCGCGGCGGCGCGCAACGTCATCGAGGCCGGCGCGGAGTTTGTCCTCGCGCCCAATCTCAACGAGGACGTCATCGATGTCTGCAATCGTGAGGGAATCGTCTGCGTTCCCGGTGTCATGACACCCAGCGAGGCCGCCGACGCGATGGAGGCCGGCGCGGACATTCTGAAGATGTTCCCCGCCTCGACGGTCGGACCGGGCCACATCGGCGCGCTACAGGGGCCGCTCGGCGACATACCCATCATGCCGACCGGCGGCGTCTCGACGGACAACGTCGCCGAGTACTTCGACGCGGGCGCGGTCGCCGTCGGCGCTGGCTCCGCGCTGGTCGATTACGAGGCCATCGAGAACGACGACATGGACCAGGTCCGCGAGTCCGCCGCCGAGTTCGTCGAAGCGGTCGAGAACGCGCGCGACTGACGGGAGACGCCCGAAGCTATCAGTGGTCGGCTTCGTGAGGGTTCGGCTCCGTCCCGTACCGCTCGGCGTGGTCGGTGTAGTCGATGAACCGCGGTGCGTCGGGGTCGAAGGGGCGCTCTAAGGACTCGAAGGCGTTCTTCTTGTCCCAACTCTGGAGACCGCCGATGGCCGAGCGGTCCTCCAGGTCGTGGTAGTCGAGGTCTGGTTCGGTCAGTTCCCACGCTTTCATCCCCTGTTCGGTGCGGACGATGACCGAGGAGAACTCGTCGCTCGACCCGACGGAGCCGACAGTGAGGTCGGCGCAGTAGCCCGTGAAGTCGGCACACTCGTCACAGCCCTTGAGCGCGGCGTCGTGGAACTCCTCGACGTCCTCTTCGAAGAGCATCTCGCCGTCGCGACCGTACACCATCAGCTTCCCGTGAAGGACGTCTAGCTTGCCGATGTCCTCGCGGTCGATGCCCCGCTCGTTCTCGATGCGTTCGCCGATGAGCGAGTAGTAGTTGAAGTTCTTGGTACACATCAGCGCGATAGTGTAGTCGACGGCCCGCACGCCGTCCTCTTGGGCGGCGTAGTCCCACTCGAAGTCCTGTAGCGCCCGGATACCCTCGATTTCGCAGGGCGTGCCGACCAGCGCCAGCGACGCCTCCGAGAGTGGAACGTCGAGTTTGTGCTCCCAGCGCGTGAGGTCTAAGTTCCCCAGCGCGAGCGTCTGGTTGTAGAAGCTTCCCGCGTTTGCGATGCACTCCTCGGGCGTCGTGGCGAGGAAGGATTCGGCCTTCCAGGCCTCGTCGTCGCTTTCGGTGGCGATGAGCGCGCCGTCTATCTCGCCGCTCTCCAGCAGGTGACAGAGGACGCTCGTGACCAGTCCACCGTCCTGTGCGTCCTCGCGCCAGTCGTCGCGGACGCGCGCGGAGAACTCCGTGATGGGGTCGCCGGCCCCGGAGACGTTGTCGTCGCCGCCAGTTATCTTCCACTGGCGCTCGTATCGCAGGCCGCCGCGGGGGCACATGTCCCAGCACAGCGAACAGCCAGTACACATCTTGACGAGTTCCGGCAGGTCGTCCTCGCCGATGCCGATGGAGTCGCTGGGACAGGCGGCGACGCAGGTGCCACACTGGATACAGCGGTCGGCGTCGATGACCGCTTCGTCGAGTTCCATGAACCACGTCTTCTCGTCGGGCGTCTCGATGTCGTTCATCTCCTCGCGGACGCCGTAGCCGGGCGTCTCTAGATCGACGCCGTCGGGGACGCCCACTCGCTCGTCCGGGCGGCCGTTCTCGACGTCCTGACTGGCCCCCGACGCGGGTTCGGTGAACGACACGTCGCCTAGCGAGCCGTTCTCGTCTACGTTGGCGGCCCCGGTCCCACCATCCGGACGAACGGTCCGGCCGCCGTCTGGACCGTTTCCGCGTCCCACCGAGTCGCGCTCGCCGTGGCCGTCACAGCCACACGAATTCCCGCAGCCACAGCCATCAGCGGAGTCGTCGTCTCCCGTCGCTGGCACGCCCGGTAGCGGCTCGCCACCGTCGGTGAACAGTGGCGGGTCCGAATCGTCGGCGTCGTCGGCATCGCTGGCTCGGGCTTCCCCACCGAGGAGTTCCGGCGCGACATCGGCCGGCGCGATTCCAGACTTGCGGCACTCGTCAGTCATCGTCGCTCACCTCGCCCCGGCCGGCCGAGTCGTCGGCGGCGACGCCGCCGGCCACCTCGGCGTCGGCCCGTCGCATGACCGAGCGCAGTCGGTCGTTATCGACCCGGCGGCACCACGCGTAGAACCGCTCACCGTCGTTTCGTTCGTCGGCGTAGGCCGCGAACAGCGCTTCGAGGGCCGGAATCACGGCGTCGGCCGGGACGGCCGTCTCGACCCAATCGAGGAAGGCGTTGTCCGCACCGAGGCTTCCACCGAGGCCGAAATCCATGCCCTCGACGATGTCGACGGTTTCACCGTCTTTACGAGGCGTCTCCGACGCCTCGGTGTCGTCGCCCTCGGCATTGGTGGCGTCCGCCGACTCCGCTACTTTGACCGTCTCGCCGCGGAACCCGATGTCCGCAATCTGTGGCTGCGCACAAGAAGCCGAACAGCCCGACATATGCATCCGAACCACGTCGAGGTCGTCGGGCGTGTCGATTCGGTCGTCTAGCTCTTTCGCCCATCGGCGGACCCGCCGTTTCGTCTCGATGATGCCGTAGTTGCAGAATTCGGAGCCGGTACAGCCGACCGCGCCCCGCGAGAACGGGCCGGGGTCGGGCTGGTAGTCGACGGCGAACGGTTCGTCCAGCAGAGCGGAGACGGCCTCGTCGGGGACGTGCGTGACGAGGAAGTTCTGGTCGGTCGCCAGCCGTATCGACGCCTCGTCGGTCCCGTATTCACGGGCCGCACGCGCCGCCTGTGCGAATTCCTCGCCGCCCATCCGCCCGGCGACGACGTTGAATCCGACGTAGCGTAGCCCGTCTTCGCGCTGGTCGTGAACGCCAACGTGGTCACCGCAGTATCCCTCCGTGAGGTCGGTCCCGCGGGTCGGCAACTCGACGCTACAGCGGTCCCGGACGGCTTCCTCGAACGCCTCGGCACCCATCTGCTCGACGAGGTAGCGCATCCGACAGACCCCGCGGTTGTTGCGGTCACCCAGCTCTTTGAACGTCTGGGCAACGGCGCGGCAGAACTCCACGGCGTCTTCGGGGGGGACGAACACGTCGAGCGGGGAGGCCATCCGGGGACCGTCCGAGAGGCCGCCGCCGACGCGGACGTGAAAGCCGTAGTGTTCGCCACGTCCCGTATCGCCGTCGAGTCCCTTCTTCGCCGGTGCCAGCCCCACGTCGTTAATCTGAGATTGGGCGCAGTCGTGGCGACAGCCCGTGATGGTCATCTTGAACTTCCGGGGGAGGTTAGCGTACTCGCGGTTCTCCGTGAAGAAGTCGGAGACGGCCTCGACGACCGGCTGCGCGTCGAAACACTCGTGGTCGGCGAGACCAGCGGCCGGACAGCCGAGTACGTTCCGCGCCGAGTCGCCACAGCCCTGAATCGTCGTCAGGCCGACCTCGTCGTAGCGCGCCCATATCTCGGGGATATCCTCGATTTCGATCCAGTGCATCTGGACGTCCTGTCGCGTCGTGATATCGAGGAATGCGTCGCCCCAGACGGGGTTTTGCCTTACGCCACCGTACGCCTCGGGCGCGGTAGCGAACTCCGTGGCGACATCACCGACGACTTCGGCTTGTGCGGGCGTCAGGCGGCCGCCCGGAACCTTCGTCCGGAGCATGAAGTAGCCGTCCTGTCGCCCGTGCGCGTACAAACCAGCCCACTTCAGCCGCTCCCACTCCCCGTCGCCCGCTTCCTGTTCTATCTCCTCGAAGCTCAACTCCGCCGCCGCGTACCGCTTGACGTCCTTGACGACGTCGAGCGGGTGTTTCTCTTGTTTCCATCGTTCGACTGTGTTCAATGAGACCACCTCACATGGCCGTGGTATGTGACACTCGCCCTCGCCCCTTCAACGCGCCCGTGACGGCGAAAACGGCCCCACCTCCCCCGAACAGGATATTGTTGCCGTCTCTACGCACGACTCTTCCGCTCGATGCTACCGCCGTCACGAGGTTGGCACGAAGGTTCTCCGGAGAGCGTCTGTAGAATGGGAAAATACTGCCGATATGTCTGGCCGCGAGCTCGCCGCTTCGACGACTCACTCACCGAAATAATGAAAAACATTATGAAATAGTATTTCACAATTGTATGCCATGCATCTCATTGGGACGAGAGCAGGGGTGGTGGCAGATGAGTAACGACGGGCTGATGGGCGTCGTTCGGACGATAACGCCGTCGTTCATTCGACGGAGTTTCGCGCTGAAGTTCTTCATCGCGTTGCTGTGTATCGGCTTACTCGTCGGGGCAGTGGGTGCTGTGGGAACCCAACAGATAACCGGCGAGTTCGAACAGCAGGTCCGCAACGAACACGCCACGACCGCGAAACAGGAGGCCAGCAGCCTCGCCGACTGGAACAAACAAAATCAGCTGTTCGTCGAGACGATGGCCCGGTCACAGCCGGTTCGAGGCGCCAACGTCTCCGAAATTCAGTCCGCGTTCGACAGCGAGCTCCGGGCACGCCAGTTCAGCGACGACGACCAACCGAACCTACACTACGTCGATGTCGGAACCGGCGTCGTAACCGCCTCGACGAAGTCGAAATATCGAGGCGAGACAACGGGTATCCTGAACCAGACGGTCAGAGACGTTCTCGACACTGGCTCGTCGACAGTCGTTACCGACGCGTACACGGACACACCGACGCTGGGGTCGCCACAGCCACGAATCGCGTACGTCACCCCCGCTGAGAACGACGATAACGGCGTCGTCGTCTACACCGTTCCACTCGATATCCGCACGGGCGAACTTTCGGGGACGGGCAACAGCATCAGCATGGTCGTCGACGGGTCGAACAGAGTCGTGTTCCATCAGATGGACAACAAACTGCTTCTCAAGCCCTACGGTGAAGACAACGACGCGCCGGCCGCCGCCCGTGAGAGCGGCCCGGCGAAACCGGGCGCGCTCCGGGCTGGTCCCGCACAGGGTGCCCTCAACGCGTCCGCAAGCATGGCCGGCAAGGAGTACGTCGTCGGCTACGCACAGGTGCTGAACACGGACTGGGTCGTCCTCGTCCACACGAACCTCGACGTGGCCTACGGGACCGTCCGAAGCGTCGCCGACCGCGGGCTCATCGCAACGGCGCTCGGCGTCGCGGCCATCGGTGCCATCGGTGCCGTCCTCGGACGCAACACCGCCAGCTCGCTCAACCGACTAACCCGAAAGACCGAACAGATGCAAGAGGGCGACCTCGACGTAGAGATACACTCCGAGCGAATCGACACCGTCGGCCGGCTCTACGCCGGATTCGGGGCGATGCGCGACTCGCTACAGGAACACTTAGCTGAGGTCGAACGCGAGCGAAAACGCGCCGAAGTCGCCCGTGACGAGGTCATTGAGACCAACGCCTACCTCCAGAGCAAGGCCGCGGAGTACTCGGAAGTGATGGAGCAGGCCGCCGCCGGTGACCTGACCCAGCGCATGGAGGCCGACGGCCAACACGACGCGATGGACGCCATCGGCGAGGACTTCAACGAGATGATCGAGGAACTGGAGAAGACGACAGGACAGCTCAAGAGCTTCGCCGGTAAGGTCGAAGAGTCCGGGACGGTCGTCGGCACCAGCGCCGCGAGCGTCAAGGACGCCGCCGAGCAGGTGGCCGAGTCGATCCAGATGATCTCGGACGACGCACACACCCAGCGCGAGGAGCTTCAGCAGGCTACCGAGACGGTCGACGCCGCCGTCGCCGCGCTCGACGACGGCGATGTCGCGGCCGCCCGCGACCGACTCGGAGCCGTCGCCGGAACGCTCAACGACGTCGCCGACGCCACCGAGAACACGATGTCCGAATCCGAGAACGTCGCCGGTGCCGCCGAGGAACAGGCCGCGGAACTCAACGAAGTCAGCGCTCGCGCGGACGAACTCGTCCGCTACGTCGGGCCGCTGTACGACGTTCTCGACCGCTTCGAGACGGAGTCCGAACACCAGTTCGTCTTCACCGGCGGCCCCTCGATCGCACAGGACGACGACTGAGAGCGACGGTTCGTTTTTCGACGGTCTGTTTCCTGTCCGGTTTCACTCTGCAGGCGACGCTGTCTCCGTCTCGGTCCCCATACCGGTCTCTGTCTCCGTTCCCATGCCGGTCCCGGTCTCGGTCGCTTCGCCCATGCCGGTCTCCGTCTCCTCGCCCATTCCGGCCGTGGTCTCGGTTTCGCCGCCCATGCCGGCCTCTGTCTCCGTAGCCATGCCCCCTTCTGTCTCGGTCGCAGCGCCACCGTCACCGCCGTCACCGCCATCGCCACAGCCGGCCAGGACTGCCAAACCGCCGGCAGCGAGTGTCAGTACACCGCGTCGTGTCTGGAACTGTCGAACCATACGTCGGCCCCGACTCTATCCACCGACATTAGCAGTCACCGGCTATCGCCAGTCGGTTCGGCTTACTCGTCGTCGGGGGAGAACGGCCCGATTCCATCGCTCAGAGCGAGAAAAGCGTCGGATAAGTCGGCGTTACCGCGACCGTCGGTCGACCGCTATTCACCCAGTAGCCGATCGACGATCTCTTCGGGGTCGAACGGTTCGAGGTCGTCGTAGTCCTGTCCCGTCCCCAGAAAGAGGATGGGCTTGCCCGTGACGTGCGCCACGGAGATAGCCGCGCCGCCCTGCGGGTCGGCGTCAGCCTTCGTCAACACCGCGCCGTCGATTTCGGCGGCGGCGTCGAACTCGCGGGCACGGTTGACCGCGTCCTGTCCGGCGACGGCCTCATCGACGAACAGCGTCATGTCAGGGTCGATGTTGCGGTCGATCTTCGCCAGTTGGTCCATCAGGCCGTCGTTGGTGTGGAGGCGACCGGCGGTGTCGCCCAGCACCACGTCGACGTCGTTGGCCTTCGCGTACTCCACGGCGTCGTAGATTACCGCCGTCGGGTCAGACCCTTGTTCGTGGGTGATGACCTTCTTGTCGAGGGTCTGTGCGTGCTTCTGGAGTTGTTCGTTCGCGCCGGCGCGGTAGGTGTCGCCGTTTGCCAGCACCGTCGAGAGACCACGGTCTTCGAAGTACTGTGCGAGCTTAGCGATGGTCGTCGTCTTCCCGACGCCGTTGACGCCGGTGAAGACGATGACGACGGGCGAGTCGGCGTCCCGAACGCGCTCGTCGAAGTCGAACTGGCCGACACTGATGACATCGTACAGTGCCTCGCGCAACGCATCGCGCACGAGGCTTCCCGTACTGGAGAGACGGCGGCGGGTCTGGCCGGTGAGATTCGCCTTGACGCCGTCTAAAATCTCGCCCGCGACGCTCATCTCCACGTCGCTCGACAGCAAGGCGAGTTCGAGGTCGTCGAGGTGGTTCTGAAGGTCGTCTTCCTCGATGACCGTCTTCCCGGTCGCCATAATCTTCGCCCGCTGAGTCAGGCTCCGGCCGTCATCCTCCTCGTCGTCCTCGTCGCTCTCCTCGACTTCTTCGGCCTCTTCGGCCGCCGCTTCAGGCGACGTGGCTGGCGTTCCGGTCGGGGCGTCGGGCCCGGTGACCTCCGCGTCGTCTTCGTCGGCCGCAGTCTCGGCTTCGGTCTCGGTGTCAGCGTCACCTGCCGACGGATCCTCGTCGCCGTCGACCGGTCCCGGCGGCTCCTCGGCGGCGGTGTCGGCGTCGGCTGTCGTCTCCGGTGAGGCCGTCGCCGTCGCTTGCGGTTCGACCGTCTTCTCGCCGGGGCCGCCCTCGGGCGTGTGCTCGTCGGGTTCGGTCTCGGTGGCTGTCGAGTCGTCTTCGGCGGCTGCCGCCGCTTCGCTCGCTGTCGACTCGTCTTCGACCGACTCCTCGTCGGCCAGTTCCTCCTCGACGGCGTCGTCGTCGACGTCCTCTTCGACGTCGCTGGTGAACCCGCTGAGTTTGTCCTTCAGTCCGTCGAACATGTGGCCTTACTCGTCGTCGCCTTGCTCTTCTTGCTGCTGTTGCATCATCTGCTGCATCTGCTGTTGTTGCATCTGCTGGGCCTGCTGTTCGAGTTCCTCCTTCTCGGTCTCGACTTCGGCAATCTCGGACTGGAGGTCCTCGATGCGGTCGTCCAGCGTCTCCTTTTTCGTCTCCAGCGAGCTGACAGCGCCCTCCTGGTCGCGTTCGGCGGCGTAGCCGCCGCCCAGCGAGACGACGATCTCGTCGATGTCGTCGACCGTCGCACGGATGTAGGCGTCGCCGCCGACCGGAACCTGCACGGTCGAGCCGGATTCGAGGGTCTCGATGGCCTCGATGGCCTCGTCGGCCTCGGTCTTCTCCTGACGGAGTCCTTCGATCTCCTGTTCGATAGCCTCGATCTCCTGGTCCATCTGCTCGATTTCCTGGGAGATCTGCTGCATCTGACCGCCGCCGCCGCCACCGCCGCCCATCATGCTGCCACCTCGTCGATGGTGATCTGTGTACGCTTTAAGTTGTGCTGGGAGCCGAAGTCGCTGTAGACGCGCTCTTCGGCGACGCTCTCGTTGGGTGCCTCCACTTCCTTCTCGAACTCCTGTGGGCCGTCTCGGGCCGGGAAACTACCACGAACAGTGAACGTGCTCATGTCCTCCGGTGCGGGCACGACAGGGAAGTATCTTCCCCTTCCGTCCGTTGCGGTCCCCGTTTCTGCGTGCGTTCGACGGCGTGTGTCGACTCACGCCTCGCCCGTGTTACGTGAGACGACGTAGGCCTCCCCGCGAACGGTGAACCGTCGGTTCTGCTCGTCGTAGCCGACGACGTTGTCGACGACGTGGGCGTCGGTCCGCAACACGACTCGGTCGGTCTCGTCGGTGAGAAACGGCAGCGTGTTCCGGAGGCCGCGTCCCACCCCGGCACCCGTTCCGGCCATCAGCTGCTCGGCGATGAGCCGCTCGGTGGCAGTTCCGGTGCGTTCGAGCGTGAGCGTTCCGTCGGGCGGGTGTTGTCCGTCGTCGAACTGGTCGGTGGTGACGGTGACCGTCGCCCCATCGCGCTGGGCGATGGCGTCGGGCGTCGGTTCCACAGAGACAGGGTCGCCGCGTAGTTCGACGAGTGCGCCGCTCTGTGGGACGGGGTGGCCGTACCCCGCGACAGCAGCGTACTCGCCGCCGCCGAGGTAACCCTGCGAGAGCCCGCCGTTCTTACAGTCGTCCCCGCAGGCAATCGGGTCCCCCTGAGACGCCCAGAGCGACCACTGTTTGGTGCCGCCGGGCGGGAGGCCGCGACAGTCGTCGGTGTGCATTCGCGGGGCGACGTAGAACCACTCGCCGTCGACGAGTTTGTAGAGGTTCCAGTGCCCACACTGCAGTGTCTCTCGGCTGTGGTTGACCATCTCGAAGTCGACGCGGCCGTTCAGTTCGAGGCGTTCGGTCGAGGGCCGGACGAACGCCGCCGTCCCGGGACCGGCTTCGTGGTACCACTGGACCTGTCCGCCGCTCGGAAACGTCGGCACCGAGCGCCCGGCGAACCGGGAGTTGACCGACGGACCGGGACTGTTCGAATCCCAGACGTTGAGCGAGGTATCGCCGCCGAACCGATAGGTACCGGTCGGTCGCCCTCGCATTCCGGGCGACCCGACGAGTTCGAACTCCAGTCTCGCCCACTCGCCGGGACCCAGGCGGGCGGTCCGGACCATCCACGGTCCCACCTCGTCGGCACGCCAGTACCCGCTGTCGGCGCGGACGACCGCCGGCACGCGCCGGGCGAGGTCGTTGTTCGGAGTCGGCGCGAGGTGGAGGGCGTCGTCCTCGTCGTGTTCGGCCGGCGGGCGGCCGTGGATCTGTCCGACCATCGGAATCTCGCCGAGCGTGAACGTCGTCTCGGCGTCGGTGCCGTTCTGGAACCAGCCACGGAGCCTGGCGGGATGAGAGGGCGTCGCGGTCCGGTCGAACCACAGCGCAATCTGCCCGCCGTCGGGCGCGTGTATCCACGAGTCCAGCGCGTACGTCCGCGGTCCCGTCTCCAAGTTGATGACCCTCGTCAGCGTCTCCGGCCGTGGCGGGTCGCCGCCCGAGTTCGTCGCCGTGGCTGGCGAGTGAGTGGTCGACGAGTCGGGCGTCGGCCGGTCCGCAGGCGTGATACTCGACACCTCGTCGGTCTCCCCCACCCCGAACGAACAGCCCGCCACCCCGGCAACGCCGGCCGCCAGCGACGTGAGGAGGGCACGTCTTCGCATTGTCGATACCTCGGGCGCGTAGGCTTTACACTTTCTGGACGGAGCACGTCGTTCAGTCATTCGAGCGCCGCGATTTCCGTCGCTAGCCGACCGAAACCAATTTTGACACGCGTGGGAAAAACCGTGTATGGGGATTCGCGCCAATCCCGAGCCGTTCCAGACGCCGGAGCGACTGGACGTGCGCTTCGGGACGGTGGCCGGACTCTACGTCGCTACGCTGCTTTCGCCGGCGCTCCTGTTTGTCGGAGTGCAGTGGCTACAGCTAGAGAGCGGGCCGTTCGCGCTCGGTTTGCTCGGTGCGGTCGGGGTGGTCCTCACCGCTCTCGTCGCGTGGCAGGTCACGCGGCGGGGCGGAGTCGTGGCGTGGTTCAATTCGACGTGGCTGGCGGTACTCGTTCCCGCCGTCGGAGTGATTCCGCTGTTCGCGTACCACTTTCAGGCTCTCCTCTACGTCGCCTTTTCGCTCACAGAACTCCAATCAGAGAGCGCGGCCAATCTCGTCGGCGTCACCGGCTTCTGCCTGGGAATTGTGGCCTCGGTTCTCGGTAGTGTACTCGTCCAGATGGCTCGCGCTCGACTGGTGCACGCGACGGTGGACGACGGTGACGTCGACACCGAGTGGACGGCCGGGTGGCCGCCACGGGACAGACTCAAACTTGCGGCCGCCACGCTCGCCGTCGTCGTCCCGCTCTTCGGACTGGCGGTCTGGCAACTGGGTGGGGTCGGAGTGATGGCATTCTCGTCGCTCTGTATCGTGTCGATAGTCGCTCTCTCCAGTCTGGCGGCCAAGCGCACGTATCGCGCGACCCCCGCAGGACTGGAACAGCGACGAGCGGGCAGACTGTTCGTCTCCCGCCATCTCGTCTCGTGGTCGCAGTTCGAAGGTTTCACCGTGACCGACGATGCGGTCGTCCTCCACCGGCCGCTCCCGCATTTCGACGTTCGGTGTAAGCGCTGGGACCTCATGACTAACGACGAGGCGGTTATCGCGGCACTGGCCGCGCATCTCGACCGCCGGGACTCGTAGCCGCCGTCGAGAAGCACGACGAGTCGGCCCGCGAGCGACGCGCTCGCCGCGCGATTTAAGCCGTCTCGTCCGGTAGCGGCGGGCGTGAACGAGCGTGGGCACACACGACGGGGGTTTCTCGCCGGGGTCGGGAGCGCGGTCCTCGGGTCGCTCGCCGGCTGTCAGTCGGCGTTCAACCCGCTCGCCTCGACGGTACTCGACGAGTTCGCGGCGACGCAGTTCCGGCAGGGACTGTTGAACCAGGGGTATACGGACCAGTCGATCCCCGAGCACGTCGTGAAAGCGTGGGCGGTGCCGACCAACCGCGGGGACCACACTGCCGCGAAGGGGAGTCCGGCGCTTTCCCCGACCGGCGACCTCGTCGTCGCCGACGACACCGGCCGGATACGGGCCCTCTCGACAGGCGGCGAGGGACAGTGGGCGACCACCATCACGCAGGCCACCCGGGGGAGCCACGGAACGGCGGCTATCGCCAACGACACGGCCTACGTCGGCACGTACGATGGCGCGGTGTCGGCCGTCGATATCGAGACCGGACAACGCCGCTGGCGGACGCAACTCGGCGACGCCATCGGCGCGAGTCCGACCTACTACAACGGACTGCTCTACGTCGCTATTGAGCACTCGGCACCGAGCGGGAGCGTCGCGGCGGTCGACGCCGCGACCGGCGACGTCCACTGGCGGGACTCCTGGCCGACGAACCATCCCCATTCGACGGTGGCGCTTGACCGCGAACGCGGCCGCCTCCTGTTCGGGTCCAACGATGGTCGCGTCTACGCGTGGTCCTTTCCCGACCTCGAACGGGCGTGGACCTACGACACCGGCGGCGACGTGAAAGCGCCGATCGCTATCGCCGATGGCCTCGCTATCGTCCCGTCGTGGGCCGGGACGATCACGGCGGTGAACGTCGACGACGGCTCCCGCGAATGGGAGTTCGCGGCCGACGCCGACGTGATGTGTGCGCCTGCCGTCGCCGACGGGACCGTCTACGTCGGCAGCCACGACGACCGGATCTACGCCATCGACCTCGACAGCGGCGACGAAGTGTGGCGCTACGACACCGGCGGCTGGATTATCGGGAGCGTCGTCGCCACGCCCGAACACGTCTTAGTGGGGTCGTACGACACCCGCCTCTACGCGCTGGAGAGAGAGACCGGCGACGTGACGTGGTCGGTGCCGAACCGCGGTCACGTCACCAGCGCGCCGCTCGTGACCGAGGACGCGATCTACTACACGGAGCGAGCGCAGTGGGACGACGAGGAACTGGTCGGGCCGGGGTATCTCTATAAGTTGAGCGAGGGCGCGTAGCGTCCTCGATACTGAGGCGGCAAAGCCGCCGAGGCACGGTGCAGTGAAGCGCGTTCTCAGTCCGACTCCGCGGTGGCGTCGTGACTCGCGTTCGCCTGTACCTCCGCGCCGTCGGCGTGAAACGACCCCAGAACGTTGTAGAGGCCGCGTTCGTAGATGTCCGGTTCCTTGCTGATTCCGATGTGCGACCCGATTTTCGCGTCGGCCCAGTAGGCGCGGTGTGGTCCCTCGAACAGCCGTTTCAGGAGTCGGGGGTCGACCTCCATCTTGACCCGCCCGTCCTCGTAGTCGTCGGTGTCGAGGTCCGTCGTGTAGTCGAACCCGCCGCCGTCCATCGGCAGTTCGAGACAGATGTCGTCGACGAGCGGAATCAGTACCGTGGTGTCCGTCTCGTAGCCGATTCGGGCGCGCTTGCCCTCCATGTTCTCGTAGGCCAGCGGGACGTACGCCCGGAACTCGTCGACGGTCGGCATCGGGTCGGACTCGTAGTCGAACGAGCGCGGGGCCAGTTCTTCCTCGATGTACCGTTGCTTGGCCTCGGGGTCGACTGATTCGAACGGGGCCGAACGCTCGCCCGTCGTCACGTCGATGTACTCTCCGGAGTTGAGGAAGACGCACTCGTGGTCGTCGTCGGTATTGGCCTCGAAGAACGCCTTGGCTTCGTTTCGCGGCGGGTTGGCGGTGTACTCGTTGAGGTGTGCGAGGTCACCGGCGAGGACGTACTCGCCCGCGAAGGGCATGTAGTAGGTCGGTTCGAACAGGTCGATGAAGTTCAGGGCTAACTCGTGTTTCTCCTGGATGACGCGATCGCGCTCGGCGAGTTTCTCCTCGTGGTCGTAGTTAGTGACGGCTTGCGGGTAGAACTGCGCCGCGCTGTACTGGTGACAGAGCATGTCGACATCGCCGTAGTCGCGCTTTATTTTCTGACAGCTCGACTCGGCCATCGGATACGGACAGTCGTTCGTGTTGACCAGCGTCTGTTCCCCGTCGTCGATGACCGCCATCGAGTCGACCTGCGTCGACCCGGTCTGGTCGGCCTCACTGTCGTACCACGTACAGCCGAAGAAGTTGCCACAGAGTTCGGGGTCACAGCCGTCGGCCGCGAGGACGTTGATGTGGGTGTCGCCGCCGAGGTGAGTGCGCTGGTCGTGGGGCAGTTCCACGGCGTCGAACCCGAGGTCCTCGACGGCCTCTTGGAGGTAGTCCCAGCGGTAGTCGTGAATGAGGACGGGGATGTCGCTGTCCATCCGTTCGAGCGTGGGCGGGTGAAAGTGGTCGGGGTGGACGTGCGAGACGTAGATGTAATCCACATCGTTGAAATCCTCCGGCTCGAAATCAGGGGCAGGATAGTGCGCCCACGAGCCGTAGTATGCGCCGTCGAGCAACCACGGGTCACAGAGCACCTCCACGTCCCTTGTCTCGACCAGCACTGCCGCTGATTCGAGGTACGTGACTTGCATCGTCTGCTCGTTCGGAAGGGTCGACTATTGTTATCAACAGATTGCCAAGAATAACGTCGAGTTATTTTTCGGTGAGGGTCAAAATACCGTCGGTACGCCGTCTATACGGCCGCTATACGGCCATCGAACACTCGCGGTAGTGTGAGCATCTGAGTCTCCGTCCGTGGGAAACGAAACCCCTTACAGCCTCGGTCGCCGATACGCCGGTATGAGTACGATTCGGGTCGTCTGGGGGACGGCGACCGGCCCGACCGCGCTGTCGTCGTACGACGCGGCCTTAGCCGAGGCTGGCGTCCACAACTACAACCTCGTGACCCTCTCATCGGTCATCCCGACAGGACCGACCATCGAAGTAGTCGACACCGCACCGGACCTCGGGCCGCCTGGCGAGGCCATCGAAGTCGTCCAGTCGGCGGCCACCGCCGCACCCGGCGACCGCGCGGCCGCTGGCATCGGCTGGGCGCGCACCGCCGACGGCCCCGGCATCTTCTACGAGGTAGACGGCACCGACCCTGAGGCTGTTCGCGCGGAAATCCGCGAGGGGCTCGCCGCAGGCCGCGACCTCCGCGAGTGGGACTTCGTCGAGGAGACGGTCCACGTCGAGTCGGTCGCACCCGACCACGACTACGCTAGCGCGGTGGTGCTCGCCACCTACGGCGAGAGCCATCCCGTGGTGTAGCGCCCGAGAGCCGCCCTTCGTGTCGGCTGCGAACGACGCACAAGCCACGGGGTTTTTAGCACCCTGCCCCCTACGTGGAGGAGAACGTCCATGTACGGAAACACGTCCTTCGGCGGTGACACGGAGAAAGTGACGCTCACTCCAGAGCAACGACAGACACTCCGCGAAGACTTAGCGAGCGTCGCCGCCCGGACGCGAGACCTACTCCCAGGTGAGTTCGTGGTTGGGTCGGAGATAAGCGACAGTGAGAGCGGCCCGCGAGCGACCATCGCGGTCCAGCCGCCGGTCGGCTCCGTCGTCAGCGCGGGCTACGCGCCGGAAGACCCGGAGAGCGCGACGATAACGTCCGACGAACGCGACGACCTCGCACAGGGCATCGCCGCTTCCGCGGCCCTGCAGGTCAAACAGGTAATGGGCGACGACCCGACGCCGACCGCGCAGTAAGTTACGTTCCGTTTTCCGCGGGCGGGTTGTAGAACAACGCGTAGCCGATGGACCCGCTGGCCGAGAGGCTCCCTGCGGCCATCGCGGTGACGACGCTGAACGACGTGAGCACGGCACCGAACGCGGCCAGCACCATCGACAGGGCGATACTCGCGAGGACGAGGTCCGCCGTCGCGGGCAGAGAGGCAGGTCCGACCATCTCGTCTCGACAGAGGTGCGCCAGCTAATTAAATATTATTACTGCCCGTCCGGCGTGGTTTGTACCGTCCATCCCTCGTCGGCGACGAGGGCCTCGCGGGCGGCGCTGTAGTCGCGCGTGGCCATCCCGTAGTACGACTGACGGCCGACCGGCGTCTGGCACCGGAGGACGAGGGTGTGGTCAGTCACGTCGAAGACGGTCAGCGATTGGCGACCGACCTCGTCGGTCCACGTCTCGCGGTACGACCCCTCTCGGCTCACACAGCGCTGGCCGTACTCCCAACTGTGTGACTCTGCACGCGAAAGCGGTATCGGGAACGTCGAGGCCAGCGGGTCCGCCGTCGGTGTGTCTGACGTTGCCATGTGGTGGTTCTACACGAAGCGACGAAAAAACCGTGTTGCTTTCGGCGGTCGGGACGGTCCGGGTCGACGCTCTCAGCGTCGTCCGTTCACTTCCCCCAGAAGGGGTCACGCTTGCGGTGCTTCTCTAGGTACATCGACAGCGCCTCGCGTTCGTCGACAGAGATGTCCTCTGTGAGTTCCTGTTCGAGAATCTTGGCGTGTTTTTCGGGAATCTCGACCCAGAGGTCGTCGCCTTCCTCGATTTGGCGGCCGACCGTCGGGCCGTCGATGGAGGCGGCGAGTCGCTCGCCTGCGCGGGCGTCGTCGACCTCCTCGCCCTCGTCCTGGAGGGATTTGAGGCGGCCGACTCGCGTCGGCTCGTTGCCTTCCCACTTGACGACGTTGACGTTGCGGCGGAGTTCGCCCGACAGTACCTCGACGCCGACGACGGCGGGATCGGACTGCCTGAACGTGTGGTCATCGAGGACGCGGAACTTCGCTGGGCGCGTGATGTTGTCGAGGATCTGTTCTTGTTGGGCCTCCTCGATAGCGGTGACGTGGTCGTCGTAGCGCTCGATGAGCTGGTAGATGACGTCGTCCTCGAACAGGTTCACGTCCTGTTGTTCGGCGAGGTCGCGAGCGTCGTCTAACACCTCGACGGAGAACGCGAGGATGGCCTGATGGGTCGGTTCGTTGGCCGTCTCGGCGACGCGAACGTCCCGCGGGGCAACGGCACCGACCTCGGCGCGCATGATGGGGATCTCCTCCTCTTCGAGGGTGCTCGAAATCGCTTCAAGCGAGCCGAGCGTGTCGGCCTTGACGACGACGCCTTCGTCTTCGGTCGTGACGGCGATCTCGGCGAGTTCCTCCTGCACTTCGGCGACGACCTCCTCCTGGTCGCGGTCCCGGACCACGCGGATGGGTGCGCCGGCCATCGCGTTGTCCAGATCCGGCGCGGCGATCTTCACACCGTCGGCGGCGGCAACCTCCTCGACCTGTTCGAACTCCTGTTCGGTCCGTATCTCTTCGAGAGGACGGGGGCGCAACAGCGCGCGAACGTCAGTGACGATGGGACCTTGGAGGCCACCGACGACGATGGTGTCGTCGGCCCGGATGGTGCCGTCGTAGACGATGGCGTCGAGCGTCGTCCCGAACCCGCGGGTGTCTTTCACTTCGAGGACGGTGCCGACGCCGGGACCGCTGGCGTCGATCTCCATCTCTTCTTTCATGTAGCGCTGGGAGAGGCCCATCATCACCGTCAGCAGGTCGGGGACGCCCTCGCCAGTCTCTGCGGAGACGGGGACGACGCCGATGTTGGCCTGGAAGTCCTGCACCCGCCAGTACATGTCCGCCGAGAAGCCGTTGTCGGAGAGTTCGCCGATTATCTCGTAGAGCTTTTCGTTCAGATCCGAAGTGACCCGGTCGGACTGGGCGTCCATCGTCGCCTGCACTGGCTGGTTCTCGTTGGGGTTCCAGCCGGGGACAGTGTCGATCTTGTTCGCGGCGACGATGAAGGGCGTCTGGGTCCGTTTGAGGATGTCGATGGCCTCCAGCGTCTGCGGTTGGAAGCCGTCGTTGACGTCGACGACGAGGATGGCGATGTCCGCGAGCGCGCCACCACGGGAGCGAAGCGTCGAGAACGAGTGGTGACCGGGTGTGTCGATGAACAGCAGGCCCGGCAGGTCGAAGTCCGTCGGGTCGACGAGTTCGCCCGCGATCTCCGAGATGACCGAGAGCGGCACCGCCGTGGCCCCGATGTGTTGTGTGATCGCTCCGGATTCGCCCGCCGTCACGGCCGATCCGCGAATGCGGTCGAGCAGGCTCGTCTTCCCGTGGTCGACGTGGCCGAGCACTGCGACGATGGGCGTCCGGAGAGTGTGGTCCGTCTCTGTGGTGGCGTCGGTATCAGACATAGATGGCCCCAGAAGTTATCGAGAAACTATCGTCCGTAGTAGTTAAGTTCGTCGTCATAGCGCTCGCGCCGGTCTCTGCGAACGACTCACACCGGCGACGCCGATTCGGTTTCGTACGCGTCCTGCGGCTGGGACGAAAACGACGCTGCGACGGGCGTCAGACGCCCGTGGCGTTTATGTGACCGCGCTCAGAAAGGGGGGTATGGCCGAGATACTCGCCGAGAACCTCTCGGGGAAAGACGTCATGGGTACCGATGGGGCGGAGATCGGCAGCCTCTACAACATCACCATGGACATCTCCTCGGGGACGCTGTACAACCTCGTCATCGACCCCGCCGAGTCGCTTCGAAACACGGACTTCGAGTACACCGACCAGGGCCGCCTTCTGGTTCCCGTCGAACGCGTGAAGGCGGTGAAAGACCACATGATCGTCAACCGGTAGATGTACGTCCTCGATTCTTCGGCATTTATCAACGAGTACCACACCGACGAGCGCATCGCTTCGATCCCGCTCGTCCAGGAAGAACTCGAAGGCGAGGCGGCGTTTCGCTTCGACGCCCTCGAAGGCTCGGGAATGCACCTCCACATCCCGGAGGAGAACACAGTCGAGCGCATCGAACGCGCCGCCAGAGAGACGGGCGACCTCGCGGAACTCTCCGAAACTGACGTTCGTCTCGTCGCCGCCGCCTTCGAACTCGACGCTCGCCTCGTCACCGACGACTACGCCATGCAGAACGTCGCGGAGAAACTGGACGTGAGCGTCGAGGTCATCGCCCGCGAGGGCATCTCCGAACAGCGCGACTGGCTGTTCCAGTGTGCCGGCTGTGGTCGGGAGTTCGACGAGAACCACGACCGCTGTCCGATCTGCGGGAGTTCGCTCTCCCGGAAGAATCCCGCGTAGCCGGAGCGACTGCACAGAGAGCGGCAGTCGCGGCGGCTGTACTACCAACGGTCGCTGGGGCAGTACGCGGAACTAGACGATCCGTTCTTCGACGTCTTCGAGACCGAGGTCGATGAGCTGTTTGAGGACCTCTTCCTCGGTGATGCCGTAGCGGCGGGCCAGTACCGCTACTGCCCGGGCTTGGTCGTCGTCACACGAGACCGTGTACCGGGTTGCCATGTGCACCGCTGTTTCCTGTCTGTGTGCATAAATGTCCGTCAGACAGCCGTCGCACGGCGGCTCACACCGGGAGCGAGGCCCCGGTCGTCGCCAGATAGTAGTTGAGCGCGAACAGCCCGGCGTTCCAGAGACCGTGGGCCAGCGCCGGGACGGTGATGCTCTCGGTGTACTCGTAGATGGCCCCCAGCACCAACCCGAGTGCGCCGGCGATGAGGATGTACGTCCACGCGCTCCCGGAACTGATCGCGAAGAAGTGGCCAATCCCGAACAGCAGACTCGCGAGCAACAGGCCGGGGACGAGACCGAACGACCGCCGGAACAGCCCCTGGACGATGCCCCGGAAGACGAGTTCCTCCGCCGGACCGACGAAAAACAGCGCGACGGGAATCATATAGAGGAACAGCCGCGGGTTGTTCCGCCCCTCCGTGATGACGCTGTTCTGGCCGGTTTCGACGGGCGTGCCGAACACCGCTTCCACTGCCGCCGAGAGGAGGTCGACGACGACGCCCATCACCAGCGCGCTGAGGAAGATACCGAGGACGCCCAGCAGCGCCCAGCCGAGGTCCGACAGTGTCGGCTTGCGGACGTGGACCAGCGAGTCTTCCTCTCTGAGTCTGACGAAGCCGTAACCGGCCGCGATGAAGCCGACGAACGACAGCGCGTTCACCACCGCGTAGGCAATCGGGGACCGGGTCAACGCACCCTGGGACTCGATGCCGAACAGGGACAAGCCGAGCTGTGCGAACACGCCCGCAAAGAGGAAAGCGGCCGCGACGACGGCCAGCGCACGGACGGCGCTCGTCGCGATGGTCCGACCGTCAGCCACGGAGACGTACGGGGGAGTGAATGCCATAGCGGGAGTTACCGGCCAGTAGTCGGTGAATCCACAAGACCCCACCGATTGGGCGACACGTGGGTCGAGCGCGACGACGCGACCGACGCGACTACGGCGACCGGTCGTCGATGTGGTGGACCACGCTCGGCGAGAGCAGTCGGTTAGTCGGGAGCTTCACCCAGCCGTTCGCCATGACGCGTACCGCGCCTTCATGGAGGACCGCGTCTTGGTCGGCGTCCGCGTACACGACGGCGTCGGCGTACTCTTGGACGACATCTTCGAGCGCATCGCCCCAGACCGGCTCATCTGAGAGGACCATGACGTGGCTCTCTCACCGACGCGGCAAAAATCCCGTGCCAGACGCGCTATGGGCGTCGCTCGAACTCCCGGTCGCTCGACTCCCGTCTCAGTCCTCGTCAGAGATCAGGTAACTCGGCCGCTCCGCGACGGTTCGGGTCTCTTCGGTGTCCTCGCCGGAGAGCAGGCCGCGGGCGGCCCGCTTGCCCCACTCGACGGCCGGTTGGGTGAACGTCTCGACATCGGCGAGTTCGCCGACGAGGACGCAGGCGGCCTCCGTCGCGTAGAGCAGTTCGCCCAGCGAGCGAGCATCGAGCCGGTCGATTTCGATTTCGACGGCCGGCCGTTCGGCCGCCGAGAGGCTGGCGACCGTCGCGTCGTACTCGGCGTCCAGCAGTTCGCCGAGGTTTGTACCAGCGAGATAATCGAGCGACTCGTGGCCAGCCTCGGGGACCGGCACATCGGCCCGTTCGCGGGGGCGAACGACCGTGACGACCTTATCTCGTGGGCCGGCGCGATACAGTTGGAGCTGGGAGTGCTGGTCGGTCGCACCGAGCGCGCGGGCCGGGGTCTGGCCACGGCCCTCCTTCCCGAGGCTCTCGGCCCACAACTGGGCGAACCACTCGGCGAAGACCTCCAGTCGCTCGGCGTAGGGCATGAAGGCGTTGACCGCCGCGCCGCGCTCTTCGAGGGCGTAGGCGACCGCGCCGTAGGCATAGGCGGGCGTCTCGAACAGTGACGGTCCGAGGCCGTCAGCGGCGTCGGCCCCGCCAGCAAGTAGTTCCTCGATATCGACGCCGAGGATGGCCGGCGGGACCAGTCCTACCGACGACAGCGCGGAGAACCGACCGGGGACGCCGTCGGGGACCGGCAGCGTCGGGAGGTCTTCCTCGTCGGCCAGTTCCCGGAGCGGTCCCGACTCGCCCGTCGTCACCACGGTCCGCTCGGTCCAGTCCACGTCACGGTACTCGTAGACATCGCGGACGACGAGGAAGTTCGCCAGCGTCTCCGCCGTCGTTCCGGACTTCGAGACGACGTTGATAGCGGTCTGGGAGAGCGGGAGGTCCGAGAGCGTCCGTTCGACGTGTTCGGGGTCGACGTTGTCCAACACAACGTGTCGCTCGGGGTTCTCCGCCAGCGCCGAGGTAATCGTCTTTGCACCTAACGCCGAGCCACCGATGCCGACCGTGAGAACGTATTCGGCGTCGGCCACGGGAGAAATGGCCTCTCGAATCGCGTCGGCGTCCGTTCGCTCCGGCAGGTTCAGCGCGGCGTAGCCGAACTCGTCGTCCGCTCGCCCCGCCGCGATACGCTCGTGGGCCTCGGCCACTCGCTCGTCGAGTTCTTCGAGTTCCGCCTCGTCGATGCCCGGCTCGGCGACGGTACCAAGCGCGGCACCGATGTCCACGTACATACGTGGCCCGTCGATTCGGCGTTACAAATAGCTCGCGGCTGACGGAGAGCGGGGCGTTTAACCGCCCCGTCGCCATAGCAACGGTGATGACAGACGCGTCGACCGTCTCCGCCGAGGAGACGACGAACTCCTACAACGGTCTCCCGGGGGCGTTTCGCTACGCGCTGGGCGCGAGCGACTCGTGGCTGTTCAAGGGGTACCTCGTGGTGGCGCTGCTGTTGACCCTCGCCATCGCGCTCGCCTTCGCACTCGGATTACTCGTGCTGTTGTCCGGGTCTGAGGGGCTTCGCGGCGGGACGTTCACCTTCTCGCGTTCGTTTTTCCTGTTCGTGGGCCTGCTCGTCGTCGCGCCCCTACTGACCCCGATCCTGCTGGTCGCGCGACGGCACCGTCGCACCGAATCCTCGGTCGTGTACGACCGCGCCCTCGCACTGTCCGGGTTCGTCTTCGTCGCGTCGCTGTACGTCGGTCTCGTCGTCTCGGTTCCCCCGCAGTTACAGGAGCCGACCGGGAGCGCCGTCGTCCAGACGCTGTACGCTGCGCCGCAACTCGCGGGGCTCGCTCCCCCTGTCTTGGCTGCCGCGCTGCTGTACGCTGTCCACCGCTTCCTGCGATAGCGACGGGTCGAAACCCGGAAAAACGCCGCTGGCGTAAGCGTATCCATGACAACGAAAGAGGGGACGTTTCTGGTTACCCACGCCGACGAGGAGTCCGCGACGCTCCGGGACGTAGCCGATTCACAGGTCCTGACGCTTGCAGAAAATCCCGGACTGGAAGCCGGATCGGTCGTCGAGGCGACGGTCGAACCGGAACCGCCGATGGAGATGACCTACACCGTGATCGATCTCGCCGACGAGCGGACGATTCCCGTCGAGACGGTCGACCTCGCACCGACGACGCAGGCGAAGGACCTCGCAGCCGACCAGTCCGTCGGCGAGGTGACGACCCGCGAGCGGGCTGGCGAGGGCGAGATTCACGTCCTGACGGTGCCCGAGGAGCGAACCGAATCCGCCGCCGAGGAGATTCTCGAAGACGAGGCGACCCGTTCGCGGGCCGCCCGCCTCGGCGTCGATCGGGTCGAAGTACGAACCGCCGCAGGTGTGGTAAGCGTCCGCTATCTGCCCGACTGACCGGCGCTTCGGGCGGCACCGACCCAGTCCGGATTGGGAAGGCTTATTCGGGGGCGTGCCAACCCCTCGCCCATGGTCGCGTTCGAGGTCCCCGAAGTCGATTATACCCAGTATTCGAACCGCCAGCTGGTGGCGATACCGCTGGCGGTACTGGCGCTGGCCCTGGCGGTTATCGCCGGATGGTGGGTGCTGACCGGCGCGCCGGTCACGATGGGGATCGACTTCACGGGTGGCTCCGAAATCACGGTTCAGACGTCGCTCTCACAGGAGGAGATACGCTCTTCGTTCGACGACCCGATCGTCTCCGTCCAGGGTGTCGCCGGGGAGAACAACCAGTACATCGTCACGTTCGAGTCCTCCGAGATGGGGCAGATTCGCCAGACTGCAATAAATAACGAACAGATGGAGTTACGCGGGAGCGGGTCGGTCTCGCCGGTCTTCGGCGGGCAGAACCAGCAAATGGCCGTCATCGGAATGGCCATCGCGTTCGTCGGGATGAGCCTCCTCGCCTTTGCTTTCTTCCGGACGTTCGTCCCAAGCATCGCCATCGTCCTCTCGGCGTTTTCGGACATCGTCATCCCCGTCGCGGTGATGAACCTCGTCGACATCAAGCTCTCGCTCGGCACTGTCGCCGCCTTGCTGATGCTCATCGGATATAGCGTCGACTCGGACATTCTGTTGAACAACCACGTCCTCCGGCGATCCGGGGGGTTCTACGAATCGACGTACCGGGCGATGCGGACCGGTGTGACGATGACGCTCACCTCCATCGCGGCGATGGCGGTGATGGCCGTCGCCGCGACGCTCTTCGGCATCGACCTGATGGCCTCCATCGGTCTCGTCCTCGTCCTCGGACTCTCTGCTGATTTGATGAACACCTACATGCTCAACGTCACGCTGCTTCGCTGGTACAAGTACGAGGGAGTCAACCGATGAGCGCGATACGCGAGAACTGGCGTATCGGCGCGCTGATACTCCTCCTCCTGGTGAGTGCCGTGGCGCTGTTCGTTCCAGGCGTCCCGCCGGGCAGCAACCCGTCGGCCAACGATTCGTCGGCGGCCGGCTCCGAAGGGATGACGAACCTCCAGTACGGCATCGAACTGAACGGTGGGACACGCATCCGCGCCCCCGTCGTCGGGATTACGGCCGAGGGCATCGACGTTCCGACGAACACCACACAGCGGGCCCAACTTGAACAGACGCTGGCTAATAGCCTCGGCGTCGATAGAATCGACATTCAGGCCGTGCCGCGGGCCGAGGGTGGGACCGTCGAGGTGTTCTCGAAGAACGTCTCACAGTCCGATTTACAGACAGCGCTCGAAGACGCGGGCTACCAGCCCGAGACGGTCCGACAGGGCGTGACCGAACAGACGCGCGACGAGATGGTCGAGGCCATCGACCAGAAAATCTCCACGTCGGCGCTCTCGGGTGGGACGGTGACTCAGGCCCGCACCGGCGAGCGAAACTACATCGCGATTACGGCCCCGGATAAGGACTACGAGGAACTGCGCAGCATCCTCGAAGACCGGGGTATCGTCCGGATGTACGCCTACTATCCGGCCGAGAACGGCACCTACGTCCGCAAACCCGTGCTGGATCAAGGGGCTGAGGCGATCCGGGGAACTGGGACGATAAACCAGCAGCAGACTTCTGCCGGTGGCGAGTCGTACACGTTCTCGGTGACGATGGAGGAAGGGGCGGCCCAGTCGTTCGCACAGGAGATGGCCGCCGCCGGATTCGGTAACGGCGGGTTCTGTAGTCCTCAGCAAGCCCAGGCCAGAGGGCAACCCGTCGAGTGCCTGCAGGTCACCTACGAAGACGAAATCGTCTTCAACGGCAGCGTCAAGCCTGGGCTCGGCAGCTCCTTCGCCGACGGCTCCTTCGCCGAGAACCCGACGCTGACCATCGAAGTGCCGTCCCGAGAGAAGGCACAGCAGGTGAAGCTCAGCCTCGACGCGGGACAGCTCCCCGCGCCGCTCAACTTCGACCCGCAGGTGACGCAGACGCGCTCGCTCGAACCGGCATTAGCCGACCAGTTCAAGACGAACTCGCTGCTAACGGGCTTGCTCGCCGTCGCCGCGGTCAGTCTGGTCGTCTACGGGCGCTACGGTCGGGCAGAGGTCGCACTGCCGATGATAGTGACGGCGCTCTCCGAGGTGTTCATCCTCCTTGGCTTCGTCGCGTTCGTCCAGTACCCGCTGAACTTATCTCACTTGGCGGGATTCATCGCCGTCATCGGGACGGGGGTGGACGACCTCATCATCATCGCCGACGAGATACTACAACAGGGTGAAGTCGAGACCGGGAGAGTGTTCCAGAACCGCTTCCGCAAGGCATTCTGGGTCATCGGCGCGGCCGCGGCGACGACGATCGTCGCCATGAGTCCGCTGATGGTGCTCTCGCTCGGCGACCTCTCCGGGTTCGCTATCATCACCATCGTCGGCGTCCTCATCGGCGTGCTGGTGACGCGGCCGGCCTACGGTGACATCCTCCGAAACCTCGTGCTGGACGAGAGCTGAGCGGGGCGAAACCCCATCACCAGCGGGCGTTTCTGCGGTCGATGACTTCGTTTCGATCCAGTCACACGATACTGTTTGGTACTGGTTGACAAATTACTTTAGATTGACTTATATCCGTACGCGACGTAGGTTCTATTCCCGCTGGAACGCGGGGATACACTGAACGACGCATCTCAGAACTGCCCGTACAGGACATGAAGGGACGCGTTGGGGGCAAGAACCGAGCAGTCTGTCACAGGACTCCGAGGGTAACGCTCTGAAGGAGAACCGCCACAGCCCATCGCCGGTCCGGCCGGCCGGATCGGTAGCAAGGCCAACTACCGGATATCACGTAAGTGGCATTCGGGAACCTGGTACGTCGGCAAGGCTGGTGAGAGCCCAGCTAAAGTCCACGCGGACAAGGCCGGTGCAAGCCCGGCTAAACGCCGACAGTGTGCCAGCACAGCCGCAGGGGCTGTCGAAAACATCTCCCGTTCAGGTCTAAACCGCGTTCGCGGGGTCTTTCCAGCTGTCAGAACTCGCCCAGCGTCGCCTGTTCGGCGGCCGCGAGCACGTCCTCACACGTCGACCAGGACGCCCGCGCGCAGTCAGGCAGGTCGCCGTGGCGACGCACGTAGTCGGCCAGAAATTCTCTCGTCGTCGGGTCGCTCGGGTAGCCCGAACCGACGTCACCGTACGTCTCGCTGAGCGCCGCGACGTGGGCGTCACGAGCTACCTTCGCCACGATCGAGCCAGCGCCCACCAGCGGGTCCGTCTCGTCGGCTCCGTGTTCGGCCGCGACGGTCACGTCGGCGGCCACCCGGTCGGCGACGCGGCGACCGAACCGCTCGGCGTCGGTGTCGCCCGCGTCGACGGTACCAGCCAGTCCGTCGCTCGCCACGCCCGAGAGCGCCTCGGCGTGGGCCGCGACGGTCAGCGTGTTCATGTCCGTCTCCGGGTCGTCGATACGAACGACCGGAATCTCCGCGACGGCGACGGCGTCGGCGGCGCTCCGAATCTCCGTCGCCAACTGCTCGCGGCGCTGGGGAGCGATATCTTTCGAGTCCCCGACGTCCTCCGGGAGCGCCTTCAGGTCGGCCCGGACGGCCGCGGCGAACATCGACCCCAACACGGGTCCTTTGCCGGCCTCGTCGACGCCGAATCGCATGGCTGGTCGATTCCGCGGCGACACGAAAGTCGTTGCGGTCGTCGATTCGGCAGAGTAGTCGCGGGCAAACGAACTCGACCCCAAGGTTACCGCCGGTAGTCGAGTGTTACAGGAAAGGTTGATATAGTGGAACCGTAACCACCGAGACGATGGGCGACTTGGACTGCATCTACCGCGCGCTGGCCGCCAGAGAGCGGCGTCTCGCACTCTCCTGTCTGCAGGATCATCAGACGCTAACGCTCGCAGACCTCACTGAGCTAGTGCTGGAACGGACAGACGAGGCGGACATAACGACTGTCTCGGAGGACAGAATCCGTGACACCTACTTTGCGCTCTATCACACGCACGTCCCGATTCTAGAGGAGAGCGACCTCGTCCGATACGACCAGACCGACGACCTCGTCACCGTGACGGAACGGGTTCGACCTGCGCTGTCGAGCGTGCGCGAAAACCTCGACGCGATACTGACCGCCGAGATCGACGGCTAAATCGCTACTCTCTGAAGAATTCCGCCTTGGCGAACGGTTCGCTTTCCCCTTCGACATCGACTACGTCCAGTGCGGTCACCACGGCGTCGACACCGAGGAGCCCGGCCAGACTCGGCTCGGTTCGGCCGTCGTCGCTGGAGACCAGTTCTTTCACGTAGAGACCGCCCGCGCCGTGGATGCGGATGTCGGCGTGGCGCTCGTCTATCAGTTCGCCGCTCGCGGCGTAGACGTCCCGCGTCCGCGTGAGGTCGGCCCGCCGGTGAGCGACTCGCTGTGGCGTCTCCTGTTCGACGGTCGTCCCTTCGAGTTCGTCCAGCGCGGTCTGCAACGCGTCTTCCGTCACCGGCTCGGCAAACTCGACGTCCATCCGGTAGGTCTTCGAGGCGTCGAGTTCTTTCACCCGCTCGACCATCTCGTGGGTCGCCAACCGCAGCCCCTCGACTTCGACTTTCCCGTCGGCGAACTCGTTAATCTCGCGTTCGATCGCGTCGGTGTCGACGTTGCGGGTCCGGGGCGTGTCCACCTCGATGACGAACGGCCGCCCGGATTCGAGCATCAGCGCGTCGACGTCCTCGCGGCCCGCACCGTGGAACGTCGCCGCGGAGCCCTCCATCGCCTCCTCGACGACGGGCGCCGAGAGTTGCTCGACGCTCTCGTCGTAGCGATACCCGGTCCCGTCACAGCCGTCACAGGGCTGGCCCTGATAGAGACCGGTGCCGTTGCAGTCGTTACAGGGCCACTTCGTCTGAGGGATATCCCGCTGTAGCTTGCGATAGCGGCCGTAGACGAACGCGGAGTTGACCTGGACGTCCACCTCGTCGGTCGCCAAATCGAGCGTGAACTGCACGTCCGGCCGACCGAACTCGACTTCGGTGTCGGTCAGGCGGCCGATTCGCTTGCCCACTTCGCGGTTGAGGTCCGTCTTCAGCGCCTCGCCCAAATCCGGGTCCAACCCTACGTCTTCGCGCAGGAGCGCGTCGTTCTCCTCGAACAGCGGTGGCACTTTCGTCCCCACCTGGTAGGTCTCGAAGTCGTAGCCCCGAACGGCGGTGGCGGCCTGTTCGGCCCACCAGTCGACGCGGTCGGTCTCGCCTTCACAGACCCAGCAGTCCTCGCTCGCTTCGAAGGGTTCGTCCGCTTTGAGTGCGAGCGTCACGCGCAACGCGTGGCCCCGCTCGGCGTTGGTCAACCCGAAACTCCGCTCGGCGAACAGCCGGCCGAGACAGGCGTCACAGAGCGGGCCGGTGTCGAGTGCGGCCCGTGCGACCTCCAGTACGTTCATTGTTCTGAGCGACGCGACCGGCCCGTAACTGCGTTTCGACCTCTCTTCGGAGAGAGACACGACTGGAGCGAGCGCCTCACGGCACTCCTCAGTCGTCCCAGACCGCGTCGTTGAGCAGGTCGTACTCGGCTTCGAGCAACTCCCAGAAGTCGTCGACGTCTTCGAGAGAACTGCACTCGGCGAGTTGCGTTTTGAGCGTCTCAGCCTGTTCGGGGCTGAGAACACCCTGTACGACCGCCTTCTGGATGACATCCGCGAGCAGGGTCAGCTGGTACTCCAACCCCGTGACCATGTGTCGGGTTATCGTACACCTTCTAAAATACCTTACGGTGATCACAGAAGAGAAGGCGAGCTATCGTGCGTCTCGGCCGCCGTCGGCGGAGAACGGCTCGGCGCTTGATTGCCGAAACAGGTCGCCCGGCACGTCCGTCACCGACACCGACACGTCGCGCTGGGGAAACGGAATCTCGATGCCGTCGGTCTGGAACCGCTCGTAGACGGCGCGATTGAGGTTGTGAATCGCACGGGCGTTCTGTGCGGGATTGCCGACCCAACAGAGCAGTTCGAAGTTCAACGCGGACGCGCCGAACTCGCGGAACCGGACCCGGGGTTTGGGTCGGTCGAGGACCAGTCCCTCCTCCTCGGCGACGTGGAGTAGAATCTCCTCGACGGCGTCGGCGTCGGTGCCGTAGGCGACGCCGACGGGGACGCGGATACGCCGCTTTTGCTTAGGAGTGGATTCGTTGACGATGGCGGCGTTGCTGAGCTTCGAGTTTGGAACGGTGACGAGGATGTCGTCGCGAGTACGGATGACCGTCGAGCGCACGGAGATGTCTTCGACGCGACCGCGTTCGCCGGTTTCGAGGACGACGAAGTCGCCGACTTTGTAGGTGCCGTCGAGGTACAGCGACAGCGACCCGAAGAAGTTCGCCAGCGTATCGCGGGCCGCGAGGCCGACGATGATGCCGATCAGGCCCGCCGAGGCCAACAGCGGGCGCACGTCGACCTCCCAGAGGACGAGTAGGAGACAGACACCGAGACCGGCGACGAGCGCACTCCAGACGTTCTGGAGGATGGGGACCACCTGTCGGTCGATGTAGCGGTTGTCGGTCGCCGCCGCGGAGGCCTTCCGACCGATTCGCATCAGCGTTACCATCCAGACGAGGATGACCAGCGAGAGCGTGCCCGACTCCAGTGGGACGGCTACGCCCGGTGAGATGTCGTACACTCGCGTCCCCGCGTACGCGCCGGCGACGCCGACGGTGACGTACAGCGCCGAGTGGATACCCCGGAGGACGATGTTGTCGACTTCGCCGTCGATACGCTCTGTGAGTCGTCTGAGGAAGCGGTCGCCGACGACCTGCACGATTGCCGCCAGCACGAGTCCGCCCAGGACGAGCAGGGTAAAGCCCTGCCATATCGGGAGCGTGGCGAGCCACGCGGAGACACCACCCAGTTGCATACCACCTGTTGGCTGGCGGAGAATATATACTGCCCTCCTCGACCGTGACGCGCCGAGACGACCGAACCGCCTTTATTCTTGGCCGTTTCCTCGTGACTGTGCATCCGCTACTCGTCGCCATTTTACTCGGTCTCCTACAGGGGATTCTGGAGTGGATTCCTGTCTCAAGCGAAGGTGGGGTCGCCCTCGCTTCGACGGTGCTCGCAGGACTGGACCCCGACGACGCGACGCGACTGGCGCTGTTCTTGCACGCCGGGACTGCCGTCGCCGCGGTGGCGTACTATCGCGTCGAGGTGCGAGAGCTGTTGGCGTCCCTGCCGGCGCTCTCCCGGCGTCCGTTCGCCGACGAAACGGCGGACCTCTCCTTTCTCGTCGTAGCGACGCTGGCGACGGGGCTGACCGGCTTACCAGCGTATCTCGTCCTCGACGCCGCCGTCTCGGAACTCGGCGGCGGTCTGTTTCTCGCCTTCGTCGGCGCGCTACTGGTCGTGACGGGACTACTCCAGCGCTTCGCCGCGGCACTGTCGCTCGGCGAGCGCGAGAGCCCGAATCTCGTAGACGCCGTCGTCGTCGGCGGGTTACAGGGGCTTGCGATTCTGCCCGGCGTCTCGCGGTCGGGAACCACGGTCAGCGCGCTGTTGTTGCGCGGGCACGAGGGTGAGTCCTCCTTACGGCTCTCTTTCCTGCTCTCGATCCCGGCCGCGCTGGCCGCGAATGCCCTCGTTCTGGTCGATACCGGTCTGCCAGCGGTCGAGCCGACTGGCGCTGTCGTCGCGCTCGCGGTCAGCGCTATCGTGGGGTATCTCACGGTCGACGCACTCGTCCGACTCGTCCGCCGGGTGGCGTTCTGGTTGGTCTGTGTCCTCTTCGGCGGTCTCGGCGTCGCCGGTGGGCTACTGGTCGCGCTGTGAGGTCGGTGCTGGAAGTTATATACGACCGGGCGACAACTCTCGGGTGATTGCGGCCATGAATGGTGACGAACGGAAGGTGTTCGACGCGTCCGGGGACTTTCAGTACGTCGTCCGCGACGGCGAGCAGGTCACGGATCCGCAGTGGCGCTCCTGTCGAATCATCGTCACCAACAAGCGTCTCGTCCTGGCGACTAACGGCGGGAAACAGCCCATCCCGCACTCGAAACTCTCGCTGGCCAGCTCCGAAAGCGACGTTCCAGACGGAACGCCAGCCAACGCCACCGCATTCGAAGTCGGGAACAACGTTTTGCTGATAGACGCCTCCGGCGTCGAGGACTTCGCGTTCGAGTACTGCCGAGCCGCTTTACAGGGCGCGGTCATCCTCGCTCGGCACCCGGCCGTCGTCGGTGGCGTCATTCAAGACGACGCCGAGTGGGGGAAAGCGCGCTTCCGGCTGGCCGACGAGGAGGTTCGCCTGCAGTTCCCCGGTGGCGACTCGACTGTCTTCGAGATCGAGGACGTGGGGACCATCGAGACGAGTGAGAGCACGGTGATGGGCGAACAGCGCGCCGTCGTCGAAGTCGAACACACCGACGAACAGGGCCGGAGCGTCGAGACGCATTTTTCTGGGATGGGTCACCACACCGACGCCCTGCAGTCGCTGTTCTCGGCGGTGGTCGACCGCCGCGAAGACGATTACGAACTCACGGAGATGGAGAGTCAGGTTCTGATGGCGCTGTATTCTGGCGTTTCGCCGTTCGAGATGGCGGACTTCGTCGGCACCACGCCTAACGAGGTCGAGGAAATCTATCAGCGGCTCTTGGACGTCGGCGCGGTCGACAAGGTTCGGACCCGAACGGAGGTCAGCCTGAACGCCCAAGGGCGGAATATGGCGAGCGAAGCGATGAGTGGAGAATAGCGTGGTTCGGAACGAGCAACGCGAGTGAGAACCACGAGATGCGAACGGGGAGGAACGACCCGTGAGAAATAGCGAGACTCTGAGTGAAACGAAGAGTCTCGAAAAAGCGCAGCGGAGAGGGACCAGAGGTCCCTCAGGCAGTCGGGCGGCACCGCCGCCCGACGACGGCGGAGCCGCGAGCAGTAGCGTGGTTCGGAACGAGCGACGCGAGTGAGAACCACGAGATGCGAGCGGGGAGGAATGTGAGAAGTAGGGAGAGCCGTTCAGAGAGGCATTAGCGGTGTCTCTGGGAGTAGCGCAGTTCTACACGCATACGGCCTCACGGAAACGGTGGCCTGTGAGGAAGCGGGTCAAACTGCCCATTCAACAGGCTTGGCCACATAGGGGAACACGAGATGGGACACACTGTGCGTTCACTACCGTGTCAGGTAGTGGCATTGCGAAAGTGACGTCAGTAGCGTGGTCGGCCGAATCCACGAGGGGGCGCACCACATAGTTCTCTCGCCCGCCATGACTGACCTACCGTACAGTTTCGACAGCGACCGAGTAGTACAGGAACGGGAGGACAGCGGTTATCGTTTCGACTGCGAATTCTGTGCAACGACAGTTCAGAGTGCGACTGCCGATGGAATAAAACACCACGGCACGTCGCATCTCACCAGTCACAGAGCACAACTCGTAGACGCCTACGCTGATCGGACGAAGCGAATGCACTGTGAGAACGACTGCGGGAACGTCCTCGTGGTGGCCGATGACAGAACACCGGAGTTCGAGTGTGTCACCTGCGGATACGACAACTTCGAGGCCGTCGCCGGGCGCTATCTGTACTGGCGAATAGAGACGATGTAACGACAGCGAGGGACGCCTACTCGGACACGGTTCGAAGACGCTGTTTCGGCGATACTTCTTGATACGTCACTCGGTGACGACAGTGACGGGACCGTCGAAGTCGAGGACGACTCGCTGTGCCGCATCGCCGAAGAGCGCTTTCCCAGTTGGCGAGCGTTGTCGGCCCGGCAGGAAGACGTGGTCACAGTCGTACTCCTCGGCCGTCTGGAGGATTTCGTCGGCCTCGTCACCGACGGCACCGGTGGCTTCGTGCTCGATATCGAACTCGGCCAATACTTCGCGGCCGACGTCCTCGGCGAACTCCGTTGCTCCCTTTTCGGCCTCGCCGGGGGTGTACTTCGTCGACGCGTTCGGGATGGATTCCATCGCACCGCGGCGCGCGCTGTACGCTTCTTCGGTAGTAACGTGGAGCAGGACCGCTTCGGCGTCCACACCCTCGGCGAGCGTGCCCGCTTCGTGGACGAGGTCCTTCGCTATCTCGGTCGGTTCGACGACGGCGAGTGCTCGATCCATGGCTGGGTCGAACGAGTCCATGCTGATAAAGACAGGGAACGCAACACATACTATTCTAATTATAATGGGACATGATACGTGATTAAAACATCATATTATATTCGACATGAACGAATGTCCATCATAATACTCCCCAATTGGAAACTTTTTCATACGGTAACAATGATTGACTTCCTGCACACATGGCAGTCGAGTTCGCTCACAGCCCGTTGCTCACCTTCGCTATCGGGCTCGTCTTGGTCGTATTGCTACTGGTCGTCTGGGACCTCCCGGCGTTCGTCGGGTTGACGATCGCCGCGTTCTCTGTCGGCCTCGTCAACGCAGTGTTCGTCCAGGACTTCTCCTTCGGGGAGGCGGCAACGAGGACGGCGACGGCATTTGGGAACGGAATGGCCGGTATCGGCATTCCGATTCTGATGGCCGCGGTCATCGGTAAATCGATGCTAGAGAGCGGTTCCGCACAGCGAATCGTCCGCGGGTTCCAGTCGGCGGTCGGCAAGGAGAACTCCGACATCGCGCTGTGGGGCAGCAGTACCGTCTTGGCTATTCCGGTGTTCTTCGACAGCGTCTTCTACCTCCTCGCACCGCTCGCACGCTCGATGCGTGCACGCCGGGGCAAGAACTACGCGCTGTACCTCGTGGTCGTCGGTGCCGGTGCCGCGACGGCGCACGTGTTCGTCCCGCCAACGCCGGGTCCGTTGGCCGTCGCCAGCGAGCTCGACGTTAACCTCGGGTGGACGATTCTGGTCGGTATCGCTGTCGCGATTCCTGCGGCCGTGATGGGCGGTCTCGTCTACGGTCGCTTCATCAACCGAGTGGTCGAGATTCCGCTTCGGGACTCGATGGGGACGACGACCGAAGAACTCGAAGAGCGTGCGAATCAGAGCGCCGCGTCGCTCCCGGGCGTTCTCGAATCGTCGCTGCCGATCATCCTCGCGATCGTGCTGGTCGCCTCTTTCACCATCGTCGACACCTTCGAATCGATATATCCTACGTTGTCGGCAATCAAGCCTGCCGTCGCGTTCATCGGTGACAAGAACGTGGCGCTGACCATCGCAGCCATCGCCGCGGCGCTCACCTACCTCCGGTGGAGTGACCTCTCGCGCTCTATCTGGGAGGACGAACTCACCGAGGCGCTGAAAAGCGGCGGGAACATCGCTGCCATCACCGCGATGGGTGGCGCGTTCGGTGCGCTGCTCGCCGCGTCCGGAATCGGCTCCTACATCGCCGGCGCGTTCGAAGGAATCGGCATCCCGCTGATCATGACCGCGTGGCTCATCGCCGCCGTCATCCGCATCGCACAGGGGTCGGCGACGGCTGCGATGCTGACGACTGCGGGTATCATGGCCCCGCTGACCGGGCAACTCGACGTTCACTCGGCGTATCTGGTGATGGCCATCGGCGCGGGCGGAAACATCTTCTCGTGGTACAACGACTCCGGGTTCTGGCTGTTCAAGGAGATTGGCGGTCTCACGCAGGCGGAGACGCTGAAGACGTGGACCGTCCTCACGACCATCATCTCCGTGACCGGCCTTATCGCGGTGCTGGTCTACTCGTCGTTCTTCCCGCTGGTCTAGACCACACCGATTTTCGAACGAGTTCGGTACCTCGACATCCCGTTCAGCGCGCGTTCAGTATCCGGGAGAGTCGGAGTACCCCTCACGGGTTCGAGCGCCACGAAAGAACTTACTGTTGTTGCATACAACTGTATGCATATGTCGAAGAGCATTCGCCTCTCCGAAGACGCCTACGAGCGACTCGCGGCTCACAAACGCGAGGACGAGACGTTCTCGGAGGTCGTCCTCCGATTGGCGGGGGAACGGTCACTGCTGGAACTCGCCGGTATTCTGAGCGACGAAGAGGCCGACGAACTTCGAGATGCCGTCGCCGAGCGGCGAACGCGCCGCGGCGAAGAACTCGAAGATATCGCCGACCAGATGCGAGGCGCGTAGCGTGCTACTCGATACGTCGTTCTTCATCGACCTGATGAACGGCGACGAGGACGCGGTCGAAACGGCACGAGAGCTGGAAAACGAGCTCGTTCAACAGCGGCTCTCGGCGATGACGCTCTTCGAGCTATATCACGGTATCGCTCGTGTTACCGACTCCGAGTCGGAACGAGAGAAAGTCGAAACCGTCCTCGCATCGAAACCCGTCCATCCCGCCGACACCGCTGTGATGAGAAAAGCGGGCCGACTGTCCGGGGAATTACAGAACGCCGGAACGCCAGTTGGAGACGGCGACGTGGTCATTGGTGCGACCGCAGACGTCGTCGAAGAACCAGTCCTCACGCGAAACGTCGAGGATTTCGAACGGCTCGGTGTCGAAACCGAGACGTACTGACGCAGTTCCAAACTGTCCGCTCCGGTCGCCCGCTACGGCTCCTCAGCCCGCAGCGCCTCTAGCGACCAGAAGAAGCCGTAGTAGGCGACGATACCGCTGGCCATAGCCAGGTAGTACGCCCACTGCGGGGCCGGCGGCAACACCGCGAAGACGACCGAGACCAGCGTCACCCACGCCATCGCGAACACGAGATCGACGAACATCCCCGAGCGGTTCTCGCGGACGTGCTCGCCAACACGTTCCAACAGGCTCACGCGCGGCCTCCGTCGGTGGGAATCATGGTCCGGATTTGCCTACTCCTCCCGCCCTTCTACGCCCTGTTCGTCGACGACGAGGATGGGGAGGTGACTCGACCGCAGAACGCGTTCGGTGACGCTTCCCAGCAGGGCGCGTCGGACGCCCGAGCGGCCGTGGCTCCCCATCACGATGAGGTCGACGTCGTTGCCGTCGGCGTAGTTGCTGATTATCTCGTGAGGGGTGCCGACGCGGGTCTCCTCGACCGTCTGGATGCCGTGGACGGCCGCGGCGTCGGCGACGGCACCGGTCGCTTCGTTGGCGTCAGCTTCTACGTCCTCCATCCCGTCGAAGTGGCCCTGTTTGAGTCGGTCTATCTGTTCGCTGCCGAGGCTGTAGTTGACCCAGTCGGGGTCGACGACGTACAGCGCGTGGACAGTCGCGTCGTACTTCTCGGCGATGTCGACGGCGTGGCTAACTGCTACTTCCGCGACGGTGCTGCCGTCCGTGGGGACGAGTATCGTATCGTACATGGTTAGTCGTCCGAAGGTTGTGGTTCACCGCCGTCGGTCGCCGCGACCTCTTCGGCGGACTGCATCTTGGACATCGGCTCGGGACTGTGACACTGCCGGACCAGCCGCTTAGTCGCCATATCGGGTTCGTCGGTCGCGAGCGAGACGCCGATGGTGACCGCGAAGACGATGGGAACGGCGACCAGCGCGGAGCCGATGGCCGGGAGCCACTGGGCGAGGAACGCCGAGAGGACGCCATCGGAGCCGGCCGCACTGGCGAGGATGCCGTAACTCGGCAGCACCTCGTTTATCATCGGGATGGTCCAGATGATCAGCCCGGTCGTCATGCCGGCGAGCGCGCCGGGTCGGTTCGTGTTCTCCCACCAGAGACCGAGGAAGAACATCGGGAACAGCACGGCGCCGGCCAGCGAGAACGCGTAGGAGACCAGCGCGGCGATGGGTGCCGCGGGGTCGAGGGCCGCGAGCGTCGTGATGACGCCCAGCGCGACGATGCTCGCGCGGCCGACCAGCACCTGCTGGCGCTGGCTGGCGTCCTCGTTGATGATGTTCGCGTAGATGTCGTGGGAGATGGCCGACGATCCGGCGATGAACAGGCCGGCGGTCGTCGCGATGGCGGCGGCGATGCCGCCGGCGGCGACCAGTCCAACGAACCACTGTGGGAGGTTCGAGAGCTGGGCGGCCAGCACGACGATGACGTCACCGGCGGCGCTGGTCATGCCGGGGTCGCCGTACACGTCGCCGATGTTCTGTCCGTAGAGGTCGGTCCCGAAGGCGGCGAAAGCCGGAGCCGAGAGGTACAGCAAGCAGATGAAGAACAGCCCCCAGACGGTCGACCAGCGGGCGGTCCGCTCGCTCTCGACCGTGTAGAACCGAACGAGGACGTGTGGCAGTCCACAGGTCCCGACCACCAGCGAGAACGCCGTCGCGATCCAGAGGTAGTAGCTCGCGGAGACGAACGGCGCGCTGAACTCGCTGCTGAGCGTGCTGAAGAGGGCCCCGTACTCGATGTGGGGGAGCACCGTCGAGTAGCCGCCCGTGAAGCCGACGGCGTAGAGGCCGGCGAGGAAGGCGACGATGAGGATGACGTACTGGACGGCCATGTTCTTGGTCGCGCCCAACATCCCCGAGAGGGTGAGGTAGCCGACGGTGATAGCCATCATGAAAATGACCATCGACTGATACCCGGAAAAGCCGGGGATGCCGATGTCACCAAAGATGTACAGACCGACGAGTCCCATCCCGCGAGCCTGTCCGATGGCGTAGACGAAGCCGATGAGGAACGTCGTCACGGCCGCGATGGCGCGCGCGCTGTCAGAGTTGAACCGGTCGCCGACAAAGTCCGGCGCGGTGTACTTCCCGAAGCGGCGCATCTGGGCGGCGAGGAAGATGAGCAGGATGAAGTATCCCGTCGACCAGCCGACGACGAACGCCAGCCCGTAGAAGCCCGAGAGGGCGATGAGTGCCGCCATCCCGAGGTAGGATGCGGCCGACATCCAGTTGGCCCCGATAGCCATCCCGTTCTCGACGTTCCCAATAGAACGGCCCGCGACCCACATTCCCTCGGTGTCGGCGACGCGGAAGGCGAAACCGATACCGAGGAACAGCAGGAGCATCGAGAGAACGAGTATTGCCGGGAGCAGTTTGAACGAGACGTTCAGGCCCTCCGGGAGTAGCCCACTCTGGAGCAGATAGCCAATCATTTGCTGACACCCCCGTCAGTGGCGGTTCGTTCCTCGCCGGTCGTCCCCTCGGTGGTTTCACTGGCGTCGGTGTGGGTGATACCGTACTTCTCGTCTAACTTGTCGCGCCTGCGGGCGTACCAGAACGAGAGGATGAGCGCGCCGGCGGGTGCGCCGATGGCGACGAGGAAGTAGTGTAGCGGGAAGCCGATGACCGGTATCGGCGATGTCATGACGCTGGGGACGACGGCCGTCAGCGTCACCGGGACGAAGACGATAATCGCCCACGCGATGAACCCGGTCCAGATGAGTCGTAGGTGGTCGCGCATGAACGGCGTACTCGGGTTCAGCAGGTTCACCTCCTCGTCGAGGTAGTTCGTGTTTTGATGGGCCTGTGCTGCCTGTGCGGCGGTCCCGCCGTCGGTCGAGACCGACGGGCGGTCGCCAGAGTCGTGCGTGTTCTTATCTGTCATAGGTCCGTTCGTGGTGCGTCAGTGGCTGTGGTGTTCGAAAAACGGTACGTGGCTCAGTCGCCGCCGATCTTCGACTGGATGTCGGAGACCACGTCGGGGTTGCGCAGCGTACTGGTGTCACCCAGCTCCTCGCCGTTGGCGATGTCTTCGAGCAAGCGACGCATGATCTTGCCCGAGCGGGTCTTGGGCAGTTCCGGCGTGAAGATGACCGCCTCCGGGCGGGCGATTGGCCCGATAGCGTCCTCGACACCGGCGATGATGCGCTCTCGCAGGTCCTCGTTCTCCTCGTAGCCGTCCTCGGTGATGACGTAGGCGTAGACGGCTTCCCCCTTTATGTCGTGTTCGCCGCCGACGACGGCGGCTTCCGCGACCCCCTCGACGCCGACGATGGCGCTCTCGATCTCCATCGTCCCGAGACGGTGGCCCGAGACGTTGAGCACGTCGTCGACCCGACCGAGGACGGTGATGTAGCCGTCCTGGTCGATCTTCGCGCCATCTTCGGGGAAGTACACCCAGTCGGCCGGGTCGTCGCTATCGGTGTTGGAGTACTCCCGCCAGTACTCGTTGATGAAGCGCTCGTCATTGTTGTACAGCGTCCGCAGCATCCCGGGCCAGGGCTTGTTGACGACGAGATAGCCGGCTTCGCCGGCCTCGACGGGACTGCCGCTGACGTCGACGATATCGGCGCTGACGCCTGGAAGCGGCGGGCCAGCAGAGCCGGGCTTCATGTCGCCCACGCCCGGCAACGTCGTTAGCATCATCCCGCCGGTTTCGGTCTGCCACCAGGTGTCGACGACGGGACAGTCCTCGCCGCCGATGTGGGTGTAGTACCATTTCCAGGCCCGCGGGTTGATGGGTTCGCCGACGGTCCCCAGCAGGCGGAGGCTGGAGAGGTCGTGGTCGTCGGGGTACTGCTGACCCCACTTCATGAACGCTCGAATCGCGGTCGGCGCGGTGTACAGTTGGGTGGTCTCGTACTCCTCGATGATCTCCCAGAGGCGGTCTCTGTCCGGGTGGTCGGGGGTCCCCTCGTACATCATCGTCGTGGTGCCGAGCGCCAGCGGGCCGTAGATGATGTAGGAGTGGCCGGTGATCCAGCCGATGTCGGCCGAACAGAAGTAGGTGTCCTCGGGTTTGATGTCGAGGACGGCCTGTGAGGTCCACGCGGCGTAGGAGAGGTAGCCCCCAGTCGTGTGTTTCACCCCCTTCGGCTCGCCGGTCGTCCCCGAAGTGTACATCAGGAACAGCATGTCCTCGGCGTCCCGGGAGACCGGCTCTACCTCCGCGCCCTCCTGTTCGCTCTGGAGGTCCTCGAAGGCGACCTGATTGTCGGCGTAGTCGTGGTCGAAGCCGTCGCCGTCGCGCAGGCGCTCGGCCACCGCGACCGTCTCCACGTCGTGTTCGACGCCTTCCAGTCCCTCGTTGGCCTTCTCAAGGTGGTCGAGCGGGTCGCCGCGTCGGTAGTAGCCGTCACAGGTGACGAGGTACTCAGAGTCGGCGGCGTTCATCCGCGTCGCCAACGCGTCCGCCGAGAAGCCGGCGAACACCACTGAGTGGGGCGCGCCGATGCGGGCACAAGCCAGCATGGCGATGGGGAGCTGGGGGATCATCGGCATGTACATCGTGACCACGTCGTCCTCGCTGACGCCCTGTTCGTGGAGCGCGGCCGCGAACTCGTTGACCTCGCGGTGGAGGTCCTCGTACGTGTAGGTGATGTCGTCCTCGTCTACGGGTTCCCCGACCCACTCGATGGCCGCCTCGTCGCCCCGCTCGTCGAGGTGGCGATCGATACAGTTCGTCGAAGCGTTCAGCGACCCCCCGGTGAACCACTCGTAAAACGGTGGGTTCGAGTCGTCTAGCACCTGGTCGTAGGACTCCTCCCAGTCCAGCAGGTCCGCCGCCTGCTCCCAACACTCCGGCCAGTTCTCCTCGAACTCCTCGTAGATCCCCGAATCAGAGACGTTCGCCTGCTCGACGAACGACTCTGGGGGCTCGAAGACCTCCTGCTCTTCCAAGCGCGCCTCGAGTTGAACGTCATCATCTGACATGGTCTATCACTCACAATTAACGGGTCACTGATAAACGAGGGGTCTAACTATGGCAACTGTTGCCTGCCATCACCCGTTCAGCGGCGCAGGTGGTTCTTCGGTGGGCGCATCGGCGAAGAAGGCCGTCAGGAGCTTCTGCTGGGCCTTCCTGAGGTGGTTGTGGAACGTCGGCGAGGAAACGTCGAGCGAGTCGGCAAGCTCCTCGGCGGTGGTCCCCCGGGGCCACTCGAAGTAACCGCTGTGGTAGGCGGCCTGTAACACCGTCGCCTGCCGCTCGGAGAGGCGGTCGGAGAGCCGCTCGCGGAAGCCGGTCTCCGTCTCGACGGACCGCTCCGTCTCGTGTTTGGCCGTTAGCGACGTCCCCGGATAGGACTCGACGACGGCGTCGACCACCTCGCGGAGGTCGGTGTCGCCGGGCAGTTCGGCCTCGATGGTCGCCGTCCCGTGGTCGGCCGTGAGGTCGCGGAGACGGCCGCCGTTTTCCACCAGCGAGAGTGCGGGCGCTGCCGTCACGACCACTTCTACGAGCGCACCGTCGCCGTAGTCCTCGATGAGGCGGGCGTCGGCGATGTCGTCGTCGTCGGCGGCGCGAGAGAGGACCGGCCCGGCGGGCGCGCCCTCGACGACCAGATAGTACAGCAGAGAGCGCCCGCCGACCGGAACGACGCCCGAGAGTTCGAGCGTGCAGTCGAGCTCGGCCGAGAGGCTGACAGTAAACGCTGCGTGATCGGTGCACTCGAAGGTGAGTTCTGTGACCGTATCGGCGAGCAGGAGGCGCTTGCGCTCAATGGCCGCCAGCGCCGCGCCGACCTGTGCGCCGAGCGCCGCCAGCAGGTCCCGTTCAGCGTCGACGACATGGGCCGTCGTCCCGATTGCGAGGACGCCGGCCGCGGCGTCGTCCCGGACGATGGGGACGAGCGCCATCGGCCCGCGGGCGTCCTCGACCAGCCGCACTTCGTGGCTGTCCATCGCTGTCGCGGCCGCTTCCTCGTGGTCGCGTGCGCGGTCGGCGACGCTGTCCTCGGCGATACCGGAAGACGCTCTCGGCGTCAGGCCGTCGCCGGTGCGTTCTGCGACCCACGCGAAGCGAAATCCTTCGGTGCCGGCCAGTCGCTCGCAGACGGTCTGTTCGATCTCCTCGCCGGTCGCCGCGCCGGCCAGCGTCTCGCCTACGTCGGCGGCGACGCCAATGGTCCGGCGGAGGCGAGCTGGCGTCGGGACGTCTTCGGTGTCTTCGATGGCGCGGACGACCCGCTCGCGGTTCGGGTCCGGAAGCAGTGGTTCGAGTCGAGCGAGGCGGTCCCAGCCGCCGAGTTCGCAGACGACGTGCGGTGGAACGCCCTGTGAGAGCAGCGTCGCCGCGAAGCGCCAGCGCAGGTCACGTGAGGAGATGTTGGCCAGTCTGGGCGTGGTCTCGGCGGCCCGGTCTGCGACTTCGCCGACGACCATCTGGAGGCGTCGGGCCGACACCGACAGCAGCGCCTCGTCCCCGTCACGGCCGTTCGCACTGGCGAACTTCCGCAGGTCGTGTTCGACACCCCCCGGAAGGTACGCCTCCCGGGTGGGTTCGCCCGCCTCGTCGCGCACGGTTAGAAAGTAGTGTTCGTCGGCGCTCGCCACGTCCGCGAGACGGACTCGCGTCATCTCCGCTGGTCGCAGGCCCACCTCCGCACCGAGGCGCAAGACGAGGTCCTCGCGGTACGTCTCGGCGGCGCGACGCAGTTGTTCGTAGCCGCGCGCGCCGAGGACATCCGTCGAATCCGTCATTCTGTTTCGTATATTCGCTTTTACCCGAAATAAGTTTGTGGACTGTGATGAGATATTCCAGCTTTAAATGCCTTCGAGAGATATAGAAATGCCACCAGTGGTTCTACGTACTGTTTCGGAAATATCTAAACTGGCGAAACACCTCTATCGATCGGGTGTCGCGGACTGCAACTCACCGAGAATCTCGGGATTGCGAAGCGCACTCGTATCGCCCAGTTCCTCACCGTTGGCGACCGCGGTGAGGAGCCGTCGCATCACCTTTCCAGAGCGCGTCTTCGGGAGGTCAGGCGTGAAGATGACCGCTTCGGGCGTGGCGACGCTCCCGATCGCTGTTTCGACGGCCGCCTCGATGCGCGCTTCGAGGTCGGCCTCCGCGCAGTTACCCTCCGGCGAGACGTAGGCGTAGACGGCCGTCCCCGTGGTCGCGTGATTCGCCCCGACGACGGCGGTCTCGGCGACGCCTTCGACGCCCGCGATGGCGCTCTCCAGTTCCATCGTGCTGAAGCGCCGCCCGGCAACGTTGATCGCGTCGTCGACACGGCCTAGAAACGTGATGTAGCCGTCGCTGTCGACGGTCGCGCCGTCCTCGGGGTAGTAGCGCCACTCGTCGCCGTGAATCGACGCCGCGCCCCAGTCCTCGCCAGTTCGCAGCGCGCGGGGCATTCCCGGCCACGGCCGGGTGACGACGAGTTCGCCGGCCTCGCCGCGGTCGACTGTCTCGCCCGCGGGGTCGACCACCTCGGTCTGAATGCCCGGCAGCGGCTTGCCCGCCGCGCCGGGTTTCATCGCGTCGATGCCCGGGAGCGTGGCGACCAAAATCGCGCCCGTCTCGGTCTGCCACCACGTATCCACGACCGGCGCATCGCCGCCGCCGATGTGCTCGCGGTACCACTGCCACGCCCGTTCGTCGATGGGTTCGCCGACGGTCCCCAGCAGGCGGAGGCTGGAGAGGTCGTGCTGTGCGGGGTACTCCTTCCCCCACTTCATGAACGCGCGGATGGCCGTCGGCGCGGTGTAGAAGACATCGACGGCGTAGCGCTCGACGATGTCCCAGAGACGGTCTTTCTCGGGATGGTCCGGCGTGCCGTTGTAGAGGACGGTCGTCGTCCCGAGCGCGAGCGGGCCGTAGACGATGTACGAGTGGCCGGTGATCCAGCCGATATCGGCCGAACACCAGTAGGTGTCCGTCGGTTTCACGTCGAGAACCGATTCACTGGTCCACGCGACGTGTGCGAGGTAGCCGCCGGTCGTGTGGTCGACGGCCTTGGGTTCGCCCGTCGTTCCCGAGGTGTAGATGCGAAAGAGCGTATCACTGGCGTCCCGCGGGACCGGGTCGACCGTCTCGCCGTCGTGTGCGTCCCGAAGCGTCGCGTAGTCGTAGTAGTCCTTCCCGAGGTGGACGTCCCGACCCAGTCGGTCCAGCACGACGACGGAGACGTCCTGTTCGACGGCGATACGGGCGTTGTCGGCCTTGTTCTTCTGGGCGACGGCACTGCCCCGTCGGTAGTAGCCGTCGCAAGTGACGAGCAGTTCCGAGCCGGTGCGCTCCATCCGCTCGGCGAGCGCGCCCGATGAGAACCCCGCGAAGACGACGTTATGGACGACGCCCAGTCGCACGCAAGCGAGCATCACGACGGGGAGTTCCGGGACCATGGGGAGGTAGATGGTCACCACGTCGTCTTCCTCGACGCCCCGCTCGCGCAGGGCCGCCGCGACGGCGTTGACTTCGCGAGAGAGCTCTCGGTACGTGTAGGTCCGTGACTCGCCGTGGCCCTCCCAGATGAGCGCCAACTGGTTCTTGCGCTCGGGGAGGTGTCGGTCGATGCAGTTGTACGAGGCGTTCAACGTCCCGCCGGTAAACCACTCGAAGGGCGGGCCCTCCCCGCCGTCGAGCACGCTGTCGTACGTCTCCTCCCAGTCCAAGAGGTCGGCCGCTTGCGCCCAGCACGCCGGCCACTCCCGCTCGAAGGTGTCGTACACCGACGGGTCGGCTCGGTTGGCCTGCTCGGTGAACCACGCGGGTGGGTCGATAGCCGGACGGTCTTCGAGGGCAGTCTTGCGGCCCGACCCGTGGGACCCTGTCATTGAGTGGCACTTCGAGGGCGTCGTCAAAAGGATTGGCCCTAAGTGAGAGAAAAACCGGAACGGGACGCGGACAGGTAGCCCCACTAGAGATACGCCGTCAGAACCTCGACTACACGATCGACAAACCCGTCGGACACCCGTCCCTGCCACGCTACGAAGTCTTCGGTACGAGGCGAATGTACTGCCCACGGTGAGACAAACGATTTACGTGGGACACCACCCGTTTCCCAGACTTCGTCAGAGAGTTCGAGAGAGTCTTCGTAGCGTTTCGTCGAAATGGCGACGGCAACGCACTGTTCTCCAGTGAACGGGTGTGAGTCGTCACTGATGACGAGCCACGGACGCTGTTTCTCCTCGCCCAGTTTGAATGGGTCTGCACTCCGGACGACGTCCCCGCGCTCCGGTTGCATCTATTGGTCCGTCTCGGAGTCGCTTGGGTGTGTCTGATCTGGCGCGACGGCGTCCCACTCCTCGGGGTCGACACCGCCGTCCTCGGCGTCGAGTCGGCGCGTTATCGTATGGAGGTCGTACGCCTCGTTGACTCGCTCTAAGTCGTCTGTGATGGCCCAGTACTCTCCCTTGTGCCGGACAAGCCCGCGTTCTTTCAGCCGTGAAAGCGCTGTCCCGACCGTGTTCGGACTTTCGTCCAATGCCGCGGCAATCTCCGAGCGCGTGAACGCCTGTGCCTGATGCGTGTACAGGTAGGTAACGACCTGCTCCGGGACGCTAGGGCCGTCCGGTAGTTCCCCGGACTCGAAATTGTCGATACTCACCGGCATGTGTCGTACTACACGTATCACCGTAATGAATGTACTGCCGTAAGTAACGTATTTCAATATCTCTCTTTTCATGAGAGAACGGCTTCCGTCGCGTTCTCAACATCGACACTGGCGGCGGAAGCTATATTCGCGGCCCTCGGAAACGGACGGTAAGACCGGACACGGCATGAGCGACACAGAGAAGAAGATAGCCGACACGCAGGGCCAGTACCTCCAGGCCGTCTCGCAGGGCCAGCGGCTCACCGACGCCGAGTGGCGAAACTGTCGTATCGTCCTCACGACCGAACGCATCGTGCTTATCGGCGACAGCAAGCGCCAGATTGCCCTCGCAGAGATCGACCGCCTCGCCGACCGCTTCGACGTGAACCAGCAGAGCGCCGGGGTCTCCGAATACGCTGGCTTTCACGTCGACGACGACGTTATCCTCGTCTCGGCGTCGAACCACGCGGCCTTCGAGACGGACCTCTACCGGGCGGCCTTAGACGGCGCGGTCGTCCTCGCCCAGCACCCCGCGCTGAAAGGCGGCGTCGTCCAGGACGCCGAATGGACGAAGGGCCGACTGAAGGTGAGCGACGAGACGGTGCGTCTCGCGCTGGCCGATGGACAGGCCGTCGACGTCGATCGCGCTGACATCGGCGGCCTCTCCGTCGAGGAGAAACAGGTCTCGGGCGAGGAACGGACGGTCATTCAAGTCGAACACTCGGAGAACGATATCAGCGTCGAGACCCACCTCGCCGGCGAGGAGTTTCAGGCCACCGTCCTCCGGACGATGCTCGAAGACAGCGCCGAGCAGAACCGCGCCGACTTAGACCTCTCGGCGACGGAGAAACGGGTCATCATGGCGCTGCACTCGGGCGTCTCGCCCTTTGACATCCCCAACTTCGTCGGCATCGACGTCGAGAAGACCGAGGCCATCTTCGACCGGCTCGTCGAACTCGACGCCATCAGTGTCCTCCGCGAGCGGACCGAGGTGGCGCTGACGACGAAGGGCCGGCGTGTTGCTGGGGATAGAATGGGAGAGCAATAGCGTGGTTCGGAACGAGCGAAGCGAGTGAGAACCACGGAGTACGAACGAGGAGTGAAACGAACCGCAGAGCAGTAGAGAGACTCCGAGCAACGCGAGGAGTCTCCGATGGCGAACGAGATTCGAACTGGATACAGGTTCCACGGGCGCGCAGCTAGTCGCTGGCGTTGCCGTTTCCGAATCGCCGAATATCCGAATACCACTCCGACAATGGGGACTATTGACTTTTCTCGGTTGGTTTTCTGTAAGTAGGAACACCCTTACACTGTGTATTCGCTCGAATCGGTCGATGGGGCCCGAGCCGGGTGATTCGACCGGCGCGATTCTCGCCCTCGTCCGAGAGCGGTCCGTTCGTCTCGGTTCCCGTGGACTCTGTTAGCCCCGCCATATTCAAATCCCCGCTCACACTGATACGCGTATGGACATCGACACGGCCGTGGTCCTCGCCGCTGGTGAGGGGACCCGGCTCCGCCCGCTGACGCGAAACCGGCCGAAGCCGATGTTGCCGGCAGCGAACCGGCCTATTCTGGAACACGTCTTCGACGCCTTGGTCGACGCCGGCGTCGAGGAACTAATCGCCGTCGTCGGCTACAAGCGCGACCGGGTACAAGACCACTTCGGCCCGACGTATCGCGGCGTCCCGGTCACCTACGCCATCCAGCACAAGCAGCTCGGGAGCGGCCACGCACTGTTGCAGGCCCGCGACAGCGTCGACGGGCCGGCGCTGGTCTTGAACGGCGACCGACTCATCGACGCCGGGACGGTCGAAGCCGTCGCGGAGACGTTCTCACAATCGGGCAACGCCACGATGTCGGTAGTCGAACGACAGGACACCAGTCGCTACGGGGCTGTACAGGTCCGAGACGGCTACATCACCGACCTCGTCGAGAAACCCCGCGAGGGGGACTATCGGCTCATCAACGGCGGCGTCTACGCCTTCTCGCCGGACATCTTCGCGGCCATTCAGGACACGCCCCGGCAGGCGGGCGAGCTCGCGCTGACGGACACGCTGGCAACGCTCGTCGACGAAGAACGCGTCCGCGGCGTCGAGGTGGATGGAATGTGGGTCGACGCCACCTACCCGTGGGACCTGCTGATCGTCGCCCGCGAGGTACTGGCGCGAGGGCGGGTCGTCGAGAGTGCGCGACGCGAACAGGTCTGGATCGCCGATTCCGCACGGGTCCACAACGAGGCCGTTTTGCAGGGCCCGGTCGTCGTCGGCCCGGACTGTGAGGTCGGGCCGGACGCGGTGATCGGTCCCGACACCGCGCTCGGTCGCACCGTCACCGTCGGCGCGAACAGCGTCGTCCAGAACAGCATTCTCGATGCCGACACGCGGGTCGACCCCGGGTCGACGCTACTGGACACCGTCACCGGACAGGACGTCCATCTCGGGGCGACCACAGTCGTTCCGGGCGGCCCGGCCGACGTTCAGGTCGGGACACGGATCTTCGAGGACCAGCGACTCGGTGCGGTCATCGCCGACCGGACCCGCGCCCGCGGCGACGTGAGTTTCACGCCGGGGTCGCTGGTCGGGCCGAACGTCACGCTCGACGCTGGCGTGACAGTGCGGGGTAACGTCCGCGAAGACTCGGAGGTGACCCGCTGATGTGCGGGATCATCGGCTGTGTCGGTCGCGGCGACGAGACACTCGATACGCTCGTCCATGGCCTCTCGAAACTGGAGTACCGCGGCTACGACTCGGCTGGTGTGGCGATGGCCGACGACAACATCGACATCTGCAAGGCGTCCGGTGAGATTTCGGACCTGAAAGCCGCGCTCGAATCCGCGCGGCTCTCTGGAACTGTCGGCATCGGTCACACCCGCTGGAGCACGCACGGCCCGCCGACCGACGCGAACGCCCACCCGCATCAGGACTGCCACGGCGACGTCGCCGTCGTCCACAACGGTATCATCGAGAACTACCAGACCCTGCGAGACGAACTCGTCGCGGCCGGCCACACGTTCACCTCCGATACGGATACGGAGGTCATCCCGCATCTGATCGAGGACGAACTCGACGTCGGTACCGACCCCGAGGATGCAGTTCGCGCGGCACTCGCCCGATTAGAGGGCAGTTACGCCGTCGCCGCCCTCGTCGCCGGCACCGAGTCGGTGTTCGCCGCGCGCAACGACTCGCCGCTCGTGTTGGGCCTGACCGAAGACGCGACCTTCCTCGCCAGCGACGTTCCCGCGTTCCGCGATTTCACCGATCAGGTGGTTTATCTCGCCGACGGCGAGTTCGCCCGACTCGACACCGCAGGCTGGACCGTCACCGACCTCGAGGGCACTCTCGTCGAGAAAGACGTGGATACGGTGCAGTGGGACCCCGAGGAGACCGGCAAGAGCGGCTACGACCACTTCATGCTCAAGGAGATCCACGAGCAACCACGGGCACTCCGACAGTGTCTCCGCGGCCGCGTCGACGAGATGGCCGGCACCGTCGACATCGAAGACCTCGCGGACCTCTCGCCCAGCGGCGTTCAGTTCGTCGCCTGTGGGACCTCCTATCACGCCGCGCTCTACGGCGCGCAACTGTTCCGCGACGCCGGCATCCCGGCCCAGGCGTTCCTCGCCAGCGAGTACGCTACCGCCGTCCCACCCATCGGCGAGGCCCTCGTCGTCGGCGTCACCCAGAGCGGCGAGACGGCCGATACGCTGTCAGCGCTGCGGGCCGCTCGCAAGCGCGGCGCGCGAACGATGGCCGTCACGAACGTCGTCGGGTCGACGGCCGCCCGCGAGTGTGACCACGCCTTCTACATCCGCGCTGGCCCGGAGATCGGTGTGGCCGCCACCAAAACGTTCTCCTCGCAGTTGACGGCGCTGAACCTGCTGGCGCTGGGGATGACCAACACCGGCGCGGCCCGCGAGGTCATCACTGCGCTCCGTGAGCTGCCCGGTAACGTCCAGCGCATCTTGGACGAGTCCAACGCTCAGGCGGTCGCCGAGACGTACGAGAACTCGGACGCCTACTTCTTCATCGGCCGCGGCTATCAGTTCCCCGTCGCCTTAGAGGGCGCGCTGAAGATGAAAGAGATCACGTACAAACACGCCGAGGGCTTCGCCTCCGGCGAGTTGAAACACGGCCCGCTGGCGCTCGTGACCCAGAATACGCCCGTGTTTGCGGTGGTTACGGGCGGTGGGGAGCAAGCTCGGAAGACCGTCGGCAACGTCAAGGAAGTTGAGGCACGGGACGCCCCGGTCGTAGCGATTACCGACGGGCAATCGGACGTGGCTCGGTACGCGGACCACGTGCTGGAACTGCCGGAGACGCATCCACGGGCCGCCGCCGTGTTGGCGAATACGCATCTGCAGCTGGTGTCCTATCATGTGGCCTCGCTGCTGGGACGGAACATCGACAAACCGCGGAACTTGGCGAAGAGCGTGACGGTGGAATGACGTGAAGGCCGGCTATCTATCGGCTTCCAAGCCGTCAGCCGAGGCGCAGGTCCGTGCATCGACGACCACCTGAAACAACTGCCGAACGACGATTTTCAGGTCGAACGTGATCGACTGGTTACGGATGTACTCGATGTCGTATTTCAGCTTTCGGTGCGGGTTGTAGCCCGTGACACCGTTTATCTGGGCGAGGCCAGTCAAACCGGGCTTGACGAACCAACGACTGCGCCACTCGCTCAGGTCGGCTTCGATGTCGGCGTCGAGTTCCGGGCGTTCCGGACGCGGGCCGACGACGCTCATGTCCCCACGAAGCACGGCCCACAGTTGCGGAATTTCGTCTAGGTGCGTCGGTCGAAGGACCCGACCGAGGCTCGTCACGCGAGGGTCGACGCCGCCGTCGTCAGCCACGGAGATGGTCGCTCCCGACTCGCTCTCGGCGTCGGGCACCATCGTCCGGAACTTCGAGACGGTGAACGTCTCGCCGAGCGTCGCGGTCCGTTTCTGCCGATAGAATACGGGGCCACCGTCTTCCAGTTTGATGGCAGCCGCGATGGCCGCCATGACGGGTAAGAGTGCGAGCAATCCAAGAACAGCGAACGCGGCATCGAACGCTCGCTTGAAGACGCGGTCTTGGATGTCCCACGGGTCTAAGTCGATATCTACCAGCCAGTCGTTACCGCTGCCGATGTCTCGGCTGAGGACGCTATCGGCGTGGTCGCGATGGATCTTCGCGGCCACGCCGTGTTCGTAACAGACGTTCATCGCGCCGAAGCAGGCCGAGCGGTCGGAGTGGTCGAACGCGAGCACCGCCGTATCGACGTCGTTCTCGACGAGGACCGTCTCCAGCTTGGGCAGTCCGCCGAGACAGGGGACCTGTTCGAGGCCGCGAATCTGTCCGCCGTCGGTGTAGCCGACGAGCAACTGGTCGTCGCTTCGGGCCCGCGAATCGACCATCTGGGCGGGCGAGGAGACGGCCGGAGCCACGTACCCGAGGACGTCGCCCTCGACGTCGTCTAACACGTCAGCGACCTGTTCGGGCGAGTCGCCGACGACGACGGCCCGACCGCCGCTCGTGGGCCGCCGTCGAATCGCGACGAAGTACGCCGGGAGGCCGACGCCCAGCGTAGCGGTCACGACGATGAGCGTCGCACGAGGGAGGCGATACGTATAATCGAAGTAACCGATGGCCGCGAGTGCGAGGACGGCCACGCCGGTCCGCTGGAGCGCGAGCATCCACGTATCGAGGAATCGTCGCGGTTGCGGGCGATACAGCGGTGCGAATGCGAGGAGAACGACCGCGGCCGTCGTCGCTATCTCCAGGCCGAGTTCCGCGCCCGATGCCGATTCGATTGGGAGGTCACCGACGACAGGAAGCAGGCCGACGATTGTCTGGACCAGCGGGTGGTACGAGATTGCGACGGCGATAACTGTCCAGAGGACAGCACCCCCAACGCTGGCGAACCTGTAGCGCCACCCGCTCTTCATGTTCTTCTGGACTTTCTTCCTCCAAATAAACACTCCTCCCCAGCTATCATTGCTGAAAACAAGAGAGTTGAGGCCTCAGCCGTCTTCGGGGCCAGCGAGACGCGACAGCCATCGCTCGCCGGTCGAACGAAGGACTGAGAGGCCGGGTCGGCCGTCTACCCACCAGCCGATAACTGACAGCGCGACCAGCCCCAGTTCGAGCGCCATGTACGAGTCCAGCGACGCCTGTGCGAAGTGCGCCCAGAAGGTCTGTGCGATCTCGGGTTCGGGCATCGGCAACATCGGCCACAGCAGGTAGGTGAGATTACCGTACGCGCCCTCGATGGCCGAGTAGAGGCCGTCGGAGAGGACGTGTGTGAGGTAGCCAACGAGGAACGCGACACCGACATCGCTCCGGCGGTATCGGCGAGCGGCATAGCCCACGACAGCCGCGACGACGGCGAGCGTTAGCAGCGAGTGCGCCAGCGAGCGCCCGCCCGGGAGCACGCCCAGCGTCCAGCCCAGGGGCTTATCGACGAGGTCTGGAAACTGCGTTCCGATGGCGAGGGCGATAACCGGCAGTCCGTTTGGGGCCTCTCCCTGTGCGCGGATACCGAAGGTATAACAGAGATAGCCCAGCGCGGCGTGTCCCCAGGGCCACATTGGTGTTCGGTAGCACCGACACCGTGTTGACATTACCGCTTCGCGGTCGGCCGGGGTTCGGCACGTGTCCTCGGGTGCTTCTGCTCGACAGCGACTCACTCCAGCAAGCATCGTCGCTGTGAGCGGGCTGCCGGTTCGGTATCTCGATGCCCGCACTGCTTCATGCCCCTCGCGGCGCTGTCTAGACACTTGTCTCCGTCGTATTCTCGCTAATTAGCACGCCTCTCTAATCGAGACTCGATACCAAACGCGCTGACGAGCCGCACAGTTTCACATATCTCCACGCCACTCGGTGAGTGAGAGGGCAGTCATCACGCAGCCTCTCATCTGTCCACTGGTCCGCTTAGTCTGCCACTAACAGAGGACTGCAATCTATCGACCGGTGTGGTCTCCGTCGTCTTCGTCCGGTTGCCGAGTTCGTCACGTTTGAGACCACCTCCGACCCGCTTGAGGTGGCCATCGACAACGTACGACGCCGTCGAGATCCTGATACGTTCGCCGGACCGGAGTTGCGTACCCCCGAAATAGGGAATCCCCCGCCGAGAGTATGTCTGGAGAGTGGCTTCGACGAGCAGGATCTCTCCGTTTCCTTCGGCTGCCGGATAGACGGCGGCGTCTGTCACTGTCCCGACGGTGCGGCTAGCGACGGTAACTCTATCACCTGGGTTCACCTCGCTGGCGTCGAGTACCGATTGCTGTCGTTGAACGACAACGGTCGTAGTATTCGTCCGCAGGGCCGTCTCGTCGTTAATATCGCTGATTCGGCCGGTCACGTTATACGTCGACGTGTTGATATCGATTTCTCGATCGAGCCAGAGTGGTGCGTTCGCGTACCTGGTACCCTGCTCGTTGGCGACTCCCCGGAGGGTGACCCCGAGAACTACGTGTGTCTGGTTGCCTCCTGGCGCCAGATGGACATCGGTCACTGTGAGATTTGCATCTTTTGCTGGACTGAAGCTGTCTCCTTCGCTAATCGCAGCGGCGAGATACGGCGGCTGTCTGCCTAAATCGAGCGTGACGTGGCTGGTGGTGTGCTCAGTCTGCGGGGTTTGGTCGTTGTCCATCGAAATCAGTGCAACGCCCGTGATACTCACCGAGAGAACGAGGAGGACGACGAGCGCATCGACGACGTTGACGATACCGAAGAGATTCCCTTCATCGTCGATGAGCCTGTACGACGACTCCGCATCCATGGTCCACCATCCGCTAGGCTCCGTATGATTCTTTCGCTCGCTGACATCGCGTTCTATCGACGATGCTCATCCCCATACTGTGGAGAGGGGGAGCAAAATGCGACGGCGACGGGTGAGTTCCGAAGGCAGTGAGACAGTCACGGCCCAGAAATCTGTTTGGCGAGTAGTCCCGACCGGCACATACTTACTGATACCATCGGACCAGTGGATATGCGCATTCTTCGCGTCGCGCAGAAGCTCTATCCGGAGGTTCCCGGCGGCGGAACCTACCACGTGCACGCGATGTCTCGGGACCAGGCTGCGCGGGGCCACGACGTCACGGTGTTGACCGTCACTGACGACCCTGACCGCCCCAAACGGGAACGACGCGACGGGTATACTATTGTTCGCCGGCCCCGAACCGTATCGCTACTCGGTAACGACCTGTCCGCTGGAGTCGCCCGTTTCCTCCGGACCGCCGCGGAGTTCGACGTCGTCCATGCCCACTCTCATCTATACGCCTCAACGAACCTCGCCGCGCTGGGACGTCGCTTCGGCGAGACTCCGCTGGCAATTACGAACCACGGCCTGTACAGCCAGAACGCTCCCGAGTGGCTGTTCGATCTGTATCTGCGAACGGCAGGACGGTGGACGTTCGACCAGGCTGACGTGGTCTTCTGTTACACGGACGAGGACCGCTCGCGCGTCTGGTCGTTCGGCGTCGATTCGCCTATCGAAGTCGTCGCTAACGGCGTCGACACGGACCGGTTTACCCCTGACGGGCCGACGAGCGACCGTCTGGACCACGATGAGTCGGTGATTCTGTTTGTCGGCCGACTTGTCGATGGCAAACGACCACAGGACGCCGTGCAAATGATGTCACAACTCCCGCGTGGCCTGAACGCGCGGCTGTACGTGGTCGGTGACGGCCCGATGCGGGCAGAACTGATGGCGATGGCCGGCGACGAAGTGACATTCCTCGGCCAACTCTCGTACGACGAGATGCCCGCTGTCTATCGGGCTGCCGACGCGCTCGTCTTGCCGAGTCGCGCCGAGGGCCTCCCGCGGACCATTTTGGAGGCGTTCGCGTCGGGTGTCCCGGTCGTATCGAGTCGTCTGGAACACACCGCGTCAATCGTCGAACAGGCGGGCGAGACAGTCCCTCTCGGCGACGTGGTATCTTACGGTGCGGCGGTAGAGCGAGTCCTTTCGAACCGTGAAAGGCTGGCTTCGCGGGGTCGGGCGCTCGCCGTCGACTCGTTCCAGTGGCAAGATACGGTCGCGGCAACGACCGCACGGCTGCAGTCACTACTATGACCGGGAGCGACGAGCGCCACCGTAGGTCGAGAGCGCGTTCCGAACAGTGACACATAAGCCATTTTAGCTAGTGCGTGCTGAGTTCACCCGATGCGACCGGACCTGGAGACCATTCTCGCAAGATCACGGACTTATCAAGGGCTCTCCCGACTGCGACAGTGGTCAGAACACAGCACCGTCGGGTGCCTCCTTACGGACGAGCGAACGCTGGTCGGCGTAGTCGCACTGGTTCTCACTGTGAGCCTGATTCGGGTTCTGACTTCGACGATGGCTGCGCCAGTGAAGTTCCTAAGCTTTGCGCTGTTGTTCGTCGTCGTAGCCACGCTCACTTGGCGCTACACCGAGCCACTCGTGAAGTCGTAGCCACCAGCCGTGGAGGATGGGACTAGCGAAGACGACGAGCAGGAAATCGAACACCATCCTGTGACGGACGTTCGTCCCGAAGTTCGAATTGATGGTTCCGTAGCCGACGACACCCGCGAGATAGACTACTCCAAGGAAGACCGCCGCGGTCTCGTCGAATTCGCACGCGTATAGCGAGCGGGCCGCGCTCACGAAGAGGACGATGACGACCACCGTTCCGGTGAGTGCCAGGAGGTGAAACGCTGAGTCGACGTGAAGCGGGAACGGCGCAAACTGGAAGTAGACGCCCCGAGCCGGCGCGGCCAGCAGGAAGTCGAACCACGAGCGATAGGCCATGCCGTCGAGATAGACAGCTCCGCCTGTTGCTCGCCGCTGGAGCTGTGCGTTGACCCGCTGGAAGGGGAGTAACACCTCCGCGAACAGGCTGAAGCCGAGACATCCCACGACACCGAGTATCACCGAAAGCGTCGGTACCGACTGGACGCCAACACGGCGAGCGGCACTGACCAGCGTCGTGGCGACGATTCCGAGGGAAACGACGAGTGCGAGTTCCGGCCGCAGGAGATACAGAAGACCCCAGAGCGGGATAGCAGGCAACCCGCTAGCAGCCCCATTAGTTCGCGTCCGGAGACATACCGCGAGCAGTGTGATACACAGCAGAACTGCAAGGGCGTCCCGCATCGGGATGCTCGTAAACAGGAACGGGAGCGGCAAGAAGAGGACGGTGAGGGCAACGGCTGGTGTATCCTTGGTTTGGGGGTAGAGCTCCCGCGCTAGGGACGTGGCAGGAATCGCCACGAGCACGGCGAAGAGTCCGTTAAACACACCGAGCGTCGTCGGTTGCGGTGAGAACAGCGTATAGAGGAGCCCTTGGAACGCCGCGAACGAGGCGACCGTTTGTGACCCGGTAACGACGGTGCCGGTAGCGACGTCCATCGCGCTTCGGTGAAAGTACGCGATGTCCCACGCGTAGGGCAAGCGAGGTAAGACCACGAGAGTGACGAAGAGGTGCCCGACGAAGGCCACCGCCGCAGCCGCCCTGTAGCGTTCGTCGCCGTAGTGGGCCATCAACAGAAGGAGGAAAAGAGAGGCGACGGCGATAGCGAGTACAGGCATCGCTCTACGGTACCATTCCGATGGCTAAAAAGCCGGTCGCCATCCGTTATCTGCTACGTGGGCATACAGTTCCGCGTACGACGTCGCCATCTGCTCGACGCTGAAGACGGACCGGGCGCGGTTGAGCGCCGCTGTCCCGTAGGACGTGCGAAGCGCATCGTCTTGCAAGGCCTCGACGGCCCGAACCGCCGCAGCTAGCTCATCGGTCGGGTATAGGGTGCCTGTGGCCCCGTCCTCTACGACCTCGCGGATACCTGGGATATCCGTCGCGACTACCGGTAGTTCGGCTGCCATTGCCTCCAGTAGCGTTATCGGCAACCCCTCTCCCCGTGATGGGGCGACGAAGGCATCGCTCACCGCATAGTAGGGCGCTACGTTCGGGACCCGGCCAGTCACATGGACACGGTCGGCTACACCTAATTGGGACGCAAGCGACCGAAGCTCCGCCTTCAGCGGACCGTCGCCCACGACGAGTAGGGTCGCATCGAAGTCAGCCTGAGCGACCACCTGGATGGCGTCGCGCTGTCGCTTGACTGGAACGTATCGTCCGACGTTCAAAAGCGTCAGCGCCGCCGAATCGAGGTCGAACTCCGCCCGAAGCGGCGCGGTTTCCGCCGTTTCGACCGCTTGGCCGAACCTCTCGACGTCGATACCGTTGTAGATGGTACACCACGAGTCGCCGAGCTTGTTAGGCGGGTGTGCACTACCGGTGAAGGAGCGCTCCACGCCGTTCGAGACAGCTACTGTCGCGCTATCGAACGAGCGGGTGGCCCGTTCGGTCGCACGCGTGACCGGATGGTAGTTGCTGGCGACGTTGTGTTGGGTGCTGACCACGCCATCCACGCCGGTACCGATTGCTGCCAGCCGAGCGATGGTCTGGGCGTACGGGAGGTGGGCGTGGACGATATCGAACGACTCAGTCGAGAGATACCGCCGTAGCCGAGTGAGCGCCTGCGGATCGAATCGGAACGCTTCGTTGAAGGACTCGACGTTCGCGCCCGCCTCGATCAACTCCGGGACGAGGTCGTCGTCGGCCTCCATGTAGCCGACGGTAAACTCGACATCGTCGATAGTCTCGACTAAGTCTATCAGCATGTTCTCCGCGCCCCCGAACCGAAGCGCGTTGATGAGCTGAAACACCCGCAGTCGAGACGACATTGGCGTAGAAACTTAGCCGGCACTACTTAGATTAGGGGGAAAATATCCGAATCTCTAAGTTCCCCACTTCGCATCTGTCTCTGCATGGGCGTTTTCTCCCCCGAGCGGATTCGCCGCGGTCTTTCGAGTCCGAACCTCTTTCTCCGCGAAGTCAACCGGTTGTATCACCGACAGGGCTACACTCGACCGTACAATACGGACGGAGTCGATCTCTTCGGGGAAGACTGGGATAACCTGCTGATACTCGACGCCTGTCGCTACGATATGTTTGCCGACCAGTCGTCGCTCCAAGGTCGTCTGGAGTCTCGACGCTCCCGCGGGTCGAGCACGCGGGAGTTCCTGAAGGCGAACGTCGCAGGCAAAGAGTTACACGATACGGTCTACGTGACGGCGAATCCGCAGTTCTACCGCCTCCGAGACTGGCTAGACGCGTCGTTTCACGCCGTCGACCACGTCTGGAAGACGGACGGGTGGGACGAAGACCACCGCACCGTCCTCCCCGAGACGACGACTGCTCACGCGCTCTCGGCCGCCGAGTCCTACCCGAACAAGCGGCTCCTCGTCCACTACATCCAGCCACACTACCCCTTCATCGTCGAGGGCGACCAGCCCTTCGACGACGATCAAGCCTTTCTCAAGCCCGGTACGGCTGGAAGCTGGGCCCAGTTGATGACCGGTGACCTCGACGCCTCAGCCGACGACATCTGGCCCGCCTATCGCGCGAACCTCGACCGAACGCTCCCTCACGTTGAGCAGTTACTCGACGGTCTCGACGGTAAATCGGTGGTCACCGCGGACCACGGTAACATGGTCGGTGAGCGTGCGAGCCCGCTTCCCATCCGCGAGTGGGGTCATCCCCACGGCATCTACACTGACGAACTCGTGAACGTCCCGTGGCACGTCGTCGAGGGGGAGCGCCGGACTATCGAGCGCGACCCGCCGGTCGACCATCGAAACGATACCGACGACGACGTGGTTGCCGAGCGACTGGCCGATTTGGGGTACGTGTGAACCGGCCGGCGTAATCTCGACTTCATCCCGACAAGCCGAGAGCGTCGACAACTGCTTCGGCGTGCTTGTCCCACGTCTGCTTCCGTGCGGTTTCGAGTGCCCGCTTTCCCATCTTCCGACGAACCGCTGATTGCTCTCTCAGTTCTTTGAGACGGTCGGCCAGTGCTGTCGCGTCGCCTGCCGGGACGATGAACCCCTCGCGGCCGTCGCTCATGATATCCGGCATTCCGGTTCGCTCGGTCGATATTACGGGCAGCCCGGCTGCCATCCCTTCGAGAGGTGCCTTGCCGAACCCATCAGAGAGCGTGGGAAAGACGAAGACTGACGCATCTCGATGATACTTCCGCGGATCGACGAACCCCGGGGTTTCCACGTTTTCGAACCCATACTGCGATATCAGCTCTTGCATCGTCGAAGAGATGTCGCCACAGAGGAGCAAGCGTGCGTCAGTGTCCTTGCCCCACTGGTTTCGTTTCCATGCCGCGAGGAGGTACGGTACTCCTTTCTCGACAGTCACCGAACCGACGTAGAGTGCGGTAAAGGGCGCGTCGTCTCTCTCTTGACTCTCCTGGTAGTCGGTGGCATCGACGCCCAACGGGGTTACAGACACTTTTTCCGCCGGGAAGCCGGCCGCTAGCAGTGATCGCTTGACGAACGCCGAAATCGCCAGTATCTGGTCGCATTCCCGTAGTGTTCGCTCCCGACGTTCCGACCGTTCTCCCGTCATCTTTGGTGGTGTCTTTGCTACACCGAGGTCTCGATACGTCTGTGCCATGCGTTGGTCGAACGATTTACTGTACTCCGTGGTCGCCTTGACCACAGTTCGGCTTCCCGCGCTGTTTCCCGCCCGAAGCGTACGGAGGTACCCCGGCGTGTGGTGCAGTTGTATCTCCGTTTCCTCAACTGCACGCGCAGCGAAGGTATCGAAGAGTTGCTCCGCGTAGTAACGCTTATCGAAGCGTTCGGTGACGTAGCGGTTGATACCCGTCATCGCTCGCGGTATCGCTCGTCCAAGCGGTATCGGCGTCGTTACGAGGTGCTTGGGTAGGTCGTGCGTTTCGATGCCGCGACAGTATACCTGCTCTAAGAGGTCGCGCCGATACAGGCCGCGAGATAGCTCAGTGATGTCGCGGCCGGGTTGAGAACCGATATCCCCGTATGCGACGAACGAGACCGGTTTCATTGAATGTCTATCGGTGCGTTCGTGTTCCTAAGAAGTCTTCGGCATTTTTCTGCAGACAACCACGCTTATAACTCCCGAAATAGGTGTTTGGAGTACCCACCACGGGGCCGGCCGACCGTCGCCGTTGGGGGACCCACCGGAGTAGCCTATGTCTGGAGTCTCTAGTCGTACGGTAGCGAAACAGATACTCGGGACCGGCGGCTTGCAGGCGGTCGGGCAGGTGGCGAGTTTCCTCGGCGTCATCGCGTATACGCAGTTACTCCCGCGAGAGATACTCGGGTCGTACTTCCTCCTCGTCGCCGTCCTCCAGATCGCGTCCTTTCTGGGCGCGAACGGCGTCACGTCCGACATCACTCGGCGGCTCAACCAATCCGAGACGCCGGGCCGGGAATTGGCGAACGCGGTCTGTTTCACTGCTGTCGTCACTAGCGCGCTCACTGTGGGTGCGTACCTCGCTCAGCCGGTCGTCGCAGCGTACGTCCGTAATCAGTTCGGACTCTTCCTAGTCGCGTTGCTTCCGGTCAGCGTCTTCGCGCTGCTGACCGGCGCAGTCCTGCGCGGTGAGCAAAAAAACACGAGCGCCGAGACTATGACGGCTTGCCAGCGAGTGACGACGTACACGACTGGCAGTCTCGCACTACTCGTCGGCGTCGAACCGCGTCTCGCCCTCGTCGGGGGACTGTTTTCCGGCAAGCTGCTCGAACTCGGCGGCGGGTTGCTCCGTATCGATACTGTTCCGGTGGGAATACCACGACCGGACGAACTCGGACGGCTCACCCGTAGAGTCGCCAAGTTAACCGTCGCCGGGATGGGGCATCTCGGACAGCAGTGGCTCGATACGTTGCTCGTTGGGGTGTTCATGACCCCCGCTGCGGTGGCGGTGTACGAGGTCGCCTGGCGTCTCTCTGCCGTCGGACTCATGGTGACGAACGCCGTCACGTCGGTTCTCTACCCTCGCTTTGCTCAGGCCGCGAGCGCTGGTGATCGAGCGGCGATAAATCGCTACGCTAACCGGGCGTTTTTCTACGTCAGTTCGCCGATGGTCGCTCTCGTTGCGGGCGCGCTCGCGCTGGGACCGATGCTGGTCACGGCGCTTTACGGTACCAACTACGCCGACGCCTACCTCCCGCTGGTCGTGTTACTCGTCGGTCGCTTGCCGTACAGTCTCGCCAGAATCACGACGATGTTGAGCTACAGCTATAACTTCGATACGGGCGTGGCGAAGGCTAGCATTGCGGCTGCGCTGGTAAACGCCGGGCTGAACGTGGCGCTCATCCCGACCATCGGGATTACCGGTGCGGCGCTCGGGAGTCTCGTCTCGTACACCGTCCTCGCGGTGTTGCTCTTCGAACTCGTCTCAGACCGGGTCGACCGTCCACAGTTCGCGCAGTTCCTCCCGAGCATCGCCGCCGCCGGGGTGATGTTCGGCTCCGTTAGCGTCCTCGCCGAATTGCTTCCAGAGACGGTGCCGGGACTCCTCACACTCGTCGCCGTCGGAGCCGTTCTATTTTCGGGGACGCTGCTCGCGTCGAGTCCGACTCTCCGTACCGATATCAAGCACGTACTGCCTCAGTCCGAGTAGAATATTTCGCTCGCCGTCACGAACTCGGGCTCTCGTGCCCGAGCGTACGACACTATCTCTCGAAGCTTTCGTTGGCCGCGCTCGTTCAGGCCGTTCGCGTGAACGGAGAGACAGAAGACGCCGTCGTTGCGCGCGATGTAGTCGAACGCGCGCTTGCACCAAGTCATGTCCGTTCGCGCGTTGAGGCGGTGGGAGTATATTTCCCGATGAGTGCCGTAGTCGAGTACCCGCGGATACCTGAAGCGTCGCCGATAACGGACATGGAAGGCGAGGAACCGTGTGTACGTCGTCCACCACTTCGGGTGGGCCTGCAACTCGCGTGGGCGGGGGCCGTACCCACGTACGAGATCGAGGCCGTCACCGGTGACCGCTCGGACTCCTCGGTTAGCGAGGCGGACGTGCGGTGGGACGAACACCCGAACGTCCGTATCGAATACCGCTTCCAGCTGTCGGCGCCCATCTCTGACTTTCCTCGCTAACCCGGTTCCGCCGACGAACTCCGGCCGTCCGCCGGGAGTATCGTGGTGGTAGCCGTGGAGTGCGATTTCTATTGACCCCGCTTCCAGCCGCTCAATAAGATACGACCGAAGCGCCGCGTTCTCCTCTATGGGCATCGGAACGGGCTCGGTCGCCTCGACCATCGCATCAGTGTCGGGCGAGGCCATTGGGACGCAAGCAAGCGTTACTGGGACCTCGTCCCAGAAATCTCCGAACACCGATTCCAGTACCGCCGGCTCCGTATAGTAGCAGGTATCGTCATCCCTGATACAGAACTTCATCGTCGGAATTTTAACTTGTTGGCGAGACTAATGCCACCAACTCTCTTTGTCTTTTCGTCTGGTTCGACTATACGCTTACAAAGTGGGGCCTTGCTCTGCAATAGATAGGTTCGCTCGATTTACCTCTCTGTAACATCGAGACGTTCTAGCTTCCTCGCGCGCTTCGTTTAAATCATGAACGTCGCACGAGCGGTTCGTACCACTCTCGATTCGCTCGGTACCAGTCGATGAACTTCGAGACGCCCTCGCGGATAGTGTGATTGGCCTCGTACTCCAACAACTCGCTGGCTTTCGAGGTATCGGCGTGGGTGTGTTCGGCGTCGGCATCGTGGCGCGGTTCGTATTCCAGTTCGAGGTCGGGCGCGAGCTGGTCGCGGATCTCCTCGGCCAGCGTCTTGATCTCGATGTTGTCCGTCGAGCCGATGTTGACGGCCTCACCGTCGGCGGCGTCCTCCTCTAAGAGCGTGACGTTCGCCTCGACGACGTCCTCGATGAAGGTGAAATCGCGCGTCTGCGTGCCGTCGCCGTAGAGCACGGGCGGTTCGCCGTTCAGACAGCGCGAGACGAAGTTCGAGATGGCCATGTTGGGGCGCATCCGCGGGCCGTAGACGGTGAAATACCGAAGAGCGACGGCGGAGAAGTCGTAGACTTCGCCGTAGGCACAGGCGTAGCGCTCGGCAGAGAGTTTCGACGCGCCGTAGGGTGAGACGGGCGTCGTCGGGTGCTGTTCGTCGTAGGGGAGATATTGGGGGACGCCATACACCGACGAGGAGGAGGCCATCACGAAGCGCTCGATGCCCTCGTCGCGGCAGGCGTCGAGGACGTTGAGCGTGCCGTCGGCGTTGACCTCGTGGTACTTCCGGGGGTCTTCGACGCTCGGGCGGACGCCGGCCTGTGCGGCCTGGTGGTAGACGTAGTCGGCGTCGGTGACGAGGTCGGCGACCAACTCGGCGTCGCGGACGTCACCCTCGACCAGTTCGTAGCTTCCGTCGCCTTCTTCGGCGGCCTCGCGGCCAATCTCGACGTTGTGGTGTTTGATATCGAGGTCGTAAAAGGGGTCGAAGTTGTCCAACACGGTGACCGAGTGACCGTCGCGGGCGAAGCGCTCGGCGAGGTGGCCGCCGATGAAGCCCGCGCCGCCGGTGACGAGAATCTGCATTATCCCAAGGGGGATTGTCGAGACGCAAAAATCCGTCGGGTCGGCTCACTTTCGACCGAGAAGTAATGCCCTCCGACGCGACTCAATCCCTATACTATAGTTTCACTTTCGCCGAATATGACTGTGAATATGGGTAAATAAGTTAACTAGCTCCAGAATTGTCAATTGTGAAGTCAAATATGATTATATGGAACTAGATATGAGTATATAATGCCTACAAGGCGCAAAATTTCAGTGTATTAGGGGAGTATGTGATCAAAGACAGTTCTACATCCGGAAAACCGACGAAAATGCCCGGTCGCGGCGTTAGAATATCGCTTGCACGGCGAGAAAGCTGATGGTGGCGATGATAAGCAGGTACAACAGCACCGTCAGGAACGGTCGAATGCCGGTTTCTCGGAGATTCTTGGTCTGGATTCCACAGCCCAATCCGACGAAGGCGAAGACGAACAGCCAGTCCGAGACCGTCCCGACGGTGTCTACGAACCCCGTCGAGATTCCGGGCAGGTTAGCGATGGCCGCGACGAGGAAGAACCCGATGAGGAACTTCGGGAACTGGTTCCAGAACATCCGTGGAGACGCTCGCTTCTCACCACCGAGTGAGTAGGAAAACGAGTACGCGAGGACGACCAGTCCGATGAGCGAGTTACGCGTAAGCTTCGTCAGCGTCGCCCACTCACCGGCGGTCTGACTGAAAGCGAAACCAGCGGCGGCGACCGGACCGGTGCTGAACATGCTGAGCCCGGACCAGATTCCGAACGACACCGAGGACATGTCGAGGATGCTTCCCGCTATGGGGAACGCGACCAGCGTGAGCGCGTCGAAGACGAGAATGGTCGCCGTGGCGTACGCGATGTCGTTCTCCGAGGCGTCGATCGTTCCCGCGACAGCGAGGACCGCAGAGACGCCACAGATGCTCGACCCGGTCGCCAACAGTGCCGGGGTTCGACCGGAGAGGCCGAAGACGTACCGAGCGAGGAACTCGACTAAGAGAACACCGAACGCGACGACAGCGACGGTCAAGCCGAGGATTCGCGGCCCGGCGTCGATGACGTCGCTCAGCGAGATGCTGGCACCCAATAGGACGATTCCGACTTCCAAGAGGAGTTTGTACGCGTCGACGCCCGGTTCCAGCGATGTCGGGAGTCCGTAGCTGTTACTGAGGAGCGCACCAAACAGCACAGCGAAGATGAGCGGCGTCCCCCACCCGAGAAATGACGCGGAGAGCTTCGCGACGACGCCGAAACTAACCAGTAAGAGAAGTCCCGGGAGGAGTGTCCGCACCGACCGAGGCTCGTCACCCATCTCACACCAGTACGAGCGCGGCGAGACAGAGGACGAGACCGAGGATGGTCGCTTGCCACCCTCGCTCTAGCTCGTGCCACCAGCGATGAACAGTGCTAACGCTACTCACGGTGGTGAGATTCTGCTGGACTTTCATGATTCCGTTGCTCGCACAAATGCGACGGCAATACTTTAATTTACTGCACAGGTTCGCTCGCTCGGTGGGATAGCGCCGTCTCGAAGCAGGCGTATGAGAGCGGGATTCGCTCGACAGCGACCGAAAAACAGAGAGACCGGTGCTGACTAGTTCAGGTTGAGCCGGGGGAGCGCTCTATCTCGGTCGTAGGCTTCGGTCAGCACCATTAGCCCGGCACAGAGGAGGCCGACGACGATGAGCATCGGCAGGCTGATCGGCATGACCTGTGGCGGGACCATCAACAGGACCGAGCTGAGGATGGCGAACCCGCGTGCGACCTTGTTCTCGACCGGCCAGCCCCACATGCCGATTTGGATGAGGATGACCGCCAGACCGAGCGCTAGCGTGTCGATGACGATAGCGGACGCCGGCATCTGCAGTAGGATGGCCGGGCGGTAGACGTACCGCAGCGGGATGATGAACGTCGGTAGGACCATCTTCATCGCCTTGAGCGCGACCGTGATCGGGTCGGCGTCTGCGACCTGTCCCGCGGCGAAGGCGGCGAGCGCGACGGGCGGGGTAATCGTCGAATACACCGCGAAGGTGAAGATGAAGAACTGCGCTTTCAGGCCGCCCATGTCCACGGCGACGAGCGCGGGACCGAGTAACGCGGCCGCCAGGATGTACGCGGCCGTCGTGGGCATCCCAAACCCGAGGACGATGGAGAAGGCGGCAACCAGCACCAACAGCAGGATGACGACGCCACCGGCCAGAGCGACGACCCACTGCCCGAAGATGACGCCCAGTCCGGAGGTGTTCAGCGTCCCGAGGACGATTGACGCACACGCCGTCGCCATCGCGATTTGGGTTGCGTTGCGAGCGCCCTTGTCCAGCGCTATCGCGAGTTCATCGACGCCGACTCGCGACTGGGGCTGGAGCGCGCTCACGAACATGAGGACGATGACGCTGAAGAACACCGCCCGATAAATGGTGTACCCCTCGAAGAGCATGTAAAAGAGGATGATTATCGTCACGAAGAAGGAGGCTGCGTAGCCGCGCTGGGTTCGTAGCACCTCCATGGGCGGGTCGATCTCGTCTTCGGGGATCGGCTGAATCCCCTCGTTTATCGTCTCGGCGTGGACGGAGAAGTACACCGAGAGGTAGTACAACGCCGCCGGTATCACCGCCGCGAGGGCGATGACGATGTAGTCGATGCCGAGGAACTGCGCCATGATGAACGCCCCGGCCCCCATGATAGGTGGCATGATCTGTCCTCCACACGAGGCGGCGACTTCGGTTGCCCCGGCGAAGGAGTTCTTGTAACCGAACTTCTTCATCGTCGGGATGGTGAAGATACCGGTCCCGTAGACGTTCGCCGCCGCGCTCCCCGAGAGGCTGCCGAAAAGGGTACTGGCGACGACGGCAATCTTCGCCGCACCGCCCTGCCGTCGACCGACCAGCGATTTCGCGAAGTCGAGGAGGAATCGTCCGGCTCCGGTCACTTCGAGGAACGCGGCCATGACCACGAACAGGAAGATGAACGTCGCGGAGACGCGCGTCGGGATGCCCCAGAGACCGTTCGTCGTGACGAACAGGCCGTCGACCCAGTTCGAGGTCGGGACGGACGGGCTGGTGAACGGCGCTGGGAGATGACTCGAGAAGAACCCGCCGACCAGAATCAGCGTCACGATGGACGCGAGCAGTCGGCCGACGATACGCCGCGTCGCCTCGATGACCAGAACGACCGAGATGACGGTGTAGACGAAATCCAGCTGCGCCGGTGCCGTCACGTACGCCGTCTTGTTCAACAGCCGTTGGTAGTTGAGGATGATGTACCCCATCCCGGAGAGCGAGAGCGCTATCAGAAGGAGATCGACCAATCGGTACCTGATCTTGTGACTTCCCATGAACGGGACGATGGCGAAGGTGAGTGCGGCGAGGAGATAGACGTGAGCGGAGCGCTGGACGAGCGAGCCGAAGATACCGAACGCTCCTGTATAGAGGTGAAACAGCGACGTAACGATGGCCAGCAACGAAATCGCGAACTGGCCGCTGCTGCGTAGTTTGGCGTATAGTTCGTCGTCGGTCGTGGATTGTGTGGTTGTCGTCATGGATCTTGTATAGTCTCGTTAGCCGATGAGGCGGATGGCGACGATAGCGAGGAAGAGTATCCCGAGGGCCCAAACTGCGAGGCGTTTCGTCGTCCTGCCCCACGTGGTCTCGAGTAGCGTTGCTCTGACGCCGAGGAAACCGTGGGTGAACACAGCGAGTAGCGTCAGGTCGAGAAGTGGCTGATACACGCCCGCCTCGTAGAAGACGGTGATGCCGAACACCTGCACACCGACGTGAATCGCTAAGAGTATCACGAGCAAGACGGCGGTCGCCCGGTGGATGATCCACGGTGCGTAGCCGACTGTCGCTGGGGACCGCGTCATCGTTGCTTCGCTCATACGACCACCCACATTACGATGGCCGTTATCGCGGTAGCCGCGACAGTCCCTTTGAACAACCGTTCGATACTGCCGATTCCAAGTCCCAGCGACTCGTTGATCAAGAGCCGTATCCCATTGATTCCGTGGAAAAAAAGAACGCTCAACAGCCCCACCGTGAGTAGCTTCCCGCCGGGCGGTTGTACGCTCGTCGGCGATGCGGTTAGTGCGGGGAGGACGAGGTGATACCCCACCCAGATGAGCAACAGCCACCCCGTGATTCGGTGCAACGCGAACGCGACGTGGGGGACGGAGAACTCGCGCCACGACGAGACGTTAGTCACTTCTCGGCGATACACCCTCGTGTTCTCGTTTCCCATGGTATGGTAGCACATTTCGCCTTAGTATAATATAGGTTTTGTTAAGACATCTGTCACTGGCTCCGGACCATCTCGGCAGTAGATTTATATCCTATGCCGAGGCAAAATCGACCATGGTAGACATTATCGAAGTCGTGCCGATGCGACTCCTGTTCGTCCTCGTATTCAGTCTCCTCCCGATGGCGCTCACGATTCGGGAGACCGGATACGAGAACATCTCGGCGATGAGTTGGGTCGGATTCGGACTCCTGTTCCTCGGGGTGTTGCTCACGTACGTCGTCGCAAATAGCGTCACGAGCGTCGACATGCAGATATACCTCTGGCCGCTACTCATGATCGCCGGAATCGGGCTGCTGATCTATCGACGCGAACTGAAGCGACAAGATAAATTCGACGAGATGTCCGTAGAGCGCGGCGGGACCGACTACAGCTAACCCATTTGAGTTCGTACCGCAGGCTTACGCCCTCGATTCTCGTTCTCCTGTCTCTGTTCTCTCCACCGACGATAAAATACTGACTGCGACCGTCGAGTGCCGACGGCTCAGAAATCGCCGACGCCTTCTTCCTTATATGCTTTCACGGCTCCCGGGTGGATCTCGAAGGGGCTCGGATCGATCATATCGGGCCCGACCTCGAACGGTTCGAGGAGACCGGTCGACTGTCGAATCTGATCCGCTCGGGCGAGGATCCCTTTCGTCACCGTGTAGACTGCTTTCTCAGAGACGCCGGAATGCGTACCGATGAGGCCGCTGTCCTGCGTACACTTGAGCGTCCCGTCCTGCTGCGGGAAGACGTCCTCGAGATCTGCTTCCAGAACGCCGTACTCTTCGCTGATCTGCGTTCGGAACTTGTCGTCCCAACTGAGATACTTCACGTCGGAGCCCGATGAGATGTTGTTGAGCCAGCCCAGATCACGTCCGCCGACCGCGAGAATGGCGTCAACCTGCCCGTCGGAGAACAGTTGTGCGGCGTCGTTCCAGCCAACGCGGCGGTAGGACCCACCGAGTTCCTGAATCTTACTCTGCGAATAGTTCAGATTGTTGAGGACGGTGTCCCACAAGAACCCACCGAAGGTCCCCTTTGGCTGGTTCGTCACGTTGATGGCGTAGTCGTCTTCTGCGGCCGCCGTCAGCGTATCGTAGGGGAAGTCGCTCTGTGCGACCACGAAGAAGAACAGCTCGCTCTGGTCTGCGAGGACGCCACGGATGTTACTCGGCGGCTGGTCCCATCCCTTGTCGGCGTAGGGTTCATTCCCATTGGCCGCGAGCGTTCCTGCGGCGAGCGTCGTGTGCCCGAGGTCTATCTCCTGATTCTGGAGTCGAGTGTTGTTCCCGACCCATCCGCCAGGCAGGATGTTGTAGGTCAACTCGGGGTATTCGGCGGAGGCACCGGACAGCATCGCGTTCATGATGGCGTAGCCGGTTCCGCCGGGGGACCCGCCCGCCGTCTCCAGTAGGATCTGACCGCCGTTACTGCCGCCATCGCCGGATTGGGTTCCATTCCCCGTTCCGCCGCTACCGCCGTCGCCGCTCGTTCCGCCACCACCGCCGCCATCGCCGCCATCGCCGGTGCTATCTTCCGTACACCCAGCCAATCCCGCGATGCCCGCTGCTCCGGTCAACTTCAGTACTCGCCGACGTGATACCCTATCGGTCGATTGCTTCCTAGATGTCATGACACGACACACCATGACACACACAAACGATAATAATAACATTATCGGTTATCACGTTCACAGTGGGTGTTTATTCGAGATATTATATCGTAAATATACCGCTGACATCGATGACGACACCAATGGCACCCTATCCTTTAATAGCTATTCTCGTCACAACAGCAAACGATGTACCGCATACTACTCGCCGTAGACGACGACCGAGAAACCGCAAACCATCTCGTAGACGCTGTCAAACGGCTGATTGACGCCGTCGATCGATGTGAAATCACGCTCGTTCACGTGTTCAGAAATACCCAAATCTCACAGCGCGTCTCGATTCACCAGCTAGCGAGTGGATACGACGACGAGGAGTTCGAACACCAGATCCCTGTCAGCGTTCAGGAGACGGCGGAGGCACTCGAAGCGTCGTCGGCAACCGTCGAACTGGAACTCGCGAGTGGGAATCCGTCCTCGGAGATAACTCGAATCGCGAAGGCCAGAGATGTCGATAGTATTCACATCGGCGGGAAGAACACGTCACCGGCAGGTAAGGCAATCTTCGGGAGTGTCACCCAGTCGGTCATCTTCGGGACGGACGTTCCGGTAACCGTCTGTGGAAAGTCGAAGTAGGAGCTTACCCGCGAAGGTCCTCGACCTGCTCCCAGAGGTCCGCAGGAATGTCGATACGCTCCTGTGTACGGTCACGGCTGACCGAGCGTTCGCCCGGGAGCCGAATTTCCTCGACCGTCGCATTCGTCTCCGTCTGTTTCAGTTCCCGCAGGAACGCCGACATCCGAGCGGGAGCGCCCTGCGAACCCAGCACTTCGGGGTCGAGCGCGAGAAAGAGGTCGCCTTTCGTGCAGGGGTCTTCCGTGTGGTACGTGCCGGTGACGTCCTCGCCCATCGCCGCGCCGACCAGGCCGCCAGCCAGCACCTCGACGGCGATCGCCAACCCGGAACCTTTCGGCCCACCGAACGGGAGGATGGTCCCCTCCAGCGCCGCTTCGGGGTCCGTCGTCGGTTCGCCCTCGGCATCGAGTGCGACCCCCTCGGGAATCGATTCGCCCGCTTCCCGCGTTTCGAGGACGGTCCCGCGAGCGATGGCCGAGGTGGACATGTCGAGGTTGAACACGGGGTCGGTCGGCAGGCCGATGGCGATCGGATTCGTCCCTAGCACCGGCTCAGCGCCGCCGTAGGGTGGCATCGCCGGTTCCGTGTTCGTCATGGCGATGCCGACGTAGCCCTCGCGCTGGAGCTGGTCCGTGTAGTAGCCCAGCATGCCGAGGTGATTCGAATTGTGGACGCCCACCGCACCGACGCCGAACTCGTCGGCGCGGTCCATCGCCTCGCCT
>NZ_SRIF01000002.1:0-539826 GCF_004681185.1 Haloarcula amylovorans | reverse complement strand
CTCGATGTCACCCTTGGGGTCGACGTTCCCGTATTCGATGCCGCGGACGAACCGTGGCAAGCGTAACAGGCCGTGTGAGTGTTTTCCGCGAGCGTCCGCGCTCACCAGCACTTCCGCCGTCTGCGCGGCGTCGGCGTCGCTGATACCGTGTGCGCGGAATGCCTCGGCGGCGACCGAAACCGCACGTGACCGATCGAGCTCCATCTTACGTGGACGGGCCGATGCGGTGGATGGCGAACTGACTCTCGCCGAGGGCCTCGCTCAGCGTGACTTTCCCGTTGACGACGTCGACGATTTCGTCCCAGAGTTGGTCGGTCGCCCAGTCGAAGGACTCGTCGCCGACCAACGCTTCGCTGACGTCGACGTCGGTCTCCTCGGGGACGCGTTCGGCGCTACCCGGATTCCCAGTTACTTTGATGGTGGGCATCACCGCGTTCGAGAGGGTGTGGCCCTGACCGGTGGAGATGACCATGAAGTGCGCGCCGCCTGCACCGATGCCAGTCACCGATTCTGCGCCGTGGCCGGGCGTGTCCATGATGTACATCCCCGAATCGCTCGGAATCTTCGCACCGTAGTCGATGATGTCCTGAATCGGGCCGTCGCCGGACTTGACCAAGGCTCCGAGCGATTTCTCCTCGATGGTGGTGAGTCCGCCGTCCATGTTGTCCGGCGTTGGCTGTGCGCCACGCACGTCGTAGCCGGTCGCTTGCAGCCGCTCGTCCCAGTGTTCGACTCGTTCGAGGATTTCCTGCTTGACTTCGTCGTTGACCGCGCGCTCGGAGAGTTCGTTCTCGCCGCCGAAGAATTCGGGTGTCTCGGCGAAGCAACCACGGCCGCCGTAGTCGTCGATGAGTCGCCAGACCGCACCTGCGGTCGCCTTGTGCTGACAGAGACCGCTTGTGGTGTCCGAAGTCGCGCAGTTAATGCCGAAAGTGAGATTCGACATATCGGAGGGGACGCGTTTCTGGGCACTGGCGTCCTGTGCCATCTCCTGAGCGGCGTTGACTGTTCGTTTCAGCGCGTTCATCACGCCTTTCTCCCGGTGAATGTTCACCGAGTCACTGGGGCGGCCGGTCTCGGCGATATCCTCTGCAAGTTCGTCGCCGTCGACGATTTCGCCGGCGTGGGCGACGACGACCGCGCCGTAGGTGTTGGGATGTGTTGCATATCCGAGGAGGGTGCGATACGTTTGGAAGACGTCGGGTTTGGTCTGACAGCGCCCGAGCGGATGCGTGATCGGAATCGCGTCTTCGACGATGTCCGCCGCCCGTTTCACCGTGTCGTTGGCGTAGGGGGCGGTCGAGACGATGACCGTGTGGTTGCGAATGCCGACGCTGCCGTCGTCGCGTTCGTATCCGAGGAATTGGTTTTCGCTCATTGTATCACTCACTGACTACCTTCGCTTGGTCGTCGCCGGCGAGGTCGCCGCGACCGTAGTTCGACTCGACGTTGTGGACGTGAACCCGGTCGCCGGGTTCGATATCCTCTGTGGCGTTGCCGATGCTCTTGCCGTACTTCGTAATGGTCTCGCCACTCGGAATCGGCTCGATGGCGAATTTGTGTCCGAAGCCGATGTCCTCAGCTATCTCGATGGTCTTCGTCTCGCCACCGACGTTCAGTTCGATCGATTCCCCAGCTTGCATGTCTCGCAGTACCGTCGCGACGTTGTCGCTCGGCTCTACGACTGCTACGTGCCTTTCTACCATGGCTCGTTCATACGTCTACGAGATTCGACTATATAATTTTGGGTAGCGGATAGCACGAGGGACCGGTCGGCTGTCCCCCCTGGATATCCAGGGCCCGCTAGCAACGTACGGCCGCCGAATGGAATGCTCTGGACAAGTCGAGTTCGACCGCCGAAATTCGCTACACCTATCAGATTCTATACGGAATCTTTTTACACACCTCTCTTGTAATCCGGTCAAGATGGTCGCCCCACTCCCCGGAGTGAGTCAGTTCTCACCGCAGACCATAGCGTACGGAATCGCTGTCCTCCTCCTCGGCGGGTTCGTCAAGGGCACCGTCGGGTTCGCTGTCGGGTTAGTCGTCGTCGCCGGGCTCGTGCAAGTGTTCCCGGCGAAAGAGGTGACGATTATCCTCTCGGTCCCGTTCTTGCTGTCGAACGTGATCGTACTGAAAGAGGAAGGCGTCCCGTACCGATTCCTCAGAGCACAGGTCCCGTTCATCAGCGCGCTGTTCGTCGGTCTCGTTCTGGGCGTCATCCTGTTGAGCATCATCTCCTCGCAGGTGCTGTACCTGATTTTGGCGGCCTACATCGCGGTGTTCCTCGCGATAAGTCAGGACAAACTCGTAGCTTACGCCGAGAAGACCGGACTGAGCGTCGGAAGTGGCATATTCGCCGGATTGCTCGGTGGTGTCATCGGCGTTCCGGGACCGCCGCTGGTGGTCCACACGTACATTCAGGTCGCAGAGGAAGCGACGGAGTTCGTCGCCGGGGTCTCCTCGCTCTTTCTCATCGCACACCTCCTCCGTATCGGGATACTCGCCAGCGATAGACTGCTCGGGCTTCGCGGACTCCTCATTGGGCTACTCCTCACGATCCCCATCTGGCTGGGAGTCGTCCTCGGCGTTCGATTTCGAGACTACATCCCCGACCGTCGGTTCGAACAGACCATCAAGGTCTTTCTCGCCGTCATCGGCGTTCGGTTATTGATGAGTGGGTTGTCCCTGTAACACTGCGGGCTCTCGCCTCTGTGGGCAAGTTATTAGTTCCCGTACCACGCACTGACACGCATGTCAACGGATTCGATGGAGGAAGACACCGAGTTGTCCAGTGGTGACTGGTCTGACTCACCGTTTCCGAACAGTCTGATTCACGCGTGGCTATCGTTGCTCGAAGCGGCAATGTTCGGCGGGCTGACGACGTTCGTGATTACCATGCTGGAAGGGGGAGAACTCATTCCGAACGTGCTCGCAGAACTCAGAGTCGGGTTCGGCGTCTTCGTAGTCACGTTCGCGATTCTCCTCTACGTCCGGCATTTCCGCGACTGAGACCGAATCAGACGAAAGAGTGAGTTCTGTGAGGCGTTACTGCGTGAGTTCTTCGAGACGCTGTGTGCGCATCTCTTCGGCCGAGTCGAGGCTCTTACGGAGGTCGTTGACCCGCACGCGGTGTTCGTCGACAGTGGCACGCTGGTCCTGAATCCGCCGGCGTACCTCCTTCGGTGCGGGGCCGCCCGGCCCGTCGTGGACTTCGACGAACGCTTCGGGGTCGAGCGCCGCCTGGACGAACTCGTCGTCGATATCCAGTCGCTCGCCGACGACCTCTTCGGCGGATTCGTTGACGAGGTCGCTCCCGACGTCGGAGGCGGTCATGTCGCTGTTGATCGCCCGGAGTACCATGTCGCCGACGATACGGTGAGCCGTCCGATAGGAGAGGTCCGTGTTCCGGTGAATTCGTGAGGCTAGTTCCGTACAGGAGGCGAATCCGTCTTCGGCCTCCCGCATCATCGCCTCCGCGTCGAAAGTGGTCGATTCGATGGTCCCTCGTAGGAGGCGAAGCGACCGACTCGTCTCGTCGAACGCCTCGAAAAGGGGATAGACGGCGTCCTCCTCGACGTCCTTGATGTCTTGGTAGTTCGTGTTGTGGAGCGTCTCCTGGACCGAGGTGGCCTTCGCGGTGACGTGGCCCGCCCGGGCGCGGACGTACTCGAAGGGGTAAGGGTTCTTTTTCTGTGGCATCATGCTGCTGGACCCGGCGTACTCGTCGCCGATCTCGGCGAACCCGAACTCGCGCGTGTGCCACGTGTAGACGTCCTGGCAGAAGCGGCTGAGCGTCGTCATCATGTTCGCCATCGCCGAGGCCGGTTCCATGTGATGGTCGCCGCCGGCCACGCAGTCGATGGTGTTGTTCTTGAACCCGTCGAAGCCCAGTAGTTCGGCGACCAGTTCACGATCCAGCGGATAGGACGCCCCCGCGAGGGCACCACAGCCGAGTGTACACTCGTTGACGGTGTCGTAGGAGTCGACTAACCGGTCGAAATCCCGTTCTAGCGCGCTCGTGATGGCGAGGACGTAGTGGCCGACGGTGGAAATTTGCGCGTGCTGGTAGTGCGTCCACTGGGGCATGACGGTCTCGACCTCGCGCTGGGCGATGTCAAGCAACGTGTCACGGAGGTCGTTCAATTGGTCGAGGACGGTGATGAGTCGCTCGCGCGTCTCCATGCGTGCGAGGGGCTCCGGCCGGGTCCGACCAATGTTGATGTTGCCTGCGATCTCCTCGGTCGACTCCTCTATCAGCACCTGCTCCATGTGCGAGTAGAAGTACTCGTAGTCCGGGTTGTACTCCCCGAGGGCCTCGGGACCGTCTTCTTGGAGGTCTTCGAGTGCTTCGAGAAGTGTCGCGCCCTCCGATTCGGGGACGAGGTCGGTCTCGACGAGCATCAGGACCCACGCCTTGTTCGTCTCGATAAGGTGGTCGAAGTAGTGTTCGCGTTTGAACTCGTAGACTGGCTCTTCGATGGTTTCCGTGTATATCTCCCCGGGTGATGCTTCTAATCGCTCCCGCGAGATACTGTTATCTCCTGTCATACACCTCCGAGGTTCGGGGTATTGGTATATAAATATGGGTCCCACACGGAACGCGGATTCGTCCCCCCTGTTCACACTACCCAATAGACTAAAGTGGGCACGAACGTAACTCCGGCCATGGCAGCGTACGAGGAGCGAGAGACAGATATCTTAATCGTCGGTGCCGGAGGTGCTGGTATGTTCGCGGCGCTGTACGCGGACGACAACACGCCTGAGGGCACCGACATCACAGTCGTGGTGAAGAAACTGGCCGGCAAGAGCGGCTGTACGCGCATGGTACAAGGCGGGTACAACGCCGTGTTGCACCCCGAGGACTCCATCGACCGCCACTACGAAGACACGATCAAGGGCGGGAAGTTCCTCAACGATCAGGAGATTGCCCGCGAACTCGTCGAGGGTGCGCCGAAGATAATCCACAAACTGGAGAACGAACTCGGCGTCTTCTTCGACCGCGACGAGGACGGCCACATCCACCAGAAACCCTTCGCCGGACAGTCCTTCGACAGGACGGTTCACAAGGGCGACCTCACCGGCATCGAGATAATGACCAAGCTGCGCGACGAGTTGCTCACCCGCGACATCGAGTTCCTCGAAGAGACGCGCGCGATCGACATCCTGACCGACGAGTCCGGGGCCGGTGCGGCCGGGTCGCTGTTGCTGGACATGCGGAAAGGCGAGTTCACCGCGATGGCGTCACGGATGACCCTCTTGGCGACCGGAGCCGGCGCGACGATGTACAACATCTCGACGCCCGCCCTGGAGAAGTCGGCCGACGGGCAGGCGATGGCCTACCGGCGCGGTGCCCGATTCCAGGACATGGAGATGATGCAGTTCCACCCAACCGGTCTCCTCGCCGGGGACACGAAGCTCACGGGCGGCGTCATCGAGGAGGGCATCCGGGGCGAGGGCGCACACCTCTACAACGGCGAGGATGAGCGCTTCCTGCGTGAGTACGCTCCGGAGACGATGGAGCGGTCCTGTCGCGACGTGGTCTCAATCGCGAGCTACAAGGAGATAATGGCGGGCCGCGGGACCGAGAACGGCGGCGTCTGGCTCGATGCGACCCACCTCGGCGCGGATGTCGTCGAGGAGAAGTTCCCCGGCATGACCGAGCGGACGCGAAACGTCGGGCAGGACCTCTCGAACACCCGCGTCGAGGTTTCGCCGACATCGCACTACCACATGGGCGGTGCCGTCATCGACGAGCAGTGTCACAGCGACATCCCGCGGCTGTTCGTGGCCGGCGAGGACGCCGGTGGCGCACACGGGGCGAACCGCCTCGGTGGGAACGGCGTCGTCGACTCGACCGTCCTCGGGAAGTGTGCCGGCGAGGCGATGGCCGAGGAGTTCCACGACCACGAGATCGGTGACATCTCTCACTCGCAGGTGACCGGGATCATCGACCGGGTCACCGCCCCTCTAGAGCGCGAGGAGGGCGAGGACATCTACGACCTCAGAGAGGACTTAGAGACGACGATGTGGGAATGTGTCGGCGTCGTCCGCGAGGAATCGGACCTCAAAGAGGGAATCGACCGCATCGAATCGTACAAGGAACGACTGGAGCGCGTCTCCGTCGAGGGCAGCAAGCGATACAACCTGACGTGGAACGAGGTCATGGACGTTCGGAACCTCATCGTCGCCGCCGAGATGGTCGCCCGCAGCGCGCTCTTCCGTGAGGAGAGCCGCGGCGCGCACTACCGCAACGACTTCCCCGAACCCGACGACGAGAACTGGCTAGCGAACGTCTACGTCCAACAGGGTGACGACGGCATGGAGACAACGCGCGAGGACGTCCGCTTTACGCGGATCCACCCCTCCGAGGTAGAGGTCGAACCGACCATTCCGAACACCGACGCGGTACAGGGCGACGACTGAACGCGACCGATCACAGGACTCGACGATGACTACGAGCAACGTAACCGTTCACCGGTACGACCCGGAGATAGACGACGAACCGACGTTCGAAAACTACGAGGTCCCAGTCTCGGAGGCCACTTCGGTGCTGGACACGCTGTTTCACATCCAGGAGGAGCAAAAGGAGAACCTCTCCTTTCGGTTCTCCTGTCGGCAGGGCGTCTGCGGAAGTTGCGGGATGGAGATCAACGGGGAGGCGCGTCTCGCGTGTCAGACCGCGGTCTCCGACCTCGACGACCCCGACGACATCCGCGTTCGCCCGCTGTACAACCTACCGGTCATCAAGGACCTCACCGTCGACATGGACGACTTCTTCGAGAAGTTCGTCGAGATCGACCCCTCCTTCGAGTCCGAGACGCTCGACGAGACGACGGACACGGCGATAATCGACCCCGATTCGACGGAGCGACAGCGCATCGCGCCACGGACGGACTGCATCGGCTGTGGAGCCTGCTTCTCCGGCTGTAGCGTCGCCGGGGAGACGTATCTCGGCCCGGCAGCGATCAACAAGGCGCTGACGCTGATCGAGGACTCCAGGGACGACAAGACCGAGGAACGACTCGACCGGCTTCAGGAGCAAGACGGCGTCTGGGGCTGTCACACCCAGGGGAACTGCTCGAACGTCTGCCCGAAGGACATCCCCATCTCTGAGGGGATACAGTATCTCAAACGAGAGGCGATCAAGCACGGCGTGAAGGACGCGCTGTTCCCGAGTAGCGACTGAGACGTCCCGGTTTTTGCCGCCCGTTCGAGGCCCACGTTTGCTGACAGTGAACAAGATATTTATCATAGGGAACGGTATCGAGTGACATGGAAAGTGAGAACGGAACGAAAACGATTCTCTCGGACGAACGCTTACTCGACCTGATCGAGGCGCTCCACGACCGGTCGACGGCCGGCGTCACTGAGCTGGCCGAGGTGACGGGCCTCTCGAAGGGGGCCGTGCACGCGCATCTGGCGACGCTCGAAAGCCGAGGGTTCGTCGTCAACGACGACGGCCGGTATCGTCTCGGTCTGGAATTTCTCCGTCACGGAATCCCCGTCAGGAACCAATACGAGTACGAACCGATGTGTGCGAAGGCCGAGCAACTCGCCGAGGAGACTGGCGAACGCGTCTGGGCCCAGGTCGAAGAAAACGGGATGGCGTACTACATCTGCGGTGCCAGAGGCGAACACCACATCGAACCGCCCGTCCGCATTGGCGAGCGAGCCCATCTCCACCAGATAGCGGGCGGGAAAGCAATGCTGTCGTGTCTGACCGACGGTCGAATTCGGGAGATCGTGGACAAACACGGTCTTCCAGCAGCAACGGAACATACGATCACGGATGAAGCAGACCTGTTCGATGAGATTGAACGAATCCGCGAGCGGGGGTACGCCTTCAACCGCGAAGAGTCTGTGATGGGACTTCACGCGGTCAGTACGCCGATAAAGAAGGGCGAACACGGCGTCTACGGTGCGCTTGTCGTCTCAGGACCGGCGAACCGACTCACGGGGGAGAAACTGGAATCGCAGTTGCCGAATCTCTTACTTGGAGCGGTGAACGAACTGGAGATAAACATCAGATACGGGTGATAGAAGACCGCTATCGCGCTTTTAAGAATTTATCCGGAGTCGAATTGCATAACACATGTACGGCCATTATCCGCAACGAGAGCGTGGCCCAACCGGGCGCTCGACCGGCTAAACGGTGTTTGATGGGAGTGAACGACGCTCTCGGGTAACTGATCGAACTAGTGCTGTGCCGAACGTACGAACGAAGCCCGCTTCGGTAGGATTTCAGTGCGGCGGAATAGAAATAACAAGAGTACCCTTGGTATCGTATGCTATCAGCCGCTTCGCTGAATATTTCATAAATATTACCTAGATATTCGGTCACGCCTGAGCCCGTTCGAGGTGCGTTCTCTGAGAGTGAACAAGCGTCGTGGCTTACTCGACGACGACTGCCCCTTTCATCCCGAGCGATTTGTGGGGAACACAGTAGTAGAGGTACGTCCCGCTATCCTCGAAGGTGTGTTCGTAGGTGGTGCCCGCTTCGGCGACTGCCGATCCAGAATCCAACGGCCCGTCCCCTTCCGAGACGACGTTGTGCGTACCGCCGTTGTCGGTCCACTCCCAGGTGACCGCCGTCCCGGTCGTGATCTTAATCGCGGGCGGGTCGTACGCGTTCGTACCGTTGTTTCCCTCGACGCCCACTTGAACGGTCACGGCGTCCGACGACGTCTTCACCGTGAGGTTGCCGTCGAAGTTCTCCGTGTCGCTGAGGTACTCTGAGACCTCGCTCCCGGCCGATGTCGTCTGCTCTGACCCGCCGGATTCGTCACTATCGCCGTCGCCACTGGATCCGTCGCCCGGCCCGCCACAGCCGGCGAGGAGTCCGACACTCGACACGGCCGCGATGCGACGAACGAAACGCCGTCTACTCCGATATCTCGCCATACAGCGCGGATTCCAGCGGAAGATATAAAAAAGAGTGCTTATCGGTAAGATTACTAGCTTCTCAGAATCCGACGGCGTTCCCGTCCTTTCGAGGGTCGGTCGCCGCCGAGAGCGTCCCATCGTCGTACCGAGCCAGTTGGCCGCCGCCGAACGCGCCGAACGGGAGGACTTCGACGTCGTGTCCCAGACGGGAGAGCTTCGAGCCGACTCGGCCAGCGAGGCCCTCTTCGAGTGCGAGGCGGCCGTTGGCCTTATAGCGCCACCGCGGCTGTTCGACGGCGGCCTGCAGCGAGTGGTCGTAGTCTAAGAGGTTCGAGAGCAGTTGGAGGTGACCCTGCGGTTGCATGAAGCCGCCCATGACGCCGAAGCCGAGCCAGTCGTCGTCGCCCAGTCGCGCGATCGCGGGGATGAGAGTGTGAAACGGTCGTTTTCGCGGCGCGATACAGTTCGGATCGTCGGGGGAAAGCGAGAAGGAGCCGCCGCGGTTCTGGAGCGCGATTCCGGTGTCGCCGGCGACGAGTCCGCTGCCGAACTGCTTGTACCGGGAGTTGATGAACGTCACGACGTTCCCTTCGGCGTCCGCGGTGGTGAGTAAGACCGTATCGGCGTGTTCCGCTTGCGGGACGCCGAGCGGCACGTCTGTGAGCGCCGTCTCGCCGATGTGTTCGGCTCGCTCCGCGGCGTAGGACTTCGACGCCAGTGGGGGGATTTCCTCGAACGCCGGATCGGTGATGTAGTGGTGGCCGTCACGGAAGGCGAGTTTGAGTGCCTCCGCGAAGTAGTGGACGCGCTCGGCGGCGTCGTACCGACGGCTCCCCGCGTCGACCTCCTCGGCGAGGTTGAGCGCTTCGAGCGCGACGAGGCCCTGATTGTTCGGCGGGAGTTCGAACACTTCCGCGCCGCGGTAGGTCGTGCTCACCGGATCGACTAGTTCCGGTTCGAAGGCAGCGAGGTCGTCGGTCGTCAGCAAGCCGCCGTGGGACTGGACCGTCTCGGCGATGGCTTGCCCGATTTCGCCCTCGTAGACGGCTTCCGCGCCGTGATTGGCGATGCGCTGCAGCGACCGGCCGAGGGTTTCGAGTCGCATCTCCTCGCCGGCACGCGGGGCGCGTCCGTCTTTGAGGAACTGCTCGCGACCGTTCTCGTCGACGAACTGGTCGCTCGCCGCCTGCCAGTCGTCGGCGATCACTTCCGTGACCGGAAAGCCCTCTGTCGCGTAACCGATCGCAGGTTGCAACACGTCCGCCAGCGACATCGTCCCGAATTCTTCGACGGTGAGCTCCCATCCCTTGGCCGCACCTGGGACGGTCACCGCAAGCGGCCCGCGAAACGGCATCGACGCGTTCTGCGGCGAGACGCCCTGGCGTTCGGCCGCGAGCGCGCGAACCCGGTCGCGGGTCGCCTCGGCCGGGGTGAACCCACAGCTTCGCATCCCACCGACCTCGCCGTCGGCGGTTCGGAAACAAGCGAAGGCGTCGCCGCCGAGTCCCGTGTTTACCGGTTCAACGACGGCGAGGGCGGCGGCCGTCGCCACCGCTGCGTCGAAGGCGTTACCACCCGCGCGCAGGGTGTCGAGACCGGCTTCGGCCGCGAGGGGTTGACTCGTCGCCACGACGCCGTGTGGTGCGTATACCGTCGAGCGCTCCGAGACGAGCGCGTCCGTGTCACTAGCCCGCATTGCAGAGAGGAACGAACCGATATTCAAATAAGATTGGGTAGGAGCAATACGCACCGCTGATTTAGGTACATATAATATGAGTGTTTGGGCACAGATATGGCGAATCTGTGGACATATAGCGCAATAGTATTAGGGAACAAGTATGTTTAAGACCACTATCTTGGAATTTCTCGGAGAGGTCGAGTATATAGCGCATTTTTAGAGCGGATACTGCCAAAGTTATCTTAGGTGACCACTTATATCGTTAGACAGTCCCCATTCATTATCATATTCCCAAAATCAGCCAGGATGTCGGTATATTAGTCCTGTATCTGGAGAAGATGTTTATATAATCCAGCTCGCACTAACTCCACGCCCGATAACGGTTCAGAACCTACTTCGACGTATCGGGCAGCGTGACAGCGGCAGGATCAGTCCACCGGCTTACGTCGCCGCTGGGGTGGTGAGCCACGACGATCGATCCGGCGTCGTGCGAGCGAGCGAATCGCCTGACGATGGCCGCGTTCGCGAACCCATCAGGGGCATCGACGTTCACGCGGTCGGTCATCCCATCGGTCTGTAGTGAAGCCCATCCCGCGAGCGCGAGGTCGACTTTCGGATCCCCCGCTCGCTCACCGGGGGCTGACACGACCGCGTCCCGCAGTCGCTCGTGCATCCCCGAGGGGACGACGTAGGCCGTCCCGTCGGGCGCGACCGAGACGTATCCAGCCCGAATCCGACCCGCGGAGAGTTCCGGGAAGGGGACGGTCACGCTAGTCCAGCGAGATGTTGGCAGTTTTCGTCTGGGTGTAGTGTTCGACGGCTTCCTGTGCGGTCTCCCGGCCCATGCCGGACTGCTTGTACCCACCGAAGGGTTGGCCCGCCGGGAAGTCGTTGTAGGTGTTGACCCAGATGTTCCCGGCCTCGATGTCCTTGATGCACTGGTGGGCTTTCGTCAGGTCTTCGGTGATGATCCCCGCCGCGAGCCCGTAATCCACGTCGTTGGCCAGTTCGATCATCTCGTCATAGTCGGTCCAGGTGAACACCTCTTGAACTGGCCCGAAGATCTCCTCTTGGACGGCCTTGTTGTCGTGATCGATGTTATCGATGAGGGTCGGTGCGACGAAACAGCCATCCGATAGGGCTTCGTCGTCGGGTTGGCTCCCGCCAGTAACGAACGCCGCTCCGGATTCCTCGGCCTCTTGGATGTAGCTCATCGTCCGTTCGACCTGCTCAGCGGTCACCTTCGGACCGAGATCTGTCGACTCCAACAGCGGGTCGTCCACGGTCAGCTCCTCTGCGGCGGCCGCCAGTTCGTCCAGGAACTCGGCTTTCACGTCTTCGTGGACGAACAGTCGCGAGCCGGCACAGCAACACTCCCCGGTATTGAAGAAGATGGCCGTGAGGGTCGTCTCGACGGCCTGTTCGAGATCGGCGTCCGGGAAGACCACCAGCGGACTCTTCCCACCAAGTTCCAGCGTGAGATCGGTGATACTGTCTGCGGCGCTTTTCATCACCTCTCGGCCGACTTCGGTCGACCCGGTGAAGGCGAGTTTCCGAATGTCCGAGTGTCCGGAGAGGGGCGCGCCCGCCTCCGCGCCGAACCCGGTGACGACGTTCACCACGCCGTCCGGAATCACGTCCTCGGTGACCTCCATCAGTTTCAGGATGGACATCGGAGTTTCTTCGGCGGGTTTGAGCACGACCGTGTTCCCGGCCGATAGCGCGGGGCCGAGCTTCCAGGCTGCCATCAGCAGCGGGAAGTTCCATGGGATAATCTGCCCGACGACACCGTATGGTTCCCGAAGGGTCTGGACGTGCCTGCTGTCGTCCGTTCCGACGGTCTTCCCTTCGTGGGCGCGGGCGATGCCGCCGAAGTACCGGAAGTGGTCGATAACGAGGTCCATGTCGATACGCGCCTCGGTGATGGGTTTACCGTTGTCCAAGCTTTCGAGGCGCGCGAACTCCTCCTTGTGGTCCTCGACGGCATCGGCGATGGATTCGAGCATCGACTGCCGCTCGGCCGTCGACAGGCTACTGTATGTCTCATCGTAGGCCTCCCACGCGGCCTCGACGGCTCGGTCGATGTCTTCGGCGTTACCAGCCTGTACCTCGGCGAGTGTCTCGCCGGTCGTCGGGTCAGTCGTCTCGAACGTCTTACCGGAGGCGCTCGGGACCCACTCGCCACCGATGAATAGCTGCCGGTGATTCGGGAGAACCTCGTTCGCTGCCTGCTCGTGGCGCGTCTTGATCGCCGACTTCCGTTCCGCTGGATCTTGCTGTTCGCTATCAGTAGACATGCACTATTTATTATTGATTATGTATGCTTAGTCGTTTGCATGTGAGGATCTGCCACGCAACGACAGACAGCAGATTGCACCGTCAACGGTGATGAACGCGACCGAAAGCGGCCCGCGCGAACGTTCAACTATCGAGAGTGGCAACGTGCTCGACCCAGAAGCGTCGCTTCTCGTCAACGATCCGCCCACAACTTGCGGCCGAACTCATCGACGAAGAACTGAAGCAACCCAGCTACTCGCTCTCGGAGGCGATCGCGTCGGCGGCCATCTTGGGGTCGACCTCGCCTTGCAGGCGCTTTTCGGCTTCGTCGCGGTCCTCAGGGTAGCCGATGTCGTTGCGCCACCCGTCCATTCGGATAGCGTCGATGGTTCGACCCGAATGAAGCAGGAGGTCGACAGCGTCGCTGATCTCGTACTCGTCGCGGTTGGAGGGCTGGACAAGATGACAGGCGTGGAAGATAGCTGGCGTGAACGTATAGAAACCGGTCATCACCAAATTAGAGGGCGGGTCGTCGGGTTTCTCGACGACATCGGTTATCTCGCCGTATTTGTTGGTATCACAGACGCCGTAGCGACTCGCCTCGTCCCACGGCACCTCCTCGACGAGGAATGCGGCGTCGGCTCGGTCCTCCTGTTGACGGTTGACGACGTCGCTGAGATTCGCGTTGAAGATGTTGTCCCCGAGCATCAGCATGAAGTCGTCGTCGATGTGCCCCTCGACGGTCAGGAGGGCGTGAGCCAGCCCCTTCTGTTCGCGCTGGTGGGCGTATGTGATGGGGACGCCATCGAAAGTGTCCTCGTAGTGGTTGATGATAGCCTGTTTCTTGTAACCGACGACGACCAGCAGCTCGTCGGCTCCGAGTTCTATCAGCTGCTCGAAACAGTGCGTCAGAATGGGTTTCCCGGCGACTTCGACCATTCCCTTCGGTTTGTCTTCGGTGAGCGGGCGAAGACGCGTCCCCTCACCGGCGGCGAGCACGACAGCTTTCATGCGCCAATGCTCGGCTGTTGAGTAGTAAAAATGCTTGCTTCCTGTCGGGATCGTGACAGCGCCAGTCGAACCACATCGCTATTATCCCCCACGGATATAGCCTCCGGTAGCTACAGATGGACGAGCAGGTACGGGTGGAGACGCGGGAACTCCTCGACGAACGGCCGGCCCTTCGAGACGACCTGCATGCGATTCTCGACCGCGACGAGGCAGGTCCATGGTCGTTTCAGGATGTCCCCGTCGATTCGGGTGCGTTCGGCGAGATCGTCGCCGCCGGCCTCGTCCGGGAGACCGACGACGGGTATCGACTGCGTGACCGCGAGGCGGTCGCACAGGCGCTGGGCGAGGAGACCACGGCCGACATGCCGACCGACGATGGCTCATCGACGGGCACGACCGACACGAACCGGTCGCCGTCGCTCCCTGCCTTCGAGTGGTCCCTCGACAGACGGCGAGCGGGCACGCTAGCTGGCGCGCTGCTGTTTGTCGTTCTCGTCCGGACGGCGTTGATCTACCCCTCGGTGTTCCGCGAGGGGACGGTCGTACTCGCCGGGAACGACCCCTACATGTACCACGAGGCGGTGGAGATGCTCCTGGCCGACGGGCCGCCAGCGTTCTCCATCAGCGGGCTGGGCGACCTCTCGGTGGAGTTCCTCGCGACGGAGATGCGGACTCACGACACGCTGCTCATCGTCGGCCTCTGGTGGGCCTCGGCCGCGCTTGGCGGACAGGAGGCCGTCGGTACAGTGGTCGCGTGGTACCCCGTCCTCGCGGCGCTCGTCTCTGCGGTGGCCGTCTACGCGATGACATTCCGGGTGACCGACGACGTTCGCTGTGCCATCGCCTCGGTTCTCTTACTCGCCATCACGCCGGCTCACGCCTACCGCACGGCGCTCGGCTTCGGTGATCACCACGCGCTCGACTTCGCGTTGCTGTCGCTGACCGCGCTGGCCGTCCTCGTCGTCTCACGGGAGCGGCTCGATGCCGACGGCTCGTCACTCGGGCTTTCGCCAGCCGGCTGGGCCGCCGTCGTCGGCGGTGGCGTCGCCATCGCGGCCCAGACCGCGGCGTGGCGCGGAGGGCCGCTGCTGCTCTTGCCCATCGCGGTCTACGCCGTCGTCCGGACGTATCTGGACGTGCGGGCCGGTGACAGCCCGGTTCGGACCGTGATACCGCTGCTGGCTCTTCTCGCCGTCGGAGCCGTCCTCTCGCTCGGACTCCACGTCGGCTTTGGCTGGCTCCAGTCCTATCGAGCACTCGCTCCGGCGTTGCTGTTCGGCGGCGTCGTCAGCGTCGTCGCCATCGCGGCGCTGGTCGGACGGTTCGACCTCCCGGCGTGGAGCGTGTTCGTCGGCGACGCCGCCCTCGGCGTCGTCGGCTTCGTCCTTGCGCCGCTACTGGTCCCGTCGGTCGCTTCGGCGGTTACCGAGTTCGGCGCGTACCTCGAAACCTATGGACAGACCAGCATCGCCGAGACGCAGTCGCTGTTCAGCGGGGGGATGGGGAGCATCGTCGCGCCGATATTCCTCTTCGGCCTCCTCTTCTTCCTCGCGGTGCCGTACCTCGCGTGGGTGACCTGGCGACAGGTCTACGACGGGGGCCACCCGGACTGGTTGGTGCTGTCGGCGTACGCGTGGTGGTTCCTCCTCTTGGCGATGGTACAAAATCGCTTTACGGGTGAACTCTCTCCGTTCCTCGCAGTCTTTGCGGGCGTCGCCTTCGTCCATCTGGCCGCGTGGGTCGACATCGTTCGGCCGCCGTCGCTGACCAGTGCGGTCGAAGCCCCGAACCCCGAACTGACAGACAGAACGGTCACCGACGGGGGTATCCGACGACTGGAGTTACCCGACCGTCGGACGGTCGGCTATCTGTTCGTGCTGTTCTTGCTGGTCGGCGGTCTCGGCGTCGTCCAGTCGTCGGTGAAGATGGAGCAGATTGCCGTCGACGACGTGGACTATCAGACCGGGACGTGGCTCGGCGAGTACGCCGACGGGCAGGGCGTGGCCTACCCCGAGAACTACGTCCTGAGTCGGTGGGGGAACAACCGGGCCGACAACTACCTCGTCAACGGCGAGACGGAATCCTACGGCTACGCCCGGGAGAACTACGGCGACTTCGTCAGGTCGACCGACGGATCGGGGTGGTACAGCCAGTTCCGTGAGGACGACGTGGGCTACGTCCTCACGCGAGCCAGTGCTGCCGCGCCCGAATCGTCGGTCCACACGCAACTACACGAACACTACGGGAGCCGAACTGGGAGTCAGGCGGCGCTAGAACACTACCGCGCTATCTACGCCACCGGCAGCGGCGAACGGGTCGTCTCGGCGGTGGTTCCCGGCGCGACAGTGACCGGGAGCGCGACGCCCGGGAGTACCGTCACCGCCGAGACGACGGTGACGCTGCCGCCCGCCAATACCTCCTTCACCTACACACAGCGAGTCGCCGTCGCCGAGAACGGCACCTATCGCTTTACGACGCCGTATCCGGGTGAGTACTCCATCGGTAACCGGACCGTCGAGGTATCCGAAAACGCCGTGCAGAACGGCGAGACGGTCGGGAGCTGAACCGAGGGGCATCGTCAGACTCGGCAGCCGCTCACCGGTCGAGATGCGATTCGACGGTGGCAACCAGTCCGTCGCGGAACTGCTCGCGGCCGCCGGGCTGGCCGCGGTTGGCGAGCTCGTTCCGAAGTCGCTGCTGTCGATCCGGTGAGCGCAGGGCTTCGAGCAGTTTTTCGGTGGCGTCCTCGCGGTCGTCGTACAGCAGGCCGTCGATCTCGCCGACGACCTCTCGCTGGCCGCCGCTGTCGTGGACGAACGGGAGCGATCCCGCGGCGACCATCTCCGCGACGGCGATGCCGTAGTGTTCGAACCGGCGCGCGTGCAGTCCATAGCGATGGGATTCGAGCAGCGAGACCACGTCCTCTCGGGGGAGTCGCCCGTCGAGGGTGACGTAGGGTCTCGACGCGGCCAGTTCGTGCAGGCGTTCTGTGTACGCCTCGTCGCCCGTCGGGCCGACAATGTGGAGGTGGGTTTCGACGCCGGCCTCGCGCACTGCGTCGACGAGTTCGATCAGTTCGTGCTGTCGCTTCAGTGGGTGGAGGCGACCGAGCGAGACGAATCCGGACTCCATGTCGTCCCACGGCGGCGGGTCGAAGGCGGCCGTGTCGACGGGCGGATAGAGAACTTCGGCATCGCGACCGAGCATTTCATTGACGACCGAGGCCGTCCACTCAGAGTTCGTGAGGGTTCGTACGCCGTTCTCAGAGTCTCGGCGTTTGAGTGCCCGACAGACCCGGTGGTACGGCGGGTACAGCGATTCCTCGAAGCGAGTGTCGTACCGTCTCATCGCGTCGGCCGAGAAGTACGGGAAGTGGACGTACTCGACAGCGTCACCGATGGCGAACTCGCCGTGGGTGCAGACGAGCGCGTCGTGTTCTGATTGGTAGCGACGGGCGACCAGTCGCTCGAAGGCGGTCTTTCGCAGCAACGGGAAATCGGAGACGCCGAGGGGGGCCGCGGCGACTGCCGCCCAGTCGACGGCGTCCAAGACGGGCGACGCGACCACGCGCGTCTCGACGGCGTTCGGAATCGCCGCGTCGTAGCGCTCGCTCAGCGCCGCGAGGTCGAGCGTGTCGGTCGTATAGAGTGTCATTCTGTGTCCGGCGTCGGCGAGCGCTGCGACGGCGTGTGCGCCGACTGCTTCGGCCCCGCCGCCGGCGTCGATAGACGCGTGGACGACCCCGATGTCTGCCATCGCCTCTCTGTACCGGGACGGTCCCTATGCCTCTTTCGAGCGTTGCTCGGTCGAGACGGGGTAGTGTGGGAGCGCGGGACGGTACGGTTTTGCCGGTCGGGGGAATACGGCGAGACGACCAGATGGACGTTACGCTCGTCTCGACGCCGCCCGACACCACCTCCGGAACGGGGCAGTACGCCGACGCCCTCGGGACTGAACTGAGAGAGCGGGTGTCTCTCTCTCGTCGATTCCTCCCGACGGACGAAGCGAACCCGCTGCCGTTTCTCCGCCGCGCGCTCGACGCGGGCGACGCCGAGACGGACGTTGTGCACGTCCAGTTCGATTATGTCCTCTTCGGCCCGCTTGGCGCGTTCACGCTGTTTTTCTTCCCGCTTTTGTGGTTGCAGGCCCGCCGTCACGACTTTGCGGTGGTCGTGACGATGCACGAAGTGCTCAACGACGCACTGGTGACGCCGCCGCTCGCCGGAACGAAGGCGCTCTACGCCCGCCTGCTCAACACCGTTATCGCCGCGACGGCCGACCGGCTGGTCTTCCTCTCGGGCGAAGCCGAGGAACGATTCCTCGATAGCGTCGGCGACGTACCCCGAGAGCGCATCGCTCACGGCGTGAACCTTCGGCAGGTTCGGGATATCGACGCCGACGCGGCCAAACGGGAGTTCGGTTACGACCCGGAGACGCCGCTGGTCGTCGAACCGGGCTACGTCAGTCCTCGCAAAGGGAGCGACGTTTTCTGTGATCTCGCGGCGCACTGCCCCGATGTTGCATTCCTGCTGGCCGGCGGGCCGCCCCGAGACCGCCACACGCCGTTCTACGACGAGATCTGTGACCGCGCTCCGTCGAATCTCACGGTGACCGGGAGACTGCCCACTGAGCGGTTCCACGCCGCCATCGCTGCCGCCGATCTCGTCGTCCTCCCCTACAACGAGACCGAACAGACGGGCATCGTCAACGCGGTCAACCAGAGCGGCGTGTTCAACTGGTGTGGGGCCTACGGCGTGCCGGTGATAGCGAGCGACTGCCCGCGCTTTCGAACCCTCCGCGAGCGATGGGACGCGGTTCGACTGTTCGACCCAGCCGATTTGGACGACGCCGAACGTACGCTCCGGGCGGTCCTCGACGACGAAGCCGAACTGGAACGACTCGCTGAAGCTATCGAGGACTACGCACGGGAGCACTCGCTGGCCGCGGCCGCCGACGACCACGTCTCGCTGTACCGGGCGGTGACCGGCCGATGAACGTCGCCTTCGTGACGAACGTCGTCTACCCCTTCGTCACGGGCGGGGCCGAAAAGCGGGTCTACGAGATTGGGACGCGACTCGCCGAGCGAGGACACGACGTAACGGTGTACGGGCGACACTTCTGGGACGGCCCGCGAGAGATGAGCTACGACGGATTGCAGTTGCGAGCCGTCGCCGAGGGACGCGATATCTACACCGACGACCGGCGTTCGATTCCCGAGGCCATCGACTTCGGCGCGCGCCTCGTCGGGCCGCTCCGACGGCACGTCGACGACCACGACCTCGTCGTCGCGTCAGTGTTCCCGTACTTCCCCGTGCTCGCGGCCGCTGCGGCGACGTGGCGACGCGACACGCCGCTCGTGACGACGTGGCACGAGTGCTGGCGCGAATACTGGTGGGAGTATCTCGGCTATCTCGGTGGTGCGGGTATCGCCGTCGAACGCGCGGCCGCTGCCGTCCCACAGCACCCCGTCGCCGTCTCCGGCGTGACCGCCGACCGACTCGCGGGCATCGGGCCAGCCCGCGAAGCCATCGACGTGGTTCACAACGGCGTCGACATCGAGCGAATAACAGGGATCGACCCCGCAACGGAGAGCTTCGACGTGGTGTTCGTCGGCCGACTCATCGAGGCCAAACGGGTCGCGCGGTTGGTGCGAGCGGTGGCGCGACTCGACGGCGTGACCCTCGGCGTCATCGGGGACGGCCCAGAACGCGAGCGACTGGAGGACCTCGCCTCGTCGCTCGACATCGAAGACCGCGTCTCCTTCCTCGGGTTTCTCGACGAGTACGACGACGTGCTCGCCCAGCTGCACGCAACCGAAGTGTTCGCCACCGCCTCGGTTCGGGAGGGCTTCGGCATCACGCTCGTCGAGGCGATGGCCGCCGGCTGTACCGTCGTCGCGGCCGACCATCCGAACTCTGCCGCCGCGGAGGTCGTCGGGAAGGCGGGCTTCCTCACCGACCCGACGGTCACGGGGATGGCCCAGACGCTCCGGCGTGCTCTCGATGGCGACCGGCCGTCCGAGGACCCCCTCGTTCGAGCCCGGTCGTTCGACTGGGAGTGTGTGACCGACGACGCCGAGGCGGTCTATGAACGCGCCATCGACGAGTGACAGAATTACTTCGAGCGGTTCCGAACCGACCCGACGAAGAACGACCCGAACACCGTCTGGATGCCGATGACGACGATGGTGAACGCGAGGATGTCGTGAGTCAGCGCCGGGAGCGCATCGTATCCGGCCGTCAGCCAGCGGAGGACGAGTGACCCGGCGTAGAGCGCGCCGAGGCCGAACAGACCGGCACCGATGGTCAACCCGCGTTCGAGGGTCAGATGCGTGAGTATCCATTCGGTGGTGGGGTCCGAAGGCCGGCGAATCGGGTCGCTCGTCAGCGTCGAGAAGACGCCCAGGCTCGCCACCTGATAGCCGACAATCGCCAATAAGCTGCCAGCGACCATCGAGCGGATGCCGAACCAGACCGGGCCGCTGGACGGTGCGGTGAGTTGCACGTCGAAGAAGGCAAGCGCCATCACGACCACGCCGAGCGTGGTGAGCAGACCGCCGGGGACCGAAAAGAGGTAGCCCGGCGCGTTGACGAGCATGAAGCGGAGGTGTTCCCACCCGTCACGGAAGCTATCGAGCGTCGCGTCGCCGACGCGTTCGTGGTACGTGATGGGGACTTCCTCGATGGTGTATCCCCGCGCGCTCGCGGCCATGATCATCTCGCTCGCGAACTCCATCCCGTCGGTTTCGAGGTCGAGTGCTTCGAGCATCGACCGCCGGATGACGCGAAAGCCGCTGTGGGCGTCGGTGACGCCAGCGCCGTAGAACCGATTGAGGAACGCTGTCAGCGCAGGATTGCCGAGGTACTGATGCAGCGACGGCATCGCGCCGGGCTTGATCTCGCCCGCGAACCGACTGCCGAGCACGAGGTCCGCGTCCGTCGCCATCGCCCGCTCGAACAGTTTGGGGAGTTCCCGGAAATCGTAGGTGGTGTCGGCGTCGCCCATGACGACGTACTCGCCGCGCGCTCGCTCGAAGGCGTAGCGATACGCGTAGCCGTAGCCCGCTCGGTCGGGTTTCAGCACGGTCGCGCCGTGTTCCCGAGCGATGTCGGGCGTGCGGTCGGTCGAACTGTCGCTGACGAGTATCTCGGCGCTGACGCCCAGTTCCGCAATGGCGTCTTCGATGGCGGTGAGACACTCCTCGATGCCCTCCTCCTCGTCCATCGTCGGCAGGACGACACTGAGCGTGGGCGTTCCCTCGCTACCGCCCGTCTCCGAGCGGGCGCGCTCGCGTGCCGACGACGTGTCCGTGGCCATCGTGTCTGTTGGGTGTATTACTACTCCGGGGTATAGGCGTTCTGTTCGTCGGCGTTGCTCGAGTTATCGGTCCGGGGTGGCGCGATGACGGACGACGTACCACGCAACAGCAGCGAGTGTGGTGGCTGCAACTAGCGGCCAGATGTCCGTACTCAGATAGAGTCCCGGACTGGGTGGTTGATACCGTGTCAGCGGCCAGAATACCGACTGTGAGCGGCCGTCGGTGACACGGATCAGCGCGTCGGTGAACAAATGTGTGCTCGCTCCCAGCGCCAGCATGGCGAACGCGCGCCGTCGCTCACCGGGTTCGACGAGTACCGTCCCTACGAGAATGACGAGGAGGACGACGCCGCCGGTCTGGAGGCCGCCCCAGGCGAACGGGACGCCGAGCAGCGCTTCGACCGTCGTAGGCGGGATAATCATCGAGATGTGGTCGAGATCGGGGACGAGCGCGCCGACCATCGAGAGAGTGACGAAGGCGGGGGTGAGCCACGCGTGGCGGTACGCAAGCAGCGTCGCCAGCGCATAGGCCAACAGGACGTGTGTCAGCAGGTCAGGCATCCTCGTCCTCCGTCTCTCGCGGGTCGAATCGCGTGAGCAGCGAAGAGAGTGGGGGCTGTCGTCGCTCTATGAGAACTGCTTGGACGTTGGGTCGCCAATAGCGGAGGCCGCGCCACAGTACCCACAGTCCCGCCAGCAGCGAGAGTACTCGGGTACGCCAGTAGTTGCCCGCGGGCTTTCTGACTGTGTTGATGGCGCTGACCTGGTTCTCGGATTCGAGCGTGCCGTACACCGAGAGAACGTCGCCTTCGGAGAGCGGACGGTTGACGCCAGTCACTCGAAGGTCGAGTGTCGCTCCGCTCTCAGACTGGAGCCGTATCGTGAGCGGTGTCGTCTCGATGACGGGACCGTCGACTGCAATGGGAGCACCAACGAAAGTCGCGGGATTCGGAACGACATCTTCGTTGTCCGCTGGTACACCGAGCCCGGGCGCAGGTGCGAGGCTCCCGAACCAAATGAGACAGCATCCGACCGCTCCGAGTATGAGAATTAAACCGAGAATCCGTCGGTAAGGTGCAATTACCATGTGTTCTCAATCCTACTGCTTCGGGTGTCTTGATACAGACAGGTACCAATAGAGATAAGTTAGATGTTACGTAATTGCCTACAGCGTGGGCACAGTGACAGCGTCGGACCTGCGGCAAGGTCCCGAGATACAGCAGATACAGGTGTCGGTCGTTCTCCCCGTCTACAACGAACAGGGCAATCTAAAGCCCCTCTCCTCCGAACTCGCAGAAGTTCTCGGTGATGAGTACGAAAACTGGGAAGTGTTATTCGTCGACGACGGCTCGACCGACGGTAGTTTCGAGACACTCAAAGAGATTCACGACGCGGACTCGCGATTCAAGGTCGTGAAGTTCCGGGGCAACTTCGGCCAGAGTCCGGCGATCGACGCCGGATTGGACTATGCGGCCGGTGATGTCGTCGTGACGATGGACTCGGACGGCCAGAACGACCCGAGAGACATCCCGAAGATGGTGAACAAACTCGACGAGGGATACGACTGTGTCTCGGGGTGGCGAAAGGAGCGTAACGACCCCTTCAGCAAGCGCCTGTTCTCTCGGTTCGCATCGGGGCTCCGACAGACGTTCCTCGGCACCGAGCTGCACGACTACGGCTGTACCCTCAAAGCGTTTCGCCGACCCGCGGCGAAGGATATCGACCTCTCCGGAGAGATGCACCGCTACATTCCTGCACTACTGAAGTGGCGCGGCTATCGCATCGCCGAGATTGAAGTGAATCACCGACCGCGACGGAACGGCGAGACGAGCTATTCGTGGCAGCGTCTTCCAAAGGGCTTCATGGACCTACTGAACGTCTGGTTCTGGCAGAAGTTTTCCGGTCGACCGCTGCACATCTTCGGCGGGCTCGGAATTCTCTCGATGTTCATCGGGACGCTGGGCGGGATGTATTCGGCGTGGTTGAAGCTCACAGCGGGGGCGAATCTGTCTAATACGGCCCTGCCGCTGTTTGCCGTGTTCATGATAATGATCGGCGTACAGTTCTTCATCTCCGGAATCTTGGCCGATATCGGTATCAAAGGGTATCAGCATGCGAAGAAGGAAGAACCGTATCGAGTGCGGGAAGTCATCGAGTAGAGTAAACTCATACTGAAGCTGTCGTTTATAATAGCATACTGGGAGACGCTCAGAATCAAGTCTATTATCACTGTTGCTCTAAGACACCTGATTAACTAAATGCGAATCTTGGCGCTGAATTACGAATTTCCACCTCTCGGTGGCGGGTACGGTCAGTACCACCTTCTCTGTAAGAAGTTAGCTGAACGAGGCCACGAGGTACGATACGTCACGTCACGTCTCGAAGGACAACCAAAACAAGAACAAGTCGACGGTATCGATGTTCGTCGAGTACTGTCGTTCCGGCGGAATCGCGAAAATGCGACCCTTTTCGAGATGTTCTCGTATATTGTCTCCTCGGCGACTCAACTCTCTCGAATCGTCAAGGATTTCGATCCCGATGTCTGCCACACGTTTTTTGGTATTCCAACTGGTGCCCTCATCTTCCATCCCGCACTTCGAGATGTTCCATCCATTTTGACGTGTCTCGGATCGGACGTCCCTCATCACAACCCCGACAGCTATGACCGACTCTATACCGTCTTGACACCGGTTGTAAAGCAAATTTGGGACGCTCATGATGTCGTGGTAGCGAATAGCGATGGTCTCCGAGAGGAAATACAGCAAATTTCACCTACACAAGAGGTGACGGTGATAAACAACGGAATAAATACTGAGCAGTTTTCGCCGGGGGACCGTACGCAGGGGAACTCCTTCCGACTGCTGTTCGTTGGCCGGTTGATTGAACTCAAAGGTGTCGATCGAGTACTCAAGTTGACTAAGCGACTCAACGAAAAGTCCGCTCACGAATTCTATTTGGACATCGTCGGTGAAGGAGAAGAGTACGAATCGCTGGTCGAATTAGCGCGAACAGAAGGAATCGAACAGTACGTCTCGTTTCACGGATACGTTCCTCACGAAGAGATAGACGACGTTTACAGAAACGCCGACTTCTACGTCCAGTTGTCCGAAGCGGAGGGGATGTCCAATACAGTCATGGAAGCGATGGCCAGCGGTACTGTTCCCGTGATATCGAACGTGAGTGGGACCGACGAACTGATCGACAGCGATGTCGGACGGACAATCGAAGGCCAAATCGACGAGACTGACGTGATGTACCTGTTAGACCTAGTCGCTGACCCAGAGCGCTTCGAATCGCAGAAAGCCAAAGCCAGAGAACGTATTGTAGAGAACTTCGGTAGCGGTCAACTCGCGCGTCGTTATGAAGAGTGTTATACGAGTATCGTCACGGAGAGCCAGGAATGAGGATTGGAATCCAAGCGCGTGAGCTCGCCGGAGATGGCGGAACGAACGTCTATTTCGAGCGCGTGCTCGATGGTCTCGTTGAGCGAATCGACTCCCACGAACTGTTCATCTTCTACAATACCGACCAGGAGCTTTCGTCCGGAAAGGGGAACGTCCACTACGTACAATACGGCACTGAGCATCCGCTGCTCGCGGATCACGTAACGTTGCCTCGGAAAATCCGGCAGTACGACATTGACCGTGTTTGGTTTCCGAAAGGGGTTTTACCGGCGTATTGTCCCGCTGAATCCGTGCTCACGGTCCACGATCTGGGATATTTCGTCGATTCGTCGTTCTATCCACTGGCTGATCGGTTATACATGAAGCAGATGATGAAGCGGTCGTGTGAGAAGGCTGACCGGATAATCGCCATCTCGCAGAGTACGAAAGAGGATATTCTGCGGTATACCGACGCCAACGCAAATGCAATCGAGGTAGTCTACCACGGCGTAGACAGCATTTTCACAGAGTCCTGGTCCAAAAGCCAATTACAGAGCCTTCGAGACGAGCTCGGACTCGACGCTGAAACCATCATCTATGGGGCCAACGTAAGCGAGCGGAAGAACTGGCGACGACTGCTCGAAGCGTTTCGAGAACTCGATATGGACGATTCGCTGCTGGTCTTTACCGGCCCGATCAACGCAGACATCGGCGACGAGTTAGCGTCTGATCCGCGAGTGCGGCATCTCGGAACTATCCCACGTCAGCAGCTACCGGGACTGTATCAGCTCTCGACTGTCCTCGTCTATCCTTCTCTGTACGAAGGCTTTGGGTTGCCAGTTCTGGAGGCGATGGCCAGCGGAACGCCTGTCATCTCATCGAACGTGTCGTCACTACCCGAGGTCGTAGGCGATGCGGGGATTCTGGTCGAGCCATACGATACGGAGCAACTGACCGGTGCTATCGAACGTGTCCTTTCGAACCCCGCACTTAGAACGAGATTGGTAAATCGGGGTTCTTCTCGTGTTAGTTCATTTGGATGGGAGCAGACGGTGGCTCAAACCTCTAACATCATCAGTAGAATATAGCAGCTCAACTACCTAAGGTTAAGATGACCGATCTATCATACTCCTCTCACAAACTGCTTTCCCCTCTTTGTACAGAATGACTTTTCCGTTTGGATCTTTTGACTGAAATACGGCACATTTTTCATTAGCAAATGATCGAAACCTCTGGTTGAGATGGCCAACATCTGAAATTGAATAAGTCGTCACGATCCATACTTGGTTTCGATTTTCCAAGATCTCCTGGAATTGACTATACTCCGAAATTATCATCGCATCACCGATATAGTAATGTTCTCCCTCGATTGAATAGTTCGTAGCGGTCCATGCCCAATAATCCACTTCCTTCTTTGGGTCAAGATATGCGGGCGCGAACTTGGGATTGCCAAAGACTACTATAGTCTCATCATTTTCTGCGTGTTGGTTTACAAACTCATAAGTACTCGATGTATCTTGGCGATAGGAAAAAACCTCTCCGGGTGAATGATGCTTATTTACGTCTTCACCATAGCTAGTTGTAACCACGCCAATGGACTGCCAAACGAATGGGAGTAACAATATAATCAATATAACTGATAATACGGTATCAGAGGGTTGCTCAGGTGCCCACGGGCTTTCGAATGATTTGAGAATGTGCTCAGAAAATATTGCGATTGCGGAAATCAGTATTGGCGTTGTAAACAGATAAGCACGACTGGTACTCACGTCTCGTTTAGCAAAAACTACTGGTATAAATGTAGCTACGCATAGTAAAAGGAAATAACGCATCTTATCACTTGTATCGTAGATTTGGTTTATATATGATAGAGATATGATAGATAGTATGGACAACGACAATATTACTGGGATTGGGTTAAAAATATATAATATATTGTGGATTTGTGGCTCCACTCCAAATGGGATAAACGACCGAATCTGTGCCAAAATACTAACTACCCCCTCTGAGGTTGATTCTGTAGCTTGACTTTGGATGGCAGTTGTATACTGCCAGTACGACTTACTCGCCACTAATTTTGAAAGTACAATTGCTATTCCGATTCCACAGATTGGAATAACATAATATATTTGACTCCAATCTATTTGCTTATGAGAAGAAGTCTTAAAACTGCTCAGTGAGGATATGTTTTTCACGGCATCACTGAGCAAGATGGTGAGAAATGCGTACAGAATAACCACCTGTCCGGTCTGATGACTAAGAACGGCGCAAATCCCAGAAATAGTCAAGACAATCACTCTCTCTTTTGAATAGTTGTTATTTATGTATGAATCAGAGAAATAATACAGCGTGACAGTAATGAAAAAGACCGCTATAATATAGGACCGTGCAAATTGCGAGTATGAGATATACCACGGGTGAAACGCTGTAATTGATGCAGCAACTACTCCTGCTCTCGAAGTTGAGATCGTACGAACAAATAGATAAATAGCTAAGATTAGACCAGTCCCAGCTAATACACTCGGTAATCTTACTGCAAATTCGTTATGACCGAAAACTGCCATTGAGCCAGCTGTTAAATATAAGTGCAATAAGTCGCGACTGTACAGGTAACCGCTATCAAGCAGTGGAAGGCCCGTTTGGAGAATATTTTCAGCGGTTATGAATACTTGCCCCTCATCTGCCCAGAGGCTTAGCGTCCAAAACCCCCAAAATCGAAGGATTGCCCCAAGCGCGGTTATTATAAATAGAGCTACGAACTCGGGCTTGGCTTTCTTTAGACTATCTATAGTTTGCATTTTTATTTCACTGTTATCGTTCAGTCCCGCGATTGTATCTGTAGATAATCATAAATTCGCCACACGTAAGACGTTATTAGGCTTACTTCGATATTGGCTGATAAGTGATTTGAGTCAATAACGCTAATAAGGGTTATTCTTTAGATATTTATATCTCCGAGCCTCTCCATAATATAACTAAATTAAGAATATCTATATTAGAATTTCTGCGATATCTTGGAAAGCAACCTTGGAAAGAGTCTCTAGTTCTTCCTTTTCTTTATGATTTCTCCCATCTATTGATTTAACAATTCTTGGCACTGAGTCAATATCTGACAATAACGTTCTACTTCGATTTGAAATGAGATTATTGAACTCGCTCACTTTCGGCTCGTACTCAATTGAGACAAACGGTGTCTTGGATTTATACGCAAATATCGCACTGTGCATAGGGATGCAGACCGCGATGTCGAACTCTGATATGAGAGCGATATGTTCCTCGCCGCGCAAGTTATTCTCAGCGAATAACAGATGGCACCCGTTGATTTCTGATGCGATTTCTCGTGCATGGTCCTGTTCAGTGACTGTTTCGCCGATGAAAACATCGTATTGCTCAGTGAGGTCTCGAATGCTCTCGATTACTTGTGACCTCACTGAGCTCCGCTCTACAACTGAGTTGACAAAGAAGACCAACCGCTCAGCCTGTTGTTGCTTCGAAGAAACAGCCGAAAGCACTTGGCTCACAGCCCCACTATACTTCTCTTCTAATAGTAGAGCAGGATCTGGTCTGAAGTGAATCTGTTCGTCGGCAATCGACCCAAATACCTGTTCTGAGAGGTGATCACGTACGGAAATGTAATCCGAACGTTGCAGGATATTCTTTGTTAGCCACGTCGCGACGCGATTCATCCGATGTGCACCGACACAGAATAGCGCGGTCGGCGTCCCGACTTGATTTGAATAGCGTGCAATCGGGTCGATATTGATGACGTGGTTGTAAAATGGATTGTAGATCCTCCGATCGAAAAATAATCCACCCCCACCTATCAGTACGATATCTGAGTCTTTTATCGATTTAGAACTCTCAAAATTTAGATAATTAGTGGGTGATTTGATGTAGTTGATGTGCTCTCCTTTTTCGAACTGCCGCAGGTATGACGGGTTTTTCGTAGGTATATTGAATTGAACATCGCCGATCGCTCTTTTGAGGTTGGCCATCATTGAGTGGAGAATAGCCAAGTCTCCCTTGTTTCTCCCACTATGTGCTCCGAAAATAGTAACTTCAGTTCCTCTCATACTATTCGATACTGTATCCGTGGTATAGGAGGCAAAAATACTTTATCGCCTTCTAATGACTGACCGAAGTTTGAAACTGCTGAACTGCTTTATTGACTCGTATCCTGATAGCAGAGTATAGGGAAGGTACGAGACCGATGTGCCGAGTGCTGCACCGACTGCACCGTATCTTGGAATAAGAAAGAGATTCAACAGTATATTCGACGCTATCATAAGTACGACGAATATGGCACGCTTACGAGCTAAGCCACGATAATTCAGGAATTGACCAAACAATATCGAGTACGAGCCACAGAACACGTATATCGAAAGCACTTGCAGCGGTAAGACTGACTCTCTGAACTCTGAACCAAATATCTGCGGTAAAACCAGCGGACTCAATAGTACTAAACCTACGCAGAGAGGAAAATATACGGCAGTATTCACACGCAAGAGCGAACTGAAAACGGAATGTTTCTCGTCAGATTCTATTTGGTCGGAATCTGACGTTGCGAAGACCGGCATCGCCCCTCCCGCTACTGCTAAGGCAATGTGTGGAAATTTCGTCACGATTCGCTTGGCTAAAGAGTATTCTCCTAATTCAGTATCACTCGCAAGCGCCCCAAGCATCAGAATATCAATCTCAGTCATTATGATAAATCCAACAGATATCAAAATGAGTGGAATACTATATCCGAATATATTTCTCAAAGTTTCTCCGTCTAAGGAAGTAGACTGAATAGTGACAGAGCTTTTCTCAGATTTATTTTTGATCAGCCGATATACGAGAACTGTACCGACGAGGGACGCAAGGGCAAACGAAGAGATGAAAGCTAGAACTACGGCTTCGGGACTAACTTGCTGTAATATAAAAAATAGTAGTACTACTATTGTGAGTTTCGAGAAGTGTTCTACGGTCGTCATGAAGAATAACGCACGCAGATTGTGGAGCCCCCTCGAAAGACTCTTCATCAGTTGAGTCACTCCTTGAAAGACGATTACCGGTACTGCAAGTACCAATAAGCCTCCAATTTGGGGATGTCCTAGTAAACCCGCTAACCGATTTCCAAGAGAAAATAGAAGAACTGCAAACAGTAAACTAACTGCTATTCGAAGGAAAATGGCATTTAGAAACACCGAGCGTGTTTGTACACCGTCTTCAAATTCGGCGATATACCGTTCTGCTGAACGGTTAACCCCAAGGTATGAAATAGTGACGAATATTGTGAATAAAGAGAGGAATAAAGACCACTGACCGTACCCTTGGACGCCTAACGATTTCGAGACAACGTATACGAACCCGTAATAAAGAACAAACGAGACTGCCTTTGATGCAAAACTCCAAGAGATCTCAGTCCTCAAACGCTGATAGATTGACTCATCCATCTATTCCTGAACTCTGTAGTAAAGTCCGAGCGCAGACAGGAATTAAACCTACGGGTTCCAATATGGTATATCTACAAATAATGTACTGTCTTGACTGCAGTATTTTGATAGATAATATAAACCCAAAAATAGCTCCTGAGCGCTTGTACCGGTTCAGGAGCAGAATCAACAACGCTAGTGAGAAACCAGTTTAATACAAATGCTTCTTGGCCCTGGTTCAGTCGAATTGAGTAATTCTCTCCGTAATGGGGTTCTACTCTCTCAGAATTGTCACTCCTGCTCAGAGGTTTCCTGTTCTCGGGACATTCAACATTTGAATAGTCCGTTTTGGTGGTTGTCGTGAAATTTCTTCTCCTTACCCGCGAATTCCCCCCCAACGTCATCGGTGGCGTCGCCTACCACGCCTACAACCTCGCACACACGCTCACCGAAAACCACGACGTGACGGTCCTCACGACAAGCGCAGGCGACCACACCGACAACCTTCCACTCAACCACACCGAGGTTATCCGACTCGACTGCCCAACGCGGGGTAGCCCCCGATTCTGGTTCGACCGCGCAGTCCGAACCCACCTAGAAAACACCGACCTCCTCGATGGCGTGGACGTGATCCACAGCCACGAGTACGTCCGCTTCGACCATCTCGACACCGACGTCCCAACAATCCTCAAGGTCCACTTCAACATCGAGAAGAAGTTCGAATTCTTCCCGCTCGACGAGTACCACCCCGCAATCCGACCGCTGGTCGCTGGCGCACTCGACTACGGCATCGCTCCGCTAGAACGCTCGCTCGCTCGTCAGTCACTCGAAGCTGCGGACGGCCGGATCTTCATCAGCGAGCTCACCGAACGGCTGCGAGCAGACCGGGCCACGAAACCGAACCGAGTGGTCTACAACGGCGTCGACTGCGAGCGGTTCGCGCCCGGCGAAACCGACGACAATGGCTACTACCTCTTCGTCGGGGGGACACAGCACCGCAAAGGCTACCGCCAACTCCTCGATGCGTCGAAACAGATCGACCGCGAACTCAAGATTGCTGGCGCTGAGCGACCCGACGACGAATCGATTCCCGAGAACGTCGAATTTCTCGGCCACGTTCCCCAATCAGAACTCCCAGAGCGATACCGCAACGCCAGCGCGCTCGTCCACCCGGCGCTGTACGAACCGTTCGGGAATATCGTCCTCGAATCGCTGGCTTGCGGAACACCGGTCGTCGTCTCGAATCCCGAGCACTGCGGCGCGGCCGAAATCCTCTCCGAAGACGTGGGAACGACTATCGACCCGACGGACGACTCGCTCCACGAAACTCTCCGAACCTTCGACCCGACAGCCTACGACACGAGCGACTGTCGCGCACTCGCCGAACAGTATACGTGGGGCGACGTTGCCGACGAGACAGTGGCGTTCGCACGAGAACTCTTAGACTGAGCACCACCGAATTCAGGTCGCTGCCGACTCGTTCTCGCTCGCGTCGTAGTAGTACACCTTCATGTTGACCCACGACTCGTTGCCCCGACGCTCGAACTCCTCGCGGACGAGTTCGCGTGCTTCGGGCGAGGTGAAGCTATAGTCGAACTTCTTGCCCGCGAAGAGCCACACGTCACGGTCGCCCTCCAAGAGCTTCCTGATGTCGGCGGTCTCGTTCAGGAAGACCGCACCCGTCCGCGTGTGGACGTACTGGCCGTCACGAAATGCCGCCGAACTGACGCCGTTCTGTCTGAAGAAGTAGTCCGTCTCGCCGTAGTACCACATCGAGAGTTCGGGTCGCGTTGAGGCGATGGCGTCGTCCTCGTCGGCGTGCTCTCTCACCCACTCGCTGGCTTTCTCCCAGTCGGAACGCTCGGGATGAGCGGGGGGATCGTACAGCGAAGCGGTCACGCCGTAGGCGGCGATGGGCGAGGCCACCACGAGGACGACGAGTATCGGTGCGAGGTAACACAGCCCTGATTCGAACAGTGACAGCGACCCGTCGGCAGTCACCGACCGCCACGCCCGCCGCAGGACGAGCGTTATCGAGTAGAGGCCAAAGAACGCCAACAGGGGAAAGAGATGGTAGATGTATCGCGGAGCCTTCTTCGGGACCAACGTGGCGACGGCCAGCGGCAGGAGAAACGCCAGGACGAGCAGTCGCCCGGTCTCGTGTTTTCGCCAGACGTACGCCATCCCCGGCCACGAGAGCGCGCCGAGTATCGGGTAGTGGACGACGACGACCTTGCCGTAATACAGCGGTCCTCTGTCCGGCCACGTCTCGCTGATGGTGTGGAGCAGAACGCCCGGAACGCCCCGAAGCGCGATGAACACGCCTGCGGTGAGCGTCGCCCCCGCCGCGAGGACCAACAGGCGCGCTGTCTTCGCGTCCATCGCGTCGAGCGTGTACTCGTCGATCGCGCGCAGTCGCGGGACGAGTTGAATGACGAAAAAGGTCAGAACGCTCGCACCCAGCGCGAGGTAGCTCTGGTGTGTGTAATAGCCAAGTACCACGAACACCGCGAGAAGGTAGGGATAGACGCTGGTGAGTCGCAACTCGGCTTCGCCGTACCACCGCACTAAGATGTACACCGAACAGAGGTAGACGAACAGAAGCGGGGCGTACATTCGCGCCTCGCGCGACCAGACGAGGATGACAGGGTCGAATGCGAGAAATGCGGCGAGCAGAAAGCCGAGTAATCGGTCGTACCGGCGGCCGAGCAGATAGCCGACACCGATGGAGAGCGTCCCGTAGACGACGCTCGGGAGCCGCGCGGCGAACTCCGTTCGGCCCAGCCAGTCGAACGCCACTGACATCGGCAGTGACGTGGTCAGCCACGCCCGGCGATACGGCGAGGACGGACCGATAGGGTCCGAGAAGCCGTTTCCATTGAGGTAGTTCCACGCCGCCCAGCTGTTGTACGCCTCGTCGATCCAGAGCGGGGCAACGCCGAGACGACGGAGTCGGAAGGAGACACCCAGCAGAACGATCGCCGCGAGAACGAGCGCGTAAAAGAGCGTCTGCCTGTTCCAGTCGCGCCCGAACTCGTCGAGACGCGACCGAGTTCTCCCGGAGAGCCGGGCGAGTGTCGAGCCGTCCATGCTGCTGTTAGTGGGGTGAGGTAGCTACCGGATAAAAAGGGTTTCATGGACTGAGCAGTCGTGGCCGCGCTTCGATAGCTATACGTCTACGTCTCGATGGCCTGCACGCTCCAGTCGAGATACGCCGAGACGGGGGCCGGAAGTCGGTCGATGACGGGTCGAAGCTCTTCGCCAGTGACGACGCCTGTTCGGAGTGCAGTGACGCCGTAGACGAGGCCGCCAAGCGGGGGGACGACTACCAGAGCGAGAATCCCGTCGCCGAGCAGTATCGGGAGTCCGAAGACGACCGGTGCCGTCAGGAGTCCCGCCGCTGCGATACCACCAGCCCGGAGGTCACCGAGCGGGTCGAAGCCGACTCGTCGGGCGCTCAGGACGTGTAAGAGAAGCATCGAGCCGTAGCTCACGCTCGTCGCCGCGGCGGCTCCGTACATGCCGTAGCGCGGGATCAGTAGCAGGTTCAGACAGATGTTCAGCGCGGCCGCGACGGCGGTGGCGACGACGAGTATCCGTAGATCTCCTTTCCCCTGTCCAATGGCGAAGATGGGGCGGGCAACGGCGAAGCCAAACGCGCCGGGGAGCAAGAGGAGAATCGCGTCGCTGGCGACGGCGAACTCCCTGCCGAAGTACAGCGGGACGAACGCGTCGACGAGGCCGGCAATACCGAGCGCCACCAAGAGCGCGAGCGCGGCCGTATAGCGAGTTGCCCGCGAAGCGACCCGAGAGATAGCCTCGTGTTTGTCGTCGGCCCATAGCTCCGCCGTCGACTGTAAGAGGACCATCTGCAAGGCGAAGGGGACGAACCAGACGAACTCCGCGATGAGTAACGCCGCCCGGTAGTAGCCGGTCGCCTGATTCCCGCTGAAGGGCTGGAGCAACAGGATGTCGACGTGGTACAGCGATGTCATCAGCAGCGTCAGCACGACGCTCAGTACGTTGAACGAGAGCAGTTCGTTACGAGGCACCGGTTCGGCGGCTCGTCGCCACAATGCGGCGACATCGAGTTCCCGAGCGACCAGGAGGAACGCCACCGTCGCTACGGTGAACGTCGCCGCGATATGGCCAGCCAGTACCCCAGCGACGCCCAACCCGCTCGCGGCCAGCGCGACGCCGACGACGCCGAACAGTGCCTTCTGGACGACGAACAGCGGTTCGCTGTAGTGTTCGAGACCGAGTCCCATCAGCGTACTCCGCGCCGTCAGGAACAGTTGTCTGCCGACGAGCAACAGCGCCAAGAGGTAGATGTACGGTTCGAACTGCGTTCCGAGCGTTTTGGCGACGACACCGACCTCGACGGCGAGGACGAGACTACCCGCGACGACGAACGCGGTGGCGAGCGAGAGTCGCGTGTAGAAGCCGAAGACGGACGCGGGCCACTTCTCCGAGCGCTTCTCGGCGATGAACTTCCGGACACCGTCACTGATACCAGCGTTGCTCACGACGACGAGAATACCCAGTAAGGAGAGGACGACCGAATACGCGCCGTAGCCTCCGCTCCCGAGAAGTCGAACGACGACGGGCGTAATGAGCAATCCCAACAGCAACGCGCCCACCTCGCCGGAGAGAATCGAGAGGAAGCCACGGGCGATACGCCGGTCGTTCTCGGCCATCGACTGCGTGGTTGCGAGGCGACTGGCATATAGCAACCGTCTCGTCGATACATCGGTCTCGTCAGTGACTGCCTTCGAGAAGAAGGAAAGTATGCGACCTAGGATGCTCGACGCGTAGCTGAATCACTGTCTGTTTCTACTGGGCTCTCTGGTGATGCAGGACGCGGCTCGGTGGTCCGAGATAGCGCGTCACTATCCTTACGACTGGCATTACTGAGAACGTCCACCTCGTACTCACTCGCCCGCACTCGAAGTGGGAACCAGCCTTCTTCGTCGATACCGAGCAACCCTTCCGAATAGCCGTCTTCGTCGTTGCCTGCCTTCGCCGAGCGGACCCAGTTCACCTCGCGCTCGCTCAACCCGAACCACTTGGCTAACTGCTCGGCCGCTTCGTCGACACGATGGATAAGTCTCATCGAGCAGAGATTCGCGATCGTCCGGGCCTCGGGCGTGAGCGAGAATTCGCCGCCCGTCTGCGTGATGAACTGCAAAGAGAGGTCGTAGTGTCGGCTGTGTCGCACGGCGGTCTCCAGAAAGCCCAGTGAAGTCGAATCGCTCATCAGGTAGTGGGCTTCATCGATGACGAAGACGACGCGCTTGTCGGTCTGTTTGGCGCGTTCGTACACCGCGTTGAACAACACCTGCATCATCAGACTCGTCTCGGTCCGACCGCGGGTTCCCTCCTCTTGATGGAGATCGAGGTAGATGACGTCGTTGTCGAGGTCGAACTCCGTGGGACGTGCGAGGTTCGCCAAGTCGCCACCCTCACGGAACGACGGCCGAAGGTCGATGAGCAGGGACTGGACGTCCTCTCGGACTCGCTCTCGTTCGCCGTCGGTGACGTAGCCGAATGCACTGGGGTCCTCCAACAGATCTTCGAGGACGACGATAACGTCGCGAACCGTCGGCGAGGGATTCCCGTGGGTCTGTGGGTCCTGTGTGATTCCCTGTCGCTCGTAGGCTTCCTGCACTGCTCTCCGAAGCGTCTGTTTGCGGTCGTCGAGCGGGCTGCTGGCGACGTGGGTAAAGAACGTCTCGAAGAAGGTGAGCACCCACGCGATCTGCTCGGACCACGGGTCGATATCTGGAACGGCATCCAGAACTTCGCGTGGCGTCGGCTGCAACTCTAGTGGATTGAAGCCGCGAGAGCCGCCGACAGTGACGCGCTCGCCGCCCAGCGCCTCGTTGACGGTGGCGAAGCCTTCCAGTGGGTCAAGCATCACCAGCATGGTATCCTCGTCGTACATCGCGCGGCGAACCAGCTGCAGTTTCGTCGAGAACGACTTCCCGGCACCGAGCTTCCCGATGACCATCATGCAGTAGCCCGTTTCCCGGGAGAACCGGTCGAGGATGAGCGGGCTCTCGTTCAGCGCGTAGGTCCCATACTCGATACCGGGTTCAGCGAGCGCTCCGGCGACGAAGGGAAACATCGCACCCACAGCGGCACTCAGCATCGGCGTCTTCGTATCGAGTTGCTGGTTCAGTTGATCGACGCCGACCGGACTGGTAGCAGTCAGCGCATCCATCTGTGCCCAGCGTGGCGTCACGGGCGTCAGATTCGCTGGAGCGCGGCGTGCCGTACTCACCACGCCGTCGACATCGGGCACGTCCTCATTCTCATCGCGGACGGTCAGGTACATCGAAACGTCGAACGCTTTCATCGGTGTGTTCCTGAGTACGTCGTAGAGCTCTTGGTGGTCCGCGAGATCCTTTTGTATCCCTCTGGCTCCGGCTCGGCGTTTCTCGCTCAGATACTCGGCGTCCGCCTCCAAGTCTTCGATCCGGTTCTCCAGCGAATTGAGCGTCGATGCCGTATCCCGCGGGTCGATGTGGAGCGAGATATCTGTCTCTCTCGTCTCCGCCGTCGAGTACAGCGTCTCGAAGATACCGTCTCGCGGCGCGTCCGGGAATTCTGCGACCCAGAGGGTGCGAGCCCAGTTGTCGCCCGTTCGAACTGCGGTGGCCGTTCGCTCGATCGCGTCCGGCCCGAGGATCGACTGGTGGATGTCTGCGGGGTCGTTCAGCGGCTGGTCGGTGGGCCGATACGCAACGGCTAGCTCTGAACTCTGCTCGGACTCCTCCGCTGTCTCCTCAGTCGACGAGTTCTTGCCGACGAATGGCAGGAATTCGAAGTTCATCGCGTCCCTCCGACGAGTGGTCGTGTCCGAAGCGCCTCGCCTATCTCGCCGTATTCGACTGCTTCTCCCGTCCAGAACTCGCTCACGAGTCGCGCGGCCGCACCAGCGTCGATACGGCTCGCTTGACAGCCATCGATATCACGAATCCCAGATTCGACACGGCGTGCCCGCTCTTCGAGTGCCTCAAACATTGTTTCTCGTTGCACTTCGAGTGGTGGTGCGTTCCACGCCTGGACGAAGAGGCCGAGTATGGGTATTCCAGCGAGCGTATCGAGGATGCTTTCGCGTTCGAAGCGGACCTCCGAAGGCGTGACCGAGACGACGACGTAGTGATCACGGATCGTCATCTGTCGAGCGTCGAGGTCGCGTACGTACCACTCGACGTAGTTGTCGATGAGCGCGGCGAGTCGCGGGTTCGCTTTCACGTCCGGATCACGTCGACGCTCGCGGTAGTGGTTCAGATAGGTATCGACGGGAAACGCCTGCGTCGTCGAGAAGATTTGGAGGGGAAACGTCACGGCAGTGTTCAGGAAGTCCTGAAAAGCCGTTGCCTTCGCTGCCCACTCCTTGTCGGTTGCCAGCGCCATCGGAGGGGGCAGGACCTGCACGAACGCCAGGAGTGCGCCGTCTCGTCGTTCGAGAACGTCACGCTCCGGATACACTCGCTCGATTTGTGTGTATGCTTTCGCGCTCTCGTGGCCTTCCTGTCGGTCCTGCCCTCGAAAGCTAAGCATCAGCATGACCCAGTCGAGACTCGTCGTATACTCCGGTGTGAGGTAAACGAACAGGACACCGACGCCGATGGCAAGTGCGGCCAGTGGAAGCGTCAGCCCCTGAATCGGATACCCCCCGAGAGTGAGCGAGGAGGGGAGCAGTATCTGTGTGAGCAAGATAACGACGACGCCTGGAAAGAGCGCGACCGCTGCATCCGTGAGGGTGTACGAACCGATTAGTTTCGCGTCTGTACCGAGTGACTTGGGGATTCGCTTTGCGGGTTGATGACTACTCATATCTTCAGTTGATGTACCGTGGACGCTCGTCGTCGGAACCCTCCGACGTGGACGAGTCGTCTATGTTCGAATCGCTATCCCTACTACCGGCTTCTCGTCTCGAAGACCCACCGCGCTCTCGAAGAGTGTCGAACTGGTCGTTCCGCGACTCAGAGCGTTTGGAGTGTCTTGATGACGTTCGTGTCTCGGTCCGATTCGTGCTAGATGTCGAGAGCGCTGACCGGAACGACGTACTGGAACTGTGCAACCGTGAGCCGACGGCGTGCGCTCTAGAGTCACCCGAGCCAAGCAGTAGCTGTCCATCCGGTCGGACGGCAGGTTGGCCTCGAACCCCGCGAGCGAAGTTCTGTCCACCACTCGCTGTTGTCGCACCGGCTGTCCGAACCGTCTGGACCCTCGCTCGTGCGCGACCACGAGACGCGTGTCGGGCAGCGCTATCGGCCATGAAGAACAGCGCTCCTGCCTGCCAGAAGAGGATAAACGGCGAGATTATAGCGACGAGCGGCGTCAGGATGGCAAGGAGCCACTGGCCAATACCACCAATAGTAAACGTCACCGAGGAGCCCAATAACTGGCCGAGACGTAGTAGGAGGGCAACCGGTATCGTCATGAACAAGAACGGAACGTAGAATCCGGCGAGTCGCTTCATGAACTGCGATGCAAGAGCGAACGGGCCAACTCCGGGCACCCAGAAGACGATGAGGAGTGGCATCAACAGGACGAACAGGTACAGCACGACGTGGCGTATCAAGTAGAGCAGCGCGAGAATCAAGAACAAGACGATGTCTACGGTGAGCGAAATCAGGAGTCCAAGTAACCCAATCACGCTGATCGAGAGCGTATCGAAGAGTGTGATTTCCGCTAATGACGGGAGTAGAAACTTGCCTAAGCTATCGATGAATCGAAGCGAGAGTGCAGCGACCCACCACCACGATAGGATACCTAGTAACCCAGAGAACGCTCGCTTCTTGAGTTTGGTACGGTGGTAACTGCTAAACAGATAGCTCGCCGACTCAAGGAGTATCACTAAGCCGATCATGAGACCCCAGAGCAACAGCGACAAGGGGATGATCGTTTCCCAGTAGAAGTCATAGATTACTGGCCATCCATCGTTCGATGGTCTGCCGAACACAGAGTTCGGGTTCGGTGTCTCGACAACGATTTTCAACAAATCTCCAGCATGGTCCCTGATGAAGCCAGATATTGGACCGACAAATCTTCGCGCTGCTTCTTCTAACGACTCAACAATCACGTCTCCTAGCGAATTCATCTCTCCTCCTCGTCTCGCGACTCCCAGCTCAACGATACGTTTGAACACACCGTATCGTCTGCGAAACCGACCGTGCTGGGATTGCCGTTGAACTGAGGCGATAAGTCGGCGGTTAAGATACTACCGTCTGCAGCTCCCAGCCGAGCAGTAAAAGGATATTCAGTACCTTCACATCTGGGTGCTGTCTCCGGTAACGCTAACGGCCACGAATGCGCGATATACTGCTGGCTTGCGCCTGGTGCTATAGTTAGTTCGTCCCCCGTCATCGGGAATTCTAGGTCTGGATACGCAGACTGATCCGATATCGTCCCGTCAGCCGCGAAATTTGGTGCGCCTTCAAACGCGATATCGTAGATCCACGTCGCCGCTGTTCCCGTGTTTTCAATCGTGAAGACAAGCTTCGAGAGGTCGGACACTGTCTCCCCATCACGGTACTGGGAGATGTCGGTGATCCGAAGCTCCGGGACTAACGACACCGAGCGCGTGACCTCGGTTTCATCAACGACGAGGACGACTTCGTGAGTACCCGGTGTGTAATGCTTGACGTCGCCCCACGGTGGATCGAACCGTAGAATCGGGAACTTCACTGTCCTGACTCCGGGTTCGATTTGCTTGCTCTGGGCTGCGGTTCCATCGGGTGCGATGAGAGACGCGTGCGTGACGTTCTCGTCAGCTAGTTCGAGAACGATGTCGTACGTCCCGACCGTCATTGATTCGACAGCCGAGTCGAACGAGGGACTCGCCACGGCATCGACAGCGCCTCTCGTCGAACAGCCAGCGCCGACGGCCGACCCGGCAGCGAGCGCCGAGAGGAAGGCCCGACGGGAGAGACGTCTCGGCATCACAGCCCCCTCCACGGCGGCCAGAAGCCCCAGTTCGTGAACCGGTCGAGGATATAGCCAGCGAGCAACAGCGCGCCGATCGGGACGAACCCACCGAAGAGCGCGTCCAGATAGCGAAACGTCGTCCCGCCAGTGGAGACGATAGCCGTATCGCCAGTGTAGCTAGGGATGTCCCACCACCAGAACGACGGTTCGTATCGCGCCGAGACGGCATCACGGTCACTGGAGACAGTCACGTCGACGGTCCCGTTCTCCGAGGTGTTCACGCGCTGCCCGGCGACGACGAGATAGCCGTCGCGGTCACTCGTCTGGATTGGCGCACTCGTCTCGTTGTCGCGGAGCTGTGCGCGGACAGTGACCGTCTCCTCGCTTCGGTTCATGACCTTCAGCGTGAGATTGCTCTCGGTCAGCGGGACGGCAGCGAACTCCGAGACGGAGAGTGTCGCGTTCGTCCCGCGGACGAGGCCGATAGCGGTGACAGTGTCCGTCTCGTCGTGAGTCGTCTCGACGTGTGTTGCGATGCCGAAACTGCCCGTGTACGGTCCTTCGACGGCGTCCAGTACGACCGCTTCAGGAAGTGACGGTGCGTCGTACTCCGTGCCGTACACTGTAAGGAGTTCGACCGTCGCTCGTGGCCATGGCGTCGGGCCAGTCTCGATCGGGAAGGCGTGAACCTGTAACGGATGGACCGGCGAGTGTGCTGTAGTCACGTTGGTCCCGTCGTACGTGGTGAGATTATCCCAGGTCTGGTCACGCGCAACGTAGAAGCGCCAGACACCACGCACCGCTCCCTCGGGTAGGTCGAGACCGTACCACGGGTAGTTCTTGTAGGCGACTAATCCGAGGTCGCCATCGGGGTACTGTGTCTGATATCCAGAGACGATCAGGTCGTAGACGGTGACCGTCGCGTTGTCTCTGACTGTGATGGATTCCTGGCGAGTTCCAAGTGAGTGAAGGCCAGTCTGACAGAGCCCATACGTCGTCGTCTCAGCGCAGCCCACGCCTTGACTGATGTCCGTTCGCCGCAGCTGTACCGTGACCGTCGCTTCGAGCGTGAGCGTTGCGGTTTCGTTGAGTCCGGGTTCCAGATCACTGTAGGTGAGCGTCGGTGTCTTCGTGTGGTTCGCCGTATCGAGGACATCTCCATCGAGCAGGAGACGAACCGACTCGACATCGTGTGACTCGACGTGCCAACTATTCCCTGACGAGTCGTCAGCCGAAGGCATGACGACCCGGTAGTCGACGGTTCCGAGCACCTCACCATCGGGGGCGATGTACAGCGGCTGGTCGGTCTCTGAGAGGTGAACGCGCGTCGATGGTTGAATCGCACCGATGGTCACGCCCACATCTCGAAGATACGAGCCGTTCGAACGCGTCGTATTGCGTGGGTGGCTGGCGACAGTAGCGTCGGTTTCGGGCATCTCCGCGATGTCACGCCGATTCCACATCTCGACGGCACGGGGTGGCCGATCGATTGGAACGTCCGTTCCTGCACTGAGGGTTTCGAGCGGCGTTTGCGTACCGTTGCCTGTCACGTTCACGCTATCCTCGTCGCCGGCCCAGAGCACCCAGAACTCGCTCTCGTTGACACCGTGAGTCGGTTCCGCCGGTGGGTGGGCGACGCTCTCCACGCTGATGGTGACGACCATCGAAACGGCGGCGACCAGGATGAAGACAGGGCGAGCACCTGCTCTCAGAACGCGCAACTGCTCCCTCCGGCGACGACCGTGTTCAACAGGAACTGGACGATAGCCGTCGCCAGCGGCGCGACGATGATCCCCCAGATGACGCCCTGATTGCGGACTTCTTTGAGTTCCAGCTTCGTGTCGGTCCGTCGGACCATGGGCGTCACGACCGCCGCTCCCAGTGCGAGCGTGCCGCCGATGAGTGGCCCGCCGAACTGGATGATGGTGAAGACGTTCTTGATTGTCTCGGCCATGCTCGTCGTACAGAAGTCCTCGCCGATGGTTTGTGCCAGAGCGGGCTCGGCGGCGACCAACGAGAGGACGCCGATAGTCAGTCCCACCCGGCCGAGGGTCCGTTTGAAACGAGCGATGCGGCTATCCACTTTTTCTGTCGGCACGGAGGCCGACGGCGCTTGCGTAGACATTTCTCTTCTGACGCGCCGATCCGGTCAGCCACCGCAGCCGAGTCAAAGACCGCTGGAACGACGGCGTCTAAGTGGCAGAAACCAGTACGAGATATTAAATCTATTTCTGAGTTTAGGTGAGTTTACTGCGTCAGGTCTGTTTTCAGATACTGTTGTAGAATAGATAGGACCCCCATTTACGGGGTTTCGAGAACATTCAGAGATAGTCGATTTTCGACTACGTCGACGAGCTCCCACACAGGGATGGCTTAAACATATCGGCGAATTGCTGTCCTCGCAGTTCGTCGGGGTACTTAGGTCACGAACGCGCCTTCAGTCCGGTGTGTCCCTGAAAATCGGTTCCTCACTAACTGATGGATTCAATCGAGTCGCAAATAGAAACGGGGTGGTGCTCACTCTCGCATATGTAGTTCTCGGAATTATCTGGCAGGTAGCGTTTTACAGTGCCTTCCTCACGTTGCTGCAGAGTTCGAGTGACCTGCCCGCAGATGCGACGCAGGCGCTTCCCGCTCTTGACCTCCCGCTTGCGGTCTCTGCGAGCGTGTCGGTTATCTCGTTGTTACTCCTCCAAGTGATGTCGATCGTGGCTATCCGAACGTTCGTCGGTGGCCATTCGAGTTCTATCCCGAGCGAATACTACACCCGAAACATGGTCTTAGCGATCGTGAACACGATTCTCGGGGGCCTCATATACAGTCTACTCGTGTTCATCGGGACTATCCTGTTCATCATCCCCGGCATCATCGCGTATGTCGCGTTCCTGTTCATGATGTATTATATCGCTGTCGAGGACGACAATTTCGTCGCTGCCCTCCGCAATAGCTGGGCTCTCACTCGCGGGAACTGGATTCCCTTGGTCGTCATCCTCTTCATTATCTTCGTCGTGCTCGCCATCGTCCCCGGTATCTTGTCGGTTATCGCCTCGGCAGTCGTGAGTGCGGTCGCCGGCCCGGCGATAGGCACGCTGATGGCCGGTATCATCACGCTCCCGTTCTCGCTGATCGTCCTCGGTATCCTCAGCGAAGCGTTCGTGCAACTTCGAGAAAGCGAAGAAACAGCGGACGTGTAGGATAGGTATCTCTTCTGTAGTCCGTTTCGAAAGAGCGTCTCTCGTAAAACCCCTTGACAGCGAACGAAAGCCTGCGTTCGGTAGTATCCCGGGCGTATATCGACCCTTTCCAGCGCTCGCTCTGTTGTACGGATGAAACACCAGTTGAGCAGAATACGAAAAGTTCCGCGTTGGTCGCCTGCAAACCGTCGTCCAAACACTCAAGAATCATGTACGCCTACACCACATATGGCGACGATAGAGATTGATGACGACGTCTACGAGGCGTTACAGCTTCCGGAGGGGGAGCGCTCACCCGCGATGAAGCGGGAGTTGGCGGTCTCGCTATACGCCCAGGATGTCCTCTCGTTCGGGAAAGCGCGTGCGCTAGCAGGACTATCGAAACAGGAGTTCCAGAAACTCCTCGGGGAACGGGAGATTCCCCGCCACTACGGTGAACAGGAACTCAAAGAAGACCTCGACTATGCCAGATAGTGGACTGATAGTCTCGGATACCTCTCCCCTTCTGAACCTCGCTCTTATCGACCGATTGGTCCTCCTCAAAGCACAGTTCTCAGACGTTACGGTCCCACGTCAAGTCTGGGACGAACTCACCGATGGGGAAGAGGGCTTGGAGCCGCTCCAAGAGTGCGCGACGAGGGGTTCCTGTGCGTCGTCGAGGTGGCACGCTCGGACTTGTTCGTCGAAGTATTTCACGAACTCGATATCGGCGAGACCGCAGCAATCTGTTATGCGGTCGAACACAACGCCGACCTCGTTTTACTCGACGAGCAAGACGGACGGCGAGTCGCCCGCAGACACGACCTGGATGTCACGGGCGTTATCGGCGTTCTGCTCCGCGGAGCGAAGACCGACAGACTAGATTTGGAACAGGAACTTGATTCCCTCTGCGAGGCTGGCTTCTGGATTTCCGACGACCTCTACGCACGAGTTCTCTCAGAGGCAAACGAGTAGTCGCTTTGTCCGTAGCGACGGCCAACAGGGCCCAGTTACACTTTCGTGAGCCTACTAGTAGATTCTCGATCACACGTTTGGACGTGTTTCTCTCGCATTCTCGGTCCGACTGTGGAACTCCGCCGTCGTTGACCACTGGTGGAGTCCCTGATTCCCCACGGTAATGGGGGTTGCCCTAGCTCAGAACCCGAATATCGGGACGAACCGGAACGTGAGATACGCACCGGCCGTCGCGATGGCCGGGACGACGTTCTGCATCAGGACGACCCGGGCGGTCGTCACGGGGTTGAACAGCGCCCCCGGACTGGGAATGTCGTCGGCGTCCTCCGTCCCGATGGGAGGAAGCTCTTCGCCTTCCTCGTCAGCCGCCAGCGCGTTGACCGTGACCGGTGGTCCCCCGTCACTGGCGACGACCTCGGGGGCGGTCATCGGTCGGGTCGCCCGGCCCCAGCCCAGTCCGACGATGGACATCGTCGCGATGATGACGAAGCTCGCGGGGATACCCAGCGCCGAGAGGAAGACGACCAGCGTCGAGGAGACCGACGCGACGACAATGGCCGCAGTCAGGGGCAGCTCCGTGATGTCGCTGCCCATCGTCTCCAGCGTCCGTCGAGCGATGGTAAAGGCCCCGATGGTAACGGCGATTCCACCGAAGATGATAGCCGGGTTCATCGACAGTTCGCCGCTGCCGACCAGCGGTGCGACGGCGTTCGCGATGTTCGAGGTGCCCGAGGCGAAGGCCATCAGACAGCCGATCGCGACGACGGTCATCGTTCCGACCAACTCCCGGCGGTTGGTCGTCCGGTGGACCCGCGGGATGGGAATGAGCCCGGATCGGTCGACGTCGAACAGCGGCCCCGTACTGCGCTCCATCGCGACCTTCGTGTTCAGTCGCGCGTAGAAGTATCGGCCGATGATCAGCGAGACCCAGAAGCCGATGATGGGCGAGACGACCCACCAGATGACGATCTGCCCCATCACGGCGAGATCCAGTACGCCACCGGCCAGTCCGAGGCCAGCGATGGCACCCACAGCAGTCATCGAGGTCGAGGCCGGCACGCCGAAGACGTTCCCGACCAGCAGTGCGACCCCGATGAAAAACAGCACCGCGATGGACGATTCGAGCGTGAAGATCCCGGTGTCGACGACCAGTTCACTGCCGAGTTTCGTCACGACGTTCCGGCCGAGCGTCCAAGCGCCGATGAAGAAGAACACGCCCATCAGCGCCGCGGCGACCGGCTTAGAGATAGCGTCGGCACCGACGGCTGGCCCGAATGCCGGTCCCGTAGTCGACCCGCCAATGTTGTAGGCGACGAACATCGCGACGAGGACGCCAGCGATGAGGAGGACGCTGCTCATCGGGCCTCGGTCTCGGCGTCCTCGGTAGCTTCGTCTGCCTCACCATCTGCGTCCTCTGCCGTCATCTGCTCTTCTAGGGTCTGCTCGACTGTCTCTCCGACCTTCTCTTCGACCGTCTCCTCTACTGCCGCCTCTACCGTCTCTTCGACTGTCTCACCGACCGTCTCATCAACCGTCTTTTCGACGGTCTCGCCGACTTTTTCCTCCACTGTCTCCTCGACCGTCTCACCGACCGTCTCATCAACCGTCTTTTCGACGGTCTCGCCGACTTTTTCCTCCACTGTCTCCTCGACCGTCTCACCGACCGTCTCCTCCACTGTCTCCTCGACGGTTTCTCCAACTTTCTCTTCGACCGTCTCACCGACCGTCTCCTCGACCGTCTCACCGACCGTCTTCTCAACGGTCTCTCCAACTTTCTCCTCGACGGTCTCGTCGACTGTCTTTTCGACGGTTTCACCAACCGTCTTCTCCACCGTCTCACTAACGGTTTCGTCGACCGTCTTCTCGACGGTTTCTCCAACTTTCTCTTCGACTGTCTCGCCGACCGTCTCGTCGACTGTCTCCTCGACAGTCTCCTTGACTGCTGTCGTCATCCAGTTCGGGTCGAAACGAGCCATCTTCCAGACAACGTGGAGGACGTAGGAGAGTAGCACCCCGAATCCAAATGCCAGTCCGATGGCGTTTCCGGCGATAACGATTAGCCCGACCGAGACTGCGATCATCAGCCCATAGGTCAGGTCGACGATAGAGTCGACGCGGTTCGGGTTCACGACCCACCTGAGCCGAAGGTTATCTGCCCGGGGAAGACGAGTCGGGACTCAATAGCTGTGAAAAAACACATAGAAATTCTACACTCCGCTCACGCAAGTAGCTTGGCAAAGTCACTTCCGCCAGGGAGGAGTGGCGTCCCGCTGTTCGACGGAGTAAGCTCACTCGAAATCGGCATGGCCCCTTTTGTAACATTCCCAGCACGGAAACGCTGGACGACAGTCGTCGCACTCCTTGGCCGTCTCATCCGCTGTCGTGTTCTCTACACCCGAGTCTACCGTCTCATCGCTCGATATCTCGCTGGTCACTCCCGAGTGAGGATGTCCGCCGTCGCTGACCACTAGTGGCTCCCCTACTCGCTGACACGCTATTGCGTCGAGCAGTGGCCGCCGAATCGCGACGGCTACCCGGTGTTTACAGGCCCCGTCGAAGCGAGTATCCGCTGGACAGGTACAGGCCACCGGCACGCCATCCTCGACGGTAACGGTGTATTCGTGATCCTCGGGATCGGCGTGGCTCTCGTTTCGGACGAGAACCTCATCACCACATAGGGAGATATCGAGCGCTTCGTATTGGGCGCGCTTTGCGACTCGCTTACTGAACTGAAGTTTGGCTAACGGATGCATTGGTCTCGGGCACCCACAGATGAGCGCCCGCACCCGTCAGGGCGCGAGAAAAATCGGATGCGAAGCGGAGGTGAGAACGAGCAAGCGATAGACCAACCATAATTGCAACAATCATCCTGAGCTGCAACGGTACCAGTTTCTAGGGCCGCTATTTGCATTTAGGAGCACTAGATTCATCTATAGCGGGCGAGTAGAATGGGTACGTGCATGAGGAACGTCGAAATCGACGATACTGCCCCCGGCGAACTCATCTCCTACGGGAGAGAGTCGTACTACAGACCAGAACCACTACCGCCCTCTCGAGATCTTGCATTGGATACGGACTTTTTCGAGTTGCTCGCCGACGCCGTGTTCTGGCTCGGAAAGCTCAGCGGCGTCAGCCTTAAGCTCGATTTCTCACCGGTTCTCTACACCTCGCTCCTCCGGAAGGAAGCGATGGAGTCGGCAGAGATTGAAGGCGCGAATATCGATTATAACGCGCTCTACAGCCTCGAGACACGCACTCTCGATGAGAGTGGGGAGAACGACTCACTCGAATCCTCGATTCGTGACACAGGTACGAAGGATAACAGGAAGTTCTGAACTACGAGCAGGCTATCGAAGACGGTATTGCCACACTCGATAGTGGTGGAGAACTCTCTGTTGCCCTCTTCACGAACTTCATACGACGCTACTTACAGACGTTCCAGACGACCGCATCGATACCGAGACGATTGGTGCCTACAAGACGACTCCGAATCACCTCGGCGATTTCTTGCCACCAGTGCCTAGCGAGATAGACGGACTGATGGACGCGCTGGTGACGTACTATCGAACCGGGGGCAGCTATCACACACTCATAGACATCGCTCTGTTTCACTATCAGTTCGAAACGATACATCCATACGGTGACGGAAACGGACGGCTTGGCCGCCTTCTTATCACGCTCCAATTGTACGATACCGGGCTTCTCGAACGGCCGAATCTCTATCTGAGCGAGTACTTCAATCGGAACAAAGCTATGTATGTAGACCGAATGGAGGCGGTTCGGACGCACGGCAACTGGGAAGGCTGGTTGTCGTTTTTCGTTAAAGGAATCGCCCAGCAGGCCGAGGAGTCCGTTGACCGCACGCTGGAATTAGATATGTTGCGGCGTCGTTACGAGAACGAGTACGGTGGCGTCCAGTACGCGAAAAACCGCTTAGCGTGTACTCTTTTCGAGCAGCCTTACATGTCGACGAAAACGGTCGCGGACAGGCTCGATATTGAGCGATCAACAGCGTACCGTGCGATTGCTGCGCTGGAAGATGAAGGGATTTTGGAGGAAGTTACCGGAAAACAACGTAATAAAGAGTACCGTGCGAAGGAGATATTCGATATTCTTGAGCGGCCGCCCCAAACGTACTGAGCCTTTGTCTGTCTTTCTGCAAGGAGAGAATCCCGCCCGTCGGGTGAGAGTGAATCCGACACTTCCTTACAATTTCCCCGTCGACAGGCCGAAGACGAACTAATATTGCGAACAGGCGAGGAGACTCACCGGCTGGTCACCGAGACGATGTGCTGTCGCTACCGACGTAGCACGCGAAAAAGGCGAACGCAGGGACGGGCAGTTCCTGTTAGTCGTCGCGGCCACACTTCGAATAGTGCTACGGCCATAGGGCAGCCGTGGTTCACGATGCCGATACTCAAGACCGGGTACCGAGCGGTCGAACAGTCAGATACAGAGTCTGACTACGCGGCCCATTCAGTATCCTCCACTAGCGCCGCAACGGCTTCCCGGTTGTTCCGCACCGTCAGCGCGCTCACACCGGCCGCGTCTGCGAGGGAACGTTGTGTTACGGAGTGTCCGTATTCGTCAGCAACAACCCCGAGACAGGTCGCTGCGAAGCCAGCAGGATGTCTCCCCGCGCTCGTTCCGGAGGTATGGGCGCGTTCTGCGAGCGTCGTTGCTTCGTGGACGATCTCCTGCGGGAGGTCGAGTTCACTCGCCAGTTTCCGAACGAACGCGCTTGGCGACTGCGGGGGAGCGGGTAACGCGAGGGCTTCGTTGAGCGTTCGATACCCATTGAGAACTCGGGATTGATCGACCTGTGCGCTCTCGGCGACCTCCTCGATAGTTCGTGTGATACCATTTACCCGACAGACAGCGTAGACACAGCCTGCGGCGATCGCCTCGATGGAGCGCCCGACGAGCAGCTCCTCTGATTGGGCCGTTCTGAACAGCGACGAGGCCTGTTCTCGTAGCGAATACGACAGGTCCAGTGTGCCACTTAGTCTGGCGATCGAACCGAGTCCGTCCGCGAGGTTTCGCTCGGCTTTCGACCGCCAGCGCCCTCTGGTGTGTTCGCGTCGGAGTCGGCGGAGCTGTCGTTGTTTCTGCACTGAGAGCCTGTTACCCTTCGCATCGGTATCCCAGCCAATCTCAGTCGAGAGGCCGCGGTCGTGACGCGTCGCGGTCAGCGGCGCGCCAGTGCGTTCGGTCGACGTCTCGTCTTCCGAGAAGCTCCGCGGCTCGGCGGCGTGGTCGAAATAATAACAATCGACGATGAGCCCACACACCACACAGCTCGTCTCGCCGCCGTCCGTTTCGAGGCTGCCGTCGCATTCAGGACACGCCCATTGAGTGTTCGACCGCTCTCTTCGTCGAATCCGCTCTCGTAGATGTCTCTCGTGTGCATTCGAACTCATGCGAGGCCGCTCGGCCCCGCACCCGTTAGGGGGCAATACAATCAGTGTGGTTCGCGTCAAGAGCGCCAACCAGTAGAGCGGATTCTGCCTGGGATACTTTCCTCTCCTCACTCTTGCGCACTGGCAAAGCGCTCTCTGAGTGTCGCCTCTCGCGTCTCGAACTGGGTGGCTTTCTCGCGGACGTCACGACCGACGCGTTCAATCTGGGCGAGTGCAACCTGACTCTCCAGTCCGGTCTGTTCGTCTCGGTCAGTATCTGCGTTAGCTCGTTGCTCGTAGTTTCGCTCGACTGCCCGGATCGTTGCCTCGGGGTTGAACAAGATATCGTTGGCCGTCCGAACGTACCCATCGAGCGCCGTCCCCTCTTTCCCCGTGAAGAAGTGCGTTAGTGCGTACGTCGCTCCGGAGTGAAGCGTCCACATATCGATATCGAAGGGGTCCGGTGCTTCCGCACGGACGTCGCTCGCCGCCCGGTCAGCGAGATAGGAGGGAAACCCGAGCAGTTCGTAGAACTCCGAGATGTCAAAGGGCACCTCGGTGAAGTTGACAGTGATGTCGCCCGCGTCTTCGATGAACGCAAGCAGGTCGTCTGCAACCAATCCGAGTTGCCCGAGAATCCCTTCCCACCAGCCCTGGAAGTCACCCACGTCACCGACGTGTTTGACCGTCTCGCGGTCGGTCAGCTGTCGGATCGAGTTCGCACAGTAGCTATCGCGGGCGAAGCCTTCGACGTAGACGGCGTGGCCGCCGAAGAAGTCATAGCCCGACGTGACACCCATCGTTATCGGTTCGCTTCGCCCGGGGAGCGTCACCGAGAGGCCGTCGAAGAGGACGTCCATGTGGACCTCGCCACCGCCGCGGTACTGTCGAATCTCGCCGAAGACGACGTCACCGAGTGGATGTCCATCGAGTGATTCCTCTCGAAGGACGTCTTCGAGCGGGCCGTACACCTCGATCGGATTGATGATGGCGTAGCTGTCCGTCGGGACGTGAAAGAGCGGGTCGGTCTCCTCACCGCGTGCCTGTCGGTCGAGTCGTTCCGGATCGACGACGGCGTTGAATCGGTTAGTCGGTATCCACTCGCCGGTGTAGGGATTGGTGTAAGCCACCGTTGTCTCCACTGCCCGAGGCACGGTTCGAATCGCCTCGGCGAACGAAACCGGTGAGTCGACTGTCTTTCTCTGTGCATACCACGTCGGGAGGTCCGCATCTGTTCGGTCGTCGACGCCCGCAAATACGGTCGTTGTCTCTGGAGTCTTCATGTGTTTCTACGAACACTCATTTTCGAGCGCCCGCACCCGTCAGGGCGCTACAAAACGCGGTTGCGTCGGTTCGTCTGGGAGAGACGGTGTCTCACTCCCTCTAAACGAAAGTCCCTGCTCCATCCGCCCGCGATCGATTCGTAGTACATCGACTCCTCGGCAGATGTTTTCCTGTTGAGCGCCTAATCTGGCTGGTGCTGGTTGTACGTACAGCAGTGGCGCTCTCGTCGCACACCGAGTCTGGCTCCTGCGCCATTAGTGTATTCGGATATAAATGAACTGCACAGAGAAGTCACAAGACCGTTCGCAAGTATACAATTCACGCGGAATTTTACATGGACGGCCTCTCACACTTTCTCCGTATACTGAATATAAAAACAGCTATACTAACAGAGAGAGAAGAGACTACCACCGAAATGTCCGACAAGGAGCTTCCGGATAGTGCACCGGGAACATACGTCCCCTCTCATCCAAATCCGTACTATTCACCGGAGTCGCTGCCCATTGAGCCGAAGCTCGAAATTCCCGAGCGAGTGCATGAGCTGGTCGCCGAAGCTTCGTATCAGATCGGCCGTATCGACGGGATCAGTTCGACCGTCGATTTCGCTGCGGTCCTCTACACTTCTCTTATCCGTATCGAAGCAGTCGAATCGGCACGTATCGAGGGAGCCGACGTCGAGTATCAAGATGTCGAAGCATATCATACCCAGAACCCAACCGGGGAAGAAGACCTAACAATTGAGAAGGACCTGAAAGAGGCCCTCAACTACGAGCACGCACTGACGTATGGGCTTGACCGAGTCGAGAAGGGAGACCAAATAACGCTCTCACTCATCAAAGAACTCCATTCGATGCTTCTCGAAGACGTCCGAAATGATGGTGATGTGGTCGGTGATTTCCGCGATCACATGGTTCACCTGACGAGCCCACGGCCTGGCAAGCGTCCGTTCGTCCCGCCGATGCCTGACGGACTCACTGGCCTCATGCAATCCCTTGAGTCATATCTCCAGATGGGTGGCCAGTATCATCCACTAATAGACGCCGCTATCATCCACTATTACTTCGAGACGGTCCACCCATTTTCAGATGGGAATGGACGGCTTGGCCGACTCCTGATTATCCTCTACTTAGTGAGCAACGGGTATCTCGAAAGCCCATACATCTACCCCAGCGCGTATTTCAACCGGCACAAAGTGGAGTATGTCGAACGGATGCGTGCCGTGAGTGAGGACGGTGCGTGGGACGAATGGCTTACGTTCTTCCTCGAAGGACTCAGGAGTCAAGCCGAGACGTCGTATGAGCGGACGCAGCAACTGAGAGAGCTTCAGGAACACTACGAGGAGGAGTATTCGGGCAACACGAATACGGACAAGTTCGCACGGCAGTTGCTCCAGTATCCGTATTTCATGGCCCCGGATCTAGTGGAGTATCTCGATATCTCCCGCCGAACTGCCTACAAGGTCGTCGACGATCTCGAAGCAGATGGTCTTATCGAAGAAGTAACCGGGAAAGAGCGCGGAAAAGAGTACAAAGCGATCGACGTTTTCGAGATTCTTCACTGAACCACGGCCCAGAAGGCTCTATTCGCTGCATGCAGCGGTCGGCGCGTGCGAGGAACGGCCCGTGGGCCGTGACCGCGCGCGAGGGGCGTCCGAGCGCAGCGAGGACGACGGTTGGGGAGGAGACTGGCACGAGAAAAAAGAGTGGGGAGACCGGCCCTACAGCCGCACGCCGCGTTCGGGGAATTCGATGGAACTCCAGCCCGTCAGCGCCACGGAGACGCGCCCCTCGTACCAGCTCGTCGCGACCGACCGCAACCGCGCCTGTTCGCCTTCCCGAACCAGCGTCTGCGCCGACCGCATCCACGATGTGAACTTCGTCGTCCCCGTCTCGTCTTCGATGAGCCCGACCTGCCGGATAGCCGGATGGCTCGGTTCCCAGAGTTTCGTCACTCGCCCCTCGATGCACACCTCGTTGCGCTTCACATCTCCAAGTCTCGCTATCGGCACCATCGTCCCACGGCCGAGCCACTCTTCGTCCGTTACGTCGACCGACGCTTCTACGATATCCGCACCATCTGCCAGCCGTCGCGCCAGTCGCTTCGAGAGTGCCGCCGCCGTTGCCCCCGTCCCGACTCGCTCGCTGATACGCCGCGCCTGCCGATTCACGCTCGCCAGCTCGTCTCTGGAGAGTTCCGACCGCGGGTCCACCCGCTCCGGGTCTGCCCACGTATCCACGCTCGCTGCACGCTCAGCGAACACTCGTCGTCGGTCTCGGTTCCCCGCTTCGACGCTATCTCTCGTCCGGGCCTCTCTATCTGAGTCCTGTCTGTGGTCCCACCGGCTTCGCGTCCGCCCGATCTCCGCCTCGCGTGCTGCCAGCCGTTCTTCTGCTTCTAAGGTTAGCCCTCGTCCGACTGCCTCGTAGTGCTTCGTATCGACGGTTCCCTGTCTCTCCTGTTCGACAGAGGGCCGCAGTTCGGGCGTCTCCTCGACCACCTCGAACCGCGCCGGAATCCGTTCGTTCGCCTGTACAGCCACCGAAACTTCATTACCGATTGTGCGCTTACTAGACATTGGTCTTCACTGACCGAAGGCGTTTCACGACGCCCGACAACCGCGACCCTTACATCGCGGTTTTTCCTCACAACCGACTAGACAGACACGTCTGCACGCGCCGTTCGCGCCTTCGTGAGCGCCCGTGAGGGCGCGAACGGCGCGTGCCATCGATAGGTCATACCAGTCACGCGCGACCGGCCAGCCCGACCGAGCGGCCAGCGCGCAAGCCGCTTTCGGTCCGAGCGCCGCGAGGACCGAACGCGCGCTTGGTGCTGGCGTCCCGAAAGGGCGAGCGAGGAGCACGGCGAACGCCGTTCGCCGTCGCGGTTCGGGCGTCGGGCCGGGCGAGCGGGACGCGCCGTACAAGGCCGACACAGCCGCTCTCCTGGTGGATTGAAAGGGCGAGGTGCGCGTGGCGGCGTAGCCGCCACGTTCGCGCTCGGGAGTCGCTGTGTGGCCCCTATCCGAGCGGAGTGAGGATATGTCACACAGCGGCCGCGAACGCACCGAGGGCTTTCGAGGCTGACCGTGGGTGTATCGATACAGTCCTAAGAAAACTCACAGCCCAGGTATTTGAGCACATCTCAGACACACCACTGTTTCAAGTGAACAATCAAATATAGCAACCGCTGACATTCGGATAGTGGACTGATTCTCCTAAGTAGAGCGATTCTCCGTCGAATATATCAGCTGGTTAGATGAAATAGTGGTGTGTCTCTGTAGTCTTTCTCTCCTATCATCTGGCTCAAACCCGTCAGTATCACCTCCAGTCGAAGAGAAATCGCGATTTCTCTACAAGCTGAACTTGCTGGCGGTCTCGAATATGCCTATTGACGAGCGTCTTGTTCGGGGACAACACCGCTTCCAGACTTTGCCATAGATTTGCACGACCGTCCGACAGGTGCAATAACGACTATCTCGTCTGCGAGCGTCGGAGACCAATCAGTGTAGATGTCAGATACCGTCCAACCGACCGATAGCGACCTCCCGGTCGTAGCCGAGACTACCCAGACATACATCCGGATACAGCCCGCTACCGAGACACTCGACCCACGAGGAATCGAGAGACAACTGCGGCGACTCCATCGGCTCGAAACACCCTCAACTACTCGGCTCAGCGGACTTCTGGGGACGGCCCAGGCTCCGACCGTCGAGTGGTTGCTGGTCGGCGACAGCGAGGGAGTCGCGTATTACGTGAGCGTCGACGAGACGTCGAAACTCGACTCGCTCGAAGGCGTCTTGCGAGGATTGTTTCCCGAGAGCTACGCCTTTGAGCGAATGCGGACGAGCAGAGAAGGACTGCTATCCGAAATCTTCGAGGAGCCAGGCAACGCCACGGAGGCACAGACGGAGCCTGCGGCCGTCGAGTTCGAGCGCCGCTGTGAGCACCCGAAGGACTGGCAGACGCGGCTCACGCCCTTTGAGGCGTTCTACGAGAGCGAGGACGACCGCATCCCGCTATCGGGAGTTGTGGAGACCATCGCGAACAGTCCCCATCCAGTGGTGTTCCAGGTACTCTGTCGGCGAAAGCCCGACTGGTCCGCAGACCTCGAGATGCGCCGGCTCGATATCGAGTCGGGGAGCGATACGCTCGGTGGGGCGCTCACCAATGCGGTGTTCGGCCGGCCGGAGGATCCCGAATCCATCCGCACGAGACCGGACGAGGTGCGACTAACGGAACTCGACGAGCGTGACCCACGGAACTCCTTCGAGGTCAACGTCAGAGCGTTCGTCGGGAGCGGCTCTGGAGATGAACGGATGGGGCGGACGCCGACCGATGTCGCACGAGACCTCGAAACGGCGTTCGGGCCAGTGGGACACACCACCTATACGATAGCGGGCACCGTCACGACTGGAAAGAAGAGCGCTATCGTTCGACAGGCTATAGCGGAGCGGACGTTCCGGACGAGAGCGAACAGACTGGCCAACCGACTGCCGTGGGGCGTCTCCCGAAGTCCAGTGCTCGTCGCTGACGCCAGCGAGGTCGGCGGCTTTTGCCTCCTCGACGGCGCGAAACTCACCGCGGCCGGCCGTCGTCTCGCCGACGCCACCCCTGTCGACCGACAACCGCTTGCCCACCCACCGCAACGCCACCTCGACCGATATTACGGGCCGGGGCTCCCGCTTGGCCATCCGCTGACACAGGACAGCGCACCTGACCCGGTGCTCGTCTCTCTGCCGCCGACGCTGCAGTCACTCCACCTGGCATGGTTCGGCAAGACCGGGTCGGGGAAGTCGACGAGTCTCGTGACGGCGATGCTCGATAACCACGAGGCCACGGACGGTGCAGATATCCTCATCGACCCGAAGGGCGATGGAATGCCTATCGAGTACATGCAGGCACATTACGAGCGCTACGGCACGCTCGAGAACGTCCTCTATTTCGACTGTGCCGAGCTGTTGCCCGCCTTCTCGTTTTTCGATATCCGGGATGAACTCGATCGGGGCATCGCTCGAACCACGGCCGTCGAGGACAGGGTCGAACACTACATCGAGATACTGATCCAGTTGATGGGTCGAGACCGCTTCGAGCAGGCGGTTCGCTCGCCTGATATCATCCGCTACATGGTCAAAGCGATGTTCGACCCCGTAAGCGGTGCGGACGCGTTCAGTCATCGCGATTTCCACGGCGCGATTCAGGAGATGCACGACCGGAACACGGCCCCGCCAGTCTCTGATGGTGACCTCGAACGGATGCTCGCAGGCGTCGTCGCCAACCGAGCGCGAACGTTCGACGAGATCATGCAAGGGGTGGCTAATCGCATCGAGAAGGTGCCCGTCGACCCGCGATTGGCTCGGCTGTTCAATCACGTTCCCGAGAGAGGAACTGACAGCACCGACCCGCACTTCGACCTCGTGGACTATCTCGACGAAGACGTCGTCATCATCTTCGATACGGGGCAACTGCGGAGCGAGGCACAGCGTGCGCTTGCCCTCCTGGTTCTTTCGAACCTCTGGTCGGCGCTCAAACGGCGTGCTCGTGGGTCGATGGATGCTGAAGGTCTGAGCGCATCGGCGAGCGAAGACGCGACGACGGGCACCGAAGGCGGCACTCGTCCACTGGTCAACGTCTACATCGAGGAAGCCGCGAGCATCGCCGTCTCGTCGCTGCTCTCTGAGCTCCTCTCCCAATCTCGGAGCTTTGACTGTGCGCTGACCCTGGCGATGCAGTTTCCCGCCCAACTCCGCGAGTCGAGCGAGCGGGCCTATCAGGAGGTCCTGAACAACGTCTCGACCATCGTCACGGGTAACGTCGCGGTCGACGAGAAACTCACGAGACGATTGGCCACCGACGAGATGGATGCCCGAGAGGTAGGGAACCGACTCCGGGCGCTCCGTCGCGGCCAATGGTTCGTCTCCCTGCCCGCCGAATTCGATACGGACGAACCCACTCCGTTCACGGCTCGGTCGCTTACCCCGCCCCGTGGCCATCCGGCGTCGACGATGGCTCCGCAGCGTCATGGCTTCAAGGAGGCACTAACGATGACTCACGAGAACGTCGTAACCACGGCTGGCCTTCGACTGGTCGAGCCGAGTCCGGTCGAGGGTGCGGTCGGTGAAGACGAGGAGGTGCCGACTCGCGTCGACAGCGCGCTTCCCTATACGAACCGATTGCCGTCGATGGTAATCTACGACGCTTCGAGACACGGCCTCGTCTGTGATGGCTGTGAGAGCCGATACGATCCGGATAGTGCGGGAATGCTTCGAGCCATCGAGTGCTGTGCCTCACTAGACAGGGTCGATCCCGACGACATCCCCATCTGTGAGGTGAATCTCAAGCTCTCGACGGGAGAGCGCGATGTCTCGGTGTTCTCCGACCGACAGCTCATGTTCCTCCAAGCGGTCTACAACGCCCAGCAACTGCGCTATGACCCGCCGGAATATGACCTCCTCTACGATAGTATGCTCCGACTGCAGGAGTACCTCGGAATCGAGAGCGAGGCGATTCAAGACCTCGTCGACGAGGGCTTGCTTACGCACGATACGGATCGTCCCCATCGACTGTATACGGTGACGCCTGCGGGCAGGTCACTCATCGGCGAGCACTACCGCAAGGGCGTCGACTACGGCCACGGCAAAGGCGATTTAGAGGAGACGAGTCAGCACGTCCTCGCGGTCGAAGTCGGCCGCCGATATCTAATAGAATGCTACGAAAACGACCCTGACTCCTCGGTCGTGAGGGTCATCCCGTACTTCGAGCTCGACGAACGCGATCAGACGGTGGTCCCCGCATCGAGTGCGATGGGTGACAACGCCACCGAACTCGTCGAAACGGCCGACGAGTACGACCGTCACCGCATCGATGCCGTCGGTCTCGACGGGGAGGGCCGCGTCGTCGTCACGCTCGAAGCCGAGCGAATCAACCACGACCTTCGCCGAGCGGTCCCAGAAGACTACGACAAAATGGCCGCCTGTGACCCCGACGAAGCAGTCTGGATCACGATGTCTCATTCGGAGGCCCATCGCGTGTTACGCGCGCTGAACGACCCGCTGGAGGGCGACCCGCGTGTCGAGAAAACGTACGCCGAGAGCACGCCAGCAAGCGAGTTCCGCATCGACTCGCCGGGCTGTACGGCGATGTTCACGCTCGAACAGGTCCGAGAGATGGTGGCCGAACAGACTACGTCGGGTACCCACAAGTGAACTACCCCGCCCTACTCGTTTGGCTTCGCCTCACTCGTGGAGGACGGGGGCTTAGCGCCCTCTCTTTCAGCTAAAGTCGTGGGCTTCCATCTTGCATCTGTGTGACTTTCTCTGACGCTACTCACCCATCCGCAGACACGGTTCGCTTCGCGGAAATGGCGCATTCGTTCCCCGTCTTGGCATACGCTGCCGATACGGCACAGTCCGGTGAAATCCGTGTAGAAACACTCTGTTGCGCTCTCGGCTGGTCCAACCTTGGAATTCGTTGCCGCCTATGATACTGAACAGCCACGATGACAGCCTTAGAGTGGGAGAATCGGGGTGAGCACTTTCACTGAACAGCAGGGACCATGCCCGCTCAGTGCAGCGCTCGTGCTATCGCTCGGCGTTTCAGCAGAATCCGACCGTTCGACCATCGCGAGCAGAATAGTCAAAATCCAGACCGATATCCTGAAACGACCGTCCAAGGTTGGCACCGTCTCCGGGTTTGACTAACCTTGGAAACTGTCTGCGTAGATCTCTATTCGGCTTTTTCTGTGGGAGCCGTCCGCCGAGTCTGCGACTGCACGGCCGCTCGGCGACTCACCATCCCAACCCCGTGGGACTGTCTCGATGTAGCCTCTTCTAGGGCTGTTATTTCGTGTTCACAGTCTGATTAGCGGTGGATAATCCAAGGTTGGAGAAACTATCTATCCGACTCCCTACATCCTAATCTCTATAATCAAGAAGGACAGCGAACATATAGAAGAAGATGGTGGAAATAAGAGAGTTATTTCGAAGCTATAGTATTAAATGGGTCAATTACGGCCATAAAATAGAAGATATAACTCTATATCCGCTCACTTGGGCCGAAAGAAGAAGTGTATGAGAAAACTGAATACGAGAGAAGCCGCGGATTCGAGGTAGGTGAGTAGAGAGAACGCTCAACCGTGATGTCAGCACGAGTCGATAGAAACAGAATCGACCAGTCGGGAGACTCAAGACCCAGCGCGGACCCAGTCGGAGTGGTGGGCCATTGATGCTTCGCCCGTTAGACGACACCCGAACAGCAGGGGAGTGACTCCCTCGCTGCCGTGGCGACGTCACAGCCGCCGAAGTGGTGGACCACTGTCGGGGACTGGTCTCGTGCACGCAAGGATAATCGAATCGACTCTCGCTCGTATGTCGGCGGTTTCAGGGTCCGAACCGTCACTCTTCTATCGAGGAGCGAGCAAAGAGAAGACCGATACTGCACTCGAGGAAACCGTTCACGTCTCGTGGGGATAGTTTTATAAAATGTGTCGATAGTCCTCTAGACGCGATGTACGAGGTACTCGTACCTGTCGATCAGGACGCAGAGCGTGCTAGCCACCAGGCCGACTACGTAACGTCGCTACCCGGTACTGACGAGGTGAGAGCGACGGTGCTGCATGTAACGCCCCGAGAAGAGTCTTCCAGCGGTGAGCAGCGCTTCGACGACGTCGATACGGCGGTCAGGGTCGCCGAGCAGATAGAGGCGGCGGGCGTCTCTGTCGATCGCGTCGCGGACGCCGGGACCGTCACGAACCGTATCGTCGAGCACGCGGACGACGTCGACGCGGCGGAGATCGTTCTGGGCGGGCGGAAACGCTCAGGCGTCGCGAAGGTCCTCGTCGGGAGCGTTGCGCAGGACGTCATCTACTCGACCGACCGACCCGTCGTCATTACGGGGTGACTCTCTCCGGTGGAGGGCGCTCTGGTCGGTGACCACAGTTCCACCAGTGCTGTCCATCACCAATTTTAAGTAATAATATAGCGAGCTAGCGATATATGGCTCTCGGTGAGAACCAATACCCGTTCGAGACGGGTTCGTTACGTGACCCGTCAGAATTGATGCAACCGGAGCGGCTGGGCGCTCTAAAGCAGACGCGACTCAGCTTCGCGCGCCTCCTAATCGAAAAGATGGCGCGAGAACAGTGGCGAATCGATCTCGTGGAGGTGGACGTAGATGAAGCGGGAAATGGACGCGCGGTGTACAATATCAAGACCCCGTCGCGTCTCTTCTCGTTCGCCGTCCAGTCGCGACAGTCCAGCGACGAGGAGAACACCGATCGGATTATCGCCGAGTCGTGGGACTTGGAGACGTTCCTCTGTGAAGGGCGTGCGACGCCGGAATTCATCGACTCTCAGTTCGAAGAGCTTCCGAAGGTGCGGAAGGGCCGCGCCACCCCGAAGGTACTGATCTGGTCGAGAGCCAACCGGAGCTCGCGGTTCTTCGACCACATCGTCGACTCGCTGGCGTCGGGCCACCAGCCCGACGTCGAGTTCCTCTCCCAGGGCGGGTATCTGACTCGCTCCTCGGGATACTACGGAAACGGACTGAACGGCACCAAGGTGTTCGCGGCGATGGACGACGACCATCCGTTGAAACGGCCGTTCATGGCGCAGATGCTCGCCGTGTATATGCTCCGTGTCTTCGGCTACGACTTGGCTGACGAAATGGCCAAGGCCCGGAGTCCCGACGCAGCCACGCTGTCCGACGATATCAAGCGGTACCTCGGCACCGGGAACTCCTCCGGCGTCGGGATAATCCTCTATATGATCAACCACCCGCAGTTCGTTCACTCCTGGCTCCGCGCCAGAGAAGTCGCGCTGGCGCGTGCCAAGGCCAGAGACCCGACGGACGACGACATCGAGACGTTCACACGTCTCGTCGAGCACACGGAGACGTGGTTCGACGAGGACGAGAGCGACACAGAGCGCTTCTTCCACTCGAAAGATCGCATCGCGCACGGTTTAGAGCAAGCGCTAGAACAGGTCGGTGCGCTGTACGGCGACTCCGGTAGCGACACGCTCTGGACGCAGCTCTGTGAATGGGCCGAAACGAATCTGGAAGCGGAAACGCAAGAGGTCCTTCACGCGCTGTTGATCGACGTCTACCCCGAGGTCTGTGACGGTCTGGAGGACTCGCTGACCACCGCGGAGACCAGCGACGTCAAACCGGAGATGTCGCTCGCCGAGTTGGAGTCGCTCATCACGTCGAGCTACCAGTGGGCGCTCGACATCGAGATGTCCCAGTCCGGCGCTCAGCACTACATCTGGTACCGGTCGATCGAGAACGAAGAGCCCAGAATCGGCGTGCGAGAGGAACACGATTACGAGGAGTACGAGATCGACGCCGCCATCGCTCGACAGGTGCAGCAGCTATACGCGGACCTCCAGCAAGCGCCCGCGGCGGACTCCGTGGCCGAGTTCCTCTTCGAGCACCCGGAGCACCGCGAAATCGTCGAGCGGATACAGACGGTCCACAATCTCCCCTACGCGGAGGTGCGGGCCAATCCCATCGACGAGGAATTCGTCCCGTTGACGTTCATCTCCTGTCTCAAGGCCATCTGGGGGATTCAGAAGGCGCACCCGAAATCTATCGGCTGGGTGCGAGGCACGTTCTTCCAGGGGGCACCGCTACGCGAGGAACTGCCCGACGGCGAGACCTCCTACTGGGCGTATCCGTCGCGACCCGACCGGGCCGACTACTGGAGGGACGACTGATGTTGCTGAGCATTCGAGAAGTCCCGCAACTCGCCGGACAGTGTTTCTCCGCCGCCGGGCTTCCGGACGGTACCGCTCGGGCGAACGCTGACGCCATCCGGTGGACCGAAGCGTATCGCGGCTCGGGACTCACGACGCTCCACCGCCTCTTAGACGACTTATCGGAGTGGGACCGAGCCGCTCTCTCGCTGTCCGACCATGCCTCGATGATTACGATCGTCGACAGTGGGGGACAGCCGAGTCTCGTCTCAAGCGAGGCGGCACTAGACCTCAGTTGCTCACAGGCCCATCGACACGGGATCGGAATCACCTACGCCTCTATCAGTTCTGGCGACGAGAGTCTGCCCACCATCGGTCATACGGCCTATCGGGCGGCCGAACGAGGGTACGTCCCGATAGTCCTCTACGCGGACACGGAGAGGGGCGCGGGGACCATCGTCGGAACGCCCGGGGACCCGAAACCACTACTCGCAGAACGAGAACTCGACGAGCCGTCGGTCGGGTACGTCAAGATACTGGACGCCATCGAGCGCGGTCTCCATCAGTACCGAAACTACCCGCTGATGCAAGCGTTCTTTGACCGAGAGGAGGAGAACCGCTACTCGAACGCTGAGACGAGGTTGCTGGACCGACTGTTACGACGGTCGATGGAGCCGTCTGCCCGCCCGCTTCAGACGGCAGAGTCGGGCTTCCTGACCGTGTGCATCGACCCGCTCCATCCCCGGTATCCGAACGAGGTACAGGGAATCGTCGACCAGTTCGTCGAAGACGAGGCAGCCGATTTCACGACGGTCTTCCGGCCGAGTGACGTGCAGGAACGGGTCGGAAAGATGGTCAACGAGGGCGTCGAGATCAAGCGGGAAATCTGGGAAGAGATATTCGAGTACAGCAGCGGCGTACTCGCACCGCCGTTCGAGGGGTCACGCGAGGACGCGGGCTTCGATTTAGAGTAGGTCTGTCGTCCTCGTCACCGGACTGCCGATCCCGACTGGGCGAGCCGACCACAACCCGCAGTGCAGGGACTCGTCCGGTGTCTCACCCGTGGTCGTCAGGCCGAGGACGACAGTTCAATCATATACTGCGATTATTTCAGACAGCGCTCGCTCCGGCCCTCAGTCCGCGCTGTGAACGGGTAAGAAGCCGCAGTCCGGGCAACCGCTGTGTTTTGTCGTCCGGTAACTGAGCGTCCTTCCACACACCGTGCATTCGTACTGTGCCTGTCGCATGTGTCCACCACTGGCGCACACCAATATAAAAGGATTTCGTCTCACGCTCCCCGATACGCCTCTTCGTCAGCGACTACGGTGGACCCTCTCTCGAGAGTACCGTCACAAAAGCGAGAAGTGCTCTCTCCGAACCGGAGAGTAGTAGAAGCCCGAACCCTGACGCGGACTGCGCCCAGCGCTGAACCCATGGTCGACGGCTCACCTCGACAGAGCCAGCGTACCGAAACGGTTGAATTGTACCGATACCGAACAGTCTCTCTATCGTCGCAAAATCGACTCACCTGGTTCCCTACTCGAGCTGGTGTGAGCCGAGAGACCTGCGGAGTAGACGACACTGAATAACGAGCGTACAGATGTTAGGAGATTCAGGAGTGTCCGGCCGGGCCGAGGGTCAACACGAGTGCTATCCGACTGACTCCCGCGCATGTGGTTTGGGAACGGCATTCAAGGTGCCACAATAGCTGCCATCCCGGCAACGGATACGACCGAAATAACGTATGTACTGGTATTATTCTGGAGCGTGTTTGGACTGTGACCGTATCGTCCCGTCGGGAGAGCACGTCGCGATAGAGAACGACTGTTCGCTCTTGCTTACGAGTAGGTCGCTCTAATACCGATAATGCGAGCGGTCTCCTGGACCATCTCGGGCAGCTCGACCCGGTAGCGGTCTCCACTCATTCTAGTCGTCGGGCCGGAGACGCTTATCGACGCTAGCACCTGTTCGTTCGGACCGAGGACAGGCGCCCCGACCGCTCGCATTCCGGCAAACGATTCCTGATCGTTGAGGGCGTACCCCTGTTGACGAATATCCACGAGTTCGGATTCTAACGCCTCCCGGTCGGTGTGCGTCGATTCTGTTCGCTGTACGAAGTCGAGCTGGTCGAGTAGCTCCTGCTGTCGTTCCTCGGGGAGATGAGCGAGATAGGCTTTGCCGACCGCGGTAGCGTGCAGATCGACCGTCGTCCCGATACGGGAGTCAGTCTGCACGGCTCGTTCGGTCTTCGACTGATAGATGTACACCCCTCGCGCCATCTCTTCGACCATGACGTGGCCGTGTTCGTCGATAGTCGACACCAGTTCGTCCATCTCCTGTTTCGAGACTTCGTAGAGATTTCTCCGGGCCCGCGCTGCATCACCCAGGTCCAGAAATCGCAGTCCCAGGTGGTACGTGCTCCCTTCCTTGACGACGTAACCTAACCGGTTGAGCGTTCTGAGGTGGTTATGAACGGTGCTCTTCGATAACTCGAGTTCGTCTGCTAGCGCTGTAACCCGTTCCCCCTCGCTCTCCCGTAACCGTTCGATGATGGCAAACGAGGTTTCCGTTGCCCCGATCGTTCCAGCCCCGTTCGGTTCGTCCTCGGTCATGCTCTGAAGTATGGAAACCACCGGTATAAAACCTGGCCCGATTATTCGCGAGATAGAAACAATCGTTCTCTATCGGTACACTCACGCGTGTCGCCGAGAGCGACTCGCTGCCACCGAGGAGTACCTGTACACAGGCGCCGCGACACTGTACGAGCGCTGGCCGACTGGGACGCTCAGTTCCCACTCGGTGGTCGCTTCGGCGAATCGATGAGTGTCCCGACTGACTCACTCCCGAAAAGGCGACGAGCGTCGGCGGCGACATCAGCGTCGTAGCCGTGAGTGACCTGCCGGACGAGGTCGGCGAGAAGGAGAGACGACTGATGTGGTTCGGGAAGCGCGGGGCCCGGACTCAGGCCGCCGCGACGACGTCGATTTCGACCTTCATGTCACCCGCCAGGTCGTCCACCTGAACGGCACAGCGCGCCGGGAACGGTTCGCCGACGTACTTCCTGTAGACCTGGTTGACGGCGTCCGCGTCGTCGAAGTCAGTGAGATAGACGGTCGCCTTCACGATATCTTCGCAGCTCGAACCAGCGGCCGAGAGGATGGCCTCGATGTTCTCGAAGACCTGTTCGGCTTGCTCGGCGGGATCCCGACTGACCAGTTCCTCGGTTTCCGGGTCCCGCGGCGACTGTGCGAGATAGATTGAGTCTCCGTGTTTCGTAGCCTGTCCGATCGGAAGCCCGTCGAAGGACGGCGCTGTATCCGTCTGTATGTGCTCCACGTTCCCACGGATTCGGTACCGACAAAAAAGCGTTACTATCCCTCCTGGAGCGACGGTCGAGTACTGTCCGAAGCGGTAGTCCCGCGGGGGTTCAGCATCTAACGCTGAAAGTCACCCTCTTTACCGGCTTCCAGGCGAAACCGCACCAATATCGACGAACTCGAGGGGACTATCCGGTCTCGAAGAGACCGCGGTATCGGTCAGGGCTACGACGTTCACACACGGTTGCCTCCGGGGAGACGTGAGGAAAGAATACGGTCAGAACGAGCCGGGAGCGGGCGAGCAGCGGCAGAAGCCGAAGACGATGCTCTCAGTCGTCCGTAGCGCGAGTGGGTTCCTCCGCGACGACGTCCGTAGACTGGTTCGCGGAATCGGGACTCCGGAACCACGTTCGGTTCCCGTCGAATATCATCGCTCCGTGGTCGGACCCGAGTTCCCGCATGAAGACGAACAGCGAGAGAACGCATACGACCGCGAACGGAGCGCCAGTAACGATCACCGACGACCGCAGCGCGCTCGCGCCGCCGAGCACGACCAGGATCGAGGCGATGAGGCCCTGCAGGACGCCCCAGAAAAGCCGGTTGAGGCTGGAGGGGTTCTCTTTCCCGCCGGTGGTCAACATCGCAACGGCGAGCGTCGAGGAGTCCGCCGACGTCGCGAAGAACGTCACCACCAAGATCAGGAACAGTGGTTGCCACAGTACACCGAGTGGCAGCGCGCCGAACAACGCGTAGCCGGCGACACCGTCGCCGTACTGGGAGACCGCACCGAGAATGTCCACGACGCCGGCCTGCTGGAGGAACATCGACGTGCCGCCGATGACGGTGAACCAGACGATAGAGACGAGCGTCATCGTCACCAGTGCGGTGAACAGCACCTCGCGGATGGTTCGGCCCTTCGAGATGCGTGCGAGGAAGAGGCCGACGAACGGCGCCCACGCGATCCACCACGACCAGTAGAACACCGTCCAGAAGGACGTCCATCCCGTACCACCTTCGAGCCCCACACCGGTGAACAGGCTCATCCTGAAGAAGTTCTGAATGTACGTCCCAACAGCCAGCGCACCGGTGTTCAGCACGGCCAGCTCGGAGATGCTGCTCATAACGATACCGCCGACAAGCGTCGCGAACAGCAGGACAGTCATCAAGACGATATTGAAGTCCGAGAGTCGGCGGATCCCACGGTCCACACCGGCAATCAGCGATATCGTGAAGATGATCGTTATCCCGGTAATGGCCAGTACCGTCTCGACGTTCCCGAACTGAATCCCGGTCCGATAGGTGATACCGGCCAGTATCTGCGTCGCAATGAATCCGAGTCCCGTCGCGATACCGCCGAGCGTGGCGACGACCGCGAGGGTGTCGATCGTACGCCCGATGACGCCATTGAGGTTTTCACGCCCTAGTACAGGCATCAGCACCGTCGACGTTCGGAAGGGCGCATCGCGTCTGTACGCGTAGTATGCGACGGGAATGCCTATCGCGAGGTATCCACCCCACGCCGAGACGCCGTAGTGAAAGATCGAGTACGCGAGCGCCGGCACCATCGCGCTCGTCGTCCCGGCCTCGGCAGTCCCGGCGAACAGGGGTGGGACGGTTCCGTAGTGGGTCAGGGCCTCGACCGGACCGAAGAAAACGATTCCCGCCGAAAGACCCGCCGAAAAGAACATCGCCAGATACGAGAAGTTGCTGTACTCGGGGTCCTCGTCCCCCAGCTTGATTCGTCCGTAGGGGCTCACCATCAGATAGACACAGACGATGAGCATCACTAGCATCGCTACTAGGTACATCCACGCGAGGCCCTCCCCGAACACGCTGAACGCGGTCGTAATCTGACTCGATATCCATTCGGTCCGGAAGGCTGCCAACCCGATAAACACGAAGGTGACGAGCGCCCCGAACGCGAACGGGATGGTATCGATCTCATCTACGAACTGACTGAACACGCTTCTCCCGCTTGACTGAGCCATAGTATCGCTCCGTCATAATTGTTCAGTTCATTCGTGATATAGGTTGTGGTCCATCTATCATGGTGTTTAGAACAAGTAGGGTCTCTCCCCGCCGTCGGAAACGGCGTGATAGCCCCGTCCGATACCCGGAGGAGCACAGACGTCTCCGGCAGATTTGCCCACCCAGCATGAGACCTCGCCGACTGAGACTCACCCTCGAAAAGCGACATACCGTGACCGGTCGCGACTGGACCGACAGCGTCAGGCTCTGGTGTGGGCTCCCAAGATTTAAACCGATATCCCACCAGAGGTACGATATGGCCGACCAACAGCCGGTATTCGATTATACGTCGTCAGCGCCGTGGGAGCAGGTCATCAGGTCGTACGGCGGGAGCGAACAGATCAACGAGGCGATCAGAGAGATGGTCGCGTCGGGAAAGCGAAAAGACGAGTGCTGGGAGGCGATCTGGGACCACGAAGTCCGGGCCTTCGAAACTGACGAGGGGTTTCGGGACGAGGTGAGAGAGATCTACGAAGCCGCGGGCGTCAATCTGCTCAGCGTCACCCCGTGGACGCACGAGTCACACGTCTCTGAGCGGACCGGGCAGCGACGGGACCTCTCGAGATGGCAAGCCAGGTTCGACGCCGCAGACTGGTTACACAAGGTAACTTCCCCGGAAGACGCGCGCCAGGTGGCACGGAGCGACGACGTGGGAATCGTGTTGAACACGCAGAACGTCGGGGCCGCCATCGACGGCTCGCTGGATCGAATCGACGTGCTATACAACGAAGGAGTGCGTATTTTCCAGCTTACGTATAACTACCAAAATATGCTCGGCACCGGCTGTAACGACCCCTCTGAAGGCGGTCTATCCACATTCGGCCGCGCGGCGGTCGACCGGATCAACGAACTGGGTGGGGTCGTCGACGTCTCTCACTGCGGGAAACGGACGACGCTGGATACCATCGAATACTCCGACGAGCCGGTCGCGGTGACACACGCCACCTGTCAGAGCGTTTCGCACCACTATCGCGGCAAGTCAGATGCGGAACTGGAAGCGCTCGCCGACGCAGTCGGGTATGTCGGCATCGTGACGCTACCGTGGTTCATCGCTCCGGGCGAAACCCAGCCGACGCTCGATATCTTCTTCGAGCACCTCGACTACGCGCGTTCGATCGTCGGTGCGGACAACATCGGCATCGGGACTGACTTCTATCCGGCGGACGCGAAGTTCCCCAGCGAACTACTCGAGTATTACAAGCAACACATCATCGAGCTAGGGTTCGACCGCGAGAAGGTCGAGCAGCGAAACATCGCGGCCGGAATCGGCGATTTCAAAACGTATACGGACTGGCCGGTGATCAGAGCGGAACTCGGGGAGCGATTCCCCTCGGCACAGGTCGAGGGGATTCTGGGCGAGAATTTCCTCCGATTCTGGGAACGGGCGGTGTAAACCCTTCAGCGAGCGCGACGTCGTACCGTCGCACCCGAGGACAAGACTCGGACGAATCGGACTGAGCACGGAGTCACCGGTGATTTTATAACGCTCTATCTTGTACGACTGGATAGAACGGACGCAACCAGTCTGACGGTCGCTAGGCGTCGGATCGACCCGAACGCCCGGTCCGCGACTCGGTGAAACCCCGGTTTGTGTCCCGCTCGGAAGTGGTGTGGCGCACCGATTCGGAAGTCCGGTCGACCACCCATCCCGAAGGCTACCCAACTATGACCGACACGCGATACCAGTACATCGACGGCGAGTGGATCGAGGGCGACAGCGACGACGAGATGACAGTACGAAACCCTGCTGTCCCCGACGACCCACTCGCTACGTTCCCCCGGGCCGATCGAGAACAGACACGCAACGCGGTGGACGTCGCTACCGAGGCCAGCGAGGCGTGGGAAGAAACCACGCCGGACGAACGCGATTCGCTGTTATATGACATCGCAGATCTCATCGACGACAACGTCGACGAACTCGCACAGACGCTGACGAAAGAGGAAGGCAAAGCTCTCTCGTCGAGTCGCGGCGAGGTATCTCGAGCCGCGGAAATCTTCCGCTTTTTCGCCAGCTATGCCCGGACAGCGACCGGAGAGACGATTCCCTCCAGCGATCCCGACACGTTCACCTACACCATCCGCGAACCGCTCGGGACCGTCGCGCTCGTTACGCCCTGGAACTTCCCGATTGCGACGCCTTCGTGGAAGCTCGCGACGGCCTTAGTCACGGGGAATACCGTCGTCTTCAAGCCCTCGTCGCAGACCCCGATGATCGCCAAACAACTAGTCGAACTGCTCGAGCGAGCCGGTGTCCCCGACGGCGTCGTGAATCTCGTCGTCGGGTCCGGCTCGACCGTCGGCGACGAACTGACGACGAACGACGGCATCGACGGAATCTCGTTCACCGGGTCCACGGGCGTCGGTCGACAGATCGCCCAGGCTGCCGCCGACCGTGGAATCCCTATCCAGACGGAGATGGGCGGGAAGAACCCACAGGTCGTGCTTCCGGACGCGGATATCGAGGACGCGGCCGACGCCGCCATCGGAGGCGCTTTCGGGCTCACCGGCCAGGCGTGTACCGCTACCAGCCGTCTCATCGTCCACGAAGACGTCATCGACGAACTCACAGACGCCGTCGTCGAACGAGCCGAGTCCCTCTCGGTCGGGCCGGGCATGGACGACCCCGATATGGGCCCAGCCGTCTCCGAAGAGCAGGACGAGACGAACTTCGACTACATCGATATCGCGAAGGAAGCGGGCGCAACACTACTGACTGGTGGGACCCGGCCGGACGGACTGGAATCGGGGTACTACATCGAGCCCACCGTGTTCACCGACGTCACCAGTGATATGCGAATCGCTCAGGAGGAGGTCTTCGGCCCGGTCCTCTCGATTATGGAGGCGTCAGACTTCGATGAGGCGATCGAGATCGCGAACGACGTCGAATTCGGACTCTCGTCGAGTGTCTTCACCGCCGATATGGCCTCCGCGCGCCGGTTCGCTAACGCCATCGAAGCAGGCGTCGTTAAGGTCAACGGTGCGACGACCGGCTCGCAGATACAGATGCCGTTCGGCGGGATGAAAGCCTCCTCGTCCGAGACGCAGAAAGAGATGGGACAGACGGCCTACGAATTCTACACGCACGAGAAAGCAGTCTATCGGACGGACCCCTAACCGACAGCCGACCGATAGCGACACGACGAGACAAGGCAACGAATGCCACAGGGCGGCCAAGCCACGAATGGCACCAGGGCCGCGCTTGGCGGAATCACGGGGTCGCCGGAGGCGTACCGTACGCTCTTCGGTCGTGACGCCGTGGCGTATACGACAGGTAAACGGTTCAGAGAGACCATGGCTACGAAACTATACTCGAAGCGTGACATCGAATCTCACCTCGAACTGAACGCTGTGCTAGAGGTGATGAAAAAGACCTACGTCGAGACCGCCCAGGGGCGCGTTCTGAATCCCTCGAAACTGACGATGCATCTTGGAGACGACGGCGGCTGGCCGGACAGAAACGCGTTTTCCATCGACATGCCGGCGTATGTCGACTGGCTGGAGGTCGCAGGTATGAAGTGGGCCGTCGCGACGTGGGACGCCGATACCGATCAACCGATCAGCTCTCAGATCCTGCTTTTCGACCTTGACAGGGGCGAGTTCACGTCGATAATGGAAGGGATGTACATCACCGGCGTTCGAACCGCGATGCAGTCCGTTATCGGCCTGAAACAGCTCCGGCGAGAGAGCCCTGCTTCGGTCGGTGTCTATGGGGCGGGATTCCAGGCAAAGTTCCAGATACCGACGATTGACCGTCTCACCGATGTGGAGACGTTCAGGCTGTTCGACACCGACACCGAAGCCGCCAATTCGCTCGCGAGCGCCCTCGAGACGGAGACTGATGCGGATATCGTCGTCGAAGAGTCTCCCAGCGCCGTCGTCGAGAGCGATGCGATTATTACGGTCACGAACTCGAAGTCGCCCGTATTGAAAGAAGCGTGGCTTGACGGCGACGAATTCATTATCGCACTCGGTTCGTATCGAGAACTACCGGAAGAGACGATTCTCGACTCGGACCACATCTTCGTCGACCATCCGGAACAGTGTCTCGAACGCGGGGCATTGGCCGGTCTGGCGGAGCGTGACGAACTGACAGCTACTGACCTAAGTGCGACCATCGGTGAAGTACTCGACGGGGGGTACGAACGAGCGATAGATCCGGACGATCGAGTCGTATTCGTACCAATCGGGCTGGGTTCACAAGATATTGCTATCGCAGAGCACCTACACAGATACGGGGAGGGAAACAGTTCGGTCGAGACGTTCGAATTCGCCTGACTGGGGTTCTGTCGGCGAAGTCAATTGCCCCTATAGCGGGACTGCGTTCACGAACCGCAGTTGCCGCGATGGCGCACTCTACGGACACGCCGAATTCAGAGCCCAAATTGGACGAAATGTCGGTAGAAAATGGCACGATCTACACTTTATACTATTTTATAGACCTACTATCAAGAACCCGGAGCGAGTGTGGCAGAAGCGAGGTCATATTCGGAGAAATAAATACTAAATGGAGTAAAATACTTCTATTTTGGAAGAGGTAGAAACAGACGGTGAACTCGAGTATTAGATGAATTGTGAGCAATTCGTTCGGCATTCGACCCACCGCGCTCCTGCTTCCCTCGGCCGGCGGCCCCTGTATGGAGTCCGGCTGCGAGACGGTGATTCGTCGGTTCGGATTCGCCCTAACGAGAGCGACACACCCCGATACGTCTTCTAAACCGACATGTCGATGTCACCGGTACCGAACAGAACATTCGGCTCAAGTAGAACCCACGGATAGTCGTCGGTGTGGTCGTGAGTATAGAACGCGCACTTCTCACCTGAGACGGATGCAAATAATATCCCGTCGGCCATCGGAGACGCGGATGACTGCAGAGGGTACGTTCGGCTGCCCCCTACGCTTCGACCCCGCTATCGGGGCTCGCTCAAGCCCGAATAGGGTCGGAATTTGGACTGATTGCCTCGTGGCATTTCCATCAGCTCCAACAGTTCATCACGTACAAAGCCGAACGCGCTGGCATCCGCGTCGAGACGGTCGATGCCTACCACACCAGCCAGCGGTGTGTGGGTCGATGGGCAATCGTGATGGCGACCACTTTTCGTGTTCGGAGTGCGATCGTGGACGACACGCCGACCTGAGCGCTTCGGAGAATATCGCACAACGGGAGGGAGAACCATGCACGGCCTAACATCCTCGAAAACGCAGAGCGTTTTCGGGCGCACGGAAATCTCCGATTTCCGTAGCCTTCGGGTGAGGCGACCCGTGCTACCTCGCTGGGTGAATAACCAGCCGTCTTCGACGCCTGCTGTATGCGGGGAGGAAGGCCCCATTGACAGGGCTACACGCGCTGGAAAGCACACCGTTGGTCACAACTCGGTGGCGACCTTCGACGTTCCACGCGAAAGCGTACTTGAGAACCGAGGAAACGCGCAATCTGAATCTCCACTTTGTGGATTCCCGCGTCTGTAGGCGCGGGAGGATGTCAATGCGCTGTCGACCCCGGCGGCTGCCGGTCAACGGAACTTCGGCGAAAGGCGAGATAGCCGGCCACGACCGCCGAGAGGAGACCGACGGGGAAGCCGACGAACACTATCGCCGTCGCGAGCCCGATGGCCTGCGTCCAGACGACTCCCATCGCGAGCCCGCCGCCGACGACGAAACCGACGGTCGCCCCAGCGAACGTTCGGAGCCGACGCCGTGTTCGTACGGATGCGTGTCCGGTCGCTCGGCGTTCAGTTCGGTAGGTCAGTCCGAGGTACGTGAGCGGAAGCGCGACCATCCCGGCGACGAAGCCGGCCGGCAGTCCCAGCATCGCGGAGGGCCAGACGTGCGGCGCGAGGGCTTCCGTGACGCCGACGCCGACGATAGCGAAGGCGAGTATCCCTGCGAGCAGACTCACGACCGATTTGCGGAGTGTGTTCATACACGTCCTTCGTCGCCCGAAGAGATAACACCAGATGTCGATTCCCGACTCCCGAGAACCGTAGTGTCGAGAGCGTGTCGATAACTCGTTGACCGACATCTCGCCAACTCGACAGTTGCTTGTCGCTGTTATTCTCCGCAGAGAGCGCAGGCTACCGGCCCTGTACAATCTTCTCCACTCGGTCGATGACACCCTCCCGCTCTAGAAGGCGATTCATCGCTTCGTACATTCGTTGTTGTTTGAAATAGTTGGCGAAGGCGAGGATAGTAGGCGCCCACAGGCCGATAAATATCCCCATCTCTCTGTCCTTGTTGACGAAATACACGAACAGGGCAAGTACGACGGAGACTGCAGATGCCACTGTCCAGGGGTCTCGTCCAGACTGTTCGACCGTTTCTAATGCGCGGCGTTGGCTTTCTGTCGACATTCGCCCTGAGAGACGCCCACTATGCATATTGTTATTGTATCAGTATTCGGTAAAGACGACGAGGTAGCGGGAGATAATCGAGCGTATCCCTGCCTTATCGAACCTGACAAGCGATCTTCCGGGACTGTCGTCCTGGTAACTCTCAACTTTCACTCGACTGAACGGTTGTAGGCGTCTTTTTGCGCCCACTCGCGTTGGATTAGCTCTCTGACACCGTGGTCGAGTATGACTTTCCCGAAGACAGTCGCACGGTAGTAGCGGTGGATTCCGCATTTTCCGGGACGTTCCACATCCGCTTCTCGACCAATCTTACCTTTCACCAGCGAGAGAGTCCCCCGTCGTTCACGGCGGGGAAGATGTCATAACGTGCTCAACCTACGAAAGCCGCCGTGTGGGCGTCTCGAACAGTCGGGCCTCTCTGTAGAGCGCTGAAAAGCGCGGTGTAACCTCCTTACACGAAATCAAGGAGAAAGCCCACAACTTCAGTCGTGGGTGGATGTCAAAACCAATAGCAGTGAGGATGCGGTAGAGCACTACCCTTCTCGCGGCAACGAGACACGGCGAACGCACTTAGCTCCCCGATAATTTTCCATTCGTGGAAGCTATGGCCGACAATGAGACGACGGACGCTCCTCACCCACTCGATGGCGGCCCTCGGTGGGTCAGCGCTTATCGGGACCGGCGGGGCGGCATCGACGACGATGACACAGGCAGGTGAGGGGACGCGCACGACGGAGACGCTTCTTGCGGGGACGAAGTACGCAACAGACGTGGTCACCATCGATGCGCCGAACGACGGTCCCACCGCTGTCGTCGGCGGCGGGATGCACGGTGACGAACCGAGCGGGTATCGGGCGGCGAGCGACGTGGCCTCGTGGAAGTTCGACGCCGGAAAACTGGTCGTCCTTCCGGAGGCGAACCGACCGGCCATCGAGCGAGGGACGCGACACAACGACAGCGGTGACCTGAATCGGAAGTTCCCTACGGGTCGAGAGGCGGAGACGAAACTCGCACGGGCTATCTGGCAACTGATCGAGAATACCAACCCCGATGTCGTCCTCGATTTACACTCCTCGAAGGGCGTGTATCGAACCCACGAATCGGCCGTCGGGCAGGCGATTTTTCCGACAGTAGTCGACCCGGCACCGACGTACGCGCAGACGGCCATCGAGACCGCGAACGATACCGTCGTCCCGTGGTATATGCCGTATCATCGCTACGAGCGCGGGAACCTCCTCGACGGGTCTTCGCCGCTTCTCGTCCACAAAGTCGCGGGTGACCTCGACCTTCCGGGGTACATCGTGGAGTCGACGAAGTTCATTCTCGATCCGCCGACTGCGGCACGCTGGACGTCGCTCGTCGCCGAGACGCTGTTGGCGAAACACGGCATCCCGCGGCGTGACGGGCGGGTCGAAATCACGGCGGGTGACGGGAGCAGATGAGCGACACGACTGCGGGTGGATTCGACTTTCGGCATCTCCGGACGGTGTTCGCCGGCCGCGTCGTCGTGACCGTATTCTCCCTCCTCACGGTCCCACTCGTCGTCGGCAGCTTGGACGGTCGACTACTGACGCCGTTGGCGTATCCGGGCTACCTCGTGATGATGGTCGGCAGTTCCGTCGGGAGCTATCTGTTTCCGAACTACGCCCTCTGGGTGTTCTGGGCACCCTTCCTGCTGGGAAGCTACGCTGTCGCCGTCGTCGCCGGTGTCGGATACCGTACCATTCGCTGACAGCCGTCCGCTGGACAGCTACAGAGCGCTGGCACGCCGTCTTCGACGGTGACGGTGTATTCGCGCCTCGGAGTCGGCGTCGCTCTCAGTATCGAAAGGAGAACAGACGGTAGACAATTTCACACGGAGTAGCTATTATGTGGTGAGTCGAAAGAGTACCATGAGGGTTTCCAGTACCGCTCGGCGGCCGTTCAGCGAACTCACGGACCTCGCAGCCACCAAGCGGCTTCGAAGGCTGCTGGGCGCGATTCGCTACGACCGCAGCCGGTACGAATCTCCCAGCACGCCCGACGACGAACTCGTTTCGGCCGTCACGTCTCCGTACACGTCGGTTGAGGACGCGTACGAAGGCCTCCGCCACCTCGAAGGGCTCCTCGTCGCTCGTGGCGACCGGCGTTCGGTTTTTCTCACCATCTACAGTCGCATGACCCGACAGATCTGGGCGGGTATCGACCGGGGCGACTTCGAGAACCTGGCGTGGATGCGCGCCTACACGGTCACATTCGCGAACTACTATCGACGCGCATTCTTGGCGTTCGAAGCCGGCAATCTTGATGCCGTGCCCACCCCGTGGCGTATCGCCTTCGGAACGGCACGCCATGGTGACGCCCTCGTGATACAGGACGCCTTCCTCGGTATCAATGCACACATCAACTACGACCTCGCGCTGACGCTTCGAGACGTCGGGATCGACCCGAACCGAGCGACGAAATACGCCGATCACTGCGCCGTCAACGAGATACTCGCCCGTCTCGTCGACACCCAGCAGTCGGCACTGGCAGCGATGTATGCTCCAGGAATCGAAGATATCGACGCGATACTCGGACGGCTGGACGAGTGGCTCTCGCTGCTCGGCCTCACAGAGGGGCGCGCGCACGCTTGGCGAGTGGCCGTCGTCTTGTCCACTGCTAGGTGGGCGGCGCTGTGGCCAGTTGCACACTGGATGCTGCGAACGGCCGCTACCGGTGGGGCGGCGTTCCTTTGCAGCCCAGGAGCCGATTCCGAACTCTTAGAGCAACTCGAACGATTCGAACGCGAGGGAATGGATGTCACCAGTTCGGTCGAGACGCTACAGACGCGTCTCGATGACATCGCCTGAGATTGGCGGCGACGGAACCGTTGAGGGGCGCTTCTGCCTGTAACCGGCGTCTCAGGACTGCTCTAGTTTCAGGATGTCAGAGGGCGTGGCGACTTCGAGTTTGTCCTGGCGTTGCCAGTCCTCGATTATGTCCAGCAAGTGGTTGAAGTGCTCCGTATCGACGTCCTGCTCTTTGCCGATGTCGGCGAAGTTGACGACGGTGAGCTGGTTGTACTTCGCCGCGAGGTTGATCATCCGAGCCGCGCCGTTCAGGTCTGCGCCGCTGACCGTCGAGACGGCCTCTTTCCCGACCGGTGGGACGATGTTCGGTCCCGCACCGTAGGCGAAGCCATACTCGTGGAACTCGTCGACGAGGTCGAGCGTCGTCGAGTTGTACTGCCCGTAGGGGAGGGCCACGAACTGCATCCCCTTTCGGAACCCTTTCAGACGGAGGTACTCCTTCGTCTGCTTGATAGTCCGACGCTGTTCGTCCTCGGACATCTCGGGCAACGGCGTGCCGACGTGTGGCGAGGAGACCACGTCCCAGCCGGCGGTTTGCATCTCTCGAAGTTGTCCGGTCGTGAGCGCGCCGTCGCTGTTGATCTGGTCTGGCACTGCGGCGACCATCGCGGGTATGTCGCGTTTCTTGAGTTCCTGAAACGCCACGTCGTACTGAGAGGCGTGACTGTCGCTAAAGGAGAGGACGACGCGGCCCTTATCGGTCTGCTTGGGGTGTTTACGCAGGTCGTCGACGACGAAGTTGATGGGTTCACCGTCCGAGAGGACGACGATGCGGAGCTCTTGGACGTTCTCCAGCATCGGGTCGCCTCGAAGGCCGGTGTAGCCAAGGTCGACGCGCATCCAGCCGTCCATGGCGTCTGGGATGTAGCGCCGGCAGACGAGGTGGTCGCTCCGGGCGGGCGCGATGACTTCCATCGCGAGCTTGCCCGGGCTGGGTTTTTCCATCTTCACCGCAATCGAGAGGTTGTTCTTCGTGAGGTCGAGGCCGTCCGGGTAGGCCTTGTACATCCCCGCGCCACCACCGGCCGGGTTCTGGATGCGGACGGACTGGCTGCCGCGGAAGACGTCTTCGGTCTCCGCGGAGACGTCTCCCTGAATCGTCCCCCAGTACTCGAGGTTCTCGAAGTCGTCGAGGACCTCCCCCCGGTTCGTATAATCGAACTGCTGGGAGGGCGTCCCCGTCTCCTCGGGCGTCCCCGTTCCGGTCTCGGTTTCCGGCGTCGCAGTGGGCGTAGCTGTTTCGTTGCCCGCGGGCGTTTCGGTATTCTGTGGGTCGGTATCACCAAGTGCGCCACAGCCTGCGAACATGGCAGCACTCGATGCGGTCGCAGTGAGGAACATCCGGCGATTGGTGTTTCGCTTCATCTGCCCCGTCATTCGTTATGTCACTTCTTTATATTGTGGTGGCTAAATAGCGCTTAGATAGACAGTAAACCGGCTCAAAGCGGCTTCATCGTCCCGTCTAGTATCCACTGGTTATGTGCGTTTCAACTGTATATCACGACTAGGAGTGCCGCTGGGTATCGAGATTCCCTCTCCGATTTCCGGTGCTGTGGGTCCCCACTGTGTCGGTCGATCGTCTCGCATCCTCTCGCGGTGACTTCCACTTCAACTTCCCGACCTTGTCCCCGTTTTGTTTCTGCTCGGAGAGTCCGTCGAGGTTGTGGTAGAACCGAGCGGCTCTGTTGAAATCCTCAGCAGGTGACCAGTCCTGGCCCGGGTGTGGTCAATACGGGGAAAGCACTTACTGATGAGCAAATGAAATATGGGTGTGCAACGTCGGAGTTTCATTGCCACACTTGGAATACTGATACCAGCCGTCAGTGGTGGATGTGTTTCCTCTATTCGGGAAACCGTGAACCCAACTACTCAGCTCGGATGGTTTGGAGTCCATAATGCGGACACAGATTCGCCACACCGGTTTGATCTTGAAGTAAAACGAGATGGGGAGATTGTTCATTCCTCTTCACATAGGGTTGAAGCAGCACGTGAATTCGAGAATGGTGGGCAATACAACGATGGGGCTGTGGCGGAGTGTGAATGGGGAAGTACTCCGGGCGACTATACAGTCCGTGTCCGAGTAGACCAAACCGATTGGATAGAAAAATCCGTTACGGAGTTCGCAACATCGAGAAATGTGGATTGTGTCGTCGCCGATGTCAGATATCGGTCTACACTCAACATCGATTTCAAAGAGGGTTGTGACCGAGATGATTTTGGCCAGATGTGCTCTTTCACCAACTAGATTTGCAGGCTTTGCGGAGCGAAGTTGGTACCTGCTTCTGGAGGTAGAATCAGACACTATTCATGTTGTAAGCACGCTCTATCTAACGGCTGTTTCATTCCATATTGTGTCTGAAGAATATGATTTCAACAGAGCCAACCGAGCAACAGTTCGCTAGAGTGCTTTCGAGTTGACTTCCGAGAAAACGGGGAACTCGTCTTTCCAGCCGGGAAGTCGTCCGTGGTGTTTGTACGCGGAGCCGATGTCGTTGGCGTCCACGTTCTCGTATTCGTATAGGGTGTAGTTGTACGCTTGACAGTGAATGTCGATGTGACGTCCCAGTCGTTCCGCTACCTCTTGTGTTGGGTATGCAGGATAGCGGTGACTGTACTCCATCGCTGTCTTTTTATTAAATTTTATTTACTTAATATTTGTATTCTAACTATGGATATAACCCTGGGAATTCTTCTAGACCGCTTGTAAAGACGTAAGCTACCACGGCCTGAAGGCCGTGGCATTCAGCGTGGACTCCCACTCAAGCCAATTCAGGCACGGATGTGACTCCGTTCGTGTTCAACATCCCACTGTTCAAGCGCACGCCTACGGGTGCGCCTCCCTCACCGCCAGTTTGGTTGCGAAGGAGTTTCAGACCGATGTTCTTCGAGGCGTTGTAGTCAGCGTGGTTCTCGTACCCGCATTGCTGACACTCAAACGACTCTCCGTGGCGATTCTCCTCGTGGGTGAACCCGCACGTCGAACATTGCTGTGACGTGTACGCTGGATTCACCTGCTCAACCGAGATACCGTATTCCTCGGCTTTGTACTCCACGTTCTCAAACAGGCGTCGGAACGTCCATTCATGGAACTTCCGGGCGTTTGGCATTCGAGAACGAATGCCTGTCAGGTTCTCGAACGCGATATGCGAACAGTCGTTCTCCAAAGCCTCCTTGACAAGCTCGTTCGCAATGCGATGTAGTTCCTGTGTGAACCGCCCTGTCTCCGTATCACCGACCGACTGGACGTTTTCGTGTGCCCACCGCGTCCCACACTCCTGAAGCGACCGACGGCGCTCGACGTACTCAGTACGCCAATGGGCGAGTTCGGCGGCAGACCAGAACGCCCCTGTCGAGGTAACAGCGATGTTCTCGACCCCGAGGTCTACCCCGAGAACCGTTCCGTTCTCAGAATGTTCGGGGGCGTCCATATCCGCCTTTGTTCGGATATGGAGGTAGAGTCCGTCCTCGCGCTCGTGGAGTGTCGCACCTGTCCGCTCGTAGTCCTCATTGAACAGGTACTTCGTGTGAGGAGTGTCGCGGTCCTCATCAGGGAGTATGTAGTCGACGGTAACACGCCCGTCGATGGTGGACAGCGTGGCGTGGTCGTCGTAAAACGTCGCGTTGCGCTGGTTGTACTCACAGAACGGCGTCGTGAACGTCGGTAGAGAGGCGTACTCGCCTTTCTTCCATTTCGAGACGACGCTTTTGAGCGCGTCTACAGCGCGGTCGCGTGCAGACTGAACGTGGTTGCTGTGCAAGTCAGTTCGGTCGCGCACGTCGCTGTAGGTTTCCTCGTGAAGTACGGACTTGCGTGTCTCGACAGACTCTCCTTCAGAGGCAACGTCTACAACATAATTGGCAGAGTCGAGGAACTGCTGGATTGTTTCTCGAAGAAGATCCGCGTCGCTGTCGTCCACATCGAGTTTGACGGGAACGGTTCGACGGACCTCCACGTACTTCACAACACAGCAAGCATTTTTAAATCTTAATCTACTGGTGGGGGAGTCGGTCTGCCGATGCACGTAGATTGTGTAGCGGGGTGTCGGCTTCCTCCCGCGCCTAAAGGCGCGGGTTTCCGCCTCGCATTCATTATGACCCTATCGAACTCCTCGAATTACCACCCGTTCAAATCCGAGTGAGGAATGCAGACTCTCGCTCGTCGGTTAGAAAATCTCGGATTCGATCGGGGGAGGCCGACACGGCCACTCCTCCCGACTACGAATCAAACTCGAAGAGACGGCGAAGTTCGGCCTCGATGTTGTCGGTATAGGCGGTAAGCACGGTGTCGAACGTTTCCTCGTCGCCGGGCAGCGACTCGGCCCGCTCTGGCGTATCATCCGGCAGTACGACGCGGAACTCGCCGTTTCCCTCGTATACGGGTTCGCTCTCACTGAGGACCTGCCGGTCGATCCCACGAAGCACCTCGGAATCGTACCGGCCGTGGAGTTTCTGATAGGCATTCGAATATGCCGTTTCCAGCTCCTCGAAGTAGTGACGGTACTTATCCTCGAACTTTTCCGGGTCGAACTCGGTCATCACCGGAGAGAGACCACGCAGACGAAAAGATGCTGTGACTGTCCCATCTTCGATGGGTGAACCCAGGGTGAGCGACTCGCCGAGAGCCGTAGCAGTCCCAGCGACCGCGACGATCCTACCGACGGTCGAGATTCCGCTGCGTTCGCACAGAAGTGGACATCACTCGACTGAACAGTTGTAGGCGTCTTTTTACTCTCACTCGCGTTGGATTAGCTCTATGACTTTCTCGAAGACGGTCGCATGGTAGTCGCAGTGGATTCCGCCTTCTTCGGAACGGTTTCAGCGCTCGACCACGACTTTCTTCGTTTGTTTGGCGTCGATACCGAACAACAATCCAGCGAGGAACAATAGCTCGTTACCAGTGTAGTACTGCTGAATAACGTAATTGACGAGACCGATGTCTGGTGCTGCTATTCCGAGTATCACTAACAGGAGGGCAATGATCGCGGCGAGACCGGCGACCCATCTAACGATGACTCCGGAGACGAACCCCACTATGAGGACAACCACTGCTGCCAAGAAACTCATAGAGTGCCTCGTCGAATCTGCATCGTCTTCTGGTTGCGCGTGAGCATCTGATACGCCATCGTGACCAGTGTACGCCTGGACTCCCTGTATGTCTCTCGGATACGACCGCCCGAACGTCACAGTGAGTCGGCGGGTTTGTACCGAGCGCTGCGGCGAATCCCGACCGTCATGCGGTCGGGTGTGCATCGATTTTCAACGGCTACTATAGGGTCGGCCCATCGAGTCGGGGTCGCGTACGTACGCAAGCACTGCCGAGTCGACGATACTCAGTCCTCGCCGACTGGGTCGGGACCAGACGACGCGACGTCCGACCGGCCATCCGGCAGCCGGGCCGGCCACGATGGGAGTGGATATCCGACCCGGGCCCAGGTGCGCCCGAGGGAAGGGGTGAGCGAGAGGACGCCTGCAACGAGAAGCAGGAGGTTCGCCGCAGGGTTGCGGGCGACGACGAGCGACAGCGTGTACTCCGTCCCGACGAACGGCGCGAACGGTCGAATCCCCATCGGCGTCAGTACGTCACCGAGTAGGTGTGAGCCGACACTCACCATGCCGAGCAGGAAAGCGAACCCGGCAGCACCGTTCCGACCGGAATCGTCGGTGTGAATCCGCCAACCAAGGAACGCGAGCAGCGCGCCGACCAGAAGCGCCGCCCACACGGTGTGGGTGATACCCCGGTGCGCGATGCCCGGAATGTACGTATCGACGTCGGGAGACGACGCCAAGAGGAGTACCGTAGCCATCCCAATGCAGGCCAGTCGGCCGCGACCGGTCCGACAGAGGCGATGGGCCAGCGGCGCGAACGCGAGCATTCCAACTCCGAGATGGCCGAGCAGATACATCCTACTACTGAGAGACGAACACACCCACAAAAATTCGCGCTGAGCGTAGAGAAACTTGAGGTGCCTACCGTCTGGTAAGCCGACTATCGGTGCGCGGACTATGGAGCAGGCGACAGGTCATCTCTATAGGTATATTACTCGACAGTTCGTCTGCCAACACCCCACACATACTTATAAACAACTTGCAGAAGTAGCGCATATATTGATACTCCAGCAAAGCCGTGAAAGAGCAAGTATACAACATGAGTGGCGATCAAGACGACGCTCCGGGTGGGGACCAGATTACGCTTAACGACGGCAAAACACCGGTACCGTGTTTCGATCCGTACTGCTGTGAGAACGCGACTGTGCCGTGTTTCGACACGAACGTGCGCCGCGAAGTGGCGTTCTGTAGCGCACACGTCGATAAATGGACAGCGAACGAACACATCGTTCGGTCCAGCGACCGGTGACTGCTGACTACGCAGCTCACGTCTTCGCCCTCTCCGAGCCGCTATTCAGTGTCGTCCACAACGGAATCACGACTGCCAGTACGACGGCGTTAGCAACACCAACACCGGGATGGTCTCGATACGACCGATTCACATGAGGAAGGTCATGACCAGTTTCTTCGACCGCGAAAACGGGTCGTAACTTTCGAGTGGGCCAGCGATACCGAAGGCCGGGACGACGTTGAAAAAGGTCACTGTGGCCGCCCCCATCGCCTCGAACGCGGTGACTGTCAACCGCACTCGGGACGCGTCGACGACGAAGATGGTGGCGACGATGAAGAAGATCCTGCTCACGAGCGTGTAGGCGTAGATGTCTCGAATCGTCTCCGCTTCGACGACGGTTCCGCTCAGACGGACTGGCCGGGTCGCACTCGGATTCGCGGTCGTAAACAGGTCTCGTCGTCGGTGCTGGCGATGAGCATGTCCGCTTTGCCGATCCCGGCGTCTCCGAGGACCGACAGCGATGTTCCATCGCATTCTATCGCCAACACGTCATTCAAAGAGGTGAGTTCCTCGGCCGTCTTGGAATCGACGTCAACGGCGACGACATCGTGACTATCGGCCAGACTGGCTGCGATATTGGAGCCGACTTCACCAGCCCCGACGATGATCACTCGCATCAGTGGTCTCTCGCTGTCTCTTGTGTCTAGGGAGCGTGCGATACAAAAAATCGTTCTCGATGACTGAATCTGTACACACTCACAGGACTGCGTGCCGTCGTTCTATTCAGATGATAGACAGCGTGAACGACCCCGCCCTCAGCGAGTGTGTCAGCGCGAGCAGGGCAGGGTCGTTCACGTCCGTGTTCCGTAGAGAGGTCGCACGGTTTTTCGTGTTCTCGCAGGTGGGACGATGCCGAGATAGTGTCATTTGGCAAAGAAATATATAGCATAATTAAAAATTGTAGTACAGAACGATCCATGACTAACGATACCACCGACAGCGACCGGACGACACGGGCGTACAGACGGCGATTGACCGCGAGCGACATCGACCGACGAGCCATCCTCAAGTCTGGGGCGGCGCTCCTCGGAACAGCGGGATTGGCCGGGTGTCTCACCGACGACGGCGATGGGGGCGGAGACGGCGGTGGCGGCGACGGTGGCGACGGTACCGCCGGTGACGGCACGGGAACGGGCGACGGAACCACGACCGGCGATGGTGGCGGTGGCGGCGGCACGACCAACATCGCTATCGTCTCCAGTCCTGCAGGGTTCGGGGACCGGGCGTTCAACGACCTCGCGTTAGAGGGGTTACAGAACGCCGCCGAGGAGTACGACATCGAACTCCAGCAGGTCGAGGAGACTGACCAGTCCCAGTACGGCACCGTCCAGTCGCGGCTCGCCGAGAGCCAGAACCCGAACTACGACCTTATCGTGCTAGTCAGTTACAATCATACGCAGGCGCTCCAGACCAACGCCGAGGAGTACCCCGATCAGCGGTGGATGCTTATCAACGCCCACGTCGAGCAACCGAACGTCGCCGGCTACACGTGGGCGAACCACGAGATGTCTTTCCAGGCCGGCGTGCTCGCCGGAACGATGACTACCCGAGAACTATCTCACGAAGGAAATACACTGAATCCGGACAACGCGACCATCGGGTTCGTCGGCGGCGTCGACGGCGCACTCATCAACGCCTTCGAGCGGTCGTACGTCGCCGGGGCCGAGTGGGTGAACGAGAACGTCGACGTCCGCGTCGGCTACATCGGCAACTACACCGACACGCAGACGGCGAACAACATCGCCAGTTCGCAGTACGATGCGGGCGCGGACATCGTCTATCACGCTGCCGCTGCCGCCGGACAGGGCGTCTTCCAGGCTGCACAGGACGCCCAGCGGTTCGCCGTCGGCGTCGACGCCGACCAGTCCGTGACGCTACCGGACTACCAGCACGTCATCATGGGCTCTGCGGTGAAGTACATCAACCGCGGCACCGCCGAGGTTGCACAGGCCGTCGTCGAGGACAACTGGGGGAGCGTACAGGGCCCGAACGTCCTCGGCCTCGAAGAGGACGCCGTCGAGGTGGTCCTCGGGCAGGCCGTCGGGCCGAAACTCCCCGACGTCGTCACACAGAACTTAGAGGAATCGAAGCAGGCCATCGTCAGCGGGGACATCACGGTTCCGTGTACCGCTGGTGGCTGTCAGGACTGAAGCGGTCACCTCGCTCGGTTTATCGCCCTTACTACTACTATGACAACGAGACACGCAGGCCAGTTCGCGGTGCGACTCGACGGCATCACCAAACGGTTCGGCGACGTCGTCGCCAACGATAGCGTCGACCTCACCGTCGAGTCCGGGTCGGTCCACGCCCTCGTCGGCGAGAACGGCGCGGGGAAGACCACGCTGATGAGCGTCCTCTACGGACTCTACCGTCCGGATTCGGGAACCATCTCGGTCCACGGCGAGGAGCGACGGTTCGTCTCGCCGCGGGACGCCATCGACGCCGGGGTCGGGATGATACACCAACATTTCCAGTTGGTCGATACGATGACTGTCCTCCAGAACATCGTACTCGGACAGGAACCGACCAGCGGCGGCCTGGTCGATCAGTCGAGCGCGCGCGCGGACATCGAAGCAATCTGTGACACCTACGGCTTCGACGTCGACCAATACCTCGATACGCGCGTCGAGCAACTCGGCGTGGGCGTCCAACAGCGCGTCGAGATCGTCAAGAGCCTCTACCGGGGCGCGGAGACACTCGTCCTCGACGAGCCGACGGCGGTGTTGACCCCACAGGAGGTCGACGCGTTGTTCGACGTGATGGCCGAACTCACCGACCGCGGGCGCTCGCTCATCTTCATCACACACAAACTCGACGAGGCGATGACGGCGGCCGACCGCATCACGGTACTGCGAGACGGTACGGCAGTCGGCACCGTCGACGCGGCGACCACTTCCCGCGAGGAACTCGCCCGGATGATGGTCGGCCGGGACGTGCTGTTCGAGGTGGAACGGCGCGAGACGACGCCCGGCGACGTGTTGGTCGAGGTAGACGACCTCCGCGTACGAGACGACCGCAACCTCGAACAGGTCGGCGGCGTCGACGCCGAGATACGCGAGGGCGAAGTGTTGGGTATCGCTGGCGTCGAAGGGAACGGCCAGTCCGAACTCGTCGAGGCACTCGTCGGTCTCAGAACGGTCGATGACGGCACGATTTCTTTCGAGGGAACTAACGTCACCGACACGAACCGCCGCCGCCGCATCGAGTCCGGCATCGCCTACGTCCCCGAGGACAGACAGGAGGAAGGGCTCGTTCAGGACTACGACCTCGTGCGCAACGCTTTGCTCGGCAACCAGACGCTCGATCCATTCGAGAGCGGCGGTTTCCTCGACTGGAACGCCGTTCGCGATCATGCCGACGACATCATCAACGACTACGACGTACAGCCGGGCGACCGAGAGGCCGAGGCCGCGTCGCTCTCGGGTGGGAACCAGCAGAAGTTCATCGTCGGGCGAGAGCTGGAACGCGACCCCGCCTTCGTCGTGGCCTCGCACCCGACTCGCGGGGTCGACATCGGCTCTATCGAGTTCATCCACAACCGGCTGCTAGAGATGCGTGACCGGGGGATGGCGGTCCTGCTCGTCTCCTCGAAACTCGACGAGGTCCAGAAGCTCTCGGACCGCATCGCCGTCATGTACGAGGGGCAGTTCGTCGATATAGTGGACCCCGACGAGGTGACCGAACAGGACCTCGGCCTGTTGATGACCGGCGACTCGCCGACGGACGACCGACCGAGCGATGGCGACCGGGAGGTCGAACTGTGAGCGGGCTCGATAGCGGAACCGTTCGAGCGACGCTCGACCGGGCGGCAGACCGAATGGTCCGCGCCTCCGTCCTGGAGCGGTTCGCCATCGCGGTGGCCTCGACGCTGTTGGCGCTGCTGTTAGGAGCCGTAATCGTCGCCGCCTCGGGATACGACGCCGTCGAGTTCGTCACGGCGCTCACCTACGGCGCATTCGGGACCATCTCCAACGTCGCCTTCACGCTCCGGCAGACGACGATGCTCGTCCTGACTGGCGTCGCCGTCGCCATCGCGTTCCGGGCGGGCGTGTTCAACATCGGCGTGCAGGGACAGTTCGTCGTCGGTGGGTTCGCCACCGTCGTTACTGTCCTGTCTCTCGCACCGTTCCTGCCCACTGGCGTCGTCGGTGGCGTCCTCCTGATGATACTGGGCACCGCGGCGGCCATGCTCGTCGGTGGCGCGTACGCCGCGATTCCGGGCATCATGAAGGCCTACGCCGACGCGAACGAAGTCATCACGACCATCATGCTGAACTTCATCGCCTCGGGCGTCGTCTTCTACCTCGTCGATAGCCACCTCCGGCCAGCGGGGGCGTCGGCCCCGAACACCGAGCAACTCCCGTCGTACGTCGACCTCCCCGGGTTCGCCTTCGGCAGTAGCTCCTTTTCGGTCATCGGGCTGGGCGTCGCTCTCTTGGCCGCGATCGCCGTCGCGTTCGTGCTCGGTCGCACCCGCTACGGCTACGACCTCGTCACCAGCGGCCACCAGTCGGCAGCCGCGGCCTACGCCGGCGTGGACCCGAAACGAACCGTCGTCCTCACGATGACCTTCTCGGGGATGGTCGCGGGTCTCGCGGGCGCGATGTTCGCCATCATGATTCTGGGTTACTACAGCGACCCGAGCACGTTCCCCCGCTTCGGCTTCGACGCGATCGCGGTGAGCCTGCTGGCCGCGAACAACCCGCTAGGCGTCGTCCCGGCCGCCCTGCTGTTCGGCGGGTTGGACGCCGGCGGACAGTACATCGGCTTCACGCTGGACGTGCCACGGCAGTTGGTCGACGGCGTCGTCGGCCTCGTCGTCCTGTTCGTCGCCACGCCGGAGCTGTTCCGGATGGCCGGCCGGCGAACCGGTCTCGGAGGTGACGAGGAATGAGCGTCGCGGAGTACGCGAATCCGGTCCGCATCACCGTCGGCGTCGGTCTGCTGGTCCTCTTCGTGGTCGGCGGGGTGGCGACGCTGCTGGATCTCCCCGGGGCTGAACTGCTCACCGTCGGGGCCGCACAGCGAGCGCTACAGGCGGCTATCCCCATCGCACTGGCGGCTATCGGTGGTCTCTACGCCGAGAAGAGCGGCGTGTTCAACATCGGGTTGGAGGGGTTCATGATATTCGGCGCGCTGGCGGCCGCCGCCACCGCCTCCATCGTCTCCGGCGAGGGCGCGGTCACGCAGACTCACCTCTGGCTCGGGATCCTCGTCGCGGTCCTCGTCTGCGCACTACTGACGGTGATTTACGCGTTGCTGACCATCCGCTATCGGGCCGATCAGATCGTCGCCGGACTCGCCGTCTGGTTCGTCGCGCTCGGGTTCGGTCCCTTTACTGCAACGGTCATCTGGGGCGGCGTCTCCAGCCCGTCACTGCCGAATATCGACACCATCACAGTCCCGGTCCTCGCGGAGATTCCGGTGCTCGGTCGACTGGTCTTCGACTCCTCACCGCTGCTGTGGCTCACTCTGTTCCTCACCGCCGCGGCGTGGGTCGTCCTCTATCGCACTCGCTACGGCTACTGGATACAGGCCGCTGGCGAGAACCCGCAGGCGCTCGACACCGCGGGCGTCGACGTCAACCGCGTCCGCTACGCTACCGTCATCTTCTCCGGCGCGATGGCGGGACTCGGCGGTGCCGTCCTCTCTATCGGTATCGGTAGCGGCTTCACGGGAACGGGCGTGACGATGGTCGACGGACGGGGCTGGATCGCCATCGTCGCGTACCTCTTCGGCAACTACAACCCGGTCGGCGCGTTCGGTGCGGCGCTGCTGTTCGGCGCGATGGAGATGCTCCAGATACAGCTCCAGACGATCGGTATCGCGCTCCCGGGCAGCATCACCGAACTGTTCCCCTACGTTGCCGTGCTGGTGGTGCTGGCCGCCGTCGGCTACACGCGGATGCCCGCCGCCGTGGGCGAACCCTACGAGACGGAGAAGTGACGACGGGCTGCCTGTGCTGCCGACCGCCCGTCGGTCAGCGCATCGCCCGACGCACCCGTGCAACGACGCCGACGAGGACGAACGCGACGAACGCCAGCGCCGCCAGTCCGAGGTCGAAACCGGGGCCGTCACCGTCCGTCAGTCCGGTACCGGGGTTTCGGTCCCAGTCATCGTTTTCGCCGACGCGGAGCTGGCCCGCCTCGACGCCCTCGACGGCGACGGTCCCCTCCCTCGCCGGGAACTGAAGCGTCACGTCCTTCCGCTGGCCCGGCGCGAGCGAGACGTTTCGAGTGGCGACCGCTTCGCCGTCGACGGTGACGGTCAGCGTCCGATTGGCCGGACGGTCACCGGGGTTCTCGACGGTCGCGACAATGCTCGTCTCGTAGCCCGCGCTGGCCCAATCGGGCGGGCTGGTCGTCTCGACAACCGTTACCTCGCCCGGCGCGAGCGAGACGACCGCAAGCGAGGAGAGGTCCCCGGCAGTGGCGCGGTACTGTCCCGCGTCGGCGTCGTAGGTCGTCTCCAGCGGCCGCCACGACCCATTCGTGTATCGGAACAGTTCGACGCTATCGCTCGACCGATTGGTCGGGAGTGCCGTCTGATCGACCCGAACTGCGACGTCGACAGTCCCAATTGCCTCGTCGTCAACACCCGTCTCGACTGGGATGTACCCCAGCACGTCGCCGGTGGAGACCGACGGAAGCGAGCCCGAATCAGTCCGCGCCGACCCCACCGTCGCCCGAACGCGCTCTCGTTCCGCCGTGAACGTGACGCGCATACCTGAGACGGCGACCGCGGACTGGCTGTTCGCCGCGAAGTCGGGCGTCACCGTCGTTCCGGCCGCGGCGTTTCGGACGGTGACGCTGACGCCGTCACTCGTCTGTGATTGTGTGACGAGCAGTGTCGACGAATCGCTCTCGTCTGCCGGGTTGCCGTGCCTCGGTCCATCGCCGCCGCTGATCTCGCTACTCGCACCTCCGTCGTCACTCGACACCGATTCGTCGTCTGTATCGCCGTCGCTACTCGAATCATCGGGGGTCGGCGTGGCCGTCGGTGTCGGTGTCTGTGTCAGGGTTTCCGTCTCTGTCGGTGTTGGTGTTGGCGTCGGCGAAGGAGTCGCCGTCGGCGTGGGCGTCGAAGTCGGAGTCTCCGTCTCTGTCGGCGTTGAAGTTGGCGTCGGCTCTGGTGTCGGAGTCTCCGTCTCTGTCGGCGTTGAAGTTGGCGTCGGTTCCGGTGTTGGCGTCGGCGTCGCGGGTTGGTCGAAAATCGGCGACAGAAGCGGTGGGAGCCCGGGGGTCGACGAAGGTGTCTCCGTTTCGGTTTCCGGTTCGTCGGCAGTTTCGGTCTCGTCCTCTTCACCTGCGTCGTCGGTTTCGGTCTCGTCCGTCTCTTCAGTTTCGTCGGTTTCAGTCTCACTCTCCGTCTGGTCGGCAGTCGCAGTCTCCGTCTGCGGGTCGTCGTCTTCGACCGTCGCAGTCTCCTCCTCGTCCGTCTCCTCCTCGTCCGTCTCCTCCTCGATTGAGGTTTCCGTCTCTGTCGCTTCTTCCGTAGTCGTCTCCGCTTCGGTCGCGGTTTCGGTCGGTTCCTCCGGGACCGTCTCCGCTTCAGTAACGTCTTCCGTCGCAGTCTCCGCTTCGGTCGTCTCCGTCGCTTCTTCGGTTTCCGCCTCGTCGGTCGGGGACAGGATCTCGTCGATGAGCGAGCCCAGCCCACCGTCGTCGGTTTCGGTCTCACTCTCCGTCTCGGTCGCTTCGTCGACGGTCGTCTCCGGTTCCGCTGTTGAATCTTCGGTCGCCGTCTCGGCTTCCGGGCTCTCTGTCTCTGTTTCCGGATTGTCGGTCTCGGTTTCCGTCTCGGTCGGCGTCGGGGTCGCCGTCTCTGTGGGCGTCTCGTTCGTCGGCGTCTCCGAGTCGACCTGGAAAGCTGGCGACTGACCGGTGACAGCTATGCCGTGGTGTGTCGCAGTGGCCATCGGCATCGCGCCGACGACCACCAGCGCGACCGCGAGAGAGAGGAGTAATCGAGACGGCGAAATCCAACCCATAGGGGTCCTCGGTCCATCGCGGGATTAGTTACACACAGGCAAGGAACTGATAAGCCGACCCTATCCGACGGCGGCAGCACGGTCTATCGACGAGACGGTGGACGGGAAATATCCGGTTACACTCGGCTGAATCCATTGGAACCGTCGTGTCCGGTGAACGCCGCAGCTGGGAACGTCACGCGGCCAACACAGTCCTGTGACCCGATAGGAACGCTGTAACTATCGACGTGGAAGACTAGCCTGAACACATGACAACACTCGCTGTCTCTCGACGTCAGTTACTACGGACAGTAGCCATCACCGGCGTCGGGGGAGTGGCGGGGTGCGGTGGCGGTAGCGGCGACGGTGGAGACGATAGCGACGGCGGCACGGTCTCCGCCGAAGCGTATCCCAGCATCGACGAGTGGTTGACCGAGACGGACATCGGCGGCGCGGACGACACGTACGACGGGGCGCTAACCGACAGCCGGGACAGTCCCAGCCTCACCGTCGATGTGGGCGCGGAAGGCAACAACGGGAACTTCGCGTACAGCCCGTCCGCCGTCGTCGTCTCGACTGGGACGGAGATACGCTGGAACTGGACCGGCGAAGGGAACCCACACAACGTCGAAGCGCTCCCCGAGGAGCAACTCGGCGAGTCCGACTACGAGTTCAGTTCCGGTGAAGCGGTCGGCGGATCGGGCGTGAAGTACACCCGGACGGTAGAAGAGACCGGCGTTGCGCTGTACCACTGCGAACCGCACTTCTCACTTGGAATGAAAGGCGGTATCGCGGTGGGGTAAACGGCGGTCAGCACCTACTCGTCGGCGTCCCGCCCGAGGTCGTAGAACTCCTCGTTCGGTCGTATATCGGCGAGCTGAGCCAGTCGGTTCGAGAGGTTGAAGAAGGCGGTGACGCTACCGATGTCCCAGATGGCCCGCCGGCTGAAGCCGTAGCCTTCGAGGCGTTCGAGATCGCTCTCGTCTACTGCGGCCGGATGTTCGGTCAGTTTCACCGCGAAATCCAGCATCGCCTCGTGGGCCTCGTTGATGTCGGCCGTGCGGTGGTTCGTGGCGACCTGTTCGGCCAGTCGCGGGGCCTCGGCGTAGATACGAAGGAGCGCACCGTGGGCGACGACGCAGTACAGACAGTGGTTGTCGCCACTGACCGCGACGATAATCATCTCTATCTCCGCGCGTTCGAGTTCCGTGTTTTCTACCAGTGCGTCGTGGTACTCGAAGAACGCCCGAAAGTGCGACGGACGGTAGGCCATCGACCGGAAGACGTTGGGCGTAAAGCCCGCACGCTCTGTCTCCTCGTCGATTCGCTCCCGGACGTCCTCGGGGAGGCCCTCGCGGTCGGGAACCTGAAAGTGCCGCATCGGCTCTCCCATGTCATCCATATGCTCTCGGTACGTCCTATTCGGGCATCAATCTTGACCCGGCAAACTCTGGCCGAGGCGTTGGGGGTTCCAGTCCAAAGGTCTATGTCTCCCCGGCCCCGACTTAGAGTCACCATGAGCACGGAAACAGAGGACGGGGACGACCTGCGCGAACGTATCACGAACTTCCTGCGCCGGAACTTCCCGCAGATTCAGATGCACGGCGGTAGCGCGGCCATCGAGGAGATCGACCGCGAGGAAGGCAGCGTCACCATCCGTCTGGGCGGCGCTTGCTCCGGCTGTGGCATCTCCCCGATGACCATCCAGGCCATCAAGACGCGCATGACCAAGGAGATCCCCGAGATCAACGAGGTCGTCGCGCGTACCGGGATGGAACAGCAGGAGGGCATGGCCGGCGGTAGCGGCATGAACCCTTCGTTCCCCGGTGGCGACTCCCGCGGCGGCGACGTCGGCGGCGACGACGAAGGCCCCGAAGCGCCGTTCTGACGCCAGACTTCTCTTGTTTTTCTCGGTCGGAGAGCGACGGCGTTGTCGGTCGCATACAGCGACCCCTATCCGTACCGGTGACGTTCGGAACCATATATGGCGAATTTACAGATATACCAAGCATCACATACGTCGAATCGAGGCCTCCGTCAAGATTCGGATCGATGTGTCGTCGAATCGCGTTTCTCTGGCATCGAATAGACGATTTTCGACATGATTCTCTCGAAGGAATGAGAGCCGCTATATATCACGAGATACCGACAGGTCTGTTCCAAGAAATGCCATTGAGTCGGTAGACAGCGGCTGCTATGCAGTTCCGCGAGTCGTTCTGCCCGCTACAGCCGAACATTTGGCATATCAGTTACTGTTTCGTAGAAGTATAATATATCTATCTGTATATGGTTGGTACGTAACACTCGACTATCCGAAGCAAACAGGAGGGGGTGATCCAGTTAGGTCCCTTTCATCCCGCCGCTTGCAAGCCCCTCGACGATCCAGTGCTGGAAGACTGCGAACAGCACGACGACGGGAATCATCGTAACCGTCGCGGCGGTCAGCAGCAGTTCCCACGCGACGGTGTTCTGCGACTGGAACAGCTGCAAGCCGAACGGCAGGGTCCGGGTCGCCGCGGTCTGTGAGAGGATGGAGACGAACAGGAAGTCGTTCCACGAGAGGATGAAGGTGTAGAACCCGGCGACGGTGATGCCCGGCAGCGACATCGGGACGATGATGCGCCCGAGGATGTCGAGATGCGAACAGCCGTCCATCTTCGCGGCCTCGTCGAGTGACTCCGGGATGTCGTCGAAGTAGCCCTTGAGCAACCACGTCCCCAGCGGGATTCCCAGCACGGAGTGGGCGATGATGATGCCCAGCAGCGAGTCGATGAGGTTCAGCGAGAACATCACCAGGAAGAAGGGAATGAGGATGAGTACCCGCGGCAGCATCTGCGTCCCCAAGAAGGTAAACAGCAGGCCGCTCCGACCGGGGTACTCGAACCGCGACATCGAGTACGCGGCTAGCGTCCCGACGACCAGCGTGATCGCCGTCGTCGCGGTTGCGACGATGGTGGAGTTGATGAAGTACTGCTGGAACAGCCCCGTCGAGAGGATGGAAACGTAGTTCTGGAGCGTCAGCTCGCTCAGCGCCGGCACCAGTCGCGGCGAGTACAGGAAGTCGGGCGAGGTGAACGTCGCCATAACCATGTACGCCACCGGGAGCAACAGGAACGACATGTAGACGCCGAGAACGGCATACACGCCCATCGCGCGCTTGGGCGACATGTCCTCTGCGAGCCACGCGTCTATTCGGTCCGAGAGTGAGCGGTTCGTCGAACGTGCTTGCGATTGCGTGTCAGTTGCCATGGTCAGTCACGCGCCTCCAGGGTGGCGTACACGACGGTAAAGACCATCATGATGAGCAACATCACGACGCCGATGCTCGCGGCGTAGCCCATCGCGTACTGCTGGAACGCCTGTTTGTAGATGTACGTTGCGAGCACCTCGGTGTTGCCCAGCGGGCCGCCCCCCGTCGAGAGGAAGACGATGTCGAAGTTGTTGAACGTGAAGATGACGTGCAACACGATCATGATCATCGACACGTACGAGATCTGGGGAAGCGTGATGTAGCGGAACCGCTGGAGCGGCCCGGCCCCGTCGAGTCGTGCCGCTTCGTATTGGGTGTCGGGGATGGACTTCATCGCCGCCAACAGCGCGATGGCGTAGAACGGCGTGTTCCGCCAGACGTGCATCAACACGACGAGCGGGAACGCCACGCCCGGTCGCCCGAACCACGCGGCCGTCTCCATCCCGAGACTGTCGAGGATGACGTTGACCGGGCCGAACCCGGTCTGGGTCAGGAACCGGAAGATGATGACCATCACGATGATGGGCAACACCCACGTGATCATCGACAGGCTCCGGAACAGCCCCGCGCCGGGCACCTTCTCTTTGAGCGCTAGCGCGAGCCCTAACCCGAGCAGGTACTGCAGCGAGACGGCGATCGACGTCAGCAACACCGTGTGCCACAGCGCCGACTGGAACGTCGCGTCGGCGAACATCTGCGCGAAGTTCTGTAGCCCGACGAACGTCTGTTGCTCGGGATTCAACAGCGACGCCTCGAAGAAGGCCAACTGGATGCCCCGGAGCGTCGGGAAGATGATGATGATGCCCATCAGGACGACCGCCGGGAGTACCAGCGCGTAGCCCAGCCACGTCTCTTCGAGGAACGACCGGAACTCCTCGACGTAGCCGCCAGCCGTCGGGCCGGTGTCAGTGCTCGTTGCCATCAGGTGCTCAGAGCTCGCTTTCGAGGTTCTTCAATTCGTTGTGGAGCTGCTTGCCAGCCTTGTACGGGTCGGTTCTGCCGTAAGCGACTTCCTGCATGTGCTTGTAGAACGGCTGCCGGACCGGCCCCCAGCCGATTTTCGCCAGCGCGCGACCCGTCTCGAAGACGTCGGTGAACGGTCGCCAGCTATCGTTGGTGATGGTCGACTCGACATCTTCGTGGACGGGGGTCATACCGTTACCTTTCGCGTCCTCGCCCATCGCCTTCAGTACGGCCGGCGAGGCGAACGTCGACACCACTTCCTTCGCGGCTTCTTGCTGTTCGGAGTGGCTGTTGACCATGACCGGCTTGACTTCGAGGAAGGTCCCCTTCGAGGCACCCTCACCGCGGGGCAGGTGGGCCACCCGCGTCCGTTCGTTCAGGATTTTCTCGGCGAGATTGCTGTCGTTGATGTTGTCGCCGGTGGTCCACGAGCGGAGCCACGTCCCGCACTCGATGAACGCGAAGTTCCCGTTGATGTAGCCGGGGTCGTTGACCTGCCACCCGGTCCCGAGTTGGTCGGGGTTACCGACCGGGTTCTCGGCGGCGTAAATCTGGTAGTACCAGTTGTCGAATATCTGTCCGAGCGGGTCGGCCTCGATGTTGAGCTTCCAGGATTCGCCGTCTGGGACGTACAGCTGGTCGGTGTGTTGATAGACGTGAGACATCCACTCCTGGAAGGCCCGGACGCTACCGTCCTTGGTGCAGTTGTGGTAGGCCCACATGTCGTCGTACTCGCTGTTTATCATCCGGCCGACCTCGTGGAACGCCGAGGCCGACTGGGGGGTGTCCTGACCGAGTTCGTCGAGGACGTCCTGCCGAGTGATGAACGCGCGAGCGTTCCCGTTGTACGGCAGGCCGTACAGTTTCCCGCGGTACGTCAGGGCCTCGATAGTGCTGTCGACGTAGCCGTCGTAGAAGTCCAATCCTTCGGCCCAATCGCCCAGTGCAGCGAGGTGGCCCGCTTTCACGTACTCTGTGAGGTGGCTCAGGACTCCCTCGATGGCGTCCGGATCGCCGGTTCGAGCGCCAGTGAGGAACTTCTGTCGGAGGTCCTCGTAGGAGAAACGGCCCATTTCGAGCGGCGTGTCCGAGCGCTGTTTGAAGTTCTCTTGGAACGTCTCCTTCCAGACGGGCGGCGAGTCGTCGTTCGGGAAGGCGTAGTTCCAGAAGAGCACGTTGTTGCCGCTGCCGCCACCACCGCTTTCGTCAGTGCCGGTGCCACTCCCGCTCCCGCCGTCGGCACCCATCTCGTCGGCTGCGCCGCCGTCACCGCCACCACCACAACCGGCGAGGCCTGCGGTGGCTCCGACGCCGATGGCTTTCACGAGCGACCGTCTGCTGAGTCCTGAGGAACTACTATCTGACATGGGGTAAACCCTAGCGTGGACATTGGACTAGTCCCATTTATAATTTTCCCACAAAGACCGTGGACAACGTGTGTTAGTGATTGGCATTATCCAGTAGATTTATCAATCGTTCTCCGAGAAGCACATGGTGCATGCCGAAGATCGCCTTCGTCGGAGCGGGTAGTATGGTGTTCGCCACGAAACTCGTGGGGGACATCCTCTCCTTCGACGAACTGAACGACAGTACCATCGCGCTGATGGACGTAGACGAGCATCGACTCGGACAAACGACACGTATCGCCGAGGCGATGGTCGAAAACGAAGACCTGGACGCCACCATCGAATCGACGACCGACCGCGTGGATGCGCTCGACGGTGCCGACTACGTCATGAACATGATCAACGTCGGCGGCACCGAGCCGTTCGAAAACGAGATCCGCATCCCCGAGAAATATGGCGTCGAACAGGCCATCGGCGACACCATTGGACCGGGTGGCATCTTCCGTGGCCTCCGGACCATCCCGACGATGCTCGACATCGCGAGCGACATGGAGGAACTCTGTCCCGACGCCCTCCTGATGAACTACACGAACCCGATGTCCATCCTCTGTCAGACCATGTTCGAGGCTACGGATATCGAGACGGTCGGCCTCTGTCACAGCGTCCCCCACACTGCCGAGGCCATCGCCGACTACGTCGGTGTCCCCGAAGACGAGCTCGAATACTGGGTCGCCGGTATCAACCACGTCGCGTGGTTCCTCGAAGCCAAACACGACGGCGAGAGCGTCTATCCCGACCTCCGTGAGGCCTACGACGACGAGGAGACGTACGAACGCGACACCGTCCGCTTCGAGATGATGAAGCACTTCGGCTACTTCCCCACGGAGTCCTCACATCACATGTCGGAGTACGTCCCCTACTTCCGGACTGACGAGAACATCATCGAGGAGATGACCGGGACGGACTACGCCGAACGGATGCCCACGGCGACGTACCTCGAAGGGTGGCAGGCCCGCTCCGAGGAGCGCGACGACCCCGAACTGGACGTCGACCTAGAGGAAGTGGGCGTCGAGCGCTCCGAGGAGTACGCCTCTCGACTCATCCACTCCCTAGAGACAGACACGACCCGTCGGCTGAATCTCAACGTCAGCAACGAGACGAACGCCATCGAGTCGCTCCCGTCCGACGCTTGCGTCGAGGTCCCCGTCCTCGTCGACGGTACCGGCCTCCGCCCGTGCTCGGTCGGCGAACTCCCGAAATCGGTTCGGACCTTCCCCCAGCAACACGTCGCCGTCCAGCAGCTCGTCGTCGAGGGTGCACTGGAGAACGACCGCGAGAAGATCCATCGGGCCGTCAAACAGGACCCGCTGACCGCCGCCGAACTGACGCTGCCCGAGATTCACGAGATGACCGAGGAACTGCTCGCGAAGAACGAGGCGTACCTCCCGACACTTCGCTGATTCGCAGTCCGACTATCCTTTTCTGCGCGCTCTCGTCTCCGTCGTTCGTCGTGATCGCTGCGTGCGCTACCTCGTGAGACGACTCCGCACCGCTACTGCGAAGCGAGCGACGACCGTCGAGCGCCGGGGAATCCCGCCGTCACTCGACGCCGATCTCGACGCCGCTGACGTCGTCCAGTCCGGCCAGCGCCGCCACGTCGTCGCTGTCCGGGGGTGCGCGGTTCCGCAGCGCCTCGCCGGTCTCGCCGTCGAAGAGGTGGATGCGGTCCTGCGGGAACTGCACGGTGAGCGTGCGACCGGATTCGATGACGATGTCGCCTTCGAGCGTCGCCGTGTACTGCTCGCCGTCGATATCGAGGTAGACGTAGCTCACGTCGCCGAGCGGTTCGGTGACCTTCACTGTCGGCGAGATGGCGTTGTGCGTCCCCTCGGGCACTGCTTTCACGTCCTCCGGGCGGATACCTAGCGTGAGCCGCGGGCCGTGACCCTCGACGTCAGCGTAGACGTCGTCGTCGAGTTCGTACTCGAAGGCGTCGTGAATCAGCGTCGGCGTCGCCCCTGAGGTGTCGAGTTCGACGTCGAAGAAGTTCATCGAGGGCGACCCGATGAACCCCGCGACGAAGCGGTTGGCCGGTTCGTGGTAGCATTCGAGCGGCGTTCCGAGTTGCTGGAGTTGCCCGTCGTCGAGGACGGCGATGCGGTCGGACATCGTCATCGCCTCGGTCTGGTCGTGGGTGACGTAGATGGTCGTCACGCCGAACTCCTGCTGGAGCTCCTGTAGTTCGGTCCGCATCTGCGTGCGGAGCTTCGCGTCCAGGTTCGACAGCGGCTCGTCCATCAGGAACACTTCGGGTTCCCGAACGATGGCGCGGCCGAGCGCGACGCGCTGTTGCTGTCCGCCCGAGAGCTCGTCTGGCTTTTTATCGAGCAAACCGCCGATTCCCATCATGTCGGCCGCGTTCTGGACCCGGTCGGCGATCTCGTCTTTCGAGAGGTCCGTCGTCATCTTCAGCCCGAACGCCATGTTCTCGCGGGCCGTCATGTGGGGGTACAGCGCGTAACTCTGGAACACCATCGCCATGTTGCGTGACTTGGGCTTCTTCTCGGTGACGTCCTCGCCGTCGAGGACGACCTCCCCCTCCGTGGGGTTCTCTAGACCGGCGATCATCCGTAGCGTGGTGGACTTTCCACAACCGGACGGCCCGACGAGAACGATGAACTCGCCGTCTTCTATCTCCGCGTCGAACGAATCGACCGCGACGATATCGCCGCCGTCGTCGTGGAACACCTTCGTGAGGTTTCGTATCTCTAGCTCGCCCATGCCACATTCAATATTGTAATAGGTGTTAAATCTTGCCACGAGTCGGCAGGCCGCTGGTCCGCTCGCCGAACGCCCGCAGTTCGTCAATCGTTTCTCATGCGTGAACGCGATACTCACTCGACGCGGTCGCGGTACTCCCGATACAGTTCGTCCTGCATCACCTGCGTTCGACCCCCGTCGACGAGGATGCTCTCGCCAGTGAGGAACGTCGCGTCGTCGCTGGCGAGAAACGCGGCGAGACCAGCCACGTCCGCGGGTCGGCCGAGGCGACCGACCGGGTGAATGTCCTTCGTGTACTCGTACTCGGCCTCGTCTGCGAACTCCTCGCGCGTCCGTTCGATCTCGACCCACCCCGGGTTGATGGTGTTGACCGTGATACCTCGCGGCCCGAGTTCGAGCGCCATCGCTCGCGTCATCCCGTTGATACCCGCCTTCACGGCGTTGTACGGGAAGAGCCCAGGCATCGTCAGAAACGCGTGGTTCGAGGAGGTGTTGAGGATGGTCCCCCCCTCTGGCATCGCCTCGACCGCGTGTTTCGCACAGAGCCAGAACGACCGGAAGTCCGTCTCGACGACGAACTCCCAATCGGAGAGCGTGGCGTCCTCGGCGGTCGTCTCCGTCTGGACGCCGGCGTTGTTCACGAGGACGTCGACGCGGCCGTACTCGGAGACGGTGTGTTCGACGAGCGCCTGAATCTCGGCGGGGTCGCGCATATCCGCCTGTACGAACGTCGCCTCGCCGCCATCGTCGCGAATCTCCGCGGCGACCGTCTCCCCCGGGTCGCGAGAGCGACCGGTGACGACGACGGATGCCCCTTCGGCGGCGAACCGCCGGGCAACGCCCTCGCCGATGCCGCGCGTGGATCCGGTGACGACGACGACGTGATTCTCGTGACGATTCTGGACGGCGTTGGCAGTCGGGTCTGACGGATCCATCTACTCGCCACTGTCCCCCGGACCGGCAAATAACCACAGGGTGACGGCGCTTGCGGGTCGCCCGCTACCACTCGGCGACGCTACCGTCGGGGTGTCGCCACACGGGATTGTGCCAGTCGACGTCTTTCTCGGCCTGTTCGCGGACGTACTCCTCGTTTATCTCGACGCCGAGTCCCGGGTCTGTGGGGACGGTGACGAACCCGTCCTCGTACTCGAAGACCGACGGGTCCGCCAGGTAGTCGAGGACGTCCGTCGTCTCGTTGTAGTGGATGTTCAGGCTCTGTTCCTGAATCAGCGCGTTGGGCGAGCAGGCGTCGACCTGCACGCAGGACGCCAGCGCGAGGGGGCCGAGCGGACAGTGTGGAGCCATCGCCACGTCGTAGGCCTCGGCCATCGCTGCAATCTTCTTAACCTCGGTGATGCCGCCGGCGTGCGAGAGGTCCGGTTGGATGACGTCCACCGCGCCGTCCTCGAACACTTCCTTGTAGTCCCACCGGGAGAACATCCGCTCGCCGGTGGCGATGGGAACCGTGGTGTGGGCGGCGATATCCGGCAGCGCCTCGTTGTGTTCAGGCAGCACCGGTTCCTCGATGAACATCGGTTCGTACGGTTCGAGCGCCTTGGCGAGGCGTTTCGCCATCGGCTTCGTGACGCGGCCGTGGAAGTCGACGCCGATGTCTACCTCGTCGCCGACCGCCTCGCGCACCTCGCGCAGGCGGGTCGCGGCGGCCTCGACCGTCGCCGGGTCGTCTACGCGCTCGATTGCTGGCGTCGCGTTCATCTTCAGCGCCGAGAAACCCGCCTCGACCTGCTCGCGGGCCTGCTCGGCGACGTCGGAGGGCTCGTCGCCGCCGATCCACTGGTAGACGCGAATCCGGTCGCGAGCGGCCCCGCCGAGCAACTGGTGGACCGAGACGCCCAGCTGCTTGCCCTTGATGTCCCACAGCGCCTGGTCGATGCCCGCGATGGCGGACATGAGAATCGGCCCGCCGCGGTAGAATCCGCCGCGATACATCGTCTGCCAGTGGTCCTCGATGTCCGCCGGGTCCTCCCCGAGCAGGTAGTTCTCCATCAGTTCCTCGACGGCCGCCTTGACCGTGTGGGACCGGCCCTCGACGACGGGTTCGCCCCACCCGACGGTACCGTCGGCCGTCTCGATTCGGAGGAAGAGCCATCGCGGCGGCACCTCGAACAGTTCGTAGTCGACGATGCGATTCTCGTTTCCGTCGTCAGTGGTGTTCGAACTCATCGGTGACGTGGCGAGCGAACAGAGAGAGTCGTCGCTGGTGCATCGTCGCGATCGGGGTTCGTCGCAGCGTGTGTCGTCTCGCGGCGCACGGGTCGTGTGTCGATTGGCATCGTGCGGGGATTTGTGAACAGCCCATTTAACCGTTGTGTCGACAGCCACGAGACTGTGTCAAGGACGTTCACGGTGTATGAACGAAACACCGTCGCTCTCCGGCCAGTCGAATCCGGCGCTGGCCGAACAGTTCGTGTGAATGGTGAGCAATCGACACGCAATCGTTCCGAACCGTCCCGCGAGACCGCTCGAATCGGCGGTTCACGCTCGCTACAGCGCTCGTCTCGACCTCGCCGCAACGAGATTCGACCCGGTCGGAGAGTTCACAATGTATGAACAATAGGGGTGGCAGCCACGGGTTACGTCTCTCGTCAGTCGGCGTGAGGCGCGGTCGGCCGTGTCGGTACCCGCTCGCCGAACGGAAAATGACTGCTCTAATAACGGAGGTACATTCGTTATTTTACTCGGCCAGCCCGTGACCGCCGATTATTCACATATCGTGAACGAACCGAGCAGAAGATGCGTCGGCAGGCCTTGCACGGAGACGTTCCGACGAACATACATTTCTCGAAAGCTCCCGCACATACGCTTCCGAAATCTGTCCACAGTGTAACGATATCTATACTCATCTAACCCCGTATAATCCCTTATATCTGAAATTCAACTCCAATAGTTTAGTTTTATCCCTATATCGTGCCATTCCAGCCCTTCTTATTCCAGAGTGAGCGTGGTCATCGGCGTCTCGACGACGGTCACGTCGAACGCGTCGACGGTTTCGTCGCCGACGACGAACGTGGCGTCAGCCGGGACAGAGAGTGAATGCGCCTCGCTCGTGAAGTTCGTCACCCACGTGTACCCGTCGCGCTCGGCCACGCGCACACCGTCGGGAAATGGTGGCGTGTGCGCGACGTTCGCCGCGCCCAGCAGATCCGTCACTAACTCGTCGGCGAGTCTTCCTGTGGGCCAACAGCCACAGTAGGTGACGCTCCCGGGAGCGCGGTCTACGCGAGTGATGGCCGCACGACCCTCGGCGACGCCCGTCGTGTACTCTCCAACGGCAGTCGCCCCCTCCGCGTCGAGCCAACTGGCCCACGTCTGATAGTCGTGGGTCTCGCCGTCGTAGCGGAGTCTGGTCGGCATCCCGTCGGGGAGACTCTCGTGTTGGGTCACGCGAACGCCCGCGAGGTCGGCCAGCGGTCCCGGCGCGATCGACTCGTGGAGTTGGTTGTGCGGGTCTTTCTCGCCGGTGCGCGCGCCCAGTAAGAGGTGGCCGCCGTCTGCGACGTAGGCTTCGAGGTTCGTCGCGAGATCGTCGCCCACCAGATAGAGCGTCGGCGCGACGGCGGCCGCGTAGTCGGCGAGGTCACTCCTCGGCGAGACGATGTCGACCTGCACGCCGCGCGCGCGGAGGGCGTCGTAGTACGCGCGGAGGTGCGACCAGTAGTGCCAGTCGGGGGAGTGAGGTTGATTCTCGGTCGCCCAGAGGCTCTCGTAGTCGTGCAACAGGGCGACGGGCGCATCCACCGGCGCGAGGTCGAACAGTTCGGCGGCGGCCCGGGCGGCGTCGTCGTATCCCCGGTCTGGGCTGCCGTCCTGCTTGCGCAGTCCGGCGTGGTACTGCTCCTGACCCTCCAGACAGCGCCGCCACCGGAAGTAGAGCACCGCGTCGGCCCCGTGGGCGACAGCCTGGTGTGCCCACAGCCGCATCGCGCCCTCGGCGGGTTGCGGGGCGTGAGGTGGCCAGTTCACGTCGCCAGGCTGCTGTTCGAGTACCCAAAAAGGCTCGCGCTTCGCGCCGCGATAGAGGTCGTGGTTCATCGCCACCTCGTCCGGGTCGCCAGCGCGCAGTTCGTCGGTCGTCGCCTGTCCCGGCTGTCGGTCCTGGACGAACCCCGTCGGATAGGAGTCCCATCCAAGGAAGTCGAGGTCGTCGGCCAGCGAGTAGGCGTCGAGTGCGCCGAAATCGCCCATGAAGTTGTGCGTGACGAACCAGTCGTCGTTCGCTTCACGAATCAGGTCGGCGTGCAGGCGGTTGTATTCGACGACGCTGTCGTTGGCGAATCGGTAGTAGTCCAGCAGGCGCGAAGGATGGTGCTCGGCGGGCGTCGGATGGGGCGGCTCGACGGCCTCGAACGAAGGGTACTGCTGGCTCCAGAAGGTGTTTCCCCACGCCTCGTTCAGCGCCTCGATATCGTCGTATTTCGCTTCGAGCCACGCCCGGAATGCGGCCGCGCAGTCCTCACAGTAGCAGCGAACGGTATCGTGACAGCCGTACTCGTTGTCGGCCTGCCAGCCCGCAACGTGCGGGTTGTCGGCGTAGCGCTCCGTGACGTTCCGGACGATGCGTTCGGTCTCCTCGCGGTAGGTCGGCGAGTTGAAGCAGGTGAAGCGACGGCTCCCCCACTCTCTCGGGGTGCCGTCTGCGTCGGCCTGCCGGATGTCGGGATGTTCGTCGACCAGCCACTTCGGCGGCGTCGCCGTCGGCGTACACAGCACTGCTTCCATGCCGTGATCGCCAACGAGTTCGATGGCTTCGTCCAACCACGCGAAATCGAACTCGCCGCGTTCGGGTTCGATGCGACCCCACGCGAACTCGCCCATGCGGACGTACGAAAGTCCCGCGTCGGCCATCTGTCGCACGTCTGTCTCCCAGCGCTCGCTGGGCCAGTGCTCCGGAAAGTAGCAGACACCGATGGTCATACCCCCTCCGCGTAGCGGGGTGACATACATCTTCCCCCGCCGCGCCGACCCGAAGCGAGTGGGTGGCGAATGAAAGCGCACCGTTTTAATCTCCCGACGCAGTCCTAGCGGGTATGACCGACACGGACGGGTCGAACGTCCTTTTCGTTGTCCTGGACACGGTTCGGAAGGACCGCCTGTCCGTCTACGACGACGTGGCGACGACGCCCCACCTGAAGGAGTTCGCCGAGGAGGCCGCTGTCTTCGAACAGGCCGTCGCGCCAGCCCCGTGGACGTTGCCCGTCCACGCCTCGCTGTTTACGGGTCTCTACCCCAGCGAACACGGAGCCACGCAGGAAAACCCCTATCTCGAAGGGTCCACGACGCTCGCCGAGTCGCTGTCGGCGGCGGGCTACGACACCGCCTGTTACTCCTCGAACGCCTGGATTACGAGCTACACGAACCTCACCGCCGGATTCGACGACCACGACAACTTCTTCCAGATTATGCCGAGCGAACTCCTCTCGGGCCCGCTCGCGACTCTCTGGAAGACGATGAACGACAACGACACCCTGCGCGGAGTGGCCGACCGACTCGTCCAGGCCGGCAACAAGATTCACGAACACTTAGCGGAGGGCGGTGGCGGCGACACCAAGACGCCGCAGGTCATCGACAAGACCATCGACTTCGTCGACGAGAGCGACGATTTCTTCGCGTTCATCAACCTGATGGACGCCCACCTCCCCTACCATCCGCCCGAAGAGTACAGAGAGCGGTTCGCGCCCGGCGTCGACTCCACCGAAGTCTGTCAGAATTCCAAGGAGTACAACTGCGGCGCACGCGACATCGACGACGAGGAGTGGGCCGACATCAAGGGCCTCTACGACGCGGAGCTGGCTCACATCGACGACCAGTTGGACCGCCTCTTTTCGCACCTCAAGGAGACCGGCCAGTGGGAGGACACCACCGTCGTCGTCTGTGCGGACCACGGCGAACTGTTCGGCGAACACGACCTCTACGGCCACGAGTTCGGCATCTACGACCCGCTGGTGAACGTCCCGCTCATGGTGAAACACGCCGACGTCGAACCCGACCGCGACGACGAGACGACGGTCGAACTGGTCGATATCTACCACACGATTCTAGACGCCGCCAGCGCCGAAGGCCAGGGCGAGTCATTGCAGTCTCACCGCTCGCTCCTATCGCCGGACTACCGCGAGTTCGACACCGAACTCGGCGGCGTCCCCCGCGGCGACGTGGGCTTCGTCGAATACCACCAACCGGTCGTCGAGTTGCGCCAACTAGAGGGGAAAGCAGCGGCCGCCGGTATCGAACTCGACGAGCAGTCTCGCTTCTACTCGCGGATGGGCGCGGCCCGCACCCCCGACTCGAAGTACATCCACTGTACGCGCATCCCGGACGAAGCCTACGACCTCGCGGAGGACCCCGGTGAGACGACGAGCCTCGTCGGAACGGACGCGGAGCCGGCCCACCTCGAAGACGCGCTGTGGGCGTTCCTCGACGACGTCGACGCCGACTGGCCCGAGGAGGCAGACGGGGCCGACGGCGACGTGTTAGACGGAATGGACACAGAGACGAAAGACCGCCTGCAGGACCTCGGCTACATCGACTAGCCAGTGACCGACGACACCCAATCGGTCGATCTCACCGACCGGAAGACCACCGCCCAGATACTGCTCGGGTTCGCCGTCGCCGGACTCGTCGTCTACCTCCTCGTAGACTTCGTCGGGACGGCTGGCGTCCTGGCCGAACTGCGAACGGCAGAGCCGACGTGGCTCGCGTTAGCGTGTCTCTCGACGATGCTGTGTCTCGTCGCGTGGGGAAAGGCCTGGCAGATAGTGCTCTCGGTCGTCGGCATCGACGAGCGCTTCTCCAGCCTCGTCGTCACCTACTTCGCCGCGACGTTCGCCAACTACGTCACGCCGCTCGGACAGGCCGGCGGCGAGCCGTTCATCGCCTACGTCCTCTCGCGGGACACCGAGGCCAGCTATCAGGACAGCCTCGCCAGCGTCGTCACGGCTGACCTGTTGAACCTCTTCCCGTTCGTCACGTTCGCCGGCATCGGCTTCGCCGCGCTCCTCTACCAGAGTTCGCTCCCCGACACCATCGAACCGCTCGCGGGCGGACTGGTCGTTCTCTCGGTCGGCGTCCCCGTCCTCGCCGCCGTCGGCTGGCGGTACCGAAAGCGAGTCACCAAGACCGGCCTCCGTGTCGTGGCACCAGTGGCGAAACGGACGCCGCGCGTGACGCTGTCGGGCCTACGCGAGCGCCTCCGCGAGACGGAGACGGCCTTCCAGCGCATCGCCACCGACCGCCGGGCGCTCGTCGAGGCGCTCTCGTTCTCGTACGTCGGCTGGATATTCTTCGCGCTCCCGCTCTACCTGGCCGCACAGTCCATCGGTGTGGAACTGACGGTTCTGCTCGTCCTGTTTATCGTCCCGGCCTCGACGCTCGCCGGCATCGCCCCCTCGCCCGGCGGTTCTGGGGCAGTCTCGACGGCGCTGGTCGTCCTCATCGTCGCGCTGACTGCCGTCGGCCGCACGGACGCGACGGCCGTCGCCATCCTCTATCGCGTCGCCAGCTATCTCTTCGCGCTACTGCTTGGTGGCGGCGCGGCGCTGTACGTCCTCAAACGGAACTGACCGCCGAGCCGCATGTTGGGCTTGTCCATCCACAGGGTGGGACTGAAAGGGGCCGGACGCTCGATTAGCCCGGACGAAGCAAGGACCGCAGGCCGGAGGCCGAGGACCGCAGCGAGTCCCGGAAATCGAGCGTCCGGGGGCTTTCTGGCTGTTCTCAGTCTTCTGATCACCAGTACTTTCAGAAAATTGGATATCTCCTAGGCGGTGTTGTGTTCGACGAACGTCGGCCGCCAGTTGTCCAACTCGCGTAGGTCCCGCCCCGCGATTCGCCAGTCGCCGTCCGGGGGAATCGGCGAGACGATCATCGTCGTCGGCGTCGCGAGCAACCGCAGCGGGAGGCGCTGGTCGCTGTGAAAACCGAAGTCGGCCAACAGGTCGCGCGGAATCGAATCACCACGGACCGCGACGACAGCAGAGTCCTCGTGGTCGGCGAGCACGCGGGCCAGCAACGCCGGAAGCGCCCGATCGCGTTCGACATCGCTCACGAGGGGAACCACGTCGGCGACGTTGGTGACGGTCCCCGACTCCGTCTCCTGTGTCCCAGTGACGAGGCCAGCAACCGGGTCGCCGCCCAGCCGAGCGGTGTAGACGGTGTACTCCCACTGTGGGTTACCGAAGCGGTACTCGAAGAACTGCTCGTCCCGGTAGGCGTGAATCTCGGCGGGCGGTCGGCGGCGGTAGAGGCGCGCGAGGGTCCGTGCGGGAATCTCGGTGTGACGGGTGACACACACCTCCGGTGGGCGTTCGACGCGTTGGCTCCGTGCGTCGAGGTAACCACGGGCGACCCGCTTGCTCAGCGTCGAGAGGAGTCGGTTCTCGACACCCGCGTACACTGCCGGGTCCTGCACCCGGTAGTGCGTGGTGTGCTCGCCGGCGATATCGCAGCCCAGTTTCGCCAGTCCCGCGGTCGTCATCGGGTTCGGGACGTTGAACGTGAACGTCGGTGGTCCGTCGGCGTATCCCTCGAAGAGCCGCTCGCTCATCCGGCTGAACAGGCCCTGTCGGCGGTGGTCTTCGTGGACCATCGTCTCACAGGACTGGATGGCGGTGTGGTACGTATCGCCCGCGCGCATCTGGAAGGCGAGGTTGGGCCGCGCGCCGACGATCTCTCCGTCGCGTTCGGCGACCACGATTGGCGACTCCGTGAGGTAGGGATTGTCGGCGAACTTCCAGTCGAACCACGCCGTCGAGTACCCCGGCCAGATTCGGTCGTGCAACGCCATGAACCCCTCGCGGTCGCCGGGCTCGAACCAGCGGATAGTGTAGCCGTCGTCGGCCGTCGACCGCTCTACGGCCGTCTGGCTAGTCGCCATTCTCTAAATCCAGCCCGGGGACCAGTTCGTCGGCGGCGTGATAGCGCTGGTACACCGCACAGTGGGTCTCGTGGTGGAACTGGTGGCGGTCCCGACAGAGGTCGGCCTCCATCGGTGAGACGAACGCCGCCTGGACCTCACAGTAGGGACGTTCGTGGTCGAACGCCTGCTCGCCATCTGAGTCGCGGTAGTCGAGGTGCGGACAGACCATCGAGAAGAGTGGCGACGGGCAGTTGTTTGGTTATTGAGGCTGTTCTGGCGATAACACGGGGTTACCGGCTCGAAATCGCTGATAGCTGTGTCGTAACCAAGTAGCGAACGGTGTGAGTGACATTAGTGTCATACGACGACTACCACCGGCAGAAGAAGGTCATCCTCACCGTGGCCACGACCGGCGCGATTCACGGGAAGAACGCCAACCCCAACCTGCCCGAACAGCCCGAGGAAATCGCTCGACAGGTGGCGGCCTGCGAGGAACTCGGGGCGTCCATCGCGCACGTCCACGGCCGGAACGAACACGGGGAGAACGACGCGTCGCGGCTTCAGGCGGTGAACGACGCCATCCGCGAGCACTGCGACGACATCATCATCCAGAACACGACTGGTGGACAGAGTCCCTACGAGCAGCGCGTCGCGGGCATCCGTACCGACCCGCCGCCAGAGATGGCGTCGTTGGACATGGGGCCGTTCAAACGCGACAAACACATCATCACGAACCACACCCGGAACAACATCGAGCGCCTCGCCGTCGAGATGCAGGCCAAGGGCATCAAACCGGAGATGGAGGTGTTCAACTCCGGCCAGCTGGCCGAAGTCAAACGGCTCATCGACGAGGGGTTGGTCGAGGAGCCGCCGTACGTCAACCTCATCTTCGGCGGCTCGTTTACGCCCGCGCGGCCGCGGAACTTGCTGAATATGGTCGACAACCTGCCGGAGAACGCCGAGTTCAACGTCCTCGCGGTCGGGCCGCACCAGTTGCCGCTGACGACGATGGCCGTCCTGCTCGGGGGACACATCCGCATCGGGATGGAAGATAACCTCTACTATCGCCGCGGCGAGAAAGCCACGAGTAATCAGCAACTCGTGGCCCGCACCGTCGAGATACTCGACCGCCTCGACCGGGAAATCGCGACGCCTGAGGAGGCCCGAGAGATGCTGGGGATGCCGAAGAAACAGGTCGAACAGCCGGCTGACGGCGATTAAGCGGGTTATTCGTCTCGCCCGCGAGAAACGATCGAAGGCCGGCGATACGCCGTGTTCGGGTCGTCACCGATCAGCGGCGATGGCGCGAGAAACGCGGTAAGCACGAGAATCGCTCGCCGCGAGTTTGCTGTCGAAGCGCGGTAAGCGTTCCTTGTTACCAATCCTCACACCAGAGTCGCGAACCAGACGGAGTGGTCGTGGTAGCTATCGATCGTCTCGCCCGCGCTCCCAGAGGCAAACCAACCGTGTCAGCGTCTCGTTGACCGGCACTGGCTCGGCCGCTCGTTCGACGACGTGGCCGTTGATGGCGTCGATCTCGGTCGCACAACCGTCCTCGACGTCCTGCAACATCGAAGAGCGGTTCGCGGCGGTGTCCCGAACGACCTGCTCGGCCGACGAGACGGCCCGCTCGTCGGTGAGGTCAATGCCCTGCGCGCGAGCGACGCGGGCCGTCTCGCGAGCGGCGTCGGCGGCGAGTTCGCGTCCCGGGCCGTCGGCGAGCGCGCCGTTCTCGACGCGAGCGAGCGCTGTCACGGCGTTGACGGCGGCGTTGACCGCCAATTTCTCCCACAGGCGCGTCGGCATGTCCGTCGCCACCGTCGTCTCGACGCCTGCGTCGTCAAACGCCTCACCTACTTCGTCAGCCACCGGAGAGGGGCCACCCATCCGCGCGCCCAGCACCACCTCACCGCGGCCCGTGAACGCGACGGTGCCCGGCCCCGTCAGTCGCGCGCCGTAGGTGCAAGTGCCGGAGAGCACCGGGCAGTCGAGTTCGGCCGCGAGCGTCGCTTCGTTGCCCATCCCGTTCTGCACGGAGCAACACGCCGCCAGCTCGCAGTCAGCGAGCGCGCGGGCGGCGTCGGCAGTATCGCCGCTCTTGACCGCCACCAGCGCGAGATCCGCGGCATCGGGAACCACGGTGTCGGCCGCCGGGTCGACGTGAAACGCCTCGACGCCGACCACGTCGAGGCCGTCGCGCCGCACCGCAGTGATGTGGGGGTCTCGTCCGACGAGCGTCACCTCGTGTGCGCGGGCGAGCATCCCCCCAAGGAGGCTCCCGAGACTCCCGGCCCCGAAAACGACGATATGCATGCGCGTGGAGAGACGCGGGCTGTACAAAAGGGTTCCAACGCCGCCGCTCGGTTCCATGCGAAATGTTCCCCCGACATCGGCGGAGACCACCAACCACAACACGCCGCACCGCGAACGACCGCCATGGACGAGCGGAAATCGGACGCCGAGCGCGTCACCGACGCCATCGAAAACATCGGTGCCGACCGCCTCACGGACGCCATCGTCGACGCGTGGGAACGGGCTGGACTCGACACCGGGACGCCGACGTGGCCCGACGGAGAGTCGCGGTTTCGGGTGCGACCACCTGTGAGCGACGAGGAGGCAGGGTTGAATGCGCTCGCGACTGTACTCGATACGACGCCGCGCCGCCCCGACACGGCGTTCTGCTACCTCGATATCGGTCGTCGAGCGGACCTCGTCGGTCCCAGACGCGTCGAACTAGAGACGCTTTCGGGCCACGCCGACGTCACCGTCGACGCCGACCACACCGCCGGCACCGTCCCGTTCACCGCCGAGACGTTCGACGCGCTCGCCACGCTCTTCGACGAACTATCGTATCTCGTCGTCCGCGACGTCGAGGGTGTCGCCATCGCCGAGTGGCGCGAGGAGACGCTTCGCTTCGCGCTCCCGGACGGTGACGTGAAGGCGATGAAAAACGCGCTCGACGCGAGGACGGCCGACCGCATCGAGCGCGTGGAGTAGCGTGCTATTCGCCGATAAAACGCCGTTTCCCACGGATGAACTGCTTTGCCGTGCGAATTAGTCCTCACTCGCACGAATCCGCTACTCGCGGCTGAACCGCGTCGGCGTGCGAATTAGTCCTCACTCGCACGAATCCGCTACTCGCGGCTGAACCGCATCGGCGTGCGGATTAGTCCTCGGTCCAGTAGTAAATCTCCTCTTTGGACGCCCCACAGGAGGGACACTCGTCGGGGATATCCTCCTCAATCTCGCCCATCTCGCCACACTCCCAGCAGCGCCACATCAGTTCGGCTTGCCCGGCAGCGCCCGTAGTCCGGTGCTCGTCGGACATCGACTCGATGCCACCTTCGACGGTGACGTAGAAGCCGTGCTGGTCGAACCCGCGGATGGTGCCGAGTTCGTTCCCCTCCTCGTCGAACACCGTCTTGCCGAAGGAGAGTTCGTCGTCGTCGGCGTTGACAAACATGTCGGTCATACAGATGAACCGACGGCGGGAGGTGTGATAAAAGCTAGCGCCTAGCGCGAGAAGAGGCTGTTGTGGACGGGCGCGAAGTCGCTCGCCTCGCTCTCGACGGCCTTCGTATCGGAAACAGCGTTTCCGTCGAGTCCCTCCTCTAAGAAGTCGGACAGCGGCGGACCGACGCTGTCGGGTTCGACGAGGAAGGCGTCGTGGCCGTAATCCGAATCGACCACATGGTGGGCGACATCGGTATCAGTCTCTCTGAGCGCGTCGGCCAGCGCTTCAGACTGCTGGGTCGTGAAGTGCCAGTCGCCGGTGAAGGACATCACCAGCGCCTCGCCGTCGAAGGCTGCCAGCGCGTCGGCGTCCGATTCGAACCCCGAGGAGAGGTCGTAGTTGTCCATCGCCCGCGTCAGGTAGAGGTAGCTGTTGGCGTCGAAGCGCTCGACGAATTTCGAGGCGTTGTAATCGAGGTAGGACTCGACGTCCCGATACGGGAAGAAGCGGCCCGCGGGGTCGGTGGGGAACGCGCGCTCGGCCTCCCGCGTGGCGGCGCGGCGACCGAAGCGACGCTCCATGCTCGCCTTCGAGAAGTACATGACGTGGCCGATTTGCCGGGCCAGCGCCAGCCCCTCGTCGGGGTGGGTGCCGCCGTCGGACGAGGCCCCGTTCTCGTCGCTATCGGAACCGCCGTAGTAGTGGCCGCCGTTCCAGTCGTCGTCAGTGGTGATGGACCGGCGGGCGATGCCGTTCAGCGCGAGACACTGCGGGTCCAGTCGCGGGGCGGCGGCGACCGGCACCAGCTTCTCGACGTGATCGGGGTGGCGCTTGCCCCATTCCAGGACGTTCATGCCGCCGACGCTGCCGCCGACGACGGCGTACAGCGCGGGGATCCCGAGCTCGTCGAGTAGGCGGCGCTGGGCCTCCGTCCAGTCGGCAACCGTGACTGGGGGGAACTCCGGGCCGTACGGCTCGCCGGTTTCGGGGTTCGTACTCGACGGGCCCGACGAACCGTAACAGGACCCGGGAACGTTCGCGCAGACGACGAAGTACTCCTTCGTGTCGATGGCCTTCCCCGGACCGACGATGTCGTCCCACCACGCGTAGGCCTGGTCGCCGCTGTCCTCGAAGCGGCCGCGCGAGGAGACGTGGGCGCTCCCGGTCAGGGCGTGACAGACGAGGACGGCGTTGTCGCCCTCGAAATCGCCGTAGGTCTCGTAGGCCAGTTCGAGGTCGGCGATGGTCTCGCCACACTGGAACTCGAACTCGCCAAGCGAGACGGTCTCCGATTCGACGCTCATGTGGCTCGCTCGATGGCCTCGTCGATGTCCGCGAGCACGTCCGCCGGATCCTCGATGCCGACGCTCATTCGGATCAGGTCCGGGCTGACGCCGCTCGCGCGCTGTTCTTCTTCCGAGAGCTGGGCGTGGGTCGTGCTCGCGGGGTGGATGACGAGCGTCTTCGCGTCGCCGATGTTGGCGAGGAACTGCGCTAAGTCCGTTTCCTCGCAGAACTGTCGGCTGGCGTCGTAGCCGCCTTCGAGACCGAACGTGACGACGCCACCGAAGCCGCCGACGGACGAGTCCGTCGCGGATCGGCTCGCATCGCTCGACTCTCCGCCGTCGAGATATCGCTTTGCGAGGTCGTGAGTCTCGTGCGATTCGAGACCGGGGTAGGTGACCCACGCCACGTCGTCGTGGTCTTGGAGATGTTCGGCAACGGTCAGCGCGTTCGAACAGTGTCGTTCCATCCGAAGCGAAAGGGTCTCGCTCCCTTGGAGGGTCGCCCACGCGTCGAAGGGTTTCTGGCCGTCACCGAGTGCCCGGAGGCCGCGCTGGCGGGCGGCCATCGTGAAGGCCCGGTCGCCGAAGCGCTCGGCGAAGTTCGTCCCGAAGGCGGGGTTCTCCGCCCCCATCTCGGGATACTTTTCGGGGTAGTCGGCCCAGGGGAACGAGCCGCCATCGGCCAGCACCCCGCCGATAGTGGTGCCAGAGCCGTGAATCCACTTCGTCGTGGACTCCCAGACGAGGTCCGCACCGTGGTCTAACGGCCGACAGAGCGCGGGCGTGCCGAAGGTGTTGTCCACGAACAGGGGGACGCCGTGGTCGTGGGCCACCGCCGCAATCTCTTCGAGCGGCGGGACGACGAGCGAGGGGTTTCCGATGGTCTCACAGTGGACGTAGGCGGTGTCGTCGTCGATGGCCTCGGCGTAGGCGTCGGGGTCTAGGGTATCGACGAAGCGCGATTCGATGCCGCGTCGGCTGGCGGTGTTGGCGAGATAGGAGTGTGTGCCGCCGTAGATAGACGACGCCGAGATCACGTTGTCACCGGCCTGGGCCAGTACCGTCGTCGCGGCGTCGAGCGCGGCCATCCCCGACCCGGTGGCGACGGCGTCGACGGCGTTTTCGAGCGACGCCAACCGCTTTTCCAGCGTCCGGACCGTCGGGTTGTCGAATCGGGAGTAGACGTTGCCGTCGTCCTCCAGCGCGTAGCGGTCGGCGGCCGTCTCCGCGTCCTCGAAGACGTACGAGGAGGTCTGATAGATGGGCGGCGCGCGTGCCCCCGTCGCCGGGTCGGGTTCCTCCTGCCCGGCGTGGACACAGCGCGTCCCGAATCCGTAGTGGTCAGTCATGTGCAGTATGCATATATCTCTACGCATCTATAACCATGAGTTACGGCAAAACTCTCCCCGAGTGAGCGATGGGCACAGAGCGGTGGCCGCCCCTGACACGGATACTATCCGTCTCGGTGGATACAAGCCGCCGGCACCACAACACCGCCCAATGACCGACTCCGAGAAGACGGTGCGGTGTTGGCTGGTCGAACGGTCCAGTTTCGGCGACGAGCGGATGGTGACGCTGGTCTACGCCACGCCCGAGGGCGAGCGCCACCTCAAGAAGCAACTCTCGACGAACCTCCTGATGAAAAAGCGCGTGACTGCGGCCATCGACGTCGAACCGGAGCGGTTGGAACCGGTCGACGACGCGGACCGCGAGCGCTACGCGACCGAAGCCCAGCGGATGGCCGACAATCACGACCCGGATTCGGAAGTCTGAGCGCCACACACGCCGGTTTCGTTCAGCGTGGTCAACACGAAAGACTATACCGGAGGGCGGCGCAAAGCCGGCGTATGACCGCTATCGAACTGAACGACGTCCGCAAGGAGTTCGGGGACGTCGTCGCCCTGCAAGGTGTGGACCTGACGGTCGAGGAGGGGGAAGTGTTCGGGTTCCTCGGCCCAAACGGTGCGGGGAAATCGACCACAATCAACGTTCTGCTGGACTTCGTCCGGCCGACGACGGGGTCCGCGAAAGTGCTCGGAATGGACGCACAGGAGGATTCGAAGGCCATCCGGGAGCGCATCGGCGTTCTGCCGGAGGGATACGATGTTTACGAACGACTGACCGGCCGCGAGCACATGGAGTTCGTCATCGAGTCGAAAGACGCCGACGACGACCCGGTGGAACTGCTCGAACGCGTCGGCGTCGCCGACGCGATAGACCGCCGGGCCGGCGGCTACTCCAAGGGGATGAAACAGCGACTCGTACTGGCGATGGCGCTGGTCGACCAGCCGGACCTGCTCATCCTCGACGAGCCGACGACCGGACTCGACCCAAATGGTGCCCGCAAGATGCGCGATCTGGTCCGCGAGGAGAGCGAACGCGGCGCGACGGTCTTCTTCTCGTCGCACATCCTCAGCCAGGTCGAGTCGGTGTGTGACACCGTCGGCATCCTTCAGGATGGGCGACTCATCGCCAAAGACAGCGTCGAGGGCCTCCGGTCCGCAGCACAGGGCGACATGAAACTCATCGTCACCGTCGCCGACGCCGACGGACTGGAGGGCGCCATCGACCAGGTCCGCTCGCTCCCGGAGGTCTCGGGCGTCACGCGAGAAGGCGACCGCGCCATCGTCAACTGCCAAGGGGACGCGAAGATGACCGTCCTCAACGCGTTCGAGGAATCGGGTGTCACCGTCGAAGACTTCGAGACGCAGGAGGCCTCGCTCGAAGACCTCTTCACCGCCTACACCGACCAGCGTGAGCGAGAACAGGAGGTGCAGGCATGAGTACTGCCGACGCCGGTCCGCTCGCGGATGTCGACCGCACCCTTCGAAACACCTTCGAGTGGTACACCGTCTCGAAGAAGGAGTTCAAGGACGCCATCCGCTCGAAAGGGCTGTGGTTGCTCGGGCTCATCTTCACCGTCGCGTTCATCTCGCCCGTCGCGCTCGCGCTGTACTTCGACGTCGGCGTGAGCCAAGGCGCACAGGAACTGGGGATGCAACTCCTGCTCTCGCAGATATACACGCGGATGGTGACGTTCCTGTTGCCCATCGTCGCCATCTTCGTCGGGTTCGCCGCCATCTCGAAAGAGCGCACGTCGGGGTCACTGAAGCTCCTGCTGTCGTTACCCCACTCCCGGAAAGATGTCATCATCGGAAAGGTGCTGGGCCGCTGTGCGGTACTCGGCGTACCGCTGGCCATCTCGCTGGGACTCACCGCCGTCTTCCTGGCGTTCTCGCGGCTGACGTTCAAGCCGGGGCTGTTCGCGGTGTTCAGCTTCTTCACGCTGGTGTTCGCGCTGGTGTTCGTCGCCATCACCGTCTCCATCTCCGGGGCCTTCTCGAAGAGCCTCTGGTCCGGTGCGGCGAACTTCATCGTCTACTTCTACTTCACGTTCCTCTGGAACGCCGGCGCTAACGGCGTCGGGAAGATACTGACGAACGAACTGGGCGTCACCGGGGCTATTCGCTGGCACGCCGTCCTCCTGTTGAAGCTGTTGAACCCGAATCAGGCCTACCAGACGCTCATCAGTTCGATTCTCGGCGAGGGCGAGAACGCCGCACGGGCGGCCCGGTATCAGATGTTCAGTCAGGGCGAGCAGGCGAGTCGCACGATCTGTTCGAGCGTCCTCAACGGTTCCCCGCAGGCTCAGGAAGGAGTCTTCGGGACGTTCGTCACCTGTCAGGCCGGCAGCAACCCGATACCGTTCGTTTACTCCGACCCCTTCGTCGTCGTGTTCATGCTGGTGTGGGTCGGCATCGCCGCGACCATCAGCTACTACACGTTCAACCTCGCAGACCTGTAACGGGTCCGAACAGGACGACGACTTCGCGGTTGGCCTCGCTACTCGCTTTCGATGCCGTATTCGTCGAGCAGCGCCTCGAACGCCGCCTCGTCCACTAGCTCGACGTCGTTCGCTTCGGCGTCCTCACGCTTTCGCTGGCCGGCGTTCTCACCGACGACGAGATAGTCCGTGTTGCTCGAGACGCTGCTGGTCGCGGAGCCGCCGTGTCGCTCGACTAGCTCCTGTGCGTCATTTCGCGTGTAGCCGTCGAGCGACCCTGTGAACACGAAGGTCAGTCCATCGAGGGCGTCGCCGCCGGTCTCCTCGGCCGCTTGCGGGTCGACGTAGTCGAGCAGTCGGGTGAGCACTGAGCGGTTGCCCTCGCTCTCGAAGAACTCGACGATGCTCTCGGCGACTTCGGGACCGACGTCGGGGATCGCCTCGAACGCCTCGCGGTCGCCCGATTTAGCTGCATCCTGTATCGCCTCGAACGTCCCGAACTCCGCGGCGAGGTTCCGGGCGGTCACGTCCCCGACGTGAGGGATACCGAGCGCGACGAGGAAATCCGAGAGCGGCGGGTCGCGGGCGGCGTCGAGTTCCTCGACGAGGTTCTGTGCGCTCGTCTCGCCCCACCCCTCCAGTGCTTGGAGGTCCTCGACGGTGAGTTCGTAGAGGTCGGCGGCGTCCTCGACGAGGTCGGCATCGAGTAACTGCTCGACGGCTTTCTCGCCGAGCCCTTCGACGTCGAGCGCACCGCGGCTGGCGTAGTGTTCGATCGAGCGCTCGCGCTGGGCGGGACAGGAGAGGCCGCCGGTACAGAACGCCATCGGGCCGTCGCGCTCGACCGGGCTATCGCAGACCGGACACGTCTCGGGGAACGCGAAGTGGCCGTCGCTGTCCTTCTCGACCACTTCGACCACGTCCGGGATCACGTCACCCGCGCGCTTGATGCGAACTCGGTCGCCGACGTTCACGCCCAACTCCTCGATGAGCGAAGGGTTGTGTAGCGAGGCACGCGTGACCGTGACGCCGCCGACTTCGACGGGGTCCATCAGCGCGACGGGCGTCAGCCGACCGGTGCGGCCGACCTGTACGACGACGTCGCGAACGGTGGTCTCCTCCTTACGGGCGGGGAACTTGTAGGCGAAGGCCCACCGCGGAGCGCGGCTGGTCGTCCCCAGCAGGTCACAGGCGTCACTGTCGTCGACTTTCAGGACGACGCCGTCGATCTCGTAGCCGAGGTCGTCGCGGGCGGCGAGTTGGTCGTCGCGGTAGTCGATAGCCGCCTCGATATCGTCGACGACGCGCGTTCGGTCACAGACCCGCAGTCCCCACTCGGGAAAGCGCTCGTGTAAGTTGGCGTGGCTCTCGAAGCCGACAGACGCGTCGAGGACGCCGAAGAAGAACACGGCGAGCGGCCGCTGTGCGGTGACTTTCGGGTCGAGCTGGCGGAGCGTCCCCGCGGCGGCGTTGCGGGGGTTGGCGAAGGGGTCGTCGCCCGATTCGACGCGCTCGCGGTTGTACTCGGTGAACGCGTCGCGGGGCATGTACACCTCACCCCGGACCGCCAGAAAATCGGGGTAGTCCCCGCGCAGGCGCTGGGGGGCGCTGGCGATGGTCCGGACGTTCTCGGTGACGTCCTCGCCCACCTCGCCGTCACCGCGAGTGGCCGCTCGCTGGTACTCGCCGTCCTCGTAGACGATTTCGACCGAAAGCCCGTCGAACTTCGGCTCACAGAAGTACTGCAGGTCGCCGTCGTAGTCGGCCTCGGCGAGTCGGTTACGGACTCGCTCGTCGAACTCGCGGACGGCAGCGGCGTCGCCGCCCTGGTCGATAGACCCCATCGTCGCCACGTGTTCGATGTCACCAAGTTCGTCCAGTGGTTCGCCGCCGACGCGCTGGGTCGGACTACCCGAGGTATCGAGGTCGAACGCCCCTTCGAGTTCTTCGAGGCGCGCGAACAGGGCGTCGTAGGCTCGGTCGCCGATAGCGGGGTCGTTCTGGACGTAGTACCGGTGGTCGTGGTAGCGAATGGCCTCGCGCAACTGCTCGGCCTGTTCCCGAGCCTCGTCCGCGTCGAGTTCGTCAGTGGGGTCGAACTCGGTCGGCGGGTCCGAGACGTAGGGATTGTCGGTCTCGTCTTCGAGGGCTGCCATCGTCGGTACTGCGAGAGCCACCCACTAATACTGTCCGCTGTGCGTCTCTGGCGTGACGACGCCGTTTCGGCGACCGTTCACCGGGACGCCGTTTCGAGCGTGGGCCGCGCCAGCACGGTGCCGTCGCCCTTGACCGTCACGGCGATACCTTCGTGGGTGAACGAAAACTGTCGGTCCGAAGAGTCGTTTCCGGCCCTGAACAGGGCGTCGATAGCCCCCGCTTCGACCGATTCGTAGATCGGCGTTCCAACCGTCGGTTCCGTGCCGGCCGCGGCAGCGATTACCTCTACGACCGCCATACTCGGTGCGGTCTCCGCCCAGTCGAACTGCTCGCTGACGGGCCCACTACGTACACCCTCTCCGTCACCCTTGGTGAAAGCTCGGCTCATGTTCGTATACTAAGTCGGTTATCTCGTTGGAGTATAAGGGTTAGCCAGCTATTTCAATATCTGAAAATGCTATTGCCAAATCGCGTTCGCGGTAGTTTCAGTCGCCCCCGCTCGTACTGGCCTCGTCCGAGGCCGACAGCGGAGCGGGTCCTGCTAGCTCAGTTCGGTCGACCGCGATAGCGCCGACGTTGGCAAAGAGGAATCCGGCGAAGCCGACCCTGATGAGCAGGCCGATGTACACTCTGAGGACGGTGACGACGAACGAGTCAAACACCGCCGCGACCGAGAGCAGCGCGTAGACGATGAGCATCCCGATGAGGAACAACAGGAGGTTCCGGGACTTCCAGTGGAGGAGTCGCTGTCTGTCGGGGACGGCGACCGCACGACGCCATATTGGCCCGAGAAGCAGGTACGCTATCAGACCGTGTCCGAGGACGACGACGGTGAGACCGACGAGACCGACGACGCCGCCGACGATAGCTGCGACGTTGAACGCGAGGACTTGGACCGCCGGAACGACGGCGGCGACGGCGAGCATCCGTCGAGATTCGTTGGCCAGCGCCACCGCGACGGTCCACAACACCGTGTACGCAACGAAGTCATCGAGGATGTTCGGGACGGTGAGTTGGGTCCCGGCGACGGGCGCGACGCCCATCGAAGTCAGCGCGCTCATCGCGGCCGAGAAGCCGACGACGGCGACCACCGGGTAGCAGTACCGCCGGCGAGACGCTGGAACGCGGCTGAGCCAGCCCAGAAAGACGAGGAACGCCACGGCCGAGGCGGCCGCGGCGACGCCGTAGATCCCCGCGTTGCTAATCATCGTCACCACCCATCGTCTGTCGCCCAGCGGTCGGTGTCGGGTCGGCAGTCGCGCCGTGGTGCTGGTCGCGCGTCTCGAAGGCCGACAAGCGGTCGATGAGTTCCGCGGTGCGGGCAGAGAGGTCGTCGGCCCGACCGCGCACGTCGCTCATCGTCTCCGCGGTCTCCTCGGCGGTGTCGGCCAGTGTGTGCGAGCGCTCGGCCACGTCGGCGGCGGCGTCACCGACAGTGTCGATGGTCGCGGCCACTTCTTCGGTGGCGGCCGCACCGTCGTCGGTCGCCCGAGCGATCTCGCCCATCGCCTCGTCGACGTCGTCGACGGTGTCGGTGAGCTGTGCCAGCGTGTCGCCCGCGTCGGTGACCGTCTCGACGCTGTCGTCGATGCGCGCTCTGGTGTCGTCCATCTCCTGGGTTACTTCGTCGACGTCCGACCGAGCGCCGGCGACGATGCCCTCGATTTCGTCGATGGCGGTCTGGGTCTCTTCGGCGAGGCTCTTGACCTCGTCGGCGACGACGGCGAACCCCTCGCCGCCCTCGCTGGCGTGCGAGGCCTCGATGTTCGCGTTGAGCGCGAGGATGTTGGTCTGTTCGGCGATGTCGTCGATGATGCCGGTCGTCGACTCCACGTCCCGCATCCGGTCGTTCAGTTCCGCGACGAGCGCGTCCAAGTCGGCGATAGCGGTCTCGACGCCCTCGATGGACTCGATGGCGTCGGTGACGCGTTCCGCGCCGGTCGTGCCGACGTCCGAGGCCCGTCCGGCCTGTCGGGCGACCTCGTCCGTCGTCGAGGCGACCTCCTCGATCGTCGCCGAGAGGTCGTTCGTCTCCGCGACGGCAGTCTGGAGTTGGTTCGCCTGTCCTTCGATATCGCGTGCCAACTCGCGGATATCGCTCGCCAGCGACTCGTTGAGTCGTTCGACGTCGGCCGCGTCGTCGGCGACGGACCCGCTCGCGTCCTCGACGACGGTGGCGAACCCCCGAATCTCGTCGACCGTCGTCGAGAGGTCGCCAGCCATCTCCTCGTAGGCAACCGCGATTCGCTCGATAGCGTCGACGTCCGCGTCGGTCTCCAGTCGGCGCGTGAAGTCGCCGTCGGCGGCCGCGTCCATCGCATCGCCGATGTCCGTCGCGTGTTCGATGAGCGTCTCGTTGAACGCTTCTGCTTCGCGACGGGCCGCTTCTGCGTCTCGTTGGGATTCCTCTGCGTCTTCGCGAGCGTCCTCGGCCTCTCTCCGTGCCGTCTCGGACTCGTCGAGTGCCGTCCCGAGCGAGTTGCTCATGTTGTCGAACGCCGCGGCGAGGCGACCGAACTCGTCGGCTCTGTCCACGTCGGGGCTGGCTTCGAGGTCGCCGTCCTCGATGGCTTCCGCGGCACCGGTCAGTCGTCGGAGCGCAACGGCCGCGTTGCCCCCAAGGACGATACCGAGCAAGCCGAGGTTGAGCACGACGACGAACAGCGTGCCGGCGATCGCTGACAACCCTGCCCCCGTGTCCGCCGCGTGGACGGCGAAGAGCGCCCCGAAAGCGAGCGTCCCGACCAACGTTACCGCGAGCGCCGCGCCAATGCGCCTGCTGTAATGGCCAGCTATCGATTCGAATCCGCGTGTCGTCTCCATAGCGAAGAGAGTCCGGAAATCGGACTTATATCTACTCCCCGAGATTTACATTCTGATAACTACAACGACGGTGCGCGCCCTGTGACCGGCTTGCACGGTCGGTATGGATGGTCGGTACAGCCGGAGAGAAGGAAGTGACAGAAGATTCAGTGGCGATGGCGTTGCTGTCAGAGGTCGGCGACGTCTTCGATGGCGTCGGTGAGTTCCTTGATGCTCTCGACATCGTGTTCGCCCATGTGACCGATGCGGAACGTCTTTTCACCGAGTTGTGAGCCGTACCCGTTCGAGAAGACCATGTCGTACTCCTCGGAGACCTGTTCTATCGTCGCGGCAACGTCGATGTCCTGCGTGTTCTCGATACAGGAGACCGTCTGAGAGCGATACCCCTCTTCAGCGAAGAGGTCGAAGTGCTCGCGGGCCCACTCGTGGACGTACTCGGTCATCTCCTCGTGGCGCTGGTCGCGGCCCTCGTGGGTCTCTTCGAGCATGTGCTTCATCTGCTTGCGGTAGGCCAGCATGACCGGGATGGCCGGCGTCGAGTGGGTCTGGCCCTTCCGGTCGTAGTAGTCCAGACAGCGCTGGAACCCGCCGTACCACGACGCGGAGTCCGTGTCCACTTCGCGGTCGTAGGCGTCGTCGCTGACGACACAGACCGCGAGGCCGGGCGGCATCGCGAAGGCCTTCTGCGTTGAAGCGAAGATGACGTCGATGCCGTGTTCGTCGATGTCGACGTAGTCGCCGCCGAGGGCGGAGACGGCGTCGACCACGAAGTAGGTGTCCGGATACTCCGCGACGACGTCGCCGATCTCCTCGATGGGATTGCGGACGCCGGTCGAGGACTCGTTCATGACGGTCGCGACCACGTCGTAGTGTTTATCGCTCTCTTCGAGTTCCTCGCGGATGTCCTCAGGTTTGATGGCCTGTCCCCACTCGTATTCCAGTCGGTCGACGTCCTTTCCGAGCCGTTCGGCGACGTTCGCGTGGCGCTCGCTGAAGCTCCCACAGGTCGGGACGAGGATGTTCTCGTCGACGAGGTTGAGCGTCGAGGCCTCCCAGAACTCGGTCCCGGAGGCCGTCAGGATGATGACGTCGTTGTTCGTACCGAGGAACTCCTTGGTGTCCTCGACGATGGTCGTATAGAGGTCGGTCATCCGGTCCATCCGGTGGCCGAACATCGGCTGGGCCATCTCGTCGATGACGTCTTCGCGGACCTCTGTCGGACCGGGGATGTACAGCGTCTTCTCGGGGTAGTCGTCTTTGTATTCGCGTTTTTCGGTCACGGGAGACACCTGTTGTACTCGGACTCGTAGCCCGAGGGCATGGTAGTTTTGATACCGTCGCGTCTGGCCGGCGATGGCTCCCGACGCGGCGACCGGTGTCCCTACGTGAGCCGTCGCACGGCGAACAGAACCACACCCGCGTACAGCGTCGGGCCGACCAGATCGAGCGCGCTGACGCCCGTGAATCCTCCGACAATAGCGGCGACCAGCCACAGCAAAACCGGCATGACGGCGAGCGCAGTACCGCCGTCACGAATCGCGTCGTCCACGCTCGGCTGTCGGGCCGCGTACGCCCCGATACTGACGGCGGCCGCGAGGTAAGCCCACGTCAGCCCCGCAGGGGCGACGATGGGCAGCGTTACCAGCGCGACGAACCCGAGTGCGACGCCGACGACGCGCGGGCCGTCCGCCCGACGCTGGAGAATCCGAGTTATTCCGTCGAACTCTCCGGCCTCTAGCGCCGCTTCGAGGTCGGCCACCGATGCATCGCCACCCGCGAGCTGCCCGCTGCTGGCGTCGGTAGGTGCCGCGAAGTCCTGCCCGCAGTGCATACACCAGGTCGCGGTGGCGCTGACCTTCTCCGAGCAGTGGGGACAGCGCGGATCGGCTCTCATCATGGTAACTCGGTATCGTATCGAGATAGCCGTTTGGGGGCAAACATTGAAATCACCTGCTTCGCATGAGTAGGGGTATGGACTGGGGCGCGCGGGCCGGAGGCCTGCTGTATGACGGCGAGAGCGTCGAGGAACAGGTCTCTCTCGACGGTAGCGGCGTTGTCGTGACGAGCCACCGCGTCCTCGTGTTCACGCCAGAACGCGAGGGACCCAATTTCCGACAGGTCGACCGTCCCAACGTCGACGGGGTCGACCGGCGGACCAGCGGCGAGAGCCGATTTCTCGAACACGGCCTGAAGGCGTTCGTCGCCGGGATCGCACTCGTCGTCGCGGGCCAACTGGTCAGCCTCGACAGTTTAGCCAGCGGCGTCTCGCTGGACAGCGGGGGTGCGGCCACGGCTCCCGGTCTGGGTGGGATGCTGGGCTTGCTTCAGACGATGCTCTCTCTCATGGCACGACTCGACGACCTCATGCTGCTGTTCGGCGGGCTGGCGCTGGCATTCGCGGCCGTCGCGCTCGGCGTCTACGCGTGGAGCCGCGAGCGACTGCTCGTCGTCGAGGTGGCCGGCGACGACGACGTGGAGCTGCCCCCGCCTGCCGACGACGGTGCGATAGACCGCCTCCGTGCGGCACTCTTGCCCGGCGACGCCCCGCCCGAAGCGGGACAAGCGACGCCGCCCATGGACGACCCGCTGGCGTGACGCTCGACTCGCCAGCGTGACGTTCAACTCCGCCGAGCCCCAACCACACCGCGATGGACACAGACGGCGTTCGAACGCGGGCCGGCGACCTCCCCCGAGAACCGGGCATCTACCAGTTCGAGGACGGCGAGGGCCGAGTGCTGTACGTCGGCAAGGCCGTCGATTTGCGGGACCGCGTTCGTTCCTACGGCGACCCTCGAAGCCAGCGTATCCGCAAGATGGTCGGGCGGGCCGACCGCATCGACTTCGCGGTCACCGATACGGAGACGCAGGCGCTCTTGCTCGAAGCCAACCTCATCAAGCGCCACCGGCCGCCGTACAACGTCCGCCTGAAAGACGACAAGTCCTACCCGCTCGTCCAGTTGACCGACCACGCCGTCCCACGAATCGAGGTGACGCGTGACCCCGAAGACGGCGCGACGGTGTACGGACCGTTCACCGACAAGGGCCGGGTCGAGACGGTCGTCAAAGCCCTTCGGGAGACCTACGGCCTGCGCGGCTGTTCGGACCACAAGTACAGCAACCGCGACCGGCCCTGTCTGGACTACGAGATGGGTATCTGCACCGCACCCTGCACCGGCGAGATCAGCGAGGCGGACTACGCGGCCGACGTGACGAGCGTCGAGCGATTTTTCGAGGGTGAAATCGGCGTGCTCGCCGATCCACTCCGGCGGGGAATGGACGCCGCTGCCGAGGACCAAGAGTTCGAGCGCGCGGCGAACCTCCGGGACAAACTCGACGCGGTCGAGGCGCTCCACGGCGAGGGCGATACGGCCGTCAGTGACGCCAGAGGCGCGGCCAGCACGGACGTTCTCGGAGCTGCCGTCGAAGGAAATAGGGCCGTCGTCGCACGACTGCACGCCGAGGGCGGGAAACTCGTCGAGCGCGAACGACACACGCTCGACGCACCCGAGGGCGAAGGAGCGGAAGGTGTCTATCGGGCCTTCATCGCGCAGTACTACGCCGAACGGGAGTTCCCCGACGAGATTCTCTGCGCCGAAGACCCCGCCGACCCCGACATCGAGGCGTGGCTCGAACGCGAGGGCGTCACGCTGCGGGTCCCCGGCGCGGGGCGCGAGGCGACGCTCGTGGATCTCGCGCTGAAGAACGCCCGACAACGCGGTGGCGTCAGCGACGAAGTCGGGGCGCTGGCCGACGCGCTGGGCATCGACCGCCCGAACCGCATCGAAGGGTTCGACGTGAGCCACGCCCAGGGCCGCAGCGTCGTCGGGTCGAACGTCCTCGCCGTCGACGGGTCGCCGGATAAGTCAGGCTACCGGCGGAAGAAACTCACCGAGCGCAACGACGACTACGCGAACATGCGCGAGCTGATTCGCTGGCGAGCGCTGCGCGCCGTCGAGGGACGCGACGACCGCCCCGACCCGGACCTGTTGCTCATCGACGGTGGCGAGGGTCAGTTGGGGGCCGCCCAGGACGCGCTGGCCGAAACTGGCTGGAACGTGCCCGTGGTCGCGCTGGCGAAAGACGAGGAGTTGGTCATCACGTCCGAGAGGGTATACGACTGGGCGGACGACGCCTCGCACCTCCACCTCCTCCAGCGAGTTCGCGACGAGGCCCACCGCTTTGCCGTCCAGTACCACCAGACCCTCCGCGACGAGATTTCGACGGCACTCGACGAGGTTCCCGGCGTCGGCCCGGCGACGCGAAAGCGTCTGTTGCGTCGCTTCGGCAGCGTCGACGGTGTCCGCGAGGCCTCGGCGGACGAACTGACCGCCGTCGACGGCATCGGCAAGCAGACTGCCGAGACGCTGCGGACGCGACTACGCTGATTCTATATCGCGTATGTTGATTTATCACCGGTAGAGCGCTGATTCGGCCCGAGCGGCGGGAGACGGCCGCACTCGTCGTTCAACCTGCGACTCAACGATTTTCGTGGGACCGAGATGGCTCCGAGCCTGCGAATGGACCGACAGCTATCGTCTCGCCGGCAGCCGTGGCCGCCGAGAGCGAGACCGTCAGCGTCGTCACCGCGACGGTTCCCGACAACGCATCGTTTCGAGTGTACTGGCGGCGTGCTACTGTGACGACGGGCGGGCGAGCGCCGCTGAAGGCGTGAGCAGGACGCCGAAGGGACGGCACCGACGTAGCGAAACACGCGTGAGGACGCGCGACGAGCGAAACGTGGACGCTACGACGCAAAACGTGACACCATCCATCATCGTTCGAGATCGGTCGAGACTGCTACTCGATACCGGCAGCAGCTATCGCCGCATATCGACGTGAGCGGAGCGTTCTCGCCGTCATCTCGTATCTCGACTACGACACTGAACTAACCTCGTTAAACTACTATCCGCGATATAGAATCTGCACCACGGCGTATCCCGCAGTCACAGATCGGACGCGAAAGACGGCTGTTCGTACTGCCTTCTCGGTGATCACGGAAATCGGCGTAGAGACCGCCCCCGTCGTGATCCCACGAATGCCGCGGATTCGCTTCGAGAGGCCAATGTGCTGGAGAATTCGCCGAATAGCAACGGCATAATAATGGGGATACCCGCACAACTCTTGTGCAATGACCGGATCGTTTCGCCTGCTCGTGGCCGACCCGGCGGCCAGAACACTGGAGACGGACACCGGAACGTGGGTCGTCGCCGGCATCGACGTGTCGAGTATCGAGAAAGTTCTTCGAGACGCCACGTCGATCGCCGAGGTCAAGCGAGACCTGCCGTCGGTCACCGAGGATGCCATCGCGGTCAACGTAGAGAACGATTCGGGGCGGACAGTCCACGCCTACCGGTCGGTCACCGGCGGCCACCGACTCTACTGGACGGAGACGAACGGCGAGTTCGTCCTCGCCGACCACTTCCGCAACGCGCTGGCCGAAGTCCCGGTCGAAGCGCGGACCGTCAGCGACGAAGTGATAATCGATCACCTGCTGTTTCGCGCGCCCGTCGGCGCGACGGGGTTCGTCGAAGAGGTCGACGGCGTCGAACAGGGCGAGTGGCGCACCTGGCACCTCGACAGTGGCGAGACGACTAGCGAGCGCGTCGGGACGCTCTCGACGCAGACGGAGACGCCGCCGTCACGAGCCCCCGCGGCCATCGAATCGACGTACGACGACTTGATGGCGACCGACGGGTTCGACGGCGACTCTATCAACCTCTATTCCGGGGGCGTGGACTCGACGCTCACCCAGACGTTCTTCGAGGACTCGACGATGCTGAACGCCGGCGTGGGCTCCGAAGAGTACGCCTACGAGGTCGAATACGCGCGCGAGGGGGCCGACCATTTCGACGCGCCGTTCGAACAGGAGATGATTCCCGAAGCGGCCGTCCTCGAACACTTAGAGGACAGCATCGACGCGACCGGGTCGCCCTCGTGCCCGCTACAGGTGCTGATGGTGAACGAAGCGCTCCGGCAGTACTCCGGACGGCGCTACGTGATGGCCGTCGGCGCGGACTCCATCTTCGGCAACACACCCATCAAGGGCCCGCGCTACGCCGACTGGGCCAGTCCGCTGCTGAACACGCCTATCTCCCGTAGTCTCGCTCGGTACGGGCCCGGACCGGTCGGCGGGTTCGTCGAGTGGATGGACGAACTCGACGCTCAGTTCGACCGCCCGGTCGACGACGCGGACTCGTACGCACACCAGTACGCGACGTACTCGAACCCCGACTACGCGAAGCGGCTGTTCGATCCCTCGCTCGTCGACGAACGTCTCGCCGCCCAGACGGAGTACGTGACCGAACGGGTGCCGCTCGACCCGTCCCACAGTCGGTTCGCTCGGCAGACCGAATGCCGACACATGAACCTCGTCTTCGGCCACCGGGTCGGCGCGCGCTGGCGACAGCTGGCGATGGCCTACGGGAACACGCTGACCAACCCCTTCGAGACCCAGAGTATGATCGAGACATCGCTGTCGGTCCCCGCCGAGCGGCGCTTCGTCTCCGGCCCCAGACACCTCTACGACGTCTCGGCGAAACACCACCTCAAGCAGCTGTTACGCGAGCGGCTACCGGCGTATCCCATCGAACAACCGAAGGGCGCTGGCGTGCTGCCGTACCAGCGGTACCTGAGATCGGGGCCGCTCTCGTCGGCGTTCGAGACGTACGCGCCGCCGTCGTTCGTCCCCAGCGACGAGCGCGAATCCATCATCGAAGGCAGTGGCCGACAGTCCTGGAACGTCCTCACCTACGCTATCTGGCGCGACCGAATCCTCGAAAACGCGGACCTCCCTCGTCTCTCGACGACGGAGGAACGCACGTGGACGGTTCCCGGACGAAGCGCTTCGCGGTCCTCCAGCGAAAGCGCGACGTGAACCTGAAAGACACAGGACACCGGGGAACGGGATTTGACGGGAGCACGAATCCGGCCGGAAAAGACCGGACGCGGTCGTCTGACGCCAGGTCATCAACTGATACAGAGACAGATTTTAATACCGTATCTTTCAAAGTCGGAGTCGAAACTGGGGCATCGGACGCCAGTCGCGCTCGAACGAGCCCAGCAGAACAAGGTGAGAAGATGTGAAGGGTCACGAAGAGAACGAATTGAGACCGACCGATCGACCGATCAGTGCTGTTTCCACAGCCGCGACACCGGACATGGTCGTCGAACACGACTTCGACGACCCACACAGCGAACTGACGGTGACGGTCGTCGACGCCGTTTCGAAGGCGGTCGGCGTCTCACCGGCCGACATCGTCCCTCGCGTGAACGACCACGTCGACCCGGACGCACTCGACCGGATCTTCCGACCGCGACCCGACGAATCGGGCCGAGAGGGCCGACTCATCTTCGAACTTGTGAACTGTCTCGTTGAGATTACCGGCGACGGGACGGTCCGAGTATACAACACGTAACACCTCGATTACGAACCAGTCTGAGCCAACGGTCGACGACGAGGCGGGGCTGTTTCCGGGCTTGTGGTCGGCGTGGGGTCGGTGTCCCCCCGATACATATATCGACCTGAGTGCGCCAGGTGAGAAGAATATATGCCAAACTGTTTCATGGGTGGAAGTGTATAGGGTACGTATGCACGAGAACGTGGAAAGGCGCTCCCTTTCCGCGGATCAGCCTCTCTCTGAATCCGTCGCCAGAGCCATCGCCGACGCCGAGGACATCGAACCGGCGCAGGTGGCGAGTCGGGTCTACGACGTCGTCGACCCCGACGCACTCGATCGGCTATTCCGGCCGGCGAACGACCAGACGCGGCGAGAGGACGCCCAACTGTTCTTCCGATTAGACGACTACGAAATCACCATTCAGGGCGGGGAACTCGTCGTCGTCCGACCCGCTCGACCCGCAGAGTCACTGAAACAGGACTGAATCAGCGGTTCGAGTCCCGACGGGTCGAGACGAGACCACTACCCGAGAGACATCGGTACTGCAGAGTTCTAAACGGCAAAACGGACACAGCGGCGGCAGCGTCGCCCGATAGCAGCAGGGCACAGCGACTTCGATCGGCCGCTCAGGACTGCTGTAGCTTGAGGATGTCCGAAGGCGTGGCGACTTCGAGTTTGCCCTGGCTCTTCCAGTCCTCGATAATATCCAGCAGGTGGTTGAGGTGTTCCTTGTCGACGTCCTGCTCTTTGCCGATGTTGGCGAAGTTGACGACGGTGAGTTGGTTGTACTTCGCCGCGAGATTTATCATCCGGGCCGCGCCGTTAAGGTCGCCTCCGTTGACTGTGGAGACGGCCGAAGTGCCCACTGGCGGGAGAGCGTTCGGTCCCGCGCCGTAGGCGAAGCCGTACTCGTGGAACTCGTCGACGAGGTCGAGCGTCGTCTCGTTGAAGCTTCCGTACGGGATGGACATGAACCGCATCCCCTTTCGGAACCCTTTCAGACGGAGGTACTCCTTTGCCTGCTTGATGGTACGGCGCTGTTCGTCTTCGGAGAGTTCCGGCAAGGGCGTCCCGATGTGCGGCGAGGAGACCACGTCCCAGCCAGCGCCCTGCATTTCGCGGAGTTCGCCGGTGCTGAGTGCGCCACTGCTGTTGATCCGGTCGGGGACCGCAGCGACCATCGCGGGTATGTCGCGCTTCTTGAGTTCCTGAAACGCCACGTCGTACTGAGAGGCATGCGTGTCGCTAAAGGAGAGCATGACGCGGCCCTTGTCGGTCGACTTCTTGTGCTTGCGCAGGTCGTCGACGACGAAGTTGATGGGTTCACCGTCCGAGAGGACGACGATGCGGAGCTCTTGGACGCTCTTCAGTATGGGGTCGCCCCGAAGGCCGGTGTAGCCAAGGTCGACGCGCATCCAGCCGTCCATGGCGTCTGGGATGTAGCGCCGGCAGACGAGGTGGTCGCTTCGGGCGGGCGCGATGACTTCCATCGCGAGCTTGCCCGGGCTGGGTTTTTCCATCTTCACCGCAATCGAGAGGTTGTTCTTCGTGAGGTCGAGGCCGTCCGGGTAGGCCTTGTACATCCCCGCGCCGCCCCCGGAGGGGTTCTGGATGCGGACGGACTGGCTGCCGCGGAAGACGTCTTCGGTCTCCGCGGAAACGTCGCCTTGAATCGTCCCCCAGTACTCGAGATTCTCGAAGTCGTCGAGGACCTTCCCGCGGTCCGTGTAGTCGCGCTGTTGGGAGGGCGTCCCCGTCTCCTCGGGCGTCCCCGTCTCCTCGGGCGTCCCGGTCCCGTTCTCCGTCTGCGTCTGAGCTGGAGTTGCCGTCCCGTCGCTTTCGGGCGTCTGCGTGTCTGATTGGCCGGAATCTCCGAGGGCACCGCATCCTGCGAACGCAGCGGCACCCGCTGCGGTTGTCGTGAGGAACGCGCGGCGGTTGGAGTTGCGTTTCATCTCGCTTCTCCCTTGTTTCTGTCGTCCCTTTACATTGAAGTTGCTAAAGTGCTATTAGACCGGACATAAGCTCGTTTCGCGCCATTTTGTGGATTCGGTGAAACCGCAGGACGAAGCGGGCATAGATCGTGAAATCGTTGTGGGAGAGTGACCCACATACAGTATCAGATATTATTCAATAATCGGCATCACGGCCGGAGAAAGGGTGGGAGCGGCGGGCTGGGCGGCGTGTGAGTCCGTCGATTCAGGGCATCCCGCTTCGGACGGCACAGGAGAGGAGAACGAGCGCGAACACCATGACGGTAAGCCACTGCCCCGTCGGTGACTGTACCAGTACTAGGAGGTCGTAAGCCAGCGCGGGTTGTGTGACGCGCTCGATGGCGATCGTTATCAGGAGGAGGCCGGTGACACCGGCGACGAGGCGAACGGCGAGTTCGACCGGATGTTCGCTCGCCGCGTGGCGAAACCGCGTCGAACGAGCGGAAAGCGACGACGCCTGCCCATGAATTTCGTCCCCTTCGATGTGGTTGTCACCCCCGTACTCGCGGTTCGATCGGTTAGTCCGATTCGCATCGCGCATGTGTGTTGGTTCTCACTCTAGGTGCATAATTACGACACCGTTAAACGGAGTCTCGATCGCTCGTCGAGCGACGAATAAACCGCTTAGGTTGGCGATAATAAGGCTTCTCGACCGTAATCCGGGAATATGGACCCAACTGCGGTTCGAGCGCAGTGTACAACGCTGCTGGAGGAAGTGAGCCGTGCAGTCATCGTCGACGACGAGGTGTTACGGACGATTCTCGCAGGGTTTCAGGCCGGTGGCCACGTCCTCTTAGAGGACGCGCCGGGGACCGGAAAGACCCTGACCGCGCGATGTTTCGCGACGGCGCTCGGGCTGTCGTACTCTCGAATTCAGTTCACGCCCGACCTCCTTCCCTCCGACGTGACCGGCACCCACGTCTACAAAGAGGCCGACGGCGACTTCGAGTTCCAGCCGGGACCGGTCTTCGCTAACGTCGTGCTGGCCGACGAGATCAATCGCGCGTCGCCGAAGACCCAAGCGGCGCTGCTCGAAGCGATGGAGGAGGGGCAAGTGACTGTCGACGGCGAGACCCATCTGCTTCCGGAGCCGTTTTTCGTCATCGCCACACAGAATCCCGTCGAACAGGAAGGGACGTTCCCGCTGCCGGAGGCTCAGAAAGACCGCTTCGTCGTGAAGACGAGTCTGGGCTTCCCCGGGATGGAAGGCGAACTCGAACTCATCGACCGGCGGGCCTCCCGGACGAAGCAGGCCCCTTCCGTCGAGCCCGTCTGTGACGGTGACGACGTGCGGCGACTTAGGACGGCCCCCGAAGCAGTCCACGTCGAGGACGACGTGCGCCGCTACATCGCCACGCTCACCCGGGCGACGCGGACCGACGACCGAGTCGACGGCGGCGTCTCACCGCGGGGCACCCAACGGCTGTTCGAGGCCGCCCGTGCCGTCGCGGTCGGCGACGGCCGGGAGTACGTCACGCCGGAGGACGTGAAGTTCGTCGCGGCACCGGTGCTGGCCCACCGGCTCGTGTTGACGGCCGACGCCCGGGTCGACAGCGTCGAGAAGGCAGACGTAGTCGCGGATATCACCGAGGAGACGCAGGTGCCGACGGTCAATTATACAGCGCCAGCGTCAGCAACAGCCCCGAACCGAGCAGACTAGCGAGCACGGGAAGCGAGAGCCCAGTCACGTCGGCGTGAACGATAACCTGCACGGCGGCGATGGCACCACCACCGACGGCCGCTGTCCCGCCCGCGTGCGTCAGTTCGACCCCCCTCGTTTTCGCTTCGCGACCGACCTGTTCGCCGAGGTTCACGGCCTGTTCCGCGAGGTCCCACGCGAGTACCGTCCCGACGCCTGCGACGAGCAGCCCAGTCGTGCCGGTCCCGTACACCGCGGCGCTGGCGACCACCGAGACCAACAGCAGCCCCGTTCCGAGCGAGATGAGCGGCCGCTCGCGCCCCTCCCAGACCGGGCTGAGCGCGAGGACGAGGACGAACAGCCCGACCAGTCCGGGATACAGTTCGACACTGTTGCTGAACGACGCGATTCGCGCACTGCCGAGCGCCAGCGCCCCGGCGACACCGGCCGTCCCCAGCGAGGCGAGCGCGAGCGCCGCCGGAACGTGGCCGCGCCGACGCAGTTCGAGACCGAGCGCCAGCGGGACGAGAGCGACCAACACCACGCCGAGCGTGAGCCGCTGGGCCGGCGTCGTCCCGACCAGCGCGAGCGCGGCCGCGCCGACGAGCACCGACAGCACCGCGCTCAAGTGGGTAGGGCGGTGTGTCGTCACGCCGACCACCGCCCCTGTGCTCGGACGAGCGCCGCGCCGTAGGGCTGGTCGGGCGTCCACTCGACGGTTCGGACGCCGCTCTCGCGTAAGGAGTCCAACCGCCTCGACCGCTCGAACTCCGCGAGGCGGCCGCCGGTGCTTTCGTCGTTGGTCACGTCCGGCGAGATCACCGTTACCGCGTGGCCGTTAGCCTCCAGTCGGAGGCACGCCTCGGCGATGGCGTCGTCGGGCAACGGCGAGAACAACACGACCTGCGTGTCGCCGCGCAGTCGCTTCCGGAGTTCGGCCACCTGTTCGAACAGCGTCTCGGCCGTCGTCGGCTCGCCCGGACGGTGGACCGACAGCGTCGGGTGAGACGCGAGCAGGTTCCGCCCGCGGGCGGTCTGCTCGGTCCCCGCTCCCGGCGGAAGCCAGCAGAAGTCGGTGCCGAACCCGGCGAGACCGACCTGGTTGGCAGTCTCCACCAGCGCGCCGAAGGTCTGTTCGATCGCGCCCAGACAGTGAGAGACTGCGTGGGGCTCTCCGGGTGCGCGAGTTCGGTAGGCGGCCTCGCGGCCGTCGAGACAGAGGACCACCGAGGTCGCACGCTCCTCGCGGTACTCGGCGGTCGCCAGTTCGCCGGTCCGGGCGAAGCGCCGCCAGTCGACGCGGCTCAGCGGGTCGCCCTCGCGGTAGTCGCGGGTGCGGTGGAATTCGATGCCGCTACCGCCCTCGTCGGTGACGAGGTTGCCGACCCGCTGGCCGGTCTGTCGTCGGAGCGGAACCGCCGGTACCGACGACTCGCAGGCGAGGCTCGTGTCGGTGCCGACGGTGGTCTCGACCTCGTTCGCCCCCGCGATATCGCGGGCGATGACCGACGCCGCCTCGAAACGGTGGACGCCGCGGGTCGCGCGGACAGTGTAGGAGAACGTCGTCGAGGCCCCGGGCCGCAGGACCGCCGTGTGCCGCGGCGTTCCCTCGACGACCGACAGCATCGGCGGAACGCCGTCGACGATGCGACAGTCGGTAAGCGTCGATTCGCCGGTGTTGTGGACCGTCACTGTGACCGCAACCGGGTCGCCGTCGGCGGGCTCGTCCGCGTCAGTGGCCCGTTCGATATCCAGCGAGACGGTCGGCGGGCGCGTCAGTCGCGGGTACACCGTGAGAGCGACCCCGACGGCCGAGAGCAGGAGGAGCGAGGGTCGCTTGAGGAGGACGCCAGCCGCGCCGGCGAGCAACGCGACGCTGACGACGCCGCGCCATCGGGTAGTCGTCCGAACAGTAGTCATCTCGCTGCCTCCGCCTTGGCCACGACCGCTTCGGCGGTTCGGCGCGCGCCGCGCTGGAACCACGTCTCGCCGTCGGCCGCCGCCCGGAGCCGAGAGCGAACCGGCGGCGAGACTGAGGCCCCGAGGAAGGCCGCCGCGTCGGGGTCGTCGATCCAGTCGCCTGCCGCAATTCGGCGTCGGGCCTCCGTCCGGCGACAGCTCTCGGCGGCGAGTTCGGCACGAATCGCGTTCTCGCGGAGGCGCTCGCGGACTGTCTCACGGCGGTCAGAGAACAGCCGAGCGCGTAGGCCGACCTCGCCGTCAATCGTCTCGTCGAAGTCGCTCCCGAAGCGGGGCGCACGCTCGACGGTCTCGGGTCGGGGCGGCGTCGCCTGTTCTACGTTCGAGACCGCCCGGCCGCCCAGTACCGCCGCGACTAACACGAGCGCGGCGATGCCGAACGCCGCGACGAAGAGGTAGTCGTTGCCCAGCGCCGCGACGGCGGCGTCGGTCGGCACGGCGGCGACGAGTCCGGGGTCGAGGACGAGGAGGCAAGCGGCAGCGAGGACGACCGAACCGGCCGCCGCGAGGGCGCTGCGGGCGACGTTCACGCCGACTCCCTTCCAAGGTCGAGACGGGCGAGGGACTCGCGCGCCCGCCGTTCGTGGTCCGGCGTCGGTCCTGACTCGGCGTAGCGCACCTCGCGGAACGTCTCTGTGAGCCGCCCGACGGCCTCGGGGTCGAGTCCGGCCTCGACCGCCTGCCTGCGACACTCGTCGGCCGTCTTCGCCCACGGTCGGTCGATATCGAGGTACGTGACCATCGCGTACCAGGCGCGGTGGACGTCGTCGCCGAACTGCCCGTCGTCCCACGGCCCGGCGACCGTGTCGGACTCCCCGGTGCGGCCGTCGCCACCGTCGGGGACGAACGCGAGCGCGAGCGCCGCGATCCGGGTGCGGTAGCGATAGGCGAGCGCGAGGATAGTCCCGGCGGCGAACGCCGCGAGCGCGTACGGTAAGATGACCTTCAACAGTTCGAGCAACTGTTCTACGAGCGAGGGCGTCGAGTCGGTCGACGTCGCTTCGAACCGGCTCGCCGCGCCACCCGAGGATCCGCCGTCCCCGCTCGAAGCGCCGCTACCGGCCGGCTGTTGGCGCTGTTCTCGGGCATTCGAACGCTCTTGCTGTTCGACCCGCTGTTTGTTCGCTTCGATGTCGTCGTCGATGGTCTCGGCCGACTTCTGTCCGACCGGCTGTGAGTCGAAGTCCATGTCGAGGACGTCCGACGGCGTGCTCGATACCGTGCTGTCCAGGGTCGTCCCCGCGACGCCCAGCGTGGCCATACAGAGCGCGGCGACGGCCACCGAGAGGAGCTGGTCTCGGTCCATTGTCACCCGCCTGCGTGGGGAGCACTGCAGTTCATCGTCTGTTGACATTCTGTAACGTACCTGACTGGTTAGTTATGCAGGCGCTAAGCGGGGAATCGCGCCGTCTGGTGGTTCCGGCTCGCTCCAGGTTCGTACGCCCCGGTTTCGGCCGGCGTTCACTTAGCTCGCGTATAATAACACGGTCAGGGAAAGAAGGACGCGACAAGAGCAATGCAAGTCGTCATATTGGCCGCCGGAGAAGGGACGCGGATGCGGCCGCTGACAGCACAGCGGCCCAAGCCGATGCTCACCGTCGGCGGGAAACCGCTGGTCGAGCATGTCGCTCGGACTGCCGTCTCGGCCGGCGCTGACGAGGTAATCGTCGTCGTGGGCTACGAGGGAGCGCAGGTGAAATCTCACCTCGGTGACCGCGTCGACGGCGCGCCGATCCGCTACGCACGACAGCGAGAGCAACAGGGCACGGCCGACGCCGTCGTGGCCGCACGGGAACACCTCGACGGTCCGTTCGCCGTACTCAACGGCGACAACGTCTACGAACCCGACGCGCTCGCACGCCTTTTCGAGAGCGCGCCGTCGATCGCCTGCACGCGTGTCGAAACGCCGTCGAATTACGGCGTCGTGATGACCGACGACGGGACGGTCAGCAGTCTCATAGAGAAGCCCACCCAGCCGCCGAGTGACCTCGTCAACGCCGGGGCGTACGTTTTCCCCGCCGCCGCCCGCGAGGCGCTCAACGTGACCGAGAGCGAACGGGGCGAGCGCGAGCTCACCGACGCGCTCAACCACGTCATCGACGAGCACGACGTCACGCCCGTCGTCATCGACGACTGGCTGGACGTCGGCCGTCCGTGGGAACTGCTGGAAGCCAACGAGCGACACGTCGGTCGGCGGCGTCGCAGTCTCGACGGCGACGTCCACGCGGATGCGACCATCGAGGGCGACGTGGTCGTCGAGCCGGGCGCGACCGTCGCTCGGGACGCGACGGTGACGGGCCCGGTCGTCGTCGAATCGAGTGCTACCGTCGGCCCGGCAGCGACCGTTCGCGGGCCGACACTACTGGGACGTGACACCGAAATCGGCGGCGACGCGGTGATCGAAAACAGCGTTCTCATGGCCGGGACGACCGTCGGCCGCGACTCGACTGTCCGCGACAGCGTCTTCGGGACTGACTGCCAGCTAGGTGCCGAAACAGCCGTCCGGAACGGCAGCGACGATGACGACCCGGTCGAACTCACGGTGAAAGGCGACCGGGTCTCGACCGGTCGAGCGGCCTTCGGCGTCGTCCTCGGCGACGGCGTCCAGACCGGCGCGGACACGACGCTCGACGCGGGCGTGAAGCTCTCGACCGGAACGATAATCGAACCGAAGGAACGGGTTCGCTGTGACCGCTGAGATAGCCACGGTATCGAGACCGAACACGACACACCCGGAGGGCTAACGGTGGAGCGAAACACATTCACCGCATTCCTCTCGGTAGCCGGTTCGCGCCTCGCGATCATCTTCGTTTCCATCTTCATCACGCCGCTGCTGTTCCGTCTGCTCGGCGCGGGGACCTACGGGGAGTGGGGGACGGTGATGGCCGTCTTCGGCCTGCTGATGATACTGGTCAGTGCCGGTATCAACGGCGGGTCCAGAAAGTTCCTCTCAGAGACCCGTGAGGACCCACACTGGGAAGAACACGTCTTCTCGTACTTCTTCCGGCTCGCCACGATGCTGGCTGCCGTCGCCGCCGGTGCGCTCGTCCTCGCGGCCAGGAGCGGGCTCGTCGCCAGCGCGCTCGGCCCGGAGTACACCGGGTACTTCTACCTGCTCGCGGTGCTCGCCGTCGTTGCACAGTTCCGCTCGTACGTCCGCCGAGCACTCATGGGGCTGAAGCTCGAACATCTCTCCGAGCCGATTCGGGTGGCTCACAAGGTGCTCTTCGGCGTGTTTGCCATCGCGTTCGCGTGGTTTGGCTACGGCGTCGAGGGCGTCCTCATGGGAGAGATACTCGCTAGCGGGAGCGTCATCGTCATCGCAAGCGTCGCGGTGGCCCGCGAACTCTCAATAAAACACGTCCTCGAACCGCTCCCCTCCGACTTCCCGAAGTGGGAGCTGGCGAGTTTTAACCACAACTCCATCGTCTATCACTTCCTCATGCAGTCGCTCATCCACGTGGACGTCCTGATGCTCGAGTACTTCCTCGCCGATAGCAGCACCGTCGGCGTCTACAAGGGAGCGCTCGTCATCGTCCAACTCCTGTGGATACTGCCGCGGTCGGTCCAGAGCGTGATGGTCCAGGCCGTCTCGGACTACTGGGCCAACGACCGCATCGAGAAGATCAACGCGATCTCACACCGCGTCGTCCGCTACACGACGCTCCTATCCCTGTTGCTGTCTATCGGACTCGCAGCGCTCGCGTACGATTTCGTCCCGCTGTATCTCGGTGATGAAGGACAGGCGGCCGTCGAACCGCTCCTGCTGTTGATCCCGGGGACGCTGTTCTACGCCGTCGGCCGACCCGTCTTCGCCATCAGCTACGCCAAAGGCGAGATGCGGATACTGATACTCGTGACCGGGATCGCTGCGGGGCTGAACTTCGTCCTGAACATGGTGCTCATCCCGATGTACGGGATGTACGGGGCAGCCGTCGCCACGACTACCGGCTACGCCGCGCTCCCGCTTGCCCACGTCTTCGGCGCTCGCGCACTGGGGTACGAACCGTTCGGTGACTTCCGCGGCGCTCGGGTGCTGGCGACGACGCTCATCGGGGCCGCGCCCATCGTCGGGCTCTCGCTCCTCATCCAGAACACGTATCTAGCGCTGGCGGTCGTCCCGCCCGTCGGGCTGCTCGTCTTCGGCATGGCGACGGTTCTGACCGGCGCGATGCACCTCTCGGAGGTCGTCGACTTGCTCGACTCGCTGCCGGAACCGGTCAGCCGGTTCGGCCAGTACATCGAGCCCTACGCCGAGGAGAACCGCTCGGGACTGGCCGCGCTGCAGGCGTATCTGAGCGCGCGATAACGACGAGACAGACCGTGTAACCCTCGCCGAATTTTTTCACCGGTCTCGATGCGCGGTCGTCTGGAGCCAGTCTGTCACCGCTCGAACGGCGACCGTCCCCAAGCGCTCAGAAGAACAGGGCCGGAATCGTGTTCCGGAAGATGTTGAGCGTGATGACGAAGAGGAGGGCGACGACGAACCAGTTGAACGTCTCCTCGTCGAACTCCAGCCGTCGCAAGTACGTCCCCAGAAGCAGCCCGACGACGGTGACGACGGCGATGACCGAACCCAGCCAGAGTCGATAGGTCGTCATGAGGTCGGTGAAAAAGACCATCTGCAGGATTCGGACGGTGAAGATCGTCGCGAGCACCATCGACAACCCGCCGATGTAGCGGTCGACGTCGCGCTCGAAGGTGTGGAAGTACGCGGGCAAGAGCGGTCCGAGGTTGGCAACGGCGAGCAGGAACCCTTCGAGGAACCCGGTGACACTGAGTGCAACCGGGTGGTGGGCACCCTCGATAGTCACGAAGTTCTGAAAGACCTGAAAGAGGACGTAGCCGAAGATAACGAGACCGATGAGGAACGGGACGATCGGGCCGGTACTGAACTCCGCGAGGAAGGTGACGCCGACGACAGCCCCGACGACGGCGAGCGACAACAGCGCCCACTCCCGGCGAACGAATTCGAGTCCGGTGTCGGTCTCGCCGACCTGAAACATGTTTATCATCCACGGTGGGATCGCGAGGACGACCACCGCGAGCGTCGGGTCGATGACGGATGCGAAGATGGGCGTCGTGATGAGCGAGTATCCAAAGCCGATCATCCCCTTGACCGCGCCAGCGCCGACGGCGACGACGACGAACAGGGCGAGCAACGTCCCCGAGACGTTCGACTGGAGTCCCTGGGTGACGTTCTCGACGCCCGGGAAGAAAACGACCGACCCGGCGACGACGGCCAGCGTCGCAGAGACCATCATCAGCTCCCGGTAGCGAAACGCTCGGAGATTGGCGATGAACTGCCTGGCGTCGACGCCTGTATTTTGCGTGCTCACGACCACTTCGCCCCCAGATACCGAGTACTCATATCTGTCGACGCTACGGCGACGCCACGTTTTTCGCTGACTAATTCGGTAATCCGTGGGGGCGTCCTCAGATAGCGCTATCTCGGAAAATAGGTGGTACTAGGTTTTTTCGTGCGGTTTCTGACCGCGAATCGGATCGAGACGTGACGTAGGTTTCGGCAATCGATTCCGGTGGTACGACGAACGGCTTACTGCGAGGAACAGACTGACGAGGTGAACGAAGAGAGGTCCTTCTCGGTGAGCGCCTCGTCGAAGACGCCGAAGTGCGAGATATCACCCTTCCAGGGGTACTGTCCGGGGAGCGTCGATCCCAACACGGGGAGACAGACCTCGTGGAACATGCCACCCACGTCGCGGGCCTGCGTGAGTTCTTTCCCGTCTTGGAAGATGCGATAGCCGTCGCCTTGCTTGTAGGCCACCGCGAGCTGGAACGGCTTGTCGGTCGAAACGGAGGCTTCGACGCCCGGCCGGGTCTGCCCGTCGGTCCCGGTGAAATCGAACTTCCAGCCGTTCGCCCCGGGGTCGAACCGAACTGCGAGTCGGCGCTTGATGTGCCGGGAAGTGTAGTCGAACAGCGCCTGCGGTTCCTTTGTCGAGCGAAGTTTGCCGCGGAAGAACAGCGTGAACGCGTCCGAGTCGAGGCCGTCGAACTGCGTCGGGAAGACGACGCGGTCGCGTTCTTTCTCGAAGCGCCGGCCCTTGCAGTTCCCCACGTCGGTCGGCTTCGCGCCGCGGACCATCCCGTGGTTCTGATTACCGGAGTCGTCGACGGCCACGGTCGATTTCCCGTCGAGGCGGAAGTAGCCGCTCGTCTTCTTCGGGTCGTAGGGGATCGACTGCTTGTTTGGCTTCGGGAGGTTCGGCGCGTCGAAGATGCCGATGCTCCACTCGACGCCGTCGCCGGAGTCGTCGAACGCGCCGTCGACTGCACAGCGCCAGCCGTTGTCGTTACCGAGTGCCCACGGGTCGTAGTGGTGCATCTTGATGGCGTTCCACCCGCTCCCGAAGCCAGTGACGACCGGGGAGTGAGCGGCCTCTTTGTCACTGTAGGCGTCTGTGGTCAGTTCGTTCACCGTGAACGCGCGGATCTTGTCACCGTACTCGTACTCGACGTCCTGTAAGAACAGGTGGGGAGTATCGTTGATGACGACCGGGCGACCGCCCTGTCGGGCAGCCCACTGTCGGTCCTCGACGACCGGGTTGGCGGCGTGGGGCGTCCAGGCGTCCGTCGAGGCGGTGAGTTCCTTCGAATGGAACGCCATCACGTCCTTGTTCTCGCGGGAGGTGAACAGCCACCAGCGGTCGTTGTAGCGGAATATTACCGGGTCGTGCGTGAAGTACTCCTTCTCGATGAGGGTCCCTTTCCGCTCCCACCCCGTCGGGAAGTCCTTCGCGTGCCAGAGTTCGACGGACTTGCCCGTCGGCGGAAGCATGTAGTACTCGCCCTGCCACTTCCAGATGAACGGATAGGACGTGTGGTTGCTCTTCTCTAAGACGATTCCGGTGTACTGCCAGTCCAAGCCGTCCTTACTACTGGCGTGGCCGATAGCCGCGTCGGGCGAGCGGTTCTTGTTGACCACTTCGAAGAAGAGGTGCCAGTTCCCCTCCTCGCGGAACATGTAGGGGTCCGCGACGTAGTCGGCACGACCGAAGTCGGTGACGTCGTCGGCTGTCAGGACTGGGTTCGTTACCTCGCCCGCGGGCGCGGCCGTGGTCGGCGCTTGGCTCGCGAGGTCGTCGTAGGAGGTGGGCGGAATCGTCTCACCGCTGTATACTGCTTTGCTCTGGGCGTCGGTGCCCGTCTCGGTGCCGGTGGCGGCCGAATCGGTTGCGGGGGCAGTACCGTTCTCGGGTGTCTCCGGCGAGGAACTGAGCCCGTCACAGCCGGCGATACCGGCAGCGCCCACAGACGAGAGCGCTGCGAGCATGCGTCGCCGTGTCACGGTCTGTGACCGCTCAGTGGAGTCATCACTCATTTCGTTCTAGTAGTCTCCCCATCTCCCCCTATATATGAGGCCGCTAATCGAGCGCTTAGAGACCTGTTATGGTCTGTCATCCATTCACAGGCGGTCGGAGACGGAGCGCGGATGGAGCCGTTTGCCGGTTCGCGTGACTGACTCACGCAGTCGCGTGGAGGCGGCACTGAAAAGTTGTGCCGCTGGCGAGGGACGGTCGTATACCGTTTTGTCCTCGGTCTGTGCTAACAGCTCTCGAACCGTCTCACGGACCTCGGGAGTTCGGAGGTCCGGCCGATCGTCGGTCTTGGCGCTCATGGCCGTCTCGATGAGGTCGCGATGGGACTCGTTGCGGACCAGGTTCAACAGTGTCAACAGCTCTCGCTCGCGATCGTCACCGCTCCAGAGGCGCTCTCCGTACAGATACTGAAGCGGGTGGCGGATGAGCGAGAGGAGGTCGCTCCCGGTGCCGATACGCAGCCATCGCCCGTAGCGCTGCTCGAAGATCCGGACCGAAAGCTCCTGCCAATGCGCCTGCAGGGCGTCTCTATCGGCCGTAATCTCCGAGACGCGCTCGAAGTAGGGACGGTGGTCATCGACTGCCCATCGCTCGCCCATGAACGCCACGGCGTCGTCGCGGCGCTCGACCGGTCGCAGGTCCACGGAGGCGAGGGTCTCGCCCGCGAACGTCGCGTCGACGAGCAGCCCCCACTCGGTTTTCGTCCGGCCGGGGATGTCGTACCGGAAGTTCCCCAGGCTGTAGCAGATCGGGGTTCCCTCGTAGCGTTCCCAGCCCTGTGGGACGTGCGGGTGGTGACCGACGACGAGGTCGGCACCTGTACGGGCGAACGAACGGAGACGGCGCTGGTGTCCCAGCGGCGGGAACGGCAAGTACTCGATGCCACCGTGAGCGATTACGACGACGACATCTGCCGTCTCCTCGGCCGCTCTGACCACTCTGGTCGCGTCGTCGTGGCCGACCCACGCCGTCCCCGGACCGCCACGGTCGGCGGCCCCGAACTCGCGCTCGCAGACGTTGACGAGCGCGACCGACTGCCCCGCGACATCGGTTCGAAGCGGGTCGAGCGCGTCGGTCGGCGATTCGCCGACGCCACAGGTTTCGAGCCCTTCCGCCTGGCATCGCTCGACGGTGTGTTCGAGCCCGTCAGGGCCCATATCCATCAGGTGGTTGTTGGCGAGCGTGACGGCGTCGAAACCCATCTCGCGGACGAATTCGGGCGTCTCGGCGACGGCTTCGTTGACCGGGCCGGACTTCGAGATCGGCGATCCGCGGCCAGCGATCGGCGCTTCGAGGTTCGTTACGGAGAGGTCAGCGTCGGCGAGGACGGCCCGGAGGTCCTCGCCGACGGTCGGCTGTGTCGCATCGGTGAACGTTGTGTCGCCGGCGACGGTCAACGACCACTCTCGACGACTCGCCGGGGCGTCATCGTTCGTCCACCGTGCGATCGACGGGCGAGACATGTAGCAGTTACGTACCCTTTGACGTCGACCCCCTTAGTTACGCATCGCACAAGCCCGCTCGTGGTGGCCCCCGGCGAGCGGACGCAAATCGGAAAACCGCCGAAAACACACTGTACCGATTCCGTTCTCCCGGCTTCGCCGACTTAGCGGCTCGATAATAATTACCGACGAAGACATAGCAGAATCTATGAGATCGCTGCAGGTCGATTCACCACGCCGTCACCATCGCCAGCGCATACCGAGAGTGCCGCGTGACGAGGGGGCGGTGACATGATCCAGAAAGTCCTGTTCGGCTTCGGGTTCCTGCTGTTCGTCGGTGGGTTGGTGCTGACAGTCGGTGTCGGGTCGATAAATGCCGATATCGGCGGGACGCCGGACGACGGGGCCACACAGCCTGCCGATCCGACGGCCACGCAAGCGCCGTCGACTGCAACCCCGGCAGCGTCGACCGATTCGGCGGAGCCGACCGACCCAGCGACGGCGACGCAAGCCCCCGAGACGGACACCCAGGAGCCGACGACGGGGACCGACGAACCGTTGCTCTCGGGGCCGACCGAGACGTCCGAACAGTCCACGACCGAAGCGAATGACTCAAACGACGATTCGGATGACGGCGACGTGAACCAGCCGAACGAGCCGGACAACGACGACTCGGATAACGACAGCTTGAACCAGCCGAACGAACAGAACCAGACGGCCACTGAAACGGAAACGCAGACGCAGACCCAAACGCAGACGCAAACGGAAACGCAAACTCAGACGCAGACACAAACGGAAACCCAGACGCAAACTCAGACGCAGACGCAAACGGAAACCCAGACCCAAACCCAAACCCAGACGGAAACTGACGGACCGAACGAGCCGAACCAGACATCTACCGAGAGCGGAACTGACGACGGGTCGCTGCTGTAAGTCCGGCGCAGAGACGACGGAAACGCGAGCGGCGACGAAATACCTGCTCGACCGAGCGCACGATGATTTTCTCGTCCGTTGTATACCGACCCACGACACCGGACGTTTGTCGCTTCGGGCCCTTCCCCTGTATGGCCGACCGAAGTCACAGATCCACCTCCCCCAAAGGTCGACCGCTACGGCGGCTCGGTCGACATCGTCGATAACGACTCGACGGGGAGCGTCTTCCGCGTTCGACTGCCGCGGGCCTAGTTCGCGAGGGTCTGGACCGTCGCCCGGAGCGTCGCCTTCTCGATCGGTTTTTCGAGGATACGCTGTGCGCCGTGTTGCATGGCTTCTTCACGGATGTCCGAAGGGGCCGACATCGTCAGGACCAACACCGGAATTCCCGCGTCATGAAGACGCTCCGAGCGCTCCCAGATGTCGCGAGTGAACCCGTCGATGTCGAGGTTTCGTCGCTTCTTCGGAGGGCCAAGACCAACGCAACACCCATCAGTCCTCTCGCTCCTCGGCTGGCACACGGGTCGTCGGTGTGTCGCTGAGGATACCCCGGAGGTCGGTGAGTGATTCGCCGACCTCGATGCCGTTCTCGGTGATACGGAACTCTCGGAGGGTGCGCTCGAAGTCGCTGGTCCGCTTTTTCAGGACGCCGATGGCCTTTCGCATCCGCCCCTCAAGTTCGAGGTGCTGGAGGAAGATGATGTTGTCCGCGAGATAGCTGATACCCGCTTCGGTGGCGGTGAACCGGCCGGTCACTGCTTCCGTCTCCTCGACGAGGATGACGGTGACACCCATGTTCTTGAGGTAACGACAGAGCGTGTGGAGTTTACGAACGAGGTTAGTCTCCTCGCCCCGCAGAGAGAGTCTGTATCCGTCGATCCCGTCGATCATCACGATGCGGGTGTCGTGCTCTTCGACGTCCTCGCGGACCAGGTGGGCGAACTCCTCGGGCGAGAAGTTGAGCGCCTCGATCTCGTGGACGTTCAGCGAGTCCTGTTCGAGCATCTCACGGACCGGCATGTTGATAGACTCGCTCCGCTGGAGAAACGTCCCCTTCGTCTCCTCGAACATGTAGACGACCGAGCGTTCGCCCCGGCCGGCGGCTTCCTTCATGAACTGGGTTCCCGTCGTGGTCTTGCCGACGCCAGTCGGGCCGCTGATGACGGTGATAGTGCCGCGTTCGATGCCGCCGTGGAGCAGCTCGTCCATCTCCGGAACGCCGGAGGGGATGGACTCGGCGACGAACTCCCGGTCGTAACTGCTCGGTTGGAGTTCCGGAAACACCGAAACGTCATCGTCGCGGATCCGCATCGCGTGTGTTCCACCCCGGATCTGGGACCCGCGGAACTTGGGGACGACGACAGTGCGTCCGAACTCGCCGAGTTCGATCTTTATCGTCCCGTCGCTCATGAACTGGAGGTCGTCGTCGGGGATCGACTTCGTGTTCTGGGAGGTGAAGACGACGGTCGCACCGGCCTCGCGGAGATACTGCATGAAGGAGATGACCTGCTGGCGGAACTGATGGTCGTCGGGCGTGAGGTATCGGAGTCGCGTGATGGGGTCGATGAACACCCTGTCTGGTTCTACGTCCTCGACGCGTTCGGTCACGGCGTCAGTCAGCGAGGACTGCTCGACCTCGCTGGGCGCGAAGATGTCGTAGGATTGGTTGCGAGCGAACATCTCCGAGTCCGGACTCAGATCGAGGAACTCCACGTCGTCGAGGTCGATGCCGAGCGTCGCGGCGTTCGTCTTTATGTCCTCGGTCGTCTCCTCTAAGTTGACGTACAGCACCGTCTCGCCCTGGTCGGCTCCCGCTTTGAGAAAGTGAGTCCCGAGAATCGTCTTCCCCGTCCCCGGTTCACCGCGGACCAGATAGCTACGGTTCGCTATTAAACCGCCGTGGAGCACCTCGTCGAGTCCCGAGATTCCCGTCGAAATCCGCTCCGGCGTTTGGCTGCTCATTAGCGGCTATTTGGAACCCGGCAGCGACATATTTGTATCGGTTGTTTCGATATAGTTGGGCGATATGCGGACAGTTAGAAGGGCGAAATCACGCGAAAAGAGGACTTCGGAGTCCACGATATGCACCGAAATGATCGAACGCCTCGAAGGGTCGGATGCCTGAACGATAGTGGTCGTCGGGCGGGGCTCACTCTGACAAATGAGAGAGTGTGAGCTACAGGAAGACAGCCAGTCGGAGTGAGCCGCGATTCGTGGCAGTCAGTTAGGGACTGCTGTCACAGTAAGGTGGGGGTGGGGTTGGGGGTGGTGGGGTGGGGTTGGATTTCGGAACGAACCGACGCGGCGTCGAGGCCGCGACCGGTCCGCTGTGGCAGTCACGCCACGAATATAGGCTCCATGAGCCGAGCCCACTCCATCCGAAGAAGCGAGCCGTACACACATTATTATCGGGTTGTTAAAGCCCGTATTCGGGCGGTACGGCGCTGGTCGGCGTCGACACTCGTGGGAACTGAGGAGCGGTGCAGGCGGACGGCCGTCGAACGGCGCAACGAGACAGCCCGTACGAGGCGTCGCGGGGCGTTACAGCGGTGAGAATCCGGCTATTGGGAGTCCGAGAGAGAGACGTGCGAATCGCGGTCGGCGGAGATCCATCGATCGCTGCCGCCGTCACAGTCCTCGGGGTCGTAGAGCACCACTTCGTCGGTTTCGACGGTGACCGACGCGGGGAGGAACTTTGGGTTGTACGTGGGGGCCAGTTCGAAGTCCGGCCAATCGTCCGCATCGACGTTTTCCTCGTCGAAAGATTGGCCGTGGCTCATTTTTTTACCTCATCTTCGTCACGTGCCTGCTCGTAGTATTGCAGGAAATCGATTGCCTCCTGGAGATTTACCTTGCACTCGGCGGACAGTCCATCGTATTCGTTCTCTGACCAGCCACAGAGTAGTTCGCGGGCGACGGCGACGCGCTGATCGATCGGTAGTTTCATCGACGATTCACCTCGGAAATCTCGGCGGTGGATGGGGTTTCAGTCATCTTTGCTCCCTCTGTTCGTTCGAAGGCCACAACGCCACATATAGCTCAGCGAACCGACTGGTTGGTACCCCCGTTTACCCCGAGGTAAGTAGAGTGAGACTGGTCGTCTAACCGTACAAAACCATTTTACTCGCGCCTTCGTTTCCTTTACCAGCCATGGCTGATTCCGGACAAAGCGCAGGGTCGAACGCGGCGAACATCCCGGAGATTTCGGACCTGACAGGTCCCGTTCGGTAAACGATGACTGGACAGGTGGGAGTTCTCTATCTCGGGCCGGCGGTCGAAGCGTTGGGCTCGTTTCTCCCGACGATCGACGACATCGCGGTCGTCGGCACCGTCACCGAGTCGACCGACGCCGCACTTGACCGACTCGGAACGGATGTCGTCGACTGTCTGGTCGTCGATACGCGACTCCCGGAACTCGACGTCGCCTCGTTTCTCGCCACGGTCGAGGAGAGTCGAAGTGACCTGCCAGTGCTTCTGTTCCAACACGGGGACGCCGAGCTGGACCCCGAGGGCGGCAGGTACGACGAGCGACTCACGGACGCAGACCCGGTGGCGCTTCGGCAGGAGACGGTTCGGGCCGCGCTCGCGGACAGCGGTGCACTCGAAGACGCGACCGAAGAGCGGTGGGACGACGGGCTGCGGGCGGTCGACGAGTGGACGTCGATCGACCGCTGGTCGAACCTCTCACAGCAGGTCGTCGAGACGAGTCCAGTGGGGATTGCCATCGTCGTCGACGGGCGAATCACACGCGTCAACCGACACGCTGAGGAGATCTTACAGTTCAGTTCCGAGACAGGGTGCGCCCGCGTCACCGATCAGTTGTCGGGCCGCATCTACGACGAATCGGGCCAACCGGTCTCCTCGATGGAGTTTCACTTCCAGCAGATACTCTCGACCGGCCCGTCGGTGGTGGGTTACGACCCCGATCCGGACCACGCCGACAAACCTAGACACTGGCTCCTCGTCAACGGGAAACCCCTGGACATCTCCGACGAGTCGGCACTGGTGTTGATATTCAAGGACGTCACCAAGCTCAAACAACACCAGGACGAACTGGAGCGTCGGCAGTCCGAACTGGACACTGCCGTCACCGAACTCAAGCGTTCGAACGCCGAACTCGAACAGTTCGCGTACGTCGCCTCACACGACCTGCGCGAGCCGCTCCGGATGGTGTCTAACTACCTCGGGCTGCTCGAACGGCGGTACGGCGACGAACTCGACGAGGACGCGCAGGATTTCATCGGCTACGCCGTCGAGGGAGCCCAGCGGATGCGTCGGTTCATCAACGACCTGCTCAAGTACTCCCGGGTCGGCCGCGACAACGACGAGCTGACGCTCGTGGATTTGAACGACGTGCTCGACGACGTGCGGACCGACCTCGAGGTCAGACTCGAAGAGGCGGACGCCGAGTTGACCGTCGCGGAGTTGCCCGTCGTCCAGGGCAACGAACACCGACTCGAACAACTGTTTCAGAACCTCATCAGCAACGCCATCAAATACGCCGGCGACGACCCCCCGCGTATCGAGATCGGTGTCTCCCTCGAACCGGACCAGTGTGAGATAACCGTCACGGACAACGGCATGGGGATCGACCCGAACAAGCAGGACCAGGCGTTCGACCTCTTCTATACGACCGGCAGGGACGACTCGACGGGCATCGGGCTGGCACTCTGTCGGAAAATCGTCCAGAGCCACGGGGGACGGATCTGGCTCAACAGCACGCCTGGCGAGGGGACGACCATCCACTTCACGCTCGTCCGAAAGGATGGCGAGATAGAGAGTGCGGACGTGGGCACGGCCGACGTTTCCATCCCGGAATAGCCGAAGATCGGCACTGTTGCCGCCTTACCATCCGCTTAAGCCCGCAACAGAACAATTGCTGGCCCCTGTTCAACAGTTCGTGAGCAACGGGCGTTCACTCGGTATCTGTCGGACAAATCGGACGAATCGCTAATCGTTACATTCTATCCCACCAACGCCTTGACAACGCTATCCGTTCTTAATCAATATCAAAAAAATCGAACGGTAAACGGGGTATATAGCCGTCGGGAACGACGAAACAGACGAGATGTCAATGCACGACCTGACAGGATTTCAGAGGGATATCCTGTACGTGATAGCGAAGCTGAACAAGCCACACGGACTGGAGATCAAAGACGAGCTGCAGGAACACTACGATCAGAACATTCGTCACGGTCGCCTCTATCCGAACCTCGACACGCTGGTCGAAGCTCGCCTCATCGAGAAGGGGAAGAAAGACGACCGCTCGAACGAGTACAAACTGCGAAATCGTGGCAAGCGCGAGCTGAAGTCCCGACTCAAGTGGGAACTGTCGTGTCTCCCCGAGGACCTCGTCGCCGAGCTCGACGACATCGCGATAAAGCAAACCGCAGAGTAATCTCCCCGGCAATCGATACCGCCGACAATTGGTCGGACTGCTGGGTGTCGACAGTACGGTTGTGAGTAGCCGTTCCATCAGGAGACTGATCTCTGTCCCCCTGACATCTATCACGACACGATGGCTAACGCTCGCCTTCGAGGAGGTGTACGAGGACAGGGAGGCTCGTTCCCTGTTCGATCGGTCGAGAGAACTTCTCGTCATTACCGTGTTGCTCCTGGCGTTCGTGTTCCTCGCGGTGACGGCTCCTTTTCGACCTCGATTAATCGTCGGTGGAGTCCTCGCTGCTCGTTCGTACCCTCCCGGGTATCGGGTCGATCGCCCTCGTCTTCGGTCCGTTCTACTACGTCGTACCACCGATCTCGGCCACCGTTCGTCACGCGGTCCCCAGAACAGCGTTCGCGGCACTGGGGCTGGTCGCGTTACAGGTCGCCTTTCACTACTACGTCGAGACGGGCCAAATAAAGAGCAGCAGAACACGTAGCGTTCTCACGGCATCGAGAACCGTCTGAGTGCCGCGTCAGTCGAGGTAGCCCAGGTCCGAGAGGCGACCCTCGACGGTCGAGTCGTCAGCCGTGGCGGCGGCCGGTGACCGCTCTTCGTAGGCGGCGTAGGTGGTCGAACCGGGGTCGTCGACGATGGGTAGGGGCGTCCCGTCCATCCGGTCACTGTAGGGGACACCCAGCGCGCCGAGAACGGTCGGCGCGATGTCGAAGAGGTGGGCGTCGGCGAGCGACACCGACTCGTCGATTCCCTCGCCCTTGGCGGCGACGATTCCTTCGAGTTTGTGGTTCCACGGTTCGGCCGGTTCGCCGAAGTGGTCGCCGAGCAGCTGCGCCGAGAGGAAGTGGTCGAAGTCACGGGGCACCGTCACGATGTCGACAGCACCCTCGTCGTACGGTCCCTCGAAGTAGTCTTCGCGAGGCGCGACGGTTTCGAAGACGGGGCCGCCGTCCGGTGCAGTAGCGTCCCGGAGCGACTCGATTATCTCCTGGCGCACTGACTCGTAGTCGGCCTCGGGGACGACGCCTTCCGGTTCGCGGCCCTCGACGTTGAGACGGACGCCCAGTTCCGTCCGGGCACGCATGTACGCGACGGAGGACCGGAAGTCCACCTGCTCGTTGGCGGTGCGGACGACGCCGTTGGGTGCGTACTGCTTGGCGATCTCTTCGAGCCCGACGTGTCGCAAGCCGGCACCGACGCGATTGGCCGTCAGCCCAAACTTCGCGGCCGTCGCGGCGATGCGCTCGATCATGTTCGGTTCCCACGAGGACTCGTTTTCGCCCTCGCGCAGGCCCTGTCGGATGGGGTTCCAGGAGGGCATCCCCTTTCCGCCTTTGACCGTCTCGACGTACCCCTCGTCGCGGAGGTACTCGTTGACGCGGAACTCCTCTTTCTCGTAGGGGCCCATCCCGTGGTCGCTAGCGATGATGACCGTCTCGGGGTCGTGGTCGTCGAGGAGTTTCCCGACTTCCTCGTCGGTCGTCTCGTATACCTCGTTGACGGCGTCCTCGTCGCCGAGGAACTCGTGGAACACCGTGTCGGTCTTCTGGAACTGGACGAATCCGAAATCAGGTTCGTACTCGTCGACGAGGTAGCTAAACGCCTTCCGACGTAGTCGAACGAGTTCGTGGTACTCGTCGAGCTTCTCGGCGTCCGAGAGCGTGGTCTCGCCGCGCGTGTACTCGGGGTAGACACGGTACTCGCCGAGCGCCTCTTTGATGTCGTCGATGACGCCCTCAGGGTGACACGGCGGGTCCTCCGGCCCGATGAAGCCGGGGACGATGGCCCCGTCGATCTCGGCGGGTGGCGCGGTGACGGGCACGTTCAGGACGACGCTCGATTTGCCGCGATCGTCTAGAAGTTCCCAGATGCTATGTTCACGGACGTGGTCACGGCTGACCACTTCCCAGTCGTAGCCGTCGAAGCTGACGAAGCTGTAGGCACCGTGCTTGCCGGGGTTAACGCCGGTATACAGGGAGGGCCACGCGCTCGGCGTCCACGGGGGAATCTGCGATTCCAGCGGCCCGGCGACACCGTCTTCGTAGATCGATGCCAGATTCGGGATACGTCCCTCGTCGTTGAGTCGGTCGAAGACCGGAAGACAGCCCGAGTCGATGCCGATGAGCAGGACGTCGAGGTCACTGTGTTCTGTCATCTGCGATCCTCCACAGCTCGTGATGGCATTCGTGTCTGACTCGTAGTGTCCGAAGGGCCTTATTATATCGCTCTTAATGGAATTTCGATATCAAATGTCTCGGACAGATACGGCGACCGAAGCCGTTCTATGTGTCTGTCGGCATTACTAGACAGATAATAACGACTCCGGACGTCGAACACCCAGTAATGACCGAAACCGCCGTCACGGACGGCTCCGACGACCAGCCGGATCGACCGACGCTCGACGTCGGCTTTATCCCCGCTGAGTGTCCCGGTACGGGGGCCGTCGGCGCAACGCGGACCTCGGAGTTGCTCATCCAGAAGTTGTCACACCACCACGACCTGACCGTCTACGTCGCTAGTCAGGCCGAGGCCAACCCCGAGCGACTGCCTGCCCGCGACCGAGTCGAGTACGTCCTGCACGACGGCCTCGCGAAGCTGCCCCATCCCTTGCTGACGAAACTCGACGCGATGCGCGAGGAGATGGGCGCGTTGGCCTCCCATGACATGGTTCACACCTATTCGCCGGGGTTCATCCCGATTCTCGCCGACCTCGACGTGCCGACGCTGTCGACGCTCAACTCCTACCTGCCGGCCTGTCCGAAGGGCGATTTCCGCTACTACGACGGCGAGAAGTGTACCGGCCACGGCACCGCGAAATGCATCAACTGCATCGCCCACGCCGATATCGACCGGCGGAAGGGCGTCGAGAACAGCCTCCGGTCGGTGTACTCCTCGCTCGGAAAGGTCAACTACGTCGGCGACGCGATGACGGCCATCCACGACGTCGACGCCTTCCAGGCGCTGTCGCCACACATCAAGGACGACTACGCGAACATGGGCGTCGACCGAGAGCGCATCACTGTCGTCCCGCACTTCTACGACGACGAGTTCTACCACCCCGAGTGGGACCAGCCGTTAGACGACAGCGACGGGATTACCCTCCTGCACGTCGGCCGACTCCAAGAGAACAAGGGACAGGAGAGCCTCGTGCGAGCGATGCCACGCCTGCTCTCGAACCACGAGGACCTCACGCTCCGGGTTGCCGGGTCGGGCGGCTACGAGGAAGGACTGCACAAACTGGCACGGCAACTGGGCGTCGACCACGCCATCGACTGGCTGGGATACGTCGACCACGACGATGTTCCGCCGCTCTATGCGGACGCCGACGCGTTCGTCTATCCCGGTCTACTCGACGAACCGTTCGGCCGCGTCTTACTGGAAGCGCTCGGGACCTACACCCCGGTACTGGCCTCCGACGTCGGCAGCACGGACTACATCGTCGGCGACGCGGGCGTCCGCTTCGAAGCCGATAACCCGAACGCGCTGGCAGAGGGGTTCGATAGCCTCGTCGCTAACTACGAACACCACCGAGCGGCGATTCCCGAACAACTCGAACGCTTCGCACCCAACACCGTCGAGAACGCCTTCCTCGACCTCTACGAAGAGGTCGCCGAGTCGCGGACCCCGGCCACCGCGAGTCACTGAGAGAGCGGCGACCGTTCTTTGTGAGAGTTTTTGCAGCGCTATCTGCACGTCATCTCGCGTCTCGACGGCGCGACCGCTCGGCGACGGGCAGCAACAGTCCGGTCGCCGGGCAGTCGAGTGGGCCGAACCGACGGTCCCGCTGCTGTGCAGTCGGGTGAGAAGACCAGACGCGAGAACGAGTCTGAATCGTCGCGTGCAGACGCCGATCGAAGCGAAAAGCACGGTCGTGGCGGCTGGCGCGACCCTCGGCGATAGCCGATGTCGCTACGAACTCACAGAGCGCTCACAGACCGCCACGTCGCCGTTGTCGTAGACGACGCTGTAGCCGCGACAGAGATCCTCTTGTTGCACCTTGGGCTGGAACGGCTTGCCCTGCCCGTTCTGATAGTACTCGGCACCGGACTGGGCGTACTCGCGGTAGACGACGGTCTCGTTCGTCGTCGAGCCGTTGTCGATGACCACCGGCTCCGCGTTCACCTCCCAGGCCCGTTCGAACACCGTCCCGTAGGGGTGGTCGGTCGTGAGTCGATCGTTCGGGGCGGACGACTCCTGTGACGTATTAGTGGTGTTGGCGATGGTCCGGACGGCATCGAGTTCGTTCTCGGTGTAGCTGTAGCGGGTCTGGACACCGTCGAAGGCGGGATCGTCGAGGGTCCCCTGGCTCGAGAGCATCGTGACCGGCGGATAGACGAGCGTGAACACCAATAGGAGGGCGACCGCGACTCCCTTCGGGGACTCACTGGCAAGGTACGCCACGCCGATCGCGCCGACGATGGCCATCGGGACGGTGACAAAGGCAAGCCAGCGGCCGGGGACGAAAGTTCGGATACCGAACAGCGGGAACCCGAAGATGAACACGAGCATCACGACGATGGCGATGATGCTGGCGACCGTCACCTGCGAGGTGCGCCGACGGTGCAGGACGTAGAGGCTCCCGGCGATGGTTATCAACAGCAACAGCAGCAAGCCCATGGCGTCGAGATAGCCGATGAACTTCTCCATCACCGTCGGTCCCGCGGTGATCGCGGCGCTGTTGGCGCTCCCGCCGGACCCGCCCGCGAGGTTGAGAAAGCCCGCCGACTCCTGTAGCGTGTTGGCGAAGAAACTGAGCATGGTTTCGAGGAACGACGACCCCCGGTACGGCGTCAGCGACCACATGAACGTTATCAGGCCGAGGTCGAAGACGAGCAGCCCCGTGAGGTTAGTCGTATCGCGGACCTGCTCGCCGAGCCCCGCCGTCCGCACTGGGCGAAGCAACCCAGTCGAGAGCAGCACCTTCGCGACCAGCCCCGCGCCGACGAATATCAGCATGATGAACGAGGAAATCTGGTGCGTGAGGATGACGGCGACGCTGAAGACGACGACCAGCAGGAAATCCCGGATGTTATACGACGTTGACATGATTCGGGTCAGCGCGTAGATGATGGCGATGTAGAACACCAGTCCCAGTCCCGTCGGAATCAGGTGGATGCCCCACTCGATGACGTTGCCGCTCAGTGTGTAGATGGCGGCAGCGAAGACTGCCCATCGCTGTTCGACTAAGACGTTCGCCGTCGCGTAGACGAGAATTGTCGACAGCGCGATGGGAATCCCGACAGTGAGAATCAGCGACTGGCGAATCGTGACCCCGAGCAGTTGGCTCCCCACGGCGACGAGGAGGTGATATAGCGGCGACGCGTAGTACTTCTTCGTGTTTATCGGAGCCAGAGAGTTCGCCTCCTTGATAGCAGGCGACCAGTTGCCGGCGTGGGTCCAGATATCGATGCCGACGTAACCGGGTGCGGTGAACGCGCCCGCGAGGCGGACGACCAAGCCGAAAACGAGGACCTGTGCCAGGAGGAGGCTGACGTGGTAGTCACGTTCGTCGGCGAATACCACCTGCGCGAGGACGACCATCCCGGTCCAGACAGCAAGATAATGAAACAGTAGCGAGCGCGACTGATGGACGGCAACGACGACCATCGCGGCCATCCCGAGGAACGCGACCGACGGGAGTAATCGCGTCAAAGTGGGGGTCAGGGTCGGGAAGTCAGCCGTGTTCGAGACGCGGACGCTAATCAGATACAGCAGGCACGCGAGTGCGAGGACGATGGGGATCGTCTCGATATACACCTGCGAAGCGAGGAAGCGAAGCGGTACCATCAACAGGCCGAGTATCAGGCCGATGACTGCGGCGGCGACGTCTAGCCTGAAGTCGAACCATCTAGAGTCTGTCGTGTTGGGGCTCATTGTAGCTACGGAGTCGGTATGCGGTATCGTGTCATGCGGTGAGAGCGCCGTCGGTCGCGGACGGCTGGTTCGTATTCCCGTCCACATCGGGCAGTCCCATTATAATCGGCCACCTAAACGCCGTCTATGGACATGATAGCACCAGAACGGTCGCTGTAGAACGAAACTGGGAACGAAATCGTGCTCACCCGAACTTCTGGAGGACGTATCGGCCCTCGGCGTAGTCGCTGGTTCGTTCGCGCATCTCGGCGACGCCCTCGCGGACCCGCGCCTCGAAGGAGTCGTCGTCTTCGCCCCAGAGGCCGGGGTGAGTGAGTATCTGCATCTTACTGTCGAACTGGTCGACTTCGGGCGGGTCCGAACGCCAACGCTGGCTCGAATCGCCGCAGTAGCCAATCTCCGAGAAGAACCGGGGTTCGTACGTACTGGGGAAGCCGTCGAACTCGTGGCGGAGGACCCGGTCGGGCGGGATGTGGAAGGACACCGTCTCGATTGGGTCGGCGACCGTCGAGAGGATGTCCCACTCCTGTGCGACCCGCTCGGCGATGGGGTCGTCCGTCTCGGGCACGTCCTCGGGCGACCAGTACTGGTGGGTACTGAAGTGCAGCCCCACGTCGTGGCCGAGGTCCTGAATCGCTGCCAGCACCTCGCGGGTGTCCTCGTTGAGGACGTTGTACACCGGCGAGGAGACGAGGAAGAAGTACGTGCTGTGGACGTCCTGTTCGTCCTCGATCTTCGCCATCCGCAGGGCGCGCTCCGGCGAGAGGTCCACGTCGTGGCGCAACAACGCCGTCCCGGGTTCGACCGGGTCGCCGTACCGGCCAAACTCGTAGCCGGCAGCGTCGACATCGCGGACGAACGCCTCGTACCACTCGAAAGAGAAGTTCATCTCGTCGGATCGGGCATCCGGTGAGCGTTCACCGCCGTCGGTCAGATCAGGCGTCACGGCCGTCCTCCCGAATCTGCAGGTTTCGGTTCTCCTCGCGGTCGAAGATCATCGCCATGACCAGGCACAGGATCCCCAACACGCCGAGGACGAGCGACTCGCCGACGCCCGCGCCCTCGCCCGTGTCACTCGCTCGGCCCAGAAGCAAGAGACCGCCGGTGCCGACGGCGAACGCGCCCAGGTAGTAGAGGAACGCGAGCGGGTGGAAGTCCTTGACGAGGTACTTCGAGCGGAGCCGCCAGAGGAACCCCTTGAGCAGGAGGAAGGACAGCTGCGGGATGAACGACGTATACGAGATGTGGCTCGTCTCGTCTTTGTACACTGCGCGCCGGGCCACGTCCGCGATCCGCATATTGTTCGCGTTGAGGCGAACCAGTAGGTCGTTGACGAACCCATAGCCGTCGTACAGTTCGTCGAGGTCCAACTGTTCGAGCGCCTCTAGGGAGATAGCTGTCGACCCGTTCTGGGGGTCCATCACGCTCCAGTAGCCGCTGGCCACCTTCGAGAGGAACGACAGCATGAAGTTGCCCAGTTGCCGGAAGGCGGGCATGTCGCTACGGTCCCGATCGAGCAGTCGATTCCCCTTCGAGTAGTCGGCCCTCCCGTCCGCGACAGGTTCGAGGATGCGCTGGACGATGTCGGGTTCGGTCTGCCCGTCGCCGGAGATGACGACGGTCACATCCATCTCGTTGTCGAGCGCGCGTTTATAGCCGGTCTTGATGGCACCGCCGACGCCGGTGTTCTCCTCGTGTTGAATCGGGACGACGCGGCGGTCCGCCGCGACGCCGCCGTCGGTCATCGACGGGGAATCGACTGCGTGGTCGTTTGCCTGTTCCACGTGTTCTTGAATCTCCGCCCACGTCCCGTCGGACGAACCGTCGTCGACGATGTAGGTCTGATCGACGTACTCCGGCAGCGTGTCGATGACCTCGCCGATGAGGCCCTCCTCGTTGTACGCCGGAACGACGGCGGCGATTGTCTTTCCTTGGTACATGGCTTATGTCGGGCGTCGTATCGAGCGTCTCTCTGTCCGGGATTTCGTCACGTCCATCTCGTCTGTTCTCTGGAGACAGAGGGCCGTTATTATGTATCGAGTAAGCACAGCGGGAGACCGCATTCGGATCCGGCCTGGTGCCGATACCACCAATGTGGACGACTGTTTCGCCGAGAACGCTGTTTTGGCCGCTAATAGTCGCGTTTGTGCCGTGGTTTCGCGCTCGTTTAACGAACGCCGAGCCGGGACTTACCGAACCCATAGTAAGGAGGCCGGGTGACGATTTACCACCGAAGATGACGACGGCTCACTCGACGACGGAGATCGCTGCGGAACTCGACCTCGAACACGCGGGGTCGACTACGGAGGTCACCGGCGTCGACTCGTTGGATCGCGCGGGAAAGACCGACCTCGCGTTCTCGGTCTACGACGAGGCCGCGCCCCTCGCGGACTCGGCGGCGGGGGCAGTAATCTGCCCACCGTCAGTCACTGGCGCGGCCGGGAAGACCCTCATCCACGCCGAGAACCCGAAGCTGGCCTTCGCCGAGGCCGTCGAGGCGTTCTTCGGCAGCGGCGCAGCGACCGGGGTCCACCCGACCGCCGTCGTCGAGGACGGTGCGACCATCGGCGAGAACTGCACTGTCGGTCCGCACGCGTACATCGCGGACTGTGTCACCATCGGCGACGGCTGTACGATCCGGACCGGGACCCGTATCGGCGGTCCCGGGTTCGGGTTCGTCCGCGACGACGAGGAAACGCTCCATCGCCTCCCCCATCAGGGAACCGTTCGCATCGAGGACGGCGTCGAGATCGGCGAGAACTGTACCATCAACCGAGCCGTCTTCGAAGAGACCGTCCTTCACGAAGGGGCGAAAGTCAGCGGGCAAGTCCACATCGCACACCACGTCCATATCGGCGAGGACACCACCGTCGCGTTCGGCTGTGGGTTCGCGGGCGGTGCCGTCGTGGGTGACCGGGTCACAGTCCACCCACACGTCTCGGTCGCGACCGACGTGACCGTCGGAGACGATGCCGAGTTGGCGATGAACGCAGCGGTGCTCGACGATGTCGCGCGCGAAACGACTGTCGCCGGATCGCCCGCGAGAGAGATAGGGTGACCCCTGTATGTGTATTCTCAACAGATGCATGATAATAATTGGCACGGGAGCGCTCAATCGCCGTTCGTTCGAACTCCCGCTTAGACAGACATTCGATGCTGCATAACACGTGACTGCGCGCCCAGTTCTCCCTCTCGGGACTAGGCACGGAATGTAGTGTATTTTCCAACGTATGTATCAAGTGTATTTGAAAGAGATACTTTCATCTGGTACGTAAAAATAGAACAGACGAATATTTCTTGATTAATTAACCGAAGGAAAGTCGGAGCATTTAACAATAGCCGGATTTCCGTAGAGGGTAGGATGAATAATCCGAAGGGAGGCCGCGGCGGTAACAGCAGTATTGGTCGACGGACGTTCCTCGCAGGGGTCGGTGCCACGGTGGGAGCGGCAGCGACGAGCGGGACTGCCTCAGCTTATCACGAGCAGTACGACCCGATCAACGTGGTCGATGCTGGTGCAGCGAACGACGGCAGTGAATCCATTACAGACGTTCTAGAAGAACTCGTCCACGGGGAAGACGAGATAGCGCTTTACTTCCCGCCGGGCGAGTACCTGATGGACGAGCAACTCCGGCATACGGGCTTCGAATCGTTCGCCATGTTCGGCGACGACGCGACGATCAGGCCCGCACAGGCCGACGAGTTCGACGGGCCGGCTCGCCTGTTCAAACTCGGGGCGTCGTACAACCCCGGTGATTGGGCGCGCGTCCAGGGCTTCGACTTCGACTTCACGGAGCCGAACACGGGACTCCGAGCGCTCCAGATGCAGTGTAACGACCTCTACGTCAGAAACGTCCACGTCAGGGGACAACACGACACTGGCACGTGGGGGCCGTACCAGTTCGACGTCGTCGACTCCGATGCGGTCGCCGTCGTCAAGGACTGTAGCGCGGCCGAAGGTGGGAAATACTCGGTCAACACGTCGACCGATCACTACCCGGCGGCGGTCAACGGCGGCGGGCCGTCAGGCATCATCGTCAGCCCGGCCCACCAGGGCCGCATCTGGTTCAAACACTGCGAACTTGGTGGGTTCCCCGACAACGGCCTGTACAGTTCGGGCGAGGACGGCGAAATCGTCGTTTACGGCGGGACATACCGGAACAGCAACGTCGCCAACATCCGCATCGAAGGGCCGCTCGGCTACATCAAACACGCCGAGGTCATCGTCGACGAGACGCGCCCCGAGGACGGCAACCAGCGCGGCATCCGTCTCGACGTGGGCGACGACTTCTGGATTTACGACACCGATGTCCGGATGGAATCGGTCACCGGCGACGCGATTCGAGTGACCAACGGGGCGACCAACACCACGATCCAGGGCGCCTCGATCATGGTCGACGACGACGACGACATAGAGGACGCCATCTCCATCTCCGAGGCGGCGGGCGAGGTGACCATCTTCGACTCCGAAATCGAGATGCGCTCCGGTGGGGCCGCAATCGACATCAAGGCCTCGAACGACGACGACGTACCGGTCCTCGTCGAGGACGTCACGATCACCGGCGACGCTAGCGGCGGATACGGCGGCAGTCACGCCATCCGCTGTGAGCGCGACGAATCGCGATTCTACGACCTCACGGTCGATCAGCCGGGTGACGACTACCGTCGCTGTATCACCATCGAGGGCGACAGCTGTATCATCGCCTACGGTGAGTACCGTTCGACACACCACCCGATCATCAACAACGCAGAGGATACGGCCATCCTTGGACTCACAGCCGAGGCGTACAACGGTCAAGAGGCCATCAAGATGTACGAAGCCGAAGACGTGAGTATCTACGACTGCGTCCTCTACAACGGGATCACCAACCCGAGCGGCAACGACGACTACTTCGTCCACGACAACAGCTACCCCGATAACTAACGGCTGAACCTTCTCTTCTAGTCTCCTCTCTTGGGGCACTTCTTCCGGTAGCGGTGTACGTATCACCGCGCTTGCCCGTTTTGCCACCGCATAAACGCTCACCGCCCCGCCATCGAACGAGCGTCCCCCGTCCGGTGGGATAGAGAGACACAGTCACGTTTCGAACGCGACGGCGGCTATCATCTCCATAATAACGGTAGCTGACGGGCTTGTTCCTGTATGGAGAGTCACGAGACGACAGACAGGGGGACACGGTACGTATGACCGTCATGTTCACCATCCAGCATCCGGCGCACGTTCACTTCTTCAAACACGCCATCTGGGCGTTAGAAGACGAAGGGCGCGAAGTCCACGTCGTCGCGCGCGACAACGAAGTCGCCGTCGACTTACTCGACAGCTACGACATCGACCACACCGTCCTGGCAAACGAGTCCGGATCGCTGGCGCAGCTCGCCGTCGTCCAGACCGCCTACGAACTGCGGTCGATTCGCTACGCGCTCGACGTCGATCCGGATGTCATCGCGGGCGTCGGTGGCGTCACGGCCGCTCACACCGCCGCGGTCGTCGGCGCGGAGAGCGTCGTCTTCACCGACACCGAACACGCGACGCTCATCAACAAGATAACCCACCCGGTCGCCGACTACGTGGTGACACCCACCTGCTACACGGAAAACGCGGGCGACAATCAGGTCACGTACCCCTCGTATCACGAACTCGCCTACCTTCACCCCGACCGCTTCGAACCCGATACGTCGGCGTTCGAAGACCTGCGCGTCGACCCCGACGACAAGTTCGTCGTCGTCCGCCTCAGCGCATGGGACTCCTCGCATGACGTGGGCGCGTCGGGCCTCCAAGATATCCACGACGCCGTCGATCAGCTCGAAGCGACGGGCGCGACGGTCCTCATCACCTCCGAAGTGCCGTTGCCCGACGACCTCGAACGCTGTCGGACCCTCGTCCCGCCCGAAGCGATTCACCAGCTGCTCGCTCACGCCGACCTGTTCATCGGCGAAGGGGCGACAATGGCCTCTGAGTGTGCTGTCCTCGGGACGCCTGCGGTGTACATGAACTCGCTGACGATGGGCTACACCGACGAACTCGAAGCGGAGTACGACCTGCTCTGGAACTTCAACGAGGACCACGAACAGGACGCCGCCCTCGAACGCGCCGTCGCCATCCTCGAAGACGCCGAGTCGGACCGCTGGGAGGCCCGCCGCGAGCGGCTCCTCGACGACAAGCAGGACGCAACGGGCGTCATCTTGCGGATGCTCGGGCTGGCGATGAACGACGAGACCCTCGGCTCCGATCAGACCACGCGCACGAAGGCCGTCGTCGACACATGAGAGTCCTCCAGCTAGTCAACACCCCGCGGTCGTTCTTCGACAAGCAGGTGGAGGCGCTGGAACGACGGGGCGTCGAGTGTACGACCGTCACCGTCCCCGGGACCCACGACGCCGACCAGTCCCGTTCGGTGACCGACTACCTTCGGTATTACCCGGACGTGCTGGACCACTCGCTTTCGGGCTACGACGTGATTCACGCCCACTACGGGCTGATGGGGCCGTTCGCGCTGGCCCAACCCAAACGACCGGTCGTTCTCACGTTGTGGGGCTCTGACCTCATGGACGAGGAGAGCTTCGTCCCGCGGCTCAGTCGGCTCTCGGCCCGCCTGAGCGACGAGGTAATCCTGCCCTCGACGACGATGAGCGCGTATCTCGACACCAGCCACCAGATACTCCCATGGGGTGTCGACACCGAGCAGTTCCGGCCCATCGACCAGGGGCGCGCACGCGAGCGCCTTGGCTGGCCGCAAGACGAGACGACCGTCCTCTTCCCATACCCGCCCGAGCGCGACGTCAAGAACCATCCACTCGCAGAACGTGTCGTCTCCCGACTCGACGACGTGACCCTGCGGACGATGTCCGGTATCCCCTACGAGGAGGTCCCCTACTACATGAACGCGAGCGACGCGATGCTCGTCACCTCGAAACGCGAAAGCGGTCCGATGGTGGTCAAGGAGGCAGCCGCCTGCAACGTTCCGGTGGTCTCGACGGACGTGGGTTTCGTGTCGAGCGTCTTAGACGGCGTGGCGAACAGCTACGTCCGCGACGGAGAAACCGAACTCGCGGACGCGCTCTCGGACGTACTCGCCACCGGCGAACCCAGTTCCGGTCGCTCCAACGTCGTCGGACTGGACCAGATGGGCAAAGACCTCGAATCGATCTACCGAGCGGCCATCGACGGGCGATAGAGAGCCTGGGTCGACGCTTTTCTGCGAACAGTTACGCTCGCTGGAGTTCGACCGAGAAGACAGATCCCTTCGGCTGATTGTCCGAGATATCGATCTCACCGTCGTAGCGGTCCACCAGTCGGCGCACGAGGAATAGGCCAATACCGAGGCCGCTGCCGTCTAAGTCCGAAGACTCACTGGAGAACAGTTCGCGGCGCTGTCTGGGCGAGATACCGGGACCGTTGTCGGCGAAGTCGACTGTGACAGTCTCTCCCTCGACGGTGACGGTGACGTCTACCTGTGGCGTCTGCTCGTCGTTGTAGATGATGGCGTTGCTGATGATGTTGCCGAACACGGACCCCAGCAGGCTATCGCCCCACACCTCGACGTCCTCGTAGTCGCCGCTGATCTCGATCTCGGCCGGTTCGTAGAGATCGAGCGCCTTCTCTATTTCGTCTTCGAGGATACGGGCGAGGGAGACGGCACCGAGACGGGAGTCGTCCGGGTCGTCGTCGGCCGCCTCGACGGCGTCACCGATGGTCCGGGTGAGTTGCAGGACGTGGTTGCTCGCGGTGATGATCTCGGTCAGTGTGTCCGCGTAGCGTTCGTCGACTTCCTTCCGGAGTTGCCGGGCGCGAGCGACGACGAGGCTGATGTCGTTTCGCACGTCGTGGCGGGTCAGCTGGTTCATGATGGCGAGCTGCTCGGTTCGCTCGCGCAACGCCTGGCCCGTTTCGTGGCGCTGGATCGCATAGCGGATGGTGCGTTCGAGTAAGTCCCGAGTCACCTCGTCTTTGACGAGGTAGTCCTGTGCGCCGGCCCGGATGGCTGCCGCGCCGACACTGGTGTCGTCGACGCCGGTCAGGACGACGACCGGAACGCTGTGAGACGCCGCCAGTGTCCCCTCCAACGTCTCCATACCGCCGCTGTCCTCGATGTGGAGGTCGAGGAGAACGACGTCGAGCATCTCGCCGCTGGATTCGAGCATCTGCGTGGTTCCCGCGAGCGAGGTCTCGCGGTGAATTTGCACCTCGTTACCGGCGTCCGAGAGACCCGGGAACCGCTCCGCTTGGACGGGAATCGGTTCGCGGAACAGCTCCTCGACGTAGCGGGCGTCGGCGTCGTTGTCCTCGACGAGGAGGACGTCTACGGTTTCGGTCATTGCACCCGTCGCTTGCGTGGTAGCGTCGCCGTCGAGAGCCAGAACGACTGGAGGTGGTCGATGACAGTGATGTACTCCGAGACCGAGTCCGGCTTCGTGACGTAGGCGTTCGCGTGGTTGTCGTACATCCGTTCGACGTCTTTCGACTCGTCGGACGTCGTCAGGATGACGACGGGAATGCGGCGAAGCGAGTCGTCGGACTTTATCTCCTGCAGGATGTCGCCCCCGTTTCGACCCGGGAGGTTGATGTCGAGCAGGACGAGATGCGGGACGATATCGTCGTCTTCCTCGCCTCGCAGGGTCGCCAGCGCGTCGCTCCCGTTGTGGACGACGGTCAGCGAGACGCGTGCGCCAATCTCCGAGAACGCTTCTTTCGCCAGGCGGGCGTCCGCCGGGTTGTCCTCGACGAGTAACACCCGCGGTGAGCACGAATCAGTTGCAGTAGCAGTCATAGGTTAAGTCGTTCCGTGATAGCCATCGTCTCGTCCGCTTCGCTCGAACCGTCGTCGCCGAGGTCCGCCTCGACGGCTTCGAGCCGTTCGAGGAGGCGCTGGTACTCGTCGCTCGATTCCCGTTCGGCGGCGGTCAACCGCGCGTCGAGCAGCGCTCGTCGGGCCAACAGCGAGTAGTGTTCGGTGATGTCGTCGTCGGCGGTGGCCCGTTCGAGGACGTCTGCGACGACATCCCTGACTTCGTCCGCCTCGCCGGGTTTCAGTAGATAGGCGTCGAACTCCATATCCGCGACGTCTACGTCCGGTTCGACGGCCGTGAGCAACACCACACCCGCATCGAGGTCCGCCTCGCGTATCTTCTCTAAGAGGTCGTCGCCCGAGAGACCGGGCATCCGGCGGTCGAGGAGGACGACGTCGATCTCGTCCGAGAGCGCGGTGATGGCGTCTTTGCCGTTGAACGCCGTCTCGACGTCGTACTCTTCGGCGAGCCAGCCGGCGTGCATCCGCGCGAGGCGCGGGTCGTCGTCGACGACCAGAACGGTGGGCCGCGTCGACTCGCCGAGGTTACGTTTCCCCCAGTCGGCAAGCGTCTCCATGACCGCCTGCAGCTCCCGGCCCGCGCGAGTGAGGTCGTACTCGACGCGTTTCGGCGACTCGCTGACGACGTGTCGCTCGATGAGGTCGTTCCCCTGGAGGTCTTCGAGGCTGTCTGTCAGCACCTTGCCCGAAATCCCGTCGAGACGTTCCTGTAGCTCGTTGAATCGAAGCGGTCCGTCGTCGAGCAGCGATTGGATGATGACCGGGTGCCACTTCTTCGAGATGAGCGTCACTGCTTGGGCAACGCGGTCGTCCGATGGGGTGCTCGGGCTCACGTTTCTCAGTACCAGAGTCCAGACACCACAAGGTGATTATTATCGTGCCCGTAAACGCCCGGAGCGGCGCCGATAAGACAGGTTTCTCCACTGATACCTGCGTTACTAACCGTCCAAGTGTCGTCGAACTACCGCTTGCGCTGAAACCCACCAAGAGCGTCTGAGAGACCACTTACAGGCAGGTAAGTGCGTCCACTTACTTATTTGTAAGATTAAATTAATAAGTAAAACAGTATTTTAGATAGGTGTTGACAGAGAATGAGTGAGCAAGAATCATTACAGACCGAAGACGTGGACCAGCAGACCGAAGCAGCGGACCAGCAGACCGAAGCAGCAGACCAAGAAATCGACAGCAACCGCCGGACCTTCATGCAAGCGCTCACCGTCGGAGCGGCGGGCCTCGGCGTCGCCGCGATGTCGGGCAACGCAGCGGCGGCAGAGGACGACGAGGAACTGTCGGAAGCGTTCGAGATTGGCGGCGAGGCGCTCAACCTCGGCGGCACGCTAGTTGTCGGTGACGGCGGCTACGACACGATAACGCAGGCCTGGGACGCCGCTTCCGCGGGCGATACCATCTCCGTCCACTGCTCGTACGACGCCGAAGAAGCCGGCGAACCGTTCCCGGTCGTGTTGGACTACGAGGAGAAAGAAGTCATGCTGACCGGCGGTCACCCCTCCGGGTCCGTTATCGACGCGAGCCACTCGAACCAGAACGTCATCGAGGTACTCGGGCGTGGGATGAACGACTACCGGAACAACCCTGTGGTCCAGAACCTGAAGATCATCGGCGGCGACGTCGGTCTGCGCGTCCGCGCGGCCCCGTTCGCCTCCTTCGAGAACCTCGTGTTCTACCGCACTGGCTCTCACGGCGTCTGTATCGAGGGGTACACAGACCCCGACAGCGGCCGCGAGAAGGGGACGTTCGGCACGCTGTTCAACAACTGCCAGACGTGGTCCTGTGGCGGCGATGGCTTCCGAATGGAGACGAACGCGATGTCCCACGGCACGACGTTCCACAGTTGTAAGGCCTCCGCGAACGCGGGCGTCGGCTTCCGACTTCGAGGGTACATCAACGAGATCGTCGGCAGCACTGCGCAACTCAACCACAGCTACGGCGTCGAGGCCCGCTACGGGAAGGCGAGCCACATCGAAGGGTCGTACATCGAGGGGAACGGCCGCGCGAAGAGCTATCCGATCGAAGTGTACGCGAAGAACTCGGACGGACTCAACATCCACAACTGCTACTTCAACGGCATCACCTCGCGATCGACCTCCCACAGCCACGACAACGTCCTCCGCGCTATCAACGTCCACGAGACCGACCGACTCTCGATCCACAACTGCACCGCCCGCAACTACGGCGAGGGCGTCATCGCCACGTTCGACTGCGTCGACCCGGACTTCCACGCCTCCTCTCACTACACGCTCGATGCCGGCCGGGGCCTGTTCGCCACCGACCCGGTCGGACACGGCAACGTCCGTGCCCGCACGCACGGGATGATCATGCCGAGCGACCTTCGAGACGTCAACGGCGATCACGAAGGCGACACGGGGTACCACATCGGCGGTGGCGTCGAAGGCCCCGCAGTCTGGCGCGAAGGCGAGTGGCGCATCTCCGAGACGACGTCGCTGTAGATGAACGCCGTATCAACCGCGTAGACGACTGTTTTCTTCGCAATCGCTGATCTCGTTACCGCTCACGTGCCGAGTAGGTTACTGTGGGTCGACGGCCCAGTCCCAGAGTTCGCGGACCACCGGTGCGCCGTCAGCCAGCCACAGAATTGCCGCCAGCAGAAGCGGTCCAAAGTAAATTGCAAAGACGTACGGCCCCGCTGACGACTGAAGCAGTTCGAGGAACTCGCCGACGTAGTAGACGAACTTCTCGACGAACGAGAGGTCCGAGTGTGACCCCGGGAGGACGACGACGGGCCAGAGCACACGCGTGACGGTGTACGCCCCGCCGGTCAGGACAGCGAGCATGACGTCGCCCACGAGGTGAGACCACCACCCGACCAACACCGCCAGCCCGAGACGGATTCGGTCGTACTTCGCGCCGACAGCGAGTGCTGCCAGTCCCAGCGGCACGGCGAGGAAGACGGAGTGTGCGATGGCGTATCCGCTCGGAAACACCGCTAGCGACCACGATAGGGGTTTGTCGACGAGGTCGGGCAGTTGCGTCGCAAGCGCGAGGACGATTACCTCACGGCCCCCGATAGCGTTCATGCCGAGCGCGCGACGGGTCAGCGAGTACAGCACGTAGCCGAAGGCGAGATGCCCCCAGGGGAACATCAGTTCTCCCCCGACTCCGTGGGATTGCCCGCGGGCCAGAAGTGCGCCTCGCGGTAGGCGTCCCCGGCCGTCGGGTTTTCGGGTGCGTCACCGCGGAAGAGCAGCACTTGCACGCGCACGTTCTCGCCGCCACCCTCGAACGTCTTCTCTATCTGCTTGGTCTCGCCAGCGGCGACGCTGGTCTGGACCCGGTCGGTGACGCGCTCCTGTTGGACCTGCGTCCGATTGTCGCCGACCGAGACCTGTTGACGTTTGACGACCACCGTGTACTGTGCATCCTCTTTCTCCTGATTGGCGATGACGATGTTCGCCGGGACGGAGCCGCCGTCGAGCGACTCTTCGACGCCGAGTAAGTACTCGCCGTTCTCGTCTAGCAGGTAGAACTCCGTAGCGTCCTGGTCGTGGGACGGGAGCGTCGGCCCGACGGCAGCGTAGGCGACGCTAGAGAGCAACAGGAAGATAGTGGCGACCAAGACGAGATTCAGGACGCGATGGCTGTCACTCTTGACCTCGAAAGGCGAGTGCTGGCGCGCACCGCGGCGGCTGGTCGTGAAGTACGTCTGGAGGCCGCCGACGAAGCTACCGCTGACTCGAAACCGACGTTCGGCCGGGAGCCGGGCCCGGCGCACGAACGCCGCCAGGGACAGGACCGCCGTCACGACGATCGTGCCGCCGAGCACCGGTGGGCCGCGGACGCCGTACGGCGTGAAGTTGAGCACGAGCGCGATTATCGGGACGATGGCGACCGACGCCGCGATGGCGAACCCGGCCCGTTCGAGCGGCGTCAGGCTCCACCCCTCGTCGTTTCGGGCCGCCTGATTTCTGGGCGCGTCCGGATAGAGGAAACTCACGAGCGCGTAACCCGGCAAGAAGAGAATGGCGGGCAGCAAGAGAGGGACTCTGAGCAGTGCCCCCCCAGGCGGTTCGACTACCACGACGGCCGTTGCCGCCCCCAGCAACACGAGGACGGCGAGTAGGTCGACGACTGTACCGAGGCGTTCGTTCATCGGTTTGCCGGAAGCACCCGAGCCTGATAAGCGGTCAGGATCGTTCGAGTTCAACGGTTCTAAACCGTCTCTGATAGCCGCCGCCTAAGGAGATTCGGGATCGAGCGGGGGGTGATTTAGCCCCCCACTCACCGACGACTGGTCGGGGGCTAAACGGCGGGAGACCGCTTACCTCGCCCATAATAAAGCCCTGTCTGGTACATTAGCAGTCTGAAGACGGCGGAGCGGCCGCCGAAATCGACCATGCAACCGAGTGAGCAAGGGACTGTCGCGCTGTGCGACGAACGACCGACCGAATCGCAGACCCCGTCCGCACCCCGTTCGCGGGCGGCCGAACGATATCAGCCGAGACGGGTGAGCGACGAATGGTAGATATTCCCATCGCGTCGCCGACGATCGGCGAGCCGGAACGCGAGCGCGTCCTCGACGTCCTCGACTCGGGCTATCTCGCCGCCGGCGACGTCGTCGAGGAGTTCGAAGACGAGTTCGCCGACTACTGCGAAGCGGACCACGGCGTCGCGGCCACGAACGGGACCGCCGCGCTCCACGCCGCGCTCGAAGCGGTCGGCGTCTCCGAGGGCGCGAACGTGATTACGACGCCGTTCTCGTTCGTCGCCACCGCGAACACCATCCAGTTCGCGGGCGGGACGCCGGTGTTCGCCGACATCGACCCCGAGACGTACAACCTCGACCCCGAGAGCGTCGAGGAGAAAATCCGCGAGAGCGACGACCCAGTCGACGCGATCGTCGCGGTCCACCTCTACGGCCTGCCCGCCGAGATGGACGCGCTGCGGGACATCGCCGACACCTACGACGTGGCGCTCGTCGAGGACGCCTGTCAAGCTCACGGCGCGCGCTACGACGGCGACGCCGTCGGCGCGATCGGCGACGTCGGCTGTTTCAGCTTCTACCCGACGAAGAACATGACCTCCGGCGAGGGCGGGATGATAACGACCGACCGCCAGGACGTCGCCGACGCGGCCAACCGCTTCATCAACCACGGCCGCGAGGTCTCGGGCTACGACCACGTCGAGGTCGGCCACAACTTCCGGATGACGAACATGGAGGCCGCCGTCGGTCTCGCCCAGCTCGAACGGCTCCCGGAGTTCAACCGCAAGCGCCGCGAGAACGCCCGGAAGCTGACCGAGCGACTCGCCGACACCGAGTTGGCGACGCCCACGGAGCCCGAGAACCGCCGGCACGTCTACCATCAGTACACGGTCCGGTGTCCGGACCGCGAGCAGCTGAAACAGACGCTCTCGGACCACGGCGTCGGCAGTGCGGTGTACTACCCGACGTCCATCCACGAACTCGAAGCCTACGAGGAGTACAGCGTCTCGGCACCGATTTCGGAACGGGCCGCCGACGAAGCGCTCTCGCTTCCGGTCCATCCGGAAGTCGACGACGACGACATCGAGCAGATCACCGCTGCCATCACTGAAACGCCGCTACTATGACAACGACCACACCTACACCCGTCGGCGTAATCGGCGTCGGAAGCATGGGCCGCAACCACGCCCGCGTCTACCGCGAGCTTCCGACCACCGAACTCGTCGGCGTCTACGACGCGGACGAAGAGAACGCGCGTGCGGTCGCCGAGGAGTACGACACGCGCTATCGCTCGCTCGACGACCTGCTGTCGGCCGTCGAGGCTGTCTCCATCGCCGTCCCGACACAGTACCACTTCGATACCGCCCGCGAGTGTATCGATGCGGGCGTCGACGTACTGGTCGAGAAGCCGTTCGTCTCCGACGCCGAGGAGGGCGAGCGGCTCATCGAGTTCGCAGACGAGCGCAACGTCAACATCCAGGTCGGCCACGTCGAGCGGTTCAACCCGGCAGTCAGCACCCTGCTGGACCTCGTCGAGGACCTCGACATCATCGCCGTGGACGCCCACCGTCTCGGGCCGCCGCTCGACCGCGAGATCGACGAGTCTGCCGTGATGGACCTGATGATCCACGACATCGACATCCTGCTGGCGCTCGTCGACGACGAAGTCGACGCCGTCGACGCGGTCGGCAACCGCAACGCCCGCTACGCGAGCGCGAACCTCGCCTTCGAGTCGGGCGTCGTCGGGCAACTGACCGCCAGTCGCGTCACCCAGGAGAAGGTCCGGAAGCTCACCATCTCCGCCGAGACCTGCCGCGTGACCGTCGACTACATCGACCAGACGCTGGAAGTCACCCGCGGGTCGGCCCCCGAGTACATCCGCGAGGACGGCGAGTTCACCCATCGCCACGAGAGCTTCGTCGAACAGTTGAGCGTCGAGAACCGCGAGCCGCTGAAACACGAGCTCGACGCGTTCGTCGAGTCGGTCCGCACTGGAACCGAACCGCCGGTCACCGGCGAGGACGGTCTGCGCGCCCTCGAACTCGTCAAGGAGATCGACGAGCTCTCGAAGGACTCGACCCGCAAGACCCCGAAACCCGCCACCACGCAGTAGCTCACTCGCCTGGCGTCACCGACAGTCCCGACGCCTCGGCGGTGGTCGATTCCCCTCGTTTTCTCGCCGCTATCGCTTCGAGAGATGTCTCTCGGGGCTGTGACTCATCGAGGACGCTACCCGGTTCAGAGAGACGAGTCTCCCGTCTTCGAGTATGCGCTTAAAAAGGAGTGTGGGACCGTTTCAGCGCTGTGTGAGAAACGCGCTCGCCTACAGCAGACAGCGGAACGAGTCGTCGTCGCTGTCGTTGCTACCACCAGAGTCGCCGCCGGAGTCCGACGTGTCGGTCGCGGTCTGTCGGGTCGTCGTCTCCGTCGAGGCGTCTCCAGACGTCCCGCCGGACGTGTCGTCCGAGGCGTCCGTCGCCGTCGGCTCCGCCGTCTGCGTCGCGGTGTCGGTCGAGTCCTGCGTCTGCGTTTCCGTCGGTTCCTGCGTCGTCTCCGTCGGCTCTTCGGTGGCCGTTTCGGTCGACTCTTCGGCCGCTGTCTCGGTGGCTTCCTGGGTCTGCGTCTCGGTCGGCTCCTGGGTCGCCGTCTGTTCGGCATCGGTAGCGGCGGTAAGTTTCGCGAGCGTGTTCGTCCCCGAGGCGAGCAGGACCGCGTAGCCGCCGTCCTCGGTCTGGAGGACGTCGGCCACGCTGTCAGCGCCCGATTCCGTGAAGAGGTAGCGCCACTGCTCGGTCCCACCGCCGTCAGTACGAACAATTGTGGGCGCGTACTCGGCAGTGGTATCGATGCTCATGTAGCCGGCTACGGCGTAGCCGCCGTCCTCGGTTTCGAGGACCTGCTTCCCGAAGTCGGTGTCCCCGGCGGGACCGTCGAACTCCGCGCGCCAGGTACGCGCGCCGGAACTGTCGAGTTTCCCGAGGACCATATCCTCGCGGCCCTCGTCGCGACCAGTGTAGGCGTAGCCGCCGTCGTCGGTCAGCGCGAACTCGTGGTTGTACGGGGTCGCGCCATAGTCGATGCCGAGCGTGACTCGCTGCTGAACCTCGCCAGCGGAATCGAGCACCAACCCGGCGCAAGTGTCGTCTTCACGGACTGCCGCGTGGTAGCCGCCGTTGCGCGGCTGAACCCACTCGACGCTGAAGCCGTCGTACTGCTGTTCCCACGCGATACTTCCCGACCCGTCGAGTTTGGCGAGCCACGCGCTGCCTTCGAACGAGCCCCCGGCGAGGAAACCGCCGTCGTCGGTCGCCGTCGCCGTTAGGAACAGCGAGTTGTCGCTGTTGCCCGAGTCGAAATCTGAACTCTCGTCGTCCTCGAAGGCGTCGTGCTGGACGACCCACGCCACGTCGCCGCCCGCGGTCACCTTCACCGCTTCGGCGATCTCGCCGCCGACGCGGTCCTCGAAGGTCTCGGCGGGGTTGGTCGCGTGTCCGACCATGACGAACCCGCCGTCCGCGGTCTGGACGATATCACAGAAGGAGACGTCGTTCGTCTCCGAGTCGCCGTCGTCGGCGAACGCGATCCATTCCTTCGAGCCGTCGGCGGCCACCTTGACCATCCCGTACTGCGCCCCGTCGCTTCCGGCTGGCGTGCCGGTGCCGGCGAGGGCGTAGCCGCCGTCGGCCGTCTGGGTCGCCGCGGTGAGGTGGATGTCGTACTCCTCGCCGCTGTAGTTCTGTTTCCACGCAACCGTGGGACCGCTCTCGCTCTCCGTCTGGGTTGCAGTGGCGCTGACCGCGGTTCCACTGACGAGAGCGGCACCGGCGGCCACGAGACCGGTGACGAACGTTCGGCGGCCAATTCGGGCGGGGGGGCTGTCCTGAGACATGACGTCCAGTATTATGTCGAGCTACCCGCATTATTATGAATTAGATAAGCGGCATTTTCAGCGCCTGAACCGCGGGTTTTCGACGTGTCTCCTGCTGTCGGACCCTTATCGCCTTTATAATAAACCGGGTAGGGGTACTCCGTTGGAATAGCCCACGGGCCGGACCGGCCCGAGGGGGAACGTGATTCCGATGAAATCGAGCAAAACACTGGTGGTTCTTGCGAGCATCGTCACAGTCGGCCTTCTCCTGCGCCGATTCAACAGTAGCGGCGCGGACGCAGCCGACACCGGCGACACAGAGGTGTGAGCATGGCTGCGACAGACCTGGGCCACAACTGTGACATCGACGACGGTGCGACAGTCGGCTACCGTCACAGCGAGGACGCCGATCCGACCGTTATCGGCGACGACGCCCGTATCCGCTCGGGGACGACGATCTACACCGACGTCGAAGTCGGTGAGAATCTCATCACCGGGCACGACGTTCTCGTGCGCGAGAACACGACCATCGGCGACGACGTCGTCGTCGGGACCGACACCGTCATCGACGGCGAGACGACGATCGGCTCCGATGTCAGTCTCCAGACGGGCGTCTACGTGCCACAGAACACGACTATCGGCGACAACGTTTTCATCGGACCGAAGGCCGTGTTGACGAACGACCAGTATCCCATCAGACAGGAGTCCGGACTCGTTGGACCGACCATCGAGGACGGCGTCTCCATCGCGGCGAACGCGACGATTCTCCCCGGCGTCACCATCGGCGAAGACGCCTTCGTGGCCGCCGGAGCCATCGTCACCGACGACGTCCCGGCGGGCACGCTCGCCATCGGAGCACCGGCGGAAGAGAAACCCCTTCCCGAGCAGCTCAGCGGCGGAAACGTGATAGCATGAGTGAATCAGTCTCACACAGAACAGGCGAACAGAGTGCCCGTCCCGAGGGCGAACAGATATGCATCGTCGGACTCGGCTACGTCGGCATGCCGCTCGCGCTGGCGTTCGACGACAAGGGGTTCGAGGTCACCGGTTTCGACATCGATCCCGAACTCGTCGAGACGCTCAGTAACGGCAACGATCCGACTGGCGAGGCCGGCCACGACCGGGTCGCGGAGAGCGACGTTTCCTTTACCGCACAGCCCGACAACATCGTGCGCGCGGACTACGTCATTCTCACGGTCCCGACGCCCGTCGACAACACGCAAAACCCGAACCTGGACTTCGTGAAGGGCGCGGCCCGCACCGTCGGCGAGCACGTCTCCGAGGACACGACGATCATCCTCGAATCGACCGTCTATCCCGGCGTGACCGAGTCCGAGCTCGCCCCCATCATCGAGGAGGAGTCCGGGCTGACCGCCGGCGAGGACTTCAACCTCGGCTACTCGCCCGAGCGACTCTCGCCCGGCGACAAGGGCAAGACGCTCGAAGAGGTCATGAAAATCGTCAGCGGCGACACCGAGGAGACGCTCGACGACGTGGCGACCCTCTACGAGACGGTCGTCGACGCAGGCGTCTACCGCGCGCCGAGCATCCAGACCGCCGAGGCGGCGAAGGTCATCGAGAACGTCCAGCGTGACATCAACATCGCGCTGATGAACGAACTCGCGATCATCTGTGACCACATGGACATCGACACCCACGAAGTGTTAGACGCCGCCGGGACGAAGTGGAACTTCCACGACTACCGGCCCGGCCTCGTCGGCGGTCACTGCATTCCGGTGGACCCACTGTACCTCGCTCACGGCTCCGAACGCGCGGGCTACACGCCGAGTCTCATCCTGCAGGGCCGCGAGGTCAACGAGTACATGCCCAAGCACGCGGCCGAACTCACGATGCGTGGCCTCAACGAGGCCGGGAAGGTCCTCAAGGACTCCTCGGTACTCATCCTCGGGCTCTCCTATAAGCCGAACGTCGGCGACATCCGCACCTCCGAGGTGGACGAGGTCATCACCGAACTGGAGACCTACGGCATCACCGTCGAGGGGTACGACCCCCACGCACAGAACGACGCGATGGCCGAGCACTTCGGCATCCCGATCCAAGAGTCGCCCGACTTCGAAGACTTCGACGCCGTCTTCCTGGCGACGCCCCACGACGAGTTCGACCGCTTCGACCTCTCGAAGGTCGCGGGCGCACTCAACGACGACCCCGTGCTCGTCGACGTGATGGCGAACGTAGACGAGGAGACCGCCGCAGAGGCCGGCTTCATCTACGACCACCTCTAGTCGCGCGCCGACCGACGGACTCGCGTTCACCCCCAACTCCCCCAGTACTGTGCGATAGTCTACTCCCGCTAGCGATCGGTCGCCGGTCTTTCGACGTGTCAATATAACGTCCAGATGCAGGCCAGACGGCGCATATTGTGGGTCGTTTAATGGCCTATCCGCTAGTCTTGCCGCCTCACGGCCGCATTTTAGACTGCGTGATCGATAAGGAATAATCAAACCCGTAAGGTGCGGGGAGAAATAGAACAGTTGTGCAACGATTGGAAACCGTTTGAAATCGATTGCAATGGCTTCCCCCCTTTATCTATGCCCGGGGTAATCGGATGAATAGAACACCAATGGCTGTAACCGCAGAGCAGACCGACGACGTTTCGACCCAGAACACCGAGACAGCGACTGCGGACGACGAGGACGACACGCCCACGGAGATTTCGAAAGACGACCTCTTTCACGTCCTCCAGAACGAGCGTCGGCGTCGCGTCCTCGCGTATATCATCCACAACGACGGTCCCTTCGAGATGCGGACGATTGCAGAACAGGTGGCCGCGTGGGAACACGACACCACCGTCCGCCAGCTCATGTCCGACGAGCGCCAGCGCGTCTACATCGCTCTGTACCAGTCCCACCTGCCGAAGCTCGACGACATCGGCCTCATCGAGTACAACCAGAGCCGTGGGGCCGTCGAGGCGACGCCGCTGCTCGACGGCGTGAGTAAGTACGTGGACTCGCCCGAAGTGGCCGCGCGCTCGGACGACACCGTCTCCATCGACGACGCGGGCGAGACCGACACGGCCGACGCGGACGACGACGTCGAGGACGACGCGGACGCGCCCGCAAGCATCAGCCAGCACTCCGCCTTCGTGGGTGTGACGACCGTGAGCTTCCTCCTAACCGTCGGTGTGTGGTCACAGGCAATCCCCTCGGCGCTACTCTCAGGCCTGCAAACGGCCGTTGTCGTCACCGCCCTGTTCGCACTGACCTCCATCGCGTCCGCGTGGACGTAAGCTATCGAACCAGTTCGACCGAGTCGAGAACTGTACGTTTATCAATCACATCAGCCGTCTGCGTCCAACTTTAACGGGAGAGAAACTATCCCACAAAAGGCCCACTGTGTAACTAGTGACTGACAGTGCTTCCAAGCCAGACCGGACGTGAGACGAGACGCAGCAACGTACTCTCTGGGGACCCGTGTGTCCCGGGGGTCCGATGACGATATGTGGGAGTACGCCCGTATCACTGGGCTGAGACTGGGAGTGCCACTAGCTATCGCCATCGGCGTGCTGGTCTTTGGCGTCGGCCTGCCGGGCTGTGTCGGCGTCGCGAGTGCGACACCCGCTTCCCAGCCCGCCGACGACCGAAACGCCCCCGGTCAGACCGCCGCCGTCGATTCGGCAGTTCCCCTTCCCTGTGAGTCCTCGATAGCCAGCCTCACTGCCGCCGCAGGAGCGGCGAAGGAGCGAAGCCAGCAGGCGCTCGACTCTCATCTCACCAGTACGAACGTGTTCTCGCCCGTCTCGAATCCCTCCGTCGTGTTGCTCGCGAGCGGGGGACTTCTCGCCCTCGTCCTCCTCTCACTTATCCGGGTCCGCGAACGCCTCTTCGGTAGCGACGACTCCGGCGACTCGGACGACGAACAAGAGCCGTGGAAACCGCTGACCGACGCCGACCGCGTCGAGCAGTTGCTCGCCGAGAACGACGGCTACATGAAGCAGTCGGAGATCGTCGACCAGACCGAGTGGTCGAAGGCGAAAGTGAGCCGCCTCCTCTCGCGGATGGCCGACCGGGACATCATCCGGAAGGACAAGGACGGCCGCGAGAACATCATCGTCCTCAAACACCGAGGTTGAGACGATATCTGCTCGGCCTCTGTCGGGAGACACGACGACCGACACGAAGCGTTGAACGACCGTGAACGGTACAAACTGTCAGTGACCGCGTGCGTGTACGGGAAGCGCATATTTTGAGCAGCGGGCCATATCACCCGACCGTTCCAACCGTACCACACCTATATACGCCGATATATCTCTCGTTCTTGTGACAACGATTGACACCACTCTCCTGGGCTCGTATCCGGGGGCAATCTCCGGACGGCAGGGCCATCGAAACAGAATTACACACCTGATAAGCGCCACAAACGGAGGTGATAAGCAAACACCCGGAAACGGGCCGTCGCTCGGAGGATTAAGCCGAAACAACCGAAACGATGGGGGCACTGTTGCGTTTTTGTCGGATTTCCGCCACCCGAGTCCTTAACGAGCAGATAGTAATGCCCCATCCCGGTGTACGGTGGAAGTGAGAGAACCGTAGACTCACGCAATCATGATGAGTACTATTCGCCCTTCGTCTGACCGACCCCGAACCGCACCGATGCGAATCACTCCGTCGAGTTCCGCCGTCTCGGAGGCATACTGAGATGTGTGGAATCATCGCCTGCGTCGGCACGGACGACGCGGTCGACCGGCTGATCACTGGTCTCGAGAATCTCGAATACCGCGGCTACGACTCCGCCGGAGTCGCCGTAAAGAACGGCCACGGCGTCTCGATATACAAGCAGTCGGGACAAATTAGTGACCTGAAGAACACGATCGTCCAGAATCTTCCCGACGGCGAGATCGGCATCGGCCACACCCGCTGGAGCACGCACGGACCGCCTACAGACGAGAACGCGCATCCGCACACGGCTGAATCCGAGCAGGTCGCTGTCGTCCACAACGGTATCATCGAGAACTACGAGGAGCTGAAGGCCGACCTCCGTGCGCGTGGTCACGAATTCGACAGTGACACTGACACCGAAGTCATCCCGCATCTCATCGAGGGGTACATGGACGAGGGCGCGGACGCGCGTGAGGCGTTCGAGCGCACGATCGACTCACTCGAAGGGAGCTACGCGACGGTCGCGCTCGTCGAGGGCCACGAGAAGCTGCTGGCGACACGACAGGACTCCCCGCTCGTCCTCGGCCAGCAAAACGGCGAGTACTACCTCGCGAGTGACGTGCCGGCGTTCCTGGAGTTCACTAATCAGGTCAGCTACCTCGAAGACGGCGACGTCGCCGAGGTCAGCCCCGAGGGCGCGACCATCACTGACGGCGACGGGAACGAGGTCTCCCGCGACATCGAGACTGTCGAATGGGACCCCGAGGAGACGGGCAAGGGCGCGTACGACCACTTCATGCTCAAGGAGATCGACAGCCAGCCCGAGTCGCTCCGCAAGACGATTCAGGGCCGCGTCGACCCCGAGGCGGGCGAGGTCACGCTCGACGCCCTCGACGAGGCCGATTTCGAGGACATCGAACAGGTCCATCTCGTCGCCTGTGGAACCTCCTATCACGCGGCGATGTTCGGCAGTAACCTGCTGAACCGCCGCGGCATCCCCGCGACGGCCCACCGGGCCAACGAATACACCGACACCATCCCCGTCAACAGCAACACGCTGACGATCGCGGTGACACAGAGCGGCGAGACCGCCGACACGCTCACCGCGATTCGCCGCGCGGAGAAAAAGGGCGCACAGACGCTTGCGGTGACCAACGTCATCGGTTCGACGGTCGCACGCGAGGTCGAGACGCCGGTGTACATCCGCGCCGGTCCGGAAATTGGCGTCGCCGCCACCAAGACATTCTCCTCGCAGGCGGTCACGCTCAGCCTGCTGGCCGAGCAATTCGCCGACGACCTCCCACAAGGCACGCCCCGCGAGGACCGCGAGGAGTTCCTCGCCGCACTCGAACGACTTCCGGAGGACATCCAGCGCCTCCTCGACACCACGGAGGCCGAGCGACTCAGCCGCCATCACCTCGACAAGGAGGCGTTCTTCTTCATCGGGCACGAGCTGAATTACTCCGTCGCCCTCGAAGGCGCGCTGAAGTTCAAGGAGATCACCTACGAACACGCCGAAGGCTTCCCGTCGGGCGGCCTCAAACACGGTCCGCTGGCGCTGGTCACCCCCGAGACGACCATCTTTACCCTCCTCGGGTCCGGCCCCTCCAACCAGACTCGAAGCAACGCCGAGGAAGCGCGCGCCCGCGGGGCGAACATCGTTACGGTCGCCCCCGAGTCCGTGGACGTAGACGACGTGGCCGACGAGCAACTGGCGATTCCGGACACACACCCGGACCTCTCCAGTCTGCTCGCGAACATCCAACTGCAGTTGGTGTCGTACTACACGGCCAGACAGCTCGAACGCCCCATCGACAAGCCCCGTAACCTCGCAAAGAGCGTCACAGTCCGATAACGTGTCACCTGAAATATTTTCCCACTGATGAACACAGAGGTATTCGGAGTATTCGGCGACCGCGAGGCGTTCGACCAGTTCGCCACTCCAACGAAGTACGACCGCGTGCTGGAAGGCAGGCAGGTGACTGTCGGCGTTAGTGACGTCGCTCTCGGACTCCCCGGCCGGACGCAGGTTTACGACGGCGAAGACGGGCTCTGTGTCCTCTGGGGTGAGGCGTTTATCGACGACGCTGGGAGTACATCGACGGCGAAACACCTCTACGACGCGTTCGGCGAGCAAGGAGCGAACGCCCTCGGGACGGTCAACGGATCGTATCTAGCCGTCATCGAACGAGACGGCATCGCCCGAGTCTTCACGGACCAGCTTCGCAGTTGGGAGTGTTACTACACCGACGCTCCCGGCGTCCGCGTCTTCGGGAGCGACGCCGCTCACGTCGGTCGCACCATCGACGACGCGACGCCGTACTGGGACGCGATCCGCGAGTTCACGCACTTTGGGAACGTCTTCACCGACCGAACGACGATCGAGGAGTTAGAGCGTGCGCCCTTCGACGGCTATCTCGGCCCCGAGGAGACCGGCGAGTTACGTCGGTTCGTCTATCAGCCCACGGAGTTCGACTACGCGGGCGAACTGGCCGATCGCATGGAGCGCGCGCTCAAACGACGAGGTGGACTGCCCGGACACAACGGACTACTGTTGAGCGCCGGGTACGACTCGCGGATAATCCTCTCGCAGATAGACGACATCGACCGCTGTTACTCCATCGGCTCGCCGGACGCCGACGAGGTGCAGGTCGCGCGCCTGCTCGCCGACCAGTACGGAGCCGACCACGACATTCTGGAGGTCGACGCCAGTTACCTCCAGACGCTGTACGACGTGGTGCAGTACACACAGGGGTTGCGCGAGTCCTTACACATCCACCACCGCGGCAACGACCCCGAGATTCAGGCAGACAGCATCTACCACGGCCTGTTCTTCGATACGATGTTCCGCGGATACTTCCTCCCGCGGGATGGGTTCGAAGTCTTTGGACATACGCTGCCGCGCAACCGACTCGAACCGGACCCCGACGTGTCGAGTCACTACTGTGGGTTACTTGGCTGTTTCCCGGACGCCGAGACGAACGGACACGACTGGGACATGTTCGACGAGACGGCTGGACAGCAGTTCGCCGAGGAGACGATCCAACCGGCCTTCGAGCAGTGTCTCGACCGGGCGGACTCGGTGTACAATGCCATCGACCTCCTGGGTGTCAAACTGAAGCCCACGCTACCGTTCCGGGCGCATCTGGCCGACAACTACATCGAGAGCTTCATCGCCGCCGACGCCGAGCTCGTCGAGTGGCACCTGCTGACGCCGCCGGAACATCGCAACGATCGGGTGTTCCTCGAAGCGCTCAAGCAGATCGACGACGACATCCTCCGCCACCGACCGCCCAATCGCCCGCACGACTCGTACCGCATCAACCAGATGGAGAAGTTCCTGCGACGGAAGTTGCCCGTGGTCGAAGCGTTCGATACGGCGTGGCCGGATCGGGACCGCATCTACGCCGACAACAACATGGACCAGCAGCTGTTCCCGGAGAGCGAGTCCATCCACGAACTCGCCCCGCGGACGAAACTCCGAATCAACGACGTCGCGAGCTGGCTCGACGCCACCCTCGACCACCCAATCGCACCTGACGAGATGGTACGGTCGAAACAATGACCACCCGAGTAACTATCGAACGGCCATCAGACGGAAGCCGACCGAAGGCCAAAGCAGCGGAAGACAAACTGAGCTACCGAATGCAACGCGATTACGAACGATCTCGATATGCGACTGCGATCGACCCGGCACGCCGTCGCCGGGCGGTGTCAGGGGGAATAACAACATGAACGAGACACTACTGATACAGGGAGACTCGCTACCGCTCCCGCGACAGACCGTCCCCTACGAGGAGACCTGGCCAGGTCACCTCCGAAACGACGCGCGCTTTGCCCACATCGTCAATCGCTCGCAAAGTGGGAAGACGACCGACGACCTGCGGGCGGAGAAAGTCAGATTTCCGGGGCGAAAGCTCGAGTTGTACTCACCCGACTACGTCGTCTTGCAGATCGGAATCGTGGACTGTGCGCCGCGACTACTCTCGAAGAACGAAAAGAGCCTCCTGACCTCAGTCCCCTTCGAGTTCGTCAGCCGAGCCAGCAGTTACGCCATCAAACAGCTACGCGATCGCTCACGGCAGCGAACGTACGTTTCGAAGACGGAGTTCGAGGCGAACCTGCGCGACTACCTCGAACGGGCTGAGGACGTAGACGTCGACCAACTCGTCGTCCTCAAGATACTGACCGCGGGCGAGAAGTATATAGAGAAGAACCCGAACGTTCAGCAGGCCATCACCGAGTACAACCGCATCCTCGACGCCGTCGCCGCTGAGTTCGACTTCGTCGAGACGTTGCGACCACTCGCGGATACGGACGACGAGGAAGCGGCAATCGTCGACGAGTACACGCTGGGCGACGGCTACCACCTGAACGGCCCTGGCCACGGATGCGTCTACGAACGGCTGATAAACGAGTCTGCACTCGGCGACCAAGTCACGACGACGGACAGCGATACCGCCTCCGATCCGTCGGTCGCCGACGACTGACACACCCTGTCCTCCACTCCGGTACCGCCAGCCACTGACTTCGTCGTCGCGACCACAGCAGTTTCTTCCCTTCTGACATCGGTGACCGCTCTCTATGTCGGCTCTCCGACAGCAGTGGTTGTTCTCTCCGCTTCACGCACTGCTGACAGTGTGGTCCGAAGATGTCCGCTCGCCCTCGACTGCTCGTTGCCGTCGCCCGTTTTAGCAGAGCGTTTCGGTCGTAGCGCTCGATGTCGTTAGTGAATCTCTCACGCGCAGTGCCTGTCGGTAGGTGAAAAAGAGCACGACGGCGGATGTCGGGCGCGACGGCCCGAGATACCCGCCGAACCGAGCAGGTGAGAGTGAAGGACGATTACGCCAGAACGCCGTTAGTGACCATCGTAAACAGCGTGAGCGCCACGAGTCCGACGACAGTGACCGCGAGCATCGTCGGCAGTGCCAGTCCCGCGGCCGCGCTCCCGACCACGAGGGTACTCAGGCCGAGCGCCCCACTGTAGTACGGTGCGTTGGACCCTTCCGGCTCATCGACAGACTCGTCGGCGTCGTCCTCGTCGGCGTCGAGGTACGGCGAGAGTTGGTCGGCGACGGCCGTGCGCTTGACGATCCCACGGCTCTGGTTGTACTCGATGACGCCCTCGTCGTCGAGCTTCGGCAGGTGGGACTGGTACAGCGCGATGTAGACGCGCTGGCGCTCGTCGCTGGTGAGCGCCTGTACCGTCGTGTCGTGTTCCCACGCGGCCACCTGCTCTGCGAGGTCGCGCATGCGGACTTCCTCGTCTTCTCCTTCGAGATAGCGGAGTGCGTCGCGGCGACGGCGGTTCTGCAGGAGGTGGAAGATGTCGTCTTTAGCCAGATCACGCACACGCGTGGCGTCGTCGTCGGCCTCGGAGCGGTCGTCTTCGATCTCGGATTGCTCGGTAGGGTTCTGCATCGTGCTCATTGCTCTACTCAGTCTTACAGAGTACGGGGTAATAAGGACTTAAATCCGTCTCAGCGGTTGCAGACGGTTTCGACGCAACCGTTCGTGGAAACCGGCCACCAGAGGATTCCTTCCGGGGAAACGTACTCTTTCAGCCGATAAACATCCTCATAATTAGTCCCACCGCTGGCCCGGATTGTTTCGGACGCTTCGTAACTGTTTCACCCGTTCAGTAAGCTTCACTAGCCCCGAAATTCGGCGATTTAGCCATCTGCACCTACTGTTGGCAGAAACGATAAACGGCCCGTACACCCTCAATAACAATTAATAGGCTGTCATGAAATGGTCATTCGAGTGTCGTGAAATGGTTAGAAAACTTTACTGAAATAGTCAGTTTATCGCCTGGTCGGCGGGAAACGCAGGTTGATTCGTGAGGGGTGGTCACATACGACTAAGGAGTTCCTACGCAGCAGCTGACCGTCTATCCGGGACCAGCGTGACAGGCGCTCTCGTGACCGTCGAGACGATAACGAACTTGCTACCGTCTGGATGAGAAAAACCGATCCACACCGGCACTGAGCCGGCTGCCACGGACCGCCGTCTCACCGGAACTCGACGCCGCTGATGTCGAACCGTGCGCCCCCGGCGTCGCTTTGGCCGACTTCTACCCGCCACCCGTGGGCCTCACTGATCCGTCGGACGATGGTCAACCCGATGCCGACGCCGTCGTCGGCGGCGCTGTATCCCCGCTCGAAGATTATCTCCCGCTGGTCGGCGTCGATCCCGGACCCGTCGTCCGCGACGTAAAAGCCGTCGTCGTAGCTATCCACTTCCACCGCCACCGCCGGTCCACCGTGTTCGACGGCGTTCTGAAAGAGGTTCTCGAAGACGACGCCCAGACGGTCGGCGTCCGCGACGAGGGATTCACCGGCCACACAGTCCAGTGTCGCGTTGGCCGTCTCGACGGTTCTCCACGCCTCCTTGGCGACGGTAGCGAGGCTGATCTGTGTTGTGTCGTCGACGGCCTCACTCCGCCGGGCCAGGTCGAGCAGCGTGTCGATCATCATCTCCATCCGGTCGAGCGCGTCGGTTATCTGCTCGAAGGCCGCTTTCTCCCCCTGTTTCGCCATTCCGAGATACATCTGTGCGATACCCAGCGGATTTCGCAGTTCGTGCGCCAACATCGACGCGAACTCGTCGAGCCGCCGGTTCTGCCGTTCGAGCTGTCGCTTGTGTTGGCGACGCTCAGTGACGTCTCGCAACACGCCGATTATCTCGCCGGTTTCCCTGTCTTCCGGAGTGTACGCCGTGTTCACTTCCGCGTAACGTGTCTCGTCGTCCGGCGTGACGTAGCTCACGGTCACCGGGTTACCATCGTGGGACTCCGTCAGCGTCGCCGCCGTCTCCGGGGGGAACGTGTCGATCTCCTCGAATCGCTTTCCGGAGATCTCTCCCACTTCGAGGCGTGTCAGCGTCCGAAACGTCTCGTTGACCGCCTGAATGTGGCCCCCCGAGTCCAGCACGAAAACCGGGTCCGGTCCCGTCTCGAAGAGCGTCCGAAAGCGCTGTTCACTCTGCTCCTTTTCGCGGGCCAGCGCTACCGAGAGTTGCCGTCGTTCGAGCAATCCGTCGATACGCGCCGTCAGGACCGCCTTCGCGACCGGCGTCGTGATGACTTCGTCTACGTACTGCCACGTCACCGGGTTGCGAACCGGCGACTCCTCGGAACTCACCAACAGATATGGCAGAAACGTGGTTCCCTCGTCGTCTTTCCTCTTTTCCAGCCGGTCTCGGCACCGGGAGAAGAGCGTCTCGTCGACGATACAGAGGTCGAAGCGTTCTTCGATATCTGTGCCCCCCTCGCCGACGACGACATCGTAGGACGCAGCGAGCAAGTTTACGAGCAGGTCGCGGTTCTGCTTGTGATCGATCAGCAAGAGGATGCGGTCGCTCTCTGTCGACGTCGTCCGATCGGCAGTATTCTTATCAGTCGTCATCAGTAGCTGCCACCTCGCGTCCAGTTGCTTTCGCCACCTCGTACGTCAGGTCGGCTTCTTCGGGCCGGTCTATGTCCGGCTCCGTGACGTCTCGAATGCCGTCGAGGGGCGAACCGATCTTCAGGCCGTACGCCGTGATTCGAAACTCCCACAACGTGCGTTCGAACTCACTCCGTCGCTTCTTGAGGACGCCGGTGGCGTTCCGTATCTCGCTTCGTAACGCTACGTGCCGGAGGAAAAAGATAGTGGCTGCTAGATAACGGATTCTAGCTTCGCTCGCTTGGAACGGCCCACGGCTCACTTCGGTCCCGGGAATGCGGGTCGAAACGCGAGAGGGAGAACAGCCGGTCATCTTGCCATCACGGACGAACGCCGGCCCTACAGAGCCTTGTCCAGGGGACCGAAACCCAGACAGTGGCTCACTCTCGGTTGTTCTGAAACTCGGCCCGGAGGTCCTGGTCGTCGAGCGCGCCGGTCGTATCCGAAAGTTCGGTGCGAAGACGCAACAGTTCACTCTGGAGCGTGTCGTACTCCTCGCTGCTGTCGAGTTCGGCGTTGCTCTTTTTCGACTCCAGCGCCGCTTTCTTCGATGCCAGCGAGAGGAACTCCTGCATCTGGTTATCGTACTCCGAACGGCGAAGACACGTCTCGACGGCGTCTCGAAGCTCCGCGGGTTCGGAGACCGGTTTCTCGAGATAGGCGTCGAATCCGAGTTCCAGAATGTCGAAGTCGGGTTCGACCGCCGAGACCAGCACGACGCGACAGTCGAGGCCTCGTTCGTTGAGAACGTCGAGTACCTCCTCACCGGAGATATCCGGCATTCGGCGGTCGAGAAGGAGGATATCGACGTCCCCGTCCAGTTTGTCGAGTGCGTCCGTACCGCTGTAGGCAGTCCTGACGGCATACTCTCCGGATAGCCACTGGGCGTAGCCATCGGCAATCGGCTGCTCGTCGTCGACTATCAGGACAGTCGCTTGGTTCGGCATGTGTCAGTAGTGTTCGGCCCCAGTCACGCGATGTGCGCCGCAACTCGTTGGTTGCGTACCACGTCGTCGTCGAACGGTGGCGTACTGGTCATGCCGTAGTGAGTGTGTCATATTCATAGTATCGGTCTCAGTCGGTTTCCTCCTGGAGGAACGGCGACTTCGCGGACTCCGGTTCGTAGCCTGCGAGGAAGACGAGGTTCCCGCGGCCGACCTGCACCCGAGTGATGATCCCCTTCTCCTCCATCGCGGAGAGTTTGCGGCTCACCGTGGACTTCGACCACGTCGTCTCGTCGGTGACGTCGGTCTGTTTCATCCGGCCCCCGTACTTGGTGAGCAACTGGCAGATGAGGTCCTCGTCGGTCATCATCGCCTCGTCGGGGATCTGTTCGATCTCCGCCTCATTCGTCTCGAGTCCGTCTACGTCCGTGTCGGCCACCGAGACAGATTCGGGTTCGCCGTCGGCCCTCGCGGGCGGGTCTGCTGTGGTGTCCAACGACGCGGCCGCATCTGCCTCGGCCTCGGCGTCCGCATCCACCGACTCCGAGGGGCTATCCGTGGGTTCCGAGGATGGCGACGAGCCTGCCGCGTCGGTCGTCTCGGTCGGTTCGCTCGCAGTGGGTGCGGTCGTGTCGTCCGACCCACCGAAACCGGAAAACCGTTCGAGGACGCCGCTGATGGCTCCGAGAACGCCCTGTTCTTCGGATTCGAGTTCTGCCTCGGCTTCGGACGTATCGTGGCGCTGGGCGTGGTCGTCCGTCGAGACGCGCTCGTTCTCGGCGAACGTCTCGGCGACGCGCCACTCGCCGTCTTCGACCTCGACGACCGCGTCGAACAGCGGCTTAAGCGTGTTGATCGTCTCTTCGTCGTGGACATCCGGGTCCATCTGGTAGAACCCGATGGCGTCGTCCTGCACCCGGTGGGTGAGGATGTGGAGATAGCGAAACGCCGTATCGAAGTCCACGTATTCGAGGAGGAGTGTGAGCGTCTGGACGGAGACGACGGTCTGTCTGTCGTTGTTTCGCCAGCGGGTCAGCGACTCCGTGACCGGCGCGATGATGTCCATCGGCTCGCGCGGGTTCACTTTCGAGACCGTTATCGACGTGTTGTCACGGACCGACGAACTCTCGATTTCGTTGGTCACCTCCGCGCCGTTCGCGTGGGTGAACGCGAGCGCGCCGGGTAGTTCGCCGATCTGGCTCTTCCAGTCTTCTATCCAGGTGTCCGGCGGCTGCGTGTAGGTGATTGCCACCACGTTCGTCTCGGCGGGGGCACTCGTCGCCGTTATGAGTTCGAGGAACGCGCTGTTACCCGCCGGTGTCAGCGGGGCGAGTACCAACACGTTCGAGGCGTCAGCGAGACGCCCGTCCTCGATCTTATCACTCGTCATCGTTTTCTCGTTAGTCAGCGAGTGCCTCCGCCCATCCACTCGGTAGGCAGTGTGGACGACCCGGCGGTCCGTCTACGGCAACCCGTGCGTTTTTCGATGCCGTTCCGGTTCTCGGTCGTGTGTTCTTGTACTTCCATCGTTCCGGAAAGGACCGACTGTTCGGTCGTCGGAATTCCTTGTACTACCACATGCATGCTGTCATTTAATATCCTTGTGGTACATCTCACCATCAAATTGCGAGCGGACGTGACACGAGACCGCCACTACCGGAACGGCGCTCCATGGAGAGAACGAGCGACCGAAGGTGTTTCGCCGCCGCTCGGAGTAGCATCCGTATGAACGGACGACGGGTAGGGCTCGTGGCACTCGGGTTGGCGTCGCTGACGGCGTATCTACTCGTCGCCGTCGTCGGCTACCGAGTGCTGGTCTCGCTCTGGGCGTCCCGACCCTCGCCGGCGACGCTCGCACTCACCATCGTAGCGACCACGGTCGTTCTCGGATTAATAAGTTACTGGACGGGGACGACACGACTCAAGCGGTCGCTGGACGCCGTGGTCCTCCCGCGTTCGCGTGCGCCGTCAGTGTACCAACGGCTGGAGCGTCTCGTCGCCCGGATGGAGGTCGGGATGCCGACGTTGCTAATCGCTCGCCTCCCGGTACCCAACGCCTTCGCTATCGGCGGCTTCGGGTCGGCTATCGTCGTCGACAGACGGCTGTTCGGCTTCCTCTCGGTCGAGGAGATGGAAGCGCTCCTGGCACACGAACTGGCGCATCTCGAAGGACGGGACGCGCTCGTCCAGACGCTCGCGTACAGCCTCACGCAGAGTCTCGTCGGACTGGTCGGCCTCCTCGTGTTTCCGATCGTCGTCCTCATAGGTGGGGTCGCCCGGGCAACAGCGATGCTTCGGGGCGACCCGTCGTCGTGGTCCCGGTCGTGGCTCGGCCGAACCCAGCACACCGCGTTGCAGGCCGTCGCAGTGCTCGGACTGGGCGTGACGCTGCTGGTGCTCGCGTACTCCCGTCGGCGAGAATGGGCCGCCGACGACCGGGCCGTCGAGGTGACCGGGAACCCGCTGGCGCTCGCACGGGCGCTTCGCAAGATCGAGCGGGCTTCGACGCCGCAACTTGGTCCGCTAACGCCGCTGTACGTCCACGGCGACGACAGTGCGCTGTCGAGATGGCTCTCGACGCATCCGCCGATGGCCGACCGGGTGTCGCGTCTCGTCGAGCGCGCCGAGCGACCGCTCCCCCAGCGGTTTCGACCGCCGTAGTCACTCGGGGAGGAGGTCCGCGAGCGTCCGCCGAAGGTCCGCGCTGCCCGGACTCTGTGGGACGCCCGCGAGGATGTCCCGGCGGAGTCCCGAGAGTGCCTCGGCTGGCCCGACCTGCTCCAGTCGATGACCGTGTTTCAGCGCCACCCGCGGCGAAACGTCGAACAGCAGGTCCTGCCGGCCGATCGTGGACTGCGTGATGGTGAGCGCCTCGACTGCGTCGTCCACGAATCGCTCTCGTTGGTCGGAATTACCCACGCCGTCGAGCGCCCCCGAGAGCAGCTCCACGAGGCGCGCGGTTCGGTCCTGCATGGCGGGTGGTGCGTCGAGCGCCGTCGTTCCGTCGGGCTGTTCCGGTGTCATGCTGTCCCGTGGCGCGTACGAGAGGACGGCCCCGCTGACCGGCGACGTGGCGGCGGGCAGCGGCGACGTCAGTCGCTTCGAGGGCTGGGTGTCGGTGAGCACGACGACGAGGTTCGACGGGTCGCCCGAGACGGGGTCGCCATCGCCCGCCGACTGTGGAGGCTGGTCGAAGCCGCGCCGAACCGCTTCTCGAAGGGTCCCTGGAATCGGGCCGGTGTCGCCCCGGAGTTCGACGTGGATGACGACCGGGCCGTCAGCGCTCTGCTCGATTGCGCCCCACAGCGAGGAGACGCCGTCGCGCGCAAGCGCGGAGAGTTGGTAGCAGGGACAGTCCCGTTCCGCGGCCAGTAGCCGGGCGAGTGCAAAGCCGCGCCACCCGGTCAGATCGGGGACGTACACCCACGGAACGGCTTGCACGGGACCGACGGTGGCGTCGCCGGTCCCCGCGTCGATGGTGTCCGGCACCAGTTTAAGGTAGTCGTCGAGCGTCTCCAGTTCGGCGACGAAGTACGCTCGAACGGCGGGCGGGAGGTGCGTCTCGACATGACAGTGCGACGGAACCGGTGGCATGTGCGCTACGTTCGGTCGACGGGCGGAAAACGCTGCCGAGGCGAAGGGTCCCTCAGAGCACCCCGAACCCGAAACTGGCAAACGGCCAGAAGTAGTGGAGGAGGATCCCCGTAATCAGGGCCGGAATCGTGGTGTAGATGGTGGCGACGACGGCGGCTTTCATGTCGATGGCCATCAACGGGAATAGCGCGTCGCCGTCCTGGCTGATAGCGTTCGCGGTCAGCGCGGAGAACGGGATCTGCTGTTCCGCGTAGAGCGTGGCGAAGACGATCTGCGGCGCACAGCCGGGAACGAGTCCGAGCAGCGCACCGGCGATGGGTGCGAACACTCCCGCGGCCGCCGCGAGCGTCCCGATGTCCAGTGCGAAAATCGCCATCCCGTACTCGTAGAGGAGGTACGCCGCGAGCACCCAGACGGTCACCATGCTCGTCTCCATCGCGGCGTGCTGAAACGTCTCGTAGGTGCTGGCGAAGTCCTCGCGAACTCGCCCCGCGTCGCCTTCGCCGATGTACCGCCGACCGACGAAGTGGAGGTAAAACGACAGCGTCGTCCCCGTGAGACCGGCGACAGTAAAGAGGCCGAAGAACGTCGGCGCGGCTTCCAATGGCACTTCGGGCGCGCCGCGAACCAGATACAGCACACCCGCGACGAGTCCGGCGACGGCGACGGCCCACCAGAGGACGTGGGCTGCGTGGCTGAGCGTCGTCATCGCTCCGGCCTCACTTGGTCTCTCGTGGTCGTGTCCGCACTGCTCGCCCTCGTAGCCGGCGACACTCGGGCCGCCGCTGGCGACGCTCGTCGTAGCGAACCCGCCGTCGGTCATCGGGCGACCGAGTCGGGCGACGGCGCTATCGACCCGTCCGATACCGAGTCCCCAGCTGTCGATGGCGTAGCCGAAGAGAACGGCGGCAACGAACGCCAGTCCGTACGCGTACAGTCCAGCCTCGGGCGCGAGCGCGAGGATGATGAACGCGGAGTCACCGGCCGTCGCTGCGAGCGTAGCGACGACGGTTCCGAAGCTGATCGTCCCACGGATGTACAGCGGCATGGCGACGATCGCGCCACCGCACCCGGGGGTCAATCCAAGCAGTGCACCGGCGATGGGCTGGAGTCGCTCGTTCGCTTCGAGGAACGTGATGATTCGCCCGCCGGTGCGGTACTGGACGTAGCTGAACAGGAGGACGGTGACTGCGACGAACGCGCTGACCTGCACGAAGCCGTCCCGCACTGAGAAGACGAAAATGTTCCACGCCTCGGTCGGCGTGATGGCGAACAGTTGCGCCAGCCTGACCGCGAGAGTCTGTAGTGCGGTCATACTACCAGTAGTTCGGCGTTCGTTCGCACCGCTCACGCCCGTTCAGTGAGTCCAGCGGACCGCTGTGCCGTTCGACAGCTATCGTGACCCTGCCCCGCCGTAGCGGCGGATTCGGTCTCGTTCGAGTAGACATCATACGTTTGCGTATAGCGGGAGATGATACGCCGAAGGGTAAAGTAGTTTCTATCGAAGCAGATTTTTAGATGTGTCTAATTTTGTCGCCCGACTGTCTGAGTGCAGCGAACTCCCCGTAGAAGCGTCGGTGGGGATTTAGGGTAGCTGAGAAACTCGCGCTACGAGAACGTCCTCCGAGAGCGGCGGCCGTGGACCGTCGGTAAGTACTGATACCCGCAGCTATCGAGACCGAATATCGGTATTTCCTATAGCGATATAAAATATATCGAGCTGGAGAACCGCATCGAGCCACAATTCAGCGAAGCACCCCGTTCGAGCGCTAGAAGCCGCCAATCGCGTCGTTGACGTGCGACGCTACCACGTCCGGGCGCTCGCGCGGAGCCCAGTGGCCGCAGTCGTCGAGGACCTGAAGTTCGGCGTCGGGAATCCGGTCGGCAGCTCTCTCTGCCCACGCCACCGGGAACAACTCGTCGTGTGCGCCGTGGAGCAGTCGCGTCGGCACCGAGAGGTCTCCGAACCGGCCGGTGAACGTCGTTCGATAGCCGTCACGAGTCACCTCCGCTTCGCGGAACCGGCGAAAGGCCGCGCCGGCGGTGGGACGCTGGACCTCTCGATAGACGGCGTCGACAGCGGATTCGGAGAGCGCGTCGAGATCGTAGACGATGCCGTCGAGACTCGCCCGCGTGAAGCGTCTACTCCGCCGAAACGCGGCGATAGCGAGTTTGTTGAACACCTGCACGCGGGCGAGACCATACGAGAGCAAGCCGTTGGGCAGTTCACGGCCGAGTCCGAACGGGTCGATGGGGACGAGCGTCTCGACGAGGTCGGGACGGTCGAGTGCGAGTTGGATGGCGACGCCACCGCCAAGCGAGGTTCCCACGAGCGTCACGGGACCGAGATCCAACTGGTCGAGGAACCCCGAAATTACCTTGGCGTGACGCGGAATCGAGTACGACCCCTCGACCAGTTCGCTCTCGCCGTAGCCTAGCATATCGGGGGCGACGACGTGTGCGTCGGAAGCGAGTCGCTCGACGACCGGCGGCCACGAGACGTGCGCGGCGTCGATGATGCCGCCGTGGAGGAGAACCACGGGGGGTCCATCGCCGACCTCTCGGTAGTGGATTCGCGCGTCCTCGACTGTAACGGCACTCTCGGCGACCATAGGACGACATCGCTTTCCAGCCACAGAAGAGTTTCGACGCTCTCGGCGGTTTCGGTGGCTCACGCGCTCTTTTGCGGCCGAATCGGTATTCGAAAGCGCAGGGCCGATAAATCACTATCCGCGATACCAAACACACGTAGCGCCGTTTAACTGCTGCTCATCGTAGGCTAGCCGCGATGCTCTCGTCGATAAGTCGCGAAGAAGCCGCTGCAGACTGTCGACGACGCGAACGCCGGTCGTTCGCCGTGTTACCCTGCGTCAGCGTCGTTCGTCAGCGAGAGGACAGCGTCGGTGAGGCCGTCGGCACGCTGGACCAGCACCGAGCCGACGACGCTCATCACGAGGACGTAGCCGACGGCGAAGGCGGGAAGCACCGACCCGAGACGGCCCGTCCCGACGTCGGTCGCGAGTGCGACGAGGACGAGCGAGAACTCACCCCGCGGGACGAGTCCCAGTCCGACGCGAGCGGAGCGCCGGGCGTCGAGGCCGTAGATGCGACCGGAGAGCGTCCCGCTGACGAGTTTGCTGGCAGTGGTGGCGACGACGGCCACCGCGAGCAGCCCGGCGACGCTCGCCAGGAGCGTGACGTCCGTCGAGAGGCCGATGGCGAAGAAGAACACGGCGGCGAAGAGGTCGCGAGCGGGCGAGACGATGTGCTCGATCCGTTCGACGTGGGTAGTCTGGCTGAGCCCGGTGCCGAGGAAGAAGGCGGCGACGGCCTCGCTGACGCCGAGGGCGAGCGCCGCGCCCGCGACGAGCGTCGTCAGGCCGACGACGCGGAGGATGAACGACTCGTCAGAGCCCGTTCGAAAGAGCTGCTCGAACCACGCGGACCCGTACCACGCGAGGGCCGCCAGCGCGCCCAGAAAGAGGAACGCGACGCCGACGGAGACGGCGGCGTCCCGGAGGCTGCCACCGCTCGTGACCGCGGCGAGTAGCGCGAGATAGACGGCGATGAGGATATCCTCGAAGACGAGCGTCCCGAGGATGGGGCCCGACTCGTCGTTGGCTATCCATCCCGTCTCGATGAGCGACTTCGTGACGACGGCACTGGAAGAGATGTAGACGATGCCCGCCAAAAACAGCGTCTCGACGAGCGTCCATCCGAAGGCGAAGCCGATGGCGAGGCCGACGCCGAAGTTGACGACGAAGTCGAGGAGGCCGACTGACGTGATGGACCGGCGGTCGCGAAGCAACTGCTCGACGCTGAACTCCAGCCCGAGAAAGAAGAGGAGGAAGACGACACCGAGTTCGGCCAACACGGCTATCACCTCGCTATCACTCACGAGGGTAACTGGGACACCGAGAACCGACGTGGGCGCGTTCGGCCCCAGCAGGACGCCGACGAGGATGTACGCGGGGATGACCGACACCCCCACCCGACTCGCCAGCGCACCGGCGGCGGCGACCCCGGCGACGGCGACGCCGACTTCGAGGAGCAGATCAGCCATCGTCGCCGGCGACTAGCGCTTCGACGGCGACTTGCTCGTCACGGGTTCCAAGGGTCACGAGGATGTCTCCCGCGACGATGGTATCCTCGGGACTGGGGTTCGGAAGCGTCTCGGAATCACGCTGGATGGCGATGATGGAGACACCCGTTCGTTGGCGGACCTTCGCGTCGGCGAGTGTCTGGCCCGCCAGCGGCGAGCTGTCGGCGACGTCGATCCACTCGATGATGGCGTCGCCCAGCGGCACGTCCACCGAGTCCATGTCGACCGGTTGGAAGTACGCGCCCTGCAGGATAGCTCCGATCTCGCGGGCCCGCTGGCCCGACAGCGAGAACAGGCGGTCGGCATCCGCATCCGGATTGTCCTTGTGGAACACCTCGCGCTTGCCGTCGTGGTGGAGCACGATGACGAGTCGCTCGCCGCCGCCGAGTTCCACCTCGAACTTTTTGCCCACGCCCGGCACGTCGGTCTCATAGACAGTCATATCGAGACGACGCCCGCTCGGAGGATAAGTGTCGGGCCGAACCAGCCGGCTCGCAGGTTCTCAGAAGTCCGGACCGGGTGCGGGGACGCCACCGTCGTCCTCGTCGCCGCCCGCGAGGCCGAACTCCTCACGCAGTTCCCGAATACGGTCACGGATGTCGGCGGCCAGTTCGAACTCTAAGTTGTTCGCGGCCTCCTCCATCCGCTCCTCCAACTGCTCGACCCGACGTGCGGCTTCGTCGTCGTCGGCCGGTCCATCGCCAGTCACGTCGCTGGTGTCGGTCCCGCTCCCGGGGAGATTCGTCTCGCCGACTTCTTTCTCGATGGTCGTCGGTTCGAAGCCGTGTTCCTCGTTGTACGCCCGCTGAATCTCCCGGCGGCGCTGGGTCTCCTCGATGGCCGAGGCCATGGCGTCGCTGGTGTCGTCGGCATAGAGGACGACTTCGCCGTTGACGTTTCGCGCCGCCCGGCCCATCGTCTGAACGAGAGTCGTCTCCGAACGGAGGAATCCCTCCTGGTCGGCGTCTAAAATCGCCACTAGCGACACCTCCGGGATGTCCAATCCTTCCCGCAAGAGGTTGATTCCCACGAGGACGTCTATCTCGCCGAGTCGGAGCGAGCGAATGAGTTCGTGGCGTTCCAGCGTGTCGGTCTCGTCGTGCATGTAGGCCACGTCGACGCCCGACTCCTCTAGGTACTCCGTGAGGTCCTCGGCCATCCGCTTGGTGAGCGTGGTGACGAGGACGCGCTCGTCGCGTTCCACCCGGTCGTCGATGCGCGAGAGCAGGTCCTCGACCTGCCCGGTCGCGTCGGCCGTCTCGATAGCCGGGTCCACGAGGTGGGTCGGGCGGACAATCTGCTCGACGACTTGTTCGCTCTCTTCGCGCTCGTAGTCGCCTGGCGTCGCCGAGACGTACAGGGTCTTGCCGGTCTTCTCCTCGAACTCCTCGAAGGTGAGCGGGCGGTTGTCGAACGCTGTCGGTAGGCGAAAGCCGTTTTCGACGAGACTCTCCTTGCGCGATTTGTCGCCCGCGAACTGGCCACGAATCTGGGGCAGCGTCTGGTGGGACTCGTCGACGACGGTGAGGAAATCCTCGGGGAAGTAATCCAGCAACGTGTAGGGCGCTTCACCGCTCTCGCGGTCCGAGAGGTGAATCGAGTAGTTCTCGATGCCCGAGCAGTAGCCCGTCTCCTGCATCATCTCTAAGTCGAACCGCGTCCGCTCCTCGATTCGCTGGGCGGCGACGGCGTCGTCCTTGCGCTCGAAGTAGCTGATTCGCTGTTCGAGTTGCTCCTCGATCTCGTCGATTGCCCGCTGGAGCCGCTGTTCGGGAATCGAGTAGTGTTCTGCCGGGTGGACCAGCGCCGCCGGTTCCTCGCGGACGACTTCTCCCTCCAATGGGTCGACCTTCAGCATCCGGTCAATCTCGTCGCCCCAGAACTCCACACGCAGGGCGTAGCGGCCGTACATCGGATAGATTTCGAGCGTGTCCCCGCGCACGCGGAAGGTGCCCTGCGTGAAGTCCACGTCGTTGCGCTCGTAGTTCAGGTCCACTAGTCGCCCCAGCAACTCGTCGCGCTCTATCTCCTGGCCGACCTCCAGCGACATCGACATGTCGATGTAGTTACGCGGGTCACCGAGACCGTAGATGGCCGAGACTGAGGCGACGACGATGACGTCGTCGCGCGTGAGTAGCGATCGGGTCGCGGAGTGGCGCAAGCGGTCGATCTCGTCGTTGATGGAGGCGTCCTTGTCGATGAACGTGTCCGTCTGCTCGACGTAGGCTTCCGGTTGGTAGTAGTCGTAGTAGGAGACGAAGTACTCGACGGCGTTGTCCGGGAAGAGGTTGCGGAACTCCTCGTAGAGCTGCGCGGCGAGCGTCTTGTTGTGGGCGATGACGAGCGTCGGCTTCTGTATCTCCTCGATGACCCACGAGACGGTGTTGGTCTTCCCGGAGCCGGTCACGCCCAGCAGCGTCTGTTCGTCCATCCCCTGTCGGTAGCCGTCGGCCAACTGCTGGATAGCCTCTGGTTGGTCGCCAGCGGGGTCGAACGGGGCGTCTACGCGGAACTCGCTGTCGGCGTCGGGGCGGTCTATCGAGAGGGGACCTCCGGCGTCACTCATTGTGCGAGGAAGGGGCTGGATAAACTTGAGGCTAGCGAGGGACCGAGTGAAACGAGGTCCCTCGGAATGTCCGAGCGGCGAAGCCGCGAGGCGAGCGAGGGTTTCGCAAGGCACGACCCTCGGCGGAGCGGTGACCGTAAGGAACCGCGGAGCAGCAGCGAAGGTTCGACCGAAAGAAGAAGCCCCGAAAAGATAAGCGATGATTGCCGCCCGAAATCAGGGTACTTGTACGTCGAGTGGTAGGTCGTCGGGGTCCTCGACGACGAGCCACCACTTCTCGTTCCCGTCGGTGTGATTGCGAAGGCCGTCGAAATCGCGACCGCACATGTGACAGCGTAGTGGTGTTTGGCCCGGCCTCGTCGTCGATTCGGCGAGGGATAGTAACGCGGCGCTTAACAGACCGGTTTGGGATTGACGCCTAAGTCTTCGAGCGTCTCGAAGTAGTCCTCGTAGGCGGCCGAGATTACCTCGACAGCGGCCGCCTCGGCGGTGTCCCAGTCGTCCTCGTCCTCGCAAGTCGCTTCGAGCAGATCCACCGTTTCCTCGCGGAGCGCCTCCACGTCGTTCCCGGCACTGCGGAACGTACTCGCGGTCTGCGGATCGGCCTGTCCGGTGAAGAAGCCGGTGAGTTGTCCCTTCACCTTCTGGTCGACGAGCGTCCAGCCCAGTAACCCGCCGAGGCGTTCGATAGTTTCCTGAAACGCGTCGAGTACCTCGTGCATGGCGAACTCGCGGTCGGCCGGGTCGGCGTCCAGTCCGTCCAGCCGCTCCGCGGCGTCGTCGGCCGCTTCGGTGAAGAGGTCCGCGGCCTCGCCGTCGCTGTCGTCGGCCCACGACTCGAAGGTGTCGCGAGCGGCCGCTTCGCGGGCGGCCGCGGCCGCACGGACGACATCGGGTTCCATCTCGCCGCGCGTGTCGGCGTACAGCGTCTTCGAGGAGCCCAGTCTGGAGAGTTCGGTCTGCTGGTCGTCGCGGACGGCGTCGATGAGATCGGCGGCGGTCATACTCCCGCCTCCGCCCGGCGGCCGCTTGTAACCATCGGACCCGCCCGACTTCACGACTGACGACCACAGCGGGACTCGTCGCTCGCTACTGCTTCACGGTTCGCTTTTCGGAGATTCTCGTTCGCGTCGCTCGCTTCTAAGCTCCCTAGCCATACCACTCGCCCCGTCGCTCGTCGTAGGTCGCGTCGACCAGCGGGTCCGGGAATCCCTCGCGGCTGGCTCCGAGCGCGTCGAGCAGTTGGCGGGCGACGTGCCAGCTCGTCGCGTCGGTGTCGACGTCCACGAGCAGAATCTCGACGCGCGTGTACGTCTCGATAGCGCCGTCGCGGTCCGGGTCGGTCCCCTCGACGAGCGCACACGACCCGGCGTCGGTCCGGCAGGCCGCCGAGTCGGTCGGCCTGACGACGATATCGGCTGTATCGGGGTCACGCACCCGTTCCACGGTGACGTTCGCCGGGACGGTGCCGTTCGCCCCCTCGCGGACGTACGCCAGCGCGTACTCGATTTCATCGTGATAGGCCGCTCGCTCCCCGGCCGGAACGGTCCCGTTCAGGACGGCGACGGTCAGCGTCCGGTCCGCCCACGGCACCGCGCGCTCGCTGGCGTTCGGTTGCGGCAGCGTCGCCAGCGTCCGCTCGTGGCGCATCACCCGCTGTGGCGAGTCGGCGTGTGACAGGCCCAGTAAGTGTCCTGCCTCGTGTTGGACGACCAACCGCGTCGACTCGTTGGCGAGCCCGCGTTGAATCGACACCTCGGCCGGCCGGTCGACCGCAGTGGAAGCGTTGAGCCGCGGCGCACACCCTGCCGAGTAGTTCGCGTCGCCACAATCTGTGACAGTCTCGACGAACCGCATCCGTACGTCGGCCGTGCCACTGTCGGGTGCCTCGCCGGGTTCGAGAATCCGGAAGTTGACGTTAAAGCCGGCATATCTGGCGGCGTTCTCCTCCCAGTAGGCCAGCCCCGCCGCGGCGAGCGCTCGCTCGCGGTCAGTGCCGGAAACGGCAACTGTCACCGTCTCCCCAGCGAAGGGATGGCGTTGTTCGGCAACTGTCGGCGCGTTGACGGCGTCAGAGACGGCGCTACACCCAGCCAATCCACCCAACAGCACCAGCATCGTCACGACCACCACCCGACGGTCCATTACCTTCGGGTGGCACTGTGTGTATTTGACAGTTATGACTGCAAACAACGTGCTAAATGGTTGCGATTGCGTGAGTCTGTGGGCCGAGCAACGACCGTGTTTGAGAACCGTACGGCGTTGACGAGACGCGGAGCATCTCGTTCGCGCACAAGAGCGGAGCTCTTGTGAACGCTGTATCCCCTCCCTACTCGCTCCCACCGGTCGCTCGTTGAGGAAGGGGCCTTAGCGCCTACTTTCAGGTAAGCGGTTGAAAAGTGTAAGCGGCTGAGGGGAGTAAGCCCCCTTCTGTTCGGGCCGGCATTCGGCTCAGCGGCCACGTCCAGCGCTCGCGCGCGGCGTCGGACTACCTGTCGACGCGGCCTTGCACCGGTGAGGATTCGCCGTTCCATCGGTCCGTCGCCGGGAGCGTGGGGCACGTAGTGGCCCACGTTGTGAGCGTGGGGCACGAGACGGCGAAGCCGTCTCGAAGTCGCGGCACGGAGCCGCGCAGCCCACGTATGCGGGATGCGTCAGCAGCCCGCGATGGCCCTCGGTGGGTTAACTCTCCCTCGCTTCGGTGGCATGGGACACGTAGTGGCCCACGTTGTGAGCGTGGGGCGTGAGACGGTGAAGCCGCCTCGAAGTCGCGGCACGGAGTGCCGCGCGGCCCACGCGACCATCGCTCGGGATTCGCACACCTCATCGGTCCGGCGACGACGTGTCGTTGCTGTTCCAGCGCCGACGGTCTCCCGCCCCGGGCTTGTGCCCGGTCACCTGTCCGACAGGTGGGGGGACTTTCCTCATGCCTCTCGGCACGGGAGCCGGCCTCCCTCTGCCGACTGGAACTAGGCGACTGCGGCCCATAACGCTTGCCAACCACCTTTTTGCCGCTCGGATGGCCGAAGGCCACCCCTCGCGGCAAAAACGTGGGCGAAAAAGGCGCGAATCGCTCCGCGATTCGCGGGAAACCGCTCGCCGACGGCGAGCGGTATGCTCCATGGTCTGCCTGCCCTTCCCCGGGTCGGCCAACGGAGCGGCCTCCCGGCCACCGCAACCCCACCGCGACCGCTATCGACCGCTACCGCTGGGAAACGCAGTAATCGACGTAGTTCCGGAGGATTCGCAGGCCCGTCTCGCCCGATTTCTCGGGGTGGAACTGGGTGCCAAAGACGTTGCCTTCCTCGTTGGCGACGATAGAGGCGAAATCGGTCCCGTAGTCGGTGGTGGCGACGACCGCGTTCTCGTCGTCGGGGACGGCGTAATAGGAGTGAACGAAGTAGGCGTACTGGCCGTCGACGCCCTCGACGAGCGGGTGGTCGCGCTTTACGTCGAGTTCGTTCCAGCCCATGTGGGGCACCGTCTGGTCGCGCGAGAAGCGGACGTTCTTCCCCGGGACGAGGTTCAGGCCCTCGGCGTCGCCCTGTCCGGCGTGGTCGGCCTCCTCGCTCGTGGTCAGGAGCATCTGCATCCCGAGACAGATGCCGAACAGCGGCTTGCCGGCCTCGGCCTGTTCTAAGAGGGCCTCGCGGAACGGTCCGGCGTTGTCCATCCCCTCGGAGAAGGCACCCACGCCAGGGAGGACGATGCCGTCGGCCGCGTCGAAGTCGGCCGGGTCCTCCGAGAGAGTCACGTCCGCGCCCGCGCGTTCGAGCCCGCGCGTGACGCTCCGGAGATTCCCCAACCCGTAATCGACGACGACCACCTCGGCAGTCGTCTGCTTCACGTTCATGCAAACGGCTAGGCGAACGCGGGCTAAGTGCGTTCCCCTTCGAACAGGTTTCGCCAGTTACGGTGCGGTCACGGATGCGGTACGGGTGTGGTGGCCGGAAGTCGACTCCGTGCGACGACCCGGGGGAGGGCAGGCCTGACTGAGAGCATCCGGCGGCGAGCCGCCGGTTCACCGGAATCGAGGCCGAAGGCCGAGAGTCCGGCTGTTTTTCCCCACGTTTTTGCGATGGGGGGTGCCCATAGGGCTGAAGGCCCGAGGACACCCCCGAAGTAAAAAGTGGGTTCCTAGAAGTCGCCTAAGCGCCGCTGTCCGCTCTCGCCATCGGTGAACTCGGCGGCTTTTCGGAGCGTCTCCTCGAAAGTGCCTTTCTGGCTCGAATCGTACAGCGTCGCCGCGGGATGGACACAGACCATCACGGGTCGCGGCGTCCCCTCGATAGGCACGTCCACTACCTCGCCGGCTTCGCTGGTGACGGCAACGTCGCGTTCGAGCAGGTGCTGGGCAGGCACCTTTCCGAGCGTGACGACGACTTCGGGGTCCACGCGGTCGATTTCCGTCTCCAGATACTCTCGGCAGTTCGCCAGTTCTTCCTTGTGCGGGTCGCGGTTCTCGGGCGGCCGACAGCGCACGCAGTTGGTGATGCGGACATCGCCGCGGTCCAGCCCGACCTCGCGGAGCGTCTCGTCCAAGACGTCGCCGCTGCGGCCGACGAACGGTTTCCCCTGTTCGTCCTCGTTGGCTCCGGGCGCTTCCCCGACGAACAGCAGGTCGGCGTCCGCCGGCCCGACGCCGTTGACGATCTGGGTGCGTGACTCACACAGTTCCGCACAGCGCTCGCAGGCGAGGACGTCCAGTCCCTCCATCTGTCCCATACTGGGTGTTCGGGCCGGACCGTATCAAGGGCGGCGGTCGCTCGTCAGTCGGCATCAACCAGCCCTCGGGCGGCGAGGCGCGCGACCCGCAGCGGCTCCGGGCGGCCGCCCTCTGGTGTGAACCCGCGCACCACGCCGGCGGCCACGTCGTCACAGAGTCCGACCGCCCGGACGTACACCGTCTCGTCGTTGACCGAGACCGGCTGCCGAGTGGGTTGAGCGCGGTAGGTTTCGAGACGGTCCGCGACGACGCCATCGTCGTCGAAGGCGTCGCGGATGGCGCTCTCTAATCCCGGCGAGGACTCGAAGGTGACCGAAATCGTCGGCAGTCCCGTCTCGTCGTTGATAGCGTGAAGGTCGAGGACGTTGAACCACGCGGGCGCGATGCCCGAGAGCAAGAGATAGCGGACGTCTTCGCGGTCCAGCCGCTCGACCATTTCACAGACGGCGTCGGTGGCATCGCTCCCGCCAACGGTACACGAAGAAAAGACGAACCCGTCCACGACGCGACTCGCCCGAACGACCGTTCCGGCGAGGTGACTCGTTTCGTTTCGATACGACTCGGCGATGCCGAGCGCCCGAACCCCGGTTTTCACGTATTCGTTTCAGACTCCTTGATGTCTGAGAGACGGTCGAGTAGTTCGTCGTTAGATGCCGTGAACTCGTACTCTACGTCCCCTTCGTGGGTGTTTTCCTCCGAGTTGAGACCGTCCTCGTCGTCGAAGTCTGTGTCGTACTCCTGGTTGTCTTGTTCCGATTCGTCGTAGCTCCCGAACCCCATAGTACGTGTACAACTATGATGTTCGGGATGAAAAAGGCATCCCCCGATTCTACGGATTGATACTTGGGCACAGGTCGCGTGCGTGCGAGCGCCCGCGAGTATTCATATCGACTCGCGCGGATCGACGTTCCGGTTGCCGGCAGTGGCGTCGGCCCCTTCGGTCGGGGTGGCCCAGCGAACCGCGTTGTCGAGGACTCGCTGCACGTCGTCGCGGTGGTAGATGGGATAGGTCTCGTGGCCCGGTCGGAAGTAGAAGATGCTGCCCCGCCCGCGGCGGTAGCAACAGCCGCTTCGGAACACCTCGCCACCTTCGAACCACGAGGTGAACACCAGTCGGTCGGGTTCCGGGACGCCGAAGGGTTCGCCGTACATCTCCGCCTCGTCGATGACCAGCGAGTCGTCCAGCCCGTCGGTGATCGGGTGGCCGGGGTCGACGACCCAGCAGCGTTCGCGCTCGCCGTCTTCGCGCCACGTCAGGTCACAGGGCGTCCCGAGGAGGCGCTTGAACGGCTTGGAGGCGTGTGCGGAGTGGAGGACGAGCAGGCCCATCCCCTCGTGGACGCGCGCCGCGACTCGTTCGACGATTTCGTCGTCGACCTCGTCGTGGGCGGCGTGTCCCCACCAGAGTAGCACGTCGGTGTCGTCGAGGACGGCCTCGGTGAGACCGTGTTCGGGTTCGTCGAGCGTCGCCGTGCGGGTATCGTGGCCCCGCGCTTCGAGGGCGTCGGCGATGGTCGCGTGGATGCCGTCGGGGTACACTTCGGCAACAGCGTCGTCTTCGCGTTCGTGGATAAACTCGTTCCAGACAGTGACGGAAGCCATAGGTGAGGTCCGCAGGCAGTGCGTCTAAAGCTGGCGCTGTCAGTACACTCAAACGGCCGGCACCCCACAGCCCGACCATGGACGTACACAACGTCACCGCCGACGCCGAGACGTTCACCTGTAACGCCTACCTCGCCACCGGCGAGCGGACGACGCTCATCGACGCCGGTGCGATGGCCGGCGTCGTCGACGTGATTCGAGAGCACACCAACACCGTCGACGCCGTCGTTCTAACCCACCAGCACGGCGACCACGTCGCGCAACTGGACACCATCCTCGACGAGTTCGACGCGGAGCTGTACGCCTACGCCGACCACCCGCGCCGTGACCACGCCATCGAAGGCGGCGACGAACTACTGGTCGGCGACGAGACCTGCGAAGTAGTCTACACGCCGGGCCACGCCGACGACCACGTCTCGCTGGTCTCCGAGAACTCGCTGTTCTCCGGCGACGTGGTCGTCCACGACGACGGCGCGTTCGACGACGGCTCGTTCGGTCGGACAGATTCGCCGAACCAGTCCCGGGAGCGACTCATCGAGAGCATCGAGGGCCTACTGGAACGGATGCCGGAAAGCGTCGAACACATGTACTCGGGCCACGGCGGCGTCTTCCACGGCGACGTGCGCGAGGTCGTCGAACGGGCCTTAGAACGGGCCGAGCGCCGCGAGCCGAAATACCCCGACGAGTGAGGAGAGTCCGACAATAGCGAGAGCGCCGCTGCTGAGTCGGAGAGTGTTCGGGAGAAAGCGAGAATCGGCTTACGCGCTGCGGACTTCCTTCGCCTTCGGGCGGAGGTTGCCGTAACCGCACTTCCGGCACTGTTCGGCGCGCTGTGGGTTGCGGGCGTTACAGCGCATACAAATCTGCTTGTTCAAGAGTCGGTCTGACGCTGCCTCGAAGCTAGCCATGCGAGTCGGTTGCCGGTGTGGCCGTTTAAGCTTTGAGTTTCTGACCGGCGCTACTTTGAGGCCAGCGAACGTCGGCAATCGGTATGTACGAGCACGTCGCGGACCGCTCGCTGACGGTCGAGGACTGTACGTTCGAGGTGCAAGAACGGGCTACCTCCAGCGGGTTCGACCGCGCCACGACGACGGTTAGCCTCTCCGGGGACGGCGAGACCGGCCGAGGGGAGGACGTGACCTACACGAACGAGGCCCACCACGCGCTCGCAGACCACAATATCGACCTCTCGGGAACGTACACGCTCGACGCCTTCTCCGACGCTCTCGACGACGCCGACCTCTGGCCCGAACCGCCCGACGAGGAGCGGTTTCGCCACTACCGGCGCTGGGGGTTCGAGAGCGCGGCGCTCGACCTGGCGCTGAAACAGGACGACACCGACCTCGGGACGGCCGTCGGCCACGAGTACGACCCCGTCGAGTTCGTCGTCTCGACGCGTCTCTCGGACCCGGAGCGCGACGAGCCGCCGACGACCGACCGCTTGGACGACCTATTGGCGATACACGACGATTTAGGGTTCAAACTCGACCCGACGCCGGAGTGGGACGAGGCGTTCGTGGCCTCGCTCTCGACGTACGACGTGCGCGTCCTCGATTTGAAGGGACTGTACGACACCGAAGGGGTAGAGGTGACCGTCGACGCTGACTTCTACCGCCGGGTCGTCGACGGCCTCCCGGACGCGCTTATCGAGGACCCTGGCCTGACCGACGAGACACGACCCGTCTTCGACGACCGCGAGGCGCGCATCACGTGGGACGTGCCAATCACGGGCGTCGAGAGCATCGAGGAACTGCCGTTCGAACCCATCTGGCTCAACATGAAACCGTCACGGTGTGGCACCGTCGAATCGGTGCTCGAAACTATCGCCTACTGCGCAGAAGAAGACATCCGTCTGTACGGCGGCGGCCAGTTCGAACTCGGCGTCGGCCGCGACCACATCCAGGCGCTGGCGTCATTGTACTATCCCGACTCGCCCAACGACGTCGCGCCGGGCGGCTACAACGACCCCGACCCCTCGTCTGACGTGCCGGACACGCCGCTCTCCCCGCCGAGTGACCCGCGCGGTATCGGCACCGGGTTCGAGTGAGCGGGCCGGGCGGTCACTCCTCGACGAGGTAGTCGTCCTGTACGGCGATGACGTCGCTCGAATCCTCGCAGTCGGCGTACCGTTCGAGCGGTTCCTCGTTCAGTTCGAGGAAGGTGTGGCCCCACGAGAACTTCGAGAGGATGCGTTCGGCGTGGTCACGTTCCCCGAGGATACAGAGCGCGCCGGCGAAGGCCTCGACGGTGTTCAACTGGAACGGCGTCCCGTAGTTGACGGGATTGCCAGCGACGAGGAAGGGGAGCGAGCGGTGGATGCCCTGTAAGTCGAACGCCTCCCGTTCGGCAGTCTCCCACGAGCAATCGAGGACGACCAGCCGACCGTGTCGCGCGCCGTCGCCCGCCTCGGCTCGGTCGGCCGGCGAGATGGCCTGCTCGGCAAAGGGATTGAGGACGATTCCCGGCGGCGTCGAGCGCGTCGCTCGGTGGAGTTCGGCGAGGTCGAAACGGGCGAGTTTCCGGGCGCTGCACTTCTTCGGGTCGTCGTCGCCCTCGTAGCGGACGTGTAGTTCCACGCTCGAACTACCGCTCGCGGGGGCAAAAACGGCTCGTTCCGGCCGTCGATGTCAGTCATCGTTAAGTATCGGTAGTCCGACGTGCGACTATGCTTTCAGCGGGGGGACGAGCACCGACGTTCGAGTTGCCGGCGCTAGTCGACGGCGAGCGCCGCCGCGTCGAGCTCTCCGAGTACCTCGGAAGGGACGTGATCATCCTCGCGTTCTACCCGGCCGACTTCAACCCCGCCTGCGACGCCGACTCGTGTGATTTAGACGAACTCGACCTCTTTACGATGCAGAAGGACGTGACGATTCTCGGCATCAGTCCGGACTCGGTGTACAGCCATCGAGCGTTCGCCGAGCGCTACGACCTCAAGATTCCGCTTCTCGCCGACACCGCCGGCGAGGTGGCCGAACAGTACGAGGTCGCGTTCGTCGACGATATCGGCCAGCGACTGCTCGAACGGGCCATCGCCGTCGTCGACCACGACGGAGTCGTCCAGTACGTCTGGAGTACGAGCGACATGACCGAACTCCCGCGGGTCGACGAACTCAAAGACGCCATCGCCGACACCGGCGGCGACGACACCGCTTTCGCCCGGTATCGCGTCGGCCACGCCCACTACACGGAAGGACGACGGGCATTCACCTCGGCCATGGGAGAGTTCAGCGACTCGGAGTGGCTGCTGGCCCAGAGCGACTTCCAGCGCGCCCGCGAGGCCTTCGACGCCGCCAGGGATCGGTTCGACACCGCGGTCCGGTTCGTCGACGACCCGGCGCTCGAACCGATTTACGACGGGTCGAAGGCGAAAGCGAGTGCCCTCTGGCAGGCCGCCGACTGGTTGGTAGAGGCGGCGAGCGCCTATGCCAGCGGGAGCGGTGCCGAGGGCCAAACCCTCCGTGACGACGCGGAGGGACCGCTCGAAACTGCTCGAACGTACGCGGAACCGCCGGACCCCGACGAGCAGTGGCCGCCGGAGCGAACGGACTTAGTGAAGAGCGACCCCGAGAAAAGTAGTATCCTGCCCGACGAGAGCGAGGAGAGAGATACCGCCCTCGACGTGGACATCGACGACGCGGTGGCCGCCGACTCGGACGAGACGGCCGCGTCGAGCGAAGCCACCGACCCGTCGAACGAACCCGAGCCGGCGGCGGCCAGGGCAGACGGGACGGCGAGCGATGACTCGGCGAACGAGACCGGCGAGGAGAGCGAAGACAGCGAGGACGACATCGACGACGACGAACTCGCCGAGATTCAGGCCGAACTGGCCGCCAACAACCCCGACGCCGAGCCGCCGACCGAGGCGGTGACCGAAGCGCCGACGGCGATGGTCGACGCGCCGCCCGCCGCGTCGGCCGAAGACGGCGTCGACGAGACGGACGAGGAGGGAACGGCAAGCGGAAGGGAAGTTACCGATGGAAGCGAGGCCGCCAACGGGGACGAAACGGACGAACAGCGCGCCGGCAGCGAAGCGGCCAGCGGGGCAACCGACGACGAGACCACGGAAGGTGAAGCGACCGACGACGTGCCCGCCGAACTCGAACTGACCGACCCGACCGAAGGACCCAGCGATGAGTGAGGTGCCGCCCGACACGCCGCTAACGGAACGCGCGCGTCTGTACTACCGCGCACTAGACGAAGACGACTACGACCTGCTGGCGCGACTCCTCACAGAGTCGTTCGTCCACGACCGGCCCGACCGGACCATCGAGAGTCGTGACCGGTTCGTCCAGTTCATGCGCGAGGAGCGCCCGCAGCAAGACACTACTCACCGGATAACCGCCGTCTACCGCCGTGACGACGAGAGTGCGTCCGAGGTCAGTGTTCGAGGCCGGCTGCTTTCGGCCGACGGCGAATGCATCGTCCGCTTCGTCGATGTCTTCCAGTTTTCCCAGCGGTGTATTCGTCGTATCGAGACGTATACACGGTAGATGAGCGTCATCCATGATAGATCATGCATCCTGTGGAACTCTGCGGGAGGGTGAAACCGTTGGGAGGGTCCGAAACGCTGACAGGTGTCTGACGCATAACGTCTGACTAAGCCTCGGTACCGCTGTTTTACCCCGGGCCACCTAAATCGCGGTGCGACGGGCCGATCTGGAGTTAGGCCACGTGTAGTAAAGATCCGTAAGGCCGTGGAGAATGAACATGTCGAAGCCGTCCAGCACCCCCAACAACGCAGTCACCGAGCGGCAGACCGAGTTCCAAATCAGGAACGGCGCGAAGGCCCTGGTGACCTCCGGGTCCAACGTGCTCGTCGTCAAGGAGCGCCACTCGGACGGGACCCCGTTCTGGACGCTCCCCGGCGGTGGCGTCCACGACGGCGAGTCCGCCGCCGACGGCCTCCACCGCGAACTGGACGAGGAACTCAACTGCCGGGCACACGTCGACGGGCCGCTGACTCAGTTCTGGTACACCCACGATAGTCTCGAAAACACCGTCTCCGAGTACACCGTCTTCGATTGCACGCTGCTCTCGGACCCGGTCCCCAACGAAGAAGAAGGTGTCTTCGAAGCCCGGTGGGCCACGCCGTCGGCCCTCCCCTCGGCGACGCTGCCGCAGGTACGCCACGTCTGTCAGCACGTCGCAGATCTGCCGACGGCGTCGGTCATCGCCGACGACTGATTCTCACTCGCCCTCGCCGAGCGCGCTCTCGCCGACCGGTTCCGACCCCTCGATGACTTCTTGGCCGCCCATGTACGGACGCAGCGGCTCGGGCACGGTTATCGTCCCGTCCTCGTTCTGGTAGTACTCCATGACGGCGACCATCACGCGCGGCACCGCCAGGCCGGAGCCGTTGAGCGTATGGAGATACTGTGCGGATTCGTGGGGTTCCGGTCGGTAGTGGATGCCCGCTCGCCGCGCCTGAAAGTCCTCGAAGTTCGAGACGGAGGAGACTTCGAGCCAGCGGCCACCCACGTCTGGACCCTCCTCCATATCGTCACCCGGTGCCCACACCTCGATGTCGTACTTCTTGGCCTGCGTGAATCCCATGTCGCCGGTACACATCTCTAGCACGCGGTAGGGCAGCCCGAGCTCGTCCAGCACCGCTTCGGCCTCACCTAACAATGCTTCCAGTCGGTCGTAGCTGTGCTCGGGGCGGACGAAGTTGACGAGCTCTACCTTGTGGAACTGGTGGACGCGGACGTAGCCACGCGTCTCGGTGCCGTGTTCGCCGGCCTCCCGGCGGAAGTTCGGCGAGAACGCCTGGTGCTTGATAGGGAGGTCGTCGTCCAGCAGAATCTCGTCGCGGTACATGTTGGTGACCGGCACCTCCGCCGTCGGCAGCAGCCACAGGTCGTCGTCGTCGTACTCGTCGTCCTGTCGCGCCTCGACGCGGTAGGCGTCCTCGTCGAACTTCGGCAACTGCCCGGTGCCGCGCATCGACGCGCTGTTGACCGGAATCGGCGGTAACACGTCCGAGTAGCCCTGCTCGCGATGAACCGAGAGCATGAACTGTATCAGCGCGTGTTCGAGTCGCGCGCCGGCACCCTTCACGAACTGGTAGCCGCCGCCGCTCACCTTCGCCCCGCGCTCGAAGTCCAGCACGTCGAGTTCCTCCCCGAGGTCGTAGTGTGGAATCACCTCGTCGGGCAACTCGCGCAGGTCGTCGAACCCGCGACGATAGCGCTCGACGTTGTCCGCCTCGCCCTCGCCAGTCGGCACGGAGTCGTGTGGGATGTTCGGTAGTTCCAACAGCGCGTCTTCGAGGTCGCTCTCCAGTTCGTCGGCCCGGTCTTCGACTTCCTGCAACTGGTCTTTCAGTTCCTGCGAGCGGTCGATGGCCGCCTGGGCCTCGTCCTCCTGGCCTTCCTGTTTGAGCTTGCCGATCTTCTTCGAGACCTCGTTTCGTTCCTGTCGCAACCCATCCCCTCTAGCTTTCAGTTCCCGCCACTCCTCGTCGATCTCGAGAATCGCGTCGAGGTCTACGCCCGTGACGCCCTTCCGTTCGATGGCGTCCCGGACCGTCTCGGGGTTCTCCCGGACGAACTGTCTCGATAACATGCCCGGCGGTTCTCGACGGGCGAAATTAGGCGTGTCGGTCCTAGCATTCGCGGTAGCGGGGGGTGTTGGGTCGTGTACTTTCGCGGTGACGAACACGGTCAAGAACAGCCAGAAAGCCCCGCTAGTAACGCTTGGGTCGTCTGCCGCTGAAGCCAAGAACAGCCAGAAAGCCCCGGCGTGCTACGCTCCCGCGGCTCGCTGAGCGCTTCCCTCACTCACTACGCTCGTTCAGTGCAGTGCTTGCTTCACCGGGGTTCGCGTAGCCCGCCGCCCCTTTCAGCCCCGCCCGGTCGGCCGTTCCAAGGGGGGACTGAAAGGGGCCGGACGCTCGTGGAGCGAGACGAAGTAAGGACCACAGGGAGCGAAGCGACCGAGGACCACAGCGAGTCGTAGCCCACGAGCGTCCGGGGGCTTTCTGGCTATTCTGAAGCTGTCCTGTCTATCTGAGAACACACAAACTAACTGCCGCTAGCGGGGGCTTTCTGGCTGTTCTCGGTCTTGTCGTCACCAGTCAGCGATAATCCAACGTTTGCTAGCGGTCACAACGGTTTTCCCGCCACCAAGCGCCACCCTATACATGGCAATCGGTGACGTGTACGAGGCCGAGGCGTGCGAGGACGTCTACTACGTCGATACCGGGATGTACGACGTGCCCGAGTACGGCTCCGTCTACATTCTCGACGCCGAGCGACCGGCGCTGGTCGATACAGGACTCGGGACGAACTACGAACGCATCCTCGATGCGATGGACGAGGTGGGCATCGCTCCCGGAGAACTGGAAGTCATCGCGCTCACGCACATCCATCTGGACCACGCGGGCGGCGCGGGGTATCTGGCCGAGGAGTGTCCGAACGCGACGGTGTACGTCCACGAGCTCGGTACACGTCACCTCGTCGACCCCGAACGAATCTGGGAGGGGACGAAGGGAGCCGTCGGCGACCAGATCGAGTACTACGTCGAGCCGAAGCCGGTCCCCGAGGAACGAATCGTCGAAGTGACCGACGGCGACGAGATAGAACTCGGCGACCACACCTTCGAGACGGTCCACGCGCCGGGCCACGCCCCCCATCAGGTGGTGTTCTACGACCAGACTATCGACGGCGTGTTCACGGCTGATGCGGCGGGCATCTACACGCCCTCGACCGACGAAGTTCACGTCACGACGCCGCCGGTGAACTTCGAGCTAGAGCAGGCGTTAGCGGACATCGAGACGATTCGAGAGTTGGGTCCAGAGACGCTGCTGTACGGCCACTTCGGCCCGGCACCGACCGCCGATCGACTCGACGAGTACGCCGAGAAACTCGACGAGTGGGTGGCTGCCGTCGCTGAGAAGCGCACGGAACTGGGCGACGACGAAGCCGTCGCCGACTACTTCGTCGAGACGGTCGAAACACCCGAGATATGGGGCGAGCGTAAAGCCAGTGCCGAGGTAGCGATGAACGTCCGTGGAGTTCTCGTCTCGTTGGACAGGGGCGACTGAGTTTCGAGCGGTGAGGTGACCAGCACCCTTTTCAAGGGATTCATCATAAATAACCGTCATGTCACTAGATGGGGGCGGGGCCGGCCGCGCGGTCGGCGACAGGACGCTGGCGAAACTGTTCGAATGGAGCGCAGGCTCACACACCGACCGACCGGCACAGCGGTACAAGGGAGGGACCTATGACCGGTCGCTCGCGGGCGTCGCCGTCGACCCGGCACCGGCGGGCGAGTACGCGGCGATCAGCTACGGCGAGATGCGAGACGTCGTTCGCCGCCTGGCGACCGGATTCCGCGAACTCGGCATCAGGCCGGGCGACCGCGTCGGCCTGTTCGCCGGGACGCGCATGGAGTGGGCACAGAGCGATTTCGCGTTGCTGGCGGCCGGTGCCGTGGTAACGACAGTGTACAAGAGTTCCTCACCGGCACAGGCCCGACACTTGCTCGCGGACCCGGAAGCGACGGCAGTCGTCGTCGAGAGCGACGAGTTGCTAGAGCGAGTGTTGGCCGTCGAAGACGAGGTGCCAGTCGAGCAGTTCGTCGTGATGGACGACACCGACAGTGACCGCGAAGACGTCCACAGTCTCGCCGACGTGTACGAACTCGGCGATGCGGCCTACGACGAGACGACTTATCGGTCGTGGCTGGACGAACGCGACCCCGACGACCTCGCCAGCCTCGTCTACACGTCGGGAACGACTGGCCAACCGAAAGGAGTTCGTCTCACCCATCGGAACTTCGCGGCCAACGCCGAGCAGGTCGGGGAGGGCTATGGGCCGGACGCCGACCTGCCGGCCGATGCCCCGCGAATCGACGAGACGACCCAGACGGTATCGTATCTCCCGCTCGCCCACGTCTTCGAACGACTGACCGGCCACTTCTTCATCTTCGACGTCGGCGGCTGTGTCGCCTACGCCGAGAGCGTCGACACTCTCAAGGAAGACTTCCAGTTGGTCCAACCGACGGCGGCGACGAGCGTTCCACGAGTGTACGAGAAGATATACGACGCCGTCCGCGAGGAGGCTGAGGAATCGGCCGTCGGCCAGCACATCTTCGAGTGGGCCGTCGACATCGGCCGGCGCTACCACCGCGAGGAACTGCCCGGCGTCCCCCTGCGAACGAAGTACGCCCTCGCCGACACGCTCGTGTTCTCGAAGGTCCGTTCGGCACTCGGTGGCAACGTCGAGATGCTCGTCAGCGGCGGCGGAACGCTCTCGAAGGAACTGGCCGAACTGTATCACGGCATGGGCCTGCCCATCTACGAGGGATACGGCCTGACCGAGGCTGCACCGGTCGTCACCACCAACCCCGTGGACGACCCGAAGGTCGGAACCATCGGGACGGCACTCCCGGCCCTCGACTGGAAACTCGACACACACGTGCTGCCCGAGGAGAACCTCGGCGGCGTGATGGGCGACACCGGCGAGTTGCTCGTCCAGGGCCCGAACGTCACCGACGGCTACTGGAACGTAGAACAGGCCACCACGGACGCATTCACCGACGACGGCTACTTCCGGACCGGCGACATCGTCACCCAGCGACCCGACGGCTACCTCGTCTTCCGTGAGCGGGCCAAGCAGTTGCTCGTCCTCTCGACCGGGAAGAACGTCGCACCACAGGCGGTCGAGGAGGCACTGGAGAATCGCCCCGTCGTCGAGCAGGCGCTCGTTCTGGGCGACGGCGAGAAGTTCGTCGGCGCGCTGGTCGTCCCCGACGAAGACGCGCTGGCGGCCCGGGCCGAACGCGAGGGCGTCTCGGTTCCGGCCGAGTCCGAACGCCTCCCCGATAGTGAGGGGGCCCGAGACGTCGTCAAGGGCGCGATTCAGCGAGCTAACGAGAACTTGGAGTCCCACGAAACGGTCAAACAGTTCGAACTGCTCACGGAGGAGTTCACCGAGGACAACGACCTACTGACACCGACGATGAAGAAGGTACGACCGAACATCAAAGAACGCCACGCCGAGCGCATCAGCAGCATCTACGACGAGCAGGCATTCGCCGACGAGGAGCGAGTGCAGGCCGCGGGCGACGACTGATACGGAGCCTCGATGGGCAGAACTGACTGACCACGATATCGGCTGCCAGCAAGGCGGGCGGGAGTGAGTGCGTTTATACGGGGGGGATACTTTGTCCGAACCAGATGGAGGACAGCAGTGGCTGGTAGCTCCGGACTCCTGATTCCGCTGGTCGCCGGTATTATCGGGTTAGGTGTCCTTGCGCAGGTTCTCGCCGCCCGCCTTCGAGTCCCCAGTATCATCTTCTATCTGTTGGTTGGCGTCGTCATCGGCCAGCCTGGACTCGGAATCATCACGAGTGATACCTTCGGACCCGCGCTGACAGCGATCGTCGGGCTCGCCGTCGCGATCATCGTCTTCGAGGGGGCGTATCACCTCCGCTTCGAGCGCATCCGCGAGGCTCCGACCGCGACGTTTCGATTGGTCACGCTCGGAGCAGCGATCGCCCTCGTCGGCACAGCGGTCGCAGTCAAGTTCGCCTTCTCCGACGCGGCGGTGACGTGGAATCTCGCCGTCCTCATCGGCGCGTTGCTGGTGGCGACCGGCCCGACGGTCATCACGCCCATCCTCAACGTCGTGCCGGTCAGAGACCGAGTGGCGACGGCCTTAGAGACGGAAGGGATCGTCAACGACGTGACCGCGGCGATCATCGCCGTCGTCGTCTTCGAGACGGTCAACCCCGGCGCGACGAGCGACGGATTGTTACAGGCGTTCGCGCTCCGACTCGGGACCGGCCTACTGGTCGGTCTCATCGTCGCGGGCGTGCTGTACTATCTCCTCCAGTACATCGACCTCTCGCCCGGCGACGCCCCCCGAAACTCCCGGCTGCTGGTGCTCGCCGGCGCGCTGGTCGCCTACGCCGCCGCGAACACGATCGCGACGGAAGCCGGCGTGGCCGCGGCGGCCACCGCCGGGATGGCACTCGGCAACGTCGATCACCCCTACGAGGAGGACATCGAATCGTTCAAGGGCGACATCACGCTGCTGGTACTTTCTTTCGTGTTCATCGCGCTTGCAGCCCAGCTCAGTCTCGACGCGCTCATCGACGTCGGACTTGCCGGACTGGCCGTCGTCGTCGCCGTCGCCCTCGTCATTCGCCCCGCCTTAGTGTTCGTCTCGACGGTCGGCGACCGCTTTACCCGAGCGGAGAAGTGGTTCGTCAGTTTCGTCGGGCCGCGCGGGATCATCCCCGCGTCGGTGGCGACGCTCTTCGCCGCGGAGCTGAACAACGTCTCCCAAGAACTGCGGACGGAGGCCGCCAACGCGAGCGGGCAGGAAGCCGAACAGCTCGTCGCGCAGGCGGATCTGCTGGCAAATCAGGCCGAAATTCTACTCGGTACGGTCTTTCTGGTCATTTTCGTGACTGCCCTGTTCGAGGGCGGTCTCGCGCGGTTCATCGCGGAGAAACTGGATGTGATACCAATGCGAGTCATCATCGTCGGCGGCGGACAGGTGGGCCGTGCGCTCGCCACGCGCCTCGAAGACCGAGGCGAGAACGTCGTCATCATCGAGGAGGACGAATCGATAGTCGAACGCGCCCGAAACGACGGCTTCGCCGTCGAGTGGGGTGACGGGACAGATACGGACGTGCTTCGGTCGGCCGGAGCCGACAACTCCAAAACAATCGTGGCCGCCACCGGGGACGACGACGCCAACCTACTGATATCGCAACTGGCGAGTTCGAAGTTCGACATCGAGCGAGTCATCGCCCGGGCGAACAATCCGGACAACGTCGAAGCGTTCGAGGATCTCGGCGTGCGGACCATCTCCTCGGCGATGGCGACGGCGTGGGCCATCGACAACCAGATCGAGCGTCCGGCCATTGCCCACTGGATGACCGACGTTGGCCGGACCGGCGACGTACAGGAAGTCGAGGTGTTGAACGAGAAACTCATCGGGAAGACGGTCCGCGAGGTCGGTCCGATGCTCCCCGAGGCCTGTCTCATCGCCCTCGTCAGCGGTGAAGACCACAAAGAAGCGCAGGTGCCGACCGCCGATTACGTGCTGCAAGCGGGAGACATGGTGACGCTGTTGGGTCGGCGAGAGTCCGTCCGCGATGGGATGGAATTCGTGGGCAACGGCAACTAATCCGAGAGCCGTTCGACCGTCTCTTCGTCGACCCCCTCCGTCCACGGCGAGTGCCCCCCGTCACCGTCGGTCTTGTACGTTCCGCGAGCGGTGGCGACGTGGTGGTCGTCGGCGTCGTACACTTCCACGTCGACGACGGCGACGCTCCCGCCGTTTCTCACTACGTCTGCCTCGGCGCGCAAATCGGCCGTTGCGGGCGCGAGGTAGTCAATTCGCATATCGACCGTAGGTGAGATAGTGCCTGACAGCGAGACGACGGCGGCCCCGCCGACGGTGTCGACGAGCGAGTAGGTGACCCCACCGTGAGCGATGCGTGCCTGCGGATTCGAGGAGTGCTCGGGACGCAGCGGAAGCCGCGCTTCGGCGTGTCCGTCGCTGACCTCGGTCATCTCGATTCCGAGTTCGGCGACGAACGGAATATCGTTGAACAGCGCCTGTAAGCTCATGGCCAAGCGGACGGCATGAAGCCGTATAAGCGCCCGAGAACGCAAAACAACGGATGAGGAGTGGTCGCCGAGACCGGAACGGTCCGAGCCATCACGCACGACCATCGAACAGGAAGCGAGCACGATAGCTGTCGATTGCTCAGCGAGAAGCGACAACTGGGGTGGACTCCGACTGCCCCTGACGGAGCGAGACGGGTTTGATCCGGACGGTCCCACGCGTCGTCGCGGTGAACGGGACGAGCGTCGGCCGGAACGACCGCGGCACCAATAGCGGTGAGCCGAGACGGTGCCACTGTTGCCCGTCAGTACTGTACCGGGCGAGACAGTGGGTCTCGTACTGTGCCAGTTCGATCATCACTGACCCAGTGACGTTCACCGTTGCGAGCGGTTCTGGCGGCCGCGAGATGTCTGCGCCGCGGCCAACGGCCACACCGTCGGCTGGTGACGCCCATGCGGCAACGATGGCCGGTGTATCGCCCTCACCACCGGTATCTCTGAGTGCGATACCGCCGCCACCCCATGGATCTTCGTCAGCGTATCCCACTACCTCGACGACGCCAACGGCACACGGGTCGGTCCGCTGGCCCCCACCGACTCCCCCGGGTTGTCGCTGCATACCACACCGTTGGAATGTGTTACGAAAAATGTTTTCATGACTTTTGTTGAGACAGTTGTCCAGAGATGCAACGATGCCAGCGAGCGGTGAACCCTGAAACGGCGGTGTTCGGGGCGAACGGTGCAGTAAAGGGGCTCCGTATCGACGAACGACCAAGATGGATTCGACGGCCGAACGACTGACACAGTTCGGACTCTCCGAGACGGAAGCACGGACCTACCTCGCAGTTCTCGAACGGGGGACGGCGACTGTCGCCACCGTCAGCGAGGCAACGGATATCTCGACCGGCTACGTCTACGACCTCGTCGAATGCCTCGAAGACCGAGGGTTCGTCGTCGTCGACGACCACCGAACGCCCACGCAGATACGTGCTATCGACCCTGAGTCGGCCATCGAGTCGATGACGGAAGAGCTGACAGACCTCGAATCGGACCTTACAGACCGCTATACCGATACGGAGCGCGACTATCCCGGTATCGAACTCGTCCGTGCTCGACAGACGCTATATCGACGGCTCGAACGGCTCATCGACGAGGCTGAAGACGAGATATTCATGATGCTGCCCGTCGTCGTCGCCGAGCGACTCTCCGACCCCCTGCGGCGGGCCCGCGACCGAGGCGTGTTCATCGCACTGCTGCTCGGTGACGGCGAGGAGACGAGCACCGTCGAGAACGCGGCCGAAATAGCGACCGTCGTCCGCTCGTGGGAACCGTCCGTCGAGACGCTCGTGACGGTGGACGACACGTCGGCGGTGACGAGCGACTCCTCGCTGCTACGTGGCGAACACCGCGACGGGGACTACAGCCTCGTCCTCGAACAGAGCCCGAAGACGGCTGGTGCGATTACTTCGCAGTGGTTCAACTTCTGGGCCGCCGGTGATGAGGTGGTGAGTGCCAACCCGCCCGAACTCCCCGCCGAGAACCTCCCGTTCAGACATGGCCTGTTTACCATCGTCAAGCACGCCGAAGAGCGCGACCTACTGGTGACCGCCCATCTCTTCCCCGGACAGGGCCACCAGACGCTTACGGGTACCGTCGTCTCGGTCAACCAGAGCCTCCTCGAACCCGTCACGGCCGATTTCCCCGTTCAGAACACGCTGACTCTCGACATCGACGGCGAAGAAGTGAGCATTGGCGGTGCCGGCGCGTTCGTCGAGGACTACTCGGCGAAGACACTTAGCATTCGAGAACAGTAGGCATCGACTCGAAGGCGGTGACTCGGTGGGTCAGTCACCGCAGCGGGGCCGTGGTGCGTTGTCACAGGCATGGACACGAGGCACGGGAACCACGGTACCCATACCATTGCATGGTGTGGTCGAGAATAAGTGTTTTCCTGTCAGTATTTTTTGAATAATTGTACAAACGTCACCAACCACCTTTTTTCGTTGAGCGCGCTCGCTTCGCTCGCGCACCACGCCTCGAAAAATCTGGACCAAAAAGGTGCGAACCGCGGCGCGATTCGCGTGAACCAGCGGCGGAGCCGCCGGATGCTCTCGGACAGGCCTGCCCGTCCCAGTTTTCGTGAGCGGACGAGACAGTCACCGCTCCGGATGGGTTACGTCGTCGAAATTCCCCCGAACCAGCGGTTTTGCGATGTGCCGGCGCGCCACCGGCGGCACCTCGTACCAGCCAGGTTCGAGCGATCGGTCGAGCGGCCGTTCGGCTTTTCCGTCGGTGCTCGTTTTGCAGTCTCGACAGCGATACCCCTGATTCCGGCCGGCGGAAGACATCGACCGGCCGCAGTCGGGGCAGTCGGGCGTGACGAGTTCAGTCCGGACGAGGTCGCGGACGGCGAACTTCTCCAGTTTGAGCGTGCCTCCAGAGACTTCGCCACAGACCGTGATGCGGTCGCCCTCGCGGAGCGCACGCACTCGGTCGCGGAACCGCTTAGTCGGTTCGAAGGCGGCACAGCGGAGGCCGTCGTCGCCGTCAGCCAAGGTCAGAAAGACGTGACCGCCCTCGCGGGTCGTGGGCGGGTCGGCCACCGTGCCGGTGACGCGGTAGGCGCTGTCGGCCACCACGTCGGCCATCGTCGCGTCCTGGAGATGGATGTCGGTCCCCTGATTCGTCAGAAACGTCGCTCGCTCGGCGACGGGTTCGCTCTCGATGTCGTCGGCCACTGCCCGGCAGGCCTCGGGGTCGTCACCGCGGATACCGTAGAGAATAGGACACGGCGTGCGCGGGACACAGACCGGATATCCCGACTCGCGGTCGACCGTGTCCCACACCGCCGAATAGTGGGCGTCGGCGGCGACGCGGACGCTGGCTTCGTCTACTTCACGGTCGGTCCCCCAGCGCTCTCGCTCGCGGTAGGCGATGTGTTCGTAGGTCCAGTCGTCGAGCGCTGCCCACGCGCCGACGGCCGCGAGCGCGCCGACGAGTCCGCGGCCGTTGCCGCGTTCGACGCGGGCGAACCCGGCGAAGTCCGATAGTTGCGTCGCGGTCACGCGGTCCTGTATCTCGCGGATGGCGTCGACAGTGAACTCGCTGACCTGTGGCGGCACGTCCTCGGGTGCGCAGTCGGCGACGACGGCCCCAGGGTTCGTCATCGGATCGTCGGTCTGAGCGAGCGAGAGCGTCTCGCGGACGAGGTCGGTCGCACGGTCGGCGTCGAGGTCCGTGTGGACCGCCAGCGCGGCGTTACCTCTCGTTTTGTGCTCGACGGCGGGATTGAGCCGAATCAGGAGCAGGCGCTCGACATGCCCGCCAGCGTCGCGTATCGCGTCGGCTAACCGGGCCGCAGCGTAGGTCGTACACATCCCCGTCTCGCGCGAGTCCGTATCGTCCAACCCGACGACAGTCACGACCGGACGTAGCCGACTGTGGCTCAAACCAGTTTCGTCACCGCCGAGACCGAAAACGGAGCCGAGAACTGCCGAAACCGACACAACGCATATATGCTGTGACTCGCTTACGCCCCACTAGAGGAACCGAGAACTATGTCACGATCCGCACTGGTCGGCAACGTCACAGCCATGTTGGAAGACGCGGGGTTCATGGTGAGCGACCGGTGTGCGATTCGGCCCAAGAGCTTCGACGTCGCCGCCCGTCGCGGCGAGGACGTGTTGCTCGTGAAGATTCTCGGCAACATCGACGCCTTCGACGGACACACTGGCGGCGAGATGCGCCGACTCGGCACCTACCTGAATGCGACCCCCATCGTCGTCGGCCTCAGAACCAGAGACGAGGAACTGAAACCGGGTGTCGTCTACTTCCGTCACGGCGTGCCCGTACTCTCACCGGACACCGCGCTGGACCTCTTCGTCGAGGAAGTGCCGCCGCTCATCTACGCCGCACCGGGCGGTCTCTACGTCAATATCGACTCGAAGGTGCTCGCGGATGTCCGCGAGGAGAAAGAGTGGTCGTTGGGACGACTGGCCAAGGAGCTGGGCGTCTCCCGGCGCACAGTCTCGAAGTACGAGGACGGCATGGACGCCTCCGTCGAAGTGGCCGCCGAACTCGAAGACCTCTTCGACGCGCCGCTGACATCGCCGGTCAGCGTCTTAGAGGGCACCGAGGACATCCGCGACGACGAGCCCGCGCCCGAAGACCCCGACGTGGCCCCGGAGGACGAGCCCATCGCCACCGTCTTCACCCGCATCGGCTTCGAGGTCCACCCGACCGACCGCGCGCCGTTCAAGACGGTCAACGAGAACGCGAACCGCCGCGAACAGCAGGTGTTGACCGGCCACTCCGCCTTCACCGAGGCCGCCGAGAAGCGGGCTCGCATCATGTCTTCGGTCGGCACCGTCACCCGCACCCGCTCGGTGTACGTCGTCGACGAGCTCACCCGCGAGTCCGTCGAGGGAACGGCGCTCATCGAGAAAGACGAGATGGAAGCCATCGAGGACGCCGACGACCTGCGCGACCTCATCATGGAACGGGGCGACGACCCCGAAGAAGTGGCGTAGCTGGCGATTCTCGCCGACGGAGTCGAAGAACTTAGAAAGTGGTTACGCCGACGCGCCGTCGCCGTACGTTTCTTCGAGGTACTCCACGATGTCGTCGGACTCGGGCATCGCGTCGACGCCGTTGTCGGGATCTACGAGGACGGGGACGCCCGTCTGGCCCGAGACTTCCTTCACTTCGGTGCGCTCGCTGTGTGAGCGCGGAACCATGTGCGACTCGTAGTCGAGGCCGAGGTCGTCGAGTTTCGACGTGACTTTCGCACAGTACGGACAGCCCTCCAGTTCGTAGAGTTCGAGGTTCGACATCTGGAGGGAAGTAATGGAGCAATCGGAAAAAGAGCGTCGGTGCTGTGCGTCGGACGCGGCAGACGGCCGAATCAGAGCGCGCCGGCGAGCAGACCGCTCGTGCGAACGAAGAAGTAGAAGACGAAGGCAGCGGCCAGCACCCACTGGCCGGCGTGAACGTCTCGGTACTCTCCCTGTGCGGCCTTCACGACCGGATAGGCGATGATGCCAGCGGCGATGCCGTAGGAGATGGAGTAAGTAAACGGCATGATGAACATCGTCAGGCCGGCGGGGACAGCGTGGCTGAGGTCGTTCCAGCGGATGTCGACGATGTTTCGCAGCATCAACACGGCGATGACGACCAGCGCGATGTGGGAGGCGTGAAGCGGCACCGCGGCTGCCAGCGGGACGAGCGCAAGCGACGCGAGAAAGAGCAGGGCGACGACGAGCGCGGTCAGGCCCGTTCGTCCGCCTTCCTCGACGCCCGTCGCAGACTCGATATAGGTTGTCACCGTCGAGGTGCCGATGATGCCGCCGACCGTCGTCCCGACGGCGTCGGCCATCAGCGGTTTGTCGATTTCGGGGAGGTTGCCGTCCTCGTCGAGGAAGCCGGCAATCTGGGAGACGCCGGTGAGCGTCCCGGCGGTGTCGAAGAAGTCGACGAAGAAGAACGTGAAGACGATGAGTGAGAAACCGAGCGCGTCGACGTTCGAGAACCCGGAGAGGAACGCCCCGACGAGCGGCGTGATGTCGTAGCCCGCCGCCGAGTAGACCACGTCGGTCTGCCCAGTCAGTGAGGCGGGCGTATAGAGGAAGACACCGTCGAGAGCCGGAACAGAGGGGTCGATGGCCGAGTAGCCCAGCGCGCTGGCCGCGTAGGAGACGATCGTCGTTAGCGCGATGCCGATGATGATAGAGCCCGGAACGTCCGCCGAGTACAGCGCGAACGTGACGAACAGGCCGACGACGGAGATGATGGCGATTGGGTCGCTGGCGAAGACGGGATTGAACTGGAGAAAGGTAGCGGGGTCCGAAGCGACGACGTGCATCGCCTCCAGCCCGATGATAGCCAGAAACAGGCCGATACCCGCGCCGACAGCGAACTTCACGGGTTCGGGAAAGAGTTTGATGATGTACTCGCGTGCCCCCACTGCGGTCAGGATGATGAAGACGACACCCTCGACGACGACGGCGGCCAGCGCCGTCTGCCACGGGACGCCCAACCCGAGGACGACGGTGAACGCGAAGAAGGCGTTCAGTCCCAGCCCGGGCGCTTGTGCGAACGGTCGGTTGGCGTACAGCGCCATCACGAGCGTCGCCGTCGCCGCCGAGATGATGGTCACGACGGCGAGCATCTGAATCGTCTGTCCCGTCGTCCGACTGTCGATGGAGATGGCCGCACTCAGTATCGCGGGGTTGACGACGACGATGTAGCTCATCGTCAGGAACGTCGTCACGCCCGCGAGAATCTCGGTCGATACGTCGGTGTCGTGTTCGTCTAACTCGAAGAACTCAGCCAGCGTCCCAGCCATTGTCCGAGACTCACTACAGACCGGCTTAAGCGTGGCGAGAACGGCGAATAATGGTTGTCGTGACGAGATGTCGAGAGACGGCCGTCGCGACGCGGCCGTTGTCGGCAGTTACTCAGGCGTCTACGTCCACATCTACGTCTTCGGGGGCGTCCGCGAGCAGGTCCGAGGCGGTCACTAGCGACTCCAGTTCGAGGTCGTGTTCGGCGAGGTTCTCGGCGGCCCCCTCTTCCCGGTCGACGACGACGAGGACCCGAGAGACGACCGCGCCGGCGTCTCGGAGCGCCGCCGCCGCGTCGATGGCGCTCTGGCCCGTCGTCGCGATGTCCTCGATGACGACGACTTCCTCGCCCTCCTCCAGTTCTCCTTCGACGAGGTTCGCCGTGCCGTACTCCTTCTGTTGCTTTCGCGCGATGACGTAGGGCAGGCCCGTCTCGACGCTCGTGACCGCCACGAGCGGCACCCCGCCAAGCGCGACGCCAGCTAGTTTCGTATCCGTAAGGCGCTCTGCGAAGGCCGCAGCGATGAGTTCGAGACACCGAGGACTCGTCTCGAAGATGTACTTATCGACGTAGTAGTTCGACGTGCCGCCGTGAGACAGTTCGAACTCGCCGTACTTGACCGCGTCAGCGTCCCGCAGCGCTGCGATGAGTTCCTCGTTGGCCATACGCCGTCTCCGCGGGCGTGTGGCTAATGGCTGTTGGAATCGCCCTCGGTCGCCAGGCGAAGACAGACCGGTCGTCGCCAGCGAAGCGAGTGAACAGCTTCGAACAGTCGTGTCGGATTGTGAACGTCTCTCAGCTAGCGGCGACACCCCTAAGCCAGTCGGCTACGGACACCCGTCTGAATGCACGTGTTCGGGTCGAGCGGCGTTCGAGGCGTCGCGGGCAAAGAGCTGACGCCGCGATACGTCCTCCAGGTCGCGGAGGGGGCGGGGAGCGTCTGGGCCGGCGAGTACGGCCGGGTCGCCGTCGCGCGGGACACGCGGATAACCGGACGCACCTACGCCAACGCGATGACGAGCGGGCTCACCGGCGCGGGCTTCGACGTCGACCGGCTCGGAGTCGTACCGATGCCGGGCCTGCAGGCGTACTGCGACCGCGAGGGTGTCCCGGGCGTGATGATAACGGCGAGTCACAACCCGCCAGCGTACAACGGCATCAAGCTCGTCGGTCACGACGGCGTCGAGTTCTCCCGCGAACTACTGAACCGCGTCGAGGCCGCGATGGCCGAAGACTCGACGCAGGCGGCGTGGGAGCAAGTCGGCGTGGACCGCGACATCGAGAACGCCCGACAGTCCTACCGCGAAGAAGTCCGCGAGGCCGTCGACCACGAGCGCATCGCCGAGGCCGACCTCACCGTCGTCGTCGACCCCGGCCACGGCGCGGGGTCGCTCACCAGCCCCGACCTGTTCCGCGAGCTGGGCTGTACGGTCCACACGATCAACGGCCAGCCGGACGGGCACTTCCCCGGTCGGGATCCGGAACCCGTCGAGGCGAACCTCGGCGACCTGCGGGCGTACGTCGAGTCGACGGATGCGGACCTCGGCATCGCCCACGACGGGGACGCCGACCGGGCGATGTTCGTCGACAGCGAGGGCGAACACATTGAGGGCGACGAGGTGCTGGCGGCGCTGGCGGCCGCACAGCTCGACCCCGGAGAGGGTGTCGTCTCGGCGGTCAACGCCTCACAGCGCCTCGTAGATGTCGTCGAAGCCGTCGGCGCGGACCTCTCGTTAACGCCCATCGGGTCGACCCACATCGTCAGCCGTATTCACGAGCTAGAGGCCGAGGGGACCCACGTCAGCATCGCCGGCGAGGGCAACGGCGGCATCCTCTTCCCCGAGTACCGCATCGCCCGCGACGGAGCCTACACCGCAGCTCGTTTCTGTGAACTCATCGCGGAGACCCCCGCCAGCGAACTCGTCGCGCCCTACTCCGACTACTACAACGATCGGCGTAACCTCCACATCGAGACGGAGAGCGAACGCGAGGCGATGCTCGCGAGCATCGAAGCCTACGCCGAGACCGTCGACGCCGATCTCGATACGACCGACGGCTGGCGGTTGGACTTCGGCGACGGGTGGGTGCTGGCCCGCCCCTCGGGAACCGAGCCGCTCGTCCGCGTCTACGCCGAGGCGCGGACGCCGGAACGAGCCGCGGAACTCGCAGAACGGATGGTCGAAGCCGCCAAAGTCGACCTGTAGCGGCCTACGGCGGCCCGTGCGTTTCGAGCGCCGCCTCGATATCCGCTCGTTCCTCGCGTGCGCGCTTCAGTTCCCGCTCGACGGCTCCGCTGGAGAGTCGCTCTCGCTCCTTGCTGGATAGCTCCGAGCGAGCGAGCGCGCTCTCCCGAAGCCGAGTGTAGTCCTCGCTGGCGGCGAGGTCGCGCACTTCGCGCAGGCGGGCGACGACGGACTCGTCGGCGAACCCGGAGACTACGGGTCGATATTCGCGGACGAGCCACGGCAGGCGCTCTGCGGGCGGTGGCGGCCACGAGACGGTGAGCGGGTCGGCGTCGAGGTCCCGGAGGTACGTCCGTCGCGTGGTGACCGCGCGCTTGAGCGCGGCGGTATCCTCGACGTAGTGGTCGAGTTTCGACGCGGAGTAGTCGGCGTATTCGAGCAGTTTCGGAATCGGTTCGGTCCCCGCCTCGGCCGTCGCGACGTATTCGAGGAGCGCCTCGGGAGGCGACTGAAAGTCGACGAGGGGATACGCGTCGGCCCGTTCGACCACCGAGAGCACTTCCCGGGCGGGCGCGTCGTCGCGGAACGCCCGAAACGCCTCGCGGACGGCGTCGTTGTACGCCTCGATGGGCTTCTGCAGGGCCTCGACCGGCGCGTCGAGGTCGGCGTCGCCGAGTCGCCGGAGCCGTTCGAGGTCGGCGATGCGTTCGTCGAGTTCGGTTATCCGCCGTCGAGCCGCCCGGCGGGCCTCGGCGTAGCGTTCGCGGGCGTCGTCCCACTCGGCCAGTCGCGCGACGAGGTCGCCGACGGGTTCGAGCCGCTCTCTCGCCGTCTCGAAGTCGCTCTCGGAGAGACGGCGCTGCTGGAGAAAGTCGTCGACCGCCTCGAACGTCTCTCGCTCTGGCAGGTCCTCGGGGAGGTCGTCGATCAGCGACCCGACAGTGCCCTGAAACTCGGTGAACGCCTTGAAGTTGCCGCTGCCCGTGGCGGTGTCCTCATACCGCTCCAATAAGTCGAGCAGTTCCCGGTACGCTTCCTGGCACGCTCGCAGGTCGTCCTCGCCGACGGCTTCGACCCGCTCGCGGGCCTGCCGGCGCTCCTCGACGGCCGTCTCCAGTTCTCGGGCGGCGTCAGTCATCAGTAGACGTCGTCGGGGTCGAACACCTGTTCGCCGACTTCCTCGCCGTCGACGGTCCGGTAGAAACAGGACTCGTAGCCGGTGTGACAGGCCCCGCCGGACTGATCGACCAGATAGAGCAACGCGTCACCGTCACAGTCCACGCGTACTTCCTCGATCTCCTGTGTGTGGCCGCTGGTGCCGCCCTTCTTCCAGAGTTCATCGCGGCTCCTGGAGTAGTAGTGGGCGTACCCCGTCTCGCGGGTCCGTGCGAGCGCCGCCTCGGTGACGTAGGCGAGCATCAGCACCTCGCCGGAATCGGCGTCCTGTGCGACCGCCGGGAGATACTCCTGCTCGTCGAACGCCAGCGCTACGTCGGTCATGTCCTAACGCTGGCCGCTCCCCAAGATAGGTCTTTTGTCGTCGTCAGGCCAGTCCCACGAGGACGAGCAGCGAGAACAGCACGTCGCCGTAGGTCAGCGCCGCGAGGAGGCCGGCGAACATGGGCACGAGGAACGGAATCCCGGGCGATATCCACACTTCCCGTTCGCTGACGGCGACCTCCAGTCCGTCTCGCAACTGCTCGGGGGAGGTGCCGTATGCCGACCCTTCGATGTCGTCCAAGAATCGCTCCGCGCCCCATTCGTCCGCTACTGCGGCGACGGTGTCATCGGTCGTCGCACCTGCCGAGACGCCGCCGTCGGAACCCAGTTCTGACGAGGGTCGCCTCGCGTCGCTCGGCTCCCCGCCGTCGGTGACGATAGCGCCGTCGCCGGGTTCGTTCGGGTCGCTCGGGAGCGATTCGGGGTGGCGGTATCGGGTGGAGTCGGCTCGCAGTTGCGCGAGCGTGATGCCGCGCCACTGAAGGTACATCCGGAGGGCGTCTAGGTCCAGGCCGCTCCGGGTGAATCCGCGGGGCGACTCCAGTAGCCGACCGTATTCCTCGGGCAATCGCTCGATGGCGACTGGCTTCCCGATGAACATCGCCGGTGAGAACCGGCCCTGCGCGAGGTTGGTGGCTGCGACGCCGAGCGGATAGAAGATGCCGGCGACCACCGTATTCGAGAGGATGGTCAGCGAGAAGACGCCGAGCGTCGAGGGTTCCAGTGGCAGTGCCGCCGTCGGGAGGTAATAGACGGGGTAGACCGGAAAGAGAACGGCAGTCAGCATGAACGCCTTCGCGTCGGCCCCGCCGAACCCGCCGATGAGCCAGAAGCCGTAGGCCAGCGGTGCGACGAACCCCAGACTGATGGCGACCCGAATCAGGTATGCCTGTCCGCTCGTCGGTCCGGTCAGCACCGTGTACGTCTCCCAGACGAGTAAGACGACAGCGAGTGCCGCCAGCGGTACCCACGTTCGATTCGGAACCCGGCGCGTCTTCACGTCGCGGTAGGCCGCCCACCCGAACACCGGCACCGCGAGCAGCCGCAACAGGTCCGGTATCGACCCCAACACGCATCGCAGTGTGACGTGAACGACCCTAATGGTTCCGGTGTGAGGGGGTACCCGTTCGGACGCGAGCGGCGGACTGTGGCCGAGAGGCGGGAGATGCAACGGTAGGGCTGTCGCTACGCGGTGGACATCACTACGCAGCGAAACGGAAAAGACTGCAGAACGACGTTATATGACGCGGTTCTGCAGGTAGTCGAGATGCTTGGCGTTGTAGACGATCTTGACCTCGTCGGTGTCCGCGCTACCGATGCAGGTCAGTCGGACGTTCTTCTCTTCGACTTCCTCGTCGGAGAGGATCTGCTGCATGTCCATGTCGATTTCGCCTTCGAGGACGATGGCAGCACAGTTCGCACAGGCACCTGCGCGACACGAGAAGGGCCAGTCGTAGCCCTGTGCCTCGGCTGCTTCGAGGATGTACTCGCCCTCGTTGACGTCGAGCGTTCCGTAGTCTTCGTCGTCGAGACCGAGGTCGTCGGCCTCGCTGAAGACGTCGTCCTCGTACATGTCCCAGCCGTTGTCGTCCACTACTTCGTAGTTAAGGTACTCTACCGTGGGCATCACCTGTCGGGTTCGAACCCCGACTTGTTAGACTTTGCCCTTCGGAACCAGATCGTGAACGATTGTGAGAGACGGCGGCGGGGTCAGGCGATAGGAAGGAAGCGAAAGACCAGATAGGCGGCTACTGTCGCAATCGAGGGAACGACGTTCTGGAGGAAGATGACGCGGGCTGTCGTCCCCGGTTCGAAGAGGTCCGAAGCGGCCGGAACATTCTCCCGAGACGCCTCACGTCGTTCGGGATCGTGACTCATCTCACCACCGACGGTGGGCGCGTCGTCGGCCGCGAGCGACTCGACGGGCGCGGTCGATGCCTCCCGCACTGACTCGGTGAGTTGGGTCGTCCGGGTCGCCCGACCCCACCCGAGCCCGACGATGCTCATCGTGGCGATGATGACGAAACTCGCGGGGATGCCGAGCGCCGAGAGGAAGGTGACGATAGTCGAGGAGACGGTAGCGACGACGATAGCGGCCACGAGCGGCAGGTCGGTGAGGTCGTTGCCGACGGTGTCCATCGTCCGTCTGGCGATGGTAAAGGCCCCGAGACCGATCGCCGCGCCGCCGAGCGCAATAGCGGGGTACATCTCCAGCGAGCCGTTGCCGACCAGTGGTGCAACGGCGTTAGCGACGTTCGACGCGCCCGCCGAGAAGGCCATGTAACAGCCGATGCCGACGACGACAGCGGTGCCGACGAACTCTCGCTCGGTCGTGTTTTCGCCGAGTCGGGGGCGGGGGATCGCACCGGAATAGTCCAGCACGAGCAGCGACCCCTCGCTCTGGGAGACGGCGAACCACTCGACCAGCGTCGGGTAGAAGTAGCGGCCGATGACGCCGCTGACCCAGAAGGCGACGATGGGCGAGACGAGCCACCACGAGACGATTTCCAGCATCAGGCCGCTGTTGAGCGTCTGCTTTGCGAGGCCGAGACCGGCGATTGCGCCGACGGCCGTCATCGACGTCGAGGCGGGGACGCCGACGACGTTCGAGAGGAACAGTGCCACGCCGATGAAAAAGAGGACGACGATGCTGATGAGCGGCGAGAACGCCGTCTCGACGAGGTCGCTGCCCAGACTCTCGACGACGGCTGGGCCGACGAGCAACCCACCGGCGAGGGCGAAGACCGTCATCAGCGCTGCCGCCGAGAGCTTCGAGAGGGTGTTACTGCCGACGGCCGGCCCGAAGGCGACGCCCGTCGAGGACCCCCCGATATTGAACCCGACGAAAACGGCGACCACGAGCCCGAGCGCGAAGAGAACCTCGACCATATAGCGTTCAGGCCGGGCGAGAGGTAAAACGTACCGTCTCGCAGCGTTACAAGACGTACTGGAAGACGAGATACGAGGCGAACGCCGAGATAGACGGCGTCAGTATCCACAGCATAATCACGCGGCCGGTGGCCGACGGGTCGAACAGGTCGGCGGCGGTCGTCACCGACTCGGGGTCTTCTTCCCCAATCTTGGCGACCGACTTCGAGCCACTGTCCGCCGAGGACGTGGGATTCTCTTCGACATCGACGTTGAGCGCACTGACCGAGACGCCCTTGCCCCCGCTCCCGCCGGCGGCGGCACCCGTGACCGCGGCACCTGCTGCGTCGGCCAACCGCGTCGTCCGGGTCGCTCGGCCCCACCCCAGCCCGACGACGCACATCGTCGCCGAGACGGCGAGGCTCGCAGGGATACCGGCGAGTGACAGCAGACTGATGATGGTCGCGCTCACCGTCTCGACGATGAGCGCCGCGAGAATCGGGAGTTCGGTGAGGTCGTTGCCGACGGTGTCGAGCGTTCGGCGAGCGATGGTGAACGCGCCGACCCCGATGGCCGCCCCGGCGAGCGCGACGCCCGGATACAGCGCAAGTTCGCCGCTTCCGACTAGCGGTGCAACGGCATTGGCGACGTTCGACGCGCCCGCCGAGAACGCCATGTAACAGCCGATGGCGACGACGAGGAACTGACCGACGCGCTCGCGCCGGGAGGTCCCCGGCGTGTCGGTCTCGAAGACGATGCGGGCCGCCAGATGGGGGTAGAGGTACCGGCCGACGACTGCCGATAGCCAGAAGGCGACGATGGGGGCGACCAGCCACCACGAGACGATGCGCCCCATCACTTCCCAGTCGATAGTTCCGCTAGCGACACCCAGCCCGGCGATGGCTCCCACGGCCGTCATCGACGTCGAGGCGGGAACGCCGAAGAGGTTCGAGACCAGCAGCGCGAGGCCGACGAAGAAGAGCACCGTGACACTTGCCAGCAGCGTAAACTGGTCGCTCGGGACGATGCGACCGCCCATCGTCTCGATGACCTCCGTGCCGACGGTCGCACCGCCCAGCAGTGCGAAGGCCGTCATCAGCCCTGCCGCCGCCGTCTTCGAGATGGTGTCGCTCCCGACGGCCGGGCCGAAGGCGACGCCAGTCGAGGACCCACCGATGTTGAACCCGACGAAGACGGCAACAGCTAAGCCAACGATAAATAACAACTCGACCATACCGTTTGCAGACTCGCCGGTCGTTAAAGGCTACCGACAACGGGCCGGGAAGCGACCCTACTGGTCGCTCTCGCCGTCGTCGGCCGCGTTCCCCAGTCGCTCGCGTCGTTCGGCCGCCGTCTCCTCGACCTCGTTCGCGGTTGCTTTGGCGGCCTCGGCCTCCTCCGTGGCCGCTTCTGCGGTGGTCTTCGCGTCGGTTGTCTTGTCCTTGGCCGCCTCGGCCTGTTCGGTCGCCTCGGTGACGCGATTGGCCGCGTCGTCGGCACCCGCCCACTCGGCGGCCTCCTCGACGTCCTCGGCGGTTCGTTCTACGTCCGTCGCGGCTTCGTCGACCGTGTCCGCGGCGTCCTCGACAGTGTCGGCGGTCGTCTCCAGTTCCTCGGCCGTCTCTTCGAGTTGCTCGGCGGCGGCTTCGAGTTCGGCGGCCGTCTGTGCCACTTCGGTCGTCCCGCGCTGGTAGACCCGCCCGAGGACGACGAACTCGACGAGTCCAGCGAGGACGAGAATCGCCACGGCGACGCCCGCCGCCGTACCGAGCGCCGCCGTCGTCCCCGCTCCCAGACCCACCCATCCCGCCCGGACAACCGCGTAGACGGCCACTAAGACGACTGTGACCACGCCCGTCGCGCGGACGAATCGACGGTACAGGTCGGCTCGTTCGCCAAAGAGAAGCGATTCGAGTCCCGACGGTTCGGGCCCACTGTCTGCCATGTCCCTCGATGAGGAGGGGCGAGTATAAGGGTTCCCCCGCTAGCGTGTCGACTCGGTCTCTCACGAGAGACGGCCCAGACAGCTGCGAGGACCGACACGCTTTCGCCCGCCGCCGACCCAGCCACGGCCATGTTTCCCGAGTTCGAGGTGATTCCGGCCGTCGATATGCAGGACGGACAGGTCGTGCAGTTGGTGGGCGGCGAGCGCGGCACCGAGAAGACGTATGGCGACCCAGTCGAGGCCGCACAGCGGTGGGTCGAAGCGGGTGCGCGCACGCTCCACCTCGTCGATCTGGACGGGGCTTTCGAGGGCGAGCGCGAGAACGCCACCGCCATCGACGCCGTGCTCTCGGCCGTCGGCGACGACGTGGCGGTGCAGTTGGGCGGGGGCATCCGAACCGCCGCGGACGCCATCTCGCTGCTCGACCGGGGCGTCGACCGCGTCATCCTTGGTACCGCCGCCGTCGAGAACCCCGACATCGTCGCCGAGATAAGCGAGGAGCACCCCGAGAGCGTCCTCGTCAGTCTCGACGCGAAAGACGGGGAAGTCGTCGTCTCGGGATGGACCGAGGGCACCGGACTGGACCCCGCCGAAGCCGCGACGCGCTATCAGGAGTTGGGTGCCGGCGGCATCCTCTTCACCGACGTAGACGTCGAGGGGCAACTGGAGGGAGTCAGGACAGAGCCAGTCCGACGGCTCGTCGAGGCCGTCGACATCCCCGTCGTCGCCAGCGGCGGTGTCGCCACCGTCGAGGACGTGTTGGCGCTCGAAGACGCGGGCGCGGCCGCCGTCGTCGTCGGGAGCGCGCTGTACGAGGGAGCGTTCACGCTCGAATCGGCGATGGCCGCCGTCGAGTCGAGTGAGAAAACAGAGTAGCGATTAAAAGACGAAAGAGTAGAGAGCCGCTACGGGCGGTTACTCACCGAGCGACACGAACGGCAGCGTCGCCTTCTCCGTGTCGGAGTACGCCAGCGCGTCGGGCTGGTCGACGCCCTCGGGCGTGATGAGGTCCATGATGAGCGGTGCGTTGTCGACTGCACCCTCTTTCGCGCCGCCGAAGACGTATGCCGCGTTAGTCACGTCGACCGGACGGAGCGTCCCGCGGTCCTCGGACTGGACCATCGGCACGACTTTCAGACTGGCGGCGTCTGCGCTGTCGAAGGCCTCGCTGTCGACGCCCAGCGTCACTGTGCCCTCCTCGAAGTCGGTGGAGACCCGCGGCGTGACCGGGTCGCCGTCGTCGTCGAGCACCGCGCCGCCGTTTGCGTTGACGAGGTCGAGGTTGAACCCGTCGACGCGGAGTCGGTAGTGCCACTCTTCCTCGAACTCGACGTTCGCGCCGATGTCGTCGAGGCTGGTGGTCGAGCCGCCGCTCTTGCTCGGGTCGCGGATCCAGCAGACGAACATCTGCGGGGAGAACCGGCCGCCGAAGGCGGCAGTGAGGTTCTCAACCTCGAAGGCGTACTGCTGGAAGCTCGGCGTCTGGTTGACCGTGAACGAGCGCAGGTCGAACGCCTCCGGCTCGAATGCGTCCGCGGTCGGGTACGTGTACGAACCCGGGCCGTAGTCGTCGTCGTTGGGGTCGCTGATATCGACGATGGTCTCTGGTGGCTGCACCGTCACCGTCGAACTGGCGAGGACCGTTCCGTCGGCCGTCCGGACGACCACGTCGTAGTCGCCGGGGCTGTCGATGGTGTAGTCGAACTCGACGGTCACGTCCGTCGAGTTCGGCGGCAGGCGGACGTTCGTGTTCGAGACGACCTCGCCGTTCACGACGAGTTCGACGTTCGTCCCGCCGATGAAGGCGCTGTCGTTGTCACCGGTGGCGGTGATGAACGGTTCCTGCACGTAAGGGTTTCCGTCGATTGTGACATCGAACTCCTGAGTCGGGCGCTCGTACTCGGGAAGGTCCCGAATCTCGCGGCCCTCGGCGCGGCGGAACCGAACTGCGGTCCCGCCGGACTGAGCCATCGAGGCCAGGAGCGTCGTACTCGGATTGACGATGGCTTCCGATATCTCGACCTCGGTGGCGTTGGCCGCGCTGCCCGCGCCGATGCCGTCGGTGTAGATCTCGGCGACGTACTTCGGACCGTTCGGGCCGCGGCCGTTGCCGGGGCCGTTGTCGCCGTCGTGGGGGCAGTTCTTTTCGTGACCCTTACCGCGCCCTTTCTCCTCGTCGTCGCCGGAACTGAGGAACGAGAGGGGCACGTCGATGGCGCGGCCCTGTTCGTCGGTCATCGCGCCGAGGAACCACTCGTCGTCTTTCTGTCGGGCGGTGACGGAGTAGTCCGCGATGGCGGCGTCGACGACTTCGGTGTCGTCCCAGCCACCGGCCGGGACGGTTTCGAGGAAGTCGAACTCCGGCACGGTGTCGAAGTTCTCGTTCTCCGGCGTGTAGCCGACGAACTCGGCCGGGACCGGCGAGGATTCGCCGGTCTCGGTGACCGCGACCGTGTTGAGGTTGAATCCGCCGACGTCGCCCTCGAAGGAGCCGCCCGAGTCGTCGTAGTTCAGTTCGATGGCGACGGTGTTGTCGCCTTCCGAGAGCGAGACGGTCGTCGTGAATATCTCCCACTGGTCCCAGTACTCGGTGAACTCGGGATTGATAGTCCGCTCGTCGCCGTTGACCGAGAGCGTCGCCTGCGGGCCGCCGGCGTCTTTCACGCGCTGGGCGTTCTCCTCGGCGTCGCTGGCGTAGCGCAGATGGAGGTCGTACTCGCCCGCGTTAGCAACGTCGCGAACGGTGAACGAGACTGACGCGCCCGAGGGTTCGCTGTTGGGGTCGACGGGGACGTAGTGGCCGCCGAAGGCGTTGCGCCAGTCGTCGGACGTTATCATCCCGTCGAGTTCGCCCGACTGGGCCTGTAACAGCTGGCCGACCTCGAACTCGGGACTGACGTACGCCTCGATGCGGTCCGCCGCCATCTGGAGCCCGGCGTGGTACGTCGGGTACATGGCGAGTTGCTTCGCGCGTGTCGTCTGGATGCGCCCGCCCGTCGAGTCGTTGAACGTGATGTCGAAGATACCGGGCTGGTAGCTCATCGGACCGGCCAGCATCCGGGTAAAGGGCAGGGTGACGTGGTGGTCCTCGTCTACGTCGGAACCGAGGGCACCGAACCCGTCGTACTCCTGTGCCTTAACCGTCTCCGTCGCCGCGCGGTTGGGGTAGGTGCGGTGCTTCCCCGTGGGCTTGTCGGCCTCGTGGCGTTCGAGCAGCTGGCGGTTGGCCGCCGCCTCGCGAGCGACGAACTCGTGGTGGTTGACCGCTAGTTGGCTGTGGTGGTTGTGCGTCGCGAACGAGCCGTCGCCCTCGAAGCCGAGGCCGGGGTTCGAGACGTAGCCGTTCTTGATGGAGTGGATACCCTCGCCGTCGTAGCCGGCGAAGATGCCGTCTCGGATCTGCTCCTCGTAGTTGACGACGTTCCCGGCGGTCTCGTTGTGGATGGTGAACTCGGTAGCGGGATCTAAGTTCGCCCCGTAGTCGGTGAGCTCGAAGAGGTCGAAGTCGGGATAGGAGTCGTCGACGCCCATCTCCAGACCCGTGCCGTCGCCGGGGTAGGTGTCCCAGCCCTGGTTCCACCCCTCGGCGAGAACGCTGTCGATCCCGCTCTCGCTGGCGAACTTCAGGTAGCGCTTCATCCGCTCGGTGCGGGCCCCGTGGATGTAGCTCGCCGGGTTGTTGCCGCTGTTGCTGATCTCCTCGTCGGTCTTGTACTCCCAGTTCGCGCTGCCAGCGATCATCAGCCACCAGATGCCGACGTACTTCTTGGGTTCGATCCAGTCCGTCTCGCCGTTGGGCAGAACGTCCTCGTTCAGGTCGTCGTTCAACAGCGGGATGAGCGATGACTCCACCAGGTCGCCGGGGGTCGAACCCACCTGCACGGTTCGCCACGGCGTCACGTGGGGCGCTTCCGCGGCAACTTTCGTCCCGTCGGGCAGCGGTGCCAGCTCCGCCGAGAAGTCGGTCCCACCTTCGCCGTCGGGCGCGATGGAGAGCGTCGCGTAGTCGGTGAGGTCTGCCTCGTGGACACTCAGATGTACGTCGCCGGCGTCCATCGTCAGCGGCGTGTGTGCGCCCTCGCGTACCGAGGACCCACCCGGGATCTGTTCTTCGGTGCCCGACGGAATCTCGCTGAGCGGCGTCTCCTGATACTCCGCCTCGAAGCGGCCCGGTTCATTGTCGGGTTGGGCGAAGCGGTTCTCGATCCACCAGCTGGTGTAGTCGTCCGCGAAGTTGAACGCGGTGTTCTCCGACGTGATGACGAAGTTGCCTTCGCTGTTGCCGAAGGCTTCGGGGAAGACGACCCGGAAGCCCAGTCCGTCGTTGAAGACCCGGAGTTCGAGCGTCGCCTGCCGGCCCGGAATGGCTTCCTCTTCGAGCCCCACCCGGAGGTAGTTGTATTCTTCGCGCACGCTGTCGTACTGGTCCCAGATGGGGTCCCACCGCTCCACCTCGGACCCGCGTTCGCTGCCAGAGACCGTCAGGGCCGTCACGTCCCCGCCGGCGCTCGCGCCGAAGGACTGCTGGTTCTGGAAGTCGAAGCCGAGTTCGGACGACGTGACGTAGGTGGTCCCGTCGACCGAGACGCTGTAGGTCGGGACGCCGTCGCCGACGTCCACCGTGACCGCGATAGAGTCGTCTGGCGACGTGACCGTCTGCGTCGCCGAGTCGTCCCCCGAAGTCACCGGTTCCGCCGTCGCGGCCGAGACTTCGCGCGAGAACGTCGCGGCTGCGAGTAGCGAAGCCAGTCCCCCTACGAACTGCCGTCTGCTATACGTCGAGGAGCGTGTCAGTCTATCCTCAGACATCGATTGGGTACAATACCCGGGGGACCCATTACTAATGTGTCTCTAAATAGTATTCCAATCGTTTAATCGGACTGTTTCGGCCATTTTACGGCCGATCGTGGGAGGCGCCCTAAACCAACTCGTTACCGAGTTACTCGCCGTAGAGCGTGACTACAGTCGCGCCATACCCTTCGTAAAACGGACTGATCCCCCCGCCCACGTTGCCGGCGGCGACGCGACCATCGGGCGTCTCGAAGACGATGTTGTTCTCGAAGGGGAAGTCGTTGTTCGGGTCGCCGACGAGGTTCTGTCGCACCTCGACGACCGGCACTCGCTCGTAGCGCACCTCCCCGTCGTCTAAGTCCCGGAGCGTCACGTCCGCGAGCAGGTCCCGGCCGGCCGCCCGATGGAGCGCCGCGTTGGTCGCGGCCGTCCGCAGGTGGTCGTAGGTCGTCGGCAGCGGGTCGGGGTCGGTAACGTAGCGGTCCTCGCCCATCGGCCAAAAGTTGGCGACGGTATTACCGAGCAGGCCGCTCGCGATTTCGCGCTGGGCGAACGCCACCGCGTACTCCTCGCCGTGCCGACCCGAGAGGATGCCGTGCGAGCCGATGAGGCCGGTCGTCTCGTCGACGAGGACGAACGCCGGCGGGGTGGCGTCCCACGTCCGAACGACGTCGGTACACGCCGCCCAGTCCCGGTCCAAGGCGTCCTCGGTGAGTGGTGCGACCGCTAGCACGTAGACGAACACCCCGCGGCCCCGGGCGGCCACGAGAGCGTCCTGTAGATGGGCCAGCTCCGGCGCGGGGAGAACGAGAAACGCCTCTTGCTCAGCCTCACGGAGATAGCGCTCGGCCCGTTTTCTGACCGTCGGCCGCGAGTGAATCACCTCGACGGTGCCCGTCTCGGCGGCGGGTTCGGTGTACAGCGTCTCGACGCTCTCGCGCACTTCTTCGAGACGAGACGTGAGCGACCCCATCGCCTCCTCGGGCGGACGCGCCCGCAAGACGGTCGGATTCGCCGTCTCGTCGATCGTCACCAGCCCCCGCTCGGTCAGCGCGCCCGCCAGTTCGTAGACGTACCCCTGTGAGACGTCGGCGGCCCGCGACACCTCGCTCGTCGTGGCCTCGCCCGCCCTGAGAACGGCCAGATACGCCTCGACCTCCTTCTCCGAGAGGCCGAAGGCTTCGAGGTGGTCGTGCAGCCTGTCGGTCGCCATGGGATAGGATTGTACAACTGGACACAAAATATTTTTCCACCTGTGGCCAGAGGCACACGTATGGGTGAGACCGCCACCGCACGAGAGGGCGAGCCGAACCGCGAGAGCGACGCCCAGCGGACAAGTCGGCGGTGGTGGACCGTGGTCGCCTTCGCATACATGACGCTCGAAGGCGCAGCGCTCCAGATGCGCGGCGCTGTCATCCCGGCGCTCCAAGAGACGTTCACCGTCCCGGAGTGGCAGTTAGGACTCGTCGCGCCAGCCGGAACCATCAGCTTCCTGCTGGTGGTGATGCTCGTCGGCGTTGTCGGCGGCCGCTTCGACACACGTCGCCTCCTCATGCTGGCCGTCGTCGGCACCGGCGTCGGCGTCCTCGTGATGGGCGTCGCTCCATCGTTCCTGTTCTTTCTCGCGGCGTCGTTCGGCCGCGAGAGCTTCGTCGGCGTCGGTCGCGGGAGTGCCCGGCCGCTGTTGAGCCACCTCTATCCCGCCCAGCGAGGCCGTCTCTTCGGGTATTACGACATGATGTGGGCGGTCGGCGCTACCATCGGCCCCCTCCTCGTCGCCGCCGCCCTCGTCGTCGGCGACTGGCGACTCGCCTACTTCGCCTTGGTCGTCGCGTTCGTCCCGCTCCTCCTGTTGGTCCGCTCGCTCCCGACGCCGTCGGTCGGTGGCGGCGACGACCCACTCAGTCTGGCGGCGGTCCGAGGGCTGGCCCGCCGCCGAGAGGTAGTGGCGATGTCCGCCGCCGTCTTCCTCATCGCCGGCTTCGAGGGCGGCCTCTTCACGTGGCTGACGACCTACGCGCAGGGCCGGCTCCCGGGCTCGGTGGCGACGGCGTCGCTGTCCGTGCTACTTGGGGCGTACATCCCCGGCCGGTTCCTCTCGGGGCGACTCTCCGAGCGGTTCGGCTACGTCCGCCTGGCGACGGGGCTGGTCGCGCTGACGGTGCCCGCCTTCGCGTACGCGTTCTTCGTCGCCGAAGGGTATAGCCTCCTCGTCGGCTTCTTCGCCATCGGACTCGGGCTCTCGGGTCTCTACCCAACGATGGTCGCCTACGGCGTCGAGAGCGTCCCCGAATACAGCACCCCCGTCAACTCGACGGCCGCCGTCACGTCCTCCGTCGGGTTCGCCGCCGTCCCGGCGGTGATGGGGTTCGTCATCAGCGGGACCGACGTCCTCCGGGCGATGCGACTGCTCTTGCTCCCGCTCTGTGTACTGCTGGCGCTCCTGCTCGTGACGTGGAGCGTCATCGGCACCGCGAACGACTAGCGGTGGTTACGGGAGGAGATGAGAGTCAGCACTGACAGCCAGAATGTCCTGCTAGCGATCGAGAAAAACGACGGGGTGGACTGAAAGGGGCCGTCATCGGGCGGCTCGCCGCCCGATTGCTCGGGAGACCGTCGGTCTCCCGGTACCCGAGCGCGTTTACGTGGTCGCCTGCGCGACCCCTATTCGAGCGAGCGCCGCGAGCGAGAATATGTCGCACAGCGACCGCGCTCAAGCGGGGGCTTTCCGGCCGTTCTGAGCCCGTTCGCTCTCTGCAACAAGAATTCAGTGACTCTCTTGAACCCCATCCGTAGATACCTTCTCGCGTGAAATAGCCGTTAGATTGACCGTGCGGAGTGATTACTCAATTTCTAGCTGGTCACTTCCGCTGCTCTCCCCACTGGCATTCTCGTCCCATTCGAGTTCGAACTCGACACTTAATTCAGTCATATTGCCAGCTGGGCCTTCGCGTTCAGCTTTGACCTCGAAGGTCGGTCGGGCAGGAGGATTCAGTGTTACAGACTCGGAACCTGCTTTCAGGCTGATAGCGTTTCCGCTGTCGAGATTATCCGCAACTTTCCGAAGGTACGATGCAATCTCTTCTCGACTCTGGTCGCTTTCCGATTTGAACAGCACTTCTTCAGGCATAGTGAACAGTACACTGCCTGCCCCGATAAGTGAATCCCTGTATTGATCGCACCGAGTCAAGATATGTCCTCTGCTGAGGGTTTCAACAAAGCCAATTCAGCCAATAATCACTAGCGGTCACAATTCCCAAATAGACGGCCGATAGAGACAACGTATGAGCGACCGCACGGCGGCTGTCACCCGCGAGACGGCCGAGACGGACATCGAGGTGACGCTGGATCTCGACGGCGACGGCGACAGCACCGTCGACACCGGCATCGGCTTCTTCGACCACATGCTCGACTCCTTCGCCACGCACGGGCTGTTCGACCTGACCGTCCAGTGCGATGGCGACCTCGAAATCGACGATCACCACACCGTCGAGGACGTGGCGATCACGCTCGGCGAGGCCTTCGAGGAGGCGCTCGGCGAGAAGCGCGGCATCGTCCGCTTCGCCGACCGGAAGGTGCCGCTGGACGAGGCCGTCGCCAGCGTCGTCGTGGACGTCTCCGGTCGGCCGTATTTCGGCTTCGACGGGGAGTTCTCGCAGGGCCGCGTCGGCGAGCTGACCAGCCACATGGCGAAACACTTCGGGCGCTCGCTGGCGACCAACGCTGGGTTGACGCTGCACTGTGGCGTCACCGGCGAGAACGCCCACCACGAGATCGAGGCGCTGTTCAAGGGGCTGGCGCGGGCGCTCGACGATGCGACTCGTATCGACGAGCGCCGGAGCGACGTCGCCAGCACGAAAGGCGAACTGTAGCGTCGATGTTCGACGAGATCATGCGGAAGTTCGAGGACTCACCGGGCCAACAGGCGGTCATCCGCCTGTTGCTCGAACGCGGGTTCTCGGTCAACGAGGAGGGTCGCGTCGTCTCCGGCGGCATCGAAATCCCGAATACGGGCATCGCCCGGGAGGTCGGCGTGGACCGGCGCGTGGTCAACGCGACAACGGATGCCATCCTCGAAGACGAGGAACTGCGCCGCATCTTCCGGAACATCTCGGCGGTTCCCAGTCTCCTCGACTTAGCGCCGGTACTGGACCTGACCGCCATCACCGTCTCGGTTCGGGCGGCCGACGAGGTTGGCATCGTCTCGGCGGTGACTGACGCCATCGCGGACCACGACATCACCATCCGGCAGGTGTTGAGCGAGGACCCCGAGTTCACCGACGAACCGCGCCTCTACGTCATCACCGACGAGGAACTGCCGGGCGAGTTGATCAACGAGATACGGAACATGCCGTTCGTCCGGACCATCGAACTGGCCTGAGCTGATTTTTCGAGACGGACGGAACTCGCCGAACGACAAGCGCTATTCGCGCGCCGTGAGTACGGGCGAGCGTGGCAGACAGCTACAGGACCGTCGAAGGCCGCGCCGAGGCCCGCTCCGAGGTGCGTGGCTCGGAGTTTATCGGTCACGTCGCGCCCGTCGAGACGGTCGAAGACGCCGAGGCGTTCGTCGCGGAGATTCGGGATGCCTACGCCGACGCGACCCACAACGTGCCGGCCTACCGCGTGCGAGCGTCACCGTTCCGGGAGTACTCGAACGACGACGGCGAGCCGAGCGGAAGCGCCGGCAAACCCGCGCTGAACGTCCTCCAGCAGCGGGATCTGGAGAACGTCGCGGCTGTCGTCACCCGCTACTACGGTGGGACGAACCTCGGCGTCGGCGGGTTGGCCCGGTCGTACTCGCGGGCGGTCAAGGAGGGCGTCGACGCCGCTGGCGTCGTCGAGGCAGTCCCCCACGAACGCTTCGCCGTTACCGTCGAGTACGACGACTCCGGCAGCGTCCGGGGGTTGTTAGAGTCTGCGGGCGTCGAGTTCGACGCCGACTACGCGGCCGACGTGACGTTCTCGGTGCGAGTCCCCCAGAGCGAGGGCGCGACGCTACGGGACCGCATCCGGAGCGCGACCAGCGGTCGGGCCGACATCGAGCAGAGGTGAGCTAGCGACCAGTTACTTACTTGTGGGTTAGTGGTTGTTTTTTCAGTATTCCGATATTCTGCCAGTCCGTATGTCCGATGAAACCGAGCGGACGCGACGGACGGTGCTCAAACAGACGGGCGCGGCAGTCAGTGGGAGTGGATTGCTCGCTGCCAGTGCTGGCACTGCGAGTGCGTGTACGAACACGGTCGACGTCGAAGTCCACTACACATCGACGGTGAGTTACTACTGGGGCAGCTGGATAGACAGCGCGGTCGACGTCTTATCGAGCGTATCGGTTGATTTCGACCTCAACGCGAGCAGAGGCGAACTGTACACGAAAGACGACGAGTCCGAGTCGGTGGATTTCGAGGCGTTCCGCCAGAGCTGTGGCAACGAAGCGGGGACGACGTACCTCCTGCTGTCGGACTGTGACGGGAGCCTCGAAGAGCCGGGGCGACTGGTCACCGACGGACAGGCGTCGTCGGCTGAGGTGACCGTTAATCCCACGCCCGACTACGACCATCTCGAGTACGACGAGGAGATATTCAGGAACATGGTGCTCCACGAGTGTTTCCACACGATGAGCGCGACACACGAGGATGGCGGCCTGCTGACGGGTAGTGACTACTACTCACCGACGGAAGTGTCGCCGATGATTACGACGTACGAGACCGGCACCAATCGACCCATCGGTGCCAACTGGGACACCTGCACCGACGACCCAGCGAACAACGATTACGACGGCCACACGACCACGTTGACCTCCTGCACCCGCGATGCAGTCGAGAGCCACGTCGCCGATAACTTCGACTGCGGCGGGTGGTGGTAGCTGGTTCGACTCCAGCAGTCACTGATACTCGCAGTTCGCGGTATCTGGTTTCGTTTCCGGTGGAAGGACCTTCCGGCTCCCGTCCATTGTTCTCCAGTTGAAACGAAGGGGTTCGACGTTCGCCGAACTGCCGTGAAAAATCGCCGTGGCTTCCCGTTGTGCGACCCCGTATAAATCGCTTTCGAGTCTGCTCAGTCCGTCCGGAAGGCTCGGTCCCCGGCGTCGCCCAGTCCGGGGACGATGAAGCCGTCCTCGTCGAGTTCGTCGTCGATGGCGACGGTCAGGAGGTCCACGTCCGGGAATGCCTCGGAGACGCGGACGATGCCCGGTGGCGCGGCGACGGCCGAGAGGACGATGAACTGCTCAGGGTCCGGCGATTCATCGGTGATGTGTTCGACGACTTTCGTCATCGTTGACCCGGTCGCCAGCATCGGGTCGGCGACGATGACCGTGTCCTCGGGCCGAATCTCGGGGAGTTTCACGTAGTCGACGGAGATGGGGAACTCGCCGTCGTCGTTCATCCCCGCCGATTCGTCTCTGCTCGCCGAGATGACGCCCTGTCGGGCGCGCGGGAACGCCTTCAGCAGCCCCTCGACGAACGGCGTCGCCGCCCGCAGGACGTTGACGATGACCACGTCGTCGAGGCCATTTACCCGTTCGCCCATCGTCGTCGTCATCGGCGTCTGTATCTCGACGTACTCGGTTTCGAGGCGGCCGTCGATTATCTCGTAGCCGCAGATGCGCCCTAGCCGGACCAGTCCCTTCCGGAAGGCGACCTGTTCTGTCTCGACATCGCGAAGTTTCGAGAGTTCGTCCTTCGCGAGCGCGTGCGTGACGAGCGAGGCGTCGCCGCGCCGTTCGATGGTCATACGCGAGGGGTCGGCACGCTCCGATTAAACTGTGACGAAGGGACAGTCGTCCTCAGAGGGAAACACAGACCGGCCCGCGTTCAGGCGGGTTCGGGGCTGCTGGTCGTCTCGGACACCGGTTCACGGCGGCGTCGGTTCTCGACCAGTAGCGCGATGAACAGCGCCAGGCCAACGGCCCGGAGCGCGATGTCTACGACGAGCGTCACTTCGCCAGCCCCCCCGAAGCCGACGAACCCAAGCACGTCGAACGTACCCGAGACGGCGAGTCCGGGAGCCATGAGCAGGAGCGAACTGAGCGCGAAGGCGGCCCGTTGGCCACGCGAGACGGGCGCTTCGACGTACCCGATGACCGTCGCCGCCAGCGCCACGACGCCGATGAACACGCCGGCGATGGGGATGAGCACCTCGAAGATGGCGAATCCGGGGTCGGCGAAGTCCGAGAGTTGGACGACCCGATACTGCTCGCCGAGCGGCAGCTCGTCGGCGTTGGCCTTCCGGGTGAGGAGGACGATACCGGGCGAGAGGATGAACGCGAACGGGACGATGGCCTTGTTCAGCGACAGCGAGAACGCCTCGATACCCGTCTGGAAGGCGTCAGATTTCGCCACACCCGACGCTGCGTAAGCGGCCACCGCCACTGGCGGCGTGATGTCGGCGATGACGCCGAAGTAGAGGATGAAGAGGTGCGCGGCCAGTTCCGGGACGCCGAACTGGACCAGCGCCGGGGCGAGCAGGGAGACGAGGATGATGTAGGTGACCGTCGTCGGCATCCCCATCCCGAGGATGATAGAGGCGACGGCGGTGACGAGCAAGAGGAGGATCAGCGACCCGCCAGCGACGGCGCGAATGAGTGCGACCAGGTTCGGACCGAGTCCGGAGACGCTAATGACGCCGGGAATGATACCGGCGGCGGCGACGGCGATAACGACCGGGACGGCGGTGCGGGCACCGCTCTCCATTGACTTTCCGAGGAAGATACCGAGGCGGTAGAGCCCGTTTCGTGCCAGTTCCGACTCGCCGATGGCATCGGCCGTCGTCTGCGCGGCGTCGTCGACGGCGCTATCGAAGCTCAGGATGGGCGAGTCGAGGTACGGCCGCGTAGCGAGGGTCAGAACACCGGCGAGGATGGCGATGCCGCCCAGTCCGCCGACGGTGGCCGCGAAGGCCGCCTGCGCGGACTGCCCACCGGTTCCATCGCCAGCCAGCGCGCCGAGGATGTTCGCGCCGGTGAGCAGTTGCGCGAGGAATCGCCCAGCGAACAGCGCGGCGAAGATGGCTCCGAGACGGCCCCGCGTCTCGTCGCTGTACGCCGCAACGAGCGTGATGAGCGCGCCGATGGCGATGAGCGTGAACCACGCCGACCGAGCGACCGAGAGGCGTTCGATGATGAGGTAGTACAGCAAGAGTCCGATGGGGACGAGATAGAACCATCCGGTCTTGAGGTGGGTCGGGATGTTGACCAGTTCCGAGGGGTCGAGGCCGCCGATGTGCTCTTTGGTCGCCTCGAAGTGAACCATCACCCAGACGCCGAAGAAGAAGACGATGGCCGGAATGGTAGCAGCGATGATGACGTCGCGGAACGGCGTCGCCGTGTACTGGACGATAAGGAAGGCCGCCGCGCCCATCACCGGCGGGAGAATCTGTCCGCCCGAGGATGCAGAGGCTTCGACGCCGCCGGCGAACTCCGGCCGGTACCCTGAGCGTTTCATCAGCGGAATCGTGAACGCCCCGGTCGTCACCGTGTTGGCGATTGAGGACCCGGAGATGGTCCCCATGAACCCGCTGGCGAGGATGGACGCCTTCGCCGGGCCGCCCCGACGGGTCCCCGTCGCACCGTACGCGAGGTCGATGAACCACTGGCCAGCCCCGGACATCTCTAAGAACGCGCCGAAGAGGATGAAGATGTAGATGAACTGCACGGAGACCGTCACCGGGATGCCGAACACGCCGTTTTCGGTGTTGTACCAGAGGTTCTGGATGATGGAGTCCCACCCCAGCGGCGGGATGGAGAGGACGCCGACGTAGGCGGCCCCTTGTGGGATGAGGTAGCCGTAGCGGGCGTAGACGACGAACGCGGCGACGATGATCATCAAGTAGAGGCTGATGGACCGTCGGGTCGCCTCCAAGACGAGTAGTACGCCGACGACGCCCAGGACGAACGCGTAGGAGGTGTCCGCGAGTGGCCCGAGCAGGCCCGTGATGGGTTCGAGAAACGTGAAGACCTCCTGAATCGGCCGCCCGGCCTCCAGACCGAGCGCACGCATCCGCTGAATCTCCTGAAAGTCGGTGATGAAGTACGCCGCCGACAATATCGAAATACCGATTAGCACCGCATCGAGCGGCGTTATCCGTTCGAGGTCCCTGTCGACGAACAGCCATGCGAGCGCGCCGCCGACGACCCGCGTCCCGCGCGTGACCGGGTGATCCGCGCCGAGTTGGTCGTCGAGCCAGTCTGGCAGCAATATACAGCGTCGTGAAATCGGCCCGTCACCGGTGCTCGATGGATACAACAGGAACGCGAGCACCAACCCGAACGCGACGTGGACGGCGTTTATCTGGAGCGACTGGAGCGACGCGAACTGCACCTCGCCGACGGCCGGCAGCTCGATGGAGAGGACGAACCCCTTCGCCGCCAGCCACATCTGGAACAGCGAGAAGGAGATCCCGACGACCGCGACGATCACGGCCGCCCATCCCTGCAACGCCCGCTTTCGCTCTATCTCCTGTAATACCTCGTCTACCTCCTCGTCGGAGACGGTGTCTTCGGTACCCTGCGCCGTCGAATCGTCGGTGTTGGAACTCATGGGTCAAGTAGGTGTATTGCGGCCGCAAGCGCCGAGCGCCGGGTGACGTGGATGTCGACCGAGCGCTCGTCGGTCAGCGCGACCAAATCGTAGGTTTGATTCCCGACGTGCAGTCGGTGACCGGCGACGTGGCCGGGCGCAACGGTGAGTCGGGTGAGTTCACCGGGCGGATCGTAAACGAAGGTGCCGTTCTCGCGGGTGACGTTCGCGCCGCTGGGGAGACCCCAGCCGAAGGATTCGAACTCCATGCGCGTCATGACCAGCCGGTCGCCATCGACGGTGTAGCCGTCGTAGACGCGCGTCTTCTCGACGCTGTGGGTGTATTCGAGTGCGACAGTCGTGCCGTTCTCAACCGGCGTCGTCAGGTACGCCTCGCCGGTCTGGGCGTCCTCGACGACCAGCACCCGCTGGGCCGGGACTGCCGATGCGGTGCCGAGTGCCAGTATAGCGAGTAGTGCAGCGGCGACGGCGAATCTCCGACTCATAGTGCGGATGTCGTGTTCGGGAAACGGCAGTTGGCGGGCGATTCGGTCACCACGGTTTCACTCAAGCGTCGAAGTACGCCGCCGCACCCGGGTGGAGTTCGATGGACATCCCGTCCTGTGCGGAGTCCTTGGTGATGAAGTCCGTCTTGATACTGAGCTGGTCCGTGTTATCGAAGATGGCCGCCGTAACTGTCTCGACGGTCGATTCCGGCTGTTCGGCGTTCGTGGCTATCATCGCTTGAACCGCCACTGTCTGCACGTCGTTCTCGATGCCGGTGTAAGTTCCACCGGGGATCGTGTCGTCGGCGAACCACGAGGCGGCGTCTTTGACCTTCTGACGGTTCTGCCCCTCGATGGGGACGAGGACGAGGTCGTTGGTGTTCGCCAAGTCCTCTATCGCACCGACCGGCCACCCGCCGACGACGAACGCCGCGTCGATGTCGCCGTTTCGCAACTGGTCGGCCGCCTGCGAGAAGGAGGCGTTCTGTTCGTTGTATTCGGAGATGCCGACGGCTTCCAGAATCTGATTCGCGTTGACCTGCGTCCCCGACCCGAGGTCACCGGTGTTGATGGTCGCACCCGAGAGGTCCGAAATCTGTGTGATATCGGTGTTGGCCAGCGTAAGGATGGTGATGGTCTCGGGATACAGCGTCGCGACGCCCATCAGGTTCTCGACGGCATTGCCCTTGAACGCGTCAATGCCGGTGCCGTTCTTCGCGAAGGACGCCACGTCGTTCTGGATGAGTGCGAAGTCGGCGTCCCCACTGGCGAGGTTGCCGACGTTCTCGACGCTGGCCCCCGTCGACTGCACGTTCAGCGTGAAATCCGTGTTGTCCTCGACGATGGTCTTGAACTCGTTCGAGAGCGGGAAGTACGTCCCACCGGTCCCGCCAGCGTGCCACGAGAGGCGGGTCTCGCCCGATCCGCCACCGCCGTCGCCGCCCTCGGTTCCAGTGCCGGTGCCGCCGCCACCGTCCCCGGTCGTTTCGGTCTCGGCCCCTCCGTCGCCGCCGTCGCCGCCGTCGCCACCGTCGCCGCCACAACCGGCGAGGGCGGCGACGCCCGTGACGCCGGCCGCGCGAATGAACTGTCGTCTGCTCTGTCGTCGGTCGCGCTGGTCGTTCGACATATCTCCGTGAAAGTACCCGCGAAAACGTCTTAAAGCTATGGTCAGGATTGTGGCGAAACCCGACGGTAAGACGGGGTTCGCTTCACGCCATCGGCTGAGAATCTCCTCGCTGAGATGGAGCGCGCGATAACCTGTACTCATCACGCTCGCTTCAGCTACCTTCAATTCGGGTGATAGGTATCAAAGAATTCGGGGAGCGAAGTCGGCCAGACGAGAAGAGGCGACGAACGCCTGATAGTTCACGGACGAGTTCCCGACCGTCGGCCGATGCGGGCCGACCTCAGGCCGTCTGCTCGATTCCCAGTTCCTCTAGCAACGTCTGGGCGGCCGCCGACGACGACTCGGGACCGCGGGCGGTCACGAGGTCACCGTCGACGGTGACGCTCGTGTCGGCGTCGAGTTCGGCGTCCCAGTTCGCGCCGGCCGCTTTCGCCTCGTCTTCGACCCAATAGGGGAGTTTCCGGCCGTCCGGCATCAGGTCGTCGTCGTCGACGATGCCCTCCTCCCACTCGTTCGGGAAGCCGGTGACCGACCGGCCCGCCACGAGGAACTCGCCGTCGCTGTCGCGCGTGAAGCCGAACAGGCCCGCAGCGTGACAGACGACCAGCGCTTTGCCGTCCTCGCCCTCGACGGCGTCCCGAAGGAGGCGGCGCGCGTCACTATCCTGATTGATGTCCCACGCGGTACCGTGGCCGCCGGGGAAGACGACGACATCGTAATCGGCCGCGTCGGTCCGAGCGACGGGCGTCGGGTCGTTGAGTCGCTCGTCGGTATCGTGAATCTCCATGATGCGTTCGGCGGCTTCCTCGCCGATTTCGTCGGGATCGACCGACCGCTCGTCGATGACCGGTTTATCGCCCGACGGCGTCGCCACGGTGACGTCGACGCCCGCGTCGCTGAGCGTGGTCAGCGGTTCGATACATTCCTCGCCCCAGTAGCCGTGCTCGCTGACGACGAACAGTGCGGATGTCATCACCACCGGGTACGTGCGCGAGCGGGATAAGTGGCGGGCGGGAGTGCAGGGGAAACGTTATTCGCTCCGAGCGAGAACGGTATAACAGTACGTAACGAACGTCGTTACCACGAATCGTTTTACAATGGCAGACATCGAAGAGAGCGTTTCCGGATTCAAGACACAGGGCGGTTGGGTCGACATCGTCGAGCACGGCGAGCGCATCACACAGGCGCTGAAGGACCTCCTCGTAGCGGAGGAGACGGCGGCCGACGTGGACGAAGACGCGCTGGCGGAGTTCGACGAGTGGCGGCCCAAGAGTCACGAGCGACTGGACGAGGACGTCAACGAGAAGACCGCAGAGCAGGCGAGCGTCGACGAGGGGAAGGGAGAACAAGCGGGGAAGAATCCCGACGAGGACCTCCAGACGGCCGGCGAGAAACTCTCGGAGTCCTACGAGAACTTAGACGAACCCGACGCGGCCATGGACAAGTGGGGAGAGTCCGTCGATTACGTCGCCCGCGCGGCCGACTCGGCCGGCCGGAAAGCCCTCCGCAAAGTCGAGGACGCCGTCTACCGCAACGTGATGACACAGATCGCGCCCTACTACTTCGATAACGAACTCGTCAGCGCGAACCTCCGGCGCATCAACGGCGAGGACCACCCCGAGTACGTCTTCGAGGTCAACGTCAACGACGACGACCTGAAGATGCGCGTCTCGAACCGACTGGCCGACTTCGACCAGTCCGTCGACCGCTGGCACGTCGACACCGAGAAAGCGACCGACCACGTCGAAGCGGCGGAAGGCGTCGAGGCGACAGAGCCGGGGGAAGAGACGGACGCCAAAACGAACTAAGCTCGCCTCCGTGCGAGCGGTGTCGCCTACGAGGGCGGAGCGGCCGCCCGCTGTTTCGAACAGCGAACACGTAATTCGCTACTCCGCCAGCGAGCGCTAAGAAACGAACTGCACGGGATTCCATGTTACATGCTCGCATACCCCTTCGTTTCGTGTGGAGATAGCGGCTACTGCGAGCGGTAGGCTCATTGCGCGGTAGGGCAAACGCCGGGGTAGATGGTACGATGGTAGCGACGAGCGTGTTGGTGACGCTGGTGATCGCGTCGGCGGCCAGCCTGTTCATGGCGTGGACCATCGGTGCCGGCTCCTCCGGGTCGACGCCGTTCGCTCCGGCGGTCGGCGCGAACGCGATTTCGGTGATGCGGGCGGGCTTTTTCGTCGGTATCCTCGGACTGGCCGGCGCGGTGTTACAGGGCGCGAACGTCACGGAGACGGTCGGGAGCGGTCTCATTATCTTTCCCGAGGGGGGCGGGTTGACGGCGGCCGCGGCCATCGTCGCGTTGCTGACGGCGGCGGCGCTTGTCGCGGTCGGCATCTTCACGGGCTACCCGATCGCCACCGCCTTTACCGTCACCGGAGCCGTCGTCGGCGTCGGGCTGGCGATGGGCGGCGCTCCCGCGATCGACAAGTACGTCGAAATCCTCGCGCTGTGGGCGGCGACCCCCTTCTTCGGCGGCGGGATGGCTTTCGGAACGGCGTGGCTGTTGCGCCACGAGAACACCGCCGAAGAGCGGATCGTGCCGTTGCTTGGCGGCCTCGTCGGGGCCATCCTCGCCAACATCGAGTTCGTCTTTCTGGCCCCCGGAGACGACCAAGCGTCCGTCGCCCGCGCGGTGGCTCGCACAGTAGCGGCACCCGAGCTGCCGACGATGGCCGCCGTTACGCTGCTCGCCGTTCTGTTCGGTGCCGGTCTCCTCTACCGCGACATGTATAACGACCCCGCGGCCGGCCAGCGACACTTCCTGCTGGTTCTCGGGGGACTGGTCGCGTTCTCCGCTGGCGGGAGCCAGGTCGGACTCGCGCTGGGTCCACTCGTCCCGCTACTGGACACCGATCTGACGGCGGGCATCCCCATCACCGGCGTCCTCCTGTTCGGCGGTATCGGTCTGCTCGTCGGGTCGTGGACCGGCGCGCCGCGGATGATTAAGGCGCTGGCACAGGACTACTCCTCGCTCGGTCCTCGGCGCTCTATCGCCGCTCTCATCCCGAGTTTCATCATCGCTCAGGCCGCCGTCTTCTTCGGTATCCCCGTCTCGTTCAACGAGATTATCGTCTCGGCGATCGTCGGGTCGGGCGCGGCCGCTGGCGGCGGCGAAGTGAGCCGCGAGAAGATGGGAAAGACCGTGCTGGCGTGGCTCGGCTCGCTGTTGCTCGCCTTTGCCATGAGTTACGGCGCGTTCCTCGCCGTCGACGCACTCCTGTGAGCTACTCCGGCTGGGCTTCTTCGGCGTCGGCATCCTCGGCGGCAACTTCCTCGTCCTCCGGGTCCAGCCGAACGACGCGGGCTTTCATGATACGCGTGTTCTCGACCTGTTCGACGCGTATCTCGACGCCGTCGTAGGTGATGGTCTCGCCCTCCTCGACGAGGCGGCCCGCGCGGTTGAAGATGAAGCCCGCGATGGTCTCGAACTCCTCGCCCTCGGGGAGTTCTAAGTCCAGCGCCTCGTTGACCTCCTCGATGTTGACCTCGCCTTTGACCGTCACCGTGTCGTCGCCGACGTACTCGATGGGCTCGTCCTCCTCGCCTTCGAGGATCTCGCCGACGATCTCCTCGGTGAGGTCCTCCATCGTCACCAGCCCCTCGGTAGTCCCGAACTCGTCGATGACGATGACCATGTGCATGCGCTCTTTGCGCATCTCGGTCAGCAGGTCGTCGACGTTCTTCGACTCGGGGACGTGCAGCGTCGGTTCGATGAGGTCCTCTAAGACGATGTCTTCGGGGATGGCCTCACCGTAGTTGAGGTCACGGACGAGGTCGCGGATGTGGACGACGCCGATGACGTTGTCCAGACTCCCCTCGTAGACGGGCAAGCGTGCGTGGCCGCTCTGGATACAGGTTTCGAGCGCCTCGCGCACCGAATCGTCCTTCGCCACCGCAGTCATGTCCAGCCGCGGCGTCATGACCTCCTTGGCAATGGTGTCGTTAAAGCGGAGGGTGCGCTGGAGCATCTCGCGTTCCTCCTCGTCTAAGACGCCCTCGCGTTCGCCCGTCTCGATGATGTCCTGAATCTCCTCGCGGGTGACGTAGGACGTCTCGATGGCCGAGCGGCCGCCGGTTATCTTGTTGACGACGCGGGTCAGGTAGTCGAACAACAGAATGAGTGGGAGCAGCGCCTTTTCGGCGAATTTCAGCGGCCGAGCGATGCGAAGTGCCCACGACTCCGTGTTCTCGACCGCGTAGCTCTTGGGGGCGCTCTCGCCGAACAGCAAGACGACGGCCGTGATGCCGAACGTCGCGACCGCGACGGCCTGGCCCTGTGTGAGGTACATCGCGAGTAATCCGGTCGCGATGGAGGACATCGCGATGTTGACCATGTTGTTCCCGACGAGGATGGTCACCAGCAGGCGGTGAGGGTCGGACTTGAGCTGTTTGAGCGTCTTCGACCCGGGAACGCCGTCCTCGACCAGCGCGTCCGTCCGGTGAGCGGGCAGGGAGAACATCGCGATCTCCGAGGAGGAGAAGAAGGCCGACAGCACGATGAGGAGAACTATCGAGACGATGCCACCGACCAACACGGCACTCTGCGGGATTGCGATGCCGACGACCTCGTAGGTTTGGAGCATCGCAGTGGACAGCGCGAACGACACAGGTGGGTCTAGGGCCATCGGACGGTCGAAGTTGTCATTCCCGGGGATTAAGGCTTGTCATGACCCCGCCGAAGCCCTTACCCGGCTCTCTCGCGTACCAGCGGCCGTATGAGCGATCCCGCCATCACACTCTACCGGTTGCAGGCGTGCCCGTTCTGTGAGCGCGTCGTCCGGAAGCTACAGGAACACGAACTGGCGTACCGCTCGCGGTTCATCGAGCCGATGCACTCGGAGCGGGACGTGGTCAAGCGACTCTCGGGGAAACGGACCGTTCCCGCCATCGTCGACGAGAACACGGGCGTCACGATGAGCGAGAGCGCCAACATCGTCGAGTATCTCGAACGGACGTACGGGAAGAACACGGAAGGCGAAGAACGAGGGGTGGCCTGAATGGACCTCGACTTCGACGTCGTCGAGCTGGAGTCGCCCGACCACCCCGAAGAGGGCGAGACGGCACCGGACTTCACCCGACCGCTCGTCAACGAGGAGTTCTGGGAAGACGTGTCCCTCTCCGAGGTTTGTGCCGACAGCGACGGCCCCGTCGTCCTCGTCTTCCACGCGATGGATGGGGCGTTCCCGGCGACGTACGTCTGGAACGAGATACGCGACCGGGAGTGGCACGAGAAAGCGACGGTCGTCGGCCTCTCCATCTCGACGCCGTACGCCCACAAGGACTTACTCGAAGAACGCGATATCGAGGGCGACTATCGGCTCTACTCGGACCCCGCGAACGGCGTCGCCGAGCAGTACGGTATCGCCCTGGAGTTAGACGGGATGGAAGGCATCGCGGAACCGCGACCCGCGGTATTCGTCCTTGACGGAGAGCGCACCGTCGAGTACGCGTGGGTCGCCGAGGAGTGGCCCGACTTCCCCGACTACGACGCCGTCGAAGCGCAGCTATGAGCGACAACGCACGCGAGGCGGATGTCGAAACCGCCGCGGCGGCGCTCCGTGAGGGCGAACTCGTCGTCTACCCGACCGAAACGGTGTATGGACTGGCGGCCGACGCGACCAACATCCACGCGGTCGAAGCCGTCTTCGCCGCGAAAGGGCGCTCGCGGGACAAGCCCGTCTCGCTTGCGGTGCCCGACGTGGACAGGGCGCTCGACTACGTCTCCCCGACCGACCGCGAGGAACGGTTCATGCGCGAGTTCCTGCCCGGCCCCGTCACCGTCGTCACCGAGCGACGCGACGGCGTCCCGGACGTGCTGACCGGCGGCAAGTCGCGGGTCGGCGTCAGGGTGCCGGACCACCCCGTCGCGCTCGCGCTCCTCGAAGCAGTCGCGCCGCTGACGGCAACGAGTGCGAACACCTCGGGCAGTCCAAGCGCCACCACTGTCGCGGAACTCGACGAAATCCGCGATCGAGCGGCGGTCGTACTCGACGGCGGCGAAACCGGCGGCGTCGGCTCGACCGTCGTCGACGTGCGAGCGGGGGCGATACACCGGCGGGGTGCGAACGCTGACGCCGTCGAGGCATGGCTGGCTGACAACTGAACGTGATCGGCCCGCATCGCTGACTCACAGTATCGACCGCAACGACCGTGTTCTGACGCCGCAGTTCTCGCGGTAGTCACAGGGACCGCACTTCGCGTCGTTGTCCACGCGGGACGGCGGGCCGTCGATGCTATCGGCGGTTCGAACCGCTCGGCGGTAGACGCCGGCCCGGCGGACGGTCAGGTCGATCTCACGGACGATGCCGTGGGCGGGGTACTCTGCGTATGCGCGTTCGACTGATTGCTCGCGTTCCCAGGAGAGCGCCTTCGCGGCGGCGACCAGCCGCACCGTCTGTGGCTCCCAGACGCCCTGTTTCGGCGGTGAGCCGGCGAACACTAGTGACGGAACTGGGCCGTCGGCCGACTCGACAATCTTGTGTGCGATGCCGCGGGCGTCCTTCCCCGAGAGGTAGACATCTCGGGCCGTCGGGTCGGCGAGCGCGTCCCAGTCGTCGAGTCGGTCTCGGGCCGCTCGCAGTCGTTCGCGGACGGTGGTCGGGTCGGCCTCGATGGGCGCGGTCAGCAACGTCGCGTCGTCGGTCAGCAGGCGCTCGTAGTCGAACGCCAGTTCGCGGATACGACCGATCTCGTCGGGCACGTCTGGCGGCCCTTCGCGTCGGCGATAGTAGAGCTTTCGCGGGCAGTAGGCCGCGGTTTCCAACTCGCGGAAAGTGTGGTCGGCCATGGACAGCGCTGGTCCCGGCTTCGGATATAAACCTTCAGCGCGATTCGTGGGACGCAGAAAGAGCGGTCTCGCGGCGGTGTCACATCGAGACGTCGGCGTCCGAGTCCAGCGAGTCGATGTCCTCGGTGGCTTCGTCCAGACCATCCTGCCGGAGCGACTCGGTCATGCGCGTCGAGAGGCCGGCGTCGGTCAGCACGTCCTCGAACTCGCTCTGGAAGCGGTGGCTGACCCGTCGGGCGGCGGCCTGTGCCGCCACGACGCGACGGTAGTGGCTCACTTCGGCCTCACTCACGTCGAAGGCGGTGACGAGGTCGGCGTCGGTCGGGTCGTCCTCCACGATTCGGCGGCGGAACGCGGTCACGTCGAAGTCGGCGTCCGTATCCGAATCGCGAAAGAGGTGCAGGTCTAATCGTGCATCTATCACCATCGCGCCCGCGACGCCGAGTTCGTCGGCGATGTCGTCGTCCTCACGGCCCTCGTAGAACCCGCGAACCACCGTCACCAGCGCGTCGTCGTCGAGCGCCGTCTGGAACTCGTAGCGCTCGCGCATGCGTGAGATCACGTCACCGAGCCGGTCGTCTACGTCCGCCTCGTCGACGTCGGCCAACGTCCCGTGCGTGGCCTCCTGTGACTCCGTCACCGTCCCCTCCTCGGAGACGTCCATGAAGATGTCACGGAGCGCTTCTGTCTTCTCGTCCATCGGACCGGAATCTTCTGTCCGCGGCGTATATAGTTGTTGGGTAGGCGACGGAAAACTGTCGAAAACACTCAACGGTTTAGACATTGTCGGAGACGGCGGCGGTTCGTGACAAAGTTCAAGTGTGAGCGTATCCCGTGTGACCGTATGTCATTCGTGCTGCAGACGACCACGCGGCCGACGTTCTGGCGCATCGGCCCCGTGGGGAAGGTCATTTTCTACTATCTCGCCGCGTTGGCGATTCTGGTCTTTCTGTACGGCGTCTACAACCGCGTCGCTCGGTACACGGACGGCAGCGATGACCCCTTCGACCGGTTAGACGACTTGCCCGAACGCGTCTTCGACGCGGCGCGACTTGCCCTCTCCAATCGCAAGCAACTCGACCGCGACACCGTCGCGGGCGTGATGCACGCCTTCGTCGTCTGGGGGTTTCTCACTTTGCTCATCGGGACGGCGATTCTCGGTATCGACATGGACCTCTACCGCCCGCTAACGGGCGAGTCGTTCTTCGTGGGCCAGTTCTACCTCTCCTACTCGTTCGTGATGGACGCGATGGGCCTGCTGTTCGTCGTCGGCGTCGGCGTGGCGCTGTGGCGGCGCTACGGCCGCCGGATGGAGCGACTCCACGACCGCCACACCTCTCGTGAGGACGACCTGTTTCTGGCGGCGCTGTTCGTCCTCGGTGTCGGTGGCTACCTCACCGAGGGCGTCCGCATCCTCGGCACCTCGACGGTTCGGGACGTGAGTTTCGAGACCATCAGTTTCGTCGGGTGGTTCGTCAGGGACGTCCTCCTCCTCGCGGGCGTGACTCCCCAGCAAGCCGCCGCGGCCTACCCCCTCGTCTGGTGGAGTCACTCGCTGGTCGCCCTGTGGTTCGTCGCGTGGATTCCCTACGCCAAGCCGTTCCACATGCTCTCGTCGTTCGCCAATCTCGTGGCCCGCGACGAGAAGGCGGGCGTCCGCCTGCCGAAGGTGCCCGAAGACGCCGCCCCGGAGGACATCGGCCCCAGCGAGATCGACGACTTCTCGTGGAAGCAGTTGCTCGACCACGACGCCTGTACGAAGTGCGGGCGCTGTTCGTCAGTCTGTCCGGCGAAGGCGGCGGGCCGGCCGCTGGACCCGCGCAACGTGATTCTGGATCTGAAGGAGTACCGCGAACAGCGGGACGCCGGCGGCGAGGAAGTTCCCATTGTCGCCGACGGTGGAAGTTCAGTTATCGACGCTCGGACGATGGAGTCCTGTATGTCTTGTATGGCCTGCATGGACGCCTGCCCGGTGGACATCGAACACGTCACGCAGTTCACGGAGCTGAACCGACGACTCACCGAGTCTGGCGAGATGGACGACCACGTTCAGGACGCGATGATGAACGTCTTCCAGCACGGCAACACGTTCGGCGACCCCGAGCGCAAGCGCCCCGACTGGACCGACGAACTGGATTTCGAGGTGCCCGACGCCCGCGACCACCCCGTCGAGTACCTCTGGTACGTCGGCGACTACCCGAGTTACGACGAGCGAAACCAGCGAGTGGCGCGGGCCTTAGCGCAGGTCTTCGAGGCCGCCGACGTGGAGTACGGCATCCTCTACGAAGCCGAACAGACCGCCGGCAACGACGTGCGCCGGGTCGGCGAGGAGGGGCTCTACGAGATGCTCGTCGAGGACAACGGCGGCGCAATCGGAAACTGCGAGTTCGACTCCATCGTCACGACAGACCCCCACGCCTACAACACGTTCAAAAACGAGTACCCCGAGTTCGAGGACTGCGAGTGGGACGACGCAAACGTGTTCCACTACACGCAGGTCGTCGCCGACCTCGCGGAATCCGGTGCGCTGGGGCTGTCGGGAGACGAACTCGACTACCCTGTCACGTACCACGACCCGTGTCACCTCGGTCGGTACAACGATGTCTTCGAGGCTCCGCGCGACCTCGTGGACGCCACCGGCTGTGAGCGCTACGAGATGCCGCGCAACCGCGACGACTCTTTCTGTTGTGGCGGTGGCGGCGGCGGCCTCTGGATGGACTTCGAGGAGGACCCCAAGCCCAGCGAAGAGCGACTGCGCGAAGCGCTGGAGGATACGGAGGCCGGCAATCGCGTCGAGAAGTTCGTCGTCGCCTGCCCGATGTGTATGACGATGTACGAGGACGGCCGCAAGACCGGCGGCTACGAGGACGACATCGAGATAATCGGGCTGACCGAGTTACTGGCCGAGGCGGTCGAGCAGAACAGAGCGTAGGTACTGACAGAAGGCTGTTCTCAGTCGCGTTATCGTTCTCCGACAACGCAGTTGCCGACCTGCGCTAGCGCGAACCCTTACACACCTCGAACGCTACCGACCGGTATGGACGTGGCGTTGCTCACCGTCGGTGACGAGTTGCTCTCGGGGGATACAGAGAACACGAACGCGACGTGGCTGGCCCGGGAGTTGAGCGACGCGGGCGCGACGGTCACGCGAATCTTGACCGTCCCCGACGAGGAGGCGATCATCGCCGACGCCGTATCCCGGTATCACGACGCCTTCGACGCGGTCGTCGTCACGGGCGGCATCGGCGGGACACCCGACGACGTGACGAAAGCCGGCGTCGCCGACGCCTTCGGCCGCGAGTTGATCGTGCCCGAAGACGTGCGCGCACACCTCGAAGCGAAGGCCGACCGCTTCGCCGAAGAAAACCCGGAGATGGTCGACCGCTACGACATGAACCTCGATCTGGACGCGTGGGCGGCGATTCCAGCGGGCGCAGAGCCGTTGCTGACCGACGAGAGCTTCGCCGCCGGTTGCGTTATAGAGGGCGTCTACGTGATGCCGGGCATCCCGGACGAACTGAAGGCCATGTTCGCGACCGTCGCCGCGGACTTCGGCGGCGACCGGACGACCGAGACGCTCCGGACGCCGGCACCCGAGGGGGCCGTGGTCAGCATCGTCGCAGAAGCCGGCGAGCTATTCGGCGTCGCCGTCGGGAGCTATCCCCGGAGCGACGACGCGCCGGGTCGAATCAAGGTGACTGGTGAGGACAGCGAGACGGTCGAGGAAGCAATGGCGTGGCTCCGCGAGCGCGTCGAGACGGTGGATTAGAACAGTTCGAGGACGCCCATCGCGGCCGCCGCGAGCAGTAGCTCGAAGGAGAGCGTGCCGAGCGCCGACAGCGCGACGAATCGTCGCGTCGACATGCCGGCGACACCGGCGGGTACTGTCAACATTCCACGCGTGAACAGGAGGGTGTTGCTGAGCGGTACCGCCAGCACGCCGAAGCGGTCGAACAGGCGGCCGAAGCGGTCCAGTTGGTCCTCGCTCACGCGGAACCACGGCCGGTCGAGCAACCACTCGCGGCCGCCGCGTTTCGTCAATAGGAACAGCGCCGTCTGGCCCATCGTCGCGCCGAGGACGGCCACCCCGAGGATAGCTGCGATAGCCGGCAGATCGTAGCCGCCGGTCGTCTGTGCGAGGGCGGCGACGGCGGCGGGTACGAGCGCCTCACTGGGCGCGAAGTAGAGCAACATCGCGCCCTCCAGAATGAAGACGAAGAAGAGCGCGGCCAGTCCGTACTCCCGCAGGAGCGCCTCGGCGTAGGCCGCGTCGCCGAAGACGTACAGCGCGATGCCGGCGACGCCGAGGATGGCAAAGCAAGCGGCAACGACCAGCAGGCCGTAATCCTCCGCGAAGGTCCGAACAGGGCTGCGCGTGGCGTCGGAAGCGTCGGTCGCCATCTACTCGTGTAACCGGTCAGCGCGGACATAGGCGTTCTGGCTGTGGCCGACGAGCGGTGGGTTCATGGCTCCGAGGGCCAGAGGGGGGATATGGACATGACACGTCGCCCGCGCCGGCTGCGAACCGACGGCGTGCGGCCGCTGGTCCGCGAGACGGAGCTCTCGGCGTCGGACCTCATCGCGCCGGTGTTCGTCGACGCGACGACCGACGAGCGAGTCCCCATCGAGTCGATGCCGGGCCACGAGCGAGTGCCCGTCGAAGCGGCCGTCGCCCGCGTCGAGGAGGTCCGCGAGACGGGCGTCGAAGCGGTAATGGTCTTCGGCATCCCCGAGTCGAAGGACGAACGCGGCTCGCGGGCGTGGGCCGAGGACGGCGTCGTCCAGCGCGCGGTGCGGGACATCACTGCCGAGACGGACACCTACGTCATCACCGACGTCTGCCTCTGTGAGTACACCAGCCACGGGCACTGCGGCGTGCTAGAAGAGACCGCCGAGACGGACCCGTCGCTCACGGTGCGCAACGACGAGACGCTGGAGTTGCTGAGTCAGACCGCCGTCAGTCACGCGCGGGCTGGTGCAGACATGGTCGCGCCCTCCAGCATGACCGACGGGATGGTCCGGTCCATCCGCGAGGCGCTGGACGAGGACGGCTATACGGAAGTTCCGGTCATGAGCTACGCCGCGAAGTTCGAGTCGGCCTTCTACGGGCCGTTTCGAGACGCCGCCGACGGCGCGCCGGCCTTCGGCGACCGGCGGCACTACCAGATGGACCCCGCGAACGCCCGCGAAGCGCGCCGGGAGGTCGCCCTCGACGTCGAGGAGGGTGCGGACGTGCTGATGGTCAAGCCCGCACTCCCGTATCTCGACATCGTCAAGCAGGTCCGCGAGGACTACGACCACCCCGTCGCCGCCTACAACGTCTCCGGCGAGTACGCGATGCTCCACGCCGCCGCCGAGAAGGGATGGCTGGACTTAGAGGAGGTCGCCGCCGAGTCCCTACTCTCGATCAAGCGGGCCGGCGCGGATCTGATTCTCACCTACTTCGCCGAGGACGTCGCCGATCGCTTGTAGCCCGGGCCGCCGGTGTTCGTAGACGAGTGGTCCCACAATCTATTCAAGCGAGAGGGACTGAAACTGCGGTATGCAGCGACAGTCCCTCCTCGTGGCGCTCGTCGCCGCGGTCGCCCTGCTGTCGTTTACTCTCGGTGCCGCCGGCCTCGACGCCGCGGTCGGCAGCGAAGATCCGTCGGTGACGCCCGAGGACGGCAGTGTCGAGAATCAGGGGCAGCGGGACGTCCCCTCGAATCCCGGCGGCGTCGACTCGCCCGAGTCGGGCAACGGCGCTCGCTCGCTGGTCCCTTCGCTTTCGCCGCCGATGATTGGCGTCCTCGTCGCCGGCATCGTCCTCGGCGTCGTCGGTCTCTGGTGGGCCGCCGGCCGCGGGTCGTCGGTTGAGGAGACGGGCGGCGACAGGCTCAGTTTCACTACGGGCGACCCCGCCACCAAGTCGTCGTACTCGGCGACCGCCATAGACGTCCCGCTGACGAACGACGTCTATCGAGCGTGGGCGGACCTCACCGAGCGGTTCGGTCCGGACGACGGCACCGCGACGCCCCGCGAGTTCGCCGAGCGAGCGACGGCCGCGGGTGCCGACGACAGCGCGGTCGAGACGCTCAGAGACCTCTTCGAGCGGGTGCGCTACGGCACCGAGACGCCGACGCCCGAACACGAGACGCGCGCCCGTAATGCACTCGACAGCGCGATGGGAGCAGACGGAACGGCGGGAGCAGAGGCAGCGACTGAGACAGAGACGGGGTCGGGAGCAGAAACGGAGGGAGAGTCGTGAATCTCCGGCCGTTTCCCGTAGCTGTCGGTGCTGGCGCGACAGCGCTCGCTGTCGGACTGATCGCCGTCGGCGAACCGACGCTCCCCTCGGGGACCGTCTCGGACCTCCCGTTGCTTGCGGTCTCGGTGGTGGCTGGTGCCGTCGCTCTCCTCGCGTTTCTGGTCCGCTCGCTCGACGGCGAGCGCGGACCCCGACTCCCCGACACCGACAGCCAGCACGCCGCGGTGCCCGGCGACGACCTCGACGCGGCGATGGCCGCGGGCACGGGTCGAGACGCCATTCGCGACCGCGTCGAGGCGGTCAGTGTCTCGGTCCTCGAACGCGAAGGGCGGTCACGCGACGACGCGAAAGCGGCGCTCGAAGACGGGTCGTGGACCGACGATGACGACGCACGAGCGCTGCTCGACGGTACGCCGATTTCGGCGCTCACTCGGCTCTCGGGGTGGCTCACCGGGAGTCGGCCGTTCCGTCGGCGGGTCGCCCACGCGACGGCCGAACTGCTCCAGCGGGACGAACGATGACCGAGGAAGTCCATCGGACCGGTCGCTGGTTCGGCCTCGGCGGGGCGGCGCTGGTCGCCGTCGCGGTCGGTCTCGTGGCACAGACCCCGGCGCTGGTGTTGCTCGGCGGCGTCGGCGTCACGCTGAGCGCGTACGACCGGGTCGCCGTCCCGCCGGCGGTCAGCGTCTCCGTCCGGCGTTCCCTCACCCCGTCCGACCCCGGCGTCGGCGAACCGGTGACCGTCGAACTCACCGTCCGCAACGACGGCCAGCGGACGATTCCCGACCTGCGGGTCGCCGACGGCGTCCCCGATTCGGTTCGGGTGGTGAACGGGTCGGCGTCGCTGGGGGCGACGCTCCGCCCGGGCGCACAGACGACGGTCACCTACGAGATTGCCAGCGGGAGCGGCCGCTGCGTGTTCGACCCGGCGACGGTGGTCGTCAGGGACGTCGTCGGCGTGGTCGCTCGTCGGGCGCGCGTCGACGCCGAACCGGACGCGGTGACGTGGGACCGACCGGCCGGGTCGGCGCTGCTTCCGCTGGTGCCGCAGTCGAAACACCGGCCCGGACAGGTCCCGATCGACGAGGGCGGGGAGGGGCTGTCCTTCTACGCGCTTCGAGAACACCGCTCGAACGACCCCCTGTCTCGTGTGGACTGGAACCGATACGCACGCACGGGCGACCTTACGACGGTCGAGTTCCGCCGCGAGCAGTCCGCGCGGGTCGTGGTCGTCGTCGACGCTCGAAAGGAAGCCGCTCTCGCCCCGCGACCGGACGCACAGACGGCCGTCGAGCGAGGCGTCACGGCCGCGGTGGCGCTCGTCGAGGGCCTCCCCGAGGACGGCCACGCGGTCGGCGTCGCGGCGTACTCGCCCCACTGGGCGTGGCTCGACCCAGATACGAGCAGAGCACACCGACGGCGGGCACGCGAGCAATTACGGACCGACCGCGCATTCGCCGTCTCGCCGGTCACCGAAGCCCCGGACGTCGACCGCCTGCTGGCACAGTTGCCGAGCGGCGTCAACGTGGTGTTCGTCTCGCCGCTGTGTGACGACGACAGCGCGGCGGTCGTCCGCCGACTCGCCGCCAGGGACCATCCGGTGACGGTCGTGAGCCCGGACCCAACCGCGACCGACACCGGCGGCCATCGGCTCGCCAGGCTGGAGCGGCGCGACCGACTGCGCGGACTGCGGGCCGTCGGCGTGGACGTTCACGACTGGGGGGCCGACGAGTCGCTCCAGCAGCTGACCGCCCGGGCGTGGAGGACGCACTGATGACGGCGCATACGGGACTCGTCTGTGGCGCTGCGGCTGTCGTCGCCGCGCTCACGGCGCTGTTTGCTGCCGGTCTCGGCCTGTTCTCGACCGTCGCCGGTGTGGCCGGGGTGCTGTTGCTGATCGGTGGAGGGGCCCTCCGCTCCGACAGACTGGTCGACCTCGCCGGAGGGGCGCTGTTCCTCGAAGTGGTAGTCGCCGCGTTACAGGGCGCGACGACGGCGACCGCGCTGGTCGCAGGGGCTGGGACGGTGCTCGCGTGGACGTTCGGTCACGCCGCGGTGGACCTCTACGAGGACCTCGGTACCGCACCGAGTCGGTCCGTCGAGTTGGGCCACGTCGCCGGAACGACGGCGCTGGTCGGCGGGGCCACGGCGCTGACGACGCTACTCTTTCGCATCGACGTGCCGGCGCTATCGCCGCTCGCGCTGGCGAGCCTCGTCCTGGCCGGCGTCGCGCTGACAGCGGCGCTCCGACGGTGACCGCGAACCGACGATACTCGCCCCGAGATTCGGAGTGCGCGCAAGCGAAACACCCCGTTTTCACCGTTTCCGGGTGAACTACGGGTTCACGTTCGTCCAGAATACTAGCAGACAGATGCGTATTTTCTTGACGGAGAACAACCTTATATCCATAATACTCTACTGCAATCTGGACGTTCGTCTTCCTGATACCACTAAATGACTATCTTCGTAAAGCCAACCCTTATGTAGTGGTGTTACCAGATGTTTCTCCGTGAACGAGTTGACGAAGTTGGTGGAAGAGAGGATAAAGTTGGACGTTCAAACGCAATCATAACGAAAACCAATACGAATCATGGTACTCGCACCACTCCAAGTCACCGCGGACGCGCTCAATTACACGTGGATACTGGTCGTATCGTTCCTCATCTTCTTCATGCACGCCGGTTTCGCCATGCTCGAAGCCGGGCAGGTGCGCTCGAAGAACGTAGCGAACCAACTCACGAAGAACCTGCTGACGTGGTCTGTCGGGGTGACGGTGTTCTTCCTCATCGGTGCCGGTATCTCGTCGCTGGTCGGCGGGAGCGGGTTCGCCTCTGCCGCATCGGCCAGCGGCACCGGCTGGATCGACTGGCTCTACGGCGCTGTCTTCGCTATGACGGCCGCAACCATCGTCTCCGGGGCGGTGGCCGGTCGCGCGAAGCTCCGGGCGTACATCACCTACACGTTCCTGCTGGCGGCGGTCATCTACCCCGTCGTCACGGGTATCACGTGGGCCGGCGCGTACATCAGCTTCGGTGGTGCGGCCTTCACCGACTTCGCAGGCGGCATGATCGTCCACGGCATGGGCGGCATCGCCGGCCTGACGGCGGCGTACGTCCTCGGTCCGCGCATGGGCCGGTACAACGAAGACGGGAGCGTCAACGTCATTCCCGGCCACTCGCTGACCTTCGCCGTGCTGGGGACGCTCCTCCTCGCGTTCGGCTGGTACGGCTTCAACGTCGGCACCTCCGCCATCATCGGCGGTGACGGCGCATTCCTCGGCGATCAGCTGGGTCGGGTCGCCATGACGACCACGCTCGCGATGGCCTGCGGTGCGATGGGTGCCGGGCTCATGGCGTGGGTCCGCACCGGGAAAGTCGACACGCTGTACGTCGCCAACGGCCTGCTGGCCGGACTGGTCGGCATCACGGCGATTCCCCACACCACGTCGTGGTGGGGCGCGTTCGTCGTCGGCGGCCTCGCGGGCGTCCAGCTCCCGCTCGTGTTCGGCTTCGTCGAGAAGCGCCTGCAGATAGACGACGTTTGTGCGGTCTTCCCGGTCCACGGGAGCGCAGGCGTGCTGGGCACGCTGCTATACCCGTTCGTCGCCGCCCCCGGCGTCGTTGATTCGGTCCTCAACGCGTTCGTCGCACAGGCCATCGGCGTCGCCGTCATCGCGGCGTGGACCATCGTCTCGACCGGCCTCATCTGGGGCGTCCTCAAGGCGATTGGACAGGCCCGCGTCACGCCCGAACACGAGCAGGAAGGCCTCGACGTCAGCGAACACGGCGTCGAGACCTACCCCGAGTTCGGCTCCGGCGACAGCGTCGTCGCCGACGGTGGTATAGTGAGTGAGAGCGTGCGCGCAGACGGAGGTTCCAAAGATGACTGACGACCAAGAGATCAAGATGATCGTGGCGATGGTTCGACCGGACAAACTCGGCGACGTCAAGCAAGGGCTCGCGGAAGTCGGCGCGCCCTCGCTGACGGTGACGAACGTCTCCGGCCGCGGCTCACAGCCCGCGAAGAAGGGGCAGTGGCGCGGCGAGGAGTACGTCGTCGACCTCCACCAGAAGGTCAAGATAGAGACCGTCGTCGCGGATATCCCCGCAGACGACGTCGTCGAAGCCATCGCGGACGCGGCCCACACCGGCGAGAAGGGCGACGGGAAGATCTTCGTCCTGCCGGTCGACGACGCCTACCAAGTCCGGACGGGCAAACGTGGACCAGAGGCCGTCTGAGCGGCCGGCAATGGTCGACGATATCGACAGGCGGGTCGTGAACGCACTGTTGCGCGACGGCCGGGCCAGCGCCCGCGACGTCGCTGCCGAGACGGGTGTCGCCGCGACGACCGTCTCGCGCCGGATGGATCAACTGGTCGAAACGGGCGTCATCGAGGAGTACACCGCCCGCATCGACTACGCGGCGCTTGGCTACGACGTTACTGCCGTCTTCCAGCTCTCGGTGGACGGCAGCGGCCTCGAAAGCGTGACCGACCGACTTCGCGACCAGCGAAACATGGTCGCCGTCTACGAGGTGACGGGGAGTCACGACATCGTCGCCGTCGGGAAGTTCCGCGACACCGACGAGATGAACGCCCGCATCAAGGACCTGCTCACCGACCCGGACGTCCGGTCGGCCGCGACGTCGGTCGTCCTGAACACCGTCCGCGAACACGAGCAGTTCCCGGTCGACGACTCCGACGAGTAAGCAGTTTTTGCGGCCAGTTGCCCTTTTCTCGGTTCGAACCTCCCGGCAGCGCGTCGAACGTTCAGATGCGAACGCGTAGAGATACAGCGCTCCGTCTCGATGGTCCGGATGACTGCTGTCACCGGTCGCTCGTCGCCGGGAGTCGGCAGCCGTGAACCCGGGGAGATGACCGGCACTGATAGTCCGGGGACCAGCGGAATTCGATAGCGATAGACAGGCCGATAGCCGCTCCAACGAACTCGCACGGCTGCAACGCACGTCGAGCGGGTTCGAAAACGGGTAGCCATATAGACGACGCCAGACGGGAACGAAACCGCCGAGTACACTGCCTCGGCGAGTGGAGTGGCGGAGAGCGGTAGCCACCGTCGCCGGAGCCGACGCTGTCGAGTCGTGAGTGAAAGGACAAATCGCGAAAAGACGACTCGACGGAACGCGTGGACACGAGCGGTTCCGTCGGAATGCCGGCTGTACGGCCAGCGGCGTCGGGATGCCGGGAGAAACCCGGCGCAGTCGTGATGCTCAGTCGTCGGCCGACAGCGGCACCCCCTCTGCGTCCGTCGGGGCCGGACTCTCGCCGTCGTCGAAGGGGTACCACGACTGCTTGCCGTCGGCGAGACAGGGGTCCTCGTACCCTTCGACCTCCTCGGGTTCCGCGAGTTCGACGATGGTCTCGTGGCCCGTCGCGTCGACCCACTCACGGAAGGTCTGCCCCTCCTCGCGGAGCGCGGCGTAGGCTTCGAGGAGATTGGCGAGCATCCCCGGAACCTCGTCGGCGGGCACGCGCTGGCGGACCCAATCGATGAACGTGGGTTCGTCGCCCATCCCGCCGCCGACGCCGACGTCCATCGCCTCGACCATCTCGCCGTCCTTGCGGGCGCGCATCCCCTGGAGACCGATATCGGCGGTCATCGCCTGCCCGCAGTCGGCCGTACACCCGGAGAAGTGCATCTTGATACGGTCCACGTCGTCGGGAACATCGATGTTTTCGCCCAACCAGCGGAGCGTCCGAGCCATCCGCGCTTTCGTCTCCGTCAGTGCGAGCGAGCAGAACTCCGTCCCGGTACAGGCCATCGCGCCCTGCACGAACGAATTCGGTTCGGGCTTGTGCTTCGCCAGGAGCGGTTCGTCGAGCAGGTCGTCGAGTCGCTCGTCGGGCACGTCCATGACGAGCGGGTTCTGTCGACGGGTCAGTCGCACCTCGCCGGAGCCGTACTCGGCTGCCAGGTCTGCGAGTTCGATCGCTTCCTCGGCGGGGAGGCGGCCGACGGGCACCGAGAGGCCGACGTAGTTCTTGCCGTCCTGCTGGTCGTAGACGCCGACGTGGTCGTGAGCACCCTGCTGGGCCGACTTCCCGGCGTTGTAGCTGTACTCGCCGCGGAAGTCCGTCCCGGAGGACTCGAACTCGAAGTCGAGTCGCTCGTCGAGTGCCTCGCGGATATCGTCGGTGCCCCACTCATCGACGAAGAAACGAGCCCGGTTCTTCGAGCGGTTCTGCCGGTTCCCCTCCTCGTGGTACAGTTCGACGAACGCACGTACCGTCTCGACGGCGTGTTCCGGCCGGACGAACAGATCCAGCGGGCGCGCCTCGCGCGGTTCGCGGCCGCCGAGGCCACCGCCGACGCGGAGGTTGAACCCTTCGACGTCCTCCCCGTCGATGAACTTGTGGGCCGGTTCCAGCCCGATGTCGTTGATGGCGTCCTGCGCGCAGCCCTGTCGACAGCCCGACACCGAGATGTTGAACTTCCGGGGCATGTTCGATAGTTCGTTGTCGCCGCGAATCGTCTCCTGAATCTCGTCTAAGATGGGACGGGACTCGACGAACTCCTCGGCTTTCCCGGCGACCGGGCAGCCCGAGATGTTGCGCATCGTGTCCCCGCCCGCGGAGCGAGAGGAGACGCCGACCGCTTCGAGTTTCTCCCAGATCTCGGGGATGTCTTCGAGTTTCAGCCAGTGCAGTTGGATCGACTGTCGCGTCGTGAGGTCGATCCAGCCGTTGCCGAACTCGGGGTTCTCGGCCGGTCCCTTCGCGTAGTCGCGGGCGACTTCGCCGATCGCGCGGAGCTGTTCCGGTTCCAGGATCCCGCCGCAGTTGGTCAGGCGCATCATGAAATACGACTCCTGCCCGCCGCGGTGGTGGAATACGCCCCAGAACTTGAATCGCGTAAACCACGCTGACCGTTCGTCCTCCGGAATCGACTCCCAACCGCGTTCCGCGAACTCCTCTAGCTTCTCTCTGACCTCGTCACCGTACAGTTCGCCTTTGACGTCCTCTTTCTTGTGTGCCATCGGTAAGTCGCTCCAGTTATTATAGATTAGGTACTTTTATCGCTCGCCGTTGTTCGAACGTCCGCTCTTTCACACATATACTGTTCAGATAGAGTTCTAAAACACTGTCCATCAAACATACCCACAATACCGTTCGAATCCGAGACGAACGTCCAGCACGTGATTTTATTTCTCATTACGAATATTTGGATTGAAGGAATGCCAAATATACGCGCACCATCGAACGAATGTCCACTGCGTCACGAACAGGGGGGACGACGCGCTCGTCGAGGCGAACGGGCGACCCGTCAGGTTCTTTCAGGCAGCGTTCGAAAGCCGCGCTATGAACCACGAGCAGTCACGAGCCCTGTACGACCGGGCGCTCTCGGTGATGCCCGGCGGCGTCAACTCATCAGTGCGTGCCATCCGCCCCTACCCCTTCTTCGTCCAGAAGGGCGACGGCGGCCACGTCGTCGACGCCGACGGCAACCGCTACCTCGATTTCGTGATGGGGTACGGCCCCCTGCTGTTAGGTCACGACATGCCCGAACAGGTCCAGTCGGCTGTCCAGCAACGCGCTTCGGAGGGACCGATGTACGGCGCGCCCACCGAAGTCGAGGTGGAACTCGCGGAATTCGTCACACGACACGTCCCCAGCGTCGAGATGGTGCGCTTCGTCAACAGCGGCACAGAAGCCACCGTCTCCGCGGTGCGACTAGCACGCGGATACACGGGTCGGGACAAGATCGTCGTGATGCAGGGCGGCTATCACGGCGCACAGGAGTCCACGCTGGTCGAGGGCGAGGGCGACGACACTCACCCCTCCAGTCCCGGCATCCCCGAGAGTTTCGCCGAGCACACGCTGACGGTTCCGTTCAACGACGAGGAAGCCGCGCACACGGTGTTCGCCAAGCACGGCGACGACATCGCCGCCGTCCTCACCGAACCCATCCTCGGCAACTACGGCATCGTCCACCCCGTCGAGGGGTACCACGAGACGCTCCGGGACCTCTGTGACGAACACGGTTCGCTCCTCGTCTTCGACGAGGTCATCACCGGCTTCCGCGTCGGCGGCCTCCAGTGCGCCCAGGGGAAGTTCGACATCGACCCCGACCTCACGACGTTCGGGAAGATCGTCGGCGGCGGGTTCCCCGTCGGCGCGATCGGTGGGAAAAGCGAGATACTCGAGCAGTTCACGCCCGCGGGAGACGTCTTCCAGTCCGGGACGTTCTCGGGCCACCCGGTGACGATGGCCGCCGGTCTGGAAACGCTGCGGTACGCGGCCGAAAACGACGTATACGACCACGTCAACGGTCTCGGCGAGCGACTGCGCTCGGGCCTGCAGGATATCCTCGAAGACCAGGCCCCCGAATACACCGTCGTCGGTACTGACTCGATGTTCAAGGTCGTCTTCACACGAGACGCACCTGATACCTTCGAGGGACACTGCGACGCTGGTTGTCAGCAGCGGCAAGCGTGTCCCCGCTACGAACACTGCCCGAAGAACGCTGGAGACATCAAACAAGCCGAGACGGAGCGCTGGGAGCGTCTCTTCTGGCCCGAGATGAAAGATCAGGGCGTGTTCCTGACGGCGAACCAGTTCGAGTCACAGTTCATCTGTGATGCCCACACAGGTGAGGACATAGACGATGCCCTCGAAGCGTACAAAGAGGCGATATGAGGTGAGTGACGACGACATCGCACTCTCCGAGAAGCGGATGTACGGCGAGACGCGCCCGCAGACCCACGCCTACGTCGCGTCGGGGCTCGGCGTCACGCGCGTCGAGACCGCCGGCGGGCAGATCGGTCGTTTCAGCCTCGAAGAGCGATGTTCGGCCCGGGATGTCGCCGGTGCGAACGGCGAGATAGCGGTCGCCACCGACGAGTCGGTGCTGGTCTCGACGGACGATGGGTTCGCCGAGAGCGGGTTCGGACCGGCGACGGCGGTGGGGTACGACGCCGACGGCTTGCTGGCCGCTGGCGACGGTCGAGTCGGCCGCTACGCCGACGGCGCGTGGCACGAAACGGGTACTGTCGCGGACGTACGCGCCATCGACGGCGGCCTGCTGGGGGCCGAAGACGGCGTCTACTCGCTCCCCGACTGCAACCGGCTCGGTCTCCACGACGTGACCGACGTGACGCCAGGCTACGCCGCTACCGCCGACGGTCTCTACGAGCAGACGGGCGCGGAGTGGACCGAGCTCCGCTCGGGCGGCCACAGCGCCGTCGCCAGCGACACCGCGCAGTCCGGCGACGGAGACAGACGCGTCCACGCGGCCGACGCCGACGAACTGTACGTCCTCACGGACGGCGACTGGTGGACCTGCGATTTACCGGTCCGAGAACGGGTCATCGACGTGACCTACGGCGACGACACCTACGCCATCACCGAGGACGGGACCTTCCTCGTCGACACCGCGGACGAGGCCACCGCCGACGGCCGCGGCGGGTGGCGACAGCGCTCGCTCGGCCTCCCCGACGTCGTCGGCGTGGCCGTCGCGTAGCGCGACGGCCCGCCCCACTGCCCACGACACAGCCGACAGGCCTCTGCCGGTGACGCAACCGCTGGGTTTCTGCCAGTGACGCAACCGCCGAGAGACGGCCGTCAGAACGACAATAGGGCGGGAATGAAAGGGGCGACGCGGTCGGCTCCCGCGGTTCGCTGTGCTCCTCGTCGCTCACTTCGTTCGCTCCTGTGGTGCTTGCGTCACCGGGGTTCGCCGACCGCGTCGGGGCTTTCAGTCGTTCTGTGTAACAGCGCTGGTTCCATCGAAACGGTTTACAGATGCTAGCCCTCGAATCGAAAAGCGGTTTAGCCCGGCCAGCGACCCCTCGCACATGATTATCCCCGGGGCGGACACGCAAGCGTTCGCGGCGGCGCTGGCCGAGGAGACCGACGAGCGCCTCGCTCGCGTCGAGTACGAACGGTTCCCCGACGGCGAACACGTCGTCCGGCTCCCCGAGGCCGTGGCGGGCGAGCGAGCCGTCGTCGTCGCCTCGACGGTGGATAGCGACGCGCACGTACAGGCGCTCCAGTTGCAAGACGCCGCCCGAGAAGTCGGGGCCAGCGAGGTCGTTACGGTCCTGCCGTACATGGGCTACGCTCGGCAAGACGAAGCGTTCCGGGCCGGTCAGCCCGTTTCCTCGCGGGCGATGGCGCGAGCCCTCTCGACGGGCACCGACCGCGTGATCACGGTCAACCCTCACGAACCGGCCGTCTGTGACTTCTTCGACGTTCCAGCGACGGACGTCGACGCCGCCGGGGTGCTCGCCGACCCGCTTCCCGAAAATTTGGAGGACCCGCTCTTTCTCTCGCCGGACGAAGGCGCAATCGACCTCGCGGTCACAGCCAGAGACGGCTACGGCGAGGGCGAGACGGACTACTTCGAGAAGGACCGGGACTACGACAGCGGCGACATCCAGATAACGCCAAGCGACGCGCCGGTCGGGGACCGCGACGTGGTGCTCGTCGACGATATCATCGCGACGGGGTCGACGATGAGCGAGTCGGTCGAGGTGCTGATGGAACGAGACGCACAGCGCGTCTTCGTCACCTGCGTCCACCCGATGCTCGCTGGCAACGCGCTGACGAAACTCTCCATCGCTGGCGTCGAAGCCGTCTACGGCACCGACACGCTCGAACGCGCTGTCAGCGAGGTCAGCGCCGCGCCCGTCGTCGCCGCGGAACTCTGATTTTCACCATCGGGCCAATCCGGTAGCGGTACGTGAGGATGCCAGCGAACGCCGCGACCCCGGTGAAATGGTCACGAACGCGTCGACACAAAAGTCGAGAGACGGTCCCTCAGTTCATCGGTACGTCGACCGCGCCGACCTGTCGCATGAGGCCGAGCAGGTCCGGTTGGACCCACCGCTCGGCGATCTTGCCGTCCTCGATGCGGGTGAACACCATGTTGTCGATGGTGACCGCTTTTCCGGTCGCTTCGACGCCCATGAACTCGCCGACGTGTTCCCCGCGTAGGGTCACACGCATGGCGACAGTGTCGCCCTCGGCGACGATATCCTCGACGGTCGCCGAGAATCCCTCGAATGACTCTCTAATCCCCGCTATCTGTGCTTTCAGTTCCTCACGACCCGATACCTCGCCCAGCGGACTGTGGTCGACGACGTCCGGCGTGCAGATATCGTCGAGGAGGTCGATATCGCCCTCCGTGGCGACCGCCTCGGGAATCCGCCGCGCGAGTTCCTTGTTCTCCGCGAGTGGTGCTGTTGCTGCCATGGGTTGCTCCCGCGCTCCGTTCGACGTGTCCCTCTCGGCCGCGTGACTTCGCAGTGAGCGCTACAGACTAGTTCTCCTTGTGAGATGTTAGCAGTTGTTACCCGTTACTCACACCGTCTTCGGTTGCAGACGTGCGTTCTCGGTTCATCCTTTGAAAAACGTGGTCTCGGGTGGCAGAGGTCGGCTACTTAGTCTGACGCTTCCGCCGCCGTCACGGGGGCGATAGCGATCTCCATCTCGACACCTTCGACGTCCCACGTCTTGCGGTGGCCGTCCGCGACAGTCCCGAGTTCGTCGGCACGCACTTCCTCCGTAATTAGTGCCTCGTGTTCCCGCACCAGTGAGTCCACGCGGTCGTCGGCAATCGAGAGGTCCACAACGATGCGAGCCTCGATATCCAGTTCGAGTTCCTTACGCATCTCCTGAATTCGGCGGATGACCTCGCGGGCGTACCCCTCGCTCTCGATGTCCTCCGTGAGCGTGGTATCGACGTAGACGACGCCGCCGCCGTCGAGCGCCTCGAACTCCGTACCGGTGACGCCCTCGGGCGTCTCACGGCGGAACTCGACCATCTCCTCGGTTAACTCGACGCTCTCGCCGAGCGCGTCCTCGACGGCTCCTTCGAGGGTATCGAGTGACGGCTCCTCGATACGGGCGTCGTTGAGTGCGTTCATCACGCGGCCGGCGTCGTCCCCGAAGGCCGGGCCGAGTTCGCTCATATCGGCGGCGGCCGAGTAGTGGAGTTCGCCCCACGTCTCGTCGGCCCCGACGACGTCGACGGCGCGGGCGTTGAGCCGGTCGGCGACGATGGCCGACTGCGAGCGGACGGCGTCGGCCACGGCGTCGCTGTCAGTATCGACGACGACGCGCGTCACCGGCCAGCGTAGTTTCCGCTCGGCCTGCTGACGGGCGTTCGAGCCTGCCTCCTCGACTTCGCGGACGACCTCGATCTCATCTTCGAGTGCGAGGTCGTGCAGGTCGGCGGTCGGTTCCGGCCAGTCGCACATGTGGACCGTCGGGTGGCCCGCGTCGCCGGTCAGCGAACTGTATATCTTCTCGGCGACGAACGGAGTGAACGGCGCGAACAGCGCGGCCACTTCTTCGAGAACGCGATAGAGCGTGGCGTAAGCGGCTCGCTTCGAGTCGCTGTCTTCTTCCTCCCACATCCGCTCGCGGACGACCTGGATGTAGAAGCGAGAGACGTCCTCGACGACGAAATCGAGCAGTTCGTCGGCGGCCTTGTCGTTCTCGAAGTTGTCCATGTGTTCGGTCATCGCTTCCTCGACGCTCTGGAGGCGCGAGAGGACCCACTCGTCGGCGAGTTCGAGGTGGTCTCGGACAGTTTCGACCGTCGTCGCTTCGGGGTCGAAGTCGTCGGCACGCATGTACGGCAGCGGGAAGCGAGCGACGTTCCAGAGGATGTTCAGCCGGCGCTGCATCTCCTGGGTCTCCTCCCACGAGAAGTTCATGTCCTCGCCCTGTGCGGTCACGGAGAGCAAGAACAGGCGCATCGGGTCCCGACCGTGCTTCTCGATGACCTCGTGGGGGTCGACGAGGATGCCCTTGGACTTCGACATCCCGCGGCCGTCGGGCATGTTGGCGTAGCCGTGCATCAGCACCTCCTTGTACGGTATCTCGCCTGTCGCGGCGGTGCTCATCCCCAGTTGCGACCAGAACCAGCCGCGGGTCTGGTCGTGGGCCTCCATGATGAGGTCGGCAGGCCACAGGCGCTCGAAGTCCTCGGTCTGCTCGGGGTAGTCGAGCGTTCCCCACGTCGCCACGGAGGAGTCGAGCCACACGTCGAAGACATCGCCGACGCGGGTGTAGGTCGTGCCGTCCTCGGTGATGGTGAGGTCGTCGACGGTCCCCTTGTGCAGGTCCACCGTCTCGGGATCGATGTCCTGGTCTACTCGGTCGGCGAGTTCCTCGCGGTCGCCGACGACGATGGCGTCGTCCATGTCGCCGCTCCAGTCTTCAGCGGCTTCGCCGTCTTCTCGCGGACTTTGCCCGCTCGAATGGTCCGCGGAGCTTCGCTCCGCGCTACTTCCGTTCGAGGCTGTCGCCTCGCTATCGGGGAGCCAGATGGGAATCGGAATGCCCCAGTAACGCTGGCGGGAGACGTTCCAGTCGGGAGCGTCCTCGACGAAATCGCGGAAGCGGTTGTCCCGCGCCCACGAGGGGTGCCACTCGCTGTCCTCGATGTTCGCTACGAGTTCGTCTTTGATGTCCGTGACCGTGATGAACCACTGGTCGGTGACGATGCGGACGATTCCCGTGTTACACCGCCAGCAGTGGCCCTCGTTGACGGTGTAGCCCGACTCGCTGGCCAGAAGCGCGCCCTTCACCGCTAAGTCGTCGATGACATCGTCGTTGGCGTCGCGGACGAACGTGCCCGCGTACTCTCCACCCTGTTCGGTGTAGACGCCGTCGCTGCCCACCGGACAGAAGATCTCGAGACCGAGTTCCTGCCCGCGTTCGAAGTCCTCCTCACCGTGGCCCGGCGCGGAGTGAACGAGACCCGTCTGGTCCTCGGCGTCGACGTAGTCGGCGGTGTAGACTTGCAGCGACCCCTCGCCGCTGGCGTGGTTGGGGACCTCCTCGGCCAGCGGATGGTCGTACGCCCAGCCGACCATCTCCTCGCCGGTGACTTCCTCGACGACCTCGTAGTCGTCGTAGCGGCCCTTCGAGAGGACGTCCTCGACGCGCGGTTCCGCGACGTAGAGCACCTCACTCTCCCCGTCTTTCGTCGCTCGCACGCCCTGATAGGTCACGTCGCCGTCGACGGCGACGAAGGTGTTGGCGGGGATGGTCCACGGCGTCGTCGTCCAGATGACGAGGTTCCCCTCGCGCTCAGCCAAGGGGAACTTCACGTAAATCGAGGGTTTGCCGACCTCCTCGCGTTCGACCTCGTTGTTGGCGATAGCCGTCTCACAGCGGGGACACTGGTTGATGGAGCGCTGGCCCTGTTCGACCAGCCCGCGCTCGTGAGCGCGCTGGAAGCCCCACCACGCAGCCTCCATGTACTCGGGATTGACCGTCTTGTAGGGATTGTCCCAGTCCATCCAGACGCCGAAGTCCTGAAAGTCCGTCTGGAGGCCCTCTAGCTGCTCCTCGGCGAACGCTTTGCATTCCTCGATGAAGTTCTCCTCGCCGAAGCGCTCGATGTCCTTCTTGTTCTCGAAGTCGAGTCGCTCCTCGACTTTCGTCTCGATGGGCAGGCCGTGCATGTCGTAGCCCGGCCGGTCGGTCACGTCGTACCCCTGCATCCGGTGGTAGCGGATGTAGAGGTCTTTCAGCGTCTTGTTCCACGTCGTCCCCATGTGTGCGGCCCCGGAGGTGTAGGGCGGGCCGTCGACGAAGAAGAACTCCTCGCCGTCGGCGCGGTGCGCTTTCGTCTGCTCGTAGGCGTCGACGTCGTCCCAGTAAGAGAAGACCCCCTCCTCGACGCTCTCGGGGTCGTACTGGTCGTCGACTGCGGCGAACCTGTCCATACCGAACCAATCCGCCGCCGGCACTAAAGGACAATCGATTGTGCGTGCTACGCTTCGCGTCGCAACAGGAGGCTGACCGTCTCCCCTGTTTTGTCGGTGATAGGGGCAGCGACATCCCACCCCTCGGCACCGAGTTCGTTTAGTCGCGCGACCGGCGGCTCGACGTCGCCACCGAGTCCGGCCACCATCACGCTGCTATCGACCTCGATCGTTCGGAATTCGTAACTGGAGGGCATACTGCTGATGGGTCAGCCGGGCGGAACAAATGCGTTGTGGGTCGACAGCGTCGAAATCTGCCGTCGAAGCGAACACGAGAACGACCGTTTCGTGAGCGGCCAGCAACTCTTTCGGGCCACCACCCCATCGTCCGTTCGTGCCGGAATTTCCCGACCTCGACGAGCGCAACCGACAGGCCGCCGACTGTCAGCGCTGTCCCGCCCTCGCCGAGGCCCGCGAGTGTATCTCGTGGGGGAACGGCCCGCTCGACGCCGACGTGGTCGTCGTCGGCGAAGCCCCCGCCGAGGGCGACCCCGAGGCCGACCACTGGCAGGGCGGGAACCTGACGGGAATGGCCTACACCTCCCGGCGTTCCGGGCGAAAGGTACGCGCCCTGCTCGCCGACGCCGGGTTCGGCCACGAGGACTGTTACTACACGAACGCGGTGAAGTGCCACCCGCCGGCGAACCGCGACCCGACCGACGAGGAACTGGCGAACTGCCGACCGTACCTCGTTGCGGAAGTCGAGACGGTGGCTCCGAAGGCGGTCGTTCCGACCGGGAAACACGCGACCGAGACCATTCTTGCCCTCGATGGTGAGAGGGTCGACGGCTTTCTCGATAGCGTGTTGACTGTCCGCGAGAGCGAAGCGCTGGGCGTTCCAATCGTCCCGCTGTTACACCCCAGCTATCAGGAGGTGTGGCTGTCGCGGTTGGGCTACGAGTACGACGAGTACGCGACCGAGCTAGCCGCTGCCGTTGCGCGTACGGTCGAGTAAAACCCGACGGAGGTAGACGGGTGAGAAGCTGTCATCTATCCCGCATCTATTTGAACTGCCGCGAGGTATTCCTGTTATGCCCTCCTCCGACCCCGTGACAGACGCCGTGAAGTGGACGGCCTTCAGCCTCGCCCTCGGAATCTGCCTTTCGCTCATCGGCGGGACGGTTGGGATTGCGATCGCCACGGTCGTCGTGTTGTTCTGCGTGTTCTACGCGGCGCTCAGGCCGACGCCGAGCGTCTACGAGCGCTGATTTGGTCCCTGCACTCGAAACAGTCCCCACCACGGACCGACCCACCACGTTCTTCATTCTGCTGTCCGTCGTTCCGAGTGACCCACGAGGTGTCCACTCAACATGTCAGAGCAACAGGACGACTGCATCTTCTGTCAGATAGTCGCCGGCGACATCCCGAGTCGAACCGTTTACGAGGACGACGACGTACTGGCCTTCTTAGACGCCAATCCGCTGGCTCCGGGCCACACGCTCGTCATCCCGAAAGCTCACCACGAGACGCTCGGGGACCTACCAGGTGATGTCGGAAGCGACGTGTTCGCGGCGCTGCACGACCTCACCCCGGCAGTGGAAGCGGCCGTCGACGCCGACGGCAGCACGGTCGCGTTCAACAACGGCGAGGAGGCCGGCCAAGAGGTGCCACACGTCCACGGCCACATCGTCCCTCGCTTCGCCGACGACGGCGGCCGCCCGATCCACTCGCTGTTCGGGAGTCGGCCGGACCTCTCTGACGACGAACTGGACGACATCGCAGCGGCGATCGAAGACGCCAACTAGCGGACGACCAGCGCCTCGTCGACGGCGGCTACGTCCGCGCGGTAATCGGCCAACTCGGACTGGCTGAGGTAGCCGTCTGCACCGACGAACGGCCGCCCGGTGTCCTCGGCTGGGGTGCTGTGGACGCCCGCCGCGACGACGACGCTATTCCCGTTCTCGACGCGAGCAAGGTGGAGGTAGACGACGCTCGGGTCCGCGCCGCTGAGAACACCTGCGTACGTCTCAAGCGTGGTTGACTCGCCGAGAACCGTCGCCTCGCTCGTAGTCAGTCGCGTCGGGCCGCGTTCCCAGTTCACGTCGCCCGAACCGACGCCCGTGGAACTGAGGAACGACTCGGCCCCCGCATTCGTTAGCAGGTCGGAGAGTCCAAGGCGAGCGAGCGGGTTGAGCGACTGCCCGGCGACGCTGGCGGCAGGCGTGCTGAGCACGCCGACGCTGAGAACGCCGCCGCCGAGTTCGCTCTCGTTCACGTCGGCCATCGACCCCGACTGTGCGCGGTAAGTCACCGGCACACCGCCCTCGGCGAAGACATCCGTCGAGAACTTGAATCGGCCGGGGAAGTGAAACACCTCGGTCGGGCTGAACGTACTGTCCGGGAAGAACGTCGAATCCGGGAACGCTTCGGACGGTTTCGAACTCGTGACCGACGCGGCGCCGCCGCTCGCTTCGGCGAAGATGGTGTCCGGAAAGAACGCCGAGTCCGGGAAGAACGTCGAATCCGGGAAGAAGTAGCCGTCGGGGAAGAACGTCGAATCCGGGAAAAACGTCGAGTCTGGAAACGCCACCGGCGCGAACAGCAGCGTCTTGCCCGGTGCTATCTCCGCGGCGGATTCGACGGCAGCGAACGGCTTCGGGACCTCGTCGAGTGGTTTCGAGGGGAAGAACAGCGCGAGGCGCTCCGGTGTGAAGTAGCCGTCCGGGAAGAAATAGCCGTCCGGAAAGAACGTCGAGTCCGGGAACAGCGTTCCGAGCGGCGCGGCGAGCACCTGCCGGTCGCCGGCGAAGAGGGTATCCGGGAAGAACGTCGAGTCCGGGAACCACGTAGACCCCGGGAAGTACGCGAACGGGACGCCGCGCTTCCGGTCCGAGAATATCACGAGACCGGCGTCGCGAGACATGCGGTCGGGATCGGTCACGGCCAGTTCCGACGGGTCGATACCGAGCGATTTCGCCATGCGGTCGGGGTCAGTGACCGAGACACCGGGGTCGAGGAACGCGTCGGCTGGCGCAGCGACGAACTCAGCGTCGATCTCCGTTCCGGCCTCGAATCGCTTCCCGTCGGGCAGCGCCACATCGGCGTCACCCTCGGCGAAGAACGCGACGGACGCCTCACCGGGCGATTCCCACTGCGGCTCGTCGGGGAGCCACGTCGGCTTTTCGGACGCGAAGAGAGTGTCCGGGAAGAACGTCGAGTCCGGGAACAACACGCCGTCGTCACCGGCAACGAACGCCTTCGCTCCTTCGAACGCCGAGCGATGCGCCACCGCGAGGACGTTCCCGGCATCGAGCGAGCGCCCGGAGCGCAGGGCCGCAGCGGGCGCAAACAGGACGATTCCGCGCGGGTCGACCGAGTCGTCGCCGTCGAGGAACGACACCGTCCCGCCGACGACATCGAACGCCGTCGCCGGTCCGGCGAAAATGTCGCCGTCCTCGCCGTCACCGGCGAATCCAGAGAGGAACGACTCGTCGTCTTTCGCGCCGTCCTCCTCCTTCGACGTCCCTTCGCTTCCGCCCTGTGCGTACACCGAGACGAAGCTCTCGATGGTCGCTTTGACGTCCTGTCCGCCAACGGTGCGCTCGATCTCGTTTCGTTGTGGCTGCTCGACGACGGCGCTCATCCCGAGTTGCGCCTGTGCGTCAGCGGGCAGCACGACGGCATCGGCGACGAACTCCTGTTGCGTGAGCCCGCCACAGCCCGCCAACGACCCGATTGCGGTGGTCGCCCCGACCGCCCGCAGAAATCCCCGTCGACTCCACTTGTTTTCGCCCCCACTTCGTTTCATTTTGATTACCTTCTGCATAGTTTCTGAGGACGTACCGCAGCATAAGCGTTCGTGTCGGCCGTATTTGCTCAGCCGTCGCCAGTCGGGAGGTTTTTATTCCATCACGGGAGCCACGTAGGCTATGGGGAGTTCGACGCTCGCGCTCGTAGGGGTGACCGGCGGTGCCGGAACGACCAGGACTGCCGTAGAGGTGGCGGCGACGCTCGCACGGGCGAATCGGTCCGTGGCCATCCTCGACGCTGCGTTCGCCACACAGGGACTCGCGACGTTCGTCGAGGGACGCATCGACGCCGAGGTGACTACGGTCGCGACCGGCGAGGCGTCGCTTGCCGACGCGCTGTACGACTGGGACATCGACGCGCCGGGCCGTGTCGCACTCTGTCCGGCCCACGCGCCGTTCGAGCGCCTCGCCCGGGCAAAGACGCCCGAAAGTGCGCGGCGATTCGAGACGGCAGTCGCCGACGCCGCCGAGCGGTTCGACCACGTCCTCCTGGACGTCCCACCGGTCGCGGCCAACCAGTCGGTCGCGGCGCTCGTGGCCGCACGGCGTCGGGCGCTCGTCGTCCCGGCGGCCCGACGGGGGACCGACCTGTTGCCACGACAGCGCGGCCGACTCCACGACGTAGGCGCACCGGCGGACGCCGTCGTCGCTACGCGAACTGACGCGGAAGGCGCACTCACCGTTTCCGATGCCGACTACGCGATTCCGATGGCACCGCCGGACGCGCCGATTCCGACCGCGCTCGATCTCGAATCGACGCTCGCGCCGGCCGTCGCCGCGGCGACCGAGGGCCTCCTCGGTGTCGAGCTCGACCTCTCGTTTCCCGAACCAGGGTTGTTCGACCGGTTCAGGGACGGTTGAAACTCGGCAAAGGAACGACGACGACCGGGCGGCGAAGTCGCCGTAGCAGTTCGGTCACCGTCGACCCGACGCCCTGGTCGGCCGCCCGCCCGCCGTTGGTCCCGACGACCACCTCGTCGGGGTCGTGTTCGTCGATCGCCGACAGGAGTTCCGGAACGGTGTCACCCTCGCGCGTCTCCATCGTCGGCGCTGGCGTCCCGAACCGCGCTCGCGCGACGTTGATAGCGTCCTCGGCGTCCCTCGTAGGTCGACCGGGCTCTCGAACCGCGACGACGACGAGACTGTCTTCGTCCGGGTCGAGATAGTCCTCCAAGTAATCGGCCGCCGCCGCGGTGACGTGAACCGACGACGTAGCGACGAGATACTCCGTCATATCACGGTGTGCGGCCCCCGGTGGCTTCGACGTTTCGGCGGCAGAATCAAAGTTGACACTGAGGAGAATCACCATAGTGCGGTGAGATAGTCGACACACCGAGGGCGTGAGCGACGAACTTACATATGCCGCCCCCTGTACCCGAGAGCGTGCGCGTCGAGAACAGTTTCATCGGGGTAGACGGCGTCGGCGAGAAGACCGAACGGTCCATCTGGGAACAGGGAATCACCCACTGGGACGCGTTCGAACCGGGCATCGTCGGCGGGAAGCGCGGCGACCGTATCCAGCAGTTCATCCACGAAGGGCGTGACCGCCTCGATGCCGCCGACGTTCGCTACTTCGACCGGCAGTTCCCCAATAGCGAGCAGTGGCGGCTCTACGAGACGTTCCGCGACCGGGCGTGTTTCTTCGACATCGAGACGACGGGGCTGGATGAACACCGCAATCAGGTGACGACGGTCAGCCTCCATCAGGCCGGGGAGACGGAGACGCTGGTGGCCGGCGACGATCTCACCGCCGGCAACCTCCAAGCGGCGTTCGCCGACGCCGACCTGCTGGTGACGTTCAACGGCAAGCGCTTCGACGTGCCCTTCCTCGAAGCGAACTTCGACGTCGACCTCGACCGACCCCACCTCGATCTGATGTACACCTGCAAGCAGGTCGGTCTCTCGGGCGGGCTCAAGCAGATCGAACGGGACATCGGCATCGAACGCGACCGACCGGACATCTCCGGGAAGGACGCGGTCAGGCTCTGGCGCGAACACGAAGGGGGCCGAGACGGCGCACTGGAGACGCTGGTGTCGTACAACCGTGAGGACACCGTCAACCTCCGGACCCTGGCCGACGAAGTCTCGGGGACCCTTCACGACGACGTGTTCGTCGAGTAGGTCAGAACCGTGCCGGGTCGGTCGCGGGCGCGCCGTCGGCGGGTCGCAATAGGTGCGCCCGCCCGGCAAGGAAGCCGAGCAAGAGGCCGGTGAAATGCGCCAGAAGCGCGACACCGGGATTGGCGGTTAGCAGCGTTATCGCCGCGGCGAGGACGCCCCCAAGTGCCAACTGAACTCTGGGGTCGAGTTCGAACCCGCCGACGACCGTCTCGGTGATGCGGTTGGCCGCGAGCAGGTAGCCGAAGAGCCCGAAGATGGCACCGCTGGCTCCGAGGACGCTGACGTGAGCCGGAATGCCGGGCACGAACGAGCCGACGAGTCCGGCCATCGCGACCTGCGTCACACCCGAGAGCGCGCCGACGGTGACGAAGAAACCGTGAAAGCGAGCATTCGTCGTCCGCCGTTCGAGCAACAGACCAGCGAGCGCGAGGGCGGCGGCGTTGGCGAGTAAGTGCGATGGGCCGGCGTGGGCGTAGACGCTGGTGACGAGCGTCCACGGCCGGTCCAGTAGCGGGTTCGACAGCGCGAACAGCGCGCGCTCGCTGCCGACCACACCTGCGAGTTGTTGGAGGGCGAACACACCGACGATGAGACAGAGCGTGACCACCGTCGGACTCTCGGCGGGGCGTCGCATGCCCTACTGTTGTCGGTCAGCCCACAAGAAACCGCGGGTGCCGGGGCGATTCGCATCCAGAACGCCTACGTGAGTTCGCCGCCTGCACTCGCGTATGTCCGAGCTAACCGACGAACTCGCCGACGCGTTCGCCGAGGAGACCGACGACGACACCGCAGGGACCGCCGCCGAGAACGTCGCGGCCTTCGCCGAACAGTACGACGAGGACCTCACCGCCGAGGACGTACGTTCCACCTTCGAAAAAGCGCCGTACGACGAGTTCCCGCGACAGTTCAACTGGCTCGTCGGCGAACTCGCCGTCGAGAACGAGGACTGCACGGACTCGCGGGAGTTCCGGCTCGACGGCTTCGGCGACCTCGCTGCCGACCCAGAGATCGGCGCGTAACGCCCGATGGACGGCGGGACGTACACGCTATTGCTCGACCGCGTCAGCGGCGGCACCGTCGAAGTCGGCGCGCTCGGCGATCTGTCGCTTCCAGCGGGGTACTACGCCTACACCGGGAGCGCACTGGGCGGGGGCGGGTTCTCACGGGTCGACCGCCATCGCGCCGTCGCCAGCGGCGAGAACGACGCCCGCCACTGGCACGTCGACTATCTGCTAGGCGCGGCCGAAACGCGCGTCGACCACGTCGTCACCACTTCCGCGGCTATCGAGTGTGCCGTGGCCCGTCGACTGGGCGGGACCGAGCGGTTCGAGGCCGTCGAGTCGTTCGGCTGTTCGGACTGTGACTGTCGCTCACACCTCCACTACGGCGACGACTGCGAGGAACTGCTGGTGGCGGTCGAGCGCGCTCACGGGAACGCCGACTGAGCCTTAGCGGACGAGGTCGTAGCCCGCGTCGGCCGTCGCGTCGAACGGCGACTGTTCGGAGACGTCGTCCTCCGTCTCGACGGTGACCTCGCCGGTCTCCTCGTCGGCGAGGGCCGACTTGACGCCGGTGACGCCCGTGAGGGGCCCCTCGACCGATTTCTCGCACTCGGCGTACTCCAGGCCGGTCACGGCGAGTGTGCGCTGTCACATGGACGGCGATACGCCAGCGAGGCGGAAAAGCGGGGGCCGCGGGACGGGCCGAGCGAACGCCTCAGTCGACCACCGAGTAGCCCGCCTCGGAGACGGCTTCGTCGAGGGCGTCGTGGTCGACGGTGCCACTGGTCTCGACGACGACCGTGCCGGCCTCGTGGTCCGCCGTCGCCGCCTCGACGCCCGAGACGCCGAGAACGGCCCCCTCGACCGACTCCTCACAACCCGTACAGGACATGCCACTCACCGAGAGCGTGCGTTGCTCCATAGCCGGCCGTATGCCAGCGAGTCGGAAAAACGTGGGGCCCGCCGCGAACGGGGACGCGGAGACCGACCTCGAACCGAAGTGGGGCCGCGTACAGGGCGGTACTCAGCAATCCTGTGGCTCGACGTGTGTCGTCGGCGGCTCGCCGTCGGGGACACCGAGGAACAGCGCGTAGGCGACGGCCTGTTGGGTGTCGCTCGGATTCCTCGCGACTTCTTCGTGGCCACCGGGGTCGACGAACGCGTCACCAGCCGTGTAGGTGTGGGTGGTACAGGTGTGTGAGAAGACGACGTCGAGTTCGCCTTCGACGAGGGTGACGACGACCGGTCCCGGATGGGTATGCCAGCCAGTCGTCCCGCCCGGTTCCAGCGTCACCCGAGCGAGAAGGATAGTCGACGCGTCGCGGAGGAACGCGGCTTCGTCGCCGTCCTGCTCGAAGGTGACACCCAGCGCCATCCCCACGTCGTCGGTGAAGGTAGCGTGCGGGGCGAGAACGTCGATGGTCGCTCCCTCTGGCTGGTCGACCTGCCCGTCCTCGGTCTGTCCGTCGGCGGCCTGCGCGGCGGCGACGCCGCTGGTCGAGGAGAGCGCAAGCGCGCCGGCGCCGAGTTTCGCGGAGTCGGTGAGGAAGTCCCGCCGCAGGAACGGGAGGTGAGAGAGTTGGTCCGGGTCGATATCTCGGTCGCGTGTCTCGGCGGCCGGAGAGTCGGTGTCGGTGTGTTTCGGTGGGTCGGCGTCTCGTGTCATGCCATCCTCCGGGCGAAACCGCCCAAGTAGAACGACGTCACCGTCGAGCGTAGTTATTTACCGGCAGAAACACCGCCGCCAGAGTTTGTCACACGGTACCAATTAGCAAGCTCACGTGACCGCCGCTAAGACGAGGTTACCGTGGTCGCGAGGGTCATCGCGACCGCCGACCGGAATTCGGACGGCCGCGTCGGGTTCCGCTCAGGAGATGTGGATAGCTGGCTTGTTGGGCCGAGCTTTCCGGGCCAAGTCGTCGTCGCCGTCGGCCCGCCGCACGGTCACGTCGGCGCCGAACTCGTCCTCGAACAGCCACGCGGCCTGCGAGAGCACGTCGAGTTCCCGGTCCCCGTCGACGACGGGTTCCAGACCCGCCCCGCGGTCGGCAAGGGCGGCGGCGTAATCGGCGGCGGCGTCGCCGTGCTGTTTGATGGACTCCTCGCCCATGATTTCGCCGACGATTGCGTCACCGGGGTCGGCCTCCTGAGCCATGCGGTAGGCGCGGTACTTCCAGTCATCGGCAACGACGATCTCGATTCGCTCGGGGTCTTCGATGTCGACCACGTCGGTGATGTCGCGCACGTCGTCGAGCGTGGTCCGGACGAGTTCGCGCTCGATGCGGTACCACTCGACGTCCCGAAGCGATTCGGGCCACGGGGCCTCGGCGACGAGGCCGTCCTCGTCCAAGCGGTGCCACAGTTCCTCGGCCAGCGCCGGCGCGATGGGCGCAACGAGTTTCGTCAACACGCGTAGGCCGCGGCTGTAGGCGAACCGGTAGGGCGGTTCGTAGCTGGCGTACCGGCGGAGTAACCGAGCGAACCGCTGGAGTTCGCCGACGACGCGGTGGAAGCGAAAGCGGTCGTATTCGTCGGTGACGGCGGCGATAGTTCGGTCGATCTCGCGTTCGAGATAGGCGTCGTGGGGGGCGCTCTCCGTGCGGTCCGCCGGCGGCCCGGTCGCCTCATCGCTCGCACGGTCCGAACGGCCACGCATCGCCGTGTACTCGTCGACCATCTCGTAGAGCGTCTGCTGGAAGTCGTAGGCCGTCGAGACGTCCTTGACCGTCCACTCGAAGTCCTGTGCGGGGTGGGCCGCCGAGAGGACGAACAGGCGCGTGGTCTCCGCGCCGTACTCGTGGGGCGCGACGGCGTTGCCCTTCGATTTGGACATCTTCTCGCCGCTGTGGAGCACCGTCCCCTGATTGATGAGTCGGTCGACGGGTTCCCGACGGTTCAGGAGGCCGAGGTCCGCCAGCGCCCGCGTGAAAAAGCGGATATAGAGGAGGTGGAGGACGGCGTGTTCCTCGCCGCCGACGTAGACGTCGACGGGGAGCCACTCGTCCGCGGTCTGCTGGTCGAACGGCGCGTCTTCGAAATGGGGAGACAAGTATCGCAGGAAGTACCACGAGGAGTCGACGAACGTATCCATCGTGTCCGTCTCACGGGTGGCGTCACCGCCGCAGTCCGGACAACTGGTCGCCTTCCACTCCTCGGCGGCGTCGAGTGGATTCCCGGTCGTCTGGACGTACTCGGGGAGTTCGACGGGCAACTCCTCGTCGGGGACCGGGACGCGCCCACAGTCGTCGCAGTTGACGATTGGAATCGGCGTCCCCCAGTAGCGCTGCCGAGAGATGAGCCAGTCCCGCAAGCGGTAGGTCGTCGCCTCCGAGGCGGCGTCGGCGTCGAGGAGTCGGTCCCGAGCGGCCGTACTCGCCAGGCCATCGTACTCCCCGCTGTCGGTCAACATCCCGTCGTCGGTGTAGGGTTCGTCGGGGAGCTCCGTCTCGCTGCCGTCGACGGGTTCGACGGCCTGTCGGACCGGCAGGTCCTGTTCGGCGGCGAAGGCGTGGTCGCGCTCGTTGTGTGCGGGCACACCCATGACCGCGCCGGTCCCCACGTCGTCTAAGACGTAGGCGGCGACGTACACCGGAATCTCCTCACCGGTGAACGGGTGGGTCGCCACGAGGTCCGTTTCGACACCACTCAGGCCGGCGTCGTCCGTCCCGGCGACCGACTCGACGTACGCCGCGACCGACTCGTCGCGGTCGGCAGCCTCCCGGGCGAGTTCGTGACCTGGCGCGAGCGCGAGGTACGTCGCGCCGTAGACGGTGTCGAGGCGGGTCGTGAACGCCTCGACCGTCTCGTCGTCTGCCGACGCCGAGGTGCCGCTCACTCCGCCGACGTCGAACGCGACCGTCGCGCCCGCCTGTCGACCGATCCAGTTGCGCTGGCTGTCCCGGACCCCCTCCGGCCAGCCGTCCAAATCGTCCAGTCCGTCGTACAGTTCGTCGGCATACTCGGTGATAGTGAAGAACCACTGGTCCAGTTCTCGCTGGGTGACGGCGGTGCCACAGCGCCAGCAGACGCCGCCGGCGTGGTCGTGGCCGTGGGTTCGGCCGCGTTCGTCTTCGACGCCAGCGGGCGTCTCGACCTGTGCGTCTGCCAGCACGGTTTCACAGTCGGGACACCAGTTGACTGTCGCCGCGTCGTACTCGACCAGCCCGGCCTCGTGGAGGCGGGTGAACAGCCACTGGTTCCAGCGGTAGTACTCGGGGTCGCAGGTCGTTATCTCGCGGCTCCAGTCGTAGCCAAAGCCCATCTCCCGGAGATCGTCGCGCATCCGCTCGATGCAGGCGCGGGTCCACGATTCGGGGTCCGTATCACGCTCGTAGGCGGCGTTCTCGGCAGGCAGGCCGAACGCGTCCCATCCCATCGGGTGGAGCACGTCGTCGCCAGCCATCCGGCGGTATCGGGCGTAGGCGTCGGTAATAGCGTAGTTCCGGATATGCCCCATATGCAACGACCCGGAAGTGTAAGGAAACATCCCGAGGACGTACGTGGGGTTCTCGGCCGTGTCGGGACACTCGAAGACCCCCTCTCGCTCCCAGACGTGCTGCCAGTACTCCTGGACCTTCGCGTGGTCGTAGCGGCGCGACATTCGATACCTCTGAGTGGGTCACACGGGCACATGAGTGTTCGGCCGGTCCGTCTGGAAATCGTTCGTCGGGTAACACCCGCGTAACCCGGTGACAGCGGCGTCCGCGAGCGCTTTTCACGGTCCCCGACGACCAGCGTATTGTGTCCCAGAACAAGGACGGCTACGCCGACAGCGTCTCCTACGACGAATCGCTCGACGAACACCCCAGCGACGAAGAGCTCAACGCGGCAGTCGAAAACCTGCAGTCACGCGGCTTCGACGTCGTCGTGGTCGAAGACGGCGAAACCGCGCTCGACGAACTGCGAGAGCGCATCCCTGCGGGGGCGTCTGTGATGGACGGCCACTCGACGACGCTCGAAGAGATCGGCTTCATGGAGTACCTCATGGAGGGCGACCACGACTGGGAGAACCGCCACGCCGAGGTGTACGGCATCGACGACGACGCCGAGCGTCAGCGTGCCCGCCGCGAGGCACAGGCCGTCGATTACTTCCTCGGGAGCGTCAACGCCATCGCCGCGACCGGCGAACTCGTCGCCGCCGACGCCTCCGGCAGTCGCATCGGCGCGTACCCCTTCGCCGCCGAGAATCTCCTGCTGGTCGCCGGCACGAACAAGATCGTCGAGGGTCTAGACGCCGCGCTCGACCGGTTGGAGGGCGTGGCGTTCCCGCTCGAAGACGCCCGCGCGGAGGACGCCTACGGCACGGGCAGTATGATCGGGAAACAGCTCATCTACCGGCAGGAGGCCGAAGAAGGCCGAACGACGCTCATCCTCGTGAAGGAGTCGCTCGGTTACTGATACCGTCGGCTGTAACGGCCGCGACTGTTAGCTCCCGCCGCGACGGACTCTTCGAGCGACATCGTGGACGCCGTCACCGACGGCGCGTACCAGCCGCCCAGATGCGGCCGCCGCTTGGCTGGCAAGCGTGCCAACCTGGGCGGGATTCCGCGTCGAAGCGACGTCGGCCGTCGCCCAGACAACTGCCGTCGCCAGCGCCGGAACGCCGACGAGCGTCCCGAGACCCGCCGCCGTCGCAACTTCACAGTCGGGATCCGCACGTCGTTCGACCGCCGCGGTCGATGTGGTCGTCGCGGTTTCGCCCAAGTCGGCCAGCACTCGCCGTGCGACGTCCCCCGCACCGTTGTCGAAATCGGGCGCTTCGAGCGGACGCTCGATGGCTTCGAGCGCCGCGAGTGAGTCATCGACGACGGTGAACCCGGTCACGTCGAACCGGTCGAGCCAGTCGGCGACGGCGTCCTGTTCAGCCGTCTCCGGGAAGACCACACAGGGCGTCCCCGCGACGGCGGCGTCCATTATCGTCGAGTAACCTGAACAGACGACGGTGTCTGCCCCGCGGATATACGGGAGGAGGGACGGAACCGCGTCCCAGTCGTCGTCGGCGACGTTGATGACGTCGTATCCATTCGACCGGAGGCGGTCTGCGAGGTGGTCCAGCGAGGAGAACTGGCTCGGGACGACGACCACGTCCGCCGCCTCGCGGACCCGCGGTTCGCCGTCCAGCGCGACCGGTGGGATCCGGGTCGCGCGGTCGGGGTCGGCCGACGACTTCGGCCAGACCGCGGGGTAGAAGAACTCCCGGGCGGCCGATAGCTGGAAGGTGGTGTGAAACTGCGCGCCCAACCGCTCGATGCGGTCGCGGTACAGCCCCGGCATGTCGTGTTTCAAGACGTACAGCGGCACCGAACACTTGGCCGCGGCCATCGCGGCGAACATATCGTCGGTGACCAACGCGTCGGGTGAGACGGCGTCAAGCCACGCCCGATAGTCGGCGATACGGCCGAGACTCGCCGGGAAGCTCTGGCTGACTGTCTGCCAGACGGAGCCGTCCTGGTACGTATCGATGTAGTCGACTGTCGTCGGTTCGAACTCGTCGTAGCCGTTGAGTTCGACGAACTCGGTGCCGGCACCGCCGCCAGCCATCCGAACCGTGGCACCGGCCGACTGGAGGGCGTCGGCGATACCGAGCATCCGCGTCGCGTGTCCCGCACCTTCAGGGTAGTGCGCGACGGCGATAGTCGGGGACATATCACTCGAACGTTGTTTTCCGAGTACAATGATATGAGTTTTGTGATCGCACGACTTGCCGATATGCTTTGAAATTACAGATGAATGAAGGAGCTGCGCGAACGTTTATCCGCCGTCCGTGTGAACGGCAAGCAATGAGCGCGAGCGGACCGTTCCGGGGGGCCTGATTTCCCGGTGGCGGACGCGGTGTTCTGGGCACTGGTCGCGTTGGCGACGGTGACTGGGCTGGTGACGGCGTGGGCACTGGGGGCCAACAGCAACTCGCCGCCCTTTGCCCCCGCCATCGGCGCGAACGCCATCTCGACGATGCGGGCCGCCTTCCTCATCGGCATTCTCGCGGCGCTCGGCGCACTCACACAGGGCGGCAGCATCTCCGAAACCGTCGGTGCCGGGCTCATCGGGGGCGTCCAGATAACGTCGCTTGCGGCGACCGCCGGTCTGTTGACCGCGACGGCGTTCATGGCCTTCGGGGTCTACACGGGCTATCCGGTCCCCGCTGCCTTCGCCACGACGGGTGCGATGGTCGGCGTCGGCCTCTCACTGGGCGGCACTCCCCTCTTCGACACCTACCGTCGAATCGCGACGTTCTGGGTGCTCGTCCCTCCCGTTTCGGGCGGGCTCGCCTACCTCACTGCGACGCTGTTGCGCCGCGACGACGTGCCCGAGACCGTCGGCGTCCCGCTGCTCGCGGCCGTCGTCGGCGGCATCGTCGCCAATGCGGAGCTGAGCGTCATTCCCGCACCGCCCGGCGCGACCCAAAACTCGCTGGCCGGCTTCGCTGCCATGCTCGTCCCGCTGCCAGGCGTCACCCTCATCGCGTCCCTTCTCCTCGCCGCGCTCAGTTTCGCGTTCATCCGCAAGCGCACGCAGGCGTCCGTCGACCGCGGTATCAAGACGTTTCTGGTCGTCCTCGGGAGCGTCGTCGCCTTCTCCAGCGGCGGGAGTCAGGTCGGACTGGCGACCGGCCCCCTCGAAAACCTCTACCGGGCGGAACTGGGTCTGCCCGGCCTCGTCCTGCTGGCGGTCGGCGCGGTCGGCATCCTCGGCGGCGCGTGGATGGGCGCGCCACGGCTTCTGCAAGCGACTTCCCGCGAGTACGCCCAACTCGGTGTGCGCCGCTCTATCGCCGCGCTCGTTCCGGGATTCATCATCGCCCAGCTCGCCATCGCGCTGGGCATCCCCATCTCGTTCAACAACATCATCATCTCCGGCGTCATCGGCGGCGGCCTCGCCGGCGGGTCGGCGGGCGTCTCCCGCCGGAAAATCGGCGTAACGCTCGGCTTCTGGCTGATAACGCTCGTCACCTCCGTCGCCGTCGGGTTCGGCCTCTACCGGGTGTTCGCCGCGGCGTTGGGGCCAGCCTAGCGGACGACGGTCACCGTCACCGGCGCTTCGCTAACCACCGCCGTCGAGACCGTCCCTAGCAACCGTCGGGCCAGTTCGTTGCGCGACCCGCCGTGGCCGCCCATCACTACCTGGTCGACATCGTGGTTCTCGACGTACTCGACGATGGTCTCGGCCGGGTCGCCCGTCTCTACTGCCGTCTCGACTTCGCGGCCAGCCTCCTCGGCTCGTCGCTTCGCTCGCTCGATTACCGCCTCGGCGCGTACCGTCGCCTCTGTTTGGCGCTCCTCGCCGGGTTCGAGGACGCCGCCCTCGCTCATTCCGCTATCCAACGGCGCGACGACGTTCAGCACCGACACCCGGCAGTCGAAGGTGTCGAGCGCGTGGACCAGCGCCTCGTCGGCCAGCGGCGACCCGTCGAGCGGAACGAGGACGTGTTCGGGAGCCATAGCGTACCTCGGACGGCCAGTCACAAGTAGCCGCCCGCTAGATGGAGACGGTGCTCGTCGGTCGTTCGCTGAGAAATAGTCCATCCTGGATTCGAACCGATGAAAGACTCGTCTCCTCGTCTTTCAGGGTTCGATTCTACTGTCTGCTATTCGCTTCTCATGTCCGTCGCAGAATAGTTCCGGAAGGATTCGAACCTTCGTCGTTGCCCCCAGAAGGCAACAGGATTGGCCGCTACCCCACGGAACTGTGACACGTTCGCCACCATCCGCGTCTGGTGGCGTACATCCCAGTATATCCGGCTGTCGTATTTCAGTGTTGCGGAGTCGAGCAAGCGTGTCAGCCGTCGGCATCCAACGACGTCGGCTCTAGTGACCGGACGTGTGGCGGAATCTCGTAGTGTTCTTTGCGGTGACAGTTGGCACAGAGGATGTCACACTTTGCCATCTCCGCTCTGAGTTTCGCCTTCGAGTAACCGTGCGTCACCATTTCGGAGACAGTCATCTCTTTGTCCGCCTCGTCACGGTGGTGGTAGTCGAGACAGGCTGGATCGGTCTCGTCACAGCGAGTGCAGCCATCGCTATCTCGTTTCCGTTCGTGGACCCACGCTCGATGGCGCGCCCGCCTGTCCAGTGTTCTGCGACCGTTCCACTCCCGGTTCTTGTAGTGCCAGCGTTGGTCCTGACTCAGGTCGGCCCACGTCAGCCCCTCCGGCAGTCGCACGTCATCCGGTTTCGATTGTACTCGACTGCCGCGAGAAGCGTTCGTCGCCAGTCCCGCTTCCTCTTTGGCCGCGTTCCAGCTACCCATCACGCGTTGGATGGTCGCCGAGGCGGGTGTCAGTCCCAACTTCTCGTACTGCGCTTTCGTCGGCGACTCGTCGAGGTCGGCCGCTGCTCGTCGCAGCGCGCGAACGCAGTCGTCCGGTGTGGTCATACACCGGTTCCCCGCCCGTTGGTATTTCAACGCTCGGTGGCCGTGTACCGATATCGCCGTTTCTCGCGGGCGGACATCGACACGGCTTTGCCGCGTTGGCCGCCACCGTGGCGTATGTACGTTGGACGTTTCGTCGTCGTCGGGCCGACCGTCGGCGCGTACCGAGTCTCCTCGCGGTCATTCCCGAACCGGCAGGCAACCGAACGCGGCGACACCGTCACCGTCGAACCGACGCCGGACGCCCCCGAGACGGACAACCCCTACATCTCCTACAACGGGGTCCGCGTCACCGAACGTGGTGCCGTCGTGGGCAACGGGTCGCACGTCGACCCTATCGCCGAGAAACTCGAACTGGGATATCCCGCACGGGACGCCCTGGCCGAACCGCTGCTGGCGCTGGACTTCGAGAAGGACGACTACGACACGCCGCGCATCGCCGGTGTCGTCGGTATCGATGAATCGGACCCGACGACGACTGCCGACGGGCCGGGTGCGGTCATCGGCACCGTCCGCCGGGACGCCCTGCTCGTCGAGGAAGTCACGGAACCGACGCTGGTCGCGACCTACGAGGAGGATAGCCCGACGGCGTTCGATCTCGGCGCGAGCGACGCCGAAGGAGCGGCCCGCGAGGTGTACGACCACGAGTTCGAACACGCTGTCTGTGCGGCCGGCGTCTCCGGGTCGGCTGGCGACTTCGACATCTCAGTGTACAACGGCGAGTGACAGCGCGGTTGGCGGCACACAGTAACTGAGTCGGTGGCGACACTCAAGGGTCTGGACCTGTTAGGCGGTGACAATGAAACTTGGTGTCATCTCAGACATCCACGGCAATCGGGTCGCGCTAGCGGCGGTCCTCTCGGATATGCCGTCGGTCGACCGGCTGGTCTGTGCCGGCGACGTCGTCGGCTATAACCCGTGGCACGCCGACTGCGTCGACGCGATGCGCGGCGAATCGGGCGGCCTGCCCGAGGGCGTGCCGTGGCCCGACGAAGAAGTGCCGACGGTGATGGGCAACCACGACCGAGCGGTCGCCGAGGACAGTCCCTTCGCGTTCAACGACATGGCCCGAGCTGGCGTCGAACACGCCCGCGAGCAGCTCGGCGACGAGCAACTCGACTGGCTGGCCGAACTGCCCGACGAGCGACTGACCTGTGACGGCCGCGTCAAGCTCGTCCACGGCCACCCCGAGGACCCGGACCACTACACCTACCCCGAGGAGTTCGGCCCTGAACTGCTGGACGAGGAGGACGTGCTGGTGATGGGCCACACCCACCGCCAGTACCACGAGGTGTACGACGAGGGCATCGTGCTGAACCCGGGTAGCGTCGGCCAACCGCGCGACGGCGACTACCGGGCCGCGTACGCGGTACTCGATCTGGACGAGATGTCCGTCGAAGACCGCCGCGTCGACTACGACACCGACGAAGTCATCCACGCCGTCGAGGACGCCGGCCTCCCCCGACAGATCGGCTTCCGACTGACACAGGGACGATAGCGCCGGAACCGAGCGGTCGTCGGTCCCACAACTGGTTTGACAGATCTTACCGAAGGAATTGTATGGAGAACCGTATCACCGAGGCGGTCGCCGGCGGCGCGTTCGCGTTCCTCGCCGGAGCCCTCCTTTGGCCCCCGAGAGCCGTCTACTGGACCGCTCTCAGCGATCGCGTCGGAACCGCTCCGACGCTTGCACTCGTTGCCCTCCTCGCCGTCGCCGCCGGTGCCGCGTTCTCCCGAACGATCGGTATCCCCACCACTTCGCTCGCCGCCGGCGGCCCCCTCGCGTATCTGGTCGGGATGGCGCTCGTCGAACGCGCGATGACGCCGGACAGCCCCGTTCACTTCCTCCTGTATGGCGCGCTCTTGTGCTGTCTCCTCGTCGGGTCGGCCCTCGCCAGCCGCTTCGGGACTGACGCCGACCGGCGGCCAGCGGTCGGCAGTTGAGAGCGGTGCAGTGGCCGGGAGCGCGCTCCGTCGCGCGAAGACGGGGAAGGGCAGGCTGGCCTGAGAGCATCCGGCGGCGAAGCCGCCGGTTCACGCGAATCGCGCCGCGATTCGCGTCTTTTTCGCCCACGTTCATCAGAGCGAAGCTCTGATGCAGCCTCTTGGAGAGCAAAGCTCTCCAATGGTCGGCGAATCTTCGATTCGCCTCGACATCAGAAGTCTTCGACTTTTGAGGACGTTTTTCAAGGAGCGGTTCGAGCGCGCTCGGAGAGCGCGACTCGAACCCGACGAAGAAAAAGGTGGTCTCAGAAAACGCTCTGAACCAGCTCTAGAGCCTGCTCGCGGTCGTCCCACGGAACGAACACCGAAACGGAGGTGGCCGACGTGATGACGTCATAGAGGTGGATGTGGGCGTCGGCCAGCGGTTCCATGACCTGGTAGGGGAGTGCGGCCTGTCCGGGGTCGCCGCCGGTGACGCGGATGACGGCGATGTCGTCTTCGACGGTGACAGAGGAGAGCGTCTCGTCGTCGACGATGCGGTCGTGGAGCAAGGCTTCCACGTCGTCGGCGTCGTCCTCGTCGACGTAGAAGGTCAGCGAGTCCATCCCCGAGGAGTTGGCCTCGATGTTGATGCCAGCGTCGCCCAGCGCCGAGGCGAGTTCGCCGAGGATGCCGGGACTGTTACGGATGGCGCGACCGGCGACGGTGACGCAGGCGGTCGGCTCCTCTTGGAGGTCGATGAGGTTCTGGAACTCGCCCTCGATGGAGGTGCCGCCGGTCAGGAGGTCGCCGTGTTGGTAGTGGGTGACGCGAACGGAGAGGTTCGAGTCCTTATACGAGAGCGCCGAGGGCGCGACGACTTCGGCCCCGCGGAAGGAGAGCGAGCGGAGCTCGTCGACGCTGATTTCGCCGACGTTTCGCGCGCCCTCGACGACGCGGGGGTCGCCGGTCATGACGCCCTCGACGTCGGTGACGATGACGACTTCGTCGGCGTCCATGTAGTTGCCGAGCATGACCGCCGAGGTGTCGGAGCCACCGCGGCCGAGCGTCGTCACGTTGCCCTCGTGGTCCTGTGCCAGGAAGCCGGTGATGACCGGGACGACGTCCCGCATCTGGCCGGCCAACGCGTGAGCGCGTTTCTGTGTCTCCTCGACGTCGACCTCGCCGTACTCGTCGGTGATGATCGGCCAGTCGTCGCTCCCGGGTTCGAGGAAGACCGCCTCGATACCGCGAGCGGCCAGCGCGCCCTTGAGCATCCGGACGGAGGTTCGCTCGCCCATCGAGACGATCTCGGCGCGGTCGGCGGCTTGGGCGTCGTACTCGATGTCGTCGAGGAGTTCGTCGGTCGTGTTACCCATCGCCGAGGCGACGACGCCGACCTCGTGGCCTTGTTCGACGGCGGCCGCGATGGAGTCGGCGGCCCGGTTGATTCGGTCGCCGCTGCCGAGACTCGTTCCGCCGAACTTGGCGATTACGCGCATCGTACCACCGAAACCGTGCGTGCGAGAGTCATTGCCGTCGCGTTAGCCGCCACTCGGGATAACTGTGTTCATCTTCCCGTCTACCATCGGATGGTACTGACCGACACACCGTTTATTTGCATGGGACACAGAGAGTCGGGCATGGAGATACGTGACGCCGTCGAAGCAGACGCCGGGCGTCTCGCCGACCTCGCGGATTTCCCGCCGGACGTGATGCGAAACCTGGTCCACGACCGGACCGTCCGCGTCGCCACAGAAGGGGAAGACGACACCGTCGGCTTCGTTAGCTACGACGCCAAACGTGGTACCGTCCACGTCACACAACTGGCCGGGTCCGCCGAGGCCTGTGAGCGACTGCTCGACGAACCCATCGCCTTCGCCGAACGGGAACGCATGACCGTCGAACTGCTCGTCCCTGACGGCGAGTCGGCCGTCGAATCTGCCGTCGAGGCGACAGGCTTCACACGCACGGGGGAGGGGCCGCGGTTCGAGGGGAAATCGACGGTTCGGTACCGTCTCGAACCGGGTCGCGCGGAGCAGTAGCGGCCCACCACAAGACGTATTCTACCGGCCTGTGAGCAGGAGTCATGGTCGACGCGGATAGCATAGTCACCGGCACGTTGGCGACTCTCGTCGCTGTCGTCGTCGTTGGCCTGCTGTTTCTCGGACCCGTCGGTTGGCTGCTGGCCGCTCTCCTCGTCCTCGCCACGTTCGTCCTCGCGGATTTCAGTGGCGTCTTCGAGGAAGCGGCGAAGCGGCCACGCGAGCGGCGAAACTGCGCTGACTGTGGAGCGCCCAATTCCGTCGAGCGAGATACCTGCAAGCACTGTGAGGCTGCCCTGGAAGACGGCTAATCGGCCGAACGAACGGACGGCACCGCCAGACGCCACCCGATAACGCCCAGCAGCCCGAACCCGAAGGCGTTGAGCGAGCCGTGGAGGGCGACCATCGTCGAGATGTCCAGGCCCACGTCGACACTGGTGAACGTAGCGATGGCGTAGCCGAGCGCCAGCGCCATCGAGGCCGGAAGCGCCAGCACCGACGCGCCGAGGAGCAGTCCCTGCGCCGGCGGGCTGATCGGGACGAGACGGACGAGGACGTACCCACCGAACAACGCGACGGCAACCGTGAACCCGCCGACGGCGACCACCTCGATTAGCGGCGAGAAGGAGATGCCGACGGCGATTATCGCTGGCCCCAGCAGAATTACGCCGACGAGGGCGGCAAACGGCGGGGTTCGCGCCGGAAGCGCACGAGCGGTCAGCCCTGTCATCACGGGCAGAACGAACCCAGCGTAGTGGAAGTGAATCGCCGTCAGCAAAATGATGGTACGACCGAACCAGAAGGTGAGATTCAGATGGTACAGTAGGAGCGCCACCGCGCCGACTGAGACGTACGCGAATCCCGCGTTGATCGACGTCTCGGGTAGTCGCCGGTCGCTCGGTGTGTGTTTTAGAGTGCGGTCAGCGGCCGTCAGCCCGAGCAGTCCGGTCACGACCAGCCACGGAGCGGCGAGAGCCGCGGCAGACGAACCGTTCATCGGGAGCGCCAGCGACACCGCAAACAGGGCGGCTCCAACTGGTTGGAGCCAAACGGCCCCAGCGTACAGCCGACCGGCGAATCCCTCGAAGGGCGGTTGGGCGGCCATCCCGACGCCAAGCGGGACCAACACGAGCGGTGCCAGCGCGAGTGCACGTTCGACCGGGCCGAGCAGTCCCGCGACGACGAGCGCGAACCACGCAACCGCGCCGACGGCAGCGCTGAGGTCGGTGAGAGCGATGTCGCCGAGAGTCGGACGAGGAGCGACCGCCGTCACTGAGGGCCGCCCGACGCCGTCGGTCATCGCGGCGGAAGCGTCGGGAGCGTGCGAATCGGGCGGAGGTCCGGGCCGTCCTCGCGGTCGTCTCGCGCCTGTGTAAACGCGCCGCGGTAGCTCAGAATGTGCCCGGCCAGTACGTTCTCGACGGTGGCGAGGACGTGGTAGCGTTCGTCGCTCTCGTCGTAGCGGTCGCGCACCTCGACGCCGGCCGCGAGCGACCCCGGGAGCCGGAGGTACCGGTCGCCGGTATGGAGCCACTGGCGGCCCGCTTCGACGACGAGCGATCCGGCCTCGACGCGGGGATGCAGTTCCGTTGCGACGAGCCCGCCACGACCCAGAAAGTCCAACAGGCGCTCGCCTTCGGCGTCCCACACCGTCACGGAATCGAAGTGTCGGCGCGTCTCGTCGAACTCGAAGGTCCGATGGGTCGTCATCGCCTCACGCCCGTCGAGGCGATAGCCGACCGTCGTCACGCTAAAGGGCACGCCGTGGCCCGCCTCGGGAAACAGCATGTCTCGGCTCGTCATCGCGTACAGCGCGGGGAGGACGTGAGTGCCCCGAGAGATATCCATCCGGCCCGTTCCGACCGTGACGCCGTCGTCGGGACCGATGCTGTATCGCTCGCGCACCTTCGGATGGAGGTCAGCGGTCGCCTCACCCAGTGCCCGCTCGTAGACGCCAGTCATGTGTATCGGCTTGATTTCTCGTCGCGCAGTGATAAGAATTGTCCGCGAACGGAGCCGAGTGCCGGAAACTAACAGGAAGCGTCGTCAGTTCTCGTCCAGCAGGTCCAGCACGGCTTCGGTGCTGTTGTCGACGGGTTCGGGGTCGTTGCCGGCCTCGGCGGCCGCGTCGGGGTCTTTCAGGAGGTGGCCGGTCGTCAGGCAGACGACCGACTCGTCGTCGGAGACGACGCCGCGGTCCCGCAGTTTCCGGAGGCCCGCGATGGAGGCGGCGGAGGCCGGTTCGACGCCGACGCCCTCGCCAGCGAGGTCGCGCTGGGCGTCGGTGATCTCCTCGTCAGAGACGGCGACGGCCGTGCCGCCGGTCTCGCGGATGCCCGGCAGGGCCTTCGGCGCGTTGACGGGGTTACCGATGCGGATAGCCGTCGCGCGGGTCTCGACTTCCTCCCAGCGTCGGGTCTCGTCGTTGCCTTCCTCGATCGCTTCGACCATCGGCGCGGCCCCCTCAGCCTGTGCGCCGGTGATTCTCGGAACCTGGTCTTCGGTGATTTCGCCGGCCTTGACGAGTTCGCGGAAGCACTTGTACAGCGCCGCGGTGTTGCCTGCGTTGCCGACCGGGAGGACGATACGGTCGGGGTACTCGCCGTAGTCCTCGTAGTGTTCCTCCATAATTTCGAGGCCGATAGTCTTCTGGCCCTCCAGCCGGAAGGGGTTCAGCGAGTTCAAGAGGTACGCCTCGCCGCGCCCGGCGAGGTCCTGGACGATGTCCAGACACTCGTCGAAGTTGCCGTCGACTTCGAGGATGCGAGCTTTGTGGAGCGCCGCCTGTGCGATCTTTCCGGCGGCGACCTTGCCGGCGGGGAGCAAGACGAGCGTCTCCATGCCGCCGCGAGCGCCGTAGGCGGCTAGTGCCGCGGAGGTGTTCCCGGTCGAGGCACAGGCCAGTCGGCCGACGCCGATCTCCTTTGCGACGCGGACACCGACGGTCATGCCGCGGTCCTTGAATGACCCCGTGGGGTTCATCCCCTCGTGTTTGACGCGCAGGCTCTCGACGCCGACCTCCTTCTCGATTCGCGGAACGCGGTGCAGCGGCGTGTTGCCCTCGGGCAGCGTGACTCCCTCCTCGAAGGGGAGTGCGGCGCTGTAGCGCCAGACGCCCTCGCCCTCGAACTCGTCGAAGGTCGGCAGGTCGGCGTAGCGCGCCTCCAACAGCCCGTCACAGTCGTCGCAGGTGTAGCGGACCTCCTCGAAGGGGGCGAACGACTCGCCGCACTCGATGCAGGTGAGCCAGACGCCGTCGTCAGCCACCGACGGGACATCGTCGGTGAGTTGCAGATTAGCCATTGTCGGGGCGAATGCCCCCAGCGGGCAAAAGTGGGGCGATTGTCGTCAGAAGCGTGTCGCGAGCGGGAGCTTTCTGTGCGACTTGGGTGACGCTCTGCAGTTAGACGTTGCAAGCGTCGAACTCGTCGATTCGGTCGTGGACCGCCGCCGCCCACTCGTCAAGCGTCTCGTGCATCAACTCGCGAGCCTCGGCGGGGGGTCTCGCTGTATACTGATAGACGTGGCCGCCGCCGTCGAGCAGTCGGCGCTCGCGGGTCGCGAGTCCCTTCTCGCGGAGCGTCGAGAGCGACCGATTCACGTTCGAGCGGTCGCGGTCGAGGACGTTCGCAAGTTCCGCGACGGTGCTACCGGGGTTTTCGAGCAAGGTCTGATAGGTCCGCACTTCGTGTTCCTGCACGCCGAAGACACAGGCCATCACCTCCGTCAGCGACGGTTCGTCGTCGACCATGAGTTCGCGGAACCCGTCTGTCGAGGGGTCGATTGCCATGTGCGACGGTTAAGCGCGCTTCACGCATAAGCAGGGCCGTTACCCGTAGCTCACCGGGTGGTGTTCGTGTCACCGGCTTCACGGCCGTAGCCCTGTCGTTCCAGACAGGTTCGCATCTCCGCCCGCGAGTCGTGTCTGTGCAGGCGCGTCGGCGTATCGCAGTACCAGACCCCGTCGTAGCGTAGCGTCACCTCGTGGGCGTCACCGAGAAACTCTGTGTGGACGACGACGCGGCGACCGGATTCGAGCGTCTCCAGCAGGTCCTCGATGCTCGCTTCGCCGGCCTCGACGACCAATGGCTCCATCGCCTGGAAGTACCACCGCCACCGGCTTATACCGTCGGTCGAAGTCAAAATGTGGCAAACGTTGGCAAACTGTTCGAAAAGGCCATCGTTTCGAGTGGAACGACTCGCGGCGATAGTGTGCTAACTGTTCCCGAACGTAGCGAAAAGGGTAGCGTTTCGGGTGGAACCCGCGGGCGCAAGGACTATCGACACGTCAGCCGACACTTCGTCTATGGTACGCGATACGCTAACAGAGAGCGTCGTCTTGGTCACCGGAGCGAGTTCGGGTATCGGAGCAGCGACCGTCCGGCGAGTCGCCAGCGATGGCGCAGCTGTCGCCCTACTGGCCCGTCGCGAGGACCGACTCAAAGAGCTCGCAAACGATGTCGCCGAGGAGTTCGACGTTGCGACGCACGTCGTCCCGGCGGACGTCAGCGACCCCGCGCAGGTCACGGCCGCAGTCGAATCGACCGTCGAGACGCTCGGGTCGCTCGACGGCGTCGTCGTCAACGCCGGGCTCGGGCGCGGCGACGACGTGGAGACGATGACCGACGACGAGTACCGGACGATGATGGACGTGAACGTCGACGGCGCGTTCTATACCGCTCGCGAGGCGCTCCCGTCCCTTCGCGAGAACGACGGAATACTGGTCTTCATCGGCAGTTTCGCCGGGCAGTACCCCCGACCGTTCAACCCCGTCTACGCCGCCACGAAGTGGTGGGTCCGTGGCTTTGCGATGAGCCTCGCCGGACAGGTCGGTGGCGAGGAAGTGGGCGTCTCCGTCGTCAACCCGACGGAGGTCCGCTCGGAGTTCGGCAGCGAGGAGGGAGAGTCCTTCGAGGACCGCTTCGACCCCGGCGAGGTCACCGAGCCCGAGGAGGTAGCCGACGCCGTCGCCTTCGCCCTGGCCCAGGAACCACCGACCACGGTCAACAGCATCGACGTCTACCGCCGGGACAAGTTCGGCGGTTTCTGAGCCGACTCGTTCGAAGATCTTGGGCGTCTCGACGGACGGCTTCTTAGTGCCATTCGTACATTCTTATCTATATTTATTTCACGTTCGTTCTATTTCTCCCGGATTAGAGCAATACTAGGGTAGCATTTCCCACACTAGGTTTAATATCCTGCAGCGTATCGATATCGTCGTAGCGAAAATGTCACGCAAATCGTTCACGGCGGCCCTGACCCTGTACCGCAGCCGAACGTTCACGCTCGAACAGGCGGCGAGTCACAGCGGTGTCTCGCCGTCGCAGTTCGAATCGGCCCTCCGTTCGCGGGGGATTCCGGTACGTGAGCAGGTGCGCAGATCGCCCGTCGACGCCGCAGAGTAGACCCGATTGCGCTCCCGTCAGCGATGGTGTTGCCAGCCACCGCTCGCGCAAAAAGGTGGTCTTGCTGAGCGAAGCGAAGCAAGGCTCGTCAGAGCGAAGTCGCTCTCTCGAACGACTTCGCTCTGACGGTGGCGAAAAAGCCGCGCTTCACTTCGTTTAGCGCGGACCTAGTTTCTATCCGCTAACCACGTCAGCAGCCCGTTCTGCGCGTGCATGCGGTTCTCTGCCTGATTCCAGACGACGGCGTTCTCCGACTCGATGACGTCGTCGGTAACTTCCTCGCCGCGGTGGGCGGGCAGGCAGTGCATCAGCGTGCGGTCGCCAAGCAGGTCGGTCGTGACCTGAAAGCCGTCGAAGTCGGCGAGTTTCGCCTCGCGGCGATCCTCCTGGCCCATACTGACGAAGACGTCCGTGTAGACCACGTCTGCGCCGTCGACGGCCGCTTCGGGGTCGTGGGTCGTCTCTGGCGCGTTGTCGAACTCGGCGGCTCGCTCCACGACGCCGTCGGTCACTTCGTAGCCCTTGGGGGTGGCGACGGTGAGGTCGATGCCGGTCATCGCCGCACCCAGCACGAACGACTGGCAGACGTTGTTGCCGTCGCCGACCCACGCCACCGAGACGTCCTCGAACCCGCCGAACTCCTCGCGGATGGTCAGCAGGTCGGCGAGCGTCTGGCAGGGGTGGGCATCGTCGGTCAGGGCGTTGATGACCGGCACGTCGGCGTACTCGGCCAGTTTCTGGGCATCGGCGTGGTCGAAGACGCGAGCCATCACGAAATCGACGTACCGCGAGAGCGCTCGGGCCGTGTCCTTAACTGGTTCGCCGTGGCCCAGGTGGATGTCGTCCGGGCCGAGGAAGACGGCGTGACCGCCGAGTTTCGTCATTCCCGTCTCGAAGGAGACGCGGGTCCGCGTCGACGGCTTCTCGAAGATCATCCCCAGCGTCCGCTGGTCGAGTGCGTCGTCGTACGTCTCGGGGTCGGCCTTGATGTCGGCGGCGCGGTCGAGCACCGCGGTCAGTTCGTCGGTCGTGAGGTCGTCGACGTCGAGCAGGTCCATGGTTACAGCAGGCGTTCAGTCACGTCCGTGAGGACGCTCACCGCGCGGTCGTACTCCGCGAGGTGGATGTGTTCGTTGGGCGCGTGGTCCAGGTCGGAGTCGCCAGGGCCGTAGGTCGCCATCGGGCAGTCCCACGACTGGGCGAAGACGTTCATGTCGCTGGTCCCGGTCTTCCGGAGCAGCGTGGGGTCGCCGCCATGCTGTCGGATGGCAGCTCGGAACGCCCGAGCGACGCTCGTCCGGGGGCTCTGCATCACCGGTTCGACCTTGTCGTCCCAGTTGACGGTGCCGTTACCGAGGTAGCCGTCCGCTATCTCCCGAATCTCGTCGGTGGTGTATTCGGGAGGAACTCGCAACTGGACGTCCATCGTCGTCTCGACGCTCAGCCCGTCTTCGGAGGTCCCGCCGTCGATGTCGACGGGTTTGCAGGTGACGCGCTCGAAGACAGGAATCCAGTCGTCGGGGTCGAACTCCGCTTCGACGGCCGACCACCAGTCGATGGCGTCCTGAATCGCGTTGTTCTCCGGGCGCGAGGAGTGGCCGGACTCGCTGGTGGCGACGTAGGTGCCCGCCAGGAGTCCGCGGTAGCCGAGCGTGATGCCCTCCCAGCCGGAGGGCTCGCCGTTGACGACGGCATCGGGTGCGCTCTCGCGGTCTTTGACGAGATATCGCGCGCCTTTGGAGTCGACTTCCTCGCCGACGACGCCGACGAACGACGCGCCGGTGCGGACGGCGGCGGCGGCCATCGAACACAGCGGTCCCTTCGCGTCGACGCTGCCGCGGCCCCACAGCACCTCGCCGTCGTCGCTCTCCTCGATACGGACCGGAATATCGCCCGGGACGGTGTCGATGTGCGAGGTCAGCAGGACGCCGTCGTCGGCGGGCGCGCGGACGTTGCCGACCTCGTCCAGCCACGCCTCGCGGTCGTGGTCCTCGAAGAAGTCGACGAGTCGCTCCGCGGCCTCGCGTTCGTTCCGCGAAACCGAGGGGATGCGGACGACGGCTTCGAGCAGTTCGCGAGCTTCGGTGTCGGCCTCGACGGCGGCGGCTTCGCTCATCCGATCACCTCGGTCATCGCCTCGACTACGGCGTCGGCGTGGTCCTCGTCGATGGTCAGCGGCGGGAGCAGGCGTACGACGGTCCGGCCCGCGGGCAGGGCGAGCACCTGGTGATGCAGCGCGAGTTGCTTCAGCGCCTTGTTCGCGCCGCGGCCGACCTCGACGCCGACCATCAGGCCCTCTCCACGGATGTCCCGCACCTCGTCGCCGATAGCGGATTCCAGTTCCGTCTGGAGATAGTCGCCCATCGCGGCGGCGTTCTCGGGGACGGACTCGTCTAACATCGTCGAAACCGTCGCGCCCGCGGCGGCGGAGATGACTGGCCCGCCGGAGAACGTCGAGGCGTGCGAGCCGTAGTCCTCGGCGATCCAGTCCCGACAGAGCGTCGCACCGACGGGGAACCCGTTGCCCAGTCCCTTCGCCGACGTTATCATGTCCGGGGTCACGTCCGCACGCTGGGAGTTCCACAGCGCGCCGGTCCGGCCCATGCCGGTCTGGACCTCGTCGAAGATGAGCGCGGTGCCCGTCTCCTCGGTTATCTCGCGGGCCGCTTCCAGATACTCGGTCGAGGCGGGGTTGATACCGCCCTCGCCCTGTACCGGTTCGACGATGAACGCAGCAGTGTCGTCGTCGATCGCCTCGGAAAGGGCGTCGGCGTCGTCGTAGGGGACGAACTCCACGTCGCCGATGAGCGGTTCGTAGGGCTTCTTGTACTTGCTCTTCCACGTCGTGGCGAGCGCCCCCATCGTCCGGCCGTGGAAGCCCTTCATCGTGGCGACGATCTTCGAGTTGCCGGTGGCCGAGCGGGCGAACTTCAGCGCCGCCTCGTTGGCCTCGGTCCCGGAGTTACAGAGCCACGTCTTGTCGATTGGGTCCGGCGCGGTGTCGGCGAGCAGTTCGTACAGCGCCGTCCGCTGTGCGTTCGGATAGGACGCCTGTACGTAGGTCAGTTTCTCGAACTGCTCGGTGACGGCCTCGTGAACGGCGTCGTGGCCGTGACCCAGGGGGACACAGGCGTAGGACGCACCCATGTCGAGGTACTCGGTACCGCTGTCGTCGTAGACGTACGCGCCGTCGCCGCGCTCTATCTGGATCGGTTTCTCGTTGAAGACGAATCCACTCACAGCGCCTCACCTCCGGTAAGCGCTGTGACGGCGAAATGCGTCGTTCGTATTTCGGTAGTCATGTGTTCTCCTCCTGAATCGCGCTCGCATGCATGTGCGTACCGCTGCCTTCGAGGGCAGACAAAATCGGCTCGTCGGCGTTGGCGTCGGCCACCACCACTTCGGACGCGCCGCCGTCAAGCGCTTCCTCGGCGGCCATGATCTTCCGACCCATGAACCCCTTGGCGGCGTCTTCGAGGGCATCCCAGTCGTCGGCCGTCTCGACGGACTCGATGAGCGTCGATGGGTCGTCGGCGTCGGCGTAGACGCCCTCGACGTCCGTCAACAGGACGAGCGTCGCGTCGAGTTCGGCGGCGATAGCGGCCGCCGAGCGGTCGGCGTCAGTGTTGACCGGGACGATTTCGCCGTCGTCGTCTCCAGCCATCGGCGGCGCGGCGACGGGCGTGTAGCCGTCGGAAAGTAGCGATTCCAGCAGGCCGCCGTTGACCTGCTTGATGGTGCCCGAGTGGTCGCCGCGGCGAATCTTCTTCTTGCCGTCCTCGACGACGCGGACTGCGGACTTTCGGGGGCCGTACAGCAACTTGCCGTCGACGCCGTTCAGCCCGACGGCGTCGACGCCCTCGCTCTGGAGACCCGCGACGAGTTGGGTGTTGAGGTGACCGAAGGCCATCTCGAACACTTCCATCGTGGCTTCGTCGGTGAACCGGCCGACGACGCCGCTCGGCGTCTCGACGTACTCCGGTTCGATGCCGAGTCGCTCCAGCGTCTCGTCGACCTTGGTGGAACCGCCGTGGACGACCACGACATCCTCACCGTCCTCCGTGAGCGATGCGACATCTGCGAGCGCCCCCGCTGGGTCAACAGCACGAGCGCCACCGACTTTGATAACTACAGTCATGAAAAGCTCCTGTCAGGGGTTACGGTGCGCCGACGGGGTGGAGCCCCTGGAACTCCAGACCCGCCGTCTCCTCGATGCCGAGGGCGACGTTCGCTGCGTGGACGGCCTGCCCCGCCGACCCCTTCATCATGTTGTCGATGGCCGAGAAGACGACCAGTCGCTTGTTCGCGGGATCGAGTTCGAAGCCGACCTCCGCGCGATTGGTCCCCGCGACGGCCTTCGGTTCGGGGTAGCGGTAGACGCCGCCACCACCGGCGACTAGCTCGACGAACGGTTCGTCTTCGTACTGGCCCCGGTAGGCTCCCCAGAGGTCACCCTTCGAGACTGGCCCGTCGGGGAAGACGTGACAGGTCGCACTCGCGCCACGGACCATGTCCACCGCGTGAACGGTGAAAGAGACGTCGACGCCGAGGAACTGCTGAATCTCGGCCTCGTGACGGTGACCCGTCGGGGCGTAGGGGCGGACGACGCCCGAACGCTCGGGGTGAGACGAAGCTTCGCCGCCGCCGGCTCCGCCCTCACTGGAGCCGACCTTCACGTCGACGACGATCTGCTCGTCGCCGGAGAGGATATCGGCCTCAAAGAGCGGCAGCAGACCCAGAATCGTCGCCGTGGCGTTACAGCCACCGGAGGCGATGAGCTCTGCGCCTGCGAGGTTGTCACGGTTGAGTTCGGGCAGCGCGTACTCGCTCTTTTCCAGCAGTTCCGGGCGCGTGTGCCCGTCGTACCACTCGTCGTACTGCGTTTCCGTCTCCAGACGGAAGTCAGCCGAGAGGTCTACGACGGTTCCGGCGGCGTCCTGAAACGCGTCGATCTGCTCCATCGAGACGCCATGGGGCGTCGCGGCGAACAGCACGTCGACTGATTCCAGTTCCTCGGGCGAGGAAAACCGCAGGTCCGAGTGCCGGAGGTTGGGGTGCTGGTGACCGATGGTCTTGTTCGCCTTCGAGCGGCTCGTGGCCTGTTCGAGTTCGAACTCGGGGTGGCCGTCGAGCAGGCGAAGCAGTTCGCCGCCGGTGAATCCTGACCCGCCGACGACGCTCGCGGAGTACGTCATGCGGTGACCTCCGCGTCACTCTCGCTTGCCGCCTTCGATTCCAGCCAGTCGACGACCTCCGAGGGGACGTCCACGTCGCTGACCTCGTTCAACGCCTTGAACTCGACGGTGTGGTTGACCTCGTGGACGGTGTAGTCCGCGAAATCACCGCTCTCCTCGTCGTAGCCGACCTCCATTAGGTCGACACCGAGTAGCCCGCCGCCGACGGCGGCAGAAGCTTTCTCGACCAGTTCGAGCGCGCGGTCGTCCAGTTTGAAGGTGTTCGTTTCCGCACCCTTCGCGGCGTTGGTGAGCCAGTGGTCCGACGAGCGGACCATCGCGGCGACCGGTTCGCCGTCGACGGCCAGCACGCGGATGTCGCGGCCCGGCTTGTCGACGAACTCCTGAACGTAGAATATCTTGTGCTCGTAGTGACCGAGCGTCTCCTTGTGTTCGAGGATGGCCTCCGCGGCGTCGCGGGAGTCGATCTTGGCCATCAAGCGACCCCACGACCCGACGACGGGTTTGAGGACGCAGGGGTAGCCGAAGTCCTCGATGGACTCCAGCGCGGCGTCTTTCGTGAACGCCACGTCCGTGTTGGGCGTCGGCACGCCCGCCTCGACGAGGGCGAGGCTGTTTTTGACTTTGTCCGAACAGACCTCGGCGACATCGGGCCCGTTGACGACCGGCACGTCGTAGGCCGCGGCGAACTTCGTCGCGTAGACGCTCCGAGAGGTCGCCAGACAGCGGTCCACGACGAGGTCTAAGTCCTCGAACTCCGCGGGCGCTTCACTGATGTTGAACTGCTGTTTGCGGACGTCGATTTTCACGACCTCGTGGTCGCGGTCGCGCAGTTCCGACAGCAGGAGCTTCTCGTCCTTGCGGATGCGCGAGTAGAGCATTCCGACCTTCATGCTGTGGTCTCCGTGTGTTCGCGGGTCGCGGCGTCACGGGTCACAGTCACGAGCGACGCAACGCGCCGCGCCACCGCGAACACCTCACTCACCCCAGTCCTCTTCGAGCTCGGGCGCGCTGTCGAGCTCGACGGGATCCGTGGCGACGACTTCGAGTTCGGCACCACAGGTGGAACAGTCGACGATCTCTCCGACTTCGAGGTTGTCGTGCAGGGAGACGTCTGCCCCGCACTCGATGCATTCTGCCATTGTACCTCACCCTCGCACAGCCACTCACTTAAACCCTTCGAACCTATCAAATAGTATAGTATACCACACTAGCCACTAACGGCCTCTAATACCCTATATCCGCCCGTGGCTGAAAACAGTATCAGAGTTGTGGTATAAATTCCTCTCGCGGGGCTGGTCGTCGCTTAGACATAGCGACTCACCTCCGTCTCTCGGCGGTCTGTCGCGTGTTCGACGGCGTCCGAGCGCGCTTCGACGGTTTCGCGGTGTGCCGTCAGAACCTCTTTCGCGCCCGACACCTGTTCGGCGACGGCCGCAGGCGCGGGTCCACCGCGGGAGTCGCGCATGGCGACGCTCTCGGTCGGGTCGAGCGCCCGCTCGACGGCGTCGCGCTCGACGAACTGCGAGAGCGAATCGCCTAGCACGTCATCCGCGACGGCAGAGAGCGCCTCGTAGTCTGGGGCGTCCTCGTCCGCGTCGAGGTCCGCCGCCGCTTCCGCGACCACCTCGTGGGCGGTGCGGAACGGGACGCCGGCCATCGCCAGCAGGTCCGCCACGCCGGTGGCGGTGGCGAAACCCTCGCTGGCGGCGGCGGAAAGCGTCCCTTCAGGCCAGTCGGCCGTCGCCACCGCGCCCGCCGCGACTTCGACGCTCTCGGTGGCGCTGTCGATGGCGTCCCACGCGTGGCGGCCCGCACGTTGCAGGTCGCGGTTGTACGCGCGGGGCTGTCCTTTAAGGTTGGTCAGCAAGCCGTTCAGCCCGGCGGTCGCGTCGCCGGTGCGACCCCGCACCAGTTCCAGCGTGTCGGGGTTCTTCTTCTGAGGCATGATGGAACTCGTCGAGGAGTAGTCGTCGTCGAGTTCGACGTGGCCCTTACTGGCCATCACGACCACGTCCTCGGCGAGGCTCGACAGTGTCGTGGCCAGCGTGGCGACGGCGCTCGTCGTCTCGACGAGGAAGTCACGCGTCGCCGAGGCGTCCATCGAGTTCTCCGCAACCGAGTCGAATCCCAGCAGTTCGGCGGTGCGTTCGCGGTCCACGTCGAAGGGGGTCCCCGCGAAGGCGGCCGCGCCGAGCGGATTCTGGTTGATGCGCTCGTAGGCATCTAGCAGGCGACCGGTGTCGCGCTGGAGCGCCTGTTCGTAGGACAGCGCCCAGTGAGCTACCGTCGTCGGCTGTGCGGGCTGGAGATGCGTATAGCCCGGCATCACCGTCTCGCGCTCCTCGCGGGCTACCGCGAGCAACTGCTCGCGTGCGCCGACGAGCGTCGAGAGCAGGGCGAGGGCGTCCTCACGCAGGCGATAGCGAATGCACGCGGCCACCTCGTCGTTGCGCGAGCGGGCGGTGTGCATCTTCCCGCCTTCGGGACCGACGCGGGAGATGACCGCGCTCTCGATGGCCTCGTGAACGTCCTCGCCGTCGGAGAGAGCGGCATGTCCCGCCGCTTCGACCTCGTCGAGGGCGGCCAGGATCTCGCCGACCGTCTCCGCTTCGACGATACCCTGCTCAGCGAGCATCACGACGTGAGCGCGGTCCACCGCGAGGTCGGCCGCGAAGATGCGCTCGTCGTCGGCGAGCGAGGAGAGGAACGACCGTGCCGGCCCGCCGGCGAAGCGGTCGCGGCGGACGACCGTCTCGTCGCCGTCTGCGTTCGCGGTGGGGTCCTCTCCGTCGCTCATCCGTCTATTCCTCCGACTCCTCGCTATTGCTTGCGGCGTCGCTCCCACCGTCGGTCACAGCCGCACTCTTTTTCGCGTCGTCGAGAATCTTGTTCGCCAGCCGGGACTGGAAGCCGTGGTACTTGGCGACGCCGGTGGCGTCCTGCTGGGTGATACCGCCAGTTACGTCCTCCTCGTCGAAAGAGGCCGCCGATTCACTGTAGACAGCGTAGTCAGATTCGCGCGAGACCGGGCGGCAGTGGCCGCCTTCGAGTTTCACCGTCACAGAGCCGGTGACGCGCTCGTTGGTGTCGTCGACGAACGCTTCGAGCGCGCTGACCAGCGGCGCGTCGACGAGGCCCTCGTAGGCCTTCTGGGACCACTGCTGGTCGACCTGCGCTTTGAACTGGCGCTCCTCCTGGGTGAGGACGAGCCCTTCGAGCGCCTCGTGGGCAGTTAGCAGGACGGTGGCCGCGGGATGCTCGTAGTTCTCGCGGACCTTGAGCCCGAGCATGCGGTCTTCCATCATGTCCGTGCGGCCGATACCGTGGGAACCCGCCTGTTCGTTGAGTTGCTCGATGAGCTCGACTTTGCCCAGTTCGTCGCCGTCGATGGCGACGGCCTCGCCGTCCTCGAACTCGATATCGACCAGTTCGGCGTCCTTATCCGAGGGATTCTCGGTCCACTTGTAGATGTCGTCCTCGGGAATCGTCGAGGGGTCTTCGAGTTCGGAGCCCTCGATGGAGCGGCTCCAGAGGTTCGTGTCGATGGAGTAGCGGCCGCCGTCACCGCCCTCGACGGGCAGACCCTTCTCCTGTGCGTACTCGTTTTCCCACTCGCGAGTGAGGCCGAGTTCGCGGACGGGGGCGATGACCTCCAGGTCCGAATCGCGCCAGATCGCCTCGAAGCGCAGTTGGTCGTTGCCCTTACCGGTACAGCCGTGGGCGATGCCGTTACAGCCCTCTTCTTCTGCGACCGAGAGGATGGCCTTGGCAATGACCGGGCGCGCGAGTGCGGTGCCCAGCGGGTAGCCCTGATAGTCGGCGTTGGCCTTCACAGCCTTGAGACAGAGGTCGGCGAACTCCTCTTTCGCGTCGACGACGTACTGCTCGACGCCGAGTGCCTCGGCCGTCTCCTCGGCCTCTTCGAACTCGTAGTCGGGCTGGCCGACGTCGACGGTGACGCCGATGACTTCGTCGTAGCCGAACTCCTCTTTGAGTAGCGAGACGCAGACTGTCGTGTCGAGCCCGCCGGAGAAGGCGAGCGCGACGGTTCCGTTTCCTTCTGGCATAGTTGTGTACTCTATGGGTTCCGTGGTGTGACTGTCGGTTTGGGATGACGCGCCGGACAGCCGACCGGCGGCGATTGGAGACGAAACGAACCGTGAAACGGAGTGAAAGTAGTAGTGGGCCTAGCAGAGGCCCGGTCGTCGTCGTCGCGGGGAGAAACGGACGGACCCATCGCTCGCGGCAGCGAGCGAATCGGTGGCGTGGGTCCGCGTCATGTATCTGCGACTACTGTAGGTCGAATACTAATAGCTTCCGTGTTCGTGTCGCCGTGTGCTTCCATCTCACGGGAGTCACTGCCAATATTCCCGCCACCGCGCCGCAAGCGGTTTCACTTCGCGCGGAGATGGCAACCACATGGACCGTGGCGATATCGACGTGGACACTCTCTTGCGCATCGTCCTCGTCCTCCTCGTCGTCTGGATCGCACTGGAAATCGTCGAAGGCCTATTGGGCATCCTCGGGTGGCTATTGGGACCGCTACAACCGCTCTTGGGGCTGGCGCTCGTCGTCCTCATCGTGCTATATCTGACCGACCGGCTCTGAACCTGTCTGCATTTTATTAGTCTTCGATTACACTTATTCGGCCCCCCGGCGTAGCTGGCAGGCATGGACCCCGTGAAAAGTAGCCTCGGCGGTGGCGTCGCCGCGACGATCGTCTTGGCAATATTCCTGTTCGTCGGGGACGCGCTACTCGCCGGAACGAACCTCTTCGTTCTTGCGACGTTCACGAGCCTCTGTTCGATCGGTGGCCCACCGTACTGCGAGCTGGGGACGCCGCAAGCGACGCTTCTGACGCTGGTCGTGCTGGTCGCGCTGTTCACGTTCGCGTGGCCGCTGTTTTTCGCCGGCTTCACGTGGGGCCTGCCAGGCGAGTCCGGCGTCGTCCACGGGTTGGTCTTCGGACTGGTCGTCTGGTCGGGCTACGCCGCCGTCCTCTGGATCGGCGTGTGGCTCGGCTGGGAAACGTTCGCCAGCGGCGGTCCAGTAGCGGCGGTCCTGCTGCTCGCGTACGCGGTCTACGGTGTCGTGCTGGGCGGCGTCTACGACCACCTCGCGGAACACCGAACGCTACTCGTGATAGAGTCGGACTGACCGATATCCATTCCGTGACTCTCTCTTTAGCCGGGCCGACCGCACGCCTTTTGCCGCCCGCTCGCCTCGGGCCGAGCGTGTACAGCCTGAACGTCCCGCTTCCGTCCGCGGTCACCTCGCTGGCCGGACGACTGGCCCGCGACCTCCCCTTGGCACAGGCCCGACCGCGGGGCGAGCATACGCTGGTCGCCAAGCGACTCGGCGGCGGCGACCACGCCGCCTACGCCACTATCGAAGGACGGGCGCGAGATGCCGTCCGCGGGACAGCGCCCTTCTCCGTTCGGGTCACGGGCGTCGACCAGTTCGAGGTGGCCGAAACCGGGTCCTCGCCGGTCGTCTACCTCGCCGTCGAGAGCCCCGAGCTGTTCGCGCTCCACGAGCGGCTCTGCGAGGCGTTTGACATCATCGACGGACTTGAAGGCGACGGCTACGTCCCCCACGTCACGGTCGCCCGGGGCGGCGACGCGGCGGCGGCCGAGCGGTTGGTCGGTCGGGAGATAGAGCCGGTCGAGTGGACCGTCGAACATCTCGAATTCTACGATGCCGAGCGCGGACAGTGGGTCAGTCGCGTGGCGCTACCGGCGTGACAGTTCAGTCGTGCGTCAGTTGAGTTGGGTACGCCAGCGAGAGCTGTTCTCGCGTCCGAACTGGCGGCGCTCGGCCGTCCCGCGTGGCGTCAGGACGTAGCAACGTTTTTGCCGTCGCCTCCCATCCAGTTCCTGTATGGATTATCGGGAGGTCGACACGGCCTCGGAGTACGTCTGCCGACTGGACCACGGCGCGGACTGGCGGGGACAGATAGAGGAGTTCGCCGCAGCACAGGACATCGACGCGGCCTTCTTCTACGGTCTCGGCGCGGTACAGGACGCCGAAGTGCTCTACTACGAGCAAGACCGACAGGAGTACGACGCCATCGAGTTCGACGAGCCGTTAGAAGTCGCGGCCTGCGTCGGAAACGTCTCGCATTTAGAGGGAGAGCGCTTCGCGCACACGCACGCGGTGCTCTCGCGGCCGGACGGGACGGCACTCGCGGGCCACTTAGACCGCGCGACGGTGTTCGCCGGGGAACTGTACGTCCGAGCGTTCGATACGCACCTGGAGCGCGAACACGACGAGGCGACGGACCTGGACCTCTGGAACCTCTGAGATGCGTGAGGCCGACGAGCGGTACTTCGAGACGCTGGAGACGGAACTCGACAGAGCGATGGCTGTCGCCGAACGCGCCCGCGAGCGCGGTGGCGACCCGGAGCCCGAAGTCGAGATTCCGACCGCGCGTGACATGGCCGACCGCGTCGAGAACATCCTTGGTATCGAGGGCGTCGCCGAGCGCGTGCGCGAACTCGAAGGCGAGATGTCCCGCGAGGAGGCCGCACTCGAACTCGTCGACGACTTCGTCGACGGCAGCGTCGGCGACTACGATACCCGCGAGGGGAAAGTCGAGGGGGCGGTCCGAACCGCCGTTGCCCTCCTGACGGAAGGTGTGGTCGCCGCCCCCATCGAGGGCATCGACCGCGTCGAGTTGCTCGAAAACGACGACGGGACGGAGTTCATCAACGTCTACTACGCCGGCCCGATTCGCTCTGCGGGCGGGACCGCACAGGCCCTCTCGGTGCTGGTCGCCGACTACGCCCGCGCGCTGCTCGGTATCGACCAGTACAAGGCCCGCGAGGAGGAGATCGGCCGCTACGCCGAGGAGATTGACCTCTACGACAAGGACACCGGCCTTCAGTACTCCCCGAAGGAGAAGGAGACGAAATTTATCGCCGAGAACATGCCCATCATGCTCGACGGGGAGGCTACCGGCGACGAGGAGGTCTCGGGGTATCGGGACCTAGAACGGGTGGACTCGAACTCCGCGCGTGGCGGGATGTGTCTCGTCCTCGCCGAGGGGATTGCCCTGAAAGCGCCGAAGATTCAGCGCTACACCCGCAATCTGGACGAGGTCGACTGGCCGTGGCTGCAGGACCTCATCGACGGTACTATCGGGGAGGGCGAGGCCGAGCAAGGGGATACCTCGGAAAACGCGAGCGGCGACGACGCGAGCGATACGGACGGTGAGAGCGACGACGGCGACGAAGAAGCCGAGAGCGAGGAGCAGGTCGGCCCGCCCCGCGTCGACCCCGCCAAGAAGTACCTCCGGGACCTCATCGCTGGTCGACCGGTGTTCTCGCATCCCTCGAAATCTGGCGGGTTCCGCCTGCGCTACGGCCGGGCACGCAACCACGGCTTCGCCACCGCCGGTGTCCACCCGGCGACGATGCACCTGGTCGACGACTTCCTCGCTACCGGGACCCAGATAAAGACTGAACGGCCCGGGAAAGCCGCCGGGGTCGTCCCCGTCGACACCATCGAGGGGCCGACCGTCCGGTTGGCCAACGGCGACGTGCGCCGAATCGACGACGCCGAGGAGGCCCTCGAAGTGCGAAACGGCGTCGAGAAGATTCTCGATTTGGGCGAATATCTGGTCAACTTCGGTGAGTTCGTCGAGAACAACCACCCGCTCGCGCCGGCCTCCTACACCGTCGAGTGGTGGGAGCAGGACTTCGGGGCCGCCGGCGCGGACGTCGCCGCGATGCGGGACTCTCCGCACGTCGACTTGGCCGACCCTAGCGCCGACGAAGCTCTCGAATGGGCAACCGAGTACGACGCGCCACTCCATCCGAAGTACACCTACCTCTGGCACGACGTGAGCGTCGAGCAGCTGGGGGCGCTGGCCGACGCCGTGGACGACGCGGAAATCACCGCGACGGATGGGGCACGCGAGACGCGGCCGAAGGGCGCGTCTCGGGACGGGAAGCGGGGAGCCGCCAGCGGCGGCGACCCGCGAGCGGCTACCGGCGACCTCGTCCTCCCGCGGAGCGACCCCGTCCAGACGGCGCTCGAACACCTGCTGGTCGAACACACACAGGACGACGACCGCCTCGTCGTCTCTGATTGGCTCCCGCTGGTTCGCACGCTCGGCTTCTCGCGGTCGCTTGAACGCGAGTGGTCGCTTTCGGACATCTCCGAGCGTGCGAAGACCTACGGCGAAGGGGAGGCGACTGACGCCATCGGCTACTCGCCCGAGGAGAACGACGGCAACGGCCTGAACGCCGTCCTCGCCGTCAACGAGATCTCGCCCTTCGAAGTACGGGAGCGGGCACCGACCCGTATCGGCAATCGGATGGGCCGCCCGGAGAAATCAGAGCGGCGGGACCTCTCGCCCGCGGTCCACACCCTCTTTCCCATCGGCGAGGCCGGCGGCTCCCAGCGCAGCGTCGCCGACGCGACCAAACACGCCGACTCGATGAGCGAGACGCCGGGCCGCGTCGAGGTGGAGGTGGCCCGCCGGCGCTGTCCGGCCTGCGGTACCGAGACCCACGAGGCCCGCTGTCCGGAGTGTGACGAGATTGCCGAGACAGTGTACGTCTGTCCCGACTGCGAGATGGAAGTCGACCCCGACGAGTCCGGCCGCGCCGAGTGCGGCCGCTGTGAGACGCTCGCCTCCCCGACCAAGTACGAGGTATTGGACCTGCAGGCCATCTACCGGGACGCCCTCGAAAACGTCGGTGAGCGCGAGACGGCCTTCGACAAACTGAAAGCGGTCAAGGGGCTCACCTCCGCAGAGAAACTGCCCGAACCGATGGAGAAGGGCGTCCTGCGGGCAAAACACGGCGTCTCGGCGTTCAAGGACGGCACCGTCCGCTACGACATGACCGACCTCCCGGTGACGGCCGTTCGGCCCGCCGAACTCGACGTGGAACCCGACCGCCTCCGACATCTGGGCTACGAGACGGACATCCACGGCGACCCGCTCACCCGCGCCGACCAACTGGTCGAACTGAAGGTCCAGGATATCGTCCTCTCGGACGGCGCGGCCGAACACATGCTCAAAACTGCTGACTTCGTCGACGACCTCCTGGAGCAGTACTACGGCCTCGGCCCGTACTACGAGTTCGAAGAGCGCGAGGAACTGGTCGGCGAACTCGTCTTCGGGATGGCCCCGCACACCAGCGCCGCGACAGTTGGCAGAGTTGTCGGATTTACGTCAGCTGCCGTGGGTTATGCTCATCCGTACTTTCACGCGGCGAAACGGCGGAATTGTGATGGCGACGAAGATTGCGTGATGCTTCTGATGGACGGCCTGCTCAACTTCAGCAAGTCCTACCTCCCCGACAAGCGCGGTGGTCAGATGGACGCGCCGCTGGTGATGTCTTCGCGTATCGACCCGAGCGAAATCGACGACGAGGCACACAACATGGACATCATGGACGCCTATCCGCGGGAGTTCTACGAGGCCACTCGCGAACTCACCGACCCTGCCGAGGTCGAAGACATCATGAAGATCGCCGAGGAGACGCTGGGGACCGACCGCGAGTACACCGACTTCCGGCACACCCACGACACGACGAACATCGCCGCGGGGCCGGACCTCTCGGCGTACAAGACCCTCGGATCGATGGAAGACAAGATGGACGCCCAGCTCTCCATCTCGCGGAAACTACGGGCCGTGGTCGAATCCGACGTAGCAGAGCGCATCATCGAGTACCACTTCCTGCCGGACCTCATCGGCAACCTCCGGGCGTTCTCCCGGCAAGAGGTCCGCTGTCTGGACTGCGGGGAGTCCTATCGCCGAATGCCGCTCACGGGCGACTGCCGGGAGTGTGGCGGCCGCGTGAACCTCACCGTCCACGAGGGGTCGGTCAACAAGTACATCGACACGGCCATCCGCGTCGCCGACGAGTTCGGTGCCCGGGACTACACGAAACAGCGCCTGAAAATCTTAGAGCGGTCTATCGAATCCGTCTTCGAGAACGACCACAACAAACAGTCCGGCATCGCGGACTTCATGTAGGGGTCGGCTGAGCACTCAGGACGCAAGACGGACGTGTGACGGCCGTCCGATGGGTGCTTTTGCCGGTAGGGGACAATTACCACACATGCCCACGCGACCCACCGGAGTGGCATCGCCCCCACCGACGCCAGCGATCGAGCGCGACCTCGTCACTCCGCATCGGACAGCGAACACGCCCTCGCAGTATCACCTGCTGCTCCTGCGCTATCAGATCACGGCCTTAGAGATGGAGTTAGAGTGCGAGCGGCAGCGTCGGCAGGAGATCATCGATCGGTACGAGCGACTGCTGGCCGAGCGCTGATCACCGGACGACGACGACGTCGGTGAACTCGAAGCGTGCGCCGCCCGACCCGCTCTCCGTGACACGAACAGACCACCCGTGGGCCTCTGCGATGGTTGAGACGATGTAGAGCCCGTAGCCCGTTCCGTCCTCGCTGTCGGTGTATCCCATCTCGAACACCGCCTCGCGCTCGTTTGCCGGGATCCCGGCGCCGTCGTCTTCGACGTAGAAGCCGTCGGCGAGCATCCCGACGGTAATCGTCACCGTGTCGGTCTCGTCGGCCGATCCCTGTTCCACACTGTCGTCGGATCCCGTCCGACTGCTTGTCGAACCGTGTTCGACACTGTTCTCGTGAGCCTGTGAACGAGAGCCTGTGGAACCGTGTTCCACACTGTTGCGAAACAGGTTCTCCAGCAGCTCCACCAGTCGGGAGCGGTCGGCTTCGATGGCCCCCAGTTCCTCGGTGACCACATCCGCGCGCTGGTCGGAGATGCTACCGTGGGTATCGATGACGGCATCTCGTAACTGGAGACGCTCGGTTTCGCCGACTGTCTGCCCTTTCTTCGCGAGCGTGAGCAGTTCCTCGGTCAGCTGTTCCATCCTGTCGAGGGCGCGGTCGACTTTCTCCAGATGCGCCGGCTTCGGATCGTCCTTCGCGAGGTCGACGGAGGAACTGGCGACGCTGAGCGGGTTACGAAGGTCGTGACTGACGATACTCGCGAACTCCTCTAGGCGCTCGTTCTGGAGTTCGAGTTCGCGTTCGCGTTCGGCACGGTCGAGCGCCGCCTCAACGTTCGCGGCGAAGATGTTCGAGAGGTCGTACGTGAACTCGTCTATCGTCTTCTCGCCGGTCGTGACGCCGAAGACGCCGTGGGTACCGAGCGGAATGAGCGCCGCCGCCGGCCGTTCGATTGTGTCCCAGTCAGTGACCACCTCGGTGCCGTCCGCGCAGACGAACAGCGACTCCCGCCGTTCGTACGCGCGTTCGTACCACTCGGCGTACTGGTCGTAGATGGTCGTCTCCTCGCTGGATTCGGCCGGTTGGAGCGGCCCACCGGCGCTATCGGCGAGGACGACCTGGACGCGCGGGAGCGCCGGGATGTCCTCTGCGATGGAGGCGGTCACATCGCTGATCTCGGTCCGGTCGCCCGCCCGGACGAGATCTCGGCTGGCCTCGTGGACCGCCCGGACGACGTGTTCCTGTCGCTTCTCTTCGGTGATGTCGCGCGTGCCGCCGACGATGCCGGTCACCGCCCCGGTCTGATCGTAGCGCGGAGCTTTCGTCGTGTTGACCCACTTGCTGCGGCCCTCAGTGTCGACGTAGTGTTCGACCTTGTTGAGCATCGGCTCTTCGGTCGCCATAATGCGCTGTTCCTCCTCGTAGAGGTCGTCAGCGAGGCTCATCGGCATGAGTTCGTAGTCAGTCAGACCGGTCAGTTCCTCGCGGTCGAACTCGTACTCCCCTGCCGTGACGGCGCTGGTGTCGACGAACCGTCCCACGTCGTCCTTGACGAACAGTTGGTGGGGAAACGACTCTAAGAGCGAGTCTAACAGCGCCGCGTCCGGCTGAAAGTGTTCTTCGAAGCCGGCGACTTGCTTGATTCGCCGCACGATGAGTTCCGTTCGCTCCCCGGTCATCGTCATCGCGGCGTCGCCGCCGCAGTCGACGACTCGATGCGTGAACTCCCGGGTCGTCATCATCGCCGATTCTATGTCGATACCGTAGACGGCAACCGGAACGTCGGGATGGAGCTCGTCAAGCTCATCGAGTTGTGCCAGCCCGTCGACGGCGTCGTGCGCCTCGGTTTCGGGCGCGTGCAACAACACACAGCAGTCAGTGCTGCCTTCGACGGCATCTATGTCCTCGGCAACCGTGACGGCGATGTCGTCGGTCGCTCGGAGCGCGGTGATTACCGGGGCCAGTCGCCCGTCGGGGTCGACACAGGAGACGGCGACCGGCGCGGTGGCGGACATCGTCGTTCGGTCGTCGCTATCGGCGGTCACTGAAGCGTCACTCCCGTTATCTCAAAGCGAGTGTCCCGGCCGTCGACGTCGGCACTCGTCACGGTCCACCCGTAGGCCTCCGCGATGGTCGAGACGATATAGCGGCCATACTGGGTCCAGTCGTCGGTATCGAGCGGCCGTGTCGCCGACTGGTCGGCTGCGTTCGGACGGTCACCGTCGGCCTGCTCGATGTAGAGCCCATCGTCGCCGACGCGACCGACGCGGATGGTCCGGTCGTCGACCTCACGAAGCAATACCCAGAAGAGGTTCTCGAACAGTTCCCGGAGACGGTCACGGTCGACGAGGACGGTCCCGGAGTCGATGAGTTCCAGCGTGGCCTCGCCGGTGTCGAGGGCGTTCCACGCGGTTTCGGCCAGTGTAGCGACATCGACTGGTGTTCGCTCCCCGACGATCTCGCCCTCGCGCGCGATCGTCAGCAGTTCGTCGACGAGGCGGTTCATCTGGGAGAGCGCGGCAGAGAGACGCTCTACGTGTTCGTCCGCTCCATCGAGCATCTCGGCCGCGCCGAACGCTATCTGCAGCGGGTTACGCAGGTCGTGACTGACCATCGTCGCGAACTCCTCTAAGCGCTGGTTCTGTCGCTCCAGTTCCGACTCACGGTTTCTGAGTTCCTGTTCCCGCCCCGCACGGTCCAGCGACGCCTCGACGGTCGCGCCCAGGACGTTTGCCAACTCCAGCGTGAACTCGTCGAGCGGGTCGGCCGGCCACAGTCCCAGCGCGCCGTGTCCGCCGAGCGGTAAGACGACGGCGTCGATGGCCGCCGGGTCGGCCGCGTCGGTTCGAACCGTCCGGCCGTCCGGTTCCGTCGTGACGTACTGTGAGTGGCCCGTCTCGAAGGCTCGCCAGAACCACCGTTCGTAGCGACGGAACGTCGATTCACCGTCGTCCGTCGGCTCCACCGGACAGAGCGTCTGTCCGTCGTAGAGCGCGACCTCCACCGCCGGCAGCGCCGTGATGTCGTCGGTGAGCGCCGTCGCCACCCGACAGACATCCGTCCGCGTTTCGGCTCGCATCAGGTCTCGGCTTCCCTCGTGGAGCGTCGCCAAGAGGCGTTCCCGATGGCGCGAGCGCGTCACGTCGCGCGTGCCGCCGACGATACCGGTCACGTTCCCCTCGGCGTCGTATCTCGGGACCTTCGTCGACGTCACCCAGTGGTCCTGTCCGTCCTCGACGTAGTGTTCGACGACGTCGACATGTGGCTCCTCCTGTTCGCGGATGCGGCGCTCTTGCTCGTAGAGCGCGTCGGCGAGGTCCGGAGGGAGCAGTTCGTAGTCCGTGAGCCCGACTAGCTGGTCGCGGTCGTACTCCTGTGACCGTGCCGCCGGGCAACTGTTGACGGCGAAGCGGCCGTGGTCATCTTTGACGTAGACCCCCTCGGGAAAGTAATCGAAGAAGTCTGCGAGCAACTGCTCTGGCGAATCGAATCCGTTCTCACTGGTCGCCGCACAGCGCAGTCGATAGGCCAATAGTTCGTCGCGTTCCGGCGGAACGTACACCGCGTCGGCAGCTCCTGCTTCGATGGCATCAGCGGCGACCGCAGCCCCTGGAAAGCCGATCGCGTAGAGCACGACCGGGCAGTCGACGGCCGCGAGTGCCGTCTCGACGCCGGCGACGCCGTCGCGTTTCGGCGTCGTCGTCTCGTCGTGGACCACGACCACGAGGTCGTACCCGTCGGTGTCAGTATCGGCGAGCGATTCCGGGTCAGCTACGTGGTCTATCTCGAATCCGCGTTCGGTGAGTGGGTCAACTAAGGCGTCGAATCGTCCACTCCCGTCCGCGAACAGCGTCCGAACCACCTGTTTGTCGTCCACTCCCATGCCACCATCTCGTTACCAGACAGTGACCACCCCGGCAGATAACCGTTCCCCTCGGAGAATCAGCGAGAAAAACCGCGTGCGCTCGCCGCCTACTCGTCGCCGAGTGCGACGTAGGTCGTCTCGATGATGCGGTCGTCTTCGTGCAGTTGCTCGATGATTTCCTCGCTCGGTTGGGAGTCGAGGTTGTACACCGAGAGGGCCTCCCCGCCGATGGTCTCGCGGCCGTTGAACATCCCGGCGATGTTTATCTCGGAGTCGCCCAGGACCGTCCCGATAAAGCCGATGGTGCCGGGCTCGTCCTTGTTGCGGACGACGAGCATGTGACCGTGGGGCACCGCCTCGATGCGATGGTCGTCGATGCGGACGATGCGGGACTCCTCGCCGCCGAACTGGGTCCCACAGACCGACACCGACTCGTCGCCGTCGGAGACGGTGACGGTGATGAGACTCTGGTAGTCTTCCGCAGAACTCGTCTTCGACTCCGTGACGTCGATGCCGCGCTGTTTGGCGATCTGCGGAGCGTTGACGGCGTTGACCTGAATATCCGACGGGGCGAAAACACCTTCGAGGGCGCTGGCCGTGACGTACTCGACGTCCTCGTCGGCGATGTCACCGGCGTAGGTCACTTCGACGGAGCTCATGTGGCTACCGAACAACTGGACTGCGATGCGACCAGCCGTGCTGGCCAGTTCGAGGTAGGGTTCGACGCGTTCGAAGGTCGCGCGGTCGAGCGACGGCGCGTTGAGCGCGTTCGCCACCGGTTGGTGGTTGAACGCAGCGACGACCTGGTCGGCCGTGGAGGTGGCGACGTTCTCTTGTGCCGCTTCCGTCGACGCGCCGAGGTGTGGCGTGAGGATGACGTCCTCGACGTCCAGTAGGGGGCTGTCCTCGGGGAGCGGTTCCTCGCCGAAGACGTCGAGCGCCGCCCCCTTGAGGACGCCGTCCTCGACGGCCTCGGCGAGGGCGGGCTCGTCGATGATACCGCCGCGGGCGCAGTTGACGACGTAGCCGCCTTCGAGTTGGGCGAGTTCCGTCTCGCCGATCATGTTCTCGGTCTCGGGGGTCAGCGGCGTGTGGATAGTGACGAAGTCGGCGGCGTCGAGACAGTCGTCGAGTTCGTCGACCAGTTCCGCACCAAACTGGTTCGCGCGGTCCTCGCTGATGTAGGGGTCGAACGTGACGATGTCCATCCCCAGGTTGCCAAGTCGCTTGGCGACTTCCTGGCCGACGCGGCCGAAGCCGACGACGCCCAGCGTCTTGTTGTTGACCTCGGTGCCGAGGAACTCGCCTTTCGCCCACTCGCCGGTCTTCATGCGGTCGTGAGCCTGTGGGATAGAGCGAGCGGTGGCAAAGGCCATCGCGACGGAGTGTTCGGCAGCGGCCCGAACGTTGCCTTCGGGGGCGTTAGCGACGATGACGCCGTGGTCGGTGGCGGCGTCGATGTCGATGTTGTCGACGCCGATGCCGGCCCGACCGACGATGACCAACTCGGGGGCGGCCGAGAGCACTTCGTCGGTGACTTCGGTGCCCGAGCGAACGATGAGCGCGTTCGCGTCCGACACCGCGTCGAGGAGCGCATCGCCCTCGACGTCGTAGGCTGTCTCCACTTCGTGGCCCGCCTCACGCAGCCGGTCGAGGCCGGCGTCGGCGATGGGGTCCGTGACGAGTACCTTCATATCGAATCGAACTTACCGGGGGGGCATAACGCTTGTTTTCTCGGGACGTACCGACGGGAATCCGCGACAGTATCGGCCGGTTTCGGCGTTTGAAACGTGCGTTGAAAAACCTCAAAACTTATTCAACCCATCTCCCAACACGCTGGTATGACAGACGACGACATGGCCCTCACCAGACGCCACCTCCTCGCGTCCTCGGCACTCGCGGCGCTGGCGGGGTGTCCCGGCGACGGCGGCGAGACGGAAACAGCCACGGACGGCGACCAATCAGCGGAGACGGACACCGCGACTGGGACGCCGATGACGGATGGTCCCACCCCCGCTGATGCTCCGCAGTCAGCGGTTCGCGGATCGCACGCGCCGGGACCGCCCGTGTTCACGAGCGTCGGCGAGACGATTCGTGCCCCCGAGTTCACCGGCGTCGAGAGCAACCTCGCGCCGTGGAACCCGACACGGGACGGCGAGTACGTCTGGTCGGTCACCGACGCGCCCAACGAGAGCGACGCGTCTGTCGAAGACGGGGCGGCCGTCGAGTTTGAACCCGACGTGCCGGGCACCTACACGCTGGAACTTTCTGCCCCCGACGGGACGCATCCGCTGACGGTTCGGGCGTTTCCGCGCCCGACCAGTGGCGAATCGCGATCGACGCTCACCCTCTCCGGCGAGACGACCGACGACGAAGTCGTGCTACGTGCAGCCGCGCGCCCACCCGCCGAGAGCGAGCAGTCGGCTGCGGACCTTGCGGTCGAATTTCTCGTCGACGACCGGGACAAAGCGGCGCTCGACGACAGTATATCCGTCGAAGGAAACGAAGTGCGGTTCCCACTCTCGACGCTGTCGGAGACCGTCCGGGTCCACGCGGCCGCCACCAGTGAGACAGGCCGGAGCGTCGCCGACACGGTCCACGTCGCTCCCGACGGGACGGTCAGCCATCCGAGCGAACCACCCGCGTGGGCCGAGGACGCCGTCGTCTACGAGATTTTCGTCCGCCGGTTCGGCGCGGACGTGGACTTCCAGTTCCTCGAATCGAAGGTCGAGTACATCGACTCGATGGGGGCCGACGCGGTGTGGCTCACGCCGATTCTAGACGCTCACAGCCACCGTGACGAGACCCAGCCGGGCGGGCCACACGGATACGACGTCATCGACTACTTCGAAACGGCTGACGCCCTCGGCACCCGCGAGGCCTTCGAGTCGTTCGTCGACGCGTGTCACGAACGGGATATCAAGGTCATCTTCGACCTCGTCGCAAATCATACCGCCCGCGAGCATCGCTACTTCCAGTCGGCCATGCGCGGGGAAGACGCGCCGTTCCGGGACTGGTACCGCTGGGAGGGCGGGACCGCGCTCTATTACTTCGGCTGGCGGGGCATCCCCGCGCTCAACTTCGACAATCCCGCGGTTCGGTCGTGGGTGTTCGCCGTCGCCGAGGAGTGGGCCAACGTCGTCAACGGCTTTCGCTGTGACGTGGCGTGGGGGATGCCCCACAGCTTCTGGAAGGAGTTCCGTGCCCGCATCAAAGCCGACCACCCGGAGTTCCTCCTCCTCGGCGAGACCGTCCCGTGGCAGGACGACCACGTCGACTTCGCCGAGAACGAGTTCGGCATGCAATACGCGGAGAACCTCTTTTCGACGCTGGGCGCGATTGGTACCGGCGAGGAGCCCGCGGACGCGCTCCAGGAAATCGTCGCGGAGCGACGGGACGCCGGCTATCCCGACCACGTCACGATGCTCAACTACATCGAGAATCACGATACCGACCGCTACCTCGCGGGTGCGAGTCGGGCGGCACAGCGGGCTGCCGGAGCGGCGACGTTCACGCTGCCCGGCGCGCCCATGCTCTACTATGGACAGGAGACCGGTCTTACCGAGATGCGCGAGCGGATGAACTGGGACGGTGCCGACGGGGAGTTACGAGCGTTCTATCGCGCGCTCGCCGAGACTCGCCACGCCGAGCGCGCCCTCCAGTCCGACGCAGACGTCGTCTCGCTGTCGGTCGCACCCGAGCACGATCGCGTAACCGGATACGCGCGCGAGGCAGGCGGCGAACGCGTCCACGTCCTGTTGCACTTCGGCGAGGGCGCAGTCGAGGTGGCCCAGCCCGCCGACGTCGAACGCACCGACCGTCTCACCGGGTCAGACATCAGCGCCAGGGACGGGACCGTCACCGTCGAGACGGCGGTCGTCCTACGAGCCGACGCGCTGGCGAATAGCGACGACGGGGACGCCACGTAGCTCCGACCTCGAACGCCGTTCGGCGTCAGCCGTTCTGCCGTCGTTGGCAACCCGTTTTAGTGGCCAGTAGCTCGCCGCTGTGTCTCGTGCCGAGTCCGTACACGGAACGAGAGCACCGTAGCTACAGCGATCAATCCTGGAAAATATGTCGCCGGATGAGGCGACTTACCGCCACTCCGGGAGCGACGCGGCGTCGCACAGCGGGAGTGTCATATAGGCGTCGTCCTGCGAGATGTCTGCGATGACGAGCGTTTCAGTCTGACCTTCCTCGACGGAAGCCATAACTTCTGCGTCTTCAGCGACCTCCGCTGGGGCGACCGTGTCCGGCTCCATGCATGATAATATGTAACACCCACATATAAACGTAGCGGAATCACCGTCCGAAGCGGGAGCACGTACTACAATTCTGAACAATAGAAATGTAAGAAGATCGTTGTATCTCCTATCCGAAGAGCGAAGGGATGGGCCCGAAGTCGCTCGTTTTGTAACGGAGGAAAACTCTGCGGGCGGAAGTATGCTGTACATAGCCGGTTCTTGGATACTCGATATGAACATACCAGTTTCCAGTGTAGTTTCTTCGCATCTCGTCGCGCCGGCGCTTGTGTCTCCACGAGTCAGTTTGGCATCCCGGCGCTCGACATCGACGGCGAGAGACGGCTTCGACGCCCGAGAACACCTGGACGAGACCAGTGGATGTTAAGGACTTAGTAGATGCGGGAAGGAAGGTACGCCAGTATGAACGTTGCAGACGCGATGACGCCGCGCTCGGAAGTCGTCACGGTCGAGATTCCGGGTACCCGTGACGACGCGCTTCAGTACCTCCAAGAGCGGGCGTTCTCGTCCGTCCCCGTCATCAAAGAGACAGACGACGGCGAGGAGTTCCGCGGACTGGTCTCTCGTGAGATGCTCATCAACAATCCCGACGAGGACCAGATCGCGCTCCTGGTCGAGGAGACGCCGACGATTACGGCCGATGCGAGTATCGAGGAGGCCGCGCGACTGATGGTCACCGAAGCGGCGCGTCGAGTGCCCGTCGTCGACGGGAAGTTAGAGGGAATCGTCACTATCACCGACGTCGTTCACGCCATCGCTAACGGGGATGCCGACGGGGACGCCACAGTCGGCGGACTCGCCCGGAGCGACATCAACTGCATCTACGTCGAGACGCCCCTAACCGTCGCAGAGCGAGAACTCTCGTATGCGGAAGTCCCCTACGGAATCGTCTTAGACGACGACGGGGAGATGACCGGGATGCTCACCGAAGTCGACATCATCGATGTGGCTCGCGTCGTCGAAGGCGAAGACGACACGGGCGAGTCGATCGCCAACGAGGACGACGAGTGGGCGTGGGAGGGCATCAAGGCCGTCGGCGGCCGCTACATGCCGACACGGAACGTCGAGTTGCCAAGCGAACCCGTACGGGAGTTCATGACCGCCGACGTGATCACCGTCAGCAAGCGCCGGACCGCAAAGGAGGCCGCGCAACAGATGATCGAACACGACATCGAACAGATTCCGCTGATGGCCGGTAACGAACTTGTCGGCATCGTCCGCGACATCGACTTGCTGGAGGCGCTATGAGTGAAGGCGAACGGCTGACCGAACTGGCCAAGCGGCGCGGCTTTTACTTCCCGTCTGCGGGCGCTTACGGCGGCGCCTCCGGCTTTTGGACCTACGGCCCGCAGGGCGCGGCGCTCAAGTCCAACATCGAGGACGCGTGGCGCGACCGCTTCGTCGTCCGTGAGGGCCATCAGGAGATCTCCGCGCCGGACGTGATGCCCGAGCCAGTCTTCGAGGCATCGGGCCACTTAGCGGGCTTCGACGACATGATTATCGAGTGCCCCGGCTGTGGCGCGACTCACCGCGCCGACCACCTCGTCGAGGACAACACCGACATCGAGGAAGCCGAGTCCCTCCCGAACGAGGAGGTCATGGAAATCATCGCCGACCACGACATCGAGTGCCCCTCCTGTGGCGAGTCCCTCGGTGGCGTCTCGGTCGACAACTTCAACCTGATGTTCGAGACGAACATCGGCCCCGGCAGCTCTTCGCCGGGCTACCTGCGACCGGAGACCGCACAGGGCATCTTCGTCGAGTTCCCGCAGCTCTCGGAGTACGCCCGCAACCAGTTGCCCTTCGGCGTCGCCCAGATCGGGAAGGCCTACCGGAACGAGATTTCGCCGCGGAAATCCCTCGTGCGCGTGCGCGAGTTCACGCAGGCCGAACTCGAACACTTCGTGGACCCCGAGGAAGACGAACCGCCGCTCGAAGACGTCGAGGACGTGATTCTGCCGCTTTACTCCGGCGAGAGCCAGCAGGCCGACGACGGCGGCGTCGAGGAGATGACCGTTGGCGACGCCGTCGCCGAAGGCGTCATCACGAGCGACTGGGTGGCCTACTATCTGGGCGTCGCCCGGGACTGGTACGAGCGCATCGGCGTCGATATGGACCGCTTCCGGTTCCGCCAGCACCTCCCCGGCGAACTCGCTCACTACGCTTCCGACTGCTGGGACGCCGAGACCGAGATCGACGGCGACTGGATCGAAGTCACCGGCTTCGCCTACCGGGGCGACTACGACCTGCGGAAACACGCCGACCACTCCGGCGAGGACTTCACCGTCTTCAAACAGTACGACGAACCCGTCACGGTCTCCCGCCCCACCGTCGACCCCGAGATGAGCTATCTCGGTCCCGAGTTCGGCGGCGACGCCCAGGCGGTGGCCGACGCGCTCGAAGCGCTGGCCGAGCGTGACCCTGATTCGTTCGAGGGTAGCGAGGTGACCGTCGAGGCCGATGGCCAGTCGTACACCGTTCCAGTCGAGCAGACGAACTTCAGCGTCGAAGAAGTCACCGAGAACGGCGAGCACGTCCGCCCGCACATCGTCGAGCCCTCCTTCGGCGTCGGTCGGCTCATCTATACGGTGCTGGCCCACGCCTACACCGAGGACGAGGTCGACGGCGAGGAGCGGACCTATCTCGACCTCCCGCCCGAACAGGCTCCGACCACCGTCGGCGTCTTTCCCCTGATGGACAAAGACGGGATGGCCGAGTACGCCCACGACATCGCGGACGCGCTGCGAGCGGCCGGCCACTCTGTCACCTACGACGATTCGGGCGCGATCGGCCGACGTTACCGCCGACAGGACGAGGTCGGCACGCCCTACTGCGTCACCGTGGACTACGAGAGCCTCGAAGAAGACACCGTCACCCTCCGCGAACGCGACTCCACCGAGCAGACGCGCGTCTCCATCGACGGACTCGCCGAGACGCTCGACCGCCTCGCCGACGGGGAGACGACTTTCGACGCCCTGTAAGATGGCCGACGAGGTCGCTCGACGACTCGTTCACGTCACTGGCGCGACGGTCCCGCTCGCACACGTACTCGCCCCCGACACCGTTAGCTGGCGGGTCGTCCAGGTCTTTCTCGCGCTCTCGGTTGCCGTCGTCGTCGTCTTGGAGTTCGTTCGGCTGTTCGTCGGGTTGGACTGGGCCATCTACGACCGCTTGACCCGACCGTACGAGCAGGACAACCCGGCCGGGTACGCGCTGTACATCGTCGGGATGGCGCTCGTCGCGGGTTCGGTCGGCGTCCTCGGAATGCCCGTCGATGTTGCCGTCTCGGCGATGTTGATGTTAGCTATCGGCGACCCCATCAGCGGCCTCCTCGGCTCTAACGACGCGAGTACCGTCAAGCAAGTCTGGGTGTTGCTGGCGATGTTCGGCGTCTGTACGCTGCTGGCCTCGCCGTTCGTCCCGCCCGCGGCGGCGGTCCTGGGCGGGCTGGCCGCGACGTTCGCCGACGGCGTCAAGCCCACCATCGCCGGCTACGTCGTCGACGACAACTTCTCGATTCCCGTCCTCGCCGCCGCGACGATGTGGGCTGGCGTGGCGTTTCTCGGTGGCTTCTGAGTTACTTGCCAGTCACGCTACCCCGGCCAGCCCGAGCGATCCGCCGGTATTTCACTTTCACCACGCTACCTGAATCCTTAACCGGCATCGGGGCGAACGCCACCCCAATGGCGACCGCCGACGCCGACGCAGACGCCGGTGGGGAGTACGTCGAACACCCACTGGTCACCGACGAACTACTGGAGAACCGTCGGTATCAGGTCGAACTCGCCGACGTGGCCGAACACGGCGATACGCTCGTCTGTCTGCCGACCGGCCTCGGGAAGACGACCGTCTCCCTGCTGGTGACCGCCCGCCGTCTCGCCACCGTCGGCGGCAAGTCCCTCCTGCTGGCCCCGACGAAGCCGCTCGTCCAACAACACGCCGAGTTCTACCGTGAGGCGCTGACGATTCCCGACGACGAGATCGTCGTCTTCACCGGCGAGGTGCGACCCGACGACCGGGCCGACCTCTTCACCGACGCCCGCGTCGTCATCGCCACACCGCAGGTCGTCGAGAACGACCTCGTCGGCAACCGCATCGACCTCGGACCGGTCACCCACTGCACCTTCGACGAGTGTCATCGCGCGACCGGCGACTACGCCTACAACTATATCGCCGACCGCTACCACGCAGATGCCGGCAACCCGCTCGTCACCGGCATGAGCGCCTCACCCGGCGACGACGAGGAAGCCATCTTGGACGTCTGTGAGAACCTCGGCCTCTCGGAAGTCGCGGTGATGACCGAAGACGATGCCGACGTGGCCGAGTACACCCACGACACGAGCGTCGAGTGGAAACGTATCGAGTTGCCCGAAGTGGTTATCGAGATCCGCGACGCCATCAACGAGGTGGTCGCCGACCGCTTAGCGGAGCTGAAGGAACTCGGCATCACCAACAAGTCCTCGCCGGACGTCTCCGAGCGGGAGATTCAGGGGATGCAGGCCGAACTCCGGAAACTGATGGACAACGACCAGAGCGAGGGGTATCAAGGGATGAGCTTCCTCGCGGAGATTCGGAAACTACGCACGGCGGTCACCTACGTCGAGACCCAGAGCGTCGAGTCCCTGCGGCGGTACTTCGAGCGCCTGAAGGAGGCCGCCCGCTCCTCGGGCGCATCGAAGGCCGACCAGCGCCTCGTCAGTGAACCCAAGATACGCGAAGCGATACGGAAGGCCCGCGACTACGACGACCTCCACCCGAAATTCCGCCGCACCCGGATGTTGCTCGCCGAGACGCTCGGCATCGAGAACGGCGAGCGAGTCATCGTCTTCACCGAGTCACGCGACACCGCCGAGACGCTCGTGAACTTCCTCTCGGAGCACTTCCAGACCGAGAAGTTCGTCGGCCAGTCGGACACCGACGGTAGCGAGGGGATGACCCAGAACGAACAACAGGAGACGCTCGACCGCTTCCGCAGCGGTGAGTTCGAAGTGCTCGTCTCCACCTCCGTCGCCGAGGAGGGACTGGACGTCCCCGAGGTCGACCTCGTCCTTTTCTACGAACCCGTCCCCACCGCCATCCGTGCTATCCAGCGGAAAGGACGGACCGGCCGACAGGCCGAGGGCCGCGTCGTCGTCTTGCTCGCCGAGGACACGCGCGACGAGGCGTACTTCTGGAAGGCCAGAAACGACCAGAAGCGGATGAAACACGAGCTGAACGACCTGAAGAGCGCCGCTGGCGAACTCGAAGCCCGGCTCGACCAGACCGGACTAGACGAGTACGAGGACGCCGACGGAACCGGAGAGACTGATGGAACCGATGAGACCGACGGTTCCAGTGGAAGCGGTAGGGCGAGCGGGAGCCCCGAGTCAACGGATGCTCCAGCCGAAACGGGGGGGCAGCGCGATAGCGGGAGGAGCGGCGACGAGAAGAGCGCGACCGACGACAAGGAGAGGGCCACCGACGACGCGCCTTCGCCCCCCACCGACGACGACGGTGACGGCCAGACCGGCCTCGACGCCTTCGCCGGCGAGGACGTGGCCGCCGCCGAGACGAGCGACGAAGACGACCTCGACGGCACCGTCGCGGCTGCCGACGGCGACGACGCTATCGAGATCGTCGCCGACCAGCGCGAACTTGACTCGACCATCGCCCGCGACCTCTCGACGCGCGAGGGCGTCGAGACGCGACTGGAGACGCTCGCCGTCGGTGACTACGTCCTCTCGGACCGCGTCGTCGTCGAACGCAAGACGGTGGCGGACTTCCTCGATACCCTGACCGGCGGCGACCGCTCGATGTTCGAACAGGTCGGCGACGCCACCCGCCACTACGCCCGCCCCGTCGTCGTCATCGAGGGCGAGAACCTCTACGGCTCGCGGAACGTCCACCAGAAGGCAATCAACGGTGCGCTGGCGTCACTGGCCGTGGACTTCGGCGCGAGCGTGATGCACACCGCAGACGAGGGCGAGACTGCGGACCTGCTCGAAGTCATCGCCGGCCGCGAACAGGACGACGGCGACCGCGAGGTGAGCGTCCACGGCGAGAAGCAATCGAAGACCCTGCCGGAACAACAGGAGTACGTCGTCGCCGCCGTCGCCGAAGTCGGCCCGGTCACCGCCCGCAGTCTCCTCGACTACTTCGGCAGCGTCGAGGCGGTGATGACCGCCACGCACGAAGACCTACTCGACGTGGACGGTATTGGCGACGTGACCGCAGAGCGCATCCGCGACGTGGTCGGTAGCGAATATGAGCCATGAGTTCCGCTTTCGCATCGATTTCACCAGCTTTCCACGGATAGCAACTTTCATGCAGTTGTATGTCAGAGTGGTCCCCGGGGGAGAGAACAGTGACGGAACCAAACACAGACGGCAATCGGTATTTCGATTTCGAACTGCCCAACGTCGGTGCAGGCAGCGAGACCCTCCACTCGGCGACGCTTGCCGCCGAACACGAGTACGTCCTCGCCGTCTTGCTCCGCAACCACTACTGCCCGCTGTGCCGGGAACTCGTCCGCGAACTCGCGGGCCGCTACGACGAGTTCGCTACCCGGGGGACCGCGGTCGTCCCGGTCCTCCCGGACATCCGCGAACGCGCCCTGGTCTGGCATCGACGGTACGAGCTTCCATTTCCGATGCTCGCGGACCCCGCCGCCGACGTGGTCACCGGCGACCGACGGGAGACCGCACCGGACGAGTTCGAGACGTTCGAGCCGTTCCAGCGGACGATTCCGAGTCTCCCGGGCGTCGCGCTCTTGGAGTGCGTAGACGACAGCCTGAAAATCGTCTCCAGACACGGGGGACCGAATCCGCAGGACGTTCCCACGATCGACTCGTTACTGCGTCGCCTCGACGCACAGCGTGACAGCGACGTCGCCGAGGGGCCCGAAGGTATCCGCGCCGACACTTAACGTCTCGTCGCGTCGAGCGCCGCTGCCGCCTCGCGGGCCGCAGCGAGGTGGTCTTGCGCTTCTCTCGGGTTCTCGGTGGCCGCGGCTCGTTCTGCGAACCGTCGAGCCGTCTGTGCGAGCAGTGCCTCTGCCGCGGCGAGGTCGGCCGCTACGTCGCCGCTCGACTCCTCGGAACGCGCGGGCGTTCGAGTGGAAACAGAGGGGGTCGGCCGGTCGGTCGAGGGCGCGCTCTGGCGGTCCGTGTCTCGCCGAGGCACCTCTCGTCGGGCGTCTGTATCGGTACGGTCGGATTCTGCGTTCCTCGATAGCTGTCGACCCTCGTCTTCTACTGGAGTCCGGTCCGGGTCGGCTGATGGGACCTGCTGTGGCGTCTCCGCCCGCTCGTCACGCGCTGACCGTCCAGCAGCTGGTTTCTCGGCGTGCCGGTCGTTCGCCGGTCGCTCGCTCGTCGAATCGGTCGCCACCGAGTCCGCGTCTGCCGTCTGTGGGTCGTCGGTTTCGCCGTCGGCGGGGGGTGCGGTCGCGTCGTCGCTCGCGCTCTCCCCCTCACTCCCACCGAACTGGACGCGTGCGTCTTCACTCGGATTGGCGACTTCGATGTGGTCGCCCGACTCGTCGTCGGCCTGCGTTTCACCGCTTTCTGGGTCCGCCGGGGTCGTCGTGTCCTCGGCGTCTTCGCCGTCCGCCGTCTCTCCCTGCTGTTGGTCTCGCGAAATCGGCTTCTGACAGGTGGGGCAGAACTCCTGTCCGTCGTAGCGGAAGACCGGGTCACCGCAGTCCGAACAGTGGGCGTTCGTCATCGTCGCGCCCTTCAACAGCAGTTCGCTCATCTGTTCGGTCGCCTCGCGTTTCTCCTCTTCGGCCTCGAACTTCTCGCGTAACTTCTCGCGTTCGGCCTCTTTGTCGAAGTCGCTCATATCTGATGCAACGCCGCGACCCTGAAAACCCTTTACGGGTGGAGACTGCAGAAAGAGAGAGCCAGTTCGGCAGGAGGACGCTTCAACGCCCCGCTTTCCGCGGCAGTTGTCCATCGTCGTTCGCCCGAATGAGGGGGGTTTCGACACGTTTAACGTTCGCGCGGCAGGCGTTTCGAATGGTATGACAAAGGTAAGCGTAGTCGGCGCGGCCGGAACGGTCGGCGCTGCGGCAGGGTACAACATCGCGCTCCGCGATATCGCCGACGAAGTCGTCTTCGTCGACATCCCGGACAAGGAAGAGGACACCATCGGCCAGGCCGCCGACACCAACCACGGCATCGCCTACGACTCGAACACGACGGTCCGACAGGGCGGCTACGAGGACACCGCCGGCTCGGACGTCGTCGTCATCACGGCCGGCATCCCGCGCCAGCCGGGTCAGACCCGCATCGACCTCGCGGGCGACAACGCCCCCATCATGGAGGACATCCAGTCCTCGTTGGACGAACACAACGACGATTACGTCTCGCTGACCACGTCGAACCCCGTCGACCTGCTGAACCGCCATCTCTACGAGGCCGGCGACCGCTCGCGCGAACAGGTCATTGGCTTCGGCGGCCGCCTCGACTCCGCTCGCTTCCGCTATGTCCTCTCCGAGCGCTTCGAGTCGCCGGTCCAGAACGTCGAAGCGACCATCCTCGGCGAACACGGCGACGCGCAGGTCCCCGTCTTCTCGAAGGTCCGCGTTGATGGAGCCGACCCCGACTTCACCGACGACGAACGCGAGGAGATTCTGGGCGACCTCCAAGAGTCCGCGATGGACGTCATCGAGCGCAAAGGTGCGACTGAGTGGGGCCCGGCCCGCGGCGTCGCCCACATGGTCGAGGCCATCGTCCGTGACACGGGCGCAGTGCTGCCCGCGTCGGTCAAGCTACAGGGCGAGTTCGGCCACGAGGACACCGCCTTCGGCGTCCCCGTCCGACTCGGCAGTAACGGCGTCGAGGAAATCGTCGAGTGGGACCTCGACGATTACGAGCAGGACCTGATGGCCGAAGCAGCCGAGAAGCTCTCAGAGCAGTACGACAAGATAGAGTAACGTCGGACAACGGCGGGCATTTCCGCCATCTCCATTCTCTGCGGATTTCTTCTGAGATGCGCAGACCGCTAGGACTCGCGAATCGTCTCCGGCACCTGAATCGAGTAGCGACCGTCTTCCTGTAGCGCGACGATGTACTCCTCGCGGTCGTACAGCTCCATCAGATTGAGCTCGTACTGGCCGGGTTCGAGTACCTTGATGGACTCGAACTGGTCGTTGAGTTCTTCGCGCAGTTCCTGTAGGTCGGGCCGGTCCGCGTCGTCGGGTTCCGCGGACTCGTCCTCGTCCGTTTCCACCGGTTGGAACCGGTGTTCCGTCTCGGGGTCGCCTTGTGCCGCAGAGATCTCGTCGGGTGAGACTACGTCGCCGCGGGCGCTCGCCTGTGCGGCATCTTCTGCGTCAGCCGCGTCGGCCGCCGGTCCTTCGGCGGAGCCGTCAGCAGCCTCGGTCGTATCGGTCGACGCCGCTGCGTCGGCGTCCGCCTCGGTTTCGGCACCGATAGTCGGCTGCTCGTCTTCGTCCGACGGACCACCGACGAAATCTCGAACCGTCGCAGCCGTCTTGCCGACCGTGCGCGCGACCGTACTGTCGCCGCCCGGTGGCTCCGGCGGTTCCGGCGGTTCCGCGTCGCTGTCGGGCGGCGTCTCGGCGTCGACACCGTCGGGGCGGAACTGGAACTTGTTGCCGCCGCAGTTCGGACAGCCCGAAAGCATCTCCTTCGAGCCGTCGTCGAACACGCGACCACAGTTCGTACACTGATGCGGCATTATTTCCGGGAGACGAGCGCACTGATGAGGGTTTCGTCCTTGTGGAGCGTCTGAATCTGATTGGCCGGCCCGATGACGGTCAGTTTCTTCGTCGACTCTTTGCCCATGATGCGGTCTAAGATGCTCGCATCGGCGGTCTCGGATTTCGGGTAGGTCTCGATCTCGATGCCGTTGAACTCGTCCGGGCTGATCTCGGTCATCGTCACCTCGATGAGTCGGGACTCCTCGTCCGGCGAGAGCCCCTCTTCGAGGATGACGATATTGCCATCGCGCACCCCGTCGAGAATCATCCGTATCTTCTCCATCGAGGCCATCCCGTCCATCCGTTCGCCACTAATGAGGTCTATCTGGACGCCGTCGTCCTGTCCTTTGATTTCTGCCATACTAGTTCACCCGAAGTACTCCGCGATCTTGTCGTAGACCTCGTCCATGTTGTCCCCTTCCAGCGCAGAGAGCGGAATCGTCTCGTGCTGGGGGTAGGCGTTTCGAATCCGCTGTACCGACGAGTCCTCTAGGTCGATCTTGTTGGCGAGAATCAACACCGGGAGGTCCTGACTCTCGATGATGCCGATGAGCATCGTGTTGACCTGCGTGAACGGATCAGTCGAGGAGTCGAGCACGTATATGACGCCGTCGACGTCTTCGCGAAGCCAGTGCATCGCTTCCGCGACCCCTTCCGTGGCTTCCCGAGAGCGACGAACGGCATCGTCTTTCTCCATATCGTGTTCGAGAAACTCGGTGTAGTCGACTTTCGTCGTGACACCGGGCGTGTCGACGATGTCGATAGTCACCTTCTTTCCGTCTCGCTCGATCTCGACGTTCTCCTTTCGCCGTGCGCGTCGCGTCTCGTGAGGGACGTGACTCTCCGGGCCGACGGCGTCGCCGGTCCAGTCCCGCGCGATCCGATTCGCAAGCGTCGTCTTGCCCGCGTTGGGCGGGCCGTAGATACCGATCCGCTTTGGGTCTTCTTCAGAGAACAGCGTCGATGCTGCCCGCGAAATGCTATCTTTGAGGTTTGTTAACAATCCCATCCTATCCTCCAGCCGCCCGGACGTGCCGAAATGGCGGCTTCTGCCCGTAGAAGATAGACGAATTCACTTAAGGCTACGTCAGACATATGAGATATTTCTGATAGTAGTACGTATCGAGTCTCTGAGATATCGCCACTCCTACCTATCAGAGAGGGTCGGCTTGAAACCAATGAGGTGTCTGAAAGCCGCGAAAATGACTCTTTCTCTTGTATTTCTTCCTCTTGTAGCATGTTGATTATCAGAGTAGTATTAGAGTCGGTAGGTGAGTAATCGAGCGCGAAGTAGCCGAGCGTCTATCAACATCGAGATGTGATGTGAGATAGCAGGTGTCGAGAGTATGAGACGGGACCGGCATGTCGAACGCGGGACCGAAGCGGGTGGATGGGAAACGACGGTGGGGGAAGGAGCCCCCCACCCCTTCGTTTCAGGTGGAACCGGTAACAGGCCCGTTATCGAGACCACGCGACAGTCGATTCGACGGTGTTCGAGGAAGGATTGTCGCGACCTAGACTAGCGATAAGCGGACCAACAGGAACTGAAACACTAGTCTAGCCGTACACCACAACTACTAGTCACTTCTTTCTCGCTAGTGCGGATTTGGTTTTTCAGACAATGTATTAAATCTTTCCTAGACTAGCTACCACCTGCTGCTGGCTTGCACCCCCTCCCCGCCTTTTTGGGCGCTCCACCCGAAACGAAGGGGTGGGGGGGTCGATCCGCAATCCGGGATGGATGGATTTCCGTCACGTCCAGAAAGCAGTAGCCCCACCCTACAACGACGTTCGGGGGAAACTCCAATCGAGTCGCGACGACGAAGTACCCACCCCGTCGTTCGACTCGAATCGACGCACTACCCCCACCCCAATCGAAGCAAGTCGGTGGTACCACCGCCCTAACAGTCGGGTGACGGTCGTTCTCCAAGACCGAGATGTAGAGCGCCCCTTCCCGTCGACAGCAGCGTTTCAGGTCCAGCCGAGAGCGGTATACGACCGAAATATTTAATACGCAATCAGCCACGGGTTCATGTGGTTCAACTGGACGCACCCGAGAGCGTCGAAACTCGCCAACGATGGCAAAAACGCGTTCGTCGCGTCCGCTCTCCCGGTGCGTGCCCGACTTTCCACTCGAAACGAAGGGGTAGCTCTCCGAGCATGACTGACGCAAGTGACGATCCGGACACGGAGCCTGATACGCCGGAGGACGATTCGTATGACCTCTCGGCGGACGAGCAGTCCGCCGAGACGCGATCGCGGACACCGGACCTAGACGACGTCGTCCTCGACAACCTCGACACCGGCGACAGTGGCGACTCCGACGAGGCCTCCCGTGGGCTGTTCGACGACTTACTGGAGGGCGAGCCGATATTCGAGAACAAAGAGGTGCTTCGCCCCTCCTACACGCCGCACAAGCTCCCCCACCGCGAGGAGCAGATCAACAACATGGCGACTATCCTCGTCACAGCGCTCCGTGGGGATACACCCTCGAACATCCTCATCTACGGGAAGACGGGGACGGGCAAGACTGCCAGCGCCAAGTTCGTCAGCGAGGAACTGGAGACCACGTCACAGAAATACGAGGTTCCCTGCGAAGTCGAGTACATCAACTGCGAGGTGACGGATACGCAGTACCGCGTCCTCGCACAACTCGCCAACAAGTTCATCAACAAGAACGTCGAGGTAATCAACGACCAAATCGGGGAACTAGAAGAGCTCGCTTCGCGCGCACGCGAAGACGACGCCGTACTCGCCGACACCACCTTCGAGAGTGTTGACGTGATCGACGACGAGATCGACTCGTTGGCCGCAGACAAAGAGGAGTTCGAGGAAGTGCCAATGACGGGGTGGCCGACCGATCGGGTGTACTCTTCGTTTTTCGAAGCCGTCGATTACCACGAGCGAGTGGTCGTCATCATGCTCGACGAAATCGACAAACTCGTCGAGAAGTCGGGCGACGACACGCTCTACAACCTCTCACGGATGAACTCCGAGCTGGAGAACTCCCGCGTCTCCATTATGGGCATCTCGAACGACCTAAAGTTCACCGACTTTCTGGACCCTCGCGTCAAGTCGAGTCTCGGCGAAGAGGAGATCGTCTTCCCGCCCTACGACGCCAACCAGCTGCGCGATATCTTGCAGGCGCGGGCCGACGTCGCGTTCAAAGGTGACGCTCTCTCCGAGGATGTCATTCCGCTGTGTGCGGCCTTCGCCGCACAGGAACACGGGGACGCCCGGCGCGCGCTCGACCTTCTGCGAACCGCTGGCGAACTCGCCGAACGCGACCAGACCGATCAGGTCGAGGAAGACCACGTCCGGCAGGCCCAAGAGAAGATCGAACTCGACCGAGTCGTCGAGGTGGTCCGGACGTTGCCGACCCAATCGAAGATCGTCCTCTTCGCCATCATCCTCTTAGAGAAGAACGGCGTTCGCAACATCAACACCGGCGAGGTGTTCAACATCTACAAGAACCTCTGTGAGGAGATCGACGCCGACGTCCTGACACAACGCCGGGTCACGGACCTCATCTCGGAGTTGGACATGCTCGGCATCGTCAACGCCGTCGTCGTCTCGAAGGGTCGATACGGCCGGACGAAGGAAATATCGCTGTCGGTGCCGACCGAAGAGACCGAAGCGGTCCTGCTCTCGGATTCCCGCCTCGGGGACATCGACGACGTGCAACCGTTCGTACAGGCACGGTTCGACAACTGAAACGCTACGCGCCGACAGTTCCGTTCTGCGGGGGTATCGGGTCGCTCGCTGACGTGGTCGGTTCGCCCTCGAGCGCTGCGGCCTGATTCCATCCGAGTCGGATCTCTCCTAACAGTGGGACGCGCCACTCCGCGGTCCCGACAACCCACGACGCCTTGACGGGTTCGCTGATGGGACTCATTCCGACCTGATCGTAGCGAGCGTTGTTGTCGCCCCTGGTGATGAACCCGGCGTGAGGTGCCGGGCAGTGGGTGAGTTCGGCGCAGTCGTCGGCCGACCCGATAGCCGCAGGGTCGGCGCGGTCGTACCAGTTCTCGCCGTCCTCGACGTAGAACATCGCCCGGTGGATGATCGGCGTCGTTCGGGTGTCGCCATCGGGAGCGTAGACGATGACGTCACCGGGGCGTTCGAAGCGCACGTAACTCTTCCCTCGCTGGTAGGTCACGACGCCGTGGACGGCGTTCGGTCCGGCAAACCGTTCCTCTTCCATGACGAACACGAGGTCGCCCTTCTGGATATGGGGGTCCATGCTGGGACTTTCGATGGCGACCAGCGGCGGCCAGACGCCGCTGACCGAGAACAACAATAGACCGACCAGCAGGACGGCACCGGCGCTGCCGACGATGTCTTTCACGTAGACCAGTGCGCCGGGACTGCCGTCATCACCGATCGCCGACAAACCCTCGTCGCTGGACATTCCTATGGGGGTACTGCCAGACAGGCAATCAACGTTCCGCTGTCGAAGCTACGTCGCGCGGTTCTGCGACGGTGACTGTCCCGGTTGGGTCTGGAGACGAATCCATCCCAGACCCGGGATCCGGAGTTCCGCGGTGCCGATGACCCACTCGGCGCGGACGACGCCGCTGGTCGTCGTCGCCTGGTCGTAGGCGTCGTTGTTGTCGCCTTTCGTGATGAACCCGGCGTGGGGGGCGGGACAGTTACGCAGTTCGGCACAGTCGTCGGCCCCGCCGATGTCGTCGGGGTCGGCGCGGTCGTACCAGTTCTCGCCGTCCTCGACGTAGAACATCGCCCGATGGATGACGGCCGTCCGTCGCTCGCTCCCGTCGGGCTCGTAGATGATGACGTCGCCGGGCTGTTCGAAGCGGACGTACCCCTCGGCACTGCGAGCGGTGACGACGCCGTGCGTGGCGTTCGACCCGGCGAACCGCTCTTCGTCCATCAGAAACACCATGTCGCCGGTGTCGATGTGGGGTTCCATGCTCCCGCTCTCGATGGCGACCAGTGGCGGCCAGATGCCGCTGACCGCGAACAAGAGCGCGCCGACGAGCAACACTGCACCGATACTCGACCCGATATCGCGGACGTACACCGCCATCGGGACACGCTCGTCGTCGGCGCTCGTGTCGGCCGTCTCAGTCTCGCCCTCTCCGGCCTTGCCGGGGGGGTGCGACGTCTCGTCGACAGGGTCGTCGGGGACCATCCGTACCCCGGATTGTCAGCACCCGTGCATCAATGTTGTGACGCCCGCCGAGTGCGGGCAACCGTCTCGCGGTCACTCGCTGTTTCGCGGTCGCTCGGCTTCTCGTGTTTGCCTGCCGTTTCGGGTCCGCTATATTTTTGCCCACAGACGCGGAGTAACAGGACGTGCCGCTCTCGACGCCGGCCCGCATCGTCAGCGAACTCGCCAGTCGCGGCTACAACGCAGAACGCGAGGCCGTCACTCGGCTGGCCGACGCGCCGGACTCCACCGCCGCCCTCGAACGCGCACTGGAAACGGTGCCCGACGACGCGCTGAAGCTCACCGTCGCGCACGTCGATTCCGTCCTCGACCGCGAGGAATCGCGCGCCGACGCCACTGCGCGGCCCGGCGACGCGCCGAAGCCGAACTCGACGCCGACCGAGGGGGATGACCCCCCTGTTTCGACTGGAACCGACGCCCCACAATCGCCAGACGGTCACGATCGAACTCCACCCGAAACGGGGGGGTCACGGGACGTGGACCGCTCGAAGCGAGCCATCGAAGTCGCCAACGACATGACCGGCAACTCGACGGGCACCGGCGAGTATCAGGACTTCGTGACGGTGTTTCGCGACCGCTACGAGAAACTCGCTGGCAACCTCCGAGGCCGGGTAAACCACCGCCCGACGGACGCCATCCAGAATATGGCCGGCGGAAGCGAGGCAGCGCTCATCGGGATGGTGTCGGACATCCGCTCGACGGCCAGCGGGCACTGGCTGGTCGAACTCGAAGACACCAACGGAACCTTCCCATGTCTCGTGATGAAAGACCGGCCCATCGCCGATCTGGTCCAGCAACTCCTCTTGGACGAGGTCATCGCCGTCGACGGAACCCTGGCCGACGACGCCGGTATCCTCTTTGTCGATTCGCTTCACTTCCCCGACGTACCGCGAACCCACAAACCCTCGACTGCCGATCGCCACGTGCAGGCGGCGCTCATCTCCGACGTGCACGTCGGCAGTCAGGAGTTCATGGCAGACGCGTGGCACCGCTTCACCGACTGGTTGCACACGTCGGAGGCCGAACACGTCGAGTACCTCCTCATCGCCGGCGACATGGTCGAAGGCGTCGGCGTCTACCCCGAGCAGGATAAGGAACTCGACATCATCGACATCTACGAGCAGTACGAGGCGTTCTCGGAGTATCTCAAGGAGGTGCCCGGCGACATGGAGATTCGGATGATTCCAGGCAACCACGACGCGGTGCGACTGGCAGAACCCCAACCCGGCTTCGACGAGGAGCTGCGGGAGATCATGACCGCCCACGACGCGCAGGTCCACTCGAACCCGGCGCTGGTGACGGTGGAAGGCGTCACTATCCTCATGTACCACGGCGTTTCGCTAGACGAGGTCATCGCCGAACTCCCCGACGAGGAGGCCAACTACGACGAACCGCACAAGGCGATGTACCAACTCCTGAAAAAGCGCCACGTCGCCCCGCAGTACGGCGGCCACACCCGCCTTGCGCCGGAGGACCGCGACTACCTCGTCATGGAGGAAGTCCCCGACGTGTTTCACACGGGTCACGTCCACAAGCTCGGTTGGGGGAAGTACCACAACGTCCTCGCGCTGAACTCTGGGTGTTGGCAGGCCCAGACCGACTTCCAGAAGTCAGTCAACATCGACCCCGACGCTGGCTTCGCGCCCATCCTCGACCTGGATACGCTCGATATGACGGTCCGGAAGTTCTCCTAACCACCTTTTTCTGCGTCGGGTCGCCTTCGGCGACCGCTCCTTGAAAAACGTCCTCAGAAGTCAAAGACTTCTGATGTCGAGGCGAATCGAAGATTCGCCGACCATTGGAGAGCTTTGCTCTCCAAGAGGCTGCATCAGAGCTTCGCTCTGATGAACGTGGGCGAAAAAGGCCGAACTCGCGGCGTCGCCGCGAGTTCGGGGAAACCGCTCGCGAGGGCGAGCGGTACGTTCTGTCGTCAGCCTGCCCTTCCCCAGGTCGCGCGATGAAACGCGCTCCCGGCCCGGTATCGTCCTAACTCCCAGATACTCTCCGCTTTGCCCCCTATTTCCACTCCAACGACACTGAGGAGCGACCGCCTCGTGCATCGATCTCGGCGAGAACCCTTTTCCACGCCCCGATACAGGTCCGTCCATGTCGAGACTAAGCCGGTTGGATAGCGATCACGTCGAAACGCGGCGGCGAGTGCTCGCGCTCGCCGGTACAGGTATCGCGGCATCGCTCGCCGGGTGTGACGGGGGTTCCCAGACGGAGACGCCAACGCCGACACGCGAAGAGGTATCCGTCACGCTCACGCTCGAAAACCGGGACGACGTCGCCCGGTCCTACGAAGTCGTCGTCAATCAGGGGTCGAGCGTGACCGATAGTTTCTCGGGGACGTTGCCCGCTGGCGAGTCCATCAAGATGGTCGCGACGCTCCGGCGGGCCGACGAACAGTACGACTTCAGCATCAGCAGCGAGGGCGGCCAGCGGGGGCGAACGTGGGACCCCGCGGAATGTCCCGATTTCGTCGTCGACGCGACCATCGAGAACGGCGAACCGTCGTTCGACGCGCGGTGTCGGAGCGAAGGCGAATCGCCGTCCGCATCACCTTCCTAGTATCCGGGTGAGCGGCCCGCGTCTCCGCTAATCTATTCCTTCGGGCGCTCGTCGCATCGGTATGGATATCGTCGAGAACACGCTCGAAACCCCGTTGGACGAGTTCCTTGCTCGCCCGCTGTTCTGTTTTCTCGCTCAATCTTCGGTGGCCGGTCCACGGGTCTCTCCGCTGTGGTTCCACTGGGAGGAACAGCACGTGTGGCTCATCGCCATGGAAGACGGGCGCTCGTACCCCGACCGGGTCCGAGAGTTCCCCGACTCTGCGCTCGCTATCGTGGACTTCGACCCGAAAGCGGGAGGCGTCGAACACGTCGGGATGCGCGGGACAGCGACGCTGGAAGCGTACGACGCCGACCGAGCGGGACGGTTGCTCCGGAAGTACCTCGGTCCCGACCGAGACGACTGGGACGAGCGATTTCGCGGGCTAGGCGGCGACGGCTACGGCCTCGTGCGCTTCGAGCCCGAGACGGTGGTCGCACGCGACCAGTCCTACGCCGGGTCGCTCGACGGCTGAGTTCCGTCCTATCCGTCCCCGAGATGCCGGCAGATGTTCGCCGGTATCCCGGATTTCGGGAGCGTATCGCCGCTGCCAGCGAGACTTAAGGGGGTCCCCCGTGACAGGGCGGGTGTATGAGCGACGACGACCGCCAGTTCGAGACCGACGCACTCCACGTCGGACAGGAAACGCCGGACGCCGAGGCCCGTGCGCGCGCACCGCCCATCTATCAGACCACCTCCTACGTCTTCGAGGACGCCGAGGACGCCGCTGCGCAGTTCGCCTTAGAGAAGCCGGGACACATCTACTCACGGCTGATGAACCCCACTGTCGGGATGTTACAGGAGCGACTGGCCGCACTCGAAGGCGGGGTCGGAGCCGTCGCCACCGCCTCGGGGATGGCGTCGCTCAACCTCGCCACGTTCTTACTCGCTGACGTAGGTGACAACGTCGTCACCGCCTCCTCGCTGTACGGCGGGACCTACACCTACTACACGCACACCGCACCGCGTAACGGCGTCGAGACGCGCTTCGTCGATACGCTGGATTACGACGCCTACGAGGCGGCCATCGACGACGACACGGCCTACGTCCACTGCGAGACCATCGGTAATCCCGCGCTCGTCACCCCCGACTTCGAGCGGCTGGCCGACATCGCCCACGACCACGGCGTCCCCTTCTTCGTGGACAACACCTTCGCCACGCCGTACCTCTGTAATCCCATCGACCACGGCGCGGACCTCGTCTGGAACTCCACGACGAAGTGGATTCACGGCCACGGCACCACCGTCGGCGGCGTCCTCGTCGACGGTGGCTCGTTCCCGTGGGACGAGTACGAAGAGAAGTATCCCGAGATCGCCGGCGACAACCCCGCCTACCACGGCGTCAACTTCCAAGAGCGATTCGGCGACGCGGCCTTTACCTACGCCGCCATCGCTCGCGGGCTGCGAGATTTGGGCTGCCAGCAGTCGCCCTTCGACGCGTGGCAGACGATGCAGGGCCTCGAAACCCTCCCCGCCCGCATGGACCGTCACTGCGACAACGCGATGACTGTCGCGGAGTTCTTAGACGACCACCCCGAGGTGTCGTGGGTCACCTATCCCGGCCTGGACTCCCACGAGACCCACGAGACTGCGAGCGAGTATCTCGACGGCGGCTACGGCGGCATGATAACGTTCGGTCTCGAAGACGGCTACGACGCCGCTCGGACCACCGTCGAATCGACCGAAATCGCCTCACTTCTGGCGAACGTCGGCGACGCGAAGACGCTCGTCATCCACCCCGCTTCGACGACCCACCAGCAACTCACCGACGAGGAGAAAGCCGCTGCGGGCGTCACCGACGATATGGTGCGCCTCTCGGTGGGGACCGAGGCGGTCGAGGACATCGTCGCGGACTTAGACCAGGCCATCGGCCAGGCAACGCGGTAGGCGTCGGTCGAGCCGCGACGGCACCGGCCCACGACCGGCGGTTGACCCACCGCGCTCGGCGACTTGCTGACGGGAACCGGAACTGTTGAATTCTCGATATCTGGGAACCCTCGTCTCGCTTCAAGAGGTGTGCGGTCCAATTCTTACCTGTAGAGGGAACCAATAATGTCCACCAACACCCGGCGCCTCGACGCAGAACTGTTCGGCCGCGAAACCGACTTCGAGTACTCCGAGCACTGGATTGGCTACGCCATCCTCGCGCTCCGGGTCACGATGGGGTGGGTCCTCCTGCAAGGGGGTCTCACGAAACTCATCACGTACCTCGATGCTGACCCGGCGAACGACTGGACGGCGGCTGGCTACCTCGCTAACGCCATCCCCGAGGGCAATCCCTTCGTGGGGATGTGGGGCGCGATGGCCGGCAGCCCGCTCATCGACATGCTCGTGATGTGGGGGCTCACCCTGACGGGCATCGGCCTCATCGTCGGCGCGTTCGTCCGCTGGAACGCGTTCTGGGGTGCCGTCATGATGCTCATGTTCTGGGCGGCGAGCCTCCAGGGCGGCCTCATGGCGGGCCTTCCGATCGCTCACGGCTGGGTCGTCGACGACCACGTCGTCTACGCGGCGCTCCTGTTCGGCCTCGGCGCGATCGGCGCGGGCCGCATCCTCGGCTTGGACGCCTACCTGGAGAAACTCGACGTCGTGAAAAACAACGCGTGGCTCCGCGCGCTCCTCGGGTGAGGACCGTGCGGACCGCTCGTTCACTACCCGCGTGCCCGGCATCGGCACGCCTGAGACCGAACCGATGCCGCAATATCTGGAGGGGTTGATATGGAGCCAGCACTCACGACCATCCTCGTGGTGGTGACCAGCGCCGTCGTCCTCGTCCTCGGCAGCGTCATCACTCACCTCGCCTACCGAGCGGCCCGTCGGAGCGGGTCGCCGGTGATGCGACGGTTCGCCGCCGGGTTCGGGCTGGTCACTCTCGGTCTCCTGCTCGGCGGCAGCGTCCACCAGATGCTCGGCTGGGGGTTTCTGGATGGCGTCCTCGTTCAACGGGTGGTGACGGCGCTGGGGTTCGGCCTGCTCGTCCACTCGCTGTACGCCCACGCCGACCCCGAACCGGCGTCGAGGCCGTAGTCGCTTCGGACTACAGAATTCCTCGTTCTTCGAAGAGGTCGTGCAGTTCGCCCATCGTCGAGACGGTCACGTCACAGGACGGCTCGACGGCCGGCTTCGGCTCGAAGCCGACTGCGAGGCCCGCGACTTTCAGCATCGGGAGGTCGTTCGCGCCGTCGCCCACTGCGACGGTCTGTGCGCGGTCTTCGCCGGTGATGGCCGTCGCCACTTCGAGGGCGTCGTCTTTCGTCCCCTCGATGAGCGGCCCATCGACCTCGCCGGTGAGACGGTCATCGGTGACCGGGAGGCGGTTGGCGACGATGGCGTCGACGTCGACGCCCTCCTTCGCGAGTGCGGCCTCGACACCGCGTTCGAACCCGCCGGTGAGGATAGCAACGTAGTGGCCCGCTTCGCGCAGGGCCGCGATAACCTCGCCCGCGCCGGGGCGCAGTTCAACCTCGTCGAAGGCCGCCTGGGCCTTCTCGTCGGGCAGGTCTTCGAGCAGCGCACAGCGCTGGCGCAGGCTCTCTGCGTACGCTATCTCGTCGTTCATCGCTCGTTCGGTGATATCAGCCATGTCCTGTGCGGTACCGTTTCGTTTCCCGAGCAGGACCGTCATCTCCGAGTCCGAGAGCGTCCCATCGAAGTCGAACGCGATTAGCATTGCGCGGGGATAGCACAGCGGGGGTTTTCTATCCACCTCTTTCCGCTCGGGACGGTTCGACTGGTCGTTCGAGTCCACCTCAGTCTGCTCGTCGTTCGGCTACCGCGACGAGGACGTACAGCAGCCCGACGAGACGGGTCCCCGAATACACCCAGTCTCTCCACTTGCAGTCGGCGGCGTCAGTATATGCTAGCGCTGCGCCGTAGTCGACGTAGGCTTGCGGGGCGACCAGAGCGAGGACGCCGACGAGGCCGAGGAACCGCTTGAACGCGGAATACGAGTCGTCACTTCGCCACATAACGAATAGGATGGCGAGTCCTTCCACTCGTGCCCCGGGCGCGACCCACGACCGTAACTCGCACTCGTTCGGGTTGTCGAGTGCTATCTGTTCGGCCGCCTGGATGAGCGTTTCGGGAAACAGGAGTTCGACGACGCCGATGGCGGTGAGTCCGTTTCGGAGCATCGCTAGTTCGACGTTGGCCGTTCGAGGTGACGAACGTACCCCCGTCAGGCGGGCGTCAGTTCTCGTCGTTCTCACGGCGTATCGAACGCGCCGTCGGGGGCCGCTCCGCGTCTCTCGTCACTCACGGCTCACTTTCGCCGTTCTGCTTCGAGGGACTGCGCCTCGTGCAGTCCCTCGCTACGGCTTCGGCGGCGGCCCGTCGTACGCCTGCATGTCCTGATAGAAGTTCAGGAGCGCAAACTTGAGTTTGTCCGGGGCGACGTCGACCATCTCTTGACGTTCCTCGGGCGGGAACGTTCCCCGGACGGCGTAATCGTGCATCTCCATCCCGGCACCTTGCGTGTAGCGCGTATCCAGGAGGATGCGAGCGCCGAAGTCCTCTGGTGAACGGACGACCCGGCCGAGAGCTTGTCTGGTCTTGCGAACGGTCGGAATTTCGACGGCGTAGCGCCACCCGGCGTCCTCGGCGTCGGTGTCGTCATCGGCGAACGCGCTTCCATAGGCGTCCTGGACGGCCTCCATCCGGTCGTCGAGGTGGGGGTAAGGCACGCCGACCACGACGACGGTTCGAGCGTCGTCGCCGTCGTAGCTCACGCCTTCTCCGAGGGTACCCCACAGCGAGGTGAACAGGACGCCGTCGTCGCCGGTGGTAAAGGCCTCACGGAGGTCACGCGCCTGTGTGCCGGGTTCGTCCAGATAGCGCGTCCCGCTGACGGCGACCATGTCGTGGTACCGCTCGGCCTCGCTGTACGAGGGGCAGAACACGAGCGTATTCCCGGGTGTGAACCGGATGATGTCTTCGAGAGTGCGCGCGATGGTCCGTTGTGTCTCGGGGTTGTCCCGCTCGCTCGAAAAGAGCGCCGGCCCGTCCACAGAGTAGGTCCGGCGGCGTTCCTCGGGGAACTGCGCGCCGTAGGCCATCGTTACGGGGTCTGAGAGACCGACCACGTCCTCGGTCACGTCGAAGGGGCGCAACGTCGCGCTCATCAACACCGAGGCGTGTAAGTCGTCGAAGAGGTCGCGGGTCACTTCTTCGGGGATGCAGGTGTACAGTTCCGCGCGGCCGTAGACGTCACCGCTGCTCTCGTCGCGACGGACGCTCGCAACGGGATACTGCCCGGCGGCGTCGGACTCGGCCAGCCACTCCGAGAGGAACGTCGCCGCCTGCAGGGTCTGACACTCCTTTCGGGTGTCGAGAGTCCCGTCTTTGAACTCCTCTTCGTAGCGCGCGTCGAGGTCACGACCGAGGTCGACCGCTTTGTCGACCTCCTCGGGGAAGCCGGGGCCGGTGTACCCCTGCAGGAAGGAAAGCGTCAGGTCGTCTTTCCGGTCGTCGTTGGCGACGGTAACATCCTCCCAGTGGTCGTCTACCGCCTCTCGACCACCGAAGCCAAAACTGTCTTCGTACGTCTCGACCAGCGCGTCGCGGAACGTTTCGAGGACGTTCGCGGCGTTCGGCGCACGCGAGTCCTCGGACCCCGCCAGTTCGTCCAGCGCCTGGTCCAGCGTGTTCTCGGTGAGCGTGCGTCGGGCGTGGTCACGCGCGGCCGACTCGACGTTGTGGGCCTCGTCGAAGACGGCGACGACGTCCTCGGGGTCCCGGCCGAGCCACCGGAAGAACTGCTCGCGGATGGTCGGGTCCAGCAGGTGGTGGTAGTTACACACAACGAGGTCGACGCCGTCCATCCCCTCTTTCAGCAGTTCGTAGCCACAGAGGCCCTGCTCCTCGGCGTACTCGTAGACGTCGTCGGGCGTCCGTACGTCGTCGTAGAGCCACGCGTAGAACTCCTCGGTGTTCTCGGTGAGGTTCCGGTAGTAGTGGTCACAGACCGACCGCTCCTCGCGGAGTTCCGCCTGTTGGTCCTGAAGGTTGCGCAACTCGTCGACGACGGCGTTGCGGGCGTCCATCGCTTCGCTGCTGCCAGCCTGTCCCTCCTCCAGCAGTTCGCCCTCGCGGCGTTCGAGTTCGGCGATGTCCTCCTCGACATCGACGAGCTCGCGGGTCGTATCCCGCAGGGCCTGACACTCCTCGTAGTCCACGTCGATGTGACACATCGACCCCTTGCCGCGGAAGACGACCGCGCGGAGTCGTTCCTTCTGCGTGATGGCGCGGGCGTCCTCGACGAACTGGCGCATCTGCTGGTGGACGTTCGTCGTGATGACGACGGTCTTGCCCGTCTCGCGAGCGTGTTCGAGCGCCGGCACCAGCGACGCCAGCGTCTTGCCGGTACCACACGCCCCCTCGAAGAGAACGTCCTGTCCCTCGTCCAAGGCGTCGTAGATGGTCGACATCGCCTCTCGCTGGTGGTCGTACGGCTGGTCGTACGGGAAAAAGCGGAGGTAGCCGTCGTCGGTCGTCGCCACGGAGAGGGATTGGTCGCTCTCGGGCAAAAGGGTTCGGCCCCGGCAGCCACTTGTCGCTTCGCTCCCAGTGTGTGAGTATGTGGCGTCCGCTCCTCGTCGTCGCTGTCGTCACTCTCGCGGGCTGTTCGGGCCTGCTGGCGAGCGGCGACCCGAGCGGCGAGGAGGCGACGCTAACGCCCGCACCGGTGCCCGAACCGACGGCGACACCGGTCGAGGTGCCCCGAGAAAACGGGAGCGTCGACCTCGACAGCGTCGTCGATCGGCACGAGGCGGCCCTGGCCGAGCGGAGTTTCCACCGACACGTCGAGCGCGAAGGGCCACAGAACACGCGGGCCGTGTGGATGGACCGCGACAGCGGCGTCGTCCGCGTCCGGCAGACGTTCGGGCCGCTGACCGACGACGCTATCGTCGCCGATGGTGTCGTCTACCGGAGCGTCCGCGACGACCCGGAGCGGGACTACGTGACCGACGAGAGCGACGGGCGGATTCCTTACGTCTTCTCGGCGTCGGGCGCGCCGCGGCTCAGGCAGGTGCTTGACGCCGAAGACTACGACCGGGTGGGAACTGTCCGACGGGACGGCCGACCGCTCGCAGTCATCGCCTCGAACGATACGGACGTGCCGCTTTCCGGAGCGGATCCGGACCAAGTGGTCGCGGTGCGCTCTCGAATTTACGTGGACCGACAGGGCGTCGTCAGGCACGTCGGACACTGGGAACGACAGAAAGACGGCACCGAAATCGAACTTCGGCTGCGGGTTCGGACGGGAATCGACCGCGTGCCGATACCGTGGTGGGCCGAGGATGCGGCTATCTACGACTGAGCCGTGATTTCGGGTTCGATGTACACCTTTCGGATGTCCCCGTTCGTCGCCTGCAGTTCGTCCTCGATGGCGGTGATGGCCTCGTCTATCTCGCTCGTGTTGAGACCCTTGATGAACGCCACGTCCGCCGAAAGGATGACCTCGTTGGGACCGAAGTAGATGGTCCGGAAGTCGATTATCTTGGCGACGTGTTCGTCGTGCAGGATAACCTCACGGAGGCGCTGATTCTCGTCTTTCGGAAGGCTCTCACCGAGCAGGAGACGCTTGTTCTCCCACGCCAGCGCCAGGGCGAAGCCCATCAGCATGATACCGATGAGCACCGCCGATATCTGGTCGAAGACGGGGTTGCCGGTCTGTTGTTCCAGGAAGAGGCCGACCAAGGCGATGACGATACCGGCCAGCGCGATGGTGTCCTCGGTCAGCGCCGTCAGCGTCGTCACGTCGCTGGTCTTGCGGAACGCCTCCTTGTAGCCCGACCAGTTGTTGCGCTTCATCTGGCGTTGCATCTCCGCGCGGGCTTTCACCAGCGCGTACGTCTCGAAGGCGAACGCGCCCAGCAGGACGGTGTAGTTGACCATGAGTGGGTCCAGCCACGCCGGGGGCTGGAAACTGAAGAAGAGGAACTCGACGGCCTCGCCGGCGTGCCCGCCGCCGTGTCCGCCACTCGCAGTGAGTTCGCTGTAGCCGTGCTTGAGGCTCTCCCAGCCGGCGATGCCGAACAGGAACACGGAGACCAGAAAGCTGTAGAAGAACTGTGCCTTCCCGTAGCCGAAGGGATGTGTCCGGTCTGGGTCCCGGCCGCTGTAGCGGATGCCGATAAGCAGGAACACCTGATTGCCGGTGTCGGAGATGCTGTGGTACGTCTCCGAGAGCATCGCGGCGCTCCCGGTCAGCAGGAAGCCGAAGAACTTCAGGATGGCGATGGCTCCGTTGGCGACGAGAGCGGCGAGGACGACTGATTTACTGCCTGCCATTACTCACACCTCACGAGGCGGGCGGAAAGTGGTTCTGGATTTACGTCCGCGGGATGAAGGGGAGGTATGCTCACCGTTATCTCCGACACGCACGGTACCGACGGCCACCGCTTGGAAGGCGAGACGCTCGCGGCCGTCCGCGAGGCCGACCGCGTCGTTCACGCTGGCGATTTCACGACCGAAGTCGTCCTCGACGCCGTCGAATCGGAAGCGGCGGCCCTGACCGCGGTGTACGGCAACAACGACACGCGAGCGGTCCGCGGTCGGCTCACCGACGTCGCCACGCTGTCGTGGGCGGAACTGACGGTTCTCGTCGCCCACGGCCACGAACACACCGAGACGGCGCTGGGAATGCTCGCCCGTCAGGAAGACGCCGACGTAGTGGTCGTCGGTCACTCACACCGACCCGAGATCGCCGAACTCGACGGTCGGTTGCTCGTCAACCCGGGGAGCTATGCCGACCCGCGGCGGTACGAACCGGCACACGCAGAACTCGATGTCGAGGACGGCCGTCTCAGCGTGCGACTGCGTTCGCCCGAGGGGACGATCATCTCCTCGGTCACGCGAAAGCGGTGAGGGGCCGGCGGCCGCGAAGGGCACACCAGCCACGTCGTCGTCGAAGCCGAATGCCAGTAGATGTCAGTGTGACCCGTGACGCGCCGAGTGGGTCGGCACGCGTGTGAACGTACTGCACGGCAAATAAAGGACTTACCGGAGAGTGAAACGGGCGTTTGACACTCTACTGGCGCGCGTACCAGATCGCGCCAAGCGCGAAGAGGACGAACGCGCCGCCGGCGAAGAAGGCGAGACCGGGCGGTAACCCGGCGACGGCGTCGGCACCGCCCTGTGAGGCGGCGTCGACGGCATACGGCGTCGTCCCGCCGTCGGCGACGGTCCCGTTCTCGATGTAGAAGCTCGGGTTGGCCCCGCCTGTATCTCCGCTGCCGCTCTGAACCGTCGGCCCGAAGAAGGTGCCGAGGCCCTTGCCGAACAGTTGTTGGACGAAGAGCGCCGCCAGTCCGACGACGGCGAGACCGCCGAGCAGATTCGAGATTGCCGCCCGGAGTCCGGAGGTCTCCTGTTCGTCGCCTGCGCAGATAACCAATGGTTGGTTGGCGGGCGCGAAGACGTCCATCTCGCGGCCCTTCTCGGAGTAGGCCGTATCGACGACTTCGACGGCACCGGCCTTTTCGAGCTTTTTCAGGTGGTACTGTGCGTTCTGGAGGGAAGTATCGACACGGTCTGCTAACTCCGCTGGCGGTGCCGGTTCGCGGTTGAGCGCCGCCAGGAGGTTACGAGCGGTCTCCGATGAGAGCGCCGACAAGACGTCGTCCGCGTCCTCGCTATCGACCCCGATGACTCGAGGTTCTGCGTCGGGCACTGCCGGGTCCCGAGAGGGCAGCAACGACATAGACTATGGTATGTTCTATCCCGTTATGAGTCTTCCCCAATGTACGACGCTCACTAGGCCTATCGCTCAAAGGCTCATTTTACTCTTCGAAATCGACCGACTCAGCCGTTTTATCGGAGGTGGCGAAACCTCTTTGTCGGCGCGTCGTCAACCGACCCCTATGGACTGGCTCACCTACGGTATCCTCGCCGCAGTGCTCGCGTTCTTCTTTTTCATGTATCTAATGCTGCGCCGAACCTTCCTCGGGTTCCGAGAGGGCCTCGAAAATAGCAAGGAGAAGTAGCCGACGGCGAAAGTGGTTTGGGCCCGTCGCCGGACGTTCCCCTATGGACCCGCGTATCCGCGAACACGCAGAAGTCATCGTCGACCACTCCGTCGATCTAAGCGAGGGCGACGATATCGTCATCGACGCCCATCCCGTCGCCGAGGACCTCGTCGTCGCGCTTCACGAACTTGCTGCTGACCGCGGCGCGAACCCCCTCGTTGTGCAGGACCGACTCGGCGAGCGATACCAACGTGCCTTCCTCCGCAACCGCGAGGAGTTCGAGACGCCCGGCCACGTTGAGGCGCTCTACGACGCGATGGACGCCTACATCGCCATCCGCGGGAACGCCAACGTTACCGAGACCAGTGACGTCGACCCTGAGACAAACGCAGCTTACCAGCAGGCTCAGCAGCCCTTACTGGCCGAACGCCTCTCGAAGACGTGGAACCTCACGCAGTACCCGGCGGCCGCGAACGCCCAGCTCGCGCAGATGTCCACTGAGGGCTACGAGAACTTCGTCTGGGACGCCGTCAACAAGGACTGGGACGAGGTCCGAGAGCATCAATCGCAGATGGTCGATATCCTCGACCCCGCCGAGGAGGTCCGCATCGTCTCGGGTGACACGACCGACGTGACCATGTCCGTCGCCGGTAACCTGACGCTCAACGACTACGGCGAGAAGAACCTCCCCGGCGGCGAGGTGTTCACCGCTCCCGTCCCCGACAGCGTCGAGGGCGAGGTGCTGTTCGACAAGCCGCTCTACCACCAGGGTCGAGAGGTCACAGACGTCTACCTCGACTTCGAGGACGGTCGGGTCGTCGAACACAGCGCCGCGAAGAACGAGGCGGTGCTGACCGAAGTTCTCGAAACCGACGACGGTGCGAACCGACTGGGCGAACTCGGTATCGGCATGAACCGCGACATCGACCAGTTCACCTACAACATGCTGTTCGACGAGAAGATGGGCGACACCGTCCACATGGCCGTCGGCCGCGCCTACGAGGAGACGGTCGGCGAGGACAACGAACAGAACGACTCGGCTGTTCACGTCGACATGATCGTGGATATGAGCGAGGACTCGTACATCGAGGTAGACGGTGACGTGGTCCAGCGCGACGGGACGTTCCAGTTCGAAGCGGGATTCTAGTACCCCATCAGACGCGTATTTTTACGTCGACTTCTCCAGCCTGGCCACGTATTTCGCTCCATCTTGTTCGATGCGCTCGACGGTCCAGACAGTGTCGGCGACGAGGTCGCGCATCGTCTCCGGAGCGACGTGGAGGTAGTCGTGCCACTCGCCGACGTACTGCCGGTAGCGGGTGCGGATACGGACGCGGCCCGGGAGACGGCCCCGCTCGCGATTCAACTCGTGGTAGTCCAGATGGACCTGACGGTCGGTCATCGTCGGGTCCATGCTGGAAGCGATAAGCGCGGCGTCGTCAGTGGTCACGGCGGCGAGCGCACCGAGGACGTCGGGCGCTCGGTCGGCGCTCCCGACCAGTCCGAAGTTCTGACCGAGCATGACGACGGCGTCGAAGCGCTCGTCTATCTCCCCGACGTCGGCTACGTCACAGCGTCGTGCGTCCTCGACGCCCCGGTCGCTGGCGACCCGGAGCGCGCCCGGCGAGAGATCGATACCCGTCACGTCGTAGCCGCGTTCCTGTAACGCCAACGCGTGGCGGCCGGGGCCACAGCCGACGTCGAGGACGTGTCCGTCGGCCCACTCGACGGCGGTGCAGTCGAGTGGTTCCCACTCCTCGGGTCGTTCGAAGTACAGTTCGGGGCCGCCGGGCAGTTCCAACAGGCCGTCGTCTCGCTCGACGGCCTCGAAGGAGTGGCCGTGTTCGTGGTAATCGAGACACATCGCGCCGAACGCGTCGGTCTCGGGGAGGTCAGGCATGGCGTAGCCGTCGGCAGGTCGGTAGAAAAGTGTTGCTCAGGTATGTAATAGAATGGCAACGTATACCTCACTCAGGAGGCCCTCGATAGGACGCGCGTTCGTCCGCACTGATGGCCGACAGCAGGCTTATCTCTGCCGCTGAGCTACCTTCATTATGAGTGACCAACCCTCTCTCTTCGTTCGCGCTCTCTGGTTCCTGTTGGTGGGGTGGTGGGCGACCGGTATCTGGCTCTCCGTCGCGTGGCTGTTGAACGTCACCATCATCGGCATTCCGCTGGGCATCTGGCTGATAAACCAGGTGCCGATGATACTGTCGCTGAAACGCCGGGATCCCCTCGTCGAGGAGCGAGGCGGCGGCGGTCAGTATCCGCTCGTCGTCCGCGCGGTGTGGTTCCTGCTAGTGGGCTGGTGGGCCAGCGGTATCTGGACCGGCGTCGCCTACACGTTGACGCTGACTGTCGTCGGTATCCCGCTGGCCATCTGGATGTACAACCAACTGCCCTACGTCGTCTCGCTGTATCGCTACTGAGTTCGGCGAAGCGTTCTCGGTGTTCCAGAACTATGTGAACGCATGGCAATCAGCCAGCTGGAGCTGGCCTTTCGTGTCGGCGCGGGGCTGTTCGTCATCGTCGCGCCGACGCTGCTGTTCCTCGCGCTGTGGCGCGGGCTGGAGTCGATGCGCGACGACGAACTCATCGAACGAGCGAGACAGCGAGCGGACGGCGTCGAACAATCGAACGGGGAGTGGACCGTCGACAGGTCGGCCGTGTCGCTCGTTCCGAATAGCGGCTCGAACCACGCTGAGACCGTCGCCTGTCCGAATTGCGGGACGGAGAATCGAACCGGCGTCACCTACTGTCAGGACTGTCTCGACAAAATTGTCGACCCCTAATCACGGCGGAGGTCTTCTTCGCCCACCGAGACGATCAGCGTCGGTGAGGACCGGTCGACGGTACAGTCGGTCCCGCGTTCGATTACGACTGTCGCGGGTTCGGTCTGGTTGACGCTGACGGGGATACTCGCCCGGACACTGAACTCACGGGTCGTTCCGCCACCGATGGTATCTGGGCGAGTGTAGTCGGGAAACTCGTAGGAGAGCCACACGTCGTCTCGCGGCACTGTGTCGGTGCCGACCAGACAGCCATCGAGCGTCGGCAGCGAAAGCGCTCGGGTGAAGACGAACGAATTGGTCGCGGTCATCGTCCCGATGGATCGGTCGACGTTGACGTATCCGCTATCGGGAGCTCTGGTCGGCGGAGAGACGGTGGCCGACTCCTCGGTCTGGAGGTCATAGGTCACGTCGCCGCCCAGCGCGTCGACGCCGACCAGCACCGTGCTCACGAGGAGGAGGGCGACGACGACGCCGGTGGCCGTCCGCCGCGGCACGTCGATGGTCTGCTGGCGAAGGAGGTATCCGAGCGCGACGAACAGCGCCGCCGAGATGGCGAGCAAGAGGAACGTTCCCGTTTCACTCGGCCCGTATCTGATAACGACGTAGCCGACGAAGACGACGTAGGCCACCCCAGAGAGCGCGAAGGCGACGACGTCTAAAACGTCTCGTTCGACCGTGACACCGGCGACGAAGAAGGCGACGAACGCGAGGAACAGGAGGACGGCCTTGACGGTTATCGAGAGGCCGAAGACCACGTCGCGGACGAAGTAGAGGAACGCTGCCGCGGCGAAGAGCACTCCGAGGGCGTACAGCAATTTCCCGCTGTCGATCTGGAGTTTCATGGAGGGCTCGCGTGGCTAGACACGAGTGATTCATATCAAGCTTGGTACAGTCACGACCCCATCGACGGCGGCGACTCGAAACGGTTCGTCTCCGCTGCCCGCCACGACTAAACCGTGCTCGCTTCATGTCGGGGTCATGAGCGAGACGGGACTGACCGAGACGGCCGACCCCGACGAGGCGTTCGGTGCGCTCGCGAACGCCGCGCGGGTCGACATTCTTCGGGCGCTGTGGTACGCCGACGACCAGACGGCGACGTTCTCGGAGCTGCGCGACGCCGTCGAGATGGACGATTCGGGCCAGTTCAACTACCACCTCGACAAACTCACCGACCGCTTCGTCACGAAGGGCGAGGACGGCTACGAACTCACGCTGGCCGGCCGCGCGGTCAACGGGGCCATCCACGCCGGCGCGTACACGATGGACGGTTCTATCGACCCGATGGCGCTTTCGGACCCCTGTCCAGCCTGCGGCGGCGAGCGGACCTTCCACTACGAGGACGAGCGAGTCCGCGTGGAGTGTGACTCCTGCGATATGACCGCCACGGCGCTGGTGCCGCCGGGCGTCTTCGCCGACTACGACCGCGAGCAGTTCCCGGCGGTCACCAGCCGGTACTTCCGCACGATCTACCAGCAGCTCGCCAACGGCTTTTGCTGGCACTGCGAGGGGAAAATCCACCCCACCGTCGTTCCGCTACCCGAGACGACGCTACACATGGAGACCATTCCGGACGACGCAGAGGACTTACCGCTGGTACAGTACGACTGCCAGCGCTGCGGGGCCGAACTCATCGGCGACCTCGGGGCCGCCCTGCTCTCACATCCCGCCGTCGTTTCCTTCTACCACGACTGCGGCATCGACGTCAACGAGCGGCCGTTCTGGGAGTTCAGCGCGTGGAACACCGACCACGCTCTCATCCGCCAACGTGACCCGTTCCGCGCGAGCGTGACTTATCGAAGTGGCGACGCCACGCTGACCCTCGTCGTCGACGAGTCTCTCAATGTAGTCGACCACGACAGACGCGACTCTGGGTGAAGGAAATTTCAGTAATTAGCGAGACAGAAGCATATTTCAGATTACACTTATCGGGGACGGCCACCTCTCTATAGATACGATGGTATCCCCTCGCTACGCCCCACGTAGAGACGCACAGTACGCCAGATTCGGCACGAACGACGCTCTAACGCCCACCGGCCTCCTCGGCTACCTCGCCGTATTGGCGGGCGTCCTCGGTTTCCTGACCGCCCCGGTCCTCGTCGGCGTGACGCTCGCTGCGTTCATCTTCGTCGTGGCGGCCGTCCACCTCACCCGTCGGTTGGACTCGCCCGTCAGCGAACAGTCTGCCGACCGAGAATCGCGGCCCGACAGTCGAGAGCGACTCGCCGATTGAAACCACCGCTTTCCGCCTTCAGTCACCGTCTACGACTCAGTCCCCGGCGGCCGCCTGTCCGCCACCAGCTAAGGGCGTCCGCTCGACGACCGTCCCGTCGTAGGTCGGGTACTGCTCGACGATTTCTCCCTCCTCGACGTCGCCGTCTTCGACCATCTCCTCTAAGAGCCACCACGCCACCTCGACGTGGTCCGACTTGACCGTGTAGAACTCCTCGGGGACGCCGAGCGCGTCGAGTTGCGCCTCGGTGGTCCACGTCTTCCCGTAGACGAGCGTGCCGTCCTCGGTCACGTCGTCGAACGGCCGGCGGATGTTGCGCGCCATCCGCTTGAGCCGGGAGCGGTGCTGGGCGGCGTCCTTGAAGACGCTCGTACAGAAGTAGACTTTCTCGTGGTCGCCCATCTGCTCTAAGATGTCGTGGCTCCCCTCGACAGCGCTCATGTGGTCGTCTTTGAGTTCGAAGCCCTCCTCTTGCATCCGGCGGTAGTTGCCGTCTGACATCTCGAACTCGTTGATGTTACAGAAGTCCGCGGCTCCCTCGTCTAAGAATTCGAGGAACTCCTCCTCGGCGCGGATGCCAGGGATTTCGAAGGCCGGGGTGAGTCCCTCCTCGCGGGCGATGTAGAGGATGTCCTCCCACTCCGTGCCGTGCAGATCGCCCCACTGCTCTAGCGGTGGGTGGAAGCGAATCTCGTCGAGTCCTGCCTCTGAGAGGCGGCGCATGTTCTCGCGGCCGCCGGGGATGCCGGTGTAGAGGTGCGTGTGGTGGTCCTCGCCGAATTCGTCTTTCAACAGTTCGAGGTAGTGACAGGTCCGATCGAGCACCTCCTGTGGTTCGCCACCCGTGATGGACGTGCCCAGTGCGCTCATGCGCTTGGCCTCCTCGATGACGTCCTCGTCCGATTCGATGGGACGCTCGTTCGCGTACATCTGGGTGACGTTCTTGCGGTTCTCTCCGAGGGGACAGTAAAAGCAGTCCCGCTGGTCGCAGTAGCCGTAAACGAACAGCACCATCTTGCCGCCCTTGGCACACTGTTCGCAGCCCTCGGAAATCATCGTGTATCGCTAGGACCACGTCCAGCGGGAAAAAGCGTGCGCATCCCGTTCGCCGTGGTGTGCGTCGCCATGGCCCGCTGGTTTATCGGCGTGGCAGTCCACCGGGAGGTATGGCCGACTCCCGCCGTCGTGGTCTCGCTATCGTCTTCGCCGTCGTCTTTTTGGACCTGCTGGGGTTCGGTATCATCATCCCGATTCTCCCTTTTTATACCCGGTCGTTTCCTGGCGGAACGGAGTTCGTCATCGGGCTACTGGCGGCCTCCTATTCGGCGATGCAGTTCGCGTTCGCGCCGCTGCTGGGGTCGCTCTCGGACCGCGTCGGCCGTCGGCCCGTACTAATTCTCTCGCTCTGTGGATCGGTGCTGGCGTGGACAGTGTTCGGTCTCGCCACAGCGCTGTGGTTGCTGTTCGCCTCGCGGATGCTCGCCGGGGCGATGGGTGGGAACATCTCGACGGCACAGGCCTACGTCGCCGACGTGACGCCGCCGGAGCGCCGGGCCGCCGCGCTGGGCTTCATCGGGGCCGCGTTCGGCCTCGGGTTCATCTTCGGGCCGGGCATCGGCGCGGTGCTGAGTTTCGACGGCACCGTCGCCGCCGTCGATTCGGTCGTCCCCGCTGCGGTCCCCATCACTCGCTTCTCGCTGCCGAGTTTCGCCGCGGCCTTTGCCAGCCTCTGTGGCGTCGTCGTCGCCTCGCTCTTTCTCCCCGAGTCACGCACGCCGAGCGCGGACGCCGACGCAGCAGCTACAGAGCGTCCCTCCGCGCTCGCCCAGTTGCGCGCGGCCATCGCCGCACCGGGACTACGAGAACTGCTCTCGGCGTTCTTCCTGGTCTCCTTTGCCTTCTCGGGGGTGCAGATAATGTTCGTCCCGTACGTCGCGGACATCTACGGCTACACGGCCGCCCAGAGCGCGCTCTTGTTGACCTATATCGGCGTCCTCGCCGTCATCACGCAAGGAGTCCTCGTCGGCCGGCTGACCGCCCGCTATCGCCCGGTAACGCTCTCGCTGGCCGGGACTGCACTCCTCGTTGGCAGTATCGGGGCGCTCCCCTTCTCACGGACGCTGGGTCTCGCCTTTCCGGATCTCACCGCACTGGCACCGTTCCTGACGCCGGAACTGCTGGGACTGCTCGCTATCCTGACGGTCCTCCCCGTTGGAAATGGGATTCTCTCGGTGACGCTGACCGCGCTCGTCTCACAGCAAGCCAGCGCGGAGGTACAGGGCAGCGCGTTCGGCATCACGCAGGGGGCGGGCAGTCTCGCCCGAACCGTCGGGCCGCCGGTGATGGGCGGTCTCTACGCCGCAGTCGGCTACTGGTCCCCGTTCGTCGTCGGGAGCCTTCTCTTGCTCCCCGTCGCGGTGCTCGTCGCTCGGCTCGGGGCCGTCGAGGATCCGCCCTCGCCTCGACCGGCGGACCCGGGACACGTTCGATAGCTGTTCGAGAGACGCTCGCCCTCTCCTCATCGCAGCGAACCGCCGAGGAAACGCCGGCCGAGAGACACGTCGACCGAAATAGCTATGCTCTGGACACTGGCACTGCAAAAAGAAACTGTCAGCCTGTCAATCGAGTCGGTATTCGTTTCGAAACGCCACTCGCTTCGACAGCACAGTAACAGTATCCTCCCGATGACACGACGAAATGTGACCCGTGATATCTCGTGGTCCCGGTGTATCAGTACCGACGATTTCGATCCACAATTTGGCTATACTATCAGATTGTGTAACAAATAGTCTCAACTTGATGCGAAAAGCATTATGTCTCCATGGCTTCGACAAAGTACAGGCGACAATATGACACGCCCAAGTCTCTCTCTGCTTGGGAATGCACTTCTCGTGGTGGTCTTACTCGTCTCCACGGCCAGTATCCCAATCGCTGCGCAGACTGCGAGCGCGAACGACGTCCAGATTCGCGGCATCGAACACGCCGGGCCGGGGGTCGTCGCCACCGAGAGCGACAGGACCTACATTACCGCGTGGCAACCCTCGAACGTCACCGTAACGATCGGGGGCGAGAGCGGGACCTATAGCGTCTGCACGCGGGTCCAGAGTGGCCCGAACTCGGCCACTCAGCTCGGCTGTCGACAGATAAACAGCAACGGTGGGCAATCGAGTGTAACGTTCAACGTTGAACAGTGGCCGACCAACGAGACGGGAAGCCAACAGCTCGTCGTCGAGGTGTTCGGGGCCAACGGAACCAACTCGCTCGCACAGACGAGTCGCTCGCTCACCGTGTTCCCGCCGGAAGGCGACGCCGATGACGACGGCCTCGCGAATCAGCGCGAACTCGAGTACGGCACGGATATTCGAGAGAGCGACACCGACGGTGATGGGCTGAGCGACGGTGCCGAAGTGAACAACTACGAGACGAATCCGACGGACCCCGACAGCGACGGGGACGGGCTGAGCGACGGTGTCGAGGTAAACGAGTTCGAGACCAATCCGAATGAGACTGACACCGACGGCGACGGACTCACCGACGGCAAGGAGGTGACGACGTACAACACCGACCCGACGAAAGCCGACAGCGACGGGGACGGCCTCAGCGATGGTGAAGAAGTAAACGAGTACGAGACCGACCCCAACGTGGCCGACAGCGACGAGGACGGCCTCAGCGACGGCGAAGAAGTGAACCAGTACGAGACGAACCCGACGAAAGCCGACACCGACGAGGACGGCCTCAGCGACGGCGAAGAAGTGAACCAGTACGAGACGAACCCGACGAAAGCCGACACCGACGAGGACGGCCTCGGCGACGGCAAAGAGGTGAACGAGTACGACACGGACCCGAACGACCCGGACACCGACGGTGACGGCGTCGGCGACGGAACCGAGGTCGAACGCGGAACCAACCCGAACACGCGAGGCGGACGCTCCATCGGGTTGCCCGGTGCCGACGTTCGCATCTCGACGCTGGTGATGCTCGGGGCCATTCTCCTCGTCGGCCTCGTCGCCGGTGCCGTCCTGGCGAGGCGACACAGCAGCCTCTCAGGACTCGTTCCGGGCGTCTCGAAACGTGACCGCGACGACGGCCCCGCCGAGTTCCCTACCCCCAGAAACGATGGCGGCGACGAGACGGCGGACGAAACAGCGGACGAGGACGCAGACGGTGCCACAGCGGACGACACCCAAGAGCAAGAGCAAGCGGAAGAGGAGGAATCCCCGCTCAGCGACGAAGAGCGCGTGCTCTACTTGCTGGACCAGCACAACGGCCAACTCCGCCAGTCGGCGGTCGTCGACGGCACCGGCTGGTCGAAGTCGAAGGTGAGTCGCGTCCTCTCGCGGATGGCCGACGAAGGCACCATCGAGAAAATAAACATCGGGCGCGAAAACATCATCGCTCGACCCGAGAGCGTCCCCGACCACGCGCGGTCGCAGTCCGACGACCTCTAAACGACCTGCCAGCGACACCAATTTTCCCGACACCGTCTCCCGAAGACAGTTAAACGCCGCTCGTCTACCCAGAGACGATGCTGCTGGTGCTGTGTGTGGACTTAGACGACGACCTCGGCCGCAAGACCGACGTGGAGACGCCGGTCGTCGGCCGGGACGCCGTCCTCGACGCGGCCGTCGCGTTAGCCCAGGCCGACCCCGAAGACTCGGACGTGAACGTCCTCTTCGAGGGCGTCCACATCACCGACGAGATCACCGACGAACCCGTCGAAGTCGCCGCCGTCACCGGCGTCGACGGCAGCGACGTGGCCGCCAACCGCGCCGTCGGCGAGGAGGTCGACACCGTCCTCGCGTCGCTCTCGACAAGCGAGGACGTTCGCGCACTCGTCGTCACCGACGGCGCACAGGACGAATCCGTCATCCCCGTCATTCGCTCGCGAGTCCGCATCGACGGGGTGCGACGCGTCGTCGTCCGGCAGGCACAGGACCTCGAATCGATGTACTACACCATCAAACAGGTGTTAGACGACCCGGAGACCCGCGGCACCATCCTCGTCCCCCTCGGTATCCTCTTGCTTATCTACCCTTTGACGATTGCCGTCGAGTCGCTCGGCCTGCCGGTCTCCTCGCTCGGCATCATCTCCGGACTGCTCGGCCTCTACGTCCTCGCCCGCGGACTGGGTGCCGAGCGGTTGCTCGACGAAGCCGCCGACCGCGCCACCTCCGGGCTGTACGCTGGTCGCGTCACCATCATCACCTACGTCGTCGCCGCAGCCTTGCTCGCTATCGGCGGCGTCAGCGGCGTCACTATGCTCGACGCCCAGCCGACGCCGCTCTCGCCTGTCGAAGTCGTCGCCGCGCTGGTCTACGGCGCGATCCAGTGGTTCACCGTCGCCGGCATCACCTCCAGCCTCGGCCGCGTCACCGACGAGTACCTCCACGACGAGTTCGAGTGGCGCTACCTCAATGCCCCCTTCTACGTGCTCGCCATCGGCGGCGTCCTCCACGGCCTGAGCGCCTTCTTCCTCGGCATCCGGAGCCTCGAATACCTCGCCGTCGTCCTCACCGGCGGCACCCTGCTCGGTCTGGCGAGTACCCTCGCCTTCGCCGTCGCCGAGGCCCGACTCGACCCGCCCGAACGCCACAACCAAGGCCCCGGCGGCCCCTCCTCGGAGTGATGTACGTCTCCCGCGCCGTCCGGAGCATCCGCGAGGACCCCATCGAGGGCGAACCCGTCGCGCTCTCGCTGGTGACTGACGACAGCGCCGACGTCGACGCCGTCGCCGCCGCCGCTGAGGACGCCGGTGCCACGGTCGAACGCCGCCTCCAGTTCGACGACCTCGCCGTCTCCGTCCCGCAGGACCGCGTCGCCGATATCTGCCAGCTAGACGGCCTCACGATGGTCGAGACGACCGACGTCATCACCATCGCGACCGGCGAAGCCACCGACGAGGACGTGGAGTTCGACGACTAATCGCACGGCTTTTGAGACTCCTCTACAACTACTGGGTGAGGGCACGTAGCTCAGCCCGGATAGAGCGTCGGACTTCTAATCCGACGGTCGTGGGTTCGAATCCCACCGTGCCCGTCCACTTTTTACGTCGTCGGGTTTCCTCGCTCCCGTTGGTCGCTGCGGGAACCACTCCTCGTAAAAACATGGGGAAAAACTACCGGACGCTCCCGCTGGTCGCGTCCGGTGAACCGCGCTCGCTTCGCTCGCGCGGATGCTTTACAGCGGGAGACCGCCGGGTGCTCTAATATTCGGTCGTCGATACACTGTTGTCAACGAGCCGTCTTCCGTATCGTCATGGTGGAGGGCTGTTACACGTCGTTCGTTCCTGCGTCAGTCTCTACGGATTCTGAGGGACCGTTTTCGTTGATATAGACTCCTTCTTCTGTGCCGTCCTCTTCGTCGAGATACTTTTGCCAGTACGCTTGCTACCACATTTCGTGATAGACCTTCGCAGCGACACCGTCACGCAGCCGAGCGACGCGATGCGGGAGACGGCCCGCGACGCGAATGTCGGTGACGATGTCTACGGCGAGGACCCGACTGTGAACGAACTGGAAGCGCGAGTCGCCGACGTGTTGGGGACCGAGGCGGCGCTGTTCGTACCATCGGGGACGATGGGCAATCAGGTGGCCGCACGGACTCACACCGAGCGGGGACAGGAAGTGCTCTGCGAGCGTGAGAGCCACATCTACAAGTGGGAACTCGCGGGACTCGCACAGCATGCACAGGTCCAGCCACGAACCATCGAGGGTGACGAGCGGGGCGTCGTCGCGCCCGAACAGGTCCGCGAGGGATACGTCGAGGCCGACGGCCACCGGGCGGGCACGGGCTTGCTGACGCTCGAAAACACACACAACAGCAAGGGCGGGACGGCCATCGCGCCCGAGCGCATCGCCGAGACGGCCGCCGCGGCCCGCGAACGTGACGTTCCGGTCCATCTCGACGGAGCGAGGCTGTTCAACGCCGCGGCGGCCCACGACGTGTCCGCTGCCGAGTTCGTCGTGCCCGTGGACTCGGTGATGTGCTGTCTCTCGAAGGGATTGGGTGCGCCGGTCGGGTCCGTCCTCGCCGGGTCCGAGTCGTTCGTGGAGGCCGCCCGCCGTAATCGGAAACTGCTGGGCGGCGGGATGCGACAGGCGGGTATTCTCGCCGGGCCGGGGCTCGAAGCGCTCGCAAACCGTGAGCGACTGGCCGAGGACCACCGCCGGGCCGAGCGACTGGCGGCGGGACTCGCCCGCATCGACGGCCTCTCGGTCGAGCCGCCGGAGACGAACATCGTCCTCGTGGAGACCGACCGGTCGGCCGAGGCGTTCCTCGACGACTGCGAGCGAGAGGGTGTCGGCGGCGTCCCCTTCGACGACCGCGTGGTCCGATTCTGTACGCACTGGGACGTGGACGACGACGCGATCGACGCGGCTATCGACGCCGTCCGTCGGGCGGCATAACGCCGTTCTCTCGGTTCAGGCTCTGTGTCGCCACAGCGCCGCGGTGAGCAGACCGACCGCCACCGCGAGGGCGCTCGCAAAGAGCGCGAGCGGTGGCGCGTCCGTTTGTGCAGTGCCGCCTCGGTCGCTGTCGTCGACACCGGAATCCCCGACCTGCTCCGGTACGGCCGCCACCCCGGCGCTTTCTACGTCGCCAGCGCCGCTTCGAAGCCGTTCGCTCCCCGACTGGAGTTGCGCGTCCTCGTCCGGGTGCCGATAGGGGTTCGTCTCTTGCTGGCGCTCTTCTTTCGTCGAGACGCCGTCGCCGTCAGGGTCTGCGGGGACCGGCGGCGCGGGACCGGTAACGGCGTCGCGGACGAACGCTTCGAGGTCTTCGCCCGCTACTGCCGACACCGTCTCGGTGAACGACGCGAGCGTCACCTGGTCGGACGAGCGAGCGAGTCGGTCGAGGACGTCGGCAAACGTGCGCTCACCGCCGGTCGCCAGACGGATCTGCACGTCGAGCGCGGCGACGACGCGACCCCCTTTGTCGTAGGGGGTGTCGGGGTTCGACCACGTCTTGGGTTCGGTGAGGTCGGCGTCCGCGAAGCGGTCGGTCGTCACTCGCTTTCGGTAGCGCTCGTAGCTAATGCGGCCCTGGTCGAGCGTCGAGCGGGCAGCGTAGTAGTCGGCAGACCCCTCTTCGAGCCACCGCATTTCGCGGCTCGTCCGGAAGTACTGGCGCGTGTGTCGGTACTCGTGGACCCAGACGTTCCTCGGCGTGGCGACGGGTTCGTCGGCACTGACGAGCATCACCGGGGCACCGTTGGCCGGGACGTAGCCGCCCGGTGCGAGCCAGTTGGGAACGGCGATAACGAGAAGGTGCTCGTGTGCCGGGCCGATCGTCGTCGAACGCTGCGCGGCCGCGATGGTGTCGAGGACCGCCGCTCTGTCCGGTCGGAGCGTCGCTGCTTCGGGAATCACCAGTTGAATCGTCCCCGCGTTGGTCGCCCGGACGCTCGTCTCGTGGGGTCCGAGATAGACGGCCGACGGCCCGGCGACCCCCTCGTGGCCCTTCGGGACGACCATCGTCTCGTTCCATCCCGGGCTCGGGCCCTTCTGCCAGCGCCAGCGGGCCCGGAGCGAGACCTCCCGACGGACGACCAGCGACCACTCCTCGCTGGCCGCGGTCCGCTGGCCGTAGGCCGTTTCCATCCCGACCGGCAGTAGGTAGGTCAGCGAGGCCGTCTCGCTTTGCCCGTCCCACTCCCAGCGACTCCCCGTCGACTGGAGTTCGTCTGCGTCCAGCACCGTCGCGTCCGAGGGCGCACGAACCGAGAGGCCGGTCACTCGCTCGGGGATTTCGAGGACGGCAGTGACCTGGATGCGCCCGGTCTGTTCGGGGAGGCTGTAGACGACGTAGCGGACGTTTATCGCGCCGCCGTCGCCGTCAGTTTGTCCCGACGACGCCGCCATATTTGGGGCGCCGTCGGCGGGTGCTGCGGCCAGCGCGGGCGACGCATTCGCCGCTAACGCCAGACACAGCAGGACGACCGGGATCGCAACTCGAATACGGGACACGCTCTCGTTGTACCATAACTACCTCTCGCTACAGATTAAAAAGGGTTCCCCGGAATCGATAGTCGGCGGCCGGTAGCGGTGCCGTACCCGCTGATAGGTCGCAAGCGTTTTGCCAGCGGCAATGCTACCCGATTCTATGGCCGACTGTCCGCTCGCAGACGAGTGCCCCAGCTTTACCGAACGAATCGAGGGGATGGGGTGTGCCCATTACGGCGACAGAGGCGGTGCCGAGTGGTGCAACCACTACAACCAGCCAATCTCGGACCTGAAGAGCCAACCCGTCAAGCCAGGCGAAGAAGTCATCGTCACCGTCGACGACATCCACGAGAGCGGTGCCGGCGTCGGACGGACCGACGACGGCTTCATCGTCATGGTCGACGGCGTCCTGCCGCCGGCCAAATCGAAGGTCGAGATCACGAAGGTCCGCTCGAACCACGCGCGAGCGGACGAACTCGAACGGCTCGAACTCGACGAGGAAGAGAGCGACGAGGCGGACAGCGACGACACTGACGCCGATGTCGACGCCGAAGACGACGGGGAAGACGACGGGCGTCGCCTCGGTAGCCGCGACAACTTCTGGGGCAGCTAGCGGACGACGACGGGATTTTTGGCTCACTCGGCCGTCGGGTCGACTATGGACTTCGAACTCGATGGCAACGCCGCACTCTGTACCGCAGCGACCAGTGGACTGGGTCTCGCGAGCGCCGAGCGACTGGCGAGCGAGGGGGCCGACGTCGCCGTCTGCGGGACGACACGAGCCCACGTCGAACAGGCACGAGAACGACTCGACGCCGCCGGTGACGGCGACGTTCTCGCCGTACAGGCTGACATCACCGACCCCGACGAGGTCGAAGCGTTCGTCGACGAGACCGTCGAGACGTTCGGCAGCCTCGACCACGTCGTCACGAGCGCGGGCGGTCCCGCGCCCGGCCCGTTTCTCGACACGACCGAACGCGAGTGGTACACCGCCTACGACGTGCTCGTGATGGGCGTCGTCTGGACCACTCGCTTCGCCTATCCGTATCTACGCGAGTCGGATGCAGGGACCATCGTCAACATCACGTCGCGGTCGGTCCGGGAGGTCATCGACGACCTCGTCCTCTCGAATGCGGTCCGTCGGGCGGTCATCGGCCTGATGAAGACCCAGTCCCGCGAGTTCGCCCCGGCGGTGCGCGTCAACGCCGTCCTGCCCGGTGCACACGAGACGCCGCGTATCGAGGAACTCGTCGAGGCCGCCGTCGAACGCGGCGAGTACAGTAGTTATGAAGAGGGCATCGAGTCGTGGTCCGACGCCCCGCTGGGACGGGTCGGTCAGCCCGAAGAACTCGGTGACGTCGTCGCTTTCCTCTCGTCAGCCCGGTCGTCGTACGTCACCGGAGCGGCGCTCCCGGTCGACGGTGGGTCGATGCGGAGCTAGGGTCAGAGCCGGTTGTACTGGTCGGTGTTCGACCGTCCGCCAGCGGCGAGTTGCCAGACGAGTAGTCCCAGTGAGACGAGGGCGACGGCGGCCGTTGCGATGTACGTCGTACTCCCGACTTCGTACAACTGGTCGGGGAACAGCGCAGCCAGGACTAGCAACCCCACCGCCGAGAAACCGACTAGCAGTGGAGCGACGGTGAGCCAGAACTGGCGCGCCATCCCATCCATGCCCCCTCCCTCGACAGCAACGGTAATGACCCTTTCCCCGGACCGGTCACGGCTTCTCGAACCAAGCGTCGCCGTTCGTCACCATCTCTCATAACCCCCCTATTTCCACTGGAAAACCGGCTGACTGCGATAGGATGACGTTGCCTACCACGTCTCGATACTTCCGTCGCGGATGTCTTCGACACAGCCCTGACAGTCCGGATGGTCGGCATCGAAGCAGTTGGGTCGGGAGGCGGGGTCGAGCGAGACCGCGCGGTACTCGGCGTGGCGGCGACAGACGATGCGAGCGCGGCCGTCTTCGTCCGTCGGCAGGCCGGCCAGCGCGGCCCGTTTTCCGTCACTGTAGGCGCGCTTGGCGTCAGAGAGTTGGTTTTCCACCGACCGGACCGTCTGCTGGATGAACCGTCCCAGTCGCTCGCTGTCGCCCTGCTCGTCGTCGGTCACACCCGGTCGTTACGACTGCTCCCCAATCAATCTTCTCGCGTGTGCGGCGACAACGACGACACATCGCAGGGCCCCCGCTCCCTAGGGAAGCCGACGCGGTCAGGTCGCCACTTGGCGGTTTTCACTTTCACCCCGCCGAGCGAGAGTTTATACGTGAGGCCGACCAACCGTCGAATGTCTCCCATCGAAAACAAGGCGGAGACAGTGACAGCACATGAGTGATTCAGATTTGCGTACCCACGCAGAAGAGATACACGAGCAGTTCAGCGACCAGCTAGACCTCGACGTCGAAGATGTCCAAGAGCGACTCGATACGCTGGTCAACGAGTACAAAGTCCCGATGAGCGAAGCCCGTCGGAGCGTCGTCAATACGTACTTAGACGAGGCCGGGATGGACCGCGACCAGTTAGGTGGCGGGTCCGGCGGTAACGAACAGGTGCAGGTGTCGGATGTCGACTCGCCAGAAGAGTGGGTCGATATGCGCGTCACCGTCGTGGACCTATGGGACCCGCGAGCCGACGCCGTCGCGCAGGTCGGCTTACTTGGCGACGAGACGGGCACCATCAAGTTCACCAAGTGGTCGAAATCCGACTTACAGGACCTCGAAGAGGGGAAATCCTACTCCCTTCGTAACGTCGTCACCGACGAGTATCAGGGCCGCTTCTCCGTGAAGCTCAACCGGACGACGACCATCGAGGAACTCGACGAGGAGATCGAAGTCGGCGACGACAGCGTCGAAGTCGAGGGCGCACTCGTCGACATCCAGTCGGGGTCGGGGCTCATCAAGCGCTGCCCCGAGGAGGACTGCACCCGCGTCCTCCAGAACGGCCGCTGTAGCGAACACGGCGAGGTCGAAGGCGAGTTCGACCTCCGCATCAAGGGTGTTCTAGACGACGGCGAGGAGGTCACCGAGGTCATCTTCGACGAGGAGGCCACGGAGGAACTCACCGGCATCACCTTAGCGGAAGCCAAGGAAATGGCGATGGACGCACTCGACACCACCGTCGTCGCCGACGAGATGCGCGAAGACATCCTCGGCCGGTACTACCGTGTCACCGGGCCGACGTTTGGCCGGTACGTCCTCGCGGACGACCAGGAGCGACTGACCGGGCCAGTGGATGCTGACGAAGTGCTGATCAAAGCGAGGTCGATCTAGATGGCGAGTACACCCACCCGCGAAGTCGCCCGCCGCGTCTTCGCCCGCGAGTTCAACGACGCGAGTTACACGTTCAAGGAATCCGACGACGACCGAGCGCCGGTGTACGTCCTCCTCCCGACGGGCGAGCGCGCGAACCGCGTGTTCCTCGTCGGCACGCTGACCGAGACCGAGGACGTCGGCGAGGACAGCGAGTACTGGCAGGGGCGGGTCGTCGACCCCAACGGCGACACGTTCTTCATGTACGCCGGGCAGTACCAGCCGGACGCCGCCTCGATGCTCCGGGAACTGGAACCGCCGGCGTACGTCGCCGTGGTCGGCAAGCCCCGGACCTACGAGACCGACGAGGGCGACGTGAACGTCTCGGTACGCCCCGAGTCCATCTCGCAGGTCGACGAGGCGACGCGTGACCGCTGGGTCGTCGAGACGGCCGAGCGGACGCTCGACCGGATTCGCCGGTTCACCGAGGCCGACCCCGAGGACGCCGCGACCGACGAGTACGTCTCGATGGCCTACGAGGAGTACGGCGAGGACATCTCGGCGTACCGCCAGTCCGTCGTCGGAGCCCTAGAGAGCATGCAGGACGAACAGGCCGAAGCGAGCGCGGACTGAGCGGCGTCTCGGCTCTCTTCCGTCTGGTTTTATTCGCGAATCTACGTCTCCAGCAGTTCGACCAGCGTGCCCTCGGGGTCACGCAGAAAGCAGATACGAGTCCCGCTCTCGGTGGTCTGGGGCTCCGAAAGCGTCTCGATGTCGTCGGGCAGTTCCTCGTAGACGGCATCCAGGTCCTCGACTTCGAGACCGAGATGGGTCGCGCCAGATTGGTTGAGGGCTCCCTCGGGACGGGCCTCGCCTTCAGGCGCGTACTCGACGAGTTCGAGTCGGACTCCGCCAGCGTCCAGGTGGGCGAAGTCGGCGCTGGCTCCCTCGATACCGACGCCGGCGGCGAAGGCGTCACCACCGACCGAAAAGCGAGAGCGGACCTCTAAGTCGAGAACGCCGTGGTAGAACTCGACGGCGCGCTCTAAGTCGCTGACGGTGACGGCGTAGTGGTGTGCGGTCGCATCCATATCGACGACCGGGACGGCGCGGAGTAAACGCCTACGGTTGCCCGGTCGTTTTCTTTCGGCGGCGGGCATTCCGTGTGAGCGTCTGACAAATTCTTAAATAGGATGGGTGTCGAATAACACACATCTATGGGGAACAAGAACAAGACCATCTCCTTTCGCGTGAGCGAGGACAAGTTCGAGACGCTCCGCGAAATCGCAGAAGAGCGGGATATCTCTCTCTCTGCGGTGTTTCGAGATTACGTCGATACGCTGGTCGCCCACGACGGCCAGGTGAAGGTCGCGCCGGAACACGAACTCGAAGCCGCAGCAGAGAGCAACACCGAGAGCTTCCCACCGAAGGTCGAGGTGCCAAAGAGCTTCGTCCGCGAGCACGAACGCCTCGAACTGGAAGCCGAACATCTCCGCGAACAGCTCGAAGAGCACAAGCGCTACGTCACGAAACTCCGACAGCAACTCGACGAGATGGATCAGGACGAGGTCATCCACCTCGAAGACTTAGACGAGGGCGAAGAGGAAGACGCCTCCTACCGTATCGGTAGTTTCGACGATCTCTGATCGACCGTCGACGCCAACGGTGACCTCCGACCTCGGACGACAGCACCGTCCCGACAATATTCATATGATCGGCTCGCCAAGACCAAGCTGAGTGATACTGAATAACATGGGTGCGTCTGGCCGAGGGGAACGATGACGAAGGAACAACTGGGCCTGGTCCGCGAACCCGAGGCCGGCGACCGCCGGCAGGAGTGGGGGGCCCTCGACGGGAACGAACTCCGAATCGACCGCGACGACGCGGAGGCAATCGTGGACGCGCTTAGCGTCGATTTCGCCGGATCGTTCAATCTCTTCTATCTCCTGAGAAAGCACTTCTGGACGGCTGAAGGAGCCGAGTTCCACGAGGTCGCAGAATTCCTCGAAGATGCCTACAAGCGCACTCGCGCCATCAACGACGACCTCGCGGTTCGTATCGTCGAACTCGGTGGCATCCCGCCGAATACGCCCCCGACGATTCAGGAGCGCGCCGAGGTCCACTTAGAGGCGGAGGGCCTCTACGACCTGCGCGCCTCGCTTGCGGGGGACCTCGACGGGTACGCGACGCTGGTCGCGAGCATTCGCGAACACGTCAACCTCGCCGAGGAGGTGGGTGATTCGGGCACGGCAGAGCGGCTGCGCGACCACCTGACGACACTCGAAGACGACGCTCACGAAATCGAACAGTTCCTCGAAGACGACACGCTCGTTCGGGAGGAGAGTATCAACTGACCATGACGAGTACGCCACATCTCCGAGACCCCGGTGCAGACCACCGCCGTCAGGAGTGGGACACCGTCCGCGCGAACGAACTCCGGCTGAACCAGGCCGCAGCGGAACAGTTGGTGACCGCGCTGAACGCCGAACTCTCCGGGTTCTACCTGCTGTTCAACCAGGTCAGAAAACACTACTGGACCGTCGAAGGAGCGGAGTTCCACGACGTCGCCGAGTTCCTTCGGTCGGCCGCCGACAGGCTCGCGGAGATGACCGACGACATCGCGCTTCGCGTTCACGCGCTCGGCGGCGTGCCGGTCTGTGGGCCGATGGGTATCCGACAACACGCCCCGATCTACATCGAGACGCCTCACCGCTACGACGTGCGCTCGTCGCTCTCACGTGACCTCGACGGGTACGCGACGCTCGCGGTGCAGCTACGAGACCATGTCGAACTGGCGGATCGGTTCGGCGATCAGGCGACGAACGAACTGTTGAACGTCCATCTCAAGACGCTGGAGGAAGACGCCCACACGCTCACCCGATACCTCGCCGACGATACGCTGGTCCGAAGCGAGGCCGTCGGTTCCGAGAGCTAGCTCCGACTGAGCTACATCAATCGGTTGCGCCGTCGCTGCACTTCTTCGGCTACGTCGTCTCGGCCGTCGACCTCTGCCAGCGTCTCGACGGCTTCCAGCGTCCGGACGGAGTTGTCCAAGAAGGAGAGCATGTCGCCGGGATAGGCGTACAGCAGGTAGTCGTCGCTCATCACGTCCACGATCGCGTCGGGGCCGAGGCCTTGCTCGCGCAGTTCCAGCAGGTAGGCGACGAACTTCCGCTCGGGACAGCCACAGTGGGGGTTGGCCTGACAGTCACAGTCTAAGAAGTCCTCTGCGAAGTCCAACACGCGGTCCTGTGAGGCGTCGTCGAGTTTCGCCAGCCCCTCGCCCTGAAAGAGGATGTCCAGCGTCGCTCCCTTGAAGGCTCCCTTCGGGAAACTCGTCTCTATCTGGGAGACGAGCTGCTGGTGGTTCTTGACGTATATCTTGTCCGTGATGGCCACGCTTGGCGTCGCGTAGGCCGTGGCCACCTAAAAGCGTCTCGGAGATGTGGGCCGAAGCGTCCGGAGACCGAGAGGAACGGCGGTCGTTACATTCCGTCGGTGTCTTGCGCGACGACGAGGTCGAAGGGAGTGTCGGCCGGTTCGTCGTCCGGCGAGAGATAGCCCGCGGCAAAGGCGGTGTAGGCCTGCCCACCGGCGAGGCTCACGTCGAAGTCGGCGACGATGTCGCCGTCGTTGCCCTCCGTATCGCCGCGAATCTGGACGGTGTAGTCGCCCGCGGGGACTTCGACAGTCCCGGTCTCGGTGTAGGCGACGCCGTCGAACAGCGCGTCACCGGTCGATGCGGCCGTCACGTCGACGGCCGGCGCGTCGGGCGAGACGTGCACGACTCGGAGGCGTGCGGTGTCTCCGCCCGGACTCGACGTGTCGTCCGAGAGCACGAGCGGTTGGAAGGGCTCGTCGGCCGAATCGCCGATTTCGCCCGCCGCGACGACGGTGTAGGCCTGTCCGCTCTCGACCGTCACGTCGCCTTCGAAGACAGATGTCTCGGCGTCACCGGCGGCGGTGATTTCGACGGTCCGACTGCCGGCCGGAACGTCGAGATAGTCGCTCACTGCGCCGAAGGGCACGTCTTCGAGTACCGCCGACCCGTCGACGTAGACGTCTACGTTGGGGCGTTGGGCGACATGTGCGCCACGCGGACGCTCGCCGGGTCGCTACCCATCGACTCGCTCATGGTATCTTGTGCGACGACGAGATCGAAGGGGGTGTCGGCCGGTTCGTCGTCCGGCGAGAGGTAGCCCGCCGCGAAGGCAGTGTAGACCTGTCCACCGTCGAGGCTCACGTCGAACTCGGCAGCGACGTCGCCGTCGTTGCTCTCCGTGTCACCACGGATCTGAAGCGTGCAGTCGCCGGCGGGCACCTCCACGTATCCTGACTCGCCGTACGCGACGCCGTCGAACAGTACGTCGCCGCTCGACGCGAGGGTCACGTCGACGGCCGGTGCGTCCGGCGAGGCGTGGACGAGTCGGACACGGGCCGTCTCGCCGCCGGGGTCGCTGTTGTCGTCTTCCAGAACGAGCGGTTCGAAGGGTTCGTCGGCCTCATCGCCGATCTCGCCGATCGCAGCGACTGTGTAGGCCGTCTCCGCCTCGACCGGGACCGCTCCAGAGAAGACGGAGGTCTCGGCGTCACCGGCGGCGGTTATCTCGACCATCCGCTCGCCGGCGGGCACGTCGAGGTAGTCGCTGACCGCGCCGAACGGAACGTCTTCGAGCACCGCCGAGCCGTCGACGTAGACGTCGACGTTCGGGGCGTTGGGCGACATGTGCGCCATGCGGACCGACGCGTTCCCCGCTGGTGTGTCGGTCTCGGTCGAGGTCTCCGTCGCTGTTTCCGTGTCGGTGTCAGCCGGAGTATCCGCCCCGTCACCGCTACCGCTGCCGCCGGCGCACCCGGCGAGGCCGACAGTGACGCCAGTTCCGATCCCGAGCAGTACCCGCCGTCGACTTGTCTCCGTTGTGTCTGATGACATCCACTTCCTACTGCGGATGACGGATAGATAACAACTTTCGAGACTCTGCCGAAACTCTCACCCAAATCTCTCTAAACTCTCTCTAAGAACGATTTACGGGGCTTTCGGCCGAACCCCCCGAAAGGGTTTTAGCCTGTATTCTCGGAGGTATGAAACATGAACAACTCCGTCTCCGGCCCGGTGGGCGGGGCCGGCCGGGACCTGCGGGTCGGGCACCGGCCTGCCCGGTCCGTCGGTGGGTTCTTGCCTGCTGAGAGTAACTATACAGAAGCATGGACACGGTCCTCTGGCAGACTCTTGCCGGTACGCGTGGGGGACCGAACCGCGCCCGCGTCTTGCGTGCGCTGGACGAGCGGCCCAGAAACGCCAACAAGCTAGCCGATGACCTCGACCTGGCGTACAACACGGCCCGGTATCACCTCGACGTGCTCGAAGAGAATGGTGTCATCACGAGTAGCGAGGCGAACTACGGAACCGTGTATCTCCCGAGCGAACGAACACGAAACCACTGGGAGACGGTCGAAGATATACTCACACAGGTGGATGACTGATATGAGACCCACGAGATGCCGCCGGTGGCGACAGTCGGCGGGCAGGAGACTGGAGAACGCACGATGAGCCTCGTACTCGACGCGGCCCGCGTCGCTGCGGCGATCAACGTCCTGTTGCTGGCGGGGCTGATCGGTATCTGGCTGCGAACGTATCGAGAGATTCGCGCCCCGATGACGCTCGGCTCCATCGTGTTCGCCACCTTCCTGCTGGCCGAGAACCTCGTCGCGCTGTATTTCTACTTCAACGCGCCGGCGATGCCGACGCTGGCCGTTCAGGTGATGATGCTCCTGCAGATACTCGAAACGTTTGGCATCTCCGTGCTGACGTACTTCACGTGGAAGTAACGCTCGTCTCGGCGCGGCTAGTCTGCTTTTGCCCTTCTCGCTCTCGTCGATATCCGCAGTCTACCGCCGCTATGCGGGATGATTTCGCTATCGAGACGGGTGTGTGACGCGTTGTCTCTCCGCTGTGAACCCCAGATTCGTAACGTATTTCTGTGCCAGCGGAGTAGCTGAAAACGCCTCAGCAGGCGTGTCCGGGCTGGGGTAGTGGCATCCTTTAGCCTTGTGGTGGCTAAGAGGCGGGTTCGATTCCCGCGCCCGGACTTAATTTTAAGAAAAACAATCTGGATAAATATTGTGGCAGAGGACGACTATGTGTCGCTCTCACTCTGGATAAGTGACCGAAGCGTCCCCTCCGAGATGTCACCATCTTCTGCTCGCCGGTGGCAGGCTCGACACAGCGAGATCACGTTATCGAGCGTATGAGCGTCTATTCGTGTATGGTCGTCTGAATCGGCAAACCAGCGCACTGGGATAATGTGGTGGACGTCTGGGTTCTGTCCGAGTTCGGCACGTCCTGTCCCACAGAGGCGACAGCGGTAGTCATCACGTTCGACTGCCCGCCGACGAATTTGATTCCATCCCGGCCCATAGGCTAGTTTTTCAGTACCTTTCCAGTTTGGATGGGCAGGTCCAACGAACGTTTCAGCGAGCCACTTGCTTCGACAACTCTCACCACAGAACGCTACATCGGTAAATTGGCTGGGCCAGCGCTCTATCGGAGTTTCGCACATCTCACATGCCATCGTCTGTTTTCCGCCGCACCAGAGTGGATTGTCCTGCCCAGTTGTCTTCGGCGTTGTCTGCCACTGTTTGGTTTCGACACAGGTGGGACAGTACAGGCCACGCTTTTCCGATGGATAGTATTCGAAGCTGGCAGCACAGATTCGGCACATCGTCCGCTCTTTTGCTCCGCTGTAATTCGGGTTATTCGCGCCTGCGAAGGAGACGGCTTCCGAAAGGCACTCCCCCGAGCAGTATTTTTTCTGGTAGTCACAGTGAAAATCGGCTTTGCAGTGTGCACATGTCCTGTTTGGAAGTACTCCTTCATGAGAATGTGCATGATGGACACCGAGGCCCCGTTCCGATTTAAATGCACGCCCACACTCCGGACAGGTATGGTCGCCCATTACAACCCCCTCGTTTCGGGTGTAATCCGTTCACACACCTGTTCTTTAGGCTGTACAGCCGCTATTTGTCGTGGTCGTCTTTGTGCCATATTCGAACACGGGCACTACGTGCGCCCGCACCCGTTGCGGGCGCACTGTAAAATCACCTCGTTACGAATCTGTAGACCGATTCCGTCGGTATCTCAGGGGGGCGTTCTGACACTCTCACCGTCTCTCTCGTTGAAGCTCCGGTACAGCCGTCGCGAACCCAAATTGGTTCACCGTCGTGGGATTAGGGGATAGCAGATGTGTGCGAGCCTCGCTCAACTCAAACGGCCGCTCCTGTATGTGATGGGACCACTGTACGTCGTTGCGGGGGTCTTACACTTCGTCGTCCCGGGATTGTACGTCCAGATCGTGCCGCCAGTGTTCCCAGCACCGCTCGCGTTGGTCTATTTGTCTGGGCTCGCCGAGGTTGGCGTCGGAATCGGGATACTACTCCCACAGACTCGACAGTACGCAGCGTGGGCGACGGTCGTATTACTCGCCGCAATCTTCCCGGCGAACGTCTACATGGCGACTAGTGGGGTCGTCGTTGCGGGAATGCCTGGTGGGCGCGACCCCTCCGCGTTCGTTCGCTGGGCACGATTGCCACTACAGGGCGTACTAATGCTGTGGGCGTACTGGTACACCGATGGAGACTGATAAGTGGTACGAGTGCCCCGTTACGCGCTATTTTCGGTACCATCGGGCACGCCGTCAGAGAGCTGGCTGGTCGAAAGTACCGGTCTGTCACACCGTTTCTCGGGGCCGCTGACGTACCAGCGTCCAACCTTGGAGATTTGCCCCGCTAGAGGGAGCGGTATCGCCACAATCACGCTTAGTCGGCTTGCTTCTTAGCGGCGTAAGGACACACATTCGAAACGTGCTATTCGCGGATACTCCGAGAAGCAACCCTCAGGGAACCGAAAACCGGCGATTCTGAATATACTTTCGAAATACACACCCACGGGCGAACAGACGCATTCGCGACAGTTCCTTTCGAACGGGCGTCCAAGGCTGGCACCGTCCGTCGGTTTGTCTAACCTTGGGACGTCTCTCTCATCTGGAATATCTCTTGCTCGAGCGGCGAAGTATCCGAGAAGTGGCGTGCAAGTGGCCGCTCGGCGGGTGTGCTTCTCGCCTGCCAGCCACGGCCCGTTTCGTTCCGTCTCAGGGACGCTTCGCTGTTATCCGCTCACTTCTAGCGGTGGAATGCTCCAAGGTTGGGGCAACCGTTTCGACGTCGAAACGCGCCACCGCTCGACCACTCGATACGCCAGTTCGCTCTCCGCTGAGACACCTCATTTTATTGTATCGGCTACGCTCATCTCCGGTATTGACTACCGCTGGACCGCTTTACCGGGCGTCTGAGAACGCGACCGAGATAGTCTCGACGCTCATCACTGGCATCTGGCTGGCCGCCCTCTTTACCGGGCAGGACTGGTGGTTGGCGTTCATGCTGTTCGGGTACATCGTACTCGTTCCGCTCACTTCCCTCCTCTTTGGCGACCGTGACGAGGTGACCGACTGGTGGGACGCTCAGCGGGACGAATCGGTAGACTCCACACACGAGCGCGACGCCGAGGCCGACGACGATGCGCTTTCGACGCTTCGGGATCGGTACGCTCGCGGTGAACTGACCGACGAGCAGTTCGAGCGAAAACTGGAGACGCTGCTGGAAACCGAAACGCTCGAGGACCTCGAAGACAGGGAGCAGACGCTGCTCTCGGAGCGGGAATGACCTCGATTTCGAGACAGCTCGATATAGTCGTCTGGTAGTGGTGAACGCACTGAACTAAACGGTTGAAGGCGGTCCTCAGATCGCGGGCGAATGGTTCCGACCGACAACGGCACAGACGACATTTAGCACGACGAGCGCGACGACCGAGCGCGGTGAGGACGCGACGAACCCGGTGACGAGCGTACTCGCGATGAGGATCGGAAGGGGGATGGTCGTCCAGAAGGCGATCCCCCGAATTAGCGTCGTACACACGTCGGCAGTAACGACGCCGAGGGCCCGAACGGTGTTCATATCAGAACCTATACTTGAAAGCGGTGAGCGTGCGATGGACATAGTTGATTCGTGTACTGAATCCATGCACTCGAATCGTCATATAAAGCCGATATTATTCACGTCAGTTTTTAACGTTCGCCTGCAACTGTTTCGGTTTCGGATATTTTACAACCAGGATATATAGTCTAAAGACGCTGAAAACGGCAAAATCAGGAAACCGAATAAGTTCTGAGTTAGTACACTCACTTACCGCACCGTTACCATCTACTTTTATTGCCTGTCTAAAGAACAGATATGGGGAATGACTAGTATATCGGCAGTTCTATTCTGCTCTGTAAACGAAAGATTTTATATACCTATACCTCTCTCGGTTGGCGAGAGAGTCATTCCGCTGGCGACTGTTTCATAGAGAGAACCGGTACGTCCGCCAAGCGGACGACGCGTTCAGTGACGCTCCCGAGAATATATCGCTCCAGGCCAGTGCGGCCGTGCGTCCCCATCACGATACAGTCGACGTCGTGTTCGTCGGCGTAGTCCACGATGGCACGATGGGGGTTTCCGGTCAAGAGTTCGGTTTTGACGGTGGAGACGCCTGCCTCGGTAGCGCGGGTCTCGACCTCTTCGACCGCTTGCTCGCCGACGTCTTCGAGCGCGTCGAGCAGCTGACTGGGGTCGACTTGGGTGTCGAGCAGGTACGGGTCGACGACGTGAACCACGTGGAGCGCCGCGTCCGTCGCCAGCGCGAGGTCGATGGCACGGTCACTGGCGATGCGTGCGCCGTCGCTCCCGTCGGTCGGGACCAGGATTCGCTCGAAGGGGGACGTGACGGTGGATTCCTCGTGGACGGTCAAGACCGGGACCGGTGACTCGCGGAGCGTTCGCTCAGTGACGCTGCCGAGAACGAAGCGGTCCAGTCCCGTTCGTCCGTACGTACCCATCACGAGGCAGTCGATGTCGTGAGTCTCGACGTAGTCGAGGATGCCTTGATGTATCGGCGCGCCGCCGACGATGACCGACGTGGTGGCCTCGACACCGGCCTCGGCCGCTCGTTCGGCGGCTGCCGTGGTCGCCTCCGAGCCGACCTGTGCGAACTCGTCTGCGTCCTCGTCCTCGAACCCCGGCGGAAGTTCGCCCATCTCTAGGACGTGGATGACATGCAATCGAGCGCCGAAGCTATCGGCGAGCGCGATTGCCGCCGAGACGGCGGCGTCGGCGACTTCGCTCCCGTCTGTCGGAACTGCGAGCTGGTCGAACATGGTTGCTCGTCTTGCTGTTGTGTCGATGATGTCTTAGTACCTCGCGCCCCCGATCCGTCGCTGGCCTGCACAGTTTGCGGCCCCCGCTCTACAATTCAGACGCATGACAAAAACGAGCGAGCTCAGTTCGTTCAAGCAGTCTCTCGGCGAATTGATAGACGAAGCACCGGAGCTAGCACAGTTCACCGAGTTCGTCGAATCGGCCGAGGCGACGGCGGCACTCGACCACAAGACCAAGGAACTGCTGTCGCTGGCCGTCGGCGTCGTGACGCGCTGTGACCACTGCATCCTTTGGCACACGGACGCGGCACTCGAAGCGGGAGCGAGCCACGACGAGATAATCGACACGCTGAAAGTGGCCGTCGTGATGGGCGGCGGCCCGGCGATGACCTACGCCGTCGCGGCCTACGAGACGCTACTGGCCCTCGAAGCCGAACGGGAGAGCGAGTGACAGTCGGCGCTCGTTCAGGACTCCAGCCGCGGCGTCTGTGAGTCGGATTCGCCGGCTGTGCCGTACGCGTTGCTGGATTTGATGATGGAGAGAGCGGTCATGATGTCCGTGCGGGTGAGCAAGCCGAGGAACTCGCCCGCCTCGTCGGTGACGATGAGCCGGCCAACGGAGTTGCTCTGGAGTTCGCTCAGCGCGTCCATCACGTCTGTCTCGGGGCTGGTCGTGACCAGGCCGGTCGTCATCACGTCGCCGACGGTGTAGGCGTCGCGTTCGACTTCCCGGACCGCGCGGGCGTCTTCGAGCGTCACGAGACCGACGATTTCGCCGTCCTTCTCGACGGGGTAGCCGGTGTGGCGCTCCTCGAACATCGTCTGGATGAGTTCGGTAACCGACTGTCGGGGCGTGACCGCGGTGACGTGGTCGGCGGGAGTCATTACGTCTCTGACGGTGACACCCTCGAAGGCGGCCCGCATCATCGTCTGACGGGACTCGCCCGCGGCGCCGATGTAGATAAAGAAGGCCAGTCCGGCCAGGAAGATGTTGCCGACGACGAATAGTCCGAACAGTCCGAGCAGGACGGCGAACACCTTCCCGACCTCGGCGGCGATCTGGGTCGCGCGAGCGTACGAGCGAGTGCGAGCGAGCAGCGCCCGCAGGACGCGCCCGCCGTCCATCGGGAACCCCGGAAGCATGTTGAATATCGCCAGCGCGACGTTCATCAGCGCCAGATAGGCGAAGACGAAGCGCGCGCTTTCGATCGCCGTCGATTGGGCACCGGGGAGCACCACGAACGCAACGTAGGAGAGGACGCCGAGAACGACGCTGACGATGGGACCGGCGATGGCGATGGCCAGTTCCTGCTTCCAGTCTTCGGGCATCTCGGTCAACTGTGCGATGCCGCCGAAGAGCCACAGCGTAATCGAGTCGATGGGGTAGCCGTACCGAAGCGCCACCAGCGAGTGACCGAGTTCGTGGAGGACGACACCGGTAAAGAGGCCGACGGCAGCGAGGACGCCAAGCACCCAGACGAGGTTCCCGTCGGTCAGTACAGCGGGGTCCAGCCCCGCCCCTAGCGTGTTGTTCAATAGCTTGGTCGTCTCGTCGATTTGGGTGCCGATGATCCACGCGAACAGCGGCAGAACTAACAGAAAGGTCAAATCGAGCTGAATAGGGATGCCGAAGGCGCTCCCGATGCGGAACCGACGCATACGATATGTTGTCGGCGACGCGACTTAAACGCGCTGTGAGCTAGCAGTTTTTGAGAGTTCCGCTGTTATCGGGGAGAGGGGGATGTAGAGCCAGAAATTCCCTCGTTCACACCGGCCGAAACACGACTTTCTATGTCGAGTGACTGAAGTAGGCCCCGTCCCGTACATACGCTCGTGTCTCAGCAGGCCGCACAGGTGGATACGTTGTTCCTCCACGAACACGGCGAGGACGTTCGGGTGGTCGCTAACCGCGACGGCGGGCGACTCTTTCACGGCGTCCTCGAACTGAAGGAGACCGACGCGGGACCGCGACCCCGACGGCTCCGTATCAAGGACGGAACCAGCGAGGACCTCCGCTCGCCCGACCAGTTCGTCGAACTCGCCCGCCGAGCGGCCCGCATTCGCATCTCCGAGCAGACTTCGCCGCGCGCCCGCGACCGCATCCGCGAGATGCTCGACGGCTACCAGCTCGACGCGAAGGTCGTCCGGACCTGTCGGTTCTGTTCGAACGCGGGGCGGTACTCGCCGATCACGAGCGAGACAGCCATCGAGGCCGACGGAGAGACCATCTGTCCGTCGTGTGCCCGCGAGGAACTGGACCGCGAACTCGCCTTCCAGGGTGACATCACGGGCGACGCCCGCGAACGCCTCGAAGACCTCCTGCTGGAGGTGCAGGACTTAGAACGCATCACGAACCTACTGTCGGGCCAACTGGACCCCGACTTGACGAAGTTCGACGAGATCTCGGCGACCACGGAGGACGTAGAGCCTGTCGCCGTCGATTCGCTGGGGCTGCATCCCGGCATCCAGCAACACCTCGAATCCCGGTTCGAGACGCTGTTGCCGGTCCAGAGCCTCGCCGTCGAACACGGCGCGACCGACGGCGCGGACCAACTGGTCGTCTCCGCGACGGCGACCGGGAAGACGCTCATCGGTGAGATGGCCGGACTGGACCGCGTCCTCAACGGCAAGGGAACGATGCTGTTTTTGGTGCCGCTGGTGGCGCTGGCCAACCAGAAGTACGAGTCGTTCAAAGAGCGCTACGGCGATATGGTCGACGTCTCGCTGCGGGTCGGCGCGAGTCGTATCGCCGACGAGGGCGGCCGCTTCGACCCCGACGCCGACGTCATCGTCGGCACCTACGAGGGGATCGACCACGCCTTGCGGACCGGCAAGGACCTTGGGACAATCGGCACCGTCGTCATCGACGAGGTCCACACGCTCGGCGAGGACGAGCGAGGTCACCGACTCGACGGCCTCATCTCCCGGCTGAAATACTATTGTGAGACCGGTGGCGCGCCCGACGGCGACGACACGCAGTGGATCTACCTCTCGGCGACGGTCGGCAATCCGAGTCAACTGGCCGAGAAGCTTCGGGCGAACTTAGTCGAGTTCGAGGAGCGGCCGGTGCCTATCGAGCGCCACGTCACGTTCGCGGACGGCCGCGAGAAGATCGACACCGAGAACAAACTCGTCAAGCGCGCCTTCGACACGAAATCGAGCAAGGGGTACCGCGGCCAGACCATCATCTTCACCAACTCTCGGCGGCGCTGTCACCAGATCTCGCGCAAACTCAACTACGACTCCGCGCCCTATCACGCCGGGCTGGACAACCGCAAACGACAACGTGTCGAACAGCAGTTCGCCGACCAGGAACTGGCGGCCGTCGTCACGACGGCGGCGCTGGCGGCCGGGGTGGACTTCCCCGCCTCGCAGGTCATCTTCGACTCGCTGGCGATGGGGATCGAGTGGCTCACTGTCCAGGAGTTCAGTCAGATGCTCGGCCGTGCCGGTCGACCGGACTACCACGACAAGGGGACGGTGTACCTCCTCGTCGAGCCCGACTGCTCGTATCACAACACCATGGAGATGACCGAAGACGAGGTGGCGTTCAAGCTCCTCAAAGGCGAGATGGAACCCGTCATCACGCGCTACGACGAGGGCGCGGCCGTCGAGGAGACGCTGGCGAACGTCACCGTCGCCGGCAACCAGGCCAAGCGTCTCAACGACCGGATGATCGGCGAACTCCCGACGAAACACGCGCTGGGCAAACTGCTGGAGTACGACTTCATCGACGGTCTCTCGCCGACGCCGCTCGGTCGAGCCGTCACCCGCCACTTCCTCGCGCCCGACGAGTCCTTCCAGTTGCTCGACGGCATCCGGAAGGGACTCGACCCCTACGACATCGTCGCCGAGATGGAACTGCGCGAGGAGCAGTAGGGCCACACCTTCTTGTAGGCCGCCCGTCTTCGCCCGGTATGGGGTTGTTCGATAAGGTCCGCCGCGCGGTCGGCGGCGACGGGTCAGAGTCGGCAGACGACGAGTCGAGCGACGCCACCGACTCGGAACCGGACGGCCGTACAGCGGCAGAACCAACAGCGGATTCGGACCCGGACGGCCGAACGGGTGAGGAACCCGCAGCTGACTCGGAACTGATCGGTGAGGCCGAGGACGCGGTAACTGAACCACCGATGGGGGACCCGGCTGACGAATCACCGATGGACGACACGGGGGGATCGCCGTCGGACGAATCGCCGTCCGCGGACTCGCCCGCTGTCGCCGAGACGCCGTCCCCCGCGTCCGATGCGGACGACGACCTCCGGACCGAGTACGCCGAGACGGCAACCGACTTCGCGGAGTTCTGGGGCGAACGCGACCTCGATTTCACGCCTGACTCGCTCGCCCGGCTGGACGACCTCGTCGAGGCGGAGTGGGACGGCGACCGGTTCGAAGACGCGACGTTCGGCAGCGAAGCGACGTTCGACGACCGAGCCTTCACGAGCGTCACACGGGAACTCGGGAGTTACTTCGGCGAGGTGCTGGTCCGGGACCTCGCCGGCGAGTGGACCGACGAGACCGACCACGAGGCCGTCGTCGTCGTCAGCGGGTGGGACGGTCGACTCGCCGTCCCCGTGTTTCAGGTCGCCGCGAACTCGCTTCGGGAGACGGCGGCCTTCGCCCGGAGCTACGAGGCATTACTGGCCGATATCGACGCCGAGACTGGCGAGGAGTGACCTCGGCGAAATCCCCACGCTTTTGCTACCGCCAGCCGACTCCCCGACGTGTCGCTGCCACCCGTCACGCCAGGGATGGCGTTCGTGTTCGCGCTGATACTCGTCGCGCTCGCCCTCTTCGCCACCGAGGCCCTCCCAGTCGACGTGACTGCGATCGGCGTGATGGTCGCGCTGATGCTCGTCGAACCGGCCACCGAGTCGCTCGTCCAGGCCGGCCTGCTGGCCGAGCCGATCTACATCCTCCACCAGCCCGGCGACGGCGTCTCGCCACTGACGCAGGGGCTCTCGGGCTTCGCTTCGACGGCGACGATCACCGTCTTGGCGATGTTCATCCTCTCCGACGGCGTCCAGCGAACGGGCATCGTCCAGATACTCGGCTCGAAACTCGCCTCGTTGACCGGTGACAACGAGACGAAGCAACTCGGAGCCACCGTCGGCCTCGTCGGCCCGATATCGGGCTTCATCAACAACACCGCCGCCGTCGCCATCCTGCTGCCGATGGTGACCGACATCGCCCATAGCGGAAAGATATCACCGTCGAAACTGCTCTTGCCACTCTCCTATGCCTCGATGTTCGGCGGCATGCTCACGCTCATCGGCACCTCGACGAACATCCTCGCCTCGCAACTGTCGGCGGACTTACTCGGCCACCCCTTCTCGATGTTCGAGTTCACCCAGTTGGGAATCGTCGTCACCATCGTCGGCACGGTCTATCTGCTGACGGTCGGCCGATGGCTCGTCCCCGGGCGCATCCCGGCCCGCGAGGACCTCACCGACGAGTTCGAGATGGGCGAGTACCTCACCGAAGTCGTCGTTCGCGAGGACTCCCCCATCGTCGGTCAGACGGTCCGCGAGGCGCTGGCGGAGACGGACTTCGACGTGGACGTCATCCAACTCATCCGCGGCAATCGGACCTTTCTCGAACCGCTCGACCCGAAGACGATTCAGGCGGGCGACGTCTTCGCGCTCCGAACTGACCGGGACACGCTCGTGGACTTACTCGACGCCGAGGGGCTCGACCTCATCCCCGAGATGGAGGTCGACGACGCGGAACTCGAACGCGCGAGCGAACAACAGAACCTCGTCGAAATCGTGGTCTCGCCGGGGTCGTCGCTCGTCGGCGAGACGTTGACCTCCGCGAACTTCCGACAGCGCTACGACGCGACGGTGCTCGCCCTGCGCCGTGGCCGCGAACTGTTCCGCCAGCGGATGGACCGCGTGGGCCTGAAAGTCGGTGACACCTTACTCGTTCAGGCGACGGCCGACAGCATCGACCGCCTCAACATCAATAACGACTTCATCGTCGCACAGGAGGTCGAACGCCCTGACTACCGCCGGTCGAAGATTCCCGTCGCCGTCGGCATCGTCGCCGCCGTCGTCGCCGTCGCCGCGCTGACGCCCATCCACATCGTCGTCTCGGCGCTGGCCGGCGCGGTGGCGATGATCCTCACCGGCTGTCTCCGCCCACCGGAACTGTACGACGCCGTCCAGTGGGACGTCATCTTCCTGCTCGCCGGGGTCATCCCGCTGGGAATCGCGCTCCAGGAGACGGGCGGCGCGGACTTACTCGCCGAGGCGTTCGTCGTGGCCGCCCCCGGCCTGCCCGCCATCGTCGTGCTGGGACTGATGTACGTCGTCACTGCGCTGCTGACCAACGTCATCTCGAACAACGCCTCGGTCGTGTTGATGATCCCCGTCGCCGTCGAGGCCGCCCAGCAACTGGAGGCCAACGCCTTCGCGTTCGTCCTCGCCGTGACCTTCGCTGCCTCGACGGCCTTCATGACCCCCGTCGGCTACCAGACCAACTTGCTGGTCTACGGTCCCGGCGGCTACCGCTTCACCGACTACCTGAAGGTCGGAGCGCCGCTACAGGCCGTCTTCGCTGTCGTAACGACGCTCGGCATCGCCTACTTCTGGGGCCTCGCGCCACAGTGACACGGCGCGTCGCCCAACGAAACGCTTTACTCGGTGACGCAGGGAGTAGTATACGCGGGACCATGGGTTAGTGGTATACTCCGAGCCTTGGGTGCTCGTGACCCCGGTTCGAATCCGGGTGGTCCCACTTCTACGCGGAATTTCAGCGGACGGCGAGCATTCGCCGTTTCTCCGAAATCGATTCCTCGGAGTCTCCCTGAGCTGTGCGGCGACGTACGTTTATACGAAAACACGAGGCCATACTCCGACGAAAGCGCTATGCAAACCCACGAAAGAGGCGACGCGACCGAAGCCATCGTCGTCGCGGAGTTGAAGAAGCGCGGGATTCCGGTTTCGATACCGTTCGGTGACAACCAACGGTATGATGCCATCGTTGAGACACCGGACGCAAACCTACTTCGGGTACAGATAAAGACGGGGTGGTTGAACGAGGGAAAGATAAACTTCCACGGCAAGACACAGCATACGAACTCGCAGGGGAACACCTACCAGAAATACGAGGATGACGTGGACTACTTCGTCGTCTACACGCCCGACCTGGAGTCACTTCACGTCGTCGGCGAACACGAATTCGACTCGCGGATGCAACTCCGCGTCGAAGCGCCGAAACAATCCCAAGCCAGTATCAATTGGGCCGACGAGTACCGGTTCGAGGGACGCTGGCCGCTCGAAGTCTCTGGGGCAACCAGCAACAGGGACTAAGTGTCCGCTGGCAGTACGTGGATGCACTCGATGGCTCCTGATTTTTCTGTCGTAGCCGCTGCCGTGGCACTCCCGTTTCTCGCCGCGCTGACAGCGCCGCTGCTCTACCGCGCGCTCGGTGACCGAACCGGGTACGTCGGCGCGCTCGTCGCCGCAACCTCGTTCGCGCTCGTGAGCACGCAACTCGGCTCGACGGGAACCGTCGCCGTTCCGTGGATTCCGTCACTCGGCGTCGCCGTCCGCTTCACCGTCGACGGGTGGGCGCTGCTGTTCGCATTGCTGGCAAGCGGCGTCGGCGTCGCTGTGTTCGCGTACTCGGCGACGTACATGCACGACGGGGAGAATCTCGGGCGGTACTACGGCGTCCTGCTCGCGTTCATGGGGTCGATACTCGGTGTCGCGTTCGCCGCGGATATGGTCGTTCTCTTCCTCTGTTGGGAACTGACGAGCGTCTGTTCGTTCCTGCTCATCGGCCACGAGACGACGGCCGACGACTCGCGCTACGCCGCCCGGATGGCGATGGTCGTCACCGTCGGCAGCGGACTCTGTCTGCTCGTCGGTCTGCTGTTGCTCGCGGTGGTCGCCGGCGGCCCGCTTGGTGGTACCACCTTCGACCTCGCGGCGATATTCGAAAACGGCGAGGCGGTCCGGGCGGCACTGCGCGAGTCGGGCCTCTTTCTCCCGGTGTTGGGTCTGCTGGCTATCGCGGCCGGTGCGAAGTCCGCGCAGGTGCCGCTTCACTTCTGGCTGCCCAACGCGATGGTCGCGCCGACGCCGGTCTCTGCGTTCCTCCACTCGGCGACGATGGTGAAGGTCGGCGTCTACTTCGTCGGCCGCGTCCGGCCGCTGTTCCTCGGTGCGGAGTGGACGGCGCTGTTCGCGACGCTGGGACTGGCGACGATGCTCGTCGGCGCGACGCTGGCGGTCGTCGCGAGCGACAGCAAAGAACTCTTAGCGTACTCGACGGCGAGCCACCTCGGTCTGCTGGTCGCCGCCTTCGGCTTCGGTTCGTACTACGGCCCGCAGGCAGGGAGTTTCCACCTCCTGAACCACGGGCTGTTCAAGGCGGCGCTGTTCCTGGTCGCCGGTATCGTCGTCCACGAGGCAGGCACTCGCGACCTCAATCGCCTCGGTGGGCTCTGGCGGGAGCTACCGGTGACGGCGGCGATAACCGTCGTCGGAACGCTTTCGATGGCCGGTCTCCCGCCGTTCAACGGTTTCTACTCGAAGGAACTGCTGTTCAAGGCGGCCTACGAGACGGCAGTCGACGGCGGCGGGCTCGCGTGGGTCTACCCCGCTGTCGCCGTCCTCGCGAGCGCGCTCACCGTCGTCTACTCGCTGCGATTCCTCTGGATCTTCGTCGGGGACCGACCCTCGGAGCTAGAGGTCGCGGGCCGGCCGTCGCTCGGGCTGCTCGCGCCAGCGGGGGCGCTGGCGCTGGTCGCGGCGGCTATCGGGTTGGTCCCGCAGGCGGCCATCGATGTCGCCGTTCAGGCGGCCGCCGACGCGACGGCAACCGAGGTCCACGAGGTCCACGTCGCCATTCCGACTCACCTCTCCGGCCCGGCCGCGATGTCCCTGACGACGTTCGCGCTCGGATTCGCCGCGTTCCCGGTGCGCGACCGGCTTCAGACGGTCGTCGACCGCGTCATCAGTTCCGGGACGCCGCTGTGGCCCAATCGGTGGTACGACCGACTGGTCGACGGGGCCACGACAACTAGTATTCGCCTCGACGCTGTCGTCCACGGCGGGGCGCTACGGACCTACGTCCTCTGGGCGCTCGGGTCGGCCAGTACGCTCTCGCTCGTCGGGTTCGTCGCCGCCGACGTCGCCGTCCGGCCGACGCTGGGACTCGGTGTCCCCCTCGCGGTGGCGCTCGTCCTCGCGGTGGCGCTCGTGGCCGCCGGCGCGATACTGACGGCTCCGTCACACGTCGCCGGCGTGCTCACGCTGTCGATTCTGGGGTTCATGATAGCTATCTTCTACGTCCTCGCCAGCGCGCCGGACCTGGCGCTGACCCAGCTCATCGTCGAGACGCTCGTCCTGCTGATATTCCTCCTCGTGCTCGACCGAATTCCGGCGTTCTACAGCGACTTAGACGCCAGAGTGGCCGTCACCGACGCGGCGATATCGCTCGCGGTCGGCGCGGCGGCGTTCGTCTCGGTGCTGGTCGCTGGCCGCGGTGCGAACGAGGCCCCGACGGCCACCGCGGAGTACTACGTCTCCCAGGCGGTCCCCCAGGCTGGCGGAACGAACGTCGTCAACGTCATCCTCGTCGACTACCGAGGGTTCGACACGCTCGGCGAGAGCTTCGTCATCGCCATCGCCGCCATCGCGGTGATGGTACTGCTGACGATGCGCAACCGGGGTGAGACGGAGTGACGACGACCATCACTAGGACGACTATCAGGGTCGTCGTCCCCATCGTCCTCGTCATCGCCATCCTGTTGCTTCTGCAGGGCCACAAGCTACCGGGTGGCGGGTTCATCGGCGGCGTCCTGACGACGGCGGCGCTCGTCCTCGTCTACGTCGCCTACGGGCTGGACTACGTGGAGATGGAGGTCCTCGACCGAGAGGTCGAGCCGGGCGGGGGGATCTTCGAGCGCCGCATCGTCACCGCTTACCGACGGCTGTTCTCCCTCGGGTTGGGACTGGCCGTGGCCAGCGGCGTCGCAGGACTGGTGTTCGGCGAACCGTTCCTCTCGCAGTCGTTCGTCATCTTCCACGACGTGCCAATCTACCACGAGGTCGAACTGGCGAGCGCGCTCCTGTTCGACCTCGGCATCTACGGCGTCGTCGTCGGCGGCCTGCTGACCATCGTCTCGGTGGTGGGTGCGGAATGAGTCTCGCGCTCGCCACCGTCGTCGGCGGGCTGTTCGCGCTGGGGACGTTCCTCCTGCTCCGCCGGGACCTGGTGCGGGTCGTCTGGGGCGTCGCCGTCCTCTCGCAGGCGGCGAACGTCTATCTGATCTCGATGGGCGGCGTCGCTGAGGGGAGTTTCGAGCAGGTGCCGATACTCTCGACGCACGGCGGCGAGGTCCCCGAGACCGCCGACCCGGTAGTTCAGGCGCTGGTGTTGACTGCCATCGTCATCAGCTTCGGGACGACCGCGCTGGCGCTGGTCCTGTCGTATCGCGCCTACCAGGAGAACGAGACCGTCGACGTCCAGAGGTGGCAGTAACCGTGGCCCCGCATATCGTCGTCGCCCCGATGCTCGTCGCGCTCTGTACCGTGCTCGCCGTGCTGGGGCTGCGGAGCGCTCGGGCGGCCCAGCGAGTGGTGAGCGTCCTCGGCGGGGCGGTCTACGCCGCCGCTGTCGGCCTCCTGACGTGGCGGGTCGTGCTGTCGCCAGCCGAGCCGACGCCGCTGGTCTACCAGATCGGTGGCTGGCCGGCCCCCTTCGGAATCACGCTCGTCGCCGACGCGCTCGCGGTCTACATGCTCGTCATCGCCGCCGTGGTGACGCTGTCGGCCGTCGCGTTCTCGGTGCGGTTCATCGACCGGCAGAACCAGCAAGTGTTCTATCACCCGCTCTTTCACTGTCTCCTGCTGGGCGTCACCGGGGCCTTCCTCACCGGCGACCTGTTCAACCTCTTCGTCTGGTTCGAGGTGATGCTGATGGCCAGCTACGTCTTCGTCGCTTTCTACGGCGACGCGCCCCACACCGCCGCCGCGTTTCGCTACCTCGTCCTGAACGTCATCGGGAGCGCCGTCATGTTGCTCGCCATCGGCGGGCTCTACGCCACGACGGGGACGCTCAACATGGCCGACATGGCGCGGCGACTGGCCGCTCCGGCGGTCTACGGCATCGACGTGACGCCGGTCATCGGGCTCTCGGCGCTGCTGTTTGCGACGTTCGCGCTCAAGGCCGGGCTGGTCCCCTTCCAGTTCTGGGTCCCGGCGGCCTACCGGTCGGCCCCGCTTCCCATCGCGGCCATGCTGGCCGGCGTGACGAAGAAGGTCGGCGTCTACGCCATCGTCCGGCTCTACTTCGTCGTCTTCGCCGGGGCGTCGCTGCCGACGGAGTTCGGCCCGATAAGCGGCCAGTCGCCGCTGGCCTTCCTCGCCCCGGTCCTGTTCGTGATGGGCGCGGCGAGCATCGTCGTCGGCGGTCTCGGCGCGGTCGGCCAGAGCCGTCTCGACGGCGTCTTCGCGTACTCCAGCGTCGGGCAGGTCGGATTCATCGTCCTGCCGGTGTCGTTCGCCGCGGCGACGCAGTCGGCCTCGTTCCGTCGGCTCGCGCTCGCCGCCGCGCTCGTCTACGCGCTCCACCACGCGCTGACGAAGTCGCTGCTGTTCCTCTCGACGGCGGCGATTCGCGGGGCGGCCGGGACGACGAAGCTCTCGCAACTCGGCGGGCTGGCCGCGTTCTCGCCCGCGCTGGGTGTAATCTTCTTGGTCGGCTGCGTCTCCATCATCGGCGTGCCGCCGCTGACCGGGTTCTTCGGCAAGTTCCTCGTCTTCGAGGCCGCGGCCACGCGGTACGCTGCGGCACCCGGGCTCGTCCCCGCCGTCGCCATCGTCACACTACTCGCAGGCGCGCTGTTCACGCTCCTGTACGCCTCCCGCGCATGGGTCAGGGGCTTCTGGGGCGAGCAGACGGAGGCGGTCGCGACCGCGACCCTCGACCGCGGCCAACTCTCGATACTGGCGGCGCTGGCGCTGGTCGTCGTCGCTGTCGGCGTCGGTTTCGACCCGGTCTATCAGTTCGCCGGGGCCGCCGCGGAGGCGGCGCTCGACCGCGGCGCATACGTCGACGCAGTCGCTCCCCGTGGAGGTGGCGGCTCGTGACCCGCCGCTGGCCGGTCGCGGGCGTCGTCTTCGGGGCCCTCTGGGTGTTCGTTCGCGGGCCGAAGTTCACCGCGACGGCCTTCCTCGGCCAGTTCCTCTTCGGCCTCGCCGTCGGATTTCCGGTGGCGTTCGTCTTCCGACGGCTGTACGACGACACGTTCGAACTCCGCCGAACGGTCTCGACGCTCCCGGCCGTGGCGGGCTTCCTCGCCGTCTTCGCCCGAGAGGTCGTCGTCGCGAACGTTGACGTCGCTCGTCGGGTGCTGCTGCCGGGGATGCCGCTGGAACCGGAGGTGATTCTAGTCCCCCTCCGCGTCGAGACAGACCTGGGAATCACGACTATCGCCAACAGCATCACTATCACGCCCGGGACCGTCACGCTGGACCACGACCCCGAGCAGAATGCGCTGTACGTCCACTCCATTCAAGGAAGCGACCTCAAATCGGTCGTCGAACCGATACGGGCCTGGGAGCGGTACGCCCTCACCATCTTCGACGAGGAGCGCTCCCCGGAGGATCCGGCCCCGCCGATACAGAACACGCCCGATGACGGGCCGCCCGAACCACAGCGCGCGCCGATGATGCCCGGCGGACTGCTGGGTGGGGACCAGATACGCGTCGACGACGACCTGCCCGAGGACGACGGGTCAGTCGAGGATACCGACGATGAAGGGGGGACCGACGATGGTCGCTGAAGGGTCCGTCGTGACGACGGCGGCGGACGTCGGCATCGTCCTCGTCAGCGCCCTCTGTATCCTCTGCAGCTACCGGGTCGTCAAGGGACCGACCGTCCCCGACCGGGTGGTGGCGCTCGACGCTATCGCCACGAACGTCGTGGCGCTCGCGGTGCTGTTCGCGCTGAAGACCGACCGCGGCCTGTTCGTCACCGTCAGCCTCGTGCTGGCCATCATCGGCTTCCTCTCGACCATTACCGTGGCGAAGTTCGTCACCGAGGGCGACATCATCGAACGACGGGAGGAGCAACAATGACACGGCAACGTCTCTCCTCGACGGCACCGCTTGCGGCGCGTTCGCGCCCGCTCGACCGCACGAACTCCAGCACGAACTCGACGCCGCCGACGGGGGGTGACCGCCAGTGGTGACCCTCGCGCTCCTCCAGCAGTGGGTCGTCGTCGGGCTGATAGCCGTCGGCTGTTTCTTCCTGCTGGTCGGCACCGTCGGTCTCATCCGGCTGCCGAACGTTTACAACCGAATGCACGCCACGAGCAAACCGACGACGCTCGGAACGGCGTCGATATTCCTCGCCGGGTTCGTCCACTTCGGTCCGGGCGGTGCCGGCCTCCCGTCGCTCATCGGTATCGTCTTCCTCTTCCTGACGGTGCCGACCGGCGCGCACATGATCGCGCGCTCGGCCCAGCGCATCGGTGTCCCGTTCCTCGGGAGCGTCACCTGGCCGACCGAAGACGACGAGGAATGACGGGAGCGAACGTGGACTGGCATCCCGCCGACGCCCCGTCCGGCGGAACGCTCTTGCCGACTCCCCGTGACTAGCCGACCCATGACCGACTACGCCGACGCCGAGTGGCTCCGCGAGCGCATTCAGGCTATCCTCGACTTCTACTATCCCGCTTGCATTGACGACGAACACGGTGGCTTCGTCGCGCAACTGGACTACGAGACCGGCGAGGTGTACGACCCCGACGGCAAGCACCTCGTGGCGACAGCGCGCTTCACGCGAAACTTCGCGCTGGCAAGCGAGTTGTTCGGTGACGAGCGGTGGTTCGAGGCCGCAGAGCGCGGCGTCGAGTTCCTCCACGAGGAGTTCCGCGACACCGAGCGCGGTGGGTATCACTGGCTCCTAGAGGGCACCACTCCCGTCGACTCCCGGCGGGTCTGCTACGGCCACGCGTTCGTCGTCCTCGCGTACGCTCGCGCAGCCGAGGCGGGGGTCTCGAACGCCGCGGAGTACCTCGATGAAGTCTGGTCGCTCATGGACGACCGCTTCTACGAACCCGACCACGGGCTGTATCGGAGCGCCTACGACGCCGGCTGGACCGAGGCCGAACCCTACCGCGGGCAGAACGTCAACATGCACGCCTGCGAGGCGTCGCTGGTCGCCTACGAGGTCACCGACGAGGACCGCTACCTCGACCGCGCGGCGACCATCGCCGAGTCGCTGTGTGTCGACCTAGCGGCAGAAACCGACGGCCGTGTCTGGGAGCACTACGATGCCGACTGGACGCAGGATTTCGCGTACAACCGCGACGACCCGGCCCACCAGTTCCGGCCGTGGGGGTACCAGCCCGGCCACCACGTCGAGTGGGCGAAGCTCCTCTCAGTCTTGGATCGCCACCACGACGCTGCGTGGCCACGCGAGCGCGCCACCGAACTGTTCGAGACGGCGCTGGACGGCTGGGACGACGACCGCGGTGGCTTCTACTACTCGCTGGACGAGGACGGCGACCCGGTCGTCGACGACAAGTACAGTTGGGAAGTCGCCGAGGCCATCGGGGCCGCCGCCGCGCTCGCCGAACGCACCGGCGAAGTGACGTATCGGGAGTGGTACGACCGGTTCTGGACATACGCTCTCGATACCATGGTCGCGCCAGCGGGCAACTGGTACGAACGCGTCAGCGCCGACAACGAAGTGTACCCGACCGGCGACGGCCCGGAGGTCGAACCGGGCTATCACCCCATCGGGGCCTGTTACGAGAGTCTTCGTAGCCTCGGTGAGTGACCGTCGTCGGCAGTTCGAGTGAGCCAACCCACCGCCGTCGACCACTTTCACTCACCTTTGCGAACCTCCCGTAGCCACCTTTTTCTTCGTTGGGTGGCCTGCGGCCACCACGCCTCGAAAAACGTGGGCGAAAAAAGCAAGCACTCGCGGTGCTTTGCACCGCTCGCACTCGAACGAAACTGAGGCACCGCCGCCGACCACTTTCACTCACCTTTGCGAACCTTCTTAGGCGAGTGGGCGTTACCTCTGTGCACTCAAATGGCGACCGCCGAGAACACCGAACTCATCGACCGCTTCGAGGAGTTCTACCGCAACTACTACCGCAACGAGATCGGTGAACTCGCCCAGAAATATCCCAACGACCAGAAATCCCTCTACGTCGACTGGCAGGACCTCTACCGGTTCGACCCCGACCTCGCCGACGACTACCGGACCAAGCCCGAACAGCTCCAGGAGTACGCCGAGGAGGCGCTTCGCCTGTACGACCTCCCGGTCGACGTCTCGCTGGGGCAGGCCCACGTCCGCGTCCAGAACCTCCCCGAGTCCGAGGACATCCGCGAGATTCGCCACGAACACCACGGCAACCTCATCGCCGTCCAGGGCATCGTCCGTAAGGCGACAGACGTCCGCCCGAAGGTCCTCACCGCCGCCTTCGAGTGCCAGCGTTGCGGGACGCTCACTCGCATCCCGCAGGCTGCCGGCGACTTTCAGGAACCTCACGAGTGTCAGGGCTGTGAGCGACAGGGGCCGTTCCGCCTGAACACCGACCAGTCGGAGTTCATCGACGCCCAGAAACTTCGGGTTCAGGAATCGCCCGAGGGGCTGCGCGGCGGCGAGACGCCCCAGTCCATCGATATCAACGTCGAGGACGACATCACTGGCCAGGTCACCGCCGGCGACCACGTCCGCGTCACCGGCATCCTCAAACTCGACCAGCGGGGTAACGACCGTGAGAAGTCCCCGATGTTCGACATCTACATGGACGGCGTCAGCGTCGAAATCGAGGACGAGCAGTTCGAAGACATGGAGATCACCGACGCCGACAAGAAGGAAATCGTCGAACTCTCCAACGAGTCGGGCATCTACGAGAAGATGGTCGGTGCTATCGCGCCTTCCATCTACGGCTACGAGAAGGAGAAACTCGCCATGATGCTCCAGCTCTTCTCGGGGGTCACGAAGGAGCTTCCTGATGGCTCTCGGATACGTGGCGACCTCCACATGCTGCTGATCGGCGATCCCGGGACCGGGAAATGTGTCCACGGGGACACTCGGATTACGCTCGCCGACGGCCGTAACGTGACTATTCGGAAGCTTGTCGAGTCTAACCTCGACGACCCGAAACCGGTCGACGACGGTATGTGGGACTCGGTGGACTTCGAGGTTCCGTCACTACAGGACGACGGGACAATTGCGACACAACAGGCGACGAAGGTCTGGAAGCGCGAAGCACCGGATACGCTGTACCGGATACGGACCGCAAGGGGACGGGAAATTGACGTGACACCGTCACATCCGCTGTTCGTCCAGTCCGACGGACGATTCCAAGCGACGAAGGCCGAAAACCTGTCTGAGGGCGCTCACATTGCGACTCCCCGAGACGTACCGACCAGCGGCCGGGACAACCTCGACATCGAGTTCCGCAAATCGAAGGCACACAATCGAATCGACCTCGAACTCCCCGACGAGTGGACCCCTGATCTGGGTCGGCTTCTGGGGTACCTAACCGCCGAAGGATACGTCGAAAAGCGGGCGGATAACACTGGATTCGTTTCGATAACGAACAACGACCGCGCGGTCCTCGACGATGCGAAGGCTGTACTCGAGTCACTGAATCTAAACGTCACCGAACGGGTGCCACACGACGGCAAGGACGCCCGCGAGTTGTTCTGTTCGGCTGGTGAGTTCGTGAGTTTCCTCGCGTTACTCGACGAAACGTTACTCTCCTCGTCCAGCGAGCGCCGTGTCCCGACAGACATCATGAGCGCGAGCGATGCCGTCGTCGCTGGGTTCCTAAAGGGATACATCGAAGGGGAGGGACACGTCTCTACGTCACAGCGAGAGATCACCGTCGCGTCGATGAGTCGAGGGTTGCTTGAAGACGTACGGTCCATGCTGCTCTCACTGGGTATCACGTCACAACTCAAGCCCCGAAACAACGGCAGTTACCGACTGCGGATTTCTGGAGACTCGTTCGGCCGTTACGTCGAACGTGTCGGCTTCGTCACGAGTCGTAAGCGCGAAGCATGTGAACAGTACGACGGTACGAACGCGAACACGAATCTCGACGTGATTCCGGCTGTCGGGACCGAGCTGCGACGGCTACGCGAGACTCTCGGTCTCACGCAATCGGAATGCGGGATTCCGCGCTCGACGTATCAACACTACGAGCGCGGTCGGCGGAACCCGGGACGCGAGAATCTCGCCGTCGTCGTCGAGGCGTTCCGAGCGCGACTCAACGAGATTGACGCTCCACCAGAAGGAGCTCCAGCGACTACCGATGGCGGTGGTCTTGACGCAGTGAGACGGGATATCGACGCGCTCGGTGCACTCGCTGAAGGGGATGTTAGCTGGGACCGAATCGAGTCCATCGAACCGGTCGAACCCGACGAAGAATGGGTCTACGACCTCGAAGTCGAGGGAACGCACAACTACGTCTCGAACGGCGTCGTCTCGCACAATTCGCAGATGCTCTCGTATATCCGAGAAATCGCGCCCCGATCTGTCTACACCTCCGGGAAGGGTTCGTCCAGCGCTGGCCTGACCGCGGCAGCCGTTCGTGACGACTTCGGCGACGGCCAGCAGTGGACGCTCGAAGCGGGGGCGCTCGTGCTGGCCGACCAGGGCATCGCGGCGGTCGACGAACTCGACAAGATGTCCCCCGAAGACCGCTCGGCGATGCACGAGGCGCTCGAACAGCAACGTATCAGCGTCTCGAAGGCGGGTATCAACGCCACGCTCAAATCCCGCTGTTCGCTGCTTGGCGCGGCCAACCCCAAGTATGGCCGCTTCGACCAGTACGAACCCATCGGCGAGCAGATAGACTTAGAACCCGCGCTCATCTCCCGGTTCGACCTCATCTTTACGGTCACCGACCAGCCGAACGAGGAAGAAGACCGCAACCTCGCTCAGCACATCATCCAGACGAACTACGCCGGCGAACTGAACACGCACCGAGTCCAGAACGCCACCTCGAACTTCTCCGAGGAGGAAGTCGATACTGTCACGGACGAAGTCGCACCAACCATCGACCCGGACCTCCTGCGGAAGTACATCGCCTACGCGAAGCGCAACTGCTTCCCGACGATGACCGAGGAAGCCAAATCGGTCATCGAAGACTTCTACGTCGATCTGCGACTGAAGGGACAGGACGACGACGCGCCGGTGCCGGTGACGGCCCGGAAACTCGAAGCGCTCGTCCGCCTCGCGGAGGCCTCGGCGCGCATCCGACTGGCCGATACCGTCGAGGAGGAGGACGCCGACCGTGCGGTCGACATCGCTCACTACTGTCTGAAGGAGATCGGTGTCGATCCGGAGACCGGAGAGTTCGACGCCGACGTAGTCGAGACCGGCACCTCGAAGAGCCAGCGCGACCGCATCCAGAACATCCGGGGTATCATCGCCGACATCGAAGACGAGTACGACGAGGGTGCGCCCATCGACGTGGTCGTCGAACGCGCCGAGGAGGTCGGCATCGACGAGTCGAAAGCCGAACACGAGATCGAGAAGCTGAAACAGAAAGGCGAGGTGTACGAACCGCGAACCGACCACCTCAGGACGACGTAGATGGACCGCATTTCCGCACTTCGGAACGTCGAGGACGCGCTCGCCACCTTCGAGGCTGGCGAGTGCTCGCTCTCGGATCTCGAAGCGACGGTTCGGGGCGTGTTGCGCACCTACGCGTCTGACTTCGAGGGGGACCTGCAGGCATACCGAGCGAGCGGCGACGGCCCAGCCGACGGCGTCGTCGTCCTCGCCTCGTCCGGTCCCGCCGCGCGGGAGCGAGTCGAGACACTCCTCGACGATCCAGGCTCGTTTACCGTCGCTGCCGTCGAGTGAGGTGAAAGAACCTTTCCACGCGGCGACGGAAGCCGGAAACCCATGAATGAGTGCCCCGACTGGGTTGCCGCTGCGGCGACGACCTTGGTGTCCGCGCCGTCTATGAGCGGCGAAGACGGCGGTGGCGGGGTCTGTACGGACCTGTTGGGCCGGGCCAACTCGGAGACGACGATTCTGTGGGTCACGTACACGCAAACGCCGTCGGCCTGCGTCGAGACATACCGAGAGACAACGCACTCCACGGACGCGACGCCGTCGCTCTCGGTTATTGCCGTCGGTGATACCGGGACCGACGCGGACCTCTCTGGGGAGGCTGTGACTGTCCAGACGGTGTCGACGCCCGGCGACCTGACAGGATTGGGCATCACGCTGAGTCAGTCGCTTTCGGAACACGACGACGTGATTGTCTGTTTTGACTCGCTGACGGCGCTGCTGCAGTACGTCGACGTAGCGACGGTGTACGAGTTCCTCCACGCGGTCACGGGCCAACTCTATGCCGCCGACGCCAGCGCGCACTTTCACATCGACCCGAGGGCTCACGACCGACAGACGGTCGACGCGCTCGCGTCGCTGTTCGACGCCGTCGTCGAGTGCCATGATGGAGAGCGGACGGTTCGAACGCGCGGACTGTTGCATGTATAGATTGGTAAATTTTATGTAATCAGGAGGGTTTTTGACGGTCGGTGTTACTGGTCGTCACTTACTCGCGGAGGGCTCGACGCGACCTGCGGAACGTCTGTCGGGCGCACGAGGGGTGTGTAGTCCGCCAGCTCGGGCGAGCGGCGCTACTGGAGTGGACGGAGTTCGGCGCGTTTCAGGCGCTCAGACTCCACGAGAAACATGGGCTAGATGTCCAACTAGAGCGAGTCGTGCCCTTCGAGCCCGCAGACGCGCCAGAGCACGTCCGCGAGGCTGCGAGCGCCTACGAAGCGCGCGACCATCCCTCGACGCCGTACGAGCGGTTCGCGTCGGGCCGAGACCTGCCCGACCCGGCGGCGATGCGAGGTGAGGACCTGTGAAACTGACCGTCGCCGGGACGACCTACCACGGGCGCGTCGTCGACCTCCGAGCGAGGGCGGTCAGTGGGGCGGCCATCGCCGCAGCGGTTCGCGGCGAGCGGTGTTTGCCCGCGGTTTCTGCTCCCAGCCCGACGCCCGTCTACGACTACTGTGGACACGTCTCCCCGGAGATGGGGCTCCGTACGCGGACTGCGCTCGCGGCCGCCGCCCGATCCCGTGGCATCGAGACGCCACACGACGAGGAGATCGCCGCGCTCCGAGCGAAACTGGTCGCGCTGGACCCCGAGGAACCGTCGTTACCGCTGGCCCGTGATCCAGTGGCTGAATCGGCTATCGCGGCGCTTCGGGAGGACGCCGCGACGGCGCGCGGTCGATTGGACGCGCGAAAGGCGCTGGAAGCCGATACCGACGATGCGCGGCGTTCGGTTCGGGAGACGACCAGTGCGCTTAGCGAACAGGAGACCGAGCGGACGGCCGCAGTCCAGAGCCGGGAGCGGCGGCGAGATGTCGCTCGCTCGTATCGGGACCGTCGCGCCGAGCGACGGCGGGTGGCCGACCGACTGGCCAACCGCCAACGCGACGCCCGCGCAGCGCTCGTCGACCGACTGCGAGGGCGGTTCGTCGCGGCGCTCGATACGCTCCCCGGTTCTACGCCGACGGACCCGTTCGATGCGCAGCCGGTGCTCGCGGCGCTCTCGGTTCTCAGCGTCGCACGAACTGAGGCTCCGGTGGTCCTCGAAGTCGACCGCTTCGAGCATCCCACGGCCGCCGCAGCAGCGCTCGACGCGCCGGTTATTCAGTGCTGAGATTTAAATCGGAACACGGGACCACGTCGAGGCATGGTTAGCTTCGACTGCACGACTACCCGACACGACGGGGTGACGCTGGTCACCGCCCAGTTGCGGGAGATTGCCGAACCGACGCGCGTTCAGGTCAGAAATCGTCTCGATGGGCCGGTGTGGCCGCCGCGCCGACAGGGCACGCCCGAAGCGGGATGGACCGACTCGGGGTTCGAGGCCGTCGTTGGGCCGGGGTCGCACGCGCTGGGCTACGCGACGCCCGCGCCGCCAGCCGATCCCGCCGCCGAACTCCTCGACGCGACGGCGGCTCCCGACGCCGTCCCGATCGACGACCGAACTGAAACCGCTGCCGACGTTGTGCGCGAACTGGGCGACCCATCGCCGCCGGCGGACGCCGTCCCGGTCGACGTGGCGACGAACGAGACGTCTGAACCGCAGTCTCCAGCATCGATTCGGGCTGAGCCGTCGGTTCGACTACCGGGTGCCGTCGATTCGTGGCTTGCCGAGATAGCCCGTCGGGTCGAACACGCCGAGGCGCTGGCCACTGCCGAGACGCTCCAGGAAGCGACGACTGCGGTCGGCGACGCGGGCGGGCTGTCCGAGGTCCGCACGCTCGCGGACTCGGCGGAACTCGACGAACGACACCTCCGAACGGTGGCCCAACGCGCCGAGACGCTCGCGGACCGCCGCGCGGCCGCCAGCGTCCCCGTCGAGACGCTGGCTCGTCTCGCATGATCCTAACAGTTACCGGCGGCAAAGGCGGCGTCGGGAAGTCGACGGTCGCGTATAATCTGGCCGCGGAACTCCGCGGCGTCGTCGTAGACGGCGACCTCGCCATGGCCGACCTCCCGGCGAGCCACGGCCCGGACCTCCACGACGTGCTCGCGGGGCGGGCGACCCCCCATGAGGCCGTCCGGTCAAGCGGGCCGGTGACGATGATCCCTTGCGGTCGGACCCTTGCGGGGGCGCGAGCGGCCGACCCGACGGCGCTCGCCGACGCGCTGACCGAATTAGACCGAGCGTATCGCTGGGTTGTCGTCGACTCTCCTGCGGGACTCCGCGCTGACGTCGGGCTCCCGCTCGCTGTCGCCGACGCAGCGGTTCTCGTTACCGTTCCCGGAGCCGCAGCGCTCGCCGACGCGTTACGGGTGCGAGAACTCGCACGGGAACTGGACGCGGGGCTCTGTCGAGTCGTTCTCAATCGGGCCGGCCCTGACCCGACGACCCACGCAATCGCCGACCGATTCGGCGCGCCGGTCGTCCCAATTCCCGATAGCGAGACCCTCGCCGCGGCGCAGCGACACGGCCACCCGGTCAGCGAAATGGCACCCGACGCCCCCGCGACCGTCGCCTTCGAGTCGCTCGCCGACGCGGTTCAGTCCTGTAGGTCGGTGTAGGTCCCGCGCAAGGTCACCGGTGTCACGTCCGCGGCGTCGGCCGCCTCCGCTTGAGTCAGCCCGATGTCCTGTTCGCGAGCGGCGGTGTACAAACAAGCCGCGGCGACGCCGGCAGGGTTGCGACCACCGACGATCCCTCGCTCACGCGCCTCGTCCACTAGCTGTTCTGCACGGGTGCGGACCGAATCGGGGAGGTCGAGCGTCGTGGCGAAACGGGGGACGTACTCGCGGGGGTCGATCGGTCCTGTCGGCAGCCCGAGATCGCGGTTGAGCGCGTCGTAGGCCGCCCGGAGTTCGCTCGGGTCGGCGCGTGCGGCCCGACACAGCTCCTCGACGGTTCTGGCAACGCCTTCCGTCCGGCAGGTGGCGTACACCGCGGCGGCAGCGAATCCCTCCAGCGAGCGCCCCTGTAGGAGATCGGCGTTCTGTGCGGACTCGAACAGTACGCAGGCGCGATCACGGATGGCCTTCGAGAGACCGAGTGACCCGACGATACGGCGAATCTCGGTGAAGGAATAGATCTGGTTGCGCTCACGTTTCGAACTCACCTGCGCACGCCGGTGCTCGCGACGAAGCCGAGCGAACTGTCGGCGCTTGCGCCCCTTCAGTCGCGTCGAGCGGCCGATCTCCGTCGAGAGGCCGCGGTCGTGGCGAGACCGGGTCAACGGCGCGCCGGTACGGGCGCGTTCGGTGTCGTCGTCCTCGAAGCTGCGCCACTCGGGGCCGCGGTCGATGGTGTCCTCGCCGACCACGAGTCCGCAGTGGGCACACACCGTCTCACAGCCGTCTTTTCGAAGCGATCCGTCACATTCGGGACAGCCTGCCGTCGTTGCGCTCATCGTACTTCGAGCTACGACCGGAGTGGGGGTTAAAAAACCGATGCTGAGGCGGTGAAACGGCGTTTTTCGGCGTCATCTACCTACCGGTAACCGGTAGGTATCGACTAGTGGCACCGACTCTGCTCTCGGCCAGAGTCGGCAGTATTAAATCTAAAAAGGAAGAAAAATATTCCAATGGGGTTATCGGAAATCGCCGCTGGTATCGAGGTGACCGAACACCAGCGGGAGTGTGGGGTCGCGGCCGTCGACGACACCGACGCGTCGCTAGCCGAGCGACTGACGCCGTTCGAGACGGCGTTGCCGTGTTCGACGACGGAGGCGGCGACGATTGTCGAGGCGTATGCGAGCGGTACCGCCGTCGACGCCTGTGGGCACGCTGCCGACGTACCGCCCGTGACCGCTGCCAAGACGCTCCACCTGCTCGGCGAGCAGGTCTCGCCGGTGGGGCCTCAGGGGCGCGAAATCGTTCGCGACTGGCTGACCGGTGAGCTCTCGCGGCGCGACGCAATGGGGCTGACCGGCGTCGGTGAGCGGACCTTCGCGCTGGCGGCGTACGTCGAGAGCCACGACCCGCTCCCGGCGGCCCGAGACGCCGTCGAGGGGGCGCTCTCCTCGCCACTCGGCGAGACGGATCCGCTGGGAGAGGCGCGGAGCGACGTCGGCGAGCTACTGTGATTCGGGGTGTCACTGTGCTCTCAGGGGCGTCGAGAGTGAACCATGTCGGTGACTTACTGTAGCGTTGTAGCGCCTCGCTCAGCCGAGACGCCGCTCGTCCCCACTGGGCCACGCTTAACACCTCGCGTCGTGAACCGGCGGCTATGTCGGCATCGGAACTGGCCGCGGCAGTCGCGCAGGCGCTCGACGTGGACGCCGAGGCATTCCACGCACAGGCGCGCGAAGAGGCCGAACTCCTCAAAGAGGAGGTTCGGTCGGGGACCTTCGACAACACGGAGGCCATCGTCGGAATGGAACTGGAGCTGTACGCCGTCGACGACCAGACCGATGCCCTCCGTCGGGTGCCCAGACAGTTGCTCGAACTCGTCGGCTTCGAGAAGGAACTCGGCCTCCACAACGCGGAGATGCAGACCAGTCCCGTGCCGCTCAACTCCCACGGGCTGGCAGCCCAGCGTCACGAACTGAAGGCGTCGCTGATGCCGGCCCAGGAGCAACTCGGCACCGAGGGGATTCGACTGGTTTCCGACGGGATGTGGACGGTCCCGCCGACCGGCGAAACCGCCCGCGAGTACCTCTGTGACGCCGTCGAGGAGGACGGCATTCGCATCGGGACCAACATGTCCGACTCGGTGCGATACCATACGATGGCCAACACCGACTACCCGTCGGCGTTCGAACTCGACGCGCCACACGTCTCGCTGCAAGCGGAGTCGGTGATGCCCGAGGCGCTCATCACCTCGATTCAGCCACACTACCAGATTCCCCACGCGCCGGACCTCCCCGAGTACTTCAGTTACGCGCTCCGCGTCGCTGGCCCGGTGTTGGCACTCGGTGTCAACGCCCCGTTCTTCCCGCCGGACCTCTACGACGACGCGCCCGACGAGGAGATCGTGGAAGACGCCCACATGGAGAACCGCATCGGTGTTTTCGAATCCGTCCTCAACCCGCCGGAAGATGACCCGACGCCGCCGAAGGTCTGCTTCCCACCCGACTTCGACACCGTCGAGGACGCTATCGACGATATCGTCGAGGACGACACCATCGTTCCGATGGACCTCAGAGCGGGCACCCGGTTCGACGACGACTTCGTCCACCTGCGACACAAACACGGCTCGTACTGGCGGTGGGTTCGCCCGGTCTTCGAGGGGGCAACCCGTTCGGCGGCCAACGCCCGTATCGAGTTCCGTCCGCTCCCGGCCCAGCCCACCGTCGACGACGCAATCGCGTTCGAGGCGCTGTTCGCCGGGCTGATGGAGAGTCTGCCGAAACTCGAACACCCCATCCAGTCACAGGACTGGGCGACGGCGGAAGACAACTTCTATGCCGCCGTCGAGGACGGTCTGCAAGCCGATATCGAGTGGATAACCGCGGACGGCGAAACGACGACAGCGATCGACGAGATGTACGGTGAACTGTTCGAACTGGCCCGAGAGGGACTGGAACTGCACGGGCTCTCGACCGAGGAGGCCCACGAGTACATCCGACCGCTGCGCGAACGCGCCGACCGGCGGCTTACCCCGGCTCGCTGGAAGCACGAGTACGTCCGACAGCGCGTCGAGGAGAAGGTCCCGCTGGCGGAGGCCATCTGGGGGATGCAGTCGGCGTACATTCGCCACCAACGCGAGACGCTTCTCGATGGCAGTTTCGTCGATTGGCTGGAGTGACCACCCCGTTGGGTGACTACACTGTCGATTCGACGTGCTCCACGGCTGCTTTCGGGCTGTCGACGTGTTCGATGCCGTCCAGTTCGTCGAGTTCGTGCGTGCCCAGCCCCGCGACCGGTCGGCCCATATCGAGCGCGTGCCCGAGTTCGGAGAGCGTCCCCGCTTTACCGTCGATGGCGATGACCGCCGCGCCGTTCATCACGACGAGGACGTTCCGGGCGTTCCCGAGGCCGGTGGCGACGACGGTGTCGATGTAATCGTTGGCGGCGGCGCGGCGCTCGCCGGGGAGGATGCCGATGGTATGGCCGCCCTCGTCGTTCGCGCCGCGACAGACCGCTTCCATGACGCCGGTCAAACCGCCACAGACGACTTCGTGGTCCGCTTTGGCGAGCAATCGACCGACGGTGCGTGCCTGTCGGTACTGTTCGTCAGATATCTTCGAACCGCCGATGACGGAGACGCGCATGCCCGCTCTTTGGGCGAGCGCGAAGAAAAAGAGTCGCCGGCGACCGAACTACAGCTGGTCGAGCCACTCTTGGGCGCGAGACTCGGTCGTCTCGGCCAGTTCGGCAATCTCGGCGGCGTCGTGGTCTTTCAGGTCGGCGACGGTGTCGACGCCAGCTTCGTGAAGCCGGTCGGCGTAGGTCGGGCCGATGCCGTCGACGGTCTCGACGTCGGCGGCGGGTTCGGTCCCGACGTCTTCGGTGGCGGCCGCGTCGGTGGCTTCGTCGACGTCCTCGGCGACCTCTTCGACGGCTTCCTCGGCAGCCCCGTCGGGTGATTCGACCTCGATGTCGACCTCTTCGTCTTGCCGGTTGCGCTCCTTGTACCACTCGGCGACCTCGGGCCAGAGGTCTGCGTGAGTCGACGAGGAGACGGAGAGACCGATGTGTCCGGTCGAGAACTCGATGGTCCGCGTGTCCTCGCTCGGGATGACGTCGTTGAACGGCTTGGACGCCGCCGGCGGGATGAGATGGTCGTACTCGCCCATCAACTGGAGAACGGGCATGTCGAGTTTCTCTAAGTCGACGTGTTCGCCGCCGACCTCCAGTTCGTTCTTGTAGAGCTTGTTGTCCTGGTAGACGTCTTTGAGGAACTGGACGTAGGTGTCGCCGGCCATGTCGATGCCGTCGCCGAGCCACTTCTCCATCCGGCCGAAGTTCTCGACGAACGCCTCGTTCTCTAGGTTCTCCGCGAGGCGGATGTACTTCGAGACGTAGTTGTCGACGGGGTCCATCAGCGCGAAGCCGATGTCGAGCATGTTCGCAGGGACGTTGCCGAACGTCTCGACTACGTCTTCGGGGTCGTAGTACTCGTCGGAGCCCCACTCCTCTAAGACGCCGCCGGTCTGATCGAAACAGAGCCCGGCGGCCATCAGCCCGAGCGCGTTGACTTTCTCTCGGTGGAGCGCGGCGTACATCACCGACATGGTGCCGCCCATACAGTAGCCGAGGATGTTGATGCTATCCTGGCCGGAGCGCTCGCGGACGACGTCGACGCAGTTGTCGATGTAGCGGTTGACGTAGTCCTCGAGGGTCAGGTGCTGGTCGAGACGCGAGGGCTCGTTCCAGTCGAGCAGGTAGACGTCGTGACCCGCTTCGAGCAGTCGGCGCACGACCGACCGTTCTTCCTGCAAGTCGAGGATGTACGGTCGGTTGATGAGCGCGTAGACGATGAGGATGGGAACTGACTCCTTGTCCTCCTCGTCAACCTCGATACCGGCGGCTTCCGCGTCGTAGTGGAGCAGTTCGAGCTTGTTCTCCTCGTAGACGACCTCGCTCGGCGTCTGGCCGACCTCGACGGACTCCATCAGTTCGAGTCGCTCGTCGGCGACCTGACTCGTCTCTGCGGCCTCGGACATGGATTCGAGCGTCTTGGTCTGCCAGTCGAGGGCGGCCGCGAACGGGTTGAATTGGTTACTGGACATGAGTTACTCTTCTAGGTGTTCGAGGACGCGGTCGAGTTTCTCCTCGACGGCGTGCTGACGGCGTTCGACTTCGAGGAGGCGCTCTGCGACCTCGTCCATGTCGTCGCGGGTCGGGAAGCCCATCTGGGCGATGGCGTCCTGGTTGAGTTCGTCGGCCTCCTGTTGCATCTCCATCATGGACTCGACGAGCTGGCCGTTGGCGGCCGCGAAGGCCGAGGTTCCCATGACGTGTTTGAACGCCTCGTTGGCCGACTGGAGCCAGATGTCGCGGAACTCCGAGGGGTCGACATCCTCGCCCTGTGCGGCGTCGGCCGAGCGTTCGACCATCTGCTCTACCGCGTTCATCCACTCCTCGTAGGCCTGGTTGTAACCCTGAAGCCCTTCGGAGAGTTCGTCCTCCTTCGGGAGGGAGTCCTCGACGGCGTCGGCCCAGGATTCGACGAAGGCAGCCTGTGCCTTCATGTTCTGCTCCATCGAATCGGCGACGGCGTCGTTCATCTGTTCGACCATCTCTGCCCAATTGTCCTGCATCTGGTTGGTATCGCTCATTGGTATGTAGTAACTCGCACTCTAGCGCACAAAAAACGGCTGGTTCGTTACGCCTCGACGGCGTCGGCGGCCTGGGCCTGCACTTCTTCGACCTGATCTTGGATCTCCTCGACCTGTTCTTGGACCTCTTCGAGCTGGTCACCGAACTGCTGGGCGACCTCGACGGACTGAGATTCGAGTTCCTCGTGAGCCTCGACGAGCATGTCGACTTGCTCCTCGACGGCGTTGAGGTAGTCCTCAGTCATCTCGTCGTAGGCGTCCGCGCCCTCGGTCATCTCGCTTTCGAGGTTGTCGAACACTTCGGCGTGGTTCTCCAGCAGGAAGTCGTACTGCTCGTCGACGGCCTGCCGAACCTCGTTGATGGGGCCGGCCATGCCGGGGACGGTCGCCTCGACCGCGTCGAGGTAGCTGTGGAAGGCGGTCTTCGAGAGCTCGACGCCGCGGCGCTGGGCCGACTCCTGCGTGTCGAGGCTGTCGATGACAGCGTTGTTGACGTTCTGCTGGAAGGTGACGCTCTGTTCGAGGGCCTTCTGGCTCTGTTCGATTGTCGCGCGCTGCATCTCGAAAGCGGTCGTGACGGGGGTGGTGTAGTCTACCATTGTTGATTACTCCGTGTTTGTTTTGACCGGGAGGACGACTGTCTGGACGATATCGCCTTCCTCGATGCCGAGCGCTTCGCGTTCGGCGTCGGGAATGCTGATACGGCCACCGCTCTGGACGCGCGTCTTGAACGTCGCCATCTGGCTCATCGCACCGAGCTGATTCATATCGAAGCTCGGCATGCCACCGCCGGCGAACAACTGTTTCATCATCTGTTGCTGCTGTTCCATCGCGTTCTCGCTCGCCTGCTGCATCCCCTTGAACATCGGGGGCCACATCAGACCGTCGTCCTCATCGGCCATCGGTACTTCCACCTACACCCTTCAATGACTTAAGACTTCCGCAGAATACCACCTGCTACCATTGAATGGTAGAGAATGGTAACGGGCTGAGCGTCGGCGAACGACTCGCTCGCTACGAGAGGAAGTGTTACTGAACCTCGAAATCCCCGTCCTCGGCGGGTAGAAGCCGTCTCGGGCGTATAGAACTCGAAATAACGCCAAGACTTAATACTCGGACCGCTAAATACGACTCATCAATGAGTTCTGAATCGCCTCGGAACCCACTGCTCGATACGTGGACCGAAACCTCGTCGCATATGTTCAACAGCGTCGTCGCAGCCAACCGGGCCGCGTTCGCGGCCTTCGGCGTCCAGCACGACAACGGTGAGGACGAGGACGTCACCGAACCGCCTGCAGAGCGTATCGAGCCAAACGAGGACCTGCCGGAGTGGCACGTCACGATCTCCGAGGACCACCCCGACCACCTCGGCGTCGGCGACCGCGTCGAGTTCACGAAGACCATCTCCGACGACGACGTCCGACAGTTCGCCGCCGCCAGCGGCGACACGAACCCACTTCACCTAGACGACGAGTTCGCAGAGCAGACGCGGTTCCGCGGCCGTATCGCCCACGGGACACTGGTGGGATCGCTCATCAGCGCCGGACTCGCCCGTCTCCCCGGCCTGACCATCTACCTCTCGCAGGATCTGGAGTTCCACAACCCGGTTCGCATCGGCGACCGACTCACCGCCGAGTGTGAGATCGTCGAGGACCTCGGCGACGAACAGTACCGCCTGACGACGCGCGTAAAGAGCGACGACGAAGTCGTCATCGACGGCGAGGCCGTCGTCCTCATCGACGAACTGCCGAACTGAGAACGTTAGCAGAACGACTGCACGACGCGGTTGAATCGCTCCGGTTGTTCGCGCGGCGGGCAGTGGCCGCATTTTTCGAAAATCTCCAACCGACTCTCTTTCAGTAACGTCGCCGCTCGTTTGGACCACGACTCGGGGAGCAGCGGGTCCTCTTTGCCGTGGACGAGCATCGTCGGAACGCCGACTTCCGCGAGCCGGTCGGCGTAGTTCGTTCGGAACCCGTTCTGCTGGAACTCGCTACGTTGCCAGCGCCGCATCGCCCGCACCGTCCGTCGGTCGACGACTGAATCCACGTCGTCGACGAGTTGCTGTGGCGGCTCGGTCGCGCCCATACTTCGGAGACCCGTCCGGATGGCGGGTTTCGAGGCGCTCACGCCCTGCCAGAGCATGTTGCCGAGCATCGGCGTCTGGAAGATGCCGCTTGCGGCCGTTCGCCAATAGGCGTCCGCACCCAGTCCGTAGCTATCGACGAGCACGAGCCGTTCGATCGCACGGCCGTCGAGCGCGTGGCCCAGCGCCAGTGCCCCACCCATCGATAAGCCTGCCATCGCGGGCTCGTCGATATCGAGCGCGTCGAGGAACGCCTCGACGGTCTCCAGATAGAACTCGGTCGTGTAGTCGCGGTCCGGTTTATCGCTCTTTCCGTGTCCAGGCAGGTCGGGCGCGTAGACGGTGCGCTCCTCGGCCAGCGCAGGCAGCGCGTGTCGCCAGGACACCGTGGCGGCGTCCAGTCCGATACCGTGCAGAAACACCATCGGCGGCCCGTCGCCGCCGGTCCGATAGTGGAGGTCTACGTCGTCGCCCTCGACCGACACCTCGATGTGGTCCGATGCAATCTCAGAATTCATTGGGAACCTTCGGGCTTCGACTCGGATGAGTGTGCTGGTTGCAATTCATATCGCTCGTCCGCTAACTCCGCTATGTCTTGCTATCTCTCTCGTAGGCATTTTCTTCGGCGAGTCGCGCCTGTGCCCGGACGACCGACGGCGTCCGACAGCGGCCCGGTTCGCCGGCGACTTGTGGGATCGTACAGTTATTGCAACTCGCACAGAGCGCGTCGTGGCCCGCCAGCAAGCGTGTACCGAGTCGCGGTTCGGCGTAGAACGGCCGAGCCATGCCCACCATGTCGGCGGCGGGCGCGTTACCGTCGTCGCCCAGATAGCGGTCGCAGTCAGCGCGGGCCCGCAGCCCGCCTTCCAGTAGCACCGGGACGTCGACGCGCCGTCGGACCTGCCGACAGAAGTCGGCGTTCCAGCCTGGGTCGCGGTCGAACTGCCGGGCCTGCAGTCGGTTGAGCAGTTCCACCGCGCGCGCTCGTCTCGGCCCCCCGAACGCCGTCTCGTACGCCGACTGAAGGTCGGCCGCCGCCCACGCTCGGTCGGGGAACGCGCCGCGGATGATGCTCATGTCCCAGAACACGGACACCAGGACGGGCACGAGCGCGTCGTAGCCGATCTCGTCGAGGCGCTGTGCCATATCGAGACCCGAGGAGCGGGAGATGCGGCTCCGGACGAACGGGGGTGAATCCGTCTCGACCGGAACCTTCGTTATCAGTGGGACGTTGCCGGCGTGATCCCGGACGGCGTCATGAACGACCTCTAAGAAGCGGACGCCGTCGCCGAACTCGTCGTCCCGGCGATTGTAGTACGGCGAGAGGAACTGCTGAACAATCCCCATGTTGGCCGCTGATAGGTGGATCCCGTCGTAGCCGGCGTCGACGGCGTAGCCGGCCGAGCGACCGAACTGCTCGGCGAGGTCGTACACTTCCTCGGTCGAGAGGACGTGGGGCTTCAACGAGAGGATGCCCGCACGATCGAGCAGACGGAGGGCGCGCGGCGGCCGAGAGACGGCGAGCTGTCGCCGGTCGGGATACCGCTCTCGATACTCACCATGCCACAGCGAGAGGCTCCGCAGTCCGCCGTGTGCGAGCTGGACGAATATCTTGCCCTCGTGTGCATGAATCGCGTCGGTCAGCCGTTCGAGGCGAGCGACGAACTCGGGGTCGTGCATCCGCGTCATGTTCGGAGCGGCGAATCCGCCTGTCTCCGTGACGACGCTGGCTCCCTGGAAGACGAGACCGACGCCCGATTCGGCGGTCGGTTCGAGTTCGTCGACGAGCGCGTCGACGGCCGCCTCGTCACCGGTGCCAGCACATTCGAGTACCGGCGCGCGATACAGCCGGTTGGGGACGGTGACGCCGCCGATGTCGACCGGCGCTTCGAGCGCTGTCACTGTCGGGCGGGACGCGATGGTTGGTCGGCTCGCGGACTCATTCGCGTGGCTCTAGGGCGTTCCGTGGGAAAACGCTTGCCGCTACTTCTCGACCACGAGGAGCGCCACTCGCTCGCGGACAGCGTCGGCGAGCGTGCCGTCGGTGGCCGCCAGTTCGGTGTCGGTCACGTCGAAGAACGCGCGCACTCGCTCGGGGTCGTACTCGCCGAGGGTTTCGGTGGGTGGGAGCAGTTCGCAGAGGTCGGCGGCGGCCCCGGTTTCGGTGTCGTCCTCGCTTGCCGTCGGGTCGCCGTCAGCCTCGTCGCTGACTACCGCTGCGACGACTGGCGTCTCACCCTCGCTGACGCCCATCTCCAGTGCGCGGTTGATCTGTCGCCGACCGGCGGCGTACAGCAGTATCTCGACGCCGAAGTCCTCGGCGATGGCGTCGTTCCGCGAATGCGCGCGCGTCGCCAGTTCGACCGCCCGTTCGAGGTGTGCGCGGTCGACGACGTAGCGGGCGTCGAACACCTGCACCGTCACGCCGTGACGCTCGCCGATAGCATCGACGCGTTCGACGAACTCCCCTACATCCGCGACATCGGCGACGCCTTCTACCACTTCCATCAGAAATCACCCAGGCTCGACTGGTCCTCGCTCGTGTCGTCGTCTTCGACTCCATCACGCGGGTCAGCCGTGTCCACCTCGACGTCGGGGTCAGGTTCGACGCCCTCCATCGAGGGATCGCGGTGGCCGGCATTCTCCAGGACGTTTTCGGCCGTCTTCCGACGACCCCGAAGGGCCGCTAACACGACTGGTTTCGCGGCGTCACGGAGCTCGGCACGGTCGGCGATGCCGGCCTCGAACAGGCGTCGTGCGCGCTTTCGGCCGACCCCACGAACGCCGGCGAGCTCGACGAGTTCCTCCCGGACGCCGTGTTCGACGCGGATGCGGGCCTCACTGATGGCGCGGGCCACGTCGGCGTCGACCTCGTTGGCCAGCGACTCGGCGGCCCCCAGTAGCCACTGGGCCGTCTCGACCTTCCCGCGGATGTCGCCCGGGCCGACGCCGTAGCGCTCGGTGATGGTCTCCTCGTCGACCTCCTCGGCCCAGTCTTCGAGTAGTCGCGCGGTCTTCAGCGCCGAGAGCCAGTCCTCGAAGCGGCTGTCCTCGAATTCCGAGGGCGTCGGACCGAGCAGTTCCGACTCGCGTTCGTACAGTTCCATCTCGAACTCCTCGCGGTCGCCGGAACGGAGGTAGAGCTGGTACATGTCCGGTGTGCGCGAGACGAGGTGGTAGAGACCGAGCGCCGATATCTCGTCGGGGTCGGCGTCGACGCTCGCTTCGGCGGTCTGTTCGTCGGCCAGTTCGCTCGCGGTCGTGAAGCCGCCCTCGGCGGCGTCGCGCTCGTCGGTTTCGCCGTCGGCGTCCCCAGCGTGGCGCTGCCAGTGTTCGAGCCCGTCGAGGATCTCGGCGGCACTCATCGGGTCGAGATACAGGCGCGAGACGGTGTGGCCGAGCGACGTGGCGTCGAGTTCCCCGCCGTCTATTTCGAGGAAACCGTTGCGCTCCAGATACGTCAGCACGTCGTCGGTGACCGCTTCGAGACGGCCGCTCTCGTCGGTCTGACTGGCGTATAGGGTCTGTTCGAGGAACTCCAGCAACCCTTCTCGGGAGCGAGCGAATCCCGAGGAGACGGTGGCGAGGATGTGCGTGCGAAGCGCCGGCTCGGCCGCGAGTTTCGACCGCACCGGCTCGGGGTCGGCCCAGACGTACCGCTCGAACAGTTCGTCGAGTTCGTCGTGGCTGTTGGCCACGAGGACGGCCTCGCCGTAGGGGTCCAGCCCCGGCCGACCCGCACGGCCCATCATCTGGTGGACCTCAAGCACGGAGAGGGGTTGCATCCCGCCCGCGGTGCCGTCGTAGCGCCGCCAGTCCCGGACGACGACGCGCCGCGAGGGGGTGTTGACGCCGGCCGCCAGCGTCGGCGTCGCACAGACCACCTTGATGAGCCGGTCGCGGAACGCGTCTTCGACCAGTTCGCGGTGGCCGCGCGCGAGACCAGCGTGGTGGAACGCTGCGCCGTCGGCGACGGCGTCGGCGAGGTCGTCGCTCGTTTCGGTGTCACTCACGTCACGAATTTCGGCGGCCACGTCGGCGAGTTGCGTTCGTTCCTCGCTCGTGAGGTGCGGACGGACAGTGCTCGCCAGTCGTCCGGCGGCGGCCTCGGCGTTGCGCCGGGAGTTGACGAACACGAGTGAAGACCCGCCCTCTTCGACGAGGTTCCCGTCGTCGTCGTAGTCGTCCTGTAGCGTATCCCGGACGACGGCGGCAGTCGCCTTCTCGTTGTTCTTCACGGCCAGTCGCTTCTGCTGGCCGTCCTCTAAGTGGAGCGCCTGTCCGTAGTGGACGCCCTTCTGTAACTCGATGGGTCGCCAGTCCGAGTCGACGAGTTCGGCGTCTAGCCACCCCGCCAGCTCGTCGGCGTTGCCGATGGTCGCCGAGAGCGCCACCGTCTGTAAGTCGGGGTTGAGCCGGCGGAGTTTGGCCAGCGTCACTTCGAGCGTGGGACCGCGCTGGCTGTCGTCGACGAGGTGGACCTCGTCGCTGACGACGCAAGTCAGTTCCTCGATCCACGGCGCGTCGTTGCGCACGAGCGAGTCGACCTTCTCGCTGGTGGCGACGACGATGTCCTTATCGGCCAGCCAGCCGCCCTCGGACTCGTAGTTGCCCGTCGAGACGCCAACGTCCAGCCCGTACTGTTCGAACTGCTCGAACTCGGCTTGCTTCTCGCTGGCGAGGGCGCGAAGCGGCACGATGTAGAGCGCCTTGCCGCCCCGTGCGACCGACGAGAGCATCGCCAACTCGGCGACGAGAGTCTTGCCACTGGCGGTGGGGATGGCGGCGACGAGGTTCTGCCCCTCGGTGACGCCCGCTTCGACGGCCTCACCCTGTGGGGGATACAGTTCCTCGATGCCGTCCTCGCGTAGATGGTCCGGGAGCCACTCGGGGACACCCGGCAGGTCCGCAACGTCCATTGTCCCTCCGTTGGGGCCCGCTCCGATTTAAACTGTTGTCTCGGATTTCCCCACGACCGCTATGGGGCATGCGGTCGAATGACACGTCACGGGTGAGGACGTCGGTGGCTCGCCGAAGAGTGACCGAGGGGAACGCCTTTGGCCGTCACGGGCCAACGCAAGTGTATGCACATCGAGTACGACCGCGACACCTGCATCGGGATGTTCCAGTGCGTCGCGGAGTGGGACGCCTTCGAGAAGGACGAGGACGCCGGCAAGGCAGTGCTCGCAGACAGCGAGGAACGGGACGAGGACCTGTTCGTGCGCGAGGTTCCGGAAGACGCCGAGTTCGACGCGAAGTTCGCGGCCCGCGCGTGTCCGGTCGAGGCCATCGCCGTCTACGACGACGACGGCGAGCAGTTGATTCCTTGAGCGGCCATGAACGGCGCTCCCGCCCTGACTCCGAGAGCGCGTTCCTCCATCTGGACGCCGTAGATGGTCCGCCGTCTCCTCCAGCGGTTCGTGAAGGGTGTCCCAGCGGTGCTGGCCCGCATGGGCCTGGTCGACCGAGAGAAAGCGACCGAAGCGACGGACCTCGCCGCGCCAGTGATGGTCACCGGTGGCCTGCGAATCCTCCTCAGGCTCGCGGACTTCCTGATGGTCGGCGTCGCGCTCGGCGACGCCGCCATCGCGGGACTGGAACTGGGTTTTCAGTACTACTTCGTCGGCTTCGGGCTCTCGCTCGCCGTCTCCTCGGGGACCATCAGCGTCGTCTCGCGGCTGCAAGGAAGCGACCAGCCAGCCCGTGCGAATCTCGCGGTCAAGCAGTCGCTGTGGCTGGCGCTCCTGTTGTCGGTCCCGCTGACCGCCGTCTCGTGGTTCTATCCCGACGCGCTCGTCGACATCCTCACGAACGACGCGACGACAATCGACTACGGCGCGACGTATCTCAGCATCGTGATGCTGTCGCTGGCTCCCCGCTTCTGGAGCATGATCGCCTCGCGGGCGCTCGCGGGCAGTGCGGACACGCGGACGCCGATGTACGTCCGCCTGCTGACGCTGCCGACCAACGTCGCGCTCAACGGCCTGCTAATCTTCGGACTGGGACCGTTCCCCGAACTGGGTATCGCTGGCGCGGCGTGGGGGACGGCGATTGCGAACACGCTCGCGGCCGCCATCTTCCTCGCACTGCTGGTCTCCGGGCGGTACGCCGTCCAACTGTCGTTCGCCGGGCCGCAGTTCGACCGCGCGCTCGTAGCCGAAATCGTCCGCGTGGCGCTCCCGCTCGCGGGAATGCGCCTGCTCCAGACGTTCGCTCGCTTCCCATTCCTGTTCGTCCTCGGCGTCCTCGGAACGCCGACGCTCGCGGCCTACGCCATCGGCCGCCGGGTGATGTTGCTCGCGCTCATGCCCGCGTGGGGATACTCAACTGCCGCGTCGACGCTCGTCGGCCAACACCTCGGAGCGGGCGAGGAGTCCTCGGCGGCGGACTACGGGTGGCAGACCCTGCGCGTGGCGCTGGCTGTGCAACTGACCGTCGCCGCCGCCCTCGTCGTCTTCGCCCGGCCCGTCGTCTCGCTCTTTGGCACCGAGTTCCCCGGACTCGCGACACAGTTCGTCCGCGTCTTCGGACTGGGCGTCGCCGGCTTCTCCGTCTCGCGGACGATGCGCGGGAGCTTACGAGGCGCTGGCGACACCCGCTGGCCGCTCTACGGGACGATTCTGGGCGACTACTGTTTCCGTCTCCCCGTCGCGGCGTTCGCGCTCCCGACGACGTTCGCGGTGACGATTCCGTTCGTCGGCGTCAGCGTCGCACCTGGGCTGGGACTCGGTCTCCCGGCCATCTTCGTCGCTCTCGTCGGCAACTACTACGTGAAGGCGGCCGTCAACACCGGTCGCTTCTGGACAGGCAAGTGGCGCGACGTCGCTCGGCAGTCCAGCGTCGGCGTGGCGGACGACTGATACGGACTATGTATGACGGGTCTGGTGTCTGGCAAGCGGTAGTCGTTTCTCAACACTTAATGCGGGGCCTGCGATACGGACTCACATGAGCACGGCAACGAAAATCGTCCTCGGAACGCTCGCTGTATCGACTATCCTCTCGGTCGCCATCATCGCCAACCTCATCGTGTTCTCGGCGTAGATGTTCACCGAGCGCTCGCTCTCCGGGGAACTGGCCGCGGTTCAGGCGGCGTACGCCCCCGACGCGCTCGTGTTGAACTGCGAGCGCGACTTCGAGACGCTGGACTCGGCGGTCGCGGAGCAACTGCTGTTGGTCACTGATTCCGTAGACCCGCTCAGTTTCGACCCGTCGTGGCTCCCAGATGACGCACCCGAGGCACTGCAGCGTTTCGCGGGAAGCGACCTCACCGTCGGGATGCCCGGCGACGGCGGCGTCGCGTGGACTCACCAGACCGACCCGCCCTGCGTGTTCGTCAAGCCGCGACTGGAGACCTCACCGACCCCGTTCGTCGACTTCCTCGTCGCCGAGGCGCTGGTCGAGGTGAGTCTGGACGAACCCGAACACTTCCTGGGCTTCTTCGGCGAGCGCTACCCCGAGTTCACCCACGTCGTCGGCGACCGACTCGGTCCCGCGGACACCTACCAACTCGCTGCGGCGCTGTACGACGCGTATCTCGGTATCCAGACTCGCGCCGCGTTCGAGACGTGGGCAGAGGACTACCCCGAGCTCTACGACGCGTGGGCCGACGCCGGCGAGCGCCTCGAACCTCGCCTCTCGGACCTCGCGGGCGAAGTCGCCCGCGGACAGACGGACTTTGCGGCCGCGGCGGAACTGGCCTGCAGCGCGGTCAAACACGACCTCGATCTCCCCGCGCCGTTCGCTGCACTCGACACTGACGCTTACCGAGAGCACGGGGCCGACTACGCCATCCAGTGGGCCGAGACGACTTTCGAGAAGCTAGAGTGATTACAACCGTTCTAACACCGCGTCGGCGTCGTAGTTGAGCGTCAGCTCCCGCGACCGGCCCCGGCCGTCGACCTCGGTGTAGTCGGCGTCGATGATGCCCAACTGGTCGAGCTTGTTGATGATCTCGGAGTAGCGGGTGTAGCCTAAGCCGGTCACGTCGTTGAACGCGTCGTAGATGTCGCCAGCGCGCTGGCCGTCGTGTTCGGCGATGACCTCCGCGAGCGCCGCCTCGGAGTCCGAAAGCTCCCGCAGACGGCGCGAGAGGTGGACGTACTTCGATTTGTCGTAGGCTGACTCCACGTCTTCGAGTTCGACCGACCGCGATGCGCGCATCTCGGCGTTCATCCCCGCTCGCCGCAGGAGGTCGATACCCACCCGCAGGTCGCCGCCCTGTTCTTCGGTGAACTCGGCGACTCGGTCCAGTACGTCGGGACCGACGACGCCCTCGTTGAACCCACGCTCGACCCGCTCTTCGAGGATGCCGACGATTTCTGTCTGGTCGTACTGGTTGAAGTACACCTCCTCGGGTCGAAACACTGACTGAACGCGCGTGTCGAGCGCGTCGATAACGTCGAGTTCGAGGTCCGAGGAGATACAGATGACGCCGATTCTCGCGCCCGAGTGGGCTTCGTGGGCGCGCAGGAGCGAGTAGAGCGTGTCGCTGGCCTCGTTCTCGTAGAAGAGGTAGTTCACGTCGTCGAGTGCCACCACCAGCACCTCGTCTTCCTCGACGAGCTTGTCCGTAATCTGTGAGAACAACTTTTTGAAGGAGATGCCCGAGGAGGGTGGTTCGTACTCGAATATCTCGGCAAACAGCCGCGAGAAGACGGCGTAGCGCGTCGAGTCCACCTGACAGTTGACCCGCACCGCCTGTACGTCCGTCTGGGCGGTCAGCTCGTCGAAGAGAATCTGTGAGGCCGTCGTCTTGCCGGTGCCCGGCGGCCCGCGCGCGATGACGTTCAGCGGCCGCGAGCCCCGAACTGCGGGTCGGAGCGAGTACTTCAGCGTCTCCATCTGCGTCTCCCGGTGCTTGAACGTCTCCGGGAGCCAGTCGATCTCGAAGACGTGCTCGTCTCGGAACACCGACTCGTCCCAGCCGAGCATCCCCTCCTCGGGGTCGTCGCTCATCACTTTCACCGAGCTTCCCGGACTACTTAACCATTTGCCACCAACGGTGGAAGTGAAACCGCATGCAAGCGACGGTATCGTTGCGCTACAGTCTCTGGTCGCACTTCTCACCACTCCACAGTTCGCTTTGTTCGCGGCGTCGCCGCTCGCTATTCCGAGAGGCCGCCGTCGCTTCGTTCCGAGGGTCCTTGCAGGCTTGGACCCTCGCTACTCACGGTTCACTTCGTTCGCCGTTCGCGTTTCGTGGTTTTCGCTCGCGTCGCTCGCTCCGAACCACGTTACTGCTCCACGGCTCCCGGTGGTCGCCGTTCCGCCGCAGGACGACTCCCTCACCATCGTTCGGTCGTCGCCCCTCGCTACTCGAACTTCCCCAACAACCCCGAGTAGAACCCCTCCCCGCCCCCGTCGTCGGCCAGTTTCTCGACGATGAGTTCCGGCGTCGAGCGGGCGAGCTTCCCCTTCACCGGCGAGCGGTTCACCCGCAGTTCGCCGTCGACCAGTCCCTCTGCCTGGATGCCGTCGATGGCGAGGTCGGCGTCTGACGCCGCCAGAATGTCTTCGGCCAAATGGGAGACGAAGACGGCCGTCACCTCGCGCTCGGCCAGCGATTCGAGGATGCCGGCGATGATGGTCGCCGCCGCGCCGGGCTCTGTGATGGATTCGAGTTCGTCGACGAGCACCATCACCGGGCGGTCGGCGGCCACGTCGGTCACGAGCCCGCCGAACTCCCGGAGCGTTGCCTCGAACGCGCCAGCGTCGAGCGTTCCCTGCGTCTTCGCGTGGTAGTGCAGTTCCGCGACGCGGCCGATTCTGGCGGATTCGGCGGGGACGGGCAGGCCCATGTGCGCGAGCGTCGTCACCAGGGCCACCAGGTCGAGCGTCGACGTCTTCCCGCCGCTGTTGACCCCCGAGAGGACGGTGACGCCGGAGACGCTGTAATCGACCGGTTCCACCTCCCCGAAGGCTACGTCGAGTAAGGGTGAGCGCCCGCCCTCGATTTCGAAACCGCCCTCGTCGGTCACTTCGGGGAGCGTACACTCGAAGTCGGCGGCGAAGCGGGCGACGGCGAGTTCGACGTCCAGTTCGAGAGCGGCGGTAACGAGCGACTCGGCATCGGCGCGCATCTCCGCTAGATCGTCAGCCAGTTCGCGCTTTCGCCGGGTCGCACGGCGGTCCCGCGCGGCGGTCAGTTCCTCGCGCAGTCGGCTCACTACGTCCTCCTGTCGCTCGACGGGATAGGCGGGTTCGTCGGGAAAGGCTCGTCGGGCGGTCGCCTCGGTGTCCCGCAGTTGCAGGGCGTCGACGAGGTGGTCGCGGGCTTTCTCGACGGCGGCGGCGTACTCGTCGGCGAGTTCGCGCTGGAGGAGCGAGTCCACGCCCGCGCCGCGTTCGACCAGCGAGAGCAGGTCCGTTCCCTCGATGGTCACGTCGCGCTCCTCGATGGCGTCCCGGAGGTGGTCGTTGGCGACGCTCTCGGCAGTCGAGACGGCCGCATCGAGGTCGTCGACGGCCGTCGACAGCCGGTCGAGTTCGTCGTCGCCCCGCACGCTCCCGTCGGCGTCGAGTTGCTCCAGCGCGTCCGAAAGCGTCCCGAGGTCACACGGAGCGTCGAGGCCGGCGACGCGGTGGACCTCGGCGGCTGCCCGCACCCGGTCGCGGTTGCGCGCGAAGAACGTCAGGACGCGTTCGGGAACGACCGACGCCGGCTCGGAGAGCGCGTCGGGTTCGACCCGCACGTCGCCCTCGATATCGACGCCGGCGAAGGCTTCGTCCAGCGCCACGACGGTCGAGTACGAGCGCGCGAGTTCGGCCAGTTGGCGGGCGTCGTCGACCACCTCGACGCTGACCTCCGGGATTGCCTCCTGTGCCTCGGCGTAACGCTCGGCGTCGCTGGTGGCGAGACAGCGGTCCCGAACCCGCACGTCGCTCGGCTCTGAAAGCGGTTCGACGCTCGCGAGGGCCGCTCGAACGTCGGGGTCCGGCTCCCGCTCCATCGCTCGCTCGGTGAACGCCCGGACTTCCTCGATGCGGTCTTTCACGCCGCTGGGATACAGCGTCTCCAGTCGCTTCGCGGCGTAGTCGGTGACGGTGCGCTCCTGTACGAGGCCGAGCGCCTCGCCGAATATCTCACGGGCGCGCGGCGTCGCGGCGAACCCGCCAGGGTCGTCGTGTTCGGCGCGAATCGCGCCGCGAGCGATGCGGGCGGCCCGCCCCTCGCTGATGCCCGGGGCCCGCGCGAGCGCCGCCACGTCCCCCTCGCTGAGCGCCCGTTCGGGGTCGTCCAGCTCGCGAAGGGCGGCGGCCGTCTTCGCCCCGACGCCGGGCACCGATTCCAGTTCCATCTGCCGACTCATTCGAGGCCGACGAGAAAAAACCCGTTGTCGCTCGCTGACGTGTCTCCGGCCTCTCGCAGGGAGGCCCGACGCGAAGGCGTTTTTGCCGTCCGCCCGATAGGGGAGTTCATGTCTGCTGTCGCGGAGAAACTGGCCGCCGCCCGCGAGGACCTACAATCGCGTGACGGCGTGCTCGTCGCGTTCTCCGGTGGCGTCGATTCGAGCGTCGTCGCGGCGCTGGCCCACGACGCCCTCGGCGAGGACGCCATCGCCTGTACCGCAAAGTCCGAGACGCTGCCCGCCGCCGAGTTGGAGGACGCAACCCGGGTCGCCGAGGAGATCGGCATCCGCCACGAGATCGTGGAGTTCTCCGAACTCGACAGTCAGGAGTTCATCGAGAACGACGACATGCGGTGTTATCACTGCCGGTCGATGCGACTGGGCGCGATGTACGACCGCGCTCGGGAACTGGGCATCGACGTGGTCTGTGACGGCACCAACGCCTCCGACGTGGGCGAGGGCCACCGCCCCGGTCTCCGAGCCGTCGAGGAACTGGACGCCTACTCCCCGCTCCTGGAACACGACATCGAGAAGCCCGAGGTCCGTGACATCGCTCGCGAGTACGACCTCTCGGTCGCCGACAAGCCCTCGATGGCGTGTCTCTCCTCGCGCATCCCGACCGGTCTCGAAGTGACCGAAGACCGACTCTCTCGCGTCGAGAAGGCCGAACGTCTACTCCGGACGTGGGGTTTCGAGCAGTTCCGCGTGCGCGACCACGACGGCCTGGCCCGCATCGAAGTCGGCGAGGCGGAACTGGAGGCGGCGCTGGACCCCGACTTCGTCCGGGCGGCTCGCGACCACGTCGAAGATTGTGGCTTCGACCACGTCACGCTCGACCTCCACGGCTACCAGACCGGCAGCGTCAGCCCCGAAGAGGAGCAAAGTGAGGACGACGTGGTCTCGAACGTCTTCGACGCCGACTACCCGAGCGTCGACGACTGACTGCGCTGCCCCTTTCGAACCGAGCAAGACTTTTCTCCTCTCTCACCATCGACGTATTCGATGCCCTCCGCGACGCGTTCGTGGGGCTCGTGGCCGTAGCCTTCCTCGTCGCCCCCCTCTGGATGCCCGCTCTGCATCTCGCCGATTCGCAGTACCGCTACGAGCGCGTCGAAGTCACGACGACCGACGCCGGTATCGAGTACGCCGCCCCGGACGCTGTCCCACCGGGGGCCGCTATCAGCGACCAGATCGCATGCTCGGGGCTGTTGCGAATTCGCCCGTGTGCCTTCGAACGGTTGCTCCTCGAGAACGAGACGGTTCCGAGCGGCTGGTACAGCACAAACCCGTCGTCGAATTTGAACAGGTTCTCCGACGAGTACCGATACGTGCTGCTGAACGGCACTGTCTACGAGACGACCACCGTCACGAACAGCTCCGCACAGCGGAGCGACGGGCTGTATCCAGTCGAGCTGGCACTCGACGCCGTGCCACCGGAAACGGCGCTTCGGGATATTTCCCGTGCTGTAGCCTCCCATGACGTTCCACCGGTCGTCGCAGAGACGGCCCGAACGGGTGACACAGCGTCCTATCGTGCGGTGGTGCCGCCGGCGACGCCGATACGGCTGAGCAACGGGTCGTACTATCGGGTGTTTCGGCGGCCGCCAGAAGACGTCGATCCAATAGCGGAGGGGATGGTGAATCTCGCGACCGTCGCGGCCTCCTCCGTCGGTTTCGTGCTACTGGTCCGCCTTCGGCATCGGGTCGATGTGACGATCGACGTGTCGTACGTCGGTGACTCCGATAGGTGAACGCCGCTGCGCTTCCGCGGTCTTCGCTACTGCTCGCGGTTCCCTGCTGTCACCGCTCGCAATTCGAGGTTCCGCACTTCGTTCGGAACCTCGCTAGTCCCACACCGCGTCGCCTTCACTCACGAGCTCCGGCTCGTCGCCGTCGAGACGAATCTCGGTCACCGAGCAGTTCGGCGGCGAGTGGCCCGAGAGCGTCTGCTCGCGGCCGCGGTCGGCCACGACCGAGAGCAGGATTTTGATGACGCCGCCGTGGGTGACCAGCACCACCGTCTCGCCGTCGTCGACCGTCTCGCAGAACTCCGTCCACGCCGACTCGACGCGGTCACAAAAGGCCACAATACTCTCGCCGCCCTCGGGGGCGGCGTCGAGAACCGAGACGCTCGCTTCCGGCTCGTGGCCGGGATGGCGGTCGAAGAGGTCCTTGGCGAGAAAGCCCTGATAGACGCCGAAGCCGCGTTCGCGCCACGACTCGTCGACCGTCGGGTCGGGGAGGGCCTCGGCGGCGTCGACCGCGTGTTCGGCTGTCTCACGGGTCCGTTGGAGGTCCGAGGAGCGGACACGGTCCACGTCGTAGTTCTCGGCGAGCCACGAACCCAGCGCCGTCGCTTGCTCGCGGCCGCGGTCGGTCAGTTCGGTCGGTGCCCACCCCTGGACGCGGCCCTCGCGGTTCCAGGCAGTCTCGCCGTGGCGGACGACGAGCACCGTGCTCATGTCTCGGCCTCGAATTCCGCATCATGGTCGTCCTCGGGGTCACCGCTCCGCCAGCGAGCGAGCGCGAGCGTCCCCTCGAAGAGGACGACGAGGCCGACGGCGATAGCCGCCGCGATGGTCGGTTCGACGCTGAACTGCTGGACGAGGCGGAACAGCGCGGGGTCGGGACTGGAGAGGTAGCCGACGACGATGGCCACCGTCCAGAGCGGCAGGCGGGCCCGGCGGAGACCCCGCCAGAGGCGGACGCTCCCGTAGTAGTTCTTGTTGACGTACGCCGTCAGCTCGAACAGGACGATGAGGCCGCCGCCGACGAGTATCGGCGGGGCGAGCCCCACCGTTGCCAGCGTGTCCGTTATCGTCGCGGGCAACTCCTCGTAGTAGCCGGTGGGGACTGGGAGGGGACTCACGACGTAGCCGACCAGCGCGAACAGCGCGTAGATGGTCGGTCGGCGGTCCGTGAGGTCGTCGATGCTCGGGATGGGCGAACTGCTCCCGGTCCACTTCAACAGCAGGAGCGTCCCCTCGAAGAGGCCGATCATCGTCACGGCGACCATCAGCGGGGCCATCCCGGTGGGGTCGGGACTGAAGACGAATGCGACAGCGGCGAACCCGCCCCAGAAGTAGAGGCGGCGCTCGACGAGCCACCGCCGGGTCGTCACGCCCATCATGATGGCGAGCATCACGAACAGCGGAATCTGGAAGACCAGCGCGAAGAAGCCGAGCATCAGGACCATGAGGCTGAACGTATCGCCCAGCCCGAACGCGAGGTCGGCGGCCCGGTCGGAGTAGACGCTGAAGTAATCAAACATCGCCCGCAGGACGGCGAAGTACGCGAAGGCGACGCCGACGGCTGCGAGCACGAGGCTCGTCGGGACCGCGGCGAGGTAGTAGCGCCGCTCGCGGGGGTACAGCCCCGGTCGCATGAACAAGTACGTCTGGTAGACGAAGACCGGCAGAGCGACGATCATGCCCACTAACGACGCGACTTTCAGCCGCGCGAATATCAGCGACAGCGGGCTGTAGATGTGCGGACAGTCCGCACCGGCGGGGCCGACGGCCTCGCCGCCCTGCTGGGCGCTGACGGCGACCTGGCTACAGGCTTCGGCAGGGCCGTCGAGGAAGGAGTACCAGAGGAAGTTGATGAGCTCGTCCGAGACGGGAAGGGTGAGGACGGCGACGACGGACATCACGCCGACGACGACGAACAGGCGCATCGCCATCTCCTCGACGTGGTCGGCGAGCGGCATCTCCTGGTCGTCGGGCGCGCCGCCGAGTCCCGCTTCCCCGTTAGAGCCGTGCCCCGGGTCGCCAGCGCCAGTCGCCGGCGCACCGCCAGCGTCCGAGTCGTGACTCGGCGTCGGGGGGATTCCCCGGTCGACGGGCACGTCGGCCGGGACAGCGGCTTCGACATCGGCCGGTTCACGGTCGAACAGGCCGGGTCGCGTCGGTTCAGGCAGGGCGTGTGCCCCGGTGGTCGCCTCGTTGCCACCGGCGGGCGCGTCGCCTATCGGGTCGAGGTCGTCGCTTATGGGTTCGAGGTCGTCGTCGCGTTCGATCCGCTCGGAGTCGAGGCCGCCCGACGCCATCGAATCGGTGTCCGGCAGGTCCTCCTCGGGCTCCGCGTACCGGTCCTCGTCGTAGTCGCGCTCTGGCGGGTTGAACTCGGCCTCGTTGTCGTCTTCGTCGGGCGAGACGAGCGGTTCGTCGTCGTCGGACGCTCCGGAGCCAAGTCCCGACGCCGAGTCGTCGACGACGGCGTTGTCGACCGTCTCGTCGCCGTCAGGCTCCTCCTCGTGCGGCTCCGGAGGAGCCTCGTCTTGGCCATCGTTACTGTCGGTCTCGGAGTCGAACCACTCGGCAGCCGTCGATTCGTCCTCGACTGCGAGTTCGTCGTCGGACGTGTCTTGGTCGTCCTGCGGATTGACCTCGGCTTCGTTGTCGTCCAACGTTGGTGGGTCGCGCGGCTCATCGGGGTCGGAGCGCTCCTCGTCCTCGTCGCCGTCCACCATCTGGCACTGCATTTGGGGGTGGTAGTTGTAAACTTTCTTTTCGAGCGGCCACGCTCAGGGGGTTCGGACGCTCGCGTGATGGACAAATTGATAACGACGACTCGGCTATCCTCACGGAAGATGGCGAGTGCGATAGACGAGGACACCGTCCAGACTGTCCAAAGCGGTCGGGCGACGCTGGGGGCGATGCTCGGCACCGCACAGACGCACCTCCAGAAGGTGTTCATCGTCTTCGTCGTCGGAATGATGGGGACCATCATGGCCCTGCAATACGGGGTCTGGGACCAGCTCAAGCAGGACCTCCTGTACTCGAAGATGGACCTCACGACGCAGGAGGCCGCGAACATCGTCGCGGTCACGCCCTTCGACGTCATCCTCTTGCAGGTGAAGATTGGGGCCGTCGTCGGCATTCTCATGGCCTTGCCCCTGCTCGTCTACTTTGGGCGGGACGGACTGCGCCAGCGGGGATGGTGGCCCGCCGAACACATCCCGGTCTGGAAAGGGGCGCTGTTCGTCTTCACCAGTCTGGGGCTGTTCGCCGTCGGCGTCGCCTATGCCTACGAACTGTTCTTCCCGATGATGTTCAACTTCCTGGCGGGCAACGCGATCTCCGCTGGGTTCAAGCCGCAATACTCCATCGTCAAATGGGCGCAGTTCGTCTTCTTGCTGGCGGCGTCGTTCGGACTCGCCGCGCAGTTGCCGCTGTTGATGACCGTCCTTTCGTACACCGGGATCGTCCCCTACGAGACGTTCCGGGACAAGTGGCGCTACGCCGTGGTCATCATCTTCGCCTTCGGGGCGCTGTTCTCGCCGCCGGACCCCTTTACGCAGATCATGTGGGCCGCACCGCTGTGTGGCCTCTACGCGCTGAGTCTCGCGCTCTCGAAGCTCGCGGTTACGATCAAACGCTCTTCGGACCTCATCAGCACGCGACGAGTCGCCGCGAGTCACTGGAACGTCCTGCTGGGCGTCGTCGTCGCCGTCGGCGGCGCGGTGTACCTCGTGTTGACCACGTCGGCCTTCGAGTACGTGCAGGCGGCCGAAGCGTACGCCGCCCAGTACTCCTCGCGGCTCACCGGAAACCTCGCACGCCCGGCGCTGTTCGGCCTCACGGCCGAGACGACGGCCATCGTTCTCGGCGCGGCGCTCGGCCTCCTCGTCGCCGTCGGCGTCCTCTACTACTACGTCCTGAAGGCGCTAGGCCAGAGCGCTGCCCCCTCGGGCCGGCGACACGGCGACCCGACGGCCATCGACATCGACGAGATCGACGGGGCGGCCGTCGAAGTCGCGCCGCCGGAAGTGTTCGAGGAAATGAGCGAGGAACAGGCGCTGGCCCACGCCGACACTGCGCTCTCGGAGGGCGACCAGGAGAAGGCCCAGCTCATCCTCGACCGCTGGGATATGGCCAACGAGGGCGACGAATCCGATCAGGAGGTCGCTCAGGCTGCCAACGCCGACGCCGCGACAGCCGAGAGTGGCGACGGCGGCGAAGACGAGAACGTCCTCGCTTCGACCACCGCCGGCATGATGAGCGCCTTCTCCGAGGAGGAGAAGACCGAAGACGATGTCGGCGGGTACTACTACGACCTGCGCTTTATCTTCGACTCCATCGCATCCAAGGCGTTCTGGATCATGGGCGTGTTCGGTGCCGTCCTCGCCGGCGCATTCTTCTTCCTCTATTCGGGCGGCATCGAGCGGCTACAGAACACCTTCGTCAGCCGTCTGCCGCCGGGAATGGCCGAAGGGTTCGACATCGTCACGCTCCATCCAGTCGAGCACCTCGTCTTCATCGTGAAGTTCTCGACCATCCTCGGGTTCGTCTCCGTCGTTCCGCTGTTACTGTACTTCGCATGGCCGGCGTTGCGCGAACGCGGCTTCGTCGTCGGTGACCGCAACGTCCTGCTCGTCTGGGGCGGGACGGTGTTCGTGGCACTCGTCGGTGGGAGTCTGTTGGGCTTTCTCTACGTCGCGCCGATGACCATCTCGGCGATCGCCTACGACCAGTTGCAGGCGAACATGGTCATCGCCTACCGCATCAGCAAGTTCGGGTGGTTGGTGTTCTTCCTCACCGTCGGTATCGGTCTGCTCGTGGAGATTCCCGTGACGATGTTCCTGTTTCACCGGGGTGGCATCGTCCCCTTCGAGCTGATGTACAAACGCTGGCGCGAGGTGGTCATCGCCATCGTCGCGCTCTCGGCCATCCTCTCGCCCAGCGGCATCTTCACGATGCTGCTGGTCGGCATCCCGGTGTCGCTCGCGTACCTCGTCGGTCTGGGCATCCTCTGGGTGTACACGCTGGGCGGCCGCCGGACGCCGAAAGGCCGGAGCGACCCCGCGGACTGACGGCGAGCCGACTGATTTAAGCGGGCCTGTCGATATTCTCCAGATATGCCCAAGATAAGCGTCGAAGTGCCCGCCGAGCTACTGGGGGACTTAGACGAACACGTCGGTGAGGACGGAAAGTTCGTCAACCGGAGCGAGGCCATCCGCGCCTCCATCCGCAAGACGCTCGACCTGCTGGACGACATCGACGAGCGACAGGGACGATTAGACGATGAGCAGTGACGGCCAGACGATGCGTAGCGACGGCCAACCCGTCCGGATCGCTCTCGTCGCGCTGTTCGTGACGGCGCTGGTCGTCTCCCAGGTCACGGCGTCGAAACTGCTCGCCTTCGATCTCCCGTTCTCGCTGCCGCTCGCTGGCGACACGCTGGTTCTGCCCGGCGCGGCGCTGGCGTACGCGCTAACCTTCTTCGCCTCCGATTGCTACGCCGAACTGTACGGCCGGCGGGCCGCCACCGTCGTCGTCAACGTCGGCTTCGCCATGAACTTCGTCCTGCTGGCGCTGGTCTGGAGCACGATTCTCGCGCCTGGCCTGCCCGCGGCGGCCCAACCCGTAGATCCCACGGCGTTCCGGAACGTGCTGGCGGCCAGTACTGGCATCGTCGTCGCCAGTCTCATGGCCTACGTCGTCAGCCAGAACCTCGACGTGTTCCTCTTTCACGCACTGCGGGACGCGACTGACGGAGACGCGCTCTGGCTTCGCAACGTCGGCTCGACGGCCACGAGCCAGCTCGTCGATACGATCATCTTCGTCGGCGTCGGCTTCGTCCTCTTTCAGGGAATGGGGCTCGCTGGAGCGTTCTCGCTCGTCGTCGGTCAGTACCTCCTGAAACTCACTATCGCGCTGGTCGACACGCCGTTCGTCTACGCCGTCGTCGGATTCGCTCGTGGCAACGGCGTCGGTAGTGTCCCCACACGAGCTGATTGAGTTGAGGAGTATCCGTGGCCAATCCGTCACAACTGCTTTGATTCGTGTAGCTTACCTAACAGGATATGCGAACCACAGCTTTTGCATTGACGCTGGCAGTACTGTTGCTCTTGAGCGGCTGCTCGGGAGCGCTCCAAGGGAGTGAGGCGGCCGCGCAGACGAACGCCACCGCGACGACGGCCACCACGACACCAGTTCCCACGGACGCACCGACGGCGTCGTACACCCAGACGCCGCACATGGGGTGTCAACCGGGTGCGATCGAGAAGAACGGGACCTGTCGTGTAGTCACGAACGGGTCGAACGCCGACATCTTCAGCGCGGAGAATCTCTCTGCAATAACCGCTAAGAACACGACCATCAACGGCACGTCCGGCTACCTCGCTCGGCCGGCTGATAACGGGTCCTACCCCGCCGTCGTCATGATTCACGAGTGGTGGGGACTCAACGAGAACATCAGGCACATGGCCGACATCCTCGCGGGCCACGGCTACGTCGTCTTCGCTGTCGACCTCTACGACGGCCGCGTGGCGACGAACTCCTCGGAAGCCGCTCAACTCTCCGGTGAAGTGCGGAACAATCCCGACGAGGCGGTGGCGAAGATGAGCAACGCGACCGCGGGGCTGCGCGCCCACCCGAACACGACCGACCAGGTCGCCAGTCTCGGCTGGTGTTTCGGTGGCGGTCAGAGCCTCCAACTAAGCCTGAGCGACGCGGATCTGAACGCGACGGTCATCTACTACGGGACGCTGACGACGAACGAATCGACGCTCCGGAATATCGACGGCCCGGTACTGGGCATCTTCGGCGCGGAAGATCAGGTCGTCCCCGTCGAGTCCGTCCGCGAGTTCAACCGAGTGCTGGATGCGCTCGGCGTCGAACACGAGATATACGTCTACGAGGGAGCCGGTCACGCCTTCGCCAACCCGAGCGGCGAGAGCTTCCAGCCCGAAGCGACGAGAGATGCCTGGTCGAAGACGTTGCGGTTCCTCAACGAGACATTGCGAGGTTCCGAGTGAAACGAGGAACCTCGGTACGCCGAGCGGGCACCGCCCGCGAGACAGCGACGTAAGTAAGCGAAGAAAGCGGCGCTCCCTACTCGGTCGGTTGCGCGAACGCGTAGCGGGGTTTCACGTCGTCGACGCGCACGTCGAGCGTCTCGCCTTCCTCGACACCGCTGACGAAGACGGTGAAGTCCTCGACTTTCGCGATGCCGTCGCCCTCCTCGCCGATGTCCTCGATGGTCACCTCGATCACATCGCCTTCACGGACTGGCGCGGTCAGGCGGTGTTTCGCCACCAGATACAGCTCCGAGGAGGAGTCCCGGGAGGCGTCGGGGCGGACCTCGCGGACGTACTCGAACTCTGGTTCGATGTCGGCTATCAGGTCCTCTAGGTCCTGTCCGTCGAACACCTTCGCGGCGAAGTCCCCGCCCGTGTCGAGGAGGTCCGTCGCCACTTCGAAGGCCTGTCGAACCAGATGAACCGAGCGAGCGTGGTCTAAGTCGTACTCGCCGGTCATGTTCGGAGCCATGTCGGAGATGACTACATCGACGGGTCCGCCGCGTTCGTCGTCCACGCCACCGACCACGTCGCGGATTTCGATTTTCGTGCTCTCGTCGGTCATGTCGCCGCGGACGTACTCGACGGACGGCTCGGGGTCGTCGAGCGGATCTATTCGCTGGCGGTCGACGCCGACGACGGTCCCTCGCTCGCCGACGCGCTCGGCGGCGACCTGCAGCCAGCCGCCCGGCGCGGCTCCGAGGTCAACGACGGTCCGGCCCTCACCGAAGAGCCCGGCCGTCTCGTCTAGCTGCTGGAGCTTGTAGGCCGAGCGGGCGCGGTAGCCCTGTTGTTTCGCCTTGTTGTAGTATTCGTCTTTCCGGCTCATTTGCCCCGAGTAGCCCGCCGAGGCGGTTATGGGTGTCGTTCTCCGGGTTCTACTTACCGCGTAACGCGCCGTAGCCGAGCGCCGCGGCGATGGGGCAGCGACGCCGAAACCCGGCCCGCCCGCACCGCTCCCGCCGTCACCGTTGCCGCCCGCGGCCGTTCCGGTGTTGAAGTCGCCGCTAACGCCGGCTTCGAGTTGGTCCGACCCGAGCCGTTCGAGACGGAATACCGCTGTCTTTTTCCCTCCATTCCCCTGTGAGTTGATAACGAAGAGATGCCCGGCGGGACTCCGTCATCTGCTGATTGGGGGTCGCACGCGCACGCGGATTCAATGAGGGGCTTTTTAATGCATGGGGGCGTAGCCCGGTTCAAGATGTTCAACGCCATTGTGAGCGCGGACACGCTCCAGGCGGCTCTCGACTCTGTGAGCGTGCTGGTGGACGAATGCAAGATCCACCTCGAAGACGACGGGCTGGAGATTCGAGCGGTCGACCCAGCCAACGTCGGCATGGTCGACCTCCGACTGGACGCGGCGGCTTTCGAATCCTACGAGACGGACGGCGGACTCATCGGCGTCAATCTCTCTCGACTGGAAGACATCGCCGGCATGGCCGACTCCGGCCAGTTGGTCCACCTCGACTTAGACGAGGAGACGCGCAAACTCCACATCGCCATCGACGGACTCGAATACACGCTCGCGCTCATCGATCCCGACTCCATCCGACAGGAACCGGACCTGCCCGACCTCGATTTGTCGGCTCACATCGTCGTCGAGGGCCGCGACATCGACCGCGCGGTCACCGCCGCGGACATGGTCAGCGACCACATCGCACTGGGTGTCGATGCCACCGACGAACTGTTCTACGTCGACGCCGAGGGCGACACCGACGACGTCCATCTCGAACTGACACGCGACGACCTCATCGACCTCACCGCCGGCGACGCCCACTCCCTGTTCTCGCTCGACTACCTGAAGAACATGAACAAGGCCATCCCGAAAGACGCAGAGGTCGAGATGGAACTGGGCGAGGAGTTCCCCGTCAAGATGCACTTCAACTTCGCTGAAGGCGAGGGCCGCGTCACCTACATGCTTGCCCCGCGTATCCAGAGCGAGTAACTCACTGCATTCGATAGGTTCCGATGCTCCCCGCCAGCGACTGGACGCCGGCCGATGCCCCCTCCCCTTCCTCTCTCGATGTCAACGGACGACAGCTAGCCTACGCGACGTACGGCGACCCCGACGGCACGCCGGTCCTGTTCGTGCACGGGACGCCCGGGTCGAGACTGCTCGGCCGACTGCTCGACGAACCCGCCGCCGAGCAGGGACTCCGCCTCGTCGCTCCCGACCGACCGGGAATCGGCCGCTCGGACGATGCGGCCGTCGGCATCGAGGAGTGGCCGGCCGACGTCACCGCGCTGTTGGACCACCTCGATATCGACGCCGCGAACGTCGTCGGGTTCTCCGGTGGCGCGCCGTTCGCGCTGGCGTGTCACCGACTAGAGCGCGTCGACCGAATCGCGCTGGTCGGCGGTAGCGGCCCACCGAGCGTTGGCGAGACAGGCAACACACAGCGGGTTCTCGGTTCGCTGGCTCGGTACGTTCCGCCGGTGGTCTCGCTCTTGCTCCGCGGACAGCGATGGGCGCTCGCCCGCCGCGACCCGTCGTTCGCCCGCTCGCTGGTCGCTGACGGCGCTCCCGCGACGAACGCGCTGTCGGCCGACGAGGTGGCCCGCCTCGTCCGGGCCGACGTATTGGAAGCGATGGCCGACGGTCCCGGCGGCGTCGTCCGAGAGCTAGCACTGCTCGCTCGACCGTGGCCGTTCGACCTGGCGTCAGTGACCGTCCCAGTAACCGTGTTTCAGGGTCAACGGGACACCAACGTTGCCCCGTCGACCGGCGAGCGACTGGCCGAACTCATTCCCGATGCGGCGCTCGAACCAGTTGACGCTGACCACCTCGGAACGCTGTGCCGGGCCGGTAACGCCGCCCTGCGGGCCGTCTCCAGTCCGACGCGCGTCTGACGTATCGTTTTGTGGGATGGGGAACAACCCCGTGCCATGGAGAACCTCGGCGACGCCTACGGAACCCGCCGCTTCGAGGGGCGGGACCCGCGCCGCGTCTTCGCCGGGGTCGTCCTCGGTCTCTTCGGGGCGACTGCCGTCGTCGTCGGCGTCTTGCTGGTGACGACGCCGCTGTCGGACTGGGTCGGAGCCACCGACATCCGTGCCGCCGAGAAGCTCGCCGGGACGCTCGGCGGGCTGGGAATCCCGGCGATGTTCCTCGCCGTCGTCGCCGTCCTCCCGTCGAGCCGTCGCGAGCAGGTCGGCGTCGGTGTCGGCACGCTCTGCTGTCTGGTCGGTATCGCCATCTTCCAATACGCCTACCCCGGCCGCTGGACGACCGGCGCGGAGACGCTGGCCTTCGAGACGGCGATGGCGTACTTCATCGGCGCGTCGATGTCGTTCTGGTTCGTCTTCACCGCGATGGCGAGTTTTCGTACCCGGAACAATCCGCAGGGGATGGTCCGACTGGAACTCACCCACAAGGGCGAGTCGAAGACGGTGCAGGTCTCGCCACAGGAGTACCGCCGCTACGCGAAGGCGGTGCGAAGCGACGGCGGCGAGACTGAGGAAGTCATTCGGGAAATCGAGGCGAGAGCGGAGGAGTAGCGAAGCGCTCTCGAACCACTCGGCTGGATAAAACGCAACCAGAACCTGCTAGCCGCTTACACTGCTACGTGCTATCACGAGTAACCACTTCCGCTGGCCGCGAGCCATTTTTAACTGCCACGGCTAAACGAACGCCAATGGCAAATTCGAACGCGAAGGGGGACCGTCGCGAGCGGGAACTCGTCAACGCCTTAGACGAGGCGGGCTTTGCGGTGATGCGAGCGCCGGCGAGCGGGAGTGCGACCGAACGCGAACTGCCCGACGTGCTGACCGGCGACGGCGAGACGTTCTACGCTATCGAGGCGAAATCCAGCGCCGGTGATCCAATCTATCTAACCGGCGAGGAGATTGAGGCACTGCTGTTCTTCGCGCGAAACTTCGGCGCGAAACCGCGGGTCGGCGTCCGCTTCGACCGCGAAGACTGGTACTTCTTCCACCCGGGCGACCTCTACACGACCGACGGCGGCAACTACCGCGTCAAGAAGGAGACGGCCCTCGCGGAAGGGACCGACTTCGCGGAGTTCGTCGGCGACACGCGGAAGGTCACGCTGGACGAGGTGGCCGACGACGGGCCGGACCAGGCGGTGCTGGACATCCTCTCGGCGTTCGAACGCGGCGACTTGGAGAAAGAGGAGGCGGCGGCGATGCTAGAGTAAGCAAAGAATCTCGCTTCGCTCGAATCCGCGCGACTGCTCACGAGGCTCTTCGCTACGCGCAGACCTTCACCTACCCGACCAGTTCCGCGTCAGTGTGGTTGAGACGCGAGTACGGGAACGCATAGCGGCGTGGGTTGTCGTTTCGCGTGGCGTCGCCAAGATACGTCACCTCGACCACGATGTCGTCCTTGGGGTAGCCGTCGTTGGTGTCGTGGGCGGCGACGGTCTTTCCGGTGGCTTCGATGACGTACTCGTTCGCTCTCTCGTTCATCACTTCGGCGACGACGAGACTGTCACCGGTCTCGCGGTCGACCACGATGTCGCCCGGCGCGACGCGGCAGTTGCCACAGAGATGCGGCGGCTCGGCCTCCTCGGGGACGAACGTCACCTCCTCGCAAACGTCACAGCGGGCGCGCTGGCGGCCCGGCGGGGCGATTCGGCGGGCGGTGATTTCGATGGCGACCCGCCGGAGGTGTTTGCACCGTTCGCCACGAATTTCGTGGTCGGGGCAGGTACAGGAGTGGTCGCGCAAGTCGACGACGTACGTGTGGCCGCTCTCGGTCGCGACCGCGTAGGTCCCGTCTCGTTGTTGTCGGACGGCCATGCGCTCGGTCCACGCGCGAACGGCGCGTGACGAGAGGCTACTGGGGTCCGGTGCGAGTGCAGTCGGTTCTGCATTTGCGGATGGCTTGAGTAGAGTCATAGCGGGCGGACACGGCTGTATTTCTCGGTGTGTCCAGTCGAAACGTAGGGTCTCTACGGACGTAAATGTCTCGCCGGGGGTGGGGACAGAACGTCCGTCTGAGCCGCTTCGACACCCTTTTGCCCGGCCCGGGGATATCGCGCCACATGGAAATCGACCGGGAGGCAATTATGCAGATCGTCATCTCCAGCGTCGCGCTGGTCGTCTTCGTCGGTGCTGCCGTCTTCGTCTCCACGAGTTATTCGAGCAACGGGGGACTGACCGACCAGGGTGGCATCGCTATCGTCGGCTCTATCGGGCTGTTCATCGTCGTGATGCTCGTCGCCGGCGTCTGGATGGAACGACAGCAGTTCTAAGCGTCGGCTTCGGCCTCGTCCTCGCCGTTCTCCTCTCGCCAGTCCACCAGTTCGTCGTCGTCGGCGTCGTCCAGTTTCTTCTCGTAGTAGGCCATCGGATGGGAGATGCGCTTACAGAGGTCGTCCATGTTGACGCAGTCGCCGTAGGACTTCATCGTCGAACAGGCCGGCGTCGAGTACTCCGTCGGACTGGTGTCGCCGCGGATGTGGTCGACCTGATAGCGGGTCGCCTCCTCGCCGAACCCGGGGTTGACCTGAAAGAGGTCCACGATTTCGTCGGTCGTCATCCCGATGCTGGTGAGGAAGGCGGCGATGGCAAAGCGGGAGTGGTGTTCGAGATGCTCGCCCTTCTGAACCTGGTCGAGCAGCGCCTGCATACACGGGGGAAACATCTCGGGGACGACGGTATCTATCTCGCGGGTTAGGTCGAGGTCGGCGAGCACCTCGCGGAGCTGTTCGACTTCCCCGTCGAGTTCGTCGGCGATGACGTCGGGCACGTCGAACGGTAACCCGTCCTCGACGCGGTGGCGGATGGCCTGTTTCAACAAGACGTGTAGGTCGTCGTCGGTGATCCGGACCCGGCCGTCCGCGAGCGGTCGGTTGACCAGTCGCCACTCGTCGCCCCGCTGGTCGGCCGCCAGGTCGAGGTAGGTTCCGACGGCCACCCAGTAGCCCGTCTCGGCTTCGCGGACCGACGCCGAGAGGTCGAACTCGGCCAGCAGGTCGCGTAACTCGACGCGCTCGCTCTGCGTGGATTTGAACTCCGTCGTCTGTTCGAACTCCTCGGCGAACCGCTCGTGAGCCGTCTCGGCCTCCGCGCGGGCGTACTTGCGGGTGCAGACGTGTTGGTCGACCAGCGAGACGAGGACGCGCGCGACCGGATAGGATAGCAGTTCGACGCGGGTCCGCCGATGTGGCTCGCCGACGGTGCCGTCCGTAATTGCGTGTTCGACCCGCTCCAGCGCCCGCTGGGTGACGGTCTCGTCGGTGGCGACGACCTCGCTCAGATCGACCGCAGCGGCCTCGACGGCCTCGCGTGCCCCTTCGAGGAACGGATAGCGTGCGTGGAGCGGCTGCATGGACTGGCGTTTCGGACGTGGCCGAATAAATTTGCCGTCCCCGATCGAACCAATCCAGATGAATTATCACTTCGCACCTATGTAGGATTGGACGTGCCAGAGACCGACCGTTCCGTGGACCTGACCGAGGGGCCGCTTCTCCGTCCGCTGTTGGCCCTCTCCTTGCCGCTCGTGGGCACGCAGCTCCTCCAGGTCGCGTACAACCTCGTCGATACGTTCGTCGTCGGGCAGTTGGGCGGCGAGGCGGTGGCGGCGCTGACCTACTCGCTTCCGTTCATCTTCGTGACCATCTCGCTTGGAAGCGGGCTGACTATCGCTGGGACCGTCCTCGTCTCTCAACACCGCGGCGCGGGCAACGACGAGCGAGTACGGGCCGTCGCCGGGCAGACCATCGCGGTCACGGCCGCCGTCTCGGGCCTGCTCTCGGCGGTCGGCTACGTCGTTGCACCCGTCCTCCTGCCCTACATCGGAACGACACCGGGGTCGGCCATTCACGCGATGGCCGTCAACTACACTCGCATCATCTTTGCCGGGACGGCGTTCATGTTCGGCGCGTTCGCGTTTCAGGCCATCTTACGCGGATGGGGCGACACGAAGACGCCGATGTACCTGATGCTCGGCAGCGTCCTCGCTAACGCCGTACTGGACCCCTTCTTCGTCCTCGGCTTCGACGACAACGTGGTCTTCTCGATGGCCGAACTGACGAGCCTCGAAGCGACGCTGTACGACCTGACCGGCTTCGCCGGAATGGGCGTCGAGGGCGCGGCAATCGCCACCGTCATCGCCCGCGGCGGGGCGGCAATCGCGGGCTTCTGGCTCCTGTTCTCCGGTCGGTTGGGTATCGACCTCTCACTGTCGGACCTCCGGCCGGACCGCGAGACGGTCTGGAAGATACTGGATGTCGGTGGCCCCGCTGGACTCGAACGGTCGGCGGACTCGCTGGCCTACACCGGGATGACCGTCCTCGTGGCGATGGTCGGAACCAACGCCGTCGCGGCCTACGGCGTCGGCAACCGCATCAACACGCTAGTCTACCTCCCCGCGGTCGGCCTCGCACAGGGCGTCGAGACGGCGGTGGGGCAGAACCTCGGTGCGGACCAGACGGGTCGCGCCCGCCGGTCCGTCCTCCTGGCGGCCGGCCTCGGCGGCGCTCTCTTCTTGCTCGCCAGCGCCGGGGCCTACGCCTTCGCCGCGGCAATCGTCGCCTCGTTCTTCGACGTGAGCCAGACCGACCCCGAGGTCCTGTCGATGGGGGCCGACTACTTCCGTATTATCGGCCCGACGTACGTGTTCATGGGACTGTTCCACCTCTTCAACGCCGCCTTTCGGGGGGCTGGCAGTACGCGGACGGCACTGGCTTTCTCCGTTACTTCGCAGTGGCTCTTTCGCATTCCCCCGACACTGCTGTTCATCACCGTCCTCGGCATGGGCGCTGCTGGCGTCTGGTGGGGCATCGCCGTCTCGCACCTCGCCGCCGCCGCTATCGTCGCCGCGTGGTTCGTCTTCGGGAACTGGGACGACTCCGTCGTCGAGGAAGACGACGCGGACGAGCCAGACGACCGCGACTCGGCCGTCTCCGCCGACTGAAATCATTTCTGTGTGAGAGCGTACCGTACTCACACAACGGCTATACTGACTGACCGACCAGTCAGTACCATGTTCGGTCCCTTCTCTCTGCGGCGGTGGTGTCGGTGACGGCGACGAGCGAGCAGGCGGAGCGGTTCACGCAGGGCAGTCTCCTGCGACCGCTGTTGGCGCTGGCCGCGCCGCTGGTGGCGACGCAGCTTCTCCAGACGCTGTACAACCTCGCCGACACGTTCTGGGTCGGCCGCCTCGGGCGCGACGCCGTGAGCGCGCTCTCGTTCTCGTGGCCCATCGTCTTCTTGCTCGTGAGTGTCGGCGGCGGCATCGCCGCGGCGGGGACGATACTCATCTCCCAGCATACCGGCGCGGAGAACGAGGCCCAAGTGAGCCACGTCGCCGGCCAGACGTTCCTCTTCGTCACCGCGCTCTCCGTGGTCATCTCGGTCGTCGGCTACCTGGTGACGCCGCACCTGCTCGCGCTCATCGGCTCCCAGCCCGGCACGGCCATCCACGAGATGGCGGTCACCTACACCCGCTACGTCTTCCTCGGCCTGTACTTCCTCTTTGGCTTCTTCATCTTCCACGCCCTGCTTCGCGGCTGGGGCGATACGAAGACGCCGATGTACCTGATGGTCGGCAGCGTCGCGCTGAACGTCGTCCTCGATCCGATCCTCATCCTCGGCTTCGCGGACAATCCGCTACTGGTGCGGCTCGGTCTCGAAGAGTTAGGTGCCAGCGCGCTCGCTGCGACTGGATTCACTGGTCTCGGCGTCGAGGGCGCGGCCATCGCCACGGTGTTCTCCCGCGGCCTCGCCGCGGGCGTCGGCTTCTGGCTCCTCTTCACCGGCCGGGTCGGCATCGAACTGTCGCTGTCTGACCTCCGTCCCGACCCCGAGACCATCCGGAAACTCGTCAGCGTCGGCGGCCCGCTCAGCGTCGAACAGAGCACGCAGGCGCTGTCGGTCACCGTCATGACCGCGCTGGTCGCTATCGTCGGTGCCGACGCCGTCGCCGCCTACGGCATCGGCAGCCGCTTCACCTCGCTCGTCTGGCTCCCGATGATTGGCATGGGGATGGCCGTCGAGACGGTGGTCGGCCAGAACCTCGGAGCCGGGAAGCGCGAGCGCGCCCGCCGAACGGTCCTGCTCGCAAGCGCCATCCTCGTGGCGACGTTCGTCGTCGCCGGGGCGCTCGCCGTCCACTTCGCCCCTGCCATCGTTGGCGTGTTCATCACCGGCGAGCAAGCCGCGAGCGTCGTCGACCACGGCGCGACGTTCGTCCGCATCGTCGCGCCGACGTGGGCCATCATGGCCGTCTTCCACATGATAAATGGCGCGTTCCACGGCGCTGGCTCGACCCGCCTCTCGATGGGCCTCGGATTGGTGACGATGTGGGGCTTCCGCGCCGCCGCCGCAGCGTTCCTCGTCATCACCCTCGGCATGGGCGCGACGGGCGCGTGGTACGGCATCGCCGCCTCCAACGTCGCCGCCACCGTCGCTGCCGTCGCGTTCTTCCTCCACGGCGGCTGGCTCGACGGCGTCGTCGAGGACGAAGAAGACAGCGGGGAGGTCACGGATGCCGCCGACGCCGTGACCGCGGCGGACTAACGCTCTCGGGGCCTCACCCTCTCATCCGACGAGCGTCGACAGGCCTCGGAGCGTCCCTATCCGATAGTCCGGCGACGCTTCGACCGGGCCCGCTCCCTCGCGTTCTATTAGCACACTGTCGATACCCAGTCGGTCGGCCGTCTCGACGTCGACGGCCCTATCCCCGACGTACGCGGCCGTCTCGGCGTCGAGGTCCGACAGCGCGGCCCCGAGATTAGTGGGGTCGGGCTTTCGCCGTTCGAGCGTCCGCGGCGCGAACGACCGACAGCGGACGGTTCCGACCAGTTCGTCCAGCCCGCAGTAGCGAAGCAGGTGCTGGACGAACTGCGGTTGGTTGTCGCTCACGACGCCGAGCGGCAGATCGAGATCCCACAGCGCCCGTATATCGTCGTAGACCGCCCGACAGCCCGCTTCGAGTTCCCGGCGCTGGGTCGCGAATGCCGTGGTCGCTGCTCGCTGGCAAAACGAGGCGAGGTCCACGCCAGCGTCACGGCACCGCTTGGCGATATCCTCGAGACGACCGGCGGCAACGTCTCGCGCCACTGTCGTCGGTTCGGCGGTGACACCGGTGTCGTCGAGCGCCGTCCGCGCCACCTCGACGAACGTAGCGGGTCTCGGCGGTTCGACGAGTACCCCGTCACTATCCAGTACCAGTGCATCGTACGTCATGCTCGCACTGTTTGCTGAGGTCCTTATCAATCTATTCGACGGCTATGCCGCTCGCAATTGGCGGGCCGCGCTTCGCGCGCCCCGCCCTACGTCCCGTGCTGCCACGAATCCATATACTCGGTCTGCACGTCCGTCAGCCCGTCGAACTCGACGCCCTCGGCCGCGAGCTTCACTTCGGCCACTTCCTTATCTAACCTGTCTGGCACGTCGTGAACGCCGGCGTCGTAGGCGTCGCCGTTCTCGACCAGCTCCCGCACACAGACAGCCTGAATCCCGAAGCTCTGGTCCATCACTTCGACCGGGTGACCGAGCGCGATGGGGGTCGCCAGATTCACCAGTCGACCTTCGGCCAATACGTTCAGACGGCGGCCGTCGTCCATCTCGTAGGCCTGTACGCCGTCGCGGGCCTCGTAGGTGTCGGCGGCCAGCTCCGAGAGGGCGGCAAGGTCTATCTCCACGTCGAAGTGGCCGGCGTTGGCGAGCAAGACGCCGTCCTGCATGTTCTCGAAATGGTCCTTGACGATGACGTCGCGATTGCCCGTCGTCGTGATGAAGACGTCGCCCTCTTTGGCGGCCTCGGCCATCGGCAACACGTCGTAGCCCTCCATGTGGGCTTCGAGCGCGCGGCGGGGTTCGACTTCGGTGACGACTACGTCGGCGTTCTGGCCGCTGGCCTTCTTCGCGACGCCCTTCCCGCAGTGGCCGTAGCCGGCGACTACGACGGTCTTACCGGCCCACGAGAGGTTTGTCGTCATGGCGATGGAGGCCAGTGAGGACTCGCCGGTGCCGTGGACGTTATCGAAGAGGCGCTTCATCGGCGTGTCGTTGACTGCGAAGACGGGGTAGTCCAGTTCGCCGTCCTCGTCCATCGCGCGCAGGCGGTGGACGCCGGTGGTCGTCTCCTCGGCCCCGCCGACGATGGTGTCGATGAGTTCGGGGTAGTCCTCATGGATGGCCGCGACGAGGTCCATCCCGTCGTCGACGGTGATGGTCGGTTCGTGGTCGATGACGGCTTCGATGGCGGCGTAGTACCCCTCGTCGTCCACGCCACGTTCGGCGTAGGAGGTAACGCCGTCGACCGCGTCGAGCGCCGCGCTCACGTCGTCGTGCGTCGAGAGCGGGTTGCATCCCGTGATGGCGACTTCAGCACCACCTTCGGCCAGCAGTTCGGCGAGCACAGCCGTCTTCGCCTCGACGTGCATCGCCATACCGATCCGCTCGCCGGCGAAGGGCTGGTCGGCTTCGAACTCCTCGCGCAGCGACGCGCAGATGGGCATGTGCTGTGCTGCCCAGTCCATCTTCCGTCGGCCCGACTCGCGGGCCGCCGCCACGTCGTCGAGTCGCTCAGAAATGGGGGCTGTCATGCCCGGGAAAACGGCCAGTGTTCGTAAAACGATACCGAAGCGGGTCAGCGGCCGTTGCCGTTCCCGTTCGCGTGGGCCGGCGGGCCGTCGTCGCCTTCCGAGTCGTCCGTCTCGCTGTCGTCATCTTCGGCGGCTGCGTCGTCGTTCGCTTCCTCGTCAGCTTCGGCTTCCTCGGTCTCCTCTGCTTCGATTTCCTCGGTTTCGCTCTCGCCGTCTTCACCCGCGTTCGCCCCGTCGTCACCGTTCGGGCCGCGCTTTTCTGAGGCGTTCGCGCGTTCCGACGGGCCGCGTTCGCCGTTCTGTTCGGCGGCGGGCTCGTTCTCGTCGCTCCCGTTCTCACCCGCGTCACTCGCACGCTCGGGACCCGCATCTTCGGGCGGACCAGCGTGATCAGGGGCGTTCCCGGGGTTGTTCTGCGTCACGAACTCGGCGACCTCCGGACCGATGTTGGTCGACCCGTGCTGGAGCAGGTACTGGATGAACGACGAGACGCGGGCACCGAAGTTATCGGTCGTCTCTTCGGCGTCGGCGGTCAGTTCGGCCGTCGTCGTCGCCGTCTCGTTGCCGACGCTCGCGGTCACCTCGACGGTGACGTTCTCCTCGGGGGTGGACAGCTCGACCGTGCCGTTCTCGTCGGTCGCGTAATCGCCGGTGCCCTCGTACGTGTCGTTGTCCAGTGCTTCGACGCTCACCGAGGCGTTCTCGACGGCGCTGCCGTTATCGGTGACTGTCACCGTCGCGGCCTGATTGCCTGCCTGACTGACCCCGACGGCCAGTGTACCATCGTCCGTGGTCTCGGCGGCCGCGGTGGCGACGCCCGGACCCACGGCGAACAGGACCATACCGATTGCAGCGGTCAGTGCGAGTAGTTTGGTACGCATCTCGTCAGTAGCGAGACGGTATCTGGGATTAAACCCCCCCTCTCGTTCAGTCCGTTCACCTGGGTTCTATCGCTGATACCGGCGGCGCAAATCCGTTTAGATGGTTTAAAATCTGTTCTGGACGTTTATCTTTCAATTCGGCGCGCGGTCGACCGCTGCCGTCGCGTGCGCTTGTGCTCGCTCCCGAACCGCTCGTTCGTCGAAAACCGTCACGTCTCTGTCGCGCATGAGCACGTCGCCGTCACAGACCGTGTGGCGAACGTCGCTCCCAGTGGCGGCGTAGGCCAGATGCGAGACGAGGTCGTGGGCCGGGGTTAGCCGGGCCGAATCCAGCGAGAGCACCGCGAGGTCGGCGTTCGCGCCGGGCGCGATACGGCCGCTATCGATGCCGAGCAGTTCGGCCCCGTTCTCGGTGGCCATCTCTACGACCGTCTCGGCGGCGACGGCGCTCGCGTCGTCGGCGGCGAGCTTTCCGACCATCGCGGCGTCGCGCATCTCGTCGAACATGTCGAGGTCGTTGTTCGAGGCCGCGCCGTCGGTGCCGATGCCGACGGTGACGCCCGCATCGAGGAGTCGCTGGACCGGGGCCATCCCGCTGGCGAGTTTCATGTTCGAGGCCGGACAGTGGGCCACGCCGGTTCCGGTCTCGGCCAGCAGGTCGATTTCGGTCTCGTCGACGTGGACGCAGTGGGCGAGGAACGTGTCTTCTGCGAGCAGACCAACGTCGTCGGCGTATTCGAGCGGTCGCACGCCGTGTTCCTCGACGAGGGGCGCGACCTCGTCGGTGGTCTCGTTGGCGTGAAGGTGGATCGGTAGCTCCGCGGCGTTCGCCTCGGGGACGTACTTGCGGAGGTACTGCTCGCCGACGGTGGTCAGACTGTGCGGCTGGAACGTCGTGCTGATGCGGCCGTCGGCCGTGCCGTCGAGGTCCCGCGCAGTCTCCAGACTCTGTCGAACGTCGTCGCGTGCGCCCTCCTCGTCCTTGCCGACGGTGACGGCGGTGTGGCCGAGTACGGCTCGCAGGCCGGCCTGCTTGACGGCCGCCGCTATCTCGTCGACGTGGAAGTACATGTCGGACAGCGCCGTCGTCCCCGACTGTATCATCTCTATAAGCCCGAGTTCCGCGCCGACCCGCACGTCCTCGGGAGTCAGTTCGGCCTCGACGGGCCAGATGTCCTCCTGTAACCACGCGGAAAGCGGCTTGTCGTCGGCGTACCCTCTGAGGAGGGTCATCGCGACGTGCGTGTGGGCGTTGACCAGCCCGGGCATCACGAGCCCGTCGCTGGCGTCGAGTTCGTCGTCGCCCGCGAGTTCGCCGGGAGCCTCGACGGCCAGTATCTCGCCGTCGTCCTGGTCTACGAGCACGTCGGCGCGTTCGACGGTCATGTCCGGGTGGAGGACTCGCCCGCCGGTAACGAGAAGTTCGGTCATGGCGCGGGCTTAGACGGCCCGGCTCTTAGTTCGCCGGGTCCACGTTCGCTCGGACCGGCTCCGAGACAGAACCGTGAGGGGAAAGACAGTTGGCCCGCGCCGTCGCAGGGGGCGTATGCGCATCGCCGTCCCCAACAAGGGCCGCCTGCACGACCCGGCGGAGGACTTGCTCGAACGGGCCGGTCTCCACATCGTCGACGGAGCCGACCGGCAGTTGTACGCCGACACCGTCGACCCGAAGGTGACCGTCCTCTACGCTCGCGCGGCGGACATCCCCGAATACGTCTCCGACGGGGCCGCCGACGTGGGTATCACCGGCCTCGACCAGGTTCGGGAGGCCGACCCCGGTAATCTCGAAGAGCTCTTGGACCTCGAATTCGGCAGCTGTCGCCTCGTCCTCGCAGCGCCGGAAGAAGGCGACATCGAGACTGTCTACGACCTCGACGGGGGAACGGTCGCCACGGAGTTCCCCAACATCGCCCGGAACTACTTCGCCGAACTCGACGTCGAGGTCGACATCGCCGAGGTCTCCGGCGCGACGGAACTGACCCCGCACGTCGACATCGCCGACGGCATCATCGACATCACCTCGACGGGGACGACCCTGCGGATGAATCGGCTGGCTATCATCGACGAGGTGCTCCAGTCCTCAGTTCGCCTGTTCGCCCGCGAGGACGTGGCCGACGACGAGAAAGTGCAGCAGGTCCGGATGGCGCTCCACTCCGTCCTGTCGGCGGAGGGGAAACGCTATCTGATGATGAACGTTTCCGAAGAGGCCGTAGACGACGTGAAAGACGTCCTGCCGGGGATGGGCGGCCCGACGGTGATGGACATCGCCGGGTCAGACGACGTGGCGGTTCACGCCGTCGTCGACGACAGCGCCGTCTTCGAGACCATCAACGACCTCAAACAGGTCGGCGCGAGCGACGTGCTCGTGACCGAAATAGAACGTTTAGTCGAGTAGCTCTACATTGAAAAGGCCGAAAGTCGCGGCCGCCGGCCGCGCTTCCGGTACTGAGAGGAAACCGCGGCGGCGACCGTTCCACGTCTGCGCTACACTGCCCGCTCAGTACACGTCCACTGTCCCGTCTTTCCGAGGCTCGGTCGCGCCCGAGAGGACGCCGTCGTTCCAGCGAGCTATCTGTGCGCCGCCGAACTGGAGCGGCACGTCCACGCGTACGTCGTGGCCGCGGCGGACGAGTTTCGACTGCACGTTGCCGTCGAAACGCGCCTCGACGGCCAGCGTCCCGTCCTCGCGGTAGCGCCAGCGCGGTTCGTCGAGCGCCGCCTGCAGGGGCATCTCGCGGTCCAAGAGGTTCGAGAGCACCTGTACGTGCCCCTGTGGTTGCATGTACCCGCCCATGACGCCGAAGGCCGCCCAGTCGTCTTCGCCGAACTGTGCGAGGCCGGGAATCAGCGTGTGGAACGGCCGCTTGCCGGGTTCGATTCGGTTCGGATGTGAGTCGGAGAGCGCGAACGACGCGCCGCGGTTCTGGAGGGTGAGGCCGGTGTCGCCGGCGACGAGGCCGCTCCCGAAGCCCATGAACAGGGAGTTGATGAACGAGACGACGTTGCCCTCGCCGTCGGCGACAGTCAGCAGGACGGTGTCGGCGTCCTCGGCAGGCGAATCGAGCACCCCCACGTCGGGGCTCTCGATGGCGTCCTCACCTACGGCTTCGGCTCGCTCTTCGGCCCACCGTTTCGACTGGAGCGGCGGCACCTCCTCGTAGTCGGGGTCGGTGATGTAGTGGTGGCCGTCAGTGAAGGCGAGCTTCATCGACTCGGCCAGCAGGTGGGTTCGTTCGAGGTGGTCTTCGGTCTCGGGGACACCGAGCGATTCAGCGATATTGAGCGCCTCCAGCGCGATGAGCCCTTGATTGTTCGGCGGGAGTTCGTACACTTCGGTCCCGTTGTAGGTCGTCGAGACGGGGTCGGGGAACTCCACCTCGAAGGCTTCGAGGTCCGACCGTTCGAGCAGGCCGCCCGCGGATTGGACCGTCTCGACGATTTCCGCCGCGATGTCGCCCTCGTAGAACGGGTCTGCGCCTTCGGCGGCCAGCGTTTCGAGCGTCTCGCCGAACTTCGGCAGTCGCATTCGCTCGCCCACTTCGGGTGCTCGCTCACCGTCGACGAGGTACTGCTCGCGGGCGGCGTCGTTGCGCAGTTCCGGTTCACAGAGCGCCCACGCCGACGCGATGACCTCGCTTACCGGGAACCCCTCGGTGGCGTGGTGAATCGCGTCTTCGAGCACGTCGGCGAGCGAGAGCCGACCGAACTCGGAGACCGTGGCCTCCCACCCGCGCGGCGCGCCCGGAACCGTCACTGCGAGCGGCCCGCGTTCGGGCATCTCGACGGCTGTCGGGTCCCCGCCGTGCTGCTCGGCGACGGCCTCACGCATCCGGTTCCGGGTCGCTGCCTCGGGCGCGCCGCCGCAAGCCCGCATCGCGCCCACCTCGCCGTCGGCAGTGCGGTAGAGCGCAAAGGCGTCGCCGCCCAGTCCCGTGCTCATCGGTTCGACGACGTTGAGCGTCGCTGCCGTCGCCACCGCCGCGTCGAAGGCGTTGCCGCCCTCGCGAAGCGTCTCGATTCCCGCCTCGGCGGCGAGTGGCTGACTCGTGGCGACGACGCCGCGCGTCCCGTAGGCCGTCGACCGACGGGAGGCGAACCGGTCCAGATTCGGTTGGCTGTCCATGCGCGCATACGGGTGGCTGGCGCGGAAAACTGTTTGGCTGGCTCACTCGTCCAGCCACCAGAGCGTCGCCGCGAACACGAGCCCGAGGGCGGGGAACACGGCCAGTCCGAGGAAGGTGCCGTCCGCGCCGACGGTCGACAGGAGGTAGCCGGCGATGGCCGCGCCGGCGGCTCCGACGCCGAAGTTCGTCAGATAGGTGTAGCCGTAGGAGAGGCCTCGGTCGCCCGGCGGACTGTACTTGGCGATAGACGCCTGATACACCGGTTGCAGGGTAAAGAGGACGAAGCCAAGGGCGGCGCTGACGGCCAGTAGCGGCCCCAATCCGGCTTCCGCGGCGGGGACGAACACGACGGCGATGGCAGCGAGGCCGGCGAACACCGCGGTCAGGCCGACCGGGATGGAGATGCGGTCGGTGAGTTTCCCGCCCACGTACTGGCCGGCGATACCGACCGACAGCAGGCCGACGTAGAAGTAGTACGCGAGGTCGAACTCTGCGGCCAGCGCGCTATCGGGTTCGAACACGCCGACGAGTTCGCCGACCGGCGGGAGGAACTCCCCGAGCACCTCGGGGAGGAAGGTCAGCGTCCCCCGGTAGAACAGGCCGTTCATCATCACGACGAGCATAGCGAGGGTAAACCCGACGGTGAACAGCGCACGACTGTCCGCGAGGAACGACCGGAGCGAGGACGTCGGCTCACTGTCCGTCCCGCCGTCGGAACGCTGTTCCGACGAGGTCCCCCTCGTATCACTCGACTCACCGCCGTCGGCGCTGACGGCAGCCATCTCGTCGAACTCCGCCGTCCGGGCGTACGCAACGGCGACGACGGCGGGCAAGACGAGCAACCCGGCGACGATTCGCCAGTCGAAGACCAGCAGGAGGAGCGCGGTCAGGAGCGGGCCGGCGGCGATGCCGGCGTTGCCGGCCATCCCGTGGTAGGCGAAGCCGGTGCCCCGCTCCTCGACGCCGGTGGAGATGAGCGCCAGTCCCGCCGGGTGATAGACGCTGGCCGAGAGGCCCCAGAGTCCCAGGGCGACCGCAATGGTGAGGACGCCCGGCGCGACGCTCAACAGGAGGAAAGACACACCCATCCCGACGAGCCCGGCGGTGACGAGGCTGTTCGCGCCGTAGCGGTCGGCGAGGATGCCACCGGGGAGCGCCCCCGCCCCGAACAAGCCGTAGCCGACAGCGGTGATGGTGCCCAACAGCGCCGTCGTCACCGGCAACGTCTCCAGCCAGACGACGACGAAGATGGGGATCGAGAGTTCGTAGGTGTGGACGAGCGCGTGCGAGACACCGGTGAACGTGACGATGGAGCGGTCGTTGGTTTGCATCTTATATCAATCCAAAGATGTTGTTGAGCGCGAACCCGAGCACCGCCGCGAAGGCGAAGTGCAGGATGACGAGCGGGGCCGTGGACCGAGTCGAGAGCCGATAGACGAAACTGATGGCGATGCCGTCGGCCAGCAGCGTGGCGAGTACCACCACGAGGACGCCCAGACTCGGCGAGACGATGCCTGCCTCGATGCCGTACGATTGGAGCAACAGCGAGACGATTGCGGGGACGAGAGCTGCCTTTGCGGCCAACTGAGACGGCGTCTCACCGATGAAGAAGGTCGCCGCCAGGTGGAGCGTGACGGCGTAGAACGCCCACGTCAGCAACAGGGTGACGACGATGGCGAGGAGTCCACCACCGGTCAGACTCGGCGTGCCGGCCTGAAACATACCTGCGGTTCGGAACCGTGGCGCTTGTGCGTTGTGTTCTTCCGCCCCGATCGTGCGAAATGTCGGCCGTGACTTACTCGAGCAGGCCGAGTTCTTCGAGCCGGGAGACGATTTTGTCGACGGCCTCCTCTGCGTCCTCGGGCTTCTTCCCGCCGGTGATGACGAGTTTTCCGGAGCCAAAGAGCAGCGCCACGACGTCGGGCTCGTCGAGCCGGTAGACGAGGCCGGGGAACTGCTCGGGCTCGTATTCGATGTTCTCCAGCCCGAGACCGATCGCGATCGCGTTGAGGTTGAGATTTCGTCCGAGGTCCGCGCTCGTGACGATGTTTTGGACGACGATTTCGGGGTCGTCGTCCACCTGGATGTTCAGGTCGCGAAGCTTATCGAAGACGATACGCAGACTCTGGTGGACGTCGTCGGTGGACTTCGCGCCCGTACAGACGATCTTCCCGGAACGGAAGATGAGCGCCGCGGACTTCGGCTCCTGCGTGCGGTAGACGAGTCCGGGGAACTGCTCTGGGTCGTAGTCGGCACCCTCGAGGTCCATCGCCACGCTCTGAAGGTCGAGCTCCTGGCCGATTCCGGTCGAGGCGACGACGTTTTCGATGTTGATGGTTTCCTTGGGGTCAACCATGTCTCGACTTAAATCACGTATTTAAGGCTTATAAAGGTTCATGGCATCGGTGGCCAGTCAGCACGGTGGAATGATTGGCTGTCTATCAACTTCACCCTAAAACGGGGGTTGTCGGCGGCGGCGACCGGCACGCTCATACCCGCGCGCCCACACCGCTCGGGCGTGTACGTCCTCGAACTCGGCGGACAGGACGACGCCTTCGCGGCGTGTGAGGCCGCAAGCGCGGCCAGCGACGTCTCGGTACTCGCGCCCGGCCTTGCCACCGCCCGCGGTGTCACAGAGCGCGCGCGCTATCTCGCCTACACTCACCGGACCAGTGAACTGGTAGGGACCGCGGACCCGGCAGTAGAGAGCGCGCGCACGCTACTCGACGCCGCCACTCTCGACCGTGAGGGGACGGTCGCGGTCCGAGCCGTCGACGTGCGGGCGAGTACCGGTATCGACACCCAGCGGGCGGAGCGGGCGCTGGGTGGCGTCCTCACCGACCGCGGGTTCTCTGTCGACCTCGAAACGCCCGAGCACACGCTGTACGCCTACTTCGCGGACCCGACGGGCGACGACGAGGGAGGAACAGGCGAAGCCTGCTGTGCGCTGGGCTGGCTCGAAACCGCGTCGGTGCGGGACTTCGGCGACCGTCAGCCCACGAATCGCCCGTTCTTCCAGCCCGGAAGCATGGATCCGCTGGAAGCCCGCGCACTGGTCAACGTTGCCGGGGCGCGCCCCGGTGCGACCATCGTCGACCCGATGTGTGGCACCGGCGGGCTCCTGTTGGAGGCGGGACTGGTCGGCGCGCGCGTCGTCGGCGGCGACGCACAGGAAAAGATGGTTCGCGGGACGCGAGAGAACCTCGGGTACGCTCTCGACGGCGAGGGCCACCCCGACCGCACTGCGTACCCCGAGAGCGGCCGTTGGGACCTCTTCCGGTCGGATGCGGCCCGGTTACCGCTCGCTGACGGCTGTGCGGACGCCGTCGTCTTCGACGCTCCCTACGGCAGACAGTCACGCATCGAGGGCGAACTCCGCCCCCTCGTTTCCGGTGCGCTCTCCGAGGCCCGACGCACCGCGCCGCGGTGCGTACTCGTCGCCGACCGGGAGTGGAGCGGGGCCGCTCGGGAGGCTGGGTGGGTGGTCACCGAACGGTTCGAGCGTCGTGTGCATCGGTCGCTCGTCCGACACGTCCACGTCTTAGAGTGACCGAACGTCCAGATAATTTGGGCATATGTACGGATATTTTGCGCTAACAGCAATCTATATGGTCGCGGATGTGTTAAACACTCCCAAACATGCCTCGATGGTCAGACCCAGCGCCGCGGAACGGAGACGAACAGCTCTTCGAGTGTCGAACGTGTGGTGCCCGTGTCTCACAGCCCCGTTCACCGCCGCGATGTGAGAAGTGTGGTGGCGAGATGCAGAACCTGAGCGTGCCGCGCCCGGAGTAACTACCGAATCGCCGCGAGCGCCGCGTCCGCGTCGCCGTCCATCCGCGTGAGCAGCGACCGGACCCGCTCGCGCGTCGCGTCGTCGGGCGTGACGAGTACCATCCCCTCGTCCGGTTGCCCGTAGACGACGGCACCGCTCTCGGGGACCGCCAGCACTGCCGGCAGCGCCGCGAGGTCTTCTTCGCCCTCGACGTCGAGTAGCGTCGTTGCCTCGCCGTCGAGCGCCTCGCGCATGGCATCGAGCAGTGTGCGAGTGAGCGTCCCCGCCGGATTCTCGACGGTGACGCGCCGGTCGAACCCGCCGATGGCGGCCGTCACCTCGCTGTCGACGGCCGAGCGTTTGGTGCGTTCGTCGACCAGCGCGAGGTGGGGGACGGTTCCAGCCTCTAGTAAGTGGTACGTGACGATGTCGCCGACGGCCACGAGGGGCGTTCCGGCGTCGGCCAGGAGGGAGTCGGCATCCGTATATAGACGGCCCATCGGCTCTTTGAGTTCGCTCCGCAACGACGGTGGCAGTTCGAGGAGAACGTCGGACACGTTAGCGGACTTTCAGCGCGTACGTGCCGGCTTCGGTCACTTCCATCTCGCGTGCAATCTCGGACTCCTCCGGGTGGGCGATGACGACGTAGCCCGCCCAGTCCTCGGTGAGGGCGGTCCCGCCACAGGCCTCGCACTGGCTCTCGATACCGGCGCTCTGGACGCGATGACAGTCGCGGCAGACGAGTCGGTCAGCCATCAGCTCTCACCGGCTTCCGCCGTGCTCTGTCGTTTCTCGCGCTCCTCTTGGAGCCACCCGTGCTTGCCGAGACCGACCTGCTTGGCTGTGAGACCGATCTTGGAGTCCCGCGGATTGCGCTCGTCGATGCTCTTGGTGACGATGCGGGCGCGGACGGCGTCGCCGACGCCGAGCGTGCGGTTGGACTCGCGGGAGGCGAGTTGCTGGTTCTCCTCGTCGTAGGCCAGATACTCGTCAGATATCTGGGAGACGTGGAGGAGCCCGTCCACCGGACCGATGCCGACGAAGGCACCGAAGTTGACGACCTCGACGACCTCGCCGTCGACGACTTCCTGCATCTGCGGATCGAAGGTCAGGGCGTCGAACTCCACTTCGTAGTAGACGCCGGGTTTGTTCGGCAGGACGGCCCCGTCGCCGATGTCGTGAATCTCGATGACGCTCACGACGCTCCCGACGTCCTCGTCCATTCGGCCCTCTAGTTTCTCCTGGAGGAGTGTTTTGACCATCTTCGACCCGACGTCTGCTAGATGGCGCGGCGGCACCTCGACCGTATCGCGTAGACGTACCCGTTTGTACATGTTATGGTTGAGTGATACCCAGTTTGTTCCGGCCCCTTAAACTAATTACTGGAACGCCTGCGTCGAGCAGGCGTCGTTTGAGGGGCTTGTCGTTCGTTACAGCGTGCGTCGCGTCGTCGTCGGTCGCCAGTTCGAGGACGGCGTCGTCCGCGTAGTCGGCTTCCGTATCCCGGACCGAACAGCGGTCGAGCAGGTCCTGCCCGACTGACGCGGCTGTCGCCTCCGCTCCGGCTCCGTCTGCCAGTTTCGCCAGTTCCTCGCGGACGGCTTCGGGGGCGACGTAGTCGCTGGCATCGACTGTGCCGGCGAGGACCCTGTCGAGTTCCTCGAATAGTCGGACGTTGCATTCGACAGGCATCATGAGCGCGTTCGTATCCAAGACGATCATCCACGCAGCGTGCCGACGCCGATGAGTCGCCATCGGGCACCGACACGGCGGTTGATCGCTATCTTCGCGCCGTCTTCGGCACAGACTGGCCGCTTGAGCGCGAGTTCACACTCGCCGTCGCGGGCGCTGGTGACCGACCCGACGGTGGTGGCGGTGCCGATGGTCAACATCAGCGGTTCGCCGGTCGAGATCTCCTCGACCTCGCCGCCGTCGTCGCCGACAATCCGTTCGAGTAAGTCGACGTCCATCGTGAACTGCTCGCGGGTCGGCGGGAGACTGCCGGGCGGGCCGGCGACCTGTCCGGCCAGCGCGTCGCCTTTCGTGATCGAGGGGTCGAGTCCCGTCCCGACACCGAGCAGGCCGCCGGGGGTGACTTCGTCCACGAAGTCGCCGCCGGCCTGTAACGAGCGGACTTCGGTGGTGACGGGTCGCCACTCGGTCTTGCCGCCCTCTTCGACCTCTCGGCCCGGGCGGAGTTCGATGTCGTCGTCGACTGCCAGTTCCCCCTCGACGAGCGACCCACCCAACACGCCGCCAAGCAGGTCGTTCCACGTCGTGCCGGGGCGGTTGATGTCGAACGACCGTGCGACCATCATGCGGGCGTCCGCGTCCGGGTCGCGCTCCGGCGTCGGAATCTCCCGTTCGATGGCGTCGATGAGCAGGTCGATGTTGGCCTCTTGCTGGGCGCTGATGGGGACGACGGGGGCGTCCTCGGCGACGGTGCCCTCGACGAACTCCTGTATCTGCTCGTAGTTCTGCTTCGCCCGTTCCTCGTCGACGAGGTCGACCTTGTTCTGGGCGATGACGATGTTGTCGATGCCGATGATGTCGAGCGCGCTGAGGTGCTCTTCGGTCTGGGCCTGCGGGACGGGTTCAGTGGCCGAGACGACCAGCACCGCGCCGTCCATGATAGCCGCGCCCGAGAGCATCGTCGCCATCAGCGTCTCGTGGCCGGGGGCGTCGACGAACGACACCGTCCGGAGGTGGTCGGTGTCTACGTCGTGTTCCTCGCAGTGTTCGGAGACGGTGAACGCCTCTGGCTCCTCCTCCTCCGGACAGCGACGGAAGGTAGCGTCGGCGTAGCCGAGACGGATAGAGATACCGCGCTTCATCTCCTCGGAGTGTTGGTCGGTCCATTCGCCGGACAACGCCTGGACGAGCGTGGTCTTCCCGTGGTCGACGTGGCCGACGAGTCCGATGTTCACCTCCGGTTGTTTGTTCGATGTCATTTCGAAAGTAATCTTGGTGGAGATTCGCCACGTGCGACTGATAAACCTACTGTTTCGGCCCGTCGGCTCTCCGCGGCCGCGCCGCGTCTCCGGGGATATGCCCCGGTTCGTCGCCGTACGCGACCGAATACGCGTCTCTCTGGCCGGCGGCAACTACTGTGCGGCCTGTGCCCTGATGAGCGCTGCGAGCGCCGCGTACTGGTCGGTATCGGTTCGCTTGCGCATGTACGCCGCCCCGACCTCGTCGGCAGACGCGGCGATGTCGTAGTCTCTCAGGGCAGTGTAGAGGACGAACCCGGCGTCGCTGTCTGTCTGTTCGACGAGGGTGATTCCGTCCAGTCTCGGCATCTGGTAGTCAGTTACCACACAGTCGAACTCGTCCACTCTGTCGAGTGCCTCCGTCGGGGCCGTCGTGTAGGTCACGTCGAGCCCCTCGTCTACGTGTTCGAGATACTCCGCGACGAGTGCCGCCACTGTCGGCTCGTCGTCGATGAGGAGCACGCGGCACCGTGTCTCCCTGTCTATCGCCCTGTCCCCTTCCCCATTGGTGTCCGAATGCACCATCCCCATGCAATGAGAAGGAAACCGTTCATCACTATAAATCGTGCGCCGCTTTTTCACTCGCTGAGAGGACCGCGTACAGGTACGATCTACCAGCAGGAATTCGGTGAGAACACCAAGGTATATCATATTAATACACGTATCATACTATTCACAGAACAGAGCCATAAAACGACGTGAGCGCGCCCCTTTTGTCCGTGCCGCCCCTGCGTGTGTCCGTGCGAGAGTTCGGCTTCGAACTGGCGCTGTGTGCTGCCCTCGAACGCGAGGGCCACCTCGTGAGTCGACAGCTCGGCGGCCACGTCCACGGCCGCCGGATCCTCGATACCGTTCTCGTCCATCCGAGCGACGAGTTCGAGCACCGCGCGGCCATCACGCCCGAGCGCATCCCCTCGGCGGCCATCGAAGCCGACGTGGGGCCGGGTCGGGCCAGATACTGGAAGGACGCCTTCGATTGTCATCCGGACCGCGCCGAACGAGCCGTCGAACTCGCGTCCGAGCGGGGCTTCTTCGAGCGAGAGCGCCGCGGCGGCCGCACGTACGTCCGCCAGACAGCCCGCTACCCCGACTGGGTCGCGGGCATCACGGCTATCGAGAACAAACCGGACCTAGACCGCCCCGGGGACCTCCAGACGCAGTTGCGAACCGATGTCTCGCTCGGACTGGCCGACCGAGTCGTGCTGGCGACGGCCGACTACGTCACCCGCGCCCACCTCAACCGCATCCCCGAGGCGGTCGGCGTCTGGCGGTTCGATCCCGACAGCGGTGACCGCGAAGTCGTTCGCGGGGCGACCGACCTCCCGACCGCCAAGGCGGGCATCGAACTCCTAGAGCGAAAGCCACTGCGAGCGGACGTGCGCGTCGTCTCGGCCGTCGAGAAGGCCCGCGCCCGCCGCCGTCTCGCCGAACGCGCCTACGCGAAGGGGTGGCGAAGCTTCGACTACCCCCCGTGTGCGCAGTGTTCGCCCGATGACGACGGCCTGCCCCACTGCGCGTGGAAGGGCCGTCCTGTTCGAGCGAGCGAGGAGTGCGGCCCCGACTGTAGGGGGCACGAGGAAGCCGACGCGCCGGCAGTAAACGCCGAGGTGCTTCGGGCCGAGCGCACGCCGTGGGACCCCGATCCCGACGGGAGACAGCGCCGGCAGTCCGGTCTGGACCGCTTTGGATAATTCAGACCCGACCGCTGTGGACCCGCATCTGGTGGTCGACGGCCAGCGCGATGGCGAAGGCGACGACAGCGTTCACCCGCCACGCTATCGTCCCCATCGCGGCGAGGTCGCCGCTGGCCGAGACGAGGAAGTTGTTACCATCTATCTTATACGATGGCTCTTCTTTTGGGAAATTATTGCCGACAAGCCCTGCTCTATTCACCACTATATGCTAGCAGTCCACTCATGTTTTCAAATGTGGTGGTTTGGTCAACCTCAGATAGGGTAGCCTCCGTTACAACTGGTAGACTGCCAGTTTCATCTTCACATTTCTCCCCACTCCAATCCGTTTCGTGAACCCATGTAAAAGAGCGTCCGTATCCCCCTCCTTCTGGGAACCAATATGCGTCCCATCGGTATTCCCAGCTCGGATATATTGAGTCACAACTCATTCTGACCACCCCATATCTTTCTTAGAAATATCTGGTCCGATAGTTGGAGCGGTTGTCTCAATAACTTCGCCGTTATTTTGATCTTGTGTTACAGTAGTTTGACTCATTGAATGACCTGGTGGGGCGACACGCAATTCCGTCTTATCAATTTTAAACGCTAGTTTGATAGCTTTCTTTTGCTTTTCGCTCATTCTCTTCGCTATGGATTGGTCGTTCCTCCTATCCCAGTTTTCTTTTATAAACTCCATTACTTCTGATTTTCTGTGTGGGTTAAATTGAACCTCTACACTATGCTTATGTCTCTTTTTTCGCCCGTGACTCCGACGATCTTCAGTCTTTGCTGGAGCTCCTCCGGAGACTGCTATTATTGACGCTAATGCCGATCCGCTCATCTTCAACAAACTTCTCCGATCACTTTTGGACCTATTACCTATATCTCATAGGTGTAACGGGATACAATTAACACTTTTATGCAAATATCGTATAGATAAAATTGTGTCTTCCAATGATAGTCTATACTAGATATTTCTATATTCGTGAACTGCCAACGGATTTATTTGGGTGCAGATCCCTAAAACAGATAGGGATTATATTGGTCGGAATATCACTAGTTACAGTATTAATTGCGCTCGGAGGAATTACTGCATTATACGTTGTGGTCCGAGTAGCTGTAAGCGACGCGCAAACGAATGGAAATGATCAGGTGAGTAAGAGCAGTACTGACTCAGAGAACAAACCGGATAATAGGTAATAGGATCTGTTGATCTATATCAGATATAGGTATAACCACACTAACCAACCGGCGTTGCGCTTGTTCTGTGCCTTTTAATCGCCATCATTGTCCCGGCCGCCGTCGCTCGCCGCGCGCTCCGTATAGGCTTCGTAGTTGTCGGCCGTCACCTCGGGAGCCTCCGCGGCGACGCGGTCCGCGTGACCGGTTCGTCCGCGGTAGTTGGCCGCCGCCGCGATGGCGACACCGACTGTGAGGCCGACGACGAGCACCCAGTCGATATAGCCGGCGAAGAGCCACAGTCCCGCGACGGCGAGGCCGCCGCTGACCAGCGCCGACCCGACCACTTCCGCGATACCACGCCCATCCATGCCGGTATCTGGACGTTCTTCGCACAAAGGTGTACGGTCAGTTTCACTGACTGTGCTGCGAGGGGGCGCTCACGTCTCCGGAGGCACGACGAACAGCGAGACGAACAGGAGGACGCTCCCCAGGAGACTGCCGGTTATGACTCCGACCAGAACCGGGACGAGGCCGAGCCAACCGGCTATCACGCCGCCGACGAGCGGTAGCGGTATCGACGCGAGGAGTTTGTCGTACGTGAGCATGCTTGAAAGCGGGTGAACCGTGGTGTGGTTTCGGCTACGGCTGAGTCACGACGCGTCGTCGCCGGTCTCCGAGGGGTCGTCGATCGGCGTCCCGCCGTCCGCGATTCCCTTCGCGGCCGCTCGATCCATCGCGCTCTCTCTGGCCTCTCGGGCGAGCCGTTCCTGGAACCCGTGATACTTGGCGACGCCGGTCGCGTCGGCCTGCGAGATGTCGCCGACGCTCTCGGTATCGAACGAGGCGGCGTCGGCGGAGTAGACGGCGTACTCGCTCTCGCGACCCACCGGCCGAGCCTGCCCGCCTTCGAATCGCATCGTCACGGTGCCGGTCACGCGCTGGTTCGTCCGGTCGATGAACCCTTCCAGCGCCTCCATCAGCGGCGCGTCGACGAGCCCCTCGTAGGCGTATTCGGCCCACTGGTCGTCGACCTGCCGCTTGAACGACCGCTCGGCCTTCGTCAAGACGAGGTCTTCGAGGGCCTCGTGCGCGTTCAACAGCACCGTCGCCGCGGGATGCTCGTAGTTCTCGCGGACTTTGAGCCCGAGCATCCGGTCTTCCATCACGTCCGTCCGGCCGACGCCGTACGGGCCGGCGACGTCGTTGAGCCGCTCGACGAGTTCGACAGGGTCGAGCGACTCGCCGTTCAGCGCAGTCGGGTAGCCGTCCTCGAACGTCACTTCGACGCGCTCGGTCTCCTCACCGGGAGCGCTGGTCCACTCGTATATCTCCTCGCCGGGGACGTGGTCCGGCTCTTCGAGTTCGCTGCCCTCGACGGAGCGGGTCCAGAGATTCGTGTCGATGCTGTAGCGTCCCTCGTCGCCGCCCTCGACAGGCAGGTCACGCTTCTCGGCGTACTCCTGTTCCCAGTCGCGGGTGAGGCCGAGTTCGCGGACCGGGGCGACGACGTCGAGGTCGGACTTGCGCCAGACCGCCTCGAACCGGAGTTGGTCGTTCCCCTTTCCGGTCGAGCCGTGAGCGAGGGCGCTACAGCCCTGCTCCTTGGCGGTTTCGAGTATCTGTGCGGCGATGACGGGCCGGGCCAGCGCCGTCCCGAGCGGGTAGCCCTGATAGGTCGCGTTCGCCCGAACGGCGTCGAAACAGAGGTCCGCGAAGGCATCCTCGGCGTCGACGACGTGCTGTTCGAGACCGAGGGTCTCGGCGGTCTCCTCGGCCTCCTCGAACTCCTCGTCGGGCTGACCGACGTCGACAGTGATGCCGACGACCTCGTCGAAATCGTACTCCTCTTTCAACAGCGGGACACTGACCGTCGTATCGAGCCCGCCGGAGAAGGCGAGCGCGACTCGGTCCCCGGTGGTGCTTGACATGGCGGTTCAGTCCCCGAAGTGCTGACCGGCGAGGAGTTCGCTCTTCTCGTACTCCGCTCGGGTGTCGGTCCCGCTGATCTGTGCGACCTCCTCGGGGACCGAAACGACTGTGTACCCGACATCGCGCCCGATGGCGACGGTGTCGACGTCCGGGATGATGGTCGACTCGACGTTGGGGTGGTCCCCGTACACCTCGTCGATCAACTCCTTTCGCTCCTTGGCCGTGAGCGGGTTCTTCTCGCTCAGTTCGGTGTCGCGGATACCGATGACGACGTCCTTGCCGTTGTCTGCAGCCGAGTCGATGATGGTCCGGTGGCCGTCGTGCAGCGGCTGCCAGCGACCGACGAAGAGGTGGCTCGGATCGAATTTGATGTCCAGTTCCGTATTGATCTTCTTCAGCGTCTCCTCCTCGGAGTGAGTCGCCGTCCGGACTTCGAGGTCGGCCTCGCCGGGTTCGGGCTCCTCGAAGGGGGCGTCGACGCCGGTGAACCCCTCGATTTCGCCATCGTGGGCCTGCTGGTACATCCCTTTCACGTCCCGTTCCTCACAGACCTCGACCGGAGCCTGGACGTGGACGAACGAGACGTCGTCGACCTTTTCGTAGATGAGCTCTCGCTGGGACCGATACGGCGTGATGAACGACGCGATGACGTCGAAGCCCTGTTCGTTCAGGGCCTGCGCGACGCCCGCCGCGCGCCGGAGGTTCTCGGTCCGGTCCTCCTTCGAGAAGCCGAGGTCCGTGTTGAGCGTCTCGCGGAGGTAGTCGCCGTCTAGGTGAATCGTGTCCGGGCCGACGAGCCCCTCTGCGAGGGTCGACTTCCCGGAACAGGGGAGACCGAAGAGCCAGGTGGTTTCGGCCGTCATCAGTTGACCCTCCCGGTGAGGCAGGCGAGGCCGCCCGCGCCTTTGCGGATCTCGTCGACGGCAGTCGTTTCGACGTCGTACTGTTCGGCTAGCTTCGACTCGGCAGTGGGTGTATCGTTAGGCATGAGTATGGTCTCGTCTGCTGCGATCGTGAAGTTCATCGCTTGTTTTCGGGTGACCTCCTCGGTCTCGTCGAACCGGAGGACACCGTCGTAACACTGTGCGACCGTCTCCGGGTCGTCGAGATGCGCGGGGCGAATCGCCGCCCGGCCGTCCGGCAGCGGGCGGAGCGCGCCCATCAGGTGCTGCACGTCGTCGCTCATCCCGACGACGGTCGTCTCCGCGTCGACGAACGACGCGAGTCGTCTTGCCGCCGTTTCTGTACTGCGTTTTCCGACGCCGACGAGCAGTCCCGACGGCGACGGAATCGCGCTGCTTATCTCGAAGTGCTCCCCGGACGGGAACGGCACGACCGGGTCGTAACCGCGGTCGTGTGCAACGGCGAAGCGCTCCGGTTCCTCGGGCTTGCGGACCTCCGAGGCCATTCGGGAGAGCAACAGGTCGCCGTCAAACCCGAGGTAGGCGTCCGCGCTGTAGACGGCGTTCGGGTACCGCGACTCCTCGACGACCGTCTCCACGCCGTGGTCGGCGAGACGGTCCGCGTAGGTGCGGATCTCCTCGTTGAACGCCTCGATGTCGGGCGCTTCGAGGAACTGGTACGCGTCCGGGTCGTCGCCGGGTTCCTCGGCGAGCGTACAGAGAAACGCCGTTTCGAGCTGTCCGCGGTAGTCGCCGCTCGTCGGCTCGTCCCGGCCATCGTATGTCGAGCCGTGGTACGCGGCGGTCTCGCTCAGATCCATTCTGACTCGTCCGTGTAGCCGAGGCGCTCGACCACGTCGTCGAACGGCTCGTCCGCTCGGTCGAGCGCGCCGCGGACTAGTCCTTCCCTGTTTCGCCAGCGAGCGCGTTCGGGCTCTTTCGTCGTCATCACCTGATTGAGGTCCTCGGCGTTCTCTCGGAGCAGTTCGGACTCGCCGAGACCGGCGAAGTCGACGATCCCTTCAATCGTGGACTCGGTGTCGGTGATGAGGTCCTCGAACCTGACGCGGTGGACGTCGTCGAAGGCGTCGCGGCCCTCGAGGATGTGGCCCTGCGCCTGCGTCCACTGTTGCAGACAGGCGTCGATGAGCTGGCCGTCGCTGAACCAGCCCGGTGGCAGGTCGTAGTTCCAGAGCGCCCCGTCGTAGTCCTCTAGGTCGAGGTCGCCGACGTCGTAGGTCTGGAACCCCCGGTTCAGCCGCCAGCCGTCGTAGAGGCCGTTTATCGACGCCGCGGGGTTCCGCGTGAGGTGGACGAGATCGACGTCGGTGTCGGGAAACAGCTGCTCGCGGATCCACGGGAGCCGGTAGGCGTCGACGCTGGTCTTCAGCACCAGCGTCCGGTCGAAATCCTCGTCTCTGAGCCCGCGCTTGTGGTCGTGCGAGGTGATGAAGGGGCGCTCCTCGATGGCCTCGTCGTTGAGCCGTTCGTCCGTGTCTTCCTCGGCGAACTCGTCGAAGTTCTTCGGCGAGACGCCGTGGTCTCGGAGCACCTCGTCGAGCGATGCCCCCTCCATCATCGCCTCCCGCATCTCCCCGTAGGGGAGGTCCCGCTCGGGGAACTGCAACGGCAGTCGGACGAGCGTGTCGTCTATCCGGTGGGTCCGGTCGCCCTCGGCGGCCGTCGCACCCACGTCGGCGAGGAGATCCGTCAGCAGCGCATCCCGGTCGAAGGAGTCGAAGTCGGCGGGGATGCGGTCGGAGTCGAACTCGGGGTAACAGATACCGTTGAAGGTGTACCACTTCCCGTGTTCGCCGTCCGGACTACAGGTTCTCTCGTGGTGCCGAAGGGTGTCGAACAGGAGGCTGCTCCCGCCCCTGGAGGCGGACGCGACGAGCAGGACGCTGTCGAAGTCGTCGGCGCGGTGCTCCGACAGTATCGCCCGTTTTTCCGCCGATACCACCTCGTCTCGTACCGTCTGACTCTTGGTCTGAGCCTGCTGCCGTGCGTCGTTCAGTGGTTGCTCTAGACTCATCGGTTACGCTCCACTCTCGTATCGCTCCCGTCCGTCCGCCTGCGACGCGAGCGCTCGCATCGACTCAGTTGTAGCAGCGTTCATGGTAGTCGTTCGCCGACTGCCCCGGGCGACCGTACCGCGCAGACGCCGGCCGCCGTCGGGGGTGTTGCCGACACGAGAAGTACATGGTCCCTAACGGGAAGGGCGAATAGCTTTCGAGCGCTGGCAAAGTAGCGGGGCTCTCTGCGAGAGACTGCGGGGATTCCTCGGCCGCCAGCTCTCGGCACCGCCGGTCGAGTCCGGCGTATATCGTCGGTGAGTATGCAGCATTCATATTTCGAGAAACCAGATGGGAAATAAGTCGATAAATATCGAATCAAACACCGAGTAATCTATCTTTGTGACACCGCTGAGACACATTCCCAAATAGGCCGTTACAGTGTAGGCTGTGGGCGCGCTATTCGCGTGTTGAGTCGTGAAACATGCGTTATCAGACTGCTGACTGATTTTTGCCCTCGGTATTCGGGCATGTGATGATTCGAGTGAGTGGAAGTAAGCCCACCTTGCAAAGACAACCACAGTTACCGCGAGTGCAACTCAGCCTGCTATCGGTGGACCGTTGAGTTTGCCGTCCCCGGCGCTGCTGGGTTCGACGCTGTGGTGGTTCTCGGTCATCCCGGGGTAGGGGACGACGACGAGTCCGAGACCGACGACGGCGATACCGAGGACGACGAGGGCGAGTCCCGGGAGTTGTGAGCGGTCAAGGTCGACCATCATTTCGCCGGTCGAAACGCCGAGATAAGCGCTTTTTCCCTATAGTGAGAACCGCTCGCCGTCGACGGCGATGTCGTCGGCGAACGCCTGCTCGGGCGGGACGTAGTGGGCCGTATGGAGGATGCGGTAATCGTCGGCTTCGACGTCCGCCGCGAAGTCACGGGCACCGGGAAGCGTCATGTGTTTGGTCCCGAACGTCCGGGGGACGCCCTCGTCGTCGTGGTGTGTGCCGCCTTTCGGGTGGAACTCGCAGGCACCGGGGTGGACGATGCCCTCGACGAGCGCGAGGTCCGCGCCGGTCAGCACCTCGCGCGAGCGGTCGGGAATCTCGTAGCAGGTGTCGCCCGAGATCGAGAGGGTCGCGCCGGTCGCCGGTTCCTCGACGCGGAGGCCGTAACAGACCAGCGGCGGGTGCTCGACCGGGACGAGCGTCACCTCGAAGCCGGCGACAGAGAACGGTTCGTAGGGGGACTTTGGGTGAACGGAGACGGTGTCGAGATAGTCGTACTGGTCTCGGACGGTTTCGGCGACGCTCTGGCCGGTCTGTGAGTCGGTCTCGTCGGCGGCGTGGACCGGCAGGTGGTCGAGCAAGCGGTAGGCGTTGCCCAGCCCGTCTACGTGGTCGAAGTGGACGTGCGTGATGATGGCGGCGTCCGGCAGGGCGACGTTCTCACGGCGGAACTGGCTGCGGAAGTCCGGGCTCGTGTCGATTAGGAGCACCTCGTCCGTCTCGTCGTTTCGGAGGTGGACCGAGAAACGCGAGCGCTCGACGCCGTCGCTCGGGTCGATGCCTCGCTCGCGCAACCGATCGCGCAGCTCCGCGTCGGGGTCCCGTGCGCGCTCGCAGGTATCACAGTCACAGCCGACTGTCGGCGTCCCCGTCGTGTCGCCGGTCCCCAGCAGCGTGACCTCCATGTTGTCCGGGTGTCCGCGCCCGACGGGCTAAAGCCCGTGGGTTGCGTTTTCACCACCGACGTTCATCGCTGGCAGACTCCGAGCCGCCCGCTCACTCCTCGGTCGCGAGATCGTCGAGGTCGATGTCGTGTCTGGCCGCCGTCTCCCGGAGAACCTCGTGGGCGCGCTCCTCGGCCACGTCCTCGACCAGACAGTCGATGAATCCCGAGAGCAGCGACGGCTGGATACGCAAGTCGACGTACTCGACGCGGCCGTCGGCGACCACTACGTCGATGTCCCACTCGCCCGCGTCGGGGTCGGTCATACGCACGTCTACCCACTCGCTGGCGTCGTCGGGGTCTGTGAACGCGTCAGTCGTCATACGGCGAAGAGACGACGGCAGCAAGCATAAGCGTCCGCCTCGGTCGAAATCTGCAGTCAGTGGTCGTGGGCGTGGTCGTGTCCGCCGTCAGAGGCGGTGTCGGCGCTATCGCCGTCGTCCGAGAAGTCGCCGCCGGCGACGAGGGCGTCGTGGTCTCCGTCTATCATGTCCATGTTCTTGAGGTTGTCACGCTCCTCGAACTCGGCGATAGCGTCCTCTAAGTCCTGTTGGGTGAGCGTCGTCCGTTCCTCGGTCAGCGCTTCGAGCACCGCTTCTCGGAGGACCATTCGGAGGTCGCTGCCGGTCAGCCCCTCGGTGAGGTCAGCGAGCGTCGCCGGGTCGAAGTCGACGATGTCCATCTCGCGGGTGACGATGCGGAGGATGTCCGCTCGCATGCCGTGGTCCGGTTTCGGGAAGTTGACGATTTCGTCGAAGCGCCGCCACGCCGCCGCGTCGAGCTGGTCGGGGTGGTTGGTCGCGCCGATGAGCAACACCTCGTGTTGGATGAGCGAAATCTCGTCGATGCTCTTGAGCAGGGTGTTGACGGCGCGCTTGATGGCGGCGTGTTCGTCTGACGAGCGGGTCTTCGCGACGAAGTCGAACTCGTCCATGAAGAGGATACACGGCGAGAGCCGTCGAGCCACCTCGAAGACCTTCTCGACGTTTTTCGCCGTCTCGCCGAGGTACTGACTCGTGATCATCGACAGTTTCACCTCGACGAACGGGAGGTCCAAGTCGTGAGCGAGCGCCCGCGCGACGCTGGTCTTGCCGGTCCCCGGCGGGCCGACGAACAGCAGTTTCCCAATCTCGCGCAGGCCGATCTGCGCGAGGTAGTCGCGGTGTTCGATGGCTTTGACGATCTTCTGGATCTCGCCCTCCTGGTCGGGGGTCAACACGAGGTCGTCGAGCGTCGTCTCTACCTCGGAGGGAGCGCGCACGTCCACGAGGTCCAGCATCTCCTCGTCGTCCTCGTCGTCGCTGTCGAACGCCTCTTCGAGCATCGCGTCGATGAACGCGCGGTCGGCCCGCGAGGGGCGATTGTGGGCGCGGGCCGTCTCGTAGTCCACGCCGTCGTAGCGGTCCTCGTAGGCCGCTGCCAGCACGGGATTGGTCCGTATCTGTTCGGCGTCAGCCCGTTCGAGGAACCACTCCTCGGCCAGTTCTCGGTCGGTAAAGGAGATCGTTCCCGAGAAGTCGTCGCGGTCGGTGAACATCAGGCCGGAGACGGCGGCCCACGGCCGCTCGACGCCGGTGGCTTCGCTGGCGGTCGTGTTGGTCGCAGACAGCGGTCGCTCGATGTCGCCCTCGCTCCAGAAGACCGCTCGATAGGTCGGCGGCAGGTCGTCCGGGTCGAGGTCCCGTCGCTCGCTGTATACGTCGGTCGTCAGCAGGAACTCGACGACGTCCAGTTCCGGGTTGCTCATTCCCACTCACGTTGCCACGCGACCGGGATAAGTGACTCGAACCTGCGCCGCCCCGGCGAACGCTTATGCGCCCGCGCCGAGAAGTTTTACTCATATGACAGTTGATGCGATGCAGGAGTACGGACTGGAGCACATGACTGACAATGAGATGCGAGACTTCCTCGCCAGTCAGCGGATGGGCGTCCTCGGGCTTCCGGCGACGGACGCCCCGTACATGGTCCCGATATCCTTCGGCTACGACGGCGAGTCGTCGCTGTACTTCACGTTCGTCGGCGGCCCAGACAGCAGGAAACGAACCTTGATCGAAGCAGCTGAGACTGTCCGGTTTCTCACCTACGCCGCCCAATCGGTGTTCAACTGGGAGAGCCTCATCCTCACCGGGACCGTCGCCCGCGTCTCCGAAGAAGACTGGGACGATCTCGAAGAGGTCCTCCAGGGCGTGTGGCGGCCCGAGGTGTTCGAGGCGGCGATGGCGGCAGAAGAGGTCGTCGTCTACCGGTTCGACGTGGACGACTGGGCGGGGATCAAGCATACGGGACTGCCACCGGGTTTCGACGTGGACGGAACGGGCGAGTGACAGAGAGGGAACCCGGCGAGTGACCGCGACAGCGGCGACTCTGGTGGTCGCCGCGGACCGAGACAACTCCCGCCCCGCGGTTCGGAGTTTGTGAGCTTTTAACACAACTGCTCTCGTTGTGCCGTCCATGCCAACACCGGTCATCGTGGACGCGGTCCGCACACCGCAGGGGAAAGAAGACGGCGCGCTCGCTGGCGTCCGAAGTGAGGATCTCTCGATTCCGCTCGTCAACCAACTGCTCGCCAGCACGGGTATCGAGAGCGAAGAGGTAGACGACCTGCTGTGGGGCTGTGCCCAGCAGCGCGGCGAACAGGGCAACAACGTCGCGCGAGTTATCGCCCTGCTTTCGGACCTCGGCGAGAGCGTCCCGGCCTCGACTATCAACCGCTGGTGTGCCTCCTCGGCGGAAGCGCTGATGCGGGCCGCAGACGCCATCGCAGCGGGCCAGCGAGACGTGCTCATCGCGGGCGGCGTCGAGTCGATGTCCCGCGTCGCCATGGGCGAGAACACCCACAACGTCCACCCGCGTCTCGCAGAGGAGTACAACATCGGCGAACTCCAGATGGGAATGACCGCCGAGAAGGTGGCCGAGGAACACGATATCGGTCGGGAGGAACAGGACGAGTACGCCCTCCGAAGCCACCAACGGGCCGCTGACGCCACTGACTCGGGCCGTTTCGACGATGAACTCGTCTCCATCGAGACAGAGGCGGGTCGAGTCGAGGAGGACGAGGGTATCCGCCGCGACACCGACATGGAGACGCTGTCGGGGCTCCCGACGGTGTTCAAGTCCGACGGGTCGGTCACGCCGGGCAACGCCTCCCAGGTGTCGGACGGCGCGGCCGGGCTGATGGTCACCTCGCGGGAGTTCGCACAGGAACGCGACCTCGATATCCTCGCCGAAATCGGCGCACACGAGGTCGCCGGCGTCGACCCGACGGTGATGGGCATCGGTCCGGTCCCTGCCGTCCGCCAGCTCGCCGAGCGAACCGGCCGCGACACCGACGACTACGACCTCGTCGAACTGAACGAGGCTTTCGCCTCCCAGTGTCTCTACTGCCAAGATGAACTCGGCTTCGACGACGACATGTACAACGTCAACGGCGGCGCAATCGCCATCGGCCACCCGCTCGGTGCCTCCGGCGCGCGCCTCCCGGTGACGCTCGTCCACGAGATGAACCGTCGTGATGCCGAACTGGGGCTGGCGACGGAGTGCGTCGGGTTCGGACAGGGCGCGGCTATCGAGTTCCACCTGCCGGAGTGAGGACGTAACGGCTGTTTACTGGCCGCGAATGTCGCGGAATGCACCGCGTACCCGTCGTACTCGTCGCCGAGAATCGGAGTAGGTGGTACCAACGTTCCACATTCCATGCGGTTATGTAGCGTATAACAAGGCGTACCGACCGATTAGCGAGAGCCATGAGCAGCGAACGGCGGCTCGACGAGGGCGGGGCGTCACCACCGCTACCGCAGGACGAGTTCGCGGAGACGTCACTGGTCGCCGAGCTGGAACCGTCCGCAGACGGCGGCAAACGGGCGCTACTGTACCCGGCAGACCGATCCGGCCACGAAATCGCCACCCAGTGGGTATCGGTGCCGGCCGATGCCCTCCTCGATTTGGACGCGGTTCGGTAACCCCTTCTTTCGATAACGGACCCGTAACAATACCGTCGCTGAGACATCTCCCCGGCATGGGAACGGACCACTGGTCGCCGACCGGCGGCACGCCATCGCCCGACCCTGACGAGGGGGTGTTGCCGGCGGTGGTGCGGACGCGCTCCGACGGGGCCGAGCGGTACATCTGTTACGCCGACGACGTGGACCCGGCGGACGTCGACAGCCAGTGGTTCTCCGTCGACGCCGACATCCCGGTCTCGCTGACGCTGTGGCGCTAGGCGTTCCGACCGGTGAGCGCGACGACCACGTCGTCGTCTGAGTCGAGGACGCCGCGGTCGCGGTACACCGAAAGTGCCGCTGTTGCGGTCGCACAGGTCGGTTCGACGTGGAACCCGCTCGCCGAGAGCCGGTCGTGGGCCGCCCGCGTCGCCGCTTCGCTCACGGCGATTGCATCTCCGTCGGTCGCGTCGATGGCTGCCCGTATTCTGGTCGCCGCGTGCGGGATGCTGAATTTGGATGCCGTCTGCGAGCTCGTTCGCTCCGCCCGCCACTCCTCCTTGTGCATCTCCCCTGCCGTGTCGAGCGTCGGCGATGGGACTCGCACCGGTTGCCTGTGCGCCCAGTAGCTTCGGCATGTCGTCTATCCAGCCCGCCGCTTCGAGCGCCCGGAATCCCCGGTACGCGCCCAGAAACAGCGTCCCGTGGCCGAGCGGTGTGAGGACGGCGTCCGGCGCGGTCCAGCCCCACTGGGCGGCGAGTTCGTAGGCCACCGTCGCCGTCCCCGCGAAAAAGGCCGGGTTCCACGCGTGGCTGGCGTACCACCCTTCGCCCGCCTCGACGGCGTCGATGCAAGCGTCGGTCACCGCCTGCCGGTCGCCCTCGACCGCCACCACGTTCGCGCCGGTGCGCTCGATGCGTCGGCGCTTCTCGGCTTTGGCGTCCGCCGGCACGTATATTTCGGCGTCGATGCCCGCCCGCGCGGCGTAACTCGCCACCGCTAGTCCGGCGTTGCCCGATGAGTCTTCGAGAATCCGGTCGGCTCCCACCGCCAGCGCCTCCGCGACGACTGTCGCCGCGCCGCGGTCCTTAAAACTCCCCGTCGGATGCAGGAATTCCAGTTTGAACGTCGCGTCCCACTCGGGCGCGTCGACCAGCGGCGTCCACCCCTCGCCGAGCGTGACCTGCGTCTCCATCGGCAGGAACGCCTCGAACGCCCACAACCCCTCGTCGCGGTCGAACTCCGATGGGTCGCCGTCGGGAAGCGGTCGCTCGGCGTAGTCCAGCGCGTGCCCGCACTCGCAGCGCCACGGCCGGTCGCGGGGATACTCCCGGCCGCAGGCTTCGCATTTTCGCATATCTCTGGTGTCGGCGGGAGAGTACCAGAAGGTGGTGGGTGAAACGGTTGCACACAAAACTTATTCTGATACCGACTGTTCGGAAATTATGGCTGGTCCCACCCGTCGACAACTCCTCTGTACCGCCTCCGCCCTCGGGATGGGTACACTCGCGGGCTGTGGACAGGCACTTCTGGAGTCGGACGGCGACGTAGTGATCGGGAACTGGGATGACGCGACACACGAGTTCGACGTTACGATGGATGACGGTGACGATACGAAGGAGGGGACGGTCACAGTCGAAGCCGACTCGCGGGGAGAACTCACCGATTTCCTGCCTCAATCGGACTGGCCGTATCCGTTCTTGCTGCACATCACCGTTGACAGTGAGTACGTGGCGACGACGAAACACCGCTGGCAAGACCGGATAGAGGTCGTGTATCGGGCCGGCGGCTATGTGATCGCCGACGAAACGGAAATCGACATAGAGGTTACGCCGTCGGAGGGATATCCGACCCCTTCTCCGGATACCACGAGCAAGACGCCGTGACTGGCAGAGAGCATACCGCTCGCCGACGGCGAGCGGTTTCGCCATCAGAGCTCTGACGAGCCTGCTGTCACTGCACTCTAGCAGACACCGGAAGACTCGCGTTGCTCGCCTTTCGAGCCCTGCGTTCGTAATACTCACGCAGGACACCGAACTCGCGGCGACGCCGCGAGTTCGGCCTTTTTGGTCCAGATTTTTCGAGGAGCGGTTCGAGCGCGCCGAAGGCGCGACTCGAACCCGACGAAGAAAAAGGTGGTTTAGTAGGTATCCAGATTTGTCCCGACCGAGCAGACGTACTCGCCAGTCGCGACCTGCGGGAGGCGGCGCGAGCGCCAGAAGATACCTGGCGAGTCGGCGGTGACTTCGGTCTTGGGCTGGCCGAACACGTCGGTCACTTCGAAGAGGGTCTGGCCGCGGGAGAGGCGGTCGCCGAGTTCGACCTTGAAGTCGACGAGGCCGCCGTTGGGCGAGCCGTACTGCTCGAAGCCGGTCGCGCGGGTCTGGGGCCGCTTGTTCAGCGTCCCGTTCAGGAACCCGTAGTGGGTGAGGACGTTGAACACGCCCTCGACGCCGGTCTGGATAGACTGCTCGTCCCAGCCGACACAGCCGCCGAGTTCGGGGTCGATGGTCGGGACGCCCTCGTCGGGGGCGGCGCGGGCCAACTGGCCGTCCGGTCCCTTCTGGTCGAGGATGTATCCGCAGCCGAACACCTTCGCCATCTCCAGACACTCCTCGTGGAGACGGTGACGGGTGCCACAGCGGACGCGACACTCGTCGAGCATGCGCGAGGTAGAGCCCTGGTGGAGGTCCAAGACGAGGTCGGCGCTGACCGCCGCGTCGTAGGTCGCGGCGGCGATGCGCTCGCTGGACGTGCCGGCGGCGTCGCCGGGGTAGGCCCGGTTCATCTTCGTGTCGTCGATTGGGTTGCGGTGTTCGGCGACCTGGAAGGCGTGGTAGTTGACGATGCCACAGACCAGAATCGTTCCCGAGAGCTCGTCGGGGTCCAGTTGCGGGAGCACCTGCTGGACGACGCCCACGCCGTTCAGTTCGTCGCCGTCGCTGGCCGCCTGCATGTAGAGCGTCTTCCCGTCGGCGGCCCCGTTGACGACGGCGACCGGGAGTCCGACCGGACTGCCGTCGCGGGATTCGCCGACCTCCAACCGCCCCGTATCTATCTCTCCGGGGGCGGCACTCGCCGTACCGAAAGTTACCATTACGCGCCGTGTTCGGGTCGTTCGCTTTTACCGGTTCGGTTTCGACGCTATCTCTGCTGCCAGACCGACGGTATCTTGAGCGAGCGACGCCAACCGTCTCGTGTGTCAGAGCGCGAGCAACAGAGCGAGGCGGCGGCGATGGTCGCGGCACTCCACGTCCCCCGGAACGCGAAGTTCGGGTTCGGCGTGGCGACGCTGGTGACGGCAGCTATCGTCGCCCTATTCGTCCTTCCCGGGACCGGACGACCGATGTTTCTCTACGTTGCGTTGGCGTTCGTGTTGCTCGTCTCGCTCGGCAGTCTGTTGACGGCTGTCTTCACCGCTATCTCCGCGGTCCGACTCGCTCGGAGTTAGCCCTCGGCGAGTTCGGTGAACCGCTCGGCCCCGGAGCGGGTCCCCTTCGCGAGGAGAACGTCACCGGCCTGGAGCGGCGTCTCCGGGCCGGGTGAGACGACCCACGCGCCACCTTCGCGGCCGGTTCGGTCGCTCTCGCTAGTGGCCCGCCGGACGGCGATAATACGCATCCCGGTCTCGGTCTTGACGGCGGCGTCGCCGATGGTCGTCCCAGCGAGGGCGCTCGACTCGGCGACGGTCGCGCGGACGAGAATCTCGTCGGACTCGCGGACGGCCTCGGCGACGACCGGGTGTGCCGAGAGGCCGCGCAGGACGCCCTCGCTGATTTCGAGGGCCGCATCGGAGATTACCTCTGTCGACTGGGCGAGCTGGACGAGGCCTCGTAACGAGATGGGGTCGTCCATATCTGCGGCCGCGCGAAGCGTCCACGCCTCGAAACGCGACTGAAGGGCGTCGACTTCGGCTTCCAGTTCGACGACTTCCTCCGCGACTTCGTCGCTGTCGAACAGCACCGCGCCGTAGGCGAGGTCAACCGCGAGTTCGCCCATGTCCTTCATCAGGACGATGGAGTCGACCGCGCGTTCGAGATCCTGGCCCTCGCCGTCGGGCGGTTCTGGCGGCTCGTACGCCGTGCCGGTGGCGTCGGCGTACACTTCGCTGATGCCGTCGTCGGGGCCGCGAAAGAGGACCACGTCGTCGGCTTCGAAGCGCGTCTCGCGGTCGGGGTTGAGCAGCCAAGTGCCCTGCCGCCGGACCGCGATGGCTCGCACACCGGTCTCGGTTTCGAGGTTCAGGTCCCCGAGCGTCTGGCCAACCAGTCGTGAGTCCCGCGTCACCGTCGCGCGGACGAGCGTCTCCATCGCCTCGGGGAGCGTCGCACGCATCGCTTCGGGAAGCCCGATGTCCTCTAAGACGATCTTCGCGATGTCGCCGGCGGCGTCGCTGATCTTCTCCGCGGCTCCGACCATGCCGAGGACGGGCGCGAGCGCCTCGGCGTCGTCCGTCGAGCGACAGGCCATCAGCAGGCTCATCCGGGCGCGCATCTGTAGGACGTCCATCTTCGCCTCTAACTCTAGTACCTCGGCGGCGACGTCGTCGCTGCCGAGCAGCACCGCGGAGTACGAGAGGTCGATGAGCAACTCAGCGGTGTCTTTCATCTCCGCTAGCACCGCTTTCACGCTCACCGGCTCGTACTCGACGGTCCCCGTCAGCTCCATACCTCCCGCTTTAGCCCCGCCTCTCAAAAGGGTTCGCCGTCCCGTGGCTATCGTTCTCACGGAACGATGGCGGTGGTGAGCGGACAGATAGGCGATTCGAGACCGATATCGTAGTGGGACTCTCAGAAACGTTACTATTTCTGACTGAATGTCCAGTTACTCTCCGTCAACTGCCCAACACGGGCGCTCAGAAAGAAAATACTTTTCCCGGCACGTCGGGAACAATTGGCGTATGTCCGACGACCTCAAGAAAGGGTTAGAGGGTGTCCTCGTCGCCGAATCTTCGCTGAGTGTTATCGACGGTGACGCGGGCAAACTCGTCTACCGGGGGTACACCATCGAGGACCTCGCTACCGGTGCCAGCTACGAAGAGGTGCTGTATCTGCTCTGGTATGGTCATCTCCCGGACGCCTCGGAACTAGAGGAGTTCGAATCGGAGATGGCGGCCGAACGCGAGGTCGACGACGACGTCATGGCAACCGTCCGCTCGATGGCCAAAGCAGACGAGGAACCGATGGCCGCGCTCCGGACCGCGGTGTCGATGCTCTCTGCGTACGACCCCGCACCGGAAGACGCCGACCCGACCGACGAGGCGGTCAACCTCGCCACCGGCCGGCGAATTACCGCCAAGATTCCGACGCTCGTCGCCGCCTTCACTCGTATCCGCGACGGCGAGGAACCCGTCGAACCGCGCGAGGACCTCGGCCACGCCGCGAACTTCCTCTACATGCTCAATGGCGAGGAACCTGACGACGTGGCGGCGGATGTCTTCGACCAGGCGCTCGTCCTCCACGCCGACCACGGTCTCAACGCCTCGACGTTCTCGGCAATGGTCACAGCCTCGACGCTCTCAGACCTTCACAGTTCCGTCACGTCGGCCATCGGCACGCTGAAAGGCCCGCTTCACGGCGGCGCGAATCAGGACGTCATGGAGATGCTCAAGGAGGTCGACGACGCCGAACGCGACCCCCTCGATTGGGTCAAGAACGCGCTGGATGAAGGGCGGCGCGTCTCCGGGTTCGGCCACCGCGTCTACGACGTCAAGGATCCGCGCGCGAAGATTCTGGGCGAGCGCTCGAAGGAACTCGGCGAGGAGGCGGGGTCGGTGAAGTGGTACGAGATGTCCACGACCATCGAAGACTACATGCAAGAGGAGAAGGGGTTGGCCCCCAACGTCGACTTCTACTCGGCCTCGACGTACTACCAGATGGGCATCCCCATCGACATTTACACCCCCATCTTCGCCATGTCCCGCGTCGGTGGCTGGGTCGCCCACGTCGTCGAATACATCGAGGACAACCGGCTGATTCGGCCGCGCGCTCGCTACACGGGCCCGAACCCCGAGGAGACGGAGTTCGTGCCGCTCGAAGAGCGATAATGGCACCCACCAGCCGCGAGCATAGCGAGCGGGAAAAAGATGGAGGACAACCGGCTGATTCGGCCGCGGGCCCGTTGGTCGGCGGGACGGTTCGGACAGTAGCAAACGTAGTCGGCTGACTACCGCTGTAACATACCGTCTACAACCATTGTGCTCCGACACTATCTCGGTATCTTCGTTGTCTCGGCGCTCGCCGGAGTCGTGGCGTTGCTGGCCTTCGAATCGGTGGTCGGGCCCAGTGAGGCCTCGACTCCGTTCGTCGCAGTCGCTGCGGCGGTCGGCGCGACAATTGGCAGCTACGAGATGTGTCGGGAGTAGCCCGCTATCCGAATAACTCAGTAAAGCGGTCCACGCCGGCGTCGGTCCCGGCGATGACGAGTTTGTCGCCGTAGCGCACTTCCACGTCGGGACCGAGGTCGGTCAAGACCGTCCCGTCGCGTTCGATTGCGACGACCGTACAGCCGGTCTTCGAGCGCACGTTGGCCTCACCGAGCGTCTGGCCGGCGAGGCCACCCGCGTCGGTGCGGACGATTTCGACCTGCTTGTCCATCGAGATGACGTTCTCGTCCTCTAAGATGGTGGAGGCGAGCATCCGGCCGCTAACCGTCGCCAGCGAGAGGACGTAGTCCGCGCCGGCGCGGTACATCTTCTGGACGTTCTCGGTCTCCTCGGCGCGAGCGATAATCTCGACGTCGGGGTTCAGGTCGCGGATGACCAGCGTGGCGAACTCGGTGTCGGTGTCGTCCGAGAGTGCGAGGATGACCGTCCGAGCATCGGCAACGCCGGCCGCTTCGAGGTCTTCGGGCTCGGTGGCGTCGCCGACCACGTCGACCCCGGGTTTCTCGGTTTTGTCGAGCACCGTATGCGGGACGTTGGCCGCGCCGAGGCCGCTGGCGATGGTCTCGCCGACCTCGCCGTAGCCGACGATGACGGTCTCGCCGCGGCGAAAGCCCCGGACGCTAGAGAGCGTCTTCGATTTGAGCGCGTCGAGCTGTGCGGCGGTCCCCGACGCCAGCAGGACCGTGCTCCCCGTGAGTTCGGCGTCGGGCGAGGGTGGACTGACGAAGTCGCCGTGGAACCACGCGCCGATGACGTTGACGCCGGTGTCCTCGCGGATGCCGCTCTCGGCCAGCGTCGACCCGACGAGGTTGCTCCCGCGGTGGATGGGGAGTTCGGCGATATCGAAGTCCTCGCCGAGTTCGAACTCCTCGCCGAGCGTCGCCGAGACGCCAGTCGTCACCTTGCTGGCGAGGCTCTCGCCTAAGAGCCCGCGCGGCGAGAGGACGGCGTCGGCCCCCGCGAGATCGTGGTACTTCGCGCGGTCGGGTTCCTCGACGACGCTGACGGTGCGGACGTGTTCGTCGACTTCGCGGGCGGTGAGGACGATGCTGGTGTTGACCTGGTCGGAGGCGTCCGCGACGAGCGCCCGCGCGTCGGCGAGTTTCGCCTTCTCCAGTCCCTCGACGGACTGGGGGTCGGCGTGGATCGTGTGGTATCCCTCGTCGTACAGTTCGTTGGCCCGGTCGCGATCGGGCTCGACGATGACGTAGTCTACGTCCCACGAGTCGAGTTCGGCGACCAGCGTCTCACCGCGAGGCGTGAAGTGACAGATGACGACGTGATCGGAGAGGTCACGTTCGACGGTGGTCGGCGCTTTCGTCTTCATCGCCTCCTCGAACAGCGGGAACATCAACACGGGGAGCGCGAGGAAGATGAGGACGACACCGGTGATGTCCATTACGATGACGAACACGCGCATCAGGTCGCTCTCCCACGGGGCGTCTGACCCGTAGCCGGTCGTGGTGAACGTCTCGACGACGACCTGAAGCGCGTGGAGGAACTCCCGCGGTTCGTTCTCGAACGCCTCCATCCCGTAGTCGTAGCCGAGCGTGAACGCGAGGATGACCCCGGCGAGACCGATGACGTACAACAGCGTCCGTCGCTGCCAGGTATCCATCTACTCGGTACCTCACGGAGAGCCTGTAAAACAGTTCTGTCGGGGACGCCGTTTGCCACTCCTTCTCGCGTCATCGACTATCGAGACGACGCGCGTCTGCCGCTCGGCTGACGGCGGTTTCGAGGCGCTCACGTCCTGCGATTACACTTTCGCTCCGGTTCGGCGGGGTTTAAGTCACTCCGGTCGCTCCGTTCGCGTGCAGTCACACGCTCTCCCCTGAGTTTTCCGGTCGCTACCCGACCAGCGGCGTCGCTGCCCCCGGCTATAACACGTCGCGGCGAGTAGGCCGGGCCATGCTCTCGTTCGAGGACGTACTCGCGGCCCGCGACCGGGTCGCCGAGACGGCCCGACACACGCCGATCGACTACTCGCACACCTTCTCCGCGATGACCGGTGCGGACGTCCACCTGAAACTCGAACTGTTCCAGCGCACCGGGTCGTTCAAGATTCGGGGCGCGACCAATCGCATCGCCACGCTCTCACCCGAGGAGCGCGAGAACGGCGTCGTCACGGCCAGCGCGGGCAACCACGCACAGGGCGTCGCCCTCGCCGCGACGCGCATCGGCGTCGACTCGACCATCGTGATGCCCGAACACGCCCCGATCTCGAAGGTGAAAGCCACGCGGAGCTACGGGGGGAGGGTCGTCCTCCACGGCGAGGACTACGACGAGGCGGCCGAGAAGGCCCACGAAATCGAACACGAGGAGGGGCGAACGTACGTCCACGCCTTCGACGACGACTACGTGATGGCCGGGCAGGGGACTATCGGCCTCGAAATCTACGAGGACCTACCCAGCGTCGAGACCGTCGTCGTCCCTATCGGCGGCGGCGGCCTCATCAGCGGTATCGCCACGGCGCTGAAGGGCAAAGACGAGGACATCCGCGTCGTCGGCGTCCAGGCCGAGGGCGCGTCGAGCGTCGCCGAGTCCCTCGAAAAAGGCCACCGCATCGAACGCGAAGGCGTCGAGACCATCGCCGATGGCATCGCCACTCGGACCGTCGGCGAGCGGACCTTCGAGGTCATCGAAGCGCGCGTCGACGAGGTCGTGACCGTCTCGGACCCCGAGATTGCGGTGGCGCTGACGACCTTGCTCGAACGCTCGAAGACGCTCGCGGAGGGGGCCGGAGCCGTCGCGCTAGCGGCGGTCACCGAAGCGAAGTTCGACTATACCGACGACGAGACCATCGTCCCGGCGCTGTGTGGCGGGAACATCGACTTGAACACGCTCACGAACGTCATCATGCGCGGCCTCGTTGAGACGGGTCGTTACGTCAAACTTCGGACGGTGCTGAAAGACCGCCCCGGCGCATTAGAGGAACTCGTCGAGGTGCTCTCAGCACAGCAGATCAACATCTACGGCATCGAGCACGACCGGACCAACCGCGACGTGGCGATGAACGACGCCGAGGTGGAACTGGACTTAGAGACTCGCGGACCGGATCACGTCGAGGAACTCCTCGCGGCGCTCCGGGAGCGAGGCTACGAAGTCGAAGTGCTCGTATAGAGTCGGGTTTATACGGCTGGCGGGTGGCGTTCGCGGTATGAAACGCACTGTCCACACCGACGACGCGCCCGCCGCCGTCGGCGCGTACAGTCAGGCGACGACGACCGACGACCTCGTCTTCACCGCCGGCCAGATACCGCTCACGCCCGACGGCGAACTGCGCGTGGACGCGCCGGTCGCCGAACAGACACAGCAGGCGCTGGAGAACCTCGAAGCCGTCCTGGCGGAGGCCGGTGCCGGCATGGACGACGTGCTGAAGGTGACGGTCTACCTCGACGACATCGACGACTTCGACGAGATGAACGACACCTATCAGACGTTCTTCGACGAGGACCCGCCCGCCCGCTCCGCGGTCGGCGTCGACGCGCTCCCAAAGGGCGCGGCAGTCGAGATCGAAGCGGTCGCCGTCAGATAATGGACCCGCAACTCAAATCGAGCCTGCTCTGGGGCGTCATCGGCGGCCTGGCCTACCTCGTCCTCGTGCAGGGCTACCAACTGTTCGCCAGTATCCCCATCTCGACGCCCGTGAAGTTCGGCGTCGCCCTCGTCGTCGCCGTGGGCGCGGCCGCACTCACTTACGGGGCCGGGACTCGCCTGCCCGGAAGCGAAAGCCCTTAACCGACCGACCCCGCACAATCGCTTGCGAGCCAGGATGGCCGAACGGTAAGGCGCACGCCTGGAAAGCGTGTTCCCTTTCGGGATTCTGGGTTCAAATCCCAGTCCTGGCGTACCACCTTTTTCTGCGTCGGGTTTCCTCGCGCTGCGAAGCGGCGCTGCGGGAGGAGCGTGGCGGCTTCGCCGCCACGTCACTCGGTTGCGGGCCGTGGGCCCGCAACCCGCTCCTTGAAGAACGGGGGCGAAAAAGGCCGGAAGCGCGTCGCCGGTGCGCTTCCGGGGTCTGCCGGAGCGCAGCGACGGCAGGCTCGTCAGAACACCGCTCTGACGGCGAAACCGGGCCTTCAACGCGGGACATCACAAGTTGGGATTTGAGCACGGTAGTCGCAGCACCGAGCGAAGCGGAGTGACCGTCCCGAACCAGCACGATCAACAACAACCCTCATTTCCCTCGGGCGATTTATCTCCCTAGCCATGTCAGCGGAACGCTGCCGAACCGACCGCTCTGATACCCGCGGCCCGGAACGCGTTCGTGTCTCGACCCGACACGTGATTCCGAGGACCGCTCTCTCCGACCATGCACGCGGCGACTGACGTCCTTCTCGTCGGGACGGCCGACTGGCTGACGACTCTCGCGGCGGAACTCGAATCCCGGTCGGTCGGCAGAATCCGGCGGACGGAGACGGCAGCGGACGCGCTGGCGGCGTTTCGCGACGGAACCGTCGATTGCATCGTCAGCGAGTACGAGCTCGACGGTACGTCCGGACTCGACCTCCTCCGGGAGGTCCGGCGTGAATCGGCGTCGTTCCCGTTCCTCTTGAGTACCGCCGCTGGGAGCGAAGCGGTCGCCAGCGAAGCGATTGCCGCCGACGTCAGCGACTACGTCGCGGTGACGAACCCGGACGACCCGCCCCTCGACGAACTTGCCGACCGACTCGAACGAGCCGTGCTGTCCGCGCAACGGACGAGCAACCGGCGAGAGCGGGCCCGGCAGTTCGACGCTATCTTCCACGACGAACGGGTGGCGGCGTGGGTCCTCGACCCCGACGGCTCGCTCGTCCGCGTGAACCGAACCGCTCGCGAGATGCTCGACGCGGACGCCGAGGACCTCGTCGGCGACCCGTTCTGGACGCTCCCGTGGTGGTCCGACTCGGAGACGACGCGGTCGGACGTTCGGCGACTCGTCGAGAAAGCCATCGACGGCACGTTCGGCAACGCCGTCGTCACGCGTTCACCGAACGACGACGGTCACCGGGTCGTGGACCTGTCCGTCCGGCCGGTCGAGAACGAACGCGGGGACCTCGTCTCGATCGTCGTCGAGGGCGTCGACGTCACCGACCGGGTCGAACTCGAACGGGACCTCCGACGCTCCGAGGAGCTACACCGGGTGACGCTCAACAACATGACCGACACCGTCCTCATCACGGACGAGGACAGCAGCTACACGTACGTCTGTCCGAACGTCCACTTCATCTTCGGGTACACGGCCGAGGAGATCCGCGACATGGGGACCATCGAGGACCTCCTCGGGGCGGACCTCTTCGACCGGAGCGAGCTCGCCGAGGCGGGGGCCCTGAAAAACATCGAATGCACCGTCACCGACAAAGCGGGGCGAGAGCACACGCTGCTGGTCAACGTCCGAGAGGTGTCGATTCAGGACGGGACACTCCTGTACAGCTGCCGGGACGTTACGAAGCGAAAGCAACGCGAGGAGGCGCTCGCGACGCTCCACGAGATGTCGCGTGACTTCCTCTACGCGGAGACCCATCGGGAGATCGCACAGCACGTCATCGAGGATGCGCCGGGCGTTCTCGACTTCGACGCGAGCGCGGTCTACCTGTTCGACGCCGACGAGAACAGCCTCGCGCCCGTCGCCGCGTCGGCGGCCATCGAGGAACTGAACGGGCCGCTCCCGACGGTCCCTGCCGACGGACAGACCCTTCCCAGCTACAGTTTCGTCGAGGACGAACCGCTGTTCTTCGACGATGTCCACGCCGCGGACCGCCTATCGAACCAGGCAACGGGGCTCCGGAGCGCGGCGTATATCCCCCTCGGGAATCACGGCGTTTTCGTCGTGGGGTCGGACAGCGTCGGTGCGTTCGACACCGTCACACGGGAACTCGCCGACCTGCTCGCCGCGACCGCGGAAGCCGCCTTCGACCGCGTCACGCGGGAGTCGACGCTCCGCGAGCAGGACCGGATGCTCCAGCGACAGAACGACCGACTCACTGCGCTGAACCGCGTCAACGAGACGATTCGGGAGATTGACCAGGCGCTCGTTCGGGCCGAGACGCGAGAGGAGATCGACCACACCGTCTGCGAACTGCTGACCGCGGACGACCGGTTCAGTTTCGCGTGGATCGGCAGGATCGATCCGGTTTCAGAGACGCTCGAACCGCAGGCCTGGGCGGGTGCCGAACAGGGCTATCTCGACAGCCGTTCGTTTGCCGTCGACGAGTCGGGGACCGAACCCGCGACGCGAACGGCGGCGAGCGGCGAGGTGACGACGACGGCCAACGTCGCCGCTCGACTCCGGGCGGAAGCGTGGCGAAAGGATGCTCTCTCCAGGGACTTCCTCTCGGTCTTGAGCGTCCCGCTCGTCTACAACGACGTCACGCACGGGGTCCTGACAGTCTACGCGGAGACCCAGGACGCCTTCGACGAGATGTCGCGCGCGGTGCTCGCCGAACTCGGGGAGACCATCGCCTCCGCGTTGAGTTCGCTCGAACGGAAGAACGCGCTGCTCACGACGTCGATGACCCGCGTCGAGTTCGAGATAGACGACCCGTCGTTCGTCCTGTCGCGCATCGCGCGGGACGCGAACTGTACGCTCTCGTACGAGGGGGGCGTCCAACAGACCGCCGACGGGAGCTACGTGTTCGTCACCGTCGAAGACGCGCCCGTCGAGGATGTCGAAGCGACGGCCCTCGATCTCGTCGCCGTCGACGGTGTCCAGCGCGTAAGTTCCGAAGAGGTCGGTGGTGTCCTCCGGTTACGGCTGTCACAGCCGTTCCTCGCGCTGGAGTTAGCCGACCACGGAGCGGTCTTCCGGCGAGCGTCCGCGACACCCGAGACCACGACGCTCGTCGTCGATGTCCCCGACAGCGCCGATGTCCGGAACATCGTCCAACTCGTCCGCGAGACGTTCACCGACGTCGAACTCCGCTCGAAGCAGTCGTTCGACCAGGCGTCGGAACACACGCTCTACGCCGAGTTCATGGACGATCTCACGGACCGCCAACTGGAGGTGATACAGACGGCGTACTACAGCGGGTTCTTCGAATCCCCGCGCGAGAGCACCGGAGAGGACGTCGCGGAGATCCTCGGCATCTCGCCGCCGGCGTTCTATCAGCACGCTCGGGCCGTCCAGCGGAAACTGTTCTCGGCGCTGTTCGATGGCGGCCACGTCCCCGTCGCCGGCCCGGAACAAGGGGGTTGAATAACGAAGTAGTGTGCGAGCGGATGGTTAGCTATCAAACCAGACATTACACCCTTATAGACCTATTATCCCTAAAGGAGCGGCCGGGTCGCCCCGGCGCTCGTGAACTTACAATGAGGGATGTCACGTTCGACCCGGAAGAGAAGAGCCCGTACGAGTGTTTCGAGTGTGGTAACATCGTCGTCGTGGAGCACAATCCTAGCCAGTGCCCCGACTGCGGCGGTGAGATGCGGAACCGACACACACCTATCGAGTGATGGCGTCGGAGTCCAGTGCACAGACCGTGGCGAGCGAACCGGGAGAGCCGGAGTCGGCACTCGAGACCGCTCGCCGCCAACTGCACCACGCAGCCGAGAAACTCTCTATCGATCCGAACATCGTCGAGCGTCTCAACCATCCGAAGGCCGTCCACGAAGTGACGATTCCTATCGAACGCGACGACGGCACCGTCGAGGTGTTCACCGGCTACCGCGCCCAGCACGACAGCGTCAGAGGACCCTACAAGGGCGGTCTTCGGTACCACCCGGAGGTGACTCGGGACGAGTGCGTCGGACTCGGGATGTGGATGACGTGGAAATGTGCCGTCATGGACTTGCCGTTCGGCGGCGCGAAAGGTGGCGTCGCAGTCAATCCCAAGGAGCTGAGCCCCGCCGAGAAGGAGCGGCTCACGCGCCGCTTCGCTGGCGAGATCCGCGACGTCATCGGCCCGACTATCGACATCCCCGCTCCGGACATGGGGACCGACCCGCAGACGATGGCCTGGCTGATGGACGCGTATTCGATGCAGGAAGGCGAGACGATACCGGGCGTCGTGACTGGCAAGCCGCCGGTCGTCGGCGGGAGCGAAGGTCGCGAAGAAGCGCCCGGACGGAGCGTCGCCATCATCACGCGAGAGGCCTGTGAGTACTACGGCCGGCAACTCGACGAGACGAGGGTCGCCGTACAGGGGTACGGGAGCGTCGGTGCGAACGCCGCCAGACTCCTCGACGAGTGGGGCGCGACGGTCGTCGCGGTCAGCGACGTGAACGGTGCGATGTACGATCCTGACGGCATCGACACCGCCGCCGTCCCGTCACACGACGAGGAGCCGGAAGCCGTCACCAAGTACGCGGATACCGTCATCGACAACGACGAGCTGCTGACTCTCGACGTCGACGTGCTGGTCCCCGCTGCGCTCGGCAACGTCATCACCGAAGCGAACGCGGACGCGATAGCAGCGGATCTCGTCGTCGAGGGAGCGAACGGCCCGACCACCGCGACGGCCGGTAAAATCCTCGCGGAACGGGGCGTCGCGGTCATTCCCGATATCCTCGCGAACGCGGGCGGCGTCACGGTGAGCTACTTCGAGTGGCTCCAGGACATCAACCGCAGGGCGTGGTCCCTCGAACGAGTGAACGACGAACTCGAGACGGAGATGCGAACCGCCTGGCGCGCGGTCAGGAGGGAGTTCGAGAACCGCGACGTGACGTGGCGCGACGCTGCCTACATCGTCGCCCTCTCACGACTCGGCGAGGCCCACCGAGCCCGCGGCCTCTGGCCGTAGCAGTCCGACCCCTACAGCGGCCTCGCACACGCCCGGCAGTAGGCGAAGCCGGCGTCGTTCTCGGCCCCGCAGTGTCGGCAGCGGCGGCCGGCCGAGTCGGTCCGCTCTGCACTCCCGGTCGACTCCGTCTCTTCGACGGACTCCGTCGGCGGATCGGGACCGCCGCGGCGCAGTCGCTCGCGGACGTCGCGGGCGATACCAAGCAGTACCGGAGCCGCGGCGACGAGCGCCACGAGCGCCATGACGGTCACGACGAGGAGGTACGCCTGTCCGGGCGCGACCATAGCGCTTCTACGGGTCCCAGACGGGTAGCGGCTCGGGTTACAGCCAGTGGTAGAACTCTAAGGTGTACCCTTCGGGATCCTCGACGAAGGCGGCGAACGCGCCGGCAGCGTCGATCTCCGTGGGTTCGAGGACGGGCGAGCCACCGGCGTCGATGGCCGTCTCGAAGGTCTCCTCGACGTCGTCGACGGTAAAGGCGACGTGGTCGACGTCGGCGCGAGAGGGCGCGATGGGCGTCGTCCGGTCGGCGTCGTATCGCAGCTGGAGGTCCGCCTCCTCGCCGCGGCCGAGATAGACGTTCTCGACGCCGTCGAGCGTGAAGCGGTGTGTCTCTTCGAAGTCAAGTTCCTCGTAGAAGGCCATCGCGCGGTCGAGGTCCGAGACGCAGATGGCGACGTGTGCCAGGTCCATGCCCGGCCGTTCGGAAGCATCCCGAATGACTGTACCGATGCGGCGTTCGCTACCGCTTCGCAGTTTGCGGCCACCGCGTCGCGGGGGTTTTTGCCTTCGGCGTCGTTGTGTCCGAGCGATGAACGACGCGGAGGTCGCGGCGGCCCTGCTCGACTACACGCAGGACAAGGTCGCAGTCGTCGATGCGTCTGGCACGTACACGTACGTGAACGCGGCCGCCGACCCGATTCTCGGGTACGACCCCGACGCCCTCGTCGGCGAGACCGTCTTCGAGTTCGTCCACCCCGACGACCGCGCCGAAGTCGAACGCCGGTTCGAGGCCGTGGTGAACGCGGCCGGGGAGTTCGCGGCCGACTCAGTCACCTACCGCCACCGAGCCAACGACGGCTCGTGGGTCTGGCTAGAGAGTCGGATGTCGAATCTGACCGACTCGGAGTTAGACGGCTACGTCGTAAGTTCCCGCGTCGTCACGGACCGCGTCGAGGCCGAACGCGACCGGCGCGAGACACGGAACCGCTTGCAGGAACTCGCCGATGCGACCGACGATGTCCTGTGGATGTACGACGGCGACTGGTCGGAACTGCTGTTCTGTAATCCGGCCTACGAGGACGTCTTCGGGCAACCGGTCGAGAAACTGGAGCAGAACCCACAGAGTTTCATGGAGGCCGTCTATCCGCCTGACCGACCCACCACTGCTGACATGATGGAGCGCGTCTCGGGCGGCGAACCGGCCGAATTAGAGATGCGGGTCAACCCCGCGGTGGACTACAACCGGTGGGTCTGGGTGAAGGCCGAACCGATAGTCGAAGACGGCGAGGTCGTCCGCATTGCTGGTTTCTCCCGCGATATCACCGACCGGAGCCGCCGCGAACGCCAACTCGTCGTCATCGACAACTTCCTGCGGCACAACATTCGCAACCAGTTGAACGTCGTCCTCGGCAACGCGGCGGCCCTAGCGACGGACGCTGAGGGGGAGACGGCCGAACGCACCGCGATGATTCGCCGGGCCGGAGAAGCGCTGCTGGAAACGGCGGAGAAACAACGAGAAATTGTCGACGTGCTCACGGCGACGCCACAGTCCACGACGACGGACGTTTCGGCCGTCGTCGAAAACGCCGTCGGTCGGTTCCGTGAGCGGTTCCCCGACGCGGTCATAACCACAGAGGGTATCGAGTCCGTCGCCGTCGACGCTCCCGGCGAACTGCGCTATGCGGTCGCCGAACTGGTCGAGAACGCTATCCGTCACACGCGCTCGGAGAGTCCTGCAGTCACTGTCTCCATCCGAACCACGCCAGAGCGCGTCGAACTGTCCGTGATGGACGATGCGCCACCCATCCCCGAGTACGACCGGAAGGTCCTGCTAGGTGACCACGAGATGACGGCCGTCAACCACAGTCGCGGTTGCGGGCTCTGGCTGGTCTACTGGGTCGTCGACCTCGCGGGCGGGAGTATCGACCACACGGCGACCGAGACCGGCAACACTGTCACGCTTTCGCTGTCGCGGGCGTCGTGAGCGACCGCCGAAACCGCTAGTCTCCAGCGGGGTCCGAACGCATTTGCGGCTCCCGCACGTCGACCGACTATGGAGTACACGACGCTCGGTTCGACGGGCATCGAAGTCAGCAAAATCTGTCTCGGGTGCATGAGCTTCGGGACCGGCCGCGAGTGGATGTTAGACGACGAGGAGAGCCGCGAACTCATCGAACGGGCGATCGACCTCGGCGTGAACTTCTTCGATACGGCCAACGTCTACTCCGCCGGGGAGAGCGAGCAGATACTCGGCGACGTGCTCGCCGACTACGAGCGGGACGAACAGGTCGTCGCCACGAAGGTTCGCTTCTCGGGCGCGAACGACCACCGGAATGCGCGGGGCCTCTCGCGGAAGACGATCGAGCAGGAACTCTCACACTCCCTCGACAGATTCGGGATGGACACCGTCGACCTCTATCAGATCCACCGCTGGGACTACGACACGCCCATCGAGACGACGCTTCGAGCACTCGACGACGCCGTCCGCCGGGGCCAGGTCCGGCACATCGGCGCGTCCTCGATGTGGGCCCACCAGTTCCAGCGGGCGCTACAGATCAGCGACCGGGAGGGACTGGCCCGCTTCGAGACGATGCAGGACCTCTATCATCTGGCCTACCGCGAGGAGGAACGCGAGATGTATCCGTTGTGTGACGACGAAAACGTCGGCGTGCTGCCGTGGAGCCCGCTCGGCGCTGGCTACCTTGCGCGCCCGCACGAGGAGTTCGAAGCCACGACCCGCGGCGTCCACGAGAGCGAAGAGGCCGGCGTTCCCTATGCCGAGGGTCCTGGAAGTGCGGAGATAAACGAACGCGTCCAGGAACTCGCCGCGGACCACGGCGTGACGATGGCCCAGATCGCGCTCGCGTGGCACTTCCAGAACGACAACGTCACCGCGCCCATCGTCGGCACCTCCAGCATCGAGCATCTGGAGGACGCCGTCGAAGCGCTGGAGATCGACCTCTCGGCGTCGGACGTGGCGTACCTCGAAGAACCGTACGAACCGGTGGAAGTGTACGGGCACGAGTAGCGAGGTTCCGAGTGTAATGAGGAACCTCGAAGCGAACGGGGAGCGTAGTGACCCGTGAGTAGCGGGGGACTGAGCGAAGCGAAGCCCACGAAAAGCACAGGGGCGAACGGTAGCGAGACCGCGCCAGCGGTCTCGGTGAATCGAGCGGGCGATGTCCGCGAGACAGCGACCCGTGGAGTAGCGAGGTTCCGAGTGTAATGAGGAACCTCGAAGCGAACGGGGAGCAGTAGCGAGCGCAGACGAAACGGCCACGCCCGGCAACGCTTTGCGGGTCGAACGACTACCAACTAGTACGACGACCGACTCAGTCATGATGCCACCCCTCCTCCGCCGCTGTCCCGACTGCGGGCACGTGGGCTGGACCCGTTCGTTTCGAGTCGAGACTGACGAGAGAGGACAGCGTCTCGTCGAGTGCCCGTCCTGTGGCCACCAGTTCGAGCCGGTAGACAACCCGCTGCTCAACTGACTCTCACCGTCCGCTAACGAGTACGACGGGCCGTGTGACACTCCGACACGGTTTTATCGGCGTCCTGCGCCTTATCGGTATGGAAACGGTCGCTATCGCGTGTTTCGACGGGTTCGACGAACTGGACGCCATCGGTCCCTACGAGGTGTTCGAGAACGCGACGGCCTTTGGCGCGACGTGGGACGTGAGCCTGCGAACCGTCGACGAGCGACCGACAGTCACGGCCAGCCACGGACTCACGGTCGGGGTCGATGGACCGCTCGATTCGGTCTCGCCGGACCTGTTGGTCGTCCCCGGTGGTGGGTGGAACTCGGGGGAGGACGTGGGTGCACGGGCGGCGGCCCGACGCGGGAAGTTGCCCGACGCTATTGCGGCCATCCACGATGCCGGCGCGACCGTCGCTGGAGTCTGTACCGGCGGGATGTTGCTCGCGCAAGCTGGCGTCCTTGACGGCCGCCCGGCGGTCACGCATCGAGGAGCACTCGACGACCTGCGAGCGACGGCCGCCAACGTCGTCGACGCTCGCGTCGTGGACGACGGCGACGTACTGACGGCCGGCGGCGTCACGTCGGGACTGGATCTCGCTGTCCACCTCGTCGAACGCGAGTGGGGTGAGACCGTCGCCGACCGCGTGACGGCGGAAATGGAGTACGACCCGCGTGGACCGCTCTACTGCCGGGAGTGAGTAGTGTCCCGTCCGCTCGCCAACGCGCTGGAACACGGCTACGAGGACTCGTCGCCGGAACCGGCATTCACGCCCGTACTCGCGGAGTCACGTTCACAAGCCGTCGCCACAGGACGGACACTCGGGCCCAGTCTCGCCCGCCAATGGCTCGACGCTGAGCTCGCAGTTCTCACACCACAGACGCCGCTCGTCTGTCCCCTCTGGCGTGTCGTGTGTCATATGTCTATACACTACGCGCTGCTAACTCAAGAGCGGCGTAGATAGTTTCGTGATACGGGCGTGCGATTGTCGAAGCAGGCGTGGACCGGCCAGAACGGCCCTACGCGCGCTGCCGGGCGTCGTCGAGCATGTCTTGGACGTTCACGGCTTCGCCGCGGCGGCTGCTCTCGATGGCGGCGAAGACGATCCCCATCGAGTGGAGGTTTTCCTGGACGCGGGTGTCCATCGGATCGCCGCCGCCCAGCCAGTCACAGAACTGCTCGATGAGCCATGCGTTCTCCCAGATGGGGCGTTCGGCCAGCGGAACCTGTTCGCCGTCGCCCTTCTGGAGGCCGGACCAGTCGCCGACGTCGGCGGGGTCGAAGGGGAACCGCTCGACTTCGCGGTCGTCCAAGAGGATGGTTTCGTCCCGACACTCGGCGCGGAACTGCTCGTGACCCCAGCCGTTGAGCGTCGTCGCGTTGGCGTAACTGCCCTCGTACTGAGCGCGGGTGCCGTCGGCGAAGTGGAGGGTGACGAGGCCAGTGCAGTCGCCCTCGTAGTCCGCACCGTCGGGGACCCACGTCTCGGCGTAGACACGTTCACAGGGGGCGTCGACGAACGACGCCAGCATATCGAGATGGTGAATCGCGCCGTCTAAGAGGAGCATATCGGTCATCTCGTGGACGTAGTCGGAGTACAACCCTCGGTTCCGGACGTTGCCGGTGTAGCGGGCGGTGAGGTAGTCCACGGGACTGGCCTCAGAGAGGGCACGGCGAAACGTCGTCTTGTCCTGGTCGTAGCGGTGACTCATCGTGATGCCCATCTTCGCACCGGCCTCACGGACTTTCCGCTCGATACGCACGGCGCTTTCGAGGGTATCGGCGATGGGCTTCTCCGAGAGAATGTCGAGACCGTGTGAGAGCGCCGTCTCGACGACGGGTTCGTGAGCCGCGGGCGGTGTCACGACCGAGCAGAAATCGGCGTCGCGTTCCGACAGCGCGGTATCGAGGTCGGTGTAACAGCGGTCGGCCGAGAGTCCGAGCTCGGACTCGGCCACGCTGTGGCGCTCGGGATTCATGTCGACGGCAGCGACGACATCGACGCGGTCGGCGTCGACGTTGGGCGGGATCGCCTGCGTAACCCAGTGACGCCCCTGCCCACCCAGCCCGACGTGTACCATTCGTTGTGTCATGAAAATTGGATACCCGCCACCGAGTATAAAGGTCGTGCTATCGTCCGGTTGGGCAGGCTTACTCGTTATCGGGGAACTGGACGTGCCGTTCCATCCCGTCCTCGGCGAGGACCACCTCGCCGTCGAACGTCTCGCGGGCCTCGGCGGCGAGTGTGTCGGCCTGTCCGGCATAGCGCGTCGAGATGTGAGTTAGCGCCAGCGTTCGGACGCCCGCCTGTTGGGCCACTTCGGCGGCGTCTCTCGCTGTCGAATGTGCCGTCGCCTGTGCTCGATCTCGGCGGTCCTCGGCGAAGGTGGCGTCGTGGACCAGCAGGTCCGCCCCCTCGCTCGCCTCGATTACCGACTGTGTCGGCAGGGTGTCTCCGGTGTAGACGAACGTACGACCGGGCCGGGGCGGGCCGACGACTTCGTCGGGCTGAACCATCCGGCCGTCGTGTTCGACCGGCTCGCCGCGGTGGAGTTTCGAGTACTTCGGCCCCGGTGGGATGCCCAATTTTTCCTCGGCCTTCTCGCGGTCAAACTCCCCCTTGCGGTCGTCCTCGGCGAGGACGTAGCCGACGGCGGTACAGCGGTGGTCGGTCTCGATAGCGCGAATCTCGTACTCCGGTCGGTTCAACACGGTGTCACCGGTCGACACCTCGTTGATCCGAACCGGATACGAAGGCGTCGTTCCAGTCGCTTCGATAAGTTGGGTGACGTTACTGCGGGTCCCTGCCGGGGTGTGGATAGCGACCGGTTCCTCGCGGTCGTTGAAGTCGAACGTCTGGAGCAGTCCCGGAATCCCGAGGACGTGGTCGCCGTGGAGGTGCGTGAGGAAGACGTGGTCGATACCGAAGCCGGTCCCGTAGCGCATCATCTGGCGTTGCGTGCCCTCCCCGCAGTCGAAGAGAAGGTAGTCGCCGTCCCGATTGACGAAGATGCCGCTCGTGTTGCGCTGTACCGTCGGGATGGCCCCGCTCGTCCCGAGAAACGTCACTCGCATCCTCTGGTCGTGGGCCGCCGACGGGTAAACGCGTGTCGAAAGCCGCCCGGCAAAGCCCGGCTTTCTCGGACTAATGACGCCCTTTCGAACGGTTGGCTGCTCCTTCGGTTCTGAACTGTCGTTCCTGTTTATCGGCTGTCCTGTTGTCCACTCGCTCGCGTCGTCCGCAGACGGGCGACAGAGAACCATGATACGTACCAAGACACTGGCCGTCTTTCTGGCCATCGCTATGGTCGGGGCGTTCGCCGCGCAGGCGGCGGCCGTTCCCGGCGTGACAGCACAGCAAGAGACCCCTACAGAGAACGGGACACCGACCGAAGCGGGGACAGAGACCGGGACGGAAACCGGAACTGAAACTGGGACGGAAACCGGCACGCAAGTAGGTACCGAGACGGCGAACGACACAGCCGACAACGAGACGGCCGAGCCCTCGGTCACGTTCGACGATCAGGAGACCAACGGGACGACGGTGACGGTCAGTAACGTCAGCGTCCCCGAGGGCGGCTTCGTCGTCATCCACGACGAGATCCTCCAGCGGGGGAACGCGCTGGACAGCACTATCGGCGTCTCCGAGTACCTCGAACCCGGCGAGTACGATAACGTCACGATCACGCTGTACGAGGTGCCCGGCGCAGAGTTCGGGCAGACGGACGCCGAAAACGACACCATGGCCGGTAACGAGACGATGACCGGCAGCGAAACGATGGTCGGCAACGAGACCGTGACCGGCAACCAGACCGCCACTCCCGACAACGAGACGGGCCTCGCGGGCAACGAGACGGCGGCCGGTAACGAGTCGATGGCGGGCAACGAGACGGTGACCGGGAACGAAACCGGCATGACCGATAACGCGACGACGACCGGCACGCAGGCCGAGACCGGCGGCTCGCAGATGCGACTGACCGAGAGCCAGACGCTCACTGCGATGCTCCACGTCGACAGCAACGACAACCAGACGTTCGACTACGTCAGCACGTTCAGCCTCGAAGACGGTGCCTACGTCGTCGACGGTGAGGCGGTCACCGACTCGGCGAACGTGACCGTCACCAACGAGAGCGACGGTGCGGGCGTGGCGACCGACGACACTGGTACGGAGACGGAGACTGAGACCGGCACCGAGACCGAGACCGGCACGGAAGAAGCCGGTGCGGGAACGACCGAGACGGAGACGCCAGGCGGCGCTGGTGCCGAGGAGACGCCGACCGACGGCGGCACGGCCGCCGGCACGGAGACCGCGACTGAGACGGGAACGACGGGCGAGGCGACCGGCTAACGCCTTCACCGACAGCGATTCAGCGGGCTGACTGTGTGACGACCGGGCCGAGACAGAGCGGTTACAGTCACAGTCTGCATCCGCCGACCGCAACGGCAAGCCCGCCTTTCTCCCGCTAATTCTCGCTTAGCCAGCAGTTGGGAATTCCTTCGATTCTGAACTGTCTGAGCCGTTTATCGGCCACCATTCCCTCCTACCGGCCGCGTCGTCTCCTCGAAGACGACCGAATTACTCATGACACGTACCAAAATCCTCGCCGTACTTCTCGCGTTGAGTATGTTCGGTGCTGTCACTGTACAGGGAGCGGCACTCCCCGGCGTGACAGCCCAGCAAGAGGCACCGGACGGACAGCAAAGCGGTCTCGTCGTCGAGTCGATTACGGCTCCGGACAGCGCCGAACCCGGCTCGACCGTGACCGTCGTCGCCGAGGTGAGCAACCCGGGTAGCGCACGGACCACGCAAGAAGTCGAGTTCCGCCTCGGCGGTGATGTCCTCGACAGACGGCTCGTTACCCTCGACGGCGGCGAAAACACCACCGTCCGGTTCGAGGCCGACACCGAGGACCTTGACCCCGGCGAGTACCGCCACGGCGTCTACACCGGCGCGAACAGCCAGACCGCCACGCTCGTCCTTTCGGAGTCCTTCGAGATCACGGACTTCGACGCGCCGGACTCGGTCGAAGCGGGTGACCTCGTCACCGTCGACGTCGAACTGGAGAACCCCAACGACTTCGAGACCACGCAGAACGTTTCGTTCTGGTTCGACGGCAGCCGCGTCGCCAGTGAGGCCATCACCATCGACGACGGCGACGACGCCGACGTGACGTTCAACCTCTCCTCACAAGGTGTCGCCCCCGGGACGTACGAACACGGCGTGTTCACCAGAGACGAGGGCGAACTCGCAGAAATCGAAGTCACCGAGCCCGGACCGACGAACGCCTCGGTCGCCTTCGAGGATCAGGAGTCCGACGGCACGACCGTCACCGTCGACCAACTGGTTATTCCGAGCGACGGGTACGTCGTCATCCACGACGATAGCCTGCTGGAGGGCAACGTTGTCGGGAGCGTCATCGGCGTCTCGGAGTATCTCGAAGAAGGTACGTACCAGAACGTCAACGTCACCCTTTACGAAGTCGAGGGTGCCGACTTCAACGAGACGGAACTGACCGAGAGCGGGACGCTCATCGCCATGCCGCACAACGAGACGACTGGCGACGAGACCTACGACTTCGTCGCCAGCAACGGCACCGACGACGGGCCGTTCACTCTCGACGGCCAGCCAGTGACCGACGACGCCACCGTGACCGTCGCCGGCGCGAACGAGACGTCGACTCCGGTGGAGAACGCGACTGCAGAGAACGAGACGGCGGCTCCGGCTGACAACGAGACGGAAGCGCCGCCCGCTGACAACGAGACGGCGGCCCCGACCGCCAGCGTGACGCTGGACGACCAGACATCCGACGGGACCTCGGTTACGGTGACCGATATCTCCCTCTCGGAGGGCGGCTACGTGGTCATCCACGACGACAGTCTCTTAGACGGTGACGCCGCCGGCAGCGTCGTCGGTGTCTCCGAGTACCTCGAACCCGGCGAGTACGACGAGCTCACGATCCCGCTGTTCGACGTGCCCGGCGCGACGTTCGACCAAACGGAACTGACCGAAAACCAGACGCTCATCGCCATGCCGCACCTCGAAGACAGCGGTAATCAGACGTACGACTTCGTCACTAGCGGCGGGAGCGCCGACGCGCCCTACGTCGACGACGAGGGCGCGGTCACCGACGCGGGGAACGTCACCGTCGCGGCCAACGAAACCGCCGGCTGACGCCCCTGTCACACGTTCACATTTATACCACTGGGTGTCCTACCACGCCGCATGAAGTTCGTCATCGTCGGCTACGGGCGCGTCGGCACCCGGACTGCACGCATCCTCCAGAGCGAAGGCCACGACGTCGTCATCGTCGAGTCAGAACACGAGAAGGTCGAACGCGCCCGCGAAGAGGGTTTTACCGTCGTCCACGGCGACGGAAGCGAGGAATCGGTGTTACAGGAGGCCGATATCGGCAGTGCCGACGCCATCGGCGCGTTGACGGGCGACCTGAACACAAATTTCAGTGCCTGCATGATCGCCAAGGAACACGGCTGTCGGACCATCCTGCGCATCGACGCGGACTACCGCGAGGAGATTTACGAGAAGTACGCCGCCGACGTCGACGAGATAATCTACCCCGAACGACTGGGGGCCGCCGGTGCGAAAACGGCACTACTGGGCGGGGACTTCAACGTCCTTGCGGACCTGACCGAACGCCTCTCGATCGCCAGCGTCGAGGTGCCCGACGGGTCGCCGTTCGTCGGCAAGCGCGTCGTCGAGGTCGACCTCCCCGGCGACGCCCACATCTACGCGCACGGCCGTCACCACGAGCCGATGACCATCCCGCTGCCACAGACTGAAATCGAGGCCGGCGACAGCGTCGCAATAATGGCCGCGCCGGAGGGACTCGACGCCGTGCGGTCGTCACTCCGCGGCGAGGCATAGGCATCGAAGCGACCGGATGAAAGGGGTGCGGTGTCCGGGCGCGCGATGGGAGGATGGGAGAAACCACCGGAGTAACCGGTGGTGTAAGTGGTCGTCGGTGCGCGCCCGTATCGGGAGAGGAGGAACGCACCTGGTATAAACTCCCGTCAGACGGGCGGCGGACGGGACGGCTTTTTGCCTCTCGTCTCCCTGCTACCACACATGACTTGGGGCGACTTATTCGAGCGAGCGAATACACACGAGACGAGTGTCGAGCGAATTCGGGACCGACTCCGAACGCGGCGAGCGGCGACCGACGATGAGTGACGACGACACCTCCCCCGCCCGGGTCGTCGCCGACGCCGACGTCCTCGCGGCGGACCTGCTGTGTGGGGACACGGACAACCCGGCCCGCGCCGCACTCGACCACGTCCGCCGCCATTCGTGGCTGACACTGGTCGCCAGCGACCCGCTCCTCTCTGACGCCAAGTGGGTGATTCGAGACCTGAGCGACGCGAGCCTCGCCGAGGATTGGCGCGAGCGCATCGAACGCGACCGAGAGGCGGTCGACCATCCCGAGGGCGACCACCCGGCGCTGGCCTCGGCCTACCGCGGGAACGCCGCTCACCTCCTCACCTACGACGAGGACCTCCGGAGTGCCGAGACCGGTCTCTCGATCAAACCCCACATGCAGGTGAGCGTCCGCCCGCCGGACGCCTTCGAGCGACTGTTCGACGCTCAGTCGCTGTACGAAGTCGTCGAGGGCGGCGAGTACCCCGGTCCCGACCGGGACCCACGAGCGTGACCGTTCGCGCTCATCGCCCGCTGTTGACCCACTTTGCCACTCGCCGGACGACCCACCGCGGCGCGACCCGGCCCAGCAGGTCCACGACGCGCATCGCCCGACTCGGAATCACAACCGTCTCGCCGGCCAGCAATCCCTCGTAGGCGGCGCTGGCGACCGCCTCGGGCGTGTTCGCCGTGACTGATCCGACCGTCGAGTCGCCCATCCCCGCCCGCGACTGAAACTCCGTCTCGACCGGCCCGGGACACAACAGCGTCACGTCGACCTGCCCGCGCAGTTCTTCGGCGATGGACTCAGTGAAACTGTTGACGTAGGCCTTGCTGGCGTAGTAACCTGCGAGGTTCGGACCCGGCTGAAAGCCGGCGACCGAGCCGACGTTCAGCACCTTCGGTGTCCCGTCGGCGTCTCTGCGTTCGTCGAGGAACAGCCGGGTGAGTTCGACGGGGAGGACGACGTTCAGGCGCAACTGCGTCCGCTCGGCGTCGAGGTCGCTCTCGGCGAAGGGACCGTACGTGCCGACACCGACGTTGTTGACGAGGATATCCACGTCGAGATCCCGGTCGATCACCTTCTCGTGGAGGTCCTCGGCGGCCGACGCTCTGTCGAGGTCCATGACGACCGACTCCGCGGTCACTCCTTCCCGCGCTAGTTCCTCGGCCAGCGATTCGAGGCGTTCCTCGCGGCGAGCGACTAGCACCACGTCGTGACCGTGAGCAGCGAACTCGCGGGCTAGTGCCCTCCCGATGCCCGCCGACGCGCCCGTGATGAGCGCAGTTTGGCTCGCCATCATTCACCGCTCGGCGTACCACTCACCGCGTTCTCGCGGTTCGGGTTGCAACGCCGGTGCTTCGCTCCGCCGTTGCAACTTCCGAAAGACGCGGCCGCGTCTTTCGACGTATGCCTCGCTCATCGCTCGGCGTACCACTCGCCGAACTTCGCCAAGGCCCGTCCGCGATGGGAGACGGCGTTCTTCTCCGCGGTGCTCATCTCGGCGAACGTGGTGCCATCGTGTTCAAAGATGGGGTCGAAACCGAAGCCGCCGTCGCCGCGCGGCGCGACGATCTCTCCAGGGACGCGCCCTTCGAACAACTTGACCGGGAGCGCATCGTCGCCGCTCCGGACCTGCTCGTCGGTGGTCGCCGCGCCGCGGTCGCCCGCATCGAGGTCCTGCCCCCGTCGCTCGTCGCGGTCGGTGCTCGCGGCATCCGCCGCTCGCTCGTCCGGCGGACTCTCCCTCCGGTCGACTCCGCCCGGCTCTGGTGTGGCGGCGAACTCCTCGCCGTCGCAGTAGGCGATGACCGTCTTGAACGCCGCCGCGCGGTCCGCTTCGGGCTCGGTCATCCGCCAGACCCGGTCGACACCGACTGTGTCCTCCACGTACGAAGAGTACGGCCCCGGAAAGCCGTCGAAGGCATCGACGAAGAGACCGGCGTCGTCGACGATGACCGGCCCATCGGCCGCCCGATAGGCCGCCCGTGCGCCGTTGGCGGCTACCGCGCCGAGATCGTCGGCCTGTATCTCGGGGTAGTCGAAATCGAACTGGACCACCTCGTCGTCTAGGTACTCAGTGGCTTCCCGGACTTTCCCGGGGTTGGTCGTCACGAAGTTGAGCATACCGACACACCGCAAGCGGTGCCAAAAGAGGCGTCGAAACGTGTTCTCAGTCGACGACGACTTCGACCGGCTCGTCGGCCTCTTCCTCTTCGAACTCCTCGGTGTCGCCGCCGCGTTCGAGGTAGAGCATCACACCGGCGACGAGGAGGACGACCCACGCTCGCCAGTTGGCGAGGTTCAGCGTGTAGCCAATCCCGAAAGGCTTCTCGACGAGCATCCCGTCACCCGGCTGCCAGTACGAGGACACGAGTCGCTTGAGACTCGGTCGTTCGAAGTTGTACGGCACGCCGAACAGGCTCCCAGACTGCGGTTTGTCTGCCATGTCCGGCCTTACTCGCCCGGTCGTTAAACCCTTTATCCCGACCTTTTTCTCGTCGGGTTCACTCCGTGAACCTCTCCTTGAAAAACGTCCTCAGAAGTCGAAGACTTCTGATGGGTTGCGTTAGTGCTTCGCTCTAACGAACGTCGATGAAAAAGGCGCGAATCGCGCCGCGATTCGCGTGAAACCGCTCGCCAGTGGCGAGCGGTATGCTTCTCAGGTAAGCCTGCCCTTCCCCGGGTCGTTCACGGGCGGCGAAGCCGCCCGTTAGCTCGGGAGACCCCCGGTCTCCCGGTGCGCGACAGAGCGCGCTCCCGGCCACCGCGGGGCCGATTCGAGCCGTTTCACCGACCGTTCTCGTCACTCCACGGCGGTCAGATACACCGCGACCATCGCGAGGGCGATCCCACTGACTTTGCGCGCGGTCAGTGGTTCGTCGAGGAAGGCGATGCCAATGATGGAACTCGTGGCGATAAACATCCCGAAGATGGGGACGACGACGCTGATGGGGCCGGCCGCTAGCGCGCGGTAGTACGCGATGATGCCGACGGCGAGCGCGATGCCCGCGCCGTAGGCGTACACCGCTTTGGAGTGCGTGAGATAGGGGGTGACGGAGACGTCCGAGAGTATCACCACGACGACGACGACGGTGATGAGTATCCCGTTAGAGATGAGCAAGACGACGTTGCTGGGGAGGTCAGCGGTCGCCACCTTCACCAGCGGCGGGACCAGCGAGTAGGCGAGCAACGCCACCACCGCCCACGCGATATAACGCATATTCGGGGACCGGTGGACGAGCGCCAAGAGTGTTTGCGTTGCGGATATTCCGGGCTACTGGTAGCGGCCGCGGCCCTCGATGTCGTCGAGGCTGGCAAAGACGGCATTGGCGTGGTCGCTCTCCTCACGATAGGCGTCCTCGGCGGCCGACAGCAACCGTTCGGGGTCGTCGGCGGTGCCGGAAAGCGACTGGGCGAGGACGTGGAGGTCCATCGCGTGGTCCTCCGGTTCGTCGCTGTAGTAGCCCAGTCCGAAGTCGATGAGATAGGTGTGCTGGTCGCTTTCAGTGTCAGCGACGCGCTGCTCGCGGGCGTCACCCGCTCGCTCATCCGGCGGCGCATCGCGCCGTCCGACGCGCACGTTTCTGGTCGTCGGGTCGCCGTGGACGAACCCGGCGTCGTGGATACGCGCGAGGTAGCGGCCCACGTCGCGGACATGTGGTTCGGTCAGCGACTCGCGCAAGTCCGCGTCGCCGACGCGCTGGAAGACGATGCAGGATCTCTCGGGGTCAACGTCGAGAATCAGCGGCGTGGGGACGCCGTGTCGGCGGGCGTCGCTCGTGAGCCGCGTCTCCTGGCGCGTGCGCTCGACGCGGAGCCGGTCGTCGAGTTCGGGGTGCCGATAGCTCCGTGGGACGCGCTCTTTGACGACGCGGTCGGCCTCGATGGCGACCGTCGCCTCGGCTCCTTGCACTTCCGTTTCGGCTCGAACGGAGCGATCGACGGATTCGGTCGCCGCTCTCCAGCTCACCGCTACCTCGTCCGGCCGAAAGTTCGAGTCGATGCCCGACTCTGCGATTTCGAGGGTGTCGCCGGCGGCGTACATCTTCGCGCCGAGCATCGCTATCATGCCCGCGTTGTCCCGCAAGAATCGGTCCGCAGGGGCGTAAAAGTCGGCTCCACGCTGGTCGCACATCTCTCTGAGCATTCGCTTCAGCCGGTCGTTCTGGCCGACGCCGCCGCCAAGGACCAGTTCGTCGGCTCCGGTCAGCGACAGCGCTCGCTCGGCGACTTCGGTCAGCATGGCGAAGATGGTCTCTTCGAGGCCGCGACAGACGTCCTCGACCGGCACATCGTCGTCGTAGGCCTGCTTCGCTGCGCTCATGATGCCCGAAAAGGAGAAATCCATTCCCTTGACCACGTAGGGCAGCGGGTGGAAATCGCCGTCGCGGGCGTGGGCCTCGACTTTCGGCCCGCCGGGGTGTTGCCAGCCGACGTGGCGGGTGAACTTGTCGATGGCGTTGCCGACGCCGGTGTCCATCGTCTCGCCGAGGACGCGGTAGCGGCCGTTACGGTAGCCGAGTAAGTGCGCGTTCGCGCCGGAGGCGTTCAGACAGACCGGCGAGGAAAAGCCCGACTGGTGGCGGCCGACTTCGAGGTGGGCAACCATGTGATTGACGCCGACGAGCGGCACGTCGAATCGCTGGGCGACGGCGCGGGCGGCGGTGCCGACGATGCGCAGGCACGGGCCAAGGCCCGGGCCGCGCGAGAAGGCGACTGCGTCGATCGGCGAGTCGCCGCTCTCACCGTCAGTCTCCTCGCTCGCTCGCTCGCGGGCGTGTTCGATGGCCGTCTCGACCACTTCGGGAACCGTCTCGCCCATGTGTTCGGCGGCCTCACGCGGATGGATGCCGCCGCTCTCCGGTTGATAGGGATCACTCTCGATGAAGACGTGGTCGGCGTCGCTGGCCCGGGTCGGGTCGTCCGTCTCAAAGACTGAAGCGCTCGCTGCCCAGGCGGTTCCTTCGATACCGAGAACGCGCATGCGGCGGCCTTACTTCCACTCGGTGTAGCCGCACTTGCCGCAGTGCTTGCGGTCGTCGTGGTCGGCCAGCACCGTATCGCCACAGCGGGGGCAGTTCTCCTTGACCAGTTCGCCGTCCTCGTAGTACTCGTTGCGGGCCATTTAGGCTTCCTCCGCCTCTTCTTCGCCGTCGGCGACGATCTTGTTGCGCTCGAGCATGTGATCTTGCTCGACGTCGCGGGCGAACTCGGGGCTGTCGTAGACCTTCGCGTAGCCGACGGTCTTTCGCATCCCGAACTTGGTGTCGAGCTTGTGGATGACGACTTCCTCGGCGTCCTTGTTCAGCGTCGCCGCCAGCGAGTCACGCACGGAGAGCCGGGAGGGCGTCGCTTCGTCGTGGACGACCTCGAAGCGGACGTCCGTTCGGTGCAACATGGGATTTTCCTCTTCGTCGATGATGTCGATATCCATGGTTCGTTGCCCATAGATTCCCGTCGAAGCGCCTAAAAGGATTTCGAAGCCGTAGCTGCCGGTTTCTCCGTCAGTCCGCACTCGGAGTCAGCGCTGTAACCGCGCGAGCAGGTGCGAGAGGTGGATGCGCTCGTTAGCGGCGTCGGTCAGCGCCATGTCGGTCTCGCCTGCGAGGCGGTGGACCTCGGCCAGTCGCTGGCCCGAGTACCGCGAGCGAGCGACCGACAGCACTTCCTCTAACACGTCGTCGGCCCCGTACCCCTCGTCGACGAGCAAGTCGTCGAGCGTCGAGCGCGCGTCGGTGAAACGCCCGTCTTCGGCGGCCTCAATCATGCCTTCGACGGTATCGTCGGCCTCGACGGCGTTCAGCGTCTCGTAGGCGGCGTCCATCGTCACCTCGCCGGCTTCCTCGTAGGTGGTCTGTGCGGCCAGTACGGCCCGCCGCAGGTCGCCCTCGGCGTAGCCGGCGACGTACTCCAGGCCGTCGTCGTCGTGGTCGGCCTCCTCGGCGGTGACCACGTCTCGCAAAACCGAGACGGTCTCTTCGTGGGTCGGCGCGCGCATCACGACCGGGAAGCACCGCGAGCGAATCGGCGGGATGAGTGCCGAGGGCTGGCGGGTGGCGATGACGAACTGCGTCGCTTCGTAGTACTGCTCCATCACTCGGCGAAGCGCCTGCTGGAAGTCCTCTCGTATTCCCTCGGCGTTGTCCAGCAAGATTGTCTTGTAGGTGCCGGACATCGGCGTGTAACTGGCCGACTCCTTCAGGACGTGGTTGATGAGATCGGCCTTCGAGGACTCGCGGCGGCGCTTGCTGTCGATGAACGACGAGAAGCGCGGGTCGTTGGCCACCTCCTTTTTCGTCATATCGAAGACGTCGGCGACGTTCAACTCGGTAAAGTCAGCGTCGGAATTGGCGTGGACCTCGTCGGCGTAGGCGCGGACGCCCGCCGTCTTTCCGGCCCCCTTCGGCCCGTGGACCAGCAGGTTCATCGGCTCCTCGATCGCCCCCTGTAAGTGTTCGCGGGCCTTCGGCTGGGGGATGTCCTCTAGGGCCGGCGCGTGCGTTTCGGTCCACAGCGGCGCGTCCATCTGTCGAACGTGGGTAGGATGGGGGTCGTCAAGTATTCCGCGGTTGGCGAGGGGCGCGCGAAGCGCGGCCCTCGACGGAACGGCGACCGCAGGGAGCCGTGGAGCGGCAGCGATGGGCGCGCGACTGAAAGGAGCACGGCCCTCGCTACTCCACGGGTCGCTGGCTCGCAGGCGTTGCCCGCTCGACTCACCGAGGCCGCTTGCGCGGCCTCGCTACCGCTCCCCGTTCCGTTGAGGGGCGACTCTCTCACTGTCGTTCGGTCGTCGCCCCTCGCTACTCGAACAACTCCTCGAACACCTTCTGCTGAGCGGCCCGGAGATGTTGGTGATACGTCGGGCGGGAGATGTCCATCGCGCCGGCGAGTTCGTCGCCGTCGACTTCGCGGGGCCATTCGAAGAAGCCGCCGAAGAAGGCCGTTCGCAGTGCGGTCTCCTGTCGGTCGGTGAACCGGTCGGCCAGCGACGCGCGGAACTCCTGTTGGGTCTGGACGGGTCGTTCGTGTTCGTGATACCCTGCGAGGTCCGTGCCGTCGTAGTTGTCCTCGACCAGCGAGAACACCTCGCGGGTGTCGGCCTCGTAGGGCAGTTCGATTGTGTAGCGGGCGACGCCGTTCTCGCCGCCGACGGCCTTCGGGACCGCACCGTGATCGACGAGCGTCGCCAGCAGCGAGGTCTCGACGACGACGTCGAACAGCGCGTTCCCCTCGTATTCGGCCACGCGGGTCGCCTCGACCACTGCGTCGTCGTCGACCAGCGCGGTGAGGACCTCGTCGCTATCGCCGTCCTCGGTAGTGAGATAGAGCCGTAGCGACCCGTCGTCCTGTGTGACGGCGTCGACCGAGGAGAGCGTCGTGCCGGTCGCGGCCGAGACGCGGCTCAGAAGGAGGTTCCGGTCGTCGACGGTAAACTCCAGTTCGACCACCTTATCGGCCGACAGGATCTTTCCGCTCTCGATGGCGTTGATGGCGTTGGCGACCGCGCGACCCAGCGCTTCGAGGACGACCTGCTCGCGGTCGTCAAAGGCGTCCGGCTGGTCCGAACAGACGTACAGCACGCCGTAGGTCGAGTCCGTGTACGACAGGGGAATCGCCATCATCGAGGCGATATCCGCCTCCCGAGCGCGTTCGCTCCACTCGTCGTCACCGGAGAGGTCGTCGACGACTTCCGTTGTATGGTCGGCCAGCGCGCGGGCCCCCGGCGCGTCGCCGTCCATCGGGACTGAGAGTCCCTCCATCGCTATCGGCGCGTCGCCGCCCCACTCGCTCGCGACCAGTTCGTCGCCGCGGACCGCCGGGCGGCCGATCCACGCGAAGGTGTAGGGTTCGGTCGCGGCCAGTTCCGCACAGACGCCGGCTTCGACGGTCTCTCTCGTAGTCGCCTCGACCAGCACTTCGACGGTGTTCTCGATGAGGCCGTTGATGCGTTCGAGGATGGTCGCGATGCGCTCGCGGGTCTCTCTGACCTCCTGTTCGCGCTTGGCTCGATTGCAGGCAGCGGCGGCGTTCGTCGCCAGCAGCGCGACCACCTGTCGGTCGACGTCGTCGAAGGCGTCGGGCTCCTCGGAGAGCACGCTCAGCGTGCCGTGGACACCGACGGGGTAGTAGATTCCCGACTGAATGGTCGTCCCGTCGTCGAGTTGATGAGTCTCGCCGTACATCGCAGCCTCGCCGGAGGCGAACACCCGTCCCGCCTGCCCTTCGTCTAAGTTGTAGACGGGCCGCTCACCGAGACGGTCGGTTGTCTCCTCTGTGGTCGCGGTCGGCCGCAACACTCGCTCGTCGGCGTCGTAGAGGCGAACGATGGCGAGGTCGATCCCCAGGACACGCTTGGCCGCGTTGGCGACGATTTCGGCGACCTGTTCGCGGCTGGGGGCCTGCATGAGCGACCGCGAGGTCTCCTGGAGCGTCGAGAGCATCTCCTCGCGACGCTTTCGCTCGGTGATGTCGCGGATGACCCCTGCCGTCCCGCGGAACTCGCCGTCGGGACCGTACAGCACCGTCATGTGGTCTTCGCAGGGGACGGTTTCCCCGTCGGCCCGCCGAAGTTGTAGTTCGAACGTCGTCCCGATGTCGTCTGGCGCCTCGGCCGAGAGGAGGGTACGGAGCTTCGACTCGGCGAGCGTGACCGCCTCGTGGTCCTTGATGACGCTCGTATGCTCCCCGAGCAGGTCCTCGACGGCGTAGCCGGTCAGTTCCGCCATCGCCTCGTTGACGAAGACGAACGCGCCCGTGTCGTCGAGGGCGTAGACGCCGTCGTCGAGCGCCTCGATGACCTCCGCGTACCGCTCGAACCCGTCGTGGGCGACAGACAATACGCCGCTGTCGGCGGTGACCGCGCGCTCGATGCGGTGGGCGAGGACGACGTACTGTTCGTCGGTCCCCCGCCGTACGTACTCCGCCACGCCGTCTTCGAGCAGTTCGGAGACGACGCCGGCGTCCCAGTCGCCGAACGCGACGACCGGCAGCGAAGGGCGGTCCTGCCGTAGCGTCTCGACCAGCGGCGGCGTCTCGGAGTGCATGCTAACGACGCAGTCTACGGCACTGACGGAACTCGCCGTGGCGTCGCTCGCCGCAGTGCATGCCTCGAAGCCGTCCCCCACTCGCTCCAGCGCTCGTGCCGTCTCCGTCACGAGAGCCTCGTCGTCGCCACAGACGAGGACGGCGACCCCGCTCTTCATGGCTGTCCGTTAGCCCGTCCGCACAAGAATATTCGGGGTCGCTGGCTCAGGCGCTTTCTTTCCGCAAAACACTCGGCATCTCCGGATGACACGTTGCACAGAGCCACTCGTCGGTTCGGTGGGTCATCGTCTCCGTGGGTCGGCGGTGTCGCCAGACGTGTACGCCCTCGGATTCGCAGTTGTCACAGTCGGACATGGGTCTACGCATCATGTGTGTCTTTCACTCGCATAAACTCTCCGTATAATCGAGTTTAAGGAGGTTCATGTGTCCAAACGTGTTCCGCAGAGAGGGACCCGATCGCTGCTTGCGGTTTGCTCGCAGCAAAATGCGCCGGCCGGGAGTGAGCGAACGCGAAGCGTTCGCGAACATCGGGCGGCAAACGACCGCAGGGAGTGCGCCGGCCGGGAATTGAACCCGGGCTATTGGCTTGGGAAGCCAATGTCCTACCACTGGACCACCGGCGCTCGTTTCACTCGCGCCGAGCATCGCAGTTCCTGCGGAACTGCTCAACACCGGCGCGCTACGCTTACTTCGTTCGCTCGCGCCCCGCGGCTCGCGGCTCGCGGTTCCGAAGGAACCGCTCACCACCGGCGCACGGCACTCACTTTCGCTCGTTTGTGCGCCATGCATCACGATTCCGAAGGAATCGTTCAACACCGGCGCACGTCGTATCATCACCTACCACGACCGTCGCACTTGAACGTAGCGTTTCCGTCGGGCGGTAGACGAACGTTGGAAAATGTCGCGTCGAGGCGTGGGTATTAGTTCCGTCCGTGCGACACCTCTGTATGGCTGAAGCCGACACCGTCGTGCGGGCCGACAATCCGCTCGACCTGACCTTCTCGGAGGCGGAACTCGAAGCGCACCACGAGCACATCACCGAGTTCGTCGAGGCACAACTCGACGCCGCGGGGATCGACCGAGCGGTCATCGGCCTCTCGGGCGGTATCGATAGCACGCTGACCAGCCACCTCGCGGTCGAGGCGCTCGGAGCCGACGCGCTCCACGGTCTCGTGATGCCGAGCGAGGTCAACCGCGACGACAACATGAGTGACGCCGAGCGCATCGCCGACGAGCTGTTGGGAATCGAGTACGACGTCATCGAGATAAACCCACTCGTCGATACTGTTCTCGATACGTATCCCGAGGCCGCTGGCGATCAGATGGCAGTCGGCAACCTCCGCGTGCGCTGTCGGGCGCTGTTGAACTATCTTGTAGCGAACCACGAAGACGCGCTCGTGTTGGGAACGGGCAACCGCAGCGAGGCGCTGGTGGGCTACTACACGAAGTACGGCGATGGCGCGGTCGACTGCCATCCCATCGCGCCGCTGTACAAACAGCAGGTCCGTCAGCTTGCCGACCACGTCGGCGTCCCCGACGACCTCGTCGAGAAGACGCCCAGCGCGGAGATGTGGAGCGGACAGACCGACGCCGAGGAGATGGGAATGGACTACGACACGCTGGACTCGATTCTTGCTCTGCACATCGACGGTGGGGTACCGAAGGCCGCCACCGCCAACCACATCGGCGTTCCCGAATCCGCGGTCGAACAGGTACGCGAGATGTACGAGGGCAGCGCCCACAAGCGTGCGATGCCGCCGGGACCGACGCCGTTGTACTGACCGGGACTGGCCCCACTCTACCGACCCGTCTCCCGAAGCGGGGCGGTTTTTATACCAATTCCGTGCGAACGGTCGGTATGTCACATCGCGCTAACTACGCACGCTGTGCGTTTCTCCAGCATCTCGGCCCATCGGAAGACTCGTTGGACGTGCCGTGGGCCGACTTCTCGGGCGACAGCACCGACCGGGTGACGTTCGAGGTGCCCACTGATTCGCCGCACGAGCCCTACGTGGAGATGCAGGTGTACGACGTGAGCGAGTTCGGCCACGAGATACGGCTGAACGGCGAGTCACTGAGCGGCTTCGACATCGCACCGGGCGAAGGGTGGAACTACTGGATGGACACCATCGGCACGGACCAGATCCGCCTCGGCGAGAACACCCTGCAGTTCCGTCGCGACGTGGACACCGACGACGCCTTTGTCGTCGGCACGGCCATCGTCCACTGGAAGGAGCCGGTCGAGTGAGTATTTAAAACACCGGAATGCCGCCGCTACGACTGTGTGAGAGATTGGCATGGGAACGACGGGATACGGTCGCAGTGTCGGGGTTTTTCCGACCATCGGCGGCGTCGATTCATCCCCACCGCTCGCTGCTAACCCATACTTTTATATAGAACCACATACAATCTCTCGCTTGACTATGAGCCAGCGTCAGATGCAGGGCCAGCCGATGATAATTCTCGGCGAGGACGCCCAGCGGATGAAGGACAAGTCCGCACAGGAACACAACATCTCGGCCGCTCGCGCGGTCGCCGAGTCCGTACGTTCGACACTCGGCCCGAAGGGAATGGACAAGATGCTCGTCTCCTCGATGGGTGACGTGACCGTCACGAACGACGGCGTCACCATCCTCACGGAGATGGACATCGACAATCCGACGGCCTCGATGATCGTCGAGGTCGCCGAAACGCAGGAGGACGAGGCCGGTGACGGCACCACCTCCGCCGTCGCCATCGCCGGCGAACTCCTGAAGAACGCAGAGGACCTCTTAGAGCAGGACATCCACCCGACGGCCATCATCAAAGGGTTCGACATGGCCGCCAAGGAGGCGAAACAGGAGATCAACGACATCGCCACCGAGGTGGACCCGAGCGACGAGGAACTGCTGAAGAGTGTCGCCGAGACGTCGATGACCGGCAAGGGCGCGGAACTCAACAAGGACCTCCTCGCCCAGATCATCGTCGACGCGGTCAACGCCGTCACCGTCGAGGCCGACGACGGCTCGGTCATCGCGGACCTCGAATACCTCAACATCGAGACCCAGACCGGCAGCTCCGCGGGCAACTCCGAACTGCTCGAAGGCGCGGTCATCGACAAGGACCCTGTCCACGAGGAGATGGCGACCGAAGTCGAGGACGCGAACGTCCTCCTGATGGACACGGCCATCGAGCTCGAAGAGACAGAAGTCGACGCCCAGCTCTCGGTCGACGACCCGAGCCAGCTGCAGAACTTCCTCGACCAGGAGGAACAGCAGCTCAAGGACCTCGTCGACAAGGTCGAAGCGACGGGCGCGAACGTCCTGTTCTGTCAGAAGAACATCGACGACATGGCCCAGCACTACCTCGCCGAGAAGGGCATCCTCGCGGTCAAGCGCTCGAAGAAGTCCGACATCGAGTTCCTCAAAGAGGTCCTCGGTGCGAACGTCGTCTCGGACCTCGACTCGGCCAGCGAAGACGACCTCGGCCACGGCTCGGTCACCCGCGACGAGGGCGAGGGCCTGTTCTACGTCGAGGGCACCGGTGAGGACGCCCACGGCGTCACGCTGCTCCTTCGCGGCTCGACCGACCACGTCGTGGACGAACTCGAACGCGGCGTCACTGACGCGCTGGACGTCGTCGCCTCCACCGTCGCCAACGGCTCGGTGCTGGGCGGCGGCGGCGCACCCGAAGTCGAGGTCGCTTCCCGCCTGCGCGACTACGCCGACGGCGTCGAGGGCCGCGAACAGCTGGCCGTCGAGGCCTTCGCCGACGCGCTCGAAATCATCCCGCGCACGCTCGCGGAGAACGCCGGACTGGACAGCATCGACACGCTGGTCGACCTGCGCGCCGCCCACGAGGACGGCGAGGTCAGCGCCGGCCTGAACGTCTTCACGGGCGACGTCGAGGACACGCTCGAAACGGGCGTCGTCGAGCCGGCCCACGCCAAGACGCAGGCCGTCTCCTCGGCCGCCGAGGCCGCGAACCTCGTGCTCAAAATCGACGACATCATCGCTGCCGGCGACCTCTCGACCTCCGGTGACGGGGGCGAGGGTGGCCCCGGCGGCCCCGGCGGCGCGCCCGGCGGCATGGGCGGTATGGGCGGCGGCATGGGCGGCATGATGTAAGCGAGGGGCCGAACGAAGTGAGGGCCCTCGACTAGCGAGCGGGGAACGCAGTGACCCGCGAGCAGGGAGAGGCCGCTAAAAGCGGGGCCGCGCAACGCGCGACTCTCGAAAATGCGAGCGGCCATCACTCTCTCTTCGAACAGCCCGGACGAATCGACGTTTTGCTTTCTCCCACACTCTCTCACCCCGTGTGGCCCGGTTTTCGAGATCATAGTAGGCTGAACGCCTGTCTTCGAGCAGCACCGGCCCAAAAAGGTGATTACCCCCCGTTATCTCGTAACGAACGATGCAACTCCTCTCACAGTTGCTCTCACGGGTCGGTGGACGGCGACTCATCTCCGCGCTCGGCGGCGGATATCTCGTTCTCGCCGCCGTCCTCCCAGTCACGCTGATTTCTGGGGGACGAACGGTCGGCGATATCTCGCTTGCATCCCTCTTGCTCGGCGCCAGCGGGCTCGTTCTCCTCTACAGTAGCTATCGAATCCCGAAGACGAATGTCCGCCCGGAACTGTACGAGGTCATCGCTGGATGGTGCGTTCGCGGTATCGGGGTGATGACGGCCGTTCTCCTCCTGGCGGCCCTCCTCGGAACGCTCGACAACCCGGTCGCCGGCATCTCTATCCTGTCGTCGCTCGGCAGCGTCGCCGGGCTCGGCATCGGCTATCAGGACGCGAAAGCGAGGACCCGCGCGCTGGATGCCGAGGAGCAACAGCGCGAAGCCGAGCGCTACAGTCGGGAACTCGAACGGTACAAGACTATCGTCGAGACGGTCAACGACGGCATCTTTGTCGTCGACGCCGATGACCGGTTCACGCTGGTCAACGACGCCTACACGCAACTGGTCGGCTACGACCGCGAGACGCTCGTCGGTGCGGACACGGCGCTCGTCGCCGCTGAGAGGACGGATGTTGAGGGGATACGACAGGCGGTCGAACGCGATGTCGGGTCGGGGGGCGGCAAATCGAAAACCTACGAGTCACAGATTTCGACCGCATCCGGCGAGACGATCGACACAGAGATGACCGTCGCGCCGCTTCCGTCACGGGCCGACAGCGCGTCGGACAAAGTCGTCGTTGTCCGTGACGTGACCGAGCGCAACGAGCGCGAGCGTCGACTCGAAGACCAGAACGAGCGCTTGGATAGTTTCGCCGGGATGTTGGCCCACGAGCTCCGCAACCCGGTCAACATCGGACAGATTTACAGCGTGCAACTTCCGACCGAATCGAACCCGGAGGCGGTCAGATACGTGGCTGACGCCTTCGACCGCATCGAGAACATCATCGACATCATGCTGGTCATCACGGGTGAGCGGGACGTGGTCCCCTCCTCGGGACGGGTCCAACTTGCGACAGTCGTACGGGACGCATGGGAGGAGGTAGACGCGCCCGACGCCACCCTCGAACTGGGGATCGACTTCGCAGCGGCGGTCGACGAGACGTACACTAGACACCTCTTCCGGAACCTGTTCGAAAACGCCGTCGAACACGGGGGGAGCGACGTCACCGTCACCGTCGGTGAACTCCCGACCGGGTTCTACGTGGCCGACGACGGTATCGGCATCTCGGAGAGCACTCGAAAGAAGATATTCCAGTCGGGGTACACCACTGCGAGTGGGCAGGGCGGGATGGGCCTCGGGCTGGCGTTCGTCCAACAGATGACGGACGTATACGGTTGGACGTGCTCGGTGACGGAGAGCGAGAGCGGGGGCGCGCGTTTCGAGTTCGAGAACGTGACGAACGGGACTGCGTAGGTTCGGTGGCGGTCACGAGGCGATCGCGCCGGTGTCGTGATCGCTCACCTCTCCGCTCGACTGTTGAATTCCGGCGTCGTCGTCCCAACCTCGCCGTATCGCAGCGACTCGGTGACGCGCAGAGTCGTGCCGTTGCGGACGACGGTGTACTGGACGCCGTAGTCGTAGACGAGCCCCTCGGGTCCGACGACGGCGGTGAAGCCGACGTTGCCGATTCGCTCGGCGGGGGCAACGGGGAACTTCGAGCGGTCGGCCGCGCCGCAGGCGCTGACGCGGTAGACGGGCGCGCCGTAGGTCTGTCGCACCTCCTCGCGGGCCGGGGTCACGCCCGTTACGTTCGCGCCGTCGAACAGCGCCGCGAGACGGCTGTTGTAGGTCGGTTCGAAGAACAGCGCCTCGCGCGGCGGGAGCGGTGGCGCGCCGATGCCGCGGCCGTCGGCGACGATCTCTCGCCGCGTGGTGTCGTTCACTGTCGTCCGCTGGATTGCTCGCCCGTCGACCCAGCGGGTCCGTCTGTCCGTCGCCGGAACGCTCGTCCCCGTGACGACGCGCCGGGCGACGTACTCGCGGTAGCTCGCGCTGGTCCGAAACGTCGTCCGCTGTCGGAGACGAACGTCCCCGTCGCCGGTTCGGACGGTACGGGTGTGCCAGAGCGTATAGGAGACGTTCGACAGTCGGGCGACGTGCGCCTGCGTCAGCGCGTCGCTATCGGTGACGTCGGCATCCGTGAGTCCCGGCGCGACGCTGGCCGGCGGCTCGTCGGGAGCCGGAGCGGGCGTCAGCGCCTCCGATGCGGCGTCCGGCGATCCGACGAGCCCCGCACAGCCAGCGGTGACGAGACAACTGGCGAGCAAGACGGCACTGGCCACCCTGCGCATACCCCGAGGAGGGCAGCTCGGCGGATAACTGCTCGGGTGGATGATACTACCTTCGTGAGAAGTATGCCGAAGTATAAGTGCCGGGACGTGTCATTTCTCGCCATGCAGACGCTGCTGCTCGGTCCCGACGACGTGGCAGAACACGCCGACCTGCCAGCTGTCATCGACGCTGTCGAGTCGGCCTTCGCGGCCGACGCGCGCGGCGACACCATCATGCCCGCCAAATCCTACATCGACCTCCCGCAGTACAACGGGGACTTTCGGTCGATGCCCGCCTACGTGAACGCCGGCGAGTGGGACGCCGCCGCCATCAAGTGGGTCAACGTCCACCCCGACAACCCGACCGACCACGATCTTCCCACCGTCTTGGGCACGCTCATCTATTCGGATCCCGAGACCGCGTTCCCGCTCGCGGTGATGGACGGCACCGTCCTCACGCGTCTCCGGACGGGCGCGGCCGCCGCCGTCGCCACCGACTACCTCGCAATCGAGGGCGCTCGCTCGCTCGGCCTTGTCGGCGCGGGCACGCAGGCCTACACCCAACTTGCGGCCATCGCTACCGTCCGCGACATCGAAGAAGTGGTCGTCGCCGACCGCGACGAGGCCAAACAGCAGGCGTTCGTCGAGCGTTTCGGCGACCGCTTCGACGTACGCCCCGGAACGATCGAGGACGCTGCCGCCTGCGACGTGCTCTCGACGATAACGCCAGTCGAATCGCCTATCGTCGAGAGAGCGTGGCTCGGCGAACGCACGCACGTCAACGCCATCGGAGCCGACGCTGCCGGCAAACACGAACACGACGACCAGACGCTTTTGGACGCGAAACTCGTCATCGACGACTACGAGCAGTGTACCCACTCCGGCGAGATCAACGTTCCGTGGGGCGAGGGGGTCTTGACCGACGACGACCTCCACGGCGAACTAGGTAGTATCGTCGCCGGCGATCTGGCCGGGCGCGAACCCGACGACGGTATCACCCTCTTCGACTCGACGGGGCTGGCGATTCAGGACGTTGCGGCCGCACACGTTACCTACGAGCACGCTAACGGAGATGGCGACGGCACGCCGTTCTCACTGGTCGGGACGGATTCGACCTAACTGGGCGTCACCGCGTCAGTCACCTTCGAGATAAGCCAGATGATGAGGATGAACGGCAACAGCGGCATCAAAAGGATCAGCAGACCCAGAAACATCCCCCAGCCGATGAGGTTCATGCTCTCGTCGGGGTGGGGACCGGTGAGCGGCGTGACGGTTCGTAACGGTTCTGGAAGGATAGAGTCGCTCGACTCGTCGGCGTCGTCTGCCATACTCGCTGATAGGTCTGGGCCCGGCATAAGGCTAGGCCGTTCTTCGTTTCGACGCCGTAGCTCGGCTCTACCGGACAGCGCGTCCAGCGGTTCCCCTCCATCGTTGAGAAGGTGACCGAGCGGTTCGTCACGGCGTTCGAGCCGCCGCCGAGTGGGGCGGCGGATAGGTGTCCGCTCGGTCCAGCTACCGTCTCGGCGGTCCGGTGAAGGGAAAGGTATAGCATCGTCGGTATCCGAAATCACGGTATCATGACCACGACTGGCGAGGAACGCGAGCGCGGGTTCGACCATAGCGAGGTCGAACCGCGCTGGCAGGCGGCGTGGGACGACGCCGACGTGTTCCGCATCGACGACGACGCCGAGGACCCCGAGTACGTGCTGGCGATGTTCCCCTACACCTCTGGCAGCCTCCACATGGGCCACGTTCGGAACTACACCATCACGGACGCCTTCGCTCGCTTCGAGCGGATGCGCGGCGAGTCGGTCCTGCACCCGATGGGGTGGGACTCGTTCGGCCTGCCCGCCGAGAACGCCGCCGAGGAGCGAGACACCAACCCACGGGACTGGACGATGCAGTGCATCGACTCGATGAAGGCGCAGTTGACCGAGATGGGTTTCGGCTACGACTGGGAGCGCGAGATTACGACGTGTGACCCCGACTACTACCGGTGGAACCAGTGGCTGTTCAAGCGCTTCCGCGAGGAAGGGCTCGTGGAGCGGCAGGCCGCCGAACTGAACTGGTGTCCGTCCTGTGAGACGGTGCTGGCCGACGAACAGGTCGAAGGCGAGGGCGACGAAGAGCTGTGCTGGCGGTGTGACACCCCCATCGAACACCGCGAGATGGACCAGTGGTTCTTCACCATCACCGACTACGCCGACGAACTGCTGGCCGAACTCGACGAGTTGGACGGATGGCCGAACAACGTCCGGGAGATGCAGCGCAACTGGATCGGCAAACAGGAGGGCGCGAGCGTCGCCTTCGAGATTCCGGGCTACGGCGAGGTGGACATCTTCACGACGCGACTCGACACCATCTATGGCGCGACCTACTTCTCGCTGGCTCCGGGCCACCCTGTTGCCCAGGAGATAGCCGAGGAGAACGAGGAAGTCGCCGAGTACATCGAGATGGCCGAGGCGGCCGACGAGGACGACCTCGACGTGACTTCCGGCGTGTTCACCGGCGAGTACGCCGAAAATCCCGCGACGGGCGAGAAGATTCCAGTCTACGTCGCCGACTACGTGCTGACCGACGTGGGGACCGGCGCGCTGTACGCCGTGCCCGCTCACGACGACCGGGACCACGAGTTCGCCGAGGCCCACGGCGTCCCCATCAAGCAGGTTATCGAACCCGGTCCCGAAGCCGAGGTGGACGCCGACGAAATCGACGTGCAAAAGGAAGCCTACACCGAAGACGGCGTCCTCGACCTCTCGGCGGTCGAGGGCTCGTCACGAGCGGAGCGAAGTGACGGCGTCCTCGCCGACAGCGGCGAGTTCGACGGCCTCCACAGCGAGGAGGCCCGCGACGCCTTCGTCGAGGAGTTCGACGGCGAGAACCGCACCGAGTACAACCTCCGGGACTGGGGCATCTCCCGACAGCGCTACTGGGGGACCCCCATTCCGATGATTCGCTGTGAGGACTGCGGCCACGTCCCGGTCCCCGACGAGGACCTGCCTGTCGAACTGCCGGAGTTTGTCCACACGACCGGGAATCCGCTGGACGCCGCCGAGGAGTGGAAGCACGTCGACTGTCCCGACTGCGGCGGCGACGCCGTCCGGGAGACGGACACGATGGACACGTTCGTCGACTCCTCGTGGTACTTCCTGCGGTACACCTCGCCGGACCTCGAAGACGCCCCCTTCGACAGCGAGCGGGCCAGCGACTGGATGCCAGTCGACCAGTACGTCGGCGGCATCGAACACGCCGTGATGCACCTGCTGTATGCCCGTTTCTTCACGAAGGTCGTGAACGACCTCGACATGCTGGAGGGAGTCCGAGAACCCTTCACGAACCTCACGAACCAGGGGATGGTGTTGGGCGAGGACGGCCACAAGATGTCCAAGAGCCGCGGCAACGGCGTCTCCCCCCAGCGCATTATCGAGGAATACGGCGCGGACACCGCCCGCCTGTTCATTATGGAGGCCGCCCAGCCAGAGAAGGAACTGGCCTGGAGCGCCGAGGAGGTCCAGTCGGCTCACTCCTTCCTCCAGAACGTCTACACGCTGGCCGAGGAGTTCGCGGCGGGCGAAATCGAAACCGGCGATGCTGGAACCGATATCGCCGACTACGTCGCTCGCGAAATCGACGCAACAGCGGCTCGCGCCACCGAGGAGTACGAGCAGTTCCGCTTCAACCACGCGCTGCAGGCGCTGCGGGAACTCGTCTCCCTGCTCCGTCGCTATCAGGACGCGACCACGCCCGATGCCGACGTGCTCGAACGAGGCATCATCGCCGCGGCGAAACTGCTCGCGCCGGTCGCGCCCCACGTCGGCGAGGAGATGTGGGAGCGACTGGGCCACGACGGCCTGCTGGCCGAGGCGGGCTGGCCGAGCGCCGAAGCGCCCGAGAACTACGACATCGAGCGTCGGCTGGTCGAGAACACCCGCGAGGACGTCCGCGACATCGTCGATACCGTGGGTATCGAGGACCCGACAACAATCACACTCGCCGTCGCGCCCGAGTGGAAGCACCGGGTCGTCGACATCGCTCGCGACGCGGACAACGTCGTCCCCGCGGTGATGCAAAACGAGGATCTCCAGCGCTACGGCGAGGCCGCCGCAGACTTCGCGAAGGACCTCGCGGGCCGCGCCCAGTACGACGAGACGCTCTCGCCCGAGGGCGAACTGGCGGCGCTCGAACGGGCGGCGTGGCTCATCGAACGTGAGTTCGACGCCGACGTGGTCGTCCGCTCGGCCGAGGCCGCCGACGACTCACTGGCGAAGAAGGCCGAACCGGGCCGCCCGGCAATCGACATCGAAGCGTAGCGGGTCGTCCTTTCTACTGACCTCTCCCGCCCGCGCTACTGTTCAACGGCGTCGATGAGTCCAGCTTCGGCGAGGTCGCGTAACACGTCGGTCGCGTGGCCGTCGGGGCGGACGCCCTCGTAGACGCCGACGACCTGCTCCTGTGCGACGACAAACGTCGTCCGGCGGGCTCGGCCGTCCACGAGGTCCACGTCGAACGCCTCGGCGACGGTGCCGTCGGGGTCAGCAAGCAGGTCGAAACCGAGGTCGTGGGCCTCGGCGAAGTCGCGGTGACTGTCCACGTCGTCGGTCGAGACGCCGTAGACGGTGACGCCGGCACTCTCGTAGGCGTCGTAGCGGTCGTCGAACTGCGTGGCCTCGGTCGTACACCCCGCCGTGTCGTCTTTCGGGTAGAAGTAGACGACCGTCGGGCGCGAGAAGTCGGGCCGGACCCGGTCACCACGCTGGTTCTGGGCGACGACGTCCGGCACTGCCGTCCCCGGTTCGAGGACCATCTCAGTTCACCGGGATGTCCGTACCGTCTTCGTCGCCGTCGGCGGTGACCTTCGGCAGGCGGACGGTCAGCACGCCCTCGTCGTAACTGGCGCTGGTCCCCGCCTCGTCCACTGCTTCCGGGAGCCTGACTGTTCGGCTGATGGACTGACGGCGGCGTTCACGCTGGACGAACCGACCTTCGCTCGATTGGGCGGACTCGCTGTGGTCGGCACTGATGGTGAGCTTTCGCTCATCGGACAGTTGCACGTCCAGGTCGTCGCTGTCGAAGCCAGGGAGGTCGGCGCGGACGACGAAGGCATCCCCCGCGTCGACGATGTCGGTCGGGACAGTATCGAGGTCGACGCCGAACTGCTCGCCCAGTACGTCGAACGCGCGTTCTATCTCCTGAAAGGGGTCACGGTCGCTCATAGGTGTCGCTACGCCGGCCCGAAACTTAAGGACGCATGTCACTACGCCGGTCAGTTCAGCACCGTCTCGGAGTCGTAGGAACCGAGGTGACGCACCCAGCCGTTCTCCGCGAGTTCTTCGACGGCGTCGAGGGCGGCCTGCGTGCGCTCCTCGTAGAGGCCGGCGGCGATGTCGATGTGGAAGACGTAGTCGCCCAGTCGCTCGCCGCTGGGCCGGGACTCGACGCGGGTGAGGTTGATGTCGCGGTCGGCAAAGGGTTCCAGCAGTTCGAGCAGGAGGCCGGGATAGTCGGCGTTCGGGTAGACGATGAAGGAGGACTTCCCGCCGGCCTCGGAGCGCTCGCTGGTCGGCGCGACGGCCAGAAAGCGGGTCGCGTTCGAAGACTGGTCCTGGATGTCCTCGGCCAACACTTTGAGCTCCGTGCCGTTCGTGGCGTTCTCGGGGTGGCCGATGGCCGCGACGCTCGGGTCTTCGCGGGCGCGTTCGACGCCGCGAGCGGTCGAGGCGACGGCCTCCACGTCGACGCCGGGGTAGTGGTCGTCCAGCCAGCCCCGGCACTGGGCCAGCGCCTGCGCGTGGCTGGTGACGAGGTCGAACGAATCTCCCTGCGCCAGTAGCGCGTGACGGATTGGCGTGATTATCTCCTTGACGACGGCGACGTCGTACTCGGCGAAGGCGTCAAGCGACTCCGTCACGGACCCCTCGATGCTGTTCTCGACGGGAACGACGCCGTAGTCGGCCGTCCCCTCGGCGACGGCTTCGACGATGGCGGTCATCGACTCGGCGAACTCGATGTCGCCGTCGTCGACCGCTTGTGCGGCCCGGTGAGAGTAGGTCCCGGCGGGCCCCAGCGTGATAGTCGTCATACCGTTCGGTAGTTCGCTCGCCATGAAAAGCGCCGCGGTCGAACCGCCGGGTTAGTGGCGCGCTTTTGTTCAGGTCAGGCGGTCGAGTTCGTTGTCGTTCAGTTCGATACCGCTGGCGGCGACGTTCTGCTCTAGGTGGTCGACGCTCGACGTGCCCGGAATCGGCAGGGTCACGTCCGAGTACTGGAGGAGCCACGCGAGGGCAATCTGGTGAGTCGAGGCGTCGTGGTTGTCGGCGATGTCGTCGATGCCCTCGACGTCGTCTAGGTCGCCCGCCGCGAGCGGAAACCACGGGATGAAGCCGATACCGTAGTCCTCGCAGGCTTCGAGGACATCGTCGTCCTCGCGGGTGGCGACGTTGAACTCGTTTTGCACCGTTGCGATGTCCACGATATCGCGGGCGGTGTCCAACTGCTCGACGGAGACGTTCGAGACGCCGACGTGGCGAATCAGGCCCTCGTCTTTCATCTCGGCGAGCGCGTGAATCGAGTCCTCGAAATCCGTGTCCGGGTCCGGTCGGTGGAACTGATAGAGGTCGATGGGGTCCATCCGCAGGCGGTCCCGCGAGGCCAACTGTGCGTTGCGGAGGTAGTCCGGGTCGCCGTGGGGGAGCCAGTCGGTGTCCGCGTTGCGTAGGAGGCCGCCCTTCGTGGCGATAACGAGGTCGTCGGACTCCGTATCGAGCGCCTCGCCGATGAGGCGCTCGGAGACGCCGGGACCGTAGGAGTCGGCGGTGTCGACGAAGTTCACTCCGAGGTCGACGGCCCGCTGGAGGATGTCTCGGGCCTCGTCCTCGTCGTCCGGCGCGCCGATGATGTCCTCGCCGGTGATGCGCATCGCGCCATAGCCGAGTCGGTTGACGGTCAGGTCGCCACCGATATCGAACGTGTCGCTCTGGTTTTCGACCATCGCCTCGGGGTTGGCGGGCCAGCCTGAAATGGGGCTGGGTGGGAGAAATCGAACGGTGGCTTCGACAGCAGAGCGCGCCCGCTATCGCGTGTGAATCGCTTCACCGCGGGCGGCCATCGCGGCCTCGTGGACCGCCTCGGAGAGCGTCGGGTGGGTGTGGACGGTGCCGGCCACGTCTTCGAGGCGTGCGCCCATCTCGATGCCCAGTCCGAGTTCGGCGATTAGTTCGGAGGCCTCGGGGCCGACGATCTGTGCGCCCAGCAGGAACTCGCTGTCGGCGTCGGCGACGATACGGACGAACCCCTCGCTCTCGTCGAGGGTCAGCGCCCGCCCGCTCGCTCGCATCGGCATCTCGCCGACGACGGGGTCGAAGCCGGCGTCTTCGGCCTCGGCTTCGGTCATCCCGACGGTGCCGATTTCGGGGTCGGTGAACACTGCCGCGGGAATCGCCTGCTGGTCCAACGCCGAGGGTTCGCCCGCCGCGACCTCCGCCGCGACTTCGCCCTCGGCCGACGCCTTGTGAGCAAGCATCGGTTCGCCAGCCACGTCGCCGACGGCGAAGATGTGCTCTACGTCCGTGCGGGCCTGCTGGTCCGTCGAGAGGAAGCCGTCGTCGTCGGGTTCGAGGCCGACGGCGTCCAGCCCCACCGTGTCGGTGACGGGTTCGCGGCCGACGGCGACCAGACACTGCTCGGCGTTGTACTCGGTCACCTCGTCGTTCTCGTCGGTGGTGCTGACGCGAATGCCCTCGTCGAGCTCGGTCCAGTCGCGGGCCGCCTCGCCGAAGGCGAACTCGATGCCCAGCGACTCGGCGCGCTCGCGGACGATCTCCGCCACGTCGTCTTCGTAGCCCGGCAACACGTCGTCGAGCATCTCCACGACGGTCACGTCCGCGCCGAGCTTGGCGAACACCGTCGACAGTTCCATCCCGATATAGCCCGCGCCGACTACCAGCAGGTCGTCGGGGACCGTTTCGAGTGCGAGCGCGTCCGTCGAGGAGAGGATGCGGTCGCTGTCGAACTCGAAGCCGGGCACCTCGATGGGACGGCTGCCGGTGGCGACGACGGCGTGTTCGAAGGCGACCGATTCAGAGCCTTGTCCCTCGCCGCCGTGGGCGACCCGGACCGTCTCGTCGTCGACGAACTCCGCCGTGCCCTCGATGAGTTCGACGCCCGCGCTCTTACACAGGGACTCGACGCCGCGCGTCAGGCGGGTGACGACGCCGTCCTTCCACTCGCTCATCGCGCTCATGTCGACGGCGGGGTCGGCGTAGACGCCCATGTCCTCGGCCTGCCCCGCGTCGTGGGCCACGTCCGTCGCCGAGATGAGCGCCTTCGAGGGGATACAGCCGTGGTTGAGACAGGTCCCCCCGTAGGCGTCCCGCTCGATCAGTGTGGTGTCCAACCCGAGTTGCGCGCCGCGGATGGCGGCGACGTAGCCGCCCGGCCCGCCGCCGATGACCAACAGTTCCGTGCCCGTGGTGACGTCTCCTACGACCATAGCGGCCTCTCGGCGGGCCGGGTGAAAAACACCGCCCTCTGCGTCGGGACGAACCGGCTACGCAGCCGACAGAGTTCGCCGTCGGCGGACGAGATAGTAGCCGACGACCGGCACCGACAGAGCGAACGGGAACACTAGCGCCCCAGCGGCGTGGACGAGGCCGGTCAGCGCGTACAGCCGCGTCGGCTGCCAGTCGGCGGCTGTTCCGCCGAGACGGTGGCTGTCGAGATACAACGCGATGGCGAGCCCGAGACCAAAAAGGATGCTCGCCCAGCTGGCGAGCGTCGTCAGCGCGAAGAGGGCGAGCGCAGTCAGCGGCGTGACCGCCTCCCCGCCACTGCTCGTCACGAACCCGCGAAGCGAGAGCCGTGAGAGGAGGACACACAGCGGCGAGAGCGCGAACAGGACGACCAGACCGTACCACGTCCAGCTATCTCTGGTGGAGGGCATCGTCCCGATACTCGCAGAATCGGGGTGTATGTCTTTCGCCGGTCTCGGCCCGGACTAAGCTATGTTACGCTGGCGGTCGTACGCACCGACATGGCAGACGAAGTCAGCGACTCGGATGAATTACCGGCGACGCCGACGCGGTTCGCCAAGGAACAACCGGCCGTCTGGGAGGCGTACAGCGACCTCGGGGAGGCGTGCTCGGAGGCGGGGCCGTTAGACGACGAGACGAAACGGCTCGTAAAACTCGCGCTGGCCGTCGGCGCGCAGTCGGAGGGGGCGGTCCACTCGCACGTCCGGCGCGGACTGGACGAGGGTCACTCCGCGGCGGCGCTCGAACACGTCGCAACGCTCGCGGTGCCGACGATTGGGTTCCCGAAGGCGATGGCGGCCAGAAGTTGGATCTCGGACCTGACGGAGTAGCTACTCCAGCAGTAACCGCGTCGGGTCCGCGAGGTACTGCTTGAGCGTGTTGACGAAGCGGGCGGCGTCCGCGCCGTCGACGACCCGGTGGTCGATGGCCAGCGAGAGCGTCAGCGTCGGCTTCGCGACCACCTCGCCGGTGCTCGCGGCGTCGCCGCTCGCCTTTTCCGAGGCGCTTCGCGCCTCGCTATCTTCCACTACTGGCCGTTCCGCCAGCGATCCGACACCGAGGATGGCCGTCTCGGGGACATTGATGACCGGATCGGCGTACTCGCCGCCGATGGCCCCGAAGTTCGTCACGGTGAACGTCCCGCCCTGCATCTCCTCGCGGGCGATGTCCCGGCTCCGCGCGCGGTCGACGAGATCGTTGAGTTCGGTCGCCACCTGCAGGAGCCCCTTCTCGTCCACGTCGTCGACGACGGGGACGACGAGGCCGTGGTCGGTAGCCGTCGCCACGCCGAGGTTGCGGTCGTCCTTGAAGACGATTTCCTCGGCGTCCGCATCGAGCTGCGTGGCCAGAATCGGGTGGTCGTCCAGCGCGGCGGCGACGCATTTCAGCAGGAACGGCGTGTACGTCAGATGGACGCCCCGTTCCTCGGCCAGCGGTTCGAGGCGCTCGCGGGCCTCGACCAGCCCCGGTACGGCCACCTTATCGTGGTGGGTCGCGTGCGGGACCTCCCGCCGGGAGCGGGCCATCTGCTCGCCGATGGCCCGTCGGACGCCGCGATAGGGTTCGCGCCGGTCGCCGGCGGACTCTGCAGAGACGCCTGCCGCGCCCGCCCCTGCTCCACCTGTTTCCTCGGCCGCCTCGCGCATCTCCGAGACGACTTTCTCCGTGACCTCGCGAACGTCCTCGTCGGTGACTTCGCTCGCTTCCGCTCGCTCGGCGACGGCGCGCACGGCGGCCTCGTCGACGTAGGGTTCGCCGTCGCGGGTCTCGTCGGTCGGGACGGCGTCGATGTCGACGCTGAGTTCGCGGGCGAGACGACGGGTGGCCGGCGTCGCCAGCGTGCGGTCGCGGCGCTCGGCCATCGGCTCGTCGGCCGACACCTTCCGGACGGCAGACTTGACGGCGCGTTCGTTGTCGGCCGCGCCGTCTCCGTCCTCGTCACTCACTTTCGAGACGACCGACGTGGGGCCGTCGCTCCCCTCGCCCTCGTCGTCACCGACCTTCGAGACGACCGAAGTCGGGCCGTCGTCCGCCGATTCGCTCTCGTCTGCTTCGGCGGCGGCGGTCACGTCGGCCTCGGTGATGCGGCCGCTCGGTCCCGACCCGGAGACGGTCGTGATGTCGACGCCTTTCTCGCGGGCGAGGCGGCGGACGCTCGGCGGCGCGAACACGCGTCCGTCGCCGGTCGTTACGTCGGGTTCGGTCGTGTCGGTCGAATCGGCCACGTCAGCGGACTCGGCGGCCGCCGCTTCGCCCGCTTCGCTCCCAGCGGCGTCGGCGTCCGCTGACTCGGCGCTCTCACTCTCCGTGGCGGCCTCGCCCTCGGCGTCGCCTTCTTCCTCGATGCTGACGAGGACCTCGCCGGTGGCGACGACGTCGCCAACCTCTGCGTGCAGTTCGCGGACGACGCCGTCTTTCGGCGAGGGAACGTCCACGGCGGCTTTGTCCGTCTCGACTTCGGCCAACACCTGGTCTTCGGTGACGGCGTCGCCGACGGCGACGTGCCACTCCAGCACCTCCCCCTCGGCGACTCCTTCGCCGAGGTCCGGGAGTTTGAACTCGAACATGCGCTAAAACTCCACGGCCTCGGTGATACCGTCTTTGATGCGGGCAGGTTCGGGGAGGTAGTAGTCTTCGAGCGCGTAGAGCGGGAACGGCACGTCGAAGCCGGTGATCCGGGTAATCGGAGCCTCTTGATACAGCAGCGCTTCTTCTTGGATGGTGGCGATAATCTCGCCAGCGAGACCGCCGGTCTTGGGGGCCTCGTGGACGACGGCTGCGCGGCCGGTTTTCCTGAACGAACCCAGAATCGCGTCGGTGTCCATCGGCTTCAACGTCCGCAAGTCGACCACTTCCGCGTCGATGCCCTCCTCGGCGAGGTCCTCGGCCGCTTCCACCGTCGGCCGAGTCATCGCGCCCCACGTGAACACGGAGACATCCTCGCCCTCGCGGCGGATCTTCGCCTCGCCCAACTCGGTCGTGTACGTCTCGTCGGGCACGTCCTCGCGGAACGCCCGGTAGATGAGTTTGGGTTCGAGGAAGACGACAGGGTCGGGGTCTCGAATCGAGGCGGCGAGCAGGCCCTTCGCGTCGCCGGGCGTCGAGGGGACAACGACCTTCAGGCCGGGTTCGTGGGCGTAGAACGCTTCCTTGGACTCGGAGTGGTGTTCGGGGGCGCGGATGCCGCCGCCGTAGGGGGCCCGGACCGTCATCGGACAGGTGTACCGACCCCTGCTTCGGGTGCGTAGGCGCGCGGCGTGGCTGACGATCTGGTCGAAGGCGGGGTACATGAACCCGGAGAACTGCATCTCCGGGACCGGGCGCAGCCCGTAGGCCGCCATCCCGATGGCGGTGCCGATAATACCCGATTCGGCCAGCGGCGTATCGATGACGCGCTCCTCACCGAACTCGTCGTAGAGGCCCTGCGTAGCGCGGAAGACGCCACCGTTCTTGCCCACGTCTTCGCCCATCACGAGGACGTCCTCGTCGCGTTCCATCTCGCCGTAGAGACCGTCGCGGACCGCCTGGACGAGCGTGAGACTCTGTGCGTCCTGCGTGCTCATTCCAGCATCACCTCGTCGCCGTGTCGCTCGCGCAGGTCACGCAAGTAGTCGAGTTGTGCTTCGAGGCGGTCGGGCATCTCGGCGTAGACGTCGGCGAACATCTCCTCGGGGTCGGGCCGCTCGGTCGATTCGGCGTCGTCGATCGCCTCGGCCACCTCCTCCTCGATGGAGTCGTCGATGTTCGCCACTCGCTCGTCGTCGAGCAGCCCCCGCTCGCGGAGGTACGTCTCCAGTCGCGGGATGGGGTCGCGTTTTTTCCAGCGTTCGACCTCCTCGTCGTCGCGGTAGACGGAGGGGTCGTCGGCGGTGGTGTGTGCGCCAAAGCGGTACTGCACCGATTCGATCATCGTGGGACGGCGCTCGCCCTCGTCCGGGTTCCGGGCTTTCTCGACGGCCTCGGTGGTCGCCTGATACACTGCCAGCGGGTCCATCCCGTCGACCTGCACGCCGTCGAAGCCGTAGGCGTTCGCCTTCTGCGCCAGCGTCTCGCTGGCGGTCTGGCGCTCGCGCGGAACCGAAATCGCCCACTGGTTGTTGTTACAGAAGAACACTGCGGGCACGTCGAAGACGCCGGCGAAGTTCAGCCCCTCGTGGAAGTCTCCCTCGCTGGTCGCGCCGTCACCGAAGTACGCGAGGAACACTCTGTCTTCGCCCTTGAGCTTCGACGCCCACGCTGCGCCGGTCGCGTGGGGGATCTGCGTGGCGATGGGGACCGCGAGCGAGAACACCTGTACGTCCTCGGGCGGGGAGTTGCCCTGCTCGCTTCCCATCCAGTACAGCAGGTCGTCGGCCAGATCCCAGCCGCGGACGTACAGCGCGAGGTGTTCCCGGTAGCTCGGGAACGTCCAATCGCCTCCGGCGAGCGCCATCGCGCTACCGACCTGCGAGGCCTCCTGTCCGGCCATCGGCGGATAGGTGCCCATCCGGCCCTGCCGCTGGAGGCTCACCGCCCGCTGGTCGAAGTGCCGTCCTAACTTCAGGTTGCGATACATCTCGACGAGCTCGTCCTCTGTGAGGTCCGGCACCGTCGCGCCGTCGACCACCTGCCCGTCCTCGCCGAGTATCTGTACTCTATCGGTCGGATCGCGTTGGAGGACGCTCAGAGAAACCACCTGCCGTGGCGTGACATGTGATAGGTGTTGACTCGCAACGGGTTTAGCGTTTGTGTGGCGTTATATTGCCAGCATAGAGATTACTGGAGTGTATCTCTCACGAAGGAATTGGCTCGTGAACTAGGTGACCAGCGACGCTATCCCGATCGGTTCGAAGTTCCGGCGTTCACAGACATCCCGCAAGACTGGTACGCGATCGCGCATCTCCGCGGGAGTGTGGCTGTCGGTTCCGAGGACGAACGAGACGCCCTCGTCGCGGAAGACGTCGAGGACGGCGGGGTCAGGGTGGACGCGACCGAGTGACTGATGGACTCGACCGGCGTTGATTTCCGGAACCGTCCGCGAGTCGGAAAGCGCCGCCGCGACGCGTTCGTAGTCGTCTCGGGTCGTGTATCGGCGGAGGGGTGCCAGCCGCTCGGGGAGGTCGAGGTGGCCCAGTACGTCGAACAGCTCCGACTCGATCAGCGCGACGACGGCATCGTAGTACCGCTCGACGGCCGCCCGGCGCTCAGCGGGATCGGCGCCGGCGTATTGGCTGGCGCTGGTGTAGTCGTAGGGGCCGGCGAAGTGGACGCTGCCAATGGTGTACGCGAAGTCGGCCTCGTCGAGGAACGCGGCGAGGCGCGATTCGTCGCCCTCGACGTAGCTCACCTCGGCGGCGTCGTACAGTCGCAGGTCGGTCACATCGCGCGCCGCGTCGATGGTCTCGCGTCGCCGCTCGTACGTCTCGACGAGGTCGTAGCGCGCGCGGCGGCTGAACGCGTCGTCGGTGACGATACAGTGGTCGGTGAGGCCGAGTCCGTCCAGTCCGGCGGTCTCGGCGGCCGCGATCATCTCGTCGAGGGCGGATCCGTCCGAGAACGTGGTGTGTGCGTGGCCGTCTATCTCCATCGTTCAGGGGGCCTCGCCGCCGACGTCGACGAGACGCTGGTCGACGAGTTTCGGGACGACATGGCGGCTGTCGAACGCCAGCGTGTACTCGTAGAGGTCCGTTCGCTTGACCTGTGGCTTGCGCTCGTATTTGGGTCCCTTACCGAACGTGACCATCTCGCGGAAGACCGCGCGCTGTTCGTCCGTCGGCGGTCGCTCGTGGAGGTGCCGAGCGATGTAGAGTGCGCCGGTAACATCCTCCGGTGAGGGCTTGCCGTTCGACCCGGCGGCGACGAAGTACGTCTCCCGGTCGCTCTCTCGGAGGTGTTCGGCCACCGCCTTCCCGTTGGTCAGGCCGCCGACGTAGATCTCGACGTCGTCCCCGCCCGCCAGTCGGAGGTCGGTGACCGCGTTGCCGCCGTTGGTCGAGGTCATCGCCGTCGGCCGGCCAGCCACGTCCACGTCCTGGACGAAACTGGGCGAGTTAAAGAAGTCGTACCCCTCCTCACCCTCGTAGTTCGGGCCGGAACTACCGCCGATCTTCGCTCTGGGATTCTCGGCCTTGAAGTCGGGTTCGTTCCCCCGCTCTTCGGTGATGTAGATGTACTCCGCGCCGTTGGCGAACAGCTCCGGCACCGTCGTCGAGAACTGGGCGACGTCGACGACCACGTAGTTCCCGGGTGTGGGGTCGTCGGGTATCTGTGCCCGCGCGGGAATCATCGTCTCTAACAGCCGCTCCGTCAGGTCGTCGTCCGACACCAAGCGCATATCTGTCCCTTCTCTCCACCCCGTAAAAGCGCGACTAAGAGGGCTATTTTCGGCCGGCTACCGCTCGATACCGCTATATATCTCGCTGGGTCGGCGACGACAGCGGCGAGTGCCGACGGCTGGGAGCGCACTGTACATCGAGGCAGAAGGCGGCGAGCAAGGATTACAGCGCGACCGCGAGGAGCGCGACGATGCCTAGCGAACCGGCGAAAAAGCCGACATCGAGGGGACGGACCTGCAGGTCGGCCAACTGCAACTCCTTGCTCGCCTGGTCGTGCAGGGAGTGGGAGAAGCCACGGGTCTCCATCGCCTCGACGGTGACGCGACTGCGCTTTGCGACGTTAAATATCATCGGGTAGAACGCCCGCATCGATATCTTCAGCAGATACGCGTAATGTCGCCACCGGAACCGACCGGGCGAGGACGGCGCTGAACTGCGGAGCCGGTAGGCGTTGACGAGGTCGTGGTACTCCTCGAAGAGCACCGGCAACATCCGGTAGCCGTAGGTGATGAGAAAGGTGAACTGCCGGGGGACGCCGAGGCTCCGAAGGCCGCGAGCGAGGGTCTTCGGACCCATACTGGAGAAGACGGCCAAACTCGATACGGAGATGATCGTCAACTTCAGCGTGAACGGAATTAGCGCCCGAATCGCCGCCATCGGGTCGCCGGTAAACGCCGTCACGACCGCGTACGACGCCAGCGTCGACGCCACCGTGAACGCCATCAGCGCGACAAGGAAGAGGCTCACCCGCGAGGCGACCGCGAGCACCGAGACGAACGCCAGCAGTCCCAGTAGGACAGTCGTGTCGTAGAACAGCCACGGGACGAACAGGAAGATAACGTACCACAGCAGCAGCACGCGCGGGTCGAGGCGATGCAGGAACGACCCCTCGTTCTCGTAGGCCGTCTTCAGCAGGTCGTTCTTGATGCCCTCGACCGACGTCGCGTCCCGCAGGCCGTCGAGAGACGTCACTGATCGGCCACCTCCGGTGTGGCAGCGTCGCCGTCCGCGTCGTCGAGCCGACGCGCCAACTCATCGACGGTCAGCGGCACGGGTGAGAGGCCGAGTCTCTCGCCCAGTCGAACGACCTGCGGCGGCCGCAGGTTCGCCCGCTCGAGCGTCTCGACATCCGCGAAGACGGTCTTCGGCGGTCCGTCAGCGATGATTTGACCGCCGTCGAGGACGACCACGCGCGTCGCCCACGCGGCCGCCAGTTCGAGGTCGTGCGTGGCGACGACGACGGTCTCGACGCGGTCGCCCGCCCGGTCGATGGTCCGGCCGACCTCCGCACGACTCGCCAGGTCGAGGCTCCCCGTCGGCTCGTCCAATAAGATGATCGAGGGGTCGGTCGCCAACCCGATCGCTAGCGAGGCCCGCCGCTGCTGGCCGACGCTCAACAGGCGGCCGTCTCGATGCTGGAGGGCTCCGAGGTCGAGATACTCGATGACGTCGTCGACGCGTGCCTCGACGTCGGGATACTCTCGATCGCGGAGGTAGTGGGCGACGTCGGCCCGCACCTCGTCTTCGATGAACATCTCCTCGGGGTTCTGGTGGACGTATACGACTTCCTCGGCGAGCGCTTCGGGCAGTGCCGTCCCCGCGTCGACGCCGTCGACGGTGACGCTCCCCGCATCGGGGCTCTCGATACCGGTGAGGAGTCGCAGCAGCGTCGACTTCCCGGCCCCGTTGCTCCCGACCAGCACGACTCGTTCGTCCGGATAGAGGTCGAGCGAGAGGCCGTCGAGCGCCCGTCGCTCGCCGCTTCGGAGCGTCCGATAGGCCTTCGAGACGTTCTCGACAGTGACGACTGGAGCCTGCCCATCGGCCGCGGCCGGGGACGCGACGGCTCCATCGGTGCGGACGCAAGTGGCGTCCGTTCGCTGTGCGAACTGTGCCGCGCCGTCGGCGACCGTTACCGGCAGTCGCCGGTCGTCGTCGTACAGCCGTTCGGCGGCCCGAGTCACCTGCGGCGAATGGACATCCTGTGCCCGGAGGTCCGAGAGCCTGTTCAGTGCGTCCTCGACCGGGCGTTTCCAGCTGACTTCCCCATCGTCGACCAGTACGACGCTCTCGCAGTACTCCGCGATGAACTCCGTGTGGTGTTCGATGGTGACGACCGTCTTGCCGTGGTTGGCGTTGAGTTCCGCGAGGTGCTCGTAGGTCTCGCGGGCGTTTCTGGGGTCCAACTGGGCGGCCGGTTCGTCGACGACGAGGATCTCGGGGTCGAGCGACAGCGCCGCCGCGAGGGCGACGAGGTGTTTCTGTCCACCGGACAGTTCCCAGACGAACCGGTCTTCGAGGCCGTCGAGGTTCAGCAAGTCGAGTGTTTGGTGGACGCGCTCGCGGTAGTCCTCGCGGCCGTAGTTCATCGGCGCGAACGCGACCTCCTCGAACACCGTCGGACTGACCAGTTGGTTGTCGAATTCCTGGAAGACGTAACCAACGTGACGGGAGAGTTCCGAGACGGAACTCGATTCGGTGTCGAGACCGGCGACGGTGACCGATCCCTCGAAGGTCCCCTCGTAGAAGTGGGGGACGATCCCGTTGAACGACTTACACAGCGTCGTCTTCCCCGACCCGTTGCCGCCGACGACGGCGACGAACTCGCCGGGCGCTATCTCCACGTCGGCCCCAGAGAGGACGTTCGTCTCCGTCCCGGGGTACCGAAAGGAGAGATCGTCGACGACGATGCTGGCGTCGTGATTCGCGTCCATCGGTCTCAGGCTGCCCGTCGAGTCGCGCGATACCAGACAACCAGTGCGAGGACGGCGGCCACCGCGATGGGAACCGCGATGAAGCTCTGGCCGTACGTCTCTAGAAACGCCGGTTCCCAGACGACGTTGATGGCACCGCCGACCTCACTGGCGGCCTCGGCGACGAACGCCAGCGGGAAGGCGACCAGCACCGCGAGTAGCGCTTTCAGGGAGAAGCCGCGCCACATCGACGCGCCGCGCTCGCCCCGATAGGGTTCCATCCCCAGCAGCGGTTCGACTTTCCCGTGGAGCTTCGGATAGAGGTACAGCGCCGGAATCACGCCGAAGACGATCCCGGTGATGACCATCTGCGTGACGAAGTCCACAGCCTCCAAGACGACGATGCTCTCCGGGAGGCCGGGCACCGCTTCGAGCTCCTCGACGCCGACGTATACCTTCCCGATGTCGATGAATGTGGCGAAGAACTCCTCTAACCCCTCCGCGAGAAGGACGACGAGCGCGAGTTGTGTCGTGTTCTCGGGGTCCTGCAGGAGCTTCGCGGCGAAGTAGTAACAGACCGGAATCAGAAGCAACCCCTCCATCGCGCCAAGCCCGTCGAACTCGCCGAGCAGGATCTCACCGAAGACAATCTCGCCGACCGGGACGGCCAGCGCTGCCCAGTACGTACGGAACAGCAGGACCAGCACGATCGGGATGAAGACGAACTCGCCCACTCCCAATTCGAGCGGCCCGACCGTGAACTCCGGCAGTATCTCCGTAACGGCGTTCTGTAACCCCGTCAGGGACATAACGAGGATGAACACCATCATGTCCTGTTTGTCGAACGCAAACCATCCCTCTGATGTCGCTGAGGTCGTGCTCATGCTACAGCCGAACGGATAGGCAGTCGCTATTTGAACGATTATAATATCTGTCTGTCCGGCTACTGAACGAACGGTCTCCTGTATAGAACTATATTCGAGTACGCCCGTATCATACCTCTCTGTTCGCCTCGTGGCCGGTCGGTGGATGCTGACAGAGCGCCCCAGATATTGCACTATTTTCACCAGGTATTCACGATTAATGAATCACTTTTCTGCTAATCGCTACACAGTCCATCGCGCTCGATACCGACCCACTCTCTGAATATATCAGTGGGTAATCACCTGATCAAATAATACGGATCCGTGCGTGGACCGCCTATTCCGTTCGCTGGGATGGAACAGCGAGTAACTGATTCACCAATGACGAACGACGAAACAGCGAGAGAGCGCGGCGATTCACGCGGAGAACAGCACGCGAACGGTACCCCCTCCCGGCGGGAGTTTCTCCAGGCGACCGGGCTGGCGGCGCTGGCGACCGGCACCGGCGTCGGCGGAACGCCCGTTAAACCGCTCGAAGAATATCGCGTCCAGCCGACCGACGCCTCGTTCGGCTTCGTGCTTCGGCCGTTCTCGACGGCCGACGCCGGCCCGAGGGCGCTCTCGAAGCGGTAGTACCCGACGGAGGACTGAACCGGGGGTCGGCGACCGTCTCGCTCACCCGCTCCGCGCTCGCGAGCGAGCGCGCTCTACGTCGCCGTTTTCCAGCACTGCCTCCACGAACAGTTCGCCCGCGCGGTACGAGGAGCGGACCATCGGTCCCGAGGCACAGTACAGAAAGCCCAGTTCCTCCTCGGCGACCTGTCGCCACGTCTCGAAGGCGTCGGGATGGACGTACTCCGAGACCTCCAGGTGCGAGCGGGAGGGCTGGAGGTACTGGCCCAGCGTCACCACGTCGACGCCGACTTGCCGGAGGTCCGAGAGGGTCTGGTACACCTCGTGGGCGTACTCGCCGACGCCGAGCATCAGGCTGGTCTTCGTGTGGATGTCGCTCTCGCGGTCGGCTTGCCGTAGGACCGATAGCGACTGCTCGTAGCCCGCCCGGCGGTCCCGGACCGGCCACTGGAGGCGGTCTACCGTTTCGATGTTGTGGGCGAGCACGTCCGGTTCGGCGTCGATAATCTTCCGGACGAGGCGTTCCTCGCCGCGGAAGTCCGGAATCAGGCACTCGACAAGGATCGACGAATCGCGACGCTTGATTGCCCGGATGGTCTCGGCGAAGTGGCCCGCGCCCTGGTCGGGCAAGTCGTCGCGATCGACGCTCGTGAGGACGACGTAGTCGAGGCCGATGTCGTCGACGGCGTCGGCCACCCGCTCGGGTTCGTCGGGGTCCAGCGGGTCCATCCCGCCGGTCTCGACGTCACAGAAGTTACACCCGCGCGAGCAGCGCTCGCCCATGAGCATGAACGTCGCCGTCCCCGGGCCGTTCCGACCGCTCCAGCACTCCCCGAGATTTGGGCAGTTGGCCTCCTCACAGACTGTGTTGAGGCCCCGGTCGCGGAGGCTCTCTTTGATGTCGGTGAACCGCTCGCCCGACGGCGGCCGCATCTTCAGCCAGTCGGGCTTGCGCGCGCGACTCATGTTGGTCGTCGATTAGCGTCTACGCGCAAAAGAGATTGGGTTTCGCGGAACCGCCCGACCGCTCTCGACGGTCCGTTACTCCGTGTCCGTGCCGGTTCTCGGTGGAACTCGTTGCTACAGTCTTCACGTCAGTTCGTCTACCGTTTGGATCGGCGACGATATCTGCCGGCCGCCGGAGAGCGACGAGGTTAGCGTGTCGATAAGTTCGCATTCACGACTGATATTGGAGCGCTCGCAGGCCTCGACTCATGTTAGCAATACCCTTCCAAAACTCGGTCCCGGGACGCCACCATAGAAACGCCTTTGCCGACGCGGTTCCGTCCTCACGACGTGCCACACAGCGCCGACAGCGAGCCGACGGTGGCGGTCGAGGAGGTGGTAGCCGACTTCGCGGACGCGTTCCCCTTCGAGCGGTTCAACGAGATGCAGTCGGCGGCGCTGCCCGCCCTGCTGAACCGCGAGGACAACGTCGTCGTCAGCGCGCCGACCGCGAGCGGGAAGACCGCGCTCGCGGAACTGGCCATCTGTAAGACGCTCGCGGCCGACGGAACTGCCCTCTTTCTGGCCCCGCTTCGCGCGCTCACGAACGAGAAAGAAAGCGAGTGGGAGCGCTTCGAGGACATGGGGTACTCGGTATACGTCGTCACCGGCGAACGCGATCTGAGTCCGCGCCGGGCCGAGCGGGCCGATATCCTCGTGATGACGCCGGAGAAGGCCGACTCCGCGACGCGGAAACACGACACGCCGCGATACTCCTTTATCACGGACGTGGACTGCTGTGTCATCGACGAGGTCCACTTACTCGACTCCGAGCGCCGTGGGGCGGTGCTAGAAGTCACTGTCTCCCGACTCCGGCGGCTCTGTAACCCGCGCGTGGTTGCGCTGTCGGCGACGATGCCCAACATCCGGGACGTGGCCGACTGGTTGGACGCTCCCGAAGAGACCACGTTCGCCTTCGGCGACGAGTACCGCCCGGTGCCGCTGAACGCCGACGTGAAGACGTACTCCCACGGCGAGAACGCCTTCGCCGACAAGTACCGGCGGCTCTATCGTGCGCTCGACCTCTCGGAGCCGCACATCCGCGACGAGGGGCAGTGTCTCGTCTTCGTCTCCTCGCGTCAGGACACCGTGCAGGCCGCGAAGAAAGCGCGCGACGAACTCACCGAGCGAGACATCCCGATGGGCGCACGCGGAGACTACGACTTCCACACCGACGCCGCGGAGTTGGCGAACGACACGCTCCGGCAGTCCGTCTTAGACGGCGTCGGCTTCCACCACGCCGGTCTCGCCCGCGAGGACAAGAACCGCGTCGAGCAGTGGTTCAAGGAGGGGAAGATCCAGCTGTTGTTCTCCACTTCCACGCTTGCGTGGGGCGTGAACCTGCCTGCCCGCTGTGTCGTCATCCGCGATACGAAGCTTCACGACCCGCTGGAGGGCGAGGTGGACATGAGTCCGCTCGATGTCCTCCAGATGCTCGGGCGGGCGGGACGACCGGGCTACGACGACATGGGCTACGCGTGGGTGGTCTGCGACCGCTCGGACGCCGACAAGTACCGCCGACTGCTCCGGGACGGCAAGGAGATAGAGTCCCGACTGGCCGCCGAGTTAGACGCCCACCTCAACGCTGAGATCGCGCTGGGGACCATCGGCGACGTGGACGACGTGATGGACTGGCTGCAGACGACGTTCTACTACGCCCGCGCCCAGTCCGCACCCGAGGAGTACGACGCCGGAAGCGACCTGCGAGAGCGCGTCAGCGCCACGCTCTCGGAACTGGTCGCCGATGGCTTCGTCGAACAGGACGGCCTCCGCATCGAACCGACGCGGCTGGGCCACCTCGCCTCGAAGTTCTATCTCCGACTGGAGACGGCTCGTCGCTTCGCCGACCTCGCCGAGCGATGTGAGGCCGAGGCGGAGACGGGTGACGATTCGGCGGCCATCGACGCGGACGACCTCCTCCGTACCGTCGCGGGCGCGACGGAGTTCGACAGCGTCAGCGCCCGCTCGGACGAACAGGACGCGGTGAACGCAGTGTTAGGCTCCGGCGAATCGGATCTCGACGCCGGCCAGCGGAAGGTGCTCGCCATCCTCCGCTCGGGGATGACCGGGACGACACCCACCGAACTCAAGAGCGACGCGTGGGTCATCCGACAGAACGCCCTGCGGTTACTGGCCGCGCTGCGAGAGTTCCTCGACAACCTCGCGCCCGCCCGCTTCGCCAACCTCGCCTGCCGGGTCGAGGCCCGCGTCGAACACGGTATCAGCGCCGATGCGGTGGGTCTGACCGCCATCGACGGGGTCGGCTCCGGCCGAGCGAACAAACTCGCCGCGACGGGTCTCCGGACGCCCGCCGACGTGCTCAAGACTGGCGTTTCGGGCCTCGAATCGGCCGGTCTCTCCGAGGGTGTCGCAGAGCAGGTCGTGGCTAACGCTCGGGACCTGCCCATCGTCGTCGTTGACTGGGGCGACTTCCCGAAAGCAGTCTCACCGGGCGACCACGAGATGTACGAAGTGACGGTCGCGAACAACGGCGGCGGCGCACGCGCTGGCCTGCGCGTCACGGTCAACGGCCGCGAGATGACCGCGAAACCGTCGTATCTGGGCCAGACGACGCTGCCGGTCGCCGTCTTCGGGGCCGACGCCGACGAACTTGCCTTTACCGTCGAGGTAACGTTCCCGAACCGCCCGCTCCCACCCGTTACGCAGTCGCGGACGGTCCAGATTCGGTAATGGTCCTGTCCGAAATTCTTGACGCCTTCACGTCTTTTTGAACTGTCTAAACGGTTGCTGTACCTGTAACGAAACCGGACAGAATAGTTCAGGGAGGGTCTAATTCAGTGAAATTGAGGAAACGGTCTGGCGTTTATATGGGGACAGAGTACCATCGTGCTACTGAGGAGGACATGTCTAACGTCTCGCCATTTCGGTCAGCGACCGACACTGTCACCGAGAAACTCGTTGACATCAGAGCCATCGCCGCCCGGCCCATGCGGTTCCTCGGGTTCTGGACGGCGATACTTGCCCCGCTCGCGTATCCCCCGCTGCTGCTTAGCGGGTTAGACGGACAGACACAACTGCTCCTCCTCGCCGGCGTCTTCGTCGCGAACGTTCTCGGCCTCGTCCTTGGCCGCGGCTATCGCACGGACGCCTGAGAGACGCTCCATCGGCCCCCCGGCCCCCTTCGACCCCTTTCGCTACGTATCTCTGAGTACCAACGCCCGCAGACTCTCGGCGTCGTCGGCGACGTGCTGGACCATCGAGAGGTCGGTCTCGTCGCCGTCGCCGCGGAACCCGACGGTGGTCATTCCCGCGGCCACGGCGGCCCGCGCACCCGCGGTGGAGTCCTCAACCGCCCAGCACTCGTCCGGCGCGACGCCCAGTTCCGCGGCGCCGCGTTCGTAGATGTCTGGTTCGGGCTTACCCGGCCCGTCGACATCCTGTGCGCTGACGGCGGCGTCGAAGTGTGCGAGCAGCTCGAACCGTTCGTCGATGACGTCGATCCAGTCCCACGGGGCCGAGGTGGTGAGCGCCAGCGAGATTCCTGCCGCGCTGAGGTCCTCCAGTAACTCGTGCGCGCCGTCGAGGAACGTCGCGTGCTCGCTGTATATCTTCTGACCGGCCTCCTCGAAGAGAGATTCGTACTCCTCGCGGGAGACTGCGAGGTCGTATTCGGCGCTCAGTTCGGGGTACACTTCCGAGTAGTCGCGGCCAGTGATAGCCGAGAGCGGGATGTCGTCGTTCGGCGCGGCGGTCGGCAGGATGTGGTCGCGCTGGATAGCTACCCAGTGGTCCTCGGACTGGACGAGGACACCGTCCATGTCGAAACAGATGGCAGGCGGGACGTCGCTCATCGTCTACTCTCAGTCGCTCGGGGGTTTTGCGTGTTGTGGGCGAGCCTTCATATACGAGAACGGGACCACCCTGGCCCATGCACGACGGAACGCGCGTGATGGCCGGCGAGTGTACGACTGTCTTCGAAGGGTCCCGCGAGCGAGAACAGCGCGGCGACGTACTGGTGGTGGTCAAACCGGACAACACCGTCCTCGTCCACGATGCCGAGGGGTACCAACCGGTGGCGTGGCTGACTCGTGCCGAGAGCGTCGCGGTCTCGGATGGCACCGTGACTGCGAGAGACGGTGAGGAACTGCTACGAGTCGTCGCCCACGAGGAACACGGTAGCGCCCGGTTTCCGGCCTCCCACGCGGGCGTACCGGTCGCCGACTGCCCGGACTGTCCGGGGACACTCGTCCGAACCCGCGGAAGCGTCACCTGTACCGGGTGTGACTGCGCCTACGGTTTGCCCTCCGATGCCACCGTCACCGGCGGCCGCTGTGACGGCTGTGGCCTGCCGACGATGCGCGTCGAACGTGGCGAGGCCTTCGAACTCTGTCTGGACCGCGAATGCGAACCGTTAGACGACCGGGTCACCACCGCCTTCGACCGCGTCTGGTCCTGCCCCGACTGCGACGGCGACTTACGAATCATCCGCCGCGGCGGCCTGCTGGCCGGGTGTGAGCACTATCCCGACTGCGACACCGGCTTCTCGTTCCCCTCGGGCGTCGTCGTCGGCGACTGCCCGTGTGGCCTCCCGGTGTTCGAGACGGCCGGCGGCCGCCGCTGTTTGGACAGCACCTGCGAGCAGTCAGGGTAATCGGCACCTGATTCCTGAACGTTTCGGAACCCGGCGAAACGTTCGAAGGCGGGGCTGAGTGCAACTGAAACTTCCACGAGGGTCGATCCGGGACTGAAAGGGGGCTTTCGAGGGGGTCACTGCGGTAACGGTAGTGGTACTCTCTCCTCTATCGAAAGTTCCTAGCCGTGACCCGGAGGGGATTTGTCCCCGCACGGACCACGAACGAGCATGAACCTCACACTCGACGGCGACATCGTCCGGGCCGGCCAGCGCGCCCGGGAGCGGTTCTACGATTCGCGAGGGTACGGTCGCGTTCGGGGCGGAGAGCTGGACCTCGCGCCGGTCGAGGCCGCACACCTCCTCTATCGCGGCGACATCGAACACGTCGACGGGATGGACTTCCGTGAGTTGCTCACCTCCACGGCCGTCTCGGAGGTCGAATTTTTCGTCTACAAGGATCTGCGGGACCGGGGATTCTACCTCACGCCGGCGCGCGAGGGCTGGGTCGAGCATCCCGACGGCGTGGACTTCGTCGTGTACCCTCGGGGGCAGGGACCGTGGGACGACGCGATCGCCCACCGAATTCGCGTCGTCGGCGAACGGGACGACCTGCCGGCGGCGTCGCTGGGCGACTGCGTGCTGAGCGTCGTCGACGAGGAGAGCGAGATAACGTATCTCGAAACCGACCGGCCCGAGGTGGCCGGCACCAGCGACCCGAGCGTCCCGGCGACGGCGGGGGACCTGCTGGCCGAGCGCGCGGTGTGCTGGGAACCGCCTGCAGAGATGTACGAACGGGCGTTCTACGGCCAGCGGCTCGACGAGGACGCGGTCCAACTCTCGCTGGTCGAGGCCGCCTATCTGGCCCACGAGGGTCACCTCTCGCTCGACGGGGGGAGCGAGGCCGTCGTCGAACGCGGTCGCGAGGTCGAAGGCGACCGGTTCGACCGACGACTCGCCGTCTACACGGCGCTTCGAGAATCGGGCGTCGTCCCAAAGACCGGCTTCAAGTTCGGCGCGGACTTCCGGACCTACGCCGACGCGGAGTCCGTCGAGAATCTCGGCCACTCAGAGCGACTGGTGCGGGTGTTGCCGACGGCGTACGTCTTCGAACCGCGAGACCTCGCGCTGGACGTGCGGCTGGCCCACGGCGTCCGAAAGACGATGGTGTTCGCGCTGACCGACGGCGCGGGCGTCGAGTGGATCGTCGTCGAGCGGTTGACGCCCTGAGAACGGTCGCCGTATCACACGGAAGCGAACCCTTTTTGCGCCGACCGGAACCAAGAGTCGGTGTACGATGTCCGACCGCGACACGCCGACAGAGGACGCATCGCCCGACGAGGACCGCCGCCAGTCGGGGCGAGCGTGGCGTGGGTCGGACGCGCCGCTCCGCGCTGACGGCGGTGAGGCGAGCGAAGCGAGCCGAGCCTCGTCAGAGCGAAGGGCTGACGGCGGTGAGGCGAACAACGAGAGCCGAGTCTCGTCGGAACTGCGTTCCGACGGTGGCACCGAAACCGAGGGCGCAGACGACGTGCGACTCGACCCGTGGGGTTCCTCAACCATCGCCGACTACCGGAAACTGTTCGAGCAGTTCGGCATCGAGGAGTTCGACGAAGCGCTGCCGGAGGTGCCGGACCCGCACTACCTGATGCGCCGGGGGGTCATCTTCGGCCACCGCGACTACCGGCCGGTCGCAGACGCCATGCGCGAGGGCGAGGACTTTGCGTCGCTCTCGGGATTCATGCCGACCGGCGACCCTCACATCGGCCACAAGATGGTGTTCGACGAGATAATTTGGCACCAACAGCAGGGCGGCGACGCCTACGCGCTCATCGCCGACCTCGAAGCTCACGCCGCTCGCGGGCTCTCGTGGACGGAGATCGACGAACACGCCCGGAGCTACGTCCTCTCCTTGCTCGCACTCGGTTTCGACCCCGAGGACGGCGAACTGTACCGTCAGTCGGACAACCGTGAGCTACAGGACCTGGCGTTCGAACTCGGCACGGAGGCGAACTTCTCCGAACTGCAGGCAATCTACGACTTCGGCGGCGAGACGAACGTCTCCTACATGCAGTCGGTCGTCACGCAGATGGCCGACATCCTGTATCCGCAACTTGACGGGCCGAAGCCGACAGTCATCCCCGTCGGCCCGGACCAGGACCCCCACATGCGACTGGCCCGCGATCTGGCGGCGCGGATGCGCTACTTCGGCGTCCGAGAGGCCTTCGCCAGTTTCGAGGCCGAAGCAGATGAGCGAGTCCTGCTCCGGCAGGCCTACGACGCCCGCGAGGAGTACGCCGAGGACGCCGAGCTGCCCCGCTGTGGCGAGGCCGCCGACTGGCTTCGAACCCGAGAGCCGGCCCCGCCCGACGCCCGCGAATCCGCCGTCGAGAAGCTCGAAAACGCTGGAAAGGAACCGATCCGACCCCGAACTCGAATCTTCGACCGCCGGGCGACCGACGCGGCCTTCGAGGCGCTCATCGAGGCCGTTTCCGGCGAGAAACGCGTCTACGACGAGCACGTCGACGCCTTCGAACTGGACGAAGGGGAGGCCGAGGAACTCGCTCGCGAGGTGGAACTCGAAAACGGCGGCTACGGCTTCCTGCCGCCGTCGTCTATCTATCACCGCTTCATGACCGGGCTGACCGGCGGGAAGATGTCCTCGTCGGTTCCGGCCTCGCACATCTCCCTTCTCGACGACCCCGAAGACGGGTACGACAAGGTGAAATCGGCGACGACGGGCGGCCGGACCACCGCCGAAGAACAGCGAGAGAAGGGTGGCAAAGCCGACGAATGCCCGGTCTACGAACTGTACGCCTATCTGCTGTCGGGCGACGACGACGAGTTCGCTAAGGAGGTCTACGAGGAGTGTGTCGGTGGCGAACGCCTCTGCGGTGGCTGTAAGGAACAGGCCGCCGAGTTGATGGAGTCGTTCCTCGAAGATCACCAGGAGAAACGCGCCGAGTGGGAGGAGAAGTTGGACGAACTCGACATCGACCTCGATTCGGGTCGCAAGCGAGCGTAGCGCTCACTCTCTCCAGTCGCTCGACCCGCCGCTGCTGGTGACGCAACGCTTTTACTGTCCAATCACAACCCTTCGCACATGGCACCCGAATCCCACCGTGCCGGCGTCGCCCGCCAGCCAGTCCGTCGTCCGGGGTTCGGCTTTTTCTTCGCCGCCTGACCGCGCGTGGACTCTGTCGGCGTCGAGAGGCGCTGTCGGACGAAACCGCGAGCAGGAGGTGAGATGGACTGTCGTCGCTGTTTCCGGATATTCGCCGACCTCGTGCGCGATGGCGAAGTACCGAAACGAACTATGACAGTCCGTATAAGAACCGTTAACTGAGCGACCTGCGCTATTTCCCGACAACGACCGAGACACCCGTATGAAACGACCACAGGCACAGGTGGCCGTCCTACAGGCCGCCGACGCACAGGAGGACAGACGAATCGACGAGGTGGCCGAAGACGCCGACCTCAAACCCGAGGCGGCAACGCGAGCCGCCTTCGAACTCGAAGCCGACGGCCTCGTGACCGTCGCCGAGGAGACGCTTGAACACTACGACCTGACCGAGGAGGGAGACCGCTACGTCCGCGAGAGCCTCCCCGAACAGGACCTCTACGCGGCCGCTCTCGACGCTGGGGCCGACGAGGAACCCGTGCAGATGGGGCAGGTCATTGGCGTGTCCGGCCTCGAAGGCGGAGCCGTCGACATCGCGCTGTCGAACTACGCTCGCAAGGGGTACGGCGAAATCGACAGCGGCGAGATAACGGCTGACCCCGACATCGACGCGGGGGCCGACCCCGAGATGCGCGCGCTGGAAGCCGTCGCCGACGGTCGCGTCGAGGACGCCGACGCGGATGCGCTCGACCAACTAGAACGCCGGGGTCTGCTGGAACTGAGCGAGGAGACGGTTCGGTCCGTCTGTCTGACCGACGACGGCGTCACGGCGCTGATGGAGGGCGTCGAAGCAGCCGAGACGGTGGACCAGCTAACCCCCGAACTGCTCACCAGCGGCGAGTGGGAAGACGTGGCGTTCACCGAGTACAACGTCGAAGCGGACGCCGAAGATGTCACGCACGGCAAGGAGCACATCCTCCGCCAGACTGCTAATCGCGTGAAGAACACCCTCGTCGGCATGGGCTTTCAGGAGATGGAAGGCCCGCACGTCGACGCCCAGTTCTGGATCAACGACTGCCTGTTCATGCCGCAGGACCACCCCGCCAGAACCCACTGGGACCAGTTCGCGCTCTCCCAGCCCGACGAAATCCAGGAGCTACCCGAGGACCTCGTCGAGCGCGTTCGCTCGGCTCACAAGAATGGTGTCGGCCCCGATGGCGAGGGCTACCACTCGCCCTGGGAGGAGGACGTCGCCCGCGGACTGGACCTCCGGGGTCACACCACCTCGCTGTCGATGCGCTACCTCTCGGGCCACGAAATCGGCGAACTGGAGCCGCCGAAGCGATTCTTCAGCGTCGAGAAGGTGTACCGCAACGACACGCTGGACCCGACGCACTTACTCGAATTCTTCCAGATAGAAGGGTGGGTCATGGCCGAGGACCTCTCCGTGCGCGACCTGATGGGGACGTTCACGGAGTTCTACGAGCAGTTCGGCATCACCGACCTGGAGTTCAAACCACACTACAACCCCTACACCGAACCGAGCTTCGAGCTGTTCGGGACCCACCCCGAGACCGGCGAGGTCGTCGAGGTGGGGAACTCGGGCATCTTCCGCGACGAGGTGCTCGACCCGCTCGGCGTCGACTGCGACGTGATGGCGTGGGGCCTCTCGCTCGAACGACTACTCATGCTCATGTACGGCTTCGAGGACATCCGCGACGTGCACGGGACGCTCTGTGACTTGGAACTGCTGCGGGAGACGGAGGTGATGCGCTAATGCCCGTCGTCGACGTCGACCCCGACGAACTGCGCCATCTGACCGGCCACGACGAGAAAGACGACGACGAACTCAAATCGGACCTGTTCAACCTCGGCCTGGAGTTCGAGGGCTGGACCGAAGACGACGAGTTCCAACTCGAGTTCGCACCTGACCGCCTCGACCGCCTCTCCGTCGAGGGCGTCGCTCGCTCGCTTCGCTACCACTACGGCGACGACCGGGGCGTCTACGTCCCGAGGACGAACAGCGCCGAGTGGACCATCGAAGTCGAGGACCAACCCGCGGGCCGCCCCTACGTCACGGGGGCCGTCGTCCGCGGCCTCGATATGGACGAGGACGCACTGGAGTCGCTGATCCAACTGCAGGAGAAACTCCACGCAACGATGGGCCGCAAGCGCGCGAAAGGGGCTATCGGCGTCCACGACCTCACGATGATGAAGGGCGGCCAAGCGCGAAGCGCCTCGGGTCAGTCGAGCGGTGACGAACCGCGAGACGAAGCAGCCAGCGAAGGGACTGGCAAGTCCATTACCTACACGAGCGTCGACCCCGACGAGGCGACGTTCGTGCCGCTGGACGCCGACGCGGAGATGACGCCCAACGAGGTCGTCGCCGACCACGAGACCGGCCGGGCCTACGGCGACCTCGTCGCGGACTTCGACCGTGTGCCTGCTATCTTCGACTCCATCGGCCTGTTCTCGTTCCCACCGGTCATCAACGGTCGTCGAACGGAAGTCACCGAAGGCTCTCGGGACCTCTTCATCGAGATGACCGGGACCGACCAGTGGACCATCGACCACATGTGCAATATCGTCTGCTACGCACTCGAAGCCCGCGGCGGGAAGGTCGAACGCGTCGAAGTCGAGTACGCCGACGGCGCGCCCGGTGAGTACGCCGGGCGGACGCTGGAACGGCCCGACTTCGAGGTCCGGTCGAAGACGGTCACACTGGAACGGATACGGAACGTCCTCGGCGTCGACCTGGACGCCCGCGAGGTCGTCGATTACGCCGAGCGCGCGGGACTGGACGCCACTCAGACCGAGACCGACGACGGGCAAGCCGCCTTCGAGGTGGAGATTCCGCCCTACCGCGTCGACGTGTTGCACCCGCTGGACCTCATCGACGATATCGGTCGCGCGCTCGGGTTCAACACGCTCGAACCCACCTACCCCGACGTCTCGACGGTCGGCGGTCGCCACGAACGCTCCCGCTTGGAGGACGCCGCCCGCGACACGCTGGTCGGACTGGGCTTCGAGGACCTGTTGAACTTCCACATGACCAACGAGGCGGAGAACTTCGAGCGGATGGACCTCTCTCCGGCTGACGGCACCGTCGGCGCGGCCGACCCGGTGACGATTCAGGAACCCTACAGCGAGGACTACACCATCCTCCGGACCTGGGCCCTGCCCTCGCTGCTGATGGTCTTAGAGAACAACACGCACCGGCGCTACCCGCAGGATCTCGCGGAAATCGGGCTCGCCGCCGGTCTCGACGACTCACAGAACACTGGCGTCACCGAACACCGAACCGTCGCGGGTGCGCTCGCACGGACCGACGCCTCCTACGAAGACGCGAAGGCCCGCCTACAGGCCATCGCCGAAGCGTTCGACAAAGACCTCCAGACGCCGCCGACGACCCATCCGTCGTTCATCGACGGCCGCGCCGCCGACGTTGTGTTAGACGGCGAATCTGTCGGCATCGTCGGCGAGATCAACCCGAAGGTCCTCGTCGAACACGACCTCGAACTGCCCGTAGCGGCCTTCGAGTTCCGACTGGACGGGCTGGCGTGATCTGACGGTTCTACCGCTCGTCTGTTACCTGTCGCTCGGATAGACGTACTCCACGTCTTTGGGATGGCTGTCTACGTCCTCGTCGGTCTCGACGACGATTGTCGAAGAAAGCTTGTTGAATAGCCGCAGCCCCTCCTCCTCGTATGCCAGCCAGCCGATGATGAGGTCCAGCGGTAGCAGGAACGCCTTGCCGAAGCTCTCGATGGCGGCGGTCACGTAGTCGATAGGGTCGCCGCGTTCGTCGGTGATGGCGATGTTCATCACCATCTTTCCGGCCGACTGTCCCTGATAGCCCTCCAGTACCGTCCAGTAGACGAAGAGCCCGAGACCGTTCAAGCCGGCGAAGGGTGTCGTGACCGAGAGACTGCCCGTGAGAAGCGAGAAGACGTTCGCGACTTCGCCGAGGCCGGCCAGAATCGCACCCACGAGTATCACGTCGATCAACCACGCGAGAAAGCGGTCGTCCCAGGAGGCGATGTGGAGCGTGCGGGGTGTCTCGGCCATGCCCCGGCTACTCCTACTTGCCACTTCAACGTTGCTTACAGATCAGCGCCGACCGCGGCTTCGACGCTGTCAAAGCCGTCCGCTTCGAGCAAGTCGAGCAGTCCCTCGTTGATGTCCCGCGCGATGGACGGCCCACGGTAGACGAGGCCGGTGTACAACTGGACGAGCGACGCCCCAGCGCGAATCTTCCGGTACGCGCCCTCGGCCGTCGAGATTCCGCCGACGCCGACCACCGGGACGTCGACGCGCTCGGCGACGAACCGGACCATCTCGGTCGAGCGTCCCTCTATCGGCTTCCCCGAGAGGCCGCCCTGCTCGCTCGCGTTTGGCGAGCGCAGACTGGCCGGGCGCTCGGTCGAGGTATTGGTCGCGACGACACCGTCGAGCCCGAGTTCAGTCACGAGGTCCAGCGTGTCTTCGACGGCGGGTTCGGGCAAATCCGGCGAGAGCTTCACGAGCAGCGGTGACGCGCCGGCGTCCTGTAACTCCTCGAAGATGGCTGTCATCGCGTCGCGGTTCTGAAGTTCCTCGAACCCCTGTGAGTTCGGACAGGAGACGTTCACGACGAAGAAGTCACCGCCCGCGGCGACCCGTTCGTACGTGTAGCGGTAGTCCGCCGGTGCGTCGTCGGTGCCGACGTGCTCACTCTTGGCGATGTTGACACCGACCGGAAACGGGGCGTCCGTCGCCGCCAGTCGTTCGCCGACGATGTCGGCACCGTCGTTGTTCAATCCCATCCGGTTGATGATACCCTCGTCCTCGCGCAGGCGGAACATCCGCGGGCGAGCGTTCCCCGTCTGTGGCACGGCAGTTACGCCGCCGACCTCCGCGAAGCCGAAGCCCAGCGAGGCCAGCATCGTCGGGATGGTCGCGTTCTTGTCGAACCCGGCGGCGACGCCAACCGGATTATCGAACGACTGGCCGAATGCCTCGACGGCGAGACGGTCGTCTGTGACTGTGTACTGGTTGGCGACGGCATCGGCGACCGGCGTTCCTTCGACTGCCTCTAAAAGCGTGTGGACAGCGTTGTTGGCCGTCTCTGCTGGCAGCGTGAACAGTACCGGTCTGGCGATATCGTAGGGTCTCATGGGCAGCTCGGGCATCGTCTCTGTAGGACCGACACCGAAAGGAAATTAGTTAGAAGTCGTGCTCGACCTCGTCGGGATCGGCTTTCTGGATGATAATCTTGTTGTCGCGCACCCGAACGAACACCTCGTCGCCGATTTCCATGCCGGCGACGGCCAACTCGTCTTCGTGGATGTTGATATGGACGTTGTGGTACTCGCCGTCTTCGTCTTTGGCGCCACTCGGGCTGAGCTTCTTTTTTCGCACCATCGCGCTATCGTACTCCGTGCATCACCGTAGGATACACTTAAGTCTACCGTGCGGCCGCTCGGGAAGGAGCGCGGATTTCGGCGCGTCCGACGTCCGGCTGGGGGCTAATTCGTCCAGATTCCGGGTGAATTGGGGTGCATACCCGGCTTGGTTAACGATGGTATATAAAGGTATCCCGGGACGGCAGCCGGATTGGGGGGTATATTTATATTGAGGCATGTGCTGAATTGACATGGAGCGGTGAAAACCATGGCACGCGATAGTGACAAGCGCAACTTTGCGCTCCGTGAGGATGGTGACGAATCGAGCGTCTTCTCAGGCGGGACCCCCCGACAGGCTGCACTGAAGGCAGCCCGACGGCTCGACCCGGCCGACAGCGAAGACGATGCCGACCGCCAGGAGATACGACTCCGGGAGAAAGGAACCCACAAAGTCCACATCTACGAGGCGTGGGCCTGGGTCGAACAGGCACCCGACGATAAACCCGACTGGATGCCCGGCGATATCACGAAAGGGAACGTCTCGAAAGAGGGTGTCGAACACTTAGACGATATCTGAATCGTCGACGGACGCGAGATTTTTCGGAGCAATTTGACCACGAGGTGTCCACCTTCGCGCGGGCGCGCGTCAGACATCCCCATCACTTTCGGCTGTCCCCGATACTGCTCACTCTCTGTGGATATCTGCCGTGTGCGACTCTATTACCCGTGTAATCGACTGACGAGGCGACTCCGGTCCGACGGGGTTAAGTATGACACTCCCATCGGATATGATGCGAACGCGGTTCGGGGCGACGCTCCCCCGGCCGGGCCACGACCCAATCGATGCCCTTAAGTGATACAGGGCATTCGGATGGGATGCAAAGGTCGCTTGCGTCGTGCGGTTCGACGGAAGCGCACTCCGATGCCCTTAAGTGGTACAGGGCACTCGGAATGAATGCGAACGAGGCCCGGTCGGGGCCAACGAAACCCGACCGATCCGGACGGTGACGAGGCAACTCGTCGACGGAACTCGAAGCCTTTAAGATGGGTTCGGGGTAACATACAGGTCCGGAGTGAATGAGGATTCCACCCCTGCGGTCCGCCGTCAAGATGGGATCTGATGTTAGCCTTGATAGTTCGGTGACACTCGGTCGACGGGTGTCTTCGAACGCCCTTCGATAGCGACCACACCCCTTGTGGGTGTGACCCGCCTAACCCCCTGGCATCATGCCAGGAACATTCCGGTTGATCCTGCCGGAGGCCATTGCTATCGGAGTCCGATTTAGCCATGCTAGTTGCACGGGTTTAGACCCGTAGCATATAGCTCAGTAA
>NZ_SRIF01000019.1 GCF_004681185.1 Haloarcula amylovorans | reverse complement strand
TATGGGTACCCTTGTGTAAAGCCTTTTCTTCAACTTCTCAGGGTCGTATAGTTATTGGCGACCGCGACCAGTGTGGCGAGACCATGCGGAGAACCGACTCCAATTCAGCATGCGATGGCAAAATACCGAATCCCCGAATAGATGCACGCTCTGGACTGATCAAGACCAGTTCGACCCCTTCGTCCTCGGTTAACATCGTGTGGCCGGGCGGCCAGTAAACCGCCTCACCCGCTTCATTGACCTCCTCGGTCCCGTCCTTGTACCGGATTTTCATTGACCCGTCTACGATATATCCCCAATGGGGTACCTGGCAGAGATCGTCTTCCAAGCCCTCCAGAAGTGGGGTGATATCGACATCGGGTCCCATCGATCCTCGCACGACGTCGATACCTCGACCATCGATATCTCCGAAGCCAGTCGATCGTTGCAGAGTCGAATCTGGCGACTCCATTACCGTGGGTAGCTCTGACGTTTGTTGATGCATGCTAGCACTACTCACTCTTGGTTTTCCAACAGCCCATATATTTACACTTATAATAAGTAAGAGTTTTGTTGGTTTGGTTGAATTATAAAAGCGATGAACAGTCGGTAAAAGCCAATCGTTTCGGGTTCTTGTACTGACTACAGCCTCTATATCTCGCACGCTTGTACTGATAGAAGGTGGTAGTTCCATCAAGACATTCGAGATACAGGGCGCATAGTCAACACTCCAGACTGCCGACTAGAAAGAGTGTTCAGCGGTCAATACACAGCGCTTATTCAGTGCACTTCGATCTCGGTCACAGAGGGAGGAGACAACGAGCCTCGCGCTTGTCGACTAACTCTACCGGAAACGATAGGATCGGACAATTCCAATCATCCGGACGCACCAGAAAATGGCGACACCGATACCAGTGAAGGCGAACAGGTAAACGAGGACCCGAAATAGGTACTCTCCAAGGGTCACAGTCTGTTCCGTATGCAGTATGACAAATGATACTGAAATCATAAACGAAGGCATAGATGGATGAAACCACCTACACGGTTCGCAGTCCGCGGTACGACAACACGACCCCGACGAGGAATACAATCGTCGCGAAGTAGATCGGGCCTAAATGGGTCACCCAATCGTGAGAGAACGCATCCGCCGTCCAGTGCATCGGGAGCGCGAGCGCGAGGCCGACGACTGCGGAGACGATCGCAGTCGCCCACGCCCACGTGAGCCGCTGACGCACACCGTACCACGAGAGGGCCGCGACGGCGATGCCAGTCGAGATGATGAACGCCGCGGTGGCGACGTGGAGGTGACTGATGTAGTATGCCACCGTCGGATCGAGATCGGCGGCAGTCATCCCGGCCAGCGTACTGACCCCGAGTTCGAAGCCACTCCCCACGAAATTCAGCACGAGAAACACGACCCCGTAGCCGACGAACCCAATACCGGCGAGTGTCATCAGAAGTGCTCCGTTCCGGACCTGTGACTCGAACTGGACCTGTTCTCCCGGTTCGTCCGTGACTGGTTGATCTGTCGCCATGATAATTACTTGGTTGCCCCGAGTGTGATGCTCTTGACGCCATACTTCTCGCACGCGTTCGCCGCCCGCTCCGAGATAAATTCGTACTGCGTGTTCTCTCGGACGTCCGTCACCGAGAAGCCAGCCGCTTCGATGGCCGTCGTGTACCGATCAATCTGTTCGGCACCGCCGATACAGGCCGCCCAGAGGTCCTCGTCGTTCTTGATGCTCTCCGGCATCACCTCCTCGCTGATGATATCGGAGATGGCAAGGCGACCACCGGGGGCGAGCACCCGGTGGGCTTCTTCGAATACCTGCGCCTTGTCCGGTGAGAGGTTGATGACCCCGTTCGAGACGGCGACATCGAAGGTCTTGTCGTCGAAGGGAACGTCCTCGATGTACCCGTGCTCGAACGAGACATTCTCCAGTCCTGCGTCGTCGCGCAACGTGCGGGCCTTCTCGAGTTGTTGGGCCGTCATGTCCAGCCCGGTCACGCTTCCAGCATTCCCTGCGTGAAGGGCTGCGACAAACACGTCCGTGCCCGATCCACTGCCGAGGTCGAGCACGTCGTCTCCGTCCTCGATGTCAGCGAGGTCGAAATGGTATCCGACGCCGGCGAACGATTCCATCGCCCCCACGGGAATCCGATCGAGATGTTCTAGCGGATAGCCGAGGCGTTCCGCTAACGGACGACCCATCTCGAAGTGATACTCCTCGTCGGGTTCCTCCGCAACGTCTTGGTAGACGGATTTCACCGCCTGTTCCAGTTTGTCGACGTCGAGTGAGTTTGCCATGTGCCTGGCCTCTTAGTCGTCGACTTCCACCTCGGCAGGCGTATTCACCGTGAGATTGACGTCCTGTTCGAGCGAGACGAGCGTGTAGACTGGCGCCCGCCGGGCCCACTCGTCGACCTCGTCCTTGTCGAGGTCGGGGCTCTCGATCTCGATCACGGCGGTCAGGTTCTCGAACACCGAGTCGGCGTTCCCGAGGTCTTCCAGACTGAAGAGGACACCCGGGTCGAAGTCGGTGCGAATGCGTGTCTCGAGGTGGTCGATGTCGACGCCATTCGCGACAGCGTTGATGGTGATGCCGACGTTGATGCATGAGACGAGCGCAGACAGTGCTGCTTCGATCGGTTCGAGCCGATCGGTCGCGCCAACCCAACCGCCGGCGTCCAGCACTTCCTTCCAGCCTCCGTAGGGGATGGTGTACTCGCGGGTATCGCGCGCGATCGTCTCGCCGCCGAGGACGTACGAGTCGATCGTCGCCAAGCTGTGAGCGGCCGTTCCTTCGTAGGTCGATCGAGCGCTCAGCCCGAGTTGAACGTCCTCGGAGTTCTCGGCGGCATGTTCCGCGAACGCGGCGAGTTCCTCGGTATCGACGCCGTGGACGATCTGACGTTCGGATGCCATGGATCAGACCACCTGGAGATGTTCCTCTCGGAGTTCGTCGTCTGAGTAGTCCTGTCCGTGCCCCTCCCGCATGTGGTTCTTTGCCAGTTCGATTGCTTCGGCTTCGTCTTCCGACTGGATGATGAATCGGCAGTCGACCGCTTCCGATTCACAATCGAGTTTATATGCGTCAGCCATCGTCGTTTCAGTTGCCTTGCGGCAAGGTGTGTTATGAACTCCCAAAGATACATAACTAACTTGTGAGATCTTCGCAGTTGGTACCGCCCTCCGTAGTGTTTGCAGAGTTTGTCAGTCGCTGCCGATTGCTCAGGTTATGAAAAACTATGCAGTCAGTGCAAACGAGATGGCTAGGAAAACGGCTTCCAGACCGTCTATCCAAGCTCTCTTGCTACCACTGCGGACGATTCTTGCCGTCCCCCAACGGACTTGCTGGTCTCACACGTAGAGTCGAGCGCGGTCGTTGTGGTCTCGCAAGAAATCGATATCGTTCCCCATCGTCAATTCGACCAGTGGCTTCTCTGGGAGCAGGAGTCCGAAGAACATCAATAGGTTCGCTGGTGGTCGAGGCGTTCGAGTACCGTCTCACAGGTCGGTTTCGATGGGGAGAATCGGCGTTTTTCGTCGGTGGGACGTAAAGGTTGATTCGGCCCACTCGCGTGCGCCCGGGTCGTCTGTGTCGACCAGGACCCGAACCATAACGCCCTCGCGGTCGTACCCTGTTATGGCGATTCGGTCGTCTAAGATACTAACCCCAAACCGCGGTAACTCATCGTGTAATCGGATATCGAGATTGCCGCTGTCGAGTGCCTCCGAGAATAGATCCGGGCATTCCGAGCGAATGTAATTGGCCACTCTCGGCGGGTTAATGAGCTCCGTTTCCATCCCATCGACGACTCGTTCGCAGAGTTCAGTCTTACAGGAATCGAGCATAGCCACGTCGAGGCCGGTAAATCGCAACCGCTCCGTCTCCTCGATGAGCGAACAGAAACGGGAAACCGGACGAGATGGATCCTCGGGGTCAGCCACTGTTACGGTTGCCTCCGCACACATCTCGATGGTGAAACCGCTTTCTTCGTCCGGAAGTAATCGCCACACTTCGCGTAGCTTCCGCTCGGTTTCTACTCGGTCGATCAAATCCGCCATCGCTGACGCTACAAAGGCACCCAGCTGTGTCGCCTCGTACTGATACCCGTCCCGTTGAACCCAATCGCGTTCCTCAAACTCGCTAAGAGTTCGTCTGATCGTTGACTCGGAGACGCCGGTCATCTCCCAGAGTTCGGACCGACTACGGGGGCGGACCGTGAGTGCGATCAGCGTCGGCGCGCGGTGTTCGGATCGTACGAGATATGCTATATCGTCGATTGGCGCCTCCCTGCTATTCTTTGCCATGTTATGGCTACACATAGTAGATAAATAACGACTGTGCCCCTCAAAACGGTGCTTGAACAACCTTCGGGGAGGAGTTAGGACAGCCCGTTCACTCATCGAGCGAAAATCCTCAACCACGCACAGGTAGAGGAACCGCTCGACTAGCACGGGTGGAGCGCCAGCAAGCTCTGGAACATTGAGAAGTCTCCGAACGTGACACGAGATAGAGATTGAATTCCTCACGGCCACAGCGTCTCCGATTTTCAGATACGTCCGTCGCCTAGTCTCCTCACTCGACGATTCGTACGTTTCGTCTGGGCATCTGTCCGCGGTCTGTGTGAATATAAACCTCCCAGTCTCCGTTCGAGACTGATGCGATGGCGTTTGCGCCGCAGTACTAACTGCTCGGTGGCAAGTCTGCGCTGTTTCCCCTATTACGTAGCTCCGAACCGAGATTAACGAGATCTACTATAAATCGATGGCTATGATAGTGTGCTCTTGACGCCAGCTGGGAGGAAGCCGGCACGACCCAGGCTCGCGACCTCGAACGGACTGATGAGGAGACCTGGCGAACGCTCGAAACCGTCCCGGCAGGGGTAATCACTATGGAATCGGTGTGAAGTGCGATCTAGCGGACGCACGGAGCTAAACCGCGCGACGCGGCCGTGGAGCGATCACTCCGAGACGGCCACCTCGTCTCTCCTGACGACTTCGTCGCGTTTGCGGTCAACCCACAGAGCGATCGGCCACTCCTCGAACCGATAGGGTGACGCACCTTCGAGCATCTCCATCCTGGAGACTGGTTCGGGAGGCATCGCTACGAGCCCCTCGTGGGGGCGATCTCCGACGGCGTCGATCTTGTGCCGTGCGCCGCCGGGCAGGTAGACGAACTCCCGCGGCTCGATTTCGAGGACTTGATTGCTCCTGTCTCCGCGTTCAAGTGTGAATCTAGCCCGTCCGTCGAGACACAGACACACCTCGTCGAATCCTGGCGTGTGCGTGTGCCAATCGATCGACTCGCCCGGCTCAATTTCGAAGTACAGGAGTTTGAACTCGTTTGTCACGACCAGTGGATAGGTCGTGACGGCGTTCTCGGCCTGTTCGAACGGTGTCGCCTCCGCCAGCGATACTTTGTACATCGTCTGCTTGGGAAGGTGCGTGCGGTCGAGTTCCGTCGGCGTCAACTCTCTTGAGGGGTCCGAACCGTCCTGTGTCATGTTACCACGCGCCACTACCATGATGTGCAGTCATCTTTTTTCTGTTGATTCCGTCTCTCCACACCATGTTGAGTGGGCACCCTTCCCTCCCGCTGTGGATCGTCACTGTCCCCCGACAACACTGTGTGCGGTGGTTCGCCACGAAATCTACCGTCAGAGAGGGTGTCAGATGAACGTGGTAACTCGTCTCGAACTGCTGAGACGTATCTCGTGTCGAGAGCAAGTGTGGACGGTAAAACCTCAAACTGCCTGCTAAGACGATATTCAGGCGGGTTTTGAAAGTGAGAGGTTTGGGCTCAATCTGCGCCGATTCGGTTGCGTGACGCTCTGACTAGTCCCGCGTGTTATAGCTCGGGAGATACGACGTTCCCGCTCATATTCATCAAGAACGGGACACAGTAAGAACACGAGAACCCAGGGCATGGGTCTGCACAGGCACGAAGCGTAAGTCCAGTCGTGACCGTAACACTATCATCAGGACGGTCACCCAGTGAGAAGTTCCCACATATCTGGCTCTGTTGAAATCCTCAATCGCTGATAGTTTATCTGGTCTCGCCTGCCCACAACCCTACTCAGAAATACCGAGTAGCCCGACGGAGAGTTTAGCTCTCAATCCGGCGTATAATACATTTATCAAACCCATTACTATACTAATAGAACGAAAAGTGCAGTAACAACGATGTCACAGGCGACGGAGTGTCGGGTGTGCGGAAAGCCGGTTTCGCCCTCTGATTCCTACTGTCAACACTGTGGTGCCGACTTGTCCAATCACTCACGATTAGCCACCATTACGGATCGGGTACCAGGGATGCAACCGGGTAGCTCACTCCGGAATCTCGGTGTGGGTATTCTGTATTTCCTACTGACCCCTCTACTATTCTACCTGCTTCCAGTTTTCGCTGCTATCGCCGCATTCAAGAATTGGCGAGGAATCGCGACACGAACGGCGAAATTACCGGGAATCAGCGCCGGTGGCGGAGCAATGTCTGGGATTGCAGCCTTCGTCTATCTGATTGCCCTCATGGGACTGGTCGGCGCAGGAGTGCCTGCCGACACAGCTTCTGAACCCACGGCAGCACCATCTACCGAGAATGAAACCACCCCTCACGAAACACCATCTCAGACCCCAATCGTGACGCCAGCTCCGACAGAGACGAGCGAGCCAACAGACCAGTCCAACCAGCAGTCAGGCACCTCACAAACAGCGACGCCAGTGGCCACACAAACTGCTACCAGCACTCTGACACTGACTGCGACGGCATCACCAACCCCAAACCCGGTTGAAACACAAGCACAAGCAACGCCAACACCACGCCCGGCAACCCCCACGCCACAGCCGACTACCACCGCAACACCCGATCACCGAACGGGAACGATTACAGCCATCACCGATGGTGACACTGTCGACATTCGCTTCGCGGATGGTTCGACAGATACGCTCCGCCTCTTAGGTGTCGACACGCCAGAGACCTACGGCGATGTCAATCCAGATGAGTTCGAAGGAGTGCCGGATACAGAAGCGGGTCGGAACTGTCTTGAAACGAGGGCCAAGGATGCCACTGAGTTCACCAGAAGTCGCTTGCTGGGCGAAGAGGTCACACTCTCCTTCGATGACAACGAAGGGCGTCGTGGCAGCTATGACCGTCTGCTTGTCTACGTGAGCGTCGACGGGGAGCCGTTCAATATCCAGCTCGTCGAACAAGGCTATGCGCGTGTCTACGATTCACAGTTTGAGCGGCGTAGTTCCTTTTACGACGCCGAAGCAGCGGCCCAAGACGCTGGCATCGGAGTCTGGGACTGTCGGAACGTCAGGACGCCAACACCGACACCAGAATCAGCCCCGCCAAACAGTGGCGGCACGCTAGAAGTCGCGTCTATCCACGCAGATGCACCGGGCAATGATCACGAGAATCTCAACGAAGAGTACATCACCTTCGATAACACAGGTAGTCAGGCAGTGGACATCAGCGGCTATGTCATTAGCGACACCGCTGACCACGAGTATACTGTACCAGAGGGAACGACAGTCGGCGCTGGTGAACAAATAACACTCTATACGGGGAGCGGTGCAAATAGCGCTGACAGCCTCTATTGGAGGAGTGAAAGCGCCGTTTGGAACAACGGTGGCGATACAATCATCGTCGAAGAGACAAGCGGTGAGGTTGTTATCGAGCGAACATACGAATAGAATCGGGTGTCACCGAAGTCTCTCGTCTAGGTAAAAGTCTTCGTCCAATGCTCGAAACACCTTGGCCTTCAAGATGTCTCGGATGACGAATATACCGCCCTCATAGTTTCTCCGGTGCACATCACTACTGGCGACGCCAGTACCATCGTAGCCTCTCACAACAACAGACCGACAGCAGACTACTCACTAGTTGACGAACTCGGATCTGGCGGTGGGTAGCTAGTTCAGTGAGGTGCTTTCTGGGTACTGGCTAATACGGACTCTCTTCTACATCCGTTTTTTGCTCACGATAGCGGCTGGAACAGCCGTTAGATAGGTGTGCATACATGCTATCTGAGACAGATACGTAGCATGGGGATTTTCGGTTGACCAGCGCCAATAGAGACACAATGAGTATGGATTCTTGGTCCCCGGTTATCCTGCTCGTTCTGCTCGTACTCGGTCTGACAGGCTTCTTCGCGTTTCAGGCTGGCGTGTTCTCGGCGAACCCGTCTGTTGACCCTCACCCCTACCCTAACAAGCCAGCAAACTTGACCCAACAGAGCGTCGGAGAGTACGCGAAAACGTGTGAACGCGCCATCGTGTGGAACAGGGAATTGAGCCAGCAGAATGGCAAGCTGACCCGAATCTCCGTCTCGATGAACGACATAGTCGTGACAAACGAGTCTCGTGGCTGGAATCTCTATATCGAATACGCGTTCAGCACGAAAACCGGCGATTCGGTAGGAGACGGGCGTGGCGTAGCCGAGTATTTCATCAACGAGAGTGTGACGCTCCGCGACGGTGGAGACGGAACCACGGACAAAGAGGCGTTAGACCCCACCCGGAACGGGACAGTTGTCACCAACTGTTAGATAGCTCGTCTGTACTGAGCAATCTGGACGTGAAGATTGCAGCGGAAATCAGCTGAACGGACCGTGAAATTGAGCCTGCTTACGAATGGTAGATTTCTCTGCATTTTTAAATGAAACACTCAGAGAGGTACTGGACGAATCGAGCGCACCAGAGAAAATTAGATGTGTCTCAGAGCAAAGTGGCGGAATAGGCAGTCTCGCCGTCAGATTTGCCAAAATACTGTCTGACGGAAAATCGAGGGTTCAGAAGTCACTCAGTTGCCAAATGAGACACGACTCGAAATCAAGAGCGGTCTCCAGTCCTAGTGAGAGATTTTAGACTGCGAACTGCACTAGTGCGGTTTGCCCCGTCCACCACTGCCCGGTCGCCGTTAATTTTTCCCCACCTGGACTGACACAATCGCTGCTGCACGTTCGTATCAGAACTGGGTACCAATCGGCAAGGAGGGTTTAGACTGGCGGGTCCCTATTGGGTGCCTATGAGTGAGTCCATTCTCGTAATCGGAGCCACCGGGACACAAGGCGGAGCGGTCGCCGATCACCTGCTGGACCAGGACGTCACGGTCTACGCGCTCACACGCAATGCCGAGAGTGGTGCCGCTCGTTCCCTCGAGGAGAGCGGTACAGAAGTTGTTGAAGGAGATCTCGACAAGACTGAGACGCTTGAAGCAGCCATGGATGGGGTTGATGGCGTCTTCTGTGTCACCAATTTTTGGGAGCATGGGTACGAGACCGAGGTTCAACACGGGAAAAATGCAATCGATGCCGCCGTCGAGTCAGAGGTTGACCACTTCGTGTTCAGCTCTGTCGGTGGGGCCGAACGCGACACGGGGATTTCCCACTTCGATTCCAAGTGGGAGATCGAACAATACCTCGACGAGACTGGCCTGAACGCGACTGTCGTCCGACCTGTGTTCTTCATGCAAAATCTCGAAGGCAATCGCGAGGAGGTCATGGATGGGACACTTACCCTCGCGATGGAGCGACACGTCCCGCTGCAAATGCTCGACATCGACGACCTTGGGGCGTTCGTTGCCCAGGCATTCACCGACCCGGAACGGTACATCGGCGAGGACTTCGAACTGGCGAGCGATGAGCTCACACTTACCGCGACAGCCATCCGAATGGGGGACGTTACTGATGCCGATGTAACTGCCCACCATGTCTCACCGGCCGACCTTGCGGAGATGATGGAGCAAGGCGGCGAAGAGTACCGTGTGATGTTCGAATGGTTCAACGAGCATGGGTACGAATCGCCGATCGACAAACTCCAAGCAGAACACGGGCTCACGTTCTCCCGATTACCGGAGTATCTTGAACGGGCTGGCTGGGCGCAGTAACTGCGGTCCATCTCCGCCAGTCAGGGTCTACGCTCGATAGAGACGCGCCTTCTCCAGCACGGTCGTTGCCGCGCTGCCTGAAAGGTGTCATCAAATCGACTGAATAGAAAGGATGTCGTCAGCAAGCCGCCGATATTCGGTTCACTACCGCTGATGACGAAATATCCGCTCAGTAGGTGTGCGTATTGAATAGAATCGCCAGTCGAACTCACACCGTATTCATTGCCGTGGGCAAGGAGCGTTTAGATTTGTCCCAAAGGTTACCGCGTTTCCGTTGTCCGTGATCGAAACCTCCTGCGTATAACAGATTCGCTCTCGTTGAGTGAGTCGATCCGTGATATCCTGATTGTGCCAATCCCCGCCGTCAACCGAGAGTCCGACGGTATACTGGCCTGGCTTTTTCGACCAGTCGTCCTCGATGGCTATCTCGGCACGCCCTCGAACGGCCCCCTCCGATTGAAAGACCATTGCGGGTTCTCTACCACTGTCAGCGTCATACTGAACTTGAATCCGATATTCATGAACCTGGTCTGTGTCATTGTGGACAGAAAGTCCAACTAGCACCGGGAGCCGGTCAGACGGATCTGATCCCCGAAATGATGAACACCCACTCGCAGCGACACTTCCAGCTAACGCGAGTATTCCTCGTCGAGAGTGAGAGTTCTTTTCCATGCTACAGGCAATAGCAGTCACCGGTAAGTGCTTTGTCTATACTGAGCAATCTGGACGTGAAGATTGCAGCGGAGAGCAGCTGAACGGGCCATAAAATTGCGCCTGCGAATCGACCAGAGAGAGTTATACCAGTTCAAAGAAGTGTTCTGATACCCATGCAAGATACAGAGCGCGTATCTCGCAGGCTGCCAAGTCCCAGTCACCGTCTATGTCGGCAGAGTAATATTTGCGCCTCTGATACTGCCCGCTATGGCAGCCTTACCGGCATCTCCGCTCTTTCTACTCTATGTTGGTATGTTTTTGATGGCCGCACTCGCCTGTTTTGCAAGCCTCACACAACTCCAACATATCTCTGACTCCGACACGCGTCGGGGCTTGGGGGCACTCCTGCTGACGAGTGGTGGGTGGGCAGCTGCTCACGTCGCCTTTCTGGTCTCTCCGACAACATCACTCAAACTCGGGTGGTATACCCTCGGGCTGGTGCTGGGCCTCGCCGCAGTCGGAGCATGGCTATACTTCTGT
>NZ_SRIF01000018.1 GCF_004681185.1 Haloarcula amylovorans | reverse complement strand
CCTCAGACAGGGCGTCGGCTGGCAAGACGGCCTCGTAGGCAACGCAACCGTCCCGACAGACCTAGACTCCCAGGCCGGGTATACACTCATCTCTGAGGAACCAATCGTCGTCGACGACCTCCGCACTGAAGACCGGTTCAGTGGCCCCAATTTGCTTGTCGAGCACGACGTGGTCAGCGGCATCAGCGTAATCATCGGCACCGTCGATGAACCATGGGGCATCCTCGGAACACACACGACTGAGCGCCGGGAGTTCACCGAACACGACGTGACCTTCGTCCAGAGTGTGTCGAATCTCCTTGCCGCGGCCATCGAACGCCATGAATACCAAAACGAACTCGAAGCGACGGTTGCGAAACTCCAACAGTCCCATACGCGGCTTGAGAGTTTTGCCAGCATGCTCGCACACGAACTTCGGAATCCAGTGACGATTGGCCAGATTTACAGCAGGCAACTGCCGTCAGAGGCAGCCCCAGAGGCAGTTGCGTACGTCACGGAAGCCTTCGACCGGATTGAGGACATGATTGATGTCATGTTGGTGATGACGCGAGGCCAAGACGCTGTTGGAGAACGGAATCCGCTTTCGCTGGCAGACGTGGCACAAGACGCGTGGGACGAGGGGGGCACGCCGGAGGCGACACTCGACATCGAACTTGACGGTGTGATACAAGCAGACGAGACGTATCTTCGACATCTGTTCAGGAATCTGTTCGAGAACGCAGTTCAGCACGGGGGCAGAGATGTGACTGTGGAAGTTGGGGAGTTGGACAACGGGTTTTACGTGGCGGATGATGGTGTTGGGATTCCAGGTGAACATCGAGACGTGGTGTTCGATACGGGATTCACGACGGCAGGCGACAAAGGCGGCACTGGGTTGGGACTGGCGTTTGTGCGAGAACTTGCGGATGTCTACGAGTGGACGACGACAGTAACTGCGAGTACAACTGGTGGAGCCCGATTCGAGTTCAGGGACGTTGACTTTAGGGAGAGTAACTGAGCAATTCGCAGGCTCAATTTCACGGCCCGTTCAGCTGCTCTCTGCTGCAATCTTCATGTCTAGATTGCTCAGTACATACGTATAATGTGTGATCGGTTCAATACCTCTCCTGTAGAATTAGCACCTCAAATTGGTCAATACAGATGAAATAGATAACGCTCACTACAGAGGGTGTCTGTATCACTGGGTCTCCAACTGATGCATTCGGTGAACACTTGATTCGATTCTGGATGGGTAGGTGTACGGCTCGTGAAGAGATTACTTGCATTCAACACAAAAGCATGCTGCAGTCACAGTCTATTGTTGATACTCGCTCACGCAGAAGCCGTTCCCCTCGGGATCAGACATCACTGTCCAGGTTGCCGTGTGCGTTTCGTACTCTTCGGTCTTGGTTTCGCGGACAGACCCACCGAGGTTACAGAGTTGTTCGACTGTCTCCTCTCTATTCTCGGTTGAGATATCAAGATGGATTGGGAGGTCTCGCTCCGTTCCTTTCGGTTGTTCTTTGAACAGCAGATTTGGGCCGTCTCCTGGAAGGTCAACGATTTCCGGTTCAAGCGATTCTGGCAGCTTTCGTCGTTCACCACCGAGAGCGACTGACCAGAACTCTGCCAGTTGTTCCACTTCATTACAAGCGAAGGTAATAAATTTGAGTCTCACCATGCATTTCAGTTATGCTGCGGTGGGTAAAAACACCTATTGGATACGGAAAGTACTGCCACAACTGTCAATAGAAATCTATTCTTAGTGGCTATAATTTCCCAAGCTTTCGTGGGCCTACGCGCACCTAGTATTAGTTTGACTTGTCTTCTGCCCTTTCCGTGACCGATGTGCGCTCTCTATTCAGCACAGCTCTCTGAACACCACTGGGCTCTGACAAGGTGGCCAGCGGTCAATAAGCACGCGCACCTAACGGGAATTACAGACTGCAGTCCGTGAATAGAAAGATGCCATCGTGCTGAACCTTTCCTCTGTATCGGTCACGCCGTTACTGACAGTCACAGAATAGTTCGCAAAGCCGATACTGCATACAGGTTGGATAGGTATCGGAGTGGCTCTGTTGAAACCCTCTTGCCGTCTTACTGAGACGGAGTGGTTTCCCTTTCACGCCATTGGTGCGTTCAATCGCGATTAGAAAGGCCCGTACGCTCCTCTTGTAAGAATCCTATAGGTACAATACTGTACGAAATAGAGAGTCATCTGATTTCCCAGGTGAATTCGTCAGATTCGCTCCGTCGTTACTAGGTTAGTTTTGGTTACCCCGCCCCCGCCCCCGTTCGCTGTCACCGTTGAAGAACAGCTGTACCTTCCGATCTTCGTCAGCGGGAATGTGAACGAGCACTGTATCTTCTTCAGCGCTATACGCAAAGGACTCGGGGACGTCCTCGACGTCGTCGGCGTCGACCTTCTCGTACTTGCTGGAAGCCGCCTGGACTTTCCGCGGCGCTTCCGAGCGGTCGAGGTTCAGTAGGTACGACGACAGCTCCGAGTCCTCGTAGTTCTGCACGCCGAGTTCCCGCTCGAACGTGACGACGCCGCCGTTGTTAGCTGACACGGTGAAATGAGTGACGTTGTACTCGCCGTCCTGGAACGCACGGGTCTCGCCGTCGTCCTCGTAGAACGAGTAGCTGGCTTCGTCGTCGAGGTAGGTGCGCAGCTCCAGCGTCGGCAGTGGCTTCTCTCCGGTGTACTGTTGGACCTCGCGCATAGGGACGATTGAATCTTTTCGGACGTAGATTGGCAGGTGGTCGATCGGGGCGTCCACCGTCTTCCATTGGCCGCCCTCGTGGATCTCGTTCGTCCAGAAATCCACCCAGCGGTCGCCCGCGGGGAAGTAGACGTCCCGTTCGATTGCACCCTGCTCGACGACTGGCGTGATCAACACGTCGTCGCCGAAGAGGAACTCGTCGGAGATGTTCCGGACCTCCGGGTCGTCCTGGTACTGGTAGACCAGCGGCTGGAAGACCGGCTTGCCGTTTTCAGACGACTCTTCGAACTCGTTATAGAGGTACGGCATGAGCTGGTAGCGCAGCTCGGTGTACTTCTTCGTGATTTCGATCCCCTCCTCGCCGTACGTCCAGGGGTGCTGGTTGCGCGGCTGGTCCTCGCCGACGAACAAATGATCGATGGCGTGGTTCCGGGAGTAGGGGTAGAACGCGCCGAGTTCCGTCCAACGCTTGAACAGCTCTGGGGTGGGACGAGCGGAGAAGCCACCGACATCACTCCCAACAAACGGGAGCCCCGACAGTCCCAGGTTCATCAGAATTGGGAGCGACTGACGCAGGTGCAGCCACGTGCTGACGTTGTCGCCGGTCCATAACGCCGCGTAGCGTTGGCCGCCGGCGTACAGGTTTCGGTTCAGCGTGAAGGGTCGCTCGTCAGGACGGTAGTGGTCAAACGACGCCTGGGCTGCCCGGGCCATGTCGAAGCCATACAGATTGTGATACTCCTCGTGGAGCATCGTGTCCGCACCAGTGCCGTGGACGTTGTCCACCGGCATCGTGAGGTCGTACTTCGGGTTGTTCGTGTTAAACACGGCGGGTTCGGCCATGTCGTTCTTGATTCCGTCGATGCCGGCGTCGAACAGTGCGTCGTGTTTCCGGGCCCACCACTCCCGGACCTCCTCGCGCGAGAAGTCGGCCCACACCGCTTCGGGCGGCCAGATCTCTCCGACGAACGGGTCGCCGTCGGCATTTTTCACCCAGTAGTCGTTTGCCTCACCCTCAAGGTAGGGCCCGTACGGCTCCCCGTCAACCTCCTCGACCACCGCGACCCCGGGGTTGTTGACGCCGACCGTCTTGAGTTCGGGCATCTCGTCGGTGAGCGTCTCGATGGCGTCGCGGTATTCGTCCTCCCAGGTGTAGACGCGGAAGTCGTCCATGTACTGGATGTCGAAGTGCATCGCGTCCAGCGGAATCTCCTCCTCGCGGTAGCGCTGGGGCGTCTCGACGAGTTCCTCGGGCGAGTAGCGGAATCGACTCTGGTGGAAGCCGATTCCCCACTTCGGCGGGAGGTCGATCGTTCCGGTGAGGTCGGTGTAGCGGTCGAGGACCGCTCCGATATCGGGCCCGTACGCGAAGTAGTACGTCAGCTGGCCCCCGTTGGCCAGGAACGAGTAGTAGTCCTCGGAGTCGGTGGCCATCTCGAAGACCGAGTGGTAGGGGTCGTCGAAGAAGATACCGTACGCACCGGCGTCTTTCAACCCGACGAAAAACGGCACCGACGTGTACATGTAGTCGTTGTCCGGAGTAAACCCGAACTGGTCGGTATTCCAGTTCTCGAGTGTCTCACCCCGCTTGTCGATATCGAGACCGGGCTGTTCGCCGAAACCGTAGAACGCCTCGTCCTCGTCGGTCTTCTTGTACGCGTAGGGCTTGCCGTCCTCGTAGCCCGCCGACCCGTTCTCGAGGTAGTCCTCGTTGATGACGGTTCCGTCCTCGTCGAGGAACGTCACGCCGAAGAGGTCCTTGTTGACCTCGACGGTGATCGTCTCGGTATCGATCGAGAGGGTCTCGTCGGTCTCGTCGACGCTGAAGCTCGGCGCATCCCACGCGTCGAGGCCGTTCGCGATCCCGCGGGACTCGTACTCCTCCTCGCCGGGCTCGACGACCGAGACCCGCGCGAGATCGTCCGCGAACAGTCGGATATATCCTTCGTGGCTGCCCAGATCGAGCCGGAGACCGTCTTCGAGTACCTCGTGGTCTTCAACGACCAGTTCCATGAGGCCGTCCTCGTCTACTTCGGGCTCGTAGTGGATCGACGAGTCGTAGTGGTCGGCACTGGCGGTCCCAGAGGCGAGCGCGCCGCCCGTGAGCAATGCGGCGGTCGATTTCAGCACGGTACGTCGGTTTGTCGAAGGTCCTACGGTGCTCCCACTGGCCGGCCTGTGCGGGTTGGCGACGTCCGGGTAGTCGTCTGCGGTTGGATCGTGTTTACGTGTCATAGTTTGCTACGTCGGTCGAAGAATTTCGTGTCGATATCCTGCGACCGGTCTAAAATATTGTGTGCGATACCCCGTGGCGGACTTACTGCCCGCGTCCGCGGCCGTTGCCGCCGGCGTTGCCGCGCCCCTGGCCGTTGAAGAACAGCTGCACCTTCCGATCTTCGCCGGCCGGGATGTGGACCAGCACTGCGTCCTGTTCGGGGTCGTACGCGTATGATTCGGGCGTGTCCTCGACGTCGTCGGCGTCGACCTTCTCGTACTTGCTGGAAGCCGCCTGGACTTTTCGCGGCGCTTCCGAGCGGTCGAGGTTCAGCAGGTACGAGGAGAGTTCGGATCCCGCGTAGTTCTGCACACCGAGTTCCCGTTCGAACGTGACGACGCCGCCGTTGTTAGCTGACACGGTGAAGTGAGTGACGTTATACTCGCCGTCCTGGAACGCACGGGTCTCACCGTCGTCCTCGTAGAACGAGTAGCTGGCTTCGTCGTCGAGGTAGGTGCGCAGCTCCAGCGTCGTCAGCGGGCGCTGGCCCGTGTACTGCTGGACTTCGCGCATCGGCACGATCTCGTCTTTCCGGACGTAGATTGGTAGGTGGTCGATCGGGGCATCCACCGTCTTCCACTGGCCGCCCTCGTGGATCTCGTTCGTCCAGAAGTCGACCCACCGGTCGCCCGCGGGGAAGTAGACGTCCCGTTCGGTCGCACCCTGCTCGACGACCGGTGCAATCAGGACGTTGTCGCCGAAGAGGAACTCGTCGGTGATGTTCCGGACCTCCGGGTCGTCCTGGTACTGGTAGACCAGCGGCTGGAAGACCGGCTTGCCGTTCTCGGACGATTCCTCGAACTCGTTATAGAGGTACGGCATGAGCTGGTAGCGCAGCTCGGTGTACTTCTTCGTGATTTCGATCCCCTCCTCGCCGTACGTCCAGGGGTGCTGGTTGCGCGGCTGGGGGGAATCGTGCGTGCCGCCTTGGCCTGCCTCGCTCTCCCTGTTGTTCCGGTGAGTGTCAGTGTGGTTCCGGTAGAACGGGGTGAACGCGCCCATTGCAATCCAGCGTTTGAACAGTTCGGGTTCTGGCCGCTGGGAGAAACCGCCAACGTCGTGGCCGTTGAAGGCCATACCTGAGAGGCCCAGGTTCATCATCATCGGGAGCTGCATCTGGAGATGTTCCCAGACACTGACGTTATCGCCGGTCCAGATCGCCGCGATTCGCTGCCCGCCGGCGAAGAGGTTCCGGTTGAGTAGGAACGGCCGCTGGTCGGGCTTGAAGAGGTCATATGCCTCGCGGGACGCGCGGGCGTAGTCGAACCCGTAGACGTTATGATACTCCTCGTGGAGCATCATATCACCCTCGTCGTCTGGGCCGTGCTGGTTATCGACCGGCATCGTCCAGTCGTATACGTCCTGACCGCTGAACACGGCCGGTTCACCCATGTCGTTTTTGAGCCCGTCGAAGCCGAGATCGAAGAACATGTCGTGCATCTCGGCCCACCAGGTACGGACGTGGGGCTGCGAGAAGTCTGGCCACTTCGCACCGGTCGTGTACGGCTCGGGAGCGTTCCCGGGCCAGACCGGGCCGACGAAGTCGTCGCCGCTCCCGTCTCTGGTCCAGACGTCCTGTTCGTTTCCGGTAGTGTAGGGTTCGTACTCCTCTATGTCGCCGTCGCCGTCGACGTCGATTTCTTCGTCCACGGCGACACCGGGGTCGTTGACGACGACCGTCTTGAGTTCGGGCATGTCCTCGGTGAGCGTCTGAAGGGCCTCCCGGTTCCCCTCGTTGATGGTGAACACCCGGTAGTTGTTCATGTACTGGATGTCGAAGTGCATCACGTCCAGCGGGATCTCCTCCTCGCGGTAGCGCTTGGGAACCTCGACGGTCTCTTCCGGAGTATACTCCCACTTTGACTGGTGAAGCCCGAGACTCCATTTCGGCGGGAGCGGCGTCGTCCCCGTCAGGTCTGTGTACCGGTCGAGGACGTCGGAAATCTCCGGTCCGTTGGCGAAGTAATACGTCATCTGACCACCGTCGCCGACGAAGTAGTAGTAGTCCTCGCCTGCCTCGGTGTCGTAGCTCGACCCCGAGGCGTCGGGATCTTCAGGCGTGTGGAACACCGTGTGATGCGTGTTGTCGAAGAAAATGCCGTACGCACCGGCGTCTTTCAGCCCGACAAAGAACGGGATCGACGAGTAGACGTAGTCGCTGTCCGGTCCGTAGCCGTACTGGTCGGTGTTCCAGTTCTCGAGTTTCTTGCCGCGTTGGTTGAGCGTAGGTTCCGGCTGTTCACCGAAGCCGTAGAACGCCTCGTCCTCGTCGGCCTTCTTGTACGCATAGGGTAGCCCTTCGCTGGGTGATGGGTCGGGAACCTCCCGCTCGGTCGACGGCGAGTATCCCGCAGACCCATTCTCGGTGTAGTCTTCGTTGATGACGTTCCCGTCTTCATCGAGGAACGTCACCCCGAAGAGGTCCTTGTTCACCTCGACGGTGATAGTCTCGGTGTCGATCGAGATGTGATCGCCGTTATCCGAGACGCTGAAACTCGGCGAGTCCCACTCGTCGAGGCCGTTCGCGACCCCCCGCGACTCCTCGACCTCCTCATCTGGGTCGACAATCGAGACGCGCGCGAGGTTGTCACTGAACAGGTGGATATGCCCCTCGTGACTGCCTAAGTCCAGCCAGATACCCTCGTCGACTACTTGATGGTCCTGAACGGAGAGTTCCATCAAGTTATCTTCGTCCACCTGCGGTTCGTGGTGGATTTTCGCACCAAAATCGTCTGCCAGAACAGAGTCTGCCGACGCTGAGGCAAGCGCCCCACCTGTTAGCAGTGCAGCTGTTGATTTTAGCACTGTACGACGGCTCGTAGTACGTGGTATCCTATTGACCATGCAATTGCGAATTACTACAATACGAGTTAATTCTTTTGTGAGGTTTGAAGTGTTTTTACAACATGACTAAATTTGAATATGTGGCGAATTGGCGGCTATAATCTAACTATGCTAAAACACCCTCGCCAGAATCAACCATCGGTGAGATTTGAATAGTACCTTCTAATGTTGTATAAAATGGTCTAATGGCAATTCTTTGACTAGAATATCGTCTCCCCAGCCATCTCCTCACGTTCGCGGAACAGTTGGTGAATGTACAATTTGTGGGTGTTAGCGACTGTTCTTGTCTCAACTGATAGCATTGGAACGAACCCACCGATTTCGACAGAATATGGCTAGTGTCTGATTAACTCTGGCCGGAAGTACCGGTCAGAACGCCGATAGTGAGTGGTCAGACTCAGGATCTCCGCTGAGTCAGCGGCGATTGATGGGTGTGTTGGAGCGGTATGGTGCTCGCGAGCGACAGCGATAGCTCTCCAGAGCCACACTATCGATAGCTAGTTTTGTGATAGCGAAACCGCTGACGACTGCAGCAGTGGACATCCAATCTACCCTTGTATCGACACCAGCGTTTTCTTGGTTCTAGGCAACTGTGATCGCGCTCTTGATTGTGGCTGTGATGGTGACAGCGGCACTGGGGTTGGACTAAGTGACCGTTGTATCGGCTCTCTTGGCTCAGGAGAGGATAGAATGACCGACCAGCGGACTACGATTACCAGTCGGATTCACACGCCAGCCACAGCGACGCTCGTAGATATCGGGCTAGTTGGTGGGATTGGGCTCGCTGTAGTAGCGATTCACGTCCTGCTGCCACCAGCCATGCACTCGCAGTTGGCGTTCAAGTACCAGCACCCAGCTGTGCTGTCGGTGTTTACGAGTGCGTTCGTCCATCATAGTACCAGCCACCTATCATCGAATCTGGCTAGCTATGCCATGGCTGCGGGCATGACGTATCTGCTGTCTCGGCTGGCTGGCCAGCATCGCTGGTTCCGCAGGACAGTCATCGTGCTCGTCATGGTGGTCCCAGTCTTGGTGACTTCGACCAGCTGTCTGGCCCTAACGAGCCTTCAGCCTGGAATCGAGGGAGCCGAACGTGGGTTCTCTGGTGTCGCTGCTGGATTCGTCGGCTTTCTCTTCGTTGCGTTGCTCGTCTGGCTGGAGAGGCGGTACTCACGTGAGATTGTGTGGTCGCTTGGTCCGATGATCTTCATCGGGTTGCTGCTTGAGATTGCGGTCATCTATGCGCCGGGTGTGCCGGTCACCATCATGGGCCTGGGTCTGGTTGGCATCGCGTTAAGTGGGTGGCAGCTGGTCGGAGAGATTGCTTTGCCAGTGGCGGTCGACTCTCAGTCGGATGTGGTTCTGGAAGTCGGGTTCGCTGGTCTCGTCGTTGTGTTACTCGGGCTCTTTGTTCTCATGTTGTTCCCGGCAGATCTCGTCCAGCAGGGGACGACGACGAATATCATCAGGCACGGCGCTGGATTCATCTACGGAATGTTGCTATCTGGACTCTCGTACCGGTTCTGCAGTTCGCTTAGTCGACCAGTGTTCCTTGGAAGTCTCTGATACTGTTGAGTCGTAACATAGGAGTAGCGGTGTGAAGTGGAAGGACATTCAGCAATTTATCCCCTTAGAATGGTTTGTATTGGATATAGTCCGTCAAAAGAAAGTGTTCTTGCACCCATCCCAACCTTCGCTACGTATTTGAACCGGTACGGGAAGTAACGCCGACCGGACGGCGTCGCGCGGCCGAACGGCTCGAGCCAGTCTCTACTCTCGCTCCTCCAACTGTTCGTCGGTATCTCTCTCGTGGATCCGCACCGTCACGATTCGGGCCCCCTCGACGCTCGTCACCTCGGCGACGTGACCGGCGATTTCGACGCTGTCGCCAACTTCCGGCGTACGGTTGAGTCGTTCGAGCACCAGTCCGCCGATGGTCTCTACCTCCTCGCTCTCGAAGCCCGCACCGAGAGCGTTGTTGACTCTCGACAACGGGACTCTTCCGTCAACGTCGTACCCCCCGTCGTCGCGCGGGCGAATCGAGGGTTCGCGCTCGTCGAGGTCGAACTGGTCTCGGAGGTCTCCGACGAGGGCCTCAACGAGATCTTCGACCGTCACCATCCCCTCGAACGCTCCCCACTCGTCGATGACTGCGGCCATCTGTTGGCGGTCCTCCTTGAACTGCCTCAGGAGGCCGCCGATCGTCATCGTCTCCGGGACGACGAGAATTTCGCGGGCGACGTCGCCGACTAATTCGGCGTCTCCGTCGTCCACCTCCGCTCGTAGCACGTCCTTGACGTCAACGAATCCGACTACTTGGTCCCCGTCGTCGGCGTCGAGAACCGGGTAGCGCGTGTGGCCGGCGTCGAAGACGATGGACTCGAGCTCCGACAGCGCGGCGTCTTCCGGAACGCTCACCACGTCCGGTCGCGGAACCATGACCTCCCGCACCACGATATCGTCGAGATCGAACACGCGCTCTATCATCTTCACCTCGGCCACGTCGATGTCTCCTTCTTCACCGGATCGGGTGAGTACCCGGAGGAGTTCCCGTTCACCGAGCGTCTCGTCCGACTCGGAGGCGGGCGGCACGCCGATCGACCGCGTGAACGCGTTGGCCGCCCCGTTGAAGACGACGATCCCTGGATAGAGGAGGTAGTAGAAGAGCTTCATCGGCGGGGCGAGGAACAGCGAGAGTCGCTCGGTCTGGGCGATTGCGAGCGTCTTCGGCGCGAGTTCGCCGAAGACGACGTGGAGGAACGTGATGATACTGAAGCCGATAGCGAAGGCGACGAAGTGGAGCGTCCCCTCGGGGAGAATCGGAGCCAGTACGGGTTCTATGAGCGACGCCACGGCGGGTTCGCCGACCCATCCCAGTCCCAGCGACGCGATGGTGATGCCGAGTTGCGTCGTCGCGAGGTAGTTGTCGAGGTTCGTCATCACCTCTTGGAGCGTCTCCGATCCGGTTCGCCCCTCTGCGGCGAGCTGTTCGACCGACGTTCCCCGAATCCGGACGAACGCGAACTCCGAGGCGACGAAAAAGCCGTTCAGAACCACGAGAAACAGCGCGACGAGGACCTGTGCCGCCGAGAGCACGACGTCTACCATCGGTGCTTCCGAGACGTACCGTCGCTCAATCGTAGCGTGTCCATACCGGTTCCTCTCGTTCCATCTACTAAAAGCATTAAATAGTCCGCGGACGATTGCCCGCAGCTACTGTGCCCAGCCAGCCCGTTCGAGATACTCCGGTAATCGGGAGAACGTGAGCCCGTGTTCTGCTTGGAGTTTGTCGATCGGCGATTCGTACCCATGCTCGTTGAACCATTCGAACATCACACGGTACTCTTCGCCGCCTTGCTCCATCATCTCCGCAAAGTCGGCCGGTGAGACATGGTGGGCAGTTACGTCGGCATCAGTAACATCCCCCATTCGGATGGCTGTCGCGGTAAGTGTGAGCTCGACTATTCGGAAGCACTGTACCGCAGCCAGCAGTTGACATGGCTGCCATCGTCCCAAGAGTTGCAAGCATTCGTCGTCGAGACGGTCGGTTTTCTTGGGGAGGGGCTGATGAGGGGTTGGAGGGCATTCATAAATCAGTAGGTTCTCCAAGAGAAATAAATTCCGGGCAACGTACAGTAAGCAATGAGCAGGCTCATTCACTCGGTTCATCCGATTAATCCCTGCTGCAATCATCGCACGTAGACCGGTCACTATAGAGAAAACATGTACAAAATGAGATAAAGTCTGACATATGGAATTGTCCCAGCGTTCGGTCCTCCAGCTTGCAAGTATTGGTGTCGGCATGAGTGTTACAGGGTGTTCAACGATAGTACCCTCAGGAGACGATTCTAATGCACCTTCTGGCATAACCACTCCCAATGAAGTAGATGCTCAGACTAACGACTCAGAATCAATCACAGCGAGTCCAAGTGCCGTAAGATCGCAATGTTTGCCAGGTGATATTATAGGGTACATTGATGTAATGAAGATGAATAATTCCTCATGTAATGATAATACAATTTATTATCAGAATAGTAGTTTATCTCAAGTAGATCAGCTAACGTCTGCCCTCAACAAGGCAAGCCGCTCAGAGAAAACAGAATTACAGATATCAAAAAAGACTATGCAAGGTTTGAAAGAGAGATTACAAGATGACTATAACATATCTAGTGACCGGTTTTATATAGAATACCAATCTTCGAACTACAGGGTTACACTTGTGCATCAAGGATAATCTCAGTTTAATCCGTACAATAGAAGGAGTGTAGTGAACACTACTGGAATGGTCCTGTTCAAGAGTTATTGACCGGGCCGTCAACGCTAACAACGGTCGAAACCACCATCTGGACGGTCTCTGAGACATGGGGGAGTGGGTCGGAAAGGCGGATATTCGACCCGGTCGACCGTGAGAACAGGTCTATCGCGACTGCTGGAGCACTCGTCGGCCGTGCGATTGCATGGAGGAGGTCACCCGAGAGTGGCCAGTGAACACGGGCCGGTGTGAACTCAAAATCCGGCGTCGTGCCCTCGGCCAAGTACTCGACGAGCGCTCGTGGGAAGTTCATTCCCGATACAACGCCAAGTGCCATCGACCCCCAGAATTTCGGATTACACTCTAACAAGTGGGGATTCCCCTCGGCGTCGTTCTTGAACTCGAGCATGACGACGCCGTTCCAATCAAGCGCGGACAGTATCGGGTCGGCGTAGTCGTACAGTTCAGGGTCAAGGAGTGACTCCGCACACACGCTCTTGCCGCCTGAGGGTGGTGACTCACGGATGCGACGATGGGCGTAGTGACCGTAACACGTCCCATCAATATAGAGGCCGAAGAACCCACGTCCACGACCATCGAGATATTCCTGGTAGATCGGATCGGATTCGTGTGTGGATACATACGTCGAATAGGCTGCCCGGAGTTCACGCGGGGAATCGATGTACCGGAGAAACCGTGGCTCTGTCTCACTGCCTGTTTTAAACACGCCTGACTCCCCGACTATCTCGACAGCGTGTGGTATGTCGCTGGACGAGTGGATGCGGACGGATGTCGGTGTCGGGATTCCGATATCGTCGGCTATCGAGTAGAGGTCGTGTTTGTCGATAGCTCGGCGGAGCGACGTTTGTGGGGGGAGAATCGGGTCGAGCGGGACTGGAATCTCGTCGCGATGCTCAGAGACAATTTCGGTTGTGCGACCGCTGACGGGGAGGACATAGTCGTAGCCGTCCGCCTCAACGATAGCGGCCAGTCTGGCGGCGTACTCCGCAGGCTTGTCGGCTCGGAAACGGTGGGTACGAGCGGTATGCCGCGACATGGCAGCGATTGAACCAGGATATTGAGCAACCGTCCCGATGGCGTCGGCAAGAGGGTGGATCGCGCGGATTACGGTTAACGACTTTTTTTTCGAATCCATCGGTAACCAACACGTCCATACGACTATATAGCTCACAGTAGACGGTTTGTAATAGCGGACTTATATGGAATAACCGGTAGTGGAATCTTTGTACAGTCGAAAATAGGCATGGACAACCGATAACTAATCTCCTGAGCGATACTCGGTTGGATATCGCGGGTACCCACTGGTTGTCGGCACCCATATAGGGAGACTCCACCGTCGATACACGACAGTTGGGGCGTCATTACTTTGTGTCACAGACAGGATGGAGTGGCTGATGAATGTCCTCCATCTCGTGACCCATCGCTCGTCGTTCTTTGATCGGCGAATAGAGAGTCTTCGCGAACGGGGACACACGTGCGATGTTGTTACTGTCCCTGGTCGCGAACTCGAGAATCGTGCCGAGCGCAAAGCAACGACCCGCTCATTCCAGCACTATCTCCGATTTTATGGGCGTGTCCTCTCGGCCGCCCGAGATTCTTATGACATTGTCCACGCACACTACGGTCTCACGTCACCGTTCGCACTCACACAGCCACACCGCCCGGTCATCCTCACGTTGTGGGGGTCAGACCTGTTCGGGGACTTCGGGTGGCTCACCGAACGCTGTACCCGACTAGTTGACGAGACGGTTGTTATGAGTCGCGAGATGGTGACCCACCTTGATGTAACAGCGACAGTGATCCCACATGGGGTTGATCTCGACCTGTTCAAGCCGATGGACCAGCAGACAGCCCAGCGTGAAGTCGACTGGGACCCTGCGGCCGCGCACGTTCTCTTCCCATATACGCCTTCTCGGGCAGTGAAGAACTACCCGCTCGCCGAACGTGTCGTCGAGCAAGTTCGGTCCCGAATCGACCGTGATGTGCAGCTGCAGACCGTCTATAATGTGGAACTAACAGACGTGCCTGTCTACATGAATGCGGCTGACGCGTTGCTGTTGACTTCTCACCGCGAGGGATCGCCAAACACCGTCAAGGAGGCGCTGGCGTGCAACCTTCCAGTGGTCGCAACGGACGTTGGTGACGTTCGTGAACGAGTGGCCGAGGTCACGCTGTCGGTCGTCTGTACTGACGATACTGAACTCATCGTGGAGTTGGCACGCGTACTTGACCAAGATGAGCGGTCTAACGGTCGGTCAGTCGTCCGCTCTCTAAGCGTTGAACGGATGGCCGAGCGTCTGGAAGCAGTATATCGTCAGGCACTGGCGGGGTAAGTTGCAACGTCTCGAAACAGCGATATCCACTCTCACGAGCCACTGTTCGGTCTTAATTCAGCACTTGAATCCAGTTAGCAACTATATAGATTCACCGATTACATAAATACAAACTAAGTAAAATGTCTATACAGATTATTTTTAATTTCTGGTACTCGCAACTTTTCTAGCACGTCCTCTACAGAGGGCGGAGTTGGAAACTATTGGCCAACATACCAAGGACGCCGCAATGATTGTATGAGGAGATTCAGGAAGTGTGGAAGTCTATGGAGCTATTTTTCTCCATGAAAGTCATGTGACGGCAATTGTTTACGAAGAAGATGGCTGGCGTATTCTCGATCGACGTGGACGGCCAGCCCCACCGCCTGCCTTTGAGAAGCAGATTCATGACTGGGCAACAAAGTATCCAGATCTCACGATGCTCCGTTGAGAGGCACTGTCTAGTTAGCGGAAATTGAGGAACGAGCAGTTCGTTGGTTTAGGTGTCTATGCTCAACCAAGAACTGCTCAAAGAGACGTTAGAGACGG
>NZ_SRIF01000017.1 GCF_004681185.1 Haloarcula amylovorans | reverse complement strand
CAGCGTTCCAGCGAGTACTGGAGTGCGCGAGCCTCTGGGAAATTTGGTTCGCCGCCACCATTCATTTCCATTCCTTATCACTCATCGAGCCCACGCAGAGAGACATCTATCCTCTCTGCGTGGGTTTTCTGTATTGAGAACGCTGTGCTGTTTCCTGACTCGCTACTCCCTAGCTTCTGACCAAGCTTGATCTGGACCGTTGCTGGCTCGTCATCAGTATTCGCAGTATCAGCATCGGACAGTGAGATACTGTACGCACACATTCCGTAGGGTTCGACGCTAACCAACGAATCACGCAAAAAGAGACATTGTTGGTTAGCTCTCCCGCGCTAGAATTTCTAAAAAGTAGCCCGTGTTGCGATAGGATTCACGAGCCAGCGTATCGATTGAGTGCAATACAAACAGCTGCTCTGGACTGTGCCACCGCTTGTGTTCCTTGACGCACAGGACCGGAATGCGGCTAAACAGTAATTTCAACACTGTACTCTGTCTAGAATAGGTATTTAGACCGATCTCTAGTACGTCTAAATTACAGGTTATTAAGTTAATCAAATACTTTAACAGTCACTAGTCTGATGTACCATCCGTATGCGCCTTCGGCAAGGTGTCACACGGTTTTTAGTTGCGCTGACTGCGGTCATAACAAGTACCGGCGTGGCTGCCGCCCAACAGAGTGAGATCACGGACTCGCTCACACAGATTGAGGAATTCGTCGCGACCACTCTCGGGCAACTTGGCGTGATCATCTTCCTCATTGGCGCGGCCGTTTGGTTTGTGTCCCGACGCAGCGCCGACCGCGCCCAATGGGGTTGGCGTGGGATGTGGGGCGGCGCCGGCATGATCGTCCTCTCAGTCAGTTACAATGTCTTCGTTGGCCTCTTCGAGAACCTCGCACCAGGCATGATCGTCCCCGTCATGCCCTAAACGCTCGGGAGCTCGCCAGCCAAGATAGCACTTGCTGGACTGCAATGACGGCCAACCATCCCATCCTCGGTCTGCTGTTCGCTGTGCTTCTCGTGCTCCCGATTGGGAGTATTGTCGCGACAGCAGCCAGTCCGCCACCGAACAACGCGACACGAGCGTATATCGCCGATGATCCGGATCCCACAGCCGGAACACTCCCACCCTTTGTCCTTTCCGGACTCGACCATGTTGTAGAAGCGGAGAACGTCTCCGTTGCAAACGTTAGCCGGACGCGTGACTTCACCTACGCGACGACGCAGCCCCCGTATCGCGTCGGGCAAAGCCAGCAGACACTCAGTGAATATCGGCTCGAACAGCTACAGTCGATTTCACGAAACGACTCGACGAGTCTGTGGTTCCCTGATTCTCAGCGCACCAATGGCACCGTTGTCACTAATGCCCATATCACGTTACTTGGCACGCGCGCGGGAGCACACACCCGTTTCAATACGACTACGGCCCAGACGAACGAGAGCGATTTGTTGTTGCTTCCTCGTAGTGGAACGGTCCGCACCTATCTCGACTACGCGACACGACTGCCAGATCAGACGTGTACTGTCTCCGGCGACACGAGGACCTGTGTCACTTACGAGCTTCTCGAACAGGACGTCTCGCGGCAGGTGCAAATCGGCGACCAGACATGGTCCGGGAATGAAACCGCACCGCGACAGCTCACATACACGAACGCGACGGCCACCGAGCCGACGACCATGCAGGTCAGTGCGACCATCAACACGACTGTCGCCAAACAGACCACGACGCACGTCCGTGAGGGCAGCGGTTGGCAGCAATCGAATACGACGTCGGAGTCATTGTCGTTCGCCCAGACAGTACAAGACCGTACTCGCGTCGTCGTCACGACGAACCAGAAGTTGAGCGTCACCCAGACAGTCGTCCGATCGGAGGCCGACATCGAGAAGGTTATCCTGCAGTTCGAGGGGCCACGCACTCTCCGTGACCGGCGTCTCTGGAGCTATGCCCGGTTCAAAGACACTGGTCGCCTCCAGAATGTCTGGGGTGTCTATTCACAGCGCCAGTATACCAATGCCACCCGTGGCCACCGAGTCGGCACCGAATCGAACGCGACAGTCACCCACTCGCTCGACAACACGACCTTCCGCAACCAGACGCTGGCAACGACCGAGTCACACCGCCAGTCCGTCGCTGCCCCGACCGTCCTCGAACTCCAGCTTATCGCCCAGCGCCACCAGCCGACGCTCCACTGGGACCAGAACCACAGTGTCGCCTCGGCACCCGAAATCACCAGACTAGACGGTTTCAACCTTTCACAGCGTGGGGCACCCCTCGACGAACAGGTAAATCTCTCGTCGGTCCGCCCACGCGGATACTCGACGATCGTCATCGAAAACGTCGACCAGCCCATCACGGGCGTGCGGGATATCCACAACGAGCCGATACCCCTGAAGACACGCTCCGTGCAGGAACACAACGCGACGCTGTCGACGACGACACAGAACGAGACACACGCACGAATCCAGCTGACCGACGCCACTACTGGCCAGCCACTTGCCGGACGAACACTCTGGCTGACGGGCGCCACCCAGAGCAGCGCGACGACAGACAGCGACGGCGGCGTTGTCCTCGAGCGACGTGATCTCTACGTCACTGTCTCGTTTGCGGGCGTGACCAACACCACCCAAGAGATCTACTACAGTCCAGCAGAGACCCAACTCGCCTTCCAGCCCGAGCCGTTCAACATCTATCAGCTACTGACGAGTCTCGCGGGCGCAGTCGTTTCGATCGCTGCGTTTCTTCTCTTCTTTCTGCCGTTTGCGTACCTTCGCAAGGAGAGCGGATAGAATCATGTCCAGCCACCAGACCCGACACGCCGAGATAGCCACCACAGCTACCATGCTCACCCCATGATTGGCCCACAAGTCCACGTTCCGTTCCGTATAGCTACTGACAGCGTTGGCCACAGACTACCAGCGTCGATCGAGCAGGCCGTCACGACACTTCCGACCGACACCATGCTGATCCCGTTGGCATTTGCCGTCACGGACTGGGTCGCCAATGGCTTCACGTATATCCTGACTGGCATCCTCGGCTTTATCGGCGAGCTCATCGCCAATGGGATGCGGACGTTCATCCTCTTCGATAGTCCCTATTCGGACCCGGCACTCCAAGCGGCGTTTCAACACAATCTGGATATCTTTCCCCAGTTGCTCGCGATCGTCTTCATGGCGGGAGTCGCCAGCAAGCCATTCGCTGACCCGCGCGAGGTGACGAATTTCATGCTCGTCTGGAAGGCACTGAAGGTGATCATCTTCGTCGCCGTTGCCCGCCAGCTCATGCACTTTGGCCTGCTTTTGACGAACGCGATCATCCGGCATATCTTCACTGCTGAGTACGGCGCTGCCTTCGGCCCGGAAGTCCTGAAATCGAGTCTAGAGGGTGCAGCCGCCTCGGCTGCCGGCGTCACGATTGGGGCCCTCATTTTGAGCATGATCTCTGTAGCGGGCATCCTGCTAGCACTGGGTGTCTTCGTCCTGCGGGAGTTCCTGTTCAACGCCACGTTCATTCTCTTGCCCGTTCTGGGCGCGATGCTGTATCTGGATTTCGGGCCACTCCGCTATGCATCGGAACTCGCGAAAACCGTCCTCCGGGCGACCGCCTACATGCTGCTGGCAGGTATCGTGATGGCTGGCCTCTTGCAGACCGGCGCTGCCGCGGCCGGTGCCTACGCGGATGTGGCCGGGCAGGGAGCGACGGCCGCCAGTCAGCAAGCTGGCGATCCTGGTTTTGGAGAGGTGCTTGAGGCGTACCTCTTCTGGTTGATTGGGCTTGTGGCCCCAGCACTCGTCGGAATCAAATCCGCGGCAATGGCTGGCCTCTCGCCGGGAAAGATGTCCGGTCGACAGGGAGCGAAAAGCAAATCCAGTTCGCAGGGCACCTCGTCGAGCCAGTCCGACGAGCAGTCGACACGGACTGCGCTGATGGAACAGGCCAGGCACGGGGCAGCAGGCGTCGACAATTGGGCAACTGGCGGAAAAGGTGGCGCCGCTGCTGCGAAAGCAGAATCTACTGCGACGCGTACGAAAGGAGCGGTTGGAAGCGCAGCTACGACCGTCTTTTCAGAAAAGAGGGTGAATGACGTCAAAAAGGGTGGTCAAACGTTCAAGAAAGGTGGAAAGCGTGCGGCAGAGGATGCAAAGGCTGGTACAGACTACGCTACGCGAAGCCTTCACCAATCACCGCTTGATTGGGCTGAAGCAGGCCTTGAACGCTATCGTGAGAATCCCGTTGTCGATACCGGGGACGGGACCTCCTCAAACCAGCGGGAACTGAGTGACTTTACTGATGATTCCAGTACTGAGGGACGATCCAAATGAGTGACAGCCAATCAGGTGGATGCACGCGATAACTATGGACGGCCAAGAATACACTACGTCCAATACCGCTAAACAGAGTAGAAACATCTTCCAAGCGGGAATTACTTTAGCTATCTCTACAGTGGTCTCATCTGCATGTTATATACTCGCTCCACTTGGTGTACTTTTGGCGAGCAGCAAGTTGGCGTCTTATGTCGGCGTGCTTATTCCTGCACTTCTGAGCTTAGTCGCTATCCCTCTCTTTCCATTAGCGGTTGCTATTATAGTCTTCTCAGCCATTGACAGAGTATTCAATAAAAATTATTACATTATTGACAGAGGATGGCTATTTGGAATTATCATCGGGTCTGTTATACTGACACTTGTTTGGTTTCTCCCTCTTTGGGAACATAGCTGGCCGGGCCTTGCACAGAAACTACTCCCACTGCGACTATCTGGCCTGTTCAATGAGCTCTGGATGATGAGCCTGTCTTGGATCGCGTATGTTCCTATGATGATTTACGCTAATTTTGGAGCAGTAACTCCTGGTAATGATTCCTCAACAGTACAAGAAGCTCGAAATGCAGAGACAAGCTCACTTAAAAATTCAGTTGAAGGTAGTCAAGCGCACAAAAATACTGCCGATCAGAGCGATAAGAAATCGGCTGAACAGACAGAACTTAGTTACAATTGGCAACCAGCCCCAGAAACCCGATTCACAGACATCGGCGGCATGGACGACCGAAAGAATGACCTCCGCCGCTCGGTCCTACGCCCACTCATAGGCGCAGACGCAGCCTACGAGCGCTTCAACGTCTCACCACCGAACGGAATCCTCCTGCATGGCCCACCCGGAACTGGCAAAACACTGCTCGCCCACGCGATTGCCGGGGAACTGGGCCACCCGTATCTCGAACTGTCGGCGGGCGACATCAAATCCCGCTGGATCAACGAATCCACTGAACAGGTCAACCGACTCTTTATCGAGGCCCAGCAGTTCGAGCGGTGTGTCATCTTCATCGATGAAATCGATGCCTTGCTGGCCGGCCGTGACGACGATCTCCATCGCGAACACGCCCAAGTCGTCAATGAATTCCTGGCGCACCTCGATGCAGAGGACCCAAACTTCCTGGTGATTGCCGCGACGAACCGCGCCGACCTGCTCGACGACGCAGTGACCAGACGGGGCCGCTTCGACCAACAGTATGAGATTGGCCTGCCCGACCACGAGGCCCGTGAGGCTATCTTTCGAGTGTGTCTCCGTGACCGCCCGACCACACTCGACGAGGAAGCTTATCAAGAACTTGCGGACCGAACAAAAGGCTGCAGTAGTGCCGACATCGTCGGCATCGTCGACGACGCCGCAATGTCTGCTGCTGAACGCGATGCCGAGGCTATTACTCAGGAGGACCTGACCGCAGCAGTATCTGATTCAAATAGATAGCCCCGCGAATATCCAGCACCTGTCGTCATTTGTCTGGCTCCTGATCAACCGGAGATAAGCCGCTCTCTACCTATTCGAGGATTCCGGGGAATGTGGTTGAGCTGGATATCACGGTGGTGTGTTGGCCTGCGCCGGCGATACACAAGTCGCGAACTCTTCTCGTCGGCGGGCTCAGCTACGGCACGCTCACACACGCTGGTCGGAATTTAACGTTCACCCTCACGCCTTCAGAGCGGTATTTCGTTCGCTGTACGCTGCCAAACGGGATACCAATCCAATCACTTGAGGCATGTCATCAAGGCCATACCTGATTCCGAAAGTAGCTAACACAGTTCGACAGCCGTGTTGAAACCGGAACCCGGTGAGAGAATGTGTGGTTCGAAGTATCGATCCCACAAACAGACTACACTATCTTGATATCATATTTCACACTAATAGAAAAACACTCGTCGAACTGAGCCAATCTTCAAATTCAACCACTGAACTCACTGCCAAGTATTCCATATTGGTGCTGATCGACGAATTCCCCGTCCAAGTAGCCGAATTCGCGTTTCACCCCCTCATGTGCAAAGCCAAGTGTCTCGATGAGGGCTTGCGAAGCATCATTTGTGTCGTAGACAACAGCGTCGACCCGGTGAAGGCGAAGCTCCGTGAACGCGTATCGAAGCATGAGCTGGCAGGCGGCCGTAGCATACCCTTGCCCACGATGTGGTTCGTACACCCAACAACCGAGTTCGGCTCGCCCATGGCAATGGTCTATGTCGAATAATTCGACGTTGCCGACTGGAGTATTCTCGTCAGTAGCGATAAACAGAAGAATGTGATCCTCACGGTCATCCAGATCCTGTAGCCACGCGCGCTCGCTCTGAGCTGAATGGGGATCTGTGAGTCCCATCGGTCGTCGGGTATTTGGGTTATTTATGGCTCGCTGAATAGCTTGTACATCATCGTCGCAATCAGCGTTCACGGGTCGAAGAGTAACGGCTTCGGAGCGAAGAAACGCCGGCCCTGGCATAGTATTGTATTATATAGCCTCATATTTGAGCTTTTGATTAATGCGAATCTGCAAGATATATGTTAAGTTGTGTAGAGAGTCAGCTACATGGAAGAACACCGAATTGATCAGAACCAGAGTAACGTCATCAGCGGTGCCTTCGCGTTCGTAGTGACGATTCTCATTACTCTTATTCTCTCGGACCTGCTGAAAGTAGTCGTCAACAACCTTGGAGCTGTTCGCTCCACATTCGAAGGGCTCTCTCTCATTGCCCTTACGATTGCTATTGGAATTGAAACGTTGATTGCTGCGTTCGACAACTACGCATTTACGAGTGGACGAGAGGACCCACTACATCGAGGCATTGCTGGCCTAGAAATCATTCGATACCTCATCACGTTCTCTAGTGTCGTGCTTCTGTACATCGGCGTTTCATCTGTTGCGGATGTCTGGACAGGGGGTAGCCTCGCCGCTGCAGCCGTAATCGTCATGAGTGTTATTCTTTTCCGATACCTGACTGAAATGGTATGGCAAGCGCTGGCACTCGGCCGCACCTGGGCAACAACGAATCGCGTAGCGACGAAAACCAATATCGTCTGGTTAGTTTTTGTGAGCGTAATTCTAACTGGCTTTGTTCTGTGGGTCAGTTCATTGAGTATGGTATCTGTGTTCGGTATCGCGGTTGTCCTTCTTGTGATAGGGAGCCTCTGTTTAGTGGACTACCCCCACCATGATCCACTTACTGACGAGGCCCTCCGTACACTTCGAATATTACCTGACTCGGATGAGTCTGTGTCGGACCTATCATTGCGAACGCAGATATGCCGGATGGGCAAAACGTATTGGATACTCGCTATGATCCCTTCACTTGGGCTGCTATGTCTCTGGTCCTTCTCTTCCCTTTCACCAGCCTGGAAAGCGATCATCGCCGTCGGAGTTATTATAACTGCAGAAATTGCGTACGTCTACATCTGGAAAGATTATTATAAACATCTGTTGAGGGTTGATGAGCCACTATTTGATGATGACGTTGTACATTCAGAGATGGCTGACACGGAGAAAGGAGTGCAGAGTGCATTCACTGAATACATTCAGAACACCGACAATGTTGATTACCAGAGGATTGTAAAAGAGATAAAATACTACCACGAGGACCCTCGCTATGAATTTAAACTTGAAGAGGGACAGATCGATGATCTCTTCGAAATAGCTCGCGACCGTAAAGATATCCCTGGAGGTCTGCGGGAGGAACTAAATTGGCTCACAGAGAAGAGTTATCGTAGTAATACTGATGATTGAAGACACTTGATAGAACTATCCGCAGTATAGAAGTCTGGTTCTTGTTTGGGGTTAACGTAGTCAATTCCTTTAGCGTCGGTAATTCCGACGGATAGCTGAGGATGCCTTGGTGGAGCGCGAATCGTGTCTCCTAGGTCACAACGTTAAGCCGTTCCCGAACGGATTCTATCTCACTTGGTGAGTGATCAGACCTACTCAGTACTACTCATCTGCCGGAGGGTTTCGAGCTAGCGGCGTCGATTCGCGCGCTCACACATCCTGCTCATGAACTGGACGACGAGGCGATGCCCCATCGTGCGTGCCGGCAGCGAACGAGAGGCCTCCTCCAAGGAACAATCGCACATGGAACCTGTCACGGCGACATTACGGCGACTACTTTCCACAATCTCAGAGTCACTGACGATGAACTGTCGGAACTGCAGGCGATGTTCCCAGTCTGACTACTTGATCGGATTTGGCCCCGGTATCGCTGGGAGAGCACCGCCTTCCTCTCGGAGTGAACAGCAGAAATCACGCGCAGTTCGCCCGCTGAGTGGAGTTGCGTAATTATCTCTTCGACGACGGGTGTCCACGAGACGGGTGGCAGAAGGACACTCGTGGGTAGATGGCCAGTCATGGTTGGTGGGGTCCCGTAGTTGGTGGCTCTGTAGTGGAGTAGTCCAGCACTTTCATTGATGCTTATCCCGGGAGGGACGTGCCGGCTGCTTGCCGCCGTCGCACGTGACGGAGTACCGCATCGGGAACGGCATCGATGACGACATTCCGGAGCCGACAGCCGAGCGGTGATTGCATCGTTCCGAGGCGACCGAGATGATAGGATTCTCGGCGGATGCGGTCCGCACGCGGCTTGCGTTCGGACTCATAGGCCGAGAACGCGCGGTCGTACCGTTCGTGGGCAGCGATAGCGTCGGCAAGCAACAATCCGTCTTCGATGGCTTGTGCAGCGCCCTGGCCGGCAAACGGAAGCATGGCATGGGCGGCATCGCCAGCGAGGACGACACGGTTCCGTGACCAAGCGGTGAGCGAGGGGAGATCCTCAAGCTCGGTCATGATGAGGTCCGTGGGCGTAAGTCCGTCCAGAATCGCCGGAATGGGCTCAGGGTAACCTGCAAGGCGAGTCCGAAGCGCCAACGGGACTGCGTCAGAAGTCGCGTAATCGTCGGTGAGTGGGTCTGGTGCGGTTGCGAACCAGTAGAATCGGTTCTCATCGATGGGCGACCCGCCCGTATAGGTTCCGTCACCCCAGATCTCGAATCCCTGCGTCTGGTACGGTGCTGGTAGGTCAAGCGTGACGAGTGCGCGGTACGCGACACCGCCCAACTGGCGTGGTTCAACACCGGGGGCGACAACGTCGCGGACCGTCGAGTGAATGCCATCGGCACCGATAAGGATATCAGGAGTAATTGTGGTCGCGTCAGCAAAGTGGACTACTGGTGGGTCTGTCCCGTCAATATCGACACAGTCCATGCCAGTTCGGACGTCGGTATCCAACTCATCGAGGAGGAGACGTTGCAGGTCGGCACGATGAATGGCAACGAAGCCGTACCCAAACTCGCGGCGTTCGACATCGTTCAAATCGAACCGTGTCATAAACCGGCCGTCCGGTGAGCGCAGTCCACCCTCATCAAGTGGTTTGCCAGCATCACAAATGGCGTCGGCGATACCGAGGCAGTCGAAGACGAGTAGCGCGTTCGTCTGGAGGAGGATACCGGCGCCGACCGGTTGATATGCGGATGCAGCTTCGTATACTGTCGGCGACAGGCCGCGCTGTTCGAGCGCGACCGCTACGGTGAGCCCACAAATACCACCACCGACGATTGCGATTTCTGGACCCGACCCGTTACTGGTGACAGTCCGCTCCGACGGAATCAGCGATGGCAGTGGATTCGTCGTCATATGTGAATGAATGCATACGAATCGGAACGGGTTGGTGGGGGTTATCCACGCTCTTTTAAGTCGGATCGCTGAGTGGGTGTAGTATGCGGTATATGACGATGCGGCTAGTCCCTGCCGAGGGAGCTGGGTTTCATCCGCTCGGCAAGCAACTCTCGGCGGACCCAGCAATTCAGCGAGAGGCCATCCATCACGTGAAATTTCTCGACGACGGAACGGTACTGACATTTGCGGAGGGAAGCGGTGATCGGGAGCGGTACGAAGAAATCATGTCGTCATCGCCGTCTGTGCACGCATACATGGTTTCGGGCGACGATCGTTGGATGGCAGTGAGCCAGTTCGAACCGACTGAGCAAGTGAGGCGGATTCTAGAGTGGCATCAGCGGGCCGATATCGTTGTTGAGACACCCATCCTGTTCGGCGCCAATGGAGCCCAGAAGATCACCATCATCGGCGACGAATCAGCGTTCAAAACGCTCTTCAACGAGGCAGCGACCATAGAATCACTTGAGTTCGAGATTTTAGAAACTGGGGAGTACGAGCCGAACACCCAGCAGTTCACACGGTCGTTAACGAGCCGACAGGAACAAGTACTTGCGGCGGCCGTCGATGTTGGATACTACCGAGCGCCACGGGAGGCGACGCACAAAGACGTTGCCGAGGCAGTTGGTCTAGCACCATCAACCGTCGGCGACCACCTCCGAAAAATCGAGGCACGCGTTTTCGAAGCGATAGTTCGGTGAGCGCCACGAGACGAGGGTTCGGCCAAGTCAGCAACGAATAAACCCGAAGGCGTCAGACAAATCCCAGAGGTTCAGTGAGTCAATGAGTCAAAACATCTCTGATTCAATGATTTAATTCGAAAATAGTCAGGAATACTCTCTCCTATTGTTCTCGCTGCTTTCCAGCCGATTTTCAAGTTAAAGAGACTCTATGCTACCAATTCAGTAACAATGGGGATAGGGGACGTGGCAGTGAGCCACACGGATCAACTGCAGTGCCTCTGACGTTCCGCAGATAGAGAATCAGATACCTTGTTAATAACGACGGCGGTTCGACATTACTTTAATTATAGATATGTGTTTTTCCAGATTCTAAAACTCGCGTCGGTAGTGCGTTCCCAGCGGTGTGCCAGCAGCCAGCGCTTATCGGTTGCTGTGTGGCCTCACGAGAAGATTCGGAAAACGGACTCAGCGCTTTCAGCGCTGTTATGAGTCATCGCTACCGAAAGTCATTGAGCCGTAACTGATCCTGATGGAGCCCATCAGGATCGTCTGCCCCCAGCAATCGTGGCAGTGCCGTATTAGCGAAAGTGAGGCCGATAACGAGCAGTATCGGCGCGAAGAAGAGCCCGTAAAACCCTAGCACCACCGGGCCAAGCGTATAGGCAAGCATCAGCAGGCCGACGTGGGTTTGCTCCCCACTGAGTAACGGCCGCAAGACCAGATCCGGAATGGTATCGACTACGACCACCGCCACGAGAAGCAGACCGACAGTATAGACAAGCAGTGATGACTGTCCGTCAAGGACTGCCGGAAGCGCGGTGATCCCGGTCACCGGCAGGTAGATGATCTTCATGCCCACAACAGGGACGAGACTTGCGATGCCGGTTAGCGCACCAGTCAGTGCCGGATACGGTACTTGAACGGAGGCTGGAACAAGCGCATTATAGCCCGAAAACGCGGCAATCGCAATGAGTGCGATAGCTACGACATTGAGAAGATTGCCGAAGAGAACTGCTTCCAGCTCCGCATCGGCGGCTTCGAGGTACTCACGAATAATCGCCCCGTCGTCGAACCGCACTAACCACTCACGAATGCGGTGCCCATCCACGAGCAGATAGTAGGTGACGATGGTCGTCACGAACAGATTGAGGAAGAGGTTCGAGACGACTGATGTAAGCAGCGTCGCGTGAGTACTGAGAAACTCGATCAATGGCGAGAGCTGTCCGGACTGATACGCCTCATAGAGCCCGTGGACGGTAAGATCCGGAACCGAGCCCATCTCACCGAACCACTCGATATGTGTGGCAGCGACATCGACCAGTGCATACTGTTCGACGAACCGCTGGGATTGGACGATAAGCAACACGACGGCATACGTCACTAACAGGAGGAGAGGGAGGGCAAGCGAGGCGATGACAATGACTGCACGCGCTCGCGCTGGTAGTCGGAAGCGCCGTAAGAAGTGGTGATATCGCCGGGTCGAGTAATAGAGGAAGATCGAGAGCGTCAGCGGAGCAATAAAATGGTATGCAAGTATGCCAAGAAGGGTAGTTACAATGAGACCAAACAGGGCGACGACGAATCGCTTCTCGTCCATAGCTGGATATAATAGCACTCAAAATATAAACCTGTGGACAGAACGCTAACTCTATATGTTATATAGTCATGTTTTGACCTGGGAAGAGTCGGGAACAGAGTTGCTGAAAGAACCCCGGTATTTCTAGTGAGGTTGTCCCTGCTCGGCTTTGCCACTATCCTGAGAACCGTGTATTGATCGCCAATATGTGGCGCTGACAGTATTATTGGCGCCGGCCGGACGAGATTCTATCTGGCTAGCCAGTGACGTTCACCCAGAGATGGACTTCACGATACGCAGCAGAGCGGTTCAGTGGTGTTGCTGGCTCATCTTTATATAAGAGATACTGCAACCGGAGTCGGTCACCGGTCATTTGTGGTGTAATTGTATGTTGTCGGTGCCACGTTTCGTTGTCACCGATCACCGCCTGGAATCGACGTAGCTCAGTCGCATCTTGCACCCGGGTTGAATTATTGACGATGGTCACCCGCTGCAGCTCGGCGACGACAGTATAGCTGACTCGTTCATGTTCGTGATTTCCGATGCCAACGGTTAGATTACGGGATTGCCCACGCTCGAACTCAGTTGGATAGTTGTCCGCCACACGGTCACCAGTCTCGTTCTCTGTCAGTAAGTAAAGCTCCGAGAAGGATTCGCCCTGGGTTGGATTAGTTACCGCAAAGCCAACACTGCCGGTTGCCAGTAAGAGACTGCCGACCAACACAACGTTCAGCATTGCATCAGTCTGGGTCGCGGGTTCGAATAACTCCACACGGGCAGCCTGTAGCCACTCACGGTACGGTACCTGAAACCGATCCGCTGGAGACACAGCCCAACGACGGGAGGCCGCGACAGCAGTCAGGATAAGTGAGACGCCACTCACGGCAACCATGATCGGCACGAGCCGAATGCCCCACGGCGTGAAATTCAAGACGAGCCCAATGAGTGGCACGACGGCGATACTCAAGCCAAATGACAATGCGACGCGCTCGATTCCGTCGATACCACGACGAGAGACAGTCTCATCGTCGACGAGCTCTGCGACGTCGTCTGTCTCAGAATTGTCTGTGAGGAGTGGCGAGACACCAGATTCAGGAAACAGGGCTGCGATCAGCGTATACCCTGGAATGCACAGGACAAATGCTAACCCAAGTACTTCCCGTGCCGATGTCTCCCGTACTCCCGGGAGAAACACTGCGATGTTAACAAATACAATCACCGCTATAACAGCCGCAAGATCAGCAGGCAACCGACGGATTGGGTGCGGGAGCAATAACCAGAGGTCCCGTCGAGACGACATCTACTGGCTAGGAGTTGAGTAGTAACCAAAAAGGTCGCGGTCGGTTACAGACAGTCAAGGAGAACGCCCACGACTGCAGTCGTAGATGGCTGTCAAGCTGAGTCATCGTTATCGGCGAGAATCGACTGTGCAGCTTCGATAGCCGCTGTTGCCGTGCTGGTATCGGATGTCGCCATGAATGTTGCTCGCTCATAGGCTTCGGCCAATGACTCTAAGCTTCGCATCTCGACGGTATCGACGCGATCCGCACAGGCAGTGAGGAACTCCCGGTGGGTCAGTGACTCCGGAATGTCAGCGCGCCGTTGTAGTCGCTCACGGACGGCAGCGTACGCGGCAACAGTAGCACCCTTCGAGTCGTTATTTGCGAGTGCAGCTTGTGCTTGTGCCAGCCATTGCTGTGCAAGCGAGGGTGTGTCCGGATTTGACGAGGGCTCCGTCTGTCCCGAGGTATCGGGAGTTGTCGCGGTATCACTATCGCCGCCCCGAAGCCAGAGTCCGAGTCCAGCGAGGACAAGCAGGCCGATCCCCACAAGCAGCGCGATATCAAGACGCTCACCGCCAAGCCCGGGAACACCGAATCCACCGTCGCCGGGTTGTCCTATTTCCAGGATGCCAGTCCCCGCATCACCCTCAATCGTAGTGGTCGCTTTGGCGCGACTTGATCCAAGGTTCGTCCCCGACCCGTCGAATCGTGCAGTCACTTGGATCGTCGACACATTCCCACTATCGGTTGTGGAGACGTTCTGCATCGTCAGTTGATACCAGCCCGTTTCGTTTGTTGTAGTAGTTCGGATCGTCTCACCCACGGCGATACGAACGGTCTGTCCGGTGACGCCTGTGTTATCTACGGTCTGCAGACGCCCTCGTACACGTACGCGTCTGTCGCTTGACGCTGTATTGATCGTCAACTCAGTGTCGGTCTGGGTAATTGAGAGCGAAGCGCTTGTCGATGCAGGGCCGACGGCTAATCCATCGCGTCTATGCGCTACACGGAGTGTCCCATCGCCGGCTGGCACGTTTGCGGGTGCCCGTTGTGCGAGTGTTGCCTGGCCTGCACGCTTAGTCGTCGTATTATCAACAGCGCTACCGAGTATGGACTGAATCGGTAACCCAGCCACAGGTTGACCATCGACGGTTGCACTCACTGTCGTTTCGACCCGATCGTGATATGCGGCCTGGGACGGTGAGACTGACGCGTCTAGCGATGGTGTTACCTGTGAGACATCGACCGAGACGTTGGTCGTGCTCCCGAGATACGGAGAAGTGCTTGTCGGGATATACTGAACAGCTACAGTTGTCGTGTTCACCGGCAGCCCAACGGGCCGATACGTCACCGAAAAGTCGCCATTCTCGTCAGTCGTTGTCTGGTAGCTCCGTTCGAAGACGGTGACTTCGATTGGCTGGTCCGCGACAGCCGTTCCGTTTGTTGTTGTCACCCGACCATCGATCACCATTGGGTCGTCGAATGCCACCGCCGAGCCGTTGGTCTCGACAGTCAGTTCCGTCTCGACGAACAACTGAGACCTGATTTCGGCTTGCTGTGCCGTCACATTTCGAGTCGTATTCGAAATCGCTGTCTTCGCATCGCCGGTCTCGATAGTAGTTCGATTCCCAATCGACTCGTAATTGCGATTCAGCGACTTGTTGAGCTGTGTCACCCGCCCAGCGGTGGTTTCTAATTCACGAGCGTGTTGCCGCGCCGCAGTCGTATTGCCTTGTCTCCGAGCCTGCTGATACTCCTCGTAGGTTTCCCTGTAGGATTGCATGGACTCCGCATACGATCGCTGCTGGTCCTGTGTCTCACGAAAGGTTTCGGCGGTTTCGTCATCGCTAGTCCCCTGGGTCTCACCAGCGACGTCGACATACTGTTCGAGACGTGAATTGTAATCATCACCAAGCAGGCCGCGTGCACGCTCGTATTCGCCCTGAGAGAGCTCAACCGCACTCCCCTGCAGCCGATTCGCCAATCGGCGCTCGAGCCAGGCACTAACTTGCTGTGAATCACCGGACTGTGAGACGTTTTCGGGGTGTTCGTGCTGAACGGTCGTATTATTCGTCGGCGTTGGTGTTGGTGTCGTCTGTTGGGCAACGACTGGTTCCGTATCTGCGGCCGCTGTCGACACGGCGATGCCTGGCGGCAACACACCGACGCACACTGTCGTGACTGTGAACAAAACCAGGATAGCGACGCCAGTTTTCGACTCCGTCCAGCGCACACTCAGTCTCTGACGGTGGGGCGCTAAAAAGCCATGTATTAAAAACGAATGTGTTGACGCTGGGCTAACGATAGCTTACTCGTCGCCAAGCAGGTCAGATTCGACGCCCGAGCCATAGTTCGCCGCCAAGCGAGCCTTGACCATCGCCTTACTTGGATTGTCCTCGTCTTCGGAGAGAGTCGCAAGCTGCTCGACATCGTCACTGATGTGGCGAGATGCATATGCATCAAGCGTCACCCAGTGATCAGCTGAGCGGTCCGTCGCCGCAAACTCTTCGGGCGTGAGGACACGCGGGCCATCTTCCCACTGCCCATCGTCAGCGTCGGCGACGAGATATCGCGTTGCGGTATCGCCAGCTTCGTCAGCGAACTGTATGCGGACGACCTCATCGGAACTATCGGCGTCAAACTCTTCGTTGGCAAGCGTTCGCAGCGCCGCATCATTGTCCTCAATTGCGGCTGCAGTATCGCGAGCATAGGTTTCGGCAGTATCCTCCTCGCTGTTCCCAGATACCTGTTGTTTCACGCTGTCAGCCGTCCGAACCGCCGCGCCAGCAGCATCGAGGATCGTGTTCCCACCCTGTTGAAGCGATCCGCCGCTATCGGAGTTGTTCCCGCTATCGGCGAAGATCGCAACACCGGGCCAGGCAGTCGCCTGCGTGTCCTCATGTCCGGCTTGGGCCACGACCGGGGTGATGAAAGCTTGTCCGAGGGTACACAAGCACAGTGCCACGACCAGTATTCGGCGAGTTCGCTGGCGCATCGAGAGAGAAGACGAAAGCTCACCCTATCGTTATCCGTCCATGAACGGACTGAAACGGCAGGCTGACAAAATCTGAAGGCATAGCTTACTGGGGTTCTTCGTCGGAGTTTGCCGAGTGGTAGCAGACTAATACGAACGAACAGCATCTACCTTGCTGACTGGACCGATAGCATGAACTACCCCACCCTACTCAGCCACATTTGTGGCTTCCTGAAGGATGGGGCTTCTTCCTGCTTCCACGACGCGACTTGCATCCACCACATTGGTTGCGGAAAACCCACTTCCGTCGGTAGACGCAGCGGTCGCAGTCTCCACAGGCGTTTCTTCGGACCGTCCGGCCCTAAGTCACTCCAGCCGAAGTCCACTCCCAATTCTTCGAGTCCTAGCCGTTTGACTTCCAGCGCCGAATTCATATCACGATCAGCTTCGAATCCGCACGATGGACAGGAATGTTCTCGCACCCACAACGGCTTCTCTGATTCAACGCCACATCTCGCGCACCGCTTTGTCGTTCCTTCTGGAGGGACAAGAATCACGTGACAGCCGTTCTTTTCGCCGTGTCGTTGGAACGCTTGGAGGGCTTTGCGCCACGACATCGACGACACATTCCGACTATTCCCGAAGTTCTGAAGCATCCCAGCGACGTTCAGGTCTTCGAGAAACACAGCATCATTCACCAGCGTATAGTCATGAGCCAACTTTTCGTAGAAGTCATCCCACCGATTCTGCAACCGATCATACGCCTTCGCTAACTGCTGCCGGGCCTTGTTCCAATTCTCCGAGTCGTACTCCTTCCGAGATACAGCTCTATGACGCTTCTCAATCCGGCACCTGTCCCCCTCTTCGTCAAGCGGGCGGATGGCTCGTCCGGTTGAATCGTAAATAAATTTCGCGATCCCGAGACCAATTCCAATCGCGTTGACCGGGTCGATGGACTCGACAGGCGGTTTCTCAGGATAATCAGCATTATACTCGATACAGATACTGATTGTCCAGGCGCCCGTCTTTTGTTTTTTGAGGATGACTTGCGTGATCTCGGCGTTGTCTGGGAGTGGGCGGTGGTAGTTGAGGTGGAAGTCCCCAATCTTTTTGAGTTCGACCACAGCGTGTTCAGTTTGGCCCGTGTTATGATCCACGTCAAAGCCTTTCTGATTGTAGGTGATGCTGCGGTACTCTCGTGGTTTCTTCCATTTCAACCGTCCAACGTCGTATCCACGCTCTTCGAGCGATTCAAGAACTGTTTCGCTGTTCTTGATGCGTCGTACTGCCATTTGCAGGCACTTTGAATACGCTGACTTCCATTCCGGCCAGTTGTCTTTCCATCCTGTAGTTTGTTCTGCATCGACGTATAGGATGGCTTATTGTAGTCCGGAGAAGGTCTGTATTCTTGTGTAAGGGCGTGGTTGTAGACTTCATGGCAGATTTGGATTGCGTTCCAGCCAGCAGTCGCTGTTTCTGCGTCAGCGGGCTCTGCTGCGTACTGGAACGCTTCTTCAACCACTACCACTCAATTCGCGTGATTATTACTTCAAAGCTCGCACCAGCAATCCTACATACACCGCAGGGTTCTGTATCCCCTCCCTACTCACTCATTTTCCTTGAGGAACGGGACTAAGAACCCAATCGGTTAACTGTCTCGCTTCGAGACACACGGACAGATGCGGGTCACGCGTCGATACTGGGTAACGGTCGGCCTCGTTGGAGCGCTGGCGCTGTGGGCAGTCATTCTGGATCGCCCACTACCATTGATCGGCGCAGCGGGACTGACAACGTGGCTCCTTATCCGACAGTACCACTTCGTCCGCACAGCGCGTGGTACTATCTCGGGTATTACCGTCACACAGCAACTTGACCGAACGCGGGTGACAGCCGATGAGACGACGCTGGGGACACTTCGTGTGCAGACAGCCGGACAAGTGACTCCCCGTCTGCGGGTTGGGACTGAACCCCCAACTGGTGGGAGCGGCGATCGCGTGTTCTGCCAGCTCGTTCCAAATGATCAGACGGCACAGGAAACGTTCGAAGTCACATGGCCTGTCGCTGGCGCGTTTGAGTTCAGCAAGCCCACGCTCATGATGACAGATGAGCTGGGTCTTTTCAAACAGACCACCACTATGGGGAACGCCCCCTCGATAACCGTCGAACCACGGACACCCCGGGACATCCATATCGGCGAAGGCGGCGATAGAATCGCCAGCGGATTCGGGGAACACAATGCTGGCCAAACGGGTGGCGGTCTCTCCCCGGCCGAAGTCCGGAAATACGTCCCGGGAGACAATATCCGCCGCATTGACTGGAAAGCAACGGCCCGCCTTGATGAACCCCATATTCGAGAGTTCGAGGCTGAGACAGACCTCGAAACCACCCTCCTCGTTGATCACCGTGCAGCAATGGGGAGCGGTCGAGAGGGGGAGACAAAGTTTGATTTCGCTCGACAGGTAGCACTGGCGATGGTTGAGAGCGCGCAGCGTCTCGCCGATCCGCTTGGTTGTTACACGGTTGGTGATGGTGGCCTCACGAACACATTCGATCCCAGTACGGACAACGATCAGTACCGGACAATTACTCAGTGTTTGCGAACGATTCAACCAACCGATGGGCAAGCTACACAGAGCCACAACGACGTCGTCGAGCCAGCAGCTGCCCGCCGAACCGCAGCGCAACTACCGAGGGGAGATCCGTTCGGCGATCGACTGCGCCCCTTCTTCGAAGACTCCAGCACCTATGTCCAGCGTGTCGCTGACCAACCACTATTCGCGGCCGCCAAGACAATGTCGGCGCACCTCAGTGGGACAATCCGAACGATCATCGTGACTGACGATACACACCGAACTGAGCTTCGAGAAACGGTGAAAGTCGCACGCAGACATTCTGGCCAGGTTGTCGTCTTTCTCACACCGAGCGTACTCTACGAGGAAGCGGAATTGATTGCTGTTGAGGAAGCCTATCGACGGTATACTGAGTTCGAGGAATTCCGCCGCGAACTTGCCGCGCTCGGCAACGTCAACGCCTTTGAGGTGGGCCCACGAGACCGTCTTACGCGCGTGTTGGCAACTGGAAAGCGACAACAGAGGGCCCAGCAATGAGTTCGGATGGGAACCCAATCCAACAGGACCGCACAGCGGAGGAGACAACGCTGCAGTTAGGGCCCTCGCGACGCTGGGGGGCGACGTATGAGTGGCCCGGTGTTGTCGTTCTTTTTGCCATCCTGGCCACCCTTTGGTCACTCGACGGCCGTCTCGGTGTCGCAGCTTGGCTCGCAATCGTAGTCAGCTGGGTTGTCTTCCCACCGATAGTCGCTGTCGCTATCGGTCAGTTCGCCCTCCTCGCACTCTCACCTGCTGATGCAGGACTCCTGGCGGTACTCCCGACCGAAGCCGGACTCTTTGGATTGCTCGTTGCAGACATCATCAGTAGCGACCATTCCAAGGCTGAGTGGGCACTCCTGATTGGTGGACTGCTTGCATTGAGTACATCGCTACTGGCACTTACGGCAACGAATGGGCTCCTTGTTGCCGTGCTAGTCTGTCTTGCTGTTCTCGCGATGGTCTCATATCTCCTCCATCGATACCTGCTCTTGGGCCTAGGGCATCTCTCACCGATAGCTGAAAACGGGAATTCTTAGGAAACAGAGCGAGACAGGACAGTAAGACCACTTGACAGATGACCGTGACTACGAGAAGCGCCATCTATTTGTCAATGGATTTGTATTAACTGCCATGCCCGTAATGTCGAGCGAGGATTTTGCGATTCATACTGACAAATGTGTGGCTGCTGAAGAAGGGATGCCAATCTCGTCGCTCCCAGACGAAGTCACGTCAATCAAAGATCTAGAGTGTGAGTGCTGGGACAAATTCGAGTCACTAGACGAGATCTGACTGCTCATACAGGGAAAGCGATACAGTAATCCGCCCAGGCTTAGCAGGCATGTGACGAAGACGAGGCGTCGGAGACGCGCATGAGTACGAATGGACAACTCGACGACGGCGACGCAGATCATTCACGTGAGGAGTTACTGACACAGCTTGAGCTCCTCGCGGAGGAAAACCAGCAGCTGAGAGAATCGTACGCGCGGGCGAAACAGACTCAGTACCAGCGGACTGCACTCGGGCTTGGCGTAGTTGGTGTCCTCGCTGTGATTGGTGCAGCAGCCGTCCCAACCATCCGTGATGTGTTGTTGGCACTTGGTGCAGTCGGGCTGTTCGGTGGTGTTCTGACGTACTACATTACGCCCGAGCAGTTCGTTTCGGCAGATGTCGGCCGCGACGTATACACCGCCCTAGCAGGCAATGAAGCTGCCCTCGTCGAGGAGCTCGGCCTCACAGCGGATCGAATCTACGTGCCACCAAGTCCAGCTCACGACGATGTTCGGTTATTCGTTCCCCATGACCAGATAGACGCACTTCCCAACAGAGATGCTCTCGACCGAGTTGTCATCACGGACGAAACCGGGGCGAAAGGCGTCGCCCTAGATCCGAGTGGTGGACCACTCTTTCAGAGTTTCAACGCCGCACTTTCAGGGGGTCTCGGTGAGACACCAGCCGACCTTACAGAACAGCTCACCGATGCCCTCGCCGAACAGTTCGAACTTGCTAGCGCAATTACCACTGATATCGACCCCGACGGCCAGCGACTGACCGTTGGCATTACCGACTCAGTGTACGGTCCTGTCGACCGATTTGACCACCCCGTTGTTTCAGTACTTGCGGTTGGGCTTGCCACTGGGCTAGACGAACCGATCTCAGTAGACGTCACGGAACAGACAGAGGGGCGTGCAGCATATCTGGTGACATATCGGTGGGGCGAACAACAGGGCCACACTTGATCGGCGAGAAATCGCCCGCAAGAACCCTTACTCACCGCTTGCGTCTGGCGGCTCCTCAGTCAGAAGGTCTGCATCCGTTACTTTCCCCTCTGGCGGAGTCACCGACGATCGTAGGTCTTCAATAACATTAGCGGCAGTCACGTCGCTGAGATCGGCATCTGTCGTGAGAACAAGTCGATGGCGAAGGACCGGGTCGATTAACTGTTTGACGTCATCACTAATGACGTAATCCCGACCGTGAATCGCGGCACGAGCTTTCGCCGTGTGGAGGAGTGCAAGCGAGCCACGCGGGGATGCCCCGTGGGCAACATCGGCATGATCACGCGAGGCAGCGACGATTTCGAGAATATAGTCCTGCACGACATCCTCTACGTGGACGTTTGTGACTACGTCACGGGCGGCCTGTATTTCGGCCGTGGATACGACCGCATTAACATCTTCTGGCCCCATCGTCGGTGCACCATTGAAACGCTCAAGTAGCGCTCGCTCGTCATCGGCATTCGGGAGATCAACCAGGAGTTTCTGTTGGAAGCGGTCGCGCTGTGCTTCGGGCAATTCGAAGGTCCCCTCCATTTCGATGGGGTTCTGTGTGGCAACGACGAGAAACGGTTCCGGGAGATCGAGCGTCTCCCCGTCGATTGTCACATGGCGTTCTGCCATCGCCTCTAAGAGTGCAGACTGTGTTTTCGGCGTTGCACGGTTGATTTCGTCGGCCACAACGACGTTGGCGAACACCGGCCCTCTTCGAAGTTCGAACTCACCCGTTTCCTCTCGATAGACGCTCGTCCCAGTAATGTCGGCTGGGAGGACGTCCGGAGTCATCTGGACGCGGTTATACGTCAGACCGCTTGCCCGTGCAAAGGTATTAGCTAACGTCGTCTTCGCAACGCCGGGGACACCTTCGAGGAGAACATGGCCGCGAGTCAATAGCGCAATCGTGAGTCGCTCGACTTGCTCGTCCATCCCCACAAGCACTGTCGACACTTCAGCAGCAATATCGTCTGCGAGGCCAGCGGGATCAGTCATCGCTCTCCCGTTTTCCACGACGTTTCATCAAACTGTTTGTTACGCGCTCGACTCGTTGTGTGTCCCAATCAGGATGGCGAGCCTGGATCGAGGCGGCGATATCGTTATTCGAGAGCGTTGGGGACTGGCTTGGTTGCGTTCGCCATGCCCGAAGCCGTTCGAGCAGCCCTACTGGCTGGGATAGTACAATGAGTGCGAGTACGGACAGACTCCCCACGACAAAGGCAGCTACCCCTGACTGCTGTAGCGCTAAACGCGCCGCGACCAGTGGGGGTACTGCGTTGGTATGGGAAATGTCGAGCAGGACGTGGTTGTGGGTGCTGATGATAGCCTGGAGGAAGGCCGCATTATCGCTCCGTTCGAGCATCGAATTGAGGAAGAGACTCGGGTCACTGATGACGAGGACGGTCCCTTCGCCGACGGATTCCACCGTAACAACCGGTCGACGCTCCAGCACTTCGGTATCGTCGAGTTCCCCATTGCCGTTGGTATCGAGATAGCTAAACTCAGAGGACGCCAGCAATGGTGTCGCGTTGCCGGGTTCGACGACACTGCCATGGTTGAGCATGATGCCATCGACTCCCCTGGTATAGGTGTGGTTTGTTGTCGCAGTTGCTCGCGGGAACGCCGGACTTGGCCCAGCACGTTGTTCATCGCGCAGTGGCGTGCCGGTAACACGGGCTTCTGCGCCAACGGCTGCCAACAGTTCATTTCCATGGGTGCCATAATCTTCTGCGACTACCAGGGTCCCTCCTGAGCGGACAAACGAACGGACAGCATGCACGTCCTCGCCATATGATTCGTCAGGAGAGAGTGCTACAGCGACGGTTCGATCTGGAGCAACCGCTCGGTACGCACTGACGTTACGCGCGATCGTCGTCTCAGTCCCATTGGCTTGGGCAGCGGCTCTGACCTCCGATGTCCCGTCCCAAGCCGGGTTGTACGCTCCAAGCGACGCCGAGGATGTCCCAGCTGCGACGACCAGCGTGAGCGCAAGCGTCGCGACGAGCACAATCAGTAACAGCCGCGGATATGACCGATCCTTGGGCATTAGATCACCCCCGGCGGCAGGATAGCGAGGATACGCCGAATCACGATATACCCAAAGACCAACAATCCAAGACCGATGAGCCACTTCAGGCGGCTTCGCCACGTCGGTGTGACAGCGAAGGGTGCAGTCAACTCAATGATTACGAGAAAGCCAATCAACGACACCACGAAAAACAGTTCCAGCGATAGCGACCCTAATAGAGTGAGAATGAGGACGGCACCGACCATCCATGCGACGTTTCCCGCTACAAATCGGTGTCGCCGTCGCGTCGCCATTACCCGCACGTCTGCGTGTAGTGGTTTGTAGCTGTCGGCTTGAACGGACGGCCGGTCTCGTGTCTCTGATCACCAAAGGACGGTCTCCACTCTTGGGGGAGCTAACGGAATTAGGTCTTCTATTCAAATTAATGATATAAATTCGAATTATTAGTGACTGTAAAGAATACATGTAAGTGGAAAATGAAAGACTACAAATCCAAAAGCATGAGTAGCTCTCCGGTGATGAGTCTTCCATGACACTACTCCGCAGTCGGTATCTGCTTTTCATCGTCCTTGGATCGCTACTCCTGGTCCCTCCAGTGACCGCAGTCTCCGGGTACGATTTGTCGGGGGACCCATCGATAGAAACACCGTCACGGACGGTCGAATACGACGGACTCGAGTACAACATTAGCTCGGTCTCACGAATCGCTGCCGATGAGGCGATGACAATTACGGCTGACGTTCCCGACGGGACAAATTATAATCTGAATCTGCGAGGGCCAGACAACGAACTCATCATCAGCGAGAGCAAAACTGGGGATACCACACAAACCCTCTCGTATTTCGGTGCTGGCGAAGCGGGGACCTATGCTGCGACCATCCAGACTGATGGGAACACCGTTGCTGTCTATCCGATCGTCATCGCGGGCTATGATGTGACTGTCAGCGGACCGGATAGCGTTGAAGCCGGGGAGTCTGCAACATTTGAAGCTCAAGTTTCGGAACTCGATGTCGAGAAACACTCGTCACTAGAATCCGTTGAAATCGTCGTTGGAAACGATGATACCTACGTCACGAAGGAAATGACCAAACAAGGCGGAAGCTACACGGCAACGGTCCCCACTGATAAGTTCGAACCAGGAACCTACAACGCCTATGCTATCGTCCAAGGCGATGAAGAAGTCCGCCAGCGAGCAGAGATTCTTGGTGTCAGTGCCATCTCGGAATTGACACTATCTGAAGCCGATCAATCCACGACTGCTGGCGGCGGCGACAGTGGTGGCGCAGAATCAACCCCTTCGACGCAGACTCCATCCTCGACGGCCGAACCCTCCACCGACGAAACAACCAGTACCGAGCCGTCAGCGACCACCTCCTCTCCAGCGGCTGCAACTCCGGGAACGAATACTGAATCCGAATCAGCTACCGAGACAACCACGGACGAGAGTGGTGTTATCGCACCATCGACGCAAACACCAGTGGAGACAACAGCGGGGAGTGGCCCTGGGTTCACAGTTGCCGGTAGCCTGATCGCGATTGTACTCTGCCTGTACTACGCCCGCCGCACAGCCTGAACACTAGTCAGCGCTCTCATCACTCGCAGTCAACTGCCACCCCGCGCACGGTGGCGCGGGGCTTGTCTAGCTTGTCATTGAAAACACATATTATGAATGTGTCATATATCATCTTTATTAACAACTGATATATACTTGCGAGTGTTCGCAGTGGTCAGTAGGAAGACCTTTCGCGTTCAAAATCGCCCCCTAGCGAGATAATTGAATGGTCTCGCGACCAAGTATTCGCCGCATGGATAACCTTCTTAAGGACGGAACTTGACATTAAACATATCTCACATGATTAGCAGTAAGCGGCTCCTAACGGTACTTCTCACAGGAGTAGTCCTACTTAGTGGGGCTCTCTCTGGAGTTGCCCTGGCGGATAGTCACGCACAAAGCAATCCATCTAATATCTCGGATTCACAAGTATTCGAGATTAGTGATAGCGGACAGGTGATGGGCTGGGAGCGTGCCGCATTCACGCTTCGAACCAACGATACGGACGCTGCAACCCAGATACCTGCACCAGGAGCGGTCTATGGCGAGGAGTTGGGCAGCGGCAATTCCTTTTCGGACACTAACGATGGGGCCAACACAAAGCGGATGGTTCGGGATTTCAATGGGGAGCGCAATCCGATTGGGATCCACCAGAGTGGTGAGGACGTCAGCATCGCTTTCGATGCTGATCAGGCCTCCAGCGGCAACTACGAGGACCTCTACGGTCAGGACCGTGTCCAGTTGGTCGCAGCCCGGATGAAGCCTGAAGAAGGCGATGGAGTTCCGGTTACCTCCGACGGCGCCATCGAGTTGCTCTCTGATGTCGACAGCGCAAATGAGAACGCCTCCTTCCAAATGCTGGACGGGTCGGCAGCGCTGGACAACGAAGGCCAGCTCGAGACTTCGGAGTCCTTCGGCGCAGGCCACTATGTCGTCTTCGCAGTGGTTCATGAAAACGGTGCAGACGGCATCAGCGTTAACAGTAATAACAAGATTTCAGTTGACGGCAACGTAGTGCTTGTTGGGATGGACCAGCTCACGGTTCAGACAGGCTCAGCGTCTGTTGATGCTCCCTCGGATAAGAATCCCGGTGACAGTCTCACGTTCGGCGTTGATTCCTCCGAAACCTTCGACAGCAGCAACGACGGCGAGATGACTCACATCGTGGCTGTCTACGAAAAGGATACCTTCGAGAACGCGCGCTTTGACTCCGTCGTCGATCAGAGCGAGCTAGGAAGCGACTTCGCCCAGTCCGAGGACATGGAACTTGAACACTCCATCTCCCATATTAACGGTGTTTCGGACGTCGAAGATGGCACAACGTTGAACCAGAACGACCTCTCGGAAGGGCAGGTTGCCCGACAGGTCGAGTTCGGGAGCATGGTCGACTTCATCGCAAACGATCTCGACGGCGAGACGGTCCGCACGGATAATATCACGGCCGGTGGTGCGAGCAACACCGAGTACGAGCAGATGGATGCTTCGCTGACGGTCGTCAACGGTGAGAATCCGAGTACCGATGTTACGGTCGATACCTTCGGAAACTTCTCTACTGGTGAATACCAGTACGTCGTCATCTCGATGCAGGACGACAACGACTCGCAGCTAAGCTCAACGACAGGGACCATCGAGCTCGAATCCGAGTCTCGGAATGGCGGTGGTGACGGCGATGGGCCGCGCCACGGGAACGGCGATGATGACGATGACAGTGATGGCGACGATGGCGACGACGGTGATAGCGACGATGGTTCGGATGAGACCGATACGCCGGCTGATCCGGACGAGCCGGGAGACACTGACACCCCTGATACCCCCGACACTCCTGACGAACCGGAAACGAGTGAAGAGCCGGCTGGCGGAGACGGTGGTGACGGTGGCGATGGTGGAGACGGCCAAGATGGTGACGAAACCCCGACCAGCGGCGATGGGCCTGGCTTCACGGCCGCAATCGCCCTCGTCGCTCTCGTTGCAGCCACACTGTTGGCCGTTCGACGCGATAACTAACTGAAACCCACGTTCCTTCTTTTGGTGTGTTGTACTAGCAGTGGTGATACTGGTCGAGACAGTGCCCAGCAGATATGACAAAACCATTATCACCGGCCCGAGTTGAATTCCGCTAACAAATGGGTCAGCATAGCCAACCAACTGAGACAAAGACGAAGAATGCGTCCGTCGTCAGAGGTGAAAACGTTGGTCGAGAGTATTCTCGAGGTGGCGGTGGTTTTTTCTCACGATCGGCAGCGCCGACTGTCCGCGCACTCGACGGTGTCTCAGTGACGATTCACCCCGGTGAAGTCGTCGGCATTGCTGGTCCAAGTGGTAGCGGCAAGTCAACGCTACTGCACCTACTCGCAGGACTCGATGTCCCGACATCAGGCACGATTACACTAGCCAGGGAAGACGTTGCCTCTCTCTCGGCACGACAGCGAGCAGCCTTGCGGCTTGAGCATGTTGGCATCATCTTCCAGCGGTTTCACCTGCTTGATGCGCTGTCAGCCCGTGCGAACGTCGCGCTCCCGCTTGTCGAACTTGGGAGAGGGAAGAGCGCACGTCGTGAACGCGCTGAAGACCTCCTGACTGCTGTTGGCCTCGAAGAGCGGATCACCCACAAGCCAGGGCAACTCTCCGGCGGCGAGCAACAGCGTGTCGCTATCGCCCGGGCACTGACAACCGACCCCTCATTAGTGGTAGCCGACGAACCAACAGGCGAACTCGATACGGATACCGGCGGACGTGTTCTCGATTTATTGGTCGATATCGCTGATGAACAGGCTGTCGTGCTTGCGTCCCACGATCAACAAGCGCTGGATGTGTGTGACCGTATTATCCATCTTCGAGATGGTCGCATTGAGAGGAACCATTAAGCGTGGGGCGTCGACGGTCACTCTTCGGACTGGCGTGGTATCGCGTTCTTGGACGCCTCCGTATCGCTCCACAGCGCGTATTGCTGAGTATCCTTGGCGTGGCTATTGCGATTGGATTGATGGTTGCCGTTTCTGGGGTTGCGCTTGGACTGAGCTCACAGTCCGTCGTCGAAAGCGAGGGAGTCGACTACTGGGTAGTGCCTGAACAGTCGAGTGTCGAATCGTTGGTTGTCTCCACCGGTGGAGTTCAATTGGGTAACGTCCACTCGACTAGTGCGGCACTTGCCCAAGATGACCGCGTCGACTACGCCACCCCAGTCTTGTTAAAACTCATACCCGTACGAGATGTTACCACTGGTGAACGGAGCTACGTCCTCACTGTCGGTGTCATCCCGGCCCCAGAGACCAGTGTACTCGGATTCCCCAGTGGTGACCTTACGCCCGGTGACCCACATTATGCGAACGGTAGCTATGCTGGTCCATGGACTGGCGAGGCAATCGTAAACGACGCCGCAGCAACGCTCACAAATGCCTCAAATGGAGATGAGCTTACCGTCGCCCGTGGGAGTACCAACCGCTCGTTCAACGTAACGAACGTCACTACGGGAGGGACCCAAACAGCGGGTGGAACTGTCCCGATGATGGTCGTCCACCTCAGTGAGCTACAGAGTATAACGGGTGCAGCGAACGGTGACGCAGCTGATCAACTACTTGTCAGCACCAACGATCCGTCCGTTCGGTCGCTTATCGAGGGCCGCTATCCGAAGACGACTGTCGTCACACGAAGTGGATTATCAGCCCAAGAGCTTTCGACCTCAAACCTTCCTCTAGCAATCGCCACTGCAGCACTTCTATCTACAGTTGTCATCGGCGTCCTCTTCCTGACAACACTGATTGGCTTAGATGTGGGTGCTGACCGTGAGCAGCTAGGGACACTCGCAGCGATTGGGTTTGCTAGCCGTTCTCGGTCGCTATTAGTCGCAGCTGAGACAGTCCTTCTCTCATTGCTTGGCGGTGTCGTCGGTGTCGGTATTGGTTTCCTCGGTATTCTGGGTGTGAATGCACTCGGAACAGCGGTGTATGGTGTTACTGTTGTCGCTGTGTTCGATCCGTTGCTTGGGGTCTATGCGCTCGGTGTGGCAGCGTTTATCGGCCTGATTGGCGCCATCTATCCGGTCATCTTGAGTCGCCGAACCAGTGCACTGGAGGTGTTGTCAGGATGAGCAGAGTGTCACGACTTCGTGCTCTTCTTGGTGTGGCTGGGGCACAGCTGCGTCACGAGCGAACACGGACCGTACTTGCAGTAATGGGTGTAGCGATGGCGGTATTGGCATCCGTCCTCTTGGCAAGTGTCGGTCTTGGCGTGATGAATACCGGCGAAGAGAAATTCGATGAAGCGGGGCAAGACATCTGGATAACTGGCGGTCCCGTTGAACTGCAGCCTGGTACGGTTGGAGGGTTCGAAAATTCACTAATTGGTGCTCACGAGCTGGAAAATGAGTTAGAAGCACGAGATGATGTCAGGGCAGCGGTTCCATTTATCTTTCAGACACTGTATATCAGCACCGATAGTGAGGAGTTTGAGACGGTAATCGGTGTCGGCGCGGGTACGCGAGGTGGCAATATTAATTATATCGCTGGTGGCCCAGTTGATGGTGGCGACTCTCATTATGCGAATGGCAGCTATGACGGTCCGATGCAACATCAGGTGGTCATTGATCAACAAGTAGCAGCTCAGTACAACCTGTCTGTTGGCGACACGATATATCTTGGTGGCACTCTCGCAACTGCTAATCAAAACGAATTTACAGTCGTCGGAATCTCTCAAAGCTTCTCACAGTTCGTTGGTGCCCCAACTGTCACCATACCTCCCAGTGAGATGCAAGAAATTACGGGGACAACGGCGAGTGATCGAGCCACTATGATGTCTGTCAAAGTCGCTGATGGCGCGGACGTCGAGACGACTGCTACAGAACTCCAACGTGACTACCCGCAGTACACTGTCCGGACGAATCGCGAGCAGTTGCAGTCGATGTTACAAAATCAGGCAGTTGTCCTCGCAAGCGGGCTGAGTCTTGTTGTGATGGCGGTCGTTGCAGGTGTTTTGCTGCTTACAAATATCCAGCTCTCCTTTGTTGCTCGCCATCGCGAAACATTTGGCGCGCTTACTGCCATCGGGACTTCTCGGCAGTCATTGGTCGCCGTGGTTCTCGCAAATACGCTTGGGATCGGAATTCTCGGCGGCGCGGTGGGAATTGGACTCGCTATTCCCAGTATCTGGGGAGTCAATCAAATTGCAGCCGCACTGAGTGGATTCGAGAACGTGGTTTCCGTATCGAAGCCGGTGTTGATCGCTGGCTTCGGGGTGGCATTAGCTGTGAGTGTATTCGGCGGTGTCGCTGCGACGCTGTATCTATCTCGAATTTCACCACTCTCGCAGCTCCGGTGACATTGACATTCTCCTCCGCCTGAAGGCTGAGGAATATCGAGCGTTGGGATAGTACGGTTTGGAGACTTCCTGTTTTATCGTGTTGAACGAGCCGCTCTCGCGGTCGAAGTAGAAAGCTCCGGGCGTCCAACCGGCCGTTACCCTATCCCCCTCAGGAGACTCAGAGCTGTCTTTCGACAGGTTTTCTCATCTTTACGGATGTCGCTGAAGTCGCCAACTGTACTCTTCCTCACACCTTCTTCGACATACTACTGGATGGTCCGCTTAGAGAGTATAGAGGAAGTGTAGTCTTTCGGTGATAGAGAGTGGTCGACGAGCCTTCGCGAGGGGCGAGATTCAAATATTGCATGTGAGATAAAGACTACAACAACCGTCCAGCCGACAATCAGGAGACTGATAGCGTCGGAATCGTGGAGATTGGTTACAGACAATAGGAGTCAGTTAGGTAAAATACACACGGAGCGTACGGCCTCTATGAGCTGACCGACGTGACCATACTCACCAACTTCGGACGACTCGAATCCGGTCAACCTGACACCGACGACATGGCCCGGACCACTCAAACGAGGCAGCGTGAGCACCTAAGACTGACCGTGGGTGGTGCTCTCCTCGGAGTGACCTACTGGAAACTCCTCTGCCCGCGGATGCTCAACTGGGGCGCGACGCCAGCAGAGATTGAACGGACATTCCCCGGTGACGAGTGGCTCCCGGCTCCCAACGCCGAATCGACCATGGCTATCGATATCTCTGCGCCGCCTGACGCCGTCTGGCCGTGGCTCGTCCAGCCCGGGCAAGAACAGGCCGGCTTCTACAGCTACGAGTGGGCCGAGAACCTCGTGGGGCTGGGCATCCACAACGCCGCCGAGATTCAGCCGGAGTGGCAGGATCTCTCTGTAGGCGACACGGTTCGGCTCGGCCGCGCTGATCGGTTCCCCGAGGTGATGCTCGAGGTCGCCGCCTTCGACCCCGAGGAGTCACTTGTCCTGCAGACGCCCGACGATCCGACCTGGTGGGTCTGGTCATTCGTACTCGAACCAATCGGCGAGACGACGACACGGCTGCTGGTGTGCTCGCGCATCCGCCTGCCCGAGAACCCGGTAGTTCGAGTCGCCTCCCTTGCGGCCCTTGACCCGGTTTCGTCGCTGATGACTATGGGATGCTCCAGGGAATACGGAGAAATGTACACCTCACGTGAAACTTGCCCGTTCGACCAAAGGCCTGTCAGCTGACCCATCTCTGTCTGCTCATCGATACCAAACTCCGAAGACGACTCTCCACAGGGGGATGTTGGTGGTCCGCGAGGGATCTGGGTCGACGTAGAGAACTAAGAGTGTCCAAACCGGGCTTCCAAGTCAGATGACGAACATCCACGAACGCATCGATATCGGAACCATCCAGGTTAGTGCACTCCTCCTGCGCGATGCGAAGTTCTTCACCCGGTCGCTCGACTCACGAGCGCTCATCGAGGTGGCGAGGGAAGCGGAGGCCAGGGTCGCCGATCTCAGTAGTGCTGGTGAGCGGACTGTGACCGTCGACACACCAATCGGGTCATTTGAGGCGGCGTACATGCCCTGGCAGTGGCGTGGCCCGGATTACCCGACCCTCATCTATCATCATGGGTGTGGTGAACGACCGTTCGACTTCGGGCGGTTCAGTTCGAACTCGTTTCGGCGGTTGTTCGTCGCAACCGACGAAGTGATTCCGGCCAACGTCGTAGCCGTCAGAGCACCGTTCCACGACGGGTCGAACATGGACTATGTCCGCGCGATGGGTGACCTCGAGAACTTCATCGGAATGCTCGCCGCCTCGGTCGGCCTCATCGACGCGATCGCGACACGGGCAAGCGATCGAACCAGTAGCCCGGTCCTCGCATCGGGTATCAGCCTCGGTGGCTGGGCTGTCAACCTCCACCGGGCTTGCTTCGACACTGTCGATCGGTACGTGCCAATCTTCGCCGGGGCCGCGCTAGGCGAGATGTTCGTCTCGTCCGTCTATCGAAAGATGACAGCCGGACTAGCTCAGAGACGGCCGGATCACCTCCGTGAGGTGCTTGACTTCGAGGAGGAGTTCAGAGCCGTCAAGGCGGACAATTGTGCCCCGCTTCTCGCCCGGTACGACCGCATCATTGAGTACGATCGACAACGCTCTGCCTATGCGGGGATGTCGCTGTCCGTACTGGAGAAAGGCCACGTCACTGGATCGCTTGCGACTGAGAGGCTCCGCGAACACGTCTTCCGTGTTCTCTTGGCGTGTGACAGCGACCGAAATGGTCGAGGATAGATATTGAGCAGTCGGTAGCGATCTGAGTGGGTCGTATATAGCGATATTCGTGAAAAAGAACGTCAGTGTTGATCCCTTGCCAATGAGCGGATTTCTAATTTGTACAGGATCAGAACCGATCAGAATCTGAGTGTAGGCTGAAGCCCCATTGTCAATTCAGTTCAATCCCAGAAATCTATGTCCAGGAAGTATGACCACGGTCCTTTTGACGGGCACGACTGGCGTTGTCGGTCGTGGGCTTAAAGCAACTAGACGCCAGTCAGTTCAAATCCGCTCTCTCGAACATCCGGTAGCCGATAATCAGTGGCACGGCGGTCCAGGTCAGGAGGACGAGCGCAAACACCCACCACTCGAGGTAGAAAGGGATTGAACCGCCGAGGAGGTCTGCTGGGCCGGGGATGGACGAATCGCTCGCAACAATCGCTCGTGTCACGAGCGCGCTGTAGGCCCCGGAGGGACTGAGCCCTTCAAGCAACAGGAACCAACCTGGAACGGTCCCGCTGGGCGCTCCCCCCTCGACAATGAGGTGGGCGCCCTGTGGAACCAGATCCCAGAGCAGGGCCAGGCTAAGGTAGCTGGCGATGCCAAGCGTCATCGCCCGCGCCCTGGTCGCCGTCGCCGCGGAGATACCGACCGCGATGCCAACGAAGACGATGCCGAGCACGACTGTCAGGCCGAGGACGGCCAGAAATGTCGCGACCGGGAGCGATCCGTAGGCGAGCCATGTGATGAGGCTGGCTAACATGAAGCCGATACCAAGCCCCGCGACGACGACTGCACTCCGGCCGACGAACTTTCCAGCGACGATGGTACGTCGGTTCGGTTCGAGTCCGAGAAGTATTCGCAGGCTTCCGGATTCGCGTTCTCCCGCGATGGAGAGGTACGCTGCGACGAGGGCGACAATCGGAACGAGCATCGCTGCGAACTCGCTGGCGGCACCGAGGCCCATCAATGCAGACGCCCTCGCTTCGGGGAGCAAGAGCGGGACAGTGGACGTAAGCCCGATCATCACCGTTATGACAGCGACCAGTCCCCAGAGCAGTCGCGACTGTATCGCGTCGCTTAGCTCCCGGCGGGCAATGATCCGCCAGCTCATCGGTCCACCTCCGCACTTGTGACCGCGGTGTCGTCGGTATGGGTGTATTCGGTGAACAGGTCTTCGAGCGATGCTTCACTGGTATCAATATCTAAGACAGTACTGCCGGCAGCCCGTACCGCGTCGATGACCGCCATTTTCGCCAGAGGTTCCGTGCAGGTCGCACGAATGGTATTCCCCTCGACGGTCACGTCGGTGACGCCGTCGATGGCGTCGGCGGTCAGGCCGGTCGGGACCGTGTCGACTGTCAGAGTGAGGGTCGACCCGGTTCCCACAGCATCGCGGAGACCGTCAATAGTGTCGACGGCGACTAGGCGTCCCCGATTCAAGATGCCCACTCGGTCACAGACCGCCTCGACCTGACTGAGGACGTGCGAGGAGAAGAACACGGTGCCGCCATCGGCAGCGTGGTCGAGCGTAATCTCGCGGATGTCACGGATACCATCGGGGTCGAGGCCGCTCGACGGTTCGTCGAGGATTAGGAGGTCCGGATCACCGACAAGTGCCATCCCCAGTGCCAGTCGCTGACTCATCCCCTTCGAGTACGTCCCCGCAGGTCGGGCCGCGGCCGACGCGTCGAGGCCGATCCGGTCAAGGATGACGTCAGGATCGTCCGTCGCTCCCTGCAGGTCGATAGCGAACTCGATGTGGTCCCGTCCGCTGAGTCGGTCGTAGAGGCTGTAACCGTCGGGGAGGATACCGACGCGCTGATGGATTTCTTCGGCTTCTCGCTGGGCGTCGTAACCCAGGACTGACGCAGCGCCCGCAGACGGCCGGATGTAGTCGAGCAACACGTCGATCGTCGTCGACTTCCCTGCGCCGTTTGGGCCGAGAAAGCCGAATACCTCACCGGTCTCAACGGTCAGCGAGAGATCATTGATTGCGTAGACGTCGTGTCCGTAGCGTTTCGTCAGTCCCTCGATCTCGATTGCGGCCACAATCAGTCACCTCCCGTCGATCGACCGACGCGCCCGACGAGACCGACACCGGTGATCGTTGGACCGGACTCGATGACCGACCAGTCGATGACACTGTCGAGACTCTGCCAGAGCAGGAACGTCAGCAGGAAAAACGACGTGCAACGTCGTTTCCGAACCAGTATCTTCAGATTCCACAAAGAACGGTCAGCGCTCATAGCGATGCTGGCGTCGCCGGTGGTTGTAAGTCATTCCCGCAGCCAGTTGCAGTTGTCTAAGTGACATGTCTTAGATCAGTAGACGTAACCGCTGTTCGGCTCAACCGTTCCGTATCGATGTCTCGGACGGGAATCGAATCGGCGTTAGATCTCCTCTCGAACGAGACGCGGTTTGATATCCTCCGTGCTCTCGCCAGCCAGCAGTTTGAAGAGCCCGGTGCATCAGGCATGACCTTCAGTGACTTATTCGCTGAGGCCGCGACCGACGACTCTGGCAATTTCAACTATCACCTGAATCGCCTCCTTGACCGGCTCGTGGTCAAGGAGGGAGAGTGCTACCGCCTCACTCATGGCGGCATCCAGCTGTTCAGCTTGTTGCAGGCGACTACGTACGCGCCAGAGCACGAACACAGGACAATCCAGCTTGATCGCAATTGCCCGCTCTGTCCCGCCGACCTCTCCGCGACATATCGGGAAGGATACCTCGAGATTGGATGTGGTGACCATCTTGTGCTCGAAATCTACGTCCCGCCAAGTTGGATCGAGTCACGCTCGACCGACGCGTTTCTCGACTGTGTGAGTCTACTCTTTCACCACCATATCGAAAAGATTGCAGCGTCCATCTGTCCGCTCTGCTGGGGGGCGCTCGGCCACGGACTCCGGACCGACGAACAACCGTACCCCCTCCAGTACTACTACCCGTGCAGCCAGTGTGGTACCGAACTTCGGTTGGTGCCGCCACAGACGGTCATGCACCACCGCGAGGTGGAAGCGTTCTACCGAGATCGAGGGATCGAACTCCGTGAGACACCGCCGTGGAAACTGTATGATACCTACGGCGAGATGCGTGTCCTCCCCGGGGCTGACGCTCGCGTTGAGTTCGAACTCTCCGTGAAGGGCGACACGACCGTCATGACGGTCGATGGACGAAGCAACCTCCTCGCTTTCGAACCGGAAGGCTGAGCCGAGAATCTGCATCAGCGTCGTCAGAGCCGTGTGACCTGCACGAGCGAGAGCACCACGAGAGGAACGTGGAACGAGGCGTGGGCCATCATTGCGGCCTCGAGACTACGTCACTAAACCAAAGAGGATGCAGCGACCGCGTTCAGGGGCACCGTCCGGACGACCAGCGCCGGGGTGAGGTCAACTGTTTGTGCGAGTGCGGGGAGATGGCCTAGGCCGAATAGGGCAGCGGACACTATGATTGCAGCCCAGACGACAGCCGGTTGCGGGCCGTCCATTCGTCGGCCAGCGACGTACTATCCGACGAACACGAGGATTGATATCAGCCCGAACCGGAGCATGAGTTCCTCAGGAAACCCCGTAGAGGAACCGGACAGGTGTGTATGCGAGGACATCCAGATCACTTGGCCTCGTCGCTCCGATCGCTGACTGGGGGAGATCCTGTGCTACAAACGGCCTCATCACTGCGCCGAGGATGACGATCAGGATACTCCCGAGCATACCAACTCCAACGGTCAGGCCGATGCCCGTTCGCGGCCGCTGGAAACGTCACCCAGTCAAACTCCAGACTTGTGGACTCATTCGTGATAGAATCTATCGCGAAATCTGGTTTATAAATACAACTTCTAGGAATGTCCACGTTTTATCTCAAATCAGTGAATTTCTGTACCACTTTTTCCTGAAGTCACGGAGTCACTGAATCATCGATCTCTTTCTTGGTTGGCCAGCTCCCGGATTTTCTCCTTTGTCTCCTCTCGATGTTCCCCGAACGCTACCTCGAAAATACCCCGGTAGAAGTGCTTGTTCTTCTCGAGCGTAAGGTCCTCCTCGCGTTTCAACTGTTTTTTCAAGCGAGTGAAGGTAACTTCGATGTCTTCGCTTTGCTCTGGCTCGACATAGATCGTCGCTGAGTCCCAGTCTTCACGAATATTGAGATCGTCGGTATTGTCCGACTCACTCGTCGACGATGCAGACTGTTCCGGTGGCGACTGTTCTTTCGACGCTGACGTCGCTTCCGAAGTTTCTGTGTTCTCGGAGGCTTCAGTTGTTTCTTCTGTGTCCGCTGATGCGTCGTCATCTTCGTCAACTGGATTGTCGAACCGCTCGTCCATTCCTCGGGGCATATTAGGCCTCCACCTCTGCCTTGTCGAATGCACGTTCCATCGTCTCAGCAATTTCCAGGAATACGTCGCGTTCGACCTGCTGATCGTTCGAATCCTCCCACTCGAAGATGTCACAGCCGTTGTCCCAGGCTCGCTGTATCGCTACCCGCATTGGAAGTTTAAAAATCGGTGCCATCGATGCGAACGACTCGTCGAACGCTTTCAGGAACTTCTGTGACTGGCCATCGTCCCGGTACATGTTCGCCAAGAGGCCGACGATAGCGATTTCGACTTGTTGACTCTCCTCTATTGACTCGAGTTGGTCCCAGAGGTCATCGAGTGCATCCCGTGAGGTCGCTTGCGTTTGTGCCGCGAGGAAGACGTTCTGGGCGGCGATGAACGCGGCGTCCGTGAGGACCGAAAGGTCTGGCGGGCAATCGATGAGGATGTAGTCGTAGGTATACCCCTCATCAACTAGTTCATCAAGGGCGACTTTCAATGAGAGACGCGCACTTGCATCGTCCATCCAGTCACGTGCGAGTCCCATGTCTTTGTGACTCGGAACGATATCGAAGTTCAGGTGTTCGTACTCGTCTTTGTCGACCACAATTTCGGACAGTGCTGTATCGTGCGTGCGTGGATTGTCGACAAGCACGTCAAGTAGATTCCCGTCGTCAGTAGTGAGTGTATTTGGGAGGTCGTTTTTCGGATTCGATGCATCATTATCGTCTCCGGGGCCGAGCCCGAGGCCCTTCGTCAGGTCAGCTTGCGGGTCCAGATCGATCGCCAGCACGTCATGGCCGCGAGTGGCCAATGCAGCGGCGCTATTAATCGTTGCAGTAGTCTTTCCAGTCCCACCTTTCTGGTTGCCAAACGCGACCGTGGGAATCCCAGTCGAAGGGAAGACTCCCCAGCCACGTGGTGTCTCGGACATAGATCAATCATTGAATCACTGACTCATAAATTTACGTCAGACACTTGGATACTCGATATTTGATCGGATAATTTCGAAAGCTCAGCGTAGCGGGGCTCTAATGGGAAATTTCGCTCGATCACAAGGGGGTTTGAAGCGTATAGATAAATCATTGACTCACTGAATCAATGATTCAATTCTACTGCTAATCTCTCTCGTTCTACCTACAATACGTCCCAAAATATAGGCAACAGCGGTAGACGGGTTCACTATGGGAATCTCATTAAATCAGTGATTCACTGATGCATGGATTCATAGACTCCGAAGGGGTTGTACAAATTCCCTACTCTAAGACTCTGCTATTCATGGAATCCATATCTCATTGAATCAGTAACTATTGCATCCCTTGATACGAGATTCAGTGATTCATTTACGCACTGATTCTCTGAGTTTGTGACTCATTGATTCCAGTATCGCCACTACTTGGTAATCTGGCTCATTGATTCACAGATTCATTGAGTACCTTCTCCGTGACTCACAGCCGAGAGATCCCGTCGCGTCATCTGCAGTTGAGCAAGATGTGTCGCAAGGGTCGACCCAGGGCAGTTCATGCAGTAGTAGTGTCGAAGGCGGCAGCGAGCTGATCGCGCATATATTGTCGACGCAACTTCCGAGCTCGTGTCTCTGAGAGATAGTTCTGTAAAACGACGTCAGCGCTGGCACTCCCCTGTTCGGCCGCTATTTCATCAAGACTACCGAGAACGACATCAAGTGACGCAGAATATGCATCATACCAAAATCGTCGCCCCATCTTCGGCGTAGGTGACACACCATTGATCTCGTCGGGAAGTCCGGCCCGGCTAGCAAGGTTTGTGAATCGATTCCAGACTGTCCATCGTGAGATCGGGTCGCTCGAGGCGTGTGGAGACGGGAAGAGGTAGCCGTCCCAGTCGTCGCGATCGGCTAGTGTTGCAAGACGTGATTCGAGTACGTCTTGTCCATAGAGCAGCGAGACCTCTCCAGGACCGTTCTTTCTCGCTTCAAAGTCGATATATGGGACTGCATCAGTCGGCACTTCGAGAATAAATTGCTGAGTATGCAGGCTGGCAACCTCGTTTGGTCGAAGTCCCCAAGCACATAACGCGAGGATGAGGAGGCGCTCTTCCTGTTCAGCCGCTGTTTGGTACAGTGCTCGGACGTGGTTTGTATCAAGACACGGTGTATCAGCATCATCAGCCGATCCCTGTGACCAGTCAAATTCGTCGTCAAGGCCATCAGCGGGGTTAATCGCGGCCCATTTCCGCCGAACGAGGTGAGCATACCAGTTTGAGACCGCTAAGTGAATCCGACGCTTAGTCTGTCCGCCGTCAAGGGTTGCATGTAGCCGGTCGAATGCTCCCCAGCATGCATCGACCGCTCTGTATGCTGGCATGTCGCTATCACGCGCAACAGGTGTTATAAGGTCGTCTGCATCATTTTCAGCCTGATAGGCTCGAACGTATCGGTTTAGTCGATACTGGAGTGTCTTGATAGACGACTCTGCGAGACCCTTGCGCTCCCGACGAGAAGTGAGAAAGGATTCGAGTGCTTCGATGGTCCGTTCGTGGTCTGTTGCCCAGTCATACGCTGTCTCTTCCATCTGTAACGCCAAATCGTCACGCCAGAACTCCGAGAACGTACGATCGTGATACTCCCGTAGGGCGTAGAGAAGCGGACGAAGGTCATGTTCGCGTAGCCAGCTGTGTGTCGGCTTATCGCGTTCTGGATCGAGGCCATCGGCCGTCATTAGCGGAGCGACGACAGCCCAGTATGCTTCAATGAGTTCCTCGTGGTCAAGCACCGTCCAGGAGACATCGTCGACACCTTCCCAGTCGGAATTCGAGGATGTGACGTCGCTCATACTACTGTACTCCTCGATATCGATTGTTCACTGCTGCGAGCGATAGGTAGGGGACTCGCTGAGTTGTGCTGTGGTTCTATGCGTGGCATTTTCGTATAGTAGCGCGCTTCTCCCAGATTAGATATAGGTTTTGGGGACTAACAGACTGGTGGAGTCTGTGTGAACACCAACGAAATGCATTCAGGTCCCACAACCTATCTTATATCGTATATTGCTATACCAATTCTGCAGAGACAGCTCCGAATGTTCGATTTCTGTGCACGGCCACACTCAGTACTCATCCCCCCGTGGTGTGGCTGATGCGTCAACGAGGGGTATCTCGACGCGCACTACGCACAGCGGGCGAGTGCGATGGCGCCGCTGCCGGAGGACGACGGCCGCAAGCCCCGGGACCAGTAGGTCTGGACGTCCGAGCAGCGCCACGCGCTCACCCGTTGTGTCGACAAGCGGGCCCGCGACGCTATTAAGACGTACACGACGCTCCCGGAAGATACTGAACCCTCTCGACAGGCAGCGAGCGCGATACACAGCGGTGAAAGCCGCTCGTGACCGCACCCTCGTGTTCGTCCTCGCGTACACAGCCGTCCGTGTGGGGGACCTGCTCCGGGACCCGAACGATCCGCGCCGACGCGGGGTCCAGTGGATATATCCCGCCCGAAGACGAGAGTATAGATGTCTATCGGAAGAAACAGCAGTGAGATAACGCAATTATCCCCGATCCGGTAATATATCTACCTCAGAGCTACCGAAATCTGATAGATATATCAACAGAACGGTGACAAGTATTCTCAGCACTCGAATATCAAATACTCTCAACGCTTGTACAGGACTAGATGGCCGACCGAGGGGAACAACCGGATGCAATCGACGAGCGACGTAGCGAGTCCGCTCGTGACCTTTTGTTGGCGCTTGATGAGGACATTCGACTGCCGTCGATCACGGCGGCCGACGCGGGATGGGTGAAGTTCTTGTCCCGGCATCCGGGTACACGGTTGCAGCCCGATATCTCGACAATTCAGAGGAAACGGTGCGAGAGAGGGGACTCACATATCGAAGTCGGGGAATTAGGAGATGTTGCTACAGAAGCCCTTGCTGAAGTCGATTCTGATGTATAAGTAGCGATTGGGGGTAACGATTCCACTGTCGCTCCGTTATCGCCTCACACGCGATTCTCGGTCGTATCGGGAACAGCTTGGGTAGGGGACCTCTTCACTCCCGTTGGCAGTGACAACGACATTATCGAGGCTGTGGACCACTGTTGAGAGATGTTGTCGTATCTGGTAAGTGAGTACGCTGAATCAACCGTCTACCCGACACAGATCCAAGACGATGCAATCGAAGTTCGCGGAGAAGTTCTCACCGACGTGGATGTTGTAGCCATAATCACACCGGAATGGAGGCTCGACGATGCACTCCTCACCAATCGACCCGAAGAGTGCTGTCAGCACTCCCGTCATTCGCTCTGTTCGTGTACTGTCGTACGATTATACCGCATCATGAACTCTCGCGCTCGTTCCCGTTCGGCTGCGAGTTCAGAATCGTCAGCGTCGTACAACTCTTTGCTCAGCATCTTCTCCTTCTTGCTGTCCATGGCTACGGATAGCCTATCGATCCCGACATGAATTCTCGACTCAATCCTGGAAAGATACACTCTCTCTCTCGGAAGTCGATTCGGTGGGACGTACGCGAGGCGAGTCCTCTCACAACCCTTGCATTTACCTACAGTTTATTCCTTCAGGAGTGCCTCCTTCGGGTTATGTCTATGTGGACGACTGACGAGATGAAGCCGACACTCTATCAACCGGTCGAAACCCTCGAAACCCCGGCCTTGCTTGTCGACATCAATGCGATGGAGCGCAATATCGAAGAGTACACGGCGTTCGCCGACGAGAATGACATATCACTCCGCTCGCACGTCAAGACGCACAAGAATGCCGAACTCGCGGCACTTGAGGACGAGATGACTGACGGTGGCGGGATCTGCTGTCAAACACTTGGCGAGGTAGAAACGATGGCGCGAAACGGAATCGACGACATCTACCTGTCGTATCAGGTTGTCGGCAAAAAGAAACTCGACCGGTTTTGCTGGCTCTCGCAGAAGGTCGAGAAGCTGGCGACAACAGTCGATTCGGCCGCGACCATCGATTGCCTACAAGAAGCCGCTCACGAGCACCAAACGACGGTCGAGGTCATCCTCGAAGTTGACGTGGGATTGCACAGGACTGGTATCGATCCAGGCCCCCAAGCCGTGGCTCTCGCGGAGCGGATCGACGAGGCAGCCTACCTCGAGTTCAACGGTATCCTCGCATATGAGTCGCACGTAAAAGCCGAAGCCGCGACTGAATCGGAGTTCGACAAACTGTGCTGGGAAGCGATGGAACTGACCCAGGACGTGGTTGAGGACATTGAGGCCGCTGTAACCTCCGTAGACGAGGTGAAGGTCGGCGGGACAGCGACATCAAGATACAGTGGCAAGCATCCGGTGGTAACCGAAATCAACCCAGGAATGTATCCTTTCAACGATGTCGGCGAACTCGAACTCCGACCGTGGGAGGTGTGGAAAAACGACTGTACAGCGACGGTCGTCACGACGGTCATCTCCGTGCTGGACGACGATCGACTCGTCGTCGATGGAGGTAGCAAAACGTTCTCGTTAGACAAACCGCAAATGCCAGTCCCGAAGAACCGCGACGACATCAAATACGTTAACGCCAGCGAGGAACACGGGTGGATTGACACCAGCGACTCAGACGAGTCGTTCACGGTCGGCGACCGACTAGAATTCATCGTCCCTCACGTCTGCACGACAATCAACCTCCACGACCTCATCATTGGTATCCGAGACGACCGGGTCGAAGAGCTCTGGGAGGTGCAGGCAAGAGGGAAGGTCCGCTAACAGCAACAAATGAATCCAACACGTGTCTACCAACACTATCGTTAGCAGATAGAAGCAGCCACGTTAGGTTCGCAGCCCTACCTAACGGCTGTTTCAGAGGGAAAGGCATCGAATAATAGGATTCAGCAGAGCCCTTTATGTGAATAGCCAGAAGAAAGGCATACGATGACGAGTAAAGTGATCGGGTTTATCGGAACTGGTATCATGGGAAAGCCAATGGCAGAAAACGTCCTTGATACTGGGTACAGTGTTATTGCGTACAATCGTTCACAGGAACCAGTCAAGCAATTGGTTGACCAAGGGGCACGGGCCGCTAGATCGCCTGCAGAAGTTACACGCAATTCAGATGTCGTAGTCACAGTTCTCCCAGATACAGAGGCTGTGACATCAGTTGTTCGTGGTGATGATGGAGTACTTCAGGCGCTCAATGATGAACAGATCTACATCGACATGTCGACAATATCGCCCGCAGCAACGGAGCGCCTTTCAGACGAGGTTGAACAGGAAGGTGCGGAAATGCTAGACGCACCGATCAGTGGTGGAGAAGAAGGTGCTATTGACGGGACGCTCTCGATTATGGTTGGTGGAAGCGAAGACACGTTCGATACCGCCTACGACTTGCTTGAAGCAATGGGCGACACGATTACTCGCTGTGGTGATTCCGGGGCAGGCCAAGTGACTAAAGCTGCAAACCAAATTATCGTCGGTTGCCAGCATCAAGCTGTTGCAGAAGCGCTATTGCTGGCAAAGCAGGGCGGTGCCGATTTAGAACGCGTTCTCGAAGCAATCAGCGGTGGAGCAGCCGCTTGTTGGTCACTCGATGCTCGCGCACCGCGAGTCATCCGCGGGAACTTTGAACCGGGATTCTTCTCGTCTTATCATTACAAAGACCTTCGAATCGCTATGGATGCCGGCGAAGAGTACGGTACGCCGATGCCAGCGACAGGTATCGTCCATGAGATGTATAAGTCGATGGAACAGAAAGGATATGGACAAGATGACCACTCCGGCGTAATTCAGATTATCGAGGATTTAGCAGGTGAAAAGGCCCGTATCGATGAGTAGACGATAATTAGCGGAGAATAAGATCTCTCCGCTATCTCCTCAAAAAGTACTGCAGCTTCCTGTCTATACCTTCTTGAAGAGTTTTAGCAGGGTTAGTCGTCGGCGGGCGCGGCGTCGCCGCCCTCTTCGTGCTGGGCCTTCGTGTGGGGCAGTTTGCCACCGGCGGCGAGGATTTCGCGCTCGCGCTCGGAGGCGTCCAGCGAGGCCGAAGCCTCCCA
>NZ_SRIF01000016.1:45222-45703 GCF_004681185.1 Haloarcula amylovorans | reverse complement strand
CACGTTCGACCGGTACATCAGGATGTCCTGCGTGGCCGGGATGATGTGGTCGGTCGTGATGTTGTCCTCCATCTTCAGCAGCGCTTCGCCGCCGACGTCAGACTCGAGCGGGTCCTTCAGCGGGACGTCGCCGATGTTCGGGCCCTTGATGAGGTCGTCATCGACGGCCTCGTCGGGGGCGATGAGGTCCGACTCGGAGTTACCGATGTACTCGTCGGGCATTTCCAGGCCGGGCGCTTCGAGGTCGCCGAGTTCGTCGGCGAGGTCGCGCGGGTCCACGATTTCGCCCTTGATGGCCGCCGCGGTGGCGACCTCGGGCGAACAGAGGTAGACGTTGTCGTCTTCGATACCCGAACGACCCTCGAAGTTGCGGTTGAAGGTCCGCAGCGAGACCGAATCCGAAGCCGGGACGTGACCGATGCCGATACAGGCACCACACGTCGCTTCAGAGAAGTTGACGCCGGCGGCCATCATCTCGGCA
>NZ_SRIF01000016.1:0-45074 GCF_004681185.1 Haloarcula amylovorans | reverse complement strand
CATCTCGGTCTTCTTGTCGATGTTGCGGCCTTCGAGCATCTTCGCGCCGGGGAGGATGTCCTCGTAGGCCCCGTTCGTACAGGAACCGATGATGACTTGCTCGACGTCCGTGCCGGCGACTTCCGAGACGGGCACGACGTTGTCGGGCATGGATGGCTCGGCAATGAGCGGCTCCAGCTCCGAGAGGTCGACGACGATTTCGTCGTGGTACTCGGCGTCGTCGTCGGGCTGGACTTCCTCGTAGACGTCCTCGCGGTCGAGCCGGGAGAGGTAGTCCTTCGTGTTCTCGTCGGTCGGGAAGATCGAGGAGGTGGCACCGAGTTCGGTGCCCATGTTGGTGATGGTCGTCCGCTCGGGAACCGTCAGCGTCTCGACGCCGGGGCCGGTGTATTCGAGCACCTTGCCGACGCCGCCTTTGACGGAGAGACGGCGGAGCAGCTCGAGAATGACGTCCTTGGCGGTGGCCCAGTCAGGCAGCTCGCCTTCGAGACGGACGTTGACGACCTCGGGCATCTCGATGTAGTACGCGCCGCCGCCCATGGCGACGGCGACGTCGAGACCACCGGAGCCGATGGCGAGTTCGCCCAGGCCGCCGGGGGTCGGCGTGTGGGAGTCCGAGCCGAGCATGGTCTTGCCGGGCGCGGCGAAGTTCTCCTTGTGGACGTTGTGACAGATACCGTTGCCCGGGCGCGAGAAGTGCGCACCGAACGTACCGGCGGCCGAGCGCAGGAAGCGGTGGTCGTCGGTGTTCTTGAAGTCGAACTGGTAGGTCTGGTGGTCACAGTACTGGGCGGCCAGTTCCGTCTGGACCTCTTCGAGACCGAGCGCCTCGAACTGCAGCCAGACGAGCGTGCCGGTCGTGTCCTGTGTGAGCACCTGGTCGATCTCGATACCGATTTCCTCTCCGGGTGTCAGCTCCCCTTCGACGAGGTGGTCGTCGAGAATCTTTTCCGTGAGCGTCTGTCCCATAACGTCCGACAATCGACGGTCCGCGCGTATAAATCCATAGTATTCGTACAAAGAGTCCGTTTCAAGGTTACTGCGTGAGGGGGTTATCTATTGGACTAATCATCGATTTGTGGCAAAGTAACGAGTCTATCCAATGACCGGAGTTCACATGGTGTCAGGACTGTCGATTGTTGGCTTACCATCGATAAGTTTGACTACTAAGCGACTATATGGAACAATGATGCCGAACGATCAAACCTCTAGTTCGCAGTCGAAAAACCAACAAGAGATGGTCCTTGTATCCGGTTCAAGTTACAACAGGACGTACCATGAGAGTGAGGACTGCCGTGCTATCGACGTAATGAACTATTCTATTGAAAAACCGCTTGTAGCTATCAAAGGCCACTATCGACCATGTAAGCGATGTGTTGATACTGCTGACAATGATGACTAATCTCTCGGCAAGACGTTTAGATGATGTGGTAACTGTGAATAAGTAACCGTGTTTAGCTGGGTTGGATAGTCGTACTGCTACAATCTCAATTATTGAGGGTAAAAACATCTAATCCCGTTTCCGCGTCCCGTTCGTGAGAGAGGGTGGTTTCACCGGTAAATACGGCAATCTCGAACGTACCGGAAACTCGTGCCTCCGAGCAATGGCCACCGAGGGTATCAAACGACTCTTTACCCAATTCAATGTGTGCGTGAACCTTATCGGGACCAATATTACCGCTAAAGCTGGTGACCTCAAATTGTCCAGTAAACGTCTCCTCAGAGTATGATTGATCCTCAACATCGTAGTGGCCGAGTGTCACACGGTCAACTGCTCCGATCCCGACCATGAAGCCACTATCTATCTGTAGTTCGTCTCGGAGTGACCGAATCGATTTGATGACTTCATCTTGTGGATCGAGACGAACGATAACACGATTAGACTCACGAGCGTACTCCATTGGCATTGGCCAATGGGAGTGCTGGAAAATAACGTCTATGGTTTACTCGTCTAGCTCATCTATAGATGAGTAGCATCAGCCGACACCAGAGTCGTTCTGTTACGGTGGCGGCTGTAGAACAGAGAAACGGAATCCTGCTCGCATATTTCGCCTAACTCCTCACTGAGTCGCCAACAGATATCCCGTTCATCATGATCTGTTGGACGACGAACAAAGTGATAATGACGGCTGCACCAGCGTACTGAACGGTTGCGCTGGGATAGACCATTGTAAGAACGCCAGCGACGAAGAATATGGATCCGATAGCGATTCGCTTCCCTTTCCCAGATTCGAATCGGTAGTTGATGCCGTGAATTATACTAATCCCACCGAGCAGGATCAGCAGTCCGGTGAACAGCGCCGCTGGGCCAAGTGATCCAGAGACAATGACTGGATGATAGATGAACGAGAATGGTAGGACGAATAGAGGGGCAGCAACTTTGATCGCTTCGTAACACGTGTCCACGAAGTCTGCATTCGCAATTCCAGCAGCGACGGCTGCGCAAGTTGCAATCGGGGGTGTAAGACCGGAAAGAATCGCGCCATAGAACACAAAGAAGTGTGCGCTTAGCTCCGGCACGAGGAACCGGCTCACCAGAGTTGGAGCTACGAGTAGTGCTACAACCGTGTATGCAGCAGTCGTCGGCATCCCCAGTCCAAGAAGAATGCAGATCACCATCGAAATTAGAACTGCGACGATCATTATGCCGCCGGAGATCTCCATCATGGAGAGGGTGAGTATCCCTGGGACACCAGTCGTCATGAGAATATCGACAACACCGTTGATCGCTGCGAGAATAATCGCAATAGGTGCTGTGATAACGGCCCCTCGCCGGAAGCCAGCGACTGTGTCGGAGAGCGTCGCCTTAACCTCGGTAGTAACGGAGCGAGATTCATACACCGCTTGGGCAACTGGGAAGGAGATACCCGTTATCAGCATCGTGATAACAGTGTATAGTGCAGACGTCATCACTGTCAATTGGATGACTCCAAGAGTGTATACTAGTACGAAGAATGGGACAATAAACTTAGCCGTGTCAACAAGCGTGTCGCGACGGGATCGGTCGTCTAGTTCGTCTAGAACCTCATCGACATCGATTACGTCTAGCTGATGGCTTGCGATATAATGAACTGCGATAACAATACAGACCATCATTATTGTCGCAGGAATCAGTCCCGCAGTAATGACGGTAATGTAACTAATTCCGAGAAGCGATGCCATGATGAAAGCACCAGCACCCATCACGGGTGGGAGGACTTGACCGGTAGTTGAAGCAACGGCCTCAATACCGCCTGCTGTGGAGGGTTTGATCCCGTTCTCTTTCATCATTGGGATCGTGAACGAGCCTGTCATGCCTGCATTCGCTGTTTGAGACCCGTTGATCGAACCAATGACTGCACTCGCCACGACAGCCGTTTGCGCAACACCAGAATCAATATACTTAGATGTCCGCACTGCTCCACGGAAGATTAGGTCGAAAGCTCCGTAGCCCTCTAATAGTCCCGCATAGAGTAGGAAGAGGGCAATCCAAGCTGCAACCAGTTGGGTTAGAAATCCGTAGAACCCGGTTATATCCAGAACCAAAAGGAGAAGAAGGCGAGTAGTGCTCAAGCCACTGTGACCTAGAAGTCCCGGAATCAGATCACCGAAGTAGCCGTACAATAGCGAGCCGATAAGGATACTGAGAAATGTCAGCCCGAACGACCGCCACGAAAGGTAAATGATAACGGCAACAAAAGCGCCTGCTAATACGTATTCGTGTTGGAAGGCATACCCGACTCGGTCTATATTCAGTGCCCTGAAATTGAGGTTAACGTATGCTGTGACGACGATTGTAACCAGCAGGGAGAGAACTAACAGCGCTGCGTCAAGGTACTCACTCTCTGCAACGACATCTTCTAACTCATTTAGGATATATACTCCTATCGCACCGGCAATAAATAACACACCGTACTGTGCTCTTGGCATTGCTAAGGTATAGGCGTAGAAGATAACCAGTGCCCAGAGCGCCAAGGCAGAGAGCGTTAGTGTACTCCCTATTCTTTCTTTTAGGTTTATTGACTCTAGCCGTGAGGTGCTTGATGCGGCCATGGTTCACTCTCACAGTGGCTTTAGGAATATAAAATAGTTATGGTACTGCTCATCAAGCAACGATGCTTCTCAAGGACCCAGTCACTTACTTGACTGTCGTATTAGTCCATCAGAACAACAGGAGAAGAAGCAAGTTCGGCAGAACAACCGATAGTATTAGTGTAATTCCTGCTACGGATAGGTAGTTCGTCAAAGAGGGAGTGAAAGGTTAAAACTCCCTTGAGAATAGCTTATGCGACTATCACTGGCTGGTCAGCATCGAGGAGAACACCTTGAGTAACACTCCCGAATAGAACTTTTCCTACTGGTGACCTGCTACCTGGTGCCATGACGATTGCATCCGCATCGATATCCTCTGCGACGGTTAGAATAGTCTCTGCTGGATCGCCATGTTCTTTTCTGAATGTCCACTCGATATCGCTTCGACCCAGAAGGTCCTGCGCCAACTCGACACTTGTAGGCGGCTCGTAGTCCTCGAACAGATCCGACGACTTCACATTACCGCCGCTGTCATCGACTGCTTCGAACTCCTCGAAAACGTTGAGAATAGTCACCGATATTTCTGTACTGGCTTTCGGAAGGTTGGTAACTGCCGAGACTGCTTGTCTCGTCCGGTCTTCCGATCCATCGATAGAGAGCAATACTCGGTACATCGTTCTTAGAGGAGGCGGTCTTCGAGGTCACCTGCAACGTCTAGCGTCGTTGCGTTGCCCCCGATGTCCGGAGTCCGTGGGGCGTCTGAATCCGCTAGTTGTTCGGCGACACCGTCCCAGAGTGTCTCTGCGAGGTCATCCTCGTCGAGGTGTTCGAACATCAGGGACATCGATAGCAGCATCCCCACTGGGTTTGCAATACCTTCACCCATAATATCGAACGCACTCCCGTGGACCGGTTCGAACATCGACGGATAATCCCCGCTGGGGTTGATGTTCGTCGAAGGAGCGATTCCAAGGCTGCCAGAGATGATTCCACCGATATCAGTAAGGATGTCGCCAAAGAGGTTTGATGCGACGACGACATCAAACTCGTCGGGACGACGGACGAAATCCATGCTCCCCGCGTCGACGAGCAGGCGTTCTACCGTTACGTTCGGATATTCTTCACTGATCTCAGCGACAACCTCGTCCCAAAAGACCATCCCATAGGCTTGTGCGTTTGATTTCGTAATGTTCGTAAGCTTTCCCCGGCGCTCTGTCGCGGCTTCGAAGGCCGCTCGTACAATTGCCTCTGTACCCTCACGGGTGTAAACCGCGGATTGAATTGCAACTTCATTCTGGAAGCCCTGATGTTCGCGTCCGCCGACGTCGGCGTACTCTCCCTCAGTATTTTGTCGGTAGACAACCAGATCGATGTCTCCTCCTGAATATCCTCGAAGCGGACTTTCAACGCCCTCGAAGAGATAGGAAGGGCGCTTGCAGATGTGCTGATTGAACCCTTTCGTAATTGGCAGTCGAAGATTCCGCAGTGTAACGTGGTCCGGAACTTCTGGATGACCCACGGCACCGAGTAAAATCGAGTCAAAATCCTCTAGCGTATCAAGCCCGTCATCGGGCATAAGAGACCCTTCGTCTAAGTAGCGCTCACTTCCCCAATCGAACTCAGTCGTCTGAATATCGACTCCATGGGCAGCTGCGAGGTCAATCATCAGCGATTCTGTAGCATTCACGACTTCGTTCCCGATACCATCACCGGGAATAACCGCTATGTCATACGACATGGATACGACTATCGAAACCCCCAATATAAAAGTATTTGGGTGCGTTTGCTAAACTATATTACCAAACATTAGGAATACTGATTAATCACGCGTGTAACTCCTCATTGATTCACCCGGCTGAATCAGATGTATAACACTGAGTTCAGAGATAGAATGAGAATTGAGTTGAAGTCGGGGAATAGTAGCTAATGAAGCGAAAAAATCAGGGATTCCTGTTCTCCTCGAAACCGTCCTAACTGATCTTTGAGAACGATTGAGGAACCATGACCGACTGTACTGAACCTCCATCATTATACGTCATTGATGGAAAGGTTTATTAAGCAGGTATTTGTTAGCCACTAGCGGATGTCCGACGAAGACAGCAGTAACCAGACTAGACGTAACGTACTCAAAGGAACGGCTGGGATTGGAACGATCGCCATTACCGGGTGTCTGGGTGATGGGGGCTCAGGCGAGGGTTCCGATGGCGGCTCTGGTGATGGGACTAGCGATGGTTCAAGTGATGGTTCGAGTGATGGGTCGAGCACCAGTTCTGATGACGGATCCAGCGGTGATTCGTACCAAATTCAGATGGGCGGTTCTTCACAAGGGAGTACCGCATTTAATTCGATGCAAGCGCTTGCACGGGCTCTCAACCAACACAGTGATACGCTGAACATGACTGTTCAGCAGACGCAGGGGAACGTTGCCAACATGTATCAATACGATCAAGGCAATCTCCCTGCGGTAGCGACAGACAACAACACCATCAACAAAGCGATATCGGGGAATGACCGCTTTAACGAGCAACCAGTGGAAAACATCGGCCATCAGTCGTTCCGATTCAACGGGCTCGACATTTTCTGGGTTGCACGTGAGGGTTCCGGAATAGAATCCACTGCAGATTTCTCTGGAAAGACGGTCTATCCCATCCAACCCGGATTTGGGACGCGACTCCTTACAGAAGAAGTAATGCGCGTAGCCGGAATGTGGGAAGAAGTCGATATCATCAACGTCGACACGAGCGACATCCCTGGAGCAATCGAAGAGGGGCGTGTTGACGCTGCGGCAGTCTACGGGTCTAACGGAGTCGAACTAACTGGCTGGGCAAAGCAAATCGATGCGAGAAACGATGTCTATCTCGTCGAGGTCGCAGATAGCTTCAAACAAGCAATCGAAGAAGTCCCCGGTGCACGCTTAGCCGAAATCGAACCCTATGGCTGGAATCAGGAAGTGACGAAAGTGACTGATTCGATAGTTAGCTGGAATCTCGACCTGCAGTGTCTAATTGGGCCTGACGTTCCCACGGACGCGGCACGTGAACTAGCTCGTGTCAGTCACGAACATACTGATACGATTCAGGAGGCAGACCAGACGTATGCGAACCATTCAAAGGCAGAAAATATGACCTCCGCCATCATTCCCGAACATCCTGTCCACCAAGGAATCGCTGAGTTCTATAAAGAGAAAGGAGTCTGGGACGACTCCTGGACAGCTGGCGAAGCAGAGTAGTACAGTAGCACCGATCTTTTGCATCTCCTCATTTTGCAGTGAAGGCTCTATTCTAAAGCCAACTGCAGATTAAAACGCTTCAGACTCCTGGATCAGACTGCGTTGTTTATGAAATGATGGTCACTCCCTAAGTCGAAGTATCCACGCCCTCCAGCGCTGTTCGGTATCTTCTCTTCTATTTCATCCTATCCAATCAACCGATATGGATGGGATTGGGGTAGAGTCTTCTCGGGCCTGCTGGCGACAATGGTGTGTGCAACGATCTACAGACGTCGAGAACGCACGATACCCGAGATGGCGTAGAGCGAGACGAGCTCTAACACCATCTCTCGCTATTTATATATAATGTTCTGTATTGTGGGACGAGTGAATGACCTCATCCCTGACTTCGCAAACTGACTTTACAATACTAGGGTTGTAATGCCTGCCATCATTCGTTCTCTGTTCTAGGCCCGGTGTCTATCCAAATAGTGGTGTCAATAAGCAGTATCTGGCGCTAAGAGAGCGATCTAAGCCGGAAAACCCAGTTGGTCTTCCGGCATATCAGTGGTAAGAGTACTTAAAGATCCACATAGTGGGACAGCGTGAATCACTTAACCCCATCACAGGCGGCCATTACAAACCTAGTGTTGTAATGGGATGTGGTTTAATCTCTATATTGTTTCGATTAAAAAATACTATCTGTGTCAATCACGAATATTTCATATTTAGCTCAACTTCGTTAACGACGCCAAGAAGTTTATCTGGTAGTTCTTGACGATAAAATTCTCCTTTGAATCGGTTTAGTGGACCAGAAATTCCAATTGCGCCCAAAGGTTGCCCGTTTGGCTTGATCACTGGTACCGATACGGACCGCAGACCATCAATGTACTCTTGATCATTGTAACTGACGCCGTTGTCTCGTATCTGTTGTAACTCGTCGAAAAAGACACTTTCGTCTGTTATCGTGTTTTCAGTAATCTCCGGGAGGCCATGCTGTTGTATGATCTCTGAGACCTCTTTATCTGTCATTTCAGAAAGAATTGCTTTGCCACCCGAAGTAGCATGGATCGGCATTTGTTTTCCAAGCTGTGTATTGGTCTGAACAGCGTGATCTCCAGTTTCACGATGAACGTAGACCGTATATCCATGCTCCTCGATCATAAACTGAGCTCGTTCCTCGGTTTCTGTAGCAAGCTCTTTGATTCTCGGTTCAATATGAGCGTACGCTGTCTCTCGATTGTGTACAGCAGTACCGACGTAAAGGAACTGAGAGCCAATATGGTAGATATCGCCTGCTTTCATTACGTACTCGAGCTCTTCAAGTGTCTTGAGATGCCGGTGAATCGTGCTTTTGGGTAAGTCGAGCGAAGTTGCTAGTTCTGATACCCTAGCGCCATTTCGCTCTCGTAATTCTTCAACAATGGTGAACAGCTTTTTCGTTGAGTGCATTGGTACCTTTTCGCTCATATCTGTATATTTTCTGGCGGGGCATATAAAGTTTCGCACCGTGGGACAAGTAGTGCTATTGTATGTCGTGATACTCTATCCCAATACCAGAGGATTATTAATGATGCACAAAATGTAGATCGGAGATTCCCACTATATGTGACTATATTAGGAAACTTTACAATATTTGGGCGTTCTACTGATGATATATTCACTTTCAGACGATTCTACCCCCGTTCCATTAGACAGGATTTTATATGGTGGTAGCAGTATCTCTCGAATAAACCGTTTCATGCTATGACATCATAGAGACCATGATGTGCCGCTATTGGAATAGGTGATTCCTAATTCGCATTTCCAACATGTAGAGCTACGTTCTCTTGAGTGAACTCAACCAAACCATATCATTCGTCTGCCTCGGGATTGCCAATCACGATTACCCGAAGGTCGTTTACGTTTGTACCGGTCGCTCCTGTTCGAAGAAGTGCCTTAGCAGCATCGAGAGTGGAGTAGACATTGTTCTGACTTAATGCGTGCTGAGCAGCAGGTCTATCATCAATCGTCTCGGCGTCAATTAGTGCTCCAGCAGCATCGACATTACCATCAATTCCATCTGTATCAACACCACCGACAACGGTGGTGGAAAGATCAAGTTCAAGCGCTGCACTCAGCACGAATTCTTGGTTTGGTCCACCCCTCCCCTCTCCATCAACGGTAACCGTAGTTTCGCCACCAGAGATCAAAACGGCAGGCGGACTGGTTGGGTTCCCAGTAGCGGCTACCTCTTCTGAGATACCGACGTGGACTTTTGCAGCTTCGCTGGCCTCACCGCGAATGTGAGATGAGAGAATTACTGGTTCATACCCCTCTTTACGAGCGACATCACTCGCTGCTGAGAGTGCTGTAAAATTATCTGCTAGAATATGAACTTCGATATTGTCGAACACCCTACTACTCTCGTCAGGAGTTTCCTGACGCTCATCCTCATGACCACGTATTAGATGATTGCGCACGGACGCTGGGACTTCGAGATTATAGCGATCGACAATGTCAATCGCATCGTGATAAGTCGTACTGTCGGGAGAAACTGGGCCACTAGCGACAGCCCCTATCTCATTACCAGTTACGTCACTAAATATCAGACCGACAACTTTCGCTGGCGAGGCTACTGCTGCGAGTTTTCCCCCTTTAATATCAGAGAGATGTTTCCGAACCGTATTGATTTCTGCTATCGTAGCGCCGGCTCGTAGTAGTTCCTCGGTCGTTGTTTGTAAATCAGCAAGCTTGATAGACTCTGTAGGAGCGGGTAGAAGTGCGCTTCCGCCGCCAGTAATGAGAGCTATGATGAGATCATCCTTGGTAGCAGTCGACGCGGACTGCAGAATCTGTTTAGTTCCCTCTACTGCGGCTTCGCTTGGAATAGGATGGCTTCCCTCGATACACTCTACTTTTGATAAATTAGCTGGATCATCTGTAACTACGGTCCCATCATCAATTTGGCTTCCCAGGCAATCTTCAAGAGCAACGGCTGCTTGTCCGGCCGCATTGCCACCTCCAAGAACAAGTATACGGTTATATTCGTCTATATCGTATTTTGTGCCGTTGATTATGAGTGTGTCTCCATCCACTACGACCGTCTTTTCGATAACTGACTTCGGGTGAGCAGCATTGATACCAGCACTTAAACAGTCTATGGCAAGTTCGTGCTCAGGAGTCTCTGCAAGAGCATCTCTATTTTCGAACATCAGTGGTTATTCTCATCTAAGAAATAAAAAGTGTGTTGGAGTGTATCGCGGCTAAGCCACGGGCCACAAAACTGTTCGGTGAGAGCAACTACGAGATACTTGATAGCGAGGCCGATCAGACGCATAAATTCGGTCGTAAATCCCACTCAGCCCGAATCCCTAATCCTTTACTCTACAATCGCAATGTCCTCGCTCAAATAGATCAACAATATCATACTGTTGACTACAATCGGTACAAACTACTTGGATAGTTATTATGACATCGAACGACCCGAGGACGAGTCGTCCAGTAGAAATCAGATTCTTAATGCTCTTCTCGGTTACAGCTTGAAGCCGTCCTTGTAATCGTTCAATTGTGTCTTGTGTCTTTGCTATCTGATCTGTGTTGTTATTTTCACGTTCAACACCCCGTTCCTCCCGGAGATATGTGTGAATGGCTTGGTGAGAAACAAAATCGTTCTGAACGGCATCAGTATCAACTCCTTCCTGATTTAGTTCGTTGAGTACTTCGAGTCGAGTCCCCTCCGTGGTTTCATCATCTGTGAGGGCCGTGTATAATTGGTTGATCCGGTCTTGTCTTACCAACATACCCGACTCTGTCATAGCAGACTTCAGTATTCGTCGATTCAGAACATCTGCGAGCGTTCGTAGACTTTGTTGCTCGCGACTATTTCCTAACCAACGATTCTCGAGCTCTACACCGAAATTGTCGAGATCATATTCTGAAATAACCCGGGCAACCTTACTGGAACGTGGTGAGTTTCCTTGATCTGCCCCAGACCCCTTTTCGTTGTCAGTCATACAGCACCTATGGCAGATATTTTTATAAGTATTTTGTCTGTGTACGCGTAGGCGCAAAGCTATGGCATAAACCATACCCCGCACCCTGATAGAATATAATAATATAAACATTTCTGGCACATAATCTTGTCACCTAACGACTCGACTTACACCGCTTAATTGATTTCATGTCGGGAATTTCTCAATATCTTAACTCCTTCATCTAATATCTCGCTATTGGGACCTCTTCTCAATTTTCTGAGTGGGCACCGTTTAGCATCAGCTCCTTAGAATTATTTTGGACAGCTCTCATCGCAGATTACATAAACTGGCACAATAAGATGGTTAGATAGAGGTTTTTAATAGCTGGAGACTCTTCCTCAAAATATGAGTACACCTGAACACATATCTGAAACGGCGGAATTTTCGGTCGAGAACATCGGCGGCATCGATAGTACGCAGGTTTCGATTCCGCCTGGTGTGACCGTCCTGACTGGCAAGAACGCTACGAACCGAACGTCGTTCCTCCAATCAATTATGGCTGCGATGGGAAGCAATCAGGCAACACTCAAAGGCGACGCCGACAAGGGCCGCGTTCAATTGAACCTCCATGGCGAGACCTACGAACGGACACTCACTCCCGCCGGTGATGCAGTCGCATTCGATGGCGAGGGCTACCTCGACGACCCTGAGGTCGCCGATCTCTTTGCATTCCTGCTGGAAACCAACGAAGCGCGCCAGTCTGTTGCTCGTGGTGATGACCTTCGAGAGATCATCATGCGCCCCGTCGATATCGACGACATTAAAAACAGAATCAGGGAATTAGGGGATGAAAAAGACGACATCAATGACGAACTAGCTACTATTGAAGACAGAAAAACGGATATCCCGAAACTCGAACAACGTCGAAACCAGATACAGGAACAGATACAGGAGAAGAAGGACGAACTCGAGGAAAAAGAAGCTGAGATAGATGAAAGTAACCGGGATATCGAGTCGAGTCGGGAGGATCAGGAAGAGTTAGAAGCGAAGCTTGACGACCTTCGCTCGACACGCTCAGACCTCGAATCGACACGTCGCCAGATCGAGACACAAAACGAGAGCATCTCCTCTCTCAAACAGGAGCGAAGTGACCTCGAAGACGAACTCGAGGAACTGCCCGAGACGCCGATGGGCGACCACCAGCATCTCGAAACCGAGATTGAACAGCTCCGCGAGAAACGGCAAACACTGAACTCCCAGATTTCTGACCTGCAGAGTCTTATCCAGTACAACGAAGAACGACTTGAGGATGAGGACTACGAGGTCCTTGAGACGCTCGACGAAACCGACCAGTCTGAGTCAAGCGGGTCACCGACTGACGAATTGCTTGGTAATGGCGATGATTCGGTCACCTGCTGGACGTGTGGCTCGACGGTCGAACGCGACCAGATTGAGGACACTGTTGAGCGTCTTCAGGAGCGCCGCCAAGACCTGGTGCAGGAACTCAACGACATCAAGTCCGAACTTGAGGACTTGAAAGCCACTCAGCGTGAAGCCAAACAACAACAAAATGAGCGTGAGCAAATCGAGCGTAAGCTCACGGATATCGAGGATGAAATTGAGAGCCGCGACGCGCAACTTGACTCACTCAAAGCCCAACGTGAAGAACTCACCGACGACGTCGAATCGCTCGAAGCCGACGTTGATGACCTCGAATCGGACGATTTCGAAGAGGTGCTGTCGCTCCACAAAGAAGCCAACCAGCTAGAGTTCGAAATCGACAGTCTCGAATCAGATTTAGAGGACGTGACTGAGGAAATCGAAGAGATTGAAGACATGCTCGACCGAGCCGACGATCTCCGAGAGGAACGCGACGAATTACTCGAACAGCTGACCGACGAGCGGACGAAGATCGACCAGATCGAAGCTGACGCCGTCGATGAGTTCAACGAGCACATGGATGCGATGCTGGAGATTCTGGATTACGAGAATCTCGACCGCATCTGGATCGAACGTGTCGAACAGACTGTACGCGAGGGCCGACGGAAAGTCGATAAGACCGCGTTCGATCTCCACATTGTCCGAACGACGGAGAATGGCGCAGCTTACGAAGATACGGTTGAGCATCTCAGCGAGAGTGAGCGCGAGGTCACAGGACTCATCTTCGCGCTGGCAGGCTATCTTGTCCACGACCTCTACGAGACGGTCCCGTTCATGCTGCTGGATTCACTGGAAGCGATCGACTCAGATCGAATCGCACAGCTCGTCGAGTACTTCGAGGACTATGCTGAGTATCTCGTGGTCGCCTTGCTCCCGGAAGACGCGCAAGCGCTGGACGACAACGTAAATCGAGTTACTGCTATCTAAGCGGCAACTCGGGGCTCAAAGCCTTATATAGGAGACACGAATAGACCTTACTGGAATGTCTCTTATTGTCAAAGCAGCTGTGAAGGATACACTGTCGGAGCACAATGTCTCGGCGGATTTCTACGAGACACTTGATACGGAAGTCGCCAAACTGCTCGAAGACGCTACCGAGCGTGCTGAAGCTAACGACCGAAAGACGGTCCAGGCACGCGACCTCTAAAGCAACTCGAGCAATTTTGTCTCGTCCGCGCTGGATCAGGCCCTGTTTTAAGAGGCGCGTGGGAGCACGGTACGACTATGAGTCTCTCAGCAGAGTCAATTGCAGTAGAGAATGTCGTCGCGTCAAGCGATATCGGTCAGGAACTAGCGCTCGAATCACTTGCAATGGATCTCACGGGTAGTGACTATGATCCGGAAAATTTCCCTGGCTTAGTTTATCGGATGCACGATCCCTAGGGCCGCAGCGCTAATTTTCCGCTCAGGCAAAGTCGTGTGTACCGGGGCGAAAAGCGTAGACGATGTTGAAGTGGCTCTCAGACAGATTTTTGACGAACTCCGTAATTTAGGGATCGAGGTTGACGACTTACCAGCAATCCATATCCAGAATATCGTCTCGAGTGCTGATCTGGGGACGAATCTGAATCTGAATGCGATTGCGATCGGGCTCGGTCTCGAACATATCGAGTATGAACCAGAGCAGTTCCCCGGGCTAGTTTACCGACTTGACGAACCCGATGTCGTGGCACTGCTGTTCGGCAGCGGGAAACTCGTCATCACGGGTGGCAAGCAGTTGACTGATGCCGAAGAAGCGCTGTCGGTAATCGAAGATCAACTGAATGACCTTGGGTTGCTAGAGTAAGAAGTAAGGAGTAGAGCCAACGCTCATTCACGACGAGCGCGCCCTTTCCAGTCGAATTCCTGTTTTCGTTCAGCAGCGTGTCGTAGGCCATCAGCCACCTGCTGGGTTACCGTCTCCCCGAAGTCGACGAGGTCAGCTAGAAAGCGATCCTGATAATTTTCGAGGAGATCGTATGACCACCGCTCCGCATGAGTATCATCGGCTGTAGAGTCGGTCACGACTCCGCGGGGAAGATATTCGTCTCGAAGCCCGTCCGCCAACTCATCATACCCACATTGCCGGAGGAGATCCTCGGCATCCGCTAAGTGATCCATCGCCCGACCAGTATCGTGGTGGAAACTGACGAGGTGACCATGTGCTCGATGAAGGTGCTCGATTCCCAACTCAACTTGATGCAACGCCTTACGCTCTTGTTCGCTCAAGTCGTCTGAATGGTGTTTGTTATCGGACCCCATACTATGTATAATGGTGACTAATAAATACGAGTTTCGTGGCGTATGACGTGCTGGGTCTCTTATACTGGCTGTCAACTGGGTCTCCAGTAATCTCCGTGTTCAATAAAATATATAATGTTCCTGAGGACTGACCCTCATGACGTACCTGCGTATCGTGGTTCGGAGATAACCGCCTAGATGGCTTTGATTGGGATATGTAACCATTTGTCGCTGAAAAATAGCTTTAGAGATACAAAAAATATTACAAAAATAAAATTTCGGTGACAACTATTAACTTCCTCTGCTAGTCATAAACTAGACACATAGAGACTTTTCCAATCGCTGGCCGAATCATCAATACGAAGCTCATCTTCGGCCTCACTGCTCGCGAAGTTGGCGAAGTCCTCATCATCCCATTCCTTACACTCGGGATCGCTCAGAGCCTTGGATTCACCGGTACATTATTTCTCATCGCTGGCGGCATCGGGCTCACGCTTGGCATCCTTATTTTACTGGTAGCCCCCGCTGGGCAGCGGCCGATTCGCTATGCTCGGGCTGCCGCAGAGTACTACCTGTCTTCGAATACATATCACAACCGCCGCACCCGACCTGCCGATGAGACACCGGTCGTTCAGGATGTTGTCGGCGTCCGACAGGACGGCCTTGATATCGAGACTATCGAAACCGAACACGAAGCTGATTCCGGGTGACCATCATGGGTTCCGCTTCATCTAACGAGACCACAGAAGCACAACCCGATGACCGAGAGACGGAAACCGCCGACGTCACCGAGAACAGGGACTCACTATCAGCCGGTTCCAAATCTACGTCGGGAACTGAGTCACAAGCGCAAACGACCACGACCAACGACCAGCTGACAGGAACGTCGCCCACCGAGGAATCACAGGTTCCGCCCGATTCAGACCTTGAAGTGCTCCGTGCCCTCGATGCCTTCCTTGACGATATTGATACGGATCTGCCGACCGCTCGCGAACGAGCCCGCGCTCGTGATCACTTCGAGCTGGAAGACCGCCTGGGTGGCAAGACTACGACACAGTCGACACTCGCTTCGATTACGTCCGCGACGACGGGATTGCTGTTGACGGCGACAGCTACATCGGCCTGTTGAAAGTCCACCCACAAAACTGGCTCTCACTAAGCGACGAGGCCAAGCGCGAAACGATGAGTGCGTACATGTCCTTTCTCATGTCTCTAGAATCCAGCGTCGCTGTCCCCTGCTATCCCAAGACGTTCGACCTCACAGGACACCTCGAACGCTTCTACACAGTTGGGGCGGATACGACTGCCCAGAGTCAGTCACCGATTCTTCAGTACGGCCGCAAGTTCTACATCGAGTGGGCCAGCACGAATATCGAAGACGAGGACCTCAAACAACGCGATTTCTACATCGTTACCCGGGTTGAGGCTGACCAAGTCCACAAAGATCTCGAGACCGGCAGCGTGCTAAGCCAACTTAGCACGCTTCCCGTTATTGGAACGGTCTGTTCGCGACTCGCGAAAAAAGCCCCCATCGGTGAATCGCACGAAGCCGCGCAGACGGAGCTGTGCGTTCGTGAAGTCCAGCAGCGCCAGCGCCGAATCACGAATAACCTCGGACGAACAGACGTCTCTCTCAAACGCGTCACTGAGCGCCAGGAAACAATGGAGATCCTCTATCACTACTACAATCATGTCGACCCGCAGTTCGAGAAATTTGACCACGCGACCAAAACGGAGGGCGAGCGCTGATGGGCGATCGGCTTGATCGTATCCAATCATGGCTCCCTATGGGAAGTAGCGAGCCGAGTATCGAGGATATCGACGACGAGACCTTCGGCCGGGCTACTGAAATTCTCGAAGCGAATGGTGACGACCTCACGAAAGAAAATATCCGCGAGCAGGCCGAGTACTTGCTCGAAATCGAGGATGTCGATGAGGGAGAACTCCGACTCGGTGTCGTCCAAGATGAATCGGAGCAGGCACTGGCCGACCAGGATATCATCGCCCCACGCCAGCTACAGGAAGTCTCGAATCTTTTCGAGTCGGGCTATATGGTTCGCAACGACCAGTTCGTCCGGACGCTGACCATCCACGGCTATCCTGAACGCGTCCCATTAGGATGGTTAGAAGACCTGTACACGACGAATGATCAGGTGCGCGTTACCCAGCATATTGAACCGCGGGACACGGGCTCAGTTTTGCGAAAACTCAAAAAGCAGCTCACGCAGTTACGCGCCCGTCTCCACAAGAAAGACCAGAAAAATCAGACCAACACCCACGAGGTCAAGGCCGACCGCGACATGGTCAAAGACCTCATTTGGGACATCATCCTCGGTGAGACGAAGCTCTTCGACTTCGCAATCTACATTGAAATCATCGCTGACACCGAACAGGAACTCGATGACGCCACGGAACGCGTTGTCGATTCGCTTGGGGCCGCGAATGCAAAAGCGGTCACGCTCGATAAACGCCAAGTCGAATCGCAGGATGCACTCGCATCGCTCGGTGATGATCGGATAAAGGCCACCCAGCTCATGCAGGAGACGGCCATTGGCACGATGTTTCCCTTTATTGAGCCAGCCATCGCCGATCCAGAGGGTGTCTTCTACGGGTTCGATGGAACGAACACGCCTGTCCTCCTCAATCGCTATCAACTTTCCTCATACTCGAAGGCAATTGCCGGGAAGATGGGTTCAGGGAAGACCTTCGCCGAGAAACACGAGATGTACCATCGGCTAATGATGGATCCTGACATCGAAATGCTTGTCCTTGATCCGCTGGGTGACTTTGTCGACTTTGCGAACGACCTCGGCGGGCAGGTCATCCGGTTGGCGGCCAGAACACGGTTAACCCCTTAGAGATTCGCCGTGGGATCGATGATGTCGTCGAGTGCTTTCCATGTCCACTTTTCATACGTCGGAGTCAGCAAGTGGATCGAGTACGAGCTCACAGATACGTCCGACAGAGTACAATGAGCAGACGCGGCTGGTATGGCTAAGGAAACTATTCCGCGAGACAAGAATTATATCCTTAGCTGTACAAGGCTGAGTATGTCCAATACTGAGTCCGCAGATGGTCCGCCACCGTTCGAGAACGCGTTTCGCGGTGACGACGTCGAACAACGTATCTACGGAACGATTCTCCAGACCCGTGAGCCTGCAACGGCGAACGCGATTGCCGAACGCGTCGACTGTGATCCGAAAACGGCCCGGAAGTACCTGGGATGGTTCGCGGATCTCGGCATCGTCACACGTCATGACGGCCATCCGGCGACCTACGAGCGCAACGACGCGTACTTCGAATGGCGACGCATCAACCAGCTTGCCGCCGAGCACTCCGTCGACGACCTTCAGGAGCGCGTTCGCAAACTGACCACCCGAATCGCCGACTACGAGGATGCGTACGGCGCTGCGAAACCGGCGGACGTCGACGCCGTCGCCACTGCGGAAGACAGCGCTGAGCGAGATATCGACGACGTATATAGCGATCTCGGCGACTGGACAACCGCACGCGAGGAACGCGAGCGCTACGAACGTGCCCGCCAACAACGCGCCAGTGCTGACGGCGAGCAGGCCTCCGGGTAATCACCGTAATGGTCCCGCCAACTGGTGATGGGGGTAGCCCTGCCCCCATCGACCGTCCGATTCTCGAGTTTCTCCAATCGCGTCTCCAAGCGACCCAGCAAGTCGACCAAACAACCATCACGGACGCCAGCGGACATCTCGAACTGCAAGTCACGTTCGCCCCATCCTACTACCCTGCTACGGTTGAGGAGGCGACTCTGATGGTCCGCTGGTATACAAACGATGACTTCAAACTTCACTATCGTGAAGTCCATTCAGACCACGCTAGGGAGTGCCGGTGGGACCGGCACCCAAACCCTCACAATACCCGGGACCACTTCCACCCCCTGCCTACTGCCCCGACGCCCGGCGAGGACGCTTCTTGGCCAGACGATTACCGCGATGTACTCTCACTTGTTCTTGACGAGGTTGAGAACCATATCGTTGAACTATGGAACGAGTAGGAGCTTTGTCTATGGGCGGGACAGGCCGAGTGCCTCGGGGCTTGACCCCGACGGTTCCCTTCGAGAGACTGTCGAGCAGTTCAAATACTGCGCCAACACCGCAAGCGACTGGTGCTGGCACGGCGACGACGGCTACCACGTCACTTCCAAAGCCAAAGCCGAACGCGCCCTCTACGACCGACTCCGCGATGAAACCGACTTAACCGCGAATCTTGTCCAGAAAGGAATCCGGCGAGCAGTCGAGGCCGTCAAAAGTGGAGTCGAACGCCTCAAACGTGGTGAGAACACGTCGCAACCGCACTTCTCGGCAGACAGCGCGGTCTACGACAAGCAGAGTGCGACGTTCCACCGCGACCACGTTTCCCTTTCGACTGTGGATGGGCGTGTCGAGTGCGACTACATCCTCCCCGACGACTCGGAGACACCACCGACGAAGTACGTCTCTGACGAGGATTTCGAGTTTCGCGGTGCAGACAGTGCAAATGACCCGCAGCTCCAACTCATTCATACTCATCTCCCCAAACTGGCTGAGGCGGGCTATATCGAGTGGCATCGCGAAACCGGCGAGGTTTCGAAGGGGCCCCGGTACGACGAAATCGAGCCATTCCTCGATTTAATCGAAAATCACGCAGACGAACTCCCACCTAACTGGCCCTAACCTGTCTTCAAGAAGGATCGAGCAGCGATTGTTTCTTGCCCTACAGCGGGTTCTGATTCTTCCTCTAACAATGCGTCCAGCTAGTCTCTCGATTACTTGTAGTCAGCACTGAGCGTTCGCTGTTCAGTAGCGGTACCGCACTCTCATCGCGTCTACAGCGCTACAGCGTGAATTTTCTGGCCCCCGAAGGAGGTGCGGGGGCGCGCCCGAGGGTGCGTCCCGATAGATACCAATGGCGACGATCCAAACTGACCTTCCCGACGCAGAGACGTCTAGCCAGCAAACCACGCACTCCTTCGACGACTCGGATACCCGAGCCGACGACATGCGCGACCGGCTCGATGCGTGGGTCGAGGACCTCGCTGAGCTAACCGACGAGGCTCAGGCTAGCGAGCAGTTCCAGCAGTGGCTCGAAGTCCAGTCGAAGTTCCACGATTACTCGGCCCGGAACACGCTCCTCATCCAGTTGCAGTGTCCCAATGCGACCAAGGTCGCGGGCTATAACACGTGGCAAGCAGAGTTCGACCGGCACGTCCAGCAGGGCGAAGACGCGATCTGGATTTGGGTACCGATCATCACCAGCAAATGTCCTGAGTGTGGGAACTCACCGTCCTATCACGCAAATACGGAGTGTGAGTACGACGAGACCGACCCCGACGAGTGGTCACGCGGGTTGGTCGGGTTCCGGCCAGCCAGTGTGTTCGATGTTTCCCAGACTGAAGGTGAGCCGCTGCCTGACCTCGAAACCGAAGCGTATGGTGATGCAGATGGGCTCGTCGAAGAACTGTTGGCTGCGACTGATGCCATCGATGTGGATGCGACCATCGTCGCTCCCGACGAGTGGAACCACGGGTCGGCACGGGGGGTATGTGAACGGCGGAGTCCAACGGCGACGAACCCAGTCGTGGAGGTCATCGACCGGGAGAACCGGGCGGATCTTGCGAGTACGCTTATCCATGAGTTCGCCCACGCAATCATGCATTTCGAGCGCGAACCGGGTGAGGAGAAATCTCGCTTGGAGGTTGAGGCTGAGGCGGTGGCCTACATTGTCAGTCGGCACTTTGGGTTGGACCCGGACGACTCAGCATTCTACTTAGCTGCATGGGACGAGGACGCGCCGGCGACAGTTCGAAACCGATTAGATCGGATTTCGAGTACGGCGGCAGAGCTTATCGACACCATTGAGGCTTAGGCCACGAAAAGGATCTTTTCGGCGGTCTCTACATATCCGTGGTTGTGCTTCCCTGGCACTACACCCTCTTTCGAATGAAACCGCACCACCAACGCTACTGGTTTTCAGCGGAAACAGTGGTGTGTTTCGACGAAAAGAGAATTCTCTCTAAAATGGATATGTGGAAGTATCGTCCCTTATGGTAGTGGTAACCGCTCTTAAAACTGTTCGGCTGTATCGATGCCAATGACGACACCTTCCTCGTCTGGCGCGAAGTTATCGTTGCCGCGAATCGATTTCGCGAACAGGAGTTTGGCCTGCTCAGTGTGTGCCAGCCGAACCGCGAGTTCTGTCTCCGTGGTGAAGTCGAACTCCTCGAGGAACTCATTCCAGATGGATTCGTGCACCCGGTAGGCGCGCGTGCCGTCTACAGTCACATAGTCCGTACTGTGTTCGAGGTTCGAATGCCGACCAATGAGTTCGGCATGCAGAATGACCAGCGCGGTTGCCAATGGCTGGAGCTCTACGTCTACCATCTCCGCTACACGTTCGATAGTTGCGCCGTCGAGTCCCGATTCGTCTGCCGCGGTTGCAGAGTCATCTTTGAGCATATGTATTGCATGTGTATGACACACAATGAGTGTATCCTCCCACGAAGGATAGAATCACTATTTTATTCAAATCATTTCCGAATGATATTCTCCAGTGGTGATAAAACAGTTGGCAACGGAGATATCATTGATGTTAGAGCATGAGCCAACCTGCCCACTCTGCGAGTTCTCCGGAGAGACGACAATGTCTGTGTACCGCCATTTGCAGGTTAGTCATCGGAAAAGTGAGCTCAGCAAAGCACTGTTACAACCAGAAGAGACAGAGCAGAGCAAACTAAAAGTATCGCAGTAGGACAAGCTCGAAATCAAGAGCTTGATGCATAGTTCGGGTGGGTGAGAGAAGGGATTTCTACTACTCTTGAGTAGTGGGCTTTCGACCTCTGATTTTGTGCGCCTCTGGCAGGTGAGAGGCTCACCATGAGTAGTGACCAGCAGCCAGTTGACGAAGAGGCATCAGACGACACAACTGATGATGTCGCTGCCATCGCCGCGGAGCATCGCCAGGTACAGGCCTCCGGCGAAGTGTTCAAGGGTGACCCAAGAGGAGAGCAGTAGGATTGGTGGGCACCCCACCAAGATGGACTCGCCATCTCGAGACGACGGTCGATAGTCACGGTGCACGGATCAGCTGGCGTTTATGTGGCAGACAGAAACCCAGCACGGCTCAATTACTGGCACTAACCAACATCTGCTGAGTCGACTGTCATTTGTTGGTTAGTCGTGGGTTCGCGATTTTGTGTTCCATCGGTAGACAGGAGAATATAGAATTATATAACGCCCTCAGTATGGCCCAGAAATGAATCTGCTTATACTTCCGGAACAGTCCCCTCTAGATATGGCTTCTGGGGTCCACGTGCAGCTGGAAGTAAGCGGCGTGGCTGGCTGTCCCGTTTCTTCACTGAGTGAGGAGTGTACAATTGAATCCGTGCAAGTCAGCCAAAGTTCTATGACAGAGACTCCAAGCGTTGTTGGCGAAGTAACAGTAGATCACGCTGAGGACACCGAGCCAGAAATACAGTCTGCAGAGAAAGTATTCAACGACAGCTCAACGTCGGTATATCGATATACACACGAGAATAGTGCGTGTCCATGTACGCGTGTTCCAAGCCACGGCTGTCCTGTCCGAGAGATTCGAGCGGATTCCAAACGGCTGGTTGTCTCGTTTATAGCGCCGGATCTCGAAACATTACGGGAGGTTATCTCCGATCTCCAAGCGTGCTGTACAGATGTTACGGTTCGCCGACTCACCCAATCTAGCGAATCTGAGGAGCAACGCTCGTTGCTCGTTGTCGACCGGACTGTATTCACAGACCGCCAATATGAGGTACTCGAGACAGCCCATGAGATGGGCTACTTCTTATCGCCGAAGAATGCGAACTCGAAGGCAGTTGCCAACGAACTCGGGATTTCAGCGGCCACTTTTGTTGAACACCTCTCAGTTGCACAAACGAAGTTGTTAGACCAGATCCTTGCAGAGTAGGGTGGCCGAGTTCATGGTCGGTTTTCGCCAATTCCACACGGAATATACTTCTATCAAGCCCATTGTTATCAACTACCGCAGAGCTAAATAAGGCCGAACATCTTAGCGATAGGTTGTATTCCGATTCGACGGCAATTTTGCATGAACGCAATGCCTCAAACAATCTATCAGGATATCGGCGGGAAAGACGCGGTCGAAGCAGTTGTCACTGATTTCTACGACCAAGTCCTCTCTGATGAACAACTCACGCCCTACTTCGACGGGATGGATATGGATGAGTTACGCGCTCACCAAATTCAATTCATCAGTGCAGTTGCTGGCGGTCCAGTTAACTACACGGGCGATGACATGCGCAAAGCACACGCTTATCTCGATATCGACGAAGAAGACTTCAGAGTTGTCGGAGAATATCTCAAATCAGCACTTCAAATGAACGGGGTTGACGACGAGAACGTTGAGGCAATTATGGTTGAGGTGATGGCATTCAAAGACCCTATTCTCAACCGGTAGTCTCTCCATAGACCAGAAGGGAAATGTGGTGGTGAGAAACCTTCACCCTTCGGTCGAGACGGACACTAACGCATCCGTATTTTGTGCCCCTCCGACGGGTGAGAGGATGTCTCAAAAGCAATCGCGATGTCGTCGAACCACTGCATCGTATTTCGACCAGCGATATGTGCCCGTCAAGTCGATCACAGCGGCTATCCAGACGGAGCAGCCTCTGGAGACCGATCTCGAAGCACAGGTTCTGCGAATTGTCGCTCGGAAGGCGGACAGGCTCGCTACGCCGGATATTCTAGAACTCCGGGCACAGCTGGACGTCAACGTTGCTGAGCAAGTACCACTCCGACAGCAGGTTCGGACCGTCGTCGACGCTATCAGCGAAACGGTCGCTACGTGGGACCAGCAGGAGATGGGAGCATGAGCGGAGATACCAATCCCACGATTCTGGAGGACCTGCCACCTAAGCGACTCCTGTCGGGCGATCAGCTCAAACCGATTCTCGCTGGGATTCGCTGTATGAACTCCATCGAGACGATACAAGCATATCTCGCTTACGAGACGACGCATCAGGACCGAACGCACGTTCAAGACAAACTTCGGCTACGCGCTCGAAAGCTCCGCCGGGGTGACGGCGATGAGTGAGCAGCGACTCTTCATCGAAATCCACGGTATCGGCCCCGACGATCTCCCGGCTCATTCGGACGAGCCAGCAATTCGTGACGAGGTGACAGCCCTCGCGAACGACATTCACGACCTGCTTCGGGAGGAGTACGGATTAACTGACGTCGAAGGTGTTGCGACCGTCGTGAATTCCGACATCCACGAGAAGTTAGTAGGCGAGTCCGATTCCTGACTGAATGCCTCAGACGGCGATTTTGTGCGCCCCAGCAGGGTGAGGGGCGTTCCACTGAGAACGCGCTTCGCCTGTACCAATGTCCACTGCTATAGCCACCTTCGAGGGATTGCTCACGACAACCGTTGCTGGTCTTGGAGGCTGCCGATGACCAGTAATGGTGCCGGTGTGGACGACCGCACGGTCGCCGCGCTGACCGAAGTGATGTCCGTACTGGATTCGGTTGGACGAGTCCGAGGCGCACCGGGTCTGTATCTGGTCGTCTCCTCGTCAGGCTCGGAGTATCTGGTCGATATGGCCCAGGGACGCTGTGAGTGTCCGGACGACTCTCATCGGCCGTCGGTCACGTGTAAGCACCGCCGCCGGGTGGCATTCGCCATCGGTGAGCGGCCGATTCCCGACTGGGCAAATCAGATGCGCTTGATGACCAGTTCGGGTTGCACGTCGATGCCAACCCAAAACGGGCAGTCCCCGACGGCGGTGTCGCACAGGCCCCAGCCGACAATAGCGGTGTCATTCAGTCGGGTAGCGGCCCACTCACAGTCGAACCCCATGACGACCCACGAACGAAGCGAGCGAAACGCGAGGCCATCGACGTTTCGTTTTTGCAAAAGCCCGGTCGGTACGAAATACAGTCGGCCTCAGACAGCGTCTACGAGGTAGACGTACTCGAAGAAACCTGTAGCTGTCCGGACGACGTGTCTCGATGTAAGCATCTGCGGCGGGTCGATATAGAGATTCGAGCGGGATTAGTCCCACGGCCCGATGACCGACTGCCGGATGCGTAGACGGACTGTCCTCGCTGAATTTTTCGCCTCCCACGGTGGGTGAGGAAGTCTTCCAATGTCTTCACAAACTGTCCAGCAACGTGAGTTGAGCGTCTCGACACGGCGCTGTCCCGAATGTAACGGCGACCTCTGCCATAGCGAGCAAGAGACCCACTGTGAGTCCTGTGGGCTCGTGGTCGAGGATTCGCCTGTTGATTACGGACCAGAGTGGCGGTCGTTCGACCGTGAGGAGCGCAAGCATACTGGCGCACCGCAGACGGTGACGATGCACGACGGCGGCCTCTCTACCGAGATCGGATTTTCCGGCGAGGGAGATATTTCGCCGCGGAAACGCCGGCGATTGGCTCGACAGCGCCGACTGCACAGTCGGTCGAAATTCGAGTCCAAGCGAGACCGGAATCTGGCGCATGGGTTGGGCGAGATTCGACGGTTGGTCGGGGCACTGGAGTACGGACAGTCGGTCCGTAAGCAGGCGTCGAAACTATTCCAACGTGGGCAGGACGCCGATCTGCTGGTCGGACGCTCCATCGAAAGTGGGGCGGCGGCAGCCGTCTATGCTGCCTGCCGATACAACACGGTCGTCCAGATGAACGAGATCGAGGCCTACGCCCGCTGCTCGAAACAGGCAGTGTGGACTGCGTATCGGGCGTTCCAGACTGAACTCGAGATTTCGATTCCCGTCCAGCGGCCGGTTGAGTGGGTGCCGAAGGTCTTCTCCGAGCTGCCGGGAGATGTTCCGATGTCGGTCAAGCAGGCTGCTACCCGGGTTGCAGAGCGAGCAACTGAGTCTGCGGAGATCAACGGCAGTCCAGTCGGTATCGACGCGGCATGCGTATATCTAGCGAGTGAGCAGGCTGATATTCGACTGACACAGACAACGCTCAGTGACGCGGTGGATGTCTCGATGAAGACGCTCCGGACGTGGTTCCAGCGGCTTCAGCAGATTGATACCCGTAGCTCACGATGAAGTAGTGTCACGTTCGAAGGGAGGCCCATGGGAGAAGACTCCCAGTGAGGGCGGTGCCGCCCCGTCTTACAGATCGAGGCGACGAACGGTCGACGTCATCTGCTGGGACCGTACCTGATGTCCATTGGCACTCGGTAAATGTTTTCTGGTAGGTTTTTCGCAGCGGAATCTGGGCGTAGTCCCGGAATTAGCTGCTCTGCTTGGGCTATGATGCATAATCCTCGGTGGCTTTTCTACCCTCTGTGAGCCGAAAGTACGGCTGGTGAGCGACGGAACGGCCAATAGAGTTTTAATCCATTCTTGTTTATGGACAGCTGCACGTGATCAACCGTGCGTTCAGAGACACGGTCGCTGCCGTATCAGTGACCACTCGTCAAGGGTATGCGGTTTGGTAGTGGGATGCTATCTGGGTCCGAATAAGGCCCAGACAGTGCGGTTCTCTCACTTTCCAGAAGGGAGGCCTGATGCGATTGCAGCCCTATTCCCCTGAAAGGAAGCCTATCCAACAGTTGAACCACTGGCCACGTCTCAGAGATTTCTGAGTGGAATAGCGACATTGTTGAGTATCACGCGTTGTCGAAGAGTACAGAGATGCGGGCAGACTCCAGTCTTTGTAAAGTCGCCACAGCTGCACCAGCCGGCATAACCGGCCGCTGTCTCGTCATCGGAGTTCCTCAAATTACAGCAGGTATAGAATAGACGCACGTACTAACACTGTTAGTGAGTGCGGTACTCCTCAGTCTCGAATTAGGTGTTCTAACTCTGGGCGCTCAGCTTTGACCCACTTCACTAATGACCCCTCCGCGTTAGAATCGTACACCAACTCTTCGTCAGCGAGGATTTGTTTCCGCTCGCAGTTATCACCTGTCTCATACAATGCCCGATATATCGCTTCCGTGAGCGTGTCACACTTTTTCTCCTTGTAGAACGCCTCACCAGTTGCAACGTACTTCGCACACATTTTCTGTTTTGATGTGTTCTGATAGTATCGTTATTCTTTGGTTACCAGAAGATAACCAACCAAGTGCAGATGTCTAATTTTCAACTATCCCTTGAAGTGGTGACGAGTTCGGCCACAATCATTAACACCATACTCTCTATCGGAAGTGACAATGGGGTATTTGATAAGATGCATCGCAATTATTGGCGGTCGACGTGTCCTCTTCGCGCTTGGCGGCCTCTATATTCTCTTTGCTGCCGGAGTGCCGGTCGTCTCACTGCTCGGGGATCGGCCGACTGAGGCAGCGCTAACAACCTCAATACTAGTCGGAACGAGTGGTATCGTCCTCTTCTACGGTGGTCACCGACTCCCTGAAACGAATATCCGCCCCGACGTCTTCCCAGTTGTCGCCGGGTGGTGTATCCGTGCCGGTGTACTCATGATTGGGATTCTCCTATTCATGACACTCATTACGACGTTGACCGACCCGATTGCAAATTTCCTCATTCTATCGGGTCTCGCGAGTGTTGCTGGCCTGGGAATGGGGTATCACGATGGGCAAGCCAAGACGCGTGCAAAAGACGCTGAGGAGTACGGCGAGAAACTTGAACGCCAGAACGAACGGCTGGAGAGCTTCGCCAGTCTACTGGCCCACGAACTTCGCAATCCAGTGTCGATCGGACAGATATACACACACCAGCTGTCCGAAACGGACAATCCGCAGGCCGTCGGTTACGTCGCTGAAGCATTCGATCGCATCGAGAACACGATCGACATCATGCTGGTCCTAGCACGAGGCCAGAAAGCCTTGTCCGAACAGCAGCCGGTTACTCTTGCTGGCGTTGCGCAGGATGCATGGGACGAGATCGAGACCCCCGAGGCAACACTGACAGTGCAGACCGACCTGACGATAGCGGCTGATGAAACGTATCTCCGCCATTTGCTCCGGAATCTCTTCGAGAACGCAGTCGAACACGGTGGTGACGATGTTACTGTGACGGTTGATGACCTCCCAACTGGATTTTACGTCGTCGACGACGGGAAGGGGATTCCAGTCGACGTTCGGGAGACCATCTTCGAGCGAGGCTACACGACGGCGGCCGACGATGGAGGGATGGGGGTAGGATTAACGTTCGTCAAAACGATGGCAGACATCTATGGCTGGGAGTGCTCGTTGACAGCGAGTACGAGAGGTGGGGCACGCTTTGAGTTCGAGAATATGTACTGAAGATAGTCGTCAGTAGAGGTGTCGATACTGCCTGCGTGATATCGATGGCCGAGTTAGAATGAGACGTCTTCGGTTCGGACGTCATCGACACCCGCCTCGATGCCCGCTCGATCATCGTAGTATTTCCGCCCGATGAACCCGTCTTCGAGATTGCCCACTAGTGAGGAGTAGAGCTCATCTGGGGTGTGGTATATCGCTTCATCGGTACGTTCGAGCACCTCTCGGAGAGTGACTGTGTCTCCAGCGGGGGTCATCAACTCCACGGCTCCTAACTGCTTGAGGACAGTATCTCGGTCGGCAGGGAATGTGAACGCTTGCTCAAACAACTGTAGGGTTTCGGAGTAGCGCATTGGGACTCGATAGACGAATCATTCATTAAAAAACATTATGACCAGATACAATTACACGAGAATTCCTCTTGAGCTAAGAGAGGGGAGCATCTTCTACTCATAGCGGTAGTATCTTGGGCCCAAATAGGGGATGTCTGTAGCAGAACGGTATCGCGAGGTAAGAGAGATTTTGATAGCTGGGAAGAATCTTCAGCTTCGGTTGAAACCGTCAAGGATGGGTGCATGTTGGCCGATTTTGTGCACTCTCCCAGCGAGTGAGAGACCAACCATGGGTAGCACACAGCGATCAGGCACGGCGCTCGAATGGCGCTGGAAAGACGAGACAGATAACCAGCCACTGCCCGAGTCCTGGGCGAGAAAGGGCCAGGAAGAACCCGTTGGGGAGGACGAACAGCCCCTATACGCGATTCAGTGTCGCGGTGGGCTTCTGTTAGAGTGGCAGGTCAGTCGGCAAACCAAAGCACCTGTTGCTGGACCGAACCGAGAGCGGCCAGCGCTACGCGTGCTGTACGTGACTCGTGACGGTAAGCAGGCCGCCGTTCGTGAGTGGGAAGCGATTCGACAGGCTGAGGGGTGGACTCCTGAACCAGAATTCGCGAGCGTGATTGCGAAATCCACCGATGCCTGTGATGATGTCGATGTCGACGATCACGAGTACTATCGGTCGCTCGTCGAAGACCGATACGACATCGAGTAACCAGAAAAACGGCTTTCTGGCTATACTGTCCGTGCGACAGTTTGGACACTAGATAGTACAGAATGGTAGTTGACCGATGTAGAGCCGCTATACGCAAAGCATAACTAAGGCTGCTTGGGACAGTAGTATTGGTGAAGGGGAATCTGATAGTGTCACACGCACCTCACCCCACCCCTTCGTTTCTGTGACAGCGACCCACACATACTGCAATCTCTCCCGATTCGTCCTCGCACGCGACCAGGCCTTCGACGCTGACTAGCGCTGGGCAGCCACCGCTGTTGGCCGTCGACGGGGATCGGTAACTCCGCCGCGGTTTTCTGCGCTCCCCGATAGATGCGGGGCGTACCAGAGAGTGCGCTCCCGAGAGGAACTATGACCGACGACACCACTTCAGACGACATCGAGCGAGTCGAACGAACAGATATCGGGGCCAGCGTCGAAGCCCGACTCAAACGCGGCACTGGCACTTGGGACGAAGACCAGCTCACCATCAAAGCGAAAGGTGAGACCGCAGCGGATGCGCTTGAAGAGTTCGAACAGCTGCTCACCGAGTACGAAGCGGAGTACAGCGACCGGATGCGGGCGATCCAGCCGACGCAGTCTGACGAGTCGTAGCCACTCGCTCTTTTTCTCTTGCTCGTCGATTTTGTGCAGCCTCCAGCGGGTGGAGGCATTCTACAGATGCACACCGAGCCAGTGGACGGAGTCGAACCGACCTTCCTTGATGAAGCACCCATCGGTCCCGATATCGACCGAGTCCTCGTGGCTGAGTACGGCCTCCCATACCACGTTGACATCGACCGTCCCGAGGAAGTGCCCGCCGACGAGACTGAGCGGACGATTGACCTTGCTGAACGGGTGCTCTCGACTGGCGGACATCGTACTGGTCTCGGACACCACGAAGAGATTCGCCAATCCATGACCGCGTGGGCACCGGACCGGGGCGAGGATCGAGCGGCCGATCCTGGCTACTGGCGGCGGATGATGTTTACACTCTCGCCCCGAGAGCGGAATTTCGGCTGTCTGAATGGGGAGCCCGACGAGCGAGCGAAGAAGGCCAAAACCGTGCTAGCGTGGGCCAGTGATTGTCTTAAGTCAGATGTGCTGGCGGCAATCGAGCAGTCCCAGTTCGACGATATCGAGCAGGCGTGGCGCAGTGCCGTCGAAGCGACGAAAGAGCGCCGGGAGATTGAGGCGTTCGCTGCGAATCCGCCAGCGACGTTCGCGGGCTGGACGCGGTTCGACGCTGACCACGAGGCGGTCGAGGCCGCCTATCGAGCCGAGAATCATGGAACGCCCGTGGTTGCAGCAGTGTTCCGTACCGATGCGGACAAAGACGAACTCGACGCACAGGAGTTCACCATGGAGCGCTGGATCAACGCCGGTGGCAACCCTCGTGCTGCCCGGCCGAACCGATTCTGTGTGACCGCTGGGAGCGGTGATGGTGCCTACGCTCGCCTGCGGTCGCATCTCCAGACCTTCGATGTCACGCCGCTTGGCGAGTAATACTGCCTACAAAGTTCTTGAGCTATACTCTCACAGCGACACCGCCAATAAAAGATATCTTGAATCAGCGGCTGATGGAGCAGTCCCGGATCAATCGTCGCTCATAGCGATTTCCGTGGCGGGAGTGCCAGTTGGTTGTTCTTCGAGCCTGATTGCGCCGCCGTGAGTAACCGTTACTTCATGTCCCGCATATTTGAACGAGATAGCACCGCCGGACATCTCCTTAACGGTCATATCCAGAGCATCCGGATCGATACTGTCGTACAGTGGCGGCAACTCAACCACGTCGCTGTTGGTAGTTGTCGCTACCCGTTGGACGATTCGTTCAGATAGACTCCCACTTGTTTCTCCCATACTCGCACTGAATATCAGACAATACATAAACATTTGTCAGACATATATAAGACAAACAACTTTCCAAACCACATCGGTGGCCACGAGTATAGAGATGCCAATTCTTGCGCGGCTGAATTGTCGCTATTGTGATTCAGACAGTGGGGAGGTTCCCTTCGCACCCGCTCCTATCGATGTGTTTTCTGTAGCACCGCAGTGGGCTGGCGTTTATAACTGAAAACGAGACTATCCATGTGTGTGACTGATTGGAACCCCAGCTTCGACCCGGCAGATATCCGTGGGAGCGCTAGCGCAGACCCTCGCGCCGACGCTGACGATGCCGAGGACCTGCCCGGAAACTACCGGACTCCCGACGATGCTGACTCCACCCAGTGTTCGACCTATTCGAAGCCGCTCCCTGAAGCAGAAGTGCACTGTCCGTTCTGCGCTGGGGACGCTCTCGTCGACCCGACGGTCGAGAACGAGAGGTCAGTCGATGAGTGGTCGTTCGGTCGCGTCATCCTTGCCGTCGTTGAGGGGAATACCAAGTACCATGCCCAAGCATTCGGTGCCGCAGCATTTGCTGTCAGTGACGACCTGACGACCGGTACTGAGTCCTCCCGTGCAACAGTCAAGTGCCGGGCAGATTTCAACGCCGAACCAGCCCCACAACTGACCGAGGGGTGGCCGTTCCCGCCGGATATCGTTCGATTTGGTCGCTCTGTGGGGCAGACCCTCTTCGAAACCGCCGTCGAGCAGACCGACTGGGAGCGTCCGAATACCACGCCACGGTTGTTCGTCGAGGACGGCGACGGCTTGACCGAGTACAGCCAGTTCGAAGCGCTGGCGACACGGATCGAGGAGAGTGAGGCGGAGTACTGGTTGGTGCCTGGGATCGTCCAGGCGTATTCTCTTGGAGATCCGGGTGACCTTGAGTACCGATACGACTGTGTTGGCTGTCAGGAGCCGACACCACACTCATATGCTGGCCGGGATGGTCTCGATTTATACCCAGTGACTGGACGGGAAATCTGGATGTGCGATGTCTGCGAACACGCACGGTTTCTCGATCTGGAAGAGGAGTCGAGTGAGTCCGACGAGGAGCAATCGCGCGAGTGGCTGCCCGACAGTGTCTCCTCCGAGGATGTCCACGCCGGCGACCCGCTCCCACACGAAATTGAGTTCGACCAGCAGATTGGAGCCTACCGCGAGCGCCACGGGCAGTATCCGTGGGAGTAGAGTCAAATAGGTGGCCGATGACGTCTCTGAGAACGAGGCTGTCTGCATACATGGAAATTCCACCACAACTACAGTGTCTGTTCTCTGCTGAGATCGAGGAAGATGGTGAGTCGTTCGTGATTGATGTGCCTGCCGATGAGATTCAAATTGGTGAGTTGGAAGCGGGTGAGACGTATCGGGTTGCGCTGCACCCGACCGAGTCAAATACACACCGAAGCAGTGTGGACTCTCCATCAGCGAATGGGCAGGCTCAGGGACCACCCGTTAAGGAGGGGGAGACGCGACGAGTCGAAATCGAGGATATCGGTGAGCAGGGCGATGGGGTGGCCCGAGTTGAGCGAGGGTATGTCGTTATTGTCCCCGACACAGAAGTCGGCGAACGCGTCGCCGCCGAAATTCAGACGGTAACGGAGAACGTGGCCTTTGCTGAAGTCACCGAGCGGATTAGTTACTACGACTGAGTGACGCCAGGTAGCAGGCTTACTCCTCGTCGTTGTCCGAGCGTCGCTTTGAGAGTCGATCGAATCGACTCTGTGCTTCTTCTTTTCGTCTTGCCGTCTCTTGTTCCTGATAGCGTATTTCGACTGGCTCGCCATCGTCAACTTCGAGTTCGACAATCGCATCGGCATGTCGAGCGTCGGCTGGGAGTGTTGTCTCATCGATGACGAGGCTATACCGTTCGTCGTCGCCCTGAACCTCAAGCGTCGCGAGTTCGTCTTCGATGCGATCGACGACTGCCATGTACGTACCATCGGGTATCATGTGTAGGTCTCGCTGAGGACGCGCTCGCCGTCTGCTGTCGTGACGATGACCGTATCGCCACCATTGTTCCAGATTGGGCTGCCAGCATTCCAGTAGAGGTCCGTCGCCGTATTCTGTCCACTTCCAGTGTGGATCGTGATTGTCGAGCCCTCTTCGAGTGTGACGCCCTTGGGAACCGTGTAACTGTGGCCGGCTTTGTCGGCGACCGTCCAACCGGATATGTCAATCGCCGTCTGGCCGTCATTGCGGAGCACCACGTACTCGTCGTTGAGATTCGAGCGATCGTCGCCAGCGGCATCAGCATTGACGTCCGCAAGCGACAACGATGGGGAGGTGTCTGTCGTCCCACCGTCCGTGGCAACGGGTGTCGTCGGTTGCGACTGTCCACTGCCGGTAAAGCGCGCTCTGGTCTCCAGGGGCTGGGTCGCACCGGGAGCGATGGGGTCGCCCTCTCGAAGTTCGAGGGGCTTGGTCGGCGCGGCTTGTTGGGTGCGCACCGTCACAGTTTGGCCATCGCTCCGGAACACCATACCGCCGTGGGTGGCTGTCCAATAGGTGGTGATACTGCGGGAAGCCAGCCGCTCGAGCGTTTCCGTGTTGGGATGGTCATAGCGCGAGTCGTAGGCACTAGAAATGATGGCCACCTTCGGCTGAACGGCATCGAGGAAGGCGGGATTCGAGCTACTGGCACTGCCGTGGTGGCCCGCTAACAGGATCGTCGACTGGAGCTGCGAGCCATAGTTCTCGACGAGGTAGCGTTCCTGGTCGGCTTCCCCATCACCGGGCAGTAAGAAACTCGTTTCTCCATAGGTGAGTTTGAGCACGATACTGTTCTCGTTGCGGGCTTCGTTATCGATGTATGGTTCCGGTGGCCCCATGACCTGTAGGTCGACGCCGTCGAAGGGAATCGAATCGCCGTCTCTGGTTTCATACAAGATGACATTGTGTGTCTCGACGGCATCGAGATACTCCTCGTAGGTCTGGGTACTGGCGGCAATCCCAGGATCGTAGATTGCGCCGATACCGTTGGCCTCCGTTTCGTAGTAGTTGATGATCGCCGCGTTACCGCCGATATGGTCGGCGTCGGCATGCGTAACGACGAAGTGGTCGATGCGTGTGATATTGTGGCGCTGGAGATATTGGAGCACGTATTCCCCATCGTCGGTGAAGTCACCCGAGTCGATCAGCATCGTTTCGCCGGTCGGGCTGATGATGAGCGTACTCGTCGACTGGCCGACGTTGATAGCGTGGACTTCGAGGGTGCCGTTGGCTGTGGGTGCTGTGGTGGTCGTTGTAGATTCGGTATCGGTTGGTGAATGAGCCGCGGTTGGCGTGGGGTCCGTGTCGGTCGGTGAGAGAGTAGTAGTTGTTGAGGGTTCAGTGTCGGTAGGTGCCGCGGTAGTGGTGGTGTCTCCGAGTCCAGCACACCCGGCGATCACGAGCAAAAGGCCGACTAAGAATGTAGCGAGTAGCGACGACCGGTCCATTGGCGATGGTACGCCAGCCAGCCACAAGATAATGGGGGCTACGTCAGGTTCCTCAGGAGTTGAGAAGGATCTCAAGAAAGACTTGCGACAAATCGATGAGAGTGGTCTCTAGAGCCTACAGCTTCGACTCGAAGTCATAGGACGGGTCAGTAACGATGAGTTGGCCATGCCCTCGCCCAACAGTAACACTGCCAGTCAGTTATCCCACAGCTGGGATTCGAGTATATCGTACTCTTCCTCGATATGATTCCACAGTTCATGAGCCTCTTCAAGCGAGTCGATCCCCTGCACTCGCGTCTGCAGTACTTCGGCCTCTTTGGGGCCTAACAATCCCTGCGTGGTTGCCTTCTGGATGGTATCTGCGAGAAGGTCAGCTTGGTACACAGGAGGGGAGACCATATACGAACATCTCCCGGCGCTACCAAAATAATACTGGCTGGTTTTGATCTCGAATAGCTAATATTTAGACACATTAAAGTGGACAAGATGCAACTTTTTTCTGGTAATATAGTGGGAATTAAAATATGGTTTCTGGGATTTTCCCAACAGAAAATGAAAATCTAACTGGCCATCAAATTAATGCTGATAGAGAACCAATACTTGTATGATTAATTATCCACGGTTATGCCAGAGAATCTGCCTACAGTGTTAGTTGTCGAAGATAACCCAGCTGACCGACGCTTGTTCGAAGAAGCAGCCACCGAGATAGAGTTCCCGACACTGGACTTTGCGACTACTACGATGGAGGCAATTACGTTTTTTCCCACCCGGGGTCCGAGTGACGACGAATGTGACGGGCATGACATGCCAGAGCTCCTGCTTCTCGACCTCGATATCCCCGGCGAGGGCGGCATGGCGCTGCTCGAAGAGCTGAAAACAAGTTCGGTCCCGCTCCGTCGGGTACCAATCCTTATCCTTTCGAGCGAAGATGATCAAGCGACGATCGACAGAGCGTACGACCTCGGCGCAAATGCGTATCTCACGAAACCAACGGACTACGAGACCTATCTCGAGCTCGTCAAGGAAATACGGGACTTCTGGCTTGCTCGGATTGAACGGCCCTCGTATAACTAGCGTAGCATGAAACGTCGAGATCGTCCCTAAGCGAGGACACTCGACAGTTGGGCGAACTGGACGCTTTTTGCAACGGACTTGCGGTCCTGTATGATCATTATTGACAAAAGAGAGACTATTTCGTTAGGCAGAACGCCGCATCTCTTTGGCCTGGCACCCTCATAGCTATCAGAGGTTACAGTATGTCGAAATCAAAAAATATCAGCTACCGTCGGTTGGCGCGGATGATGTGCTTGTGTGCTATCCAATCCTCAGCATGTTTATCACAAAATGCGACTGGCCGATTGATGTTCTGGTCGTAGCAGAGAACAGTCGCATCGGTACAGCAGTATGGATCAAAACACGGTACTGGTGTTTTTCCATCGGCAAGAGCTACTCGCCCTCCAGGCAGCTTGTTATTCGCGCTATCAATCATATTTGAAATCTATTCAGTATATTCGCCATGTCTAGCACAATCAAATAGCTTCGTTTACAATATATATTTAAATAAAATAGGAATTATTAGATGATACTTGATATTTATTGGGTAGTCAGGATTTCTGGAGACTATCGGATGTAAGGGAACTAGACAGTAGTGCGGGTCACTCTCGGTTTCGGGACGACTCCATGCCGTAGTGCTACGGGGGCGTGTCAGTCGCGGCCACTAGCTCGTCGATGAACGAAGTAAGGAGCGACTCTGGGTCCGGCGCTGTCGAGCGTGGTGCTGCTTCCCAGAGTTCGGCCTCTAATTCTTGAGCTGCTGTTACCTGGCCATCTGTCGCGGTGACCATGAGAATCGCCTGTTGATAGATGACGACTATTCGCTCGTCGTCGACGTCGAGATGTTCGATGCCAGCTCCTTCGAGTGTGTCTCGGACATCTATTGGTTCGGGGAGTGTGCAGTGCTGCACCGGCGCTTCGTCGTCGGTCATGGTGGATGCTACTGTTCTCCGGTACAAGTATCTCCGGGCGTAGTAGAGCAATCTCTTCTCATATCGCACGAAAATACACAGTCATATATCTGGGGTATCCCATAGTTTTAGCTTAAAAGTAATTCAGCCCAGGTAGCAATCAGGCGGGTGACCAGCGTGTCTCTAATCTAGCCGTTTAGCTTGGATTCAGAGTCGCTGTTGACTCCCGCTAATGAAAGACCTAACCGCGACCTGACATTCGGTTCGAGGCTCAGCAGAATGCTGTGGCAGTTCTCGTGTGGAAATTGAAAGACGAAGGCATTTTGATGGTAGTGGATAATGGCCTTTCGGAATCACACTTGTTGAGGCGATTAGCCAAGAATAGCGGTTCAACGGTGGTCAGTATTCGTGAATTCAAAGCGTGCTCCACCCGTATCGCTTTCGACAATCTGACAGCGCCAGTCATACATCTCTGTCAGTTCGGTAACGAACGCAAGCCCGAGGCCCGTGCCATCGTCGGCAGTCGTATAGCCCGTCTCAAAGACCTGGCTCCGTTCACTTTTGGCAATTCCAGAGCCGTTATCAGCGACGTAGAACCCTGTCGGGAGGTCCCCGACAGTAACCTGCACGGGCATATCTGCCGTATGATGAGTAACTGCATTTTCGAAGAGATTTTCGAGCAGATGCTGGAAATGGATTGGATCCACTTCGATGTTTTGTGAAGCTATAACTGTGAGTTCTGCGCCGCCGACATCGGCATCTGCCCATGCCGTTCTGGCGGCGTCTGCCACCGCAACCGTTTCCCAGTCAATGTTGACCGTTGCTTCTTGGGTGAGAATGAGGATCACGTCAATGAGTTCCTCGATACGATCGAACGCCTCAGCAACGTACTCAACTGCTTCCGGCGCAGCCTCGCTTGGCAGTTGGTTACTGTAGAGTTGCCCGATCGCCAGCGGATTGCGGAGTTCGTGGGCAAGCATATCCGCGAACGATTCGAGGCGAGCGGTCTGGCGCTGGCGCTCGATTTCCGTACTCACCCAATCGCCAAGATACTCGACAAACGCCACTTCCCAATCGGAGAACGATTCGTTCCGCGGTTCCATATCGTAGAAACAGAAGGTTCCATACGAATTCCCATCGACGAATATTGGTGTCCCCAGATAACAGGACATGCCCCAGTCGGCGTTCCCTGCTCGATCGGCGAGCTCCGGCGCATCCTCTTGAATATCATTCAACACAAGTGTTTGCTCGGTCTCGACGGCACATTCGCAGTTTGTCACGTCGAGTGGCACCGTGTCGCCCGCGTTGAGATCAGCGTCTGTCGGTGTGGCGACCGCCTCGAACAGATAGGAATTGGCGTTCTGATCGACCCGAGAGAGCGTCGCATAGTCCGTTCCGACTGCGGTCCGAACGATTTCTAGCAGCGCGTCAATCTGCTTCTCAAAGGAGAGTTCGGGGTCCGCAATAACGTCGTATGCACGGTTCATAGCTTGTTCGCGTTTCTGCAGTTGTGCTTGGCGGCGAGCGCGTTCAGAGACGTCACGGAAATGAAGCCATAGGTCCGTCTCAATAGGATACGCACGTCCCGCCAGCCAACAACCTAATGAGGGGAAATGTGCCTCGAACGAGATCGGTTCTCGCGTTTCTCTAGCGTGTTCGAGTTCTTGCTGGAGGTTCGAATCAGGGGAGTCAAAAAATACTTCGTGAGCATCTGTTCCGAGCAATTCGTCTCTGCTATGTTGGAGAACTTCTTCGGCGTGCTGATTACAATACGTAATCTGCCACTGCTCGTTGAGGCTCACGACGCCGTTAACGAGACGGGTATAGATTGTTGTTGGTGGAACGTCGGTGGCTGACGTCTCCGATGGTCCGTCATCGGCCATTTCTACACTATATGCGCTCGGAATTCATAGTTCCTTGGTGATACCAATGACCACGACTGAGAGCGGACCTGAGAAATACACACTACCAATTTACCAACTGATCAGAACTAATGTGCACTCCGTACTGACCGCCTCGAGTTAGAATATATCCTCTGCTAAGGATTTCGATCGAGCCGATCAATCGATAGTCAATGAATCACCCACAATCTCAATTCCATATCGATCCAGCTGTTCAACGACGCGATTCATCTGTTCCTCGACCTCTGAATCGTCCGGGATCGTCCACGAGTCTGCGGGGCTCCCAACCGACGCCCAGAGTTGTTCAAGACCGGGTTCGTAAACGAACATGAGCCAGCGCGTTTCTTCCTCGGTGATATAGCTGTGTGGGAGTCCCAATCTTTACGATTGTCTCGTAGGGACACGATTTCACACTCACCGTCGTAGACAATCGCAACGGCACAGAGTGCACCACTAGCGTGGCGTGTACGTAATCTACCAAGCGAATATGTCTTGTATATCATTTACTAACGTTTAGTTATCAATATATCTGAAGGTAGTAGCTATGCGAAGTCCGCATCACACACGGGTGTCTCCAAGTATCTCTTGGGTTTGGCAGCATTTGAGACGATATATCGCTGATAATCGTACACTTCCCCTAAGATTTAATATACAATAGCATCAGTTTATATATGTATCTAACTGTGTATGACTGAGTCGATTCAGGTTCTATTCATCAAGAACAATGACGACTTTACACAACAGGTTCTGACTCGCCTTGAACACGAGGAGAACCAATTCAGCGTCACAAGAGCACCAAGCGGGAGGGCTGGAGTAGACCGACTCAAGGACAACTCCATTGACTGTGTCGTTTCTGTCTACGACCTTCCGGAGCAAACTGGTATCGAGGTCCTCGATACCGTCCGTACAGTCCAGCCGGCCGTCCCTTTCATTCTCTGTACAAAGAACGGGAGCGAAGAGATCGCTAGCGATGCTATTTCGGCAGGTGTCTCCGAGTATCTCCGGATAACTGAGAGCACCAATCTATACGACCGACTGGCTAGCCAGATTCCGGCCCTCGTTAGCCAATCGCATATCAATCCCCACGACAATCGAGAGACGGACCACCAGCAGTACCGCGATCAACTTATCGAAATCACAGCCCCACCGAAGGCATCGCCAGATGAGAGGATTTCACAACTTCTGGAGTTGGGATGTCAGCGACTTGATCTTGCCAACGGGCACGTCGTTAAAATCGAAGAGTCACGTGAGCGTCATGAGGTTGTCGCTGTAGCCGGCGCCGACATCGTCCAAGAGGGAGTTACGGACCTCTCGAATACGTACTGCAGGAAAACGATCCAACAAGACGGGATGTTGGAGGTGTATAACGCACCGGCACAGGGCTGGGAAGGCGACCCAGCCTATGAAGCGTTCGAGTTAGGGTGTTATCTTGGGGCGAAACTCCGTGTTGATGAGGGGCTCTATGGCACCGTCTGCTTCGTCAGAGACGATCCCCGGGATCAGCCATTCACTCCTGCTGAAACAACGTTTTTCGAGTATTTGCGCCAGTGGTTCACCCAACTGTTGGAACGAAAACGGCGACTGACCCAGGCTGAAACAGTGTTCAATCAGGTGCAGGACGCGATTTTTCTCGTGAATGCCGACTGTGAGAACTCGTTCAGTATTCAGCGCGTTAATCAGGCCTACGAAGAGCTGGTCGGTTTTTCGGCTGATGCACTCCACGGTAAAACTGTCTGTGACGTGATTGGTGAGGAGATCGGTACCGAAATTGAAGCTCGGTACGAAGAATGCGTCGAGCGCTGTGAACCTCTTTCATACGAGGTCGCGGATGCCGTCGATGGAGAGGCTACACACTTGCAGACGAAGCTCGCGCCAGTCATCGAAAACGGCGACGTGATTCAGCTCGTCGGCGCAACACGAGACATTACTATTCAAAAAGAGCGCGAACAGGAACTCAAGCACCGCCGCGAGGAACTGAACGCACTTGTCGAGGAACTGGAGCGGTCGAACGCCGAACTCGAGCAGTTTGCATCCGTTGTTGCTCATGATTTGAAGGAACCGCTACGGACGATTTCGAGCTATCTGCAGTTACTGGAGCGCCGCTACGCGGCTGACCTCGACGAGGACGGACGCGAGTTTATCGAATTCGCCATCGATGGCGCTGACCGAATGCAGCAGATGATTGCGGATATTCTTGAATTTGCCCGGATCGGCTGCAGTGAGTCGACTACCGAACCAGTTGATTGTAACGCGGTTCTCGACGAGGTGCGAGAGATGCTTCTTACTGACCGGGAGGGCTGTGAGGTGACGGTCGACTCACTCCCGACGGTCATAGGGAATTCAACACAGCTCGCGAAGGTTTTTCAAAACCTGATCGGCAACGCTATCGACCACAGTGATGGTGAGGTTAGTATTTGCGTTACGGCAACCTGCGTGGATGATAAGTGGCGATTCACCGTGGCCGATACTGGGCCCGGGATTCCTCCGGCGCAACAGGATCAGATTTTCGATCTCTTTACAGCTATTGGGGATAGTGGTGGGACAGGAGTCGGTCTCGCGATCTGCAAGAAAATCATCGACCGCCACGGAGGGGGCATCAGCGTGGACTCGACTGTCGGAGAGGGGACGACATTCTCGTTTACACTTCCGGTTGCTGAATCGGCCATCTGAACCCGTCTAACCTGCGCCGACTCAGAGTAAACAAGTGAAGTGCAACGACGCCGCTTCTTTCGCCGTGTCGAGGTGAGTGCTGATTGCCCGAGCATCGCAGTACCCAAACTGCGATTCGCGCCGGTGGACGCAGTTACTAGCCACATCACAAGCCCTGTTGTACAGCAAGAAACGCAGCTTCTCGAATCTTGCAGAGAACGACATCATCCTAACAGCGTATAGCCCACTGGCGAAAGGGAAGGTCTCGGACGACGAGACGCTCACGAAGATCGCGGAACGCTACGGAAAGACGCCAACACAGGTCGCCCTTCGATGGCTGCTCCAGCAAGAACAGGTGGCGGCGATTCCGAAGGCATCGAGTTCGGAACATCTGCAGGCCAATCTGGAGGTCTTCGACTTCGAACTCACGGGCGAGGAGATGACGAAGATATTCGACCTCCAGGGGGGCTTGCTCACGAAATTGCAACGAGCGCTAGGGCTGTAGTTCAGCGTTCGACCACGACGTTCTTCGTTTGCTTGGCGTCGATTCCGAACAACAATCCAGCGAGGAACAACGGCTCGTTGCCGTTGTAGTATCCCTGAATGATGTAATTGACGAGTCCGATGTCTGGCGTTGTTACCCCGAATATCACCAACGGAGTGCAATGATAGCAGCGAGACCGGCGCCCCATCTAATGACGATACCGGAGACTAGTCCAACTACGAAGACAACTACCGCTGTCAGGAAGCTCATAGGGTACCTCATTGAATCTGATCCGCCTCTCGCTTGAGCATATGATACACCCTTGAGCCTTGTTTAGACGCTCTGGAGTGGGCGAGTCAGGAGCCATCCCGGCTGTACAGAAATTCATCGTGAGCACCTCACGGCGCGGTTTCATCAGTTGAGTACAAAGGATGGGAGCCGATTCTGCTGCGTCTAAACAAGGCCCAGGTGGTGCAGTGAGCATCCGCACGAGCGGAGCGAGTGCGGTATCCTGAACGTGAGCGAAGCGAGCCGTACCCGAGGCAGAAAAAGGTACGTTCGCACATCTACTGAGCGGCTGTTTTAGATGCTCCTCCTGAGTAACTGATAAACGACCACACCAAGTCTGTTCGAGATAGAAATGGCGTCCAGCACCGATTCCTCGGCCCCGGTCGATGACGAGGTTCGCCACTATACGAGCAGTATCAGGCGGCCGAGAGCGATGAAGAACGTCGCGAAATTGCACTAGAGATGGGCAAACTCGATGGACGTCGGCACGCGGAGATCTATGCAGCACTCGAAACCGAGTGACCGCGTTCTCCTACGATAGGGGCTTATAGGGTAACTAGTTATTCCGTTGGGTTACCGACAATGATCTCTCTGAAACGGATTGGTGGTCGTGGGGAGTGAGTTTGGTTGTTGCTAGTCGTCAGCAGGCGCTACTCCAGTGGGGCCACCGCCAAGTTCGGTGTCTTGGGTGATGGTTTTGTAGAACATGATAAGCATGGACAGGATGAGCGCGATACCCCAGAGAAACCCAGTGGGCATCAGAAAGCTGAGTCCGAATCCTTCTCCGAGCCAGACGATACCGGGAATTCCCCACTGTCCGGCGATGAACATAACGGTAACTGCGGTGCGGAGACGTCCAGTGATTCCGAGTGCGGGGACGGCGAATCCCATGACGATAGCAAGGATAGAGATCACACCGAGATGTGCGTGGCCGCCGATCATCCAGCCTGGGACACCATTCCCACCAGCCAAGAGGGTGAACTGGTAGAGTCCGACAACCATCATCGTTGCAAGTCCGAAGAAGCCTGAGCCTTTGAGTGCTCTTGTCATATACACTGAAGGGAACATATGCGATCAGGTTAAATGTTGGTAATCAACTGATATTCAGATTGGAAAAACAAATCGACGAGTGGCCTCTTTTGGCAGCTACTGTATACTCCCAATTCTGTGTGTTTCGACATTCTTCTGCACTTAGTGATTCTCCACGAATCATTTCAACGACGGTGACATGACCGACCTGTGTGCTGTATCCAGCACGAGACTTTGAATACCACTGAATTCTGAGAAGGTGGACAGTGATCACTACGTATGCTGTATTGAGCAAATTGAGGGAATGAAGAGCGGGCATGAGATCCATTCTATGATACCTCCAGTACTGAATCCTGCGTGTGCCAAGGGAGAGTACCATTTCGTTCTTACAGGTGCTCTTGACAGCCGTTGATAAACGACCTGAGCTTTGATCCAACGCTCGTTTCAACGCTCAATAAAATACTGTGGCAGTTTTCGTGAGGAAATTGAAAGACGAACGCTTTCTCGTGATAGTGGACAAGTGATTGCCTATCACCGATCGGCAAGCTGTCTGTACTCTGTTCGGTTGGTTCGGGACCGGCTCTGAATGAATCTACGATTGCATGGTACTCTTCGGCGGTATATTCGCCTTTGAGGTTATCTCGGAGATAGATCACTTCACAGTCATCCTCGTATACGATGGCGATGGTCCGTAGCGCCTCACCCACGTTGCTGTAGGCGTATTCCTCTAATCGAGCAGTCGTCTCCTGAGGCATAGGTGTCTTCGTGTGAGAGCCTACTTAGAACTGGGGGCTGGAAGAGAGAAATCCGGCTCTGTTGAAACCCTCAGCGGGTGACAAGTCCTGGCCCGGCTGGGGTCAATACAGGTGGTGTGCGTATCGAGCAGACGAAAGACGTTCATATTGATATACATCCATAAATCAACCGTGCGAGGGGGTCCCTGTCTCCCAATCAGTCACGGTCGGGTTCGCTACCCGATCATCCAGACAATCAGAAGCGTATGTTTCTGACGCTCGTCTAATCTGTTGAAATCATTGAGGGGCTGTCCGAGAATTTAACAGAGATCGACACATCGTTTTACATGAGGAGCTTCGTCATATGGTTGATGCATCCGGACCAGCGGTTCGTCGCGTTCCGGGATACCTGTTACTACGCCTCCGCTGGGTGGTCTGGAATACGGCCGAACGCCGTCCCCGCGCCCCCATCCGTCTTGTTGCTGGGCTCGTGTTGTTCTTCGTCTTGGCAGGTGCGGGAAACCAGTATCGTCCGAGACCCTTTACCGGAAACGGAGCGATCGTGGAGGCCCTCAATATGCTGACTTGGCAAATACCGAATGCGTTGGGATTGGCACTTGCCGTAGTAGTGGCCGCCCTTGTGGTCGACCGTCGCCACCTCTCCGACCTCGGTTTCGCGATCGACCGACAGTGGTGGCGTGAGATCCTGGGAGGGACGATGGTCGGTGCTGGCATCTCCATGCTGACCGTCCTCGTCGGGTTGGGTATTGGTTACTACGAGTTCACTGGCGTGGGACTCACAACTGAACCCGGCTCCTGGGTCGTTATCGCGGTGGGTGCAGCATTGTTCCAACTGCTCTTCGTTGTGCCCGAGGAACTCTTCGTCCGAGGCTATTTAATTACGAATATCACTGAAGGCTTGGATAGCATTTCAGCGATTTCGCGGCGAATGGCCGCAGGAGTTGCGATCCTCGTCTCTTCGGGGTTCTTTTATTTGACACATGCTGTCGCAAAAGGCACGACGTTCGGGCTCATGGTCGCGGTATGGGCGCTCCTCCTCGGCCTCGGATATGTTCTCAGCGGGAACCTTTCCGTTCCGATCGGCATTCACTTCGGCGTCAATTTCACGGGCGTCCTCGCAGGTGTGAACCCGCAACCGGCCAGCCTCCTCAAACTCTCGACAGCGACTACTATTCAGGAGTCGCTCGTGCTTCCAAGTGAGGCAGTTGTGATCCGGTCGGTCGGTGTTGTCATCGGTATTGCCGTACTAGGGTGGTGGTACCACGCTCATGAAGAAGGGATACGAGTTGCCCTAACAATCCCGAAACCGACGCTCCGCTGGCATGAATATCGCAACCCAACTGATGATTAAACGCGATCAGAAGCTCTGCTCAATCCAGAGAATAAGTTTAACAGAACAGACTGGGCCTGTCAACCGATTCACGCCACTGATTCGACACCGAGAATCTCGAAGCGAGCACCACCCGTCTCGTTCTCGGTCACCTGAATCGTCCACCCATGCGCAGTGACCATTTCGGCGACAATAGCGAGCCCAAACCCGGTTCCCTCCTCACGAGTTGTATGCCCCG
>NZ_SRIF01000015.1 GCF_004681185.1 Haloarcula amylovorans | reverse complement strand
TAACGGCTCTCGACGACGAGCAGGCTTCCAAAGACGAGCAAGACATCGAGGCCCCTGATGGGTGGTATGATGACGAAGATTGGGACGGGGCGCTTGAACTCGCACGTGAGAAAGCCGACGTCCCGTCGGGGAAAGGAACGCTGACGACGAAGCTTATCGACGGACGGAGTTACTACTACCTGCAGTGGCGTGAGGGCGAGCAAATTAAGAGTCAGTACGTCGGCCCCGTCGAGCCGGCGTGAGGGAAACGCGGTACATTTTCAGATTCACCGCGGTTGAAAAACTAATAAACCAATCTTAGCCGTTATTATGGATATGTCGGAGGACAGCGATCTCGATCCGATGGAGACGTTAGAGAGGGCGGATGACCACAAAGCAACGAGCATGCAGCATTCTGAGAGGGCAAAGGAACTGTCAAAAAAGGCCGAAGATAAACTCAAAGAGAAAATTGAAAAAGAGTTGCCCGATGCAACTGTTACGGTAGATTCCGAGTACAATTACGGTAGCCCAGCCTTCAGCGTTGAAGTAGAGGATGATAGGATATCCGACGCTGTCAAGTCTGCTGCCGGTGAGGAATTAGACTGCGCGTCGATCGAGGCACAACAGTTCTTCGTCGGAAAGCGAAATTTCGACCATTCCGAGCGAGAGATGGTAGAGAGCGTTACGTCGCTTATCGCAGAGCTGGAGGATGAATACGAGAAGGGGGCACCTATTGAGGCAGTCATGGACGAGGCGCCCTTCATGGGGATGACTCCAAAAGCGATGAAGCACGAGATACAGCAGCTAAAGCAGAAAGGTGAGGTCTACGAGCCGCGCACTGACTTTCTTCGGACGACATAGCAGGTCTTACACCCTGGGTGTAAGATAGAATCAGCAGGTAGAGAGAGCACAACCCAAGAATACGGAAATGAGTGGGTATTGAAGAGATCTGGGTGTAAGACCATCCACCTCAGATAGGATAGCGCCAACCCATCTTACACCTGTAGTAAGACGGGAACAGCCCCAGACCGTACCACACAGGACCGCTACGGACCGCTTACGGGAACTGCACTTACACCTAACCAAACAAACAAAACAAACAAACACGAAACAACATCGTGTACCCCTCAACTAGAGTTGTATTGTGGTGGTGGTTTTGTTCTTTCCAGCGGGTCATATCCGGCCGTTCCGGCGTTCCTCTTACACCCCTCACACCGTTCCGAGCTTACTACAGGTGTAAGCCGGTATATCGAATCTGACATATCTTACAGCCCCTCCTGTTCGAGATGGATTCGGAGGACTCGGATTCCGTCCTCATTCTTCGTGGTCTTGACTTTCCGAGGAGAGTCGGAGGCGAGCTCCACGATCTTCTCGAAGACGTCTCGAACCTGCTTTGACTGAAGACTCTCGTCACGACGCAGTTCGAGCTTCTCACGCACCTCTGGGCCTTTGAGCGTGATTCGGTTGCCGAACTTGTCCTGGGCCTTGTAACCCCAATCTCCGGCGTGCATCAACACCTCTCGTGCGCGTTCATGAACGGGATACACCCGGTCCACAACATCGTCACAGCCGTTGGCGATAATCCGTTGAATCTTATCCTTTCCAGCAACGTCGATGTTCTCAACGTCAACGTCGGCCGCCTGAGCAACTTCGTTGAGTTTCCGACGAAGCTGACTGTCTTCTCGGGACCGCGTCTTCTGCTCGGCAATGACGTCCTCTCGAAGCTCCCCAAGCGTCTCTCCGTCGTTCAGTTCGTCAAGTTGTGCGAGAACTGGGGGATAGTCTTCAGCATAATACTCGGCAGTGTACTCCGACCCGATCACGACATCATCGAGGTCGAAAACCATCTCTTTCACGAACTCAAGCGAGTTCTCTAATTCCTCTCGCTTCTCTCGCTCTTCCTCAAGCTCTTTCTGTGTCTCTTCGACCTGGTCTTGAAGATGCTCAATCTGGGCCTGCTGCTCTTTGAACATCGTGAGCAGCTGTTCGTTGGGAATACTTTCTCCATCAGTTTCCGCCGCAGAAATCGCAGAGTCCACGCTCATCGGTCACCTCCAACGAACGTGTATCCGCGCGTGATGCCGCCCTCGGTTTTGCGCTCGACGAGGATGGCCTTCTCGACTGCATTCTGGATGTGGGACTTCGCGTCACCGGCCACCGATTGCTCGGTGGACTGGATCGCGGCGACGAGCTGCGTTTCGGAGGCGAACTCGTTGCCGACTCCATCAGGAGAGTCGAACCCGAACTCCATCCATAGGGTTGCCCAGTCCACATCGGTTCTGGAGTCGTCTGCGTTGGACTGCGGCTGATTGATTGGCTGTTCGGTCGTCTGCGGGGACTCAGACATGCTGGCCCCCTGCGTGGTTGCTGACATCGTGGTCGTGGATACGACTCGTGGATGCCCGACGCACGAGGACGCCGGCCCGAAGAGCATAGCCACTGCTGACGGCGATAGGCTTATTGTGACGGGCCGAAAAACCACGACTACGGGAAGACACTCGGGAACTGTCCCTGCCACAGAACGAGTTTCCGAGTGCGTCGCGGCTTTTCAGGCGAGGTTTGTTCGTTGAGCCTTGTCTCTGTCCTTCCAGTTGCGTACGCGGTGACTTAAAACCGCTAGACGCGTCAGACATTGCGCTGTCCCCCGATTAGGTCTTTGGCGATGTCTGCATCCGCGCCAGTCAGTCGGTCAGCCTGTCCCAGCCGGACGTTGATTTCTCCTTCTCGCGTTTGGACGACAAGTCGGGTCTGGACTTCGTAATCTCGAACCTCCCGAACGACACCCTTCTGGTCGCCCTTGTCTTCGCCGTCGCGCTCGACGACGACCTCGGAGTTCTCGGAGATCTCCGTGTCTGGCTCGGGGCGTTTCGTCGGTGCGCCGTGTCCAGCCCGGCTCATGCTTCCTCACCGTCGATATCGTCTTTCTCCAGCTTCTCGTCAACCGCCTCGCGGATGAAGTCACAGCGACCGTAGCCGTCCACGCCGTCGACGGTCTCCTCAACCTCTTCCAGTAACGTCTCGGAGATGCGAAGAGTCACGCGTTCGTTAGAGACGTTCTGCGTGAGTCGGCCCGTCATTCGACCACCTCAACGGAGTCCGTGGCCTCGGCAGGCAGGTCGCCCTGCAGCGTGACGTTGAAACACGTCAACGGCGTGGTCGCGTCGACGCCGGCCTCGGGATAGTAGCGACGAAAGACACCGAGGAACTCGCCAAGCGACTGGTACGAGCTGTGACCCGATGACGCGTTCGCGATCACGTACGCGTCGGTCGCAGAGACGGTCCGTGTCTCTTCGACGGTCATCGGAACCATGTCGTCGTCGGTGACCATCTCCAGCGTGTCGCCAGCGTCGACGTCAGTCCACTCGGCGGCGAGTCGGATCGTCATCGTCGTGTGACCGTAGCGGAGGGGGACCGAACAGCCAGCGTAGCGCATTTCGTGAACCGTCATGCGTTCCCTCCTGCCTTCTCCGGCTCGTACGTGGTCGGCTCGGTGGTCCCACCGGAGTGGGCCCGGCGGTCGCGAACGTCGCGACCGTCTCGCTGGAGGTCACAGTCGTTGCGGTAACAACAGCGGACCGTCTCGCCATCGGGCGAGAAGACGGCGACGTAGCGCTCTGAGACGTGCCGGTCGCAGTTGTTGCAGGAGGGCATTATCGGTCGCCCTCCTGTTCAGTGGCCGTGTGTACTGAACGATGATTTCTGCCAGGTCTGACCGGAATAGGATTACCCCGCCAGGCTAGTCTTCGCGCTACCGCAGCGTGGGCATCGTCGAAACTCGTACATACCGTACTTGTTCTCCACTTCTGGAGAGAACTCCTGATCACACGAGTGGCAATAAAAGTCGACCATAATCCTTCACGGACTGTAGAGGCTGGCTCTACTTTTCGTTCACTACCGTCCGCACACTGACCGCCGTCGGTTCGGATCGGCGGGTCCTCACCATCGTCATCGCCGAAGACAGCGCGTTCGAGGCGCTCGATGCGCGCTTCGAGATCGAGATGGCTGTTCATTGGCCAAACACCTTCTTTTCGACCGTCTCGCGGTCGATATCCCGTAGTTCGTTGCAGTATTGACACCCGTAGCCGCCGCGGTCGTTATGGTGGATGTGTGCCCGGTGGCCACAGGACTCAAAGCGTTCGTGGTTCGAACGATACTCTTCGAGTCGCTCGCGGACGCCATCCTTCAGCGACCAGAACGGGATAGCGTTGTCCGCGTCACGGTCGGCCTTCGATTTCTTGCCGTTTCGCTCGATAGCGCCCCACGACGAGAGCTTGCGGATGACGCGCTGGTACGTGATGTCGTCGACAGGCACGTCGTCGATGCAGAACCGGTCGGCCTCCAGGACGATCTCCATCGTCTCGATTTCCTGCTCGTAGAGGGTCCGAACCTTCGTAGAGGTGGATTGGGAAACGCCGTGACTGTACGCGCTCATAGCGCCCCCCACTGGACTGCGAAGTAGCCGACGAGGACGGCCAGCGACATGCCAGCGCTGAAGAAGCCCGCGGCGAGGACGTTGGCCTGTCGGCGGGTATCGTTGTGGTTCATGCGAGCAACACCACCGTCACGTTCGCCGCAGCAACGAGGGTGTGCAGTCCGAAGAGGAACCACGCGCACACGCGAGCGGTGCGGTATCGCGAGAGGTCGAAGCCGAACCAGACGGCCGTTGCGACCGTGGCAGCGATGGACTTGATGCCGACCATCAATGCGGGTCCGAGAGCTATCACGACGGGATTGGCTTCGTACTGCCAGTGTGCGAGCGTGATGGCGCTATCGAAGCCGATGAGGATGACGCCGGCCAGCAGGGCGAGGTCGTGTGCAGTCGCCGTGTCGATGGGCCGGGTGGACGTTTCGTGGACCGTCATCGCCAGTCCTCCGTGCTGACCGTGATGTCCGAAGCTATCCAGCCGCCGTCGGCGTACTCGGAATCGAGACCGATCTCGTAGAACAGCATCTTCTCGCCGTCGTCGCTTGGCGTCGCAGTGAGTTGTCGGTCGGGCCACGATGGGCTGACTCGCGTCGGGTCGTGGCCGTGCTCTTGGTCTTGGCTCTGGTCTTGGGGCGCTTCGGTGCTCATTCGTTTCCCTCCAGGTTCCCCGTGGTCTGCTTGATCTCTCGAACGGCATCGGCACTGCGAGCGGTCGGGATGATGGTATCTCGCTCGATATCGATGAGGCCAGCCTCGGCGAGTTTGTCGAGGTGGACCTGATACATCGCGATGTAAACGCGATTGTACTCTTTGCTGGTAACCAACGACACTGGTTTCCCCGTCTCTCGGGCCGCGATTCGAGTGGCGAGGTCGCGCTTATCGAGGAGTTCTGCACTGTTCTCGATAACGAGGAGCGCGAGACGACGCCGTTCGTTCGACGCGATACTGTAGAAGGTATCTACGTCGAGGTCGCTCTGTGCGAGTGGCGACTCGGTAGTCTCCGGTTCGGAGGTCGGGGTAAGCTGGGACAGCGCTTCGCCGATGGATGCGACAACGCTGATCATCAGGCTGTCCTCCCTTTCTCAGACTTGCGAGCAAGCGACGCGGCCGCCGCCGTGTGCGCGCTCGAAGTGACGGTGCCGTTCCGGTGCTGGACCAGATCCAGCTTCGCGAGCGCCGGGATGTGGGTCTGGTAGACCGAGACGTAGCGGCGTTTGTACTCATCGTCGCCGTGTGACGGATTCGTGATGCCGGTTTGTCGTTCGGTCAGTCGTTCGGCGATGTCGGTGGCAGAGAGCGCTCGGTCGGACTCGTCGATGATGCACAGGATTCGGCGTCGTCGTTCGTTCGAGAGCGCGTCGAACAGATCGGGGCCGATGGCCCCCACGACGTCACCGATGTCCGTGCTTCGAGAGAGAACGGCGCTGAACATCAGGCCGAACCTCCGAGTAGGGACCGATTGCTAGCCGAGAATAGGCCGCTTACTAGGGTGGTAAGGTTGTTTGGCTGATTGTTCCGCCTGCAACGTTCGGTTCCCTTTAGGGGGTGTGGGTCGTACGTCATTGTGCTGTAGGACCTTGGACGGCCGCGTTGTGGCGCGGTCGTCCGACGAACTTTTCGCCGGTTGACTTGTGTGCCGCCCGTACAGTCCTGTCTATCACTATATGTAGCATATAACTTATAACTGTGGGTGCACTCGCTTACAATGTAGATGAGAGTTCCAATTAAATCTTCATGGGGGTATATGCACGCTCCCGCGCTCTCACCCGGTGTAACTAAACACCGTACCGGATACAGTAGGGGTGAATGCGTCCAGTGTTTGGCCTGACCGAAAGCGATAGAGCGATTCTCAGGCTTCTCCGCGACGCACAACTCGCATTGAAGCCAGGCGCAGTTCATTACAACCTTCGTGAAAGATATAATACTGAAATATCCGACACGACTGTACACCGGAGATTGCCGAGGCTGACGTATGCAAAACTCGTCGTGCAAGAAGACTCGAAGGCCGGCCGATATGCAATTACTGAACTTGGCGAGCGCCTGCTCGATGAAGAACTCAATGACGAGGAGGTAATGCGCGTCTCCCAGCGACTCCAGGAAGGCCCGCCGGACGACGAGGACTGACGCCCGCTCTCCCGAACCAATCCCCCTATTACGGCTCTTGTCCCACTCGAACCGAGGCCGTCGGCTGCACACTCCCTCCGAACCCCCAACACCCGATTTCTGTACGCCTATGCAGGACATACCGGAGTGCACGACACTCCTACAAAAAGCGCTATGGCGGGCGCGCGAACGGTTCCCGAAAAACGGGCGATTCTACCCCGCTAAACGCTACAGAAAACCGGTCAAAACCCTCTATATCGACAGAAGAACGGTAGACGAACGGTTACCGAACGGTACGGCCGCTGTCTGGCGATTCTACAGTGAACGGTACACGGTCGCCGGGCCGTTGCCATCGGACTCGATCGCGTCGTAGCGCTTCAGGAATGCGAGGTACTTCCGGCGCGTGCTCTTGGCTTTCGGGCTCTGGACGGCGGCCTCGTAGCGATTGTGCAGTGTCGAGACATCCACTTCGTCAGCGTCGCGGATGATATCCAACAGCGCGAGCTTGTGGGTACCCCAGTAGCGCTCGCGATGGGCGCGCATATCGGCCTCGATGCCCTCGATGTTCTCCGAGACAACGCTCGCGGTCAGCTCGCAACCGTTCTGTTCGGCCTGTCGGGCCGACCGTCGGAGCAACGCGATCGCGTGGCGCGCGTTCCCGGCAGCGAGGTCGGCGATCTTCGTCAGTGCGTTCGGGTCGACGCGATCACGAATCAGGCCATGTGAGACGCGACTGTCGAGAATATCCACGAGTTCCTCCTGGCTGTATTTATCCAGTTTGAGGCTATCGACGCAGCGCAGCCGGGACTCGGCCCGCGGGTCAAGTTCGGCCAGCCACTCAGCTTGCTTGAGTGTGATGCAGAGGAGTGTGACGTTCGGAATCTCCCAGAGTGAGATGAGCGTCCGCTCGTCGTCGAGCACGTCCACTTCGTCGAGCACGACGACAACCTGGTCATCGGCGTCGCGGAGGTAATCTAGCGCCGCCGAGGTAGCAGTCCCCTCTCGCTTGAGGTCGACGCCGAGGCCCGCCGATCGGACGATCTGGTACAGCGCTGCGGCCGACGTCGAGTCGCTCATGCAGTTGACGTACCCCCAGCGCACGCCGAGCGCCTTCGAGCGCAGGTGTTCGACCGTGAACTTCGCCAGCGTGGTCTTGCCCGCGCCGGTCGGCCCGTGGATGCAGACGCTCTCGCCGGGCTCGCCGTGGGTTAGCGGGTCGAAGAGCGAGGAGAGATAGTCAATTTGGCCGTCGCGGTGGTCCAGGTCTCGCGGTACGAACCCGTATCGAAGGGCACGTGCGTCGGTAATCATCGGCTATCCAGCAGGTCAGTATGTAGTTATAAGAAGTTGCGCATATCGGGGTGAAAGTGAAATCTGTCTATTGGGGGTCGCACGCGCACGCGGATTCAATGAGGGGCTTTTTGAAGCATGGCTCCGTTCAAATAGTTGACCGTCGCGACGACGGTCGTCACCGAGGACAACTAACGCTCGGTGAAGGAGAAAGCTCTATGTCGGGACTCTCTTTGCTCGGTGTGACAGCACCGGGCTTTGCTGTTGTTTCAGGCGCTGCGCTCGTTCGCATGGGCCTCCCGCTGTTGGGCGCGCTATTCGCTACCGGCGGCCTGATAGCGTGGGTCTATGTGGAGAACGAACCACCGTCGGAGTAACATTTGACGGCCCCACCGCTGGTGGGGTTTTGTTTTGAAGGAGATATGTCGGGACCTCTCTGCTAGAGGCTTTGCCGTTGTTTTTGCTGATTCATTCCGCCGTGACAGCGGCGGTCTGCATCACCGTGTTGGACTGGTTCGCACGTTCCGGCAGAGTGTCACCCCAGCCAACATGTATGAGTACTGTACGGACTCACAAAATGTTATCGAATATCTTCGTTGCTAACCAACAGGCGCGCCCCTAACCAACAAAACTGGGCATAATAGCATATCAATTCTGATATATACTGGCGAAAAGCCAACCCCGGGGAAGCCAAATCACTATTCCAAATATCCGATACTACTAAGTGGGCGGCCGTCGTGGACTAAAGTAAGAACTGCTCGGTGTGGTCGGCCTCAGTAATGCCGGCCGGGTGCTTGGAACACCCAACCGAGTGGTTCTAAGGTACGAACCATGTCCAAATCAGACTCGCCGACTAGTAAACCTGTCGGCACGACTGACCCGAATCCCCAAGAGCAACGCGCCCGCGAACTCCTCACCCAACGCCCGACGTTTCTGGGCACTGACGGTAACGACTATGCCCACTACTGGGACAGCTACGAGTACGCCGTGGCCGTCGTGGCCCCGAACGGCAACGCCGAGAAACACGCACTCGACGAGACGGCATATGCGAACCTCTCGCAGTGGTGCGAACACGTCCGTGACAAGCGTGGTTGGGAGACCGGCCCGCACGTCGGCGGCTCACTCGTTGACGATCTCGTTGAGGCGCTTCGATGAGGCGCTTCGATGAGTTGCACCGTCGAAGCCCGTGCTCGCGTTCGTCGAGCTGCCCGCGCGATTCGAGACTGCGCGCCGACCGTCGCCGTCGACGTGCTTGAACCGAGCGATAGCTCCCACGACTGCTGGACCCTCGAAGTGGCCCTTCGAGACCGAGACGGCATCCCACCCGCGGTCACGCGCGAGATCGCCATCGCCGGGCTGACCCTTCGACCGGTGCCTAGTCAGCCCGGGTATCAGCCCGTGGTTGCGACGGTCTGAACTGTCGCTACCCTTTTTATCGCTGTTTGCGTACCAGTTGGCTATGTCCACGTACGCCCGCGCGGTCGATAGGTTTCCAACAGAACGGGTTGAGCAAGGCGCACGCCGGATCGAGCGCATCCTCCTTGCGCTCGTTGTCGGCTGTTACTTCGCTGGCGATATCGTGACGACGATCATCGGCCAGGAACTCGGCGCTGTCGAATCGACCGAGTCCGTTCGGTGGGCGATGGAGACCTTCGGCTACGCGGGCCTCGTCGGTCACAAACTCGTCATTCTCGCGTGCGTGTATGTGGGCTGGAAAGCACTGACCGTCGCCGCTCGGTCGCTCGGCATCGACGGCAGTCCGTTCCGGTCAGCCTATCTCTTTTTCTTCGCGTTTCGTGGCGTGTCTGTGGTGGTCTGGAACAGCTACGTGATATTTCTGCTACTGACCGACAGCGGTGCTGTGGCTCTTGCACCACACTGGCTCTAAAAAAGCGCTTGTTCAGTTATGCGTCGGGACCGGTCCACGTCGAGAGCGTAGCCGTGTTATCGCCTGACGTTGACGTGAATATGACCCGGACCTCATCTGAGGAGTCTGCGCCAACAACAATTGACGTACCGGCCGTTATGTCTTGGGCGGCACTAATGGAACTCGCGGAATTGAGATTCGGCTTTTTGTCCCCGCCACTCTCAACCAACGAAAGTCTGTTTTCGTTGATTGTGTCACCACCATCGTGCGTAATCGTCAGTGCCCCGTTTGGCGTACTGTCGCTGAAGTTAGCAGTGCCAAAGTCGATATTCGATGCTGTCTGCGCATCCACGGATTCATCGTAATCATACGAGAAGCTCGCCTGTGGCGTTTGCTTCTGGGCTTGGTCCCCCAACCCGAGCACGAAGCTCGCGATCACGGCCGCGAGGATCACGGTGATTGCGACCATGAGTATCACTCCGATGACTGGCGATACTGCGTCGTCGTCTTGCAGCAATTCTTTCAAATCCATATTGCCAATTGGTCGTCCATTAGATACCAATATAAAGCTATAGCACCGTTCTAGGCAAATCGTCGGTTTCAACCCTTCCTTGTGGGTTTCAAGCGCGGCTTGGATGGCTCTATCATTATTTGAACATGGACCTGTGGGGGCTGTTCAACGCAGCCCCGGGGTGGCAAAACCCCGTATTACCCTTTGGATTTCAGCGGGTCAATGCCCGCATCACTGCTCTCTGCCCATTGGGAGTAAAGGTAACGTATGCGCTGCTAGACGGTGTACACGCCGTAACTCCCGCATTGTTATCAGGGGCCGGGGACACTCTGGTCACTATGGAGGTGACAAAGTGGCAGACGACCGTGACAAGCTCACCGTCCCCGACGACCTTCGAGCAAAGGTCTTGGATTACTTTGGGAACGCTGCGACCACGGATTCGGGGGCGATGGTCACGGCCTTATGGTACGCGTGCGAGCGCTACGAGGCCGAGCACGGTATTGACCCGGACGCTGCACGGGATAGCATAGACACAGAGGAGTAATCAATCCAACGGGCTGGCGTTGTCCGGTTTTCGGACAGACTTCAGCGGTACTTTTGACCACTCTGGGCCGTTATTGGCCCACTTCTGGGCACGTAGTGTCGCTACCTTTATGACGGTTTGGCTAGTAATTGATAATAACCAGTCGGCGGGGTCCGGCGCGGGGCCGGATGACCCTCTGGGGGTGCTTGCCTGGCGTTTTTCAGACGCCCAGCACGGCCCGGAAATCCCGAATCGGTCGGGAACCCATCGCCGAAAGGCCCAGTGCGGTAACGCCGCACTGGCCGATAGTCATTCCTGTCCACCCATGAGCACCGAGAGCAACAGCACAAGCGACCGTACCGACCGCTCGCTATTTTCACCGAGCGAAAAACGGACCCGTCAAGGCGAGACGCTGGGCTACCCAGACCAGCCCAAATCTTCCGACGACAAGAAGCCACGACGCGACAACTGGTACGGTAATCCCGAAGTCGAGACCGCGGCGACCGTGCATCACAACCACGGCACAGAGTGGTCGGCCGACGAGATTACCGACGACAAAGCTGAATCAGTCGCGTGGGAAATGCTTCGCGCCATCGCGCCGAAAATGTGCGGCGCGTCGATTGACGATCCGGCGCGAGAACCGACCGAACTGACTGAGCCCGAAGTCTACCCACACGGCGAGGGAAACCGCGAACACCTTCGACGGGCACGCATCAACGAGGAGGGCGGCGAAATCACTGGCGGCGAGTCTACTGGTGTCCGACTCGGGGACGTCTCGACCGAGCGCTTTCTTTCAATAGTCCGCATCCTGCTCGACCACTGGGACCACATCGGCCATATCACGGAGGAAGTCGCCGACGATCTCTACCGTGACGCGCAGTCGATGAAATCCTCCTCCGACAAAGACGACGACGAGATAATCGAACGCCTCGCTACCGACGCTCTCCAGAACAAGGACTTCTCCGCACGCGTGGACATGATGCTCTCGACGTGGGAGAAGGCGGGCCACATCACTGAGCGAGAGCATACCGAGCTGATGGTCGAAGCGATTCGGCTTCGAAATCAACCGGACATCAAAGACGACGAGGTTATCGAACGACTGAGCGACCGGGCGCTTCCGCTCCCGGTGCAGAACTGAGGGATTCGAGAGATGAATGTTTCACGAAGTGCCTTTCGAGCGGCAGCCGTGGCGCTGCTGATTGTGACGGCAATGGTCGCGCCCTTCTACGGTTTTGGAGCGGACCTCTCGCCGGTTGGCGAGGCGAGTGCTAATCCAGAGGTCGTGCAGAGTGGCACAACGGACGGTATTAGAGACGTAATCTCAATAGTGGATGACCCAGACTCAGACAGTTATTATGCCTATGTGGGCTGGCAAGATGACATATACACGATTTCTGAGTTCAATGGAAATCTGAATTTGGTCTCCAATATCACAACTGTGGTGAGCGGCCCTTCCGCGGCTAACGAGCCGGGTTTGACCGAAAACATGGTGTATGACAACTCTTCTAACAACCTCATCTATACCGACGCACAAGGTGGCGTCATCGCGATGAAGCCTGACGGCACACAGTCGTGGTCAAAGTCGTATTCTGACGCGCTCGGACTCGGAATATCCGACGACAACTCTCAAATCATTGTTGGCGTTGATGGTCCCAGAACGATAGTATTAGATTCGTCGGGGAACGTTCAATCATCCACGAGCACTAGTTCACTATTCATTCAGGAGCCTGCTTACGACCCTGTCTCTGGGGACTTCTTTTACATGGATGCAGCAGATCCGGGGAATGTCAATCGATTTGACCCCGACACCGGAACCATCGTAAATAGCTGGGCCTCCGGGGGCGACTTTGGAGGCGGTGTCTCTATTGACTCAGATGATCGGAGGGTATTCGCTGCTGGCAGAAATGGCGCGCTTTCCATCGACCTAACTTCTGGCAGCTCTCAAATATTCTCGACGCCAGAAGACACGGGGAGGACCGCTGTGTACCCCGAATCGAATCGCGTCTTCTTATCTGGGATAAATGGCGGTCTGTTTGTGTATAACTACTCTCTGGGACTACAGCGAGATATCACAATAAACGACGCTGCGACCGACATTTTGCTGAACGATGGCTCCAGTGGTAATGTTACTGCAACTCTTGAAGGAAGTGGGAATCTAGAAACGTGGGACACCTCTGTCCAAGCGACCGAACCGACTCCTGACTTTTCGGGAACCGTGCGCACGCAAGGCGGCGATGCCGTCGCCAACGCAACCGCCGTCGGATACGGCGTCGATTTCGCCAACCTCAACGGCACTATCGAGGAAAAGCGTAACAAAGCCGAACGGCTCAAAGGTCGACTCGATAAGGCCGCTCCCGAAGGCTGGGGCGGCGTAGTCGCGGGCGCGGACGGACAGGGCGACAAATCCCCGGAAACGCTCATCGGCCAGCCCTCGGGCAAGTACGCCACGGTCCACACGCCTCAGGACTGGGACATCCCAGACCCGACTGTCGTCACCGCGCCGATCGTCGGTGACACGGGCTACCGACTTCGGGACCCGACGCTTGGCTTCCAGCATACCCAGGGCGGCCCCTACGGCGGACTCAAGCACGCGCCCGCGGGAGAGACGTTACTCCTCTCCGTCCGTGACGCCTCACGATCACCGTATTTCCAGGACAACGCTGACGAAGACCTGTCGGGCGTAACTACGAACGGCACGGTCGTCGTCGAGCAGCTCGGCCCTGGCGGTGGGAACAACGTCATCAACAGCGAGAAATACGTAACCCGACACAGCATCGGCGGCAGCAGCTTCCTCGGCGCAAATTCGAAGGAACACAAGTTCGCTAAAGTAACCCTCAGCGCTGGCTTCTACCGAATCTACCCCGAGGACAGCCCCGAATCGTCGTACCTCCTCGCGGTCGGTGACCCCGCGGAAATCATTTCGGGCTATCAGGAAGATCTCAGGAACGAAGCCGGGAACCTAATCGACCAGGCGAAGCTGCTCGAAGACCTCCAGGCCAACGGGACGTTCAAGCGCGTCAAAACGACCACCAACGAGAACGGTAGCTTCGAGATGAACTTCGGTTCAGACACCGTCAAAACCGTCGACGTCGTCGCCTACAAGGTTCCGGACTCGCTTGACGTTGACCCACAGAACGCGACTCGCGCGGACGCACGGGAATATTACGAGTCAGTCAAAATCGACAACACTAGCGACCTCTCGGAAGTGTTCGACGTGCAGTCGATGTACATCCAGACCGGCAGAGAGGCCCACGACGTACCAAAACAGAACGTTACCGTCGAAGTGAGGGAGGTCTCGGCCGAGTCGTACGTCGATCCCGGGAAAGTCCAGAACATCACGTCGAAGATTACTGACTACTTCAACAAGTACGACTTCACCTCGCTCGCCGGCTTGCCGCAGTCGGTCATCGAGGACATGAGTCGCGAAGAGTTAGAACAACTCTACGAAACCTTGTCGGGGCAGATCGCGAACAACCCGCAACTCGAACAGCGAGTCGCGGACCGACTCGGTATCGAACAATCCGAGGTCGTCACCGATCCCGAAGACCTCTCGACGAAACAACTCCTCGAACGCATCCGGGCCATCGACGTGGTCCTCAAGCAGGGGCCACAGATATCGGAACCGCCGACCACCAACCCCGGAGAAATCACGAACGAGACCATCGGCGCGATCTTCGAGTTCGCCCAACTCATCCCGTCGGACAAAATCACGGTGCTCGCCAAATACTCGAACGGAACTACCGTCCCGGTCAACGAGAGTTATATCTCGGTTGAGGAAACTGGCATCTTTGGCGCGACCGGCACGCGAATCGCAGTCGAAGACTATCCCGTCCCGAACAATCAAACTGGTGCTGTCGAGTTCGTGACGAGAGTTACCTCAGAGAGTGGGGAATCCGGCAGTGGGTCCCAAATCATCAGGAATCCGAACTTCACCGGGAGCATCCCGGGCCTCGAACACATCTCGTTCTCGACGCTCTCACCGGGCCCAGATGAGTCCGTGACCCTCAAAGTCGCACCCGATCGACCCAACCGCTTCGGCGAGCTCGAAGCGGTCGAAGTGACCGGACCGAACGGCGAGATCAACGCGACAGTAGAGAACGGCGAAGCGTCGTTCCGAACCGACGGCACTGGCCGCTATAGCGTGGGCGTCACCTACAGTAACGCCGACGGCAACAATGTCACGGAGCCCGTCGACATCAGAGCACTCGGCGGGAATATCGACAATCCGGCAACAGTCAGGGCACAGAAGGGACTTAGCGGTCCGTACGCGCTCACGGGTGACGACCTCGTCGGTGGGAACGTCGAGACCCACCTCGGTAACGGCCGGGTCAACGTCCTCGCACGCGTGGGAGGCAACGACGACCCCCCGCCGGCCATCCACAGTCACGTCGAGACTATCGACATGCCCTCGCGGGCGACGACGTGTACCCAAATCGTCAGGGAGCCGGACGACACGAACGTCCGGCAGCGGGCGACGGTCATCACACATCTACAAAACGTCGGTGATGACAGCTACGTGTACCGCGTCGCTGATGGCAATCTCCAGCCGATACCGGCCGATGGCGGGAAGTACGGGTCAGTGAGCCACACGGACAATGCGACGAGCATCAACACCTACACCCAGGCCGACGGCGGCGTCTGTGTCCGGTATATCTCGAATCCGAACACGGCAGACTGGGTGAATTGGCAAATCCAGAACTTCGAAGAGAGCATTCCTGACCTGCCCGGAATCGACATCCTCCAGACCGCACCAATGATGCCTACCACAACCTCGGCAGCCACGGGGGCGATAGCATGAGAACGCGCGCAATCGCCCTTGTCTCGATACTTGTGGTTGCAAGCATCATGAGCCCGGTCGCACTCGCGGCCAGCGACGAACCGATAGCGCCGGGAATCGAGGACAATCAAGAGTGGTTCCAGGGCTACCAAGTCCCCGATGACGCGGTCAAACACGGATCGGGAACGCCGACATGGATTGTCACAGTCAGCGACAACGATACGTCGGCACTCTCTGCCTGGACGAACGAGAGCGAGAGTCGAAGTCTCCTCTCGAAGATGGATGAAAACCAGGCCGTCATTGCGGCATCGCCCGGCGACATGGGCCTCACGTTCTGGGCCGGCCTTCGAAACAACGGCCTCGCGCATCAGGCCTACGTCACGCGAATCAGCCCCAACCGGTATCTCTCGATGACAGAGCCGGTGCCGACCTCCAGCGTCCCGACCGCAGAGAACGCGACCGTCCCCGACGATTATGGGACGTTCCGACAGTTCCGAAAGGACTGGCCGGACTCCGGGATTGCCTACCGTGACTCGATGAACGTCACGACCGCGGGCGAAGCGCGAGAAGTAATCGGCAGCGACAATCTGTCGGCCGATGGCTCCGGACTCACGGTTGCCGTCGTGGATACCGAGTTCAATACGGCGAACGGCACGCTCGGCCTCGAAGACAACGTTCTCAACGCGTCGAAGGACTTCACCGAGTCGAACTCCACGTATGAGGATACTGTCGAGAAAAACGGCCTAGACGCGATTCGCTCAGGCAACGGGCACGGATCATGGGTCGGCAGCACGATCGTGAATGACCCGAACTCCTCGGTGTCTGACGAGGAATACGAGGGCGTCGCACCTGGAGCGGACGTGCTGGCGCTCCGGGTTCTCGGTGAGGATGGCAGTGGTTCGACGGCCGATATCGCGGCGGCTATCAGATACGCAGAAGCCCATGGAGCGGACGTGATTTCCCTCTCGCTCGGGAGCCAGCTGTATACGGCCGAAGTCGCCCAGGCACTCGACGACGCCTGTGCTGGGAACACGACGATCGCGACCGTCGCAGCGGGCAACGCTCGTGAGAGTGGGTCGCCGTACCTCGCATCGCCGGCGGACGCACCAACGGGTTGTGTGGTCGCAGTCGCCGCGACGAACACGACCGCGCCGTCGAACGCCGGCGTCGCGTCGTTCAGCCAGCTCGGCAGCGACGCGGGAGCGGATCTTTCCGGCGGCGTCACTCGTGGACAAGATGTCGATGTGAGCGCGCCTGGAATGCTCATCGAGCAACGCGTCGCCACACAGTACGGCACCACTGACAAAGTCGTCCTGTCCGGAACGTCGATGGCGCAGCCGTTCGTGGCTGGGTCCGCACTCCAGCTACTTGACGCTCGCCCGGAACTCGTCAACGACACGGCCGGAACGCGCGAAGCACTGACCTCAACGACCAGAACCATGCCGAATGCCGCCGTCGTGGAGAGCGGACAGGGGATGGTCGCGGTTGACCGCGCCGTCGAAGACAACTCGACGGGCCAATCTCAGAGTGAAGCGATGGACGACGACGCAAAGTTCCGAAACACGTTCTGGGAGAACGTCGGCGGCGACGGGTTCATCGACCAGATAGCAAAGGCGATCGGAGCGTGACGATGCCCACGAGACGACAGTTCTTGACCGGCGTCGGCAGCGCCGCGGTCGCGGTCGCGACAAGTTCGACGGCGACGGCACAGACGGATGAGTCGTTTAGCGAGCAACCCGACCACGTCACGATCAACGGACTCGACGAGGAGCGGACTGCCATCGAGCGTTACCGACCACTGCTTGACCTCTCGAACGTGGAAGTCCGGCCGACGGACCTCCATGCGTGGGAAGTCGTGAGCGAGGAGTTCGACTACGATTGGTACTGCTACTGGGCGTTCTACACGGCCCAGCAGGGCGTTAGGTCAGAAGACAGCCACCTTCCGGACCGAGAGCCGGTCTACGTAGCTGTCGAAGACGGTTCGGTAGACCACATCATCGTTTCCGACTGGCACTACGCCGCTGAGGTTATCGAAGACCCAGAGCTCTACGAGACCACGCACCCACGCCTGCGCGTGATAGAACCGTGGCACGGGACGACGCCGACCGACAGCGGTGGCGAGTTCGTGAGCTTAGCGAACATGAAATCGACGTACCCGGACTGGCTGGCGAACGGCTGGAACGTCGATCGGCGCTCGGTGGTTGACCCGCCGACCGCGGAAGAACGCGGGAACTGGTGGCGCGAAGACGACCAATTCAACCACAGCTTAGCGGTCTGGTGGCACGACCTGAGCGTTCCATTCGACTGGAATCCGTTCACAATCGAGGGGTGGTGATAGACGAATGTTCGTAACTGATCATCCGCCGCCCGACCCGCCGCCGATACCCACGACCGCCGCCCGCACTGCCCGCTAACTAACCGACGATTTTCAGACTCATGAGCAAACACGAAACCACACGGAGAGACTTCATGGCGTCGCTGCCCATCGTTATGGCGGGCAGCGACTCCGGGGGATGGATAGACAAAGACGGGGATGGCGACTATCTCGACGACATCTTCGGCGAAGACGAAGAGGCGAGCAGTGGCGAGTACACGATCATCCTCGGCACCCGGGAGCACTTCAAGGAGACCAACGCAGAGGAGAACACCGCCTTCCAAATCTTCCCCGGCGGGACGTGGTACCGAGCTGTCGAGAAGGATGGCTCCGCTCTCGGCGGCCAGTACGAGTGGGAACAGGTCAAGTCCTCAGGAGCGAATCCGACGTTCAAGAACGTCGAAGCGGAATCGGTCATTACAGACGAAGGAAAGATCAACAACTACCTCAACGCGAAACAGGTCCGACCAACGGGCAGGCTTGGACAGCATACCACCCCCATCGGGGGAGGGAGAGGTAACGGGACCATTGCAATAGAGACGGACGACCATCGCACGGGAACGTACACAGAGGCATATCAAGATTTGAAGGATCGGGGATTGCCGTGGGCAATTGCCTGTTACCCCCCTCGCGTCGGAGAGGCTCCCGAGTCCGTCAACTGGGAGGAGTTGGCTCAGATGTATGCCGATGGTTGTGAGATAGCCCTCCACCCCGCAGGCATCGACGTACTCAAAGATAACGAGGATGAGATATACAATTTCCTCATTGAGCAACGCAATAACCTCCAAGACCGAGGGATATATTCGCAGCGGGTGGTGTTCTCCTCCGACCCAGACTTTAACAACCGATCTGATTGGGAGAGTTTTGGAGGACGACTTCTGCTCGGGGCTTTTAACTCGGTCGGGAACCACGGCCTCGAATGGTATAAGGGGACGAACAGCACGCAGAACGACTTAAACCAGCAAATGGCTGCGAATGGAGGGATGTGGGAGAGTCGGTATCTGATAGGCAACAAGCCCCAGTCACAAGTCTTAGACGTTATTGATAACGTTGCTGAGTCTGGCGGCAATCTCACGATTTATTGGCATCCACCGAACATCGGAGATAGCGGTTCTCTCTCCCGCTCGGAGTTACAAACAATATTAGACGATGTGGCGACAAAACGGAATAATGGGAATCTGAACGTCGTTACGCCCACGGCGATGAAGTATCTCGTCGGAAATGCACGAGATAATCATGTAAACCCATATCCGTCGTTCGGCAAATCGGATGGGTTGCTCTATACTGGCGGCACTCAGCCGAGTAAATGGGCAGTCACAAGTTCCGCGACGACGATTAATACCACAACGGGCCGAACTGGGCCGAACTCGTTGGAGATTGCCCCTAATGAGGAGGCAAAGTATAGATGGATGCACAATTCGATGACGAATTGTTTCGTCGTCGAGGGGTACGCTCGGACAAAGGCAAGCGGTACCACGGCCAATTTGCAGGCGGATATAGGTATCAGAGCAAACAACGACTATCCCGATATGGATAGTTTCTTCCAACCTGGACAGCGCGTCTTCTCCCTCAATGATACGTGGACCAAATTCGTCACAACTGCTCAGACTCATTACGAGTTTCCTGCTGAGCAAATAAATCTCGAAAATCGAGACGATGCTGAACCCATACTCGTTGACGATGTGTATATCTATCCCGCGTAACGGTCAGCGTTGAAGCTCTCAATAACAGCCAGTCCGCGACCGACCGCATGAAATAAAGGTCGCGAAAAAACGAACCGGGACGTCAGAACTGGATGTCGCGGATCGCCCGAGCCGTGTTCTCGCCGGAGCGCCTGATATAATTATGAGCTGTACTCAACTGCGCCCAGCCGAACATCGACTGGAGCGCCAAGACGTCCAGACCGCGACTCGCAAAGCGACTGGCGGCGGTCGCTCGAAGGCCGTGCGGAGTGACCATGTCAGCATCCAACTCCTCGGCTATCTCCGCGGCGCGTGTCACTCGCCGATTGATGCCTGTCTGGCTGCCCTGAAACCGACCATGCTTCTCCAGATACCGTTCGACGGCAAGCTCGGCCCTCGGCTCAGCGTCGAAAGGGACCTCGCGAGCTGCCGCAGATGTCTTGGGCGACCACATCGACGCGCGGGCCTCCTCGAGGTCGACGTCGTCGTTGTGCTTTACCTTCTGTTTGGCCGCCTGCTCGCACGACCCGCAGATGCCGCCGTCCTTGCCCTGAGTACACTGCTGATAGGGTGGGATAACGATCATCCGTCGGCGATCGTCGAGCCAGTCTCTGTGCATATGGCAGATCTCTCCCGAGCGGAGGCCAAGGCGGCCGGCAGCCAGGACGATGAACCGTGACTCGAGACCGAAGTAATCATTGTCCATCTTGTACGTCGCCTCAAGAAGCAACTCGAACTCACGGTCGTCGAGCGCGTACTCCTTGGAGTGATGAACGCTATTGTCGGCTGAACTACCTACTGACGTAGGGCTACGACTAAATGGCCCTGATTCGTACGTTGACATGCTTGCTCCAGGCAAGCACGGTCGGGTGTATCAGCACCCGGCCAGACGGTTTCTGGCGAACCGCGCTCACTTAGCTCATCAGACGCACCTGTAAAAAGTATCACCCCACTCAGCAACAGCAACCATGAAAGCACGTTATCAAGTTGGAGGCATCCCCCCGCCCCGCGGGCCGCCACCCCCAGTGGTCCCACCGCCCGTGCGGGCCACATCTAGAGCACCGATATCTGAACAACACGCAGTCACACTTACTCAATGAAAATCACGAAGTTAGCCGCAGCGCTCGCTGTGGTCGGACTCGTCATGACCGCGATCGCCGGCCCCGCAATGGCCGCCGCGCCGTCGGTCGACAGCGAATCGACCGACACGACGACCACCAGCGAAGTCACTGCGGGCAGCACACAGACGTACAACGACTCGACCAACTCCACGCTCTCGTACTCCGCGGACAGCAACTCGACTGGCGTCGACGTCCAGCAGGGTGACCGGACGCTGGAAAGCTACGAGCAGAACAGTAGCGACGTGCTCGAATGGCAGACGACCGCAACCTCGACGTACTACGTCAACGCCACGTTCGCCGACGACGCCAGCGATTACACTGGCATCGAGGCAGACGCGGGCGAGAACGTCGACCTCACCGCCGAGATCATCAACGACACGTCCCTCGGCGCAGACGCGGATACGACGAACGTGAGCTACACGTTCGCCAACGACGCCAACACGTCGTTCATCTACTACAACGATAGTGAGACGGAGACGGCGACCATCTCCACGTGGTCGGTCGCCGGCCTCGCGTCGTCGCTATCGACTGTCAACCCCTTCGCTAACAGTACCGACGACTCCGACGCTGGCCCAGCTCGCATCGAGCAGGAGATCGGCGTCAACGGTGACAGTCAGGACAAGATCCACGTCTACACGGGCAACTCCGATGCAGCGTCGTCGCTCGCAAAGGTCTACGACGCATCTGACACGTCCGATGGCGTCGCCTACCTCGGCACGACGACGGTCAACGGCAAGGTCGTCCCGATGATGGCCGAGGGCGCTGAGGCTCCCGAGTGGGTCGACACGTCCGAAGACGCCTACATGACCATCCAGGAGGACGGCAAGATGGCGACCGTCCACAACGCAGGCTCGCTGATGGACTCCGACGACGAGACGGCGACCGTCAAAATCACGGCCAACGAGAAGATGGACTTCGCAGACGCTGAGTCCATGTTCAGCAGCTACGATTACGACGGCAACGTCTGGTACGCGGCGTTCACGAACGGCGAGTACTTCGGCGGCAACCCGACCTTCGAGGCGGTCGCGTAAGCCGTCCTCACTTCCGCTTTTTATCGTCGCGATGGCCGGTCGTCGGATTCACTTCCCGACGATCGCCGGGGTTCGATTCCCCGGGCGGCGGCTACCCCGGCTCGGAGGGTCCAAATCCGGCACCATGCCTGTGCGTGGTCGTTCGACAACCCCGACGACCACGCTTCGAGGCACCACCAATCCCAACCCCACCATCCATCTTGCCACCCTTTTTCATACCCCTACCCAGCCCGTTCTAGACAGCGACGGTGCAACTCCGTCGGCGGGTTTTGCCCCGGTAACGGCGTCGGTTCAAATCCGACTCCGGGGAGTACAGAGGTGAGCTCATACATGTACATCATCAACTTGGAGGGCCGTCTATGACGGCTACCGACTGGGCACGCAACACGATGCATGACGTCCGGCGAGACGGCATCGCCGGCGTCGTTGAAGCTGGCCGCGAACTATCGTGGGGACTCCGCCGACGGTGCCGAAGAGCCCACTCGCTGTTCCCGGGGACGTTTCGACTCACTACCGATGAAACAACTATCCGCCTCCGGCAGCAGACTGTTGGTGAGTTCGACCAACGGCGTAACCTCTACATCGAACGTGATATCCTGCGCGAGTGGGCTATCCGTGTTCGCCCGGGCGATACCGTGTGGGATGTTGGGTCGAACGTTGGTGCCTACGCATTAATTGCTGCTCAACAGGGTGCGGAGGCAGTCGCGTTCGAACCGGTTCCTGCTAATCAGCAGGCCATCCGCGCCAACGCTGTGCTCAACGACGCTGTAGTGACCGTTGACTCCCGTGCTCTCTCAGATAGCCAGGGACAGGAGATACTGACCCTAGATGATCGTGGCGTCGCTGGCGGCGGCAAAGGGTCGTTGACCGATGAGATGGCGACCGGCATCGAGATACCGGTGGACGTGGCGGCCGGCGACAATATTGACCGTCCCGATCCTGATATTGTGAAAATCGATGTCGAAGGGGCTGAACTGAGCACAGTTCAGGGCATGTCTGAGCGGTTACGCGAGTCGCGAACCGTATTCGTGGAGTTACACAGTCACGACGACGCCGCTGTCAAGCGCGCGCTGATAGAATTCGGATTCGATGTAGCGTCTCCGTTTGCAGAGAAGCCTGAAATCATCGTGGCAACCCGTCAGGAGCGGGCAGCCAGAGATAGGAAATGACCAGTAGACAATGGCTGCGTTAATCAGGAGTGAACGATAATCATGTCTCACAGCACCTTCATCTCGACAGCGGACAGTTCTCCAGATAGCAGGGGAGAGTCGCTCCCTGTCGTCGCTGGCAAGTTCCTGACACCCTCCGTTATTGGGACCGTGGTCTGGCTTGCGGTTTTGAACATACTCGCTGGAGGGACCCTTCCAGAGTCGTCGCCACAACCACTCCAACTCCCAGCAACGACGTATGAATGGCTTTCACTGGCGTTCTTGTTGTCGATTCCGCTGTCAGTCTTAGCAGCGGTGGCGATTTACCGCCATGCCCCGGCCTCACCAGCCGACTGGTACCACAGACTCGGCATCCAGTTGGCGATGTTCGTCGCAATCAACCTCGTAATCACGACGATGGCGATGGCGATGTGGGTTGCGAGCGTCAACTCGGAGATTTACGGGAGCATGTTCTTCGCCACCAAGGACGGCATCACGCCGCTACGGGCGATGGCGGTTGCCATGCTATCTTCCATTTTCCTGCCCGGACCGTACGCCGGCGCGATTGTCGGCCGGTACTGGAGTAACTGACTATGCTCAGACAAACACTCACCGTTACGCTAGCATTGCTTCTCGTCGCGACCGTCGCGGTTTCCCCGGCGGCCGCAGCGAGCAACGACCCAATCGACGAGTGGATGACCACCGTCGAAGAGTCCCAAGACGAAGAGCCCGACGGTATCTTCGACCGGATTCGCTCGTACGCACCATCGTCGGCCGTCAATGGCCTCGCAGCGATAGACGGCCAACTCGACCGAGCGATCTCGAATCCGTTCGCAGACGTGCCGACGAACGACGATACCGCGACGGAATTCGAGCGCGTCGTCCAGGCCAACAACGCGACGTTCGAAAAGGAACTCAACTCGAACTCGAACTTCACGAGCGCTTCGGACACACACGCGGTCATGATCGCTCACGAGGACAGCGATCCGGTGACGGTCTTCCTCGTCGGCGACGTTTCGAACGGTAACATCTCGAACCTTCGTGTGCTGGACCGCCCGGAGTTCAACGAGACGAACCGTGAGACAGACGAGCTATGGGTCGTCGACGGCGACGCAGCCGAGAACCTCCCCACCCTCACGACCTCGATCGCCGAGCGCATCAACAACGGCGAGTCGATGGGGACATCTTACCAGCAACGACTTGGCGGTCGCTACTGTTCGGCCCAGGCCCCGTGGAAGGGCAAACTCGTCGACCTCCAGAACTGTGACATCCGCTCGACCATCTGGATGGACGAGCAGGCCGTTCTCGAAGGTGGCGACGAATGACCTTCGGCGGCGACGATCGTGGCCGCACACGCGGGAGCGACGGCCGACTGTACGACTCGAAGAAGCAGTCTGACCGTGGCCGTCAGGCCCACGAGAACCGCGCCCAGACGGCCGCCCGACGGACGAAGTGGAAGGCTCAAGGATTCCTGGGCGAGTTTGCTAAGATTCCGCTGTTCCTCTACTACGCCGTCGTCAATGGTATCGGGAATGCCCTCAACCCGTCTCGAATCGACTGGGGGCGCATCCCGGGAGACATAGCGAAGGTCCCGAAGTTCACGGCCGCGGCCTTCAAGAGCGGGTTCAAGCCAGTCACATCACGCGTCCGACGAGGCGAATCGAGCAGCAAGAAGTACAAGCGACGGAGGGACTGACGATGCCGAAACGACTGCTCAAAGCGCCCAAATTCGTCTGGAGGCAGGTCTCCCAGATCGCGTCGGGGCTCCGAAGCCTGTTCTCGTGGTCGCTCGTCAAGGGCATCGTCCCGGACTGGATTCTCAAGATTACCGTCGAGGCCATCCCGAAGGCGCTGTATGGCGACGACCCGCAGGACCAGATCGAGGGCTCCATCATCCTCATCGGGTGGTCCATCGCGACCTCGCTGTTCACTGGTGGCATCACGCTCGCGTTCGTCCTCTTCTGGGGCGTGTTCCTGACCATCGGCGTCCTACGGTTCTCGGACGCTGGGTCCGGAGCGTGGGACAAGACAACTTCGCTGTTCTCTCCGTCGCTGCCCGGACGCGGCGGCGACGGGAGCTACGGCCGCCGTCGGGGGCGATGACCCGTGTTACTCACTCCAGTCACGTGGCTGGGCGAGCAGGTGTCACGTCTTCGCGTTGGCGGTCGCGAGCTGCGCGACCGTGCGCCTACGGAGGACATCCCGAATCCGATTCTGAAAGTCGGCCTCGGCGTCATCGTTGTGCTGTTCTTCCTCGACGAGTTTCTCATCCTCGCTGCAGTCTTCGGCGGCCCGATCGCGCTGGTTATCCTGCTGGGCTTTGCCGGCACGGTGCTGGTCGCCCGCCGAACCGAGCGGGGCCGTCGAGTTCGGAACCGAGTCTCGAAACGTGCGCGAAAGACGGTCGGGGCGTCACGAACCCGGCGGTACGCTCGCCGGGAGGACGGTGAGTAATGCCACGGAAAACAGGACGGAAGTCACGCTCACGACGGCAACGAGTCCAGAAACGAGTGTTCTCACTTGAGCGCGGCCTGTTCAAGGCAGGGAGCATGGGCCTGTTCGTCTTTGGGCTGCTCGTGCTCATCTACATCGGCCTGACGAGCGATATCCTGATATTGGCCGCTATCGCGAGCATCGCCATCTTCGTCTGGGGGGCAGTCGCCCTCCCGGTCGATCGGTTCCAAGACTTCGGTGCGTATCTCTGGGAGGGCGAGCTCGGCCGCGACGCCCACGACCTGTGGGTGAGCCTCATCCCGTGGAGGGGTCGCTGATGCGTTCGCTCACGGCGCTGGTCGTGGCTGGTCTCTTGCTGGTCTCGATGGTCGCTCCCGTCGCCGGCCAGACCGCGACGGAGACCTCAACGACTCAGTGCTCGACGAGCGTCTACTACGACGCATTCCGGACTGACCAGTCGGTCATCAACGCGACGAACGACAGCGGGAGTGCATCTGCCACGAAGCAGAACACTCGCGTGACACTCAACGAAACCGAGGTCGTGCACCGACTGACCGCCGAAAATCCCAACTCCTACTGTGTCAACATGACCGTCGACATCTCTGACGAGATTCTGCCGGCGGCGACGCTCGGCGACGTCGAGAGCGTCGACGGCGAGACGACGGCCCAGTGGAGTGACGTGACGGACTTCGACACACAGTCATCGTACACTGAGGTCTCGTTCACCGTCCCAGCCAACGCGACGGTGACGTTCGCGCCGTCGCGACCGACGGTGTTCTTCCCCGCGTGGCGCGACGAGCGCAAGCGCGACGCACAGGGAATCCTCGAACGGCTAAGCGACTACTCGCCGTTCGGTGATGACAACGAGTCAGACGAGGGCCTCTCGAAGCGTGTCTACTACTTCAACGCCAGTGAGAGCGAGACGGTGACTGTTCGTCTGGACCATCCGAACTCCTCGGCTGAACGCATCGAGGAGTGGAATGCCGTCTACCGGCTCTCGAAGGACGACCCGTGGCGGCCGGTTGATACCGACACCGAAGACCCGGTCTACTACTCGACGCCCGGGCCGGACAAGGTTCGATTCGTCATGGAAGACGAAAACGCCCAGATAGAGTTCCGAGCGAATCCAACGATGAAAGACGAAGCGCTCGCAGAGGTACGGTCGTACAAACGCTCGTGGCTTGACCTCACGTCGTTCCTCCCGTTCATCGCGATGCCGGAGGTGTCGGCCTGATGCAGCTCTTCGACGTCGTCCTGTTGAGCGTGGTTGGACTCATCATCGCGGTGAGTCTGATGAATCCCGGCGGGGCCGTCCTCGCCGCCATCATCGGCGGTCTCATCCTTGCCGTCCGGCTGGTCGCGCCGTGGGTCGGCGACTATATTGTCTCGGCCCACTCGGGCAAGAAGGGCCGCCTCCAGGCACAGCAGGCCCGACAGAGCGACGACAGTAGGGAGGGTCGCTGATGCCGGCTCTCGAAGCACTCGGCGCGATCGTCGCCGGCCTCGCTGGCGGCTACCTGCTCCATCAACGCTACTCGAAACACGCCAGCCCGCTGCAGTCCATCATTCAGATGGCACTTGCTTTGACGTGGATTCTCGCCGCGCTGGTGACGATCATCACCGGCTTCTACGGCGCGGGCATCATCATGCTCGCCCTGTTCTTCTATTTCTTCCTCGGGAATTACAAGAACGTCCGCGAGTCGGACCTGCAGACGAACCCGCGGTCGTGGCGGCGCTCCCTCTCGAATTTCAACCCCTTCGGGATGGAGAACCGCCGCTAATCGACGTTCCATAGAGAGTAATCATTACTAATCATCACCATGCTCAAACAGCACCTGCAGTCGATACAGCAGTGGTACAGCGCGACAGATTGGAACGACGCACTTGCGACCGCGGCGGTCGCGTGGTTGTTCGCTATCCCCGGCGGGGCCGTCGCCGAGTACGTCGGCATCGCTCACGTCATCCGACACGGGACGGTTAACATCGCATACGGCTGGACCGGCGCGGCAGTTATGGGCGTTCTTGCAGCGATGATTGCTGTTCCCGCCTTGCTACTCTCACGGTCGCTCTTCTCTCGATTCTTCGGACGTCGGGTTTTCTTCCTCCCAGCAGTTGCAGTTCTCGCCGTTGCAGCGGTTCTTTCAACCGCACTTTGGGCGACTAGTGTCTCTGCATCAGACGAGTTCGTTGAGTTCGCTCACGAGCAGCTTCTCGTGGGTATCGTCTGGTGGGGGCTTCCACTCCTGACAGCGTCACTCGGCCTGTGGCTTCGGGACAACCGGCCCCAGCTACGGACCGGCACCACACCGACTGCCGCACTCGCCCTCATCGGCGTCGTCGTGGTCGCCGGCGCGGCCGCGGGAATGGTCGCGCCCGCTGATGCTGGGGCAAGTGGCGATAGTGTGTCGCTCAGCCCTAATCCACAGAACGCATCGGCCTACGCCGACGGCAAGGGCGGTCCTGCATATCCGTTCAACTCGACGCGAACTGACGAAATCCAGCTAACTGATTCCGAGTTCACGTGCAGTGGCCGGGTGCATCCACCGGGAGTAATCCCCGCCGAAGAGCACGAGCGAACGTCGAACGTAACGATCGAGCGCGCTCAATTCGAAGACGGGCAGAATATCCCGAACCGTCTCTGGGTAAACTTCGACGTTCCTGCAAACTCGACTGTGCTTGAGGTACGATGGGGGACGCTGACCGGCCACACCGGCTACGACACTGTGAGCTACGACGACGAGGTGTCGGCTGGCATCATCTCGACGGAGTGGGATGGCCCGGGCTTCGTGAGCGTAACCGTCGTCACAGAGAACCACACGACGGAGCGTTACTGGGCAACGCTATGCCCCTCCCAGGAGGTCTCCTGATGTTCATCGGTGACGAGACGCACTACACAGGGAAGTGTGCAAAGCCGCTCTGGACGGAGTTAAAGGAACTCTCACCGGCGGACCACCAGCTCGAACGGACCATCAACTACGGCGTCGCTCTGCTGGTCGCTACTTATCGCTACGACGAACTCAGCCCGGATACAGCCCGGCTCGTCGACCAGATGCTCGCCGACGAGCATATGCCGACGCCGATACAGACCGAGAGCGGCATCGACGTCGACAGACTCGTCGCTGATCTACAGCGGGACCGACCGCCAGCGGCGACCACTGAGACAGACGACGCTGTCGGTGAGACGCATACCGAGTAAAATCATGCAAACGAACATGCATTCTTCGGCCAGTGAATCGACTCTCGAACACAAGCAATCGGAGCTGCGGGAGGTGCGGTCAGACCTGCGCGAGAAACAGAGCTGGATACCGGACGGCCACGAAGCCCTGTACCGCGCGACCTCCGAGTGGATACAGCGCTCGTACGACCTCCCGATGGGGAGCATCCAGGCCCGCGTCCGGAGTCGGCTGCTCGGCCTCCAGAAAGAGCCCAAACACAAGTTCCGACCTCACCGTGGCGTCGACGACCCGGAAGAGGCCTTCCCCGACGAATGCGAGGATTGCACCCACTACGGCGGGCGGTGTCCGGTCCTCGCAAAGAAGGTCGGACAGGACACGCTCGAACGGTACTTCGAAACTGCCAATTCCGACGAGGAACTGCTGGGACTGCTCACGCAGTTCGCGTCGAAGCGCAGTTGCGTCGTCTTGAAAGACGAAATCGAGAGCGGGCAAGGGCAGTACCGAGAGTTCGTCAAGGTCGGCGAACAACTCCGAACGCGCGTGAACGCCGTGGTGTCGGATATCGACCTCGGCGATATCGAGGACGACGACCTGCCGTTCGATATCGACATCAAGGCCGGCGGGTCGGCGGGCGGGACGTCGAGCACGCCCCCGACACAGGAGATCGCCGAGCAGGTCGCCGAGATCACCGCGGCCGTGACCGGAGACGAGGAGGAAGCCGATGGTTGACTGGATGACCGCAGCGCTGAGCGCTGTCGGCGTTCTCGTCGTGCTGGGCCTGGTCTATCTCGTCTGGTCGCGATGGCTCTCCGCACCGGACCACCAGCGCGAAGCCAGCGAGGAGACTCAAGAGCGCCTCCAGATGGATGACGACGGCGTCTCCAATGCCAACCGTGTCGGCCTGTTCCAACGCACACGCGCCCAGCCGACGACGACGAAGGCGTTCTACCTGTCGCTGGTCGCGCTGTTCGCTGTCATCGGCTACGCCGGCTACACGCTGTTCCAGTCCGGCACCCCACAAGAGATGGCGTACTCGAAGCAACTCCAAGAACTCGTCTTCGGGACCATCATCGCCGTCGGCGTCGTGTGGTTCACCCGCCGGCAGGATCGCAAGGCCGGCGAACTCCGCGTCACGCTCGAAAACGACTCGACGAGCGTTCGGGAGATCCCCTTCGACTGGCGGATGGCCGAACCGGCCGTCGCCGCGAACGAAGGAAAAGACGTCGTCCTCGCGCCGGCGTTCAAGAAAAACCGTCTGCTGGGACTGTTCTGGCGTGTCGCACTCGCGGGCGACGACCCACTGACTCGGGATATCGATAAAGCGCAACCAGAGGACAGAGCACTGTGGGAGGTCCCGATGGACGACTCCTCGGCGTGGGATTACCGCAACCAGACTGTGACTGTCCGAGCGAAGGATATCGTGCCGTGCAAGGACCCGAATCGCGTCGCCACCCACACACTCATCCCAAGCGACCGGGCGTCGAAAGGCGAACTTGACGACAAGAAGCAAGAGATCGCCGAGTTAGAGCAAGAAAACGAGCGTCTGGAGCAGATGGACGCTATCAAAGACGAGCGCATCGAGAGTCTGGAAGAGCACCTCAAGAACATCGATCACGACTCCGAGCAGGAGTACGAGAAGGCAGTCAACAACATCCTCAGCCTGCTGAACGCCATCACTGGCCGACAGCAGGGAATCACGAACGGCGACGGGTCGCCGTCGGCCCCGCTGGATGCACTCCAGCAGAACACAGACGGTCCGTCGTCGAACGGCAACGAAGCCGAAGCGAAGTAACCCGATTCTCATGCACGAACACACCCCATCAACGAGCGGTCGCTCTAGGCGGCGCTGGCTGGCCGTCCTGGTCGCCATCCTCGCGCTGTCGAGCGTCGTGATGCCCGCCGCGGCGGCCGCCACTGACAGCACACCTGTCCGTCTCGACACGCCGGATACGGTTGCACAGACAGCGAACAACACGACGGCGACGAACACGAGCAACGGGCCGACGACAGCCTCACAGACACGTATCACGCCGGCGATCCCCGATGCAGACTACGTGAGCGTCACCGTCGTCGAGAGCGACCAGCGGTTCAACACTAGCGGGACGTTCGCGACGTTCGCGCTCTCTGAGCCAGTCGACGCCGTCCGCATCGAGCAACCGAACGCCAGGGCTCGCGTCCTCGGCGACGGCTCCGTGGTGCAGGTTCAGTACGACCGAAAGGCCGCGCCCGGCGACAACCCGAGCCTGTACTCGGTCGAACTGTTCTTCGCCGACGGTTCGACGAGGACCTTCGAGTTGCTAGCGACGAACACCGACGTCACGGCGTCGCCGAGCATCAACCCGGCCTACGAGGAGCACATCGAGTACTTCGAATCACAGGCCGAAGACATGGGATACGACGCCGATCCGGAAGGTGTCCGGGCCTACGTCGAGAACCGCGAAGACCGCGCACAGTTCTTCGAGGGCCTCTGGACGGACCAGATTAAGACGTTCATCGGCCTGCGATTCGCGCAGGCGGCCTCGCCGCTGGACTGGGTCGCTGGCATCACCATCATCGCGATCGTCGCGTACTGGCTCAACCGCCAGCACGGCTGGGTGCTTCGGATTCAGCAACTCGCTGTCTCCCGCGCCGAGCTCGTCCGCGAAGCGGTCCGGCAGGAAGCCGAACGCCAGCGCAACGCCGCAGCGAAACATCCACTTTCGGAGGTTGACGGCATCGGGAACAACGCCCAGCGCTTCTGGACGAAGATGGGCGTCGAGACGGTCGAGAACATGATTCAGGTCGCGTGCAAGGGCATCGTCGCCGCCGACGAACACGGTGGCGCACAGACCGACGAGGACGGTAACATCATCCTCGCACACCAGGGCGTCGACGACCTCGTCGCCGTCGAACCGCTGACCGAGCGGGAACTTCGCGAGAACACGTGGCTCAAACCGGTCATCCTCGAAGGCCGACTTCGGGCTTCGACGGCGCTCTCCCACATCGAGAACGCGCTGCTCGTCGCCGAGAAGGACTACAACCGCGGGGCAGAGGTTCGAGAGACGCGCATGCAGGTGCAGGAACTCATCCGAGACCTACAGGGACGGAAGGACGGTACGATGGAGAAACACTCCCGACAGGGCCGACTCGAACTGCCGAGCGACCAGCACGATCGTGACCCCACGGGACGTCCCAGCGGGTCGCCGTCGGGAGGCGATGACTGATGCGACTCGATATCCTCAGCGACAGTCTCGATGACTCGTGGCCCGGGAAAGACCGACTTGCCGGACTCAAACGTCGGGTTCTGGGCGACCCGAGGCAGGCTCCTGGGCGCATCCTCGGCGGGCTCGTCTTCCTGCTGATTCTGGGGCTGGTTATCGGCGGGCTGTACGCTCTCAGTTCGACGGCCGAGAGCAGCGGGTCTTCACTCTGGATCGTAGGTGTCGTGACCGATATCGTCGGCACGCTCTGGTTCGCGATTCCGGTGGCCGTGTACTTCTACTACAAGTACCTCGGCCGGCGACGCTCTCGCTACGCCGCGCAGGCGGCCGAGCACATCGGCTGGCTCACCGAGAGCGTCAAGCAACTCTCCGACGAGGTTCGGACGACCGACAACACGACGCGAGTTATCGTCACGAGCGACGATTCCTTCGATGCGATCACCGATGCCGTCGATGCCGGTCTCGACGGCGAGTCTCACGCCTTCGAGTCCGTCGACTACTATGGCCGCGGCGAGGACGGCGACGAAGACGACACACCGACCGACGCATCCGAACTGCCGGCCGAAGCTGGTGCCGGTCCGGACGCTCCCCAGCTCCCGGCCGACGTCGAAGACACGCCCGAAGAGCATCCAGACCCGTTTGGTGGATTCACCGACGACGGTCAAACGTCTGGGAATGTGGACATCGAAGGCGCGTTCGACGAACCGGCGAGCGACGAGTTCGTCACGACGCCAGACACGGACGCAGAACCAGAGGAGCCGGTCTCTCTCCGCGGGCGCATCCGCCGAGCGGTCGCCCGCACGGGCCAGCGCGCTCTCGACGCGGGCGTGACTGCCCTGGAGATGGCGTGGCGCGGCATCCGCCGCCTGTTCGCGTTGATACCGGCATTCATCGGGTTACTGGGTCGTCTCCTCAGCTACCCGTTCGTCCTGCTGGGCCTTCGACAGCCCAACACGGACGACGCCCCCGACGCGACCGACGACCGAAACGATCGCGACGAGGAGATTCCGTGGCGGATTCGATTCTCCGAAGAGGTCAAGCACTTCTTGCTGGACTTCTCGGCAGGCTACCGATCGGACGACGTCCGCTGGCGATTCGTCCTGCCGTCGGTCGTGTCGATGGCGACGCTCTTGCTGATTGCTCAACTCTGGGTGCGCCCGATTACGTTCGTCCTGTTCCTCGGGCTCTCGCTGCTCGTCGGCCTCGGCGTCTTCTGGTCGACCAAGCGGCTACGGTCCCGGCGGCTTCGAAAGTACCGACAGGGCCGCGGCGGCAGTCACTGGGACGACGTCGCCGGCCTCGTCAAGACCGTCGAGACCGCGGACACGACGGCCTACGTCGGCTTCATGGCCGGGCGCTCGTACGCGGGCTACGACCGCGAGGAGTTCGTCACGGAGTTCTCGCTGCGGCTCTGGCAGCACACGCACAACGAGCGCGTCGCGCCGTCCATCCTCGAACAGTACGCACGGAACCTTGCGATGATGAAGCCGAACCTGCAGGGCCACCGAGAGAACATCGAAATCCCGGCGATTCAGCGCCGGCTGAAAGAGGTCGTCGAGACGACGGAGGACAGCGTCGTCGAGAAAGCCGAACTCGCCTATCGGGCCATCGAACCGACCAACGAGACGGTCAAGTTCGAGCAGTCCCTCGGCCACGACCCGCGACTCGTCGCTGCCGAGTACCGCTGGATGGTCGAACAGGGCGGCATCCTCTCGGAGATGAACGTCGAGATGCCGGGTGCCGACGGCGAGGATGCCGAGTTGACGCTGGTCTACCCCAGCGAGAAGCCGCGCCTGCCGGATATCCAGCAGATCCACTCCCGGCTCTCGGACCGTTTCCACGGCCTCCAAGGCGACCCGTTCTACCGACTGCCTGCTGTCGACCCGGCGCGGCACCTGACGCCGTTTCAGGCGACGACGCGGGCGTGGGACAACCTCCCCGAGAGCGGACCGAACGGCCACACGACTGTTTCTGACTGACTATGCGAGGACCAACACGAGAGGCTATCCGACCGACGTATCGCATCGAACTCGCCGATATCATTCGCCAGGCGTTCGACGAAGACCGTACCGTCGAACTCGTTGACGGAACGCACGGCTACGCCATCCTCATCGACGGTCTCGAAGTGTTCGAGGTGGCGTCCGAGACCTTCGGCTGGCCGGTGGATGATTGTGAGTTCGACGACGAGGCGGCGGAGTTCGTCGACGGCTGCATCGACCGTCGGCTCGATCGGCGGCGACGGCGCCGCATCGAGCGCCGGAAGTCGAAGCTCCAGACGACGAACCACGCGGCGTCGGAGGGTGTTACCGGCCTATGAGCGGGAGTGACAGCAAGTACGCCGACCTGCAGGCGACCGACCGCTACTCTCCCGACGAGGTCGTCAAACGCGTCGCGAAGAAGGGCCTCCAGAACCAGCAGGCCACCCAGCAGCTCGAACACGAGTCGGTCGTCCGGCAACTCGTGATGCAGTTGCGGAAGGCCTTCGAGGGGGACGGTATTCACGACGCCGAGAACCTCCTGCTCGCTGCTCACTGGCATCTCCGACAGGCCGACAGCCTGCCAGACCTGTTGCACCCGGCCGACGACCGTCTCGACCGAGAGACGAAACTCGACTTTCGCGAGCAGTGCCGACTCCGCGACCAGGGCAAGCAACCGCCCTCGCCGTCGACGGAGTTCGTCACGCTCGCGAAGATCGCCGAAGCCCTAGACTACATCTCCGCTATCATGGACCCCTCACGGTACGCGCCTGTCAGGTTCGACAGTATCGACGAACCCGGCGCACGGACGACCACTGACCAACCGACGCCGATCGGCCGGATTCGTATCGGTCACGACTCGGCGAAGGCGCTCGACGACCGCGCCGTCGAACTCCCGCATCAGTCCTGTGACCACATCGGCGCCGTGGCACTCCCGCGCCGCGGGAAGGACTCGACGCTCGTCTCTGCGGGGATGAACTTGCACGCTGAGCATGGCTACAAGTACATCTCCATCATGGACGACGGCCGGATGGAGACGCCGATGGTCGCGATTCCCAACGACGAGGACGTCATCCAGCAGAACCTCAAGCGAATGGGACAGGAGCCGACCGCCATGGCCGCCGACGTGTACGTTCCGGCGATGAGTGGCGTTCCCGAGATGCTACCCGGGAACTTCAAGCAGTTCACCATCGGCATCGATTCGCTGACGCCCCACCTCATCCTCCGGCTCGCCGGCGTCACGAAAAGCGACGAGACCGTGGAGGCCCGCATCAAGAAGGCGCTCGACGAGACGCTAGACGGCACCGGAAACGTCTCCGAGCTCGTCTCGCGGCTGGAGGTCTACAGCCGGGAGATGGAGGCAACGATCGAGTGGACTGAGCAAGAAGAGAAGTCGCCGGGGAAGGCGACGACGGAGACCTACACCGCCCGGTACCAGATGGACGCCGAGGACGCCCTCGAGAAAGCGGCCCAGCGGCTGGGGCAACTCGCCGCGGAGGGACTCATCGCCTCGCCATCCGCGTCAACAAATCTGGATATGAAGGGCATCATCCGAAACCGTGAGCGGGCAGCGGTTCTGTGCTGCAACTTCCTCGATTCGGGGCTGGAGCCGCTGAAGTACGTCATCATGGACCTGTGGCTGCGGCTCATCTACCAGGCCCGGGACCAGAACCCGCGACTCCCTCGCGTCTGCATCGAGGTTCGGGAACTGAAGAACATCGCGCCGTCGAAGCTGGCTGACGTCCGATACAAAGACGATATCAAGACGCTTCGGCAGACGATTTTCTTCCTCACGACACAGGGCGGCTCTCGAAGGATTCTGTTGCTCGGGTCGACGCAGAAGTGGAACGACGTCTACAAGCCAGTCAGGTCGAACATCGCCATCAAGATTCTCCTGCAGTTGGGTGACGACGAGATCGACACGCTGGACCAGACCCATCACTTCTCCTACGAGCAGCAAGACCAGCTCGCCGAGTTCTCCATCGGGCAGGGGATGCTGCTCGCGGAGGGCGGGGCGCACTGGCCCATAGAGTTGCGGGGCGCTCCCTGTGGCCTTGGTCTCGGCGACCGGCACTGGCGCGATCGCTACGGGGTCGCGTGGGGTGCGCGGGTTCGCGAGCACGAGCGTGACTCGTGGCGTGGGCCGAACAGCAACCTTCCCGGCTGGTGGGTCGACGTCGCCCGGCTGGATATCGCACAGATTGACGAAGTCGCCGACAAGCCCGATATCGGGACGTGGTTCCTGCTGCCGTCCGACCTCGATGGCGTAGACTGTGAGGCCGCAGATACCTACGACCGTGACGCCGACCGATTCGAGGAAGCGACTGCCGAAGAACAACGCGAGTGGGTTGATGCCGCACTCGAGGCCCGACGCGAGCATGATATCCCGAACGACCTGTTGCTCCGGCCGACCGGGACTGGACACCGCCAGCGGAGTGTCACGCTCGGTGCCGACGACGCGGATGCCGCCATTCAGGATCTCGTTGAGGAGCACGGTATCCCCGGGCCAGTACAGTCGTGGCTCTCGACGAGGAAAGACACTCGAGAGAACCTCATCACTGCCGTAGAGACTCTGGACGAGAATGGCCCGTACAAGTACGCAAAAGACATCGCAGAGGACGTTCCCTATGCAAAGTCGACATTCAAGAATTACTGGTCGGACGATTCGAAGTTAGAGGAATGTTGGAAGAAAGACGGCAAATCGTATCGTATCAGTCCCATTGGGAAACAGGCTGCCTCCCTAGACTGGGACAAGATTGAATCCCAGCTACAGGAGGTAGACGCGTGACCGAAGACATCCCAGAGGACTACGTCAATCTCGTTACCGACACGTTCGAAGGGGAGGTCCGGCAGACCAACAACGCATATCCAGAGGACCGGTCGGTGCGATTCGACTGGGAGCGGATTCACCACGTCGCGCCTGATATCGCCGAAGGTCTACTGTTGAACCCGCGGAACACGAGAAAGAAACTGAGCAAAGCGGTCCACGCCTGGGACGAAGTGAGCATGCCCGAGGTCGCCGTCCGGATCCACAACATCCCCGACGACCGAATCTATCGTGTTGGGAAGCTTCGAACTCGGCACCTCGGGACGGCCATCGGCGTCACTGGCGAGGTCGCCGAAATAGACCCGGTCAAACCGCTCGCGACGCTCGCAGTATTTGAGTGTCGGCGTTGTGGGACGCTAAATCGCGTTCCCCAGCAGTACGGCCCGATGATGCGTCCTGTCGAGTGCATGGGCTGTGAGAAGAGCGGTAAGAAGAGCAACTGGCTGTTCCAGCGAGCGCAGTCCGAGCTGAAGGACGTCCGTGAGGTCGAATTGAAACGTGTCGACACGAATCTTGATGGCGACACTGTCATCCTGAAGATACGGCTCAAGGAAGACCTCGTCGATCGCCTCGGTCCCGGCGACGAGGTCTCGTTGGTCGGTCGCTACGATTCGGGCGCGTTCCAGAATAGTTCCGTTCTCTCGACGTATCTTGATGTCTGGGCTATCGAGAACCACGAAGAGGGAGTCCTGATGGACGAACTCCCGCCCGGCGAACTGCAGGAGATGGTTGTCGACGAGGTGCGCGTCCAGCAGGAAGATGATGCCAGCGATTTCGGTGCGTCACGTGCCGATGTGTTGGACGCCATCGAAGACGAGGGCATCCGTCGGAGTGAAGTTGAGACAGCGCTTGATGAGGCTATCGAGGAGGGTGACGTTGACGAGATCGCCGGGGAGAAGCTGATGGTCGCAGAGTAGTTCTCTCGCTGTCAGAACAGTCTTAGATGAGTCGGAGTCTAAACGAGGTCCACTTGGTAAGTAGACTTCTGCGAGAATTCTATCTTGGCTAATTATGGCATCTTCTGCTGTTACCGAGACATCTCTGACAGGAGACTGAGAGAGCAAGTCCTCGCGTCCAGTCGCGCCTGCATCGTACGCGCGTACGACGTAGCGCCTGTCGCTACTAGTAGAATCTTTTCTCGGCGGACCGACACCGTGGTGTCCGTCGACTCCCGAAGACCAAGTCCTCCGATACGAACCCCACTCCTCAGCCGATGAACGACGACCAGTTTCGAACACTCACTCGTTTCAGTACTATTGCGTCCGTCTACGCGGCCAGTTGGCTGGTCGCGAACACTATCCTCCCGGGTTGGACCCACGGCGTCGTCGCTACGATACTGGCTCTCGTCCCGATCGTGTTGGTTCTGGGGGTCGCGTCGCTGCTGGGATTTGAGTTATCGAGCGGGCAGTGCCGAGCAGCGACGAACGACGGCGATCGATGCAGCCGCAGCCGGCCACCGAACCGAGACTGCTGCTGGCAGCATCGAGAACTGCATGATGTGACCCTTCACCCCCAGGGTATCGACGAGAAGAACCGGGCCGCAGACGATGACCTCGTAGTTCGGTGAGGTCAGCCCTGTTTGTGCTGCTCGACGCGACGGACGTTCTCTGCGTAGTCCCGTTCGGAATCATACAGCGGGTCGTCGGGAAATAGTTGCTCGCCCTCCGGGACAGTGACCGTCGGCCACTCGGTCTCGTCGACGGTCGTCTCGAGTTGGTCGACCCACTCAGCATACTCGCCTCGCTTTTGCATATCGTGGAGCCGATCGAACACGGGGTCAAGGTCCGAGAGGTAGTTGTTCCACTCGGCCAGCCAGTCTTCGAGCTCGTCGACGTCCTCCTGGACGCCGGCCTCGGTGAGCGAGTCGACCAGCGTCGTTCGTACGTCATCAACCCACCCGTTGAGCGCATGGGCGTTCTGTTCGTGGAGGTCGCCGGCGCGGTAGGGAGCAATCCCCTCGCGAACGATGTGTTTGTAGAGGTCAGGGATCTGTTCGAGCGTGTTCAGTTCACAGGCCCCAGTTCCTTTCCGCTGTTCCCACTCGTCGACAAGCGTGTCGTAGGCCTTCCCGCCCGTCCCGGTCTGGTCAGACTCGCTGATGGGCTTTCGCGGGAGGCCGAACTGTTCGACCTGGTCCTGCGTGACCGCGACCTGCTCGATACAGACGCGATGTTCGAGGTCGCCGCGTTCGTCTAGCCACGCCACCTTCCCGGCCATCGCACTACTCATGTTGTCGCCCTTGGGGTCGAAATCGGAGAGGTAGCAGATGACTGCGGGCTTCCCGGCCGCGTTGACTCGCTCGACGAACTCGTGTGCGATGGTCAACGAGAGGTCGCCCTCGCCTTCGACCACGACGTTGACCTGCAGGTCCCCGGCGAGGGTGTGAACGTAGTCCGGCAGCCCCTTCTCACACCACAGTTCGACGTGGAACGGCTGTTGACTGGCCGTGTCGAACTCGATTTGCTCTGCGAGCGATCGGGCTACGTTGTCGGCGATGTACTCGGCGACGTCGTCGGGGCCGTCGAAGGCGAGTTCGCCACGATCGCCGCTGTTGGGTAGCGTCGGGAGGGTGACGCCCGACGGGATAGAGATATCGCCGACGTCCGCCGTCTCTCGATGCTCGCCGTACTGCGTGATGACACGCTGGCCGTGCTTGTTGTCGTAGATGCCACCGAGTGGGATATACCCGAGAATGCGTGCGAGCGTGCCCGCGGACTCCAGATAGTCGTAGCACTGGTCGGTGTTCTGGTAGACGTCCCACGAGCAGTTCGTCGGAGGTTCGACCGGGCCCTGGAGGCGGTCCAGTTCGCCGGCATCGAACTCGACGGGAAGCTGGTCGAGATTCAGTCGGGACTCCTCGGTCGTGCTCATCACGATGTAGTAGTGGACACCGCGGATATGGATGCGATCGGCTTCGCGACCAGCGACGGCCTGTTTCCACAGTTGGGCGAACCACTCGGCTTTGGCGTGGTCGGCGCTGGTGCCCTTGTACATCGGGTCCCGACGTCGGCTCTGGATGAGCAGCGCGTCGGGATCGACGCCGAGTTCCTTCGCTCGTTGCTTCACGCGCTCGCGCAGGGACGCAGGGCTATCGGTCATCGCCCTCGGTAGAAGCTGTATGTTTGATTGAAGCGATACAGTACATAGTCAAATTATCGAGAGATGCGACTGTAAAGCTCCCGACGCCGGGGTCCGGGTTGTTTCAGGCTGTATTCGAGCTAACCAACACAAACCGGCTAACTACGGTAAGCGTTGGTTAGTGTGAGAGGTTGAAGTCAGTACGAACAGTCTCGAGCCGAAGATTCATGAAAGCGGACAAAGATACTGCCGACAGACACTGTGTTAGAGCACAGTGCCTAATCCGCTGTGACCGCCGCGATGACCGCTGCCACAAGGATGGCCACGGCGATCACGATGTACGCTTGCGATGCTGTACCGGGAGACGCGCTCGCTATTGCGGTGATGCCCACTACCGCTGCCGTGAGGAACTTCCAGGGCCCGCTACCCAATAGCGAGAGTGCCTTTTCGAGGATTCCAACACCTCCTGTGTTTACCGCCACACAAGGTGGGAAAGCCCGAGGGTCAAAATTCTTCCTTCCCCTAACCGAAGATAGGTTAGACCGGCAGATGGGGACGTTCTCCCAGTTGTCTGTTTTTACTACAGGGTAGCTGCAGTCAAGCCGCCGAGAAATCAGAGTTTTCCGACTCAGAAACGCGGATTTCTGGAGTCGTTCCGCAGAGGCGCGTATGCGTCCATTTGTATCCTGGCACAGACCACAATGAGTCGAACGCTTGACGATCTCCACACTCGGAGCAAACGAGTTCGATTTTTCTGGTGACCGTGTGCTCTAGGACCGTTCGACAGAAAATCAGGTGCATCACGTAATGAATCGGAAGGTAGGAAACGTCTGGTTCCCGATGCTCGCGACCGCAACTTGAACAGCTTACGTGATGTCTGTGGCGAGCCTCTTCTTCTGTCACTCTATTTCTCCCGGGTGCGGCTGCCGTTTCACGCCGTCCGCTGGCCGGTAGCGACCATTGTCATACTCGACACGGCCTTCCTCAACAAGCGTTGCGAGCGCGTCCCGGACGTCGTCAGGATGGATGCCTGCGTGGGAGCTGGCGACGGTTCGAATCGTTCGCTCGCGCGCCCACTCGGGCTGGGGCCCGCTGGTCTGGGACAGGAGGACATTCAAGACTCGGCGTTTCGTGTCTGTCATTATCTAGTAATCTCCATCCTGTTCCTTAGACTCTTCGACAGTCTGAACAACCTCATCTCTGGATTTGTATCTGTCAGTCATCGGTATCAGTGGAGGACTCTGTCCCCCGGCCTTGCTCGCCAACCTCAATCCCCAATTCGTCCGCCAGCGGTCCCCACCCGAATCGGGACCAGATTGTACTGTGAGTCGGGACATCCCGGTCAGTTGCCCAGTCTTCATAGCGCTGCTGAGTAAGACGGCCATCCACGTCGGCGGCCGCCTGCCTCATTGCAGACCGAATCTCTTCGTCAGAATACTCGCCTGCCCACTCTCCCGCTCCCGGACCGTCCTCGATCCGGGGCTGTTGCGTCGCCGTCTCCCGTTCTTGCTCCCCCGAGTTTACGCCAGCGACGGAAAGGGCGCTCTCCCACGACCCGCCGGCCAGCCAGTCCGAGACATCCTCCGCGGAGATCCCGTCGACGCGGGCCTCGAAGCGCTCGGGCGTGAGCTCGCCAGCGGTTCGCTTCCGGGCAATCGACAGCGCCGATTTGTATAGCACAGTCCTGTACTCCATCTCGTCGCCGGGATCGGTCCGGAGCGCTCGATATACCGGCTGGTCTGTCTGCCATTTGTACTCGACGCCGGCCACGGGCGGCGCGGTCAACGCAAGCCACCGTCTCGCTTCGTCGGCGTACAGCACGACTCGACGGTCCAAACGCTTGCTCTCGAAACCAGCACGGTCCAGAACAGACTGGATAGCCGCTGCCCGTTCGTCGGCCTCGGCCGAGAATGTCAGTCGGAACTGGCTATCGTAGTCTCCGCTCCACTCGATGCCGCCGGCGAGCGCGTACCAGACCTGCGCCGATCGCGGCGACAGGTCAACGTCGCTACGGAGTTGCTTGCGACCATCCACGTACCACGCTGCTCGGTAGCGCCGAAGTTCGTCGTGGGCGTGCGTGCGGACGATATAGATCGGTTCTCGGGCACCGTCCTCCGTCTTCCGCCGGAGAGAATGTGCGAGCCAGCCCAGTTCGTTGAACAGCCAGCGAGCAAGCGCTTCATTCGTCGTTTTGACCACCAAGTGCTTGGCGTCGCCGTTGCCGAGGAGCGACCCGCCGCCCAGCAGGATGCCCGTCAGTAGGTCGTGGCCGGCCTCGGATATCTCCGGCCACTCGCAGTACGACCAGTGGCGGCTGAGTCGTTCCTTCTGCCCGTCGCAGACCGGACAGCGCTTGTTGCCCTCTTCGAGGAGTGTCCGGTTCATGCCTTTAGGAGGCGTTCAGCCTTCGTGACGTTGTTGCTGATACTCGGCTGGGCCTTCCCGCGTTCGGTAGCCCACTCGGTCTGGGACAGGCCCTCGATCTCCGTCATCAGGTAGTCCACAGCTGCGGGTGGCGAGCAGCCGGCTTGGATAAGCCCGCGCAGGTAAAACTCGTCAGGGAGTCCCTCGCCGTCGTCGACGTCAATACGAACCGTCGGGTATCGTGGGATGATGTTGGCTTCGTTCAGTTCGCGCATCACGCCCTCCAGCGTCTCTCCGTCGATGCCGAGGATATCACCGACCAGGTCCTCGACGTCGAACGTATCGCCCCACGGTTCGGACGTCCACGTATCCAATCGCACGGTGTCACCGTGAGAGCTTCTGAAGAGTGCATCTTCAGCGAGCTCGTCAACAGCATCGGCGAACTCTCGCTCGAAGCGGCCGCTTCGGCGAGCAAGACGGTCGAGTGCGTCCACCACGAATTCATCCACGGCGTCAATTCCCTGCACGGCCGCGATCACGTCGGCTAGCTCATCCCAGTCGCAAGAGTCGGCGTAGGTCACAGACAGTTGGCCGATCGACTGAATGGAGTGCCACGCATCGACGAGGTGGTTTTTGTGCGCGACCTGGAGGAGGACGTCGACGCCGGTCTCCGGGATACTGTAGATGGCGTAACGCTCTTCGGCGTTGCCTTTGATTCGTGCGCGTTCGTCCCAGTTGTCGGGGATAGTCCACAGCTGCTGTCCGGGCACGACAGCCGTCCGCTCAGCAGGCGTTCGTTTCGTCCAGCGCGTCGCCGGTTCGTTGCCCCGAGAGACCACGACGTGCTCGCCGTCTTCACGGTAGGCATAGAGGTTGCCGTCGGCGCTGTACTCGCGAACAAGCTCATCGCTCTGCCCGAGGTCGCGCTTCGAGCGGATGTCCGTCTCGCCGCCGTCGGCGACGATCTCCGCGACGCCGTCGGTCTCTGCACCAGCGTTGGGTTCGGCGGATTCGTCTTCGTCCTCGCTGTGGACCATGCCTTCGTGGATGCTAAGCCCGTGCTCGCTATCGAACTCATCGCCACACTCCTCGCACTCGTGGGTTCCGGGCTCGATATCCGGGATGATTTCGCCGTCGAGCGCGGCCTCGACGTCGGCCTCGTCGATCTGGTAGGACCCGCCGTCGACCAACTGGAAGAACTGGTCTTTGCGGTTCTTGCCCGAGTGCGTGTAGCGCACGCGTTCGATAACAGCGCCGTCTTCGACAGACGCCGAGCCGCTGTCTCGGTTCGACGTCTTGGGCTTCTGGTAGGCGACGAACTCGCGCTCGTAGTTGTACGTCGGGTCCGTGTCGGTGATGACAGCGACCCACTGCTTGTTTCCAGTGTTCGATTCGGCGTACAGGGAGTTGTCGCGCAGTTCGACCGTCATGTTGGAGCCGCCGATTTTGAGTTCCGTCATTGTCTACACCCATAGCTTGTGGCTATACCATTATAAAACTTTGCATCAAGCATAGCCTGTAGCTATATCTCGGTATAGATAATAGCAGATCGGCACTCTGTCGCTCAGATATTACCCAACGCGCCCAGAGCGATGAGAACCCACCAAGAGGCCGCACAAACAGCAGTCACGAGTAGCTGTCCGTCGTTTAGCTTTCTTCCCGGGCCCGCGACCTCGGCGATTATGAGGAGTGGCGAGAGGAGCCAGATGAACAGTATCGAGCGCACCAACGCGAACGGGTCGTCGGGCAGCTGCCCAGCTTTGTCAGCCTGTCGCTCGCTCACACTCCTACCTCCGTCAGCAATGTCTGTTCGGTCCGTCCCGATTCTCGCGGCCAGTCAAAGACACGGAAGTCACCGTGCTGGAAACAGAACCACGCCCCGCGACCCTCGTCGTCGTTGATGCGCTCGCAGATGACTCCACACTTGTGGCCGCCGGGGCTCGACGCGATTGTCGCAGGACACTGTGGTCGTGCGTAACCATCATCGTAGAGGTCTTCTGGCGACCACCACGGCAGGCGGCCGTAGTGGTGCCACGTCCCGTCAATACCTGGATGAGCAGCCTGCTCGCGGGTCTGAGTCGGCCTTTCGGCCTGTTCTTCGCTCAAACCCGACCCTCCAATTCGTCCTCGTGAATCGCCTCGTGGCTGGCCGACCACTCAGCGTCTTGGTGGGCCTGGCGTCGGCACTCGTTCGAGCAGAAGTAGTGTCGGCCGTAGTAGTCCGAAGGTTCCTCTCCGGGCTCCTGTATCCGGATATCCCACGTCACGACGCTCTCTGGCCAGTCGGCGAACGGAATTAGCTCCTCACAGTATTGGCAGTCCCGGCCTTCGAGGTCGTCGCCGTCGATAGTGTGGCCCGCCGCCATCGCGTCGGCGACGTACTCCGCTATCGAATCATAGTCGTCGATATCGTCGCTATCGTCGGGCGCGTTACCCATTCTGGACCTCCGGCGAGTCTGTCGAGCCTTTCTCCAGCGGGTCGATGTACGTGAACCCGCGCGTCGGTGGGTCCGTCGGCGGCTCGATGTCGACACGCTCCAGCGGCGAGAACCAGATGCGGCCAGTCTCGACGCCATCAATGGTGCCGCCGGCGACAATCCGGCCATCTGTCTCGAACCAGATTCGCTGCCCGTATCGAGTCCGTCGCGGGGTTCCATTCACCGTCCAGTAGCAGCGGTAGCCGTCGGGAACGTTCTCCCGTCGCTTGTGGGCTATCTGTTCGTCGGTCGTGTGGACGAGGACGTCCTGATACTCGTCTGCGCGCATGTTCGAGAATTGGTCGGTCGTGTTCGGGCCGAGATCGCGTTGTGTGCTGCCGTCGCCGGAGGTGCTTCGGAAGCTGAGTTTCTTGACGGCATAGCCGTCGTGCCACGCAGCGCTGGGGAGTTTCGTCACCGAGAAGTCAGGGTTCATGTTGGTGTTCGCCCGCCCGTCCTCGATGAGGAGATCGGCGAGTCGGCCCCCGCTCCCATCGTACTCCAGTTCGAGATACGCTTCGGCGAACCACATCGCTTCGTGCTCGCTACGCGCGGCCACGCGGAAGTAGCTCTCCTCAGCGCCCGACTTCGGAATCGTCTGGATGCGGCCAACGAGATAGACGTTGAACTCGTCGGGCATCGGCTGGTTGTCGGGAGCGACGTCCGGGAACTCAAAGCAGTCCGGGCACGTCTCGTGGTCGAACAGCCAGTTCTCCCGCGTTTCGAACGAGTCGTCGCAGTGGTGGCAGGTTTGTGTATTCATGTTTCTCTTACCATGTTTCGAATTTCGAATGCTGCGGGAGTGGTGGCTGCAATACCAGCGAGCGCCCAGAACAGAAAGGGCCTGATAGAGAACGGGGTGGCTAAGAACATCCCCGCTTTTTCCTGTCTATACTCGGCGTACGTCGTGTTTTGGCACTCTCGAAGGTCGTCTTTGTTGACGGTCTTTATCTCGTACTCGGTGCCGTTTCGGACTCGGTAGGGTTCACCGGCATTGTCTTCGTAGAACTCGTCACAGCTATTGACGTAGGAGTGGTACTCGGTCCGCGTAGGTTCGTCTGCCAGAACGAACCCCCACACGGCCATCGTCAACGTCGAAATCCCAATCAGCAAGCCGACCGCGGAGAACCCAACGATAAATGCTGTGTTGTCTGTCATGCCACCTGCACCTCACATCGGTCGTAGATATCGTACTCCTCCCGGGTCTCGAAGAACGTCAGAGAGCTATCCGACTGGTTCGCAGGTCCGCGGAGTATCTCACCGTCGTTCTGGTCGACGAGGAGATACCGCTCAGAGCCCGTTACGACAGACAGATCCGTGTAATGCTGTGCGAGGGTTCCGTCGAAGGACTGGAGCGGGCCGGTCGCGGCGTAGGTCCCGTTCGGGAACACAGCGAAATACCCACTCCCAGGAGTATCGTCAAAGAAGCCGTCTGGTTCGGCATCGTACAATAGAACCGTCTCAGCGTCGGTCGCAGTCTCGACCGGAACGTCCGAACACGCCATTTCAGGACCCTGGAGGATAGCAGCGTTGTTGACGAACCAGAACCCCGCAGCCACCGCAGCGACGACAGCTACAACGCTAATCCCAGTCACAAATACGGCTTCGACCCTCGATGATTCTGGAAGTTCGTCCTCGGATGTTTCGTCCGTCATTCGTGCGGGCACACCCCCGCGACCAGCGCCATCGACTTCTCGCGGCGGTTCTGTAGTATCTCGCCGCACTTGCACTGCGTGGCCTTTCCAACGTCAACGACTTCGAGCGAGACATTGCCGACGCGCTCCCAGCCCTCGATAAAGCCGTCATCGTCGCTTACTGCCTTCCAGAGTTCGGGATCGGCCGCGAATCCTGCCGGAACGACACGCCAGTTCTGCTCGTTGTCGTCGACGAGCGTCAGCTTGGGACCGAGGTAACAGTCGTTGCGCTTGACCACAGTCATCTCGCCGTGGCCTTCGACTGCGACCGTGTCTTTGAGGCCGGCGACGAGAAGCGCCGTTTTCGTCTCGTAATCGGAGACCGGTTCGCCCTCGTGATACGCCGCGCCGTCTTGCTCACTCGGCATCGTCGACCTCCGAGAAGTAGTCCTCAATATTGCGCTGTTGCTCCCCAACGCGATCGTCGTGCCACTGGTAGCCGCAGCCGTAGCGACAGACGAACAGGCCCCGTATGGCCGTCGTCGCTCGGCAGTTGTCACCACAGCGAGGACAGAACCCAATAGCGACCGTCCGATGCGAGTCGCTGGGTTCGTCGCCGAGTGGGCCGACGGGGCGCGTGTCCAGGCCTTCGACAGCAGGGAGCGTGTAGTCGTGGGGCGGACTCGACAGTTCTTCTTTTTCGAGCGTACGTTCTTTGTTGCCCTCGATGTTCACCCACCGCGTGACGAGGTAGACGGTATCCGTCACGGGACTTCGCATCAGTTTTGTGCCGGTCTCAATGTTCTCGCTGCTGAATTGGCTCATTTGTTCCCTCGCTTCAGATTGCATTTGCTGCACTGTTCGCCGATTGATTCGAGCGTCTCTGTGTCGTAGACGGTGTGAAACGAGTGGTCACAGACGCGCTGGTGCGTCTCGCGGAGTTTGCCCTCCTGTCCCGGCTGGCCCTGCTCGCGGTCGTAGAGGCAGGTATCCCAGAAACAGTCGGCGAGGTCGTGCTCATGATACCGCCACTCGTACGTGTGCGTGAGGTCCGTCAGAACGTACTCCCAGTGGCCGTCGGCGTCGTCCTGGAGGCACTGTTTCACGACGACGAGTTTCGTAGTGTCCTCATCGTCACGGCGCCGCCACAGCACCTTATCCTCGAAGGCCCGACCTTTCGTCGATAGCGGGTCGACGTGGCTTTCGAGTCGATGGACGAAGCTGTCGTTGTGCCACACGCGGATCTTTCGCTCGTAGGCTTTCAGGGCGTTCTGCATCCGCTCGGTCCACTCGCCGTCGTAGCACATCCGACAGTAATCGCCGAATAGGAGCGGGACAGCGTGGTCGCAGTCCTCGCACTCGCCCCCCTGTTCGGGACGGAGTGGCCCGCCGGCGAATGGGCCGACTTTCTGCTCGATGTGCGTCAGTTCGAGCGCGTGCAGTAGCTCCTCGCGATCGGGGTCCGGTCCGAGGTCGAGCACGCGATCGGCCGGGAGATTGAGTTTGTCAGCAGTATCGCCGTAGGCGAGGATACCCTCCTGTCCGTACCAGTCACCGCCGATGAACAGGACTTCGTCCTCGTCGACGCGGTGGCCACAGTCCCAGCACCGAAGGTCGAATCCATACTTCTCGCTAGCTGTCCCGCGTGTCGTACTTTCGATGTAGTAGACCTTCCCGGTACCACAGTCCCGGGTCGCGTGGAACTTCATCCAGTGGTTGCCGACCGTTCGACGAGGAGATTCGTAGACGGCCGACGACCGGTAGTCCTTGTGCCGGTCGTCGTAGCGGTTCAGTTCTCGGTAGGTATCGAGAGCGGCCTGTTCGGACTCCATCAGTCCAACACCTCGCTTTGCTCATCCTGCCGAAGGAATCCGATATCAGCGCCGCAGTCCGAACACTCGCCGAAGGTCTCTTTGAGGCGCTCGATGTACGCATCGACGTTCGAGTCCGGACCCTCGGTCTCCATCTCGAAGCCCTGGCATCCGTTCGGGCAGGATCCAATGACGACCGTCGTCATGCGGTCGGTATCGTGACGATGGTCCGTCACTCCAGTCCCTCCTGGTCGGTGACCGCACTGAGTGGGCTGTTCAGGTCGGCGATATCAAACCGAGGCGCTTCGGCCTCGGTATAGATATTGACAGGTGCCGTATCCTGACGAATGTAGTGGAAGCCGCGAAACAGGTCGGGCTGTTCATCTGGATATGGCACAGGATTGTCCGAGTCGGTGCCGTTGTAGAGCGTTTTCCGTTCGCCGTCGCGAACAGCGATGAGTAGCGTAGCTCCCCACGAGCCTTTTCTTATCGCGACAATCTCTTTCTCGGGACAGATGCCGGCAGCTGCCCAAAGACACGCCTCTGCACCAAACTGTAACCACTCGTCATCGACTGCCATTGGGTGTGGTGGGTGCGTATCTGAAACGTTCTCCCGACCGGTGAGGTAGACACCTGTCTCGAGTGGTTCGCCAGTCGGCCAGCCGTGTTCAACGGCATCCGCGCTATCGTCAAGGATGATAGATAGGCGGCCAGCTGGTACGAGAGAATAGATCGGCCAGTAACCGTCTCTGCCCCGTTTCCGAGTCCCACGCCAATAGTCATCGATCTCGTTGACCTTGTAGAGATGGCCGTCATCAGGCCTCCCAACGTAGCGTGTCTCGTACTCGTCAGTCGTCCCCTCACTCTCGGCGTAATCGATTAGCGTCGGCTGCCCAGTGCCGCTCATCGGCCGTCCTCCGAGCGGTCAGTGGCCGTGTCACAATACTGGTTGTAACAGTCTCTACAGACTGTAGAAAACCCAATCACTCCGTGCGGGGAACCAGGTGGGATCGACTTGCCACAGCCCGTACAGACGTACGGGTCGTGACGGTCAGCGTCGCTCATGGCCCCACCATCTTACCGTCGCTCTGGCGGCGAATCTCGATAGTGTGTCGCATCCCCATCGCGTGGTCTTGATGACTCATCGCCTCTTGCTCCGCGCCGCCAAGAGACGAGAACTCGGACGACCAGCCACAGCTACACTCCACGTCGTACCAGCGGGACAGGTCGCGGTCAGTCTCGCCCTCAGTCATCTCGGCTCACCCGCATTATCTCATGTCGAGCGCCGTATCCCGTCCCGCACTCGGGGCAGTTGATTCCGGGGCCGAAATCGGCGTTCGTTAGCTCCGTTTCGCAGACGGTGCATCGGCCCGTGATTTCTACGTCTAACTGGATACCGTCCTGTTCGAGTTGGTACTCACGTTTGTCCATAGTTCGGTCAGTATCGCTCATCGTTCCACCCGCGGGTTTCCGTCGAGACTGTTCGGTTCGAGACTAATCTCCTCGCCGTCTATCTCCAGTTTGAGACAGCCGCGGGCGGGCATCTCTATCTCCATCGCCTCTTTGTCGATCTCCGTCAGGCCTTCGTCGTCTGATGCGACAGCGGTAATCGTCACAGTCTTTCGCTCGCTTCGGTCTTCGGCCCAGCCAGCGTAGGCCAATTGTTCAATATCGTCTGCAGACTGACCGCCATCAGTCATCGCTATCTCGTCAACAGGGTACCGTTGGATAGCGCAGTTTTCGGTAGCCATGGGGTTGTCTGGATGTTCGCTGTCGAAGTGGTCCAATCGCCACTCTCGGGCATCGTCAGCTGACTCAACCCACTCGCTCGACGTCTTGCAGATACCGCACCGAGCGCGGAACAGATATTCAGACATCCCGCTCGCCTCTGTTGCCAGCAGGCATCTGCGACAGCGTCATCAGCAGGTAGTTGAGCTGGTCGGCTGCCTCCTTTCGCACCTCGTCGGCATCGCCGTCTTCCACGACCTCGCCCAGCGGCCGGTGACTATCAGCACACTCGGCGAGGTACTCGGGATGGCAGTCACGCCACGCCGGCCCGTCGTTTTCGTCGTCCTTCTCGTCAATCCGTTCCGCGGCACGGTCGAAGAGCATCTGTGCCTCATGCTCAAGATCGGCGTAGGTCATGCCGTCCGTAGATTGTTCAGTCACCCTGACCACCCCAGCGGTCAGCGGTCGCCACGTTGTGTTTCAGTTGCATTGTTCTACATGGCAATTGTATTCCCCTGCATACTTGTAGCTATTGACACCAGTAGCAATATATTCTGTATTTATTGCCACACAGAACAACGAACAGTCGAAGCTACAAGATGGGTGCGCCGTTCACTCGTCCGTATCGGCGTCCCGAAGACGTTCCTTCGCATCCTCCGGTAGTTCGTCCCACATCACTTGAGCGAACGACCGCTTGCCATCGTCATCCTCCGTCATTGGTCCATCACCAGCAGCTTTTCCAGACCTTCTCGGTCGTCGTAGTCATCAGGCAGTACCTCGGCCGTCGTGAAGTCCCACATCAGCGACGCCAGATTATGAAAGACCATTTGACGATTCCTCGGTTCGTCGCGCTCCAGTTCCTTCACATAGACATCGTGGCGGAACTTCGCCCATTCCTCGCCGTCAAGATGGCTGATATCACTCGCTTCGTCCCACGAGTGCTCACACGCCGTTTTCTCTCGATCGCCGTCGGCTGGGACGTACTGCTCGCACGGAACGCAAATCAGCAGTCCCGGCCACTCGTCGCCAGTGTCTTCGGTCGGAACGGGTTCGGGCATCAGAACTCCCCCAGAGAAGTGTTTTTCTCGGAGCTCTCGTCGGGCTTCGCGCCCCGTTCCCAGCCGGATTCCCACTCGACAACCACATCGGACGGGTCGGTGCCGTTGTCGATCGCGGCCAGCGCCGCGGCGACGTTGGCATACAGTTCGTCCGTTTCGGGTTCAACGCGATCGAAGACGGTCGTCCCGTCGACGGTCAACTGCTGTTCGAGCTCCCAGTCCTTCATCGAGACGTGCTCGTTGACGACGTCATTACCGAGCATCGCCGTCTCGCCGCGGGCGTCGTTGTAGCCGTCGTAATCGCTCTCGAACGAATCGAGGACGTCGTTATCGTTCGCATGGCCTTCGCCAGCGTCCGGGTAGCGGTACCAGATGATTCCGTCGGCTTCGACTAGGTCCAGCACCCAATCGCCGGGCACCGGGTAGGCGTCGGGGCCGCGGTACCGCGTCCAGTCGTACTCAGCCGCCCAGTCGGCGTCGGGAGCGTCCCAGCGGCCCATCGTTCCGAGCCGGTGCGCCTCTTTCTCGCTCTCTGTCTCGTTCATGCCGACTCTCCCGTGTAGAAGGCGTCGTACTTTCGTTTCCACTTCTCCGGTGTGTCCACGTCGTGCATCACGGTCGCGCTGAAGATGTCCTTCCGCCACTGCTCGAGTCGATACGAGTTCTCGATGCACCGTGTACAGGGTTGTAGGTTGTAGTCCATCACGGCCTCCTCTTCGTCGTCGGCGTCGACGGCCGCCCAGTCGCCCTTTTGCTGAGTGCCACACTCCGGGCCATCCTCCTGCGTGCCGCGATGGACGGTGTTAGTGTTCGAACTGACGAACGACAGGTCACTCATCGCCCTCACCGTCCCGTAGCTCATCGCAGCGCTCTTGCAGCCGGTCGAGATTCGCAGCGACGTTGCCCCAGTTCTCGCTGTTGGCCTCCGAGACGATATCCCGAAGTACCTCGGAGACAGCTTCGTCGGCGACCTCTCGCGGGTCGTAGTATGCCGGCATCCCCTCTCCGAACATGATTTCGCCGTTCAGTTGCTCGACAGCGTCACTGGCGAGCCCGAGACCTACCTCGATGCCTGTGAGGGTCGGCAGGACGTTTCCGGGGTCGCTGGGGTTGTTGCGCTTCAGCACCTGTCGGAACGATCGGGCCGTGTTCCGGTCGGACTGGATACTGTTCTGGACGTTCTCTACCATCTGCATCCGCATCTCGCCGCGGTCTGTGTGTTCGCTATCGGTCATGCTGTCGTCTCCTGTTTCTCGAATTCGCTGCCGCAGTCGTTGCACGTCGACGGGCAGAAGATCTCCAAGTCCACGTCGACGGACCCACACTCGGGACACTGGGTTGGTTCGGGGAGGTCACCCTCCGCGGTCTGCTCGAACCAGTCGCCGATACGGTACCATTGCTGTTCGCAACCGGGACAGTAGGGCAATCCCTTCCCCCACCGCTGAGTGGAGAGATAGCGCCGGCAGCATCGGCATCGGAAATAGTACGGTTCAACCATCTGCTGATAGGCGTCTGAGTCGTCGGTTAGCAGTTTTCGACGGACCCAGCCCTCGCGGTACTCCGCTTCTATCCACGCATCGTCGTTATCGTCCGCCTCGAGGCGAACGACACCGTCCTCAATAGAACCATGAACCGTCATGCGCGGAAGTCCTCCGGGATGGTCAGGTCCAGCGGTTCGAGGTACATCTCGAGTCGCGCGATCGCTGGTTCCGGGATAGCGTCGTGATCGACACACCACTCCGGGCCGACGCCGTAGGAGAACGCGAAGTCAATCTCCCCATCACCGTCCTTATCCAGCAGGTTGAACGTTCGCCCGCTGGCGTGAAACTCGATGCCGCGGGCGTAGATCTCGTCGCCGCCAGTGTGGCCGATACTCATGTCGTCGATGTGGGTATGGGCCAGCGGCGGAACCGACTGGCAGAGCGTCATTTCGGTCGGCATCAGGCCGCCTCCCCGAACGGCGTTTCATCGAGGGGCTTCAGCAGGACTCGTGTCATGTCGGTCGGCTCGTCGAAGAACTCCCCGAACCGCGTAACGTCGAAGTCCTCGCTCGATTCCGTTCCGAACCGGAGTTTCCCGTCGTCGGTCATTTCCCGAGTCGAGTGACGCGCTTCGACCTCACCGTCCGTGATGCGTATCCAAGCCCGGCCGCCGACGAGCATCGGCATAAGGTCAGCGACGAGCTCACCGTCGGCGGCTTCGAGGATGTCCCACAGTCGGTCGCCGTCGGTCACGTCGTAGTGAGCGGCCTTCTCCCGGCCGCGCTGTTCGTTCCAGCAGTCCTGACACCAGTGGCGTACGACGACGCCGCCGGTCGTCCCGTACACGAGCCCGTGGTCCGTGACGCGGGCGACCTTCCCGAATACCTCTCGGTAGGCGTGCTGCTCGGCGTCGAACGCTTCGCGACAGCCGAAGCACGTCGACCCGCCCGGTTCGTCGGTATCGTCAGTCCCGTCAGGGCCTGCAACGGTGGGCGTCATTCGTCGCCCCCGTCGTGATCGGGATGCCACGAGTCCGCGGCCAACGCGACGTCGAGAAGCCACCACTCGCCGTCCGTATCCCGGGCGAAATCCACACTCCACGTCTCGTCGTCGGGCACCTGCTCGGAATCATTCAGCGCTGTCGCGGTCTCGGTCGCCGCGGACCGAAGCATCTCCACATCCGCGAACGCAGAGGAACGGGCATTGGTCAGTCGCGTCCGCCACGCCGATTCTGGGAGCTCCGTATCACCGTCCATCGTCGTCGGCTGTCCACGGCCGCCGCCGATGGCTTCTGCTGGCCAGTAGAAGTGGTCGCACTCGGCGATGGACGGGCGTGCGAACACACGCAGTTCCGAGCCGATTGGCAGGCCATCGAACGCACGGAACTGGCCGTTGATGTCGACGAACTCTCGGACCATTAGTGCCGCCGGGTGGCGGTTGGACTTGACGTGAAAGTCGGTCAGGACGGCAACGATGGTCGGTACGTCCTCGCCGGGGTCGGTCGCTTTGTACGCGCTCGGGCCCGCGTGCTTGACGGACTTCTGGTCGGTGCGGAGAAAGGCCGGCGTCCCGATAGCTTCGACGGCCTCGATGAACTCGCCCCACGGGAGGGTGTCAGGCATCTCGCCGTCGAGCAGCGCGAACGAGTCCAAGAAGTCGTACTCGACGAACGTCGACTCGGGAACCGACACCGGGAGATCACCGGCGACGGCTTCGAGTTTCGGGTACCAGTACAGCGCGCTGTTGGGGTTGACGGTTTGTTGCTTACTCATCGTCAGGCTCGCCTCCGTCGGTCGCAACCGGCGTCTTCGGGATAGCATCGGCGTGGACATTCTCGACTCGCGTCGTCAGCTCGTACAGCGTCGCGACGGCGATGGCCGTGAGCCCGATAACAGCGGACATGAACCAGTCGCCGCCGGTTAGCAAGCCATTCGCGAACGAAATCACGAAGAACCCGATGACACAGGCCCGGCCGAGCGGCATCAGTCTCGTCAAGAGGAGCGTATAGGCTGCCGTTGCGGCGACAACGCCGCCGGAGAACGTCGCGAGGAAATACGACAGCGTGTCGTAGTACGCAGTGAGTGCTGCCGGGACGCCGTTGAGAAGCGTTTCGAACAGGACGACTGGAGCGCCGAGCAACGTCGTCGCTGCCGAGAACAGCAGGACCGCGGCCCCGATGTCCGGAAGGAGTTGCGTCCGGTCGATCTCGAAGTCCGCGGCGTCGCGAACGTCCTTCGCGATGGCTTTCGTCGAGCGCGGGAACGCAGTCGTCCCCACGCGTTTGTCGCCGTCGTTCATCGGTCGTCCTCCAGCATCCGCCGAACGCGGTCGGGGTCGACACACTGTATGCAGACGTCCTCGGTGTGATGGCCGGAGCCGTGCGTATCGTACCAGAACGTCACTCCGAAGACTGTCGTGAACTCGGCGTCACAGTGGTCGCACGTTTCGATCCAGTCTCGAACGAGCAGCGACGGGTGATCGCCCGGCTGCCAAAACCACTGGGGGAACCGTCGGCAGTCATCACAGCGGTACTGGTAGTCTGCGAGCTCCTCGCCGGGGCAGATGTGGACGTCCTCGGTCGTCCCGCAGGCCTCGCACTCCGGGTTGTCGAGTGGGTAGTTCTCCGGACCGAAGCGAGCGGCGAGTTGCTGTCGCAGCCGTTCTTGGCGAGCGTCGACGATGGACTCGACCGTCCAGCCGCGGACGCCGGCTTGGTTCCCGCCACAGGACGGACAGGGCGCGAGTCGGGAGGGACTGTACGGCGCTTCGACCTCCTGCTCGCAGTTGTCGCACGTGTACCCCACGATGGGGTTTCCGCCGTCGCCGATGCGTCGGAACCAGGTGAGGCGGTCGGTGGCCTCGGTGATCTTACTCTTCGACATGGACGGTCACCTCCTGGTCGTCGTGGTCCAGCGAGCAACTCCGCCGTTGGTGCCGGTCGAGCGCCTCCTGACAGGCTTCGACGTCCTCGAAGGCTTTCTGCCCGCGCGCATCGCACGCACAGGACCACTTGTACTGTCCGTCGGCGACCTCGATGACGCCCGTCGCGTAGTCGAGCAGGCGGGACTCGGCGAACTTCCGGCGGTCCTTCTCGGCCAACAGCTCGTCGTAGAGGGTTCCTCTACTCTCCCGAGAGTTGCGGTATTTGGACTTGTACCGTTCGACCTCGGCCTCTAGTTCCTCGATACGCTCGCGGAGTTTCTGTTCCGTCGACTCGGTGAAGTGCTGTTCGTGGCCGGCCGGGCAGGTGAACGTCTGGCCGGTGCGCTTGAGCTTCTGTACTAGGGCGTCGTCCATCGGGAAGGTCCCGCAGGAGTCCGCGACACAGGTGATTCTGGTTGTGTTACTCATGGGTTGCCTCGTAGCAATCGCTGGTTGTCGGTCGATTCTGCCTCGTGGCAATTCGCTGGAGGTCCGCGCCGTCGAGCGCCCACAGCGTCGTCGGGCATCCACACTCGATATCGTTCGACGGCCACGCACCGCAGTCTGGGCAGCTGGTCCGAGCGTCGTCGCCGATCGCGTAGTAGTCGTCGAACGTCTGGATGGGGACGAACTCGTGCGCCTCGAACAGCGGGCGGCTGGACCGGCCGTGTTCGCGTTCCCAACCGAACGCGAAGACCATATCCGGGTCGTGATCGGCCAGCCAGTCGAGTCGGGCGTCGAAGAGGTCGTGGCCGATGCCGCGACCCTGCCACGCCGGGTCAACGACGTTTAGCCGGAACCAGCCGTTGCGCTCGCCGACGAGGGCGTCCGCGTCGAACGCGCCGTCGGGAAGGTCATCGAGGGTCTGCTCGTGGTCGTTAAGCGTCGCGACGGCGCCGCCGACGTGAACGCCGCGATAGGTCGCGACGTAGCCGGCGGCATCGAGCAGCGGAACTTCGTCGTCGGTCCACCCGAGCAAGTGCGCGAGTGGGTGCGGGAGCGTTTGGCCGGACTCGTAGTAGCAGCCGAAGTAGTGTTCGTGCTGCCGCGCGAGATAGAACGCATCCTCCCGGCCCATCACCGGCCGAGTAAGCCAGTTCCGCGGCCGCTCGGTGGTCCCCGTATCGACGGCCATCATGGTGCACGCTCCGCGGCCTGGTCAATGGACTCGACGTCGACGATCTCGTCCTCTCGGCCGTGGCCGTTCAGCGCCGACAGTGCTTCCTCGCGAACGAGCTGGGGAACGTCGCCCCATGCCCGGAAGCCCATCGGGTCAACGTGGCCGGGACCGGGGCAGTAGTGTGCACAGTCGACAGCGATGATGGTACCCTGCTCGATGACGAACGACCACTGCAGGCCGTTGTAGTCCTCGATAGCGTCACGCTCGTCGTTGACCGTCAGGAAGTGCGTCCCGACTTCGACCGCCGGTTCCGGCTCCGGCGCTGGGTTGGTGTCTTCGTCAAGCGCGTCGCCGACGAGGTCTCCGTACTTTGTATCCTCTCGGTTGATGCTGTTGAGGTCGTTGGCGTTAGACATCGTCGGCCACCTCGCTCACGAGTGGGTGAAGTCGGCGGCGATTGCCGCGGATTCGTTCCGCCGCGTCCTCCCACGACTCGCCATCGGCATTCGGGACGCCAGGGTCGTCGACGACACCACCGTAGCGGCTCATCACTGCGACCCCTCCCGGGAGGCGTCCGAACACACTGACCACTCTGTTCCGACCGCCTCTAGGCACCTCTTGAGACGGTCACTTGCTTGTTCTCCAGCGATAGTGTAGCCCGGTTCTTCGGTGATGAGGACTTCGCCATCGTCTTTCATCGCGTCGAACTGCTTTCCCGTGGGGGTCGTTATGGAGAGGCGAGCGCCGGCCCACAAGGCCAGTAGCGCCCGTTCCATATCGCTCATGCAACCACCTCACGCTCAATATCGCCACCACAGACCGGACACTCATCGGGCGCGTCTATCCGGTCGTACTCCTCTTCTCCCGGCGTTCCTGCGATACCGCTGAACGTCTTCTCCAGTTCGAACTCGTCACACTTCGAGCAGCGGTGGATTTCTCGCCGACTGATGTTTTCGAATCGGTCGCCGGGCATCTACAGCTCCCCCCGTATTCGAAGTGACTGCTCGGTCTGGAGTCGCTGTTCCCATTCGTCGACCGTGTGGACAGATACGATGTAGTCGCGGTCGTCGTTCCCGAGTTTTAGCTCGATCTGGAGGTCGGCCGCCTTCTCGGCCATGTGCTCCGTGGGGTACTCGAAGGCCTCTCGCGGGCCGTCGTTGTGGTCACGGACAAGTATGTGCGGGCGTGCGTCTCCGTTGTCGAGCACGTCCCGCGCGTGGCCGAGGTTGTTCCGGGCTATCGACTGGGACTTACTGATATGGAACGACAGCGGTTCGAGTTCGCCGTCCTGATTGATTGTCTCGTAGCAGACGCTCCAGTACCGATCGTGGGTTCGGGGACGAGGCTCCAACCACGTGTTGACGACGAACCGGTGGTCGTCGCGAACGACTTCGGCCTCGCCGCGATCAACGACGCCCTCGACGTCCGGGTCGTCGTCCCACTCGGTCACCTCAAACGTCCAGTCATTCGGGAGGTCGTTGAGTCGGTTGAACTCGAACCAGTGCGGGGCCCGTGGGTTCATGCCGTCAGTCGCCACCGGCCTCACCTCCCGAATCGAGTTCCCCCTCTTCCGGGACGTCCATCGACTCTTCGAGGAGGTTCAGTTGTGCCTCAACTTTGCCGAGTTGGTCTAAGAGCCCCTCAAACTCTCCACGGACTGAACGGAAGCCTTCGTCGTCGAAGAGTTGGAGTAGCTTCCGCGCCCGCTTGATTTCGTAGATGTCGGACTGGTTGACGCTGTAGAGCCAGTCGAGACCGTTCTCTTCGAGCGTGTCCCACTTCTCTGCCTTCTTCTTTATTTGCCGGTCCTCGATGCTGGACCCGCGTTTCTTGCCTTCCTCGCGACCTTCTTCGTAGCCGCGCTTCCGGGCTTCGCGGAGGTCCTGTTGCGTGTAGTTCGAGTCGTTGCCGATTGTTTTCTGGATGAATCGGCCCCAGAACGCTTTGTCAGGCTCTCCCTGCTGGTGTTTCGTGAGGTTGGATTCGACCTGCGACCAGATCTGTTCGCTGTTGGGCTTGAGTTCGAGCAAGCCCCAGCCGTCGGGCAGCTCCTCTTCTTTGACGACGCCCGACCACGCGACGACGTAGAACTCATCGACGGCCTGGACGAAGTAGTCCGCTTTCGCGCCCTCATTCTTCTCGCTGAGCCAGTCTGAGCGACTGGCTTTGAACTCGAAGCCGATGACCTTGAAGTTCCGAGAGGGGAACGTGTTGACCGCGATCGCGTCGGCACGACGGCCGTCTGGACTGGCGAGTTCGAACGCCAGCGACCACTCCGGGGGGTCGTATCGCCGTTTGATGGAGAGTTTGATCTTCGTCGTCTTCTCGGCATCCGAGAGTTCGTCGACCGGCTTGTCGACGAGTTCTTCCCACTCTTCTTGCTCGGTCTCGGTGAGCATCTGTTGCCCGCCGTCGGTGACGAGTTTCGTCTGCGCGTCGTCAGGCGTTTTCTCGATGCCGCGCTGGTCGTCGCCGCCCCAGAGCCGAATCTCGTCACGGCAGTCCTGGCAGAGACCTTTGCGGAGGTTCGCATCCTGCTCGACGTCGCCGAAGCATCGCCCGCACTGTTTGCGGTCGGCGTAGCACTCATCGCACCAGGAGACAGCGAAGCCCCACTCATCGACGTGGACCGTCGTCGGTGTGGACTGGCAGTATAGCGGACCGTCGCCGCCGGGCTGGAACGTCCCACAGATATCCTGCCGGTGGACTTCGGGACCGACTGTGACGCTGTGTTGGTCGGGCAAGTCTCGCGGGACCTGCGTCGGCGTCTCAGTCATCCTGACCACCCACTGCGTTGGCAGTGACGTCGTCGGGACTGGACTCCGCGAGCGTCGCCGCGACAGAATCCTTCGGAAGTCCGTGTTTGACTCGGCGGTCGCGTTCGGCCGGTTCCTCGAACGTCGCGTTACAGGCCTCGCACCAGTACGTTCCCGATTCGCGTCGGGAGATGGCCGCACTATCGCACGCTGGACAGGCCTCAATCTGTTCGTTAGCCGACTGCCCGTCGACACTCTCGACGAGCGGCGACGCCTTCGGTTTGGGACCGCGTCGGTTGATCTCGTCGCGATCGCGTGGCTCGGCCTCCTGGAGGACGTGGAGGAACGCCCGCATCGTCTCCGTCTGCGGGTCCATATCCCGGTTGAGGATGGTGTTGAACCGGCCTTCCTCGCAGCCAGCGCGACGGCTGAGGTCGCGCTGGGTCAGGCCGATCGCCGTCCGCATCGCGTCGAGTTCTTCGATGGTCGGGATGCAGAACGCTCCCGGGTCGGGGACGTCGTCAGTCATCGCTCTCACCCCGCACGGCGCTCTCGGTGAGATTGTTCGCCACCGCAGCGCCGACGGCCTGTCCAGCACGGTGTGGCCCGATGCCGGCGGCCTCGGGGAACTTTCCCACGTCGCCGTCGGGGAGGTCGTTGGTACTCATTCATCCTCCCGCACGAGTTCGCAGTTGGCGAGGTTCTCTAGTTCTCGGAACTCATACTCGTCGCCGCCCTGGGGCGTGAACCGAACGTCGTCGGTGATGAGATTGTGTGCTGATTCGGGGTCGAAGTGAACGTTGATCACGACCGCTTCGTAGTCGCCGGCGGTGTCGACGTGGACGTTCTTCAGTTGCATCCGCCCGTCGTCGCTCGTGTCTTTGACCGTCGCCGAGTCGACCGTGCCCGACAGGAACTCGAAAGAGCCGTCGTAGAACTGCATCTCCAGTTCGATGCGATCGTCCTTCTCGGCCTGTTCGAGTACGTCAACCGGAGCGAAGCCAGCTTCGTCGTGCGGGCCGATGCGCTGTTTTTCGGCGCTCACGACTCGATCACCTCGATTTCATCCACGCCGTCGGCGCTGCCGATTCTCTTTTTCAGCACCTCCGCTTCGTCTCGCGTCTCAGCACCGACGCTGTAGCAGTCGATGCCCGCGATCTGGACACGGACGTAGAAGTCGTACGCTCTGTCAAGCGGCGTGTCAGTTCCGTAGATGCTCATTCGGCGACCTCCCGCTCGGAAACTACAGTTGCCTTCGCCGCAAAGGTGAACTGAGCGCCACACTCGACACAACAGGCCTCGGGTGGTGGACCGAACTGGGCTTCAGCTTCGTTCTGAACGAGGTCGTTACCGTTGTGGGACCCTCGAATTGCGTACTCGTACGTCCACGTTTTGTCTGTGTCTTCGTCCCCGTCAGACAGATTTCCGGTTATCGGCCAGTCGGCGGCGTCTCCCGGCTTCCCTTCGCCGTTGAAACCCGGATACATGACGGCAAGGCCAATCACGATTTTACACGACGGGCAGGTCAGACGGCCGGATGCCTCAGATGGCGACTCGATAAGTTCGGTGTCGCACTTTTCGCACTGGCCACGAGCGCCGACCTCAAGATCTGCATCTATCGTTTCGGGACTGTAATTATCCACGAGTTCGTATTCGTCGGCTGGTGTTTGCGCGCTCATCGGTCGATCTCCGATGCTAAGTTCTCGTGGCCGTCAGATTCCCGGTCTGGGTGCACTTCTTTCAACAGTTCGTAGAGTCCCGATAGCTCGTTAACTGAGACGAGAACGTCCGATTCGAGCCCGCTACGCTTTATTTCGAGTGAGTATGATTCATCAGCCCCTAACGGCGCTTTGTCGATTGTGAATAGCCCGTCCTCAATCGAGACTTGTGGCTTGATTTCAGTCTCCTCGACAGCCATTTCGATGGCCGTGAGGACGCTGTCGAAGTCTTCTCGACTGAGAAGTAGTTCGTGGTAGGTATCCGACGTTGCTATCTGCAAGCGTGACGGGTACGCGCCAGTCAGTTCACTATCGTCCGGGATTTCCACCGTCTCTTCGACGAAATCAGCGTCAACTCTGTAGAAGCTCATTAGTCGTCACCCTCCACTACGCCGATGATATCGTAGTCGTCTGCCGCCATTCCGTCGTCACTATAGAAGGCGACAGTCACGGTTTCGCCGACAGAATACTTCTCCTCCACCGTTTTTTCAGCTTCCCGTAGCAGATTGCCTTCATCGCCCTCGGTGAGCCATTGTTCCAGGCACGGGAGATCTTCGTCAATCCCATTTTCCGTCGGCGTCAGTTTCGCCTTTGCCGGGAACGGCGTCTCGATACCGTTCATTACGCCTCAGCCCCCCGCTCCTGGTCTCGGTACGCGAGGTCGTCCTCTATTGCCTGCCGACCAGCGTTGGTCAGCCGGTAGGCGTCGCTCCGCTTGTCTGCCGCCTCCTTTTCCACGAGCCCGTCCTCAACGAGCGAGGAGAGGTTCTGGTACAGCCGCGCGTTGGAGACGTTCTCGTAGAACGCTTTGAGTTCGTCTTTCAGATCTAGTCCACAGGACCCGGGCTGGTCACGGATCTCGACCAGCAGGTCGCGCTGGAAACCCGACTGGCCGGTCATCGGCTCGCCGGATTGGGTATTGGTTGACATTGTGCTACAAAGCAATACTATTTCCCCATGTACTTGTAGCTATTGACACCAGTAGCAATATCAGCCCAGTCTATTGCTCTCCAGAGCAACGTTCGTCGGTGTGAGAATACCGTTGGTCTATAAGTCAATAGCGTCGCCACGCACACGTAATGCAAAACCGGGGCTTACTGACCGATGACGATCGTGCGCTGTTCCGTGGCGAGAAGGATATCGACGCTGAAGAAGAAACGAAGCAACGTCGCGAGCGTCGGCATAACATCCGCCAGCGCATCGATCATATCGAGGAGGACTTAGAGATACTCGCCGAGGCGGACGAGGAGAGGGTCCTGCAGGACTTTCACGAGCAGACCGATAAGAAAGAGGCGCTCATAGGTCGAATCGAGCGGCTGGAGCAGGCCGTTCTGGACGACGAGTAGTTGTCAAACTGTTTTCCGGTAGTCAATCCTCTGAGCGGTCGTCGATGAACAGAATTCCGAGACCGAATAGGACGATTCCACCGACCCAGTAGTGCCATTCGAACGCGATGGCAGTATCTACAACCGAGAGGACGAGACCGAGTCCTGCTACGCCGGCCATAACAGCGAACTTGTCTCTTGAGTCTGGATAATTGGCGGCTGCAAGAGTAAATACGATCGCTGTAAGAGATAGCGCTGCAACTTCATCTGGCTGGGAGAGGAAAGTACTGACCAAGTAGTCGATGCTTTGCATGTGTGTACTATTTGCTGATGTGTTTATAAATCGAGCTAAAAGAGTAGGATGCTTACTCTCTTAGCAAATCCTGTAGATGAGATTACTCGTTTGAGAGAATGTCGTCGGTGATTTCAGCGACTTCCCCCGCTTTAATGTCGGCGTACATCTCGCTCGTGGTTGACGGGTCTTTGTGTCGGAGCGCCTTCTGAGCCGCTTCGTGGCCCGCGTTTTTGTACAGCGCTTTGCCGATGCCACGTCGAGCGCCGTGGGGTTTGAGGTAGTCGTGGTCTCCTTCGACATCGATACCGCCCTCGTCGCAGAGTCGTTGGAGGATGTTCCGAACCGACGTTGTCGTGATACTCGGTGGCTGGAGGTCGTGGTCTGCGAGGAACTCGTCGAGCGGCTGGTCCCCGCGGTCGGCGTCAGCACGATCTTCGAGCTTCGCGAGCGTCGGGCGATGCGCGGTCGGGAAGACAGGCCAGTCGTCGGTCGGCGGCTGTTGGACTCGCTTGTGCTGTTCGAGCGCCGTGTGCGCGGTCTCGGGATACTGTGCGGACTCTATGTCCTGGGACTTCCCGAGGACGGTCAGACGGTTCTCGTCAGGGTCTACATCCGACCAGCGGAGACCGTCGCGACGGTCGTCACTCGGATCCCGAAATAGTTCGGCACTGCGGGCGCCCGTGTACGCGAGAAGATAGACCACTGCCCGATCACGAACGGGCCGGTCAGCGTCCAGGCCATCCTCGTCGATGGCCTCGTGCGCTTGCTCATCGACATAGGAAATTAGCTGTCGTCGTTCGTGTTCCGACCACGTCTGTTCGTCGCTGTCGTCGACAGCAAGACTTTGCTCCGGGAGTTCCTGCACGACGTGTGCTTTTTTCGCGGGGTTCTCAGCGAGATAGCCCCATTCAACGCAGTAGGAGAGGAACGACCGAACGTAGCTGTAGTATTGATGGGCAGTTTGTCCCGTGATTCCGTGCTCGTCGTCGGAGTCGTTCACTCGAGCGCGGACGCGACGGGAGAGGTACTGCGCCCAGTTTCCCAGCAGTCGGTCGGAGATATCGTCCGTGTCCTCGGCGCCGCGATCGGCGGCCCAGGAGAGCCAGTCGCCGACGACTCTGTCGAGCTCGCCCGCGTATCGGCCACCGTTTCCTTTGCTGCGGGAGTTCACGAACTGCTGCTTGGCCTCTTCGAGGGGCTGAACCCCGGGAGTAGCGTCGTTCTGAGTCTGGTCCATCTCTTGTGCTTACCGTAGGGCGTCCACCCACTAGAAACTACTTGCCCTTCCATGAATAAGCAAAAGTAAACTATTCGCGGGTGCTATTGTCCTGAATTGTTGCGACTCAGCGTCTGTAGCGTTTGAATAGGTGCCTGAGAATAGGTGATAAACTATATGCCGCTATACCAAGTCTGCGCCCCGTTTTTCGAAATGTAATGTCTGACGGAGATTTATATTATACGGGTTAGACAGTATATGCGTATGATACAGGTGATGCGATGAGCAAGCGAGTCGCCGTCGGAATGCAAAAAGGCGGGGTCGGGAAGACCACAACGTCGATTAACGTTGCCGGAGCGCTCGCTGAGCGTGGTCACGACGTCCTGGCTATCGATGCCGATCCGCAGGGCGGAATGACGCTGAAGCTTGGGCACAGAGAGCGCTACCGGGAAGCAGAGGGGACACTCTTCGACGTACTGGCAGACGTCGGAGATCTATCCTACGGAGAACTCGGCGAGCTTGTCGTAGATAGCAACGAGTTTGACCTCGTGCCAGCGTCGCTCAAGAATTTTGTTCTTGAAAAGCACCTCCACACAGACCGTCGCGGGACCGAATCACTCTCACTCGCTCTCGACGAATCCGCCCTCGACGAAGAGTATGACTACATCATCATCGACACGCCGCCGAACCTCGGTCCGCTAGCCGATGGCAGCATTCTCGCCGCTGGGACCGTGTTGTTCCCCACGCGCGTGAACGTCATCGCACGAGACTCGCTGGAGATACTGTTCGACGAGATAGATACCTTGGAAGCCGAGTTCGACCGAAACGTGACGACCGCGGGCGCGGTCCTAAACGAAGTTCCTGCACAGGGCAATATCGCCGAAGAACTTGAGAAGTGGTTCGTCGAGACGTTCGGCGAAGAATTCGTCTTCGAGATCCCCGATCGCGATGCGATAGAGCACGCCATCGAGTATCGAACATCCGTATATGCGTATGGCCCGGATGATGCAGGGTATCCGTGGGATGCGGACCCGATTGCGGACTTGCGTGACCAGTACAACCAGATAGCAGTTCACCTGGAGGAAACACTATGAGCGACAACGACGACGTACTTCGAGACAGATTCCGTTCGCATCAGCCAGATAGTTCAGACAACACGGATAATTCGCATGATACGGATGGTTCGTCTGATTCAGGTGGCCCGGATGATATAGATGATTCGTCTAATGCAGATAATTCGAGTGAGTCGGGTGATGCGAGCGTTCGCAGCCGAAAGCAAGAGGCGATGTATCTCCGACCAGACCAGCGGAAACGGCTTCGGAACTTCTACGACGAACTTGACGGCCGTTCGAAGGTCGCCGGGGAAGGCGGGTTGACAAAGAACGATGACTTTTACGAGGCCTTCGTCGAGTTCGTAATCGAGGAGCGCCGAGAGGAATTTATCGAGTATCTTGGATTAGACGAGTTGTAGAGATACTCCGTTTGAGAGGGTCTTTTCACGGGTTACACTCGAAATCTGGTGTGTTAGAACAGCGGAAACGGTGGTGTGTCTACACTTCGATAGCGGGGTGCATGACAGTTTTACTTCCACTTTGGTGACTCAATCTTTATTACCAATCGCATCCCAGTTCGATTTGTCTCCCAACGAAACAAGTCGGAGACGAGAAACACTATGAGTGGATTAGCAATTGCCGGTACGGTAGCTGCAGCGTACGTTTTGAACAGACTTAGTAAATCAGACAGAGACCACGACGACGTACTCGAAGAGACCTATCACGCGGTCGAAGCGGCGGTCTCGACGAACGCGAGTATCTACGTCGACCACATCGACGTGGATGCAGAGGGGAACACCCGATCGGCAACGCCGGGGAACGATCACGTGCCCGATCTCGTGGTCAAGTCGTTTGCCGACAACAATATCGTTGTTGAGGTAGAGACTGGGGATTCGCTGGATGGTGATGCTCTGGACCAGCTCGAAGACTTCGCTAAACCAGGCTACACGCGGGTGCTCGTCGTTCCCGATAGCGCGGTTGACGACGGCGTCCACCTGATAGAAGAGTTCACAGACGGGAGTACGGAGAATATCGTCGTATGCGGACCGAGCGACGTGGCTAAGCTGCTGTAGGTCATCGCTCGTAGATTTTCTATCGATACCGAACCGTGCTATCGTCGCGGTGTGAAGGCCCGCAGCGACGCCATGAGAACCCCTATACCCCCGACGAGAAGCGTAAGGAACCCCGCAACGGTTCTACTTATTTCCCCCTGGATAGTGGCTAACTGACCACTCCCCGAAATAGCGAGAGACGTATCTGCCACGCCAGCGATAACAACCATCAACAGAAGTGCGATGAGGCCGCTGATTGTGAAGGTGATTACAGCGTCAGGGTGATTCGCGTGTGTCACGAGCAGTATTACTCCCGTGTGAGATATATAACGAAAGGTTCGCCGGGGATAGAGCTAACCAACACTGAACAGCAGGATGTAGTCATAACGCCTATCTCTCCGGGGAGTGTTGGTTAGTCCATGACCGACGCCGACCGAGCCAAGCGAGCCTTGGAGACGCTGGAAGAGATCGACCCCAACGACGACCACCTGGAGGTGATCCATGAGGACGCGGTGGTCGCGGTCGAGGCGCTGGTAACGGCTCTCGACGACGAGCAGGCTTCCAAAGACGAGCAAGACATCGAGGCCCCTGATGGGTGGTATGATGACGAAGATTGGGACGGGGCGCTTG
>NZ_SRIF01000014.1 GCF_004681185.1 Haloarcula amylovorans | reverse complement strand
ATCATCGAGATGGTGCAGGGCGCACAGGCGAAGAAGACCGACACCGAGCAGTTCGTCGACCGCTTCTCGGGCTACTACACGCCGGTCGTGGTCGTGTTGGCAATCCTGACCGCCGCCATTCCACCGTTGGTCATCGCCGACCCCGTCTCGGTGGACGTGGCCGGGTACGGGTTCACCTTCGCCGGCGACTGGCAGACGTGGTTCATCCGCGGACTCACCCTGCTGGTGATTGCCTGCCCGTGCGCGTTCGTCATCTCGACGCCCGTCTCCGTGGTGTCGGGGATCACCAGCGCCGCGAAGAACGGCGTGCTGATCAAGGGCGGCAACTACCTCGAAGCGATGGGCGAAGTCGATGCCGTCGCGCTCGACAAGACGGGGACGCTCACGAAGGGCGAACTCGCCGTCACCGACGTCGTCCCGGTCGGCGACACCACTGAGGACGATCTGCTCCGTCGCGCCGCCGGGCTGGAGCGGCGCAGTGAGCATCCCATCGCCGCAGCGATTCTCGCCCGTGCCGACGAGGCGGGCGTGGGCAACCTGCCCGACCCGACTGGCTTCGAGAGCCTCACCGGGAAGGGCATCCGCGGGGAGATCGACGGCGAGACGTACTACGCGGGCAAGCCCGCACTCTTCGAGGAGTTGGGCTTCGACCTCGCTCGGGCACGCCGCGAGACGGACGGCGGCGTCGTGGCGGAAGAGGCGGCCGAGTCCGACGACGGGGCGTTCGCCGAGGACGCGCTCGCCGCGCTGGAGCGGGAGGGCAAGACGGTCGTTATCGTCGGAACGGAGTCGGAGTTGCTGGGTGCCATCGCCATCGCCGACGAGGTGCGCCCGGCCTCGAAGCGGGCCGTCCAGCGCCTGCAGGAGCTTGGTGTCGAGCGCGTCGTGATGCTGACGGGCGACAACGAGGGCACCGCCCGCGCCATCGCCGAGCAGGTCGGCGTCGACGAGTACCGCGCCGAACTCTTGCCGGAGGAGAAGGTCGACGCCGTCGAGGAGTTGCAGGCGGAGTACGGCGAGGTGGCGATGGTCGGCGATGGCATCAACGACGCGCCCGCGCTCGCCACCGCGGAGGTCGGCATCGCGATGGGCGCGGCCGGCACCGACACCGCTCTCGAGACGGCCGATATTGCGTTGATGGGCGACGACGTCGGGAAACTCCCGTACCTGTACGACCTGTCGCATACGGCCAACGGGGTGATCCGGCAGAACATTTGGGCGAGTCTCGGCGTGAAGTTCCTGCTCGCGCTGGGCGTGCCACTGGGGCTGGTCAGCGTTGCGTTGGCGGTCGTTGTCGGTGATATGGGGATGAGCCTCGGTGTCACCGGGAACGCGATGCGGTTGTCGCGAATCGAGCCCGATCGGTTCTCCGACACCTGACTCTGCGGCGGGAAGTGCGGGCAGGACGCTCCTCTTTCGCGACTTTCCTGCGCTCTATCGAGACAATTTGCAGTTTGTCTGGGGCAGTAGAGACTGAGCCCCACCGCAGGCTCTGATTTGATGCCCGAGAATCCAGACGACGATCCACTCCACGATTGCGAGTTAAGTCCCGACGCAGTCCTCGGGACGCGCACCTTCCACGATGTCCTGTTCACTGACGATACCGAGACGCCGGTAAACGTGCTCACCGGCGAGACACCCGCACATTCGCAGGCGACCGTCGAGGAAGCGAAGGCGTTCGCTACGAGTATCGATACGGACACACCACAAATCGCGCTCCCGGCCTCTGTCGAGACGCAGATCGAAACCCAGAGCCAACCCTACACGGCGGCCGCGTTCTTCCACTTCAAGGCGACCGGGTCGCTCGAACTGCACCGTGCCTACCACGCCGCCTACGACTCCGACGCGTTCAGCACCGACTTCGAGGCCGACTACGAGTCGGGCGACCTGACGATCACCGTCGAGCAGACTGCCGATTCCTGAACGCGGTCTCCCGAAGCGAGGTTTTTCGAGCGCCGGCGATGGGTGCCGGCGCACCGAGCAGACAGCGCCGAGCGGCGCCCGGTGAGTCGGCACTCCGAGGTGAACCAGATGCATATGGTCATCTACGCGCTGGTGGAAGCACCGACACAGCACGACGCCCTGGTCGAGGGGAAAGCAGTCTTCGACCGTCTCGTCGGCGCGAATCCCCACGGCTGCGCCGTGTTTGATTACTACGTCACGTTCGATGAAGACGACACGACGGTCGCCGGGAAGGCCCGCTGGGGTGACCTGCCGACGGCGGCCCCCATCAACTCAGAGGAGGGCGGTGAACTGCTCGACCGGGCTTGGAAGGCCACGAAAGAGGAGTTTCAGCGGAATCTCGACCGCGTGAAGGAGGCGCTCGACGAGCTCAGCGACGAGGCGATCATGCGCGACGAGGACCTCGCCCGCCACGCGTTCCACCAGGTCGGCGCGTACGAAGGGCCCTCAATCCCGATGTACGACCAGCACGCCCAGGGGATTCGGCATCGAGGCCAGCTCGACCGAGTCCTCGAGGAAGACGAGGACAGCCAGACGCTCTGGATCGTCCCCGCAGACGTTCATTTCTGACCAACGATGCCACGAATCACCAACTGGTCACGAGAGAGTCGCTCACCAACACTCGCGTATCGAAACACCGAGACTGGAGCGCGAGCTGTTCTACACCGGGCGCCGGATTCATACCGGTACAAGTGGCGCGGAGCGATCCTCGTCGACGGCTACCCGATCTGGTCGCGAGGCTTCGAGACGAAGAAGGCGACAACGTTCCGGGATGCGCTTCGGGAGCGGCCAGCGCCCGAACTGAACTGTCCGGAGTGTCCAAACGACGACGTCCTCGTCGGTGAGAAGACAGCTGATGGAGCGACGGTACAGCGCTGGTACGACTGTCCGGACTGTGGGTACGAAGCCCCCTCGCGCATCGTCTACGGCCCTGAACGCTGAGGACGTACACACGCAGGGTGTTTTTCGGCCGGGGCGGAGAGAGTGACCCGGTCGAACCGGGTCGGTCCAACAATGAGTCTCGAAGTACTCGACCGACACAGCGAGGCACTGTTCGAGTTCCTCTGGTGTCCCGTCTGCGGGCAGGAAGTGTTCACCCACATTCCCTTCGAGGGAGTGTTCTGCAAGAACTGTAACACGCAGGTCGTCCTCCAAGAGTCTCGAGAAGACCGTGGCTACGAGGAGGCTGTGCTCGCGTGCTTCGACACCGACTCAACGTGGAACCTTCACGTCGACGAGAAGCTCCGCCGCGACCTGCCTGACGGCTCGGCACGGGCAAAAATCCTCGGTGCACCGGGTGCCTATGAGATCGACTGGTGGAGTCCAGCACCTGGGGAGGATTGGGAGCCGGTCGAGCGTGGTGAATTCGACGACGTGGAGGAACCAGACGAGGTGTCACATCTCGCGTAGCGGATTGCAATCCCGCTACGACTGTGTGGTGTTGTTTCAGCGCCGGCGATGGGTGCCGGCGCACACGCGCCGGCGAGTACCGATGTCGACACGGAGCCAACTCCGATTCGTCCAACGAGTCGAACAGACCGGTGAGACAGATGGCAGCGCCGACCGCGTCGCGCAGGTGTACCGGCATTCGGACGGGTATCCCGGGAGCGTCCTCCGGGATCTCGCACAACTGAAAGAGCTTCTCGATGCGACCCGCGCAGAGCGGGGACCGGGCTACACGGCGGCGACCTTCGTGTTCCTCGACAAGCTCTCGACGGTCGACCTCTACCTGGATGGCGACCCAGAGCGAACGATCGACGCGGCTCAGCCAGCGGATCTCCTCGAGCCGTCCAATATGGAGCACCTGGACCAGCCGCTGTTCCTGCTGGGCCACGGCGTCGAGAATCCGGCCGACGGCATCCACGGCGACGAGGAGTACCTCTACGTCGTCGAACTCCCGACGGAGAACCCGTTCGACGAGCCGACCGAGTGGACAGTCAAAGTGAGCGGTCATTCCGCATTCCCGCGCTGGGATGGGCCGACCGAGGAAGCCTTCGAGCGGGCTAGCTGGCAGTTCCACGGCCCGCTTGAGCACGCGCTCGAAGAGCTGGTCGCTGAGCCGGCGTGAACACCGAGGCCGCTTAGATGATGCCGCCGATGACGAGTAGTCCGACGATGAGCAGCAGCGTCGCGACCACGCTCCCCCCGGCCAGCCACTTGTTCTCCATCGCCTTTTCGTGAAGCGGCATTTCGGCGTACTCCTCGCGGAACGCCTCGAGATTCTCCTCGTCGTAGAAGTACTTCGTCTTCAGCGCGAACCGTTCCGTCACCGCACAGCCCGTACAGATCGACTCACCTTCCAGCCGCTCCGTTTTCGTGTGGCTGGTGCAGGCGATCGCCCCGCAGTTCGGACAGTACGTGTACGTTTCGTCGATGCCGCTCGTGTCACAGTGGACGCACCGATGGATGCCGTCCTCGGCGGTCATTCGTGAGGGGCCCGCCGCGTAGTACTCATAGGGATAGGTGTACTTCTGGTGGTCGGTGGTGTGCCGAACCTCGGGAAGGTACACCGGCTCGATCGACTGGACGGAGATGTCCGAGCGGTTCGGCTCGCAGGTCTTGTTGTAGGTGACGTTGTTGTCGCCGGTGTAGGTGACCGTTTTCGTGTGGTGCTGCTGGAGCCGCTCGACGGCCCACTCCTTGTACTCCGTCTGAGTCTGGCCGAACCGCCGCTCCTCGACGTCGTCGAACACCTCTCCGAACTGCTCGGCGTCGAGATCGACCGTCGCGTGGAGGTTCTCGGTGACCAGCGTCGCGACGTCCTCGTCGACGACCTGCGGCTGCCCGCGTTCGGCGTGGGCAACGAATCGCGTCCGATCGTTAATCCGGTGGATGACGCCCACCGACGTCTCGAAGACGACGTTCGTGTCCGCGGTGACCGCCACCACCGGCCGGAACGTCACCGATGAGTGTGGGTCTGGGAGGTCGGCGGCCTCGATGTTCTCGACGTCGCGGAACGCCTCTTCGACGGCCGCGTCGACGTCGGCGGCCGGGTCGTAGGGACGTAGCGTTTCGTCGCAGAGAATCTCGATGCGACCGTTGTAGAGGTCGAGGCCGATCTCGTCGGCGATCTCCCGGAGGTCCTCGCCATCGAGCAGCTCGATTGGATGGGGGTCGTCGTTCTGCTGGAGGCGGTCGGCGTACTCCTGAGCCGGGTTCGTGAACCGGCCGGTCGTGACGACCATCCCGCGTTTGGGGCCGTCGAAGTCGAAGGTCGCGATTGCTGAGTGGAGCTTCTGGACGACCGGCCGTCCGACCGTCCCCGTGTGCTTGCACTCCACGATGATCGCGCGCCGGGTGCCGTCGACGACCTCCTCCATAATAACGTCGCGACCCTCGTCGGCGGTTCGGTCGGCCTGACGGACGTTCTCGTAGCCGAGATTGCGGAAGACATCCTCTATTACGTCCTCGAACTCGAACCCTGAGAGGTCGTCCAGTACAGCCATTCCGATATACCTGGACAGTACGTTGCAACTGTCAAATACGTTGCCGAACGCTTCGCCGTCCTGTTTATGAACCCCCGAGAGGGGTGCGGGGGTGATCAAACGAGCCTCCCGCGAACCAACCTATGAGTGGAATCAGCGACCCACGCTCACACGTACAGTCACGGACCACGGCTGATCCCGACGTCATTTACGTCGGTTACCGTCGTCGAGGCCGCGCCATCGTCGAGAAGCAATCAGACCAACAACAGCTCACGCCAGAGCGGAGTCTCGAGCTGGCAAATCACAGTCCTTCGGGCTTCGAATGGGGATATGGTGGCAGCGGGCCGGCCCAACTCGCACTCGCCCTCCTGCTCGATTACACCGACGATGAGGAGGTAGCGCTTTCGGAGTACAAGGCGTTCAAGACCGAAGTAGTGAGCCAGCTAGAGTGTACAGGACCCGACGGCTGCTGGCGACTCACCGGACGCGAGATAGATGCTACCCTTCATGAGATAGTCGACGACCCAGTTGCACCGTCCGTCAACTAACGATCACAGAGCGCAATCAATGTCAGAACACACTCAGCAGCCTCGTGTGGACTCAGAATCGCAACAGAACCGTGAGCGTCAGGTGCCAACCGAGTACGTCGAGCGAAGCGATGTCGGCGTCTCACTCACCGTCAAACTCACTCGCGGTACTGGCACCCGCGATCAAGACAAGATCACGGCCAAAGTGAAGGGTAAGACGCTCGAAGACGCCCGCGAGGATATGGAAACCCTCCGCGAGTATATCCACGACCTCGCTGAGGACACTCGCCAGATCCAGCCAGCCGACCCACACGAATAGTACTTTTTTGACTATTGCACAGAATTGTGTAGCCGCAGGATGTACGAAGTGTGCGGTGAGAAGGAACTCAAGGTTATCCTCGCGCTTGATCCAGGCGATTCCATCTCAGGCGTCGCGCGGAAGATCGACGAGAACCGGGAGACGATCCGTCGCGTCGTGAATAGCCTCGAGGAGGCGGGATACGTCGCGTACGACGATGGGCTTCATCTCATCGATCAGACGCTCCGAGACGCCGGTCTCGAGTTCCTGACAGCGTCAGCGGACATCTCGCCGCCGTCAATCTCAGAAGCCTATGTCCTCCCGCAGTTCACGGGGATGGAGTATGCATACACTGGCATCGATGCGGTCTACGTCTGGACTCGCGGTGGCTACCAGGTCGCTCGCGACCCAGAGGACTATCCGCTGTTCATCGCCGTCCACGAGTCTGACCTCGATGCCTGGACGGCGTTCTTCGATCGGTTCGAAATCCCGACTGCGGAAGAACGCCTGCCTGCTGCCGACCTCGATGGTTCGATACAGGTGGTACTCAAGCCGCGGCCACAGATCGAGGCCGAGATGGTCGACGGACGGCCTGTCATCCCACTCGAAGAAACTGTGGCGTTCGCAAACGAGCACTACGCGCACTTCCAGTCAGCGCTCGACATGCTCGGCCGTATGTACGACAGCGTCGACACTGACGCGAACTACCGCCAAACTGACGTGGAGTTCTGACAGGAGATTTCTTCGACTGGGAGGGGCCTGGCCGCTGTTTGTTGCCGCCTTGAGAGAGCGGAGGCGAACAAAAATGAGCGATTCGTCAGATCTATCCGTCGAATCAGACGCTCTCACACCGAAACAGCGTCTCGAACCGCCAAATACCCGTCTCATCAATGCTGGTATCGCGACGATTCATGACATGGAGACGCTGCGAGCCTGCGTCGCCTACGAGAATGCGAATCAGCAACGGATCCCGATTCTTCGCCGGCTCAAAGATCGGGCCAGCGAAATTCGCGCAGAAGACAATTGACGCAGCACTCGGGGATGTCTGTCGGAGCCTCGGTGGGTGGAGGCTCGAATGAGATGAGCGATCAAGCCGAGATCGAAATTCAACGACAGACCGCATTCGGCGACGATGGCCAACTCGAAGTAACTGAAACGAGCGTCGAGACCTCACTCGAGGACTTCGGTGCTGACGTGGATCATCGCGACCGGGATTCACGTCTTGATCGGCCCGAGGCCAGTGTGTTCGGCGTCGACGATCGACCCGCAGTTGAGCAATCAACCGAAGGAGATCAGTCAACACTCTTCGCTGATACGGACGAGGATCAGCAGACCCTCGCTGGCGACGATGCAGCCGCTCGCTGTCTATTCGAAGAATAAACAGTCCCTATTGATTAGTTATCTGTAGAAATGTTATAGTTTGAACTATAATAGTCTGAGTTCTAACTTTGAAGCGACGCTGAGGGGTTAATAGCCGGTGGTAGTTTTTCGACCCCCAGCAGGGTGCGGGGAATCCGAACGCCCGCATGCAACCGATGGAGATGAATTCGACTACCGACCCACGAGCAGTCGTACAGGATGCGAGTGAGCGATGGCAGGCGAGTGCAGACTGCGTTGAGTACGTCGGAATGCGTGTCGACGGAACGCCAGTGGTCCTGAACCTCACCGCACACGAACGCCTCTCCCCAAATCGAAGTCTCGGTCTCGTGCGGCATAGCCCGGCGGAATTCGACTGGGGCTATACGGGAAGCGGACCGGCACAGCTCGCCTGTGTGCTCCTCCTCGATTACACCGACAACGAAACTGTCGCCCAGCAACACTACATCCAGTTCCGCAACGACGTGGTCAGTCAGCTGGTGTGTGATGGCCCGGCCGACTGCTGGCACCTCACCGGGGAGGATATCGAGGCGGCACTCGCCGAATTCGAAGAGTACCGAGCACTCACGCCAGATGGTGGGGCGCCGTCATCGTCACTGCCGGCGAATTGGAGTGCGGTGAGCCGGACAGATCGGACAGTCTTCCAACGTCGAGATATCGACCACTACGTCGTCCGCGCCAAAGGGAGCGAAGAGTGGTTGATCATACTTTGTGCGCAGGGGGACCGGGCGTATCCCGCCCCGCTTGACCATCGAACACTTCCGGTCGAGAACGACCCTGTCTCTGCCGTTCAGGCACTCGTCGCTGAGAGTAACGACCTCGTCGAGCCAGAGGAGGCCAACTGATGGAGAAATTCCGACTTTCGCGAGCAACGTACCAGCTCATCGAACGCGCTGTCACGGCGCTGGAGTGCATCGGCCGAGAACTCAAGCGATACAACGACCGGCACGAGCGAATAGCTGGGAAAGACACAGACGAGACGAATCCCGGCGAATCATGACTGGCGAAGCGACGCTTGATGACTTCGAGAGCGAGACATCATCCGGAGAGTCCGGCTCGCTCTCACTGGAAGAGCGACTCCTCACCCCGATCTCGCCGTCAGTGGGACTTCGGCTGATTCCCGGTCGTGGTGATCCGCTCTATCTCCAGAACCGGGGCACTGAGCGGTATCTGTTCCGCGACGAGCACAACCGATGGTTCATCCTTCAACCCTCGGCGAAGGACTCAGAAGAGGCGTTCGTCCGCTGGGTGTATCTCCCAGCAGACCGGCCCGAACGGCTGGCACAGTCGGCGCTTCGTCGACGGACAGTGATCGGCTATGATTACGTTCAGCGGTCGGCCGCACCAGATCCAGTCAGATCGACGGTGACGGCGATGTTCGTCACGGAACCGTGGTCCGACACCGCCTACGAGTGTGGGTCGTGTGAGGCGCTGTTCGACACGGCACAAGAGCACGCCCTGCACTGCTGGGACGCACATCCGTGGGTGCCGAATCCTGAACAGGTGCGCCGTCGACGCCACGCCGACGAGTGAATTGAAGAGCCGAAGCCAGGTGTCGAGACCGTCCAGATGTTTAACCAACAGTACTGGATTCGTGGGCGGGGCGTTGGTTAAGAGTGGTTGTTTTTGCGCCCGTGAGAGGGGCGCAGGGCGCGTGATGAGAGCGCCGTCGCGAGCGACGAATTCGATTTCGAGGTGACTGCAATGAAAGACCCAGAATCCAGAACCGTGTTCGCTGGCGTCGACGGACGAACCGATACAGAACTACCCGACTGGTACCGCCGGAAGAAAACGGTCGACGAACCGAAGTCCTTCGCCGAGACGATTCGTGACCTCCCGCAGGCCGTCGAGACGACAGTCGCATACCGGAATCCCTACTCCGACGAGTGGGTCGAAACGGAGCGCTTCAACGCCCTGGTCGAGCCGACAAGAGCGCGCGACCACGCGACAGACGGCGAGCCCGACGCAGACCCACTATTTCACGTCCCCACGGACAGTTACGCGATCATCAACCCGGTGGATGTGTACAGGCCCTTGGAAGAGGTCCTTCGCGAGGAGACCATCGACGGGTCGCCGCTCGGGAACGTGATGTTCGGCGAGATCCGGCGCTACCGGGGCGGCGGCGAGGTCCATATGGACGTGATGTTCGACGGCCTCGAAGTCCGGCTGCCCGGGCGGTCAGACCCGATCACGATGGGCGTGACCTCCGGCTACGACTTCTTCGGTGAGCACGCCGTCTACGTCGAGGGATTCGCTCAGGACGGGTACTGCTCGAATTCGATGCGCTCGCTCACCGACAAGGAAGTCATCAAGCACGTCGGGGACGTTCGGGACTTCCGGACCTGGTGGGAGGAGATTCTCGCCCAGGTCGAACTCGTCGCCGACGACCTCTTCGAATTCATCCGAGATGCGCAGGAGATCGATCTCGAGTTCTCCGAGCTCCCGTTCACCGTCACCGAGTTTTACAGCCTGCTGGGATTCCCGGACTATCTCGCAGAGCGTGCTGCCGAGGATGCCGAGGCGAACGCTGCGTCGCCGTTCGAGATCGATATGTGGACGCTGCACTCCGGCGCGACGTACGCGCTCACTCACTTCTTCCAGGGCAAGGAGGGTGCGTCGCTGGACGGCTACGTCCGCACGGCCAACGACATCCTGTTCAACCCCGAGGGTACCATCGAGCGCGTCGAGCGAGCCTACGAGGAGCAGCTCGAGGCGGACGGCGACGACGGGTCGCAGGCGTCGCTCGCCGGCGAGCGTGCGCTCGCGAGCATCGAGCGCGTCAGCGATGATCTACAGGAGAAGGTCGACCAGTTCGAGGAGCGTGAAGATGCGCTGCGTGAGCGGTTCCAAGAGGCGATGGGCTGATTGTCGGAGCGGCGTTCACTGAAACTGTCCTCAAACAGCCGTTTACGTGAGCGGTTCCGGTTCCTCGTTATATTCGACGACTAATTCGACATCATCAGGACCGAATTCATCGCGTTCCGCTTCCAGCGTATCAAGAGCGTCTTTAACCGGGAAGAAATCCGGCTTCTCGAGTGCATCTTCTGTGGCCCAAGCGTATCGAATCGTTTGCTCCGAATCGATGAGGAACACGGCACGCTGTGGAACGCGCTCGTGGTTCTCCCATTCGTCATAACAGACATCATATGACTCGGCAACCCGCCCGGAACTATCACTAAGTAACGGGAAATTGATGCCGTATTCCTCGGCGAATGCTCGGTGGGCGTAGATGCTGTCCCCAGAAATTGCCCAGACATCGAGCGCCGGCGTCAGCTGAAACCACTCTGCATCGCGGATCGCACACAGTTCGTTTGTACAAACAGGACTGAAATCAAATGGGTAAAAAACTAGCAACGCAGCCCGATCATCCGCAGTTGTCTCATCCAAGCTGTACTCGGTTTGTTCTCCGTCACGGAGACCTGGAAGAGTGAATGACGGTGCAGACGCTCCCTCGTTTATCATGCGTCACAGTAGCACACGAAGAAAGGATAGTCTTGGGGCTAACACCCCCACCTGAATGGAGTAGCCTCAAATGTGGGATGAAATTCACTGGAATCCGTACGTCAGGAGTTCGCCGTCGCCCACTCAAGAAGGGGTTCTAATCTCGAACGAATCTCATCCCCTTCGTCAGTTAGCGCGTATTCGACGCGTGGCGGAATTTCGTTGTACTGCGTCCGTGAGACGATCCCTGCCTCCTCGAATTCGTCGAGGCGTTTCGAGATTGTCGACGTGCTCGCTGTAGGGAGGTGCGCCTCGATCTCCGCGAACCGCAGCGAATCGTGTGCGCCGATGATACTGACGAGTTGCATCGCGTATTTTCGGCTCAACGTGTCGATAACTCCTGTGAGCGGACAATAGCACGTCCCCTCAACATCGCACGTTGGCGCCGGTGAAGTAGTATCTGCCATAGCTTCGTGGCCTCCAACCTACTCTATAGCTTCGGACTCTGGAGTATAAGAACTTCCCGTCGTAAAGTTTCGGTATAGATGACTCACACATCCGACTATGATCTCGTGATTCTCGGCGGTGGCGCCGCAGCTTTCGCCGCGATCACTGAAGCGAGCCGACGGGACCTCTCGACGGCGATGGTGAACACCGGCTTGCCCATCGGCGGAACCTGCGTGAACGTCGGCTGTGTCCCGAGTAAGCATCTGCTTGCCGTCGCCGAGAGCGGCGCTGCAGCGTCGGAGAATCCCTTCGACGCCGTTCGATACCCTGAGGAACCGACTGTCGACTGGGCCGACGCACTCGACGGGACCGACGACCTCGTCGAGGGATTCCGGCGGGAGAATTACGTCGATGTCGCCGAGCACTTCGAGACCGACATCTACGAGGGGTACGGCCAGCTGGTCGACGACACAACCATCGAGGTCGTCGACGGCGCCGACGAGGGCGCGCGCATTACTGGAGAGAAGGCGCTCGTCGCGACTGGCAGTTCACCGTGGGCGCCGCCCATCGACGGCCTCGAGGAGGTCGATTACTACACGAGCGAAACCATCCTCGAGGAGCGCGACCTCCCCGAGAGTATCCTAATGCTCGGTGGTGGGTACATCGCGCTGGAGTGGGGCCAGATCCTCCACCGTGTCGGCGTCGACGTGACGATTCTCCAGCGCTCCGAGCGCGTCCTCTCGGACATGGAAGGCCAACTTGGTCGCGAGATGCAGCGTGCATTCGATGAGGAAGGCATCGAGATACTCACCGATAACGACTTCCGGCGCGTCCGCAGGCCAGCAGCTGACGGCGGCGCCGAAGCGATCCAGTCGGGCGTCGCCGTCGAAACAACCGTCGACGGCACTGAGCGAACGGTCACCGGCGACGCGCTGTTCGTCGCGACCGGGGTCCAGCCCAACAGCGAGGAGATCAGTCTCGAAACGGTAGGGGTCGAAACGAACCCCGATGGAACGATTCGTGTCGACGAGTACTTCCAGACGACGAATCCCGACATCTACGCGGCGGGCGACGTGATCGGCGAGCCCGAACTGGAGACGGTCGCCGCCAAGGAGGGCAATCACGCCGTCAAGAATGCCTTCGGCAACGAGGGCGTCAGCATCGACTACGATGCAGTCCCCGCAGTCGTGTTCACCAGCCCCGAAGTCGCCGCCGTCGGGACGACCGAACTCGAGTATATGGACGAGCACGGCACCTGTTCGTGCCGGACCGTCCAGATGGCGGACGTGCCGCGGGCGAAAGCCGTGAAGAATACTGACGGCCTCGTCCAGGTCGTCAAACACCACGAGACCGACGAAATCGTCGGTGTCCACATGGTCGGGCCGCGTGCCGCCGACATGATTATGGAAGCCACGCTGGCTGTGAGGTTCGGACTGACCGTCGACGACATCATCGATACTGTCCACCCGTTCCCGACGTTCTCCGAGGCGTTCAAGCAGGCCTGTCAGGCGTTCCGTCGGGATACGTCCAAAATGAGCTGCTGTATCGAGTGAGGTCAGTCGTCGGTCGAGAACACGTCCTCGAGCGTGCCGCTCTCGCCCAGTTCGATGAGGGCACGGTTCAAAAGTTCGCGAACGATGAACTCCTCGTAGTGCTGGGTATCGCAGTATTCACAGGGTTTCATCTCGCGGGCGACCGCCTCGATCTCAGTACCGTGGTCCGCGTACAACGTCTCGATGAGGGATGTCAGCTCCTCGGATGCGGTGGACTGCGCCCCTGCAAGGGTTTCGTCGGCACCCTCCGGGAGCTCGTACGAGAAGACTCGCGTGTTCGACTTGTAGTACTTCCGCGTCCCCCCACCAGCTTCCTCGAGACGGGCGATCTCAACCATCCCCGCGTCCTTCAGGACATTCACGTGGTGGCGGACCGTTGTTTCCGCCTTCTCCTCGCCGCGACGATGCAGTTCGTCGTGAATCTCCTCGATCGTCAGTTCATCGGTCGCGAGCATATCGAGGATCTTCGCCCGGACGTCGTTCTCCAGCGCCTTCGCTTTTTCCGGGTCTGTCGTCACGACTTCGCGGATCGGCACATCAGATTCGAGGAGCGCCATTCTTGTGAGGAGATAGGCGAACAACGACAGTAAGAGTAACGCCACTCTCCCGACATCGGTATTAGGACTTTGATACCGCTATAATTATTGTCGTAATGATTTTCCGCGTCGCGCGATAACCACCACTCACGATGGGAACGACACACGAACAATTCAACGTCGGGGGAATGTCCTGCTCGTTCTGTGCCGAGAGCATCGAGAAGGCCTACGCCCGGACCGACGGCGTCGAGGACGTCGACGTGAGTCTCGCCCACGAGGAGGTACTCGTCCAGTACGACGATGACCGCCTGAGCGAGGTGGCGGTGAAGGACACACTCCGGGACCTCGGCTACACCATCCGAGATCCGGACAAGGCAAAACGATACGAGCAGCAGCAGGCCGAACTCACCGACGGGAAGCGGCGTCTCCTCATCGCTGGCGGCGCATCTCTCGTTGTCGCAGCCCTGATGGGGTGGATGATTCTCGTAATGGGACGCTTCGAGTCGGCATCGCTCGCGATGGACCTGGTGACGCTGGGGCTAGCGCTCGGGACGATGTTCGGTCCCGGGCGCTACATCAAACAGAAGGCGTTCCAGAGCCTTCGTCGGAGGATCTTCAACCAGCACGTCCTCCTAGAAGCGGGCGCCTTCGCCGGGCTCCTCGGGGGGTTACTCGGCCTGTTTGTCTTCCCGAGCTTCCCGACCGTCCACTTCTTCGCCGTCGCCGTGTTCATCACCACCTACCACATCCTCTCGGAGTACACCAGCCTCATCGTCCGCACGCGGGCTTCCCAAGCCGTCCAAGGCCTTCTCGACCTCCAGCCCGACACGGCACGCCGCGTCAGTGATGACGGTGACGTCGAGGAAGTCCCCCTCGACGACCTCAACGTCGGCGACTACGTCCGGGTCAAGCCTGGCGAGAACATCCCCGTCGATGGGATGGTCGTCGAGGGAGAGTCCACGGTCGACGAGTCGGTTGCCACCGGTGAGTCCATCCCCGAGGAGAAAACGGTCGGCGACACGGTGATCGGTGGCAGCGTCAACGAGACCGGGACGCTGCTTATCGAGGTGACTGCAACCGGGGAGGACGCGTTCCTGAATCAGGTGGCACGCGAGATCGAGGAGGCGCGGGCGATGAAACCCGGCATTATCCAGCTCGCCGACCGCGTCCTCAAGTACTTCGTCCCAGGCGTCTTGACGATTGCCGCGCTCTCGTTCCTCTTCTGGGTGGTCGCACCGCTCGCGTGGGGGGCAGACCCCAATGTCCAGCGAGGGGCGTTCGCAGCGCTGGCGGTCCTCGTCCTCGGCTATCCGTGTGCGCTTGGGATGGCAACACCGCTCGCCCTGATTCGGGGTGGCGGGAAGGCAGCGAACCGTGGCATCTTGATGCGCTCCGGCGACGCCTTCCAGATTTTCCCCGACGTCGACCACATCGTGCTGGACAAGACCGGCACGATCACCGTCGGCGAACCCGCCGTCAGTGCGGTCGTCGGGTTCAACGCCGACGAGGAAGACGTACTCGCGACGGCGGCCAGCGCGGAGGCCTTCTCCGAACACCCGCTCGCCGATGCGATCCTCGAGTTCGCTGACGAGCGAGATGTCGAGTACGCGGATCCCGACGTCTTTGACTCGGTGACCGGCAAGGGCGTCCGAGCGATCGTCGGCAGCGACGACGTGTTGGTCGGGAAACCCGGATGGCTCAGCGATGAGGGGATTGACCTTTCGAAGAGGAGCGACGATATTGAGCGACTTCAGGGCCGCGGCCTCACCGTTGCCGGAGTTGTTCGTCACGGTGACCTACTCGGCCTGATCGGCATCGGTGACGAAATCAAAGCAGACGCCGCCGAGACCATCCGGCGGATTCGCGACGCCGGCATTACGCCCGTGATGATCACCGGGGACAACGAGCGCACCGCGAACGCGGTCGCCGAGGAGGTCAGTATCGACCGCGTCATGGCCGACGTGTTGCCCGACGAGAAACGCGAGGAGATCGGTCGCCTGCAGGAAGCCGGCCACCGCGTGGCGATGGTCGGCGACGGCATCAACGACGCGCCGGCACTCACACAGGCGGACATCGGCATCGCCATCGGCGCCGGGACCGACATCGCCATCGAATCGGCGGACATCGTCCTGATGGGTGACCGGCTCGGCGGCGTGATGGACGCCTATGAGATCGGGAACGAGAGCTATCGAAAGACTCGCCAGAATCTCGTGACGGCCTTTGCGTTCAACGGCATCGGCGTCGCCGCCGCGACCACGGGGCTCGTTCACCCGGTGTTCGCGATGCTTGCGATGGTGTTGTCCGTCTCGGCCGTCCTCGCCAACAGCTTCGCTGGTCAGCTCCTCTCCGGTGAGGGTGTCAACACCGAATTCGCTCTCAAAGAACGCACCGACGGCGAGCGTGGAGACGGCCGAGTGACAGCCGATTAAGCCTTTACGTCATAGCCAGCCTGTTCGATTGCCGCGTTCACGTCGTCGTCTGAGACTCCATCCTTGAGGACGACGTCGACCGTGTCAGCGTCGTGGTCGGCCTCGACCCGATTTACACCATCGAGGTTTCGCAGGGCGGTCTCCACGTTCTGTTCGCACCCGTTGCACGACATCCCGATGACGGCGATCGTCTTTCGCTCCATACGGGCCTGTAAACACTCGCGGGGGATGACCATTACGGTAACTGTTGTATCGGTTTTATCTCTATTAGAGGCGGGGCGTCATCGTCCGGAGAGTTGTTTGTGTCGGCCCCAAAGGGGTGGAGGCTCTTCGAGAGGAGGGGACCACTGACGACGAAGAGTAAGTCCTGTCCTTAACCAACAATCCCCGCATAAGTTTCCCTGTTGTTGGTTAACAGACTGTACCTCGGTTTGTCAGGCCCCCAGAAGGGGCGCGGGGCGGCCAACAGCGGCCTCGTAACTCCAATCATGTCCCTCGAGCTGAGCTCCAGCGCCAGCACGGCGAGCGACATCGCTGCCGCCAGACAAGCCGACATCGTGGCGTTCCTCCATCGAGCGCCGTTCACTCTGGATGCCTATGAGCTCGGTTTCCTTCCCGGCTTTCGGGAGGACTGCGGGTATCAGGAGACCCAATATCAGAATCTCACCCTCCCCGTCGGGATGCTCGACAACGACTTCCAGAACCCCGATCTGGATCGATTCGTCGAGCGGTTCTTCGAGTACGAGCCACAGGTCGGTGTCATCGGCGACATCTACGAACCTACTGACGTTGACGCCCACATCGCTGCTGCTCGTGAGATTCAGGACAGCTTTCCCGATGCCGAGGTCATCATCGTCCCGAAATCCCAAGCGGTGATTGACACGATCCCAGATGATATCATCCTCGGCTATTCGCGAGGGTACGCCGATCGCCTGGCGCACGAGTTCTCCGACCCAACCGATTGGAGAGGGCGGCGCGTCCACATCCTCGGTGGGAGTCCGCCCAAGCAGCTCGACGCCATTCGACAGCTGACCAGGCCGACACTCACCGACGAGCCACCAGCCGACATCGTCGGCCTCGATTGGAACGGGCTGCATCGCGGCGCGCAGTTCGGGGAGTTCTGGACGGCTGACGGCTGGGATGATAGCGGTCGTGACGCCTCCCACGTCACAGTTCGGAAGACGGTGCGACACAGTCTCGCCCGCATCAAGGCCTTCTGGCAGTCCCACGGCGTCTGGCCTGACTCAGCGCCACATAGCGACATCCTCGAAATCGAGTACGAGGGGCCGTCACCAACCGACCTCGATAGTGCTGCGTGTACCGAATGTGAAGCGAACGTCTGGACGACTCGGCGCGGTCCCTTCATCGCGGAGTATGATACCGGCGTGCTCTGTGGCTACTGCAGCTACGAGTGCTACTTCTCGCATCGCCATCGGAACAACCTCGAGGAGATCGCCGGCGAGCAGAGCGTGTACATTCCACCGGCGTGACGCTACGAGTGGTTTTTCGCGCCCCGGAGGGGGCGAGGGCTCGATCCAAAAAGTCCTCCGAGAAGGTGATTTTCCGTGAGTCAACAACAGCGTCCGAACGATGTCTCGATCGACGATATTCCAGTCGACGTATCGAACACCCAATCAGGCGAGGTCGACCCCGCTGAGGTACCCGAGGAAATCCGATCGATCACTCGTGGACTCGCAAGCGAGCAACCGCCGACGAATCCGCTCGTCGTCCTGAAGGCCGCCCGCTGGTGGTATATACATGGCAAGGGCGGAACCGATCCCGCGTTCCAGTGGGCGATCGAGTGGGTTCGACACCTCGCGACGGACACGCCGAGCGATGTCGACCAGTTCGACGCGTTCCTCGAGTACCTCGTCACGGTCGGCTTCGCTGACGAGAAAGCAGCGCTCCGATAGCAGCCCCGATCTAAACCCCCCGAAGTCGCGCCGATGTTTATCGTGCGCCCCCGAGGGGCGCGGCGCGTCCTGACTTCTCGGAGACGTCGTCGTACTCGATGTGATGCAATCCATGATGACAGCCAGTGAGTCGGGAGTCTCGTTCGAGGAGACCGACACCCGACACGACGAGATGCACAGTACCATCGAAGACTGGATCGACGAGCTCGTCGCAGACGTCGACGAGGCAAAAGCCAGCCAACAGTTCCAAGAGTGGCTCGATGTCCAGTCCCGATTCCACGACTACTCCCATCGCAACACCCTCTTGATCAAGCTCCAGTGTCCCGAGGCAACCCGCGTAGCGGGCTACAATACGTGGCGATCGGAGTTCGACCGGCACGTCCAAGAGGGCGAACAGGCGATCTGGATCTGGGCACCCATTATTACGAAGCAGTGCCCCGAGTGCGAGAACTCACCGAGCTACCACGAGCAAAGCGACTGTGACTACGACGAGACACCGGCCGAGGAGTGGTCCAAAGGACTGGTTGGATTCAAACCAACTGCAGTCTTCGATGTGTCTCAAACCGAGGGCGAACCGCTCCCCGAGCTGGAAACCGAGGCCACTGGTAACGCCGACGACCTGGTGCCAGCGCTCCTTGATGCGGCAGCTACTCTCGATGTCGACGTCCGTGTCGTCGACGCTGCTGAGTGGGAGCATGACGACGCGAAAGGCGTCTGCAAACACCGGAATCTCGACGAGTGCCAACCCGTCGTCGAAGCGAAAGATAGAGCGAATCAGGCCGACCTCGCGGTGACGCTGATTCACGAGTACGCCCACGCACTGCTCCATTTCGATGTCAACGACGAACCCGAGCGCGCAAAACGCGAGGTCGAAGCCGAAGCCGTTGCGTACATCGTCGGGCGGTATTTCAACCTGGATACGAGCGGGTCAGCGTTCTATCTTGCCGCGTGGCAGGACGACGATGCGGAGAGCATTCAGGAGCGTCTCGGCCGGATCAGTTCCACCGCGCAAGAGATAATCGGGACGGTCGCCGAGGACTGAACACGCCTTCTCCAGCTGTTAACCAACGGCTTGGGGTACTATCCCACTCTGTTGGTTAATTCGTTCGGCGTCCGACCCTGCGCGTTTCGATCGATTCCAAGACAAACCCCACCGACAGTCGATGTTATCGTTCAGAATCGATTCGGCGCTGCTGGTCACGAAGGAACTCAACGACGGCATCGATATCCTGTTCGGGAACCGTTTGCTGTTCGAAGACTCCTTTGAATGCATCTGCGAAATCCTCCGACGTGAGGCGGTTGAGGACAGTCTCGATGCGACCAGCGAGCTTCTCGGACTCTCCGCGATGCAGATGGGTCGCGATCCGGTCGAAATCCGCGCCAGCAGCCAGCACCACCAGATCCCGAGAGTCTGCCTTGCGGCCACTGTGGAGTTTCACCGCGAACAGCAACTCCCGTTCCGGAATCCTGGCTGTTACCGGGCGCCCGGTTCGCAGTTCCTCGGTGACAGAGTGCTGGGCCAGATAGCGATACGACCATTCAGCTTCCGTCTGGCGACAGCCCAGCGCGTCCACCATCGCGTCGAACTGAACCGGATTCCCGATATCTTTCGTAAACCGGATAGTCCGGCCCTCGTAGAGTTCGTTTCGCTCGACATCGGCCGTTTTCTCGTAGCCGCGGTCGGTGAGAAGGTCCGTGTAGTCGTCGACCGCTTGGGCCGGAATGACGACGTCGACGTCCGTGGTGAAGCGTTGATTGAACGCCGCGATCGCCCACCCACCGACGAGCACGTACGGCAGGTCAGCGTCGATGACTGCCTCCAGCGTATCCAGTAGTTCGTCTTCGCGTTCACCGAGGCTCATGCATTGAGACGCGGATCCTCGTGGGACGCGTCGATATCGCGGTCGTACTCGTCGGCGATCATCTCCAACGCCGGCTCGTAGTTCACCCGGTACTCCAACATGTGCTCGATCGTCTCGTCCAACGGAATAACCGGATTGCCGTCGACCCACTCGCGAGTGATGCCCCCACTCGTCGGGAACAACACGTACGAGACGGCCGCGTCGGAGTCGGTCGCGTCCGGCCGCTCTTCGATCCGGCTCGGAATCCCGAACTCATCGAAGAACGCCGTCCACCGTTCGATATCACGGTCGGCAACCTGGATGAAGATCGGATAGTCGTCGTGGCCGCGGGCGATCTGATAACCGCCATGGGTCCAGACGTAGACGCCGTCGATTTTCGTGTACGCAAAGGGCATCCCGGCGAAGTGCGGAATGACGTAGCCGTCGTCGATCGAGGGGGGAACAGCGCGAGAGATGGCCGCGACGAGATCGTAGTAGCGATCCCTGACAGCGTAATTCTCGATGTAGACGCCGTCCTCACGCCGGATGAAGCCTGCGTCCTCCAACCGCTCGATCCAGTCGTAGACCCACGAGTAGGAGCCGTCGATCTTCTGGGCGATTCGACGAATCGAGTCGCCCGGCCGGGCCGCGACCATGATTTTCGCCGCGGTCTCGTCGACGTACTCCATCATCGCTAGTTATCGGTATCGCATCTAACGGTATTAGTCTTGTCCCCCGTATTCCCTATGACGTTATCGCTATACAGATATACCATTCTTGGCTCCGGTAATCCGATCCGGCTCAGAATTTGAGCGGAGATGAATTAACCAACAAAGGATACGATGGATCGCTATTCGTTGGTTAAGTTTTTCAGCGCCCGCCGAAGGGCGGAGGCGCACTCCTGTCTCCACCGACCTATGACCGACCGATATCTAACGACCGTTCTCGACGAGGCAGAGCGAGTCGCAGAGCACCATGAGCAGGTCGCCCAATCTTCGGACCATCCGGAACACGAGTATCTCAGGTACGCCGTCCTTCGGCTGCTCGAAGGAGAGGCTGACGACACATCGGTGGAAGTACCGCAGGTTGACGGCGTGACTGTCGGCTACGGAGAGGACGACGCGATGTGCAACAGTTGGGACGACGACGTCGAGTGGTGGGAGACGGTTCCGCCGCAGGAGGAGTGTACTCGGTTCCGGGTGTTCTACCCCGACGAGTACGACGCTGTTCCGCGAGTCATCGTCGACGTGATGGCAGCACTCGGGGCGTGGCGTGTCTGGACTGGGAGCGCTGCCGCCTGTGGCTCCTACGACCATCGCGAGCGGCGGGAAGTCCACTATCTGTGGCCGGAGGGCCATCCAGTTGAGGCCCTGCTTGCGGATCGTCTCCAGGATCCCAAGGCTGCGGTTGCTCCAGACGGCGGCCGCACCGGCGACGTACGCGATCGGATGGTCGTCACGGAGCACTCAACCCAGCACGACGACCTCGAGCCGCGAACCAGACGTGCCGTCGACGAATCGATGGCCGTCTCGCTGCTCGAAAAGGGTGGCCGCTATGAGGTCCGATCGGCGTCCGGAAACTGGTATGAAGTCGACGTGATCAGCGAGTCGTGTACGTGTCCAGACTGGCGGAAGCGTACGCCCGAGGGCGGCTGTAAACACCTCCGGCGAGTCGATCAGGAGATCAAGCAGGGGCGGGTCCCACGACCTGATGGGCGTCTCCCCTCGAACTCGTAGGATCGCCCAGCGTTCGAGATCTCCCGAGGCTACTGTAACATCAGACGAAACTCCTTGATGGAGAGTTTCGAGTAGTGAGACGGCTGCTGGAGAACCGGTGAGAACAGTTGGCAGCAACTTAACCAACAAAACTATGCAGTTTGCGCCTGTGTTGGTTAACACAGATCGGCCCATGTCCTACGAGCCACCGACGCCCCCAGCGGACCTCCCCACCGACGTCATCGACACACTCAACGGCTATTCACCCGAGCTGCTCCGAGACGTTGCCCACTATGCCGAGGACCTCGCCGAGCATCGCGAGCGCGAGGCCCGCCTTGCCGAAGCGGAGGAGGAAGACGAGATCGACGAGCGACCCGATGACCTCCCCGATGATGTCCCGACGAAGGCGACGATCACGATCAAGGAAATCAACGACAACCGCTACTACTACTGGCAGTGGCGGGACGGCGACAAAATCCGTTCTCAGTACAAAGGTCCCGTCAATCCTGACGGATAGACGAGATAACGCCACAGTCGGATGACCGATGGTTCAGGGAGACACCCCGTCTGCGAAGTGAAAGACGGGAGCTGTTAGCGCTCGGGTCGCGGGGCAGTCTCGTACCGTTTGATGTCGTCGGTCTTCTCCACACGGTCGTAGATCTCGCGAAGCGTGTCTTGTGCCCGGAGGAGCTTGTGCTCATCGAGGAACTGCCGACCACTCTCACTGATTCCGTAGAACTTGTACGGGAGATCGTTCTTCCGGCGGTCCTCGGGCAGGAGGATTTCCTCGACGATGCCAGCGTCGACGAGCTGCTGGAGGTGCTGGCGAATCGTCGTCTGGCTCTTGCTGGGGTTGACGTAGTCGAGTTCCCTCAGCGTCGGCAGTTCCGACGGATGCCCGAGGATGTCCTGGAGGAGCGCGAATCGTGTCTCCTGGGTGACGACGTTGAGCCGCTCTCGAACGGACTCCAGGTCGCTTGGCGTGTGGTCGGAGGTACTCATTACACCACAATTCGTGTAGTGCGTGCAAAAGCGTTTCGCTCAAATACGAATCGGTCTTTTGCGATACGGTCACCGATGTATTCGCCACATTGAAGCAGGGTACGGGAGAAGTCCCGGGTAGATGAGTGAGGAACCGGTTACTGTCGATGAACTCGCCGAGAAAGCCGACGAGTATCTGCACGAGGCCTCACTCACACCGGAGGAGTACGAAGCGCTCAAACAGAGTGTTGCGGAGCTCACGCCGATCTTCTCAGCTAAGAATTCGTATTTCGTTCTCGGCAGCTACGGGAAACCCGAGATCCGTCGTCTCCAGCTCGTGAAAGATCGCCTCAACCGGCAGCCCGGTGCGTACGCGTTCCTGATGGTCGACATTCGAAGCGAGTGGACGAATACCTACCTCAAGTTCCGACTGCTCGCCGATTACACGGACATCATCGTGGGTGTCGCCGAACACGCCCAGGGCGGCTTCCTCGTCGAGCAGGGCTACTTTACGGCTCTCGAGGAGTACTTCGCGAAGACTCACGTGTTCAAACGCGAGTATGACTCGTTGGATGCGGACGCGATCGACACGAACGTCGACGTCGATAATCCCTACAGCGGAATGCAGACCGCGATCTTCGAGATGCTCGACGAGGCTGGACGTCTCTGTCGGTGGACGACTGAGGACGATCTGGTCGAGTGTGCCGAGGCTCTCGTGAGTGATCTGGAATACCCGTAGACAGAGACGAATCGGTAACTCACACCCCCGACGTTTCTGTCGTTTCTCCACGAAATCCGGTTCACCGATGGCCCAGACAACGAATGAACTCTAACAGGAAGACACCCCCCCCGTTTTCGAGTAGTAAGTGCGGGGTGAATCCGTGCAAGATTGGAACTTCGAACCACGAATCCTTTCGGGATGAGTAGTCCACTGGAGAGTGATTACAAATGCTCGTAAATGAAATTTTGTTTAGATGTTGTCAGACACTCCACCATTGCCAGTAAAATCGGAGGACAAGACGCTATTAGATGTAATTGGCAACGGTGGTCCTGGTAGTAACTAGTCGGATTGATTGGGGCAGGGGGTTACTGGCAACACCGGAGAGGGTACTGGATAAACTGGCACTGACGGTTGCGCGGTTACTGGCAAAAGTGGAGAGGGTATTGGCAGTACTGGTGTTGGCGGTTGAGAAGTTACTCCAGAACCCGATGCCGCTTGGCAGTTTCACGAATATCGTCGAGCTCTCCGAGTTCACTTTCGAGTGCGTCAAGGGCCGACGACAGGGAGACATCAAGCTCGTATTCGTTGTAGTTTCCGCGTCCACTCGACGAGTCGACCAACCGTAAAATCCCGTGGAGGCTCAAATCCGACAAGTGGTCGTGTACCCGCCTGCGTTTCAGTGGTTCACTACCGTGATTTCGAAGAACTGCTTGATATCGCTCATAGATCAGTTTCGTTCGTTCAGGCGTTTCACCTTCTGCCGCTAGCTGGCAGACAGTCAGGAGCACATACTGCCCCTGCCGGGTCAACGAATGCATCCCTTCGACAACCTGTTGTCGCTGGATCTGATGCTTGGCCTCCCGAACGTGGTCTTCGGTGATTTCCGCCTCTCCACCCGCCATCGCGTCGTTCTCGGCGATATCGGCTGCTTTCCGGAGTAACCGTAACGCCTGCCGAGCAGATCCCGAGTCCTGTGCAGAGAATGCGGCGCACAGTGGGATTACATCTGATTCGAGGACATCGTCGTAGAGCGCGATATCGGCTCGCTGCTTGAGAATATTCTGCAGTTCAGTCGCGTCGTACGGAGGGAACAAGATTTCCTCTTCGCAAAGAGTGTCCTTGACTTTCGGAGAGAGGTTTTCTCGGAACTTGAAGTCGTTCGAGATGCCGACCACACCGATTTTCACATCGAGATCCAATTGCGAGCGTGCTCGTGGAAGCTCGTACAGAATATCGTCATCCGAGCCGATGTTATCGATCTCGTCCAGAACCACGAGAATAGTCCCACCGATCGACTCAAGGTCGTTGTAGAGTTCGTTGAAGATGCGTTTTTGTTGATACCCGGTTTCGCTCATCGGTTCGCGCGAAGACGAGACTGTGGTGAGAGGGTGAGAAGGAGAGCGAATCTCGTTCACGAGATTGACCGCTACCTGATAGGATGTGGTGCAGCCAGTACAGTTGAGTTCAATAACGTTGAGATCGACGTCGTCGTACTCTCCGGCGGATTCTTGCAGCTCCTCAAGAAGATCGTGCGTAGCAGCTGTCTTCCCGACGCCGGTAACGCCATAGAGAAAGACGTTGTTCGGTTGCCAGCCCTGAATGACGGGACGGAGAGCGGCCGCATATTCGTCGAGTTCTTCGTCCCGCTCCTCGAGTGTCTCTGGCTGGTAATCATCCCGGAGGACGTCTTTGTCTTGGATGATGAACGATTCTCGATTGAATCGGCCCATAGGCGGACTCAAGACGAAGAACCATCATAAAACCATGGGTTCCAGTATCACCACTAACCCACCACTCGAACCAATTATGCCAGTGTCGCATCCACTTATAAAACACACACACTCCACTATTGCCAGTAAACCTTTGCAACAACTGGAGGGGGTCAACGACCCCCTCTCTAATTAGCGGTACTTTTAATACATTGTATGTTAAACTGAACCCGTACTAGCGAAAACTCGACTAGCTATAGTAGGTTTAGATAACAGTAACTAGACTAGAGACGTGACATCTTCTGCCCTCCTGTCCATTCTCCCCTCGTTACTGGCAATGGTGGAGTGAGAGAGGTACTTAAACGACGGTGTTATTGGCAATACTGGCAACTCTGGTTACCCTTTCCCTGCTACCATCGTTGCCTACCCGATATTCCAGTCGAAATCTACCCTTCCCGACACCAATCGATCGATGACCGTGGACCTCTTTTCACATGTTTCGCTCGTTCCCACTTCCCGATGATGACCGTTTCTGAATCTACTCTCCGTGATCCCTATCGTTCATCGTGGTTCGAATTTCGACCGATACAGATCATCGATTAACCAACAAAGCGCATGTATTGACGGTATGTTGGTTAACTATTCATGGCCTATGCTCGATTCGCGGTCGGCACTCAGTACTAGTACCGTGATTTCGGCGTTTCGCGATTCCGCAAGGGTTCGTTTGATTGCCGCTCGATCTCACCCAATCGGAGACAGGATATTACTGCATTGGCGACGCAGCTTCCGAACCGACGGGTGAGTACTCCCGGTCCCGGCTCGTGCCTTCCGCATCAAGGAGGTTGTACTGGACCATCTTGGAGAGATACGTCCGCACTGTCCGTTTCGTCCGCGGATCGTCGACCTTCTCGGTATAGCGCTCGTGAATCTCGCTCGGCCCGACCGGGCCGTGCTCGCGAACGATGTCGTAGACGACGCGCTGGTGCGGCGTGAGCGAGTCGAGACTCTTCTGCTTGATCTGGGTCCGAGCATCCTCGGCGGCGTCCAGGAGAATATCGTCGGTGATGCGCTCGTGGTTCTCGCGATCGGCCTTGCCGGCGGCCGTTCGGAGGATACCGATTGCGAGACGGGCGTCGCCGGCGGCCGCGTCGGCGATCCGGTAGAGCTGGTCGTCGGTGATGACGTCCTCGTCGAGCCCCATTTCGCCCGCGAACTCAGAATGTCGTACAGCTGCTCGTCGTGGTACTTGTCCATCCGGACGTGCTCGCTGGAGCGCAGTCGGCTCACGAGGCGGTCGTCGACGCGGCTGAACAGCTCCTCTTCCTTGTTCGCGATGCAGATGATCGCGAATTGCGGGAGGCTGTGGAGGTCGTAGATGACGCTGGGGTCCTCCAGTTGGTCGACCTCGTCGAGGATGACGACGGTTCGCGGGCCGTCATGCTGCTGGAGGCGGTCGACGAGTTCGTCGTGGGGCGTCGACTGGCGGTGGATGTCGATGGTGGCGCCGAGATCGTCGAGGATCTGGTAGAGCGTCCGAAATCGGGTGTAGTTGCGCCAGCAGTTGACGTAGGTGGCCTCGACGTCGAGCACCTCCTCACGTAGGCGTTCGGTGACGAATTGCGAGATGCACGTCTTGCCGACGCCGCTGGGTCCGGTGACGATGGCTGTGTCGGCTGGTTCTCCGTTCGTGATGGGCTCGAGGACGCTGGAGAGGTGGTTGACTTCAGCGTCGCGATGCTCTACTTCTCGAGGGACGAATCCGGCCCGGAGGACGCGAGCATCGCGGATCATTTGGTTCTACTGGAGTGATTCACAACCAGCTATAAAAAGAATAACTGGGTCGTTTCCGGGAAGTGTTTCGGACATATCTGAGAACTGTATAAATTGACTCACGTCGGGTGGTTCCGTGCTGTTTCTTTAGCTAACTCCTCATTTCCGGAAACGCCATTCATTCTCAAAGGTGGTCGATCTTGGTGTTCATAATTCAAGTCCGAATCCGGGAAAGACGGTATATACGCTTTTGAACCTCTGCCACATTATCTGTTTTAAGATGGAGCCCGAGAGCGATTTCACAGATTTGGAACTCCCTAGGGTCATCGATACCTCTTCTGATGACCTAATGCAGGATTTCTATATCCCCCTTCTCTCACGAGCTAAGGTCTATCGACGCGGTGTCGGATACTTCACTACAAATTGGGTCCGGTCTGCAGCACGAGGAATAGCGGAACTTGCTGAAAATGGCGGTACAGCGCAGTGGATAATGAGTCCTATTTTGGAAGAAGATGACTGGGAGGCTCTTAAGAAGGGGAACCGTGCTAAAACGGATGAGGTCCTCCGAGAATCGCTAGATAGCACGATTTCTGATCTGCGGTATGATCTGGAGTATGAAACTCGCAATGCGATCGCGTGGATGATCGCCGATGGTCTACTCGAAATCAAGCTAGCTGTTCCTTCGAAGAAGCTGTCGGGGGACTTCCACGATAAATTTGGGGTATTCTATGACTGGAATGGGAATCGTGTTGCTTTCCATGGCTCCCAGAACGATAGCGAACAGGCTCTCCGGAATTACGAAGCATATACTATCGACTGTGATTGGATAAGCGACCGCGATAATGAGGGGGTGAATATGCAAGAAAAGCGGTTTGAGAACCTTTGGGAAGGCCGAGATGAGAATGTCGGGGTCCATACAATCCCAGAGGGGGTTAAGGAGGGAATCGCTGAACTCCGAGATAATAACAATCGACCTTATGAACCGCCAGAATCAGTTGCTACCACCGAATCTGAAATTGTTCTCCGAGATTATCAACGGGACGCTGTTGATTCCTGGTTCGAGAATGACAACAGGGGCCTATTCCAGATGGCAACTGGAACAGGCAAGACGTTCACAGCTCTAGCGGCACTTGATGAATACACAGATACCGTAGATGACCCACTTCTTTGTGTAATTGCTGTCCCTCAGAAACACCTCGCTCGGCAGTGGGCCCAGGAGATGGAAACGTTCGGGCTCGACCAACCAAAATTTGTCTATCACTCAGCTAATCCGGACTGGAAAAACGATCTCTCCCGAGCGGTTTCAAATTTAGAACTCGGAATCAAGAATTACGAATGCCTGATTACAACTCATCAAACATTCTCCGGAGAGCACTTTCGAGAGAAAGTGAGTCAGCTTTCTCGGGATACAATCCTCATCGGGGACGAAGTACACGGCCTGGGCTCCGAGGGTAGGCGAAAAGGCCTTCTTGATTCCTATGATGCGAGGATAGGGCTATCAGCGACTCCGGAGCGCTATTATGATGAAGAAGGTTCTAACCACCTGCTTGACTATTTTGACGGGGTCATATACGAATACCCGTTAGAAGACGCCATTCCGCAGTATCTGACTCCATATCGGTATCATCCCATTATTGTTGAAATGGATGAAGACGAGTTGGAGAACTATCGTCAAATGACTCAGTCTGTAGTCGCATCAAGATACTCTGAAGATGCGGATGAAGAGACAACAAATATTCTCCAATCACAACGCGCAGAAATCGTTAAAGAAGCGATCAACAAGTACGATGTCCTCCGGGATATCCTTCGAGGTTTAGATGATATCAAGCACCTTCTAGTCTATACTAACTCAGAACAGATAGACACAGTCGGGTCGATTCTGAATGAATTTGGGGTTATGCATCATCGGTTTACTCATGAGGAGGGTGATGACTTGCGTGAGGAGTTACTCACCCGGTTTGGGGAGGGTGAATACGAGGCCCTTGTGGCAATGCGATGTCTAGACGAAGGTGTTGACGTTCCCGCTACTAGGACAGCAATCCTGATGGCTAATACCGGGAACCCGATGCAATTTATCCAGCGCCGAGGCAGGGTTCTTCGTCAAGCCCCCGGTAAGGATCGTGCGGATATCTATGACTTACTCGTTGTTCCAACTCTTGAACCAGATGATGATATTGCGATGTCTGAACAATACATTCTCGAGAAGGAACTACGTCGCTTCGAGGAATTCGCTGAAACAGCCGAAAATGAATATGAAGCCCGCAACAAAATCGAAGACGTTCGTATCGCATATGGTATCTGAGAAGATACATTGATATGCGTTTGTAGATATGGTTGCAGTATCGCATGAATGACTCCGAGGTACATTCGTTAATCCTTGACCGTGTTGACGAGGTTGAGGATGACGATCTTCGGGCCTTCTTACGCGGGGTTTTGGAGCATGAACGGGACATTCTGAAAGAGCCGCGAGCCGAGTACGCTGAGCAGTATAAAGAGCTCGTGGACAACTTTGTCGGGAACGAATCACTGCAGGAATTCGACAATGAATAACGTTCAGATATTCGAACTCGAAATAGAGGATTACAGGCAATATGAAGGAAATCAAACGATCCCCTTAGAGACCACGTCAGAGAAGCACATCAACGTGATTGAGGGGCAGAATGGATCTGGCAAGTCAAACATTCTGAACGCGATTACGCTGTGTTTCTACGGGGAAGAAACCCATACTGATTCGAATGATGACGAGGGCCTCGAGTCGGACCCGCTTGTTAACAAGAAGCGGCTGAAGGAATTGGAACCTGGTGAATCGATTCAAGGGCACATCGAGATCAAGCTGGGTAAAGGCGAACCCGAGTACGCCTTCCGACGAACTTTCTCGACAGCTCGTCAAGAAGATGCTGCAGAAGGAGACCGCGAGGAACGACAATTTAACAGCTCTATAGGTGACCTTCGGTTACGCCAGCGGTTTGGGGGGAATGACTGGCGACCGAACCCGAACCCTGAAAATATTCTTCGCGAGATTCTCCCAACTCACGTCCATGAATATTTCCTGTTCGATGGTGAACAGCTGGATGAGTTCTTCCAAACTGGATACACCGACCATGTACGGGCAGCTGTGCTCGATGTATCTCATATTGAACTTCTGAATAGTGCTGTTAGTCATTTAGGGAAGGTACAGCGGGACTTTGAGAGTGAATCCTCCGAGCTCGGCGGTGATATACAAGAACTCCAAGAACGGAAGGAAGAAGCCTCACAAGAGCTGGAACGCCTGAAACAAAAGCGGGATGACTTAGAGGACGAGATTGACACCGCTGAGGGCAAAATAGATGACATCTATGATGAGCTTGCGGGTAGTGCAGACGATGACGTTCGGGAGATGCAGCAGCGGCGTGTCTATCTGGAAGAACGCCTGGATGAACAGGAAGAGGAGCTTGTAGAGGCGAAAGAGGCTGTAGGGGCATCACTCGCCCGAGCGGGCGGGATTGCATACAACGCTGATGCCCTCCGATATGCTGTTTCTGAATTGGAAGAGTACGAATCGTCACAAAATGGTGTCCCTGGGCTAACAGAGGAATTACTTCGAGGGATTCTTTCTCGGGATACGTGTGTTTGTGGGACTGACTTGGCCGAATGTGACTCTTCACGAGAACACATTGAGGACCTGTTGGAAGAGCAAACTAGTGAAAGTCAAGATGCAATTGAGGGGCGGCTCCGGATGGAGCGAGCACTCCGTGATGGCGAATCGCTTATTGAAGATCTCCTGGCTGACCTCAGCGAGCTAGAGGATACACGGACAGCTATCGACGAGAACGAGACAGAACTGGCAAACATCTCTGCTCAGCTTGAAGACGAAGATATCATCGATAATGAACGCGCTCAGGAACTAGAGCAACGCCGTCGGGATATCCAAGGTAGAATCAGTAAGATGGAACGTGAAGTTGGGGAACTGAACGGGAAAATTGAACAACAGGAAGATGTCGTTGATGAGCGTCGGGAGGAGTGGAAACAGGCAATGCGCGAGCAGGACGAACATGACCTCCTTGTGAGACAGAGTGAGTTCATCGACAGTGCCACTGGCAAACTCACTGAGATTAAAGGGGAGATTCTGGAGCAGGTTCGAACGGAAACTGAACAACGGCTCGAACGGTACTATAACGATCTAATTTGGAAAGATGAAGATTATGAGGTCGTCCTCACTGAAGAGTATGAGGTCCGTCTCTACGGTCCGGACGGTCGAAAGAATCTAGGTTCACTATCTGCTGGCGAACGACAAGTGCTTGCTCTCTCGTTCATGGCTGCACTTTCCAAAATCAGCGGATTCTCCGCCCCTGTTGTCATCGATACACCCTTGGGACGGATATCTAGCGAGCCGAAACAGCTTATCGCACAGAACGTACCTGACTACCTGAATGATACCCAGGTCACGTTCCTCATGACTGACGTCGAGTATAGTGAAGACGTCAGGGCGTACATTTCCAACGAGGTTGCGAATGAGTACCATCTTGAATTCCAAAACGGTGTAACACAGGTGACCGACCGATGAGTCAAGATACCGAAGACAGCTACGAGGAACGTGAACCCCGGCGTGACGTCCATATAGATAGCGAACGGCGAGAAATGTTTGAGGCGTTGCAGGAATCTGAGGATTCTCCCTTCTATCAGGCTGAGAATCACGATCTGTTCATGTTCGCCCTTGGATATGGGAGAGAGAACACAATGCCTGAAACGATAAAGAATGAAAAAGGCGCGTTTTTCGGGCGTGCGAGTCTCTCGGAACGCCAGCAGGCTGTTATCGAGGCTGTGGCAGTGAGTGAAGAGAGAGATGTTCGCGTTCTTCGTGACCAGCGGATGGTCTATGAGATTGCAGAAGAGTACGCTAATGCGGGAATCGAATTGCTACACGGTCGAGTATTTGGCCCGGCAGATGACGAACCACGGCGGGAACTGGCTCTCGAGGTCAAGAAACAGTATCAGCCAGAGGAGGACGATGAACCGTGAGTCGTCGTCGAATATTATTGCGAAGTCCACTAGTAGTACCCCGAGAAACAAGCGTAACAACGATGCAACCCCCACTCTGTCGGAGGGATCTGATTCATGGATGAGAATCTATCTGAGGTTGATGAGGAAGTTCGAGGTGTCATAGAAATTATAGCACAGCACATCAGTCATCAAAACAATTCTACCTCTCTTACGGACTTCGTGGACGAAGTCGGGGAGGCTCGTAATATTGATGACCTATATGATTACCTCCTTGACAACCCGAAAGCTGCGGTCAATCTAGTCGGTGATCTAGAGGAGTACTTCGATCACCCTGCTCCTGACTTGGAGAAACTGAAAGAAGGACAAGGCGAATTCCCCGCTGATACTGAGCCTTGGTGGAATGTCGTTGAGGCCGACGCAGCGAAAATCCATCCCAAAGACGGTGGCAGTGAAAACCAAGAGAATGCGATCGATCTCAGTAAGAATTCAGTAGATCTCATCGTCACTTCTCCCCCTTATTGGCAAAAGAGGGACTATGGGACCGAAGACCAGCTAGGACAGGAGCCTGATCCGGATACCTATATCGAGAACCTGATCGATGCACTAGAGCACTGGAAAGTGTTTCTTCGGCCTACTGGGTCTGTGTTCCTTAACATCGGCGACACATACCATAATAAAAGCCTTCAGGGAATCCCTGGTCGGTTTGCAAGAGCTGCTCAAGAAGCGGGATGGACTATCCGGAACGAAATTCAGTGGGCTAAGGATAATGGAATCCCGTCTTCAGCCCAAGACCGACTTGTTCCACGGCATGAGCCAATATTCCATCTAGTCCAAGACAAAGATAATTATTTCTACGACTTGCACGGCTACTCAGAGTTATACGGAAATGGATCGAACCCGGGAGACGTATGGCGCATCTCTCATGATCGGAATACTGGAGATCACCTTGCTCCTTTCCCACGCGACCTAGTGCGGAGGGCAATCACGCTTGCATGTCCCCCTTCAATCTGTTCCGAGTGTAATGAGCCTCGACGTCGGGATACGAAGCGAGGATTAACAGAGCTCAATACGGATCGTCCGCAGGCAGAGCGGGCATTGGAAATTTACCATAACCACGACGAATTGACAGAGGACCATATTCGAGCCATTCAGGCCGTCGGGATTTCTGACGTGGGGAAAGCAGAGGAATTCCAAGTTGGTGCAGGAGCAAATGATGAAGATGTTCAGCGTCGTGCTAAGAAGGCAAAAGACATTCTAGGTGGTTACTTCCGTGAGTTCACTTTCCCTGAGTGGACTACTGTCGGGTGGACCAGCTGTGAGTGTGAGAATCCTGATTGGACTAGGGGAACTGTCTTTGACCCATTTGCTGGCTCTGGAACCACCATCCAAGTGGCGAACAGTCTTGGATATAATGGGTTTGGGACAGACTTAGATACTTCCAACTTCCAACAGGACCAAGCACTGTCCACATACAAATGACGAGATACGTCCTGAAACCTGAGGTCGTACGAGATTGTCTCCACCGGTTAATCGATGCCCCTATCCACCGGATGTTTCCTGGATATCTTTGTCTCCAGCAACAATCCGGACTCGATAATCGGAAAACTGGACTCTCCTTTCCCTATAACGAATTTTTCGACGATTACCTCCGTGTCGGGGAGGATGATACAGACAAGCCCTATTTTGTGCCCTTCAATCAATCAACAAACCCGTCGTTGAGTTCTCTATGGTATAATAAGAACGTCGCCGGTACATATGCTCCTTCCTCCCTTCGGTCAACTGCACCACTTATGCAAATCGCCGAAGTTGAGGAGGGAGGCCATAATTCGAAATGGGGAATTGAAGATCGTCATTGGCAGCTTGCCCGACATCATCTTTGTGATGACAATCAAATCCCGGCAGAATCTCTGTCTGCGTATCTATTCCGTGACTATGGATTTGAGGTGGACGATCCTTCTGCCTATACTCTTGTTGAGACATTCATCGAGGAATTTGGCTACGAATTTGGTGGAGAAGCTTTCTCCCACTTGTACAGAACTAGTGATTCAGAAATAACGGAGGAGTCATTTGTCACCTATGACTGACCACACCCAAACACAGCTGGGAATTAGAAACACCCACCGTACACCGACTAAGATACGACGACTAACCCCTGCTCAGCTCGGCATTCCTTCTGGCGGGGATGAACGAGACGAAGAAACACGCTGGGAGTCTTTGCGGGAAAAAGCGTTTGAGGCCAAAGGTGAGTCAGATGTTGGGGTAGCAGTCCGAACTGAGGATGGCTCTGTCTGTGCTGGAACTCGACTAACGAAAGGGATGTCTCATGATGTACATCCTCTCGAACTTGCAGTCTGGAAAGGGTTTGACAGCACTAAGCAACCAATTGTAGGTGTTGCAGTCGCGGATGAAGAGATGTCATCACCTTGTGGGCGCTGTCTTCAGGTTCTGAAAGATTATTCGTCTGAAGACGAAGTGATCATCCACATTACTGACGGTGAGCAGGTCGAAGAGACCGCTCTCACTGATTTACTTCTCTAATGTCTCCCGATCTGGACCAGGAATCGGTGGTCATCACAGACGCTAATTATTACCGTGAAGGCTCATATAAATAGAAATGGTCGAAATCCCAAGCTCCCTTTGTTCTCTGTTTAGTACTCAGATCGAAGAAGAGGATGGAACGTACTTAGTAGAAATCCCTTCGAGTGAAGTGGATCATGAAGCGTTGTCAGCAAACGAAACGTATCGAGTGGCCATTCTAGAGTCCCAAGTCTCGACAGCGTCGTCGATGCAACCGGAGTCACAACAGCCTCCTTCTCACGAGATTAAGAACCAATCCCCCTCGAAACCTCCTGTTGATGAGGGCGAGGTGCGCGACGTGACAATCGAAACCGTCGGGGATCAGGGAGACGGTATTGCAAAAGTCGAACGGGGGTACGTCGTGATCGTTCCCGGCGCTCAACCCGGCGACGAGCCAACAGTCGAAATCGAACAAGTTCAGGAGAACGTCGCGTTTGCGAGGATCATCGATAGCGACCCACGAGCGCTCTAACCCGCTGTAATTCTGTGGCTCGGTCTTCTCCTCGGTAAATCATCGGTGTGTGAAAGCTCCATTCGAGTTGGTTTGATGGAGGTGGTTCTGAAAGGCAATTCACGCTTTCTCCACCCGTTCGCGATGGCACAACCTTCCAAGGCCGAACTTCAATCTATGACAAAGGAACCGACCGAGGTGCTTGACGACCTAGCCGACCAGGTCGCCGATGAGTTTTAGGCGTACAGACAGCCGGACTAGTTCAAAGATGTCTCCCTCGTCATTGAAAATAGCGACGCGGAGCATCCTACGTTGGTCGTTCACGTCGATAGAGAGGATGCGGATTCCCATACTGATCGTATTGATGAGTTCCTCCGCGAGCACGGTGCCCATACTGAACGGGAACGAAATCCAGCAACGGACATCCGCGTATTAGTGACGGTCGACTTGGTCGTGTTCATGGCGTTGCGGACGGTGTGGACCAGGTCGTAGCCGCGACCGTGCACGCCGAAGAAGGAGAGATCTCGGTGTGCGGCGCATGCCGCAGTTACTGGCCGAGTACGGATCTGACGGCCTCGTGGTGCGCGGAGCCGTCGACGATGAGCAAGCGTTCGAGGCGTCAATCACCGACCTCCTGCCGAACGAACTGTAGACCAGCGGTTATTCGTCGTCAGTCGGTTTTCAGATACTCGACTTCCATGTACTCTGTGACATCGAACGTGTCCAGCTCCGCTTTCACCGACTCTCTGGTTTCTCCGTCGATCAATGCGTCATCCAGCGGAAGTCCTTGGTCAAGCAGTGACGTGTAGGTGTCGAGCCAGTAGAAGACGTATATCGCGGCGCGGAGAATCGCCCACAACCACGCCTCCAGTTCGCTTGGTTCACGGTCGGGCTTCCCGCCGTGAGCCCACTGGTTCCGGAGTTCGTAACCGCTGCTGATGTAGTCGGCGACGGTGATCGGGTCGAACATGTCTACGGCGTTCCCGATGAGAAAACCGGCGTACCGTGGTACGTCTCTGCTCGGGGTTTCGCCAGCGGTGTGCTGAATGAACAGTGATTCTAGGCCGAGAATCGTGAACGTGACCGTGTTATCCGGGATGCTCCACGTGTTGATCGCCCTGCCGTAGTGGCTGATAGCGAGGTTTCCTGGACCACTGAAATTGTAGAAGGCTGCGTACGGCGTCTCGTACGGTTCCGAGGACAACTCGAAGTACGGTTCCAGCAGGTCCAAGGTGGCCTGTATCTGCGGACCGTTCTTCTCGGTGATTTCAACTCCGAACCCGGTGGGCTGGCCGGATGACATCTTCCGCCCCCACTTGTGCATGCTGTACGTTACAGGACTGATGTAGGTACGAAGGTCGCGCACCAACCCGCCGAGCGATAGGCTGATCGCCAACGTGTATAGGTTGATCGCCTGCATCGGCACCTTTGCCAGTAAGTCATTCTCTGTGAACTCAATGCGGAGGTAGGAGTCGTTGTACACACGGTGCCGGCCGCCGAACGTATCGGACATAAGTGGGAGGGAGTCCTCGCCCAGGACCACGCCGTCCTCGTAGTCGCGGACCTCGACCCCGTCCCGGATGCGCACCCGGTCGGTTTCGATGTCCAATCCTTCCAAGGGGGCGATCAGCTCAGCCTTCCCCTGGTCGTGGACGTCTGCGATGATGTTCTTGGTTATCCGGTCTTCTTGTTCCTGGTACGAATCTAGGTGCTGTCCGGCTCGGCCGAACGAGTCTTTGAACAGGTTAGTCAGGTAGTGCTGGTCGATGGAATAGTCGTACTCCTCGCTAAGATGGTCCGCAAAGTCGATGGCTTCATCAACGTCGTCTAACCACTCAACGTCTCGAACAACCGGGCCGAGGCTGGGGCGTTCGATCCGGACGTGCTTGGCTTCGCCGCCCGTTCCCTGTAGTTCGGAAACCTGCGTCCGCGGCAGGTCGACGTCGACGAGGATGTCCGCAGCCGCGTCGAGCAGGTCGTGCACCAGTTCCTCAAGCTGGTCGTCAGAATCCGCCACATCGGCGAAGTCAGAGATATCCATTCAGTCCCTCATCGCCGTTCCCGATCACACTGAACATGGCCTTCAAAGCTGTCTGGGCCTCTTCCTTCATCAAGTCGAATGGTGCGGTATTTTGGTTGATTGCGCGACCCTCCAGTGAATCATCGTCCACGCACAGACGGAAATGGGCAGTCGGGTTCCGGACCCTCCGCACCCGATGTAGGACCTGTTTCTGTTCCGGTGTTATGAGGTGGCGCGATGCGGCTTCGTCGATCGCTGCGGCAGCACCCTTCTCCTTGATCTCGTCATCTCCCGCCCCATATAGGATGCCGATCAGTTCCTGTTCGACCACTGAGAGAGCGCTGATCATACTGGTTTGGAACAGGCCGAAGAGGTAGGCCTGCTGTGCTTCTTCGTAGAGATTGGAGGATGAGAAGCCGCCGTGAAAGGCCCGGTACCCATCCGTGTTTGGGTGGTGTTTATCGATCCACTCCATCCGCTCAATCTGATGTTCTCGGTCCTTCTCGTGGAACTCGTCAATCCACTCCGTGAACTTGTCGTCTTCCCCGGTCATCCGTTGAATGATCGAACCTCGGACCTCCTGCCAGTTAAGTGATAGCGAAGAATACAATCATCTTCCTCTAAAACAGCGGTGCTGGTTGAGCAAACGGTTATTTATCAACCGCAGTGAAAACTGGGCATGGATAAACTCGAGTGGGCCGTCGACACCGTCGACGGAACAACCTTCGAGAAGATCGCCGGCGAGGTACTGCGGAACGAAGGTTACGACGTTCACGAAAGCGGTGTGATCGGAACCGACGGCGGCTGGGATGCTCGCATCGAGATCAACGGCCGAAAGGGAATCGGCCATGCCAGCGTCGACAACAACTGGAGAGGGAAGCTCCGCGACGACGCCGAAAGCGTGGAGGAACTCGAGGAGGAGCAGAGCGAGTCCTTCGACCTCTTGGTGTTCGTGACGAACCAGCGCGTCACCGGACAGCAGGAACTGGATATGGAGGCAGAGATCGAAGAAGAGTATGGATGGGATCTGAAAATCCTGCACCGGCGGCATATCATCGGGATCACCGGTCACGAACGACCGGACCTCGCGGAGCGGCACTTCGGATTCAACCCGAAGCGGAACGACGACCATCTGGACCAGATCATCGATCTACGGGACGAACGCCTTGACCTGATTTCCAACCGGGAAGGCGTGGCCAGCGACTTGGAGGAAGGCCCGACAGCGGTCGTCCACCTGATTCCGAACGGCGTTTTCAGCGGGAACTACGTCCAACAATCCGACGATCTCCCCGGACTTCCCCGGATGGGCAAGCTGAACGTCCATCCCGGCACCGAGACCGTGGGGAAGGGGAAGCTGAACGCGGGCGGACGGATGGGACAGCCGTACAAGTCCTACACGTACCTGCAGAAAGACGGGTTGTACGAGGCGGTGGATACGTGGGTGTTCCGTGAGGACGAGCAGGACGGCCTCCTGTTGAATAACGCCCGGGACACCGACAAGTCGCTGGACTGCAAGGCGGGCATCGCGGTGCAGGCCGGGATCCGCGCATTGAAGGAGATGGGTGTGACCGGAACCGTGTTCTGCTTTATCAGCCTGCTGGACGCCAAGGGCGCGACCATCGCGTACGAAACCCGGATATCGGGACCGGCGGTGCAGCAGCCGTTGCGGACGGACCGGTACACGACCGACCTGGCTGAAATCCCGCTGGCCGAGGCCGACGTCACCGACTCGCTACGCAACCCGCTCACGGAGATCTGGCAGGAACTCGGCTGGAACGTCAACCTCCATTACGACGAAGACGGGAACTGGATGGGACCGACAGTCCGGTTCGGGGATATTGGCCAGTTCCCTTCTGGGGGCTGAACGGCCGACTTAGAAATCACTGTGAACCGTAGGAGTTCGATGGGTGCCACTCCGATTGCCGAAACTTATGACTGGACTCGCTCAGTCTTCCTGTCGGTGATGCCGAGATCGAGGTCCTCGTACATCCGGTCGAGCATCGCAAGCCCAGACTGGAACTGAGCGTAGTTTTCGCGCATATACTCGATTGTCTCTGCTCTCGGGATCACCGGGTACCCCTCGACGTGTTCGATGTCGAGTGAGGGACGTGGCTCGAGGACGATCTGTAGCGGTCCGTCCAACTCGTCTCCGGGTTGTCGTTCGAATGCAGTGGAGAGGCCGAACGACTCGAAAAACGTCTCCCAGGCGTCGACGTCCTGCTCACGAACAGCGAGGAATAGTGGATAGTCGTCGGGCTCGCGACCGACCTGGTAGCCGCCCTGAGTCCACACGTAGACGGCGTCGATCCGCGTGAACGCGAACGGCCAGTCACCGAACTGCGGGATGACGTAGGCCTCCTCGATGGATGGTGGACTGACGCCGGCGCTGGCAGCGACGAGCTCGAGTGCTGCGTCGCGTACGCGCTCGTCGACGACAGTGAGGCCGTCGTCATAGGAAACGTAGCCTGCGTCTTCCAGCCGATTGACGGCCTGTCTCACCGTCTCGTACGGTGTGTGGAGGTGTTGGGCGACACGGCGGATGGAGTCACCACTCTCGATAGCGAGGATGACCTGCGCCGCGGTGTCGTCGAGAACCTCGTACATCTGGTAGTTACCAATAACTCAGTAACAGTTAAAAGTCTTACTAGAGGACGGGGTAGGACGGCTCTGTCTGAGTTCTATTACTCAGGACTCTCCTATTGAATGACTGAAGAATGTAGATCTCATAGCCAATCCGCATAATGTGGATAATGTAGATAATGCAAATTGGGCTTCTTCAATTGATTCGTGTGGGTGACAAAGATTGCGATGAATACGTATGAAATGCTGATAATCTAAATTATGTAGATTGCGTAGAGTCGACGGTGACTATGACAATTGAGATTGAGCCAACAATCTACATAATGTACAAAATGTAGATTGTGTGAATGTCGTACGCAATCTGTCTGACACAGAATTAAGGTGGATGAACTTCATTGACCGCGTATGACCAGTACGAAACTTACATTATCGACAAAACTCGCGCAACCTTCAACATCTACCCAATGTACATTACCTACAAAATGTACAAAATCCGCTGCTTACGGGGTGCTGAGCTATGAGTGCTGACGAGTTTGAAGGGCTCCCCGGAGCAGCTGTCTCGTTGCTCAAGGGAGGGGTAGGGAAATCCACGATCGCGCTCAACATCGCTGATCGACTCGCTGCTCGTGGCCATGAGACGGTACTATTGGATCTGGATAAGGACGGGCATATGACGACCCAGTTGGGATACGACGATGCGTACGACCGAGATGCGAACCTCGGTGACGCCCTTATCGATGGTGAGGACCCTGAAGACCTGCTTATCGAGACGGACTTCGGCGTTCACCTACTCCCGTCGAGTAACGAGCTCGAGAACGTCGAGACGAGGCTGAAGGACGAACGGTTCGCAGACGTGAAGCTTCGACGGAACGTTGTCGATCCGCTCATTCAAAACGGATACGACTACGTGATAATTGATGCCGCAGGCGGCCGTGGGAAACTCTCCGACAACGCCCTCATCGCCGTCCAGCGCGTCATAATCCCGCTAATCCCGCGTGCTGGCTCGATCAACGGCCTCAATAAGATGATTGAACGCCAGATCTCCCCAATCCGGCAGAATATCGGGTTGGATATCCTCGCAGTCACTCCGAATATGATTCGCGAAACAATGGGACAACGCAACGAGCATCGGACTCTCGTTGAAAATCTCAACCGGGAGTTCGGTTCATTCGTCCCCGAGTACGCTCGTGTGGACCCGGAGATCTTCGATGCCCTCGATGATTCGGAACGCACCATCGATAGTATTCCGAAGCCAGGGATTCGCGAACGGACCGCGATTTCTCGCGCGTTCAAGCAAGGAATGCCGGTCTCGGAGTTCGACGAAGATTGCGACCAGATCCCGAATTTCGATCACTTAGCGGACCTCGTGGAGGAACACAGCCATGCCTAATGAGGACGACCGTTTCGGGGACGTCGCTGAACAGCTCAAACAAACGGAGGAAGGAGCCGAATCGGATGACGACGAACGTACTGACGCCCAGGATGAACCGCAACCGGATGAAGAGATAACTACTGAGGACACAGAGTCGGAGACTGAGTCCATTCCTGAGCAGGATGAGGAGGATGTGGACGAATCCACCGGTGGACCGGCCTTCTCCTTTGATGAGACCGATATGCACGGCTTCTATGTCCGGGAGGACACGTGGGATGGCGTCACCCGGATGCGATCATCGGTAACTGCTGCGTGTTCTATGTTTGATGTTCCCGAGTTTGAGGGAAGAGAGTTTCAAGATGCGTGTCTCCGGGTAATTGCGGACCACGGTGATGAGGTTGCCCTCCAGATCCTCCGGGAGCGTGGTATCGAAGCCGATGAGGAACGTGTTCAGGAAGTTGTTGAGATGCTGAGCGAGCAAGCTACGAACGACTAACATTGGATTTGGCTGATTTTCCTCACCATTCAAATTTTGTGCGCATTGTACATTATGCAGATTGTGTAGCAAGCTATCTGCTTGCAGTCTTGCGATTATTCTCAGAACCGGGTCCGAACGGCGGTCGCGCAACAGTTGAGACTGGCAGTCTCAATGCATACGGTTCCGCTCGACTCTATTGGTATAGAATTGGGTAGATACTGGGCGGGATGAAACCGGTGGCGAACATCGCCCGTTTATCTGATCCAACTTATCCGTGAAGGTAGCTGCAACGACCTCTCGGCTCTATTCGATGGCGACGACGGCATCCACGGTAACTGCAGCATCGCCGAGCAGTTCACAGACGCCGATCGTCGTTCGGGCTGGATACGTCTCATCAAAGTACTGCTCATAGGCGTCATTCACACGCTCGTATGCATCCATCTCAGCGAGATACAGGGTGAGCTGCAGAACGTCACTCATTTCTTTCCCGTGCCGTTCAAGCTGGGTTTCGAGGTTTCCTAAACACAATTCGAGCTGACGCACAGGGGATGCATCGCTCGCGATCCGGTCTCCATCCTCCGGCAGTTGGCCTTCGATGAAGAGGAGGTCCGAATCTCCCGTTTTCTTGCCATAGCCGCCGATAAATTTTGTTCCGTCACGCTGCTTGCGGCTACTCTCACTGGCACGACTTAGCTGTGATTCGGTCACTGAGTTCGCCTCCATATTTTGATTTAGAGTATATTCAAGTATAATGTTTTCCGTCTGTTCTCGATTCTCGAGCACCACCGCACTGTGAGGCGCTTGAGTGAACAATACCTCGGCTATACCGCAACAATTAATTGAGAATCTACTCAAGTCGATATTGATGGCACAAACTACAGAACGACTTCGCCGCTATCTCGATGATGAACTCGGGGAGTGTCGCAACGAGGATGTTGAGCGCCGCCTCGACGAACTCAGCACCCTCGAAGCAGCACTCGGGACAGCGCAGGTGAACGCTGAACTCGATGTGCTCTCAGCACTCTCCAACGAGACACGATATACGCTCGTCCGTGTGCTCGTTGCCGCACAAGAGGAACTCTGCGTCTGTGAACTGAATGCGGTCGTCGACGTGACCGAGAGCGGGCTCAGCCACGCGCTCTCGAAACTTCTCGATGCAGGACTCGTTTCGGGCCGAAAAGATGGCCGGTGGAAGAAGTACCGTGCAACAAACCGGGCTGTCGCGCTTATCACTGTCCTCGAGGGGAGCGTGACCGATGAGTAACGTCGATGCTCACGACCATGGGCCGAACTGCGACTGTGAGAGCTGTGGCGACCCGCGGTCGATGGACTTCCTCGATAAGTACCTCACCGTCTGGATTCTCGGTGCGATGGCCGTCGGCGTGGGACTCGGATTCGTCGCCCCGTCGGTAACCCAGCCGATTCAGGACTTCCATCTCGTCGAAATCGGCCTCATCGCGATGATGTATCCGCCGCTGGCGAAGGCTGACTACTCCCAACTGCGGGCCGTGTTCAGCAACTGGCGTGTGCTCGGACTAAGCCTAATTCAAAACTGGTTGATCGGCCCGACGCTTATGTTCGGACTCGCTGTGATCTTCTTCAGTGGACTCGTGCCTGGCCTGCCTGCTCGTCCCGAGTTCTTCCTCGGCCTCGTGTTCATCGGAATGGCCCGCTGTATCGCGATGGTCCTCGTCTGGAACGAACTCGCAGAAGGCTCGACGGAGTACGTGACTGGGCTGGTCGCGTTCAACAGCCTCTTCCAGATCGTCACGTACGGTGTCTACGTCTGGTTCTTCGGGCTATTCCTCCCGCCACTGCTCGGGATGGAAACGCTCGTCGCGGGCATCGAGACGTTCAATGTGACGCCGATGCAGGTGTTCCAGGCGATCGTTATTTTCCTCGGCATCCCGTTCATCGGCGGGTTCCTCACGCGGTACATCGGCACGCGAGCCAAGAGCGAGGAGTGGTACGACGAGACGTTGGTCCCCAAGATCGACCCAGTCACGCTCGTTGCGCTCCTCTTTACGGTCATCGTGATGTTCGCCACGCAAGGCGAGAACATCGTCGCCTCGCCCGGTGACGTCCTCCTGATCGCCGTCCCGCTGACGATCTACTTCGTCGTGATGTTCCTCGTCAGCTTCGGGATGGGTAGGGGCATCGGCGCGGATTACTCGACGACGACGGCCATTGGGTTCACCGCCGCCTCGAACAACTTCGAACTCGCGATTGCGGTGGCGGTCGCGGTGTTCGGTGTCGGCTCCGGCGTCGCCTTCACCACCGTCGTCGGCCCGCTCATCGAGGTCCCGGTCCTATTAGCGTTGGTCAACGTGGCGCTGTACTTCCAGCGCAAGTTCGACTGGAGTGGTGCCACAACCGGACAGCTCAGCACCTCTTCCTCCCCACCGCCCGCTGAAGACGACTGATGGGGGAGCCACTGATGGTATCACACACAGACACCCTCGGTCCGCTTCGCCTCGGGTTCGTCTGCGTGCAGAACGCAGGCCGGAGCCAGATCGCCGCCGCGCTCGCCGAAACCCAAGTTCAGGTTCAGATGCGAAGTGACATCGAGATCGTTTCTGGTGGGACCGATCCCGCTGTCGCGATACATCCGACCGTCATAGAGGTGATGTCTGAGAAAGGCTACGACTTATCTGACCGGTCACCGACGAAGATCACCCGTGAGTCGCTCGAGGCGTGCGATTTTATCGTATTGATGGGCTGTGCACTGTCAATCGAGGACCTTCCACCCGGAGTCGTCGTTCGAGACTGGGGGTTTGTCGACCCAGTAGACTCCGATCGGGAGTCTGTCTGGGCGATCAGTACCGAAATCGAACAGCAGGTGATCGAACTTTTCGACGAGCTGCCGACACAGGCGGAGCGTCGCGCGAACTACGTAACACATGAATGAGAACACAGAATCCGAACCGCTGAGAATTGCCTTCGTCTGCGTGCAGAACGCAGGTCGCTCGCAGATGGCCTACGCGCTCGCACAGCGAGAAGTTGAACAGCGAGGACTCCAGGACGAAATCGAAATCATAACTGGTGGAACACGCCCTGCTGACCATGTCCACGACGAGGTGGTTCGGGCGATGCACGCAGTTGGCATCGATATCTCGGGACGGACACCTCGGGAGATCGCGTTCGAGGAAACACAGGGGAGCGATTACGTCATCACGATGGGTTGTTCGGCCGACGACGTCTGTCCCGCGGGATGGGCGGGCGAGAACCGTGACTGGAATCTCGACGACCCGGACGGGAAGTCGGCTGCTGAGGTCGGTCGCATCCGCGACGAAATCGAACGACGGGTAAACGACCTCTTCGATGAACTCGGATCGACGTAGCAACCCTCGTCACACCGATCGGTACCTGCGGTGTTGATCTCGTTGTTCTATCTTAGACGCAGATATGAGGCACTCTTGACCCTGTTTTGGCTCAACACTTGGTAATGTCCCAATCCCCAAAGTCTAACCGAACCGTGTTTCGTCGGATTGCACGGCAGTCACACGTTGATTATCCGGTGTATGATTCGACACCACTGTACGATAGAACCTCACTTGCAGGATTGGAATCGGATATTCGCGTTGTCTCGGCGACGTGGTTCAGACACGATAGCCACGTCTCAGTCGAGGAGTTCGTCTGTGAACTCCCGCTAGCCTACTTTCGGTTCAACACGCATGACTGCTATGGAGGGCTAACACGCTACGAGATGGACACGCTCTTTCGCGTGTTCGTCCTGAAGGAACTTCACGGATGGGACCACGAAACACCCCTGGTCGAGTATCTCGGTTCTCACCCAAAACTCAGTGAGGGAATCGGGTTGGACACGGTTCCTGATCAGTCGACGCTGTGGCGCAGCTGGAACCAACGCTTCACCACAGACCTTCGCGAAACCGTCGAGACCGCTGCTCGAACGATTCTGATTAAGGCTCAGAATGCGGGCGTCGATGTTCCCCATGAACCAGAGCGAAAGCTGCAACACCGCCTCGACGATTCTGACGAGCCGGAACCGGACGACCAGACTGTCTTGGACCAGGCGGAGAAGCTCACTGACCACGTCAGCCGCGTCGTCTTCCCAGCGTTCTCGTTGGACCGTGACGAGGGCTGTGAGATACACGAGAACGCATATTGGGACCTACAAACGTATCTGGGCCTCCGAGAAAACTTAGCCGCCAACGAGGGCGCTCGCAGCTTCACCTACGAATCGACTAGAGAGCGAACACCACTGGGCCACGCTCATCGTGAACACCTTCGAGACCTCTCCATCGAACAGATTCGGGAAATGTACCGACAGGCTATCGGCCGATTATTGGGCGAGGCGGCGGAGACGGAGGAGTTCTTTCGAGCTGGTATCGTCGCCATCGACATCACCGAAGCCGAGCCGTTCACAGGCGACCGCACAGGCCATGAAGACGAGATTCTCGGGACCAAAGAGCAGAGCGATGAGTACGCCTATCAGTGGGCGACGGTGCAGTTAGTCGGCAATGCGGTCCCGATTGTCCTGGACGCTCGTCCTGTACGTAGAGGCGAGAGTCGCTTGGAGATTGTCGAAGACCTGCTCGACTCGGCTGAAGAACTCGTCAACGTCGACAATGTGCTGATGGACCGGGAGTTCGACAGCCAACACGTCCTAGAGATGGTCAGCCAACGCGAGCTCACGTACGTCGTTCCGAAGCGGATGCAGACCAGCGAGAAGGCCCAGGCAAAGCGGTTACTCCAGCGCGATCAAGATCGGTACGAGACGGACCGTAAACTCCATCTCGGCAAGAATGAGTGGCACGAGACGACGCTGATCTATCGGCGAAAAGAGGACTCAGACCACGACGATCACCGTCAGTTTTCGGTGTTCATGACGAACCGAGGGAGCGGGCACCTCACGGAGTACGGCTACCGGTGGGAAATCGAGAGTGGGTACAGGTCGATTAAGCGATTCATGGCCGCGACGACATCGAAAAATTTCGGACTCCGCTTCTTCTACTTCGCGTTTGCGTGTCTCCTGTACTCGATTTGGCGAGCGGTTGATTTGCTCGTCCAGGTCGAGTTGACAGGTGAGTACGAGCATTCGCCGATCGTGACGGCTGATAACACATTGACGCTGCTGAAGAAGGAAACTGGGATCGGATAGCAGGGCCCTCACTCCTGGGTGAGCGCAGATTCCCGAGTGGCAACGCTATCGAGAATCTCAGGAAAACGACTATCTGGTTGTTAGTACGACAGGAAGAAGCGAACGAAGGGTGATCTGAAGCAACTTCTGTTCACTGATTCGGCTGAAAACACTCATCATAGGCCCGCTAAACCCGGTGTAGTCTCAACTTCCAACGCCCAGAATTTGATATAGCAGAATATACTTTATACTAGTATGGGTATCGACTACTCAACGGATAGGGACCTGGAAACCGTCGAAACCGACGCATTTCGGATCTAACCCTGATGGTCCTGATTATGCTCGTAATCACGCCCACTTTGAAGTACCCCGCCGCCGTCGGTGAAGCACGAATGCTGCAACCGCCTCAAGACGGCGCTTCCCCCGGGGTAGAGGCACCGAGACCGGGCCCGCAGGACGGTGGAGGGCCGGTGAATGCCTGACCCAGCGCTTTCGACGCCGCTCGACGACAGCTTCGAGCGCTACCTCCAAGACAAGGGGAAAGGCCGCGGCGGCGACGGTGGGAACTATCGACGTAACGCTGCCCGCGAGCTCGAACGGTTTGCCGAGTGGGCCGCCGGCGACCGCGGCGCCGACGACTGGACCGGGATCGTCCCCGACGACATCGACCGCGAGCCGACCTTCGACGATCTCGACGAACGCGTGTTCCGGGAGTACGCCCGGCATCTCGGTGGAGATCGGGGACTCAAGCAGAACACGGTACAAACCTATTACCGCTATATCTCTGCCTGGTGTGGGTGGTGTGTCAACGAAGGGTATCTCGAGGCGCATTACGCGCAGCGGGCGAGTGCGATGGCACCGTTACCGGAGGACGACGGCCGCAAGCCCGGAGACCAACAGGCCTGGACGTCCGAACAGCGCCACGCCCTCACTCGCCACGTCGACGAACGGGCCCGCGACGCCGTCGAGACGTACACGACACTCCCGGAGGGTACTGACCCCCTCGACAAGCAGCGAGCACGCTACGCGGCGCTGAAGGCGGCTCGTGACCGGGCGCTGGTGTTCGTCCTCGCGTACACCGCCGTCCGCGTCGGAGAACTCCTCCGCGATCCGAACGACCCGCGCCGGCGCGGCGTCCGTTGGGAGGACCTCTCCCTCGACGACGGGAGTATGGACGTCTACCGGAAGAAACAGCAATGGGACGCCGCGAGTCTCCCCGACCCGGTGATCTCGCCGCTACGGAGCTACCGCCAGCTGATGGACCCACCGACGGAGCGCTGGCCGGTGTTTCCCACGTTCGACCAGCGGACGCTCGCAGGGCTCGTCCAGGATGATCTCGCCGACCGAGGAGAACATACGGAGGCAATCGCCGAACGCCGTGGGGAGTACGCTCGCGACCTCCTCCTGGCGCTCGATGAGGATATTCGGCCGCCGTCGATCACGACGGACGGCGCACGGTCGATTCTCCAACGCCTCTCTGAGGCCGCAGAGATCGATATCGACCATCCGAAACACGACTATCTCGCCCCGCACGGTGGTCGGCGTGGGATGGGAGAAGTTCTCGTTCGAGCATTCGGATACACGGTTGCCGCCCGGTATCTCGACAATTCAGAGGAGATGGTGAGAGAGCGGTATTCACATATCGAGGCCGGAGAACTCGGTAATGTCGCTACTGAGGCGCTCGAGGAGATCGATAGTATACCGTAGTAACATATTTCGAGTGTGAGGGGTAGACCGTCGCGTTCACACCGCGTCGACGGTGAACAGCGAGTCGTCGCTGAGGACGACCTGTACCCGGCGGTGCCAGGCGTCAGCAAAGGCCTCCCGTTGCTGGTCGCTTGCCGATCCGTCGAGAATCCCCTGGAGGTTCCCGATCGCGGGTCCACCGCCAGGAACATCGCTGACGTGGTAGGCCACTTCGACGGTCTCGTCCGTCTCGGTTCGCCGGAACCGGAACGTCGGGTCCGCCGTGTCCGGGTCGAACGCGTCGAAGCGCAGGAGGTCGCGGCGGCCGCCATAGCCGCCGGCGAGCCCGCTGAATCCGTCATCGCCGGTCGCGCCAGTCACGTACGAGATGATGCGGCTCATCACGCCGTACGCGGCATCGTCCTGCGGGCCGGCCGTCTGGACCTCGATTTCGCTCCGGACTGGATAGTCGTCGGGATACAGGGCGTCGAGCCCGAGCTGGACGATCCGATAGGCACCCGAGGCTGTCGGACAGGAGTGTCCGGCTTCTTTCACCGCGTCCCGGTAGGTGACGACGAACGGCTCGCCCGGTTCGAGGACGCCGAGGGCCTCCGCGACGGGGTCGCGGATTTCGATCGGGTCGGCGTCGTAGTCGACCTGCCAATTGGTTCTCGTCTGGGTCGTGTCAGTCGCAGTCGAATTCGATGTCATGAGTTGTGGTTGTGATCGTGTCTCGTGGTCAGTAGCGGAGCAGTCGCATCCCGTTGAGGATGACGAGGAGGACGCTGGCCTCGTGGACCAGCATTCCCGACGCGAGGGTGACGTAGCTGGTGAGCACGCCCGCGAGGAGGACGGTCACGGTCAGCACCGCGAGCCCGACGTTCTCGAGGACGTTCCAGCGCGTCGCCTTGCTGAGTTTGACCGCGTACGGGATGCGTTCGAGGTCGTCGGCCATCAACGCCATGTCAGCCGTTTCGATAGCGGTGTCCGTTCCCGCAGCACCCATCGCGATGCCGACATCGGCAGTGGCCAGCGATGGCGCGTCGTTGATGCCGTCGCCGACCATCGCGACGACGTGGCCGTCGGCCTGGTAGCCCTCGATGACGGACTGCTTGTCCTCGGGGAGGAGTTCGGCACGGTACTCGTCGATACCGACCTCCTCGGCAACGGCAGCGGCCGTCCGCTCGTTGTCGCCGGTGAGCATCACCGTCTCGATGCCAGCGTCTTGGAGCGCCGCGACGACCCCAGGAGCGGCCTCCCGGAGCTCGTCCCGCATCGCAATCGCGCCGATGATGTCCCCGTCCCGAACGACGTGGACGACTGTCTCGCCGCGCCCCTCACGCTCGCGGACGTAGTCGGCGACCCGATCGGGGACATCGACGTCGCGGTCGTCCAGCAGCGCGCGGTTGCCGACGACGACTTCCTGGCCATCGGCATGGGCGATGACGCCCTTGCCGGCGACCACGTCGAAGTCGTCGGGATCGGGGACCGACCTGCGCCCCACGTCCGTATCGTCCGCTTGGGCGACCGTCGCTCCACCGTCCGTCGCAGCCGTCTGGCGTTCGCGGGCCATGTCGACGATGGCGTCCGCGAGGTGGTGTTCGCTCTTCTTCTCGGCGGTCGCTGCGAGCGAGAGGACGTCGGCGGCGGCGACGCCGAACCCCTCGATACCGGAGACGGTGGTCTCGCCCTTCGTGAGCGTCCCCGTCTTGTCGAAGGCGACGAGATCGATCTTGCCGGCGCGTTCGAGGTGTTCGCCGCCCTTCATCAGCACGCCCGACCGGGCGGCGTTACCGATGGCCGAGACGATGCTGACCGGTGGCCCGATGACCAGCGCGCCCGGACAGCCGATGACCAGCAGCGTCAGCGACAGGATCGCGTTCTGCGTGACCGCGTACGCGCCGATAGCCAGGGCAATGACGGCCGGCGTGTAGTACTTCGCGAACCGGTCGATGAGACTCTCCGTGGGCGACTGAGCCTCCTGGGCCTCCTCGACGCGACGGATGATCCGTTCGAGAGTCGTATCCGATCCCGCTCCCGTCGTCCGGATTTCTAGCGCGCCCTCCTGGTTGACCGTCCCGGCGTACACCTCGTCGCTGTCGGCCTTGTGGACGGGCGCGCTCTCGCCGGTGACCGGCGCCTGGTTGACTGCGCTCTCGCCGTCGACGACGGTTCCGTCGACCGGGATCTTCCCGCCCGGCTTTACGACGACGACTTCGCCCTCTTCGACATCGCGGGCGGAGACCTTTTGGAGTGTCCCGTCGCGACGGACGGTCGCCGTGTCGGGCGTCATCTCCAGTAGCTCCTGAAGTGCCGTCCGGGTCTTCCGCATCGTCCGGCCTTCGAGGTAGCTGCCAAGGCTGAACAGGAAGACGACGGCGGCGGCTTCCCAGTACTCCCCGATGACGATAGCACCGATGGCGGCCAGCGTCACCAGCGTCTTGATGCCGAGCGTCCGGTTGGTGACCTCGTGGTAAGCGGTCTTGGCGATGTCGTAGCCACCCACGACCGTCGCGAGGACGAGGATGGCGGCGCTTGCCATCTCGAAACTCGTGAGGTAGCCGAGACTCCAGCCACCGCCGTACAGCAGGCCGCTTGTCGCCGTGACGATGGCCTTCCGGTGGTTCCGGTAGTACTGCGTGATCGATTGTTTGTTCATAGTGTTAGGCGGGCTGGGGAGTGTACCCCTGGTTTTCGATGGTCTCTGCGAAGGCGTCGGGGTCAGCGACGCTGTCGTCGTACTCGATCTCGACGCGGCCGGTCGCGTAGTGGACTTCGACGTGCTGGACGCCGTCGACGTTCGACAGGGCGCGTTCGACGGTACTCGCGCAGGTCGGGCAGTCGAAGTCGAGGACGCGGAATTGGGTTGTGTCGCTCATTACAGTTTGAGATAGTGCCCGTACCTCAATAAGTATTTTTTATATGATATGTTTGAATTCGCATACGAGTCGTTGGAACAGTCAAACGGGTCGTCTAGGGCTTTCGCTATCGCGGGTCCATCCTGTACTGGATACCTCGACAGACACCTACCCGACTCCTGCCCCGCTACCTTTTCCCGCGTGCTCGCGCTCAGTCCTCGTATGAGTGATTCCGATACCGACCACCGTCTCGACGACATCGCGGTGCGAGACACTCGGATTTCGGACGCCATCGACGAGCCGATGCGGGCGATGGTCCTCGACATTCTGTCCGAGGAAGCCCTAACTGCGACCGAGGTCCACGAACGCCTCGACGATCGCGGCATCGACCGGACGGAGAACACGGTCCGCCATCACATCAACGAGCTCCGGGATGCGGGCCTCGTCGACGTCGTTCGCTTCGAGGAGGGGCGTGGTGGGACGACGAAGTACTACCACGCGAACACGATCGTCCTCTCGTACTCACTACCAGATTCGGCCGACGCCGCCGTCGAGGAGATGATCGACGCTGCCCAGCCCCAGATCACGGACGCGCTCACTACGCTCACCGACGAGTACGACGACGCTATTGAGGAGATCGTCGAGGATATGCAGCCCTGCGAGCACTGCCAGACCCAGAAGTACGAGACGTACGTTCTTCTGACCGTCCTGCGACGTGCGTTCGTTCGCGCCCACAGAAATTCCTGAGGGGGAACCACCCCTACGCTGGCAGGGTCTTAGAAGGAGAACCGATCACGCGCGGATTGCATCGCGAGGCGAGTCAGGAGTCGCGCAGGGCCACGCTTTGGGAGGTCCCGTACAGTCTCGATGCTGGTCGGCGGTTCACTACCACCAATGTCTAACTCCCAGCCTGTCTCGTCCATGAAGCGTTCGACAGCCTGATTTACTCGCTGTCGCACGTCGTCCGAGTCCATTGTCTCGGGCACACCATTCCGGAGGACGACGTCGCCGTCAACGATCACTGTCTCGACGTCGGCCGGGACCGCGTTGTTCACGACGTGTGCGGGAACGTTGGTCAGTGGCGTGAACTTCGGTTTGTCGACGTCGAGGAGGATAATATCCGCGCGCTTTCCCGCTTCGATACTGCCGATCTCGTCGCCCATCCCCAGCGCGCGTGCGCCCTCGATAGTGAGCATTCGTATCAGTTCCATCGAGTCGAACTGCCCGGCTGAACGCTTGAGATTTGCCGCCAGCCGAGCTTGCCGCGCTTCACCGAACATGCTGTACGAGTCGTGCCAGTAGTGGTCGTCAATCCCTACTCCGACGTCGACGCCGGCGGCTCGAAGCTCGGGAACGGGCGTCCACTGCGTCTCCCCGTCCGGATTCCAGTAACAGAAGACGGACGGGCAGTGCGCAACAGCCGCGTCCGCCTCGGCGGTTCGCTGGATGTCCTCTTCGTCGCCGAGGCGGAAGTGAGCAGCGACCAGTCGGTCGTCCAGGAGTCCAACGTCGTCGAGCAATCCTACCGAGTCCTCGCCACCGTTCGCTCGTGCCATCGTGTTACTCTCCTCGAGTTCGAGCAAGTGCGTGTGGACGAGCAGGTCCGGATACTCTGCGGCGAGGGATGCGGTCCGTTCCCACAGCTGCCGGGTACACGACCAGTCGTCGTGCGGGCAGATCGTCGCCCTGATTCGGCCGTCGTACGTGTCGTGGTACGTTTCGACGAACTCGCGAGCACGGGAGAACTGCTGATCGACTGGTTGGTCCCAGAAGAGGTCCGAGATCGCCGGGCCGAAAAATCCGCGGAGCCCTGCTTCCCCGAACGCCTCTGCACCTGCGGCAGGCCGTGCGTCCATCGAGTTCACGGTCGTGACACCGCCCAAGAGGAAATTGAGCGCTGCGAGCTCGACGCCTGCCTCGACGAGGTACTCGAATTCGCCGTTCCCTAATCTGTTAAACAAGGCCGTCCCACTCCCAAGCATCTCCGTCAGCTCGAGTTCGCTAAACGCACCGATGAGCGGTGTCATCTCCAAGTGCGTGTGGGCGTTCACCAACCCCGGCATCACCAGTTTCCCGTTCCCGTCGATAACGGTGGACGCTTCTAATTCTCCGTCTCCTGCACGTGATGGTCGGACTTCTTCGATACAGCCATCGGTGATGCATACTGTGCCGCGCTCGTACAGGCGGTTCCGCTCGTCGGCTGTGAGAACGAGTGCATCATGGATTGCCAGATCGACAGCCATCGTAAATTAGGAAGTGGATGTGACAGTTACCGTACTGGACAACCGAGCAGGCCGGCGAAGGCTGTTCTTCCAGGTGGTGTTCCCCTCATTTGGGATATCATCGGTCTCTACTGGTCCCATTAGCCTCTAATACGTCGGCGTGATTTAATCAGATTCCCCTTTTGAATCTGAAGTCGGATTCCGTGGAGCTTGTGGAGGTTTGCAATGTTTTCCCCTCTTCACGATAGATCATCTATGGCCGACGGTTACGATGCCATAGTACTGATACCCTCATAGGCAGTATATTCTAATCAAAACCGCAATAGATGATCCCTACAATGATACACCTATGCAGGCGACGATAATCGACGGAGTTCTTGAATCCCTTCGTATCGGTGTCGGATTTCTCTGGACGGCGGCGTGGGCGATCATCATGGGCCTCACGATTACGAGTCTCGTCCAGGTCTACGTCTCGAAGGAGCGGATGGCACAGGTGCTGGGTGAGGGCGATCTAACTGGACTTACCAAGGCGACTGTGTTCGGAGCAGCAAGCAGTGGCTGTAGTTTCGGCGCCGTCGCCATCGGGAAGGGCCTGTTCAAGAAGGGGGCGCACGCGGTGAACTTCCTCGCGTTCATGTTCGCGTCGACGAACCTCATCGTCGAACTAGGGCTGATGATTCTCATCCTGCTTGGCTGGGAGTTCCTCGTCGCGGAACTGCTCGGCGGCCTGATTCTCATCGCCGTCATGGCCGCCATCGTCCACCTCACGCTTCCCGAAAACCTGTTTAACGAAGTCCGCGAGAAGCTCAACGAGCGCGACCGCCAGGCGGGCGTCACGGAAGATCCCACCTGCGGGATGGAGGGGAAAGACGAGTACACGCTCACGACCGACGGCGGTGAGACGCTCAAATTCTGCTCGGAGGGCTGTATGGAGACCTATCGCCAGGAGACGTCGAGTAGCGGCGGGTGGCGTGACGAGTTGCTGTCGTGGGGTGGCTGGTACAAGGTCGGGAATCAGTACCGCAAGGAGTGGTCGATGATCTGGAAAGACATCGTCGCCGGCTTCCTTATTTCTGGGTTCGTCATCGTCTTCGTCCCGCAGTGGGTGTGGAACACGCTGTTCATTCAGGGCGACGGCCTGCTCGTGACTGCCGAGAACGCCGTCATGGGCGTCATCATCGCCGTCCTCAGTTTCGTCGGCAGTATGGGCAACGTCCCGTTCGCCGTCGCGCTCTGGGGTGGTGGCGTCAGCTTCGCCGGGATCATCGCGTTCGTCTACGCCGACCTCATCACCGTGCCCGTCCTGAACGTCTACCGGAAGTACTACGGCTGGAAGGTGATGCTGTACATCCTCGGCGTCTTCTTCGTCACGATGGCGTTCACCGGCTTCCTCATGGAGCTGCTGTTCGACGCGCTGGGTATCGTTCCAGATCTGGCGGGCGGCGAGACGGCGACTGAACAGACGTACTTCGAGCTCAACTACACGTTCTACCTCAATATTATCGCCTTTGCGCTCTCCGGGTTCCTTCTGTATGTCTACCGGCGGGGACTCGGCGCACCAGGTCAGTATCGAGATCCGGTGTGCGGGATGCGAACCGACGATGAGGGCCCGAGTGCGTCCCACGATGGGACGACGTACTATTTTTGCTCAAAGAAATGCAAGCGTACGTTCGAAGAAGAACCAACGGAATTTACTAATCAAAGCCCGCAAATATCGAGCCACGATCACGATCATGACCACTGATGATCGCACTGTGGTTCATCCGCTGTGATGGGGTTCATCATCACAGTTTCAATCCGCAATTGTCACACCTACTGCGCTCAAATAGACGGTATGAATAGTCAAATCCCGCAACTCGGGGCTGTCATATGAATCGCCGTCGAGCAGATACTGTCGTCGGTGTGCTTCTCGGGTTCGTTCTCCTGGCCGGCGGGGTACTCAGTTGGCGGGCCTATCAACAGCGTCGGGCTATCGAGCAATCGATGGGGTCAATGATGGGTTCATCTATGGGAACGATGCACGGCCCAGACCCCCTCTGGTACGTGGTTGGAACCCTGCTGGTTGCTGGCGTTATCGGTGGCGTCTATTACGTGGTCCGGGGAGAACTCACCGATCCAGAAGTGGCCGACACAACGGCGCCTGTCGATCCTGCACAGACATCGGCGGCAACAGCTACGTCGATGGATGATGACGCTGCACCGGCGACGTCTATCAATCCTGAATCGGACCCCCAAGCACGCGTTCTCGATCTCTTACCGGATGATGAACGACGCGTCCTCGAACCCGTCCTGAACTCCCCCGGAATCACGCAGATTGAACTTCGGGATCGATCTGAGTTCTCGAAGAGTAAAGTAAGCCAGACCGTGAGTTCACTCGAGGAGCGAGGTCTGCTGTATCGGGAACGACAGGGTCGGACCTATCGTGTGTATCCGAGTGATGACCTTCGGCAGCAACAACCGGGAAAATAGTCGCTATCTATCGGGCGCTCTCCCTCTCGAATTCCGTAGGTATGAACGGTCTCCCTCGAGCAAAACGGTTAGAAGATGTTATAGACGTTCTCGAACGTTCTCCTGTATGGATTCACACCCATGTCGATAACTCCCGAGCAGGCCTACGAGTAACCGAGGAGAGAGACAATGACCAACTTCAAACTCGGCCGGTGGCTGCTCGTGGCGCTCGCGATTGTCGGACTCGCGTTCGCCGCACCGGCAGTCAGCGCACACGACAACGCAACGACCGCTGACGACGCGCCTACGGACAATGCCACCGCAGATGAATGGGCCACTTGGATGGAGGCACAGATGACCGAACACATGGGCCCGGGTAGCGTCGAGTGGATGGAGTCGCACATGGGTGTGACCGTCGACGAGATGGCCCAGGACATGGCTGACGGGGAATACCACGACGGGGCTGACGACGGCTACAACGGCGGGATGTACGGGCAGGGCCACTGCTGACGGCTCTGGCCGTTTCGATCGCTCCAATCGAACACCACAACTCACCAACGCAAGATAATGACGCAACTCACCACTCACATCGGACGCACTGCTCGGCGACTCGCGATCCTCGCCGTCCCGCTGCTAGTTGCGGCGACTGGACCGGCTGTTGCCCACGGTAGTGGGAGCTACGGCGGCGGCATGATGGGGGGCGGCTGGGGCCTCTTCGGTGGAGCGATGGGGCTCTGGGGGTTCCTCTGGATGGGGCTCCTCATCGCCGTTCCGCTCTACATTGTCTATGCGCTCCTCAATCGAGGCTCCGGTGGGAACGAAGAGCAGTCGCTGTCGGTTCTCCGTGAGCGCTACGCCCGCGGAGAGCTCTCGGATGACGAATTCGATCGGCGGCGAGAACAGCTCGAACGCACCGGATGACTGGAGCAGCTGCTGTTCCAGCCGATACATCATATTCCCAACGGCCGCCGTTGCGGCACCCAACCGTTAACCCCGTAGACGGGGTATGATACTTCATGGAATACACAATACAGACTTCAGTCACCGGTGAGTTCGACGACGTCGTCGACACGACGATTGCGGCGCTCAAAGACGAAGGATTCGGCGTCCTCTGTGACATCGACGTCCAAGCGACGCTCGAGGAGAAACTCGGCGAGGAGTTTCGACAGTACTGCATCCTCGGTGCGTGCAACCCGGGGCTGGCACACGAGGGCCTGAACGAAGAGATCGAACTCGGCGCACTCCTCCCGTGTAACGTCATTGTCTACGAAACCGACGGCGGCGAGGTCATGGTGAGTGCCGTCGACCCACAACAGCTCGTCGGCATCGCCGACAACGAGGCACTCGACTCGATCGCGAACGAGGTCCACGACCGGTTCGAACGCGTTCTCGCCAGCGTCGCGGACGAACTCGAATCATCGACCGAGATCTGAACCATGACATCATCAAACCAACTCGACACCACAACCATCGTCCTCCTCATCCTCGGGGCGATCATCGTCCTCCCCTTGCTCACGATGGGGATGGGATTCGGCGGGATGATGGGATACGGTGGAATGATGGGTGGATACGGGACGACCAGCGGCTGGTGGCCACTCGTCGGGATGCTCGTCCAGCTGGTCTTCCTCCTCCTCCTGCTCGGTGGCGGATATCTCGTCTTCCGTCGCGTGACGGCATCGCAGTCGTCGCGGAATCCCGCAATGGAGGAGCTGCGTATGGCATACGCCCGCGGAGATCTCACCGAGGAAGAGTTCGAGGCGCGTCGGAACAAGCTCGAACGCTCGGAGTGACGGTCCGACCACCAACCTCCGGCGTTACTCACGTCCGGCCCCTTGGAATCCGAAATCTGTGACCCTCACAGCTTTCGGATGTGAATAGAAGTGTGCTAAAAGCATAAGACCATACTAGCTACTATGACGGAAGTTATCCTGTTCACACAGGAGACTTGTGGAGCGTGCGCAACGCAGCGAGAGAAAAACGAGGGTATCGAAGATGCGTATCCGGATGTCGAGTTCCGGGAGGTCGACATCCAGACCGATCTGGAGACGGCCGAGGAGTACGGTGTCCGAAAGACGCCAACGACGCTCGTGTATGCAAACGGGGAACAGACGGCCGAGTTCATCGGCATCGTCGACCGGGACGAATTGGAGGCTGCCATCGAGAGCGCCGGCCAGCAATCGCCCGGACTCACGAACCGGCTCGCCAGCATCATCCGTGGATAACAGAAGCCAACCAGCTACAATGACAGACTACAGTAGACGCCAGTTCCTGGGAGCGCTCGGTGCTGGCACAGTCGCGAGTGCGGGATTCACCCAACCAGTCGCCGCACAGGAGACGCCCGTCGTGAAGATGGGCAACAACTACTTCGACCCGATCGGGCTCCACGTCGAACCTGGCACGACCGTCCGCTTCGAGATAGCAGCCGGAGCTCACTCGGCGACGGCCTATCCGGACCGCGTTCCCGCCGACGCCACCGCCTTCGACAGCGGGACCATCTCGCAGGGGAGCTTCGAGCACACGTTCGAGGTGCCCGGAACGTACGACTACTACTGCATCCCTCACAAGACGGTCGGCATGGTCGGTCGCATCGTCGTTGGTAGCCCTGGCGGTCCAGCTGAAGACAGCCCGATCCCGGACGGCGAGGTCCCAGACAGCGAAACGATCGTCCAGAACGGCGCCGTTGCCGTCGGCTCGGACGTCGACGGCAGTGGGAGTACCGATGGCGGAATGATGGGTCCAGGGATGATGCACGGCCGGAACGGTGGATGGTTCGGTGGGCTGCCGTTCGTCGGCGGGGCACTCGGGATGCTGGGGCTGGTCGGCGGCTTCCTCTACTGGGCAATGGGTCGAGGCGATGCACCTCCAGAGAGTGACGATTCCGCTATGGAAACCCTCCAACGTCGTTACGCACGAGGCGAGATCGACGAAGAAGAGTTCCAGAAGCGTCGTGAACGGTTGGAGACTGGGAGTGAAGACCCATCTCGGTAAGGCGCGGTGTCGTCGCCATTTCTACACGCCTGAGGTCCCTCGCTCAGGAGTCCTTCGAAGACCTGTTCCTACGCCGCGGCACTTCTCCGCGGAACGTAAGCCGCACTCATCGGTGCCCAGAGAACGAGGGACACAGCAGCAACCAGAGTCCACCGAACCGTTTGCCCGATCAGACGGTCGTAGTGAAATCCGAGTCAAACTATCCAATTGAGCGAAGCTGGATATAGTGCTGTTTGGGTCTTCTCCCCTACAGTTACCGGAGTAAGTAGTCTACTGGCCTGATCTTACTTCTCCTGTGTAATTCGGTAGTAGACGCCGATTGTGAGGACAGCTACGAGGAGGAGGTATCCAGTAGCCCACACCAATGAGAGAGTCGTATCTACGTCCGTTGTGAGTCCGGTATCGACCATCACACGGACGGGCCAATAGCCGGGGAGTAGTTTCATCCACCATTCGGGCTCGGACTGGATGAACAGCGGATCCTGGAAGAGTCCGATATCGAGCATCGGGAGAATCAGCATTAGCCACATCCCGGCTAGGCGGTCGAAAACGGCCCCGACGAGCATCCCGATGAGACCATACGTGACCGAGACGACGAGCATCGCTGCGACGAACCACCAGAGATGCTCAGGCTGGAAATCGACGAGCATCACGCCGACTGAGACGCCGGTAACGATGAGAGTGATTGCTGCGAGGACCCCAAACCGGGCAGTGATTACCTGTCGTGCACGATAGCCGGCGACTGCCAGACGACCGTCTGTGTCTTTGGCTTCTCGCATCAGGAACAACCCGGCGAGTCCCGCGATGAGGGCGCTCGTAATCGGCGTCATAATCACGCCGTGGACCTCAGGCATCCCTCGCATGACCGTCACCGTCTCACCGTCGACGAGCGTCCGAACCGGCATCTCGACGTCCTGGGTGACTGCGAACGCCAACGTGATGAACGAGACCGGTAGGACGACCAGTAGAGCGACGAGGACGTAGTTTCGCGCCTGTTCTTTGATGCCGATTGTGAACGCCGTTGTCGTACGACTCATGCGGACCACCCACCACTGGTGCGCATCGTCACTCCGAACACTGCGGTGACGAGTACAAGCAGGACTAGCAGGTATCCGGCGACGAAGCCGAGATCACCCGTCGTATATGTGCCTTGGAACATCGCCTCCTGAAGGAGTTCCTTTGGATGATAGAGCGGGAAGTATTCCACGAACTCGGGAACGTCGGCGGCCAGCGGACTGTCGCCACTGAGGAACGCATCCATCATCGCAAGGAACACCACGACGAGCGAGCCTTCGAACAGTCGTGGAAGGAGCGCCCCGACGAGTGCGCCAAGAAACGCATAGACGAGGCCGGCAAGTACGAGGAATACGAACGTCAGGACAGGGGCTTCCGGTGAAATCGTCAGCCAGAGAACGCCGTAGTTTACGGCAGCCACGACGACGGTCACACCTCCGAGCGTCGCTAATCGAGTCGCAAGCAGTGTTCGGGGTGGATAGCCTGTCTGAACGAGTCGCCGATCGGCTGCACGCGCACTAATCATCTGCGCGAGTCCCATCAGGCCGGCAATGATGGCGACCCCGAATATCGCTCCGAGGAGGCGACCTAGCTCGATCGGAATCGCCTCGACCGTCGGCATACTTGGTAACCCAGCCATTGCTTGTCCCCAGCCTTCGATAACGACAATCGGAAGGAGAAGTGCTAGGACAACATTCAGGGGGGTTCTGAGGAAGGTGGAGACGTTCGCCCGAATCCCCGTCCAAACCCTATTCATCGGTCTCTTCCCCCCGTTCACTGGCCGTTGCATCAGTCTCGCCTTCCTGGTCAGTCACGTCGTAGACCTGTCCGTCACGAACCTCATAGATGCGGTCGAGACGACTTTGCTCTTCGATCAGGTGTGAAATCATCGTGACAGCTGTTCCGTCGGCAGCGAGTTCCTCGGCGAGATCCCAGAACGTGAGATACGTTTCCCAGTCGAATCCAGTGTAGGGCTCGTCCAGCATGAGGACGTCCGGATCGTGCATCAGGGCGATACTGAGATTGATTTTCTGCCGGTTTCCACCACTGAGTTGGTCGATTCGGTAGTCAAGGTACTGCTCGAAATCGAGTTTCGACGCCAAGCGGTGTTTGGCCTCGTCGATTTCTTCGGCGGTCATTCCGTATCCGGAACCGAACAGTCGGAACGTCTCTCCGACCGTCAAGCGGTCGTAAAGCAGTGGTTCCTGTGGACACCAGCCAACGGTTCCCGTCCGTTCGACTGTTCCGGAATCCTGTTCGAGGACACCGACGAGGATGTTCATGAGCGTGGATTTGCCCGACCCGTTCGCGCCGACGATCCCGACGATTTCCCCCGTCCGAATTTCGAGATCGGCATCGGTGAGGACGGTCACTGACCGCGTAAATGGAAAACTCGATCCGTACGTTTTTTCAATCTCATTAGCACGGACGAGTACCTTGTTGCTTGTAGCTTCTCCTTTGGTGGTTGTGGACGCTTCCATAGGTGTATACACACGCTTCTAATTCACTGCGATTACTGTTTCAAATCAAAACTATTTGCAGCAAACTCGTAAGCAATCAGGAATTGAGTATACAGCTAATGCTAGACTCTAAGCATCAGATTTCTCTTGACTTTCTGTATACTGTTCCCTATACGTTGTTTCACAGTTCTCACTGCAAAACTGCTGGAGTGAACCACCGACACGGGTGGCTAGTCCGTCTTCACCGACAGTGGTTCCGCAATTTGCACATTTGAGTGCGGATTCAGTCCCCTCGGCATACGCTGATTGAGCAGCGTTCGACAGCAGTTGTACGTCGTATCGCCGCACGTCAGTCAGTGGTAGATATTGCTGCGCCCAGTTTCCGACTGTATTCCGCGGCGGCGTCGCAACAGCTACGATTTCGCCCTCCGCAGTTGTGAATACGTGTTCTACGGCTGGGGTCTCGAGGATCGATTCTCGAAGAGAATCCGTCTTTCCGAGCTCAGGCTGGAGGCGTACCATGACGTGTATCCGGTTTTCGTACTGTGTGAGGTCGAGATCAACGGTGAATCGACGAATGACATCTTCTTGCTCCAACTGACGGACGCGTGCTGAAACGGACGGGGGTGAAAGATTTACAGCCTCAGCAATAGTGCTGTAGGGTCGTCTCGCGTTCTCCGCTAAAAGACGGAGGATTTCGCGATCCGTGTCGTCAAGTTCTGGTTGGGTCATCGAAAGGCGGAATGGGGGTGGGTGTGGGGGAGCTACGACGCAGGTGTGGGGTGTGACGGTTAGACGTACTCCTCCGGTGTCGAGGTGAACGTCTCCTTGCAGCCCTCGGCACAGAAGTAGTACGTCTGACCGTCGTACTCAGCTGTGGCCGCCGGATCACTTTCATCGACGTCCATTCCACAGACTGGATCAGTTGCCATTCGGTTTCACCCCACATCAATGGTACGAGGGCCTGAATCAAGCAATTTGTTCTTAGCAATCCAAAGTCGGGATACATAGCGATTTGAGCCGTGCTGCACGGTTTGGCTTTTCTGACTCCACAATCAACGGTTAGTACCTCACAATCCCGAACTATCGTTCGAGTATACCAACGGATTCCTATCTGTGTCCTATATAAATACTGGAGTCTGAACCAATTCTAAACCTATGGGTCACGATCCACCACACGACAATCACGAGCAGTGAAGACCCCACAGGTCCATCCAAATTCGTGGATGCTCAAGCGTCGACGTGACGATCCGATTCTTTCTTGCGCCGTGCAAGTAGCAGTCAAGTAGTCTCTAGTTCCGCAACGAAGATAACGTGTCGCAGGAACGGCAGCGCGTGGTGAGCCTTCCGTACCTGCTCAGTAATCGCTGGGGGATCGAGATCATACGCTCCTAACAGTCGTTCAATGAGAGCCCGGAGCGGGCTCGTGAGTAGCTGGAGGTACAGCGTCGTCCACTTTCGGAAGCGTCCGACGCTGTGTTTCGTGATATCTTCGACCGCTTTGAGCTCAAAGCTCGTCTCGTCGAGAGCAGCTTTGTATCCTTCAACAGTACCCAAGGACGGCATATCCCACGCATCCGCAAATGAATCGACCAATCTCCGTTCCGTTTCAGTCACGTCTGACTGCATCACGAGATCGGAGACTACGAGAACCCCCTCGGGTTCGAGGGTATCTGCGACTGTAGCGAAAACGCGATTCCGCTCGGGGAGGTATACGAGTGCGTCGATGGCTGTACACGCGGTAAACGAGTCCCTGGTAAACGGGAGTTGTGTCGCGTCACCGATGATGAACTCGGAATCGAGGTGCTTACCCCGTGCGTTCTCGGTTGCCATCTGGATGTTGTACGGAACGAGGTCGACACCAGTGACGTTGAAGCCGAACTGATAGGCGAGGTGGAGGGCTGGACCCCCCCGACCGCAGCCGACATCGAGGAGGCGCACTCCGTCGGTTGTGGGTAGATGCGACGCGACCCTTGAGCCGACTTCCGTGACGAGGCGACGTTGACTCGAACCGGCTATATGTGGCTGGTACCACTCCGAGTAGCCGAGATTGAGGAACTCGTCAGTATCGAACAGGAGGTCGAACGCCCGCCAGATATCGGCTCGCTCGCCGCGGTAAGAAAACTGGTCGGTGATTCGGTGGCGGAGAGTACTCTGATCCATCGGCCACCTACTCGAGTTCGGAAACCTCCGAATAGCAGTACTCGGATTCGTCGCAGTACGCGAGGTCGGCACACCCGCGAGGACGCTGGTAGTCGATTCCCTTGTGCCGCCGGAGATACGTCACGTAGCCGTCGTCCACGCGGTCTAGGATGTCATGACAAATCCACTTCTCCCCGAACCAAGTGGCGCCCAGATTTCGGTACGGACACAGGAAGATCGTCCGTTCGACCGAATCGATCTGTGGCGTCTCGACGATCCGGACACCGACAAGACGATACGCGATACGAAGACGGGTGACGACCGAGTCCGGCGTATTCGCGCCAAGGAAAAGTACGTACGCGAACACATACCCGAGGCCATGGAGGAGTCGTCGAATCATCGTTCAGGCTGTCGACTGCCGTCCCAAAGTATCTTGACCAGATGTTCTCTGTTCAGATCTCGGTGTACACGTCACCTGTCTTTCCGCCGCCGAGTTTGTAGACGGTGAATGTGTCGGACTTCGTCCCGCCCATCCCCGGCGATCCAGCCGGCATCCCGGGCAACGCGATGCCGTCAATCGCCGGCTCTTCCTCGAGCATCGTCGCGATAACCTCGGCAGGAACATGTCCTTCGACGACGTACTCGTCGAGGACGAGTGTGTGACAGCTCTGTAGATCCGATGGAATACCGTGTTGGCGCTTGAGATCCGTCACGTCCTCGGTTTCGGTTTCCCCGAGCGTCGTGTCGAGCTGTTCCCGCAGGTACGACGCATATTTTCCACAACAGCTACAGCCTGGTGAACTGTATTGTTGGGCGTTCGTCACCGCTAGCGTTCCCTCGATATCCCACTCATCCCCACTCGATGACCCCAAACAACCGGCGGTTCCGAGTGCGACTGTCGTCGCACCGACCCGTAGTAGTTCGCGACGAGTTACGGCCCGTTCCATATGCTCGTCACTTGGCTCGGAAGTATTCAATTGTACGTCGACCTTTCCTGTGTATTGAGAACGGATTCAAGCACGACGGGGAAGGTGACTTTCAGTTCTGAGGAGGAAACCCCAAAGGTCAGAGTCCCGTATTCGTCTCTATGTGGCGACCCTCATCGGTCGAGGGTGCTGCCGTGACGGTTTTCCGTCAACGAGCATATCGGCCTTAAATTGCGCCCAACATGACCCAGAGCATGACTCGTCGCACCGACTCCGACACTTCACTCCTCGAAACTGTGGGAAATACGCTCTCGTCGAACTGATGCGACTCCAAACGACGTCTCCACTCTTTTCGAAATAGACGTGCTATAGCGAGTTACTTGCGATAAAAGCCTCAAGTCACCACCCCAGAGACTGTTCTCCCGGTTTCGATTCTTAACAGAAAGCACGGTAAATCGTCGTTACGTATAGATATGTATGAACTCCCCCAGCCATCTAGAAGTTCGAGAAGGTGCGGACATCAACCTGTACAACCAGATCCTCATTCCACTCTACGGAGCTGATATAAGGGACTCAGTGGTCCAATATGGCCTATCACTTGCAGAAACGTATGATGCGGCTCTCCACGTGTTATATATTCAAGATGAGGAACGCACGGAGGTGGAATCCGATCAAGTCACTAAACAAGAGGAATGGGACGCAGCAGCGGTAATTGAACCCGTGGTGGATCAGGCCCACTCGCTCGGACTCAATGTGATACCAGCAGTGGATAGTGGGCACTCTCCAGGTGTTATTCGGGAATACGCTGAGGAGAATGATATCGATTTGCTTGTCCACCAGAAACCTACACAGACTAGATTAGCACGAATTCTCCGGAGAGACGTCTCCAGCCACATCATTCAAAATATCTCTCTTCCTGTCTTGACGATACCTGATATGGATCCCTCTGATCCGGTAGGAGAGTTATCTACTAGTCAGTTCACAGATATTCTCGTGCCTACGGATGGATACGACGAGGCATCTGTGGCCTTCAAACATGGGCTACAAATTGCTAAACGGTATGATGCAACCCTACATGGACTTTTTATCATTTCCGAACAGTCCTATTCGAGTCGGCCTGGATTCACGTGGGAAGAGGTCACTGACTCTTGGGAACAGCGGGGAACTCGGCTCTTGGAGGACATTACGGAGAAGGCAGCGACCTTGGACGTTCCTGTCCGAACTACGTTGAGCTTTGGTCAACCTCAGCAGGAGATTCTCAAATACACTGAGGTGACTGACATCGACCTTGTTACAATGGGGACACGAGGATTGACTGGCATTCGTCGGCTATTACAGGGAAGCGTCGCAGCTCAAGTGATCGAGGAAGCAGATTACCCCGTTCTAACGATTAACCGAAGGACAGCTGAATTGAAAAAACACCCGTACACCTTTCTTCGAAAGACAAACCAGAATCGGAAGTCAAGGCTATATTGAAATATTATTTGTAATATACTAATTTCAGTCTTAAATTCGGAAATTCTAATTGCGTATTAATCCCCGTTTCTTCTACCAAACCAAAGAGTGTTAAGTTCGTTCTGCTGAATAAAGCGCGCGTACTGACCAGAAGGAAAACCAAGAAACGACAGGGCTACTCCTAAAAATCGTGTTTGTCTTCACGTTTAGGTGCATCAGATGGACGTTAGTGCGAGCAACGCGAAAAGTTAACTGGCAAATGGCTCCACGGACTGAGTTGTTGAACTAGTCGTCCATGCCGGATGGGGTTTGGCCCGTAGTCGATCCCGACGGTGCCGACCCTGCGGCAAACTTGTAAACGGCGACGAGTCCCCAAATCACCAAGCCGAGCAGGATGATGCCCGCCCTAATGTCGATGGGGACCACTGCAGCGTGTTCGATTGCTCCCTCGCTATCGACTGGGTGCCCGGCTCCCAGTAGCATGTCGAGCAGGCCGATCACGACGACGCCCAAGACAACCAGGCCACCGCCGACGTACATGGCGATTTGGTCTGCCGTTGATAAGTCACTCATTGGTAGTCACCCGAGGAGTTTCCGTAATCGCGTGTTCTCGAACAGTTCCATCTCACGCAGGCGGTTATCGACTGCCAGGACGCCGCCCGCTCCAAGTGCCACAATGGTTCCGAAGACCATGATCCCAAGGAGTTCACCCGTGACCATACCGTTGGCCCAGCCGCCACCGTAGCCGTTGATGAAGTAGAAGAACAGCATCATGAAGGCACCAAAGAAGGCGGCGGTCCTCGTGAGGACACCGAGTATCAGCCCGAGACCGATGGCGGTTTGCCCAAGCGGTACCGCCACGTTGACGAACGCCAACAGGATGCCGTCGCTGAACGGCGTGACGAAGGGGGCGAGAATCGTGCCCTGAGCGGCTCCGCCGACGAACCAGCTGGCGTCGAAGGGCCACGCCCAGATTTTGTCAAGGCCAGCGTGGAGCATCCACCACCCGGCGGTCAGCCGGAGCAGCAGGATCCAATACGACACACAGTATCGGAAAGTAGAACGCTACCAATCGCTTGGTTTCCACCTCTATCGGCTCGAATCCATCCTCTCGTCTCTGTTCGGCACTTTTCATACTTGATCTGACGCCTGTATTCGGGACAATATGAGGGAGTCGCGTCTATGACAAAGATATGGGATTTTCAGCAAGCGAGTCACTGTCGACCACATTTCCAACACTACCCCTTTCCGACCCGGAAGAGAACGAACAGCCATGCCCAGCGATTCCGACTCGAACGGTGTCCGCGTCTGGCTCGTCGAGCGGACGTACTCCGACGACGAGCAGAATCTCATCATCCTCACCTATGCAACCCCAGACGGTGAACGATACTTCCGGAAAGAACGGGCGCTCACTTCCTTCACCGACGTCCGCGACACGACGGCCGCCGTCGACGCCGACCCGGACAATCTCGGCTCGGTCAATGACGCCGATCTGCAGGAGCAGTACGCCGCCGAGGCCCAGCGAATGCGGGAGGAACACGACCCCGACGACGTGATCTGACTCCAGTCGACACGATGGCAGCACCGAGCCCACGTGTTATATCCAGCCGCCCTCTACGCGTGGGTATGCGCGAACTCGTCTTCGCCCTCGAATACGAGCCGGGGTGTAACAGGGTGGCGGACGCCCTCGCTGACCACCCCGACGCCCGCGTCCGCTCGCTCTCGCTGCACGCCACTGCGGAGCAGCTCTGGCGAGTCGACCACGCGACCGGCATTCCGGACGCACTCGACGCCATCGAGGACGCCTTTCTCACCAGCGACTACTACGCCGACTGTCTGGCTACCGAGGACTGCGGCGCCACACAGACCACTCGCGTCCTCGACCGCACGGACGACACGCTCGTCCTGTACTCCGACTGGGAGCGCACCCCCTCCTGCGCGTCCGTCCCCCACATCGCCCGCGACCATCTCGGCAAGAGCGTGTTGTTCGAGACCCGTCACGAGGGCCGCCACTACACGTGGCGACTCATCCACTCCGGAGAGGGCGACGTGGCCGCGTTCTTCGACGCCCTCGAAGTCGCCGTCGGGGACTGCGCCCGGATGGAGATGCTCCGAACCGCGGACACGACTGCGTCGGTGGGGGGAAGCGACGAGACGCAAAGTGGTCTGTCGCCGGAGCAGGAGGCCGCACTCCGGGCAGCCGTCGAACACGGGTACTACGAGTCCCCACGCGAAGTCGACGTCGGCGAACTGGCCGAGCATCTCGACGTGCCGCGGTCGACGCTCACCTACCGACTCCGCCGGGCGGAGGAACACTTGGCGAAGCAGCACGTCGCCGACGAACGGTTGCCCGAAGATCCCCCGGCAACACGCTGAACCTCGATTTGGAATATTCCAACAAAGGCTTATCGAACTGACGCCCCTACTGTGAGGTGATGACAGAGAATCCGGACGCAGCGGGGGAGACGAGCGGGGGCGGGCAGCGACGGGAGCTGACCGCCCGCCTCGTCGTCCCCGAGATGGACTGTCCGTCCTGCGCCCAGAAAGTCGACAAGAGCCTCCAGCGCGTCGACGGCGTCGTTGACGCCACGCTCCAGCCGACCACCGGTACGGCCAACGTCACGTACGACTCAGACCGCATCAGCGAGGCCGATGTGGTCGACGCAATCGAAGGCGCCGGCTACGAGGTCGTCAGAGAGTCGGATTCCGACCACGATGAGTCAGAGGATGCGGCCGGTGGCGCCGACATCGCGCCACCGTCGGAGGTCTGGACGAGTCCTCGCGCGAAGAAGACGTGGCTCGGCGCGGCGTTCGTCACGCTCGGCCTCCTCTTCGAGTTCCTCCTCACCGGGCAGAACGTCACGGTGGCGAGCGTCCTCGAGTACCCGCTCCACATCGCCGACGTCCTGTTCCTCGGCGCTGTCGCCGCCAGCGGCATCCCCGTCGTCCGCAGCGGGTACTACTCCGCGAAGAACCGAAGCCTCGACATCGACCTGCTGATGGGGACGGCGATCATCGCGGCGACCGGTATCGGCTACTTCGTCGAGGCGGCGACGCTGGCCGTCCTGTTCAGCATCGCCGAGCTGCTCGAGGATTACGCGATGGACAGGGCGCGGGACTCCCTGCGCGAGCTGATGGAACTCTCGCCCGACGAGGCCACCGTCGTGCGCGACGGCGAGGAAGTCACGGTGCCCGCCGACGAAGTGGAGGTGGGTGAGACCGTGGTCGTTCGCCCCGGTGACAAGATTCCGTTGGACGGCACGGTCGTCGAGGGCGAGAGCGCGGTCGACCAGTCGCCGATTACCGGCGAGAGCGTCCCCGTCGACAAGACCGCCGGCGACGAGGTGTACGCGGGCGCGATCAACGAGGAGGGCTACCTCGAAGTCGAAGTCACGTCGACGGCGGGCGACTCGACGCTCTCGCGCATCATCGAGATGGTGCAGGGCGCACAGGCGAAGAAGACCGACACCGAGCAGTTCGTCGACCGCTTCTCGGGCTACTACACGCCGGTCGTGGTCGTG
>NZ_SRIF01000013.1 GCF_004681185.1 Haloarcula amylovorans | reverse complement strand
TGAAACCACTTTTCGATGAGGTTTCGGTCGACGTAGTCAAGCCGACCGCTCAGATCTAATCGAGCAAGGGCAGTCAGATAGCCGGTGCCATCGACGAGAAACACAGCTTCGGAGAGATCGTGTTTCTCGGCCACTCCATGCAGAAACGCCGCTGCTGGATCGGTGCCACGGCGACCAAACACAGCGACATCAAGGAGCAATTTTGTCTCGGTGTCGATTGCAGCATACAGCCAAGACTGCTCGCCGTTGATCTTGACAGCGGTCTCGTCGACGGCGACCCGCCTCGGCGTCGCCATCGGCGGGTCGCCAACGCTGTCAGATACTCGATGAACCCATTGAAAGATTGCTTGATGCGAGTGTTCTACGCCCAGCAGCGAGAGAATTGCTTGTGTTTCTCTGAGTGAACAACCGGTCGTGTGGAGGCGGACGGCGAACGCCCTGACGGGCGTCGCCGTCCGCTCACGCTCCCAACATTCAAGATTCGCCGTCTCTAACGTCTCTTTGAGCAGTTCTTGGTTGAGCATAGACACCTAAACCAACGAACTGCTCGTTCCTCAATTTCCGCTAACTAGACAGTGCCCTGCTCTCTTTTGCGTTACCAGTTCGAATCACGCTGAGTATCGGATTGCGGATGCATCGGGTACGGGGCCGAGTGGTGAGTCGCGCTGGCAGAACCGGGTATTGAACCACCCTCCCACCCCACTGGTTCCGCTGTTAGGTCGGAACGAGTAGCCCCACCCCCATGGGAGGGGGTGTGGCATCGTTCGGTGAGAAACAGCGTACGGATATGGTTTCTAATACGAATACTTGAACTTATCTATATCAGATGAAAATCTACACGGCTGCGAGTCACTTGCAGATATTGCCTCCGTCCCTGCTAACAGCGGAAGCGGTGGGGTGGGGGTCTCTCTCATCTCCCGAGACAAACAACCCCGTCCCCCGGTAACAGCGGAAGTGGTGGGGTTACACATATATAAACCAACCACAACAACGGAAACAGCGGAACCGAAGGTTAATACCGCTACACCGCTCACCCTGTGGTGAATGACGGATATCACGTTCTCACCGACGTCTTCGATTTTCGAGCAGCGTGAGGCCCTCTTAGAGGAGTGGACCCCTGACGAACTCGTCGGCCGTGACGAGGAACTCGAACGGTTCCACGCGGCGCTCCAGCCAGTGATCAACGGCGAGAGTCCCTCGAACATCTTTCTCTACGGCAAAAGCGGCGTCGGCAAGACCGCCGCTACGCGCTATCTCCTTCAGGCGCTCGAACGCGACGCCGAACCGGTCTCGGACCTGAATCTCCATACAATCGAAATCAACTGTGACGGACTCAATTCGAGCTACCAGGTCGCCGTCGCGCTGGTCAACGAACTCCGGGATCCAGCCGACCAAATCTCCAACACCGGCTACCCGCAGGCATCCGTCTACCAGTTCCTGTTCAACGAACTCGATCAGGTGGGCGGGACTGTCCTGATCGTACTGGACGAGGTCGATCACATCCGGGACGATTCGCTGCTGTACAAACTGCCACGTGCCCGTTCTAACGGCGACGTCACCGACGCCAAACTCGGCGTAATCGGAATCTCGAACGACCTCGATTTCCGCAACCAACTCTCCTCGAAGGTCCGCTCCAGTCTCTGTGAAAAGGAAGTCTCTTTTTCGGCGTACGACGCCCGGGAACTGCAACTGGTCCTCCAGCAGCGAGAGGCCGTGGCGTTTAAAGACGACGTGTTAGACGACGGCGTCATCGAGATGTGTGCGGCCTACGGCGCGAAAGACTCCGGGGACGCCCGGCAAGCACTGGACTTGCTGCTGGAAGCCGGTGATCTGGCCCGCGAGAACAACGGTGAACTCGTCACGGAATCACATGTCCGTCGCGCTCGGCAGCGTCTTCAGACGGACCAGGTCGTCGAGGGGATTCGGAACTACTCCGATCACGGCCAGCTCGTCCTGTACGCAGTGACACTGCTCGCCGAACAGGGCGATACACCCGCGCGAACGAAGGACATCCTCAGCGCGTACGAACGGGTCGCCATTGAGGAGGGCGTGGATCCGGTTTCGGAACGGTCCGTCAGAGATTATCTAGGTGAACTCGATCAACTCGGTATCATCTCCTCGACGGAGTACAACCGCGGCAAAGGTGGCGGCAAGTACAAAGAGCACGAACTCGAACAGTCGATCTCGTCGGTGAAGACCGGGTTAGCTGAACTCCTCGAGACGACGCCCTGACCCCACGGGTTCCGATGTTAGTGACACTCTCACGACCCCACTGGTTCCGCTGTTACTGACTTTCTACCCCACTGGTTCCGCTGTTACGAATCATGGGGGATAGATCGACTGTACGACGGCGTCTCTCTTCCGTCGATTCGTTGGTTCGTCCTACTGACCCACACCTCTCAAAGGGGCTGCCGTTTGGACGTTAGGCTATCTGATAGCCCTTCGATTCGAGGAGGTCCCGGACGCGCTCTGCGTGGTCACCTTGCAGTTCGATGCGTCCGTCTTTGACGGTTCCACCGGTGCCGAGTGACGACTTCAGGTCCGAAGCGAGGTCCTGGATGTCGCCCTCGTCTTCGAACCCCTCGACGAGTACCATCTTCTTACCGTAGCGGCGCTCTTCCGTGCGGACCGTGAGCCGTTGGGTCGCACGGTCCAGGTCCGCCGTCGGGTCTTCTGGTATGTCGAGGTCGTCGAACGGGTCTTCGTCTGACACTGTGTATTCGAGTAGGAGGCGAAGCCGAAAGAACGTTGCCACGGCAGCACTCGACCAGCCGACGGTCGAGAGCGCTGACCACCGCTCTCCCCTCATCGGTCCCTTACACTGCGGATTCGAGGCGGTGGCCGCTCTAGACGTCTTCGTCGTCGTCGCAGTCAAACGTGCAGGTCTCGGCCTCCAGCAGCGCGTCGAGTTCCTCACACAGTCGTCGTTCGAGACCCGAGTCGAGCCGCTCCGGGGTAACACGCCCGTCCCAGTCGACGGCGTCATCTGCCTGGTGATACGTTATGACGCCGGTTTCGACGAGTTCCGGGAGGTGATCGTGATAGAGCGACATGTAGATCTCCAGACGCTCGTCGAGTCGTTCGGTCGCCGGGTCACCGGTCTCCCAGACCGTAATCTGATCAGCGATACTGGGCAGTGACTGCGGCGTCGAGTGGAGGTGAAGGCAGTAGAGCAGATAGCGCCGCCGTCGGTCGGCCAGTATCGTCTCTAACTCTCCGAGTCCGCGTTCGCCGTCCATTGTCGAAGGCGATAACGTCACCGGCATTATTACTTGTGAATACAATTAGATGGTCGCCGCGCTTCTGCGGTTTCAGTGCAGATACTGCCGGCTGTCGTCGCCTACAGTCCCTCGCCCAGGTCGTCGTCCTCGTAGTCGAAGGTGTTCTCCGGCGCGTCGTCGGCGAAGAAGCCGAACGTCTCGTCGTCCCGGCGGAGGTAGTCGTTTTCGAGCATCTCCGTGACGACGCGACCGAGTGAATCTACCTCGATTTCGATTTCGTCGATTTCACCGGGGTCGAGGTCGGCTTCGTCCTCGGCTTCCTCGGGGAGTGTCGGGGACTGATATCCCACCTCGTCGACGCCGGGGTCCCAGTAGAAGTCCAGTTGCTCGACGAGGTCGTACTCCGTGACGACAGTGAAGTCCGCTTCGGTCAGACTTGTCTGTGTCGTCCACTCCTCGAAGGCGTCGGCCCACGCGCCCGACTGGAGGAATCCCTCTATCTCCTCCCTGCGGTAGTCGTCTTCGGGGTCTTCGACCGGATTACCGATGGCCTCGTACTCGCCTCGTGGCTGTGGCCCGCGTAGTGACGGCGGGTCTGGAACCGGCACGTCGAGTGGCATACCCCACCGTTCGCCGCCCATGCTGATATGTGTCGTGGCTGTCGCTATCGGATCACTGCGAGGTCAGTTCCGAGAACGGCGACGGTACTCATAGTGATTACTGTAGCGATTTACCGCTACGACCGAACGACTTCGTGCGGTCGATGGGGAACAGACCGACAGTAATCACTATCGGGCCTTCGCGCCGGCGACGCCGCTACCGATTGCCGCGCCGCAGTCGTTACAGGCGACGAGATAGAACCGCTTGGAGGCCTTGAAGAAGCCGGTTTCGGCGTCCATCTCCACGGACTCCACGTCGTCTTGTCGGTCGAGGGTCGCGTCGCATTCAGGGCAGTGGACCATACCGGCGTAACTGACTGCGTCGATAAATGTTGTCCGTCTCGCCGCTCAGTGCGGTGATCCCGCGCTCGGGCTGGGAAAAGGCGACGACCGAGTTCAGCGCCACTCTGTCGCCTCCGAGTGGCGGAAAGAGCAATCGGCACGCAGTATAAAAGGAGTCACAATTTAAATAAATAAAATCTTATACTTGATGATATTATATCGGGATATACGTAAATGATAGCCCTCCTTCACAGTCCCGACAGTTTTTTCGGCGGAAGTGTCAGGACCCGTCTCTCACCGGCCCGATACTGATAGTTATCGCTACAGCTATTGCCAACGTTCTGAGCGTTGCTGTCGTCACCTCACAAATCATCACAGCGCTCGGTAAAACGTCGACGACACAACTTATACTGGTATTCTCGTACGTCAGGATACTCGTGCTGAGCATCGTCGGCGTGTTTCTCATGTGGTTCGCCGTCACGGCGATCATTTACGTAACAATGGAGAAATTGAATGCTTCACAGAAGTCGTTCCGCGATCTCTTCAAACTCGTGGGGTGGGGATTTACGCCGGCTGTCTTTTCTGGACTCGTCTCCGGTGTCGCCACGTTTCTCGTGTATACGCAAGTCTCGTTCCCGAGCGACCCCGCTCAGTTCTCCGCGCTTTTTTCGAGTCTTCGGAACAATCCGATTTTCTTCACCTCTCGGCTCCTGTTTGTCACGTTCACGCTCTGGCAAGGGCTTCTGTGGTTCTTCGCGGTAAAGAACCTCTACGACGTTTCGCGGCGAGTAGCGGGCGGTTCGGTCGTTGTTCCAACGCTCCTTTGGCTCTTTCTCCCGCTGAGTTCAATCATCTGAACTGCGTGGGGTTATCCTGCAACCGTCTGGTAGACGAGAGGAGTGACGAGCGCTTCGAGGACGCCCGCAACGCCGATGAGTACGAGCGAGATAATCGCGAGACGCAACGTATCACGAACGTCGAGAGCTTCTAGGGGACGTGATTGCTTTTCACGCACGTATCTCCCGAAGGTAAAGACGGGTTTCAAGCCGACGCTACCGGCGACGAGAATCCCGGAGAGTTCGAACACCGCGTGCGGGAACAAGAGCGCGAACCGTTCCGTCAACGGGGCGTGCGAAGTAACAACGGCGTTCGAAAAGATAGTGCCGTTCAGGATGAGTCCAACGATCGTCGGTATTCCAAACAGCGGTGCACCGAGCCACAATCCGAACAGTACCCGAGTGTTGTGCCGGATGAAATAGCCGACGGTAAACTCCGGTAGTGTCCCACTGCTGGCACCGGCGCTTGGATCCGAACTACCGACTATTACTCCGAGGAGAAAGAAGAAGAGAGCAGCGACGAGTTCGCTCCGCGAACGAGCGAGTGCGCACCGGTAGCTCTCAGGCAAGGAAGGAAACATAGACCAGTAGCAACGCTCCGAACCCTCCCACGATCGCTGCGGGCACGACTGTTCTGGCAACGGCACCGTTTCGGTTGTATTCGTACAAGAGCATGTTCGTCATTGCACAGAGTGCCGTCGTCCCGATAGTTGCGATACCGAGCCAGACGACTGTGTTTAATTCTGCCATAAAATAGATAGAGAGTGGTTATGCCGCAGCGCCGGCGACGCCACCGGTAGCTACGACTGCAGCCCCAGCGACGACAGCGACGCCAGCGCCGGCGGTTGCGAGACCGTTCACGCCTGCTGCGCCGACCGTTGCGACGCCACCGACGGCAGCAGCCCCCATCGCTCCGGTATAGCCGTAATACGCAGCGGCCGAAACGGTGCCGACACCACCGAACGCGAGAGCGACGGTCGTTAGTAGTGCGATACCTAGCAGTTCGCAGCTCGACAGTTCGCTCTGGATTTCATCTATCATTGCGCTACACTTCAGCTGATTTTCTAATCCGCAGAGAGTTAAAATTTCTCACATTATATCTAATATGTGTGGATATATCTGTTGTCTTCACTCCTTCCCATTCCGTATCAGTGCAGATGGGCTCTAGCTCGACTATCGTCCTCTGAGAAACCCATCACTCCAATACGGTCTCGGGCCGTTTCAGGTAGAACTCCTGGTCGCTGACTCGCTCGTAGACGTCGTACAGCGTCTGGACGGCCGCTTCGTCCGGCGAGAAGCGGATGTGCGGCGCGAGGTGGTAGGCTTTGCAACTTGTCAGGAAGAAATAGAGCGTGCGGTGGTGCGCGGGGGTCGCGTCGACCACGCCGAGCGAACGACCACCGAGGTCGTCGGAGAAGTCGTTGAGCATCGCCGCGATGTCGTCGTGTAACTGTTCGTCCGGTCGCTTGAGCGTCGTCCCGAACGTCTGGTTCAGGAAGTCACTCGTCGCCTGGAGGAAGGGATTGCTGTCGAAGCCGCTCGGGTCGACGGCGGCGAACCGCTCGTAGAGATCGAGCAGCGCCGTCAGTTCGTCGGTGGTGACTGCGATCGGGCGGACGGGGTCGCCCTGTCCGAGCGTGTACTCCGGGAACGAGTGCGAGCGCGGGTCCGGGACCTGCTTGAACACCTGTTCGAGCGCCATAGGTAGCGTTCGATGCGGAGCCGTCTAACTGTTGTGTGGTGACGTGTAACACGAACTTGGAGCCGGATGGTGGTGGCGAACTGCGGTCCCGCTATAGTAACAATTGAAACGATTTACACACCGACCACACGACGGCAGTGTGGTCGGGTGTGCATTGATTTTCAATGGCTACTATAGTCAGGAGCGACGCTCGCCCAGTTCCGCGAGCAGCGCCAGTCCGTAGACGACGTTCAGGATGGAACTGGCCTCGCCGGCCTCGTAGACGAGGTCGTCTTGGTCCCGTACGTGGTCTAAGACGGCTGCTGAAGCGTGGTGGGGCGCGGCAGCGATGCCGGCGTCGTTCTCGGCGACCCATTCCATCACGCGGAGGTCGCTCTTGCTGTCGCCCATCACCAGCGCGAATGGGTCGTCGATGTCGAGCACCTCGAAGGCCTGTTCGACGCCAGCGGATTTGTCCAGTTCTAGGCTGACGAGTTCGGCGGCGTCGCCCTCGTAGTAGCCGATGTCGATGCGCTCGAAGATATCGACGACGGCAGCCGGAGCAGCGTCCACGTCGGCGTCGGTCGAGCGGCCGGCGGCGTCCAGCACTGCCTGTATCTCCGGGTCCCGAGCGAAGTACGTCCGGGCGAGCGCGGCGGGGTCCTCGACAGACGCGTCGACGGCGTCGACGACGACCTCGCCGACTAATCCACAGAGGTAGCCGAGCGCCTCGTCGATAATCTCGACGGCCGTCTCACTGCCGACCTCGGCGTTGGGCTTGAGCGTGACGTTGAACTCGTTGCCCTGTAGGTGACAGCCGTGGCGAACGCTGTCGGGGGCTTCCGAGAGCACGCGGCCCCGCACGGCGTCGAACATGTCCACGACGGTCGAATCGAGGTCTTCGTAGAGCAACTGCTTGGTCTCGGAACCGTGTTTCGGCGTGAAGACGCCGTTGCCCGACTCGTAGACGATGCTGACCGACCCCGAGGAGACGACTTCGTTGCCCAGTCCCTGAATCAAGAACCCCTTGACGTTCTCCAACGTCTGCCCGGTACAGACCACGATGGGAACGCCCCGTTCGTGGAACTCGGTGAGGAGGTACAGCGTCTCGCGGGGAATCTCGTTGTCGGTGTCGCCGGCCGACCGGAGCGTCTCGTCGACGTCCAAGACGAGGACGTTCACGGCCCGGCCGTACTTCGCGTAGAGGTCGAGCGCGGTGAAAGCCTCCTCGCGTGTTAGCCGTGCGGCGATTTCGGCGTACGTCTCGCCCGTCGCCGGGAACTCCTCGGCGATGGTGGCTTTCTGCTCGTCGAGTTCCTCGCGGACGCTCTCCCAGCGGTCTAGCGCGACACGGGTCCGAAGCGGTGGAAAGAGGTCGACGAACTCCTGATAGGCCCGCAGCGTCTCCGTATCTGCGCTCTCGTACAGTCGATAGAGCTGGTCGTACTGTTCCATCTGTCGGCGTTGGTAGTCGTCTCGCTGCGAGCGCACTTCACTGTGCGGTACACCGGCGAAAAGACGGGGTGGTCGCTACGCCGAGTCGTCGCCGTTGTCTCCGTTGTCGCCGTCGCCGCCGTCGGTCAGCACTTCCACATCCTCGGCCGCCTCGTCGTTGAGGAACGACGGTAGTTCGTCGGTAGCCGTCTCGTCTTCCGTCTCGTCTGTCGCTGTCTCGGGACGCTCACTCCGCCACTCTGGGGTGTAGCCTCTGTGGTGACACATCGGGTCTCACCTATCAAACGTCTCGGCTGTGCCGTGTTAACTATTTCCATACTCGCCGACCGACGATGTCGACAGCAGACAGTCTCAAGTCGCCGCGCCCGCTACCGCAGGGCAAGACTATGCGGGGGACGCCATGACGGACATCAGGCAGCTCGACGAGCGAACGGTCGAACGCATCGCGGCCGGCGAGGTAGTCGAGCGACCGGCCTCGGTCGTGAAGGAACTGGTCGAGAACGCGATCGACGCCGACGCGAATCGGGTGGACGTCGTCGTCGAACGCGGCGGGAGCGAGGGCATCCGTGTGACCGACGACGGCGTCGGCATGGACCGCGAGGCCGTCGAACGCGCCGTCGAGCAACATACAACCTCGAAGATACGCGATATCGAGGATTTAGAGGGGGGCGTCGGCACGCTCGGCTTCCGCGGCGAGGCGCTCCACGCTATCGGGGCCGTCTCGCGCCTGACTGTCACGACCCGCCCGCGCGGAGGAGACGTAGGGACCGAACTCGTCGTCGAGGGCGGCGAGGTCACGTCGGTCGGTCCTGCCGGCTGTCCCGAGGGGACGACCATCGAAGTCGCGGACCTCTTCTACAACGTCCCCGCCCGCCGGAAGTACCTCAAGCAGGCCTCGACGGAGTTCGCTCACGTCAACACCATCGTGACGAGTTACGCGCTGGCGAACCCCGACGTGGCCATCTCGCTCTCTCACGGCGGCCGCGAGACGTTCGCCACGACCGGACAGGGCGACCTGCGCGAGACGGTCATGTCGGTGTACGGCCGCGAGGTCGCTCAGTCCATGATCCCCGTCGAGGGCGACGACCTGCCCGCTGGCCCCCTCGACGGCGTCTCGGGGCTCGTCTCCCACCCCGAGACTACCCGCGCCGGGCGAGAGTACCTCTCGACGTACGTCAACGGCCGCTACGTCCGGGCGAAGACGGCTCACGACGCCGTCGTGGACGCCTACGGCACCCAGATAGCGCCCGACCGCTACCCCTTCGCCGTCCTCTTCTTGGGCGTGCCAGCGGGCGACGTGGACGTGAACGTCCACCCTCGGAAAATGGAGGTCCGCTTCGCCGACGACGAGGGGGTCCACGAACAGGTCCGGACCGCCGTCGCCGACGCCCTTCTCGACGAGGGCCTACTCCGCTCATCGGCCCCGCGCGGCCGGTCACAGCCAGAACAGACCGAAATTTCGCCCGAACGAGCGGAGACCGAAGCGATGGCGACGGAGCAAGAGAGCGAGACGCCAGCCCCCGCGGATAGCGAGTCTGGCGGTGAAACCGGCGACGGCGCGGCTTCGAGTCGAACCGCCGCCGACGCCGAATCGGTCGAGGCCAGCGAGACGGCTTCGACCACCGACGATCCTGCTCCATCGGCCACCGGGACGGCTGACCAGCGGGCCGACACGCCGTCGACTTCGCCCCCAGTCGATGCCACTTCGACCGATTCGTCTGCCGATTCGATGCCGACCGAGACAACAGACGAGTCAGCCGGTGACGCTGCCGACGGATCGACCGCGCAGACTGGCAGCAGTTCGGGCGCGAGCGACCCGTCGCCCGACCGGAAGTTCTCGGGCGGCCACGAGCAGGCCCGACTCGGTGACGACCCGGAGACGGCCCACGACTCCCTCCCGTCGATGCACATCCTCGGCCAACTTCACGAGACGTACGTCGTCGCCGAGACCGACGACGGGTTGGTGCTGATAGACCAGCACGCGGCCGACGAGCGGGTCAACTACGAGCGACTGCAGGCCCAGTTCACCGGCGAGACGACGACGCAAGCGCTCGCCGACCCGGTCGAACTCGAACTCACGGCCCGGGAAGCCGCCGTCTTCGAGGAGCGGAGCGACGCGCTGGCGAGTCTAGGCTTTCACACCGCTCGCACCGGCAAGCGCAGCGTCGCGGTCCGGACGCTCCCGGGCGTCATCGCCGACGCCGCCGGGCCGGACATCGTCCGAGACGTGCTGAGTGCGTTCGTCAGTGGCGAGGGGTCGGTCACGACGACGGTGGAGGCCGCCGCCGACGAACTGCTCGGCGACCTCGCCTGTTACCCCTCCGTCACCGGCAACACGTCGCTCACCGAGGGGTCAGTGCGGGACCTGCTGGCGGCACTTGACGACTGCGAGAACCCCTACGCCTGCCCACACGGGCGACCGACGGTCATCGAAATCTCTCACGAGGAACTCGAAGACCGGTTCGAGCGCGACTATCCGGGCCATGGCGGCCGCAGGGAGTGATCGGCTCGGCTGAAGAGAGCCGCGAGCGGCGGGTGCTGGGTCAAATTCTGTCCGAAACCACCGGTTGAATTAAACCGGAGTCACCCGATGGGCGGGTATGGGACTGGTGACACTGGGTGAGACGGCGCTTCGACTCTCGCCGCCGGACGGACAGCGATTCGAGACAGCCCGCGAGGTCGAGATGCGGGCCGACGGCACGGCGAGTACCGTCGGGGCGATAGCGAGCAGACTCGGCGGCGATGCGGTCTGGCTCTCGAAACTACCCGACACGCCGCTGGGTCGGCGGGTCGTCGCGGAACTGCACGAACACGGACTGGAGACTGACGTGGTGTGGGCCGACCCCGAGGTTGGCCGGCAGGGGCTGACCTTCTACGAGGACGCCGCCGCGCCCCGCGAAGACCGACTGCTTCAGGACCGCACTGACACCGCGATGGCGACGCTCACGCCCGGCGAACTCCCGATGGGGCGCATGCAGGACGCCGACGTGGTGTTCGCCGCGGGGTCGACGGCGGCGCTCTCTGCGACGGCAGCAGAGACGACCGGCGCGTTGCTCCGCGCGTCGCCGGGGATCCGGGCGCTGGACCTCGATTTCCATCCCGGGCTCTGGAGCGCCGAGGCGGCACACGACACGCTCGAAGACCTCTTCGGCGCGGTGGATCTGCTGTTCGCCAGCGAGGACCAGGCCAAGGCCGTCTTCGACCGAACCGGGACGCCACGGGAGCTAGTCCACACCATCGCCGCCGACTACGACTTCTCGCGGGTCGTCCTCACCCGGAGCGAACACGGCGTCGTCGGCTACCACGACAACGTTGTCCACGAGCAGGACGCCTTCGAGACCGACGCGACCGATAGCACCGGACAACATGCGACGCTCGTCGGAGCGGTCCTCCAGCGACTCGTCGCGGGTTCGCCGACCGACGAGGCACTGGCCCACGGCGCGGCCGCCGCGGCGCTGGCTCGGACGATGCCCGGACCGCTCACCCCCATCGAAGCCGACGAGATCGAACGCCTCGTCGCCGACCACGACGGCCGCGGCCGCTGACGCGACCTCCCAGATATCGTGTCTGTTACCGCGTGTAAGCTGACCATACTGTTAAGGTTAGCCCACGTTATCATTTCACTATGGCTCCGTCTCGGTCGGCGTTCGTCCTCTGCATCGTGGCGCTCGTGGGTATGGCCGCCGTCCCCGGAAGTGCTATCGCACAACAAGACCGGGCCACGCTGACCGTCTCCGTCGTCGACCAGAACGGTGACCCGGTCAGCGACGTCCCCATCTCGGCGACGTGGAACGACGGCGACGGCGGACCGGTCAACGAGACGACGCGGGCAAACGGACAGGCCCTCGTCGACGTCCCAGCGGGTGCGGACGTGACCATCCGCGTCCGCGGTGACGAGTGGGTTCGCAACCAACCGTTTCGCGTGACGAACGCATCCGCGAGAACTGTCGAAGTTCCCGTCTCCGAGATCGCGACAGCGACCGTCACCGTGGTCGGCGGCGACGGGGACCCGGTCTCGAACGCTCGTGTCCTCCTCTATCGGGACGGCGAGTTCGTCACCGACCAGCGGACCGGCTCCGACGGTACCGTCACCACGCCGGCGGTCGAAGCGGGTGAGTACCGACTCACCGTGGGCAAGGAGGGGTACTACTGGAACCGAACGCGAGTACAGGTGACCGACGAGACCCAAGCACGGAGCGTCATCGAAGAGGGGACGGCGCTGCTAACCGTCACCGTTTCCGACGACCACTTCGACGACCCGCGAGCAGTCCAGAACGCGACAGTTCAGGTCCCGTCGGTCGGGACCGTCCAGACGCTGTCGAACGGGCAGGTAACCATCCGTCTGCCGGTCAACGACCGGTACGACCTGACGGTGACGAAAGACGGTTACGAGACCGTCGAACAGCGGCTCCGCGTCGGCGAGACCGACACCTCGGCCAACGTCTCCATCCAGCGGACGCCGGCGCTCTCTCTCTCGCCCGACAGCCGGCGCGTCGTCGTCGACGAGCCAGTCCGCCTCCGGGTGACTGACGAGTACGGCAACCCGGTTCCGAACGCCACCGTCAGCCAGGGCGGTGACCAGGTCGGGACGACGGATGCCTCGGGCGTCGCCGTCGCGCCCGTCCCCTCGGCCGGGAACGTGACGTTCACCGTCGAGCGCGGCGACCTCTCGGCGACGGCGACCGTCGAAGGCGTCGAAGCGGCCGCGGCCGACACCGAGACTGCGACAGCCTCGCCCACGGCCACGGCGACACCGGCATCCACCGACACGCAGACGAGTACGGGTAGCGGCGGGCCCGGGTTCACCAGTGTGACCGCGCTGGTCGCACTCGCACTCCTCGCGGTGTTCGCGCTCCGGCGTCGGTAGCGGGACGCTTTTCAGCGCGAGGCCCCCATTCGTGGGCAATGACTGTTCTCTCCGAGGTCCACGAAGTCCACGGGGCGACGTTCCGTGAGGTGGGTGGCCGCCGCGTCGTCGACCACTACGGCCGCTCCGAGCGGACCCACCGCGCGGTTCGCAACGTCGTCGGCGTCTGCGAGTTCGGCTACGGTGTCCTCGTCGTCACCGGCGAGGACCGCGTCGAGTACGTCGACAACGCCATCTCAAACGACGTCCCGACCGACGACGGCCACGGCTGTTACGCGCTGTTGCTCGACCCGGACGGCCGCGTCGAGACGGACATGTACGTCTACAACGCAGGCGAGCGACTGCTGGTGTTCACGCCACCACAGCGAGCCGAGTCGCTGGCCGAGGAGTGGAGCGAGAAGACGTTCATCCAGGATGTCGAGATCAGCGTAGCCACCGACGACTTCGCCGTCTTCGGCGTCCATGGCCCGAAGTCCACCGAAAAAATCGCGAGCGTCCTGCACCAAGCGTCCTCGCCCGAAGAACTGCTCTCGTTCAACCGCGGCGAACTCGGCGACGCGGGCGTGACCGTCATCCGAACGGACAATCTGTCGGGTGAGGAGAGCTACGACGTGGTCTGTGCCGCCGAGGACGCCGAACCCGTCTTCGATACGCTCGTCAACCGCGGCCTGAACGCCGTCCCCTTCGGCTACCGGACGTGGGAGACGCTCACGCTCGAAGCCGGGTCGCCGCTGTTCGAGACGGAGATCGAGGGTCGCCTCCCGAACGACCTCGGGCTGCGAAACGCACTGGACTTCGAGAAGGGCTGTTACGTCGGCCAGGAGGTCGTCTCTCGGATCGAGAACCGGGGCCATCCCACACAGCGGCTCGTCGGCCTGACCGTCGGGGCCCGTCCCGAACCCGGTGCGGCGGTCTTCGCTGGCGACGAACACGTCGGCGAGGTCACCCGCGCCGTCGACAGTCCGATGCGCGAGGCTCCCCTCGCGCTCGCCGCCGTCGACTGGGACCTGCCCGAGGCGGCGCTGACGGTCCGCGTCGACGGCGACGCGGTCGAGGCCGAGCGAACGTCGCTTCCCTTCGTCGAGGGGTCGGCGACCTCGGCGCGACTGCCGACGTACTGACAGCGACGAGTCGATTCTCGTGCCGGGTCCGATTCCGGCCCAGTCGAGAACAGCGTTATCCGACGCAGAACGCTACAACCGGTATGGTCGGCTGGAAGCGTACGTCCGAAACCGTCCTCGACATCGTGCGGACGTCTATCAACCGAGACATCCAGTATCCAGCGGCCGCGCTCGCGTACTACGGCTTCGTCTCGCTCCTGCCGCTGTTGGTCATCCTGCTCGCGGTTCTCGGTAAATCGGCCGCCGCGGAGGTCCAGCTCGTGGCACTCGAATATCTCACTCCCGCGGCACAGGAACTGGTCCGCGACGCGCTCACGGACTCGCAGGGGCGGGTCGGCGCGACGCTGTTCGCTGTCGCCGTCCTCCTCTGGAGCGGCGCGAACATCACTGCCGGCTTCCAGACGGTCGTCGAGGACGTCGAGGGAGAGATCGACCGATCGTTGACCGGGCATCTCCGCGACGGCGTCGGCGTCCTCGGCTCGCTTGTCTTCGGTATCGTCTCCGTCCTCCTCGTCAGCACGCTGTTCGTCTTGCTGCCCGACGCACCGTTCGTACTGACGGGCGGTCTCGTCGCGCTGCCCGCCGCGCTCACCGTCTCCTTTCTCCCCTTATACTATCTCCCGTCGAGAGACATCAACTCGCTATCGACTGCCGCTCCGGGAGCGGTGACCGCCGCGATCGGATGGACGGTCTTATTGGGTGGGATACGGTTTTACGCCGAGAACGCCGGGGCGTACGCCGTCTTCGGCGTCCTCAGCGGCGTCATCCTCATTCTCACGAGTCTCTACGCCGCCGCGGCGCTCCTCATGATCGGCCACGTCGTCAACGCGACGCTTTCGGACGTGATCGCCCCACTGGGAAGAAATAGATAGTCGAACGCGGATCGTCGTCACAGTTCTCCGCCCGCGCTCACTCGATGAGTGGCAGGATGATGCCGAAGACGAGCGGCGAGAAGAGGCCGAGCAAGATGCCGATTCCTTCCATGTCTGTCAGTACCATCTGTCCCCATCCCGGCAGCGGGCCGACGACAGCGGGGGCGACGAGTTCGCCGACGATGCCGAGGACGAACAGGCCGACGCCGAGGAGGAACCCTCGCTTGGCGAGTGCCGCGTGGTCCATGCTTCGATACTGTGCCATACACCTTTTCTGCCCCCGGCTTGACTAACGCTTTTTGTTTTCGGTCGAAAAGGCTATAGTCCGCTTCGACAAATCTGGCGGCGATGACAGCACTACTCTCCGAATCGCTCGCCGAACTACTCGGGATGGTCGCGTCGGTGCTCGTCGCGGGCCTGCTGACCGTCGTCGGTGCGCTCACCGAGAGCGCCGGCCTGACCGACCTCCTCGCCGGCCAGTCGACCATGGGACTGTGGGAGCTCTGGATGGGCACGATACTGCTGTACGCCGGTGTGTACATGCTCGGCTACCAACGCGTGCTCGCTCCGATGCTGACTCGGGGTACCCCGAACTAACGGTATAGATTCGTTCTCGACAGCTCTTGGCAGTTCAGGACCGCGATAGCAACGCCTTCAGTTGCTCGCGCGAGAACAGCGTGCTCGGTCGGTCCATGTGGACGCCGATCTCGCCCTCGAAGGCCTTCATACCGGCTTTCTGCAGCGGTTTGGGAACCGAGTAGCCTGCGCGCACCGCGCGGCCGAGTCGAATCTCCCGTCGAAGGTCCTCGCGCCACGCGCGCTCGTAGTCGCCGAGCGTCCCCGGTTCGTCGGGGTCGATTTCGCGGGCGGCGTGGTCCGCGGCGGTCATCCCATAGAGGATGCCGCCGCCGGTGAACGGCTTGGTCTGGGCGGCGGCGTCACCGATAAGGAACGACCGTCGGCCGGTCACGCGCTTCGGTGGGCCGATGGGAATGAGTCCCGAACAGCGCCGGGTCACGTTCGCGCCGTAGCCGTCGGTGAACGCCTCGAAGCGCGCCCGAGCGTCGTCGCCCGGCGGCACCGCCAGTCCGTACTCGACGCCGGCCTCGCTCCGGGGGATGCGCCACGCGAAGAAGCGCGGGACGGTGAGGTGAACGTCGACGAAGTCGCCGTGATCAGCCGTCTCGTCGAAGCCGAGCACGCCGTGGAGCAGTTCGTCCGGCTCCGGCAGCCCCAGTTCCCGGCGAACGCGGCTCTTCGGGCCGTCACAGCCGGCGACCAGTTTCGCGCGGTGCGTTTCGACGCCGTCGGGTCCCTTCACCTCGACGGTGACGCCGTCTCGTTCTTCTTCGACGCCAACCACTGTGTGCTGCTCGCGGACGTCTGCACCGGCCTCGCGGGCGAGTTCAGCGAGATGACGGTCCAGTCCGACCCGATCGATGACGTTCGAGATGACCTCGTCCTTGTAGAAGGGATGGGCGTCGCCACCCGGCCCGTCGGTATAGAATCGCGCGCCCGAGATTTCGTTCTGGAGGAGTTCCTCGCGGGCCTCGTCGGTATACTCCCAGATGTCGGTGCTGACGTGGCCCGAACAGGCCAGTGGCTCGCCGACGGTGCCCTGCTCGAAGGCGAGTACGTCGAGTCCCTGCTGGGCCGCTCGCCGAGCGTACCGCGACCCGGCGGGGCCGGCCCCGACGACGACGACGTCGTGCATACACCCTCTCTCGGCGTCACGAGCCAAGTACTTTCTCGATTCGCATCGAGCGGGATAACCGACGTTCTCTCGGCGATATCGGGACAACCGATTACAGCATCGGCCTAGCATATTTGCCTCCTCAGGACGAATAATCAGGTGGTGGCCCTGCATACGCTCGTTTCCGACCAACGATTGAACGCCGTCCTCGGTTGGGGGATGACCGGTATCATCGCTCTGGCGGCTATCGAGAGCTACCTGATGGACGCCTTCCTGTGGGGCTGTCTGGCTGTACTCATCGTCTCGATTATCGCCCTCCCCTCGGCCGTAACCGGTCGTCCCGCCGCGATGGTCCCCTGGCCGATTCCCTTCGTCGCTGCGGTGGCCGTGGTGCTCCGCACATTCGAGTTTTATCCCGACATCACCGGGTATGTGGCCATCGGTACGATTGCGTTGCTGCTCGTCGTCGAGCTCGACGTCTACACCAGGGTCGAGTTGAGTCGCCGCTTCGCCGTAGTGTTCGCCACGATGACGACCATGTCTCTCCAGGCGTTCTGGATCGTCGCCCAGTACTACTCCGACCAGTGGCTCGGGACGAGGTTCCTCGTCTCGCAGACCGAACTCCAGTGGGATATCGTCTACGTCACCGCCGTCGGCGTCGCGCTGGGTATCCTCGCGGAATGGTACCTCGACCGATTCGAACCCGTGGGGTCGTTCGAACGGCCCCCATCGGGGTGATCGAACATGGGGCTCGATTCAGTTCTCGACCTCTCGGATACGACTGAACGCCGCCTCGTCAGGGGTCTGCAACTCGCGCTGGTCGTACTCGGCGGATACGGTCTGCTCAACTTCGAGGTTGGTATCGCCGCTGCCGCGGTCGTCGGCCTCGGAATCTCCTTCGTTCCTGCGCTGCTCCGTCGGGAGTACGACTACGCCATGAACGGCGGGCTCGTCCTCTGGATTACCGTGGCCGTCTTCCTCCACTCCGTCGGTAGCCTCGGTATCTACGGACAGTACCAGTGGTACGACGAAATCACGCACACGGTTTCTTCGGCCCTGATCGCGGCTCTGGGTTATGCCGCCTTTCGGGCACTGGAACTCCACTCGGACGAGATTTCGGTACCCGACGAGTTCCGTGCCGTCTTCATCGTGGTGTTCGTCCTCGCGTTCGGGATCGTTTGGGAGGTCCTGGAGTTCGCCTTGGGTGACTTCATCCCCGTCTATGGCATCGACGACATCGTGACCGACATGATCGCCAATACCGTCGGGGCCGTGATCGTGGCCGTCTGGGGGGCCGGCCCCGTGTCTGGTTTAATTGGGTTCTTCCGAGAGCGGTTATGATCTGATACCACTTGAACGAGGCCTGACTGAGTAGACAAACGTCTACCGCTGTGAGTATAACTGCGAGACCGACATACTGCAGCCATTTTCTGTATTCAGTAGACCCGGTCTGTCAGGTATTGAGGGTTTCAACAGCGTCGGAAAGACGGTTCCGTGGGCCCCCTCAGCTACTGGCTGCGGGCGGTCGTTGCCGGCCGACCCGCTCCGCGAGCCAACCGCCGATCCGTGCGGAAAGTCCTCCGAAGAAAGCCGCGACGACGACGAAGAGGGGAACGAAGACCAGCAACAGCAGAAGCTGGAGACCCGTGAACCAGGCGGGCTGAGAGAGGTCGAGTACGAACCGGATCAGGTCGATAGTGCCCCACAGCGTCGCGGGCGCGGCGGCGACGACGCCGGCGCGGAACCCGACCGGCGTCGCGTCGATGCTGCGGCGTTTCGCGAGATAGCCGGCGATCAGCGCCGCGAGACAGAGCCCCACCGGTTCCACGGCGGTTTCGGACTGCCAGTATCTCCACAGCGATAGCGGGACTATCGGGAGTCCGCCCAGCAGGGCGTACTTCCACGTCGCGCTGAGTTCGCGGGGGAGAGGAGGACCAATTCGGGTCACCGTCGAATCTTCTCGCCCCGCGCACATAAATTCATCTTCGAAGACACGAACGGAGCATGATCCGCATCTCGACAAGAGCAGTGAGAGGGGTCACCGCTAGACCACTGCGAGGCCGCGCGGGACTTGCTCGTACGCCTCGTCCCACGAACCGGCCGATTCCCACGTCGCGCCGTCGGCCGATCGGAACAGCCCGTGGTTCGTCAGCGCGTAGAACCCATCGCCGTCGCTATCGGCCGCCAGCACCGGGCGAGTGAGACCGTTCGGGTCTGGAAGGCCGTCCATCGCTAGTTCCCAGTGCTCGCCAGTCCGGCGGTAAACGTAGCTCTCGCCGCTGGTCGAGTGAGCCGACTGCGGGCCGTGGGCGGCCGAGACGACAACGCAGTCGGGATCGTCCGGATGGACCGCCAGTCCCCAGACGTACCGGTGGTTCAGCCCGCCTTGCGGGTAGGTCCACGTCTCGCCGCGGTCCTCCGACTGTGCGTAGCCGTCGCCGGCGGCGGTGTAGACGCGGTCCGGCGCGTCGGAGTGGACTGCAAGCGTGTGGTTGTCCCGGCGGCCGCCACCGGGGCGGTCTATCCACGTCTCGCCGCCGTCGGGGCTCCGGAGGAACGCGCCGGCCTCGATGGCGACGTACAACTGCTCGGGGTCGTCCGGCGCGAGGGCTATCCAGCGGACGTGGTGGGTGTGCGGCCGCGGCGGGAACGCCCAACTCGACTCGGAGTCGAGGTCGGTGAGACCCTCGCGTTCGGTCCACGACTCGCCACCATCCACCGAACGGTAGACAGCGCTAGGTTCCGTGCCAGCCCACACAACGTCGGGGTCGTGCGGGCTGGCGGTGACGCTGGTCACGCGGTCGCCCCCGCCGAGTGCCGCCGTCGAACGCGGTTCGACGCTTCGCCACGTCTCGCCGCCGTCGGTGGTTCGCTGGAGGCCCGAATCGACCGTCCCGACGAACGCGCGGTCGGGGGACTCGGGGACGGCGGCGACGCACTCGATGTCGTGATCGCGAAGCGTCTCGGTCCACGACAACCCGTCGCCGACCAGCACTCGGTCGTCCAGCGCGGCGTAGCAGGTGTCCATACCCGCGCTACGCGCTCGGACGGAAGAAACGTGTCGGCCGGATCGCGCCAATCGTCGGTCGTCCTCTCTCATACGGATTGTTGTCGCTGTTTACCGGTAAGCGTCGCACCGGGCCCGAGGATGCCGGTACGAGACTACAACAATCCGTATCAGTCGTCGGCCGCCACCGTGTCGACGCCGATGCGGCGGTCGAGGAAGTCACCGAGCAGGCGGAACAGCCGTATCTTCTGGTCGATGTCCGAGGAAGCGTGGCCCTCCTTGCCGAGTTCCTCGTACTCGTAGTCGCCGTCGTCTCCCTGTGCGTAACCGGCTTCCTCCAGCGCGTCGCGGAACAGCCGGGCCTGCGAGACGGGGACCCGACGGTCGTTGACGCCGTGGAGCATGAACAGCGGGGCCGAGAGGTTCTCGACGTACTCTCTGGGCGAGCGTTCTCGATAGAGATCTGGGTTCTCCTCGGACGTCCCGAGGTTCTTCTCCATGAGTTCGGTGCGGAAGTGCGGCATCGTCGTCTCGTACATCTCCGCGAGGTCAGTGAGTCCAATCCACGCCACGCCGGCGTCGTAGAGGTCGGGGTACTGGATTAGTTGCCAGTACGCAGAGTAGCCGCCGTAGGAGCCCCCGAAGACGGCGACCCGGTCGTCATCCACCCACTCGTGGTCGTCGAGGACGCGTTCTGCGGCCGTCGCCACGTCGCCCTGTTCGGCTCCGCCCCAGTCGTCGTACAGCGCCTTGACGAATGCGTGGCCGCGACCGGTCGAGCCGCGGTAGTTCACTTGCAACACCGAGTAGCCCCGCTGGGCCAGAAACTGCGTGTAGAGGTCGAACGACTTCGTGTCCATCCCGCGCGGGCCGCCGTGAGGATTGACGATTAGCGGTGACGGGCGCTCGCCGGAATCGTAGAGTAGTGCGCCGATTTCGAGCGTCTCGTAGGGGTCGTGGTCCACGGCGGCCTGTCGGGTCTCGGGGACGCCGTCGGACTCGACCGTGAAGTACTCCGCGTCGGCGAAGTCTTCCGGCGAGAAAGGGCCGTACTCGGCTTCCAGCAGCGTCTCGGTCTCGTCGGTGTCGAGGTCGTACGCGAGCAGGCTCGGCCGGCGCGTCGGGGTGGTGTGAGTCAGCAGGATGCGACCGTCGGCCAGCAGATTGTCGCCCGCCCGTCCGAACCCGCCGACGCCGTCGGGGAGGTCAAGCTCACGCGACTCGCCCGACTCGATGTCGTAGACGACGGGCACCTTCGACGCTTCGCGTGTCCGGAGTGCGAGGAATCGGTCGCCGTCAGGGAGGAAACACTGCGGGGCTTCGACGAACTCGCCGCCGCACCACGTCACCTCGTCGCGCTCGGTGTCGTAGATGCCCGGTCGCGGGATATCCTCGCTGTTGTCGGTCAGGAGCAGTCGGTCGCCGTCCGGTCCCCACTCGACCGCGCCGGTCTCGGCACCGGTCTCGCCAAGGTCGAGGTTCTGAGGGTCTGACCCGTCGGCGGCGGCAACGTAGACGTCCATATTCTCGAAGTCGTCGGCCTCGTTGGTCGTAAACGCCAGTCGGTCGCCGTCGGGCGAGAGCAGGCCGGTCCAGACCGCTCGCTCGTAATCCGTGAGCTTCGTCGTCTCGCCGCTCGCGAGGTCGTGACCGTAGAGGTTCATCTGGCCGTCGCGGGTAGACCCGACCAGCAGCGTTTCGCCGTCCTCGCTCACGTCCTGTATCTGGACCTGTCCGTCCATCTCGACGACCGGTTCGACCGCCCCCTCGCGGTCGATGGCGTAGACATCGTTTTGCTCGTTGCCGCCCTCGTCGCGGTGGAAGAACACGCGGTCGCCGTCGGCCCCCCATTCGAGGAACCAGCGGGCGTTGCGCGGGACCTCACCGTCGCTCCAGCGCTCGTGTTCGCTGCTCTCGATGTCTAAGACGTGTAGCTCGTTGCGGCCGCTCCCGTCGTAGTAGAACGCGACTTCGCTGCCATCCGGCGACGCTGTCGGATGGGCCAGCGTCGGCAGACCGGCGAGCGCTTCGAGTACGTCGTCAGTCTCGGAGTCGGGCATTGCCTCCTGACCGTTGGTCGGCAGTAAGTTAGCTTTTCTGTCAGCTAACGGGGGCACCCCGGACGGTTGCTTATACGAATTGTTGTAGCTGTTTCCCGGTAATCGCCGTACGGGAGCCGGCGATACCGGTAGGAGACTACAACAATCCGTATCAGTCGTCTGCGGCGGGCGCGGCCACGTCGCTGTCGGCGCGCGGCCCATCCAGTTCGACGTCGGGGAGCAAGTCACGGAGATACCGGCCGGTGTGTGAGTCCTCGGTCTCGGCGACGGCCTCGGGCGTGCCCGCGGCGACGAGGTCGCCGCCGTGCTCGCCGCCCTCTGGGCCGAGGTCGACGACGTGGTCGGCGTTTTTCACGAGGTCGAGTTCGTGTTCGATGACGACGACTGTGTTGCCGTTGTCGGTCAGTCGGTGGAGCACGTCGATGAGCTTTCGCTCGTCCTCCGGATGGAGTCCGGTCGTCGGCTCGTCGAGCAGATACAGCGTCTCACCGGAGTCTTTCTTGCCGAGTTCCTCGGCGAGTTTGATGCGCTGGGCCTCGCCGCCCGAGAGCGTGGTCGAGGGCTGGCCGAGTCGCATGTAGTCCAAGCCCACGTCTTTCAGGAGCTTCAGTCGGCGGCGGATGCCGGTGTGACTCTCGAAGAAGTCGTAGGCCTCCTCGACGGTCATGTCGAGGACGTCCGCGATGGTCTTGCCCTTGAAGGTCACGTCGAGCGTCTCGTCGTTGTAGCGCGCGCCGTCGCACTCCTCGCAGGGCACCTCCACGTCAGAGAGGAAGTTCATGTCGATGGTGACAGTCCCCTGGCCGCCACAGGCCTCACAGCGGCCGCCCTTGACGTTGAATGAGAACCGCCCCTTCTCGTAGCCGCGCTGTTTGGCGAGGCTGGTCTCGGCGAACAGCTCGCGGACGTGGTCGAAGACGTTGGTGTACGTCGCGGGGTTCGACCGCGGCGTGCGGCCGATGGGCGACTGGTCGATGAGCCGCACCGTCTCGATCTGGTCGATACCCTCGATGTCGTCGTGTTCGCCGGGATAGACGTCGGTGTCGTTCATCCGGCGTACCAGTCCCTTGTAGAGCACGTCGTGCATCAGCGTGGACTTCCCGGACCCGGAGACGCCCGTGATGGCGGTGAACGTCCCGAGCGGGAACTCGACGTCGAGGTCCGCGAGGTTGTGCTGGCGCGCGCCTCGAACGGTGAGATAGCCGTCACCCTCTCGGCGGTCGTCGGGGACCGGAATCGCCCGCTCGCCGGCGAGGTACTTGCCGGTGACCGACTCCTCGGTCGCCATCAACTCCTCTTGCGGGCCGTTGACGACGACTTCGCCGCCACGCTTGCCCGGCCCGGGACCCATATCGATTATCTGGTCGGCCCGCCGCATCGTCTCGGTGTCGTGTTCGACGACGATGAGCGTGTTTCCGAGGTCGCGCAGTTCCTCTAAGGTGTTCAGCAGACGGTCGTTGTCCCGCTGGTGGAGGCCGATGGAGGGCTCGTCCAGTACGTACAGCACGCCGACGAGTCCCGACCCGATTTGGGTCGCCAGTCGGATACGCTGACTCTCCCCGCCCGAGAGCGTCGACGCCTCGCGGTCCAGCGTCAGATATTCGAGGCCGACCTCTTTCATGAATCCGAGCCGGGCGCGAATCTCCTTGAGAATCTCTTCGGCGATTTTCGTATCGCGGGCCGAGAGATCCGCTTCCATGCCCTCGAAGTGGGCAAGCGCGTCACCGATTGACATCCGATTGACTTCCGTAATCGAGGTGCCGTCGACGAGCACCGCCCGCGATTCAGCCTTCAATCGCGTCCCCTCACAGACTGGACACGTCGTGGTCGCCATGACGTCCTCGATGTGTTCGCGCGCGCGGTCGGAATCGGTCTCGACGTGGCGGCGTTCGAGGTTCGGAATCACGCCCTCGAAGCGCTCGGTCTTCTCGCGCGTGCCGTTTTTCGTCCGCCACTCGAAGTGGACGACGCCGTCCGTGCCGTGCAGAAACTGCCGCCGTATCTCCTCGTCCAGTTCCTCGAAGGGCGTCTGCAGGCTGACGCCGAAGTGGTCGGCGACGTTGTCCAGTTGCCGGGAGTAGTACGTCCGGTCGTAGCTCCACGGTTCGAAGACGTGTTTCAGGGGCTTCGAGGTGTCTCGAATAACCAGGTCTTCGCTGACCTCTTTGGTTTCGCCAAGTCCCTCACAAGCCGGACAGGCCCCGTGCGGGGAGTTGAAGGAGAACGACCGCGTCTCGATTTCGGAGATGTCGATGCCACAGTGCGTACAGGCCAGTTCTTCGGAGAGTTCGACGACGAGTCGGTCGTCGTCCGCTGTCTCGTCGGTCTCGGCGTCCGCTAAGTCGCCCGTTGCCCGCGCGGTGGACCCCCCGAGGGTGTCGGCGGCTCCTTCGGGTGGGTCCGGCAAGACGACCTTCAGCGTGCCGTCTGCTTCCTCTAGGGCAGTCTCGACAGAGTCGTTGATGCGCGACCGGGCGTCAGCACTGATTTTCACGCGGTCGACCACCACGTCGACGGTGTGGTCGTAGTTCTCGTCTAAGTCCGGTCGGTCCATCGTCAGGTCGTAGGACTCGCCGTCGACCTCGACGCGGGCGTAGCCATCGCTCACGAGGTTGTCGAATAAGTCCTCGAACGCGCCCTTCTGGTCGCGGACGACCGGCGCACAGATCTTCGCCCGAGTCCCTTCGGGGAGTTCGAGGATGCGCGAGACCATGTTCTGTGCCGACTGCTCGCCGACTTCGCGGCCACACTCCGGGCAGTGTGGCACGCCGATGCGGGCGTACAGCAGGCGGAGGTAGTCGTGCAGTTCGGTGACGGTCCCGACCGTCGAGCGGGGGTTGTTGGCGGCGTTCTTCTGGTCGATTGAAATCGCAGGCGAGAGTCCTTCGACGTTCTCGACCTGTGGTTTGTCCATCTGCCCGAGGAAGTTTCGGGCGTACGCCGACAGCGACTCGATGTAGCGTCGCTGGCCCTCGGCGTACACCGTCTCGAAGGCGAGCGAGGATTTGCCCGACCCGGACAACCCCGTGACGACGGTGAGTTCCTCGCGCGGAATCTCCACGTCGACGTCCTTGAGGTTGTGTTCCTCTGCACCCCTGACCTCGATGACGTCCTTGCTCATCTATGGGTTCCCCAAGGCGGGGACCCGTGAAACCCTGTCGGTTGCGTATTCGTGTCTTCTCATCTGATATGAACGCTCGTGGAAAGGTTCAAGGCACTTTCCGCAGGAGTGGGGCATATGAGTACCGCCCAGAAGTACGACATCCGCGCGATCGAACTCACCGACGACAGCTACACCGTCGAGCAGAGCCTCGTTCGGAACAAGTACAAAGCACTCGACGCCGACGGCAACGTCGTCCTCCGGGGCAAGCAGAAGATGTTCAAACTCAAGGAGTCGTTCCCGTTCGTCGACGGCGACGGCAACGACGCCTTTCAGGTAGACGCCGCCGGCTACCTCGACGTGGCCGGCAACTACGTTCTCACCGACTCCCAGAGCGGCGAGGAGCTCGTCGTCCTCGACAACGACTTCTCGATCCTGCAGGACTCCTGGCGCATCCGTGACGCCGACACCGGCGAGAAACTCGCACAGATCGACTCCCGAGGCGCGGTCGTCACCCTCGCGCGGAACGTCCTTCCCTTCGGTGCGTGGATTCCCCACAAGTACGAGATTACCGACGCTGAGGGCGGCCACGTCGGCAGCATAAACGGGCAGTTCTCCTTCCGCGACCGCTACGAGATAACTATCGACGACGCCAGTTCCGTCCCGAAAGAGCCCATCGTCGCCGCCGCGATGGTTATCGACGCGATTCAGGGCAACTGAGCCACTCGACCCACCGGAAGGCTTCTTGCTGCCGGTCCCCGACTTCGCGTATGCGCCGTCGGACGTTTCTCCGAGCGTTCGGTGCGGGAACCGCCGGTGTCGGTACCGTTACGAGCACCGCAAGCGCTCATCCACTGCCGACCAACGACGGCACGCCTACGACATCGGATAGTACGCTGACTGGGAGCGACGTGTTGGGAACGCTCGACCTGCCGGGTGCCCGCGAACTCGTCACCAGTCCCGATGGCCACACGGCCTACGTCGCCACCGGCGAGGGCGTCGCCTTCGTCGACGTCGTCTCGCCGACCGCGCCGCGACTCATCCAACACCGCACCGACCTGCTCGGAGAGAGCGAGGACGGGCCGATGCGAATCGTGCAGGATGTCGCCGTCGCAGACGACCGACTGCTCGTCGCTGGCCCGGCCCACCCAACAGAGGGCGCTCACGGTTTCGTCGTCTTCGACGTGAGCGACCGGGAGAACCCGGAGCGCGTCCTCGGCTACGAGACGGACACGCGCATCCACAACTGCGACTTCGACGGCCGCTACGCCTACCTGACCGCCAACGGGCGCGACGGAAACCCGCTCCTCGTGGTCGATACCGACCGCGAACGCGAAGTCGGGACGTGGTCGCTGTTCGACGCCGACGAGGCGTGGACAGAAGCGCCGGCGGGTCTCCGACCGCTCCACGACGTGTGGGTTCAGGATGGTCGGGCATACCTCGCGTACTGGGACGCCGGGACGTGGATTCTAGACGTTTCCGACCCCGCCGACATCTCGCTCGTCTCGCGGGTCCGCGGCCGGGAACCGTCAGAGCTGTCGGCCATCGAGGACCCGGGACTGGAGCGTACGGAACCGCCGGGTAACGACCACTTCGTCACCGTGAACGACGACGCCACGTTGTTGGGCGTCGGCGGGGAGTCGTGGGACCGCGGCGGCGACGGGTCGGGCGGTCCGAGCGGCATCGAACTGTTCGATATCTCCGAGCCGACCGCTCCCGAGTCGCTCGCCACCATCGACCCGCCGCCGACGAGCGATCCGTCGCCCGGCGGCGTGCTGACGACGGCGCACAACTTCGAACTCACGGACGGGCGCTGTTACTCCGCGTGGTATATGGGCGGGGTCCGCGTCCACAACCTCTCGGACCCAGCCGACCCGCGGGAGGTGTTCGCGTGGCGCGACTCGGAATCCACCTCGTTCTGGACCGCCCAGCGTGGTACCGGCTGTTTCCTCGCCTCGAACACGAACGCCAACGCGGGAAGCGAAGCGCAACCGGGCGTCTACGTCTTCCCCAACCCCCGAATCGAGCCGCCGACGGGGACGGCCGAGGCCGTCGGGGGCGACAGCAGCCTCGTCGGTGCCGCCGGCGACGGGTTCGGGATCGCCGCGGCGCTTGCGGCGCTCGCAGGCGTCGGTCTCGCAGGATTGTCCGGTCGAAACCGCGACAGTTAGTTCCGCGCCCAGTCGAGCGCTTCCGCCTCGTCGTCGCTGGTCATCGTCTCGACGCCCATCTCCTCGACTTTCCCCTTGAGAGCGAGGCTCTTGATGCCGTCCGAGACGATGGCCCACTTCGTAATGCCGTACTCAGTGCCGACCTCCGCGGCCTCCTGTGCCTTTTGGAAGACGTCGCCGTTGAGCGACGCCGACATATTCAGCACCGACATGTGGGCGTCGACCTCGTTTCGGCCGGCGAGTCGTTCGAACCGTTCGTTGACACGCTGGTACTCTTCGGCGTCGCTCGGCATCCCTTCCGCAAAGTCCGCGACGAGGACGTTGTCTTCTACGTATAGTTTCCAGTTTGTTGTGGACATACGACCAACAGTTATCGAGAGGGAGTATATCCTGAGTGCCTAACTATTTCGGGCCCAGTGCGCTCGCCACCGCCGCGGCCACGCTCCGGGCGCGCTTTGCCAGTTCTTCGGGGACGTTGCCCGACTCGACGGCCGCGTCGAGTTCGTCGTCGTCGACCCGCTCGACGCGGCCGTCAGTGTGTTTGACGACGTCGACGTGTAAGTCGACGTACCGAGCGGTGTCGGGGAATATCTCGACGGGCGTACAGACGTTGACGTAGGTGCCTTTGCGCTCGCCGTCGCTGTCGCGGTACACCGTCGGATACCACCACCGGCCTTCCTTGAGCTTGGTCTCCGCGATATCGCCGCCCTCCTTCGGGACGCCCAGCGCGTCGTACTCGCCGCCCGGCGACATCTCGCGTTCGACCGTGACCGTCCCGTCGGTGTCGACCGACTGCACGTCGGCCCGGCCGAGCGTGATGAGTCGGCCGTCGGGTTTGCCGTGACCGAGCGTGAGCGACCCGCCCGCTCGCGGCCCGAACTGCCGGGCAGTCACGGCGAAGGGAAAGTCCGTCTCGCCGTCCGCACCGGGGTCGGCACACAGTGCTTCGACGTAGTCGACGGCCGCACTCGCGGCGTCGTCGCCCGCCTTCACACGGTGGTGGCCGGCCATCGTCGTCGTCACCGCTCGCCGTTGTTCGTCCAGCGCGAACCGGCTCTCGCGACCGAACCAGACCCACGTCGTCGCGCCGCCGTCGTATCGCTGGGACGGCGCACTCTCCGAAGCGGTCCCCGCCCCGTCGAGCGCCGCGTCGATGGCTTCCGCCCGCTCGTTGGCTGCTGAGAGAGCGTCCGCGAGCGCGTCGAAACTCGCATCGTCGCTCTCGCGCTCCCACGAGACGCCCCAGCCCTCGCGAGGGTCCGCGGCGATGACGTCCAGCATCGCCGGTCCGCCCGCCGTCGCGCTGTTCGACCCGCCGCGCTCCAGCGTCAGGAGGTCGCCGCGAACCGCGACCGTCGTATCGAGAATCGGCCGGCCACCGGTCCACGGGGCGCTCCCCTCTACGGCCTGTACGCGCAGGTAGTCGCCTGCCTCTACGCGGTCGTCGGCGTTTGCGTAGGGGAGAAAGCCCTCGCCGTCGCCACAGTCCACGACCGCGCCGCTTCCGAGCGTCTCCGTCACTTCGCCGTCGTAGACCGCTTCGGCGGGTAACGGGTCGGTCCAGCGGAGTGTATCTCGGCCGAGGTCGGCGAGGTGGCCGACGACGCGGTCGACGGTCTCGCTGTCGCCGCTGACGCCGACGCCCTGTCGGTCGTCGGTGGTCGTCACCGTCGCCGCCGCTCGCTCCGTCGGAAAGTCCGCGTCGAATCGCTCCTCGATGGGACCGGAGGCCTGTACCACGTCGAGACCGGCGTCGCTCAGTAACTGGGTCAGCGCCGTCGCGTAGATGCCCCTGACCCGGACGCTCATAGGGCGTCCTCGTCGGCCGCGAAGCGGACCCGGCCGTTCACGGTCGGTCCCAACCGCAGTTCGACCACGTTATCGGAGAGCACGCGTCCGCCCTCGACGGGGACGCCCCACGAGTCGAATCGGAGGTAGCCGCGGATGTCGTCGGCGTGGGTAAATAGGTCGAGGTACTCGACGGCGTGGGTCTGGATCTCCGAGGCGCTGTGCGCTCGGTCCATATCTGAGTAGACGGTCTCCCGGTCGGCGAAGAACGCTTCGAGGTCGGCGGCGGCCGCGTCCGTCGCGGCGACGACCGCCTCTGAGGCCGCTTCGATTGTCTCCTGTTTGACGCCTGCCTGTCGGAGCGCGCGCTGTTCGCGCTGCGTGAAGTGCATACTCGCCTTTGTTAGCGGGAGGTAGAAAACGTCGCGGACTCCGATGCGGTTCGGTCTGCACTCGCTGTCTGTCGCTGACCCGAATCGCGCGGATGCAGCCCCGTTCGTGTCGGCTCACCACTCGCCCACTCTCGCCGGATAGGGCACGAATAATCTGATTTTCCGAAAACAAACGCCAGTATGACCCGTTCAGGCCATCGCGTTTAGGACCAGAATCAGGCCACCGAACAGGACGCCAAAGGCGACGATGGTTCGCGGGTCGATACGGATGGTGTTCTGGTCCTCGGCGTCGAAGTACCGGACCAGTCCGGCACTCGACATCAGCCCGCCGCTGTCACTGCTCATATCTTTCCTCTCCGTTCGCGCGGAGTAAGCTTTTCGGGTTCGTTCGCGTGCCCGTCACGCACCTATGGATAACCCTTATCAGACCCCACAGATTATCTCGAAGAGAACCATGACGGTCACGCTCAAGGACTTCTACGCTGACTGGTGCGGCCCCTGCAAGACCCAAGACCCCATCCTCGAAGACTTAGAGGAGGAGTGGACTGACGTCCAGTTCGAGAAGATCAACGTCGACGAAGAGCAAGATGTCGCAAACGAGTATCAGGTACGCTCCCTGCCGACGCTCATCGTCGAGAACGACGACGGCGTCGTCGAGCGCTTCGTCGGCGTCACACAGGCCGACGACATCGAGGACGCCCTCTCGCAGGCTGGAGCGTAAGGCGACTAACTCTTTCTTGCCCGGGTTCGCCGCTGGCCGACGCTCGCCGACGGCGATCGGTTTGCTCGTGACTCAGTCCGTCGAGGAGGTCTGCTCGAACCGACTCGCGGGCAAGAGGAGGTCACGGATCGCCGGCAGATGCTTGACGTTGTAGACGATCTTCGCGTCGGTCGTCGGCGCGGCAATACAGGAGAGGCGAATTCCGCGGTCGTGGAGTTCCTTCGGGAGGATGTGGCTCGCGGGCGAGGGCATCTCGCCGTCGACGATAGCGACGGCGCAGTTCGTACAGGCACCGCCGCGACAGGCGAAGGGCCACGCGTACCCTTCGTCCTCCGCGGCTTCGAGCAACGTTTCGTTCTCTTCGACGTAGAAATAGCCGTACGCTTCGCCACCGAGTTCGTCAGTGGCCGCCTTCTCGAAGAGGTCGTCGTCGGTTAGCTGCCAGCCGTGTGATTCCATCGCCTCGTAGTTGAGGAACTCGACTTTGACGCCCTCGGGTTCCGTCTGCTCGGCTTCTTGCTCCTCGTCGGCAGCGGCGGTCTGGGTTCGGGCCGTCGCCGTTCCGGCCGGTCGAATCTCGTCGCCGGGTTGGTAGCCGCTCTGGATGCGTTCGTAGGCACGCTGGATCGCGCGAAACTCCTCGGTGGACCCGCCCTGGTCGGGGTGGACCTCTTTGACCAGTTCCCGGTAGGCGTCGGAGACTTCGTCCTCGTCCGCGTCGGGGTCGACACCGAGAATCTCGTATGGAGACGCCACACACGAGCGATAGGACTCGGTCGGCAAAAGTGCTCCTTCATGCGTGTGAACGCGGCCCACAGCGGTGCTTCTTGCAGACCTGTCGAGAGCGCTACTGGAACGTGACGCCGAGATCGTGCATCCCGTCGTTGTGGCGGGCGACGTTGATGAGCAGCGGCGTCAGCCCCTCGACTTCGGCGGCATTCGAGAGCGGCCCGCCGTCGAGCGGGCGCAGGCCCTCGATGCCGTCGGCGAGTTCGCAGACGGTGTCTTTCGGGTCCGTCTCGTCGCCGACGACGATCGTGTCCCAATCGATCTCCGCGTCGAGGTTCGCCAGTCGGCCTGCCGCGAGGTTGTGGAACGCGCCGACGACCTGTGTGTCCTCGGGGGCGGCCTGTTCGGCCAGTTGTGTGACGCTGCCGACGCCGGGGCGGTTGTAGTGGAAGCCGTCCTCGTCGCGTTTCATGCCGACGGCGGGCGAGACGAGGATGGCGTCGTCTAGATGGTCGGCGACGGCCTCGATGGTGTCGGTAAGGTGGTAGGCGGGGACGGCGGCGACGACCACGTCCGCGCGGGCGGCGGCATCCTCGTTGCCCAGTCCCTCGACGGTGATGTCCATGCCGCGACTGGCGAGTTCGGTCTCGTACTCCTCGGCCTTGTTTTCGGCCTTCTCCGGGTCTCGGGACCCGACGATTACGTCGTGGTTCGTGTCGTACGCCCAGCGCAGGGCGAGTCCCTCGCCGATATCGCCGGTGCCGCCGAGTAGCGCGATGTCCATGTCTATCGGGTAGACCGACCGGTGAATAAGCGTTGTGCGACCGGTGGTGCTTGCCTACGTGTATCGCTCCCAGGCGAGGTCGAAGCCGCCGCCGTAGGCGACGTACAGCGCCGTTGCGAGGCCGACGACGTAGGCGAGCAACTGGACGACGATGCCGAGTGGCCCGGTGTGCCCCAGGAAGAACGCGAACGGTGTGGCCAGGACCACTGTGACGAGGAAGATGACGAGGATGAAGATGGCCATGCGGCCCGGGCGGTGAGCCGAGTCGAATATCGCTCGGTTCGATGCGATCGCCCAGTACGCGGCCGGGAACGCGACGACGGTGAAGGCGATGGCGTACAGAGGGACGTAGTCGATAGACGGCTCGAACACCGCCGCCCCGCCCACGAGACCGGCCCAGATGCTCACCAACAGCGCCCACGCGACCATCGCCTTCCGTCCCATATCGCCGAGTTTCACTTCGGCCGGGAAATCCCTGCCGTTCTCGTGTCGTCTATCCGTCGAGCGAGCTACTCAAGCAGGTCAGTGAGGTCGTTGACCGTCTCGACTACCGCGCTTGCGCCCGCAGCGGCGTACTTTCGGCGGCCGTCCTCGCCAGTCAGCCCGCCGGTCAGGACGCCGACACCGTAGTACACTCGCTCGTCGTCCGCGGCGTCGGCGTTGACCGCCGTCTTCACGTCGTCGAGCGTATCACCCGCGAAGGCCACGCGCTCGGCGTCGAAGCGCTCGGCCAACGTCACGAGGGCGGCGGGGTGAGGCTTCCCCTCCTCCCAGTCGTCCATCGTAAAGCGGTGCGCATCAGGCAGGTCCAAGCCGACGCGGTCCATGGCGATGTCGGCTTCCGCGGCGGGTCGGCCGGTGACGACGCCGACGGCGTAGCGGTCCTGCAACGCCGCCAGCGTCTCGGCGTCGACCAGTATCGGTTCGTCGTTGATGTAGCCGGGCGCGTCGAACACCGGGTCGCCGCCTTCGAGGTCTCGGTACAGGTCGCTCCCGAGATACAGCGTCTGGAACACGTCACGGAGTTGTTCCGGGTCCCACGCATCGAACACTCGCTCGGCAGTCACCTCGTTCAGTCGGTCCCGAACGACAGCTTCGGCTGCCGAGCGGCCGCCGCCGCGCTCGGCGATGGCGTCGGTGAAACTCGTCACGTCGCCGACGCTCCCCTCGCGGTCGGCGAGGACGTACAGCGCCGCTGCGTCGGTCAGTTCCCAGTCGTTGTTGAACCCGCCGGCGTCCTTGAACCGCTGGATGTCGGCCCGTTCGATGGAGTCTCCGTACACTCGCTCGACGGATTCGATGACGGCCCGCCGGTAGGAGTCGGCGACGTCCACGAGGACGCCGTCGATGTCTAAGACGACCGCGTCGACTTGCATACTCGCCCGTCGTCGTCGTCGTTGAAGCGCCTTACTATGTCAGCTACGCGTTACCGGCCGCCCGAACCGTCCGTGGCCCGAAACAGCGTCACTCGTCCATCGAGTTGCTCGCGCGTGACGGGCACTGTTGGCTGGTCGCCGCCGAGCGTCGTAAACCAGCAGTCAGCGCCGACGCGTCGGGCGACCGCTCGCGTCGGCCGATGGAGCTCCGGCGGAAGGTTCCGCGCGAAGACGATGTCGGTTCCCTCGTAGACCGCCAACTCGGGGTCGGTTACGTCGTCGACGACGAAGGCCACGCCGTCGGGAACCGAGCGTGCTGTGATATCTGTCGCCGTCACGTCGACACCCCGTTCGGCGAGGGCCGCGGCTACGTCGGGGTGGTTGCCGATGCCAACCTCTACCACGCTATCGGTGGTCGCCAATCGGCCGACGAGGGTCCGTTCTGCGTCGCTCACGTCGGGATGTTTAAGCGCCACCATCTCATATGCATTCTCATGCATGTCGACATCGTCCCGGTGGGCGACGTCTCTGCCCAGGTGAAACGCGAGGCATCGGAGGGCCTTCGCACCACCTACGACTGCGACGTCTCCATGCACGAACCGCAGTCGATCCCCGCCGGTGCGTACGATGGCGACCGCGACCAGTACCGCGCCGAGGAGTTCATCGACCTCGCACGTCGCATCGGCGCGGGCGAGAAGAACATCGCCATCACCCCGAAAGACCTCTTTTACCGTCGCCGCAACTACGTGTTCGGCCTCGCCTACCTCGGCGGCTCGGGAAGTGTCATCTCGACGTATCGCCTTCAGACCTCCTCTGACGGCGGGTTCTCGAATCAGTCGGCCAGCGACATCTTCGCCGCCCGTGTCCGGAAGGAGGTCGTCCACGAGATCGGCCACACGCTCGGATTAGAACACTGTGACAACAAGCGCTGCGTGATGAACTTCTCGCCGACGGTTCGACAAGTGGACGTCAAAGAACCGTCGCTGTGTGGCTCCTGCCAGCGAAACGTCCTCTGAACGGCCGAAATCGCCCGACTGCAACCCACCTAACGAGTTAGGTGATGGAGCTAACCCCCTCTACCTGTTAGCAACGACTGCGAATGAGCAAAAGTCAGTCAGGCGACCGAGCTGCGGAACTGGGTGACATCTTCGTCTCGGTCACCGGCGACGAATCGGTCACTGAACGACAGGACGGCGACTCCCCCGACCGGGAGCTCCGCCCCGACGAGGAGTTCGACCCCGAGGAGGTCGCCGACGGACTCGACGACGCCGTCGCCGGGTCCGAAACCGGCGACACCAGCGACCCCGCCGCGTAATCGGTTCCGGGAGCGTGTCCCCTTTTCGAGAGGTAGGCAGCGCTCGGCAGCGACTGCTATCTACTGAAGCGGCGACCTCCGTTCACTCGACGAGTTCCGCCGCTTCGAGGCAGTTGCCGATGAACGTCCCCTCCTCGACGAACGCGACGGGTTCGATCCCGACGGCGACCCCCTCACCGTCGGCGATGCAAAAGTGCATCTCGATGCCGTCCTCGTAGCACTCCACGGTACACCTGAGGCCCCCGTGCGTGTACAACTCTTCCTTGATCGGTCGCGTGCACGACTCCATCGAGAGTTCGTCCACGACGGCCTTGACCTCTTCCTCGGTATATGCCGCCGCCACGTCTTGCCGAGCATAAAGCACATCGTGGTCCCCCCTGTCATACCAGATGACACTTCGGAGTCGGTCGCCGATGCTGTTCCGGAGGTGGGCCGTCAGTTGCCTCGCCCCATCCGGAATCGGCTTCGTGGGACCAGAACTTGTCATAGTCTCGGATATGACTGCGAATAAACTTAATGATTTTGCACACTCGGGAATATATAGAATGATATGTAAATATATCTATTCTGAATCTATATGGTACGTACTTGGATTTAACTGGTACGCACTCTGTCAACCGGTGTATTCAGGCGACAGAGCTGCCTCTGTGACCGTCGTCCCGAAAAAGCCGCCTCCGACGGGAACGTCAGCTCTCGTCGGGCGAGTAGTAGTATTCGCCGGAGTTCTTCTGTTCACGGTCAAGTTGGGACCCCGGCTTATTGATGCGCGGGCGAGAGGTCCGCTCGTCGCGGCGGAACGTGATGTCGAGGTTCGAGAGGAACTCGTTCATCCCCTCACGCATGCCTTGTGGCGGGGTCGCGTAACCGTGTTTCGCGGGTTCGCCCTCGAAGACGAGCAGTCGGTCCGCGAGCAGGTCGATCATGTAGATGTCGTGATCGATGACCATCGCTGTCGCGTCGTGGTTCTCGGCGTAGCGGCGGATGGCCGAGGTGGCGAGCACCCGCTGTTCGACGTCGAGGTGGGCCGACGGTTCGTCGAGGAGGTAGAGGTCGGCGTCCTTCGAGAGACAGGCCGCGATGGCGACCCGCTGTCGCTCGCCGCCCGAGAGGTCCGTCAGTTGCTGTTCCATCACGGCGTCGAGCTGGAGCGGCTGGGCGATTTCGGTGTTCCAGTAGGAGGTCCCGAAGTCGTCCGTAATCGAGGAGAGGAACGCGTCGACCCGCATCGGCTGGTCGATCTCGATGTACTGTGGCTTGTAGGCGATGTCGAGATCCGACTCGACGCTTCCCTCGCTGGGTTCGAGTCGGCCGGCGAGCATCTTCGCGAACGTGGACTTCCCGATACCGTTCGGACCGACCACACCGAGGACCTCGCTCTCGCGGATGGTGCCCGCGTCCACGTCGAGGGAGAACTCCCCGTCGCCGTAGCGCTTGGTGAGGTCGGGGTATTCGATGACAACGTCACCGGTGGAGGCCGTTCGGGGCGCGTGCTCCTCGAACTCGATCTCCGTCTGCCGGATGCGCATGTTCTCGTTCTCCAGATACCCCGAGAGGTACTCGTTGATGCCGTTCTTCGTGGATTTCGGCGACGTGATGATACCGAACGCGCCGGGCGACCCGTAGGCGACGTTGATGTTGTCCGCCAGCAAGTCGAGGATCGCGAGGTCGTGTTCGACGACGAGCATCGAGCGGTCGCCGTCCTCGGCGAGTTCCCGAATCAGGCGCGCGGCGGTCATCCGCTGACCGATGTCCAGATACGGCGTAATCTCGTCAAGGAAGTAGAAGTCGGCGTCGCGGGCCAGCGTTGCCACCAGCGCCACACGCTGGAGTTCGCCGCCGGAGAGGTCGTCTAAGTTGCTGTCGACGACCGGACCGATGTCGGTGCGGTCGATGAGGTAGTCCAGCTCGCCGCGTTCGTCGGTCTGTTCGAGCAGCTCCCGCGCTTTCCCGTCGAACTGGTCGGGGATGCGGTCGACGTACTGCGGTTTACGCGCGACAGAGACGTCCCCGTCACGCAGCTGTTCGAGGTAGTCCTGTAGTGCGGTCCCGCGGTATTCGTCGAGTACGTCGTCCCACCCGACCGGCTCGCCATAGCGACCGAGGTTCGGCGACATCTCGTCGGCGAGGATGCGAACGGCCGTCGTCTTCCCGATGCCGTTCGGCCCGAGGATACCCGTCACTTGTCCCTCCTGGGGCGTCGGCAGGCCGTACAGCGCGAAGGAGTTCTCGCCGTAGCGGTGAACGGGGTCGTCGTTCAGTTCCTGCGGGAGGTTGATAATCTCGATCGCGTCGAACGGACACTTGTTGACGCAGATACCGCAGGATTCGCCCAGACAGATCTCCTCGGAGATGCGTACCTGGTCGGGTTTTCCCTCGAACTCCTCGTCTTCTTCGTATTCGTCGCCGCGCTTGACGATGCACTCTTTCCCGCTCCGGTTGGGCGGGCAGTAGTTCATACACTCGTAGTTACAGCGGTCGGGCTGACACCGGTCTAGGTCGACGACCGCGATGCTGTCCTCCGCCATCGATTACACCCCCGCGGTCAGCAGGATGCCCCACGAGACGAACCAGAGCGCGAAAGTCATGAACGCAACGTAGAGGACGTCCTTCGTCGAGAGGTCGTCCGGACCGATGCCGATGACCCGAAGTATCGGGAACTGTGCGAGGACGGCGACTGCGACGACGACGATGCCGGTGATGTCACCGGGGGCCGTCGCCACGGCGTCCGAAACCAACGCCGCCGCGATGCCCGCGACCGCCGTTATCGTCGTGACAGTGAGTCCCCGCATGTGGGAACTCATGCCGTCCGCCGTTTCCGTTGCCATACGCAGTACTGAACTACCCTCCACCAAAAGGGGCGCGGTTCCAGTACCCCGGTCGGCCCGCCACAGTCCGGACGTCGGTGAAGCGTCGCTAACCGACAGACGACTCTTACGTTTCCCCGTGTTCGCCCGTCTGCCGAACTGACTCCTCAATCTTTATGCATCCGGCGACATTCGTAACAGGTAATGACGGAATCCGATGGGGAGGCCATCGCAGACCTTCCACCGAGCGCGAAGCTCGTCTACAAGGTGCTGGAATACGACGGGCCGCTGACCCAGAAGGGCATCGTCGAGGAGTCGATGCTTTCTGCACGCACGGTCCGCTACGCCCTCGAACGCCTCGACGAAGTCGGTGTCATCGAAGAAGACGTCTACTTCGCCGACGCCCGACAGAACCTCTACGAGATAACCGAACAGCCCGCAGAACAGGCCGATGCGGCCGTCTCGGACTGACTCAGCTACATTCTCTGACCGTCCAGCCGCAGGCTGGGCAGTGGTCTCGCTCGTCGTCGAACGTCAAGCGACAGAACGCACACTCGTAGGTCGGCTCGCGTCGAATACTCCCGCGTAGTCGCTGTCGGAGGCGCATCGTTCTCAGGCCAGTTCACCGCAGGCGCGACAGCGCGCCCGGTTAGCGTGGGGGTCGAATACGAGCGCAATCTCCTGACAGTGGCGACAGTACCTGTCGCCGTCGTGGGCCGAGCGGTGGCTGTCGGTGTCGAAATGGAGGTCCGAACCAGGGGTAGCGTCGGGTAGGTCCATAATACAAGTACCACTGCGACAGCACTAAATAGCTATGTTCGAATGCCGTATAGGTACCTTATATAGTGGTACATAATACAATAGTCTGCACGGATACGGTTCTAACGTCCATTTCTGTGGGGATATACTTGACGTATGTGTTTTCGGGCACTCGCAGTCGACCCCGTTCACGAACGGCTCTCGGCGGGAGGACAGCGGCTGTCCCGTTCGACCTGAATATCTGGACGAAAACGGCTGACTGCTCGGCGCTGTCTCGCAGTCAGTTCGGGACGGCCTCACGGTCCCGAACCGCACTGCAACCGACTACCCGATTTACGACGGGACGACGGTAATCGTCATGCCGCGGTCGATTGCCCGCTCTAACTCCTCGGCGATGCCGGAGCCGCGCGATACCTGAATCTCGCCCCCGCGAGAGACGGTGGCGGTGAAGAGGTACTCGCCGTCGGCTTGCACCTCGACGGTGTCGCCCGCGTGTCCGTCTAGGGGGACGATGACGTGCCGAGAGGTGACTTCGGGTTGGACGATTTCGCCCTGCTTGCTGCCGCCGCTGTCGGTCTGCGGGCCGCCAGAGGGACCGGTGGGCTTCTCATCGAGGGTTCGCACGTCGATGTCGATGCCCAATCGGTTCTCCACGTCGGTGATGCGGCCGCCGCCCTTACCGATGACCTGCGGGATGTCGTCGTCTTCGACCCACACGACGGCGTTGTTCGGTCCGCGAAGTTCGACGTCGACGTGACCGCGGGCGATGGCCCGAATCTCGCGCTCGACCTCCTGCTTGGCCAGTCGGTCGACGCCCGAATCCTGTTCGTCGTCGTCCTCGTTGAGGGGGACGGTGACGACCTGCCGGTTGAAGGTGTAGATCTCGTACTCCGGCTGGCCGGTCTCGAAGTCCCGGACGACGATGACCGGGCGCGCGAGGTCCTCTTCCATCAGCCCCTGCGGGACCTTGACCTCGGTCGTCACGTCGTAGACGGTGTGGACCTCGCCGGCTTCGATGTAGACGACGGTGTCGACGATCTGGGGGATGAGACCCAGTTCGACGCGACCGATGAGCCGCTGGAGGGCGTCGACGGCCCGCGTCGCGTGGACGACGCCGACCATCCCGACACCCGCGAGTCGCATGTCCGCGAACACCTCGAAGTCGTCAGTCTTTCGCACCTCGTCGTAGATGGTGTAGTCCGGCCGGACCATCAACAGCGAGTCGGCGGTCTTCTCCATCGACCCACCCAGCGCGGTGTACTGGGTGATTTCGGGTCCGACCTGCAGGTCCCGTGGCTTCTCCATCGTCTTGACCGCGTAGTCGGCGTCGACGAGGAACTCGCCGACTGCCTGCGCGAACGTCGACTTCCCGGCACCGGGCGATCCCGAGATGAGGACGCCACGCTGGTGTTCCGTGAAGCGGTCGCGCAGTTCGTCGGCGTGTTCGTAGTCGTCTAACTCCGTCTTGACGATCGGCCGGACGGCGGTGATCTCGCGTGCGTCGGAGAACGGCGGCCGGGCGATGGCGATACGCATGTCCTTGAACTGGACGATGCTCATCCCCGGTTCGTCGAGTTCGAGGAAGCCGTCGGGCGAGGAGCGGGCGGCCTCCTCGATGTCCTCAGAATATTGGCGGAGTTCTTCCTCCGTGGCGAGGTCGTCCCGAATCGGCTGGTAGTGCATGTCGCCGATGGAGCCCTTCTTCGCGTAGGGCTTGACGCCGACCTTGAGGTGGACGCTCATCGTCCCCTCGTCGAAGAAGTTCTCTATCTGGAGGCGGTTGATCGTCCGACCGCGCGGTTCGATGAACTCCACGTCGAGCCCCTTCGCGCGGGCGACCTCGGCCTGCACGTCGTCGCTCGTCACCAGCGTCGCCTCGCGGTTCTGTGCCACATCGCGGATGAGCGCGTCGATTTCTCCCTCGCCCGCGTCACGCTTCTCGATGGCGTCGGGGCGGCGACCGACGTACTCGACGTCGACGGTGCCGTCCTCGGCGAGGTCGACGAGTCGCTGGAGTTCTTCGAGTCCCTCCCAACCGGTCTCCCGGCCGTCGTTGGCCTGTGCTTCGAGTTCGCCGACGACGGCTTCTGGGATGACGACTGTCGCGCCGGCAAAGCCCATGCCGTCCACGTCCGAATCCGGGTCGGCATCGGCTTCTATCTGCTCGGACACGCGGCCATCGATGACCACGCTCGTGTCCGGTACGATTTCCATACCCCGTGTTCGGGACGACCATTTAAAAGCGCGTCCGTCTCGAAAGAGGTCAAAAAGGGGTCGCGTTCAGACCGCCAGGTAGCTGGCGATCGCGCCCTCGTCGTCCAGTTGCGCCCCTTCGAGTTCGTCGACGATCTCGCCTCGCTCCATCGCGTAACAGCGATCGGCCATCTCGCGGATGACCCCGAGGTTCTGCTCGACGAAGAGGATCGTCGTGCCGAGTGCCTCGTTGATGGTGCGCATGTCGGCGCTGATCTGGTCGACGATGGAGGGTTGGACGCCCTCGCTCGGTTCGTCCAGCAACAGCAAGTCGGGGTTCGAGACGAGTGCACGGGCGATGGCGAGCATCTGCCGCTCGCCGCCCGAGAGGGTCCCAGCGTCCTGACTTCCCCGCTCTTCGAGGACCGGGAAGAAGTCGTAGACCTCGTCGTAGAGGTAGTCGTCGGAGCCGGCGTTGACGTGTTCGCCCATCTTGAGGTTCTGCTCGACGGAAAGGTCGGGAAACACGTCCCGACCCTGCGGGATGTATCCCATCCCGGCACGGGCGTGCTCGTCCGCGCTGCGGGTCGTGAGGTGGGCACCGTCGTAGGTTATTGTCCCCTGCCACGGTTCGAGGAGGCCGATGGCCGTCTTCATCAGCGTCGTCTTGCCGACGCCGTTCTTGCCCATGACGCCGACGATCTCGCCGCGCTCGATCGAGAGGTCTACATCCCGCAGAATCGGCGTCGACTCGTAGCCGACGGTCACCGAGGAGAGCGACAGGAGCGTCACTCCCCGTCACCTCCGAGGTAGATCCGCTGGACCGCTGGGTCGGCCTTTATCTCGCCGATAGTCCCCTCTCGGAACACCGACCCCTGGTGGAGGACGGTCACCTTTTCGGAGATTCGCTCGACGAAGTCGGTGTCGTGTTCGATGACGATGAAGGCGATGCCCCGTTCCTCGTTGAGCGTCTCGATTCGCTCGGCGATGGCCCGGCGCTCCTCCGTCGAGAGCCCGGCGACCGGTTCGTCGAGCAGGAGGAGGTCGGGTTCCAGCGAGGCGGCCATCGCGATCTCCAGTTGCTGTTGCTGGCCGTGTGAGAGGTCGCCAGCGCGCGTGTCGCTCTCGTCGTCGAGACCGGCGGCCGAGAGCGATTCGTCGACGCGCTGGCGTCGGTCGTCGCCGCTTGCGAACCGCTGAATCGGGAGCCGTGCGTTCTCACGGACGGTCAGTTCCTCGAAGACGCTCGGCACCTGAAACTTCATGCTGAGGCCGCGGTCGATGCGCTCGTGGGGGTCGTCGTCGGTGATCTCGGAGCCGTTGAAGTAGACGCTCCCTTCGGTCACCGGGTGTTGACCCGTGATGAGCTTCATCAGTGTGCTCTTGCCCGCGCCGTTCGGACCGATGAGACAGCGTATCTCGCCGGCCTTCACGCTGAAGTCGACGTGATCGGTCGCGGTGAACCCGCCGAATCGCTTAACCACATCGTCGGTCTGCAACAGCGTCTCGGTGTTCGTCCCGGTCGCCAGTTGCGCGGCGGTCTTCCTGACGTTCGGGTCGCCGGACGTGCTCTGGCTCATTCGCGGGCCACCTCCGGCGAGTTCTCGGTACCGGGGAGCCGCCTGCGGACGTTTCGGTCCAGCAAGCGTCTGGCCCGTTCGGTCGCCCGTCGGCTTCCGTCGACGAGGCCGTGTCGGTCGAAGTAGCCGTAGACGTTTCGAACGCCCGGCACGGCACCCTCCGGCAGCAGCAGGATCGAGACGATCATCAGGAGACCGACGCCGATCTGGGCCACCTCGGGGAACTGGACGGCGGCCGCGGTTCGGACCCACTCGATGGCGATGGCGGCGACGATCGGCCCGAGTAGCGTCTTTCGACCGCCGACGCTGACCCAGACGACCGGGAGCGCTGCGGCGGCGGCGCTGAAGACCGTCTCGGGCGTGACCGAGTACGACTGGAACATGTAGAGGACGCCGCCCAAGCCGGCCAGCCCACCCCCGGTGGTGAAGACGACGAGCTTCCGGAACTTCACGTCGTAACCGAACATCTCGGCGCGGTCCTCGTCCTCGCGGATCGCTACCATCACGCGGCCGAAGTCAGAATTGACGAAGACACGCAGGCCGAGGTACGTCGCCACCAGGAGCGCGGCAATCACGTAGTAGGTGAGCGGCTGGACGAGGGTGACGGTCATCGGGCCTGCGCCGAGGACGACGTCAGAGATTCCGATCCCGGTGTCGCCCCCGAGGTTGACCGAGCCGACGAACACCTGACTGGCGGTCGTTCCGTAGGTGTTCAACACGACGGTGACGACCAGCGTCGTGATGGTCACGTACACGTCGCGCACGCCGCCGTAGAACATGAAGTAGCCCAGCACGAACGACGCGAGCGCGCCAAAGGCGACGGCGACGACGACGGCTGCCGTCGTCCCCAACGGCGAGGCGAGGTTGCCGACGGTGACGGCGAAGGCGTACGCTGCGAGGCCGTAGAAGGCGTTCTGTCCGAAGCTGAGGATACCGGCGTACCCCCAGACGAATGCCAGCGACAGCGCGAGGAATGCGGCGACGAGATACCGCGACAGCTGGGTGGCCTGATAGATACTGGTGAGCGACGGGTACGCGAACAGTACCGCGACGGCGACCGCGAGCGCGACCCAGAAGCCGCGGCCGCTCCCGACCGTGTTCGGTCCCTCGAAGCGCCCGCCGAGACCGGGGACGGTGTGGTCGTCAGCCATCTACGCTCCCTCCGCTGCGAGACGGTCGCGGGCGCGCTCGACGAACCCGGTGATTCCGTCCTGGAAGAACCGGATGACGAACACCGTCACGACCAGCAGGACGATACTCCCCATCGTCTGGTCGTAGAAATACGTCACGCCGGCGTCGACGGCACCGAGCAGTCCACCCGATAGCCCGGTGCCGAGCACGACCGAGGGACCGCCGACCACGACGACGACGAAGGACTTGACCAGGTAGGTTCCGCCCATCGTCGGGTTGACCGAGACCAGCGGCGCGAGCAACGCGCCCGTCAGCCCGGCCAGTGCCGAGCCGATGGCGAACGTCTGACTGTAGACGCGCTCGGTCGTGACGCCCAGCGAGCGGGACATCTCTTCGTTCTGAATCGTCGCGCGGGCTCGAATGCCGTACTCCGTGTGCGTGAACAGCCAGTAGACGACGGCGAGGACGCCGACGGCCACCAGCGCGAGCGCGACCTTGTACAGCGACTGGGAGAACGCCCCGTAGGTGATGGTCCCGAAGGGCGTCGGGATTGACGGTTCGGAGGTGCCCCGGAGAACGAGCATCCCCTGTGACAAGACGAGACTGAGGCCAAGTGTGACGACCATGGAGTCGAACAACCGCCCGTAGGTCCGCTTGATGAGCAGGCGTTCGACGACGAATCCGAAGGCGGCCGTCACGACGACTGCGAGTACCATCGACGCGAGCAGCGGGAGCCCGAGGTCGTGGTAGCCGAAGACGGTGGCGTACGCGCCGACCATGATGAACTCCCCGTGTGCGAGGTTGATGACGCCCATGATACCGAAGATGATGGCCAACCCCACGGCCGCGAGCACCAGCACTGAGAACTGCTGGAGGTACTGGAAGGCGAGGTTCAGCCCGTTGACCATCCTACTCGGCCTCCTCGAAGTAGTCTCGCGGGGTGTACTGCGTCTCCTCGTCTTCCTGCGTGAGGTCACAGCCGACCGTCTCGGAGAGGAACTTCTCGGGGATCTTCTCGTCTTTGACCGCCGTCACGTTGTGCTCGGCGTCGGCTTTCATGACCCACATGTGGTGGTCGACGTGGTGGGTCGCGCCGTCGAGTTCTATCGAGCCGCCCTCGGGCGCTTCCGGTGCGTGTTCCGGACCGAGGCTGATCCCGGATTCGAGCGCCTCTCGGACTTCCGGCTGCTCGAACGTGCCAGCCTGTTCGACAGCCTTCTTGTACATGTACGTCGAGAAGTAGTTCGTCTGGGCTTCTTCGTTGATGTACGGGGCGTCGGGGAACATCTCGTAGAACCGGTCGACGAAGCCGCCGTCTCTCGTGTTGCTCTCGCTCGGGATTTCCTCCATGTAGTTGACGCCCGCGTAGATGTTCTTCATCGCCGGCGGTTCGAGACGGCGGTGCTCGTAGCCCTGCGCCATCGCCGTCGAGGTGCCGATGGGCACGTCCAGGCCGGCCGAAGCCTTCTGCTTGTAAAAGGCGGTGTGGTTCTTCCCGACGAGCATCGACATGACGAAGTCCGGGTCCGCCTCTTGGATATTGTTGATCGTCGAACTGAACTGCGAGCTGTCGAGGCTGATGAACTCCTCGCCCATCACCTCGGCGTCGTTCTCGTCTGCGAGCACCTTGACCCAGTCCGCAGAGAGCTGGCCGAAGTTGTAGTCGGCGGCGATGGTGTAGATCTTCGGGCCATACTCCTCGCGTAGGTACGGGAGGACGCTACCGAGCTGTTGGCGGGCAGTCGGCCCGACTGCGAACACGTTCTTATCACAGACGCCGCCCTCGTACTGGGTGGTGTAGAAGTAGAGCTGATCCTGTCGGTCGATGATGGGGCGAATCGCCTCCCGCGTCGAGGACGCGTAGCCGGCCCACAGCGCGTCGACGTTGCGCTGCTGGGTCATCTTCCGAGTGAGCTGTTTGTACCGGGAGTTGTCGGACTGAGGGTCCGGATCGAACAACTCGATCTGGGCCCCGTTGATGCCGCCGTTGGCGTTTATCTCCTCGATGGCGAGCTTGCTGGCCTGCCACTTGGGCGTGCCGTTGAGTGCGAACGTCCCCGATCGGTCCTCCAAGACGCCGATCTTGACGGTCTCACCGCTGCTCTTCCCGTCGGTCGACGCGCCGGTACTCCCGTCGCCGCCGCTCCCGCTACTCTGTGAACAGCCGGCGAGCCCCCCGACCACCGCGGCACCGCCCGCGGTGACGAACCGCCGACGACTGATGTCCTTCCGACTCACGCGAAATCACCCGAGTTAAGTTTACAATCAGTACTAAATTCTGCGAAATTCTGAGCTATCATGTACGAATTATGTGCAATATGTGGGTATTCGTCCAACATCTTATGACATTCCTTCGATTTCCGAGATGGTAAATAAGGGTTTGCAATTCAATCTTATAGATGTCCAACCATATACCCGTGTGTATTAGGAACTCAAAGGTGAGTGGGTTTTTGCTACATGTTTGGAACAATAGGGCCCAGAATAGGAGAATGTGAACTATTTCGGACGACACGGAGAATCGACTCGTTTCGCGGGCGGAAAGATGGCGTGGGCCGCCGCGGTTTGACAAGAGAGCGTGCGGTCGGCCCGGCTGAAAGATGTCCGCCAGTGTCGAACCGGGATCAGTTGCAGCCGCTCAGTCGTCGGCGGGCGTCTCGGCCGCCTCGCTCGGCCCGAGCGGCTCCTTGGGCTTGATTGGGTCGCCCGATTCGAGGCCCTTCGACGCCAGCGCCATGCTGCCAAGCACCTCGATGATGAGGCGGTTGGCGAAGCCGCTGGTGATGCCGCCGTTGTAGGAGTTCGAGTCGCTCACGTCGTAGGCGGGTGAGACCTCGACCACGTCGAAGCCGAAGTCCTTGGGGTCCAGCGCCTTGACGACTTCCCGGACCATGTAGATGGCCTCACGGGGGATGAGCCCACCCGGTTCCGGTTCGCCGGTGCCCGGGCAGTAAGCCGGCTCCATCACGTCCACGTCGAAGGAGACCCACACAGCGTCGGTGCCGTCGGTCACACGCTGGACGGCGTCTGCGACGATGTCGTCTAGGTCCATGTTGCCGACCTCCATCGCGGTGTACCACTTCATCCCGGCGTCGCGCATGTCTTCGTAAGTGTCGGGACCGGGCCAGAACCCGCGCGGGCCGATGAGCGTGTAGTTCTCGCCGGCCATGATGCCCTCGTCGTAGACGCGCTTGACCCACGCGCCGTGGTCGTACTCGAACCCAGTGAGCCCGTCCTCGCCGGTGTCGGCGTGACAGTCGAAGTGGATGAGCCCGATGTCTTCGTAGCCGTTGGCCTCTGCCCAGCCCTTGATGTCCGGGTAAGAGATGGAGTGGTCGCCGCCGATGACGACCGGCGTCGCCTGCTCGCTGATCTCGTAGACGGCGTCCTCGATGTTCAGCTGGCTCTGTCGGGTATCTCCGGGCGACACCGTGGCGTCACCGGTATCGGCGACGCTGAAGGTGTCGAACGGATCGATGCCCGTCTCGATGTTGAAGTGCTCGTAGGGCGGAGAGGGGACCGTTGAGGCGGCGCGGACCGCACGCGGCCCGTAGCGAGTCCCTGGACGGATGGTCGTCGCCGTGTCCAGCGGTGCGCCGAGGATGCCGACGTCTACGTCCTCCTCGTCGAGTTCGTCCCGCTCGGCCTCGGGCAGCTTCAGGAACGTCGGGACGCCACTGAAGATGGGTTCGTTCGCTTCCTTGTGCTTCTCGCCGTAGATATCTTCGCCGTTGCGTTCTTCAGACATGGTAATCGTGGTGCTATTTCGGATATCGGTTGGTCTTTCGCCCGATTTTTGCGACAGTAGTGGATGATTGGTGATTACTGAAAAGCGTTCCTTCGGATGTGTAATACCCACCGGGATGAACATCCGTCGGCATGTACCGTTCGAGTCTCTTTTAGGTGTACTAGGACGGGCCAGGTGGCCGCACGACGTGGCTGTCGCTCGTGGCGGCGCTGTCGAGAAAAGTGGCGGATGTCACTCGCTAGCTACGAGGTCCGGCGAGGCTCGGAACGCGAGGTGGGTCGCTACGTCGAGGCTGTCGCGCGCGTGCTGAGCACAGCGTTCGAGCAAGACGACCGCTCGCTGGAGTTCCAACAGGGGTTCGGGGCGCTCGCTCGCCAGGTGGTCGTTGCAGGCGGTAACGTGTTCGTCGACGGCCGCCAGTCGGTCGCGGGCGGTCTCGGTGGCTCCGTAGTCGGGGGTCGTGACAGCGTCGATGGTCGCACACACCGCCTCGTCGAGCGCCTCGCCGAGGTCACCGAGTTTCTCGGCGGTCTCGTCGTCCGGCGCTTCTCCGTCACTCTCGACGGCGAGGTCGGCAATGTCCCGAGCCAGCCCGGCCATCAGCGACACGTCCTGTGCGACCGACCGGAAGCCGATGAGCGGAAAGCCGGTGTCGAGTCCCACCTCCTGGTTGAGTTGTGGGTTCCGGTAGGTGGCAAAGACCAGGCGCAAGAAGAGGTAAAACAGCTTCTCGACCTGGCCGTGGCGGCTCGACGCCGCTCGCGCCCGTTCGACGTCGCCTTCGATCAGAGCGGTGATACTTTCGGTCCGTATCGTCGCCTCCGTTCGGCTGAGACGGCCCAGCAGCGTCGGCAGGTCGAAGTCGCCCGGCGCGACCGAACACCGGACGGTGACGGTCTGTTTCGCCTGCTCGACGATGCCGAGTCCCATGAGCTGTCGCTCCGTCCGGAAGACGGCGTCGTGATGGTCGGGCGAGAGCGGCGACGACGACTCGACGCGGATGAGCTGCCGGCCGAGAACGTACTGGGTGACGACGGCTCGGCCCAGCGCGTCGGGCGACAGCGAGTCGGCGTCGATAGTCGCGCCCGTATCCTCGATGGTCGGTTCTTCGGGGACCAACAGCAGCGAGCCGCCGTTCTCGTCGCGCTGGACGATGACTTCGTCGCCCTTCTCGATGTCGTGGTGGCGCGCCCACTCGGCCGGGACGGTCACCGCCAGGGTCGAGGAGCCGAGTTGTTGGACCTTCCGTTTCACGCGGACGTAATCGGTGCTCACGACAGGGCACTCCTCGCCGAGAGGGCCATTGGACGAGCATTCATCTCTATTCGAATAAGACACACGATCGGATAGTAAATTCGGGTTTCGGTTGGCACAATACGTGCGGCCTGTCGATATTTCTTTTTTCTATCTTATCCTCCGGTTCCGGTGAGCACGAACGCGAGGATCAACAGGGTGACGACCAGCGCGAGGCCGAACAGGAAAAAGCGGTCCCCGGCCGAGTGGTCAGTCATCGTCGTCACCGCCGGCGACGATGGTCCGCTGGCCCTGCCGGTCGAGGGTGCGGACGCCGTAGCTCTCCCGCGTGGCGTAGCCGACGGCGAGGAACACTGCGAGACTCACGGTCGGCGCGATGAACGTCGGGATGCCGTCGAACGCCGCGGTGAAGATATCGTTCTGGACGTACAGGAGCGTGTTCTCGTAGCCGTAGGTAACCGGGATCAAGACGAAGAAGGCGAGTCGCGTCACGCTCCCCGAAATCATCGAGGCCAGCGCCGCGGGCGTCGTCGCCACGTCGGGCCAGTACAGACCGAGCGCCAGCGGGACGAGCGCGCCGGCGAACATGATGTCGAACGCGAGGACGAGCAACATCCCCGTCGCGGGGACGCGAAGCGCGAAGAACACGCCGAGTACGGTGATCGGGACCGCCATCAGTCGAGTGACCTTCAGGAGCTTGTCGCTCTTGTGACTGAAGAAGCCGCCGTCGGCCGCCGTCGGGTCGGCCTCGGTCTTCTCGTCGATGCGGATGTCGCCGATGTTGCGGGCGATGACCGACGAAGTACCTAAGATTGCGCCGTCGCCCGTCGAAAACGAGGCGGCGACGATACCGCCGAGGACGAGCGCCGCCAACCACGGTGGGACGGCATTCTGTAAGAGGACGTAGAGGACGGCCTGCTCGCCGGCCTGGATGCCCATCGACTGGAGGATGGATCCGGCCGAGAGCGCGACCATCGAGAACGGAATCCCGATGACGAGCGTTCCGAGGCTGCCGATGAAACACGCCTTCTGTGCCGTCTCCGGGTCGTCGGCCGCGAAGACGCGCTCCATGAAGTCCAACGCGACGATGTCCCCGAGACCGAGGGCCGCGATGGTGGCGAGATTGACGTACGCGCCCTTCGAGGGGTTGGTGAGCTGGCCGAGCGCCGTCGGTCCCATCCCCTCGGGGATGGTGATTCCGTAGTTCATGGCGACGAAAGCGACGAGCGCGAGCGATCCGGCGAGCGCGACGAACGCTTGAATCACGTCGGTGTAAGCCACCGCGAAGAGGCCGCCGGCGATGGTGTAGGTGAAGATGATGGCCGCGATGGCGACGACGCCCGTGAAGTAGGAGGTGCCGACGAACGTCTGAAAGAGGTAGCCGCCGGCGACGAGGTTGCCGGCGAGCAAGAAGGCGTAGCTCAGCACCATGATGAGACTCGCGAGTATCTCGACGCCCCGACCGTACTTCCGGCGGTAGAAGTCCGGAAGCGTGACGAGGTCCATCCGGTTCATCGGCTTGGCGAAAAAGAGACCGGTGATGAACAGACACAGTGCCAGTCCGATGGGGAGCGCTGCCCCGGCCCAGAAGCCAAAGGAGGCGGTCAGGTCGGTGTTACCGAGCGTCGCGTTCGCGTCGAGTGACTGGGCCATCAGCGTCGCGGCGGCGAGCGGGAGAATCAGTCCCCGGCCGGCGATGATGTAGTTGACGCTGTCGCCGTTGATGTATTTTGAGACGTAGAGACCCACGCCGAGCATCACGACCACGATGGCCGCCAGTCCGTAGACGATGACGCTCACCGGTCCGCCCTCCGGTTGACGAATCGAGCCGTTTCACGCGAACGGATGTGCAATACGCGGACCTTCTTGCATATTTCGTGTACGTTTGGTCGAATATGTCTCACAGAAGTGGCGACCCATCCACAGTAAAAAGGCCTTCTCCTGTGATTGTTTACCGTCTGTGGTCGTCCATGCACGTCCCCAAACCATCCCATGAGACAGATGGACGTTCGAACAGTTCCAGTAGGTAGAAACGATGTGTACGTCCTGGAACTCCTTGTACTGTATAAGGTGGTCGCGAGAGCGACGCCGCTTCAGACGAGTCGCGGGAGGCGAGCGCGCGTCGGCGACTCGTCGGTCGCCGCCGCCTCGGCCGGGAGCTCGCGCCACGGGAGGAGCCCTCGCCGGAACAGGCGATAGCTGTAGGGCTCGCCGTGGGGGGCGAAGATGACGAGGGCGAACCGCTCGGGAATATTTTGTCTGTCCGTTCTCGTCAGCCCGGACGGCGACGCCGCGGAGGTGTGCGAGTGGTAGAACACGCGCGGACGAGTGGGAACACGGTCGTCGACCGTCGTGACGTATCGTCGTGTCGGTTCCTCGGCTTCGTTGTCGAGTTCGGCGTGCTCGACGGCGTGTAAGTGGTCGCCGCGGCGCTCACAGGCGAGGAAGCCGCCGGCTTCGTTGGGGTGTGTGGCTTCGACGGCCGCCGCGAGGCGCTCTCGAATCGGCGCTGGCACGACCAGGCCGCGAATCCGACGCGGGAACACGGCTTCGACAAGGACGGCCTCGAAAATAGGTGTGTTCGTTCGCGTCGCTCGGACAGGTCACTGTTTCGCGACATCGTCTCCGTCGGCGAGCGCGGGCGACTACTGGCCGACGAGGACGACCTTCACTTGCTGGACGCCGCCGAGCGCGCGGAGGCGGTTGGCGAGTTCGGTGATGTCGCTGGCCGCGCCCTCAACGACGAGCGTCTCCATGCAGGTATCGTGCGAGAGGTGGATGTGCTGGACGGAGGTGATGGCGTCGGCCATCTCGTGTTGGATGGTCTGGAGGTCGTCGGCGATGCCCGAGACGTGGTGGTCGTGGACGATGACGATCGTCCCGTGGTGTTGTTCGTCACCGGCGGTCTCCCACTCGTAATCGGCGAAGAAGTCCCGAAGCGAGTCTCTAATGGCTTCGGAGCGGCTGGCGTACTCCCAGTCGTCGACGATCCCGTCCAGTCGCTCGACCATCGCTGACGGCAGCGTCAGGCTGATACGGTCGATGTCGTCGCTCATACCCCGGCGTATGCGAGTGGGGGTAATATGCGTGGCTACCGTCGCCACGCCAGTAATACTGCGCGATGAGAAAGTATTATCCTCTATGGGTGGGGACGCAGTGACATGCACATTCCCGACGGCTACGTCGATCTGTCTCTCGCGCTGCTGTTCGGCGCGCTCTCCGTCGCGGTGCTCGGGTACGCCGCCAAGCGAGTCGACGGCGAGATATCCGACGCCCGCGCGCCGCTGGTCGGCGTCGTCGCCGCCAGCGTCTTCGCCGCACAGATGCTCAACTGGCCCATCCCCGGCGGGACGAGCGCCCACTTCGTCGGCGGCGCGTTCGCCGCCATCCTGTTGGGTCCACATCTCGGCGCGCTCTGTATGGCAACCGTCGTGACGATTCAGGCGCTCGTCTTCGGTGACGGCGGCCTCGTCGTCCTCGGCGCGAACGTCTTCAACATGGCAATCGTCGAGGTGTACGTCGGCTACGCCGTCTATCGCGCGGTCGCGCCTCACGGCGAGTTTCGGGCGGCCTTCGCCGCCGGCTGGCTCGGAATCACCGCTGGTGCGCTCACTGCGGGACTCCAGCTGGGCCTCTCCTCGGCGTTCGAGTATCAGCTACTGACCACGCTCGCGCTCATGGGCGTCGGCCACCTCGTCCTGGGCCTCGTCGAGGGGGCTATCACGGCCGTCGTCTACCGCTATCTCGCCGACGCTCGGCCGGACCTCCGACCGACCGCCGTGGGGGAGGCGAGCGCCTGATGGTCCCCAATTGGCTCCCGCGCGCGCTCGCGGCGCTACTCGTCCTCACGCTGCTGGCTCCGGTATTCGGGTGGGCGGCCGGCGCGGTTGGCTACGCCGAGCCCCTCGAAAACGCCGCCGAGGCGACGGGCGCGACCGACCACGCCGAATCCAGCGGCGTCGCGCCGCTTTCCGACTACGGCGTCTCCGGACTCGGGAGCGCGAGCGGGACGTTCGTCTCGGCCGTCGTCGGGACGGCGCTGACGCTGCTCGTCGCGGCCGGCCTCGGTCGACTTCTGGGCACCGACTCCGATGGCGCGAACTGACCTCTTAGACCGCACCGTCGCGGCCGTCGCGGCCCGCGCCCGGTGGTTCCTGCTCGCCGAGGACGTCCCGGAGCGGGCCGGCTTCCTGCAGGCCGTCGCGCCGAGCGTCAAGCTGGTCGGCGTCGTCGCCCTCGTCGCGGTCACCGTCACCCGACGGGACCTGCCGAGCGTCGCCCTCCTCGCGGGACTGGCAGCCGCGCTCGCCCTTCTCTCTCGGGTTCCCGTCCGGGCCTTCTTCGAACGGGCGACCGGTCCGGCCGCGTTCGCGGTGGTCGCCGTCGCGCCGCAGGCCGTCCTGATGGGCGGCCCGACGCTGGTGGGGACGCCGCTGTCGGTCGCTGGCGTCGAGTACGTCGCCGTCTTCACCGTCCGCGTGGCCGCCTGCGTCGCCTTCCTTTCGGTCCTCCTGCTGACGACGCGCTTCGCGGACCTGTTGGCCGCGTTTCGCCGCCTGCGCGCCCCCGCGATCGCCGTCTCGCTGCTGGCGATCACCTACCGGTATCTGTTGCTCTTCTTCGCGGAACTCGAACGGATGGTCCGCGCTCGGCGCGGCCGCACGCTCGCGGACCCGGACCTGCGTCGGACATGGCGCGACTCCGGAAACTTCGTCGGGACGTTCCTCTTGCGGAGCCTCGAACGTGGCGAAAGCGTCCAGCGGGCCGCCCGCGCCCGCGGCGGGACGGGACCGACGCCGACTCGCTCTCACGACTCGCTCGGTGTGGCCGACCTCGGGTTCGCGGTCGTCGTCGCCGCCGCTATCGTCGGGGTGAGCCTCGCGTGACCGCTATCGAGGCGACGGGACTCCGATACGCCTACCCCGACGGGACGCTCGCCGTCGACGGCGTCGACGTGACGATCGACGCAGGCGAACGGGTCGCGTTGCTCGGACCGAACGGCGCGGGCAAGAGCACGCTCCTCCAACTGCTCGGCGGCCTCGTCGAACCGGACGCCGGGACGGTCCGATACTTCGGGGAGACGACCGACGCCGACTCGGTCCGGGAGCGACTGAGCGTCCTCACGCAGGACCCCGCCGAGTACCTGTTCAATCCGACGGTCAGGGAGGACCTCGCGTACGGCCCGGCCCAACAGGATATCTCGCGTAGCGAGGTGGACCGCCGTATCGAGCGCCTTGCCGACTCGCTGAACCTCGACGGACTGCTGTCGAAACCGCCGTTCAGGCTCAGCGGCGGCGAACAGCGCCGCGCGGCGCTGGCGAGCGCGCTCACCGTCGAACCCGACGTACTCTTACTGGACGAACCCGTGAGCAACGTCGACGCCGCCAACCGCGCCGAGATTCTGTCGCTGCTCGACGACCTCTCGGCGGCAGGGGTCACGCTGGTCACGTCGACGCCGGAGACGGAACTCGTCCCGCACGTCGCCGACCGGGTCGTGTTGCTCGACGCCGCGGGCGAGGTGGCCGCTCGCGGTCTGACCCGCGAGATACTGACCGACGCCGACCTGCTGGCCGACTGCGACCTCCGTCCGCCGCAGGTCGTCCGACTGTTCGAGGGGCGCGAAGACGTGCCGTTGACGGTTGCCGAGGCGCGCACCCGACTGGACGGGTGACGATGGACGTTTGTCCAGCCGAACGGATTGTAGAGTGACGGACTAGATAAAATACCGAAACGAGTGGCGCTATTTGCACCGAGAGGAAGCTGCTTATCACACCTGTCCAAACTCACACGCAGACGATGGACGAACAGTCGAAAACGCTGGTCGAGGTGGTGCGTCGTGGCTGAGGACCTCGTCCCCGGCGAAGTGATACCCGGAGAGGGAACGCTGACGCTGAACGAGGGCCGCGAGACGGCGGAGGTGAGGGTCGGCAACACTGGCGACCGCCCGGTGCAGGTCGGGTCACATTTCCACTTCTTCGAGGCCAACGCCGCCCTCGAATTCGACCGCGAGGCCGCCTTCGGGATGCGCTTGAACATTCCCGCCGGTACCGCAGTCCGATTCGAACCGGGCGACGAACAGACCGTCGACCTCGTCGCCATCGGCGGCAAGCGCGTCGCCCACGGGATGAACGGGATGGTCAACGGAAGTGTCGATGGCGACCCGAGTGATGCGCTCGAACGGTTGCGAGATGCCGGTTTCGAGGATAGCGAGGCGCGCTCGGAGAGCGCGCCTCGAGATAGCAAGCGGGGAGGAACGACCCGCGAGCCGGGCGACGATAGCGAGGCGGATGAGGAATGACACGCGACATCGACCGCGACGCCTACGCGGAACTCTACGGGCCTACAGAGGGCGACAAGGTGCGGCTCGGCGACACCCAACTATTCGCAAAAGTCGAGGCAGACCTGCGGACCCAGGGCGACGAGGCGGTCTTCGGCGGCGGGAAGACGCTGCGGGACGGCCTCGGGATGGCTTCCGGCGTTACACAGGAGGAAGGCGCGCTGGATTGGGTGCTGACGAACGCGACGATAATCGACCCCATCCTCGGCATCGTCTCGGCCGACATCGGCATCCGGAACGGCGAAATTGCGGGTATCGGGAAAGCGGGGAATCTCGAGACGATGGACGGCGTCGACATGGTCGTCGGCCCGGCGACGGATGTCTACCCCTGCGAGGGGAAGATTGCCACTGCCGGAGCGCTGGACATCCACGTCCACTGGAACTCCGCACAACTGCACGAACACGCGCTCTCGACGGGCGTGACGACGATGCTCGGCGGCGGCTACGGCGGCGGCGCGACGACGTGTACGACCGGTCCCGAGAACATCAAGCGGTTCTTGCAGGCTGCCGAAGCGTGGCCGGTCAACGTCGGCTTCTACGGCAAAGGTAACGCCTCCGACCCGGCACCGCTGCGCGAACAGGTCGAGGCGGGTGCCTGTGCGCTGAAGCTCCACGAGGACTGGGGGTCGATGCCCGACGCCATCGACACCTGCCTCGACGTGGCCGAAGACGAGGACGTACAGGTCTGTATGCACACGGACACGCTCAACGAGGCCGGGTTCGTCGAGAACACGTTCGCCGCCGTCGATGGCCGGACGATGCATCTGTTCCACATCGAAGGGGCCGGCGGGGGCCACGCGCCGGACATCATGGAGATGGTCGGCGAGCCGAATATGCTCCCCTCCTCGACGAACCCCTCGATGCCCTACACCGACAACACGTTCGACGAGCACCTGGACATGGTGATGGTCTGCCATCACCTGAATCCCGACGTACCCGAGGACGTGGCCTTCGCGGAGTCCCGGGTTCGTGCGGAGACCATCGCCGCCGAGGACGTGCTCCACGACATGGGCGCAATCTCGATGATGACGACGGACTCTCAGGCGATGGGGCGGATGGGCGAACTCGTCTCTCGTACCTGGCAGACGGCCTCGAAGATGAAGTCCCAGCGGGGGCCCCTGCCCGAGGACGAAGGCACCGACGCGGACAACCATCGCATCAAGCGTTACGTCTCGAAGTACACGGTCAACCCCGCCATCTCGGCGGGCATCGAACGCTACGTCGGGACGCTCGAACCCGGCAAACTCGCCGACGTGGTGCTGTGGGACCCCGCGTTCTTCGGCGTCAAACCCGCGATGACGTTCAAGGGCGGCTTCCCGGTCCACTCGGAGATGGGCGAGGCCAACGGGTCGCTGATGACCTGCGAACCCATCCTCCAGCGCGAACGCGCGGGGGCCGTCGGTAAGGCTAAACACGGCCTCTCGCTCTCGTTCGTCTCGCCCGCGGCCGCCGAAGCCGACGTCGGCGAGGCGTACGGCCTCGACACACCCCTCGTCCCCGTCGAGGGCACGCGCACGCCCGGCAAGGACGACATGGTCTACAACGACTACTGTCCCGACGACATCGAGGTCGACCCCGAGACGTTCGAGGTCCGGGTCGACGGCGAACACGTTACCTGCGAACCGTCTTCGGAACTGCCACTCGCACAGCGGTACATGTTATGAAACTCACAGCCAAAGAGCAAGAACGGCTCACCGTCTTCACCGCTGCAGCGGTCGCGCGACGCCGCAAGGACCGCGGCGTCCCGCTGAACCACCCCGAAGCCGTCGCGTACATCAGCGACTGGTGCATCGAGCGCGGCCGCGACGGCGAAAGCGTCGCAGAAATTCGCGCCGGCGCGTCTCAATTGCTGGGCCGCGAAGATGTCATGGAAGGGGTCCCCGAGATGATCGGCATGATTCAGGTCGAACCGGTCTTCCCCGACGGGACGAAACTCGTCACCGTCCACGACCCGATTCGCTCCGACAGCGTCGGCGGACTGGACGGGGACAGCGAGGCGGACGGGAGCGAGGTGACTGAATCGTGAGCCTGACGCACCGCGACGTGGCGACGGTCGGCGTCGGCGGCCCGGTCGGGTCGGGTAAGACCTCGCTGCTGACGGAAATCGTCCCGCAACTCCGCGAGGACGGGCTCGACGTGGGCGTCATCGCCAACGACATCCTCACGCAGGAGGACGCCGAGCGACTGCGCGAGCGGTTCGCAGGCGTCGTCCCCGAAGACCTCGTTGCGGGCGTCGAGACGGGCGCGTGTCCACACACCGGTATCCGTGAGGACCCCTCGATGAACCTCCAACAGATAAACACCTTCCTCGCTTCTCACCCGGAACTCGATCTCGTGCTGATAGAGAGCGGCGGCGACAACCTCGCGGCAACGTTCAACCCCGAACTCGCCGACTACTCGCTGTACGTCATCTCGGTCGCAGAAGGCGACGACATCCCGAGAAAGCGCGGTCCCGGCGTGGTCGACTGCGACTTGCTGGTGATGAACAAGACGGACCTCGCCCCGCACGTCGGCGCTGACATCGACGTGATGGAACGCGACGCCCGCGAGGTTCGTGACGGCCCGTTCGTTCTCACCGACTGCAAGGCGAAAGAGGGAATCGACGAGGTCCTTCGGCACCTCCACGAAGGGGTGTTGTTCGTCTGATGGCCAGGGAGGCGACGGACTCCGCAGACGTTGCCGACGCCCCGCACCCGTCTTTCGAGGGGTACGCAGCCGAATCGCCGCCACAGGCTGCTGTCGGCATGCCCGGCAAGGACGGCGTGCTGGAACTCACGTTCGCGCCGACGAGTGACAGGACGACGCTCGTCCACGACTACGCGACGGTGCCGTTCCACGTCTCGGGGACGCTCGCCCACGACCCCCATCCCGACGCGGCGACGGTGTTCGTCCAGTCGCCGACAGGTGGCGTCGCGCAGGGCGACCGCCACGAAATCGCTATCTCCGTCGAGGGAAACTCGGTCGCACACGTCTCGACGCAGAGTTCGACGAAGGTGCAGTCGATGACCCACAACTACGCGGCCGCCGACGCATCTCTCTCCGTCGGCGCGGGTGGGCATCTCGACTACGTTCCGGAACCGACCATTCTCCACGCCGATGCGCGCTACTCACAGGACCTGACGCTCTCGCTCGATACGGGTTCGACGGCGGTCCTCGGCGATATCGTCGTTCCCGGTCGCCTCGCGCGCGGCGAGCGCTTCGAGTTCGAGCGGTACCTCTCGCGGGTTCGCGCCGAGGGACCGAACGGCCTGCTGTTCGAGGACGCGACCCACCTCGCGCCCGGCGAGAGCGACCCCACTGAGCCGGGCATCTTCGGCGAGTTCACGGTCTATGGGACGCTGTTCGTCGTTGCGCCCGGGACCGACACCGCCGATATGAGCGACAAGCTCCACGAGGCCGTCGCCGACTGCGAGGCCCGCGCGGGCGCGACGACCCTCCCCAACGACGCGGGCGTCGTCGTCCGCGCGCTGGGCGACCGCGCGGAGACGGTCCAGAGTGCGCTGCACGCCGCGTGGGACCGTGCCCGCCGGACTCTCATCGACGCACCCGCACCGTCCGGGAGGAAGTTCTGATGCGCGTCGCCGACAGCTATCTCGGCCACAGCGACGACCCCGCGATTGCCGACCGACTGGCTGACGCCGACCCGCTTCGGGTCGTCCTCTCGGACACCGACCGGCGGCGCTCGCGCCTGCGTACGGAGACGACCGACGGCGAAGATCTCGGCATCGTCGTGGCTCGGGACCTCGCGGACGGCGACGTGCTCGAAACCGACGACGGGACGCTGGTCGTGGTCGAGCTCGCCGCGGTGGACGCGTTGGTCCTCGACTTCGCCGACGCCGACGTGTCCGCCGTCGTCGCGCTGGAACTGGGCCACGCGCTCGGCAACCGACACTGGGACCTCTCGATTCGGGATGAGGAGGCGCTGTTTCCGGTGCCCGACACTCGCGAGCGGATGGATACCGCCGTCGCAGACCTGCTTCCCGAGGGCGTCACGACCCGCTACGAGCGGGTTCCACCGACGACGTTCGACGACGGAGGCGACCACAGCCACGCTCACGATGGCACCGACCACGGGCACAACCACGACCACACGCACGGCGTCCGAACCATCGACGGAGCGGGCGAATGAACGACGAGGCGACCCTCGAAGCGTTCCGGCTGGCCGACTCGTTTCTCCCGGTCGGCACCTACACCGTCTCCTACGGTCTCGAACAGTTCGTCGCCGACGACCGGGTGACCGATGCCGACGACCTGCGCGCGCTCTTAGAGACGTACCTCAGACGGCAGGTCGGTCCCGCCGAACTGGTGGCGCTGCGGGCGGCTCACGCCGCCGCGCGCGAGAGCGAGGTAGACGGAATCTGTGCTGCCGACCGCCGACTCGCGGCGGCGACGCTGGCAGCAGAGTTCCGCGAGAGCGCGCAGCACTCCGGCGCTCGACTGCTCTCGCTCCAGCGTGACCTGCGCGAGTCTGACATCTTCGAGCGGTACGCAGAACGCGTCGATGGCGAGGTGCGAAGCATCTCGAACGGAGGCGGTGGAACCGCTGGAGGGGGCGAGGAACGTAGCGCCTCGAACAGCGGCGGTGGAACCGCCGGAGACGATGCGCCGGGTAACTACGCCGTCGTCCTCGGCGCGGCGACGGCGCTCGCCGGAATCGACGCGCGAGCGGCGTGTCTGCTGTGCTGTCACGGGTTCGTAACCGGCCTGTTGGGGGCCGCTCAGCGCCTCCTCTCGCTGGGTCACACCGACGCCCAGCGGATTCTCGACGACCTGCGGCCGGTGATGATCGACGTCATCGAGGACAGTGCCGACCGCACGCTGGACGACATGACACCGTTCGCACCGCTGGTGGACGTACTCGCGGCCGACCACGAACGGGCGCAGCGCCGCCTGTTCGTGAGCTGAGCCGTCTCGGTTGGTAGATGCTACCACTTTAAGCTACCGTGGTCGTGTGCGCCCGCCGCTCGAACAAGTTGCCTATTTGACAGCACCGCGACCATCGACAGACGCAATGGCGACCGAATCCACGACTGCGGCAGAGACGGACGTAACGCTCGCCGACTGGCAAGCCGGTGTGCTCGGCGGTATCCTCGGTGCGGCCGTGATGGCCGTCCTCATCTCGCTGATGAATCCGCCCGTACTACAGGGTGCGATTCCCGGCCTCTACGGGCTCTCGGGCGGCGTCGCGGGGTGGGTCGTCCACCTCTCGCACGGGGCGGTTCTCGGCGTCGCCTTCGCTGCCATCGCCGAGCGCGGTTTGCCCGCCGACCGCTCTATCGGCACGACGCTCGGTCTCGGCGTCGTCTGGGGCGTCTTGACGTGGCTGGTGCTCGCGGCGCTCGTGATGCCGCTGTGGCTCGGCGTGGTCGGTTTCCCGCAGGCCCCGCCGTTCCCGAACTTCGCCGTCCCGAGCCTGCTCTGGCATGTCGTCTACGGTGGCGTGCTAGGCGTCACGTACGCGGCGCTCCGCTGACGTTTCCGGCAAGAACCAAACCGTTCGGACCACATCGTCGAGGTATGGACGTTGCTGCCCTCACTCGGGAGCTGGTCTCGATTCCGAGCCACGACGGGCCGGACTGCGACGAGTCCGCCGCCGGCGAGTACGTCGCCGCGTGGCTCCGCGAACACACCGACGCGGCCGTCGAGTACGACGACCACGGTAACGTTTTCGCGCGAAAGGGAGGCGGCGAAGGCGACGAGTCGCTCGCGCTGGTCGGTCATCACGATGTCGTCCCGCCGGACGACTCGCAGATCGAAACCGACGGCGCGTACGTCCTCGAAGCGCGCGATGGCCGCCTCTACGGTCGAGGGACGGCCGACATGAAAGGGAGTCTCGCGGCGGCGATGCTGGCCTTCCGAGACGCGGGCACGCCGAGCGACGGCGAACTCGTCTTCGCCTCGTTCGCCGGGGAGGAACGGGGCGGCGTCGGCTGCCGAGCCGCCATCGAAGGGGTCTCCGAGTCGGCCGACTCGGAGGCTCGGGAGAGCGGGAACCGCTCTGCCGGTGGGTTCGCACCGGACTACGCCGTCGTCGGTGAAGGTTCGACGGGCTACTCCGCGGCGGGGGTCACGGACGTCGCCGTCGCTCACAAGGGCCGGCGCGGGTCGACCATCGTCGCCGAGGGTGCGGCCGCTCACGCGAGCGAACCCGAGGCCGGCGAGAACGCCATCTACCGCGCCACGGATGCCGTCGATATCGTCCGCGACCTCGACTTCCCGACGACAGAGGTGCTGGGTCACGAACTGCGAGGGAGCGTCGCCGTCACGGAAATAGCGGGCGGGTCGGCGTGGAACGTGATTCCCGAGGAGTGCGAACTGACTGTCGACGAGCGCACGGTCCCCGACGAACGCGCGCCGCTCGACCGCGTCGAATCTATCGACGGCGTCTCGGTGCGGGTCGACCAAGACTTGCCGCCGATGGCCTGCGGGGACCGCGCGTTCGCCGACAGGGTTCTCGACGCGGCGACCGCCGCACAGGACGCCAGCCCCGAACACGTCGTCAAGCCACACGCCACCGACGCGGGCTGGCTCGCGGCGGCGGGCACTGACTGCGTCGTCGTCGGCGCGGCCGAACCCGGCGAGGCCCACACTGCCGACGAGAGCGTCGCTATCGAGGTACTCGAACGGTGTCGGGACATCTACGAGACTGTCGCCACGTCGTGGCTCGGATGACGTTTCGAGCCGGCGGGACCGCTCGACCGCCGGAATCTCAGAGAGACTCTCGGTCGTCGTGGTTCGGGCCGGGCGTCTCGGTGTCCCGGTGTCGCCACCACCAGTAGAGACCGTACAGTCCCCCGACCAGCGTGAGGACCGAGAGACCGTCGAACGCGTAGCCCAGCGTCGTCCCGTTCGTGGCGAGTTGGAACAGCCCGGACGCGAGCCAGATGAGGCACATTCCGACCAGTAGCGGCAACCGACGGGTCGTCACTTTGTCGCGATGGTACTGGATACCGACGAAGCCGAGGATGGCGAGGTACACCACGACCGGGCCGATACCGGTGACGTTCGGAGTCACGATAGCACGCTGTTCGATACTCCCCCGTATCGGTCTTTTGGGCCATCTTCGGAGGTGTCTCTTGGCGGATTTATCGCCTCGCCCGAGAGGTTGCGGGGCTGCCGTGCACGCCTTACCGCCGACATTGCACATTTAGGACACCCGACCCAACGGCATGCCATGGCAACGACTAGCGAGATAGATTCCACCTACGAACAGTTCCTCGACCACGTCAAGCGCCTCCACTACGTCGGCGACGCGGGGGGCGTCCTCCAGTGGGACCAGCAAGTGATGATGCCCGAGGGCGGGACCCCCGCTCGCGCCAAGCAGTCCTCCGCACTCTCGACGCTCCATCACGACCTGCTGACCGACGACCAGTTGAGCGAGTGGCTGGACGACCTCGAAAGCGCGGAGCTAGACCCCGAACAGGAAGCCGTCGTCCGCGAAGTCCGCCGCGACCACGAGCGAGCGGTCCGGGTCCCCTCGGACCTCGTCGAGCGCATCTCGGAGGCCTCCTCGAACGCCCTGCCGGTCTGGGAGCAGGCGAAAGCCGAGGACGACTTCGACCACTACGCCGACACCCTCGAAGAGATGGTACAGCTCCGCCGGGAGTACGCCGAGGCCATCGACCCTGACCGCGACCCCTACGAAGTCCTCTTCGAGGAGTACGAGCCCTACCTCGGCATCGACACCGCCGAGGAGGTATTGACGCAACTGCGCGACGAACTCGTGCCGTTGATCGACGACATCGACGACAGCGACGTGACGCTCGCGGACCCCTTCTCGGGCACCTACGACGACGACGTGCAGCACGAACTCGTCGAGGAGGCGCTGGACGTGCTCGGCTACGACTGGGATCACGGCCGCCTCGACACCGCCCCGCACCCGTTCTCGACGGGGACGCAGTTCGATGCCCGCGTCACCACCCGGTTCAAGCCCGACGACCCGATGGACGCCGTCGGGTCGACCATCCACGAGTTCGGTCATGCCACCTACACGCTCGGCCTGCCGCGGGAGGACTACGGGACGCCGCTGGGCGACAACCGCGACCTGACCGTCCACGAGTCCCAATCTCGGTTCTGGGAGAACCACGTCGGTCGCACGCGCCCCTTCTGGGACCTCTTTACCGACACCGCCAACGAGCAGCTGGGAACTGACGCCACGCCCCGCGAGTTCTACGAGGCCGCCAACGAAGTGTACGAGGACAACCTGATTCGGGTCGAAGCGGACGAACTCACCTACCACATGCACATCGTCCTCCGCTTCGAGATAGAGCGCGACCTGATTCGGGGCGACTTAGAGGTCTCGGAGGTCCCGCAGGTCTGGAACGACAAGATGGAGGAGTATCTCGGTGTGCGTCCCGACACCGACGCCGAGGGCTGTCTGCAGGACATCCACTGGACCAACGGCGCGATCGGCTACTTCCCCACCTACTCGCTGGGCTCGGTGCTGGCCGCGCAGTTGGACCACCACCTCCGCGAGGATGTCGGCGACGTGGACTCACTCGTTCGGGCGGGTGACTTCGACCCCATCCACGACTGGCTGACCGAGAACGTCCACCGCCACGGCGCGCGCTACGAAACTGATGACCTCGTGAAGGAAGCCACCGGCGAGTCCTTCACTGCCGACTACTTCCTGGACTACGCTGACGAGAAGTATCACGACCTCTACGACTGCTAGCAACTGGAGCAGCCGATAGCGAATCCGACGGGCACACAACGCAGAACAGCCAGAAACCCCACCCGTGTCGGTTGATTGGCCAGCTACAGAAGGGATTTTTTGGCCGGCTTCGACGTTCCGTTTGGCGGTTGGCGACTCGCCGGTCCCGAACTCACTATCCGACACCTTATCCCCGAGCGCAGACATACGCTCGCGTATGCGACCGGACTTGGACCCCGAGCAACTCGACCGCTACTCACGGCACATCATCATGGACGACGTGGGGCCGGACGGACAGGCGGCGCTGCTCGATACGTCGGTGCTCGTGGTCGGTGCGGGCGGTCTCGGCGCGCCGGTCCTGCAGTATCTCGCGGCGGCGGGCATCGGAACGCTCGGCATCGTCGACGACGACGTCGTCGAGCGCTCGAACCTCCAGCGACAGGTCATCCACGGCGACGACGACGTGGGGCGACCGAAAGTCGAGAGCGCGCGGGAGTTCGTCGCGGGACTGAACCCCGACGTGACCGTCGAGGCGCACGAACTGCGACTCAGCGCCGAGAACGCCACGGACCTCGTGGCCGACTACGACATCGTGGTCGACGCCTCGGACAACTTCGCCACGCGATTTCTCGTCAACGACGCCTGCACGCTGGCTGGCGTCCCCTTCTCTCACGGTGCAGTGTTTCGCTTCGAGGGGCAGGTGACGACCTTCACGGGCGACGATGAAGGCCCGTGCTACCGCTGTCTGTTCCCGAAAGCGCCGCCGGAGGGCACCGTCCCCGACTGCTCGACGGCGGGCGTGCTGGGCGTGCTCCCCGGCACTATCGGCTGCTTGCAGGCGACGGAAGTCGTCAAGGTCGCCCTCGGCTATGGCGAGTCGCTGGACGGTCGACTCTTGGCCTACGACGCCGCCGAGATGAGCGTCGACGAGGTGCCCATCGCGCCCAACCCGGAGTGTCCGGTCTGCGGGTCCGAGCCGGCTATCGAAAGCGTCGCCGACGCCAGTTACGAGGGCCGCTGTGCGCTGACCGGGGAGTAAATCGGAGTTACGCTACGCCCTGAGCGCCGGCAGTTCCTGCACGGCGTCCCGCGGCAGCGTGTCGAACAGGCCAGGGTGCATCACAGCCGCCAGAAACTCTAGCGTGTCGACGAGCCGCGGCCCCGAGCGGTTGACGTAGTGGTGTCCGTCCATCACGTACGTGCGTCCCTCCCGCACCGCGGTCAGGTCGTCGAATCCCGGCCGCTCGGTAACGTCAGCGAGGTTCTCGCGAGTCTGCTCGATATCGAAGCCACAGGGCGCGGCCACGAGCACGTCGGGATTGTACGCACGGACTTCCTCCCACTCACGGGGCCGGGAGTGCGCGCCGGCGTCCTCCATCCCGTAGGTGCCGCCGGCTTTCTCGACCATCTCCGGAACCCAGTGACCGGCGACCATCACCGGGTCCAGCCAGTCGAGGACGGCCACGCTGGGCGTGTCGGGAGCGCGTTCGACGGTCGATTCGACGGCGGCGACGCGCTCGCGGAGGTCAGCCACGAGGTCGGTTGCCGCCGCCTCGCGGTCGATGGCCACGCCGACGCGCTGGATGGATTCGAATAAATCCGCGAGGCTGTGGACGTCCAGCGTCACCACGTCGGCGTCCAGTCCCAGCGACTCGACGGCGGCTTCGACCTGGACGTGGTCGACGGCACAGACGTCACAGACGCCTTGCGTGATGATTACGTCCGGGTCCACACTCGCCAGCGCCTCGCGGTCGATGGCGTAGACGCCGTTACCCGATTCGGCCTCGGCGACCTGTTCGTTGATCTCGTTACTTGACGCCTCAGGGTCGACCCGCGAGCGGTTGACCGACGGCACCTCGCGGGCCGCCGGCGGGTAGTCGCACTCGTGGGAGACACCGACTGGTTCGACTCCGAGGGCGTAGACGATCTCCGTGGCAGAGGGAAGCAGCGTGACGACGCGCATACGGGGGCTACGGACCGTCGGGTCAAAAGCCTCCCCGCACCGAGAGTCGTGGTCTCCCCCTCGAACCTCGCGGTCGGTCAGCCAACGAACGCCGCGTTCGCTCGCCCGTCGTTCGTTACGCTTACGCCCGGCCCCGTCGCAGAGGTTCGTATGAACGTCAAGTCCCGGCACCACCTCCGCTCGGACGAGGTCGACGCCATCGAGTCGGCGTTGGCCGACGAACTCGGCGTCGAACTGGACGCCGACAGCTTCGAGAAGGTCGAATTCGAGGACAGCGACTGGGACGTCGTCCTCGTCGACGGCGAGCCACACGTCCTCTATATCGATGAGGAGCCGTTCCTCACCGTACAGGGCGCGAACGTCTATCCGCCACAGAAGCACGTCGTCACCGTCGACGCGGGCGCAGTCTCGTTCGTCTCCGACGGCGCGGACGTGATGCGACCGGGCATCACCGAGGCCGACCCCGATATCAGCGCGGGCGACCTCGTCGTCATCAACGAGGAGTCCCACGGGAAGTTCCTCGCCGTCGGCCGGGCGAAGACCGACGGCGACGACATGGTCGGCGATTCGGGTAAGGTCGTCGAGTCGATTCACCACGTCGGTGACGACCTCTTCGAGTTCTCGGTGTAGCTTCGCCGACGCCGACCGAGAAATCGTGCCGAAGACCGCTCCGTGACGGTCGTCTGGCACGAGACTTCGTCTGACGAAACCTTGAAACGGGTTGCGCTCGCCGTGAGTGACATGGGACTGATGAGCAAGATTCTCGGCGAGACGGGTTCGTCCCGCAACACCGAGGACTACGTCGAACTGCAGGCCAACGAGTACGACACCGCCAGCGCGGAGGCCGAACGACAGATTCGCATCGCCCGCATCAGCGACAAGCAAGACGTCATCGACATCAAAGACGCCGTCTACGACGGCGACGTCGTCATCGCCGACATCACGCGCCACTCCACGCAGGACCGCACGATGGAACACATCAGCGACGAACTCAAGCAGGTCGCCAACGAGGTCGGCGGGGACATCGTCCAGAAGGACGACGACCAGCTCATCATCACACCGAGCGACGTGGTCATCTCACGCGAGCGACTCGGGCAGTAACTGATTCGCTCTCTGTTCGATACTCTCTCACGCGACTAAGCGGCCTGCACCGCCGCGTTCAACGCGCTTTTCGGTGTCGCTGTGTTTGCGTAGACAATGACCGCTCCCGCGATTCGCGTACGAGATTTACGGAAAGACTACGGCGACGTGCAGGCGCTCGACGGACTTGACCTCACCGTCGAACGCGGCGAGTTCTTCGGACTGCTCGGTCCTAACGGCGCGGGCAAGACGACGTTCATCAACACGCTCGTCGGCCTCGTCCACAAGGACGGCGGCACCGCCGAGGTGTTCGGCTTCGACGTCGAAGACGACTATCGCGAGGCCCGCGACCGCATCGGTCTCGCGCCACAGGAGTTCAACGTCGATCGATTCTTCCCGATTCGGGAAGTCTTACACCATAAGGCCGGCTATCACGGTATCGGCAAGAAGGCCGCCCGAGAACGAGCGGAAGACGCCCTGAAGACCGTCGGCATCTGGGAGAAGCGAGACACTCGCTTCGATTGGCTCTCCGGCGGGATGAAACGACGGTTCGTTCTCGCGCGAGCGCTCGTCTCGAATCCAGATCTGTTGATTCTCGACGAACCGACCGCTGGCGTCGACGTGCAGTTACGCCACGACCTCTGGGACATCATCAACCGGATGAACGACGCCGGGACGACCATCCTGCTGACGACGCATTACATCGAGGAGGCCGAACGCCTCTGTGACCGCGTCGCCATCATGGACAGCGGTCAGAAGGTTGAGGTCGCCGCGCCCGACGACCTGATGGCGCGCGGCACCGACACCATCGAACTCGAACTCGCCGATCCGCCCCGGAGCGCGCCGCGATTGGACATCGACGGTGTCAGCGAGGTCGCGGTCACCGACGACGGCCTCAGCGTCACCGCCGCTGGCGGGAGTCAGACTGCGCCCGAACTGATGCGCGAACTCGAACGCCAGGGCCACACGGTCACGTCGCTCAACATCCGCCGGGCGTCGCTCGAAGAGGTGTTCGTCGACATGACCCGCGACGACCGCGACTACGCGGAGGTATCGGCGTGAGCCGAGACGCCACAGACGGCGGGAACGAGGCCATCGCCGTCGCTGACGGCAGCACCGCCACCGAGGGCGACCAACGCGAACGCGGCGCACCGACGGGGGCTCGCGCTCGCCTCGTCGGTTTCTGGACGCTGCTTCACCGGGAGATACTCCGCTACGTCCGCCGCCCGCGCAATACGTTCCTGCCGCCGATGATCACGAACGTGCTGTACTTCACCGTCTTCGGCGTCGTCCTCGGGCAGCGCATCAGCGGCGGCGACCCCGACGCCTTCGGCGGCGCGGGCTATATCCTCTTCATTCTCCCCGGACTCGTCGTTCTGGGGATGGTCTCGAACGCCTTCGAGAACGCTTCATTCTCCATCTTCCACGGCCGCTGGAACGAGTACATTCACGAGGTACAGACCTCGCCGCTCTCCCATACCGAGATGGTGCTGGCCTACGTCGCCGCCTCGGCTCTACGGGGAATCGTCGTCGGTGCGATTATCTGGGGTGTCGGCCTCATCTTTACGCCCGTCTCCGTTCCGAACCCGTTCTATCTGGTGGCGTTCACGCTCGTCATCCCGACGCTGTTCGCCGGATTTGGGGTCATTGGCGGCCTCTGGGCGCGGGACTTCGACTACCTCACCGTGTTGACCCAGTTTATCATCCGACCGCTGGTGTTCTTCGGCGCGGTGTTCTACCCGCTGTCGGCGCTCTCGGGCATCTGGCGACAGGTTACACTGCTGAACCCGATGGTGTACATGGTCAACGGCGTCCGCTACGGCGTCGTTCCACAGGCCGCCGACATCTCGCCAGAACTCTCGCTGGTCGTTCTCTCCGGCCTGACCGTCACCGTCGTCGCCCTCGACATCGAACTGGTCCGGCGTGGCTACGGACTGGTGGACTGAAGCCGAAGCGGACGCCCAAAGTAGCCGTGCCGAATGCCGGATTGGGGCCGCCTCCGGCGGGGCGGCAAACTATGACAGGGTGCCACGTCGAGTCGCCTGTTCAGGCGACTCCACGACCCGGATATTTTCACGCGCCTCCGGGAAGGGCGTGTGTGAACATATGACATGTACGTATTTATGCATACCGCCACGCTCGCTCTCGGCCGAAGAAAAATCTCGCCGTGCTCAGACGTTGTCGGGTTTGTCCGCGTCGTCCTCGACGGATCGCTTGAGGGAGTCCCGTCGCGCCTTCGCGTCGCGCCCGGTCGCGCCCTCTAAGAAGTCGTTCTTGACGGTGACGGCGTCTTCGGCGGCATCGACGTGCCCCTCGGCGATGACCTCCTCTGCGGGCTTCTCGTCGATGTGGAGCGCCAGTTTATCTTTCTTGCTGCCGAAGCTGACGGTGCCAGCGACGACCCGGTCGAACACGGGGTTGTCCGGTTCGTCTACCACGAGGAGGTCACTCCCGTTGTGTTCCTCTGTGTCCGTAATCTCGCCGAAGTGCTCCTCGACAAACGCTTCCATGTCCGGGACGCGGTCTTCAAGGTGTTCACCCCGCCGCATCTTGTACTCTCGCATGGGCTTCGTTTTGCGAGGCCCCGTCTTACCCTTTGCGTTCACTCGCTACCGGTGACCAGTGTGCCTCTGTGGCACTCCGGGCAGAAGTCACCCGCCCTGAGCGAACTCGCCTCGACATCGGTCGTGAAGCCACATTCCGGACAGCGGAACTGCCCTGCTGGCACGGTGACTGCCTCGCCTTCTGCGGACTCGGCCGCAGCGGACCCGTCGACGGGCTCCTCGGCGGTCAGATCTGTCTCGGGTCGCCACCCGTCGTTCTCACCGTCGTCGCCCGGCTCTTCTGGCCACTGTCCGGGTTCGCGGTCGGTCGTCCCCGCCGCGTCGTCCTCGTCACCGTCGATGATGACGGCGTCGTCCGTTTCCGGGTCGGTCTCCTCGTCGGTGACGGACGCTTCCGTCTCGGCGTCCGGAACCGCCACGTCCGTCGTCGGGTTCTCCAGTTCGCTGTCGCCGCGCCGGTCGTCGTCGTCGTCGCTGTCGTCTAAGATCTCCGCGTCGTCGGCGTCGGGGTCGACTGCCTCGGTTTCGGCCTCGACTTCAGTTTCCGCCTCTGTTCCCGGTTGGGACGCCGATTCCTCGCCGTCGTCTCGTTCCGCTTCGTCGGTCTCCGTCTCCGAGCCGTCCAACGGTTCGCTGTTGGCGAACGAGTCGATGGTGTCTACCGACTCCGTCGATTCCTCGCCGGCTGCCGATTCGCTCTCGGCTTCGTCGGTGACCATATCGCCCGCGATGTCCGACGGCGTCTCGATCGAGGTCACTTCCTTGTTCTCCGAGACGATTCGCGTCTTTCCACACCGCTCGCAGGTCTCCCGTTCCTGGATGGTGATGACGACTTCGCTACCCTGCTCTTCGCGCTCGCGCTCTACGGTGGTCTCACCGTACGTGTGCCCGAGGACGGAACATTTGAGACCCATTGTCAGTGATTGCCGCCGTGACCTACTTAAACCCTGTCTGTCGGTCGCGCGAGGTGAGCGACGACCGACGAGTCACGACAGGCCCTCCTCGTTGAAAAATTCCCGAGCCGGATTGGTTTTTGAAAGGGAAAAACGAAATTTTATAAGCGAAAGCAACCCCAGCGTGAACCGATGCGCTCGGCAAGGATGGTCGTCGCCGCGCTCGCCGTGCTCGTAGTCACAACTGCGACTGGTACGGCCGTCGCCGCCGAGAATCAACCGCCGCTGACCGACGCCGGCCTCGACCAGACAGTCACGGCTAACACCACCGTCTTCCTCGATGCGAACGGCTCGCGTGACCCCGACGGCGCGATCGCCCGCGTCGAGTGGACCATCGAGACGCCATCCGGAAACACCACTATGCCGGCGTGTCCGACCTGCCGCCAGACCGAGTTCAGTCCCAACGCGACCGGTCGGTACGCCGTTACAGTTCGCGCTACTGACGACGACGGCGCGACTCGCACAGACACGCTGTACGTCTCGGTCACGCCCGCACGAGGACCGACGGTCGAAATCTCCGGTCCGGCCACGACGACTCGCGGAAGCGAAACCACGCTTGTGGCGACTGCCAACGCGACGGCGACGAACGTCACACGGGTCGCGTGGTTGCTCAACGGCACCGTCCTCGAAGAAGAGTCCACCACGGGCGAGAACGCGACCAGTATCCTCACGAGCACGTTCGAGACGGCTGGCCGGGTCCCCATTCGCGCCGTCGCCTACGACGAACTGGGCTACAGCGGCACGGCGACCCAGCCGCTGCTCGTCCGAGCGTCGGGCACCGGCGGCGGTAACAATCCCTGTGCGCAGGGCATTACACCCCTCTACACCGATGGGAAGTTCGAGGGCTGTATGAATAGCGCTGATATGATCTACAGCGACGGGAGCGGCAATCGAACTGTCCTTGACGTAAACAACGACGACAAAATTCAGCTGCACGTCGGCGGAGAGCTAACAGATGTTGGTGCCTTCCTCGGAAACGAGACGATCGAGGACTATCGGAATGGTCCGCAAACCGGGTACAACGTCGATGCAATGCTTGAGGCAGCGGAAGAGACGATTGAGGAAAAAGATCAAGATAGTACAGTCGGTTGGGATCCTGAAGCCGCTTCAACCGATAACCAATCGGGATATGTGCCCCCCTCTGCTGGAAGTTCCCAGATAAGTACTGTCCCAGTAGACTCTGCAGACACTAATCAAGATACTGAGGTGGCCGATTACGACAGAGGTGGAGAGCACGATTACAGCTCTACCGATTCTCGAAGCGAGACTGTCAGTGATATGACTGATGGCGCTTCTTCTGCGGGGACGTGGGGCTACGAAGATCATCTTTCGGCAGAAGGGCCGCCCAGCAACAATGTCGTAGAGACTGATAATGGCGGAGGTAGTGGATACGAGCCTCCATCGAATGGCGCAGGAGCGTGCTATACCTGCCACGCTGAAAAGGAGAGTGATAGTTCGCTAAATGATGGGAAGAGTGATTCTTCAGATGAATCTGAAGAAGGTCTCTTAGGTGGAATATCGGATTGGATAAACCTCTGAACAAATACTAATATAGTGATAGAAAATGGATGAAAAGTATGGTGCCAGGGTGGCTTAGGTGATGGATAGCTCAAAAAATATACTACGGAGTTTCTGGAAGATAGCCGTCATCACTCTTCTTCTAGTGAGCGCTGGCTGTAGTGCCTTCGATACCGGCTTGAATTCAGACACTCCTACAGACCGAGACTCAATTCAACCAACGCCTGAGGGAAGTGATAAACCAGTGTCGACAGCATCAGTCGGACCGGGCTCAACTCAAGCACCTACTGATACTCCTGAAGAAAAACCGACTGCTACTGCCACTCCTAGTTCGTCTGCCAATCTATCGACTGAAAAACCGGCTCAGTATCAAAAGTATGAAACGTTCGTTTGGAGTTACAGCGGTGCTCTGGGAGATAGGAATGTCTCCGTTATCGACAGTTCTGTTGATCCGTCGAATGAGAGTGTCACGATAACGTATCTTCTTGACTTAGAGAATTTAGAAATGCAAGATTTCTCGCTAATACGGATCTATGCGTTCCTCGTCGAAGATTACCGAACAGATACGTTCGAATCCGTCGACGAAAGCTACGTCCCGGAACGAGTGAACCATCGCGCTGTCCTCGAACGCGATGGCGAACTGTATCGGACGACATACGTCAACGAGTCGATGGCGAACAAGTTCCTCAGCGAGGAGTGGAGCGGGATTCGCTACTGGGCAGAGTTCCTCCGGACCTTGGAATACGGACCGGGGTCGCCGCATTACACTCCCTCCACAACAGAAGCAGAGCCATCGTAACGCTCGCTGGACGGGCTGTCGCTTGGGCCGATGAGGGACAGACCCAAGAGCCATCCGGGTATAGAGGGGGATATGAGAGCGAAGCCCGAGTACCGTGACCGGGACGAGACGGAGGTTGCGGTGCTCGACGCGCTCGCGGACCGCCACGAGGAGGGGATGACGGTGTTCGAGATTCGGTCGCGGGCGGAGGTGACCATCGACCAGATCGAGGGGGCGCTTTCGGCACTCAAAGAGGACGACCTCATCGAGGTCGAAGACAACGGCGAGCGGACGGTCATCTTACCCGACGAGGATGTCGTCGGGCCAGCGGAGACGGAGGAGGAGACCTCGCTGTTCGAACAGCTTCGCCGGCGGCTCCCGTTTTAGTCCATCGGCGCGACCGCGCAGTTGTTGGGACCGAGTTCGAGTTCGAAAGCGGTGTCCGCGTCGGCGTCGTCGGTCCCGAGGTTGATGGCGACGATGCGCTCGAAGTTGGCCGGCCGCGGCGGGATGTCGGCACAGATGCGCTCGACGAACGTTTTGCGGTCCATCTCGAAAGCGGGGAGGTGTTCACGAATATCTCCTAAGCGGGCGGTATACGTCCCATCGTCGGCGCGTTTGGTGCTCTCGGAGTAGTGCCCCGGCGCGACGAGCGTCTCGTCGGGGACATCGGCGAGTCGCTGGGTCAGCGTCTCGTACAGCGAGCGCGCGAGGTCGCGGGTCCCGTCGGCATCAGATTCGAGGTCAGGCCGGGCGACGCTCTCGACGAAGACGCTGTCGCCGGTGAGGAGGATGTCGCCGACGGCGAAGCCAGTCATGCCGGTTGTGTGGCCGGGCAGGGGGACCGCGGCGAGCGTCGCCGACCCGACGGCAATCGCAGCACTGTCGTCGAGTTCGGTTACGGTGAAGGCAACGCCGCGGTCGGCAGCGCGAGTAGGCAACATCGGTTCGACGCCGTGGTCGACAGCGAGTTTGCGGAGACCGCTGACGTGGTCGGCGTGGACGTGGGTGTCGACGGCGTAGCGGAGCGTGGCGTCGCGGTCGGCGGCGTCGGCAGTGTAGCGGTCGACAAAGGCCCGGAGCGGGTCGACGACGGCGGCGTCGCCGTCGCTGACCACCAGATACGAGAGGCAGCCCGACGAGGGACGCTGGTACTGAAGGACGGTAGCGTCGTCGCAGGGAATCTCGTGACTCTCGTAGAGGCGGGCCCAGCCTTCCATCCCATCGGCGAGGTTGCGGGCGTCGAAACCGTGGTCGGTCAGGAGACCGGCGACGAACGCACTCGCCTCGCCGCGGGCGCAGACGACCGTGACGGGGCCGTCGCCGGCAATCTCCGTGGCGAGGTCCGCCACGCCGTCGGTCACTTTCGCCTGCAGGAACTTGTTGAACGGGAGTTGCGTCGCGGTGACCGACGGGCCGTCGACGTGCCACTGCTCGAACTCGTCGCGGTCACGAACGTCCAGCAGGCGGACGGGGTCGCCGGCGTCGAGGCGGCGTTTTAGGTCGGCCGCCGACAGCGACGGGTGGTCGGCCGGCGGGTCGGGGTGCTCCTCAGCCATACGCGAGCTAGGTGCCGCCGGGCGATAAATCGGGCGGAGGTTCTATGCGCCGAGCGCCCCTCTCGACGGTATGGACGCGGTCGACACACTCGATGCGGTGCGAGAGGCGAGCGCGAGCGAACTGGAACGGCTTGGATCGGACAAGCTGCTCGTCGCGGTGACGGGCGCAAATCTGACGAGCGATGCTGTCCGCGAGGCTGCGATCGCACGCGAACGTGGGAGAGCGAGCGCGCTGGCCACGTGGGCCGATGAGAGCGAAGGCTCGGTCGGGGACCGCTTCGCCGACGCGACTTCGAAGGCGACCGAGCGGGCTGACCGTATCGACACCGTGTCAGAGGTCGGAACGGCGGATGAGGTGGACGCGCTCTCGACGCACCTCAAAACAGTCCAGGGGCCGGCCGCTCGGGTCGGTGCAGGACTCGTGGCGGCCCCGCTCGTCGCCGACCGATTCTATCTGCAGGTTGTGAGCTTCTTCGTCAACGAAGCCGACGAGAACAGTGCCGACACGTTCCGAGAGATACGCGCCGACGCGAGTGATCTCGACCCGGCACGAGACGCGCTCGCGGAACTCGACGACGAGGGGTGCGAGACGGCCCGAGACGCGGCTATCGAAGCGATCGACGTCGCGTACGAGGAGTACGCTGAGACGCTGACCGAGATGGGGCTGGATCCGAAACCGATCTGTTGAGCCGGGTTAGGGGAGACGGTAGGTGGCGACGCGGGTCGCGGCGTAGCGGTAGCTGAGGCCGCCGATGGCACCGAGGAGAACGACGGTGACGCCGAAGCCGACGCCGAGCAAGAGTGCCGTGTTCACGGGGAGGGAAACCGAGAAGGGCGGATCGACGGCGAACAGAAACGCCACACTCGCCGGGAGGACGGCAACGGCGAGGAGGACGAAGTACGACAGGAATGCCCAACTGCTGGGGACGGTCACCTCGCGGCCGTGAACCGACGAGGTCTCGAACTTCGGAAAGACGATGCCTGTTCCGGCGGCGATCGCGGGGGCGGCGAGCGTCGTGACGAACGCCGTAGCGAGGACGGTGCCGAGCGCGGTCGGGTCGAGTCCGGCGACGACGCCGAGACTCCCGACCAGAGCCATCGTCACGGGGAGGCCCGGGAGGATACCTGCGAGAACGAGCCCCGTGAGGAACTCCCGGCCGGAGACGTCCGCAGTCAACGTCAGCGGGAGGACGCGCTCCTCGCCGCCGAGCGGGTTGAGCGTGAACGCCGCGCCGAACGCCGACGCACTGGCCAGTCCCGCCGTCAGCGGGAGCGTCACCGGGGCCGGGCCACCGGTCAGCAGGAACTGACCCTGATAGACGAGCAGGAAGAGCGGCGCGACGGCGAACTGGACGGTGAACGGCGAGCGCTTCGCTCGGAGCCAGGACTTCTGGGCGACCACGCGGGTCGCCGTCGAGACGCGTCCGGTGAGGAGGCGGTCGGAGAGTGTCCGCTCGTCCGCGTCGAAATCGTGGTCCGGTTGTACGGGATCGACGTACCAGACTGCTCGGGCGAGCCATCTGGTCCCGACGGCGGCAGCGACGACGCTCCCGAGGAGGAGCGCCCCGCCGCCGGCCGCTGCGAGCGGGGCGGCCGAAACGTTCGGCAACGCGATGAGGACGACGTCGGAAATCCAGACGAGCGGCGAGTGCGTGACTGCTCGGAGCACCGACTGTTGGACGGACGATACCGTCGAGAGGCCGATCCAGCCGATAACGAGGCCCATCGAGGCGACGGAGCCGATACTGGCACGGTGCCGGGCGACGAATTCCGAGCGAGCGGCGGCGAGCTTCACCGCCAGCCCACCGGCGTAGCCGAGGAGCGTGCCCAGCGCGGTCACGAGTAGCGTCGTCAGCAGGACCACCGGGAAGACGAGCGGGTGGCCGGTCCCGACCGTCAGTCCGACGGCGAGTGCGAGCAGTGGGGCCCCGAGCGCACCGAGTATTCTCCCGAACTCGGCAGTGAGGACCCCTGCGAGTACGTCGGTGTAGGGGATCGTGGTCAGCAGACCGTCGAGTCCGTCGGGTTCACCGATCTGCTTTGCCGAGCGCTGGAGTTCGACGAAGACGACGAGCGCCAGCAACATCGCCAGCACGCTCAGTGCGGCCGAGCGTAGCTGCTGTATGTCGGTTTCTGCGAGCGCACTCGCGCCGAAGTGTGCGACGCGCCGATACCGAGGCTATACAGGGGAATCATGAGCCCGCCACCGAGCAGCATGACGACGCCGCGGGTGCTGTCGCGGAGATTGCGCCACGTGCGGCGCAGTTCGGTGCGAGCGACGAGTCGGACGCGACGGGCGTTCGGCCGAGTCATCGTTCCGCCGATTGCTCGTGCTCGTGCTCGCTCGTCACGTCGAGGAACACGTCTTCGAGCGTGCTGCCAGCCTCGACGTCGTCGGTCAGGTCGGCGGGTGCACCTTCGGCGACGAGGTCGCCGTCGTAGAGCACGCCGACGGTGTCGGCCAGTTCCTCGACGACCGGGAGAATATGCGTCGAGAGGAAGACGGTGGTGTCGGCCGCGGCGACCTCGCTGATGGTGTCACGCACCGTCCGGGCCGCCCGCGGGTCGAGGCCGCTCGTCGGTTCGTCCAGAAAGAGCACCTCGGGTTCGTGCAACAGCGCCTGGACGAGGCCGACCTTCTGTTTCATCCCCTTCGAGTACGTCCCGACGCGGCGGTCGGCGTCCGCGGCGAGGTCGAACCGTTCGAGGAGGGATTCGACGCGGTCCCAGTCTTCGTAGCCGCGCAACCCCGCGATGTACTCCAGTTGCTCGCGGCCGGTGAGCTCCTCGTACAGCGGCGGGTCCTCGGGGAGGACGCCGATGTGTTCGACGACGCTGGCACGGTCGTTCACCGAGTGGCCGGCGACGTGCGCCGTCCCAGAAGTGGGTTCGGTCAGCGTTGTCAGGATGCGGATGGTCGAGGTCTTGCCAGCTCCGTTGGGACCGAGGAAGCCGAACACCTCGCCGGATTCGACGGTGAGGTCGAGGTCACTGACGGCGACGGCGTTGCCGTAGCGTTTGGTCAGGTTCTCTGTGGAGATCGCTGGTGGAGGGCACATATTTCCGATGCCGACCGACTGCTCAATAGGTCTTGTCCACTCGCCTCGGGACTGCCAGTACCTATATGTTCGGCCCACCTGAACGCGAAAGCATGGACTCCGATGGGGAGGGGGTGGGGAGACGCGCCGGCGAACGCCAGCAACTCCGCCGGGCAACCGCCATCTTGGGGAAGAAGTGGCACCCAATCCTGATCCACACTCTTCAGCGAGAAGGCCCCATCGGCTTCAACGACCTCAAAGCATGCGTCGAGGGCATCTCCGATAAGGTGCTCTCGGAGTCGCTCGACGACCTGGAGGCCGCCGGCGTGGTCAGCCGCGATGTCATCGACGCGAAACCCGTCCGCGTCGAGTACGCACTGACCGACGCTGGCACCGACCTCGGGCCGGTCATCGACGAACTGTGGGAGTGGAGTCAGCAGTATCTCCCGGAAAACGAAGCGCCGTCTTGATTCGCTACTCTTCTTCCTCGTCCTCGTCGACGATCTCGATGCCGCGGTTGTTCACCGCGGACGGGTCCAGTCCCACTTCTTCGAGGAACTGTTTGTACTCGCGCTCGCACTGCTCGGCGTCCTTCTGTCGGTCGTTGGCCCGGTCACAGAGCGCTACGAGGTCCTCGGGCACGTCGTTGGTGTAGACGATCCAGTGGTTGATGAGGTCGGAGAGTCGGCGGATGGGCGAGGTGAAGTGACCGTAGATCTCGAAGTTGAGGGCGTGGTGGCCGCCGAAGGGGTCGTTCATGTACCTCGCGCGGGGCATCACCTTCATCACGGCCCACTGGATCTTATCGAGTTGGCGCTGTGGGGCGTCTTCGAGCGTCGCGTTGACGGCCTTGCGCGGGTCGTCCCACGCCGAGCCGGGGATGGAGACGCCGTCGAGTTCCTGAATCTCGACTAATGCCTCGTCCCACTCGTCGGGGCTGGGTTGCGGGTGAACGCGGTACATCGCCTCGACGCCGCGGCCCCACATGAGCTCGTGGGTGACGGCTTTGTTGGCCTTCAGCATGCACTCCTCGATGATGGTGTGGGCGCGGTCCCGCGCGGGGTTGAGGACGAGCGACCCCTCCTCCTTTCGCTGTTCGTGCATCCGGTCGGCCAACTCCCAGACCTCGCGGGTCTTCTCGGCGAGGTCGACGGCTTCGTCTTCTAAGTGATCCCCGGCGGTGTCCGGGTCGTCGAGTAAGTTCTCGGCCTCGGTGTAGGTCAGACGGGCGTCGCTCTCGATGATGGACTTGTAGATCTCGATCTCGTCGTAGCCCAAGTCCTCCTTGTCGAGGTGCATCTCGACGGTGTGGGCCAGTCGGTCCTCGTTGGGGACCAGCGAGCAGACGGTCTCCGCGAGCACTGGCGGGAGCATGTGGATGGTGTAACCGGGCAGATAGACGGTGTTGCCGCGCTCGACGGCCTCGTCCCACATCGCGGTGTCGGGGTTGACGTAGTGGGTCACGTCGGCGATGTGGACCCACAGGACGTACTCGTCGTCGCGCTCCTCGACGGAGATGGCGTCGTCGAAGTCTTGGGCGTCGATTGGGTCGGTCGTCCACGTCGTCAGGTCCCGGAGGTCCCGGCGCTCCTCGCCTTCCTCCTGAATCTCGGCTTGCACGTCCTGTGTGCGTGCTTTGGCCTCTTCGAGGACTTCCGGCGGGAACTCGTCGCGGATGCCGAACTTCTCGAACAGTTCCTCACGTTTGTTCTCCAGATGGCGGGCGACTTCTTCGTCGATTTCGACGGGGCCCTGCCCCTCCGGCGTCCCTGCGGCCGACTGGGCGTCTTCGGTGGTCATGCCCCCGGCTACGCCCAGGGTGTAGTTAGGACTGTCGGGGTGGGGATTTCGGCCGCTCGCTACTCTCGTTCCGATCCGCTCCGAGACAACTCCCGAAACTGCTCCAGAAAGGTCCCGCGGTCGGTCTCACCCGCGCCGGCGGCGTCGAGCGTCGCTTCGAGGTCGCCTCTGGGATGGCGAGACATCTCGCTGAAACAGGCCTTACAGACGTACTCGAAGGTCTTATCACGGCGCTCCCACCGGTCGCCGTGCTTGTCGTATTCGCGGGCGTCCGACCGCGAGAGGCGTTCCCCGCAGGCGATGCAGGTCACCATCTCCCGGTCTGTCCGGGAGCCGAACATACCTCGAGATAGCGACTGCCACGGTATAGATTTTTCCGCCCGGGCAACTCCTCGGGGGGACGTTTCTGATACCTATCTGATGGGGCTGGCCGTCCACACGTTTATTCGCCTGCCGCCATTACACCAGCTATCGGCCCATCCGTGCCGGATCTACCGCGATGAAGCCACCAGAGACACTCGCGCGTTCGACGCTCGATACGCTGCCCATCAACGTCGCCGTCCTCGACGACGACGGCACGATCCTCGTGACGAACCGTGCCTGGCAAGAGTTCGCCGGCGTGGACGACGGCGACATGCAGGGCGTGAACTACTTCGAGACGACGGATGTCGAAGCCGACGAGTACGCCGCCGAGGCCGTCGCAGGGTTGAAAGACGTCATGGACGGCGATCGCGACCTCTTTACTCTGGAGTATCCGTGTCACTCCCCCGAGGAGAAACAGTGGTTCATGATGCGCGTCGCGCCGTTGCCACCCGAGGAAGCGGGCAGCGTCGTCGTCGCGCACGTCGATATCACACAGCGGAAACTAGCGGAGTTGGACGCCGAGCGCCGCAGTGAGCAGTTGCAAGCGGAGCGCTCGAAACTGGAACACCTCGTCGACCGACTCGACGGCCTCATCACGGCGGTCGTCGGCGACGTGATGACCGCGGGGTCGCGCTCGGAGATTCAACAGACGGTCGTCGACCGACTGGCGACTGTCGATTCTTACCGCTTCGCGTGGATCGCCGAATTCGATGTCCGTGACGAGACGCTTCGTCCAGCGGCGGTGTCAGCTGACGGAACCGACGGCGAGACGGACGTCGGTATCCCGATGGCCGACGACGACCCTGTTGCAGTCGCCGCCCGAACCGAGTCGACGCAGGTCGAGACCGGCGAGATACGCGCTGTCCACCGAACGCTCGCAGGCGAGGATGTCGAGTCGCTGGCGGCCGTCCCGCTCGTCGCTGGGGAGTCACTCTACGGCGTACTCACCGTCTATGCCGACAGAGGCGACGTGTTTGACTCGCGCGAACGGGCCGTCCTCGGAGCCGTCGGACAGGCGGTCTCGACGGCGATCGACGCGACGGAGACCAGCCGCCTGCTCAGGGCTGACAACTTCACCGAACTGGAACTCCAGATACGCGACGACGACATCTTCTTCGTCTCGCTGGCCCGCGAACTGGGCTGTCGGCTGGAGTACGGCGGCAGCGTCGCGGGCGACGAGGAGTCAGCGATGTTCTTCCTCGTCGAGACCGACGACCCCTCGACGGTGTGTGCGACGGCTGCCGACCACCCGCAGGTCAGCGCCGTCACACACGTCTCGACGGCGGAGTCGATGTCGCTGTTCGAGTTCACCGTCGCGGACCCACCCGTCATCTCGCTACTGGCCGACCGAGGGGCCGAGACCCGTGACATCGTCGTGACACCCGACCACGCCGTCGTTACCGTGATGCTCCCGGCCGCCACCGAGACCCGTGCTGTGGTCGAACACGTCCGGGACGTCTACCCCGGGACGGACCTGCTGTCGGTCCGTGACCGCGACGAACCGCCGATGTCGCGGCAGGCGTTTCTCGCCACGCTCGAAGACAATCTAACCAACCGCCAGTTGACGGCGCTGCGCAAGGGGTACCTCGGCGGCTTCTTCGAGTGGCCCCGTGACGTCTCGGGCGAGGAACTGGCCGAATCGATGGACATCTGCCCCTCGACGTTCCACCAGCACCTCCGCGCTGGCGAGCGGAAACTGCTCGAAGCGGTCTTCGAAACCTGGTGACACGTCCGGGTCCGACAGGCGAGCCGCCGCGCCGTCCCTCCAAAGCAGTTGGGCACACAGTTTAAAGTCGCACTCTCCCTATTTGTATGTAGACGAAGTGTCACTCGACTATCGAATACCGCCGTCAGTATCGGGCGGAACGAAACTCGAATACCGGCGGCGTGCGTGACGGGACCGACCACGTTCCATACCCCCGGCTGTCGAGATTCCGAGTATCGTCCGCTGACCACGCTGTCGACAGAACTCAATGCCATCTGATAATATCCGCACCAGCAAATCGATCCAACAGCAGACCGGTCGGACGTTTCACCTCGCTACCCGCCTACTTCCGGAACGTATCCGCTATCCGACCTACGTGATGTACGCCTTCTTCCGTATCGCGGACGAGGTGGTCGACCAACCCGACGGTCCGTCGCCAGCGGTCCAGCACGAACGGCTCGAAGCGATCCGGGAGACTGCACTTGGAAACCGCGAACCGGACGACACCGACGACGGCGTCGTCCTCTCGGCGTTTCAGGATCTCCGTGCCGAACACGCCATCCCCGACGAGGAAGTGAACGTCTTCGTCGACGCGATGGAGATGGATATCGACCAGGCCCGCTACGAGACGTTCGAGGACCTCCGGGGGTATATGCGCGGGTCGGCCGTCGCCGTCGGCAACATGATGACGATGGTGATGGACCCGCCCGGGAAAGAGGAGGCGCTCCCCCACGCCGCCGCGCTGGCGGAGGCGTTTCAGCTCTCGAACTTCCTCCGTGACGTGCGCGAGGACATCCACGACTACGGCCGGGTGTATCTCCCACAGGAGACGCTTTCCCGCCACGGCGTCACCGAAGAGCAACTCGCAGACGCCGATGTCGACGACGCGTTCCGTGCGGTGATGGAAGAGGAGTTGACCCGTACGGAGGAACTGTACCGCGAGGGCGTCACGGGCATCCGCTACCTGCCCGAGGACTGCCAGCTCGGCGTCCTGCTGGCGGCGGTGCTGTACGCGGAACACCATCGGCTCATCCGGGAACGGGGGTACGACGTACTCACGGCGACGCCGGAACTGACCCGCCGCCGTCGCCTCTGGCTCTTGGCTCGGACGTGGTGGCACTGGCGGCGCAACAGCGACCCCGAAGCCACGTTCTACGCCGTCAGCGCCGTCTCTGAACGCGGTTCGGGGACGACGCCGACGGAAGTCGCCAGCCACGGCCAGCCGACGTGGCGCGGGTGAACACCACCAGTTTCGCTCACCACGGCACTGTCGCCACTCCCGGCTGAGAGCGCACGGAGAAAACAGCGAGAGTAGCGTGAAAACGGAGCGGTCGGTCGCTTACTTGCCCTTGCCGCGGTTCGACCGAATCGAAGGTCGGGTCTTCTCTGCACCCTTGCCCTTCGTGTCGAGACCACGGTTGCGACGGCCGGCACCGGTCAGGCCGCGGAAGACGCGGTCTGTCTGGTGGTCCTCACAGATCCACGAGAGGTCGTCGTCGTTCTGGATCGCCGGGTGTTCGGGGTCGACGAGGATGATCTCGTGCCACTTCTGGCTGCCGTCCTGTCCGACCGAGTAGCTGTTGAGCACGCGCAGGTTCGGATAGACTCGGGCGGCGCGTTCCTCGGCGACGCGCTGGATGTCTTTCCGGCGAGTGATGCGCGTGACGCCCTGACGCTTCGACCGGCGGCCGGCTTTGTGACGCTGTTTGCGCGCGCTCCCCTTGCGGACGGAGACGCGAGCGACGACGACGCCCTGCTTGGCCTTGTAACCCTGCGAGCGGGCCTTATCCAGGCGAGTCGGTCGCTCGATGCGCTCGACTGCGCCCTGGTCGCGCCACTCCTGTTGTCGCTGCCACTGCAGCTCGGCGAGTTTGCCTTCCTTGGGGCTCTGCCACGCGTCTCGGATGTACGAGTATGCACTTCGTGCCATTGTGTTTCACCACGGGCGTTGCGTGGTTCAAGTCGCCTGCGACGAGTGCCGCGGCGGCTCACATCCCGACCTGCACACGCAGGTGCCCGCTGGTGCCCGTCGTCCAGCGAGTTACCGATTGTTCCGTATTCGCGCCCTTAAACAGTTCGAACTGTGGTCACGCGTGTGGCGGTCTGACAGTGGACGAGGGACGGAGATGACTTGTGGACCGACTGCGATAGCCGAGCGACAGCGGAGACGACGACAATGGAAGCGGGCATGCCACTTCCAACGACAACGGTATCTGCTGCCGCGATCACTCTCTATATAGTGCTATATTTGGGTAGTTCTCGGCGCTTTAGCGAATAATAGGTAGATCTATGCAGATTATATTCTTATTTGGGGAAATTCAAATATGTAACGCCCAAAACACGGCCATATTCTTGATATCTGTGATAATATGGGGGCATATTTAGAATGTCTATTTCCACCAGCTGTATTTGGGCGACAGGATCTTATCGAGACCCAGTACGACAGACTACGTGAGTAACACATGTACTGGTGTTATTTGGGTGCGTTCTATCCGTTGCTCGTGAGCGTGACCTGCACTGACTTCGCAGTACTGAGCACTTGGCCAGTGACGTCTTCTTCGAGATATCGGCCACTCAGTCGATCGACGGGACCACAGACACCGAGCGCGGCGACGTAATCCGCTTCGCCCGTGTAGATCGGCGCGGCGACGCCGACGATCCCCTCGTATTGTTCTTCTCTGCAGAACGCTATGCCGTCGTCTCGGATACGGCTGATCTGGTCTTCGAGCGCGTCGGTGTCGGTGATCGTGGCCTCAGTCAGCGCGTGGAGTTTGGTACCGTCTACTATCTCCTCGACGCGGTCGTCGGACAGCGAGGCCAGTATCGACTTCCCCGGTGCGTTGACGTGAATCGGGAGCCGTTCGCCCTCCCGGAACTCGGGATCCCACCCATTCGACGGCTGAGAGATGTACGCCGGGACAGCCGCGCTCGCTTCGAGAACGAACAGCGTGGTGGTCTCACCACTCGCGGCCGCGAGGTTGTCGAGGGCCTGCTTCGCGTCCCGGTAGATGGGCAGTTTCTCCCGTGTCCGGTTGCCCAGATTCAGCGTCCGCAACGACGGTTCGTAGCCCGCTGATCGCTTGACGACGTAGCCGCGTGCGCGAAGCGTCGAAAGGTGGTTGTGAACGACGCTCTTCGAGACGCCGACGCGGTCGGCCAGGGCCGTGACGCCCAGCGGTTCCTCGTGAGCGACGAGCGCTTCGAGGATCGACAGCGAGGTTCCGGTTGCTTCGACGGCATATTCCGGTGTGTCGTCCATACAGACGCCACGAGTGGGACAGTGAAAAACCTGTTCTTTAGAGCAGAACACTCCTGACTTTGTCAACAGTTCGCATGCCAAATCTATCATGGTTTTCCGGATATATATGGTTCGTTTGCGCGCGTAGCTGCGGAAATCTATTCGTTCTGTAGAGAAGAACAGCGTCGTTGTCCCGACGTGGCAATAGCGGCTCGACTACGTGGGGAGACTGGACAGACGGAACGTAAAACACGTCGCTACGGAGGGTGCGGTCAGTCGCGGCCGGGGACGACGATTTTCTTCAGTCCCTCGGCGTTGCCCATCCGCTCGAAGGCCGTTGGCAACTCGTCGAGCCCGATTCGCTCCGTGATGAGCGAGTCGGCGTCGACGCGATCATATCGGAGCATTGTGATGGCTCGCTCGAAGTCCTCCGTGGTCAGGGAGTACGATCCCCGATAGCCCACCTCGTCGAAGAACACGTCGAACGGGCTGATTTCGAGCGTCGCGTCCTGTTCGGGGACGCCGAAGATGAGGGTAGACCCGCCTTTGGCAGTGACCGCGTTGGCTTGCTCGATAGTCGGGACGAGGCCGATAGCCTCGACGCCGACGTCCACCGGGCCGCCGGCGGCCTCGGGGATGGCTTCTTCGGGGTCGACTTCGTCGGGATCGACGACGGCGTCCGCGCCGAGTTCGGCCGCGAGTTCGCGCCGCTCCGGGTCGAGTTCGGAGACGACGATGGGGGCGGCACCGGCGTTGCGGAACGCCTGTAACAGTAAGAGTCCGATGGGACCGGCACCGATGATGGCGACGCTGTCTCCCGGTGTGAGGTCTACCTGCTCGACGCCGTGGACACAGCAGGCCAGCGGCTCGGCCAGTGCGGCCCGTTCGAAGGACATGTCGCCGATGTCCTCGACGTTGATGGCTGGGACGCGGACGTACTCGGCGAACGCGCCGTCGAGGATGGTGTCGCCCGCGCCGCCGATACTGGTGTTGTTCTCACAGAGGTGCGTCTCCCCGCGTTTGCAGTACGAACAGGCGTTACAGGGAACCGTCGGGTTGACCGCGACGCGATCACCTGCTTCGAAGCCGGTAACGTCGCTCCCGGCATCGGCGACGGTACCCGCCGCCTCGTGGCCCGGCACCAGCGGCGTCTCGATGGGGAATGTGCCGTGGTACATGTGGTAGTCGGTCATGCAGACGCTACAGGCACCGACCTCGACGAGGACCTCGTCAGCTGCCGGTTCCGGTCGCTCGCGCTCCTCTACCGTAATTTCGCCGATGTCCGTCAGTGTCGATGCGCGCATTATCTGCCTCCTTCGGTGTCTCTGATGGTCGGTCGCTCGGTGCGTTTCGGAGTGTGTCTGTCTGGTCTCATAGGTGCTCGCTTTGGTTCGTTCGTTCCGTCGCTCCAGTGACGTGACCGGTCAGTTCCGTCACGTCGCGCGTCACGTTGTGCCCCGTTGCCAATGGTTGTGAGTCCAACGCCGCCCGAGTACCGTTTCCAGTCGGTGACGACAGTCGACGCCTCGGTCCAACGAGGGGAACTATTCCGGTCACGAGATAAATAGCTTGTTGCTGGGGTCGCTGTGGGGTTATCGGTTATCCAGTCGCCAGCTATCGATGGGGACCTGCCCGCCGTCAACGCGGAGCTCGTGGCCGTTGATGTAGTCGCTGGCCGGCGACGCGAGAAACACCATCGCGTTGGCCACGTCCTCCGGGTCGGCGAACCGCCCGAGCGGGTTGTTGTCCAGAATCTGTTCGGTGACGGCGTCGCTGAACTCGTCCGTCATCCGTGTGTCCGCCCAGCCCGGCGCGACGGCGTTGACCCGCACACCTTCTCGGCCGAGCTCCAGCGCGAGACTCTTTGTCAGTCCGAGCAGGCTGAACTTGCCGACGTCGTAGGCCGGTGACATTCCGACGGCGTTCTTGGTGTGTATCGAGGTGGTGTTGACGATCTTCCCGTACCCCTGCTCGACCATCCCGTCGACGACTTCGCGGATGCAGTTCAGCGACCCGTGGAGGTGGACGTCGAGGTTCAACTGGAAGGTGTCGTCGTACTGCTCGTCGAGGAACGGACCGGCGTCGCCGACGCCGGCGTTGTTCAGCAGTACGTCGATAGTGCCCAACTCTTCGGTCGCCGTCTCGACCATCGCGGCGACTTCGGCGCTGTCGCTCACGTCGGCACCGATACCGACGGCGTCCGCGTCGATATCTCGAAGTTCAGCGGCGGTCGATTCCGCCACCTCGGCGTCGAGGTCGTTGACGACGACGCTCGCGCCGTTCTCTGCGAACTTCTCCGCCGCTGCTTTTCCCATCCCTCTGCCGCTTCCAGTGATGAGGACGGTCTGGTCTGTGAAGTCGTACTCCATACAGCAATCGGTTTTTCACCTATAATATATAATGATTGGGGGTGGGGCACCGTGTATCGTACTCTACAAATGATTAACTTTATTGCCTATGGGGGATTCGTTGGCAGGTGAGGCGGAGACCAATGACAAGCGAGCGCAATCGATATCAGCACAAGAGGCGTAACTTCATCAAAGCGGCCAGTGTCGGCCTTCTCGGCGGTCTTGCCGGGTGTACGCGGGGCGGTAGCGGTGGCGACGGAGGCGGCGGTGGCGGTAACGGATCGAGCGGAAACGGGTCGAGCGGGACCAGCAACGACGGGGAACTGCCCATCTCGCTCGATAAGTACACCGGGGCCGACATCGAGTGGAAACAGTTCGAGGGGTCGTCGATCAATATCGGTGCCGTCAGTCACGCGTGGGTCGACAACATCAAACCGGCCGTTCCGGTCTTCGAGGAACTGACCGGCATCGACGTCGTCTGGAACGTCCTGCCGGAACAGCAGTTCCGGACCAAGCGACAGACAGACGTCAGCACGGGCGCTGGTCAGTTCGACGTCTTCTTCATGGACCAGGTCGTCAACCAATTCCGCGAAGAAGGGTGGATACAGCCCCTCGATCCCTACTTCGAGGACAACAGCCTGTACGACGAGAACTGGTACAAACCGGACGACCTCTTCGAAGCGTCGAGAGTGCAGGCCCACGGCGGTGGTTACACCGACAAATGGACTGGCCTGCCGATTACCGTCGAGGTCCTGACCCAGTTCTATCGGACTGACCTCTACGAGAAACACGGACTCGAAGTCGCAGAGACTCTCGAGGAGTTCCGGCAGAACGCTAAGACCATCCACGAGAACGAATCTGACATCGTCGGGACAGTGGGCCGGGGACAGAAGGGCTACGGGATGAACATCTACATCCAGAACATGTTCCTCCGAGAGTACGGAGCACAACTTTGGGACAGCCTCCCGGACGACTCCGGACTCGACTCGGAAGGGGCCATCAGCGCGGCGGAGTGGTACTCTACGCTGTTGCAGGACTACGGTCCCGAAGGCGCGTCCAGCCAGACGTGGTCTGATGTCCTCTCGACCATGCAGGAGGGCCGTGCAGGTCACATCGTCAGCGACGCCAACCTGTTCTGGCCCGGATTGACGGGCTCGGACTCGTCGGTTGGTGACTCTATCGGCATCGCGAAGGCACCCAAACCGGCCGACGGCCAGTTTGCCCCGAACGCGTTCAACTGGCAGATCTCCACGTCGAAGAATGCCAAGAACTCCGAGCAGGCGTTCCTGTTCATGCTGTGGGCGACCTCGGAGCCGACGAACACGTGGATGCACCTGAATAGCAGCGCCGCGTTCTCCGTGCGTCAGTCCGTCTGGGAGAACGAGGAGTTCCGTTCGCGTGTCGGCGACAACTTCGCGCAGGTCACGCTCGAATCCCTGCAGGAAGCGAAGCCGGACCCGTTCGACGCCAAGTATCCCGAGTGGGGTCAGCGATACTCCGAGGAACTGCAACGCGCCATCGCCGGCCAGAAGTCCGCCGAAGCCGCGATGACCAATGCGGCGCAGGCCGCCGAGGACATCTACAGCGGCTAACGCGTGACTGCTAAGCCGTATCATAATATGTCACTCCACCCATGAGCACACCAACACAAACGGAAACGACGAGTAAGCCAGCCCTCGCCAGGGTACGGGATGTCTGGAACGACTACCTCCCGTACTGGTTCATCGCACCGATGGTGCTGGTGATGGTGATGATCACCTTCTTCCCCGGTGCCTACGACCTGTACCTC
>NZ_SRIF01000012.1 GCF_004681185.1 Haloarcula amylovorans | reverse complement strand
CCGACCTCCGCGGTGGCGAGCGCGGGCGCGTCGTTGATGCCATCGCCGACCATCGCCACCTCGCCGTACTCCGCCTGCAACTCCTCGACGGCGTCGACCTTCTCCTCCGGCAAGAGTTCGGCGCGGTACTCGTCGACGCCGACCTGCTCGGCGATGGCGCGGGCGGTGCCCTCGTTGTCGCCCGTCAGCATCACGACGCGCTCGACACCAAGCTCCTGCAGGCGCTGGACGGCCCGCTTCGAGGCCGGGCGCACCTCGTCGGCGATGGCGATCGCACCCAGCAACTCCGACTCCGTCCCGACGATAACGACAGTCTTGCCCTCCCGCTCCAGCGCGGAGAGGGCATCCTCGGCGAACGCCCCGTTCTCGCCCTCGGTCGCCTCTTCCGTCATAACGCCGCCGTCCGTCTCGCGGCGTGCCCGAGCGAGGTCGAAGCCCAGTTCCTCGAAGAGCGCGGGCTTGCCCGCATAGTACGTCTCGCCGCCGATCTCGCCGCGGATGCCCTTCCCAGTGAGGCTCTCGAAACCCGTCGGGTCGGGCAGGTTGCCCACGCCCGCCTCCTCAGCACGGGCGAGAATCGCCGTAGCAATGGGATGCTCACTGCGCTGCTCCAGCCCAGCGGCGCGACGGAGCAGATCGTCCTCCGTAGTGTCACCCACCGGAACGACGTCGGTGACGGCGAGTTCGCCCTTGGTGAGCGTCCCGGTCTTGTCGACGGCGACGGCGTCGACCTCGCCCATCGCTTCCAGGTAATTTCCGCCCTTGATCAGGACGCCGTTCTTCGCGGCGCTCGTGATGCCCGACACCACCGAGACGGGTGTGGAGATGACGAACGCACACGGGCAGGCGATCACCAGCAGCGTGAGCCCACGGATGAACCACGTCTGCCAGTCGCCCGCGAAGGTGAACCCGTAACCGGCTAGGTCCACCGCCACCGGATCAGCGATAACCAGCGGCGGGATAGCGGCGGTCAGGATTGCCAGCACGACGACGAGGGGTGTGTAGTAGCCGGAGAAGCTGTCGACGAACTGCTCAGACTCGGTCTTCTTCGCCTGTGCGCCCTGTACCATTTCGATAATACGCGAGAGCGTCGAATCGCCAGCGGTCGAGGTGACCTCTACCTCGAGGTACCCCTCTTCGTTGATCGCGCCGGCGTACACCTCGTCGCCGGTGGTCTTGTCGACGGGGACGCTCTCGCCCGTGATCGGCGACTGGTCGACTGCACTCTCGCCTTCGATGACCGTCCCGTCGAGCGGAATCTTGTCGCCAGGGCGGACGACGACGGTCTCGCCAACGTCGACCTCCTCGACGGAAACGGTCACTTCCTCACCATCGCGACGGACGGTCGCCTCGTCGGGCGAGAGTTCCATCAGCTCGCGCAGAGAATCCCGTGCCCTGTCCATCGCATAGTCCTCGAGCAGTTCGGCGATGCTGAACAGGACGGCCAGCGTCGCGGCCTCGACGAAGTAGCCGATGCCGGTTGCGGCGATGATCGCTGTCCCCATCAGGAGGTCGATGTCGAGGCTTCGGTTCTTCGCGGAGTAGTACCCGCTGCGGACGACCGGGATGCCACTGGCCGCGACGGCACCGAGGAACAGGACATCTGCGATGTGTAGCGGGTAGTCGAGGATGCTCGCTATCGCGGCGTTCTGGCCGGTGAGAAGGAACTCGAAGACTAGACCAAGGATGACGAACGCTGCGCCGAGCCACGTCTTCTTCGCGCGAGAACTCGTCCAGACCTCCGAAGGTGGCGCGATATCGACGCCGTCGGCAGACTCGTCGGTTTCGTCGTCTGCTCCGCCGATCACGTCATAGCCGGCGGCTTCGATCGCCGCGACGACGTCGGCTTTGGTAGTCCGGTCCGGATCGTACTTGATGGTAGCTGTCCCGGTGGTCGGCTGGAGCGTGGCCTCAACGACGCCGTCGACGCGCTGGAGGCTCTTGTCGACTTTTTGCGCACACGACGGACAGTCCATCTCGGGGACCGTGAGACGGGCAGTCAACTCCCGCTGCCCGCCGCCGTTCGGTGGTCCCGCTGTATCCACATCGGAATTCTCTGTCATCACCTCACGGTAGGAGCGGGAGTTCGATATGTCTTTGTTGGAATATTCCAACCGCGGTGTCAGTGCGATGCCAGCCGTTCTTCCGCTACCCGCTCGCCGGCGACGTGTTGCTTCGCCAAATGTTCTTCCGCCCGACGGAGCCGGTAGGTAAGTGTTGACCGAGGCACGTCGAGATGCTCGGCCAACTCGCCGACATCGACCTCGCGGGGCGACTCGTAGTAGCCGTGTTCGACGGCGGCTTGGAGGGCGGCTTCCTGCGCCGGGGGTAATCCGCTCGGTGTTTCGTCGCTTCCTCCAGCTGCTGTCGTCGTGTCCGCGGTGCGGAGCATCTCCATCTGAGCGCATTCTTCGACGGCAACCTCGAGGGAGTCGAAGAATGCCGCCACGTCGCCGTCGCCCGAGTGGATGAGTCGCCACGTGTAGTGGCGGCCCTCATGACGGGTCTCGAACAGCACGCCGTCCCCGAGATGGTCGCGGGCGATGTGGGGAACCGAGGCGCAGGTGGGGGTTCGCTCCCAGTCGGAGTAGAGGACGAGCGTGTCGTCCGTGCGGTCAAGGACGCGGGTGGTCTGGGTGGCGCCGCAGTCCTCGGTGGCGAGACAGTCGGCGTAGTAGTCGCTGTTTCGAAACGCGTCCTCGATGGCGTCGAGTGCGTCCGGAGTGCCGGTGGCATGGTCGACTCGCCAAAGTTGGTCGGCAGTCGCGTGCAACGAAAGCGAGCGGACACGGGCGTCGGGGTAGTCGGCAAGGGCATCCGCCACCCTATTGCACCCCGGCTCGTATTCGAGGGCGAAGACGAGTTCGCGCATACCCCGTCTACGGCCTCCTCCGACATAACCAATGGCACGGGACTACGTCTACTGGTGAGCATCAGATCACGTCGTTCGGGTCGTGGACCTCCTGCATTCGCTGCGCTTCGGCCGCGTATTGGTCCTGGAGATCGGGGTCATCAACCGTGCCGAGATTGCCGGGCCCCGCATCGACTGCCGCTGTCGTATCTCGAATATCGGTGAAGGACGTGAGTGCCCGCTCTTTCCGATAATACTGTTTGCCGTCGGGTGTCGCGTAGGTGAGGATGATTAGGTTCTGTTCATCATCGGAGTAGGTACGTTCGACGAGCCATACTCGCACCTCGTCATCAGCCCGATCTGACATATCCAGACGTTCGTGGGGACTCAGAAAGGGATTGGCGTTATAATCGGTCGACTGACGCAGTTTTCGACGGTGATTCACCACCAGGGATGCGCAGTTCCTGGCGCTCGCCGACCCACTCGCCGAGTTTCTGCTTGAGGTACTGCCTCGCCGTCGACGGCGTGAACACCCCCTTGTCGACCATATCGCCGACGACGTCCTTCAGCGCCCGGAACTGCCCCTTCAGATGGCCGTCGCCGACCGGCTCGCCGTCGTGCCACCGAACGGTCGCGAGCGCCCCGTTCCCGACCGTCTCACCGTTGTCGATTGTCTCTGAATCGTACTGCAGGCCGAACCACAGCGTCCGGTAGGCGGTCACCTCGAAGGTCGGTGACACCACGTAGAACGCCTCGTGGTGGAGGTAGTCGAGATGGTCAGCGATGATCTCGTCGAGGGTGAGCCCGGTGGCGCGGGGCTTCGGCTCGACGACCGTCGACGGTCGATCCTCGTCAGCGAGGTAGCCGTCGACCGCATCTGCCTCGAGGCCATCGGCCAGTTCAGCCAGCAGCTGTTTCGCCCACTTGGAGTTGGTGTCGTCGCCACCGAACGGCGACTCAGCCGAAATTCGGTGCTTGAGCTTGAGGTTCGCTGCGCCCCAATGGCTGTAGTGGAGCGTGTACTGTCCGTCTGTGCGTTCGTACGCAACGAGTGCGCGGTGGCCCATCGAGCAATCACCTCACGGGGCGACCGCTACTGGATCGCCCCGCACCCCTCTCGGGGGACGAACAACGCTACTCCTCGATTGGTTCGGGGGAACTGAGATCCGCGTAGAGGACTTCGCCGTCGCGAACGACGTACCGCTTCGCCAGCACTGGGAAGCGACACTTCGTGAACCCCGCTGTCTGGATGTCGAGTTCCTCGTCAGCTTCGAGGTGGTCGGCAAGTTCTCGCAAGAATTCGTGGGTCACGATGCCGCCCTCGTAGTCCGGGAGGCCGTTCTCCCGCGCCTCGTACACTTCGAAGTCATCGTACCCCCAGATGGTGAGTTCGCCCTTGTCGGTGACCTCCCAGTCGAGCGTCCCGAAGCAGTAGCTCTCACAGAGTTCGCGGACAGCCTGTGGATCCGATACGATCGCGCCGGTTGACGTCGTCGCAGCTTGTAGTGTCGCCATGTCTGGACTCGCGGGAAGCCCCGCACCCCTCTTGGGGGGCGATAAACCGACACTGGAAGTGCCCCTGGCGTCGACGGCGATGACGATCAGTCGTCTGTTGGGGCGTCTGGTCCGCTCCCGTCCTCTGGTCCCGTGAGTAGGCTCACTTCTTCCAGGAGGTCTCTTGCAGTCTCGACTCGCTCTCGATCCGCGTCGTCCAACCGCTCGACGTCGAGGCGGCTGAGATTGCTGAGTACACGATGCATCCAGTAGCCCTGTTCGACTTGCTGATTCATCGGTAGCGCCTCACCACTCGCCGGCGCGGATAGACACTCCACGTGACTGTCGTCGTCGCATCAGGTCGCCACCAGTGCTCGTCGCGACGCGTTGCCGCCAGGAGGTCACTCTCACACCCGTCGTCCAACATTGTGTCCGGGCTGTGGGATGCCTCGCCGGTCGGCCGTAGTTCCTCAACGTCAGAATATCGGTCGTACATCGGTTGGCCATACCTTCTGTCGGTATCGCATTTCAACGTCCGGACGCCTTCGCCCGCAAGGCATTCTTGATTATGCGAGACAGTACAAACATATATGGGAGTAGGGCGCGAACACTGTCCCAAGAGGTGCCAACCATGACCGAATCCTCGCGAGATGGGGTCCAATCGTGGACTGAGTCGATGAGCGCCCGCGACCGCATTCGGGCGGTCGCCGAGTCACTTCGCGAACCCCGCTCAGTTAACTGGATCAGCGAGCAGGCCGACGCCGCCTGGAGCACGACCAACGAGGAACTTCAGGACCTCGTCGACCAGGGCCAGTTGCGTCGCGTCGAGGCCGGCGAGACGACGCGCTACCAACCGGACTACACGCGACTGCTCTTCGAGGAGATCCGCACGCTCATCGAGGAAAATACCCGCGAGGAGCTGCGGAGTGAATTGGCCGCGATTACCGAGGAGATCGAGGAGTGGCAGGCGACCTACGACGTCGAGACGTGGGAAGAGCTTGAACAGTCGCTCGCCGACGGCGACCTCACAAGTGCGGAGCTCCGGGACCGCCGCGACGTCATCGCGTTCTGGCGTGAGAACGAGGAGGATCGCCGCCTCATCAAGCACGCACTGGAACTCTACTCCGACGTCGAAGCTGCCCGCGAGCAGATGACCGACGTGGCTGACCGCGCCACGAGCTAACCCTCCTCTCTCACAGAATGATCTTTCTTGCCGGTCGCGACCGCTATACACAGCGGACCCTCCTCCGCGACGTTCACGACCGATTGACGAACCAGCCAGGGTGTGAAGAGGTCCGCTATCGCCCGTCTCGACGCCGACCCCGGTACGTCATCGCGGGTGTCGATCCGACGACGTTCCTGAGTGACTCGTACGACGCGGCGACAGCACGACTGGAGATTCGCTTCTGGTACCCCGCCGGCGTCGACCACGAATACTACCGCATAAACTGGGTCGAACCGGACCGAAATCTGATGCTCGGATTCCACCAAGATGCCGACCATCCGGACCTTGGGCCCTGTCATATCCAACTCAATCACGAAGACACGCCGGTTGATCGGCACAAGGCGACGTTTCTCGATGCGCACCCACTCGCCGTCCTCGATGACCGACTACAGCAGTTCCCGCCCGCGCTAGATGCGATCCACTGGAAGAATGGAGCGCCCTCGCTCCCTACCTGGCCCGTCTAGACAGCGAGTTCATCGAACCTCTGGTGATGCGTCCAGGCCGTGGTCGGCGTGACGTTTCCGGACTTGGCGATGTCACGGTGCGTTACCCACACCCCCTGTTCCCGCCCCGCTTTGTAGAGACAGGCCGCTGCGAACCTGCCGAATGAACGCCCGCTATGACTGACGTCGGACTTGCGGGTACTCACCGTGTTAACCAACAGAAGCCATCTCCATCGGAGACTGTTGGTTAAACGGTGAGATTCCTACTGCCCTATTCGGGAGCAGGCCCGTAGCGACCTGTGCCACACACTTGGCACTCCCAGATTGGTTGGCCCGTCCAGGTCTCGTCAGGGAGCGACTCGCGTGTACTGAAGCGATGTTCTGTTTCTTTCGTACAGTGCTGGCACTCGAGGGCTGTTACGGTCGGGATTTCAGCTCTGGTACTGGAGGATTTCGTTTCGCGGGGTACTGTTTCCACAGCGATTGCTGGGACGATCCACAGCTGATCGCTGTCGTCGAGCGTGTGCTCGAGGGACGACTCATCGCGAATTCCCTGGCCACGCTCGTCATAGACGCGTGGAATCTCCGTCTGAGAACGATCGCTCCTCTCGTTCCACGCTGTCCGCTCACGGGCCGCTGTTAGTAACGCGTCGCCAGCCGCTGCGGTCACCTCAGTAGCAGCGGGGAGCGTAGGCCAGCGCTCGGTTAGCTGGGGTGCGGGCTCGTCGTCGAGATCGTAGATGAGCGTACAGTCGTCGATGGGCTGGTCGTGACCTGACGAGAGAAGTGTCGCTGCTGCTGCTCCCCTTGCCACGGCGCCGTAGAACGTCCCCGATTCGACGAGGAAGTGGATCACACCACGCAGTGTCTGCTCGGAACTCGCAGCACCCGACTCCGACGCGCCGTCAAGTTCGTGTTCGAGACAGAACCGGCATTTTCGTTGCGACGCCGGGATCGATGCGCCACAGGAGACACAGGATCGGTCTGTGTCGGTTGTTCCGTCCGGATACCCACCCGAATGCGAGGCTTCACGCTGGCGGCTTGGCTGGCCGTCTGCTGGCTGATCCAGCGCTGGGTCCGGCACCAGAGCGCCCTCCCCGACAGGTTGGAACGCCTCTCGGTCTGAGTTGTGGTCAGTCATCGATTCGCTCCGCGTTTCCCCCGGTTTGGTATTTAAACTCAGGGGTGAGAAAATGCGGGGACGGATTCGGCGACGACGGGATAAATCTGACCGCCTGAGACCGATTCAGTCACGGAGCTCGGCGACCGCTCGACCGACCTCGCGAACGTGCTCACTCCGCTCGATATCGAGTTCTGTCGACAGATACTCGACAGTCTCGTCCAGATCCATACCCCCTTGTAGACTCTCTGCCTGTATGTAGGTATTCCTCTACCGGAGGCGTCTCAGATCGCTTGGAGTTCGTCTCGCCGGCTTCGGAGCGTCACGACTGACACCTCTGCTGCCGACGCGACGGTGGATTGGGTAATCAACGCGCCCTGCTCTTGGGCAGCCAGATAGACACAGGCGGCCGCGACGCCCGATGGCTGACAGCCGTTCGTGAGGGTTGTCCCCTCGGCGCGTTCTGCGAGTTCGTTCGCGCGCCGACGAATGTCGTGGTCTAACTCCAGCGCCGAGATCAGGCGTGGAATGAACGACGTCGGGCGCATTGGTGGTGCTGGGAGCTCTAATTCGCGATTCAGTGTTCGGTAGGCGTTGGTGACACGAGCGGACTCGACTCGGGCGGCGTCGACGACATCCTCGAGGAGAAGCGGGTGTTGGTTACATCGACAGGTACCGTAGATACTCGCTGCACCGATGGCTTCGATGGATCTGCCTCGAAGCAGATCCTCGCTCTGAGCGCTCCGGAAGAGCTGGCACGCCTGGTCACGAATCGACTCAGAGAGCTCGAGCGCACTCGCCAGCCGGCGTACCTCGCCCAACCCGTGTGCGAGATTCCGTTCCGCTTTGGACCGCCAGCGACCACGGGTCTGCTCACGTCGCATCCGGGCCAGCTGCCGGCGTTTCTGACCAGAGAGTTCGTTCCCGTGTGCGTCGGTTCCGTGGCCGATCTCGGTCGAGATGCCTCGATCGTGACGGGCTGTAGTGAGTGGTGCGCCTGTTCGCTCGCGCTCGTCTGCATCGTACGCCCGCCACTCCGGCCCGTGATCGATACGTTGTTCCTCGATAACAAGTCCACAGTCCTCGCAGATCGTTTCGACCGCATTCGTAGTGACCCGGCCGTCACACTCTGGACACTGGGTAGCGCTCGACTCTGTTTGGACGTCTTCGTCGAAGCCAGTTTCGTAGATGTCTCTGGTAGTCATCGTTCTCACCATGTTCAGGAACTCGCCAGTACAGCGAATCCTTCACCCATTATGGGTGGAATAAACCTCTACAAGACGGTTCAGATATCTCGGAACCGATGGCGTACAGCGACCGAGTCTGATTCTTATACCAATGAACTGGCTATGCAGGAACTGGGGCGGCACTCAAGGCCACAACAGGGGACCGAATACATATTTATCTAAGGTGAGAGGGGGAGCATATGAGTGATTCACATCTTCGGCGTCTCCATGAACTCAACCGTGAATATCCGGCGGTTGATCGGTCGACATTATATCGCGAATACCACCTTCAGCGCTTCGATATGCTTAATTCAGAGGATGCAATTCCACAGCTCTTGTTCCATATTGTTCCTGAAAGTGCTCTTGATGGATCGCGTCTTGTCGATATCACAGAACTTGAGGAACTGCCTGTTCCCGCGACGTGTCGACCATCGTTTCGGCCCGATAGACTGTTTGAACACGCGGATCCGACATGGAACCATATTGTCGCTCGCTACGAGAATCGAAAAGACCTGAGTTCAGTGGCAACTCTGTATGATACTGGCATATATGAGGCCCGGGGGAGCGGGCTCTGCTATCCAACCGGTCATTCATACGACTGTGACTATGCAGTCAGTTCACAGGATCTTGAATTAAGTCTCGTCACCGTCCTCCAGTTCTATCGTGACGTCCTTCCTGATGAACACAGCGAGAAGGTGTATGCAATCCTCAGTGGGACAAATCTCACGAACGCGACAATAGACCAACATCGGCAGGTTGACCGGGTTGAAGCATTTCCTGAACCTAACCGCACCTCGCGCCTCACACCTCTCAGTCTGTCCGATGAAGACGGTATCCGTGACCAACTCACACCGCTTTTCCGACCATTATCAAACTCTCAGTTCGGATATCATCCCGGTTTCTATTACGATGATGAAGGTGCGTGGGAATTGGATGAACATCTAGAGTAGCGTTGTTACTGGCTTTGCATCCGGTCCAGCTCATTCTGGATTAGATCGGATGGCGGCTCGTAGAAATCAAAGATCTGGTATAGCGGTTGGGTCAAGGTCTCAACCACTTCCGGTAGAGCGTCTTCAAAATCTTGAACAGTGAAGCGTTGACTGGCCGTAACTGTCGCTTGATGTGATTCTCTTTCAATCGGAGGGAAAAGTCCACGGCGATTTTCAATTGAGCCCAGTGTTCGTCCCTCTAGTCCCGTCCATCGGGCTTGCACGGTGACCGACGTGTTTTCCTCACCGAGTTCTCGCCCCAACCGCTTCGCATGTAGCAAGCATTCACCGACTCGCCAGATTGGGAGAATATAATCCAAAACTGTACCTGGCTCAAGTTCATCTTTGCTGTCTTCCTGATAGCCACGAAGCAAGAACAGCATCCCGTCTGGGGATGCACGCCAGTAGTCTGCGTGCGCTGGGTCATCGAATGTTCCGCCGGTATACCACCCTTCGATTGTCTCATCGCGGGGATGTACCTGATCCTCGCTGATCAGCCACGCCGGCCACCCCGTTTCATGACCTTTCACCTCCCGTAGTAGATCTAAGAACTCAGAGAGAGATGGCTGATCAAACTCAGAATCCAGACTGTAAGCAAATGACCAGTACCCGTGACGATAGGGTGAATTATCCATATTTCCGTACTCGTCCATCACGTTGGCTTCCCAGTCTTCCCGCATAGCCTCAGTCCACGAAGCAAGCTGATCCAGCGGATCAATCTCTTCTTCACTTGCTCCTTTTTCGAACCCCGTCAGTACGGTTCGCATTCGATCTAACAGATCATCACGTGAGGCAGTGACACACCGCCGAATCAATTCGTCCCACTCACGTCCTGTCTTCGGTGCTGCACTTTCTGGCCCTGGCCGCCTAATATAATATGTGTTGTAGGTAACGTGTTGGTCTTCAGGGCCAGCACTGTCTGATCGAATCGGCACCCGATGGTCTCCCGGTACATCGATAATTGGAAAGACTTCACCAGATTCTGGATGTTCAATATGGTATACTTCACAGTGAAACTGGGGCTCAGCAAACTTCTCAACGATCCCATTAATCGTATCTTGATCGTAGTGGTCAATCGGATGTGGTCGAGATGGATCCGGTTCCCATGATTCACCGACCTCCTCATATCCAATCAAAATCTGACCCCCACCAGAATTCGCTAATGCGAGCATCGCTTTTGCTACGTTTGCCTTGTCCACATTATCAGACAGATCAAGCCAGCTTTTGATTTCACGATGGACCTCTTCTCGTGGATTACGCAATAGATCCTGCCACCGCTGATCCACGTCTCCCGATTTAACCATATTCCCTCTATGTTTCTAGTCAGCCTAAAAACCTCTCTAGGCGGTAGTTGCTTTTTATTTCGGACGGATACACGCGGTTAGCGAATTCCCGAATTCTGACATACATCTCAGCTCGGTTCTTGAGGTTGTGGCTGCGCGCGCAGCGACCAGCGGGAGCGAGCACGGAGCGGTGGGTGGGGCGGTGGGGCCTGGGCCGGTCCGGCACTCACGAAAAAAGAAAGGGCGTTGCCCCTACTCCTCCCACCAGCGGCGGTCGCGTTCTGGGAAGACGATCATACTGTCGTAGGTCACGGCGAGTGAACATCGTCCCTCGTACCAGTTCTTCTTAACCGCCCGCATTCGGACGGTGTCCCCTTCTTGGACGAAGGCAGGCTCCGATTTTCGCCACGAGGTGAACTTGATTTTCCCGGTGTCGTCCGCGACCAAGCCCACTTGAGCGATCTTCCGGCTGGAAGCATCCCAGAGCTGAACGACTTCTCCTTCGATGCTCACCTCATCCGTCTGCACGTCCGGGACGTCCTCGATCGGGCAGATGGCGCCGGGGGCCGCCTTGAGTGCATCCATCGTGTCGAACACTGCTTTGGTGATGTCTTGCCCCTTGGCGACCCGCTTTGCGAGCGCCCGCGAGACGGCCGCCCGACTGTGACCGGTGCGAAGCCGCTGTGCCATCCGGTCTGCTTCCTGGTTCACCTTCGCCAGCTCCATCCGGGAGAGACGCTCTCGCGGATCCGTCCGGTCCGGGGTGCGTTCCGCCCGCTTACGCTGTCGCCGTTCGGTGACGACCTTGCGAGTTCGCTTCGCCCGCCCGTCTTGGGTGCCGAGTTCCGCCTGGGCGCTGATGTGGTCCAGTTCGGCCTCCCGGGCGCGAATCTTCTCTTCCTGCGCGAGGGGCAGGTGCGAGAAGTCCTGGACGATGCCGTCTGGGTGGTTGGAATCCACCTTCGCCTGCTTTTCCTGCTGAACCGTCGCTCGGAACTCCGGTTTGTCGTCGACGACCTTGAAGCCGTCCTCGTCGACGCCGGCGTCTTCGGTTCGTTCGAATGCCTGTTCATCCACCGTAACGACCTTGCGACTCGAGTTGTTACTTGACATTGGTATCCTCCAGATACCACTGAAGGCGCTCGTGCGCCGCCACCGCGATGCCCCTAACATCGCGGTTTTCCGACGACGTCGACGACCGATAGCACCGACTGCGCGCTCTCGCTCGCGCCTTCGCGAGCGCCCTACCGGGCGCGAGCGAGAGCGCGCCCGAGTGCGGCGACCCCAACCAGCACCGCGCGCCGACCCGCCCGGAGCGAGCGGCCAGCGGAGAAAGCGTGGGGGGTGAGCAGCCACGCCGCGCAACCCCCCGCGCTTTCCCGCTGGCGCCGAGGGCACATTCACTTTAGCCCGGCAGCCCGCCCGCTACCGCAGGCAGGCAGCCCGGAATGGTCGGTCGCGAGCGACGCGGAGGGCGGCAGCGGCGAGCGGGGCGGGCCGGTACGGACACACCTGTCCACCCGGCTGCGCCGCTCGGATGGTCATTCACCGTCCTGGCGGACTCAGAAAGGGCGAGGCCGCCTCGGTCGTCCCCCGACCCCGCAAGCACCGCAGGGACGAGGAGCGCAGCGGTGGTCGCGGGATGCCGAGCGGCCGAGGGCTTTCAGGGAGTGTCGCTGTCGACGAATTCGATCGCGCTACTAATCCGGTGCCCCGGCTGGCTCGTCGAGAAGGACATCGACGCCGTCGTGGGTGACGGCGAGTTGGATCCCCTCCACGGTGAACCGGACTTCCACGTCCCCGGCTGAGGATGCGAGAAGCTGCTCGAGTGCCTCGACGTCAACAGCGTCGTGGAGCTGATACGAGTCGGTGGGGAGCCCGTGGGCTTCCAGTGTCTCGACGATTTCAACGAGTAGATCGGGGGATGGATCTGAGTCTCTCGGGGTGGAGGGTGCCATTATGGCCTCGACGGGTAGATAGGACGAACAGGAGTTAAAAATGGGGGCTCGACGGCCTGTCGCTGCGGCCTTTCAACCGGTCCCTCAGTGGTCGTCCTGTGCGTTTAGCTCCTCGAGAAACCAGCTGGCTGCGGTTCCGATCCGAACGCCGTCGACGTTGCGCATCTCAAGGCCGTTCGTGGCGGTCCGGAACGGCTCGTCGTCGACGAGGATGCGGTTGATGACTGTCCGGACCGACTCCGTTCCGTATCTGTCGACGAGAGCCGCGACCGCCGTATCGAAATGTGCATCCTCGTGCTCGGTTCGCGGGTTCTGCGCCCGGTAGATCACGAGGTCAACCACATCGTCGACCGATGCGTGCTCGGGATTCCCGGTTTGCTCACGAACATTATAGTTGGCCTCTGTATCAGGCATTGCGAGTCACTCCGCCGCGTCGTCCGTATCGGTCGTCGCCGAGTCGGTTTCTCGTTGCTCACGGATTGCAGCCAGCGTCTCCTCAAGCGTACCCACACAGCCGATCGCTGCGAGCTCATCGGCAATCTCGTCGATGAGTGCGGCTCGCTCGACGGCAGTCTCGTCGCCGGCGGTCCTGTCGATCGATGCGACGCGAAGCGCCCGCGTTTCGTGCCAGCCACAGTCCCAACAATCGCGGGTCACCTCGATCTGCTCGTCCTCTTCCGCTGCGAGGACGGCGTCGGACAGCGACGTCGACAGGGGCCGGTCTGGTCCGACCTCGAGGGTGACGGGGGACCCGCACGCGGGGCAGTCCATAGTCATCCCGAGGAGCGCCCGTCTGTTGAAGATAGCGGAGCAACGAGACAGCGACACAACCAGCGCTGCTGAGTTCGCGGGGTGGGACAGCTACGGACAACTGTGACCCTCCCGCAGTGGTCGCCGTACCACTCGCGTCGACGACCGCTCGGCGGGTCAGTCAGAGACGATGTGTGCCTCGAGGTCGCGTGTCCAGTACGTTGCTGGCCCGCCTGGACTACACCGCGCACAGACCTGTATCGGGCCTTCGAGATGGCCGAGTTCGATTCGAAACCGTGTGAGCGCTGCGAGCGCGTTGACGACGAGGCCACAGCTGTCACAGGCGTAGTGATCACGATCATCGGGATCCGGCGTCTCTTGGATCGCACAGTCGACGCAAATCGGGTGGTTGACCCGCTCTTCCTTCCCCCACGTGTAGGCGATCCCAGTCTCTATCCCGGATGGAGCCTCGCAGAAGGCACAGCCGGCCAGCGTCTGCTGCATCACCCATCACCCTCGCCGGCGTCCCGGGCGGCCGTCCAGCCTGTGTGGAAGACGGCGAGCTGCTGCATCGATTCGAACGCTGTGTTGCTGGGCTCGTGAACGAGGAGCCGCTGGTCGACGACCGGTGTGACTGTCCCGGCATCGAGTAGCTCTCGAACCAGCTGGCGGGCCGTCTCGTCGTCAAGATCCGCCGTCGATGGTGACCGCGCATCCCGATCCTGAGCGAGCAATTCCGCTTCGAACCGTTCGTGATCGTCTGCCGTATCGTCGTATCTATCCGGACCAGACATACAAATCAGGGGCAGCACAGGAACCGCCCCGCACCCACTCGGGGGCACAATAAACAGTCGCCACAGTCACCATTCTCAGTCACGATGTCGATCTGCTCCTTCACCCTCCACGCCCCACGCCATCGTCCGGGTGGCAGCCTACTCTCGCTTGGCCAGCGGCCTGGCATCTCGGCCCTGGTGGCCGCGAACATAACTTTGGGCCGCCACCCCCACCACATATCGGTTGATTTTCCTGCTGTCTAGTGGCACAATTCGCCTCCAAATCGCAAGACAGCAATACCTGACACCAGATTTCGGGGGCTGTCCGGGAACTCCCTCGTCGGTGAGTCTGGTGTCTAGTGCTGCCGTCCTACGATTTGTTGACTCAGCACGACTCTCAGCATACCTGGTGTCTAGGGGAGGTCGTCGCTGGTGTCAGGTTAACTGTTCGGACGATTTAACCGAAATGGCCCTGTCGAACTCTGAAGAAAGTGAAAGAAATTCTGGTGACAAACGCTTTTCACCCTCTTTTATATACTGTATAGTATGTCTGAAAATGAGAAAAGCTTCTTCGAGTATACCGAGTTTTATTCTGACTCAGAGACTCAGGATCCCGAAGAGGTTATTCAGGATCGTCAAGACCCGGAGATAGCGTACGCTCACATATGTAAAATCGCAGGGACAATCAACGCAGGGTTGGATGCGGTACCTGAGGACCAGCGGGATACTGTAAAGGTGTACTCGGTCGTGGATCTTTTCCGAGCAACGATGCAGTATATCGAGGAGTTTGGATCCTATTTCAGATATCTCATTTTGAATAAGGAATCCTATATTAATGAGATTATCCGGACTTCAAGCGGAGATATACGGCCACTCTTTGAGGCTATTCTGGAGGAGGAACTTGATGGGTATCTTGATAAACGAGATGTTGAGGCTGACTCGAATGAGGTTCTGAGTTTGATCTTTGGGTATCAGGCGGTGCGAGAGGGAGCGATTAGTTTCTCAGAGGAAGAACTGGAAGATGTTCCAGTTGATGTTGGGTTGGCTGATATAGAGATTCACGAAGGTGAGGGTGAGGATATCCCTGAGTCGATGGAGATGGAGTTGTTAGTCGAGGATTCGATTGAGAATCTGAGAAATAAACTCAAGAATATTGCTGTCTTCTATTTGAATTTCCGAGAGGCGTACAACGCCGTTAAACACGGCAATCGGGTTACGGTTGGTGACAGTACTGGGTTTGAGCTCGGGAATGACGAGTTACTCGATGATCGAATTGTTCTCGATGATGAAGTCATTCAGTTCCTGTGTAAGTACTCTGCTGATTCACAGGATGGTGAGCCGTATCTGCTGACTATTCCTCGATCGATTCTGGAAGAGAAGACTCTGAATGTCGTCGAAGATGTGTATACTCTCTATACCCAGGCATATGATGTGGCGACTTTAGATGAGGGTGAAGAGATTAATCTCAGCTTCTGGAAGTCCACCGGTGGTGGTGGCCAGGATGAGAATGATTTGATACATATCGCTAATCCTGATTCTCGGATTCTATTGCCGAGAAATGTAATGCCGGATGTAATTGAGGATTTGCAGGTTCCAGAAAAGTCAACAGTAGAGTGGATCGGTAATTGGTCTCTTGCCGGCGACACGCTGGAGTTTGAGGTAGAGTTTGGTTCGGAGCCTACACCTGAGCATCCAATCCACGTTGAGATTAATTGGGAGAAGACTGCCGATGATATCCACGAATTCGGAGAAGGCCAGTTCAATTTTAATGTTGATCCTGATGATCTGAGTGTTGAGCAATACTTTGAGATGCTCAAAATCCAGGATAAGGATGATATCCGGAGGGTAGAATTTGAATTCCCAGATTCGGATAAGACGTATCAGCAGCGGCTTGAGGAGCCTTTCGAAGGTATCGATTTACCTGAGCCCGAGGATCGTGATATCCTCGAGTTTGTGAAACGTGTGGGGTTGGCGACGGATACTCGGATTCCTCTTCCGGAGTTTATCACGGAGAAGCATCGGGAGGTGTACGATGACTACAAGGATTCCGATTTGGACTCTGATACAGCAGAGGAGATTCTTTCTGAGCTTCAGGAGCGAGGTGAAAAGGTTCGGCGGTCATTAGTGGGTGTTGCTGTCTGGGAGGGTGATTTCTCGGATGTAGATGTTGATGAGGATGAGCCGGCACACGCTGAGGATTTAGGCGAGCTCCGTGCTATAATGGGTTTGAGCGAATCTCAGGATGCGGATGATATGGAACGTTTTCCTGGGGAAGTACGCTGGACACACCCTGAGTCGACGAAGTATACACCTGATGAGTTACTTGATAAGCTGCGAGAAGGGTATGGGGAGACGGTCGGTGAGCTCCAGCGTTCGGAGGTTGATAGGGAGGAGGCTGAATCGGAGTTTAGTCATCGGATTCGTTTCGGGCACGAGACTATGTGGGGAACCTTTGATAAGCACGTTATCGATATCTTCCCAGTGTCTGAGGGGGCGTTTGATAGAGAGGATTCGCCGGAGACGTGACTGTTGAGGTAGTTTAAGATTTGATGCTGAGTGAGTGAGATGTCTACCGATTGGATGAAATGAACCTTCTCGCCCTGTCAAGTGGGGATCGATTCTCGTCCTGGTTTCCCTGATTTGGCTCTTGCTCGAACTCACGTTCTTCGAGAGCAGCCTCTAGCCGATCACGTTCAGAGCGGACGGTAGCGAGCTCCGATTGGAGATGGTTGACCTTTGTTTCCAGCCCCTCGATTTGCTCCGATTTCTCCTCCAGTTCAGATTCGAGACGCTTGATTTTCGCTGTCAACAGACGGTTCTTTTCGCGAAGGTGAGCCCGGTCCAAGTCACCAGGTCGATCGTCACTCGTAGGAGATTCGGGGGGTGACTTCGATTCATCGTCAGCTGCGTTCTCCTCGGGCGTGACCCGCTCGCGCCCGTGGTTCAGGTCCGTGTCTTCGATGGCTTCTAGCGTCTCGTTGTAGGTTTCGTACCCGGGGAATCCCTCGTAGGTTCCTTCCTCGCCCTCACGATCGACGAACGCATTCTCCGGACAAATCTCGAGCGCGACAGCCGCTTTCCGAACGGCCCAGAACGGCATCTGGTCGTAGGTCCCGCCGTCGACGCGGTCCGATCCGGCCTCTGGAACCCACACCGGAATGTCGTAGCCGGCGCTCCGCAGTTCGTCGACGGCAGCCCAGTAGTCCTCCCCGTCGAGGTCCGCATCGGCGGCGGAGATAATCCCCGTCGCGAGCGCCATCAGCTTCGCCGGCCCGCCCCCGGCGTTAACCTTCGAATCGCCGAAGGTATTGGCCTGCTCGTCGACGAAACAGGATTGCCCGCTCTCACTGTGGCGCCAGCACGGGTCGAACTGCGGCCGCGGCTGGTTCGGATCCGTATCGTAGGCATCGCTCGCGTAGTGACGGGCAATCTCGGTGATGTCGATATCCTCGACAGCCTCGTAGACGTCCTCTTTGAACGGCGTAACGGGACGGCCTTCGAGGGTACCGTCGAGTTCTGCCATTCGCTCTTCGCGTCGCTGGAGCGCTGCCTCACGCTGTCGCTGGCGCTCCCGTTCCCGCTCACGCTCCGCTTCCACCCATTCCTCCAGCGTGGCCTGCCACCCCCCGTGGTCCTCGTACAGGTCCGGCCAGAGCGTCGCGACAAGCGAGTCGACGCAGTCCGTGTGCTCGACTCGCGTGAGGTCATCGGCCCAACTGACCGCCTGCTCGAGGAGTGCGTCGTCGACACCCTCGAACGGACGGAGTTCGTAGCGGACGTTGTCGGTCGCGATGGGCGTGACGACGGCATCGTGGTCGGCGTGGATCGAGAGTGGCGGCTTGTACTGGCGGTTCTTGTTGTTCACCCAATCGGGCTGAATGACGTCGCCGGCGCCGTCGACGCGCTCGTTCACGCGGGCCTCTGCCTTCTGGAGCCATGCGTTCGAGCGGTCGAGGAACTCGTTGAACACCCGTTCGAGCGCATCCGGATCGTCATTGAAGTGGTCCGCAATTGGTAGTGTGGCCTCCGGGGCCCCAAAGACGTACGCGCCCCCGACGGAGTCCAGCGCATACACCGCCTTCCGCGTGCCGTAGAGCGTTGCATACTCGTCGATGTAGGCGTCGAGGGTACGCTCGACGAGGGCACGCGTCTCGCCATCCAGGTCGCCTCGCTGCGGCTTGATGTCGTCGGCGAGGTCAATATCGCCCCAGGTGGGAACTGCCCGGAGGTCGGCATACCCGGGGGTTGGGGGCTCATCCTGCCAAACGGTCGTCCCCTCAGACTCGTCGTAGCGACAGGGTTCCCACTGTTGGAAGGCGGTCGGTGTCTTGTAGGTGGTGACGGCATAGAGGGTCCGGTTGAGGCGGTCGTGAATCTCGTCGTAGTCACGATCGAGGCGGGCAACCCGTCCGCGCTGCGGATACCCGGCCTTAATCGCCTCGACGTCGTCGTGGTCGCGTTTGATGTACCATCCGACGAAGTCGTTCAACCCGATGGTTGGATAGTTCTTGACAGTCGCCAGCGCCTCGTAGATGGGTTTGGCACGACGGTAGTGCTCGCGGATGGCTGCCTCGGAGAGCGTCATTTCGTGTGCTCCTGCACCTCCTGAGCGGGAGCGAAACGACTACGCACTGGCATCATTCGGTTCCTCCTGGTCGCCGGCGTCGTCCAGCTCGATTCCGACGTAACAGCGTCGCGTCTGACCGTCCAACCACTTCTTGTCACGCTCGAACGCAACGTGGTCGCGAAGCGTACGTGTGAACCGGTTTTTTGGCTTCACCTCGTACTCCTCGGCCGTCGCATATTGCTCGTACGCATCGTAGACCTCAGCGACCGCGACGACCCCGTCGCCGGATTTAACGATGCTATCGCGGACGAATGCTTGGATGCCGAACGGATCGTTCTCGTGGTCTTCCTGCTTCATAGATTGCTTATCGGCAGGTTCGTCTGGCTCCACACCTGCCAGATGGAGTTCATTGTTTTCGATCGCCTCAATGAGCCCAGCAAGGTCTTTGGTCGCGTCAGAGTCTCGAGTGTAGAGCTCGAGATTCTGCTCATCCTCGATGACACCTATCGCATACGAATCATCCGTGTACTCCGGAACGGGTAGGTCGGTACTGGGCACGAACGGGCGCTTGACAGGTACCCAATCCGCTTCGAACGCCTCACGTGACTCGTAGGACTCGGGAAGTTCTCCCGGCCTAAAGACGGTGTATGACTCGCTCTCGGCGTCGTAGCTGTACGTCGCCGGGAACTGATCTTTCGACACAGCGTCGAAGGAGTCGATCCGGGCGTGCTGGTCTCCGGCACTATCCTCGAGGACGAACGCACCGTCCCGCTCGAACCAGCGGGTGTGGCGACTACCACCAGTGGCCGGTCGGACGGCCGTCACTCCATCCGCGGCTCGCGCACCACCGTTGAATGTGACGTTGTGGTTCATCGTATACAGCCGTGTTTCCCCGGAGGAGAGCTGATTTCGCGGCTCGCTGAGGATTTTCGCAAGCCGGTCGGCAATCTCGTCAGCCGGCTGATCGTCGTGGTCTGCGACGACGAACAGCGGGATTCGCTCCTGTTCCTGGGCCTTCCGGAGGTTCGTGAGGACCTTCGCCGGCCGGACGTGGGTGGTGGTTTCGACCTCCACCTGGAGCTCCCGGTCGAGATCCGGATGCGTCGCGATGGCATCGGGGCGGGACTCCCCGTTCTGATCGAGGACCTCCACGGAGAACCCCGCAGTTGCGAGGGATTGCTCGACCGTTTCAAGGACTGCATCGTGGTGCTCGCCCCCGCCGGTCGGTGATGTCGACGTGTCGGGCGCGGCTGCTTGCTCACCCTCGTCTGTGAGCCGACACTGCACCGACGAACCACCGTCCGGGAGATCGACCTCGATGAGCGAGGACGCCTCCCTCACTTCTGGTAGTGTCTCGTAGCCCTGCGCCTCGATGGTGTCTTCCTCGATGCGCGAGAGCAGTTCCTCATCGACGTCCTCGACGGAGACCCAGCCGTTCGTCTCACGTACGTCGTTCGACAGCTGGACGGCGCGAATCGCACGGGCCATCGCGACTTCCAACGGTAGGTCATCCGCGTTCTCCAGAGCGACGTCAGTCGCAGCGTCACGGCTCTCCACGGTCGTCCCGCCGGCGACCCCGTACTCCTCGCGGGTATGCTCGTGGACGGCGTCCAAGGCGTCTTGGAATCGCTCTTCTTGCGTCCCGGTCAGTGGCTGCTCGCTATCGGGATGACCGGGTGGAATCGGAAGGGGTTCGATACTGAACGGGTCGGGGCCGGTTTCGCCGAACTCTGGGCTCGGGAGCTGTGCGATCCACTCGCCACGCGGGAGGGAACTGATCCGATTCTTGAACTCGACGGGATCCATTGCCTCGTGTGAGAGTGCCTCGGCGATGTCGGCGTCGACGGCGATCTTCCCGACGAGCGGACTGCCGATGTTGTTCAGGACGTTCAGGTAGACCTCGCGGTTGCCGGCCTCCTTCATCTGCTCAGGGAACTGCGTCACGAGTTCGATGGATAGCCGGAACTCCCGCCCCTTTTCGAGCAGCGTCGTCAGCGTATCAGAGACGACGACCGACGACGCTTCGTCGATGAGCAGGTTCGCCACGTAGTCGTCTGGCTTGCGGGCCAGCTCGTCGCCGTCGCGACGCTTGACAGCATCGTAGAGCTGCGTCAGAATGACGCCGGTCATCACACGGGCGGCCTCGTCGCGGAGATCGCCGAGGTCGAAGATGACTACTTTGTCCTCGTCGAGGAGGTCGCGGAAGTCGAACTGTGACTCGGTATTGTTGAAGATCCGCCGGAGATGGGCGTCCTGCGTGATGTAGTCCATCCGGTTGCTGATGCCGCTCACGACGTTCGAGAACGTCGCCGGGTTCGAGCGCAGGTGTCGCTCCAGTTTCTCGGCGACCTGCGGGTCGCTGGCTCGCGGTGCATCTTCGGGTGTCGAATCTGGTGGCCCGGCGGCGTGGAACTGGGTCACCGCCTGCTCAAACTGGTCGTGGGTGAAGTAGTTTGTATCCTGCCGGAAGTGTCCGTTTTCGAGGCCGTACTCCTCGTCGTACATCGCCTTGATGAGGTACTTGATGAGCGTCGGCGAGGCGATGGCGTCCTCGTACCGCTCCGGCCCCATCACGAGCTTGATGAGCTCCTCGTAGTGGTCGGCCTTGTCCTGAATCGCGTCGACGCGTCGGACGCCGTCCTCCAATGCCGGCGTGATGTCGAAGAACGCGAAGCCAGGCAGGATGTCGGGCACCGAGAAGTGGAGGACGTTCTCCTCGAGGTCGTCGGTGCCGAAGCGCTTCGCGTGAGCCCGCATATAGTTCTCGGGGAAATTCCCGCCCTTGGAGTCGATGATGAACACTGGCCCGTTCGTCTGGTCGTACAGCGAGAGGGCGTCGTTTTCAAGCGCGACCGATTTGCCGGCGCCGCTCTTCGCGAACCGGCCGACGTGGAACGGAAGTAGATGCGGGGGAATCCGCATCGGCTCCGACGTGGGCGTACCGTCTTCCCCAAGACCGCGGCCGATCGCCATCCCGGCGTCCGTGAACGCATCCATGTGGTCCTGCGCCGGGAGTGGCAGGGGCGTCCGGCTCTCGGGTTCGGCGTCGGACCCCCGCCCGCCCTCGGTCGTGAGGTCAGTTGCCGGCGGAACGACCACGAAGTTCGCCAACTCAGCCGGCCCGAGGACGAGATCGGGGCGGGTCTTCCGCCAGTCGCTCTTGGTAGCCAACGTAGCGTTGAGTACCCGGTCGGCGTGCTTCTTGGCTCGCCGCCCCTTTCGAAGCCCACGGCGGATGCGCTTCGGTCGGAGCCGATAGTGCGGCCCGTTCAGGTGATCGAATACCGACCCGATATCATCGAGACGATGGTCAACCCGCTCTCGTTGTCGGTCGGAGGTCACGAGCGAAAGTGCCCGCATATTCACCGTGAACGTGTGCTGTGGCTCCTTCTCGTCGATAGCCTCGACCCGCTCTCGCCCACCGATGTCGAGATACCGACGCTGTCGCCCGGTGTTCGACGGACTCTGTGGTTCGTTCTCTGTGTTTCCGAGGAGTTCTCCGAAGAACCAGTCGACGACCCGGTCTTCGCCTTCACGGAGCTTCCGCTGGCGCTCTCGTGCCTCGTGCGTCCAGTCCGATTTCCGCTGAAAGAGTACCTGGAACGCGATCGGGTGTTCGGCCCGGGTCAGCTGATCGATGAGTGACGCGAGCGGGGCCCGAGCGTGATCGTCATCGTCGTCTTCCGTATTCGTGAATTGGGGTAGTGTCGTCATCCAGTCTTCCCGCCGGGTAGCCTGCCCGTGCCAACTGATTCCGAGTGGGGTCGTCTCATCGACGGTCGGTTGCGTATGAGCCGGCTGGTGATCGGCATCGAGTTCGGAGTCGGACGGACCAGCCGCTGTGGACTCGTCACTCGAATCGGCCTCGAACAAGACTTCGTCCTCGTCCTGCGACATAGTGCTCTCCGACAGCACACTTCCGCCATCACCGACCGGTTCCTGCCCCGTCGAATCGAAGAGAGTCACGGGCTCTGAATCCGAATTCGGGTCTCCGGAGAATTCCTCAGCTGTCCTGGGGTTCATTCCGTGGCTATCGTCACCTCCGGCACTGTGGTCCTGAGACGGGTCTGCTGTCGATGGGAGTAGCTTCGTTTCCAAGTCAAGGGTGACCCGCTCGAACGTGACGGTCGGAGGATACAGCGTCCGGAGGCGTTCTTCGAAGGCATCTAACCGGCGGTCGGCCCCGTAATAGAACTCGACCGGCTCGTCTGCCCCCTCACTCACTGCGAGGAACTCGAACACCGGTGGCGGATCGCCGAAGGGACCGATACTTGCGAGAAGTCCGTCGTTGCCAGCGTCAAGGCCGTGGAGGCCGGCCAGTTGACGGACTACGGTCTCCGGCGCGAGATCGCTCCGGGAGGGAGTGATCCGGATGTACTCGTCGCCGTTAGCCACTGACGGGATTTCTGACGGGGTCTGTTCAGTCATCCTCCTGAGTGGTAGTGCTAGTTGGTTCACCGCCGTCGGCACGCGTTCCGGCGGGTCGGCTATCTGGATTCGTCACGCTCGTCGTCGGCTCGGGTTCAAGCTCGGCCACGTCCGCAGCGCCGCCGTCGATAACGTGAGCCTCGTAGTCACTTGCCCGAATTCGGAGTGGGAACCATCCCTCCTGGTCGATACCGACGAGCGCCTCAGAGTAGCCGTCCTCGTCTTCCCCGGCCTTCGCGGAGGTAACCCAGTTCACCTGCCGCTCGCTGAGGTCGAACCACTTGGCGATCTTCTCTTTCTCCTCATTGACGCGGTGGAGGACGGTCAACGAACAGAGGTTCGCGATGGTGCGTGCCTCCGGCGTCAGCGCGAATTCACCCCCCGTTTGCGTGATGAATTCGAGGCTCAGATCGAAGTGGCGGCTGTGCCGGACGGCTGTCTCCAGGAAGTCCAACGAGACGGCGTCGTTCATCAGGTAGTGCGCCTCGTCGATACAGAAGACGACGCGCTTGTCGGTCTGTTTGACCCGCTCGTAGACGCTGTTGAACAGCACCTGCATCATCAGGCTGGTCTCCGCCCGGCCACGGGTCCCCTCCTCCTGGTGGAGATCGAGGTAGATGACCTTCGAATCGAGGTCGAACTCGGAGGGGCGAGCCAGATTCTCGAGTTCACCGCCCTCGCGGAATGACGGTCGGAGGTCCTTGAGTAGCGACTGAGCATCGGACTGGACGGCTTCCTGCTCCCCATCCGTGACGTAGCCGTACTCCTCGGGGTCTTCGACCATCTCTTCGAGGACCGTGATGACGTCGTGGATGGTGGGCGAGTCCCGGGTGTGCGTCTCTGGATCGCGGGTGATCCCGCGCTTCTCGTAGGCTTCTTGGACGGCCCGCCGGAGCGTCTGGTTGCGCTCGCCGAGTGGATGGTCTGCGACGTGCTCGAAGAACGTCGCGAAGAAGGTCATCACCCAGTTGATCTGCTCGCCCCACGGGTCGATGTCGTCGACCTCCTGCAGGACGTGGTCGGGCGTCGGTTTGATTTCCAGCGGGTTCAGCCCCCGCCGGCCACCGACCGTGATCCGCTCGCCATCGAGCGCCTCGTTGACGCCGGCGAACCCCCGCATCGGGTCGAGCATAATGACGACCGTATCCTCGTCGAACATCGCCCGCCGCACGAGCCGGAGCTTCGTCGCGAAGGATTTGCCTGCGCCGAGCCGGCCGATAACCATCATACAGTAGCCGGTTTGCCGTTTGAATCGGTCGAGGATGAGTGGACTCGAATTCAGCGCGTACGTCCCGTATTCGATACCGGGTTCCGCAAACGCACCGGAAACGAAGGGGAACATCGCGCCGACTGCCCCGCCGAGCATCGGCGTCTTGCTGTCGAGCGTCTCGTTGAACTGATCCAGGGCGATCGGGCTCGCTGAGGTGAACGTCTTCAGCTGTGACCACCGGGGCGTCACCGGCGTCAGATTCGCAGGCGCTTGTCGGGCTGTCGTCGACACCGACTCGGCGTCGATGTTCTCGCGATCGTTGCCCCTGACCGTGAGATACATCGAGACGTCGAACGCCTGCATCGTCGTGTTCCGAAGGACGTCGTACATCTCCTGGTGGTCCTCGAGGTCTTTCTCGACGCCCCGGGCGCTCGCACGATGCTTCTCGGTCAGGTACTCGTAGTCGGCTTCGAGGTCCTCGATCTTGTTCTCCAGCGAATCCAACGTCTCTCGCGTATCACGAGGATCGATGTGGATGCTGACATCTGTCTGTTGGGTCTCGGCGGCCGCGTACAGTTTTTCGAGGAAGCCATCCATCGGAGCATCGGGATACTCACCGACCCACAGACTCTGCGCCCACTGGGTGTCAGTCCGGAGGGCGCTGGGCGTTCGCTCGATACTCGACGGCGAGACGACGGTCTGATGGATCTCGGGGATGCCGTCGACTGCCTCACCGTCGGCCTCGTAGTCCACGGTAAACTGTGATTCAGCATCTTCCCCCTCTTCGTCGGGGGCCTCGTCTGCGGTCGCCTCGTCGTCAGTTTCTGAACTATCCGAGCCGGTGAAGGGCAGCAGGTTTCCAATCATGACTTGTTGATGACGGGGGACGTTCGAAGCACCTGTTCGGGGTCGCCGTACTCGATTTCCGTGCCGGTCCAGTATTCCGCGATGAGGCGGGTGAGTTCGGCCGCATCAACGGGGCGCGTGTCACACCCCTCGATGCCGCGGAGGCCGCGCTCGACCCGCCGGCGCCGCTCGTCCAGTTCCTCGAGCATCGCGGCTCGCTCTTCCTCCTCCGGCGGCGCCGTGACAATCTGGATGAGGATGCCCAGTACGGGGATCCTAGCGAGCTTTTCGAGGAGGCTGGCCCGTTCGTATCGGACCTCCTCAGGTCGTACCGGAATCAGGACGTAGTGGTCGCGAATGGTCATCTGACGCTGCGCCAGCTCCCGGTCGTACCAGTCGACGTAGTGTTCGATGAGCGCCTGGAGTTTCTCGTTCGATTTGACGTCCGGGTCGCTCAACCGGTCTTCGTACCGCCCGACGTACTCGTCGGCGGGGAACGCCTGCGTCGTCGAGTAAATCTGGATCGGGAACTCGACGGTCGTATTGACGAAGTCCTGGAAGGCCTCCGCCTTCTGGGCCCACTCCTCGTCGGTCGCGAGCGCCATCGTCGGTGGCGACACCTGAACGGCTCCGACAAGAGCCCGGTCCGTCCGCTCGATGGCGTCTTGTCGCGGGTAGACGCGCTCGACGTGAGTGTACTCCTTCGCCTCCTCGTGGGCGATCTCCGTCTCGCTGCGGTGGAAGTTCACGAACAGACCGAGCCAGTCGAGACTGTTGGTGTAGCCGGGCGTGAGGTAGACGAACAGCCCACCGAAGGCGATCGCAATCGCTGCGAGGGGGATCGTGAGGGCGGACACCGGAATGCCACGAACGGTGAGTGACGGTGGGATAACGACCTGCGTCACCAGGACTACCAGTACACCGGGAAGACCGGCGACGGCGAGGTCCGTCAGCGAGTACTTCCCGAGGAACTGGGTGTCGGTACCGAGTGACTTCGGAATTCGTTTCGCGGGGTCAGTTGCGGAGCTCATGGGTTGTTAGTGGATATAGCGTGGCGGGTCATCTGCTGAATCTGGATTCCGGTTCCGAGTCTGGGGGTCCCGGAACGCATCGTCTCGATCGAATTCCTCGCCTCCGTCGTTCCCACTACTATCCTCGCTGGTGGTGGAGCCGGCCGTAGAATCATCATTTCCGCCGCCGAGGTTTCCGCCTCCGCTGTTTCCTCCCCCTCCACCGCTGCCGTCGGTGATCGCTTCACGGAGGCGAGAGCCAGTCGTATTGAGTCGTTGGCCGGTAGAGTGGGCTCTCGAATCACCAGAGTTCAAGACGTATTGGCCACCGCTCTTGACTGCGGGCTCATCGCGCACTCCTCGAACGAAGTTTCTCCCACCCTGTTTGGCCGATTGGACTTGTTCACGCCCTCTAGACAACCGACTACGGGCCTTCTCAGCAGACATATGCCTGGCCGCCCTGTCGGCGATGAAGAACAACGCCCCGGCCTGCCAGAACAAAACAAACGGAGAGGCAACGGCGAGAAGCGGGATAACGAGTGCCGTCAACCAAGCCCCGAACTCACCGGCTGAGGGGCCGAAGCTCGTCCCCAAGATGTCCCCGAGACGGAACAGGAGAGCAACTGGAACCGTCATAAACAGGAAAGGGACGTAGAACCCGGCCAACTTCTTCATGAATTTCGAGACTAGGGCGAACGGCCCGACGCCAGGGATCCAGAATACAATGAGTAGTGGCATCAGGAACACAAATAGGTAGAGTGCCAGTTGTCTCGCTAGGTAAATCAGGCCGATCAACACGAATAGGAGCAAATTCGTTGAGAGAGCGACGACCGTGCCGAGCACGCCCATCCCAGTGAACGACAGCGTCTGGAATAGCGAGATTTCTGACACCGAGGGGACGAGGAACCCAGCCAATGCATCCATAAACCGCAACGATAGCGCTGAGATCCACCACCACGACAAGATACCGAGCAGTCCAGCGAAGGCGCGTTTCTTGAGCTTCGAGCGATGGTATCCGTTGAACAAGTGGCTCGTCGATTCAAGGAAAATGACGATTCCAATCGAGAGGCCGTACAGCGATAGCGAAAGCGGGATAATCATCTCCCAGTAGTAGTCATAAATTCCGGGCCACGCTGCGTTCGTCGGCTGATTGAACACCGAATCTGGATGGGGAGTACCCACCACTGTCCGCAAGACTGCATCACCGTGATTCTCTATGACGGTCTCTATAGGGCTGAAGAGTATCTCAAGGAGTTCTTGGATAGCGCTGATGATAATGTCTCCAAGAGCACCTCCATCGCTGCCTCCGTCACTTTGAGCTAAAACCGGAGCAGTGCCCGTAGTCAGTAGCCCGAAAAAGACGAAGATAGAGCGAACTAGGAATCGGACGGGACTACGCATTGTCTCCACCCCCGTCCAGTAGTTCAATCTGGACGTCTTTACACGGGTGTTGGATTGCGCCTTGATCGTCGATGTGGTATCCACCGGACAGTTCCGCCCGAATCGGTTGCTCAATATCTCCGTGTGGGGTCTGAACAACAACGGTTAATTCTGCAGTATCACTCTCACATGAGACATCGTCGTTGTCATCGATGACGAGAACACCCCGTTGTTTCAGGAATTCCCGTTCAGTACCGGGGCTGAGGAATTCTTCGCTCGCCTCCGGACGCTCGAACGTGGTATCAGCAACGCCGTCTCCTTCGATTACCTCAGGTGCGTTCCGATACGGCGCATTCCGGAAGCCAATATTATACACCCAAGAGGGACCAGTACCGACGTTCTCGACCGTCACAAAGAGCCGACCGCTACTGTAGCCATCATCTTCATCGAACTCCGGTTCGACATCGACGATCTGGATATCGGGCCGAAGCTCCAGGGACATCGACTCAGATGTCTCGCCCGAAACGGCGACTAACTCGTACTCGCCGGCAGAGTACGTCCCACCAGTCTTGAAGACAATCTGTATTTCGACTCTTGTAGCTCCCTGTGCAACGGTTGACTGTTCGAACGTAGTACCATCTGGACCAATCAGATTGAGTTGGTCGACATCGTGATCATCAGCCAGCGTCACCACAAGGTTGGGTCCCGCGAAGCTGATTTCCTCAAATACCGAATCTGTAGACGGCGACGTAGAGGACGAACCTGTTGGGGATTCAGTCTGGTTGCCGGGACCATCGGTTCCGGAACACCCTGCTACTCCTGCAAGCAGGGCTGTTCCAGACGAAGCCAAAAGACGGCGTCGACTAATCCACCGTTCCGAATTCCGGTCATGGGATTCTGAATGTTCTCTGATCATTATAGTGACCTCCACGGGGGCCAGATACGCCACCCTGTAATCCGATCGATGAAGAACACTGCAAGGAGGAACAGCGAGACGGGAACGCCGATCCGGAACAGCGTCGACACCAACTGGAGCACTGAGCCTTGCAGCAGGACAGTATCCGAGTCGCCGGTATAGCCGGGAGGATTGAGCCACCAGTGGCCGGGTTCGTATCGGGCCGACACACCGCCAGGGGAACGTTCAATCGTCGTCGTGACGGTTCCGTTCCCGGTCGTGTTCACCCGCTGCCCGTTGACGACGACGTAGCCGTCCCGTTCGTCGGTATTGATTGGTGCGCCGGTGTTCGCGTTCTGGAGGGTCACCCGGACGGTGACCGTATCTTCGGTCTGGTTCACCACCTCCAGAGAGAGGTTGCTCTCGTCGATCTGGATTCGAGCGAACTCATCGGCGGGCCGTTCTGCCTCAACCCCTCTGACGAGCCCCCACGCACGGACAGTCTCGGGCTGTTCGTCGGTCGTGGCCCGCGTCGCGATGCCGTAGCTGGCCGTGTACGACTCCGTGAGAACATCCAGGTGAACGTTCGACGGGAGCGTCGGCGGCGACGTCGACGTCCCGTACACATCCAGTATCGTCACGTTCCGGCGGGGCGACGGCGTCGGCCCCGTCTCGATGGGGTACGCGTTCACCTGGAGTGGATGGAGCGGTGAGTGGGCGGTCCGCTGTCCGTCGTCCGAGCTGTAGACCAGCGTATCCCAGTCCTTGTCTCGGGCTGAGTAGAACCGCCAGACACCTCGGACATCACCGTTGGGCAACTGGTAGCCGAGCCACGGCTGGTTCTTGTAAACGACGAGGCCGAGATCACCGTTCGGATACTCCGCGATGAACCCTGATACCGCGAGGTCATACTTCGTGACCTCGATGGAATCGGTTACCGTGACGGTCTCGGTCGGGTATGAAACGGAACTCTCCCAGTTGGTACAATCGCCTTCGTCGTTGTGAGCGGTACAAACTTCGACCTCCTTCCGAAGTCGGACCGAGATATTCGCCTGGAGCGTGAGCTGGTGGTCCTCGCCGGCGTATCCATCCAAGGAGTACGACAGTGCCGGCGTGTGGGAACCACCAGCCGTCGTCTCCTCGTCGCCGTCGACGAGGAGTCTCGTCTCCTCAACCTGATGGCTCTCCAGACTCCAGTAGACACGTCGATCGCCGGAGGTGTCGTCAGGCGGCACCGCCACCCGGTAATCGACGGTCCCGCGGAGCGTCCCGTCTGGAGCGACGTAAAGCGGCTGTCTAGACGACGAGAGGCGCGCTCGGGTGGACGGCTGAACGGCGAACACCTCAGTATAGGCTTCCTTGATGAACTGGTCGCTGGTGAGGTCCGCATCTGGTGGATGGATCGACACGGAGCTGTTGGTCGCCGGGAACTCCGAGTGGTCGCCACGGTTCCATCGCTCAACTGCACGCGGGGGCGAATCGAACGGGACATCGGTCCCCTCGCCAAGCTGCTCGACCGCCGACCCGTTACTCAGATTCGCACCGTCGGTCGCACCGTCTTGATCCCCCGACCACAGTTTGTGAAAGGTCTCCTCCGGAACGCCGTGGTCAGTACTATTCGGGGGATGGGCGCCCACTGGAACGGCGGCTGTCGATGCGACGAGGACGGCGGACATGACGAGTGCGAATCCTGGTGCGTGGTTAGAATCCACAACTCGTGCCACCGACCACGATGTTGTTCAGGATGAACTGGACGATCTCCGTCCCGAGGGGGGCGACGATCACGCCCCAGAGCAGGCCCTGATTCCGGACAGATTTCATCTCCTTCTTCCAGTCCGAGCGACGGGTGAACGGGATCGCCACCGTCGCGCCGAGCGCGAGGACGCCGCCGATGAGCGGCCCACCGAACTGGATGATGGTGAAGATGTTCTGGATGGTGTCGGCCATGTTCGAGTCGCAGAATGCGCTCCCCGGATCCGACTGTGCGGCCGCCGTCCCCACGAACAGGATCAGCGGGAGGAGCGCCAGCAGAATCGGGCCGATGGACCTGTGGATGATCCGAATGACGGACGTCGATTCCTCAGTACTGGCCGGCGTCTCGCCGGAGGGGACCTTAGCACACATCGTTTGTGGGAAAGGATAGCACGACCAAAAGAGGTCAGAAAATTTGAATGAATTTGTAGATCTTCAAAGTTCTCCAAGTTCTCTAGAGAAGTTCTCATTCTACTGGGATATATGCGACCGCATAGCCTGGGTCGAACTAATGTCAGACGCGGACACAGCAACCAGCGCCAGCAACTCCGACTCGGATGTTAGCGACGATGTGGCCCGAATCAATATGCGAATCCCGCAGGACAAATACGAGTGGTTACAGGAAGAACTCGACTCATTCACGAGTGATACAGGCCGATTCCAGTACCTCATCCAGTTCTATTCCGACCACAAAGAAGATGACACCGACTGCTGATCTGCGACCCACAGGGCGACTTAGACCTGCAGCGGAGCAACGATGAGAAGCGGGCAATCCTCGCCCTCGAAATAGTACTGCTTTACCGTCGTCGCGTCCTCGAACTCGTCCGCATCCTCAGGAAGGGTGATCGTGCGGGCGCTGCTGTGTTCGTGGATCGAGTAGATGCCGAGTTCGGAGAGGTCCTCACACTCGGCGGGATCCAGTTCTCTACTGACCGCCTCCAACCACGCTTCAACTGACACGGAGGACCGCTCGTCCGTATCAGTTTCACGGGGGGTACTGCGGGGACTGGCTTGTGCCATGATACATTTGCACATACTTGCGTCTTATCTACTAAATACTGACGGCCAATGACTTTCTTAAAATCTGACTATGTAACTAATGAAGTGTTTGTCTGACGCCGACCGAATACACGTTAAGAAACGCTATTCTGAGGCGTTGAGACACGCTTGGATATCAGCACCAGTCGGAAAAGTCAAAATCACGAGAGGAACGGCGACAAGCGACCACCCGACTGGATCCAACTGTGGAACCGGATTCGACGAGAGATAGGCTCCAATTCCGAGTACGACAATAGGGGTATAGAGGAGAGTCGGCGCGATCGAACCGAGTCGGATAGCGACCGTCGGAGCAGACGGGGCGTAAACGGCGTCAACGTATGGGCCACGTCGATTGACACCGAACGAGACTGATTCCGCATAGAGCCTGTGGACGGCGTAGTGTGCGGACTCATGGAGGATCCACGCTACACCACACGCGAGTAGGTAGACGCCGAATATCAGAACCGTCTCATGGAACATTGGAACTACCGTCGAACGGTTCGAAATGGGAGGACATCGCAGATAAGCCTGAAGGGTAACCGTGGCTAGCGACCTTAACCAACAAGCTCGTGAACAACGGCAGGCTGTTGGTTAACGCGGAGAGACAGTCGATACCGCTGCCGTTCCTCATTTGATCTCGATGACCTCGCCCTGGCCTTCGTGGAGTCGCTCGCGGATTTCAGTTAGTAACTCCTGCCCTTCCTCGTACAGCTCACTCCCTTCATCAAGTGACACCTCATCCGCGTCGAGTTGGTCGATAATCTCTTCGATTCGGTTCATCCGACTCCTGATGTCCGTGTCTTTTGCCATCGATTAGATCACCCCCAGCCAGAGTGCAGTAATGAGCAGCAACAGCACTAGGAGCACGACAATTGCAACCTTGTAGTAAACTGGCGACAGGCCCTCAGGCGCGGTCGCCTCTTCGACTGCCTCGGCCAGTTCCTGTTCGTGTTCGTGCTCCTGTTCAAAGGTCTCGTACGCGGCCTCAAGCTGTTGCTCAAGCGGGCCAATGTCGCTAGCCAGGAAGTCATTCCGAGACTTCGCGATGTACTCGCCGGCCGCTGTCGGTGTGATCGCGGCCATATCCGCTACCCGATCCGCGATTAGCCGGTCGTCAGTATGGCCAATTGCCGTGACGATCGGGGTGTTCGCGGTGAAGATCGCTTCCGCGACCCGCTCGGTGTTGAACGCCTGAAGGTTCGAATCGCTCCCACCGCCGCGGCCGACGATAATTGAATCGACGTCCTCGGAGCGGTCCAGATGGTGAATCCCGTTCGCGATAGACGTCGGTGCCTCTGACCCTTGGACGGTCGCATCCTTCACCAGGATGTCGACTGTAGGGTCTTGCTCGTGGATCGCGCTCTGGATGTCGTACCGAGCATCCCCTCGGAGTGAGGTCACAACACCGACCCGTTCCGGAAACGCTGGCGGGCGCTGTTTCTGCTCGTCGTCGAACCAGCCACGCTCTTCGAGCTCGCTGCGCAGTCGCTCGACCGCGGCCGCTTGGTCGCCGTCGCCGACGACGATCACTTCCCACGGCTTGAGGTCGATTTTCCCGCCTTCAGTCCAGTAGTCGATATCGCCTTCCAGGATGACCTCAGTCCCGTCCTCGAGCTCGGCGTCCATCTTCCGATAGCGGTTTGCCCAGATCATACAGGGGAGCTCGGCGTCGCCATCGGTAAGCGTGAAGTAGAGCGCTGTACTGTTCTGATGGAGATCCGTGACTTCGCCAATACAGCGGACACCGTCGAGGGCAGGCGCATCCTCGACGACCGAGGCGATTCGGTCGTTCAGCTGTGACACGCTGAGGACGTCTCCTGCCTCAGGCTCGACCGCCTGCCGTTCAGTATCCGGTGCGTCCGCCATCTTCGTTTCCTAACTTCTGTACAGGAACCTCAAAAAGCTACGTTCGAGTGACGGGCTTGGCTGCGTTACGCAGGCCTACAGGTCGCGGGGCTGGACCGTCTTCCGGTCGTTGGACTCGGCACGCTCTGCGGCGTCGTCGAGCAGTTCGGCGACCTCCTCGTTGAGCGTGTCGTAGAAATCTGCCGAGACGTTGTTGTCCGAGAGTGCGTCCTTCACGGCTGCTTTGACGATTAGGTCAGACATTCCATCGCGGAATTCACCTGTCCACTATATAAAGGTTCGAAGTTTTCACGCGATATCCCGACCCAGTCAAGCCAAAATCGCCTCGGGGTACCAGAGAGAACATATGCCACCCCTCAAAATAGAGAACAGACGGATGCACGATCTAACTGGGTTCCAGCGGGACATCTTGTATGTAACGGCCGGGCTCAAGGAACCACACGGGCTCGCAATCAAAGACGAACTCGACGACTACTACGAACAGGAGATCAACCACGGGCGCCTCTATCCGAATCTCGACGACCTCGTCGACAAAGGACTGCTCGAGAAGGGTGAACTCGACAGGCGGACGAACGTATACACAGTTACACAGCGCGGTCAGCGTGAAATAGAGGCACGTCGTGAGTGGGAAACCCAGTATCTGGGAACCGTGGACTCAGGGACTGCATAGCGTTCTATCCAAGTGGGTGCAGTAATCGAACAATCAAGTTCTCGTTTCAACGAAATACATCCGAGGGCTCGTTACGATCCATCCGCCAATAGGTTATCGACGAGGCGGGTGAACCGGTCGATCATCCGATCGGACAGCGAGGGGGAGATCTCTTCGAGGAGGCGAGCGGTCTCAGTCCGCTCGGCTGCGACCAGCGTCACGTGATTATTGACATCTCGGTGTTTCTCGATGAGATTCTGTTCCGTCAAATGATCCAAGTGCCACTCAAGGGTTCCCCGAGCAATCCCGAGGGACTCTGTGACAGCGTTCGGGCTGGATGTTCCCTGTTCGAGAACACAGAATAAGATGTCGCGTGCTGTTTCCCGGCGAAGGACAGCGATTGCTCCCCGCTCCCACGCATCATATTCCGGTGTGTAATAGTGGGTCCGGCCATAGAGAGGTAGGTTGACCACTCTCTCTTGATTCTGGAGTTTCCTGAGATGGTACTGTACCTGTCCTGGTGCGAGGTCGAGTCTCCGCGTGAGCGCGTTGAAGTGTTCTCCAGGGTGGGTGGCAATATACTCGTGAATTCGGTCACGTTGGTGTGTCATGTATCGAAGTTGGTCTCGTTCGAAATGGTTCGGGAGTGATAGACTGCAGCAATAACGAGCGCTACAAGAATGACATCAAGCCCGTGTTCGAGGAGGTGATGCTCGGCTTGTGAAAACAGGCCTACGATGGAGATCCCCGCAACCGCAGAGCGTCCAAGAAGGGCAGCCAATGCAGCGACGATTAACAGATATGGACGGGATTGGCGTTGAACGAACGCGCCGATCGCAAGTCCCAGAAGTACCGCTGTACCCGCAGCCGCGGCGGTGATCACCACGAGCAACGGAAGGGACTGCGAACCGGTAAACCCGCTATGGAGTGGGACAAATCCCGCCATGTGGGCTGAATTTGAAACGCAGTTACCTGAGAACGTCGATTCGAGTTACTCCGGATGTTAGAATTGTAGAGAGTGGTTGGTGGTTCCAAACCTCTTCAGAGGGAGCAGTACCCAGATGCGAACCCAAGATTGTCTCACTTTTTTGTCCTTCACTATCACGACATACACGTATGTCCTCGTTCTCAGATCGTGCGCTCCTGACGGCGGTCGTCGCGGATGTCACGCTGATTCTCGGGTACGCCATCAGTGCGGTTCATCCTGACCGTCGAGTGTGGCCCATCGGTGACAGCTCTTGGCGGTGGTGGTTCAATTGGTCAGCGCTCTCCGTCGTGTTCGCTGGGTTTCCCGTGCTGGGCGCGCTCGATCGGGACTCCTTCATTTTCACCGAACGTTGGAGCAAACTCACGGGTAGCGGTATCGCCGCACTCGGGATGGGATTTGCCCTCTCAGCACTCTTCGAACTTGGGTGGATGGAAAGCAGTGGAAGAGAAGGGGAACTTCGGACGAACGGTATCTACCAGTACACGCGCAACCCTCAGAGCGTGGGATTCATTACGTTCATCGTCGGCGCGATCATTGCAGTGAACTCCCGGAAACTGGCTGTACACGGCATCTTGACCATCCTCGTGTACGCACTGTTCCCGTTTGCCGAAGAACCGTGGCTGCGAGAGCAGTATGGCCAGGAATACGAGCAATACCGCAAGCGGGCCCCCCGATTTATCGGGTGGAACTTGGTGAAGAAGCTCATCACCAGATAGTCTACTACCGACCTTGAGCGGGGATTCAAGAACTCTACCAGAACCGCCTTTTCCGTTGGCTTCCTAACTGTCGTCAATGACTGATGAGAGAGGTATCCCTCGCAGAGAATTCCTCAAGTCGGCCGTCGCTATCGGAGGCGCAGCGGCATTCAGTGCCTGTTTAGGCCGTGAAGATGTTGACGTCCCAACAGGGCCGGATGATCTCTCGTCGTATCCACAACGTCAGCACGCTTGGAATGAGGCCCTCCCACGGGACGACCACGGGAACGTCGTCGCTCCGAGCCATCGTGTGCTCCTCTATCTAAATTACCGACGAGACGGGCCCCCGAACGAAGACGACCGTGACCAAGTTGAAACAGCTCTCCGTGGGATCGAACACGCCTACGAGCGAAGCGGGGGCGGGTTATTGCTCACGGTGAGTTATTCTCCGGCATACTTCGACCGATTCGACGAATCGCTTCCCGAAGACGTTGACCTCCCTGATCCAGAAGCACTTGCGCCGTTTGAGGATCCCGAGTTCGATACGCCCGATGCAGTCGTCCATCTCGCGAGTAACACGGCACAGGTGGTGCTCGGTGCCGAAGAAGCCCTCAAAGGGAACAAATCAACCCTCAACGGTGTCGATCAGCCTGACGCTACACTGACCGATGTTTTCTCAATCGCCGACCGGCGGACGGGCTTTATTGGGGACGGGTTGCCGGCGGAGAATGCTGACGATGCAGAGGGTGTTCCGGCAGATAAGGTCCCAGAGGACGCGCCGCTGTTTATGGGATTCAAATCGGGATTCAAAAAGAACCAGGCCAGTGAAGATCGCGTGACAATCCAGTCGGGGCCGTTCGCCGGTGGAACGACCCAGCACATCTCCAAGCTCCAGCTCAATCTCAATCAGTGGTACAATCAGGACGATCGCTGGCAGCGTGAGGCGAAGATGTTCTGTCCGTACCACGCCGAGAACGACGTAATCGAGGGCGCTGGAGACAATCTCGGAACCAGCAGCAAAATCGACGACTGTCAGCCAACGGATGAGACGGCCCGCGAGATGGGCGTCGTCGGTCACTCCCAGAAATCCGCCCGCGCTCGCGATGACGATGACTCGCCTCTCATCCTTCGGCGCGACTTCGATTCTACCGACGGTGAAACCGCCAGCCTCCACTTCCTTGCGCTCCAGCGACGGATCACCGACTTCGTCGACACGAGAGAAGCGATGAATGGCACTGACGTCACCGAGCAGTCGGCCGTCGGTCAGCGAAACAACAACGGCATCCTGCAGTACATCCGAACGGAGCGTCGCGGTAATTTCCTCGTCCCCCCACGGTCGTTGCGTTCGCTGCCGCCTGCGCGACCGGTCGAGAACGCACAGGAGGTGACGCATGAATCGTCGTGACGTGCTTCGGGCGGTCGGGGGCACGTCACTCGTGGGGCTCGCGGGGTGTACCGGCCTGTTTGAGACGCGGTCAGCGCGGGCACCACCGCTCCCCGAGAACCGCCCGGACGCAGTCTACTATCCGACCCACTACGAGGGCATGAAAATGCCCGGAATGAAGGAACAGGGCGGGTACAGTTGTGCGCTCACGTACTCGTATGCGCACCGGTTCTGGCTGATGAAGCCGAATGGGATCACGAAGGTCGAGATTCAATCCGAAGATTCGATTCACCTGATGCCGGTCGTTTGGGAGACACAGACGGGGATCATCCCACCCGATATCAATCCACAGCTCACGATTACACAGGACGGCGAGCAGGTCGACCAGTTCGCACCGTGGCCGATGCTCTCCCAGCCGATGGGGTTTCACTTCGGCGATAACGCACAGCTCCAGGGCGACGGCACATACACTGTCGAGGTCAGCATCGGCGGGCCGTCGACGCGACGGACGGGGTCGCTGGCCGAGAATCAGGGGAACGCCTCGTTCACGTTCGAGTTCGAATTCAGCGAATCGACGCTCAACGAGATCTCGTATACGGACATTCCCGACGACAGAGAAGGCACGAAGGGTGCTGTCGACCTGATGGACATGGAGATGTTACCGAGTTCGCAAGTGCCGACACCGGACGCGCTCCCGGGGGACGTTCGTGGCTCGGGGACGAGTGGGGACGCGAAGTTCGTGGTTACGATCCTCGAAGACGCGTCACGTTTCGGTGGGGACGAGGAGCAGAGGTATCTCGCTGTTTCTCCGCGCACACCCTACAATCGAACGATGCTGCCGATGATGTCGCTTTCGGGAACACTGCACCGTGACGGGATGTCAGTGTTCGACGGAATTCTACAGGCAACCATCGATCCAGAGCTCCGCTATCACTACGGAGCGACGGTCGCAGATGTACAGACGGGAGATGAGCTGACGATCACGGTCGATTCGCCCCCACAAACAGCTCGCCATGAAGGATACGAGACAGCCTTCGTTGATATGCCAGATGTGCAGGTGACGTTGTAGTTCCAAAGGTGTCTTTAGAATTCCAACCGAAGCCAAATCTATGGAAGAGAAGCACCTCCTACTGGCGACGTTACTTGGCGTTGTCTCACTCCTGGTACTCACCGGATTCGTCGTTCGCTTAGCGTAGACAGTCACAGAATGGCCGAGGCTGGCAGTTACAGAAACCCCCGGTTGACGACAGCGAGGTCGACTCAATGAATCTACCAAACATAGTATCTCAGAGGAGAACATGAATCGGAGAACGTTTCTCAAACAGGGGACTGCTCTCTCGGGGGGCCTGGTACTGTCTGGTTGCCTGGGGCGGCTCGGATTCGAGACGCAGTCTGCATGGCGTGATCCACCGATCGTGGAGGATCGACCTGACGCGGTCTACTATCCGGCAATCATCGAAGGGATGGGAATGTACGGAACGACGACGGCAGGCAGTCTCGGATTTGCACTGATGCACTCCTTCCCGCACCGTTTCTGGAACCTCACTGGCTCACGAAAGACGAAAGTCGTCGTTCAGTCGGATGATTCGGTGCATCTGATGGCGAGTGTCTGGGACACCGAGACGGAGACGATCCTCCCGGTCGACGTCTCTGTCGAAATCAGTAACAGCGACGGTCGAGTGTCCTCGACCAACCTCTGGCCGATGATCTCGCCGAATATGGGGTTCCACTACGGCGACAATATCGCTCTCCCGGGGGAAGGACAGTACGATGTGACGCTCCAGGTTGGCCCGTTGCAGACAGCTCGTACGAGTCCATTCAACGGGCGATTTACAGAGGGACAGTCTGCCACGATGCAGTTCACGTTCGATACGGATGAGACGTACAATTTGGAGATTCGCCGGTTAGGGGACAAAGCAGGCACCCGTGGGACAGTCGATCTAATGGATATGGAAATGATTCCTGAACCGGTCGTGCCGACAAAATCCGAGCTTCCCGGTCGACTACTCCACGAAGGGCAATCCGGTGACGCAACGATGCTGGTTGCTCTCGTTGACGGTGACCATCGGTTTAGTGATACTGAAGGACCCTTCCTAATCGTTTCTCCACGCACACCCTACAATCGCGTGATGCTCCCGAGGATGGCTCTTTCAGCAACACTCGACCGTGGAGGGGATACAATCACACAAGGGACACTCCAAGCGTCCCTTGATCCTGACCTCGGGAGTTTCTATGGGATGGGTATTGATGAACTCAAGACTGGCGATACGGTCAGAATCACTGTAGAGACACCACCCCAACTGGCGCGCCACGACGGCTACGAAACCGCGTTTCTCGACATGGACCCGATTGAGTTCACTGCCGAGTGATCTTTCTGGTTGAGTTCTGACCTTAGTGTGCGATCCGTTGTTCTCTCGAAACCACCAGAATCAGGGTAGATATGGGGGCGTCGCTCCTGGAAGTGAGAGAATCCAGAGGCTAATAACGGTGTACCCGATCATCACACCGATGAACGGGTACTGGCTCCGGATTGCGACGAGACGACTCGAGAAGAGTTCGTAGGCGGTCGCGTGCGCTGCCCAGATAGCGAGGAGATGCCCGATGAGCACGTAGGCGATACTCAAACCCTCGAACCACCCAGGTGGAGACAATGTCAGGGGATTCGCTGGGGGCGACAGTGGAGAGAGAATTGCCATGCCTAGAGCCGGACTGAGGGATACAGCCAGTCCGGTGTAGTGGGCGAGGTGATATCCCGCTGCGATGGCCAATAGCGAGGGTGCAAACCGAAAGGCGATACGTTTCGCTGTGATGTATGTCCCGGTCCGTCGCCGAGAGAGTACGCCCGCATACCAATACGCGGCGAAGAAAACGACGTAGCCACTGACGAAAAGGAGTGTGTAGATGAGGATCGCACGAATCTGTACGGCTCCCACTCCAATATTGGAGAGGCTGACGAGTGCCTCGGTAGTTGCTGCGCCCGTCTGCGTCGTGATGAAGCCGCTGTACGTGAGCTCCCAAATCAGCGCAATGACGAACGCAACATCGGAGGTGTCCGTGATTAAGTCTGAGTCAGTCAGGTCGCTACCGGGCAGTTTTACAGTGAGCTTCCCGTCCCGCCGTTTTACAGGGGCGACAGCCCCGAAAAATCGGAACAGGACGGATAACGGATCTGCGTTCTCGAACCACGCGTCAGGACCGAAGAGTACTGCGCCTGCGATTGTGACGGCACTGTAGCCGAGGATCGCAAGCGAAAGAATTGACGGAATCGTGCTGACAGGGAAAATCACCTCAATCCACACAAGGAGTAATAGGCCACCGACAGCTGGCCATCGGGCTAATTCTCTTGGATACGTTCTGTGTCCAGCTGGGAGAAGCGAGACGATCCCTCGCCAGGGGTTCAGTGCTGGCCAAACGTTCCCTCCAAGATACGTAAGCATCGGCAAGCCCGCTCGAACGACGACAAATGTGACGAGAATGGTGAAGCTTGCTGTCGGGAGCTGCGGTCCGGTCAGTCCGAGATACACTGCCAGTCCAAGGACGACAATCCCAAAACTACGTCCGATCCATCGAATCGGTGTCCACCAGTCGTCGACCGTCGGACCGGGGAGTGACCAGTTGTGGAGATAGCGGATAAAGGCTCGATCAGTAACGAAGCTCGCAAGTAGGGCAGAGGCGCCGATCGTGGCGCCGCCAGTGGCAAGATACAGCCATCGGGGAACGGCAAGGGTATCCCGAGGCTGCTTCGAGAGCGTCATCCCGTTACCGGCAGCGACTGTTTCGGTAAACAGCGTCAGTATCGAGACCCAGAGTACAAACTGTACGAAGAGTCTGAGCTTCGTGTTCGAGACGACCCAATGACGAAGCCTCGACCCTGGACCTGACTCTATGTGTACCTCTTCGCTTGCCCCGGTGTTCGTATCTGAGTCAGGCAAAGATAGCATACATGAATAGAAGACCGAAGTACAGGAGCACGAGGGCTCCAAGCGCTTTCAGACGGAGTGTACGCAACTCGTCTTCTTCGTCTGCTCGGGCAGAGAGGAATGCGTCCTCCTCGTCGTCATCCAGCTCTTGGGGATGTTCTAAGCCTTTGTGGAGGACGAGGCGGTCGGTCGTCGGGAACGGATGCCCACAGTAATCACACTCCCCTGCAGGTGAGTCACGCCGTGGAACCGTAGTGCCTTCGTATGACATACTCTCGAAAGCTGTTATTCGGCCGTAGGCCAGTCAGCGTTGAAACCGTTCTGGTTCGACGTTCGAACTTCTCCGCTCGCGTATCGACCTACGTGGCGTCATCAATGGCCAGAATGGTCGGTTACAACAGATCTGCTAGCGAAGAACGAAGTTGTCCAAACGCTCCCTTTGACAGCGTGGAAGTAGTCTTTTGTTCAGAGTGGTTGTCTTCGACTGGAGACTGACTCTCCGTTTCTCGCTCTTCTTCGTAGGCGTCGCAGTAGATGCACATAAAAAAGAGTAGGCAGAGCGTCTCTATAAAACCATTTGACCGTAAGATGGGATAGCGCGGAGAATCGGGACTAAGCAGTATTACCAGCTTCAGACTGTGAGGTTATACCGCACCAATATTAACTAACGGCTGAATTACAGCCATTTTCTATTAACTATAGGGGTATCAATAACAGCCGATTTATTATATCGTGAAGCTCAACTCGAGATAATGAGCGATTCCGAAGACACGGATTCAACCTTCACGGGAGCGAGTCCATGGCCACTCTTTGTCGCTATTGGATTTGCTCTCTCGGAGGTCGGTGTCGTTCTCGGCCTTCGTCCTGTCTCTGTTGCGGGACTGTTGTTGTTCGTCGGATCTGTTGCTGGCATTCTCACAGAGGCGGAGTATATTACTGAACCAGCGAAAGCAGCAGGTGTTCAAGGATTCGTCCTCTTCGGCATCGGTATCTTGCTGATCACACAGAACCAGACCGGGACGACAATCCGCGGTCAATCGATTGCGATCGCTGGTATCCTGTGTCTCGTTGGTGCACTTGTCTGGGTAGGCTTCGTTCGAAGGAAGACCCGCGCAACGGTATCGACAGCAGAGACGTCGGAAACAACATCTGATTGAGTTTCAGTAACAAACTATCGATGGAATTCGATAACACGAAAACGGTAATCGCGTTCGGGGTCCTGCTCACCCTCATAATTGGTGGGACGATGATGAGTCCGACGAGCAAAAGTACAGTCATGATGGTGAGCGTCGGCCTCGTCGTGTTTGGAGTCTTTACGCTCTTCCTCGAGGTCAAACACGGTGAGTATCGAGCAAACCATACTTAGGTCTGCATTTGAGATGAGACAACGGCCGAGTTAATAATATAGGGCAAAGTATTTATTAGGTATTGGCAGAAAATGGGTGTTTTATAGCAGTCGATTTAATAAATGTGTAGTGGCTAGGGGAGAGTGATGACCTCCCCCGACGACGATTCCCACAACAGGAGTGGTGAGCCACCGGATCGCGCCCACGAACACGAAGAAGGGTCCCACGAGCATAGTCACACGCATGACCACGACCACAGTGATCACGAACACGCCCAACACACAGAACAGGGCGTCGACGACGTTTCTCCACCCATAGACCAAGGGGACGTTGCACAATTCGCGGTCCCGGAGATGGATTGTCCATCCTGTGCAGGAAAGGTAGAGAACAGCGTCGAAAAACTGGACGGAATCCGCAGCGTCGACCCGCAAGTGACGAAAGGGACGCTGACCGTTTCATACGACGGCGAACAAACGAGTGCCACCGCGATTGCTAATCGGGTCGAAAAGGCCGGGTACACCGTGGAGGACACCGGCGAAGTGTCCTCGAAATTCACGGTTCCGGAAATGGATTGCCCGTCGTGTGCTGGCAAAATCGAGAACGCTCTCGAGAGGGTCGAGGGAATTACAACATTCGAAACCCAGCCGACGACCGGAACCGTCGTCGTCACGTACGATTCTTCGAGGACTGGAGAAGCCGATATCATCGGCGCTATCGAACGTGCCGGGTACAAGGTTACAGACACGTCGAGCGACGAATCAGGACGGCAGGACCCGACTGAGGAACGCGAGAGCATCTGGACGAGTCCACGAGCACTCAAGACGTGGATCAGCGGTGGATTCGTCGCTCTCGGCTTGCTCTTCGAGTTCTTCCTGACCGGGCAGAATGTACAGCTTGCAAGCCTTCTCGGAACGGAGCTGCTCGTCGCCGACGTACTGTTCCTCGTTGCCGTCGCGTCCGGTGGTCAGGAGATCTTCCGCAACGGCTACTACTCCGCTCGGAATCTGAACCTCGATATCGACTTCCTGATGTCGGTGGCTATCCTCGGAGCACTCGTTGCGAGCCTCGCCTTCGGTGAGGCGCTCTACTTCGAGGCGGCCACCCTCGCGTTCCTGTTCAGTATCGCCGAGCTGCTGGAGCGGTACTCGATGGATCGCGCTCGGAACTCGCTCCGGGAGTTGATGGACCTCTCACCGGATGAGGCAACCGTCAAACGGGACGATACCACGGAGACAGTTCCTGTCGACGAGGTCGCTGTCGGCGACGTGGTCGTCGTCAAACCGGGGGAGAAGATCCCGATGGACGGAACCGTCGTCGACGGTGAAAGCGCCGTCAATCAGGCACCCATCACAGGCGAAAGCGTACCCGTCGACAAGACGATGGGAGATGAGGTATACGCCGGCACGATCAACGAAGAGGGCTATCTTGAGGTAGAGGTTACCTCTGAAGCCGGTGATAACACGCTCTCGCGAATCGTGGAGATGGTCGAGGATGCCCAGTCGAACAAGACCGAGCGCGAGCAATTCGTCGAACGCTTCTCAACGTACTACACGCCAGTCGTCGTTGCCTTCGCCATTTTGACGACGGTGGGAAGCCCGTACGTTCTCGGCACGACCTGGCCCACGGCCGTCGTCTACGGGTTGACGTTACTGGTACTGGCCTGCCCGTGTGCGTTCGTCATCTCGACACCCGTGTCCGTCGTGTCGGGAATTACGAGCGCCGCGAAGAACGGCGTCCTGATCAAGGGCGGCAACCACCTCGAAGCGATGGGGGCCGTCGACGTCGTCGCCTTCGACAAAACGGGGACGCTCACGAAAGGTGAGCTCACCGTCACTGACGTCGTTCCATTAAACGAAAATTCGGAGGAAGACGTCCTCCGGTGTGCCCGCGGGCTCGAACAACGGAGCGAACATCCCATCGGCGAGGCGATCGTCGCTGAGGCCGGCAGCATGGGAGTCGCCGAGCGCGAGATCGATGATTTCGAGAGCATCACCGGCAAGGGCGTCCGGGCCGACCTCGACGGGACGCCCCACTTCGCTGGCAAGCCGGGGCTGTTCGAGGAGCTGGGATTCGACCTATCACACGTCCACGCGACCACTGACGGCGGTGTCGTCACCCAGACAGCTCGGCAGATATGCGACCGGAACAACTGCCTCGACCTTCTCGACGAGACCGTTCCCGAACTCCAAGCAGAAGGGAAGACCGTTGTCCTCGTTGGAACCGAAGACGAACTCGAAGGCGTCATCGCAGTCGCCGACGAGATCCGACCCGAAGCGAAGCGAACAGTGACGCGACTCAAGCAACTCGGCGTCTCCCGAACGGTGATGCTGACGGGTGACAATGAGCGGACTGCCCGCGCGATCGCCGAACAGGTCGGCGTCGACGAGTACCAGGCCGAATTACTCCCCGAGGACAAGGTGACGGCGATCGAGGAGCTCGTCGAGGAGTACGACGGCGTTGCGATGGTCGGTGACGGCATCAACGACGCACCGGCGCTCGCCACCGCCACAGTCGGCGTGGCGATGGGGGCTGCCGGGACTGATACCGCATTGGAGACCGCCGACATCGCCTTGATGGGTGATGACCTCGCAAAGCTCCCGTACCTCTACGAACTCGCACACGATGCGAACGGGGTCATCCGACAGAACATCTGGTCGAGTCTCGCTGTCAAAGCCGGGCTGGCAGTCGCAGTCCCGTTCGGATACGTCCCGATCTGGCTCGCCGTCCTCGCTGGCGATGCCGGAATGACGACGGCCGTCACCGGGAACGCGATGCGACTCTCTCGAATCACGCCGGAGACAGACACCGAAACCAGCGCTTCGGAGGGGTAAGATGGGTGCAGAGAATGAGGGAAACGCAACATCCCATACGGAGGCAGATCAGCAACGATACCCGTTCGGACTCTCGTCTCCGCAGTTTGCCGTCCTCGTTGTGCTCATTGGGCTCATCGGGCCCGGTTTGTTGGTATACACCTTCGAACAGGCGAACCTCTCTGCAGTTGCTGACCTCGTGTGGATCGTCGGCTATGGCACAACCGTATTTGTGGTTTGGTTCATCTGGCTTCGTCCGCTCGATTTCGCGGGCTCCTCCGCCCAAGATACATCACTCTCCGAAGAATCGGAGCGGTCCAAACCAGAACCGGAGGGAGCCGATGAGGAGATTACCTCTTCGGATAGCACTGAATCAACGGCGCAGGATTCGATGGTGACGAGTGAAGACGGGGCCCAGGAATCTACCCAGGAACAACCGGAATCCTCAGATTCGAAATAGAACCCCCTCTAATGTGAACTTATGACCCTTCACGAGCATACTGATGAGGAGACCGCAGAGCACAACCTCCCGTCTAAATCAAGTGGCAGTACGCGTCGGCTTGCGCTCGTCGCGGTCGTCAATTTCTTTGGATTCGTCATCGAACTGGCTGGTGGACTCCTGTTCGGGTCGGTCGCGCTTATCAGCGACGCACTCCACATGCTGTTCGATATGCTGGCGTACGCGATGGCGTTCGGCGCGAGCTACACCGCCGAACGGTTCGAGGGTGGCGAGGCGTGGTCGTACGGTCTCCACCGACTGGAGCCGGTTGCGGCCTTCCTGAACGGCGTCTTGCTCCTTCCAATGGTCGGATACATCGTCTGGGAGTCCTACCAGCGGTTCCTTGAGCCAGTGGCGATCAATCCCGAGTTGACGCTGATCATCGCTACGGGTGGCCTGCTGGTAAACATCGGCTCCGTGTACGTGTTGCAGGGTGGTGAGATGAGTCTCAACGAGCGCGGGGCGTTCTACCACCTGCTCGGTGACGCCGGTGGCTCTGTTGCGGTAATCGTCTCGACCGCCGCCGTCGCAGTGTTCGATCTCCCCATCGCAGACCCTGTGGCGGCCGTACTCATTGGGCTGCTGGTGCTCGCGTCGGCCGGGAACGTCCTCCGGGAAAGCACCTCGATCCTGTTGGAACGGAGCCCGGTGTCGTCCGAAGAACTCCGGGATGAATTGACGACACTCGATGGCGTCGACCAGATTGAGGATCTCCACGTCTGGCAAGTCTGTAGTCAACTCACCGTCGCAACCGTCCGACTGACAGATACGTCGACCACACTCGAGGAGCAACGGAGAATCCAGTCACGGGTTCACGACTATCTCACGAATCGAGGAATCGACCACGCAACCGTGGAGCTCGTCGGGCGTACCGATCCCGATACTGACCCTGTCGGTACGACGAATCACTCCCACTAACGATGTCCCACACAGCACCCGATCAAATGTTCGAGGTGTTGGACGAGACGAACGAGAACCTCATTGCGATTCGCGTCGGGAAGGGCACGCGAACAGGCTATCAAGAGCTGTACTCACTCCTCGTCGAAAAGAGCGATAAGCACGGGTACATCCACGTGTACGAGGAAGTTCCGAACTGGACGTTCAGGGCGTTTCTCACACACCTCCACGGGGTGGTTCCCGATCTCCGGTACGGCCCTGAGTTCGATATCGACCGGTACGCCGCAGTCGGCGATACACGATGGGCAAAACTCCTGTTCGACTGGTGGTATGCAATCCGACCGATCTGGCCAGTCGCCCCCAACGAAATGCGATATTTCGACATCAAGAAACGCGAGCGAGCTCTCGACTGGCTTCGAGAGGAAATTTAGTTACGAATACGATCAACTCCGCCGACGACAATGAGGAGTGTAGAGACAAGCGTCAGTCCAAGTTGTGGTTCCCGGAACCAGAATGGCGTTGACGGAACGACTGCCCGAAGCCCGACCAGCAGTAGTGAGAGAACCGGCACGCCGGCGTCAGGGCTGTCGACGCTGCTTCCGTTAGTCGTGTACTTCGGGGCTCCGACAGACTCACCGTAGGGCAGTCGGTCGGCTTCGTATGGGATACGCTCTGTTCGAACGCTCCAGACGACAGTCCCGGATTCGTCGACCTCTACGAGTCGCCGGTTGAGCGTGTCGGTGATAAGCGTGTTTCCGTTCGGGAGGCGATCCGCATCCCGGGGCCAATCGAGCTCGACACCCGCTGCCCGATCAAGAGCCCACGCTGGCTCCCATTTACCGCCCTCCGTTCGATGCAGTTCCACGACTCGGTCGTTCTCGCTGTCGGCAACGAGGACGGCACCATCCCCGAGCCACTGGGGGTTGTGCTGGTGGTTGAGCACGTCGGGGTCACCGCATCGAATATCGCCATCATTGTCATAGTCGTTCAACTGGCCGGATTTCCGGCAATTGGCATCGTTCGAATCGGTCGTATCCTCATTGATAACCTCAACGACGCCCTCGCCGCGCTCGATAACGAGTAGCTGGTTGGCATTCCGTACTGAGACGAGATAGCGCCCAGAGCCGATGACGTCCACGTCGTTGATGTGCAGCCAGTCGGTCGTCGTCGGATCTTGTGGGGCGTCGTAGAACGAACTCGCATTCCACTGCCACGTGACTTCGCCGTTCTTGACAGTAAAGATACGCTCGTACTCCATATCGGTGACCAAGTATTCTCCCGATTCGAGTCGTTCGACATCGTGGACTTCGCTGTTCTTGTTCGTTCGCACCGGGAAGCTATACTCCGAAACCACCTGCAGGTCTTTCCCGGGGTCAATGACTCGGAATCCCGTTCGGGTACAGGGAGACTCGTACGGTCCGCACGAAGCGTACCCGCTGTCCATGAACCCGGCTAACACTGTTCCGTTCTCCGTTTGTGTGACGTCAAAATAGCTATCAGCACTCGATTCACGCCAGGTAGTGTTCGTCCCGTTGAGAAGATAGACGCTGCCGTATTCGTGCCAGCCTGGGCCACCCCCCTGAGACCCGACCAAGGTTCGGGACGTCTGGTCTGTCTCCGAAGCCGTCCCAATCGCAGGGGCGAGCATTGCACTGCTAACAAGCGTGAGAACGAACAGAACAACGCCGAAAAGGATTAGGTAGCTACCCCGACGGAGATCAGGAACGGCAACATTCGGAACGGGGTTCATTTCTGGATATACAGCGAGTACATGATGACCGCGAGGCCAAGGGCGACGAACAGGCTGTTGATGAGCACGCCGAGGGCCAATCCGACAGAAAAGAACTGGTTGGCCACGCCAGTTAGAATTGCCCCGAGTGTGATGATACCGAACCCGACACCAAGGACACGTAGCGAATCCGCACCCGTACGTCGATAGGCTTTAAATGCAATATAGGTAATCCCGCCACCGAGAAGCAGGATTACGAACTTGACGACTGCAATCGCCGTGATGACGCCGTTCATACTTCGTCCCCCATCATCGACCAGATATCTGCAAGCCGTTCGTCTGTAGATTTCGGCGGCCGATCGACGCTCACCGAAAACGTACCTGTGTCGTCCATAGAGATCGTGACGTCCTCGAACGACCGCTCGTAGTAGGTAACCCGTCCACCTCCGGGGTTGATCGTCTCCTGTTCTCGAACGAGGGAAGCGGAACTGAGGAGTTCTAATTTTCGATACAGCGTCGACTTGGGGATGTCACATGCGTCGAGGAGTTCGTTCGCAGTCATTGGTTCGATAGTTTCCTGGAGAATAGCCCGACACGCGGGATCATCCAGCGCATCAAGGACATCCTGTACCTCCGGAGTGTCCTCGGACGACACTGAATCATCTCCCATTATTCGATAATACGTGGTCCTCGGGATATGGTGTCCGATTGCTGGAGAGGCATCCCATTGGTCCCACGAACTCAGTCGGGATCGTGGTTCCAGAGTCATGACGGTCGATCCATCGAAAGAGGGGAGACATGGTGACACAATTATGAATCGTGCTGAATTTCGAGTCGTTGTTCGCCTGCGTCTGTGATCTCGTAGAGACCCCTCCCCAGTGGAACAATACAGCCCTCACTATGGAGGTGAGCACACGTTTGGTCAATGGTGATCGGGTGTCCATCGACGGCGTTAGTGATCTCCATCACATGGCACGGTGACTCATCAACGAGCAGCTCCAATATCTCGACCTCGGTCTGTATTGAGAACTCGCTCATGGTAAATATCGTATCATGACCCACTCAGTAGCTGGATTTCGCCCGGCAGGGGCTATCCGGTCAGTCATACTGCGCGTACACCTCGAGAAGCTCTTGGTATCGATTTCGGATCGTGACTCGACTGACGTGGGCGACCTCACTCACCGTCTCCTGTGTGAGCTGTTCGTTCGTGAGGTGGGTCGCAGCATACAGAGCGGCAGCCGCCAACCCGGCTGGACTCTTTCCACTGTGGACGGCATTATCTGTAGCTACCTCAAGCAGTTCTCGAGAGCGCCGTTCTGCTTCGTCGCTCACGTCGAGCGATGACGCGAATTGTGGAATATATTGCATGGGATCCTCCGGCTCGATCTCCAGCCCAAGTTCTCGGGACAGATATCGGTACGCTCGCTGGATCCGGATTTTCTCGACACGGCTGACATCGGCGAACTCCGTCAGCGGCCGTGGCATTCCGTGCTGTCGAGCAGCCGCATACAACGACGCCGTCGACATACCCTCGATCGAGCGACCGGGGAGCAGGTTCTGCTCCACAGCACGCCGGTACAGGACGCCTGCAGTTTCCCGAACCGATTCAGGAAGTCCCAGAGCGGACGCCATGCGGCTGATCTCCCCGAGCGCTTGCTTGAGATTCCGCTCGTGAGCATCCTTCGTACGGAACCGCTCGTCCCACGTCCGGAGGCGCTGTAATTGAGCACGTTTGCGACCAGAGACAGCCTGTCCGTAGGCATCCTTGTCCTGCCAGCCGATAGTCGTACTCAGACCCTTATCGTGCATCAGCTGCGTCGTCGGAGCCCCGACCCGACTCTTTTCATCGCGTTCCTCTGAAGTGAACGCACGCCACTCAGGACCGTGGTCGATTGGATTATCTTCAAAAACCAACCCACAGCTTTCGCAGGTCGCCTCACCGCTGTCGCTAGTCCGTGTAATATGACCCTGACACTCGGGACAGATGTTGTCGTTGGCAGACTTCACCTCGCGGTCGCGTTCATCTATTGACCGTTCCTGGGTATGTTCTTGAGCCATCATACTATTGGCATATAGGGGTTTTCCCTACAAACCGTGTGTCTTCTTAACAGTATCATGAGACGGCTCCTCAATGAATAGCAGGCGGTGTCCCACTCGCTGGGAATCCGGCTTAACACTTTGTCTCCAAGACATCAACTCGTCACACCGCAAGTCAACGTCCCTACCCAATATTATGTCTCAAGCCCGACTCCGCAGGCACGATATACGAACCGCGATTTCAAGGATTCCGGTCGAGTACAGGCATATCGCCAGTTTGACGCTACTAGTGACGTATATTGTGATGCTTCTTGGAGCCTACACCAGTGCAATCGGTGCTGGACTTTCCTGTCCCGATTGGCCGACCTGCTACGGGACGTGGGTCCCCTTCCTTCAACCCGAGATCATTGCTAACTCGCCATACTCTGCACTCCAAATCTTCGCTGAGTGGGCTCACCGTGGACTGGCGATGACGGCCGGGGTTCTGATCGTCGGCACGACCCTTGGAGCGTGGGTGACACACCGTAATACCCCGATTGTCAAATGGTCGGCCACGGCCGCTCTCGTCCTCCTTCCGTTACAGGTTATCCTCGGAGGATTGACCGTCACGGAAGATCTCCAACCGACCATCGTGACGACGCATCTGGGCGTGGCAATTCTCATTCTCCTCTGTCTCCTGACGACCTGCCTCGTCGCATATCTCCGCCGCTGATGACCCCTTGCGTATAACACAATGCCACAGATACCGACGATTCAGCTCACTATGAGAGCAGAACACGGAGCCTATGAAATCTACACTTGGAGTAGTGATCACGAATGACTGCCCATACCTGCCCGATCTGTACAGATCAATTCGAAACAGCTGGAGCAGCGCGTGACCACACATGGAACGTTCACAGCGCCTGCCATTATTGTGGCGAACAACTCGGTGACGAGACTGACGAGCAGCTCTACAGACACTGGCTCGTCGCGCACCCCGACGACCTCTCAGGTGTGGATTACAAACGGGCTGAGACAGCCGTTGATTCACTCACGTTCTCAGAGCGGCTCTCCGAGGGAGGTGTTGGAGCTGCTGTCGGAGGACTAACCCGCCGACAGCTTCTCCTCGGCGGTGGTGGTGCCGCCACTGCCGGTCTCGTGATCGGCGCCACCGCTCTCTCTAACAATACGAGCACTGAGCCGGATGACGGCGCGACTGCTGGAGGTGATACGGGTGCCGTTACCACTGCCCCGATTCCCGACTCGCCTGGAGACTTCCGCTATGCGACGATGGGGTCTGCTGATGCCGATGTCATGGTCACATACTTCGGGAGCTGGAAGTGTCCGTACTGCGCCCAGTTCAGTACGGAGATGCTTTCACAACTCGTGACGGACTACGTGGAACCAGGAACAATTGCGCTCGAGTTCCGCAATCTGGCATATATCGGTGGCGACCCATTTTTGGGCCCCGATGCACCGGCAGCCGGTCAGGCCGGATTAGCCGTCTGGAACACCGACCCAGCCTCATACTGGGCGTTTCACGAATACGTGTTCGGGAATCAACCACCCGAGAGCGACCAGTGGGCGACCGCCGAGAGATTGGTCGAGTTTGCTCAGGCCGCAGGCGTCTCCGAGACAGCGTCGGTCCGCACGGCCATCCAAGAAAATCAGTATGACGACGCGCTGCGGGCGACTGACAGGGCTGCGAGCGATGTCGGTGTCGATGCCACACCCACGCTCCTCATCGATGGCATGACGGTCAATCCACTCGGAAACGAAGAGCGAGTAAGACAGCTGATCGAAGATGCAGCTGGATCAAACTGAGTCATGGATGTCCGACGGACGATTCTGGCTTGCAGGCGGGGCAGGCGTCGCGGCGATTGCAACCCTGGGAAGCCTCTGGTTCAGTCTCGGCCTCGGTCTCGTTCCGTGTACCCTCTGCTGGTACCAACGTATCCTCATGTATCCGCTTGTCGTCGTTCTCGGCGTTGCCGCCCTCGAGAGCCACAACACAATCTGGCGAACAGTCGTGCCACTATCCGTGGTGGGAGCTTCAATCGCGGGATATCACTCCGTACTCCAAGCAACGACGGCCTCATGCACCTTTGCTGGCCCCTGTGCAGTTGTCCAGTGGCAGGCTCCGGTGCTCGGACTTACAATTCCGAATCTCTCACTCATCGCGTTCGTGCTCGTGATAATTACAGTCCTCGCTGGATCCAACCTCGTCGAACCTGAACGTCAGCTATGAACAAAATCACTACCGCGGGATGTCTTGGAATGAATAGCGCCGGAATCGACCTATCGAAGCCAGCTTGTAGGGTGGAGCCCTACGCTCACATCTGATTAATGTCGTCGATATCTCGTTTCCGGTCTGTCGCCTCGGCGATTGGTCTCACGTATGGATCATACGTCGCGGGGGCTATCGTAATCCTTGCCGTCGCGACGGTAGTCGGGTTGTTCGGAGTCGACCTCGCGTCGCGCCCAGCCCTCAGACTGGTTGTGAGCACGTTCTTCCTCCAAGGAGTGACGTTTGGGGGCATCGCCATCCTTTATCTCAAAGGCCGTGATCTCGGATTGGGATTCGTTCCAGTTCGTTCACCTGACAAGCGTGATGGAGCAGTGATTGTTGGCGGGAGTATAGCGATCCTGGGGTTGCTCTTTGTGGCGTCCTCAGTAATCACAGCCCTCGGTCTGAACTCGGCTCAGAATCAGATCGTCGAGGTCGGGCGACAAAATCCGAGTGTATTCCTTCTTCTGATCCCCCTTCAATTCCTGTTAGTCGGCCCGGGAGAAGAGCTGTTGTTCCGGGGCCTCGTACAGGGCACCCTCCGTGAAAGTCTCCATCCGGCTCGTGCAATCATCCTCGCAAGCGCTCTGTTCGCATCGATCCATCTCTTCTCGTTGTCAGGGGAAGGCAAACTGGTGTACATCGGTATCGCATTCGTCCTGGCCTTAGTACTGGGAGCAGCGTACGAGTATACGGACAACCTCACAGTGCCGGCTGTGATTCACGGGACGTATAACGCGGTGCAGTTTGCAGGGGCCTATCTGACGGCGACGGGCGGACTCTAAAAATCTGACCACTTTGTCGTCTCAATTTCAGACTCCTAACGGCGAACAAGTATAAATAAAAAGCCGCCATCTCCATTCGCCTTTTGCCGAACATATCCACGCACTGTCCCGTGAATTGGGACACCGCAGTCGCCCTATGTTTAGGCCAACCAAAATGCCGAGTGTATCATGACCACACGTTTCGGCGCACCCGGAACCGGACTGTCCCGGCGTGAGTTTCTCGCGGCAACTGGCGCGACGGGTATCGCTTCGTTAGCAGGCTGTTCGGCGGGCGGAGCTAACGAGCCAGCAGCAACGAGCGATACGGCCACGCAGACACAAACTGACTCGCCTAATCTCCCCTACACCAGCCCTCCAACAGTCGTCAACGTCGACGAGCAGGGTGGTGGAGTGACGATGCGGACTCAACAGGCCCGCCACGCCGTCCACCCGCTCGATACAATGGGTGGGCCCGTCGAATTCCCACGCGTCTGGGCGTTCCAGGCCGACGACAACGACCCCAGCGTCCCAGGCCCAATTCTCAGAACGACCGAGGGTAACGCGATGGAGGTGACACTCGACAACACCGATGGCCGACGTCCCCACACGATTCACTTCCACGGAATTCGCAAGACGTGGGAGAACGACGGCGTCCCGACGACGACCGGGATTCAGGTCCCGCCAGGGGAGACACACACCTACGAGATTCCCGCTAACGTCCCTGGAACGCATTTCTACCATTGCCACTTCCAGACCCACCGGCATATCGACATGGGCATGTACGGGATCTACCGAGTTGATCCCGAAGGCTACGAACCGGCGGACCGCGAATACTTCATGACGATCAAGGACTGGGATTCGCGGGTTCCGCGGAAGTGGGCCGGTGAGGCGGACTTCACATACAATTCGGCCAGTCGCAATCCGGACGTGTTCACCGTCAACGGGAAGAGCGCACCCCGAACGCTGCACCCCGAAGAAGGCTCACCGATCATCGTCGACGAGGGCGACTCAGTTCGCATCCACCTCGTCAACGGTGGATACATGTCGCACCCGATGCATATCCATAACCACCGCTTCCAGCGTGTCGAAAAGGACGGCGGGACGATTCCAGAGGCTGCCCGCCACGACATGGACGTCACGAACGTCGCCCCCGCTGAACGACACACGATCGAATTTACTGCCGATGCAGACCCCGGCATCTACCTGATGCACTGCCACAAGGTCAACCACGTGATGAACGGCACGTTCTATCCCGGCGGGATGCTCACCGGCGTGGTCTATCGGTCCGTCATGGATACTGACATTTTCAACCAACTTATGGAGTACGCTGGCTACTCCACGTAGAGACCCTCTACACCACGACCAGGACAGGATCTAACTGAACGATAGGGGTTACCCAACCCAGGTGGACTCCTGTTGGTTCGACATCACCCCGCTAAAACAGCCGTCGCTAGGACTGCGAACCGGTCATCGAAATAATCTGAATCAACACAGCTGGGGGCTAGCATGGACCGCAACACAGCGGATTCCGGCTACTGGGTCGGCCTATTATGCACTGGCGCGGAACTCGCCATGTTTCATTCCCAGGAAGAACGCGATGACCGAGAAGATAATCATCGAGGGCAGAACCATCATAAAGACCGTCGAGGAGGTCATCACGGTCGTGAGCGCAATCGCCGCGACGGCGACAATTACGACAAGGGGGGCCACCGAGCGCACAAAGTCGAATTCCATATGTACAGTTGTGACCGGATAGACAAAACCGTTAACAAAGTAGATTTGCTGGAAGCCGGTATTGACACGGTGCGAGCGGAAGCCCACCCTTTCACAGTCATTGCCGGAGTCGATTATCTAACATGTTCGACGCCCACTCACGCCGATTCTGAAAGCCGTGCACCCGGTGCACGGAGTTCCTCGATTCCATCGCTGAGTTTGCCAGCACTAATCGCAGCCAAATCAGCAACTACTGTTCAGCCATAGGACGACGTCAAGACAGAGTAGGAGGTAAAAGAGAGGACTACTCATATTGGGAGATGATCTCCAAGATATCGACAAACGTCGCCAATACCGGATAATCAACCTCCAGACCCTCATAGAGATATGAACAGAGGTCAGTGTAGGCATCCACGTCTGCCGACCGATCGATTCGATGAGCGTGGATTTCCTCCTGCCGTTGCTGGATCCAACTCTTACATTCATCATTCAACGTATGAAGCGTCTCGTATCGGTCGGTTAGTTCAATATCTGAGTTCCCCTGTAATTTCGTAGAATCAAGTTCTGCTATCGCCTCTCGAATCTCTTGAACTGTAGATTGCACGTCTTTGAGGGTAGTGAATTCATCCTGGAGGCTCTCCAGAAAGACTCGGCGGTTGTCAATACACTGCTGTGCGGCCTCGAGGAGCCGTTGTTTGATGAGCGGTGAGAACGTAGTCGCTTCTGAGATCAGGAGCAACACATCGGCCCCGAATTCGGCACTGAGGCTCGCCTCGAACGAATCACCGTACACGTCGCCGTAGTGGTCGACCGCCATCACAGTATCATGATACCACGGCTCGATGGTATTACGGACCGACTTCTCTTCGGATGTAAGGTTCTGATCCACTCCAACAACGGACCGTTCGAACCGAGGAGTCTGTGTGTCGACGGTCTGGATACGCTGGCGAAACCGTTGGAAGGCTTGACATTCGCGCTCAACCTCACGTCGTTCTCGTAGAACACTATCGAGGGCAGCATCCGTGTATGTCGGCCACGGGCCTTGTGCGAGTGTCATCGACAGCGTATGTCTCCATACTGTCGGTCCGAAGCACAGTCAATGTCGGCCATATGGTGTACAAGCGATTCCGGAGCGCACAGCTCGCAGTATACGCGGCCGCCTACCCGGAGAACGAGCTGTACGAGACGCTGCCTTGATCAACGATGGTCTGGCTTTCGGGGACGTCTCCGTCCGGCGGCATACTCCCCTCCGCGGGACCGCCGGGTTCGCCAACGACGATCCGACCGACCATCCCCAGAGTCTTGTGCGGGATACAGAAGTAATCGTACGTCCCCGTGGTCTCGAACGTGTGCTCGAACGTTGCGCCCTGTTCACTCAGCGTTTCGCTATTGAACGTTTCTGCGCTTTCGGGAATCCGGGTAACTGATGCTGAGCTCGTTCCCTCTTTGTAGGCGGTTGCCGAGTGACTGCCGCTCTGGATTTCGAATGTCACAGTTTCCCCGGATTCGATGAACAGACCAATGGGATCGAAATAATACTCGCTCCCGTCAGTGACCATCATAACAGTATTCGAGTCTCCAGACCCACCAGCTGTCTCCTGCGTTTCAGTCGTGGTCGGCTCACCGCCACCGTCTCCGTTCCCCGAACTACTGCATCCAGCGAGACCAGTTACGCCACCTGTTGCGAGAATTCCGGCTGTCTTGAGAACCTGTCGACGCTCCATACCACATTATCAAAGACCCCAACATAAGGGGAAACGGCGGATTCCCACTGAATAGGACACCGACCAGACCTGAAGTACTGAAGCTCCAAGTTGAAGCTGCTCCGTTGGTGTAGCTCGGCCAACCATCTCGGCATCTCACGTCGAGGACCGAGGTTCAAATCCTCGACGGAGCATCCCCGATCTGATCCACTGCCCTACCCATAACCCTCACAGATGGCTACCGCACAACAAGGGACTGAGGAACACATTTTGACCCGCTATGCCTCCGTAGAGATCGGTACAATCACCAGTCCGTGTCTGATTGTTCTTGCCACCGCAACGGTTGTATACAACTGGCCACCGGCTGTACTCGGCTGGTTTGTATCCGGCCTACTCGGACTTCTCATCGCAGTAGTATCCGGCCGGACGTCAGCAATCAGGCCCAGTCTCATCAAATGGCCCCGGGCTGAGTCAAGAGGCGATTTAGCGGTGAATGCGATTGCATACAACGGCGTCTTGATTATTGGCACCGTACTTGGACAGATCGTGTGGACAGCATCGAATAGTCTCCTACTCGCTGCAGGGGTTGGAGCCGTTCTTCCGGTCTGGTTCTTCAAGCATATACAGTTCCTCGTATTTCTGGACGGCGAGTGAATTCACCGTGCCGATCGTACTTTCGGAGGGGGATATTTCCACAGCCAGCAGGATCTAACGACAGTCAAGCCCAGGATATCAGAGGTAAATCAGTCAGGTAGAAGTGCCTCTCTGTCCAAGACAGAATAATGTCACCGGAAGAGCGTCACCCACGTGGAGATCCCTCCCGTGGACAGACCACTCGAATCGGGTCTGTTCGGCCACTCTCTGTACTTCTTGCCGCAATTGTTACGCTCACTCAGGTTCCCGTCGCGTCCGCCCACGGTACAACCGGAAGCGGTGGACTCTCGCAAGGACACGGTGTACTTCTTGCTTTCGTTGGTGCCGTTATTCTCGGCGGCTTCATCCTTCTCAAACGGACCGATCGCATCACCTCAACAACCGCCCTTTACGGCGTATTTGTCGGGATCTCCATCACGGCACTCGGAGCAATTCTCTTCGAAGGGCTCTCCCCAGATCCGACATATACTGCGAGTTCGATGCCGTTCCCCCGGTCGTGGTATCAGCCGTTGGCCCTACTGAGTGGCTTGGGCATCATGGTCGCGAGCTTCATCGTTGGGTGGCTCCGCTGGCCATCCCGCCCACGATACACGTTCCTCGGCATCCTCATGGGATTGTGGATCTCGTACCCCTACCTCATTCCTGGACTGGCAAGTGATACACACCCACTTGGGTACGCAATCGTCCTCGGAACACCAATTCTAGTCGGCTACGTTGTCTGGAAGGACGCAGGGAGTGTCATTCGCGCAGTCATGCGTGATCCGGTTGCGCGTCGCTTCGGCATCGGCGTCGGTGTCGTGTTAGCACTCTTTTTCGTCTCTATAACAGGATACCTCTCGTTTTTCCCCGAGGAGGGCTTCCCCGAAGAGGTGACGGTCGTCGTTCTACCCGCAATCTATCAGCTAGTATCGTGGCCGACGCTCGAAATCGCGATTCCGCATCTCCCGTTCATACATATCCCGTTCTTCCTAGCCCTGTCACCCGGCCAGGTCATCGTCGTCGGGATGCTAAGCGCACTCATCGGGTTAAACGCCGCTCTCATCGCCCGTCACTGGCGCGTCGAGGAACGAGCCGGCATGACCGAAGGGACCGCCGGAAGCGCTGCAATCGTCGGGACGTGTACCTGTGGATGCTGTGGGCCACTCGTCGCGAAGATCGCGGTACTTGCTGCCGGGCCATCGATTGCCGCCCCTCTCTACTGGGTGTTCGTCGATTCGGCCTCGCCGCTCAGTGCAGTATTCATCGTTGGAAGCTTCGTCCTCTTCACGGGGAGCCTAATCTACTCGGTCCAAGCAGCCCGACAGCCCGATCAATCGGCTGCCATCATCCCGGCGGACTGAGGTAAGGTATCTACTGTGATCTCACGGTACCTAGGGGGACAAATGCCTCAATATATGAGGGGAAAACGTCGTCAGTACGTGTTTTTGGAACTGGCAGCGGTACTGATCGTTGTCGGCACCTTCGCAACCGGCTTCCTCCCGTCGACGCCGTTCTACCAAGTCCTCTCCGGAGGCATCATCGTTGCGGGCTTTGCGGTCGGGTACGCGGGGCTCGGTGCCTTTGAATTGCTCGAATGAAGCGATAGGAATCGTCTTCACCCGGTTACAGCAGGTATCTGCCGCTTCGCTGGGTTGGTGCCGCTACTCGTGAAGCAGGTCTCGAAACGAATTCGCTGCGAGGAGACCGCCGGTCGCCACGACCGCACCCATCGCGAACACCGGATTCAGCAACCCCGTCGCTGCGAGTGGCATCGTGACCCCATTATAGAGCAGCGCTAGCCCGTTGTTCTGTTTGACACGCCGACGAGCTGCATCTGCGAGATCGAACGTCGTCTCCACCGCCGCGAGGTCATCATCGACGATAGAAATATCCGCGGCATCGGACGCGAGTGCCGTTCCACCACCGAGCGAGATTCCCAGGTCTGCGGTCGCAAGAGCCGGTGCATCGTTCGTTCCATCACCAACCATTGTAACCTGTCCCCGGGACTGTAACCGCCGGATCGTCGCGGTCTTGCCTGCCGGCGGGACCCCCGCAAACACGTGATCGACGGCAGGATGACTGTCGAGAAAGTCAGTAGCAGCCTCGTCATCACCGGTCAGAACAACGATCTCGATATCACGGTCATTCAGCTGCGTGAGTGTGTCATCCCAACCTGCCCGTGGTTCGTCCCCCACGACGACGACGCCCTCTGCATGACCGTCACGACCGACGACGACCGGAAGGTGACCGGCCGTTCGTGCCTCTGCGGCACGCGTCTCGATCTGCTCGCTCACCGACCACCCAAGTTCCGCGAAGAGATCGAGATTCCCGACGAGAACGCGCGTGTCCTCGACGACTCCTTCGACGCCGGTCGCGTGGCTCGTGAATTCGGTGATGTCCGCTGCGTACTCGTGGTCACTGCCATCGGCAACCCCCCCATCGGCTCTTGAGCGATCGCCCTCCTGATTCCTTTGTGCAAACGTATTCACGATTGCGTCGGCCGCTGGGTGGGATGCTCGCTGTTCGAGGGCCGCGACGGTTTCAAGGAGATCCGACGGTGCATCCACCTCGAGGACATCCATCTGGCCGGTCGTGAGAGTCCCTGTTTTGTCGAAGACGACGACGTCGACGTTCCGAAGGCGCTCGAAGACTGTCTCGTCGAAGATGACGATGCCCCGCTCTACCGCTTGTTCGATACTGGTTGCCACCGAGAGCGGGGTTGCCAGGCCAAGTGCCCACGGACATCCCACTAAGAGAACTACCAGCGCCGTCAGGACGGCGACGGGAATACCAGTCCCCACCAGAAGCGACCCCAATCCAGCGAGTACCGCCCCACCGACGACGACCGGGATGATGACTGACGCGAGCTTATCGGCCTGCCGCTGGACACCGTGATCCCCACTCTGGAGATTCCAGACAGAGGTGACGAGGCGATCGATACTACTGGTTGTCCCATCGCTCACCGTGAGGACAGCAGCCCCATTTGTGACGACCGCCCCGCCGACGACCTCGTCCCCAGCTTGTTTCGATACCGGGAGCGACTCGCCCGTCACGATCGCTTCATCGACCGTGCACTCACTCTCAGCGAGAACACCATCGACTGGGATGCGTTCGCCCTCACGGACGAGAACCCGTTCCCCGGGTTCCAGACTGTGTACGTCGACCATCGTCGTCCCATCGGCGCCATACCGCCTGGCTTCGGTGACGTGGGAGATAGTGAGATTCGTCAGGCGATCCATCGCTCGCTGCTTGCTCAGTGATTCGTAGAAGATGGCGGCCACCACACTCGCGGCAACCACGATCGTGAGGTCGTAGAAAACGTCGAGTCGACCGAGGAGAAAGGCAATCGTGCTGTACACGTAGGCGCTCACCACGGTGATCGCGACGAGAAAGTCCGTATTCGGCTGTCGCATCTTCAGACTGACATACGCACCCTGTAACAGCGGCAGGCCGGTAAACACGAGGACGACACCCGTCAGAACGAGAAAGAGCGGGAGGATCAACAGGCCATCTCCACCGCCGATCCCGGACGTACTCGCGTACATATCGAGCGTCCCCTCACCAAAGAACGACGAGAGCTGCGCCGGATAGAGGAGGACCGCATATGGGAGGAGCATGAACGTCCCGAAAATGACGCCAGCAGCGTAACGGAATCCCAGCACCTCGTCAATCCCTCGTTCATTCGGCTCGTCCGACCGGCGCGACTGTCCGATTATAGTCGGTGTGTCATCGCTCCCTCCAGCACGGAGGGTTGCCGAATAGCCGAGTGTACTCAGGGTATCACAGAGAGTTTCCTTCGAGACGCGATCAGGGTCGTATGTGATACGAACCGTCTCGGTGACGTAGCTTGCTGCCACGTCTACAACACCCTCGCAGTCCTCGGCGACTGATTCAAGAAATGCTTCACACGTCGCACAGTGCATCCCGTCGACCTGAAAGAAAGCTCGTTCCTCAGACCCTAATCGAGGGGTATCCGCATCGCGTTCGCCCGCCCCAGCACCGGACTCGCGCATGGGGTCGTCTGTCGGGTCCATCCGACTGTGGACTCCATCGCCACCGAGTACTCGATGGACGTTTCGACATCCATCACAGCAGAAGACGGTGTCGTTCTCACCCACGACTCTATCGTCAGGGACAGCCCTACCACAAAGCGCGCACGTGGAAGATGAGGATTGAGATGAAGACACAATTGATTACCACCGGCTGACAGCTGACCGAGCACAGCCATGGAACCTCAACGGCGACCTCGGCCGAAGCGCCATTACCGGTGATACAGAGGCATGGGTATTAAGCGCTGTTTGGAGACGAGTGTACTGGTAGATATCCTCGATCCGAAGCTCTGCTTCTGAGTACCAGAGAGAACATATGCCATCCCTCAAAAATAGGGAGCAGACGGATGCACGATCTAACCGGGTTCCAGCGGGACGTCTTGTACGTTATCGCCGGGCTCGAGGAACCACACGGGCTCGCAGTAAAGGCCGAACTCGACGACTACTACGAACAAGAGATCAATCATGGGCGGCTCTATCCAAACCTCGACGACCTCGTCGGCAAAGGCCTCCTGGAGAAAGGTGAACTCGACAAACGGACGAACGTGTACACGGTCACACAACGCGGAGTGCGGGAGATCGAGGCGCGACGTGAGTGGGAAAGCCAGTATTTAGAGGACGTGAACGCACCCACTACGTCGTAGAACCAGGCGAGTAGAACTCAATATCAAAGCGGGACTGCTTTACCCACTTCCCACGAATACGCATTGAGATGGCTCGGCTCGTCTTCTATCATCACCCACAGGCCGAGAATTTCTCACTCAAATATAGCTCGGCATCGGTAGCAGAGATCCGGTCTCAGCAAGAGCAATCCGACGAGTCGACAAAGCTCATCGGGTACCCCTTCGAAGCTCCGGTCTATGTGCTCTATGAAGGCGATTCAGAGATCGAATCAGCGCAAGATATCGACTTTGATCAGGAATGGCTGAGCGATCGTATTCGTGACCTCCCCCGTGCTGGGCAGGTTGTCGCATTCCGATTAGTAGAGTTGCTCGAAGCCGCGGTCGATGTTCGAGATGAGGATGAGTTCCGGCTCTACAAGGAGTTCGAACCGCAAAAGATCCAGCAGGCACTCGATCACGTCTCCTGGGGAGCACCACTTCCGACCGTCGCTGGAGAGGTGATGTCGAATTTGATTCTCCGACATTCCCTCCCGAATGCGAATCATCGAACTGGCATCGCGATGCTGCAGTTCTGTATTGAGAGTGTGGACCCGGATTTTGAGATGCCACGAACACACGTCGACGACGATACCTGGCGAGAGTGGGTCGATCCCTACATCGTCGATTCCAAGCGGCTCATTACTGTCCGCCGAAACAACCTCCGTTTCAAGCAACTCGAAGAGCTGGACGTCGACCTCGTCGAACGGAAAGATGGGATCCAAATCCGATTAGCCGAGTTCGAGCTGGATATGCACTGGCGAGAAGCCCTCACAGAGTATGCTGGGCAGCACGAATCTCACTGTACGGACTTCGCGCAGGCAGTTCTCGAACGAGCAGGACGGGACGATCTACTTGACCGTCAAGGACCAACGAAACAAGAGTTCATCACGTATCTGGAGAACGGACTGGTCGAACGAGACTTCAGAGAAATGTTTTGATCAGTCGCGAAGCTCGGCGACCGACTGACCAACCTCACGGACGTGTTCACTTCGCTCGAGGTCGAGTTCCTCGGCGAGGTAGTCAACCGTCTCTTCGAGGCTCATATTGGAAAGAAGTCCGTCTAACGGTATAAACCTAGTGCTGGCGCAACAATATAGCCCATCAGAGAAAGCGTCTGTGTATACCAAACTACGTACCCCTCGGGAAAACTGTGGAATCGGTGACCGCATAGCGATACCCACCGAAATTACGCAGTGTCGCCATTTGCTGTCCATCAACCGAACTCAATTGAAAGAAGCTCCGAAGCGATCGGGAGCGGTTCAGTCTGCAGGTTGTGCGTCAGTCGCTGGTGTCCCGCTTGGAAGCTCGGGGATGGACAGGTCCACGCGGCGGAGCAGCTGAGCGTTGATGGCGACGATGACCGTACTCAACGACATCAGGAGCGCACCCACAGCGGGGGAGAGCAGAATCCCGATCGGTGCCAAGACGCCTGCTGCGAGCGGAATCGCGAACACGTTGTAGCCGGCCGCCCAGACGATGTTCTCTTGCATCTTCCGGTAGCTCGCCTTACTGAGTTTCACGAGCCGAACGACGTCCATCGGGTTGTTCTGAACGAGGATGACGTCGGCCGACTGGACGGCGACGTCGGTGCCGCTCCCGATCGCGATGCCGACATCGGCCCGCGTCAGTGCCGGCGCGTCGTTCACACCGTCGCCGACCATCCCCACGAGCTTCCCCTGGTCCTGGAGTTCCTGGACTTTCTTGTCCTTGTCTTCGGGGAGGACCTCCGCGAACACCGTGTCGATGCCCAGTTCGTCGGCGACAGCTTTGGCGACATCCTGGGAGTCCCCAGTCAACATCGCCACCTCGATGCCCAGATCGTGGAGGGTATCGACGACACGGAAACTCTCCTCACGGATTACGTCAGCCATCGCGAACGCGGCAATCAGCTCGCCTTCACGAACAAGGTATACCACCGTCTGAGCGTTCTGTCCCGCCTCGTCAGCGAAGCGGCGGAGATGGTCGGGTATCTCGCTATCGAGTTGGGTTAACAGGTTTGGCCCGCCGACGTACACCTCATTTCCGTCGACGTTCGCACGGACGCCTCGGCCTTTGATCGCCTCGAAGTCGGTCGCGTCAGGTGCGGTGAGGTCCTGCTCGTCGGCGGCCTCGCGTATGGCTCGCGCGATCATGTGTTCGGAGTCGCTTTCGACGGCTGCTGCCAGCGCGAGAGCGTCGTCTTCTTCCACGCCCTCGACGGTCGCCATGTCGACGACGCCGTGTTCGCCTTCGGTGAGCGTCCCCGTCTTGTCGAAGATGATGGCGTCCAGGTTCCGCGCCTCCTCCATCGCGATACGGTCCCGGACCAGCATCCCGTTGCGAGCCGCCAATGACGTGTTGATTGCGACCACTAGGGGGATGGCGAGCCCGAGTGCGTGCGGGCAGGCGATGACGAGCACTGTGACGACGCGCTCGATGACCGTTGCGTCGAATGAGACCGCGAGCGTCCACGCGATTGCTGTCACGACTGCCGCCGCGAGGGCGACGTAGAACAGCCAGCCTGCCGCTCTGTCGGCCAGTACCTGTGTCTTGGATTTGCTCTGCTGGGCTTCCTCGACGAGGCGCATGATTCCCGCGAGCGTCGTCTCCTCGCCCGTCGCACCGACGCGCACGCGGAGGCTGCCGTCGCCGTTGATCGTCCCACCGATGACCTCGTCGCCGGGGTCTTTCGAGACCGGTTTCGATTCGCCCGTGATCATGGACTCGTTGACGTCGGAGTCTCCCTCTTCGACGACGCCGTCAGCAGGGACACTCGCACCCGGCCGGATGAGTACGAGGTCGCCCTCGGAGAGTTCACTCACCGGGACCTCCTCAGTGTCGCCGCCGTCGGTAATCCGCTCGGCGGTGTCCGGCATCAGCTTCGCCAGTTCGTCGACCGCACTCGAGGCCCGTCGCACCGACCGCATCTCGATCCAGTGCCCCAGCAGCATAATGTCGATCAGGGTGACGAGTTCCCAGAAGAACGCCGACTGCGTCGGGAAGACCACGCTCGCGAGGCTGTAGACGAACGCGACGGTGATCGCCATCGAGATGAGCGTCATCATCCCCGGCGACCGATCTTTCAGCTCCGGTACCGCCATCTGGAGGAACGGCATCCCACCGTACGCGAAGACGATGACCGCGAAGACGGGGTTGATCCATTCGCTACCTGGGAACGTTGGGACAGAGAACCCGAGCCACTCTTGCAGCATTTCGCTGTACAAGAGGACTGGAATCGACAGGAGTGTCGAGACGAAGAAGCGCCGACGGAACATCTGCTCGTGCCCTTCGTGCATTCCACCGTGGTCGCCGTGGTCGTGTCCCTCATCTCCGTGATCCACTTGGTGCTCGGTACGTTCATGTAGTTCCTGTTCGGCCTCATCTGCGTCCTCGGCTTCCTCCTCAAGCAGTGACTGCTCGGTCCGAGAGACCTCCTCATCCGAGCCGGCATCACTTTCAGGATTATGGTCGTGGTGGTTACCGCCAGCAGGTGGTTGATCCGACGACTTCTCAGAGTCCTTTGAGTGATCGTGGTCGTCCATAGATTGGCTTCTTAGGTACTAGTTTAACCTGCAGGGAGTTGGGTGTGTGGGCAATTCGGATCTCATTGGGTAGACTACCTCTTTATGCTATGTCAATATACAAAACCGACAGCACTCCATCACTTATTTCCCTGGGAGGGCCATTCACGTTCGTCAGATTCTACGAGACGGAGCAGGGTTCGTCGCCGCTTATCTGTATCTGCAAGTGCTGCAGTAAACTCCTCGTCAGAGACAGTCGGAAGGTCTTTTTCTCGGAGTGTATCAAGGTTTGGTGACGGTGGGGAACGATCAGCAGGCTCGATGTATGCTTCTCGGAGCGTTTCTAGATAGCTCTCGACACTCGATCGGGCGTTTTTGAGAATTGTGTCGCTTGGATGAGACCGCTTGGAAAGCCCAAACTGGAGCATTGACAATGCCTCGTCGAGGATGGCAACACTCACAATCGGTGATTGGCCGGTTTGTCTGCTGTGGAAGTAATGGAGTATCGGGTACGCCTTGTGATTCGACGTAAGTGTGTTCAGTTGGGAAGTAAAAGTATTAAGAGGTAATTCGAGTCCCTCAAACTCCTCGCCGTTCCAGCTCGTAAGTAGAATCTCGGTACTGTGTTCACCAAGTCCGCTTACGCCATTGGCGAAAGATCGTTTCTGCGTGACTGCACTCAGAACATTGAGAATATACGTAACACTGAGTGTGATAAAAAGCATCCCGCTCGCCGTCGCGAGAGTCGTCATAATCTGCCAGACACCCTCCTGTGGGGCGAAATCCCCGTTTCCTAATGTGAAGATTGTGTATCCAGAGAAATAGATCCAATCTGACCAGGAAACAGGGGTTCGGTTCACGGTATCGATAATTGAGCTCTCACCACTCGCAAAGATGAACGCCCATCCACCCCAGAGCAGTGTAATCCACGTCGCTAGGCCAAGAGTGAGGATTATCGGTCCCGAGAGAGTGAGAACTCGTGAATTTCGCTCCCCAACCCGTCGTAACACTTGCCATGTCCTTGCCATCAACAGGGAGGTCAGCGGGCCGGCGCCTCCCTCAACCCAGAGTGTCGTCCAGAGGAGATCAACGATAACACTGGCAAGCAGGATTATACCGACTATGAGAAGTATTGGTTCCATCCCTATCCACCCATTGGGTAGAATCGGGGGATGTCTTGCTTCTGGAATGGTCTTATCTGAGAGACTATCCCTGAATCACCTTGGTCTGTGATTAGTTGGTTGTTCATCAATGGTAGTCTCCTCATTGGGAGAACAGTGCTTCCACAGTCTCTGTCATAGGTGTATCACTCATCGTATCTGGGCCTCAACGGAATTAGTTACGTTATCTCATACATTTCCCAGCGGGAAAGTTCCCTAAGAACCGGTAATACGATTCTTAGTCTAGTTACTCTTCATCACCCTTCCAGGTGACAGTCCGGCCCCACGTCGTCGCCTTGCCCCAAAGGCCAGAGCGCATACATTCCAATTCAACAATCTGGGAGTTATCGACGAACAGGTTAATCTCTGGGCCGAAGTTCTTGATGTACCACTCAAACATCTCCGGACCGGGCGCCTCGAAGACGAGGTTTTCGATGCCGAGCCCGTTGGCGATCTGGTAGGCCACGTCAGTCCGCCACTCGTTAACCTCCTCGGTGATGCCTTCCGCTTCAACCATTAGGAGGTCAGCGCCCGCTTCGAGGTGGCGCTTGCCCTCCTCGATGGCCTGCTCGGGGTCCTGCTGGCCCTGTTCCTCGAGGACATCCGGGTCCGTCGCGCCGCCAGCGCCGAACTGGACGTTGATCTCGGGCTTCGGGTCGATCTCGTAGTCCTCCGCGACGATCTCCGTCATCCGCACCATATCGTCGGTCCCGATAGCCAGGAAACCACTAGAGAGCTCGACGATGTCGAAGCCGAGCCGTTCGGCCTCCTCGAAGTACCGCTCGACCTTGTCGTTGTCCCGGATCAGGACGTTCTCGACGTAACCGCCCGTGGACACCTTGACGTCGAACTCGTGGCAAACGTCGATCAGCTCCGTCACCGCCTCCTCGGGCATCAGCGCGAACGATCCACCGCTGAACTTGTAGATGTCGACGTACTGCCCCATCGTCTCTAAGAGGTCGCGCAGCTCGCGCGGGCCCATTGGGTCATAATATGGCCCACGGATCTCCGTGATTCCCTTCTCTCTGGGCTTCTCCTCGCGCTCGTTGTGGTGTAGGAACTCGAACGTACGGTCTACCATAATTCGATTGTGGCTTCGGTCTCTGAGTCCTTAGTGAGTGGGGCAGCAACCAGTTCGATCTATGCTTGAGGGGCGGGATCTGCCGTAGACCAAGGAAAACTAATCATGCTATATTAGTGAGTAATGCCACGCACCCTATGCCAGCAGGGTGACGAGATTGGAGACGGTTGTCGACTCTAAGTCTTTAATTGTTGCAATGATCTTGTCTCGGCGATCCTCGTCGAGTCGAGTGCCGGCCGTATCGTGGAATTTCGTTTCGACCTGATCCCAGCTCATCGACTTCGTTGGATGGCCTTGGAAGGCGTCCTTCTCGACCACGTGAGTAGTGCCATCCTCAAGTTCGACGGTTACGCGAGCGGGCATCTCCCCGGATTCAAACCGCTCGGTAAATGCCTCGTCCTCCTCGACGGTGACGTGCCGGAGAAGGTACTGGACATCATCTCGAGTAATACGTTCTGGCTCGTACTGGGCGTTCCCCATCTCCCGGTCGAGGAGTGCTGCTGCCAGCATATACGGGAGTGAGTGATCGGCCTGGGCCTTCGTCTCGACGGTGTGGCGATCACCCTCGCCGCCACCGATTATGAGCTTCGCGCCGGCGAACGTTTCTAAATCAATGAGTTCCACGTCACTCCCATCGAGATTCTCTTGCTCCGCCAGTTCGATAACGCCTTCAACGGCAGACTGGGCGTACGTTTCAGCGACGTATCGCTTCGTCATGACGTCGTGAACGCGCGTGCAGCCTGGATCGAGGTCGACCTCGAACTCACCGCTGATAGTCTGCTTCCAGCCCTTCTGCCCTTCAAAGAGGTTCTTGGGCCCCTCCATCCCGTCACTGGCCAATAGGGCCGCGTAGACGGCGTTCCGGGCGGCATTGGACGAGGCGATGCCCTTCCACTCGTTGATGCCGCCGGTGCGGGTTACGCGGAGGGCGTTATGGGCGGTTCCGGCGATGCCGATGGCGTCTCTGGTAGTCTCGACGTCGAGATCAAGTACCTTCGCGACGCCGCAGGTCGCCGAGATGACCGTGTGGGTCACGTGGTCCCAACCTTTGTCACGGACTGGGGCATTCCAGGCGAGTTCGCCTTGGACCTCGTACGCGACACCGATTCCTTCTAGAAGTTCCTCGCCAGAGGCATCGACGGCCTCAGCAGCAGCGACGACCGCGCCGATGTTGTCGCTCGGGTGGGGCGTCTCGCCGGGCGCGAGAAAGGAGTCCATGAAGTCGAGATAGCGCGTCAGCGCAGTATTGTGCATCGCGGCTCCAACCGCCGATGCGGTCTCGTCACGTCCCCAGAGCGTACAGTCGTCGCCAGCATTAGCTCGCTGGACCGTCTGGTGGACGACCTCCACCGGATCTGCCCCAAGTGCATTAATCCCGATCCCGACCGAGTCGAGTACGCGCTTTTTCAGTTCCTCCCGTGTGTCCTCGGAGAGTCCCTCAGCGGAGACCTCTTGAACAAACTTGGCAAGCTCTTCGGTCGTCGTCATATCTCTAGGTACGGTTGCTCGCGGGAAACTTCCTTTGCCCAGGGTTCATCTATAAGGGGACTTAGGGTAGCAAACTGCGTACCACTCTCTTCGTCATTCACAGGGAAGTGAATTGGAGAGTGAGACATCGCCGACGAGAATCACCCCGCACATCTCCTCTCCCTGGAGGCCGCAGTAGTACTCGTAGATCCCTTCTTGATCAAATGCGTAGACGACGCTATCCCCGGATCGAAGGGTTTGCGTGCGGAACTGCCACTGGTCTGCGGTATCGTGAAACTGTACACTATCAACGACGTGGTCGGCTGACCCAGTGTTTCTCCAGATGACCGTCGTCCCCGGTGCTACCAACTTCCGAACTGGATCGAACGCCTCGTCCTTCATTTCAACAGTTGCTCGCCCCATACAGGAGAGACGGTCCTCAGGTTTATTGACGCCGCGGTCGTGCTATAGGATGCCATACGTCGTGGCTTATCGGAGGTTCTCAAGATGGACTCAAACGATGGTACTTCCCAACCCCCACTCCAGGGCGCACATGAATCGTTGTGGATAGAGACGACACCTAAAACAGAGTACGACACCCTCGACGGAGAAATTGAGGTCGACGTCGCCATCATCGGCGGTGGCATCGCAGGTATCACTACCGCCGCTGAATTACAAGAAGCGGGAAAATCAGTCGCAATTGTCGAACGTGACCACATTCTCGAAGGAGTGACTGGCCATACTACAGCGAAGCTGACGGCTCTCCATGGCCTCATCTACGACCATCTCATCGAATATTTCGACGAGCAACGGGCCCGACAGTACGCTGAGGCGAACCTAGCCGCCATCGACCACGTCGAGGCCACGGTAGAGGACCGGGGCCTCGACTGCGACTTTAAAAGGACAGCCGCATACACCTTTACTGAATCCTCCGACAACCGCCACCAAATTCAGGCCGAAGTCGATGCCGCTCAGCAACTGAGTCTCGCTGCTTCATTCCAAGAGTCTACGGACCTGCCTTTTGACATTGAAGCAGCAATCCGCCTCGACGATCAGGCACAATTCCATCCTCGAAAGTACCTTCTCGCACTGGCCGAAGAAATCCCAGGAGAGAGCAGTTACATCTTCGAGAACACGACAGCGATGGACGTCGAGGATGGTAGTCCCTGTCAGGTATCGACCGATTGCGGGTCGATCACCGCAGATGCGGTGGTCGTCGCGACGCACTTCCCGGTGTTCGACCGTGCACGGTACTATGAGCGATTGTATCCCAAGCGCTCCTACGTGCTGGCGGTACGCTTGCAGGGTGACGCGCCGGCAGGAATGCACTACAAACCGGAAGATCCGTACTTCTCGGTTCGGCCGCACCCTGCTGGCGAGGAATCGATGGTCCTCGTCGGAGGACAAAATCATCGAACTGGCCATAGTGATAGTACAGTTGATCGCTACCGGAAACTCGAACAGGAAGCATTCGACCGCCTGAACGTCGACGAGATTGCGTATCGCTGGTCGACACAGGACTTCGTCTCCATTGATCGAGTCCCGTTCATCGGCCTTCTCGGACCCCAGTCGGAGAACGTGTACACGGCTACGGGATTTGGCGGCTGGGGGATGACGAACGGGATCGTCGCAGGGATGTTGCTTTCAGATCTTATCGTCGATGGACAGAGCGAATGGGAAGACGTCTATCAGCCGATGCGGTTCAATGAAAACGCGTCAGCAGACCCCTTCCTTCACCACAATCAACACGACGTGAAACACTACCTCGAAGACTACACGGAGCATCCGCAGTCCGGCGACGTTGAGTCGGTCCAGCAAGGGGATGGGGCTGTTCTCGAGCTTGATGACGGACTGACCGCAGTACACCGTGACGAGGATGGCGACACTCATTCAGTGTCAGCGATCTGCTCGCATATGGGCTGCCTCGTCTACTGGAACGACGGTGAGCAGTCTTGGGATTGTCCCTGTCACGGCTCTCGATTTGCCTGTGATGGCTCAGTCCTCAATGGGCCTGCAAATAGCCCCCTCTCAGAACGTGAACTTGATGAGTAGCCCAAACATCCAAAGGCGGCAGGACACTAGGGACACCATGGCTTCTGAGACCCTCGACGGGTACGTTATCGACGTTGGATGTATCCGGAAAAACGCTCGCGATGAGCTCCTCGAAAAGGCTCGTACGCATTCGCGGGAGTGTGCGCTGATGGGTCACTGTGTCGAAAGTGGCTATGGTATCGTAACCGAAGACGATCGGTTGACTGTTCTAGACTCGGAAGCGACTCCGAAAATAGTGAATACCGTGGAGGGAAGCGACACGGAGGAAGGAATACGACTCCGTGTCCAGCGAGAAGAACAGGACGGGTCGATGGAAACGACCAGTATTGAGGAGATCAGCTAGGTAGTAGCTCAAGACCACGATTGGTCGACGAGTGAGTTCTGACCATATCAACTTCACCAGAAGGCGATGTATTCGGGCTCACTTTCAATTCCGGGTAGTGTTGGCCGACTTGATTTACAGGCGACACTTGAGAGCGCCCAATCATTTCTCTGGCAACGTGTTGATGGAGGGATGTACGAGGAAACAGCTGTGTCTGGTGGCGGTCACTGGTACTACACGGTCGTTGAGGATGACCTTGTCTTCGCACGGCAGCAATCAGGTCGGTTAGACTGGCAAGCAACAACGGATGCAGCTGGCATTCTACGTCGCCAACTCAGACTCGACGACGATCTCGACGAAATCTTTACCAGCTTCCCCGAGGAACCTACGCTCGAAAAGGCCAAACGCCAGTATCCTGGCCTCCGAGTCGTTCGTGATCCGTTCTTCCCCTGTCTGATCTCGTTTGTTTGTTCAGCACGGATGCCCGTCAAACGGATTCACGCCCTCCAGAGTAGCCTCGCACAGGAGTTTGGTAGTCCCGTCCACGTTGATGGGTCCACGTACTATGCCTTTCCCCGCCCTGACCAGTTGATGGCCGCATCGGAAAGCGACCTCCGAAATCTCGGTCTGGGATTCCGTGCACCATACGTTGAACGGACGACTCAGATGGTTGCAGACGGGGATATTACGGAGGCGTTCCTACGCGACAGATCGTACGCAGAGGTCCATGAAGATCTTCAGTCCTTCCCGGGCGTTGGTCCCAAAATAGCAGACTGTGTTTCGCTGTTTGCCTTTGGACACCTCGAAGCAGTTCCAATCGATACGTGGACACGGCGACTTATCGAGCGCTACTACCCCGGTGATGTGGCGGACTCATATGACGCCACAGCTACTGCGTTTCGGGATCGGTTCGGCGAGTATGCTGGTTATGCCCAAACCTACCTCTTTCACTATGAACGGTCGTAACTACCGAGGACGTAGCGGGAACGAAAGTCACAGAACGAACGTAGGGAGAAGCTCAGTCAGTAGAGGTACTTGATTTTGCCTGTGTTTGCTGGGGATGCTCGTGGTGGGTGACGGTACCGTCGACTGCTGTCGCACCCTGATCCCGGAGGAGATCCTCCGTTTCACCCACGCGATTATCCGGGACCATGACAGCGACTCTCGGTTGATCCAGTGCAGTAACCTGGCGAGACGTGCCTACTACACCCCCAAGAAATCCACCGATTGCGGCACCGAGCCCGAACCCGAGGAGGATAAGCATGTACTGGCCAGCGGTCATAATTGGGCTGATACGGGGAATCCAGAACATGTTCTGATCCATCATAAATAGCAGTACAGCACCGATGAGTCCACCAAGTAGTCCACCCCAAAGAAGTCCCCGTCTTTCTGGCATCTTTGTGGCTGGATCGAAGAAGGGATTATCGATATCCGGCTCATCGGGTTCTAAGCCTGCTTCACGGAGTGCTTGCTTGGCCTCTGTTGTTTCCTCGGAATCATCGAATGTGGCGACGATTCGTCTCATTGGTCACCTCGTGGTTCTTGGAGCATTGCATGGAGCTGGGCTTGGACTCGTTGACTAATCTGATCTGTGTCCCCAACGATCCATCCGTGATTGTACTTCCTGTCATACGGCGCGGACTCGTGTGGCCGAGTGAGGTTTGTGAGATAGTTCTCAACGGCGTCTGGTACTGTATCCTGCTCGACGTGGAGCATTGGTCCGTGTTTCCCGCGATGACTTTCGACGCACGCCGGGAGTGCCGTCTGCCAGTTGTCAGGGTTCGCAAAGATAAAGTTGTGACCGCTTTCAGCGATCCCCCAACCAATGTTACGGGGCCACTCGCCGAAGATCCACCCCTGATTCCGTCCGATGTCCTTGTACCCGGCGAAGCCGACGCTTAGTTCGTACGGATCAGATCCCCTCGGGATTCGCTGTACGTGGCCGAAACGTGCGAGGTCGCGAGCGACCTGTTCGCTGATCTTGCTCTCGTCGCCGAGGAGGTACATGTATGCCTCGTCGAAGCGGGCTTCAAGCTGTTCCTGGGTTGCCTCGGGGATGCGGTTCCCGTCAATGTAGAGGAAGCCGTCACCGCCGTGAGCGTTCCAGGACTGCGCCGGGATGGCGGTCTGGAGATCGTCGAGATCGGCGATAAACGTGGTGTCCCGGTGGTTGGCGTGAATCGTACTGAGGTACTGATCTGCATTGGCCGCGACTTCGATCGGTGTGTCTCCCTCAATACGTCTGGTCTTCAGCCCCATCTGTTCGACGGTCCGCTGAACGTCACTGCTGATGTAGCGCTCGCCCCCGACGATGTACACCTGCATGTTTCCGTCGACGTGAACGCCTTCCGGGTGGAGGCGCTCGATCTCCTCGCGCGTTACCTCCGGCAAGGAGTCCGGCTCCGTCAGGAGGACCGCACCGTCGATAGGGTGATGGATGAACGCCACGCCGGGAAGTGCTGCAGCGAGATCGCTGTCGCTGATGAGAATCGCTGCCCCCGGTCGGGTGTGATCGTTAATGGCGGGATAGACGTTCTGTGTGAACGCTGTCGCCGTCTCGTAGTCGTTACTCCCGGCGAGACGGGTCGTCATGCTCGTGACGGTCTCCTCGTCGAAGTCAGCCGACGCGGGTCCGCCCTGGCTACGCTCGCCTGAGGACCGGACTTCCCGATACGTGAGTGCGGCACCCCCAAGAGTTGCTCCAACTGGTAGCGCGGCGAGATCGCGCAGGAACGTCCGGCGACTACGGTCGCTCACAGTGCACCACCCGGTTTGAGGTTTTTCCGAACGAGCAGTCCGTTCACTGGCCAAGCAATGAGGAACCCGACCAGCGTAGCGAACACCATCACGCCGAACCAGAGGATGTTGTCGTCTCCTGGCATCATTGGTAGGTTGAGCATCATGAGTACCCACATTCCGCCCATCATTCCGACAGAGACACTCGTCATGCTCACGGCGACGATCTTCGCACCTTTCCTCGCTGCCGATCCGGTATCGAGCCCTTGTGAGTCCTTTAGCATCGGGATGTGGAAGACGAGCCACGATACGAGGAACGCAATGACGTACACGAGCACGATGAGGATCGTCATCGCGTTCCCGAGCCAGAATAGTGGCCCGTCGAGGACGATCATCGGTATGCCGAAGTAGTTGAGGAGGAACCCCGTCGCGATCATCGTACTTGCAGCAAAGCCAACGCCCATTGCAGTCGCTGTGGCTGCTCGAAGCCAGTACGGGCGGAGGACGCGTGGTCCCTGATCAGTTGTAACGATCTGTCTTCCCCTGTAGGAGAGCCAGTAGAGGGCCAGCCCAAATGGGCCAAGGACAAGGGTTAGCAGCGGCCAGACCATCGTCGTCCAGTCGTTCATCTCAGGTAGCCGGTGACGTGCATGGGCGAACACAAACGACGCCCCGAGGATACTGAACCCGGCCCAGATCGCAGCGAGCGATTCTAGCGGACTGAGGCCGGCCCCCTGATGGCGGTACTGCGTGATCTCAACCGCGTAATCGAGCCGGCCCTGGGACACCCAGGAAACCTGATCCGTCGACCCCATTGCGAAGAGGTGGTTAAACGGCCCTTCTGCGGGGGTCGAGAACCAGGCCGGCTGTGACTGCCACGCGTAGTTTTCAGTTACCGCTGGCAGGCTCCCGTCATCGTTGACGAGTAGGATTGGGCCAGCTTTCCCCCACTGAAGATTTGTCGACGAGACTGCGTGCTCGGGCTCACTGGGATTGACGAGCATAAAGTTGTAGTAACCGACTTTATCACGTTCATGGATTCCCCAGCCAAAGTCTCGCGACTCATCACGGAACTCTGCCACCTCGATGGCGTGGTCCTGTGGGGTGTCCCCTGAAACTCGTGTCCACTCGACGTTGAGGTCAGAGAGCGCTTCGTCACTCACGAGGCCGGGCGGTGCGAGGACATAGGCGTGTGAGGCGTTCAGTTCCTCAATTGCCTCTTGGGTGGCATCTGGGACTCCGTCTTCGTTCGCGTATAGAATTGGGTCACCAGAGTAGGCGCTCCAGGCGGCAGCGGGCAGTGCCCACTGTGGCTCGTCAGAGTTCACAATGATGACGTTGTTCTGACTGATGTCGTCAGATCCGTTCCCACGGGTGGCGATAGAAGCGGCTGTCTCAGCGGGGTTTCCACCAGAGATGTCAACAGTAGAGACGCTGGACGTGTTCGTTCCATTTGCGCTACTGGGGGGAGTGGCGTTCCCGAAGAGGAGAAGAGCGTCTTCGCTCGCCCGTAGTCGAGATGCCGCCATAGCCGTCTGCCAGTCGTTCTCGGGAACACGAACCACAGTTGAATAATTGAGACCTGAGTCAGGTGGCCGTGCAGCCCGGGCAGTGAGTTCACTCTGGCGCTGTGGATCATTGACAGGGAATCTGCTCACGTCCTTAGTCTGCATCGTGGTGTACGATTCACTCGGTGCCTGCCCGTAGTCGAACAACGTCAGCCCGACGACGAAGACCGGTTGTGTAGCGACGAGAATCGCGACAATGGCAGCGACACCCATCGCTACCAATTTCCAGATATCCATTTACTAGCTCACCCCGCGCTGTTTTCGAACGTTGCCCGTGTGGGCGCTCATTGTCTGAAAGGCATCTACACGGTCAGTTGTAGCTGGGAATTCAGGTATCATTGGTTGGCGTATGAGTAACCGTCTGTTCTTCAGACGGGGCTACGTACACGTTGTATCCTGCAAACGCGGTCACTAGAACGCCGACAGCCACGTCATTCCAAAGAAGACCTCCAGTGACTCCGGTGACAAACGGGGCAAACAGAAGCCACCCGCCAAGCAGCACGAGTATCCCAGAAATTCCCTTGCTGGGTCCACCCTGTATTCGCTCACGTGAGTAATTATACCCTGCTAATGTGGCGATCATTCCACCTACAACTACGTCGTTCCACTTGGCAGGAGACGGTGAGCCCACTATGAACGGGAAAGCCATGAGCCAGATCCCGAGGGCCCCGGTGAAGACTGTAATAGACTTCGTTGGTGTATCCATGAAAACGGGTCCAACAAATATGGACAGTTATGGAACTCTACGTTTATGAAGCCATCTCGCGGCAGGTCTCCGCACAGTCGCGGAGTACCTCAGCACAGACCTGACAGTGTTCTGCATCGTGACGCTCACATTCCTCAGCACATTCTTCACAGGCCCCGGCACAGGCCTGGGCGAGCTGCGGACTGTAGTTCGAGTCCCGTGCCATGAAGCGCGCGTGCAGCGTAGTGAGATCAGCGACGTCTCGACAGAGACGGGCACACTCTTCCATCTCCTCGTCACCGAGACACTCATCAGCGCACCACTCGCATGCTTGGGCCGCTGCGAGACAGTTATCGATACATTCAGCCATTTGTTCGTTCTCGCCTACGTGGTCGATCTGGGTCAGAGCCATTTCACTATCTCATCTAACGCGACCACACTTTGTTATCAGCACCCCGAGCCCTAACGAGAACTAGTGAGACGGCCTATTGCTGCGTAACCCTGATTTACACAATAGGTGAGACGGAGAGTAATATCGTATTTCCCCTGCATCGTCGGGAGTGATATCTAGAGAAGCAGGTCCTGCAGATCCGATTTTCCTATTAATACCGTGTTAGAGACGTCTCTTTGACGTTCCAAGGGAAAAGTGATCGGCAGCCTACGGATTTTGCAACTGGACTAAAGGTTGTTGGGACCGTAGCCCGACTATGGTCGATTCTACGATTCACACACTCAGCGCGATTTTTGCGATCATGAGTGGAACAGGAGCCGGGCTCTTAGCGCTCTTTTTCTGGCGCATTCTCCGTGAATCCCCTTTTGGTACGGTCATTGCGCTTCTCTCAGTAACGATGACCGCGACGATCGTGTATCACGTTATCCTGTTCATCCTTGAACCAGATACCGTACTATTTGCCACTATTCGAAGCGCCCTCTATACTATCGTGGCTATCTTTCTTTGGTTAGTTATCGCAACCCATCAGCAAATCAAGAATAGCGCGGTAGAAGGGTGATTAGCGGTGCTCGAAAACTCTCTGTTCACCTATTATAACCTCGCAGTTGGCCTTATAACAGGTTTCGGGGTCTTCTATTTTCTGTTCTTCAAGCCCACTGTCGTAGATTACCATCGGTTCCTCTTACTCACTGTCGCTGGACTGATACTATTCCTGATTGGTGGGCCAATCACTGAGCTATTATTCCCGTCACTGGTTCATTGGGTACACGGAGTTGCAGCCCTCTTGGTCATTTTTGGTCTCTATAATCCACTTGAAAACGACCTGCGCCGAGACGCGTGGGCAGATGTTTTTCTCCAAGAACCGATTCAGGTTCGACAGCAGGATGAATGGATGATGCCGATTGACGATGCTATTCTCGGCCTCTTCCACTCAAAGGAGCTGATTCTAACTCCTACAATTATAGCGTACAATATTGATTACAGTCGTGAGGAAGTAAACCGCCGGCTTAGTGAACTTGAAAACCGCGGGTTTGTCATAAAGGTTGAGCGCGGAAAATACCGGATTACAGAGCTGGGAAGACAGTATATCGAAGGCTCGATTTCCCATGGTCCTCTCGCTCGTTTTTGGGAGCGACGAGACCACCGAAAACAACCCTAAAGCATTACGGATTTGCAGTTTGCCTGTGAAATATCTCAGTACTTGGCTTCGAATATCCGGACTATCTTGTCCGTTAACGTCGCAAGTAAATCCGCAATTTAGGGCTGGACGGCGTCAATCATCTCCTTGATGGGGGAGTAAACTGGGGTTCCTGGCGAGGGGGAGAACTACTTTCAGGCGTGAGCGGTGTATCCGGCGTCTTCGACGGCCTCCACGAGGGTCGTGACCTCTACCTCGCCATCGACGCTCGCCTGTTCGCTCTCCCTGTCGACGGTCACGTCAGTCACGCCGGATACCTCTTCGAGGGCCTCTTCGACCGTCTGCTCACAGTGACCGCACGTCATGCCTTCCACGATGATCGTCGTCGTCATACAGGGATACACACGGCCTCCTCTCTTTAGCGGATTTCCCCTTCGATCATACTGATATCGTGGGGCTCAAACTTTAGATTCAAAGCGATACCTGCGGCCGTAACGAACTAGACATCGGATGCGCCAGGTGTCAATAGCGAGAAGGCTCAAGTATCGTTGTGACGCTCCCTGTACGTCTTCGCCGCTAAAAAGACATAGAGTGCGCCGATAGCCCGAATGCCCAAGCGGAATCGCTCGTTCCATTCTATCGACTCTGGACGCTCGTACAGGAACGCGGTGGCAAATCTCTGATACAGGTCGGGAAATAAGAGGACTATCGCGCCGAACACGCCGGTAAGATTCATCAGCAACGCGTATGCTCGCCCGTTAAAGAGTGAAAGCGCAGCTATCAGAACACCCTCCGACCGGACTGCTGGACGTATCCACCCTCTCACTGTTCCCTCGTCTGGATTCGAAATCGCGAGTTTCTCGAAGAGCTCGACGATTTCGTCCGGGAACAGCGCTGAGATAGCGCCGAGGACACCGACGAGTGTTCGAATCATACGATATGGTACGACCGATATGGATATAACTCCCACTGCGACGCTACACTATCGAGAACGAGGGGAGTCCGAACAGTAGCGGCTTCGAACCGGGCACGACGCGCAGAGGCCGCTTGTCGAATGGGCGTCCTGAATCCTTATGGATTCGGGGCATACAGGGCGTAGAGGATAGACAGCATCCCGGCTGCGGTGACGAGTGCTGCGACGAATCCTGCTTCGAAGATCGACACCTGGAGGAGTTCGAAGAGGACGCCTTCAAGGAGGCCGCCAAGCCCGACCAATGCGAAGCCGGCGGCGACGTACAGGAGTAACTGCGTGTGATGCCGTTGGTATCCGCGATAGGCCTGGTAGGCGATCACCAGCGCCAGGGCGGTCGTGAACAGCTTGCCGATGACGAATAACGTGTGTTCCATGAGTCAGTCTCCCCGCATTTCCTCGAAGATGGACGTAATCCGGTCGGCGGGGTCCGGCCGAACATCGATCTGCACGTCGAAGCCCTCTGCTTGGAGGAGTACTTCGACACGCTCGAGTCGCGCCTCGTACTCGCTGTAGTGCCGTCCGCCGGGGTCGACGTGCGTGTACTCCTCGAGGAGGCCCTGCTCGACGAGGCGGGTGACACGCCGCGAGACGGTCGGGCGTGACATATCGCATTCCTCGCTGAGCTCCTTCGCGGAGAGTCGGTCGGTCTTCGTCGCCACGAGGATGTTGCGGGCGTACTCGTCGTCGAGTGTGGCGAAGATGTCCGACGGGTCGGCCTCCTCAGTCACACGTCCGTACTCGCTACAGGAGGGTAATATAGCCCGCCGGTTTTCTGACTCAGAACGCCGGCTCGCTATTATATCGTCTCTACCCGCCTACTGATAGTTGAAGGTGCAATAATTATGTCCACACTCGACTCCGGCATGAACCAGCTTGAGAGCAGAGTCGGCGGCCTGACCGTCGGCGGGAAAGTCCACAGCCTCAGCGCGTGGTTCGTGCTGGCGCTCCGTCTCATGATGGGCTACGCGTTCGCGTACTCCGGCTTCACGAAGATCACCGGCGAGTTCGCGGCCGGCGGCTACCTCTCGAACGTTGCGGCGACGAACGGCAACCCGCTGGCGGGCCTGTTCGCGTGGATGGGTTCGACGCCGTGGTTTGTCGAGTTCGCGAACGTCGCCGTGCCGTACGGCGAGCTGTTCATCGGCCTCGGCCTCCTCGTCGGCGCGTTCGTCCGCCTCGCGGCGTTCTTCGGCGCGCTGATGATGCTCATGTTCTACTTCGGCAACTGGGACATGGGTCACGGGTTCATCAACGGGGACTTCGCGTACATGCTCGTGTTCCTCGCGGTCGCCGCGTTCGCCGCGGGCCGCATCCTGGGCCTCGACCAGTACATCGAGAACTACGACGTCGGCGGCGAGACGCTCGTCGAGCGCTACCCCGCCCTCGAATACATCCTCGGCTAACCACGCCGAGACCGTTGGGAGTACAACAATGCAAAATCCAATTCAAGCACGCGGGATTCGTTCTCTGGGATTCATCGTCGTTGGGGCACTGACTCTGGCCGTCGTCGCCGGAATGGCGCTAACGCACGCGACCGTCCCAGAATCAATGATGTGGAGCTGGCACGACGGCATGTGGAACAGCGGCCACATGGCCGGCTGGGGTGGCTGGGGCTGGGGGATGATACTGTTCGGGCTCCTGTGGATGGCACTTCTGATCGCCCTCCCAGTCTACGCCGTTTACTGGCTGACAACGCGGTCCCCTACGGACGGCCATACTGATGACAGCGCACTCGCTGTTCTCCAAGAACGGTACGCTCGTGGCGAAATCGACGACGAGGAGTTTGATCACCGTCGCGCCCGCCTGGTGTCCGACGACGATCGTTTCTGACCGCGTTGGTGTTACTGTCTGAGGAGGCGTCTGAGGACGTAGTGGAGGATTCCGCCGTGTTCGATATAGGTTACGGCGGCCGGCGTGCCGACCTGTGCTGTGACCGGGAACTCGACAGTCGACCCGTCCGCACGCTCGGCGATAACGGTCAGTTCGTCCATCACGTCGAGCCCGTCATCGAGGCCGTGGATCGTGAAGACCTCCGACCCATCCAGACCGAGAGATTCCCACGAGTCGCCATCATCGAACTGCAGGGGAAGCACACCCATGCCGACGAGGTTGTCGCGGTAGATGCGCTCGTAACTCTCGGCGATGGTTGCGCGGACACCGAGCAGGTCCGTTCCTTTCGCCGCCCAGTCCCGGCTAGACCCAGTTCCGAACTCCTCGCCAGCCATCACGACGAGCGGTATCCCCTCGTCCCGATAGCGGCGACTGGCTTCGAACACCGTGGTTTGTTCGTCGGTCGGGTGGTGGATCGTGTAGCCACCCTCGACGTCGTCGAGCATCTCGTTCTCGATTCGGACGTTGGCGAACGTCCCCCGCATCATCACCTCGTGATTGCCCCGACGTGCGCCGTAGGTGTTGAACTCGTGTGGCTCGACACCGTGATCGAGCAGCCACTGACCTGCGGGGAGGTCGGGACCGAACGGGCCGGCTGGACTGATGTGGTCGGTCGTAACGGTATCGCCGAGCGTCAGTAGACAGCGTGCGTCCTCGATATCGGCGACGCCGGGTTTCTCTACCGGGAAGTCCTTGAAGAACGGCGGTTCACGGATGTATGTCGAGTCCTCATCCCACTCGTAGACGTCACCCGTGGGCGCGTCGAGAGCAGCCCATCGCTCATCGCCCTCGAACACGGAGGCGTACTTCTCCTCGAACATCTCCGGAGAGACGTTCTCGTGGATTGCGGCCTGCACGTCCGCTGCGTCCGGCCAGATGTCCGCCAGATAGACTGGGTTACCCTCATCGTCAGTGCCCAGCGGCTCGTGTTCGAGATCGATGTCCATCCGCCCTGCGAGCCCGTAGGCGACGACGAGCGGCGGGCTCGCGAGGTAGTTCGCGCGGATCTTCGGGTGGATACGCGCCTCGAAGTTCCGGTTCCCGGAGAGAACGCTCGTCGTCCAGAGGTCGTGGTCGTCGATTGCCTGCTCGATGGGATCGGGAAGCGGCCCAGCGTTACCGATACAGGTGGTACAGCCGTAGCCGACGACGGCGTACCCGAGCTCTTCGAGATACGGAAGCAGCCCCGATTCTTCGAGATACTGCGTGACGACACGGCTACCCGGTGCGAGACTCGTCTTGACGTACGGCGGGACGTCTAGGCCTTTCTCGACGGCGTTCTGGGCGAGCAGTCCAGCAGCGATCATCACCGACGGGTTCGACGTGTTCGTACAGCTCGTGATGGCGCTGACGAGGACGTCTCCGTGTCCGATTTCGACCGTCTCACCGTCGAGGTCGACCTCGACACGTTTGGTTAACGGGTGCAGTTCCGATTCGGGTTCGACCTGAACGCCACCGTCGGTCTCCGCATCAGCTGCACCACCCTCACCGAGCCACCGCTGCAAGGCGTCCTCGTCGACATCATCGAGGTCGTCCTCGAACTCCCCGTGGAGAAGTCCCCGGAAGCTCTGTTTCACGTCCCCCATCGGAATCCGGTCCTGTGGCCGCTTGTGTCCGGCCAGACTCGGTTCGACTGTCGAGAGGTCGAACTCGACGACCTCAGTATATTCTGGTTCCTGTTCCCCGAACAGCCCTTGGGCTTCGAGGTACTCGCGAACGAGGTCGACGTGGTCGGGATCACGCCCGGTGAGTTCGAGATACTCGAGCGTCTGCTCGTCGACCGGGAACATACTGATCGTCGAGCCCTGTTCGGGCGCCATATTGGCGATCGTGGCCCGGTCGGGGACTGTGAGATTCTCCACACCGGGACCGAAGAACTCCACGAACCGGTCGACGACGCCGACCTCGCGGAGTCGTTCGGTGATGTGGAGCACGAGATCCGTAGCCGTCGCGCCCTCGGGTAATTCGCCTTCGAGACGGACGCCGACGACCTCGGGGAGTTTCATCGTGACCGGTTGACCGAGCATCGCCGCTTCCGCTTCGATGCCGCCGACGCCCCAACCGACCACACCGATGCCACCGATCATCGGGGTGTGGCTGTCCGTGCCGACGAGCGTGTCCGGCAGGAGCCAGTTCTCGCCGTCTTGCTCGCGGGCGTGGACGACCCGACCCAGATGTTCGAGATTCACCTGGTGGACGATACCGGTCCCCGGCGGGACGACGTTGAAGTTCTCGAAGGCGTTCTGCGCCCACTTGATCGCGCGATACCGTTCGGCGTTTCGCTCGTACTCCAGTTCGACGTTCTTCTCGTAGGCGTCCTCGGAGTCGAAGTAGTCGACCTGGACGCTGTGGTCGATCACGAGATCAATAGGAATCTCCGGTTCGACCAGGGTGGGATCTCGGTCTTTGCGGTCGACCTCGGATCGAAGGGCCGCCAGGTCGACGACTGCGGGTACACCGGTGAGATCTTGCAGGACGACTCGTGATGGAGAGAACGGAACCTCTGCGTCCGGTACGTCTGGCTTCCAGCCAGCAGCATTCTTGACATCCGCTGCAGTAACAGTTTCGCCGTCGGCGTTCCGGAGCACCGACTCAAGCAGAATACGGATGCTCACAGGGAGCGTGTCGAGGTCACAGAGCCCCTGCTCTTCGAGTGCTCGAAGATCGGCCATCTTGTACGTCGTCCCGTCGACGTCGAGCTCGCGGACGGCATCGAACGGAAGTGTATCAGTCATAGTATCTACACCTGGGATTGGCAGTCGTATCAATCCCTCTCCGAATCCGATTCGACGAGAATCGGGATTTGTTACGCAGAGGCATCGTATCCAGCGTCTTCGACCACAGTCACAAGCTCATCCCGTTCAGCGGACCCCTCGACCGTCGCGGATTCTGAGTCACGATCCGCAGTAGCGGACGTAACCCCCTCAACTTCTTCGAGTGCCTCTTCGACGGTCTGCTCGCAATGTTCACAGGTCATTCCTTCGACGGTGATTGTCTGAGTCATATCCATTCGTAGATAGGGGCGAGTATTCTATGTGGTTTTCTGCTTAGAATCCAATGTTGTCGCAGCCCTAGATCACCGATTTCGAAGGTGTGTTGTGGGCAACAATAATGTATCCTGCGAGACGAAGCGGTCGTATGCGCAATTTGGATGAAACCGACTTAGAAATCCTCTCGTTACTCGCTGATGACGCCCGCCGCCCGTTCAGCGATATTGGCGAGGAGGTCGACTTGTCGGGGCCAGCCGTTTCTGACCGGGTAAAGCGATTACAGGAAGCTGGCATCATTAACAACTTCACGATTGACGTCAACCGGGCTCATCTCCGAGCTGGTGTACCGGTATTTATTCAGGCCGAAATCGGCTCAGCGTCGTTGGAGGCCGCCCGCGAGCGGGCTCGAGAGTCAGATGGCGTTGAACACGTCTTCACGACCTCCGAAGGAGATCTTTGGTTCTATGCCCGTGTTGAAGCCCAGAACGTACGTCAGTGGGTAGATGGACTCTTTAACGAGATCGATGTAGCAGATTACACCGTCACACTAATTGACGAGCTTGAATGGACGCCGTCCGTTGATGGCGTCGAATTTGCACTCACCTGTGCTGAATGTAACAATACCGTTGATAATCAAGGTGAAACGACGAGAATCGACGGAGAGATCTATCACTTCTGTTGTCCGTCCTGTCTCACACGGTTCGACGATCGGTATCAGCGACTCGAAGAGGGAGCGTAACGCCGTCTTTGGAATCCAAATTTTCCTGCAGTCGAAACCCCGCCTCTCGAAGCAGTAAATCGCCTAAACCTAGACCCCGTATAGTAGAACAAGCATGACAAGCCAAACAATCCATCTTGATATCACGGGAATGTCCTGCGCCAACTGTTCGGCGACGATCCAGGACACTCTCGAATCGCTCGACGGGGTATCGGAGGCGGATGCGAACTTCGCCACCGACGAGGGTTCCGTCACCTACGACCCTGAAGAGGTATCGCTCAAAGAAATCTACGACGCGATCGACGAGGCCGGGTACGGCGCAGTCTCTGAGACGGTAACGATTGCCATCTCCGATATGACCTGTGCCAACTGCGCCGAGACCAACCAAACCGCTCTTGAAAATATTCCGGGCGTCGTTAATGCGGAGGTCAATTACGCAACCGACGAAGCACAGGTCACCTACAATCCTGCGGAAGTATCTATTGGTGCGCTGTACGATGCTATCGAGGAGGCTGGCTACTCGCCCGTCCGCGAAGATGGTGCCGACGAAGAGTCGGGCCAGGACGCACGAGATGCCGCCCGTCAAGCCGAAACTCGGAAGCAACTCAGGTTGACCCTCTTTGGGGCAGTGTTATCGGCACCGTTGCTCTTCTTCCTCATCGACAATTATCTGCTCGGTGGCGCGATCGTCCCTGAAGCCGTCTTCGGTGTGGAACTTGGCTGGGTTGAGTTCCTCCTCGCCACGCCGGTACAGGCGATCCTCGGCTGGCCGTTCTATAAGAACTCGTACAAGGCGATCGTGAAGAACGGCCGCGCCAATATGGACGTGCTGATTGCGATCGGTTCAACAACGGCCTATCTATACTCTGTGGCAGTCCTTGCTGAACTCATTGCAGGTGGACTTTATTTCGACACGGCAGCCCTCATCCTCGTGTTCATCACGTTGGGTAACTATCTCGAAGCTCGGTCGAAGGGCCAAGCGGGTGAGGCCCTCCGAAAGCTCCTCGAAATGGAAGCCGAAACGGCGACCATTGTCCGCGAGGACGGCAGTGAAGAAGAAGTTCCGCTTGAAGAGGTCACAACTGGTGACCGGATGAAAATTCGTCCAGGTGAGAAGATTCCCACAGACGGTGTCGTTGTCGACGGTCAGTCTGCCGTCGACGAGTCAATGGTCACTGGCGAATCTGTGCCTGTCGAGAAAGAGGAGGGCGATGAGGTCGTCGGCTCGACGATTAACGAGAACGGCGTCCTTGTCGTGGAGGCGACGAAGGTTGGAGAAGACACGGCCCTCCAACAGATCGTCCAGACAGTCAAGGAGGCCCAGTCGCGCCAGCCCGACATCCAGAATCTCGCCGACCGCATCTCCGCGTACTTCGTGCCTGCGGTCATCGCGAACGCCCTTCTCTGGGGTGTCGTCTGGTTCCTGTTCCCCGAGGCTCTCGCTGGCTTCGTCGACTGGCTCCCGCTGTGGGGTCAGGTTGCTGGCGGCCCGGCCCCGGTCGGTGGGACCGTTTCAGTCTTCGAGTTCGCGATAATTGTCTTCGCGTCCTCGATCCTCATCGCCTGTCCCTGTGCGCTGGGGCTGGCGACGCCCGCAGCGACGATGGTCGGGACGACGATTGGTGCCCAGAACGGCGTCCTGTTCAAGGGCGGTGACATCCTCGAACGCGCAAAAGACGTCGACACGGTCGTCTTCGACAAGACGGGCACCCTCACGGAGGGTGAAATGGAACTCACCGACGTGGTCGTCTTTGATAGCGATGGAAATGTGGTGACTGACGGTGGCGAGCCGACCCCAGATGGTGGACAGCTCAGCACCCGTGAGCGCCTCTCAGAGGATGATGTGCTTCGACTGGCGGCGATAGCTGAAAGCGGCAGCGAACACCCGCTCGCCCGTGCAATCGTCGAAGGGGCCGAAGAACGCGGCCTGGACGTGACTGAGCCTGACGACTTCGAGAACGTTCCGGGCCACGGGATCAAAGCAGTCATTGGTGACAGCGAGGTGCTGGTCGGCAACCGCAAGCTGCTGCGGGACAACGGGATCGACCCCTCTCCCGCTGAGGAGACGATGGAACGCCTCGAGAACGAGGGGAAGACGGCGATGCTGGTCGCCTACGAGGGGGAGCTCGTGGGTGTGGTCGCCGACGCCGACACAGTGAAGGAAAGCTCCAAGCAGGCTGTCACAGCACTCCAAGAGCGGGGAGTTGACGTGATGATGATTACGGGCGACAACGAGCGAACTGCCCGTGCGGTCGCTAAACAGGTGGGTATCGACCCGAAGAACGTCCGCGCAGGAGTCCTTCCTGAGGACAAGTCCAACGCGGTCGACAGTATTCAAGACGAGGGCCGGCAGGCGATGATGGTCGGTGACGGCGTCAACGACGCTCCGGCACTCGCGGTCGCACACGTCGGGACAGCAATCGGCTCCGGCACCGACGTCGCCATCGAAGCTGCAGACGTCACGCTGATGCGAGACGACCCGCTCGACGTGGTAAAGGCGATCCGAATCTCAGACGCGACACTCCAGAAGATCAAACAGAACCTCGTGTGGGCGCTCGGTTACAACACGGCGATGATTCCGTTAGCGTCGCTCGGCCTCCTCCAGCCCGTGCTCGCTGCAGCAGCAATGGCGTTCTCGTCGGTGTCGGTGCTGACGAACAGTCTCCTGTTCCGGCGGTACACCCCCGATCACGACTACAAGCTCTTCGGATTTCTTCGCTAACCGTCACCTCTAGATCAATGTCGAATATTTCCCGGCACACGGTTCGAAGGTACCTCGTCGAGACAGCCAGTAGCGAACCGACATACCTCCGGGCTCGCGAGATTGCCAGCGACCTCGACGGATCTCCCAAGGCAGTCGCGCAGTATCTCAGCCAGCTCCAGGACGAACTCACAATCGTTTCACTCGAACAGTGGGGGCGCTCGAAAAGCACGACGTGGCGATTGGAGGTGAACGGGTCGTGAGTACTGTCACCCGCCGCGTCGAGACTGTCCTTCCGGAGACCGGCTCACGCGAGTGGTGGGCGCTGTACCTGCTGGCCCCGCTCGTCCTTCTCGGTGGGGGCATCCTCGTGTTTCCGACGTTGGTCTACGACCGGTTCATCTGGCAGTATCTCTGGGGACCAGTCGTCGCCGATGCGGCCGGTCAGCCAGTCACGCACGAGGGGGTTCGTGCTGTCCAGGGCTACAACGCGGTGAACACGGTAATCTACCTCGCGGCAGTCGTATACAGCCTCCCCGGACTACGTGCGTATCTCGACCAACTCGACGTCACGTTCGACGCACGACTGGCCTACGGGTTCGCTCCGATCATCATCGCAGGTGGGGCGATGCGCGCCCTCGAGGATCTCGGGCTGCTCGGGGACTACGCGGTGTGGTTCATCACGCCATCGATTTACATCGTCGTCACCGCTGTCACCATCCTCGCGCTCGGTGTCGGTGCACTCTTGCGTGACCAAAATATCGGATCTATCCCGCTAACAGTCGGGCTCGTCGGGTCGGTGTGGGCTGTCGGGGCCGTCTGGTGGGCTGTTTGGCACGGCCTCTCGACATCGACCCCACTCCGCCTATGGGTTCCTGTCGCGACGACGGGGATAGCGCTCGGCGTAACCGCACTCTACTACTGGGGCGCGAGTTTCGTCAATATCACACACCTTCGACACCCGCTAATTCTGCTGGCCGTTTTCGGCCAGTTGTGGGACGCTGCGCAGAATCTCATCGGTGTGACGTTCCTCGGCTACTCCCCAAAGCTGGTCGTGACGAATCTCGTGTACCAGGCGACTGGATTCTCCGGATCGACGTTCGTGCTGAAACTCGTCGTGACTGTCGGCATCGTGTGGTATCTCGCCGATGCGAAAGAGGAGATGAATCACACGTGGTGGTGGCTTATGACGTTCTTCATCGGAGCGATCGGACTCCCGATGGGCGTTCGTGGGTCACTTCGGATGCTGTTGGGAGCTTAACGATGGCCTCAAAGATTGGCAAAAACCGATGACACGAACGTCCAAAATTGCGGTAATAGGTGGAGGGATGGCCGGGCTTGCAGCAGCTGCTGGATTCGACGACGCTGGATTCGTCGTCGAACTATATGAGCGGCAGTCCTACGATAGCAAACGCGTTAATTGCGGAGAAGCGATGACAGCGGTATCGAAGATCCCACTCGAGCCGACTGTAGAGAACGGCTTTCTCAATCCGCTGCCAGCGATGGAAGTGGAGGTGTATGACGGAATCGACGCCGATCGCCACCGCACTGGAGCCGGCACCTTTCCTGCTGCGGATACATATATAACGGACCGAAATGTCGTTGAGCAGTCCTGGGCAGAACAACTCTCAGAGAAGGGTGTTGACATCCACGAAAACCAGTCTATCACACGGACAGATTTCCACGAGTTCACCGATGAGTATGATCTCGTCGTTGATGCAACCGGTCAGCCATCACTCTCTAGTAAAGCGCTCGGAACAACCAACGAGTATTCAGGATATATGGTAGCGCTTAACAGTGATGTCGAAGGGGACTTCACCGAGTTGTACCCGAACAGCCGGATAATTCTGGAGAACTATACAGGGTACTCGTGGGCATTCCCGAAGACATCGCAACGAGCCAACGTTGGTATCGGCTGGACGGTCAGTGACCGGCCTAGTGATTATATGAAGGCATTGAGGGAAGCCTGTAAGCGGAATGGGTGGCCAGTCCCGTCGCAGGAACGGACGAACGTCGCAATCATTCCCGAGGGACCAAGCCTTGATCCCGACAGAACCTATCTACCGGAGCATTCCGTCGTACGGGTGGGTGATGCTGCAGGTATCGCAAACCGACTCACCGGAAAGGGGATCTCACAGGCCGTTGAATCGGGATTCTTGGCCGCAGAGTTGGCTAACAGCGGCCAATTACACAATTTTCCTGACAGTTTATATCAGAGGATGAAAACGGAGTACATTTTCGCCACAGTTGTGAGATACTTTCTTGAAACTCGTAATCCCAAGGTTCTGGGAGCAGCAATTCGTGCCGCTGCCGGGATCGATATTGAAGACGTTGACCGGTCTCCGAGTACAGTTCTACTGCGTCTCCTCCGCCACCCTGTTTTGTTTGCCCGTATTTTCTCGAGACGACGAGTTTTAAACCGTGTCTATGGAGGAATGACTAACCAATGGGAGTTGATTAATTGACATCCGCTCGAGTTAAATTCTCAGAATCTGTTAGCTACTGGGAGGATCGGTAAGTACAGAGGATTAAATCAGCAAATGGAGTCCCTCAAGCGAATTTTCCGAGATCCAGAATTCGGTGGGCTCGGCTTCATCAGTGTTCCCGCTTACACGCCCCAGCACACAATCAGTCCGTAGAGGGTGACCGAATTCCTTCTTGAGAATCATCCAACTCACCTCGGATATCCGCGTTCCTGAAATGAGCCCCGACTCTTAGAAATCACGAACACCATCAATCTTTTTTACTACATCTGACAAAATCAGCCGTGAGGTGAAGTATGCCATGTCAACTCAATCCATCCGTACGAATTTTCTCGGAACCGAGACGTCGTTCTCGGTCTCGGGAGCCTGGTTGTCCATAGTTTCGGAAAGTAGGGGTAGCTACCAACCGAATCAACCGATTATCGGGGGTGAATCGGTATTTGGGAGGTCAGTCGGGACTTGCTCCGGCCACCACCGACGAAAACATACTCTTTCCGATAAATACCGGCGAAAACGGAGTGTGGCAGAGCTACGAGTCGCTAATCGGTCAGAATAATTACTAGAAAGTTGCCCCCGTCAGAACGGCGGGTCGACCCCGTCCGGCAACAGCATCAACGCCACCACGGTCATGTGGAGGTCGGCCAGCGTCAGCAACGGATCCAACCGCTCCTCGTGCGGCCCTCGGCCGTACTCGTCGTACACCTCCGACACCAACGTCTTCAGCGAGTGATCCACCATCCGCCACAGATTGTACAGCAGCAGGCTGTACGCGAACGTGAAGAACCGCATCCGGTAGTCCGTCGACCGGATCGACGGCAGCAGCGGCTTGACCATCTTGTACTCGATTTCGATGTCCCACCGCTTGGAGTACTCGTCAGAGAGCCCGATGGCCTCCATCGGCGACACGTCGTCCGCGTTCGTCACGAACACGGCGTACTCGTTGTCCTCGTCCACGGCCCAGTCCTCGTCCTCCGCCGGCACGTACAGAAAGCTCGCGTCGTGGCTGTAGCCGTCCTCGCCCACGGTCGGGTCGTCCGCCACGTCCACGTACGGGGTGTCCGAGGTCAGGTACAGGGACGCGTCCCGTTCGACGCGACTCCGCAGCGTCATGTCTTCCTTCACGTCGCCCAACTTGTCGGCGACGTTCTCGCCCCCGACGGTCGCGTTCTTCTTTTTGGGAATCAGGTAGTTCACGCCGTGGTACTGGTCGATGACGTGGCCGACGGCGTGTCCGTCGAACGCCCGGTCGGCCATCACGAGCTGGATGTCGACGTGCTTCCGCGCCTGTGTGAGCAAGCGGTCGACCACTTCGGCCCAGCTGACGGTCTCCCCCTCCTCCCCTTCCCACGTCGAGTCGTGACGGACGGGTTCGACCGCCAGCACGATGGGTGCGTTCCGACCGACGACCGTGAGCGTCGCGTACTCGTACTGGTAGGTGTGGCTGTCCTCGCCGCCGTTCACCATCTCGGGGTAGTCGTCCTTTGGCACCTTCGTCCTTCCCGTGTCTCTGCCGACCGCGATCCGGTCGTCCTCCGGCTCGATGTCCTCTTCGTCCTTCCACGGGGAGACGTTGAACGGGTCGTGGGTCGTGTCGAGGGCGGCCACCACCGGCTCTGTGAACAGCGCGGTCGGCGCGATGTTGGCCATCTGCCTGTCGACGGCGGCGTTGAACTGGTTCGTGACAGAGGAGGCGACGTCTCGCCAGTCGGGCGTGGGGAGGCGGGCTCCGGGGTACTCGGAGAGGTCGTAGTCGTGATCGTCGGGGAGGCCGAGCATCTGGACTGCGTACAGGTGGGTGTCGTGGTGGAGTGCGTCCCGGCGGAACTTGTTGAACGTCCGGAACACGCTGTGCGTCCCCGCGCGTTTCGAGAGGCTCATCGCGGTCTGGTGTTCCCACACCCGCCTGTCGGCGTGCTTGGTGTTGTCGGCGCGGCCGGTGTCAAGCACCGGCCAGACCTCGTTTTGCGCCCCGGTGATGACGTGCTTGGCGTGCCGATCCACGTAGTGGTGAATCGGCTCGCCGCTCGCCGCGACCTCCTCCGGTGACGGATCGCTGTCTGGCGGCTGGTCGGGGCTGTACGTGGAGTCGTGTTCCTCGGTCAACTCGGCAAACTCGTCGGCGACCGCCCGCAGGAAATGGCGCGTGTCCAGATCCTCGAACCGGTGTCGCTTCGTGTAGGAGATGGTCTCCTGCGACGGGGCACCGTCCAAGCCGAACCGCTGCTGGAGGTAGGGCCAGCTTTCGAGCTGGTCGGAGATGGCCTCCTGACTCATCCCGGTCACGCGCCTGTAGATGGCCAGTTTGAGCATCCCCTCGAAGTCGAAGGGGGTGTTGGTCTGGTGGTCGTGTCCGTCCGCGAGGAGGTGGGTCGGGAGGACGATCTTTCCGATGACGTACGTGAGATTGCCGTGTTCGGGGAAGAGTTCCTCCGCCTGCAGCCGCACGTCGTTCACGGCGTCTCGGAGGGAGTCGTCCAGCGGCATCTATGGAGGGTTCGAGACGGTGACGACTCGGTGTCTCCTCGGGTCGGCTGTCGCCGCGTCCGCCGCGTTCGCGAGCATCATTTTGCCGATCAATGGTATGATTTGTACTAAACTGAGGGCGTGTCGTTTCCGTGTTTCCGGGAAGCAGACCCCGTCGGTGACTGATGCCTGTGAAGTGGAGGGACGCGTAAACGCGTGTCGGTATTCTATCCGCTCTGCACCGTTCAGCGGCGGCACAATCCCCAAGTATTAGTATAGTATGTACTGTACTATTGGTGCCATGAGTGGTGAAGACGGCTCGGACGCACCCCTGTCGGCCTACCTCGAGGCCAAGGGCGCGGTCGAACTGCTCTGTGAAATCGAACCAAACGGGAGCCAGTTCACACGGTTAGTGGAGGAATCGACGGTCAGCCGGTCGACGGTCTCGACCCGCCTGCGGGAGGGCGAGGAACTCGGACTGTACGAGCGCCGAGAAATCGAGGGGCGCGGCACCTCCCACGCATACCGCCTGACCGAGGCGGGCGCAAAGCTCCGCCTCTACCTCGACCACACAGGTCTCACGGAGCGGTACCGCACGATCAAAGCGTTACGCCGGCACTTCGACGAAGACGTCGGGGAGCTGACGGAGTGGGCACGAGAGAACGAGGGAGAGTTCGATCCTCCAGTCGAGGAAGACGGCCTCCGGGAACAGCTCCGGGAGTACAGCAGACTTGGAGAGTGAAGGAGGCCGTCAGGTGTCGGAGAACCGGTCGGGCTCGATCCGTGACAGCCGCATCGCGTTCCCGGTGACGCCGAGACTCATCCCCATGTCGCCGACGACGACAGCGACGGCGACGCTGACGAGCCCAATCGGCACGCCGACGGCAAGCAGCGCCTTCACGCCGAGGCTCGTCCAGATGTTCTGCCGGATGACGCCGTTGGCCGTGTGCGACAGTTCGTAGAGGTACGGCAGCTTCCCGACGTCGTCGCCCATCAGCGCGATGTCGGCGGTCTCGAGCGCGGTGTCGGTGCCGGCGGCTCCCATCGCAATACCGACCTCCGCGGTGGCGAGCGCGGGCGCGTCGTTGATGCCATCGCCGACCATCGCCACCTCGCCGTACTCCGCCTGCAACTCCTCGACGGCGTCG
>NZ_SRIF01000011.1 GCF_004681185.1 Haloarcula amylovorans | reverse complement strand
GCTTGAACAGTTCATGCATTACTATAACCAGCAGCGACCGCATCAATCGCTCAACAATCGAACTCCAGCTGAGGAGGTCCTAAACTAGACAGTGCCCGTTGAGAACTATCATTTAGTTTGCTTCACTCAGTTCGTACGTATAATGTATAATAGAGACAATATCTCTCCTGTAGAATTAGCACCTCAAATTGGTCAGTACAGAGGAACGATGTAACGCTCTCTGTGAGATATAGAATACCACCTGAGAAAGATAAAATCATCAGCCGTATCGTTCCCGAAATATTAACCCTGCTAGAGATGGACTTCAACAGTAGGTCTATGCGAGAACCGGGCTTGTCGGGCAAGGAGTCGATAGCTCTCATAATATGGGTTATCACAGTCGCCGCTGTCCTTAGAGCCGTCCGCGATGTCCTACTGGTCTCAGGCGAAGAACTGGCTGTTGTTGCGGGCATCCTCATTTTTGGCTCATTCTATGGTGTGTTCATGCCGGTCTGGTGTCGTCTTCCAGACTGGTGGAAAAAGTAACTGTATAACGGCATTGTCCTATTCATATTCAGTTCGCAGGCTCAATTTACGGCCCGTTCAGCTGATCTCCGCTGCAATCTTCATGTCCAGATTGCTCAGTAAAGGGGATACAGCTACCAGCTAGCTGTTTGCAAGATGCCGATATTTGCAGTTTCAAAAAACGGAATCAAATAGCCTGCCAATTAGCAAGACAACAGCGAAGACACCGAACAAAATCAACACGGCTAGAAGGAAATCGATAGGACTTCCCGACCCCTCAAGACCAATTAGTAAGGCGGGATACATACTACTAAGAGATATGTAAGTGCTATCCTGAAATAAAGACTGGGAATGTGATGAAGACGCACACCTACTGAGCGGCTGATTCGTGCCGGACTATGCCGGAAATAAGCCACGCATCAGAATCATCCTCCGAGGTTGTGACTTCCCAACTCCGACTGCAGTTGAGACTGGTGGTCTCAATGCATATGGTTTCATCGCAGAGTATTCTCTCGTTTCGTCCGTTGTCTGTTCTTATCTCTTCTTCATTGCATCCCAAAATGCCTTGCCAGCCTCCTCGACGATTTCCACGGCAGTCGGATCATCCTCTAGATAGCGTTTGAGGAGTCGTGTCCCGCGTTCGACGGTGTTCCCTTCGGGCGGGACGATCTCCTCTCGGGACTGACGTATCATTGGGGTGGTCGGCACCTTCTGTCCCGACGAGTGTCATCGAGAACGAAATCAGAGCCAGCCTTGCTCATACATACGCCTCGAACTCTTCGCCGAACAGCAGGAAGTAGCCAGTCCCGACGACGCCGATGACTGCTGCGAGAGTGAACGCGATTTCTGGATTGACGAACTCCCACAGGTAGCCGCCAAGTGCGGCACTCGGAATAACGACGGTATTTCGCAGGAGGTAGTAGGTGCCGGTGACGCGTCCTCCGGCGCCGGCTTCGGCGGGTCCGACGATCAGCGCCTTATGAGAGGGCAGCCCCGCGAACCGCAGCCCCGAGAACGCGAAGATGAGGACCATCGCCCACTGGAGCGGCATCACCGGGTCGAGGACCTCCGGGCCGCCGATGAGAACGACCGGGAACAGCGCGTACACCGCGAACCCTACTGCAACGACGGGCTTGAGGCCGACCCGCTCGGCGATTTTCGCTGCTGGCGCCATCGAGATGAGGGCAATCAGCATTTCGACGCCGAGCAGGTAGCCGAAGAACGCTTCCGGCGAGAGATCGATCGCATACGAAAAGTCAGCCAGCGAGACGGTCGTCTCGAAGCCGACCTGGTAGAACTGTGTAATCACCAGCACGAAGAAGACGTACACCATCCCGTTAGCGAACCGGACGAGCGTATCCCCGACCAACAGCGGGCGGAGCGGTTCGGGCATATTCCGCAGGTCGCGTCTGATCTGATCGATTCCCTCGAAGGAGCTTCCGATAGAGTCCTCGCTGGCATCGTAGAGGAGATGCTGGGCGACGGTCCCGAGAATCCCGAAGACAACGGCGACGGCGAGGACGTACTGGAAGCTCACCGTGAAATCCGGGTGGAAGCCAATGAGGACGGCCGCGAGTACCGGACCGATGAGGAACGCTGTCCGGCGAAACGTCTCCGTGCTGGCGAAGCCGGCAGCCAGTCGCGAGGGATCGGTTGCTTGCTTGACGACCGCGAACGTCGCGCCTAGGCCGAACGATTTCCACCCTTGCGCGAGCAGCAGACCGACGAAGATCCAGATCCAGGGTGGGATCGTCACGCTGGCAATAGTGATCACACCGAGGTTCGGCGCGATCAACCAGACGCCGAAGCCCAGAGTCGAAATCAAGCCGAACAGGGTGAGCGCGTATCGCGAGCCGATGCGGTCGGAGATGGCACCACCTGGATACGGGAATACTGCCGAGATGATGTTACCGACGGTTCCGAAGAGGCCGACGACGAACCCCGAGGCTCCGAGGGCGACGATGTACTCTGGGAGGAACCGGTTGGTCATCTGGAAACCGAGACTGAACGCGAACATCGCCAGCGACAGCACTAGTACGTCCCGTTCAAGGGCGAAGAACTGCCGAAACGTATCTAACGGGCCCGATTCGTCCCTTTCAACCGTGACTTGTTCCTGACTCATGATTGTCTCCGTGTCGAACGTCGTGTGAGGTCGTGGTTGGTGAGCTGTGCCTCTGTCATAGAACGAGGAAGTACCACGCTATGCCGATCCCGCCGCCGCCCAGAATCAAATACGCCGCATGGGTGCCGCGGACGAACAGCCCGAACGTGACAATAGCGAGGGCGACGGTGAAGGCGTCGACGAACGACTCTGCGGCGAGCGTGACGGTTGCTCCAAGGATTGCGCCGACGACGGCGGCGTTGACGCCGGTTAACGCGGTCTGGCTGACGTCGTTCTCGCGAACCCGCGCGAAGTACGGGAAGAAGCCCATAATGAACACGAAGGATGGGCCAAAGGCTCCGATCGTGGCGACCAACGCTCCCAGGATAGCGATCCACACGACGCCGCCGGAGACGTCCAGCAACAACTTGTAGCCGACAAACGCCGTCGTCATCACGACGGGACCTGGGGATAGCTGGCCGATGGCGATGCCGTCGACGAACTCCCGTGCAGTCAACCACGCGAACTCGTTGACGACGTACTTCTCGATGAACGGGATGAGGACGAGACCGCCACCGTAGATGAACGACCCTGTATAGATCATAAACAGGAACAGCTTCACCCACGGATTCGCCCAGAGCGCGAGCGCGAGTCCCCAGAGCGGACTTGCCTCGATTGCCGTCCGGGCCCGGGGACCGACCAGATCCAGTACGCGACTTCGGAGCGCGTACAGGCCACCGAGGATGGCTGTTACGATGCCGGCAGCGGTAATCCGTTTCACATTTGCCCGTACCCAGTCCGACCGATAGAGCGCGACAGCGATGAGTCCAGCAACGATGAACTCGAGGACGGGATTCGGATTCAGCGTGGCTGTTGCGACGGTCGCCGCGACCAGCAGCGCCACTAACAAAAAGTCCACCGACCAGGTCTCCGACCCGATGTCGAACTCGGCATGCGACTGCCCATCAGCAAGGGCACTCTGTGCCATCGAGTATGTCGCCCCGACAATAAGCCCAATGACCACCGGATTGATTCCATAGAAGGAGGCTTCGACCGCTGGCAGCGTCTGATACGCGAAGTACAGCCAGGAGAAGAAGACCACAAGGACGAACGTCGGGAGCATGAAGAAGAAGCCGGCGACGATCGCTCCTGGATTACCAGCCCGTATCCAGCCCATGAAGATGCCGAGCTGCGTCGACGCCGGTCCGGGCAGCATGTTACATATCGCCAGCCCCTCCATGAAGATCGACTCGTCGGTCCACCTGCGGGACTCCTCGCCGACCAGATCGTCCTCCATCATGGCGATGTAGACAAGTGGCCCGCCGAATCCGACGATGCCAATAAAGAGGAAATAGCGGGCAATCTCGACGAGTTTCGCAGGGCTCGATTGCCCGCTATATTCATCTACAGTACTGGCTGCTTCGACATCAGCCATCGTTTCCGAACACCCCAGCAGTGCCGCTGGTGGCAGTCGTTTCCAGCTGAGACACGATACGATTCATAGACGGCTATCTCGCCGCAGGGTAAATAATATTTCTATAGTCGTATAGCATCTCCGATTTACTTCCGAACGGGTTTTATCCTGCTGTCACTCATCAAGGTGTATATGACCGGCCGCAAGAACGCGATGCTCACCACCGAAGACCGCCGGTGGTTGACTGGCGAGAAGGTATACGACGGGCAACACGCGAAGCAGCAACGGTACCAACGCCGGCAGGACATCCGTGAGCGCGTTTATAACTCGATGCTGGATTTTTCGATTCTGCTTGAGGAGTTGGACGACGACGAGTGGCGTGAAATCTTCGGTGAAGTTGTGGATGGGGGGCAGCAGTGGCAGAATGTGGACGAGGATCTCCAAGCTGGTGTTCGTGATGGCCTCGCGTTTCTCCTTCGAACAATCGGCGTCGCCACGCTGATGCGGGATGGGCAGGCGTCGCAGGGCACGGTTCCTGAGCGGCTGTTCACGGCGGCCCTTCGACGAGCCGGGCACCGAGACGGCCTCCTCGTCGACGCAGTCTTCTTGGACATCGATGCGACCGACGTGGGGATCCCGGGACTCCTCGAGGACCTCCAGTCGGATGAACCTATGTCCGCCGGCAGCCTCTATCTCCTCATGGAGAGTGGGGCTGTCGATACCGACGTCGTGCAGGACTGTCTGCGCGACCAATTGGTCGACGATGACTCGGAGGAGGCGTAACAGAAATGTCGATCACATCCAAGCGCGAACTCTTCGACAGGGAACTCCAGAAACTCTACCACGCCGAGATCGAAATCCTTGACCTACACAGTGACCTCGCTGCCGCGGCAGCGAGCGACGAGGTACGGGCCATCTTCGGTGGCCACGAAGGCGATACGGTCCACCAGATCGACCGGATCAAAGCTATCTTCTCTACACTCGATATGGAACCGCGCGAACAGGGGAGTCCGATCATGGAAGGGCTGCTCGCGGAGAAAGATCAGTACGTGCTTGATGTCGAAGATGATGATCTCCGAGATCTCGATGTCATCAGCATCGGAATGATCAACGAGCGACTGGAGATCACACTCCTCGACCGGCTAATTCTCTTGGCTGAGGATCTCGAGTTGTCCGAAAGCGTCATTGAGTCACTCGAGATGAATCGCCAGGAAGCTCAAACCGCCCTCAAGCGAATGAAGGAATTCACCGGAACAGCTCGAAGTACATAGCTGGAACGGAGCCGTTCATCAGTATATCAGATGTGGGATACTCACATAGAGAATCTATTTACTACGCGCGGTCGAACTGGGAGTATATGTCTGTTGATCGTGTCGCATTTGTCTGTGTCGGCAACGCTGGGCGGAGTCAGATGGCGACCGCGTTTGCCGAGCGGGAACGAACCGAACGAGGACTCGATATCGACATCGTGACCGGCGGCACGGACCCGGCCGAGGATATCCACGAGGCCGTCATCGACGCTATGGAAGAGCGCAATATCGATATCAGCGACCGGACGCCTCGGAAGATCATGCCCGGCGATATCGAGGATGCAGACTACGTCGTCACGATGGGGTGTTCAGTCGACGAGTTCCGTCCTCCAGACTGGACTGGTGAGAGCCAGCACTGGAATTTGGAGCATCCCGGCGGTGACGACGTTGACGCAGCGCGTGATCAGCGCGACGAGATCAAACGTCGTGTTACTGCGTTCTTCGATGAGTTAGAGGCGACGGAGACGGTCGACGACCACGCGACAGAGAACTAATGCAACCGGTCTCCAAACGCCGTCTTCGGATAGCGTTCGCTGTCCTCCTTGCGCTCTCTGTCGTCACTATCGGGTACGGCTTCGCAACGGCGTCAGCAGAAACTACGTTCGAATCTCATCTCTCCCAACGCGGGGAAGTCGACTCGAGCGCCCCGATCACGCCAGAATCGGATGGTATTACCGTAATTGCGACGGATTCGAACTCCTGGCGGGGGGAGGCTAGTGAAGGACCACGGGCCCGGGCCGAACTCGTTGCGTTCAATCCTAATGGAACGGTTCGCTACTACAATGATACCCATACCCGCTACTGGGACGTCGACCCCGTTCCTGGGACGAAAACCACTGTCGAATACTCCTATGCCGACCACCGCGAAGGCGACGCCTGCCCCAGCGCCGACGAATGGAATCCGAGCGACTACGGTGTGGACAACGACACCTGGAACACCTACTACGAGACGCACGGCGACGTGAACGCGTGTACGTACAACGGTGTCGAGCGCGTAAACCTCACGACCGGCGAAGTCGAGGAGGTATGGGGCCAACCAACGCCTGGTAAGGAGGCGACTCGGTACCACGACGTCGACCGGATCAATGACACGCACGTCGTCGTGGCGGATATCTATCTCGACGGTGTGTTCGTCGTGAACACCGAAACCGACGACATCGAGTGGCGATGGAATGCCTCCGATACGTTCCCGATCGAGAGGTCTGGCGGCCCGTATCCCGATGACTGGTCGCACATCAACGACGTCGAGGTCTTAGAGGACGGTCGTATCATGGTAAGCGTCCGCAACCTCGACCGTGTCGTCTTTTTGACGCCTCAACAGCACGCCGTCGACGAAACGTGGACGCTCGGCGCGGAGGATGACTATAACGTACTCAACGAACAGCACAACCCGGATTTCATCAATGAGAGCAACGGCGGGCCGGCAGTCGTCGTCGCTGACAGCGAGAATAATCGTGTACTCGAATATCAGCGCACAGCCGATGGAGGATGGGAGCAAACCTGGGTCTGGCGAGACGCACAAATGCAATGGGCCCGGGATGCCGACCGGCTCCCCAACGGCCACACGCTGATCTCGGATTCAAACGGCAATCGTGTTTTCGAGGTCGACGAGAACGGTGACGTTGTCTGGGAGATCAATATTGCGTTCCCGTATGAAGCTGAACGCCTCGAAACGGGTGACGAATCCACAAATGGCCCCAGCGCCCAATCCGCCGAGATAGCGTCTCGGTCCGGCACCCTCGGTGATCAATTCTGGATCGCGATCAAGGGCCTCATCCCGGGGAAGTACCTGAATGGGCTGATGTACATCACCCCCGTGTGGATGGGCGTTCCGGAGGTATTCGCGATCGCTTTGGTGATCGTGACTGGGCTTCTCTGGGGCGGCTTGGAGCTGCGCTGGGGGCTCCGTCGGCGTCGGGATCCGTCGACGACTGCAGACTAAAGTGACGATCCAACTCACCAGGATTAACTCACCTTTGTTTATCTGCGAATCAGAATCATAGACTCCACGTTTTCGGATATAGAAGCGATACAAACGAATATCAGTCGAATTAGATAGAATCTGAGAGATGGGTTGGGACATTCTATGCGTCGCTCTCTCGCTGACAGGACACGACAGTTCGATTGGAGGACAGCAGCTGAGTTCACGCATAGAACGTGAGTCCTGCGGCTTGCCGGACGACGCTGAACTACCAGCGCAAAGAGAACGCTGAGCACGACGACCACCGGCCGTATTCGGTGTTTATGACGAATTGGGGGAGCGGACACCTCACAGAGTACGCCTACCGCTGGGAAATCGAGAGTGGCTATAGATCAATCAAGCGGTTCATGGCTGCGACGATGTCGAAGGACTTCGGACTGCGATTCTTCCACTTCGCATTTGCATGTCTACTCTACTCGATCTGGCGCGCTGTTGATCTGCTCGTACAGGTCGAATTGACAGGTGACTACGAACATTCACCGATTGTGACGGCCGACAATACGCTGACACTGCTGAAGAAGGAAACCGGTATTGGATAGAGAGACACTCTGTCCGGGTTAGCGCGATATCTGAGTGGCAACGCTACCAGATGTCTCCTAATTTGGTCATATGGTAGATATCTTAACAAGAATGCCTGTTTGAATGCCGATCTGAGGAAGTTCCCGCTGACCGATTCGGCTGAAACCACGCATTATAGGCCTTCTAACCCCGCTGTAGTCTCAGCTTTCAGAGCGCACAGGAGTTGAGACTTGCCTTCTCAATGCACAGGGGCAATATCGGTTTGAGTGGCTCTGTTGAAACCCTCTTCTTCAGACATATTCTCATCTGAAACAGCTGGTCGATAAGAGATGCGAGTTGAGTACTTAGGACAGTTGCTTTGTCAGTTCGACACTCGGAATCTCTGGTGTGTCGGGACCACTTGCATCGATTTCGCGTTGTTTTTCGAAGCCGAGTGTTTCGTAGAAGCCAACAGCGTTTAGCGACGCGGGAACGATCAGCACCTCTACGCCTTCCTGTCGAGCGATTGTTTCGAGTTCCTCAACGATTGTCCGCCCGATTCCTTGTCCTGTGTAGTCAGGATCAACAAATGTTGCTGCCAGCACGTTCTCGTTGAGATGGATGCTTCCCCAGCCAACGATCTCTCCATCCAATTCAGAATAATTGGACGACACGACTCGTCGGAAAACTCGTCCTCAGGAATTTCCTCAGCATCTGGCTCAGCGGGTGCCAGAAGCGCAAGCTGTTCGTCTGTGTAGTACTCATCTGCGTTCTCTCGGAGCGACTCCGATTGAATACGCGCCATCGCTGCTGCGTCTTCGGGAGACGCCTCTCGGAGAGAGACCATGATGAGAACAACCAGGTAGCCAGAATAATACCTTTCCCGGATAGAGCAATCCTTCGTCTATACTGACCGCGACTGGGTCAGAATATATCACTTGCTGAGGATTTCAACAGAGCCGTTTGAGTCAATTACATCACATCACGTCTTCCTCCCATCATCACTGTCTCACTCAAGGAGGGGAACAGCATCGGTCCACAGTCGTTGGAAGTACTGCTCAAACTCTGAGACGACTTGCGAATCTTTGATCCCGATCACACCGATCCTGTCTTCACCAGATACTGGATGTAGCACATCGATCGTCGTCTCCACATTGTCCACGATATCAAACGAAAGCGCAATCTGAGGAGTCGTTCTGACAGTTATGTCTGCGGGCTGGTCTTCAATTAGATGTGGGAATCGGTCGGGGAGTACGGTAACTGCTTTTTCACTGAAGAGGAGGTCAACAGACAAATCCGTATTAGCACCCTCGAAAAAGCCTTCCACTTCAGATTGGAGTGTCTCCCACGTCGCATCCTCGTAGGGAGGCCCGACGGTTGCTTTGACAACGTTCTCCGCGGTTCGCATATGCTGCTGGAGTGCTGTACTCATTTCGTCACTCCCCAGCGATCCAAGCCAGAAACTACTCTCTGTTGGTGGTGTCGGCAAAAGGTTCGAACGAACTGTTTCTGCTTTCTCGCGGTAACGATCCCACTCTTGTTTCAGTTCATATGCCCGTTCAGCCAGAAGCCTGTCGACGACGGTTTCTGGCTGTACGGCAACGTACCGATTTGGATCGCTTGACTGTCTCCAGATCAGCTTGCGAGCTTCAAGGCCGTTTAGTACGTCGTAGATACGGCCTTTTGGAACCCCACTAGTATCAGAGAGTTCAGCTGCCGTCACTGCTCCTGTTACGAGAAGGGTTCGATAGGCCTTCTCCTCGTAACTTGAGAGTCCAAGCTCGCTCAATTCCGTCATGCTTTGTCATTGTGCCTCCAAACAAATTGTAAGTGCTGTTTTGTTTCAGTAGTCGTATATCGGCGGATTCGAGACCTAACGATATGCATCCGTACGTACTGCTTGCTGGTGCAATACTCTCCGAATTATTCGGGACAACTGCCCTCAAACTCTCGGAGGGATTTTCACAACCGGTTCCCAGTATTGGGGTTGTCCTCGGATATGGGGCAGCGTTCTATCTACTATCCCTGACGTTAGAGGAATTACCGATGGGTGTCGTCTATGGGACATGGGCAGCATTGGGTATTGTCGGTGTGGCAGGTATCGGGGCCGTTGTTTTTGATGAACCAGTTGATCTGGCAGGCCTTCTCGGAATTGGCCTCATTATCGGGGGCGTCTACTGCGTCAACGTGGTGTCACAGATGTCTGCCCACTAAGATGGTGGGCGCCGGGCCTGTGTAGAAACAACCGAAAAGTGGCACTGTGTTCCAACATCTTGTTCATCCGCTCTTGAGTAGTTGTTCTCCAACGATGTCAAACAGGTATGATGTAATCATCGCTGGGGCAGGTCCAGCGGGGGCGCAGTGTGCACGAGATCTAGCTGACCGTGGGTACGATGTTGTCGTCTTAGAAACCGAAGCAGAAGATGAGTTCCCAGCTCAAAGTAACAAATCTACCGGCGGAACGTTTGCGTCAATGATGACCTCCTTCAGCATCCCGGACGACGTCGTTATGCACGCGACTGAATCAGTAGTTCTTGAATCTCCAAATGAACACTTTATCCAGGACCAGCCGGGCTTTGTCTTGGACTTCGAGGCGTTCAAGAAGTTCCTTGTCGAGGATGGTCGTCACAAGGGTGCTGAGTATCGGTTTGATGCTCGTGTTCGTGACCCGATCGTCGAAGGTGGCGATCTCGTTGGTGTCCGTTATAATCGTGACCAAGAGGTCTTTGGCGAAATCGTTATTGATGCTACGGGTCCGGCTGCGCCACTGGCTAAAGATCTGGGGATAGCCAATCTTGAGCGGGAGAACCACGCGATTGGTATTGAATACTTATTCAAAGGCGTCGATCTCACTCATCCCGAGTTTGCTGATCTCACTGACGCGATGATGTTGCGGTTGGACCACGAGTACGCCCCTGGAGGTTACTCGTGGATCTTCCATACGGGTGACGACACAGCAAAAGTCGGTATTTGTTACATCCAGAATGAACGCTATCAAGAAAACGCCATTCACGATCGCACCGTCGACGGGTATCTCGAACATTGGCTTGATACTGACCCACGGTTCGAGAACGCTAGACAAATCGCAGAGAGTCCAGTTCGGGGATCAGCACATGTACAGCCCCCCGGATCAATGAGTACTGATTCGTTTATGGCGATCGGTGATACTGTCCCATCGGTTGATCCTGTCTGGGGAGAGGGAATCTACAAGTGTATGAAATCAGCTCGAGCAGCTGCAATGACAGCCGATCGCTGTCTGACGAGGACGAAAAACACCTCTGCTGAGGAGATGGGAGTCTACGACGACCTATGGAACGAGCAAGTTGCCCCCAGACAAGACCGTCGATTGACGATGACGAGGTTGCTATACCTTGCACCAAACGAACGGTACGACCGACTCATGCAAGATCTGAACAAGCTCTCTCGAGATACCCTTTCAGATATTAACGATGGGAGCAAGCGGGAAATTGTAAAACTGTTGTATCCCAGTGATCTATCCTACCTCTGGAAATATTGGCGAGAAACACAATTGGGGAGTGTCTTTTACTCCAACTAACCACAACACTTCCGCTGATGAATCCAACTTCTATCCGATCTTGATCAACTGGTCTTCGACGTTTTGCTATCAATACCCACATGGCTATGACCCCCGAGTCGCGTCGAACAGTCTTTCGCCAAATCGCTCATTGTTCCTATGTCGATTGGCCAACGTATGGGTCTAGCCCGCTGTTCGATCGCTCGTCGCTTCCCGCACTGGTGTCGGATGTCCGCGTCGTCGCAAAAACGTGGTTCCAACAAGACGAACACGAGGGCGTTGAACCATTCGTCCACACATTACCGCTTGCATACGTCCAGTTCGATCCCTACGACCGGTATGCAGGATCGACGAGCTACGAGATGGAGACACTATTTCGCTTGTTCCTGCTGAAAGAATGCCATGGCTGGGACCACGAGACGGCCCTCGTCGAATACCTCACCCAGCACCCTGATTTCAGCGAACAGATCGGCTTGGAGTCGGTCCCCGATCAGTCAACCCTGTGGCGCAGTTGGCACCATCGCTTCACTGCAGACCTCCGGAACACGGTCGAAACCACAGCGCGAACGATCCTCATCAAAGCCCAAAATGCGGGTGTCTCTGTTCCACGAGAACCAGAACGGCAGAGCCGCAGACACCAATGACGAGAATGAAGAATCGGAACCCGATGATCAGATCATATCAGAGCAGGCCGAGGCCGTCACTAACCACGTCAGCGACGTTGCGTTCCCGCGTTCTCATTGGACCGTGGTGAGGGCTGTGAGATCCATGAGAATGCCTACTGAGACCTTCAGACCTATCTGGGGCTTCGAGAGAACTTAGCTGTCAACGAAGGGGCTCGGAGTTTCATCCACGAATCGACCCGAGATCGAACACCTTTGGGCCACGCCCATCGCGAGCATGTGCGGGATCTCTCCATTGAGCAGATACGCGAGATGTACCGCCAAGCCGTGAGTCGTCTCTTAGATCGAGTCGCAGAGACGGAGGAGTTCTTCCGAGCCGGTATTGTCGCGATCGACATCACAGAGTCCGACCCGTTTACTGGCAATCGTGCGGGTCACGAAGACGAGATTATCGGCACGAAAGAGAACACCGATGAGTACGCCTACCAGTGGGCGACAGTCCAGCTGGTCGGGAATGCCGTCCCGATCGTCTTAGATGCGCGCCCAGTTCGGAAAGGGGACACGCGCAAGGAGATCGTCACGGACCTCTTGGATTCGGCAGAGGCGGCTGTTCATATCGATAATGTGCTGATGGATCGTGAGTTCGACAGCCAGCAGATTCTAGAGATGATTAGCCAGCGCGGGCTGTCGTACGTCGTCCCAAAGCGAATGCAGACCAGCGAGAAAGCGCAGGCCAAACGGTTGCTACAGCGGGGTCAAGACCGATACGAGACCGACCGCAAGCTCCATCTCGGGAAGAACGAGTGGCACGAGACGACGCTGCTCTATCGACGGAAGGAGGACTCTGAACATGATGATCACCGGCAGTATTCGGTATTCATGTCGAACCGCGGCAGTGGATTCCTTACCGAGTACGGGTATCGCTGGGAGATTGAAAGTGGCTACAGGTCCATTAAGCGATTCATGGCCGCCACGACCTCGAAGGACTTTGGCCTCCGGTTCTTCTACTTCGTATTCGCGTGTCTGTTGTACTCAATCTGGCGAGCAGTCGATCTGGTACAGGTCGAATTGACTGGTGAATACGAGCATTCGCCGATCGTAACAGCCGACAATACGCTGACGCTGTTGAAGAAGGAAACGGGAATCGGATAGTGAGGTGGTTCTCGCCGTGTTAGCGTGGCGTCTGAGTGGCCACACTGTCCAAAGACTCGGAAATGTCTCGGATTAGTTTCCAGTACATCAAGAATCCCCGTTTGGAGAGGATCTGAAACAGATACCGCTCGTCGATTCGCCCGAAACCACGCATCATAGCCCCGCTAAACCCGCTATAGTCTCAACTTCCAAACTCCGAGATTTGATATAGCGATATCTGATATATAAATGGGTCTCTTGGGAGTACAGCGCTTCAGATTGTGGAAAACAACCGGTAGGGCCAAACTGACGATTACTCGTGATTCGTCGGGGAATCACGAGTAGATTTTTGGGGGTCGTCGCTGTACGTGCATCCGAGTCGATGACAGACAGCGAATCCGGGGGTTCGGGGGTCGAGAACGCACCGCCAGCACTTCGAAGCGCCCTCGACGACTACCTCGTCTCGCGTGGAAAGGGCGGGCAAAAGCAAAGCGGGATATACCGACGCCACGCCGAGCGCGAACTGGGGAAGTTCGTGACCTACCTCGAACGCGAAGGTATCGACGGGTTCGACGGAATCGAGGCCCGGACGCTTCGGCGGTACATCCGTCAGGAACTCTTGGGGCATGGCCACTCACCACGGACGGTGCAGAAGTACTACGACTACGTCTCCGCGTGGCTGGGCTGGGCACAGCGAGAGGGACTCATCGATACACACTACGGGATCCAGGAAGCCGCCAGGGAGCCACTCCCCGAAGCCGATACCCGAAAGGAGGAGCATCAGCAGACGTGGCAACGCGGGCAGCGGCAGGCGATCCTCGGCCACGTCGACGAACGGGCACGCGAGGCTATCGAGGAAGACGGTCTCGACGCGTACGGTCCCGTACGGAACCGCGCGCTCGTGTACGTCCTCGCCTACTCTGGCGTCCGCGGGAGCGAACTGCTCGCCAATTCACAGGACGACCGCCGCGACGGCGCGATGTGGCGAGACCTCGCTGACGGCTGCGATAGCCTCGAAGTCCTCGGGAAGAATCAACGGTGGGAAGACCGCTCAATTCCGCCACAGGCACGGACGGCCCTCGAACGGTGGCGGACCGTCCTCGATCCCGCACCGGAGTGGCCGCTCTTTCCGACGCTTCACTATCCTTCGTTGCACGATGCGCTCGATGCGGCCGGCGTCGAGAGAGCGGTATCGGGCCATGCCGAGATTTTCGACGCGCTCCGAGACGCAACGGGCCGGCCGCCCAGTATTACGACCGACGGCGCACGCCGACTACTGAAGCGGCTGACTGACGAGGCCGACATCGATGTCGAAGCGGGATATCTCCAACTCCACGGCGCTCGCCGCGGCGTCGGCCGGGTCCTCGCGATGCAACAGGGGGCCGACGCCGCCGCCGACCAACTCGGCAACTCCGTCGAAGTCGTCGAGAGGCGCTACTCCGATATCCTCGCCGCCGAACGCGCCGAGAAGACCGGCGAAGCGTTCGACGAACACGACGGGTGAGTTCCCTGCGCTTCGATCCGTGAAACGGCCGGCTAGTGCCGATACGACGGTCGTTCGATCCGGTCGAGCCAGAAGTCCCGTATTATCTCTATGAGTGCGACGTAGGCCTCGTAGTCGGTGGGTTTCGTGAGATACGCGTTCGCGCCGAGGTCGTACGCTCTGTCGATTGTCTCTTGGTCGTCCTCGCTCGAAAGGATGAGTACCGGGACCCGACGGCACGGTGCCGAACCGGCTTTGAGTTCTTCGAGCAACGCCATACCGCCGTCGCCGGGGATGTCGAGGTCGAGCAGAAGGAGGGCCGGCATCGCAGCCGTGTCACTTCCCTCGCTATCTTCTGACAGCGTCGGAAAGAACTCGACTGCTTCCCACGTATCGGTCGCAAATTCGAGTTCCGGGAACGCCACCTCGGCGGCCGCTTCTTCGAATAGGCGGCGGTCAGCCGAGTTATCTTCGACGACCAGCACTGTAGGCTCCTCGGTCATAAGTGATGAGAATCGATTGTATATAAGGTGAACCGCCTGGCTGTATCAATTTATCGGCCATATACACTCTTACACAGTTGTTTGTGGAAGGTACACGAATTCGCCCGGGATACTTTAGCGTTCATCGAGTGGCGGCTCGCTGAACGCCGACGAGCGACCACCGAGGCGGTTCGGAACGCCCACCGTGCGAACTCGCGCCGCGGGCCGTTGACAACGATTCTTTGGTTTTAACTGCTGACTTCTCGTTCGGTCAGTATCGATGCCCGGCGACAGTCCGCTGTTGGCCGGTCTCGCTCACTATGTCAGAGCACACACGCGAGGACTCCGTCTACGAGGAACTAGGCGTCCCACCGGTGATCAACGCCGCCGGGACGAAAACGCGAATCGGCGGTAGTCGCATCCGCCCCGAGGCGCTCGACGATATGTGCCGGGCCGCCGGCGAGTTCGTGGAGTTAGGCGACTTACAGGCCCGTGCGTCGGAACTGATCGCCGAGGTGACCGGCGCGGAGGCGGGATACGTCACCAGCGGCGCGGCCGCCGGACTCCTCCTCTCCGCAGCGGCGGCCATCGCCGGGACGGATGTCGCCCTGATGGACCGCCTACCGAACACTGAGGGCGTTCCCGACGAGATCGTGATGCCCCGGACCCACCGCACCGGCTACGATCACGCGCTCCGGGCGGCTGGCGCGACCATCGTCGATGTGGGAACCAACGACCACCACCTCGGCACGGGCGCGACGAACGTCGAACCGTGGGAGATCGAGCGAGCGATAACCGACCAGACCGTCGCCGTCGGCTACGTCCAGAAGACGTACACGCAGCCCGACCTCTCGGTGGTCGCTGAAATCGCCCACGGCAACGACGTGCCAGTCATTGTGGACGCCGCGGCGGAAGTCCCGCCGGTTGAGAACCTTTCGGCGTTCGTCGATGCGGGCGCGGACATGGTCGTCTTCAGCGGCGGGAAGGGTATTCGCGGACCACAGACCACCGGCATCGTCGCCGGCAGACGAGAGTACGTCGAGTCGATCGCTGCTCAGCACCTCGACATGCACGTCGCCGCGGACGTGTGGACCCCTCCCGAGGGACTCCTCGATCGTGCGCACTTCGACGGCGTCCCACGGCAAGGCATCGGCCGACCAATGAAAGTCGGCAAGGAGGAACTCGTCGGCCTCGTAAGCGCGCTAGACTCGTTCGTCAAAGAGGACCAGCAAGCCCTGCAAGAGGAGTGGAGCGCCCGGGTCGATGCCGTCGTCGACCGCCTGCGTGAGACCGGCCTGGACGTGACCACCACCGCACCGGAGGGGACGAGTGTCGCACCGGAAGCCGTCGTCTCGCTTTCGGGCGTCGATATCAGTGCCCGCGACCTCGTGGCCGCGCTCAGGGACGAGAACCCCCGCGTCTACGTCGGGGCCGACGGCATCGGTGCCGACGAGATAGTCGTCAACCCGATGTGTCTGACCGACGAGGAAGCCGACTACGCTGTTTCCCGGATTCTCGCCGCCATCGACGGCTGACCCACTCCTTCAGGCGGACGACCGCTCGTTCGAGCCTGTCTCAGGCGCTCGTCTTCGGAGCGGCTTTCCGCTGGAGCAGCGGTTTCACTTCGAGGATCTCCACGACGTATGACTCTCGATTGGTGTAGGTGAGCGTCCCCTCGTCTAACTGGAGGGAGATCTCACCACCAAAGTAACCGTTCCGCTCGTACTCCTTGAGGTCGGCCACGTCGCCGAGCGTCCAGCATACGGCGACGTCCGTGCTCTCTAACGGGACGTCTTCTTCGATGATGATATCCAAACCACCGGGACGATTTCGAATCGTACTCCCGACTTCGGTCGCGTCCGCGTCGTAGGCGTTCGAGAGCGACTCGCGGATGACTTCGAGCGGATCCTCGAAGTCGCTCGCTATCTCTAAGAACTCGTTGACTTCGTTTACTTTGGGCAATTTCCATCAGAAATTGGACTCGTCCGTAACTGCTAGAGAGGTGAGTAGAAACCCGTCTATGCGGCCAAGTGTACTGCTCTCGTCAGTTCATATTGGTCGATTATGCAAGCATACGTGATGCGCTCGGTTGGAGAGACAGGGTTCGTCGAGAAAGACCGACCTGAGGCGGGGCCGAACGATGCAATCGTTCAGCCGACGCTGGGCCTCGTCTGTACCTCGGACGTTCACACGGTCCATGGTGCCATCGGAGAGCGAGAGGACATCACGCTCGGCCACGAGGCCGTCGGGATCGTCGAGGAGGTCGGCGAGGCAGTCGAAATCTTCGAGCCAGGCGACCGGGTCGCTGTCGGTGCGATCACACCGGACTGGGGGTCGTTGGCCACCCAGGACGGTCACCCCTCACAGTCAGAACGAGCGCTCGGTGGGTGGAAATTCGCGAACGTCAAGGACGGCGTGTTCGCCGACTACTTCCACGTCAACGACGCGGACGCGAACATGGCTCTGATCCCGGACTCCGTCAGTGACGAGGCCGCGGCGTATGTAACCGACATGATGAGTACCGGCTTCAGTGCGGCCGAGCGGGCGGACATCCCTGTCGGAGGAACTGTCGCGGTGTTCGCTCAAGGACCAGTCGGGCTCATGGCGACCCAAGGGGCGGCTCTCCAAGGTGCAGGGCAGATTATCGCCGTCGAGAACGTTCCGAAACGCCAGGAATTCGCCGAGTTCTACGGCGCGGACGAGATCGTCGATTACACCGAGGTAGACACGGTCGAAGCGATCATGGACCTCACGGACGGTGAGGGAGTCGACGCGGCCATCGAGGCATTAGGGTCGAACACGACGTTCCAGCACTGTATCGAGGTCACCAAGCCCGGTGGTGTGATCTCGAACGTCGGCTACCATGGAGAAGGAGAGTACGTCGATATCCCCCGGGACGCGTGGGGCGTCGGGATGGCCGAAAAGGACATCGTGACCTCACTCTGTCCCGGTGGCCGCCTTCGCCTCCAGCGGCTGTTGCGCCTGCTCGAAACCAAGAAGGTCGACCCGGCTCGGATGACCACCCACGAGTTTGCCTTCGACGAAATCGACGAGGGATTCCACCTCATGGAGAGCAAAGAAGAGGGTATCATCAAGCCCGTAATCAATTTCGATTGAGACTCCGCTTGAACATCTCTGGATACCCGGGCGTACGCTGGAGGTGCGTGATAGGTAGAACGCGCTCATGGTGGCGACGAGCAAGCTAGCCAGTTCCTCGAAGCAATCTACTTACAGAGCGTTGGTAGCACTCGGACGTTGCGTGGGGCAGTCGCTCCTGGAAATCACATCCGCAAAATCGCGTTTGACCACGGTATCACTCTCATCGGTTGGTATGTTTTCGTCAAATAGCCTCTTGTCACGTCGGACCGACCTCCGATCATGGCGTTCCCGATTCGCGTCACCGACGTAATGAGCAGTCCGGTCAAGACAGCTTCGCCTACGACAACCGCCAGCAATGCTGCTGGCCGGTGTTATACGGCCGCAATCGGGTCACTAGTCGTCGTCGAGGACGGCACGGTTGTCGGCATCGTCACCAGCGACGACTTCGTGCGATTACTCAGCGAGGTGTCGGACCCGGAAGAGCGCTCGCTGTCGGAGTTCATGTCGACCGATGTCGTTTCGGTCGATGCAAGCGCCACCCTTGGCGACGCAGTCGAAACAATGTTTGAGCATGATGTCGCCCGGTTAGTCGTCTTTGACGGCGATGAACTGGTTGGGTTAGTCAGCACTGACGATATCGTTCGTCACGTCCCGCAAATCCTTCAACGGCAGGAAATCGACGGCCACGAGCGACCGACGGCCCGCTACCGCCGACAGCAAGAGACCGCCTACGAGAAAGACGACTGGGATGTGGAGGGGACGGGACTTGAGGACCACCACGTTAACGTCGGTGACAGGGTCACGTTCTCTAAGACGATCAGCGAACAGGACGTGAGGACCTTCGCGGCCGCCAGCGGCGACACCAACCGGCTTCACCTTGACGGGGAATACGCCAGCCAGACGCGGTTCGGCCAGCGAATAGTGCATGGGACGCTCATCTGCGGGTTGATCAGCGCCGCGCTGGCCCGTCTCCCCGGTGTAACCATCTACCTCTCACAGGACCTCTCGTTCCTCAAACCGGCCGACATTGGTGACCGACTCACCGCGGTGTGTGAAGTCGTCAAGGACCTGAGCAGGAACAAATATCAGCTCACGACGGACGTAATCGACGAGGATGGCGAACGTCTGATAGAGGGGCAGGCCGCCGTCCTGATTGATGAGACACCGGAGACTGGTCGGGTCGTTGTCGAGACTCTCGCCAACAGCTAACCGCCAGTCGAGAAAGAATCGGGGCGTCAGGAAGCGGTGAGGCGGCGGCTGGACAGCGCTACCACGAGCATAATGACAATGAGCACGACTGAGAGCGCGTTGATTGTCGGCGTTAGTCCCGTCCGGAGCATCGTGTAAATGACGACCGGGACCGTGCTCGTGTCGGGAGAGATGAGGAACTGCGTCGCGGTGAACTCGCCAAACGAGACGACGAAGGCGATGAACCCGCCTGCGAGGATGGCCGGCGAGATAATCGGCCCAGTCACGTTGCGGAACGTCGTCACCGGGTCAGCACCGAGAACCCGCGAAGCGCGCTCGAGGTCCTCGTCGAACGTCAGCAGTTCCGACCGGACCAGCAGGAACACGTACGGGAGCGAGAGCACAGTGTGGCCGAGGACGAGTGCCGGGTAGCCCGACGGGAGCTGGAGCGTCCCGAAGTACCGGACGAGCGCGATGCCCGTGATAACCGGCGAGATAATCATCGGTAGCAGCATGACGGTCGAAATCTGCTGCTTGTAGGGGAACTCCGCACGCACAAACCCAATCGCTGCGATGGTTCCGATGATGGCCGAGAGAATCGCTGACGCCGTCGCGACGACCAGGCTCACCGTCAGTGCATCGAGCAGCTTGTCGTCCTGTAGGAGCTGCTCGTACCACGCCAGCGAGATCCCCTCCTGTGGAATTGCCGGGAACGTCTGCGTGGTAAACGACGTCAGCACGACGATGATGACGGGCAAGAGCAGGAAGGCGAACACGACGGCGACGATAGCATGGAACGAGAGGCCGCGCAGTCGAGTTGCTGCGGTCGTGCTCGTACTCATATATTCTCGAGCACCTCCTGCAGGCTGAAGACCGCATTAAAGACGAACAAGAGCGCGACGAGCAATACGGTGTAGACGATGGCGAGTGCCGAGGCGAACTGAATGTTGAAGTTGTCCAGGAACGCCTGTGCGATGACGTTCGCGATCATCGTCTGCCGTGGGCCACCAAGCACTGCCGGTCCGAGGAATGACCCGGCAGCAAGGATGAACACGATGAGCCCGGCAGCGACCAGCCCAGGGAGACTCAGCGGGAAAATGACCTTCGCGATGGTCCACCACTTGTTGGCACCGAGTACCCGCGACGCGTTGATGAGTTCCTCGTCGATGGCGTTCAGCGAGTTGTAGAGTGGCAGGACGGCGAACGGGAGATAGACGTTCGCCAGTCCGATGACCACTGCCGGCGTGGTGAACAGGAGCCCTGGCTCGATGCCCGTCAGGTCGGCGAACGGGCCCGCCGGTGACAAGAATAGCAGGATACCGAAGTACCGGACGATGTAGGCGATCCACAGCGGCACGATAATCAGCGTCATCGCGAGACGAACCCGGTCGGTGGCGAAGGCGAGGTAGTACGAGAGCAGGTACGCCAGTGCCAGGGTCACAGCCGTCGTGACGATACCGAACAGGAACGACCGGACGAACGCGTCGATGTAGATCCCGTCCATCACACGCCGGTAGGACTCGAACGGCGTCGCCGAGTCGAGGTGCAGGCTCTCCGGTACCAGTAGCATGACGGGCAGGATGAAAAAGAGCCCGACGAACCCGACCCCGAGCAGTGCGAGGTGCCGATTCGAAACATGACCCTCGAGCCCTTCACCGACCGTGTGGATGAGACCGCTCAGTCCGGATTGCCTGACGCTCATAGGACGATCACCCGCCCGGCGTCGAACCGGATGAAGACGTCCTCACCGATCTCGATATCGGGGAAGCGGCCCGTGTGAGCGAGCGCGGTCGTCCCATCCGCGAGCTCGATGGACATCTCGGCCCGGTTCCCGAGGTTCGAGATGTCGATGACGGTGCCAGGGAATTCGTTCGTGGCCCCTGTCGGTTCGGTACCCACGTCGATATCCTCCGGTCGGACGTACACTGAGACGCTCTCCCCGGCACTGTGGGACGCATCGGGTAGCGTGATGGCCTTGCTGTCGTTGTGGATGACGGCATGGCCGTCCTCGTGGGTGACCTCGCCGGTGAACTGGGTAGACTTGCCGACGAACTCGGCGACGAACGGATTGGTTGGCCGCTCGTAGATGGCTTCCGGCGAGTCCATCTGCTGGGCCCGACCGTCGTCAAGAACGACCACCTTGTCCGACATCGACAGGGCGTCCTCCTGATCGTGCGTAACGTACAGCGTCGTGACACCGACCTCGCGCTGGACGCGGTGGAGCCAGCCCCGCATCTCCTCGCGGAGCACCCGGTCCAACCCCGTCAGCGGCTCATCCAGCAGGAGGATGTCGGGTTCGTACGCCAGTGCCCGTGCCAGCGAGACGCGCTGTTGCTGGCCGCCGGAGAGTTCGCCGGGGCGGTGGTCGCCGTGTTCGGGCATGTCGACCAACTCGAGTGATTCTTCGACTCGGTCGGCGATATCGGCCTTGGAGTAGCCGTGCATCTTCAGCCCGTACGCGATGTTCTCCCGGACGGTCATATGCGGGAACAGCGCCGTCGACTGGAACGCCATCCCGATGTTGCGCTTCTCCGGCGGCAGGTCGGTCACGTCGTCGCCACGGAGGTGGATCTGCCCCTCGGTTGGCTCCACGAGCCCGGCGATAGAGTGCAGCGTCGTCGACTTGCCACAGCCAGAGGGGCCGAGTAGCGTAACGAACTCCCCCTCCTCGATGCGGAAGGAGAGGTCCTCTACTGCACAAAGGTCGCCGTAGTATTTGGTGAAGCCTTTGACTTCGAGCATCAGTATTAGCCCTGTTTGATCTTCTCGAGTCGCTGGGTCCAAGCCTCTTGCTTGGGGAGGACCTTCTCCCAGTTACGGAAGGCCAGATCCTCGGCGGGTGCGTAGTCGGGCAGCTGTGTCATCTTCTCAGGTGGGTTCTTCACCTGCACGGTGTAGTTCATCTTGTCCGACAGCGTCAGGAGGTGTTCGCGCTGGTAGGTGTGGTTCAGCAGTTCGTGGGCCAGGTCGAGGCTCTCGGAACCCTTGACCACGGCGAGGTTGTCGGCCCAGCCCATCGCTCCCTCCTTTGGGATAACATACTCAATTTGGTCATAGCCCTCCTCCTGCAGGGCGAGGACGCGTCCGCCCCAGGCCTCGCAGATCCAGGCGTTCTCCTGCCGGAGGTAGCGGATGGAGGTGGCACCGTCACCCCAGTAGGAGAAGACGTTCTTGTCTTCCTTCTTCGCCCGTGCAAACATCTCGTCCGTCTTCCCCTGGTCGCCGGGCACGTCGTTGATGTTGAGCCCGGCGGCAGCCGCGCTGTTCGAGAGCCGGTCAACAGTGCGGTCGATGAGCGAGACCTTGCCTTCGTACTTCGAGTCGAGAATTGCGTCCCAGGAGTTTAGCTCCCCGTCGACCTTCTCAGTGTTGTACGCGTAGCCGGTCGCGCCGTTCTCGCGGATGAGCCCCATCGTGTCCCCGTCGCTCATGTTGTACGACAGCGACCGGGCAGACTCCTTGATGTTCTTCTCGTAGTTGGGAACCTTCGAGAGGTCGATGGGCTCGAGCACGTCCTCCTTCTGGGCTCGGGCCATCCCCGTGTCGTTGAGTGCGACGATGTCGAAGGACCCGGGGTTCTGCTTGATGAGCGAAATCATCTCTGTCGTCCCGCCCGCAGAGGTACCCTGGACCTTCACGCCGGACTCATCGGCCCACGGCTCGAAGACGGACATCTGGGCGGCCTGCGTGTTCCCACCGAAGCCGAGGAACCGGAGCTTGCCGCTCCCGCTACCGCCACCACTCCCGCCAGTGCTCCCATTGCCGCCGTCACCGCCATCGCCGCCGCCATCACTGCCATCACCGCCATCGCCGCCGGAACATCCTGCAAGTGCGGTCAGCGTTCCAGCACCGACTGCCGTCAGTACGTCACGCCGTCTGAGTGTGTCTTTGTGAGACATCGACACACGAACCTTCTACACAATGATATAATAATCTTTCGCAGACATCAATCCTATATTCGGCAAAGTTCCTACTATAGACTGTTCAGTTAAGAACGAGCCAAAGTTTATGTGGTTGAGCTCTGAGAGTCTAGGCAGTGAACCGATCATGACAAGGCGAGACATGGCACCGGAGTCTCCGACGGTGTACCAGCGGGAGGGAGACGTCGCATCCATCCGACTGAATAGGCCGGATTCGCTCAACGCAGTAACCCCCGATCTGTACGCGGGCATCCAGGAGGGACTCGACCGGGCCGAAGCCGAGGACGCCCGAGTCGTCGTCCTCGAGGGAGCTGGTCGGGCGTTCTGTGTCGGCGCGGACATGGAACAACACGGCGAGACCGAACGGTCGGCCAAGGAGCGCCGGGAGTATGTCTGGCAGGCCCAGGACGCCTGTGAAGCGGTGCAAACACACCCGCGTCCGGTGGTCGCGAAGGTCCAGGGATACGCGATCGGGGCTGGGGCCGAACTCGCGCTTAGCGCGGATTTCGTCTTGATGGCCGAGGACGCCGAGCTCCGGTTCCCCGAGGTCGGAATCGGGACGTACATCGGCGGCGGCGTCACGTACACGCTCGCTCAACGCGTCGGGCGAGCCCGGGCGAAAGAGCTTGTCCTGTCGGCCGCGACGTTGACCGGCGAGGAGGCTACCGGGGAGGGCGTCGTGACTAGCTGTCATCCGGCGACTGAGCTTGATGCGGCTGTCGACAGGCTCGCGACCGACCTCGCGGGGAACGCCCCTATCCCGATGAAGTTCGCCAAGGCCCAGTTCGGCCGCGTGGGTGCGGCGAGCCGGGAGGATATGCTGACCGCCGAAGCCGAGGCCCTGCTGGCCTGCATGGCCACCGACGACTGGCAGGAGGGCATCGACGCGTTTGCCGAGGACCGCGACCCCGAGTTCGAGGGACGCTGACGATGGCAGGAGAGCCCACTGATATCGAGCGTATCATGGAGCCGGACGCGGTCGCCGTGGTCGGGGCCTCCACCGACGAGACGAAGCGCGGTCATCAGGCCATTGTGACCCTCCAGGAGGGTGGCTACGATGGCAACATCTACCCGGTCAACCCGAACGCAGAGGAGATCCGCGGGCTCGAAGTCTACCCCACCGTCTCGGCCATCCCCGGCCGCGTCGACCTCGCACTTATCGTCACACCCGCCCACATCGTCCCCAGCGTGCTCGAGGACTGTGCGGAGACCGACCTCGCCGGCGCCGTTGTCATCGCTGTCGGGTTCGGAGAGGCGGGAGAGGACGGCGAGGAACTCGAAGAGGAGATCGTCTCGTTCGCCCGCGAGCACGGTATCCGCCTCATCGGGCCCAACACCTCCGGCATGATCAACGTCCACCGGGGCCTGAACCTCGTCGGTGCCGATACCGTTCCAGAGGGAAGTCTCGCGCTGCTCTGTCAGAGCGGCAACATGGCCATCTCGCTGTTCACCGAGGCTGCCACGCGCGAGGGCGTCGGCTTCAGCCACTACGTCGGCGTCGGTAACGAGGCCGACCTGCAGTTCCACGAGTACCTGCCGTTCCTCGACGCCGACCCCGAGACCGACGCCATCGTCTGCTACGTGGAGGGGATGAGCGACGGCCGAGCCTTCCTCCAGGTGGCCCGGGACGTCGTTCTGAACACGCCCATTGTCGTGCTCAAGAGCGGCCGCTCGGACGTTGGCAAACGCTCTGCCTCCTCGCACACGGGCTCTCTGGCGGGCGATGCGGCCGTAACCGACGCCGTCCTCGAACAGGCCGGCGTCGTGAGCGTCGAGCGCTCTGACGAACTCCTGTCGGTCGCGAACGCACTCTCGTCGCTCCCCCGTGCCGACGGCCCGAACGTGGGCATCCTCGCTGACGGCGGGGGGCACGCGACGCTCGCGGCCGACGCGTGCACGGAACGCGGGCTCTCGATCCCCCGACTCACCGACGAGACCCAAGCGCGGCTCCAGTCGGTCCTCCCAGACGCCGCCAGCGTCGTCAACCCGGTCGACGTCGCGGGGGGCACCGACGACGACCAGTCCGTGTTCATCGACTGTGCGGCGACCATCATCGCTGACCCGAACGTGGACGCACTCCTGCTGACCGGCCTGTTCGGCGGCTACGGCGTCCGCTTCGCCGAGCAGTACACCGAAGTCGAGGTCGAGGCCGCCCGGGAACTGGCATCGCTCGCCGCCGAGTACGACACACCGTTGGTCGTCCAGAGCGCCTACGAGGGGTTCGACACTGAGCCCCACGCCGTGCTTCGCGAGCAGGGCATCCCGGTCGTCGAATCGCTAGACGTAGCGACCGCGAGTCTGTCAGCACTGGCCACCTACGGCGATCGGATCGCAGCCGCCGACCGGAGTAGTGACTTCCAGCTTCCTACGGCCACCACCGCCGATGATACCCTCGCCGAAACCATCGACCACGGTCGCACCCAACTCTCGGAGTTCGAGGCCAAACGTGCGCTCGCCGACGACGGGTTCCCCGTCACGCCGTTCGACCTCGCGACCAGTGCCGACGAGGCCGCGACGCTGGCCGCCGATGCCGACGGCCCCGTCGCGATGAAGGTGGTTTCGCCCGACATCGTTCACAAATCCGACGCGGGCGGGGTCGCCCTCGACGTGCGGGCGAACGCAGCCGCGGCGACCTACGACAACTTACTCTCGGCAGCCGCCGAGTACGACCCCGACGCGAGTCTCGACGGCGTCTTGGTCTCACCCATGCGGGACGCCGGTGTCGAGCTCATCGTCGGCGTCGTCGACGACGACCAGTTCGGCCCGGTCGTGATGTGTGGCCTCGGCGGCGTGTTCGTGGAGGTACTCGAGGACATCGCCTTCCGCGCCCTCCCGCTGACCGAGGCCGACGCCCGGGCGATGCTCGACGACATCGAGGCCCAAGAACTGTTAGATGGGGCCCGAGGGAACCCACCCGTCGACCGGGAGGCGGTCGTCGACCTTCTGGTCGCGGTTTCATCGTTCGTCCAAGCCAACCCGTCGGTGACCGAACTCGACCTGAATCCGGTGTTCGCCGACGCGGACGGCGTCGAAATCGTCGATGCGGCAATTACACTTGAGAGACAGCCCAGCCGGAACACAGAGGAAGAGGACTCCCCGACACCATCACGAGGTGAGACCGATGATTGAGATCGATGCACCCCTGACAGTCGAACACGTCACAGACCACGTCGCGACGGTCACGTACGACCGGCCCGAGGCAATGAACGCGTACAACGAACCGCTTCTTCGGGGGGCGGTCGAGGCGTTCGAGCGACTCGACGAACACGAGGCGGTGCGTGCAATCGTGCTCACGGGTACCGGCGACGCCTTCTGTGCCGGCGTCGACCTGAATGATATGCCCCTGACACCGGAGATGGATTTCGCCGAGTACGAGGCAGGGCTCGGCCTCTTCCAGAATGTCGTTCGGACGCTGCGCAGCATCGACACGCCTGTCATCGCGGCGGTCAACGGCTACGCGCTCGGCGCCGGCTGTGATACCGCCCTGGCGTGTGACTTCCGCCTCACCAGCGACGAGGGCGTCATCGGTGAGACGTTCATCGACGTCGGGTTCGTCCCTGGCGACGGCGGGGCCTTCCTCCTGCCGCGGCTCATCGGCGAGGCCCGGGCAAAGGAACTCATCTTCACCGGCCGGAAGCTCACCGGCGAGGAAATCGTCGAATGGGATCTCGCCCGCGAGCAGGTGCCGGCCGACGACCTCCTCGACGCCGCCGTCGCGTTCGCCACGGAGCTGGCCGACCGCCCACCGATTGCACTCGCCCAAAGCAAACAGTTGGTCAACGAGAGCTTCGATGTCGACCTCGAACAGGGGTTGGACGACGCGATGCGTGCCCAGCGGATCTGCTCGCAGACGCGCGACCACGCAGAGGCCGTCGAGGCGTTTGCCGAGGACCGGGACCCCGAGTTCGAGGGCCGATAGCATGGACCCAACTACCGTCAGTGTCGTCCAGTTCGAGAGCAGCCTCGGACCGGCCGACGACGGGACCTGCGAACGGATGGCCGATGCGATTACGGCCGCCGACGCGGACCTGGTTGTGTTCCCCGAACTCGCGACGACCGGTTACCACGTCTTCGAGGACCTCCCAGCACTGGCTGAGCCCGTCCCTGGGCCGACGACCGAGCGGCTGGGTGCGGCAGCCGCTGGGGCCGACACGGCGGTCCTGTTCGGAATGCCAGTTCGAGAGGACTCTCGTGTGTACAACAGCGCAGTCTGGCTCGACGCGGACGGTGAGGTGCGCACCCGCTACGACAAGCGCCACTGCTGGGGTGCGGAACAGGCCGGCTTCGCGACCGGCGACGAGTACGTCGTCGTAGCGGCCCCGTTCGGTCGGGTGGGCATCCAGATCTGTTACGACCTGAACTTCCCGGCTGCGAGCGCAGCGCTCGCGCGAGCCGGCTGTGATATCCTCATCAACATTTCGGCCTGGACCGCCCGCATGGAGCGGGACTGGCACACGCTACTTCCGGCACGAGCACTCGAGCAGGGGGCCTACGTCGTCGGCTGTAACCACGCCGGTACCGAGGCTGGGCGGACGTTCTGTGGTCGAAGCGCCGTCTACGAACCGGATGGGGCCCGTATCGCGGAGCTGGGCGATAGCCCCGGCCAGCTATCCGTCTCTCTCGACCCAGGAGTGGTGGCTGCCGAACGCCGTCGCAATCCCATGCGCGAGGACCGTCCGGCGACCGACGCCGACGCGAGCGAGCGGTAGCCGCCACCGATCTGAATTGTAATCGGTCCAGAAAACCGGAGCCCGAATTGGAATGATACCAATCTATTAATCCCGTGGCACCCATGGATAATTCGATGACGCAGGTTACGCTCGACGAGGTCGACTTCCAGATACTGCGACGTCTGGACGAGAACGGTGATATCGATGTTGACGAGCTGAGTGACGAACTCGACGTCAGCACCTCGACTATCTACTATCGGATGGAAAAGTACCGGAACAAGGGTATTCTGCAGGGCGAAATCGCCAAGCTCGACCCGCAGAAGCTCGGCCTTGGGATGACAGCGATTACCGAGATCAACGCCGATTACGACGGCCCAGGCTACGAAGAGGTCGCAGAGAAACTCACCAGCCTCTCGGGCGTCCAGCGCGTCTTCTTCATGCTCGGGGAGATGTCGTTCTACGTGCTCTCCCGCGTCCGGGACCACGAGCACCTCCAGACACTCATGGAGGATATCATTCAGACTGAGGGGGTCGAGAACTCGACGACCAACATCGTCCTCCGGTCGTTCAAGGACGAAGACCGGCTGTTGGTTAACTACGACGAGGAGGACTTAGAAGCCCTATTCAGCTGACGAGGATATATCGATACGCTGGAGACTGCGACTGGTCAGTCATTCTCGGAGCTCGCCACGGACGCGGTCGAGAACCTGGAACAGGTCAGGGCCGTCTACGACAAGTCGAAGGGACGATGGGAACTCCATCTCGTCTGCAAAGACGAAATCGAGACGCCCAACGCCCCGGTAACAAGTCGGCTGGTGCTGACCTTGGTATCTGTAACTTCGCGGCAGTCTCGTACAGCACCGAGGAAGCCGACCTGTATCCCAGTAACCGCCTGAAACGAGACGAGTATTACTTCCCGAAAGAAATCACCAAATGCGACGATCTCATATTCACAAACCCGCTAATTGGAGGCGCTACGTGTCTGCTACGTCAACAACTTCATAGCTGAGATTCTGCTCTCGGAGTTTGTCGGTGTGTGCCGAGAGCAGCTCTGTCGAAGAGAGGAGCAGTATATCGAGCCCCTTCGCAGCTGCTTCTTGAACAGCAGACGGACTTCCGAAACGTATGTCAGGCTCGAGATCTGTTGCCTCCGCGACGGCGATAGCTTCGACTCCACCAACGGCTATCAGATCGTGGCTTTCGGCCATTTCAGCGATCCGATTCGAATCCACCGCCGAACTTCCACCGTTTTGAACCCGTGGGATCGAGACGATGGTCACCGAGCCCAAGTCGTAATCGACGACTCCGTCGAAATTCGTAATTCCAACATCCTGCCCTGCCTCCGCGTTTGTTACTGCAACTGCAGTTGCGCTCCCAGTCCCACCAGACATAGCCCGTAGAATACCGTCCTGCATCGTCAGGGAAACTGTCTCTCCTTCGCTGATTTCCGTCGTCGCCATCGCGGTCTCGATCTCGACCTGTCCGATGACGTCTTCAGAAACGTGTTGGACGAAGTGGCGTAACTCGTCGGTCTGTGAAATCAGCCAGTCGACTCCTTCCTTGGTTACTTCGTATCGGCCACGGCCGTGCTTGTTGACGTATCCGTGTTCAACTAGGTCTTGGAGGTAATCGCTCACAGCCTGGGCAGTAATCCCGATGGCATCGGCGATCTCTTGTTGGTTTACCGCGGGTTGTCGTTCTGCGATCTGGACCAGGATCTGATACCGAGTGGCGTTTCGCTTGCTCTGGAGAACGCCGAATTCCTCGGGATCGGCCGCGTTTTTCGGCATTGTCTCATCTCTGGACTGGGAGCTAAAGTAACTTTGGCTTAGAACGTCTAAGATTGAGTAAATATGGCCTCTATGGTAATTACACCCAACTCAGATTTTTCTAAAACAACCAAAATTGTTTTACACCTCACGATAGTTGCGTTCGGTGATGGCACACGTATCGCTCCCACACGATGCGAAGGCCGGTCCGACGAAACCGGAGGTCAGGGCCGTCCTTCTCAGCAAACTCGACCTCAGACCGACCGACCACTTCGCAGAGGTCGGTTCGTGTACCGGCGCCGTTACGATCGAGGCGGCGCGGCGCGCGGGTCGGGTCACTGCACTCGAACGAAAAGCAGAACGGATCGAAACCACCAGAAAAAATCTCGCTGCCAATGACGTAACCGGGGACGTTGCCCTTCGGGAAGCCGAAGCTCCCGAGGGGGTACCCGGAGATGTCGATGTCCTGTTCATCGGCGGCAGTCGGAACTACGAGGCAGTCCTCGACCACGCGGTCGAAACCGAAATCGACCGTGTCGTCATGAACGTTTCGCGGCTCGAAGTCGCTGGAGCCGCCACCGAGGCGTTTCGTGAGCGGGACCTCCTCGAAGAAGTCGTCCAGTTCCAGGTGAGTCACGGGTACGAACTCGCCGGCGCGACGAGTTTCAATTCCGACAACCCAGTGTACATGCTGGTAGGCGGAACCGATGTGGTCGCGACAGACGGGAGACAGCGATGACTCTCTACGGTATCGGACTCGGCCCCGGCGACGCCGACCTTGTAACCGTACGCGGACGTCGCATCCTCGAAGCAGCGGACGTCGTCTACTCACCGGGACGCCTCTCTCGGTCGGTTGCGACCGAACACGTCCCCAAAGACCGAATCGGTGACGTCGACTTTCCGATGACTCGCGACGAGGACGAACTCCGGCGAGCGTGGCGCGAGGCCGCTGAAGAGATCGCACCGCGTGCTCGCGATGGAACTGTGGCGTTTGTCACGCTCGGCGATCCGAACGTCTATTCGACATTCGGGCACTTGCGGCGGACGCTCTCCACGTTTCACGCTGCTGTCGATATCGAGGTCGTTCCCGGAGTGAGCGCTGTAACGGCCTTTACCACGGCTCTTGGCGTCGAGATTTCTTCCGGGGCGAGTCTCGCGCTTCACGAGGCCGCTCGTGGTGCAGCACCGACCGGACCAGATCGGATGATTCTGTTCAAGGTCACCGATGTCCCGACGACCCACGAACACCTCGTCGAGGCGGGCTATGACGTGGTGTACGGCCGCCGACTGTACATGGAGCAGGGCGCGACGGTCGTGACGGATAATCCCGATACGCTGAACGAACGCGACTACTATACGCTGGCGTACGCGGAGAAACGCGATCTCGATTCGGAGCCGGCAACTGCGGCCTTCGAAGAGACCGAATCGGAGAGCGACTCTGACACCGGAGCGAGGGCGAAGACCGATGGCGGGGCGCAGCCTGCTTCAGAGCCCTGGTCTGGGGATGAGTTTCGGAGTGATACCGTGTCGATGGAGCGAGCCGAAGGTGAAGCCTGCGGCGACGAAGTCCCGGAGGTCCCGCCGCGATGACCGATCCGCAAGACGCTATCGACACGGAGGCGGCCACCCGAGCGACGGAGCGGGACCCTCGGATCGAGGAGCGAACTGCTGGCGAGAGACAGGAAGGTATCCCGTTCATCGGTGCCGGTCCCGGCGACCCAGGGCTCCTCACTGTCACCGGTAGAGAGCTGGTCGAGGCGGCAGATCTCGTCGTCCACGCCGGATCGCTGGTCAACAGCGAACTCCTCGACGAATACTGTGCGGACGCCGAGCAGGTGTCGAGCATCGGTAAAGACTTAGAGGAGTTGGTGCCGCTGATGCGGGACGCCTACGAGGCGGGGCGGACGGTCGTCCGTCTCCACAGCGGCGACCCGGCAATCTACGGAGCAGCGCTGGAGCAGATGGACGCGCTGGAACACGAGGGAGTGCCGACCTACGTCGTTCCGGGCGTGACCTCGGCGTTCGCAGCCAGTGCGACGCTCCGGACGCAGCTCACGCTGAACGGCGTAGCCAACCACGTCGCGTTCACTCGTCCCCAGGGGAAGACGCTCGACCCGGAGGACGACCACATCGGCGAGTTCGTCGAGATGGGCGACGTGACGACTTGCATCTACCTCGGGACCCACGCGGTCGGGGAGACGATGGACCGCCTCCTCGAAGACGGCCACGATTCGGAGACACCGGTTACCGTCGTCTATCACGCCTCGTGGCCGGACGAGGAGATAATCGAGGGAACCATCGGAACGATTGGCGAGCGTCTGGAGGCAGCCGGCTACCGCGCGTCCGCGCTCGTCATCATCGGCGATGCGGCACGAAAAGCGGGATACGAGCGCTCCTACCTGTATGGAGACTGGGCGAACCGTGGTTCAACTGAGAGCGAGGCAGACGACTGACTCATGAGTACCGACACGGACGATACCGAGCAGGACGAATCGGGCGGCCACTGTTCCACGCCGGACTCGGACGGGGAGGAGGCCGAGGAAATCGCGATCATCAGCTTCGAACGAAAGCTCGACACCGCTCGCGAGATCGAGGCGGGAATCGGCGACGGCTACGAGCGCGTGGACATAATCGAGTACCACGGCGACGTGTTCGCGGAACACTGGGGCGAGTACGATTGCTTCGTCGGGCTGATGGCCTCGGGTATCGCGATGCGCAAGACCGCACCGCTCCTCGATGATAAGTGGGACGATCCCGCTATCGTCGTCGTCGACGAGGCGCTCACGTGGGCAATCCCGATCACGGGCGGCCACCACGGTGCGAATCAGGTCGCCCACGATCTCTCACAACTGGGCGCAGTCCCGGCGATGACGACCGCGAGCGAGGCTGCGGGCAAGCAGGGCGTCGAGAGCAAGGCGAAGGCGCTTGACACCCACGTCGTCAACGGCGATTCCACGGTTGCGACGAACCTCGCCGTCCTGAACGACGAACTTGGCCCAGTGGCTCGTCTCGACGGCCCCCGAGCGGTCCTCGTCGGCGACGACGTGACCGTTCTCAAGCGGAACACCGAGGACGGCGTCGTTCTCGGAACCGGCACCGTCTCGGGGGTGCAGAAAGCGCAGGTGCTCGATGCCTGGGAGGCTGCCCTCGACCACCTGGGACTGAAGTTCTCGGACGTGGCGTTCGTCGCGACCGGCACCCGAAAGGAGGGCGAAGAGGGGCTCTACGAGGCAGCCCAGGAGATCGGGGCGGGAGTCGTCCTCTTCGAGAAGGACACGCTGGCGGAGTTCGAGGGCCCCTCCCCCTCGCGGTCGAAGGAACTCATCGGCTGGCCAGGTATCGCCGAAGCGTCGGCCATTGCCGGCGGCCGCAAGCACGAACTCGCCCGGGAGAAAGAGCGGTTCGATGACGCCGTAACCGTTGCGGTGGGGCGGTAACATGGATGGCAGAGGTGCCGCCACCGACGCGATGGGGACACTCTACGTCGTTGGCATCGGCCCTGGATTGCCCCACGCGATGACGCAGCGGGCCAAGGACGTCATCACTACCGCCGATTGCGTCATCGCGTCGAACCTCTACCAGGAGTTCCTCCGGCGTGACGGGTCGCTTCCCCCAGAAAACGCCGAGGTGGAAGCAGCGCCTGACGGGGGGACGACGGCGGGAGACGAGTCCGGTACCGTCTTCGAGCGGCCAGGAGGTACCCGCCAGACCCTCATTCGCTCGACGATGGGCCAGCAGGTCGAACTGGCCCGTGAGGCGTTCCAGCGCGTCCGGGCGGGCGAAGATGTCGCCCACGTTTCTGGTGGCGATCCGAACGTCTACGGCAAGAGTGACCTCCTGTACACGATGGCCGAGGCGGACGAGGCGTACGACGTTCCCATCGAGGTGGTCCCCGGTGTGACGGCAGCGCTCGGCGGCGCGGCGAATCTCGGCGCACCGCTGTCGAACGACTTCTGTACGGTGTCGCTGTCCGACAAGTGGCGCGGATGGGACGAGATCGAAGAGAAGCTCCGAGCCGCAGCGATCAGCGGGTTCGTCATCGTCCTCTACAACTGCTGGCGGGACTATCAGCGCGCTATCGACGTGGTTCGCGAGGAGCGAGCCGACGACGTGCCTGTCGGCATCTTCAACGACGCTGGCCGCGACGATGCAGGTCGAAATCTGGACGACGAGACACACACCATCACCACCCTCGGCGAGGCGAACGACCACGACGACGAGGTCGGCGGGATGGGAACGTCCATTCTGATCGGCAATCACGAGACGACGGTCTGGGAAAACGACTACGGCAAACACCTCGTCACCCCGCGCGGCGGGCGTGACGTGGACGACTTCTGACAATGAGCACTGACGACACCACCACTGAGACGAGCACAGACACCGAAACCAGCTGTGGCGCGAGCGACGCTTCGAACGCGGCTGAAACTGCGACTGACACCGAATCCGATTCGAAATGCGGAGCTTCAACCACGGACGCCGAGGCCGACGGTGGCGTCACGAGCGCAACCGGAACGGCGACAGACGCTGATGAGAGCACGTCGACGTGTGGCGGGTCCACGTCGTCGTCCAGCTCCGGATGCGGGAGCTCGAAGAAGTCGACGACCGACGAGAAGGTCGGGTCGACCGTCGACGACTTCGAGGCAGATCCCGGACGACTCGTCGCAGTTGGCTTGGGTCCCGGTCAGCCGGAGGGGATGACCCAGCGTGCCCGCGGGGCGCTGCTAGACGCGGAGCATATCGTCGGGTACACCACGTACGTCGAACTCCTGCCAGAGGAGGTCACGAAGTCGGCAGCGGAACTGTACGACACGCCGATGTGCGGCGAGGTGTCTCGCACCGAGGAAGCAATCGACCGCGCGCTCGCAGGCAACGATGTCGCTATCATCGGGAGCGGCGATCCGAACGTCTACGCGCTGGCCGGTCTGGCGCTAGAGATTCTCGAATCGAAGGGCGCGACCGCGAGCATGGTTGATTTCGAGGTCGTCCCGGGCATCCCCGCAGCCCAGTCCTGCGGCGCGCGGTTGGGCGCACCGCTCGTGAACGACACCGTCAGTATCTCCCTGTCGGACCACTTGACATCGATGCCGACTATCGAGTCACGGCTCCACGCGGCAGCGAAGGAGGGCTTCACCATCGCGATCTACAATCCATGGAGCCGCAAGCGTCGGGAGAACTTCCAGAAGTGCTGTGAGATTCTCATGGAGCATCGTGCACCGGACACGCCCGTTGGTGTCGTCCATGGTGCGGGACGCGACGACGAACAGGTAGACATCATTGAACTCCAGGAACTGCAGGAGCTCGGCGAAACGGACCTCGTCGACATGACGACGACGATCCTCGTCGGAAACGAGGAGACGTACGTCTGGGACGACCGGATGGTGACGCCGCGAGGGTACGAGTCTAAGTATGACTACTGAGTATCAGGTGCGGCTCGACCGCAACGCCTGTGACGGCGTGTTCGCCTGTCTCGTTCGAGACGACCGCTTCGTCGAGGCCTCGGACGGGTTGGCGACCATCGATGGGAGCGGCGACTGTAGCCACGAGGAGCGCGAGGTGAACGGAAAACAGCTCGTGACGTTCACCGACGATCGGCTGACTGCGGCCAAACAGGCGGCCCGCGCCTGCCCGGTCGACGCGATCGACGTGCTGACGGAGGAAGACGATGAGTGACACGAACCGACGGTCCACGACACCCGACCCGGTCGAGGATCTGCTCACCTCGACACCCGCCACGGCGTACTTCTGGGGACGCGTCGCCGGTGATGGCGAATTGACCCAGAACTGTGTGACTGTTCGGACGGCAGACGAGACGTCGGCCGACGCGCTTGCGGCAATCGCTGGTACCGACCCAGACCACGACCATCGAACCGCTGCTCGCGAGTCGGCGCACGACGCCTCTATCGTCCGGTTCGAAGACGAGTACAAGGTACAGATATTCGGGATGCTGGCCGACCGCGCAAGTGCTGCGCTTGGACTTCCCGTCGACGGACAGCCTGGTGGATATCGGTTCGACACGTTCTCAGAGCATCGTCCACAGCTCGTTCGTGGAGTACTCGAGGCCTGTGGCACTGTCTGTTTCCGTGAGTCCGCAGGGTCGGTCGGTATCTCGTTCGTCCACGACGACGACGCCCTGCTTCGGACGGTTCAGTCGCTCCTCGACGCCGCTGCTCCCCCCGTCCCGGCCGACGACCTCTCCGAGACGTCCTCCGGTGGCTACTGGTTCGGTCTGGGAGACGATGCGGACACGGCGGCGTTTGCACGATGGGTGTACGCCGGCAGCGACGGGTCAGGACTGTACTCGGCGGAGCGGCGGCAGAAACTCCGCCGGAGCGTCGAACGTGCGACGGGTAGCGAGGTGGGCGAACTCTTCCGATGACCACGAACGCGAAAGCGACCCCGGTCGGGCTCGACGACGAAGCTGTGCTGCTGGTCGGACACGGATCTCGCCGCGAGAAGTCGAACGAGCAGGTCCGCATGCTCGCCGCCGACCTGGAAGGACGACTCGGCGTCCCGGTCGATGCAGGATTCCTCGAACTCGCGAACCCGTCGATTCCCGACGCAATCGAGGGGCTTGCATCGAGCGTTTCGCGAATCACTGTCGTCCAGCTGTCGCTCTTCGCGGCGAGCCACGTCAAGAACGACGTGCCACTAGCGGTCCAGAATGCCCGCACGGAACATCCCGAGCTTACGATCCACAACGGTGCACATCTCGGGGTGCATCCCGCACTCGTGGACCTCCTCAACGATCGGGCCGCGGCTGTGGAAGCGGAGCTGGGAGTCGACCGCGACGAGGCGGACGTCGCGGTGGTCATCTGTGCCCGTGGCTCCAGTGACCCGGACGCGAACAGTGACGCACACAAACTCGCCCGGCTACTGTACGAGGGCCGCTCGTTCGAGCGTGTCGAAACGTCGTTCATCGGTGTTACCGAGCCGCGCCTCGAGGAGACGTTACACACAGTGGCGAAAAACCGTCCGGACGCAGTGGTCGTGCTTCCGTACATGCTTGGGGACGGCGTACTCACCGGACGGATCCGCGACAATGCCGCCGAGTTCGACGACGAGTACCCGTACGTTGACGCCGCGGCCGGCGACCCGCTCGGGACCGACACCCGAATTCTGGACGTGCTCGGTGATCGTTGGCAGGAAGCTCGAACTGACAGCGTGGATATGTCCTGTGACACCTGCAAGTACAAGGTGGAACTCGACGGGTACGAGGAAGACGTCGGCGGCGCGAGAGCGATGCTGCGGGCGCTGACACACCAGGAATCTCACGCAGACCGCGACGACGTGGACGCCCAGCCCCACGCGCACGACGCACCGGAGAAGCACGTCGCGGTCTGCACGAATCAGACCTGCGCCGCCGACGGCTCACCGGCCGTTCTGGAACGGTTGCGACAGGAGGCCCGGGACTCCGACGCTTGTGACGCCCGCATCACTCGCTCGTCGTGTCTCGGCCGCTGTGGCGACGGCCCCATGGTCGCTGTCTATCCCGACGGTGTCTGGTACGGGAATGTCGACCAGGCCGGCGCGGAGCGAATCGTTTCGTCCCACCTCGATCGGGGCCGCATCGTCTCGAACCTCGTCGGTCAGACGCTATAACCACACTCATGAGTTGCTACGAAATCGAAGCCCTACGACTCGGGCTGATGAACGTGCTCGGGACCGAAGACCGGAGCGCGCGCGAACACGCGGAGAAAGAATTGGAGGGCCACCTCGATGGCCCAATCGAGGCCCTGGCAAACGCGGAGACCCTTTCGGGGATCAAGCGCCACCTCGACGCGGCGCTCGTCGACCTTGAGGAGGAAATCGCTGCCACCGATTCAGATAATCCGGAATACGAGTACATGCGTGGACGGCTAGTGGCCGTCCGCGACGCGGAGCGTGCCGTCCACCGATTGACCGACCAGGGCGAGAGTGTTCTCGGCGGGTTGGGTGAGGCACACGACGTTCTCCACGAAACCTTCCCCGTCGATGAGTAACGCGCGAAAACGGCGAGCGATCGGACTCGGCGACGTACCGCCAGCTCGATCACGGCATGCAGGCAGACGGTCGGCAGTCGCGTTGGCCGACGAACTAGTGGTCACTGGGACGGCCACCGGCGACGTGGTCGCTCACGATCGAACCACCCTCGACATGCGCTGGCGCACAGGAAGGGAAACCGAGATGACGTCCGTCGTCGCAGCGGAGCCGTTCGCGGACGGCGTCGCGGTCGGCGAGCGCAGTCCCGAGGGCACCGTTAGATTCTACGACCAGGACACCGGCGAACTTCGGTGGCAGTACGCCACAGCGACGGACGTCGGGACCCCGCAGAAAGCGTCCCGGTTCTTCCTTCCTTTCATTGCCGATATCGAGACAGAGGGAGATCGGTTGTACGTTGCGTCCCGTCGCTACGAACGCGGGGGCGAGCGGAGCGAGCCCTCGGAACGAGCGAGCGGGGAGAGCGAGGTGAGCAAAGCGAGCCTCGGAACAGCGAACGGGGAGGCGGACCCGACCCGTGAGCGAGAACGACCCGGGAGCCGCGATGGGGTGCGTCGATCGTTTACCAGTGTCGTCTACGCGTTCGACGAGACGGGCGATGTCGTCTGGACGCACGAGACCGACGCCTCCCCGATTAGTCTCGATGTCGGAGATCGCCGCCTAGCCATTGCGTACAATCGCTGTCCCGGCACCCATCAGCACGGCCTTCTCGTCCTCGATACTGAAACGGGTGCTGTGCGATACGAATGGGATCCCGGTACCGACGGCCAACGACGCGTCGGTGATGTCTCGCTCGTCGAAGATGGAGTCGTGGTTGCCAGCCACGGAGACTACTGTGGCTACCGTCTTCGCGACGGGGGTGCCGAACAGTGGTGTGTCAACCTTGGAACCCCCACGACAGTCGACGATGAAACGCTGTACGCGTATCCAAACCACGTGCACGCGACGGCGGACGGCGCGGTCTTCATCACGGGGAACACGTATTCGACGGAGGGTCGCGAGACAGCGTCGCTGCATCCCCGTGAGCATACCGCTCTCGGGTACACGCAGGACGGCGAGCGCGTCTGGACAGCCTCGGTGGGTGGCTTCGCGAGCGAACTTGGTGTCGAAGGTGACCGCGTAGCCATTCCCGGGGCGCAGCACTTTCGCACGCGCAATGCCGAGGTTCACGGTTTGCGAATATTCAGTACGGAAACTGGCCCCGAAACGACCCTCGAAACCGATGGCATCGTCACAGCGGTCGCACTGGACAGTGAATCGTTCGCTGCCGTAGAGGAGCCGATGGTCTATCACGACGACGGAGTGAAACGTGGCACCTATCGGTTGTTACTCGGAACAGCGTCTGCCAGATAATTCTCGACTCGAACTCCGTCAAAGATTCTTCGGAGCGCCCGACCTGCCAATGACCACGCTGCTCCTTGAACCGCTAACCGCCAGTCGTCCGCTTTCTGATTCCGTTACTCGTGGGCGTGCTCGTCATCTACGGAATTTTTAAGCTCCTCACCTGACCCACCGGCGGCATTGCTTCCATGGCTGATTCCCAAACGCGACGCGTCGGCACCGAATTCGTCTTCGAGCAACTCCGGTACATCTTCCGGGAGCACGTCCGAGTACCACCGGTTTCGGGGATGGATTGCGATTGCGGTGCCGTCGGCGCTACAGAGTCCGAGACAGCTCGTCTCGGCGACGTGGACGCGAGACCAGAAGACGCCCCGTTCACGCAACCACGACTTCACTGCCTCGTACACTTCTTCACCGTACGCCTCCGCACAGCATGCGTACTCTGCGTCTCGCATGTTCGTACAGACTAATACATGATCGGAGAACCCGTTCTCGTGGACGTCTTCGGTTCGCGATCTCATCAATCTGCAGCGAGAGTTCTGTCGGTGTGATCGGTCCCGACCGCCGGGGCTGCAATATTCTCCGATTGACGACGAAGCCGAGCGTGCGTGCCCGCGAGGAGCAGCCAGAGTAACGCCTGTCCGAACACGATCAGTCCGATCAGCCCGGCGGCCAACTCGGGTGGGAGGGGGCTCTCTACTGCGTTCACCGGTGAGAGAGCGGCTGGAATCGCGAGCAGACAGGGTGAGAGCATCGCGACGATGGAAGCGGTCGTTCGTCCGCGTGTCTCTCTGAGCCGACCGTACACGAATCCTGCGAACAAACAAACGAGCGCACCGGCCACCATCATTCCCCCGTAGAGTATGATTCGCGTCTCCGTCGAGAGCGCTTGTTCCACTCCCGGTGGCTGTGGCGGGAGAATGAGCCACGGAGCCCCCGAGACGGTGATGAAGCCAGCGACGGCCAAGAGATAGCTCTTCGTTCCACCGGTTCCCGGGATTGCGGGTTCGAGGAAGTAGTACGCGATGCCAAAGACGACGCCACCCAGAAGAATACCCCAGAGAACCCCGGAGACGACACTCACGCCGTTCGTAACCACCATCGAAACGGCGCTGTCGTGGTGTTCGCTACCCGCCTCCTCGTGATGCTGACTGACAGCGTGATCACTCCCATGCCCGACCTCGTCAGCGAACGCGACCAGTGGATTGGCGACGAGTGCCATGAGTAGACCGAACACTAGCCCGGCAATCACTCCTGCCTTCACGCCTCGTTTCAGGTATTCGGCGAACATGATCAGTGGCAGGTAATACCCGCCGCGTGCCGGAAGTTGTGCATCGAATCGTGCAGCATCGGCTCCTGAACGAACAGGAGGGCGAATCCGAGTGCCGCGACGAGAGCGAACCCGACGGCCAGCTGCGTTGACGTTAGTTCCATGCGAGCCTGTTCAATCCGACCGTGAACGGTGTTATTGGCAGTCGCCATTCTAAACCACACTTGCACAACATCAAGCAAGATTGTAAACCTTCCGGACGAACCAAACCTAACTTTCGTGTGCGACATCGACGGCCACCTCGATTCGGTCGGCAGACAGTGCGGAGAGCGGGACACGTTCGCCGTCCGTTTCGTCGGCGACCAGGTCCGTCACACCGGTTCTGTCACCGTCACTCGCGTCGACGACGACCACGTGAGGCTCGTACTCGCTCAATCGTCTAGCGGCTTCACGCGTCTCACGGATTGGGCTCTCTTTCGCAACGTTCGCTCGCCCATCAGTAACCACCACAACGACACTGGCACTCGGTTCGGCCCGATCGAGCACGTCGCCAGCCGTGCGGAGACCTGACGGAAGTGGCGTCCGGTCACCGGTCGGCAGATCCTTGAGATGTCGAGCGGCGAGGGTGACACTGTTCGTCGGTGGGAGGAGCACGTTTGCTTCCTCGCCGGCAAACGCGACGAACGCGACTTCGTCGCGCTTTTGATACGCGTCCTTCAGGAGTTCGAGGACGGTCCCCTTCGCTGCACGCATCGCCGGTAACATCGACGCGCTCGCGTCCACGACGAACACCACCAGCGCGGAGGACTCGCTCTGGCGGACAGATTGACGTAGGTCACGCGATTCGACGGACGAAGCACCGCGGGCGGATGCCGCTCGAACCGACGCCGCAACGTCGATGCGTCGGTTCGAATCCGCCCGCCGACTCCGTATCCGTGCTCCATCGGTGTCTGCGTGTGGCTGTGTCCGCGACCGGAATCCGCTACCTGCTCTCCCGCTCTCGATGGCTTCGGGTGCGGTCAGTTCGGGAGCTCGTCCCGCCCCGATGTCAGCACGGGACTGTCCAGGGACGACCGGCGTCCCTTCCGTCACGTCGTCGTTTTCGTCCGCCTTCCTGTTCTCGTCCGTCGCCTGCGCTTCGACGTCGTCAGTCCCCGCCTCGTCACTCCGTTCCAGGGACGACGCGCCGGTCTCGGCCCCGTCGCACTCGCCGTTTTTTTCCGACGGACCGGAATCGGTTGAGTCCGACGTGTCTGTCCCCTCGGCGTCTTCAGCATCTCCGTCGTCGTCCATTCCGTCCGAAGTATCCTCGTCGCCGGAGGGTCCCTCGTCGGGGCGGTCGTTTCGGTCCCCCTGTCCGTCGTCGTCACTCTCTCCATCGAAGTGGTCGTCGATGAGTTCACTCGGATCGGGCGCGTCTTCGAACGGTCGAGATCGAAGCCGGTGAGGGAGCGCGAGTTCTGCCGCCCGCTGCACGTCGGCTTCGATGACCTTCGAGCGCCCGTCGAGAGCGGCGAACGTCATTGCGGCGCGCGCTGTCGCGATGTCTCCGCGGTGTCCCTCAACACCCGAGTCACGACATAGTTCCGCTATGTCCCGGGCGAACTGTGTCGAAAGATCGACTTCGGAGAGCCGTTTGCGGGCTTGCCACAACTGCTCTCGGAAGTCTCCGTTCTCAAAGCGTTTGTTGGTCGATTGCTCCGTTCCGTCACGATCTGTTCGTCCGATCGCTCGGTCGATGATAGTGACCCGTCGATCCACGTCTTCACAGGCGGTGACCGTCGCTTGGAGCGCGAAACGGTCGCGAAGCTGTGGTCTGAGATCTCCCTCTTCGGGATTCATCGTCCCCACGAGCGTGAACCTGGCTGGATGGGAGACACTCATACCGTCGCGTTCGATTCTGTTGACCCCGCTCGCCGCCGCATCAAGTAACACGTCGACGAGGTGATCGTCGAGGAGATTTACCTCGTCGACATAGAGGATACCGCGGTTCGCGCGGGCGAGCAGTCCGGGGTCGAACTCGTAGTCGCCGTCGAGCGCGTCCGCCACGGAGAGCGTTCCGACGACCTGCTCCCGGGTCGCCCCCAGCGGGAGCGTCACGAGAGGAACCGACCGTTCGGTCGTCGGCGGGTCTTCCCGCTCACGGCAGGCCTCACACTGCTGTTCAGGCACGTTCGGCGGGCAGCCGTACGGACAGTCCTCGATGGCGTCCTGTCCCGGAAGAAGGTCAGTTAGCGCCCGCACCGCCGTGGACTTTGCAGTTCCTTTCTCACCTTGTATGAGGAGGCCATCCAAGTTACCGTTCGCTGCGATGGCACGTAAGGCTCTCTTGAGCTCCTCCTGACCGACGATCTCCGAAAAGGCCAGCGACGTCCCCCGACCGTGCGAAGCTTTTTTGCCCTCGCCGTAATCAACCATACTTGTATTATCGCAATGGAGGTTTAACAACGTTATGCCAACAATCGGCCTTTACACCGCGACCGAGAACGAGCTCGGAGCCGTCCAGCAGGCGGCGGCGCGAGTTGACGTCGACTTGGTCGTTCGCTCGGAGAGTGATCTCGACGATCAGACAGACGTCGACGCGTTCCTCGACGAACTCGAAGATGCGGCGGCGGCGATCTTCTGGCTCCACGGCGCTGAGGAGAGTATGCCAGGGTACGACCACGCCGTCGGCCGTCTGGAAGAGGCCGGCGTCCCGCTGGTCGTCAAATCCACCGGTGACGCCTACGCACTGGATGATACGTCTGTCACTGCGACAGACCGCGATCGAGTTTACGAATACCTGGAGAAAGGTGGGACCAGCAACGTCGCGAACTGTGTTCGGTTCCTCGTCGACGAGTACGGGGAACGCGAGTGTGACTACGACGACCCGGTGACACTTCCAACGGAGGGTGTCTACCATCCGGACCACCCCGGAGCGTCGTACGAGGAATTGACCGATACCCTCGATCCCAACATACCGACAGTCGCTATCTGGTTCTACGAATCTCACTGGACCCACGAGAACACGCGGTACGTCGACGCCCAAGTACGCGCCGTCGAAGCCCAGGGTGCAGATGCACTCCCGATTTTCTGTAATCCCGCGACAGACACCGACGAACAGTGGGATGCTGAACACGTGACGGAGGAGTGGCTGCTGGACGACGGCGAGCCGGTCATCGACGCCGTGCTCTCGTCGTTCATGTTCTCGCTCTCGATGGACGAACGAGGGCGGGCGGCCGACGACGAGGGAGCCAGCGCGGAAGACGTCTTCCTCGACCGACTCGGCGTGCCCGTCATCCAGACTGTGACGACGATGCGATCTCGCTCTCGGTACGAGAAGAGCGACACGGGCGTCATGGGCTTCGAACTCGCGCTGTCAGTCGCGCTCCCGGAGTTCGACGGCAACGTCATCACGCATCCAATTAGCGGTAAGGAACGGACCGACGACGAGGCCGGTATCGGGAGCGCGCCGAAACAGCACTTCCCCATCGACGATCGGGTGAACCACGCCGCGCGGCTTGCGGTCAACTGGGCGACTCTTCGGCACACCTCGAACGAGGAAAAGAACGTCGCGGTCGTCCTGCACAACTATCCGCCGAGCGACGACGGCATCGGCACTGCCTTCGGACTCGATAGTCCCGAGAGCACCGTCAACCTCCTCGAAGAACTTCGCGAGCGCGACTACGACCTCGGCGGCTCGGTCCCGAAGAGCGGCCAGGCCCTGGTGGACCGGCTGACCGCACAACTCACTCTTGATGACCGTTGGGTCGCCCCCGAAGACGTGCGAGAGTTGAGCGTCGATGTCGTGTCCACGGAGCGGTATCGCGAGTGGTTCGCGGACATGGACGAACGCTTCCAGACGAACGTCGTCGACGAATGGGGCGAAGTGCCCGACCGTCCGTTCGCCATCCCCGGCGTCGAGTTCGGAAACGTCCTCGTCACCGTCCAGCCACCGCGTGGGTTCGGGATGGACCCCTCGAAGGTCTATCACGACTCCGACCTCCAGCCCCCCCACGACTACGTGGCGTTCTACGGCTGGCTCCGAAACGCGTTCGAGGCCGACGCCGTCGTTCACCTCGGCACGCACGGAAGTCTGGAGTGGCTTCCCGGCAAGACGGTCGGGCTGAACGGCGAGAGCGCTCCGGACCAGCTCGTCGACGATATCCCGAACGTCTACCCGTACATCATCAACAATCCGGGCGAGGGGACCCAAGCGAAACGGCGCTCGTACGCAGCCATCGTCGACTACCTGACGCCGGTGATGCGCAACGCCGGCACTTACGACGAACTGGCCGAACTCGAGGAACTCGCCGACCAGTATCGGGAAGCCGGGATGCAAGACGCCCGCACCGACGACGGGGAGCACCTCGAACGGCTTCTCCGAGAGAAAGTCGACGACCTCGACCTCGCGGTCGAACTCGGCACCGCAGGCGATATCGACGAGAGCGAGGCGCACAGCGCCTCGGCACGGTCGAGCGGGGAAGAGAGCGACCCGCGAGCAGAGGTCGACGTGGACGAACTCGTCGAACGCGTCCACGAGTACCTCACGGACGTGAAGACGACGCAGATTCGGATGGGGCTCCACACGATGAGCGAGCCCCCAGAGGCGGACCGTCTCGTCGAGTACCTCGTCGCACTCACGCGCCTAGAGAACCCAGGCGGGCCAAGTCTCCGTGAAAGTGTGGCCGGTGTGCTCGGCGTCGACTACCAGCGGATGCTCGACGAACCGGGGGCGTACGACGACGAACTGGGCACGACACTCTCGGAGGCTGCCGACGAAGTGTACGAGACGAGTCTCACGCTCGTGGAAACGCTGGCCGCACACGACTTCGACATCCCGGCTTCGGAGGCAGAGGCGGGACCGGCGGACGAGGTCAACATGAACCTCCTCGTGGTAGACATCGACCCACTCGGGGACACACGTGCGACATCCGGCGCACACAACGACCTTCGGGACGCGCTGGCGTTCATCTGTGAGGAGGTTGCCCCCCGGGTGCGAGGTGCGGAGGACGAGATTCCGAGAACGGCAGACGCCCTGGCCGGCGAGTACGTCCCGCCTGGCGGGAGCGGTGCGCCGACGCGAGGCGGGGTCGACCTGCTACCGACGGCACGGAACTTCTACACGCTGGACCCACGGAAGGTACCGGCCAAGAGCGCGTGGCGCGTCGGGCGGGAGATAGCTGACGGCATCGCGGCGCGTCACCACGATCAAGAAGGCGCGTATCCCGAGGAGATCGGCGTCGTCGCGTGGGGAACGCCGACCGTTCGAACGCGGGGCGAGACCATCGCGCAGGTGCTTGCGCTGATGGGCGTCGAACCCGAGTGGACCGACGCCGGACGTATCGACGGGGTCGCTCCAATTCCATTGGACGAACTCAACCGCCCCCGAATCGATGTCACGACTCGTGTCTCGGGGCTGTTCCGCGATGCCTTCCCACAGGCCGCAGGTGTCGTTCACGACGCCGTCGACGCGGTCGTCGACCTCGACGAGCCATACGAGATGAACTACGTCAAAAAGCACGTCGAGGAGGAAGCCGAGCGACTCAGCGAGCAGGGTGTCGACGACCCCGAAAAAGCGGCCAGACGTCGGGTGTTCACGACCCGACCGGGGGGGTACGGTGCCGGGACGAACAAAGCAGTCGATGAGGGGAACTGGGACGACCGGTCCGACCTCGCCGACGTGTACGTGCAGTGGGGCGGTTACGCACTCGGGAAGCGAGGACGGGTGACGGAGGCGCACGACGCCTTCGAGCGACGCCTTGGTAGCGTCGACGCTACGGTCAAGATCGAGGACACCGCCGAACAGGACGAGTTCGACAGCTCCGACTGGTACGCGTTCCACGGCGGGTTCATCACCGCCGTTTCAGAGATCGCAGGCGAGGAGCCTGCCTCCTACGTCGGTGACTCAAGCGACCCCGACAACGTCTCCGTGTACACCAACGAGGAGAAGGTTCGCAAGGCGATGCGCGCCCGCGTACTCAATCCCGACTGGCTCGATAGTATGGCGGACCACGACTACAAGGGTGCTGGTGACCTGTCGACCACCGTGGATGTCGTCCTCGGCTGGGACGCGACCACAGGCGTCGTCAGTGACGCGCTCTGGGCCGACGTCGCCGAGAAGTACGCGTTCGACGAGGACCGACAGGAGTGGATGCGCGACGTGAACCCGTGGGCTCTGGAGAGTATCAGTGACACACTCCTCGAGGCAATCGACCGCGGACTGTGGGACGCCGACGACGAGACCGCCGACGAGCTTCGGGACATCAACCTTCGAGTGGACGGTGACATCGAAGCACGTGCCGGGAGCACGAACGCACCGGAGGTGTCCAGCGATGACGACTGACGAGAGCCGAACAAACGGCGGTAGCGAGGACAGGAACGTCAGCGACGTCGAGGAGTACGCAGACCTCGGTGCGACGACCGAGAACGCGATGGAGATCGCCGAGACGAGTATGGATCGCGTGCGCGAACTCGTCCCGGACGAGACGCTGGCCGACCGTATCCGGCAAAAGAGTGTCCATGCGACGGGCGATTCCGAGTTCCAGTACTTCGTCCGGTTCACCGGTGAAGCCGAGGACGAACCGGTCGTCGCCGGCGCACGAGCGGTCCTCGACGAGCGTCCCATCGTTACCGACATCACGATGGTCAAAGCCGGTATTACTGGTCGCGGTCACGACTGTCCGGTCCAGAAGGCCATCGGGAACGGTGCCGAACTTGCGAAACAGACTGGCATGACGCGGACGGCTGCGTCCGTACTCGAACTCGACCGACAGGGGACTTACGACGGTGCCATCGCCGTTATCGGGAACGCCCCGACCGCAGCACTCGCCCTCGCAGACTGCATCGCAGACGGCACGCGCCCTGCCGTGGTGGTCGCCACCCCGGTCGGCTTCGTCAAAGCTGCGGAGAGCCGGAAACGGCTGCGCCAGGTCGCTGAATCCTACGGCGTCCCTGCAATCACGAACGTCGGCCGTCGCGGCGGAAGCGGGTTGGCAGCCGGCCTGACGAACGAACTCGTCCACGTGGCGAGCGATGTTCGGAGTGGAGAGGCCGACCTCCCGTGAGCGACACGTACGACTTGGACGCCGGCCCCGATCCAGCGACGCTGGCGGCGTCGGTCCCTGAAACGGAGTCTGCATCGGCGGAGAACCCGGTGTACGCAGTCGGCATTGGTCCGGGTAACCTGGAGTATCTGACCCCTCGCGGCGAGCGCGCAATCCGCGATGCTGATGTCGTCGTGGGTTTCGAGACTGTCGTCGAGTTCGTCCGCGAGATGACGAACGCTGACCTACTCACATGTGGGTATCGTGATGAAGCCGAGACGCTTGTGACGTTCGCTGAGCGCGTGGCTGACGGGGAGTCCGGAACGGCCGTCCTGATGGGTGATCCGAACCACTCGGGCTACCAGTTCGTCGGGAAGGTTCAGGCCGCTGTCGAACGGCCAGTTCGGGTCATCCCTGGAATCTCGTCCCTGCAGGTGGCCGCCAGCAGGGCACGAACACCGCTGGAGGAGACAGTATTCGTGACACTCCACAAGAGTGGGGATATTACACGCGACCTCCGTCGGCTCCGCGACGCGGTCGGTGAGCGACACCTGCTTGTACTCCCGCGTCCCTACGACTGGATGCCGGAAGACATCGCCGCCGACTTACTCGATGCAGGCGCTTCCCACTCACTGGAGGTTCTCGTCTTAGAACATCTGACACACGACAACGAAGAAGTGACCACGACGACGCTGGGGAAGCTCCAGGCACTCACGAAAGAATCAGATGGAGAGACGTCACCATTCTCTGATCTGTCGGTAGTAGCTGTTCGGTCCGACTGAAGCGCCATTTTAATCACTGTTACCGCTATCTACGGGCTACTGATCCATTCTGTGTCACTATTGCCACTCCCACGCTGAACGATATCGGCCTCACCAAAACTTATTTGATAGTCCGTCTCGACCGGTAAGACAACCCGAATTGGGTTAGCACAAATGAAATTGTGCGCGTGGATGACCCATGACAACCGAATCAATCCTGCTCATCGGCCGTAATACGAGAAACGCTCACGAAGTGCTCGAAGCACACGCCGGCCGTCTCAACCGACGAGCTGTCGTCGACGACGTCGAGATAGCGACGTACGAGAGTGAACCGATCCGCGAACTCAAAGAGGAGTTCGAGCGGATTTCTGCGGATACAGTGTATGCAGTCCCGATGTGTGCTGCACACAGTCACGACACGATTGACGGTGTCCCCGCTGCGCTCTCCTATATCTCCGGAGATGTCCACTACTGCGAACCACTCGGTCAGAACCCGGCCATCACCGAGGTGATAAAAGAGAAAGGAGCAAGTCTGATTCCGGCATCTGACGACGTCTCTCTCATTCTCGTTGGGTTCGGGAGTAGTTCGAAACCGTACCACCGGCAAACGACCGACTATCACGCGGCTCGACTTCGAGAACAGTCGGGGTACGGAGAGGTGCTGACCTGCTATCTCCTCCAGAACCCCACAGTCGAATGTGTGCGGTACAATACTAGCAAGAACCAGTCGGTAGCTGTCCCCCTCTTTCTGACACGAACCGAAGCGACCGAAAGCCGGATTCCCGACGAACTCGAACTCGCACGCGGTGGCATCGAGTATGCCGATCCGCTTGGAGCGCATCCACGAATAACGGACGCCGTTCACTCGGAGGTCGAAAAGCAGCGCGCGCTCGCTGGCGATGACGCCGAATCGGCAGCCTCTTTCGAAGCGCAATTGACCCGGACACAACGCCCGGTCGCAACCGACGGGGAAGGGCTTCAGCGGTAATTGTTCGGGTCCCACGACGAGATTCGTTCTAAGTTTCCGATTTGATTCTTAGGCCGACTGAGATACCGGAACTATCCGACTTAGAGAGGTGGTGTAATACGGATTCTACTGTGAGATCGTCTCAGTCATCACCGTCGACCCGCTCGCCATCCGACGATGGGCCACGGAATCGCCGCCAGAGACGAGCAAGTTCTGTGCCAACGACCTGTCGTTCGATGAGCGCGAACCCAGCAACGACGACTAGAAATCCAACGCCAGTCCAGACCGAGACTGACGATTCAAGTACGACCCAGCCGGTGAGCGAAGCGAAGACAGGCACGACGTAGGCCACCAGATTTGCACGGACTGGCCCAATCCGGCCAATGAGTCCGAAATAAATCGCGTACGCGACTGCTGTCGATGGAATCCCAAGTGACAGCAGACTCAGGACCGTCACTGGTTCGAGCGCGAGCAGATTCGGTTGTGGTTCCCCGATAAGCAGACTGCTCGCGTGGAGGATCACTGCACCACCAGCCATGGCCCACGCGGTCAACGCACTGCTCGCCATTCGCGGACCGACACGCTGGAGTAACACGCTTCCCAGGGCAACCGCCCCAGCGGCACCGAGGACAAACAACTGTCCGATCGCACTCGCATCAGTAAACGTCGACGGCGATGGCTGTACGATGATAATGACACCACATAGCGCAATCCCAATCCCGACTGCCCCGAGTCGGGAGAGCCGATCGCCGAGCAACCACCACGCGAAGATGGGTGCCACTATCGGATTGAGGCCGTACATGACGGAGGCTGCAGCAGGTGTCGTGGTGACTTGGCCGAGGAACAACAAGCCGTTGTTGAGTGCGATGAGAAACACCGCTCCGGCACCAATCCCGAGGTAATCACCACGTGTCCTCGGTATCCACGCGGATCGCTCGCTCGTCCCAGCGATGTACGCTAACAGGACGACGGCAGCGATATCAAAGCGCAGACCCGCGAACAAGATCGGTGGCAGTTCACGGAGGCCCGCCTTTATCGCAACAAATGACCCACCGAAGAGGGCGGCAAGGAGAACGAAAAGAACGGTATCTCGATACCGGGGAGAACGGACGACTCGTGACCAGCGGGCAGTCGACACACGGAAGATACTCGCCGGAAGAATAAGAGGCTAAGGGGAATATCGGCAGCAAGCGTTGCCGTCCAGTGCTGGCCCACTCCCCCAAAAGTGCCAAATAAGGTAGTGCAACTTGGGTATTATCGAATACCCTATTTCTAACTACCCTGACGCCATCATTGTGATAGGTCTAGACCGTGAACCTCTGGAAGCGTTCGTCGACAGCGATGCGGACATCGCGACCCTTCGATAGTGGTACGACACCGACGACCCCCACCGCGTTCTGATGAGTGATGTCTGCCGAGCCCGACGACCGCCGAGAGCGTGCCCAGCCGCGACGATCTACGCATGCAATCGACAGTGAGAGTTACACTGTCCTCGGGAAGCCAAGTTGTCGCGTCACTGCCCTCACCGCTCTGAAGGTCAAGCACTAGATGCAGTGGGGTGGTGGGCCATCCAAGTCCCCGGCACCTATATTGCGAGTTGCAAGAGTGCCGAGCCATCTGAAGATATTATGCCGCTGACCACCGTAGGTTCTCTATGCAGCGGTTCGACCAGTCACTAAACACTTCAGAGAGCAAGGATGTGCGGACCTGGAGCCAAAGCCTGCCGAGGCAAAGAGCGTGACCGAGGACCCCCTCCCAGCAGAACACCTCTCGCCGCTTGCCACGCTCATCGAGGAGGTACTCGCGGACGTCGGCTACGAAATGCCGGCGGCCACCGACGCTATCAACGACGCTGTCCCCGGCCACGGCGGTCTCTTCGACCCCGAAACCTCTTCGACCGAGTTGCGTGATGCACTCGAAGAGCTGCTGGCGTCGGAACTCACCCATCCACCCATCCCCGAGCCGACGGACGATACCTTTGTTCTCTACGTCGATGGCAGTTCACGTGGAAACCCCGGCCCAGCGGGCGCGGGCGCGGTCATTATGGACGCTGAAGAGAACCAACTTGCCCGTCTTAGCCGGCCCGTTGGCTCCCGAACAGGGAACAACACTGCCGAGTACGTCGCCCTTCAGCTCGGGCTTGCCGAACTGTTGACTCGCTACGAGCCACGCAGGCTGGACGTTCACATCGATTCGATGACAGTCATCCATGATGTCTGGGGAGGGGATGACCCAACAGTATCAGGCGTCGAAGCGTACAGTGAGGCCATAATGGTGGCCCTGGCAAATATCCCGGACCACCAGTACACGCATCTAGCCGACAGCGACCCGAACCCTGCCGATGCACTGGCAACAGTAGGAGCGGATATCGCAGCATTTGGACCGGGATAAGACAGCTACGCCGCTCGAAATTCGAACTCTAAGTTCTGTTGTGATCTGTAGAAGCGAATGGATTCTCGTGCGGACTCTCCACTTCTGTTCAGCATAAGATACATCCTATTGTCACTGTTTCAATACGGGTGAGAGTGGAGTAGGTGAAGAGCGGATTCGTAGACGACTCACTACTGAGAGACTACGCGACGACTGATCAACAGTCCGAGAGAAAGACGGCACGTCTGTCAACCGCCTCGGGGTCAAGTGGTTCGAGACGCGAAGCGTCTCGTCATCACGGACGTCTTCGATTTCCGTACGACCCCGAGGTACTCGGCCTGCCCCGCCTGTAGAGATTGCGAGGAGCCAAATGAAGATCGGATAAAACGCGGTGCTAACCGCTCAATCCTCTTGTTCGAGGAGACCAACATTCTCGAACTCGAACCGGGCACCACCAGTGACACTCTCGGTCAGCGTACACGTCCAGCTGTACACATTCGCCAATTCTCGCACGAACGCCAATCCCAATCCGGTTCCACCTTCCTTAGCAGCCGTCGTGAAGCCAATGTCGAATACATCGTCTCGATTGTCTGCGGGAATTCCTGTCCCGTCGTCTGCAACGTAGAACCCGGTCGAGAGGTTCCCGATCGTGACAGTCACATCACCCCCGCCATGCTCGACCGCGTTCTTGAACAGGTTCTCGAGGAGATGCCGAACATACGTGTCTTCGGCCTGTAGAACACGGTCGGTGTCTACCACTAGCGTCGCCTCCGGAGCGTTCACACGCGACCACACATCGCGGGCGACGTCCGCGAGGACAACCGTGTCGTTCTCGCAGACTTCATCATGACCACGGGCCAGTATTAGTAGGACATCAATTATGTCCTCGATACGATCGAACGCCTCTCGAACGTGTGTTGCGGCGCCCGTCTCTGGATCGTCCGAGAGTTGCTGACTGTAGATTTGGCCGACGGTGAGGGGGTTGCGGAGTTCGTGAGCTAGCATGCTCGCGAACGCGTCTAAGCGTTCATTTTGGGCCTCCAGTTCGGCTTCACGTTGCTGTCGCCGAATCTCGGTGAACAAGATGTTGGCGACGCTCTGAACAAACGCTACATCGTCGTCGGTGTAGGTTTCGGGGGTCGTGGTATGGACGCCCAGAATCCCCCATGGATCGTCTGGCGTGCCAATGATAGTGCTGATACCGCTTTTGACATCGTGGGACGTGAGTAACTCCGGTCCGGTAAACCGATCTTCAGTTGGGAGGTCGGTGACGACTACGGGTTCTTCGCTGAGCAGAGTGTACCCCGCTTGTGAGTTTTGTTCGGTCTCAACTGTCGCCGTCCCGACAATACCGTCATGCCACCCCACGCCATTCCGGAGTAGCAACTCGTCATTGGCTGGCCGAAGTTCCAAGATCTTGCAGTAGTCGTGATCGAGTGCGTCTGCTACGCGCTCAACCGTTTTGTCAAATAAGTCGTCGAGGGGGAAATTCTCTAGCGCTAACTGCGCAATTTCCGCTAACACATGCTGTTGTTGGGTTGGGTTCGGGCCCGTCTCTCTAACATGGATTGCTGGATCAATGTGGCTCTCTCGCGAAAATAGATCGTGGAGGAAGGTAGCGATTGGATTTTGAGGCGTAGAAGAGTACATACTGATACTTCGTAGATAGGCTACTGAGAAAGCCTTTTTGGCTCTGTTGAAACCCTCTTCACGTCTTGCGGTTTTGTATAGGGCGAGTTTCTGTGGCTTTGGTCGTGAGCGGCCAAGAGAGAACCTCTCCCAAATGTTAGCGACGAATGGTTTCAACACGGCCGCCTTTTTGTTGCCTTAGTAACCCGACTTCAGTAACAGTCTCGCAATCGCTCCATAGCTATTAGGTATCTCAATTCCAGCTTGTAGATCACTTGAAAATCGTGAGCAGTACTTCAATCTCTCTGGGTTGATAAGTATGAGTCAGAATTCACCATCAGATTCCGTCCAATCCGAGACGCTCGGCGTGGAGAGCAGCCTCGAAGCACTCCGGTCGAGCCCCGCGTTCCGCGGCCCGGTTGAGCCACACGAGGGGCAGAACTCCAATGACCATATCGCCCTCATTTACGAGACTCCAGAAGAGGCAGAAAAACGAGCGTCTGGAGAGTTTCGCGAGCATGCTAGCTCACGAACGTTTCATCACATGCTGGGTCAAAGCAGGGGACTGGTGAATTCTCGTCATCCAGAGTGGCTGGTTCGTCTTGGAAGTGCTTTTCTTTGCAATCTATAAAGTTTTCAACAAATTCTCTACCAGCAAACGGGATGGCTGACTACACAGTAGCTATCTCGGAGGAGTCGGCACGAAACTAGACAGTAGACACTGATATGCGGTTATGCTCTCAGCAGTTGACTCTAGTAGTGGTGATTCAAAATGGCAACCACCGAACCGACGAGAGTCAATGGCGTCGACGTCTCCGCGCTGGAAGGCGCGGTCGAAGCAATTAGTGACGACCCCGAGGTCGGGCGATTCACATTCCGGGCCGAAACAGCGTGGCAGGACGCGCTCAAGTCCGTAACGACGATCGATGAGTTTGACCAGGCAGGCGAGACGATCCACACCCAAGAATTCACGCTGGAGGGGGACGAACCCGAACAGATTCTTGGCGAACGCACCGGGCCAAATGCCGTCGAGCTACTTCTCGGCGCGCTCGGGTCGTGTCTGAGCGTCGGCTACGCGGCCAACGCTGCGCATATGGGTATCACGCTTGAGGAACTCCGATTCGAAATGGCGGGTGACGTTGATCTCCGCGGGTTCCTCGGTATCTCCGAGGACGTCCGTCCCGGCTACGAGTCGATTACCTGCACGGTCTACGTGACCGCCGACACCTCCGAGGCGGAACTCGCGGAACTTCGCGAGCGCGTTGAAGCGACTTCGCCAGTAATGGATGCCATTATGAACGAAGTCCCGCTTGAGACCCGCCTCGTCGCGGAGTAACTCGCTCTTGGCTATTGTTCGCTGGCATCGTCCACACGATATTGCTGGTGATCTTGGCCTCTGCACACTTGTGGCGGCCATCGTTGGCCCAGTATGCTGGAGGTATCGGTTGCAGCCCAACCATGATAGAGACAGATACTATTCAAGAACTGATCTGGCTAGTAACCGACTACCAGTGTGACTCGCAGTCTGGGTACTGCGATGCTTGAGTAATTGCCGCTCACCTCGATACGACGCCGTCGGTGACTCCTGTAACGTTCGATAGCGGAATGACACTTTCTTGCCCATCAGCTGTCGTTCTTGCTGTTCGATGTCAATAAGATGACTTACCGAACAGTATTCGATCTGTTCCTCGGCGTCAGTTGTCAGACGCGCTGGGCGGGTCGGCACGCTCAGCGGGTGCCGCGACCCCCGCAGCGACCTCGTGGAGCGGATTCGTGACCATCCCGTGCTCAGATGCGTGCGGGCGACCAGCTGCATCGTCGTAGCCATAATCGAGGATGCGGTTGCGATTGAGCGCCAGTTTCGTAAACTCTGGTTGGAGCAGGTCAAATAATTCGAAACGGTCCGTCAGTTCGGGGAACTGTGATTGGTAGTTAAGGATGGCCGCACGCGCATGCGTCCAGAACTCCTCTTCAGGGTAGTCTTTCTTCTCTTCGAGGATGTCGGCGACGTAGCGGAGGACACAGACGAACAGTCCCGAGAAGATGAACTGGCAGAGACCTTCCGGCGGCTCCTTGCGGAGGACTGCCTCCATTTCCTCTGAAAGCGCGTCGAGTTCAGGGAGCGGCTGGTCGCTCACGTTTACGTCATCGGCGAAGTCCTTAACCGCGAGACGAACAGGGAGGCCGTCCTCAACGACGAGAATAGTATTCTGACCGTGCGGGGAGAAGACCGTCCCATACCGGTAGAGAAAGTGGAGGAGTGGTGGAAGCACCGTCTCGAAGAACGTCTCGAGCCACTCGTCAAGGGTGAGGCCGGATCTCTCGACGAGTCGCGAGAGGTACGGTTCGCCCTCCCCATCGACGTGCATCAGCGCCGAGAGGGTGACAGCCTCCTCGCTGTCGTCGAGGAAGGTGTAGATGGACTCACGCCACACCGCTCCCAGTAACTCGTGGTATTGGTAGGGCGATCCCTCGATGCCGACGAAGTCGTCGTGGTTGTAGTTGACGCCGGCAATTTCACCGGGGAGAATGAGCCCCTGCTTCTGCAGAAAGTCGTCCTGCGCGTAGATTGCCTTAATATACTCTGTAATTGCGGGGGCGATTTCCGTGCGTTCCCCAGGGAGACCCCGCCAGACGAGCGTGTTGAGAATGCGCATCGGCACTTTCACGTGGTGTTTCGCTTCCTCGTCAACGTTGACAAAGGTGCGTACCGATTGCTGGGGAAGATACTCGTCGGGCCCCTCACCCAGCGGGACGATATCGTCGTTCGCGATGTCGCCAGGGAACAGCGGGACGATGCTGTTCTCCCACTGCCAGTCGTGAACTGGAATGAAGTAGTAGGCGTCCGGGTCGAGATCTCGCTGGCGGAGGTGGTCCCGAAAGCGATCGTAGTAGTCGCCGAGTTCCGACTGTACGAGCGAGTCATGGTCGACGTCAGGCGTTCCAGTAAACGTCGCCTCGTCCTTTCTGACGGCGACCCACGAGAGCGTCACCGATTCCTGCAACTCGGGCGCATACTGGCGGTAGTCATCATACCCCCAGCCGAGGCGGCCCTTATTGTATGTGATCCACGGATGCCCCTCCATCTCACCTTCGAGTTCAGCGTAGCCGAGGGCCGTCGGGTTGAAGCCCTCGCGGTCGCGCTTTTTCGCTTCGATGTGCGCGTCGGCGAGGAGCGTCCGCTCGTATTCGCGGATGAGGTTCCCCGCGGTGAGTGCGTCAAGGTCGACCGTGGCTTCGAGGTCGCGGAGATAGCGGATGGGGTCAGTGGCAGATTCCCACTCGTCCTCGTCGTCCGTGTCAGCTGCGCGGCGCTCGATAGAGTCGCCGTCGATGGAGTAGCTGTCGAGGAGTCGCTCGGCGGCATCGAAGCGATAGCTCGCCGGGCCAAGGTCAATCCGATAGGTGTGTCGTTCGTCGCCAGTGGCTACCTGCTTGGGGAGGTGTATCTCCTCGTAGCTGAACTCCTCGAGCATCTTCGTGAGTAGACGGCGCTCAACCGTCTCCCAGATTTCGGGGGTCAGTGCGTTCTCGCGGATGGTATCGTTAGCGTCCATAGTTAGTCGTTCTGCGTAGGTGCGGTCGTCTCGCTCCCGTGACGGGAGGTGTCGGGCGCGTGCTCGACGAACTGGTCGAGCGAGAAGTCCTGGAACACGGTGTCCGAATCCTCGGGATAGGCCTCGCGACCGACCAGCCGATTGACGAACTTCGTGTTTCGGTAGCAGCCGAGTCCGAGGTCAGGGACGCCGACGCCGTGGGTGTGAAGTTCAGCGTTCTGCAGGAAGACGTCACCTGGATGGTCGATTTCGAGGCGGTGGTCTTCGGTGACTTCGTAGCGGCCCTTCGCGTCCCAATGGATGGCGTTCTCGATTGGTTCGAGCAACGCGGGAATCGGGCGGTCGTAGCCGGTGCCGAGGACGACGACCTCGGACTCGTGAACGAAGTCCTCCTCGGTCTGCCACTGGTGACAGTCGAGGGCGTAGGCGTTACCGACAGAAGCGATATCACCCACCTCTGTCATCGCGAACATCCCGACATCGGGGTCACGGTCGCCGATAGAGCGCCGGTAGAGTAGGTCGTAGATATCGGCGCTCGTTCCAGGATCGACGCCCTTGTAGAGGAGATTCTGATTCGGAATGAGGCCGTCTTTCGTCTCCTGAGGGAGGTCGTAGACGTACTGCTCATACTCGGGCGTGAAATGCTGGAGGCCGAGTTTCGAATACTCCATCGGGAAGAACCCCTCAGACCGGGTGAGCCAGTCGAGGCGGTAGTCATGGTCGACCTGCCGTTCGAGGAGGTCTTCGAACACTTCGGCAGCGCTCTGTCCCGACCCCACAACAGTCACGGAGTCAGCGTCCAGCACGCGCTCGCGGTTGTAGCGGTACTTCGCGGTGTGGAAGACATCCTCCTCGGGGTGGCCCCGGAGGTGCTCGGGGAGTTGTGGGCGCGAGCCGATGCCCAGAGCGAGGTGCTCGCCACGGTATTCGAAGCGTTCGCCTGTGTCGGGGTGATGGGCGGCGGCGACGTAGTGCTCGGCCTCGTCGTCCCATTGCACCTCGGTGACCTCTCGGGAAAACTGAGGGGTGTCGAGTTCATCGACAACCCACCGGAGGTAGTCGTTATACTCCCGACGGGGGACCTGGAACGTCTCATAGAAGTAGAACTCGTAGATGCGCTCCGTCTCCCGGAGATAGTTGAGGTAGCTGTAGTCGCTGGTTGGGTCAGCGAGAGTGACAAGATCCGCGAGGAACGGCACTTCGAGGGTCGTCCCTTCGAGGAGCATCCCTTCGTGCCAATTAAACTCGGCGTCGCGCTCGAGGAAGACGGCGTCAACGTCCACCTCAGCGGAGTCGAGCATGGCAGCCAGCCCGAGGTTGAACGGGCCGATGCCAACACCAACGATGTCCCGTACCTCGTCAGTCATCAGTAGCCACCCCCGAATCGGTGCCCTGCGCAGGCATCGCCGTCGCGTCGGTGAGCACCTCGGACTCGAAGCGCTCGCGCTCGCAGACCAGCAGAACAGCATCCTTTTCGGCCTCGTCGAAGTGGAACTCCGTTTCGGCCTCGAATCCACACTGCTCGAAGATGTGGACCGCTTTCTCGTTGCGGGCGTCGGGTTCCGCGATGATCCGGTGGGTCTCGGGATGGCGGAACTGCATCGCGACGACGGCCCGCAACAGGGAGAGCGCATACCCTTGTCCGAGATACTCCTCGGGACCCAGCAGGAGGTGGACGCCTTGGTCGTGTGGCGCTACGTCGTAGTGGTTCGCGACGTCGTCCTCGGCGGCCCAATAACACTCCCAGTAGCTCATCGGGACGTGGTTGAGACTCCCGATGTAGGGCGTGAGATGGTCGCTTGCGACCTTCGAGCTGAGCGCCTCGCGGAACTGGGGGAGCGGCAGGTCGAGTTGCCAGTAGGGCTTCACGTGATTGCTCCCGAGCCACCGGTGAAGGCGGCCGAGATCGCGCTCGACGGTGGCCGGGCGGAGCGATATTTGCTTACCGATGTGCCGATCGTAGGTCTGATAGTCGTAGTCGCTGGCAACGACTGCATCCGGTCCGGTCATGAGTTAGTCTCGGTAACGATGGGGTTCTTCACGTCGGTATACACCGACTGGTTCTCGAGATCGTTCTCCAGTTCGTCTAACCCGCGAAAGCGGGTCAGCAGGTTCGCCTTACACGGAATCGTCTCGTCCTCCAGCAGGGGGGCGAGGAAATTCGAAGAGGGTCGGTCGTAGTGCTCGCGGGCGCGCTCCAGTTCTTCTCGGAGGAGCGTAAGCAAGCGCGTCTCGTCGGCGACGCCCGCACAGCCGAGCGCGTTCACGACGTCGAGCGCGTTGTTCAGGACGACGTAGTAGCGCAGGCGCTCGTCGGCGATGGCGTCCGCACAGACGGTGTCGGCCCGTTCGCCGACGCCCGGTAGGTAGTCGTCGACGCGGGGGTACTGCGATTCGGGGAAGTAGAACCCCTGATTATCACGGTAGCGGAACTCGTCGGGGTAGCCCCCGTCGTCGAGGGTGAGTACCGAGTTCTGCTGGTGGGCCTCGACGCCGACGCCCTGCACGAGGTAGAGCCACAGAACGGGCCGAATAACGGTTTCGAGGTACTGACGAAACCACTCCGAACTCACGTCCGCGACGTCGCGGCCCTCGCGCTCGGCGATACCCGTGATGATGCGGCCGATTCGGGATTTGCCTCGAATCGCGTCCTGACAGAGCGCGGCGACGGGAGTCGCGTTTGTAGCGGCGTCGCCTTGGAAGGGGTTCACACGAAGGAGCGTCTCTAGTCCCGACTCTCGCTCGTCCCCGGTGTCGAGTGCGAGGTACGCCGGATCGCGAATAATCTCGAAGTCCGGGAACTCGTCACGGAGTTCGTCGCCAAACGCAGTATCAAGGAGTTCCGCGACGGCGACCCCCCGCTCTAACTCGGGGCGCTTGTTCGTTCGGACGGAGTTGGTTATCTTCACGTTCAACGAGGACTTCACCATGAACGGCGCGTCCTCGGCATAGAGCGTTCGGACTGAGGTAGTCGAGGAGAACTCCCGCCCCACTGCACCAAGGTGGTCGAGCCCGTCGCCGAGTGTGTCCTGTATGTGGGACTGGTTGAGCAAGTAATCTGCCTGCCATGGGTGGACAGGCAAGAGGATGTCCTCGCTCTCGACGTGTTTAGCGACGAACGACTCAGGAACGGTTGGATCCTCTCGGAGTTCGGCTTTCACCCACTCGGCAGCGCTCACATCGAGCGCAGAGTCCTGCGAGACGAGCTCGGAGTCGGCCCGGAAGTAGTGAAGCGGGAGCGACCCGCGGAGCTCCGGAGCGTACGTCTCGCGTTCGTGGTCGGCGATGCCCTGTCTACTTTTGGGCGTCGGATGGCGGTGGTGGCCAAAAACAAGGGCCTGCTCGGTGTCGCGAAAGGAGACCTCGTCGCCGTACAGGCGCGCCTGATCCCGCTGCCGGGCCTCGACGAACCGTTCGACGTTGCGTTCGCTCTTGAGTACTCGGAGGAGCAGTTCGTCCGGTACAGCCTCGCCACCTTCAGAGAGCGTGAGATCCTTCACGACGAGCGTCGCGAGGGTGGCGGCATCGGCTGCTTCGGCTCGGCCATCAGGCAGTCGGTAACGTACGGGCGTCTCGAAGAGATGGCGCTCGGTCGGGGAGCGGTAGGCCAGCGGTGCTAGCAAGTCGGCGCCTTGTGCCCCGAGGGTGGCACGGAGCAACCCATCAGGACCGGGCTCAACGCCAGCCACGGAATCCGTGTGGACCATGTACTCGCCTGTCTCACGGAGGTAGCAGTTGAGGAAGGCATGGACGGTGGCGTCGTCGGCACACTTGATGGGGTCGACGGACCCGTCACTCGCCCCGCGTTCGCGGAGTGCAGCGTCGGAGGTCATGCTGTCACCTCGCGTTGGACTTCTTCGACAGTCGAACCGCACTCCCGAATTGCCTCGAGCGTCTCGGCGACGTCGTCGAGCGTCGCCGTTGGATTCAGCAGGGTGAGTTTCAGACTCGTCACGTCTTCGACTTCAGTACGGGCGACGACGGCGCGACCATCGTGTAGAATCGTTTCACGGACGGTGGCATTCAACTCGCTCACGGCTTCTTCGTCCAGCCCCTCACAAGGCCGGTAGCGGAAGACGACGGCGTTCAGCGCGGGGTCGTTTACCAGTTCGAAGTCATCGGCATCGTCGAGGAGCGACGCGGCGTCGTCCGCGAGCTCGAGCGTCGATTCGACGAGCCCCCCGAGCCGGTCACGACCTAGTGCACGGAACGCGAGATACGGCTTGAGCGCGTCGAAACGGCGAGTCGTCTGAACCGACTTTGCGACGAGGTTGGGGACGCCCGCCTCGTCGTGGGCTTCGGGATTAAGGTAGGCGGCGTTGCGCGCCATCCAGCGGAACTCGTCGGCGTCACGGAGGAGGAGCGCTCCACAGCTGATAGGCTGGTAGAACAGCTTGTGGAAGTCGACAGCGACCGAGTCGGCGCGCTCGATACCCGCGAGGCGGTCGGCGTACTCGTCGCTAAGCGCGAGCGCCCCGCCGTAGGCGGCGTCGACGTGGAACCAGACGTCCCATTCGGCAGCGCGTTCGGCGAGTTCGGCCAATGGGTCAATACTCCCGAAGTCCGTCGTCCCGGCGGTGCCGACGATAGCGAACGGCTCACGGCCCTGCCGGTCGAGTGCCGACAGCGTCTCGTCGAGCGCCTCGGGGTCCATCCGATAAGTATCATCAGTCTCGACGGTAACGACGGCGTTCTCGCCGAGTCCGAGATGGTGGGCCGCCTGCTCAGCAGTGAAGTGAGCCGCCTCCGAACAGACGACACGCAAGGACTCTGCCTCCGTCGGGAGACCCATGTGCTGGACATCACGGCCGAAGCGCTGGTCGCAATAACGGTCACGGGCCAGCAGGAGCGCCTGAAAGTTCGACTGCGTGCCTCCGCTGGTGAAGACACCGTCGGCTGCCACCGGCAGGTCGAAGAGGTGGCCGAGCGCGTCGATGACCCGCTCTTCGAGGATGGTCGCAGCGGGTGCCTGATCGAAGGAGTCAAGCGACTGGTTCGTCGCCGAGAGCAGTGCTTCGGCCGCCAGACCCGGCACCATCGGCGGGCACTGAAGATGGGCGGTACACCGCGGATGCGAGGGGTCGACCGAGTTCGCGAGAACGCGTTCGGCTACCTCGTCGATGGCGACGTCCAGCCCCACGCCCTCCTCCGGGACCACGGGGTCGTCGAACTGATCGGCGAGGCCCGTAGGCGTCGCGCCCGAGAAGGGGTCGTCGTCGACCACGTCAAGGACGGCCTCTATCGAGCGCTCCATCGCCGCGCGATAAGCCTCGTCGCCAGCCTCCGACCCGAGAAAGAGGGCGGCGGCGTCTGCAGCGTCGCTCACGCGGCCACCACCGTCCCGGACGCCGCGTTCGCGATGGTCTCGACGGCCTCAACGAAGATGCGGCCGATATCGTCGACGTCTTCTTTCGAGACGATGAGCGGCGGGAGGAAGCGCGCTGTGGCGCTTCCGCGCCCGCCGAGTTCGAGGATAAGGCCGCGGTCAAAACACTCGGTCTGCACGGCCTCGGCGAAATCAGGAGCCGGCGCGTGCGGCCCGGCGCCCTGCCACTCCGATTCGGGATCGACGAACTCGACACCGAGCATCAGTCCCCGGCCGCGGATGTCACCGACGGCGTCGAAGTGGGCAACCGATTCGAGGTGGTCGCAGAGACGGTCACCCATTGCGGTAGTGTGGTCGGCAAGGTCGTGCTCCAGCACATAATCGATGGTCGCCTCACCGGCGGCCATCGCGAGCTGGTTGCCACGGAAGGTACCCGCGTGGGCGCCCGGCTCCCATACGTCCAGTTCCTCGTCGTAAACCACGACCGCGAGCGGGAGACCACCGCCGATGGCCTTCGAGAGCGTCACAACATCCGGTGTGATGTCGGCGTGCTCGAAGGCATAGGTTTCGCCCGTACGGCCGAGGCCGGCCTGGATTTCGTCGAAAACAAGGGGAATGTCCCGTTCGTGGGTAATACGACGCATCTCCTGTAACCATTCGGCAGGGGCAGGAACCGCGCCGCCCTCGCCTTGTACAGGTTCGAGAATCATCCCGGCGGGGTCGGTGACACCACTTTCCGGATCGTCGAGGAGGTTCTCGACGTAGGTGCTGGCGACGCGATGACTCTCTTCTCCGCCGACACCAAACGGACAGCGATAGTCATAGGGATACGGAAGGTGGTGAACGTTGCTCATCAGTCCCGAGATGGGTTCCTTGGCGTCGGTGTCGCCCATCAGCGAGAGAGCACCGCTAGTCATCCCGTGGTAAGCGCCCTGAAAGCCCAGGATACTTCGGTTCCCGGTAGCCGTCTTTACCAGTTTCAGGGCAGCCTCAACGGCGTCGGTCCCTGCGGGGCTACAGAACTGTACCTTCGCGGAGTCCGAAAAGTCGTCGGGGAGGCTCTCGAACAGTGAGTCGACGAACCGTTCCTTCGCCGGCGTCGAAATATCGAGGGTATGAACGGGCCGATCGGCGTCAAGGACGCGTTCCATCGCCTCGACGACGCGCGGGTGGTTATGTCCAAGTGCAAGCGTCCCCGCCCCGGCTAGACAGTCGTAGTATTCGTTCCCGTCCATATCAGTGACGGTGACGCCTTGCGCCTCGCGGATAGCTAACGGGAGGTGGCGCGGGTAGGTCCGCGCGTTCGACTCCCGGTTGGCCTGCTGTGAAAGGATGGTTCCGTTGCCCGCGTCGTGGTAGCTCACGGGGAGACACCTCCGAATCGCGTTATTTCGTCACTTTGTCGCCATTGGGTTCGAGTCCGTCTCTGCTCCATGCATTGTTTAGGCTCACCTAAACATACGTAAATCCTCCGATTTTTAGGCCTGCCTAAATCACAAACCTGTAGCCGACCGACACTGTGATCGCAGACGACAGGTGCGAATAGCAGGAGAAAAAGCGAATACGTTACTTACCGACGAACTGGTGGCCGCGACTGACACACCGCAGTGACAGTCTGAGTCGTCCCGAAGCCGAGAGCAGCAACGATAGTATCGGTTGTTGCAAACAGCCGCTCAGCAGATGGACGAAGTCACGGGCGTGTTCCCAGAACTTACCCACGTGGGGAACCGAGACGGGTCATACGCTTCAGTATGTGTCCAGCAGAGTCTTCCCACCAGTCGGCCGACTTCCCGAGTCATCCGCCGGTTCAGTGTCCTGCGTGTGAGTCTGCGCTCCAGTCGAGCGATACACCATCATTCCTGCTCCTCGACCAGCTTACCATTCCGCTTGTTGGCTGTGACGCCCATCTCACTCAGTTCGCCGACATCTGTGAGTATACGACCACAGACACAGCTGAACTGCTCGATTATCTCCCCGCTGGCGGTGTGAACTGCCCCAGCTGTCACCTCGCAGCCTCCAATCCCCATCATCCCGTGATTCCAGTCCAGGATGGCGCAGTTGCTGTGCTTGCCTGTCAGGACCATCAGTCACAGCTCATTGACCGATTCCAGACAGGACTCAGCACGTACCAACAACTCACAACCTCGCTTCACACAATATAGGCTCAATAGGCTTTGATGAAACTCCCAGAAAATGATATGTTCTGACTCGATACGGTCAATACAGAGGAACGATGTAACGCTCTCTGTGAGATATAGAATACCACCTGAGAAAGATAAAATCATCAGCCGTGACGTTATCGAAATATTAACCCTGCCAGAGATGGAACCGGGCATGTCGGCCAAGGAGTCGATAGCTCTCATAATCTGGGTTATCACAGTCACCGCTGTCCTTAGAGCCGTCCGCGATGTCCTACTGGTCTCAGGCGAAGAACTGGCTGTTGTTGCGGGTATCCTCATTTTTGGCTCATTCTATGGTGTGTTTATGCCAATCTGGCGTCGTCTTCCAGACTGGTGGAAAAAGTAACTGTATAACGGGCTCTGTTGAAACCCTCAGCAGGTGACAAGTCCTGACTCGATTGTGGTCAATACAGGCTGCGAACTTTGCAAACGCCTCTGTCGCGTGCTGAAAGACAGTCTGCTATGTGTGATTTTTTCGATGAGTACAAACACATCAACCAAAAGTAAGATATTGATTTAGGAAATATCTCTCGTATGGATCGAAAGTCCGCTCTGAACACCTCCATTGGCACAATTATACTAGTAGTCGTAGCGAGCGCCCCCGGAGTCTCTCTATTAGCTGGTGGAATAGCTGGATACTTAGAATCTAAGAATCCTCGGATCGGAGCCCGTATCGGTATTATTGCAGGGGCAGCTGCACTCGGAATAATGCTACTTTTTTCGATGGTGGTCGAGATTCGTGAAGCATTCAACCATGGGATAGCGCATTATCTCTGGATCGGTCTAGGTCATCCAGCCATTAATGGGATAATATCCTTCCTCGTACTGCCGTTGTTGGGCGGGGCCATTGGCGCATATATCCGTGCAGAAACCTCGTCCAACCAATAGTACGGTAGAGCACGTTTCGTGAGCTTCTATGATCGTTATCGAGCGGAGTGCGTATTCGTCTAACACACTCGATTGTTCTGATCCTTGATCTCTATGTCCTGGGAAAACTAGCGCTCGTCAGTCTCCATTCGTTGTGGAGTTGCTCCTCTGTCTCTATTCTCGTGGGGACGTCCCACGGAGGACCCATTTCACTGCCGCCGCCAGCCCGTGTTCCTTGTAAACCCGCCGGAAGGTCACCACGAGATAGAGTATGCTCAGGCCAGCGAAGAGCCAGAGTCCCCAGTGGACGAACTGATCGAGATTCGAGTTTGCCGGAAAGAAAAACGGCAGGCTGGCGACGATCACGACAAGGCCAACCATCCCGAGCGGTGAGAGAAACAATTCTCCCCCTAACTCGGCATCAGCCATACGTACATGATGGCTGCCAGTGATTTATACCCTCTCCCCTCGAGGAGCCCCCTCGGCAGGTACCGGGGCTGAATCGAAATGTCTGAGAGCCACGATCGGTGATTCTCTCGGCGTCCACGACGCTCGATGGTCAACCCATTATGAAAACCGTCTATCCAGGAATCTGGTGATTTGATCCCGGTTCAGATAGCCAATAATCGAGAATCCCACTATCAGGGCCAAGAGAACCATCGCTTCGTACACGTCGCCGTTTGCAACGAGATGGCCGAAGACGTTAACCAGAAAGAAGGCGGGCGCTCGCCCGATGGTCGCGATGGGGACGAGTTTCCAGAGCGGAATCGGTGTGAGCCCCCCGACGAAACAGAGCGCACCGTCCGGTAAGCCCGGCACCAAGAACAGGATGATGAGACTGAGAAGTCCGTGGCGGTCGACGAACGCGTCGAACGTCTCTAACGCCTCGTCGTCGATGCATCAGTTTCTATGCCTCCTTCTCGTGAGTTTCCGAGGGTGACTGTCCCGCTGTCTCAGAGCGCGGGGGGTACCGCACCTTCCAGCTCAGTTTGTGGAGTTCGATAGCGACTGCGATGGTCAGGGCAATCCCGCCGAGAACGAGCCACTGTTCCAGACTGACAGGTGCCGTTCCGAGGACCGCCTGCGCGGGCGGGAAGTACATCGCCCCGATGTGGACCAAGAACGCTGCAATCGTCCCGGTAAGCAAGATCGGGCTCTGCAGTGGTGACAGACGGAACAGCGACGTCGTCTCGGATCGTGCGTTGCCAATGTTGACGACCTCGAACAGGACAATCAGCAGTAGCAGGTGGTTGCGAGCGGCGGCTTCAGAGAGCCCCTGATCCAGTAACCAGACGAACGTTCCAAATCCGATCACACCGATAACGAGCGCAGAAACGAGTGTCCGCTCAATCATGATCCGGTTGAAGATCCGCTCGTCCGGCGAGCGCGGCGGCCGATTCAATACGTCTCCCTCCTTGGGTTCGAAGGCGAGGGCGACGTCCTGAATCCCGTTCGTGACGAGATTCAGCCAGAGGATCTGGACGGGCACCAATGGGAGGGGCAGTCCCGCCGCCAAGCTCAACAGGACGAGGGTGACTTCGCCAGCGCCGGTGGAGATGAGCAGGAAAATGACCTTGCGGATATTGTCGAACGCAACACGGCCCTGTTCGATACCTGCGACTATCGTCGCAAAGTTGTCGTCACTGATGACAAGTTCAGCCGCGTCGCGGGCAACGTCTGTACCCATCTTTCCCATAGCGATTCCAATGTTCGCCTGCCGAAGCGCTGGGGCATCGTTGACGCCGTCGCCCGTCACAGCCACGTAGTGACCGAGTCCGCGTGCGGCTTCGACGATCTTGAGTTTCTGGTCAGGCGAGACGCGTGCGAACACGAGGGTCGTTTCGAGGATCTCTGCGAGTTTCTCTTGCGAGGCGTCCATCAGCTCGGTCCCAGTGGTAACCTCGTCCGCTGACTCTGCAAGCCCGAGGTTCCGGGCGATAGCGAGTGCCGTTTCCGGATGATCACCGGTGATCATCGTGACTGTGATACCTGCCTGCTGTGCCGACGCAATCGCCTCCGCCACGCCGGACCGAAGCGGGTCAATCAACCCGAGAAAGCCCAGAAACGTCAGGTCAGTTGGTTCGGACGGCGGCTGTTTCAGTTCCGTGTCAGTCTCTACGGTTCCTTCCGCAACAGCGAGCACACGGTATCCCTCGTGAGCCATCTCGTTTGCCTGCTGCTGGAGTACTGAATGTGAAAATTCACCCTCGCTTGCATCCGTGCACATCTCCAGAACGCGCTCGGGTGCGCCCTTGACGAATACCTGTGTCTCATCGTCTGTCTGGTGGAACGTAGCCGCATAACGCTGTTCGGGTTCGAAGGGAATCTCGTCGGTTTGTGGATGCGCATCGAGGGCCGACTGGCGGGACCACCCGAGCTTGCGACCGAGCGCGAGGAGGGCGATATCGGTCGGATCACCGCGCCACGTCCACTCGTCGTTCCGTCGAGACAGGTGACCCTCGTTGCAAAGGACAGATGCTCGGGCGAGACGAGACAACTCGTCCGCGAGGTCTGGCTTCGGAGGATGCCCGTCTTGAAGCACGTTCCCTTCTGGTGCGTACCCCTCGCCGGTCACCTCAAATGTGCTCGAATCGGGGAGTTGGACCTGTTTGACGGTTAGCTCGTTGGCGGTCAGCGTCCCGGTTTTGTCCGATGCGATCATCGTACAACTTCCGAGTCCCTCGACGGCAACCAGTCGGCGAACGATAACGCCGACCTTGGCCATTCGCCGGCTAGCGACACCCAGCGCGACGGTAATTCCGACGGGAAGTCCTTCGGGAATCGCCGACACGGCCAGTGCCACGGCGAACAGGAACATCTCGACGGCGTCGTACTGCTGGACGAAAATCCCGAGAAGTGCGGTGATCGCTGCAGCGACGAGGACGACGAGGCCGACGATTCGGGTGAACCGCTCCATGCGCGTCACGAGGGGTGGCTGCCCACCCTCAACGGCCGTGACGTCCTCCGCCAGTCGGCCGACGACTGTGTTGGAACCGGTTTCGACGACCACGCCGCGGCCTCGGCCTCGATTAACCACAGTGCCGGCATGGGCCATGTTGCGCCGATCTCCGAGTGGGGCCCGGTCGTCGCCTGCCCACTCCTCGTCTTTCAGGATGGGTGCTGATTCGCCGGTGAGTGCCGACTCGTCGATCTCCAAACCATGCGTGGAGACCAGGCGAATGTCTGCAGGAACGCGGTAGCCCGATTCGAGGAGCACGACATCGCCCGGGACGACATCTTCTCCATCGATGTCGTGTGTCTCCCCATCGCGAATGACCGTCGCGCGGGTACGGATAAGTTGCTGGAGTGCCTGGCTGCTGCGCTCCGCACGCCACTCCTGGATACCGCCGACTAGCGCATTGACCAAGAGTACCGCAGCGATGAATCCGGCGTCAGTCTCCTCGCCGATGGCGAACGAGACGATTGCCGCGATGGCGAGAATATAGATGAGCGGGTTCTTGAACTGACGGAAGAAGATTTGCCAGACTGTGACCGGCTTCGCCTTCGGCAGGCGATTCGGTCCGTGTTCCGAGCGTCGGCTTTCAGCCTCCTCGGTCGAGAGGCCATCTGAATCGACTTCAAGAGTGTCGTAAATCTGGCTTAGTCCCCGCGAATACCAGGATTCGGTGTCCGTCGAAGCGGAGACAGCCATTAATTAACGGATATACTCGGGGGGACGACTTAGTGGTCAGTGTTGAGAACGACAGTTCTACGCTGGGAGACAGACCAAAAACATTCTTGATCGCTGGTCCCGCTGGCAGCCGAAATGCGTAAATCCACTTATATAGAAAACGACCATAATACTGTACCAACGTCGAGCGAAATACTCTGGATCAAGAAACGTGGGCCAGTCGGCGTCGGCACTCGCAGCCATATCCACACGGATCCAGACTGTCAGCCGCTCCAGCAGGCCACAGAAATTTGGGAAACGATCCGTGAGAAACGTAGCACCACCGAGACGAGAGGAGAGTCGAACTAATCCTCTTGAACAGCTAAATTGACATACGGGAGAATGAACTCAACGAACGCCTGCTCTACTTTCCGAAGGTGATTAGAGGCAGTCGTCTTCGTGATATCCATCTCGTTGGCGACCTCTTCGAGAGTCACCTGTCGTGGAATCTCGAAATAGCCAAGCTCAGCCGCCGTGTTCAGCAACTCACGCTGTCGCGGTGGTATCGACGAGAGTAACGACTGCCACTCAGTTCGGCTCGGCATGATTTCTCGCCGAAAGTCCTGTGTAATTCGTTCGACCGTGACATTACCGAACTCCGAGAGGAGATCGATCGCGTCCGTAAGCTCGTCACGGTCGTTCAACAAGAGGTCAAAACACTCACGCCCATCAATTAACTGTGTCGGACCTAGGGGAAGGAACCCGTCGTACATGAGTGCTTGTAAGGGCGTCACTTCTGTGAGTCGTCCTCGAAGCAGCATCGTCGAGGCACAGCGGCCGTCGTGGGTTTCGTACTCTTCGACGAGGTCGATCGTCTCGACAGTATCGTCAGCCCGAATGACGTCCCGAACGGCGTCACAGTCCTGTGATTCTATCGCAAGCATTCCGATATAGCGATTATTTCGGAACGTGGACGCGACGAACTCACCGAAGACATCCATATTGGCGAGCTCGGCCGTCCAGTCGTCAGCGTACTGGACGCACACCCTCGCTGTGAGCATTACTAGTGACAACACAAAGCGCGGGTAAAGGTTCTCGGTGTTCACGACGAACACGTTCGCTTACATCGACCACGGTTCCAGGAGTGCTGAGGTCGGCTGATCAGTATCAAGCGCTTTATCGATCGTTTTGATCGCACCTGGTGGAAGCGTCGGCGAAACCAGCTGTCTCGTCTTCTCTCGTAGCTCGGCACTGGACAGAGCCGAGTCCCGGGAACCGCTAGCCCGCGTGACATCTGATTGGTACGTTTTATCATCCGTTTTGATGTCCACACGGGCGAGACACTCACTTGGGAATCGCGCATCGAGTGTCTCGTCGACGGTGAACTCGACGCGGTCAGCAAGTGCACGAATCTCTGTATCCGTCCGGGCTTCCTCTGCGTGTTCGGCCTGTGTGAACCGTCCACGGACAAGTGTCGCCGCGACCGGGTACGGATACGAATACTGTGCCTCCTCTGGGGTGCTGGGGTTACGAGTGCGAAGATGCGTGGCCTCCTCGAATGTCGAGATGCGAACCGACTCGATATTCGAGGAATCGATATCGTGCTGTGACATGAGTGTCGAGACAGCGTCGATACCAGGCTGTGCCCAGCGACAGCACGGATACGGCTTGAAGTAGCCATCCGTTACGTGGAACTGCGCTCCGAGTGTTTCAGTCACATCGCTGTCATCGAAAACAGTCCCGGCCCCAGTAAAGCCATCCTGTGCCAGTTGTGCACCGACTACACCAGCATACGCGCCCCAGCCGATACCGTCTTTCGTCATCCCCGGTTTCTCGACGCCCCGCATGATGGGTGTTCGGGGTGCGTGATACTCGGCGACGCTGAGTGCGTGTATCGTCTGCTGGGCCGAAAACTCACACAGGCGAGCTGTCGCTGCGGCTGCACCGACTGCCCCCCACGACCCAGTCCCGGTATACACATCGTCCAGCGCGTGAATCGCCAACCCCGCCCGGACGGCGAGTTCGTAGCCGACAAAGACGGCATCGAGGAATTCTGGAATGGATGCTTCGACTGCGTCCGCAACGGCGAGCGCGGGCGGGACAACCACTGCGGCTGGATGTCCCTTGACCTCACGGTGACCGTCGTCGATGTCGAGTGCGTTCGCAGCGATGCCGTTTGCGAGGGTCGCTCCTTCGGTGGTGAGCGTTGTTCCTGATCCATCGAGTAGCGTCGCCTCGTCTCCACCGAGCCGGGATCGGGCATAGTCCCGGACGATGTCGACGCCGTCCTGTCGATACCCGGCAGTGATCGCGGCGAGCGTGTCGAGAACGCGCGCTTTCACGTGTCGCTCGACGCTAGGTGTATCACTGACTGTTGCCGACTGTACGAACCGGACTGCTTGGGCCGTACTCATCAGAGATAGACGACAACTTGCTCGTCTTCGACGTCGACAGTATACGTATCGACGGGGGGTTCGTCGCCCTCGATATTTACCCCGCAATCACACCCGTCAGTAGCGGTGGCCGCCGAATTATCGTCTTCGCTGCTGGGCTCTACGGCGGTATCAAACGACCGCGCTCGAACCCGGTGGGGGTTGAACACTGATTCTCCAGTCGCGATGTCGAACTCCCAACCGTGCCATGGACAGCGCAGTATCTTGCCATCGTCTTTCCACTCCACGTCACCAGGTTCTGCCGCAGACGTCGTCCCTGTCACCTTCCCTTTACACAGTGGGGCACGTTGATGTGGACAGTCATTCTTCAACGCATGGTATTCGCCATCGACGTTGAACACGCCGATCGAGTGGCCGCGTAACTCGACGATAGTTCGTTCACCGGGTGGCAGTTCGTCAGTCGGACAGATTTCGAATCGTTCCTGCATCGAATCACTCTCAGTTGGTTGGGAGACTCGCGGGGTCGTCCGGAAGTCCATACAGTTCCTGTGCGTTACCAGCCATCACAGCGTGTTCCATCTCTTCGGGCATTGGCGGGAGCGCGTACAGCGGTGAGTCGGTATCCCAGTGTGGGTAGTCGCTGGCGAACATCACCGTCTCCTCGGCGTGCATCATCTGCAGAATCTGGAGGAGCTGCTTGGGGTCTTCCGGCTCCTCGATCGGTTGGGTGGTAAAGCGCACCTGGTCTCGAATATACTCGCTCGGTGGTTTCTGGAGATAGGGCACCTGTGCACGGAGCGCTTTCCAGTCTTTGTCCATCCGCCAGAGGAAATGTGGCACCCAACTGAGCCCGCCCTCGATGACGACGAAATTGAGGTCGGGGAACTTCGCGAGAACGCCCTCGGCGACGAGGCTGACGAGTTGCCCCATCGCGTAGGTTCCCAAGAGAGTATGCCACTCGAAATAGGTATTGGGATGCCCCGCGCCCGTCGCTGGCCGCGTCGTCCCGTGTCCCTCTGTATAGGGGTGCATAGCGATCGGCAGCCCCATCTCCGCTGCCGCCTCGTACATCGGCCAGTAGTATTCGTGGCCGTACGGGAGTTGAGCCGCCATCGGCATGACGACCTGAACGACGCGAGGATGATCGCCGAGTTCACGTATCATTTCCGCCATGCGCTCGGGTTTCTGTGGTGCCGCGATGAGCGATCCGACGAACGGCCCGCCTTCCGAGAGCCAGTTGTCGATAGCCCATTTGTTGTTCGCGACCGCGAGTTCAGCGGCATAGTCGCGGTTCGGTAGGGCAGCGAGGTTGAGATACGAGTTGCCGGTCAAAATCGCGTAATCTACCCCGAACTCCTCGAAATGATGCTCCTTCATCTTCTCGACACTGGACCCAGCAGGCCCGCCGTCGTCCGGCACTGCATCGCGGCGTGAGAACTCAGCAACGTTATCGTAGAGGATGTTGGGGGACTGCACACCGCGGTCTTTGTATCGATCGGGGAGGTATTCGACGACCTCTTGCGGGTCCTTCCACTTCTGATGGATATCACAGTCGATGAGTGTCGGAGCTGTCGCCTCTGATCCAGTCGACTGCTCGGCTTGCTGTCCTGACATCGTATAGGAGACGCTAGCGGAGAGACCCCAGTAAACTTCAGGGCAAACTTGTATTGGATATATATACCCTCGACGTCGATCCCCGCTGTGACTTAAGGGCAGGAAATGTAGGTGCCAAGGATTAGGCCAGTCACGGGACGAAGATCGAGTATGCGCGATCTTCAGAGGCAGTACAGGCGACCATGACTCACCCACAAATCGCAGCATGTCAGTTCGAACCGACCGTTGGCGATGTTGAAGCGAATCTCGACCGTATCGAGCAACTCGCCGGAGACCTCTCGGAGCCTGTCACGTTCGCCGTCTTTCCAGAATTGTGTGTCACGGGCTACGATCTTGATACTGCGTCAGCCGCGAAGACGCCAGTCCCAGGGCCAACAACCGAGCGCGTGAGTGAAATTGCACGGAAAACGGCTGTAGACCTCGTCGTCGGTATCCCCGAAGCCGTGGGCGACAATATCTACAACTCGCTCGTATACGTCTCTGAGCACGGCGTCGAGGCGACGTACCGCAAGCAACACTTGTGGGGTGACGAAGCGACGGTCTTTATGGAAGGGACCGAACCCACGACGGTCGAGACACCGATTGGTCGCGTCGGGTTCCTCCTGTGTTACGACCTGAACTTCCCGGAACGTGCACTCGAATACAGCGAGGCCAGCTGTGACGTGCTTGCCGTAAGTGCAGCGTGGCGGCAGTCGTTCGACCGTGACTGGCGACTCCTCTGTCGTGCTCGTGCACTGGACCAGACGTGTTATGTCGTTGGCGCGAACCACCTCGGTTCACAGCTTGGACGCCAGCACGCGGGTGACAGTTTCGTTGCTGGCCCCCGAGGTGACGTTCTCGCCGCCACGACCGACAGTGTGCCAACCGTCTCGGCCGACATTGTTCCCGAGGCAATAGAGGCTGCTCGCGCCAAGAACCCGGTTCGACGCTCTCGCCGCGACGAGGGCGACGCTTCAGGCCGGTCGTGATATCGCTCTCGACCCACATAGAGAACGTTCACGATGCGGACTGGCAGCAGAGAGCTGGTCAAGCTTTCCGACCGTATATAAATAGTTGATTTGTGCGAGTCAATCATTAGGTATCTCGTTCCGGAAAGGGAGGGTATGCCAAGTCAAGTGACACGGCGTGGCTTGCTACGACGAGGAGGTGGTATCGCCACCACAGCGGGCGTCGTGGGAACATCCGGCTGTCTCACCCTTTCGACGCAGTTACGGGGCGATTCGATCAAAGTCGGCTCCAAGCGATTCACCGAGCAGGAGATTCTCGGATATCTCGCCTACGAGGCGCTCTCTGCGAACACGGATCTCAATATCGGCGACCAGGTTGGTCTCGGTGGCACAACGACGAATTTTCGGGCAGTGGATTCCGGCGAGATACAGCTATACTGGGAGTACACCGGAACGGCTTGGCAGACGCTGCCACCGAAACACGACTCGGTAATCACCGAGCCCGAGAAACTTTACCAGAAAGTGAAACAGGAGTTCGAAACGGAACACAATCTCACCTTCCTGCAGCGGGCACCGCTCAACAACACCTACGTCATTATGGCAAATCCGAGTTGGGCGAAGAAGACGGGGGTGAAGACGCTCTCTGATCTCGTTTCGTATCTCAAGAAATCGAGTGAGAACATTACAGCCGCATTAAACGCGGAGTTCCAGAGTCGGTCGGACGGGTGGCCCGGACTACTCGAACACTACGGCTTCGGGGAGACAAAACAACAGATGCAGGTCAAAAACATCGGCTCCGGGCTCTTGTATCAGGTCGTCGGTGAGGGGAACGCAGATATCGGGGTCGGATTCAACACCGATCCACGTATCCTCCAATTCGATCTACGGGTACTCAAAGACGACAAGAAGTTCTTCCCCGTCTACAACGCAGCGCCACTGGTGCGAATGCCGACGCTGGAAGCGAACCCCGCTATCCGCGCTCCGTTGAACAAGGCGAGTAACGGCCTCACCACTGACCAGATGCGAAAACTCAATAAACGCGTCGCACTCGACAAAATCAACCCACAGACAGTCGCCAAGGAGTATCTGCAGGAAACGGGGGTGCTCTAATGTCGCTCTCGTTCGAGCTGTTTCCGTTGTTCGTGAACAGTTATGTCGAGTACTTCATCAAGAACGAATCCCTCCTCTGGGAGCTCCTCGCTAACCACATTATCGTCGTCGTCGACTCCGTCTGGCTCGCACTAGTTATCGGGGTGCCGCTGGGCGTTCTCTGTACCTACAATGACCGCCTCGGACAAGGCATTCTCTGGGGTGCAAGCATGCTGATGACAGTCCCCAGCATCGCGCTCTTTGGACTCCTGATTCCCGTAGTCGGTATCGGCGAAATCCCAGTCGTCATCGCTCTCGTGCTCTACGCACAGTTGCCTATTATCAGAAACACCTATCTCGGGCTTACCCAGGTCGATGAAGCCACGATCGAGGCTGGCCGAGGCATGGGGATGACGAAACGACAACGGCTCTGGCGGCTCCAGCTCCCACAAGCGATCCCGGTCATCATGGCTGGCGTCCGGAACGCCGTCGTCATTTTGGTCGGTATCGCTGCCATCGGCGCGTTCATCGGCGCGAACAATCTCGGTGACCCGATATTCAATGGGATCAGTGAGGCGTACCCGGCTGCCATCGTTGTTTCGACGGTAATCGTCTCATTGCTGGCACTGGCCTTCGATTACGGCTTCCGAGTTCTCGAACAGATGTTCAGACTCCAGAACGGCGAAGAAATCGAACCGACTCTCGGAACGCGACTCGTCCAGAGGTCGATAGCATGACTCACACGAACACGACAACCACGACAGACGCATCGGATACTATGATCAAGTTCGACGATGTCACTAAGGTCTACCCGGACCAGACGGTCGCAATCGAAGACATCAGTTTCGAGGTCGAGCGGGGGACTACGACGGTCTTCGTCGGCCCGTCCGGCTGTGGCAAGACCACGACGATGACGCTTGTCAACCGAATGCAAGACTCCACAGAAGGGACGGTTTATTATGACGGGACCGACGTTCACGACCTCGACAAAGTCGACCTTCGTCGGGATATCGGCTACGTCATTCAGGAGATCGGTCTCTTCGACCACATGACTGTCGCAGAAAATATCGCGACGGTCCCCGAACTTAAAGGGTGGGAGCAAACGCGCATCGATAACCGTGTCGACGAACTACTCGAACTAATGGGGCTCCCCCCAGAGACGTACCGCGAGCAGTATCCGAATGCGCTCTCCGGTGGACAACAACAGCGAATCGGCGTTGCCCGTGCGCTTGCGGCGGACCCAGACGTTCTCCTGATGGACGAGCCGTTCGGTGCGCTCGACCCCATCACGCGTGAGGAGCTTCAAGACGAATTCCTCGAGATTCAAGACCGGATCGACACGACAATTCTCTTCGTCACACATGACATCAACGAGGCATTGAAAATGGGCGATAAGATCGCCATCTTTGACGTCGGAGAACTCGTACAATACGGGACACCACAAGAGATCCTCGAGAACCCTGCGAACGACTTTGTCGAGGAGTTCATCGGTGCCGACCGAGCGCTCAAAAACCTCCAGATAACGCCGATCCGGGAGATCATGCAAGAGCAGGAGCAGACCACTCCCACAGAGCAGACACTCACACAAGCGTCGGATACCACCAATACAGCGGAGACCGCCACGCCGATGGCGAACGGAGCCGGCGACCAGTTCGTCGAGCCGACGGAGACAGTCGATATTGCGCTTTCACGAATGATCGAGGCCGATACCAATTCATTACCAGTCGTCAGCGACGGTGAGACAGTTGGAGTCGTCACGGAGCAAGGCATTCGCGAGCATCAAGCCAACGGGGGTGCCGGAACGCAATGACGTTCATCGACACCCTCTTCGCGGCGTATACCCACCTGGTGACTCACTTCGACGAGTTTCTTGGCCTCCTTCAGGAACATCTGACGCTCGTCCTCGTCTCGGTTGGATTAGCGATCGCCGTCGCCGTCCCGCTGGGTATCGTTGCGACGCGGAACGAGCGGACGAAGTCTATCGTCATGGGGCTCGGGAATATTTCCCAGACGATTCCCACGCTCGCGATCATCGCGCTCGTGTTTCCGCTCCTCGGACTCGGGTTTTTCCCAGCACTAGTTGGCTTGTTCACCTACGCGCTGCTACCAATCCTGACCAACACGGTCGCCGGACTCGAAAATGTCGACGAAAACACGATCGAGGCAGCGCGTGGAATGGGGATGACGGAACGCCAAATCATGCGAAAGATCAAACTCCCGCTGGCGCTCCCCGTTATCTTCGCTGGAATCCGGACCAGTGCCGTCCTCAACGTGGGGACTGCGTACCTCGCGTTCTTCATTGGTGGCGGCGGTCTTGGTGTCTGGGTCATTACTGGCATTTCGCTGTTTGACACCCCACAGCTACTGGCGGGCGCAATTCCAGGTGCCCTGTTGGCTATTGGACTTGATTCGCTATTCGCGCTCGCTGAAGGCCGCCTTAGCGGTGAGAGTACCACAGAGCAGTCACCAGCGGCCGGGTGACATCTGCCGAATCAATAGTATGAGATCGGAAACCCCCATCAACAAAGTAAGCAGTTCCGCACAGAACTCAGACTGACACGGTGGCACATGCCCTGCCGCCGCTGACACTGCTGTGTGCTAGCTGCAGGGACCGGAAGCGACCAGTCCCGAGGTCAGGTTCACAACGGGCGTGACGGACCTCCCAACACAGGACTCAAAGCGAGAGCCGCTCGGCACAAACGATGAGCCTTGTTGAGACTGGCACGCGGTGAGAGGTTTCAAGCGTCGTACTAACTCCACAGCGTGTCTCGGTCATTGCTCAAACGGATTATCGGGTGTCGTGAGGCGAGTGAGCGCAGAGACACTGTCGAATCCGCCGTCGAAACAGTAGCGGTAGTCAATCTCCTCTCGCTGCATCGCTGCGACGATAATCGCATCAGTCACGGAGAGTGACTCGTATCGCCGTGTACATGGTGTTCCCGACGGTGTTCTGAGTCCCGCCCCCCGCCCACGATTGAATAGTTCCCTCACGCACGACCAGGAGGACGCTCGGTCGATCTCGGACAAGGTGGCCATTCTTAACTACACGCACATCGACGAGATGCGCGAACTCGAAAACGAGAACGAAACAGCACTTAATCGAGTTCGGGAATCGTTACTGAAACCCAAAGAAACCGGGCAATGACGGGCACGCAAATTCTGCTCGACGAACACGTTGGTCGGGTCTTTGAACAACTGCTCCGAGAACGTGGCCACACCGTCGAACGGGCCAAAAAGGTCACTATTCGACGTAGTCCACTGCTCACTCAATATCGTCTTCCACGACAGTCTTCCGTGGAACCACTTCGATCGTCGTCTCCGAACCGATTGCGGTTCCGCTTTCGATATCTTCGACGCGGAGGATCACGTCCTCCGGACTCGCACACCCGCAGTTGACGAACTCGTCCCATTCGTCGCCGACAGCAACCGGTCCTGCATGGGCCCATCGGAGGTAGCGACGATACGTGTATTCCATCATATTCTCCTGGAGCCACTCGCTGTCTGCGATCCACCAGTCGTCGGTCTGGTTCGGGTCCGTCTCGGGCGACCGAAACGAGACGATGACCCGCTCCGCCTGATCCTCGACGGTATCTGGGTCCGTCGTGTTGATCTCCCGTCTATCAGTTGCTCCCATCAGTCTCCGGCCTCCGTGGAAATTCGTTCGGAGCCACTGGCGACTGCCGCGTCAGCAGATTCGAGCCACTCTTCTGCGTCTAAGGCAGCCATGCTGCCCATGCCGGCGGCGGTTACTGCCTGCTGATAGTCAGAGTCCATCACATCACCCGCCGCGAAGACCCCGTGGGCTGCCGTCTCCGTCGTCGCCCACGCATCTCCGGCGGGAGCAGTCTGTACGTAACCGTTCTGATCGAGGACGACGGCCGTATCCTGGAGGAAGTCCGTATTTGGTTCGTGGCCGATGGCGTAGAATACACCGCCGACATCGACCGCCTCGACTTCAACGTCCTCGCCGGCCTCGTACTTTTTTCGCGGATAGCTGTCTGGGTGTGAGACGACCTTCGCTCCAGTCACGCCCTCCTCCTGCGACCCGTCGATCTCTACGAGTTCCGAGTTCCAAGCAAACTTGACGTTCTCGTGTTCCCGCGCCCGATTAACCATGATTTCTGACGCTCGGAGTTCGTCTCGGCGGTGGACGATTGTCACGGAGTCGGCGAATTTCGCGAGGAAAAGCGCTTCCTCCATCGCGCTGTCGCCACCGCCGATGACGAGAACAGCATCCCCGCGGTGGAACGCACCGTCGCAGGTCGCACACGTCGACAGCCCGTGGCCCATCAGTTCGGCTTCGTTCTCGGCGCCGACCCAGCGTGCGCTCGCGCCGGTCGCGACGATCAGTGACCGTGTGTAGAGCTTGTCGCCAGTCGACAGCGACAGCTCCAGCGGCTGCCCATCCAGAACCGCGTCCTCGATGCGACCGTGTTGGAACTGTGCGCTGAACTGCGTGGCCTGCTCCTTCCCACGCTGGATGAGGTCCATACCGCCGACGCCGTCGGGGAAGCCGAGATAGTTCTCGACATCGGTCGTCAGCGTGAGCTGGCCGCCCGGTTCGTCGCCCTCGAGTACGAGGGGGTCGAGGTCGGCGCGCGCAGCGTAGACCGCCGCCGAGAGGCCGGCAACTCCTGAGCCAGCGATGACGAGGTTGTGGATGTCCTCAGTCATTTATTCGGTGTAGGTCTCGATGAGTGCCCGGAGTTCGTCTTCGCCTTTGAGGCCGACGATTTCCTCGACTTGCTTACCGTCGGCGAACAGGACGAGCGTCGGGACGCCCCGAACGCCGTAGGCGGCAGCGAGTTGCTGGTTGGCGTCGACGTTGACTTTGGCGACGGTGGCGTCGGTCTCGGCAGCCAGCGTCTCGACGATGGGTTCGAGCATCTGGCAGGGACCACACCAGTCGGCGTAGAAGTCCGTAATGACGACGTCATGCTCGGCGACGATGTCGTCGAGTTGGGCTTGACCGGCGACGTGGAGGGGTTCGTTCGTGGTGGCGGTGCCAGCGTCGGATGCAGTATCAGTTGCCATCACCAGTTCGTACGCACCAGTGCTAATTAAGGGTTGTGGGCAATATACACAATATTGTTCAATTCCGGTGACGAGTCGGAATATTGGAAAATATCTCTCTGTGCCCACGCAAAATCCAACTCACATCGAGAGAATCGGAGTCCGACGCAGAAGGGTGCCGTGTACGTGCCGTCGTCGGCGGGCTCCGCGGCATCGCTGAAGTGCGCACCCCCGATCAGCGTGTCGTCGGGCAGCGCCAGCACGCGCTCCTGGAGGGACTCGTAGAGCATGCGCGCGTTGAGGAGCGTGACGTCCTCGCCGGCGTCGATACGGTCCTTCAGCGTTTCCGGGTCGACAGGGTCCACGTCGACGTCCGGAGTCGGGAAGTGGTCGGCGTTCATGTTGTGCAGTCGCTTCTACTGGATGGACGTACAAAATCGCTTGTATAGTAGTTCCAATTCTAAGCAATACTATCGTAGAAGATTCTCCCCCGGTCATAAGAGTTTCCCGTAGTGGTGGGAGAATAGGATTTCTAACCCCGCATGCTACGATGAATAGTAGTTTGTAGTTTCCACAAGAGCCGACAATCTTTTACTTGGGCAGGTGGTATTGTGCGATAACTCCAATACAGGCTAACGGAGCAGATAACCAATGAGTGCTGAAGTCGACATCACGGAGACGCTCGACGTGAAAGGTGCATCGTGTCCCATGCCAGTGGTGAAAACGAAGTCCCCCATCGACGGCCTCGCCGAAGGTGGGGTCCTCGAAGTGCTAGCGACCGATTCGGGGAGCATGAGCGACATCGACGGCTGGGCGTCTGGAACTAACGGTGTCGAGCTCGTCGACCAGACGGAAGGCGACGACGTGTACAAACACTACGTCCGGAAGACGGAGTAACGATGAGTACGGATACACCTGACGCGTCGGCTGACGACGCGCCCTCGCGTACGAAGCTGGCCGCGCGCGTCGACGAACTCGAGGACGCGCTCGCCGAGGCGACTGACGAGGACGACGGCAAGAAGATGAGCATCATCGCGACGAAGGGTACGCTGGACATGGCGTACCCGCCGCTCATCCTCGCCAGCACCGCCGCCGCGTTCGGCTACGAGGTGACGATCTTTCACACGTTCTGGGGACTGGACATCCTCCACGAGGAGCGCTCCAAGAACCTCAAGCTGAGTTCCGTCGGCAACCCCAACATGCCGGTGCCGAACGCCGTCGCCGCACTCCCTGGGATGGACCGCGTGACGACGAAGATGATGGAGAAGAAGATCGAGGACAATGACACCGCGACGATCGAGGAACTCATCGAGACGAGTCTCGACATGGGCGTCGAGTTCCAGGCCTGCCAGATGACTATCGACCTGATGGACTACGACGAGAACGACTTCTATGATGACATCACCACGGGCGTCGGTGCGGCGACAGCCCTACAGGACATGCCGACGCCGACATCCAACTCCTGGTCTGATTCCCGATGAACGGGTCCAAGAATCTAATACCTCGAATCGTCGACGCCGTCGTCGAGGCAGAAGATGCGAAGTCGCCCATGCTCGACCCGCCGCTAGCGGATGTCGTCGATCCGAATTCACTCGAAACGTTAGTTGAAGAGACGACGGCGTCTGATCTCGAAATTCACTTCATGTATCGTGGTCACGACGTTGTCGTCAACGAAAGCGGTCGCGTGCAGGTCAGCTAAGGCGGACTGCCATTCTCTCGCCGCACAGAGGTTCCGTATCAGTGGCTATAGCTGCTCTATCGGTTTTTCAACACCGATTGGGAACGGCGTCGGGTCAGACCCATTCCGATTCGAGCGCGTCGAGTAGCCGGTCAATCTCGGTCCGGGTGTTGACTGCATGGATCGATGCACGGATAGCGTTTGGCGCCGGTAGCGCGCGGACGACGATTCCCTCCGAGGCGAGGCGGTCGACCGTCGCTTTAGGGTCATCGACGTCTATCGTCACGAGACCCGACTCGGGTGTCATCGGGCTATGGAGTCGTTCGTCGGGGACACCGTCGGCCAGTCGTCCAGCCAGTTGGTGGATCTGTTCTGCGATGCGATCGACCCCAACCTCATCGATCGCATCGATTGCCTCGGCCAGGGCGACATGTGGGGCGGGGTTCGCCGAGCCAACTTCGAATCGCCGGGCACCAGCCGCGAACTCGTAGGGGTCTGCAGTCGGCGTCTCGACACTCCGATAGCCGACCGTCCTGGGTTCGAGGGTTTCGGTGACATCGCGATCGATGTAGAGGAAACCGCCACCCCACAGCCCCATGAGCCACTTGTGGCCCGCCGCTGCGACGGCGTCCGCGCCCCACTCAGTGACGTCCATCGGGAGCTGTCCCGGCACCTGCACGGCGTCGACAAGCGCGAACGCGCCGGCCTCGTGGACGATGTCGACGAGGTCCGCGACGGGTAACCGAGTGCCGTGCGTCCACGTCACCGCACTGAAACACGCCAGTCTCGCGTCGTCGACGGCTGCGGCGAGCGCGTCGAGATCGACACGACCGTCCTCAGTCTCGACGACGCGAACGTCGACGCCCTGCTCTTCTAGACGTTGCCATGGAAGCGTCCCAGCTGGGTGTTCAAGGTCGGTCCGAACGACAATATCGCCGGGCTGCCAGTCGATTGCGTTCGCGACGGCGTTGATGCCTGCAGTCGTACTCTCCGTGAGCGCGATCTCGTCGGCGTCAGCACCGACGAAGTCGGCGACACGCTCCCGTGTCCGGTCGTACGCGTCGAAGGCTACGTCGTAGGGGTCGTTTCGAGTGCCCGTCTCGTACTCGTGTGACCGCACGAACTCGTCGGCGGCTTCAACGACGTACCGCGGGCTCGGTCCGTGAGCGCCGAAATTCAGGTAGACGTCCTCGTGCAGGGCGGGCGTGTCAGCGCGAAGTTCTCTATGATTCATCGGTCGTCCTCCGGAGATCAGTCACTGTACCGAGCGATCAGATCGCGGAGCGACTGCTCGTTCTGGCCACCTCGGAGCTGTTTCACTGGTTGGCCGTCCACGAACAGGACGAACGTGGGAGTGCTCTGAGCACCGAACTCGATTGCTGTTTCAAGGTGAGATTCGATGTCGATCGTCACGACCGCCGCATCCGTGTCTACTGCGATTGTTTCGAGTATTGGCTTCATTCGCTGGCAGGTGCCACACCACTCCGTGTAGAATTCCACGAGAGCGACGTCACTGTTCTCGATGACCGTCTCGATTTTGTCATCGCCAAGCGGAATCACACTGTCGGTCGTCGCGATCTGCGTTGCCATTAGAAGACACTATGCACCGGATGGGTAATAGTCTTGGGACAACCATACAATATAATATAGGCCTAATCAGAACTCCGCCGTCGAAAACGAGCGGTGGGGTGACGCGAATCGGAAGTTGCCCGTTAGTGCGACTCCCCGGTGGTACGCCCACGGCCAATCGCGCCCGCAAGCGCCAGTAGGTAGCCGAGCCCGTACTGGGTGTCCGGGTCGCGTAGCCCGCGAAGCAGGCCGACGGGGCCGACCCACTCGGGCGGTTCGAGCTCCGCTTCACCGACACTCTCCAGCAGCGTCTCGATACTCTCACGGGTGTCGTCGTCTGAGGGCGTCTAGGCGACCTCGCCAAGCGCGGCGCCGGTGCCGGCCAGCGACGTGACCATCTCGTCGGGAGAGAGCTTATCGCTCGAACACGAGCCCGTAGTGGTACGGCGGCAGATCGACCTGCCGATCGAACACGAACGCCGCCGCCGAGAGGACGGTATCTTCGGTTTCCCCGGGCTTCATCCGAAGTTCCGTCGGAGGGCCACGGGGCTCACCCCCGACAGTCGTCGTCTCGCGCGGCCGCTCGTGCCAGTTGATGACGACCAGACGCCCGCCAGGTTCGATTGCGTCGAATGCGTGCTGGACAAACCCCGCCTGGTCGTCGATGCCGTGGAACGTATTTGCCACGACAAGTGTGTCGACACGTTCGGGGAGTACTGCGGTCAGGTTCCGAGCGTCGCCGTGAATTGGGACGACGTTCCCGATGTTCTGCTGATCTGCGAGGCGGTCGAGTTCGGCGAGCAGCGCCTCGTCGAGGTCAATCGCGTACACTGACCCGGGCTCGGCGATGCGGGCGGCCGGCAGCGCGAAGTACCCACTTCCACACCCCACCTCGGCGACCGACTCGCCGGACTTGATGCCGAGTTTCCAGAGTGTCGCACCGGGCGTCGGCCAGAGTTTGCTCCACCAGTCCCAGTCGGGCTGGCCAGTGTTCTGAAACCGTTCCATTGCTATCAGGGGCGGGATGTATCGATGCCCAACAGGCGGTACAGAAGACAAACTCGAATGAGCCCAGTGCCGACGAGGATGAAGCCCAACAGGGACAGGGCTACGCCAACCGTCGTCCCGAGTTCCAGGAGGCCACCGAGTGTCGCCAGGCCGATGAGCCCCAACGCGAGTCCGACAACAAGCCGAGCTCGCCTGTCTGTCGCGCTAATATTGTTCTTCACACCCACAAGTACACAATACAGATACCTAAGTCTTTCTCGACGAACAGGCTGCCGCTGGAGACGTTACGCCGGCAGACCCATCGTGTCACCGGATCACTACTGAGTCATCTGAAACCGCCACGCGGCTGGAAGCTGTGTGTAGACGACTGCATTGTCAACGAGCACGTCAACGGGGACGTACTCGTCGGGTGCGTGGACGGTGTCGGTACCAAGCGCGAATTCGACAGTGGGGATGTCCGCATTCCGGAGTTTCTTGGCGTCGCCGCCGCCCGTAGCACTCCGGCGATAGACACGCGTGCCCGTGACAGCCGTTGCCGTCGACGCGACGGCTTCGACGAGCGGGCTGTCAGGTGCCTCGGCGGTGCCGACACTCCAAGAGACATCAGCGATCGTGATCCCCTCACAGTCGGCAACACAATCCCGAATCTCCGTGAGTACGTCAGGAGTGTAAACACCAGCTGTCAGCCGCACGTCGACCTCCGCGTGGGCAGACTGCGGGACGCTATTGATTGCGTCGCCACCCTCGAAGACGCCGAGATTGATTGAGGGATACCAGAACAGCTTACGAGCAACATCTTCGCCCATCGACGGAGCGTAGTATTCGACCGATTCATCGACGATCGGGACTACGTTAGAGGCAATCTCGAGTCGCTTGGAGCCGAACCGTTCACGCATGGTCTCGACCGCGTCGTAGAGTCGGTCAATCGCATTAATGCCGAGTGGTGGCCGTGAGCCGTGGGCCCCCTCACCGCTCGCTTCGAGCGTCAACCAGATGCTCCCCCGGTCGGCGACCGTGACCGAGTGCCGTCCCGCCTCGCAGGTCGGTTCTCCGATCACGCACGCGTCAGCGTCGAGCTGTCTACCCTCCAGTAGCGCTGGCAGACCGGCGTCACCACCCACCTCCTCGTCACTGACGAAAGCGAACAGGAGATCGACGGGTGGATCAGCATCAGTGGCTGCAAAGGCTTGAATCGCGAACAGCATCGACGCCACAGCCCCTTTCATGTCGGTCGCGCCACGGCCGTAGACGCGGTCATCGACGTGTTCACCGAGTGGGTCGTGTGTCCACGCGTCGACATCGAACGGTACTGTATCGAGGTGTCCGTTGTACAGCAGCGTATGGCCTGCCTGGCCAGGGACCCGAACGAGGAGGTTCGGTTTCGCCGGATCGGCCACGACACGCTCGACGTCTACTGGGAGTGGCTCGAGGAACTGCTCGATCTTGGAGACGATCCCACGCGTGTCGCCCGGCGGATTCGCCGTGTCGATCGTGAGCAGATCGAGAGCGAGCGTGACCAGTTTCTCGCGGTGCGCCCGGACGTACTCCGGGGGAGTCGTGTCGCTCATTCGGTCTCTAACTCCCCCTCGAGAACTTTCGCCGCCGTAAGAATCGGGTCCCAGACAGGGCTGAACGGCGGCGCGTACGCCAGGTCGGCGTTCCGGAGCTCGGTCACCGTCATGTCAGACGTGAGTGCCGTCGCGACCGTGTCGATGCGCTTTGCGCCTTCGTGGCCGACGACGCTCCCACCTAGCAGCCGACCGGAGTCCCGGTCAGCCAGCAATGTGACGGTGAGCTCGGTAGCACCTGGGTAGTAGTGGGCCCGCGTCGGCGCCGATATCGTGACTGAGACCGGATCAAAGCCAGCCTCTCGAGCCCGCTCCTCGTCGACGATTCCGGTCCGGGCGGCGCCAAGGTCGAACGCCTTGACGATGGCCGTCCCGGCGATCTCGCCGATCGGCTCCGGATCGCCGGCGACAGTCTGGCCGATAGCGCGGCCGGCGCGATTGGCTGTCAGCGCCAGTGGCACGTGGTCCGGGTTGCCGGTCACAACGTGTCGCGCCTCCGCGCAGTCGCCCGCGGCGTAGACGTTCTCGTAGTTCGTTCGGCCGTACTCGTCAGTCGCGACGGCGCCTGTCTCGCCCAGTTCGATGCCAGCGTCCGCCGCGAGGTCGGCGTTCGGTTCGACACCGACGCCTACGATGGCGACATCGGCGGGATGGGACTCGTCGTCGAGGGTGACGCGCTCGACGCGTTCCGCGCCGTCAAAGCCCGAAACAGCGGTGTCGAGGTGCAGGTGGACACCCTGTTCTCGGAGATGGTCCTCGACGGCCTCCGCCACCGCCTCGCCGAACGGCTGGAGAACGTGTGGGAGCATCTCGTAGAGGTGGACGTCGATGCCGCGCGCCGACAGCGCTTCGGCCATCTCGATGCCGACGTAGCCGCCGCCGACAATCGCCGCTGAGTCCGGCGAGTGCTCGGTGAGGTAGTCCTCGATGGCGTCGGCCTCGTCCATATCATGGATAGTGAATACGCCGTCGAGGTCCAGACCGTCAAACGGCGGTTCGATCGCGGTCGCCCCTGTCGCGATGAGGAGGTGGTCGTAGGGCTGTTCGAACACCTCGCCGTCACCCTCGACGGTGACGGTTTCGGTCTCGGGGTCGATGCCGACGACCTCGTGGCCGGTTCGCAAGTCGATGTCCCGCTCGTTGCGGAATGTCTCGGGGGAGACGGCGACCAAGTCTTCCAAGTCCTCGATGTCGCCTTTGACGTAGTAGGGCATCCCGCAGGCGGCGTAGGACACCCATTCGCCCTTCTCGAAGACGACTACGTCCATCTCTGGGTCTTCGCGCTTGGCCTTACTTGCGGCGCTCATCCCCGCAGCGTCACCGCCGACGACCACGAACGTGTCGCTCATGTCTAGGGGTTGGTACAGCAGAGCCAAAAGTATTTCGCGGTATTCACAATATTGCAGAATTCTAGCTATGCGACTCGAAGAGATCATATCCGGAGTGGAATTCGGTTAAGGGCCGGTCACGGGAACCTGGGACGTCAATGCAGTCCAAAGGTCAGTGACCAGTGCATCCAACCGAACATGAGGCCATTGATCGCCGTTTAGCAGTCCGCTTCAGCCCTATTTCGAAGCTCCGTTGAACCACTCCAACGTATGTATTTTGCATAGATAAGACAATACTGAACCGAAGAGAGGTATGAGCTAACAGAGTTCAGGAACAGGACTGCCCGACTACATACCATTGCGGTCGACGGAAGTGCGCGGTGTCAGGGCCAACCTGAAGCTATGAACACGGAAGTTCTTGAACTCAATCTGGAACATCTGTGTAAGGAATCAGACATCCTGTGTCTCCGAACCAGCCAGAATAGAGCGTAAAATCAGTAGCATCCCAAACGAGACGAGCACTGCTTGAACGACGGCTGCTGAAAACAGCGATGTCCCCAGTACACTGTAGACGAGACCTTCGCAGATAGCACCAACACCGATGAAAACGAACCCAACTGCCACATAGAACATTGGGGAGCTGTCACTTCGCTGGTATGCATAGAAAGCAAGATATGCAACCGAAAAGCTCAGTAACAGCGTAATCAGTTTAATGACAATTATTGGCAGACTAATCATGTACTTTCTCGGAAATTTTCCCAGAGTGTGGTGAAATTGTCGGCAAGTTCGTCACGCGTCTCGACGGACACGTTGAGATCCCCCTCCGAAATCGACACATGAAATGCGTCAATCGTCGTTTCGAACAGCTGCTTGTGTTCGCCACCGGAGCCGACCGTCGAATGAACCGTAACGAGGTCGTGTTCTCGTAACGTAGAGAGCCGACGGTAAATCGTCGCTAGTGATGCATCACATATGCCGCTGAGGTCTTTCGCCGTTCGTGGCTCTTTGTCGGCTGCAAGCAAAATCATTCGCGAGTAGTCGTCTGCAAAAACTTGCAGGAGAGTTGCAAACGAATCGTTCTCTCCACTCTCCATACGCTCGCTTATCGCGTCATGTGTAAAGAAGCGGTGGTTCTCCCACCAATGTCGTGGGGAATACAGTATATCGATATCGAAGGCTGTGACTGCGACAGGGGCTTTTCTACGAACGAGCAAACAGCCGGTTTGTTTTACGTTCTCCAGAACGAAGCAGGGAGACGAATGAACTCACCCTCGAGGCGACACCTCAAGGCGACGGCCGTTAGCGCGGGATCATTCGTACTCTTTGGCGTCGTTACTGGCTTACTTCCCAATCCAATTTATGTTCGGATGGTCCCACGGACTGTACTAGATTATTTATTTCTCGCACTCACAGCTGGATTCCTGGGCTTCTATACGCTCCAGCGAACAACCAGGGCGTCCACGGATGAGAAGACTGCTACCGCGAGTGCCGTCCTCGGCTTTTTGGCATTTGGCTGCCCGATTTGTAATGCGTTCTTGCTTGCCTTGTTTAGCAGCTCTGCGCTCATGACGTATTTCAACCCCCTCCGTCCCCTCCTGGGGGTCGTGAGTGTCATACTCTTTGTCGGTCTCCTCTACGCCCGCTCGCAGCGAACCTGCACTTCCTGTGAGGTCACTTCGCAACAATCGAAAACGCATTAGTAGAGTTCATACGATGTCAGACGCGTCCAGAAATTCGGCGGATGAGACGAACTCGACGAGCCGATGGCCGCTCCTCGGACTCGGCGGTGCAGTGAGTCTCTGTTGTATCTTTACCGCACCAGCAGCGACTACTGCTGTCGGAAGTACGGTTGCCGGTGGGACAACAGCAGCGCTTGGTGGTGGACTCATACGCATTCTCGTTTCAGCAGTTACAGTCGGCAGTGTTGGTATCGCTATCCGGTTGTTGACTAACTCACAGTCTTGTGAGACGTAGCTCTGAACGGAGTTTGAGTAGTCGTAGCGTGTCAGACAAATAATGCGATTTTTGGTAGATCTCTGAAGGAGCGAAGCGAGTCCCAAGTCACGTATATTCCGAGTATCACAAAGGTTGTACTTCCCACGAGACGTGCTGGTCGACCATACTGACCGAGTGAGGCAGTATTGCCAGTAACGCGAGCGGCAACGCTGACACCAAGAACGAGCTGCCCTGCTGTCGCTGACGTAGCTGTGTGGTAGCTGCAGAACTCGGGAGCGGCCCTATTCTTGCAGGAGTGTAGTGAGTGTCTGTAACACGAGCGGAGTGCCCAGTCTCGAACGCCTGTTCACAACAGGTGTGGCGGATCAACGAGAGTATGCTCTTACCAATTTATTTTTTATTATTATAGAATAATCACTTGTTTGAATACCGCTTATATTCTTCTCTGTACTGGTTGGCTTCATACATATGTCACATATATGGAGTTAATACATCAACCGACGGTCGATGATATGTGAGTGAAAGCAGCACCCACCCACTCGACAGCAGCCGACGTGAGTTCATCAGAAACGCGATCACTACGGTGACCATCGCCGGAACTGGCATGGCCAGTGCTGGTGGCGCTGCCGCCCAGGAGAACAATGGCCGCGGCCCCCTCGCCGACGACCCGTTCACGCTTGGTGTGGCCTCTGGCGATCCCCTGCCGGATTCGGTCGTCCTCTGGACTCGTCTCGCGCCCGAACCGCTCGCCGAAGAGGGTGGCATGCCCGACCGCCAAGTGCCGGTGCAGTGGGAAATAGCGACAGACGAGGACATGGACAATACTGTTGGACAGGGCACCGCGAAGGCACGTCCCGAATACGGCCACTCAGTGCATATCGACGTCAAAGGATTAGACTCCAACACAGAGTACTACTATCAGTTCAAAGTCGGCCCCGACCAAAGCTCGGTCGGCCGAACGAAAACAGCCCCGGAAGTGGGCGCTGACGTAGACGAACTCCAGTTCGCATTCACTTCGTGTCAGAACTACCCCTTCGGCTATTATACTGCACACAACCATCTGGCCGACGAAGACCTCGATCTGGCCATTCAGCTCGGCGACTACATCTACGAAGGTGGGTCACAGGGCCCGTTCGATCGCGGTCACGAACCGCCCCGCGAAATCGAGAGTCTGTGCGATTATCGAATCCGCGAAGCACAGTACAAGACGGATTCGAACCTTCAGGACGCGCATGCTGCCTGCCCTTGGCTTGTCACATGGGACGACCACGAGGTCGAAAACAACTACGCCGATGCGACCTCCGAAGACAACGCCCCCACAGAGGAGTTCCTCGAACGACGAGCGAACGCCTACCAAGCATACTTCGAGCACCAGCCGTTGCGCCCTTCGCGGATGCCTGACGGGCCAAACCTGCCGCTCTATCGGCGGTTCACGTTTGGCGACTTAGCCGAGTTCAATGTCCTCGACACGCGACAGTACCGTGACGATCAGGTCTATTCTTCCGAGGAAGCGGACAATTCAGGGCGAACGATTCTGGGTGACGAACAGGAAACGTGGCTGGTCGACGGGCTAACTGACTCCACAACTCGATGGAACGTTCTCGCAAATCAGGTTCCATTCGCCGCGACCGACGAAAATCCGAATCCGGATGTCCAGGATTTCGGTGGCGGCGACAAGTGGGACGGGTACCGTGCTGACCGGGAACGGCTGCTCGACGTCATGGCGGCGGACTCGGACTTGAACCCGGTTGTGATTACCGGAGATGTCCATCGCAACTACGCGTACAATCTCAAAGCCGACTTCTCGGATCCTGACTCCGAGACGGTTGGAACCGAGTACGTCGGCACGTCGGCCTCCTCGTTCGGTGATGGGTCCGGGATAACGCAGTACGGACCCTCGCTCGGGGAACCCTGGCAGCGGTTCTTCAACGACAAGCGAGGGTATGTCCGGTGTACGATTACGCCCGAACAGTGGCAAACCGACTATCGGGTCGTCTCGACTGTCGAAGCACCCGAAGCAGAGGTCAGTACCGTCGCAACCTTCACGACCGACGCTGGCGACCCCGGTGCGAACCTGGCCTCGGAACGACCGGCTCAACCCCAGCAGGCAGCGGTCGAGATTACCGAAGTCCGCCCGGATCAGAATGGCGACCTCAACAACGAGTACGCGACAGTGAAAAATACGGGCGATACTGCTATCGACTTCTCAGGATACATTCTGAGCTTCGAAGCCGGGAGCCAGAACTACACGTTTGACGACGTGACGCTGGACGCAGGCGAAACAATCACCGTCCGGAACGGGACCGGTGAGGCTACCGACTCGACGCGCTATGCCGATTTCGGCGGTCCAGTTCTGAACAATAGTAATCCCGACACGGTCCTGGTGGCTAATGACGACGGGATCGTCCTCGCCGAAGCATCATACGAGGCGGTCTGAGGAACTCTCGTATATTTTTCTTGGCAGTATCCGTGAGTCAGAGCAACGGTGGAAAAGCTGGAGTGTGGACCTCTCATCCCACGTCTCCGCCGTTCCCCATGCAGACCTGATCTGCTCATCGCTGGACAGACCTCCATTTCGAACCGGGAGCGACCCCATCTTTGCAGGAGTGAGTGTTCGTCACACGAACGGAGCGACCAGCCTGAATCTCTGGTTCACAACAGGTGTGACGAATATCGCAGCAACGTGTTCCGGTTTCAGGCCACCGTCATTGCCATATCGAGCAGCTACACTAATTGCCAGAGCGGAGCGGCCACAACACAGTCTCACTTACAAGAGCGGGCGCCACAGAGATTTAAGATACCGCAGCGTATTCATACAGACATGGCGACGGATCTCACCGAGCGGGTACAAGAACTCGCAGAAGCCCGAGACGTCCCCGAATCCGAGATCCTCGAACAAGCGCTAGAACGGGGTGTCGAAGACCTCTGGGTCGATCTGATTCTCTCCCGATACGTGAACGAGGAGCTCGATCGAGAGACAGCAATCGAGTTGGTCGGCCGAGACCGTGTCAAGCGTGCAGAGCGCGAACTATCGGTTGTCGAGGACGATGTCCACTGGGGACTCAATGCGTGATCGTCGCGGTTGCGGACACAGGACCACTCATCCATCTCGCAGAAATCGACGCACTTGAATTGCTCTCGGTCGTCGACGACCTCCTGATTCCCGAGACAGTACTCGATGAACTCGAGACCGGAACGGTTCCACCGTCTCTCAGTACCATCGAGTACGAACTCGTCGAAGCAGACACAGCCGACCTCACAGGAGACTTGGATCCAGGCGAAACTGCTGCACTCGCAGTTGCAGCTGACCGCTCGGCTGTCCTGCTGACCGATGATCTTGCAGCAAGAGAGGCCGCGACTGACCGTGATATCGAGGTGCATGGGTCAATCGGCATTCTCGTTCTGGGATATCAGCGTGGCGAACTCTCGAAATCGAATGCAATCGAACGTATGCGAGCGCTGCAAGCTGAGACCAGTCTGTTCGTTACCGATGCAGTCGTGGAACGAGGCGTCGAACTGCTCGAGAGTTCAGGCTAAGAGAGACCATCGGCTTCGAGAGTGTCACAGCTTAGTGCCGTCCTCGATGTCTTGTGTCGGGTTACTGTTTGTCCACTCTACCTCGTGGAAATCAGGGCCGCCAGAGACTTTAGCTCCGATAGAAAGCACGATTTGAGGGGCGAATCAATACGGGACTAATCTGGTTGACGCGGTGGCACGTGCCCTGCCGCCGCTGACATTGCTGTGTGGTAGCTGCAGGAGCCGGAAGCGACCCCCCTTTTTGCAGGAGTGGAGTGAGTGTCTGTAACACGAATGGATCGACCAGTCCCGAGGTCCTGTTCACAAGGGGTATGACGCCCGCTCGCTACTGGCGCTGTATACTCAGACAGGATAACCGAGCTGAGTGACCTGCGTATAAAGCCAAAGAGACTATCCTTCGATGAATCATACCACGAGAAGAGGTCTCCACACATGTCATCACAAACAGTCTTGATCCCGATCGAGTTCCCAGACCCAGACCCGCTCCCGTCGACCTTCATCGACACATTGACTTCTTGCAAGGTAATCCTGCTTGGGGTCTATGAACTACCGGCCGACACGTCAGCAGATGAACGCCAACGCCGGGAGATAGAAGCGTATCGGTCGTTATACACCACTGCGTCCAGTTTTGTACAAGAGGGAGAAACAGCGGAGGTTGAGTTAAGGATGGGGACCGAGCTCGAGGATGCGCCAGCGACGGTTGCCAAAGAGCGAGATGTGGATGCCCTCCTCATACCGAACCCGATTACAACGCTTGGCCATCTACTGGTTGCGTTGCGAGAGGAGAAATTCAAGCAACCAATCACTGACTTTTTAGATGCGATAAATGAGGAGGTGCTCCTTCGAACAACGCTATTCCACGTCGCTGAAACCGAAGATGATGTCGCGGTTGGTGAACAACTCTTGACCGAGATCAGAGACCATCTCGTTCAGGAGGGTTTCTCCCGCCCAAGCATTGATATCACAGTGGAGGTTTCCGACGATCCCGCATCTTCGATCAGTCAAGCAGCACGGAACCAAGACCTGATTATAATGGGTGAAACGCAGGAGACTCCCTCTGAGCGAATCTTTGGACGAACGTACGATCAAGTTGCCGAGCAGACGGACTCCCCTGTTCTGATTATCCGAGAATAGTAACCGAGATCGGTTCGCATTCGAGCCATATGGTGAAATGATCGCAAGTGCCCAGCGAACCAGCTCGAAGCTGCAAGATATTTTCGACGAGGGAGTCACGGTGTACGGCAGCGACCAGCTGGATTCCCTCCGCAGGGCGGTGTTCGCGGATGAGTAGTACGCGTATCGAACAGCTCATCGATGACGCTCAGGCTGCCTTCGATCGTCTTGAGTGAGGAGTGCCTGATTGTGGTCTGCACCACGCGTCGGCTGTCCCGTTGACGGTAGCTTGGGTTCTTCGGACATACTCGACTAGACGAAAACCCGCTGTATAAGCCGCCACGTGCCGTCTCCGGGTTTCAGGAAAGTGGTCGTTCGTGATTGAACGGTGGCGCTGTCTTCGGGTTTTCATTCCTTGATATGTGTTTCCAGAAGTATTTCCGGAATCGATTCCGCGTATACTGTCTCACAGTTCGAAACGAGAAACTGAGAGCCCTATTATTATGGCTACTCGATGCGTATCAGTGCCCTAGCAATTACGATGAGAGAAGGTTCTACTGGGAGTATCGTGCGGTGGTTACACGAGTCAGATGCCGAAGACATCGACGTAGCTGGCGGCAAGGGAGCGAATCTGGCCACTCTGGTACAGGCTGGCCTTCCCGTTCCACCGGGGTTTGTCGTCACCACCGCTGCGTACCGAGCCCTCGTCGATACACCGGAAATTCAGGACGCAATCAGCCAACTGGGCGCGCTTGACTCGACCGAAACCGATGCACTTGCCGCGGCTGCCGCCGAACTCCGATCACTAGTTGCGAGTCGGGAGTTCGATGCACCTATCGAGGCAGCGGTCGCCGACGCGATGGCATTATTCGACGACGCCGACTCGTTTGCCGTCCGATCGAGCGCCACGGCCGAGGATCTGCCGAGCGCGTCGTTCGCCGGTCAACACGAGACGTTCCTGGGTGTGGCCAGCGATGGCGTCCTCGATCGTATTCGGGACTGTATGGCCAGTCTCTTTACCGACCGTGCGGTGGCCTACCGAGCGCGTAACGATGTCGACCACGCCGACGCGGAGATGGCCGTCGTCGTCCAGCCGATGGTCGATGCGACAGCCGCCGGTGTCCTCTTCACCGCGGACCCAGCGACCGGGAACCGACACATGGCGTCGGTCGATGCGAACTTCGGGCTCGGAGAGAGCATCGTCGCCGGCGACGTCACGCCGGACCACGCGCTCGTGAATACCCAGACCGGCGAGATACTGGAGTACTCTATCGGCACGAAGACCGCCGCCGTCGAACTGCACAGAGAGAGCACCGCCGACGAAGAGGGGGGCACACAAAGAGTCGATCTCTCACCGGATCGACGGGAGTCGCGTGTACTTGCCGACGACCAACTTCGCACCCTCGTCGGGCTCGGCGAGCGGGCCGAACGGCTCCTCGGCGCGCCACAGGACGTCGAATGGGCGCTCGCTGACGGTCAGTTTGTGCTGCTGCAGTCCCGTCCCATCACATCGTTGTTTCCCCGTCCGTCACCGGCACCCGACGACGATCGCCTCCACGTGTACATCAGCATGGGTCACATGCAGGCGATGCCAGAGGCGATGCCGCCACTCGTCCGGGACGTCTGGCGGACCTACACTGGCAATGCGCTCTCTGCCGCCGGTCTCGACGCATCTCTGGGCAATCCAACGGTCGAGGCCGGGGGTCGGATCTATATCGATATTACCCCATTTCTGCAGAACGACACTACGCAGTCGTGGCTGATCGAGCGACTCGCCGCCGTCAACGAACCCATCTCCGACAGTCTCGACGATATCATCTTTCGGCGACCGGAGGCGTTCGAACCCCGTGGCATCACCATTGGTGCGCTTCCCGACTACGTCGCGACGGCCGGGCGAGTGGCCCGACTGCTCGGCCCGGCGATCCCCCGCATCGTTTGGAACCTGCTTAGTGCACTGGTCGGTCACGGGCCCACTCCTGACGACGAGTCGTGGGCTCGATTGAGTGACCTGTTCGTCGGGGAGGTCACCGACGCTCCGACTCCCGAAGCCCGGGCTCGCGCCGTGTTCGAGGGTATCGACTTCGGGCGCTTCCTCCGGGAGGTCTACCCGCAAATCAGCCCACTGTTTCTCGCGTTCGCACTCGGGGGCTGGCTCACGAGAACGTTCCCCGACCATGCCGAGGACGTGAACGCGGTCGGTCGCGGGTTCGAACACGACGTCGTCACGCGCATCAACCTCGGCCTCGGCGACCTCGCTAACGTCGCCCGGAACCACCCGCCTGTTGCCAAGACCCTCCGCGACGGGGCCTCCCTCGCGGAACTTGAGAACGTGGCGGGCGGTGAGGTCTTCATCGAGGCGTTCGAGGGATACCTCGACGAGTTCGGGCACCGCAGCGCCGGCGAGATCGACCTCAGCAGGCCGCGCTGGCGCGAGGACCCGTCCATGCTCCTCGACGTCGTTCGGGCGAACCTCGCGGACGAGGCGAGGGGCGACCACCGCGAACGCATTCGACGGCTCGAGAACGAAGCTACTGTGGCCGCTGCACGTCTCGAAACGCGTGCCGACCAGGGCCAACTCGGACCGCTTCGCCGTCGCTACGTCCGCTGGCTGATCCGCACGTACCGCGACACGGTCTACCTCCGGGAGTACCCCAAACAGGAAGCCGCCCGAGCGTTCACCGCGTGGCGGACGGCGTTGCTGGATGCAGGCGAACAACTCGCCGCCGAGGGCCGACTCGACCGACCGGACGATGTCTGGTATCTTCGCAAGAACGAGCTGTTCGCCGCGCTGGATGGCGAATGCGCTGCCGTCGATATTGATACCCGTCGCCGAAATCACGCACGGAATATCGAATTCGACGCGCCGCCCGTGCTGACGAGCGAGGGTGAGGTCGTTCGTGGCCAGACGGGGTCCGAGCCCACCTCTGAAAACGCGTTGGTCGGGACTGGCGTCTCGTCGGGCGTCGTCGAAGGAGTCGCTCGCGTTATCCGGGACCCGAAGACCGCAACGGTCGAACGCGGCGAGATACTTGTCGCGCCGTCAACCGACCCCGGGTGGACGCCGCTGTTCCTGAACGCTGCCGGGCTGGTCTCCGAAGTCGGCGGTTCTGTCAGTCACGGGGCGCTCGTGGCCCGAGAATATGGCCTCCCCGCCGTCGTCTCCGTCTCGGACGCGACGAGACGGATTCGGACCGGACAGCGGATCCGTATCGACGGAACCCGCGGCACAGTCGAATTACTCGGCGAAGGCCCGAAGAACAGCGACGAGGAACGCACCGAGCAGCGCGAGACTAACTCAGAGGAAAGACCGTAGGACTCGAACACAAGTTTCGGGGCAAGAAAACCAGTCTCTCTGTACCAGGGCAGTCCGTTCTCTCGATGCGATAACTGTCGAACGGTACCTACTAACTTGCTTCCGGAACGATATGCGAGTATGTCACAGACGATTCCCTTTCGTGAGGTCCAACGGTTTCGACAGTGGTGGCTTTGGCTCCTTCTCGGGATCGTCAGTCTCGTGTCGTTCGTTTCTGGCGGCCCCGTCGGCATCGTCATCGCTGGCTCTATTGTCGTGTTCCTGTGGTCGCTACGACTGATTACCGAGGTGCGAGACGACGGGCTCTACATCCGGTTCGTCCCGATTCACAGGTCGTTCCGGCGAGTGCCCTGGACGGATATCGAATCCGTCGAGTCGGTGAGCTACCGACCACTCCGTGAGTATGGCGGCTGGGGAATCCGCTGGCGCTCGGGGGCCATCGCATACAACGTCAGCGGATCAAACGGCGTTTTCCTGACGAAACGCGACGATCGTGGCCTCCTCATCGGGAGTCAGCGTGCAGACGAACTGGCAGCAGCAATACAGCGTACGAGGAACAAAACCACTCCGTAACGGACGATCCCTCTCACCGTGAGCGAGCGGGGCGGGATAATTCCCTCTCTGAAACAGCGGAAATTTATAACCCCCATCAGCTGTCGTCTTCGGCTTGATGGGGGGTCAACGAAATCCCACACCGAAGCTCGGCTTCGTCTAATTGTCTGAGCTCGCCATCCTCTTCGGTTTCTTGGTCCTGTTCATACTCACTATCTTGCTGCTCTCCTAACTCACCCATACATGTGCTTCTCTCGTCAAGTACCCTATAGTTAACTCCGATATTATTGCATGCTATTATCGGTGGGCCTCGAATCACTCAACCGCTGACGACAGATATCCGTTGACGATGGTATACTCTCGGTCCCGACTCGTTCCCTCGGCTTCGACGAGATTGTACTGACTCATCTTCGAGAGATACGTCCGAATAGTTCGCTTCGTCCGAGCGTCGTCTACCTCGTTCGAATAGCGGTCGTGAATCTCACTTGGCCCAACCGGCCCATGTTTCCGAACGACATCGTAGACAACCTGTTGATGTGGCGTGAGCGAGTCGAGATTCTTCTGTTTAATTTGGTCGCGTGCATCCCCTGCAGCGTCAAGCAAGATATCGTTGGTAATCTGCCCGGCGTTCTTGCGGTCGGCTGCGCTCGCCGCGGTGCGGAGAATGCCAATAGCGAGGCGAGCATCGCCAGCCGCGGCATCGGCGATGCGATGGAGCTGATCGTCCGTGATGGCGTCTTTTTCTAAGCCCCGCTTGGCACGGGCTGCGAGAATATCGCGTAACTGCTCGTCGTGGTATCGGTCCATTCGAACGTGTTCACTAGAGCGGAGGCGACTGACGAGGCGGTCGTCGAGACGATTGTAGAGATCATCTTGCTCGTTCGCGATACAGATGAGCGCAAACTGTGGGAGACTATGGAGGTCGTAGATGACGTCGGAATCCTCGAGTTGGTCAACTTCGTCGAGGATAACAACTGTGCGGGAGCCGTCGTACTGTTGCAGACGGTTGATCAGCTCATCGTGCGGTGTCGACTGACGATGGATGTCGAGGGTTTCACCGAGATCGTCCAGTAGCTGATAGACCGCTCGAAAGCGGGTGTAGTTGCGCCAGCAGTTGATATAGGTCACTTCGACGTCGAGAACCTCCTCACGAAGCCGTTCGGTGACGAACTGTGAGAGGCAGGTTTTTCCGGCACCGCTGGGGCCAGTGACGACAGCGGGGTCGGCAGGCTCGTCGTTCGTTACCGGTTCGAGGACACTGGAGAGGTGATTGACTTCGGCGTCACGATGCTGGACTTCACTAGGGACAAAACCAGCCCGAAGTACGCGAGCATCGCGGATCATTCGCTTTGCTGAAGAGATTCGCATCGAAGTATAAAAGCGTGGCCGGGTCGTTTCCGGAAAGCACTCTGCTCACTGAAAATTGCAGAACCGTATTCGTTCGCAGTCGTGTGGTTCTCTCTATATCTGTCCGGCCCGTTGGTGGCTTTCCGGAAATCGGCGGATCATCCTCGCTTAGAGTCGAATATACGTAGAGTCTGCAGAGACGTCAGCCGCATAGAGTCACAGCACTCCGTTTCGGTCCATGCACAGCCATGCTGGCACCGAGAACTGAGGCGTCGGGAGAGTCGGAGCTAAATGAGCGTATCAAGTCGATCTGGGAGTGACACGTATTTACTCCACTTCGGCGGTGCTCGTTTTCGCATCTCGAAGTTCGGACATGATCGCTGGTACTTTTTGCGGGCGAGAGCCCGGCGCTGTTGGAACGCGTGCTGTCTCGTTCGCTATTGCATCCAAATGGTCGTCGATATCATGACACGTTTCACCGTCGGTACAGGGGCTGACGTGCTTGAGCTCAGATCCAACGTATTCAGCGAGCATCATCGTCGGATGTACGACGGTTCCGAGCGTTGTGTCGAGTAACTCCGAGTGACCGGTCCGAAACCGAAAGAAGGGGGCGACTGCCAAGCCAGTACGAGCAGCCCATTCATCAAGTTCGGCCAGCCGGTCGCGAACGGTGCGACCATGATCCGTCCCGGACGCCGTTTCGGGGCAGAACTCTTTCCCCCAGACCAAGACAGTATACTCGTCTATCAGCCCGTCGGCCTCGAGTTGGTCAAGGCGATCGAGTACCTCCTGCTGTTTAGTCCCGGCAGTGGCCGACGTGAGAGATCGGACACGGAACTCGAGTGTCGGGAGTTGACTGCTTTGCGTCGGATTGTTGGTCATCGTACCCGGGCTCAGTCAGAGACACGACTAAGGGTTATGGCCAAACTCCCGAAATCCGGCTTTTTACCCCTTATCTCACGAGTGGACAGTAAATAGATGGTAGTGAAGTACCAGCGACGCCAGAACTCATCGACCGGTTTTTGAGAGCGACGCAGCAATCTCCGCCGGGCCGCTGGTCTTCACGTGACGCTGCATTTCGAGCTCCGTTTCCACTGTGAGCTGAGTGAGGACTGTGCTCCCGTCGCGCTCTTGCTCTACCAGTCCTAACTCGACCAAGCGAGAGAGATGATAAGAGACGGTACTTGATGCGCGGTCAAGTTCGTGAGCCAGCTGTGAGACGGAAACCGGTTCTAACCGGTAGATGGCTGTCAAGACAGCCCTGCTCATCTCAGTCTTCAGTGCGACCAGTAGTTCGATGTGCTGGTCCCCAGGTTGGAAGTACCGCTGTTTTCCAAGCACTGTTTCACTGGCTATCAGGCCTTCTTCCTCGAGAATTCGAAGGTGATAGCGAACCGTCGACCGCGACAACGATGTCGTGTCTACTATCTCCATTGGATAGGTGCCAGGCGACCACGATATGACGTCGTAAATCTGATTTCGAGCGGTATTCTCCAGTGGATCGGAGTTATCATAGCGACTGTATCCCGCTAGGAACACCAGTCCAGGCGTCGTTATCTCGTCGACCGTCTCGGTAACAGCCATGACATCACCTAGTTCAGGCATTCTGACGCGGTCATCCGCTCCCGGTTGAGCTATACTTGCAGCGTGAAGTGACCGCTCCAAGGAGCGCTCTATTGCGTCAGCGTCCTGCCAGCCTGGATGTGACTGGCCGTCCGTTAGACTGGGCGTTGCAACACCGGCCAGTCCGCCCTGGAGTAGCGTTCCAGAGAGGAATACGACGATAAGGGCAGTCGTCAGGTGCTTTTGATGAGCCATGGCAATCTCGGTCCACTCTTGATTTTAGGTCGTAGCATAGCACAATGAGGGTCAGTATTATAGCCCTTGTCGGGACTTAGCAGCCACGTTCAACGTAGAAAAGTCTCATACTGGCCGCTATTTGGGATGTACAACATCTTCACAGGCCGGACATTCGGCCCAGATGCCCGTCGTCCCATCGTCTTGCTCGTACTCGACTAATAACCACGCTGGAGTGATGTCTTCATCGCAGTCCGGACATCGGCCAAGTATCGACGTATCACGAGTCATGCGG
>NZ_SRIF01000010.1 GCF_004681185.1 Haloarcula amylovorans | reverse complement strand
TCAATCCAGTCTCTATTCCCACTGAGGCGGCTGATTTCTGGCATGGACACCAAGAAATCCGTCCGCCTCACTTTTCACGCTTAACTAAACACCGCCCGCCAGAGTGGGCGAACACTGATATACATAGATTGCCACAGAATGGTAGGAGCGCCACTATGGACGCACCGGCGAACCAGCGGGATACCACCGCCGACAGCGATGTCGTAGCGGTCCTTGCCCGACTGGTCAGCCGAGTGGTGATTGGAGGCGACGACAGTGGCTTCTGAGCAAGCGAATGCAGACGTCGGCTGTGCGCTTTGTGGACTCCCACTCTCGGCAAATCCAGTAACAAACGACGCTGGTGACAGCTTCTGTTGTACTGGTTGTCGCGAGGTGCAGGCGACCATTGGTAATATAGACGATGTCACTGCGGCCGATGTTCAAGCGGCCGTTGCAGACGATACAGACAACACACATGATGGACCACCTGAGGGCTATGATCGGACGTTTCTTCGGGTTACTGGGATGCACTGTACAACCTGTGAGGCGTTCTTGGAGTCCATCGCGAACGCAACTGTTGGCGTCACCGACACCAGCGCAAGTTATGTGACCGAAACCGTTAGGGTTGACTACGATTGTGACGAACTGTCCGAATCAGCACTATTAGACGTCTTCAGTCAAGGTGCGTACGCAGCCTCACATCGTGACGACGACTTAGCACGTCAGCGAACTGAAGAGGAACTCACGTGGCGGCTGGCTGCTGGCGTCATGTTTGGGATGATGGTCATGCTGCCGTATATTATCTCATTGTACCCAGTCCACTTTGGGGTACTCTATTCCGGTCGGTCACTGGAGCTTGCTCGCGATCTGGTTGCGTCGGCGCGGTACTTCTACTACTTCCTCTGTTTCTTCACGAGTCTCGTGCTGTTTTATACCGGCGGTCCGCTGCTACGGGGAGCATATGTCAGTCTTCGAATGCGCCAGCCGAATATGGATCTGCTCGTCTCATTGGCAGCAGTGAGTGCATATCTCTATAGCACGATTGCCGTGTTTCTCGTCCAGGTCGGCGTTATCGATGCGATATACAATCATGTATACTACGACGTGACCGTTGCGATAATTCTCGTGGTCACAGCAGGGACATACTACGAATCGACGATAAAGCGACAGGCGATGAAGCGTCTCTCCGAGCTCACGACCGCACAGGTAGACGACGCGCGCTTGCTCAACGACGGCGGCCAGACAGAAGAGGTGGCCGTCACAGACTTGACAGGCGGTGATACCATTCTCGTTCGCGAAGGCGAGCGCATCCCCGTCGATGGAAATCTCCGAGAGAACAGCTGTACCATCGACGAAGCGGTGGTTACGGGTGAATCACTGCCAGTTACGAAAGCACCAGGCGACGATGTCGTCGGCGGCTCCCTGGTGACGAGTGGTGGGGCCGTCGTTACCGTTGCCGATGGTGCCCCGAGTAGTCTCAACCGCATCGTCGACGTCCTCTGGGACATTCAGAGTGCAACGAACGGGACGCAAAAACTCGCGAACAAGCTCGCAGTAGTTTTCGTTCCGCTTGTCCTTGTCCTCGCAGCCGTCGCTGGGGTGTCGTATCTCGCCCTCGGCGCAACAGTGACGACCGCACTCCTTGTTGCGCTTACCGTCCTCATTGTGTCGTGTCCTTGCGCTCTCGGGCTGGCGACACCACTCGCAGTCTCGTCAGGAATTCGAGAAGCAATGGAGCAGGGAATCGTCGTGTTCGACGATACTGTCTTTGAACGCCTTCGGGGAATGGACGTCGTCGTTTTCGACAAGACCGGGACGCTCACCACAGGTCAGATGAACGTTATCGAGACGGACGCACCGACAGAGCTTCTCGAGATGGCTGCGATGGTAGAGGAGCGGTCGTCCCACCCAGTGGCGGAGGCAATCACTGACGCAGTCGCTCCGACGTCGGTCGCAAGCAGTGGCGATTCGTCAGAAGGCGAGACCACAACACACACCGATAGAGGCGTCCTGAAGGACACTGACGAGCCAGAAGCCCAGCGTGACGTGACCGCCTTCAAGAGTTATACGAAGGGCGTGCAGGGAACCGTTGGAGACAGGGCGGTACTCGTTGGCCATCCTGCACTCTTTGACACCCAGGGCTGGTCGGTGCCACGCGAGATTCGAACGCAAGTGACGGCCGCTACCGAATCCGGGCACCTCCCTGTCGTCATCGGGCGTGACGGCAGAGCGGAGGGTATCATTGTCGTAGGTGACGAGCCCCGTGATGAGTGGGCAAACACAATAGCTGAACTGAACGACCGCGATATCGAAGTCGTTGTTCTCACCGGCGACAATTCTGATGCGGCCAGCACGTTCCGCCAGCATCCATACGTCGATCATGTGTTTGCGGGCGTGCCGCCGGAAGGGAAAGCCGAGACGGTCAGACAGCTCGGGGCCGGGAAGCAAGTTACGATGGTCGGCGATGGGACGAACGATGCGCCAGCGCTCGCAAGCGCAGATCTCGGTATCGCGCTCGGTAGCGGGACTGCGCTTGCTGTCGATGCTGCCGACGTCGCCATTGTCGACGACGACCTTGCGTCTATAGCAACAGTCTTTGACATCGCAGCCGCTACGAACCGCCGGGTCAAACAGAATATCGGCTGGGCCTTCCTCTACAACGCTATCGCGATTCCACTGGCACTCGCTGGCGTCTTGAACCCGCTTTTCGCCTCGGTGGCCATGGCGTCGAGTAGTTTACTCGTGGTGATGAATTCCACACGACCGCTCTCGTCGTCGAACCAGACCGCCGGCGCAGCCAGACCAGACCGATGACTGGGACTATTGTCAGTATTCCGCTGCATGGGGCTGGAATCGCGGCCGCTGCCAGCACCGAACTAATCGTCTTTTTCGTGGTCGGCCTGCTTGGTGGCGCTCATTGTCTGGGGATGTGTGGCCCATTAGTGACGATGTACTCAAAGCAGTTGGCTGCCGCGCCGAAGCATGGTGCTGATGGCATGCTCTCTCTCTACGAAGTACGCCAACACGCACTCTTCAATTTCGGCCGAACGGTAAGTTACGCGGTTCTGGGTGGCGTGTTCGGTCTCGCTGGATCGTTGGTCTTCGATGCAGCAGGCGTCGTTACTGTCGTCGGGACTGTTGTCCGCGTGAGCACCGGGTTCGTCGTCGGGACCGTTATTCTCGTCGTCGGTGCGCGATACGCGCTTGGCCATCACGGCAGCCACGACATCCTCGGCAGCGGCCGGTTCACTCGCCTCTTCAGCGTCTTGACCTCGAAACTCGAAGACCGGGTGACCGGGCACGGAATAGTTGGGCTGGGGTTAGTGCATGGACTGCTTCCCTGTCCATTGCTGTATCCGGCTTTTCTATACGCCTTCGCTCATGGCTCCCCGAGTATGGGCGTCCTCGCTCTCGGAACACTCGGTCTGGGGACGTTCCCGACGCTGTTCCTCTATGGAACAATCGTGCAATCAGTGAATCCGACGCGCCGTGCATATCTGCATCGTGCACTTGGTGTCGCTTTTCTGTTCATGGGCTGGATGCCTCTCGCTCATAGCCTAGCGCTTCTTGGCGTCTCCGTTCCCCACGTTGAGATCCCCATTTACCAACCGTTTTGAGAGTGTGCGATTGTTCACCTGGAATTTGTGGCCTGACTCAGACTTCTCTTCGGCCAAACTCCGAACCGACAACCATGTGTTCTATTAAGCCTCGCTGCTCAGGATACCGCTTTTTCGATTGGACGCCACACAGCGTACTCAGATTATCTTATCCACGTTCCAGATAGAGTGAGTACAGAACGACTGCAAACCCGACCGCAACAAGCAGGCTATTGATCAAGACACCCATCTCGAGGGATACCGACAGGACCTGATTGGCGATGCCAGCGAGGAGTGCCCCGAGTGTGATAATGCCGAATCCAACACCAAGCACACGTAGCGATGGTGTCCTAGTTCGACGATAGGCCTTATACGCGATATATGTAATTCCCCCGCCAAGTAGGAGAATCACCGTCTTGACAACGATGATGGCGGTATCGACCCAGGTCATAGTTCATCTCCCATCTTCGACCAGATATCAGCGAGGCGTGCATCGGACTGGCGGGACGGTCGGTCGATTGTCACCGAGAAGGTGTCTGTCTCGTCCATGGAGATCGTGACGTCGTCGAAGTCCCGTTCATATTTCGTGGTTCGCCCACCGCCGGGATTGATCACATCGCGTTCTCGAACGAGCGATGCTTGACTAAGGTGGTCTAATTTCCGGTACAGTGTCGATTTCGATATCTCACAGGCGTCAATGAGTTCGTTCGCAGTCATGGGTTCGGCTGTTTCGCGGAGAATGGCCCGACAGTCGGGGTCGTCCAGCGCATCCAGGATATCCTGTAACGATGGCGTATCCTCAGACGACGCTGGCTCACTCACCATCGGTCGATTGTCGAAGGTACTTCGGAAAGGCCATTCGATTACGAGTTGAACGGGCAAGGGTGACAGACGCTTCGAAGCATATCCGTCGCTGGTCTTGCATTCAGAACTGGCTTGCCACAGCTGCAAACCAGGGAAACCGGCATCAGACGTCTCCACTGTCTGCCGCGTAGACCTCAAGAAGTTCTTTGTACCGGGTCCGAACCGTGACCTTGCTTACGTGTGCGGCGTTGCCAACCGTCTCCTGTGTCAGTTGCTCGTTTGTGAGATGTGTCGCTGCGTAGATCGCCGCCGCCGCGAGTCCGTCTGGGCTCTTGCCGCTATGAACCCCCTCCGCTTTCGCGGTCTTGAGGAGGTCCCGCGCCTGTCGGGTCGCCTCATCGCTTATCTCGAGTGCCGATGCAAATTGGGGTACATATTCGAGTGGATCCGCCGGTTCGATCTGTAGGTTGAGTTCTCTGGACATGTATCGGTATGCTCGCTGGATGCGGATCTCTTTCACCCGGCTGACAGTCGCGAACTCCGAGAGTGACCGCGGGGTGCCGTGTTGCCGGGCGGCCGCGTACAATGATGCTGTCGACATTCCTTCGATGGACCGCCCAGGCAGGAGATTCTCATCGACTGCCCGGTGGTAAATCGCCCCGGCGGTTTCACGAACTGGGCTGGACACACCGAGTGCAGAAGCCATGCGGCTGATCTCGCCGAGGGCCTGCTTGAGATTTCGTTCGTGGGAATCTTTCGTCCGAAAGCGCTCATCCCACGTCCGCATGCGCTGCAGTTGCTCCCGTTTCCGTGGGGAAACTGACTTCCCGTACGCGTCCTTGTTTTGCCAGCTAATTGTCGTGCTCAGTCCCTTATCGTGCATGAGGTGGGTCGTCGGTGCCCCGACGCGACTTTTCTCTTCCTGTTCGTCGTGATAGAACGCCCGCCACTCCGGCCCCCGATCAATCGATGTATCATCGAGGACGAGCCCACACTCTCCACAGGTGGTCTCCCCGTGTTCCTCGTCGTGGACGACCGGCCCATCACATTCCGGACACGACGACAGCGACTGGGACTCGGTAGCTGTTTGCTGCTCCTCCATATCGGTCTGTTCTATATCGAGTTGCGGATTGGTCATGCGTAATCGACCTCGAATAGCGGCACTGGGCACTCCGAGTGTGTCTCTATCACGGACGATGAGGGGTAGCCAGAAGAACGCGCGTCGGTTTCCCATACACTGGGAATCCGCTGTTCTATAGAAATTAGCAAAGGAGCCCGTACATCCGAATCAACTGCTCTCGAACCTCTGTCAGAACCGCGGTGACCGATACACTGCGTGAATCAGTTACCCGTCAATCCGACTGTGTAGCGTACCTATAGACGTCGTCCCCAAATAGTTTGGCGAGTTAGCAACAATGCGGAGCTATGTCCTCGCAATCTCCGTCGAACCGGGCCCTCCTCGCCACATTTGTCGTCGACATCATCTTAATCGTCGGATACCTCATCAGTGCATTTGTTCCAGACCGTCGTCTCTGGCCAATCGGTGACAGTAACTGGCGATGGTGGGTCAACTGGTCGGCCCTCTCTGTTGTCTTCGCCGGATTCCCCGTGCTGGCCTACCGTGATTGGAACTCGTCTCGGCTCACGGATACCCCTCTCCGAATCACCGGGGCTCTCATCTCAACGCTCGGTATGGCGTTTTCCCTCTCAGCCCTGTTTGAACTCGGGTGGATGGAGAGTAGTGGCCGAGAAGGAGAGCTCCGTACTGACGGCATCTACAAGTACACGCGAAACCCGCAAACAGTTGGATTCGTCACCTTCATCGTCGGCACGCTTCTCGCAGTGAACTCCAGAAAGCTCGCAGTACATGGCTTCCTGACTGTCGTCATTTACGTCCTCTTTCCGTTCGCCGAAGAACCGTGGCTCCGTGAACAGTACGGCGAGGCATACGCAGATTACTGCGAGCAAACGCCACGGTTCCTCAGTCGAAAATCTATCACTAGCTTTCTCCGTGAGTAACCACGTACTGCCGTTCTGTAGATGTTGAATCCATCCTCTATTTCTCGCAAGCCGACCTCAGCAAGTCAGCATCCCGCTACGTTGGAAAATAGAGGACTTTTGCTAATCCCGATAGTTGTATCGAGATTCACGAACCGATCCCAAGCAACTACAGCAATGATTCGCGCACTGTACCAGAACTTCTACTCGTTTGCCGCCTAACAATCGAACAATGAACCGTCGACGGCTCCTCAAAAGTGGACTTGGGCTACTGGGAGGGACCGCTCTCTCTGGGTGTCTCAGCAGTCTCGGCTTCGAGACTCAGTCGGCATGGCGAGACCCGCCACTCGTTGAGAATCGTCCTACGGCGGTCTATTACCCAGCGGTTGTCGAAGGGATGGGACTATACGGAACGACGACCGCCGGTGATGTCGGATTTGCACTAATGCACTCGTTCCCACACCGCTTCTGGAATCTCACAGGGACGAATAAGACAAAAGTTGTTGTGCAACCTGACGATTCACTCCACCTAATGGTGAGCGCGTGGGATACAGAGACGAACACAATCCTGCCACTAGACATCTCTGCAGAAATCAGCGATACCAGCGGCCAAGTAGCCAGTAATAATCTGTGGCCAATGCTCTCACCGAATATGGGGTTTCACTATGGAGACAATATTGGGCTTCCCGGCGAGGGACAATATGATATCACGCTCCGTGTCGGCCCACTTCAAACCAATCGGACAGAACCATTCGAAAATCGGTTCACAGAGGCACAATCCGCCACGATGAGTTTCACATTCGATACGGATGAAACGTATAATCTCACGTATCGTCGGCTAGGGGAGAAAGCAGGCTCACGAGGGACAGTTGACCTGATGGGAATGCAGAAGATACCTAAACCAGTGGCACCAGCAAAAAGCAACCTTCCTGGTCGGTTAATCGGCGAAGGATCCTCTGGCGACGCGAGGTTCTTTATTACTGTTGTCGAGGGTGGGACCCGCTTTGGGAAGGCGGGTCGCCCGCAGATGATTGTCTCACCGCGAACGCCGTATAACCGCGTTATCCTGCCTCGAATGACGCTCTCGACAACCGTAAAACGCGGACAAAAGACCGTTTTTCAAGGGCCGCTACAGGCATCGCTCGACCCCGAGATTAGTTGTTATTACGGGGCATCTCTTCCCGGGGTCGAGTCAGGTGACTCAGTCTCAATTACTGTCCAGACACCGCCACAACTCGCACGACACGACGGTTACGAGACTGCCTTTATCGACATGCCACCGATCGAGTTCACTGTCTGAGTAAGCTAGGCACTGTCCACACGTTCGAACTTGACTATTATGAGATGGGGCGAGTAGCTACGATAGGACGGTCTAGTGCCTATCAAGGCAAATACGGTGGCGTAGCTCCAGGGAGGGAAAGAATCCAGAGGCTGATTACTGTATATCCAACCATCACCACAACGAACGGATACTGGCTCCGAATCGCGACAAGACGACTGGAGAAGACGTCATATGCGGCTGCATGTGCCACCCAGATCGCTAGAAGATGTCCAATAAGCACGGCCGCAATACTCAGCCCTTCAAACCAAGATGGGACAGAGAGAACCAGCGGATTCGCCGGCGGGGACAGTGGAGCGGTAAGTGCCATGGTGAGTGCTGGGCTTAGCGAAACAAACAATCCGGCGTAGTGAGCAAGGTGATACCCCGCTGCAATTGCCAAGAGTGGTGGCGCGAACTGAAATGCAATCGTCTGAGCGGTGACGTAGGTACCCGTGCTGCGTCGTGAGACGCGACCCGCGTACCAGTATGCGCCCAGAAAGACGGTATAGCCACAGAAAAACAAGATCGTGTAGACGACGATTGCCCGCGTCTCAATGGCCACGATTCCAAACGAGACGATACCAACTAGGGTTTCGATAGTTGTTGCACCAGCGCTAGTAGTAATGAAGCCGCTGTACGTGAGTTCCCAAATCAGTGCGATGATGAAAGCAACGTCAGAGGTATCCGAGACTACGTCTGAATTCTGTAGTTCACTCCCAGGTAGCGTTATCCGGAGCGCACCGTTGTGCCGTTGGATGGGGGCAACAACACCGTACAGCCTAAACAAAACAGAGAGTGGGTCTGCGTTGTCAAACCACGATGGTGGACCAAACAGGACCGCACCGGCAATCGTTATCGTCGAGTAAAGAACAATCCCCATAGCGAGTACAGTTGGAACGGTGCTGACCGGAAAAATCACTTCGACCCAGACTAGAACTAACAAGCCAGCGACGGCTGGCCAGCGATGCAACCAGTGCGGGTACTCGCGAAAGCCAGCGGGAAGAACAGTAGCGATAGTCCGCCACGGGTTGAGTATCGGCCACACGTTTCCAATGAGATAGGTTGCTATCGGCAGACCAGCACGAAGCCCAGCGAACGCGAGTAATATCGTGAAGCTCGCGGTCGGAAGCTCCGGGCCAGTGAACCCGAGATATATCGCCAGAATGAGCATGCCGACGCCGAGACCGCGACCAAGCCATATAATCGGGCGCCACCACTGTTTGATTGTGGGGAGTGCTCGCGACCAGCTGTGGAGGTTACGTACGAATGTTCTGTCGGTGACGAAGCTTGCGAGGAGTGCTGATGCCCCGATAGTGGCACCGCCTGTCGTGAGATAGAGCCACCGCGGAATGGCGAGTGTATCCCGCGGCCCCTTCGAAAGTGTGAGTCCGTTTGCTGCTGCGACAGTATCAACCACAAAGACGAACGCCAAGAACCACGCCAAAAACTGTATGGAGAATCTGAAGCAAGCTGCTGAGAGAGCTGTCTTCACGGCCTGTTTTGCTGACCACTGCTTTGTCTGTGTCTCGTTATTGGGTGCCATATTCGTGTCTGGATCAGGCGAAGACGGCATACACCATCAGGAATGCAAAATAGAGGAGAATCAACACTCCAAGCATCTTTAAACGTAGCTGGCGGAGACTATCGTCTTCAGCAGAAAATGTAGACGTAAACGCCTCCCGCTCAGATTTGTCGAGTTGGTCGGGATGTTCTAGTCCTTTGTGAAGCACGAGGCGCTCAGTAGTCGGAAATGGTTGCCCGCAATACCCACACTCGCCCGCCGGTGTTTCGTCCTTAGGTACGGCAGTTTGTATCTGCGACATTATAATCTGTATTCGATAGCGAACGCTAGCAGAGTCGTATTTGAAACGGTTCTGGTTCAGCAGTCGAAACGGCTGTACTGAGAGTAACAGGACAGAAAGCCATCAAGCCAAGCGAAATGTTCAATTCAATCAGCAGGGGCGATATCGGTCGGGCTAGCGGATTGCTGCACTGATTCGACCGAGTAGATCAGGCTTCCGGTGAACAGGACGATACTCGCGATGATAAATAGCGTACTCAGCGGTGATGCTGAATCGACGAAAATCCAATAGAGTGGAGCCGCGATAGACGGCCCGGCCGCCAATACCGCGATCTTCGCGACGAGCGGGCCACAGCAGCCACAGGTACACGAACCGACGATAGCGGCACTCCCGGCGGCGCCTTCTGTCATCCCCGCGCGTTCTTCGACACGCCAGTGACGAGCAATCAGTGTGGCATTCAAGCCAATGAGAGTGCTCAACATCCCGACGATAATCAGCTGTCCGGGCGATATTGCCACGAAGAGCGGGATATGTGGGAGATACACTTCGAGAACCGGCCACTTCACGAGTTGGTAAATCGCAGGGAGGACGGTAATCACTCGTTCGTGGGGGAGTCCTTCATCCGGAAAGAATGAAAGATACCCCGTAGCAGACACGAAGAAGAACGCGATAACAACACCAACACCAATTCCGAACCGGCGAGCGACCCGATCCTGCAGAACCGCCCGGAGCACATGACCCGCGTCTTTCCAGATAATGTATCCGACGAGGACGGGCGTTCCCAGAACGATACTATAACCTAGCGGGTGTGAGTAACTAGCTGGGCCGGGGATAAGATACGGATATGTGATCCATAACCCCATCATGGTCCCGAGGGCAGTGTATCGTGGTCGGGTCGGCCACCGAAACCAGCCGACAAGCGCGCTCATGATCATAATTAGGAAACCGATGGATAGCGATAGAAGAGGGTACCACGAACGCGGGAATGGCATTGAGCTTGCCATGTAGGAGGGGTCTGGCGACAGGCCCTCAAAGAGAATCGCCCCGAGTGCAGTCACGACGATTCCAAGGAAGACACCAATTAGGGCAGTTGTCGATGTAATAGCTTGCCGCCGCTTCAAAATGGTTGCGCCGCCAAGAATAACAATGCCGATAAGGGCGAGTACGATCCCGTGTCTCTGAGAGAGTCCACCGGTTGCGGTCGCACCGTGTGCAGAGACGGCCGGAATTTGTGTGAGGGCGACGAAAAAGAAGGTAAAGACTGAAAGTAACCGAACCGAGCGAAGACCGGACGACCGTTCCAGTGACATTAGTAGACCTTAGCCGACGAGTCACTTTTACCTGACTGATTCCGATGAGTAGCGACGACAGGTGGACCTCGCACACAACCATGACTGATGACCGGAGATCTATCCCGTCACTATCGGCGCTTCCCAAACGACCTCAAGACAAGACACATACTTGGCTAGCACGTATCTCAGTATCGAGAGACCGTGCCATCCTCAACTAGCTCAAGCGAGGATACCATCTTCGTTGCGGACGATATCAGTCATCAGTTCGGCACAGTGACTGTCTTAGACGAAATTTCGTTGTCGGTCAAGACAGGAGAATTCTTGGCACTCGTCGGGCCCAACGGGTCCGGAAAGACCACACTGCTCCAAATCATTACTGGATTACTCACTCCTTCAGAAGGAACAATCGCTCGCCCCTCCGGGTCAGCTCGGCCAATCGGTTATTTGCCACAGCATCCTAATCTTCGCGCTTCACAGACTGTGCGTGAAACCCTCGAATTCTATGGCACTCTCTTAGCCGATGCAACCGATACCGGCAGAATACTTGAGACCATCGGCCTCGATGCTGTATCAGAGCGCCGCGTTGGTTCGCTCTCGGGCGGCATGCGCCAACTGCTCGGACTCGGGGTCGCAGTTCTCGGAGATCCCTCCCTCGTTGTCTTAGACGAACCAACAAGTGGCCTCGATCCGCGGAATACCGAACACATCTTCGATGTAGTGGACACGCTCACCAACACCGAAACCAGCGCGCTGATGACGACGCATGACCTCACGTACGTCTCTGCCGCTGACGAAGTTGGGATTCTCAATGACGGCCGATTGGTCGTCCAAGCTTCACCCACGGACCTCCGAAACCGGACAACTGAAACGGACATGGCTGGCGTCTTCGGCTCGGTTTTAGGGCGTGACCCGTCGGTACAAACAGGGCACAAAGACTGATGCTGTAAGGGTTGGTTGAATTTGCCGCCCTGCTCAGCACCGCACGGCATTTCCGTACGCTCACCATACTGTATAGCACGGACCACAGATGCGACCGCAGATCATCACTTTGGCGCTCATCGTGGTCATCGTGATAGGGAGCGCCTCGTTTGTCGTCGATGTCAAACGCGAAGAGCCACGACCGGTTCCGTTCGAAGGAACCAACGAGGGTGGTCTCGCATATGGCGCAGTCTACGAAGCCAGCCAGACGCCGGCTGCTATTCCACGGGCGGAGGTGTATTACTCGCAGTATCAGTACGTCGCCGGGTACTACGGGATCTCCTTTCTCATCAACGATCTCCACGAACCAGGACACACCAGAGAGTTCGGCCGTCTGCTCACGGTTTACGTTTCTGATTTCACAGATACCGGTGTGAAGCTACGCTCTAACTCGACACTGAGCGTCCCCCCACCGAACGCCGCAGGCTGGGTCGCGGCCGAAAATGCCTACTTTGTCGTTGAGAGTCGCGCTCAAACCCCTGGAGAAACGCAAGCTATCGTTCCGTTTTCCACTCGACAGAGTGCGCATAATTTCACCCAGAAGTATGGTGGAAGCGTGATTCGATGGAACTCGCTTCGCAACAGACAATTCGATAGTGTAGATCGTACTCGGGACGAGTGGGAACAGACGGTTACAATGCGACAGACGTGGGCGAATCAGACAGCGACACGACGCCAAACGCTACTAGACCGTCCGGTAGAAACGGTCGTGGGGACCGATGCACCGACAGTAGCTGCGGCGATAGAACAAGCCCCGCCGAATACTACCGTTCGTGTTCCACCAGGAAGCTACAATGTAACCACGCTAACAATCAGCAAACCACTCACGGTTCGTGGTGCGGGACCGAACAGCACAACGATTACCGGTGATGGCAATGGCCATGTCTTCAGTGTCACCAGCGACCAAGCTGCTATCGCTGGGCTTCGAATAGCCGGTATCGGGACAAATGGCAGCGCTGCACGACCGATCGTTACGAACGGGACGTTCGCGAAGATATGGAAATCATACGGCCGTGGGGCCGCTGGCATCGCGTTTACACGCGCATCCGATTCACTCGTTGCGAACGTGACAATAGCGACGAATCAGACCGGACTTCTCATTCGAGAGAGCCCCCGAACCGTCGTTACTGACACCTCGATTTACGGCCCACCAGAAGCGGATGACGGCTCGATCGGAATCAGCGTGATGTCCTCCCGTATCCTGGTACAGGACTCAGCTATCTATGGCGGCTTTCACTCGTTCATCATCCACGATACGTCTGGCATAGTCGTCAGAGATATACACGCAGAGGGGGCGGTCACAGGATTTCACGGCCTCTATTTGCAGCAGGGGCTTGTGGCCAACAGCACATTTCGGGACATGTTCAAACCCGTCATGACCGCAACCGAGGGGTCTGCGAACGCCGCAATAGGAAACGACGTCCGGAATGCGGCCCTCGGAATCGACTTCGCGGGGAGTCGGAACTATATCGCCAGAAACACCGTCATCCACAATAGAGCCGGCATCCTTGTAGAAGGCCGCAGAAGCGTCTACACCGAGAACGTGGTCGGCTACAACCGCATCGGTTTCCAGGTTGCGAATCCGTTCCCGACGAATCGAATTACTCGAAACGACTTCGTCGGCAATGTCCGCCATGTGAAAATCACCGACGAGAATACACGCTACGTCTGGACCGAAGACAATCGAGGCAACTACTGGGGAGGATACACACGCTTCGACAGCGATGATAATGGCCTCCTCGATCAACCGATACGTCCCACTAGTACCAGTGGTAGAATGTCGTATCAGACGCCAGGCGGAGATACCCTTGTCCGGTCGCCAGCCGTAGCGATGCTTCGGGCACTTCAGACGGTCGTTCCGGGCCTCCGATCGAGTGGCGTTATCGATACAGCGCCACTCGCCTCACCAGTGTCTCCACAGGAAACTGCACAACTTGCGGACGAATATTCCTATGCAGAGCAGTATCGTCCCGCTACAGACACGGACCCGTACGACTATCATACGTCAGACCGAACGTACGGGTAAGGCCTCGAACTCCAGAGAGATGGCGTATTCAGAGAACCGACTGCTCGCTGTCTTCGAGCGGGAATTTCGGACAATTATTCGGTCTCGGACCTACGGGGTTATCGCGCTGGGTTTTGCAGTTGCGGTTCTCACACTCAGTGTGATCGGCGGTGTCTCCGGGTACATTTCCGTCATTCTGGGTATCCTCACGCCACTGGAAGTCCTTCTAGTCGTCTTAGGGGCCGCGTTTGGCTATCGTGCACTTCTAGCCGACGACCTCTCAGGAGAGCTCGATATGCTTCGTTCGTTTCCGATTCCGCGAGTAGCGTATACCGGTGGTATCCTTCTCGGCCGAATGACTGCTATCGTCAGCATCGTCCTCGCATCATTATTCATAGTCGGAGTAGTAGTTCAGCTCTCGCCTAGCGGTTCGACTGACTATCTCCTCCGCCGAACAGCGTACAATGGCGCACTGTTGTTCGTCCGTTTTAGCGTGCTGACGACGATAGCTGCAGTAGTGTTTTTCACAATCATAACGGCTGTCTCGGCTGCCGTGAACCGGTTGCAGCAAGCGATTTCGATGGTCGTCTTAGTTGCCGTCATGCTCGCACTCGGGCTAGATATGGCGATTCTCACCGGACTTGCAACGAACGTCCTGTCTCCTAGCTCACTTCCATGGCTCCTCGCGCTGAGTCCTCTCAGCGCGTACCGTGGCCTCGTATTAGCACTCGTTATTGAGCCGGCATCTGCAGCGACGCTCCAGTCAGGGTCGGTCCTCGCGAACAGTATCGGTCTGCTCGGGTGGGCTATTGGTTCCCTAGTAGTTAGTGTTCGCTTGGTCTGGTAGTAACCTCTGGGAGCGAGTATCCGAAAGTTCTCCTGATGTCCCCGGTGAACATCTTCCAACACAATGTCGTCTCATGCTGGCAATATCTGGGTTGGAATCAGTCAAACGTGGCTCGAAATCACCCTTTGTTCAGGACCAGTACTGATTGGCGTGAGTGCGCTGATATGGACCGGAATAGTGTCGATAGCCTTGCTCTCGCTTCCGATCAGCGCGATAACCGTCCTCGCGGTCGTGATTGGATACGATAGGGTGTCTCCATCTGTTGAGTGGTTCTCTCAGTGGCCACACGAAAGACGCAGTCCAGATTTGATTGTCTCAGTTATTGGATATCTTGGCGTGGTTGCGCTCTCGACACTGGTAGCTGTCGTTGCATACGAGATCACACGGACGCTTGCTGTCGGGATGGTCGTGGCGTCGCTCAGCGGGATTTGGTTCTTCAAGCATCTCCACTTTTTTCTCTCGCTTGACTCGAACACCGAGAAACAGGTCCACACTGAACGAGACTGAAAGGGTTACCTACAACCGGAGTTCCAGTACGTACGTTCATAGCAGTTTCAAAAGACAAATGACGATTCAGTAGCCAGCAAGACTATGCGACGTCGTCGATTCCTAGTGACTGGCGGGACGGCGTTCTTTACTGGGATCGCTGGTTGTGCACGTACGTCAGGTCAGTCGGCAGCGAATTTCAACGCCTCAAGCCCAGCATTCTCTACTAATAGTGAGTTACCAACCCGATTCACATGTGATGGGGCGGGGATTTCTCCACCACTTGTTGTCGAAAATATCCCCAAGCCGACAGCTGCACTAGCTGTCGCACTCGAGTATGATCGCGGCGTGATCAATGAGCCAGTACTCTGGACGCTCTGGAACGTCCCGACGCAAAATCGGATTCCCGCGGATATTCCTCGAACAGCAACCGTTGACTCGCTTGATGGCGCTCGGCAGGGACGACGGCCCGGACAGCCACCCGGATACGATCCGCCGTGTCCGCCAGCCGGGAAAGTATACGAACATCGGTTCCAAGTGCATGCACTCAGTGAGAAACTCCCGGTAAAAGGTGGCGCAACCCACGACACAGCGAGAGACGCGATCGGGAATAACGTCCTTGCAAGCAGTCGAATCACGGTTACATACACTCGTTCGGCTGAGACTACCGAACAGGAGTAGCGTGACGACTTCAGCAGCCGATAATCCGCCAAGAATCTACTGATTTAAATTATGCTGCTATTTTTCACCGAGAACAATCTCTCCATTTTCGACGCCGTATGCCAGTTGCTTCAATCGAATCTGTGGCAATGGCTTCTGTGACTGTTCGAAAGAAATCAGAACTTCTCCATCTAAGTCGGTTTTTCTGCCCTCTGCAACGAGTATTTCATTTACTTCACGCTCGGTCCCCAACCCCGGATTCCCGCGAAATTGTGTGAGTGTGGAGAGTACAACGATGGTTGAGCCAGTCCGTACTGTAGCACCATTCGGGAGTTCGACTTGGTCAAGAGTAATCGTCATACGAACTCGTAACTCCTGCAGTTCTGTAAGACCACGGTTTGTTCTAAATAGCACTCTCCTAGCTACAAAAGATACGAAATCGACATGTCGGCTTTAATAATATAGAGTGAATATTTTAATAACTATAGGGCAATTATACCCCCATATATAGCAGCTAGATTAATAACATTGGGCTGTCTAGCGTTCCATAATGACTTCGTCTGGTCGGGATTCACACGACGCGGCCGCTGAATCCCATGCACACGACCACGATGACGAAGAGCACGATCACGACCACAATCATGATCATGATCACGAATATGGCGAAGCAACCAGGACAGCAATAGAAGATGGTACCGTCGCTCAGTTCTCAGTTCCCGAGATGGATTGTCCGTCCTGTGCTGGGAAAGTCGAGAACAGCGTCCAGAAAATCGACGGCATCAACGATGTTGACCCGCAGGTGACGACGGGGACGCTCACTGTCTCCTACGAGAGCGACCAGACGACAGCAGACGCCATCGCCGACCGTGTGGAGAAAGCGGGATACGATGTCGACAATTCCGGGGCGGTCACGGCGAAATTCACAGTCCCGGAGATGGACTGCCCCTCGTGTGCTGGCAAGGTCGAGAACGCGCTCGAGGGGGTCGCTGGTGTGTCGATGTCGGACCCGCAGCCAACGACCGGCAAGGTTGCGGTCACGTACGATTCGACGACCGTTACTGCGGACGACATCGTCGCCGCCATCGAGAGCGCGGGCTACGAGGTCACAAACACCACCGCTGACGGCACCGAGGGCAGCGACGACCGCGATTCACAGGAGCGGATCTGGACGGGCGCACGTGCAATCAAAACGTGGATCAGTGGTGGCTTCGTCGCACTCGGTCTCCTCTTCGAGTTCGTTCTCCTTGGACAGAATACCCTGGTCGCAAGTTTCGTCGGCAGCGAACTCCTCGTTGCAGACGTATTATTTCTAATCGCCATCGCCGTTGGCGGCCAGGAAATCCTCCGGAACGGGTACTATTCCGCCCGGAATATGAACCTAGACATTGACTTCCTGATGTCGATCGCCATTCTCGGGGCGCTCGTCGCAAGTCTCGCGTTCGGGGAGGCGCTCTATTTCGAAGCCGCCACACTCGCGTTCCTCTTCAGTATCGCGGAACTCCTCGAGCGCTACTCGATGGACCGTGCACGCAATTCGCTCCAAGAGCTGATGGATCTCTCTCCGGACGAGGCGACCGTCAAACGGAACGGAACCGAAGAGACGATTCCAGTCGACGAGGTTGCGGTCGGTGATATCGTGGTCGTTAAACCTGGAGAGAAGATTCCGATGGATGGTGCGGTCGTTGACGGCGAGAGCGCAGTAAACCAAGCACCGATCACTGGTGAGAGCGTGCCCGTCGATAAGACCAACGGCGACGAGGTGTACGCCGGCACCATCAATGAGGAGGGCTACCTCGAAGTGGAAGTCACCTCGAATGCAGGCGACAATACGCTCTCCCGCATCGTCGAGATGGTCGAGGACGCCCAAGCCAACAAGACCGAACGCGAGCAGTTCGTCGAGCGCTTCTCTGCATACTACACGCCGGTCGTCGTCGTATTCGCCGTCCTCGTCACCGTGGGCAGTCCATACATCCTTGGGACGACGTGGTCGACAGCCGTCGTCTACGGTCTCACCCTACTAGTGCTCGCCTGTCCATGCGCATTCGTCATCTCGACGCCTGTCTCGGTCGTGTCGGGCATCACCAGCGCCGCGAAGAACGGGGTCCTCATCAAGGGTGGGAACCACCTCGAAGCGATGGGCGCGGTCGATGTCGTCGCCTTCGACAAGACAGGGACACTCACGAAGGGCGAACTCACCGTCACCAACGTCGTGCCGCTGAACGGTAACACTGTGGACGATGTCCTTCGGTGTGCCCGCGGACTTGAACAGCGCAGCGAGCACCCTATCGGTGAAGCTATCGTCTCAGAGGCGGGCGCAGCCGGTGTCGCCGAACGTGAGATTGACGAGTTCGAGAGCATTACTGGGAAGGGTGTCCGGGCAGATCTTGACGGGACGCCCCACTTCGCCGGGAAGCCCGGGCTGTTCGAGGATCTCGGCTTCGACCTTTCACACGTCCACGCGACGACCGACGGTGGGGTTGTCACCCGAACCGCAGAGCAGCTGTGTGAACGCAACAACTGTCTCGACCTCCTCGAAGACACGGTGCCTGACCTCCAGTCGGAAGGTAAGACCGTCGTCCTTGTCGGGACCGAGGACGAACTCGAGGGAATCATCGGCGTTGCCGACGAAGTCCGGCCTGAGGCCAAGCACGCGGTAAGCCGCCTGAAGGAGCTCGGCGTGGAGCGGACGGTCATGCTTACGGGCGACAACGAGCGGACCGCACGAGCTATCGCCGAGCAGGTCGGCGTCGACGACTACCGCGCAGAACTCCTTCCCGAGGAGAAGGTCGACGCCATCGACGGACTCGTCGACGAGTACGACGGTGTGGCGATGGTCGGGGACGGTATCAACGACGCGCCCGCCCTCGCTACGGCCACGGTCGGCATTGCGATGGGTGCAGCCGGGACGGACACGGCACTGGAGACCGCCGACATCGCCCTGATGAGTGACGACCTTGCGAAGCTCCCGTACCTCTACGAACTCGCGAACGATGCGAACGGCGTCATCCGCCAGAACATCTGGGCCAGTCTTGTGGTTAAAGCCGGGCTGGCTCTCGCTGTTCCCTTTGGCTACGTGCCCATCTGGCTGGCTGTTCTCGCAGGGGACGCCGGGATGACGACGGCTGTAACCGGGAACGCGATGCGGCTCTCTCGAATTACGCCAGATCTAGACACCGAAACCAATGCTTCGGAGGGATAAGATGAGTGCAGAGAACGAGGAAAACGTAAATTCCCATACAGAGTCAGATCAGCAAGAACACCCGTTCGGGCTCATGTCTCCACAGTTTGCCGTCCTTGTTGTGCTCGTTGGGCTCATCGGCCCCGGTTTGCTAGTACACACCTTCGAAGAGGCGAACCTTTCTGCCGTAGCTGATCTAGTGTGGATTGTCGGCTACGGCACGACGATATTCGTTGTGTGGTTCATTTGGGTTCGTCCGTTGGATCTCGTCGGATCCTCTGCGCAAGACGTGTCCCTCACTGAGGAGTCAGATCAGTCCGAAGCTGGAACTGACGAACACGATGACAAGTCTGAAGCCTCGGCTACGGTCGACTCTCCGGCACAGGATTTGACGTCAACAAAAGAAGATACGTCTCAGGTATCCACCTGCAAAAACCTAGAGACCTCGGATTCGAAATAACTCCAACTCTAACGTGGATCTATGACTCTGCACGAGGATACGGCAGAACATGAAGAGGCACCAGAAACAGGTGGCAGTACGCGTCGGCTTGCGCTCGTAGCGGCCGTCAATTTCCTTGGCTTCCTTGTCGAACTGGCTGGTGGACTCCTCTTTGGTTCGGTCGCCCTCATCAGTGACGCGCTCCACATGCTGTTCGACATGCTCGCATACGCGATGGCGTTCGGAGCAAGCTACACTGCCGAACGGTTCAAAGGCGGCGATGAGTGGTCTTATGGTCTCCATAGATTGGAGCCAGCCGCTGCGTTTCTCAACGGGATCTTGCTTGTTCCGATGGTCGGATATATTCTATGGGAATCCTACCAACGATTCTTGAATCCGGTCGCAATTAATCCCACAATGACGTTAATCATCGCAGTCGGCGGCTTGCTTGTCAATCTGGGGTCCGTCTATATCGTCCAAGATGGGAAAATGAGCCTCAACGAGCGCGGAGCATTCTACCATCTGCTCGGCGATGCCGGTGGCTCAGTCGCAGTGATCATTTCGACCATAGCCGTCATTGTGTTCGATTTGCCCATCGCTGATCCAGTAGCTGCCGTCCTCATTGGTGTCTTAATACTCGTTTCGGCAGGGAAGGTGCTCCGTGGGAGCACGTCAATTCTCCTAGAGCGGAGTCCTATTTCACTGGAGAGACTTCGAGACAAACTAACGAATATCGATGGCGTCGAGAATGTCGACGACCTGCACGTCTGGCAAGTTTGCAGTCAACTGACGGTAGCGACGGTGCGGCTCCAATATGAACCAACATCACTAGACCAACAGCAGGCGATCCGATCTCAGGTCCATCAGCTTTTTTCGGATCGTGAGATTGATCATGCGACTGTCGAACTCGTGGGTGACATGGAAATCAATACGGGGACCGCCGACCGCACGAATCACGACCACTAGTCATGGCTCCTCCTACAAGCACTCAGATGTTCGAAATTCTCGATGAAACCGAGAAAGACCTCGTCGTGATCCGGGTTGGCCGAGGGACCCAACGTGGTTACGACGAACTATACTCACTACTAATCCAGAAGACAGACGAATATGGCGCAGTCCGTGTTCTGGAAGTAGTTCCGGACTGGACGTTTTCGACGTTTCTATCTCACGTGTACGGTATCATCCCCGACCTACGCTACGGGTTGCAGTTCACTATCAGCCGTTACGCCGCAGTTGGCGATTCGGTCTGGGCCAAGCTGCTCTTCGATTGGTGGGAAATAATTCGTCCCGTCTGGCCAGTCGCACCCAACCGAATGCGCTATTTCGAGATGTCGGCATTCTCAGATGCGCTCCAATGGCTACAGGACGAGAAGATATAATCGCCTAACCGCGTTCCTATGCCGCCCCCATAGTAGGAAAGTGGTATTCACGACACTATGGATAAGTAAGTGCTACCCTTACGGCAAAAGAGCCTACAAAGATGACAATCCCCGTCAAACACGAGAGTACTGAGGGAGATTGTGGAGAACTAATTCCAAACTCTTGAAACACCATACGCTCAGTCATTGTTTCTGGAGCCCGTCAATCTTCCAAATCCCTTTCGACGAATGAAGTTTATATATTCCTGATTCAAACGACTGCGCCACAATTTGTTGAGAGGGGATTCTCTCTGACTTCGTCGAAGTTTCTAAATTAGCAAAGTCAATAGTTACCTCCTCAAGCAGTGTGTACTCGCCAGCTACCTCAACGTAGGTTAGCGTATATTTTTTAGCTGGTTCAAGGCAGTACTGATTACCTGAGCCATTGAGATCAGAAGCCAGAATCTCTATCTTATCACTAGATTGATTTTTCCAGTTGGTGATGTCATTGAGGACCTCTTGATAGGCAGTATTAACTGCTGTACACGCACGTCGCCAGATAATCATACTGAGTGAAATTCCGAGAATCGGGAATAATATAAAAACAACAAGAGCATACGAGCCAACCATCCATGCAACGGGCATTAGGAGTACGCCGGCCAGGACAAAACTGGCCACAAAATACCGAACCACGATGTCTATTGGGTTCCACGCCCGTTGCCACTGCCGGTGCGAAATCCCGGTTTCGTCTGGTATTGTAATACGGTGCATTAACTGAACCCTCGTTTAACGTCAGTTCTTAGAACCAGCCACAAGGTTAGATTTTGAGCTACGATCATTGTTGCATGTTGAGAGAGTACATTATGACTGCGAGGTCAAGTGCGACGAATATGCTGTTAGCGAGCACGCCGAGTTCCAACGAGACCGAAAAGAACTGGTTGGCCACGCCCGTCAGTAGAGCGCCGAGCATGATGACACCAAATCCGATACCCAGAACATGGAGCGAATCCTCACCCGTTCGCCGATAGGCTTTGAACGCGATGTAGGTGATTCTACCCTCGAGAAGTAGGATTGCGAACTTAACCACCGCAATCGCCGTTATTACTTCGTTCATACCTCGTCCCCCCATCATCAACCAGATGTCTGCAAGCCGTCCGTCGGTAGACTGCGGTGGACGTTCGACACTCACTGAAAATTCGCCTGTGTCGTCCATAGATATTGCCACGTTATCGGACGTTCGTAGTGGGTGGCTCGTCCGCCACCCGAACTGATCGTATCCCGCTCTCGTGCAAGAGAAGTGGAGCTGAGCAGTCCTAATTTGCGATACAACGTGGACTTGAGGAGGTCACAGGCATCTATGAGTTCGTTCGCAGTCATGGGTTCAACAGTTTCGCGGAGAAGAGCCTGGCACTCGGAATCATCTAGCGCATCAAGGATATCCTGTAACGCTGGTGTGTCCTCGGACGACACTGAATGGTCTTCCCATTATTCGATTATACGTGCTCGCCGGGATATGGTGTTCGATTACCGTTCGAGGATTCTCCCGACAGCACGAATCCAAAACAGATTGCAATCCTCAGTTCATAATGGACGAGCTGTCGAAAGAGTCGCGAGACGAGAATCGGTATGGTATCACTGGCAGCGGGGTGCTATGTGTACAGATATTTTCCAGCAAGTCGTGAGACTCCTTATCAACTTCGTGGGATGGCTCCGCAATGAAGAAATGGCGGAATCCCACTCGATGGGAATCCGGTCTGTATTTTTATCACCCGGAATTCAACAATTCAAATCGTAATTTGAGATACCCCCACCAACCGATAGATGGCTCAAAATTCAACGGGTTCCACCTACCTACGACAGACGATTCTGAATCACCCTCTTCTCGCGTTCATTCTCGTCACACCCACAGACTCATCTGTTCAAGGATGACTATGAGTCAGAACGAGACGACAAGCAGTATGATAACACACGAATTATGATAGAATACACAGGTCACTCGCTCACCCAACAGAACATCGAAGCTCTGCGTCTGAATAGCTTGAGTTCCCTCATTATTGATTCCATCCAATGACACAATCAACTTCACGAGTTGGCTCTGTCGTAACTGCGATTGGACTCACGTACGGTTCGACAATCATCGGCTCCCTCGTCGTCCTTATTGCTGGCGCCGTCTTGTCCATCTTCGGGATCAATGTCGCGACTCGCCCATCATTGCGCCTCGTGCTGAATACAGTCTTGTTGCAAGGATTAACGTTTGGAGGGGGTACTGTCCTCTATCTCAGATACCGCAATCTCGGCTTCGATTTCATCCCGCTCACAATTCCGGACAGACGTGATGTTGCCGTGACTATCGCTGGGATAGTTACGCTGTTAGGCCTGCTTGTTATCGCCTCAATGATCATCTCCTCGCTTGGTCTCGAATCAGCACAAAATCGAATCGTCACGATTGGTCAGCAGAATCCAGCGGTGTATCTCCTGCTCGTTCCTCTTTCATTTCTGTTAGTCGGTCCGGGCGAGGAACTGTTATATCGGGGACTAGTTCAGGGTACGCTCCGAAAAACGCTGCATCCGGCCCGTGCAATCGTTCTTGCGAGCGCTCTCTTCGCATCGATCCATCTCTTCTCATTGACCGGAGAAGGGAAGCTGGTGTACGTCGGTATCGCATTCGTGCTAGCCTTGGTACTGGGCGCAACCTACGAGTACACCGACAACCTCGCAGTCCCAGCCGTGGTTCACGGTGCGTACAATGCAGTACAGTTTGGAAGCGCATATCTGACGGCTACAAGCGGGATTTGAATCTCGTCGACTCTTGACCTACGGTATGGGACTTGCAACAAACGAGCAGTAGGCTTGTCAAGACAGCCATCGCCAGACTCCCTCTACTCCAGCCCACAGAAGACAGCCAGTGAGGAAGGCCGCCAGCTCAAGAACTTCTAAAAACCCCATCCAGACAGGTGTGATATACATAAGACCGTTCAAGTACTTCCCAGGGATGAACTGTTTGGTGAAAATCAGGACACGGTCACTCAAACTGCCCGTCTGTGAGTCGAGATTTACTTCCGTTGCACTCGGACCACCTGTACTCTCGTCTCCAGTCCCGAGACGTTCTGCCTCGTAGGGGAAGGCGATATTGACGCTCCACACCACCTCTCCTTGTTCATCAACTTCGAACACACGATTCCCGTTCGAATCTGTTATCAGAGTGTGGCCGTTCGGGAGCCGGTCGGCGTCCCGTGGCCACTGCATTCGCGCGTCTCGCCATACCCATGACTGTTCCCAGCGATTACCTGTTCGTTGATACTCAACAACGCGATTGTTCTCCGAATCTCCGACAAGGATAGCGGGACCACCATGCTCAGTCGGGATGTAATCCGGATTGTGCTGTTCGTAGAGGAGACTATAGTCGTCTTCCTTGCCGAGAGTCCACCCGTCGATGAGTCCACTCCGATTCAGGAACACGACCCGGTCTTGGTTCCGAGCACTCACCATGAGACGGCCATCTTCAAGCACTTCGATGTCGTTGATATGCGTCCAATCCTCAGGATATGGACCCCCTGTTTCTCTGGGGAATGCGCTACTGGCGTTCCACGTCCATTCGGTCTGACCGGAGGTGGTATTCACGATGAATGCCCGATCAAGATAGATATCCGCGACAGCTAGGTGTGTCTCGTTGAGCCGGTCAGCATCGTGGTAGCGGGTCGCTTCCTTCCCAGGGGTGGTTTCGCTCCAGATACGCGTCACCTCGCCAGTCGTCAAGTTAACTCGCTCATATCCGTTGCGCGTACAGGCGTTGGTCGAGCGAGCATCCTTATATTCGTTCCAGACCTCCTCGTCAACCCGGCGCTGGGTGAAGTTGCTGGTGTCCGGGCATGACGACGGCTCAAGGTGGTCCGCGAACATGTACTCAACGGTGGTTCTCGTTTCAGGTACCGGATCGACGTCCCAGTACCGCGTATGTGAGTCGTTATAGTAGAGGATGTTTCCGTCCGGGTTGAATGCGACGAGTTCCGCTCGGGCACGAGGCCCGCTACTCGCCTCACCTCGCCACGAATTCGAATCGGTCGCGATGACCGTAACATTGTCGCGAGGTTCAACGGCCTGGTGCTGTGGGTTCGCAACACCTTGGTTCGTGAGATGGCTCTCGAAGGTATCGTTGGTTGCGCTGAGCGTGTATCCATAGGCTAGGCCAATACTGGATAAACCGATAACAACGACAAAGAACACACGGAGAAAAGACTTGGACACCACGATAGAACCTCTGACTAGATACTAATTAGTTATACGTATGCTAAGAATTTGGGGTAGCACTATCCCGTGAAGTCACTATACGAGACGCTACCTTGGTCGACGATGACCTGGCTGTCTGGAACCTCTCCGTCCGGCGGCATATTCTCTTCGGCAGGACCACCTGGTTTGCCCACGACGATTCGGCCGACCATTCCCAGAGCTTTGTGTGGAATACAGAAGTAATCGTATGTACCCGAGGATTCAAACGTGTGCTCATAGGTCGCACCCCGTTCGCTCAGGGTTTTGCTATTGAACGTTTCCGCCCCCTCAGGGATCCGAGTTACTGAGGCTGAACTCGTCCCTTTCTTGTAGGCAGTCGCCGAATGACTCCCACTCTGGATCTCGAACGTGACCGTCTCTCCGGATTCAACGAACAAGCCGATTGGATCGAAATAATACTCGCTACCTTCGGTGACCATCATAACCGTATTCGAACCACCCGAGATACCGGTCTCCTGTGTCTCGGTTGTGGTTGGCCCACCGCCATCATCACTTCCGTTCCCTGAACTACTACATCCGGCGAGACTGGTTACGCCGCCTGTAGCGAGAACTCCGGCTGTCTTGAGTATACGTCGACGCTCCATACATACTTATCAAAGGTCCCGGTATAAGGGGCAAAGGCGGATTCCCAATACGTGGGACACCGCCCTCATTTGACGTGCCAAAATCGCAAAATCGGAGTGATGGCATTCCATTTGGTATGGGCCCGTTCCTTATTCGGCCTGTGGGTCACCGTTCAGACCAATAGAGATATTCGTAGAGGTGGAACTAATGGTTGATCCCGTTCTTGCAAGCCGTCTCCAGTTCGCGCTCACCACCATTGTTCACATCATCTTTCCAGTGATGAGTATGGGCCTCGCGCCATTTCTCATCTATTTCACATGGAAAGAGATTCGTACCGGACAGCCAGTGTACGAACAGCTTCGTCGGTTCTGGACACGAATCTTTGCAGTGAGCTTCGTCGTGGGAACCGTGACCGGTCTTGTCCTCGAATTCGAATTTGGGACGAACTTCGCCGCATTCTCGACGACCGCCGGAGAACTGTTCGGTGGTCCACTCGCCCTCGAAGGGATGATGGCGTTCATGCTGGAAGCTACCTTCCTCGGGATCTTCGTCTTCGGCCGCAACCGTGTGTCAGACCGGCTGTACTTCGTATCGAGTATTGCTGTCGGGGTCGGCACGTGGCTCTCGGCTGTCTGGATCCTCATCGCGAACTCATGGATGCAGACGCCGCGTGGGTTCAAAATCGTCGTGGAGAACGGCCAGCGGATTGTGAAGCTTACCGACCCACTCGCAGCCTATCTCAATCCGAGGTTCCCCTATATGTTCATCCATATGCAGAACGCTGCCGTCGAGTCGGTCGCGCTCTTCATGGCCGGCGTCGCGGCCTACTATGTGTTCCGACACCACGTCTGGGGCTATTCGGTTGAACATATCGATGTCTGGGAGAAGACGCTCAAAATCGCGCTCGTCGTTCTACTCATCACGGCCCCGCTGCAGGTGATTCAGGGCGATGAGTATGCCCGCCACGTTTCCGAAACTCAACCGCAGAAATTCGCCGCGATGGAAGCCGTCTGGGAAACCGACTCCTACGTCCCCGAGTATATCGTTGCATTCCCGACGGACGTAAACGACTTGCTGAACCCACGCACGAAAGAACTCTTTGGCTTCGGCATCCCGGGTGGAGCATCCTGGCTCGCGAGTGGCGGAAACCCACAGGCTACGATACGAGGACTCGAATCTTTCTCGACAAAAGCCCCACCTGTGGCGATCGTCTTCTGGGCGTTCCGGATTATGGTCGCGCTCGGCTTCTGGTTTATTCTGCTGGCCGTCTGGGGGGGCTATCGATGGTGGCGCGGCGAACTTTTCGAAGACGGCCTGTTGCATAAGGCGTTGATGGCGTCGTCTCTCCTGGGATTCGTCGCCGTAGAGGTTGGCTGGATCGTCACCGAAGTCGGAAGACAACCGTGGGTTATTCAGGGGGTAATGAAGACGAGTGCTGGCGTCTCTCCAAGTCTCACAGGCGCCGAAGCAACGTTCACACTCCTCGGATTCGTTACCGGGTACATCCTGTTACTGGGCCTCTACACATACGTCGTCGGTCGAATTATCCGAGCAGGACCACCATCGAAAGACGAGCTCAGGCAGAGCGATTCTGACCGCGTCCCAGATTCGGAGGTGACGTCAGGTGATTAGCATCGGAGCGCTGGCCACAAGGCCACTATTCGGATTACCACTTGCCGAACTCTGGTTCGCGCTACTGTTTTTCATCTTCGGGATGTTCCTCTTTCTCGACGGCTTTGATTTCGGCGTAGGCATCCTGTTTGCAACCCGCGACAATGACCACGAGAAGGAACAGCTGTTAGCAGCTGTTGGGCCGTTCTGGGATGGGAACGAGGTCTGGCTCGTCGTCTTCGGAGGGACACTATTCGCGGCGTTTCCGTCCGTGTACGCGAACCTCTTCAGTCGGTACTATCTGTTGATGTTCGCGATTCTGGCCGCGCTCGGTCTCCGAGGGCTCGCCCCAGAAATGTACGAGGAGCGTGAAGACAGCCGCTGGCGGACACTGTGGGGTTACTCGTTTGTCATCGGGAGCACCGTTACGCCGTTCCTCTTGGGGCTGTTCGTCATGAACTGGCTGGTCGGAACAACCGGCCTTATCACTCCAGTGGGATTCCTAGGCGGTGTCACAGTCCTTGCCCTCACGATCGTCGACGGTGCGGCGTTCCTCGGGCTGAAAACTCGCGGCGCGCTACGAGATGAAATGAGAAACTACGGTATCCAGGCTGCCGTGAGCTATCTTGGTATCACGATCATTACGCTCGGGACGATATATGCAACTGAGCCAGGGCTGCGCTCCTCCTTCCGTTCGCCCACCGTCGTTGCACTTGTGATCCTCACGGCTACACTGACTGGAATCTACGCCGTCGCACTCCGCAAACGTCGGTACTACGCCGCGTTTGCAGCGACAGCTACACTCGTCTTCGGATTAGTGGGGCTTATCGCAACCCTTCTGTATCCCTTCATGGATCGGACTGCAGGACTTACCGTCCGGGAGGCGATTATCTCTACGCTTCCACTCAATCTCATGTCAATCATGGCGAGCGTGCTGCTCCCAATCGTGCTCGGCTACTTTGTCGTGCTCTATTCAGCGTTCAGTGGTCCCGTTGATACTGAGGAAACCTACGGATGAGACGCATAATCAGGCAATTTCGTACCGTTGAGTTGTGGGGAAATAGTCCAGTGAGAAATCAACATAGATTCGTGAATATGGTGGCCTGAGACAGTGACATCAACACAGTCCAGTTCGGTGCCCCGATTGCTGTCTCGTATCGTAGTGACATGGGTCGAGCTTACGGTTGTCGGGTTTGGGGGAGGTGCAATTGGCACATCGATTGGTGGCCCGCCAGGGTTGATTATTTATTTCGTTACGACCCTCCTCTCAGTTGGTATACTCTTCTACAACGTGAACGAACTTATCAAAGATTGCATATATTCCTATGCGGAATTCACGTAGTTGTCTGTGTATATCGAATTCGATTTCATGAAGTGAGTGAATTTAACTGGATAGGCCAGTGAGCACAAAATGTTCCATTGGTGTAGCTCGGCCAATCATCTCAGCATCTCACGCCGAGGACCGAGGTTCAAATCCTCGATAGAGCATTTTCAACCGGTTACCGAACAGGGATAAGAAATCTCTCCCCACTCCGAGTGCCCTGTCGTGCCTCAATCATATCTTAGCTGGGACCTAGATGCTTATATTTGTTAAATTAACTACTGTGGAATTGTACTGATTTGTACTGATTTTAGTAATTAGAGAGATATATTATAAACTTGTCAATGTCTTCGGCTCCGAATGTTTCTCAGATCGGTGTGGACATCGAACGGATTCGGGACCGAGACAGCAGGGGTGGGACTCGGAGTCGGCAGACTCAGTAATGGGAGTGGTCGATCCGCCCCGTCATGTCTTCCTCGGAACCGACACATTCGGCGGTCGCGTGGTCGGACTACCTACCTGCTGAGTCAAGTCAATCAGGCTCCCGACGATGATGGGCTATCCCGGTGAGACTGCGAGAAAGAGTGGGGGTGGGGATCGCGATTTCAAGCGTCTGCCACGATACCAGTCGACTGCCTCAGTTGGATGCAACCCGAATCAAGAGATAAGATGGCAAAAATATTTGTTTAGACGCATCAAATTCTGTTTCATGGTTACCCCTAAGGTCGAAGATTGCCTGAAGGCAATTTATCGTCTTCAGGACGGAGACACCCCGGCCTCATCATCTGAGATTGCGGCCGCGATAGGGGTCAAGCCACCAACCGTGACGACGATGTTGCAGCGCATGGACGACGATGACCTCATTCATTACGAGAGGTATACAGGGGCCCGCCTCACTGGTCGTGGGGAAAAGCACGCGCTCAATGTGCTTCGCAACCACCGACTGCTCAAACTGTTCCTGACTGAGGAACTCGGGTACGAGTGGTCTGCGGTGCACGAGGAAGCAGACGTCTTAGAACACCATCTCAGCGAGACGCTGGTGGAACGAATCGAAGCGGTCCTGAAGTCTCCTACGGTGGACCCGCATGGAGAGCCGATCCCCACCGCTGACCTCGAAATTCCACGGCGTGAGACACAACAGCCGTTGGCAGAGTGTCAAGAGGGAACAGTTGCAATCCTCTCTGAAGTACGAGCGAACAGTTCAGACGTCCTTTCGTACCTCACGAAGGCTGGAATCTCCCTCGGAACGGAACTCGAAGTGGTCGAGACCGCACCGTTCGGGATGATCACATGCGAAGTGAATACGGCAGACAAACCACTCTCGCTACCGGCCGACGTCGCTGCAGAAATCTACGTTTCACGGCCAGGAGAATCGATTGAAAACGCCCACAGACAATACCACGAGGCAAAATAGATGCCATCATTAGATTATTCACAAGCAGCAGAGCTTTCAGACAAACTGGAACAACGACTCATCGATTCGCTCGACACAGACCTCAAGACCACCCGACGGGCAGTTCTCGGGGGGCTTGGTCTCGCAGGGAGCGCTGCTTTCACAGGTATCGGACGGGCAGACGGAAATGAGGATCACGGCTCCGGAAAAGACTCCCATGGGAACTTCGGAGCGGTCGGTGAGTACAGCGACACCGACTTCGACCCACACGAATTCCTGTACCAGTTCAACACGGGCCGAGGTGAACAAGAGAACGTCCCGCAAGACGTGTACCAGGAGGACGGTCGAACCGTTCGCGAGTTCACTTTTCAAGCGGTCGACACCACTGTCACCATTGCCCCTGGAATCGAATTCCCAGCGTGGGCCTATAACGGGCAGATTCCTGGCCCAACGATTCGGGCCGTCGAGGGCGATCTTATTCGAGTGAAGTTCGAGAATCTCGGACGACATGCCCACACAATTCACCCCCATCTCCGGAATCTCAACCCGGAGATGGACGGGATTCCCCAGAACGGGCCAGGTGTCCTCGATACGGGTGAGTCATTCACGTACGAGTGGATTGCCCAGCCTGCAGGCTGTCACTTCTACCACTGTCACTCACTTCCACTCAAAGAACACATTCATCGTGGCCTGTACGGGGCGATTATCATCGACCCAGCCCCTGAGCGCGTCGCGGACAGACCCGAGGAGTACTGCGACTCCCACCGCTCGCAGATCACTGATGAACTTCGCGCAGACCTCGTCGCCGAGGCTAAAACGCGGAACCACGAGTATCCCGAGAATGACGCCATCAACGAGATGGTGATGGTGATGAACGGCTTCGATGTCAACTTCGACGGCGGCAATGAGGTATACGCTGCCAATACCCGTGCGTTCGCCTATGGTGTCGGTGACACCAACGGTCAAGGTAACTGGGAAGCTGGCGAAACCAAGCGTCCGATTCAGATCGACAAGAATCAGCGCCAACGAGTGTACCTCGTCAACGCGATCGAGTTCGACCTCATCAACTCGTTCCACACTCACTCACAGTTCTTCGACTACTACGACCACGGAACGACGCTGACGCCGACCCACCAGACGGTGGACACGGTCATGCAGTGTCAGGCACAGCGCGGCATTATCGAACTGGACTATTCAAACCACGACCCAGGACTCTACATGTTCCACGCTCACCAGTCGGAATTCGCAGAACTTGGCTGGATGAGTTTCTTCGAGGTGGTCTAAATGAGCAAACCGAACACCGATGGCGGTACGACTGTCAGTCGGACCGAGCGTCCGCTGGGACTTCCCAAGTGGGCTGCAGCACTGCTTCCAATCCTCCTGCTCGCACTCATCGCAGGTGGGTTCTTCGCAGCGACACCGTTCGCGTCGCTCGACACCGGAGGTGAGCCGCTCCCCGACGTGTCGGTAACGCACACGACGCTACCGAACGAAGAGACGATGGTCCTTCACGTCACGAATAACGGCCCGAACGAAGTAACCATCTCACAGGTACTCGTCGCAGAAGCGTACTGGGACTACGAGGTGCAGGGCGCAGGCGGTGATAACACACTCGCTCCTCGTGAGAGCGCTCAGGTCGTCATCCCGTACCACTGGAATCCTACCTGGGACCTCGAAGTCGCGCTGGTACTCGAAGGGGGAGCGACGGTCCACCACACCATCGTCTCACCGAGTCAGTCGCCAGGGCTGACGGGCGACTTGCTGCTTACGATGGCCGTCATCGGCCTGTTCGTCGGGGTTATTCCTGTCGCACTCGGGATGCTGTGGTTCCCGTTCCTGCAGTCGATGAGCGACCGCTGGCTTCACGCGATTCTCGCCTTCTCGGCGGGTATTCTCGCTTTCCTCGCTATCGATGCCGGGTTCGAGGCATTCGAACTCAGTGAGCAAGTGCCGGGTGCGTTCGAAGGAACCGCTCTCGTCACGCTCGGCATCATTGGTTCACTTCTCGCCGTTCAAGCCGTCAGCGCATGGCGCCAGGGCCGTGCAGAAGCAGGTGATAAGCGCGCCCAGAGCGGCCTGTGGATTGCCTACTTAGTCGCGCTCGGAATCGGCCTCCACAATCTCGCCGAGGGGCTCGCAATCGGGAGTTCGTTCGCACTCGGGCGCGTCTCACTCGGTGCGTTCCTCGTCATCGGCTTCATGCTTCATAACGTGACTGAAGGGCCGGCCGTCGTCGCCCCTGTCGCACGTGGAGAACGTCCGAGTGCTCTCCACTTCGTCGGCCTTGGATTCCTCGCCGGTGCGCCCGTCATTTTGGGGGGATGGCTTGGCAGTCTCGCCTTCTCACCGACGCTTGGAGCCTTCTTCCTCGCTGTTGGTGTGGGCGCGATCATTCAAGTGATCTGGGAACTTCGAGAGATGGTTAGTCGGAATGGACGTGTTGGTTCTGCGCTGAACCTCGTGACGTTCCTCGTCGGACTCATCGTGATGTACGCTACCGACCTCTTCGTCGCACTCTAAAACCCTCAGATCTACCTTTACTCAAGCAATGAACCGACGGCAGATGCTCAAAGTCGGCGGAAGCACTCTCGGAGCAATGGCAATGACGGGTTGTTCATCCAACGGCCAGTCAGGCGGACCGACACGTGTCTCGATGAACGAAGACTTCGCATTTGATCCGGAGACGCTGACCGTCAATTCGGGAACGACAGTGAGATGGGTGAACGATAGCAGCGTCAAGCATACAGTGACGGCCTATGAGGACGAGATACCAACGGAAGCAGAGTATTTTGCGAGTGGAGGGTTTGAGTCTGAGAGAGCCGCACGAAACAATGTGAGTGGAGGTCTGCTCGCTGCTGAAGATACCTATGAATACACCTTCAAGGCTGCGGGGATGTATCAGTATGTGTGCATCCCACACGAAAGCTCTGGGATGACAGGAACGGTGACAGTTGAGTAGTCCGCACTCTCTCTCTCTCTCTCTCTCTCTCTCGCTTGAGTGACGGAACGAGGTTGAATCCAAACACACCAGTCATACAATCGACTCTGTTTCCTAAGAAGACCATCTCATGACGTATGCATTGGAACAACCAGTCTTCCGCTCCATTTGTCGGAGAGGCCGTCGCGACGCGGCACTCAACCAGCCAGCCGTACCACGTCCGAATTGCATCATGGACACGAGCAATCGTTAATTCAGCGTACTCGCTCCCCATATAGGAAAATATCTACAGCGGTCCACGGCTTCGGTTTCCGTGATGTCTCTGTCGGTGTCAACAAGGACAAGGAAACCATCAGTCCCATGCTGTTCTCGATACGACCGAGCATAGCGAGCGAGGCGGAGTGAAATGACAATAAATAGTTACTCCACCCGCCACTTATACGTCAGAATCGACTTCGTTGAGCGCTTCCGTCGCCACGTCTCCTAGTTCTCCAGCTTCGATATGTGAATACCGCTCTCGCACCATCTCCTCGGAGTTGTCGAGATACCGGGCGGCAACCGTATACCCGAACGCTCTGACGAGGACCTCTCCCATCCCCCGTCGACCGCCGTGAGGCGCGAGATAGTCGTGTTTCGGATGGTCGATATCGATCTCGGCCACACCTGAGAGACGCTGGAGAATCGACCGTGCTCCATCCGTCGTGATTGACGGCGGTCGAACGTCCTCATCAAGCGCCAACAGGAGGTCGCGAGCGTACTCCTCACGTCGCTCCTCAATTGTATCCGGGCGCTCCCCGCGGTCAGCCAGCTCGTCGTGTACAAGCGTCGCAAGTGTCCGCTGGTCAAACGTCGGGAATACTGGCCAGCGCTCAGTCGGTGGGTCCATTAGCTTTCGATAGCTCCGCAGCGGCGAAATCACTGGGTCGGGGAGACTCGCGGCGTCCCACTGCTGCTTCTTCCGATAGACGTCCATACTCCCGTCCTCAAGCGAGATGTCCTCCCAACGAACCCCACGTCGGCGTGGGTCGTTCGGATCCCGGAGTAGTTCCCCGACACGCACAGCTGTGTAGGCAAGCACGAATACGAGCGCGCGGTCACGAGCCGCTTTCAGCGCTTCGTAGCGCGCCCGCTGCTTATCGAGGGGGACCATATCTTCTGGACGTGTCGTGTATATCTCAATGGCCTCATGCGCCTGCTCGTCGACGTGTCGGGTGAGCGCGTGGCGCTGTTCGGATGTCCAGGCCTGCTGGTCGCCCGGCTTTCGGCCGTCGTCTTCTGGAAGCGGTGCCATCGCACTCGCCCGCTGGGCGTAGTGCGCTTCGAGATAGCCTTCGTTGACGCACCAGCCACACCACGCAGAGATATAGCGGTAGTAGGTTTGTACAGTATTCTGCTTGAGCCCGCGGTCACCAGCGAGATGGCGGGCATACTCTCGAAAGACGCGCTCGTCAAGCTCTTCAAAGGTAGGTTCCCCGTCAACGTCGTCGGGGACGATCCCGGTCCAGTCATCGCCACCGCGGTCGCCTGCGGCCCATTCGACGAACCGCTCAAGTTCGCGTGCTGCGTTGCGTCGATAGTTCCCGCCGTCGCCACCGCGGCCTTTTCCCTTATCCTGGAGGTACCGCTCGAACGAGTCTGTGAGTGAGGTCGATTGCGTTCGTCCCGTGGGTGTATTCCGGTTCATAATGCTCTCTCGAAGTGTCTAATGTAGTCAGTCGCACAGACAGACGCCGCCTTCCCGGATTTGACTTACTGCGAATTGATGGACCGCGATAGCAAGTTCGGTCATTGCTTCCGCCTGTTCTTCGGTTGGACGCCCGCCGCCGTAATAACTCTCAGTCCGATTCTCGCTGTAGAGGGCCTTCATCTGTTGTGCAGTCTCCTTCTCGAATAGTCCGATCTGGTGGGCACGCTCGTAGCTGAACTGGTGGTCCTGAAAATCTTGGAGTGTATCATTCGTCATCGAGAGCGCATACGCCTCGATCGACCGTTCAATAGCGCCGAAGCAAACCTCGATAACGGCCGTGTAGTACCCATCCTGTGATTGGAGCGTGTCAACGACCTCAAGGAGGCGACACGCTTTCGTCAGTTGCGTCTTCCAGTCCGAATCGGCACTAATTCCCTCTTCAAACTCCATCCGCCCTCGTCCAACCATCTCGAAAGCATCCTGTGCACGCTCGAGTGCTGCGAGCACAGAGGCCGGATCCGAGCCGCTATTCATTGGCTGCTCCTTCCTCCAAGAGGAGGTTTTCGACGGTTTCGAAATCACTCGTCTTGTAGACTGGAATTCCCGAGACAATGATTTCACGAATGTCAGCGGTGTAGGCTGGAATCGCTTGGACGGCCTCGACATCGATATCGTACACGTAGCGGTCACCATCAAACTCCGTCTCTTCAAGGTCACGGGCGATAGCGTTCGCTTCTCGTTGGCTTTCGGCCCGCCCGGTGCGAGTGAGCACCCAGAGATCGATATCGCTTCGTCGGTCAGCGTCCCCCCGAGCGACACTTCCGTATAGGATGATGCCGACGACATCGCTAATGTTCTCACGGAGTTTCGTTACCGCAGTTTTGACGGGGTAGTGGTACTCCGATTGAGGAATCCGAAGGATCGGCTCGTCTGGGATAGATAGGCGCTGTCTGTTGATTTGTATGAGTCGCTGGTTACTTTCGGTGGATTCGACGACTAAATCGTTCGCACTAAGAACGTTCACTGCCCGTCGGACGGACTGATGGGAGTGACCGATCTGCATTGCGAGTTCTCGCAGCGAGAAGTCGCTGAATCGGTGGTTAGTTAAAAAAAGAAGAACATCACTTGTCGCCTTATGTTTGAATAAGCCCGGGTCTGAAGGGGGTATTGAAAGCGAAATAGATGCTCCAGACGAGCTCGTACTTTCCGTCTCGCGGTTCATATGCCGTATCACGGACCACTCCTATAAAAACATTATATGTGAGACGAGGTTTCCATAAATATCTAACACGAGAGCGGCATCAGCACGTTTGCGGCGAAGGACAGCCATCAGCTGCTGGCCTCAGTACGTTCGGTCATTGGGGAGAGAAAGTCCACTCGCGGATGGCGAAGCTGACGGTTTCGGTACGCTGCTGGGGCTCTCGGAGTTCGCTTCATCTTCGGTCAGAGTAGCTGAGTGGGACCAGTCCTAACACGGATCCCGGTCTCGGCGGCTCTCCCCCGGGGGAAGCGTCGTTCTGAGGTGGTTGCAGCATTCGTGCTTACCAGACGGCGGCGGGGGACTTCAAAGTGGTCGTGATTATTATACTAATCACGACCAGTTTCAATATTCGGTCCATCGGGAGAAATTGAGTATCTGGAGTCTCTTAACGCCGGAACTCCGCACCGAGGGAAATTGTATATCGTATATCGCTATACAAATTCTCAGACCTCGTTCCTAGACCTTCGCAGTTTGGATTGCTACAAATCAGACGTTCGATGACATATCGAACTCCACCGCCGCCATCACCTTCAGTGGAGTCGCCAACCCATTTCCGACTGGTTCCCGTAGACGACGATATGGCTGACGACCCCGACGACGGCGTTCGCGTCTGGCTGGTTGAGCGGACGTACTCCGACGACGAGCAAAACCTCATCATCCTCACCTACGCGACCCCCGACGGCGAACAGTACTTCCGCAAGGAACGGGCGCTCACCTCCTTCACCGACGTTCGGGACACCACCGCCGCCGTCGACGCCAACCCGGACAATCTCGGCACAGTCGACGACGCCGACCTCCAAGAACAGTACGCCGCAGAGGCACAGCGAATGCAGGACATCCACGACCCCGACGACGTGATCTGACCACCCGCCCGAGGCAGCAGCATCGGGCAGACGTGTTATGTCCGCACGCCGCCTATCGACGGGTATGCGCGAACTCGTCTTCGCCCTCGAATACGAGCCCGGGTGCAACAGGGTGGCGGACGCCCTCGCCGACCATCCGGACGCCCGGATCCGCTCGCTGTCGCTGCACGCCACCGCCGAGCGCCTCTGGCGGGTCGACCACGCCACCGGCACCCCGGACGCGCTCGACGCCATCGAGGACGCGTTCCTCACCAGCGACTACTACGCCGACTGCCTCGCGACCGAGGACTGCGGCGCCACCCAGACCACGCGCGTCCTTGACCGCGAAGACGACACGCTCGTCCTCTACTCCGACTGGGAGCGCACGCCCGACTGCGCGTCCGTCCCCCACATCGCCCGCAACCACCTCGGCGACGGCGTGCTGTTCGAGACCCGCCACGAGGGCCGTCACTACACGTGGCGCATCATCCACTCCGGCGAGGGCGACGTGGCCGCGTTCTTCGACGACCTCGAGGCGGCCGTCGGGGAGTGCGCCCAGACAGAGATGCTCCGAACCGCAAACACCGTGACGACGGCAAACAACGGCACTGAGAACACAGGTGGGCTGTCGCCCGAGCAGGAGGCCGCCCTCCGGGCCGCCGTCGAACACGGCTACTACGAGTCGCCACGTGAGGTGGACGTGAGTGACCTCGCCGACCACCTCGACGTGCCCCGCTCGACGCTCACTTATCGACTCCGGCGGGCCGAGGAACACTTGGCGAAGCAGCACGTCGTTGGCGATTCGGTGCCGGACGAGCCGTCGGCATCGCTCTGACACCCCCGATTTGGAATATTCCAACTAAGGCTTATCGAACTGAGGCCCCTACGTCAGGGTGATGACTGATGAATCAAACGCGGCCGGGCGGGCGAGCGGGGACGGTCAGCGACAAGAGCTGACTGCCCGCCTCGCCGTCCCCGAGATGGACTGCCCATCCTGTGCCCAGAAGGTCGACAAGAGCCTCCAGCGCGTCGACGGCGTTCTCGACGCCACGCTCCAGCCGACCACCGGCACGGCCAACGTCACGTACGACCCCGACCGCATCAGCGAAGCCGACGTAGTTGAGGCGATCGAGGCCGCCGGCTACGAGGTCGTCGGTGGCTCGGACACCGACGGTGACGATGAGCAAACCGAGGCGGACGACGGCGTCGACATCGCGCCGCCGTCGGAGGTCTGGACGAGTCCACGTGCGAAGAAGACGTGGCTCGGTGCGGCGTTCGTCATTCTCGGCCTGTTCTTCGAGTTCTTTCTCACTAGCCAGAACGTCGCGGTAGCGAGCGTCTTCGACTATCCACTTCACGTCGCTGACATCCTGTTCCTCGGTGCCGTCGCCGCCAGCGGCGTCCCTGTCGTCCGCAGCGGCTACTACTCCGCGAAAAACCGAAGCCTCGACATCGACCTGCTGATGGGGACGGCGATCATCGCCGCAACCGGTATCGGCTACTTCGTGGAGGCCGCAACGCTGGCCGTCCTGTTTAGCATCGCCGAGTTACTCGAGGACTACGCGATGGACAGGGCGCGGGACTCCCTGCGCGAGCTGATGGAGCTGTCGCCCGACGAGGCCACCGTCGTGCGCGACGGCGAAGAAGTCACGGTGCCCGCCGATGAGGTAGAGGTGGGCGAGACCGTGGTCGTTCGCCCCGGCGACAAGATCCCGCTCGACGGCACGGTCGTTGAGGGCGAGAGCGCGGTCGATCAGTCACCCATCACCGGCGAGAGCGTTCCCATCGACAAGACCGCCGGCGATGAGGTGTACGCCGGCGCAATCAACGAGGAGGGCTACCTCGAAGTCGAAGTCACGTCGACGGCGGGCGACTCGACGCTCTCGCGCATCATTGAGATGGTGCAGGGCGCACAGGCGAAGAAGACCGACAAAGAGCAGTTCGTTGACCGCTTCTCCGGCTACTACACGCCGGTCGTGGTCGTGCTGGCAATCCTGACCGCCGCCATCCCGCCGCTGCTCATCGCCGACCCGGTGTCGGTGGACGTGGCCGGGTACGGGTTCAGCTTCGCCGGCGACTGGCAGACGTGGTTCATCCGCGGGCTTACCCTGCTGGTGATCGCCTGCCCGTGCGCGTTCGTCATCTCGACGCCGGTGTCCGTGGTGTCAGGCATCACCAGCGCCGCGAAGAACGGCGTCCTGATCAAGGGCGGCAACTACCTCGAGGCGATGGGCGAGGTCGACGCCGTTGCCATCGACAAGACCGGGACGCTCACGAAGGGCGAACTCGCTGTCACCGACGTCGTACCCGCCGGCGGAACCACGGAGGACGATCTGCTCCGTCGCGCCGCCGGACTGGAGCGGCGCAGTGAGCATCCCATCGCTGCGGCGATCCTCGCCCGCGCCGACGAGGCAGGCGTGGGCGATCTGCCCGACCCGAATGGCTTCGAGAGCCTCACCGGGAAGGGCATCCGTGGGGAGATCGACGGCGAGACGTACTACGCGGGCAAGCCCGCGCTCTTCGAGGAACTGGGCTTCGATCTCTCTCGGACACGCCGCGAGACGGACGGCGGCGTCGTAGCGGAGGCGACCGAGTCCGACGACGGGGCGTTCGCCGAGGACGCGCTGTCCGCGCTGGAGCGTGAGGGCAAGACGGTCGTCATCATCGGGACGGAGTCGGAACTGCTAGGTGCGATCGCCATCGCCGACGAGGTACGTCCGGCCTCGAAGCGGGCCGTCAAGCGCCTGCACGAGCTGGGCGTCGAACGCGTGGTGATGCTGACCGGTGACAACGAGGGCACCGCCCGCGCCATCGCCGAGCAGGTCGGCGTCGACGAGTACCGCGCCGAACTCCTTCCCGAGGAGAAGGTCGACGCCGTCGAGGAGTTGCAGACGGAGTACGGGGAGGTCGCGATGGTCGGCGACGGCATCAACGACGCGCCCGCGCTCGCCACCGCGGAGGTCGGCATCGCGATGGGCGCAGCCGGCACCGACACCGCGCTCGAAACCGCCGACATCGCGCTGATGGGCGACGACGTCGGGAAGCTGCCGTACCTCTACGAGCTGTCGCACACGGCCAACGGCGTCATCCGGCAGAACATCTGGGCGAGCCTCGGCGTGAAGGCGCTGCTTGCCGTCGGCGTGCCGCTGGGGCTGGTGAGCGTTGCGCTTGCGATCGTGGTCGGCGATATGGGGATGAGTCTCGGCGTCACCGGGAACGCGATGCGGTTGTCACGGATTGAGCCCGACCGGTTCTCCGACACCTGACGTCCTCCTTCACCCTTCAAGTCTGCTGTACTCTCGAAGCTGTCGCCGATGAGGGAGCGGTCGGGCTCTCGGACGAATACTCCAAGCCGTGGGACACCGAGATCGAGTACAAGATGATCAAGCCGCTGCTGCCGTCGATTCGGTCGACGGACTACCGGATGCAATTCTGCACGTTCGAGTGCAGCCTGCTGTTGTACAATCTGTGGCGGATAGTGGATCACTCACTGAAGACGTTGGTCGACCTTCCTATGACCGCGGTGGCATTGATGCTGTTGCCGGGCGGGGTTGATCCGCCGTTCTGACGGACGTCCATAGGCGAGATAAGTCACGTCGATCGACAACATGACTGGCGTCTCGAACTCCAGACAGGGCTTGGCCCGCGTCAAGATACGGACCACGCCCTGGTTGACCATCTCCACGATTTCCTCAGGGGAGGGTTCTTGATCGCCTCTATAAGTGTTTTGTCGTCCGGTCTGTCCTATGAGCTGTAACGTCTGACATACCATTAAGTGCATTTATCTTGTTAAACAGATTTAGAGGGTTTAGCAAACTATGGCAAAGAAACCGTATCGGTTGGCCGTATCAAACCAGAAAGGTGGGGTTGGCAAATCCACCATTGCGCTGAACGTCGCCGGGGCGATGAGTGAACGAGACGCTGAAACGCTTCTCGTGGATTTAGACCCACAGGGATACCTCACTAGTGGAGTCGGCCTCGACGACGAATACACCGCACCATCGCCGAACCTGAACGATGCGCTGAAATCGCCGAGCGAACACAAGGTCGACGATCTGGTTATCTCTCACGACGAATTTGATGTGTTACCTGCAAACATCGACATGTTCTCGCTGGAGCAAGAGCTTGTGAGCGGAATGCGAGGACGTGAACGGCTATCGATGTTATTGGAGGACTTGGATGGCTACGATTTCATGGTTGTAGACTGCCCGCCGTCGCTCGGACTGTTGACTGACAACGCGCTACTGGCCTGTCAGAATGTGCTCATACCGGCTGAAGCAGAGGATACGAGCATTCGGGCCGTCGAACTGCTGTTCAAGCAAATCGATTCGCTCGAAGATAACTTCGGGACGGCCATCCAGGAAGAGGCGCTCGTGGTCAGCAACGTCGATTATCCGCTCGACGGCGAGCAAAAAGAGATGCTGGAATGGTTCGACGAGACGTTTTCCGAGAATATTCCTGTCTTCGAGATACGGAACCGGGCCGCTATCAAGCGCGCGTTCAACGCGGGTGTATCGATCTTCGGCCACGACGAGGAGTGCGACCAAACTGATGAGCTGCTTCGCATCGCCGACTACTTCGAGCAGGAGCGTGGTCAGCGATGAAAGACCGTGACGAAGCGAAAGACGAGATGTCTGAACGGTTAGGACAGCGCTTTGAATCCGATAAATCCGATAAACCGGATGATCGGACTAAAGAAGTTAAACAAGATAAACAAGCTAATCGAGACAAGGAGGTTAAACAAGATAAACAGACTAAACAAGATAATTCAGCTAAGAACTATAAACAAGCTTGGGATAGTAAACTCATTCATCTTCCCGACGAATTGATGCAGCCAGTCGACAAGGAGTTCGACCGGATGCAGTACGAGTGCGACTGGCAAGTCAAGAAGGAACGGCACTACTACCCTGTGATTATCTCTGAGGGCATCAGTGCCGTTGAGAACATGTCGGGAGACGAGTTCACTAAGACAGTCGAAAATCTCAGTTTGCGGTAGCACAGGTACTCTCTTCGGGATTTACAGCGGAGACAGTGATGTGCCTACACTTCAAGAGGTGTCGAGTCCCTAACCGCCGTGTTCAAAGTAACCTTTTTCGCTATATTCTCCGCTGTGCTATCGAGGACACATCTGCTGTCGATGTCTGAACCGTACTCAAAAAGAGAGTCCCCACCACCGAAGTCCGGATCTTGCAGCTCGTTAGAATCTAATCTGTCGAGGCCTTGGTGACGAGTCTTAACCCGAACAAGATTCCGAAGATGATCCTTTAGACCCGGACGAATAGGACGACGGAGAGGTATAGGATGAGACGCTCGAAATAGCGCGTGAGAAGGCCGACATCCCATCGAGAAGGTACGCTAACAACAAAACCCATCGACGATCGCGGCGCCTACCACCAGTAACAAGAAGGCGAACAGATCAAGAGTCAATACGTTGGACCAGTCGAGCCGGCGTAACAGACCACTAGATCTCTTAACGAGATTATTAGGAAAACAAGTGCTCAGAACGCCGATAGCGTGCGCTACGCTGGTTCGTTACGGAAGCGAGTGATTGGAACCTCAGCAACGTCGTCGTAATCGTCGTCGGCACCGACAAGAAGCATCCCCTCCACATGCGCTGCGGTTCCGAGTGCAAAGGCATCACCGAGTGCTGGCGAGTAGCGGAATTTGAAGTCGGCCGCCGCGGGCCACGTCTGTTCGGTGTCAACCCGACGGATACCGCTCTCCTCAAGGACATCGACGACAGCGTCAGCGCGTTCCTCACCGTCGATTGCACGCACAATGTAGTGAACCTCGGCGAGGTTAATCGCGGAAATATACCCATCGGCTGCACCTTCGACTGCGTCAATATACATCTCGACAGTGTCACTTCCGGGTTCGTTGCAAAAATAGGCGACAAGTGGTTCGGCGTCGAAGACGATCGTCTCAGGAATGGTAGCCTCATCTGTCATGCGTCGGCCTCGTCATCACTGGCATAGCGCTGCCGCAACTCCTCTTCACTGGCCTTGTCCTGTTTCCGTTCCTCTCGCAGCCGTTCGACTGCCGAACGGCCCTGTTCGTCGGTTTTCCCTTCCAAGACCCCACGTAGGTCTGTGACCGAGTGGATGGGACGGACAACAATTTCGCCCTCCTCGGTGCGAACGAACTTCACACGACCGGGTGTGTCGATATCCAGCTCTTCTCGGAACTCCTTGGGAATAGTCGCTTGCCCGCGCGATGAGACAGAGACTACCTTTTCAGACTCTGTTTTACTCATACTTTCTCTAGTCATTACTTCGTTCCAGTCATACATAAGGGTATTGTCGAAGAATGTCTTGAATCGGCCTATGCTGAATCCCTCCCTTCCAACCGTTCTCTGAAGCCATTGATGCTAGTAAGCGGGAGAACCTCCGGAAATACGGGGTGTGGTACGGAACCTACGGAAACGGTGGTGTCATAGCTATGCGGTTAGCCTACGGAAACTAACCCCCCTCCTACGGAACCTGCGGAAATACTGGTCGCAGGTTTTTTGTGGTGTGCGCAAGTGGGGCATACTAACGATAAGCCTCGTTATGACTTCAGCCTTCGATGATTTATCCGAGAGCGCGATTTTCGCTAAGCGCGACGCTCTCGCCGATGAATACATACCCTCAGAAATTGTTGGGCGTGACGAAAAGAAAGAAGAGTACATGAATGCCCTCCTGCCCGTCTACAAAGGGGAAAGTCCAGATAATATCTTCCTCTACGGGCAGAACGGCGTCGGGAAGACTGCTGTTACTCACTGGGTACTCAATCAACTTGAAGCATCAGAGAAGCTCCAAACAGAGCTTGCAGTCCTTCATATCAACTGTGAAGGGGTGAATACGTCGTACCAACTAACGATTGAACTCGCAAATCAGTTGATTCCAAATTCTGAGGATTACCTTCCCTCAACAGGGCATCCCGAAAGTAAGGTCTATTCTGTTTTCTTTGATCAGCTAGATAAGATCGGGGGTACTGCTCTCATCGTCCTTGACGAAATTGACCACGTGGCAAATATCGATACATTCCTCTACAAAGCTACGCGTGCAGCGAGCTATGGCGATCTCACTGAGACGAAACTCGGCCTCATCGGGATTAGCACCGATACTGCCTTTGGTGAGAATTTATCATCAGATGTCCGCTCATCTCTTCGTGAGCGCGTCATCGAATTTCCGCCATATGATGCCGGTCAGCTCGAAGAGGTCCTCCGCCAGCGTGTTGAGATCGCCTTTTACGATGATATCGTCACCAACGCCGCGATCACCTATGCGGCTGCCCTTGGGTCAAAGAACAGTGGTGATGCACGGATGGTTCTCGATTTGATTCGGATCGCTGGTGACTATGCTCGCGAGCGAGGAAAGGATTACGTCACGGATGATCTCGTCGAAGAAGCAATGGATGAATACGAAATTGAACGGTCAATGTCTGTCTTAGCTGATCTCCCGGAAAACATCAAGATCGTCGTGTATGCCCTCGCAGTTCTCGAAGAGCGTGAGGACGACGAGGTTACATCATCCATTCTCTATGATCTCTATAGTGATTTTGCACAGATTGTCGGTCATGATCCCGTTTCAGAACGTCGAGCACGGGACTACTACGGGCGACTTGATGAGTTAAATATTATCGAGTCTCAGGTGAAACACGACTCCTCGGGAGGGCAGTACAAGATTCATTCGCTGAATCATCCAACTAATGAGGTACTCGCAGCACTCGATGAGACTATCAATACGATTGGAGTTGACAAGAGCGTTCAACACTTGGTCAGGTAGTGGATTGAACTGAGTGATAGGAGGAGCATGTTTCGCTCAAATAGTGATGTGGAAGGCAGCCGGCCTGCTCATGTGGTTTGACACCGCCTTCGCAACCGAGGTTCAATATAGCGGTATTTTGCGATAGGGAAGCGCTCATCTCAGATATTGAACGCGCCAGGGTGCGATATAGACACCACCGTTTCCGGAGGTTCCGCACGGGCACCACTGTTTCCGCGGGTGATCGTCAGAAAACGTGAAAACCGCAAGATGGCATAGAGATTTGGCTAGGTGAGACACACACCCTCCATTGTTTCCGCAGGTTCGGGTCAAGAGTGTCCGACGAATTCTATACCTCTAGCTCACTAGAGAAAACTTTATATTATAGTGAGAAAAACCAAAACCGTACTGCAAACAAGAAGGAGCACTAGCAGTGGAATATCTAGGTTGAGAAACGACACGGCCAATCCTTCCATCTCTACCTGCGGAAACAATGGGGAGTGTGTGTAACTTCCCCCTTAACTCGACCACTGTCTTGTGATTTTTCGACTAATTTCTCACCCCCTCCGGAAACAGCGCCCTGCCTTTGGAACCTCCGGAAGCAATGGGGTGGCTTCTGGAACCTCCGGAAACATTGGGGTGGGCTACGGAACCTCCGGAAACACCGGTGTGTTGCTTCACTGTTCCTTTTCGTGACGAGCAGCTATAGCTCCAAGATGAAGCACTATGGAGAGTCTGCCACAATCGCTCAGTGGATGTTAGATCTCGTCTCTTGATGAGATTTTGTGCCCTCTCAGCGGGTGGGGAGGAATCCCGATGACAGACTCACCACTCAGTGCGTTCAGTAGCGATAGTACCGACCTCACACCGAGCGCCGAAAGCGTTGCTCGCTGTGCGACCATCACGTCCGCACCTGATCGTCAGGGCGTCGCGTGGAGTGAGCCCGACAGCGACTGGGGCCTCACGACTCGTCGGCCATACTCGAGTATCCATACCTCTGGTGGTCGAGCACACCAGCAACAAACTCGCTGGGTCGTCGATGGCGATGTCGGAGCCCACGTTGGACAGTACGGCACCGAGGAAGTGCATTCGATTCCGAACACCTACGGCGAATTCAGCAGTGTCGAAACAGACGTAACGTTCGTCGACGGACTCGGGGCTCAGTATGGCTATGGCTTCGATGGCAGCGCAGTCGAGAAAGCACTACGCGTGCTCACTGGCGGTGGCCGGTACTCTGCCTCGAAGTATTCGCTCATTCCCTGTGGTCGCCAGCCGTGGGTCTTGACTGGCCCCGAAGGCACGCTGCTGTGTAGCTGTGCGCCAGTCGACCGACCTAGCGAAGGACGGCTCACGACCAAGGTCGAGACTGACAGCAGTACGGTAGCGATTGAAGAACAGAACCAGACAGTCCTCGACGGCGTCCATCAGTTTATCGGGCTCATTGAAGATTCGCTGGGCGGCCAGATCACTGGTGTCGAGTACAAGCGCTCCCGCGGCGAGACACAGCACGTCTTCGTCGACGACGAGGCCGACGAGCAGTGGGCGATCAGCGCCGGGGACCTCGCACAGTTGGCGTCATTGACGACCGACCCATCGAGCATCCAGGGCAGCGTCGGACGAGGTATCCAGCCGCCCCGTGGTGGTGAGACGATCGTCGCCGAGTGGGATGGGCCCGAGCATCCGGTCGGGTATCTACAGGACGGGGACATCATCGCTGGCTATGAGTTCCACTGGGAGACATCCGCTGGCGCTCTTGAAGACGTCGCGACGGTGCGGACCTATCGACTTACACAATCGTATGGGACGTGGACCGTTGAGTATCGCACCGACCGCATTGCGACGGTTGTGCCCTGATCGAGAGCGTCGGTTCGCATCGCTCTGCGCGTGTCGATTTTGTGCTTCCCCGATGGGCGAGGGAATCCACAATGAGTACCGATCAGCAGCAGCCAGCCGACGAACAGGAGCCAGCAACCGAGACGCCCGATACGCCCGACGGAGGCACAGATACCGAGCTAGACGACGCGTCTGTGCCTTTTACTGGGTCAGTCTCGACGCAGTTCGACCTTGCAGCAGACGTTGCAGTCCTCAAACCTATCTTCGAGGTGGCCGCCAGCCTCGTCGAGCAATGTCGGATAGCTGTCTCGGCGGATGGGCTTGCAATGCGGGCCATCGACGCCGAATGTGTTTCGATGCTCGAGCTGCGAGTGGATGCAGCGTCGTTCGACAGTTTCGACGTCACAGAGGGCGTCCTCGGCGTGAACGTTCAGCACGTCGCTGATGCGCTGTCAGTCGGTAGTGCAGACGACGTTGGGCGACTCACGCTGAACGCCAGTGTGAGTGAACTCGAAATCGATGTCGACGGAATCACCCGGACGACCGAACTTATCCCGACCGAGTCCATCAGAACCCCGCCGAGTCTCCCCGAAATCGAGTCGCCGGCAACGTGTCACATCTCGCGGTCAGACCTTTCGTTCGCGCTGTCTGCCGCGAGTGTTCTCTCGGAACGGGTCGAAATCGACGTCGACGCTGATGATGGGGAACTTCGATTCTGCGCCGACGGCGACATCGATAGCATGGTGTACCGTCGTGAATCCCAGGAACTGGTCGCGTTCGAGCCTGCCGACGCACTGGCGCGGTTCGAGACGAGCCGGCTTCGCACCATCGACCGTGCCCTGCCGGGTGAGTCCCCTCGCAAACTGGAAGTGGGTCAGCACAATCCCGTGCGAATTAGCGCACCATTCCCCGACGCCGAGGGAATTTGCCAGTTCCTGGTCGCACCGAAACTGCCGACCTGACTGCGCTCTCGGGCGAAAAGCTCCGGACACAGTGGTGTATCGCTAACCAACACTTCGGTGGATGACTCACTGACTGTTGGTTAGTCAGTTTTCTGCCTCCCTGCCGAAGTGAGGGGGCGACCTCTCGAGACATTATGGACGAAACTATCCCAGACTACGAACGATTCGAGCGCCGCCAGCTAGCTACCGACTGCGACACGGGAACGGATTCACTCTGTATCGACGAGTCGCTCGCACATGATATCGTCGAGGACCTCCGTGCCGAGGGAGTGGTCGACGTGATCCCAGCGGAGCAACTACTCGCTCATTCGCCGTCGGGAGAGGTGTTCGAGTCGAATCAAGCGCTCGCGTACTTCCACGTGGGCTGGGCGGCCGCGAAGTCCCGAAACGACGAGTAGCTCCCAGCCGGCGATTTTCTGACCCCCCGGAGGAGGTGCGGGGGCGTACCCGAGAGTGCGTCCCGACAGAATCCAATGGCGACAATCCAAACCGACCTTCCCGACGCAGAGACGTCTCACCAGCAAACTACGCACTCCTTCGACGACTCGGACACGCGAGCCGACGACATGCGTGACCAGCTCGATGCGTGGGTCGAGGACCTCGCCGAACTAACTGACGAGGCCCAGGCCAGCGAGCAGTTCCAGCAGTGGCTTGAGGTCCAGAGCAAGTTCCACGACTACTCGGCCCGGAACACGCTGCTCATCCAGTTGCAGTGTCCTAACGCGACTAAGGTCGCCGGGTACAACACGTGGCAAACGGAGTTCGACCGCCACGTCCAGCAAGGCGAGGACGCGATCTGGATCTGGGCACCCATCATCACGAACAAATGTCCCGAGTGCGGGAACTCGCCGTCCTATCACGTGAATACGGAGTGTGAGTACGACGAAACCGAGCCCGACGAGTGGTCCCGAGGGCTGGTTGGATTCCGGCCGACCTCGGTGTTCGATATCTCTCAGACTGATGGGGAGCCGTTGCCTGACCTCGAAACCGAAGCGTATGGTGATGCGGACGGTCTCGTCGAGAATTTGTTGTCCGCGACCGACGCCATCGGCGTTGATGCGACTATCGTTGCTCCCGACGAGTGGAAGCACGGGTCGGCACGCGGGGTGTGTGAACGGCGGAGTCCGACGACGACGAATCCGGTCGTGGAGGTGGTCGACCGCGAAAACCAGGCGGATCTTGCGAGTACGTTGATTCACGAGTTTGCCCACGCAACCATGCACTTCGAGCGCGAGCCGGGCGAGAAGAAATCCCGCTTGGAGGTCGAGGCTGAAGCGGTGGCCTACATCGTCAGTCGGCACTTTGGCTTGGACCCGGGCAACTCGGCGTTTTATCTGGCGGCGTGGGACGAGGATGCGCCGGCGACGGTTCGAGACCGGTTGGATCGGATTTCGAGTACGGCGGCTGATCTTATCGAAGCTATTGAGAACTAAGCCACGAGGCCTGTCTCTTACTGGCTGCTGCAAATATCTTTAGCATCCGTCTTTAGCTAAGAGAAGAATCGCGTGACAGCGGCGGCTTATCGAGGCTACTTTTCGAGAGGAATGAGGAGGAGAAGTCTGTGCACAACCCTCGCTCCTCATCGAGAATTATGCGTCGACTCACTACGCTTTTTCCATCTGAGTTCCTCGAAGAGCACGCCGAGGAACTCGGCGTGGTCGAGCGTGAGGGCAAGCTTCAGGTACCAGTCCTCGTGTGGGCGCTCGTGTTCGGCTTCGCCGCAGGCGAAAGCCGAACACTTGCTGGGTTCAGACGTAGTTACAACTCCACAGCTGACGAGACGATCTCTCCCGGCGGCTTCTACCAACGGTTGACGCCGTCACTCGTAGAGTACCTCCGCGACCTCGTCGAGCGGGGCCTCGACGAGGTCGCTGTTCCTGATGCTGTTGACGCTGATATCGACCGATTCAGGGACGTGATGATCGCTGATGGAACCGTGTTGCGGTTGCACGAGTTCCTCTCCGATGAGTTCCAAGCCCGTCACGAGGAGCAGGCTGGAGCGAAGCTCCACCTGCTCCACAACGCCACCGACCAGACGATTGAACGGATCGACGTTACTAACGAGAAAACGCACGACAGCACGCTGTTCAAGACAGGGTCGTGGCTGCAAGGACGGCTCGTTCTGTTCGACCTAGCGTATTTCAAGTACCGCCGCTTCGCGTTGATCGACGAGAACGACGGCTATTTCGTAAGTCGGCTGAAAGAGAGCGCGAATCCGGTGATTACAGCTGAATTACGGGAATGGCGCGGCCGCGCCATTCCCTTGGAAGGCAAGCAGATCCACGATGTGATCACTGACCTCTCACGGAAGTACATCGACGTAGAGGTCGAAGCCGAGTTCAAGCGGGGTCAGTACGAGGGAACTCAGTCGCTGGATACGAAGCGGTTCCGCGTCGTCGGCGTCCGCGATTCGGACGCCGACGACTACCATCTCTACATCACGAATCTGCCGAGAGACGAGTTCCTGCCGGCGGATCTAGCAACGTTGTATCGATGTCGATGGGAGGTAGAAACGCTGTTCCGTGAGTTGAAGACGCAGTACGAACTGGATGAATTCGACACGAGCAACCCGGATGTCGTGAAAATTCTGCTGTACGCAGCGTTGCTGTCGCTGTTGGTGAGTCGTGATCTGTTGGATCTGGTCACCGAGCAAGCCGACGACGAGATCGTGTTCCCGCCAGAACGCTGGGCGGCGACCTTCCGGTCGCACGCCCAGCTCATCCTCCACGAACTCGGTGAATTCCTTGGCTACTCACCACCACCGCTGTTGGAGCGGTTGATCGAAGATGCACAGAAGATCCATCAACAACGACCGATCTTACAAGAGACGCTCGCTACCGCTACGCAACCGAGGTGTGAGTCTTAGCTAAAGACGAATGATATCTTTAGTTGCGACTTTTATCACACCTCGTTTCGAATGAACACGCACTCCCAACCACTCTGTATTTTTCAACGGAAACAGTGGTGTGGATTTATCGAGGGCGGTAGCTATCTGTAAGAGTAACAGCCCACTACATAGTTTAATTTCCATCTATAAATAATAAGGTAATTTTAAGCAAATATATTGAAAACTCTACTGAGCTGATTCACACTTCTTGTTTGTCGAAAGAAGTTCTAGGCAGCAGATCGGTCTGTCGGGTTCAGTACCGATACGAAAAATTCTGAAGTAGCTGGATCTAGCGCGGGAAGAAGTGGAGGGCTTAGGTGGCAAGCTGTTTCTCTATCTTGGATCGACTTTCGTTGTGTACACGAAGTACATGCCCCCAATGAGTAGTAAGATGCCAAGTGCTGGGTTCGTGAGCACGAACGCGATTACCACAGACGTTAGTGCGGCTCCAAGTAGCGCACCAACAGCTGCCTGTGAGAGCCAACTCGCGAATCCGTTTTGACGCGAAGTGTATTGGCCCATGTTGTTCCGATACGGGTCGTTCCAGAGGAGGGCGATGACGGCACCGATCATCCCACCCATGATGGTAGTAGCGGGTTCGACCATCTGCTAAGCATTCGACATCTGGTAACTTAAATCTTGCAACCGGTCGATAATTATTGAAGAATAGATGATTGCTCAGAGGGATAGGGGGCACCCGCTCAGTAGGGCTGTTTGTGGTTCATACAAGTCTATTCAGAAAGAGATGCGGTGCATCTTGGTGAAATAGTCATAGCCACCCGCTTCAAGAGAACAACTTGACTGCCCTGATTTTGTGCACCTCTGGCGGGTGAGAGGCTCAGCATGAGTACTGACAAACAGCAGCAAGTTGATGAAGAGGCACACGACCAAACCGACGAAGTCGCTACCATCGCCGCCGAACATCGCCGTGCACAGGTCTCGGGCGAAGTATTTGAGGGCGAGCCAGGCGGAGAGCGCTAGGACCGATGAGTGACTCTTTCGAATACTCAATCATGAACGCGAACAGGAAACAGAAACTGATAGCGGTAGGTATAGGCGCAGTAATCACCAGACCCGTCGTCGGAATCGGGATTTCACTCCTGTTCTTTGCGATGCTCATCGCCACCGGAGGGTCAGGAGCCACACTTGGATGAACTATTGCCGGCGGTCTCGGATACGGCTTCGAGATGGCGACCACCGGTCCGGTCATCGCGGGGAACATCCTGATCTACTCAAGATGCACGCCGTCGGACTCGTAGTCGCAGTCCCGGTCTGTCGCCGACTCTGGCCCGCAGAGTAGCGTATTACTTACACCACGCTACACGTAGGCTCTTAAACCAGGCGGCGTTATTGACGGTTATGCTTCATTACTTCGAAGCACTGAGGAGTGGGCTTATAATCGACTACCTGTGGGGAATTCTGGATTGGTTACTCCACCTAATCGTTGGTATTGCTTGACTGCACCGTCGAGAAATCAGTATTTCACTCGGAGATACAGGTCTCGGAACGCGAATCCGACGCATACGATACCTCTTAGAAACAGTACGGCGAGGACATTCAAAGACGTCATCCGAGGTTTTACCAAGAACAGACCTCGAATCGACTGGAGTAAAGTGAGGCTGCCGATAGTAACCATCACGGTCAAAAATCGAAGGCTGTAGCCTGCACGGTGATTATCTCCGTCCGCGAATGAATCACTCTGCATATCTGTCCTCTATTACTGCCAGCTGACAGTCGAAACCGTATCTTGTTCCTAGCCGACTACCAGAGACTGGATCGCGATCAATCCCGTTCATTCTGCTGTTCAGGTATTCAGCAATCCGTGATTTTGTGCGCCTCTGGAGAGCGAGAGGATGTCCCAACAAGAGTCTCGACCTCGGCGACCTTCTGGATCGTGTCCCAATCAGCAAAAGGTATCTGTCGAGTCGGTCACAGAGACGGTTCGAATGCAACGGACTCCGGAGACCGATTTCGAAGCACAGGTTCTGCGGACTGTCGCTCAGCAATCGGAGAGGATCACCACGCCGGATATCTTGGCACTCCGAGTACAGTTGGACGTCGACGTTGCTGAGCAAGCACCACTCCGACAGCGAGTTCGAACCGTCGTCGACGCTATCACCGAAACGGTCGCGACGTGGGACCAGCAGGAGATGCGGGTATGAGCGGTGATACCGACGCCGTGGTTCTGGAAGATCTCCCGCCCGAACGACTCCTGTCGAGCGACCAGCTCCAGCCGATTCTGGCTGGAATTCGCTGTATGGACTCCATCGAGACGATTCAGGCGTATCTGGCCTACGAAACGAAGCATCAGGACCGAACGCACGTTCAGGACAAACTTCGGTTACGAGCTCGTGAACTCCGGCGGGGTGACGGCGATGAGTGACAAGCGACTCTTCATCGAGGTCCATGGAATTGGCCCCGACGATATCCCGGTTCACGCGGATGAGCCATCGGTCCCCGACGAAGCGACGGCCATCGCGAACGACATTCACGATCTGCTTCGGGAGGAGTACGGACTGACCGACGTCGAAGGTGTTGCGACCGTTGTGAATCCCGATGTCCACGAGCAGTTATTGGGCGAGTCTGATTCCTGACTGAGTGCTTCAGACGGCGATTTTGTGCGCCCCAGTGGGGTGAGGGGCGTTCCAGAAAGAACGCTCATCGCCTGTACCAATGTCCACTGCTATCGCCATCCTTGAAGCATCGCTCACGACCGTTGCTGTCCTGGAGGTCGCCGATGACCAGTAACCATGCCGACGTGGACGACCGGACAGTCGCTGCGCTGACCGAAGTAATGTCCGTACTGGATTCAGTTGGGCGAGTCCGAAACGTGCCGGGCCTGTATCTAGTCGTCTCCTCGTCAGGGTCGGAATATCTGGTCGATATGGCCGAGGGACGCTGTGAGTGTCCGGACGATTCGCATCGGCCGTCTGTTACCTGTAAGCACCGCCGTCGGGTCGCGTTCGTCATCGGCGAGCGGCCAATTCCCGAGTGGGCGAATCAGGATGCGCTGGATGACCAATTCGGGTTGCACGTCGACGCCAACTCAACACGGGCAGTCCCCGACGGTGGCGTCGCCCAGGTCACAGCCGACAACAGCAGTGTCACTCAGTCAGGCAACGGTCCGTTCACAGTCGAACCCGGCGACGATCCACGAACGAAGCGAGCGAAACGCGAGGCTATCGATGTTTCCTTCCTGCAGAAGCCCGGCCGGTACGAGGTGTATTCAGAGTTAGACAGTGTGTACATGGTAGACGTACTCGAAGAGACGTGTAGTTGTCCGGATGAGGCGTCTCGTTGTAAGCATCTTCGGCGGGTCGACATCGAGATTCGAACTGGGTTGGTCCCACGACCCGACGGCCGACTGCCCGATGCGTAGGCAGTCGACTCTCGGCGAATTTTATGCCTCCCACAGAGGGTGAGGAGTCTTTCAATGTCTTCACAAACTGTCCAGCGACACGAGTCGAGCGTCCCGATACAGCGCTGTCCCGAATGTAACGGCGACCTCGTACAGACCGATCAAGAGACCCACTGTGAATCGTGCGGGCTCGTCGTTGGGGATTCACCTGTTGATTACGGACCCGAGTGGCGGTCGTTCGACCGTGCAGAGCGCAAGCGGACTGGTGCGCCCCAGACCGTGACGATGCATGACGGCGGTCTGTCTACCGAAATCGGACTTGCCGGCGAGGAAGATCTGTCGTCGCAGAAACGCCGGCGACTCAATCGTCAGCGACGGCTACACGGTCGGTCGAAGTTCGAGTCTAAGCGAGACCGGAACCTGGCGCATGGGCTGGGCGAGATTCGGCGACTGGTCGGCGCACTAGAGTACGGACAATCAGTTCGTAAGCAAGCGTCGAAGCTCTTTGAGCAGGCACAGGACGCAAACCTGCTAGTCGGACGGTCGATTGAGAGCGGGGCGGCAGCAGCCGTCTACACCGCCTGTCGATGCAACACGGTCGTCCAGATGGATGAGATCACGGCGAAAGCCCGCTGTTCGAAACAGGCAGTGTGGACTGCATATCGGGCGTTCCAGACTGAACTGGAAATTCCGATTCCCGTCCAGCGGCCGGTCGAATGGGTATCGAAGGTCTTCTCCGAGCTACCAAGAGATATTCCGATCTCGGTCAAGCGAGACGCAACCCAGATCGCAGAACGAGCATCTGAGTCTGCGGAGATCAACGGTGGTCCAGTCGGTATCGCCGCATCGTGTGTGTATCTAGCAAGTGAGCACGCCGATATTCGACTGACACAGACGACGCTGAGTGATGCGGTGGATATCTCGGTGAAGACGCTTCGAACATGGTTCCAGCGGCTTCAGCAGATTGCTGCCGCATAGCTTACGATGCAGTAGTGTCACGTTCGAAGGGAGGCCCATGGGAGCCAGCAACTCCCAGTGAGGGCGGCGTCGCCCCGTTTCACATATCAAGGCGACGAACGGTCGACGTCAGTGCTGGAACCGTACGTGCCATGGATTGGCACTCGGTAAATGTTTTCTGGTGGGCTTCTCGAACTGCAATTTGAGCGTTTCCTGTGAATTAGCTGCGCAGCATGGATTGTAATGCCTAATTCTCAGTAGCTCTTCTAGCCTCTGAGAGTCGACTGGACGGCTGCTAAGCGACCGAACGGCCAATAGAGTTTTAATACATTCTCGCTTAGCGATAGTTGCACGAAATCAACCGTGCGTTCAGAGACACGGTCGCTGCCGCAATAGTGACCGTTGGTCAAGGGTGCGAGTTTGGTAGTGGGATGCTGTCTGGATCCGAATAAGGTCCGGCCAGTGCGGTTCTCTCACTTTCCAGAAGGGAGGCCCAACATGAGTGCAGTTCTATCTTCGTGGGAGTTCGTCTCTCCGATTACTTCAGACAGCAGAGCCAATACCTCACAGCTCACGGCTTTCTGCTCGGGATAGCGACGCCATTGAGGGTTGCCCGCTGTCGAAGGGCACAGAGATGGGAGCAAACTCCGGTCTCTGTGAAGTCGCCACAACTGCACCAGCCTGCATAGTCGCCTGCTGGTTGTTGAGCGAGGCTACAGTTCGCTGGATGGCTGTCGTCGAGCGTGACGACGAACAGGTCTGGTCGGCCGCCGTGTTCGATAGTCACGATCGCTTCGAGGGCGGCGCTCCACGTTATCGGTCGGGTTTCCCGAATGGCCGGAAAGTCGAGAGCGCGAGTGCCGTCAGGTTGGACCGCGACGTAGGTCTCGATGCTGGTGGAATCGCTGGTCGGGGTGGGGGACTCGGCTGTTTTCATGGTGAGTCCGCTGTGGTGTGTACTCGTCCCTCATAGTGCAAGAAAGTTACGATAGAGAGCTTTTCTCCGCGATTTTGTGCACTCTCCGGTGGGTGAGAGAGACCAGCCATGGGTAGCACACAGCGATCAGGCACGACGCTCGAATGGCGCTGGAAAGACGAGACTGACAACCGAGCTTTGCCCGAGTCTTGGGCGACAAAGGGCCAGGAAGAACCAGTCGGGGAGGATGAACAGCCACTGTACGCGATTCAGTGTCGGGGTGGCCTCCTCCTGGAATGGACAGTCAATCGGCAAACCAACGCGCCTGTCGCCGGACCGAACCGAGAGCGACCAGCGCTACGTGTGCTGTACGTCACTCGTGACGGGCAGCAGGCCGCCGTTCGTGAATGGGACGCGACTCACGAAGGGACCAGTTGGACCCCCGAGTCGAACTTTGCGAGTGTCATCGCCAAAGCGCCCGCTGCTTGTGATGACACCGACTCTGAGAACCACGCCACCTATCGGTCGCTCGTCGAGGAGCGCTACGACGTCAAGTCCAGTGACCGCTGAATTCTCTGCGCTCTCTGCTGGGTGAGAGAGCCATGAGTTCCCCACAGATAGAGTGCGACGGGATCGTCGCGATGCTCGACCAGATTCGCCAGCGCGGTCACAGTGACCACACGGTCTTCGAGGACTGGGTCGACCTCATGCTGTACGCCCTGCAGCGACGGGACGACCCGTACCGGGATATCGTCGACAGATATCGTGACCGCGCCGATATGGACCAGCCCGACGGGCAGCGTTCGGGCGATCTCTTCTCGAAAGCGTTCGGTCAGCTTCAAGACCGAATGGCCGCCACCGACGCTGATGTCCTCGGCTCGGTCTACGAGGAGTACGGGATGGGGAGCGATGCATTCGGCCAGCACTTCACGCTCCATTCCGTCTGCGAGATGCTGGTCGAACTCACTGACGTCGTCGACGAGTCTCGCGACAATCAACGTCCGACAATCACGGACCCCGCATGTGGTAGCGGACGGATGCTTCTCATGGCCGGGCGCAAGCAGCCCGAGGCGTTGTTCGTCGGGCAGGACAAAGACCCGCTCTGTGCGAAGATGACGGCACTGAACTGTTGTTTCTTCAATCTCGATGCCTACGTGATTCAGGGCGATTCTTTGACCGTCGAGTACCAGCGGGCGTGGCGGACATCGTTCTCGTCACTCGGTGGCACCGTGCGTGAACTCGACGAGGACGAAGTAGCAGCCCTTCGAGACGCGATGACTGGGGCCGAGGAGACACCACCTAGGAGCGACACGGACGACGCTGCAGGACAGTCCGAGAGCAGTCCGTCCATTCCTCCCTCGACACTACCCGACGGCGAGCAGGCGTCGCTCCTGGCGTTCGACGGTGACCGCTAACCCAGCCGCGATTTTCTGCACCCCCGGTGGGTGCGGGGCGTGTTCAAACACGTCCCGAAACAATCCATGACCGACGATACCACCGCAGACGACATCGAACGCGTCGAACGAACAGACATCGGAGCCAGTATCGAAGCACGGCTCAAACGTGGCACAGGCACTCGTGACGAGGACAACATCACGATCAAGGGGAAAGGCGACAGCGCAGCAGATGCCCTCGAAGAGTTCGAGATGCTGCTCGCAAAGTACGAAGCGGCGTACAGCGACCGGCTGCGAGCGATTCAACCGTCACAGGACGACGAAGGCGAGCTATAGCAACACGCGACAAGTGGCAGTACTATATTTATCAGGCTTTGTTGGACCCTATTTTCAGACACTCTCTCGCGTGAAACGGCCGGTAGTTAGGGTTGCGTACTGAGTACAGGCTACTGGCAGTCACTCGGTTAATCAAAAAAAAAATCTGCGTGAAAACCTTCGGGGTTAATCCGAATTCAGAACCTAAGTATAGCATCTCATGACCGAGAATAGCATACCGAGGGATACACCCCGTAACGAACCACCTTCTGCCGACGAAGATGTGGCGAAACTCCGCCTTCAATTGAAGCACCTCTCACTCGAAGAACTAGAAGCAAAAGAACTCGTGAGGTGGAATAGAGACGAACACGTTGTGAGGAAAGGGTCAAAATTCGGCGAGAAGAATACCAACTAAAAGTTTCTGCGAAAAACGGCGAAGATCGTTATTTCATTCCCCTATATTGACCACGTCAAGTCAGAATAGATCCTCTTCTGTGGATTTCAACAACACCAATTATCGACATTCCAGCCGAGATCTGAGGGAGGTTCGTCGCTCGTCGATTTTGTGCGACCTCCAGCGAGTGGAGGCATTCCACAGATGCACGCCGAATCAGTTGACGGAGTCGAACCGACCTTCCTCGAAGAAGCACCCATCGGTCCCGATATCGACCGAGTGCTTGTCGCCGAACACGGCTTGCCCTTCTACGTCGACGTCGACCGTCCCGAGGACGTGCCTGCTGACGAGACCGAGCAGATGATTGATCTCGCCGAACGAGTGCTCTCTGCCGGCGGCCATCGGACTGGCCTGGGGCATCACGAAGACATTCGACAGTCGATGGCTGAGTGGGCGCCCGACCGAAACGAAGACCGAGCGGCCGATCCGGGCTATTGGCGGCAGATGATGTTCGCTCTCTCGCCTCGAGAGCGGAATTTCGGCTGTCTCGAGGGGGAGTCCGACGAGCGAGTGAAGAAGGCCAAAACCGTGCTGGCGTGGGCAAGTGACTGCATTGGTGCAGATATCCTAGAGACAATCGAACAATCTCAATTCGACGATATCGAGCAAGCCTGGCGGGATGCTGTCGCAGCCGAGAAAGAACGCCGGGAGATTGAGGCCTTCGCCGCAGATCCGCCGGCTGAGTATGCGGGCTGGTCCCGGTTCGATGCTACTCATGATTCGGTTGAGGTCGCCTATGAAGCGGAGAATCATGGGACGCCTGTGGTTGCAGCCGTGTACCGGACGACCGAGGGCGAACGTGTAGCCCGAGAGTTCACGGCGACAAAGTGGGCTCGCAGCGGGGAGAATCCTCGCAACGCCCAATGGAATCGGCCCTGTGTGAGCAACGCAGGCGAGGGGGCCTATGCACGTCTGTGGTCGCATCTGCAGACGTTCGACGTCGAGCCTCGCCAGTAATATTCTCCATGAAGGGTGTATAATAGATTCTCAGGGCCGTTCAGTCCAGAGAGACAACAATCGGATGTTCGGTAGGACCGTTTCTCGGTCAAGTGTGCTCATATTGCTCTGTAACAGGCTGCTCTTCAAGACTAATTGCGCCCTTTTCGTCGACAGTCACTTCGTGTCCTGCATAACCGAATGAAATTCTTCCGCCGGACATCTGTTCGACAGTCGTCTCTAAAGCATTCGGATTGATAGTGTCATGCAGTGGCGGCAGCTCAGTGATGTCGCTATTGGTCGTTGTCGCTACCTGTTGGACGACTTGTTCGGAGATCGTGCTACTCGGTTGTCCCATGTTGTCCCCTCACTAACGGACAGTACATAAGATTTGTCAGATGACTATACGTATCTCGGCATTTGAAACTATACCTCGGTAGATTCGTATAGAGACGCTCTTTTCTGAGGGATTTGGAAACAGCTCAACGATAGTGAATCGTCTGTAAGCACACTAACTAACCCCCCGCTATCGATGTGTTTTCTGCGGCACCGCGGTGGGATGGCGTTTATCAATGAAGACGAGAACATCCATATGTGTGACCGATCGGAATCCCGAATTTGACCCGGCTGATATCCGTGGGACTGCCAGTTCGGATCCCGAGACAGCGAGTGCTAATCGAGAGGCGCTTTCCGGGAACTATCCAGACGATGGTGTAGCGGCTGATTCCGGGACCTGTAGGACCTGTTGGCGAGAGACGCCCGACGGCCGGCCGCAGTGTCCGTTCTGCGCCCAGAACGGTGTTGCCGAGTCAATAGTCGAAGGTGGCGAGACGACCGAAGAGTGGTCGTTCGGTCGCGTTGTCATCGCGGTTGTCGAGGCTACCAGCAAGTACCATGCGCGGGCGCTTGGGGCTGCGGCCTTTGCAGTGAGTGACGATCTGACGACCGACGCCGAAACGCGTGCTGAGGTCAAATGTCGGGCAGACTTCGACACCGAGCCAGCTCCACAGTTGACCGCGGGATGGCCGGCACTTCCAGATACTGTCCGGGTTGATGCAGTCGTGGGGCAGACAATCTTCTCGACCGCTGTCGAGAAAACCGAGTGGAATGATGTCGAGACCGAGCCAGTACTTTTCGTCGAGGACGGCGATGGGTTAGAGAAGTATAGCGAGTTCGAAGCGCTGGAGGCGGTAATCGCAGAGAATGATGAAAACTACTGGATCGTGCCCGGAGTCGTCCAGCGGTATGCTGCCGGGGAGTCTGTGGATACTGCATCGACGTTCTACTGTGTCGCGTGTCAGGAACCGGCGCCACACTCCTTTGCTGGCAGAGACGGGATTGGTTCGTATCCAGTGGTCGGCCGGTCGATCTGGGCCTGTGACGCGTGTGGGCAACCGCGGTTCGTCGACGACGTTGCAAGTGAGACGAATCAGGAGTCATCTCGTGAGTGGCTGCCCGAGGGGGTCTCGTACGAGGATGTCCACGCAGGCGAGCCGTTACCCCACGAACGCGAATTCAACCAGCAGATTACGGACTACTACGAGCGCCGTGAACAGTATCCGTGGCAGTAGACTCAAATAGACAGCCGGTGACGTCCCAACAAACGAGGTTGTCTGCATAAATGGATATTCCGCCACAACTACAGTGTTTGTTTTCGGCTGAGATTGAGGAGGATAGTGAGTCGTTCGTGGTTGACGTTCCCGAGAACGAGATCCAAATCGGTAACATAGAAGCTGGTGAGACGTATCGGGTCGCGCTCCTTCCAACTGAATCAAGTCCGCCACGACGGGACGCTGGCAGACAATCGAATGAAACACAGGGGCCGCCAGTCGAAGAAGGGGAGACGCGTCGGGTCGAAATCGAAGATATTGGCGAGCAAGGTGATGGAATCGCGCGAGTTGAACGGGGGTATGTCATCATCGTCCCCGAGGCGGAACTCGGTGAGCGTGTGGCTATCGAAGTTCACGATGTGCAATCGAATGTGGCCTTTGCTGAGGTGACCAAGCGGCTCCCGCTCGACGAGTGACGTCAAGGGCGTTTCTCTTGACCTCATCCGTTGTCTGTGTAGCGCAGCGATTTGAGAAAGATAATGTCCAGATTCGCCTTGCTCGCGCTACCAGCCACTATCGAGTTTATGTCGTGTTGAGCGAGGTTGTGAGCTGTTGCTGTGTGCCGAGTCCGGTCTGGAAGCGGTCAACAATCTGTGACTGATGGTCCTCACAGGCAAGCACAGCAACTGCACCATTTTGGACTGGAATCACAGGATGGCGTGGATTGTGGGCGGCGAGGTGACAGCTGGGGCAGTTCACACCGCCAGCAGGGTGATGGTCGAGGAGTTCAGCAGTGTCTGTAGTTGTATACGCACAGATATTGGTAAACTTGTTGAGGTGAGCGTCACAACCTACTAGCGGCACTGTGAGCTGATCGAGGAGCAGAAATGAGGGTGTGTCGTTTGACTGGAGCGCAGACTCACACGCAGGACATTGAACCGGCGGCTGACTCAGAGCGTCGGCCGACTGGGTGGAAGACTCTGCTGGACACATACTGAAGAGTGTGGACCGGCTCGGTTTCCCACGCGGGTAAGTGCTGGGATAGACGTGTTATTTCGCCTAACTGAGCAGCTGTATTAGTGAGAGGCTCCTCTCACTGACAACGCGTAATGGGCAGCTCAATGGCTGTTCACCTCCCTCACAACTTGTGACCCTTCTCTGAAAGAGAGCGCTTGCTACGGCTGATGCTGCTGTTGATCCTGTGGACGCGCGGAGACCTGACGCCACGATGGCGATTCAATGCCCAACCCGCGGGCTCGTACTTCGGTATTATCGTCATCGGTCATCTGGACGTCGATAGTTCCGTCGCAGTATTGTTCGATCACATCGACTGTCAGATCATCCTGCATCGAGCTATCGAGCACGAACACGCCCAGATCATCAGTTGCGATGACCCGGCCGGAGAGCATATGAATGAAGCGGGAGACGGCCTCTAGCTCGGCGTGGGCGATCAGCGCTGAGACGGAAAACACGCCGACGCGGACGCGATCGTAGCCGCGTTCCAGCAGCGTCTCGTAGAGCACTGAGAGTTCCATCTGTATCGCCGTGAGATCGCCCGGATCGTCAATCGATTTCTCGTGTTCGTCGAATCGCTGCTGATCGTCTTCAAGGCCCGAACAATCGACGATTCCGACTCGATCACGATCGAGGGTCTCCACCTCGTGGGCCGCTCGCTCGAGAAGGGTGCGGCCACTGGTATCGGCCGAGAGTAACAATACCCCTTCGTTACTGCTGGTGCCCGCGAGCATTAGACGGAGCGCCACGTCACGAGCGCCCTGTCCGGAAGACCCACTGACCAAAATGTTGGTTCCTGGTTGTACGGTCTCTGGCTCTAGGTCTGGTGGGAACGTGAACTGTGGCCCGCCGTTGGACGCCATTAGCGTCCTCCATCATCGCTGGTATCGGCAGGACGAGTAGCCTGCATCTCCGCCCCGTTCTGGCGTTGTCTCAGCACTGTGAGCCAGTCCATTACTTCGGCTGCCAACAGTTCCAGATATGCTTCGTCTTCGTCGGTGAATTCGCGGGGTGTGTCGTCGTAGATACACACTGTTCCGATCGGATACCCCTCCTTCGTGGTCAGGGTCGCGCCGGCGTAGAAACGAATGTCGAACTCTTGCAGGAGTTCGCTGTCCCCAAAGTGGGAGTCTGCTCGAGTATCTTCGATTACGGTCACTCCCTCACTCAGAATCGTATAGGTACACAGTGACTGCTCACGGGGTGTTGTCTCCCAGTTCTCGCCGTGGCAGGCCAGAAATTCCTGGGTCTGTTCGGTGATGATATTCACCGAACTCTGGGTCACGTCGAAGTGGACAGCAGCCAAATCCGTAATACGCTGGATTACTGGAAGGAACACTTGGGCATTGAGATTGTACGCTTCAAGGGCTGTGAGGCGTTCCCGTTCGGTCGCTGGCAGCGGATACGCAGTTTGACTCCGCTGTGCTGCCGTGGTTCGGGTAAGTTGAGCGATTCGCGTCTCTGACTGGGCGCTATCTTTCTTCACGAACTCGACGACGTGATCGTTCGCTTCGGCGGCGATCAGCTCGCGATCGGCATCTGTACAGATGATTACACCCGTATCCGGTGCTACCTCTCGGACGTGCGAAATGAGTTCTAGACCGGTTCCGTCTGGGAGTTCATACTCTGTGACGAGACAGTCGATATCTCGATCGGCAACGATCTCCTGTGCCGCTGCGAGTGTCTCTCGTTCGAGGACTTGGCACGCTGGCTCCTCAACTAACCCGTCCAGTGGGGCCGTCCAATTTGTTTTCGGATCAACGCAGAGGATGGTGAGTTGTGACATGGTGTTAGTTGGGACTGTCTTTGGTGTCTACTCGATATCTGCTGGTGTGGCTGTCAGCGCACGTCGGGGTACACCCTGTCTTTGTGACCAAGTTTGAGCACGGAATACTGTCTCGCCTACTGAATGAGGCTTCGAGATACAGGTCCTGCTAGCTTCGATACCAGCGACCGCTTTGTATTGGTGCCCTTTCATGAGTTATGATACCACAGCGCACCCTATAATGATATGGTCGCCTATCTCGCGCAGGTTCGATACCCATGCGATAGATGTCTCTGTAAACTACCGCTTGGTGGGTGTTGCTGTAACGAAGCGGCTTTTTAGGGCTAAGTGGTATCGGTCGCCGCCACCAATTCATCGTAGAATGCCGTGAGGAGAGTTTCGAGCTCTTGCTCCACAGTGCCCGGCGCTGCTTCCCAGAGTTCGACGTCAAGCTCCTGTGTGGCTGTTACCTGGCCGTCTGTCGCGGTGAGATGAATAACAAATGCGGTCTGTTGTACATAGCGCCCGATTAATTGCGGACTGCATCTATCTCATCATATGCCCCTTCAATATATATTGGTAGTATAAAACTCCTGAATAGATTATAAAAATGCGTACTTATAACTGCTCAGCGTAATCTTTGCTGAGCGTACTATGCTTCCATTACAGGCGGTACCGTTAGATCCACAGCAATATATTCCGCCGGTCGTGAGCGCAGCTACGACTGTCGTGTTGTTCATCGTCGTGTTTGCGCTCATCTACCTGCTCGGAAAGTCTCTCATGTCTCGGACAGTAGAGAAAAGCCTTGAACACCGGAACTTCGATAGAACACTTATTGATCTCGCAGTGAGTGTGACCGTTGCAGTGGTCGCCGTCGTTGCGGTGGCGCTCGCCGCCACTGTCGCTGGCTTTGGCGTCGTTCTCGCTGCATTCGCGACATTGGCCGGTGCGCTCGCACTGGCGGTTGGCTTCGCCGCCCAGGACTTGATCGCCAACTTTGTCGCGGGTGTATTTATCATTCAAGACGAACCATTCACGACGGGCGACTGGATCGAATGGAACGGGAACGCTGGTGTGGTCCGAGAAGTTCAGCTTCGGGTTACCAAGCTCGATACGTTCGATAACCAGCTCGTTACCGTCCCCAACAGTGACCTTGCGAATGCGGCGCTGATCAACAACGAGGCAAACGATGAGCGCCGAGTCTCGGTTGGCTTTGGCATTGGATACGAGGACGACATCAAGCAAGCACGTGAGGCTATCATCGACGAGGGGTCACGCATCGACGGTGTCCTCGACGACCCCGAACCAACTGCCCCCGTGACGGAGCTGGGCGATTCGGCGGTCGTGCTTCAGGGTCGGATCTGGATCGACCCCGAAGAACACAGCTATGGGGCAGTTCGTGCCCGGTTCCTCGAGGCTGTCAAGGAGCGCTTCGACGCTGAAGGGCTCGACATGCCTTACCCCAATACGGAACTCTCCGGTGGGATCGAGGTTACAAACGCTGGCGAACTAGAGGCGACTGCCGACGACTGACGCTGCGTCTCACAGTCGATTTCGGCACGTCGTTGCTATCTTCGTTATTTGGTTGAACTAATTAGAATCAAGTAAGCTATTGACGAGATATACTCGCAACCAGCTATAACTACCTTATTTTGTATCATAAGGCGGGACACACTCATACTGCGTGTTTGTTCGCTGCCGTGGCACCGACAGCGCTCATTAACCACACCGTCTCTCCTGTTCCGCAACAGCAGTCAGTCCATTCATGTCAATTAGGAACGGCAGCAACCACGACCAGACAGGCACGGACTAATGAAGTTCTTTCTTTGTGAGGCACTCGAACTCCCCCGGTCAAGGCCAGAGCCCTATTTACGAATCAACCGAAGCAGAAAGAGAAAACAGCGAGTGGAGTGACCGATTGGCTCAGTATCCGGGTGGCTACTCGGTCTCAACGAATGTTGCAGCTCCATCTTGTTCAACAGTAATTCGAAAGCCTTCATAGGTAAATTCGACCACCATTTGTGCCTCCTCTGACGGTGGGTCCGAGAATAGATGTGCTAAGACTTCCTCGGTACAGTTCCAAATTGCCCTCAGGTCAGTTTCGTCTTGGCCCCGTAACTCAGCGACAATCGCAGCGACTTCTGTAGATGGGTTCTCTCGTTTGGTATCGAGCGTTCTACGTACGCTCTTGCTCTCGTGATTTTCAGTCATATGCTATATTTAGTTGGATCTCACTATAACTATCGGGCTGCTATTGCCATTACCCAGTAGAGTCAGTCCAACTCACGAAGCCTGATCAGGCGCATGTGGCTGAAGTGACTATAGCGGGTGAAGAGTTGATGGCGAGCAATGGGGGTTAATTCAGTGGGTATCAGGACTGGCGATACCGATGCGCCGGACTTTCTACCGTAAATGCACGAGAATATTTCCGAGGATGACATCGTGATATTCTTGGTGAACGTCTATGGCTTCGAGTGGCGACGAACCGTCGGTGATTCTAGTCAACTATCTCTGGTTGCCTACGAACTGGGATCGTTGAAACACGCTTCTCTATCCCTGTCGATTACAATGCTCGACTGAGATAGGGAGACTATGAACCTTGAGTCGGTGATCTCGCAAGCAAAACCAGTCAAGGATATCTTTAGTGAGAAGAACGTGACGTTTCTCGCAGGGAGTATCGCCTACAGTGCGTTCGTTTCCCTCGTTCCGTTGATCATGTTCTTTCTTCTCGCCGTCTCCATATTCGGAGTCCCTGAACTACAGGACCAGATCATCGCCGTTGCCACAGAGAACGTATCTCCGGCAGTTGGTGGCATCATCGAAGTGATGATCGAACAACAGCGGAGCGCCGATTCTGGATCAACTCTTAGTGCAACTCTCATCGGCGTGCTCACACTCGTCTGGGGGGCGATCAAGATCTTCCGTGGCCTCGATACTGCCTTCTCGGAGATTTACGAGACGACCGGGGCAGAGTCGTTTCTCGGGCAGATCAAGAAGAGTCTGTTAATGTTATTGACCCTGACGTTAGGGATCGTCGCGATGGTCGGTGCCACCAGTATCGTCGCGTTCTTCTCGTTTCTCCCGTTCATCGAATTCGTGGTTCCGCTAGTCCTTGTTGTCGGGCTTTGTCTGGCGTTTTTCCCGATGTACTACTTGTTCCCGGACATCGATGTCGAACCACGGGATGTGCTTCCCGGGACCATCGTTGGGGCTGTCGGATGGGTCGTCCTGCAGGTATTATTCCAAGTGTACGTGTCGCTAAGTGGTGGCAGCGGTAATCTCATCGCGAGCATTCTGCTGTTGGTTACGTGGCTGTACTTTGGTGGCGTCATCTTGTTGCTGGGAGCTGTGGTCAACGCAGTCGCTATCGGCCGAACTGACGAAATTATGGCGGAAGGGAGTGAGTCATCTTGAATATGGCTCTGAACCGCCAATATCACTCCATCTCAACTCGGCTTGAAGTTATTTAAGGGTATTAAACATTGTATAAGATATTTTCGACATATTGTTCGTTTCGTATATAATTAGAACCGGTTAGTAAACGGTAGTAATTGTATATTAGATACTATACGAACAATATACAAGTAAATATATAGTGAAGCTAAAGCTAAGTAGAAATTAGTTATATAAATCCCCGGACAGTAGAGGCGAGTGCTTGTGTCCGTATTTCTCCGAAGAGATACGAGACACAGGGAATACCATGACAGCTACATACGCAATTGGAAGCAGTATCGCCTTACAGACAGTCCCGGATTCCATCCAACCATTGGTCGATGGGCTCCTTTCGGCTGTCCCGTTAGTCGTTGGCGCACTCATCATCCTCTTGTTGGGGTGGATTTTCGGTCGGATACTTGGCGGCATTGTCAAGCGTCTCGTCAGGCGAATTCGTCCATCACAGTACACTGCAGAGACACCCCTCGAACCGGCAGGCGAACCAGATGACGATATCGCACAATCGCTTGGAGATTTAACCAAGTACGTCATCTATCTCCTCGCGCTGCTCGCCGTGCTCGATTATCTTGGGATCGCCATCCCTGGAGCGTTTCTGGCAGGCATCGCCGGTGGTGCCGTCCAGTTCGTTGTGGCGATCGCTATCCTCATCGCAGGAGTTGCTATCGGTCGGGTCGTTGGCGATCTCGTTGCGAATATTGTCAGCGGGTTCGGTCTCACCCGGCACACCCGAGGAACGCCCCTTGCCGACGCGACTGATTCGGTCGGTGGCATCGGTCACGCTGCCGGGAAGCTTGCGGAATATCTTATTTATTTCCTGGCGCTGCTGATCGCACTCGATTATGCCGGCATCAGTCTCCCCGGGGTGTTCCTGACGAACATCGCTGGCGGTATCGTCCAGATTATCGTCGCAGCCGTTATTCTCGTTGCTGGGATTGCTATTGGCCGATTCGTTGGTGATTTCGTCACGACCCTCGTTGGTGGGTTCGGTTTCGACGAGTACGTTCGTGAGACCCCGTTTGAAAACCCTACTGCTGCAGTTGGTGGGGTCGCAAACGCGGTCGGAAAGACGGTTGAATACCTCATTTATTGGCTCTGGTGAATCGCTGGACGGCGTCGGCTTCGACCGTCAGAACTAGTGGAATGAAGCGGGAAACCGCCGATGGTTCATGTCGAAGATCTCCCGCTTCACGAGCAAAGCGGTTCAGTTAGCTAAAAATGCTGTCGGTGGCCGAGGCGAAGTCGCCGCCCCCGACGGGGGTGGCGGCTTCGCCGACTACGCCGTCGTATCGCTGCATTGTCTGCGGGTTTACTTGGAGAAATCTTACCGAGAAGCACTTGATTTGCTGAGCGAGATGCCTCAAATACTCGGGGAGATCGGCCTCAACGCGGCCGATCTCCCCGATCATTCCACGCTAGTCAAGTGGTTTGACAGAATCAAGACAGCACTCTGGCGAGTGCTGCTGCGCCTCTCGGCGCAGCTGCACGAGCCGAGCGGTCACGCCGCAATCGACGCGACGTTTTTCGACCGCGAAAACGCGAGCAAACACTACTGTCGGCGGACGAATTACCGGGTTCAGACGCTCAAAGCGACAGCTCTCGTTGACACAGAAAGTCAAGCAATTCTGGACGTTCACTGTACGACCGAGAAACGCCACGATACACAGCTCGGCTGGCAGGTCGCCCGCCGCAACGCGGGCGACCTCGCCAGCCTCGCTGCGGACAAAGGATACGACTGGATGGAATTACGCGACAAACTCCGCGAAGAGGGCGTGAGGCCGCTGATCAAACATCGTGAGTTCCGGCCCATCGATCACGCGCACAACGCGCGGATCGATGGGCCTCGATACCGCCAACGAGCGATGTGTGAGACCGTCTTCTCGACGATCAAGCGCACGCTCGGCGACGCCGTGCGTGCGCGAACTTGGTACGGTGAATTTCGAGAACTCGTCCTGATGTGTGTCGTTCACAACATCAAGCAGTCGCTGAAACCGTGAAATCAAGCTACGTCTGGCGATTCACCACGGCCGAATTCGCGGAAGAGATCACCATTAGCGCTGGCCAAGCGAGGAGTATGTCTACTGTTGCAACTCAATCAGGAGAATATCGTATTTCAGTGAACACAGCCGTTGCCTCAACGGAATGGGTAGCAAGTACTGACCAATGTGGAGACTATCTTTTCAAAATAGTACTGACTAAAGCGGAGATTAGCCGTCAGCAACCCGGATGCGACTGATTTGTCGAAATGACCTGTATAGAACATGGATGCTCGAAATATTGTATGACCGAGGACCACCCTGTATGAACCGTCGCCGATACCTCTCCAGCATCTCAGCAGTCACAACAGGAGTTACTTTGTCTGTCCTTAGTGAGACAACGCGGTCTAGAGAATAGATACTGCCCCCGACAACGTATCGCACTAGCGTCGCAGTATCCAAATTGACCGGTGTAGAGTCGCTATGTCCGATAAAGACCGCTCAGTTTTCCGTTTCAACACCACACTTCACACAAAACTTATGATAGCAGTTTGACCACAACTAGCTGATGCCTCCCCGCACTCGTAGAACCGTCCTCCAGTGGAGCGGGCTTGCCCTCGGTGGGCTGCTTACCGGCTGCACCGGTAAGACGTCACCTGATCCCGCTTCAGCAACACCGTCTGGGCCGACAGCGACAGAGACGGCCGAACAGTTCCCACCACCAGAGCCGACAGCGGGTGCGCCTCAGGATCCAAAACCGATGCCAACGACGACCGAGTGGACGCGGTTTCAGGCCGATACAGGCAATACAGGTCATCGGCAGGATGTGACGGCAGTCCCCAACACACCGGCAGTCTACTGGCAGTTCTTTGTCCAATCCTCACCACCGGTCGTAGCTGACGGCACCCTCTACACAACCGAATACAGCAGGAAAAACGCTCTCGTCGCTCGAAATGCTGCTACCGGGCGAGTACAGTGGACGACACAAGTCGAAAACGGTGGCGCGCTCGGTATGCCAGTCGTCGACGATGAGACGATTGTCCTGCAGAGCTACAGCCTGCTTTTTGCCTTCGACCGCCAGACGGGCACCCAACTATGGAAACAGGATATCGGCCGCGGTCCACCGGGATCACCCGTTGTCGTTGACGGAACTGCTTACCTCGCCAACGGATCGTTTGCAGAGTGGGCTACTGAAGCCTTCGCGTTTGACGTAGCAACTGGGGAGAAACAGTGGCAGACCGAGCTCGGCACAGGCGAATTACATCTTCGAGGCTCCATAGCTGTCGCTGACGATCTGCTGTTCGTCGTCGATGGTGACCTCGTCGCACTCAATACTGCTGATGGCAGTGAAGCTTGGCGAGTCAGCTTTGCTGTCCCTACTGAGACGACGCCATCTGTCGCTGATGGAACGGTCTACGTGACCGATACGGCCGGACACCTTCACGCAGTCGCAACGGCAGACGGAACTGAACACTGGTCGGCAAAGGTGGGGAAACCCGACCGAGGAACAGCTGCTGCTGTCACCGGCGACGACGTATACGTTGGCACTGAGACAGGCCTCCACGCGCTAACCGCTGCCGGAACGAACCAGTGGCAGTTCGATATGAACCAAGCGACGACGCCGACTGTCGGGACGGATGCCGTCTATGTTGGTGAAGGCGGATACGACCACCGAACAGTGTTCGCGATCGGTCGTGACGACGGCGCTAAACGCTGGCAACATGGGACAGCCGAACAAACGATATCAGATACAGTACAGGCAGGCGTTCGTGGGCCACCGACGCTAGTTGAAGGTGGCGTATACGTGGTCGCAGCTAATGGGATGTATGCGTTCGGACGATAGTCACTCGTCAGCTATCCAAGCAAACTGGAATACTCTGCAGCCGTCAGACGACCGCTTGTCCACTCACTCTATCGCGGATCCAAACGCTCGCTGGGTGGATATTGATTTACTCTCGGAAACAGTCGCACTGATCGTGTCTGGGGCCATGCAAGCGTTTATACGAGAGAAGACCCAAAATTAGGGTGACCAATGAGTCTTGATGAGGCGGTTGACGAAGCGCTCGCGACGTACAATATGTCGCGCAGCCAAGAGGCCGAAGAAACGGGCCGAACAGTCGCCACGCTCCAAGACTAACGACACTCCTTAGTCGAGGGTCCGAATCTTTTCAGCGAACGCTGCTTTCGATAGCGCTGGCGTTTCCTTCAAGTCTGGATACCCTGCGCGTTCGACGGCCTCCTCGACGAACTCGATCCATAGCGCTTCGTGCTGCTCCGCATAAGCGATCTTCGCCTTACTCGGGTACATATCCAGCTCATATGCGGTCAAGTCGATTTCGACCGCGTGTTTGCGCTCAAGCGTTCTCGCGCCGAAGCGGTACAGATGCTTGAAGAGGACGTTCTTCCGTCGAACAGTCAATAGCCGCTTTGACTCGTTGATGTACTCGTTCACCCACTCCCGCCAGTCGTACGATTCTGGACCGATTTCGACGGACGTGTCCGGCATCGAGAAGTCCGGATTCAGACGCCGGAGGTAGAACTGGACCAGTGCGACAGCCGTCCGGTGGTTAGCGTTCGGAAGTGCGTGTTTCAGAATCAGGTTCGAGGCAAGTCGACCCGCAACAGCTGTTGCTGCGCCCTCCCACGCCGTCCGATCAAGCACGTCAGGCAGCGCGTCGACGTCGATCTTCTTGTATGCCTCGACAGGAACGCCTTCTTCCTCCTCATTCTGAGCGATGAGGGCGCGGTAGATCTCAAGCAGCCGAACGACGATGGTGCTGTTGTCCTCGCTCATCTTCGCGAGTGACTCATTCAGGTTGAAATCGATTTCACGAACAGGCTCACCACCGACGCGGGATGTATAGATGACGTAAAATTCTTCGTCGATATCGTATGCCTGGACCTTCACTGCGACGTCGTCATCGTAATCAATGATCTGCGAGACGATTTCGACCGGGTCCGAATGTACGTAGTCAAGAGAGAATTGCTTGTCACCGGGATGGTGGTAGTAGACGTGACCCATTTGCGTACACAGTAGTCATCTGCGCGTAGTAATCAAGGTCACGAGCGAATAATCTCGCTGTGTACTATTCTTTGTCGAGTCGGAAGAAGTTCAGCTGATATTCTCGCGGAAGGATCCCACCGTATTGGAGAGGCCCTCTATAGTGACCGGTCTGGGTGTACTGAATACAGCGGAGCGGGACTGAATACGCTATGAGGATGAGCGTGCGAACTGTTCAGGATGTAGGATACCACCACTAGGGCTCTGCTCCAGCTGACACAAAGCCTATGCGCCATACATATAGACAGGTTATCATGTCGGAGCCGTCCCGTCGAGATGTGTTAGCCAGTCTCGGAGGTTCGATCGTCATAACTGGGTGTTCGTCACCGTCTTCTAACGAAGAGATACCAGCGTCAACTGGAACGCAGAGGTCGGAGACACCAACTACCACGAAAGTACAGGAGACGGGGACACCATCATCCACTAAGATAGAGAAGTTGCTGAATGAGAAAATTACCATATCGAGTACAATCCAATCACAGCCGAGTTCAAGCGAGCCCTCAATCATCGAATTCACCCTCTCGAATGAGACGAAGACAGAACTAACGATTCTCCCTAGTGGAAGTGGCCAGGCTTTGGAGAAACTACGGAACTACAAGTACAATGCCGGTGAATTTGAGGTGATCCCGTATCCAGTTAATCCGGAGCACATGGGGTATGGTCCACCAGTATCCGAAAGCGCTGAGAAAACTGACTGTTGGCGGCTGCCGGCTGATTTCTCACAAATGGTTGAGGATTCTGTATTCGAACTCTCAATTCAAGCCGATGAGACTTATTCAAAACGTCACTATCTGTTCTATGAGGGACCTAGTGACACCTGTCTCCCTAGCCATGAATACGAGATGGTCACCCAATTAGGGGTGATTAGACCGACAGGAACCGAGACTGAAGTACGACTTCACAGCCAACTCACCATATCTGAGTCACAACAGCTCACAGCAAATTCTCAGTTTGAGTTCTATTCTGCCTAATGAATCAGCAGTCTGCACTGAGCGATCTGGATGCAGTGATTGCAGCGGAGAACAGCTGACTGAGCTGTGAGGGTAAGCGAGCGGATTATCCATACTTTTAGTTGCCTTTGATTTGACCATTGAAGTGATGAATATTCCACTGATTCTTTTCGGACTCGGCTTATCTATGCTTGGAGGATACAGCATTATACGGCCACAGGAATTGGTTGATTTCGGTTCAGGAAACAGGTTTGAGAATTCTGAATTATCTGAACAGGGGATGCTCATTCAACGAGGAAAAGGCATGTTAGTCGTTTTCCTCGGTATGATGACACTCTTCGTTGGCTTTATGGTCTAACGCTAATCGTCGCTACTCTGTCTCTACTGCGTCTGCAGCATAATGAGGTATTCTATGACTGCTCGTGTTGCATTCCCTCGGACGAAATTACGATAGTATGCTGCTCTGCCAATCCACCTTTCTCTGTAATTGTGACCTCTGTTCCAATCGACCCTCTATTTTCTACCCAGACATCAAACCGGTACTGTCCCGGTTCGTCGATAAATATATCTTGCTGAAGTGTGTCACCGGGAGTTACCCGATAGAGGGCCTGAAATTGGATATCTTGATTCCACTCTGGAGGGGTTGAGCCAGACTCTAACGCGATTTTTGGGTCATATGTTCCAATCAATATCGAGATCGTTCGTTGTTTGTTGGGTTCCTCATCACCATCGAATTTGATGGTGAGACTGTCTGTTGACTGAAGCGCACCAACGCTACTACAGCCAGCCAGAAACGACACACCACCAAGAACTCCGAGGTGCTTCAGCGCTTTTCTTCGGTTCATGATATCTGAATAGATAGTGATATCATATATAACCTTTCAGTAGGGCCGTTTCTGGAAGGATACAACCACTCTATCTCCACCTCGATTCTGAACTATTCTGGGAATTGACTACTCGGCGTGATACTGCGTTGACCTATCTAACACACAGCGACAGCAGTGGCGTAGTAGTCTCCTTGGTACTCAACAAAGTACGTTGAGGTCCATGCATCATCTGTTTCGTCAAGCTCAGCATCTCCGTTTTCAAGCGCTTGTGTAAACTCCTGTTTTCGTTTTTCGGAGAGTTGGCTAAATGGAGTAGCACCCTGCCCAGAAGCGTTTACTTCGCTCTCATTAGTTTCATCTACGTAAAGAAGTGGTGGGCAATCCGATCCATTCTGACACCCAGCGATTCCAGAAGTTCCTATAGCCACCGCGGCGAGGAGAGAACGACGGTTCATATACCTGACTTTGTATATCGTACCAAGTGCTTTCGGGGAACTGGCACGATAGATGGGTCACCTGCACTGGCCGGTCTGGATGTACTGATTGCAGCGGAGCAGAACTGAATAAACTACGAAGGTGAGCGTAACAGTGAGTTCAGACCACATTACCCGAAAACATATGCCAATTATCAACAAAATGGTGTCATGACTCGCCCTTGGTCCCGGCGGGCAGTTCTCTGTTCGGCAGGCACAGGAATTGTGCTCCTCAGTGGCTGTACCTCCTTTGAGTCAGAACAATCTACAAACTCAACGACAACGCCAGTATCGGCGACAGAGATTGCCAGCCTTGAGTGCCCTCCATCTGACGATGATGACGAGATAGTGTGTTCCCAGACGGTTGAGGCCGGTGCTGCTTCGGTATACCTCCTTCCAACGCCGACTGTCGGTGACACACCAGACTCGCTTGAACTCACTCTCACGAACGCATCAAGGACCGACCGTACGTTCAACCCGTACTCGTGGTCAATGTGGAGAAAGAGTGCGTCCGGCTGGTCGGAGATCGAACAGAGGAGTTCGGGTAGCGGAAAACTGACAGTCACAGCTGGTGACTCGGAGACATGGACTGTCGACACAGTTATTGGGTATATCAACGAGTCGGCCACGCTCAATTCGGGAGCGTACGCTGCGGCAATTAACGTCCCGAACCCGGATGGTGACGACTGGATAACGTGTCTCGCCGTATTCGGCCTTCGGTGACAACTGTCGAATCACCATTCGTGCTCCCTGTCGACGATTGATAGACGTATACTCTGTACTGACTCCATCGAGTCAAAATCTATCACCTGTTGCGGATTTCAACAAGGCTGCGTTGCCCAGAGGCTCTCCATATCTCGGTCCACAGCTGGGACCTGTCTCGATTGGCTTGATGACTCTGCGCCGAGCCGAGTGACTAGGTGGCTTCCCTTCAGTCACCGCTTCCAGCCTCCCACAATACGCATCAAACAGCCCGTAGCACCTACCCAAACCAACGAGCGTCCCGCCGCGCCGCTACCCGACGCCGGCCAGGCTTACCGCAACAGGCTCCCAAGCTAACCAACCATGCCCACCCGTACCTCGTCACTCCCACTGGTACTCCCGAACAGTCTCGCAAAAGCGAGGCCGACCTGATGACGGCCTCGCCGATACACCTACGGACGCTGAGAGGCTGATGGCGTCGTGAGCCATTTCAGACGGCGAGTAGCGCTCAGCGTCCATCTATTCATTATACGTCAATTGTTGTCAATGTTGGGACTGATTCAGACCCGATACCGGTGCGCACGCGACGAGCCCTCCATTGTGCCGTTGCTCACCATATCGAACCGACGCAGTACCAGCTATACAGCGACGAGGAATGGGGGCCCGACGCCCGCGTACGGAAGGGGGTAGGCAGGGGAATGGTACAAGCCGACGACGGAACGTCGGACCCATCTTATCAGTGGGCGAGACTATGTGATAAAACCCCAGCACTACAGCGTGATAGTCGGCCACGTCACGACTGCAACAGATGTGGATTCCGGGAATAATGGTAATCGCGGTACGGACAGGACCCAACCGGAATCCACAGGTGATTATCGCCAGCACACAATGTAGTGCTTGTGGCCGGCCAGGGAGGCCCGGAACTGTGGCCTACCGACCACGGTCGTGCAGCGACATGAAACGTGGGCCCTGCTGCCCGCGCTCAAGGAGTGGTCCGGAACGGAGCTTCAACGAAGTGACGAGCCCAGGACCCGTCTAGCCAGTGACCGAACCGCCATGTTAAAAATACGCCAAAACAAGCCAGAAATTATTGTACGGCGATTATAGGCCTGTGACGACAGGAGTGGATTCCGGCGGTGGTGATGGTCAAATGGGACGGTAGAGTGCGCCGGAATCCATATCCGACTATCCCTGTGCGACGGATAGTGCTTGTGTCGGGCCTTGCGCTCTCGCTACTACTGGACAATACAGCACCAAGCCACGGCTCACCAGTCTCAAAGTGCGGCCGAGTGAACGGCCACACAGACACACCACTGGCCGCTGGGAGTGCACAGTGGGCCATCCATGACAATGGCTGTGCGCCCAGCTACCAGTTAGACGCTGGACGGTCTGTCTTGTCAATCTTGTTCCGTTCAACCACATAGTGGCGACTGGCAATCGCTACCGACGGCTCCGAGACGTCGACAGCGTGATCCAGAAACGGACTCCGGGGAGTTCGCACAATGGTTCGCCTTGGAGTATGGCAGTCGCCCAAAGGCGATGTGAAGCGTGCAGGTTCAGCTGTATCATGGTCGGGACGACCACGGATACGACGGTACCAAAACGGGACGCCGAACACGATCTCAGTACGGCCGACCGAGAGGCACAGTGATATCGTTTCGCGTAACTTGAACCGGGACATCACAAGCAGTGGACCATGCGTATCGTCCGAACCGCCGGGCGACACACCCGACGGTTCGGGGAGGAGACCCTGCAGGCAAGTTCGTCACTTGGGGGGTGCCAGGGTCCATTCATTATAGTGTCACCGACTGTGAAAAAGATACTGTCAGCGATTCACATAGCTATAGACTGATTCACATATGATGTGTGTGTTCAGTCCCTGCCGCTGCAGAAGTCTACGAGAACCACGGTCGCTGGCACGTCATCGCAGGTGATCGCCTCCCTTCACAGGGGAACTCACCGCTCCCGATGGGTGGTAGTGCTGTATGCCTGCACCCACTATCGGCGAGATCGTCGTAGTGACCGCACTCAACAGCATCCCACGACTACTCGTCTCCGACGTCGACGACACTGTCGAGACGATCACGGATATCCTGCTTGCTAATTGTGCCAACGAGATGCTTTGGGACAGCCGGGGTGGATTCCGGGACCAGATATGATTGTACTGAGGGTCAATCGCGTTCCCCGAAATCCATCTGGGGCTGTTGCACGCCTACAGAATAGCCGTCCGTGCAATGGCGCTCGAGAGGTGGCCCAGCCATGATAGCCACACAGTGTTCCGCTATCGGCGAGATCGGCGGGGTGACCGAACTAGAGGTGCCCTACGACTGCTCGTCACTGGCGTTAACGATACTGAGAAAACGATTCCCAGTATTTCCCTAGCCACTCTTGCCGAGGAGACATTCTGAGCGTTGCTTGGTCGACCATCGGTTGCATCGGGAAAACACGGTGACGCTGTCCGACGAGCCGCAGAACTCGCGACGGTCTGTGTGTCATCCAACAGGCGATAGCATCGGCTCTACTCCTGACAGTGCTATCGTACTGACAACCCCTATATGCGAGTAGCGATATCCTTTTGACCCAGCTTCGAGCAATGGAGCGATGTGACTACCGTTCTCGTCTACCACGACCTACCTATTTCTAAACATCTCATGAACCAGCGGGCAGGGCTGACCGTTCGCGGCGTCGATACGTCCGAGGAAGCACTGCTGGCGCTTCCAGACGCGGATGTGTTCGTCACGAATCCAAGCGGTTGGGAAGACCGATTCCTTGCCGGGCTCGACCGCGGCGACTGGGTGCAGGCAACGAGTTCGGGCTACACGGCGTTCCCCGTCGAAACGTTCCGGGAACGCGGTATTACATTCACAAACGCCACCGGCAACTACGACGCCGCGGTGAGCGAACACGTCTTTGCGCTGGCGTTCGCGCTCTCGCGAGGTCTCCCGACGTTCATCGACAGCCAGCGCGAGCACGATTGGCAACGCGAACACGGTACAGCGCTCACCGACTGGACAGGAAAGACGATGACCATCGTCGGTCTCGGGAGTATTGGGAACACAATCGCAGAGCGCGCCCTCGCATTCGGGATGGACGTCTACGGCACGAAACGGTCCCCCGACGACTACGAGGGTGTCCTCGCGGACGAACGCGTCATCGCGTCGGACGATTGGCGATCGGTACTCCCCGAGACAGACTTGCTCGTTTTGACAGTGCCGCTCACCCCGGACACACGAGGCATGGTTGCCGCCGCCGCGTTCGACGCCCTTCCCGACTCAGCTGTCCTGGTGAACGTTGCCCGTGGCCCGATCGTAGATGAGGCGGCCCTCGTCGATGCACTCGAAGCAGGCGACATTAGTGGTGCGGGCCTCGATGTCTTCGAGACTGAACCTCTTCCTCCCGAGTCACCACTCTGGGAGTTAGAGGACGTCATCATTACGCCCCATGTCGGCGGCCGATCGGCCGTCTTTGTCGAGCGGTTCGCGGATCTGTTCCTCGATAATTACGACCGCCGCCGAGCCGAGAAGTCGCTCCGAAACGCCATCGTAGAATGACTCAACACGCAAAACTATGCCAGGACTTTCCGAATCGAACAATTGATCCAATAACTCTCCCAGCTGTTTGAGCCGGACATTGTTCCGCCGATTCGTGGTCAACCGCTCCGACTCGACAATATGCGGATCAACCCACTTTTGCTAGGGTTCATCGTTAAGGTGGGCCCGCGGCATGTCGAAATCCGGATTGATGCTCTCGGTACAGAACTGCAACATCGCAGTTCCAGTCCGTAATTCGCGTTCGGTAGCGAGTGGCGGAGAATCATAGCCGGACCTCCCGGATGATTCATTATAATCGCTACTTGAATGGTCGCGTACTAATACACAAACATGCGCCTCATAGCTCGAACCGTCCACTCTCGGTACAGTACCACAAGAACTACATGACTTTCGGACGAAGACATTCTTACCGATTGCTGCCGGGGTCTACGGTCGGTTCCACTGCCCGGTGAGCCTCGCCTTCGCAACCAATGAGCGAACGCACACAAACGCAACAGCGAGTCGACGAAGACGAACAGACTGCGGAATCCACCTCCACGGCCTGCCCGGAGTGTTCCGGAACGCTCGTCGTAGACGACGAACACGGCGAGACGGTCTGTGAGGACTGCGGCCTCGTCGTCGAGGAAGATGAGATCGACCGCGGTCCGGAGTGGCGCGCCTTCAACGCCAACGAGAAAGACGAGAAGTCCCGCGTCGGCGCGCCGACGACGAACATGATGCATGACAAGGGCCTCTCGACTAACATCAGCTGGCAGAACAAGGACGCCTACGGTAATTCGCTGTCGGGCAAGCAACGCCAGAAGATGCAGCGCCTGCGCAAGTGGAACGAGCGCTTCCGCACGCGTGACTCCAAAGAGCGGAATCTCAAGCAGGCTTTGGGCGAGATCGACCGCATGGCCTCCGGGCTTGGCCTACCGAAGAACGTCCGCGAGACCGCCAGTGTCATCTACCGCCGCGCCTTGGACGAGAACCTCCTGCCCGGTCGCTCCATCGAGGGCGTCTCGACGGCGTCGGTGTACGCTGCCGCCCGACAGGCTGGCGTCCCGCGCTCACTCGATGAGATCACAGAAGTGTCTCGCGTCGAGAAGAGCGAGATCGCCCGCACGTACCGCTACGTCGTTCGCGAACTCGGACTGGAAATCAAACCCGCCGACCCCGAGAGCTACGTCCCGCGCTTCGCCTCGGATCTCGAACTCTCCGATGAAGCCGAACATCGCGCTCGCCAACTCCTCCAGAACGCCAAGGAACAAGGCGTTCACTCCGGAAAGTCTCCCGTCGGCCTCGCCGCCGCCGCGGTGTACGCCGCCTCGCTGCTGACCAACGAGAAGGTGACACAGATGGCTGTAAGCGAGGTTGCGGACATCTCCGAAGTCACCATCCGCAACCGCTACCACGAACTGCTCGAAGCCGAGCAGGGCCTGACTATCGCGTAACACGTTCTCTCTATTCCCACCGATGTAATCGACGAACGTCGCTAGTGAATTCGAGCCGAAGCCGCAATGGGGTGGCTGACGCGTACCAAGCGTTTCAATACGATTCGACTTTCACACCGTCGAGTACCTCGAAATCAGCCGTATTCTGCGTCACGACAGTCGCCCCAAGTTCTTTCGCGACGGCTGCAATCAGGAGATCACCAGTGAGGGCGTTGATCTTGTCCTGATTCAGCTTGTCATCTTGGCGCAGGCTGGCTTCCATTTTCCCGGCGGCAATGGCATGTTCGAACTGAAAGGGAATGATAGTCGTCCATTCGAACTTCGCACGCAGTTCAGCAGGGCTGAGTTGCCCCTGTATCGCCCGCCCAACCGCGAGTTCCTTCATATTCAGCGTCGTCGTCACGAACTCCTGGTCGTCGTGGGCCGTCAGGTAGTCCGCGACCGACTCTCGGCCAGCCCAATAATGGATGAGAAACGTCGTATCGAGGAGTTTCACTCGTCGTCCCCTTCCCCGCCCGTAGACTCTGTCTCTGTCTCCATCGCATCGGCGAGTTCTTCGAGCGCTTCTTGCTGGCGTGTCGCGAGGCCGCTACTCATGTTAGTGCGAGACTCGGCGGCAATGCGTTCGAGGTCCGCCGCCGCTTCCGATTCGAGCCCCCCAAACCCGTCGCGCCAGTCGCCTGGCGATTCGTCTAACAGCCTGTCCATCAATTCCGTGAAACTCTCACCCTCGCGCTTTCTGGCTTTCAGGCGCTCATAGACGTCGTCCCGAACGCCGATGGTTTTCGTTCCCATGTCTTGTGTTTGTGTACACAAACACAAAACGCTATCTCCGCTCACCAGCGATGCCGACTCGGTACCATCGACTCACTTTCGGTCGACAGTGAAAACGTGGTCGGCGCTCTCTGGCGTATCGTAGGTTACCTCGATGACGTGTGGTTGCCCCTCGGTAACCGTCACGACACACCGGAAGTCGTAGCTCGCGTTCCCACACTCGACGGTCGCCGTCTCGCCATAGGGTGAATACTCTCCAACAACGAGGGTGAGGCGCCCAGCATCGACAGCGTAGCTGACGGACTCCAGCGTCGGTTTGTTACAGCGAGCAGGATCCATGCTCCCGGTCACAGTCACGTGCTGCCCATTGAAGGTCGCATTAACATCCTCCTCGGTCGGGGCGTGACTATCGACGACCCGGAAGGTTGCCGTGACACCGGCGGCAGTCTGCTGGATCGCAGTCGGCGTGTTCTGTGGCTTTGCGGGCGAAGAGGCAGACGTCTGATCAGCACTGCTGGGAGTTGTCGACGGTTCAGTAGATATGTCCGTCTCACTGAGACAGCCAGCGAGCGTGACACCACCAGTGACGGCGGCGAGGAGGGCTCGTCGACGCATACCCGAACCTCACACCAGGTAAATAAACAACTGGGGGTCGCTCCAGTTTCGCTTTGACCCTCTTGCGTGAAGAGACGCTAGCTAACCAACAGTGCGAAGGATATACAGCCCGCTGTTGGTTAGCAGATGCGCAGCCATTCCTACACCGAAACAGCACTTGCACAACGTCAAGAAGGAAACAGGACGTCACTGAATGAGCGGCGGCCACAACCTACGATCAGCAGTGACTCATCTTGATACCCTTCTCGACAACCTCGACACAGCAACCACGGACGACTAACCGACCAACGTCGAGACACCAGACTAGGATCTACTCTGGTCCCGTGATCGATCGGCGAACTACGACGGTGAGGAGAGATGGAGCGTGAATCATGCAGTGAGACACAGACTGCAGTAACCCCATTGAACTTCACCCCTCACTGTGTCATCCCATACCTGGACTGTCCAGACGCCGATCTAATGCATGGCAGTAGCGGATTACTGGTCGCAGCCTCACTGCGTCGCTTTCGCTTGCTGACCGACCGCAAACAGCCTCGTCCTATAACAATTCAGAGAAGTACAGCGATTACAATCCTCACAACAAAACAAGCCAATCCTGAGGCTGGATAACAGAGCGCTCCGGCAGTAAATCGGCCGTCTTAGCGGTTTTCGGCCGTCAATCCTAAGGTTGGAATAGTAACACGAACTTCGAAACCTAAGGTTGGAATCGTAACAAATCCATAATTAGCATACCTAAGTGCAATATTCACCAGTTTAAGACGCTCTAAGGCTGCATCCACGAATCCAAGACCCACGACGAAATCCTGAGGCTGGATGTTACGGCCGCAATCCAGCCCTATACCGCGCTTCGGAATTTTGTGACCGTTATATCGGTCTCCGCACCTCCAAAATCGTCCAAAGGAAGGGTGGGGTACGAGGGACGAAATCACTGTGTTCCACAGGCCGACTACAGTCACAGCAAAGCTAACGCGACTAGCAAAAATATCAGATTAGGAGAATAACGAGAACGGGACACGCTACCAGCGACCTCAACTAAACGGATTCGCCGGCGTCGCCAGCCGAGTGATGTCCTCGATCACATCAAAGTCGTTGTCGAACGAGTACAGATATTCGATCTCTTCTCGGTGCATGTACGCAACGATAGTCGCATCCCCGAAGGAGAGCCCATCATATGTTTCGAACAGCGAAACCGCACTGGTGAAATCTTTCTGTGCTGCCTGAAGCACCTCGAACCCAGCGGACTGATTCAACCGTCGATACGCCTCGACAGCCGTGTCGTGACGCTTTCTACTATGAATCCAGTTTAGCGTTTCCAAGAGAATATAGTTCGTCACTCGACCCGTCGGCAACTCGCCGTGATCCATGCCACGGACGATTTCCATCGCGACGTCGTGATGCTGGTCCTCGGTATCTGCCATCCCGATGAGAACACCCGTATCGACGACCGCAACTGCCATCACTTGGACTCCGAGAAAGCGGCATCGTCCTCATACCCGCCGAGATCGTGTGTCTCCGATCCATCGCCGCCCATCGGAACTGGCTCAAAATCGTCGAACGCACCGTAATTTTGCTTGACGACCTCCACCGAGAGGTTCCCCTCGTCGTCGGCATCCCAGCGAAGTTTGTCGCCCGGTTCGATGTCGAGACGCCGGCGAAGCGACGCCGGAATCGTCACCATCCCACGGTCGCTGACCTTTGTTTCCTCGGGTGCGTCGTCGGCTGCCATACTCGGTTGTACAGGCTCACTGCTGTTACATGTTGCGCCACTTGTGGGCGACAATGACTGGAACTGAACCGCGATCGAACTCGCGATTGTCTCGTTACGGCCCTCTTCAGAGGGATGCCGAGGCGACTTGATCAAAGCTCTACTGCTACTGATGTCCCAACTAGAGTTCGTCGACGTCATCAAGACTACCGTCAAGAGTGCCGACCGGCGGCTGTCACACCTGCCGACTTAGCGAACAACGCCGTCGCCGTGCCCGACCTACCAACATCGGTTCGCTATCCAACGTTGGACCATGACACACGCGGCCGACGTCAAAGCGATCGTCACCGGCAGCATCGACGGACTCGGAGACAGGACGGACACCCGAGGTCGTCACGACAGTCAGACACCCTAGCCGGGACGAGACGATGGACACCCCACCCGGTCCACCCGGTCAACTGTTGGCATCGACAAAGAGAGCGAGACGTCAATCGCCGACAGTCCTACCGAAGGAGGGACACCCACTAGACTCGCCGGTCATGGACTGACGACACTACTCGGTTGGCGTTCTCGGGCCCTCCATAGCGGCTGTTCCAACCAAACGTCCCACCGAACAGATAGCGCAGGGACACCTCGTGACCCTACTCGAAGGTCGAAGAGTATCTCGATGGACGTCGACGACTTTCCGTGGAAGAACAGGGGTTGCCACGCCGTTGGGTTGTCAGTAGTTTCCTCGAGAAACTGTCGAATGACCCGTTAGAGAGAACAGGAGAGTAATCGATCTAAATCATGGTAAAAGAGTAAAATAAATTGATGACTAATGCTAGCTACTGTGGTGCAAGACACAAGTGGGATCGTAGGCCTCCTGTTAGTAATCGCGGGAGCATATATTGCTTTCAAGGTTGGTATTCCACTAATTAGAGCGTTTCTCGACGGTGATTTTTCTGACTGGATTGCAATCCCACTATTGATTGTAGGACTCATGAGTGTCGTTGCTGGCCTATTCTTTGTCTTCTCGCTTGTAGGGCTGATATTCTAACAGGAACCCAAATCAACACATCTCGTTTGAAGCTATCTGTAGAACCACTGTATTGGTTGATCTTAGTTCAGAAAACCGGTTTGAGAGTGCTGCCGTCTCTGAGAAGGAAATACTCGTACAGCGAGGAAAAAGCATGTTAGTCGTTTTCCTCGGTATGATAGCACTTTTCGCTGGCTGTATCGTTTACCGCCAATCGTCGCTACGCTGTCGCTACTGCGTCTGCAGGTGCTGAGTTCCTGTACCCAGAGAGAACCTCTATGACTGCTCGTGTTGCAGTCCTTCGGACGAAATTACGATAGTATGTTGTTCTGCCAATTCTCCCTTCGCTGTAATTGTGACCTCTGTTCCAATCGCCCCTCTATCTTCTACCCAGACATCAAACCGATACTGTCCCGGTTCGTCAATGAATATGTTTGGCTGGAGTTGCTCGCCGGGAGTTACCCGATAGAGGGTCTGAAATCGAACATCTTGACGCCACTCCGGAGGGGCTGAGCCAGACTCGAGCGCGACTTGTGGATCGTATGTTCCGATGGATATCGAGATCGTCCGTTGTTCGTTGGGTTCCGCATCACCATCGAATTTGATGGTGACACCGCCTGGTGACTGAAACGCACCAACGCTACCACAGCCAGCCAGAACCGACATCCCACCAAGGGCTCCGAGGTGTTTCAGCGCTTTTCTTCGGTTCATGATGTTTAGATAGATAGGGTGATCACATATACCCTTTCAGGAGGGCCGTTTCTGGACGGATACAGCCTCGCTATCTCACGCTCTGATTCTGAGATATTCTGGCAGGGTACTACCCGGCGTGCTACTGCGTTGATCTATACTGTGCAAACCACATCCCGTTCGAAGCTCGCGTCATCTCGGTGTCAACGTCGCTGTCGAGGTGATTGTCTCAATGGCCGTTGCCGGGCTATCGCCACACCCCGGTATCGAGATGTATCGAGTATGTTGGGTGTCCAAGGTGTCCCGTCTCGCTTGGGTGTCCTCAGTGTGTTACACCATGGTTGGGTGTCCCCCTATCATCGCACTGATTCAGTTCCGGGTAGAATGGGGACATAGAGGGTCGAAGCGATTTTGCTTCGGAACAGAACATAATCGCAAGACTGCACGGCTTCGAGGTGCTTCGAAGTAGGGTTCGAAGTAGGCTTCGAGGTAGGTTTTCAGAGGGTGGGTAGAATCCTACTTCGAAGGGCTACTTCGAAAGTGGATTAGCCAGAATTGGGCCCAAGTCAAGAAAGGCAAACTGGGACCATGAACTATATCTACGCGACCTGATATTCCGTCCCGGCGTGCTGGCGATAGTTACCCTCGACGAGCGCACCAGCATCGGTCAGTTCATCGATGCGCTTCGAGATCGTCCGCCGGGAAACGTCAAGACATTCTCGGCCATCGGCAGCCGCCAGATCGACGGCTTCGGAGACGGTGACTGCCTCGTCGTGGGCGAGGAGGCAGTCGTACAGGGCACGAGCACCCTCGGAGACATCGAGGTCCTTGGGGTCGGGGTGGTCGCCCTCGATGGCTGTCGCTCGGTTCCTGTTTAGAGATATCAGTTCACCGTCCGCTCGGAGTGCGAGGTTGGTTACTAGCTCGTCGGGATCGAGCACGACAAGGTTCCAGTCATCGCGGTCGGGCCTCTCACCATTGAATAGTCGCTCGGGAATCACGGGTTGCTTGACTGGCCGCCATTCTTCGGAATCGTCAACGTCGCCCTCGATTTCGGGATACGCCTCGGCGTCTTCGTAGATAGCATCACTATCGTCGAAGGTCGCTAGCTCACGGCCCTCACTATCCGAAAGGATGTACGCCTCTCGGTCGGCGTCGAACCGCCACACACTGTTGTGTGCGTCTGCTGGCCGGAGCATACGGTCACCGTCGATACGGAGATCACGTCGATTGTAGAACCGGCGGTCACCCTTGGGGTCACCGGCGGCCAGCAGCGGCGGATCCGAGAGCGCGCCCTCGACACGGCGAGCGGCGTCGGGCCGCGCGACGAATAGACACCGCTCGCCACGATCGACGGCCTGTGCGAGGTTCCTAATTGTCTGACCCGGCTTGGTGCTCGTCTCACACTCGGCCTCAACACTGACTGTCTCACCGCCCGTCAGCTGGTCGAGTGTCGGGTAGTCCTCGGCGAAGTTCTCAGCCACCACGCGCGTCTCAGCCAATGATAGCGCCTCCACGTCGACATCACGCATGGGTTCAGGAGTAGCGCGGGCATCGGGGAGGTCGCCATTACCATCCTGCTGCACGATATCGACGCAGAGTCCAAGACGGGTCAGCGGTTCGTAGCTGTCTCGAAGCAGCTGCCGGTGTTCGAGGCCGCCAGCATTCTCGTCGTCGCCACTGGCGAACACCTCGCTCTGACCGCGATCTGTCGTTCGGAGATGCGTCTCGCCATCGCGATGATCCCGGTCGAGAAGATCCTCGGGGACTCGCTCGACGATGTCCCACACGTCGGCGATACCGTCACCCCTGGCGTCAAGATAGTCTCGTATCCGGGCCTCGGCGTCACCCTTCGGAACGAACCCGCCAGTCTCGACGCCGTTGGCATGGATGCTCTCGTCGAACACGGCTTTCAGTACGGCTTGCTCGGCGGTCTGGTCGTCGCGACGGATGTCGCTATCGTCGGTTTCGACATCGCCTCCCTCGCTGTAGAAATGGCTCGCCTGGCGCTGTTGGGCGGGCGACTCGGCTTCCTCACCATACTGCTCGACGCTCTCGCGCTTGAGCTGGGTCAGTTCATCATCGGACAATCCAGCCTCACCGGATGCCCGCTCTCGTGTCTCACCAATCGGCGGGAAGGCATCAACCTTGTAGGAGTGGGTTAGTTCGTCATCGGCGTCGTGGGTCCGCATGTAGAACCGATACTTTGAGAGGTTCGTCAGATCCGCTTGCTCAACGTCGCGAGAGTGCTGACCAGCAATCAGACGGGCATCGTCGCGCCCGCCAGGATTGAACGAGATGAACGTCTCACACTGGTTCTCGATGGCTTTCTGCACTCGTTCGGGAAGCTGGTTCGAGGGGTTCTGACAGGACAGCGTGAGGCAGAACTCGAAGGCCCGCGCTTCTGAGAGGATACTCGCGATATCAGTCCGTTCGGAGACGATACTGTCGAACTCATCACAGATCACGTAGAACGGTGGCGCGTCGGTGTTCTCCCGGACAGCAACCCATGCACGACGAATAAGCGCCGTCGCGAACAGTCGCTTCTCGGTCTCTCCGGAGGAAGGCGCGTTTCGAACGACGACGACCTTTCCCTCGCGAACGACGTCGCGGATGCTGACCGTCGACTCTCTCGCCGCGATCAAGTCCCGAATCGCGTCGTTCTGGATCCACTGGTCGAGCCGGCCAGCTAGTGGTTCGAGGTCGGCGTCGTCGAAGCCCTCGATGCGTTCAGCGGTGCGCTTGATGAACTGGAGTCGTTCACGATCCATCCACTCGGTGAATCGCTCACGGTTCTCTTCGGCGGTACACAGTGCTGCGAGGTCGAGCAGCGTGCAGGTCTTCCCCGATTTCGCCATCCCGCGGATGAACGTCCGGACGACGCGGTCCATCCGAGCGCCCCAGTAGTTATCCTGACCACCAGCGAGTGCAACCATACTCGCGAGATCATCACACAGTGCCTCGACAGTCGAGGCGAACTGTCGACTATCAGGGTCGGCGTCGCTGGGGACTTCGAGGAAGTTGAACCGAACCTGCTTCTCGAACTCGTCGGTGAGATCGACAAAGACGAAATCCTCGCGGTCGCGGTCGTCGGGCCACTCCCGAACGAACTCATCAGCATCTTTCCCCTTTGGGTCGAAAATCAGCGCGCCATGCCCCCGCTGCATGACCTGGCTAGCGAAGTTGACCAACCACGTTGTCTTTCCTTTCCCGGTCCCGCCGCCGACGAACTGGTGCGTCTCGAGGGTTTCTGGCGTCACACCAGCTTCGACGCCGTGCCGACTCCCGAACCCGTACCAGTAGGGATCGCGCACTGACGATTCGTCGAGCATCGCGACCTGCTGGACGTCATCGTCGGCTCCGGCGACGTCGTGAGCCTGAAAGTCGAAACGCGGCGTTCCCGGCGGAATCCCCTCACCCGGTCGGGACATCGACCAGCGCATCTTGTTCGTAGCAACGTGATCAGCCTCAGGAACGTTCAACAGTCCCGACACCTCCCGTTGAGCCTTGACAATACCGTGGTCGGCCCACTCTCGTTCGGCTGCTTTCTCGACGACGTTGCGCAGTTCGCGGCCGTCAAGCGGGTCGGGAACGAACGTTTGCTCGGCGTTGTTCTCGTAGAAGTTCCGGAACATGCCCGCCGTCGAGGAGGCCCGAGAGATTGCAACGTCGGGGTCGTCGGAAATCGCGAACACGCGAAGGCACAGCCGCCATCCTTTCTGGCCTTGCTGTTCTTCGAGGAGTTTTGCTACTTGCTTCTCAACTTTCGAGGGCGGGTATTCGATTGTTTCTCGCGTGAACAGCCGCCACTGTTTCTCGAACGTCGGCTCTCGGAGGTTCATCGCCAGCGATTTGATACTCGGATCGCCCCGGACTCGCTCGTCGCTATCGTCGAGGACGCCGTGACCATTCTCGATACCATCTGTCCAGTCTCGCTGGGCGGGCTTGAACTGGATTTGCACGACGACGTCGGCATCAGTCGCGTCCTCGGCTTGCTGACCGACCATCTCTTCGAGGATACTCCCCATTGGGTCGGTCGTGAACCCCGGCAAATCCACGTTCTTGATCGGGTACAGCGTATAGCGTCGGAGCTGCAATCGCGCCCCGGCGATATGCCGCCCCTCAACGCCACTTCCGGAGAGTAACTCCGAGGAGGTTCGTGAGAGTTGTGAATCGGGATACTGCGAGGTCAGTTGTCGTTCGAGAGAGCCATCCGTTCGGTCGTCGCCGGCAACGTAGCGAAGCGACAGCACGCGGTCGCCACCGTCGTCGGGTCGCGTATAGCGGACTTCGAACGAGTGGGCGGGACTGATATTCTCGTCGCCACCACGGAGGAGGCCCGACGATGTTTCGACACTGTGTAACGACTCCAGGACGCTATCCATCGCTTCAATCCCGCCGTTGTCGCGGTTTGGTCGCACCGAGATCGCGTCGCGTTCGCCCGGCGAAGTCAACGCCTCGGCGAGGTCAGCGTCAACCTGCGTAGTTTCGTACCCCGATGTCTCCGTGTCGGTCGTTGAAGCGAAGCGGTCGAGAAGTCCCATTACTCTCGCCCCCCGTTCTCACCGGTCGCGTCAGCAGGCTGTGAGGTGCCACTCTCGCCGTTCGAGGGAATAGCCGTTCCGTCGGTCATGTGTTCGACAAAGTCCTCTCTTGCCGTGCCGTGACCGCCTGCCTCGCGCCGAGAGTAAGTGAGCACTCGATCTTCCAGCGGCGTCGCCTCGACGTAGCACGGGATCCAGCCCTCGATGTCCTCGGCGTCAATGAGACACTCGGAGTAGCCTCGACCCTCTTTCCCACGAACAGCTATGTCCTGCACGAACTCCCGCTGGGCACTGTTGAGCCCGAACTGTGCGAGGACGTCCTCGTCGACTCGCGGCGTCCGGAAGAAGTGCACCGTCGAACACTGGGCGCGGATTGTATCCCGAGCATCTGTTTCACCGTCCCCTGAGACGAAGTCCTTTGGTGACTGACTGAGGAACCACAGTGAAGCGTCATACCGAGCGAACTCCCGAGCAGCCTTCTGCAACCAATCAGCCGTGCGGTCAGCGTCGAGAAGCACGTGGGCCTCGTCGAACATACAGACGACCTCGCCATCGGTTTGCTTGATTTTCTCCCGCACTTGCGAGAGCATCAACTGGAGGTTCGCCGATTTCTCAGCGTCATTACTGCCACCGACAGCGTGCAAGTCGAGGTAGGCCATGTCGACGTCCTCGTCGAGCAGTCCTAGTTCATCAGCTCCGAGCAGACTCTCGTACTTCCCGCCCTCCTGGAACGAGCGGAGTTTCGTCAGGAGTTCGCCGACCTGTTCGAGGTGCGTCTCACCTTCGTGACCCTCACCGTCGGCCATCGTATACTCCTCAGGGTTCGAGGTCATGTCCGTCAACGTCTCGAGGAGGTCCGAGAGATTCGGGTTCCCGGCGTCAAATGTCTCGGGCTGGCCCGGCTCGATACCCGCGTTTGTGAGTGTCCGTTCGGCTGCCTGAGCCAGTAGCGGCGCGTATTCCCCAGCATCAGTGACATCATCGGCCCGAAGCAAGCCGACGAGAAAGCCGACCGTCTCCTCGACAGTCATACGGAACTCGTCAGCGCCCTCGGCGCGGTGATCCGGCGAGGGTTCGATGCGAAGCGGGTTGACTGACTGATTCCCGTCGACGACGATGTGCTCGCCATCGCAGAGTTGGGTCAGCCCGTCGAACCCGCGTTGGGTATCACAAACAATGAGCGTCCGATCATCGCGTTCGAGATACCATCGGAGCGCTGCCTTCGACGCCGAGTAGGTCTTACCCGATCGTGTCTGTCCAATCGTCAGCATGTGCGGCCCGCCACCGCGCTCAAACGGCGAGAGGCGAAGGTGGGATCCGTTCTCCTCGTTGCGGCCCCAATCCATACCCGTCGCTTCGCGCCGGTCGAGAGCTGCGAAGGGAAACATTGACCCGATGACTGCGCCCGGGACGAGACGGTCTTTTTCGGCTGGCGTCTCGGCATCCCACCGATCACCCGTCAACGGCGAGGCTGCGCGGAAGGCACACTCTTGGGCAGCACCGGGAATAACGGGCGTCGTGTTCGCCGGTGCGCCGGTTAGTGTGTCGCGTACCGTTTCGCGAGCGGTCTGCAGGGCCCGCCGCTTTGCTCCCTCGACGTCGTCGAACGTCGCGAGTTCCTCGGTCGCGGCGTCAAGCGCATCCTGGTCATCGGCCCGGACTACGACGTAGGTCGAGAGCCGCCACGGTTGAGAGGGAGTCTGGCGGAACAGTTCGCGTAGCTTCCGTGTTGCCTCTCCAGCAGTCTCGGTGTCCATCGCCGTAATGTCCCGTTCTTCGGCGCGTTCTTCACCTTCGGAGCCGATATCAGCGGCCTTCGCCCCCGCCTCGTGGACGCCGTCGTTGAGCGGGACTGGATTGACGTTGACTGTCACGTCAAAGTCGACACCGCGAAGCGTACAGAGGTCTTTGAGCCACAGACTCGCCGTCTCTGTGGGATATTCAGCCAACCAGAGAGCCGTCGCGTATTGATCGCCAACTTCCACCCATCCATTTCGTGGATCCCACGTCTCGGGTTCGACGACGCGGGCAAGACGATCGGTGAGGTCCTCGCTGTACTCGCCGTCCCGACCGTCACCAACGAGGTCTTCGACCAGCTCGTCTGGAAGATCATCATCGCGTCCCCAATACTCACGCGCTACGGTCAGCGACTCGTGAGGCGTCGGGTTGCGAGCCTCTAAGCCAGTGACGCTCCCGATAGCGGCCTGGACAGTCTCGACGCGATCAGCGAGCGTCGCCTCAACTGCGCTGTCAGAGACCGCATCGGCGTCGGCCAGTGGATTCAGTATGTCGATGAACGACGGCTCATCGGCGCTCATCACTGCGCTCGCATCGGCCTCGACGACAACGTAATGCCGCCAGTCGCGGGCCTCCCAATTCGGTGCGTCGGCCTCGGTCAACCAGTCGGCGACATCAAGCAGCACCGACTGTTGTAGCTCATTGGTCTCTGGATTGAGGGCACGTTGTTCGTAGCGCTCGGCGATCTCGTCAACATTGGTCTCTCGCGTCGTCGAATAGAACCGAAACGGCATGTCGGTCAGCTGTTCGTCGATTGCTGAGGATAGCGACGCCGCGAGCCTGTGCCGTTGGTCGGCATCGAGCATCGCCGTGTTCCGCGGTTCGACCGGCACCGGCGCGACATACCTGCCGTCGTCCATTTCGAGGAAACCACGCTCGGTGACGCCACAAACGCCCGTCACGTCCGCGAGAACATCATCGGGACTGTCGAGGTACTGCCGGCGGAGGTGCGACGACCACGCTGAGACGCGGCCACGCGGCGACGTGTAAGCACGGTCAGAGACTCGGAGGTAGGTTCCGGTGAGACCTAGCCCAAGGCCGCCAACGAGGCCGCCGATAGTAAGTATCGGCGACGACGTCGCTACGCCGACGCCACTCCCAAGGAGTGAGGCCGTCGCTGGTGCGTAGACCTTCATGTCGCTCCAGGTGTAGCCGCCGAGTAGTTCTGGGTCAGTATCCACACGCGGCGGGACTAGCTGACCGGGATCTTTGCGTGTCTGTTTCGTCGTCTGAGAGTTGTTACTCATGGGTTTCTGAAAGTGAAGGGTTAATATCGCCCATTGAGGGCTTCGATACGTCGCTTCCTGCTTGTGTTCGGAGTGCTATTCGACGAGTTCTCGCTGTCAGGCGACGACAGCGAGGACGCCTGTCTAGCGCCGGGTTCCGGCGAGGGCGTGTAGTCGTCAGGGACTGTCCGCGCTGCGCTAGCTTCGCTGCTGCCTCTCGACCATGTCGGTGATGGAACCGACGACGGAGCGGCCGTTGTGGCCCGGGACCGGGCTGACAAGGCGTAGTTACTGGCTGTTCCTGCCGCGCCACCAGCCCTGTCTCTCGCAACCGAAGCCGATGACTCAGCAACCTTGACACCCGGCGTCCCGAGGACCGTCATCACTTCGGGCACGAAGTTGCGGCCGATGACGACTGGAACGCCGACGAAGGCTACACCGAGGCCGACCGCCGATCCCAGTAGCGAGAGCACAGCGTCACCGACGCCGCCGGATAGTGACCACTCGCTATGAAAGACGAAGAAGGCGATACAGGCTTGCACGACCTTCGCGCCGGCGACGCCGACATACATCGAGAGACCGATGCCCGACGCAGCGTTCGCAAACCCGGAGTCCGACGGTCGGAGGCCCCACCAGATCGGCCACCCGGCGACGGCCGCGATAAGCACAACGTGCTCGACGAACACAACGACGACCGCCGTCGCGACGAGAGTGGACTGGGTTAGCAGCAGCCCCGCACCCACGAGGATGCCGAGGCCGAGCTTCCCGATATTCCCTGGTGTCGACAACAGCGCTGAAGCATCCGGAGCCAGCGCCATCGCGATAGAATCAGCGAGGTGCAGGCCGCCGATCGCGACCGGCCAGCCGGCGAGGATGAGGACACCACATTTTCCGATTTCGCCGAGCTTTGCTTTCGTTTCTCGTCCCGAGAGAGTCCCTTGGACGCGCATAGCCTGAAAGACGAGCAGTGCGAGAGCCAGCGGGACGAGCGTCCAGTACAGTGCCCACGCGCCCGACCAGAGGCCGGCTTCCGGTGGGCCCCACGACGCGACCTTGCCAGCACGTCCTGGGAGGCGGATGCCGAAGACGAATCCGTTGAACGTCTCTAGAAGAGTCGTCACGCCGCTGACGACCGAGTCGACCGCCCACTTGACGAGCGACTTCACCGCCGCTATCGGTGACGGGAACACTCCGCCACCGGCGTCTCCGGCCGTTCCATTCGTCGCGTTCGACGGCGACGGTGGCGGCGTCTCTGCCGGCGTTTGGACGGAAGAATTGTCGGACACGGGCGGGCTCTGTTAGAATGGAAGCGCAGTGACGCCGGTCATGAGGACGCTCCATTGACTTGGCGACATACAGGAGACCGTCGAAATCCCCAGCACCTCGAAGACGCCCGCGGCGACAGCCGGAATGAACGCCGCCGAGAACGTCTTCGCTGAGCCGGCCATGGCCTCCTTGCCCTCACGGGCCGACTGCTGTTTCGTCGAGCCCATTTTGTCCATCGCGGTCATGGCCTTTGCGACGCCTTTCAGCACGAAGTACAGGGAACCGGCGATGAATCCAAACCCGACGAGTTGCCCGACGCCGGAGCCACACATCGCGCTGCCCACTTCACTGACACTCTGTGCAGCCGCCACGCCCGACGTTGTCGCCGTGACACCCAGCAGGATCGCGATTGAACGCACCTGCTGGACGGACAGCTGATCGAGAATGCTTCGTTCGACCGCGTTGAGACGGTCGACGAACTGCGCTGCCGTGTCCCCGAGATCGTCGGGGAGCGATAGCTCGAACATGGACGAGAGAGGGGGCGTACGTCATCAGTGTTCTAGCACCTCTTACGCCTAGTCTAGACAACACACTCACTAGCAATAAAAGTTTGGTCCAAAAGATACCAAGTTAGTCCAAACTACTATGAGCGTTCAAATTGAATAGTATCTTATCAATGACGGCGAGATACGACGGCATACGACCACACTATTACATCGACTACGCGCTGCATGGGGCAATCAAGGACGTCGCTGATCGGCGGGAGATCGAAGTCTACGAGGCATACGACCTGGCCGCTCGCTTCCTCATTGCCCTCGATGGCAGTACCGGATACAAGCCCCGTCCAGACGATGATGGGCTCGCCGCCGTGTATGACAATCTTCGTGGTAAACGAGCAAACAGGGGTGAGGGCTGAATGTCTGCTGCCGACGTCGTTGAACTCGCGGCCCGAAGGGTCGTTGGATTTCTGGTCTATGTGGTTGTTGCCCTCGTCGCTATTTCAATTCCACTTGTGGCGTTTGAATCACCAGTCAGCCAGGCCGCTGGTCTGTTAGTGGCGATATACGTCGCCCGGTGGATCGGTCGCCGTCTCGTCGGTCTTGACTGAGCGACCCGTGCTCTTTTCACGTATGCCGTCTCACCTAGCGATGGTCCGCGTTGCCTACTTACGAGAGAGGGGGCGCAGACCACTACGCCCCGTGTTCTAGCGCGGGGCGGTCCTTTCACTCTTAGCGATGACGTCGCACAGTTGGTGGGACGCAGTCCAGGGCGAGATCGATATGACTGCCCTGTCGTTAGCAGTTGGTCACTCTCGGCGTCAATTGTACTGCTTGGCAACGAATCGATGTCTCTGCTTAGGCGTGAGGCAGACAGATAGCCGAAAGACACCGGGTTTCCGGTGAACGACATCGTGGGGCTGGCGGCCAGGAGCATACGTCGGGAGGCTGGTGTGTGAGCGGCGTGGGACTGACAGACTGGCTGGGTATGGTTTTCCCCGTGTTATCGAATGCAGCGGTAGCAGCCGCCGCTGTGCGGCTGTGAGGAGTGGCGAGATGCCGGGAACGGTAGTCCCGAATGGTGCACCGATTGAGATGCAAGTACGAAAAACCGTTTCTGGGCGTGTACTGCATTTCCGGACGAGAAGAGCGACGGGGTTCTAACTAGATTCTACTTTGGAGATCCATGTCGTTACATATTAACAGAGATTGTCCGGAGATAGTCGAGCAACGCTATCTCGGTGATAATTGGCAGGACTAACACGCGTACCGCTGAAATCTTCCAGAGATAGCGAACCGGAGTAACTAGATTCGGATTGACGGTGACAGTAGTGGTGAGACAGAACCAGCACATCTTGAAAGCCCCACGGCGCTGGCGGTCGCTCAGCGACATCTCCTCGCTGCGCTCGGAGAGGGGTCGCTGAACCGACCACAGCAAGCGCCAGCGCCGAGCCCCTTTCAGTCCCACCCGACCACACCAACAGAACCCTCGGGGCCGCCCTCCCTCGCCGGAACGAGGACGTTCGCTTCGCTCACTGTGTTCCGGGCGCGGCCAGAGGCCGTGCCGGGCTTTCACCCATCCGGCACTCGGGCGGCCCCGCGGGATGCTCACAGAACCGCACCGCACAAGATGTCCCCCGCCGTCGAGGGTATCCCACTAACCCTCATTTATATACTAACTTCGTCTGAATTCGGAATAGTAAAACGTCCTTTGAGCAACTCTATAGCCATCTTATTCCATTTGAAGCAATACTTTCTAGTCGTTGGTCTTAAGTACCATGCACCCGTGTCTTTATGTACGGAAAGGCACGACACGCGGCGCTCACGAAGGCAGTTTCACGCCGCAGGAAATCGGGTGCTAGTACACCCGACAAGTGTCTTTCCGTGGCTACCGAAAGACAATGTACGCTAACGACTCCGGCAGTAAGAAAGCATCGTCCGATATTGACCAGCAGCTGCAACTCGGTGCCCACGTCGACGGTGGTCCCGAGCACCTTCTACAGGAAGTCGCCGAAACCGCAAACGGCGACGAACTCGACTACCGCCCCAACCGCGGCAGTGACTCTCGCGGGAACTACTACGCTCGACAGAACGACTACGACTGGACCCGCTCGACCGATGTCGCCCCGGATCGCCGCCACGGTGAGACGCTCGCTGCCCAAGAGCAACGCCACGGCGAAAACGCCGAACAAGCCCGCCACTCCAAGCAGGCCCGCGATGCCCACGACGAGATCGACCGCGAAGCCTCGGCCCGCCAGCTCACCACCCACGAACAAGAGCGACCCGACAATTTCGAAGCCGAGACGGACCCACGCGCCGACATGGACGCCGACGCGCTGGCCGCCGTGAATCAAGACGCCACCACGGTCAGCGACCAGACGGGTATCAGCACCGCCGCAGCAAGCCGCCTCGTCGCTAGCCACACGACCGAGAGCGACTCACGCTTCGACGGCGTCTTCGGTGCGCTCACGGCCGCCCGCGCCGCGATGAACGCGCCGGTCCCGGTCGCGGATATGAACCCCCACGGCTACGAGGCAACCATCGAGGGAACGGTCACGCATCTAATCGAGGACCCCGCCGCCTCGAATCAGTATCAAGTCGCCTACGTCGAAGACGATAACGGCGACACGGCGAAGGTGACGGTCTGGGTCAAGTCCGTCCACGGCGGTGCGATGGTCCGGACCCTCCACGAAGGCGACCGCGTGCGTATCTGTGGGGGCAAGCCCGGCGAGTATAACAGCCTGAAGACGCTGGCCGTAACGAGCAAGACGGCCATGTGCATTCTCGAACGCGGCGACGGTCCCGCGCCGACTGGCGACTGTCGCGCGTCATTCGGGTGTTCCGGTGAGAGTCCCCAACTCGCTCCGTGGGACGTGGAATCAGACGCTCATGCATGGGCGAACCGGATGGACATGGCGAAGGCCGTCGAGGTGACGCTGGCCGACTAGAACCGTTCGGCCAGCGGTTTCGCCGTCGAGACGAGCCGTCCGGTCGGCGCGGAGCTACCTCGCGCACGCGGCCTCGTCGCCGCCCACCGGCAGAGCGGGGCGGCGACGAGCCAACCACGCGCACGGACTGGGGCCGTAGCCGCAAACGGCGTCAACGTGGGTCAGTCAGGCTGGGTATCCAGCGTGATTGGCTCTCTGATGGACACTCTCCTAGGCCAGCCAGTGGGGTGGTGAAGACTGTCTGGTGAGTGTTTTCGACAGCGCGCGGCGCCACCGGAAGACTCACCCTGTTCGTCTTCCGAGCCCTCGTTCGCTGACGCTCACGAGGACGACGGAGCGCTGCGCTCGGCGCTAGGCGCGCGCCTCGCGGCGGTCCACCGTGCTCACGCCGTTGCGCGCGGTCCCGCCTGCTGCACACGATAGAGACACGGTAGCGCACAGACTCTAGAACCGATCAGTACAGGGCAAATACGTACCAGGACTACTAACTACTTATTTGAAGTCTATCAGAACGCCGTGCAAGATATCGAGGATAGATACAGCATCGACTTGCTGGCATTTAGTCTAGGGCAACCTCACAGTGAGGACAAATTTCAGCACACATAGGAATCTGTTTCTCACAGTCGGGGCATTCGATATCCTCTGCTGTCCGATATATCGGAGATTTGTGCATGGATTACACCTACAATAAGTTCAATCTCTGCCGACATATATCTACCTTATTAATAATTATGTATGATATTCGTCCATTCAGTCGCACGTGATGGATACGCGCGCTGTATCTTGCACGACTATCGGAACCTCTCTCTGAGCTGGTAGAAACTCCGATATCCAATACGCACACCTACTGAGCAGATGAGTCACGCCAGCGGTGATGAAATCAACCTCTTGTGTACTGTTCTATAATTCCCATGAATGCACCACTGTCCAAGACCGGACTCACGGCGGTCAACGAGCAGGCGATGCGGATCAGCGACGAGGTGACGAGCGGCTAGTCGAAAGCGGTCGTCGCGAAGCAGCTGGCCGAAAAGTGCCAGCGCGGTGAGGACGTGACGAAAGCAGTGCTGGAGATACCCGAAGAAGCGACGGCGACTCGCGCGGATGCGCCGTGAACAGACACGTGGTCGCTGGCGGTCGAAAGCAGAACGGAATCTCGCACACGGGCTGGGCGAAGTTCGCCGGTTGGCGAGTGCGCTCGAGCTTTCCGATTCGGTCCGTGACCAGGCGTGCCAGCTCTTCCGGAGCGCCCAGAACGAGGATCTGCTTCGTGGCAGATTCATCGAGCCATCGCCGCGGCCTACCTCTACAAAGCGGGGCGGTGGATGACGCAAAGCGACGTCATGGAGACAGGGAACGTCACGCCAACGACCATCCGGATGCATCACGAGACGCTCGATGAACTCGCTGTCTAGACCGGCCATGTAGGAAGCGAGGGCGTCCCATTCTCCCAGTAAATCGCCTCTACCGCCGATGGGAACTGCTGCAGTCGGTCATCGAGGACGGCGAGTGGATGCGCGTCGAGAAACGTCGCGCTATGCCGAGCGACGGGCGTGTCTTCGTGGTTGAGTTGAATGTGACAGGGTCCAAGGTCCGGATGATCGGCGTCCTGGTGGAAGCCGAGCATCAGGTTCCGGTCCGGTTCGACCCAGTTGATGCGGTAGTATTCATGGTCGACGCCGGCGGGGTACCAGAAGCGAATCTCGAGTCGTACGGTCGACGCATCGTAGGAGTCACTCAGGAACGTCGTCGGATCGACATCCGCGATGACGTACCGGGGTCGGCGTTGCGACGGACGATAGCGCACGTCTGCACACCCAGCCTGCCTCGTCAATCGGTCGTGAACGTCGCGGAGGAGGGTCCGCTGTGTATAGCGGTCACGACCGGCGAGAAAGATCATTCTGTGAGAGAAGGGGGATTAGCTCGTGGCGCGGTCAGCCACGTCGGTCATCTGTTCGCGGGCGGCTTCGACATCAGAGTAGAGTTCCAGCGCGTGCTTGATGAGGCGGCGATCCTCCTCGTTCTCACGCCAGAACGCGATGACGTCGCGGCGCTCGCGGAGCTCGGCACTTGCGAGATCACCGTCGGCGAGCGACTGTTCGAGCTCTTCCCATGTCTCGACGTCGTAGGTCGCCTGCCACTCCTCGATCTCTTCGGTGATCGCCGCCAGTTCGTTACGTAGCTCTTCGCGAGTGTTCTCCTCGATGAGCGTCCGGATTTCCTCGAAGAGCAGTCGCGTGTAGTCCGGCTGATAGCGCGTGGTCTCGCCGGCCTCGACGCGACGCAGCTGGCCCTGGTCGACGAGCGCTTGGAGTTCCTCGTTGGTCGTGCTCCAGGCGGCGTCGGCCTGCTCGCTGATCCAGTTGACCGACCGCGGTTCGCGAAGCGTCTCGGCGACCGCTCGAATACGGTCTCGGGCGCTCATCGACTCGGTCCACGACTGGACGCCATCTCGCGGGGATTCGGACATGCTTAGCACCTCTTACGATAGTGTTGGCGCTGTACTCCCATATATGTTTGTACCTTCTCGCATAATCGAGAGTGCGTTGCGAGCGAGGGCGTCCGGACGTTGAAATGCGATACTGACAGAAGCTATGAACCAACCGATATTCTGACTTTGAGGAACTGCGGCCGACCGGTGAGGCGTCCCACATTCCAGACACGAGGCTGGACAACGCCTGTAAAGGGGATCCCCAGCGGCAACGCGTTGCGACGAGCTCTGGTGGCTACCCCAATTCACCGACGGCCACCGACGGCGAGTGCCGGTGCTGTTGGGCCTCAGTCCCGGACGGCCAGACGAAATGCCGGTTCTGTCTCACCAACCATCTCGGGGGTGACGCGACTAGCACGGACGATTCAGCGGCGACGACGGTCCTCGGCATCGTCCACCTGGTCGTCGAGTCGACCACGTTCTACGGTGCCGTCGCGAAGGGCGGCGCCGCGGCGAACCTCCTCTCTGCCAACGAGACGGAGCCGGCCGTCGACGACTACACGCTCATCTACGATCTCGACGAGGCGCCGGCGCGCCAGCTGGCCGAGCAATGGCCCTCACTTCCCGACGCGGTACAGGTGTCGGCAGGGGAAGGTGAGCGGCTTCTCAGTGCCGTCCGTGACCGGACTGAGTGGCACGGGCAGGGAGCGTCGGAGCGTCCGGAGCAGCCCCCGACGCGCCTCTACGACCAGCGGGGGAACGGTATCCACGAGGCGTCGCATCTCGACGCGGACCATCTCGACTACCTCCACCACGAGGCGTTCTTCGTGGTGTCGACGACGTTCGAGGTGACGCCTACCGGACGCTGTGGTTCGGCCTTCAGTACGATTCGGAGACAGTCGAACAGGGAGAGACGGTCGGGAACGGCGCGCTCGCGACGGTGCGCTGGTACGACAGCGAGCAGGTCGGCGACGGCCACCTGCAGGGACAGTTCGCGGCCCTCAAAGACGTCGTCGGCGATATGCTCGACAAGGGCGTCTTCACGCCGTCGACGGCGAGACAGTACCTGAAAGGGAAGCTCGCTGAGCGGGTCGGAGACCGACAGGAGCTGCTCATCCCCAACTCCAACCTCCGCCCAGTCCAACCCGATTAGTCACAGTTCGTTCGTAACGTCACCGTATTCTCTGACGTGTAAAGGAGACCACGGCTGACAGGGATGCATCCCGTCGAAAAGGCCTCGGATACAGCCCACAGCTCGCTACCGTCCTCAATGTTCAGACCCATAATTCGGTCAGTCGTCGGAACGACGACCGACTCTCCAACGACCAATGGCGAGCCTGCGACATCGAGAGTCTGCTCCCAGTGAACATCGCCATTTTCCAGGGCAAGCGTGTACACGGTTTCCTTATCCGCGCTGAAGACGCGGCTATGCCCGACCACTGGCGCAAACAGGTCACCATCATATATCGCCTTCGACCACTGTCTCTCCCCACTCGCGGCATCGAACGCCACGAGTTCGTAGCGGTCGTAACTGGCGAGAACAACATCCCCGGCGCGAACCAGCGGTTCTGGGACGTTCGGGCCGGGGATCTCCCACTGTGTCTCACCAGTCTCGCGGTCAAGCGCGTAGATTCCCTGGGCGGCAGAACCGTCAGCAGTGATGTACACGTAATCGTCGTCGACGGCCGGCGGAGCAGGGATGCTCGCACGCTGATGATCGTCACCGAACGTCCGCGTCCACCGGGTATCACCAGCAGACGCATCAAGCGCAGTCACGTCGCCGTGGTCGCTCGTTGCAACGAGGAGACCGTCGGCGACGGTTGGCGGGTTCGGCCGGCCAGCCGCATCGTGTGTCCACGTGGTAGTCCAGCTAGCGGTATCGAGTGCGACGAGGCCGCCGGTCGACGGGTCGGTGAAGTCACCCAAGACGGGTATGACAGCGATTGAGCCGACGAGAGCTGGCGGCCCAGTCGGTCGCCGATTGAGTTGGTGAGTCGTATCGGAGGCCCCGTCGTCGAGTTTCACGGTGGTCAGGATGCCGTTGTGCTCCCCGGGCGTATGGCCGGCGACGACAGCCGTGTTGTTAGCGGCAACGAGGCCGGTGATATCGATGTCATCTGCGAGGGTGGTCGTCCAGTAATCGCCGCCAGCGGTGAGCGTCGGCTGGTCGGGAACAGCGTTGGTGTTCAAAGCGGTACTTCGCGCCTGGGGCCAGCGCGCAACGCCAGGGTTGATCGGTGTACACGAGGTAGTCTGACAGCCGGCGGTGGTCGTAAGGGCTGACGTGGCCGAGATCGCAAGGAATTGGCGGCGAGAAATGGAGGGCATCTCCTCAAATAATTGGAGACGAAACCCATAGGGGTTTGGACGTCAGTTCGGTGGTCGATCTGCTTCGTGGCCGCAGCTGTTTTTCTGGGGTAGGAATGGGTGAGCCCCGCCGTAGGCTCGTGATTCAATGACCTCAGACGACAACCCGTTTCACGACTGCGAGTTGGGTCTCGAGGCAATCCTCGGGACACACACGTTCGAAGACGTCCTGTTCACCGACGAGACGGAAACCCCGGTGAACGTGCTCACTGTCGAGACGCCAACCCATTCGCAAGCGTCCGTCGAGGAGGCAAAGGAGTTCGCGGTGAGTATCGACACCGACACGCCACAGATCGCACTGCCGGCGTCAGTCGAGACGCAAGTTGAGACTCAGAGCAAGCCCTACACGTCGGCTGCGTTCTTCCACTTCAACGCGACCGGCTCGCTCGAGCGTCACCGCGCCTACCACGCCGCGTACGACTCGGATGCGTTCACCGTCGACTTCGAAGCTGACTACGCGTCGGGCGATCTAACCATCACAGTCGACCGAGCGACCGAGTCCTAAGAATCGACCGCTAGATCAGGTTTTTCGAGCGCCGGCGATGGGTGCCGGCGCAGCAAGAGCGAGCGAGCAACCACTCCCGGTGCGTCGGCGCTTCGAGGTGTTCGAGATGCACATGGTAATTTACGCTCTGGTAGAAGAATCGACGCACGACGACGCACTGGCCACCGGAAAGACGGTGTTCGACCGCCTGGTCGGTGCGGACCCACACGCCGGCGCCGTCTTCGACTACCACGTGACCTTCGACGAGGCGGACACGTCCGCTTCGGGGAAGGCGCGATGGGGAGAGTTGCCGACTGCAGCCCCCGTCGACTCCGAAGACGGCCAAGACTTGGTCGAGCGTGGCTGGGAGGCGACGAAGGAAGAGTTCGAGCGCAATCTCGACCGGGTGAAAGAGGCCATCGACGAGCTCTCCGACGAGGAGATCATGCGCGACGAGGACCTCGCCCGGCACGCCTTCCACCAAGTCGGTGCGTACGACGGCCCGACGATCTTCCTGTACACCGAACACGGAACCGGTATTCGCCACCGTGGGCAGCTGGATCGACTCCTCGAGGAGAGTGAAGAGCTCTGGATCGTGCCCACTGACATCCACTTCTAACCAATGCCTCGCATCACCAACTGGCGACGCGAGAGCCGCTCGCCGACACTCGCGTATCAGAACACCGAGACCGGTGCGCGAGCTGTCCTGCATCGAGCGCCTGATTCCTACCGGTACAAATGGCGTGGGGCAATCCTCGTCGACGGCTACCCGGTGTGTGGTCACGGGGGTACGAGACGAAGGACGCGAAATCATTCCGTGACGAGCTCCGAAAGCGGCAGGCTCCGGGCCTCAGCTGCCAGGAGTGTCCGAACGACGACGTCCTCATCGGCGAGAAGGCGGCAGACGGGGCGAAAGTCCAGCGGTGGTACGACTGCCCCGACTGTGAGTACGAAGCTCCCTCACGCATCGTCTACGGCGCCGAGCGGGAGTGAGTGAGCGCTGGACGCTGTTTTTCGGCCGGGCACGAGGTAGTGGCCCGGGACGGCTGGGTTAGTCAACCTATGACCCTCGAAGTACTTGACCGACACAGTGAGGCACTGTTCGAGTCCCCTCTGGTGCCCCGTCTGCGGGCAGGAGGTGGCAACAGACATATGCGAGAGCGCTATGTGCCAATTAGATACAGAGATGTACGACTTGACTGGCTTTCAACGAGACCTCCTGTACGTAATCGCTGGTGGTGATGATCCACACGGGCTTGCTCTCAAAGCAGAGCTCGAAGACTACTATCAGAGCGAAATTAACCACGGCCAACTATATCCAAATCTTGACACGCTCGTCAACAAAGGACTTATCGAGAAAGGCACGCAAGATCAACGAACGAACATTTATTCACTCACTCGGCGTGGTCGCCGTGAACTTGAGGACCGCCAAGAGTGGGAGCAAAAGTACGTTGAGCCGGCAGAGACATCGTCTGCATAGCTCCGTTCTGGTCCCTGAACTGGCACCCTTAGCACCGAGAAAATGGATCAACAAAAGATGTAGTTGCTGCTAACCAACAGCCTGGTTTTCTCATGGCTCGTGTTGGTTAGATATCGTTGCTCATAGCTAATCAGCCTGTACAGTTCTTTTCTGGTGAGTAGAGTTACGCACAGTGAATGGTCGAGCACCTACTTCTGAAACGCCGATTCGTTCGTTATCGGAGTTTCCAGAACGCTTTGTACGAATCTGCGAAGTCCAAGAAGTCGAAGATGAAGTAGAGCGGTTTTGCTCCCTTCTCGACTTGGAACGCGAGTTCGCCCCGTCGTGATTCACCGGGGGCAATGTCCGACCCCTCTTTGTAACCCCGGTCGAGCGAGGACGAGCCCATGATGTCAGCAGTATACGAGAGGCCGGTTCCGGTTTTGACACGCATTTGAAGGAGCGTTGAGACGGTGAGAGCTTCGTCCGTATTGTTCGTGATCTCGATGTCGGGGATCACATACTCGTTCCCTTCGTCTGGCTGTGAGAACTCCCCAAGTTGTGACTCGGTTCGAACGCTATGGACTGTTGCTTTGACATCGTTCTTCGAGGCCGAGTCGCCTGGAGATAATACGTCGACGCCGAGGTCCTGAGACAGATCGGTAACGCTACCGGCCGTCTGTCCGAGGTTAATCACGACGCGCTCGAAGTCGAATAGGTCGAACGCAGTGAAGTCGAACTGCATCTTCAGATTTTCCGCGTTCTTCGGGACTTCGTAGACGACATCGCCACGGGACACTTCCCCTGGTGCGAGCGAGCCACCATCAAATGGGTGGGCGGTAGCTCCGAACGTTGCGTCATAGACATGGTTCTGACTGTCCTTGAGGCGAGTCTGCCAGAAGCTGCTGAAGTCGATAAATGAGTCGCTAGTGTTCTTGACGGCGAGGCGAATGATGACGAACTCGTTGCCGCTCCCGGCTTCTTGGAATTCACCGAGCTTGGTTGCCGTGGAGGTTTCGAGGGCGACCATCGAGATATTCCCGCCTTCGACAACCTCACCAAGTTTGACTGCAGCACTCTGTGACCCTGTCTCTGCTTCGGTGGCTGAGTCGGTAGCGTCTCCACCACTCGATGTAGGGGTATTTGACGCGTTTGCGTCTCCATCCCCACTCGGGGTAGATGTATCGTCCTCACCAGAACAACCTGCGAGAGCCGCGAGTGTGCCGAGTGCCACGAACCGTCTACGAGAGAATTGTTTTTCGCTGGACATTTCGTAGTAGCGATATGGAGATAGGATACATAAATATAGGTAATATAGTTACTAGTCCTATGAACGTTCATTCTATTAACGAAACATGGCGCTCTCCGAAAGCCAGCTAAGTATATCCCAGGCCAATCCATATAGATATAATCTACATACCAGTGAGTACTCGATTGTCCCAATAGGGGACGTTGTGCCCACCGGAATAATCCACGAGAGGTTGACTTAGAAGGGATATCGTTAGGCGTCGGGTCGGGGCATATCCTCGACGTTCTGAATCCGGGCGGTCTTCTTCACAGACGCGTATTCTCGCTGCCAAGCATCCTCGGGAAAGAGTCCGTTCTGGTCGAACAGCTCCCTTGCCGCCCCGGTGAGCACGTAGAACTGTCGGGGGAAGCCATGTACCTGCTTCCCGCTCTCAAGCTCGAGGACGTCAACGACGCCCACCTCTTTGAGTGTATTTAGGTGGCGACGAACCGCGTCTTCGCTTAACGGCGGGTTCATGTAGTCTAACTCTTCGACGGACGGCGCGCCCTTCGGATGGCCGACGATATCGGCGATAAGGTCAGCCCGTTTCTTGTCAGTCGCCTTCTGCAGTGCTCGCCACGTATCGAATCCATCCTCGTCGCTGTCGTGACCCGTCTCCGCCGTCTGCCGACGGCTCGTCTGACCGCCCCGTGTTTGGTCCGGGGTTGCTGGTTCGGGCCTCATATTCTTCACTTCGAAAGCCAGCATCTTAAACACTCGCACTCAGATGAGGTCGAAGTCACAACTGAAGCCACAACTAAGTCCGCACGTGAACCCACGATTAATAGTGCCGGGCGGAATACGCTGCTGTAGTGACTGATAGCAACAATCGCGGCAGTAGTGAGGACTCTACAGACGCTACTGCCTTCGACGAGTCAGCGGCACTCGAACGCGTCGAGAGTGTGGAACTCACACCCGCCGAGCACCAGCGAGTCAAAGATCTCGTGAATGGTGAGCAGATGCAAGCCGTCGCGAACCACGACCGTGTGTATCTCATCGCCGGAGCAGGCGGTGAAACCGGGGCGGCGACTCGTCGCAAAATCGTGTATGATCTTCTGGAGGATCGATCCGATCCGCCAGCTATCTCGATTCAGTTGGAGGATTTCGGCCTCACGAAGGACCATATGCCGCTCTGGTGCCGGGTATTTGACATTCTCTGTGGCCGGGCGACCTACATCGTCGCCGTTATCGAAGACTTCGATGGCGGCTACGTCTGGGAACTGGGACTTCTTTTTGCACCCAGCTATCGCGAAGACGTCTATATCCTCAAGCGAAAATATGCCGATGCAGAGGTCGAGCGAGACAAGTACGATAACGGCATGGCAATCTCGCATATGGAACTTCTTCTCGATAGTGATAGGATCCACGAGTGGATTGACGCTGATGAACTGAAAGCAGTGGTTGCTGAAATCCCGTAGCGGTATCGCGTACTTTGCACAGCTAGTGAACAGCAACGTGATTTTGCAGGGACCAGATCCGGAATCCCTTCTTTTTGCAAATTGGTAGCTATTCTGGTTTTACGACATCTTCACAGGCTGGACACTCGGCCCAGATGCCCGTTGTCCCGTCGTCTTTCTCGTACTCGACTAACAGCCACGCCGGGGTAATGCCTTCATCACAGTCTGGACACCGGCCAAGTATCGACATATCACGAGTCATGTATTGGGGGAGATCTAGGTATCAGTCTCAGCTCTATTCGCTCTGGGATGGCTTCCGTAGTAAGTGTTGGGTGGGCAATAGTTCAAGACGTGAGCTGCCGAGACCTGGCTGGATTAGAGGTCGTCCGGATCGAGTTCCTGCAGTCGATCCCGGCAAGTGTGAGTGCTTTCACCCTCTGGGACGCCCCCTGTGTCGGCTGTACCCGCACAAAGCGAACAGTCTGGCCAGTGGTCGGGGAGTTTCTCACGCGTTGTTTCTTTAATCTCTGTAGCTTGCTGGAGCGGTTGACAGTCTGGATCAGTGTGGATATGGATAGTTGTTCCGACGCCGACTGGCCCACGTTTTTTGACCCATACTGTTTCGCTTGGCATGACTCAGTCCTATGGCCGCGTTCTCTATGCGTAGGCTTACGCATTTCGGCCGCTACTGGTTCTTGAACCCACTATTGCCAGTCTTCGCCTGCGTGTAGACTGACCAGCACAGCCACAGTCCGACTCCCAACGCGAGAATGCCGCCGAGACCGAACAGGGCAGGGAGCGGACCGGTCATGACTGCAGTACAGCGTGGTGGAATCCCAGCATCGCCCAGGCAGGCTTCGGACGCGAGCGCGAGCAAAAACAAGAGGAACGCGAAGAGACCGAGTGAACAGCTGGCCACCAGACGTGTCGTAATCCTCTGCGTGTGTTCTCTGGCAGCCCACTGCTTCTGGACAGCCTCGTGTTCCCAGTCTGTGCCCCGCTCCATAATGGGTCCTATGTTACCACGGCACAAGATTGTTTCAGAGAGTATCTGCTACTTTGTTGGGAGTTCCATAGGACGAATCAGTGTGTTGTCTCGGTCCAGTATTAGTCAGTCGGGATCACGTCTTCCTCAAGGTACTTGGCCTCCCACTCACGCCGGGCATCGATCTCTCGCTGTCCGCGTCTGGTCAGTGCATAGAAGTTCGTCCGCTGGTTGATCTCACCCTTCTCGACGAGTCCCTTTTCGACGAGCGCATCGAGGTTTGGATAGAGGCGGCCATGATGGATCTCCTTTTCGTAATACGCTTCCAGTTCATCCTTGAGTGCGAGGCCATGTGGCTTGTCCAGTCCCGCAATAACGTACAGACAGTCTCGTTGAAACGCTGTTAGATCGTGCATGCTATAGTATACCATAGTCAGTGATATAATGATAGTGGGAGTGCCGTCGGTTGCGAGGGACTGTACGTCGTTGAGTTACCTTTGGATGGCTTCGTCGTCGATGAGCCGAACTATGTATCGAAGCCGAATCGTGACGAACTCCAGTTCACGGAGAAATGGGGGTTCTCCGCTAACCAACAATAGTGTCTCTTACTAACGACAGTTGGTTAGTGATCGTCAGGCCTCGCTGGGTAGCTGGCTCAGGTCATATCTAGCGGTGGAGAACTGAGATGGACTCGCCTGATAGTCCAATACACCCCACGCTGACGGAGCGCATAGCAGAACGGTAGGATGCCAACTGTCGCGATTACAGGAGCTAGTTCGTGGAGTTCGATTGAATTATTAGATTTTAGGTAATTCGGAGCCAAGGAGGGTGTGCGAGACCGTGGTGAAAACGCTCTGTGAGCGTGCCGACGCCAGCTCCAAGGCAGAGATATGAGACTGATTTTTCGCTGCACGTTCCACCTGGTTATGGGGTGGTGGTCGGCATCAATCTGGAATCCAGTGAAGCGCGACACGCGTAGGTCTGCCAGCCATCCGAGGCAGGGGGTTGTTCGCAGTATCGACGTGAGTGGATGCAGTTCATCTGGTGAGGTGCTTTGTGGTCGAGTGTACCGGCATGCGGTGGCTACATCTATGATCTGTGAGAGGTTCAGTAGCCACCGAAATACAAATCGATGACGGGGGGTAAGATGCTCGACGACAACCCTCGATAAAATACCCTGAATCTCGATATGTTTATTCGGTTACTATCGCGACTACCCGCCGAATTTGTGGGGCAAGTAAAACGGTCATGCTAGATTTGACTAATCCGGTCGCCGTCTTGCGATTAGTGTGACTCCCCAGCAATATTTTCTTGTATAGATATGACTCTACCCCGCTACGTCTTGCGATTACATCTTAATACTCATATGAAGAAATGACTTTACTGAGAATGTTACTAGTTCGGCGGCTCGAACTAGCTATCAGAGATAAGCAGGTACCCAGCGGAATGAGGATTCAGCGTCGAGGAGCGCTAATCAGTTAGCAGACTAAGATGAGAAACCAGATATTCCTCAATCAGATGCCGGGGTGAGACGAGCCGTAGAAACCAGATCGTCGATAGAAATTGAACGGCCAAGAAGAGTAGGTAGTTACATGAAGTCAGCCGCGTCGAAGTCATCGTCTGTAGTGTCGGACTCAGACTCGGCTTCGGACGCAGAGGTGGTTGCTGACTCACCTGCTGGAGACTGGTCGTCGGTCCCAGAATCAGCGACAGTTTCCTTGGTCTCAGCATCGGCAGAAGATGCTGACTCTGTGCCGGACGGGGATGTTTCTGAATCTTGATAAGAACCGGGTCCGTCGTCCTCAGCCGGTAGGCTAGTCTCGTCCCTCTCACTAGGAAGTGGTGAGTCCAGCTGGTTTTCGAAGAGCGTCTCGGGTGCCTCCGTCTTATCATCTGCATCTGGTCTCACAGAAGTCTGGATGGCGTCCTTCGTTGCCGTACGATAGGCTTCGCAGAATGAATCACTCAGCTGGAGCACTGTCGTTCGTTTCTCGACTACGTCAAGCGTCTCGGTTGGTGTCAGTCCAGTTTCCGCACAGAGTTCGACGAGCATCTCGCGGATTTCAAGAGTCGTCCCTTCCCCATCGGGTAAGTCCAGCACACGCCGATCCAGCATCTCACAGAGGTCTGAGAGCGCGTCGACGTTCTGGCCCTGCGTGACTGGAGCGCTTTCGACATCAAGACGAGAGAGGGCATCTCGCCAGCGGCGGTTGCTATACGTAATCGATGGCGTCTCCTCAACGTCGGCAGCCCAGGCATCTGGATCAGTGTCAGTAGTGGCCGGTTGAGTCTCCGCACTTTCCGTGGAACCCCCCGTGTGCTCGATGAACTGTCTAAGCATGGTCAGCCAGCTATCCGTCTCGGTGACATCTCCGTCGGGGTCTTCCTGCCGTGGCGTCTCGGGAGATTCGGCACCTCGTTCGGGTAGGCCAGAGCGAACCTCGTGCAGTTCGTGTGTCTGTCCGTACCACCAGTTCGTTCGCGTCACGGTCACGCATTCACCCGGCTCAAAGTCGCGTAACTGGCCAGGTGTGATGGGCGCTTTCTCGGTCTCTCGAAAGCTCTCACGGGATTGGGAACGCTGGGTTTTCGACCCAGTACTTCGAGACATCGAGTGGGTTTCAGTTCGATCTAGCACTCGTCGCTCGCCAATTTCATTGCGGATGAACTCCGTCGACTGTGCGTCACCCGGCCCGAAGTACAAACCCTGCGGGCAGTTGCCCAGAATCCCGGAGATGTCGCTGTAGGTGTCCGAGAGTTGGCCGATGGTCTGGACACCGACCAGTGCCCGTGCTTTCTCCTTGCGGCCACGCGCCGTGAGGTTCGTGATCTGGTTGAGCGGTGGGAGCTGGTCAATCTCGTCGAGGACGTGGACCGTTGGGTTGGGCGATTCCATCGCAAAGCGAATCGACCAGTCCAACAGCAACTGGAACATTGGGCCAAGCGTCGCCATTCGGGAGGGCATTGAATCGACGATGAGGACTCGTCCATCGGGATTCCGGATATACTCCCGCAATGAGAACGAGCCATGCTCGGCGAAGTCCTCGACGAAAACTGGTCGTGTGTACTCGATGAGCGTTTGATAGACATTCTGTGCAGCTTTCCCCTGGTCAGTATCTATGTGTCCGGCTTCGAGTTGGTCGTAACTGTCGAGTGCTTCGTAGATTCCAACCCGCCCCTCTTCGAGCAACGAGACGATGTCCAGATGCGAGAGATTCTCCCGGCGGTTATTCTTCTGGGCTTCGAGATGCAGGTAGCGTAGCATATCCTCGAACACCTGCTTGGCTGGCGTGTGGAACGGATTGTGTCCAGACGGGTTGCCGAAAATCGCCGCTGCAATCTCACGGAAGTCCTGCGTTGAGTCGGCATCTTGGAAGAGATTCCAGGTGACGTCACCATCCAACCCCACGCGCTTGACGTCGAAGCCCAGATCCGCGTAGAACTGCTGGAACTCTTCGCCAGCGTCATGGGCAATGATTGCTGTGTCTCGGTCGTAGGGAAGCTGGTAAGCCAACAGTTGCATCGCGGAGGATTTCCCGCTTCCTGTCTCACCGAGGACGGCAGTCGAAACGTCTTGTTTGAGCGTCGGCGACGAGGGTGCATCGTCGTGTTTGGATTCAACACTCCCGTATGGGACAGCCAGCTCGTCGTCGTCACAATCCCATGGGTCCCGCGTCAGCGACCGAGGCGAGGTGCGGCGGCCGACATCAACGACACCAATCAGCACAATTGAGATAGCGTAGACCCCGATCCCCACCTCGTAGGAGACGACGGGCGGGGCGACACCGGGTAGCTGTACGCCGGCGAACAATCCGATGACCGAAGCCGCTGCAACGATGTGGGCAAAGGGGAATATCAGGGCCACCAGCCAACTGCCGCTGAGCAGCACCTCAGCGAAGAGCAGCCCCGTTACGATGGCGAACCCACAGTAGATGTATCGCCACGCCCAGAAGCGTCTGTGGAGCGCTTTGTCGCTATCTACCCACATCGGCGGGACCAACAGCATGAACACACTCCAGAGAATCATCGCCGGTTCGTCGTATTTCAGACTCGACGGCAACTCGGTGGGCTTCTGTCCCGGCGGTGTCGTCGAAGACTCTGAGTCTTGGGGCATTACCGACCGCCACCGAAGTCGAAGTCACGTTCTGGGGCTGCTTCTTGGTCGATCTGTTCGACGGCGTCCAGATCGGCAGTCTCTACGCGGTCTCGTTCTTGAACACGCTCAGCGCCAGTGTCAGTAGCTACCGACTCGGCATCTCGCTTGGCGGTCTTTGTCTTGAGGCGTTCCGGTTCATCGAAGACGTCACTGGCGCGGCTACGAAGTTGCTTGATGTCGTCAGCATCCATCCGGAGTTCCAGTTCACTCCCAGTCGCCGCAACATGTGAATGAACGATCTCAGTGTCTGTATGCACGGCATAGACGTAATCTGTCGTCGGCTGCCGATCGAACGCCGATTTCATGAATTCACGTGTGTTGGACTGGACTTCTTCGGGCGTGAATTCGGCATCAGGGTCGGGCGAGACAATGAAGTGACGTTGGAAGCCGAATTGTTCGCTCTTCTCGATGAACTGCTCGATGCGTTGTTCGTCGACCTCCCGACCGAGCCGGTTCCGAAGCGGGACTTTTTCTCGATCCGCATCTCGATCCCGGCGGATGTATTTCAGCAGCTTTCCAGCACCGCTCCGCTGAAAGTCTGTTTTCAGGATCATCTATCTGCGGCTAGCAACGCTTCGAGCGGCGACGTCTGTGCTGTCTGACCGTCGTCACTCTGGGTCGGTAGAGTCGTTCCACTTCGAGATTCGCTCATCTCGAGGGCCGCTCGTTTGATGGCCCCTTCGCGTTCGGCTGGGCTGTACTCTTGTTTGAGCAGTTCCCACAGCGCGATGACGTACATCGTCCGCAGCGATTGGAGATGTTCGATATCCGGTGTTGCCTCGGCTTGTAATTCCTCGATAGAAGCAGCGAGGCTACTAATTCCGTCGTCGAGGGTCTCCATGATGTCCTCGTCAGCCGAGTACCGAGCGAGACGACCGTTCAAGTCCATGCCGTGGTGCTTCTTCAGCACCATCTCACAGTACTTCGATTTCGAGAGATCGGCCTGCTCAGCACGCTGTTCGAGTTTCTCGTTAACTGCTTCGGTCGTGTAGATCTGCAGTCGCATTTGCTCTGGCATTAGGTGTCCTCCTCCCGCTGGTGCAGTTTTTCTAAGCCCGTGTCTAGTCGATCCGATGCGTTTGCCAGCGCATCGGCCTGTGCCTCGCTAGAGTGGTTTGTGCCAAGCAAATCCCACAAAGCCACTTCGTAGAATTCCTCTTCGTCAGTCGATGGTGAGAACGTCGTCGCTATCTCATCGAGAACTGCCTGCTCCATTTCATCCAGGTGTTGTTCCAACTCCGTCTTCGAGATCCGCTCAGAGCGAACATCACGGGCCAACTGCATATCGAGCGCTGCCACACAGTACTCGGAGACAGTCATCCCCTGTCTGTCGGCCATCCGCTCGATCATCTCCTTTTGCGCTTCCGGCGGATAGAACGCGACCCGTTCACTCATTCGACCCACCTCCGTTCTCATGGAGTGCTTCATCTGTCCCGGTCCCGGTAAACGGGCTGTCTGTCTGGCTCTGCATCTGGAGTTGTGACTCAGTGTCAATCATTGAATCTGGAAGGGTTCCGTCGTCAGTTGGCGAACGTTGCTCCTGCGTCTCTTCGTTTTCGTCGGCAATCCCCCGGTCGAGGGCAATCGACAATGCTTCGACCAATTCTTCCTCGGAGAGTCCTTCGAGGATGTAATCAGCTTGGTCAACCGTCAGCCCGTAGTGGGCCAGTACGCCTTTCATCGCCTCCGTGCTGAGGAAGTCTTCGAACGCTTCGATCCGCTCTGGCTGCTCCTCGATGAGGATGTCCAGCGGATCTTTCTCGTGGGTGTCGAGATCGATGACCTGCTTCTCTTCCCACGACGTCCGGACCTGTACCGGGTAGTCGCCGTGCTCGTCGATCCGAACCAGCGCTTCGCTGTAGCCCTGGTCAGTCCCGACCGACTCCTTGCCCGCTTCAGCGTTGTTCACGAAGTGTTGTTGCTCGCGGGTCATTCCGGCACGTTTGGCAGTTTCACCATCCAGCTCCGGCTCTCGGTGATGGACCATGATTGGGCACATCCCCGCAATTTCCTCAGCGGCATCACCATCGTAGAACTCTTGGAGTGTCTGGGAGAGCATCACAAGCCGAATTCCGGCGTGGCGCTGGTGACGAGCGATCTGATTCAGGAAGGCGAGATTCGCGTCGTCGGCGAACAGGTAGTGCGCCTCGTCGATTATCACCTCCACCTTCGTTTCCATGTTCTTCGCTTGCTGGTACAGCGTCGAGAGCAGCAACTGCATGATGAACGACTGCTTGCCCAGTCCATCACCGGAGCCCTCGACCTGCTGAAGGTCCAGATAGACGGCTTTGCTATCGTTGTCGATAAGATTCAGGTTTGACTCTTCAGCGAGATTGCCGTAGGTGCTGCCTCGGCGGAACGGCTGCAGAGCGACGGACAGTTCATCGGCGTACTCTCGAATGGTCGCCTTTGCACTCTCTGTTTCAGCGCCGGGGAACATTCCTGGGTCCGCCTGAATCTCGTCGATGAGGTCCAGCAAGTCTTGCATCGTCGGCGAGTTCGCCGGCGTGTGTGTTGACGGATCATCGGGGTCGATGGCCGACCGCTCGAAGATGGTCTGAATCAGGAACGTAATCAGCCCGCTGTGCATTTCGAGGTCGATATCCCGTGACGTCAGGAAGTTCATGATGACCCCGTAGACTTCGTCCATCTTCGCCCGGACTGGCTCCATGTCCGGCGACGCATCGAGGACGTGCTGGGGCGTCGGATGCATCTCACACGGATTCAGCGGCGTCTCTCCGCTGACCGTGATACGCTTCGCGTCCAACAGTTCAGCACTACCACGCATGTCCCCGACTGGGTCGATGAAGACCTGCTTGACGTCCGACCGCTTCTTCATCATCCGCAGGCCCCGAGCCTGTGTCCCGTGGGTCTTCCCGCCGCCGGGCATTCCAGTGACGAGTTCCGAGTGGCCGGTCTCTAACTCCCACGGGTCGATCAGCACCGTCGAATCGTTATGGTCATGCGTGCCGTATCGAATCCCGTCGGCCATCCGGAGGTAGTTTGAAGAGAAGGGGAACAACGCCCCGAGGGCTTCGCCGGTCATCGACGACAGTCGGTCGTGGCCGAGTTCGTTTCCGCCCAGTGGTGAGACGGTGACCAATCCTTGTTCTTGACGACGGGTCGCCCGCTTGATCGAACAGTTCGCTGGCGAGTCCCGCATCAGCGTCTCCAGATGGTTGGTCTGTTCGCGCAGTTCCTCTTTGCTGTCAGCAGTAACGCGAATGAACACGCCGGCTCTGTAGAGCGAGGCATGATTCCGCCGGACGGCTTGCCGGATGTACTTCGCTCGTTCGATGTCCTGCTGCAGGTCTTCCGTATCCAGTTCGCCGACGTCCTCCTGTAACACGCGTAGCGAGGAGACCCACTCTGAGATAGCCGAGACCGCGTCTTGTGCGTCGTACGGATTAATGTGAATCGAGACGTCGGCTTTCAGCTCCGTGTCCAACAAGAGTCGTTCGAGCATTCCGCTGATCGGGTGCTCGGGAAACGTCTCGACCCAGAATGTCCGGGCATAGGTCTCGCTCTCAATGACCGTATAGTCTTCTTCCCAGTCAATCACGGAGGGCGCTAGCCACGACCGTTGTTCTTTACCCGGCTGTCTGAACGCCGACGGCACTTCCCCGACATCATCGTCATCGAAGTCGGCCACCTCATCTGCTTCGAGGTCCCCAATGTCGAGGTCCAGTGCGTCAGCGTCTTGGGACTGAGAGTAGTGGACCGGTGAGAGGTCTGTGGTTTCGTCAAGGTTGCCGAAGGACTGTGATTCACACGCCCAGTATTCCTTCGTGAGCGTCGCCAGCTGCAGTGGTGAGACAGGGTCCCCACTACAGCGATAGAGACTGTTGACAGCCCGAGCCGTCGTGCCGACTCTGTCCTTCAGTTTCTTCGCCTTGTAGGAGTCTCGCTCGCTTTCGGTAAGGCCATCCGAGGAAACCATCTCGGCAACATGGCCGACGACCGGCAGCGACTCTAGGGACCCGAGCAGTGAGGCGGACTCGTGGTCGATGTCGTCAATATCAGTGTCGGTGACCGAGACAATGATGTAGTACTCTCGTTCCATCTCGGTCCCGTCGACGGGCTCACTGTCGTCATCCGTATGGCGGTTGAGCCACTCCATCAACAGGCCTCGGAGCATTGGCAGCCGTTGGGTGTCACCGTCGTCGAGGCGTTCCTGGTGGGCCGTGATGTGTGCTTCGCGGTCGATCTCTCGCGTAGTGACATACAGGTTCGTCTCGCCCTCTAGGGAGTTCGCTAAGTCGGTGAGTGATCGAACAGCCTTCTCCCATTGACCGTCATCTTTGAGCGCCATGTTGGCGGGCGTGACCTGCACAGCACCACAATGCGCTCCGTCGATGCGCTTGACGCCGTGAGGCAGGACGCGATCAAGCCGCGTGACCGTCCGCGTATCCTGCGCACCATCGCCGAATAGGTACTCCGGTTTCTTGAGCGCCCACCGGAGACGGACCTCGAGCCACTCGGTCAGCCGATAGTACCGGGGTCGGGCACGATGCAGGCCGAACAGTACCAGTTCAGTCGCGAGTAGCAACCCCGTAGCTGGCAAGAGGAAACTGGCCGGGACGAAGGGCAGGCCCAGGAGAGCGAAGTAGCCGAAGACGGGACAGATGAACAGAACCAGTTCGCCGAAGGTGTACTGGCCCCAGAACTCGGTGGTGCCACCGAGATCGTCGTGGATGATGTTCGTGTTGAATTCGCTGGACGAGTTACTCATCGGTTTGCTCCTGTGGAGAATTCATTGCTTGGTCGTCGAGGCGGTAGGCTTCGGGGCCGAGCACGTCGGCATCGGTTTTCAATTCTGCACGTAGTCGGTCGCCGACGGAATCGAACTCTTGCTCAGTGTCTGTCGTCGAGTCTTCGTCGTGGTGATAGACCTCGGTATCAGTGTGGTTCGGCACGGAATCTCCGCTCTGCATAGCCTGCGTGGGACGACCAGCAGCGCCGCTGTGTGCTGACTGTCCAGATGATGGTGACGGCGTGGACGAACGGCCGCCCGCTGAGGACGAGGTGGAGGATCCACTGCCGCTGTGTGAGGCACCGGCACTACTACTCGTCGAAGGGGTACGTCCGGATGCGCCACTAGTTGCTCCCGATTGGCTCGGTCCGGCTGGTGGATTGACCGTACTCCCAACGCCGCCTGTACTCCCACCACTGCTTGCGCTACCACCGCTGCCAGACGATGGTGGTGAAGATGGCCCACCTCCAGACGATCCACTTCCCGAAGGTGGCGACGATGCGCCGGACATCTCGCGATGAACCATCCGCGCACCAGTGGCGGCATCCCGCGAGTTACCTTTTAGCACACCCTGTGCGGCCTGGACGGTCCCGCCAGCAGCAGGCCCACCTGCTAGATATGCCCCAGCAGTCAATCCCGCCCCACCGACTGTCCCAGCAACGCTAGCAGGTTTCTTGCCCGCTGCGACTGCTTTGTCGCTGAGTTTGACGAGTGTCGGGCTGCTCTTCTGGAGCATCGCCTTCTGCAGTTTCGCACAAAGCAACAGAACGAGCGGGCTGATGAACAGCCCTATGCCGGGCACTCCCCAGTTGTTGACTTCGATGGAGATGCGGATGAGCAATGCTGTCGGGATACTCGCCGCGATAGCGCCGGGATATGTGCCGGCGATCTGCTTTGAGAGGCCACTGAAGCTCTGGAACGGCCAGACTTCTAGCGCCCAGAAGGTTGCTACCAACGGCATCGCTAACGTGGTGAGAATCACCGCCATCCACCGGGTGATCGACACCACAAGCACCTTCGCGTAGATATAGAGCAACGCGAATAGCAGAAGGAATGAGACTGATGGCGAGAAGAGAGACAACTTCCCGAAGACGAACAGTTCCTTAGCTATCTCTCCTTTTTCCGCCGTGGTAAATGTCGAGATGCTTTGTCCAAGGACATCGAAAAATTGCAATGACAAGGACGCAATCGGAAGCCAGAAGAAAAGCGCAAAGAACGCTAATACCATCCGACGGCCCACCTTTTTTCGGACTGCTGGGTTGATCGCTTGGTAACGAACCCCCACTGCGGCGAGGACAATAAGCTGAATTCCGAACGCCAATCCGGCGACATATTCGAAATAAAGGGAGTCTATGAGCGTATTCCACGGACTGTTTACGGCGCTCTTGAATGCAATATTCAGTCCGCTTGCACCGGATCCCTCTGGTGCTGGAGTGCCGACGAGCGGCTCAATGAGAACATCGAGCACGTACTTACGGAACCAACTCTCAAATTCCTCTGGAAACAAGTTGAGGAGATCAAGTAGTGACTGGAAGAACGTGTCTCTGAGAGTTCCCAGCCCATCGCCTTGACCCCCGGTTGGAGCTGGAGTCGGAGTCTGACTCGGCATCGGTTACTCTGTCTGCGCCCTGGTCTGCGTTCGTTCAACGATACTCTGTTGCCCTTTCAGCGAGATCTGACACGAATTCTCTCCATCAGAGCTGTAGCTAAACGTCTGAGTGAAGGTAACTGGATCACTGAACGCCGATTTCAGTGTCAATGTAGCTTCTCGTGTGTGATTTTCTGGACAGCCGAAGATTTCTGCGAGGTAGGTACGCACCGGTAGCAGCTTTGTCGACCCCGGCTTGACCATCATATCGATGGTATAGTCCGACGTCTTACTGTCGAACGCTTCTAGATGCGGCCCATCTTTCGAAATGACTTGCCGAGCAATGTCCGCGTGCTGTCCAGTGTTTTCGACGAGAAGACCGATCGGTCTTCGCCCATCACGCTCTGGCGGTGGGAGTTCAGTGGAGTCATCTGGACCGACGACATCGCGGAGTTCAAGTGATGCCGAATAGGTCACTGGGATCTCAACTTCCGTCTGTTCGCCGATGAGGACCAGCGTGTTCTTTCCCTGTGTAATCCGTTCGGACGGGTCGTCAGTAAGGCGCGCAACAACGAAGCTGGCGACAGTCTCACGGGCAGATATCAATGCTCGGTTCACCTCATTTCCCATCCCGTTTATCAACGCAATCCGAGTAATCCTCGAGTCCTCTGCAAGTTTGAAATGGGCCTTGACTTGGGGACTGACACCAGATTTTGGCTTGAAGGTCAGCGATTTCAGGACATCTGACTTCGAACTGGGACTCTGCGTTGCGGTCGGTCCTCCAGCAGTGCCGTTCGACGACCCACCGATGTTGCTACATCCCGCGAGGGCCGCCATACCACCGCCCATCGCACCAAGGAGTGTTCGTCGGTCGATACAGCTCGATTCTGTCGACTGTGAAGTTTCGTCTGTCATGCTGAATAGATGCCAAGCAATCGTCCGTTCGTCCAGACGTCGAATCCGTACAGCAACAGCCCCAGTGGGAGGAACCACAGCACCGTTACGACCACTAGGTCCACGATATCGGTGAACTGTGGGACACTGGAGCCGAGCCATTCTACTGTTGTCGTCCGCTCGGTCGCAACGACGTTACTGACGACCGGGTTCCCCTGTTCCCACCAGTAGTACTTCGGCTGGTAGGTCAGAACCACCTGATCGAGACCGCGCTCCGGTATCGTGATAGTGAACGTCCCGCGTTCGCCGGGACCGAGCGTATGAGTCCGCGTGCTGTTGCGAGCGGTCAGCGTTACGTTCCCGAAGTCGACGGGATACCCCCGCGTTGACTCAACTGTCACCGCCACTGTGGTTCCATTCGTGGTTCTGTTGACCACTGTCGCGCTCATATTGGCTGGATACGCATCAACGACGGCCGACGTCGAGAGCCGACTCTCCGTGGTGTCCCCACGAACGATACCATGCACTGTCGGCGACCGATAGGCGCTCAGCGGATGGGTGTCGTTTGCCCGGAGTGTGAAGCGCTCCGTTCGGGTGTGGGTCGCAGATTGATTCAGTCGCACGTCGACTGGGAGTGGGGCCTTGTTCGCTTCCGGCCCTTTCCGGTAGGAGACGACGAAATCCCGCTGGATACGCTCGTAGTCGTCGCCGACCTCGAAGAACTGTGCGTCCGTCGCCAGCGAGTGCTGATCGAGGTTCGCCAGTGGGCCTCGCCGAGCGGGTATCGCATGGACCTGCAACGGGCGCACCCGCTGTGTCGACGAGACGTTCGTTCCCGACGATGTGTTCCACTGTGCCCAGCCCGACGGACTCCGAGTATAGAACCGCCAGCGACTGTAGACCACGTCGCCCGTCTCGAACGCCACACTACGCCACAGCTTCGGGACTGTCAGACTGACCCCCGTACTGTTGCGGTGATTCGCCAGCGATACCGTCGCGTCCGATGGCGTCACCTCGTAGGCAGTGACCTGCCGTGAATCGCGTAGCGTCCGATTGTACGTCGTCGTGTTGCTCTCACCGCTGTCGGTTGTCTGGTTCACTGTCACCGAAAGCGACAACCGCACTGTCAGCGTCGTCGGGCCGGTGAGATTCCGATACTGGAGTTCTGCCGTTGGCGACGTCGCAGTGTCCTGTCTCGTTCCGTTAGCGTACAGCCCGACCATATTGACACTCATTGACTCGACAACACAGGAATCGTTCGTCGTCCTGTTCGCACAGCCAAGGGCCGAGTCATTGTAGCGACCAATTGTGCGAACCGTCCCGTTTGGGCGGACGTACTGCGTCGTCTGGGACCCGTTATGGACGACCGTCGAGGGATTGATCGCGAAAATCTCGATGTACGACGTGTTTGCCACGAGGCTCTCGGTCGATACGACCCGTGCTGGATACTGTGACCCGCTACTGTTGTTGTAGCGGTTGAGTTCGCGGTCGTTCCACGCTTCGACGGCCGGTGGTGCGCGGAACATGATGTCCCCCGAGCAGGACAGGCGGCCCAGTGGACTCAACGACGACGTGTTGTCAACGCTTGTGTAGTCCGCGTCACCCGACCAGTACGCCCGGAACGACGACGAATTGAACGTATGCGTGTAGTTCGGTGGAGTGGTTCCCGGTCGCTCAGGTCGGGCCGAGCGGTTCGCAACGCACTGATGTCCTGTTCTGCCGACTGTCTGGGTGCTAGTCTCGTTGGATACCTGCGGTGACGCTGCAGTGCTATCCGAAGCGGAGACAGCTACCGCTGGTGTCACCAGACTACTGGCGACGACCGTGATCACGACGAGTCGGCCTATGAGTGACATCAGTAATGGAGAGGTGGGGGAGCGTCGTTAGCCGCCGAAGGGATTGACGCAACTGGAGAATGAGAAGCCGAGCTCGCTACCCAGCTTCGAGATGATCTCCGGAGCGATTAGGGCCAAGAACACGATCGCCAGCCCAGTCACGGAGAGAATCAGGTCTTGGCGGGCCTGGTTCTGCTGGTTCGGATTCCCTGTCGCCCGCATGTAGGACAGCCCACTCCGGCCCGTGAAGAACATCGCTGCTGGCATCCCCAGTGCTGCTATCGCGCCAAAGACGAGACTAATCGCCGTCTCGACAGGTGTCCCACAGTACACCGAGCCGACGCTGGTCTGTGCCATCGCCGACCCGCTAAAGAGGACGACAATGAGCGATAGTTGGAGGAGTGACCGAAATCGTGGATTGCTCGTTGCAGTGAGCAGCCCCCATCGGGCATGCTCACGAATGGCCGTACGGCGAGTCTGGTTAGATGGCGAGTCGTCCGATGCGTTCGATGTTGCGCTCATATGAACTTGAATACTGATCGCTCTGGTTAGCTGGCGATACTGCAGATGATCCTGTTCAGCGACGCCGGGTGGACGCCATCACACGCACCCAGCCGAGATACAGGCTGTTTCGTCTGACACCGGTGTCAGATATATTTGAAGTTTACCGTTGGAATCGTGGTGTAATCAACTCCGGATTCATACACTCCTCTCTTTCCGGGGGTTGTCGGATATACTCACCCCTGGTGACGGTGTCACCGGGCATGAACACGTAAAAGGGACAGCAAGCAGCGAGGAAAGAGACAGGCGTGTTATCGGCGGTTTAGACGCATTGGCATCCCATTCTCGGTGCGAATCGTAATCCGGGGCTCAAGTGTGGGCTCTCGATTCGCTGTCCAGTCAAGCTGGAACCGCTGCCCGATCATCGCGAGAGCGATCTTCGCTTCGAGTAATGCGAACTCTCGGCCAATACAGGTCCGTCGGCCACCACCAAACGGCGCATACGCGAAGTCTGGCAAACTCTCTCTAAACTCATCCGTCCATCGATCAGGACGAAATTCGAGCGGATCATCATAGAACTGCTCGTCGCGATGAATATGGATCAGCGAGAGATGGAGTTCGTGCCCCTTTGGAATGTGATACCCGTTCATCTCGACATCGGTGGTCGTCTTGCGGGGAATCGTATGAATCGGGGGATAGAGTCGAAGCGCTTCAGTGAGGATACGATCTGTCACCTCCAGCTCCTCAATGTCCTCGAGAGAAGGTGAAGCGCCATCAAGGACTGCATCGAGTTCGTCGTAGAACTCCTCACGGATGGTCGGATGTGTGGCAAGCAGATACCACGTGAACGCAAGCGCAGTCGCCGTGGTTTCATGCCCTGCAAAGACCATCGTGACAAGTTGATCTTCGATTTCCTCGGTGGTCAGCTGCTTCCCATCTTGGCTATCGCGAGTCTGTTCGAGTCGCGAGAGGAGATCCATGGTGTCTGAATCGCCGGACTGTTGTGGGGGACCAGCCGACATCCCATCGGCTAATAGCGTTCTCACTTCTTCTTGAAGCCGGTTAGTGGACTCCTTGAAGCGTCGGCGGGCCGGTGTCGGCATCCAGTGTGGGAGAATCCACGAGGTCGGCGCGAACCACTCGTTGAGTCCATCAGCAGCCTCGCGGATGTCTGAATCCTCGCCTGGAGACAATTCCCGACCAAATAATGTCGCAAAGAGAATCTCGAGTGTGAGCGCACTCATCTCCTCCTCGATGTCTCGGGTTTCACCATCCTCCCATGTTGCAAGTCGCTGCTCGATGCAGGCGACCATCTCATCGATATAGCCGGTGATTCGGTCACGGAAAAACAGCGGCTGCAAAATATCACGTTGCTGTCGCCATTGTTGTCCCTCAACTGATATTAATCCGCTACCGAACGCTCGGCGAAAATCATCTGTTTTCCCAAATTTCTCAATGTCGTCTACAAGCACCTGAGCGAGATAATCTGGGTGGGCAAGCACGAATACGTCATCGACGCTCGGAAGCTCCATCCGATAGAGATCTCCGCACTCTGTTGTGGCCTCTTCCACGAACTCAAACGGGTCACGTGCGTAGCGAAGCGAGTGCTGGAGGACTGGATGCTTGGATGGTGCTGGTGGTAGCTGACCGCTCACATCTTTCGCTCTCGGTCGGTCCCCTGTAAATACTATCGGCTAATGGCTCTCCAATTACATAACTGACATGGAAGCCCCATCAAGCGATGACGTCGCTGTCCGCTAACAAGACAGATATATTTGAATTCTATAGTCAACTTCTCGATAAATTCATAGGGGGTAGGAATAATAGTTGATTATAGGTGCGAATGTGTGACACGCGATGATCGTGTGGCGACGAATCCGCTCACGAACGAACAGTTAGTTGTTCGAGAGGCAATCAACAATCTGGTCGATTCGGCTCGGCTAGATGTGCTCCGCGCACTTGCAGAACAAACACGGACACCAGCGGCAATCAACGCTCAAGGGGTGGTCGCACGTCAAACTGCGTCGGACCATCTCGCACGGTTTACAGACCGAGGGCTCACGAAACCAGTCGCTGAGCAGTGCGGATATGAGCTTACTGCTGGTGGAAAGATCACGCTTGAAGCCCTTGAAACGTGTTTAGATGTACTCGACTGTGAACAGCTGGCCTGTCTCACCCGCTCTACACACGCGCTCGACGTATTAGACCATCTCGCCACCGGATCAACTCGGCCACATGAATTCGCTAAGATGGGAGCTGATGCCCCCTCTCGCTCCACTGTTCAACGGCTGCTCAACATGTTTGAAGCGCAGGGCTGGAGCAGCACTTCCGGCGGGACCCACCGAATCACAGCCGAAGGCCAAACGGTTTTAGATGCTTACAACGACCTCGCGCTCTCGATCGAGCAAGTAGTGGAGAAAGCTCCGTGGCTGCAGCGACTCGACCAGTGTCGGTCGGATCTCCCAGTGCAGGCACTTGCTGACGCAAAGGTTGTTGTTTCTAGTCCAGATTCACCTGGGCTTGTCGTCTTGGCCGCACTGAATCTCTGTGACAGCCAGTTCAGCCAATTCCGGGCGCTCACGTCAATTTACAATCCACCGCTGTTCAATGCCTACAATGAGTTGCTCGAAAGGGGACTTCCAGGAGAGGCAATCGTTGACCAATCTGTCTATCAGGAACTCCATGAAGACGGGCTCCAGCACTTCCTCGATGATACAGAATTTGCGGACTTCGACATCGGGTGGCTTGAAGAGGAATTAACGCTCGGCATCGGACTGTACGATGATCGGAAAGTCGCCATTGGAGCATACAATCAAACCGGTGCTGCGGACCATATTGCGATGCTTATCAGCACCAACCAGACAGTCGTTGACTGGGCCATCGATCTTTACAACAGATACTGGGAACAGGCTCACCGCAAGACAGAGCGGACTCCAGAAGCTGTGAGTGGCTGAACTAGCAGGTAGTGGAACTCCGAGCCACGAATAGTGGTGACATGAAGAGAATACCAGTCACTGTCAAACGACGACCGGGAAGTTCTGTTTCTCCGCTATCAGTCACAGCGACCAGTTCATCGCACAAAGTCAGTCCAGTAAGCCGAGCTCAGTGAGCCGATCTTCGATTACGGTGAGCGCGTCTTCGGCATCGCTCAATCGCTTGCCACCCGTGATGACGAGTTTCCCGCTGCCGAACAGCAGTGCCACGACATCCGGTTCGTCAAGTCGATAGACGAGGCCCGGGAACTGCTCTGGCTCGTATTCGATATGCTCGAGACCGAGCCCGATCGCTATCGCATTCAAATTCAAGTTTGCTTTTAAATCAGCGCTCGAGACGACATTCTGGATATCGACATCATCGAGCCAGCTGAACCTACGCAGTAGCCACATCCCATCCAATAGCGGTGTTACAGGCAATTCGAGGCGGATACCACAGGATTTGGCTGGGGGGCTCACGGATCAGCTACTGGGAGTGCCCTATGAGAACGTGGTGGGAGCAGATAGTTCCCGCGTCGCCGTGTCGTGAGATACTGGAGAATACCATTGTTCAATCGTTGTCCGACTGCGGTTTTCTCGGCAATCTCGGTCCCGTTCATCGCTGTTCGTGTTCGGACGAACTCCTCGATGGTTTCCTGCACAGCGAGAAAGTGAAGGCCCGCGTTGCCGCCATCCGTCGTATCGAAGTCCCGCCGTAAGATGACGGGACTGTCGTCTCGACGAGCGCTCACCATCTTCTGTGAGTGCCCGACAACACCGAACTGTTCAGCGGCCGCCATCGGGGCAAGTGTTTCATCCATTTTTGCGGTGGCACCAAGATTGGTACCAACACCCGCTACCAGCTCATCGTCGGCGTGCGTCGGTGCAAACATCTTGGCAATCCGCTGCCACTGATCATCCTGCGTGTACCAGGGTTTCAGATTTAGATCGAGCGCCGACACGTGCTGGGTAGTCCCGCCAGCGAACGGTCCCTCAGTAATCGTTACCCGGTTCTCACTGGCTTGATTTTTCGCGAATCCGGATTTGAACCCCATAAACAACGGCGACTCTTCGGGCACAGCGTCGGTTGGAACGTCCGGCACCTCCTCAGCGAACTTTGCGGGTAAGCCCTCGCCGACGAACCCAGTGCGCCGTGCCGGGTACTCGGACGGAGCCTCGAATACGTCCGTAAGTCGTGTCTCGACTGTCAGCCCATTCACAGTATCTCGGTTACCGAACAGTGCTTCTTCGGCCTCGACGACGACATCTGCGTTGTCGCTAGCCAAATGGACAACTGCGTCGTACGTGTCGAGTTTCGGGTCTTCGAAATCGGCCAGTGACTTCGGGGCAGGGAGATCAACGCCGCGGGGGCCGGCGTCGAACCGGTCGAAGTACGCGGGGCTGTAGCCAACCGTGAACAGTAAGCCCTCGTTCGACCACTCGTAAGCTCGTTCCAGTGTCTCGAGGGCAGTAGCGACGATCGTTCGATCCGTATTGGACGGACGCCCCTTCGGATAGGTGAGAAATCGAAGGACGTGGTGGCGCGCGTTTGACACGTTTCCGTGACCATCGGTTGCGAGGAAATCGTCCCACAGATGCTGCCCCTCCGGAAGTGTTGCCGGATCGTCAACGCCAGTCGGCACATCTGTCTGACCGAATCGGCCGACACAGGCAGAGAGTGCGGCTGTTCCGCCGACTGCAACGACTGCTTTCATGAACTCCCGTCGATTCGTGGTGTCGAGAGTAAGGTCTGTCATGGAGCGGTGGCCTGTTTCGTGGGGTTAGATCGTGAACGTCTGTGACTCAAGGTCCATGAACGCAGTTTCGTAGCCGATATGGCGAGCACCCTGTGGCGGCGTCGAGAATTCGACGACGACTTCGTCGCCGGATTCGAGTGGGGGCGTTCCGGCACCGTAGTAGTGTCCGAACTCGCCGTCAACGGCAGACGTCAGATCGCCGGTGAAGACCTCCTGTCCGTCCCGAGTCACAGTCGCGGCGACGTTCATGAAGCCTGTGGGATACCGATTGTACCGGGTCTGTGTCGCAACGATTAGTGCGTGGTCGCCGCCGCCGAATCCGAGCGCCGTCGGCTGTTCGTGGATGGCGACCGCAACGCCGAGGTCGTCCGTGTACTGCGTGTCGGTCGCGACGGGGAGATCGTCGTACGATGGTTGTTGCGAGATAGACATCTTGCCCATCGACATCGGCGAGAGTGCACCTGCTGTCAGGTGGTCGTCGCCAGTCGGTTTATCTTCGATACTGGCAGCGGTCGCTGGATCGAACTGCGTCTCGAACGAGACCTGCTGTTCGGTGAATACGGCTGCCAGATCAGTCGACAGAACGCTCTTGGCGGCGTTCACCGACACGTCAAACGTGTAGCTTCCCTCGCCACTGAGAGCGATGTTGTCCCCATAGTGAAAGCCCATCGTCTGGGAGAGCATCGGCCAGGGTTGGTTCAAGGCAACCTCCTCGCCGTCCTTGGTAATGGTGATGGTCGGCTCGACCTGCGGAGCGACCGCACCGGTCTTCATGTCGTGCACTATCGCCATGAGGTGCATCGTGTCGTCGGACTGGATAGTAGCCTCGTTAGTCCGAGTGCCCGTCACGACGAAAAATGGATGCGGATGTGTATACGAGAGCGAAACCATGAGGCGACCGGCTTTTTTCATGCCGATCATCTGCATCGTCGCTGTGACTGCCGGGACGTACACGCCGTTCGGACGTGCTGGCGCAGGTGTCTCACTCGTTTCGTTTGGGGTTGTGGTGGCGGGATCCGACGTGGGTGTCTCACTCGCTTCGTTCGGATTTGCAGTGGGCTGGTTTGACGAGGCGGTGCATCCGGCGACACCGAGTGCTCCTGTCGCGCCAATCCCAGCGAGTAGTTGCCGTCGCTTCATTCACTACTCGAATCTAATTGGATAGCATATGGTTATGAGGGGTTAGAAAATAGGTAGCGACACGCTAACTGCCACTTCCGCCGAAACGAGGCTTTGGAATATGTGTTGTCCGGGGTCTTTCGCTCCACGTGACCTGACACACCAGCATCCGCCAGAGGGTCGTGTTTAGTTAGTAGCATTGAGCCAACGAGCGAAACTCTGCAGCCAGTTTTCGGCTGTTTCCGGTTCGACGTGGCTGAAGCAGTTCGAAAAC
>NZ_SRIF01000001.1 GCF_004681185.1 Haloarcula amylovorans | reverse complement strand
CCAGCGAGTACTGGAGTGCGCGAGCCTCTGGGAAATTTGGTTCGCCGCCACCATTCATTTCCATTCCTTATCACTCATCGAGCCCACGCGGAGAGATATCTACTCTCTCTGCGTGGGCTTTCCGTATTTATTGCGTAGCGGCAGCGTTGGATAGCGGGTCTAGCAAGCGGGAAAGTGGCAAGACTGGTTGCCCCGACTGTGCGTCAGCGGTCGATGGTGACAGTCTCTCGAACGTCTCGGGCGGAGCGAGCGAGCTCAACGGTGTATTCGCCTGCATCGACCGTCCAACCGCGGTCCATGTCGTAGCGCGAAAACGCGAGTTCGTCGAGAGAGAGCGACACGGTTCGTGATTCACCCGGGGCCAGCGAGCAGGATTCGAAGCCCGCGAGTTCCCGGCGCGGTCGCTCGACGTCGTCAAGGGTAGGTGGCTGAACGTACGCTTGGATCACTTCACGACCTGGGCGGTCGGCGACGTTTTCGACGGAGAGTTCCACAGTTGTCTCGTCGATAGCTACTGCGCTGCCGTACTCGAAGGACGCGTACGAATGGCCGTGACCGAAGGGATAGGTCGGTACACTGTCGGTCGCGTCGAAGTGGCGGTAGCCAACGAACAGCCCTTCGTCGTAGTGGGCGACGCCATCGACGCCGGGGAAGCGTCGTTCGTCGCTCGTCGGATAGGTCTCCGCTGGCGCGAACGTGACCGGCAGTCGGCCCCCGGGATCCCGGTCGCCATAGAGGACGGACGCCAACGCGTCGCCATCGGCTTGGCCGGGATACCAGCACTCGACGATCGCGGCGACCTCGTCGCGCCACGGCGTTTCGACTGGGCCACCGGAGCGGAGGACCACGACTGTCTGGTCGTTGACAGCGGCGACGGCGGAGATAAGTTCGTCTTGTCGACCCGGGAGTGAGAGCGTGTCTCGGTCTCTACCCTCGGTTGTCGCGTCTCGCACGACCACGACGGCGATATCTGCGTCCGAAGCGGCATCGACGGCGTCGGAGAGCGAGGGCTCTCTTTCGGGCGCGGACTCGCTGTCGTCGCGACCGCCCTCGACGAACGGGAGGAGGTCGAACAGCGAGACGGATTCGATCGCGTCGATGCCACGAGCGGTAGTCACTGTTCCGTCGGCCCGTGCTCGAAGGCCGCCGGCGGGGCTTCGGGACTGAAACGGCGTCGTCTCCGAGGAACCGCCGCCGCCGAGTTTCGCTTCGTGGACGTGGGGACCGACGAGTGCTACGTCTGCGTCGGCAGAGAGGGGCAGAACGCCGTCGTTGTCGAGCAGGACGGTTCCGCGAACGGCTACTCGTTCGGCGAGCTCGCGATGACGCTGGCTATCGAGTTCGCCAGTGCGTTCGGTCCCGTCGAGCAGCCCGATCCGTGCCATCTGCCCGAGGACGCGGGCGACCATGTCGTCGAGGCGGTCGGCTGAGACGGACCCGTCGTCGATGGCGGCGTCCAGGGGCTTACCGAACAAGCCTGCGTGGGTCGCGTCCGGAATTCCGTCGGGCCACTCGAACTCGTCCGGGTCGTCGGTTTCGGGTTCGACGGGGACACCCGGCATTTCTAGGTCTAATCCGGCGTTGGCCGCGCCGACAGTCGTCTCCAGTCCGTACCAATCGGAGACGACGTAGCCGTCGAACCCCCACTCGTCTTTGAGGAGGTCGGTGACGAGCGCCTCGTGATCGCTCATGTGAGTGCCGTTGACTCGGTTGTACGCTGTCATAACCGACCCGACGCCAGCTTCGACGGCGGCGCGGAACGGCGGGAGATAGAGTTCTCGACGCGTCCGCTCGTCGATGTTGGCGCTGACTTCTGTCCGGTTCGTCTCCTGGTTGTTGGCGACGAAGTGTTTGACAGTCGCGACGATGTCCTCGTCGTGAATCCCTTCGACGAGTGCCCGGCCGACCTCGCTCGCAAGCACTGGGTCTTCAGAAAGATATTCGAAGTTTCGCCCGCAGTGGGGCACCCGTACGATGTTGACGCCGGGGGCCAGTAGCGCGTGCTGTCCGTGTGCAGCGGCTTCACGTGCCATTGCGGCCGCCTGTTCGTGGGCGAGGTCGGGGTCGAACGACGCCGCCGTGGCGAGCGACGCGGGGAACGCCGTCGAGCGCTTGCCTTCGGCGCGGACCCCGAGGGGACCGTCGACGAGGCGAAACGGTGGGATGCCGAGGCGTTCGACGCCAGCGAGATAGCCGGTTGCGGTCCCCTCGGGGTCGCGCGTGCCGCGGACGAGCGATAGCTTCTCTGCACGGGTCAGCTCAGAGACGAGTGCGTCGACCTCGGAAAGTGGTTCTGCCATCGGATACCGTATCCTCGGTTGACCGCAGTATAGAGGCTTTGGCGACAGAACCGCTAAGCGTCGCGCGACCGAAGTGGTCGACATGGTCGAGGAGACAGAGACACTCTCCGCGGAGACGACTGTCGGTCGCGTAGGATTGACCGTCACCGACGCCGCCTCAGTTGCGTCGTTCTACGAGACGACTGTCGGTTTGTCCCGCCACGAGACGACTGAACAGCGGATCGTTCTCGGCGACGGAGAGACGCCGCTACTGGAGCTTTACGAAGACGCGTCTGCACCTGCGCGGCCGCGGTCGGCCGCCGGACTGTTTCACACCGCGTTCCGGGTGCCATCTCGGTCGGCGCTGGGTGACGCCCTTGCTCGTTTCGAGAGGGCGGGACAGCTCGACGGGGCGTCAGACCACCTCGTCAGCGAGGCGCTGTACTGCTCGGACCCCGAGGGAAACGGTGTCGAAGTGTATTGTGACCGGCCACGCTCCGAGTGGAGCGAGTCCGCCGACGGCGGAGTAGAGATGGCAACCGAACTGCTCGACCTTGCGGACCTTCGGACAGCCGCAGCCGGAGCTGAGCAAGCGCCGGTCGGAACGGACGTGGGCCACGTCCACCTCGAAGTCACGTCCCTCGACGTGGCCCGCAAATTCTACGTGGATGCGCTGGGGATGACCGTCCGCACCAGCTACGACGGCGCGCTCTTTCTCGCGGCCGGTGACTACCACCACCACGTCGGGGTGAACGTCTGGAATCGTCGGACAAACCCAGTGGGCGGGCGCGGACTCGCGTGGTTCGAACTCGTCGTTCCGAACAACGGGGCGCTCGACGCGGCGAGCGAGCGGCTCTCGGCGGCTGGTTACGAGGTAACGGCGGCAGAACAGGGTGTTTCCGTGACCGACCCAGACGGAGTCACAGTCCGCCTCCGCTCGTGAGCGAGAGTCCTGATAGTGACTACCACGCGCAAGTCAAAAGGATGGAGTGCGCATTGTCTGTATGGTAACGAACGTGATAGCGGAGGAAATGCGGTCATGAATGGGCCACATCAGAACCAGGAACTGGTCACGGTCGGGACGCCGCTAGCGGACGCGGAGGCGGCGATGGTACTGGTCCACGGTCGTGGGGCGACGGCCCAGAGTATCGTCCAGATGGGGAGTGAAGTCCACCGCGATGGGCTCGCGCTGCTGGCACCACAGGCCGCCCGCAACACGTGGTATCCACAGTCGTTCCTCTCGCCCGTCGAGGAGAACGAACCCGGGCGGAGTTCGGGGTTGCAGGCGGTCGACGACGCGGTCGAACGAGCGACCGACGCGGGGATTCCGACGGAGGGGGTCTTCCTCCTGGGGTTCTCGCAGGGGGCGTGTCTCGCCAGCGAGTACGTCGCGCGGAACCCCGAGCGATACGGTGGGCTGGCGGCATTGAGCGGTGGTCTCATCGGTGAGTCGGTAGACCCCACGGAGTACAACGGGGACATCGAGGAGACGCCGGTGTTCCTCGGGTGTAGTGATGTGGACCCCCATATCCCGCTTGAGCGGGTGCACGAGACGAGCGAAGTCTTCGAGCGGCTAAACGGAGACGTAGACGAGCGCATCTACGAGGGAATGGGACATGGCGTCAACGAGGACGAACTCGACGCCGTGGACGAACTGGTCGGCCGACTGGTTTCTGCGTAGGGCCGTTTACTCCACGTCGGCGAGCGTCCCAAACTCGTCGACGGGGACGACCGAGTAGTCGATGTTCAGCGTGTCCTTGGTAGCGCGAATCTTGCCTACGAAGGTCGAAATCTCTTCGAGCGTCCCTTCGAGGACGAACAGTTCCATACAACGGTGCTCGCCGACGTGACTGTGGAAGTTCGAGGCGACGAGTCCCTCGTGCTCGTGGCGTAGACGCATCATCTTCTCTTCGACGGCGGTCGTGTCGTAGTCGAAGAGGACGGTGACGATCCCCATGAGTTCACGCCCTTCCAGTCGCTTGTCCTCGAACTCGCCCAGCAGGTTCCGACTGGCCTCGCGGATAATCTCGCTCCGACCGGTGTAGCCGTGTTCCTCGGCGAACTCGTCGATGCGCTGGAGGAGTGACTCCGGCATGGAGACACTGACGACGGTCATGTATTAATCGAGGAGCAGATTCCTATTAAGGATTATCGAAAGAGACGACGGCGTCGACTGCTTTCTCTCTCTTGATTCTGTGGGGAAAACTTATAATTAGGTCGTAAGTCCCTCTTACCAGTATGACCGCGAACGTCGTGACCGACGCTAACCGGCCACACGTCCCGGGGGATGGGGCGAAGCTGACGGCCGAAATCGAAGTCGAACCCGGCCAACAGGACGAACAACCGACACGCCAGATCGCACTCTGTATCGACGCGAGTGGATCGATGGCGGGCGAGGATATCGAACGCGCTCGGTCGGGGGCCGAGTGGGTGTTCGGACTGCTCGAAGACGACGACTACGTCTCTATCGTCGCGTTCGACAGCGACATCGAGGTGGTCCTCGAAGCGACCCGGTGGGGTGATATCTCACGGGAAGCGGCGATGGACTGCCTCGATGCAATCGCCGCCGGCGGCGGTACGGACATGTACCGAGGGCTCGCGGCGGCCGCGGAGTCCCTGCGTCGACTTCCCGACGATGCCACCACCGCGCGCCGACTCCTCTTGCTCTCGGACGGCAAGGACAATAGCCACGATCCGCCGGAGTTCGAGACGCTCGCTCGGGAAATTGATGCCGAGGGGATCCGTATCAAGTCGGCCGGCATCGGCAGTGACTACCGTAAAGAGACGATTCGGACGCTCGGCTCGACCGCACGAGGGGAGTGGACCCACCTCGAAGCGGCGGGAGACATCGAGGAGTTCTTCGGCGACGCCGTCGAGGAGGCCGGGACGCTCGTCGCACCCGACGCGAAACTGGAGCTTGACGTGGCCGAGGGGGTCGAGGTAAGCGAAGTCTACCGTGCGCTGCCACAGACACAGGAGGTCACGCCCGCCTGGGAGAACAACACGACGGTCGTCAAACTGCCTGACCTGTTGGACCGCGAGACCCAGCGCGTCGTGTTGAAGATACATGCGCCGCCACGCGAAGTCGGCCAGCAAGTCACGCTCGCGGACGTGACGCTGACCGCCGGCGGCGAGACGGCGACTGGATCCATCACCGTCGAGTACACCGACGACGCCGAGAAACTCGGCGAGCACAACGAACAGGTCGACATCGACCATCGACAGACCGTTATCAAGACGGAACTCGGGAAGGGGAATGTCGCCGAAGCCCAGACGCAGATCGAGCGAATGACCCGCATTCACGGCGCGGACGCGGAGGCCGTCGAGTCCGCGGAGCGCCAGACACAGCTCGTGATGGAGGGCGGCCGCGAGGAACAGAGTCGGGCGACGAAAATCGTCACCGACGAAGGACTCCAGAAGTGACAGCAGGCGAGTCGAGTGACGCGAGCGAGGCGGCCGACCGAATACAGCGGTGAGTACTGTGACGTGGGAACCCGAACCGGGCGATGTCATTGGCGGTCGATACGAACTCGAAGCGTTCCTCGGGAAAGGGGGGTTCGCGAAGGCCTATCGGGCGCTCGATCGAGAGACCGGCGACGCCGTCGTCCTGAAGCACCCGAACTACACGGAGTCACAGAACGACCGGAGCGTCATCGAGGAGTACTTCGAGAAGGAGGCGGCGTCGCTCGAACGAATCGCCGCGGCGGGCGGCCACGAGAACGTGATGGCGCTCTACGAAACGGTCCGAGAGCGGGATGTCCCGTTCCTCGTCGTCGAACTCGTCGAGGGTGGCATCGAACTCGACGGGGTCATCGACCAGCACGGCCCTATCGAGGACACCGAACAGGTCCGCCAGATCGGCATCGACCTCGCAGACGCGATGGGCTTTCTCCACGAGAACGAGATCGTCTACCGGGACCTGAAACCCGAGAACGTGATGCTCACGCCGGATATCACGCCGACGCTCATCGACTTCAACACGGCGACGGGGTTCGACGCCACCGGCGACCCGGCGACAGGCAACAACGGGACGACCATTCTCGGGCCATTCAAACCTCGCGAAGTCGCGGAGGCGAGTCGGACCGACGTCCGGCAGGGGCCGTGGTCGGACGTCTACTCCATCGGGAAGATACTGCTCTTCTTGCTGAAGGGGAGCGTGCCGAAGAAGGACGGCGTCAACCCCCAGGAGTTCGGCGCGGACTGCGAGGATTACCTCGCGGAAATAGTCGAGCGAGCGACCCAGTCGGACTACCGGCATCGCTATCGGAACGCGACGGTGCTCAGAGACGTGCTCGAAGCCAAGGACCCGACGCCGCCGTCGACGGCCTCGGTGCGGTACATCCAGGCAGACCAGCAGTTCACGGTCGAACCCGGTGACACCATCGGCCGCGAGGGGGCGAGCGGTCCACCGGCGTCTATCACCATCGAGGACCCGCAGGGCGAGTACATCTCCTCGGTGCAGGTGCAGTTCGACACCCGCGACGGGGCGTGGCATCTCGTCGATCGGAGTCTCAACGGGACGTTCGTCCAGAAGGGGTCGGGGTGGCAGCGGGTGCTCTGTGAGGCAGGCCGCGAACGACTCCAGCAGGAGGGCGAAGATCCGACCGACAGACACGGCGACGTTCCACCGGAGTCGGTGCGACTGCGGGACGGCGATCTCGTCTCGCTCGTCCATCCCACCTACGGCGTCACCTTCGAGTTTCACCCCGAGTAATCATGCGATACACTACCAACTACGACATCGGCGACCGGAAGCGCGGACGAGGCATCAACGAGGACAGTCTCTCGCTGACCGTCTTCGAGGAGGGACACCGTGACGGCTATCGAGGCCAGCGACGCCCGCCCGATAGCGACGAGGCGTCGGACGCGAACGCAAGCGACGGCGGAGACGAGGACACGAGCGAGGGAGATGCGGAAAACGAACGCGAGGGTCGCCCGGCCAACCGCTCGGCGGGCGTGTTCGTCCTCGCAGACGGCGCGGGCGGTCACGACGCGGGAGACGCGGCCTCCTACATCGCTACAACTGTCGTCGCCGAGCGATTGGCCCCCGTTGCCATCCGTGCGGTTCGGAGCTATCCGGACGGGTTCGACGTTGATCTCGGCCCGAACGTGCTCCCCGAGACGCTCGGTCCGGAGGACGTACAGGCGGCTATCGAGGGCGCTGTCGTCGAAGCTCACCGCGATATCGTTCGGTACGCCGACGAGTCGGGGTCACAGTCGTACACGACGCTCGTCGCTGGCGTCTACGCCGACGGCAAGCTCCACCTGGGCTGGGTGGGCGACAGCCGCGCCTATCTCGTCAACCACGCTCGCGAGGAGATCGTCCGGCTGACCAAAGACCACGCTGTCGTCGAAGAGATGGCGGACGCCGGCGAGATCGACGACGTCGAGGCGCACGTCCACCCCAACGGGAACGAAATAACGCGGGCGCTCGGTGGCTCCGGTCACGAGGACCCCGAACGGGCCTTCGTCGAGGTCGATACGCGGACCGTCCGGTTGTACGCCGAGGACACCGTCCTCGCGACGAGCGACGGTCTCATCGACGCCCAGACCGACGCACCGGAACTGTACGAGGAGTACGTAGATGCCGGTCGCTCCGAATCGGTCGCCGAGACCGTCCGAGAGGCGGTCGTCACCGACGACGAGATCCGAGACGTCCTCCTGGACACCGACTCGCTCTCTGACGCCGCCCGGGAGTACGTCTCGCTGGCCAACGATCGTGGCGGGAAAGACAACATTTCCGTCCTCATGTTCGCCGACGATACACTTCCGCCGACCCCGGAAACCGGCGGATTGCCTGTGCGGGCCGCAGACCCGGATGAGGACGTCGCTGACCGCGAGACGCTTATAATATCAGATGAGTGAACTTCAGGGGTAACGTTTTATTTCTCGCCGTGAAATCGGCCAACGAACGAGTATGTCAGATGCAAGTACCGAACAAGGGGTGGAGTGCCCGATTTGTGGGGAGGAGTTCGACCCGTCGGCAGCGGGTGGATGGTGTACGAATCCAGACTGTGGGGAGTGGCAGCACACGGACGATAGCGGTGCGGTCGAGGCGTCCGAAGCGGACAGCGGCGCGTCCGCAGAGTCGACCCGAGAGGAACCTGACCGCGACCTTCTCTCCGAGACGGAAGCGCGTACCGACGACAGTGACTCCGTCGCCGATGCCGAGTCGACCACCGAATCGGCTACAGACGACGCTGGCGAGACAGTTGAAGAAAACGGGGCGGACGAAAACACCGAGACAGCCGAAACCGACAGCGTAGCGGAAGCGGCCGAAGCGGGTGCGCCCGCCAACGCCGCCGACGCGGAGTCGGCCCCGGACTCACCGGGAGCGCCGGCCGGTGACGAATCGACCGAGCCGGACGCCGAGGCGGCGACGAGCGACGCGCCGGCCGAAACTCCGGAGACAGCGACCGAGGCGGGAGCCGACGAGACGACCGCCGGCGAGTCGGCGAGCGAGGAGCCTGCGTCCGAGGACCCGACCGGAACCGACGAGACTTCGTCCGAGGAGTCGGCCAGTGGGGCTGACGAACTCGACGCAGCTGTCGAACGCGACAAATCTGACGCCGAAGCGAACGACGCGACAGCTGCCCAAGTGGAATCGGGGAACGAGACGGCGGACGGCCCGACTGCCGATTCCGACGAAGGGACTTCAGCCGAGGAAGCAACTGCGACCGGCGAAGGAACCGAGGATCAGGACACGTCGGACGACGAGACGGCCGAGACAGAGTCGGCAACCGTCGACTGTCCGGACTGTGGCACCGACCTCGCTCCGGACGCCAACTTCTGTCTGGAGTGTGGCGCTGACGTACAGGACCTCGACTCGGGCGAACCCGAACCCCTCACGGAGTGCCCGGAGTGCGGTGCGGACGTAGAAGAGGACGCTAACTTCTGTATGAACTGCGGTGAGGACCTTGCCTCACACCGAGACGGGGAATCTGGTGGAGACGAGTCGGAAAGCCAGGACGCCGTCGAAGCCCTGGCAGCTCAGAGCGACGACGGCGACGAGGCGGAACCGGTCCCGGACTCGCTGGTGCTCGAAGTCAGCGACGAGGAGATTCCGGTCGTCGACGGCGAGAAGGTCGGTCGGGAGATCCGAGCGGCGCTCATAGACGCCGGACGGCCGGAGGACGAGGCGGTCCGAATCCACCGCGAACACGTCCGGTTCGTCCGTGAGGCCGACGCGTTCTACCTCGTCGACCTCGGTGACAACCCGACTCGGCTCAACGGTCGAACGCTCCAGAAGGGCGACCGGGAACCAGTCGCGCCAGGGGACGAACTCGAACTCTCCGGTGTTGCAACCGTCACGATTCGAGCGCCCTGACCGCACGAATTAAGCCATCACTCGGAGATACGTCACGTAATGTCGGATTGGGTCCCCGTCGAGGAGTTTCGTCGGTCGCTGTCGCTGCTCGCCACCGAGTGGTGGGTCCTCGTCGGCGGACTCGCGGGATACCTGTTCTACGGTGCATGGGTCGTCCTCACCGGGACCGCCGTCGGCCGCATCGTGCCGGGCTTCGCGGACGCGACGGTGCTGACCGTCGGGAACGCGGCCGTCACGGGACTCTCGGCCGTCGCCGTCGTCGCGTGGCTTCTCGTCCCTGCGGCTGTAGCCGCGTGGCTGACGAACGGTTGGTTCCGAAATAGACACGGGAATCTCGTCAAGCGATATCGGCTGAACCACCCGAGCGTCCTCGTCGCACCGCCGGGGGTCGTCTTACTCGGCTGTCTGCTGGTGTCGCTCGCTATCGGATCGACGCTAGCCGTCACGGCGGTGGCGCTCGTAGCCAGCGTCCACTTGCTCGTGCGAACCGTCGTCTATGGCTATCGAGTGTACTCGCTGTCGGTGCCGCCGCTGTTCACGCTGTTTCTCTACGTGACTGGCGTGACACTCGCGGCCGGATGGCTCGTCCAGGCGACGTTCCTCGGTAGCGTGAGCCCGTCCGTCGGGAGACTGGTGACCGCTGCCGGCGTCGAACAGGTGGTCGAGACGGGACTCGAACTGACAGGTGTCGGCCCGAGTGCGGCGTTCGCGGCCGTGGTCGCGGTTCCCGCGTTCCTCTCGACGGCGTACCTTCTCGCCCAGCAGGTCGCCGGCGCGACTGTCAGGTCGAACGCGCCCCTCGCCGAGCCGTCGCGTCGGCCCGGCCAGCGGTTCCCCATCATGCCGCCGGTCGCGCGGACGGAAGGGGGACGAGACCGGGCTCGGCCCGAATCGACGAGTGACGGTGTCATCGAGGGCGAAGCACTGTCGGACGAGAACGGCGGGGGAGACGAAAACGTCGCCGAGAGTGAGACGGCGGAGACTGCCGTCGAAGACGAGGACGGCGATCAGTCCTCGAATACACGAGTGTTCACACCGGACGAAGCGGTTCCAGAAGATATGGAGACAAACGTGGGCTCGGGGGTGACGACGTTCGACGACACGGACGACTCGTCGGACACCGAGGCAGACGACGACGGGTGGCTAGACGATACGGCCGTGTTTTCACCGGAACGCCGCGACGCGTCCGAGGCGTGTCCCGCGTGCGGCCGAGAGATTCCGCCAGAGACGACGGCGACGTTCTGTCCCGACTGCGGTGAACGACTCGACTAAACGTCGAAGACGACGTAGGCGCGACAGCCGTCGGGTGTCGATTCGACCGTCATTTCGGAGTACGTGACGGCTTTCACCTCTCTGGCGGTGACGGCCGTGAGCGGGACGCCGCGGGCGCTCGCTTCGACGCGCCACTCGCCGCCGTCTTCCGTCACGACGGCGTCGTTTTCGACCGGGAGGACGTTTCGAACGTCCCGCTCGTAGATGAGTTCGTCGAGGTAATCGAACAGGAGCGCCTCGACGGACTCGGCAGTGACGCGGAGTTCGAAGCGGTCGCCCTCGTCGGGAACCGTCTCGCACATCGCGGCGGCGAGCCCGTCGGCCATAGCGGCGAACGTCTCATCGAGCGTTCGGCCGGTGGCCTCAACGGCGATATCTGCCGTATGAGAACGGAGCGTAAACGGCATCGCCCGACGGTTCGTTCCCCGTGGAAAAAGAGATACGGGGTCCCGAGCACACGGGTGACGGCTGGCCATGTTCCTCGGTACCAATCGTGCAGCAGATTTAATATGTGTTCCTGAGATGGATAAAATACGTCACACGAAGCGACGTGGTGTTCCCATGACCAACAACATCCAGGCCCCATCGCCCGTGCCCGCCGCACGCTATGCATACAGCGTGTGGCTGGCCGCTGGACGCGGCACGCTTGCCGCGTCCGGGATTCCCTTTGCCGGGGACTGGATTGGTCGGGTGAACGCCCGTCCGTCCCGTCTCGCATAGGGACACAGTGCCGCCGTGGGACGGTTGTCCGGTCGCGCGGACGCCCACTGCGGCGGCGCTTCGATTTCCACTCCGACACCCCGACTCGTCGGCCGCGTCTGTCTCGACGGTCGCCGGTTCCGGCTTGATACCTTCGTAGGTACGTAGCCCGGCAGTCGGCGACCCTCGGTCGTCGGCCATCTCGTTGGCCGGCTGTACTCGGGTGGTCGGCGGAACGTCCATCGCGAGAGCCATCGCCCTAGCGACCGCTGTGTCGCTTTGCCGACGGACTCGGTCGGCGAGTCCCGCCCGGTTCGACTCCGGCCGTCGGTCTATGTCGCTGAAAGCGACTGTCCCCATCGAGGCATCGGCCGAGGTCTCGCTGCGAGTCCCCCGCGGCGGGTCCGACGACTTAGAGAGCGGCGTCGCTAGCGTCGTCGAAAGCATCGATGGCGTCGCCGAGGTCACGGTAACGCGAGTCCGCGGCGTCCGGCCGACGTTCACCGACCTCCGGGTCGATGTCGACCTTCGAGTGTCGATTACCGTTCCCAACGACGGCGAGGACGTCGCACCCGAGACGGCGGCGACGGAGTGCCTCGACGACGGGTTCGGCATCCTCGCTGTCGACCATCTCGTCGTCGAGGACGCGTAACCCGCGTTTCGGCCCTCCACCGCCTCTCCGTGTCCACTGGCGGACGCCGGGTTCTCCGGTCCCCGGGTTCGACCCCCGGCGGAGAGAGGACCAACAAATGCGAACGACGTACCTCATCGCAATCGCGGAACAGCGACGAAAGCAGCGAGACGACGACCGCCGACGCACCCGCCGTCGGTAACGACGCGGGTTCTCCGCCGTTATCGTACCCGTGTAGTCGCCGGACTACCGACCGATTTACTCACCCTCGTTCCAGCGAACGTCAGAGAGAGTTCGCTGGACGGCTTCCTCACCGACGGCCTGCGCGAGCGTCTCGAACCCGCCGCGTTCGACGGGGTCGCTGGCGTTGGCGACCAGTCGGGAGACGATGAACTCCGGCGTGGACTTCCCAACGGTGCCAAAGCGGGGCTGGTAGTCCACCTGTAGGTTCAGGTCGGGGTCCAGTCCCTCGGCGAAGATGCCGTCGGTGCGGGCGGCGTCGGGGAGCGGTTCGAGGTCCGCCGCGAGGTGCGTGACGAAGACGCCCAGCGCGTCGCGGTCGACGGTCAGCGTGACGAGGCCGTGCAGTAGGTTCGCCGCAGAACCGGGTTCCGTGATGGCCTCGAACTCGTCGACGAGCATCAGCGTCCGGTCGCCGCCGGTCAGCGGCGGGACGACCGACCGGAGCGTCGATTCGAGGACGCCCGCGTTGAAGGAGGCGTGTCGTCGGTGGAAGACGACGGTGTCGACGACGCCGACCTCTGCGGCGTCAGCGGGGACGGGCAGCCCCATCTGCGCGAGCAACTGAACCTGACAGAGCGTCTCAAGCAGGGTCGTCTTCCCGCCGGAGTTCGCGCCGGTAAGCACCGCCACCCGGTCGCCGCTGGGCGGGGCGTTGGCCCGCTCGACATCGAGCGTGTGGTCGCCGACGGCGTAGGTGATCGGTTGCACGTCGTCGGCGAGCGCGAGGTTTCGCGCGTTCCGGACGGCGATGGTCTCGCGGTCGACGAACGTCGGTCGCGTCAGGTCGTAGGCGATGGCAAAGCGAGCGAGCGAGACGGCCAGCGAGACGTCGTCGACGACGGAGACGGCCGCGTCGATGTCCTCGCGCGCGGCCGCGAGGTCGTCTTCCAGACGCTCGGCGACGGCCGTTTCGCGCTCTTCGACGGCGCTCCGGAGCGACCGGCGCAACTCGCGGAGGGCGGCGTCGACGAAGTCCTGTGCGTCGGTCGCTTCGCTCGGCATCGCGTCGCGGACCCGCGCGGCGTCCATCCCCGTCTCGTCGGTGACGTACCGGACGAGCGCGTCCTGGAAGTCGGCCGGACGGCGTGCGCCCTCCTGGACGGCCTCGACCACTTCGGGTGTCGCCGCCGCGAGGTCTTCCACGTCGCCGAGTTGCGTCCGGAGACGGTCCAGTTCCGCGTCAGCTCCCTCGCCGACGCGCTCTCCCTCGCCAGCGAGGCCGGCCAGTGCCGCCCGAGCGTCGGCGAGGGCGTCGGCGTCGAGTGCAGCCACCCGTTCGAACACGCCGTCTCCGACGCCCGTTTCCAGCAGCGCGAGCGCCGTCTCGACGGCCGCTCGTTCTCCTGTCCCTGCGTCGTAGCGGTCGAAAGCGTCGAGAACGGCCCGCTGGTCGTTGTCTGAGAGCTCGCTCCATGTCGTCTTGGCTTCGAGCACGTCGTCCAGTCGTTCGGTCATCGCCTCGCAGGTGGGTAGCGGCGTCAGGACGCGAATCTTGTCGGCGGCGTCGCCCGTGACGGCGTACTCCTCGGCGAGGTCCAGCAGCTCTTTGTACACGTCGCGGGTGTCCCGGGTAGCCAGCAGGTCCATCGACTCGGCTCCGGTCGCTCGCCGCAGGATGCGCGTCGCTCGCCCGCGGGAGAGCCCCGCGGCGGTCAGCGCCCGCGTGTTCGCCGTCTCGATGGCTTCGACGGCCCGTTCGACGCCCAGTTCCCCGGCCAGCAGCTCGGACGTCTTCGGCCCGATTCCCCAGTACTCCTCCAGTCGCATGGGCAAGCGGACGGGGCGCCGCCGTTTAGTCGTTTATCACGCGCCGTCGGCCACTCTCAGGGAGACGCGAATCGCGCACGTCAGCCCTGAGTCTGCCCGGATTGGCCACTGACAGCCTCCAGCGACTCCCACGCGACCGTCCCCTGTTCGACGATATTCGAGGGTTCGAGCGCCGGGTCGGTGAGCGTCTCCCGGGCGAGTTCGACGGGACCGGCTCTCGGTTCCGGAAGCGCGCTCGGGTCGCTCGTCTCGAAGGGCGCTTCGGTGGTGTCGCCGACGACGACACGCATCGCCATGCCGTACGTCTCGTGAGGCGAGCACAGCAAGTCGTAGACGCCCGACATCTCGAAGGCATAGAGCCACGTCGACGGAACGGGTTCGCGCGGGCCGCCACCTCCTCGGCCACCATTTTGCTGTCCACCGTCACCTTGACCATCTCCCTGCCCGCCACCTTGTTGGCTGTTTCCACCTTCTCCCTGCTGCCCACTGTCTTGCTGTTCACCATCGGCACCGCCCATCTCCGCTGGCGGCTCAATCTGGTCGTCGCCGATAGAGCGAGGCTGCCACCCTAACAGTGGCGAGGAGAAGGCGTGGACGCCGGTCGGCACTCGCCGTCGCATCCCGAATGCCGGGTGGTAGCTGACGACGTTGTGGTCCGGGGTGGTAAAGACGAACTTGATCACGTCGCCCGGCTGGATGTGGAGGCCGGTCGGCTGATAGAAGAAGTCGACCGGCCGATTCTGATTGGTCGGGGGACCCCGTATCAGCGTCTCGACTTCGTAGACCGTGCCCGTGCCGTCGCTGGGTGACGGGGTGTCGCCCTGCTCTCCGTCAGTCTGTCCGCTGTCGGTCTGTGCAGCCGTCGTTCCGCCGAGTCCCGACACCACCGCGCCCGCACCGAGCGCCTTCATCACGTCTCGCCGCGAGGAGTCGAGTGGATATCGCTCCATATTATCATTCGGCGGCCGAATGCACTTTGTTAACAACTCTCAGTAGCAGAGTGTCGTTCACAAGACGACGTTACCGCCCCGACGGCCTCCAAACGGCGAACGTCACCATCGTGACAGGGTAAGCCGAACGTAGCGAACGGCAAGCCGGTCGTACGGAAGCGACGGCGGACACGCAATCGGCTGTTAGACGACCGGTCCCCTCAAGCCGTTGGCCCCGTATGCGACGGTATGGACGAGTGGCGTACGGCCGACGACCCGGCCTGTCCCGCCTGCGGGGAGCCGCTGGCTCCGACGGCGACGGAGTGTCCCACCTGTGGCGAGCGACTGGTCTCCGAGGAGGTGGCTACACTTCTCGACGAGCGAACGAGTGGGGCGTACGACGGCGACGTGAACGCCGCGCCGCGGTGGGCCGTTCTCCTGACGGGACTCACACTCGGAATCGCCATCGCGCCGCTGCTCGCATACGCCGTCGTCATCGCCGTCGGCGACCTGCCGTTCGTCGCGGTCGTCGGTCTCTTACTCGCCGGCTGGCTCGGTTCGGCGGCGGCGCTTGCTCGCCTTCCGAACCCGAGTGCCGCGCTTGCCCGCGGTCTCTACCTCGTCGTCGCCGGTGTCCTCGCTGTCATGGTCGCGCTGGGCTACGACTCGCTTTCCGGTGGCGGCGTCGGCTCGGAGCGAACTCTCTTCGTCGCCGCCGTGCTGGCGGTTCCCGCAATCGCCGCCGCGCTACTGGCACGGCGAGTCTCCGAACGGGCCGCCCGACAGGCCCGTGGTGAACCCGGCCCGCTCCACGAGCGCGCGGGGTTCGGAAGCGAGGACGCAACGGACGAATCTGCCGACGAGAACCCCTGATCACCACGAAGTTTATACCGGAAGGCGACACCAACGACTGGTGGCATGAAAGACGTGCTCTCCCGCATCGGAATTGGTTCCGCTCGCGTAGACACTATTCTCCCCTCCAGTACGGTCTGTGCCGGCGACTCGGTCGACGCCGAGGTCCACGTCGAGGGCGGGTCGACCGACCAGGACATCGACGCCATCTACTTCGCACTGGAGACGGAGTACCGCACCGAGGAAGGGTACGCCGACGCCATCGTCGACAAGTGGCGACTCACTGACCCGTTCACCATCGAGGCCGACGACGAACGACGCTTCGAGACGACCATCGACGTTCCTCGACGGACACCCGTGACCGTCGGCTCGGTCTCCGTCGAAATCGAGACCGGACTAGACATCTCGATGGCCGTCGACCCGGAAGACGAGGACCGTATCGAAGTCCGTCCCACGGAGCGGCTCCAAGCCGTCTTCGATGCACTGGAAAATCTGGGCTTCTCACTCCGTTCCTCCTCGTGTCAGGCCCGGCCCGGTAACATCTTCTCCACCTCGGCGAGGTTCGTCCAGGAGTTCGAGTTCCGCCCACAGCACGGCGAGTTCTCCGGCGAGGTGGACGAAGTCGAAATTATCCCCGTCTACGACGACGGCGGCCTGACCGTTCACATGGAGGTCGACCGTCGCGGTGGCCTGCTCTCGGAGGCGATGGACGTAGACGAACGACACACCTCCTTCACGGTTCAGAACGACGACCCGTCGGCCGTCGAACAGCCGCTGGCCGATGCGATTCGGCAACTGAGCTAATCCCGCACAACCGACTCCGGCCTCAGTCACTCCCAGAACGACTGCGTTCTGGCGTATTCCCGTTCCTGGCGGAGGATGTCCCGGTAGAACTCGTCTTCGTCCTCGCGCAGGCGGTTGATGATTCGCGCGGCGTTGTGCGGGCCGACGCCGCGAGCGGCGAGGGCGACGACGGCTTGCTTGCCGTGTGTCTGAACGAGCGACCCGGCACGATAGGCGCGCTCGGTCATCTTCTCCTGTTCCTCGTCCTTCTCGTCGGCCCGCACCGCCGCCACGACTTCGTCGGCCCACGGGTTCAGCGCGGCGATGCGAGTGGACCCACACTGGGGGCACTCCGGTTGGTCACGAACCCGACTGACCTGCTGCTTGCGGTCCCACTCTCGGCAGTGCAGACAGGCGAGGATGACGCGGTCGCTCTGGATGCGCTCTCGCACTGTCTGGATGACGCTCGCGTCGGCGTTCTCCGGCGAGAGCAGTTCCCGGCCCGAGGCGTTTCCGCCGAGACCGATCGGCGTGCGTTCGCCGACGGTTTCGAGGGCGACGTCGCCGGACTGGACTGCTTCCAACAGTTCCGCCGTCTCTCCGATAGCCAAATCCTCGTGGCGCACCTCGCGCAGCGCCTCGTCGTACATCGGGGTGTCTTCCAATGCGGCGAGCAGCCGGTCCCGGCCGAAGTCCGTCGAGCCGCGACCGCGCCAGCGCTTGAGCGACCCGAACTTCGTGGCGACCTGCGCGAGCTTGAACTTCAAGGCGTCGGCGTTCTTCAGGCTCAACTCGACGAGCGCCGGGAGGTGGTCGGGGTCGGTCTCCTCTAAGACTTCCATCACGTCGCCGGCGCTGATTCGCCGGGGCACTTCGAGTTCGATGCGATAGGGGTCTACCTCCATGGCGACGGACGACCCCGCCCGCTGGCCCAGCAGCGCCGAGAGGACTCGCCCCAGCGTCTCGTTGATCTTGTGGCCGTAACAGGAGTTGACCAGGACCTCCCGGCCGCGGAACTCTACGAGTATCGTCTCGGCGTCGGGAATCGGGGCCTCGTGTCCCTCCAGTTGCGAGAGGCCGTCGGCCACCGTCCCCGCGTCGGCGTCGTACCGACGAGCGACGTGGGCTGCGACGGTGTCGGCGGGTGCGCCCGCCTGTAACTGCTCACCGGCGACTCGCCGTAGTTCTCCAACTTCGCCCGCGACGGCCTTCGGAACCGGAATCTCGCTTCCAACCCACGAAGGCACTTCGCCGGCGGGGTCCTCGATGGGAGAGACGGTCACGACTTCCTCCTCCTCGTCGATGTTGGTGATGCGCCACATCTCGCCGCGCTGGACGAACACCTCACCGGGGGTGGCGAAATTGACGACGAACCGCTCGTCCAGCGTCCCGACCTGTTGGCCCGAGGCCACGTCCTCGACATCGTAGGTGGCCTCGTCGGGAATCATCGAGAGATTCTGGTAAAAGTACTGCCACGTGCCGCGGCGTTTCTCCAGCGTATCGCGTTCCTCGTCCAACCAGACGACGTTGTTCGCGCCCAGTTCTCGGACGACGTCTTTGAACGCGTCTTCGTCGATATCGCGAAACGGGTACGCCCGCGTGATGATTCGGTACGCCTCCATCGCCCGCACCTCGCCTGTGTCCATCACGACGCCGGCTAGCTGGTTGGCGACGGTGTCGAGGCTCCCGTCGTGAATCTCGGCGGGTTCGACCTCGCCGTTCCGCGCCTGACGGGCGATGGCAAGCGCCTCCAATGTATCGTCGCTGTGAGTCGTCACGACGGTCCCCGAGGAGATCTCGTCGCGGCGGTGGCCGGCGCGGCCGACTCGCTGGACGAGTCGGGACACCTGCCGGGGACTGCCGTACTGGACGACGTGGTCGACCCGGCCCACGTCGATGCCCAGCTCCATCGACGAGGTACAGAGCAGGGCGTCGAGTTCGCCGGCCTTGAACCGGTCTTCGACGTCGATGCGGGCCTCCTTCGAGAGCGACCCGTGGTGGACGCCGAGGTTCGTCCCGAGTTCCTTGAACCGGGAACCCAGCGCCTCGGCGGTTTGTCGCGTGTTGACGAACAGCAGGACTGACTCGTTCTCTGCTATCAGGTCGTCGATGAAGCGGACGTGGCTGGCCGTCTCTGCGTCGGTGACGAGTTCGCTGGAGAGTCGCTCGTCGCGGTCGGTCACCTGCGGTCGCACCACGTCTACGTCTAATCGACTGCCGATGTCCACCTCAACGACCGAACACCCGCGGCCGCCGGTGAGGAAGCGCCCGACCTCCTGTGGGTCGCCTACCGTCGCGGAGAGGCCGACTCGCTGGAAGGGTCCGGCGACCTCGCGAAGTCGTTCGAGTCCGATGGTCAACTGCGCGCCGCGCTTGGCCGCGGCGAGTTCGTGGACCTCGTCGACGACGACGTGGTCTACGTCTTCGAGTGCCGTCCGGAGCTTCGACCCGGTCAGCATCGCCTGCAGCGTCTCGGGCGTCGTCACCAGCACGTCCGGCGGGTCGTTCGCCTGCTGACTCCGTCGGTACTGCGTGGTGTCGCCGTGGCGAACGTCTACCTCCAGATCGAGCGTCTCCCCCCACCACTCCAGTCGCTCGCGCATGTCGCGGTTGAGCGCCCGCAGCGGCGTGATGTACAGCGCGCCGATGCCGAAGCGTTCCTTGTCGGCGCTCGCGAGCGCGTCTAACACCGGCAGCATCGCCGTCTCCGTCTTGCCGGTCCCGGTCGGGGCGACGACGAGCGCGTCCTCTCCGCGTGCGAGTCGGGGAATCGCCTCGCGCTGTGGCTCCGTTGGCGTCGCGAACCCGCGCTCGGAGAGGGCGTTTCGCACCTCCTCGCCGAGGACGGTAAACGCGTCAGCCCCCTGTATCACCCCGTCAGTCATCGCCCCCTCCTAGCGACCGAACCGGGTTAAGCACGTTGTGTCACCCGTTCTCGTGGCTATTCGGCACGGGCTTGAAGGCCTTCGCACGCGGAGGTGACGTATGTATCTCGCCGACGAGGCGTGGCCGGACCTCGAATCGTACTTCGAGTCGGAGTCGCTGGCGCTGCTGCCGCTGGGGTCGACCGAACAACACGGACCGCATCTCCCCGAGGCGACCGACCACATCATCGCCGAGTCCTTCGCTCGCCGGGCTGCCGAGGAGACGGGCTATCTCTGCACGCCGACCGTCAACGTCGGTGTCAGCCCCCACCACCGGCAGTTCCACGGGACGATGTGGGCCGACGCGCCGGCGTTTCGCGACTACGTCGAGAGCATCACCCGGAATCTGGCGTACCACGGCATCGACCGCGTAATCTTCGTCAACGCCCACGGCGGCAACGTCCAGCACCTTCGTGAGGTGGGCCGCCGCCTGCGTGACGATGGGACGCTGTACGCCATCGAGTGGATGTGGGACGAGAGCATCACTGATCTCATCGAGGAGACGTTCGAGACGCCAGGGCCCCACGGTGGGCCGAAAGAGACCTCACTTGTCCAGTACCTCGCCGGCGACCTCGTCCACGAGAACCGCATCGAGGACGCCCGCGACGGCGGTTGCCGGGTGTTCGACGAGACGACCGGGCGCGTCAACGGTGCGCGCACCTTCTACGACGCCATCGACAACACGGAAAACGGCGTGCTCGGCGACCAGACCGACGCCTCGGCCGAGGCGGGCGAGAAACTGTTCGAAGCCGCACTCGACAACCTCGTCAGCCTCTGTGAGTGGCTGGACGACCAACCCGCCGAGGCCCTGTTCCCGAAAGCCCACGTGTAGTTTATGTCGCCAGCGAGTCGACGTAGGGACATGTTCGAACCCAGTGACAGCGTGAGGTCGAATCGATGAACACGCTCGACGACATCGAACGGGCAGTCAAGGACACGGCCCACTACATGCGCCGGAACCTCGCCAACTATGCCGGGCGAAGCGCCGGCGAGAACCCGAGCGGCGAACAGCAGGTCGGCGGCGACGTGTGGGCCGACGACCTCTTTTTCGACGCGCTCTCGTACGTCGACGGCGTCGGCGGCTACGCGAGCGAGGAGCGCGAAGACGTGGCCGACTGCGGCGAGGGCTACACCGTCGCTATCGACCCGCTGGACGGCTCGGCCAACCTCGCGTCGAACAACTCGGTGGGTACCATCGTCGGCGTCTACGACGCGCCGCTTCCCACGACCGGCCGCGACATGGTGGCGGCGATGATGGTCCTCTACGGCCCCTACACCACGATGACCGTCGCCCGCGAGGACCGCGACGTAGTTCAGGAGTACCTCCTGCGAGACGGCCACAGTGAACGCTGGGGAACGTTCTCCCTGCCCGAGGAGCCGACCGTCGTCGGCATCGCCGGCAAGTCCGTCGAGCGAACCGACGCCGTCAACGACTTCGCCAGAGACCTGAGCCGAGAGCTGAAACTCCGCTACGGCGGCGCGACAGTGGCAGACCTCGCGCAGGTACTGGAGTACGGCGGTATCTTCGGTTACCCGGCGACGACCACCTATCCCGACGGCAAGCTCCGTGTCCACTTCGAGGCCGCGCCGCTGGCGTATCTCGTGGAAGCGGCCAGCGGCGGCTCCTCTGACGGGTCGCAGTCGCTGTTGGACGTCGAGCCGGACGGCCTCCACGGGCGGACACCGACGTTCCTCGGAAATAGGGAGCTCGTCGAGCGCTTAGAGGCCGCCGTGAGTGAGTGACCGGCCAGGCCGTAGTATCACACTCGCCGGTACTGTCCGAGTCGCGTCCCGTCGAGTAAGAACGCCTCCGCGTCGGCCATCCCGTCGGGGAGGAACGGTGCGAGAAAGTCTTGTCCCTCGACGTTGACCCACGTTCCGCCCGAACGGTCGTTGAACGCCGGGAAGACGACGAGGTCGGCATTCGTCTCGACGCCCGCGCCGTAGTGGTCGGCGAACGGGTCGGCGACGAGCGACCCGCGAAGCCACGCCCGTTCCTTCCTCGCGCCGCCGACCTCGTCCTCCAGTCTAACGACCGGGTGCTCGTGGCCGACACAGACGACTTCGGCGTTCAGAACGTCGGGAGCGGGCCACGTGTGCCCGTGGACGAATCCCACGTCGCCGATTCGGGTCCCGTGGGACGGCGTCACGTCGATGGTGGCGTCAATCTCGGCGAGAACGGGCTCTACGTCGCCGTCGTGGTTCCCCTTCACGAGCGTCACTGGCACGTCGACGGCCTCGAACAGCGCGGTCAACTCCTCGCGCTCCTCGGCGAACGGGTCGCCGATGGCGTGACCGAGGTCGCCGAGGACGACCAGTCTGTCCGCTCGTGCCCGGTCGAGCAACGCGAGTAACCGCTCGCGGCGTTCGCTGGCGGCCGACTGGAGTTCGACCCCCTCGTAGCGAAGGCCGGCCTCGATGCCGGCGTGGTAATCGGCCACCGCTAGCAGTCGCTCGCCGCCGGTTTCGATCGCGGCGGCCGGAGCGTTCGGGAGCGGTTCGACACGCATCGCTCTCGCGTTGGCGGCGACGGGAGAAAAGGGGCGCGACTGCGACAGCCCGCTCAGATGGGGGTGAGCTTGCCGTCTTCGGGCTCGTAACACTGCCCGCTCATCAGGGCGTCCTGAATCGCGTCCTCGACGGCGTCGGTGTCCGCGCCGTACTCCTCGGCGACGGTCGCGCGAATCTCCTCGCGGTCCGCGCCGTCGCCGTCGTCTAAGTCACGCATGACATCCATCACGGCGTCTTCGAGGTCCACGTCCTCGGCGTCGGGTTCGTCGGCCGACTCGCCGGCAGTCGTCTCGTCGGCTCCCGCCTCGGTCGCGGTCTCGGGCGTCTCGACCGGCGCGTCACTCGTCGCCGCGTCCGCGCTCGGTTCGGGCGACTCGTCGCCGGCCGGCGCTCCCGGTGAGTCCGGGGCCGACTCCGCGTCGGCGGCGTCGGCGGGCGCACCCTCCTCGGACGCCTCTGCCTCGGCCAGTTCTTCGGGGTCCGGCGTCTCGATGTCGGCCTCGCCCGGCTCGTCGACCTCCGACCCGCTCTGGAAGTCGGTGCCGTACTCTTCCTCTATCTCTTCGCGTTCGTTCTCGTCGAGTTCGAACTCGGTGTCGAAGTCGCCGATCTCGTCGTCGGTGTCCGCGTCGTCCGCGCTGTCGTCGACCGACGCGGACTCGCTCGCTGCTTCGCCAGTGCTGGCGATTTCGGTCTCGGTGGCAGTGGTCTCTGCTTCGTCTGTCCCGCCGAACTCGTCGGCGGCACCCACGTCCGTATCCGTCTCGGTAGGTGCGTCCTCGGACTCCGGTTCGGTCGGCTCGACCGTCTCGCCCGCGTCGGGCGTCGCGTCTGCGGTACCGAGACTCTCTGATTCGACACTTTCGGTCTCAGTTGTCGTCGTATCGGTCGCTGTCGGCTCGACCGCCGATTCCGATTCGGTCTCCGTTTCGGCTACTCCGGCGCTCTCGTCGGCGCTTCCGGGTGCCGAAGCCACAGCGGTGTCGAGTTCGGCGTCGGTGAGCACCGGCAGCGGGTCGTCGGTGCCGTCGCCGGGTGACCGCGACAGCGTTCCGGCCTCGTCTAACTCGCCTGCCACGACGCGGGCTGCGTCGAGCGAGAGGTCGCGCAGGGCCGCCAGATAGTCGCCGGTCGTGCCGTAGTGGTCGAGTGCCAACGGGATGCCGGCGGCGAGACTCTCCTCGACGCCGGACTCGACCAGCGAGGTACGGAGGTCCTCACCCGAGAGATTCGACTGCTTCGCGCTGGCCATCTGAGCGATGCGCTCGACCGTCTGCTCGGCGGCCTGGACGACCCAGCGGTCGCGGGTGCCAGCATCTACTTCGCTGATGGACTCCGGGCGGATCGAGGTGAACACGCGGTCGCCGTCCTCCGGTTCGAACGTTCGAGCCTTGCCCGTGATGGCGACGAACAGCGGCGGCGTCGCGCTCTCTAAGAACGCCAGCGCGTCGGGTTGGTACTGCCCGGCGTAGACGACGAACGGCCCGGTCGGGTCGACGATGCGGGCGCGAAGCACCTCCTCGTTGACCTGCTCGATCTCGGTGAGGACGCCGACGGCAAAGAGGCGGTTGACCCGCGCGCCTGTGGGCGTAACGACGTAGTTTGGGGCACGTTCTTCATCGGACTCAGAGTACGAGAAGTCCGCGTCGTCGAACTCCGCGGCGAACAGGCGGTGGGCGACTTCGCGCCGCCCCGGCCCGCTATCGTCTGACTCGCTCATGCGTCGACCTCCTGCAGGAAGTCACTCGCACGCGTTGCGGGGTCGTCGTCGGCTTCCTCGAACTCGGTGGCGTTGAGATTCGCGCCGTACTCGTCGACCGATAGCGACCCGCGGACGACGTACTCGTGGCCGACGACGCGCTCCGCGATGCGGTCGGCGACGACCTCTTTGTCCATCGCGTCGCGAGCGTGTTCGCGGGCGTCGTCTAAGTCGCCGCCGTACACTCGCTCGGTGATCTCGTCGTCGAGGATGACCGTCACCGTGGCGGTGCCGTCGTCCAAGATGGCCTTCGTCCGGAGGTCGTCCTCGCCCTCGACTGCGCCGTGGGTGCGACACTGGCCGTTCTGGACGACGCGGCCACAGTCGGGACAGCGCTCGATGAGGCCGGAGCCGTCGCGAATCTCGATGACGTTACCGACAAGTTCAACGTCGAACTGACCGCCGCTCTCGACGGCCTCGCGGATTCGCATCCGCGGGGCGTCTTCCGTGACGCTAACGGGTTCGGAGAGCGGCGTGACCGTCGAGAACTCCGAGACGTTCACCGAGGGCGCGCCGCGGAACTCGCGGACGAACGTCTCCTCGATGCGGACGGACGCCCCCTCCTCGATGGCGTCGTGGGGTTCCCAGTCCGTGAACGGGAGCCGCCCGCTCTCGTCGCCCAGCACGCCACTCAGGATGGTCGTCTCGCCGTCGCGGCCATCGATGACTTTCTCCTCGCACTCTAAGACTTGCACTTCGACGGTGATTCCGCGGTCGCCGGGTTCGATATGGGCGAGGGCGGACTCCCCGCCCACCTCGGCGTCGATGTCGAGCGGCGTCTCGACGGTTTCCGCCTGTGTACTCTGACCGAGATTGAGCTCGGGGTGGCCGTCCCACTCGCGGACGCCGGCGTTCCCGAACTGGACGGTCTGGCCGGGTTCGAGGTCGCCCTCGAAGCCGTCCCACGCGGTGTAGGAGATGGTGCCCGATTCGTCGGCGAGCTGACCCTCACGGATGACGTGTTGGTCGCCGTTGTACTGGATGGACCGACGGCCGGACGTGAGGACGACGGCCGTGACCGTCACGTTCGAGTCGTCGGTGGTGACCTCGCTGATGGCCTTACTCGACGGCGTGCCGCCGCTGCCGCCGGAGTCGCCGTCGCCGTACTTCCGTCGGAGGCTCTGTTTGGCCTCGTCCATCGGCACGGAGTACTCCACGAGGTTCTCTAAGTCGCGTCTGACCTCCTCTTTGTCTACGTCGAGGTCGGAGGCGAGTTCCTCGACATGATCTTCGAGAGACATCGACGGAAGGTTCGGCGGCGGCGTTCAAAAGGGTTTGTGGGTAGCGGAGACCGGTCGGCGGCGACGCCCTCGCCAGACATCATAGGATCAGTCCACCGCCGTGAACTCGAAGCGTGCGCCGCCGGACTCGCTCTCGGTGAGCGTCACGTCCCAGCCGTACACCTCGGATAACTCCTCGACGAATGCCAGTCCCAACCCGGTCCCGCCGCGGCCAGCCGCCGTCGTGTAGCCCGGCTCGAAAACGATGTCCAGATCGTCGGACGGGATACCGTCCCCGTCGTCGGCCACGTAGAACCCGGTCGGGAGGTCGCCGACGGTGACCGTGACGGGCTCGCCGCCGTGCGCCACACTGTCATCGGAACGCGTCGCGTTCCGATTGCTCGTGGACTGGTTCGAAAATTCTCGATTGGAATTTTCGTCATCACGAGAGATGGCGTCGCCGTCTCTCGAACGACCATGTTCCACGCTGTCGTCGGACTGCGGCCGACTGCTCGTGGAGCCATGCTCCACGCTGTTTTGGAACAAGCTCCCGAAGAGGTGTCGAAGATACGTCTCCTCCGCTCGTATCTCCCGGTCCGTCGCTACCTCCAGCGCCGCATCGCCGGTCTCGATATCGTCCCACGCGGCCGTCGCCACCTCGGCGAGAGGTATCGTCGAACACTTACTAACTGTCTCGCGACCCCGGGCCAGTGCGAGCATGATGTCTATCATGTCCTCGATACGGTCGAAGGCATCGCTCACGTGCCCAACGGCCGCTGAATCCGCGTCGTCGGGTAGCTGCTGGCTGTATATCTGTCCGATGGTGACCGGGTTGCGCAGTTCGTGCGCGAGCATGCTGGCGAAACTCTCCAGTCGAGTGACGGTCTCTTCGAGTCGCTGTTCGCGCTCGTAGCGTTCGGTCACGTCGCGGACGACGCCGATCCGCCGACTGCTTCCGTCCTCTGCGTTGGCGATGGAAAACGTCGCTTCAGCGACGATTCGCTCGTCGGTCGCTGTTCGAAGGACAGCCTCTAAACTGGCGGCTTCGCGCGTCTTAGCCGTCAACTCTCGGTTCAGCTCGTCCGCTCTCGCGGCCGTCTCGTCGTCGACCAGCGCCGAAGCCGGTCGTCCGAGCAGGTCGGACTTGGTGTACCCGGTCAGCTCCGCGTATGCCTCGTTAACCATGGCGAAGCGCCCGGACTCGTCGACAACGTAGACACCGTCCGACATCGCTTCGACGATGGCCTCGTACTGCTTCAGTTCGCGCTCGCGTCGCTTCCACTTCTCGATATCGTAGACGTATACTGCTAGTCCAGTCGCTGTCGGATATAGATGGACCGCACACCACGCCCCGACCGGTTCAGGGTGATAGAACTCGAAGACTGTGGGCTCCGCGGTACCCATCGCCGCCCGGAGTTCGTCTCGAAACCGCTGGTCCGACGCCCACTCACACGTCTCCCAGAGACGCCGACCCACGACATCTTCGCCGGCCACGAGTCGTTCCGAGGCGGCTTCGTTTAGATAGGTGAAGCGCCACTCGGTATCGAGCGTGTAGAACGGCGTCGATAGCTGATTCAGCAACGTCCCGAAGTCAGTATCGGGCGTATTAGTCTCCGCATCGTCGCGCGGATTCGGAGCGGACGAGCGGTCGGGTGGTGAGTCGAGTTCGGCGGGTCGCCACCAGACCCGAACTCGGTCGTCGACTGTTTTCCCTTCGATGTCACCCCGTGTGGCCAGTGTTTCGAGCGTTTCGGTGACGACATCACGAGGACACGCCAGTTCCGACGCAATCTCGTCGGCCGTCATCGGCTCACCGGGCGCGTTGTTCTCCGAACAGGCATCGAGTACCTCTTCGGGCGTGACCTCAGAATCCATCGCCCCCATCTCACGTTGGGAAGGTGAAAAAACTAGGCCAGTAGATGCCCCAGAATCGACATGTATGGCGGGTAAATACCTGATATCGGCCACATCTTCGCCCTCGATTGCCAGTTCTGTAACGTACCTGACGAACTAGTTCGTAGTCTGTGCGAACGGCGACCGGAGACACCGCCTGTGGCAAACGGGCCAACACCGCTCAGAACCGCGCTGCGGTCCCGGAACCGAAACCCGTTTTCGTCGCAGTCGCCTGCCGGCGACTATGCACGTAGTCGTCAACGCCGCGATGAGCGCGGACGGAAAACTCTCTTCCCGGCGTCGAGAGCAACTGGCAGTCTCCGGTCCCGACGACTTCGAACGGGTTGACGAGTTGCGGGCCGAGAGCGACGCGGTCATGGTCGGCGTCGGTACTGTCCTGGCCGACGACCCGTCGCTGACCGTCGACGACGCCGACCGGCGAAACGCCCGCATCGAACGCGGCGAGTCGGAGAACCCCGCTCGGGTCGTTGCCGATTCGCGCATCCGGACGCCCCCCGATGCGAAGGTGCTCGACGGGGCCGCCGAGACGTATCTCCTGGTGAGTGAAGCCGCGCCGACGAACTTCGTCGAGGAGATGGAGGATGCCGGCGCGTACGTCATCGCCGCCGGCGAGGACCGGGTGGACGTGACTACGGCGCTGGCGAAGTTGGAGGGCGACGGTATCGACCGTCTCATGGTCGAAGGCGGCGGCGAACTCATTTTCAGCCTCTTCGAGGCAGAACTGGTGGACGAACTCTCCGTGTTCGTCGGACCGAAGCTAATCGGCGGCCGCGACGCGCCGACGCTTGCCGACGGCGACGGCTTCGTCGAGGAGTTTCCGGACCTAGAACTCACCGACGCCGAACGCCTCGACGGCGGCGTCCTGTTGACGTGGGACGTCTAACGGCGACGCGTAGTCAATGATCGTGACCGGTCAGTTCGCCGAACGTTGAGCCGAATCGCTCCTCGAAGAGGTCGAGGGTCGCCGCCTCCAGTTCGGCGATATCTTCGCTCGGTTCGCCCTGGCCGTGGTGGACCGCGCCGTGGATTCGTTGCGCCAGTCCGAACATCGCGATGTCGCCGACGACCTGTGGGTCCGACTCGTCGGGTTGCTCGCGGAGGATATCGAGGAGGTCACTGGGAACGGTCAGTTCGTCTGTCGCGTCGTCGCCTTCGATAGTCAGCGTGACAGTATCGGGTGCCATAGGCCTCCTTCGAGAGTCCTGCCTAAAGGACTGTGGATGCCACACCGAGCAATCGCCGAAAACAGTCGCGCTCAGTCGTCCGCCTCGGCCTGGGCTTCAGACTCGGCGCTCGCCTCCGCGTCGACGAGGTCTTCGAGGTAGCCGTCGGCGTCGATCGCGGCCTTACAACCCATCCCGGCGGCGGTGACGGCCTGTTGATAGTGATAGTCGACCACGTCGCCGGCCCCGAACAGGCCGGGAACGCCGGTGGCCGTCTGGTTGCCACCCTTACCGCCCTGGGTCTGAATGTAGCCGGTCTCGTCGAGTTCGACGCCGGTGTCGGCGAGATAGCCCGTATTCGGCGTGTGGCCAATGGCGACGAACACCGCGCCGACGTCCATCTCGACTCGTTCCGTCCCGGCGTCGTCGAGGTTCTCTGAGGGGTAGCCAGACTCGTTTTGCGCGAGGGTGACGTGGTCGACGCCTGCCTCGGCCGACCCGTGAATCTCCAGCAGTTCGGTGTTGCGTAGAATCTCGATTTCGCCCTCGTCGACCTTCTCTTGGACCTTCTCTATCCAGTAGTCCTCGGCGCGGAACTCCTCGCGGCGGTGAGCCAGATAGACTGTGTCGGCGAACTTCGTGAGGAAGTGAGCCTCCTCGCAGGCGGCGTCGCCGCCACCGACGACGAGCATGTCCTCGCCGCGGAAGAATGCGCCGTCGCAGGTCGCACACGTCGAGACGCCGTAGCCCATTAGGTCATCTTCGCCGGGGATGCCGAGGGTGCGCGCGCTGGCACCCGACGCGGCGATAAAGGCGTCACAGGTGAGGGCGTCGCCGTTCGTGAGTTCGACGCGGAACGGTCGCTCGTCGTCTTCTACGCGCTCGACGATGCCGTGTCGCAGCTCGGCACCGAACTGCTCGGCCTGTGCTTTCATCTCGTTGATGAGGTCCGGACCGGAGATACCTTCGGGGAAGCCCGGGTAGTTCTCGACTTCGCTGGTGAGGGTCAACTGTCCGCCCGGTTCGTCCCCTTCGAGGACGAGGGGATCGTTGTTGCTGCGGCCCGCGTAGATGGCCGCCGTCAGCCCGGCGATGCCGGTTCCGGCGACGACGAGTCGGTGGTGTTCCTCGCTCTCTGTCATTACTGGAACTACTCTACACCGGCCTATACACCTTGCGCTGTCGCGACGGGCGTGCACAGCCACGCCGATACAGTTATCCGCACACCGTCGCTGGCTCCGATATGGCCGCCGACATCGAGGAGAAAACGGACCGCTACGAGGGACTGCTCGCCGACGCGCTCGACGCCGCAGAGATAGCCCCGCCCGAAGGAACGCCGATGCACGACGCCGCCCTCGACTGCGAGGAGATGGCGTCGGCGTACCTAGAGGACGGCCGGCACTTTCGTGACGACGACGATCTCGTCAACGCGCTGGCGTCGTTCTCCTACGGACACGCGTGGCTAGACGCAGGCGCGCGCATCGGCCTCTTCGACGTACCGACCGAGGGGCACCTGTTCACCGTCTGAGTCCCCGCGAGGAGGCTGATACCCACACAAGAAGGCGGTGGGCTTACGTAGCCGCCCCGAGTGGGTCACGACGATGGAGGCCGTCTTGTGGTACGTATTGACGAGTACGCGGGGCGGAGCGAACCGAATCCGTATCCTGCGTACTATCGACGAACGGCCTCGCAACGCGAACAAACTCGCGGAGGAACTGGACTTAGACTACAAGACGGTTCGTCACCACCTGGACGTTCTAGAGGAAAACGACATCGTCACCGACAGCGGCGACGACTACGGCGCAGTGTACCTGCCCACAGACCGCGTCCGAAACTACTGGGACACCGTCGAACAAATTATGGAGGCAGCAGAGTGAGTATGGCCGAAATTGGGAAAGAGTATATGAACTGTAATCTGAAATGGAAGGGCAATGGTTAGTTGGATTGACGCCGCCCGGGTCGCGGTCAGCGTCAACATGCTGTTACTAGCGGTGCTCATCTACGTCTGGGGCCGCAACCTCTATCAGATCCGGTCGAAACACACGTTCGGTCTCCTCTTCTTTGCCGTCCTGCTGTTCGCCGAGAACGCCTTCGCGCTCTATTTCTACCTCCTGGACCCGCTCCTCTCGGGGTGGTTCAGCAACAAGGTCCCCGACGCGGCGTGGCAGGCGATGGTCGTCCTGCACGTCCTCGAAACAGTGGGGTTGGCAGTGTTGGCGTGGATAACGTGGGACTGAACTGCGGGTCGTCGTCGGAAACCGATAGTTCTCTTTGAGTACGGGGCAGCGACGATGTGAGTGTCGAACCACCCGAGACGATGCCCTGGCCGAGCCCGCGCCAGGCGTCTCCGTTTGCGGCAGAGTTAAGTAGCTTACCAGGATGGTTTGTTCTTTGGTACCACGGTGCAGTCGGGCGGTTTTGGGTCAAAATTGGCGAAACATTTAAATAGTTGTCGAACTAACTATGGGTAAGAGAAAGACAGTAATCGTATTTCAAGATTATGCACCCGGCAGCCCGGGACACACCCTATCATGAGCGAATCACCAGCACACAACGGCGTTCGAGAACGGACACAGGACGAACAGGAACTCGGCGAGGAGACGACGGAACGGCAGGACGTCTGTCCGGAATGTGGCGGTGACGTACTCACGGACAGCGAACACGGTGAGACGGTCTGTCAGGACTGCGGTCTCGTCATCGAAGAGGACAGCATCGACCGCGGTCCCGAGTGGCGGGCGTTCGACTCCGCAGAGCGAGACCAGAAGTCCCGCGTCGGCGCACCGACGACGAACATGATGCACGACAAGGGGCTCTCGACCAACATCGGCTGGCAGAACAAGGACGCCTACGGTCGCTCGCTCTCCAGCGAGCAGCGCCAGAAGATGCAGCGGCTACGCACCTGGAACGAGCGCTTCCGCACCCGCGACTCCAAGGAGCGCAACCTCAAGCAGGCGCTCGGGGAGATCGACCGCATGGCCTCGGCGCTGGGCCTGCCCCAGAACGTCCGCGAGACGGCCAGTGTCATCTACCGCCGGGCGTTAGACGAAAACCTCCTGCCCGGCCGCTCCATCGAGGGTGTTGCGACGTCGGCGCTGTACGCGGCGGCCCGGATGGCCGGGAGCCCGCGTTCGCTCGACGAGATGGCGGTCGTCTCGCGAGTCGAAAAGATGGAACTGACCCGGACGTACCGGTACGTGGTCCGCGAACTGAACCTCGAAGTCCAGCCCGCGGACCCCGAGCAGTACCTCCCACGGTTCGTCTCGGACCTCGACCTCTCCGAGGAAACGGAGCGACGGGCCCGCGAACTCATCGTTCGAGCGCGCGACGCCGGTCTGCTCTCCGGGAAGTCGCCAGTCGGACTGGCCGCAGCCGCGGTGTACGCCGGCGCGCTGTTGACCAACGAGAAGGTGACCCAGAGCGAGGTCGGTACCGTCGCCAACGTCTCGGAGGTCACCATCCGCAACCGGTACAAAGAACTGCTCGAAGCCGAAGACGTTCCCGCGTAAGTTCCGATTCGGTGTCACGTTCCGAGGCAGACGAGTGGGGTGACACCAATCTTTTTGCCCTCTCTGAGTGTGTGTGATTAGCACACATGGAAGAAGCGTACGTTCGGTTGCTCTGTCCGGAATGCACGAAAGACTGGGAGTCGACGCCGAGTGAGCTACCGACACACGATTCGCTGTTCCACTGTCCGAACTGCCACGCGAGCCGGCGGCTCGCGGAGTTTACCCGAACTGACCGCGACTTACAGACGCTGAAAAATCTCCAGTAACCGGGGCTGCGGAGACCCCTCACTCGTCGCCCGTCGCAGAGCGCGCCCCACAGGCCTCACATCGGAGGAGCACCGTGTCGCCCTCCTGTTCCAGTCGCGTGTCCGGTAAGCCACACTCCGGACAGCGGACGAACTGTTCGACGTACTCGTCGACGGCGGTCCCGAGCCTGCCGGCGTCGAACGACCCCGTGAGCCGCGCCCGCCCGCTCTCATCGATGTGCGCGCTGGTCCCCACATCGCGCTGGAGGAACTGGAGGACGTGGTCCGGGTCCCGACCCAACGCGTCACACAGCGACTGGAAGTTCTCGACGACGGTTTCGTTACCCTCCTCTCGGACCGCTGGGTCGGGGACGTCGAGTCGGTCTTCCGACTCGGCAATCTCAGGTGTCTCGCTCGCCGCCCGATCGAGCATATCGTCGTACTCCATGTGGATCAGTGTCGGTCCCATCGACAAAAACCTTTCAATCGCTCGTTTTCGACCGTTTAGGTGCCATTTAACAGCCGAAATCAGAAATGAGAGTCCGGACGGCAGGTTTGTAACTATTCTTTATCAGTGTGTTAACCCTCGTCAGAGTACTACTATAACCCTCCAGTCTCTAGCTTCGCATGACCATGAAAAAGCAGGAGCTCATCCACCTTCACGGCCTGCTTGCACAGGTACAAGACCACTACGAGGCCGACACAGGCTCGGACGTGGAACACGACGAGTACGCCGAACTCGGCGTCAAACCGACCTCGATTCACAAGTCGAAGACCGACCACAAGGCCGCCGTCTTCGCGATCGTCGATGGAATCACCTCGGAGATGACCACCGAGGAGAAAGAACCTGTTTCTGCCGCCGCGGATTAACGTATCCTCTCACTTCGAGAGGTAACTACCGAACGACCGAACCGTGAGTACGGACTGCGAGTCGTCTGACTACTCGTCGATGAGGTCCTCAAACTCGGGGAGGACCTCGTCATCGTCGTCGCCCGTCTCTGCGCTGCTCTCTGCTGTCGCGTCGTCGTTCTCCGCTTTCGTCTCCTCGTCTTCGTCGTCTTCTTCTATCTCCTCTATTTCGAGGACGTCGAGCGGGATGTTCTCCAGTCGCTGCCCGATTTCCTTACGGGCGATGCGGGCAGCGTGTTCGTCGCGTTCGACGTTGAAGACCATCATCTCCAGTTCGAGCGCAACCAGACTCTCGTCGGCGGCGAGAAACGCGGGGTCCAACCCCTCCCCGCAGTGCGGGCAGTGGCGCTCGCCCATGTTGATCTCGACGTAGTTGAGGTCGGGATTGAGCATCTCGCCAGTCTTCGAGATGGCGATACGGACGGCCTCGTCGGACGTCCCTACGTCGTAGACGGGTACGGCGGCCTCGACGACAACTCTGCAGTCCATGCGAGAGTGTTTGTGAGCCTATATAATGAAGGTTAGCCCGGGGGCTCAGTCCGACTCGAATCCGGTTGCGTCCTCGCCGACGGCGAGGCGGTCGGTCGGGACGGCGGTTTCCTCACGAACCCAGGACCTGACGGTGGCGAGTGAGAGTGACTCGCTGCCGAGTATCGCGAACCCGGCGAAGACAGTCAGGAACCCGACGACGGCGAGTTCCGAGATGGATTCACCGAGCAGCGCCCAGCCGCCGAGCGTCGAGACGACGGGGACGACGTAGAAGACGAGGTTCGCGTGGGTCGCCCCGGCGGTGTCGAGCAGCCCGAAGTAGGCCACGTATGCGATCGCGCCCGCGAACACACCGACGTAGAGCAGTGCGAGTAGCGCCCCGGCGGTCCAGCTAACGGCCGCGAGCGACTCGCCGGCCGACAGACTGAGCGCGTGGCAGAGCGCCGCGGCGAACGGGAGCCCCCACGCCGTTCGGACCGTGCTTTCGAGGCCGGCGTCGCTCCAGCGAACGAGGACGCTTCCGAGCGCCCCGCTGACCGCGCCACCGAACAGCAAGAGCTTGCCCCCGCCACCGCCAAGCAGCATCGCCGGGTCGGGGTTCACGACCAGGCCGACGCCGAGCAGGCCGACGAGGAGGCCGGTCGCGCCGCGAGCCGAGAGGCGTTCGTCCGAAAGCAAGAGCGCCGCGAACACCGGCGTCAGGATGGGATTGAGACTGAAGACGATGGCTCCGACGGCGCTGGTGGCGTCCTGCTGGCCGACGAACAACAGTGCGTTCGTCAGGCCGAGCGCGAGCAGCCCTGTCGAGAGGATGCCTAGGAGGTCACCGCGAGTCTGCGGAAGCAGTTCGCTCCATGAACGAGTGAGCACCACGTAGCCCAGCAGCACCACGGCCGCGATATCGAACCGCAACGCGACGAACAACAGTGGCGGGAAATGCGCGAGGCCGGCCTTCGCGGCGACGAACGTGCCGCCGAACAGCACGCTCGCAGCGACGCCGAAGGCGAGCATTCGTCGTGACACCATCGTTATACTACCTCCCGGTCGCTCACGTCGGCGACCGTCGAAGTACGGCGTAGAAACGCAGATAGGAGTTCTCTCATCGTACTCGTCAGTAGGAGACTGTCGCTTATAATCTCGTTCAGAAAATCTTACACGATGGGAAACAGCCGACGACCCGTGGCGTGCTTTCACAGGGTGAAACTATTTCACGACGCGAAAGGGGTATGTGCGAGGCTTCTGTAGCGCCGGGTATGGACGCCACGCTCGATGAGATTGAGTTCCTCGCGCTCTCGTCGAACCGCGTCGCGGTGCTGGAGCTCCTCGCCGCGGAGGGACATACCCGTTCGGAACTCGCCGAGGAAACGGGCGCGTCACAGGCCACGCTCGGCCGCATCCTCGGCGACTTCGAGGACCGCAAGTGGGTGCGTCGCGACGGTGGCAGCTACGTCGCAACCGCGACCGGCACACTCGTCGCCGAGGGGTTTCGTGACCTCATGGACGTTCTCGACACCGAGCGCGAACTCCGAGACATCGTCGAGTACCTGCCGACGGACACGATGGACTTCGATCTCCGTCATCTCGCGGGCGCGACCATCACCAGACCCACACAGACACGGCCGAACGCGCCCTTACAGCACCTGTTGACGCTGATGGACGAGGCCGACGAGGTCTCGGCGTTCTCCCATACGCTGAACGACCAGAGCCTCCGCGTCGCGGCTGCCCGCGCTGGCGAACAGCGGTTCCGGGCGGTCCTCCCACAGCGTGCTATCGATGCGCTCGTCGCAGACGAGGCGCTACGCGGTCGGCTCCGCGACCTCGTCGAGGCCGAAACCGCGTCTATCCGCGTCTACGACGGCGAGATCCCGCTAGCTGTGACAATCGTCGATGACGTGGTAAACGTCCTCGTCCGCGACGACCGCGGCGTGTTACAGGCTGCCGTCGACAGTGACCACTCGGCAGTTCGATCGTGGGCCGAGGACCGATTCAAACGGTATCACGACGACTCGACGCCGCTCTCGGCGAGTTCGCTCTCGCCGTAGCTCACCGGACGCGCCAGACTTCGTCGCCCGGGAGGAACCGGCCGAGTTCGGCTTCCTGTCGATAGTCCGTCTGTAAGAGGGCTTTCAGCGCCGCGACCAGTCGCTCCTCGTCGGTGTCGACCCATTCGGCGGGGTCCTTGATTGGATAGACGAGCCAGCCGCTACCTCTGACTTCCGTACCGTGCAGTTCGTCCATCTCCACCTCGTCAGCCCGTCGGGGGGTCATGTTGGCGAAGACGTGTTTCGTCGCGCGCTCGCCGACCGGCAACAGGACGTGGGAGGTGATTGCCCTGACCTCGGTGTCGAACATCGGTTCGTGGTCGTCGTAGTCTCGCTCCGTCGGCTCCCGGTCACCGCACATGTACATGTACGAGAGGTAGGTCTTCTCGACCACGGGCGGCGTTCCGGCCTCTCGCAAGAGGCCCGCCTCGACCAGCGCTCGCTGGAGAGTGTCTGCAGCCGGTGTGCCGGTGAAGGGGATGCCCGTCTCGCTGCCGCCGTGAACGCCGGGATGGTCGCCGATGACGTGGAAATCGGCGTTCGCATCGCCGTATCCCGGGACGAATGGCTCACACGGCGGGTCGAAGCCGAAGGGATTGTGCTGCGTAGCCGTGATGTTCTTCACGGGCGGTCTGACGCGGCAGTGTGGCAAAACTCCGACGATTTCGGCCGTATTTCGAACGACCGTCGGGCAATGTTTTTCTCGGATGCACTCTACGGAACGGGTATGCTCAGGTCCGGGAGCCGTGGTGTCGCGTGAGTCACGATGACCGTGTCGAGGACCTCCGCGAGCGGAAAGCGGAGGCCGAACGGGGCGGTGGTGAAGAACGCATCGAGGCCCAACACGAGAAGGGGAAACTCACTGCCCGCGAGCGAATCGACTACTTCCTCGACGACGACACGTTCGTCGAAATCGACGCGTTACGAGAGCACCGCTCGACGAACTTCGACATGGACGAGAAGCGTGCCCCTGGCGACGGTGTCGTCGTCGGCTACGGCAAGGTCAACGGCGAACGTGTGTACGTCTTCGCCCACGACTTCACCGTCTTCGGCGGGTCGCTCGGCGAGGCATTCGCCCAGAAGGTGTGTAAGGTGATGGACAAAGCCATCGAGAACGGCGCACCCATCATCGGATTGAACGACTCGGCCGGCGCGCGCATCCAAGAGGGTATCGACTCACTGGCCGGCTACGCCGACATCTTCCACCGCAACCAGCAAGCCAGCGGCGTCGTCCCGCAGATTTCGGCCATCATGGGACCGTGTGCCGGTGGCGCGGTGTACTCCCCCGCGATTACGGACTTCGTCTACATGGTCGAGGAGACGAGCCACATGTTCATCACGGGACCGGACGTCATCGAGACGGTCACCGGTGAGGAGGTCGGCTTCGACGAGTTAGGCGGGGCGGGGACCCACGCCAGCGAGTCCGGTGTCGCTCACTTCACCGCCGCCGACGAGAAGGCCGCGATGGACGATATCCGGTATCTCCTCTCGTTCCTCCCGCAAAACAACGTCGCGGACCCGCCGAGCGTCGAGTCCTGGGACGACCCGGAACGCCGTGATGAGTCACTCGTCGAAACGGTGCCCGACCAGCCACAGAAACCATACGATATGGTTTCGGTCATCAACGGCGTCCTCGACGAGGATTCCTTCTTCGAGGTCGCCGAGGCGTTCGCCCGCAATATCGTCACCGGGTTCGCCCGACTCGACGGCCACTCGGTCGGCGTCGTCGGCAACCAGCCCCGGGTCAACGCCGGGACGCTCGACATCGACGCCTCGCGGAAGGCGGCCCGCTTCGTCCGCTTCTGTGACGCGTTCAACATCCCCATCGTCACGTTCGTCGACGTGCCCGGCTTCATGCCCGGGAAGGACCAGGAGCGAAACGCTATCATCAACCACGGCGCGAAACTGCTGTACGCCTACAGCGAGGCGACGGTGCCGCTGCTGACCGTCATCACGCGGAAGGCCTACGGCGGCGCGTACGACGTGATGGCCTCGAAACACATCGGCGCGGACGTGAACTACGCGTGGCCGACCGCCGAGATCGCGGTGATGGGACCACAGGGCGCGGTGAACGTCCTCTACGACGACGAACTCGAAGACGCAGACGACGTGGAGGCCCGCCGTCAGCAGCTCATCGACGAGTACCGCGACGCCTTCGCAAACCCCTACACAGCCGCCGAACGCGGGTTCGTCGACGACGTCATCGAACCGAAGGACACCCGGTCCCGACTCGTCGAAGACCTCGATCTGCTCCGGGGCAAGCGCAAAGACCAACCCGACCGCAAACACGGTAACATCCCACTGTAACATGGCCGCAGACACCGACGAGACGACGGACGCCGAACTGGTCGCCGAGATCGCAACGCAGGTTCCCGACGCGTCGGCCGACGAGGCGGCAGCCATCGCTGTCGCCATCGGCGCGCACCTCACCGACCGACAGCGGGCCGCTGCCGCGGCAGCGGCTGCGGCCGCCGAGTCGGGAGAAACGTGGGACGGCAAGGAGTGGTCGTTCTCGGAGCGTATCGACGCAACACAGAAGCGTCACCTCCGCGTGCGAAAGGAGAGCCCGACGGACCCATGGAGCGCGGCGGGGCGTACCGAGCGGATGTAACAGCCGCACTCGAACGGCGGCCGACGGGTCGTTTATTCGAGCAGCACCTCCAGTTACGACGCTCGTCCGCAGTTTCCCACGAGCGCGATGCTGACCGCTACCTTCGCCTCTAATCTCCGGGTGGTTTTATGGGGTGACTACGGGTAATGAGCGATATGTTCGACAAGGTGCTCGTCGCCAACCGCGGTGAGATCGCGGTGCGCGTCATGCGCGCGTGTGAAGAACTGGGCATCGGGACCGTGGCGGTCTACTCCGAGGCCGACAAACACTCCGGCCACGTTCGCTACGCCGACGAGGCGTACAACGTCGGGCCAGCCCGCGCGGCCGATTCCTACCTCGATCAGGACGCCATCGTCGATGCCGCTCAACAGGCGGATGCCGACGCAATCCACCCCGGATACGGCTTCCTCGCGGAGAACGCCGACTTCGCCCGCAAGGTCGAAGATGCCGAGGGCGTGAAGTGGATCGGTCCGGCCGGCGACGCGATGGAGAAACTGGGCGAGAAGACGAAAGCCCGCCGGATCATGCAGTCGGCTGACGTGCCCATCGTTCCCGGGACGACCGACCCGGTCGACGACCCCGAAGAAGTCGTCGAGTTCGGGGAGGAACACGGCTTCCCGGTGGCCATCAAGGCCGAGGGTGGCGGCGGCGGCCGCGGGATGAAGATCGTCCACGACCCCGACGAGGCCGAAGAGCAGCTCGAATCGGCAAAACGCGAGGGAGAGGCGTACTTCTCGAACGACTCCGTCTACCTCGAACGGTATCTGGAGAACCCCCGCCACATCGAGATTCAGATCATCGCCGACCACGACGGTAACGTCCAACACCTCGGTGAGCGTGACTGCTCGCTCCAGCGACGGCACCAGAAGGTCATCGAGGAGGGTCCCTCCGCGGCGCTCTCCGACGAGCTCCGTGAAGAGATCGGCGAGTCCGCCCGCCGCGGTGTGCGCGAGGCCGACTACTACAACGCTGGCACCGTCGAGTTCCTCGTCGAGGAGGACCCCGACCGCGAGGCCGACGAGGTCCTCGGCCCTGACGCCAACTTCTACTTCCTCGAAGTGAACACGCGGATTCAGGTCGAGCACTGCGTCACCGAGGAGATCACGGGCATCGACATCGTGAAGTGGCAGATTCGAGTCGCACAGGACGAGACCCTCTCGTTCGAACAGGACGACGTCGAGATCGACGGCCACGCGATGGAGTTCCGCATCAACGCCGAGAACGCCGCAAAGGACTTCGCGCCGGCCAACAGCGGGTCGCTGGAGACCTACGACCCACCGGGCGGCATCGGCGTGCGGATGGACGACGCGCTCAGACAGGGCGACGACCTCGTCACCGACTACGACTCGATGATCGCGAAGCTCATCGTCCACGGCTCCGACCGCGAGGAGGTCATCGCCCGCGGGAAGCGCGCTCTCGCGGAGTTCGACGTCGAGGGGTTCCCCACAGTCATCCCCTTCCACCGCCTGATGCTCACCGACGAGGAGTTCGTCGCCTCGACGCACACGACGAAATACCTCGACGAGACGCTCGATAAGGAACGCATCGAGGAGGCCCAGGAAAAGTGGGGCACAGAGACCGATTCCGACGACGAGGACGAGGAGGAACTCGTCGAACGCGAGTTCACCGTCGAGGTCAACGGCAAGCGCTTCGACGTGGACTTAGAGGAACGCGGCGCACCGCCCATCAACGTCGGCGACGTGGACGCAGCCGGTGATGACGGTCCGCAGCGGCCGCAGGCCAGCGGGTCCGGCAGCAGCGACGGCGGCGGGTCCAGCGCCGAAGGGCAGGAACTCACCGCCGAGATGCAAGGGACGATCCTCGAAGTGAACGTCGACGAGGGCGACGAGGTCGAATCCGGGGACGTACTCTGCGTGCTGGAGGCGATGAAGATGGAGAACGACATCGTCGCCGAACGCGGCGGCACTATCAACGAAATCGCCATCGGTGAGGGCGATTCCGTCGACATGGGCGACCTGCTGTTCGTCATCGACTAAATTTTTACTGCGGGGGGTGTCCTCGGCCGCGAAGCGGCCTGCGGGCACCCCCGCCTGCTCACGGGCACTGCGAGGCGGTTTCACCGCCTCGGCTTCGCGGCGCGTAGCGCCGCGCAACGCCCGTTCGCACGGCCAGCGGGACCTTCGGTCCCGCTCGGCTTGCAAAAATTTAGTATAAAAACTGCTCCGAGCGCCATCGGTGCTCGCGGTATGCTCCTGCTCGCTGCACCGCTCCACTTTGCACTGCATCGTTTTGCTCCGCCGCGCGCTGCCAACTGCTTTGTATCCTCGCCGTGCTACGCCGGGTATGAACGAAACGCGACACCAAGTGCTCGACGCGCTCTCGGACGGGCCGGTTTCGGGACCGGAACTCGCCGAGGAACTCGACATCTCCCGGTCGGCCGTCTGGAAACACGTCGAGGCGCTCCGCGAGGCGGGATTCGACATCGAGAGCGACGACGTGGGCTACTCGTTGGCCGCGGTGCCGGAGTTCGGTGGCGAGGCCGTCGAGTACGAACTCGACGCGCCCTTCGAGGTGGAGTATCACGACAGCATTCCGAGTACGAACGCACGGGCGCGCGACCTCGCGGCATCGGGGGCCGAGAACGTGGTCGTCCTCGCCGACGAACAGACCGGCGGCCGAGGGCGACTCGACCGGGAGTGGTCCTCGCCGAGCGGCGGCGTCTGGCTCTCTCTCCTCTTTCGACCGGACGTACCGATGGCACAGGCCCCGGCGTTCACGCTCGCGGCCGCCGTCGCCGCGACGCGGGCGGCCCGCGAGATGGGCGTCGACGCGGGCATCAAGTGGCCCAACGACGTCCTCGTCGAGAGCGACGGAACCGAACGGAAACTCGTCGGTATCCTCACCGAGATGGAGGGAGAAGCCGACCGCACTTCGTGGATAATCGTCGGGATCGGCATCAATGCGAACGTCGATTCCGATGACCTTCCGGCGGGAGCGAACCCGACGAGTCTCTCGGCGGAACTCGGCGAACCCGTAGACAGGCGTGTGTTCACGCAGCGTCTGCTCGAACTGTTCGAGGAGTTACGACAGGACCCGGAAACGGCCGTAGCCGAGTGGCGAGAGTACGCGACGACGCTCGGTAAGCGAGTCCGGGTCGAGACGCCCAGCGGTACCGTGGAGGGCGAAGCCGTCGACATCGAGTTCCCGGGGGGGCTCGTCGTCGATACCGGCGACGAACGTGTGACAGTCTCGGCGGGGGACTGCGACCACCTGCGACCGCTGTGAGCGGCGGTGGTGCCGTCGAACTTACTTCGGCGCTCGGGCCTGTGTCTCGTCTGTCGGGACCGTCATCTCGTGGTCGCTCACCGGAACCGTCGTCACCGGGACCGGCGACGCGCGGACGACCCGCTCGGCGACGCTCCCGAGCAAGAGTCGGTCGATGCCGCCGCGGCCGTGGGTCCCCATCACGATGGCGTCGCAGTCGGCGTCGAGAGCGTACTCGACGATCGCGGTACTCGGGACGCCGTCTTTCGTGACTGTCTCGACGACCACATCGTCAGCCATCTCCCTGAGGTCGTCGAGGGCCGTCTCTCCCTCCTCACGCAGCATCTCGGTGACGTTCTCCCAGCCCGTCTTCACCGGGAGCGTGCTGTATCGGCCGGTCTCGACGACGTAGAGACCGTGAATCTCGGCGTCGTGGAACGCCGCCAGTTCGACGGCGTGGCGCACGACACCGCTCATTCCCGCCGACCCGTCTGTCGGGACTAGAATCCGGTCGTACATGCCGGTAGTTGGTGGGCGACGGGCTTAGTTATTTGGTGCGTGATAACATGCGGCAGTATCTGTCAGTTCAGTTCCGACTCTAGGTCGTCGCTGTCGTCGGCCATCACATCCTCAAGTTCACGCTCGAACTCCGCTTCCGTGAGTTCGCCGTTCGTGTACCGCTCTGCGGCGTGGTCGACCTCGTCCTGTGAGGTTCCGGCAGAAGTCGCCGTCGAGAACTCGGCAGCCTCGTTCTCATCCCCGTCACTACCGAGGACCGCTGAAGCAGCCCAGTACAGCGCGTAGCCGACGCCAGCGACGAGCAGACCGGTGACGAGCAAGCCCAGAAGCGCCGCAATGAGGTTCTGCAACACGGCCAACAGGACAGTGGCGACAGTGAGACCGACGAAGAGGGCGACGCCGCCGAGCAGCAAGCGACCTAGCGTGCCGAGTGCGCGGTCAGTGGAGGACATCACTCGAACGTTGCACAGTGGAGAGTAAAAGCGTACTGCGTATACGGGACCGTGAGATTCGACCGTTCTCTCGTCCGGGGGTCCATTTCTGTCGGTGAACTACGCAGTATCGTTTTCGACGGCATATCTGAGTAGGTCGTGGAGAGCAGCGATGCAACCCGCAGCGAACCAGAACTGTATCCAGGGCATACTACTGTTCCTCTTCTCATTGCCTGTTTGAAATATTCTCCGAACTCGGGAGCGAGCCGACTACCGCCGTGGGTCGTCTTGGTCCGGCGAGACGACCCGCTTTACGTCTGACGTGCCCGCCCGACGGACGATCGCTCGAATCGCGTTCTGCGCGCCGGCGAGGTTGTCGGAGCCGCCGTCGAGGACCAGCAAGCGGGCGGGCCGTCCTTCCTCGATGAGTCCACAGTCGAGTCCGGCGAGTTCGGCTCCGTTGACCGTCGCCATCCGGAGGGCGTCCCGCGCCGAGACGTCGAACAACTTCGCGGTGAACGCCATCTCCCGGAACATCGAGGGACTGTTGAGGAAGACGTTGTCAGTCCCCAGCGCGACGGTGGTTCGCTTCGACAGTTCCTCGACGGGCGGCAGGCCGACGTCGGTGACGAGATTCGACCGCGGACAGACGGCGACGGGTATCTCGCTGTCGGCGACCCGTTCCATGTGGAGGTCCTCGGCGTGGACCATGTGGACAAGAAAGTCCGGGTCCAGATCCAGCGCCGCGTTGATGTCGGAGCTATCGACCTCGCCGGCGTGGATGCCGAATAGTTTGCCTGCCTTGCGAGTTGCCCGGCGCTCGCTTCCGAACTCGCCGTCGTTGGCACCGCTCGCGCCGAACCCGTCGGCGATCTCCATCGCGTCGACCGTCTCGCGGCCGAGGATCACGCTTTCGAGGTCCGAGTCAGCGAGGGCGGCTCGGACGGCGCGGATGCCGTCGACGCCGCCCTCGCGGAACTCGACAAACGCCCCGGTCCCCGACTGCTCCATGTACGAGAGCGAGTGCGCCATCGCCTCGACGAGGTCCGACTGGTCGGCCTCGCGGAGGAGACGGTGTTTCAGACCGTCCGGCGGCGCGACCAGTTCTTCGAGCGAGAGCCCCTCTCCGGCCTCTTTGGCGATCGAATCGCCGATGTGGGTGTGGGCATTGACGAACGCCGGGCAGACGATGTCGTCGCTCTCGACACTCGCTTCTTCGACGGTGGCGATCTCGCCGTTCTCGACGACGACCCGTCCCTCGACGGGGTCGAACTCTCGCCCCCTGACGATGGTCCCCTCGATAATCATGGTCGAATCTCGACGCGACGGTCAGTTAAACTCATCGAGGGTCGCGTGAATGCCTGGACGGACGTCGCGGACACGCGCCCCGTCGAGGTCCAGTCCGAGCTCGCGAATCGCCACGTCGCCGACGCGTTCGCTGTCGGCCTCGGGCGCGTAGACTCCCAGCCGCCACTGGTCGTGCTGGGCGGCCCGGATGGCGTTGACGAGCGTGGATTGGTCGCTCAATCGTCGTATATCGCCGTTGACGAGGACACGACTGCTGGATTCGGTCATCGACGGTTCGGCCGGCACGTCGAGGACGACCGAATCGTGGGCGACGTTGGCCTCGTCCGCGATCGCGTGTTCCATCGCCCGCACGTCTCGGTGGTCAGCGTCGAGCAACTCGTCGGGGACGGCGGTTCGTTCGGTCCAGACCGCTCGCTTGTAGAGGTCTCGCTCGCTCAGGCGGCGGGCGTACTCGGTCGTCTCGTCACAGCGACGGAGGCGAACGAGCAGGTCGGCGTCGTCCCACCGGCGCAGGTCAGACGCCGTCGCGTTCGTCGCGGTCAGCAACTGCTCGGTCCCGCGTCGGAGCATCGACTTGGCGATGCGAGCGACGTGGTGCTGATAGACGGTGGGGTTCATCAGCGCCCGGGCGAGCAGGAGCGATTCGGCCGTCTGGACGTTCCCCTCGTCTAAGACGAGTTCGCCGTCGACGAAGCTCAGCTCGCGGACCAGCCGCTCGTGGTCGATGGTGCCGTATGGAACCCCGGTGTGGTGGGCGTCCCGGACGAGGTAGTCCATCCGGTCGACGTCGAGTTCGCCGGAGACCAACTGTCCGAGCTCCCCGTCGCCAGCGACGAGGTCGGCGACGCGGTCGGGGTTCAGGCCGTGCTCGGTGAGGACGCGAGCCACGTCGCCGGTGTCGAGAAGCTCGTGGACGTCGTCGTGGTACTTTCCGGTCTTCCGGTAGACGAGTTCCTCGACGTTGTGACTGTACGGACAGTGACCGACGTCGTGAAGGAGCGTGGCGGCGCGGACGCGTTCGGCTTGCTGGCCCTCGATACCGAGATGCGAGAGCGCCCGGTCGGCCAGATAGTAGACGCCGAGGGAGTGTTCGAAACGGGTGTGGTTGGCAGAGGGGTAGACCAGCGTCACCGTGCCGAGTTGCTTGACGTGGCGGAGTCGCTGGACCGGCGGCGTCTCCAGCAGCGCCTCGGCGACGCCCTCGACCGCGATATGGTCGTGGACGCTGTCCTTGATGGTGGTCATTGCAGCCGTATAAGCCGGCCTCCGGCAAAACGGTACTGCACGCGAGAACAGGCGCTCGCCGAGTCAGCGCCGAGTGTTTGCCGCGTCAGCGACGTGCAACGGAACTGAGCAAGTCGAACAGTTCCGCCTCCGTGGCGTTGCCGGTTACGACGGCGTCCCGGGCGTCCCGCCCCATATCTTCGACCGTCTCGATAGCCCTGTCTGGCCCGTAATCTCGGTTGTACACCAGCCACGCGGCCAGTACCTGCCCGGTGCGGCCGATACCGGCGAGACAGTGGACGACGACGCGGGCCTCGTCGTTGCGCGCCGCGGCGAGAAACGGCAGTATCTCCCCGTGGAGAACCGACTCGGGAACGAGTCGGTGGTCGGGGACCGGGGCGTGGAGGACGTTCGACTCGCCGAAGGCCGCACCGTAGCGGTCGAGGTTCGCACCGCTCTCGTCGAGTTGCCTGCCGGGGAGGAGACAGCAGACGCGCTCGACGTCGTTCTCGCGCATCGTCGAGATCCAGTCGGCGAGGGCGGCGCTGTGGCTCGCAGCGCTGTGCCACCCCGGCGTACAGGAACCGAAGACGTACTCCTCGTCGGGGGCGGCGGGGGCGAATCGATGTGCGTTCACGGGACGCATAACTCTCAGTACGTGTCCGCTTACCGCCGACTACCTTGAGTGTATCCGCGCAGTTTTCAGCACTGATTCTCAGACCACCGAGACGGGCGGAAGCCGCGGCTGACGCACGGAATCCATGCTGGCCGACATGGGCCACCCTTTTACCGCCCGTCCCCCCTACGTCGGCGTATGGTGACGTTCCTCGCCGGTGGCACCGGAACGCCGAAACTGCTCGCCGGTGCCGACGACGTGTTCGCTCCCGAGGACTCGACAGCCGTCGCCAACACCGGTGACGACGTCGAACTCGCCGGCCACCTCGTCTGTCCGGACCTCGATACGATGCTCTTTCTCGACGGCGGTGAACTGGATCGGGAGACGTGGTGGGGTCTTGCCGACGACACCGCAGAAACACACGACGAACTCCACCGGCTCGCCGACGCCGCGGACCTCGACACCGGGCTGCGCTATCTCGCCGAGGACCGCCAGACCGCCGGCCGCGATATCGCTCGCTGGCGGCGGTTCTCCGGCGTCGCCGAGTTCATGCACATCGGCGACCGGGACCGCGCGGTCCACCTCACGCGCACCTCGCTACTGGACGAGGGGCGCTCGCTAACCGAGGTGACGCGCACCCTCGCCGACGCGTTCGGGTTAGACCGGACGCTCTTGCCGATGAGCGACGATCCGGTCGCGACCGTCGTCCACACCCCGAACGGCCCGATGCACTTCCAGGAGTGGTGGGTCGGTCGGAACGGCGACCCGCCCGTCGAAGACGTGGAATTCCGAGGCGGCGAGACGGCGACGGCCACCGACGAAGTTCGGTCGGCGCTCTCTGACCCGGTCGTTATCGGCCCCTCGAACCCGATTACGTCGCTCGGGCCGATGCTCGCCCTCGACGGCGTTCGAAACGCGCTCGACGAAATTCCTGTCGTCGCCGTCTCGCCGTTCGTCGAAGACGAGGTGTTCTCCGGCCCCGCCGCCGACCTCATGGCCGGTGTGGGTCGCGACCCGAGTACCGCTGGTGTCGCCGAGAGCTACCCGTTCGCGGACGCGTTCGTCCTCGACGACGACGACGAGACGCCGCTCTCCCGCCCGGTCGTCCGCACGGACACGACGCTATCCGATGGGGCCGACTCGGCGCGAGTCGCCCGCGCCGTCGCCAACGCTCTCGCGGAGGTGGCCTGATGTTTCGGCCAAGAGTCGCGTTGGCGAGTCTCAGCGGCCAGTCCGACGCCGCGTGGGCGCGCTCGGTCGAAAAACACGTCGGCTGTGCCTTTCTCGGTGGCGTTGCACTCGACGGACCCACGCGCGAGGCCGCACGTCGAATGGTCGACCGGGACCGGGAGGAGTTCCTGCCCGACGACCCCGTAGCGTTCGTCGACGAGCAACTCGCGGCGCTCGCCGACGCCCCGCTTCGACCGGCCTTCAACGTCCGGAGCGTCTCGCTTGCTCCAATCGAACGCGCCGCTCGTGTCTGCTCCCGACACGATGCGCTTCTCGAACTCAACGCGCACTGTCGACAGACGGAGATGTGTGCCACCGGTGCCGGCCAGTCCCTCCTTCGAGACCCCGAACGACTGGCCGAACAGGTCAAAACCGCGGCGGACGAGGGCGCGACCGTCTCCGTGAAGGTCCGGACTGAGGTCGACGCCGTCGACCTCACAGCAATCGCCCGGACGGTCGAAACTGCAGGCGGCGACGCGATTCACGTCGACGCGATGGACTCGGAGGTAGTGGTCGCCGACATCGCCGACGCGGCGGACCTGTTCGTAATCGCCAACAACGGCGTCCGCGACAGGGCGACGGCCACCGAGTACTTCGAGTACGGGGCCGACGCCGTCAGCGTCGGGCGAGCGAGCGACGACCCCGCGGTCCTGCGAGCGGTCCGGGAGACCGCGGACGACTGGTTTGCGCGGGAGGCGATCCGATGACGCCTCGCTCGACCACACAGAACGCCGAACTGGCGCTGTTGTTGGAGGTGGCTGGGACGCCAAAACCCGGGAACGTCGACCGCGAACGTGACTTCGAGGACCTTCGGTTCGAGCACTTCTTGGCCGGGGCCGTCGGCGCGCGGCCGGGCTTCGAACTCGCCGCCGAAGGTGAGCGGGTCGGCCACGCCTTCGAACGCGCCGTCGCCGGGATGGCCGAGCAGTCGGCGGGGAACACGCAGTTCGGCGCGTTGCTGGTGCTCTCACCGCTGGTCGCGGCCGCGAGCGAGGGCGACCTCTCCCCGCAGAGAGCCGACGATGTCGTCAGGGCGACGACCGTCGCCGACGCCGCGGACTTCTATCGGGCGTTCGAACACGTCGACGTGGCCGTCGAGGACCCGCCCGAGGGGTTGGAACCGCTGGACGTGCGCCGCGGCAGCGACGCGATTCCTGCGCTCGAAGAACAGGAATTGACGCTGTTCGACGTGATGGCACAGAGCGCCGACGTGGACGGTCTCGCCGCGGAGTGGGTCGGTGAGTTCGACCGGGTGTTCGACGCCGGAGAGCGGATACTGAACGACGACGGGCCGGTCCCCGACCGCGCCTCGCGCGTCTTTATCGAACTGCTCGCCGAAGAAGTCGATACGTTCGTCGTGACACGCAACGACCGCGAGACCGCCGAAGAGGTTCGGCGACGGGCGCAGGCAGTTTTGGACGGCGAGGAAGACGCCACGGAACTGGCCGACGAACTGGTTTCTCGGGATGTCAACCCCGGGACGACGGCAGACCTCGTGGCGGGTGCGCTGTTCGTCGCGCTGGAGCGGGGGTTGGTCGTGTGACAGACGATCGGGTGGACGAGGAGTCGGTGGAGGCGAGTGAGCGGAAGTGGCCGGTCGACCTCGCCGGTGTCACGGAGACCATCGTGACGACGCTCGGCCCAAACGGGTGCTGGAACGTGGCGGCGCTCGGCGTACAGGCACCCGAAGACGGCGGGCCGGCGACGGCGACGACGTGGGGCCGAACCCGGACGTGGCGGAACTTCCGAGAGCGCGGCGAGGGCTACGTCCAGTTCACGCGCGACCCGGTCGACTTCGCGGAGGCAGCGCTGTCCGTCCGCGAGGAAGACGAACCGATACTGGATAGCGCGGACGCGTGGGTGCGCTGCGACGTCGAACAAGTGACCGAGGGTGAGGACGACGGGACCCAGTGGGTCGAGTGGGCGCTGATTCCGCAGGAATCGGGGATCGAACGCCGTGTCGTGCCGACGACGGACCGCGGACACGCAGCGGTGGTCGAGGCGACGGTCGCGGCCTCGCGGCTGGACGTTCCGGCCTACGACTGCGAGACGTTGCTCGACCGCCTGCGATACTTCGAGTCCGTCGTCGAGACGGCCGGCAGCGAGCGAGAGCGCGAGGCGTTCCGGCGGGTCCGCGAACTCACAGAGACCGAGTGGTAGCGAACAGGTGGCACCGGAGATAGGTCCGTAACTGCGGGACGACGTGCTGTGCCACGCGAGCGCGTTCCACGCCGTCGTCGCTCTCAGTGCATGACTGGCGCTGGTCTCGCTAAGGGTGATAACCCTTCGCGGCCGGACCCGGAAGTCGAACCCTTTTTCAACGCGACATAGCAAGAAACCCACATGGCAATCAAACCCGCCTACGTCAAGAAGACCGGGACACTACTGATGGAGCGATACCCCAAGGCCTTCGGTGCCGACTTCGAGCACAACAAGGACGTCGTCGACGAAGTCACCGACATCGAGTCCAAGGGCGTCCGCAACCGCATCGCCGGCTACGTCACGCGCAAGTACAACAATCCCGTCGAAGCGTAATCCGGAATTTCTCTCTGCTCTCTATTTTGCGTAGCGACAGCGTCGCCAGTGTTACTGCTCGGGACCGGCGTCGGCAGGGCCGGGACCGGTCGGTTCGGTCTCGTCGGGGCCAGTGTCGGTAGTTCGGGCGTCCGACTGCCGTTTTCGGTGGATGATGCCCTGCATGTTCGCCGTCCGAGCGGCGATGTCGCGGAAGGCCTCACCTGTCTCGCTATTCTCGTCCAAGACGAGCGGTTGGCCCTCGTCGCCGCCCTCGCGGACGCCGGGGTCGAGCGGGACTTCGCCGAGGAACGGCATATCTGTCTCGTCGGCGAACTCGCGGCCGCCGCCGCTCCCGAAGATGTCGTGGTCGCCGCCGCAGTCGGGACAGACGAACGTCGACATATTCTCGACGATACCCAGGACTGGGGTCTCGTGGCGGCCGAACATCCGCATGCCCTTGCGGGCGTCGTCGAGAGCGACCTCCTGTGGCGTCGTGACGATGACGGCACCGGAGACGGGGACGCGCTGGAGCATCGTCAGTTGCGTGTCGCCGGTGCCCGGCGGCAGGTCGACGACCATGTAATCGAGGCTGCCCCAGACCACGTCGTTCCACAGTTGGGTGAGCACGTTGTCCACCATCGGGCCGCGGAAGATGACGGGGTCGTCCTTGCCGACGAGGAAGTCCATGCTCATGAGCTTCATCCCGTACTTCTCGACGGGGAGTATCTGCTCGTCCTCCGTGGCGCGGGGTGATTCGTCGGCGTCTAACATCCGCGGGACGTTCGGGCCGTAGACGTCGGCGTCGAACAGACCGACGCGAGCGCCGAGTTGTGCAAGTCCGGCGGCGAGGTTGACCGCGATGGTCGACTTGCCGACGCCGCCCTTCCCGGAGGCGACGGCGATGACGTTCTTGACGTTCGGGAGCGGGTCCTCCTCCTCGGAGACGCCCCGGTCGACGCTCGCCGAGAGCGATATCTCACGGTCGGCGTCAGAAAGCGCTTCGCGGACTTCGTTGGCTATGGCTGTCTCCGTCGGCGAGTACGGCGCGCCGAGAGCGAGGTCGATGCGTATCTCACCGTCGGTGACCTCGATACTGTTGACCAATCCCAGCGACACGATGTCCTCCGCTAAATCCGGGTCCTGGACGGCCCGGAGTCGCTCGCGAACGTCCTCTTCGTTCATATCACGGGAGTAGGCCCTGGAGGTGCGATAAGGATTGTGACAGAACCCGTAGCCGGAAGACGGCTATCGGCGGCGGCAGAATATCTCACGACGAGCGTTCGATCACTTCGGCCACAGTCAGAACTACGTCGAACTCGGGCGGTTCGCCGGTGAGCCTGACGACGCCAGCGTCGGCGTCGTACTCGATGAACTCCGCCGTGTCTGCCTTCGGGAGATCCGTGTGGTGAAGTTTAATTTCGTATCGTCCGAGTTCTGTTTCCGAGACGGCCGGGGAGTCGGCATCGGACTCCATCTCGGCCACCGCCTCGGCCAACTCACGCACGCTTATCGGGGATTCCTGCGTCCGAAGGTAGTAGAGCGCGTAGCGCCGACGTTTCTCGCTGAGCAGATCGAACACTTCGTCGAGTGACACCATGACTAACAAGGGTACGCCGTCAGAGAATAAAAAACAGGTCGTTGAACCAAGGTGTTCTCCGATGGAGGGCGAGCGGCCCAGCGGGCGTCCTTTGCTCGTGGACTCGTCTGCACGCGGTTAGGGTCGGCGAAAGGTATAGGAAACCGTCGCTTCGCCGTCGCCGAACTCGACGTGCAACTCGCCGGCATCGTGGTCGAATCGGAGTGTGTCGGCAGGCGCGTCGAACGCGTGAAGCGGCATTCCCGAGCCGATGCGGCCGTCCGGGCCGACGGTGACGTACGTCAACTGACTGAACTCAGCAGACAAGGTGCCGTCGTCGGCTTCCGTCACCTTCTCTGTACCTGCAAAGCGTTCGAGGTGCCGCCGCAGAGTTTCGCGGTCGCTCGGGTCGATTGCCGTCCCCCCGTCAGCCACAGGTGTGATGTCCATATTCGTGTCCGAGGCCGCAGGCGCTAATGGGTTGTGTCGTCGGTTCGACTGGCGTTGGAGCTTCCGTATGCCGGACATTCACGCGGCCGAGCCCTTCCGTTGCGTTTAAATACAACCCCGGAATAGTCACGGACAGACTCGTGTAGGGGGACCGGCCCCCGAGTCCGCGTGCTGCGGGCGCGAGTATCAATGCAGGCGTGTCGTGGTAGCCAAGCCTGGCCCAAGGCGCAGGGTTGCTAACTCTGTGGCGTACAGCCTCCGGGGTTCGAATCCCCGCCACGACGCTCATCAGACCAATTACCCACATATGAGTGCAGAAGACCCCAACGCGGGCGAGGACGCGGATGCTGAAGAGGAGGAGGACATCCGCTATTTCGTCCGTATCGGACAGACCGACCTCGACGGGACCAAATCCGTCGAGCGAGCGCTGACAGAACTGAACGGCATCGGTCACCGCGCCGCCCGCATCATCGCCCAGAAGGCTGATGTGGACCGCCGCGCGGTCTTCGGCAAGCTCGACGACGACGTCATAGACACCGTCGTCGAGCACGTCGAGAACTACGCTGACGAGGTCCCCGAGTGGATGACCAACCACCAGAAGGACTACTTCTCCGGTGAGACCACCCACGAGACCGGGAACGACCTCCAGCTCACCCAGCGGCAGGACATCAATCGCATGAAGATGATCGACTCCTACCGTGGCACCCGACACAAACGCGGCCGGAAGGTCCGCGGCCAGCGAACGAAGTCTACCGGCCGTACCGAGGGGACCATCGGCGTCAACGTCGAGGCCATCAAGGAAGAGCAGGCTGAGGAAGCCGCCGCGGAGGATGACGAATAATGGCGCTCGGCTCGAACACCAAGTTCTACGAGACGCCGAATCATCCCTACCAGGGCGAGCGAATCGCCGACGAGAGCAACCTCCTCGGCCGCTACGGCCTGAAGAACAAAGAGGAGCTCTGGCGCGGCCAGTCCGAACTTCGTGACTACCGCCGCGAGGCCCGGAAACTGCTCGGCAGCGCGAGCGAGGACACCGACCGCGAGGCCGGGGAGTTCCTCGCCCGCCTGCAGCGCTACGGCATTCTCGGCGACCAGGACTCCCTCGACGACGTCCTGTCGCTCGACGTCACCGACGTCCTCGAACGCCGACTCCAGACCGTCGTCTACCGCAAGGGCTACGCGAACACGCCCGAGCAAGCGCGACAGTTCATCGTCCACGGCCACATCGAACTCGACGGCCAGCGCGTCACGCGCCCGTCGATGAAAGTCGAGACGGCCGTCGAAAGCTCGGTCGGCTTCGACGAGAACAGCTCGCTGTCGGACGAACTGCATCCTGAGCGTGCGGAGGAACAAGAATGAGCGAAGCCGAAAACGACGGAATCTGGGGCGTCGCGCACGTCCACGCATCGTTCAACAATACCATCATCACCATCACGGATCAGACCGGCGCCGAGACGCTCGCAAAGAGCTCCGGCGGGACGGTCGTCAAGCAGAACCGTGACGAGGCGTCGCCGTACGCGGCGATGCAGATGGCCGAAGTCGTCGCCGAGAAGGCACAGGACCGCGGCGTCGAAGGCGTCGACGTTCGCGTCCGCGGCCCCGGTGGGAACCAGCAGACCTCCCCCGGGCCGGGTGCACAGGCGACCATCCGCGCGCTGGCCCGCGCAGGGCTCGAAATCGGCCGCATCGAGGACGTCACGCCGACGCCTCACGACGGCACGCGCGCACCCAAGAACTCCGGATTCTAATCCATGACACAGGACTACGAGGTTGAGTTCGTCGAACGCGGCGAGCGCGAATCACGCGTGCTGGTACGGGGCATCACGCCGGCCTTCGCCAACGGCATCCGCCGAGCGATGGTCGCCGACGTCCCCACGTTCAGCATCGACACTGTTCGCGTCATCGAGAACACCAGCGTGATGTTCAACGAGCAGATCGGCCTCCGACTGGGGCTGGTCCCGCTGACGACCGACCTCGACGACTTCGAGGAAGGCGACGAAGTGACGCTGTCGCTGTCGGTCGACGGGCCGAGCACGGCCTACTCCAGTGACCTCGTCTCTAGCGACTCGCTGGTCGAACCCGCCGACGATAACGTCCCCATCATCGACTTAAAAGACGGCCAGCGCCTCGAAGTCGAGGCCGACGCCGTCCTCGACAACGGGAAAGAACACGCCAAACATCAGGGCGGCGTGGGTGTCGGCTACCGACACCTCCAGCGCGTCGAGGTCGTCGGCGAGAAAGGCGAGTTCGAGGACGACGAGCCGAACATCCTTCGTGGCGTCATCGAGGAGGGCGCGGCCGAACACGCCGCTGACCCGGACGCCGAGGACGGAGACCTCGTCCTCACCGACGAGTTCGGCAACGACCTCTCCCAGCGGTACCCGGGCAAAGAGGTCGAAGTCACCGACGTCGAGAACGCCTTCGTGTTCCACGTCGAGACCGACGGCTCGTTCACGTCCGACGAACTGGTCCTGCGCGCGGTCGAGACGCTGCGTGACCGCGCGACCGAACTGAAAGACGCAGTCCAACTGTAACGCTACGATGTCCCGAGATACCCCTTCGACGCCGATGACCGCCCGTGCCCCGAGCGCGAGGACCGAAAGGGGTTTTACGGGGCATGCAGAACGAAATAACGCGAGCAGGGATAGCCAAGTCTGGCCAACGGCGCAGCGTTCAGGGCGCTGTCCCGTAGGGGTCCGCAGGTTCAAATCCTGCTCCCTGCACTTTTCCTACAAAGGAGGAACTCTATGAGCAAGACGAACCCGAGACTCAGCAGTCTCATCGCTGACCTGAAGTCGGCCGCCCGCGCTGCGGGCGGCAACGTCTGGGGCGACGTCGCCGAGCGCCTCGAGAAACCCCGGCGCACACACGCGGAAGTCAACCTGGGCCGCATCGAGCGGTACGCCCAGGAAGACGAGACCGTCGTGGTGCCGGGCAAGGTACTCGGTTCCGGTGTCCTGCAGAAGGACATCACCGTCGCCGCAGTCGACTTCTCCGGCACCGCCGAGAAGAAGATCGACCAGGTCGGAGAGGCTGTATCGCTTGAACAGGCAATCGAAAACAATCCCGAAGGCTCCCACGTGCGGGTGATCCGATGAGCCTCGCAGAGTTCGACGCCGACGTCGTCGTCGACGCCCGTGATTGTATCATGGGCCGCGTGGCCTCGGAAGTCGCCGAGAAGGCGATGAACGGCGACTCCGTCGCCGTCGTCAACGCCGAACGCGCGGTCATCACCGGCCGCGAGGAGCAGATCGTCGAGAAGTACCAAAAGCGCGTCAGCATCGGCAACGACAACGGGTACTTCTACCCGAAGCGACCGGACGGCATCCTCAAGCGCTCGATCCGCGGCATGCTTCCCCACAAGAAGACACGGGGCCGCGAAGCGTTCGAGAGCGTCCGCGTCTACGTCGGTAACCCCCACGACGAGGACGGTGAAATCGTCGAGGGAACCTCGCTGGACCGACTGTCGAACATCAAGTTCGTCTCGCTTGGCGAGATAAGCGAGCAACTCGGAGCGAACAAGACATGGTAACGAACACGTCTGGTAAGAAGAAGACTGCCGTCGCCCGCGCGACTATCCGCGAGGGCGAGGGTCGTGTACGTATCGACTCTCAGCCGGTCGAACTGGTCGATCCGGAGCTGGCCCAGCTGAAGATGCTGGAGCCGTTCCGCATCGCGGAGGACGAACTTCGCGACGACGTCGACGTCGACGTGACCGTCGAAGGTGGCGGTGTCATGGGGCAGGCTGACGCCGCCCGAACCGCCATCGCTCGCGGTCTCGTGGACTTCACGAACGACGCGGAATTGCGCGACGCGTTCATGGAGTTCGACCGGTCGCTGCTGGTCAACGACGTTCGCCAGTCCGAACCCAAGAAGTGGGGCGGTCCCGGCGCTCGGGCCCGCTACCAGAAATCCTACCGCTGAGGTGATTCAAGCATGATGGTACCGGTCCGGTGTTTCACCTGCGGCAACGTCGTCGGCGAGCACTGGGAGGAGTTCAAGGCCCGCACCCGCGAAGCCGAGGATCCCGAGGACCCGGAGAAGGTCCTCGACGAACTCGGCGTCGAGCGGCACTGCTGTCGCCGGATGCTCGTCTCGCACAAGGACCTCGTCGACATCGTGGCTCCGTACCAATGAACGCACAGGAAAGCCGATACGAGAAGGCCCGCAAACTCGGCGCGCGAGCGCTGCAGTTGGCCCACGGTGCGCCCGTGCTCATCGAAACGGAACACACCCAGCCGATCCTCATCGCGGCCGAGGAGTACGACGCCGGTGTGCTCCCCTTCACCGTCAAACGAGGCGACCACAAATGACCCTAATCACTGACGTTCGACTCCGCCGCGTCCTCGACTCGCGTGGGAACGCGACCGTCGAAGCCGACGTCCTCACCGAGAGTGGGGGCTTCGGCCGCGGCAAGGCACCGAGCGGCGCAAGTACCGGCGAGTACGAGGCCATCGAACTGCCGGCTCAGGAGGCCATCGCGAACGCTCGCGACGACGCTCTCCCGCGCCTCATCGGCGAAGTTCACGCCGGCAATCAGCGTGACGTCGACGCGGCGCTCCGCGCCGCCGACGGGTCTGATGACTTCTCCGAAATCGGGGCAAACTCGGCCGTCGCCATCTCGATGGCGGCCGCCAAGGCCGGTGCCGACGTGCTGGGCGCACCGCTGTTCCAGCATCTCGGCGGCACCTTCCGTGGCAACGAGTACCCGACGCCGCTCGGTAACATCATCGGCGGCGGCGAACACGCCGCGGACGCAACGAACATTCAGGAGTTCCTGGCGGCACCCGTCGGCGCGCCGAGCGTCGAAGAGGCGGTCTTCGCCAACGCCGCGGTCCACCAGGAAGTCCACGACATCCTCGCAGAGCGCGACCTGCCCGCGGGCAAGGGCGATGAGGGCGCGTGGGCTCCTTCCGTCTCGGACGACGAAGCATTCGAAATCATGAACGAGGCCGTCGAGACGACGGCCGACGACTTCGGTTTCGCGATCGCCTTCGGTCTCGACGTCGCCGGTGCCGAGCTGTACGACGACGAGGAGGACGGCTACGTCTACGACGACGGCGTCAAGTCCACCGAGGAACAGATCGAGTACATCGCCGAGAAGGTTGAGGAGTACGACCTCGTCTACGTCGAGGACCCCCTCGACGAGAACGATTACGAGGCCTTCGCCGACCTGACCGACCGCGTCGGCGACCAGACGCTCGTCTGCGGTGACGACCTGTTCGTCACGAACGTCGAGCGACTGGAGGCCGGCATCGCCGCCGGTGCGGGCAACTCCATCCTCATCAAGCCGAACCAGATCGGGACGCTCACCGACGCGGTGGACGCTATCGAGCTGGCGACCCGGAACGGCTACGAGTCCGTCGTCTCCCACCGGAGCGGCGAGACCGAGGACACCACCATCGCACACCTCGCCGTGGCGACCGGCGCGCCGTTCATCAAGACGGGCGCGGTCGGTGGCGAGCGCACAGCCAAGCTGAACGAACTCATCCGTATCGAGGACAACGCAGTATGAGCGGGAACGAAAAAGAGGGTCTCGACGCGTCCGAGTCCGACTTCGACCCGTCCGAGGAGGACGACGAAGCGGCCGACGCCGAGCCCGAGACGGAAGCCGAACAGCCCGCCGACGCCGCCGACGAGGCGGCCGAGGCCGAGACAGAAGAAGCGGAAACCGAAGACGCCGGACCGCAGCTAGACGAGGACGTCATGCCCGACGAGCAGTCGGAGGCGGACCTCCTCATCCCCGTCGAGGACTATCTCGGCGCCGGTGTCCATATCGGGACCCAGCAAAAGACCAAGGACATGGAGCGGTTCATCCACCGCGTCCGTGACGACGGGCTTTACGTGCTGGACGTCTCGATGACCGACCAGCGCATCCGCACGGCTGCGGACTTCCTGGCCAACTACGAGCCTGAGCAGATTCTCGTGGCCTCGTCGCGCCAGTACGGCCGGTTCCCGGCCGAGAAGTTCGCCGAAGCCGTCGGCGCTCGCGCCCGCACGGGTCGATTCATCCCGGGCACGCTAACGAACCCGGACTACGACGGCTACATCGAACCGGACGTCGTGGTCGTCACCGACCCCATCGGCGACGCACAGGCCGTCAAGGAGGCCATCACGGTCGGCATCCCGGTCATCGCCATGTGTGACTCCAACAACACCACGTCCAACGTGGACCTGGTCGTCCCGACGAACAACAAGGGGCGAAAGGCGCTGTCGGTCGTCTACTGGCTGCTGGCCAACGAGACGCTCGACCGCCGCGGTGCTGAGCCGTCCTACGGACTCGACGACTTCGAGTCCGATATCTGAGTTCGCGCGTTCGCTTCGTTTTCGCGGCTCACCGCTTCGAGGAGTGGCGACGCTCGCTTTGTCCCCGCTACAGCACAAAACATACCAGACACCCCCGAGTAGCGGGAGCGATGGCAGAACAAGATACCCTCCTCAACGCGGTCATCGGCGCAGTCGCGACAGCTCTGCTCAGTTCTTTCGTCCCCTTCGCCCCGGTCTTCGGCGGTGTGCTCGCTGGGTACCTCCAAGGCGGCGACCGAAACGACGGTCTGCGTGTCGGCGTCGTCTCCGGCCTCATCGGACTCGTGTTCTCGGCGATAGTCGCCGTATTCGTTTTCGTCGTCCTCTTCGGCCTCGTCCTCAGCGGCGGGATGCCGGTCGGGTTCGGCGCGTTCAGCTTCGTCTTCCTCATCGTCATCGGTCTGTTCTCAGCCGTCTACATCGTCGGGCTGAGTGCGCTGGGCGGCTGGCTGGGCAACTACGTGAAGTACGAGACGGACATCGGCAACTGAGGCGCGCTGGCGGGCAATTATATTACGGTTCCACGCAACAGCGAGAGGTGAGATGCGCGAGACGCTGATGGACGCGGGATGGGGCGCGCTCGTGACGCTCGTTCTCTCGATGATACCGTTTTCGTCGTTCGTCGGTGGTGCGGTGGCAGCACACCGGCACGGCAGTGGCTACGCGACGGGCCTGTGGATTGGGATGCTCGCCGGAATCGCGGCGATGGTACCGTTACTAGTGTTGTTCGTCCCGGCGCTGTACGTCGCCAGCGTCCTCGGATTTGGGATCTCTCCGTCGTCGCCAGCCTACGACCTCTTCCTGGGGCTCGTGTTTGGGTTCTTCCTCGCGTACACGGTCGGTCTGAGCGCTGTCGGCGGCCTCGGCGGGGCGTGGACGCGACGGCACACCGACTGGAATCTGGACCCGAACCGCTGGCTCTGAGGAGATGCTTCGGTAAGCAGCGACACGGTTTGGCAGTCGATTCAAACGTGTCCAGTCCTAACCGCCGCTATGTCGAAGACCCCGCCGGGACCGAAAGGGGAACCGCTGTTCGGGAGCAGCCGAACGTACGCTAACGACCCGTTTCGGTTCATCTCGGCGCTGGAGACGGCTTACGGCGACGTGGCCCGGTTCGATATGGGGCCGATGGACACGCTGATGCTCTGTGACCCGACGGCGATCGAGCGGGTGCTGGTCTCGGAGGCCGATCGGTTCCGGAAGCCGGATTTCCAGGGGGACGCGCTCGGCGACTTACTCGGCGAGGGACTGCTGTTGAGCGAGGGCGAGACGTGGGAACAGCAGCGCCGACTGGGCAATCCGGCGTTCTCGATGGGGCGGCTGGCCGGGATGGCAGACCGCATCACGGACCACGCCGAAGACCGCATCGCGGGGTGGGAGACGGGCGACGTCGTCGATATCGAACAGTCGATGACGCGGGTGACACTGGACGTGATCCTCGACCTGATGATGGGTGTCGAACTCTCCGAACAGCGGGTCCGGACTATCGAGGAGCAACTCGTCCCGCTGGGCCAGCGCTTCGAACCCGACCCGATCAGGTTCGCCGCGCCCGACTGGATGCCGATGCCCGACGACGCCGAGTTCGCCAGTGCCGTCGAGACGCTTGACGAGGTCCTAGGCGACATCATCGCCGTCCGCGAGGAGAACGTCGGGACCGACGCCGACGGGCCGATGGACTTCCTCTCGGTGCTCATTCGGGCACGCGACGACGGGAAGCAGACGGCCGAGCAGTTACGCGACGAGATGATGACCATGCTGCTCGCGGGCCACGACACGACGGCGCTGACGCTCACCTACACGTGGTTCCTGCTGTCGGAACATCCCGAAGCCGAACAGAAGGTCCACGCGGAACTCGACGAAGTCGTCGGCGACGAGCGACCGGGGATGGAACACGTCCGTGAACTCGACTATCTGGAGCGAGTGATCCAGGAGGCGATGCGACTGTATCCGCCGGTATACACCATCTTCCGTGAGCCAACAGAAGACGTGGAGTTGTCCAGCTATTCGGTCGAAGCGGGGACGACGCTGATGCTCCCCCAGTGGGGCGTCCACCGCTCGGCCCGCTTTTACGACGACCCGGAAACGTTCGACCCTGACCGCTGGCGGCCCGAGCGAGCGAACGAACGGCCTCGCTTCGCGTACTTCCCGTTCGGTGGCGGGCCACGACACTGTATTGGCAAGCACCTCGCCATGCTGGAAGCGCAACTCATCACCGCGACGACGGCCCAGCGATACCGACTCGACTTCCAAGGCGAGACGCCGCTGGAACTCATGCCATCGCTGACCGCCCACCCGCGACAGGAGATGTCGATGCGAGTGGAAAAACGGGACTAGTCGGCCGGGAGCGACGAGAGAAACGGCCCGTTCGAGCGCTCACCAGTCCGTCGAGACGTCCGATACGTCGATGTCTCGCTCGGCGATGACGTGGCCGCGAATCCGTAGCGGTATCGATTCGGCCTCGTTCGTCGTGTAACTCGTGTCGATGTCGAGCGACGCCGACATCGACTCGCCGGCGGCGACGGTTCGTTCGACGACGTGTGATTCGTCGTCGTCCGCGATGCGCTTCGTCGGCCAGTAGACGGCCGCGAGGAATCGACCGTTCGTCTCGGCGACGTTCGTCGCCGAGAGCGATACTGACAACTGCTCGCCTTGCGAGACCGATTCGGGGACGGTCAGACTATCGAGTTCGAACCGGAGGGCCGAGGCAGCGAGCGTCTCCGTTGCGCCGTCCGGGAGCGACCATTCGGTGTCCTCACCGTCGCGTCGGATTCGCGGGTTCGACGCCGACAGCGGCGACGGCAGAGTGAACGCGAGATACGGTCGCTCGATGCCCGCGACGGAGTGGTTTCTGGCCCCAGCGGTCTTGGGCAGTCCGGGGTCCCACGAGTCAGCATCGGTCTCTAGTGAGAAGCCGTCGGTCGAGGCGTCCTGTGGTCCCTGTATCGAGGCAACGACGTACTGCGTTTCGCTGGCCGTGAGCACGCCGCCCGACCCCATCGTGGATTCGTATCTGATGGCCTTTCGAACGACGATGTCTCCGACGGAGGGCGTCGTGTCGGTTTGTGTCCCGGAGGGTCGTTCGGTGGGCGAGTCGGTTGTGGTCTCGCTCGGTGGGGATTCGGTCTGGTTCGGCGTTTCGGCCGTGTTTGCGGGCGACTCCGAGAGACACCCAGCGAGTCCGGCGAGGCACGTTCCACACGAGGCGAGCAGTCGGCGGCGGTTCATACCCAATCGTTTCGAGTGTCACTAAAAGTGCTTTCAGAAGGCTGAAAAACGGCTTTTACCGTCACCCCATTACGTGTCTTCCCGAAACGCGAGCGAACTGCCGCGTCGAACCCGGAATCTCGCTCCGAAAACGCCTAACCCTCTCCAGATAGACGAACGAGTATGGTTACGTCGAGTGCCCCCGGAAAGGTATATCTATTCGGGGAACACGCAGTCGTCTACGGTGAGCCGGCGGTCCCGTGTGCCATCGAGCGCCGGGCGCGGGTGACGGCCACCGAGCGAGAAGATGGGTTGCGCGTGCACGCGGAGGACCTCAAACTCGACGGCTTCACCGTCGAGTACGATGGCGACGGCGATGCCCGCCCGGACGTCGAAGCGGAGCGACCGCTCGTCGAGGCGGCGATGGGCTACGTCAACGAAGCGGTCTCGCAGGTCCGGGAGGCCACGGACACTCCGGATGCGGGCTTCGAGATACAGATAGAGAGCGATATTCCGTTGGGAGCGGGGCTCGGCTCGTCGGCGGCGGTCGTGGTCGCGGCCATCGACGCCGCGACGCGGGAGTTGGGCGTTTCGCTCTCCCCTCGCGAAATTGCCGACAGAGCGTATCAGGTCGAGTCGGCGGTACAGGACGGACAGGCCTCGCGCGCCGATACGTTCTGTTCGGCCGTCGGCGGCGCGGTCCGTGTCGAGGGCGACGACTGCCGAACACTCGACGGGATCGGCAATCTACCGTTCGTTATCGGGTTCGACGGTGGGGCCGGCGATACCGGGGCGCTCGTCGCCGGTGTCCGCCGACTTCGGGAGGAACACGACTTCGCGGCCGACACCGTCAGAGCGATCGGTGATGTCGTCCGCGAAGGAGAGAATGTCCTCGGCACGGACGATTACGAGTCGCTGGGGGAGCTGATGAACTTCAACCACGGGCTGTTGTCGGCGCTTGGCGTCTCCTCGCGGTCGTTGGATACGATGGTGTGGGCCGCCAGAGACGCCGGCGCGGTCGGTGCGAAACTCACCGGGGCCGGCGGCGGTGGCTGTATCGTTGCGCTGGACGAGGGCGACGACGCCCTCACCGCGCTGAAGTACACGCCGGGGTGTGAGGACGCGTTCCGGGCGGAGCTAGACACCGAGGGAGTCCGGCAGGAATGACCGTCGTCCTCAAACTCGGCGGGAGCGTCGTCACCGAGAAGGACGAACCGGAGACAGTCGACGACGCGGCGCTTTCGGCCGCAGCGGATGCCGTCGCCGCCGCGGACGAGAAGCTCGTCGTGGTCCACGGCGGGGGGAGCTTCGGCCACCACCACGCCGCGGAGTACGGCGTCAGCACGACCAAAGGGACCCACGACGTTGCCGGCGTACAGGCGATTCACAGCGCGATGAAGCGACTGAACGCGCGGGTCGTCGCCTCGCTAACCGACCGAGACGTTCCGGCAGTCCCGGTCCATCCGTTCTCAGCGGGCCACCGCGACGCCGACGGGTCGCTCTCGCTGCCGACTGGACAGGTCGAGACGCTGCTCGGCGAGGGGTTCGTACCGGTGCTTCACGGTGACCTCGTCGCTCACGAAGGCGAGGGGGCCACCGTCCTCAGCGGCGACGAACTCGTCGTCGAACTCGCAGCCGCTGTGGACGCGACTCGGGTCGGCGTCTGCTCGACGGTCTCGGGTGTGCTCTCCGAATCGGGAGACGTAATCGAGCGAATCGCGGCGTTCGAGGACGTCGCGGCGGCCCTCGGTGGCAGCGACGCGACGGACGTCTCCGGTGGGATGGCCGGGAAGGTTCGGGCGTTGCTCGAATTAGAGAGTCCGGCCCACATTTTCGGTCCCGACGCCCTTCCCGCGTTCGTTGCCGGGGAATCGCCAGGGACGACCATCGACGCTGAGTGATACTGCCGGCGTAACCTATTTGACCGACGTTGGTTATTGTCGTACAATGTCTGCTGTTAGCTTATTGGACGTTTACCGATACGGCACGCGTTTCGTCGGGTACTTTCTCGTCGTGAGCGTCGTCGGCGGCGTGTTCGTCGGTATCGGCATGGTCCTCGGCGCGTCGAGTGCGACCTCCACCGCAGTCGAGACGAATCGTGCGCTCTTAGGTGTCGCCGTCGCCGGGGTCGGCGTCCTCCTCACGCTGTCGGGCCTATTTGGACTCGCCCACAAACTCGTCGCCGATGCGACGCGGGTGGGTGCCGCCGCTGCCGTAGCGGCGACGGGCGGGGAATCGGCCACCGAGCGAGTCGAGGACGAATCGAGCGACGAGCCTGTGACCACTGACGAGGCCGCGACCGACGGCGAGACGACGGCCGACGAGCGTCAGCCCGCGGACGCGGCGACCGCTGCGACCGGTGCGGCGGCCGGTGGGACCGTGGCGACCGCCGATAGCAATGAGACGCCAACCCAGCAATCGGCGACACAGCCGCCTGCCGAGGACCCCGCCGATCCCGTGGGCGTCAACCGACCAGGCGAAGGGCGAGGTGGCTCGGGACCGGGTTCGACGGAGCCCGAGACGACAGACGCGGCGCAGGAACCGGAACAGTCGTCGTCAGCAGCTGCGACCGGAACCGAGGACGAGACGACGACTCCGGGCCAAGAGTCAGTTCCGGACCAGCAGACGGACGCCAACATTGGCGTTCCGGGGGCCGAAGCCACCGACGACACCCCGTCGAGCACGGCGACTGCCACCGAGGCTGAGGACACCGGCGCGGAACCGACGGGTGAGCCCGACGACGGGAGTATCTTCGGCGGACCGACGACGGACGCCCAGCGCGACATGGTCGGGGAAGGGGCGGCACACGAGGAGAACGAGCCGACTTCGGCGGAGAGTGAGGAACCACAGGAGTGGTCGCCACCGGACCCGACGGAGTTCGAGCCGCGCGAGGCGACGGACGCGAAAACGGCCGAAACGGGCGCTGACGGGGCCGGGGACGACGACGCACCCGGCTTCGCTGACTGGAGCACCGAGAGCCAGCCCGACTCAACCGGGGGCACGGACGCGACGGGAGACCGGGGCGAACCTGATGACGGACCGCGGACGACGGACGATCTGTTCGGCGAGGAGACCGGTGAGGGGAGCGATCTGTTCGAGCGCGCGCCCGCCGAGGAGACGCAGGCCGGGGACGACTCGGAGGTGGCGGACGCGCGCGATATGGAGACGAGCGAGACGGTCGAAGACACATCCGCCCAATCGAGCGACGAGGACGACTCTGAGACCGCTGGCAGTACCCGCGGGTTCGATGTCGACTCGGACAGCGACCCGCTATCGGACGCGCTGGACGACGAGTGAGCGGACAGAACCCACATCGTTTTAAGAAGCCGCGTTGTACTGCCGCGTAACCGAGCGCACGGCCGCCCGCGACTCGCGGTTCGGCGGCCGGCAGACGACGGGGGAAAAGTCGTCGGGACGTGAGTCCCTTCCACTACGGGAACCGAGGCTACGGGTCTACCCTGGCTGGCCTCGCCACCCATCGGAATCGAGACGCCGTTTCGGCGGTTACCGTCGTCGCCACCACCAACCGCGTGCTCGCGGCCGGCTCCACTCGGAGCTACAACCATGGAAGTCGAAATTGCAACAATTGGCGGTTACGAGGCTGTAGGCCGACAGATGACGGCCGTCCGTGCGGGGGACGACGTCGTCATCTTCGACATGGGCCTGAACCTCTCGAAGGTACTGATTCACGACAACGTCGAGACCGAGCGGATGCACTCGCTCGACCTCATCGACATGGGCGCGATTCCGGACGACCGCGTCATGTCCGACCTCGAGGGCGACGTAAAGGCCATCGTGCCGACGCACGGCCACTTAGACCACATCGGCGCGATTTCGAAGCTCGCACACCGATACGACGCACCCATCGTCGCGACGCCCTTCACGATCGAACTCGTCAAACAGCAGATCAAGGGCGAGGAGAAGTTCGGCGTCCAGAACGACCTCCAGAAGATGGAGGCAGGCGAGACGATGCAGATCGGCGAGCGTACCGAACTGGAGTTCGTCAACGTCACCCACTCCATCATCGACGCTATCAACCCCGTCCTCCACACGCCGGAAGGCGCGGTCGTCTACGGGCTGGACAAGCGGATGGACCACACGCCAGTGCTGGGCGACCCCATCGACATGAAGCGCTTCCGCGAAATCGGTCGCGAGGGCGAGGGCGTCCTCTGTTACATCGAGGACTGTACGAACGCCGGTCGGAAGGGCCGAACGCCGTCCGAGTCCGTCGCTCGTCGACACCTCAAGGACGTCATGCAGAGTATCGAGCACTACGACGGCGGGATCGTCGCCACGACGTTCTCGAGCCACATCGCTCGCGTGAAGAGCCTCGTCGAGTTCGCCGAAGACATCGGCCGACAGCCGGTTCTGCTGGGCCGCTCGATGGAGAAGTACTCCGGTACCGCAGAGCGACTGGACTTCGTGGACTTCCCCGACGACCTGGGGATGTACGGCCACCGCAAGTCCGTCGACCGCACGTTCAAGCGCATCATGAACGAGGGCAAGGAGAACTTCCTGCCCATCGTGACGGGCCACCAGGGCGAACCGCGCGCGATGCTCACTCGTATGGGCCGCGGCGAGACGCCCTACGAACTGGACGACGGCGACAAGGTCCTCTTCTCGGCCCGGGTCATCCCGGAACCGACGAACGAGGGGCAGCGCTACCAGTCCGAGAAACTGCTGGGCATGCAGGGCGCTCGCATCTACGACGACATCCACGTTTCAGGCCACCTTCGAGAGGAAGGCCACTACGAGATGCTCCAGGCACTTCAGCCACAGCACGTCATTCCCGCTCACCAGAGCCTCAAAGGGTTCGCACCGTACGTGGACCTCGCCGAGAACCAGGGCTACAAGGTCGGCCGCGACCTACACGTTACCCGAAACGGTAACATGATCCAACTCACCGAGTAGAGTGATGTCCGAACGCCATCAGCAGGTCGAAGCAGCCATCCTCGCCCGGCGAGAGCGGGTCAACGAGGCGCTTCCGGAGGAACTCCCGGTCACGCGACCGGAACATCTCTACGAGGCGACCCGGTACCTGCTGGACGCTGGCGGCAAACGACTCCGACCGACGGTGCTGTTGTTGGTCGCCGAGTCACTGTTAGACGTCGAACCCCTCTCGAAAAACTACCGCGACTTCCCGACGCTAGACGGCGGAGACGCCGACGTGCTGTCGGCGGCCATCGCCATCGAGGTCATACAGACGTTCACGCTCATCCACGACGACATCATGGACGACGACGACCTCCGCCGGGGAGTCCCCGCCGTCCACAAGGAGTACGACCTCTCGACGGCGATTCTGGCCGGCGACACGCTGTACTCGAAGGCCTTCGAATTCCTGCTCGAAACCGGGGCCGCTCCGGAGCGAACCGTCGAGGCGAACAAGCGACTCGCCACGACGTGTACCCGCATCTGTGAGGGGCAGTCGCTGGACATCGAGTTCGAACAGCGCGAGGCGGTCACGCCCGACGAGTATCTGGAGATGGTCGAACTCAAGACGGCCGTGCTGTACGGGGCCGCCGCGTCGATCCCGGCGACCCTGCTCGGGGCGGACCAGGAGACGGTCACGGCGCTGTACAATCACGGACTGGACGTGGGCCGGGCGTTCCAGATTCAGGACGACCTGCTGGACCTGACGACGCCCTCGGAGAAACTTGGCAAACAGCGCGGGTCGGACCTCGTCGAGAACAAGCAGACGCTCGTGACGCTACACGCACGCCAGCAGGGCGTCGACGTGGCGAACCTCGTCGACACCGACTCCGTCGAGGACGTCTCCGAAGCCGAAATCGACGACGCCGTTGCCCGGCTTCGCGAAGCGGGATCGATCGAGTACGCACAGGACCGAGCACAGGATCTCGTCCAGAGCGGCAAGGAGAACCTCGAAGTGCTCCCCGACAACGAGGCCCGCGAGTTGCTGGACGGCATCGCCAACTATCTCGTCGAGCGCGAGTACTGACAGCCGGAACCGTTCCCCGTCGTCTTTATATCGGGGCGCGTATCGGGCAACAAGCCTATAATCGGGACACGTCAGGCATCGACTATGCCGACGTACTCGGTCCTGGCCGACGTGAACGAACAGGAGATACAGAACGCACAGGAACTCGTGAGCATCTGGGGCGAGGTCCAACAGGACATCGAGGAGTTCGGTGGGACGCTCCTCGATAGTTACGCGCTAGCGGGCAGTTACGACTTCCTGCTCATATTCGAAGTACCCGACGAGGACACCGTCATTCAGGCCTCCATCGCCATCGAGCGGTACGGACTGGACACGGAGACGATGCGGGCGATCCCGACCGACCAATTCGGCGAACTCGTCCAGGACATCTAAGCGGCGTAGTCCACAGCCGGGTCCTCGCAGCTATTTTCCATCGGATTTTGACTTCCGCTTTCCGGCACGGAGTTAAACGGTTTCGGTCCCAACTGTCTATCGTGACACGGTTCGTCCTCTACGGCGGGAAAGGCGGGGTCGGCAAGACCACCGTCGCGGCGGCGACCGGGCTGCGATTGGCAAGAGACGGGTACGAGACGTTAGTCGTGTCGACAGACCCGGCCCATTCGCTCGCCGACTCTTTCGACGCTGCCCTCGGTGGCGACCCAACCGAGATACGCGAGAATCTCTGGGGCGTCGAGGTGGACCCGCAGGCGGGCGTCGACCGCTATCGCGTACTGTTCGAGGCGCTGGCCGACGAGCTAGACGACGCCGGCATCCGCCTCGACGAGGAGGACGTAGCGACGCTGTTCACCTCTGGCGTCATGCCAGGCAGCGACGAACTCGCCGCGCTGGAGGGGCTCGCCACCTACGTCGACAGCGACCGCTGGGACCGGGTGGTGTTCGATACCGCGCCGACGGGTCACACGCTCAGGCTCCTCGACCTGCCGTCGGTCCTCGACCGCGGGATGGCAACGGCGCTTGATTTACGCGACCAGGTGCGGCGGAAAGTCGACGCCACGCGGACGATGCTGTTCGGGCCGATGGGACGCAAGCGACGCGAGGAGCACGACGACTTCACCGAGATGCGAGAGCGGATGGAGCGAGTGGGAACAACTCTCAGAGACCCCGAACAGACCGAGTTCCGCGTCGTCACGATTCCGGAGACGATGGCGGTCCGCGAGAGCGAGCGACTCGTCGAGCGACTGGGCGAGTTCGAGATTCCGGTGACGACGCTCGTCGTGAACAAGGTCATCGAAGAGCCAGGTGACTGCGAGCGCTGTCTCGGGAAACAGGCTGTCCAAGCGGACGCTATCGCCGCACTCCGAGCGTCGCTGTCGGACCTCGACGTGTGGACGGTGCCCGACGAACCCGGCGAAGTGACAGGACTGGAGACGCTCGAACGAGTCGGCGCGCATCTCGACAAACGAAGGTGAGGGCGACAGCCGCCGGTCGGGAGCGGCCTAGCCACGGCGGGGGCCGACGGCCGAGCGGACCGACCTCCCGAGCCACGTCAGCACGACGGCACAGGCGAAGTACGTCATCAGCAGGCCGACGTAGTACAGCGCCGAACTGTGACCGATTCCCAGCAGAGACTCCGCCCCGTAGACGACGTTCTCCAGCCCCCAGGGGGCATCGTAGACGAACATCGTCAGGAGGTAGGTCGGGACGTAGAGGGCAATCGCCAGCGGGGAGCCGGTCAGCGACGGAAGGGAGGCCGAGAGTGCGAAGTACGCGAAGAGGGCGAGCGTTGCCGGTCGGGTCAGGAGACTCCGGCGACGGTCGCTGTGATGCTCGCTGCCTTCGTCGAGGTACTCCTCGAAGGACCGGAGGTCGGCCTCGGTGCGGCCGAAGGCGGTCACGTCGTTGGCGGTGACGGTGTTGTCGAACTTGAGCGAGCGGTACTGGTCGGGACCCATCGGGAAACCGGGAACGCTCCCGCCGACAGTCAGCCCAATTTTGGCGAGCGTCATCGGGACGGGCAGGACGCGAAGTGGCTTCCCGTCGGCGCGATAGATAGTGCGAGCTACGTCCGCGAGCGTTAGCACCTCGGGACCACCGAGTTCGTACGTCTCGCCGACGTGGGACGCGTCGGCGACACAGTCGGTGAGCATCCCCGCGAGGTCCTCGACCCAGATGGGCTGAAAGCGGGTCTTCCCGCCGCCGGGGAGTCCCGTGACGTACGGCGTCGTCAGCAGGCGCGTGAAGGAGACGAACTCGCCGCCGTCGCCGAAAACGACGGAGGGACGGACGATGGTCCAGTCGAGTGCCGAGTCGCGGACGACGGCCTCGGCGTTCCCTTTCGCTCGGATGTAGTGCGTCGCGCCGTCGGGGTCGGTACCGAGCGCGCTCAACTGGACGAAGCGGTCGACGCCGTGGCATTCGGCGGCGGCGACAGCGTTCTCGGTCCCGCCGAGATGGACTCTCTCGTGCATCTCGCTTCCCCCGTCGGGTTCGAACAGCGGCGAGAGCGCGACGAGGTTCACGACGGCGTCCTGTCCGTCGAAGGCTGGGGCGAGCGAGTCCGGATCGGTCACGTCGCCTGCGACCGTTCGCACGCCGTCGGTGAGGGCGGTCGCGTCAGGGGAGCGAGCCAGCGCTGTCACGTCGTGGCCTCGGTCGACCAACTGGGCGGCGAGGCGACGACCGACGAAGCCGGTGCCGCCGAGGAGGAGGATTCGCATACGAGTCGAGATACTGCACAGGGAGAGTTTACGTCACCTACCGTCGGGCGTGACACCCCCTGTCACCGCGGCCACTCAGGAACGGAGCGCGTCCAGACCCGACACCGACTCGCTGCGCTCGCGGTGGCGCTCGAAACAGTCCGTCGCCCACGCGTAGAGCTCTGGGTCAGTCCCATCGGCGCAGGCGTGAAGTTGCCCGCTCTCGTCGTAGGCGAGCAAGAGGACGCGGTCGTCGGTCAGCGTCAGGCCGAACGAGATAGGGTCCGGACTATGGTACAGCGTGAACGGCGGGACGCTGACGACGGTCGCGAACTCCGCGGGGTTCTTCTCCCGAGCGCGATTGATGGTCGGCCCGTCGAGGACGAGTTCCGTCTCGATGCCCGCGAGGACCAACTCGGCGTGAGCGTCGTGGAACAGGCGGCTCAACACCGGCGAAATCATCCGAACGTGGGAGGTGTCGGCCGACTCGACGGTACTCACGTAGTGGCTGACCGGGGCCTGCGGCTGGTCGGGCTCGGCGACGACGAGCGTCGCGTCCGCGAGCAGGCTCGGCTCCGGAGCCGCGTCTACAGGTAGGTGTGCGTAGAGAGCGTCGTTGTCGCCGATAGCCGCGAGCGCGTCCACGTACTCGCGGTGACGGCGCGTGACCAGCAGTCCCGTCGTCGTCAGGCGGTAGTCGCCGTCGCGCTTCTCGACCCACCCGCGGTCGGCGAAGGCGGCCAGATTTCGCTGGACGCTCCGCCGGGACTGCTCCAAGTCGTCGGCAAGGTCGCGGGGGGACCCTGGTGTCTCGCGGAGGTGCTCTAAGAGCGCTAACCGGTCGGGCGAGTCCGCGAGGAACTGTGCGGTGTCGGTCATGTACGATGACTGCGATGGCCGCGAAAATAACGATGGCGGGAAGCCCGCTGGAGAAACCGACGAGCGACCGGACGAACCCGACGCCGTTTTGACCGGGGCGGTGTCAGAGACGAGCATGGACGACGCGCTACGCCAGCGTATCGAGGAGGCCGCCGAGACGAACGCCCTCCTCAACGCGGTCAAACACGACAGCGAGGCACAGGTCGGGGCCATCATGGGGCCGCTCATGGGCGAGAACCCGGAGTTCCGCGAGTACGGCGACGAGATTCCAGCCATCATCTCGCCGGTGGTAGACCGGGTCAACGGCATGGATACCGAGGCTCGCCGCGAGCGACTCGCGGAGCTCGCCCCCGAGAAACTCGAAGAACTCGAAGCGGCGGACGAGGGCGAGGAGCACCCGCTTCCGGACCTGCCGAACGCCGACGAATACGACACCGTGCGGATGCGCGTCGCCCCAAACCCCAACGGCCCGTGGCACATCGGCCACGCCCGGATGGCCGCCGTCATCGGGACGTACAAGGAGCGCTACGAGGGCGAGTTCGTCTGCCGGTTCGACGACACCGACCCGGAGACCAAGCGCCCGGACCTCGATGCCTACGACGCCATCCTCGACGCGATCGACTACCTCGGTTTCGAACCCGACGCCGTCTATCGCGCCAGCGACCGCGTGGAGACGTACTACGACCACGCGCGGGACCTCATCGACCTCGGCGGGGCCTACACCTGCTCGTGCCCGCAGGGGGAGTTCTCCGACATGAAAAACAGCGGCGAGGCCTGTCCCCACCGCGAGAAGGACGCCGAGACGGTGCTCGACGAGTTCGAGGCGATGGTCGACGGCGAGTACGAGAGCGGCGAGATGGTCCTGCGCGTGCGGACCGACATCACACACAAGAACCCCGCGCTGCGGGACTTCGTCGCCTTCCGGATGATCGACACACCCCATCCCCGAGAGGCGGCCGAACAGTACCGCTGCTGGCCGATGCTCGACTTCCAGAGCGGCGTCGACGATTACCTGCTCGGCGTCACGCACATCATTCGCGGCATCGACCTGCAGGACTCGGCGAAGCGCCAGCAGTTCGTCTACGACTACTTCGACTGGGAGTACCCCGAGGTCATCCACTGGGGCCACGTGCAAGTCGACGAGTACGACGTGAAGATGTCCACCTCGACCATCTCGGAACTCATCGCCGAGGGCGAACTCGACGGGTGGGACGACCCGCGCGCACCGACGGTCGCCAGTCTTCGCCGGCGCGGCATCCGCGGCGAGGCGCTGGTCGACGCGATGGTCGAACTCGGAACCTCTACCTCGAACGTCGACCTCGCCATGTCCTCGGTGTACGCCAACAACCGCGACCTGATAGACGACGCTACTGACCGCGCGTTCTTCGTCCGCGATGGCGACGAGTACGGCGGACTGGTCGAGCGAGAGGTCGTCGGCGGTCCCGACGTCGGCGAACCGCCGTTCCATCCCGACCACGAGGACCGAGGCAGACGCGAGATTCCGGTCGCGGGCGGCGTCGTCGTCGAGGGCGACGACCTGCCCGGCCACGGCGAGCGAGTCTGGCTGAAGGGCTACGGTTGCGTTCGTCACACCCGCGACGCCTTCGAGTACGTCGGTGACGACATCACGGCGGTTCGCGAGGAGGGCGTCGACGTGGTCCACTGGGCACCGGCAGACGGCCCCGAACTTCGCCTACGGACGATGGACGGCGACGTGACAGGCATCGCAGAGCCGGGCGTCCTCGAGTACGACGCCGACGACATGCTCCAGTTCGAGCGCATCGGCTTCGCCCGCGTGGACGCGATTGCCCCCGAGGGCGAGTCCGTCGCGTACTTCGCGCATCCCTGATCAGGTCGTTCGTTCTACGCCGGTGAACTCGAAGCGTGCGCCGCCGTCCTCGCTCTCGGTGAGCGTCACGTCCCAGTCGTGGGCGTCGGCGATGGTGTCGACGATGGCGAGGCCGAACCCGGTGCCGTCGCCGACGGTCGTGTAGCCGGATTCGAACACCGCGTCGCGTTGGTCTTCGGGGATACCGGGACCGTCGTCTGCGACGTAGAATCCATCTTCGAGCTCGCCGACGGTGACGGTGACCGGTGACTCGTCGGTGCTGCCGTGTTCCAGCGCGTTTCGAAAGAGGTTCTCAAGTAGTTCGGTCAGCCGACCAGGATCACAGAGGACGGTCCGTGATGTCTCGATCGAACAGGTCGCCTCCTCGGTGAGGACGCCGTTCCACGCGCCTTGCGCGACGATGCGGAGATTGACGATTTCGGTGTCTTCGATGTCCTGTCCCTCTCGGGCCAGCGTGAGCGTGTCCTCGATGAGCGTCTCCATCCGCTCTAAGGCGCCGCCGATGGAGTCGAGACGGTCCTCGACCGACGGCGCGGCCTCTTGCCTGGCGAGTTCGAGACTCCCGGATGCGACCTGTAACGGGTTCCGGAGGTCGTGGCTGACGATGCTGGCGAACTCGTCTAAGCGTTCGTTTTGCTCTTGGAGTTGCTCCTCGCGGGCCTTCTGTTCGGAGATGTCCGCGATGATGGCGACGCTACCGAGGATGTCGCCGTGTTCGCCCCGAATCGGGGCGATGGAGACGCTCACGTCGATAGTGTGGCCCCCGCGGTGTCGGAGTTTCGTCTCGACGCCGGTGAGGCGGTCCCCGTCGAGCACTCGCTCGTGGCGACGTTGTAGTTCGGCCCGATGGTCGATCGGGAGGACGGAGAGCGGTTCGCCACAGATCTCGTTCGTCGACCACCCGAACAGCGACTCCGCGGCGGGATTCCACACGTCGACGACGCCCGCCTCGTTCGCGGCGACGATCGCGAGCGGCGACGCCTCGATGAGTGTTTGGAGGCGTTCGCGCACCTCCGCCAACTCGGATTCGAGGCGACTTCGGCGGGAGACGTCGCTGACCACGCCCACCCATTTCGATTCGTCTTCTGCCGTCGTGAGCGGCGTCACCGATACCTCACATGGGATCTCGTCCCCTGACGGTCCCAGTATCGCGACCGTCTGCTTCGAGTCCGTCGCTGGCGGTTCCGTCGCTCGACTCTCCCCGAAGACAGTCGCGACTGACTCGCCGACGAGCGTCGCCTCGTCCCGGCCCGTGAGTTCGACGAACGCGTCGTTGACCCTGACGAACCGGCCTTCGTCGTCTGCGAGGTACACCGGCTGGTCGAGTGATTCGAAGACGGCTTCGTACTGTAGCGAGTGCCGTTCGTCGGTCTCGCAGTCCGTCATCGGCCCTCCTGAGTACTGCTGTCCGGCACGGGGCGCTCCATAGCGCCGCCTCGCCTGCGCATCGCTGGGTCGAGAGAGGGACGGAGGACGACGGCTACGGCGAAGCGCAGCGGAACGAACCGGATTCGCATTTCAGCTACGTATATGCCATTATCGAACTTTGTTCTATCGGCCCATTATCAACATTTGATTGATGGCTACCGAAATTCGGGGCGATGAGAGGAGACTGTTACTGTCGTTGAAAACGGTAGATGGTGATTAGACTCGGGCAGTGACGACCAGCCGTGGAGAGTAATGAGCTACTACTGTCCGCCAATCACAGTTACTTCTCGGCCGCTCCCCGACGCGTTTTTACCGCCGACGGACGCAGTGACCGACGTGACAGCGAACACCGACGCGACGGTGACGGTCGAGCGAGACATCCCGTTTCGGGAAGTCGACGGACGGACGCTACTACTCGACCGCTACGAGGCGACGGCGGCGAGCGGGCCGAAACCCGTGGCCATCCTCGTCCGCGGCGGCGCGTTCCGCTACGGCGACAAGGGCGAGTTCTCCCGGCACGCCATCGACCTCGCCGCCGAGGGCTACGTCGTCGTCGAACCGCAGTACCGACTGGCCCCGGAGTGGACGTTTCCGGCACCGCTCGTGGACGTGAAAGCCGCAATCGAGTGGTGTCGCGCCGAGGGAGTCAGCGGCGATCCGCAGGGCGTCGTCGCCGTCGGGCACTCCGCGGGCGCGAGTCTGGTCCTCTTGGCGGCGGCGACCGCCGACGAACCCGGCTTCGAACCGGAGCGCTATCCGGGGGCGTCCTCGGCACTGGACGCCGTCGTCGGCTACTCTGGTATCTACGACTTCCGGGCGTTAGGTATCGAAGACGGAGACCACGAACTCGCGGCGTACCTCGGCGGCGGCCCCGAGGAGATTCCCGAGGCGTACGACCTCGCTTCGCCGGTCGGACAGGTCGACGCGGCGATGCCGCCGACGCTGTTGCTCCACGGCGAGGACGACGACGTCGTGCCGCTACAGCAATCGGAACTCATGGCCGAGGCGCTGACGCCGCTCACCGATGTCGACTACGAACCGGTTCCGGGCGGCCACGCCTTCCCGTTCCACGGTGGGTTCTACGACGACGTGTACGACCGAACCGCCGCGTTCCTCGGTCAGCACGCCGGCGTCGCGGCAGGGCCGGGGAGCGGTCCCGACGAGCGACTCTCAGGAGGCGGTGGTCCCGACAGGCAGTCGCCCGGCGGTGGCCCCAGCGGCGGGAAACCGCCAGTGGACGACCCGACCGTCGGCCCGAATCGCCGCGGGAACTGACACGTGCGGTCGAAACTTTAAGTACCATCGACGAGTGGTGTTAGATACCAATGACCATAGACCCCGAGTTCGAAGACAACCGCGAAGTCGTCGAGCAACACGACGGCCACGACGTGTGGGGGCCCGTAGAGGAACCGGAGACGCTGGGCATCCACGGCACACACGTCGCCGTCGACTTTGACATCTGCATCGCCGACGGCGCGTGCTTAGAGGACTGTCCCGTCGACGTCTTCGAGTGGGTGGACACGCCCGACCATCCCGAGAGCGAGATAAAGGCCGACCCGGCCCACGAAGACCAGTGTATCGACTGTATGCTGTGTGTCGACGTCTGTCCGGTGGACGCCATCGATGTCGACCCCGGGCGCGCAGGCCGTATCTGAGCGTTCGCCGACAGTTTCACGGACTGTGTTCTCCGTTCGTGTGAGTCGATGGTAGCGGTTAGTTACTCGCTACCCGTCGCCGACCGATATTATCACGAACATACATTTATATTCGACCCGCTTTGAGGTACGTTCACGAGGGTCGTGAGATATATGCACACAGTAGTTCTGACGAAGGGCGTCCCGGACTTTCGTGAGGGGAAAGTCTCCTTCGACGAGGACGGGCACCTAGAGCGCGGCAAGACACCGACGGTGATGAACCCGAACGACAAACACGCGCTCCGTGCGGCGTTCCAAACCAGCGTGCGCAACGGCGGGCACGTCACGCTGATGAGCATGGGACCGCCGGGCTATCAGGAGGTGTTACAGGAGGGGATGGCCGACGTCTACGCCGACGACCTCTATCTTCTCTCTGACCGGGAGATGGGCGCGGCCGACACTTGGGCCACGGCGATGACCGTCGCGTCAGGCATCGAGAAGTTAGAGACACAGCCCGACCTCGTGTTCGCGGGGTTCAAGACGGCTGACGGGGAGACGGGCCACACCGGGCCACAGACGGCCTACTGTCTCGGCTGGCCCATCGTCACGCACGTCATCTCGCTGGACATCGACGAAGACGAGGAGCTGTTGCGGGCCAAGCGGTTGGTCGACGGCGACGTCACCGAGATCGAGACGGTCGAAGCGCCGCTCCCGTGTTTCGTCGTCGCGGACCCGGAGTTCGAACCGACCTACCGGAAGGCGACCCACCGCCTCGAACACAAGGACCGCCGCGAACAGACACAGGAACGGGCCGAAGACTACGAGGACGTTCTCACAGTCTGGGACCACGAGGACCTCAACCTCGACCCGGACTATATCGGGCTGGACGGGTCGCCGACCATCGTGGCTGGCGTCGACCCCATCCCGAAAGCGCCCTCCGAACGGGAGGCGACGGATGTCGACGGCGACGATCCGGCCGATCTGGAACCGGTACTGGACGAAATCGCGCCGTACGCGACAGGTGACTGACTATGCCCGAGATAGACCCCACAGAACACGAGATCGCCGAGCTGGGACCGAAGATCAAGGACGTCGACGACGCCGACGAACTGCGCGAGATGCTGGAACTCGAAGAATCGGGCGAGGACCGCGTGCCGGTGAAGACGCTCATCGAGGACCGCATCGAGAAACTCGAAGCGGAAGACGACGGAGAACTCGACCCCGAGAGCGTCGACCTCTCGGAGATGACCGTCGCGGACATCGCCAACATGGTCCGGGACATCGACGACGCGGCTGTCTTAGCAGACATCCTCGAACGCGAACGCGAGGGAAAGGACCGCTCGTCGGCCATCACGCAGATCGAGAACCGCATCGAGTCCATCGAAGGCAGCGAGGAAGACGAGGACGTGGAAGTCGAGTACGTCCCGCCAGAGGAGAAGTACCCCGAACTCGACCATCCGACCAACGACAAGCAGTGGATCGAGGGGACCGTCGGCGCGGAGTACCGCGACATGTGGGTCTACTGCGAGACCCAGGCCGGGGAACTGGTCGACGTCTCGAAGGAGATGCTCGGGAAGGCCCGAGAGCTGATGGACCAGTACAACGAGGATTACGACGAGGAGGAACGTGTCGTCGCAGTCCTCATCGGTGACGAGGCGAGCGACCACGTCGAGGACGTGACCGCCTACGGCGCGGACCTCGTGATCTACCACGAGGACGACCGCTTAGAGCGGTTCCGACACACGCCCTACACGGAGATCGTCACGGACATGTCTCGGGCGGGCGGTGAACTCGCCAGCGAGGGCCACGAGGACGTCGACTGGAAGGACTACCACGAACCGCGTTACACCGTCTTCCCGGCGACGAACAACGGTCGTGACCTCTCGGCACTCGTCCAGGGGGCACTCGACTCCGGACTGGCTTCGGACTGCTCGGGACTGTACATCGAGAACGCGATGATATCGAACCCGGCGAAAGTCGGGAAGGCGGGCGACAAGAAGGAGTTCGAGCGCGTGCTTCACATGAAGCGGCCGGACTTCTCGGGCTTCGAGTACTCGACGATTCTGTGTATCGACAAACCGAACCGGGACTTCCACCCGCAGGGAGCCTCCGTAATTCCGGGGAGCTTCGAGATTCCGGAGCCGGACTACGAGCGCGAGGCGGAGGTAATCGACTACGAGATGGAGTTAGACGACGACTGGTTCCAAGTCGAGGTCACGGAGTTCGACCGCCTCACCGGCGGTGTCGACCTGACGGGCAACGATGTCGTCGTCGCCGTCGGACGGGGCATCGGCGACGACCCCACGAAGGGAATCGAACTCGCGCTGGACCTCGTCGACGCCTTCGACGACGCCGACCTCGGCCTCTCGCGCGGGGTCATCACTTCCTCGTACGCATTCGACAGCCACGTCGAGCAGTACATCACAGAGGAGCGCCAAATCGGCGAATCCGGGCAGGTCGTCGAACCCGACGTCTACATCGCGGCGGGTATCTCCGGCGCGATTCAGCACAAGGTCGGCTGTGACGAGTCCGACACCATCATCGCGATCAACACGAACCCGGACGCCGACATCCGGGACTTCTCGAACTACATGATAGAAGGCGACCTCTTCGAGGTGTTGCCGCGGTTGACGGAGGCGGTCGAAGCGGGTGAACTCGGTGCGGTCATGCAGGAGGCAAGCGATGACTGAACACGAACACTACGAGGCGGTCGTCGTCGGGTGCGGTCCCGGCGGGGCCGCGGCGGCGGTGACATTAGCGCGAAACGGCGTCGAGACGCTCGTCCTCGAACGCGGGGTCGACGCCGGGTCGAAGAACGTCTCGGGCGGACTCATCTACGCCGAGGAGTCTGCGCCGTACACGATAGACGGGTTGTTCCCCGAGTTCCGCGAGGAAGCCACCGAGCGCCCGGTGACGGAGAATTTCATCCACAACATCGCCGGCGACCGGGTGAAGACGTTCGACCTCGGGGGGTTACACCACCACGACACCGCGTGGGCCGACTCGGTCCTCCGGCGGCCGATGGACTCGTGGCTGGCCCAACGTGTCCACGAACGCACGCGGGAGACGGGCGGCGGCCTGTTGACCGACGTCCACGTCACCGGTCTGCTCCGCGAGAAGGGCGAGATCGTCGGCGTGACGAGCGAGGAACTGGACCCCATCGAGGCCGACATCGTTGTCGCCGCCGACGGCGTCAACTCCGAACTCGCCCGCGACGCAGGCCTGATGGACTGGGAGGACCCCGACGAGTGGTTCCAGGGAGTGAAAGCTGTCGCCGAGATGGACCCCGATACCATCGACGAGCGGTTCGACATCGACGACGACGAAGGGGAGGCACACCTGTTCTCGGGCGACCTGTTCGATGGCGTCCGCGGCGGCGGCTTCCTCTACACCAACGAGGCGTCGCTCTCCATCGGGACGGTGTTCCACCTCGACTCGCTGGCCGAGGAGCGGGCCGAACCGCAGGAACTGCTCGACAGCCTGCTCACGCATCCGCTGCTGGCCCAGTGGCTCGGCGACGACTACCACGAACTGGAGTACAGCGCGAAACTCGTCCCGGACTCGAAGAAGGTCGCACACCCCTCGCCGCACGAGGACCGCCTCGTCCTCGTCGGCGACGCCGCCGGACAGATGCAGGCCCAAGGTCCCATCATCAAGGGGATGAACCACGCCGTGACGGCCGGTGCGTTGGCCGCCGAGGCGTTCGCCGACGCTCGTTCGCGGGGCGACCCCCACCGGGCCGGAAAGTTCTACGAGAAGAAACTCCACGACGAAGGCGTGATGGACAAGCTCCGCCCGACCGGCTACGACGTGTTCGGACGGGCGGGTGAAGTCGGCGCGGTCGACGACCTCACGAACAGCGTCGCCGAGTCCGCCGTCGGCCGCTTCGGTATTCGCGCGGCGGGCGGCCTCTTAGAGAAGGCCTACAACTCGCCGACGCTCGTCTCGATGATTCCCGACACGAAACTGCCCTACGTCACGCTCCCGACGGTTATCGCCGAGGAGTTGGGCGACCCGGTGACGGACGTGAACAAGGTCGAACCGCCGGAACTGGACGAGCGCATCGGCGACCTGACCTACGACGTGGGCGAACCGCACATCAAACTCCTCGATAAGTCCTTCGAGGCGTCGGGGACGGCGGTCACCGCCTGTCCGGTCAGCGCGAAGGACTTCGGCGGCGGCTGTTACCGCGACGAGATGGTCCAGACCAACGGCCACGAGGAACACCTCGTGAGCCTCGACACCCAGCCCTGCGTCGAGTGTGGGACCTGCGCTATCGTCGCCGAGACCGAGTGGGAACACCCTGCCGGCGGCAAGGGAGTCGAGTTCAAACAGGGGTAAGTCGTGAGCCAGCACCCTCGGTACGACGAGCGGATTCGCGCGCTCGCACGTGAGGCCGAGGAGACTGCCGAATCGCTCGACCCGGACCCGCCTGACGACGCGCGAGCGATGGACCTGGTTCGCGAGGGCGTGGGGCCGACGGTGGCGCTGTACTGCGAGGCGCGGACTGGCGGGACGTGGGTCCGCTTCGACGACGAGACGTTCGGTCGCCTCGAAACAGCGCTGAACCGCTGGCTCGACTGCTACGCCGCTTGCTACGGCGTTTCCCTCGACGGTAGTTACTCCGTTCGCACGGCTGCGGAACTGCTCGTGGACACGCACGACGCTGCCGCCGTCGCTACGACGCTGACCGGCGTCCCCGAGTAGTAGCTGCTCGTTTCTTCCCACGAGCGTTGTGAATAATCGTGACAAACAGTTATATACTGGGGGATGATAACACGTTACATGGAGCTTACCGAGCCACTGCAGTTCGATCACACAGACCGGAAGGACATCTACGAGTACGTCGAATCTCACGGGTCGGTAGACCCCGAAGAGGCGCGCAAGGCGCTCCGGATGGAGCCACACCCCTTCGGCCACCACGTTGCCATCATGAAACGCGACGGCGTCCTCACGGAGTTCGACGAGGAACTGCGTATCGCCTACGAGGACAGCGGCGAGGAGGAGTTCCAGTCCGACGACGTGGAGTTCACCATCCGTCAGGCTCGACAGGAGGACCTGACGGGTCTCGTCGGCGCGATCAGGGCCGCCATCGGGAGTGGCGAGTACATCGACGCTGAGACGGTCGCCGACGTCATCGACACCGAGGGCGTCCTGCTCCGGCACAACGAACTGGAGTCGCGCATCTTCTTCGTCGCCTGCATCGACAACGACGTCATCGGCTGGGTCCATCTCAAACACCCGGAGACGAAGAAGCTCTCACACACCGCGGAACTGACCGTGGGCGTACTGGCTCAGTACCGCGGCCACGGTATCGGCGCGCGACTCCTCGAACGCGGGACCGAGTGGGCGACCGACCACGGCTACGAGAAGTTGTACAATTCGGTGCCGTCGACGAATCAGGACGCTATCGACTTCCTCGAAACCCACGGCTGGGAGACTGAAGCAGTACGCGAGGACCACTACAAGTTCGGCGACGAGTACGCAGACGAGGTGATGCTAGCGCGGTCGCTGTAGTCAGGGCCACTCGTCTTCGTGGCCGTCCAGTGGTTCCGGAACGACGCCGTCTTTTTGTACCCAGACTCGCGCGTGTGCCGTACAGACGAGTCGGTTGGCGTCCCACGGGATGTGGAGTTTCACCGCGGCCTCGCTTTCGCAGTCCGCCTCTTCGCAGACTGTCATAGCGCGACCACGAGCATCGTCACGAGGATCGACCCGGTGAGCAGCGCTTGGACGACACTCGACGCGAGCATCCCGGCCGTCGTCACGAGCGCCGCCCTCATGCCTTGCTTGGCGTCCTGTTGACGCCAGAACTCCACGGCGAACACCGTCGCGGCGACGCCGAGGATGAGGCCCACCGGTCCAGTGACGAAAAAGAGCAGCAGGCCGACGATACCCGCGACGACTGCCGTCGTGGTCGACGCGCCGCCGACGCGGGCCGCGACCGCTCCGCCGAAGAAGTCGACGACCCACGTCAACACGCCGACCAGCGTCAGGCCGACGAGCACCACGAGCGGGAGGCCAACAGCGTACCAGTAGACGTAGACGCCCGCGAGCGACAGCAACGCGCCGGGCACCTGCGGGATGAGGCTGCCGACGACGCCGCCGACGAGCAGGGCGAACGCGAGGACGACCAGCACCGTCTCGGTTCCGGTGATCATGTGTGGCGGTCCAGTTCCTCCTGTACCCACTCCTCGCCGTAAAGACGGGTCAATCTTTCGACGCTTCCGCCGAGCGCCCGCATACACTGCCGCCGGGAGACGAAACCGAGTTCGGCGGTCACGCTATCCCACGACCGCGCCTGCAGGACCTTTCGGACGAGCAGTCGCTCCTCGCGGTCGGTGAGGGCGTCGGGGTCGTCGGGCGCGACGAGGTGCCGGATTGTGAGTGCTCGGAAAGGCGCGGGGTCGGTGTCCAGGATGGCCGCGCCACCGGGGACGCCCGCGACGAGTCGCCACTCCCACGGAGAGAGGTCGAGCGAGGACGCGCCGTCGACGGCCCGCAGCGTCGCTCGCACCACGTCCGGGTCGCCGTCGGAAAGTGCGTCCGAGAGGACGGCCACGACCCGAGCGAGGAACCACCCCGTGTGACGGTCAGCGAGCGCGCGACCCCCCTCCGAACAGGGGTCGAGCATCACCGCGGAGTACTCGCCACTCGTGTCGTTGCGCGACGTGGAGAGGTGCAACGTACTGAACCCGTTCCGTCGCCAGAACCGGACGAGTTCCGGCGTCGCGCCGTAGCCGACGCCGAGCCAGTCCGTCTCGTCACCGAACTCGGCGCGGACCTCGTCGAGGAGATGCGAGCCGAGGCCGCGCGACCGGACCGCGGCGTGTGTGGCGATACGGAGGACGCGTTGGCCGACCGGCACACCCGCGTCCTCGTCGCGCAACTGCGTCGTCAGTACGTCGGGAATCATGTTCCCGCGAACGCGCCCGCCCTCGTACATGGTCGCCCGCGTCTCTGCATCCAGATTGCCTTCCCGCGCGAGTAGCGCGACGGCGACGACGTGACTGTCTTGGGTCAGCGCTCGGACCGAGAGGTTCGGGGCGTCGAGCAACCGCGCGAGGTCCGCGGGTTCGGTACGGTAGTGGGCCAACACGAGCAACCCGAATACCTCCCTGAGCAGGTGTTCGTTGGCCAGCACGTCGGCGCTCGTCAGCCGACGGTATTCGACCGTTTCGGGTGTCGCGTCGGCGACTAACGGCTCGACTGGCGGCCGCGCGTCGAGCAACAGCGCCCGGAACGCCCACACTTCGACTGGGTCGGCGTCGGCGTAGCGGATCGGCGTCGTCATCGTCACGTCCGTCACCTCGTGGTCGCTCTCGGCCAGCCGGTCCCGGAACCGAACGGAGAAGCCGCGTCCAGCCCCTTCGTAGCCGTGAACGGTCGTCGTGAATGCGACGGCCGGGGCGGAGAGCAGTGACTCCAGTCGGCGGACTGGGAGGGCGGCAGCCTCGTCGACGATGACTACGTCGGGGTCTTCCGGTAACTCGACGGCGGCGGCGGGCTTTGCAAACCTGATACGGCCGCTATCGCCCCCACCCTCGTCGTCCTCATTGCTGCCAACTCTGCCGACTCCGCCGCCGCTACCCACGACGCGCAACTCGTGAGGGTCTTCCGATCTATCGCCTTCGAAGGTGACGCCGCAAGCCTCGAACAGCGCCGCCGCGCGGACGAACACCTCGGCCGCGCTCCGATACTGCGGAGCGGTCACGAGGACGTCTCGCCCGTCGAGCGCGAGGTTCGCGCCGGCGAGGCCGGCGGCGCTCGATTTCCCGCGGCCACGGTCTGCCTCCACGACGACGGCGTTGCCGGCCTCGCGGAGCGTCTCGAAGGCGTGGACGGCCGTGACTTGGTCGTCGGTGAGACAGGCGTCGTAGGCCTCGGGCCGAAACGCGGCGTCTTCCGGCGGGACCGGCGGCGCGGTAGGACGACGTGGTGGCGGGCCGATCAGTCCGGAGTTTTCGATGGTGTCGCCGCTTTCGTCTACCGACATGATGGCGATACCACGATGCGCGCGTAGCGTCTCGACCAGCCGTCGGCGGAAGTGACCAGTCACGTCTTCGACGCCGAACGGCGGGACGGCGAGGCTTCCGTCGAAGGCATCCCGATTCTCGGCCCAGCTCTCCAGTGGCGGCGTCAACAGAACGAGCAGGCCGCCACCGTCGACTGCGCCGACGGCGGTTCCGAGCGCGTTCGGTCGAAGTTCGTCCTGACAGTCCAACACGACGGCACTCCGAGTCCGTCCGAGTAGCTCGCTCGCTCGGGACTGCTCGTGGCGTTCGCAGTCGAGGAAGTCTTCGGGGCCGAGCAGCGTCGTTTCCTCGCGGGGAATCTCGGCGGCATCGAGCGCCGCTGCAGCACGGTCACGGGTCCGAGTGGCATCGCCGGCCAACACGAGCATCCGCCGCTCGTTCGATCGGCGGGCCTCTGCGCGCAGCGACCGTGCGTGGTCCATACTACGCGATAGTGGGAGTCACTCGTTGATGGTCGTGACGGTCTCGGACCGGCTTTCTGGCTCGCCCCCGGCTCCAACAGCCGTGACAGCGTCTTCGCTCGCAGGCGAACTCACGACCGCTGTGTGGCGGGCTGGCACGGGATTTCGGCTTCGAAAGCGCTTTTAGGGCCGGTGGCACAGAATGGGGTACAGCCTGCGCCGGGTTGATGATGCTCCCAGCCTTCTCAGGACTACGCACACCATCGCGGCGTGCCGCGGGGTCTCCCGCGAACGGCGGGGGAGCCTGAGCCCGCGCGCAGGAGGTGAACATACCAATGCCAGTATACGTAGATTTCGACGTTCCGGCCGACCTCGAGGACGACGCCCTCGAGGCGCTGGAAGTCGCACGAGACACAGGCAGCGTGAAGAAAGGAACCAACGAGACGACCAAGGCCGTCGAGCGCGGCTCCGCCGAGCTCGTCTACGTCGCCGAGGACGTCCAGCCCGAGGAAATCGTCATGCACATCCCCGAGCTGGCCGACGAGAAGGGCGTCTCCTTCATCTTCGTCGAGCAACAGGACGACCTGGGCCACGCCGCGGGTCTCGAAGTCGGCTCGGCCGCCGCCGCCATCGTCGATTCGGGCGAGGCCGAAGGCGACGTCGAGGACATCGCCGACAAGGTCGAGGAGCTCCGCTGAGGTGATTACGGATGAGCGCTGAGGAATCCGAAGGAAGCGGCGCCACGCCCGCCGAGGTCATCGAGATCGTCGGCAAGACGGGGATGCACGGCGAGGCCATGCAGGTCAAGTGCCGCATCCGCGAGGGCGAGAACCAGGGCCGTATCATCACGCGAAACGTGCTGGGTCCCGTCCGCGAGGGCGACGTGCTGCAACTCCGCGAGACGGCCCGCGAAGCCGACTCTATCGGAGGTCAGTAACGATGCCCCGAACGCGAGAATGTGACTACTGTGGCGCGGACATCGAACCCGGTACGGGGACGATGTTCGTCCACAACGACGGGACGACCGTCCACTTCTGTTCCTCGAAGTGCGAGAACAACGCCGACCTCGGCCGCGAGGCCCGCAACCTGGGCTGGACCGAGGCCGGGCGCGGTGCCGGCGGCGAGGTCGAACACGCAGACGACACCGCCGAAGACGAGGTCGTCGAGGACGAAGCGGACGACGTCGCTCCCGACCTCGAAGCCGCCGAGGACGAGGCAGAAGCGGACGAATCTGAAGAAGCGACCGAGGAGAGCGAGGACGAGTCCGAAGAGGACGAAGAAGCAGAGGAGGCTGAAGCCTGATGGCCGACACCGAGCGCACCTTCGTCATGGTCAAGCCTGACGGCGTCCAGCGCGGACTCATCGGCGACATCGTCTCCCGCTTCGAAGAGCGCGGGCTGAAAATGGTCGGCGGGAAGTTCATGCAGATCGACCAGGACCTCGCCGAAGAGCACTACGGTGAGCACGAGGACAAACCGTTCTTCGACGGCCTCGTGGACTTCATCACCTCGGACCCGGTCTTCGCCATGGTCTGGGAAGGTCAGGACGCGACGCGGCAGGTCCGCAACATGATGGGCGAGACGGACCCCGCCGAGTCCGCTCCCGGCACCATCCGCGGTGACTACGGACTCGACCTCGGTCGGAACGTCATCCACGGCTCCGACCACGAGGACGAGGGCGCGAACGAGCGCGAGATCTCGTTGTTCTTCGACGAAGACGAACTCGTCGAGTGGGAGCGCATCGACGAGACCTGGCTCTACGAGTAAGCCACGCTCGCGGTTCGTTTGTGACGTTCGCGATTTCCCCTTTCGACCACAACCACCTTGAGACGCGCGTCCGTATCCCCTGGCGTGAGCCGAACGCTCTACCAACTGGATGGGTGCCCGTACTGTGAGAAGGTCGCCGACCGACTGGACGAACTCGACGTGGAGTACGAGACGATCTGGGTCGACGCCCTCCACTCCGACCGCGACGAGGTCAAGCGCGTCTCCGGTCAGCGCGGTGTCCCGGTCCTCGTCGACGAGGAGTACGGCGTCACGATGGCCGAGTCCGACCGGATTCTGGAGTTCGCCGAGCAGAGCTACACCTGAGCGGCGTCGGTTCGAAACTGACTGGAAAACGCGGAGAACGGCCTACTCGTCGGCTTCGAAGTCCAGCGCTGCGCCGTTGATGCAGTAGCGCTTGCCGGTCGGTTCCGGCCCGTCGTCGAAGACGTGGCCGAGGTGGCCGCCGCAGCTGCCACAGACGACTTCCGTCCGTCGCATCCCGTGACTCTCGTCGAGGCGCGTCTCGATGTTACCGTCCTCGTAGACGTCCCAGAAGCTCGGCCACCCGGTCTCGGAGTCGAACTTCTCGTCGCTGTCGAACAGCTCCGCCCCGCAGCCGGCACAGACGAAGACGCCCTCGTCTTTGACGTCCAGCAGGTCGCTGCTGAAGCGCGGTTCGGTCCCGGCTTCACGGAGGATCTCGTACTCTTCATCTGTCAGCATTTCGCGCCACTCCTCGTCGTTCGCGGGGAGTTCGCTCATGGTCCCTCATACGGGCCGAAGGGTCATAAGCCCACGTCAGCGTAGCGACGGTGCGGACGGTGGGTATTTGCGCCGGCCTGTCGAACCCGCTGTCATGCGCGTCAATCGTGCCCGCACCGAGGAGGTGCTGCGGGCCATCGTCCACGAGGCCAGAGCGGAGAAGATAACGTTCATGGCCGGCTCGATCGCCTATCACGCCTTTATTTCCATCTTGCCGCTGCTCTTGCTGGTGCTGACGCTCGTCCAGCGGACCCAGAACGTCGCGTTGCGCGAGTCCATCGTCGCCATCATGCAGGCCGTGTTGACCGAAGAGGCGAGTCAGGTCATCCAGCAGGGATTGACCGACGCCGACGCCTCCGTCTCGATTCTCGGCCTCGCCTTCCTCGTCTGGGGGGCTCTTCGCATCTTTCGGGGGCTTGACACCGCTTTTTCCGATATCTACGAGACCGAACAGCAGAACACGTTCGGCGACCAGTTGCTCGACGGATTGCTGTTGCTCGCCACCGTCACGCTGGCCATCGTCGGCGTCAGCGTCGTTGGCAACTCGGTTTCGGTTGAGAGCGGGGGCATCCTTGGGGCGGTACTTGGTGGTAGCGTCACGGCTATCGGCCTGTTCGTCGTCTTCTACCCGATGTACTACATCTTCCCCGACACGGACGTGACGGTCGCCGAAATCGTTCCGGGGACGCTCTTCGCCGCCGTCGGCCTCACGGTCGCACAGGCGTTGTTCACGACGTTCAAGTCCGGCGGCGCGGGCGGGAACATCGTCGCTAGCATCCTCGTCTTGTTGACGTGGCTCTATATCATCGGTCTCATTATCCTCCTGGGTGCGGTTGTCAACGCTGTCCTCTCGAACCGCTCGCGGGACGTGAACCTCGAACCCGTGGTCGGTGGCGTCGAGGAACGAGGCCGGGACCAAAGTGCCAGCGTCGAACGGACGGTGTTGCTGTCGGACCTCGACGGACTGGCCGATAGGTTGACCGAGGGTGGGGAATCCGTCTCGGTCACTATCGGTGACGAGACGGCGACGGTGGTCGCCCCGCAGACAGCGACCGTCGACCGCCAGAATAGCGTCTTCGGTCTCGACGGGTCAGTCGCGCTGACGCTCCGGTGGTGGCCCGAAGACGACTGAGAACAGAGCGACGGACCCATGCATCGCAAGCGTCGAGACCGGGTAGAACCAACGGCATGTCTAATATCACGAACGCACTGCGCCGCTTCGTCGACGAGAGCGGCCCGACGCTGGTCCGTGCGGCGGGCGAAGCGGGCACCGACGAGACGATTCAGGCGGCCCACGATGCACTGGGCGACCACTGGCGCGACGGCGGCATCGTCCTCGTACTGCCGAGCTACGACCCGGAACGCGAGGAGTTTCCCATTCGGTGGGCCAAGACCGCGACGCTGCGCGGCGGGAACCACACGGTCATCGAGAACGCAGACGATAGCGTCCCGACGCTGGTCGTGGACGTGGACGCGCCGGTCAACCGGCCGCCAGGACCCAATTTCAACGATGTCACGATTCGCGGAGGGAAACACGGCGTCGAGAAGCGTGGCGGTCGCTACACCATGTTCCGCGACGTCACGGTGAAAGACGCCGCCGAAGATGGGTTTCACGTCGCCGGCGCACGGGAGTACGACGCCGGCGAGAACCCGCCAAACGAATTCGCGCCGAACACCCACCGGTTCTACGGCTGCGTCGCGGAGGAGAACGGCCGCGACGGGTGGTACGTCGGCGAGGGCATTCACGGCGTCACGCTGGCCTCCTCGAACGCGTACTTCAACGGACGGGACGGCGTCAACTGGCGACAGAACTACGCGGGTCACGTCGAGGGCGGGAGCTTCGAGCAGAACGGGCGCAACGGACTCCGATTCGACCGCGTGCAGGCACTCGAAGTCGAGAACGCCTACGTCGAGAAGAACGGGCAGGCGGCCGACGACGACAGTATGACGATCGGCATCCTCGTCGGCGAACACTCCCGCGGCGTCTCGTTCTCCGATTGTTACTTCCAGGGCGGTGGCGACGTTTCGTGGGGGATCTACAATCAGGGACGGGGGACCAGTCTCAGAAACTGCTACGCGCGCGGTCACACCAACGGCTTCGTCTACAACGCCGAGGCCGCCGAGGATACCGAGTGGGCGCGCGCGAGTCACACGCTCGCCGACGGCGAACGGTTCGGCGGCGGCGACGGCAAGCGGACGAGAGACCACGGCGTCGTCGTCCCGCAGGATCTCTCGACCGTCACCGGCCAGTTCGACGGCGACAGGGGCGTCCATCTCGGCAGCGATGGGCCGGTCTTTTGTCTCTGGTACGACGGCGTGTGGTATCGCCCGGACGGCCGTCCCGTGTGAGCCGGCGGCTCAGTCGGAGTCGGACGAGGAACTGTCGCCGCCTATCTGCGGGTCCGTCGAGTCGGTTCCGTCGTCGCTGGTGGAGACCTCTCCCGCGTTGTCGCCCGCCGCCGTCGGAACGTCGTCGCGTTCTTCGACCGGGTCGGTGCCGGACTCGGTGTCGAGTCTCGCGGTCGGTCGAGGCTGTTCCCCGTGGAGGAGTTCAGGTAGCACGATGCGGACCGCTTCCAACACGAGGATGAACAGGATGGGGAAGAGGAAGAAGCCGGGCCATCCGAGCGCCATCGGGCCGAGAATATATGCGAACAGCAGCAGGGTCATATCGAACTGGCGGCCGGAGACGTACGGTTGGACGACCGCCTGCGGAAGCAGGTCCAGTACGAGTACGTACACGACGAGTGCCGCGAGGACGAACGTGACCCCGCCGCTACCGGACCGAAGCGCCTGCAAGCCGAGGTACGCGACCACGGGTACGTAGACAATCTTACCGACGACGACCGGAACCAGACTCGCAACGCCAGTCAGGAAGCCCAGAACGAGCACCAGCGGGATCTGCAGGCCCTGGGGTGCCAACAGGTTCGTCGTCCAGTATACGACCACCGCGACGACTGCCATGATGCTGGCGAACAGGAGGTTGCCGAAGAACACCGATTCGAGGTCCTCGTCGACGGCCGCGGCGTAGGCGTACGTCGTCGTCTCGCGGCCGCCCACAAGTTCGACGAAGGCGTCGGCGAGACCAGTGTCTTTCGCCAGGAGGACGTACGCGAGCGTCAGCGCGAGCCCGAGAATGAGGATCGTGTTGAACGTCGCCTGCAAAGCCTGTAGTATCAGATCTCCGTTCGAGAGCAACGCGCCGCCCTGCCCGCTGAGCAGCGCGGTCGGGTCGCTGAGCAACGTTCGCAACTGCTGGCGCTGGGCGGAACTGAGCGAGTCGAGCGACGGAAGCTGTCCGAGGAGCGAGACTGCATCCGACCCGTTCAGGAACTGTTGGACCCGTTGGACCGCCCGAACGACGAGGACGGACAACAACAGAAATATCGGCAGGAGGACGACAAGGGCGGTAAACGCCGCAGCGAGGCGATTCGAATCGACGAGCTTGCGCATCCGTCGACAGATCGGACGCGTCGCGTAGTAGCCGAACACACCGAGTACGAGTATTCCGGTGAAGCGAGCGGCGACAAACGCCATCGCTATTCCGAGCCCAACGACGAAAATCCACCAGCCGAGACGGTCACGGGAAATCGAAAATTCTCGAATACTCGACGTGTTCGTGCGCTGCCGACTCTCTCCTCCATCTGCCGGCGAATCACTATTGGGACTCAAAATTCGGGTATTTCCACTACATTTGCCTCACATAGGGGCATTCTGCATGCAAACGAAAGCAGTCGCTCTCACCGTCTCTCTGTGGGTTCGCACGGAGATGTCGCGGAGACGGGAATCGCGGTCGAGGTGGCGTCACCGACCCGACGGTTCGACGGCAGTCTGCGTATCACTCGAACCGGACTCCTCCACTAGCGGCAGTCGTACAGCGATCGTCGTTCCCTTGGGCCCCGTCCGGGAGAGTTCTATCTCCCCGTCGTATCGGTCGACGAGTCGTCCGACGATGACGGTCCCCAATCGTATTTCGGTGTCGTGCCGGTCCATCGTGGGGTCGAACAAGTGATCTCGCAGGCTTTCGGGAACGCCCGGTCCGTTGTCTCGAATCCGGACGCGTACGTTCGCTTCGTCTACTGTCGCTGTGATGGTCAGTGTAACGGGAGTCGTCTCGGCGTGTTCGACGGCGTTCCTGAATAGATTCGAGAAGAGACGATTGACGAGGCTGTCCGCCATTACCACAGCTGATTCGGGCAGGTCGAGTTCCGTCACTAGGTCGTCGCTGCGAACGGCCAGTTTCTCTACTTCGGTACTGATGACCGTGCAGAGGTCTATCGGTTCTATCGTGTCCTGTGTCTCGTTGGCGCGTATCAACAGCTGGACATCTTTCACGACGGCGGCCAGGTCGTCCGCTTGCCGTTCGATGTTGCCGAGTCGGACGTGATGTGGTGATTCCGAATCGAGTCCGGCTTCGATGAGATTTGCTTGTCCGTACACGACTGTCGCGGCGTTCAGCACCTCGTGTCTGAGCAGTGCGTTCAGGTACTCGAGTATCTCCTGTCGATCCTCCGCCTCCTCCGCTCGGACCTGCGCCCGTTCGGCGGCTACTCGCCCCTCGATGACCCGAGCGTTGAAGCACCCGGCGAGGAAGCCGCTACCGACACCCACCGAGAGCCCCCAGCGGAGCAAGCCAACCTGGCTCAGGACATCGTCGAACAGGAGCGGCCCGAAGGCTGACAGTATCGTCCCGAGGAAAACGCCACCGACCAGCGCCCACGCGCCGATTCGCGGGTAGTATCGCTCACTGACCGTCAATTTCGGCAGACCGTATCCGGCGCTGACGATGACGAGTGTAAAGGGAAGACTCGTCGCGACACCGACGAGAAAGACACTCGTCATCGGTGGGGAACCGTAGAGGCGGTACGCGAACTCGGCGGCGATGCCACTGCAGAGAACCAACCCGAAAATCGTGAGTACGGTAGGTAAACGACGTGCGAAGCGCCTCGCCGTCGTGAGAAACGAGTCCACGATGATTCTATATTCGTTAGATTCTCTGGATATTAAATGGTAGGGTCGCCATCGAAACAACGGCGTCCTCGGCGGACCCGGCGAGAAGAGCCAGGGGTGGGATTTGAACCCACGAACTCTCGATTACAAGTCGAGTGCTTGGACCACCCAAGCTCCCCTGGCGCTCGCATGCAATCGTTACAGGGGGACTGTTTAGAGCGTATCGCTTTCGGTCGGCTTTTCGAGTTCGACGCGGTGGGGGGTGTAGCCGTGTGCGGTGTAGAACTGGCGCGCCGCTTCGTTCTCGGCGAGGGCTTCCAACGCGACGATGTCTGCGCCCGCCTCGGTGAGCGTCGCTTCGGCGGCTCCCAAGAGAGCGCTCCCGATACCCCGTCGTCGATACGCCGGACTGACGTAGATGTTCTCGACGAGTCCGCGGACCCGTCGCTGTTCGTAGCGGCCGCGCTCTATCGTCAGCATGACGAACCCGACGATCGTCCCGTCGACGCGAGCGACTAGCAGGTCTTCGGCGACGATGCGCTGGAGCGTCGCTTCCCGCACCGTGGTCCGGTTTTCGTCCGCGAGGAGGTGCGAACCGTGCGCTCGCTGGTCGCGGGCGAGTTCGACCCAGAGATCGACAACGGTGTCGATGTCGTCGGTCGTGGCGGTCGTTATCTCCACGGACAAACTGGGGGTCGCTGGTGGAAAACAGTTGCTGCGGCCGATGGGTCAGACGTCCCGGCAGTCCGCACACAGCAACTGCCCGTTGAACGACGCGAGGCTTCGCGTGAACGTTCCGCAGGCCGAACAGATACCCTGTTCGTCGAAGGAGTCCTCCGCTGCGGTGGTCGCGCCGTCGGTGGTCGCGGCCTGTCCGGTGGTCGCCATCTGTGTGCCTTCCACGTCGGTCTCGGCGTTCGTCGTGCTTTCGCTTTCCAGCCGAGCGGTCGAGAGGATGTCGTGTTCGGTTACGGTCCCCTTCGGCTCGCCGTCCTCGGTTATCAGGACCCACTGAGCGGACCACGCGGCCATCCTGTCTCGGGCCTCGGGGAGTCGCGCATCGGGCGAGATCGAGGGGACTGACTCGGTCATCGCGTCGCCGACGACCGCGGATTCGGTTTCGCCCTCCGAGACGAGATACGAGAGGATGTCCTCCCGCGTCAGGACGCCGATGGGGTCGTTGCCTCGCAGGACCAGCGCGACGGCTTCGTCTTCTCGAACCAGCAGTTCTGTCGTTTCGAGGAGGTCATCCGACTCGCTCACACCCACGTACTCGCGGTTCATCACCTCCCGCACTGAGACCGGCTCGTTCATGTGTGTCAGTATCACACGACTGGTCTAAAAGATACCTCCACTACGCTTATGTGGCGTGGTACCTAAGCACAAGGGCTCGCTATTCGAAGGTGACCGTCTCGCCGGTGGCTCGGCACGTCTCCAGGGCGTGTTTCGCGTCCATGCCGGCGTCCGAGGCGGTACGACCTTGTCCGACGCCGACTTTCAACTCGACGTCGACCGACTCGCTGACGTGGTCGATCGCGTCGTGATACGCGTCGGCCGACAACGACGGACAGACCGCGATGACGTTGTCGCCGCCGACGAAAAACGAGAGCGAATCGTGGGCCTCGCGCATGTACTTCATCAGCGCCGCGTACCCCTGTTCTATTTGGATGAACGTATCGAACTCGTTCAACTGGTCGGTGTACTTCTCGGTCGCGTCGTCCACGTCGAAATGCGCCAACTGCACGTCCGTCTCGGTCCGGAACTCGTCGTCGATGGTCTGGCCGCGTAGCACCTCGCGGCGGCCGTCGTCCTGTGCGCTTCCGGCGTCCTGTAGCTGTTCGGTCGCCGTCCCGAGCGCCGAGACGGGGGTCGTGCCGGTCGCCACGGAGAGGCTCATCGTGACCGGATAGCGGTTACCGACCGATTCCTGGATCAGCGCGTGATCGGCTTCGTCGAGGCCGTTCGTGACCGCGATCATGTTATCGAACCGCGAGAAGAAGATGTAGCCGTCGCGGTTGCCGACGAGCTGTGCGAGGTCGGCGTACAGTCGGGACTGAAGCGTCTGAAGGTCGACCTCACGGCGGGGTTCCGGCGTCACCGTCCACGGGCCGTAGTTGTCGATCTGGATGTGGGTAACCTGCGTGTTCGTCACTGTCGCTCGTCGCTTCGACGCCGGTCAGTATTGGTCTGTCGGAATCCGCTCGTCCACCGTCCGTCTCAGGCCCGTCCGCGGCCGACGAGTCCGCGACGCAACAGCGTCACCGTTCCGAGCATCGAGTCGTAGGACAGCACGCCGGTCGCCATCAGCTTTGGGATGTGTTCGTCGTAGAGTTCCTCGCACACCGCCGCTCGGTCGTCGTCGGTCACGCCCGATTCTGCGACATCGTCACGGGCCGCGACGACGGCCGTCGCTAAATCCTCGACGACCATCGGCTCGCCGTGCTCGTCCAAAATCGACAACGCGACCCGACAGCTATCGGCCGATAGCAAGTCGCTGACGACTGTCTCGGGCAACTCGTCCGGACCGGATTCGGAACGTTGTGCCGCCATATGTGGCCGTACAACAGCCCGCTACAAGTATGTGTCGTGGGCACACACGACGTGCCGGTCGACGGCGAGGATCAGGCGTGGTCGAGGCGGTAAGGCCACAGGTTGGCTTCCCGCAGCGCTCTGCCGAGGGACTTATGAAAGTCCGGGAAATCCTCGAACTCCGCCTGGTCGACGTGGTCGAAGATTTCCTCGACGCTAACCACCGTCTCGTAGTCGATACGAACCGGGTGGTTGCCGTACTGCTCGACGTACTCGTCGGCCGAAAGCGGAAAGTCCTCTTCTTCGTCGATCTTCTTCGCGAGGACGGCGTGTCCGTACTTCCGCCTCCCTTCGCTCCCTTCCTCACCGTCCGGGTCGTGCGGCCAGTCCATACCGGTGACTGGCACACCGACGCAAAAAGGATTACCCTCCGTCCTCCCGCTACCGCGGGATTACAATTCGTTGAACCCGCCGGTGTTGCCGCCGCCGCTACCCCGGAGCAACAGCGCGACCACGAGGAAAACGAGGAGCGCGACGAGGACGCCACCGCCGAGGTACAGCGTGTCGATCCCCATCACCGTCGCCGGAACTTCCTCGGGGAGGATATTGTCGGCGCTACTATCGGGTTCTGCGACCGCCGTTCCGCCGTCTTGTCCCTGACCGCCGTCACCGCTTGCGGCCGTCTCGTTCGGGCCGCTTCCGACCTGGCTCTCGCTGATGACGAGACTGCCCGCGTCCGCGTCGTTCAACCGTATCTTGTAGGTCGCCGGTTCCGTTACGTCGTGTGAGAGCCGCACCGACCGCTCGGCCGCCGCTGGGATCGAAATGGTCGTCTCGTTGATTCGCTCGCCGTTGACGAACATCGCCGCGTCGTACTCGCCGCCAACACTTCCCTCGTTCCGCACGACGCCCTCCAGGACGATTCGCTGGCCGGCGTCAGAATCGACCGACTCGAAGGAGGTATCGACGAGGCTGAAGGAAGGCTCCATGCGCCCGACCGCCAGCGTCGCCGCGCCGGTTACGCTTGCCTCGTAAACCACGGCGTCGACTCGCTTTTCGGCGACCGTCGTCGCCACTCGCTCCCACGTCGACCCGTTCTGCCGATAGATGCTCACGTCGCTCGCGTCGAGTCCCGCCGCGCGCAGACGCGACCGATTGACTGCGAGACGCATCGTCGTCGCCCCAACCCCGTCGGTGGAGCCGACCGTGACGACACCGACGACGGAGCTAGAGGCGTTACCTGGCAGGCGGGCCTCCGACTCCGCCGGGTCACTGTAGGTGGTCACTCGCTGTGTGAACTTCTGTTGGGTCGCTTCGACGGTCCACGAATCGACCACCACCGACTGATTCGACGCCGGGAACGCGAAGGTGTACGGCTCCGCCGTCGGAACTGCGGCGGCCCGAACCTCGACGGTCCGTCGATTCGCCTTCTCCGCGACGACCCTCGTCGTCGCCCGTTCGACCGTCACCGTCCCGATTTTCTCGTCGCCGGCCTCGATGACGTATCGACCGGGCTCCTCGAACTGCATCGTCTCGGTGAACGTCTCGGTCTCGTCCGCCCCGACGACGACCCACCGTTCCGCTATCTTCGTCCCGTTTCGCGTAATCGCGACGTTCTTCCCGCCGCCATCGCTACCGATGTTCTTCACCGTCACGTTCACGTCGAAGTCCGCGCCGACGAGCGCCGTGTCGGATTCGAGCGCCCCATCACTCACGAACAGTCGCGGCGCGGCCGCCGCGGACCCGACGACCGCACTTGCGAGGAGGAGGAGGACGATACCGAACGTGACCGCACGCATCCCGAGTGTTCCGGGGGACCCAATCAGTCGCTGCATCGTGTTGGTTGAACCGGACCAACGGCTTAAAGCTGTGCGATTGGTTATCGGAATTTGAATTCACAATTGGGACGACACCGAAACGCAGTATACGGTCCATATACAGACGAATCTCGAACTGCCTCACTTGACAGTTATATAGATAATACGGTATCAGAACCCCGGTATCAAACTGTGATGGCCGTTCGTGTCCGATAGCAAAGACTGTCGTTCGCAGAGAAGCGGTGGGGCTGGGATTTGAACCCGATGCAAACGCTCACTCCGTTCGCGTTTCCGTGATTCAAATCCCAGCTGACGCATTTGCCACTCACGTATTGTTCGTGGCAAAATACGGTGGGGCTGGGATTTGAACCGGAGCCAGACGGTCGCTCACTTCGTTCGAGCTGCGACTGGCAGGGCTCAAATCCAGTTGTACCGCTCACTGCTCACTGTCGTTCGCAGAGAAGCGGTGGGGCTGGGATTTGAACCCAGGAATCCGTGAGGATACCTGCTTTCAAGGCAGGCGCAATAGGCCGCTCTGCCACCCCACCGCAGGCAGGCATACTGTTCGGTCCCTCTAAGGCCTGTCGGTTACTCGCGGAACAGGTCGGTGCCGTCGTCGCCGTCCCGGACGTTCAGGCCGAACTCCTCGACGAGTTTCGTCGTCGTCCGTGGCGGGACGACGCGGCCGGTCTTGAGGCGGGCGCGGAGCAAGGGGACGACGGTTCGGAGGTCGGCCGGCGTCTCGACGACCGGGTTCATCGGGAGGAAGTCCACGCCGAAGTCGGCGTCGGCCGCGCGATCGACCAGCGTCTCGACGGCGGGCGTGGCATAGGCCCCCTCGAAGTCCACGGGTTCGCCGAAGCCGGCGTAGTACACCCGGCCGTCCGTCGAGGGGCCGAGGACGACGTCGCTGGAGCGGAATTTCATCGCGGCGCTGTCGATCTGCTGGCGAGCCAAGAGCGCGGCCGTCGGTTCGACGGCGGCGACGGTCGCCACCTCCTCGCGTTCCAGCAGATGGGTGACGGTGTTGCCGACGCGGCCGGCGAACGTTGAGCCGACCTGCACCTCGTAGCGGGCGTCGTCGGGCGCGTTCAGTTCCTCGTCGAGCGTGTCCCGAATCGCCGATTCAGAATCGACACCATCGGGTACCTGGTCGTCCGGGCGGTAGTTGACGAGCAACTCGGCACCGCTGGCCTCGACGGCGCGACAGACGTCGGCCAGCATCGCGGCGTAGAGGGCTGTCGCTTCGGATTCGTCGAGCAGTCCGTCGGTCATCTCCGGGAGGACGAACCCCTCGACGGGAGGGTCGGCAAACACAGCAACCGTGGTCATACCTCCTTCTGGGACCGTCTGTGGTTAGTCGGTTCCGTTCTCGTCGCGTCGGCCACTCGGGACCTGCTACCGACCGCGGCGGCCCTTCGTCTGGCGGTAGTCCTGCCCGAGTACATCGCTGAAGTGTTCGAGGAACGCGGTCCGCTCCTCGTCGGTCTGTTCGGCCGGCGGAATCATCGGCAGAATCTCGAAGCCGCGGCCGCGGATAGTGGTGGCGTGGCGCTCCTCGATGTCGAGTTCGTCCTCGCTGAGGGTGGTGTACTCGAAGGCAAGTTCTTCGAGCGGTCGCTGGCCGACAGGAAGAAGGAGTTCGGGGTTTATCATCCGTATCTCGCCGTTGAGGTACGGTTCGCAGTTCATCACCTCTTCCTCTGTCGCCGGGCGCTCGGGGTGGCGACAGCGGGTGACGTAGGTCAGAAAGACGTTCTTCATCTCGGGTTCGGCGGCGTCGGGGTCTTCTATCATATCGACGGCGGCGAGAATATCGAGCAGTTCGCGCTCCCGTTCGCCGGTGAAGGGGACTCCTGACTCGTCTGCGCCCTCGCTGGGCGAGTCGCCGAGGACGACGAACTCCGCGCCCACGTCGCCGTAGCCGTGGACGACGTTCTCGCGCGTCTCGCAGAGTTCGGGGCAGTTCTGGCACGTCTCGTCCATACCGAAGGGGTTCGAGATCGTCTCCTGATTCGCGTCCATGGTTACTCCTCGTCGACGGTCGTGGCGTGCGTGTCGGCGTCCTCGGGGTCGTTTTGCGGGCTCGACGGATGATAGTCGGTGTCGTACTCGCCAGGGCGGCCGTCGAGGCGGTCGGGATTGATGCGACCGCCGAGCAACATGAAATCGAGGACGGTGCAGTAGAGCATCGCCTCGACGACCGGGACCGCACGCGGCGGCAGGACAGGGTCGTGCCGGCCGGTGACGGTGATCTCCTTTTCCTCACCGGTCTCCCAGTCGACGGTCTTCTGGGTCTTCGGAATCGAGACCGGCGGGTGCCACGACACTTCGCCGTAGATGGGTTGGCCGGTCGTGATGCCGCCCTGGATGCCGCCGTGGTCGTTGCCGGTCGGAACTGGCTCGCTTTCCGAATCGAACTCCCAGTCCTCGTTGTACTCTTTGCCGGTCGTGGTTCGGGCCTCACGGCCGATACCGTACTCGAAGTCGTTGACCGCGGGGATGGAGTACATGGCCTGTGCGAGGCGTGAGGGGAAACTGTCGAAGCGGGGCGCGCCCAGTCCTCGGGGGACGCCGCGACACTCGAAGTAGATCGCGCCGCCGATGGAGTCGCCCGCTTTCTGGTATTTGTCCGCGAGCTCTCGCATCTCCTCGGCGGCGTCGGGGTCGGCACACCGGACCTCGTTCTCCTCTGCGTGTTCGAGCATCTCCTCGAAGGTGACCGGGCCGGACTCTACCTCGCCAATCTGACAGACATGGGCCTTTATCTGCACGTCGTACTCTGACTGGGCGAGCACCTGCTTTGCGACGCCGCCGGCGGCGACCCAGTTGACCGTCTCGCGGGCGGACGAGCGGCCGCCGCCGCCCCAGTTGCGCGTCCCGAACTTCGCGGAGTAGGTGTAGTCTCCGTGAGAGGGCCGGGGTGCCGTGATGAACGGCTCGTACTTCCCCGAGCGGGCGTCCTTGTTCTGGATGACCATCCCGATGGGCGTCCCGGTGGTGTAGCCGTCCTGAACGCCCGAGTTGAGCTTCACCTTATCGGGCTCGCCACGGGAGGTCGTAATCATCGACTGACCCGGCTTGCGCCGGTCGAGGTCCCGCTGAATTTCCTCTTCAGATAGCTCGACGCCCGCTGGCACGCCCGACACCGTGCACCCCATCGCCTCCCCGTGTGACTCGCCGTAGGTCGTCATTCGAAAGAGACGACCGAACTCGTTGCCGTTCATTGTCGGTGTGTCGGGGACGGGGGCATTTGAACCTTGTAGATGCGTGCCCCCATTCATCACCCATTCTGGTGACGAGACGCCTCAGCGCCCGACTGCGGCACCGAGCCCGTGCAGTACGTCGAAGAATCCCGGGAAGGACACGTCGACGTGCTCCGCGCCAGTGACCGTCGTCTCGCCGTCGGCCACGAGACCGGCGACAGCGAGCGACATTATGATGCGATGGTCAGCGTGGCCGTCGACGGTCGCACCCGTCAGTTCGGAGTCCTCACCGTAGACGACGAGTTCGTCCTCACGCTCTTCGATTTCTGCACCCATCTTCGTCAGCTCGTCGGCCATCGCGCTGACGCGGTCGGTCTCCTTGTAGCGGACGTGTTCGGCGTCGGTGATGTGGGTGACGCCGTCGGCAGCCGCGCCGAGCGTTGCGATGGTTGGCAGGAGGTCCGGCGTGTCCTCGACACCGACTTCGATGCCGTCTAGTGCGGAGCGCTCGACGGTAATCTCGCCATCGTCGCGGTTCCAGTCGAGCGTCGCGCCCATCCGTTTCAGAACGTCCACGATGGCCGAGTCGCCCTGTGCACTCGGGAACGCCGAGGTGACCACGAGGTCCTCGTCGGCGGCGAGCGCGCCGGCGGCGAGCAGGTAACTCATCGAGGAGAAGTCGCCGGGGACGTTGTAGGCGCTTCCCTTCGGGTCGTAGGACTGGCCGCCGGCGACGGTGTAGCCGTCGTCGGTCTCCTCAGCGGTGACGCCGAACGCGTCGAGGACTTCCAGCGTGATGTCGACGTACGGCGAGGACTTCAGACCGGTCGTCAGTTCGATGTCGATGCCCGACTCGGTGACCGCGCCGGCCATCAGCAGGGCGGTGATGTACTGTGAGGAGACATCGCCGGGGATGGAGACAGTGCCACCGTCGATGCCGCCGCCGACGACGAGCGGTGCCTGGCCGTTGTTGCGCGTGCTCTCGGCCCGGCCGTCGAGTTGTTCGATGGCGTCGAGGAGCGCCCCCTGGGGGCGAGAGCGGAGCGAGTCGTCGCCGGTGAGGACGGTCAACTCGTCCTGTAGCGCGGCGGTGGCGGTGACCAGTCGCGTGGTCGTCCCGCTGTTGGCGCAGTCGATAACGTCGTCGGGCGTCTCCGGTCGGCCGGCGAACCCGGTGACCGAGAGCGCCGACTCGTCGCTCCGGTCGACGATCCCGCCGTAGGCTTCGACGGCGCGCATCGTCGCCTTCGTGTCGGCGCTCACCAGGGGGTCGTGGACCGTCGCGCCCTCGGAGTACCCGGCGGCGAGGATGGCGCGGTGGGTGTAGCTCTTCGACGGCGGGGCCTGTGCGGTGCCCCGAACGGCAGACTCGGCGATGGTGATGTCCATATCTGGCGGGTCACGGCCGGACGACAAGAGGCTACCGCTCTGCGAAGTCAGGGCGAAAAAGCCGATTCCTCGCTACAGTCGAACCGCCCCGACGAGTGCCGACTGCCGGCGGTAGCCCTTTGCCGCCCCCACTCGGACGGTTCGGCATGGACCCTGACCTCTCTGCGCTCGACGCGTATCTCGACGACCGGGATACGGACGGTTATCTCATCGACGCGGATTCGGAAGACTCCGATCAGTACTACCTTTCCGGGTTCGACGCGCCGGACCCCTTCGTCACATTGTACGACGGCGAGACGCACCTCCTCTTCCCGCGTAGTCTGGAGTACGGCCGCGCTACGCGGGAGGCTCGTGCCCAATCTGTCCAGCGGTACGTCGACTTCGACCACGCCGAACTAGTCGAGGAATTCGGTCCAGAGGAGGCGGTATCACATGTCCTCGCTGCGTTCTGCGAGTCCTATGATGTCGAGAGCGTCGCCGTGCCGCCGCGGTTCCCGCTCAAGACGGCCGATAGCCTGCGCGCCCGCGGCGTCGAGGTGACCGCCGACACCGACGGCATCGTCACGGAGATCCGTGCGACCAAGACTGACGAGGAAGTCGAACACGTTCGCACGGCTCAGCGGGCGAACGAGGTGTCGATGGCCGCCGCCGAAGAACTCCTGGGAGACGCCTCGGTCGCCGACGACGGGACGCTCGAATACGAGGGAGAGGCGCTGACCAGCGAGCGCGTCAAAGAGGAGATCGAAGTGACGCTGCTGCGTCACGGCTGTTCGCTAGACGAGACCATCGTCGCCTGTGGGAGCGACGCCGCCGACCCGCACGATCGAGGGAGCGGCCCGCTGTCGGCCGACGAACCGATAATCGTCGATATCTTCCCGCAGGACAAGGCGACGAAGTACCACGCCGACATGACCCGTACCTTCTGTGTAGGCGACCCGAGCGAGACGGTTCAGGAGTGGTACGACCTGACCGAGCGAGCGATGGACGCGGCCTTCGACGCTCTGGAACCCGGTGCGACCGGACAGGACGTCCACGACGCTGTCTGTGAGGTGTATGAGGACGCGGGGATGGCGACGCTCCGGAGCGACGACCGCACCGAGACGGGGTTCATCCACAGCACGGGCCACGGTGTCGGCCTCGACGTCCACGAACTCCCGCGACTCTCGCCCGCCGGTGGCGAACTCGAACCGGGCCACGTCGTCACGATCGAACCGGGACTGTACGACCCTGCGGTAGGCGGCGTCCGCATCGAGGACATCGCCGTCGTCACTGAGGACGGCTACGAGAACCTCACCGACTACGAAAAACGGTTGGTCGTTTGAGTGGACGGGCGACGCTATAGCTCTTCCATCTGTCCGCCGCAGTTTGGACAGGCGGCCTCCGGCAGTTCCGTCTGCTTCCCGCACACGACGCACTCGTAGCCCATCTCGGTCGGTTCGTCCGGTTCGTCTCCGAATAGGCCGGAGACTCGGGAAAGGAGGCTCATTGTGGAACCCGTGTTAACGTACCACTCGATTGGTAATAGCGGTTGTGGCCGACCCCCTCTTGTGCCCCAATCAATCATTAACTTTTATTATAGATGGGGGAATAGCGAGTGGTAGCCTATGCTTGTACCGAAAGCACGCCTCGCTCGCACGCACGACGCCCAGACCGACGACTACCGCAGGCGACCCACACGACCCCCAGGATGACAACACGAATCACGACACCCACAGACGAGGACGCGTATCCGACCACCACTTCGACGTTTGGCGACACCGGGCGCAGTTCGCGCTCCGATCGCGCGCCGATGATGTTCTCACCGACCAGTTCCGCGACGGCCGGCCAGTTCGACACAGAGGCCGACGACCACCGCTGATACGGACTGCTGTAGCTATATCCCAATATTCGCCGACCCGTAGCGGCGAACGTCCGAACTGAACTACAGTAGCCCGTATAAGACCGGGACACAACCGTTTTCCGCACGGCTCGCATCTCCTCGGATATGGCAGACTACACGACGGTTTCGATCCCGAAAGACCTCGCGGAGCGCGTCGAGGGAACCATCGAGGGGACCAGTTTCTCCAGCACGTCGGACCTCGTCCGCTTCCTCTTGCGGAGTATCGTCGTCCAGCACCAGCGAGAGGGCGAACTCACCGAGGCGCAGTTCCAGGACATCGCCGACCAGCTCCGGGACCTCGGCTATCTGGAGTGATCAGGCGAGCGATTCCTCGGGCGGTTCGACGTCGAGGACCGTGACCTCCTGTTTCCGGCCCGAGCGGTCGAACGCGCCGAAGGCCGTCTCGTCCCACGGCGGCACGGCGACGAACACCACTTCGTGGAGGTCGTCGGTCTTGCTGACGCCCATGTAGCCGTCGGAGTGTGAGACGAACCGCCCCTGCGTCTGCCCGGCCGGCGTCCCGAGGTCCATCCCGAAGACGGCGTTGACCGACCTGCCAGCCGACGGGAGATAGAAGTCCGTGAACACCGGCGTCTCCGGGTCTAAATCGGCCTCCGGAAGTTCTTTTGCTCTGGTGACCGCGAGCGAGATGGTCACGTCGTCTGGCTCGGCTTCCCGTGCCAGCCGTAACAGCGTCTCGACGAGGCCGCGCGTGACGTAAACCACGATAGAATTTGGTGCGACGAGCGTATAACCCCGTCGGCCACCGTCGGGCGTCTCAGCCGAAGACGAACGACCGAACGGTCTTGGCGTACAGACTCGGTGCCCGACTACGAGACCCGCGCAGCGCGTACGCCAGCGCCTCTTCGGCGTCCTCCATGATGCCGTGGCCGTGCCCCACGAGGAGGCGATCCGGGCTCAGTCGTCCCAGTTTCGTCGGCGGCGTCAACCGCAGCATCGGGTGGACGCCGAGGCGCTCGTCGCCCGCGAGGAAGAAGTCCGCCGTCCCGACGGCCTCCGGGACGACCAGCGTGTCGTCCTCGTCGCCGTACAGCATCGCTTCCTTCCAGGCGGGGTTGTTGAAGAGTTTGTGGACGCCGTAGTCCGTCCCCGGAATCTGCCGCCCGACGTGTTCGACCGGCGCGTCGATGTCGTCCTCGACGCCGGACATCCACTCGGGGACGTACACCGGTGCGTCGTGGCGGTTCGCGACGGCGGCGCTATCGCGCTTGTGCCGGTCCAACAGGATCACGACGCCCGCCACCTCGCCGAACTCCGCGAACAGGTCGTCGATACCGTCGGCGTCGACGGGGTCGACGACGATCGCGCCCGCCTCGGTGTCGAGGACGTGACTCGCTCGCTGCATCTTCTCGTGGGGATAGGCGAGCCAGCTCGCCCCCCGGTCCCAGCGGTTCGTCTCGGCCCAACTCGTCGCCGCTCCGGAGCCTTTCATCGGCATGGCGGTTCGTAAGGCGCGCGCGTGGATAAATGCTCGAACCCCAGCTAGCAAGGTGCCTGTCCTGTCGCTCTTACGCGTCGCTATCTGACTCACCGGAGGACGGAGAGTTTTCACTATCGCCTACAAACGCTAGAGCATGCTTTCGCACCCGGAGTGGCTCACGTTGGAGGTGAAAGACACCGACCGGATGACGGCCTTCTACGACGCGTTTCTCGAACTCGACATCGTCGAGGAGACCGAACAGGAGGCGGTGCTGTCAGTCGGCGACACCGAACTCCGTCTGCGCGCGCCGGGGCCGGTGCCGCGGGGTGGCTTACACACCCACTACGCGTTGACGGTTCCCGAATCGGAGTACGACCACTGGTGGGACCAGTTAGACGACCGATTCGACCTCGTCGAGGAGACGTTCGGCGACGCGCGGTCGCTGTACTTCTACGACCCGGAGGGCAACTGCGTCGAGTTGGGCGAGCGAGCGGCGGGCGGTAGCGGCGTCACGGGGCTGTTCGAACTCGTTCTCGAAGTCGAGCAGTTGGACGCCGCCGTCGAGTTCTATCGGACGCTCGGGTTCGAGATGGTCGACGATGGCCGCGAAGAGGGACGGGTTCGGCTTACGACCGGCGACCTTGACCTCGAACTGTGGAGCCCGCGACTGGGCATCGCCGACGCGCGCGGCGGCGTCCACGTCGACTTCGGCGTCGTCGCCGACGACCCGAAATCGATCGCACGTAACGTCGCAGACGAGGCACTCGCGGTCACGTCTGTCGAGGAGGGTGTCCGCATCCGTGACCCGGACGGGCACTACCTGACGCTCGTGGCCGAGGAGAACCGGGGGTAGAACCGCTCAGAGTCGGTCGGTGTCGATGCTGACGCCGGGCGGCGTCACGACGAGGAAGCCGCGGAAGTGCATCAGCTCACCGCCTGCTTCCTTCACCGGGCGGGCGAACCCGGCGGCGAGTTCGTTCAGGTCGCCGTCGACGTTCAACACGAGCGCGCCGCCGCTCTCGATAATCTCCAGCCACTCGTCTTCGTCGGTCGTGCCGTCGAGAACGCCCAACACGACGCGGTCGCTCCCGCCCGTCTCGCCGTTTTCCGCCATCTGATCTTCGACCGCCTGGAGGTCCAACCCCTCGAAGTCGCTCATACCGGCGCGGATGCGGGGCACCGGCAAAAATATTCGGCTCTCGTCTAACGCGGCGGCCTTTGCGGACTGCACGCCCGTCCGAAACCGGCCCGATGGACAACTATTTATACTGGAAGTGTCCAGATATAGGTGCTTATGTCCAACAACGAGGGCACGTCGGGATCTCCGGCGGATCGAGTTCTTCCAGGGCACACTGGATTCCACGTCTGAGATAACAGACGCACGGATTTTCGACACCACGCTGCGCGACGGTGAACAGTCGCCACGCACGTCGTTCAACTACGAGGACAAACGCGAGATAGCCGCTGTACTCGATGAGATGGGCACCCACGTCATCGAGGCCGGGTTCCCAGTCAACTCCGACGCGGAGTTCGAGGCAGTCCGGGACATCGCGGAGTCCACGAACGTGACGACGTGCGGACTGGCGCGCGTGGTCGAGAAAGACATCGAGGCGGCCTTGGATTCGGGTGTGGACATGGTTCACACCTTCGTCTCGACGTCGGACGTACAGTTGCAGGATTCCATGCACGCGACCCGAGAGGAGGCGCTTTCCTCGGCGGTCGAATCCGTCGAGCGCATCGCCGATGCGGGCGTCGAGTGCATGTTCTCGCCGATGGACGCCACCCGGACCGACGAGGAGTTCCTCCTCGAGGTCATCGAGGCGACGTCCGAGGCGGGCGCGGATTGGATCAACATCCCCGACACCTGTGGGGTCGCTACGCCGCGGCGGTTCTACGACCTCATCGAGATCGTCGACGGCCACACCGACGCACGCATCGACGTGCACACTCACGACGACTTCGGACTGGCTTCGGCCAACGCCATCTCCGGGTTCGAGGCGGGTGCGAGTCAGGCACAGGTCTCTGTCAACGGCATCGGGGAACGGGCCGGTAACGCGGCCTACGAGGAAGTCGTCATGGCGCTGGAGTCGCTGTACGACGTCGAGACGGACATCGACACGACGCGCATCACGGAGCTATCGCGCATCGTCGAGGAGAAGTCGGACATCCCGGTCCCGGCCAACAAGCCGGTCGTCGGGCGCAACGCCTTCTCCCACGAGAGCGGCATTCACGCCGCCGGCATCATCCAGAACGCCGACACCTTCGAACCGGGCGTCATGACGCCCGAGATGGTCGGTGCCGAACGCGAACTGGTGCTCGGCAAACACACCGGCGCGCACTCCGTGCGCGAGCGATTGGTCGATGCGGGCTACGCCCCGACCGAAGCCGAAGTCCGGGAGGTGACCCGCCGCGTCAAGGATTACGGCGCGGAGAAACAGCAGGTCACCATGAGCGAACTCGAACGGTTCGCCACGGAGGTCGGTGTCGACGAGGAGTCTGAGGAGGTCCGGGCGTAGGCCCATGACCCCGTCTTCGGCCGCGACGAGACGACAGCGGTGCACAACGTCGCGTCGTAGCGACGGTGCCGTGCGCCAGCGGCTCTCACAGAACGTTTATTACTCACCGCGGACAGAGATTCGACGTGATGACAGCGCGTGCTGGCAATCGGGTCCATTCGATCGCGACCACCAGCGACGCGCAGCTTCTTCGCGGCGGGCGTATTGTAGGGGCCTTCTAGCCCCTCACATCCCACTTTCGTCGCCGGCCGTATCGACTATCTACCACACAGCAGAGACGCCAGCTATGCACACAGCACACACAGCACCGCGGTATCGACCGACAGCGAACGGAGGGACAGCATGAGCGAACGCGCATCGGTCCCGAAAGAGGACGAACAGGACGAGAAACACGAGGACGCGGCCCCGGTCACGACCGGCGCGCAGTCGGTCGTTCGGGCGCTCGAAAACGCCGGCACGGAGTACGTCTTCGGCGTACAGGGCGGGGCTATCATGCCCGTCTACGACGCGCTGTACGACTCCGACATCAACCACGTGACGATGGCCCACGAGCAGGGGGCGTCTCACGCCGCCGACGCTTACGGCATCGTCACGGGCGACCCCGGCGTCTGCTTCGCCACGTCGGGTCCCGGCGCGACCAACCTCGTGACCGGCATCGCCGACGCGAACATGGACTCGGACCCGGTCATCGCGCTGACCGGGCAGGTCCCGACGGACTTCGTCGGTAACGACGCGTTCCAGGAGACCGACACCGTCGGCATCACCCAACCGGTCACCAAGGAGAGTTACTTCGCCAACAGCCCCGACACCGTCGGCGACAACGTCAGCGAGGCGTTCGCGCTGGCCGACGAGGGCCGACAGGGACCGACGCTCGTCGACCTCCCGAAAGACGTCACGCAGGGCGAGACGGACATCGAACCGAAAGCGCCCGCGACGCCGGACACCTACGAGGTCCAAGAAGAAGCCGACGACGAGGACGTACAAGAGGCCGCCGACGCGTTCGCGGCCGCCGACCGCCCGGTCATCCTGGCCGGTGGCGGCGTCATCAAGGCCAACGCCTCGGCGGCGCTGCGGGAGTTCGCCATGGAGTACGAGGTTCCGGTCGTCACGACGATGCCCGGCATCGGTTCGTTCCCCGAGGATCACGAACTCTCCTTGGAGTGGGCCGGGATGCACGGCACGGGCTACGCCAACCTGGCTATCACGAACACGGACTGTCTGCTTGCTATCGGCACGCGCTTCGACGACCGCCTGACCGGCGGCGTCGACTCGTTCGCGCCGGACGCCGACGTCATCCACATCGACATCGACCCCGCGGAGATAAGCAAGAACATCTACGCGGACTACCCGCTCATCGGCGACGCACGCAAGGTCCTGCGCCAGTTGTTCGACGCGATGCCTCGGGCACCCGAAGCTGACGCGTGGCGCGAGCAGTGCCAGGACTGGAAAGACGAGTACCCGATGGAGTACGAGACGCCCGACGACGAGCCGCTGAAGCCACAGTACGTCGTCGAGACGTTCTCCGACGTCACGCCCGACGATACCATCGTCTGTACCGGTGTCGGCCAACACCAGATGTGGGCCTCCCAGTTCTGGGAGTACACCGAGCCTCGGACGTGGGTGTCCTCGCACGGTCTCGGGACGATGGGCTACGGCGTTCCCGCGGCCATCGGCGCGAAACTGGCCGCTCCCGACCAGGAAGTCGTCTGCTTCGACGGCGACGGCTCGTTCCTGATGACGGTCCAGGGGCTCTCGGTCGCGGTCCGAGAGAACCTCGACATCACGTACGTCATCCTCAACAACGAGGCGGTCGGGATGGTCCGCCAGTGGCAGGACGGCTTCTACGAGGGTCGTCGGATGGCCTCCGAGTACCCGTGGATTCCAGCCTTCGACAAACTCGCAGAGGCCTTCGGCGCTCGCGGGTTCCGACTGGAGGCCGAGGAAGACGTCGAGGAGACGATTCAGGCAGCCCGCGACTACGACGGGCCGAGCGTCATCGACGCCCACATCGACCCCGGGGAGAACGTCTTCCCGATGGTCCCCAGCGGCGGTGACAACGGCCTGTTCGCACTGCAGGAAGACCATCTGGAGATGCTCTAACGATGACCGGAGGAATGCCAGGACCCGCGCCGGACGAACGGAGACGCCCCGAGGGTCGGCGCAACATGCAGGGGATTCGCGTCGACCCCGAGGCCGAAGTGACTCACGAGCCCCGACAGGCGGTCTTATCGGCGCTCGTCAAACACCGACCGGGCGTGCTCTCTGAGGTGTCCGGGCTCTTTAGCCGCCGACAGTTCAACATCGAAAGTCTCACCGTCGGTCCGACGAGTGAGGAGGATACAGCCCGGATGACGATCCTCATCGAGGAGCCGGAGCCGGGAATCGAACAGGCGAAAAAACAGTTGCAGAAGCTCGTGCCCGTCGTCTCCGTCGCGGAACTGGAACCCGCGGCGGTTCGGCGGGAACTGGCGCTCATCAAGGTCGGCGGGGAGAAACCCGACGACGTGAACGCCGTCGCGGAGATGTACGACGGCCAAGCCGTCGACGCCTCCACCGACTCGGTGACCGTCGAGATAACGGGCAGCAAACAGAAGATCGACGCTGCCGTCGACGCCTTCCGGCAGTTCGACGTGCAGGAGATCGTGCGAACCGGGGCTGCCGCACTGGAACGCGGCCCCACCACACTGAACAAAGATGACTGACGAAATCACGACGACCGTTTACTACGACGAGGACGCAGACGTATCGACACTTGACGACGAGACTGTTGCCGTACTCGGCTACGGTTCGCAGGGCCACGCCCACTCGCTGAACCTGCACGACTCCGGGGTCGATGTCGTCGTCGGCCTCCGCGAGGATTCCGACTCGCGTTCGGCCGCCGAAGAGGCTGGCCTGCGCGTCGAGACGCCGGACGTGGCGGCCCGAGAGGCCGACCGCGTCGTCATGCTCGTTCCCGACACCGTCCAGCCGGCCGTCTACGAGGCCATCGAGGACGAACTCGACGAGGGAGACACGCTCCAGTTCGCTCACGGGTTCAACATCCACTACGGGCAGATAGAACCGCCGGAGGGCGTCGACGTGACGATGTCCGCGCCGAAATCCCCCGGCCACCTCGTGCGCCGGACCTACGAACGCGGCGAGGGTACTCCCGGCCTCATCGCCATCTACCAGGACGCGACCGGCAACGCCAAGGAAGAGGCACTGGCGTACTCGAAAGCGATCGGCTGTACCCGCGCTGGCGTCATCGAGACGACGTTCCAGGAAGAGGTCGAGACGGACCTCTTCGGCGAGCAGGCGGTGCTGTGTGGCGGCGTCACCGAGATGGTCAAGGCCGGCTTCGAGACGCTCGTCGACGCGGGCTACGCGCCGGAGATGGCCTACTTCGAGTGTCTGAACGAACTCAAACTCATCGTCGACCTGATGTACGAAGGCGGCCACATGGGCATGTGGAACTCCGTCTCCGACACCGCCGAGTACGGCGGTCTCACCCGCGGTGAGGAGGTCATCGACCGCGAGGGCATGGAGAAAATCCTCGAAGAGGTCCAGAACGGCGAGTTCGCTCGCGAGTGGATCAACGAGAACCAGGCTCACCGGCCCGCCTACAAGCAGTATCGCGCGGCAGAGGAGAATCACCAGATCGAGGAAGTCGGCGGCGGCCTGCGCGAGCTGTTCGCGTGGGGTGAGGACGCCGACGAGCAGAAAGAGGAAGCACCAGCAGATGACTAGCGAGAACAGAACGACAGCGGACGACGGCAGTACGATGGGTGATGTGGACCACACGCACCCACATACGAACGAAACCTTCGGCGCGGCGTTCAAGCGCGGCCCCGCAGTGGCCGCAGATGGCGGCGAGCGGTCCAGCGAACACGACGCCGAAGACGAGGCCGACGAGACGATGGCCGACGTAGACCACGAAGCGCCCGGTGAGGGCGTCACTCGCGCCTACGAGCGCGGGACAGAGGGACGGGACGAGACAGTATGAGTTCCGATAGACATTCCGGCTTCGCCGGCTGTGACTATCGACCTCCTGCTCAATCACACGGTGATTTCGCATGAGTCGAGGAACCCTGTACGACAAAGTCTGGGACCGGCACAAAGTCACGACGCTACCCAACGGGCAGGACCAGCTGTTCGTCGGCCTCCATCTCATCCACGAGGTCACCAGCCCGCAGGCGTTCGGAATGCTCCAAGAGCGCGGCCTGGAAGTCGCGCGACCGGACCTGACTCACGCGACGGTGGACCACATCGTCCCGACGGCGAACCAGGACCGGCCGTATGCCGACGACGCGGCCGAGACCATGATGTCCGAACTCGAAGAGAACGCCCGCGAGGCGGGCATCGAGTTCTCGGACCCGACGACGGGTGACCAGGGCATCGTCCACGTCATCGGGCCGGAGCAGGGCATCACCCAACCCGGCAAGACCATCGTCTGTGGCGACAGCCACACGTCCACCCACGGCGCGTTCGGCGCGCTGGCCTTTGGTATTGGGACCAGCCAGATTCGAGACGTGCTGGCGACCCAGACCATCGCCATGGAGAAACAGAAGGTCCGAAAGATCGAGGTCAACGGCGAACTTGGTGAAGGCGTCGAAGCCAAAGACATCATCCTCGAAATCATCCGTCGTCTGGGCACCGAGGGCGGCGTCGGCTACGTCTACGAGTACGCCGGCGAGGCCATCGAGAACCTCGACATGGAGGGACGGATGTCCATCTGTAACATGTCCATCGAGGGCGGCGCTCGCGCGGGGTACGTCAACCCCGACGAGACCACCGTCGAGTGGCTGAAAGACACCGACTACTTCCAAGAGAGCCCCGAGAAGTTCGAGGAACTGAAGCCGTACTGGGAGTCCATCCGGAGCGACGACGACGCCGAGTACGACGACGTGGTCGAGATCGACGCGAGCGACCTCGACCCCGTCGTGACGTGGGGGACTACGCCCGGCCAGGGCATCGGCATCGACGACCCGATTCCGGCCCCCGAGGACTTAGCGGAGGACAAGCAGGACACCGCCCGGCGCGCCCAGAAGCACATGCGCGTCGAACCCGGCGAGACGATGAACGGCTACGACATCGACGTGGCCTTCCTCGGTTCGTGTACGAACGCGCGAATGCCCGACCTGCGGCGCGCGGCCCGCATCGTCAAGGGCCGGCAGGTCGCTGACGACGTGCGCGCATTCGTCGTCCCCGGTAGTCAGCGCGTCCAGCGCACCGCCGAGGAAGCGGGACTCAAGGACATCTTCGAGGAGGCCGGCTTCGAGTGGCGAAACGCCGGCTGTTCGATGTGTCTGGGCATGAACGAGGACCAACTGGAAGGCGACGAGGCGTGTGCCTCCTCCTCGAATCGGAACTTCGTCGGTCGACAGGGGAGCAAGGACGGCCGCACCGTCCTGATGAACCCCCGGATGGTGGCCGCGGCGGCCATCAACGGCGAAGTGTCTGACGTACGCGACCTGAAAGAGGTGAACCTGGTATGAGCGACGCCACCGAGGACATCCCCGAGGTCGACTACGTCGAGGGGACCGGCATCCCCATCCGCGGGAACGACATCGACACCGACCAGATAATCCCCGCGCGGTTCATGAAGGTCGTCACCTTCGACGGCCTGGGCGAGTTCGCCTTCTTCGACGTCCGGTTCGACGACGAGGACAACCAGAAGGACCACCCGATGAACGAGGAGCGCTTCCAGGACGCCAACGTCATGGTGGTCAACAGCAACTTCGGCTGTGGCTCCTCGCGCGAACACGCCCCGCAGGCGCTAATGCGCTGGGGTATCGACGCCATCATCGGCGAGAGCTTCGCCGAGATCTTCGCGGGCAACTGCCTCGCGCTCGGCATCCCGACGGTGACCGCCGACCACGAGACCATCAACGCGCTCCAGCAGTGGGTCGACGACAACCCCGAGAAGGAAATCGAAGTCGACGTGGCGGCCGAGACGGTCCGCTACGGCGGCAACGAAGCCAACGTCTCCGTCGACGACGCCCAGCGGCAGGCCCTCGTCGAGGGCATCTGGGACACGACGGCGCTGATGAAGGCCAACCGCAACGCCATCGAGGAGACGGCCGAAGGGTTGCCGTATCTGGACCAGACCCGGTCGGACGTCGAAGCGGACGATTAACTACGGAGAGTTTCGTCTCTCCGGCGTAAGCGCCCGGTTCGCAGACGCGGACGATTAGATGCGAGACGTTCGCCGAATTTTCCATTCGAGTCGAGGCGAAACACAGTCGGTCTCCCGGGGAGTGGCTCACCTATGGAGCGGATACGCGAGGTCCACATCGCACCGCTGGGGCACGAACGCGACCGCATCGTCGAGCCGATTCGCCAGCACAACGCCGACGTGGTCTACTTACTGAACCAGACCGAGCGACGACAGCAGTTCACGCCGTACCAACAGGCACTCGTCGAGGACCTAGAAGACGACAGCGTCGATATCGAAATCCACGAGACTGATTTGGACGACCTCTACGACGTGATGGCGGTCGTCACGACTCTCACCGCCGACCATCTTGAGGACATCGTCCGGGTCAACGTCTCCAGCGGGCCGAAGGTGGCGGCCATTGGAAGTGCTATTGCCTGCATGGCGACGGATGCGACGGCGTACTACGTCCATCCCGAGCGCCACGTTCCCGCTGTCGCCGAGGAACCGCTCACGGAGGGGGTTCGGGAGGCGGAGGTGCTCCCCTCCTACCCGATCGAGGCGATTCCGCGGGACCAGGTGGCGATTTTGGACTACCTCGACCGCACTAACTCTGAGAGCTACACGGCCAAGAAGAAGGACCTCATCGAGTTCGCCGAGGAGGACGCGCTGTCGTTTATCGACGACGCGAACCCGTCGAACGACAAGGCGAAGTTCGCGCTGTTGAACGCGAACGTCGTCGACCCGCTGGTGGCCGACGGCTACATCTCCGTTCGGGAGGTCGGGCGGACGAAACAGATCGCCCTGACCGAAACTGGGCGGAACGTCCTCCACGCGTTCCGGCACAAGCTCTGAGACTGCTGTTTTCGGCATACCTATGCGCTCTCTGTCCTGTGTGCAACTAACAGTACGAATAGTAACGATAGTACGAACTGTATCGAGAGTATCGCAGGTATCGGGGTAGTACCTACAAACTACCCCCGTGAACGAGTTACTGTGCACGGGACGCCACGTCACGGCCGCTATCCTCCGATTCGTCGGCCCTCCACTCGCCCCTCCTACGGACGGCCGCGGCTGGCGGCCCGTGCCATCTCACACAGCCTCTGACATTGTGTGTCGGGCGGGTGGGAGCCACCCGCGCTCGTCCGCGTCGCGGTTGCCAGTTGCCCGCTGGCGGTCCCCGCTGACGCTCGATTGCGGGAACTCCCGCTTGCCCGTTTCTCCGATAGTTCAGCGTCGGCTCCCTTTGGATTTAACACTCAGTCCGATGAACGGTCGTTCATGACGCAACATGCCTTCCTGACGGCACTGCTGGTCGTTGTACTCGTCGTTACGGTCGGCTCGGTCGCGCTCTGGGTCGCCCTCGACGCGGCGACGCGAGACGGGGCCCGGCCGTGGCTCTGGGGACTCCTCGCGATTCCGACCTATTCGGTCTTCCCGCTGACACGCTATCTGCTCCGACGGCAGCACGAGCGAACGCGCCCGCCGGGTCGCTGGTACGTCGCTTCGAGAACGGTGGCGCTTGGAAGCCTCGTCTCTTTCCTCGTCGCTGCCGTCGTCAGCCCACCCGATCCGGTGACGCAGGTGTACTACTGGCTCGGAGCGTTTCCGGTGGCGATTCTGGTCCTCGTCGTTCTCGACCGCTACTGGTTCGGTCTGGACGACGGCGCGGCGGCCTGATACGGTCACGCGCCGGAACCGAACCACTTTCACCGGCCGCCTGCCTCTCGGCGCACATGACACACGAGATCGCGGTCATCCCCGGTGACGGTATCGGACAGGAGGTCACGCCCGCTGCCGTCAAGGTACTGGAGGCCATCGAGACGGTCGACTTCGAGTTCGTCGAGGGCGAGGCCGGCGACGCCGTGAAGGACGAGACTGGCGAAGCGCTCCCACAGGAGACGCGAGAGATCGCAGCTGACGCCGACGCGACGCTGTTCGGCGCGGCCGGCGAGACGGCCGCCGACGTCATCCTCCCGCTACGCGACGTCGTCGGCTCGTTCGCCAACGTCCGCCCGGCTCGGTCGTACCCCGGACTAGATGCGGTTCAGCCCGACACGGATATCGTGTTCATTCGAGAGAACACGGAGGGCGTCTACACTGGCATCGAGAGCGAGATAACCGAGGGCGTGCGGACGCTCACTCGCGTCATCACGGCGGAGGCCTCCCGTGACATCGCCGAATACGGCTTCGACTACGCGAAGCAGAACGGCTACGAGGACGTGACCATCGCGCACAAGGCCAACGTCATGCGCCAGACGGACGGTCTGTTCCTCGAAACCGCCGAGGCGGTCGCAGAAGATCGGGGTGCCGACTACGACACCGCGCTGATGGACGCGCTGGCGATGCATCTGGTAATGACACCCGAGGAGTACGATGTCATCGTCTGCCCGAACCTCGCGGGCGATATGCTCTCGGACCTCTCGGCCGGGCTGGTCGGCGGACTGGGACTGCTCCCGTCGGCGAACATTGGGGAGGAGAACGCGCTGTTCGAACCGGTCCACGGGTCGGCCCCGGACATCGCCGGTAAGGGCGTCGCCAATCCCTCGGCGATGATCCTCTCCGCGGCGATGCTGTTAGAGCACCTCGGCTACGACGAAGAGGGCGACCAGGTGCGAACCGCGGTCGAGTCGGTCCTCGAATCCGGGCCGCGCACGCCGGATCTCGGCGGCGACGCAGGAACGACTGCTGTCACTGACGCCGTCATCGACGAACTGTAGGCCTCCTTTTCTTCACTCAGAAACGAGCAAGGGCCGATAGAAAGTGGTAAAAACGAAGCGAAACAATCACGGGAAACAGCATGCTCCCGGCCGAACGCAAACGAACTATCGTCCAGCTGGTGACGGAACGAGACGGCTGTTCCGTCGCGGTGCTGGCCGACGAACTGGAGTTCTCGAAGGCGACGATTCGCCGAGACCTCCGAGACCTCGAAGAGGAGGGTCGCATCGAGCGTTCACACGGCGGGGCGGTCCCCGCGTCGTCGGTCGGCACGGAGCGCTCGTACGACCAGCGCGAGGTCGAACACTTAGAGGCGAAGCGGGCCATCGCCGCGCGCGCGAGCGAGGAGATTCGCGAGGGCGAGGTCGTCTTCTTCGACGCGGGGACGACCACGATGGAAGTCGCGCGGGCCGCCCCCGACGAGGGGTACGTCGCCGCGACGAACATGCCGGAACTCGCTACGGAGCTATCTGACGGCGAGATAGACGTGAAACTGACCGGCGGGACGTTGCGGGCGCGGACACGCGCGCTCGTCGGCTCGACCGCCGAGTCCTTTCTCGACCGGACGAACTTCGACCTCCTCTTTCTGGGGACCAACGCGCTGGACGCGACGGTCGGCCTCTCGACGCCGAACGAGGCCGAGGCTGCCGTCAAGCGCCAGATGGTCGAGCGCGCCGGTCGCATCGTCCTCGTCGCGGACAGTTCGAAGTTTGGAGAGCGGAGTTTCGTCTCGTTTGCGGATCTGGCGGACGTCGATATGCTCGTCACGGACGAAGCGCTCCCGGCGGCAATCGCGGACGCGGTCGCCGAGGCGGACGTCGACGTCGTCGTCGAAGGTATCCACGCATGATAGTCACACTCACGTTCAATCCGGCAGTCGACCAGACCATCCAATTCGACGAACCGATGGTGCCCGACCACGTCATGCGGGCCAGCGATGCCCGGTTCGACGCCGGCGGTAAGGGAATCAACGTCGCCCAGTTCCTCACGGCGATGGCGAAACCGTGCGTCGCCACCGGTGTCGTCGGCGGGTTCACTGGCCGGTTCGTCCGCGAGGACATGCAGGCCGACGGCGTGGAGACGGACTTCGTCGAAGTGGGGGGCACGACGCGGCTCAACACGACGGCGCTCGCCGAGGGCGTCGAGTACAAACTCAACCACGACGGACCCCTCGTCGAGGAAAGCGACCTCGACGCGGTCGTCGAGCGCATACGAAACCACGACCCCGACCGCATCCTCGTCGGTGGGAGTCTCCCACCGGGACTGTCCGTCGCCGATGTCGACACCGTCGCCACCGCCGGTGACTGGGAGGCCGTCGTCGATATGGAAGGGAAGGCACTCCGACAACTCGACGCGCAGTACGCCCTCTGTAAGCCCAACCGCGAGGAGCTCGGTGAGGCGACGGGGGACGACGTCTCGACTATCGAGGGTTGTGCGCGCGCGGCCGACGCGTTCCGCGACCGCGGGTTCGACCGCGTGCTGGCGTCGCTCGGCGGCGACGGCGCGGTACTCGCTAATGGATCGGATCTGCTCTACGCTGAGGCCCTCGACGTAGATGTCGTCGATACGGTCGGCGCAGGCGACGCCCTCCTCTCGGGAGTCGTCGCCGCGTGGGAAGACGGGAAAGACGACGCGACGGCACTGAAAAACGGCGTCGCCGTCTCCTCGCGCCTCGTCGAACAGGCCGGCACCGCGGTTCCGTCTTTCGAGGATATCGAGGCGCTACGAGAGCGAGTGACCGTTCGAGAACTGTAACCGCGAGCCGAGCCGCCCCGGAGCTACTCGGCCCCGAACTGCCGGTCTCAGAACTTCTCGTCGTAGTCGTCGACGAACGCGCGAATCTCCGCGAGCGACGGCTGGTCCGCGGTCCGGACGAAGTGACCGGCGACGGCGTTCCCGAGGACGACGGCCGTCACCGGGGAGAGACCGTTCACGAGAGCGAGACCGAGTCCCGCGTTGAAGTGGTCGCCCGAACTCGTCGTCAGTTCCGGGTCCGTAACCGACGGGACGGCGACGCTGTCGGTCCCGTCTGCAGCGACGACCACGGAGCGGTCGACGCCGTGACCGACGAACCACGTCGGCGAGAACACGCTTTCGACGACTTCGGCTGCCTCCTCGAACGAGCGGTCTTTCTCACCTTCGTAGGCATCGGCCAAGACGCCCGCCTCCGCCCGATTCGAGGAGACGACGACGTTCGTCACTTCGTTCAATCGGCCGATGGCTTCTCGACCGGCGCGCAGGCCCTCGGCGTCGAGTTTGCGCACGTCGCCGGGGTCGACCAGCACGTGAGAGGGGGGGTCCGCGATGTCGCCCCACAGCTCGCGCAGTCCATCGAGGATGTCAGGTAAACCGGGCGTCTCGGACCAGTAGCCGGTCCCGAGCAGCGCCGCGCCGTCGAGTCGGTCGGCGAGTCGGTCGTGGCCGAACCGCTCGTCGAGGCCGTCCCAGTCGAGGTCCATCGTGTCCCCGACCTCGGTCAGCATCAGCTTCCCGTCGTCGAACTCGACGGCGTCGGTGATGCCCGGGTCGCCCATCGAGTGGAGTTCGTAGGCGTCGAACTCCGCGGCGAAGGTGTCGTGGACCGGGTCACCGTACATCCCGACCATCACCGGGTCGAACGACCACGTCCCGAACGCGCGGGCGAGGTGGCAGGTGTGGCCGCCCGTGCGGTTGCCGTGCTGTAGCCACTCGAAAGTGAGCGAGCTGTCGGCAGCGACCGAATCTGCGACGCGGTCGCCGAGCGCGGCGATAGTCGAAAGCCCTTCGTAGGTATCCGGGTCGATGCGGTCGGCGACGATCTCTCGCACGCGGTCGAGGTAGCCGTCGAACCCGAAGACGACGCGGCCCCGCTCTACGTCGTCGAGCGCGGCCGCTGTCGGGAACTCCTCGCGCGCTGTGGCGACTGCTCGGCGCGTTGGTTCGTCCATGACCGACTACAGGACGTCGTCCGTACTGGCTCCTTCGAAGATAACTTCGTCGAGTTTGTCGAGGATGTCGTAGGGGTCGTCGCGCTGCCAGACGTTGCGGCCGACGGCGAGCCCGGAGACGCCGACGTCCATGCAGTCCTCGACGAGCTCGAGGAAGTCGCGGTCGGAGGTTTTAGACCCGCCAGAGAGTAGGACGCGGTTGTCCGCGGCGGCGTTGACAGCGTGTTCCATCGCGTCCTTGTCGCGGGGGTATTTGACCTTCGTGAAGTCAGCGCCGAGTTCGAGACCGATGCGGGCGGCGTAGGCGATGATGTCGCGGCTACGGTGCTCTTTGACGGCCTGCCCGCGCGGGTACGACCACATAGCTATGGGCAAGTCCTCGTCGCGGGCGGCCTCCTGTACCGGGCGGAAGTCCTCGAACATGTCCGTCTCGCGGTTCACGCCGGGGTAGATGGTGTAGCCGATGGCGTCCGCACCCAGTTCCGCGGCGTACTCGACGGACCAGTTCTGGGGCGAGTAGGGGTCACCCATCCAGAGGTCCGACCCGCCGTTGAGTTTCGCCAGCAGGTTCACGTCGTCCTCGTAACTCGGGTAGTACGTCTCGGCGAGTCCCTTGCCGACGGCCAATGCCGTGACGGCGTCGTGGGTCGCCATCTCGAACACTTCTCGGGGGTCGAGGCGCTCCTCGACGCCGCTGAACTGCTTTGGACCGTGTTCTAAACCGTGATCGTGAGCCAGGACGAGTGTCTTATCGTTACGGACGAGTGGTGAGTCTCCCAGTGGTTGCATACAGGCAGACTACCGAGAACGAACATTAACAGTTTTCGGTTCTGCTTATTTACTACTGTACGAGTTCGTTTCTGCTCGGCCCCGAAGATTAAGTACGTGCGAGGGGAACCGGCGACCATGCCATCTGTCGAACTCGACGACGAGACGATCCAGCGCCTGGACGACCTCCGCGTCGAGGACGAGTCCTACGACGAACTCGTGACCGAACTTATCAATATCTACGAAGCGGAAGAACTGACCCTGTTCCACGGCGGCGACGAGTACTAATCCTGCGACTGCGATTGGGCCTGTTCACAAATCGCTTTCCAGCGCCCGTTCGACTCCAGTTTCTCCTGGAGGTCCTCGGCGTACTCCTGTGCCAACTGCTCGGCCTCCTCGGTCTGCTTACTGGACCCGCCGCCGCCACCGAAGCCGAGCGCGTCTTTCACGCCCGAGAGGAAGCCGCCGCCACCGCCGCTACCGCCGCCCGATCCGCCGCCTGACTGCATCGAGGGCTGCTGGTCGATTCGGTCGAGTTCCGGCATGATGCTGGGAAGTTTCGACGTGTCGGCCACGACGCGTGCGGACCCCGGGTCCTCGGGGTTCTCGATCTCGAACTCGACGGCCGTCATCACGAGACCCCACTGCTGGTTCGAAAAGGAGGACGCCGTGACCTTCTCGTTGAACGACTGATCGACTGCCATCCGTTCGCCCGCGATGCGATCGGTCCAGTGGTTATCACTCATGGCTCGGTGTTTGCCCCCCGCATCAATGAGCGTTTCCCGAAAAAGCGTTGAAAAACGCCGGTTCTCGCGCGTTTCAGACGCCGGACTCGATGGAGATGTCGGCGTGAAGCTCCTCGCGGAGCGCCGAGTGGACGTGACAGATTTCCTCGCCGCGTTCGACGACGTCCCGCTCGTCGTCGCCGAGGTCCTCTTCGACTTCCATGTCGAAGGAAATGGAGACGAGATCGTCGTCGTCGTCGAGTTCGGCCTCGACATCGACTTCGACGTTACCGATGTCGTCGTAGCCGTGTTCGTCGGCGGCGACGCGGAACGCCGGGATGTAACAGGAGGCGTAGTCGGCCGCGAGCACTTCGTTGGCCGACGGTCCGTCGTTGCTGAGGGCGTCGACGACGAGTTCCCATTCGCCGTTGATGACGCTCTCGACCGTGTACCCTTCCTCGCACGTGCTGGTGACTTCGATATCTGCCATAGCGTTTGGCAGGTCTCGCGCCTCCCTCCTAAACGTTGTCAGACACATCTGCAGCGCCCGTCATCTCTCGCCAGTTGTCTCCATCACCGAAACCATTAGGTTACGACCCAAGAATGATTGTTTCCATGACATCAGCACCCGTCCTGGTCGTCGTCGCTGACCGGACGGACAGCGAGCATCTCGTCGAGGCCATCGAACACAGTAGTTCACTACCGAGTGCCGTCGCCGAGTCCGATCCCGGTGCCGCAATGTTCGCGTTCTGTCGGCGACCGATTTCGGGGCTCCTGGTCGATGCGACAGTCGGCGAGACGAAGGGAGCGGACCTCGGGAAGGCCGCGCGCCGGCTCTTTCCCGATCTGCCGGTCGTCCTCCGGGGCAGCGACGCGGTACCGTCGTTTCTCGAAGAACCCGTCGCCGCCGTCGGTAGCGGCGAAGATGTCGTGGCGGCGTTGACGGCGGTGCTCGACGGCACCGAGACAGCGGCGGCCCGCGACCCGACTCGCGTCGAGACGATATTCGCCTCCCTGTTCGAGCAGTTTCCGGTCCATCTCTTCGTGAAGGACCGAAACGGCGAACACGTCCTCGCCAACGACTGGATGATCGACCCGGCGACGGTGCTCGGTCGCGCCGACAACGAGATTCGGGACGGCGAGGAGACGGTGTTTCGAGAAGCTATCTACGACGACGACAAACGCGTCATTGAGGAGGGTGAACCCCTGAACGCCATCGAAGAGTACTCCAGTACGTACGACCGCCACTTGCTTACCTCGAAAGTTCCGTGGTACGACGCCGACGGTGCTGTCTCGGGACTGGTCGGTCTCTGTCAGGACATAACCGAACGGCGACGCCGCGAGCAGCGTCTCCGCAACACAAACGAGCGCGCGCGCAAGATTGCGCTCAAGACCGCCCACGAACTCCGTAACGAACTGCAAATCGCCACCGGTCGCCTCGAACTGGCCGACGCTGACGATCCGTATCTCGACGATGTCGCCGACTCGCACGCCCGTCTCTTACAGTCCGTCAACGAGGTGGTTCGGCTGGCTACACAGCAGCCACACGACCGCGACCGCGAGGAGCATAGACTTTCCGCGGTCGCCCGCGAGACGTGGCGTGCGCTTACCCGTGAGACGCACTCGCTGACGATCCGAGCCGACTCGCTGTTCGTCGCAGACCCCGACGGTATCCGTCTCCTGTTCGAGTCGCTGTACAAGAACGCGCGCGAACACGCAGGCGAGGGCGTGACTGTTGTCGTCGGCGCGACAGACGACGGTTTCTTCGTCGCCGACGACGGGCCAGGAATTAACGTCGAACCGCAGGCCCGTGTCTTCCAGGCGGGGTTCACCACCTGCCCCGGCAACTCCGGCTTCGGTCTCTACATCGCGCGCAGCATCGCTGAGGAGCACCGGTGGTCTCTCTCGGTCGGCGAGAGCGAGACGGGGGGTGCCCGGTTCGATATCCGCGGCGTCGAATCGCAGCGAACGGCGGACTGAGCTACAGTTCGAACGTCTCGTCGCCGTCTAGGACCTCGACTTCGGCGTCGCTGCCGGCCGCCTTGACCTCCTTGACGAAGTCGTCCGTGTCGATCTCGATCGGCGGGAACGTGTCGTAGTGCATCGGGAAGACGGTGTCCACGTCCAGCCAGTCGGTGGCGATAGCGGCCTGCCACGGTCCCATCGTGAAGTGGTCGCCGACCGGCAGCGCGGCGGCGTCGGGTTCCAGGTACGGGCCGATAATCTCGCGCATCTCCGTCATCAGGCCGGTGTCGCCCGCGTGATAGAACGTGGTCGACTCCTCGTCGCTGACCTGGGTGGGCTTCGTATCGGAGATGACGAACCCGGCGGGCATTCCGCCGGTGGTGCCGTAGGACGTATCGATGCCGTTCGAGTGGTCCGAGCGGTGCATCGTGACGAACGCCTCGCCGATTTCGACGGTCCCGCCGAGGTTCATCCCCATGCCGCCGACGGCGTCGAACTCGCCGAAGTTGTCCTCGCAGTACTCGACGAGTTCCGGCGTGGCCACGAGACCACTGCCCTCGTAGCGGTCCACGTCACCGATGTGGTCGGCGTGCCCGTGTGTCAACAGAACGTAGTCCGGGTCAATCTCCTCCGGATCCATGTCCGTGTGCGGGTTGTCGAAGAACGGGTCGATGAGCAGCTCCGTCCCGTCTACGTCGACGTGCCACGTCGAGTGGCCGTGCCATGTGAGTTCCATGATTCGCCCGGACGTACTCGTGGCTCGCACTTAATGGTACACCGCAACTGGTGACTCACGCGATTCGAGCGCCGTCAGTCGAATATGCTCAGTCGCGTCGGCTTCCCCTGCGCGTAGCGAACCCACCGGCGCACGTGCCGGTTGAGCGCCCAGAAGAGGACGACGACCATCCCGAACAGCGCGGTCAACGCGACGGCGGCGAGGACGAGCGGACTCTTCGTCGGTAGACCCACCAGCCCGACGATGATGCCGACCAGCGCCATCTCCGCGGCACAGCGCAGGCCGGGAAGGACGAATCCGGGGGAGGGGTGTGACTTGGACGATGCGTCGCCGGCCATACACAGCATTTGTGAGCGCTCGTATAGTAGTTTGCCCCGACCGGGGCTTTATTCGCTCGCTGTCCTAACAGAAATCCATGACGAACGACCGCGTGTCTCGACGCGCGTTTCTCGGCACGCTCGGCGTCGCCGTCGCCGGAAGCGCGGGCTGTCAGACACCCGGACAGACGGACGATTCGAGCGGTTCGGAAGCCGGTGGCATCGCCACCGACGCGGGCGGGTCCATCGCTCAACAGTCGGCGAACGCGACACAGCAGTCGGGGAGCGTCTACACGGACGTCTATCGAACGGTTGCCGACTCCGTGGTCTCCGTGCGCGTCTACGCACGCAACGGCCGCGGTTCCGAGGGGAGCGGCTTCCTCGTCGACGGCGAGTACCTCGTCACGAACGAACACGTCGTCTCCGGCGGTGACCAGTTCTACGTCCGATTCGCCGATACGGACTGGCGGGAGGTATCGGTCGTGGGAACGGATGTCTACAGCGACCTCGCGGTGTTACGGGCCCGGAACGTACCCGAGAGCTCGACGCCGCTGCCCTTTACCCGCCGAGACCCGCCGGTGGGGACGCGGGTCGTCGCCATCGGCAACCCCTTCGGTCTCTCGGGGTCCGTCTCGGAGGGAATCGTCAGCGGTGTCGACCGGACGCTCCGGAGTGCGAACAACTTCTCCATCGCCGACGCCATTCAGACCGACGCCGCGGTCAATCCCGGCAACAGCGGCGGCCCGCTCGTGAACCTCGACGGCGACGTCCTCGGCGTCATCAACTCCGGCGGCGGCGACAACGTCGCGTTCGCCATCTCCGCGCAACTCTGCCGACGCGTCGTCCCGTCCCTCGTCGAGGACGGGACCTATCGGCACTCCTACATGGGCGTGACGCTCCAGAGCGTGACTCCGCTACTGGCTCGCGCGAACGACCTACAACGGGCCAGTGGCGTCTACATCGACCGCACCCTCCCCGGCGGTCCGGCCGCCGGCGTTCTCGAAGGCTCCGACCGGACGCGGACGGTCTCGGGCACCTCGGTCCCCGCCGGCGGTGACGTGATTCGCCGCCTCGACGGGATGTCGACGCCGACCCGACAGGCGCTGGCGACGTTCCTCGCACTGAAGACCAGTCCCGGCGACACTATCTCGGTCACGCTAACCCGCGGTGGGGAACAGCGGACGGTCGACCTCGAACTCGGGACGCGCCCGCGGCCCTAGTTCAGCGCGAGGAACCGATAGTTCAGGACGGCGGCGAACGTCACCCACAGCAGATACGGAACCAGCAGGAGGCCGGCGCGACGGTCGACGCGCCGGAACGCCGCGATAGTTGGAAGGAGCAACGCGAGTAGCGCCACGATAACGGCGAGCGCCAGTGCGAGGTTCTGTGCCTGGAAGAACACCGGCGTCCACGCGACGTTGAACGCCATCTGCGCGACAAACAGGCCGAGAGCAATCCTGCGCTCTCGGGACGGCTCCGACCGCCAAACGAGGTAGAGCGCGATACCCATGAGCGTGAACAGTAGCGTCCAGACGACGCCGAACGCCCACGACGGCGGATAGATTGCAGGCTTCGTCAGGCTCTGGAACCACGCGGAGTCCGGGCCGCCGAGGGCGGCGGGGGCCGCGCCCACGAGGTTGACGAGAACGACGGCGAGAAGCGCGCCGGGAAGGTCCCCACGCTCGAAGGAGGCTGTCGCGGTCATACGTCTCTCTTGGTCGCAGAGTCACCTATAGCTACGGCAAGTAGGGTGTCATAGAACAGTTCACAGTAGGTTGGTTCAACACTGGCGAGGGCGAATCATCCGCTCAGTAGGTGTGCGTCGTGAGTGATTGCCGGTGATGAGAGCGTACGCCGAGCGAAGCGAGGCGTTTCATCGATGGCGAAGCATCGCCGAGCCGTCGGCCTTTTTCATCGACGTTTTTCGAGGAGCGGTTCCCACAGCGAACGAAGTGAGCGAGGAGACCCGACGATGAAAAAGGTCGCTGTACTGAGCGGATAAACGGAGCGGAGCGGGTACGAGAACAGATGAATATACCCTCTTGGCAGTGGCTGACCGAGTTGGACTTCGCATAGAGAACCGTTGCGTTACTCTAGCGGTTCGGCGGCGTCGCGCTCGACCAGCGGGTCGGCGTTGTCGGCCGGCAGCGTCACCACGTCGTCCGTCGAGAGGTCGTACTCGCGCTGGTCGACGCCGAATATCTCGCCCACGTCGTCGGTGATACGGACGGTCCGTCGCTCGACGTCGTCTGTCGCGGCTCCGTCGGGTTCCGCGGCCGCATCCGCTTCGTCGTTCGGGACCGTGACTCCGCTCGCGTCTCCGGTCGGTGACGATGGAGCGGAGGCCGTGTCGCTTCCGATAGCCGCGGTGGCCTCGTCAGCGGGTCGGTCGGGGTCTCGCTCGGGCGGTGGCGTCGGTGCCTCGGTGGCTGGCGACGCTGACTCAGAGACAGGCCCCTCGTCACCGTTTTCCGTGGATTGACCGTCGCCGCCGCCCATGATGTCCGCGGCGTCGACGCTCGCCTCGCCGTCTGTCGTCTCGCCATCCTGTTCGGGCGGGTCGGGCACCGCGTCGGGCATCTGGTCGGGCGTCGGGTCCGACGTTCTATCGCCCGACTGGTCGGCGGTCGCCGTCGGTTCGTTCGCGGCGTCGTCGGTCGCTGGCGAGCCGCCGCCGACGGCACCGGCGGGCGCGTCGCCCGCGATGACGTCGAGGACGTGTTCGCGGTTCGACTCGATAGCGCCGACCATCGACTCGAAGAGGTGTTCTTCTTCCTGTGTCAGCCCGTCGTCCTCGGTCGGCATGTCGGCGGCCGCGAGCGACGCCATCTTCACGATCTTGCCGATACGGCGCTCGTAGATGGCTTCGACGGTCTGCTCGGCAGTCTTGATGTCGTCGGTCAGCCGGTTGACCTCCGGCGAGTCGAACGGGTCGTCGGCGCGGTCGGCCGCACGGTCGCGTTCCTCTCTGAGTTGGGCGACGAACGTCCCGGCCTCCTCGTAAAACGTCGAGCGCAACTGCTGTAGCTGGTCGGTCTGGCGCTCGCGTGACTGGACCGATTGGAGTTCGTCGAGATTCATTCCTGCCCCTTCTCAGCGCGACCGCGGGCCATCAGGAACACGCCCACGTGCTCTGGTACTGTGTGATGACCCGCCTCCACTGTAAAGCTATCCCCATCCAGCTCCACGAGGCCGCCCTCGGTCACTTCGACAGTAATTTCATGGCCGCGGAAGGTCTCGGGGACGGCGTCGGAAAGCGGGTCGAACGCCTCGATCGCGTCCCGGTCGATGCGCTGGACTTCGAGACCGCTACCGCCGTGGAGCGACCCCGGGAGGCGGATGAGGCGGTTCGTGTCGGTGGTCACGGGTTCGTCGATGGGGGCGTTGTCGGCGGCCACCGCTTCGAGGGCTAGCACCTTCGAAATCTGGTAGAACGCGGAGTGGACGTCGATGTTGCCGGCGGCCAGCTGGTCGTAGTTGTCCCGGGCGGCGTTGAGCGCGGCGGTCGCCTTCCCTTCGCCGATGCCGTCGTACTGCCGCAACCGGGCGATAGCGTCGTCCTCGTCCATCTCGCGTAACCGGTCGACTTCCGTGAGGATGTGGCTGTGCGCGCGAGCGCTCCAGCCGCCCTCGGTCGTCAGCGTCCGCTTCTCGGCGGGGCTGGACCGGCCGGCGGTACCGGCCACCGTCTCCACGTCCACGAGTTCGTCGAACTCCAGGCCGATACCTCGGACGTAATCGACGATTTCGCGTCGCGCGTCGCGTTCGAGGCCACGAATCCCCTCGTCGCGGACGTGGACGTGGTAGCCGCGGCCGCCCGAGAAGACGACGGTCAGGTCCTCGAAGCCGAAGTCGTTCTCCAGAAAATCCAGCAGTCGGAGGAGGGCGTCCTTACACTTCGCGAGCATCTCGGCATAGGTATCCTCGCCCAGCGTGACCGACGGGAGGTGGTCAGCGTCCAAATCGAAGACGAGATCCGAGGAGCGCCACCCCTTCTCGCTCATCGACGAGGCGCTCGGGTCGTCGTAGCGGCCCGCCGAGAAGTAGACGTGGCGGGGTTTCTTGCGGCCGAGGAACGCCTCGATGTCGCCGAGGTCCAACAGCGAGCGATGGCGGACCATCGTCTCGCCGGGACCCTCGGTCCACGGGATGAACCCCCACTCGCGCTCGTTTGCGGCCGGCGGCGGCGAGATATCCGCCTGTCGATAGTGATCACCGAACCGGCCGCGAAGATACGTTTGCGTCCGCGATTCCATCGGCTACTCGGTTAGGGAGACCCGTTCAAAAGGATACGGATTCTCCTACCCGCGGAGGAACTTCGAGAGCTTATCGGCGATCGTCTGCTCGCCGAGTTTGAGGTAGTAGGCGTCGCCGCCGTCCTCGTAGTAGTTGTCGATGCGCCGGCGCACCTCGAAACCGATGTGCTTGTAGAACTCCAGGGCCGGCTCGTTCGTCGAGCGCGCGTGACAGGTGACACTGCCATAGTCCTCGGCGACGCGTGCGACGAGGCGCTTGCCGAATCCGTCGCTGCGGTAGTCGCGGTCCACGGCCAGAAAGAGGATGTAGCCGTCCCGCCGGACGGCCGCGAACCCGATGAGACAGTCCGCAGAGCGGTCGATGTAGAGGTAGACCGTCGAGCGTCGGTAGGCGTTCCGGAAGAATCCCCGTCGCTGCCGGAGGACGCCGTCCTCCTGCCGGATGGTTTCCTTGAGCCGCCACGCGGCATCGACGTACTCGTCGCTCCCCCGGTCGATGACCCGTGTCTCGATATTGACGCTCACTGGCCCAGAGGTAGTAGGGGCACGAATATAATTCCACCGCCCGATACGCTGACGTACAGTTTTTTCTCTCTCCGCCTACTTCGGACTGGCATGGCTGATAGGAGGGTGCCCGAGCAGGTTGCGCCGACGACGGTGAAGAAGTCGGTTCGACAGGCGTTCATCACGGGCTTTGCGATGATGATTCCGTTGATCGTCACGTTGCTCATCATCGGGTTCGTCGTCAACTCTCTCTCGAACGTGTTGGACCCGGTGGTCGCGTTCACCTTCCGGATTTCGGGGTCGGAGATCAACCCCGCCGAGACGCCGGCATATCTGGTGAAGGTGCTGGCGCTGGTCGTCTTCGTCATCACTCTGTTCTGTATCGGATTCATCGCCGAGCGCCAGCCCGGCGGCGGGCGAATCGAGGACATCTTCGATACGATGATGAAGCGAATCCCGGCCATCGGGTCGCTGTATCGGAGCTTCGACGAGATGAGCGATATGCTGCTCGACAATGACACGCAGAGTTTCAAAGACGTCGTCCTCGTCGAGTACCCGACCGCTGGCTCGTACACCGTCGCGTTCGTCACCGCGAGCACGCCCCGCTCGATCGAGGAGGCAACGGACAACGACGAGATGGTGACGCTGTTCATGCCGATGGCACCGAACCCGGTGATGGGCGGGTACGTCATCCACGTCGACATCGACCGGGTGTACGACGCGGACATGACCGTCGAAGAGGGCGTCCGCTCCATCGTTACCAGCGGTGTCGCTATCGGCGAGGGGAACATCTCGCGGCCCATCGGCGAGTCCACCTCCGTTCCCGGCGTTGGCCACCCTGCCGAGGCCCAGTACAGGCCCTCTGACGCGACGCGGGAGCCGACGCCACGGACGGGTATCTCGAAGCGAGAAGATGCCTACAGCGACGACGTCTCCCCCGAACACGCGGACACGCCGGAGGGTGTCGCCCGCCAGCACACCGAGGACACGGCGACCACTCGTAACGCCGAACACCCGGCCGACCTCGAACACGGCGAAGGGACCCTCGGAAACGATACCGAACACCCCGAAGAGATCGGTCGAAACGACACGACGGTCGGTCGGGACGCCGCACGCCCCGAGGACATCGAGAAGGGCGACGGAACCATCGGCGACGACGCCGACCGACCGGCCGACGTAGAGAGCGGCGAGGGGACCCTCGGTGACGACGCTGACCGCCCCGAAGACATCGAACCGGACGAGGGCGGCCGCGGCGAGGAACAGGGTTAGGTGTCCGCCTGTCTGAGATTCGGTATGGTCACTCGTTCGATACGCAGCGCGCTCGGTGCCGCGTTGGTGGTCTCTCTCCTCAGCCGGCCCGCGGCGGCACACGTAGATTACGTCACCGACGGCCCTGGCGCGGCGATGAACGCTATCGACTTTCTCGTCGAAGTCCTCTCTGACCCAGTAAACGCTCTCCTCTTCGGAGGCGCGTCCGTCGTCGGCGCGGTCGCCGTCGCCGCATATCTGTGGGTGCGGCCGACCATCACCGACGTCGTCGTCCTCCGGGAGAAACTCGCCGGCTACGCCGACCTAGTCCCGTGGATGCTTAGACTGGCTGGCGGTTTGCCGCTGGTCGGAGCCGGTTTTCAGGGGTATCTGTTCGCGCCGACGGTCACCTTCGACCTGAGTGCGAACCCGCTCCTTCGGGTGTTGTTCATCGGACTCGGGTTCTGCATCCTCTTCGGTCTCGCGACGCGCATCGTCTCCGCGGTCGGTCTCCTCACCTACGCGTGGGCGTTCACCGTCGACCCCGCCGTCGTCCTCGCGGTGGAGTACGTTCCCATCTTCCTCGCCTTGCTCGTCGTCGGCGGCGGCCGCCCGAGCGCCGACGACATGCTACAGGACGTGGCGAGCACCCCTGGAACCTACTACGGCCGCGTGGACCCGATTCACCACCTGAAGGCGTTCCTCGACGACGCGACCGACCCCTACCGTGCGTACGTCCCGACGATTCTCCGGGTCGGGATGGGGCTCTCCTTCGTCTATCTGGGTCTGTTCCAGAAACTCGCCGACCCGGGCAGCGCTCTGCTGGTCGTCGCGAAGTACGAGCTCACTTCCGTCGTCCCAGTGGATCCCGGTCTCTGGGTCGTCGGTGCCGGCGTGACCGAGATGGTCGTCGGGCTCGCGCTGATCGCTGGCTTCTTCACTCGCGGCGCGGCCGCGGCGTCGTTCGTCCTGTTTACGATGACGCTCTTTGGCCTGCCGGACGACCCGGTGCTGGCCCACGTCACCCTCTTCGGCATGGCCTCGGCCGTCTTCACGATGGGTGCCGGGCCGTTCTCGCTGGATCACCGTATCGGCCGCCCGGCGCTGGCCGACGACGACGAGACGGTCACACCCGCCGACTGAGGCCGGTTACACTCACGGACGGTCCGGTCCCGGACACGGGACTGGGCATACACATTTGGCGGTCCGCATCGGACGTTCAGTTATGACGACATATGAGACGGAGACAGTCACGCTCGAAAAGGTCCGTGAGTACGTCTGGGAGATTCCACAGGAAGGCGGGATGCGCGTCCCCGCTCGCGTCCTCGCCAGCGAGAAATTGCTCGACGAGATCAGCGACGACAAGACCCTCGAACAACTGAAGAACTCCGCGTACCTCCCCGGCGTCCGCAAGCATACGCTGTGTATGCCCGACGGGCATCAGGGGTACGGCTTCCCGGTCGGCGGCGTCGCAGGCATCGACGCCGAAGACGGCTGTATATCGCCCGGAGCGGTCGGCTACGACATTAATTGCGGCGTCAGAATGCTGACGACACCGCTCTCCTACGACGATGTTCGGGGCCACGAGGAAGAACTTGTGAACCACCTGTTCGAGGCCGTTCCGTCGGGTCTGGGTGGCGGTGGTGTCTTCGAGGGAACGACCGAGGATGTGGAGGCCATCCTCGAACGGGGGGTGGACTGGACGCTCGAAGCGGGATTTGCTACCGAGGCGGACGTAAAACACTGCGAGGACGAGGGGTATCGACCGGAGGCCGACGCCAGCGTCGTCTCAGAGAAGGCCAAGAACAGAGGGAAGACGCAGGTCGGGTCACTCGGCTCGGGCAATCACTTTCTGGAAGTCCAACGCGTGACCGACGTCTACCGCGAGGACGTGGCCGCGGAGTTCGGTCTCGAACCGAATCAGATCGTCGTACTCATCCACTGCGGGTCGCGCGGGCTCGGTCATCAGGTGTGTACCGACTACCTCCGGAAGATCGAGCAGGCCCACGGCGACTTGCTCGCGGAGTTGCCCGATAAGGAACTGGCGGCCGCCCCCGCCGGGTCCCAGTTGGCCGACGAGTACTACCGCGCGATGTGCGCCGCAATCAACTTCGCGTGGGTGAACCGCCAACTCATCATGGACCGGACACGGGACGTGCTGACCGACGTGTTCGACGTGGCACGAACGGACCTCGAACTGCTGTACGACGTGGCCCACAACATCGCGAAGAAGGAGGTTCACACCGTCGACGGCGAGGACGAGGAACTGTACGTCCACCGGAAGGGGGCGACGCGAGCCTTCCCGGCCGGTCGGCCCGAACTGCCGCCAGCCTACGCCGACGTGGGCCAACCGGTCATCATCCCCGGGAGCATGGGGGCGGGGTCGTACGTGCTCCGTGGCGGCGAGCGCTCGATGGAAGAGACGTTCGGGTCGACGGCACACGGGGCGGGGCGGCTGATGAGCCGCACACAGGCCAAACAGGAGTTCTGGGGTGAGGACGTACGCGACGATCTGCGCGAACAACAGCAGGTCTACGTCAAGGCCCAGTCGGGCGCGACTGTCGCGGAGGAAGCGCCGGGGGTCTACAAGGACATAGACGAGGTGATTCGCGTTTCGGACGCGCTGGGGATCGGCGAGCGGGTCGCTCGGACGTTCCCGGTCTGTAACATCAAAGGGTAAGCCGGCTCACGAAGGCGAGGCCGCTCACCCGCCGTTCCACCGGTCGAGCTGTGTTCGATTGCCGCTCTGGTTGTAGTAGATCGTGATGGTATCACGACCACTCACCCGTCGGCCGTAGGCGTTCCCGCTGCTCAGCTGCGCGAGGTCGCCGGGTTCGACCATCGCCGTCTCGTTGCGATTCGCCACCGCGGCCCACGTCGTCGTTACCTCCGGTCCCTCTAGCTCGATGCTCCCGGCTTCGAGCGCGTCGCCGCGACTGTGGGTAACGATGAGCAGTTCGTTGCTCTCGACGTAGTCGTAGGTGAAGTTCGCCTGCGGTCCCGACCCGGCGTCGGAATCGACGGCGAGGACGCTCAGGCCGACGACGGCCGTGACGATGATCGTCATCCCGACGAGGACGGCGACACCGATAGACTCAGACATCGCGACTGTATCGTCGTCGAGACTACGCAACCGCATCTTGTCCATCATATGGACAGACGACGTTAAATGCTGTTCGGCTGGTTATCATTCGGAAATACGACGGTCGTAACCGATGCGAAATCGTGGTGCAACCGGACTCACGAGCGCCGGACACAGGTGTTAGACGAACACCGTGCGGGCGGTCATTTCGCAGAGACTGTTCCGACGAGGGGAAGACACATGTCGGTTCGGGTCACAGCGAACCGTATGATAGACGAGACAGTCGAGGAGATCGAGGAGATGCAGACACACGGCTCCTCGGTCGTCGCCATCAAGGCGGCTGAGGCGTTGCGGGCGCTGACCGAACGGGAGTTTCCCACCGTCGAGGAGTACCTCCGCACGCTCGAACGCAACAGCAACGCCCTCCGACGGGCGAACCCCTCACACGCGTCGCTTTACAGTACGCAACACGAGATCGTCGAGGCGGTGACCGAACCCGACCCCGCCGATGTCTCGACGGCGAAACGACTCACGCTCGAAGCCATCGAGTCGGTCGTCGACGAGGTGGAGTCGGCGAAAGAGCGCGCCGCGGCACGGGCCGCGACGCTCATCGAGGACGACGACGTACTGTTGATTCACGACTACTCGTCGACGGTCATGACCGCCATCGACGACGCGCTCGCGGCGGGTCACTCCTTCGAAGTGTACGCCACGGAGTCACGACCGCGATACCTCGGTCGTAAGGCCGCGCGAAAACTCGCCGAACGCGAGGGCGTCGACGTGACGCTCATCGTCGACAGCGCGGCCGGGCACTTCATGCCGGAGTGTGACCGCGTGGTCGTCGGGATGGACTGTATCGTCGAGGATACGCTGTACAATCGGGTGGGAACGTACCCCATCGCCACAGCGGCCAACGACACGGGCGTCCCGATGACGGTCGTCGGGGCCGACTCGAAGTACGTCGACGGCGCGTTCGCCTTCGAAAACGAGTCCCGTTCTCCCTCGGAGGTGCTACTGGAACCGGCCGAAGGGTTCGACGTGGCGAACCCGGCCTACGACGCGACGCCGGTGGAACTACTCGACTCGGTAGTTACGGACGAAGAGATACACGAGTACTGATAGAATCGCTACAACTGGGACGCTATCGGTCGCTGACGACTGTCTGGCACTCGGGACAGCGCAGGACGCGCGCGTCACCGGTCCAATCGATGGCCCAGTTCTCCCCGGCGTGGCTCTCGTGACCACAGGCCGGACAGAACAACACGCCCTTGCGTCGCTGCTGGCGTGGCCGCTCGGTGTCGGCGGCGTCGGCCGAATGGGTTTCGATGGAGGTCATCGACTAGACGGAGGTACCGCGGCGGGAAATATTTGTTGGTGAATTGTTTAATAATTCACTGAGGACCTTCACGTCCCCCATCGACGACCGTTAACAAATTCGTGATATGTCGTCTCAGGGCGCGGTCACATGTACATCCGGTCGTCCGGCGTCGACTCTTCTTCGGCGGTCTCGATACGTTCGGCGAGGGCACGGTACTGCGCCTCGACGGTAGCGGCGAACGCTTCCAGTGGTTCGGTGTCGACCTCGATACTGTGGGTCCGAGCGAGCGCGTCCACGAGGCGAATCGCGGCGGCGGCGTCGGGAGCCTGCGGGTGGGCGGGGGTCGTAAACACGCCGACCGGCCGTTTGTCGTCATCGATGCCGCGGGCGACAAGTTCGGCCGTGACGCCGTCTAAGAACCCGGTCCCCATCGAGCGAATGTCGGTGTCGGCGAGGTAGCGGTCCCGGTAGTCCTCGGTGGCGATGTAGAAGGGGACGTGGTCCTCCGGGCCGTGGGCGACGGGGACGCCCGAGAGAACTGTGAGGTTCGACGGTGCGAGTTCGTCGTAGAGGGCGTCGACGGCGTTCGCGAACGAGTTGGCGGTCTGTATCGGGACGAACCGCTCGCTGATGACGACGCCGAGTGAGGCGTCGGCGTGAGCGTACACCCGCGTGTGGTGGCGTGGCACGCCGTTCTCGAACGGCGTGATCATCGGCGGTCCGCCCGCTTCGAGGTGGCCGACCTGCGTCATCGACAACTGATCGACCAGATAGTCGACGGCGGTCAACCCGGCCAGTCCGTACTCGGTGAACCCGACGACCAGCGTCTCTATCTCGGGCGGTTCGGCCGTCGTCTCGAAGTCCGGCGTCCGGGTCTTATCTGTCGCCATACCGGGCAGTCGCTTGCTGTCGGCTAATCGTTTTGGGAGGGGAACCCTTTTTTCGCGGGACTGTGGACTGTACGTCATGCGTTCCGGTCACGTCTGGTTGTTTCAGGGGGATGGAACGGTGGCCCCCACGCCGAGTCCGACGTCCACGGAGACGCCTGCGGAGGTGACACAGACGCTGTTCTCGTGGCTCCCGTTCAGTCTCCCGGAGTGGGCGGCGGAGCTTCTCGCTTCTATCGTCGTCATCGCGCTGGCTTACGGCGTCTCTCGACTGCTGGTCCGGCTACTGGGCCGCCGAGTCGCCCAGCAGTTCCGCCGCCCGAGCCTCACGCGAACCGTCCTCCGAGGTATCCGCGCCGCCGTCTACATCTTCGCACTGCTCACCATCATGGGCATCTACGGCTTCGAAATCGGTGATATCGGGCTCTCGGTGGCCGTCTTTTCGGCCGTCATCGGTGTGGTCGTCGCGCCCATCGTCGGTAGCTTCATCTCCGGCGTCTTCTTGCTCGCGGACCAGCCCTACGAGATTGGCGACATGGTCGAACTTGCCGACAGCGAGCGAACCGGCTTCGTCGAGGACATCACCCTCCGACACACGAAAGTGTTCACGCTCGACAACACCTTCCTCGTCATCCCCAACGGGACGATGCGGGACCGCGACGTCATCAACTACTCCGCGGAGGACCCCCGAACCCGACTCGCACTCGACGTGTTGGTCACCTACGAGAGCGATGTCCCCGAGGCGCGGTCGCTCATCGAGCGGGCGGCCCGGAATGTGGACAACGTCATCGAGGGCGGGCCGAACATCCGCGTGGGGGCCGCTCGGTACCCCTCCGCGCCGACAGCGTACATCAACAACTTTGCTGATCACGGCGTCCTCCTCACCGTTCGCTACTGGGTGACGGAACCGTACAAACTGCTGGCCACCCGCTCGAAGGTCCAGACCAACGTCTGGGACGCCTTAGACGACGCCGACGTGGAGATAGCCTATCCGCACTCGCATCTGTACTTCGACGAGACGAGCGGGGAGATGCAGGTGTCGGTGGAGAACCGTGACCGGCTCACCGAGCGGCCGCCATCCGACGCACCGAGGGACGCGGCACGGGACGTGCCCGCCGACGATCAGTCGTCCGAGGACCGCGACGGCGAGTACCGCGAGGGCTGACTGTTCGGACTGACTGTGACAACGTCGCAGTCGAGTTCGTCCCGAAGGTAGTGTTCGATGTCTGGGTCGTCCACGAGGCGGCGGATCATCGACCGCCAGCGGCCCACCTGCTTGTCGCCGATGACGACCACGTCGGCGTCCTGTGCGGCGACTTCGTCGAGAATCGTCTCCTCGACCAGCATCCCCGAGCGGACGACGTAGCGTGTCCGGGGGAGATGACCGAACTCCCGTTCGACGGCGCTCTTCAGTTGCGCGCGCGACACCTTGTGGCCGCCCTGATAGAGGTTGACGTGGAGAACGGTGAGGTCAGCGCCCTCCTCCTCGGAGACGTTGATTGCTTCCGCCAGCGTCGCACGAGAGTTCTCAGAAAGCGGATACCGGACCGGGACGACGACCTGTGGCATCGAGCGAACGTTCGACGGCGGGGGTTAAATCCCTAGCGACGCACCACTCGTCCAGTCACTGCTGCGTCGATGCCGTCGCTTCGGGCGTATTCTGCGAGCACCTCGTACTGGAGGTCGTAGGCGGCGACGCGGTGAGACTCTGTCAGCGTCGGGAACTCGACGGTCGTGTGCAGGAGGTACTCCGAGGTGGCGAGCGTGTACGTCTCCCCGTCTGCCACGGGGTCGCCGCCGACACGGAGCCGTTCGACGGACTGCGTCTCGCGGTCCCAGACCAGTTCGAGACCGCTGACGTGGGCGTGCCACCAGTCGGAATCTCCGTGCTCTACTACGCGACCGCTGGCCTCTCGACAGATGGCTCGGAGTTCCGCGCCGGTGACCTCGGCGACGACGACCGGTTCCTCGAAGGGGACGACCGAGACGAGGTCCGCGACCGTCACGTCGCCTGCGAGCGGCGACTCGTCTCGCCGGATGCCGCCGCCGTTCTGGAGGCCGACGTCCGCCCCAGTCGCCCAGCGGTACGCGTCGGCGACGACGTTGCCGATGCGACTTTCGCCGCCGTAAGCGTCGGTCTTCTCGCGCGAAATCGGCTCCTCGACGTGGGCGACGACGTCGTTCAGCCCCGTCTCCGCGAGGCGGCCCTCGACGGCCGACGTGACCGTCTCCATGCGGTCGCCGTCTTCGACAGTCCGGAACTGAGCGGTCGGGCGCGCGCCGCCGAGGTCGACGTCGACGACGACGTGGCCGTTCGACCCCGGGCGCGTCAACAGGGTCCCGTCGATATAGTCGATTCGTCGCTCGTGGACGTGCCCGCCGAGAATCACGTCCACGTCACAGCGACGCGCGAGCTCGTCGTCGGTCCGCCCGAGGTGCGAGACGACGACCACTAGCTCGGCCCCTCGCGCCCTGAGCGCGGCCGTTGCGTCGGCGACGGCGGCGAAGGGGTCGGTGAACGTCAGCGGATCGGCTGACGGGTTGGCCGACCCCGTCGCGGTGTTGGTCACGCCGACGAACCCGACGGCGGTGCCGGCCACCTCCCGCAGCGCCCACGATTCCGTCTCGTCGGCGAGAAACCGGTCGCCGTTCTTCCGGACGTTCGCGGTCAGCCACGTCTGCGGGGAGCGTTCGACGACGTGGCGGGTGGCGCTCAGTCCGTGGTCGAAGTCGTGGTTGCCGAAGGTCTCGAAGTCCGGTTCGACCGCCGCGAAGAAGTCGAGCGATTGCCGTCCCTCGGTGACCATCGAGAGGACGCCCGGCGCAGTGTTGTCGCCGCTGCCGACGAGAAGCGCGTCGGGACCATTCAGCGAGTGCAGCGTCCCGGCCAACCGCCCAATGCGGTCGGGGTCGTCGTGGGCGCTCTCGATGTCGGAGTAGTGGAGGAGGCGAGGACCCATTACTCCCCCTAGGCGGTCGCTCGACAAATCGGTTCCGCAGTGAATTAGGCGCTCGAACCCGACCCATTCGTATGGAAGAACGCACTGGGCCGGACGGCGAGACGCTCTTCGTGGACCGCGAGGACGGCGATATCGGGACGAAAGGGCCGTTCTATACCGTCTACGTCGAGGCGGACCGCGAGCGCCGCTGGGGGTACTTCTGTGGCAACTGCGAGACGTTCAACAACGCGATGGACGCGATGGGACGCATCCGCTGTAACGAGTGCAGCAACCTCCGAAAGGCCGAAGAGTGGGACGCGGCCCATGAGTGAGCTGATGAGCAATCGACACGTATAGAAGTGTTGTCAGGTGTAAACGTTTATACCACCCCCACTGGTAGGCCATAACAGATGGGGGTCGTTACCACATCCCTCGGCGAGCGAGCTCAGTCGATTTTCGACGACATCGGGTACACCGTGTCGCGCACAGAGTCCGGTATCCGGGCAGAACACAAGTGGCGAGAAGTCGCCGTCTCCGTCGTCGAAGACTACGAGACACTTCCGGAGACAGGGGAGTTGCGCTGTTTCGTCACGTGGGCGGCCGACGCTTCGAACCTCGGCCGTCGCCTCGATGGCATGGACGTAGCGTACGACTGGGCCGTCATCGGCGTCCACGAGGACGGCGGCTACGACGTCGTCCACCCGTAGCCCCTTAGGGACGACGGGTTCAACCACCGGGCGTGCAAGCCAACGTCGTGGTTTCCGCGCTCGAAGAACTTCTCGGCAGCGCTCGGGAGATACTTCCGAACGTCCTCGCGGGGCTCGTTTTCCTGACCATCGCTGCCGTCGGCATCAAACTCGTTATGCTTGTCGTCAGGGCGGTTCTCCGACGGGCGCTGCCCGGCGAAGCACCGGTGTATCGCCAGTTTATCGCCAGCCTCGTCCTCGTGTTCCTCTGGTTCGGCGTCGGCCTCTCATTTCTCTCCATCGTCGGTCTCACTCTCGTCGCGGCGTCGCTCGGGACGGCGACGGGCTTTCTGGCGCTGGGCGTCTCGTATGCCCTCTCGGATATGATCGCCGACGCCGTCTCCGGCGTCTACCTCCTGCGCGACCCGGATTTCAACCCCGGCGACACAGTCACGGTGAAGGACACGACAGGCGAGGTGCTCGCCATCGAACTGCGCAAGACCCGCTTCGACGTGGACGGCGACGTCGTCGTCAGGGCCAACGCCGACATCGAACAACAGTGGACGAAAGTGAGCGCCAACGACTAACCCTGCGGTTCACGCAGTGTACCACCGTCTGACACGCGATACTTATATCCGCTGACGACGAACACGGTGGTATGTTTATCGGCCACGCTCTCCTCGCGTTCGCGCTCGTGGCGCTTGGGGCAAGACGGCTGGACGTGCGCCACGAGCGCGCGCTTCAGTTGGGCGTAGTGGCCGCCCTCTTCGCCGCCGTACCGGACGTAGACGTTGTGTACGCGCCCGTCGGCCTGCTCATCCAGTCGGTGGGGACGCTCAGTCCCGACGTGTTCTGGGAGACGGCCAACGTCGTCCATCGAGGGCCGACCCACTCGCTGGTGATGGGCGCGATCCTCGCGCTGGCCGTCGCGCTCTGGGCCACGGAAAAGCGACAGTGGCGCACGCTCTCGCTCGCACTCGCCACGCTCCTCGTCGCGATAGCGACCGCCGTCAGCGGCGTCGTCGGCGGTGCCGTCGTCCTCGTCTTCGCGGTCGCTGGGGTCGGGGTCGGCGCGTTCGCCGCCCGACGCCTGGACATCGCTCCCCGACCGCTGTTCGCCGTCGCGGTAGCGGGGCTGTTCTCCCACCCGTTCGGCGACCTCTTCACCGGCGGCCCGCCGCCGTTCCTCTACCCGTTCGACGTGACGCTCGTCGCCGAGCGTATTCTGCTCCACCCCGATCCGACCGGGCACCTGCTGGCGGCGTTCGCCGTCGAACTCGGGACCGTCTGGCTGGCCGTCTGGACCTACGCACGGCTCTCGGGCTACCAGTTACCCGCGTTGGTCCATCCGCGGGCCGCACTGGGCGCTGGCTACGCTGCCGCCGCCCTCCTGCTTCCAGCCCCGACGCTCGAACAGTCCGCGCACTTCGTCTTCAGCGTCCTCGCCATCGGCGTCGTCGGCGCGCCGGTGCGCCCGTTCAGCCACGGCGTCGACTGGCTCGAAACCGTCGTGACCGGCCTCGCGGCCGTGACCGTCGCAGCAGTGGCCTACGCGCTGGCCTACGGCGTGCTCTGATAGTGATACCGGCGATAGTGTTTTCCACGTCCGCTTGTACCTGATGGACATGAATCGCGACGTGACTGCGTTGTTGCGCGACCGACGAGCCAACGCGCTTCTCGCGTGGTTGGTGGTCGCGCTGTTGCTGACCGTTGTCGCCGGAAGCGTCGTGAAGGGGGAACTACTCTGGGCCGCCTTCGCCGCTGCCGTCGCGGCGTTAGCCCTGTTGCCGCCCATACTGCTCTTGAACCGCCACGCGATGCTTCCGTGGGAGATTCTCCTACTCGCGGCCCTTCCCGTCATTGGCCGCCTGTTCGCCACGCTCTCGGTCACGGGGAACCTCGCCACCTACCTCTCGGTGGCGGCCATCGCGCTCATCGTCGCCGTCGAACTCCACGTCTTCACGCCGGTTCGGATGACGCCTCGCTTCGCCGTCGTCTTCGTCGCCGTGACGACGATGGCAACCGCCGGCGTTTGGGCCGTCGTCCGCTGGGTCGCCGACCAGACGCTCGGGACGACGTTCCTCCTCGACCCGGCGTTGACCGAACACGCCATCGAGGAGGCCGTGATGTGGGAGTTCGTCGCCTCGACCATCGCTGGTGTCGGCGCTGGCATCGTCTTCGCGTACTACGTGCGCCGGGAACTTGGGACGACGCGGGTCCCCGAGGAGGTGCAACCGGAGCTATGAGGATTCGAGATTACCTCGGCATCAGCGACCGCCGCCAGCGACAGGCCTCGCGAGGGATGACACTCTCGATGATCGTCATCTTCGGAATCGGCGTCTGGACTGGGAACACGGGTATCATCGTCAACACGGCGCTCGGTCTCGCGGTGACGCAGATTCCGCCGCTGTTGGAGCGCGACTACGGTATCACGCTCGACCCCGCGCTGACGCTGTGGATAACGTCGGCCGTCTTCCTTCACGCGGTCGGCGTCATCGGCATCCCGTGGTCCGCGACGAACTTCTACGCCAGCGTCCCGGGGTGGGACCACCTCACCCACGCGCTCTCCTCGTCGCTGGTCGCCGCCGTCGGCTACACCACCGTTCGCGCGCTCGATCGCCACTCCGAGGAGATATACCTCCCGCCTCGGTTCACGTTCGTGTTCATTCTCCTGTTCGTACTCGCCTTCGGCGTGCTCTGGGAGGTCATCGAGTTCACTATCGGCCTCGTCGCCGAATCAACCGGCAATTCGGCCGTCCTGACGCAGTATGGTCTGCGCGATACGATGCTCGACCTCGTCTTCGACACCGTCGGGGCCGTCGTCGTCGCTATCTGGGGCACCGCCCACCTCACGGACGTCGTCGGTCACGTCGAGGGATGGCTCGGACAGCGAACCAGCTAGCTCGAAAGACTGAAAGTACAGACTGTCCACTTCGAGGGCAAGCGATGGAACTGCGATACGAGGCCGACGACGGCGAGACGTTCTACGAGGCGTATCTCGGCGACGCCCTCGATATGGACGCGGTGGTCGCCGACGGCGATATCGACCTCGTCGTCACCTCCCCGCCGTACAACATCGGCAAGGAGTACGAGGAGGTGATGGCGCTCGACGACTACCTCGATTTCACGCGTCAGTGGATGGCACTCGCCGAGCGGACACTGGCTGCCGACGGCTCCTTCTGGCTCAACATTGGCTTTCGGAAGGAGGGAGACGGCCGACAGTACGTCCCGTGGGAGTACGATATCTACCCCATCGTCCGCGACGAACTGAACATCTCGCTGGTCCAGCAGGTTATCTGGCACTACAAGGCGGGCGTGAACTGTCGAAACCGTTTCTCGCCGAAGAAGGAGACGTGGCTGTACTGCGTCGCCGACTTAGACGACTACACGTTCAACTTAGACGACGTGCGCGTCCCGGCGAAATACCCGAACCAGAAGAAAGACGGCGAGCTGAAGGTCAACCCGTTGGGGAAGAATCCGGGCGACGTCTGGGACATCCCGAAGGTGACATCTGGAACGGACAGAGCGTCGCCGGAACGCACTGACCACCCCGCGCAGTACCCCGAGGCAGTCATCGAACGTATCGTCGAGGTCAGTTCCGACCCGGGCGACGTGATCCTCGACCCCTTCCTCGGCAGCGGGACGACGATGAAAGTCGCCCGTGACCTCGGGCGGAGTTGCATCGGCTTCGAACGCGACGAGGAATACCTGGACGACATCGTCCACAGTCGCGTCTTCACCGACTACGAACCGCCCGCAGACGACGACGCGCAGATGAGCTTAGACGAGTTGACGTAGTCCACCGGTTACGTGCCCGTCGTTCGTCCTCGATAGCCCCAACGGTTACAAAAACCGCAAGCCAACATTCGGGTATAGCACTGGGTCACGACCGCTCGGTCGTGGCAACAGTGTTACACCACACCAATGGTATTCAAGAAAATCACACTTATCGGGACGAGTTCGGAGAGCTTCGACGACGCCGCCGACGACGCCATCGAACGCGCCGAGCGGACGCTGGACAATCTGAAGTGGGTCGAAGTGGACGAACTCGGCGTCGAGATCGCGAACGCCGACGGACGAGAGTATCAGGCAGAAGTGACCGTCGCCTTCGAACTCGAAGCGTAGACTACGTTCGGAACGACTCGCCACAGCCGCACTCGCTGACCACGTTGGGGTTCTCGACGTGGAACCCCGCGCCTTGGAGTCCGCCCTCGTAGGCGAGGACCGACCCTTCTATGTAGTCGATGCTCGCGCCGTCGACGAACACGCGCAGGTCGTTTCGCTCGAAGACGGTGTCGCCGTCTTCCGGTTTGTGCTCGAAGCGCATCCCGTAGGAGAGCCCCGCACAGCCGCCTTGCTGAACGAACAGACGTAGGCCGGCCACGTCTGTGTCTAGCCCTTCTCCTTCCAGCAGGTCCAGTGCCTCCGCGGCGGCCTCCTCCGTGACGCCCACGTCGGAGCCGCCGAGTTCAGGTTCACCGTCCTCTGCGGTACTGCTCATACGAATAGTCCACTCCCTAGCCTGTTAACCCTGACGCCGGTTGCGTCGTCGGGAATCCATTCCTGCTTACTCGCCCATCTCGGTGTCGAGCCCCTCGCTGAACTCCTCCTCGGCGAGATTCTGGAGGATGCTCTTGGCCTTCGCTCGCGTCCCCTCGCTGATGCCGTCGATGGCTTCGACGCTGCGGCCGCCGCTGTAGGCCGTTCGTATCGCGTTCAGGTTGAGGTTGCCGTCCGTATCGACCACCGGGAGTTCGAGGTCGCTGAACTTCTCGGGCGGGAACCCGCCTTTCGCCACCACGAAGTGGTCGCCGATTTCGGTGAGGTCGTCTGTGTCGAAGTCGTTCAGTTCCGGCGCGTCCCACGCCTCTGTCGTCACGGTATCGTAGGAGACGGCCGTAGCTTCGTATGCGGTCATACGCCTTCTGGACGCGCTCGACGGAAAAGGAGATAGCTTGCTCACGCTCCCGAGCGATAGCCGTGGTTCGGCTCAGTCGCCTATTTGATGGTCGAATCCTTCTTCGGCGAGCCGCTGGATGATGCCCTTGACCTGCCCGACAGTGTCGTCGTCGATTCCATCGACGGCTTCGACGCTGTGGCCGCCGCTGTAGGCCGTCTGGAGCGCGTTCAGATTTAGGTTCCCCTCCGGGTCGACGACCGGAATCTGCAGGTCGCCGAAGTCCTCCGGTGGAAAGCCTGACGAGGACAGCAGGAAGTGGTCGTCGATGGTCGAGAGGTCGTCCGTGTCGAAGTCGCTCTCGGACGGGGCGTCCCAGTCGTCTTCGGTCGTTCCCGAATACGATATCGAGTGCGCCTCGTAACTCGACATGGGCGACGCTATGGACCGACAGAGCCGAAAAAGCGAACCTTGCGTATTCTGCCGAGTGCCGCTACTCGAATCGCTTTCGGACATTGTTGTCTAGGTTCATCCGTGGACGACCGGTCTATCAAGTGCGGTAGTATATTTTCACACAAGAGATTACTGCTTGGAATTTTATAGTCGAAGTATGAACGACCTCGCTGCATCGTTTCAGCGTTTCATCTTGGGGCTTTTGCTCTCGGTTATCGGATTATTTGGGCTGGGATACGCTAGCGCTCTCGGAGCGGGACAGGTCGTGGTCGGTACTACCGGAGTGATACTGTTCGTTCTCTCCGTTTCTTCGATCGGACTGCTGTTTTACGAAGGTGTCACTGAGGACCGAGCGTAATGTACAGCAGTACGAACTTCTCGACTGCTACTCGGTCCCCGCTCACTCGAACCGCTTGCGGACGCTCTCGGCGTGACCCTCCAGCCCTTCGGCCTCCGCGAGCGTCGTAATCGTCTCGCTGATGTCCGCGAGGGAATCTTCGGTGAGTCGCTGGACGGTCGTTGACCGGACGAAGGTGTCTACGGAGAGGCCGCCAGTGACCCGTGCAGCGCCGCCGGTCGGCAGGACGTGGTTCGTCCCGGCGGCGTAGTCGCCAGCCGCCACGGGGCTGTACGGGCCGAGGAAGACGGAGCCTGCGGAGGGGATGCGTTCCAGTAGCGCTTCGTCGTCGTCGGCCTGAATCGAGAGATGCTCGGCGGCGTACTCCTCGGCGAACAGCACGGCTTCGCTCATCGACCGAGCGTGGAAGACGCCCGAGGCGTCGCTTTCGAGCGCTGCTCGAATCACGGCCTCACGCTCTCGTTCGGCGGCCTGTTTCTCGACGGCCTCGGTGACGCTCTCGGCGAGTTCCTCGTCGTCGGTGACGGCGACGACGGAGGCGTTCTCGTCGTGTTCGGCCTGCGCGACGAGGTCCGACGCGACCAGTTCGGGGTCGGCAGTGTCGTCTGCGACGACCATGATTTCGGAGGGTCCAGCGAGGAAGTCGATGGCCACGTCGCCGCGCACCTCGGCTTTCGCCGCTGTGACCCAGCGGTTGCCCGGCCCGACCACGATGTCGGTGGCAGTGACCGTCTCGGTGCCGTAGGCCAGCGCCGCGATGGCCTGCGCGCCGCCGACCTGATAGACGGCGTCGGCCCCGGCGACGTGGATGGCTGCCAGCGTGACGGGATTGACCTCGTCGGCGGGTGGTGTGGCGACGGCGACGTGTTCGACGCCCGCGACCTTCGCCGGAATGACGCCCATCAGCGCGCTGGAGGGGTAGGCGGCGGTGCCGCCCGGCGCGTACACCCCGGCGCTGTCGAGCGGTCGGAACCGGCGACCCAGTTCCCGGCCCTCGAAGTCCTCGCGCCAGTCCTCGGGCACCTGCCGCTCGTGGAACGCCCGGACGTTCTCGGCGGCGTCTTCGATGGCCGCGCGCACGTCGTCGTCGATCTCCTCGTAGGCGCGTTCGGTGGCGTCGGTGATATCGACGTTCCCCACCTCGACGCCGTCAAACTCGCTGGCGAAGCGGCGCAACGCCACGTCGCCTTCTTCGCGGACCTGCGAGACGATGTCCCGAGCGTCGTCTCTGACGCTCTCGACGCCCGCGTCCCGGTCGAACAGCGCTGACCGCTCGTCGGGACCGAGGTCGGCAACCGTGTGTACGTCCATGGACGCCGTTCGACGCGGGCGGAAAAACGGGTTTCCCTTCGCCGCCGAGCTAGTATTAGAGATAGTGTCCGGTGAGGGAGCTGCTAAGACCGAGAACCAGAAAGCCCCGGCTGGCTGAACTCGGGGGGCTCGCTGCGCGCTTCCTTCGCTCACTGTGTTCGCTCAGTGCAGTGCTTGTGTCGCCCGCCGTCGCTCAGCCAGCGGCCCCTTTCAGTCCCACCCGTGTCGGCTGACCGGCCAGTTACGGGGTGGGACTGAAAGGGGCCGTCATCGGGCGGCTCGCCGCCCGATTTCTCGGGAGACCTTTGGTCTCCCGGTGTCCGAGCGAGCGTCGCGAGAATATGTCGCGCAGCGGCCGCGCTCGGGCGGGGGCTTTCTGGTTGTTTGAATCGGTCACACTCCCGACCCTGCCAAAACTAGAAATCGCTCTCTTCGAGAAAACAGTGACGTTCAGGCGGTCCACTCGTCGGGCTTGGTGTTGTAGTCGATGTCCGTCGCCGCGAGGTGTTCGACCTCGTTCCAGGGGACGTCCTCGACGGTGATCTCCTCGCCGTCGTAGCGCAGTCGCTTGCCGACCTCCTCGGGTTCGGGTTCACGGTCGCGGCGCTTGGCGACTTCCACGTCGTGGTCGTCGAACTCCTTGACGATGGTCAGGAGATTCACTGGGCGGCCCCAGAGTTCGAAGGTGCGTTCGAGGACGTCCGCGGCCTGTCTGGTGTCGAGCATCACGCCGTTGAACTGGTGGGCCAACAGCAACTCGTTGCGGTTCTGGTAGTTGCCGTCTTGTACGACGACGGTGGGCTTGCCGAAGTTGGTGAAGTTGAGCATCAACTTCTTCTTGACGTCCTCGTGGTCCGTCGAGGTCACGCGGTAGTCGCCGGAGGCGTGGGTGTACTCGTAGGTGAAGTAGTCGTTGTCGTCGACGAACTCTTGCGTGAGGAACTCGTCGAGGAAGGTCACGTCGTTGTGGCTCTCGCGAATCTCGCGCATGCGCTCCCAGCCGCGGGTGTACTCGACGTCCGCGAGCGCCGCCTCGACGCTGTCGTAGCGGGAGTCATCGAACATATACCGCGAGACGCGCTCTAACTCCTCCTGACTGACCCGCGAGACGAACCCGCGGTACTGGGGCTTGACCAGCGAGTAGTGCCGTTGTGCCAGTCCCTCGTAGGTCAGCACCTTCCAGGGGTACGTCTCGGCGTCGAGATCGCCAGCCCAGGCGCGTTCGAGGGCCTCGCCGTCCACGCGCGGGTCCTCCGGGTCGAGTTCGTCGAGGTGCTCGACCACGTTCTGTAACCAGACTGGCGGTTCGAGGTGGTCCTGCACCTCGGTGAAGTCGACGACGTCGTGGAACGTCCGCCACGTGATGCCGTCGACGCGAAGCAGGCGTTCGACGACCTCCCGGCGGTTCTCCGTGTTCTCGACGTACTCCCAGATTTCGAGGCCGAGTTTGTAGGGGTTCAGGCCCGGCGATCCGAGCACTTGCGCCATGTGGTCGGCGTAGAGGACGAACTCGTCGTCGCCGGCGAAGCGCTCGCCGGTCATCATCAGCGACTCCCAGTAGGCCGCCCAGCCCTCGTTCATCACCTTCGTCATCTTCTGGGGGGCGAAGTAGTATGCCTCCCGGCGCAGGAGTTCGAGTATCTCGGCCTGCCAGTCCTCCATCTCGACGGCCTTCCCGGCGTCCTCGTCGTAGGCCATCCCGTGCTTGCGCAGGAAGCCGAGCACGTCCTTGTCGGGTTGGGCGGGGAACGTCACCCCGTCCTCGTCGTCGGCCTGTGCGTCCAACCACTCGTCGTCGAACACCTGTCGCTTGACCTCGTCCGAGAGGTCGAGCTCGTCCAGTTGGTCGGCGACGTCGACGCCCTCGATGTCCTCGAAGTGCTCCGCGGCCGTCTCGACGGGACTGTACGGCTGGTGCTGGTCGATGTTGTCCTCCAGACAGAGGACGTGGTCGATGAACCGCTCGACCTCGCCGCGCTCGATGTCGGGGTCCTGCATGTACTCCCGGATGGTGTCGCTGTGGCGAGCGAGCATCCCGGCAGCGTCGGGACCTCTGTCGGGGCCGCCCTCCGTCGCCTCGCTGGCGGCTCGGGGCGGGGCTCCGTCGCTGAACATCTTGAACCAGCGGTTGTTGGCGAAGAAATCGGCGTGGGCCTCGACGTGGGTGATGACCGCCTTCTGGTCGGCCAGCGTGTTCGACTCCTGGAGGAAGGCGTGGGCCGGGTCGTCGTTGTTGACGATTTCGAAGGCCTTCCCGCCGAGGAACTGGCCCTGCTTTTGCTGGCGGTCGTACTGCATTCCCCAGCGCCAGTGGGGGTACCGCTTTTGGAACCCGCCGTAGGCGATGAGTTCGTTCATCTCGTCGTAGTCGACGACCCAGTAGTTCACCGGGTAGGGGGTCAACCCGAGCTTTCGAGCGAGGTTCCCCGCTTCGTTGACCGGCTCTTCTAAGTCGTCGGCGATGCGCTGCTTGGCGAATCTGTCGTCTTTGCTCATCCCTCTTCCTCCGTGCTGAGTATCTCGTAGATGGCGTCGATGACGTCCTCCGGCGAGGAGACGTACGCCACCGCGACGTTGTCGCTGTCGCGGAAGCTCCGCTCGACCTCCTCGGCGTGGGTCGCGTTGATCGCGTTCCCGCTGGGTTGGGTCTCCACGTAGGCGTGGAGGTTCGCCGGGATCTGTTCCATCATCGGGATGACCTTCTCCTCCGTGTCGTTCGAGGAGTTCTCGGAGTCACCGGCGGCGAACACGTAGCGGTTCCACTCACTCCACGGATACTGTTCTTCCAGTACTGCGGCGGCGAGGTCGTACGCGCTGGAGATGCGGGTTCCACCGCCCGAGCGGATACCGAAGAACTCGTCGCGGTCAACTTCCCACGCGTCGGCGTCGTGGGCGATGTAGACGAACTCGGCGTTGTCGTATTTCCCCTGGAGATACCAGTCCAGCGGCGTGAACGTTCGCTCGACGAGTTCGCGCTTCTTCTGGCGCATCGACCCGGAGACGTCCCGGATGTTGACGACGACGACGTTCTTCTCGCGCTCCTCGACGATTTCGGGGTAGCGGTAGCGTTCGTCTTCCCGGCGGAACGGAATCTCGTCGACGCCTTCTCGGCGGATGCGCTGTGGGGTGTCCGTCTGCTCGACGTTCGCCTCCATCTCCTCGATGGACGCCCACGTCGTCTTCTCGTCGTCGGGGATGTCCTCGTAGGCGTCCTCTATCCACGCCTTCGAGACGACGATGTTCTTCTCGCGCGCCCACTCGAACACCGTCGCCGGCCCCCAGCCGTCGACTTTCAGCGCTTCGCGGACGTAGTCCTCGTCGAAGTCCATCGCCAGCTTGCGCTTCAGCCCCTGTTTGAACAGGCGCTCGAAGTCCAGCGTCGAGGACGGCCCGGTCCGAGTAATGTCGGTAAAGTCGCCCTCCTTCTCCTCGATGACTTTCTTCCCCTTCGGGTCCAAATCGAGGCCGAGACGCTCGTCTAGCTCCTCGGCGAACTCCTCGGGGTCCATCTCGTAGTACTCGTGTTCGCCGCCCTCCTCGCCGGGTTCGCCGTCCTCGTCGCCGTCGTCGCCCGGCTGGGGCTGTGGTTGGCCGACCGGGTCGCCCGGTTCGGCCCCTTCGCCTTGCCCGACACCGCCCTTGTCTCGCTGGTCGTAGGCGAACTCCGGGAGGTCGACTATCTTGATAGGGATACGGACCTCGTCGCCGCGCGAACTGCCGAGGTCGCCGTACTGGATGAACTCGGCGAGGTCCTGTCGCCGCTCCTCACCGATCTCGCGGTAGCGCTCTAAGTCGTCTTTCAGTCCCATCTGTAACTCACCTGGCTCATGACGTGTCGGCTGGTCAGCTCGGCGGTGGCCTCGCTGTACCCGCGCATGTCGACCATGTTTTCGATGGTCGTCTCCTTGAGGCGGGCCGTCTCGGTCCCGGACGGCGGGTTGTCCCACTGCCGGGGGTCGAAGTCCTCGTAGGTCCGCTTGACGTCGTCCCAGTCGTGACTCCCGAGAACGGTTTTGATGACGGGAATCTCCTTGGGGGAGACGTCGCCGACGCGGAACTCCTCGTCGCGGCGCTGCCACGCGTGGCGGTTCAGCGCCGTGATGATCTTGTCGGTGCGGAACGCCTCGACCGCCTCGTCGGGGTCGTTGTCGTCGTAGTTCGACTCGTCGAACCGGCCGAGGTGCTCGATCTCGAACACCTTCATCTTCAGCGGGTCCGGGTCGACGTACTCGCCGCGGGCGTTCTCTATCTGTTCGTCGCTGGCCCACGCGTAGACGTGCTCGATGTACTCTTCGACAGTGGTCTCGTCGACGCGCTTATCGCGCATCATCGCGTCCAGCACGTCCCGCTCCTGTTCGCCGAAGATGTGGTTTTTCACGGGCACGACTCGCTCCTCGTACTCGCCGGCCTCCGCCGTCGAGAACACCGGTGCGTCGCCGAGCCCCTCCGCGATAGCGTTGAGAACGTCTCGTGGCATGATGACGTGTTCGACGGGTAAGTCGGGGTGATGGCGATCCTGCGTCTCGTGAAGCAGGTCGGCAACGATGTCGCGGACGTAGGTCACGGGGATGCCGTGATCGCCGTCGGCGTCGGTCTTCTCGACGTTGTAATCGTCGATGTCGACCTGCTCGTCGCCTTCCATCAGGTAGCCGCGGTCGAACAGCAGCGCCTTATCCACGAGGTCCAGGCCGCTCGGAATCGGCGAGGCGTCCAGTCGGGAGACGACGGCGTACAGCGCCGCCGCCTCGACGGTGTGGGGAGCCAGTTCCTTCTCCGTGGCCGTCTCGGCCTCGTCACGGACGGCGACGGTCACCGGTTCCTGAATCCACGTCTCTAACTCTTCCCACGAGTCGGGATCCCAGACGCTCGTCTCGTTGGTCAACTCCCGACGGAGCAACTGGGCTTCCAGCGAGAGGTTCGTCAGGTACGTGAACTCGTGTTTGTCCAGCCGACGTTTCAGCGCCTTCAACGGGTCCTGTCCCTCGCGCTCCGCGTGCTGGTTGAGTTGGGCTTCGAGGTCGGGGTTCGAGATGATGACCAGTTGGGTGTCGACGTCCATCCCGATGCCCTTGTCCAGTTTCACGCGGCTCTCGTCGGGGACGTTAAGCAGTTTCTGGAGCAAGTCGGCGTGCTGGGCGGCGTCTTCGACGACCGTCAGCAGGCCGTTGCCCTGCGAGAGGACGCCGTCGTAGGAGAACGCCTGCGGGTTCTTCCGGCCCCGCGAGTCCAGTTCGCGGAGCATCCCGTGCATCCACGACCCGACCAACCGCTCTTTCGGCGTTCCTTCGTCTTCGGAGTGGAGGACGCCGATGCCACGACCGATGTCCACGACGAAGTTCTTCACCCGAAGATGTCCTGGGTCTGTGACCGCCGAGAACAGGTCTTCAGCCCCCTGCCGGCGGTATTGCTCTTCTAAGTAGTCGTAGGCCTCCCGCGAGAACGGGTCTAAGTCGCCGTCGACGTGAATCCCGATGTGGTCGTCCAGTTTCTCGTTGATAGCGGCAAGCAGGTCCGCCCGGACGTCTTGCGGGAACACCGTCAGCGGGTGGACCTGCACCGGGCTCTCGTACCAGTCGTCCTCGTCCTCGATGGGGGTGTCGCCGTAGGTTAGGGCACTGTCGCTCCCGCCCGCGCCGGCGACGTTCCACTCGACGGTGTAGCGGCGGCCCTCGGGCGTCTTCGAGTACTCCCGCAGGCCGTTGATGAGACACCGCTTGAGTTCGGACTTACCCGTCGCAGTGGGGCCTTCCAGCCACACGATCTTCTCGTCTTTCCCTCGCCCGGCGGCGATAGAGCGCAGGTCGTCGACGAAGGCGTTCAGCACCTCAGTGTTGCCGAGGATAGCGTGTTCCCCGTCGTTATGCGGGTCGTCGAAGAAGCGGTAGCGCTCCTTCTCCTCGCCCTCTTCGATGACCGTTCGGGTGCCCGCCGCTTCGATGGCCGCGAGCAGGTACTTCGAGGCGTGGGCGGCTATCTCGGGCGTTTCGAGAACTGTGTCGACGTACTCCGCGAGGCTCATCGGGGCCTCGTAGGTCGCATCGAGGGACTCGTCCGCCCGGCCGATGTACTCCTCGCCGTTCATCTAGTCCTCCATCTCGCTCTTGGCGACCTCCGCGCCGGCGAACTCGAGCACTTCACGCGCGCCCTCCTCGGAGTAGTGTTGCTCGATGAGCGCGTCGATCCACTGGTTGCGCTCGTCGTCGTCCATCTCGCCGGACGAAACCAGCGCCGAGAAGTTGATGTTGTGCTTCTTGTCCTCCCAGAGTTTGCGCTCTAAGGCGCGGCGCAGGCGGTCGTTGTCCTGCGGGTTGAACGTGTCCCCCTCGCGTGCTCGGCGGGAGACCCAGTTCGAGACCTCCTGACGGAAGTCGTCTTTCCGGTCTTCGGGCAGGTTGAGTTTTTCCTCGACCGACCGGAGGAACTGCTCGTCGGGTTCCTGCTCTCGTCCGGTGAGTTCGTCCTCGACGGTGTCGTCGTCGATGTAGGCCATGACGTGGTCCATGTACTTCTCGCCCTGGCGCTGAATCTCGTCCATGTCGTAGGCGAGCGCGTGGCGCACGTCCTCGATGGCCCGCTCTTTGTACTCCTCGCGGACGAGTTCGAGGAAGCGGTAGTACTCGTCGAAGGACTCCTCGTCGATGGAGCCGTGGTTCTCCAAGTTGCCTTCGAGGTGGTTGAACGTCGTCAGCGGCGAGAGGAAGTCCCGGTCGCGGTGCATCGAGTCCATGATGGCCTCCGCGATTTCGTCGCCGATGAACCGCGGGGAGACGCCTTCCATCCCTTCGCCGATTTCGGCGGTCTTCGAGGCCTCGTCGCGGAGCTTCTTCACGTCGATGTCGTCGGCCTCGTCTATCTCGCCATTGTAGGCCTTGGCCTTCTGGACGAGGTCGACCGATTCGGTGTCGGGTTCCTCGATGCGCGTGAGGACGCCGAACAGGCCCGCCATCTCTAGCGTGTGGGGTTCGACCTGGATGTCCGGCAGGTCCGCGTTCCGGAGCATCTTCCGGTAGATCTTCGCCTCCTCCTCGTACTGGAGGACGTACGGGAAGTCGATGCGCTTCGTCCGGTCGTTGAACGCCTCCATTTTCTCGTCGCCCTTCTTATCGCGATACTCGGGCATGTTCGTCCGACCGACGATGACCTGGTCGATGTCGATTCGGGGGTTGTTCTTCGGCTTTATCGTTTGTTCTTGACTAGCATGGAGGAAGTCATAGAGGAACTCGCGTTGGAGCTTCAGCAGTTCCTCGCCGGAGAAGATACCTCGGTTGGCGTTACAGAACGCGCCGGAGTAGTCGAACGCGCGTGGGTCGCTCTCGCCGTAGATAGCGATCTTCGAGTAGTTGACGTCGCCGGTGAGTTCCGTCTCGTCCTGATTTTTCTTGTCCTTGGGCTCGAACGTCTCGATACCCTGGCGCTGGTTCTCGTCGGCGACGAAGCGGATGATCTCGACGTGGTTTTCGAGGACGGCTTGGAGGTCGTCGTCGTAGTGAGCGAGCAACTGGTCCATGTAGAACTCGCTGGCCGGGTCGAGCGCCTGTTCGTTGCGGATCGTGTAGGGCGCGTCGAGTTCCTCGTTGATGTCGTCGATGACCTTATCGCGCTGGTCTTGTGGGAGCAAGACCAGAGGGTCCTGGTTCATCGGCGACTGTACCACGTCATCTGCCGGATCCTGGTCGCCGACCACGTCACAGAGGTTCGTCCAGCGGAACGTGTACATCCGGCCCTCGTCGCGGCGAGTGTAGTTCTCGTAGTAGCGCCGGGCCTGCCTGTCGAAGTCGGACTTCCCGGAGCCGACCGGTCCCAACAGGAGCTTGATGCGCTTTTCGGGACCGAGGCCGCGCGCACCGGACTTGACCTTGTTGACGAACTCGTGGATGGACTCGTGGACCTCGCGACCGTAGAACGTGTTCTCGCCGTCGTGTAATGGGTCCTCGCTGGCGAGTTCGTATTCGACGACGCCGGCGTCCTCGTCGTAGCTCGTCCCGTAGTAATCGAACATGTCCGCCACACGCTGGTGGGCGTTCCGAGCGATGCGCGGCTCGTCGTATAGCTGTTCGAGATACCAGTCGAACGAGTGCGTCGTCCGCAAGTCCGCCGGTATCGTGTCCCGGTACTCCTTGCTCAGTGCTTCGAGTGTCTCTTTGTTCTTGCTCATGCTATCTCGGTGAGTTCGGCACGCGGCGCGGTTGTGCCGGACCGGACCCAGTCAATCAGTTGCCACCACCTGTCGCTCCGTACGCTCTCGCGGGCGGCCGCCACACGACCTGCCGACGCAGGCCGATGAGTGTGCCATGTCATATGTGGGCTGGCCGGGTGGACACGGGGACGGTCCCACCCCATTGGTAGCGGGTGACAGTGCGTAACTGTTTCCGATACTATTTATTACATGAGAACTCCACTCATAAGTACCTTTCTCCGACACACATATACCACCGCCTCTTGTCGCCACGATTTGCCTCCCTAACACGGAGACGGCACAGCCGAGGTATGTCATCATCCATCACGCTATTCGTACTGGGTTTATATACCAGACGGTGACTTCGTCTCGATGTCGCCAGCCGACAGAGTATTGGACGGCGGCGAGAACGCCTCAGTATGGACCTCGACGCGCTTTCCGACGACTGGACGGTGTGGAACGAGACTAACGAAAAACTCATCTTAGCGTACCGTCCGGACATCTTCGACAGCGAGAACTTTCCGGCCCCCTGTCTGCCGACGATCTACCTTACGCGGGGCAAGCGCACGCGCCGACCCGGCGTCGACCGGACGGGCGAGGACTGGTACGTCACGCTGTATCTGGAACCGGAGGTAGCCCGCGACGCCGAGTCCGTCACCGACCGGGACGCCGCCGTCGAGGCCGCCGTGACCCTCGCGAATCGCTTCGCGTCGGGGGAGTTGGACTATCGCTCGCTGTATCAGGTCCCGCGCGAGGCGTACCTCGACGAACTGGACGAACTGACCGGCCGTTCCTGACCCTTAACTTCGGGCCTGTTCTATCCCCGCTATGACCTCCGTGACGCTCGTCGGGACGCGCCTCGCCGAGGTGGGCGAGGAGTTCGTCTACCACGGCGAGGCCGACGGCTGTGCCGGCTGTCCGTACCGCGACCAATGTCTCAACCTCACGCCGGGCCGCCGATATCGAATCACTAGCGTCCGCGAGAGCGGGCAGACCCTCGACTGTGCCGTCCACGACACCGGCGTCCGCGCCGTCGAAGTCGAACCTGCACCGATTCCCGCAAACGTTCCCGACAAAGGCGCATACGCCGGGAGCAAAGCCTCGCTCGCCGGCTCGTGTCCACACACCGAATGCCCGAGCCACCAGTACTGCGAACCGATGGGCGCGGAGTTCGACACCGAGTACCGCATCGAGAAGATCGTCGGCGACCCACCACACGACTACTGCATGCTTGACCGTGACCTCACGCTGGTCGAACTCGAAGCGCCCGAGGACGCCTGATACGGGTTGTTGTAGCTGTTTATCGGTACCCGTCGCACCGGGGTTGACGATCCCGGTACGAGACTACAACAATCCGTATGAGTCGGCTCAGTCGAGTACGCCGACGTGGTCGGCGGTGTAACCGAAGACGTCCTCGTAGCCCTCCGCGGAGAGGAGAACGGGGTGGAACGACTCGTCAGAGACGAGTTGCTCGTCGTCCGCGGCCGCAATCGGCTCACCGGCCGGGTGTTCCTCGAAGTTTCTAGCGTACACCTCGTACTGGTCGGCCGCGGCCTTCGGGATGGGATCGCCCAGCTGGAACACCGGCAGGGACTCGCCCCGAGCCGGCAGTTCTCCGTTGGTTACCCCCGTCGCAGCGAGGAACTCTCTGATGACCTGCTCGGCGTTTTCGGCGGCTTCAGGCGACCCCTGATAGCCACACTCCACCTCGATCGTTTCGGGCGCGACAGAGAAGATACGGCCTTCGTTGGCGGCTTCCGTCTCGACGACCGCGTCGACCGACAGGTTCGGGAGGATATCCCGAAGCTCCGGCGACAACTCTCCGACGAGGGCGAACATGCCGTCGTAGGACTGGGTCGAATGGAGGCCGAGGACGGTACAGCCACGGAGTTCATCGGCCAGTTCCGCGGCCAGTCGCTCCTCGTGAAGCGCCGAATCAGGGTCGCCCGGGAACGCGCGGTTCAGGTCGGTTTCGAGGTAGCGCTCCCCCGCTTCGAGCGCCTCCTCGTTGGCGACGATAAACTTCACCGGGCGCTGTACGGCCGGTGGGTCCGCGAGAATCGCCTCGATGGCGTCCGGGCCGCACGGTTCGTCGCCGTGAATGCCGCCGACCACGACTATTTCGGGCGCTCCGTCGCCCAGTTGTTCGACTCGCATTGAGTAGCCTTTGGGCGTCCCACCATTAGAGTCGTGTGGATTCCACATCACCACGCTACTGTGTCACTTCCTAACAACGCTCTCGATGTGACGGTCGGTGGTCAATCCAGCGTCTCGGCGTATGCGAAATCCGCCTCGTCGGCGGTCGGATACTCGCCGTCGAGGCGAATCTGCCATCCTTCCAGTTCGCTCGGCTCGTCCAGCGCGTTCGAGACGGTGGTCCGAACGTCGAGGACATCCACGCCATAGAAATCCTTCGGGACGCCGCGGAAGTAGTCGAGAGAGGTGCGAAACAGCGAGCGCATCCCGTCGTCGTCCTCGAAGTCGAAGTGCTTGTACGCGCCGGCCGCGACTTGGACCATCGCGTGGAGAAACTTGCTCTCCGTCGAACCGTTGCCGTAGTTGTACCACTCGTCCTCGAAGCAGTCGTGCGATTCGTGAAACTCCCCGACGTTGTACAGGCGGACCCCGTGGACGACGGCCCGGCGGAGCGTCGCGTGTTCCCACTGCCCGTCCGCTCGCCAGCCCGTCGGGTCACCTGCTGGCGGTTCGACAGTCGGGTCCCGCGTGTGGTCGTCCATGCGTCACCTTCGACGGCGGGCCGGGTGAATCCACCGGTCCAGTTCGATACTGTCGATAGACCGACACGGTTCGCGCTGCAGAACGCCGACGCTGATAATGCAGAGCTTTTTTGAGCCACAGTTCGAAGTATCCGTCATGACAGAGAAACGAGAGCCGCCGGACCCGTCCGATGAGCCGGACGGAGCGGCGGTCCTTTCACGTATAACTGACCCGGTGGTGGCGCTGGACGAGGAACTACGAGTCACCTTCTGCAACGACGCAGCCGCGGACGTCTTCGCCAGCGCCGAAACTGACCTGCTCGGCACCGCAGTTGGGGAGTTGCTGCCCGAGTCGATAGTGACGACGTTTCGAGACGAATGCGAACACGCGATGGCCACAGCGTCGTCGGCGACGTTCGAAATCGACCATCCGGCGTCCGATGGCCGGTTCGAGGGACGGCTCTACCCCTCCCAGACAGGGCTGTCCGTCTTCTTCCGCGACATCTCTGGGCGCGTCCGGGAACGGAGTCGACTCGAGACCCGCGAGCGCGCGCTCCAGCGGATCTACGAGATCGTCGGCGACATCGACCGACCGTTCGACCGACAGGTGACGGAACTACTGTCGGTCGTCAGCGACGCGCTCGGGACGGAGTACGGGGCGCTGTCGCGTATCGACGTCGACACCGACACCTACGTCTTCGAGGCGCTCTCCGGCCCGGCCGACTGTGACTTCGAGGCTGGCGATGTCGTCTCGCTCAACGCGACGAACTGCGAGCGCGTCGTCAGGTCCGGCGAGACGCTCGTGGTAGACGACGTCGAGACCGACGCGCCGGACCTCGCCGACCGGACCGGCAACGCGGAGTGGGGTATCTCCAGCTATCTCGGGATTCCGGTCACGGTGGAGGGCACCCCTTACGGGACGTTCTGTTTCTACGACATGGACCCGCGAGCGGAGTCGTTCTCGGAGTGGGACGTGACGCTCGTCGAACTGCTCGGCAACTGGGTGAGCGCCGGGCTGGAAAGCGAGCGAACGGACGCGCGGCTCGAATCGTTTGCGGGGATGTTGGCCCACGAACTCCGCAATCCGCTCCAGATCGCACACCTCTACCGACAGCAGGCCGCGACCGGCGACCAGGCGGCGGCCGAGGAGTTGGCGACGGCACTCGACCGCATGGCGGAGCTGATCGATGTCATCCTCGTCACCGCTGGCGGAACGGACTCGGTCATCGACTGGGAAGAAGTCGCGTTGGCCGACGCCGCCAGCGACGCCTGGGAGACAGCAAACGACGACGAGTCGGGACTAGTGATCGAAACCGAGCAGGTCGTCGAAGCCGACCCGACACACCTCCAGTACGTCCTCGAAAACCTGTTCTCGAACGCGGTCGTTCACGCCGGTCCCGACGTGACCGTTCGCGTCGGGGACCTGCCCACTGGCTTTTACATCGCGGACGACGGCCACGGAATCGAGGCAGCCGAGCGCAGTCAGGTGTTCGAACCCGGCTACACCACCGACGGCGGCGGGACCGGTCTCGGGCTTACCTACGTCGACCAGTTGGCCAACACCTACGATTGGGACTGTACAGTCACCGAGAGCCACGACGGCGGCGCACGCTTCGAATTCACCGGAACCGAACCGAACGCCGCGGACTGAGACGGCGTCATCGCCAGCCCGTGCACTCGTCGGCCGACCGAGAGTGTAAGAGGTTTATATCCCGATGTCATTGGTCGAACTGCACGACAGTGAGACAGCGTGCGAGGGTAGCCAAGCCAGGAAACGGCGGCGGACTCAAGATCCGCTCCCGTAGGGGTCCAAGGGTTCAAATCCCTTCCCTCGCACTGACCGACCGCTATCGCCGTCGGGCGGTGTCGCCGGAGGCGACGACGCCCGAGACGTGAAAGGGGTCGGGACGAGGACCTAATACGGTCCCTCGCAAACAGTGCTGGAAGACTCGCACGGAGCGATCTTCCCTCGCAACTTTCGATAGAATACCGCGGAGAGAGTTCTGAGAACAGCAACAGCGAACCCCTTCCTCCTCTATTCGTTATTGCAACGGTTTGTAATATATGGGTACTTTTATACTGCAACGTGAGTTATTGACTGGCATGGCAACCGACCAGGCCGACGGCTCAGGTATCCGAGTGCCACCGCTGGAGAACACGGCGTTTTTCTCCATCGATTCGGACGACGGCTACGTCCGTATCGAGCAATCGCTCGGGAATCAGGTACTGTACACGCCGGAGGAGGCCCGCGACATCGCCGAATCCATCCTCGCCACCGTCGAAGAAGTCTCCGATCAGAAGTAGCGTTCTTTTGCTGGATACCGAGTTGGTAAGGTTCCGGGCCTGCCAGCCCCGCCCATGTCAGACGCACACCACCGTGCGGCGCTCGCGGAACGAGCCGCACGGGCTGGGGGCGTCGTCGCGCGAAAGCAGTTCCGCGGCGACCTCGCTGTCGAGACGAAAGCCAACAAGAACGACCTCGTCACGGAGACGGACCGCGACGCACAGAGTCAGGTGGTGGCGACCATCCGCGAGGAGTTCCCCGACGACCCGTTCGTCCTCGAAGAGGAAGTGGTCACGCTCGCCGGTCCCGAGACCGGCGAAACCGACCCCAGCGTGCTCGACGGCGTCCCCGACCGCGGGGCGGCGTGGGTGGTAGACCCTATCGACGGCACTGCGAACTACGTCCGGGGCAACCGAACGTGGGCGACCAGCGTCACCGCCCTCGAAGACGGCGACCCAGTCGGGTCGGCGACGTACATGCCGTCGGCGGGCGACCTCTACGCCGCCGGGCCGGAGAGCGCGACCCGCGACGGCGCGACGCTGTCGGTGAGCGAGCGCACCGACCCCGAGACGTTCGCCGTCGCCCCCGTCGGCTGGTGGGACCGAAACGACCGTGCGGAGTTCGGCGACCTCTGTACCGCCGTCGTCGAGCGGTTCGGGGACATGCGCCGTATTGGGAGCTTTCAGGCGACGCTCGCGCTCGTCGCCGACGGCGGGCTGGATGGGGCGATCTGTACGGTCCCGATGAACCCGTGGGACACCATCGCTGGCGTCCACATGGTCCGGCAGGCGGGCGGGACGGTTACCGACCTCGACGGCGAGGCGTGGCGACACGACAGCCCCGCGCTCGTCGCATCGAACGGCGAAGCCCACGACGAACTAGTGGCCGCCGGAAACGAGGCAGTGCAGTAGACCCGAGTCGTCGGTGTCCCAGCCGCCGGTGTCGCGGTCTGCGCGCACGCGACCGGAAACCTGAAACCGACGCACGCCGCTCACTCGCCCATGAACACGTTCGAGCAGGTCGTCGACGACTATGGGGCCGGCCGCCTCTGGGTCGCTTCCTTCGTCGCTATTCTCGTCGTCGCCTGGGGTGCGGTACTCACGGCGCGAGAGGCCATCTGGGACCGCTTCCTCTGGCACTACTTCTGGGGCCCGGTGTACGCCGACGCGAAAGCCGCCGGCTGTGCGGTCATGACCGACAGCGGCCCGGAGCCGCTGTACGAAGGGTGTCAGGCGGCCGTCCAGAACGGTCGTATCGTCGCTGAACCGGGCTACACCATCGTCTCAGAAATCGGCTACATGCTGATACTGGTGTACATGCTCGTCGGCGTCTACTTCCTGCTAGAGCGACTGGACATCGCTAACGATCCGAAGCTCTACTTCGCGTTCGTCCCCTTCATGCTACTGGGCGGGGCGCTCCGGGTCGTCGAGGACGGGACCGACCGGGCCATCGAGGCCGGGGTCTCGCCGCTGGTCGAGTACCCGCTGAGTTCGCTCATCATCAGTCCCATCATCTACGGCACCGTCTTCCTCATGACGCTGCTGACCCTCGTCGTCTGCGTCCTCCTCGACAGGCGCGGCTACATTGGGAGCTACTACCGCGCGACGGCCGGCGTCGGGACAGCGCTCGTCCTCGGGACGCTCGTCTACCTCTACGGCGTCGCGGCGACGACGGACTACTCGACGCTGTACCCGTCGGTCCTCCTCTCGACAGTCGGTATCGCGACGGCGCTGTCCTACGGGCTCTACAAGGCGTTCGACGCGTATGCGCCCGAGGTCAACGACGGTACTGGCTACATCGGGCTGTTCGTGATCTGGGGTCACGCCATCGACGGCGTCGCCAACGTCATCCTCGCCGATTGGCTGAGCGTGTTGAACGTCCCCCTCGAATACTACCCGAAACACCCGGCCAACGCCTTCATCATCTCGGTGACCGAGGCGCTCCAGCCGGCGGGACTCACGGCCGCAATCGGCACGTCGTGGCCGTTCCTGATCGTCAAGCTCGTCGTTGCGTCGCTCGTCGTCTGGCTGTTCAACGAGGAGTTCATCGACGAGAGCCCACGCTACGCGTTGCTGTTGCTCGTCGCCGTCACCGCCGTCGGTCTCGGGCCCGGCACACGCGACATGCTGCGGGCCACGTTCGCCATCTAAATCTGTTGTAGTGTCGATTCGGGGTAGTAGCGTCCCCCGCAACTTCGACACTCCGCGACTGTCAGCGTCGACCCATCTGCTGTCGTCACTTCGGCACGAACGAGGCTGTCTCCACACTCGCTACACGGGAGGTCGTACTCGGATACCATGTGTTAGTTGCTGAGCCGAAGCGCCGGCTCCCATGATAACTGACAACACCCACCACTATAATGGTTCTGTGTCGAATGCGTACGTTTCGGGCGCGAAGCGGTACGTTACGGCCGCTTTTCGGAATCGCACGATGACAGCCTTGTCGCCGCCTGCGGGTGCAAGCAAGCGACTGATTTGGAAATCGCCGCTTGAAGGCACAGCGGGAACCCGATAATGACTATCAACGCAACGGTCTACCGAGGACCGCACGAGATGGCAGTCGAGGAGATCGACGAACCCGAACTTGAAGGCCCCAACGACGCGATCTTGGACATCACGACGAGCGCTATCTGCGGGTCGGACCTCCACATGTACGAGGGCCGTACCCCGATGGACGAGGGGCGCGCGTTCGGCCACGAAATTATGGGCGTCATCGAGGAGGTCGGCGACGGCGTCGAGAGCCTCGAACCGGGCGACCGGGTCGTCCTCCCGTTCAACATCGCCTGCGGGTACTGCCGCAACTGCGTAGACAACTACACCGCCTTCTGTCTGAACGCCGACTCCGAGACGCCCGGCGGCGTCTACGGCTACGCGATGATGGGCCCCTATCAGGGCGGGCAAGCCGAGAAGGTCCGGGTCCCACACGCCGACTTCAACGCACTGCAACTGCCCGACGGCGACGAACACGAAGACGACTTCATAATGCTCGCCGACGTGTTCCCGACCGGGTGGCACGGCACCGAACTCGCTGACCTCGAAGCCGGCGAGTCGGTGGTCGTCTACGGCGGCGGTCCCGTCGGACTGATGGCGGCGTATAGTGCGAAACTCAAGGGCGCATCCGACATCTACCTCGTCGATAGAGTCGAGAGCCGCCTCGAACTCGCCGAGGAGTACTGCGACGCGACGACAGTCAATTTCGAAGAGGAAGACCCGACCGAAGTTATCCCCGAGCAACACGGCGGCAAAGTCGACAAGGGCGTCGACGCGGTCGGCTATCAAGCCATCGACGGTGGCCGGCACAGCCACGGCGACGGCGCGTACGACAAGTCCCGCGAGGACCCCTCGCAGGTCATCAACGACCTCATCGGCACCGTCCGCGCGACGGGCAAGGTCGGCATCGTCGGCGTCTACTTCTCCTCGGACCCCAACCCGCCGGAACACGTCGACGAACCCGGTGAGCTTCGCATCGACTTCGGCAAGCTCTTCGAGAGCGGACTGCGGGTCGGCACCGGCCAATGTGATGTCAAGCGATACGACCGACGGCTGCGCGACATGATCATCGAAGGCCGCGCGGAACCGAGTTTCATTGTTTCCCACCGTGTGGACCTCGAAGACGCTCCGGAGATGTACGAGCGCTTCGACGAGCGCGAAGAGGGTGTGACGAAAGTCCTCCTGAAACCCTGAGTTCGGACTCGCTTCCCAGTCAGGGGAACGGGTGATGCGCCCGGTCGAGGCGCGGTTCGAATCCGAGGTCGGCTGGCACGTGCTCGGCCCGGTTTCCGAAGTAGGCGTCGTCGAAGAAGAGCGGCTGGGCCGCCGGGCAGAACACCCGCACCGCATCGAACCCCATCCCTTCGAGGTCCCGCGTCGTGAGCCGCGCAGCGTAAGGCGTCAGACCGGCGTCTGTCACGCGGTCTACGAGAGCGGACAGTTCCGCCTCACCCTTGGGAGCGTCGTCGGGGCCGATGCTCGACAGCGGGACGGCCGTCTCCGCCTCGACCAGGGACGCCGCGTCTTCGGGCCGGTCGGCGTACTGACCGATCGCGCCGTCCTCGTCCCGCGCGCCTTCTTTGCCCATCCCCCGCAGTTCCATCCAGTTCTGCAGCGCCTCTTCGAGCGCCCCCGCGGCGGCGGCCCCCGCGTCGAGCGACGCCGACGTGCCCAGCGCGAACTTCGGCCACGCGTCCCGCTGGACGGCGACAGTCACGACCGGCACGTCGACGTCCTGTGTGAGCGAGAGCGCGGTCACGGAGAGGTCCTCCGAGCGAGCGCGGCGGCGGAGCGTCTCGTAGGACTCGTTCGCTTCGACGACGACTTCCAGCGGGTCGTACGTCGAGTACCACGCGAGCATCGCCGCGTCGCGTTCGATGACCTCGTAGAGTCCCGAGAGTAGCGCATCGGTCTCTGAACTTCCGAGTCCGAGCCCCGTGGTCGTCGCTGGACGCACCGTCCGCGAAGGCGGCGGGTAGACGACGACTTCCGCGGGCGCGGCGACCGCTTTGCCAGTGTCGAGAGTTTCAGCGGGGACCCACGACAGTTCGCCGTCCGCCGTCCATCCCTCGCCATCGGGCGCAACGAACGCCGTCGGGTCCAGCGCTCCTTCGATGCTCTCTGCAGTTCCCCTCGCCATCGTCGCTTCGCGGTAAGTACCGGCGGCGTAGCGCTCGTACCCCTCGCCGAGGGCCTTCATGAACGCGGCATCCCAGTCGACGGCGACGCCCGCGGCCTGCTGTGGTGCGGTCGCGTCGCTGAACCCTGACGTGTCCGTGAGCGACGCCAGATAGTACGGCGCGGGGAACGACTCGCCCTCCCCGACGTTACGGGCGATACCCACTCGCTGGTCGAGTCCGGCCTCGGCCCGTTCGAGCGCCTCTCGTTCGTGTTCTGGACTCCCCGAACGACGCAGCCGCCACCGCGAGGACTCGTCGCAGCGACACCCCGGAACCGGGAGGAACTGCCGCTCGGTGTGAGGCAGTTCGACGACGGTGCCGGCGAGCGCTCCCTCGCCAGCGAGCGCCTGCTCGATACGCCGCCCGGCGACTGCGCCCGCGAACCGTTGGGTGCCGGCCGACGGCGCTTCGGCGGGCGCTTTCTCCTGGTCGACGTTTGCCCGGACTCGCTGTCTGAGACAGTCGTAACAACCGGTCTGCGGGCCGAATCCGCTGACCGCTGCGTCGACTGCTGGAACGCCGCCGATACCGCCGAGTTCGACGGCGACCCACGCTCTCTGGCTCTCGACGGCCCGGTCGTTCGCTGACTGAAAGAGGGTTGAAGTGACCGGGCCGACGACGACGGCGAGGTCGGCATCGGCTTCGAACGGTTCTTCGACGCGGGTAACGGTCGCGTCCGCGTCCTCGACCGCGGCGACGAGCGACTCGGCGGCCGGGCCGCTCCCGACGACTTCGACAGTGGTCATGCCCCCGATAAAACGGAGGGGAAAGAAAAACCTATGCGGCCAGCAGGCTCTGTGCGACCGTCGCCAGCTCGTCGGCGTCGGCGTCTTCGAGTCGCTCGTCGCCGAGCATCAAGCGCAGTCGCGGTCGGCCCACGTCGATGGGAACCTTCTCCGTGTCGATGAGGCCCATGTCTTCGAGCTTCGTCTTCGTACGGGAGAACGTCGCCTTGCTCGCCAGCCCGACGTCCTCGCCCCACTTGCTGATGTCGTACAGCAGTTCGCCGTTGCGGGCGGCCACCAGCAGACTGATGGTGACCTCGTCGAGCCCGTCGCCGTCACCGCGAGCGGTCGCCAGCGATCCGAGGACCGCATCGAAGTCGTTGGCGGCCGCCTCGCCGATATCCGCTTCTAATGTCGTGCGGACCCGCGAGATGGCCGGCGTCCGAAGCGAGAACGTCTCGGCGTCTTCCCAGGACGTCTCGTAGTAGTCGTACGCGGTTCCAACGAAGTCGTCGTCGTCCGTGCCTAATCCGCCGACGGCGTCGCCGATGGCCACGAGCGCGTAGACGTTGTCCGTCGTCACCGCGACGGAATGTGCCGGCACGTCTTCGAGCAACCGCATCGCGAGGGTGTCCGCCTCGATGAGGTCTGCGGCCGTGCTGGCGACGAGGAAGTCGTCCATGACGTCTTTCAGCACGCGTTCGTCGGCGAGCAGCCGAACCGGCGAGGGGTCGGACTGCTCGTCTAGCGTCGAGACGAGTGCCGATACGGCGTCTCTGTCCGGGTTGACCACGTACACTGTTTCGTCGGCCTCCTCGAACACCGCCGACAGCATCGAACCGATGTCGTCTTGCAGTAGGGTTGCACTCATTGTCCTAGAAGGTGTATTGTGGCTTGAACCATTTAATTTCATCGGCCGTTTCGGGTTGATTTCTTGAACACATCGAACAGACGCACCTTACTGATGAGTTAAATGTATGCAGAATACGAGCTACCGGAAATCGATGTACGACCACCGAGCAGACGGTTTCCTCTTGGAACGCAAATCCGCGTGAGGAGTGGTTTCAGGCTGGCTCGGGGAGGCGGGCCGCTAAGTCGCCCGACCAGTGAAACTCGCCGTCGAAGATGACGGGGACTGAGATGGATTCGAGCGTCTCGACGAGCGTCTCGGCGTCCACCGAGAGGTCGGTTCGCCTCCCGTTAAGCGCGCTCACGCTCCCGAATGGGAGACGATAGCGCTCCCCAGCCCGCGGTGTTACGACTTCACAGACGATGTCGTAGCCCGCGTCAGTCTCTGTCAGCCAGATCACCACGGGCTCGGCCGGACTGGGCATGAGCGCGTACGTGCCGTCGCCGACGACGGCATAATCTTTCCCCATCATGATGCGTCGGCGGGCGAGCTGGAGCGCACGCTGCATGCTGAACCCGGTGCTCAACAGGCGTGCGAAGGCCGTCCCGACCAGCGCCGCGTGACGGTCCAGAACGTCGGTGAACGTGACGGCCCCGGCGACTGCGCCGCTCTCGACGAGGTCCAACCCCTCGTCGTAGGAGCCACAGGCGTTCAGGAAGAAGGTCCGCGTCTGGACGTCCGAGAGGGTCTCTGTCGAGAGCGTTCCGTCCGGACAGCGGAGCCCGTCGCTCTCGCAGTGGCCGATGAAGTGGACGAAGTCGTTCCGGGACTCGAAAACGTCCGCGAGTTCGGCCCTCGTCAGTTGCTCGGTGACGGCCACGTCCATTGGCAGGTCCGCTGCCCGGTAGATCTCGGTTACTGCACCGTGTTCGTCCGACATCGTCGAGTCGTTCAGCACGACGGACAACTGGAGGTGGTCGCTGTCCCGCTCGCGATAGCGATAGCGGTTCTCGTAGGCCGCCGTCGTCGGTTTGAAGGCGTCGATCGGCGTCCCCGGTGCCAGCCACGCGCGGACGCGAGCCGAACTGGCGCTCGGTTCGACCATTGTCGCCGTCGCGGAGGTCCCGCGGGTCGGATAGGCGTCGGTGAGCATCTGGTCGAGGAGGTCCCGTCGATTGAGTTCAGCGGCCTCGGGCAGATAGATGAGGCTCAACTTGTCGAGCAAGAACGGGAGGCATCGCGCTCGGTCGAGCGACGGGTGCGCATGCGTCGAGAGATGCCACTCCGGGAGGCCGTCTCGTATCGCGGTCGACGGGACCGAGAGGTAGCGCTCCAGTCGGCCCGCTGGCGAGAGCGTTCGCACCGCCTCGGGGTCCAGCGAGCACGCATCGAGAAGGTCGGCGTTCCGTTCGGGGTTCACTCGTCTGACCAGGCAGTCGAGGTAGAACACCCGCCTGAGCATCGCGGCGGCCTCCGTCTGGAAGCCCGGGAGCGGTGAAAACTCGCGGTCGACGTTCGTCCCGGCCGCAGTCAACACGGGACGGTCGCGGTCGCCGACGGTGACCGACGCGCCGAGGTAGAACGCGAGCGGCGCGGCGACGAAGGTGGATTCGACTGTCTCGGGGAGGCGCAGTTCGATACCGGTCTCGTGGCACTGTTGTGCGACGGCGTCGGGAATCGATGTGGTCTCACCAGTCGTCAGGAGCGGCGGATGGTCGCGCTGTGCTGGGTGGGACCGTGAGGGGGCCATCGTGTGATGGGCAGCACTCAGACAGGAGAGGCCGGCGGCGAGTCCGGCGACTGTCTCGGGGACCTGCACTCGTTCGAGGCCGGTCGTCGTCTCGCTGAACCCCAACGTGATCGGAGTGGACTCCCACAGTGAGAGGACCGTCCCCTCACACGTCGGACGCAGCGAGGCCGGCCCGTCGAACCGGACGTGAACCCGAACTTCGTCGGTCGCGAACGGGTCGTCTCGGTTGCATGTCGACGTCCGTTCGACTGTCCCGGTGACGAGGAAGGCCCCCTCGGGTAACTCCGAGGCACGCGTGAGTTGATACTGTGCGTTACATTCCAATCCGGTCACCGTCACGTCCGTCCCAGGGAGGACGAGTCGCCCCGTCTTTGCAGTAAAACTCTCGTCGGTCTGGCGCGGAATCGGCCACGTAGCCTGTTCGCGCACCGAATCCAGCTGTTTCAGTATCGCTTCCGGACAGAGAGATCCACCGTCGTCGTCGGCTGCAAGGTGATCCCCCCGGTCACCCGCGTCCGACGTCCCCCACGTGCTCATACGACAACCAGTTTGCGCTAATGCAATATAGGCATGACTATAACTTGGCTGATATAATTCTTCACCGAATGAGTGGGCCGTAATTCGCTGCGACTCCTGTCAGCGAGCCTCATGCTCTCGGCCAAAGGGTAGATTATTGACGGGCGGCGTTCGAGAGTGCGACATGACCTACGACACCGTCCGCGAGACGGACCCTGCCGTCGCCGACGCACTCGAAGGTGAGCGTGCGCGCCAGAACGACACGCTTTCGATGATCGCCAGCGAGAACCACGTCTCCGAAGCAGTCATGGAGGCCCAGAGTTCGGAACTCACCAACAAGTACGCCGAGGGCTACCCCGGCGAACGCTACTACGGCGGCTGTGAGTACGCAGACGAAATCGAGGAACTGGCCATCGAACGCGCCGAGGAGCTGTGGGGCGCAGACCACGTCAACGTTCAACCACACTCGGGTTCGCAGGCCAACATGGGCGTCTACCTCGCCGTCCTCGACCCGGGCGATAAGATTCTCTCCCTGGACCTGACCCACGGCGGCCACCTCTCTCACGGCCATCCGGCGAACTTCGCCGGACAGGTCTACGAGGTCGAGCAGTACGAGGTCGACGAGGAGACGGGCTACATCGACTACGAGGGCCTCGCAGACCACGCCGAGGAGTTCGAACCGGACATCATCGTTTCGGGCTACTCTGCGTACCCCCGAGAGGTCGACTTCGAGCGGATTCAGGAGACGGCCGACGCCGTAGACGCCTACCACCTCGCCGACATCGCTCACATCACCGGGCTCGTCGCCGCGGGCGTCCACGAGTCCCCCGTCGGCGTTGCCGACTTCGTCACCGGCTCGACGCACAAGACCATCCGCGCCGGTCGCGGCGGCATCATCATGTGCGACGAGGCGTACGCAGACGACGTCGACTCGGCGGTGTTCCCCGGCTCGCAGGGCGGCCCGCTCATGCACAACGTCGCCGGCAAAGCGGTCGGCTTCGGCGAGGCGCTCGAACCCGAGTTCGAGGCGTACGCCGAACAGACCGTCGCCAACGCGAAGGCGCTGGGCGACCGCCTGCAAGAGCACGGCCTCGACCTCGTTTCGGACGGCACGGACAACCACCTCGTCCTCGCCGACCTGCGACCGTCCCATCCCGACACGACCGGTAAAGAAGTCGAGGAAGCCCTCGAAGCGGCGGGTCTCGTGCTGAACGCGAACACGGTGCCGGGCGAGACACGCTCGGCATTCAACCCTTCGGGCATCCGCGCGGGCACGCCGGCGCTCACCACCCGCGGCTTCGACGAGGACGCCTGCCGCGAAGTCGCCGACCTCATCTACGATGTCGTGGATGCCCCCGACGACGACGAACTGATCGCCGAGATCAGTGCCCGCGTCGACGAACTGACCGACGAGTACACGCTCTACGAGTAACCACACGACTGCCGACGGTTTTTCTCCGCGCGGTGCGACGTTCGTGTATGACGCCACCGACACGTCGAGCTGTCCTTTCGAGTAGCACCGCTCTACTGGCGGGGCTCGCCGGCTGTGGTCAACCGGCCGACGCCGGCGGGACGGAACCCCCGGACGGGCGTACCGACACGACGGACGGTGGAACCGCATCGACGACACAGCGCCGGACCAGCGCGCAGCCGACGCCGGAACTCGATCTGCGAGAGGCGAACGTCGTCGGCGTCGAACTCGCCGAAACCGGTGGTAGCGAGTACCGCTTCGACGTAACTCTCTATCACGATGACGACGGCGAAGACGGCTATGCGAACTGGTGGCAGGTCGAGACACTCGCTGGGGAGCAGTTGGGCCGGCGCGAACTGCTCCACGAGCACTCGACGGATCCGTTCACTCGCTCGGAGACGATAGCGGTTCCCGGCGACGTGGACTGCGTGGTCGTCCGCGGCCACGACCAGACGCACGGCTACGGCGGGCAGGCGATGCTCGTCGCCGTCCCTGGCGGCGCGACCCGAGCGGTCCAGCAAGGCCCTGACCCGACGCAGTTCGACGACGCCGACTGTCCCTGAGACGCCGACCGTGATACCGCCCGGCGTGTCGGAGGCATCATAGTGACGCTTTTAGCCTCCGCGTGTCCCTCTCCACCTGATGACAGAGATAATCGACGGTGACGCCGTCGCTCAGTCGATTCGCGACGACCTCTCGACGGCCATCGACCAGCTAGACGCCGAGGGCGTCCAGCCCTCGCTGGCGACGGTCCTCATGAGCGACGACCCGGCCAGCGAGACGTACGTCTCGATGAAACAGGACGACTGCGCCGAGGTCGGCATCGAGGCCATCGACATCGACATCGACCCCGACGCCGACGCGAGCGAGCTGTACGACACCATCGACGACCTGAACGGCGACGAGAACGTCAACGGCATCCTCGTCCAGATGCCGGTCCCCGACCACGTCTCCGACCGCGAGGTCCTGCGGGCTATCGACCCCGAGAAGGACGTGGACGGCTTCCATCCCGAGAACGTCGGCCGTCTCGTCGCCGGAGACGCACGTTACAAACCCTGTACGCCCCACGGCATCCAGAAGCTCATCGAGTCCGCTGGCGTTGACACGGAAGGCAAGGAGGCAGTCGTCGTCGGGCGCTCGGACATCGTCGGCAAGCCGATGGCGAACCTGTTCATCCAGAAAGCGCCGGGCGGCAACGCGACGACGACGGTGTGTCACTCCCGCACCGAGGACCTCGCGGCGAAGACCCGAGAGGCGGACATTCTCGTGGCCGCCGCCGGCGTCCCCGAGATGATAGACGGCGACATGATTCAGGAGGGCGCGACGGTCATCGACGTGGGTATCAACCGCGTGGACGCCGACACGGAGAAGGGCTACGAACTCGTCGGCGACGTGGAGTACGAGAGCGCGAAGGAGCGAGCGGGCGCTATCACGCCGGTTCCCGGCGGCGTCGGCCCGATGACCCGCGCGATGTTGCTTTACAACACCGTCAAAGCGGCGGGTCTCCAGCACGGCGTCGCGGTCGACCTCCCGTAGATGCCCTCGCTCTCGGCCTTCGAGGACGACGTGTTCACTCGGCGAGTCACTCGGACGGTCGACGAGACCACGTTCGAGACGTACCACGCGCGTATCGAGAACGGACTGGAGTGGGCCGTCGGCGCGCTAATCGAAGATAGAGAGGGCCGCGTCCTGTTCGTCCGCGACGACGGTCGGTGGATGCTCCCTGGCGGCGGCGTCGAGACTGGCGAGACCCGCGAGACGGCGCTAGTCCGCGAGGTCCACGAGGAGACCGGCGTCGAGATCTCTGTGAGGGAACTGCTCGCCGTGACCGAAGTAACGCTGACGGATGACGACCGCGAGACGCAGTTTCACTTCGGCACCTATCGCGCGACGCCTGACGACACCGAACTGTCGTCTGACCCCGGTCTCGCCGACGAGGGCATCGAACGCGCCGAGTGGAGAGGAGAACTTCCGGCGGACTGTCTGGACCACGACCTCATACAGCGCGTGCGGTGAGTCCACAGGGTCGCCTGCTCTCAGTCGTCTCCCGCGACGGTCTCTTCTGCTTCCATGCGATTCATGTCCCGACTCGCGAGTTCGCGAACTCGGCCGATGTCGAAGCGTTCGCCGCCATCGTACAGCATACTCACGAGCCAGATGGTGACGATTGCCGCTATCGTCGCCGGGACCGCCGGTTCGACCTGCCCCTCGCCGAAGAACTCGGGCGACCCGAGCGCGAACTCCCAGCTGGCGAAGACGACGCCGCCGACGACGAACCCGGGCAGGCCGGCCTCCCGAACGGTCCCGTCCCAGAGCATCATCACGAGACCGGCGAAGAGGACGGACATGATGCCCATCCCGAGCGTGTTGATGGCGATTATCTGGATGCCGCTCTGGGCTATCAGCGCGGCACCGACGCCGAAGACGAGGACGGTGACCCGAGTCACCGCGACGAGGTGCTTATCGTCCAAGCTCGATTTCCCGCCGCGCAACGGAATGTAGAGGTCGTTGACGAAACTCGTCGCGCCGGCGAGCAGGAACGAGTCCGCGCCGGTGATGACCGCCGAGACGGCCGCCGCCAGCAGGAGGCCCGCGAGCACCGGCGGGAGCGTGTTCGTGATGGTCCACGCGAACGCCATCGAGGACTCGATCTGCGCGCCCTGCGCGTTGGCTATCATACCCGCGGCCGCGGTGAGCACGCCGTACCCAGTGATAATCGCGCCGGCGAGGAACGTCCCGAACATGGCGACCCGCTTACTCCGGGCGGACCACGTCCGCTGGAGCATCTGCTGTTGTGCGCCCGCGACGGTGATGTACATCAGGTACCATGTGCCGATTTGCACGAGACCAACGCCGAACCAGTTCATGTGACCCTCGGGGACGCTCCCGGCGATAGCGCCCACGCCGCCGGCGTTCGTCACCGCGATAGGCGTCGCGATGAGCATCCCGACGATGATGACCACGCCGTGTAAGGTGTCCGTATACGCGACGGTGCTCATTCCGCCGTAGGCGGTGAGACCGACGAATATCGCGACGCTCACCCAGAAGGCGACCGACAGCGAGACGTCCGTGACGACGGAAATGATCGACGCCATCCCGATAGTCTGCCCGGCGGTGAGCGCCACCTGCCCAACGACGGTGAACAGGCCGGCGAAGTACTGGGTGTACTCCCCGTAGACCCGGCCCAACAGGCCGGGGACGCTGACGACCTCGAAGGAGTACAGAAAGCCGATGAACACCGTTATCGTCATCCACGCGAGCCCCTCGGCCATGGCGTACCACTGGGCGCTAATGCCGTCGACGAACGCTCGCTGGGCGATGCCCATCGTGAGACCGCCGCCGGTGAACGTCGCGAAGTACGTCATCATGTAGACCGGGAGGCTCAGGTTCCGCCCCGCGAGCGTGAACTCCACGTACCCCTCGCCAGCGCCGCGCCCGAACCACAGACCGACGGCGAGCGTGACGAGGAAGTAGACTGTCATCGTCAGAATCAGCGGGTCGGTGATGTCTACCACAGGACACGCCTCCAGTTCGACGCTTCTGATCGGTCATCGCCCGGTTCGAAGGTCGCTGGCGAGTGTCGCCACTCGCCGGGGGAGATTGTGGTGAACATGAACGTAATTCGATGAGTAATCCGCTTCTGTCTCTGTCTCGCGGGCACGACACGACATGCGTGGAGACGTAGTTACGTTCCCGGTCTCGGAGACAAACGATTTCGCTTGCTCTTGCAAGCCAGTATTGTCATATGTTGACACGCCGAATAGCGCGTGTGCTTCGAGTCGTCGCCGGGACAAGCGACGAGTCGGGACCCGCGGAAATCGGAGTTCGGTGTCGTGAGGGGCGACGCTACGTCTCGTCCAACCCCCCGAGCCAGTTGTCAGCGGTAACATAGGCGCTCTCGTCGCCGTCGACGAACCGGCCGAGATCGCGGGCGGCGTGGAGCAGACGGTTCGCGTTCTCCGGGTCGACGTTCCCGTCTAAGGCCTCGACTCGCTTGCGGTGGTCGCGGATGCGGCCCGAGAGCTGTCGAGCCGTTTCGTCCGGGTGGTCGTCGAGGTATCTGCGCACGTCTCGTTGGTAGGCGTCGACCGCTTCGGCCACGGCGAGACCGAACGCCGTGCGAAGCTCGTCCGGGACTTCGTCGGCTCCCGGACGCTCCCCGGCGTCGGCTCCGGCGAGCAGGTCGAGGAAGTACAGTTCCGCGGCGTCATCGGAGCGCATTTTCCGCGCGATGGCAGTAGCGACGTGCTGGAGGAGACTGGCGGCGACGTACGTCTCGTCCAGGGGTTCGAGCGAACCCGCGTCGATGAATCCTCGTTTGCGCGTGTACTCCCGGCACGTCTCCGCCACGGCGCGAGCGATCTCGTCGGTCGGTTCCTCGTCCACGCGGTTTCGAATCGATGTCAGGTCCAGCGAGACCGGCGTATCGGTGTGTTCCGTGTGGTCGTCGACGCCGACGCTGTGGACGCTGCCACACTCCGGGCACTCGACGCTCCCGGTGTCGTAGTACGACCACCGAGTCCCACAGGACTGACACTCGCGGTCCCCTCGAATCTTCATATCTCCACCTCTGCTCGCCGGCCTCAAGTTTGTTCCGTGGAGGAGTAGCGAGAGCCTGACCGAAGGGAAGGGTCTCGAAGAAGCACAGCGGCGAACGTAGTGAGCCGCGAGCAGTAGCGAGGGTCCGAGCCTTGGGAGGACCCTCGGCGGAACGGGGAGGAACGACCCGTGGAGCAGTAGCGAGGGGCGCAAGCGAAGCGCGCGGCCCTCGAGCGACGCGGTGAGTGGTAGCGGGGGTCCGAGCCCTGCGAGGTCCCTCGGCGGAGCGGGGAGGAACGACCCGCGGAGCAGTAGCTCTCGTTCTGACAAGCGGAAGAATCTCGAATTGCGAGCGACAACGTCCGCGTATGCGTTCGGAATCCGAGGTCCGCGAGCAGTACGAGTTCCTGACCGAACAGCTAGAGAGCGAGGAGATGTCCCACGAGCGCGTCCGAATGATGTTTACCCACTACAAGCGGGCGCTGGGGTGGGTACTCGAAGAAGAGCATATATAGGGCTTATATTTCAGACGGCTCCCATTCGATAACTAATACCAGTCGTGGCGTGCCGGTACTTTTAAGTTCACTACCCTCCTTCTGTCAAGTGACGCTTCGCTTGGAGGGCCGAAGCGTCAGCGGGGACCAATTCAGGGCGGCAAGCGGTCGCGTTTTTCGCGACCGCTTTCCACTTACTTCGCTACACTATACGACGCAGACACTTCTTTGGTGGTCATTCCCTGCGATTTCGACACTGACGAGTGCCGAGAGCGGCGTCACTCGATCTGCAAGTCGCCGTCCGCGGACCCACCCTCGGAAGCGTTCTCAGGCCACTCCAGTTCGACTTCGATGCTCAGTTCGCCGTCGCCGTCGGTCGGTCCCTCGCGCTCTGCTTTGACCTCGAACTCCACCGTCTCTGGCGGGTCGAGGGTGACGGACTGATCGCCCGCGCGCAGCGTTACGTCCGACCCGGATTCGAGCGAGTCGGCCAGCGAACGGAGGTAGTCGGCGACGGCGGTGCGCCCGAGCGGTTGTTCTGTCTCGAACAGCGTCTCTTCTGGCATACCACCCCTTGGCGTCGTCGCTAAATAATATCATCGGCATCACCTTTCCCAGAATGATGAAATGCTGACTCGAATTTTCGGTGTGGTAATTCGGCGCAATTCGTCTTGATGCTACCAGAAAGCGGGTTCAATGCGAGTGTGAGAAACGCGAAACTCTCCGATTCGACATATTTAAACGATTTAGACACGAATACTAGTTTAGACCAGAGCGATGCACGACTTGACCGGATTCCAGCGCGACCTCCTCTACGTCATCTCGGGTCTGGAGGAGCCACACGGGCTGGCGATAAAGGAGGAACTGGAGGAGTACTATGAGAAGGAGATCCACCATGGCCGGCTGTACCCGAATCTCGATACGCTCGTCGATAAGGGGCTCGTCGAGAAGGGCCAACGGGACCGGCGGACGAACTTCTATACGCTCACACGACGTGGCCGCCGCGAGATCGAAGCCCGGCAAGACTGGGAGACGCAGTATCTCGACGAGTGAGACGGCCCGACGTCGGTCGGTGCTAACTCCCTGAGCCGACTCAGCTAGCCCCAGGGTCGTCTGGCGTCGTCGATCTCGTGGTACCTGCCGGTGGATACTCCGCTGTCGGTTGGTCCTCGGTACCCTGTCTATCGATATCGTCCTCTCTTTCGGTTTCGCTCGCTTCGCCTTCTCGTGGGTCGTCGACGAGGTTCGTCGGATCGACCACTCGCGGCTGTATCGCTTTGCCCTCGACGAGTTCCGGGAGGACGAACCGGGCGAAGTGGACGACAAGTACCAGCAACATCGGCGCGAGGAAGATGCCGGGCCAGCCGAAGAGAAACGGCCCGAGGATGTACGCGAACATCAACATCCCCGTATGGAGACCGGGCGCTGGGTCTCGGTCGCCCGTGGCCCGCCCAAACCGACCGACGGAGAAGGAGACGCCGCTTGAGACGTACGGGCGGACCAGTACGTCCGGGATGGTATCGACGACGACGAATGCGACGGCGACGAAGAGCGCGACGAACCACCAGCCGTCGCTGGCGAAAAACGCTTGCGCCGAGAGGTACGTCCCCAATGGAACGTAAACGAGTTTCATGCCGACGATGGGGACGAGGCTCGCCGCCCCGGCCAGCAGTCCAGTCAGAGCGGGATACGGCACGGCGTGGCCGGCCGGCGCGACCATATCGACGAGGCTGAACGAGATGGCCCCGATCGCGCCGGTGACGATCGCGTTGAGGATGTTGCCGTAGAACACCTTGTGGAAGCTCCGGTCGACCTCGTGGAAGTAGCAGTCCAAGACCCCACGGTGGTCGAGAAAGTTCTTCGCCCACTCGGCCAGTCGCGGTCCGTCTCGGAGGAGGTAGAACGCGAAGGCGAACATGACGAAGACGTGGACGAGACCGGTGCCGATGAACCCGACGTAGTCGAGGAACTGCGTGAGCGTCTCGAAGAGGGTGTCGGTTCCGGCATCGGTCAGGAGTGCTTGGGGATTCTGGACGACGTCGGAGATGTCTAGATACGGTTCGACGACGGCGGCGTAGGGGCCGAGATCGGCGGTCGCGGCGAACCGTTCGAACTCCTGGAGGGCGATCGCGAGCGTGTAGTAGAGCAGGCCGAGGACGGGCAGCGCGAGTAAGAACAACGAGAGCAGCGCTGAGAGCGTTCGTTGGCGGAGACGGCGGTACACCCGGCGGTACAGCGGTCGCGTCGCGTAGTACAGAAAGATCCCGAAGACGAACGTTCCGATGAAGGTGTAGAGGACGAACAGGAGCGTCGCCGCGAGGAGGGCGCCGAATCCGATCCAGAAGGCGCGTGGCCAGTCCACGTCGCGCGGTACCATACGTTTCGATTTCACAGCATCCGGTAAAAAGGTATGCGCTCGCTGGCCGTAGTATTTTACTGTCCGACCGAGTACACGGACTGTGACTTTGATACAGTTGGCCTCCTCGCCGGGGTACGACGTCATCCTCAACATCCTGTTGGCCGGTGCGCTCGGGATGTTCCTCGGCTTGGAACGTGAGTGGTCCCAGAAGTCGGCTGGAATCCGGACGTTCGCGCTCATCAGTCTCTTAGCGGCGGTGTTTACGCTGACGGAGAACAGCACGCTCCTCATCGTCGGCGGTATTCTCGTCATCACGCAGGGGGTGTTACTGGCGATACAGGGACTCATGGCGGACGAAGATCGCCTCTCGCTGACCACCTCCGTCTCGATGCTGGTCGCCTACGGGGTCGGCTCGCTCGCCGCGTCTGGAGCGAGGCTCGAAGCGGTGACCGTGGCCGTCATCTCCTCGCTACTGCTCGTCCTCAAGCGAGAACTCCACAGTTTCGCATGGGGGCTCTCACGGGAGGAGGTGCGGTCGGCGACGGAGTTCGCCATCATCGCCTTCGTCGTCTATCCGCTGTTGCCACCCGATCCGGTGTCGGTGCCGAGAATCGACGTCACGCTGGAACTGCGCACCATCTGGTTGATGGTCGTCTTCGTCGCAGGCATCGGCATCCTCAACTACGCCGTCGTCCAGAGCTACGGCGGCCGTGGGATCGCCATCACTGGCTTTTTCGGCGGATTGGCCTCTTCGACGGCCGTGGTCGGCACGATGATGGACCACGTCAAACAGCGCCCCGAAGCCAGTTCCTACGCGGTCGCGGCCATCTTACTCGCCGACGCCGCGATGGCGCTTCGAAACCTCCTCATCACCGTCCTGTTCACTATCAATCAAGGCGTGCTGGTGGAGGCAGTCGTCCCGCTCGGGGCGGTCATCGTCGGGAGCGTCGTGGTCGCGGCCTACACGGCCGACTGGTCCGAATCCATCGAGATGGACCTCGATAGCCCGTTCTCGATGCAGAACGCGCTGACGTTCGGTGGGGTGTTTCTGCTGGTCGTCGTGGCAGGTGGCGTCGCCAGCGCGCGGTTCGGGACGGCGGGGCTCTACGTCACGTCGGCGATAAGCGGCCTCGTCTCCAGCGCGGGCGCGACCACGTCGGCGGTGTTGCTCTACCGGAGCGGCACTATCCAGAGCGAGCAGACGGCCATGATCGCGATTCTCATCGCGACGGCGTCCAGTATCGTCGTCAAGGCGGCGCTCACCGCGCCGAGTCCGAACCGGCGGTTCGCCACGCAGGTCGCAATCTGGAGTTCAGTCGTCCTCGGCGGCGCGAGCCTGATGGCCGTCGCGTTACTGATGTAAACCGACGGGCGGCTTTCAGAACTGGTAGCGTCGGTCGTCTTTGTCCTGTTGCTGGGGGAACTGACCCCCCGTCATCTCGTCGAAGGTCATCCCCGAGAGGAACTCGTCGTAGGTGCAGTCGTAGCCCGAGCGGAGGTGGAAATCCAGTGTCCCGCGCTCGACCGTCGCCTGAAAGAAGTCGTGGATGGCGCGGCGGACGAGTTCGTCGGCGTCCTCGGGGTCGAGCGCGACCGAGAGCATCGCCAGTTCGTTGCGCGTCTCCCGGTCGAGGTCCACGGAGAGATTCTCGCCGAAGTCGGCGTACTCGCCTTCGATGTCGTCTTGCAGGTCGTCGAGACTCATGTCTCACGGGTAGTGGAGGCCGGGGAAACGCTTTGCGACTCGGCGACCGAGCCGCCGGCTGACGGGGCGACTACCGTTGCCAGCAGTATAACAAATTTTATACTTGTTACGGGGTGACACTCTGAGAGAGTGGCGGCTCGACGTACTGGGGACACTGACGACAGATGACCGGAGACGACGACAGCGCTCGCTCGCAGGACCGGACGGTGGGTGGTTCGGCCGGCCGGACGAGCGAGGCGGAACACGAGCGGACACTTCGCGGCCGATTCCGGCGCGTAGTGCCGTCCGTCGTCCGACGAAACTACGCCGCTAGACTAGTGGTGACTCTCGCCGTCGTCGCCCTGCTCATCAGCGGCGCTGTTTTAGCGGGCTACGTCCAGGTTCGGCACGCCATCGAGGACGACCGGACCGAGATGCTGACCGAGACGGCGACGCTCCGCGCGTCGTCGCTCAGCGAGTGGCAGTCGGGTATTCGAGCGCAGACACGATCCTTTTCCAGTACGCTAGCGCTCACCGCCAACGAGACGAGCGTCCAGCAGTCGCTCGGGCGGTTCGCGTCGACCTCGTCGGCAAATGTGGTAGAGATTCACTATGTCGATGTCTCGGGGGCACAAGCGGTGGTCACGGCCAGCACCGAGCAGTCCGGGTCCGAACGGTCGGTCGCGTCGATGCAACCCGCGTGGCGGCCCGCCGTTCGTGAGGCGTCGGACTCGACCGATCCGACGGCAGTTGTGCCGTCGGTTGCCTACGAGCGAGACGGGCAGCAGGCGATGGCATTCGCCAGCCCGGTCGCCGACCGCGACGCCGTCTTGCTGGTTGTCGGAACGGTAGACGGTCGACAGCTCGATGGCGGTGCGATGGGAACCACGGCGGTCCTCGACGAGGTGGGCAACCCCGTGTTCCCGACGGCGGCGAGAAACACCGAGCGGCACGCCGCACACGCGGGATTCGAGACGGCCAGAGACGGCGCGACCGCGACCAGCGAGTCGGACGAAGAGATGCTCGCGTACGCGCCGGTCGACGGGACGCCGTGGGTCGTCGTGACCGCCGCCGACCGGATAACGCTCTTCCGTCCGTCGCGGGTGGTCGGTCGCGCCGCTGCTATCGTGGCCGTACTCACGGTCCTCTCGATCAGTGTGACGGCACTCGTCATCTCCCGGGAGACGGTGGTCCCGCTCGTCCGACTCCGAAAGCGCATCGAATCGATAGAGGACGGCCACCTCGGGGTGCCTCTCTCGACGAACCGCGAGGACGAGATCGGTCAGCTCTACGACGCCGTGGCCGACGCGCGTGACGCTCTCGGCGAGCAGATACGGCAGGCCCACGAGGCCCGGGAGATGGCGGAACAGTCCAAACAGGAACTGAAGCGACAGAACAGCCGCCTCGACCAGTTCGCGTCGACGCTGTCACACGACCTCCGAAACCCACTGACGGTCGCACGCGGCCACCTCGAACTGCTCTCGGCGCAACTGGCGGCCCTCGACGAGGAGACGGATACGGCGGAGTTACAGACCCACGTCGAGAAAGTCGAGGTTTCGCACGACCGCATCGAATCCATCATCGACGACGTGCTCACGCTGACGCGGGAGGGGGAGAGCATCGAACAGACGGAAGAAATCTCCCTCGACGCTGTGGTCCGCGACGCGTGGACGAACGTAGACAGCAAGGGCGCTACTCTCGAAATATCCGGAAACCGTTCCATCCGCGCCGACCGTTCGCGCCTCCTCCGCGGGCTGGAGAATCTGTTTCGCAACGCCATCGACCACGTGGGCGAGGACGTTACCGTCACGGTCGGGTTGCTTTCGGACGGTTTCTACGTCGCCGACGACGGGCCGGGCATCCCCGAGTCGGAGGTAGACGACATCTTCGAGTACGGCCACACGACCAGCGAGGATGGGACCGGGTTGGGGCTGTCCATCGTCAAGACTATCGCCGAGGCCCACGGCTGGCGACTCTACGTCGACAGCACGTACGAGGACGGTGCGATGTTCGTCTTCTCGGACGTGACGAGCGGCGACGAACTCGACTGGTCGGACAGCGAGTTCGAGTGGGTCGACGTAGAGGACTGAGTTCGACGATGGGACAGCCGCCACAGTGACAGCAACCGCTACACACAAACCGCGACGATTCTAACGGCGGGCCAATGAGTGAGCAGTCGGCGATGGCGGACCTCCCCGGCGACGTGTCCGCGGACCCGTCCCCGGTGCAGCGGGCGCTGATCGAGTGGTACGAGGCCGATCACCGAGCGTACCCGTGGCGACAGACCGACGACCCCTACGCGATCCTCGTCTCGGAAATTATGAGTCAGCAGACGCAACTGGACCGCGTTGTCAGCGCGTGGGAGGACTTCCTCGACCGCTGGCCGACCGTGGCCGATCTGGCGGCGGCCGACCGGAGCGACGTGGTCGGCTTCTGGACCGACCACTCGCTGGGGTACAACAACCGCGCGAAATACCTCCACGAGGCCGCGAGACAGATACGCGACGACCACAGCGGCGAGTGGCCACGGGACCCCGACGGCCTCTCGGAGTTGATGGGCGTCGGCCCCTACACCGCCAACGCCGTCGCTTCCTTCGCGTTCAACAACGGAAACGCCGTCGTCGACACTAACGTCAAGCGGGTGCTGTACCGCGCGTTCGACGTCCCCGACGAGGACGACGCCTTCGAGGAAGTCGCGCAGGCGCTCATGCCCGAAGGCGAATCCCGCGTCTGGAACAACGCCATCATGGAACTCGGCGGGGTCGCCTGCGAAAAGACGCCCGACTGCGACGGCGCGGGGTGCCCGTGGCGCGAGTGGTGTTCGGCGTACGCGACCGGGGACTTCACCGCGCCGGACGTGCCGACCCAACCCGCATTCGAGGGGAGTCGGCGGCAGTTTCGTGGGCGAATTGTTCGACTTCTCGGTGAACACGACAAGATGGACCTAGACACGCTTGGACATCGGATTCGAGTTGACTACACACCCGACGGTGAGCACGGGCGAGAGTGGCTTCGTGATCTCCTTTCGGACCTCGCTGACGACGGTCTCGTCCAGATCGAGGAACGGAACGGTCAAACGACTGCTCGACTCCGGTAACTCACTCCCGATAACCGAGCAACCGAAGGCCGTTCAGCGAAACGAGGACGGTCGACCCCTCGTGACCAACCACTGCGAGCGGAAGCGGGATGCCTCGGAGGAGGATCGTGCCGACCATGAGTGCAATCGCGCCGAACGCGATGGCGAGATTGATTGTGAGCGTCCGGCGGGTCTTGCGTCCGAGGCCGAGAACGTAGGGTATCTTGCTGAGGTTGTCACCCATCAGTACCACGTCGGCAGTATCGAGGGCGACATCGGTCCCCGCGCCGCCCATCGCGATGCCGAGGGTCGCTGTGGCGAGGGCTGGCGCGTCGTTGACGCCGTCGCCGACCATCGCCACGTTCTCGTGTCGTTCGACCAGTTCTTCGATGGTCGCTACTTTCTCCTCCGGCAGGAGTTCCGCCTGGACTTCGTCGATGCCAACCTCGTCGGCGATCCGCTGGGCGACACGCTCGTTGTCGCCTGTCAGCATCACTATGTGCTCAACCCCGAGCGAGCGGAGGTCGTCGATCATCTCGGCCGCGTCAGGGCGAACGGTATCGGTGAAGGCGAGCCACCCCAAGACGCTGACTTCGCCGTGACGCTCTCTGGCGACGAGGACGCTCGTTTTCCCCTCTGCCTCTACGGTTTGGAGGCGATCAAGGCCTGATTCGAGCCCATCTATTGCTGCGTCTCCGAGAACGGTCTCGAAGTAACTTCGATTCCCGATATGGATCGTGCTGCCGTCGACGTTTGCTTTGACCCCTTTCCCGGCGACTGATTGAAACCGCTCCGCGTCGGGGACATCGAGTGCCTGGGATTCTGCCGCCGTCACGGTCGCACGAGCGAGGTGGTGCTCCGAGCGGGCCTGTACTGCGGCCGCGGTGGAGAGTAGCGTGTCCTCGGTCAGTGTCGGGTCCGCCGTCCCGTCGCGAACGAATACGTCGGTCAACTGCGTATCGCCCTGTGTGAGTGTGCCAGTCTTGTCGAAGGCGACCGCGTCGATGCGTGCTGCGGTCTCGACGTGTTCTCCGCCCTTGAATAGGACGCCCTGTCGGCCACCAGAGGCGATTGCGGATAGGACTGCGGCCGGCGTTGAGATGATGACGGCACACGGCGAGGCGGCGACCATGAGCGTCATCGCGCGGTAGAACGTCCCCGTGAACTCGCTCCCGAGCGCGAGCGGAACTGCGATAGCTGCAATTGTGATTGCGAACACGCCGAGGACGTACGGTTGTTCAAGACGGTCGATGAGTCGCTGAGTCGGGGCTTTCTCACTCTGGGCTCGTTCGACCATGTGGATGAGGCGGCTGATCGCCGATTCGTGAGCCTGGCGAGTGACTTCGATTTCGAGGCTTCCGCTCTCGTTGATTGTCCCGCCGAACACCTCGTCGCCGGGTTCCTTCGGTACGGGGACTGACTCGCCGGTCAGCGACGCTTGATCAACCGTTCCCTCTCCGGACGTAACGATGCCGTCAAGCGGGATTTTGTCGCCAGGACGGACGACGAACACGTCACCGACGGCGATGTCGTCGATAGAAACGGTAACTTCCTCGCCGTCGCGCAGGACCTGCGCTTCGTCCGGTCGCATCTCGACGAGCGACTTGATCGCCCGGCGCGAGCGACCGATAGCGTAGTGTTGGAGTGTGTTCGACAGCGAGAACAGGAAGAGGAGCATCGCCCCCTCGAACGGGGCCCCAATCGAGAGCGCGCCGAGCGCAGCGACGATCATCAACAGGTCGATATCGACCGCGTGGTGGCGGAGTGTCTGAATAGCCCCCTTGAGCCCGTACCACCCGCCGAAGACGTACGCCACGCCGTAGCCGACCCACATGAGGAGTGGCGGGCCATCGAGCCACCCTGTCGCCAAGCCGGTCACCATGCCGACCAGCGTCAGACCGACGAACACGGCTTCCCGTCTGAGCTCCGAGCGAGAAGTCGCCTCGTCGGGTGCCGTCTCGGGCTCGTCTTGGATCGAGACGTCCCGGTCGCGGACTGCTTCTCGAAGTTGTTCCGCTGAGGTGACGCGCTTGTCGTAGGTGATCCGAACGCTCCCCGTTCGGAACGAAACGTCGGCGTCGTGGACACCGGGTGTGTTCCGGAGGTGTCGTTCGAGTGCTCGCGCCCCCGCTTCGCCACGACCGCCTCGTCGTTCGATATGGACAGTACACGTCGATAGCGGGGGTGATTCAGTAACGGTCACTCGGTCTCTCCATACAATTGGTGTTGATTTTGCATCGCCGGTATTTCACTGGGACCTCGTCTGACCGCATGCGGGCTTTTAGCACGCTGGAACGACCTTCTGTCCTGCTGGCCGAACAACTCAGCTGATGACCGTCACCGGGAGCCGTGCGCGGCGGGTGACTGTCTCAGCGACGCTCCCGAGGAACGCCCGGTCGATTCCTGAGCGGCCGTGGCTGCCCATGACGATCTGGTCGACGTCGTGGTCGGAAGCGTATTCGAGGATTTCTCGTGCCGGTTTGCCGACTTCCGTGACGGTCTCGAGTTCGGTATTCTGTTCCGCCGCGAGCTCCGTGGCTGTCGTGTGGATTCTGGTTGCTTCTTCTTTCGCATTCTCGTACCAGTCTTCGGCGACTGGTAAGCCGCCAGCCTCTACATCGATGACCGAATAGATCGGATTAATGACGTAAATCGATGTGATGGATGCGTCCGGGAAGGTCTCGATAGCGTACGTGAGCGCACGTTCGGAAAGCGGAGAGCCGTCGAAGGCGACGAGAACGGTAGAAGGCATACTGAGATAGTTCGTGTTGAACTGAAATGAACGTACTGCCCCGTGGATAGTGCGACGATTCGTGGAGTGGGGCGGTCAGAGGAGTCGGGTTAGGGATATCGATCGATTCCGGTGGTGGACTCGCCGCCGAAACCGGGATATCGGCTCGCTATCATAGGACGGTGTATGTCGGGCGAGATTGGGCTGGACGGGCGAGACGAGCCGTCGCGGACAGCGGACGACCACGTCGAACTACTCTCCGAACTGGATTCGCACGACCTCGCGCTGGCGATGGACCTCGTCGAGGCGGGCGACGCCGATGTCTTCGATATCGACGGCGAGGGCGACCCGGACGCCGTGTTCCCGCAGTCGGTCGCCAGCGGCGGGCCGACGCCGAGCGGCGTCATCCTCTGGACGCGCATCGACCCCGAGCGGTTCGACCCGGAGACGCCACTGGGCGTGCAGGTGGCGACGGACGAGGCGTTTGGGGACGTGGTCTACGACGGCGTGGTGACCGACGGCGAGCGGATCGCCGCCCACGACTATACGGTGAAAGTGGACGTGGACGGCCGCCTCGACCCTGATACGGAGTACTGTTATCGGTTCGTCTACGACGGCATCACCTCCCGGACCGGGCGCTGCCAGACGCTGCCGCGCCCTGCGGACTCCCCCGACTCGCTTCGACTGGCCGTCCTCGCCTGCCAGAACTACCTCAACGGTTACTTCCCCGCGTTGGGCCACGTCGCCGAGGAGGACGTGGACTTCATCGTCCATCTGGGCGATTTTATCTACGAGTCCAGCGACGGCCACTTCAAGGGCCTCGGCTCCTACGAGTACGAGGGCCGAGAGCTATCGCTGCCGAGCGGCTACGATCGCGTGCGTAATCTCGACGACTACCGCTACCTTCACCGGACCTACCGTTCTGACCGCTTCCTCCAGCGAGCACTGGAGTCACACACGCTCATCGCCGGCTGGGACGACCACGAGATGGTCAACGACGTCTACTGGGACAGTCGGGCAGACGCGCCCGCGGGCGACCACCCGCGCGGCGACGACCCGGCGTTCATGACCGAGCTCGTCGCCGACGCGATGCACGCGTGGTGGGAGTACATGCCTGCACGCGTCGAGTACGACCCCAACGGCGAGTCCCTCCAGGAGCGGTTCGTCCTCTGGCGCTCGCTGGACTTCGGCGATCTCGTCTCGCTGTCGCTGACCGACGAGCGCCTCTTTCGGGACCCGCCGAGGGAGGCGATTCCGACGCCCGACAACGTCGGTCCCCACCGCGAACCGCCGGGGCGGACGATGCTCGGTGAGGAGCAACGCGAGTGGCTTATCGACACCATCGCCAACTCGGAAGCTCAGTGGACGGTGTGGGCCGACGAGGTGCTGACCATCCCGTTCCGACTCGGTTCCGGGCCGCTGTCGGTGTACCCCGTACAGGGCGGGTGGGACGGCTACACACGCGAGCGCCTCCAGGTGGTCGAAGCCATCGCCGCCGCCGACGTGGAGAACTTCGTGACGCTGACCGGCGACATGCACTGTTACGTCGCCGGCTACCAGCAGACCTCCTATCCCGGCCGCGTCACCGGCGGTGAGGGGGTCGCACAGGGCGAGCGCATCGGCGTCGAGTTCATGACGCCCGCCGTCACGTCGCTCAACGCGGCCGAGGCGTTGCATCTCACCCGTGGGCTCCGCGGGAAACTGACAGAACCGCTCCTCAGCAAACTCGTCACCGCGATGAACCCGCACCTGGAGTTCTTCGACAGCCACAACTGGGGCTACTCCGTCGTGGAGTTCACCCGCGAGGAGTGTACGTACGTCGGCTACAGCGTGGACAAGACCGTCGATTCGATGGACGGCGACCGCTCGGTGGTCGTCGCCTACCGCGTCCCCGACGGCGTCGTCAACCTCGTCGACGTGACCGACGAGTACCAGACGTAGCGGTGACCCGAACGAACCACGCTTTCGCCGCCTCTTTTAATCTGTCCGGCCCTGAGCTAACGCATGTCCAGACCGCACGTCGTCGGCATCGCTGGGAGCCTCCGCGACGAGAGTTACACACGCGTCGCCGTCGAACGCGCCCTCGCCGAGGCCGAAGCGGCCGGAGGGACGACCGAACTGCTCGACCTCCGTGAGTTCGACCTCCCGGTCTTCGACGCCGACGCCCGTGAAGCGGGCGACGCGACTCGATTGACCGACGCCGTCTCGGAGGCCGACGCGATCCTCCTCGGCACGCCGGTGTATCACGGGTCGTTCTCCGCGCCGCTGAAGAACGCGCTCGACTACTGCGGGTTCGACGAGTTCGAGCACAAGACCGTCGGACTGCTCGCCGTCGCCGGCGGCAGTTTCCCCATCACGGCGCTCGAACACCTCCGCTCGGTCTGCCGGGCGCTGAACTCGTGGGTCATCCCCCACCAGGCGGCTATCCCGCGAGCCAGAAACGCCGTCGAAGCGGGCGAAATCACCGACCCGGACATCGACGAACGAGTCGCCAGACTCGGCGAGGAGGCGGTCCAGTACGCCAACATCGAACCGGACCCGCCGTGTTTCGAAAGCACGGAGAACGTCGGCGCGGACGATTAGCCGCGAAGGCCGCGCCAGCGTGCCTGAGCCGTGAGCGGCCGGGTCGAAGGTGCAGACGATTGAGTACGAGAGCCGCGGTAGCGTGCCCGAGGCGGAAGCGTCTGTAGCACAGGTGCGGACGATTAACAGGAAGACCGATAGCAGCGGCTCCGGTCGACAGTCCCACACGACCGTTAAATATAGGACGGTAAAGCAGATAATTTACCGCCGTAGTTAGAGGTATGCCTGGCCCAGAGCGAGCACCGTCGGAAGTAATCCTCGAAGTCTTCGACGAGAGGGGTTACGAACCGCACACGACGCCCGAAGTCGCCGACGAGACCGGCTATCCGCCCCAGACGGTCCGCCCAGAGCTACGCGACCTCGTCGAGCAGAACGTGCTGCGGACGAAGGACGTCGGCGATGAGCGAGTTTGGTGGCCGTCCGACCGGGACGAGGTCGAGGATACGGAACCGGACCTCACACTGACCGACGCACCGGCCGACGAGGAGACCGAACCCTCGCGTCAGTGGCTGCTGAAGAAACACAGCCGACTCGCCCGGTTCGTCACGCAGCTCAACGTCTCCGACGACCTGGACGAACTGCTACGCCATATCACCGAAGAAGCGCGAAGTCTGGTCGGTGCCCACCAGTCCGTCACGAGTCGTACCGTCAACCAAGACTGGGGACAGGCGATCAACGCGGTTTCGCTGTCGGAGAAGTACGCCGAGTACAGCGACTACAGCAACGAACCCGACGGGAGCGGTATCTACGCGCTGGTCTGTGAACGGAACGAGCCGATACGGATGACGCAGTCGGAACTCGAGTCCCATCCGGCGTGGAACGCCTTCGGCGACGACGAGGACGAACATCCCCCGATGCGGGGATGGCTGGCGGTCCCGATAATCGGCTCGGAGGGACAGAACATGGGGCTGATTCAGGTCTCCGATAAATACCGTGGCGAGTTTACGGAGGCTGACGAGGTACTCCTCGTCCAACTGGCCAACGTCGCCTCGGCGGCCATCGAGAACGCTCGGCTCTACGACGACCTGCGCGAGTCCGAGGAACGCTATCGCACCCTGTTCGACTCGATGACTGAGGGCTACTGTGTCGTCGAGGCTGCGGACACCGCGCCGGATGAACCGACTGACTTCCGCTACGTGGAAGCGAATCCGGCTTTCAGACGATACGCTGGCGTTCAGGACGTGGTCGGGACGACGGTCCGCGAGCAGGCGTTCGGCATCCCGGACGAGTGGATCAACGTCTTCGAAGATATCGTACAGACCGGAACGAGAGGCGCGTTTCAACGTGTGCTCGAACTGAGCGAGCGCGTCCTACAGTGTCACGCGTTCACGATCGAAGGGACGACGAACCGGCAAGTGGGCATGACCGTCCAGGACATCACCGAGCGAGTCGAACACGAGCGGAAACTCGAGGCGTCGAACCAGCGTCTGGAGAGCTTCGCCAGCATGCTCGCTCACGAACTCCGAAACCCCGTCACCATCGGGCAGATCTACAGCCAACAACTCCCCGAGGAGACGGACGCCGAGGCCACCGAGTACGTCACGGAAGCGTTCGACCGCATCGAGAACATGATCGACGTCATGTTAGTGGTCACTCAGGGACAGGCCGCAATCGGCGAGAGCGAGGGGATCTCGCTCGGACCCGCCGCGCGAGAGGCGTGGGAGTCGCTCAACACTCCCGAGGCGACGCTGCAGGTCGAGACCGACATCCAGATAGAGACCGACGAGACGTACATCCACCACCTGTTCCAGAACCTCTTCGAGAACGCCATCCAGCACGGGAGAAACGACGCGACCGTTCGGGTCGGCAAGATGGAGGACGGCTTCTTCGTGGCGGACGACGGGGGCGGAATCCCGGCGGCTGAGAGGGAACGTGTGTTCGAGATGGGCGTGACGACGGCGGCCGACAACGGCGGGACCGGACTCGGGTTAGCGTTCGTACGGGAGTTGGCGTCGGTGTACGACTGGTCGCTTCGGGTGACCGAGAGCGCGGCGGGCGGAGCCCGATTCGAGTTCGCGGACGTCAATTTCGTGGCGCAGCGTTCCTAAATGTACCTCCCCGAACCGACCGGAAAGGCTGACTCGCAACTGTCATACTCACCGAGTCGCTACGTCCGGGCGTGACACAGTGGGTCGAGAACACGACCGGCGGGCGCGATAGGGGACCGACCGCGCTGGCTCGCGCGTGGGGAGAGATTCTCGTGCGCCCGAGACGGTTCTTCCGGACCGGCGTCGCGCCCGGCGATCAAGCGCCGGGGCTGATATTCGCCGCGCTGGTCGTCGCACTCGAAGAGCTGAGCCGCTTTCTCGTCGTCGACTTGGCCCGCCGCGGCGTCGTCTCGACTGGCCCGTTCGCGTATCCCGCCATCGGCGAGTTCACGCCTGGCATCGCAGTCCTCGTCCTGCTCGCGGTCGTCGTCTTCGTCGCGCCGGCGACGGTACACCTGACGGCGGCGCTCCAGACGCTGCTGTTGATTCCCGTCGCCGCCGACCGCGGCGGCGTCAGCGAGACGGTGCAGGTGCTCTGTTACGCGATGGCACCCTGTGTGTTCGCAGGTCTCCCCTCGCCGGAACTCCGGGTTCTCGTCACCGTCTGGGGGGCGGGGCTGTACGTCGTTGGCACCGCCGTCGTCCACGAACTCCGCCTGGGCGTGGCGGCCGTCCTCGCGGCGCTTCCCGCCGCCATCGTCTTCGGGTACGGCTTTCGGGGCTTTCACGCCGTGACGACGCTCGCGTCGAGTAGTGGGTTTTAGGCGTCGGCGGCGCACGTCTCCGATATGCTCAGCATCGACATCGAGCAGTTCATGCTGGAACTGAAAGACGGCGCGTTCAAGAACGTCGGCCCGTCGAACAAGCAGGCGACTATCAAACTGTACGACGTCGAGGGCGTCGACGTCCGCGAGTACGGTGACAAGCGAGTGAAACTTGCCTTCGAAGATGAACAAGGCAGCGAGGTGGAGATCTCGCTGTTCCCCGACCAGGCCAGAGCGGTCGCTTCTGGCCTCGAAATGCTTGAATCGGAGAGCGACGTGCTGGACTGAATCGGCGCGCCGCTGACGCAAGTAATTCGACAACAGTTTTAGGCAGCGCCTGCTTTCGTCGTCTAATGGGTTCGTGTATCATTTGCGGCACGTCCGTCGAAGGACGTATCTGTGACCTCCACGAGGAGGACGCCCTGTTCGTATTCCGAGGCAACAGCGCTGACCAACTGTCCGTCGATCGGTACTACAGAGGTACCGTAGACGGGTTCGCCGAGTTCGGTGTCTTCGTCGACATCGGCGACAGCGTCACGGGGCTCCTCCACCGGAGTGAACTAGACCGTCGACTCGACTCCCTCGACTGGGATTCTGGCGACGAGGTGTACGTCCAGGTGAAGAACGTTCGCGACAACGGCAACATCGACCTCGGCTGGTCTATCCGTCAGTCCGAACGCGAGTTCCGCGGCGTCCTCGTCGACGACCCCGACGTCGGTCACTCGACGCTGCTCGAAGAAGCGGACGAGGCAGAGGCAAGTGCGGCGGATTCGGGAAACGGTAACGCGCGGGACGAGACGACCGACCGGAACGACGAGAGCGGCGAGTCCGCCGAGTCGGAACCCACCACCGGAGCCGTCAGCCAGTCGAGCGACGCCGAGCGCGTAGACGGTGCTGGCGGCAGCGTCGGTGCGACGGGCGACGAGGACGACGACGCAGCGACGACGGAGACGGAAACCGCCCAGAGCGGCGGGAGCGCTGCGGTCGTCGAAGAACAAACTGAAGAAACAGTGGCGGACTCGACTGACGCTGAAGCGGCCGACGCTGAAGCGACCGACGCGGAACCGCAGGCGGTCGTCGTCGGAGCGCTCTCGGAGCACGTCGGCGAGGACGTTCGCCTCGAAGGCGAGGTCGTCAACATCCGACAGACCTCCGGCCCGACGGTGTTCGAACTCCACGACGAGACCGGTACCGTCGACTGCGCCGCGTTCGTCGAGGCAGGCGTCCGCGCTTACCCCGAGGTCGAGGAGGGGGACTTTGCCCGATTCGGCGGCGAAGTGCGCCGCCGCCGCGGCGAGATTCAAGTCGAGACCGAGGACCTCTCGGTCCTCGAAGACGCAGAGCGCGACGAGGTCGAACAACGACTCACGGACGCCCTCGACGACGAGGCCCGCCCTGACAGCGCCGACCCGCTGGCCGACGACCCGGCCATCGACGCCCTCTCCGAGGACCTCGTCGAAGCGGCTACGGAGATTCGCAAGGCGGTTCTCACCGACCGCCCGGTCATCGTCCGGCACGCCAACACGGCCGACGGCTACCTCGCCGGCAGCGCGCTCGAACGCGCGACGCTCCCGATGGTCACTGACCAGCACCGTCGCACCGACGCGCAGTACCACTACTTCGACCGTCGACCGCTCGAAGGCGGCGTCTACGACATGGACGACGCGACCAAGGACACGTCGACGATGCTCGACAACCGCGCGCGCCACGACGAGCAACTGCCGCTCTTCGTCTTCGTCGCCGCCGGCGGCACCCGCGAGAGCCTCGACGGCTTCGACCTGCTGAACGTCTACGGCGCGCCGACAGTGCTCGTCGACGACATCGATGTCGACGGTGCGGTCACCGACGCCGTGGACGCCGTCGTCTCGCCGAGCCTGGCCGACGCGCCCGAGACGACCGCGACGGCGCTGGCCGCCAACGTCGCCGCTCACGTCAACGACGACGTGCGCGACGACCTCCGCCACCTGCCCGCGGTCAGCTTCTGGGAGGGCGTCCCCGACGCCTACCACGAGGCCGCCAGCGAGGCGGGCTACGACGACGACGCAGTCACGCAGCTCCGCGAGGCCGTCGCGCTGGAGGCGCACTACCAGTCCTACGAGGACAAGCGCGAGCTCATCACCGACCTCGTCTTCGGTGACGACGAGGACGACGTGGGTGGCCTGGCCGGTCACATCGCGGAGCAGTTCCGCGAGCGAGTGGACGACGAAGTCTCGACGGCGAAAGCCAACCTCGACTACCGCTCCGTTGAGGACACCGAAGTGGCCGTGCTGGACACGGACGCGTACTCCCACCAGTACGAGTTCCCGCCGGAGGCGCTTTTGCTCGACGAACTCCACCGCGACATTCGCGACGAGGCCGACGCCGTGGTCGGCATCTCTACGGACACGCTGTACGTCCGCACCGACGCAGACGTGGACATCCACGAACTGGCCGACACCGTCGCCGAGGATGCGCCGGAAGGCGGCGTCGCACCGCGGAGCGCCCGCGAAGGCTCGATTCGCTACCTGGCCGGTGAGCGCGACGCCGTGCTCGACGCGCTCCTGTCGGCTCTCGGCGACAAACTGTAGCTTCGCGGAGCTTTTTCACCGCGACCGTCGTCAGTCGTGACATGAGCGACGGCCCCGTCAACGCCGACGACCTGGAGTGGACGAGCTACGAACACGGCCAGCGCGCGTTCAAGCGCAAGCAGTTGGGCGCGGCCGCCGGCGGCGAGGAACTCGGGACGAGTCTCTACGCGGTCGAGTCGGGAAACCGAATGTGGCTCCGGCACTATCACGAGGGCAACGAGGAGGCGCTGTTCGTCCTCGACGGTGGCGGGACGCTGTGGTTGGGTCCCGACTCAACGGAACACGCGCTCGAATCCGGGGACTATATCGCCCTCCCCGCCGGCGAGGAGAGCGCCCACGAGATCGAGGCAGGTGACGACGGCCTCCGGCTCCTCGTGGTCTCGACGATGGAGGAACCCGACATCACGGTCTATCCTGACAAGGAGATGGTGGGCCTCTACGCTGGCGCGGCCCCCGGCGGCGACAGCGACGAGCGAACGCTCTCGACGTATCTGGACAGGGATGCGGAGATGGAGTATTGGGAGTAGCGAGACCCCGAGTGAAACGAGGGGTCTCGAAAACGAACGGGGAACGAAGTGACCCGTGAGTAGCGAGGGTCTGAGCGGAAGCGAAGAACCTCAAGGCGACGCGGTGACTGCGAGGCGTGAAGCGCCTCGAATGCGAGCGGTGCAACCGCGAGCGCAGGGAACCGCGGAGCAGTAGCGAGGGGCGCGCGACAACGGGAGGGCGGCCCTCGAATAGCGACACGAAGCGACGTGCTCCGCGACGGAGACCCACGCTGCATCCAGCGAGCGACACGCTTATTCGCGCGAGACGACGACTTCGGGTAACCCGATGAGTACCGACACGTCCGACCCGAGCGAGACGGAGGCCTTCCAGCAGGTGTGCGCGGAGTTGGTCGACCGCATCCTCGCCGGTGAGGTCGAACGCGACGACGTCGAGCAGGCGAAGGTGGACGTCTGTCGGGAGTACTCCGCACCGAAGGTCCCGAAAAACTCCGAGTTGCTGGACTACGCGCCACAGGAACACCGCGAAGTCTTAGAGGAGGTGCTCCAGCGCAAACCCGTCAGGACGGCGTCGGGCGTCTCGCCCATCGCCATCATGACGTCGCCGCATCGATGTCCCCACGGGAAGTGTCTCTACTGCCCCGGCGGCCCGGACTCGGAGTTCTCTTCCGCGCAGTCCTACACCGGCCACGAGCCTGCCGCGGCCCGCGGCGAGCAGAACGACTACGACCCCTACGGGCAGGTCACGCTTCGCCTGAACCAACTGCGCGAGATCGGTCATCCCGTCGACAAGGCCGAACTCATCGTCATGGGTGGGACGATGACCGCCCGGAGCCACGACTATCAGGAGTGGTTCGTCAAGCGGGCCTTAGAGGCAATGAACGACTTCGACGTGGACGCCGAACCCACGCCCGCTGAGGACGTGAGTTTCGCCGAGGATCCCGATGAGTACGAGTTCCGGTATCTGGAGGACGTCATCGAGGAGAACGAGACGGCGGACGTGCGCAACGTCGCCACGACGTTCGAGACCAAACCGGACTGGTGTGACCCAGAGCAGATCGACCGGATGCTCGATCTGGGCGCGACGAAGGTCGAAGTCGGCGTCCAGACGACGTTCGAGCGTATCAACCGCGAGATGCACCGCGGCCACGGCGTCCAGGCGAGCATCGACGCCAACCGCCGCCTGCGGGACTCGGCGTTCAAGGTCGGCTTCCACATGATGCCCGGCCAGCCGGGGATGTCCAAGGAGATGTGCTTAGAGGACTTCCGGCGCATCTTCTCGGAGTCACAGTGGAAACCCGACTATCTCAAGATATATCCAACACTCGTGGTGCCGGGCACCGTTACCTACGACTGGTGGCAGAAGAACGACTTCGACCCGCTGGGTAATCAGGAAGCGGCCGAACTCGTCGCGGAAATCAAGGACATGATTCCCCGGTACACCCGCCTCCAGCGGGTCCAGCGTGACATCCCGGCGGACTTCATTGAGGGCGGCGTCTGGAAGTCGAACCTCCGGCAACTGGCGTGGAAGGAGATGGAAGACCACGACTGGTCCTGTGACTGCATCCGCTGTCGAGAGGCGGGCCACAGCGAGAACGACGCCGAAAACGTCTCACTCGACGTGATGACGTACGAGGCCTGCGGCGGCACGGAACACTTCATCTCCTTCGAGGACTTCGAGACCGACGTGCTGGTAGGCTTCTGCCGGCTTCGGTTCCCGAACGATCCAGTTAGAGAGGAGCTACAGGACGCCGCGCTCGTCCGAGAACTCCACGTCTATGGCAACTCGGTCGGACTCGGCCAGGCCGCGGGCGATGACGACCACCAGCACCGCGGCTACGGCAAGCGCCTCTTAGCGAAGGCCGAGGAACTGGCCCGCGACGCCGGGTTCTCGAAACTCGCGGTCATCTCCGGCATCGGCGTTCGGGAGTACTACCGAGAGAAACTCGACTACGAACAGGACGGACCGTACGTCTCGAAGCGGTTGGAGTAAGGTCGGACCGAACTGACAGTTGGTTCTTTTCGCCTGCTTCGCAGAGCACTCGACTCTCAGTAGCGACGGGTCGTGGCGAGAATTTTTGTAGTTTCGTTGTGGTTTTCTCGATATGAGTCAATCCACGGCGACTCGGGAGACTGGGTTGGTTCGATTCCCGCCGAACAGCATCGCGTACGTCGCCGCCCTCGGAGCCCTCGTCTCGGCGGCCATTCACTTCCTGCTCGCACCGGGAATCATGGGTTTCAACCAGACGATAGGTATCCTCTTCTACCTGAACGGGGCTGGCTGGATCGCTGGCCTGCTGGTCTTCTTCAGTCGGTACTGGCGGCGCAAACTCTACCTCGTCGCCGCGGCCTACGCGGTCGTCACGCTCGTCGCGTTCTTCGTGATGAGCGGACGATTCAACACGATGTCTATCCTCTCGAAACTCGCCGAAGCCGCCGTCGCCGTGACCGCTGTGTATCTCTATTCCGTCGACTGACCCTCGGGGAAGACTGAGCCGAAATCACTATTTCACATTCGATTGAACCCGCGTGACGAACCCGTGAATCCGTACGTCCTCCTCGCCGCCGCGATACTCTCGGAACTGTTCGGGACAACCGCACTGAAACTCTCTGAGGGGTTTTCCAGACCGCTACCGAGCGTCGGCGTTCTCGTCGGCTACGGAGTGGCGTTCTATCTGGTTTCGCTGACGTTAGAGGACCTGCCACTCGGCGTGGTCTACGGGACGTGGGCCGCACTGGGTATCGTCGGGGTAGCGACCATCGGCGTCGTCGTCTTCGACGAGCAACTTGACGTTCCCGGCGTCGTCGGCATCATCCTCGTCGTCGCTGGCGTGTATTTCCTCAACGTGCTCTCGGAAATGTCCGCCCACTGAGTTCTCGCTACGCGAGTGGTTCTTTCCGATAGTGACGTAGGGCAGAAAAGTTGATAACTGAGCTGCAGAAACGACACGGTCGATGTCGGACTTCGAATCCGATAGATGGTCTCCGAGCCAGCAATTCGAGCGTCTTCGGCGTCTCGTGACCGTCCATCGTCGCCACCGTCAGAGACGGTGGTCGCACTTCGAGACGCTCTGCTCGCCACTCTCGCGGCGTTTCTCGTCCTCGACCTCGTCGTCTGGGATGCGTTGGTGGCGAATTTAGCCACGTACAAGCTTCCGCCGGGACTCATCGACAATCACGTACTCGTCATGGTGAGTCCGTTCGACGTGCTCGCTTTCGAAGCGACCGTGGCGTCGGTTGTCGGCCTTCTCGTCGGAACCGCGCGCGTTGGAGTTTCCTATTGGCGGTGGCGGCGACGGCACGCGGCGCTTCCAGAACGCTGGATGACGGCTTCGCCGCTCGTCACGGTATTTGTCGGTGGCCTCCTTTTGTTCGTCGCCGTCACCCTCGCCACCTATCAGTTGTTGGTTCCGAGACTTTCGGCGGCTATCGCCGCTGAGACGGCCACAACCTCACCTCCCTTTGTTTGGGCCATGTTCGCGCTGATCTGCTGTCTCGCCTGTGGTGTGGGTGCCCTGCTCGCCTCCGTCTCGGCGACGCTAGCTATCGACGGCGTCGCTTCAGTCGGGACTGTTACCTCCTACGGCGCAGTTTTGGTTGTCGGCACGCTCACGCTAGGCTATCTCGCGTGGCCACTGGGGTGGATAGCGCAGTACGCGTGGGCCTGCCCTATCCTGAGCGGATACATCGTCGGCAGTGTCCTCGCTGTAACCGCTGCGTGGTTGGGGAACGGTAGCGACGCGGCAACGTCTGCTGCCGAAGATGTCTCCTAGTCGGGACCGTTTCTGACGCTCACAGTTTGTCGTACCTGCCGGCGTCTGTAAGAGTACGCGAGCGGAACCAGCGCGGCAAAGAGGAGCCACGAAACGACACCCTGTGAGAAGGGGTCCGGCGGTGTGACCGTCATTCCGACGACCACTGCGACGAGACTGCTCACCGCGAATATCCACGCGAGACGCTCTCTTTGCGTGGTTGGTCTCGCTCGCTCGTGCGAACGCCGAAACCCGGCGAGATAGTACAGGGCGAGAGGCCAGAAAAATACTGAGACGATACTCCAAAAGATGGGGAGCGAACTGCCACGGGCGGCAGAGTCGGCGTAGAACCAGTACCCTATCGAAATCCATGCCACGACGAACAGCGCGAGGCGAGTGAGATACTCCACGTAGAATAGCGTCGGGAGAGACATCGTTCGAGACACAGATGCAGCAGTAAAGGGTCTTGTGCTGGTCTGTGACAGAGGACTATGCCGCTACTGCGCGAGTATGGCTCTGGTAGTGCCCGTCCATCCCTCGACGCGTTCGGAATGTTGCCTACAGCCTGCCGTACTTCTCGGCCAGTCCGACGACGCCGAACAGCACGGCGCTCAGGCCGCCGAGAACGACCAGCGCTGTGTAGACGACGCCCGCGACACCGCTCGGCCCACCGGACAGCCCGCCGAAGATGGCACAGCCGACCGCGATGTCGCCGAGGCCGCTACAGTCGTGTAAGTCGAGACGACGACCGCCGACTGAGAGCGTGTGCTCCGTCGCGGCGACGAGAAAGAGCAAGCCTGCGAACGTGAGAAACCCGGCGAACACCGTCGCTCCGAGGCCGTCGGTGAGCGAGGCCGGGCCGAAGAATACCGCGAGACCGGCGACTGCCCCCAGACAGCACAGTCCCGCGAGCAGGTTCGTGCGGTTGACCACGTCGGCGAATGGTCCCGGAGTCGGAAATCGGTTGAGGCTGCGGGTTCCAGTGTGACGCGATGTCCCGCATCCAGCGAGAGACGCGAATCGACGCGCCGCGCGAGCGGGTGTTCGACCTCGCGCGACACGTCGAGGCCCACGTCGCCACGATGCCCGACGAGGAGGCCGTCGAGGGGACGGGGCTGCTCGGTCCCGGCGACCGCGTGACCTTCCGCGCGCCGCAGTTCGGCATTCCGTTCGAACTCGCCGCGGAAATCGTTGAGTTCGACCGACCGCGGCAGTTTCGCGACGTTCAGCGGTCGGGCGTCTTCGGATCGCTCTCGCACGAGCACACCTTCGAGGAAGTAGTGGGCGGGACGGTCATGCGCGACGACGTTCGCTTTTCGATGCCGTTCGGACCGTTAGGTCGACTCGGCGCGGCGGTCGCTCGCTGGCGACTACAGCGACTCGTCGACTATCATGCGAATGCACTGAAACAGCTCGCTGAGGGCGAAGACTGGCGGCGGTATCTGGATGGCTGACCGGCCGGTCACCGACGAGAGAGCGTCGCGGCGGCGTGCTCAAGTAGTTCCTCGGCCACCACGTCGATGCCAAGGATGTCCTCGCCAGGCGTGTACTCCGTCTCGAAGCCGGCGGGTTCGGCGGGCGGGCCACCGCGCTGGCCCCGCGGCGGCGGCCCGTGAGCGTAGACGCCGTGCGGGTTCGGATACGTCCAGACGTGCATCATGCAGGGCGTGCGACAGGGTAGCTTGAAGCCGCTGTCGGCCCCGCCGGTGTAGAGGGTCTGGTACTTCCACCACGCGTAGCGACCCGGGAGGCCGACGTGGTGGTGCCACGGCGAACAGCGCTCTTCGTCGTCCTCGTCGTCGCCGTACACCGATGGCGGGTCGGCCGGTTCGCCGTTCTCCGTGGCGATGAACATCACGCCGAGCGGTCGCCACCACTTGTTATCCACCATAATTGAGGCCGGACGGGACGCATCGAGCAGCGAGTCGTCGCTGATGTACGCCGGGTTGAGCCAGTGCGACCAGCCGCCGGAGTCGCCCTCGTTGAGCAGGTCGAAGTAGGGGATGAAGCCGTCGTCGAGGAGCGCCCCCACCGTCGCGAAGTCGTCGTCGAGCGCGGTCGCAACCTCGTCGCGGAGTTCCTTCGTTCGTGGGTGGTCGTCGGAACAGCCGGCCTTCGTGGCGGAGTCGCAGTCTATCATTTTCGGTTCTCTGGTCGCGTCGGGGCAGTCCTGACTGAAGAGGGACGGCCCCCGCCCCATTCGCGCTGTTCCCGAGAGGCCGGCGACGCCGCCGGACGCTCGCAGGACGTCGCGGCGGGAGAACTCCCGTTCGTTCGGGTCACTTGACATGTGGTTTGTTCTCAACAGTCATGGAAGCATCAACAATCGGTGCTTATCGTTTGGCTCGACGGGATAAGGCTCCCTTATCATCGGCTTCATCCCGAGGAAGCGCCCACACTGCCGCCGACATCGTGTGACATTAGCAATCACGATTCGGCGTCGTTTTCCGGATTCGACCCCACAGTAGGGTATGGTACGGCGACTCCGCGAGGGGGTGTGGCTACTCGAATTGGGCCTCGTCCCACCGTTCATGTCCAACGCGTATCTCGTCGACGGGTCGGTGCTCGACGGCGACGGGAACGGCTTGACGCTCGTGGACACCGGCCTCTGGTGGAACGAACCGACGATAGTCGAGGAACTCGCCGGGATAGGGTACGGTCCTGCGGATATCGACCGAGTGCTGGTGACCCACTACGACCTCGACCACGTCGGTGGTCTGAATCGCCTCGTCCCCGAGTTCGACGGCCCGGTGTACGTCGGACAGGAAGACTTGGCGCTGCTCGACGGGGGGGCCGACCCGCCGCTGTTCCACCACAAGGGCCTGTTCCACCGCGTGAGCAGACAGCTATCACGGCTGCCCGACGTGGACTGGCGGCCGCTTGCGGAAGGCGACTCCATCGCGGGGTTTTCCGCCTATCACACGCCTGGCCACAACCCCGGCCACCTCGTCTATCATCACGGGGCCGCGTCGACGGCGTTTCTCGGCGACTTGGTCTGGGAGGAAGCGGGTGGACTGACGACGCCGTTCTGGGGCGACTCTTACGATATGGGTCGCCTGCGCGAGAGCGTGCGCGGCCTCGCATCCCGGATTCCCGCCTTCGACGTGGCGGCGATGGGCCACGGCGAGCCACTCCTGTCGGGCGGGTCAGATGCGCTCCGAGCACTCGCCGCGAGCGTCTAATATCGATTCCACGCCCCGAGTTATTTACTCGCGCCGGCCTACCCTCTGAGTATGACGGCGACGCTGGCAGTCGTCGGTGCCGGTGCGGCCGGTGCCGCGGCGACGTACGCACTCCGTGATGCACCGGTCGAGGTGACGGTCCTCGAAAAGAGCCGCGGCGTCTGCGGCCGCGCGGCCACCCGGCGCAGGAACGACTGCGTCTACGAGTACGGCGCGAACTACCTCAAGGACGCCGACGACCGCGTCACCGGACTCGTCACCGACGAACTGCCGACCGATGGCCTCGTCGACGTCGACGACCCAATCTACGCCTTCGAGCGCGACGGCGAGATTCACGAGGGGAAAGATGCTGACGAACACAAGTGGACCTACGAGGCGGGAATCACCCAGCTCGCGAAACGGCTGTTCGCCGAGACGGAGGCGAGCGTCCGCAACGAGGTCACCGTCGAAACATTGGAACGGACCGACGGCGGGTGGCGCATCTACGACGACGGAGGGACCGACTACGGCCAGTACGACGGCGTGTTGCTGACGCCGCCGGCCCCGCAGACGGCGGACATCCTCGGACAGGCGAAGTGGAGCCACGACGACCGCCGCTCGATTCGCCATGCCGTCGCGTCGGTCCCCTATCGGACCGTCGTCGCGGGCGTCCTGCACTACCCATTCGAACTCGACGTGCCGTGGTACGCAGCCGTCAACAGCGACAAGGACCACGACATCGGCTGGGTCGGCCGCGAGGAATGCAAAGACGGCCACGTCCCCGACGGGGAGTCGCTGCTGTTGGTCCAGATGAACGAGGGCTGGTCGGTCGCCAACTACGACGAACGGCCGGACGCCCTTATCGAGCATATCGCCCAGCGGACGGCGCACTTACTGGACGACGACCGATTGACCGACCCCGATTGGACCGACTATCAGCACTGGCGGTACTCCCAGTCGGAAGCGACCGTCGAACACGACGAAATCGCGGTGGCGAGAGACCACGACCTCTTCTTCGCGGGCGATTGGGTGGCCGGCGAGCCACGGCTCCACGCGGCACTGCGGAACGGACTGGACACGGGCGGAACTATCGTTGATGCGCTCTGACTCCAGTCGCCGCGTTCGAGCAGTCCCGACAGGCCTTTGCGTCGCCGCCGACAGCCATCGGCATGGACGAAAAGCGGGAGCTGACGAGCGTCGACCTCGCGGCGCTCGAAAGCGAACTCTCCGACTATCTGGGGGCCAAGCTCGACAAGGCCTACCTCTACGCCGACGACGACGTGGTCAGGCTGAAGCTGCGGGACTTCGACCGCGGGCGAGTAGAGTTCATCATCGAACTGGGCGACGTCAAGCGCGCCCACGTCGCCGCGACGGAACACGTTCCGGACGCGCCGGGCCGTCCACCGGATTTCGCCATGATGCTCCGGAATCGCCTGTCAGGGGCGGATCTCGCCCGCGTCGAGCAGTTCGAGTTCGACCGCATCCTCGAACTGGAGTTCGACCGCGAGGACGCCTCGACGACCATCGTCGCGGAGCTGTTCGGCGACGGGAACGTCGCCGTGCTGGACGAACACGGCGAGGTCATCGACTGTCTGGACACCATTCGACTCAAATCGCGCACCGTCGCGCCGGGGACGCCCTATGAGTTCCCGTCGGCACGGTTCAACCCGCTCACGGTCGATTACGAGGGGTTCGCCGCGCGCATCCGCGAGTCCGACGCCGACGTCGTCCGCACCCTCGCTACGCAGTTGAACTTCGGCGGGCTCTACGGCGAGGAACTCTGTTCGCGAGCCGACATCGAGTACAATCTCCCTGTCGAGGAGCTGACCGACGAGCAGTTGGAGCGGCTGTACGAGGTCGTCTCGGAACTTGCGACGCAACTCCGCGAGGGGGACCTCGACCCGCGCGTCTACTACGAATCGACCGAAGACGATGGCGGTGATTCTGACGACGCCGACGCCAGCGACGGCAACGAGGAAGAGAACCGCCGACGCGTCGACGTGACGCCCATCCCACTGGTCGAGTACGAACATCTCTACAGCGAACCGTTCGAGGAGTTCAACGACGCGCTGGACGACTACTTCTTCAACTTCCAGCGGGAGGAGCAGGTCGAAGGCGGCGAACCGCAGCGCCCGGACTTCGAGGCGGAGGTTTCGAAGTACGAACACATCATCCGGCAACAGGAGGAGGCCATCGAGGACTTCGAGGCCGACGCCGAGGCCGAACGCGAGAAGGCAGAACTCCTCTATGCGAACTACGACCTCGTCGACGAGGTGCTCTCGACGGTGCAGGCCGCCCGCGAGGACGACGTGCCGTGGGCCGAAATCGAGGCGACGTTCGAGGAGGGGGCCGACCAGGGAATCCCGGCGGCGGCGGCCGTCGTCGGCATCGACGGCACCGAGGGGACCGTGACGCTCGATATCGACGGTACTCGCGTCACGGTGGACGCCCACACCGGCGTCGAGAAGAACGCCGACGAACTGTACAAGGAGGCCAAACGCATCGAGGGCAAGAAGGAGGGCGCGCTGGCGGCCATCGAGGACACGCGCGAGGACTTAGAAGCCGTCCAAGAGCGCCGCGAGGAGTGGGAGGCCGAGGACACCGAGACGGAAACGGAGGACGACGAGGACAAAGACGACGAACCGACCGACTGGCTGAGCGAGCCCTCGATTCCGATCCGCTCGACCGAGCAATGGTACGAGCAGTTCCGCTGGTTCCACACCGCAGACGGCTACCTCGTCATCGGCGGCCGGGACGCCGACGACAACGAGGAACTGGTCCAGAAGTATCTCGAACGCGGTGACAAGTTCTTCCACGCGCAAGCCCACGGCGGCCCCGTCACCGTCCTCAAGGCGACCGGGCCGAGCGAACCGGCGAAGGAAGTCGAGTTCCCGCAGTCCTCGCTCGACCAGGCGGCTCAGTTCGCCGTCTCCTATTCTTCGGTCTGGAAGGACGGCCGGTTCGCGGGCGACGTCTACATGGTCGACCCCGATCAGGTGTCGAAGACGCCCGAGAGCGGCGAGTACCTGGAGAAGGGCGGGTTTGCGGTGCGAGGAGACCGCACCTACTTCGAGGACACGGCCGCGAGCGTCGCCGTCGGCATCACCTGCGACGACGAGACACGAGTTATCGGCGGCCCACCGGCGGCGATCCGCCCACAAGCCGCGACGAGCATCACTGTCGAGCCGGGCCAGTACGCCCAGAACGACATCGCCAAGATGCTCTACCGGGAGTTCAAATCGCGCTTCGCCGACGAGACGTTCGTCCGGAAAGTCGCCAGCCCCGACCGGATTCAGGAGTTCCTCCCGCCCGGTGGGAGTCGGATGGTCGAGGAGTAGCGCGTCGTTCTTTCTACTGCCGGTCGAAGCATAGCACGGCTCACGCACGTTCACATACTTGTTGGCAGTATTATACGAATAGAGACGGGCAGAGGCACGTCGGGGGAAGGGGGCCTCGAAGTCGTATCAGGAGAAACTACTGTTTCAAGAAGCCATCAACTATCCACGGAACAGCGACAGCACGCTGAAGAACGTCGTCATCGGCGGATTACTGCTCGTCGTTAGTTTCCTGCTCGTCCCGACGTTCCTCGTGCCGTTCGTCCTGTTCTACGGCTCCGTCGCCAGCGCCTACGCCATCGGCGTGGGCGTCTCGGAACTCGGTTTGAAGGCCGAGACCGACGAGGAGGCCACCGCTGTCCAGCCCGCGGTGTAAATAGCAGGGCACTTGTGACCGGCGAGTCGAGGGGGAGATATGCAGATAAAGAGCCGGGAAGCCACCGGCGAGGGTCGGGAGCGCGTCGAGGTGGTCCCCGAGACGCTCGACGACCTCTGGCACCTCTCGTACGTCATCGAACCCGGCGACCGGGTCTCCGGTGACACTACGCGGCGCATCCAGCGCAATGACGACAACCTCCGGGACTCCGGTGGCGAGCGAGAACCCATGTGGCTGGCCATCGAGGTCACGGACGTGGAGTTCGCGAAGTTCGCCAACCGCCTTCGGGTGGGCGGCGAGATTATCGAGTGTTCCCGCGAGGACCAGCTGGGCTTTCACCACACTCTCAACGTCGAGGAACACACCGAACTGACCATCGAGAAGCGCTGGAAACCCGACCAGAACGACCGACTGGCGGAGGCCGTCGAGGCCACCGAGAACCCCGACGTGGTCATCGCAACCGTCGAGGAGGGCGAGGCGCACGTCCACACCGTCGCTCAGTACGGCACCGAAGAGCGGGCCGTCATCACCTCGACGACGGGGAAAGGCGAGTACGCCCGGCCCCGCGACGAACTGTTCGGCGAACTCGCGAAGGTGCTGAAACGCCAGGACGTAGACGCCTACATCCTCGCCGGTCCCGGCTTCACGAAGCAGGACGCGCTAGATTACTTCGAGGAGGAGATTCCGGAGGTAGCCGAGCAGATAACCGTCGTCGACACCGCGAGCGTCGGCGACCGCGGCGTCCACGAGGTGCTGAAACGTGGGGCCGTCGAGGACGTCCAACAGCAGACCCGTATCGCAGAGGAGGCAGACCTCATCGACGAACTGATGGCCCGCATCGGCGAGGGGAGCGAAGTCGCCTACGGCCCCGAAGAAGTAGCCAAAGCCGCCGACTTCGGCGCTATCGAGACGCTGCTCGTCTTAGACGAACGTCTCCGGCTGGAACGGGCGGGCGAAGGCGACTGGGATGTCGACGTCGACGAAATCATCGAGACGAGTGAACAGAAAGGCGGTGACGTGACCGTCTTCTCGGCGGAGTTCGCCCCCGGCCAGCAACTGGCGAACCTCGGCGGGATCGCCGCGCTGCTACGGTACAGACTCGACTGAGTCTCGGCAGCGAAAACCGACTGTAAAGCCGGCTTTCGACCGGCGTTTCCAGAGTATCGTTTCTTGTAATCGCCCGAAACGGTTTTTTATTACCCTCTCCTCTCACTTACAATCACGTTGTGAGGAATTAGTGGATGTCATTCGAGGAACAACCGGACTTCGCGAGGCAAGTGGCCGACCTGAACAAGTACGGCCAGGCGCTCAACCGCTGTGAGAGCGTCGAGGAGGTCGTCTCGCTCACGCTGGAGGCGATGTCGCTCCTCTTTCAGTTCTCGTACTCGACGTTCATCGAAGTCCGGGACGGCGAGCCGCGCGTCGTCCACAGCACGAACCCCCGACTGAGTCAGGGCGACCAACCTAGCGCCGTCGCTCGGCAGGCATTCGACGACGGTGAGACGGTCGTCACGACCGGTGAGGGTGCAGGTATGACGACCGACTCGGACGTGACGGCAACGCTCGCCGTCCCCGCACAGGTGGGCGGGGAAGTGACGGCGGTGCTCGTCACCCGCTCGACCACCGTGAGCGCCTTCGGCGAGGAGCATAGCCGACCGCTGGAGATTCTGGCCTCCCACGCCGCGACGGCCATCAGCAACATCCGCTCGCGCGAACGCCTCGAACGAGCCAGACAGGACTTAGAGACGCGCAAGGAGATGATAGAGATGTACGACCGGCTCTTGCGCCACGACCTCGGCAACGATCTGCAGGTCATCGCTGGCTTCGCCGATGCCGTCGCGATGGAAGTCGAGGGCCAGACCGAGGAGTACGCCGGGAAGATCCAGCGGGCCGCCCGCAGTTCCGCCGACCTCATCGAACGCGTCGGCTCGCTCGTCTCGACGCTCGAACAGCAAGACGAGCCCGAACCCCGGCCGCTCGGGTCGATACTCGATAAGACCGTCACCGAAGTGGCAGCGAACTACGACTCGCTGACGATCGACTTCGACCGGTCGGCTTTCGAGTATCGGGTCTTCAGCGGCGAACTGCTCGACTCCGTGTTTACCAATCTCGTCTCGAATGCCGCTGTCCACAACGAGGGCGACGTACACATGGTCATCAGCGTCGAGGAGTCCGGGTCCGATACGGTACTTGTCCGGTTCGCTGACGACGGCGACGGCGTCCCCGAACATCTCCGCGAGGAGATATTCGAGATGGGGGCGAAAGGCCCAGAGAGCGACGGGAGCGGCTTTGGACTCGGATTCGTCCGGGCGCTGACCGAGTCCTATGGCGGCCACGTCACCGTCGACGAGAGCGAGTACGGCGGTGCCGAGTTCCGCGTCACGCTCAAGCGAGTCTGAGAGCGCAGTCGTCTCGCCGTTCAGAACTCGTCGACGGTGATGGAGAGACCGTCTTCTGCGAAGCGAACGTCGCCCTCGTAGCGGTCGCCGACCGATTCCAGCATCTCGTCGTGTCGCCCCTCAGTGTGCGGATAGAGGTGTGTCAGGTAGACTCGTCCCACGTCGGCGTCGGCCCCTGCGAGTGCGTCACCAAGCGACGACGGCGTCGGATGGTTCGAGACGTCGACGTCGTCGGGGAACGAGCAGTCGTGGACGAAGACGGCCGCCCCATCGGCGAACTCGACGAGGTCGGTAAACGCCTCCGAGTCGCCGCTGAACGCCATCGTCGGCCCGCCTTCCTCGGTCCCGAGCCGATAGGCGAAACACTGCATCGAGTGTCGCGTCTCGAATCGCTCGCCGTCGAATCCCGACAACGAGAACGACTCCGATTCGATATCGCGCAGCGTCAGGTCCAGTCGGTCCTGCATGTACTCGTGGACCGAGAGGAGGTCGTGAACGAGCGATTCCGTACCCGGTGGACCGGCTATCGTCAGGTCCGTCTCGCCGGCCAGCCAGCGTGCTTTCATCAGTACGTCGAGGTCGGAGACGTGGTCGAGGTGGTGGTGTGTCAACAGAACGGTGTCCACGTCTTCGTACCCCCGGTCGGTACGGGCGAGCGCGGAGAGGACGCCGCTACCGCAGTCGATCAAGAGCGCGTCGGACCCCGATTCGAGGAGATACCCGGACTGGGCGCGCGTGCCGGTCGGCATGGCGCTGCCGGTCCCGAGGAACGTGAGTCGCATACTCGACTCGTCGGGTCGAAGCACAAAGGAAGTGATGTCGCGTCAGCGGGGACGGGCGGACTGCGATGGAGGGCGGGGAGGGGGGACCGCTCAGGGCCGTGTCAGCGGCGAAGTGGGCAGGCTGATGGCCGTCGACGGGGACTGGTGGAGTCCAACAGGGCGGAGCTGTCACCTGACAGGGCGGACAGCAGCAGACCGACGCCCCCTGACGGCGCATTCTACACTTGCACGGGGTATATAAAAAGTGCATCTGAGGCTCAAAACGCGTTTTGAACGACCGAAAAACTCCCACACAGCGCGTGATTCGACTATCGGTAGTTGCTGTAGGCCCACATCGCCGTGACGATGGCGACGACCAGCAGGCCACCGAGGAAGAACGCGAGTCCCGGCGCGATTTCGGCCGCCCCGCTCCCGGTGGCAGTTGCGGCGGCTTCGGTGCCCCGCGATGCGGCGTCTACGGCGTCTGTGGCTCGCTCGGTCGCTGCTGCTCCCTGACTCGGGGTAGGCGTCGGCGTCGCCTCCGCGATGCTGAACCCGCCACCGTCGCCGCTTTGGGTCGGGGTCGGCGTATCGGCGGCCGGTTCCGGCGTCGCCGAGCCTTGAGTAGCCGCACCACCTGCGGAACCGGCATCGCCGCCGTCGGCACCGCCCGAGGAGGACATCCCGAACGGAATCGGAACGTTGCCGAGCAGAATTTGGACGAGGACGCTAGCGGCGGTAAGCAGGCCCACGACGGGGACGAGACGCGTGAGAAGCGACCGCAGGGAGCGCTTGCGGTCCTGCGTGCCGACGAACAGCACCAGGGGGTCCTCCGGCGGTTCGAAGACCTTCATCTCTTGACCCTTCTCTGAGTACTGGGTGCCGGCGACGGTGATGAGTTCTTCCTCTTCGAGCTTTTCGAGATGATACGACACCTTCTGGATAGACATCCCGAGTCGGTCGGCCAGTTCGGAGGGCGTGCCCGGTTCCTCGTAGACCGTGTTAAGTATCTCGCGGGCCGTTTCGGAGGAGAGCGCGTCGAGGACAGCGGAGACATCTTCGTCGACACCGACGAGTTGGAGTTCGCCGTCCTGTGACGCACTCGCGTCGGGGCCACGCGAGGGCAGCAAGGACATAACCGACTCAGTGAGCCCCAGCGTAATGAATCTCCGGGAGACTCCGACTGAGATTTGAGTGTCGACCCAGGGCGGTAACCCGACGCTATTCGGGCAGGGTGAATCGACCGGCGGGCCGGCGGTGCCGGAACCCACTTGACCGCGCGGCCCCTCCTCCAGACGAGAGGCCACGATGGGAGGACGAGAGCGACTCGCGGCGACGGCCCCGGCGTTCGACCCGGAATCCGTCGCCATCGACGACGCGGACGTGCTGGAGTTGCTCGACCCGGTCGTCCAGGAGTGGTGGGTCGAGCAATTCGGGGAGTTCGTGCCCGGGAACGGCGGCTTCTTCACGCCGCCACAGAAGGAGGCCGTCCCGCTCATCCACGAGGGCGAGAACGCGCTCATCTGTGCGCCGACAGGGAGTGGTAAAACTCTCGCGTCCTTCACCGGCATCATCAACGAACTGTTCGGGAAGGCCCGCGAAGACGACCTCGACAACTCCGTCTACTGCCTGTACGTCTCGCCGCTGAAGTCGCTGGCCAACGACATCCACCGGAATCTGGAGGTCCCCCTCGCCGACGTCACGGAGAAACTGGACGAGCGGGGCGAGGACGTGGACATCCGCCACGCCATCCGGCACGGGGATACGAGCGACAGCGAGCGACAGGCGATGTTAGAGACGACGCCGCACATCCTCAACACGACGCCGGAGACGCTGGCCATCCTGCTCAACTCCCCGAAGTTCAGCGAGAAACTGGAGACGGTGGAGTACGTCGTCGTCGACGAGATCCACAGCCTCGCGGAGAACAAGCGAGGGACTCATCTCTCGGTGTCGCTCGAACGGCTGGAGGCGATGACCGAGGGGTCGCCGACGCGAATCGGCTGTTCGGCCACCGTCGAGCCGCTCGACACCGTCGCCGAGTTCCTCGTCGGCCAGGACGAACCCGGCGGGGAGTCCCGCCCGTACGAAATCGTCGACACACGCTTTTCCCGGGACTTCGACGTGGAACTCTCCTGTCCGACTGACGACCTCATCGATACGCCGAGCGGCGTCGTGACCGACCGGTTCTATCGGCAACTGCACGACCACGTCCAGAGTCACACGAACACGCTGGTCTTTACGAATACCCGTTCAGGGGCCGAGCGAGTGCTCCAGAACCTCCGCGAGACGTTCGACGCCTACGACGAGAGCAACTCCGGGTGTCACCACGGCTCGCTCTCGAAGGAGAAGCGCCACGAGATCGAGGAGGCGCTGAAGGCGGGGACGCTGGACGTCGTCACCACCTCGACGAGTCTGGAACTGGGCATCGACATGCCCCACATCGACCTCGTGGTGCAGGTCGGCTCACCGAAGTCCGTCGCCTCGCTGCTGCAGCGCATCGGGAGGGCGGGCCACCAGCTCGGCCAGACCGTCGAGGGCCGCGTCATCGCGTTGGACCGGGACGAACTCGTCGAGTGCGCGGTGATGCTCAAGAAGGCCGAGGAGGGATTCGTCGACCGGGTGTTCATCCCCGAAAACGCACAGGACGTGGCGACACAGCAGGTCTACGGCATGGCCATCAATCAGGTCCGTCCCGAGCGCGAGATTCGCGGTATCCTCGGGCGCGCGTACCCCTACCGGAACTACGGCGACGAGGAGTGGGAACAACTCATGCGGTACATGACTGCCGATTACCCGGGGATGGAGGAGAAGAACGTCTACGCGAAGGTGTGGCGCGATGCGAACGACCCGCCCGACGGCGAGTACCACTACGACGAGTACGACGTGGGCGAACCGCTCATGGGCAAGCGGGGTCGACTCGCCCGCGTCATCTACATGACGAACATCGGCACGATTCCGGACTCGTTCACCTGCGACGTGAAGACCCGGTCAAGCGGCGAGTGGGTCGGCCAACTGGACGAGTCCTACCTCGACACGTTAGAGCAGGGCGACGTGTTCGTCCTCGGCGGCGCGAACTACGAGTACCGCTACCGGCGCGGTTCGAAGGTGTACGTCGACCCCACGAGCGCCCGACCGACGGTGCCATCGTGGTTTTCCGAGCGGCTCCCCCTCTCCTACGACCTCGGGCAGGAGATACTCACCTTCCAGCGTGACCTCCTCGACAGGCTCGAACGCGGCGGAATGTCGGAGGTCCGCAACTGGCTCCGGGAGATGCCTTTAGACGAGAACAGCGTCAGGGCTATCGCCCGGATGTTCGGCCAGCAGGTCGCCTACGCCGGCAGCGAGAGCGTCGCCACGGCCGACCGACTCGTCGTTGAGACGGTCTTAGATCACGACGAGTACGAACGTCACTATCACGTCCACTCGAACTACGGCCGGCGGTTCAACGACGGCTTCTCCCGGCTTCTGGCCTACCAGCTGGCCCAGGCCGCCAACGCCAACGTGCAGGTGGCCGTCGCCGATAACGGCTTCACCCTCTCGATGCCGCTAAACCGCAAGGTGGACATCCAGCGGATTATCGAGGACCTCGACCCAAGTGAGGCCCGGGCTGACCTCCGGGCCAGCCTCGACGGCACGGACCTGCTTCAGCGGTACTTCCGCATCAACGCCACGCGCTCGCTGATGATACTCAAGCGCTACAAGGGCTACGAGAAGTCCGCCAGCCAGCAACAGGTCTCCTCGGAGATGCTGCTCGGGTTCGCCGAGGACCTCGGCGACTTCGCCGTCGTCGAGGAGACCTATCGGGAGATTCTGGAGGACAAGCTCAACGTCGCCGGCATCGAGGACGTCCTGCGCGACATCGAACGCGGGGCCGTAGACGTGACGACGATACGAGTCGATTCCCCGACGCCGCGGGCGTTCGGATTGGCGACGCTACTGGCAAGCGACGTAGTGCTCGCAGAGGACGAGTCGGCCGTTCTCGAAGCGTTCCACGAACGGGTCCTCGCCGAAATCGACGGCGACGGCGCTGTGGCGATGGACGACTGAGAAGCGCCGATTCCCGCCGGCTCACGTTCCGCGAGTGACTTCCCGTTCAACGAGTTTCTCCAATCCGCGTCGCAACCGTTGGGAGGCGGCGTTCGTGCTGATGCCGACGCGGTCGGCCACCTCGCCGAGCGTGTGTTCCCGCGGGACGTTCCAGTAACCCATATCGAGCGCCGCCGTGATGAGTTCCGTCTGCTCGCCGGACAACTCCCGATTCTCCTCTGCGATCGTCGGATTGTAGAGGCGTCGGAGGTGGACGTTCACGCCGTTCCCGTTGCACTGCTCCCGAAACGAGGTGAGGTCCGAGCGAGACAGAAACTGCAATCGGAACTCCCACTCGTCCTCGTCGCCGTCGGCGGTCAGCACCTGCACGTCGTTTTCGATCATGGACTGGACGAGCCCGTTTATCTCCGAGCTCCAGCGAATCTCGAATAGCGTCCGCTCGTCCGCGTCAGTGATGACGTGGACGTCTTTCGTCAGCGAGTCCGCTCGAATCGTCTCTTCCACCGCCTCTAGCGGTGCGTTTGCGACCCAGACGAGCGGCATCACCCCGTCTTGAAGCGGGACGATGCGCTCGATTTCGATATCGATGTCCGGATACTCGTCGAGTAGGTTCCCGAGCGCGAAATCCTCCGACTGGACTGTTATATCTGCGATGACGACCATCTGCTGTGAGTAACACTCGGAGGAGATGGGTTATAGTTCGGGGTCGAGGGCTCAAATGGACCGTTATATGTGAGAGTAAAATACTTACTGAGTACCCGCGTAGATTATATCGTACTCTATCGGCCGTGAAAAACACGCAGTATCCTATCAACATGCGACATATATACAGCTATTCACCCGGGGAAAGTAGCCGTACTGTATTCGACGAACACGATAACCGAGTTCCGCGGAACTCGACCACGAGCGGGCATCGCACGACGCGAGTTCTCGACCGAGCGCAGGATACTCGACGCAACACTGTACTGGAGGGAACGACAACATGCCCACGATAGTCAGAGCGACTGTTCCGGCCACGGAGGTTGCGCTGGCTGAAACTTTCACGGCGCTCCCGACGCTCGAAGTCGAAGCCGAACGAATCGTCAAGGGTGGTGAGAAGATCGTGATGCCGCTCATCTGGGTCCGAAACGTCGGCGTAGACGAGTTCGAAAGTGCCTGCGCTGACGACCCCACGGTAGACGACCTCAAGTTGTTGGCGGACTTCGACGACGGGTTGCTCTATCGGATACACTGGATAGAGCAGGTCGGCCTCCTCCTCCAGATGCTAACGAACGGGGAGGCGACCATCTTGAACGCCTTCGGAACAGAGGAACAGTGGCATCTCCGGATGCTCTACCCGTCGCGGGATCATCTCTCTCAGACGAAGGAGTTCTGTATCGAGCACGAACTGGAGTTCACCGTCGACGCGATCAGAGAGATGGAAGGGGACCCCTCGGGTCGCTACGGCCTGACGACGGAGCAATACGAGACGCTCGTGACGGCAGTCAGGCGCGGGTATTTCGAGGTGCCTCGGGCCATCAACTTAGAGGAGTTGGCCGACGAACTTGGTGTCTCCCATCAGGCTGTCTCGGAATGTCTCCGACGCGGGACCGAAGCGCTCGTCGAGGATACGCTCCTCGTCGGCTTCCCCGAACAGGAGACGGAACCGCCGAGCGCTATCTGACGGCGACGTTGCGGTCGCCGTTCACGGGCGGTGAGTAGGACGGCCCGTTACGACAACTGTTAACGGCTCCTCGGTCCACAATGCACGTATATGGAGCCGTTGCACCCGCGAGTGAGACTGCTGTGGGCCGGACGGACGGCCATCAGCGTGTCCGTGCTGGCGGGAATCGCCGTCCTCGTGGACAGATTCGCCGTTTCACTCCCGCTCACCGCCGTCGTCGTTCTCTGGGGGCTGCTGGTATCGCTCGGGGCCGTCCACGCGGTGCTCGCCCATCGAATCTGGCGCTTCGAGTTGCAGGACGACGCACTGTTTCTCGTTCGCGGCGTCCTGACCCGCACCGACACGTCCGTCCCGTACGTCAGGGTCCAGCACGTCGACACGACCCGCGGGCCAATCGAGCGGTCCGCGGGCCTCGCCAGCGTCGTCGTCTACACCGCTGGATCGCGGGGGGCCGACATCACGATTCCGGGCCTCCGGCCAGAACGGGCGACCGAACTACGCGAGCGACTTCGGGACCTCGCTATCGAGAGCGAGGCGACCGACGCCGTATGAGACGGCTCCATCCGTTGAGTGCCGTCCGGCGCGTCGCCGTCGCGGCGGTACAGGGAGCGTTCTTCGCGTTTTTCGTTGGCACTGCACTGGCCGGAGCGGCGGACATCCCTGGCTGGGTCGTTCCGCTGCTCGCGCCGGCCGGCGGCGTCCTCGCCGCCGCGTTCGCGCTGGCGCGGTACTACCGCTTTCGGTACGATATCGAAGGCGACACGCTCGCGGTCGAGTCGGGCGTCTTCGCTCGGCAGTCCCGTGAAATCCCGCTCGGGCGGATACAGAACGTCGACACTAAACAGGGCGTGGTGAACCGACTGCTCGGCCTCTCGGTCGTGGCCTTCGAGACGGCTGGTGGAAGTGCCACGGAGGCGACGCTAGACGCCGTCGACGAGTCGGAGGCCGACCGGCTCCGCCGCCTCGTCCAGCGCCAGGACCGGCGCACCGAGGAGCGCGACGATTCGGCGGCCGAACGGGGAGACGTGGCCGCGGCCGCTGCCGACGAATCGGCAACTCCAACAGACACCGATTCCGCGCGGACCGCGACCCGGGTCGACGAGCCGACGGAGGAACTGTTCGCGTTCACGTGGCGAGACCTGTTGACCTACGCCGTCGTCTCCGTGCGGCCGGCCGCGCCGGCGCTCACGCTCGCCGGGCTCCCGCTGGGCGGTGATCTCGTGGCCGCGGTGTTCCGGTTCAACCTCGCCGTCCTCGGGAGCGACGCCGCGCCGTCGCTGTCGCTCCTGGAGACGTTCGGTCCGCCGCGGCTGGTCGCGCTCGTCCTCCTCACCCTCGCGGAGTTCCTGCTGACCGCGCTCGTCGTCAGCGTCGTCCTGACTGTCGTCGAGTATCACGACTTCCGCCTGTTTCGGGAGGGCGACGATCTCCGCTATCAGCGGGGGCTGCTTCGACGCTACAGCGGGACGATTCCGCTCTCGAAGGTCCAGACCGTCACGATCAGGGAGAACGTCCTGATGCGACGGTTCGGCTATGCGACGCTCGTCGTCGAGACGGCGGGATACAGCGGTGGAAACGACCAGTCCTCGCAAGGGGTCGCCGTGCCGATGGCCCCGCGGGAGACGGTGTACGAACTCGCCCGCGACATCGAACCGTTCGGCGATCTGTCGTTCGAGCGCCCACCGACGCGCGCCCGGCGGCGGTACGCGATTCGATTCGCCATCGCCGTCGGCGTCCTAACCGTAGCGGGGTACGCCGTCGACCGGTTCCTCCTCGAAACCGGCTACTGGTGGGCGTTGCTCGCCTTCCTCGCGTTGGTCCCGCCGGCCGCCCACCTCAGGTGGCGACATCGCGGGTTCGCGCTGGACGACGACGTGCTGGCGACGCGGGCGGGGTTCTGGCGACGGACCACTCGTGTCGCACCATACTATCGCATCCAGACGGTCTTCGTCGGTCGCTCGCCGTTCCAGCGACGACGCCACCTCGCCACCGTGACCGCCGACACCGCTAGCACGGCAAGCGTCTTCGGCGGGTCGGCGGCGGCCTACGACGTGGACGACGAACGGGCGACCGAACTCCGCAATACGCTTCGTTCGCGGCTGTACGCCGACCTGCTCTCTCGCAAGCGCGATGCGGAGACGGCGACCAGCGGGTCAGCTGATCAGTAGCGTCGAAGCGCATCGAGACGACGGTGAGAAAGCGCTAGCCATTCGAGAGTGCCCCTTGCCACGGTGGCCGCCTCGGCGACCGATTCGCCGGGTACGACTTGGCCGTACCAGCGGCTACTGGCCGAAGCTACGGACTCCTACCGGTGAGCTGGGCGCGCCGATTCACTCGACGTGTTCCGCCCCGCAGCTCCGACAGTTGAAGACCGTTTCCTCTGACAGCTCTTGTTCCACTGCCAATGGGAAGCCACAGTCGGGGCAGTTCATTGTACATCTAGATATGAGGTGTACGTACCTAAAGTTACACCTTGCATAACCGTCTCTCGGATAAAGGGTTATGCGGCCCACTCGACCATCCGGCGGTAGACGCCGTCTGAGGCAAGTGCATCGCGGTCACCGACGAGGACGAGCGATTTCTTCGCTCGCGTGAGCGCCACGTTGATGCGCCGGTAGTCCTCGAAAATGGGGCCGTCGAGAGAGCCCGTCGCGACGAAGGAGACGATGATGACCTCCTTGCTCGACCCCTGAAAGCGGTCGACAGTGTCGACGGCGACATCGGGGAGGCGGCGGTCGAGTTCCGCTACCTGCGCGCGAAACGGCGCGATGACGCCGATGTCGTCGGCCGGGACGCCGGCTTCGCGGTAGGACGCTACCACGTCCGCGACGGCGTCCGCTTCGTCGGGGTTGGTGTTACCGACTTGCGAGCCGTCCGGATCGACGAAGGCGACGCGCTCGCGGAGATGTGCTGGGAGCGCGTCCAGTGAAACGCCCGGTAGGTCGTCGATGCGCTGGGCCGCCACCTCGCCGGTTGCTGGGCGTAACTGTCCGTCGTAGAACTCTCGGGAGGCGAAGGCCTGAATGTGCTGTGCCATCCGATACTGCCGGTCTAACATCACGCCCACCTCGGGCGAGGCTTCGATGAGGCGCTGGAACAGCGACTGCGAGAGCGTCTCGTCGTCGGACTGAACGACCGGCGGGAGTTGCTGGTGGTCGCCGACGAGGACGAACCGGTCGGCGAGCGTCGTCGCCGCCAGCGTCCCGGGTTCGGTCAGCTGCCCGGCCTCGTCGACGACGGCCACGTCGAACGACTGGCTCTGCAGGGCCGTCCCGCCACAGGTGGCCGTCGTCGCGGCGACGACCTGCGCGTTCTGGAGTGTCCCCGCGCACTCGTCGGGATCACCGGACTGCTCTAACCTGTATTTCTGCATGTCCTCGCGGACGCCGCTCTCGGTGCCGACGCGGACGATATCGGTGAACCCCTGCGCTTCGAGCGCTTCGATGGCGTTATCGACCGCGCGATTCGTGAAGGCCGATAGCAGGATTCGGTCGCCGCTGTCTCGCGGGTCGCTCTGCTCCCCGCTCGTACCTTCGGCGGGGCTCCGCCCCGCCCCCTCGACCAGCGCCCGCAACATCCGCGCTAAGGTGTAGGTCTTTCCCGTGCCGGGCGGCCCGTGGACCAACGCGAAGTCTTCGGCTCCGACGGCCAGTTTGACAGCTTCGTCCTGAGCGGGGTTGTTGTCGATGAACGTCTCCTCGACGGCTCGCGGGTCGGTCCTCTCCCCGCTCGTCTGTTCCGTGGCGCGCTGCGCCACGCTAAATTCGGGCTCTCGCCGCCCGAATAACACGTCTTTCTGTTCCGGGGCTTGCGTAAGTAGGGCGTCGTGGAGCGCGTTCTGGAGCCGGTCGGTCGTCAGTTCGGAGGGGTAGACGTCCAGCCGGCGCAGGTCGAGCGGTTCGTCGGCAGTGACGACGATTTCCTCGCCGAGTCTCTCGACTCGCGCCAGTTCCGCGTCCCCCGTCACGGGGTCGCCGTCGCTGGCCATCACGAGGTTCCCCTCCCGAATCTTCGAGACGGCTCCGGTTCCCCTCGCACGCAGTTCCCAGCGGCCGCCGTCGAGTTCGGTGCGCCCGGCGGGTTCGAGGTCCACCAGGGCTCGGTCGTCGTCAGCTCGCTCCTCGGGCGTCTGCTCCCATAGCTTCGCGTACTCGCGGTGGACCGCGTGGCGCTCGGCTTCGATGGCGTCGTAGAAGCGCTCGAAGTACGCCCGTTCGTCTTCGGGGATGGCGACACCGACCTGCCCGGCCTTCGACTCCTGGTCGAGGCGGCCGGAGACGGCCATGCAGGTGTCCTGCTCGAAGCAGTACTCGCACTTGGCGTTGGCCTCGTAGCCCGTCGGAATGCCGGTGTCGTACTCCATCGCCGCAATCTCGTTGCGGGTCCGAATTACGTACTGCAACAGGCCCGACCCGATGGAGAACTCCTTGGCTGGCGAGAGGTCGCCGCTCTCCTCGTTCCGGTCGACGGCGGCGTTCTTCGTATAGAGGAGCGTGCCAGTATCGGGAGCAGCCTCTATGGGGCTCTCTGTCGCCCCGCCGTCGCTGGCCATCACGTCGCTCGCGGCGAGCGTGTTCGCGGCGCGTTCGCCGAGCATCAGGGCGTACGCCGTCGCCTGAATCTTGTCCTGAAAGCGCGGTTCGCGCTTGGTGTTTTTCCCGGTCTTGAGTTCGACGGGCATCCCCCGGCGGACGGCGTCGGCCCGCCCCTTCATCCCGAAGCGTTCGGAGATGAGCGTCATCTCCGAGCGCCACTCGCTCTCCGCGGGACTGAACTCCCGCTTCGAGCCGTCAGCGGCGGTTTCTGCTCCGTCGGATTCGGTCAAGGTGCCCTGATTCAGCCATCCCTCGATGGCTTTCGCGTGGTCACGCACGTCGCCAGCCACCTCGTCGGCCTCCCGCCCCAGTAGACCGATGTCCAGCCCCGCCTGCTCAATTTGCTCGTTTATCGCTTTCTCCACGTCGCGGCCCCGTAGCAAGTCGCCGAACACCTCGTGAACGACGGTCCCTTTCACCAGCGGATAGACGAGGTCGGCACCGTCGAGTTTCCGGAGGTAGTACATCCGGGGGCACTGCACCCACGCCCGGATATCGGTCACGTCCACGAGGAAGTCCGGCTCGACGACGACGGCCGAGTCGCCGCCCACCGAGTACTGCGTCTCGCCCCGATACTGGCGCTCGTCGGGGTCGTAGACGGCCAGTTCCATCCCGGCTTCGAGGTACTCGGCCGTCTCGGTCCACTTCCCCCACAGCGTGACCGTGGTCGGCTCACCGGCTCCGCGCTCGGGCCGGAGCGTCACCTCACAGAGCTCGCTCTCGCCGTACTGCGTGCTCACGGTCTTCGGCTCCTCGACTCCCACCACGACGCCGCGCAATTGCACGCGATTGTCCACGTTCGGGGCGGGAAAAACGCTGTCGGTCAGTTCGAGCGGTCGTGTGGCTCCGCGCGCTGGGTCTCGCCGCCCTGGTATTCGTGCGCTTCGAGCGTCGAGCGGGGAATATCTTCCAGAACGTCTTCGCTGGTCGCTTCGAGAACGACCGGCGGCGCGCGGTCGGCCGATTCGGCTTCCATCCACCGGGGGACACAGACACACCAGTGGTCGCCCGGTTGCAGGCCGGGAAAGTCGAGGTCGGGCCGGGGCGTGACGAGATCGTTGCCCTGTCCCTTGCTGTACTGAAGAAACTCCTCGGTCATCACCGCACAGATTTCGTGGCGACCTGGGTCTCGCTGGAGCGGATAGCAGTAGCCGTCCCGCATGGCCCCGGTCATGGGGTCCGTTCCGCAGGGGGCTAACTCCCCGCCCAGTACGTTCGCTTCGCTCTCCATATTTCTAGACTGCGGTCGTCGGCTTAAAGAAATTCTGTACGGCTCTCCGAGACAATCGGCGGACTGCGACGGTGCGACGAAATCGCTCTCGCGAGTGTCAGAGGTCCCCACGGACCGATGCCTTCATTCTGACCCGTCGCCAACGTCCGGACGACAATGCGCGTTCGTGACTGGCAGGACATCATCGAGGACGTGATGGACAGCGGTGCCGACCCCAGCGGCTGGCGGGCAGTCGGGGGCGACCGCGCGAACGGGATCGGCGAGGACCTCTACGTCGGCCACCCGAGCGCGGGCGTCTACCAACTCAAAACCTACGCGAAGAATCCCTTCGAAGTACAGGGAATCGGCTCGCAGGTCGCCCGACGCATCGACGACGACATCGACCCGCTGTTCCCCGAAGACGGATCGGGTCTCTTCGGCGTCCAGCAGGCACCCGACGACGAGAGTGACGCCGAGGAGAAGGCCAAGAACCTGGAGACGGTCCTCGAAACACATGCGGACGCGCCGACGACGCCCAGAGCAATGCTCGAAGACATCATGGACGCCGTCGACTCGCCGGCCTACGGCCCGATGGAGTTCGACCAGTACGAGCGACCCGAACGGATGGACGACCTGACCGACACCTTCGAAGAGGCCGAGGAACTGCTCGATACGGAGTTCGAGGATATCATCGAAGAAGACGTGGACAGGGGGTTCTACTGATGGCCGCGAGCGACGATATCGACACAGGTGGCGACTGATGGTCGGCCCGTCTATCACCGCGGCCGACCGCGAACGCTTCCTCATCCAACTAAAGGCCGGGTTCGCCCTGCTGGTCGGGGGGTCGATGGCGCTGGTCACACTCTGGGGCGGCGCGGACCTCCTGATGGTCGTCGGGATCGGCATCGGTGCGACCATCGTCGGCGGCATCCTCGCCGAGTTCACCGTCCCCGACAGCATCGCCGAGACGCCGTTCGACGACAATCGGGAACGGGGACCGAAACCCGGGACGCGAACCAAGCGGCGACGCGCTCGCGAGGACGACGACAGCGAGGAACAACCTGCCCGAACCGATGGCGATGGACGGTGAGATTCGAATCGCGACCGAAGACGCCGGGACGGCGCGTCGACCACGAAGTTTTGTACCGCTTCCTCCGTAAGCGCACCGTATGGCCGACCCGGAGTACCCGCTCGACGACTTAGACCGGCGTATCATCCACGCGCTCCAGGGGGACGCTCGACACACGTCCGCCAGCGAAATCGCGGAGACGCTAGACGTCTCGGCCCGTACTGTCCGTAATCGCATCTCCAAACTCGAAGAGAGCGGCGTCGTTCGCGGATACAACGTCGACGTGGACTACGAGGCCGCGGGGTATCAGCTACACACGCTCATCGTCTGTACCGCGCCGATTCACGAACGGGAGGAGATAGCGAAGCGCGCTCTCGACGTAGAGGGCGTCGTCGCGATTCGGGAAGTCATGACCGGTGCGGACAACGTTCACGTTGAAGTAGTCGGTACCGACGGGAACGACCTCAGCCGCATCGGCCGCGACCTCAACGACATCGGCCTCGAAGTGGTCGACGAGGACCTCATCCGCAACGAGTACACTCGCCCGTTCCACCTGTTCGACGCTGGTATGGTCGGCGATGGCCAAGAGTAGCACTTCCAGAAATACGATATCGAACGTCCCTATTTTCCGATTCGGAATTGATTGCTAGGTGTTTATGCCGTTGCGGAACTGATCCCGGGTATCGACGATGGCGGCTATCGCGATCGTCGGACCCACCCATGATATCCAGAACGACTCTACGAGACACGCTCGCTCGTACCGCCGGACCGCCGACCCTCCTCGTCGTCAGCGACTTGCACGCCGGGTCGATGCTCGCGTCGGCGTTCGAACCGACCGCCGACGTCCGTCTCGTCACCGACCACCGGAGTGCTGCCGGGCAGTCGCCCGACGGCGTCCAGGTGACAGTCGGTGACGTGACGTCACTGGAGGCGCTCGCGGACGCCGCAGATGCCGACGCCGCGGTCGTCGCGCTGCGATGGGATCGGCAAGCGGTTTTGATCACCCAGCTGCTTCGCACGCGCTTCGACCTCGAGACGGTTATCGTGGTACTCAACGACCCACAGCGACGGGAGGCGGTCGAGGACATCGCCACGACCCTCGTTTGCGGGTCGACCCTCCTCGCGACGGAACTGCGACGGGAAATCGAGACAGCACTCCCCGCGTTCGAACCCGCCTAACATGGTGAAAGACCTCGAACGAGACCTCGGTCTCCCGGCCGTCCTCGCCATCAGTATCGGCGCGATGATCGGCAGCGGCATCTTCATCTTGCCAGCGCTGGCGCTCGAAATCGCCGGTCCGGCCGTAATCCTCGCGTACGCCCTCGCCGGGATTCTCGTCGTGCCCGCGGCCCTCTCGAAGTCCGAGATGGCCACCGCCATGCCGGAGGCCGGTGGGAGCTACATCTACATCGAGCGCGGCATGGGACCGCTGCTCGGAACGATAGCCGGACTGGGGACGTGGTTCTCTCTCTCGTTCAAGGGCGCGCTCGCGCTCGTCGGCGGCGTCCCCTACCTCCTGTTGCTCTTCGACCTCCCGCTGAAACCGGTCGCGCTGGGACTGGCGGCGGTGCTGATTCTGATAAACGTCTTCGGAGCCAAGCAGACGGGTCGGCTCCAGGTCGCAATCGTCGTCGTCATGCTGGCGGCACTCGGCTGGTTCACTGCCGGAAGCGCCCCGAGCGTCCAATCGGCGAACTACGTCGGTTTCTTCGACGCCGGTCTGGGCGGTGTGTTAGCCGCGACCGGACTGGTGTTCGTCTCCTACGCTGGCGTCACCAAGGTGGCGAGCGTCGCGGAGGAAGTCGAGGATCCGGGGCGGAATATCCCGCTCGGGATCCTCGGGTCGCTCGCGTTCACCACCGTCCTGTACGTGGCGATCGTCACGGTGCTGGTCGGGATCACGGACCCGGGAAGCGTCGCGGGGTCGCTGACGCCGGTCGCCGTCGCCGCCGAGGTGACGCTCGGGTCGGCGGGCGTCGTCGCCGTCATCGCCGCGGCCATCCTCGCCCTCGTCTCGACGGCCAACGCCGGCATCCTCTCCTCGTCGCGCTATCCCTTCGCGATGAGCCGGGACAAACTCGCACCGCCGTCGCTGGCTACCGTCAGCGACCGGTTCGGCACGCCGGTCGCCTCCATCACGCTCACGGGCATCGTCCTGCTGTTGCTCATCGCGTTCGTCCCGATCCTCGACATTGCGAAACTGGCCAGCGCCTTTCAGATACTGGTGTTCGCGCTCATTAACGTGGCTCTCATTGCGTTCCGTGAAGGGAACGCCGACTACGAACCCGAGTTCACGTCGCCGCTGTACCCGTGGGTACAGATAGCTGGGGCCGTCACCGGCGGCCTCCTCCTCACGCAGATGGGGATCGTCGCGCTCGTCGGTGCGCTCGCCATCACGCTCGGGAGCGTCGTCTGGTACCTCGTTTACGTCCGTCCGCGAGTTCGTCGAGAGGGCGCAGCGACGGACGCCATCCGACGACAGGTTGGTCAGAACGCGCTCACTGACGTCGAGTCCGCCACGTCGGACACCACCCGCGAAGTTCTCGTCGCGTTCACGAAAGAGATCACCGAAGACAGGGAGCGAGCGCTGATCAGACTGGCCGCCGACGTCGTCCGACCGGACGACGGTCGCGTGGTCGCTGTCCGCTTCGAGGAAATTCCTGACCAGGCACCCCTCATCGAGGACGTGGCCGACCAGTCGTCGGCCGACCTCGCGTTCGAAACGCGGATGGAGACACTCGGAGAGGAGCTACCCGTCGAGATAGAGGCCGATGAGATAGTCAGCCACGACACGAAACACGCCATCGTCAACTTCGCGGGCAACCGGGACGTAGACACGATACTGGCTGAACACGAACCGCTCCGGCTTCGATCGCGGCTGTTTGCCGACCCCATCGACTGGGTCGTTCGGCACGCTCCCTGTGATGTCCTCCTCGTGGACAACCTCGGCTACGACCGACCGGAACAGGTTCTGGTGGCGGGTGAGGGCGGACCACACCCGCCCCTCGCGGTGACCGTCTCTGAGGCCATCGCTGCGTCGAACGAGGGGACCGTCTCGCTGTGGTACCCCGCTGACGGCTCCGAGGAACGAAAGGAGACGATCGACGACTACCAGTCGTCACTCTCCGAGATGCTCTCGGTCCCCGTTCAGACTGAGTCGCTCCGGAGCGACGGGGGGCGATTGCCGCGGCCGGATCTCCTCGTGTATCGGGGGGCCGATCACCGACTCAGAGCGGCGCTGTTCGACGACGGACCGCCCTCGCCGAGTCCGGGGTGTACGACCGTCACCGTCTATCCGCACGACTCCCGCCGGCCACGCCTCGTGCGCCGGCTCCTCGAACGGGCGGTCTTCTAGCTTGCGGGTTCCCGACCGCAGCCCCCGCTGTCTTTCTCGCCGCGGTTACGACTCGGCGCTGAAGTGTTTCAGGTACATCGCTCGCCCCCTGTGGAAAACGTCCCAGAGCGAGTTGCCGCCGCGTTCCCAGACGAGCGTCGGCACGGGCTGCCCGCCAAACCCCTCTTTGTACCGGAACAGGCCGTTCTCGTAGTCCGGTTTCGTCGTCCCGAGGTCGTAGGTCTCGTAGCCGTTGTCGATCCCCCAGCGAACGACGTAGTCGTAGAGCAGTTCCGAGACGTGGTGATCGAAGAACTCACGCGGAATCGCGGAAATATACCCGTGGACGGAGGACTGCTCGTCGTCGAGTATCTCCAGCAATCCGCCGGCGTACTCGCCGTCGACGCGCGCGGTGACCAACAGCAGTCGGTCCGCCATCCCGAGCAACGACTCGAAGAACGAGCGCGAGAACGCGGAGACTCCGAGATCGTCCATAACCTGTACGTACGTCCGGTAGAACTGTCTGAGGGTGTCTCGGGTGACTTCCTCCTCGATTATCTCGGCGTCGCCCTCCCGCCCGTGTTCGATCCCTTTCCGCCGCGACCGACTCATCCCCGATAGAATGTCCTCGTACGGGCGCGAGAGGTGCAACAGAAAGCGACAGCGTCGCCGGTTCGGCTCGTAGCCCTGACACTGCAAGAGCGTGTTGTAGCGGAGGTAGCTGGTATCGAGTGCGCGTATCTCGTGGACGACGGTCCGTCTGGTGCAGTAGTCAGCGATGGTATCGAGCATCGACGGGAGGACCGTGTCTGTGTCTGTCGTCGTCAGCGGGCCACCGAAACCGGGTTCGACCGAGACCAGTCGTCGGAGCGGCGAGCGGTCGACGCCCTCTAGAGGTTCCAGGAAGTTCGGAAAGAGACCGATAGGATTCCCATCTTTCTCGACGAAGACGTGTCTCGGCGTGTAGCCGAGGCCGTTCTCGACGGCGTCAAGCCACTCGTAGCGATGAAAGACGCTGCCCCGCGACGACTGTTCGACGACAGCGTTCCAACGGTCGGGAGACACCTCGCTAATCGACCTGAGCACACGCAAATCATAACTGGACTGTTCGCTTGTCCCCGTCCCCGTCCCTAAACGTAGCCCAGATGCGATGCGACTAGAGAGTGGCATCTACGTAGCGTCCACACGACCGCTCAGTAATGTTATGGTGAGCTTTCAGCGGGTAAGCCCTCCGGACCACCCCTGTACTGTTACAGCAGCGAGACGGCCACCGGCGGACAGAAGCATCGGCTTACGGGTCGATACGCCGGATCCAGAGCGACGGATTCTCGATTTCGTCGTCGGTCGGCAGCGTCTCGGGCGAGTCCCAGACCCGTCCGGCAGCCGCGACGCCGCGAGCGTCGGCGACGGTTTCGAAGAACGCCTTTCCGCGCTCGTACTGCTGGCGTTTCATCCCGAGACCGAGCATCCGGCGGACGAGTTCCGCGATGGGGCCGCGCCCCTGTCGGCGCTCGTCGACCTTCCGCCGCAGGTCGTCGTACTCGTCGTCGAAGGCACGGTCCATCAGCAGCTCTGCGTACCCCTCGACGGCGGTCATCGTCGTGTCCAGTTCACCGAGCGAGGTGCGGTCTAAGTTGCCGTCGCTGAGGCGGTCGATGGCCTCCTCCATCTTCTCCTCCATGTGCTCGGAGAGCCACGGCGCGGCTCCGAACTCCGCGGCGTGAGTCACCTCGTGAAAGGCGATCCAGCGGCGGAAGCGGTCTTGGTCCACGTCGAGTTGGCCGGCGACCTTCCGAATGTTCGGCCGTACGAAGTACAGCGCGTGGTCGTCACCGTCGGCCAGCAGGAGCGGGTCGTACTGGCCGAGGACGTTGTTAGCGAGAAAGGAGAGGGCGAACGCCATCGACCCCGTGTTGACGACGCGGGCGATCCCGGGGATGAACTTCGCCTGCTGTTCTATCGGAGCCATCACCCGCTCGAAGGTCGCCACGTTCGCGTCTATCCAGTGGTGACGGTGTTGAATCTCGACCGTCTCCGGGAGGTCGAAGTCGAGCCCGCCGACCTCGCGGACGCGGTCACGGGCGTCACGGACGTCGGCCGCGTATCCCTTTCGCTCGTCGGCGGAGACGTCGAGATCGCCCGGGTCCGTCGCCTCCTTGGCGGCGGACGTGACGGCGTTCCAGTCCAGCGGCCCGTCACCGGACGCGCCTGCGACGGCGCGGACGCTGTGATACAATCCCATATCCAGGAAACGGGGCGGCGAGGCATAGGCCTTCTCCCCGTGCTGTCTCAGAGCTCGCGTCGGGCAGCCTCAGACGTCGCCGAAATCGTCGTCGAGTCCGTCGTCGAACTCGTCGTCGAGTTCGTCGCCACCGCCGAGCAGTTTCTTCTTCGCCACGACTGCGACGACGAGCAACGCGACGAGGACGAAGACCGCGAGCAGGCCGGAGCGCCCGCCTTCTTCCTCGGCGGGTTCCTCCTCCATCAGTTCCTCCTCGTCGCTCTCGTCGGTTCCAAAGCTAGGCGTGCCGGCGGTGAACTCCGAACCGTCCAGGTTCAGTTCCAGGAGAGTGAATTTCGCCATACTGATACGTCGGCCCGACGACTCTTATCCGTTGTGCTGTCGGAGCGATCGGCCCGTTTCTCCATGCCGCTGACTTCGCTCGCGTGTCGTCGCTATCGTGACTTTCAATCGCTTCGGCAGCCCCGTAATTCATAGTCGCCGACACCATAACACGGGTATGGAGGAACGACGACGCGAGTTCTTGGAGTCGCTGTTGACCACGCCGGGCCCCTCCGGCTACGAGGCCGACAGCCAGCGCGTGTGGGTGGACTACGTCAGCGAGTTTGCAGACGAGGTCAGGACTGACGACTACGGCAACGCCGTCGCCACGCTGCACGGCGACGACACGTCGGTCGCGCTAGCGGGCCACGGCGACGAGATCGGCTTTATCGTCCGTGATTTGACCGACGACGGGTTCATCCGTCTCGGACGCATCGGCGGATCCGATAAGACCGTCTCCCGCGGCCAACACGTCACCATCCACACCGCCGACGGCCCGGTGTCAGGTGTCGTCGGCCAGACCGCGATCCACCTCCGGGACGGTGAGGAGGAGAGCGTTCCCGAGGTGACCGAACAGCACGTCGACGTGGGTGCCGACGACGGCGAGGAACTCGAATCGCTGGTCGACCGCGGCGACCCGATCACGTTCACACAGACCGTCTCGGAACTCGAAAATGGCCGCCTCGCCGCCCGCGGGATGGACAACCGAGTCGGCATCTGGGCGGCCGCCGAGGGACTGCGCCGCGCGGCCGAACGGGGCGTCGAGGCTACCGTCCACGCCGTCTCGACGGTCCAGGAGGAAGTCGGCCTGCAGGGCGCGAAGATGGTCGGCTTCGACCTCGACCCGGACGCCGTCGTCGCGGTGGATGTCACTCACGCGCCCGACTCGCCGGACTCGCCGGGCGAGCGCTCGAACGGCATCGAACTCGGCGGTGGCCCGGTCGTCTCCCGGGGCAGCGCTAACCACCCTGTCGTAGTCGATTCGCTCCGCGAGACGGGCACAGACGAGGAGATTGATGTCCAGTTGCAGGCGACGGGCATCCGAACGGGCACCGACGCCGACGCCTTCTACACCGCACGTGGCGGCATCCCGGCGGTCAACGTCGGTCTCCCGAACCGGTACATGCATACGCCGGTCGAAGTCATCGACCCAGCGGACCTCGACGCGCTCGCGGATCTGCTCGCCGGGTTCGCCGTCCGTGCGACCGACACCGCCCCCTTCTCCGTCGATGTGTAGACGCAGATTACCCTCGGCTCGGCGCGGTATCACGCTCGTAACGAACCGTGCCGTCGGCGACACACGTGGCGTGATGGGTTTCGGGACGCGCCAGCGTGTCCCATCGACAGAGTGGCGCTGTCAGACACGGAGGCGGGACCGATAGCATGGAGTGGCCGCCCTCGAAGGGTCGCGCGGCCTGGTGGGTCCTCGGCCTGTTCATCGCCGTCCTGTTAGCGTGGGTACTCACCAACTACGCCGGCGCGTTCGTCCTCGGCCTGTTTCTCTACTACGTAACCCGTCCGGCCCACCGCCGACTGCGAAGTCGGTTTCGACCAACGATCGCCGCTGCGACGTCGCTGCTCGTCCTCGCCGTCCCGGTGGTCCTCCTCGTCGGCTACACGATGGCCGTCGCGGCACAGGAACTGGGCAATCTGGCACAGACCGTTGACCTCGGTCCGTTAGCTGGGCTCATCGAACCCTATCTCGACGTCTCCGCCATCGTTCAGGACCCCGAGGTGTTACTGCAGAATCCTGACGTCATCAGCGCCGGACAGCTGTTCGCGACGGGTGCCCTCGATTACCTCCCGCTGATAGGGGCAGCGCTCATCGACCTGTTCCTGGCGCTGACCGTCGCCTACTACCTCCTCCGGGATGGCCCGCGCCTCAGCCGCTGGTTCCGAAACATGTTCGGCAGCGAGTCCGGCGTCTTCGACGAGTACGTGGAGAAGGTCGACGAGGACCTCGGGAGCGTCTTCTTCGGGAACATCCTCAACGCGTTCGTCGTCGCCATCGTCGGGGTGGTTCTCTACACCGTGTTGAACGTCTTCGCGCCCGCCAGCGGTATCCCGTACCCGGCGCTCGTCGGCGTCCTCGCGGGCGCGGCGAGTCTGATACCGGTCGTCGGCATGAAACTGGTGTACATTCCGGTGGCGCTCGGCCTCTTTGGACGAGCGGTCCTCAACGGTGAGCCACTGTGGTTCCCCACGGTGTTCGTCGTCGCCACCGTCGTCATCGTCGACTTCATTCCCGACCTCCTGCTTCGACCGTACGTCTCCGGGCGGAACCTCCACGTCGGCCTCGTGATGATCGCGTACATCCTCGGGCCGATGCTGTTCGGATGGTACGGGCTCTTCCTCGGCCCGCTCTTACTCGTCGTGGTCTTTCACTTCGCACGACTGGTCGTGCCGACGCTGACCGGGAGCGAGGAGTCCGAGCAGATACCACCAGCGCCACCCGCGGGCGCAGTGGGTATTCACGCTGCCGAGCCGTCGACGCAAGACGACGGGCCCACCGAGGGCGACGCTCCGTAGACAGCGCGGCCGATTCGATATCTTTCCGGCAGTCGTGCCGAGCAAGCGGTACGTTTAAGCGCCAGACACTATCTCAACCGTACATGAGTGGACGACCGCTGGACGTACTCGAAGCGTCGCTCGGCGAGGACGTCACTGTTCAACTGAAGGGCGGCGAGATATTCGAGGGCGAACTCACTGGGTACGACCAGCACATGAATCTCGTCATCGAAGACGAAGACACAACGATTATACGCGGGGATAACGTCGTCTCGATTAACCCATGACTGGCGCAGGAACACCGAGCCAAGGGAAGAAAAACACCACGACACATACGAAGTGTCGCCGGTGTGGCGAAAAATCGTATCACACGAAAAAGAAGGTCTGCTCGTCGTGCGGCTTCGGCAAGTCGGCGAAACGACGTGACTACGAGTGGCAGTCGAAAGCCGGCGAATAACTCACCATCATGCACGAGAAGTGCGGCGTTGTTGGCATCTCTCTCGAAGACCGTAACGCCGCCCGCCCCCTCTACTATTCTCTGTACGCGCTCCAGCACCGCGGGCAGGAGTCTGCCGGCATCGTCACCCACGACGGCTTCCAGCAGCACAGCCACGTCGAGATGGGCCTCGTCGGTGACGCCTTCGGTCCCGAGGACCTCCAGCCGCTGAACGGGTCGAACGGCATCGGCCACGTCCGCTACCCTACCGCAGGCAGCGTCAACGCCTGCTGTGCCCAACCCTTCTCCGTCTCGTTTAAGTCCGGCTCACTGGGACTCTCGCACAACGGGAACCTCGTCAACGCCGACGAGATCGGCGACGAACTGGCCGACCTCGGTCACGCGTTCACCTCTGACGGCGATACCGAAGTCATCGCTCACGACCTCGCGCGCAACCTCTTAGAGGAGGACCTCGTTCGCGCCGTCAAGCGAACGATGGAGCGCATCCACGGGTCGTACTCGCTGACCATCATGCACGACGAAACGGTGCTCGGCGTGCGAGACCCGCAGGGCAACCGCCCGCTGTGTATCGGCGAACTCGAAGACGGCTACGTCCTCGCCTCCGAATCGGCCGCCATCGACACCCTCGACGGTGAACTCATCCGCGACGTGAAACCGGGCGAACTCGTCGTCCTCCACCCTGACGGCACCGGCTACGACACCTACCAACTCATCGAGCAGGAGAACACGGCTCACTGCTTCTTCGAACACGTCTACTTCGCCCGACCGGACTCGACGATCGACGACAGTCTGGTCTACGAAGTCCGCCGTGAACTGGGCCGCAAGCTCTGGGAGGAATCGGGCGTCGAATCGGATGTCGTCCTCCCGGTGCCCGACTCCGGGCGCGCGTTCGCCTCCGGATACGCCGAGGCTGCACAGGACGACGGCTCGGATATCGAGTTCGCGGAGGGCCTGATGAAGAACCGCTACGTTGGCCGGACGTTCATCATGCCGACACAGGACGAACGCGAACGCGCTGTCCGCCTGAAGCTCAACCCGATCAAATCGACCATCGAGGGGAAGACGGTCACCATCATCGACGACTCCATCGTCCGCGGGACCACCTCGACGCAGCTCATCCAGCTGCTGAAAGACGCCGGCGCGGAGGAGGTCAACGTCCGCATCGGCGCACCGCCCATCGTCGCACCCTGTTACATGGGCATCGACATGGCCTCCCGTGACGAACTCATCGCCGGCAACCAGTCCGTCGAGGAGATTCGCGAGGAAATCGAGGCCGACTCGCTATCGTATCTCTCTATCGACGCCATCGCCGAGACGCTCGAAACCAGCCGTGCCGACCTCTGTCTGGGCTGTGTCACCGGCGAATACCCCTACGACATCGAGGGCGAGGAGACCGACCGCGACGTCGTCCGCCCCGATATCGGTGGGGAACCGACGCCGGCCGACGACTAGCGAGGGTCCGAGCCTGGAGGACCCTCGAAAATGCGAGCGGGGCAGAACGACCCGTGAACGGCTCCGGTTTTCCCGTCGTTCGAGTGAAAAACCAGCTACTCCCTGAGAACGTCGGACACACCCCCGGCACACTTTTATCCGGTCCGTGGGAGCGAACCGCTATGCCCGGGCCTGCATTCCTTCACACCGACAGAACTGCCCTCTGCTCGCCGGACAAAGACGATACTGACTGGATTCGTCGCTTGTTCCACGACGACCGTGTGTGGGGTTGGGGCACCTACCCGCAACCGTCCACAGCGGACCAGATGGAGACGTACTACGAGGAGACGCTCGCCGACGATGACTCAGTTCATCTGGTGATCTGTCTCGACCACGACACCGAGGACGAGGGGACGGTCGCCGACCGAACTGAGCCCGTCGGTCTCGTCGCGATGACCGAACACGACCCGGAACGAGGCATCGCCGAACTTAGCTACTGGCTCGATCCCGATGCGTGGGGTGAGGGATACGCCACGGAAGCGGCCGAGCGGCTGGTCGGCTACGGGTTCGACCAGCGGGCCGTACGAAAGTGGAACGCCCGCGTTGTCGGTTCGAACGACCGATCTATCGCCGTCTTAGAGCGCCTCGGTTTCGTTCGGGAAGGGGCACACCGCGCGGAGTGGCGTCTTGACGGCGTGTGGCACGACATGCTGTGGTACGGACTGCTCTGTGAGGAGTGGGGCGAGCAGTGATACGGATTGTTGTAGCTGTTTCCCTGTACTCGTCGCACCGGGCCCGAGGATACCGGTACGAGACTACAACAATCCGATGAGTCACCAGAACAGATACAACATCGCGTAGACGACGATGCCGAGCGAGAAGGAGACCAGCCAGAGTCCGGCTGCCGCTTTCCCTGCCCGCGGGTGGTTCGTCTGTGAGAGTTCCGCGACCGGATGGCTCGCGGCCAGCAACAGCGTGTAGTACACCAGCGGGATGGCGATAATCGCCAGCAGGATGTGGATAGCGAGCAGCGGCAGGTAGATGAAGGATTCGACGGCGGCGGGACCGGCGAAGTCAGTCGGCCCCTCCAGCGTGATGCGGTAGAGATACAGGACGAGAAACGCGCCGAACAGGCCGAAGGCCGTCAGCATCAGACGGCGGTGGCGCTGAATCTGACCGTTCCGTACCGCGCGAACGCCGGCGACGATGGTCGCGATGGCAGTGGCGCTAATGGCGGCGTTGAGGTGAGGAATCGCCGCGAGGATGGAGTCGGGAGCGCGCGGCAGGACGCGAGGCGGAATCGCGCCGAGGACGGCCCCGAAGACGAGCGCTAGCGAGAGAACGGTTAGCAGGCCCGTCAGTGCCGGGACGTGGCCCCGAGTCTGGTTCATACGCTATAGTCGGACGCGGCCGATAATGTGGGTTGTGACACGGGTCGGAGCGGTACCTGGACAACGTTTTATTAGTGAGCTTACCGCTGTTCGCTCGGTGCAACAATATTACAGGATCGTTCACAACAGACGGTAATCCGTAATTATAGCTTTGTGGGCTCATTTACAATACTTTGTGAACACCGACAGTGGTCTGTGCAATCACTACTCAAACGCGGCTACTATGGGTACGTGGGTCTCGCGATGTCCGTCCTCTCACGGTACCCGTTGGGGACGAACGTCTTCGAGCGAGAGTGGGATGCGCTGGTAATCCTCGATACCTGTCGGGTGGACGCGTTGCGGGAGGTCGCGTGGGAGTACGACTTTATCGACGATGTAGACTCCATCTGGTCGGTCGGCTCCGCGTCCGCCGAGTGGATGGCCCAAACGTTCACAGAGGAGTACCGCTCGGAGATTGCGGATACAGCGCTAGTCTCGGCGAACGCGTTCACACAGCGGGTCCTCGCCGAACGGGAGTTCCCGGAGGACGGCCGGGGCGTCTCGAACACCGACTGGAAGACGCTCCGCCCCGAGGATTTCCGCTACGTCGATCAGCCGTGGATGTACGCCGACCCACCGCCGGTCGGCCTGACACTTCCGCGACCGGTCACCGAGCGAGCGATTTCGGTCGGGCGCGAAATAAACCCCGAGCGACTCGTCGTCCACTACGAACAGCCACATCACCCCTTTACTGCGCGGGCGATAGCCGAGGGTCGCGAGACGCTCGAACCGTGGGAGGGCGAGCCGTTCGACTATCTCAAGAACGGCGGGGACTTCCAGAAGGTGTGGGACGCGTATCTGGACAACCTCCGCTGGGTCCTAGACGAGGTGGCGTTGCTGCTTGAGAACCTAGACGCCGAGAGGGTTGTCCTGAGCGCGGATCACGGGAACGCCTACGGCGAGTGGGGGATGTACATGCACCGATACGCTGTCCCCATTCCCGAAGTGAGGCAGGTGCCGTGGGCGGAGACGACGGCAACCGACGAGCGGACCTTCGAACCGACGCTTTCGCCGCCGGAGCGAGAACAGGACTCCGAGACGACGGACCACCTCCGTCAACTGGGTTATCTGGCGTGAGCGCGCGCGGCGGGAGCGGAGATGCGTGCCGCCTCGGTCCCGTTCGCGGGCGTCGTGGTGCCGTTCGCCGATGACGTTGCGGTGCCGCTACTCGTGGTGCCGTTCGTCGAGGACGCACGCTGCTGTTGTTCGACCCAGTCGTCGTAGTCGGACTGATTGAGGACGACGACGGTGGCGTCCATCCGACTGTGGCCCGACCCGCAGAGTTCGGCACAGTAGAGTCGATAGGATCCGGTCTGCGTGGGCTTGGTCCGGGCAATCGTCGTCTGTCCGGGGAAGATGTCTTGCTTGACGCCGAGTTGCGGGATGTACAGCGAGTGGATGACCCGCGATGACTTGAGCGTGAACGTCACGCTCTCGTTTTTCGGGAGGACGAGGCGAGACTGGGTCGTGACGTTCGCCTCGGGATAGTGGAACTCCCAGCCCCACTGGTAGGCCAGCACTTCGACTTCCATGTCGTCGGCCACTTGTCCGCCGGTGTCGGTCGGCCCGGCGGCCGCGGGGCTGATGTAGGGGTTCAATAGGACGAAGAAGGCGGAGACGCCGACGAAAATCAAGATCGCGCCGGTCGCGGCGGTCCACGTAATCTCCAGTGCGGGGTCGTCGACGGTCGGTTTCGGGCGGTCGTTGTTCCGGAACCGATAGATGGCGTAGACGAGCGTCAACTCGACGAATAGCGTCAGCGGAAGCGCGACGTACAGCAACTGCTCGTTCAGGTCGTCGATGGCCGCCCGGTTGACCGACTGAGCGGCCGCGGGCGAGGAGAAGACCACGGCTCCGAAAGCGAGGACACACAGCCACGCCAAACTGCGACTGAGACGCATTACGAATCCCTTGCTCCGCGCGCCTCAAATAGCTTGGCGACTCCGGGACGGCGCGGGAGTTCTCTATCGAAAATCGATAGGTTCCCGCGTCGTCGCGTGGTTTTATGAGCGTGGCACCGTCAGGGTGAACTAATGAGTTCTCCGACCGCGTCGCCGCCGACCGTCCTGTGGGTGCCCGCCGGACGATGCTGAACAGAGCAGTCATCGAGGGGTCCGCGCTGGCGCTCCTCGCCATCGGGATACTCGCACTCTGGTTTCACGCTCGCCATAGCGTTCGTCCCGAGAGCGACGGTGGGTACACTACCAGAGAGGAGATTCGATTCGAAATCGACCGCCTTCAGTCGGAGGTCTATCGCTGGCTGACGACGACGAATCACCGCGACATCGGGATGCTCTACATTGTCTTCGGCACCGTCGCCGGCCTCTGGGGCGGGATGGACGCGATGATGCTCCGGACGGAGCTCGTCACCGCACAGGCGGACATCTGGACGCCAGAGACGTACAACGCGCTGTTTACGACTCACGGGCTGACGATGCTGATATTCTTCGTCCTGCCAGTCTTCTTCGGCATCGGGAACTACATGCTCCCGCTGCTCATCGGGGCCGACGACATGGCGTTCCCGCGCGTGAACGCCATCGGCTTCTGGTTGTTGCCTCCCGCACTCCTGATGGTGCGGATGGGCCTGCTGGTGCAGGTCGGCGGGCAGATTCTCAGTCTGTTTCTCCCGCAGGACGCCATCCAGTTCTTCCTCACCGTCCGCGAGGTCAGCGTCGGCTGGACGCTCTACGCCCCGCTGTCAGTCCAGCAACCGAATCCGCAGATCGACCTGCTGATACTCGGCCTGCACCTCTCCGGCATCGCCACGACCGTCGGGGCGATAAACTTCATCGTGACCATCGTCTACGAGCGAACGGAGAGCGTGACGTGGGCGAACCTAGACATCTTCTCGTGGAACATGCTCGTTACGAGCGGGCTCGCGCTGTTCGCGTTCCCGCTGCTCGGAAGCGCACTCGTGATGCTCCTCTTGGACCGGAACCTCGGCACGACGTTCTTCGCCACGGAAGGCGGCGGTCCCATCCTCTGGCAACACCTCTTCTGGTTCTGGGGCCACCCCGAAGTGTACATCCTCTTCTTGCCGGCGGCGGGGCTGATGAGCACGTTACTTCCAAAGTTCGTCGGCCGAAAACTGTTCGGCTACCAGTTCATCGTCTACTCGACCATGGGGATGGGCGTGCTCTCTTTCGGCGTCTGGGCCCACCACATGTTCGTCTCGGGCGTCGACCCGCGACTCAAAGCCTCGTTCATGGCGATCTCTATCGCCATCGCCGTCCCCAGCGCCATCAAGACGTTCAACTGGATAACGACGATGTGGGACGGCGACATCCGCCTCTCGGCACCCTTCATACTCTGTGCCGGTAGCATCGGGACGTTCATTATCGGAGGGGTCACGGGCGTCTTCCTCGCGGTCATCCCCATCGACGTCCTCTATCACGGCACCTACTACGTCGTCGGACACTTCCACCTCATCGTCGTCGGCATCATCCCCTTCATGATGATCGCCGCGAGTTACTACTGGTATCCGCTCATCACTGGCCGATGGTACGATACGCGGATGGCGAAGTTCCAGGCGGCGTTGCTCATCTTCGGGTCGTTCGTGACGTTCATGACGCTGCTGGTCATCGGCGGGCTGGGACTGCCGCGGCGGCAGGCTATCTACCCCGTCGAGTATCAGTTCGCCCAGCAGATTGCGACCGTCGGCGCGTACGTCATCGGGCTGAGTGCGCTGCTGTGGCTCTACAACATGCTGGTGTCCTACTGGAAGGGCGATGTCGTCCAGACGACGGATCCGTGGGACCTGAAAGCGACCAACCAGTTCACCCGGGAGTGGCAGTGGTTCGAAGAGCGGATGGTCGAGAAGTACGACCTCGAACCATCCGAACCCGAGAGCACTCGGCGCTCGTACGCACCGGATCTGCAACCCATCGGCCTCCTCGGCGGTGTCGGCACCGTCGCGGAGAACGTCTACCGGAATGCGTGGATGGCGGCCGCCGGCGGCATCGTCGGCACGCTCCTGATGACCGGGGGTCTCGGGACGGCCGCGTACGTCGGCGTGCTCGACCCGGCCTCCTTCAGTGAGATTGCCGAACTCGTCGGTCTCCCGGCGACACCGCTCGTCGGTGCGCTGTTGTTCCTCGTCGGCGGTGCCGTCACGTGGCCGCTGCTCTTCCTCGCGTTCTCGGAGTACCTCCCCGGCCGTCTGATGTTCGAGACGGGACTGGTCTTCGCGACGCTCATCTCGACCGGGTTCGTCATCGCGTTCTACACCGGCCAGCAGGGATTGGCGTTCGTCGGCTATCTCGGCTTCGTCCTCGTCGCCCACTGGGCGTACGGACTGGGATTGACGGTCACCTTCCAGTACCTCCGGTCACGTCGTCGGAACGCACACGAGATGGAGGCATAAAATGGCGGATGAACAACCGGAGTCGGTCCTGTTCACCTATCTCGCGCCGTTCGTCGGCGTCTTGCTGGTCGCCGTCGGCATCGGTGCAGCGGTGCCGGGCGGCTACGCGCTCATCCAGGGAGATCTCGCTGGCTGTGGCAATCCGAGCATCGCTGTCGAGAGCCCCGAGGAGACCGCCGGACAGTTCGGTAACACCTCGGCCCCGAACCTGGCTCGCTTCCAATACGAGGAGCTGTCGTCGGCCGAACAGACGGCGTTCACCGAGGCGGTTGACGACCCCGTCGGTGAGGCAAAAGTCGAGGGCGAGTTCCCCCACGCGGCCGAGTTCCGCAATGGGTCGATAGTCACCTACGAAGGTGAACAACACTACGTGACTATCGTCGCCGAGCACCCGTGCTACGCCGCCGCGCCGCTTCAGTTCCCGCTCGGCGTGTTCGCCATCGCGTTCGGGACGCTTGCCATCCTCTCGCCGCCGATATACCGGAAAATGGTCGCGCTGGAAGAACAGGCCGGCTGAACGGGTGCTATATCGACGCGCCGACGTACAACACGAGGACGAGGAAGAGCCAAACGACGTCGACGAAGTGCCAGTACAGCGATGTCGTCTCGATGGCGGTATCTCTTTCCGGCGAGTAGTGTCCCCTGAGCGCCCGGCCAAAGGCGATAGCGAGGAGGAGTACGCCGAGTGCGACGTGGAGGCCGTGCAATCCCGTCAGGCCGAAGAAGGCGCTGCCGAGGATGCCTGTCGAGAGGGAAAAGCCCTCCGCGACGAGCAGTTCGTAGTACTCGTAGACCTGCCCGCCGAGAAAGACGACACCGAGCAGTAGCGTCGCACCCATGAGACCGAGGAACCGGCGGCGGTTCCCCGATTCAAGCGCTTCGTGGCCGTAGTGGAGCGTGAAGCTGCTTGCTACCAGCAACGCGGTGTTGACGATGACGAGCGATCCGAGCAGCGACGGGAGGTGTTCGGGTGGCCACGCGCCGACGCGGATGAACGCGTAGTAGACGAATCCCGCTGAGAACGTCGCTACGTCGGAGGCCAGAAACAGTATCATGCCCATTCTGAGGACGTCCGACTCGCCGCCGCCCGAACGTCGGTAGTCCGCGATAAACGCCTCGTTGGCCCACCCGGCGAGCCCGCCGAGGAGACCGAGTGCGCCGACGGCGACGAGGACTATCGGGATGACGGACGGAACCAGATTCTGGCCGACGAAGTAGAGACCCGCGCCGAGATACAGCGCGCCGGCCCCGATCGCCGCCGGCAGCGGCCAGCGACTCTCGTGGGCGTGTTCCTCCTCCTCGTCGCCTGCGTGTTCGCTCGCCACTTCTGTGGCCTCGGCCATGTTCACAGGGTGGGGGTGCTGTCGTTAAATAACTGGTCGGAACGACCACGGGCTGGTCGGGTCGTGGGGTTTTGCGTGTCGAATGAAATAGCCGGTCGCTGCTGAAGGTCGATAATACGAAGAACTCCGCAGTGGCCGGGAGCGGCCTCCGTGCCGCGACCCGGGGAAGGGCAGGCGTATCCGAGAAGCATACCGCGCCGAGCGAAGCGAGGCGCGGTTTCTCCGGAATCGCCGGCGGCGATTCCGGCTTTTTCATCGACGTTCGTTAGAGCGAAGCTCTAACGCAACCCATCAGAAGTCTTCGACTTCTGAGGACGTTTTTCGAGGCGTGGTCGCCGTAGGCGACCCAACGACGAAAAAGGTCGTACTACTGGAACGTTCGGCTGACCTTGTCGTCCTCGTCGCCCAGCGAGGGTTCCGCGGTGTCGAAGCGCTTTTCGATCTCGTCGTAGCGCTCGCGGGTCTCCTCGGTGACGCTGGGCCCGACTTCGTCGAGCGCGTGCTCGAAGTGGTCCATCGTCACGCGGACGTTCGAGACCGAGTCACCGATGTCCTCGGGGTCGACGTTGTTGATGAACTCGCGGGTCGCGGCCATCGATGCTTCGCGGCAGACCGCCTCGATGTCGGCCCCGACGTAGCCCTCGGTCCGACGGGCGAGGCTGTCTAAGTCCACGCCCTCCGCCAGCGGCTTCTGTCGGGTGTGCACGTTGAAGATGGCGCGCCGCGCCCCTTCGTCGGGAACCGGGACGTGGACGTGACGGTCCAGTCGGCCCGGGCGCAGGAGCGCGTCGTCGATGAGGTCGGGTCGGTTGGTCGTGGCGACCACGACGACGTCCTCCATCTCCTCGATGCCGTCGAGTTCGGTCAGCAGTTGTGAGACGACGCGTTCGCCGACACCGGAGTCGAACTGTCCGCCGCCTCGTTCACCGGCGATGGAGTCGATCTCGTCGAAGAACACCACCGTCGGGGCGTTCTCGCGGGCCTTGCTGAACACTTCGCGGACGCCCTTCTCGGACTCGCCCACGAACTTGTTCAGTAGCTCCGGCCCCTTCACGGAGATGAAGTTCGACTGGGCCTCGTTGGCGACGGCTTTCGCCAGCAGGGTCTTCCCCGTGCCCGGCGGGCCGTACAGCAGGACGCCCTTCGCAGCGTCTAAGTCCATCGACTCGAACACCTCGGTATATTCGAGCGGCCACTGGATGGTCTCACGGAGCCGTTCTTTGGTGCCCTCTAAGCCACCGACGGAGTCCCACGTGACATCGGGGACTTCGACGAACACCTCGCGGAGCGCGGAGGGTTCGATTCCCTTCATCGCGTCCTTGAAGTCCCGCTCGGTGACTTCCAGCTTTTCGAGCACCTCTGCGTCTATCTCGTCGGACTCGAGGTCGAGTTCCGGTCGGATGCGCCGGAGGGCGTTCATCGCGCCCTCCTTGGTCAGCTGTTCAAGGTCGGCACCGACGAAACCGTGGGTGCTCTCGGCGTAGCCGTCGATGTCGATGTCGTCGGCGACGGGCATCCCGCGGGTGTGGACCTGCAGGATTTCCTTGCGGCCTTCTTTGTCCGGGACGCCGATCTCGATCTCGCGGTCGAAACGTCCGCCACGGCGGAGCGCGGGGTCGATGGCGTCGACGCGGTTGGTCGCGCCGATGACGATGACCTGGCCGCGCTCTTCGAGGCCGTCCATCAGCGAGAGCAGTTGGGCGACGACGCGGCGTTCCACGTCGCCCTGGGTCTCGCCGCGCTTGGGTGCGATGGAGTCAATCTCGTCGATGAAGACGATAGCCGGAGCCTCCTCCTCGGCCTCCTCGAAGATTTCGCGGAGTTGCTCCTCGCTCTCGCCGTAGTACTTCGACATGATCTCCGGCCCGGAGATAGTCGTGAAGTAGGCGTCTATCTCGTTGGCGACAGCCTTCGCCATGAGGGTCTTCCCCGTACCGGGCGGACCGTGGAGCAGGACGCCCTTCGGCGGTTCGATGCCGAGTTGCTGGAACAGCTCGGGGTGACGCATCGGCAACTCGATCATCTCGCGGACCTGTTCGAGTTCGTTGTCGAGTCCGCCGATGTCCTCGTAGGCCACATCAGGCGACTCGCGGTCGGCCGCACCTTCCTCGCCGTCGCGAATCTGTTCGGCGGGCTTCTCACTGACCTGGATGTCAGTCGAGTCCGTGACGACGACCGTCCCGGCGGGGTCGGTTTCGGCGATCTTGAGCGGGATCTTCTGCCCGGACATCGACGAGAGCGGGCCGAGACCGAAGCTCACGGGGACGGTCTGGCCCTGCGTGACAGCCTGCCCGCTGAGGTTGTTTCGAATCATGGGGCCGACGTTCCCGCGGACCCGGAGGTTCTGCGGGAGCGCGACGGTGATGGCCGTCGCTGGCTTCACGTCGGCTTTCTCGACGGTGACGCTGTCGTCGATCCCGACGCCAGCCTCCTGCCGGAGTTGCCCGTCGATGCGGACGATGCCCTTCGCCTCGTCTTCGGGGTAGCCGGGCCAGACGCGCGCGACGGCTCGCTGTCCCTGCTTACCATCGAGGACGATGTAATCGCCGTTTTCGAGGTCCATCTCGCTCATCGCGGCCCGGTCGATAGCCGCGAGTCCGCGCCCTGCGTCCTTCTGTTTGAGTGGTTTGACAGTGAGTTTCATCAGATATCACTCTCCTCGTCCGACACTTCGATAGTGAGGACGCCGTTGTTGATAAACGCTCGTGCGTCGGTAGTGTTGGGGAGTTCCTGCTCGTACTGCTCGCCGTCGCGGACGACGATGACCGTGCCGTCGACGACGTCCACACTGGCGTCGTCGGCGACTCCCACGTCCGCCGCGAGCACGAGGCTGTCGTCGTACTCGAACCGGCGGAGGGGCGTCTCGTCGAACAACTGCTGTTCTGAATTCATCCTAACTCTGAGTAAGTGAGACAACTATATAAATCTATCGCCAAAATTCGCCATACGTGAGTGATATCTAGTATTGTTGCTTGAATGCGGTTCACACCAAATTCGCGTCCTGCGTTCTTTTATCTGTCGGGTGCGTTCGCACGGCGTATGCAAACGGTCGTCCACGATGGGCGGACAACGGCGTATCAAGTAGTCGAGGGAGAGGGATCGGGACATTCTGCCCTCTACGTCCACGGCAGCGGCGGTACACACCGAGTGTGGGCCAATCAGTACGCGCCTAACGGCCTCATTCGTCCGGCCGCCGCGGTTGATCTGAGCGGGCACGGGAAGTCCGAGGATGTCGATACGACACCGGGAAAAAACACCTTGATCGCGTACGCGAGCGATGTCGTTGCCGTCGCTCGCGAGGTCGGTGCGAACGTGCTCGTCGGGAACTCCCTGGGCGGGGCCGTCGCCCAGTGGGTGGCGCTGGAGTCTGACTGGCGACCGGACGCGCTCGTGTTGGCGGGTTCGGGACCGTCTCTCCCGGTCTACGACGCGCTCAGGGAGTGGCTTGACGACGACTTCGACCGGGCCGTCGAGTTCCTCCACGGCCGGGACCGACTCTTTCACTCGACCGACGAAACGCTTCTCTCCCGGTCGCGAGAACAAATGCGAGCGGTCGGTCAGGCCGTCACGCGCCGGGACTTCCTGACCTGTAACGAGTTCGATGTCACCGACCGCCTCGACGCCATCGACGCGCCGACGCTGGCGGTATGTGGCGAACACGACAAGCTCACACCGCGGGACTATCACGAACGGTTGGCCGCCGAGATTCCGGGCGGCGAGTTCGCGGTCGTCCCCGATGCCGCCCACCTCGCTATGCTCGAACAACCAGCGGTCTTCAACGATGTCGTCGCTGGCTTCCTGCGGTCCCGTCTCGGCGTGAGTGAGGACTGACCGGTCCCAGCGGCTCCAAAGCCGTCAGTAGTACCGCGGTGAGAACGCGAAGAAGAGCACGGCGATGCCGAGCATGATGCGCGGGCCGGCCCGCCCGAACGCCGTCGGCGCGACGACGGAGAGGAACAGAACCACACCCATCGGAACGACTGTTTTCACCCCGGGTTTGGGGTAGTCGAACGGCGCGACCTGCGCGACCGCCAGAACGGTGATTGCCGCGGCGAGTACCACGGGGTCGGTAATACCGGCGAGATAGGCGGTGGCCAGAACGATTGCCCCCAGCGAGTTCGGCATCCCCGGCCGCTCGTCGGGGCCGTCGAAGTACGTCGAGTAAAACGCCGTGCGAACGATAGAGAGGAGGGCGTAGAGCGATGCGACTACCGAGACGACGACGAATACCAGCGGGTTTCCGCCCGTAATATCCCCGAACTGGCCAGTCAGCAGAACGTAGACGAACAGGCTCGGTGTGACGCCGAAGGAGATGACGTCCGTGATGGAGTCGAGCAATGGCCCGACCTCGGAGCTATCGCCGCTCCGAGCGACGATACCGTCCAGTGCGTCGACGATGACCGAGAGGAGAAGGAGGCGAGCAGCGAGATGGAGGTCGGTGAAGGCGACGGCCCCGGCGACGAATCCGACGACGGCGTTGACCAGCGTCACGCCGTCGGCGACACTGAGTCGGCGATGCACCTCGAATCCCATGCCTGCCCGGTCGGACACCGCCTACATGAAAGAGTCGAAACGGAGTTTACTCCTCGGGGAGGTCGTAGCCGACGACGAAGCGGGCGGCCGTCGCCAGCGTTCCGGTGACGAGGACGTACAGCTGCCAGCCGCCGCGCACGACAGGGAAGATGCGGTCCATGTTCTCCGGCTCTGCCTGTCCGGGAGTGGGGTCGACGCCGGTATCCATCTGGACCGTGCTGGTGTTGCCGATCGATTTCAAGGCGGGCCTGCTCGACCCACCCGAATCCGTCTCCCACTCTACGAACGTCTGGACGATGCCGCGCTTGGTGGAGAGTTCGAGCCGCCCCCTGAAGACGTAGAATTCGTCGTGAATCGGCCAGAGGAGGTTCGCACCGCCGGTGACGGTATCGAAGAGGACGTGACCGACAGCGTAGACGACGATGCAGAACCACGCGACACGGACGCCGTAGGCTCCCCAACGAGCGCGGACGAACGATTCATCTCGCCAGTAGAGGTCGATCGCGAGGACGAGCGCGAGTATCGCTGGGATGACGAGATTCGTCGTCGCGGTTCGATGGCCAGCCCGCGAGAACAGTGCGATGAAGGCGTCGATGTCGGGAATCGTCACGACGACGAGCGAGAGGAGGAGCGACCGTCGGTCGAATGCCGCACCGAGCAGCGTCGCCGCCAGCAGACCGACGAACGCGTAGTGGACGACCAGCGATGGCATACGTTCACTGTTGTCACTACCGTGATGAGCGTTGCGGCAGTCCGGACAGAATAGATTTATAACGGTTCTGGGAGCTCATTCAAACGGGTACGCACGTATGGGTGGAGGGGACATTCCGGGGACTCGTCAGTCTCCCGGCCGGAGCGGGTGGGATCGCCGTGAGTAGCAACGAGGACGCTGTCGATGTCACCGATGGGATTTCGTTGGAGACGGGCCAGCAAGCGCTGTTGTCGGTCGACTCGATGCAGTCGCCGCTCAGGGAGTTGCCTCCGAGTGCCTACGCCAACCTGTTGGTCGTCGCATCAACGGCACCAGCGACCGTCGCCAGCGAACTGTCGGCGGCGGGAGCCGACGTACACACCGTCGGCCAGATTCCGATTTCAGGGTCGGAGTCGGACTACGACGGGCCGATGTGGACCTGTGACCCGCTCGTCCCTGACGACCTGACCGGGCTGAGTATGCGTCTCTCTCGCGGCCTTGACGCGCTGGGAGCCGGACGTGGCTGGGTCCTGTTCGAGAATCTCAACGTCTTCTTGTTGTACGCGAGCGAGGACCGCGTCGTTCGGTTCCTCGACCACGCCACGACGCTGGCCCGCGAACGCGATATCTGCGGTGTGTACGCGCTCGTCAGGGACGCTGTCGACGACGAGACGTACGCCCGACTCAGGCGGGCAGTCGACGTCGAGCGAGACTGTCGCTGACCGCTGACGACAAAAACTCTCCGGTCGTCTCGCGGTCGTCGCGAGTCGTTACGATTGTCCGCGCTCGGCTACTGCAGTTCGGTCGCGCGCCGACGGAGGCCGACATTCATCTGCTCGAACCCGCGAACCAGTCGTCGGTCGAATCGGTCCACGAGACGGGCCGCGAGCGGGCCGTCGATGGTCTCTCGCTGGACGAACCGACAGCCGCCGCCGGTCGTCGGTTCGAGCAGGAACCGGTGTTCGGCATCGACGCTGAACAGACTCGACTGCCATCTGAGTTCTCGCTGCGGGTCGAAGACCGTGATTTCCGGAGCGAACGACACCGTCGGTAGTCCGGGGACCGAGAGCCTCGCGTCGACGGTCTCGCCGACGGCGAGCTCGCCGCGTACCGAGAGCAGCGTGTTCCAGCGGGGATACGCGGAGACGTCGGTCAGTACCTCCCAGACTGTAGCCGGCGTCGCGGGAACGTCGATACCGGCGGCGACCTCTGTCATCACGTCCATATAGCGGCGGTCCGGTGAAAAGCCTCTCGCGTCTTTCGGGCAGTGAGCGCTAACGCGACCGAACAGCGACGCTCTGTCCCTGAGCCGTGGCGGTAGTCACACGGCGCAATGAAGCTTTAAGACCCGCCCGCTCCAGCACAGGCGTATGGATAAGGAGAGCATTCCACAGGAGATAACCACGCTCGTCGGGCGTGAGGTCTACTCGAACAACGGGGTCTTCGTCGGCGAAGTCGAGGACCTCCGTCTGGACCTCGACCGGCACGAAATCACGGGGCTGGCGCTGTACCAGCTGAACACCGAGCTGTTCGACGCCGAGACCCAGTCCGCCCGCGGCGTCATCGTCCCCTACCGCTGGGTGCAGGCTGTCGGCGACGTCATCATCATCAACGATGTCGTCGAACGCCTTCACCAGCCCGACGCCGAGGAAGACGAAGAAGAGGTCGCGGCCTAACTCCCGTTCGTTCCCTCGCCGCCCGAACTATCGACGCCCATCGCCTCGAACAGTTTTCGCTTGACCGCCTCTTCTGTGAGGTCGAGTAACGTATCGCGGTTGTCGTCGTTCGTCTCCAGCCCGGTGAAGATACCGAGTGGGATCTCCACGCTGGCGTCCGTCGAGTGACCCGCCGTCTCGCCCATCTCGCCGAAGGCGTCGGCGAGGACTTTCCCGATATTCATGCGGATGTCCTTCGACCGGGCCGCCAGATAGATCGTGTCGTCGGCGATGGCGAAGACGGCCGTCGTCGTGATGCCTTCGAGATTGAGGAGGTGCTGTGCGGCCTGTGAGAGCGCGTCGCGGTCTCGGATGAACCCGGCGTTCGAGACGAGATGACTCCCCTGCACCTCCCGGTTCCGGATGGCCTCGGCGAGGACGTCGAGCGTCTCGGGACTCATCGATGGCGACTCGACCTGTTCGAGCGTGTCGTGATCCGCGAACGGATAGAGGTACGCCGCGGCGGTCAGGTCCGCGGGCGTCGTGTCGCGCTTGAAATCCAGCGTCTCGGCGCGAATGCCGTACAACAGGGCGGTGGCGACGGTCTGGTCAAGCGTGAGATCGAGTTCCTGAATGTACTTCGTCAGGATGGTCGAGGTGGCCGAGACGTTCGGCCGGATGTCCGAGAACGTGGCGTCGTGTTCGTCTTCGTGCTCGTAGTGGTCGATGATGACGTCGACGTTATCGACGTCCGGCTCGCCGCCCTTCGCCACGTCGACCAGCGCGAACGTATCGTAGTCGGCTAAGTCGACCGACTGCCGCGAGGCGAGTTCGATGCCGAGTAAGTTGACGAACGCCCGGTTCTCCTGATGGCCGATCTCACCCTCGTAGATTATGTCCGCCTCGACATCACGACTCTCCGCGATAGCGCGAAGCGCCGCGGCCGACGCGATGGAGTCCGGGTCGGGCGAGCGATGGATGAGAATCGCCATCCGGTCATCGGTGGCGTCGATGACGTCGCTCAATTGCGACGCCTTGAACTCCAACTCGCCGGTTTCGAGCGCTCGGAGCGCCGAGTCGGCGATGACCGTCGAGGGGTTGATGACCACGTCAGCGCCTAACGTGGTGAGTTCGTCGCCCGAGACCGGGTCGTCTGCGCGGGCGACGATGAACTGCTCGCCGTCGGCGTTCCGGATGTTCTCGACGGCCTCGGCGTTAGCGTCGACGTCCGAGGACATGATGAGGACGACGTCGCGGTCGCGGAGCGTCTCGACGACGTCTGCCTCGCGGATGTCAGCTTGCTGTGCATTGAGGTCCTGGTCGCGCAGTGCCTCTACCCGGCCGTCGTCGGCATCGAGGATGAGAACGTCTTTGCCCTCGTCGACGAGTTCCTCCGCCACGGCGTGGCCGACGCTCCCACACCCCAAGATGGCGTACGTAGACATCGAAGCCATCGTAATGCCGCTGGCTGCACTCATTAGCTCTTGATGTGGCCGGGACACACTTATATCACACCGTCTCTACCACCGGTGCCAGTGGCCCCGGAAACAGAGCGTCGCAGGCCGAGGCCGCGGCGTCTCCCGATTCGAAAGGAAACGTATTTACAAAGCCCCCGGCAACCTGTGTGTGCAGGGCCGGTAGCTCAGTCTGGCAGAGCGACGGCCTCTTAAGCCGTCGGTCGAGGGTTCAAATCCCTTCCGGCCCGCTCCTGCTCCGAACAATTCGTGAGGAGCGAAGCGGCTATAGAGGGAGTCGAAATAAGCCAGTCGTGCACAGCAAAGCGAGCACGTCTGGCAGTGGTTCAACTCTCGAAAGACACCCGTGACATTTCGACCTTCGCAGACACTACGTGTTTGCTCAGTCCCTTCCGGCCCGCTTCCCTACGTCGTTTACCGTGGCTGGTCTGTTTCTCCAGTGACAGCAAGCGCAAGCAGGGAACTCATGCGAACTCGGGCGGAAATCCGGGTATGGGACGCTATCCACGACCCGCGCGAAGTGCCCAGATGAAGTGCATATCCTGCAACGCGCCAGTAGTTCGAAGAGTCGACGACCGATACGTCTGCGTAGACTGTGGCGAGTCGCCGATATCGACACACGAAGTCGTGTAAACGCCGCTACAGCGAGACGGAAGCGAACGCAAACAGGGTCGATTTTTACGAACCGACCATCGGCGTTTTCGCTCGCTAGCGGGACGCTCTAGACCGGATACGATGGTTCCGCCACCCGAAAAGATTTACCCCTCTCCCGAGTGGGCCGACGTATGACGTTGCCCCTCCTCCAGCTGCCGGGAGCGCCGGAACTGATAATCATCCTGCTGATACTGCTCTTAGGCGCAGTTTTCGGTCTGATCGTCCCCATCGGCGTGACGTACTGGGTGTATCAGGACGCGAAAGGCCGCGGGAACGAAGACACGACGCTCTGGACCGTCCTGACCGCACTGGGCTTCTTCGTGGGGTATTTCATGGGGCCGATCGTCGCCATCGCCTACCTCGTCGTCGGTCGCGAATAGCTCCGCTCAGTCGAGGGGTTTCACCATCTCGACGTGTGGAATCCCCGCTTCTTCGAACTCTTCGCCGACGGCTTCATAGCCGAGACGCTCGTAAAATCCTCGTACGCGTGTCTGCCCGTGTAGTTTCGCTTCGGTCGCACCGCGGTCGTCAGCCACCGTCTCGACGGCGTCCATCACGCGAACGCCCAGTCCCTCCCCACGGTAGTCGGCGAGGACGGCGACCCGTTCGACCTTGGCCGTCGTCTCCTCGACGAGTCGGAGGCGGGCGGTTGCCACCGGCTTGCTGTCGTCTATCACGAGAACGTGCGTGGCGACGCCGTCCTTGTCGTCCATCTCCTCGGCCTCGGAGACGCCCTGTTCCTCGATGAAGACGGTCCGTCGAACCGACCGCGCTCGGTCGCCGAGCGCCGCCTCGGAGCCGACGTAACAGTCGTAGGTGGTCATGGACCACTGTATCCCGCCGTTCAGGGAGTATCTTGCGCTCGGCGAACCGCACTCGCCGGAAACACCTATCTGTTATCGAGACAACGTGTAGTTGCATGTCCTACGAGCACGCCAGCGATCACGAACACGACGTGTCGGTCGAGTACCTCTATCCCGCGGATTCGGACGTACTGGACATCTACGAGCGTGACGACCGTCTCTACGTCGAGGTGGCGACGGTCTGTCCGGAGTGTAGTGCGACGCTGGCGCTGACCGCGCCCGTCGAATCAGTCACGGAAGTTGACGTGGACCTCCCGCTGGACGAAGAATACTACGACTGAACGATTCGAGCGGCGGATGAACCGCCAGAAGGCGAGAGCGGTTAGCTCTCGGGGCTGTAGTTGGGCGCTTCGTCGGTAATCATCACGTCGTGGGGGTGGCTCTCCTGTTGGCCGGCCGCGGAGACTCGTACGAATTCGGAGCGTTCCTTGAACTCCGGAATCGTCTCGGCACCGACGTAGCCCATTCCGGACTGCATCCCGCCGACGAGCTGGTGGAGTTCGGATTCGAGCGACCCCTTGTACGGCGTCGCGGCCTCGACACCCTCGGGGACGTACTCCTCGTTCTCGTCGTCTTCCTTCAGGTAGCGTTCGCCGCCGCCCTCGTTCATCGCGCCGACGCTGCCCATCCCACGGTACTGCTTGTACTTCTTGCCGTTCATCGTGATGACGCGACCCGGTGCCTCGTCCGTGCCGGCGAAGTACGACCCGAGCATCACCGCGTCGGCACCGGCGGCGATGGCCTTGATGGCGTCGCCGGAGTAGCGGATGCCGCCGTCGGCGATGACGGGCACGTTCTGTCGGCTCGCCACGTCGGCGACCTGTGCAACCGCAGAAATCTGAGGCATCCCGGAGCCAGTGACGACGCGGGTCGTACAGATGGAACCGGGACCGATGCCGACCTTCACGCCGTCGGCGAAGTCGACGACTGCCTCCGCGGCCTCGCGGGTACCGATGTTGCCGACGACGACGTCGGCGTCGACTTCGGCCTTTATCTCGCGGGCGCTGTCGATGACGTTGGCGTTGTGCGCGTGAGCGCAGTCGATGAAGAGGATGTCCGCGCCGGCCTCGTCCGCGGTCTGGGCGCGGTCGACCTCGAATGGTCCGACAGCGGCCCCGGCACGGAGTTTGCCGTCGTCGTCGCGGGCAGCCTCGTCGTACTCGCGGCGCTGGAGGACGCCTTTCATCGTCACGAGACCGACGAGTCGGTTGTCGCCGTCGACGATGGGGACGCGCTCGATTTTGTGGTCGTACATCAGTTCGAGCGCCTCCCGCGGCGAGACGTCTTCGGGGGCCGTGACGACTTCGTCGGTCATGGCCTCGGTGACGGCGTCGGACTCGCCGACTTCGAGGTACGGGCGGATGTCGGTCCCGGAGATGATGCCGAGCACTTCGTTACTCGCTTCGTCGACGACGGGCGCGCCGGAGACGCCCGCTCGCTCCATCATCTCGTCGACTTCTTTGACGGTCTGTTCGGGGTCGGCGGTGACGACATCGCGGATGATGAGTTCGTCGGCGCGCTTGACGCGTTCGATCTCGGCGGCCATCTCGTCTGCGTCCATGTTACGGTGGAGGACGCCCAGGCCGCCCTGCCGAGCCATCGCGATGGCCATGTCGCTCTCGGTGACGGTGTCCATCGCCGCTGTCAGCACGGGAACGTTGAGTTTCACGCTCTTCGAGACCCGTGTCGCGGTATCGGCCTCGTCGGGTTCGACGCGGGACTCTTTCGGTCGGAGCAGTACGTCGTCGAAGGTCAACGCCTCCGGAACGCGGAGTTTCTCGGAGAAAGGCTCGGAATCGTTCGCCATGTAAATCGTCCAGTACGGCCGGGGAAAAACGTTGCGAGACTCGGTAGGAGTGCGGTATACTGACATACGAGGCTGTCCGGCAAACGGCCCGACATCGACACAGTTGTCCAGTTCGATGTGCCTGTTTCGCACGTTTCACGGGGTGTGGGGCCGTTTCTCACACAACGTTTAATACTCTACTGAAAGATAGTTATAGATATGCGTCCCTTCGAATCCACCTTTGTGGCCACCGACCGGCAAGCGTTGTGCTCGACGGCGGCTGACAATACATTTTGGGGTGGGTTCGATACACAGAAACGGTGTGTCCGCGGCTCTCGGGACGGCGCAGGAGACTCCCACCGGGTACAGGGGTATCCCCGACTCGCTCACTAGATGAGTAGCTCCAGACACCCGGTCGCCCTCAACATCGAGCGGCGGGTCGGTCGCGGCGGCCGACTGCTGGCGACTGTCATGGGTCTCCCGTTAGTCGACGGTATCTTCCCGGTGCTCGTCCTCGCCGGCGCGCTCTCGACGTGGACTGGAATGCTCGAAGTCGGCCTGCTGGTCTTCGGCGGGTCCGCGATGGTCGCCGTCGTGCTGGCCGAGATGGAAGGCGGTCCCCGCGAACAGGCCCGAGCGGTGCTCCTCATTGGGGCCGTCCTCGTGCCGCTTGCGGTCGTCGAGGCGGCGATCGCGCCGACGATCAAGGGAGTTGTCACCCTCTCGGTCTTCGAACGGTTCGCGGGCATCGTCATCCTCGCCATCGCTGCCCAGACCGCAAGCGCTCGAATTGGCGAGATACTGCCGCGACCGGCGGTTATCGTCGGCCTCGGTCTGCTCGCCAGCGTCGACCCGTCCGGCGCGACGCTGGTCGTCGAGGCCAACCCCGAGATGCTCGCCCGCGCCGCGGCTACCGCCGGTATCGGCGTCGGGTTCGCCCTCCTCGTCGCGCTGGCCAGTCCGTGGCTCCGCAACGCCGTCGACATCGACCGCTTCCGCTTCGGGAGCGCCGTCGCGCTGGGTATCCTCGCGCTCTCCGTGCTCGGCCTGGTCCCCACGGAGGCCCCGGTCGCACTCGCCGCGCTGGCCGTCACCGGTCTCCTCTCGTTCGACCCGGACAACGCCCGTGAGCGCCACAGCGAGTACCACCCCGATGCGGTGGACCTGACGGCCGCCTTCGCCGACGGCGGTGCCTCCCAGGGCGTCGCCGCCGACGAGCAGACCGACGAGGGCGAAACCGTCGAGTACGACGCCAACCAGGAACGCGCCCCGTGGCTGTGAACGGGAAGGTTTAGGCGTCTCACGCCCGGCGCTTCGATATGGCCGACAACCGCGTCGTGCAGGGGCGAATGCAGACTCCCGAGAGCCTCGCCGAACTCATCGAGGGAGAGAGTGTCATGGACGCCGAACCGATCGCGGACGCTGACCGCGACTGCCCGGAGTGCGGCGGCAACGTCCTCGAAGTGGGGTACATGCCCTCTGCGCTGGAGTTCGTCACGGGCTACAAGTGCCAGGACTGTGACTGGTCCGAGGTCGACCGCGACTGACCGCCGTCTGCCAATCGAAATCCCTTTAGTGCAACTGCTCAAACGACGGAGTGCGGGGTCGTGGCCTAGTCCGGGAAGGCGGCTGACTCCAGAGGCCACGTGCCTGGGACGAAACTCCAAGGGCTGATATACTGAGCGGCCGGCTGATCACCGGTTCGCGACGATGACCCTCTGGAGTTCCGAGGCACAGGACGGAGATATCAGCCGATCGGGGGTTCAAATCCCTCCGACCCCACTAACTTCTCGCGGCGCTCGAATTCGAGCGCCGCGTGTGTTCGTAACTGAGGCGGATTTGAACCGTGGCAGTCGCAGCGCGAACGTAGTGAGCGACCGTCTGCCGCTGGTTCACAATCCCTCCGACCCCATCCCCTTATCTGAACTCTACATAATCGTCAGAAGGCGTGGCGATTCCAGTCCCAGCCAGCAGCAGTGCGGGGCGTCCATGCTTCCAAATACCGGATTTCTCTAGTTGATTCCATCCCCGAAGCGATGATTACTCTGCTTCAGCAGAGTTGGTCTTGTGCGAATGGCGTCAGAAGTCGCACATAAAATGGGATTCACAGACGGCGTCGTTATCCGTCCGTGAGGCCGAGCTGTTCGAACATCTCTCGCGTGTCGTAGTGCGCTCGATGTTCCAGAATCTTCCCGTCGTTGAGCAGGACTTTGTCCATACCTTCGAGCTCCATCGCGTTACCGGTCGGGGGGAACTCGCCGAACTGTCCCTCGTGCGTTCCCGTGACTGTCCACTTCGCCATGACGGTGTCGCCGCTCGTGAGCATCTCTTCGATTGTCACGTGGAAGTCCGGGAACCCCTCGTGAAGCTCTCTGAGATACGCTTCTAACCCGTCGCGACCCTCTATGACTTCAGGGTGGCCGGGATCGTGGACGGTGATAGATTCGGAGACCAACTCGGGAATCTTCGCGTACCGCTCCTCGTTCCAGAGCTCCTGATAGTTCCGCATGAGCTGTTCGACGTCTGGTGTGGCTGTTGCCATGGTGTCCTCCGTGGCGAACGTTCGTCCCGATAGTCTCCCGTCACTCGGCGCGTCAGAACGTTCGTCCGTAACTTCGGCCGCGGTCGTGTTAACAGTTAACGCTACACATTGAATCCGAACTCCCGCTGGAGGAACTCCTTGAGATGGATGGCGCTCGCACGCTGTGAGAACGGTCGTGTCGTCGTGAGAAGACCTGTTCGACGGAGCGTCCCCGAGATGCCGAGGGATCAGCGACTCCTCCGAAGCGAACGGGCGCTCGTGACCGCCGAATCGTCGCTCGGTAATCCGGGATTATGCAAGTGACCGAACAACGAGCGGGAGGGGGTTAGAACGACGCTATCGCGATAGAGTATGCCATACAAAGTGGCTCTCGTGGGAGGGTGTCGCGTAGATGGCACACCGCAGCGGACGCCGAGAGCGACCGACGCTCCCACAGAGCGCGTTCAGTAGGGTCGCTGGCGGACGATGAGTCGCGCTCTCGTCGTGGTACTCGTGCTGGTGGTCACCGCACCGATCGCGACAGCCGCTGGTGTCTCGCTCGCGGAGACGACGGATACGGGCGCTACGGACGGCGGTACGGACGATGGAACGGGCGACGGGAGTGGGGACGAGGTGACCGAAACCAGTTCGTCGGGGAGTCAGAGAGTTCGACTCGTGGACGTCGACTCGGACCTCCGAATCAACGAGTCGGGGACGGTCTCGGTCAAGCTAGAGAACGAGGATCTGGGAGACCTCTCGGACGCGACGGTCGTACTGCGCTCTGAGAACCCCGAAATCCGCATCGGGAGCGGGCTCAACGGGAGCCGGTTCGTCGGCGACTGGGAGGAGGGCGAGAAGAAGCGTGTGAAGTTCGCCGTCACGCCGACTGCGGACGCCAGCCGACAGCGGTACCCCCTCACGGTCGTCGTCCGCTATCCGGGCTCCGAGGGGACCACAGTCCAGTCGGCACCCCTTTCGTTTGGCGTGAAGCCCGAGCGGGAACAAGGGTTCCACGTCGACGACATCGACGGGTCGCTCCGGGCGGGCGACGACGGCGAGATCGACGTGACCGTCGAGAACGACGGCCCACGCGACGTCGAGCAAGCGGTGTTAGTCGTCCGCGAGACGGCCGAAGGAGTCACGCCGCTGAAGTCCGAAGTCGCCCTCAGCGAGTTCGAGAAGGACGACTCGCGGACCGTCACGCTCCCGTTCCGGGTCGACGGGTCGGCGAAGCCGACGACGCGGCAGTTCGAGTTCGCCCTCCGGTATACGACCAAAGACGGCGAGCGACGCACGAGCGGGCCGCTGTTCGCCGACGTCAAGATACGGGAACAGGAGGACGTAATCGACGTTGTGGACGTGGATTCCGACGCGCAGGTCGGCGCGCGCGGGACCGTGACCGTGACGCTCGAAAACGAGGGCGACGAGGACGTGGAGGACGCCCGAGTGACGTTCTCCTCACTCGACGCGGGGTTCCGATTCGGCGAGGCGCGGAACACGACGCGGTTCGTCGGCGACTGGGAGGCCGGCGAGGAACGGACGTTCGACCTCCCGACGCAGTTCTCGAACGACTCGGCGACCGACGAGTATCCCGTCTCGGTGACGACCCGCTACACCGACGAGGACGGTGACGAGCAGGTCGCAGACGACGTGCAGTTCGGCGTCGAACCCGACGACGAGCAGTCGTTCGACTTGGAGGACGTCTCGGGGGACCTCCGGGTGAGTGACGACGGGACTATCGACGGGACGGTGACGAACGACGGGCCGCGCGACGTCTCCGACGCGGTGTTGGTGTACCGATCCGACATCGAGGGCGTGACGCCGCGCCAGCGCGAGGTCCCGCTCCGCGACCTCGACGAGGGCGAAGAGGTCGACTTCGAACTGCCGCTCCGGATCGACGATACCGTCGAACCGACCGACCGGCAGTTCGAGTTCGCCGTCCGCTACACGAACGACGAGGGGGAGCGGCGGACGAGCGACCCGCTGTTCGAGACAGTGCGGATTCGAGAGGAAGTCGACGTAATCGAGGTAGTCGAAGTCGAGTCGGCCTCGCAGGTCGGCGACCGCGGGACGGCGAGCGTAACGCTCGTCAACGACGGCGAGGAGACGCTCCGGGACGCTCGGGTGACGTTCTCCTCGCTCGACCGTGCGCTCCGCTTCGGCAACGCGTCAAACACGTCGCGGTTCGTCGCCCAGTGGGAGGCGGGCGAAGAGCGGACCTTCGAGCTCGCGACGCGGCTCCCGGCGGCAGCCGCGACCGGCGAGTACCCCGTCTCGGTGACAACCCGCTACACCGACGAGGATGGTGACGAGCAGGTCGCAGACGACGTGCAGTTCGGCGTCACGCCCGACGCCGAACAGGGGTTCGACGTGGACGACCCCGAGAGCCAGTTACGGGTCGGGCGCGACGGCACCATCTCAGGTGTCATCGAGAACGACGGTCCACAGGACGCCGAGTCGGCAGTTCTCCGAGTGATCCCGCCCAGCGACGACTTCGTAGCGCTCGAATCGGAGTACGTCCTCGGAAGCTTCGACAGCGGCGAGAACGAGACCTTCGAGTTCCCGATTCGCGTCCGCGACGGGGCGCGACCGGGCCGAAAGCAGTTCGAATTCGTCGTCGAGTATCGAAACGCGGAGGGCGATGTCTTGGAGAGTCAACGGCTGGCGGCGCGTTATCGCGTCGAGGGCGCGGCCGACCAGTTCCGAGTGACTAACGTCGAGAACGACGTGCAGGTCGGCGAGGACGGCACCGTCGCGCTCACCCTTCGCTACACGGGCGAGGAGGAACTCACCGACTCGGTAGTCCAGTTACAGTCGGTGAGCGGTGACCTGACAGTCGGGGCGTCTGGCGGGGTGAACGGAAGTCGCGCGGTCGGGCAGTGGGACCCCGGCGAGCGCCGGACCGTCCGGTTCCAGGTGGCCGCACCGAACGACACGGCTCCGCAGGAGTACCCGTTCGACGTGCGGGTCAACTACGAGGACGAAGATGGCGACCGGCAACGCTCGGAGGCAATCTCCCTCGCCATCAGACCCGCCCCGGAACAGGGGTTCTCCGTCAGCGGCGTCAGCGGTGCGCTCGAAGTCGGGGCGAAGAGCGACCTCACCGGCCGGGTGGTAAACGACGGGCCGCGCGATGTCGAGAACGTCGTCGTCGAGATTCGCTCGACGAGCGAGTCGCTCGTCCCACAGGAGACGGAGTACGCCGTCGGAAATCTCTCAGAGGGCGAGGCCGCGCAGTTCCGGTTGCCCGTCGTCGTCTCGGAAGACGCCGCGACCGTCCCGAAGCAGGCCCAGTTCGTCGTGCGCTACACGACCGCCGACGGCGACCGGCGCGCGACCGACCCCCTCTCTTCGACGCTGTCGGTCGCGGGCGAGACCGACACGGTCCGTGTCGTCGATTTGAACGAGACGGTTCGGGCGGGCGACGACGGCAACGTCACGGTGACGCTCGAAAACGCCGGCGAGGAAGCCATACAGCAGGTTCGCGTCTCACTGCGCTCACAGAGCGGCGAGCTACAGATTCAGGAGTCGGCGAACGCGTCGCGGTTCATCGACGAGTTAGCGCCCGACGAGCGCCGGACGGTCTCGTATCAGGTGACAGCCCCCGAAGACGGGGGCGGCCAGCGCTATCCTCTTCGACTCCGAGCCACCTACGAAGACGAGACGGGCGACAGCCAACCGGCCGAGAGTACCCTCCTCGGTGTGACGGCCGCGCCGGAGCAGGCCTTCGCCGTCGGCAACGTCACGGGGACGCTGCGGGTCGGGTCGGAGGGGACGCTTCTGGCGACAGTCACCAACCGTGGCCCGACGACGGTCACCGATGCCGTCGTTCGCCTTTCGGCAGGGAGCGAGAACGTCGTGATTCGGGAGAACGAGTCGCCCGTGGGTCGCCTCGCGCCCGCTGAGACAGCCACCGTCTCGTTCCCCGTCGAGGTGCTAGACGAGACCGAACCCGGTGACCGCCGAGTCTCGTTCGTCGTCGAGTACCGGAACCGAGACCGCGAGAACCGCGAGAGCGACTCGCTGCCCGGCGTCGTCGGCGTCGCTGACAGACGACCGGTGTTCGGCGTCACAACCGAGAACGCCACTATCGAGGCCGGGGACACAGCGTTGGTGACTCTCACCGTCACCAACAACGCCGACGTCACGGTCAGCAACGTCGACGCCCGCGTGTTCGTCGACGATCCGTTGAGTACTGACGACGAACAGGCGTTCGTCGACCGCCTCGAACCGAACGAGACCGTCCAGTTGACGTTCGCCATCAGCGCGACCGAGGGCGCGACCCTGAAAGACTACCCGCTGCTCGTAGACTTCCAATACGACGAACCCGACGAGGAGACGAAACTCTCCGACACCTATCGGGTCGCCGTCGGAATCGTCGAACCCGTCGGCGACGGCATTCCGTGGCTCCTCCTCCTCTTGGTCGTCCTCTTGGTGCTCCTCGTCGTCGCTGCGGTGCTCTACCGCCGCCGACGCTCTGCTGACGAAGAGACTGCTGGCACGGACGTGGACGACGAGACGGCCGAAAGGGACGACGAACCGGCGACCGACGACGAACCCGAGACGGCCGGAGGCTGACCCGTGGCGTCACTGGACAGTATTCTGGGTCGCATCAACGACGTGGTCGTCGGACGACCGACCACCGTCGTCGTCGCTTTCGTCCTCGTGACGGCGCTGTTCGCCCCCGGACTGACGAGCATCTCGACCGAAGCCGGGACCGAGCAGTTCACGCAGGACAGCCCCGCCCAGACGGCGTTCGACCGGGTAAACGAGGACTTCGGCCCGACGTTCGAGACCGGTGGCGGCAATACACAGTTGATCCACCGGGGACGGAACGTCCTCTCGAAACCCGAACTCCTGCGAATGTTGAACATTCTGGAGCGCCTCGAATCCCGGGAGGACCTCCGGGTCGCCTCGACGAATAGCGCGGCCGGGACCGTCGCGCGGACGCTCGACCCATCGGCGACGACGCCCGACGAACAGATTCGGGCCGTCGAGGACGCCGCTCCGGCGGAGATCGACCGCGCGGTGAGCGAGGCCGCCGAAGGGCCCGGATTTCGAAGCCTCCTGAGCGAGGACTTCAACGCCGAATCGGCCCGCGCATCGGCGACGATAACTGTCGTCCAGCACCGCATCCCTGGCGGCGTCGACGAAGCCGCAGGAATGGGTGGAGACAGCCCGCTCACCCCGATTCAACAGCGAATCCAGCGAATGGTCCAGCCGTCGGGAGGGAACCTCGTCGTCTTCGGGTCGGGACTCGTCGCGGCGGAATTCTCGACCATCATCTTCGACTCGCTGTTCATCGTGGTCCCCGCCGCCGTCGCGCTCATCTTCGTCTTCCTCGTCTACGCCTACCGCAACCCCGTGGACCTTGTTCTCGGCGTTCTCTCGCTGGTCATGACCATCGTCTGGACGCTCGGCTTTCTGGGGCTTACGGGCATCCCTTTCACGCAACTGCTCATCGCGATCCCGCCGCTGTTGCTCGCGGTCGGCATCGACTTCGGCTTACACGCCATCAACCGCTACCGGGAGGAGCGCGCCGAGGGGTTCGACATTCGCCAGTCGATGGCCGTGGCGAACCGACAGTTGCTGGTCGCGTTCTTCATCGTCACCGGGACGACGGTCATCGGGTTCAGCGCGAATACGGTCAGCGACCTCGGGCCGATACGGGACTTCGGTATCATCGCGGCCGTCGGTATCGTCTTCACGTTCCTCATCTTCGGCGTCTTCCTCCCGGCGGCGAAGGTTGCCGTCGACGAACTGTTCGACTCGCTGGGTATCCCGATGCCGTTCCAGCGACCGCTCGGCCGCGAGGAGACGCTGCTCGGGCGCGTCCTCCCGGTCGGGGTAGCCATCGCGCGCCGGGCACCGGCCGCGTTTCTCGTCGTCGTGTTGCTTGGGTCCGCGTGGGCGGGCTACTACGGAACGGGCGTCGATACGGCGTTCTCACAGGACGACTTCCTCCCGCCGGAGGACAACCCCGACTACCTCGAAGAACTGCCCGAGCCGTTTCGACCGGGCGAGTACACCGTCACCGAGCGGACGAACTTCCTCGAAGAGAACTTCGCCTCGGCACAGGACGACACCGTCGTCGTCTACCTTAGACGACCGTTGCGGCAGGACGATGCCCTAGAGTCTATCCAGCGGGCGGGATTGGACCCGCCGGAGTCGTTCGTCGTGGAGAACCGGCGGGCCGAGGCCGAGAGTATCCTCGATGTGATCCGGTCGCGCGCGAATCAGTCCGCGTCGTTCGCTCGCCTGCTCCGCCGGAGTGACGTGGACAACGACGGCGTCCCCGACGACAACCTCGAAGCAATCCTCGACGCGCTTTTGTCCTCGCCGGCCCGGGAGCAGACGCTTCGCTACGTCACCGAGGACCTCCGGAGCACGCGCGTCGTCTACACCACCGAGAGCGACGCCGAGCAGTCGACCGTCACGCGCGACGCGCGGGTCGTCGCCGACCGCTATCGGTACGACGCCACCGCGACTGGGGCCCTCGTCGTCTTTCAGGACGTCGCCGATTCGATCCTCCTGTCGTCGGTCCGGAGCCTCCTCGTTGCCCTCGCCGCGACGGCACTCTTCCTCGTCGTCGTCTACTACGCGCTCGTGGGCCGGCCGTCGCTCGGCGTCGTCAATCTCGTCCCGATTCTCGTCACGGTCGCGTCGCTCGCGGGGACGATGCGATACTTCGGCCTGCCGTTCAACGCGCTCACCGCGACCATCCTCTCAATCTCGCTCGGCCTCGGTATCGATTACTCGGCGCACTTCGTCCACCGGTTCGTCGACGAATACGACGCGCGCGTGGACGACAAGGCCAACCCCGGTTCTGGAGAACGGGGGACCGATGCACGGCCCGACGCAGTCGTCTCGGCGCTTCGGGCCACTGTCACTGGGACCGGCGGCGCGCTCACCGGCAGCATGCTGACTACGGTCAGCGGAACCGGCGTCCTCGTGCTCGCTATCACGCCGGTTCTGGGACAGTTCGGCGTGCTCACGGCGCTCTCCATCCTCTACTCGTATCTCACGGCGATGGTGGTTACGCCGAGCGTTATCGTGCTCTGGGCGCAGTACGTCGGCTAAGAAATGCTATCGAGAGGCGAACTCTACGTCACCGAACTCGAAGCGGGCCCCGCCGCTCTCGCTCTCGTCGATATCGAGCGTCCACCCGTGAGTGTTCGCCACCTGTGCGACGATGGTCAGCCCGAACCCGGTCGTCCCGCCGGTCGAGTAGCCGGCTTCGAGGACCTGCTCCCGGTCCGCTTCGGGGATACCGGTGCCGTCGTCCTCGACGAAGAACCCGTCGGCCGTCCGCCCCGTTCGAACGGTCACGTCCGCTCCGGCGTGTGCCGCCACGTTCCGATACAGGTTGGCGAACAGTTCCTTTAGTCGCGGCTCGCTCGCGACGACACGCCCGTCGCCGAACTCGTTTTCGAGCGAGGCGTTCTCGGTTTCCGTGTTCGCCCACGTCTCGCTGGCGAGCGTCGAGAGCGAGACGGAGTCGTCCGTCTCGATCTCCTCCATGCGAGCCAGCGTGAGGAGGTCGGAGACGATGTCTTTCATCCGGTCGGTGGCCGCCTCGATCTCGTCGAAGTACTCCTCGTCGCCGGTCTTGCGCGCCTCTTTCGTGTAGAGTTCGACGATGTTGATGGGGTTTCGAAGGTCGTGTGACACCATGCTCGCGAACTGGTCGAGACGCTCGTTCTCGCGTTCGAGGGCCGCTTCGCGCTCCTTTCGCTTGGTGACGTCCTCGACGGCGCAGACGAACCCATCGTTCGTGATCGGCGAGATAGTGATGTGAAGTGAAATCTCGGTGCCGTCCGATTCGGTGACCGTCGTCTCCGTCTCCCACTGGTCCATCGCGGGCTTGAACTTCGGTTCGACGTACGCGGTCACTTCTTCGGGGATGACACAGTCCCACCCCTTGCCCCGTAGCTCGTTCTGGTCGTACCCGAACAGGTGTGCGAACGCCTCGTTGACGTAGTTGAACTCGAAGTCGGGGGTCACGAGCGCGATGCCTTCGTTCGTGATCTCGATCGCCTTGAACCCGCGGTGGATCTCCTTTTCGGCGCGACGGTTCTCGACGGCCTGTCTGATGTGTTTCGCCAGCACGGTAAACCGGATGTCGTCGCTGCCCTTCTGGAGGTAGTTCGTCGCGCCGGCGGAGAGCGCGTCGGACGCTGCATCCTCGCTCCCGGCCCCCGTGAAGATGATAAAGGGGAGGTTCGGGTCGGCGTCGCGGACGATCCGCAAGAGGTCGATGCCGGTTCGTTCCCGAAGTTCGTAGTCGCTGACGATACAGTCGATGTCCAGCTCCTCGTCGGCGTAGCGGTCGAGCGCGGCATCGACCGAATCGGCGGAGTGTATCTCGGTGATGTTCGGCTCTCGTCCCAGCTTTAACTCCGTAGCTCGCCGAAACTGCTCGTCGTCGTCGACGTGAAGGACAGTGATATCGGAGGAGAGCGTCCGATCAGGAGAAACGGGCTCTACACTGTCCATCTATGACTTGGCGTTACCAGGGGTCATCAGTAGTTAACTCTAGTGATATACGTCGTATTTACCCACCATCTCGTCACATACCCCTCCGAACGTACCCTGCTGAGAACCTGTCTCTCAGTAGGAACAAGATTGAAGTACCTCTGTGATGTACGTTAGCATGGAGCCACCGACGCTCCCGGCGGGAACGACCGCCGTCGCTACAGGATTGGTATCGGTGGCCGAGTGTACGTCGGCGGAGCGGGCAACTCGCCGACGTATCCGTTTCGGTTCTGCGACAGTCGTTTCAGTGAGCGAGGCGTCGACTCTCTGTGTATGAGCGTGCTGGCCGCAGTCATCAGGGCGGGCGAGACGCCGCCCATCGGTGCGGGGATGGTCCCGCGGGCCGAGGCGCACCTCTTCGCCGACGGCCTCTCGCGTCTGGTGGCGTTCCGCGTGACCGACGGGCCGGCGTTCGAACGGATCGACGGCGCGTACGCGCCCGATCTCGCCGACAGGCCGTCCTACCCGGTCACTGATGTGGTGCTCGCTATCCCGACGCTGCGCTCGCTCTCGTCGGTCGGCCAGCGACTCAATGCGCTCTCGACGAAGGCCGAGGCGAACTACGGCCGCGATTTCACCGCGATGGTGTTCACGACGGCCGTCGAGTGGGGCAGCGACGGCTACGGTCGCCTGTTCGAGGCCCGGAGCCAACTGGAGGCCCACTCGTTCGACGGCGAGATTACCGTGACGCTGACGCCGGCGGCGTCGGACGAACAGGCCCACGCGCTCCGAGCGAATCTGTCTCGCATCGACGGTCCGACGCGGGTGTACGAAGCCGCGACCGGGACGGACGAGCAGCGATAGCACGCCGGTCTCGCCGGAGGGGTTTTTACTACGGACGTGTAGCCACCGGTATGGACGCCGCGCGGCTTCCCGGGACCAGTCAGCCGGCGCAGGTGGTCGCCCACGTCGATATGGACTGCTTCTACGCGGCGTGTGAACGACAGCGCGAACCAGCACTCGAAGGCGAACCGCTCGTCGTCGGCATGGGCTACGAGAGCGACGAGACCCACGGGGCCGTCGCCACGGCAAGTTACGAGGCCCGCGAGTTCGGCGTCGAATCGGCGATGGCCATCTCCGAGGCGTTGGAGCGCCTCCCGCGGAAAGTCGAAGCGGCCGACGACCCTGTTCTCTCTCTCGACGAGGCGGGCCACTACCGGCCGGTCGATATGGACCACTACGAGGCCGTCGCCGGTGAGGTCAAGGAGATTATTCACGACGCGGCCGACGTGGTCCGCGAGGTGAGCATCGACGAGGCCTACCTCGATGTCACCGAGACGGTGGCGTGGGACGACGCCGAGGCGTGGGCCGCCGATCTGAAGGCGACCATCGAGTCCCAGGTCGGCGTCGTGGCGAGCGTCGGTCTCGCACCCACACTCAGCGCCGCGAAAGTGGCGAGCGACCGCGAGAAACCCGACGGGCTGGTCGTCGTCCGTCCCGGCGAGGTGCGCGAGTTCTTCGCCGACCTCCCCGTCGAGGAGGTCCACGGCGTCGGGCCGGTGACCGCCCGCAAACTCGCCGAGTTGGACATCGAGACGGCGGGGGACCTCGCCGACGCGGACCCGGGACCACTCAACGACCACTTCGGCGAGCGCGGCCGAGAGATCCGCCGCTACGCTCGCGGCGAGGACACCCGTGCCGTCACGCCCAAAGGCGACCCCAAGAGCCTCTCGCGAGAGTCGGCGTTCACCGAGGCTGTCAACGACACGGCGGAGAAACGGCAGAAGATCGGGACGCTCGCGGCGGCGGTCGCCGACCGCGCCCACCGTAAGGAGGCTCGGTATCAGACGATTGGCATCAAGGTCGTCGAACCGCCCTACGAGATACATACGCGCGCTCGGTCGCTTCCCGGTCCCGTCGCGGACGCCGACCTCGTCGAGTCGGTGGCGCTGGACCTGCTCTCGGAGTTTGAGGACGCCGCCGTCCGGAAGGTCGGCGTGCGCGTCTCCAACCTGGACTTCTCGGCCGGTGAACAGGCCAGTCTCACCGGGTTCGAGGGACGCGATTCGGACACAGAACACCGGACAGGGAGCGGTCAGACACAGAACGGACAGACACGGAGCGATGCCCCCGCCACTCCTCCGTCCGCCGCGTCCTCGCCCGAGACGCCGGACGGTCAGATATCGCTGACCGATTTCGAAAACGACGAGGAGGGGGCGGAAGGCGCGAACGGTGAATCACACGGCGAGACAGCCGAAGGTGACGCCAACGCGACCACTTCCGAGGGACAGGCGTCGTTGGGCGAGTTCACGTAACCCGTCTCAGGAGACGCCGTTCTCCAGATTCTCCAGCAACTTGCCGACGAACAGCCCCGCTCGCGGCGAGATGGTGTCTTCCTCGGGAACCGTCGTCGGGTGGGCCGCGAGCGTCGCCACGAACCGCTCGCCGTGGGTCATCGCGTTGAGCATGTCGACGACGTCGACGACCAACCCCTCGTCGTCGACGTTCATCTCCGGGTGGCGCGCCTTCTCGGCGTCGGAGTAGGAGATCGTCCACGCCGGACCACCGACGGCGTCGACGACGGCCGACAGCGGTGCGACCTCGATCGGGCCGTCGTCGCTCCCGACGAAGACCGTCCCGTCCTCGACGAAGGTGTCGTAGCGGGTCATGTGATACCGAGCCGATTCGAGTAGTACGAGGCGAGCCAGCGCAATAGCCCTTGCTCACGTATCAGCCGGACAACTGATTGGTTATATGACACTCGTCTGACGGAGAGTTATGGGACGCGGCGTGGTGAGTCCGGACACGAACGCATGGCAGAGACTGAACAAATCACAGTTGCGGATACGAGTTCCGGGCCGGGTGGGGCCGAGGAACCGGGACAGTCCGTCGATATCCCAGTCGTCGAACTGCTGACTGGTCGGGGGTTCATCACCGGCAAATCGGGGTCGGGGAAGTCAAACACCGCGAGCGTCGTCGCCGAGAAGTTGCTCGACAACGGCTTCGGCCTGCTCATCGTCGACATCGACGGCGAGTACTACGGACTGAAAGAGGAGTACGAGATTCTCCACGTCGGCGGCGACGAGGAGTGTGATATCCAAGTGACGGAGGAACACGCGGGCAAGATCGCCTCGCTCGCGCTGGAACAGAACGTCCCGATTATTCTCGATGTCTCTTCCTTTTTAGACGAACAGGAGGCCGAGGAACTGCTGACGCAGGTCTCGAAGCAATTGTTCGCCAAGGCGAAAAAGCAAAAACAGCCGTTCCTGATGCTCGTCGAGGAGTGCCACGAGTGGATTCCCGAGAAGGGCGGCATGGGCGAAGTCGGACGGATGCTCATCAAAATCGGGAAGCGCGGACGAAAACATGGCCTGGGCATCGTCGGCATCAGTCAGCGACCCGCCGACGTGAAGAAGGACTACATCACCCAGTGCGACTGGCTGGTGTGGCACCGACTGACGTGGAACAACGACACGAAGGTCGTCGGGCGCATCCTCGACAACAACTACGCGGATGCCGTCGAGGACTTGAACGACGGGGAGGCGTTCATGATGACCGACTGGGCAGAGTCCGTCCGCCGGGTGCAGTTCCACCGCAAGAAGACCTTCGACGCCGGCGCGACGCCGGGGCTGGACGACTTCGAGCGACCCGAGCTCAAGTCGGTCAGCGACGACTTGGTCTCGGAGTTAGAGACGATAAGCGAGGAGAAACAGGCCACGGAGAGCCGAATCAACGAACTCCGCGAGGAACTCGATAAGAAGAACTCCCGCATCGCCGAATTGGAGACGGAACTGCAGGACGCCCGCGACCTCCAGCGGATGGCCAAGCAGTTCACGAATGCGCTGGTTGGCCACGTCGAAGGGGTGAATCCCGGTCGCACCGCACAGGAGGAGATGCGCCAGCAACACGTCAGTCTAAACGCCTTCGCCGAGAACGGCGACGAAAGCGAACGGGCCGACGCGGATGCAACGGGAGCCGGAGCGGAGGCAGACGACGAGACTGCGGACCCGGACTCGGTAGCTGACACCACCTCCGGTGGCGGGTTCGGCGACGCCTTCAGTGCGTTCGCAGCCGACGGAATAGCGATGAATGGTGGGAGCGACAGCGAGACGGCTGTCGACGCGAACGGCGCGTCGGCGAACGGCGCATCCAGCAACGGGGCGCAAGCGAGCGAGAACGGCGAGGTCACTGACGACGCGGAGACTGCCGACGATGCGGAGACTGCCGACGACGCGGCGCTCGCGGCGGCCATCGCCGCGGTGGAGGACGATGCCGACGCAGACGCGGCAGCGGGGACCGAGGCCGACGACGCGGTCGTCGGGGAGATACTCGCCGACATCGAGGAACTGGAAGACAAGACCCGGCGGATGCTCGCGTACTACATGGAGCAGGGGCCGGGGACGCCGCTCAACGCCCACTTCTCGGCGGGCGGGTCGGGCGACCGCACGTCGGCGTACGCGCGAAACCGCGTCCTCAGACTCCGGGGCCTCGTCGAACACGTCGGCCGCGGGAAGTACGGCTACCGGCTCCGCGACCTCGTCCGCGAGGAGAGCGACGCGTCGCTGGACGAGGCGACCGTCGAGGAGTACGCCTCGCGCATCGAGCGCGCGGCTATCGAGACGCACACCGAAGAATAGCGGAGACTCCCTTCTCTACTCAGTTCAGCGGCTCGACGAGGTCTTCGAGGGCCGCCCGCGGGTCGTCGGCCTTCGCCACGCCGCTCGCGAGCAAGACGCCCGTCGCGCCGAGATCGCTGGCGGAGACGAGGTCCTCGCCGGTCGAGATGCCCGCACCACAGAGCACGTCCACGTCCCCGTCCACGCGAGCGGCGGCGTCGACAGCGCCCGTGACGATGTCGGGGTCGGCCTGACTGACCGGCGTGCCGGTACCGATGAGTTCCGGCGGTTCGACGGCGACGGCGTCCGGGCCCAGCGCCGCGGACGCACCGATCTGGTCAGGGTTGTTCGCACAGACGATGGTCTCTAAGTCGGCCCGGTCAGCGGCGTCCAGCGAGGCGTCGATGTCGGCGAGTTTCAGTCGGTTCTCCGAGTGGTTCAGGAGCGTGCCGACCGCGCCGGCGTCGGCGACGGCCTCGGCGAGCGTGCTCCCGGTGTGACTGCCGTGTTCGTTCGGGCTGACGTGCTGTGCCCACGTCTCGACGCCGGTGTCGGCGACGGCGCCGATGTGGGCCGCCTGCGGCGCGACGGCGATGCGGACGTCGGAGTCGTCGCTCACGTCCGCCGCGGCGGTCGCTACCTCGATCGGATCGCACGGATACGCCTTCAGATTGACGAGTACGAACATGTCCCACCAACCGAAGGCCGCCGGGAAATAGGTTGCGAGCGAGCAGTTGGCACGCTAGTGCCGACCGACGGTGACAATTAAGACACTGGACGAGATATACCTTCAGAGATAACCCGTGACCTCCGCGGACGACCCAACGACGGTACTCGTCGTCGAAGACGAACAACACCTCGCAGATCTCTACACGGACTATCTGGACGGCAGTTACGACGTGAAGACGGCCTACAGTGGCGAGGAGGGACTAGCGATGCTCTCGGATGATATCGACATCGTCCTCTTAGACCGGCGGATGCCGGTCATCTCCGGTAATGAAGTCCTCGCCGAAATCGAAGAGCGGGGACTCCCGTGTCGGGTGGCGATGGTGACTGCGGTCGATCCCGACTTCGACATCCTGGAGATGCGTGTCGACGACTATCTCGTGAAACCCGTGACCCGCGACGACCTCGTCTCGGTCGTCGAGCGGCTCCGCAAGGTCGCGTCCTACAGCGATAACCTGCAGGACCTCACGACGCGGAAACTGAAGCGCAACGTCTTACAAGTCGAGAAACCGCAGGCAGAACTCGACGAGAGCGAGCGGTATCAGCGGCTACAGGCCGAAATCGCGGAGATCGAAGAACGTGTAGACGAACTCTCGGCGGAACTAGATGTCGAAGAGCGGGACCTGCGCCTCTAATCTTTCCGTTCGACAACGTCGCCGAGCGTGTAACTGCCCTCGCTGTTGCCGCCCGACCACTCCGTCTCCTCGCTGCTGCCGCCGGCGCTCAGGTCGATGCCGAGCGAACGTTCGAGCTTCTTGCGCACGTCGTCGCTGGGCAGAGAGTTGCCCTGTTCGAGTTTCCGGATGAGACTCGCCTTCTCGTTGAGTTGCTGTGCCAGCTCCTGCTGGCTGAGGCCCTCCGACTCGCGGGCGGACCGAATCTGGTCGTCGAAGTCTTGGGCGATCTCGTCCATCTCGTCGAACATGTCCCGGCGGCGCGAGGACCCGCCTGACGACGAACTGGACGACGAAGAGGAAGAAGACGACCCGCTGGACCCGCTCGACGACGTCGAGTACTTCGTCGACGCGGACGACGACTCTTGGGTCTTCACCTCGGTCCCGAAGTCGGTGCACTCGTCGCAGACGTCGAGTTCGGCCCCCTCGATTTTGACGCGGTTAGGAGACGAAACCTCCTTTCCGCACATCTCGCACTGAACCATACGCCGGGGTTGGAGGGGCCGCGGTATAAATGGTGCGCTGGCCCTACTCCAACGCCTGCATCGAGTAGTAGAAGCGCTGGACGGCGGTGAGGTGACCGACGACGGCGAAGACGACGAGTAGCCACCCGACCAGCGAGAGCGGGCCGAGCGGGAGCGTGACGAACGCGGCCACTCCCGTCGTGATGCCCACGAGGGCAAGCCTGTCGGCTCGGCCGAGTAAGCCGCCGTAGACACGGTCTAGCCCGACGGCTTGGGCCTGCGTCCCGAGATAGGAGGTCATGAGGACACCGGTCACCGCGGCGATGCCGAGCGCCCAGCGGCCGATGCCCGCCGCGAGGCCGACGATGATGACGATGTCGGCATAGCGGTCCAGGACGTGGTCCAAGAGGTCGCCGCCCGACGACGCGACGTTCAGCTCACGGGCGAGCGCACCGTCGACGAGGTCCAGCCAGCCGTTCAGAAAGACGAGAACGGCACCCACGAAGTAGAGGAACGGGTCGGTCGCGGCGACGCCGTAGACCACGCCGGCGGCCACGGCCAGCAAGAACGCGATGACGCTGACGCCGTTCGGAGAGAGACCAGCGGTCTGTGCGGCCCCGACGAACGGGCCGAGCGCGCGGTCGGCGACCGAGCGGAATCTGTCGAGTGTCATAGCCAGTCGACGTAGGAGACGGTTCCGGCGCTCGGCTCGCGCTCGTCGACGAGGATGGATTCAATCTCCGCTGCAACCTCGTCGGGGTCGCGGTCGGTCGTGTCGATCTCGTAAACATTCTCGGCCCCGTGGCGGTTCACGGCTTCCGATAGAATCACGTCGAGGGCCTCGGACTCCGCATTCTCACGAGCTTTGCGAGTGAGAGCTGGGGGCGCCTCCGTCGACCCGGTGTTCTCGGATGCTTCCGAATCCGAGTCACCGCGCTCGCGCAACCGCTCGACGATGGTGTCGGGGTGAGCGCGCAACACGACTACGCGGTCGGCTTCGAAGTTGTGTGCGAGATGCGACTCGAAGAGAACCTCCTCACGGCCGTCCAGCCACTCGCTCACGGCGTCCATGTCGGCGACGAGACTGCCGCGTTCCTCGTCCATCTCAGTCGAGAACTTCTCGGACTTGATGACGTCGTTGAGGTGGACAACGTCGAGGTCCGTCTCCAGCCGCTCGGTCGCCGTGGTCTTGCCCGTTCCGGGCGTCCCGGTCACCGCGATTCTCACGCCTCGACCACCTCGATGACCTCGTTCAGCACCGAGACGGCGTGTTCGGTGTCCTCCTCGGTGCCACACGTGATGCGGATGCACTCGGGGAGGCCGAACGAGGAGCAGTCCCGGACGATGACGCCCTCTTCCTGGGCGGCCTCGGCGACGGCGGACGCATCCTCGACCGCCGCGAGGACGAAGTTGCCCGCGCTCTCCCACGTGTCGGCGGCCAAGTTGTCACTGATGAACTCTCGGGCCCACGCCGCCGTCTCGACGGAGCGCTCGACGTGGTCGTCGTCTTCGAGCGCTGCAAGCCCTGCCCGGCAGGCCAGTTCGCTCGCGGAAAAGGGCGTGTTGATGCGGGCGTAAGCGTCGGCCCACGCCTCGGGGACGAGGGCATAGCCGAGTCGAACGCCGGCCAGTCCGTACGCCTTCGAGAAGGTCCGCAAGAGCGCCACGTCGTCGCGGTCGGCCAGCAGCGAGCGCTTACTCGGTGAGTCGCTGAACTCGCCGTAGGCTTCGTCGACGAGGACGAGCGTCTGTTCGTCGGTCTCCTCGGCGATTGTTCGAACAGCGTCGGTGGTGAACTCCGCGCCGGTCGGGTTGTGCGGGCTGGTGAGGTAGACGATACGCTCGCCATCGTAGGCGGAGAGAACGACGTCGGCGGTCTGCGCGAAGTCGTCGGCCTTCGAGAGTTCGTACTCGCTGACCTCGCCGTGGTGGTAGCGGGCGCTCATCGCGTAGTAGGCGAAGCCGGGTTTCGGCACGAGCACCTCGTCGCCGGGTTCGAGCATCGCGCGAGCGAGACAGTCGAGCGCGCCGTCGCCGCCGTTGCTCAGCCACACCTGTTCCGGAGTGGCGTCCCACTTCTCGGCGAGCGCTTTGACGAGGTCGGCGTGCGACGATTTGGGGTAGGAGTGCATCCGCTCGGCCGAGTGTTGAATCGCCTCGACTGCCCGCGGGCTGGGGCCGAACATGTTCTCGTTCGACGCGAGTTTCACCATCTCCTCGGGGTCGAGACCGAGTTCCCGAGCGACTTCCTCGATACCGCGGCCCGCCCGGTAGACGGTGTGAGCGGAGAGGTCCCGTGGTTCCATGGATGTGTCAAGCGGGTGGGGCGGCTTAAGCGTGCTCACATCTGCGCTCGCTTCGTGGGGTTCTGTTCACTATCGAACCGACCGAAAACGGTAACATCCGACGGGTTGTGGGTCGGAGGTATGCCGCTCCTCATCGACGTGCGGAAACTGACACTTATCACTGAGCTCATTCAGGACGGAGCCGAGGAGGTCGCAGGATCGCTGGGGACGCTTGCGGGCGTCGACGCCGCAGTCGAGATCAAGAGCATCTCGTTCGTCCAACCCGATGACATCGTCACCGAGATGGGTGCCGGTGAAATCTACAACGCTCGCATCCGACTCACAGAGCCGCCGTACGGCGTCTTCCTGATGACGTTCTCGACTGAGACGGCCGCCGAGATCGCGCGGTTGATGACCGGGACGGACGTCGACGGGGAGTTCACGCAACTGCAGGAGTCGGCACTGCAGGAGATGTGTAATATCCTCACCTCGGGCTTCATCGACGGTATCGCCAACACGCTCCAGACGACCATCGACATGGGGACGCCGACGGTCGAACAGGCACAGGCGTCTGCCGTCGCCGACGCGGCGCTCTCACACGTCCGACGGGACTCGCTGACTATCGTACTGGACTCGCTGGTCGATATCGAGGAGACGGACGTGGCGTTCTCGCTCCGCATCTTCCTCGTCCCCGACCCGGGATCGTTCGTCCATCTCATCGACCAGTTGGACCGGGACGTCGAGAGCGGGAAGCCCGGACGGGCCGACGACAGCGTGAGCGACGTGGGAGGGGCTGACGACGTGCAGGCCTTCGAGGACGCCTTCGACGGCGCGTGAGCGGGTCGCGGGCTGCCGATTTCCGGACGTTCAAGGGAGTGCCGTCCAACCGCCGAGTATGACCGCCGTCGATGCTGCGATGTACGCGACGCACCTCGTGTTCGCCGGGCTGTGGGCAGGAAGCGTTCTGTTCACCACCTACGCCGTCCTCCCGACGGCGATGAACGGAGACGCCCGTCCGGGACCGCTCTCGACGCTCACCGAAAAACTGCAGACTATCTCAAGGGCGAGCGCCCTCCTGCTGTTGCTAACCGGGGGCCACCTCGCCGCGACCAATTACACCATTGGGTCGCTGACCGGGTCGGGTCGGGGCCATCTGGTCATCACGATGGTCGTCCTCTGGTTTACGCTCGCAGCCCTCGTGGAAGTCGGGACGGCGAAACTCTCGGACGGGTTCGGTCAACAGAAGGTCCGCCAACCGGCCCGTGAGGCCCGCCCCTTCCTGCTGGGCGCGTCGCTGGTCGCGGTGTTGCTTCTCGTCGACGCCGGCGCGATTCTCGGTCTCTATTACTGACCGAATTTCCGGCGGGAGCGGCCCGTCGAACCGCTTTCGACTCTACAGACCAGTCTCATGAACGACAGTGGCGTTACTAACCGTGATATTGGGAGAGTAACAGTTTTCCCGAACATGTCCTCTGACAATGTATGAGCGAAATAGCGAGTTCTGGGTCAGACAGGCTCGGAGCGAAAAATATAGAGCAGAAGATTCGGGAGTTCGTGCGATACATCCCGGCGGGTGATACGATCCCTGACGAGACGTGGCGGGGGCGACACCGAAATATCCTCCTCGTTGTCCTTGCACACGTCCCGTTTCTTCTCTTGCTCGGTCTGTACGACGGCACCGAGTCGTTGGTGACCGGCGCGACGATTCCCGAGGTGCCGCTGACGGCTCTGGCGTTTGAACTCGGGATCGTCGTCACCCTCGTCGGTCTGGCGGCGCTCCCCCGGTTCGGCCGACGCGTGCGCACCGCGTTGGCCTCCACGGCGCTCCTGTCCTGTTCCATCGTCCTCGTCCACTTATCGGGCGGATTCATCGAGGCGCACTTTCACTTCTTCGTCGGGATGGCGGTCATCGCCGTCTACGAGGACTGGGTACCGTTCGCGCTTGGCATCGGCTACGTCGTTCTCGGCCACGGCGTCTTCGGGATGATGAATCCCGAACGTGTCTACAACCACCCGGCGGCCATCGAACACCCGTGGGTGTGGGGACTCGTCCACGGCGTATTCGTCCTCGGGTTGGCCGCAGCGCTCATGACACATTGGTACTCGACCGAGCGGTCCCGTGAGGAGACCGAACAGAAGCTGCGGGAGGTAAGAGCAAAGACCGAAGAGGTTGAGAACCTCGAAGCCAAGCGAGAGGAGATCGCGGCCGAGAAGGCTGAAGCCGAGGAGCTGAAAGCCGAAGCCGAGTCTCGACAGGCCGATGTCGAAGAACTCGTCACGCACCTCGAAGCGAAGGCCGACGCCTACAGCGATGCGATGGCTGCGGCCGCCGACGGGGACCTGACCGTTCGATTGGACCCCGAGAGCGAGAGCGAAGCGATGACCCAGATCGGGACCTCGTTCAACGAGATGTTAGACGAGACGGCCTCGGCGATGCGGGAGATTCAGTCGTTCGCGGAGACGGTGAAGGCAGCGAGCGAGGAGGCCGACGCCGGGACGGCCGAAGCCAGAACGGCCAGCGAGGAAGTCGGCCGCTCCATCCAGGAGATTTCCGACGGGACGGCCGACCAGCGTGAGCGGCTCGAACAGGTCTCCGGCGAGATGACCGAACTGTCGGCGACGGTCGAGGAAGTCGCCGCCTCCGCCGAGACGGTCGCCCAGCGGTCCCGGGAGACGACCGAGATCGCCGAGGACGGCGAGCAGACGGCGACTGACGCGATAGACGACGCGAGAGACGTGCAGGCGGCTATCGACGCCACCGTGGATAACGTCGAGACGCTCGACGAGCAGATGGCCGAAATCGGCGAGATTATCGAACTCATCAGCGACATCGCCGAGCAGACGAATATGCTCGCGCTCAACGCGAATATCGAGGCCGCTCGCGCCGGCGACGGTGGCGGCGGTGACGGATTCGCTGTCGTCGCCAACGAGGTGAAGCAGTTGGCCGAGGAGACGCAGGACTCGGCGACCGAGATCGAGCAACTCATCGAGCAGACCCAGGCCCAGACGACCGCGACCGTCGAGCGGGCGCGGGAAGCCGACCGCGACATGGCCGAGAGCGTCGAGGCGGTCGAAGAGGTCGTCGGCGCGTTCGAACTGGTCGCGGAGAACGCTGACGAGACCGACGGCGGTATCCAGGAGATACGCGACACGACGGAGGAGCAGGCCGCGAGCACCGAGGAGGCGGCGTCGATGGTCGAGGAAGTCACCGACAGCAGTCGGTCGACGGCGACGGAGGCGGAGACCGCCTCCGCGGCCGCAGAGGAACAGGCGGCCTCTATGTCGCAGGTCAGCGCGAACGTCGAGTCGCTCAGCGAACAAGCGGACCGGCTCCGATCGCTGCTGGCGACGTTCGAGGTGGGAACCGGGTCACAGGCTCGGTCGACGGGCGGAGACCGGGCGACGGCCCTGGAAGACGGCGGGAAGCCAGAGTAAACGGCCGCTCAGAGCCGCTCTTTGACGTGGTCGGCGCACTTCAGCGCTAGTGCGGCGATCGTCAGCGTCGGGTTCAGTGACCCCGCGGTGACGAACACCGACGACGACGCGATCGAGAGGTTTCCCACGTCGTGAGTCCGCAACTGCGGATTCACGACGCTTTTCTCGGGATCGGTCCCCATCCGCGTCGTCCCCATATGGTGATAGGCCGGGCCGGACCCGCCGCTCTCCGGGCCGGCGGTCCAGGAGATATCGACGCCCAACTCCGAGAGAACGGCGTGCTGGATGTCGTTGGTTCGGGCCATCGACCGCTTCACGCGCGGTCCCCACGACCACTGTACGTCCGGGACGGGGTTGCCGTGGTCGTCGGTGGTCGAGGTGTCGAGGGTCACCCGGTTCTCCCTCCGCGGCGGCTGGCCGACGAGGCCGCCCATCGCGATGCTGTTGCCGTACGATTCGCGCAGGTCGTCCAGCAGTTCGTCGCCCCAGTCGTCGGCCGACAGCGCCAGTTCGACGGGCGAGGGACCGGCGTAGTTCAGGAACTCCAGTTTGATGGGGGAGAGCGTCTCGTCGCTGGCTGGGACGACCGTCTCGCCGTCGGCCACTCGTTCGACGGCCTGTCCCGGGTCGTCGTAGAACTGGTGACATTCGCTGGTGATGAAGCCGACGTGGTTCTGTCGGGTCCGCTCCGCTACGGTGCCCCCCGCGCCGACGAAGAGGTGGTCCATGAAGTACCGGCCGACGGCTCCCGAGGAGTTGGCGAGGCCGTCCGGATGCGACTTGGACTTCGAGAGGAGCAACAGACGCGGGATTTCGACGCCGCCGGCAGCGAGAACGAACTCCCGCGCTTCCTGTCGGTGTTCGCTACCATCGGGGGTCGCGTAGACGGCCGCCGTGACTCGACCCTCACCGTCCGTTTCGAGGCGCTGGACTGGCACCCGGTCCAGTATTGTCGCACCCGTTTCCTCCGCGTCCTCGACGTGGACGCTCGCGTCGTATTTCGCGCCGGAGGGGCACACCGGCTGGCAGGTGCCGTAGCCGACACAGGGGCCGCGGCCATCGTAGGATTCCGAGTTGCGAGCGTTGGGCACCGCGTGCATCGAGATGCCAAGCGACTCGCAGGCCTCGGCGAACAGCGAGTCGCTGTAGGAGGGCGGGAACCCGGGGAGCGGATACGGCTCCTCTCTCGGCGGTGCGAACGGGTTGTCCGAGTCGCCCGCGACGCCCATCGCTCGCTCCGCGTCGGCGTAGTACGGCCGTAAATCCTCGTAGCCGATGGGCCACGCCGGGTCGTCGTTGTCGTGGCTCCCCTCGAAGTCTGACGGGTGCAGCCGCATCACCATCCCCTGCCAGTGCAGCGTCGACCCGCCGACGCCTTTCACGCGGGCGGTGTTCAGCGGGTAGTACCGCTCGCCGCTGGCCGAGAAGGCGTCCCGCTGGCCGCCCATCTCCCACACCGACCCGCGGTGAGCGGGGCGGATCGCCTCCTCCATGCGCTCCTGCCGGTCAGCGAAATCGAACCGCGGGCCGGCCTCTAAGACGACCACGTCGTAGCCGTCGCTGGCGAGACGACTGGCAACGAGCGCACCCGCCGGCCCGGCACCGACGACGCAGACGTCGGCCCGGGGAGCCGGCTCTCTGTCCATCTCGACGGCGATTAGGCGAGCCTAAACTTAGGCGTTGTCATGCCGGCTCGTTCGAACACCGGCCGCTAGAGAACGTGCTTCTCGCCGCCGTTATGGGATCTTCACGGAGTGTTTCAGCGTACCGATTCCCTCGACTTCGATCTCCACTTCGTCGCCGTCTTCGAGCGGACCGACGCCCTCCGGCGTCCCGGTGGCGATGACGTCGCCGGGTTCGAGCGTCATATACTCGGTAATCTCGGCAATGAGTTCCTCGACGGAGAAGATGAGGTGGTCCCGGGTGGAGGACTGCCGGGTCTCGCCGTTGACGCGGCACTCGATGCTGGCGTCCTCGGGGACGTGTTCCGGCGTGGCGACGAGCGGCCCGATGGGACAGGCGTTGTCGAAGGCCTTCCCGCGGACCCAGTTTTGCTCTTTCTCCTGGTCGTCGCGGTTCGAGATGTCGTTGAGGCAGGTGTAGCCCGCGACGACGTCCATCGCGCCGGCCTCGCTGACGTTCTTGCACTGTTCGCCGATGACGACGGCGAGTTCCGCCTCGTGGTCGATGCGTTCCTTGCCCGACGGGAGCGTGAGGTTCTTCCCGTGAGAGGCGACGGCGTTGGGACCTTTCAAGAACAGCAACGGTCGGTCAGGCAGGTCGTTGCCCATCTCGTCGGCATGGTCGGCGTAGTTGCGACCGACGCAGACGATTTTGGTCGGTTCACACGGCGGGAGGATGTCCACCTCCTCGGGCGAGTAGCTCTCGTCGCCGAAGGCGATACGGCCGTACGGCCCGGCGGCCGCGGTGACCTTGGGTTCCCCGTCCTCGACGGTCCAGCGACCGCCCCGGACGTTCCCCGCGGAGTCGCGGAATCGAACGCGCTTCATGAAAACGACGACTCGGGGCCGACGGATAAGCGTTTAGGGGGCCGCGGTCCCGTTGCCGTCGCCGGTTACGACTACCGTCTAGCTCTCCATCGGCAGTCGTTCAAAACCGGGCCGCGACGGGTGACCGAACGCCTTTTGAGACGGGACGGGCTACGCTCGTCGCATGAACGTCCTCGTCGTCGGTGCCGGGTCGATGGGGGAGTGGTTCGCCCGGACGCTGCGGGACCACACCGACGCGACGATTGCCTTCACCGATACCGACAGCGACGCCGCTCGACGGGCAGCCGAGGCGGTCGGTGGGAGTGCGGTCCCGCCCGACACCGACGACTTCTTCGACGTGGTCTGTATCGCCGTGCCGATGCCGGTCGCCGGGGTTGCCATCGAGGAGTACGCCCCGCGTGCGACCGACGCCATGGTCGACGTGACCGGCAATATGGCCGCCCCGCTCTCGGCGATGGCGGCCGCCGCCCCGAAGACGCAGCGAGCGAGCCTCCACCCGCTGTTCGCTCCGGAGAACGCGCCGGGCAACGTCGCCGTCGTCACGGACGCCGGCGGCGACGCCGTGGATGTCGTAGTTGGCGCGCTCGCCGCGGCCGGCAATGACACGTTCGAAACGACCCCCGAGGAACACGACGAGGCGATGGAGACAGTACAGGCGGGTGCACACGCCGCCGTCCTCGCCTATGCACTCGCCGCCGCCGACGTTCCAGACCGGTTCCACACGCCTATCTCGGCGGGTATGGCAGACCTCGTCGAACAGGTCACTGGCGGCGACGCCCACGTCTACGCCGACATCCAGGAGACCTTCGAGGGGGCCGACCGCGTCGCCGAGGCGGCCCGCCGCGTCGCCGACGCCGACCGCGACGATTTCGCCGAACTCTACGAGACCTTATCATGAACCCCGAGACGCGCCGACAGATACGCGAGAACGCCAAGTACCTCCGAAACGTCCGGCCGCTAGACCCCGAGGAACTGTACGAGTACGTCGAAGGCCAGCCCCACCCGGCGGTCGTCAAGCAGGTGCTCCGCGAGGAGGCGGTCGACCTCGCCATCGTCGAAGAAGACGACGGCACCTTTGTCCCCGCCCCGGAGGGACCGCTCTCACCGGCGGGGCCGTTCCACGGCGTCGAGCGGTTCCCTGACGAGTACGAACAGCGCGTCGAGTCGATGCTCGCGGATGCCTACGGCGACGACTGGGCGCGCGGCGAGAGCGGCGACCGACTCCGCGAGCGCATCCGCGAGGTGAAAGAGCGCTACCTCGACCGGGCGTCCGTCGAGTACGACGACCTGACGGCTCACGGCTACGCAATCTACCACCTGCCCGATTACTACGCAGTCGCGCAGTACGTCCTCGCAGACCTGCTGGCGGATGGCCTGCTCCCGTCGCAACTCCGCGTGCTCGACGTGGGGGCGGGCGTCGGCGGCCCGGCACTGGGACTCCTCGATTTGCTGCCCGACGAGGCCCTCGTGGAGTACCACGCCGTCGAACCCAGCGCCGCGGCCGACGTGCTCGACACGCTGCTCTCCGATACCGGGTCGAACGTCAGTGTCACCGTCCACCGGGAGACGGCGGAGGAAGTCGATATCGAAGCCGAGACGGGCGACGAGCCGTTCGATCTCGTGCTGTTCGGCAACGTCCTCAACGAACTGGCCGACCCAGTCGCCGTCGTCGAGCGGTACTTCGACGCGCTCGCCGAGGACGGGACGGTGGTGGCGCTGGAACCGGCCGACCGGAACACCGCGACGGAACTGCGCGAGATCGAGCGCGCTGTCGCCGACGACGGCCCGGCGACGGTGTACGCACCGACGGTTCGCCTCTGGCCCCACCAGTCCCCCGAGGGCGAATCGTGGTCGTTCGACCGCAAACCAGACATCGAGGTGCCGTCGATGCAGAAACGCCTCGACGACGCCGCTGGCGGCACCGGCGAGTTCGTCAACGTCGACGTGCAGTACGCCTACAGCGTCCTCCGAAAAGACGACCAGCGGGCCATCGAACTGACGCCCGACCGTGGGACGCACGCGCCGATGGCCGACGCCGAGAACTACGTCACCGGCCGGGTGAACCTACTGGGAATCAAACTCAGCCGCGACCTCTCGGAGGGCGACTCGAACCCGCTGTACCTGCTGGGCGACGGGAGCCAGCAAGTCGACCACTTCGCCGTCGTCACCGAGTCGACGTTGCTGAACGACGACCTTCGAGAAGCTGACTACGGGGACCTCCTCTCGCTGCAGAACGCACTCGTCCTCTGGAACGACGACGAGGAAGCGTACAACGTCGTCGTCGACGGTGAGACGACGGTGGATAGAGCGAGATAGCGCGGTTCGGAGCGAGCGAAGCGAGTGAGAACCGCGGACAGCGAACGGGGAGAAACGACCCGTGAGCAGTAGCGAGGGCCGCTCACTCCGCTCGCGCCCCTCGGAAAGCGAGCGGTGACCGTAGGGAGCCGCGAGCAGTCGCGCAGTTCAAAGGGCGAAGCGAGTGAGAACCACGAGCGCGATAGGCAAGGGGTTTTTCTCGCAGACAGCCCCAGACGCCGTATGGACGAGCCGACCATCCTGCTGACGAACGACGACGGCATCGAGAGCGCCGGGTTGCGGGCCGTCTACGACGGACTCGACGCGGTCGGTGACGTGACGGTGGTCGCGCCGGCGGACGACCAGAGCGCCGTCGGTCGCGCAATCTCCCACGAAGTCACCGTTCGAGAGCACGAACTCGGCTACGTCGTCGAGGGGACGCCGACGGACTGCGTCGTCGCCGGGCTGGAGGCGCTGGTGCCCGAGACGGACCTCGTGGTTGCCGGCTGTAATCGCGGTGCGAACCTCGGCGCGTACGTCCTTGGGCGCTCGGGGACCGTCAGCGCCGCCGTCGAGTCGACGTTCTTCGAGGTGCCGGCAATAGCTGTCTCGATGTACATCCCGGTGCGCGACGACACCGCCTTCGCCGACATCGAAGCCGACGGCGACAGCTACGCCGAGGCCGTCCGCGCGACGGCGTATCTCGCCGACCACGCCTTCGAAGCGGGCGTCTTCGAGCAGTGTGACTACCTCAACGTCAACGCGCCCGTCGCCGAGTGGGGACCGGCCGATATCGAGGTGACCCAGCCCTCGCGGGTGTACGAGATGGGGGCCGTCCGCGACGGCGACGCCGTGACGCTCCACGACCGCATCTGGGAGCGCATGGCCGAGGGCGACATCCCCGACCCGGAGGGAAGCGACCGCCGGGCCGTCGTCGACGGGAAGGTCAGCGTCTCACCGCTCACCGCCCCGCACACGACCGAACACCACGAGTCCCTCGACGCCCTCGCCGAGACGTACGACCCCGCTGCTAGCCCGTAGATTGATACCCGCCGACGGCCGAACACGACTAAATGGCAACGACGGCGACGGCACGGGAGAGTTCCTACCGCCTGCTCGTTGGGGGGCTCGCCGCCGTTCTCCTGCTTTCGTTGCTGTTCCTCTCCGTCGATACCGACAGAATGCTGTCGGCGCTCGCCGCGGCCGACCTCACTTTTGTCGGCCTCGCGGCCGTCACGGCGGTCGGCGCGCAACTGTGCTGGGGAATGGCGACGGCGACGATTCTGCGCGGTACCGACGAGTCGCTCTCCAGACGCCTCGTTCAGCTCTGTTACCTGTCGGGGACGTTCGGCAAACTGGTGCTTCCATTGGGGAACGCTGGCGGGTCGGCCATCATCGCGTACGTCCTCTCGGAGAACAGTGACGGGCATTTTCGTGACCTGTTCGGGGCTGTCGCGGCCAGTGAACTCCTCATCTTCGCCGGTTCGCTTGGCGGGACGGCCCTCGGACTGACGGTGCTGCTTTTGGACCCGCCGGTAGCGTTCGGTGGTCCGTTCGTCCTCGGCCTGCTGACAGTCGTCGTCCTCGCGCTACTGGTCGGCGGAGCCGTCGTCTACCACCGGCACCGAGTCGCTGGACTCGTCGAACGCGTCGCCGCCTTCGTCAGAGGGACGGCCGGCCGCGTCTCGACGCGCATTGCCGCAGCGCTCGAACCCGACAGAGTCACCGACGGTGTCGCTACGTTTCTCGATCGGTTCGGCACCGCGACAAACGACTCCCGTCGCCTCGCCGTGGCGAGTGCGTTCGCGCTGCTGGGCTGGCTCTCTTTCTCGTCGGCGCTCCTGCTTGGCCTCGCGGCCGTGGATGTCTCCGTTTCCCTCGGTCTCGCACTGTTTCTCGTCCCGGCGGCCGGCGTCCTCGCGTTCCTGCCGACGCCGGGCGGCTTGGGGACTACGGAAGTCGGGCTCACCGGTGCGCTGGTCGTCGTCGGCATCCCGCCGGAACTGGCCGCGGCCGGTGTCGTCGTCTTCCGACTCGCGACCTACTGGCTCGTCGTCGCCGTCGGCGGGACGGCTTCGCTGTACCTCTCGGTCACCGTCTGGCGAGCACTGGAGTGACCGCTACTCGTCGCGGACGCTCGCCGATGGCCACCGTTATCCACCTGCCGCGGCATCGTCGGATATGAGCGACCGTCGGTCGGCCACGCTGTTCGTCCTGTTGGCAGCACTCTGGGGGACGTCGTTTATGGCTATCAAAGCGGGTCTCGACGCGTTCCCGCCGGTCCTCTTCGCGGCGATTCGGTACGACGTCGCCGGCGCGTTGATGCTCGTCTACGCCGCGGCGACGAGCGACTACTGGCTTCCTCGCACCCGCGCGGACTGGCTCACGCTCCTCGTCGAAGGGACGCTCATCATCGCGCTGTACAACGCCTTTCTTTTCGTCGGCGAGACGGGCGTCACGAGTGGCGTTGCGGCCATCCTCGTCGGAATGAGTCCCATCCTCTCCACGGTGTTCTCCCGGCTGTTCCTCCCCGAGGAGCGACTGTCGCTGCTCGGGACGCTCGGTCTCACGCTCGGCTTCGTCGGTGTGGTGCTCGTCGCCCGCCCGGACCCCTCGGACTTGCTCGGTGCCGAAGCTATCGCGCCGGCGTTCGTCCTGCTCGCGGCCGCCTCCGTTGCGCTGGGAAGCGTCTTCGTCCAGCGCCTCGACGGCGGCATCTCCTCGGAGGGGATGGTCGCGTGGTCGAACGCCTTCGGCGCGGTCTTGCTCCACGCCATCAGTTTCTCACTCCCCGGCGAGTCGCTCGCGCAGGCCGAGTTCTCCGCCGTCGGCGTCGCCGCCCTGCTGTATCTGGCGGTGTTCGCGAGCGCCGTCGGCTACGTCATCTATTTCGACTTACTGGCCAGCCTCGGGGCTATCGAGATAAATCTCGTCTCTTACGCCGCGCCTATCTTCGCCGCCGTCGCTGGCTGGCTGGCACTGGAGGAGACGCTCGCGGCACTCGATATCGCCGGCTTCCTCGTCATCTTCCTCGGATTCGTCCTCCTCAAACGGCAGGCGCTCGCGGCGGAACTCTCGCCGGTGTTCGCCCGCCTCGGCGGCTTGTTCTCCGGCCGCTGATGGCACGTCGGAAGTTCCTCCTGTCGTCCACGTCGGCGAACGTATTTGCCGGTTCACCTCGAAGCGTCCCGCATGGAACCGGACCTTCGCTACTTGGTTCGTCTCGTCGTCCTCTTTCTCCTCGCCGGCGCGTTGCTCGGGGCCGGTATCTGGGCGTACTGGGGGCTCGGACTGGTCGTCGGCCTCGCGGCCATCGCGGTGAGCGTCGCGCTGGTTTCCTACGCCGGCTACGACACCTATCGACTCGCATCGGCGGCGTAGTCAAAATAGGCCGACGACGAACCCGACCCCCATGCTGACGAGGACGACGGCCGAGAAGACGGGCAGATAGCCCGTGTAGGACTCGACGGTCTCCTCGAAGTGCTCGTAGCCCGCGAGCAACAGCAGCGTCAGGCCGACGATGCCGACGATAACCGTGAACGCGTACGCGCTCATCAGTTCCAGACAGTGAGTCGACCCGGCACACAGCGCGATAATCTCGAACTCCTCCTCGTGGGCGAATCCCAGGAGGAAGGCGAACCACGCGATGCCGAGCATCCCGCGGTCGGTGGCGTCGTCACGCTCGCCGTGGTCGTGGGAGTGGCCGCCCGCGAACGGGAGAGCGCCCTTCAGTCGAGCAAGGAAGCCATCCGGGGAGTGGGCAGCGGGGTGGTCGTGGTCGCGGGTGTGGTCGGCGTGGTGGTCGTGCCCGTCGCTGTGACCCCGGTGGTCGTGATGGCCGTGGTGGCCGCCGCCATCGTGAGTGTGGTCGTGCTGACCGTCGTCGTCCGACACGTGCCCGTGTGAGTGGCCGTGGGTGTACTCGCGGACGCCGAGCGCGATCAACAAGATGCCCGCCACGATGCTCACCGGGCCGCCAATCTCTACACCGGGGGCCAGCGTCAGCGGTTCGTTGACCTGCGTCAACTCGAAGTAGGACTTGGCGTAGAAGAACACGGCGACCATGGCGATGCTGCTGACGAGGTGGCCGATTCCGATGAGGAGGCTCGCGGCGAACCCGTATAGCCACTTGTTCGACTGATCGAGGGCGTAGGAGGCCGCGACGGGCCAGCCGTGACCCGGTTCGATGCCGTGGACTGCACCCAGTGCGACCGCGCCGAGGAGCAACCCGAAGGCGTCGCCGTGTAACATCGATATCTCTGTATCTCCGGGCGCATTCTTAGTGATTGTTAATACTCGACGGGGGATTCCCTCATACTCGTACAGGCTGGCCCCGTCCAATTCGGTAAGAAATTTCTTGCTGGGGTATCCACTCCCCGGTATGCACGAGACAGTCGTCGACCTGCTCGCACAGAACGAGAGCCACGCCGAGGAGTTCGACACTCGCTTCGACGACGTACAGGACGGACAGGCCCCCGACGCCGTCACGGTCTGCTGTTCGGACTCCCGCGTCCTGCAGGACCACATCTGGGGCAACGAGGAACCCGGGCACCTCTTCACCTGCGGCAACATCGGCAACCGCGTCGTCCAGCAGACCGAGGCGGGGGAAGTGGTCTCGGGTGACGTACTCTATCCGCTCGCGCATACGGGCACCGAGACGGCGATCGTCGTCGGTCACACCGGCTGTGGCGCGGTGACGGCCACCTACGACGCTCTGACCGACGGCGTGGACGAGCCGGCGGGCATCGAACACTGTCTCGGCCTGCTGAAACCCCACCTCGAACCCGGCGTCGAGGCGCTCCCCGACGACCTCGACCGCACGGACGCGATAAACCACCTCGTCGAGTACAACGTCGACCGCCAGGTCGAACTCCTCCGCGAGAGCGACGACGTGCCCGATGCGGTGGACGTCGTCGGCGTCGTCTACGACTTCCAGGACGTCTACGGCGGCCGCCGCGGGGAAGTCCACGTCGTCAATATCGCGGGCGAGACGGACGTCGAGACGCTCCGGGAGGACAACGACGAGATCGCAGAGCGTATCGACCGACTCTGGGAGTACTGACGGCTCGGCTCACGTCGGACGAAAGCGCAGCGGCTCTGCACTCGATTATGGGTAAAGTGCACTTGCAAGTCCGCTCGTTAGGGGTTTCAGACCCGTACCGTCGGGGCGATGCCTGACAACCCGCAGAAACAGCCGAGCGACGAGGTGGACCGCAACCAGATTCAGCAATCAAAGACCGAGGGCGCGGCCTACCAGACCTCGGTGGCGTACATGGCCAACACCATCGCCAACGACGGCGACAAGACGGAAGTCGGAGAGTACGTCGTCGGGTACGCACAGGAGGAAGCCGAAGGGATGTACGAGCTGGTCGAGGAGGGAGAGTTCGAGTTCGTCGAACCCGATGACGAGAACTGCCACCTCGAAGTCGTCGTCGCCGACGCCGGTGACAAGCGGTTCGTCCCGTATTGCGACGTGAGCGCGACGCTCGAACGCGACGGCGAAGCGTACGGTCCCTTCGAACTGTCGTTTCTCTGGCACCCCGGTGTCTACCACTACGGCGCGAACGTCGAAGTACCCGAGGGCGGAACCTACGACCTTCACGTCACCATCGAACCGCCCGAGTTCCACCGTCACGACGAACAGAACGGCGACCGCTACGGCGAGACAGCGGAAGTCACCTTCGAAGAGATCGACATCGAGACCGGACAGGACTAATAGCAGTCGCTGACACCGTTCTCCTGCGACTTCCCCAATAGCTGGACACCCGCCATACCGACGACATTTTGCCGTCAGTATTCGAATTGCCCACCGAGATGATAGAACGTCTGCTCGGCGACGATGTCGAATCCTCTGGGCGGTACCTCGCCGAAGTCATCTACGGCGCGAACGACGGGATCGTCACCACGTTCGCCGTCGTCTCGGGCGTCGCCGGAGCCGCCCTGAATCCGTCTATCGTTCTCGTCTTGGGCGCGGCGAACCTGTTCGCGGACGGCTTCTCGATGGGGATGAGCAACTACCTCAGCCGCCGGTCGGAACTCGACTACCAGCGCTCCGTCCACGACGGCCCCTCTCGGCGGCCGGACGAGTTGGACGACGGAAAATCGCCCGGAAGAACGGCTTTCGTCACGTTCATAGCGTTCGTCGTCGCCGGCTGGGCTCCGCTGACTCCGTACATCTTCGAACTCACACCGTCCTTCCCGATTTCTATCGCGTTTACCGGCTTCGCGTTCTTCGCCGTTGGCGCGAGTCGGAGTCTCGTCACTTCGCGTCGCTGGTATTACAACGGCGTCGAGATGTTCCTCGTCGGGATGCTCGCAGCGATCGTCGCCTACACCGTCGGGAGTCTGCTGGGCGGTGTCGCGTGAGAAGAGCGGTCGCTAGCGGCTCTCGCGCTGTTCCACTTTGTTCAACTCGATGAGCAGGCGGAACATCGCCTTCACGAGGTTGGCGTCGACGTCGAACCGTTGGGCGTTCTCGCCGGCGCGGTCCATCACGGCCTGTTCCTGTTCCTCGTCGGTCGTCGGCAGGTCCTTCTCGGCTTTGACCTGTGCGATGGTATCGGCAACGTAGGTCCGCTGGGCGATTTTCTCGACGATTTCGCGGTCGATAGTTCGAATCTCATCGCGCAGTTCATCTAAGGACATCTCCTCGGGGTTGGGTGGCTCGTTTTCGCTCATACTGTCTGTGTTCCCTCCGTCTGCGTGGTAGTCAGCAGCGTCGTACCGGGACGCTCGTCCCAGCGTTCCTTGACAGCTTCGAGTGCCGTGCGTTCGCCGACGGCGGTAAAGGACGGGCCGGTCCCGGACAGCGAGACGCCGCCAGCGTCGGTCATCGACTCGACGATGGGTTCGGCGTCGAAGCCAAGCGCCGCACAGAACGCCAGTCCGTTGACCGTCATCGCGCGCTGATAGTCGCTATCGAGCGCGAGGTCCTCGACGAGGCGGGCCATCGGCGCGACTTTCTGACAGCGCTCTACGTCGGCGTCGGCCGAGAACGCCTGTTCGGGCGGCGACCAGACCAGCACGTCCCAGTCGACTTCCTCGCGGGACAGCACCTCGTCGCTGTCGTTGTCGGTGACGGTAACGCCGCCGAGCATGGACGCTGAGGCGTCGTCGAACGCCCCGGTAGCGGTGACACCGACATCGCGGGCCGCCATCACGCCGAGGCGTGCCATGTCCTCTCGGGTCATTCGGTCGGTGGCGTCGAGGGCATCGAGTGTCCCCATCACGGTGGCGTTAGCCGCCGCGCTGGAACTCTTCAGTCCGGCGGCCATCGGCACGTCGCTCTCGGTGCGGACGTGACCGCCGACGACGGGGGGCGTGCCGACCGCGCCGCCGTGGGCGTCGACAACGTACTCGACACACCGCTCGACGAGGCGGGTGTCGCCGTCCGGCGCGCCAGCTATCTCACCGGTGAACCCCTCGTCGGCTGTCGAGAGCGACACCGTCGCCGTCGTGTACTCGTCGATTGCGAACGCCGACCCGCGGCCGGTGGCGAGCGCGTTCAGGACCGTTCCAGCGGCCGGTGCTGCTGCCGTGCCTTCCATCGCTCGTCTCTCCCGGCGCGGACTATTTACCATCTGCGGAAGCGGTCGTACAACGCGTCGTTTTTCCCCGAGCGGCTGGAAATCCGGCTATGAGCAACCGGTCCGACATCGCCCCCGACACCCTCTCCGTCGAACTCACCGAGGACGGCATCGCCGTCGAGTATCTCGACGGCCGGACGGCCTTCTATCGCGGCGTCCCCGCGAAAGCCGAGGAGAGCGTACAGACCGCGCCGGGAAAGGACACGCACGTCCTCATTACCGACGAGACGGAAACCTCCGGAATCCTCGTCTACGTCAACGACCTGCGGACCCACGACGACATCATCGAGTCCAGCGGCGTCGGCCGCGTCCTCCTCGACGACGGGACCGAAGACGAGCTGTTCCCCGGGGTGACGGTTCGTGACAGACAGATGCGCGTCGAAGTGGACGTGGATTTCGACGTGGCCGACGGTCGCGTGTTCGTCTTCGAGGAAGACGACATGGGCGAGCGCAGTTACGAGATCGTCGCCGCCGAGGAGTAGCGCTGGCCGGGAGATGGCTCTCGCTGGGCTTCCACAGGGCGGCCACAGAACGCGCGAGAGCTACTGGATGTACGAGGGGTCCTCGTCGTCGCAGTTCGATTCGTGCTGGCGTGCGTCGTCCTTGTCGTCGAACATCAACCCGCACGTCTCGCACTTGTACCAGGTCATCTCGTCGCGTTCGGTAGAGACCACCATGTGAGCCTCTCCGGCGGCCGCGCGTAAATTGTTTTCCCGCGAGACGACACGGGAACCCTCAAGAGGACCGGATGGCTAGCTGATAGCATGAGCGGGTCTAGCGAGAACGGCGTCGAGCTCACGGTCGAGGGGGCGCACAAGCGCGACGCCGGGCGCGGCATCGCACGCCTCCCCGAATCCGTGCGGAGCGAACTCGGCGTCCTGAGCGGGTCGCCGGTCATCGTCGAGGGTGACCGGATGACCGTCGTGAAGGTCTGGCCCGGCGACGAGGAGGGCGCAACGGTCCGCATCGACTCCGATACGCGGGCCAACGCCGGCGTCAACATCGGCGATACGGTGGTCGTTAGAGCAGGGTCGGTCACGGAGGCGACGGCGATCACCATCCAGCCGATGGCTCCGTTGCCGGGCGCCGAAGAGTACGAGCACATGGTCCGGACGCGGCTCGTCGACCAGATGGTGCAGGCCGACGAGCGGACCCACATCGACGGCCTCGGCACGTTCCTCGTGCGGACGACTGACCCGGACGGCCCGGTCAGGGTCACCGACGGGACGAACGTGACGCTCTTGCCGCCGATAGATGAGGGCGGGAGCGGAGAGTCGAGACCCGGAGCGGCAGGACCGAACGAGCAAACGAACGCCCAGGGATCTGACACCAATACTGGCGTCAGCTACGAGGACATCGGCGGACTGGACGAGGAACTCGACCGCATCCGCGAGATGATAGAGATGCCACTCTCCGAACCGGAGGAGTTCCGGAAACTGGGCATTGACCCGCCCAGCGGCGTCCTCATGCACGGGCCGCCGGGGACCGGGAAGACGCTCATCGCCGCCGCCGTCGCCAACGAGGTTGACGCCTACTTCGACACCATCTCCGGTCCCGAAATCGTCTCGAAGTACAAGGGCGAGAGCGAGGAGCGACTACGGGAAGCCTTCGAGAAGGCCGCGGAGAACTCCCCGTCCATCCTCTTCGTCGACGAAATCGACTCCATCGCGGGCTCTCGGGACGAGGACGCCGACATGGAGAACCGCGTGGTCGCGCAGTTGTTGACGCTGATGGACGGTCTCGAAGACCGGGGTCGCGTCGTCGTTATCGGTGCGACCAACCGCGTGGATGCCGTCGACCCGGCGCTCCGACGGGGCGGGCGCTTCGATCGCGAAATCGAAATCGGCGTCCCCGACGAGGGCGGTCGCCGCGAGATTCTGGACGTCCACACGCGGGACATGCCGATTCACGAGGACGTGGACTTAGACCGCATCGCCGCCCAGACCCACGGCTTCGTCGGGGCCGACCTCGCGTCGCTGACCACCGAGGCGGCGATGGCGGCACTTCGAGCGGATCGGGAGGATAGCGAGGTCACGGGAGACGACTTCGACGAGGCGCTGGCCACCGTCGAACCCAGCGCGATGCGAGAGTACGTCGCCGAGTCGCCGGCAGTGTCTTTCGACGACGTGGGTGGCCTCCCCGAAGTGAAGCAGACGCTCACCGAAGCCATCGAGTGGCCCCTGGAGTACGGCGGCCTCTTCTCGGCGACGAAGACGGACCCGCCCAGCGGCATCCTCATGTACGGGCCGCCAGGGACCGGGAAGACGCTGCTCGCCCGCGCCGTCGCCGGGGAAAGCGACGTGAACTTCATCCACGTCGCTGGGCCGGAGATAATGGACCGCTACGTCGGCGAGAGCGAGGAAGCAGTACGGGAACTGTTCGAACGCGCCCGACAGACCGCCCCGAGCATCATCTTCTTAGACGAGATCGACGCGATCGCCAGCCACCGCGGACAGGGCAACGAAGTGACCGAGCGCGTTGTCTCGCAACTCCTCGCGGAACTGGACGGCATCACCGAGAACCCGAACCTCGTGGTGCTCGCGGCGACGAACCGGCGGGACATGATAGACGACGCGCTCCTCCGGCCGGGGCGGCTCGAACAGCACGTCGAGGTGCCGAACCCGGACCACGACGCCCGCGAAGCGATTCTCGCCGTTCACACGGAGGGCAAACCCATCGCCGAGGACGTCTCGCTCTCCGACCTCGCCGCCGAGACAGAGGGGTTCTCCGGCGCGGAACTCGAAGCCGTCGTCCGCGAGGCGTCGATGCTGGCCATCCGCGAGGCTGCCGACGAGATGGGACCGGCCGAGGCCAGCGAACGTGCCGACGAGGTGACCATCGGAACCGAGCACTTCGAACGCGCGCTGGAGCGGGAGCGCGAGCGCTGACCGGCGGGTACGACCGACACCCCGGTGACTGCCACGCCCGCGCAGTCGGCCAGTTCGCGGTGTGTTGACGCACCACTTTTCACAGTCGCCGGCGTACCGACGGGTATGCGCGACGACCAGACCGAACCGCTTCGACACTACGTCGACGGCGAGTGGCGAAGCGGACACGGCACGGAGACGTTCGAGACGGTGAACCCTGCGACACGGGAGACGTTGCGGACGGTCCACCGCGGGACGGAAGCAGACGTCAGCGACGCCGTCTCGGCGGCCGAGTCCGCCGCTGAAGAGTGGCAAGCCCTCTCGTACATCGATCGGGCGGAGTACCTCTGGGACGTCTACCACGAACTCCGGGAGCGAACAGACGAACTCGGCGAAGTAGTCACGAAGGAGTGCGGCAAGGAGATTTCGGAGGGCCGCGCCGACGTGGTGGAGGCGGCCCACATGGTGGAACTCGCCGCCGGCAACGCCCGCCACCCCCACGGGGATGTGGTCCCCTCGGAGATTCCGAGCAAGGACGCCTACATGCGCCGCAGTCCGAAGGGTGTCGTCGGCTGTATCACGCCGTGGAACTTCCCGGTGGCCATCCCCTACTGGCACATGGCTGTCACGCTAGTCGAGGGCAACACCGTGGTTTGGAAGCCCGCCGAACAAACGCCGTGGTGCGGCCAGATCGTCGCCGAGATATTCGAGGACGCGGGGATTCCCGACGGCGTGTTCAACCTCGTGCAGGGTTACGGCGAGGCCGGCAACGCCATCGTCGAGGACGACCGGGTCGATACAGTTCTCTTTACCGGCAGCGCCGAGGTCGGCCACACGGTCGACGAGAAAATCGGCGGTCGCGCAGGGCGCAACGCCTGCTGTGAGATGGGCGGGAAGAACAGCATCGTCGTCACCGACGCCGCGGACATGGACATCGCGCTCCACTCGACTATCATGTCCTCGTTCAAGACGACGGGCCAGCGCTGTGTCTCTTCGGAGCGTCTCGTCGTCCACAACGACGTCTACGACGAGTTCAAGTCACAGTTCGTGGACCTCGCCGAGGACGTAACCGTCGACGACCCGCTTTCGGAAGACACCTTCATGGGACCGCTGGCCGACGAGGACCAGATCGCGAAGTTCCAGCAGTACAACGACATGGTTCGGGATGCCGACGACGCGACGGTGCTCGTCGACCGGGCGGAACTCGCCGCCGACGAGATTCCGGACGGCCACGAGGATGGATTCTGGGTCGGCCCGTTCGTCTACGAAGTGGACGCCGACACCGACCTCGACCCCTTCCACGAGGAGGTGTTCGGGCCGCACGTCGCCCTCGTGGAGTACGACGGCAGCATCGAGCGCGGTGTCGAGATTCAAAACGACACGGCGTACGGACTGGCCGGCGCGGTCATCTCCGAGGACTACCGCCAGATAAACTACTACCGCGACCACGCCGAAATCGGCCTCGCCTACGGCAACCTCCCGTGTATCGGCGCGGAGGTCCAGTTACCGTTCGGCGGCGTCAAGAAATCGGGGAGCGGCCCACCCCACGCCCGCGAGGTCGTCGAGGCCGTCACTGAACGGACGGCGTGGACGCTCAACAACTCGAAGGAAATAGAGATGGCACAGGGGCTCTCGGCGGAGATAAAGACGGACGAAAGGTGACGAGAGAGGTTGGCGGATGTGCCGTCGTCGGTGTGACCAGAAAGGCTGTCCGGACAGCCTTTGGCGGACGAGCGACGCCGTGTGGCCGAGCAGCGAGACGGGCTGTAGCGCTGGCATCGACGTGAAAAGCGCCTTGCCAGCGAGATATCGTAACGGACCCAACGGTAAAAAACACCCGGTGTCGGTCGACTAGTGGTCCTCGTTCTCGTCTGTCACGTCTGTTTCGTCACTGGTCGCTTCTCCCGTCTCGACTGGCATCTCACTCTCGGTTTCGTCCTCGATGGCTGCGTCCGACTGTGACGCATCACTGCCACGGAGTCTGCCGACCAGCGGAACGCCCCGACTACGGAGCAGACGGCGAAGTCCGAGCGCCGGCACCACCAGGACTCCGAGCCACGGCGCGACCGCCGCGAGCGTCACCAGCGTCGCTCGGCCGAAGACGTAGACATCCTGTACCGAGCCCAGGAACACGGCCACGAGCGACTGCTCGTGGTACTGGGTCCGTATCTGCGTAACGCCCGGCTCCGGTTCGTTGAGTTCGACTCGAAGCGTCGAGTACGCCACTCGCTGTTCGAGCGAGCGTTTCTGCGCTTCCAGTCGCTCTATCTCGCCCTGCACATTGGAGAGTTCCTCCTCGATACGGAGTAGTTCCTCCGTGTCGTTGGCCTGCTCGTAGAACGTCCGGAGGCGTGCTCGGCGCTGTTTTAAGTTCTCCAGCCGCGCTTCGAGGTCGACCAGTTGGTCGGTTACGTCCTTCGTCGTCGTCTCTTCGGTCACGACGGTGCCCTCGGAGCCGACGGCCTCCTGCATCGCCTGGTAGCGTTCGCTCGGCACCCTGAGGACGACGTAGCCGGAGACCCATTTCGCGTCCCCGTTACGGTGGAGGCGCTGGTTCGAATCGCTGACGTAGCCGCCATACTCGCGGGCCTGCGACGCGATAGTTTCGCGCCGCTGCGAGAAGTTGTCCACCTCGACGACCATCCGCCCGGTTCTGATTATCGCTCGCTGTTGGACAGCGGCGTTCGCCTGAACGTTTCCGTTCGTGCTGGCGTCGGCGTTTTCCTGCCCGCCGCCCGACCCACCGTCACCACCGGCACTACTCCCGTCACCACCGCCGTCGCCAGCCATCTGGGCACCGCCACCACCTGCCGAATTGCCACCCAGCCCGGCACATCCGGCGAGTAAGAGCGTCGCCGCGACCGCGAGGACCACTATCTTTCTCGACATGACGGCTAACAGTGCTCGTCCGTCGATTATAGTGTCGCCGGTGGCTCAAAACGCGTTTTTTGTGAAAGAGCGGCTGGACCTATCGCAACGCTGTCCGGCGGTCGGCGAGCGCCGGGAACTCCTCGCGAACCCGCTCGACGCGGCCGGGGTCCACTTCGGCGGTCACGAGTGCCGCGTCGTCGCCCGAACTGGCGAGCGCCGTCCCCCACGGGTCATACACCGTCGAGCGTCCGAGCAGTTCGTCCTCGTCGAACGTACCGACGCCGTTGGCCGCCGCGACGTACAACAGGTTCTCGACGGCGCGAGTCCGGGGGAATAGCTCCCAGTGCTCGACGCGGGGATAGGGCCACGCGCTCGGGACCAGCGCCAGCGTCACGCCGTCGTCGACCAGACGCCGATACAGCTCCGGGAACCGCAGGTCGTAGCAGGTCGTCACGCCGACGGTAAACCCTTCGAACTCGACGGTCGGCAGGTGCTCGCCCGGTTCCAGCAGGTCCTGTTCGGCCGACCCGTAGCCAAAGAGGTGGTGTTTCCGATACACCGCCCGTCGCTCCCCGCCACGGTCGAAGAAGACGGCGGTATTCGACAAGCCCTCCTCGGCCGGGACGGCGAGGCCGTCGGCCGCGCTAGTCTCTAAGTCTTCGACGATACTCCCAGCGAGGACGGCGATGCCGTGTTCGACGGCGGCCTCCCGAACTACCGAAAGCGTCTCGCCGTCGAGCGCTTCGGCGTTCCGGGCGTAGCTATCGAACGCGAAGTAGCCGACGTTGAACAATTCGGGCAGGACGACGAGGTCGGCGTCTTGCTGTCCGGCGCGTTCGATGGCTTCGACGGCGCGCTCGACGTTCTCGGATACGTTCGCCGGTTCAATTTCGAGTTGGGCGAGCGCGAGCTTCATGCCTCGACTTCCAGTTCGTCCCGCAGTGCTTGTTCGAGGTTCTGCATCTCCCCGTCTAGGTTGCGCTTGAAGAACCGTTCGACACCGGGGAGCTTCCCGTCGACGATGAACCGGTTGGTCAGGCGAGTACCGCCGTCGTCAGTTGGTTCGAGTTCGTGTTCGCCCTGCACCGTCATCACCTTCGACCGGCCGACGAACCGGACGAACTCCGGTTCGCGCCGCTCGACGTCTTCTGTCTCGACCCGGATGGTCCGGTCGACGAACGGAATCGGGAGCGAGAGAAACCACGTCGATTCCGTCTCGCTGACCACTTCCCAATCCTCGACGACACTGATCGGACGCGCTCGCTGCTCCGGGTCAGCGATAAAGTCCCAGACGCGTTCGGGCGATGCCGACACTGTCATCGACCGCTCTACCCGGACAGTCATAGAAGACTCTCAGGGGGTCCGGACGAATGAATCCACCGACTGTAGTACCAATTGAAACGGTTTTCATACCGACCGAACGACGGCAGTGCAGTCGGGTGAGCGTAGGTTTACAGTGGCGTCTTTAACTCGGCGTGACGCGCCACGTCGTCGACTTCGACCGCCCCCACTTCTCGATGTCGACCTCGTCAGCCTCCTCGGCCAGCCGGGGCAAGCGAGCGCCCACTTGTTTGGCCGAGAGACCGAGTTGTGAGGCGATATTCTTCGCGCGGAAGTAGCTGTCTCCACGCGAGACGCTGTCCCGGAGGTAGTCCAGAATGCGTCGGTCTTCCTCGCTGAAATCGGCCATACCCGCGTTACGGGCCGAGCGTTCTTAATCGTTCCTTTCGGATACAGGACTCATCGGATTGTTGTAGTCTCTTACCGGTATCGCCGGCTCCGATAGACGATCACCGGCAAACAGCTACAACAATCCGTATCAGCCGTCGTAGGCGTGGATAGCGACCAGTGCCAGCCCCGCCGCGAGCATGGCGACGCCGAAGGCGACGCCGCTGTTTGCGAGCAGTCCCGCCGTCTCTCCGCCCTGTGCGTGGGCAATCGCGTAGTTGTAGCTGTAGAGCGCCGTCATCACCGCCGCGCCGACGGCGACGAGTCCGAGCACTAGTCCGAGACCGACGCCCATGTCCGACTTCGTCTGCGTAGCCATGCCAGAGCGTATCGCTGTAGCACACTTAGTTCATTCGGGGTGAGTCAGACATAGCACATATAATGACCGACGAGAGAGACCTGTGTGATGGCAGGATTCGGACTACTGAAGATTGTCGCCGCGGTTGCCGTGGTGCTCGGCCTGAGCGTGGGGGGCGCGTTCGCACTCGGCGTCGTCGGGACGCCGACGGTCGAATCCGTCGACAACCACTTCGGCGGCGTCTCGAACGAGACAACGGGGGTACAGACGACGTTACTGTTGCACAACCCGAACCCGGACTTCATCGGGAGTCTGCTCGGGAGCACGGCTGTCGACTACACCGTGGCCATGAACGACGTGCGGATGGCCTCGGGTAACAAGAGCGGCCTCGCACTGGAACAGGGGAATACGAGTCTCGACTTCTCGACGCGGATGCAAAATGGACAGATTCCGCCGTGGTGGCACACCCACATCGAGAACGGCGAGCGGACGCAGGTGACCATCGACGCCGACGTCACCTCCTCGCTGATCGGCGGCCGCTCGATCTCGGTCCAGCAGGGACAAGCGATAGAGACCGACATCATCGGGCAGTTCAACTCGACGGAGACGCGCCCGATAGAGTCCGAGCAGGCGCTGCTCTCGAATCCGCTCCTCTACGTCAACGAGACGCGAGGGCAGTGGGACCAGGGGAACCTCACCGAGGAAGAGACGCCGATGAAACTCGACTTCACGGTGTTCAATCCCAAGCCCTACCCGTACACTGTCACGAAAATCGGCTACGAAATCACGATGAACGACGTCACCGTCGGCGAGGGTGAGACTGACCGTGGCTACACTATCGGGCCGGGCCAGACGAAGACGCTCGGGACGACCACCGCCATCCAGAACGAGAACTTAGACGAGTGGTGGGTCACCCACCTCGAACGCAATCAGGTGACGGACCTCTATATCGACTTCTATCTCGTCGTCGAGGCCAGCGGCGAGCAGTTCCGCATCGACCTGCGCTCTATCGACTACTCGAAGACCATCGAGACGGACATCTTCGGAAACAAAGGACAGTATCCGACGGGTGCGAACGCGAGCGCAGAAGCCGGTGGGGACGCTGACGGCGGTACTGACGATGGCACCGGAGACGGAACGCCGACCGCGACGGAGACGGCGACGGACTCCGACGGCGGTCTGTTCGGCGATGACGGCGAAACGGCGACACAAACACCTAGTGGGGAGACGCAAACAGCCGCTGAGACGCCGACGGAGTCAGCGTCACCAGCTAACCCGTCGAAGACGCCGATACCGCCCTCGACCGGCGTGACGACCGAGACGGACGACGGCGGCTTGCTCGGTCTCGCTGGCTGACGGCCCCCGCGCCGAGTCGCCGACGCTCCGCGCTTTCGCTCAGTCTGTTCCTTCGACCGGCACTTCGATGAGCGCCATATCGCCGTCGACGGCCTCGTCGAGTGCGGTTTCGAGTTCCTCTGCCGAATCGGCCCGGTACCCGTCGATGCCGAAGCTCTCGGCGAACGTGACGAGGTCGGGCGTGGTGAGCTTCGTTCCGAATGACTCGCCGGTGTGAGACGACTGTTTTCGGGAGATGAGCCCGTAGTCGTCGTCGCAGAAGACGACGATGGTGTACGAACAGCCAAGTCTGGTCGCGGTCTCGATTTCGGCGGCGTTCATCAGGAAGCCGCCGTCGCCCGTCCCGACGACGACGTTCGAATCGACCGCGAGGTCTGCGGCCAGTCCCCCAGGGACGCCGATTCCCATCGACGCCAGCCCGTTCGAGATGATGCATGTGTTCGGCTCGTAGGTCGGGAAGTTCTGGGCGATGGCCATCTTGTGGTTCCCGACGTCGGAGATGAGCACGTCGTCGTCGGCCATCGCATCGCGCAACACCGGGACGACGCTTTCGACGGTAAACGGCGCGTCTGCGTCCGGTTCGCGGTCGATGTCATCGACGATGTGGTCGCGGAGCTCCGTATACCACTGCGTGTCGAACACCGGAGCGTTCGCCTCGCACCACTCGGTGAGTTCCCGGAGCGTCTCGCCGATGTCCGCGACCACCTCTACCGTCGGGTTGTAGGCTTCGTACACCTCGGCCGGTTGGCTATCGATGTGGACGATGGGGTTGCCGTGGTCCCAGTTCGCCGGGTCGTGCTCGGCGATGTCGTAGCCGACAGTGAGGACGAGGTCCGCCTCCGCGATAGCGCCCGCGGCCTCGCCGTGTGCCCCCGAGTCCAGCGTCATCAGCGAGTGTTCGTCTTCGTCCGAGACTGCGCCCTTCCCCATGTACGTCGAGACGGTCGGTACGTCCGTCGCGTCGACGAGGGCGCGCAACTGCGAGGCGGCCCGCGTACGTACCGCGCCGTTGCCGGCGATAATCAGCGGCCGGTCAGCCTCCTCGAGGAGTGACTTCACCCGGTCGAGCGTCTCCCTGTCCGGCGCGCCGACCCGGACCCGGTCGCGGGTCGGCATCGGCTCGACCTCGGCGTCCTCGGCGGCTACGTCCTCGGGGAGTTCGAGGTGTGTCGCGCCGGGTTTCTCGTGTTCGGCCATCTTGAACGCCTTGCGGACCGACTCGTGGATGATGTCGGGGTCGTTGAGTTGGGCGTTCCACTTCGTGATGGGGGCGAACAAGTCGATGACGTCGAGGGCCTGGTGGCTCTCCTTGTGGAGGCGTTCGAGACTCCCCTGTGCGGTGATTGCGACGAGGGGGCTCTTATCGAGATGTGCGTCGGCGACGCCCGTGAGGAGGTTCGTCGCGCCGGGGCCGAGCGTCGAGAGGCAGACCCCGGCGTCGCCGGTCAGTCGACCGTGGACGTCAGCCATGAACGCCGCGCCCTGTTCGTGGCGCACCGGGACGAACGTCACCTCGGAGTCCCGAATCGAGAACAGGAGTTCCTCCATCTCCTCACCCGGCAGGCCGAAGACGTGCTCGACGCCCTCGCTTTCGAGACACGCGACCAGCAGGTCAGAGGCCTGCATCACTCCACCCACACGGTCTTGCGGTTGACGAACTCGCGCATTCCGGCACCCGAAAGTTCCCGGCCGTAGCCGGACTCCTTGATGCCGCCGAAGGGGACGCGGGGGTCCGATTTCACGAGTTGGTTGACGTAGACGCAGCCGGCGTCGATTCGCCCGGCGAGGCGTTCACCGCGGTCTCTGTCCTCGGTCCAAATGCTCGAACCCAGTCCGAACTCCGTGTCGTTGGCCTTCTGTATGGCCGCTTCCTCGTCTTCGACTTCGTACACTGGCGCGGCCGGGCCGAACACCTCTTCGCTGTCGACGGGACAGCCCTCGGGAACGTCGGACAGCACGGTCGGGGGGTAGTACGCACCCTCTCTGTCCAGCGGTTCGCCGCCGGTCAGCAGCTCCGCGCCGGCGTCGACGCTGTCTTCGACCTGTTCGTGGAGGTCTTCGAGCAGGCTCTCGCGGGCCTGCGGGCCGATTTCGGTGTCCTCGTTGGTCGGGTCGCCGATCGTGTACGATTTCATCTGTTCGACGAACCGGTCGAGGAACTCGTCGTAGACGTCCGTGTGGACGATGAACCGCTTCGCCGCGATACAGGACTGGCCGCCGTTCTGGACGCGCGCCCACGCCCCCGTCTCGGCGGCCGCTTCCACGTCGGCGTCGTCGAGGACGACGTACGGGTCGCTCCCGCCCAGTTCCAGCACCGTCTTCTTGAGGTTCTCGCCGGCCGTCGCGGCGACGGACCGCCCGGCGGGACCGCTCCCGGTCAGGGTTGCCGCCTTCACGCGGTCGTCTTCGAGGACGCCCTCGACCTGGTCCGAGGAGACCAGCAGCGACTGGAACGCGCCCTCGGGATAGCCGGCCTCGCGGAACACCTCTTCGATGGCTTCGGAGCACCCGGGAACGTTCGAAGCGTGTTTCAGCAGGCCGACGTTGCCGGCGGTGACGTAGGGCGCGGCAAAGCGAAACACCTGCCAGAAGGGGAAGTTCCACGGCATGACCGCCAGCACCGGCCCCAGCGGTTCGTACACCGTCTTGACCGTCGACCCCGCTGGACTCGGGTGCCCCTTCTCGTCCAGGTACTCGCTGGCGTGTTCGGCGTAGTGGTCACAGACCCACGCACACTTCTCGACTTCGGATTTCGCCTGGGTGATGGGTTTCCCCATCTCCTCGGTCATCGTCTCGGCGTAGCGCTGCTTGTTCTCGCGGAGGACTTCGCCCGCGCTCGAAAGCAGATTCGTTCGCTCTTGGAGCGGGCGGTCCCGCCACGAGTCGAACGTCTCCGTCGCGCGGTCCAGAGCGGCTTCCACGTCGTCCTCGTCGTCCGCCTCGTACGAGTCGACCTGCTCGCCGGTCGCCGGATTAGTGACCTCCATGACACGCCGAATTCGCCGTCCAGACGGTTAAGTGTGCGAGAAGATTGGAGCGTTGCCGCGAGAACGCGAGTCGAATAGCTGTCGATAGCTTACCGGATGGTCGTGTGTTCGGATTCCTCGTCGAGCGCGAGGTTCGTGGCGATTTCGGCGTTCCTGACCGCATACTCGGCGGTCTGCTGGAGGCTGACGAGAACCTCACGGACCTGCAGTAAACTCTCGTTGTCCATCTCCGGGAGGTCACCGAGGATGTCGTGTTCCTTATCGCCGATTTTCGAGTAGGTCTCCCGCACCTGAATCGCAGTGTCGTAATCGCGTTCGACGGCGGCCTGCACCGCGAGCCCGGTTATCTCGTTGACCTCGTCGGTGAAATCGCGGATGCGACGCATCGTCGAACTCTCGACGTCCAGCGAGTGGTCGGTCGTCTCTAAGGCAATCTCGGCGATGTCCTCGGCGTTGTCCGCGGTGAGTTCGAGGTTCTTCGCGATAGAGCGATAGCCGATGAGCGGGAAGCCGTCCTCCAGCCCCACCGCTCGCGCCAGGTTGGGGTTCTGGTAGGCGGTGAAGATGAGGCGCAACAGGAGGACGAAAATCTTGTTCGCCTGTCGCTCCCGGTTCAGCGCTCGCTGTGCGAGGTCGGGGTTACCGTGGGCCAGCGCCTTGACAGCCTCGTTTCGCATCGTCGAGCCGGTCGACTCCAGTCGTTCGAGAAGGTTGTCGAGCGTGAAGTCCTCGGGGTCGACCGAACAGCGGATGGTGATGCGGTTTGGCGTCTCCTCAATGACGCCCAGTCCCATGAGTTGGGTCTCGGCGTTGTAGACGGCGTTGATGTGAGCGGATTCGAGCGTCTCTCCTTCTGGTGCCTCGACGTGGATGATGCGCCGGCCGAGGACGTACTGGGCGACGATGGCCCGCTCGACGGCGTCGGCAGAGAGGTTCTCGGCGTGAATTATCGCCTCTGACTCCTCCGTCTGGACGGACTCGGGGAGGACGGTCAGCGTCCCTTTCCCACCCATCCGAAGCGACACTTCGTCTCCTTTTTCGACGTTGTGCTCGCTGGCCCACTCCGACGGTAACGTCATGGCGAGCGTCGACGGACCCAGCCGCTGGACTTTCCGCGTTTCCATATGCCCTTTGTTATTCGCGGTAGACCTTAATCTTCACTATACGCCAATTAATATGCTCGAACAAATACAATCAATAGTCGTGCGAGTCGATTTCTCCACGCTCGTCAGGCCAGCACCTCGACGAGACGCTGTTCGAACCGGCCAACGCGGACCTTGCGCCAGCCAGCGAGATCGGCGTCGAGGGACGCATCGCCGGTATCGACCCGCAACGATCCGATCTCGTCGAGTTTCCGACGGGAGGCGACGACCTCGATTTCACATCGTCGAATGACCTCGGGAGAGAGCTGTTGGTTCCCGCGCCCGAAGACGAACCCCTGTCCGCCGATGGGTGAGACGACGATGACGTTCTCCTTGCCGAGCGCGTCGAGGATGTCCGATTCGGCGGCGTCCCTGACGAGGAGGTCGCCGTCCCGCCAGACATCCACGCCGAGCGTCGTTCCCTGAAATCCCAGTCGCTCCTTTATCGCACCGACCGTACTCCCCGGCCCGAGCACGTAGGTGACGCCGGGGCGGACGCTCTCCGCGACGCCCTCCGCCAGCGTCTCGACGGTGCCGCCGCCGAGTTGCTTCGCCGACTGGCGCTGATCGGCCACCGGCACGGTCGCCACAGCGCGGAGTTCGGTCACGACCTCGCCGCCTCTGAAGGCGTCCTCGTCGATGTCGTTGACCTCAGCGGGCTCCGTCTCGGTGAACGTGGCGGCGATGCGACCCGCCGCGCGCGGCGAGACGCCGAACACCGAGGAGTAGACTTTCACGCCCGCCGGGACGCCCAGAATCGGCGTCTCGTCGTCCAGTTCGTCGAGCGTCTCGGCTACGTCGACGGCCGTCCCGTCGCCGCCGACGAAGAGAATCGCGTCGACACTGCGGTCGGCGAACGCCCGTACCGCCGCTCGCGTGTCCGCCGTCGTCGTCGTGCCGGGGTCTGCGGGGTGGCCGACCACTGTCGGGTCGAATCCGGCGTCGCGGGCCTCCGTAGCACCCATCGGGTCGCCGTAGGTCAGCAACTCCACGTCGGTCCCCGCCGCTGCCAGCGACGCGAGCGCTTCGCGTGCCCGCTCCGGAGCGCGCTGCTCAGCGCCGCGCTCGCGCGCCTCGGCGACTTTCCCGTCGGTTCCCTTCAGCCCTACGCGGCCGCCCATACCGGCGATGGGGTTGACCACGACACCGATTCGTCGCATAGCGGGCCTACGACACCCGGCGGCAAAAGACGCCCGGGAACGTGCCTTTCAAGCCACCGCCCACAGAAGGCATCGATATGATATCACTCCTGCAAGCGGGCGTCCAGACCGGCGTCATCAGTGCCGCCGGTGCAGTGTTGACCATCGGCGGACTCCTCCTCACCGCTGCCTGGTACCGCTACCTCGTCCGCTAAAACGTCACTCGCTTTCGGGCTGTTCGACGCGCTCTCTGAGCCACGCGGCCGCGTCCTCGACGGCCGACTCGTCAGTCGACTCGAAGCGCACCGTCACGTACTCCCCGGGGTAGCTCCCAACTTTGACGGCGAATTTTCCCCGCACTTCGTCGATTCGGGAGAGCAGTGCGCTCTCGGGTTCGGCGGCGTCGACGGTGCGGACGTACCGCTGCTGGCCGCTGAACTCGTCGGCGATCTCCTCGAACATCCGCTTCATCTCTCCCGGAACGCCCGGTAAGACGTAGCAGTTCTCGACGACACAGCCCGGGGCGACCCCCTCGTGATTCGGAAGGACGCGACTGCCTTCGGGGACCTCGCCGGTCCCAGTAGCCAAGTCTTCGCGCGTGTAGCCGCCGTTTTCGGCCAGCCACGCCAGTGCCTCCTCGCTCTCGACGACGTCCCGGCCGAACGCAGCCGCGACGCCCTCGATGGTCACGTCGTCGTGGGTCGGGCCGAGACCGCCGGTGACGACGACGGCATCGTAGTCGGCGTGGTACTCGTTGACGACCCGGGCGATGTCGGCGGTCCGGTCGGGGACGACGGTCGTTCGTTCGACGGTGGCGCCTCGCTCGGCTAACTGTCGGCCCAGCCACGCGGCGTTCGTGTTGACCGTCTCCCCGGCGAGCAGTTCGTCTCCGACCGTGACCACCGCGACGCGCATACACCCGGGTAGGACGTGCCGACACAAATACTGTCGGTCAGCGTCCACGGGTTGTTCGAGTAACTGGGAGCGAAACGAGCGCATCTCGAACAGCCAGAAAGCCCCGACGCGCTCGACTCGGTGCGTGTCGGTCCGCGCCAGCGTCGAGCGTGCCGCCCCTTTCGGTCCCGCCCGAGTCGGCTGTTCAATTGGCTGTCGAGTGAGGGTTCTGGTTGTTCAAGACTGCGGCGGAGTGCGCTACTAAACACAGCGACGACGGCTAGCGCATGCCCGGCGGTGGCCCGTCGTCGCCGAAGTCGTCGTCGGTCTCCTCGTCCTCTAAGTCGATACCGGCCTCCTTCCGGCGGCGTCTCGCCGACTGTACCTGTCGGTAGTAGTACAGCGTGCCGATGCTCCCGAGGACGATGGCGACGACGAACAGGCCGCCGAAGATGTAGAGGTCGCGCTGGAGGTAGTAGCGGACCCGTAGCTGCTGGGCCGAGACGCCGTCGGGCCAGCGGACCGTCATGCGGTCGGTCTCCTCGTCGACGCTCGTCTCGTAGCCGCCGGGGTTCACCTGCGAGAGCAGCGGAACGCCGACGCGACCGCCCGGCGGAAGCGTCACCGCATAGGTGGCTCCCTGGAGGTGAGTCGGCGTCGCGTAGGCTTTGCCGCTACGGGCGGCGGTGTAGGCGACCTGTCCGGTGACGTTGCCGCTGCCCGGGAAGTTGATGGTCGTCTGACTCCGGCTCTGCGTGGCGTTCATCGAGGAGTTCGCCGACGTGACGACCGTCCCGTTCTCGTAACGGAACTTGAGTGCGCTGATGGGGACGCTCTGTTCCCGGCCGAGGCCGTCGCGGTCGTACACCGTGAGGCTCTCGTTGTTTTGGACGGCGTAGACCGCCTCGTACGACGACTTATTGAGGGTGACGCTCACGTCAGACTGCGCGTCCCAGTCGTAGCTGGCGTTCTGGTTCAACTGGTCCGACGAGACCTGATTCGAGCCGAACAGCCCGGCACAGCCGGAGAGTCCGACGAGCGCGAGGACGGCGACGAGAGCGAGGTAGCGACGATGCATGTATCAGGGAACGACGGCGAGCAGTTCCGAGGGCATGAAGCGGCCGATGTCCGACAGGAGACCTGGTGCGTCGGTATCGGGGTTGCAGATGATACTCTGTTCGAGAAGGCCGATGCGCTCGACGGTGACGATGTCCTGTGCGTGCCCGGCCCGGTTGACCGTCGCGCGGGCCTCCGAGCGGGTGACGCTGTTGGCGTTGACCCGAGCGTTACCCCGCGTCCACTCGTAGAGACGGTCGACCTCCTCGTCGGCGAGCCGCGGGTCGTCGCCGGCGACGAACCGGAGGGGCATGTGCTGGACCAGCCCGAAGCGTTTGCGGATCTGACTCGGTGAGCCCTGTCCGAGGTCCAGGTTTTCGGCGGAAACCCGGACTGTCTGGCCGAACCCAACGTCGAGGACGAACCCGTCGTCGTCCCACGAGTCGAGCGTGCCGACGTACGTCTCGCCGTCCTCGTGGGTAGTGACGACCTCGCCGAACTCCTCGCGGAGCAGGTTCCGGGCAACGGTGGCGTCGGGGCCGTCGACAGTGACCGTCGGGAAGTCGTCCTTCCGGTGGCCGACGTCGAACTCCACGTCGAGTTCGCCGAGTTCGTTCGCGACCAGCGACCGCAGTCCGTCCAGCGAACGATCACGGGCGTCGCCCGTGACGTACACTTTGGTTCCGAGGACGACCATTAGGCCTGTGCGTCCATGTCTGCGTTCAGTTCGTCGCGTAGCTCCTCGATACGATCTTCCATGGCGGTGACGAGACGGGTGTTCTCCATGGTCTCGACCTGATTGCCACACTGGGGGCACTCGAAGCCGAACTCCATCGCTTCGCCGAACTCGAAGCGGATGCCGCAGTTCTCACAGAGGTAGAACTCGTTGTTGCGCTCGTACTCGCGGCGCTCTTCGAGCCCGTCGAGCAAGCGGTACAGTTCCTCTTCGAGTTGCTCGGGGATCTTCTCGTACTCGAACGTCCAGAGGTAGGTGAGCCACCCAGAATCCTCGTCTCGGAGTCGGCGATACGACGCCAAATCGTTCTCGTAGAGGATAAAGAGTGCGCGGCGCACGTCGTTTAGTTCGAGTCCGAGCTCCTCGGCCAGTTCCTCGTCGGTCACTTCGCCGTCCGGCGGCGCGGCGGCGACCGGCATCCCTTTCGGTCCGACTAGCTCGTGGAGGTATTTCTGTATAACCGGGTCCTCCAGGAGTTCCTCAAAAGCCATTGGCTGAGGTTCGGGCCGTGAAGCGTTTAAACCCACCGGACCCGGCCGATGCTCGGGAAACAGGCAGTGGCGTGCCAGACCGACAGTTTACTCCGCTCGCTCGTCGGGGTCGACGACTCGCTTGCCCGTCTCCATCGGCACGACGACGCGGTCCGGGTCCTCCCACTCGCGGTCGAGTTCCCGGCCCTCGAACAGTCGGTCGAGGAAGACGGCCAGCGACGCCACCTCGGAGTGTGGCTGGTTCGTCACGCCGACGTTGTAGTCGGCTCGCTCGTACACCTCGAAGGGGACTTTCTCCGCGCCCACGACGAGCAAGAGGGGCCCGTCGGCGTGGGCGTCGCGGATGTCGGTCTCCACGTCCTGAATCGGCTCGCCGTACATCGTCAAGTGAACGACCGTCCCCTCGAAGTTGCGGATGAATCCCTTCGGTTCCTCGGTCGTCTCGACTGCCATCGGGCCGCCGAAGCGCTCGGTGATGTCGACGATGGTGTCCGTTCGGTCTCGGGCGGACCCGGCCATCACGACCCGGTCGGCACCGAGAGCTCTCGCGGTGAGACCGACGTGGGTGGTCATTCGCTCGTCCCGCCCCGGCCGATGGCCGAGACGGAGAACCGTCACGTCGTGGTCGTCCTTCATCCGTTCAGCGCGCTCTCGATGGCGTCACGGACCGGCGCGTAGGCGATTTCGTTCTCCCAGCTCACGTTGTTGCCGTCGACGATGACTGCCGGCGTCCCTCGGAGTCCCTTGTCGAGGGCCGCTTGCTTGCTGGCCTTGATCGTGGGATCGTACGTCCGATTCGTGGCGGCCTCCTTGACGACGTCGCCGCTCACGTCGATGCCGTCGGTGAGTTCGGCGTACACGTCCGGACCGAGGCGACGCTGGTTCTCGTAGAGGCGCTTCGAGTACGTGAAGTACGCCTCGTCGCCGACTTCGGCCTGCACCGCGCGGGCGGCGTTGGCGGCTTGCCACGTCACCTGACTGTCCATCACGGGGAAGTCGTGGAACTCGTACCGGATCGACCCGCTGTCGAGGTAGTCCGACTTCACCTTCGGATACACGGTCGTCGAGTAGGTCTGGCAGTGCGGACAGGCGTAGTCCTCCCAGGCCGTGACAGTCACGTCGGCGTCCGGGTCGCCGGCGACTGGTGCGGGAAGGAGGTCGCCGTTGGCGGCCGTTCCCGTCCCGCCGGTCGAGTTCGTTCCGCCGGCGCTCCCGTCACTGCTTCCGGTACTCCCTTCACCGGTCGGACCGGTCGAACCGAGCCCGGAGCAGCCTGTGAGGCCTCCTGCGAGGGCGACGCTGCTTGCGAGGAATGCGCGGCGACTGAGACGCGTCATACCCTCCTTTCACGACGCGAGCTATAAAACGGCGTTGGGATTCCGTACCGGAACGCTATTTGGCGGTCCCGTGGCAGTGCGCGTATGGAACTCGAAGGGAAGCGAATCGTCGTCACGGGCGGCGCTGGCTTCATCGGCAGCCACCTCGTGGAGCGGCTCGTCGCCGACAACGACGTCGTCGTCGCCGACGACTGTTCGGGCGGGAACCGCGAGTGGGTTCACGACGAGGCGTCCGTCGTCGAGGGCGACCTGACCGACCCCGCCGTGGTCGAGGACGCAGTCACTCCTGAGACGGACCTCGTCGTCCACCTCGCCGCTTCGAAACTCGTCGACACCGACGCGCCGCGGCGGCAGTTCGAGGACAACAGCACGATAACGTTCAACCTCCTCGACCGGATGGACGAGGCGGGCGTCGAGAACGTCGTGTTTACGTCGTCTTCGACCGTGTACGGCGAAGCCCCGCGGCCGACGCCCGAGGATTACGCCCCGCTCGAACCCATCAGCGTCTACGGCGCGACGAAACTCGCCGAGGAATCCCTGATTTCGACGTACGCCCACAGCCACGACCTCCAGTCGTGGGTGTTCCGCTTCGCCAACATCGTCGGGCCGCGACTGCGCGGGGCGGTGATTCCCGATTTCGTCGAGAAGCTGCGCGAGAACCCAGAATCGCTCACGATTCTCGGCGACGGCCGCCAGCAGAAGTCCTACATGCACGTCACGGAGTGCATCGAAGCGATGGAGTACGCCGTCACCCACGCCGACGCCGACCACAACGTGTTCAACCTCGGCACCCGAACGACCACCTCCGTCGACCGCATCGCCGACATCGTCGCCGACGAGATGGCGTTAGACCCCGAGTACGAGTACACCGGCGGCGACCGCGGCTGGACCGGCGACGTACCGCGGATGCGACTCTCCGTGGACAAACTCGCGGCGCTGGGCTGGGAACCCGACCAGTCGAGCGACGACGCGGTTCGCCAGTCTGTGCAGGAACTGCTCGCAGAACTCTGAGCGAGGGAGTCAGCCCTCGCAAGGGCGGCATTTTTCTATCTCGCTTCGTAGGAAACTGCGTATGCCCACTTCGTGGCCGTCGACTCTCGATAGTTCGTCGGCCGTTTGTGCCCTCCTCACCCTCCTCAGCGCAGCACTCGTCGGACGAGCCATCCGCGAGGGAAGCGACCCGGTCGTGGTCTTCCTCTTGGGCGTACAGACGCTGTATCTGTTTGGCGCGGCCGCTCCTCGAATTCGCGAGCGTGTGCCCCTCTACAGGCGTGTCGGTGCGATACTGCTCGGTGTGCTCGGGGGCATCGCGCTCCTCGTCGGCTCTTCGTCGGATCTCCCGATTCTGTACGTCTGTCTCGGTCTCTGTGCGGCCGTCGACCGCTATCTGGAACGGCGTGGCACCGTTCTCTTCGGTAAGTAAGGGCGAAAACGTCGGCTCGTTCGACCGACGCTCGTGCTACGGCGAGAACGTCCCGGTCAACTCCGCCTTGCCGACGACGTGCCCTTCGGCGGCGTCGTACAGCTGCTCCTTACTCGCTCCCCGCGGGAGCGCCAACGTAGTATCGAGCGCGTACAGCAAGAACCGGTAGGTGTGTTCCCGGTCGGGCGGGTTTGGGCCGCCCCACCCGACCTCGCCGAAGTCGTTCTGTCCCTCGCTCGCTCCGTCGGGCGTCCTGCCCGCCGCTATCTTCTGCGTGCCTGCGGGAATGTTCCAGACGAGCCAGTGATCCCAGACCTTCCCCGCGGGCTGCTTCGCGTCGGGATCGTCCACGATCAAGACGAGCGACTCGGCCATCTTCGGGACGTTCTGTATCCGCAGTGGGGGACTGACGTTTCCCGCCGCGTAGCCGTGTTCCTCGGGGATACGCTCCCCGTCGTCGAACGCCGGACTGGTGAGTTCGAGGTCCGCCATACCTAGGCACTCTCTCTCAAGGGGCAAAAGCGTCGTCCCGGTAGCCATTTGCCCGTCGACCACCAATCCGTAGGCGTGCAGGTCGTCGGGTATCGTTCGCGCGTCGAAGACCACGCTGGCCTCCTGCTGGCCGAGGCTGGGAGCGTTAGCGTCGAGCGACTGAACCCGGGGACCGAACTTTCGTACTCGCTCGGCGAACGCCACTGCGCCGGCGCGACTGACGGCGAGGTCCACCACGATTGCCAGAACCCGGACGCTCCCTACTGTCCCGAGCACACGAGCAGGTGGCCCTGCGCGCGCTGTACCGGCGAGTGTCACAAACCCATCGATGCCTGCGACGAGGAACACGCCGTCTATTTGGCGGTCTTCGCCCCCGACACGGTCAAGGTTGGCGTCACCCGCTCGTGGCGACTAGAGACCCGCCTCCGAGAACAGGGCGCGGACCGGGCGGCCCACCTCCGAACCGTCGCGGACGGCCGCATCGCTCGCCAGATCGAGGCCGACATCGCCAGTTCGCTCGGCGACCGAGTCCGCGTCCCGACGAAGATTGCCGGGTTCGACGAGTCCGTCGACGACGCGTTCTGGGAGGGACTGCTGGCGGAGTACGACCCGATCTCGACATACGAGTTCGATTACGGGCTCTCGCTGGAGAAGCGACCGATGGCCGAGACGCTCGCCACCGGTACCGTCCGCGGTACCAAGGGCCGGGTCGCCGTCCTCGACAACAACGGCAGCACGTACGCCGTCGATTTACGACAGCTCGTCGGCTACGAACTCACCGGCGGCGGTACCGACCGAGACCTCCAGTCGAGTCTCGGCGTATTCGAGTAATTTCAATTAACGCCAGTTACATCGTACACAAAACATTTACCGGAGGGTGTCGCGCTCACACCCGTGCGACGTGATGTACTACTCGCTGGTGCCATCGCCCTCCTCACGCTGACGATGGTCGCCAGTGCGACAGCGGTCCCCGGCGTCCTCTCGGAACCGACCGAGGACGTCCGTCCGAGCCACCTGGATCTCCGCGAGTCGTACGTCGACGCCCAGGACGTCACGGGCGAGACAGTGACGCTCTCGCTCACCTCCACCCTCGAACACCGGGGCGGGGCGGCGGAGAACGTCACCGTCGTGACGCGAGTGATCGACGCCGACACCGGGCTGGTGGCGACGACCGAACGACAGACGCTCGGCAACGTGACCGGCGAACGGGACGTCTCGTTCACTCGGAACCTCACCGTCGAGCGCGATGGCGACTACCGCATCGAGACGGCGGTGTCCAAAGACGGCCGGCGCGTCTCCGTCCAGCGACGGATGGTCCGCAACGTGGACGCGCTGACTCCGGCGTACGCCCGCTCGACGGTGGCGTTTCACCAGTTCGAGAACACGAACACGCCGCTCCGCGCAATCTCCTACCGCATCGTCGACGTGGCGGACAACGAGACGACGCTGAACGTGACGGCTTATCTCACCAACAGCGGCGACGACCCGGCTGGCGGCCTCTCGCTCCGGGTGCGCGCGCGGCAGGCCGACTCGAACGTCGTCGCCGACGAGTCGGCACTCCAGGTGGGTCAGATACGTCCTGGTCGGACACAGACGGTCAGCACCACGTTGACCGTCCCCGACGGCTACAACTACTGGCTGGACGGCATCCTCCAGTCCGACGGCGTCGTCGTCGCTACGGAGAGCGCGCCCGCGAACCTCGACCCACAGGAGACGCTGACGGCGAACGAGACGCGACGCGACGTCGGGTTCGACTCCGGTGACTTCGAGGAGGAGACAGTCGAGGACGGAGGAATGGGCGAACGAGCGGAGGCGACGACCGCCGGTGGGAGCGGTCCCGGCTTCACCGCTCTCGCCGCGCTCGTCGCACTTGTCGCCGCGACGCTCGGACTCGCACGGAGGCACACATGACCGAGGAACCAACCACTGACCCGACCGTATCGACCGACCAGAGACAGGCCGACGCCGACGACACCCGTCGCCCGCCCGAGGGCGACCAGCCGTCGGACGACGCTAACGGCGTGGACGACACCGACGCCGGCCGCTCCGCCGTCGAGTACCTCGAATGGGGGGCGCTGACCGTCCTCGCCCTCGTCGCGCTGATGGCCACGTTCCAACTGTACTTCTCCGTGTCGGCGGCCGTCGACACGTTCGTCACCCGCCGATATCGGCCGCTGTTCATGGCGGGGTTCAACCTCGTCGTCTTGCTGGCGTGTGGGCTCGGCCTCTCGACCATCGTGCGCCGTCTCGCCTGACACGACAATCCTTTTCAGCGGCCCAACCGAACCCGGAGGTATGGCAGACGAACCAGAGAACGCCGACGACGCGCCCGAATCGAGCGACGACGGTGAGGAGAAATCCTTCCGAGAGCGAGTTGAAGAAATTCGCCAGCAGCGCGCCGAGGAGCGCGAAGAGGGCGAAGAAGGCGAGATGAGCCGCGAGGAGCGCATGGAAGAGATGATGGGCGGCGGTGGCGGCCCCGGCGGGATGGGTGGCGGTGGCGGCAACCCGTTCGCACAGATGATGGGCGGCATGATGGGCGGCGGCGGTCCCGGCGGCGCGGGTCCTGGCGGCATGGGCGGCGGACCCGGCGGACCCGGCGGGCCAGGCGGACGCGGCCCCGAGGCCGAAGGCGGCAGCGACAACGAGGAACTCACCCGCGAGATGCGAAAGCTCCGCGACGAGGTCCACGACATGCGACGCTCGCTGGACCGCATCGCCGACGCGCTCGAAGAGTAACGCCGTTCCGCGGTGCGTCTCGTTTTCCGTTTCGGCCGACGCCACAGCGGCGGCTGGCGGTCGCGTGAATGGGACGAAGAAACGAGTGGCTCTTTGCCGCGTCAGCTCTGGTACGCGAGGTTCATGACCCACTGCGAGAACGTATCGTCGTGTGGGTCGACCTCCTCGTCGCCGATGAACGGCGAGAGCATGTCGCCGGCCATCAGTAGCGAGAAGTCGAGGTCGCGGGCGGCGGGCGTGAGGTAGTACGTGTTGTGGCCCTCGTAGATGGTTTCCTCGCGCTGGATGAGACCCTTCTCGAAGAGGGACTCGACGATGCGACTGCCCTTCCGGGAGGAGACGTCCAGATCCTTCCAGAAGTCACTCTGGTGGACGCCGCCGGACTCGCGGATAAGTTCCAGCCCGGCCAGTTCGTCCTCGGAGAGGTCCGCCTCCGACGCTGCAGAACTCATATGTAGTGTATACTAACGGTCGGCCGCTTAAATCTGACCTTCGACCGGGCGGTAGTCGGTCTGGCAGGGCGGCCCGTCGGCGAAGTCGTATCGCTGGCGCTCACCTATCGAGATGAGCGACGACGATTGCGTCCCGAACCCGTCGCCGTGGACGCAGACGCCGTACTCGTGGTCGCTGATGGTCTCGCCCGCGCGGTCCAGCCACGCGTCGACCGTCTCGCCGGGTTCGACCTGCATCGCCTCGCGGAGTCGGTCGGCGTTGACGGCCTGCTCCTCTCCGGCGTCGGCCCGGAAACTCGGAATCCGATAGTCGCCGTCAGCGCCGACGTTGACGACGATGTGGACGCTGGGATTCAGATTCCGGACCGCGAGTTGGCCGTCCCACTCGAAGAGTAGCGCCGCGTTTTCGTCGGCTAACAGGAGGTTGAATCCCTCGTACTCGGCCTCGCGGAGCGCTCCTTCGACGGCGCGGGCGGCGTCCTCGGCAGTCTCGTGGCCCAGACAATCGCGGACGAGGAGGCCGCGTGAGCGCTCGCCGGCGAGGTCGGCGTCCACCCAGCGGTTGGTGAGCGCCACGAGGAGGCCGTGTTCGTTGTAGCCCTCCCACGTGCCGCTCGCTTCTTCGTCGGCTGGCGCGACCACGCGGGACCCCCAGTGACGCGGCGCGGGCGGTTCCGACGGTCGGTCGACGCGCTCGTCGCGGTTGGCGGCGAACGCGACCGGCGCGCCGTCGAACACCTGCCACGCGAAGACGATGGTACACACGGGGGAAGATAGGCGCTACGGGTAGAAAACCGCTTGGCCGCGGGGTCCGGTCGTCACTCCTGCAACTTCGCGGCGACGGCGTCTCTGTCGACCGTTCCCGACGGCGTCCGCGGGAGCGTCTCGGCACGGCGAATCGTCTTCGGGACTTCGTACGAGGCGAGTTCGGTCCGGCAATAGTCCCGAACCGTGTCCACCTCAACGTCGCCGACGACGAGGGCTGCGACTCGCTGGCCCCACTCCTCGTCTGGCAGGCCGACGACGGCGGCGTCGGCGACGCCCGGACAGTCACGAATCGCCGCTGCCACCGCGCCCACGTCGACGTTCTCGCCGCCGGTGACGATGCGGTCGTCCGCGCGGCCGACGACCCAGAGGCGGCCGTCCGCGTCGCGGTAGCCGAGATCACCGGTGTGAAAGCCGTGCGGGCCGAACGCTGCCGCAGTCGCGTCGTCGTCTAAGTAGCCCGGCGTCACCGTGGGGCCGGAGACCACAAGTTCGCCGCGCTCGCCGGGGCTGGCTGGCCCGTCGTCGCCGAGAACCGTCACATCGGTACAGACGAGCGGCTGGCCGACCGTCCCCGGAGACTCGAAGGCCGTCTCCGGCCGCGCGGTCGAAATCTGCGAGGCCGTCTCGGTCATTCCGTAGGTCGGACAGATCGGAATCTCGCGCTTCCGGCAGCGCTCGACGAGAGCGGGCGGTGTCGGCCCGCCGCCGAGCAGGACGAACCGGAGCGACGGGTCGGGGGTCCAGCCAGACTCTACGAGTCGCGTGAGCATCGTCGGGACGAGCGAGACGCCGGTCACGTCCGCTTCGGCGAGAACGCGAGCGGTCGCCGCGGGGACAAACTCCCGCTGGACGACGACGGCCGCCCCGTAGAGGGCACAGCGGACGAACGGGGCGAGTCCGCCCATGTGGTACGTCGGGAGACAGACCAGCCAGCGGTCGCCCGGCGAGACGCCCAGTCGGAACGCCGAGGCCGTCGCGCTGGCGACGAGGTTGCTGACGGTCAGGCGCACTCCCTTCGGGTCGCTCGTCGTTCCCGAGGTGAACAGCACGAGTTGCGTCGCATCGCGGTCGAGTTCGACCGGTTCGATGGTCCTACCGTTCTCTGCAGCTTCGTTCGAGGGCAGACGTTCGACGCCGCCACTGGCTGGCGAATCGACCGACACGACCGGAGTGTCCGTTATCTCCGTCGCCAACTGCTCCGTCGCTCGCTCGCAGACGAGGGCGTCGGCGTCGAGCGACGATAGCTGTGCTTCGAGCGTCTCGGCGTCGAGTTCGACGTTCAGCGGAGCCAGTGTCAGCCCGCGGCGCATCGCCCCGAACAGGAGGCGACCGACCGCCGGCCGGGTGTCTATCAGCGTCGCGACACGGCCGTTCGGGGTGTCCAACCCTTTCAACGCGGCCGCGACCTCGTCGACGGCGGCGTCCAGTTCGCGGTAGGTCGTTGTCCGATTCTCGTCAGCGTCCACGACGGCCGTTCGCTCGGGCGTCGTCTCGGCTCGGTGAGTCAGCAGGTCCCGTGTCGGCCACTCCATCGGTTCACGCATCGGTTCGCACCTCCGAGGGGTCGACGCCGAGGCCGGCCGACTGCGGCACGGAGATCCGGCCCTCCGAGATGGTCGTCGGGTCCGGCGCGAGGTCACGAGCGAGCCGGTCGCCGGTCGCCAGTCCGCACGCCGCCACGTTCGGAATCGCCGCGGCGACGTGGACCGCGGCGAGGCGGGCGACGACGGCGTCGATGGTCGTCGTCACGATTGGCTCGATACCGCGCTCACGGGCCTGCATCGCCAGCGTGTAGGCGTCACCGGGACCGCCCAGTACCATCGGCTTTAGAATCAGCACGTCAGCGGCGTCGGCGTCGAAGACGGTGCCAACCCGTTTCTGGGCCAGCGACTCGTCGAGGGCGACGCCGACGCTTCCTCCACGAAGGTCCGCGTGGCCAGCGAGGTCGTCGGCCGCGAGCGGCTGCTCGACGTACTCGACGGCCAGCGACTCGAACGCCTCGAACGCAGAGTCGGCTTCCGCGCGGGTCCACGCGCCGTTGGCGTCCGCTCTGAGCGTCACGTCGTCGCCGACTCGTTCTCTGACCCGCCGAACGCGCTCTACGTCTTCCTCGACCGAACGTGCGCCGACTTTCAGTTTACAGCAGTCGAAGCCCGATTCGGTGGCCTCGGCGATAGCGTCGGCAGTCTCCGCTGGCGTCCCGTCGTCGACGGTGGCGTTGACTGGGACCGACCGACAGCGGCGGTCGGCGCTGTCGGCGTCGAGCCACCGATAGAGGGGGATTTCGTCGGCTCGCGCATCGGCGTCCGATAGCGCGGTGGCGACCCCGTGACGGGCCGCGGGCACCTCGGCGGAGTCGAGTTCGCGGAGTGCGGTCGCACCGTCGAGCGCCACACGGCAGTCGTCCAGCGATTCCGTCCAGCCGGGCAGCGGCGTCGCCTCGCCGACGCCCGTCTCGCCGCGGTGGTCGCTGCGAACGACGAATCCCCTGCGCTCGTCGATGGTCCCGCTGGCGGTTTCGAGCGGCGAATCCAGCGGAAGCGAGAACGAAGATACCTTCATAGGAGTTGAGGGAACGCGAGTCCGGCGGCGAACAGCAGCGAGTGGACGAACAGCGTCTGTCCGACGCGTTCCAGCGCCGGATTCAGCGCCTCGCCGTCAGTTCGGGTCAGCACCGTCTTCGCCACCGATGCAGCCAGCGGGAGGGAGAGAAGCGGCGCGAGCGCCCAGAGGCCGTATTCGGTGTCGAGCGCGAACAGTATCGGAACGACGTAGGCCATGCCGACGACGGCGAGAAACTCCACGCGGCTCCAGCCGTAACCCAGGTAGACGGCCAGCGTCTTCTTTCCGGCGGCCATGTCCGTCTCTCGGTCCCGAACGTTGTTGACGACGAGGATGGCCGTCGAGAGGCCGGCGGCGGGGAGACTGGCGGTTATCGCCGCAGCGGTGACGCTGCCCTCGGGGAGCCCCATCGGGAACGTGCCGACGGCGGGCATGCTCGCCACGGCCTGCACGTAGTAGGTCCCTGTCACGGCGACCAGTCCGAAGTAGACAAAGACGAACAGGTCGCCCAGCCCGCGGTAGCCGTAGGGGAAGGGACCGCCGGTGTAGAGGACGCCGGCGGCGATGCCTGAGAGACCGACGACGACGATGGGGAGGCCGCCGATGGCGACGAGATAGACGCCGACGACGACGGCCAGCGCGTAGGTGAGAATCATCGCTCGCTTGACTGCGTCGGGTTCGATGAGCCCGCCGGCGGTCACTCGCGTAAAGCCCTGTCGCTCGTCCGTGTCTGCGCCCTTCACCGCGTCGTAGTAGTCGTTGGCGAAGTTCGTGCCCACTTGGATGAGCAACGCCCCGACCAGTGCCGCGAGCGCCGGAAGCGGGGCGAACACGTCCGCATGGACGGCCAGTCCCATACCGACGACGACCGGCGCGGCCCCCGCGGGGAGCGTCTGTGGCCGGGCCGCCATGAGCCACGCCTTCCGCTTCGAGATGTCTGCCGTCGCTGCACTCATTGCCGGAACTCGGGACGGAACCCCCAAAGCGACTGTGGTTCGGCGACCGGAATCGGCGACTGGTCCAGCATCGTCACGCTCGAAGTCGACACGGAGAAGTACGAGACTATCGCGCTCGTGAAACAAGACACAGGAGCGTTGATGTCGCGGTAGCGGTACGGCAGGCGTTTGGCGGTTGGCGGTCGCGGTAGTCGAGACCGCGTTGTACCGGAATCGCCGCGGCGCGGCGATTCCGGCCTTTTCGCCCCGTTTTTCGCCGGGGGTTGAGCGATCGCCAGCAGCGAGCGCGAACCTCCCGGTGAAAAACGTGGTCTAGTAGTGCCAGGGAACGTCGTCGAAGTCCGGTTCTCGTCCCTCGTTGAAGGCGTCGCGGCCTTCCTGGGCTTCGTCGGTCATGTAGGCCAGTCGGGTCGCTTCGCCGGCGAAGACCTGCTGGCCGACCATGCCGTCCGAGTCGAGGTTGAACGCGTATTTGAGCATCCGCATCGCCGTGGGGGACTTCTCGTTCATGCGCTCGGCCCACTCGATAGCGGTGTCCTCTAACTCGTCGTGTGGGACGGCCTCGTTGACCATGCCCATCTCGGCGGCCTCGTCGGCGTCGTAGGTCTTTCCGAGGAAGAACACCTCGCGGGCTTTCTTCTGTCCGACCTGTCGGGCGAGATAGGCGGAGCCGAAGCCGCCGTCGAAAGAGCCCACGTCGGGGTCGGTCTGGAGGAACTTCGCGTGCTCCTCGCTGGCGATGGTGAGGTCACAGACGACGTGCAGGGAGTGGCCGCCGCCGACGGCCCAGCCGGGAACGACGGCGACGACAGGTTTGGGGATGTGACGAATCTGGCGCTGGACCTCCAGAATGTGGAGGCGACCAACGTTCTCGGGGGCGTCAGGGTCCCCGATGTCTCGCGGGTCGCGTTGCTCCCCGCTCGCCCGTTCCGAGTCGCGTGCCGACTCGCTGTCTTCGTCTGCTTCGTACTCGTATCCGCTCTCGCCGCGGATGCTTTGGTCGCCGCCGGAACAGAACGCCCACCCGCCGTCCTTTGGTGAGGGGCCGTTCCCCGTGATGAGGACACAGCCGACGTCAGTGAGCCGTTTCGCGTGGTCCAGCGCCTTGGAGAGTTCGTCCACCGTCTCCGGGCGGAAGGCGTTGCGTTTTTCGGGACGGTCGAAGCCGATGCGGACCGCGCCCGTCTCCGTCGAACGGTGATAGGTGATGTCGGTGAAGTCGAACCGCTCGACGGGTTCCCAGCGGGCAGAATCGAATAGCTCTGAGACCATACCGGGCATGACAGCGCCCCCCGCAAAAAGATTCGCTGTAAGGCGAACGCTTTTAAGCGTGGTCGGAGCGCATCGGGAACGTATGTCCTCCGAAACGAACGACCGGACGCTCAAAACCGGGCTCGCGGCACTCTCGGTCCTCGTCCTCGCGTACAGCCTCGTAATTCAGGGGTCCGTTCTCTTTGGCCTGCTCGCTATCGTCGCGATGTGGTGTGTTTACCTGTTCTATCGACTGATCCTCGTCCTCGCGCGTATCGCGAGCGCGTTGGAGCAGTTAGCACGGCAACAGACCGAGGGCGTCTCGGGCACTCGAATCACTGAAACGGCAGAGACGAGCGCACGCGAACAGTCGACGGACGCCCGGCGGGAGCCGGACCGAGAGTTCTGATAATCGGGGAGGTGGATTTTTACGCGACTGTTTCAGAGTAGACGGTATACCAGCCCTCCATGAGCGAGACGTTCTACGAGCTACTCGGCGTCGCCGAGGACGCGACGACCGACGAAATCGAAGCGGCCTATCGGGAGCGCCTGAAAGAGACGCATCCCGATGTGAGCGACGACGACGACGCTCGCGTAGCGACCCGCAAACTCGTCGAAGCCCGCGACGTCCTCGTCGACGAAGCGGAGCGGGCGCGGTACGACAGGGTCGGCCACGCCGCCTACGTCGACAACGAGCCCGAACCGGGCGGTAGCGATATTGCCAGAGCGGCGCGGAACGCCGGCTACGGAGCGGGGAGCGAGCAGTCGAACCGGGAAACTTCGAATACTGGCGACGCGGACGGTTCGGTCGGCGGGACTGACGGGCACGCTCGACGGCGGAGCGGAGATCGAACGCGACGCGAACGGCGAGCGAGCGAACGCGTCCGCGAGGAGAGGACCGAGCGGGAGGCGGCTACGGGGACCGCGAGCCGGACTGAAAACGCAGCGGAGACGGGTGCGACCGAAACGACCACCACTGCGACGGCAACGGGCGGAGCCGCTACAGGCGCCACGGCCGCGGGAGCCGCCGGGAACAGCGATAGCGGCGTATGGAACACGTCTTCGGGATACTCCGTCAGAGAGAGCGTCGAAGCGGGCCAGCGCCGTCTCCGTCTCTTTCCGACCGGCAACGAACTGACGATACTCGGGTTCATGGTCGTTCTCTACCCCACGCTACTATTCACCACAGTGATGCCGGGCTTTCCACTCTACGTCAACGCTATCGTCGGCGCGTGCGGACTGCTGGTCGTCGGCTACCTCCAGTCGATGCCCCGCGTCGCGTTGCTCGTCTTCGGTGGCTGGAGCCTCGTCACACCGGTGGCGTTACTCGCGTTCGACATCGGCTTTCTCTCTATCGTCGGGATCATCGCGCTGTGTGGGACGTGGCTCCCTTTCGGATTCTCCGTGTTGACGTTCTCCGTCCTGCGATTGTGATAACCCCTATACGTTCGGCCCCCTTCGATGCGGTATGGCCCGGTCACGCCGCTCGGTGCTCGCGTCGCTCGCTGCCGCGGCCGGACTCTCCGGTTGTTCCGGCGTCGTCGAACGACTGCCGGACGACGGCTCCGCACTCGAAGAACAGGTTCGAACAGCGGCGGAAGCGGCTAGCAACCAAGTCGATGGGAAAGAACCGCCGACCGAACCGTTCGACGACGCGACGAGGGAACGAGCGTCCGAGACCGGACAGACGGTCCGCGATTCGGTCGTCGTCTTGGAGACCGACCGCCGACGCGGGACCGGGTGGGCGGTCGGCGACGGACAGATAGTTACGAACGCTCACGTCGTGATGGGTGCGCCGTCGATGTCCGTCGAGACGTTCGACGAGACGACCGGCACGGCTGAGCGAATCGGTTACTACGACGACATGCGACCCGATCTCGCACTCCTCGAAACTGACGTGTCGGTCCCGACGCTCTCGCTCGGCGACTCGTCCGACCTCGAATACGGCGACCCGCTGATTACGGTGGGTCACCCGGGCCGACTCGGGAAGTGGCTCATCACGCTCGGACGCTTCTATCAGCGACCCCGCGGCATCGACTGGTTGCTCTCGACGGTGCCGGTCCAGCAGGGTAACAGCGGCGGCCCGCTGCTGACGCTGGACGGGGATGTCGTCGGCGTCGTCTCGGGGAGCACGACTGGCGGCGACCAACCCGACTTCAGCAAGAACGAGACGGCCTTCACCGAACTCCCGGAAACGGAGGGACAGACGACGGCGGTTCCAGAGGGGACGCTCGAAGAGTCTCTCAGCGAGTGGCGATAGCCCGACGACTGCGCTCAGTCAACTCCTCGCGCCGGTCGTGGCTCGCTCTGGCGTCGAACTGAATCTCGATAACTTGCGTGCCCTCACTGTCGACCGACTTCTCGAAGGCGTCTCCGAACGCCGCGCGATTCTCGACGCGGCAGAACTCCAGTCCGTAGAGGTCGCCCGTCGGGCCGAAGTCCAGCCCGTGTGGCGTCCGGAACTGCGACTCGAAGGTGTCGTGCTCCGCGATGGGGAGAATCCCGAAGATGCCGCCGCCGTCGTTGTTCACGAGGACGATGGTCGCGTCGACGTCGCAGCGGCCCAGCGCGAGCAGACCGTTCATGTCGTGGTAGTACGCGAGGTCGCCGGTCACCAGCACCAGCGGGTCGCCGGTCGCGCTGCCCGCGCCGAGCGCCGTCGAGGTGATACCGTCGATACCGCTGGCACCGCGGTTGCCGAGGACGGTGAGGTTCGCGGTTCGGGGACGGCCGAAGCGGTCCAGGTCGCGGACCGGCATGCTGTTGGAGACGAACAGCGTCGTCGGGTCGGGCGCGAACCGGGTCACGTCAGCTAGCACGCCGCCCTCCCAGTAGCGGTCGTCGGAAGCGAGCGCGTCTTCGATGGCGGTCCAGTGAGCGCGCTCCGCGGCCGCGAACCGTTCTCGCCACGCCTCGTCGCCCCGCTCCGTGACCCGCTCTGCGAGGGCGCTCGCGGTGACGTTCGGGTTAGCGACCAACAGGTCCGAGGCGGTGAACTCGGCTTCGGTCCATCCGCCCGCCGGGTCGACGACGAACTGGCGACAGTCCGCGTCCCGGAGGTACTGTCGGAGCGGTTTGGACGTGGGTGACGCGCCGAAGCGCAACACCACGTCGGGGTCGGCCCACGACGCGACGGCATCAGCGCCGAGGTAGGCGTCGTAGCCGCCACAGACCAGTGCGTCGAGGCGGTCGACGTGCGGGCCGAATCGGAGGTCCGACAGCGGGTCCGCTAGGACCGGGAAGCCGGTGGCGCTCGCGAGCGCTTCGAGTTCGTCAGGAGCGAGGCCGTCGTCGTCGGGCCCGGCGACGAGGAGCCCCCGGTCAGCCGACTCGACGGCGCGGGCGACACGTGCGACTTCGTCGGACGGGAGTTCGGGGGTCCCTTGCCCGGTCCGGACGAACGGGCCGTCTCGACCCTCGGCGGCCAGTCGGTCGCCATCGGCCCAGCCGTCGGGCACGCCGCCCGGAGCCTCGTCGGGGACCGGCGTCGGTTCGAGCGGCTTGCGAAAGCGGCAGTTGAGATGGACCGGGCCGGGGTCGCTGCCGGTCGCCGCGGCGAGCGACCGAGCGGCGGTGGTCCGCAACATTCTGACCGTCCGCGGTTCGGCCTCGGGTTCGGGCATGTCACGGTACCAGCGGACCGCGTCGCCGTACAGTTTCTCCTGGTCGACGGTCTGGTTCGCGCCGCTGTCGGTGAGTTCCGGCGGCCGGTCGGCCGTGAGCAAGAGCATCGGGACACCCGACTGAGTGGCCTCGATGACCGCCGGGTGGAAGTTCGCCGCGGCTGTCCCCGACGTGCAGACGAGTGGAGTCGGTTTTCCCGTCCGGCGCGCGCGGCCGAGCGCGAAGAACGCCGAGGAGCGCTCGTCGAGGTGCGAGAACGTACGAACCTCGGGATGCTCGGCGAAGGCGACTGTCAACGGCGTCGAGCGACTGCCCGGCGAGAGACAGACCGCGTCGACGCCGCCGGCAACGAGTTCCTCGACCAGCGTCTCGGCCCACAGCGTGTTGACGTTCGGATAGCCCACGCGAGTCACTCCAGTTCGTCCAGTATCGGGCGATACTTGAGTTGCACTTCGTCCCACTCCCTGTCGGGGTCGCTGTCGGCGACGATGCCGGCCCCAGCGAACAGCGTGGCCGTCCGGTCGCGGGCGACCGCCGAGCGGATGCCGACGGCGAACGTCCCATTGCCCGCGGCGTCGACCCAACCGATGGGCGCGGCGTACCAGCCGCGGTCGAACGCTTCCGTCTCGCGGATGGTCCGCAGGGCCTCGTCCGGCGGCAAGCCGCCGACGGCGGGCGTCGGGTGGAGCGCCTCGACCAGTGAGAGGACGTGTTCGTCCCGTTCGAGTTCGGCCGTGATAGACGTTCTGAGGTGCTGGACCGTCGCCAGTCGGCGGACGGTCCGCTCGCCGATGCGTACCGAGGAAGCGAACGGCTCCAACTGGTCGCGGATAGCGTCGGCGACGAGCTGGTGTTCGTGGACGTCCTTCTCGCTATCAAGCAGCTCCGCGGCCAGCCACTCGTCTTCGGCCGGGGTGTCGCCGCGGCCGGTCGACCCGGCCAACGCCTCGGTCCTGACGGTTCGGCCACGAAGCGATACCAGTCGCTCCGGCGTCGCGCCGAAGAACGTCCCGTCGCCGGGCGGCGCGAACATGAAGCGATAGCAGTCGGGGTACGTCTCGGTCAGTCGGTCGAGCACGGCGGGTATCGAGAGTTCCTCGCGGAGGCTCACGCGTAGCGCCTGTGCGAGGACGACTTTCTGGAGGCGGCCGCGCTCGACTCGCTCCAGCGCGTTGCCCACCTGATCACGCCAAACGGCCTGCGAGGGGGTCCGCTCCCGGTCGGCCACGCCCGGCGGGGTGGTGTGTGTGGGGCTTTCGGCATCGGTCAGTCGGTCCCGCCACGTTTCGAGACGTTGGTCGGCCTCGGCGGCGGCCGACGAGCCGGTGCCCGTCGTCGTGAGCCACGTCTGTCCGTCGCTCTCGGTCACCTGCACTTCAGGGAGGAAGAAGGCGGCCCCGGGAAATTCGTTCCACGGGGAGTCGTCGCCGTCTCGGTCTCCTTCGTGGAAGGCGAAGCCACCGAACAGACGGGGGCGTGCGGTGCTCGGCAGGCCCGTTGGGACCTCACAGCGGTCAAAGAGCCGCTCGGCGGCCGTCTGCACGTCGGCGAAGCGCGAGGAGCCGTCGGCGGTCACGAGGGCGACGGCTCCGCTCGCGGCAATCGCCTCCGAATCGGTGGCCCACGCGAACGTCGGACGCACGCCGGCGTCGAGAACAGGTCGGGTCGTCCCGCACTCGACTCGACGACCGCGCGTGACGACTGCCGTCTCGCCCACCGTCCACTCGTCACCACGCAGTGGTTCCATCACGTCGGTCTTAGGATGCCGCCCCTTTGAGCCTGACTATACCCGAAACTGGCGGCACCCCCACCGTCTGTCACCCGCCGCTGGTTCGCGATAAAGTAATTGAATATAGATTTTCGAAAATCACGTAGGGCTGAATCAGATTAATAGTTGTTCAATACCGTAACGACCCCCGTCAGGTTTAAATATGCCTTCCTCAAAGGTGGCAACGTTGCGATGCCAAAGGTAGAGATCAACGTCCCGGAACATCTAGAGATGCAGGTCGCTCAGCTGGTCGAGCGAGGCGAATTCCTCAACCGCGAGGAAGCCATCGAAGACCTCCTCTCCACCGGGCTCAAAGCGTACAAAACATCCGGCCCTCAGGACGAAGACGAGGAGCCCGGATTCGAGGAAGACGGTATGATGGGTCACGACGACGAGTACGTCTTTTAACCGGCGGACCGTGGCAGTCTGGTACCCTCTCCCAAGCAATTCTTATACGGGTCCCCTCGAATACACCACACAATATGCACAAAGACGAACTGCTGGAGCTTCACGAACAGATGGTGACGATTATGGAGTTCTTCCGCGACGAGATGGACAGCGTCGACCCGGCGCTGTTCGACCCGTACGACGAACTCGACGTTCGCCCGTCCGACGTTCACAAGTCCAAGAGCGAACACAAACACGCCGTCTTCGTCCTCGGGAACGCGCTGGCGACGGCGATGAGCGAAGACGAGTTTTCCGATGCGGGACGTGTCGGCAAGCGGATGAAGGAACTGGCCGAAGACGCCGAGCGGAAGCTCTGAAGCGGTCTTTCTCTCTCTCTACTCTTCGTGTAACTCGGTGAATATCTCCGGGTCGGTCTGGAACTTCAGGACGTTGTGGACGACGGAGTTGCGGACGTTTTGGACGACGTGGCCGTGGTTCTTGTAGAACTCGTGAATCCACCGTGATTCGGCGGTACGGGTGGGGAACATCATCACCGACTTCCACTGGTACTCGCCGTCGGAGAGGAAGTAAAAGAGCGTGTGCTCGTCGTCGCGGATGGCGACCATCGCGTCGTGCCAGGCGTCGGCGAAGTGTTCGGGGTTGAACTTGAACTCGAAGAGGGCGAAGTTGAACAGCGATTCGTTCGGGACGATGGCTTCCCGAAAGACCTCCTCCTCGCGCATCTTCCGGATCGACTCGCTGACGGTGACGTGTGAGACATCGATGTCGTACTTCTCCTCGAGGATGCTCGCGAGTTCGCGCGAGGAGCGCTGGGGTTCGGCGGCGAGTTCCCGTAAGATGTGGACGTCCCGCTGCTTGAACTCCCAATTCGGAGTTTCGGCTACCATATAGACATTCCTCTATCACGAGATTTGACAATTGCGGCTCTCATAGTTACCGCTCCAGTGCAACCAGCGTCTCCACGTCCGGAAGCGAGACGGATTCGTCGGTTATCTGGGCCATCCGCTCGGTGTGTTTCTCGGCGGCGTAGGTCTGCAAATCGGCGGCCGACGGTCCCGGCGTCTTACGACTCGAATCCGCGCTGATGCCGTCGGTGGTCGTCCGCTGGACGAGCGGCAGGAGTTCGTTGACCGTGTCGTGGAGCAGTTGCGGGTCGACACCGTCGGCGACTAACCGCTTCAACTGCGCCATTCCGAACCCGACGTGGCGACCCTCGTCGCTTCGGATGGCCTGAATCCCCTCGGTGAACCCCAGAAGCGTCGGGAGGTCGGACTCGTTAGGGCCGAAACTCCGCTGGAGTCCCCAGTAGGCCGTCTGTGCGAGGATTCCCTCGATGGTCAGATGGTAGTGACAGTAGGCGATAGCCCGATTCTCGGGCGTATCCGCCTCCAGTAGCCGATGCATCACCTCGTCTGTTCGGGCGAGCAGTTCGTCGTAGGCCGCGTTTATCCAGCGGTCTTCGGTCGGCGAGGTCGGGTCGAGCCCCCTCGACTCCTCGACGGGATTGACGACCTCGCGCCAGTAGCGCTCGAAGAAGTCGAGGTGGCGTGCCTCCTCGTACAGTTGCGTCGAGAGGTACGCCTGCGATTCGGCGTCGGAGAGCACGACGGCCAGCGGCGCGAGGTCCTCGGTCACCGCTCGCTCGCCCGCCCCGAACTTCGCTACCGTCGCCCGAAAGTTCTCGAAGGTCTTGGGGTGAGCGTCGATGAGTGGGTTGCGGTCCCGCGCGATATCGATGTCGGCGGGGTCCCAATGGCGCTCGACGGCGTTGCGGTAGTACCGAAACGGCCGGGCGTTGCGGTCCACCGCCAACCGGAACGTGTCGTCGGACATGCGAGCATCGTCAACCCGGGTATAGAAAAGGGTTGACGAAGGCGACTGATGTCGATCGGCCCCTTCGCGCTTACCGCCCCTCGAACTCGGGGTCGCGCTGTTCCATGAACGCGGTCGCCCCCTCCTCGTGGTCGTCGGTCGTGAAGGCGAGGCCCTGCGCAGTGGCTTCGCGGTCCAGCGCCTGTTCGAAGGTGCCCTCGGACCCTCTATCCAGCAGCCGTTTCGCTTGTGTGAGCGCGACGGTGGGTCCCTCGGCGATGGTCGTCACGAGGTTCTCGACACCGTCCTCGAAGGAGTCGGTCTCGAACAGACGCGTGAAGATGCCGAGTTCGCGGGCGGCGTTGGCGTCCAGCAGTTCGCCGGTGAAGACGAGTTCCTTGGCCTTGTTCGGCCCGACGATACGCGGCAGAGAGTAAGAGACGCCGGAGTCGATGGCCAGCCCCACCTGGCGGAAGCCGAAGCCGATCTTCGCTTCCGGACTCGCCAGTTGGATATCGCAGGCCAGTGCGAGCCCCGCGCCGGCCCCGAACGTCGGGCCATCGATCTTCGCTACGACGGGGAGGCGACAGTCGTAGACGGACTCTACCGCGGCGTTGATGGCAGAGACGACGAGTTCGGCGCGGTCGGCCGGCGGCTGGTCGTTGGCGACCCCCTCTATCATCGCGCCGACGTCGCCGCCAGCGCAGAAGGCGGGACCGGCCCCTTCGACGACGACACAGCGGGCGTCGCTGTCGGCGATGGTTTCGAAGCGGTCGGTGAGTTCGCGGGCGGTATCCACCGCCAGCGCGTTCCGCACGTCCGGTCGGTTGAGTGTCACGGTAGCAACGGTTCCTGTGAGGTCGAGTAACACGTCGTCGGCAGACATACCGCGGACCACCGGGGCCACCGGAATAACTCTGCCGCCGGACCCAACCGTGTTGGGTTCGCCTTTTTGCGTGCCACGACCCATCCGTTCGTATGCGTCTTCACTGGCATCGGCGGGATCTCAGAGCGGCGGACAACGCCGGCCTCGCGCACGCCAGCGCGAACGACCCCATCGTTCCGGCGTTCGTCTTCGACACCGAGGTCCTCGCTCACGCCGCCCCGCCGCGCGTCGCGTTCCTGCTCGACGCGCTCGACAGCCTCCGCTCGTGGTACCGCGACCGCGGCAGCGACCTCGTTGTCGTCCGCGGCGACCCCCGTGAGGTGCTGCCCGATCTTGCCGACGAGTACGGCGCGGACGTCGTGACATGGGGCAAGGATTACTCCGGCCTCGCGCGCGAACGCGACGCCGACGTTCGGCAGGCCCTCAATGCCGCCGATGTGGCCAGCGAGGCGGTACAGAACGCCGTCCTCCACGAACCCGGCGAGATAACCACCAACGACGGCGACCCTTACAGCGTCTTCACCTACTTCGGCCGGAAGTGGCACGACCGAGCGAAAGATGCTCCCTACGAGACGCCCCAGAGCGACGCGCTGGCCGATGTAGAGGGCGACGATCTGCCGACGCTCGGTGACCTGGGATTCGAGGGCCCTGAAGCGGACGTTCCACCCGCTGGCACCGACCACGCCCGCGAGCGGCTCGACTCCTTCCTCGAAGACGATATCTATCGGTACGAGGAGCGTCGAGACTACCCCGCCGACGACTGTACGTCGCGTCTGTCGGCCCATCTCAAGTTCGGCACGATCGGTATCCGCGAGGTGTACGAGGGCACCACCGAGGCCCGGAGCGCGACGGAGCCGGGTAGCGACCGCGATTCGTCTGTCGAGGAGTTCCAGTCCCAACTGGCGTGGCGCGAGTTCTACACGCAGGTCCTCTTCGCCAATCCGAACGTCGTCACGGCGAACTACAAGGCGTACGAGACGGAGATTCGGTGGAACGAGGATGAGGAGAGCTTGCAGGCGTGGAAGGACGGCGAAACCGGCTATCCCATCGTCGACGCCGGGATGCGACAGCTCCGCGAGGAGGCGTTCATGCACAATCGCCTTCGGATGATCGTCGCTTCATTCCTCACGAAGGACCTGCTGCTCGACTGGCGGCACGGCTACGACTGGTTCCGGGAGAAACTGGTCGACCACGACACGGGCAACGACAACGGCGGCTGGCAGTGGGCGGCTTCGACGGGGACCGACGCCCAACCGTATTTCCGGGTGTTCAACCCGATGACACAGGGCGAACGCTACGACCCCGACGCCGAGTACATCACGCGCTACGTCCCGGAACTGGCAGACGCCGGCGCGGAGATTATCCACAACTGGCACGAGGCATCGCCGGCCCAGCGGGAGAACGCGGCCCCCGATTATCCCGATCCGATCGTGGACCACAGCCAGCGTCGTGAGGCGGCTATCGAGATGTTCGAGCGAGCGAGGGGCGACGGCTGAACGGAGTGAAGGAGTCGGCCCTCGGCGAAACGGCGAGCAGCGCGAGCCGTGGACCAAGCGAAGACTCTCGGAACGAGCGAGCAGAAGTCGCGAGCGCCGGCCGCGATGGGTTCGAGCGCGCAAACCGGTGCTCCCTCGGGCCGTCCTTGCGGGGGTGTACCATACGGTTCCTAAACGTTTAACAGTGGGCCGCGCGACGTTTCTTGTGGAGGAGATTTCATATGTCAGAACACTCCGAACCGGAGCTGCCACCGCTCCCGTACGACTACGACGCGCTGGAGCCTCACATCTCCGAGCAGGTGCTCACGTGGCACCACGACACCCACCATCAGGGCTACGTAAACGGGCTGGAATCGGCCGAGGAGACGCTGGCCGACAACCGCGAGTCGGGCGACCACTCCTCGACGGGCGGTGCGCTGGCGAACGTGACCCACAACGGCTGTGGTCACTATCTCCACACGCTGTTCTGGAACAACATGGCCCCCAACGGCGGCGGCGAACCCGAAGGCGACCTCCGTGACCGCATCGAGGAGGACTTCGGTTCCTACGAAGGCTGGAAGGGCGAATTCGAGGCCGCCGCGTCCGCCGCGGGCGGCTGGGCGCTCTTGGTCTACGACCCCGTCGCGAAGCAACTTCGCAACGTCAAGGTCGACAAGCACGACCAGGGCGCACTCTGGGGCGCACATCCCGTTCTGGCCCTCGACGTCTGGGAGCACTCGTACTACTACGACTACGGTCCGGACCGCGGCTCGTTCATCGACGCCTTCTTCGAGGTCGTCGACTGGAGCGAGGTCGCAGACGAGTACCAGACCGCGGTCGGTCACTTCGAGTAACGGCTCCTCACCGCGATATTTTTTCGAGTCACTCGTCGAGCGCCAGCAGTGACCCGTCCGATAGAAGTCGCTCATACGGATTGTTGTCGCTGTTTCCCGGTACTCGTCGCACCGGGCCCGAGGATACCGGTACGAGACTACAACAATCCGTATCAGTTGTATGTGTATTCGCCGATAGCTGCGTTCTCTGCTGGCGTTGTCGTCGTCTCGACGCCCGTAATCAGCAGTTTCACCCCGCCGGCGTCACTTTCGGTTATCGCGGCGTCCCAGCCGTGGGATTCGGCGACGTGTTCGATAATCGCGAGTCCGAGTCCCGTCCCTTCGTCGCTCGTCGTAAACCCGTGTTCGAAGACGCTCTCGCGCTTCGCTTCGGGGATTCCCTGTCCGTCGTCGACGACGTAGAACCCGTCGTCGTCGGCTGTGACGGTTATCGTCACGCCGTCACCGCCGTGCTCCACACTGTTGCGGAACGCGTTCTCGAACACCTGCAACAGCTGTTCTTCGTTGCCAACGACGGCGCGGTCAGTATCGACTCGCAGCGTCGCGTCGCCCGTCTCGACGTGTTCCCACGCGGCCCGCGCCAGCGCCGGCAACGGCAGCGTCATCGCCTCGGTCGTCGATCCGCCGCGGGCGAGCGTGAGCATCTCGTCGATGAGTTGGGTCATCCGGTCGAGCGCCCGTTCGAGTCGGTCGAAGTGCTTCGGGTCGCCGGTTTCGCGTGCGAGTTCGAGACTGCCGTCCGCGACGTTCAGGGGGTTCCGGAGATCATGGGAGACGACCGACGCGAACCGGTCTAGCTGCTGGTTCCGGTGTTCGAGTTGGCGTTCGCGCGTCTTCTGTTCGGTCATCTCGTGGACGAGGATGAGGCGGCCGACACAGTGGTTCCGGTCGTCATAGAGGGGCGTCACGTGGACGTCGAAATAGCGGTCCTCACGGGCAATCTCCGTTCGAGTCTCCGAAGCCACCCCGAGAACGGCGGTATCGCGCAGTGCCGGCCACTCGGCGAATACGTCCGCGACGGGTTCGTTCACGGCGTCGTCACAGCCAATTAATTCCCGTCCCGCGTCGTTGATTTCTGTAAGTCGATCCTCGCCATCGACGACGAAGACGGCGCTGTTGAGCGACTCGACGACTTCCCGGTGGGCGACCGGCGAGATGTCGAGGAAGCCGGCCCGTAGAACAGTCCACGAGAGCACAACGCCAGTCGCGGCGAACGTCATCGGCGTCGTGTCGATCCCGAAGTCAGTGAAGAGGTATGCTATGTTGCCGGCCCACGGGAGGAAGATGGCGATGAGAAAGCCATACACCTGCTTTCGATACAGTTCTCCCGACGACAGCGCGAATCTGATGATGAGGACCGACGAGACGGCGATAAGCAGGTACGAGTACACGACGTGTGCCCAGAACAGGTCGCCCGAGACGATGGTCCACCCGAGCATCCGGGCGGGAGACTGTCCCGCAGTTGTGTAAAGCAGCGACGGGGTAACCGCCGCGGCGACGAGCAATAGCGCGGGTTCGATGGCGAGCACCACGTAGGTCCGTCGCCCAAGCCACTTCTCGTGGCCCGTGTATTCGAGTGCGAAGACGAAGAGACCAGCGACGCTGAGGGCGACACCAACGTACCACGCACGCGACCAGAACAGCGCCCACCACGTCCCGCGGGACAGCACCGCGGCGGCGGCACAGCCACACCAGATCGCCTGCCCGGTCAACAGCACCGCTAACGGTTTCGCGCCGACTCGGTCCCGCCGCTCCCACGCGTACATTGCGAGCGCAGCGACGAACACGCCGGAGGCCACCAGCACGAATCCGTAGCCGACGAAGACCGAGACCATCCATCTATCACCTAGCGTAGAGGAATAAAGGTGTTGCGGCGGCTTCGAGGGATTTACCCAACACCTCGACGTATTCGGGGTAATGCCAGTCGAGAAGCGCGAATTCGACGACATCCTCTCCTTCGAGTTGCACGAACCGGTCGACATCCTCGACCCGGAAAAACTGTACACTATCCCCGAGATCGCTCGGCTCCTACAGGGGCTCCCCGTCGACGCCGAGTTGAGCGAGTTCAACGAGTCCGTCTTCGTCGACTGGGCGATTCCGTGGATGATATTCAACCAGGACTCGCTGGTCTTCGCCGAACCGGACGCCGAGGACGTGGTTGGCCTGTACGGACTCGACGATAAATGAAACTGCTCGTCGCAGGGGGCGACCGGGTCGACGCCGGCAAGACGACGTTCTCTGTCGGCTTGCTGGCTCACACCGGCGCGCGCGGGTTCAAGCCCCGCGCTGGCAACAACTACTGGTTCGACCACGACGACTTCCTGTACGCCACTGAGCAGGGCCGTCTGTTCGGGAAAGACGCCAAGCGACTGGCGGCCGCCTCGCCGGGCGAGGTCCGACCGGAAACTATCAACCCCATCCACCGCCTCTGGCACCCGTCGCCGGGACCCAGTACCGGACTGCTCGGGAAGGACGACCAGCAGTTCGTCGTCGACCGAGTCGGAACCGACGGCGTTGGCGAGTTCGTCGTCAACGGCACCGTCGACGTGCCCGACTCCGTCTCTGAACGCCTCCCGCTCGACGCCGCTCCGCGGGTCACGTCGGTGCCGGACTTCAACGACCTCATGGGCGTGATGCACGCCGAGGCGCTGGCATCGCTCGCCGAGGATATCGCCGCTGCCGAGCGGAGCGTCGTCGAGTCCTACGGCGACGTAGCTCGACCGCTCGACGGGTTCGTCCCGGACGCCGTCGCCGTCGTCGAACCCGGCCGAGCGCGATTCTACGACGGCGACCGTTACGCGAAGGCCTGTGAAATCGCCACCGGGGGTCCCGGCGACGGCCAGTTAGAGGAACGTGTCGAGAAGGTCGTCGACCTCATCGACCGGAAGGGCGCGGTCAGACTGCCGGCGCTCGACGGCGAGACGCGGGCGGACCCCGAGGCCGTCGCGGACGCCTATGACCACGCCTACGACGCGCTCCTGGCGACGGCGTTCGAGTAAGCGGGGCCGAGACGAGATTTAGAACCGAGCGGCCTGCCACGCCAGTTCGATGTCGTGGTATGCGTTGTCGGTGACGCTCGGGCCGTGGCCGGTGTGCAGTTCGCCTAACTCCTCGCCGACGGTATCGAGAACGCGGTCGATACTCTCGACGAGGCGGTCGCGGTCGCCTTCTTCGAGATCGGTGCGGCCGAAACTCCCGTTGGCGAAGACGAGGTCGCCCGCGAACAGCACGCTCGCGGCTCGTGAGTGAAAACAGAGGTGGTCGTTTTTGTGACCGGGCGTGTGCAACGCTTCGTACTCGTGGTCGCCCAACTGGACCATCTCCCCGTCGCCGATGGCGTGTGTGACCCCGTCTTGTTCGGTGTCGTACCCCCAGATGTCGACGTCGAACGCCTCGACGACATCCCCGAGGTTGCCGACGTGGTCGTAGTGGGTGTGCGTCAGGATGACCGCGTCGAGGCCGTCGGCGTGCTCTTCGACGGCCGAGACGACGTCGAACTCGTTGCCGACATCTACGAGTACCGTCTGGTCGCCCGTGACGAGGAACGCGTTGCTCGTAAACGACTGGACGCCCCGAGCGAGGTTTCGTATCATGTTCCCCAGTTCGCCGGGGAGTCCAATGTGGCTGTCGCTCTGGGCCGGTAACCACACCTTTCGTACCCGCTACCGCCGACACCCACAGGGCTATGTAGGTGGATATAGAAACGAGGACAGTAAGAACAGCATGTCTGAATCGGACCCGCCCGTCGTGTTGATCGTCGAAGACGAACCGGATGTTGCCGAGACGTACAAGCTCTGGCTAGAGGGCGAATACGAGGTCCGTATGGCCCAGAACGGCGACGAAGGACTCGAACTGCTCGACGAGTCTGTCGATGTCGTCCTCTTAGACCGGATGATGCCCGGTCTCTCGGGTGACGAAGTCCTGAGCCGTATCCGCGAACGGGATCTCGACTGCCGCGTGGCGATGGTAACTGCCGTCGAACCGGACTTCGACATCTTGGAGATGGGATTCGACGCGTACCTCTCGAAGCCGATTCGGAGCGAGCAGCTCCACGAGACGGTGACGAACCTCTTAGACCGGTCGGAGTACGATTCGATGCTCCAAGAGTACTACGCGCTCGTCGAGAAGCGAGCGACGCTGGAGGCGACTAAGTCGGGAGCCGAGCTCGCCGAGAACGACCAGTACGCGGACCTAGACGACGAAATCGAAGAGATGCAGGACGGCCTTTCCGATACGCTTGGTGGTATCGAAGACGACGACGACTTCATCGCGACGTTACGTGGACTGAGCAATGGCGAAGAAAACTGAGGGGGTGAATGATATGTACGATCTCTCATCGGTTGTCGAATTCGACGCGCTTCGGGAGGTACGGCCCGGGTCGAGTATCCTCATCTCCGGTCCCGCGATGACCGGGAAAGAGCGTCTCGCGTACGATATCTTAGCCGACGGCGCACGCAACGGGGACGGTGCCGTCGTCGTGACGACGAGCGACAAGGCAGCGGATGTCGTCACCGATTTCCGCGACCTCGTTCCGGAACTGACCGACTCACAACTCGGTGTCATCGACTGCCGTGGCGAGGGGAGTTCCAGCGGCTCCTTCGAGGGCGCATACGTCCACCAGGTGTCCTCACCAAGCGATCTCACGGGCATCGGGATCGGCATCACGAAGGCGCTCGAAGGCCTGCACAACTCCGGCCGAGAACGGGGCCGGCTGGCGCTCGTCTCGCTATCGACGATGCTCACCTACACGGACAAGAAGACGGTGTTCAAGTTCTGTCACGTCCTCTCCTCGCGACTAGACGCGGCGGACTACATCGGCGTCTTCACCATCGACTCGGGGGCGCACGACGAGCAGACGATTCAGGTCATCAAGCAGGCGTTCGACGGTCTCATCGAGGTCCGCGACGCGGATGGCGGGGGCCGCGAATCGCGCGTCCTCGGACTCTCGGGCGAACCGACCGACTGGAAGCGACTCTAGGCTGTCGGCCGCGGGGAGGAAGAATTTTGACCCTCGGGCGTTCCCACCCCGTATGGAAGTCACGCTGCTAGAGGCCACCGACGACCCGGAGGACCTCGTCTGTAAGGCGGCCCGTAACGACTACAGCGACGAGTTCGTCGGCGGCCAGTCGCTCTCCGCGACGATGGAGACGGTCGACGGCGACTCGCTCGAAGCGAAAAAGGAGACGCTCATCGGCCACCTGCTGGAGCACGGTCACTTCGGCCCGTTCGAACATCCACAGATTACGTTCGCCGTCGAGGGCATCTCACGGTCGTGTATGGCACAGATCACTCGCCATCGACACGTCTCTTTCGACGTGCAGTCGATGCGATACGTCTCCTTCGACGAGGTGGACCCCGACGACGTGAGAGCGGGCGAAATGGTCGTCGTCCCGCCGTCAGCGACGGACCCCGACTGGGTCGGTCGCAACCAGCAGGCCGACGCCGACGAGGCGGACATCGAGAAGCGCGAGGAAATCTTCCGCAACACCGTCGCTGACGCCGTCGAGTCCTATCAGGAACTGCTGGACCTGGGAATGCCACCCGAGGACGCCCGGTTCGTCCTCCCGATCGGGACGAAAGTCAACATGGTGATGTCGATGAACGTCCGCATGTTGATGCACGTCGCGGACATGCGAGCGGCCGCCGACGCCCAGTGGGAGATTCGGAACATGACTGAAGACCTCTTGGACATCGCCGCCGACTGGTGTCCCATCACGTTCGACCATTACGAGCGCGAGATGAAGAATCGAAAGAACCGACTCGCCCCCTGACAGGTCGGTCGACTGACGAACCGTTCTCCGTACAGACGACTATTCCGGTGCCGTACGGCGTCCTGAGACGGGCAACCTATTTCTACTAGTGGGTACAAATTCGGATAGATATGAGTCGTGATAACAGTAGACGAACGTTCCTCAAGCGCACCGGCGCGCTCGGCACACTGAGTCTGGTCGGACTCGCTGGCTGTTCGACCGAACCGAGCGACAGCGGAGACGGCGGCGATGGTGGCGACGGCGGCGGAACCGGTGACGGCGGCGACGGCGGTAGCACTGGAACCGGCACCGAGGGCGGTGACGGCGGCGCTAGTAACTCGCCCGACGTGTTGATGATTGTCGGCTACCCACAGAGCGGCGTCCAGCTGTTCAAGGACTACTACTCCGACTACGGCGACGACACCGTCGATATCCTCGTGACCGACGGGTTACAGGACGGCAGTCTCCCGGGCGACGTCGGCAACGACATGTCGAACGTCCAGGGAACTGCGCCGTCGGCGTCGGGTCCGGGCGTCGATACGTTCACCAACCTGTTCTTAGATGAGTTCGACTACGAGCAGGCGGGGGTGTTCACCTCGCAGGCGTACGACGCCAGCGCGGTCCAGATTCTGGCGAACTTGCTGGCCGGCGAGAACGATGGGGCGGCCATCCGCGACCACATGCGCGTCGTCGCCAACCCCGGCGGGACGACGTACACACCGTCGGAACTACCCGACGCGGCGGCAGCGGCGGCCGCCGGCGAGAATATCGAGTACGCGGGGGCGTCAAGCAACGTCAACTTCGACGAGGCGGGTGACATCACCTCCGCGCAGTATCAGGTGTTCGGCTTCACGCAATCGGGCGTCGAGACACGGGACACGATCGACTTCGGCGGGTCGGGTGACCTCCCGCAGCCGGAACCGTCCGGCAGCGGGAGCGGGAGCGACCGAACTGTCAGACTGGGGGTCCTGCAACCGGAAACAGGTGACCTCGGGCCGCTCGGCCAACCGATTCGGGACGCCGCCTTGCTCCCGGCCATCCAGCTCCGGGACGCCATCGACCAGTCCATCGAGACGCAGGTCGGTGACACCCAGTCGCAGGCGCAGGCAGCCGTCAACGCCGCGAACTCGCTGGTCAGCGCCGGGTATCCCATGATTACCGGGGCCGCGGGCTCCGAGGCGACGATTCAGGTCGCCCGGAACGTCCTCGTCGACAATCAGGTCGTCGGCTGTTCGCCCGCTTCGACGTCGCCCGCCATCACGAGTCTCGAGGACAACGATTTCGTCTTCCGGACGCCGCCGAGTGACGCCCTGCAGGGACAGGTGCTCGCACAGGTCGCCACCGAAGAACTGGGCGCGTCGTCGGCCTCGACGCTGTATCTCAACAACAGCTATGGGCAGGCGCTGCAAGAGAGCTTCGTCAGCGCGTTCGAAGAGCAGGGCGGCTCCGTCGTCCAGCAGGTCGGCTTCGAGTCCCAGCAGTCCTCCTACACCTCGCAGTTGAACAGCGCGCTGAATCAGTAGACTCGATCCGATCCAGAATCCCTATCTTTCACCGCTCAGCCGCCGAGGAACTCCTGCCTGACCTTCTGGTCGGCGAGCAGCGTCTCGCCCGTGTCCTGATAGCGGTTCTGCCCCTGGACGAGGACGTAGCCGTGGTCGCAGCGACGAAGCGCCTCCTTCGCGTTCTGCTCGACCATCAGAACGGCGGTGCCGTCGTCGTTGATGCCGTCGATGCGGTCGAACATCTCGGCGACGAGGTCCGGTGCGAGCCCCGCAGATGGCTCGTCTAACAGGAGCAAGTCGGGGTCGAGCATCAGCGCACGGCCCATCGCCAGCATCTGCCGCTGGCCACCCGAGAGCGTCCCGGCCTTCTGGGCCGCGCGCTCGCCGAGGATCGGGAACCGGTCGTACACCGACTGAATCCGGTCTTCGGGCACTTCGTCTAAGATGTACGCACCCATCTCTAAGTTCTCGCGGACGCTCAGTGAGGCGAAGACGTTGTCAGATTGTGGGACGTAGCCGATGCCCTCGTGGATGATCTGGTCCGGACGGCGCGTGCTGATGTCGGTGCCGTCGAACAGGATTTCGCCGCCCATGTACGTCGTCAGGCCGAAGACGGACTTCATCACCGTGGACTTGCCCGCGCCGTTGGGGCCGACGACGACGACGTACTCCCCGTCGCCCACGTCCATGTCGACGCCCTGTAACACCTGTAAGTCGCCGTAGCCGGCGTCCAGGTCGCGAACCGAGAGCAGGCTCTCGGTGGTATCGGGCAGCGTCACGTCCTCGGCGCGCGTCGCTCGCTGGCTCATACGTCACCTCCCAGATACGCCTCCAGCACGCGTTCGTCGCGCTGGATGGTCTCGGCGTCGCCCTCCGCGAGGACCTGTCCCTGGTGCATGACGATGATGTGTTCGCAGTGTTCCATGATGACATCCATATCGTGTTCGACGAGGAGGAACGTCAGGCCCTCTCGCCGGAGTTCGTCGATGCGGTCCAACAGCTTCTCTTCGAGCGTCGGATTGACGCCGGCCAGCGGTTCGTCCAGTAAGACCATCTCGGGGTCGGTCATCAGGACGCGGGCCATCTCCAGCAGCTTGCGCTGGCCGCCCGAGAGGTTGCCAGCGTTCTCGTGAGCGAGGTGGTCGATCTCGAAGAAGGAGAGCGTCTCCCACGCGTCCTCGACCAGCTCGGCTTCGTCGCGTTCGACCGCCTCGCGGAGTCCTGGGAGTACCGCCCGAATGGCCGACTCGCCGACCTGTCCCGGCGGCGCGAGCATGACGTTTTCGAGGACCGTCATCTCGGAGAGCTCTCGGGCGATCTGGAAGGTGCGGACGAGGCCGCGCTCGGCCAGCGTATAGGGCGGGAGCCCGGTGACATCTTGACCGTCGAATCGGACGGTGCCGGCGGTCGGTTCGTGAATTCCCGTGATGCAGTTGAACGTCGTGGACTTGCCAGCCCCGTTCGGGCCGATGAGTCCGGTCAACGAGCCGGAAGCGACGCGGAAGGACGCGCCGTCGACAGCAGTGACGCCGCCGAACTCCTTGCGAAGGCGCTTGACTTCCAGCAGCGGCGAGTCGATAGCCTCGCTGGTCGTCGGCACGTCTTCTCTCGAACGCCGTTCCGTCCCGACCGCCTCGGCGTCACTCATCGGTGTCACCCCCGCCATCGGTGGGTCGGTGTCGCGTCAGGTCGACGCTAGTCGCCGGTTCGTTCCGGTTACCCAGTATCCCCTGCGGGTAGTTTTGGATGATGTATACGAGGACGACGCCGATGAGGACGAACCGAAGCGTGCTGACGTTGCTGACCGTGTAGGCCAGCAGCGGCGTCGGGTCGAGCGACCCGAGCGCGGCAATAGCCTCGATGATGTTTCCCGGTGCACTCGTCCCGAACGTCGGGAAGTACTCGCCGAGGCGAGCGGGCAGATAGAAGAGCAATGCGGAGAACGTCGCCGCGCCGAGGACGCTGCCGGTATTCGAACCGGATCCGCCGATGATGAGCGCGGCGAAGACGTAGAACGTGATAGCCGGGCGGAACTGCGCGGGGCTGATGTACCCAGCCCCGCCCCGGAACAGCGCGCCGGCCAGCCCCATCAGCGCACAGCCGATCATGAACGCCTTTATTTTGAACAGGCGGGTGTCCTTTCCGAGCGATTGGGTCACCGTCTCGTCCTCGCGGATGGCCTTCAGGACGCGGCCGAAGGGTGATCTGGCGAGGCGGTTCAGGACCCAGTACGCGCCGACGACCAGCGCGAGGAGCGTGAGTCCGTAGGTGATATTGACCACGTTCGGCCCGGAGACGCCGAGGCTCTCGGCAGCGGTGACGAGCGGCCCTCCGAGACCGTAGACAACGTCGGCGACCACGTCGTCGGGGGCAGGAAAGGAGATGCCCGTCGCGCCGCCGGTGCCGAATCGCTTGCCGAACACCTGAACCTCCGAGACGCCTTGCCAGTTGACGAACAGTCGAATTATCTCCGAGAGCGCGACGGTGACGATGGCGAGGTAGTCTGCCCGCAGACGGAGCGCGGGGAGGGCTGCGAGCGCACCGACTAGCGCCGCCATCACCATCCCGCCGAGCAGGCCGAGCCACAGTGGGAGGCCGAACCCGGGGACGCCGCCCGCGCCGGGGTTGACAGGCGCGGTCAGGATGGCCGTCGTGTACGCGCCGGCGGCCATGAAGCCGGCGACGCCGATGTTGAACAGACCAGTGTAACCCCACTGGAGGTTCAGCGCCAACGTGAGCAGTGCGTAGGCCCCGATGAGGACGGTGACGCTCCCGACGAACCCGGCCGCGAGGTTCGCCGACTGGGCCGCGCCGACAGCGAAGGCCAGTATCGAGAGTACCAGCCAGATAGCGAGGACGAACAGGGCGACGAGCGCGGCGTCAGGGAGGGAGAGCAGTCTCGACCGAACATCGTCGACGGCGCTCATGCCGTACTCACCCCGCCGAAGATGCCAGACGGTCGAAGGAGCAACACGACGATGAGGACGGCGAAGGCGGCCGCGCGGGTCAGCCCCGATGGGAGCCAGATGAGCGCGAGACTGTCCACGAGGCCGATGAGGACGCCGCCGGCCATCGCGCCGTAGATTGAACCGATGCCGCCGACGATGACCGCCGCGAAGATGAGCAACAGGAGAATCCAGCCGAAGTTGAAGGCGATGGTGCCCCGCTCCAAGACGAGGAGGTAGCCGCTGACGCCGGCGAGCGCGCCGCCGAGGATCCACGTCACGCGCACGACTCGTTCGGTCGGAATGCCGGTGACGCGCGCCAAGTCCTCGTTGTCGGCCATCGCGCGCATCGCCTTGCCGAGTTTCGTTCGCTGAAGCAGGAGGTGGACCCCGAGCATCAACACTACCGAGACGACGAGGAGAGCGATCTCGTTGTCCGTGATGGTGACGCCAGCGCCCAACTGAATCTGTGCGCCGACCGTGGCGACGCCGCTGGTCTGCGTGCTGAAAACGAACGCGATGAGGTAGCGAAGCGCGAGCGCGACGCCGATGGAGGCGATAAGCAACGAGATGTTGTCCGAACCGCGCATCGGCCGATAGACGAGGCGATCGACAGCCAACACGACGCCGACGGTTCCGACGGCGGCGGCGACCAGTCCGAGGAGGACGAAGGCGTACGTCGAGGCGGTGCTCAGCTGTTGCCCGCCGTCGAACAGAAACAGGTCGGCAATTGGCGCGCTCGTCGCGAGGTTGGCGAGGACGTAGGCAGTGACCCACCCGACGAACGCGCCGACCGTCACCGTATCGCCGTGGGCGAAGTTGGCGAAGTCGAGAATGCTGTAGGTCATCGAGAGGCCGATGCCGGCCAGCCCGACGGCCAGTCCGACGAGCAAGCCGTCGAGTACCATCGAGGCCAGCGACCCCACGGTCAGCGACCCGCCCATGACGCGGAACCCAAGCGCGTACACCGTCGTCCCGGCGAGTTTCGTCACGAGATCGGCCAGTAGATATGCGACGACCACGGCGACCACGCCGGCCCCCGGTCGCTCGATGGCGACCCGTCGCCCATCCGCAACTGTGTCAGCAATTCCCATTGATAGCTGTGGTTCTGCACTCGAACGTAAATAACGCACCGGTGATTTCGGGTCGCTACGCGGCCGGAATCGGTAATCGAGCGGTGGCGTTTGTCATCGTACTGTCGATTGTCGCCGTTAGTCAGTTGACTGGGCTGAACCGTGCGGGACGTTGACGGTTATCGACAGTCGACAGTATAACGGTGGCCCGGCCGAACCACCGGACATGGGCGCTACCGAGCAGGGACCGAGCGACGACCCGGCGAGCGACGGGCGAGCGGACTACGACTATCAGGCCGACGCCGTCATGCGGCCGGGCATGGTCTCGGACCTCGCTGAGCGAATCGCGGGCGACATCCGGTTCGACGAGTACTCCCGGCAACTGTACGCCACCGACGCCAGCGCGTACGAGGTGACGCCGGTCGGCGTCGTCTACCCCGAATCGACCGAGGACGTGGCTACTATCGTCGGCTACTGCGCACAACGGGAGATTCCCGTACTGCCTCGCGGCGGCGGGACGAGCCTCGCCGGGCAGGCGGTCAACGAGGCCGTCGTCCTCGACTTCACGCGACACATGGACGGCGTGAGCGATATCGACCCCCAGGGCCGAACTGTGACAGCCGACGTGGGAGTCCGACTCGGCGACCTGAACGAGGAACTCGTCCCACACGACCTGAAGTTCGCGCCGGACCCCGCGTGGGGGGATAAGTCCGCACTGGGCGGCGCGATTGGCAACAACTCCACCGGCGCACACTCCCTACAGTACGGCAAGACCGACCACTACGTCGAGTCCTGTGAGGTCGTCCTCGCGGACGGCACCGTCACGACTTTCGGCGAGGTAGCCGTCGAGACGCTCCGCGCGGACGGCGACCCCGAGGGGGACCTCGAAGCGCGAATCTACGCCGAAGTCGCGCGAATCGTCGACGAGGAGACCGACGCCGTCGAGACGGCGTTCCCGCAACTGAAGCGCAACGTCTCGGGCTACAATCTCGACCGACTCGTCAGCGAGGCCCGCGGCGAATACGGTGCCGAGGGAACGGTCAATCTCGCGCGACTGCTGGCCGGAAGCGAGGGGACGCTCGCGGTCATCACTGAGGCGACCGTCTCGCTCGAACCGATTCCGGAGACGAAGGCGATGGCGCTGTTGACCTACGACGACCTCGTCGCGGCGATGGAGGACGTGGCCCCGATTCTCGACCACGACCCGGCGGCCGTCGAAGTGCTGGACGACGTGCTGCTCGACTTGGCGGCCGACACGGAGGAGTTCGGTGACCTCGTCGCCGAGATGCTCCCGGCGGAGACCGGCGCAGTGTTGCTCGTGGAATTCTACGCCGAAGACGACGCCGAGGGCAAACAGAAAGTGGCGGACCTACTGGCCGACCGCGTCGGTGACGTATCCACCGAACGCGACCCGAGCGACGGCGCAGCGGACGTCACCGCTGCCGAGGTTCGGGCGTTCCACGCCCGCGAGGCTCACGACGACGACGAGCGAGCGCGCTTTTGGAAACTCCGGAAGTCCGGCCTGCCGATTTTGCTCTCTCGGACCAGCGACGCAAAACACATCAGTTTCATCGAGGACGCTGCGGTCCCGCCGGAGAACCTCCCGGAGTACGTCGCGGACTTTCAGGACCTCTTAGAGGAGGAGGGCACCTTCGCCTCGTTCTACGCCCACGCCGGACCGGGGTGTCTCCACATCCGCCCGCTCGTCAACACGAAATCGGTCGAAGGCGTCGAGCGCATGGAGGCCATCGCCGACGGCGCGACAGACCTCGTCAAAGAATACGGCGGCAGCGTCTCTGGTGAACACGGCGACGGCCGCGCACGCACGCAGTGGAACCACAAACTGTACGGCGACGAGGTGTGGGACGTGTTTCAGGACCTCAAGCGAACGTTCGACCCCGACTGGCTGCTGAACCCCGGCCAGGTTGTCGGCGTCTCCGAGTCGGTCGTCGATGCAGGCGAGGCCCCGCGGCGCGCCCGGACCGTCGACATGACGGAGAATCTTCGCTTCTCGCCGGAGTACGACTTCGAGTACGAGTTCGACCCCGCACTCGACTGGCCCAACGAGAACGGGATGCAGGGGATGGTCGAACTGTGTCACGGCTGTGGCGGCTGTCGCGGCCCGCAGGAGACGACCGGCGGCGTGATGTGCCCGACCTACCGCGCGGCCGACGAGGAGGTGACTGCCACCCGCGGCCGGGCGAACATGCTCCGGCAGGCGATGAGCGGCGACTTACCGGACGACCCCACCGACGGCGAGTTCGCCTCGGAGGTGATGGACCTCTGTATCGGCTGTAAGGGCTGTGCGAAGGACTGTCCGAGCGAGGTCGACATGGCGAAACTGAAAGTCGAGGTCGAACATGCCCGGCACGAACGAGAAGGCGCGAGCCTCCGCGAGAAACTGTTCGCCAACGTCGAGACGGTCAGCAAAGCGGGGAGCGCGCTCGCGCCGCTCTCGAACTGGGCACAGCGACTCCCCGGTAGCGGCCTGGTGAGCGAGAAGCTGCTCGGCATCGCCCGCGAGCGTGACCTGCCGACGTTCGAACGCGAGTCCTTCACCGACTGGTGGGCCGACAGAGGGCCGCAGGTGGCGGAAACCGACGCCGAGCGGCGGGCGCTGTTGTTCCCCGACACCTACAACAACTACAGTAACCCGGCGGTCCTCCGCGCGGCCGTCGCGGTGCTCGAAGCGGCTGACGTCCACGTACGGGTTCCCGACGACGTGACTGCCTCGGGCCGAGCGGCCCATTCAAAGGGGTTCGTCGACGTGGCCCGCGACCGAGCGGCGACGAACGTTGCGGCCGTCGCTCCCGAGGTGCGAGACGGATGGGACGTAGTGGTCGTCGAACCCTCCGACGCGGTGATGGTCCAGTCCGACTACCTGGACCTCCTCGGCCACGACCACGACGCGGCGACGACCGTCGCGGCGAACGCCTTCGGTCTCTGTGAGTATCTCGACCGATTCGCGCTGGACGCGGGCGTCGACTGGAACCCCAGCGAGACGGCGCTCACCTACCACGGCCACTGCCACCAGAAGGCCGTCGGCAAAGACCACCACGCCGTCGGTGTTCTCCGACGGGCTGGCTACGAGGTGGACCCGCTGGATTCTGGCTGCTGTGGCATGGCCGGCAGTTTCGGCTACGAGGCCGAGCACTACTCGATGAGCAAGGCCATCGCTCGCATCCTCTACGAGCAAGTCGACCGGAGCAGCGGCGAGGCGGTCGTCGCGCCCGGTGCGTCCTGCCGGACGCAGTTAAGCGACCGTTCACGCGGGAGTAAGCCCGTCCATCCCGTCGAGAAACTGGCCGCCGCCGTCGGTGGCGTCAGACGGTAGGGGGACCATTCACAGCGCTTTTATGCCGTCATTGGGTCATACGACGTAGATGTCTCGCGCGGTCGCCGCCGTCGTCGTCGCTCTCTTGCTGATACCCAGCCTCGCCGCCGGGCCCGCGCTCAGTGCACCCGAACCGGCGAGCGTACAGACCCCCGACGGCTTCACGGAGACGACCTTCCACGTGACGGTGTACGAGAACGGCTCCGCGACGTGGGCGATCGAACACCAGACGCCGCTGACTAACGAATCCGAACAGGAGCAGTTCGAGGCCTTCGCCGAAGAGTTCGAGAGCAACGAGACGGAACTGTACGTCGATTTCGTCGAGCAGGCCGGGTTGCTCACGCAGTACGGAACCAATCAGACGGGGCGAGCGATGGGTGCGCGCACGTTCGACCGCTCCGCCTCGGTCAACCCGGTCCAGAGCACGGGGACGGTCCGCATGTCGTTCCTCTGGACGAACTTCGCCAACGCGACCGGCGAACGAGTCGTCGTCAGCGACGTCTTCCAGGGCGGATTCTACATCGGACAGAACCAGTCGCTGGTCGTCGAACGGGGACCGGGCCTGGGGTTCGCGGAGGCCCAGCCGTCTCCGGATTCGCGGAGCCAACCCGACTCCCTCGCTCGCAGTGAAACCGCCACTTGGGTCGGCGAGCAGTCCTTTACCGACCAACGACCCTACATCGAACTCGGGCCGCGCGAGGTAGTACTGGCGAACGAGCCCGGATCCGGCGGTGGCTCGCTGCTGGCGGGCGATATGTTGCCCTTCGTCGTCGGCGTTGTCGTCCTCGCGCTCGGTGCCGTCGCCGTCGCGGCGTGGCGTTCCGGCGTCGCTGAAGCGGCCTTGGGAGGCGCGGATACCGGGGGAACGCCGACCGAGACGACACCTAGTGGCCAGTCCAGAGCACCGTCCCAACCGGAGCCCGAACCGTCGGTCGCCGACGACGAGTTACTCACCGACGATGACCGCGTTCTGAAGTTGCTCGAAGCCAACGGCGGCCGGATGAAACAGGTCGATATCGTCGACGCCACCGACTGGTCGAAGTCGAAGGTCAGCATGCTCCTCTCGGAGATGGAATCGGACGGCGAGATCAGCAAACTCCGAGTCGGTCGCGAGAACATCATCAGTCTCGCCGGCGAGGAACCGGACGCCGCCGGTTCTCCCTTCGAAGAGGAGTGAGAAACCCACACAGAGCGGTTCCGAAACACAATCATTATACGTATCTCCATCCTCCGATTCAATGTACGCTCCGTTGGTGTAGTCCGGCCAATCATATCACCCTCTCACGGTGATGACCAGGGTTCGAATCCCTGACGGAGCATTCCTTCATTCTGACGTGTCGAGCGATAGCGGGGCCGTCAAATATCGAACGTCGGGGCCGTGAGCGGTTCGTCGGTTCTTTCACACGACGCGGTGTCCAACGTGTATGTCGACACCCGTCTTGCCGACGCTCGCCATCGTCGTCGTACTGCTTTGCTGTAGCGCCTTCTTCTCCAGTAGCGAGACGGCGCTGTTCTCCCTCTCGCGAGAGTGGCTGGCGACGGCCGCGACGACGGACCCGCGAGCGGCCGCCGCCGAGGACGTATTAGCGGACCCGCATCGTCTCCTCGTGACGATTCTCGTCGGGAACAACGTCGTCAACATCGCACTTTCGAGTCTGCTGACGGCGCTGTTCGTCGAGCGGTTCCAGTCGAGCATCGCGGTGGTTCTGACGACGCTACTGGCCACTAGCGTTGTCCTCGTCGCTGGCGAGATCGTCCCGAAGTCCTACGGACTCGGTCACGCACAGACGTTCGCGCTCCGAGTCGTGACGCCGCTGCGATACGTCGAACTGTTGTTGTACCCCGTCGTCACCATCTTCGACGCGTTCACTCGGACGATAACGACGCGAATCGGCGGGCAACAGACCATCGAGAAGACGTACGACGAAGTAGATGGCCCGGTGGACACGACCGACGCAAAACGATAGTAACGGGCCGTGACGAGACGGAGGGTCCGCAGAAATGGGCTATTTCAGGACTCGTCCCACTCGGCCTTGCAGTCCTCGTCACAGAAGTGGACGGTCTGGACGCTGTCGTCGGCGATCCACGTCGTCACTCGGTGTGTGACCTCGTTGACTATCGCGTCGCCACAGACCTCGCAATTCGGCGCCTCCTCCTCGTCGATATCCTCGTGGTGGTCCGAAGTTGGGTCGACCATCTTACCTGTGCGTCGGTTTCACCCTACTTAATCCCATAGAATCGCCGCGAGGACGAGGCCGATCTACCGGTCCCGAGTGACGCTCTCGCCGGGCGTCGTCGTCGCACCGGGCGAGAGGACGACGCCGGGGTTGAGACTGGTGTTGATAGCGGTTCGAGCGCCGTCGCCCGCGACGACGCCGAACTTCCGGCGACCCGTCGAGACTCGGTCGCCTTTCACCGTCATCTCGACTTCGGTGCCGTCGTGACGCAGGTTCGCCACCTGCGTCCCCGCGCCGAAGTTCACGTCGTGGCCCAGCACGCTGTCGCCAACGTAGGTGACGTGTGGGACGTTCGAGTCAGCCATGACGACGGTGTTCTTGATTTCGACACCGTGACCGATGTGCGTGTTCTCGCCGAGCATCGTCGCGCCGCGGACATACGCGTTCGGCCCGAGATGCGCGCCCGACCGGACGAGCGCCGGTCCTTCGATGGTAACGCCGGGCTCGATGACTGCGCCCTCCTCGACGACGACGTTGCCGCGTAGCTCCGCGTCGCCGCGAACGTCGCCGTCGATACGACGGGTCTGTTCGTCGAGTTTCCACTCGTTGGCTTCGAGTAGTTCCCACGGCCGGCCCACGTCCAGCCAGCGGTCGACTTCGACGGCCGTAACCGAGCGCTCTTCGATGACGCGGGCGACCACGTCCGTGATCTCGCGCTCCCCGCGGTCGCTGAGGGGAACGTCCAGCCACTCGCGGGCTTCGGCGGGGAAGACGTACGCCCCGGCATTTGCGAGTTCCGTTGGCGGGTCTTCCGGTTTCTCGACGATGTCCGTGACGTTGTCGCCGTCCGTCGAGAGGACGCCGTAGTTCGAGGGGTCGCCGACGCGAAACGCCGCGATAGACGGCGCTGCGTCGAACAGCGTCGAGATACTCTCCTCGTCGTAGAGGTTGTCGCCGTTGAGAACGGCGAACGGGCCGTCTAGGTGTTCGTACGCGGCGTTGACGGCATCAGCTGTCCCCTGCTGTTCTTCTTGGACGGCGAAGGAAACCGGCGCACCGCGGTACGTCTCACCGAAGTACGACCGGACGGCGTCTGCTTCGTAGCCCACCACGAAGATCAGTTCGTCGGCCCCGGCTTCGATGGCCATGTCGGCGGTGTGGGCGACGAGCGGTCGGTCGGCGACGGGCAGCATGGGTTTCGGTGTGTTCGCGGTCAGCGGCCGCATCCGTGTGCCTTCCCCAGCCGCGAGAACGACTGCTTGCATGTGGTCTGTCTGTCTCGTGGATTGGGGAAATAGCTACTGCCTTCACTCTCTTACTGTTCGCTTCGGCGACATTCGCCCTCGATATAGGAGCGCAATCGCGAAGTGAGTGCGAGCCTCGACGGATGGCCGCCGTCGATGTTCGAACCTGTCGGCGAGTTGACAATCTCCACTTAGACTTCACGGTAATCTGAGAACATCGCGGACGCTCTATCGTTCCGTTGCTTCGATAGAAATGTGCTCGGTATGGGATTTGAACCCATGTCCTCGGCTCGAAAGGCCAAGATGATTGGCCGGACTACACCAACCGAGCGCATTCTGGCGTTTCGGGTGCTCCAATTTAACCCCATCGAAATCCCGGCTCTCTGGGGCGCGGTCACACGGGCCGCTCGACCCGTCTGCGAGGCTGTTCGACGACTGACAAAGTTCGGTCGCAAAAAACCGACGCACTGGGTGAAACGGAGCTACTTAGACTCGATGACGTTACTTCCCTTGGAAATCGGGCTCACTTCCGCCAGAGCAGAGCTCTGACGATGGTCCCCTTACTTCCCCTGGAAGTTCGGCTCCCCGTCGCCCATGAACGCCGTGATGCCCTCCATCACGTCCTCCGTACCGATGAGGTGGCCGAAGGCCTGTGACTCGACTTCAAGGCCGGCCTCGGTGTCGTCGCGGCCGGCGAGCATCGCCCGCTTGGTGAACTTCTGGGCGACCGGTGGGCCGGCGGCGAGGTCGGCGGCCAGTTCGAACGCGCGGTCTTCGAGTTCGCTGTTGCCGACGACTTCGTTGATGAAGCCGTAGTCGGCCATCTCCTCGGCGTCGTAGCGCTCAGCGGTGAAGATAATCTCCTTGGCGCGACCCTCGCCGACGATGTTTGCCAGCCGCTGGGTGCCGCCCCATCCCGGCAGGAGGCCGAGGTCGTGTTCGGGTTGGCCGAGCTCCGAGCGTTTCGAGGCGACGCGGAGGTCCGCACAGGTGGCCAGTTCCATCCCGCCGCCCAGCGCGTACCCGTCGATACCGGCGACGACCGGCATCGGACACTTCTCCAGTTTGCCGAAGGTCTCCTGGCCCTTCTTGGAAAGCTCGACGGCTTCGAGCGGCGTCGCGTTGGAGGCCATCGACTGGACGTCGGCCCCGGCGGAGAACGCCTTGTCACCGGCCCCGGTCAGCAGTATTGCGCGGATCTCGTCGTCGTCGCTGAGGATATCGACGGCGTCTGCGAGTTCGTCCATCAGCTCCGGGCTGACGGTGTTCATCCGGTGGGGGCGGTCGAGTTCGATGTGACCAACCATCTCGCCGACGGCGGCGACGTTGATGTTCTCGAACTCGGCTGCCGTGTCGTCGTCTGCCCCGTAGAAGCCGCCCGCTTCGGCGGCCGACCGCAGGCCGTCGGAGACTTCGTAGCGCTCTTGGCCGGTTTCTTCGTGGACGACTTCGAGCGTCTCGACGAGAGAGTCCAGGCCAGCCTTGTCGGCGAGTTTCGCGGGGCCTTCGGGGAAGCCGCCGCCGAGCATGACTGCCTCGTCGATGTCCGCGACAGGGGCCACGTCGTTCTCAACGAGCTTGCCGACCTCGTTGGCCATCACGGCTAGCAGGCGGTTCTCGACGTCGTCGCGGCCGGCGTCGGTCGGGATGTCCGCGCCGCCGTCGTCGTAGTCGTAGAAGCCCTTGCCGGTCTTCTTCCCGAGTTCCTCGCTGTCGACTTTGCGTTCGAGGAGCGGGCACGGCTCGTAGGCGTCGCCGAGCATCTCGTGCATGTATTCGAGGACGTGCAGGCCGACGTCGTTACCGACCTGGTCCGAGAGTTCGAACGACCCCATCGGGAGGCCGATGTCGAACTTCGTGGTCGAGTCGACCTCCTCGATGGTGGCGACGTCGTCGTGGACGAGCCAGCAGGCCTCGTTCATCAGCGGGACGAGGATGCGGTTGACGATGAAGCCGGGCGAGTCCTTACGGACGCGGACGGGCGTCTTATCGAACGCCTCGGCGAGTTCTTCGATGGTGTCGAGCGTCTCGTCGGCGGTGTACTCCCCGGAGATGACCTCGACGAGTTGCATCCGGACCGGGGGGTTGAAAAAGTGCATCCCGCAGAACTGCTCCGGGCGTTCGGTGACCTCCGAGAGTTCGGTGATAGAGAGACTGGATGTGTTCGTCGCGAAGATGGCGTCGTCTTTGGCGTACTTCTCGACGTCGGTGTAGACGTCTTTCTTTATCTCCATCTTCTCGGGGACGGCCTCGATGACGACGTCGGCGTCGCTGACGGCGTCCTCAACGTCGACGAGCGCGGTGACGCGGTCGAGGGCCTCGTTGGCTTCTTCCTGGGTGAGCTGGTCCTTCTCCGCGAGTTTGTTCAGCGACCACTCGATGTTGTCGTAGCCGTCCTGAACGAACTCCTCTTTGATGTCGCGCATCTGCACCTGATAGCCGGCGAGCGCGGCGACCTCGGCGATTCCGTGACCCATGTTACCTGCACCGAGCACCGCGACCGTACCGATGTCCTCGAAGTCCATGACGTATGTCCCCACTGCCGGACCACGTTTCAACGTTTCTCTCGGTGACAAACCTCTATCGAGTTTATTTCAGGTCACGAACCATTAATTGGGTGCCGAGTGAACATACGACACATGGACTTCGACTTGTCCGACGAGCAGCGCCAGATTCGTGATGAGGTACAGCGGTTCGCCGAAAACGAGATCGTCCCCGTCGCGACGGAGTACGACCGCGAAGAGAAGTTCCCCCGCGAGATAGTCGAGGAGGCCGCCGAGATGGGGTTGACCGGCGCGAATATCCCGCTGGAACACGGTGGTGTCGGCTACGATACACTGACAAACGCCATCATCGCCGAGGAACTGTTTGCCGCCGACCCCGGTATCGGCCTGTGTATCCAGTCCGCGGCGTTCGGCGCGGACGCGCTCGTGGGGTTCGGGACAGAAGCCCAGAAGGAGGAGTACCTCGAACCGGTAGCGACGGGCGACGCTATCATGGGGACGGCCATCTCCGAACCCGACACCGGGTCGGACGTCTCGTCAGTCTCCACGGAAGCCCGCAAGGACGGCGACGAGTGGGTCGTCGACGGCAACAAGATGTGGATCACCAACGGGACCGTCGGCGACTACTTCGTCGTCCTCTGCCAGACGGACCCCGATGCCGAAGGTCGGTACAACGGCTTCTCACAGATCCTCGTTGAGGCAGACCGGGACGGGTTCGAGGCTGAAAAGATAACGGGGAAACTCGGCATCCGCGCGTCTGACACGGCCGAGTTGCTGTTAAACGACGTGCGCGTTCCCGAGGAGAACCTCGTCGGCACCCGCGGGGCCGGCTTCCTCCAGATAATGCAGTTCTTCGACGAGACGCGAACCGGCGTCGCCGCGCAGGGAGTCGGCATCGCTCGGGGCGCGGCCGAACGCGCACTCGAATACGCCAAAGACCGCGAACAGTTCGGTCGGTCCATCTCCGAGTTCCAGGCCATTCAGCACAAACTCGCCGAGATGTTCACCGACATCGAAGCCGCTCGACAACTGACCTACAAATCGGCGTGGAGCGTCGACAACGCCGACGATCAGCTCACCCAGCTCGCGTCGATGGCCAAGGAGAAGGCCTCCCGCGTCGCCGTCGAGACGGCCGACGAGGCGGTCCAGATTCACGGCGGCGCTGGCTACGTCGACGATTTCGACATCGAACGGTTCTACCGCGACGCCAAGATAACCCAGATTTACGAGGGGACGACCGAGATTCAGAAGAACATCATCGCCCGGGAGCTACTCGGGAAGGGAATGGTGTAGCGCGACCGACGCGGGCCCGCAAAGGCCGGCTTACAGTCGCGGTAGCACGGCTACAACGCCGTCACGACGAGCCTTCTTCGTGTATCCACTGGGTAACTAAGCGCTGCTCAGATGTGTTAGCGGCCGATGGCTCGACAGTCACCACTCGACAATATGGAGTCCTGGCTCGAACAGATGAGCAGACAGTTCGAAGAGGCCGCCCAGCGGTGGGGAAGCGGGTTCGAGACGTGGTCGACCGAGATGGCACTCCCCCAGATAGACCTCGTCGACGCGGACGATGAATTCGTCGTCACCGCTGACCTCCCCGGCTTCGAGAAAGACGACGTCGAGGTGTACATCACGGACCAGACGCTCACGATCGAGGCCGAGCGAAGCACGGAACGCGACGAAACGGCGGAGAACTATATCAGACGAGAACGGTCGCACAGGTCGGTCTCCCGCCGTCTCCACCTCCCGGGCGAGGTAGACGACGGGGACGTCTCCGCGTCGATGGCCAATGGCGTCCTGACGGTCCACGTCGGGAAATCGTCGACCGTCTCCGAAGGACAGCGCATCGACATCGACTGACTCGACATCGGCTGCCGCCGATACTGCCCACAGCGGCCCAGCGGGAGATTCCTGCTGTTTTATACCGCTCCGGCCACGAGTAGCGTGTATGTTCGCCGGGTGTTCGTCCCGCGACCGAACCGTTCGTGCGACCGCACAGCGTACTCTCACGGTCGTCTGTCGCTGTCGCTGTTGAGTTCTGTTCTTCACGTCGTACCTGCCTTCGACCACCCGACACTGTATCCACGATGCTCGACATACCCACGATACTCGACACCCTCCGCGACGACGTCCGGACGGCACAGGCCAAAGACCCTGCCGCGACCAGCGCTATGGAAGTCGTCCTCACGTATCCCGGCCTCCACGCCGTCTGGTTGTACCGCCTCGCCCACGCGCTTTGGGCCGCAGACTATCGCTTCAGCGCACGGCTGCTCTCGCACCTGACGCGGTTTCTCACCGGCGTCGAAATTCACCCCGGTGCGACCGTCGGCGACCGACTATTCATCGACCACGGCATGGGAACGGTCGTCGGCGAGACGGCCGACATCGGCGACGACGTACTGCTGTATCACGGCGTCACGCTCGGCGGCGCGTCGATGCGCCGCGAGAAACGTCACCCGACGCTCGAAGACGGCGTCACCGTCGGCGCGGCCGCGACCCTCGTCGGACCGATTACCGTCGGCGAGAACGCGACGGTCGGCGCGGGAGCCGTCGTCGTCGAAGACGTCCCACCCGAAACGACAGTCACCGGGAACCCGGCGAAACCCGTCGACGAGGCCGAACACGAGCGGGACGGAACGCCCGACCCTGCCATCGTCGACGGCTGACCGCGGGGTTCTTCTCTCACCGGCCACTACGCGGACGTGATGACCGACCCGCCACACGACGTGCTCCGCGACGATCCGAACATCGGGCCGCTCGTCGAGGCGCACGGTACGCTCACGCTTTCTCCGGCCGACGACGACGTGTTGCGGGACGCGGGGCTCTCCCGACAGAAGACCCGCTACGTCAACGAGGTGGTCGAGGTGTTCGAGTAACACGGCTACAGTATCGCGTACTTCGAAGACCTCTCCGACGAGGAGGTTCACGCAGAACTGACGGCCATCACCGGCGTCGGCGCGTGGACGGCGAACATGCAACTGATGTAATTAACTGGTTGCAAACTATTGAAAAATCAGCTTTGTTGAGATCCTAAGCAGATGATATATTCTGACCTAATGTGGGCAGTACAGACGAACTATCTATCGAATCAAGGTTCATCCTTATCAGCTTAAAACACACGGTCAAAGATGGAACCTATGACGAATATAGAAAGAAGGATACCAACTAAGAGCGCGATAGCAAGGAGCAAATCCCCGATGGTTCCTGTCCCCTCTAACGAATACTGAATAACTACGTTCATTTCAGTTACTCTGACCTAATCATTAGTTGGTAATAGGTTTTGTGACCATTGGCGCTTGAGTGACATAATATATCGTTTTCTGCGCCTATTGACAGCTTCGTACACTATTACATTCGCACACATACTTACCGGCTGTTTCACGCAAGAAGCCATCTGAAGTATAGGATTTCAACAGAGCCTGAAAAACATAAGAGGTATCGACGTTCAGGTACCGATAGACAGCAGAGGTCCTACGAGTCAGATTCGTAATCGGCCCAGATGTATTTCGTAGCCGTTGAACGGTGAGGACGCCAATCCTCTGCTATCTCACGCATCTCTTCACGGGTCATATCTTCTCCGTCGCCGTACAATTCCTGAATCCCGTTCCGTACTGCAAGGTCGCCCAACGGGAGGATGTCGGGTCGCTCCATTACGAATAGCAGGTACATTCGAGCAGTCCAATCACCGATGCCCTTGATTTCCGTGAGACGTTCGACGATCTCCTCGTTTGAGTGTTCTGACAGCTCTTCACGGGAATAGTCTCGTTCCTGAAAAGCCTCCGCCGCGTTCCGCATATACTCGACCTTCATCCTCGACAGTCCAGCGTCTCGGAGTTTGTCCTCATCGGCATCCAAGACACTCTCGGGTGTTACTTCCTCGTCAAGCAATTCGAATACCCGTTCTTTCACCGCTGCCGCACTTGCAGTCGAGAGTTGTTGGTTGATTATCGAAATACACAGTCGCTCAAATTCAGTCCAATCGGGTTCAGAGTATGGATTGTGTTCATCTAACAACTCTGCCATTACAGGATCCTTTTTTAGTATCGATTTAGCCTCATCAACCATTCTTAGATGCAACTCTATTTGTCGTCAGACGGCAAAAGGCCAAGGCTTCAGTCAATCAATACAGGCAGTCGCCATCGGTAAGTAGAGGCCCCACAACCTCCCACCGTCACGATACGAGAGCATATTGAAATTAGTAACACGGGGTGGAGGTTCTCCATCCGTCGAAAATGGCACCAGAAATGTCAGGCTAAGATAGGGCTGCGAGGTAACATATAGTGGCTTTCGCCATGATAGAGTCTTGGCGGCCTACGTCAGATAAAGGGAATCGGGACGTTGAACAGTATTTCTACCACTTTCAGGAGGGCGTAAAATACCACCAGTCCTTGAATACCTCGTATCATCAGCCCCACGATTCCATCACTACTCATATTAGTTTCACTTCCATTCACATCGCCGAATCGTAAATCATCATCGTTTGTCATTGTTACCAACCGGCCGGTTTGCCCTGGCCGTACCAGTCCAGTATTTCACAAGCATTGTAGCGGTGAACTAAGCGAACGAGGTCGTCTCCGTCAATGCACTTGACGTTGAGACGGTCGGCCAGTTCCAGCGCGTTCCGAGTGAACGAACTGGTCGTGACTACCGTGACGCCCTTGACATCTTGCCACTGCTGACGTAGTGCCGCGTACTGCTGTATCTGCTCGCTCGTGATCTTGTTGCCCTCGGCGTATCGCTTACACTGAACAGCAGTTTTCGCTCCGCCTGTCGATGGCTGGCCAATTACATCGAGGCCTTTGTCTGGACCAGCGTCCATCACTTCTGTTGTCCAGCCTTGGCACTCCGACCACACATCAGCTACGAACTGCTCGAAGTGACGGGGCGGTAGGCTTCGGAGTGTCGTCAGCGGGTCAGAAGAGACTGAAGCCATTATCGTCGTTCCAGTTTGGACGGTGCTCGTTGAGGGTTTCTTTCGTATAACTCTCCGAGCAGTCGCAGTTGGCAGCGATTTGCTTTGGATTGGACACTCCCATGTCCCACTGTTGGAGAATCTGGTCTTGGAGTTTTGTCGTGTCGCTGTTGTTCCCACCGAACATACACATATGTGATGATATGATTGCAAATAAATCTATGCAATACATCTAATAAGTTGATTGCTTTCGGAGGCCACGAGGTAACATACAGTGGCTTACGCTGTTGTAGAGGGTCCTGCGGCCTACGTATCTCTGGTGAGCAGAGGAGGACATCGCCGAGAGTGTCGCGGAAGTGACCGACTAGCGGGGGACTCTCTCGTCGGGATAGCGGTGCGTCGAGCGACCGGGTCTACGCCCGGTCGTTACTCGGGGCTGACCTCTTCTTCTTCGGCGTCCAGGTCATCGTACTCGTCGTCCGCGCGGCGGTTGACGTTCACCTGATAGTGCTTGAGGATGTCCCGGCCCAGCAAGAGGGGATACTCCATGTGCGAGCGGTCCTCGACGCTGGCCGTGACGGTGTGTTGAGTCCCGCCGATCCCGACGACGAGGTCCACGACTGGCCGCGAGCGGCCGGACTTGACGCTTCCGGACTTCACCTTCACGATATCGAGAATCGGGCCGGTGCCGATGTCTGCGGCGAGTTCGGCGTCGATGCTGGTTCGGGTCGCGCCGGTGTCTGACTTGGCGAGGACGGTCTTGTTCCCCCGCGTCCCCGAGACGACGACCTCCTCGATGTAGCCGATGGTGACGTTCTCCGGGGTCTGGGTGGTCGGTGTCCGCGGCGTCGCCGCCGGTCGAGAGTCGTCGAGCGTGCCGGTGAGCTGCTCGACGTCCTCGTCGGGAACGCTCCCGCCCGCTCGCTCGATTGCCAACTGCGCGATGTAGGGGGCCGGGCTGACGCCGCTCGCTTTGAACAGGCCGCGGAAACCGGCGGTCGGGTTGACTTCGAGGACGTAGTAGCCGTCGTTGCCCTGAACGATGTCGACGCCGGCGTAGTCGAGTCCGATGGCCGCCGTGGCGTTCAGCGCGATTTCCCGAACGCGCTCGGGGAGCTTGTCAGTCATGTCCTCGACTTCGCCGCCGAGTGCGACGTTGGTTCGCCACTCACCGTCGGGTGCGTAGCGGTTCATGGCACCGACGATTCGGTCGCCGACGACGTACACGCGCAGGTCGTGATGGCGACTCTCGTCGTGGTCGAGGAACTCCTGGAGGAAGGCGTGGCGCTCGCCGACCTGTGCGTTGACCGGGTCGTCGAGTTCGACCATCCACGTCCCGCCGCCGTGGGTGCCGATAGCCGTCTTGTAAACCGCTCGCTCGCCGAATCGGTCGCGTTCTTCGTTCAGTCGCTTGTTCGACAGGGAGAGAAGCGCGTCGGGAATCGGAATGTCGGCGTCGGCCAGCGCCGCGGCGCTGGCGAACTTGTGTAGTGCCGTCGTCGCCGCGGTCGGTTCGTTCAGCATCGGCATGAGGTAGTTGAGCGTCAACGCCAACCCGATTCCCTCGACCGGATACTCGTCGCTGGAGAGAAGGAGGCGGTTGGCGACGACGTCGACGTCCGGGTCGAGCGTCATCTTGCCGTCGGTCACGGAGACAGTCGTGTTCTCCTCGCGGAGCCACTCGGTGTCGTATCCGAGACTGTCAGCCGCGTTCAAGATAGCTTTCGTTTCCTTGCTGGAATGGAGGCTCAGAACGCCGACCGTGATATCTTCGTCACTCATGATGCGGTTGTTCAAGTGGCGGCAGGAAAACCCTGATGGGTTCTGCCGGCCGGGTCGACCAGCACCCGGCGTCTTTCGCGACTCGGTCAGCCGACCGAAGGCTGACTTCGGAGACGGTGATTAACTGAAGGCAGCTTCGAGCGGGGGCACGACCTGCTTCTTCCGAGACATAACCCCCGGCAGGGACGCTTCCCGGTCCGTGAATGTCGTATCCAAGGCTTCCGCGACGGTGTCCTCGTGGTCGCCGGCGACGAGGACGGTCGATTCCTCTTCGAGGAGGTCGGTAACGAGCAACAGGAGCGCCGTGTACTCCCGGTCGCCGACGATATCGTCCATCGCAGCGAGGACGGCGTCGCGTTGGTCCAGTACCGTCGTCGGTTCGACCGTCTCTACCTGGCCGATTCCGACCTGGTGCGCGCCGAATTCGAACTCCTTGAAATCACCGAGAACCATCTCCCGGGGGCGCTTCTCTCCGAGCTTGCTCTTCCGTCGAAGGAGCTCTTTGCCGTACTCCTCGACATCCACGCCAGCCAGTTCGGCCAGCCGTTCAGCTACCGTCCGGTCCGTGTCGGTGGTCGTCGGCGAGCGGAGGACGACAGTGTCGCTCAGGAGACCACTCAGGAGCAGTTGCGCGGTCTCCTCGTCGATCGATTCGTCCGCCGCGTCGTACAACTGCGTGAGGATCGTCGCGGTAGAGCCGACCGGCTCGTTCCGGAAGAAGATCGGGTCGCTGGTCGTCACGTCGCCGATCCGGTGGTGATCTACGACTTCGACGATCTCTGCGTCCTGCGCGCCGGACACCGCTTGGCTGTACTCGTTGTGGTCGACGAGTACGAGCCGTTCACCCGTGGCATCGTCTAAACGGGACGGCGTTTCGACGCCCGCCCGATCCAGAACGAACTGGGTCTCGGGATTCACCTCACCGGCCCGTGCTGGAACCGCGTCTGTCCCCTGCTTCTGTTTCAATCGTGCATATGCGATCGCAGCGCAGACCGTGTCCGTATCGGGCTGTTGATGGCCGATAACGTAGAGTGGTTGTGTCATGCGTCGACGTACACGCTACCCCTCCATAGTTCCAAATCATCCCGTCTGTCGTCGACGAGAGGAACGCCGCTTGGTATGTGTGTTTTATCTGTCGACCGTCTCTGTGCACAGAGCCTCCGAGGTCGGGTTCGACAGCGCCGCCTCGCTCGCTTCACCTCCGAGCGGCGGTCGGGGGGGTTTTACCACGGGGTCTCCCTTGTACCCGCATGGACGAGGCCGAACCGTTCACCTACGACGGTGGGCGGGTTGACCCGGGGGAGACGCAGAACGTGCGGTACACGGTCAGTGAGACGTACATGGGCGACCCGGTCCGGATGCCGGTCACCATCATCAACGGCGAGCGCCCGGGACCGACCGGCTTCCTCTCGGCGGCCGCCCATGGCGACGAACTGAACGGGATCGAAGTCGTCCGTGAGGTCGCCCACGAGTGGGACCACTCGAACCTCGCCGGCACGCTGATCTGCCTTCCGGTGTTAAACGTCCCGGCATTCCTCGCACAGGAACGCTACCTCCCGATTTACGACCGGGACCTGAATCGCTCGTTTCCCGGCAACCCCGACTCGACGAGCGCGAAGCGGATGGCCGACCGCATCTTCCGGAACTTCCTCTCGCCGTGTGACTTTGGGCTGGATTTCCACACTTCGACGCGTGGACGGACCAACATGCTTCACGTCCGAGCGGACATGGAAGACGACGCTGTCGCGCGAGTGGCTAACGCCTTCGCCTCGAACGTCATCATCTCCTCGAACGGGCCGTCGGGGTCGTTGCGCCGCGAGACGAGCGAGGCCGGCGTCCCGACTATCACCATCGAGATGGGCGAAGCGCATCGCTTTCAGCGGCCGCTCATCGACAAGGCCCTCGACAGCGTTCGGTCGGTGCTGGCCGAGTTCGGTCTCCTCGATACCGAAGTCGTGCGCTGGCCCGGCTGGCGGACCGTCATCGAGAACAGCGACGAGAAGACGTGGATACGCGCCGACGCCGGCGGCCTCGTCGACATGCACCACGACCGAGGCGAACTCGTCCACGAAGACGACGTCATCTGCACCATTGGCAACCCGTTCAAGACGGAAGATACGACAGTTCGTGCGCCGTTTACCGGCCTGCTAGTCGGCGTCCTCGAAAACCCACTCGTCTATCCCGGGAACCCCCTCTGTCATCTCGTCCGTCTCGACGACCGGACCCGTCGTGCTGCCGAGCAGAATCAGACCGCCGACGCCCAACAGTTGGGGCTGTCGTAGTCAGCCGAACCGCTCAAGTCCGGCGGTTCGCTCGGCCCTTGATCCGCCGTCGTCAGCGACTGTGCCGAATTTTTCGGTAATATTTTATAGACGACAACGAAACGCCGTATTAACCGATTCCCACCGGTGCCGGAAACTGAGTATCGCTCGGGCAGCACCGACGAAGTGACGGCGTTCAGCAGCCACAGAACACACCCACAGAGGTGATTCCGATCAATCTATCATACCGCCCGAGCGATCTACGTTCGGCCCGCGCCGGTGAACGTGGAATGAGATACTCATGACCGACGACGCCCTTCCACCGTCCGTTCGCACCGTCGAAACACTCGCTCGATACTACGATACCGACCCGCTTGCCCTCCCGTTCGCACTGGAGAAGAAAATCGATACCGACGCGCTCGACGCGCTTTTCGCCTGCAAGCAGCGAGTCGTGTCGGTGACGTTCACCATCGACGGTCATCGCGTCGCCGTCACCCACGAGACAGTTCGTATCGACGGCCAGGAATTCGGCGGCGAAGAGTACTGATAGCTGACAGGATTTACCGGTAGAGAAATTCACTCGGGCCGGATTCCGGCGAGACACGCACGCGGTAGTAACTACTATTTGTCCCCGGACTAACCCCCGAGTGTATGAGTCAGTCTTACAATCGCGGCACCGTCGAGGATTTCGGACGGTGGCGGGAGTTCTCGGCCGGAATGTGGGCCTGGATTTTCCACAAGTTCACCGGCTGGGTGCTCGTGGGGTATCTGTTTACCCACATCGCCGTTCTCAGTACGTCCCTCGGTGGTGATGACCTCTATACCGGTACGTTGCAGGGGTTAGAGGCCCTGCTCGTCGTTCGCTTCCTCGAAGTCGGACTGCTCGCCGTCGCCGTCTTCCACATCCTCAACGGGATTCGACTGCTGATGGTGGACTTAGGTGTCGGCCTCGAATCACAGGACGTGAGCTTCTACGCGTCGCTCGTGCTGACCGGCGCGATCGTCGTCGCCAGCATTCCGACGTTCCTCGGGGGGCCACTAGCCTAATGGCAGAACACTACTCCTCCTTCGAGCGGGGCGGCCGTCGGTGGCTCTGGCAGCGACTCACGGCGGTGTTCCTCATCGGCGTCCTCGCCTTCCACTTCCTGCTACTACACTTTGCTAACCACGCCGCCAATATTACCTTCGCCGGCACACAGGCACGAATGAGTCAGGTGAGCTACTTCGCGACGATGTGGCTCTTCCTCGTGACGGCGACGTTCCACGGCGTCAACGGCGTCTACAACGCGCTGGTCAATCAGGGCATCGAGGGAACGCAGAAGAACGCTGTCAAGTGGGTCCTCATCGTCGCAGGCCTGCTGCTTATCGCGCAGGGAACCCGAGTTGCCCTAGCGATGAACGGATTCCTCTAACTCATGAGCACACAGATAGAGAAACAGGAGACGGAGACCGAAGAACAGGAGAGCGAACCGGCCGTCGAGTCACCGGGCGAGAAGCGCCGGGAACAGAAACGACAACGCCAGGCCGAACGAGAAGCTCAGCGAGAGACCGAAGAGGCGACCCTCGACGACGAGGAGACAGTCATGCTGAAGGTCTTCCGCTACGACCCCGAGGTCGAAGGCAAACAGGAACCCCGGTTCGACGACTTCCGGGTCCCGTTCCACAAGGGGATGACGGTACTGGACGCGCTCATCTACGCGCGGGACCGCTACGACTCCTCGCTGACCTTTCGGCACTCGTGTCGACAGGCGGTCTGTGGGTCGGACGCGCTGTTCGTCAACGGACGGCAGCGCCTCGGCTGTAAGACCCAGCTGTCGGAGTTAGACGGGCCGGTCCGTATCGAACCGCTTCCCCACCAGGAGGTCGTCAAGGATCTCGTCGTGGACATGGAGCACTTCTACGACCAGATGCACGCGGTCGAACCGTACTTCGACCCCGACGAGGTTCCAGACGACGACTTAGAAGAACAGCGTCAGACCCGGGAGAACCGCGAGAAGGTGAAGATGTCAACCCGGTGTATCTGGTGTGGGGCCTGTATGTCCTCGTGTAACATCGCGGCCGGCGACAACGAGTATCTCGGCCCTGCGGCCATCAACAAAGCGTATCGGTTCGCGATGGACGAACGCGAAGGCGAGAACCGCAAGCAGGAACGGCTTCGCATCATCGAACAGGAACACGGCGTCTGGCGCTGTCAGACGCAGTTCTCCTGTACCGAGGTGTGTCCGAAGGACATCCCGCTGACCGAGCACATCCAGGAACTGAAACGCGAATCGGTGAAGAACAACCTCAAGTTCTGGTAGTACTGAACCACACGTAACCATATCACATAATGTACGAACACGACGTTATCGTGGTCGGCGCGGGTGGCGCTGGCCTCAGAGCGGCAATCGCAGCACACGAGGAGGGCGCAGACGTCGCCCTCGTGACGAAACTCCACCCGGTCCGTAGTCACACGGGCGCGGCAGAGGGTGGCATCAACGCCGCGCTTCAGGAGGGCGACTCCTGGGATCTGCACGCCTACGACACGATGAAGGGGTCTGACTACCTCGGGGACGCACCGGCCATCGACACCTTCGCTAAGGACGCCCCCGAAGAGGTCATCCAGCTCGAACACTGGGGAATGCCCTTCTCCCGCGAGGAGGACGGGCGCGTCTCACAGCGACCGTTCGGCGGCCTCTCGTACCCGCGGACGACCTACGCCGGGGCCGAGACGGGCCATCACCTCCTGCACACGATGTACGAGCAGGTGGTCAAGCGCGGCATCGAGGTGTACGACGAGTGGTACGTCACCAACGTCGCGGTGACAGACCACGACGACCCCGAGAAACGGGAGTGCCACGGCTGTGTCGCCTACGACATCAAGTCCGGCAAGATAGAGGGATTCCGCGCGAACGGCGGCGTCATCCTCGCCACCGGTGGCCTCGGACAGGCGTTCGACCACACGACCAACGCCGTTGCCAACACCGGCGACGGGTGCGCCATCGCCTACCGCGCCGGTGCGCCGATGGAGGACATGGAGATGATCCAGTTCCACCCGACGACGCTCCCTTCGACAGGTGTCCTCATCTCCGAAGGCGTCCGCGGCGAAGGCGGGATCCTCTACAACGACAACGAGGAGCGGTTGATGTACGAGTACGGCTACGCGAACAACGACGGCGAACTCGCCTCGCGGGACGTGGTCGCCCGCGCCGAGCTCACGGAAGTCAACGCGGGCCGTGGTATCGAAGACGAGTACGTCCACCTCGATATGCGTCATCTCGGCGAGGAGCGCATCATCGACCGACTGGAGAACATCCTCCACCTCGCGGAGGACTTCGAGGGCGTCGACGGCCTCGACGAACCGATGCCCGTCAAGCCCGGCCAGCACTACGCCATGGGCGGCGTCGAGTGCGACGAGAACGGCGAGACCTGCATCGAGGGCCTCTACGCAGCCGGCGAGGCCGCTTGCGTCTCGCTGCACGGTGCGAACCGCCTCGGCGGCAACGCGCTGCCGGAACTGCTCGTCTTCGGCGCTCGTGCCGGCTACCACGCCGCCGGCAAGGACATGAAGACTGCGGAGATCCAGACCGGCCCGTCCGCCGAGAGCGAGGCGGGCAACGTCGAACCGCCGGTCGAACCGGGTGCCATCGACAGGGGTAGCGAAGATGTCGCCGCCGACGGCGCGGCCGTCGAACCGACGAGCGTCATCGAGAACACTGTGGAGCGCGAGCGTGCGCGTATCGAGACGCTGCTGGAAGCGGACGGCATCAACCACGCCGAAGTCCGGGCCGACGTCCAGGAGACGATGACGGACAACGTGAACGTCTTCCGCGAAGAAGAGGGTCTGAAGACAGCGCTGCGCGACATCAGAGAGGCACGCAAGGAGTACGAGAACGTCGCCGTCTCCGACCCCTCGCGCACCTACAACACCGATCTCATCCATACCATCGAGACACGGAACCTCCTCGACGTGGCCGAGGCCATCACGCTCGGTGCACTCGCTCGCGAGGAGTTCCGCGGCGCTCACTGGCGCGCGGAGTTCCAGGAACGCCGGGACGAAGAGTGGATCAAACACACTATGCTGGCGTGGGAGGACGGCACGCCGCGCCTGTACTACAAACCGGTCATCCTCGAAGGCGACGAAGAGACCTACGAGCCGAAAGAGCGCAGCTACTAGGGCGCGCCGACGAGGACGAACTGACTCTCCGTCTCGCCGTTCTGAATCTCTCGTTTCGCGTCTGGGCCGATTCGAAGCGCGTCACCGGCCGACATCGCCACGTCGTCGCCGTCGACCGTCACTGTGGCTTCTCCGTCGACGAGAACGTACACTTCCTCTTGTCCGTCGTCGCTGTGGTCGTGTGGCTTCCCGCTCCAACCGGGCTCGCAGTCGAGGACGCTGACGCCGACGTTCTCGCAGTTCAGTTCGTCTCGGAGGAAGTGTAATCCGCCGCCGACCGCTTCGGTATCCGTGTAGTGCTGTTTGATGTAGCTCACAGCGAGCGTTGGGACGGATCGAATAAATATCGCGTGGCCACCAACACGGATCTCGGCAGTCGTGAGTCCGGTCCTTTCGCCGGCCCCGTCACCTATTTAGTCGCTACGACCCAAGGTTTTGCTGTCTGGAAGGGTGGCTCAGTGGTAGAGCGCTGCCCGCCAACATGCCAGAAATTGGCGGCAGTTTCCCTCGCAGGGCTCCGCGTGGTTCGAATCCCGCCCCTTCCACTCTGTCGGTATTCTGTGAGGTGCTCCGTCACCGAACGGCCAGCACCGACAGAGTGGAGTACGCCGGGATTCGCGCCCGAGAGTCGCAGCACGAACGAAGTGAGTGACCGTCTCTCGACGTTCGAGTTCGAATCCCGCCCATTCCATTTTGCGACGTTCTCGTGAGCGAAGCGAGCACGTCTGGCATCGATTCGAAACCCACCGAGTCAATCTCGTGACGTTCTGATAACGCAGAATACACCACCAGCGACGGCTGCTCGTCTGTGAACGGTACGGAAAGTAGGGGGTGGGGGTGCAGGGCACCGGAACGGTGCCGTATCTGAATTGTGGGCAGGGTGTATAAAAATACTTTCGGCCAGATTATCAACAGTGATATTCGACGGGGAGAAACAGCGACCACAGCCGGTACCACTCGTTTTCGAATCCGAGACCGCGGTGGCCGAGTGGGGTATTTTCAGCCGCCGGACGCTCGGCTCAGAAAGGTTACTTCGAAAGGATTGTGCGTGGGTGCTGATCCCTGGTAGGGAGAGCACCTGCATCGTGTGGCGGCATCGCCGCCACGGTGTCGAGGGCGTCGCCCTCACGTGCGATGCGTGGGACCGGATTTGAACCGGCGGACCCCTACGGGACAGCGCCCTCAACGCTGCGCCGTTGGCCTGGCTTGGCTACCCACGCTCGCTCTGTCTTACTGCACTCAATCGTTCCCCGTGGGCCAATAAAAGGGCTTTCGTTTGCGGCGCGCCCCGAGAGGGTGTGTCATTCCACCGAACCGGACATTTCAAATACGACGAAACCGCTACCGGGGGCATGGCCAAATACTCGACCGGCAGCGGAGGCGACAGCGCCGGTGGGAGCTGCGAACTCTGCGGTGCCGACGGCGGCGACCTGCAGACCGCGAACGTCGCGGGCGCGACCCTCCAGGTCTGTTCGGACTGTGCACAGAACCACGGCGAGAACGACCGCTCGCAATCGAGCGGCGGCGACTCGAACGACGACCAGAATCGCCGTCGCCGCGCCGCCCAAAACGCCGCGAAGATACAGGACTCACAGAAAGCCGATGCCTCCCACTGGGAAGAGGGGGCAGATTACGACGGCGACCAGTTGCCCTACCTCGTTAGCGACTACGGGACGCGCGTCACCGAGGCGCGACAGGACGCGGGGCTGCAGACGGCGGAACTCGCCGAGGAACTCGGACTCGACGAGAACGACGTGCTCGCGGTCGAACAGGGCCGGGCCACGCAGGCCAACGTCGGTGGATCGACCATCGCCGCCCTCGAATCGTTCCTCGATGTCGAACTCACGGACTCCCGGTAACTGTCTCTCGTCTTCTCCCGACAGTAGACCTTTGAGAGTCCCACGCATACCGTCGGTATGGACCTCTCGCCCGAACAGCGGGCCGTTCGTGAGACCGTTCGATCCGTCGCCGCCGAGGAGGTACGGCCGACGGCACGCGAGGCAGACCGGACCGAGGAGTTTCCCGAGGACGTCTGGGACAGCCTCGCCGACATCGATCTGACCGGACTGACCACGCCAGCGGAGTACGGCGGTTTCGACGCCGACAAGCAGACCTACGCCATCGTCAACGAGGAACTGGCCCACGGATCGCTCGCCGTCGCAACCGCGCTCTCGGTCCACTGTCTGGCCACGTCCTGTATCGCTCGCTTCGGCGACGAATCGGTGCGCGAGGAGTGGCTTCCCGACATGGTCGACGGGCGACCCGTCGGCGCGTTCGCGCTGTCGGAACCACAGGCTGGGTCGAACCCCCGAGGGATGACGACTGTCGCGCGGTCCGACGGCGACGAGTACGTCTTAGAGGGCGAGAAACAGTGGATTACCAACGGCGAGCGTTCGGGCGTGGTCGTCGTCTTCGCCAAGACTGACCGGGACGACCCCGATTCCATCACACAGTTTCTGGTCCCGAAAGACAGCGACGGACTCTCCGTCGGCGAGAAGGAGGACAAACTTGGTCTGCGAGCCAGCGACACGACAGGGCTCACGTTTGACGGCGTTCGGATTCCCGAACGCTACCGACTCACCGAGGTCGGGGAGGGTTTGGCCGCCGCGCTATCGATTCTAAACGGCGGACGGGTCGCCATCGCCGCACAGGCCGTCGGTCTCGCCCAGTCGGCGCTGGACGAGGCGCTCGACTACGCGACGGAACGCGAGCAGTTCGACCAGCGAATCGCCGAGTTCCAGACTATCCAGCACAAACTGGCGGAGATGGCGACGACAGTACAGGCCGGACGACTGCTGACGTGGGAGGCCGCCGGTCGGATGGACCGCGGCGAGGACGCCCGACAAGCCGCGAGCATGGCGAAGTACTTCGCCAGCGAAGGGGCCGTCGAGGTGGCGAACGAGGCCGTCCAGATCCACGGCGGCTACGGGTACACCACCGACTACCCGGTCGAACGACTCTACCGGGACGCGAAGGTGACGACGATCTACGAGGGGACCAGCGAGATTCAGAAGAATATCGTCGCTCGTGCCCTGTTGGACGGGCGCTGACTGGCGAAGCACATTTGCGGGGTGCTTCCCTACCTCCGACCGTGAGTTACGACGCCGTAGTGTACGACCTCGACGGGACGCTGGTGCAGTTAGCGGTGGATTGGGACGCGGTGGCGGAAGACGTCGCGACGCTCCTCCGAGAGCGCGGCGTAGACCCCGACGCGAGCGACCTTTGGGAGCTACTGGAACTGTCCGACGAGACTGGCCACCGGGCGGCCGTCGAAGCGACCATCACCGATCACGAGCGCACCGGCGCACGGATGTCAGACCGACTCGCGCTGGCCAACGGCTTGCCTCACGCGGTACCGGTCGGCATCTGTTCGCTGAACGCGGAGGAGGCGTGTCGACTCGCCTTGGACACCCACGACCTCACGTCGTCGGTCGGGCCCGTCGTCGGCCGCGACTCCGTCGGGTCGTCGAAACCGAACCCCGAAGGGCTCCTATCAGTCGTCGAGACGCTGGACGCCGATCCCGGGGAGACGGTGTTCGTCGGGGACTCCGAACGGGACGCCGAGACCGCTCGCCGGGCAGGCACGGCCTTCGCGTGGGCGAGCGAGTTCGATCAGCGGCGATACCGAGCGTAGACGTACGCCGAGACGGCCGTCAGAAACCAGATGACAGCGCCGACTCGGATCGCGAACATCGCCCGGCTCGTCCACGTCGGGAGTGCGGTCCCGATCGAGGCGAGCACGACGATCGGCGACCCGACGAGGATGGTCGTGACGAAGGTGACCTGCATTACCCAGCCGAAATCCACGCCGTCGGGGTTCGTCTTCTCGACTGCTGGCACGAACGAGCGTTTCCGTGGCAGTCTCAAGCAACTTCCGGTTCGGCGGCCGATCGGACGGTACTTGGGTCGCTCTGCCCAAGCGACTGGCGATGATCCGCCCGTACGCCGCTGGTGATACCGACGATGCGGACGCTCTTTGGAATTTGAAGCGCGCGTTCGAACTCACGCTGGGGTCAGGGACCGGTGACGGCGAGAAAGAAGCGACGTACCGCGAGAAACTCGATGCCAGCTACCGACAGTCGTATCTCGCGTGGGTCGACCGCTGTGTCGAGGAGGACGGGCGCACCGTCCGATTGGCCGAGCACGACGGCGAGGTCGTCGGCTACGTCTTCGTCCTGCCCGAGTCGCTGGCCCACGTCTGGGACGCCGCGGTGCTGAACGAACTGTTCGTCGCCGAGGCGTACCGGGGAACCGGTGTCGCCGACGAACTGCTCGAAGCGGCGTTGTCGCTCGCTCGCTCGCAGTCGCTGCCGCTCGACCGACTGGTGCTCGACGTGGACCCCGACAACGGACGCGCGGCGGCGTTCTACGACCGCTGGGGGTTCGAGCCGTGGGGCGAGATGGTCGCCGTCGAGTTGTGACGCGGTAGCTCCCGTCGTGGGACCCGAACACGTAATAGCGCGCCGCGCCCGGCCATGCACATGACCACTGTCCGGGACGTACAGGCGATGGCAGGTGACGAGCAGATAACGATGCTGACCGCGTACGACGCGGCGACGGCGAACATCGTCGACGAGGCGGGAATCGACGTGGTCCTCGTCGGCGACAGCATGGGTAACGCCGTGCTCGGATACGACGACACGCTACCGGTCACCGTCGACGAGGTGGCCTCACGTGTCGGTGCGGTGGCCCGCGGCACCGACGAGGCGCTGGTCGTCGCGGATATGCCGTTTCTCTCCTTTGGCGCGGATCTGGCCGAGAGCGTCGAGAACTGCGGCCGGATGCTCAAAGAAGAGGGAGCCAACGCCGTGAAACTGGAGTCGGGACCACACACCGTGGAGTTGACCGAACGGTTGTCGGACCTCGGCATCCCCACGATGGCTCACCTCGGGTTGACCCCCCAGAGCGTCAACCAGACCGGCTACACGCAGCAGGCGACGGACCGCGAGGAAGCGACGGAAATTCTGGAACTCGCACAGGCACACGAGGAGGCGGGTGCGTTCGCCCTCGTCTTAGAACACGTCCCGGCGAACCTCGCCGCACAGGTCACCGAGGCCATCGACATCCCGACCATTGGCATCGGGGCCGGCAGCGAGTGCGACGGACAGGTGTTGGTCTTCACCGATGTTGTCGGACTCGCCAAGTCAAGTCCGCCCTTCGCCGCGCAGTTCGGCGATGCGCGCACGGAGATTCACGACGCGGTGAGCGACTACGCCGACGCAGTGCGAGCAGGCGAGTTCCCAGCCGAGGAACACGCGAACACTGAGTCGGAACTGGACGACCTCTACTGACTCGTTCCGAGTCGGCGAGAACTTTCAAACGTGCGGCCGTCGTAGCGCAGACGACACTCGATGTCGGCAATGAGTAGCAACGATTCGGCTGATGACGAACAGGCAGAGGGCGAGGACATCCTCGAACTTCAGATACGGCGCGGGCTGAGTGAGCTAAACCGGCCGACGAGTGGGCTGTCACTCTCTGCGCTCTCGGCCGGACTCGACATCGGCTTCGGCCCGTTGTTGATGGGAGTCATCCTCACGGCGGCCGACCCCACGTTCGGGGAACTCCCGAAGCAACTCCTTCTCGGCGTCGTCTACGGCGTCGGGTTCATACTGGTCGTTCTCGGACGGTCGGAGCTGTTCACCGAACACACGACGCTCGCCGTCTTGCCGGTCCTGAACAGGGATGCGAGCGTCGGCAAACTGGGGCGACTCTGGGGGCTCGTCTACGTCAGCAACATCGCGGGTGCGCTCGTCTTCGCCGCGTTCGCCGTGGCGATCGGTCCGGCCATCGGTGTCGTCGAAGCGTCGGCGTTCACCGAACTAGCGACGGCCTACACGGAACTCTCACCGATGGTACTCGTCGGTGCTGGCGTGCTCGCTGGGTGGCTGATGGGGCTACTGTCGTGGCTGGTCGCGGCGGCCGATAGCACCATCGCTCGGCTGGCGGTCGTCTGGCTCATCACCGCGGCGATTGGTTTCGCCCACCTCCCGCACTGTATCGCTGGCACAGTCGAGGTGTTCGGCGGCGTCCTCGTCTCGCCCGAGGTCGGCTACGTCGATTTCCTTCGATTCCTCTTGTTCTCGACCGTCGGCAACATCCTCGGCGGAACGGTTTTCGTCGCGCTCCTGAAATTCGGCCATGTTGCCCGTAGCGGCCCGTCAGCCCGAGACTTCCGGTTAGACTAACCGGTCCCGCTCGGGCGATAACCTCGGACTAGCGACGATAATGACACTATTACGATACGACAGGGTGTCGATGCGACAGGTATGTTCCCTCAACTGCCCGGCGTCGCAATCGCAACCGTAGCGCCCGCGCTCAGTCCGCTTCAGGGTGGTGGCGGATTTCTCTCGCTTGCCATCCTGTTTTTCGTCCTCGCTCTCGTCGCGGCGTTGGTCGGGGCACGCGGCATCGCCGGTCTCAGCATGGAGATCGCCAAATGGCTGATTCTCATTTTCCTCGTCCTCGCAGTAATCTCGCTCCTGCTGTGAGCCAATAGGGTCACCTTTCGCTCGCCACCCCTCTCACCCGAACCTTTATTCGACCGTCAACCGATGCTGAAATCGTGGTTTACGAGACGGGCAACCGAACGGTAGACGACGCAGTCACACGCGTGTTGGACGGTGAGCGACTCGACCGGCGTGATGGGTTGGCTCTCGTCGCCCAACCGGTCGACGCCCTCGCGGCGGGCGCGGACTACGTCCGCACGCAACTGGGCGACGACACCGTCGACGCGTGCTCGATCGTGAACGCCAAGGCCGGAAACTGCGCGGAGGACTGTGGGTTCTGTGCGCAGTCCGTCCACTTCGACACCGGTATCGACAACTACGGCTTTCTGGGTCCGGAGAAAATTCTGGAAGCCGCAAAGCGAGCGGAACGCGACGGCTCACAGCGGTTCGGAATCGTCGTCGCGGAGAAGGGCGTCTCGAAGGAACAGCGTCCCGACGAGTGGGAAGAGGTACTGGAGGCAATCCGACTCGTACGCGACGAGACGGACGTGGAGGTGGACGCCAGCCTCGGCATCCTCACGGAGGAGGAAGCCGCGATTCTCGCCGAGGAGGGGCTGAACCACTACAATCACAACATCGAGACTTCGCCTCGTTACTTCCCCGAAATCGTCCAGACCCACTCCTTCGAAGACCGCGTCGAGACGCTCGAAGTCGCCAAGGACGCCGGCATGGACCTCTGTGCCGGTGTCATCCTCGGCATGGGCGAGACGCCGACCGACCGGGTCGAGGCGGCTATCGCGTTGCAGGAGATCGGCGTCTCCTCGCTCCCGGTCAACATCCTCAATCCGGTCGAAGGGACGCCGATGGCCGAGCGGGGACTCCCCGACATCACGACCGAGGAGGTCATCGAGACCATCGCGGTGTACCGCCTGCTCCACCCCGAGGCCCGCGTGCGCCTCACGGGCGGGCGCGAGGTCAATCTCGATACGGACGGGCAGGTGGCCGCACTGGAGGCGGGCGCGGACGGCATCCTCACCGGCGACTACCTCACGACAGAGGGCCAGTCGGCTGCTGACGACCTCGAAATTATCGAGGAAGCGGGGCTCGAACCGAACACCGAGGCCAACGACTTCGATCCCGAAGCAGTGGCGGAACGCGCCGACGACGGAACCGATACGGAGACGGCGGCAGGCACCGCACAGAGCAAATCCGAACTTCAATCAGACGACTAAGCATGGACGACGTACGATTCGCGGTACTCGGAACGGGTGGTATCGGCCGACGAACACTCGACGTTTCCCAGTACAAGGACGGACTCACGCCGGTCGCGGCCTGTGACCGCAACGGCGTCGCCGTCGACCACGAGGGCCTCGACGTGCCCGAACTGCTGGAGGCGACGGAGGGGAACATCGCGAGCGGGCCACGGAGTGGCTCGAAAGAGTCGAGCGGCGATGAGCCGCGAGACAGCGGCCCCGAAGGAGATGTCGCCACTGACGGCGGGGCGAAAGCCGACGCCGGCACAGCTACCGAGGGCGTCAAACAGCACGGCGAGGAGGCGGGCATCGTCGCCAGCGAACAGGGCCGTCCGACGGAGACGCCCATCGACGACATCATCGCCGAGAGCGACGACATCGACGCCGTCCTCGTCGCGCTGCCGAACCTCGAACACGACTTCATCCCCCGCGTCGCCAAGCGCTTCGCCGAAGCGGAGTACGAGGGCGTCCTCGTGGACGTGCTCAAGCGGTCGCGCGTCATCGGGATGCTCGACGACCGCGAAGCGCTCCTGAAAGAGTCGGGTATCACGTTCGTCTGTGGCGCGGGCGCGACGCCGGGATTTCTGACCGGCGCGGCGGCGCTCGCAGCCCAGTCGTTCGTCGAGGTCGAGGAAGTCGAGATCTGGTGGGGCGTCGGCCTCAAGAGCGGCTACGAGGACAACCGCGGCACCGTCCGGGAAGACATTGCCCACCTCGACGGCTACGACATCGAGACGGCCCGCGAGATGAGCGAGGCCGAAATCGAGGCGCTCATCGACGAGCACGACGGCGTCCTGGAGTTCCACGACATGGAACACGCAGACGACGTTCTCTTGGAACGAGCGGGCATCTGTGACGCGGACGACGTCCACGTCGGCGGCATCTTAGACGTGCGCTCCGACGAGAAACCGACGACGACCACCGTCTCGGTCACCGGGACGACCTTCGACGGCGAGACGGGGACCAACACCTTCGAATTGGACGACGCGACCAGCATGGAAGCAAACGTCAACGGCCCGGCGCTCGGCTACCTCGCCGCGGGGGTCCGCAACAACCGCGCGGGCCACTACGGCGTCTTCGGCCCGGCCGACCTGATGCCCGGCTTCTGAGCGGTCTGTTCGCACTCCTGTTAGACCTCAGCCGCGTCCTCGAAGCGGGCGACGGCCTGCGCTATCTCTCGCTCTCGAACGTCAAGCGGCGGGAGCAGTCTGATCGTCTTCAGCCCGCAGGGGAGCGTGAGCAGTCCCGCCTTCGCACAGGCCGTGACCATCTCGTCGCGGCGGGCCTTCGTCTCGAACTCGACGGCAACCAGTGACCCGAGGTTACGAACGTCGATAGCGTCCACGATAGGGCTGGTGTCGAGCAGCTCCGCCAGTTCGTCGCCCCGTTTTCTCGCGTTCTGTCGGAGGTTCTCTGCTTGGATGGCGTCGATGGTGAGCGCGCCGACCATCGAGGAGAGCAGGTCACCGCCGCCCCACGTCGAAGAGAGGCGACCGGTCTGGTCGGGGAACAGTTCCTCGCGACCGACGGTCGCGCCGACGCGGAGGCCCTTCGCCACCGCGAGGACGTCCGGTTCGATGGCGTAGTTGTCCGCGCCCCACCACTCGCCCGTTCGCCCCATCCCGGTCTGTATCTCGTCGGCGATAAGTGGGATCCCGTACTCGCCACAGACAGCCGCCACTTCCGCCATGAACGCCTCGCTCGGGATGCGATAGCCTCCCTCTCCCTGTACCGGTTCGAGGATGACGTACGCTACCGACTCGGGGTCGATACTGCCGTCCGGTCCGAGTCGACGTCGGAGCCACGAGGTGCCGGATTCGTCGGGGAAGAACCCGCAGGAACAGGTACTGGGGTCACAGGTTTGGTCCTCACAGAACGGTACCGACGAGACGCCGGCTATTTCGGGGAACCCGCGACGGTGGACGGCCTTCGAGCGGTTGAGCGAGAGCGCGCCGAGCGTTCGTCCGTGGAAGCTACCCTCGAAGGTGATTCCGTACTCCGCGCCCGGACGAGCGTCGTAGCAGATTTTGATCGCGTTCTCGACGGCCTCTGCGCCGGTGTTCGAGAGGAACACCGTGTCGTGGCCGTCGGGAGCGATATCGGTGAGACGTTCCATCAGTTCGGTCGGCCCGGGGAGGTCACCGAGGTCGGCGTAGAAGTCCTGCCCCGCGAACTTCAGCGGGTCGACGAGGTCGAACTCGTCGAGGCGGGCGAGCAGGTGCGGGTTGTTGTAGCCGAGGGGAGCGGCGGCGACGTGGGACGTGAAATCGAGGAGAACGTTCCCGTCCACGTCCGTACAGTAGGGACCGATGGCGTCGGCCGTCGGGTCCCAGACGAACTCGTAGACGTGCGTGCTGGGGGCGGCGACGGCCGCGTGACGGCTGGCCCGGTCCCGAGCGCGCGGTCCCGGGAACGAATCGACGGTCGGTTCGGCTGTATCACGGTCCATGCCCACTAGTGTCACGCCGCGGACGTAAAACCGTACCTGCGGAAAGCTACAGTCCTAAAGGGGTCCGCTACGACAGTGCTGACGATGACTCACGGGTTCGACTTGGACGCCCGTCTAGACGCGCGGGCAGACGACGATCTCCGCCGGCATCTGGAAGTCACCGAGACTGCCGGCGACCGGACGCGACTGGCCGACGACCCGAAGGGCGACGCACCCGAGTTCGGGGACGAGTCGGTCGTCTTCGCCGCGAACGACTACCTCGGACTGGCCGACGACGGCCGTCTCCAACGGGCGGCCGAACTCGGCGCTCGAACGGTCGGTACGGGCGCGGGAGCCTCCCGGCTCGTCACCGGCGATACGGCCGTCCATCGGGCGCTCGAACGGGACCTCGCCGACTGTAAGGGAACGCAACGCGCACTGGTCTTCTCGGCTGGCTACGCCGCGAACGTCGGCACCATCGACGCGCTCTCACCGGACGTGGTCTTCTCGGACGAACTCAACCACGCCTCCATCATCGACGGCTGTCGCCTCGGCGCGGACGAGACGGTGGTGTACGACCACTGCGACGCCGCCGACCTTCGGGCGAAGATGGAGAGACGGGCCGAGGACGGGGCGACAGCCGACGAACGGTGGCTGGTCGTCACCGACTCCGTGTTCTCGATGGACGGCGACGTGGCCCCGCTCTCGGCGCTCTGTGACGCCGCCGAGGAGTACGGCGCGTGGCTCATGGTGGACGAGGCCCATGCCACGGGACTGTTCGGCGAGCGCGGCGGCGGCATCGTCCAGCGCGAGGGCCTGAGCGACCGCGTCGAGATACAGATGGGAACGCTCTCGAAGGCACTCGCCAGTCAGGGCGGCTACGTCGCGGGAGACGAGCCGCTCATCGAATATCTCCTCAACGCCGCGCGCTCGTTCGTCTTCTCGACGGGACTGGCCCCGCCCGCAGCGGCGTCGGCTCGCGAAGCGCTGCGTGTCGCCCGCGAGACGGACCAGTCCGACCGACTGTGGGCGAACGTCGAGACGCTCCGGGAGGGACTCGAAGCGCGGGGCTACGAGGTACTGGGCGAGACACATATCCTTCCCGTGCTGGTCGGTGACCGCGTGGACGCCCTCGAACTCGACGAGCGCCTGCGCGACCACGCTATCGTCGCACCGGCTATTCGGCCGCCGACAGTGCCCGAGGGGACCTCGCGCATCCGCGTCGCACCAACGGCTACACACACCGACGAAGATCTTCAACGGTGTCTCGACGCCTTCGAGACGGCTGGCGAGGAGGTCGGTCTGCTGTGAGCGACGGGTCGACTGGCGGCGCAGGCGGTCTGTTCGTCGTCGGGACGGACACCGGCGTCGGCAAGACGGTCGTCACCGCCGGGCTGACCGGGTGGCTCCGCGAGCGGGGACGGGACGCTATCGCGATCAAACCCTGTCAGACCGGCTATCCGCCGGACGACGACGCCGGGTTCGTCGCCGAGGCCTGCGGGTCCGAGGAGGCAGCGACCTGTCTCAGACGGCTGGAACCGCCGCTCGCGCCCGCCGTCGCCGCCGATCGGACCGATACTGACCTCTCCTACGACGAAATTCGGGACGGCGTCGAAGCCGCCGTCGACGCCCACGAGACCGCGGTCGTGGAGGGAATCGGCGGCCTGCGAGTGCCGCTCGCCGACGACCGAGAGGTACTGGACCTCGTGGCAGATATCGGCCTGCCAGCGGTCGTCGTCGCCCGGTCGGGACTGGGGACGCTCAACCACACGGGACTGACAGTCGACGCGCTCCGCGACCGCGGGGTGTCGGTTCGCGGCATCGTGTTCAACGAGTACGAGGGGGCGACGACGGCCGAACGGACGAACCCCGAGGTGCTGGAAGGCATGACCGACTGTCCGGTGTGGCCGCTCCCGCCGCTCTCCCTTTCCGACCCGTCCGTCGCTGTCTCAGGCGTTCGAGAGCACGTGCCGGCGACCGTTTTCGACGCTCTATAGCCGCGGCTCACGGTATTCTCCGACCAAAGGGTAGAACGGGGAGTGAGTCTCCCCGAGCGTGTGACACTACGGAGCCTCTCGGCTCCACACAGTAATAGTGCGTCAGACAACTTAAATCTCAGAGGTGGGTTTCGTCTGGAGATAGCGACAGTAACGCGACGAACCGCTGATTCTAGCCGTTCGGAACCGCAGCCGAAATCGGGCTACTCGTCGAAGCCGAGCAGGGCGTGAACGTCCACGCCGTCGTCCAGCAATCCTTGCATCCGCTCGACGGTCTGCTCGTTTCGCGTCCGCCCCGAGCGGAGAACGTCCTCCATCCGGTCGATAGTGGTGCGGGTGTCGGACTGCACCAACAGAATGGGGACGTTCTCCTCCTCGGCGCGACCAAGGACGGCACTCGCCGGGCGGAACCCGCCGGTCAGCAAGAGCGCCTTGATGCCCGAGGCTTCGAGCGCGGCAGTCTGAACCTCAGAGCGGTCGCCGCCGGTGACCATCACGGCGTCGCGGGTCCGCCGGAACTGGTCTAATGCGCTGTTGCCGCCCATCGCACCGACGGTGAAGCGCTCTACGTGGGCGTCCGTCGACGCCTCGTTGGTGAGAACGTCCGCGCCGAGGCTCCGCGAGAGGTCGTCGACCGTGATACCCGCGAGTTCCTGCACGCGCGGGAGCGACCCGAACACCGGCACGCCGCGGCCTTCGAGGAAGGGGAGAACGTCGTCGGAGAGGTCGTCCATCGCCGCGTCGGCGACACCGTTGAACAGCACGCCAGCCAGTCGGTCGCCGAGCGCTCGGGCGGCCGCCAACACTTCGTCGGTATCGCCCGCGTTGGTGTACCCGCAGACGAGGAGGACGCGCGCGTCGAGCGCCTCGGCGATGTCGGCGTCCGTCAGATCGACGATGCCGCCCGTATCGAGCCGGTCGCTCCCCTCGACGACCATCAGATCGGTCCCCTCGGCGAGCATCTCGAAGTTCTCGACGACTCGCTCGCGGAGTTCCTCGGGGTCCTCGCGGCCGCGGATGGCCTCCTGAATGAACGTCGGCGAGTAGACGATGGGTTCCATCTCGTGGACCTCGGCGTCTAGTCCGAGGAGTTCCCGGGCGAGCATCGGGTCCTCGTCGCGGGTCTTGCCCACGGCGCTTTGGAGGCGGGTCCCCTTTGGCTTCATGTAGCCGACCTCGTGGCCTTCCGCTTTGGCCGATTTCGCGAGCGCGAGGGTGATTGCGGTCTTGCCGATACCTTCCTCAGTCGACGTGACGAGTAGCGTGTTCGAGTCGGTCATAGTTCCTCCTGGTCGATGGTGAGTCGCAGGTCGACGGCCTGCACCCCGCCGGGGGTCGCAACGAGCGGATTGATGTCCAGTTCGACGATGGCCGGGAAGTCCGTGACGAGTTGTGAGAGTCGCTGGACCGCCTCGACGAGGGCGTCCTCGTCGACGGGGTCGCGGCCGCGTGCGCCCCGGAGCAGCGGCGCGGACTCGATGTCGTCCAGCATGCCTCGGGCCTCGGGCTCGCTCACGGGCGCGACTCTGACGGTGTTGTCTTCGAGGACCTCCACAAAGATTCCACCGAGGCCAAAGAGCAGCAACGGCCCGAACTGCGGATCGCGGTTCATGCCGAGAATGGTCTCGGTCCCCGAATCGAGGTCGACCATCTCCTGCACTTGTACGCCCAGTATCGTGGCGTCCTGCTGGTAGTTCCGGGCGCGAACCACTAAGTCTTCGTAGGTGTCTCGGACCTCCTCGGGCGGGACGCCGACTTCGACGCCGCCGATGTCTGACTTGTGGAGGATGTCCGGGCTGACGATCTTCATCACCACGTCGTCGCCAATGTCTTCTGCCAGTTCCTGGGCCTCCGTGGGCGAGGAGACGACGCCGCCCGCGGGCGTCGGGATGCCGTAGGCGTCGAGCAGTTCCATCGCCTCGACGCCGAGGCGGTTGGTGTCCCGGCGGGTCGCGGACTCCAATATCTCGCGGGCGCGCTCTCGGTCTACGTCGAACGTCGCCGGCTCCTCGTACTCCCGGGACTGTATCTCGTCGTACTCCCGGAGCGCGTCGAGGCTCTCGATGGCGCGGGCCGGGTCGAAGTAGTTGGGAATACCGGCCTCGCTCAGAATCTCTCTGCCGGCCCCGACCGACTTCCCGCCCATCAGCGTCGTGGCGATGGGCATCTCGTGGGCCTGCTGTTGAGAGACGACGACCTCGGCGAGTTCCTCGAAGGAGAGCACCGCGGTCGGGCAGGCGACGACGACGGCCATCGCGACGTTGTCGTCTTCCAGGACCGTCTCAAGCGCCGTCTCGAAGCGTTCGGCGGGAGCGTCGCCGATGATGTCCACGGGATTGTAGATGTTGGCCTCCTCGGGCATCGTCTCGCGGAGCGCGTCGAGCGTCTCGTCCTCGAACGACGACAGCGAGAGGTCCGAGTCGCCGACGGCGTCCGTCGTCATCACGCCGGGACCACCGGCGTTCGTGACGATAGCGATCTCCTCGCCATCGGGCAGCGGTTGCCCCGAGAGAATCTGCGCAAAGTCGAACAGCTCTTGGACGGACTCCACGCGGAGCGTCCCGGCCTGTTCGAGACCCGCCTCGTAGGCTCGTTCAGAGCCGGCCATCGCGCCGGTGTGGGAGGCGGCGGCGTTGGCCCCCGCATCTGTGCGACCGGACTTGACGAGGACGATGGGTGTGTCCTGCGTTACCTCGCGGGCAGTCTGGACGAACGTCTCACCGTCGGCGATATCCTCCAGATAGCCGAGGATGACCTCGGTCTCGGGGTCGTCGCCCCACTCGGCGATGAAGTCGCCCTCGTCTAAGATGGCCTTGTTGCCGAGCGAGACGATGTCCTTGAAGCCGACATCGCGTTCCGCGGCCCAGTCGAGGACGGCGGTCACGAACGCCCCGGACTGGCTCATGAAGGAGATGTCTCCCTCGGTCGCCATCTCGTTGCCAAACGTGGCGTTGAGGCCCCGCGGCGTCGACATGACGCCGAGGCTGTTCGGCCCCACGAGGTTGAGGTCGTACGCCTCGGCGGCCTCCCGCAGGTCGCGTTCGCGGGCGGCCCCCTCGCTGCCGGTCTCCCCGAACCCGGCGGTGATGACGACGACGTTTTCGATGCCGGCGGCACCGGCGTCGCGGATGGCCTCGACGGCGGCGTCGGGCGGGACCACGACCACGGCGACGTCGATACCGTCGGATGTTTCGACGTCGCCGACGTTGTCGTAGCACCGAAGCCCCAACACGTCGTCCTTGTAGGGGTTGACCGCCACGACATCGCCATCGAACGATTCCAGCAGGTTCGACGTGATAGCGCGGCCGACCGACCCCTCCGAGTCGGTCGCCCCGATCACGGCGACCCGTTCCGGCGCGAACAGCGTCGAGAGTCGTCCCATTCCTCTATTCGCGAGTTGTGGGGCCGACTGGAAATATCTGCCGGGCTATTCCCGTATATCGGGAATATAGGTAGTTAATCGGGCAGTTTCGGGGTTTGAGCTATCGACGGTCGAACGGTCAGGTGGTGAGCGTCGAGTAGCGAGCGATGAGCGGTCCGCGAGCGAGTCGTTTTTGCGCCATAGCATTCTACGGCCGGTAATGACAGCGAACAAGTCGAACTCGCCGTTCGAAGGCGACGTGATACGGGCCGTGGCGTCGGAGAACGACGTCGAAGAGGGCCAGCTCCGCGACGCACTCGAAGCACACCAGCGGGTGATGCACGATAATCCGGGTGTCGAGGACCTCGTCTACGAGTGGCGACGACAGTACGACGACCCGGTGCTCGCACGGACCCCGGAGACGTTCTTCGTCGCGGTCCCACCGACGGTTTGGGAAGAGTATGGCGACTTCTTGGGTCTCGACGACTACGTGCTGCGCGCGCTCAGCGCCGTCCACCAGGAACAGACACTACGGTCCGACGCCGTCGACCTCTCGGGGATGCCCGAGGGCCATGCCACGATAGTCGTCTCCCGGGCCGACAGAGAGTAGCGCTAAGGCCGTGTTATCGGGCGGCTGAACGGCCGAGACACGCACTACCGACCGGTTATTCTCTCATCTGAGCGCCGTGCTCGCGTATCTGGTCGTCAGGGTCGGAGATACTTCCCTCCTGACGGAAAGGGCACTAATCCGTCTACGAACCATCTCGCCGCCGCCGGAAATCCAATGTCGAGACAGTGAATGATTCTTTTGGGTTTCCTAAAATATCTTCCCTCGACAGGAGGTTTTAAGTGCGGCCCGCGAGTATAATCGGATGCCTATGGCAACCCAGGAACACGTCCGAAAGCAGTTCGGTGAAGTCGAGGACAACGAACTTCGGCTCGAGAAGGACAAGGCGGAACAGGTTATCGACGCGCTGAACCAGGACTTGGCGGACACCTACGTCCTGTACCACCAGCTCAAGAAGCACCACTGGAACGTCGAGGGTGCAGAGTTCCGTGACCTGCACCTGTTCCTCGGCGACGCCGCGATGAACGCCGAGGAGGCGGCCGACCTGATCGCAGAGCGAGCGCAGGCGCTCGGTGGGACGCCCATCTCCGGTCCCGCCGCACAGGAAGAACACGCGAAAGTCGAGTACGAGGGACAGGACGTCTACGACATCCGCACCTCGCTGCGACACGACCTCAGAATGTACGGTGACATCATCGAGTCGCTGCGCGACCACATCGAACTGGCGGCGAACCTCGGCGACCACGCGTCGGCACAGATGCTGCGTGAGATACTCGTCGACGTCGAAGAAGACGCCCACCACATCGAACACTACCTCGAAGACGATACGCTCGTCTTCCCGGAAGCGATGAACGAATAGAAACGCTCGCCCTTCGGAACCTCCCGCCGCTTCGCTGATTTGGGTTGCGTGAGTGAGTTATCGCCAGCAATCGACCGTGAGGTCGGTCGCGATCCAGCCCTCTCGGTTCCCGTTTTCGGTGAACACCGTCTTCTCCGGGCCGCTCCCGTGTGCGGTAACGGTCGGCCGCTGGTCGTCTTCGTCCGTGGAGACCGAGACATCGTCCGTTTGCGTTGGCATTGCTAGCGATTAGGCTACCCTAAAGCAAAAAGGGTTTTGGTTGGCCTAGTCGCCACGGCGGACTTTTGTACGTCTCGCCACAACGTGGGGACATGAGCGCCAGTTCCGGTGACGATGTCACCACCCTGTTGGCGGACCTCGTCAGGACCCTCCGGGAGTTAGAGACGGAGGTCGAACCGACCACCGAGAGCGGTCTGCCGCGGCCGCCGACGCCCTCGGAGTTGCGCCGGTTTACGAGCGACGTGACCATCCCGGCCGCGATCCTCGTCTTGCAGACCAACATCGAGGCGCTGAAGCTCCTCCGCCGGGCACTTCGGATGGCAGACGGGCGGCCGGCCACGAGCGAGTCGGCGACGAGAGAGGTCCGCCAACGCGCGACCCAGTTGAGCAAGGTGACGCTCTCGCGACTCGACGACGCTCTCACAGACCTGCAGGACGCGATGGAGGGCCGCCCGCAGGACGAGGAGGCGCGAGAACTCCTCGACGAGGCCCGGCAACTCCGCTCTGACCTCGACGACCGACTGGCCGAACGGCCCAACGAGAACGGTGCCGCGCCCGACGACGCGGCCGATGAGGTGGACGTGCCCGTCGACGTCGACGCCGAGCTGAAGTCCATCAAAGACGACATCGACGGTGCCGACCGAGGCGTAGACGCGAACGACGACCCCGATGCGGCCGATGGCGACGACACGGATGACAGCGATGATGCCGACCCGCGGTCCGAGTAGGCGTACTCAAAGAAGTTAGACATTAAACATAATGTTTTATTATGCCATAGGTACACCTCCCGATACCGATGCCGAAAACAGAGTGTCCAACGACGCGTCGGGCGGAACTGTTCGTCAGGAGCGACCTTCCACGGCCCTCTCGGAAGCGCCGAGTGTCCATCGAGGAGCGACTCAGCCAGCTACAGCGCCGAGGCGTCCTCGACGGGTTCGAGACGACGAGCTGGCGAAAGCGCATTCCCGTCGAAGGCGACGAACCGCGACCGGAGCGCGACCGATACAACGAGTTCGCCGAGTGGGCCCGGGAGGCGGGCGCGTGTCTCGCCCCGTTCTTCGATACCCGACTGTGTTACAGCATGGAGACGGGCGAGAAGCGAACGGAACTCGTCATGCCGGTCCTCTGTCTCGCCATCTACGAGGACGGGGAACTGGCACAGGTCGCACCCCTCGGCAGGGACGGTCAGACGCGCTCGATCGACGCGTTCCTAACCGACCTCGCCGATAGTGGGACGCGAACGGCGGCCGACACCGCGACGGTCACGACCGCAAACTGACGATGACTGGACCGTTCACCGATACGGCTATCTCCGTCGTCAGCGTAGGACACTCATTCGGTGTACGATACCATGACTCACACTCGTCGGTTAGCTGTGTACGTGCGCTCACCCGTCTCTGATGCGACGGAGCAACGCCAGACGGCCACGTTAGCGCGCGCCGACTCACTCCGCCAGCAGGGCCTCGTCGACGACGTGCGCGTCACCTACTGGAACCGCCTCGCGACGGCCTCGAACGCGACCGAAGCGGACGACATCACCGCGATGGAAGCGTGGGCTGCAGAACACGACTGTTCGCTCGCACCGGCCTTCGACCGCCACGACCGCTCCAGCGCGTTCACCGGCCGCGACTCCGTCGTGACGCTGCCGGTGATCTGTCTCGTCGTCTACGAAGACGACGAAATCGCTGGTGTCTATCCCCACGCCGGTCCCGAGGGGCACTGCACCGTCGCGGACGGACTCGACAGAATCGAAAGCGCGCTACAGTGTGGCGAGGAACTCGCTTACACCGGGTCCCAGCGGTAGCCGCCCCACTCCTGGCTCTCGGGGTTCTCGCTCTTGAGGCCGACCTCGGGGTCGCGCAACTCCTCGACGTAGACTGGTTCGACCTCGTCGCCCGTCTCGACGTCTTCGGTGGTCACCTGGCCGAGTGCTCGAACCGCCTCTCCGTCTACGTCGAACTCGACGATAGCGAGTGTGTTCGGTTGCCGAACGCCCGGCGGCGTCGCGGTCGACTTCGTCCACGTGACGACCTCCGCGGTCTGTTCGGAGAGGTCGTGGGTCGACTCCTGTGGTTCGCCACACTCAGGACAGCGCGGGTGAGGAGGATACGAGACGTGACCGTTCGGACATTCGCCTGCACTCAAGGTCATTCTGCGGCCTCCATGATGGTGGTGATGACACAGTTGCCGAAGCCGCCGACGTTACACGCCAGCGCGGTGTCGGCCTCGACCTGTCGCGGACCGGCCTCGCCGACCAGCTGTTCGTATATCTCGACGCCCTGTGCAACGCCGCTGGCACCCAGCGGGTGGCCCTTGGACTTCAGGCCGCCCGAGGTGTTGATGGGCAACTCGCCGTCTTTCTCGGTCTCGCCGTCCATCGCCATCTCCCACGCAGTCCCCTGTTCTGCGACGCCGATGCCCTCCAGCTGGAGGAATTCGAGGATGGTGAACATGTCGTGGAGTTCGGCCACATCCAAATCGTCGGGACCGAGACCGGACATCTCGTAGGCCTGCTTGCTCGATTCGACGACACCACCCATGACCGTCGGGTCGTCGCGTTCGTGGACGACTTGCGTGTCCGTCGCGCCGCCGACGCCCGAGACGACGGCGTACTCGTCGGTAATCTCCTTCGCTCGCTCCTCCGTCGTGAACATCATCGCCGCGCTCCCGTCCGTGATGGGACAGAAGTCGTACAGCCGAAGCGGGTCGGCGATGATAGGTGAGTCGAGCGCCTTCTCCATCGTTATCTCCTTTTGGAACTGCGCCTTCGGGTTGTCCACGCCGTTCTTGTGGTTCTTGACGGCGACGCGGGCCAGCGACTCCCGCGGCGCGTCGAACCGTTCGAGGTAGTGTCGCGCGGTCATCCCGGCGAAGGAGGGCAGCGTCACGCCGTGTTTGTACTCCTCGGGGTGGGTAATCGAGGCGATGATGTCCGTCGCCTCGCCGGTGGTCTTGTGCGTCATCTTCTCGCCGCCGACCAGCAGCGTCATCTCGCTGGCCCCGGAGGCGACCGACTGCCACGCCTCGTAGATGCCCGCGCCGCCGGACGATGAGGTCTGGTCGACCCGTTCTGCGTACGCCGGCAAGACCCCGAGGTCGTGAGCCAGCATGTTCATCACGCCCGTCTGCCCCTCGAACTCGCCGCTCGCCATGTTCGAGACGTACAGGTGCTCTACCTCCTTCGGTGTCACGTCAGCGTCGTCGAGACACTCCTCGCCAGCCTGCGAGAGTAGCCCCTGAATCCAGGCGTCACGCTGCCCGAACTTCGTCATCGACGCGCCGATTACTGCGACTCCCATACGTAGGCCCACTCAGGGGTATCGTGTATTCGTTACGGTCGGAACAGCCCTCGTGAGAAATCCTCACCGTGTCGATTTGTTGTCGTTACTCGATGGGAATCCACACAAAGTATATCTGTGGCTGCTGTCCACACACGTCCATGCAGGAAGCGTGGCTTCAGCTACAGTGCCCCGCCTGCGAGGAGAACTGGGAAGAGAACGTCGCGGACCTCTCGGGTCCGGAAGCGTCGTTCGACTGTGACTCCTGCGGGGAGACGCGCTCCCTCTCAGAGTTCATGCAGACCACCCGCGACCTCGAAGTGCTGCGGCAGTTCAAGGCCTGAATCAATACCGCGCTCGCGCCGCGGCTTTCCACTCGTCGCCTCGTTCGACGCTGTCGGGGCGGCGATGTTTTCCGAACCGCTCTAGCCGGCTGGCCAGTTTCCACTCGTCCACGTAGTCGGTGCTCTCTCGGGTAGCGGCCGCGGCAGCGGCCCGCTGACGGTCCGAGAGGTGCGCGCCGATAGCGGCGCTGATGGCCGCGGCTTCGGCGGCCGTCGCGTCGTCGGGGAGCGAGACATCGAGTTCCTCGCCCGCCGGTATCGTAACGGTCGGGATCGGCTCGGACTCCGCTCCCGTCTGCTCGGCCCGGCGCTCGCTCGCTTCCTCGCCGTCTTCGGTCGCCTCGTCACCGTCCTCGGTGGAAGATTCGAGGGAAGACATCACAACGGGATGTTGCCGTGGTCCTTTGGGGGAGTGTCTTCGCGCTTGCGCTGGAGCAGGTCTAAGTCGTCGATGAGACGCTTGCGCGTGTCCTTCGGTTCGATGACGTCGTCGAGGTAGCCCCGTTTCGCGGGACCGTAGGGATTGGCGAACTCCTCGCGGAAGTCGTCCATCAGCTCCTGTCGCCTGGCGTCGGGGTCGTCCGCCTGGGCGATCTCCTTCCGATAGAGGATGTTGACCGCGCCGCGCGGTCCCAGCACTGCCATCTCCGACCCCGGCCACGCGTAGTTCACGTCGCTGCCGAGGAACTTCGAGGACATGACGATGTACGCGCCGCCGTAGGCTTTCCGGACGACCACCGAGAGCAGGGGCACCGTCGCCTCGGCGTAGGCGTAGATGAGTTTCGCGCCGCGGCGGATGATGCCGTTGTGCTCCTGTTCGGTGCCGGGCATGAAGCCGGGCACGTCGACGAACGTGAGGATGGGGATGTTGAACGAATCACAGAAGCGGACGAACCGCGCGGCCTTCTCGGCGGCGTCGATGTCCAGCGTCCCGGCGCTGACTCGCGGCTGGTTGGCGACGACGCCCACCGACTGGCCGTCCATCCGGCCGAAGCCGGTGATGACGTTGCGCGCCCAGTTGCCGTACACCTCGAAGAACGACTCCTCGTCGACGATACTCCCGACGACCTGCTCCATATCGTAGGGTTTGCGCGGTGCGGAGGGGACGATGTCCGTGAGTTCCGGTACCTCGCGGTCGGGTTCGTCCCACGGTGAGACCCGCGGGGGGTCCTCCATGTTGTTCTGCGGGAGATACGAGAGCAGGCGGCGGATGTTCTCTAAGACCTCCTCCTCGGAGGGATACGAGAAGTGCGCGACGCCGGACTTCGTCGAGTGTGAACTGGCCCCGCCAAGTTCCTCCTTCGAGACCTGTTCGCCGGTGACGGTCTCGATGACGTTCGGCCCCGTGATGAACATGTGGCTGGTGTCTTGCACCATGAACGTGAAGTCCGTCAGCGCCGGGGAGTACGTAGCACCGCCGGCACACGGGCCCATGATGGCCGAAATCTGCGGAATGAGTCCGCTGGCCTTCGTGTTGCGCTCGAAAATCTTGGCGAAGCCGACCAGCGAATCGACGCCCTCCTGAATCCGCGCACCGCCGGAGTCGTTCAGCCCGATGACGGGGACGCCGTTCTCGATGGCCTTGTCCATCACCTTACAGATCTTGTCGGCGACGACTTCGCCGACGGAGCCACCCAGCACGGTGAAGTCGTGTGCGAAGAGGAACACCTTCCGGCCGTCGACTTCGCCGTAGCCCGTGACCACGGCGTCGCCGGCGTAGCGCTTCTCCTCCATCCCGAAGTTCGTCGAGCGGTGTTCGACGAAGGGGTCGACCTCGTAGAAGGTGCCCTCGTCGACGAGGAAGTCGATGCGCTCGCGCGCGGTCATCTTCCCCTTCTCGTGTTGGGCTTCGATGCGTGCTTCGCCGCCGCCGAGTTCCGCCTCTCGACGCTTCTCCCGGAGTTCCTCGACGGGGTCTGTCGGTTCGGTTTCGTCGTCGGGTTCTTCCTGTTGACTCATGTTACCACTCCATGCCGCCGTTGACGCCGAGTACCTGACCGGTCATGTAACTGGACTCCTCGCTCGCGACGAACCGGACGATTCCGGCGATGTCTGCGACGGTGGCGAATCGGTCCAGCGGAATCTCGCGTAGAATCTTCTCCTGGACGCGTTCGGGTACCTCCTCTAGCATGTCGGTCTTGACGAATCCCGGCGCGACGCAGTTCGCCGTCGATCCGGTGTGGGCGAGTTCTAACGCGAGCGTGCGCGTGAAACCGAACAGGCCGGACTTCGTCGTGGCGTAGTTGGCCTGTCCGATGTTGCCCTGCTGGCCGACGACGCTGGAGATATTGATGAGGCGGCCGTGTTCGGCTCCCTTGATGTCGTCGTAGAAGGCATTGGTGCAGTTGAACACGCCCCCGAGGTTGACGTTGACGACTGTATCCCAGTCCTCGCGGGTCATGTTCTCGAACTTCTTGTCGATCGTGATGCCGGCATTGTTGACGAGAACGTCTGCCGAACCAAACTCGTCGGCCACTCGCTCGCGCATGGCCTGTACTTCTGCGGCCTTGGCAACGTCGGCCTGTGCGGCGATAGCGTCCCCGCCGTCCTCGCGGATGGATTCGACGACTGCCCGCGCTTCGGCCTCCGAGGAGCGATAGTTGACGACGACGTTCGCGCCGTGTTCTCCGAGGTCTTTCGCGATGCCGCGCCCGATACCCCGTGACGACCCTGTAATCACACACGTCTGGTTATCGAGGTTCATAGTTCCGTGGCACGACCTCGCTTGTTTCGTACACTCATCTCTCGACTAGGGAGGCAAAGCACAGCCAGATAATAGTTCGCCTTATACAACGTTAATCGCGGTCGCGTGAATATTATGGCCTTGGGTACCGTTCACAATATGGCGACGCAGAGACACATCCACCTGGGCAAGATGTTGGGCGGCCTGGCGATATTTGTTTGGCAGGCCTAAAACGACACCCTCTTTAGGGCTGCCTAAACAGTTCCGGACAGAATGACGGAAGATATCTGCGTCATGGTTCCGACGATTCGGAACCACGAGTGTCTGCGCGAGTACTTCGATAACGCTCGCCGTCACGGCTTCGACCTCGACCGCTTGTTCCTCGTCCTGGTGACAGAGGACTTCTGTGATACCGATGCGATGCGGGAGATGCTGGCCGAGGAAGGCGTCGCGGGGAGCGTCTTCGACGGCGAAGCCCGCGAAGCGTGGTTTGCGGAACGTGGTCTCGACGAGTACTCGCACTTGATTCCAGCGGCCAGTCACGCGCAGACTTCCTTCGGTCTGCTCTATCTCTGGGCCGAGGAACGGCTCGACTACGGAGTGTTCATCGACGACGACACGCTCCCCCACGAGGAGGTGGACTTCTTCGGCACGCATTTGGAAAACCTCGCCTTCGAAGGAACTATCGAGACGGTCGCGTCCGACGAGGACTGGGTGAACGTCCTCTACCAGAACGAGGACGACCACGGTCTCTATCCCCGCGGATACCCCTACGCCGCGATGGACGAGACGGTGAAAACGGCGGACACACACGTCGACGATGTCGTCGCGTCGCAGGGACTCTGGACGAACGTACCGGACTTAGACGCGGTTCGCATCCTGATGGACGGCGACCTGCAGGGGCAGGCTCAGACCCGAACCAGCGCTGAGGACTTCGGCGAGGACTTCGTCGCCGCCGAGGGGAACTATCTCACCGTCTGCTCGATGAATCTCGCCTTCCGTCGGGAGGTCGTCCCAGCGTTCTACCAGCTGCCGATGGACGACAACGAGTGGGACGTGGGCCGGTTCGACGACATCTGGTCCGGGATATTCCTCAAACGAGCCTGTGACGTTCTCGACAAACACATCTACAACGGCAACCCGCTCTGTGAACACAACAAGGCCCCGCGCTCGACGTTCTCGGATCTGACTAACGAGGTTCACGGTCTCGAACTCAACGAACACGTCTGGGAGATCGTCGACTCGGTCGGCGGGGACGCCGACTCCTACGCCGAGGTGTTCGAGGCGATGGGCCGAGCGCTCGCCGAGGGCGACTTCGCCGACTGGGAGAATGGCGCGTTCCTCAACCACTGCGGGGAGTACATGCTCGATTGGCTGGACTGTCTCGACGCGATCGCAGCGACCGAGTCCGAACCGGTCCCGGCCGCGGCCGACGACTGAAAACGCAACTATTTAGGCAAACCTAAAATGACTAACACGCAACGATGACTGACGCTACCGACGAACCACGTCGGACCGGTGACGGCCGGTCTCGGCGACGATTCCTCGCACTCGGCGGCACAGCGGCCGCGACGGCGCTCGCGGGCTGTTCTAACATCCTCGGCAATGGAGACGGGGGTTCGGGTGACTCCGAGGGGAGCGTCTCGCTGGCCGACTTCCGCGGGTCCGGCCCGCTGGTCCAACAGCGTGAGGCACCCAGTGGGACCTCTATCGAGGACCTCCCGGACCTAGACGGGGAACTGACGCTGTACCTCGGCGGCGGCGAGGGCGGGCTCTATCTCGACCTCATCGAACTGCTGGAACAGAAATACGAGAACTTCACCGCGAACCATCGCCTCGAACCCTCTAGCGACCTCGCCAACACCATCATCGAGGAGTCAGAGGCCGGTGCAACCCAAGCGGACGTGTTCATGGCAGTTGACGCCGGCTCGCTGGGTGCGGTGGCCAACGCCGGTGCGACGGCCTCGCTTCCGGAGGAGGCGCTCTCCGCAGTCCCGGCCGACTTTCAGGACGAGCAGGGGCGATGGGTCGGTATCGCTGGCCGCGCCCGCGCAGTGCCGTACAACACGAACCAGTTCTCGGCCTCGGAGATTCCGACGAACGTCCAGCAATTCCCCGAGACCGCGGCGCTACAGGGGACGATGGGCTGGGCACCGACCTACAGCGCGTTCCAGTCGTTCGTTACCGCGATGCGACTCCAGCGCGGTGACGACGAGACGAAAGCGTGGCTGCAGTCGATGCTCGACCACGGCATCTCGGAGTACAACAACGAGTTCGTCGTCTCGAACACCGTCGCCGACGGCACCATCGGCGCTGGCTTCGCCAACCACTACTACGCGCTGCGGGTCCAGTCAGGCCGACCCGACGCACCCATCGCACTGGCGTTCACCGAGGGCGATGCGGGCGCACTCGTCAACGTCTCCGGCGTAGAGATACTCAAAGGGACGGACAACAGCGAACTGGCGTCGAACTTCGTCCGGCACGTCCTCTCGGCGGAAGCACAGGAGTTTTTCGCTACCAGGACCTTCGCGTATCCGATGATTCCCGGCGTCGCTCCGGTCGGCGACCTCCCGCGTATCGACGACTTGCAACCACCGGACATTGACCTGACCGAACTCGCAGACGTCTCGGGGACGGTCGACCTGATGCGCGAGGCCGGCGTCCTCTAACATGGGGGCGAGTGACCGCTTCGAGCGGCTTCGGGAGCAGGCGAACGCGTCCGCGAGCGACGCGTCGTCCTCGACGCCCCCGCTGCTCACAGTGGTCACGGTCGCCCTCTCGTTGCTCTTGATCTCGCCGCTGGTCTGGCTGGCGATTCACGCCGTCGAGATGGAGACGGCCCGCATTGTCGCCCTCGTCACCGGCGAGACGGCAATCGACGTCACGCTGAACTCGCTGGTGCTGGTGACGGCAGTCACCGCTGTCTCGGTTCTCGTCGGCGTCCCGTTGGCGATTCTCACCGTCCAGACTGACCTCCCGTTCCGGCGGTTCTGGACGGTCACGTCGGCGCTTCCGCTGGTCGTCCCAAGTTACATCGGCGCGTTCGCGTTCGTCTCGGCATTCGGGCCGCGCGGCGAACTCGCGGACCTGCTCACGCCGCTCGGTATCGAGCAGATTCCACCGATCCACGGGCTTCACGGTACCGTTCTCGTCCTGACGCTGTTCACCTATCCGTACGTCTTCCTCACGACGCGCGCGTCGCTGCTCTCCTTCGACGGGACCGTCGTCGAGGCGGCACGTACCCTGAACCACACCCGCTGGGAGGCGTTCAAGCGCGTCACGTTCCCCCAGATTGCACCGGGTATCGCGGCGGGAGGACTGCTGGTGGCGCTGTACACGCTCTCCGATTTCGGGACGCCCGCTATCATGCAGTACGACGTGTTCACGCGGATGATATTCACTGAACAGCAGGCTCGCAATCTCGACTCCGCCGCCGTCCTCTCGATACTGCTTCTCGTGATGGCGATGGCCATCCTCGCCGTCGAGTCCCGTATCAGCGCCGGCCGCGAGGGAGCGTACGTCAGCAGCGGCGACCGTCGGCCCGGCACCATTCGGCTCGGCTACTGGAAGCTCCCGGCGACGCTGTTCTGTGCGAGCATCGCCACGCTCTGTCTGGCCCTCCCAATCGGCATCCTCGCCCAGTGGCTCTTCCGTTCGGAGTCCGCCGCCCCGAGTCAGTTCACGTTCGGACTGGTCCCTGTCCTCAACTCAGTGGGACTGGCCGCCGCCGCCGCGGGTATCTGCGTCGTCGTCGCCCTCCCAATCGCGTATCTGGCGGCCCGAGGCGACGGGACGCTCTCCGCGCTCCCCGAACGGATTTCCTACGTCGGCTACGCCGTCCCCGGCGTCGTCATCGGTCTCTCGCTCATCTATCTGGCGCTCCGGTTCGTCCCCTTTCTCTACCAGAGCGTTCTCGTGTTGGTGTTCGCCTACGTTGTTCGCTTCCTCCCGCAGGCCGTCGGGACGACGGAGTCCTCGCTTCTACAGGTGGACCCCAGCTACGTCGAGGCCGCACGGTCGCTCGGCTACGCACCGCTCAGCGCGTTCCGCGGAGTGGTGTTACCGCTCGTCGCACCGGGGATCGCCGCCGGTGCGGCGCTGGTCTTTCTCACGACCATGAAGGAATTGCCGGCAACGCTGATGTTACGCCCGACTGGCTTCGAGACTATCGTCACGTACATCTGGCTGGTGCGAGGCGCGGCCTATCAGGGGCAGGCGGCGGTCCCGGCGCTGATTCTGGTCGGCGTCTCGGGGCTCTCGATGCTTATCATCCTTAGACAGGAGGGACGCTAACATGGCAGAACGACAGACCACAGAGCAATTGTCGGAGTTTGACACGGTCGAGACAGCGGTATCGGACCCTGAACGGACGGTACTGAGCGTCGAGAGCGTCTCGAAGGAGTATGCAAAAGAGGTCGCTGTAGACGACCTTTCGCTCGACGTGAAAGACGGCGAACTGCTCACCTTGCTCGGGCCGTCCGGCTGTGGGAAGACGACCACGCTCCGAATGATCGCCGGGCTGGAGCGACCGTCGGAGGGTCGAATTTCCATCGCCGACGAGACGGTGACCGGCGGCGAGGACGGGGGGTTCCGCAAGCCCGAGGAGCGCGACGTGGGCATCGTCTTTCAGGATTACGCGCTGTTCCCGCACCTCTCGGTCGCCGAGAATATCGCCTTCGGTCTGACCGAGATGGACGAGACCGATACCGAACGGCGTGTGGACGACCTACTGGAGCTGGTTGACCTCACCGATCACCACGACAAGATGCCCAAACAGCTCTCGGGCGGCCAGCAACAGCGCGTCGCCCTCGCTCGGTCACTCGCGCCCGAACCGGACGTACTCCTGCTGGACGAGCCCTTCTCGAACCTCGACGTTCGCCTCCGCGTCGAGATGCGAGAGGAGGTCCGCAAGATTCTGAAGCGCGCCGGCGTTACCGCGATTTCCGTGACCCACGACCAGGAGGAGGCGCTGTCCATCAGCGACCGCGTCGCTATCATGAACGACGGGACGGTCGCGCAGGTCGGTGACCCAGCCGAGGTGTTCGAGAACCCCGAGAGCCGCTTCGTCGCCAGTTTCCTCGGGCAAGCGAGTTTCCTCTCGGCGCGCGTGACCGACGAGCAAATCGAGACGGGACTGGGATCGTTCGACCTCGAACTGTTGAACGGCCCGGTCGAGGCCTACGACGGTGCGATGGTGGACGTGCTCGTCCGCCCCGACGACCTCAAGGCCGTGCCGACCAGCGAACCGAAAGCCGACGGCTACGTCGTCCACCGTCAGTACAACGGCCCCTCGTTCGTCTACCGGGTCGAACTCCACAGCGGCGACATCGTCCACTGCATGCACAACCACGTCGAGACGTTCGAGGCCGGCCAGCCGGTCGAAGTCGACCTCGCCGCCGACCACGAACTGGCCTGGTATCCCGCGGAATGAACCGCTTGCGACGGCCACCGGTCCAAGCCGCCGTCGTCGCAATTCTTGGAGGACTGGCCGTTTTCTCTATCTCCCACCTCGTCTTCCCGTATTACACGAGCAACCACGACGAGGCCGTCTACCTCCAGCAGGCCGCGATGTTGCTCGACGGGCAGTTGTTTCTCAACCCGCCAGTCGAGGGCGTGTTCCGGCCGTGGTTCTTCGTCGAGAGCGAGCGGGGCCTCTACTCGAAGTACACGCCCATCACTGCGGCGATGTTCGCCGTTGGGAAGCTGCTGGGCGGCTACCGCGTCGCCCTTGCGCTCACCGCGACCGGTGTCCTCGCCGGGACGTATCACACCGTCCGAGAGGCGTTCGACGCCCGAACCGGCGTCGTGGCGAGTTGCCTGCTGCTGGTCTCGCCACTCTTCCTCGTGGACGCATCGGTGTTTCTCTCGTACGTCCCGACGACGTTTTGGAACCTCGCGTTCGCCGCGAGCTACCTCCACAGCGACCGCACTGGTAGCTATCGAACGGCGACGCTTTCGGGTGTCTGCGTCGGTGTCGCCTTCTTCACGCGGCCGTACACAGCCGTCCTGTTCGCCGCGCCGTTCGTCTGTCATGCCCTCTGGTCGCTCCGCACGGTCCGACGCCCCGTCGTCGGACGAATCGGTCTGACGGCGCTGTTCGGCCTGCTCGGCGTCGCCACCACGCTCGGGTACAACGCACTCGTGACCGGCGACCCACTGGTCTTCCCATATCAGGCATTCGCGCCCGAGGACGGCCTCGGCTTCGGCCACCGAGCGATTCTTGGATACGAGCAGAACTTCACGCCCGCACTTTCCGTGGCGGCCAACGGCGAACTCCTCTGGAAACTCGCCACCCAGTGGGTCGTCGCCGGGCCGCTCGGAACGCTCGCGGCCCTTCTCGGGGTGGCAACAGTCGCCAGACGCGCGTCGGGGTACGATTCGCGCCAACTCGCGCTTGCGGGCGTGTTCCTCTCCGTCTCGCTCGGCAACCTCTACTTCTGGGGGACGCTCAACATGCTCGGGTCGCTTGCGGATCCGACGGACGGTCTCGTGGCGTTCCTCGGCCCCTACTACCACGTTGACCTCCTGGTTCCGACAGTGGCGTTCGGCGCGGTCGGCCTCCTGTCGGCCGCGAGCGGGATTCGAACCGCTGTCGAGACGCGCGTCTCGACGGCCAACGCCCGGCCCGCGATAGTGGCGGTGACGCTGCTCTGTGCGGCCGCGTTCGGTTCCGCGACCGTCGCGGCGGCCGCGGAGCCGCTACAGGACAACTACGAGGTCACTCAGCAGTACGAGTTGGCCTACGAACCGTTCGAGGACCGCGACCTCGGAAACAGCGCCGTCTTCCTGCCAACACCGTACGGCGACTGGCTCAACCACCCGTTCCAGCCGTTACGCAACGATCCCGGGTTCGACGGCGACACCGTCTATGCGATGGGAGACCGACAGTTCGCGGTCGTCGAGAGCTACCCCGACAGGCGGTACTACCGCTACGCGTACCGCGGTGAGTGGATTCCGTATCTCGGTCAACCGGTCGAACCGACGCTCCAGCGTGTCCGTCTGGCCTCGGGCGAGTCGGTTCGAACCGATGTCTCGGCGACAGTGCCCGAATCGGCCACCGGGGTCACGCTCCGTCTCACGAACGGCGAGTCGAACGCCTACGCCACCACCGATGGCACCGAACCGCTCGACCTCCAGTTGATCACGAACGGCAACCGGACGCGACTGACCGGCGACAGTATCACCGACCCGGTGACCGTCTCGACGCCAGCGAACGGCACCGTGACCCTCGTCGCGTTCGTCGACTTCGGTCACGGGTCAGGAGTTAAGTACCGCGTCGAACTTCCGGTCGATAGCACGCCAAGCGGCGTCCGCGCGCTCACGCCGCGACTGGAAGTGTGCTGGTCCGAGCGACGTTGCGGCGGCCAGGCCGCCTACATCCCCGGGACGCACCGCTACGGCATCGAGATGAACGCGACGGTTGCGGGGCAGGCGTGACCGACTACGAACTCACCAGACGCGACGCGCTGAAAGCGCTGGGCGCGGCAGGCGTCACCGTCGCCGGCGGCGCAGCCGCCCTCTCGTGGCCGGACGACGGCGAGACGAAGCGTGACGGCCAAACGCTCGGCGACCACGAGCGCGAGACGCTCCACGCCGTCGCGAGGGTCGTCTATCCGAGCGAGGTGAACGGGGTCGAGGAGTTCGTCGATAGCTACGTGAGCGGACGGGTGGGGTCAGATCCCGACCGCGCCGCGGGCATCGCCGACGCGATCGAAGCGCTTGACGCCTACGCCCGCGAGTGGGAAGACGGCGAGTTCGTCGCACTCGACTCGACGCTTCGAACCGAGACGCTCAGTGCGATGGGCATCCGACAGGCCGACCCCGACCCGAACGGCGACCCGCGCCAGCGGGTTCGCTACTACCTCGTCAACGAGCTTCTGTTCGCGCTGTACAGTTCGCCGACTGGCGGGAGGTTAGTCGGCATCGAGAACCCGCAGGGCCATCCCGGCGGAACGGAGAGCTATCGCCGGCCACCCGATAGTTAGCGGAACCGCTCTTGGAGCGCCACGCAGACGATAGATTTGGCGATAGCCGCGCCGCCGGAGAAGGGGTCGAGCTTCGTCTCGCCCTTGCGCTCGTCGTACTCGATGGGCCGTTCGCGCACGTCGTACTCGCGCATCAGCGGACGCATGAGCAGTTCCGCGGAGAGGCCGGTGTTCTCGGTCCACTCAATCTTCTGGACGACCTCGCGGCGGTAGGCACGCATCCCCGTCGTCGTGTCGTGGACGCGTCGCCCCATCAGGACGCTCGCTAAGAGCGCGAACAGTTCGTTGCCAAGTTTGTTCATTCCCGGCATCTCGTCGGCCCCGTAGTAGAGCCGGTCGCCGCTGACCACGTCCGCGCCGTCGTTTATCTCCGCGAGGAAGTCCGGCAGCCGTTCCATCGGGTAGGTGTCATCACAGTCCGTCGTGACGACGATCGGGCGATCGGGCGTCAGTACGGCCTCGCGGACCGCGACGCCGTACCCCTGTGGCTCCTGTTCGACGACGGTCGCACCGTGCTCCCGGGCGATATCGGGCGTCCGATCGCTGGACCCATCGACACAGACGACTTCGGCCCGGCCGTCGGTCACGTCGGCGATATCGGAGAGGACCGTCCCGATAGCGTCCGCTTCGTTGTACGTCCCCATTACGACCGCGAGATCGTCGAACGTGAACTCGTCGTCCGCCCCTCGTTCGAGTCGCTGCGTACTCATTGGAGGAACTCTCTGCTCGGCCCTCTTGAGTTTTTAGGTTCGCCAAAATCATGCGGACAGATACGTATCAACCGGCGTTGCCGCAGTCCAAACGTACTCGAACAACTCCGATCCCCACTGGACGGCGGAATCGGACTCGGAAAGTATCGTCGTATCCGACCATCGCCCGTCGGGTTCTGGAAGTGTCAGAATCACCCACTCCGCCGAGACGGCGAGCGCGTACGGCACAGACGAGACCCGTACGGGCGTCCGCTCGAACGTCGCCGTAAACGACGCGCCACTCTCGTCGGTCAGCACGTCGTCTACGACCTGCTCTCCTACGACGAGACGGGAGTCGTCGGTGTCCGGCATCGCCGCCTTGTAGTCTGCATGGTATATCGGCGAGACGACATCACAGCGGTCGACGCCGTCGATACGGGAGACGATCTCTCGGACGATCCGGTGACGGTCGTGTTCTGCGGCCCGGAGCACCTCGTAGGCACCCAGTTCGGGGAGTCGACAGCGAAACCGCTGTGGGACGACGCTGGCGTCGTGGTTCGCCCAGTACTCCGGGTCGACCGCGAGGAGCTCGTCCGTCGCTTGTCGTCGTTCGAGCACATCACCGACGAGTCGTCCGGTCCCAGTGAGACGCCACCCGTCCACTGTCTCTTCGACGACGCCCCGCGTTTCGAGACTGGAGAGCGCCTCGTAGACGGCCGAATCGCTGGCATCGAGTCCTGACAAGAGCGTCTCTGTCGGTTGTGGATGCTCACACAGCGACCCGACGACCGCGGACCGAACCGCCGACGCCCCAACGTACTCGACGAGTGAGCCATCTGTCATCTCTACGCCTAGCTGTCGGCAACGATTGATATATCTGTTTCCACTGGCGTTGGACTGTTCCACTGGGCGTGAGTCAGTCCACGCACCAGATAAAATTCCGCGCCTAGATAGCGTAATATTTTACACGCACTACCAACTATACGCTGTTGCTGTCCGATTCAACGGCCCCGCTGATAGGGTTACGTACTCGTGGGCACTCGGACCGAACTCCCCGCTGATGTGTCCGACAGGCCACGAGTCTCATTGTCCTTTCAAACCGATTAGACAGACGGCGGCTCGTCCCGAGCGACCTGTATCTCGTAGGCTTCGATGTCCTCGTAAGCCGCCAGCTGCCCGCCGACGTCGACCGGTCCGTCGGCCGTCTCGACGACGAGCGTCGCCACCTCGCGGTTGGGTCCGAACGACACTTCGTCGACTTTCCCTTGGACGACCCAGTGGTCGCCCGTCTCGACGTCGCGTCCCTCGATGGTCGCGTAGAACTCCTCGTCGAGCGACGCCAGATCGGAGATACATCGTCTGATGGTGCCGTAGCGGCGCGGGAAGGGGATTCCCATCCCGTTGGAGGCGATGACGTCCGCCGTCGTCCAGAGGACGGTGTTGAGAAACCCGGAGACCAGAAAACCCAGCTCGGAGCGATTGAAGATGACGCCGTACCGGTCGGCGTCGCCCCGGATGGACTCGCGTGTGGCGTACATCGAGTAGTTGCCGTCGGCGACCGCCACGACGGGGGTCGTGATTCCTCGACGCCCCTTCACCGTCGTCGCCACCGAGAGGTAGTCGAAGTCGTCGGGGTCGGGCGCTTCCTTCGCGGGCGAGAGGAGTATCTCCGTGGCGATTCCCTCCTCCCGTCGTGTGGCAAGTTGAGACTCCAGTCGATTCAACAGCGAGGGCGTCAGCGACAGCGTCAGTTCGTACTCGGCGGCGTCGATGATGTCTTCGAGGTAGCGCAGGATCGTCGGTCGGGATTTCACCAGCGAGACGGCCTCCGGTTCGCGAGCCGGCGCGGTGTACCGTGAGGAGAGGTCCTCGACGAGATCGTCGAGCGACTGCTGGATATCGCCGAACGCGTCTCTCGGGTCGATAGCGAGCACCTTCATCGGCCGCGACTCCTTGAGTTCGACGAGCCCAACGTCGCTGAGGCTTCGAACCGTATCGTACACTCGTGGCTGTGGGATATCGGTGTTCTCTGCGATTTCCGACGCCGTCAGTTCGCCGTGTTGAAGCACGGCGAGGTACGCGGCAATCTCGTATTCACCGAGGTCGAATCGTGTGATTACTTGCTCGAGTGAAGCTTCCAGGTCGTCGCCTGACATACCCGGGGGTTTATCGGACGGCTACAAAGAAGTTCGGCCCTGCGTGACTATTGCACGCGGGGCGACCCGGCGGCTTCGAGTTTTCGGTTGTGTAACGCCTTGCCCGTCTCTCGGTCGAAGAGATGGATTGCGGACTCCGGGAATCGTGCGACGAGTTGCTGTCCCGCGTCGACGCTTTTCATCCCGTCGAGGACGGCGGTGAAGAGGTTCTCCTCTGCCCGCTCGTTCCCCTCGAAGACGAGGTGGATGACGTTTTCGTCGCCCATCGGCTCGACGACGTCGACGGTCGCTCTGTAGTCGTGTTCGGAGTCGACGCTAGAGCGGAGTTCGACGTCTTCCGGCCGAACGCCCAACACGAGGTCCGTCGCCTCTCCCAGCGAGGAGATCGTCTCCTCGGAGAGATCGTAGTCGAACTCGTCAGTGACGAGCGTCGATCCCTGTAGCTCGGCGTCGAAGAAGTTCATCGACGGCTCACCGATGAATCCCGCGACGAAGAGGTTGTTCGGTTGGTGGTAACACTCCAGGGGTGTCGCGCACTGCTGGAGGATGCCGTCGTTGAGGATCGCGACGCGGTCGGACATCGTCATCGCCTCCACCTGATTGTGCGTGACGTACACAGTGGCGACGCCGATGTCCTCTTGCAGCCGCTGGAGTTCGGTCCGCATCTCTGCGCGGAGCTTCGCGTCTAAGTTGGCCAGCGGTTCGTCCATGAGAAAGACGTCGGGATCCCGGACGATCGCACGACCCAGTGCGACGCGCTGTTGTTGCCCACCAGACAACTCGTCTGGACGGCGGTCGATGAGTTCTGGGATACCGAGCATCTCAGCGGCCTCTTCGACGCGCCCGTTTATCTCCTCGTCCGAAAGGTCGGTGGACTCCTCCAGTCCGAACGCCATGTTCTCTCGGACGGACATGTGGGGATAGAGCGCGTACGACTGAAACACCATCGCCGCGTTCCGTTCTTTCGCTGGAATGTCGTTGACTACCCGGTCACCGAGCCGAATCTCCCCTTCGGTAACCTGTTCGAGGCCCGCGATCATCCGGAGCGTCGTGGACTTCCCACAGCCGGACGGGCCGACCAGTACGAGAAACTCGCCGTCGGCAATGTCAATAGAGACATCATCGACAGCGATGATCTGCTCGCCGTCGTCGTCGAATACTTTCGTTACGTTGTCGAGTGTAAGACTTGCCATCGCTTAGTTCCCCCATTAAGGGACTGTATTTTACCGCTCGCTGCCACCCGATTGCTCGGGTCTGTAACGTCTGAAACGCCCGTTGGCCAACGTATATAGCTACCGCTTGCCCGATAGCGATAAATAAACGAAGGCCGGTCGGCGGGTGTTACTGGCTGTACGCGTTGGCCAGCTGACTGACGACCTCGTCGTTCGAACCGCCGGAGATGAACGAAGAGATGGCAGAGCTGACACCAGACGCGACGGCGGGCGGTGCTGCGAGCCCGTGAGCCAGCGACCGCGGCTGGGCGTCGCTGTTCTGGAAGTCCTTGATCTGGTCGGAGGAGAACTCGTTGAACGGCTCGGTCGAGGCGTCCTTCCGGGGCGGAATCGCGCCCTTGCCGGGACAGAAGATCTCCTGTGCCTCGGTCGTGCCGGCGAACTGGCACCACTTCGTGGTCGCGTCCGGCGACGGGTTGTTGACCGGGTACGGGAACGAGTCCATGTTCAGGGAGTACGATCCGGAGGTGCCCGGGAAGACGGTGTAGTCCCACTCCTCGCCGTACGTGAGGTCGTTCGTGATGTAGGTCCCGGCCGCCCAGTCACCCTGGTGGATGAAGCCGGCCTCGCCGTTGATGACGCCGTTGTTGGCCTCGGTCCACGAGATGGAACCGGCGTCGCTCGGGTAGTACTCGCTGTACTCGCGGACGATGTCGAGCGCCTGACCGAGGGAATCGGAGTTAGCGTTGATCTTGCCCTCCTCGAACGTTGCGGCGTACGTCTCCGCGTCCGTAACGCCCAGATACACGGTGGCGAAGAGTTGGACGGTCGACCACGGGGAGTTGGTCTGGTGTGCCATGCCCGTGTACCCCGCATCGCTGACGGCCTTTAACGCATCAGTGAGGTCCGACGGCGTTTCGAGACTCGACGGGTCCACACCGGCGTCCTCGATGACGCTGACGTTGTAGAACAGGTTGTTGATACGGTGGATGTTGAGCGGAACCGTTACGAAGTTCCCAGCTGGCTGCGCCGCGGCCTTCGGGCCGGCGAGGTAGTTCTCCTTCATCCCGTTCTCGCTCCAGACGGAGTCGCCGATGTCCTCGAGAAGGTTCGCGTCCGTGTACGGCTTCAGCGCCGCACCGGGCCACTGCTGCCAGGTACTGGGGTGGTTGCCGTTCTGGATACGGGTCCGGATATTGGACTGGAGGTTCGAACCAGCGCCACCGGCGATGAGGTTCTCGTCGAACTGGACGTTGGGGTATTTCTCGGTGAATGCGTCCATCATGGACTGAATCGCTTCCAGTCCGTCGCCCTCGCCCCACCAGTGAGCGACTTCGAGCGCCTGGGTCTGCGTCGCGCCCCCGTCGCCCCCGTCGCCGCTCGTGCTACCGCCGTCGCCACCGTCGTCACCGTCGCCACTGGTACTACCGCCATCGCCGCCGTCGCCGCCGTCGCCACCACAGCCAGCGAGCGATGCAGCACCTGCCGCACCAGCGATTCGAAGCGCGTTCCGTCGTGTGAGCCGTTTGTCAGAGTTGTCGTCAGTCATGGTTGCACCAATACCTCACTATTTCGTATTGAGGATTCACACTTAATACTTCTGTATGACAACAGTCGTTGTTTTACCTTCTCGATATCGGGACAAATTCGACCGCAGTATGGCGATTTTCCATATATTAACGATAGAGGAATTATTTCACACAAAATTATATATCAGCAGACGTGCGATTTATTGCGCAGTGACGATGCTGTATTTGGTGGTGGCTAACACCGACAATCGCTGTATAATTATTCCGATACGAAAGACAGTATCAGAAAGCGAGTAAATCGTTACAGCGTGTCGAACTCGACGACCGCTTTGATCTGTTCGTCGTCGTCGACGAAGGCCGGATCGACTTCCTCGGGCGTTGCGACCGTCGTGACGAGTTCTTCGAGCAGCCACTCCGGCATCGATTCGAGCGTTTCGACGGCGTACTCGAAGTGCTTGATATGGGAGTTGACGGTGCCGACGAGACACTTGTTGTGCAACACCAGTTCGTTGTGCAGCGATCCGCCGTCGATCTCGAAGTCCCAGGGTTCAGGGATGCCCAAGAGCGCCCCCACACCGTTCGGTGCGAGCGCGTGGACCGTCTCGATGACGTGGGGTGCGAACCCAGTGGCCTCGTAGATGTAGTCAATAGGTTCGTACTCGTCGGGAATCTCGTCGACGGACGTCTCGCGCGAGTCGACGTAGGTTGCACCGAGTTCCTCGATGATGTCGATGGTGGAATCCGGTCGGTCACGGCGGCCAACGCAGTAGGTGCGGTCGTACTCCTGCCCGAACATCCAGAGGGTCAACAGGCCGAGCGAGCCGTTCCCGAGTACACAGGCTGCCTCGGGCCGCCATTCGAACGGTTCTCGCGTCGCGTACGCGTGTTCGTTCGCCTTCTCCGTGATGGAGATTGGCTCGACGAAGAAGCCGTACTCGGCGAGTTCTTCGGAGACTGGGACGAGATAGTCCGCGGGCGATGTGAAGTATTCTGCCATGTAGCCGTGCCCACCTACGATCCCGCGTTCGACGTACTCGCCGGCCGGTGCCATATCCGGTTCCCCACGCCGGAAGTACTCGTTCGTCTCGCCGTCGGGCTTGCGCCGGACCGTCGGGACGACGACCTGTCCTTTCTCCAGGCCGGTTCCGTTCGGTTCTTCGACGACGCCGACGGCCTCGTGGCCCAGAACCATGTAGTCCTCGCCCTCGGGGAACCCACCGTGTGACCCGGCGATGACTTCGTGATCTGTCCCGTCCACGCCCACCCGAAGCGTCCGAACGAGTGCCTCGCCCTCGCCGGGTTCCGGCCGCGGCACGTCCAGCAACTGCGGTTCGTCGCCATCGCGGGTGACACCAATCGCTTTCATAATCTACCGGACAGTGAGAGCACTGATGATTAAGTCTTTCTTCACCATTATCGCTGCTGGATATGAGGAGTAAAGATAGTGAGGCGGAGCTATTCGATGGAAACGGCACAACCTTGTTCGCTGGAACGGTAGATGGCGTCCATCACGCGCTGGACAGCCAGCGCCTGTTCGACCGTGTTGGTTCCCGGGGGTTCATCGGCCGCGACGGCCGCTAAGAAGCGCTCCTGTTCGAGCGCGTGCGGCTCGTCCTCTCCGGTCTCGATCTCCGTCGTTCGGTGATGCATCGCTCCGGTCGTCGCCGTCTCGTACAGTTCCAGCGAGTGGTCTTTCAGGTCGAGCCCGGCTCCGGCCTCCGAGCCGCGGACGTAGTACTGCTGGCTCCCGGGTCGGTTGCTCGCCCACGCGACTTCGAGCGTGATAGTCGTTCCGTCGGCACAGCGGATAAACGCACTCGCGGAGTCGTCGACGCTGAACTCGCTCGCACCCCGGTCTTCGCCCCACATGTGGAGATATGAGTAGTCCTCCCTCGTGCCGAACTGCGCACGGGTCTCGCCGCTCACCTCTATTACGTCGGGATAGCCGAGCAAATACAGCGAGAGGTCGATCGCGTGTGCTCCGATGTCGATGAGCGACCCACCGCCTGCGATGGGTTTCCGCGTGAACCACGACCCGCGTCCGGGGACGCCGCGTCGCCGGATGTAGTCGGCCTCGACGTGCGAGATCTCGCCGAGCGTCCCGTTCCGTTCGTACTCGACGAGCGCCTGTACTGGGTTTGCAAAGCGGTTGTGAAAGCCGACCATGCAAAATCCCTCGGCGTCAGCCGCCGCATCGGCGATGCGTTCTGCGCTTTCGAGCGTGTGTGCTAGCGGTTTCTCGACGAACACGTCCCGGCCCGCATCGAGGGCGTCGACGACGTACTGTTCGTGAAACTTGTTCGGCGTCGTCACGAGGACAGCGTCCACGTCGGCGTAGAACTCGTCGGGGTCCTCGTACACTTCCGCACCGTACTCCTCGGCGAATATGCGTCGTGCGTCCGGGTCGACGTCCATGCCAGCGGCAACGAGGGCGCCCAGGCCGGCGTTCTGCAGCCGGTCACAGTGGAGGTGGGCGATGTTGCCGAGGCCGACGAATCCCAGACGAATGGATGATAAGTCACTCATAGTGGTTGAAAAGAGACGAACGAGACGAAAGCTCTCTCGACTCAGTACAGTTGCTGCTCGCGCTCTTCGCGTTCGTCTTCTCGTTGCTGTTCTGCCTTCTCAGCGCGTTTCCCGCGGCGGTACTTGACGAGTCCCGGGATGATCTTGTTCTTCATGTCGAAGACGAACGACGCGATGCCGTACGCCCAGAAGAAGAACAGGACTACCATCCCGCTCCAGTAAACCGTTGCCGCCAGATGCGTGCTCATCGGTGGGTTAGATTAGTCGTCGGATTCAACTTCGCTTCCAGCGACATCGCCACCGCTCCCGGCCGGTTCGAGTTTGTGAACCAGCGCTTTACCCGATGCAGTGTCGAAGAGGTGGACGTTCCGCCGGTCGATGACCACCTCGATGTCGTCGTCTTCGACGATCTCTGCGTCCGGTTCGATGCTCATCAACAACTGGTCGTTCGTTGTCTGCTCCTGGGTCATCGACGTCTCGCCTTCGCCCAGTAGCATGTAGGTGAATATCTCGTCGCCCATTGGCTCTAAGATATCGACCGTCGCCGAGATGGACGAGGACGGGTCCGTGACTTCGCTCCGTTTCGCGCTCGGGTAGATGTCCTCCGGGCGGATACCCACCGTCAGCTCGTCGCCGACGCCGACGCCCTCGACGCTGGCCGGGTCGAACGCGAGCGTGAAGTTCGGCGTCTCTATCGAGTTCTCCGTTACTGTCCCCGAGACGAAGTTCATCGATGGCGACCCGATGAACCCCGCGACGAAGAGGTTCGCCGGTTCGTTGTAACAGGTCAGTGGCGGGTCGATCTGCTGGAGCGCCCCGCTGTTGAGGACGGCGATGCGGTCCGAGAGCGTCATCGCCTCTTCCTGGTCGTGGGTGACGTAGATAATCGTCGTGTCCAGTTCTTTGTGCAGGCGCTGGAGCTCCGTCCGCATGTGGACCTTCAACTTCGCGTCCAGATTGGCGAGCGGCTCGTCCATCAGGAACACGTCCGGTTCTCGGACGATGGCACGAGCGATAGCGACGCGCTGGCGCTGGCCGCCGGACATCTCGTCGGGCATCCGGTCGAGCATCCCTTCTAACTGGACGATATCTGCCGCCCGTTCGACCCGGCGGTCGATCTCTTCTTGGGGGTAGTCTCGCAGGCGCAGGCCGAAGCTGATGTTGTCGTAGACGTCCATGTGCGGGAACAGCGCGATGTTCTGGAACACCATCGCGATCCCGCGGTCCTTCGGGGGAAGATTCGTCACCTCGCGGTCGCCGATGTACACCTCGCCTTCCGTGGGGATGGTGAGACCCGCGATGGTCTCCATCGTCGTCGATTTCCCACACCCGGAGGGGCCGACGAAGCAGATAAACTCCCCGTGTTCGACGTCTAGGTTCATGTCGTCGACCGCGGTGACCGTCTCACCCTGGTCGTCGTAGCGTTTCGTGACGTGTTCGAGTCTGACTCGTGCCATTGTATTACTCCTTGAGCGCGCCTGAGGTCAGTCCGCTGACGATGCGTTCCTGTGCGACGATGACGAGAATCACGACGGGCAACACCCCGACGATACTCGCAGCCGCCATGAGGTTGTACTGCGTGGTGTACTGGGTCTGATAGCTGAGGATCCCGCCCAGAATCGGCGACCACTTCGTCGCTTCGGGCGACGTGGCCATGATGGAACTGAAGAAGTACTCGTTGTACACCGCGATGAAGGTGAGCACCGACGCCGTCGCCACGCCCGGTGCCGAGAGGGGCATGATGACCCGGAACAGCGCGCCGAGGCGGGTCGTCCCCTCGACACGTGCAGCGTCTTCCAGCCCGTCCGGGATCTGGCCGTAGAACGTGGTGAGGATGAAGATGGACAGCGGCATGAACAGCGCGCTGAAGGGCAACACCATCGATCCCGGCGTGTTCAACAGCCGCGGCGGCGTGAACAGCCCGATGTCGGTAAACGGAATCGTGATCGGTGCGTTCCCCGCGAAGGCCTGAAACAGCGGGATGACGAACGCCGCTGGCGGGAAGTAGCTAATTGCCAGAATCCCCAGCATGAGGAACGCTCGGCCGGGGAAGCGCAGGCGGCCGAACACGTAGCCGGCCAGACTGGCGACGAACAGCACGATGATCGTGGTGGTGATCGCCAGTGCGAAGCTGTTGAGCATGTAGAGGTGGAACGGCACCTGCTCGAAGACGGTGATGAACGCCGCCGGATTGAACCCCTTTGGCACTGGCAGTGGGAACGTCCCACTGACGCCGAAGAGGTCGATGGTCGGGAGGAAACTCCCGGCCAGTAGGTTCCCCTCGGGCGTAATCGCCAGCACGAGCAACCAGTAGAACGGGAACATCGTGGTGACGAGGAAGAATAGCATCGCTGCGTAAAACAGCGCTCTGTACACTCGCTGTGGGTTCTGGATGGCGCTTTGCGTCCAGCGTTCCAGTGGTCCGCCGTCTGAGTCTTCGGTTTTCGTAGCCATGTCAGATCGCGTCCTCCCCCTGCCACAGGATGAGTCCCATTACGACGGCCCCGATGATGGCGGCGGTGACGAAGGCGATGGCCGCTGAGGTCCCCTCACGCGTGTTGAACGTCGCGACGACCATGCACGAAAGTGATGGTACCACCGCACAGCTCGACACCGTCGGAATGATACCGTAGATGCGCATCGCCTGCACGGAGCGGAACAGCACCGCGACGCCGATGGTGGGCAGGATCAACGGGAACGTGATGAGCTTGAACTGCTGCCACTTGGTCGCACCCGACACCTTCGCCACGTCGTAGAGACCGCGGTCGATGCTCTGCAACCCGGCGAGGATAAGCAGGGCCATGAACGCCGATGTCTTCCAGATGTCGGCGACGATGATGATGAACGCCGCACTTGCGGTGTCGTTCAGGGTGTTGGTCGGGGCGAGTAGACCTAGGTCCGCCAGCGGCGGGGTGGCAAAACCGACGTTGTTGTTGAACATCAGGAAGAAGATCATCCCCTGAATGACGATGGGCACGGCCCACGGGATGATGATCGCGGCGCGAACCCACCGCCGGCCGTAGAAATCCTGGTCGAGGATGAGCGCCTGCCCGAGCCCGATGATGGTCTCGAAGGCGACGCTCACCACGGCGAAGAGGATCGTGATGACCAGCGCGCTGTTCAACAGGCTGGTGAACTCGAGATTCGCCGGGAGGAACGTGGTGCCGCCGGGTAGGAAGCGGTTCTTCTCCCCGGCAAACAACTGAATGTAGTTGTCGATCCCGACGAAACTCGTACTGGAGAGGTCGGTCGAAACAGCGTACAACGACAGTTCGAACGTGCGCAACAGCGGATAGAGGGCGATGATGCCCAACAGGAGAAACACGGGTAACAGTAGCAGGTACGCGTACTGCGTGTCACTCAGGTTCTCCATCCACCGCATCAAGTCGACCAGCGCACCCGAGCGCTGTGACTCTCGGCCAGTCTCGGTGCTCATCCGTTCCCGCCTCCTCGTGGGTCACGCTCCATAATGAATACTCGAATAGGTTTATTGTAAAGCTAGCCCGCGGTTCTTACGACGATTCGGTCTCTTTGAGGCTCTGTTGTAAGGCCTGCATCGCCTGCTCTGAGGCGACCTCCTGCCCGACGGCGCGGTTGGCCTGCTGGGCGATTTTGCTGGACTGATTGCTCCAGACGGCCGTCACCGGACGCGCCATCGTATTTTCGCCGGCGACTTTGAGCGTGTCCATGTATCGGCCGACGACGGGCACGTTCTGCGCCCGGTCGGAGTTGAACAGCTCCGGCCGCGGCGGCAGCCATCCCTGAATCTCGAGCAGCTTGAGCTGGAAGTCCGACTGCATCGCGGCGCGAATAACCTGCTGGACGGCCTCCTTTTGGTCGCTGTTAGGGTTGACGGTCATGTGCCAGCCGCCGAGGGCGGCGGTCGACCCACCGGTTCCGGGTTGTGCCGCCTCGCTCTCGGGGACGGAGTACGGAATCGGCATCGCACCGAGGTCCTCGCCGAGGGCTGGGTCTTCGGTCTCTTCCGGGTTCCGGCCACAGAGTGCGAGTGAGTAGGGCCAGTTGCGGTGGAAGGCGGCGTTGCCCTCTGCGAACGGTGCACGCGAGGATTCTTCGGTCCATCCAAGGATGTTGGTCGGCGTGAAGCCGCCGGAGTAGTCGCTGAACTGGCCGCCGAAGTCCTCGTCGTGGACGAACTTCCGCATCATGTTCAGCGAGTTGATGACCTCGGGCTGGTTTACGGTGATCGGCCGGTCGCCGACCGGGCCGAAGAGGTTCTCGCGGCCGCCGAAGTACGCGCCGCCCCACGAGGACATGACCTCGTTGAACGTACAGCAGGCAGTCCCCTCGTAGATGTCCCACTGTGTCGTGAATCCGAAGTCGACGTCGGAGTTGTCGTAGATGTCAGCCGCGATATTCGACCACTTCTGCCACGTTATCGGCTCTGTCGCCCAGTTCTCCGAGTCCGGGTTGTAGCCGGCCTCCTCCGCGAGGTCCTTCCGGTACTGCATCGTCGGGAAGTCCGGGAACACCGGAACGCCGTACAGGTTGCCGTTCTGCGGGTTACGCGCCGTGTCGGTGAACGCGGGGAAGTACTCGTTGTCGACCGTCGAGAGCATCTCCTCGGGAAGCATCTCGGTGAGGTTCTGAATCTGTCCCCGCTGGATGAAGATGTTCGTCCACCCGTTGTCCATCAGGAACATGTCCGGGTCCGTCTCGCCGGCGCTCAACAGCCGATTGTAGTTCGACCGGGCCTTCCCCGTGTCTTGGTCCCGCGGAACGAACTGAATTTCGACGTCCTGTGAGAGTCCGTTGTCGCGAAGCGCCTGCTTGATAGCGTCGCCGTTGTTCTGGACAGCAACTGGGTCGAAGCCCCACTGCACCGTCGTCGCCTGTCCGGAACTTCCGTCGCCGGTCGAACCGTTGCCGGTCCCACCGCCGCCACCGTCGCCCCCGCCGACGAAGTCCGCACACCCTGCTAGTCCCGCGACGACACCCGTCGAACCCGCCGCTTGAACGAAGCGACGCCGGGAGACGCCTGACGATCGGTCACTGTCGTGCGTGCCATTTTCCGGCATATCTATTCAGTGATTACCGGCACCGTACTTAAATGTTATCCATAATTAACCACAGGTGTTGTTAATGGCCTGTGAGACTACTACCAATCATACTTATTGCTGACACATACACCCCGAATCGAACAATCATTATATAATATTTCGGTAATGACAAAGACCGGTTTGCGGCTCTGGGGCGCTCAAACGCGGAAACTATCGTATAGTTTTCTCCATGCGTCTCGTGAACACCCTGCTCACTGGTGTTGGACGTCGGTGACGACTATCTGGGTCGCCTCGATCTCCTCGATAACCGCTCCCCAGCCGCCGACCTCGTATCGTTCGCCGTCGACATCGAGCGTCGCGCTGATTCGCCCGGCGAGTTGCGCCAGCGGAACCGGATCCTTTCGCCCCATCGTACTGCCGGTGTAGTTCACCTCGACGATAGTTCCAGTGAGGGTCACCCGCTCGTTAGTGTCCGTATCGTAGCCACGGACGGTCGCTGAGATCGTCGCCCCCTCGTCCAACAACGGTTCGATGTCGCGAATAGCGTGACGGAGATCGACGTACGACGTGGGCGTCTCTGGCGTCCGCTCAGTGTAGACGGTCTCCCAAATCTCCCACAGGCAGGTGATGAAAAACCAGTGGAAGACGTAGGTGTGCGTGCGGTCGTTGACGAGAACGCCGTACTCGCTGACGGAATGGCGATGCGGCGCGAAACAGGTCCAGGTTCGGTCGATCAACACGAGAAACGGGGACGGGATCTTCCGGTGGCGCGCCTCCGTACACGCTCGCTCGATGTCGGCCACGTCGGGTATCTCCTCGTCAGGACCCGTGCAGATGCATAGTTTGATATTGACGCCGCGTTCGAGGGCGTCGTGTAGCGCCGGAGCCAGTTCGTAGAACTGGTCGGCGTTCACCCCGAGCTGAATCTGGTGCTCCGCGGTTTCGATGAGTTCTCGGGCTCGGTTGAGAACAGTGTCGAATCGCTTGACGATGCTGACCTCGTGGTCGGAGATTTCCGGCTGATTCCAGCGATCTTCGATGCTCTCTGCGGCGTTTAAGTACTTATCCGACCGAGAGCGGAGGTCTTCGAGCACCCCGTCCGGGTTGCGCGCTCTCGCAGTGAGACTGTCTTGCTGGAACGTCTCGATGTACCCTTTCGATTCGAGGTCCCGAAGCACGTCGTAAATTCGCGGATCGGGAACGTCACACGATTCGGCGATATCCGTCGCCGAGGCCGTTCCCAACCCGAGTAACGTCACGTAGGCCTCCGCTTGATACGGCGAGAGGCCGGCGTCTTCCAGTACCGTCGTTAGTTCGTCGTCGTCCATTGTTCGGGTGTGTCAAGTGCGTATCTGCTGGTTGGTCGCCGCGCCGTCTCCGACTCGTCCTGTCTGTTGCAGATTACCGTAGATACTTCGACGCTTCGATACGACAGGACGCCGTCGGTGCCGCAGTCGTAACCGTCGAATCGACCGATTCGTCACCAGCGGCTGGGTGGGTCCGGTTACGGACCGAGCGAAATGTCGTGCTGTCGTCGCTGTCCGCGCCGACTGGTCTCCCGGACGCGCCGACTCCGCGTCTGCCATGCCACTATCTAACAACACCTGTTGTTAAATATCTTGGTGGCGGCCCACACGACCCGCCGCGGGGGAACGCTAATGGCCCGTCGTCATAGAGCTATTCGTGATGTCGGCGTTAGACGCTCTTCGGAGCCCAGAGCACACCGGTTCGAACAGATGTTGGCCGTGTACCGTCCTGAATCTACTTCTCGCCGGCGCGTTCGCCCTCTGGCTACGGTTCCGAGACCGGCGGGTACTGGGGACACTAATCGCCGCGAGCGGCGTCGCGATCATCTACCTCCGTGGGTACGTCGTCCCGTACACACCTGCGTTCGCGCCGAAGGTAGTGGCCGCTTCGCCGCTTCCGAACGAGTGGTTCCACGACGAGCAGCCCCCGGAGCCGGCCGACGGGAAGGCGTCGCTCGCCACCACGGACCTCGATGGCGAGACGGTCCTGCAGGAACTCGTGACGGCTGGCGTCGTCGAAGCTGCCGGTGACCGACTGCTGGTCGCCGAGGATCTGGACGGTCCGTGGCACGAGGAGATGCGGTCGCTCGCCGGACGTTCCATCGACGAGTTGGCTCGCGAGGTCACTCGCTCGCTCCCCCACGTCGACGAAACCGATTCACTCGTCGCCGAGGGTCGGTCGTGGGTCGTCGTCGGACCCGGCGAGGGCGAACTGGTCGCCCGGCCCGTCGCCGTCGCGGAACTGGCCGCCTACCGCGCTCTGGCGGACTACCTCGACGACGAGTCGACCCGACTGGCCGCAGCACGCGCACTGCGGATGTTCCTCGAAGAGTGTCCGGTGTGTGGGACGGGGCTCGTCGAGACGTCGGAAGTCTCTTGCTGTGGCGGATATACGAAACCGCGGCAGACACCCGACGAGGTACTCGCCTGTCCGAGCTGCGACCAGCGACTCTATACCTTCCCGAGCGGGGACTATAGTAGCCATTGAAAATCACTGCACACCCGACCGCACGGCGTCGGTGCGGTCGGTGTGTGAATCGTTTCAATTGGTACTATAGCGGCCACGCTGCTGGTGAGATGAGAACGCGGCCAAGAGATATGCGTCGAACGGGAGGGTAATCCCGTCCGAAACGCAGGTCGGTGGCAACCATGCGTACCGGCCTGACGAACCGGCAGTCGGTGGGGAGAGTGGGCCGGGTGGTGCGACGGATATGGGGGAGAGAAGGGTCGGTGCGATGGCGGATGACCCTCCGTCGAGCCGTCGACGCCGTTCGGTCGTGAACGACTGAGACGGACTGTCGCTGTCACGGGGTCGGCGAAATGCCGAACTGAACGACGACAGTCCGTGTAACACGACCCAGCCGAAGATAAGTAACAACGACTGTTGTAAAAAGTTTCCGGCACGTCTCCGACCCAGAGCATGGGCTATTAAGCCCTACCACTCGGAGATGGAGATATGAAGAACATCGACGACCTCGTCGAAAGCGCCGCGGACCTCGCGGAGCGGGGCCTCTCCAAGGGGGAGATCGCGGACGAACTGAACGTCTCCCGCGAGACGGCGAGTTGGCTCGTAGAGCGAAGCGGAACCGGTGCCGAACCGAAGGCCGCGCCGACCGGCGGACCCCACGACATCCACGTCGACTGGTCCGCCATCGGCCGCGACAGCAGCCGCCTCCACCACGTCGGCAGTGCCATGGCCGACCTCCTTTCGAAGCAGGGCGAAGACGTCGACCTGACCATCGGCATCGAGAAGGCCGGCGCACCGATCGCGACGACCGTGGCCCGTGAGCTCGATACGGACCTCGGGACGTACGCGCCGACGAAACACCAGTGGGACGACGACGACAGCGCCACGAACGACGGGACGTTCTCCCGGAACTTCGCGCAGATCCGAAACCGCGACTGCTACGTCGTCGACGACACCATCACTAGCGGAAACACGATGACCGAGACTGTCGAGGCCATCCGTGATCAGGGCGGCAACCCCGTCGCCTGCGTCGTGCTGGCCGACAAACGCGGCATCGAGGACGTACAGGGCGTCCCGGTGTACTCGCTCTTGCAGGTCATCCGCGTCGGCAGCGACGACGACGAGTAACGTCGGGCCGAACAGGCCGCATCGACAACTTTTCGCAGCGAAATACCAGAAAGAGACAGCCGCGACTCCGTTTCTCAACCGAGGTCGTAGACGCGGGCCTCGTATGGCGCGAGCGTGACCGTCGTCGGGTCGTCGTCGTCCCGGTCGTAGTTCGACAGCAGAAGCGTCGCCGTCTCGAATTCGACGGGAACCTCGACGGTCGTCTCGTCCCCGAAGAAGTTGAGGACGACGAGCAGGCGTTCGGTCCCCTCGTTCGTGTCGAGCGTTCGCGTATAGGTGTAGACTGACTCGTGGTTCGGCAAGAGGTCACAGTAATCCCCGTAGACCAACACGTCGTGGCTGTCCCGCAAGTCGAGGAGGCGCCGATAGTAGTTGAGGACGGAGTCGGGGTCGTCCTCGGCATCGCCGACGTTGACCGTGTCGTAGTTCGGGTTGAGCTGAATCCACGGCTCGCCCTCGGTGAACCCGGCGTTCTCGGAGGGGCTCCACTGCATCGGCGTTCGGGCGTTGTCGCGTGACCGATAGGAGATGGTGTCTTGGATGTCGGTGTACTCGTCGTAGTCATCGGTCTCGAGGAGCGCCTTCGCGTGGTTGATGGCGTCGATGTCCCGCATGTCGGCGATCGACGTCCACGGGGAGTTCGTCATCCCGAGTTCCTGCCCCTGATAGATGTAGGGTGTCCCGGAGAGCGTCAAGGAAAACGTCCCGAGCAGTTTCGCGGATTCCCGGCGGTAGTTGACCGGGTCGCCGTACCGGGAGACGACGCGTGGTTGGTCGTGGTTCTCCCAGTAGATGGCGTTCCATCCCTCCTCCGCGAGGCCGTTTTGCCAGCGATCAGTAATCTCTTTCAACTCCTGCAGATCCCACTCTCCGATCGCCCAGCGCTGGTTCTCCGCGTAGTCGAGTTTGGTGTGCTGGAAGTGAAACGCCATGTCCAGCGGTCCGTCGGTGCCCGTGTACGACTTCGCTTCATCGACGCCCAACTGCGGCATCTCCCCGACGGTCATCACGTCGTAGTTCGAGAGAACCTGTTCGTCCATCGCTTCGAGGTACTCCTCCATCCGCGGGCCGTCGATGAAATGCTCGGAGCCGACCCACTCGCTGTCCGGGTCGCCGTCTGGCAACCCGTCGGCCTTCGAGAGCAGGTTGATGACGTCCATCCGGAAACCGTCGATCCCCTTCTCCAGCCACCACTCGATGGTGTCGAAGACGTCCTGTCGAACGGCCTCGTTCTCCCAGTTGAGATCGGGTTGGGAGGTGTCGTAGAGGTGAAGGTAGTACGCCTCCCGCTCCTCGTCGTAGGTCCACGCCGAGCCGCCGAAGAAAGACTGCCAGTTGTTCGGCGGGCCGTCGCCGTCGCCTTCACGCCAGATGTAGTAGTCCTCGTATTCGGGATCGCCCTGCCGGGACTTCTGGAACCACTCGTGGTCGATCGACGTGTGATTGACCACGAGGTCCATGACGAGTTTCATGTCGTGGGCGTGAATCTCCGAGAGCAGATCCTCCCAGTCGGCCATCGTGCCGTACTCGTCGTGGATGGCCTGGTAGTCGCTGATGTCGTAGCCGTTGTCCCGTTGTGGCGAGTCGTAGACGGGGTTGAGCCAGATGACGTCCGCGCCCAGCGACGACACGTAGTCGAGGCGGTTGATAAGCCCCGGTAAATCGCCGAAACCGTCGCCGTTGCTGTCTGCGAAGCTCCGCGGGTAGATCTGATAGACGACCGCCTCTTTCCACCACGCTCGCTCGTCGTCTGATACTCCCCCGTCGATTCGTGGTTCGTACGTTGTCATCTGTCTCCCTCCATTGTCATCTGTCTCACTCCAGTTCGTAGACGCGCGCCTCGTACGGTCGGAGCGTCAGAACGCCGTCGGTTATCGGAGCCTCGTCGTAGTTAGTGATGACGATATCGCCCGCTCGCTCCGCGTCGTCGAGCGTCGCCACCGTCTCGGTGTCGTCGAAGTTCAAGACGACGAGCACCTCGTCGGTGCCGTCGTCCGTCGTGAGTGTTCGACGGTAGGCCCATAGTTCTTCGTGGTCCGGTATCAGAAGCTGATAATCGCCGTAGACGAGCACGTCGTTTTCGTCTCGGACATCGACGAGGGTTCGGTAGTACTGCAGGATAGAGTCCTCGTCGCGCTCTGCCGCGGCGACGTTTACCTCCTCGTAGTCGGGATTGACCGCCAGCCACGGGTCGCCCTCGGTGAAGCCGGCGTGCTCCGAATCATCCCACTGCATCGGCGTGCGGGCGTTGTCGCGGGACCGAGCGCGGACGATCTCCTGAACCTCCTCGAACGCGTCGATTTCGCCGGCTTCCATGGCTTCTTCGACCTTGCCGATGGACTGGAGGTCGTCGAGCTCGTCGAGGCTCGACCACGGGTAGTTGGTCATGCCGATTTCCTGGCCCTGATAGACGTAGGGGGTCCCGGAGAGCGTAAAGAGGAGCGTCGCCAGCAGTTTGCCCGACTTCCGTCGGTACTCGCCGTCGTCGGCGAACCGGGAGACGATGCGCGGCTGGTCGTGATTCGTGAGATACAGCGAGTTCCAGCCGTCAAGTTCGGTCTGCCAGTGGGACATGATCGCTTTCAGATCGGGCAGGTCCCACTCGGCGGGCGAGAGCCAGCGGTCGCCCATATCGACGAACATGTGCTCGAAGTGAAACAGCATGTCCATCGGTCCCTCTTCGGAGACGTAGTCGCTCGCCGTCTCCACGTCGACATCGACGCACTCGCCGACGGTCATCGTATCGTACTCGTCGTAGGTCCGCTCGGCCATCTCCTCTAAGTACGCCTGCGCGTTTGGCCCGTTGGCGAAGTGTTCGATACCGGTCCAGTCCTGTGCGGGGTCGCCGTCCGGCAGGCCCTCGGGCTTGGAGACGAGGTTGATGACGTCCATCCGGAAGCCGTCGATCCCCTTCTCCAGCCACCAGTTCATCATGTCGTAGACGTCTTCGCGCACGTCGGTGTTGTCCCAGTCGAGGTCGGCCTGCGTCTTATCGAAGAGATGTAGATACTGCATCCCGGCCTCCTCGTCGTGCTCCCACGCCGAACCGCCGAACCCGCTCTTCCAGTTGTTCAGCGCCTCCTCGCCCTCGTGCCAGTAGTAGTACTCGCGGTAGCCGTCCTCGTCCCGTCGGGACTTCCGGAACCACTCGTGGTCGGTCGAGGTGTGGTTGACGACGAGGTCCATGATGAGGCGCATATCGCGGTCGTGGACTTCCGCGAGGAGTTCCTCCCAGTCGTCCATGGTCCCGTACTCCTCGTGGATGGCCCGGTAGTCGCTGATGTCGTAGCCGTTGTCTGCCTGCGGCGACTCGTAGACAGGATTGAGCCAAATGACGTCCGCGCCCAACGACTCGACGTGGTCGAGTCTGTCGATGACACCCTGTAGGTCACCAACGCCGTCGCCGTCGCTGTCGTCGAAGCTCCGGGGATAGATCTGGTAGACCACCGCCTCCTTCCACCAGGTGCGCTCTTGGTCCATACACTGTGGCTAGTTTAATCCCTTACTTAAATCTATGGCTTCCCTAACAACGGGTGTTGTAAACGATATAGTGAGACGAGCGAGTGACTTATCGCTGGAGCACGTCGTGGCGAGCGAATTCTACGTCGTAGCCGACGGCCGACACGTCGACAGTCGGCCAGTGACCCGTCTCTGACAGCGTCTCGACGCCGTCTGCCGTGACAAGGTGAGTATCTTCGCTCTTCGCCCCCTGTATCGTCGGATTATAGGCGTACCCCTGTGGCGCCACCACGGGCGCATCGTTGTCCGGCGTCGCAATCCACTCGCGGCCAGCGAACCCGGCCGCGCCGCCCTGATGGTGGTTGCGCCACTCGCCGTCCCACCCGACGCTGTCGTACGCGTCCTGAATCGCTGCGAACACGTCGGCGGCCGTTCCGCCTTCCTCGGCGACAGCTTGGGTCGCCGCGAGCGCCGTCGTCTCCACGCGAATCGCCTTCCGCGTCCGCTCTTCGAGCCACTCGGGCGGGTCGAACGCCACCGTCCGCGTACAACTAGTGTGTAAGCCGTCGCGCTGAGCGGTCACCGACAGCAGCGCGTACTCGCCGAGCCGTTCGTCTTTCGGCGTGTAGTGCCTATATTGCTGAGCGCGCGCGGCGCTCCCGACTAACGCCACCGGTGACTCGACGCCGCGGGCCGATAGTTCGTGACGCAACTCGGCGGCGACGGCGCGTTCGGTGTCGTCCGCGCTCGCTCCCCGTGCCACGGACTCGATGGCTGCAGCTGCGTCGGCGCTCAGGTCGCGGTACTGCTCGATTTGCCGGTCAGTCAGCGGTTGGCGGAGTTCGCTCGCATCGACGGACGAAAACCCTGCGACATCGAAGTCGGCAGCGGCTGGCGTCGGGCTCACAGAAACCACCGCCTCGGCCAACGACGTCTCGTACCACTCGAATGTCTCGACCGTGACTTCTTCGTCGAGCTCCTCATCCCGGAGCCGACGCGCCTCGATGTTGTTCGTCACGACGGTCACGCCGTCGCCGTCGTAGCCCGCCGCCGCGACGCCGACATCGCCTTCTCGGTCGACGACGCTGTCGCCGCCGCCGGTCAGCCACGCGAACCCGTTCGGCTCCGCGAACCACACCGCCTGCAGGTCGTTCTCGGCCAGATGCGTATCGAGACGGTTGAACAGTGACATACCGTCTCAACCGGGGAGCCGGGTGAAAAGCCAATCGGCTGGCGTCGCCGCTCGTCGGTGGCCCGTTACTCGACGCCTACCCACTCGCGGCCGTCGTCGCTGCGTTCGACGGCGTCGAGCACTCGCTGGACGGCCAGCCCGTCGGCAAAACTCGGTTCGTACGCACCGCCGTCGGCCACCGCCGAGAGGAACTCGTAGTTCTCGTGGACGAACGTGTGTTCCCACCCGATGATGTGGCCCGGCGGCCACCAGTGGTCGAGATACGGGTCGTCGGGGTCGGTCATCAGAATCGTCTCATAGCCCCGCCCGCTCTCCCGAAGCAGTTCGAGTTCGTTCAACCGTTCGAGCGAGAATCGCAGGCTTCCTCTCGTCCCCTCGATCTCGATGGTGTGGTTGTTCTTGTTCCCGTTGGCCATCCGGGTGGCTTCCAGGGTACCCATCACGCCGTTCTCGAAGGCCACCTGCGCCGAGTAGGCGTCGTCCACCGTGACCGGCCGCGTCTCGTCTTCGCCCTCGACGGGCCGTTCGTCCACGAACGTCCGCAACTGCCCGCTCAACTCCGCGATGTCGCCGATGAGGAACCGCGCGAGGTCGATGGTGTGCGCACCCAGGTCGCCGAGCGCGCCACTGCCGGCCAGCTCCTCGTCGTTGCGCCACGACCACGGGGCCTGGGGGTCGGTCAGCCAGTCCTGCAGATACCGCCCGCGGAAGTGTCGAATCTCGCCGAGTTCGCCGTTCTCGATGAGCCGCTTCGCGTACTGAATGGCCGGGATGAATCGGTAGTTGAAGGCGATGCCCGCTGGTACGCCCGCGCTGTCCGCGGCGTCGGTCATCGCCTCGGCCTCGTCGAGCGTCGGCGCTAGCGGCTTCTCACAGAAGACGGGTGTCCCGGCTTCCAGCGCTGCGATGGAGGGCTCGGCGTGGACGTGGTTCGGCCCGAGGTTATAGAAGACGTCCACCTCGCCGACCACGTCGCGCCAGTCGGTCGCCGTCCGTGCGAAGCCGAGACTGTCGGCCGCCTCGGCGAGCGCTTCCTCGTCGCGGCCGACGATGACTTCGCGGTTGAGTTCGGGCGCGTCCTCGAAGAACATGGGTAGGCGCGCGAACGCGTTCGCGTGGGCCTTACCCATGAAGCGATACCCCAGTACGCCGATGTCGAGTGGTTCTGTCGTCATTGATGTGTAGATAGTTTCGTCGGAGCGCTATTCGGCCCAGTAGGCGTCACCGGGCGTGGTTTCGAAGACGGCCCGCGAGAGGACGTCGACGGCCTTCTCCAGTCCCTCGCGGCCGCTGGTCAGCGAGTCCTCGTGTTCGATAGAGAGGGTGCCGTCGTAGCCGACCATCCGCAGAGTCGAGACGACGTCCTTCCAGTGGGCCTCGCCGTGACCGTAGCCGATGGAGCGGAACAGCCACGAGCGGTCGGCCTCCTCCGTATATCCGGTCGTGTCCAATACCCCTTTCTCGCGGGCGTTCTCCTCGTAGACTTTGGTATCTTTGGCGTGGAAGTGGTGGATGGCGTCTTCTTCGCCGAGCAGTCGGATCGCGGCGGTCACGTCGATGCCCTGCCAGTACAGATGCGAGGGATCGAAGTTTGCGCCGATGTACTCGTTGGTGGCCTCGCGGAGTTTCAGCATGCCGTGTGGCTCGTAGACGAGCATGTTAGGGTGCATCTCGATGGCAACATCGACATCGTGGTCGGCGGCGTGGTCGGCGACGTCTGACCAGTACTCCGTGGCCACCTCCCACTGGTAGTCGTGGGCGTCGGCGTGTTCGGTCGGCCACGGCGCGGTGATCCAGTTGGGGACCTCGTCGTTCGGGCCACCGGCAGGCAGTCCCGAGAAAGTCGTGACCGCGTCGACGTCGAGTTGGTCGGCCAGTTCGATAGCCTCCCGCAATTCTGTGTCGGCCTCGCTCGCCCGATCGTCGTCGGGGTGGAGCGGATTGTTGTGCGTCGCCAGCGCGCTCACCTCTATCTCGTGTTCGTCTAGCGATTCCCGGAGGTCCGCTTGCGCGTCCACGTCGTCTAGATACTCCTCGCGGGGGAGGTGGTCGTCGCCAGTGAACCCGCCACAGCCGAGTTCAACCGCATCGACGCCGATACCGTCCAGATACGAGAGCGCGTCTTCGAGTGACTGGTCGCCGAGTGGCACAGTCAGGACACCGACTTGCATGGAAGACACTGCGAAAATGAGGGTAATAAATCCTTGCCGCCTCGGCCAGCGAAGACGTGATCGAGAACTCGGTCGGTGTGTCGTCGGCCGGAATCGCCCGGCCTTCGCCGTTCAGAAGAGGTCTTCGACGCCGATGCCGTCGTCGTTGTCGTCCCGGCCGCCGGAGGCGATGTCGGCGGCGATAGCCGAGGTGAAGGCGTCCATCCCGCGAGTCTGATACCAGACCGTCCCCGGCCCGGTGAAGTCCATGACGATGCCTTCGCCGCTCAGAAGCGTCGACTTCAGGCCGCCGATACGACGGGCGTCGAAGTCGGTGGTTCCCTCCCACGCGACGACGTGGTCGTTGTCGATGGTGTAGTGTTCCCCCTCGGCTAATTCGATGGTCTCCAGTCCGCCGAATGCCTCGACGAAAACGTGGCCGCTCCCTTTCAGCGCTAGCGGCGTGACGCCGACACCCGAGAGCATCGACTTCAGGCCGCCGAATTCGGCCTCTATCTGCACTTCTGGTGAGGACGCCAGATAGGACCCGTCGACGGCGTATAGCGTATCGCCGTCGATTTCGTGGTGATGGACATCACCGGGCGTCGGCGGTGCGAGCGTCACTTCGCCCTGTCCATCTTCTGCGGTGAACGTGTTCGCGACGAGCGACTCGCCGCCGAGTATCGACTTCGCCGAACTGAGAATGCCGTCGTTGCTCTTCGACGTGGCGATGGCGACGTTGTCCGACATCGAGACCATCGCTCCCGGTTCGGCCTGTATCGAGTCCCCGCTTTCGAGTGTTACCTTCACGAGCGTGTACGCTGGTTGCTGTCTGAATTCGAAATCCATGTGTGTACCCCGCTACCTCAAATACCCGATACCACTCGGACATAATTAAGCATTCCTATGATGCTAATTAGGAGATGACGCGGCAGCAAAGTGCTTCAGGCGGCGGAAGACGCTCTCAGTCGTCGGTCTCGTATCGCTCGAACAGCGTCGTGAGTTGCTTCGCGCGCATGGTCAGCATCCGCACGTTGACGTACATCTCGCCCAGCGCGAGGTTCTGCTCTTCGGCGATGGCGGCGACGTGTTCGGCTTCCTCGACGTTCTTGCGGGAGGTCTCAGCCACGTCGTCGGCGATGGAAGCGACTTCCTCGCTACTGGCCGCTTGGTCGTCGGTGGCGTTGCTAATCTCTCTGACGCCGGAACTGGTCCGCTGGACGTGTTCCATGATGGATTCCAGCGCTTCGAGTCCCTCGTCGACCGCTTCCTGCCCGTCCTCGACGGAGTCTTGCATCTCCGTTATCTCCTCGACGGCGTCGTCGGTCTGGTCCTGGATGTCCTCGATGAGGTCCTCGATCTGGTTGGTCGCGCCCTTGGTCTCCTCGGCGAGGGTCTTTACCTCGTCGGCGACGACGCCGAAGCCGTTGTTCTCCGCACCCGAAGAGGCGTGTGCCGCCTCGATGGAGGCGTTGAGCGCGAGGATGTTGGTCTGTTCGGCGATGTTGTCGATGAGGTCGACGATCTGCCCGACTTCCGCCATCTGGTCGTTCAGCGTCTGGACCGTCTCGACCACGTCGTCGGTCCGGTCGACCGTCGTCGCCATCGTCTCGTGTGCCTCCTGTCCGGCCTCGATACCCTCGACCGTCCGGCGCTCGGTCTTGTCGGCCATATCCGTGACCTCGTTCGAGGAGGCCGCAATCTCCTCGATGGTCGCTGACATCTCGGACATCTCGCTGCTGATGGTCGAAATCTGCTGGTGCTGTTCGTGGAAGACGTCGGCGATTCCCTGGACGGTCCCGGCGACGCTCTCCGAGGCCTCCTTGACAGCTTGAGTTGCTGCAGTCACCTGTTCGGAGGACCCAGCAACGTCGTCGGAGAACTCGCTGGCGGTTTCGATGGTCTGTTCGAACGCAGTCGCCATCTCGTTGAACTCCGCGGCGAGTTCGTTGATCGAGGCCGATGGCGTCTCCTCGCTCATCCGCCGTCCGAGGTCACCCTCCCCTGCTGCGTCAAGCGTCGTACAGCAGTCGGTAAGGTACTCCGAGAACTGCTCCGCCGAGAGGTCATCCGCCGTCACGACGCCGCCGTCCGTCGTCGCAGTCGGTTGCTCCGGCCACGACGGAGTGGCCCCAGACAGCTCGGCAAGTTCGGTTCGCGCTATCGCGACATCTGCGACGAGTGCGTCTCGCGTCGCTCGGACCGATTCGAGCTCGTCGGTCAGTCGGTCAGTTTCCGCTTCGAGCGCCGCTCGTTTGGTCTCCCCTTCCGTCACTGTCTGTCGGAGATGACGGACGGAGTAGAGGGCACCTGCCACCGCGACGACGAACCCCGCCCCCGAGAGAATCGGTACCAATCCCGACGGAGCGAAGCCCACGACGCCCACCTGATACAGAGCATGGAGGAACTGCCCCAGTATCGCCCCTGATATCCGTTTACTCACTGCCTCGTTCATACGATTCCATTTCGAGATGGGTTATATAAATCACCATGCCCAGATAATCATGTCTGAGAACGGGCGGGATAGTTTCTTAACGGCACAGTGGAGAGAGTGTCGGTATGTCACGCTCTTCGTCGGCCCGTGGTGGGGCGGGAAGCGGTGTCGAGTTGCTTCATCGGCTGGTCGGTGGCGACGGCGGTGCGGCACTCGAAGCGCTCCTCGACGGGTTCGAACAGCGGCATCCTGACGTGTCTCTCGGCGATGTCACCGACGAGAACCTCAGTCTGGAAGTCAAGAGTCGCATCCTCAAGGAGAAGCCGCCGGACGTGTGGATCGAGTGGCCCGGCAAGAACCTCAAACCCTACGACGACGCTAGCGTCCTCGGTGACGTCTCGGCGGTCTGGGAAGCGGGTACGATGGAGCGGCACTACCTCGACGGCCCGAAGGAGGCCGCACGCTTCGAGGGGACCTATCGCGCCGTTCCGATCAACATCCACCGCATCAACAACCTCTTTTACAACGTCTCGGAGGCGGAGAGTGTCGGTATCGACCCCGCTGAGATCGGCAGTCCACGCGCGCTCGCGGAGGAACTCAATCGCATCGGCGAAGAGACGGGACGCCTCGGGATGTTGTTCCCGATGAAGAACCCGTGGACGGTCCTCCAGATGTGGGAGACAGTGTTGCTCGGTGAGCACGGTCTCGATACGTACGTCGGCATCACTGACGAGTCCGCATCCGCACACCGTCGAGCGATCGCCGACGCGTTGGACATCGTCAAGCAGTACGGCGAGGCAGCCCCCGAGGACAAACTGTACACGTCACTAACCGACGCGAACGCGCGATTCACACGGGGCGAATCGGTGTTCTTCCATCAGGGCGACTGGGCGGCCGGTGAGTACGCCGAGGCCGACGGGTTCGGCTATCGAGACGACTGGGACCACGTCCCGTTCCCCGGGACCGACGGCCTGTACGCGATGAACATGGACTCCGTCGTCTCCGCCGCGGAGACGGAGAATCCCGAAGCCGTCTCGACGTTCCTCGGCTACGTCGGCTCCGCCGACGGGCAGAAGCGGTTCAACCAGAAGAAGGGGTCGATACCGCCCCGCACGGACGTCGATACGGACGCGTTCACGCCGTTCTTACAGGACCAGCAGACGGCGTTCCAGCGCTCACGGGACCAACCGCTCTCGATCACGCACGGGCTGGGCGTCCGTCCCGCACAGCTCATCGAACTAAAGACGGCGATGTCGACGTTCGTCTCGACGTGGGACGTCGAGGCCGTCGCGGACGACGTCGTGGCGGCGTTCGACACGCGAGCCTGACTGAGACGGATTGTTGTAGTGATTTATCGGTACGTGCCGACCCGGGGTCGGCGGTATCCGAAAATAATCTACGACAGCCCGCATGAGACGATTTCCTCTACACTTTTGTAACGGGCGGAGGAAGCCCCCCTCATGGGACTGGCGAACGACGTAGACTACGCTGACTTGCACGACCCCAACGCCGAGTACACGATGCGAGAACTCTCCTCGGAGACGATGGGCGTCACCGCAAAGCGCGGTGGCGGCCGCGACGTCGAAATCACCGACGTTCAGACGACGATGGTCGACGGGAACTTCCCGTGGACGCTCGTCCGCATCTACACCGATGCCGGTATCGTCGGCACTGGTGAGGCCTACTGGGGCGCTGGCGTCCCGGAACTCATCGAGCGCATGAAGCCGTTCGTGGTGGGCGAGAACCCGCTCGACATCGACCGCCTCTACGAACACCTCGTCCAGAAGATGTCCGGCGAGGGGAGCGTCGAAGGCGTCACCGTCACCGCGATTGCGGGCATCGAAGTCGCGCTGCACGACCTAGCCGGAAAGATTCTCGAAGTACCGGCCTACCAGTTGCTTGGTGGGAAGTACCGCGACGAGATGCGCGTCTACTGTGACTGTCACACCGAGGAGGAGGCCGACGCCGATGCCTGCGCCGAGGAGGCCCGCCGCGTCGTCGACGAACTGGGCTACGACGCCCTGAAGTTCGACCTCGACGTCCCCTCGGGGCTGGAGAAGGACCGCGCGAACCGTCACCTCCGTCCGGGCGAGATCCGCCACAAAGCCGAGATCGTCGAGAAGGTCACCGAGGAAGTCAAAGACGAGGCCGACGTCGCCTTCGACTGTCACTGGACGTTCTCCGGTGGCTCGGGCAAGCGACTGGCCGACGCTATCGAGGAGTACGACGTCTGGTGGCTCGAAGACCCTGTTCCCCCGGAGAACCTCGAAGTGCAGGAAGAGGTCACGAAGTCCACAAACACGCCAATCACGGTCGGTGAGAACCGCTACCGCGTAACCGAAGAGCGCCGCCTCATCGAGAACCAGGCGGTCGACATCATCGCGCCCGACATGCCGAAGGTCGGCGGCATGCGCGAGACGCGGAAGGTCGCTGACGTGGCCAACCAGTACTACATCCCGGTAGCGATGCACAACGTCTCCTCGCCGGTCGCCACGATGGCGAGTGCCCACGTCGGCGCAGCCATCCCCAACTCGCTGGCCGTCGAGTACCATTCCTACGAACTCGGCTGGTGGGACGACCTCGTCGAGGAGACCGTCATCGAGGACGGCTACATCGAAATTCCGGAAGAACCGGGTCTCGGCATCACGCTCGACATGGACGCCGTCGAAGAGCACATGGTCGACGGCGATACCCTCTTCGACGAGGAGTAAAACGATGCGTCGAACCTGCCGGGCTTTGCTCGGCATCGTTCGACGAAGCGTAGTGAAACGGAGCTTCGTCGTGCTCGCCGGACGCGGTTTGTCCGGCGGCGTTTGACGAAGCGTAACCGACCGACGGAATTCGCGCCGTTTTTTCACGCCGAGCAATCGAATACAGCACCGTTCAGGCCTCGCTCGGGAGGATGGCGGGTTGTGATTATCACGTGTTGTAACGCGACGGCAGATTCTTGTTGGTTCCAGAGAATGAGCGTGCATGGGTGAGACGATCAGCGTCCTCCAGGTCGACGACGACCCGACGTTCGTGGAGTTAGCGGCCGAGTTCCTCGAACAGGAGGACGACCGTCTCCGCGTCCGAACCGCGACATCCGCAAGTGACGGGTTGGCGACACTGGACACGGAACCGGTAGACTGCGTCGTCTCGGACTTCGAGATGCCCGAAATGGACGGGCTGGAACTGCTCGACGCCGTCCGCGAAGAGCAGCCTGATTTGCCGTTTATTCTGTTCACGGGGAAGGGTTCAGAGGAGGTGGCGAGCGAGGCGATTATTCGGGGAGCGACCGACTACTTGCAGAAACAGAGCAGCACCGAACAGTACGCGTTGCTCTCGAATCGAATCCGAAACGCCGTCGAGACGTACCGCTCGACCCGTCGCGCCGCCGAACAAGAGCGCATCAGTACCGTCGTTCGGGAGGTCAACAGGGCACTAGTTCGGTCCGGGTCCTGTGCGGACATCGAGACGCAGGTCTGTGAACTCATCAGTGACGCCGACCCGTACCAGTTCGCGTGGATTGGCCATCGAGACGCCGAAACGGAACTTATCGAGCCCAGTGGTTGGGCCGGCGACGGCGCGTATCTCGACGATATCCGGGTCACAGCCGACGAGACCGATACCGGAGTGGGACCGGCCGGGACCGCGCTCCGCGAACAGCGATTCGCCGTCACGCAAGACATCAGTGCGGACCCGGATTTCACGCCGTGGCGCGAGGCCGCCCTGGAGTACGGCTTCCGGTCGGTCGCTGGAATTCCGCTGACCTACGACTCGGAGCGTCACGGCGTCCTCGTCGTCTACGCCGACCGACCGCGGGCCTTCGACGAGGTCGAGACAGACCTGCTCGCGGAACTCGGTGACGACGTCGCCCATGCGCTATACGCACAGCAGGCGCGAACCGACCTCGAACGGACGACGGTGCGCCTCGAAGGACTTTTCGAGAACTCGCCGGACATGATAGGTATCCACGACGAGACGGGGACCATCGTCGACGCCAACCCGATGCTCTGTGAGAAGTTGGGGTACTCGGTCGAGGAGTTAGTCAGTAAGAAGGTCTGGGAGATCGACGACCAGATTCCAGCCGAGAGAGCCCGGGAAATCTGGTCGACGCTGGAACCCGGGGAGCGCCACGAACTACAGAGCGAGCTCCGACGGCGTGACGGCTCTACGTTCCCCGTCGAGGTACACCTGCGTCGCCTCCGCGACGAGGGCGAGGACCGATTTCTCGTCACCAGCCACGACATCACCGACCAGCAAGAGCGCCAACGACAGTTAGAGGCGCGATCGGCCGCCATCGAATCGGCGACAGACGGGATGGCCATCTTAGACGAGAACAGCGAGTACGCCTTCGTCAATCAGGCCCACGCCGACGTGTACGGCTACGATTCGCCCGAAGCGCTCCTCGGCGAGAGTTGGCGGATGTGCTACGGTCAGTCGGAGATAACGCGGTTCGAGCGCGACGTCATGCCGAAACTGGCCGCCGACGGCGAGTGGCTCGGGGAAGCGACGGGCCAGCGGCGCAACGGCGAGTCGTTCACACAGGAGGTGTCGCTGACCCAACTCGACGACGGGTCGATCATCTGTGTCGTTCGGGACATCACCGAACGGAAATCCCACCGAAAGCGTCTCGAACAGCTACAGCGCCGCACCCAGGCGCTGATGACGACCCAGTCCGTCGAGGAGACGGCGGCGGTCGCCGTCGATATCGCGGACGACGTACTCGGCGCGGAACTCAGCGGATTTCACGAGCTGAGCGATGACGGGCGACGGCTGACGTTGCTCACGCAGACCAACAGTCTCGAATCGACGTTCGAGACGCTTCCGGGGTACGAACGCGACAGCGGCGACCCGGTCGACTCGGTCGTCTGGGAGGCCTTCGACCAGCAGACACCGCGCTACGTGGACGACTGCACCGAACACGAGCGGTTAGCCGGGAACACGCCGGCCGGCAGCGCGATCGTCTATCCGATTTCGGACCACGGCGTGTTCATTGTCTCGTCGAGGGACCCGAACGCGTTCGACGAGACTGACCACGCGCTCGTCGACATCCTGGCCTCGACGGTCACGGCGGCGCTCCAGCGAGTGGACCGCGAATCGCTCCTGCGCGAACGGGAACGCGAACTGACGAGACAGAACGAACGGTTGGCGGAGTTCGCGAACGTCGTGAGCCACGACCTGCGGAACCCGCTCAGCGTCCTCGAAGGGTCGCTAGAACTGGCCGAGGAGACAGGCGACGCCGAACATTTCGAGCGGAGCCAGCAGGCCCTCTCGCGCATGGAGCAACTCGTCGAAGACGTGCTCTCGCTCGCCCGACTGAGCGAGCGCGTCGACGAAGTCGACGTGGTCGAAGTCGAGACCATAGCCGAGGCGTGCTGGCGAAACGTAGCCACCGGCGAGGCGTCGCTCCACGTCGGACGCGGGGGCAGTATCCGTGCAAACGAGAGCCAGTTCAAGCAACTGGTCGAGAACCTGTTCAGAAATAGCGTGGAACACAACGACCGCGCCGTCTCCGTGACCGTCGGCGTCCTCGACAACGGACGGGGGTTCTACGTCGAGGACGACGGCGACGGCATCCCTCCGGTAGAACGCGAACGGGTCTTCGAGAGCGGTTACTCGAACGCGTCGGATGGAACCGGATTCGGTCTCGCAATCGTCCAGCGCATCGTCGCGGCCCACGGGTGGGTGATCGCCATCGACGAGAGCGACGCGGGCGGCGCGCGCTTCGAGATAACCGACGTCGAACCGGCCGACTAGTACCGACGCTCGCGGAGCGCTCCGATAGCCACATATTTCCGCCCTCTCAACGTCGGCACGTGTCGACTGCCGCCCTGAACTCGCTCTCCAACCTGTTGGTCACGATTGCAGTCGGGCCGGGCATCGTCACCCACGAGTACGCTCACTACGCCGCCTGCAAACTGACCGGCGTCAGGGTGCTCGGGCCACCGGCGATGCGACCGATGGCCGACGACGCCGTGTTGGAACACGAGCCGGTGTCGGCGTTCGGTCCTGACTTCGCCATCGCCGTCGCCCCGTTCGTCGTGAACTCCCTGTTCGCGCTCGCCTGTTTCGCCGTGGCGAACGCTGTCACCGGACCGCTCGGTTGGCCCTTTCTATGGCTGGGTGTCGCCTTCGGGTTCACGTCGTTTCCGAGCGATACCGACACGCAGACGCTCTTTGCGACCGCCGCCGAACTGCCGCGAACTACCCGACCGGTTGGCTACATACTCGCCGCGCCGGTTAGAGCGGCGTCGTGGTCTATACTGCTAGCTGGCATGTTGACCTTCGGCTGGACGAGCGTGCTATTCGCGGCTGGAAGCGGCGTCGCTTGACGACCCACTCCAACCGCCCGCCGCGCTACTCCCCGAACCGCTCGGTGACGGCCTGTCGGTCGATCTTGTCCGGGCCGCTGGTCGGCAATGCCTCGACGAACGCGAGGTGCTGCGGGTGTTTGAACCGGGCGAGTCGGTCGTCAAGGTACGCCCGAAGGTCGTCGAGCGACAGCGACGCCGCGCCAGGCGCGAGTTCGACGACGGCTTTGCCGACCTGTCCCCACTGCTCGTCGGGAACCGGAACGACCACGACCTCAGAGACGGCATCGTGGCCGGCGATAGCGTCCTCGACTTCCGCGGGATAGACGTTCTCGCCGCCGCTGACGAACATGTGCTTCTTGCGCCCCTCGATGTGGAAGTAGCCGTCCTCGTCCACACGCGCGAGGTCGCCGGTGGCCACCCACCCGCCGCCGAAGGTGGCTTCGGTCTCCTCGGGGTTGTCGAGGTAGCCGGCGGCGGCGTGTGGCGAGCGGAGTTCGAGCTCGCCGACCGCGCCCTGTTGGACTTTGTCTCCCCCATCTACGACTCGTGCGTCGACGTGCATCGCCGGGACGCCGACGGCGTCGGCGCGCTCGCGGGGCCACCCCTCCGGCATGGCGAAGTTGTTCGGGCCGCACTCGGTGAGGCCGTAGCCCTGTGAGAGTTCCACGTCGCGGTCCCACCACGCCTCCATCACCGACTGTCGGCAGGGGCCGCCGCCGGACTTGGCGAAGCGAAGCGTCGAGAGGTCCGTCGACTCCCACGCCTCGTGGTCGGTCATCATCCGCAACACGGCGGGGACCGCGACGAGGACCGACCCGCCCTCCTCCTCGATGACCCACAGGAGGTCGCTGGGGTCGAACTCACGGGCGACGACGACGGTGCCGCCCATGTGCCAGAGTGGGACCGTGATGACGTTCCAGCCGCCGGTGTGAAACATCGGGAACACCATCGGCGTCACGTCGTCGTCGCGCAGGCCCCACGCCGTAATCGTGTTCACGGAGTTCCAGACGACGCCGCGATGGGTGATGACCGTCTCCTTCGGCGTCCCCGTCGACCCGCCGGTGTGGAGCAAGAGGTGCGGGTCTTCGGGTGAGAGCGTCGCCGTCTCGACCGGCGAGTCGTCCTCGGGGAGCGCGTCGGCGTAGGTCGAAATATCGTCCGTTCTATCGTCGTCTGAGTCGGTCGCTTCGACGACCAGCAGCGTCGTCTCGAGGTCGTCCGTCTCGTCGAGCGCCTCGCGCACGTCCGCGAGGAACGGCGTTTCGACGACGAGCAGTCCGGGGTCGACGCGTTCGAGCAGTTCGCCCAGTTCCGGCGGCGCGAGGCGATGGGAGAGCGGCGCGAGGACGCCACCGGTCTTCCCCGTGGCGAAAAAGCAGTCCACGACGGCCGGGCGGTTGCGCGAGACGACGGCGACCCGACCGCCGTCGGCGACGCCGTACTCGCGCAGCAGTCGCGCCGTCCGGTTCGCTCGACGGTCGAGTTCGGCGTAGGTAAATCGCTCGCCAGTCGTCGCGTCCACGAGGCCCTCCCGGTCGGGCGTCAGCGACGCACGCTTCTCGCTCCACGCGCCGACCCACGCTTGCGGTCCCGCGGCAAACTCAGACATCCTCTAAGAACTCCGTGAGCAGACGGTTCACCTCGTCGCGGCGCTCGACGAAGATGAGGTGCGGACCACCTTCGAGGGAGACGAACTCGGCGTCGGGCAGGCCCTCGGCGAGCAGTTCACCGTTCTGGATGGGGACGACACGGTCGGCGGTGCCGTGGAGGACGAGGGCGGGGATCTGAATCTCGCCGAGGCGGTCGTGGACGTCGAAGTCCTCGACGGCGGCCCCCTGCCACTGTCGAGCCCGGTCGCTGGCGTCGCTGTCGAGTCGCCAGTCGACGATGCGGGAGAGGAGGTCCTCGTTCTCCTCGGCGAACTCGTCGGTTAACGCGGGGGCCATCTTGTAGCGTATCGCCTCCCGTTCGTCCATGTCCCCCGGTTCGCCGTACATCCGCTGGACCGTCGTCTCCGGGGTCGGCACCTCCTCGGGACCGCCGGGTGAGGTACACATGAGCGTCAGCGACGCCACGCGGTCGTCGTCGAGGGCGAACTGCTGGGCGATCATCCCACCCATGCTCGCGCCGACGACGTGGGCCGAATCCACGCCCGCGTCGTCTAAGACCTCTGCGAGGTCGCTGGCCATCTGTTCGACGGTGTACGGCCCCTCGGGCTCGCTCGACTCGCCGGTTCCGCGATTGTCCCACAGAATCGTGTCGTAGTCGTCGGCGACGGCGCGGCGCTGCCACCGCCACATCCAGCGGCCGTAGCCCAACCCCTCGACGAACACCACTGTCTCGGCGTCGTCCGGTCCCTCGCGTTCGTAGGCGAGACGGACACCGTCGTTGTGTGCATCTGGCATGAACTATCGTACTCTCGGAACGCCCTTCAAGGGGGACGTTACCATGTGAACGTCCTGATGAACCGACAGTACGGGCTACGCCGTGCCCCACTCCAGCACCGACGCCGCCCAGGTGTAGCCGGTTCCGGCTGCGAGACAGAGGACCACGTCGTCTGGCGATAAGTCCTCCCTGACGGCGTCGAGGGCCAGCCCCTGGTCACAGCTCTGGACGTGGCCGTACTCGTCGAGATACAGGTGGTCGTCCGGGCCGAGGTCGAAGTCGTCGCAAAGTACCTCGTGGAACGACCGCTTCATGTGGGTGATGGCGGCGAAGTCCACGTCGGCGCGGCCGTAGCCGGAGCGGGAGAGCGCGTCGTCGGCCACCTCCCTGAAGTTCGGCAGGCTGACCTCACCGAGTCGGCGCTTCATCCGCTTGTGGTCGGGGACGCGGAGGGTGTGTTCGTCGTTCGCCACCGTGTCGTGGGACGGCGGCCGACGAGTGCCGCCCGCGGGCATGATCACGTCCTCGCTGAAACTGCCGTCGGTCAGCGAGGCGCTCGCGCGGACGCGAGCGAGGGCGCGGTCGGGCGCGTCGGCTTCCAAGACCAGCGCCGTCGCGCCGCTCCCGAAGTTGAACATGAAGGAGGTGTCGGGGTCGTCGTAGTCCACGAGGTCCTCCTCGCGGCTGGCGGCGACGAGGAGAATCTTGTCGAGGCCCGCGTCGCTCTCGACGAGGGCCTTCGCCTCCCGCACCGCGACGGGGAGGCCGGCACAGAGCGCGTAGCTCTCGGTGGCCGACGCGCTGTCCGCGCCGAGAGTGTCGGCGACGGCGGCGGCGGCGTTCCAGACGACGTAGTCCTTGAACTCGCTGCCGTGGTAGCGCACGCTGTCGAGTTCGTCGGGACGGAGGGCCGCGTCAGCGAGGGCGTCCTCGGCGGCGGCGACGCACATCTCCGCGGGGTGGTCCTCGTCGGGCGGACAGACGTGTTTCCGCTCGACGCCCATCTTCTCGACGACTACCTCCTCGGGGATGTCGGTTCGTTCCGCGATGTCCGCACCGGTGAGCACCACGTCGGGAAGGTAGGTGCCGAGGCCGGTGATGTGAACGGTCACTGCTCGTCACCTCCGGCGTCGTCGGCCGGGGGGTCGGGACTCGGGTCCGAACCGAGGGTGTTGGCCGAAACCACCGCGAGCTTCCCGCCGGCCCGCTGGCGAATCGTCCCCAGCAGACCGTCGGGCACGTAGAGGACGAACAGGACGAACACGAGGCCGACGTAGAGGGCGGCGTGACCGTTCAGCAGCGTGTCGATGAGGCCGCCGAAGGTCATGTCTCCCACGACGGGGGTCCCGAGCGTCTCCTCGCCCAGGAGCGCGCGGAGGTACGGGAGGAGTCCGCCGCCCTGTCCGGACGTCGAGAGGAACTCCCGAATCGTCTCGTCGAACAGGCGGCCGAACAGTGGCCCGGCGAGCGTGCCGAAGCCGCCGATGATACTCGCTAACAGGGCGTCGCCCGTCGTCAGGAAGTAGAAGGCGTTCTCCGGGCTCGCGGAGCGGCGGAACCCCGCGAACAGGCCGCCGGCGACGCCAGCGAAGAAGCCGCTGATGGCGAACGCCGCCAGTTTGTACAGGTAGGTGTTGTAGCCGATGGCGACGGCCCGTTCCTCGTTCTCGCGGATGGCGAGCATCACCTGTCCGAACGGGGAGTGGACGATGCGTTGCATGGCGAAGTAACAGACCAGCACCACGAGGCCGACCATGTAGTAGGAGACGGCGGTGCTGCCGAGCGTCTGGCCCAGCAGCGACACCTCGTCGCCGGTGAGGATGCCGATAGCGAGGTTCAACTGGTCGATGCCAGGGATACCGATCTCGAACCCGGCGGAGTGGGTCGACCCGACGGAGGGGCCGTCCCGCGGGTTCGTCGCCACGTAGTCCCACCCGCGGACGAAGACGTACAGCACCTGTGCGAATCCGAGGGTAATCATCGCGAAGTAGACGCCCGAGAGGCGGAAGGAGACGAGTCCGACGAGGATGGCGAGAACTACCGCGAGCAGCCCCGCCACGAGCAGGGACACCATGAACGGTGTCCCCGAGCCGAGCAAGGGGACTGCGTCGTTGGCGATGAGGATGACCGTGTACGCGCCGGTGCCGTAGAACGCGGCGTGACCGAACGAGAGGTAGCCGGTATAGCCGCTGATAAAGTCGAACGACATGGCGAACAGGCCGAAGTACAGCACCGAGGTCATCGTCTCGACGGTGGGCAACAGCATCGTCGCCTCGTAGCTCACCGCGGAGTTGACGAGGAAGTGATAGATTGACGGGTAGACCAGCAGCGCGAGGACGACCGCGAGGTGGGGGACGTGCGCCCGGAGATAGTCTACCGGCCAGTCGGTCCCAGTCGCGGCGGCGGACTGGGTCTCGGTGTCGGTGCTAATGGCCGCCCACCTCCTCGACGCCGAAGAGGCCCTGGGGCCGGACGATGAGCGTCACGACCAGCACGAGGAACAGCACTAGCTCGGGGAGGCCGGTGAAGCGGATGTAGTTCTGGAACCACCACGTCATCACCGAGTCGGTCATCCCGACGACCAGTGAGGCGGCGACAGTACCCCGGAACGTCCCCAGTCCGCCGACGATGACGACGATGAACGCCGGCAGCAGCGTCTGGGCCGCCAGCGGGACGCTCGCACCCCAGGAGACGTCCCACATCAGGAGCGTGCCGGCCGCACCCGCGAGGCCGACGCCGAGCGCGAAGACGACGGTGAACACGCGCCGCACGTCGATGCCGAGTGCCGAGGCCATCTCGGCGTCCTCGCTCCCGGCCCGGATGTAGAGCCCGTAGCGCGTCCGTGTGAGGAAGCCCCAGATGAGCGCGACTGCGAGCACGCCCAGCAGTATCTCGAAGACGGCCAGCCACCGAACCTCGATGGGGCCAAGCGTCGCCGGTTCGCGCAGGAGCTGTGGCTTCGTCGCCAGCGCCGCGTTCCACTTCGACAGCGGTTGCATCCCGTAGATTCCCAGCACGATGCGGACGAGTTCGTCGATGACCAGCGTCAGTCCGAACGTCAGCAGTATCTGGTATATCGGTGGTCTGTCGTACAGCGGTCGAATCACCTGCGTCTCGATGGCCCCGCCCAGCAGGGAGAGCGCGCCGAAGACGGCGACGATGGCGACGAAGAACAGCGCGAGACGGCCGACCGTTCCGGTCGTCTGCGTGACGGTGACGACCATGATCAACCCGCCCAGATACGCGCCGACCATCGTCAGCGACCCGTGCGCGAAGTTCAACACGCCCATCAGGCCGAAGATGAGCGTCAGTCCGCTGGCGATCATGACGTACAGCGACGCCTTCGCCAGTCCCTCGACGAGGACGCTCCCGAATTCCGAGAGCGTCAGGAAGTCCGCGAGCGCTTCGAGTATCATGCCGAGAGATACCTCCTGAAGCGCTCGTCGTCCGCCGACACCGCGTCGGTGTCGCCGTCGTCGACGACCCGGCCGTTGTCCACGATGTAGAACCGATCGGCGAGGTCTAACGCCAGCGGGAGGTTCTGTTCGACTAGCAGGACAGTCGTGTCCTCGGCGGCACGGGCTAGCGCCTCGCCCACGTCGGCGACAATCTGCGGTGCGAGGCCCTCGCTCGGTTCGTCTACGAGCAGTAGTTCGTTTTCGCCGACGAGGCCGCGGGCGATGGCGAGCATCTGCTGTTGGCCGCCAGAGAGGGTGCCCGCGTCCTGCCCGCGCCGCTCTTCGAGGATGGGGAACGACTCGAAGGCAAGTCCCAGCCCCTCCTGAACGCTGTCGGCGTCAGGGATGGCCGCCCGCAGGTTCTCCTCGACGGTCAACTGCGAGAAGATGCGCCGGTCCTCGGGAATCCAGCCGAGGCCGCGGCGGGCGACTTCGTGCGTTTCGAGACCCACGAGTGAATCGCCGCGGAACCGAATCTCGCCCTCGCGCGGCGGCGTCAACTGGAGGATAGAACGGAGCGTCGTCGTCTTGCCGACGCCGTTGCGTCCCACGAGCGCGACGACTTCTCCCGACGAGACGGAGAGGTCCACGCCCTCGAGGATGTGGCTGTCGCCGTAGTAGGCGTGGACGCCGTCGAGTTCGAGAAGCGTCACGCGACACCTCCCGAGTCAGTCGATTCGCCGTTCGTCGTGTCGCCGTTCGTCTCGTCGAGCGTCCCGGGCTCGTAGCCGCCGAGATACGCCGACTGCACGTCCGGGTTCGCCCGCACGTCCTCGGGTGGCCCGTCGGCGATGACCGCGCCCTGATGCAGGACGACGACGCGGTCGGAGACGTCCATCACGATGTCCATGTTGTGTTCGACCAGCAGGACGGCGTGGTCGTCGGCCACGTCCTGGATGAGTTCGCGCACTTCGTCGACGCTCTCGGAGGAGACGCCCGCGTTCGGTTCGTCCAAAAGGAGTACCGACGGGTCGCCGGCCAGCGCGATGGCCACTTCGAGCTTCCGCTTGGCTCCGTGGCTAAGCGTGCTCGCCGGGTCCTCGGCCCGATCTGCCAGTCCGACCCGGTCGAGTCGTGCGTACGCGCGCTCGGTGTAGCCCCCGAAGTGGTCGACGTTGCGCCAGACCGTCATCGAATCGTCGCCCGCGGCCTGTTCGGCCACGCGGACGTTCTCTAAGACCGTGCGCTCGGGGAAGACATTCGTCACCTGATACGACCGGTGGATGCCCTGCTGGGCCGTCTCGTGAGGCGAGGCGTCGGTGATGTCCGCCCACGACTCGCCGCGGCGGAGCGAGACGCTGCCCGCGGTCGGTTCCAACACGCCGGTCAGGAGGTTGAAGAACGTCGTCTTCCCGGCTCCGTTGGGACCGATGAGCGAGCAAAGCTCGGTGCCCAATTCGAAGTCGACGCTGTCGACGGCCGTCAGTCCGCCGAAATCCTTGGTCAGTCCCCGCGTTCTGAGCATGTTACAGCGAGCAACCCATCTGGTCGCTGTCTTTCGGAATCGTGGCCTCGCTCCCCTCGATACGGGCGAGCGGTTCGCTCGGCATGATGGCCGCGCCCCAGTTGTCCGCCCACTCGTCGGTGGTCGGGATCGGGTCGGCGACGGTCATCGCAGAGCGGGCCTGATTGTTGTACTCCTGGAAGGTGTACCCGCCCTCGCCTTTCGGCGTATCCGTGACGGTCATCCCTTTGAGGGCGTCGGCGATGTCCGTACCCGCCGCCGAACCGCCCTCGGTGATGGCCTGATGGATAGCCGACGCACCCGTGAACGTCCCCGAGGTGAAGAGGTCCGGGACGACACCGTAGGTCTCGGTGTACCTATCCACGAAGGTAGAGTTAATCTCGTTGTCGTACTGGTTCCAGTGGTATCGAGTGGTGAACGGCCCGAGCCGCGCGTTCCGAATTTTCTCCTTGGTCAGCGGTTCGCCGAGGACGTTCTGGAGCGTTCCGCCGACGACGCTGTTGGTGATTCGCGTGGCGAACCCGCCGAAGACGCGGAACGAGTAGTCTCCCGAGAGGAAGGCGTTGAACATCAGCGGGAGCGTCGCAACGGTAAAGCCGCCGACGACGCCCTCCGCCCCGGCCTCTTCGGCGTTGTCGAGCAGGCCCTCCCACTCCTCGTATCCCCGTTCGACGAAGCGGGTGTCGAGGATTTCGACGCCCTCCTGCTGGAGGACAGCCTTGTAGTTGTTCACCACCGCGCGCCCGAAGGAGTAGTCCGCACCGAAGAGGTACACCTTCGAGACGTCCGTCTCGTTGGCGACGTACTTCCCGCCGGAACGGGCGTCCATCGCGGTGGTCTCGCTGGCGCGATAGACGAGGTCCGAACACGTCTCGCTGTTGGACGTGATGCCCGCCGACGCCGCCGGCCCGACCATCATCGGGACGCTTGCCTGACTGACGACGTTGCCGATGACCCGTCCGGCCGCCCCGGAGGAGGAACAGCCAAAGAGCATATCTACGTCCTGATTGCTGACGAGGTTCGTCGCGGCCGTCTGTGCAGTGTCCGCCGAGAACTCGGTATCGCGGACGTAGAGGGTGTATTCTACGTCACCAACGGTCATCGACAGTTCACCCGTGCTTGATTGCTTCGGCGGGGCCTGATCTGCCTTGTACGAGAGCCCCGAGAGGAACCCCCACAGCGACTGCTTTCCGTAGTACGAGAGGTCCCCTGAGAGTGGCTGGAGCACGCCGATACTGATCGATTGTGCGCTGTCCGACCCGCCCGTCGAGGTGCCGTCGCTTGTCATGTTGGAAGTTCCGCCGCCCCCGTCACCGCCGTTGCCGCCATCGCCGCCGTCGCTGCTTCCGTCCTCGTTTACGCAACCGCTGAGGCCGGAGATGCCGACACCGAGCGCACCGAGTACGCGCCGTCGTGTGATGTGGTCTCGCATACAGATGTAAGTACACGAACGATTACCATAGTGTGTCGCGTTCACATGTTAACGCCGAGAAGCGGGTCAGGAATCTATGTCGTCGAGCGCGTCGACGACGCGCTCGATCATCTTGCGCTCGCCTCGACGGAGGTTCTTCGAGACGGCGGGTTTCGAGACGCCGAACTCCTCCGCCAGCGTCCCGAGCGTCGCGTCGCGCGGGCTCTGGAAGTACCCAGAGGAGACGGCCTCTTCGAGCGTCTCACGTTCCGTCTCCGAGAGGTCGCGACAGCCCTCGATGAGCGTCATCGCTGCACCTGCATTGTGCGCCACGTCCTGTAGCTCCGGCAGACTGGCCGGCGAGCGTTCGATGACGTCGAACTCGTTGTCCCGATCGAGTTCCGAGAGCGTATCGTCGGCGTCTCGGCCCCGGTCGAACCCGACGTGCCACACTTCGCTACCCGCCTCGATATGGAACGGGCCGGTGATGTACCCGCCGTTGTCCCGGATCGTCTCCATGGCCGTCGTCTCGACCATGACCGTCCGGATGTGGGCGGCGTCGTCCTGCCGGCGCAATAGCGAGACGTCGTTCATGTTCGGGTGGTCCTGCAACGTCGAGAGCCCGTGGTCGAGTACTTCCCGGTCGTCGGCTTCGACGACCATCCGCGTCTCTAGCTCCCGCTTGGCGGTGTCGAAGTCCCAGTGGACCGCCGCGAACGCGACACCATGGTCTGCCGTCGTATCGATGAACGGACAGTCGTACTGCTCCATGTCCATGGCGATGTCTATCATGGGCTGTCCACGCTACCGAAGATGATATCTCCATAATGATAAATTATTCTTCCCACGAAGGCATAATATCGTCCCGAACTACCCGCCGGAAACAGTTCGGTATGGTGTCACGAACCGTCGTCGATCTCGACGTGCTTACCGCCCTCGCACCGCATTCTATCACGAATTACCACAGACGTTGCCGCCGCCGTGCTACGCCGTTTCAATAGTGTTTTAGGCTTCCCCTTGGGAGAGACTGGTATGACTTTGCACGCCAGAGAGATAAGTCAGGACGTGCGGGAGTTAGGCGAGCTCCTCGGCGAGATCGTGGAGACGCAATCGTCGACGGAAGCGTTCGAAATTGTCGAAGACATTCGGACGTCCTCCATCGAGTATCGGCGTGGCGACGCAGACACCCGGGACGGTGTGGGGCAGACGCTCGACCGCTTGAATCCCGAGATGGAGGACATCGTCGCGCGAGCGTTCACGACGTACTTCGAACTCATCAACCTCGCAGAGGAGCGCGAACGCGTCCGCGAGATCCGCGAGGGCAGTCAGGAAGGGGTCTTAGAGGACAGCGTCCTCGACGCCGTCAAGCGGCTCTCGGACCGCGACGCCGACGCGGAGGAGGTCGAGCAGGTCCTCAACGACGTGCTCATCCAGCCGACGTTCACTGCTCACCCGACCGAAGCCCGACGAAAGACGGTGAAGGCGAAGCTCCGTGCGGTCGCGAACGACCTCGAAACGCTCGACGAGGTCCGACTCACCGACCGCGAGGAGGACACCGTCGAACGCGACCTCGCGGCCGAAGTCACGAGCCTCTGGCAGACGCCACAGGTTCGTGACCGCCGCCCCGAGGTCACCGACGAGGCGCTCAACGTCCAGTGGTACCTAGAGAACGTCCTCTTCGAGGTCATCGACGAGGTGTACGACGAACTCGAACACGCGCTGGACGAGGAGTACGCCGAGGATATCGACGTCCCCAAACTGTACGAGTTCCGCTCGTGGGCCGGCTCCGACCGCGACGGCAATCCCTTCGTCACGCCGGAGGTCACCGAGGAGACGCTCGAACGCCAGCGTGACACCATCCTGCCGCTGTACCGCGACAAGCTCAAGGAGCTCTCCGGCGTGCTCAGCCAGGACGCTTCGAACATCACGACCGACGCCGCCTTCGACGAACGCCTGAGCGAGCACAAGACCCGACTCCCCGGCGTCGCGAGCGAGGCCGAGGAGCGCTACCCCGACGAACCGTACCGCCAGAAGCTCAAGCTGATGCGCGAGTCTGTCCTCCGGGTCAGCGACGTCCGGCAGGGCGGCTACGACGGGTCGGGAGAGCTACTCAAGGACCTCCGGACCATCGCCGAGAGCCTCCGCGAGAACGAGGCGGAAGTCGTCGCTGAAGCGCACGTCGACCCGCTGATTCGGAAGGTCGACACGTTCGGCTTCGCGCTCGCCAGCCTCGACCTCCGTGACCACCGGAAGATGCACACCGACGCCATCGCCGAGGCCGTCGACCGACAGGGCATCGACTACGCCGAGATGGACGAGGACGAACGCGTCGAATTCCTCACCGAGGCTATCCTGCAGGACGAACCCATCGTCGACATGGAGGACACCGAGGGACTCTCGGACGACTCGACTCGCGTCTTCCGCCGCTTCCGCAAGACCGCCGACTGGCAGAACGAGTTCGGCATCGACGCCATCGACACCTACGCGATCAGCTGGTGTGAGGAGTCCAGTCACGTGCTGGAAGTCCTCTTCTTGGCCGATCAGGTCGGCATCGTGGACCTGCCGGGCTACTGCGGCCTGGACATCGTCCCGCTGCTGGAATCGGAGTACGCTCTCTCCGGTGCCCGGCGTATCATGGGGACGCTGTTCGACAACGACGCCTACTCGAAGGCGCTGGACGCCCGCGAGGGCATTCAGGAGATAATGCTCGGGTACTCCGACTCCAACAAGGAGAACGGCTTTTTGGCCGCCAACTGGTCGCTATACAACAATCAGAAGCGACTGGCGAACATCACCGACGACTACGACGTGGAGATGCGTCTGTTCCACGGCCGCGGCGGCTCGATCTCCCGCGGCGGCGGCCCGATGAACGATGCGATGCTGGCCCTGCCCAACGAGACGGTGACCGGTCAGATCAAGTTCACCGAGCAGGGCGAGGCCATCGCCGAGAAGTACGCCAACCACGACATCGCAGAGCGCAACCTCGAACAGATGCTCAACGCGCAGGTCCGTGCCCGTCACAACTCGATGCACGAACCCGTCGAGGAGATTCCCGACGAGTGGTCCGAGGCGATGGAGACGGCCGCCGACGCCGCTCGTAAAGAGTATCAAGACCTGCTGGAGACGGACGGCTTCGTCGAGTACTTCGAGCAGGCGACGCCCATCACCGTCATCGAGAACCTCAACATGGGGTCGCGACCGGCCTCCCGTAGTGAGGACCGCAGCGTCGACGACCTGCGCGCGATCCCATGGGTGTTCTCGTGGACGCAGGCCCGCTGTATCATCCCGGGCTGGTACTCCATCGCTACCGGGCTGAACGCCTACTTAGACGACGGTGGCGACATCGAGACGCTGAAGCAGATGTACGAGGAGTGGCCGTTCTTCCAGACGAAGCTCGACAACGCGTCACTGGCGCTCGCCCGCACGGACATGGACATCGCGAAAGAATATGCCGACCTCGCAGACGACGACCTGCGCGAGCGCATCTTCCCGCGTATCGAGGAAGAGTACCGCGAGACGGTCGACCTCGTCCTCGAAATCGGCGGCCGGGACGGCCTGCTATCGCGCGACTGGCTCGAAGAGAACCTCGAACGACGGAACCCGTACGTGGACCCACTGAACCTTCTGCAGGTCCGCCTGCTGGCACAGTCACACCTCACCGAGACCGAAAAGCGGACACTCCGCCTGACGGTGCAAGGGGTCGCGGCTGGCATGAAGAACACGGGATAACGCCGGCTCTGGCGCTCGTTTGGTACGGCGTCCCGTTACAACAGGCGTAGTAGTCACCGAAGCCTTTACTTTCGAGCCCCGTGCAGGGCCGCTATGGCACTAGAGAGAATTCTCCTCGCAGTCGGACCGAACGACAAAGACCGCATCGACGAACTCGCCGCGACCGTCACGGACATCGCCGGTCCTACGGGGGCCAGCGTCGTCATCGCTCACGTCTTCACCGACGACGAGTACGAGAACGTCGTCGACCGACTGGAGTTCGCCTCCGTCAGCGAGGCCGACCCGAACGAAGTCGCCGACCGGCACACGACCGTCCGCGAGCTTGAAGACCGGTTCAACGACGCCGGCATCGATTACAGCGTCCGCGGTGCCGTCGGCAACCACGGCCAGCAGATCGTCGACCTCGCAGAAGATGAGAGCGCCGACCTCGTCGTCGTCGGCGGCCGCAAACGCTCGCCGACCGGCAAGGCCGTCTTCGGCTCTACGGCACAGGAAGTTATGCTGAACGCGCCGTGCCCGGTCACGTTCGTCCGCGGCGAGTAACGCCCGAAAACTCGTCTTTCTGCTTTCGCGCTACGTCACCAGTGCCGACTCTAGCAACTCCAGCGGGTGGCGAATCTCGTAGCCGCTGCCGTGTTCCATCTGCATCGCACACGTCGGGCACTCGGTCATGCCGGTCGTCCCTTCGGCGTCTTCCATGTGGTCGAACATCTCGTCGCCGATCGCCATCGACTTCTCGTACTTCTCCTCTTTCCAGCCGTAGGTACCGGAGATGCCCGAACAGGACTCGCCGACGTCCTCGACGCCGACGCCCTCTAAGTCGCGGAACAGTTCGACGGCCTGCCGGTCCAGCCCCTGATTGCGGGCGTGACACGGCGCGTGGTAGGCGAACTCGCGGGCGAGGTTGCCCGAGACGTCCGCTTCCCGAATCTCGTCACGTAAGTCCTCGTGGATGCGGAGGTACTCGACGGCCTCGAAGGTGTTCGCGGCCACCTTCTCGATGCCGTCGATGTCGAACAGTTCGGGGTACTCCTGTCGGAGCGCCATCGAACAGGAGGTGCACGAGGCGATGGCGTCGTACCCTTTCTCGACGAGGTCCGACATCGAGGAGACGTTGACCTCGGCGTGGCGGCGGGCGTCGTCTAACATCCCGTTTGCGAACATCGGCGTCCCCGAACACTTCTGTTCGGGGGCGACCACCTCGTAGCCGAAGCGCTCGTAGACACGGACCATCGCCTTGCCGACCTCGGGCGTGTTGTAATTCGAGTAACAGCCGTGGAAGTACGCCACCTTCTTCTCGGCGTCCGCGGGGTCGCCCATCCGCTCGCGTGCGCGTCGAGCGTTCCGCCGCGAGGCGTTCGCGCCGCCGCGGTCGGCCCACCACTCGCGGAACGTCTGCTGGGCAAACTCCGGGAAGTCGCGCTCGCTGGTGATGCCCATCGTCTTCTCCATGACCCAGCGGGCGGGCCCGAAGTTCATGGCGAAGTTCGCCACTTTCGGCACCTTGCTGGCGAACCACGCCGAGGTCCGGTAGTTGGCGAGGATGCGGTTGCGGACGTACTCCACGGAGAACTTGTCCATCTGCTCGCTGACGTACTCCCCGCGGGCGGTGTTGTGCATCTGCGAGAGGGGGACGCCCGACGGACAGGCGTTGTCACAGCGCATGCAGTTCGAGCAGTCCATCACCGAGTCGTCTATCTCGTAGCCGTCGTCGGTCTGTTTGAGTCGCCACTGCTCGGGACCTTGGAACTTCGGCCCGGGGAAGTCGTCGTCCACCTCCGCGACCGGGCAGTTCGTGTCGCAGATCGAGCACTTGTAACAGGCGTCAGCGCCCGGTCGGAGGTCGAAATCGTCGCTCTCGGGGAACACTTCGGTCGGTTCGAAGTCCTCGCCCGTATTCGGTGCAACAGGGTCGAAGTCTGGAGATTCTGCGTCGCTCATCGTAGTTCCTCCGCGGCGTTCGTGCCCGCCGCGTAGCCAGTCGCAATCGAGACGCCGCCGCCGGATTTCTCAGCCGCAAAGTCGTAGCCGCCCAGTACGCTCCCAGCGGCTCGCACGTTCTCGAACTCCGCGTCACCGTCGGCCGCGAGCGGCCGCATCCGCCCGTCGGTCTCGACGCCGAACCCGGCGAACCGGTGGTCGCCGAACACTTCGGTGTCGAACCAGTCGTAGCGGTTCTCGGGGTGCGGGACGTGACAGTCGAAAACGGGTTCGGAGACGCCCTCGCGGTCGGACTCGATGCCCTTCCCGACGAGGCCGCCCGTAGCGAGGACGAACTGCTCGGCAGAGTAGGGTATCTTCGCGCCGTTCTTTTCCACGAACACGCGCTCTACGTGCCTGTCTCCCTCGTAGGCGACGACCGGATTCCCAGTCTCGATGTTCGCGCCAGCCGCGTCGAGTGCCGCGAACAGTCGGTCTTCGAGGCGGAGACCGGGTAGCGACGGCGGCCCCATCGGGACTTCGAAGACGTCGACGCCCATTTGCTCGCTCAGGGCTTGCCGGATCGCCCCGGGGTGGTCGTCGCCGAGAATCGCCGGGAAACCGACGCGTTCCTCGTCCTCGATGAGGGGGTTCACGCGCTGGGCGAGCGCTTCGCGTGCCGGTCGTTTCCGGCCGCGAACCGCTACCTCGCTGTCGGTATCGAGCAGCTTCGCATAGCGCGTCACCTTCGCGTCCGCGCGCAGGTCGCCTGGGAACTGAATCGTCTCCCCACGTACGTCGAAGGGAACCCCGGCGGCTTCGAGGTGGGCGGCGACGTGGGGCGCGTCGAAGTCGGTCATCGACTCGATGCCGACCAGCAGCACGTCCCGGTCGTCACTCGCCAGGCCCGCTGCCGCACTCTGTGGGTACCGAGCGGTCGGTTTGACCGTCCCGCCGTGGGTCGGCAGGAGCGCGTTCGTATCGGTGTGGCCCCCTTCGTAGTCGGTTACGTCGTCGAACAGCGCCATCGCCTCGCGAACCGTCTCGACGCCGACGGTGCTGTAGGGGTGTGACTCCGGGAGGTCCGCTATTGCCGAATACGGGTCAGTCAGCGGTCCGTCGCCGTCGGGCGTGTAGCCGAGCAGATCGACCAGCCCGGAGGCCTGCCGGAGCGTGCTCTGTTTGTAGGAGAGCAGTCGCACGTCCGCACCCTCGCGGGCGGCGGTGAGCGCGCTCGTCAGTCCGGCCAGCCCGCCGCCGACGACCAGCACCTCCGACTCAATCGCCATTTCGCCCTCCGTCGGCGGCGACGTCGGCCGTGCTCGGGGTATCGCCGTGGCCGACGCCCGTATCGAAGGCGGCGAAGTCCACGGGATCGCCTCCGGCCGGATCGTGGTCGCGGTTCTGCGTCGTCGCGTGCAGCGCGTAGTTCAGCATGGCCTGCGAGAGCTGCTGGCCCCACAGGGCGTGTCGCTGGCCCTTCCAGCGCTCCTGTAGCAGTTCATCCCACGCCCGCCGGACGACGCCTTCCCCGTACTCCGGGTGGAGTTCGCTGGCCAGCCGGTGACAGCAGATGCCGCCCTGACAGTTGCCCATCGACGCGCGGGTGCGGATGCGGACGGCGTTTAAGTCCGACCCCGACTGGCTGATGGCGTCCTGAATCTCTGCGCGAGTGACGCCCTCACATTCGCAGACCGTCGGATTCGGGCTGTCGGTCTTGAGTACCTCGTCGGCGCGGGAACCGAGGCGCTCGACGCTGCGGCGGCCGATGGGCGACCGGAGACCGAACTCGTCCATGTAGTCGCGCAGGACCGAGAAATCTTCGCTGCCGGGGAGTGGTTCCTCGGCGGTGCGACAGTCGGCGTCGATGCCGAACTTCCCGCAGACGTGGTCGGAAATCTGCTCGCCCATCATCCGATAGGTGGTGAACTTCCCGCCGACGATGCTGGTCATGCCCGGCAGGTCGTCGCGTTCCTCGTGGTCCAGGAGGAAGAAATCGCGCGTGATGTCGGTCGGGTCCGTACTGCCCACGTCCGGCGGTTCGTACAGCGGCCGGACGCCCCAAAAGGAGCGGATGGTGCGGGCTTCTTCGAGCATCGGGATGAGTTCCGAGAGTGTCTCGATCATCAGGTCCACCTCCCACTGCTCTTCGGGGTAGTCCTCGGGGTCCTCGACCTCCTCGTCAGTGGTGCCGAGGATGGCCGTCGTCTCGTGGGGGACGACGATGTCGGCGTCGCCCTTGGGCCGACAGCGGTTGATGACGGTATCGACCTGCCGGACGTTCATGATGGTCATGACGCCCTTCGAGGGGCGAACCGCGATGTCGAGGCCGGCCATGTCGCCGATTCGGCCGGCCCACGCGCCGGTCGCGTTGACGACGTAGTCGGCGCGAATCTCCTCGGTCCCGCCCTTCTCGCCGTGAACGCGCGTCCCCGGTCCGGAGGTGTGTTCGACTTCGAGACCGACGACCTCGCCATCCTCGACGAGGAGGTCCGTCACTTTCGAGTGGGTCTCGATACGTGCGCCGTGTTCCTGTGCGCTGCCGGCGTTGGCGACGACGAGGCGGAACGGATCGATGGCCCCGTCGGGGACCACGATGGCTTTCTCGATGTCTTTCGCTAGATGGGGCTCCATCGCCCGGGCCTCGTCGCAGGAGACGACTTTCGCGGGGATGCCGCACTCCTCACAGCCGGAGAGCTTCTCCTGGAAGTACTCCTCGCTGTCCTCTGGTCGCTTGACGAACATCCCGCCGGTCATCTCCACGCAGTGACTGGCGATATCCCGGAGGACGCGGTTCTCTTCGATGCATTCGGTCGCGCTGGCCTGGTCCGAGACGGCGTAGCGACCGCCGCTGTGGAGGAGGCCGTGCATCCGCCCGGTCGTCCCGTGCGTGAGGTTGCCCTGCTCGACGAGCGTCACGTCGAGGCCGCGCATGGCGAGGTCCCGGGCGATGCCCACGCCGGTCGAACCGCCGCCGATAACGGCGATGTGTGGTGTCGGTCCCATCTGTTATAATCGGTCTTCGATGTGCACGCACTTTATTTTACCGTTGAACCCCCTCCCTACAGTAAATTTCATCAGTAATCGTGACTATTTCGTCGCCGACAGTCGTGATAGAGAGGGGCGTTCACAGGTCACATGAACTCGACGGAGGTGGAAAGAATCGGCGGTAGAACCCACAGAACAGTACGGTTCGAAATGAGAGCTGTTCGAAGCCAATCGTCGATACGGAGATCAGTTCGTTACTGTCGATCTCCTATCGCGGATAACCGACGACGATCTTCATCGGTACTGCGATCCGCCACAGACGCCGATTGTTGCCTCCGAACGCGTCGTTCCGGAAATCACAACGGCGAATCCCGTTTTTCAGCTCGAAAGAGAGGGTCGGTTATCGACTCCCGGGGAAATACTGAGCCACGTTCTCAGACATTCGAGACCCAACCGACGTTCAGACTACCAATTCGAACGTCCGAGACGATTCAGCCCCGCGCCTGTAATTCGCTTCTGAAGCCTGCATCGTTGTCTATATCACCTTCGTAGGCTACTACCTTCGTTCGAAACGTGGGAACCGACTCTTCGTCGCGAATTTTTTATGCGCGGTCGACACTCGGCAGTAATCTTTATAATGATTCACTATATTGTTTACCAACAAGGCGAGGCCTTCAGTAAACAAGGCCTGCCCGATGGAGTACACACGAATGACAGACACGTACGTCGCTTCGATCGACCAGGGCACGACAGGCACGCGGTTTATGGTGTTCGACCACAGCGGACAGGTCGTCGCCAACGCCTACGAGAAACACGAGCAAATCTATCCGGAACCCGGCTGGGTCGAACACGACCCCCTCGAAATCTGGGAGAACACACAGGACGTCGTCGAACAGGGGCTCGAAGACGGCGGTATCGACGCGAGCCAACTCGAAGCACTGGGCATCACGAACCAGCGCGAGACGACCGTCGTCTGGGACAAGGAGACCGGAAAACCCGTCCACAACGCCTTAGTCTGGCAGGACCGTCGGACCACCGACCGCGTCGAGGAACTACAGGACGCAGGGAAAGTAGAGGAAATTCGCGAGAAGACGGGGCTGGAGGCGGATGCATACTTCTCGGCGACCAAGACCGAGTGGATTCTCGACAACGCCGAACCCCTGAAGATGCAGAGTTCCCGCGGCGAGAGCCTCCGTGACCGCGCCCAAGCTGGCGAACTACTGATGGGAACGATCGACGCCTGGCTCATCTACAACCTCACCGGGAACCACATCACCGACGTCACCAACGCTTCCCGGACGATGCTCTACAACATTCGGGATCTGGAGTGGGACGAGGAACTCTTAGAGGAGTTCGGCGTCGACGAGTCCATGCTCCCGGAAGTTCGGCCGTCCTCGGACGAGGAGTACTACGGCCACACCGATCCCGACGGCTTCCTCGGCGAGGAGATACCCGTCGCGGGCGCACTGGGCGACCAGCAGGCCGCGATGTTCGGCCAAACCTGTTTCGACGAGGGTGACGCCAAGAACACCTACGGCACAGGGTCGTTCTACCTGATGAACACCGGAAACGAGGCCGTCGAGTCCGAACACGGCCTGTTGACGACCATCGGGTTCCAGATGTCCGGCGAGCCGGTCCAATATGCCCTCGAAGGTTCCATCTTCATCACGGGTGCAGCAATCGAATGGCTCGAAGACGTCGACCTCATCAACAACGCCGCACAGACGGCCGAACTCGCTCGTTCGGTCGATTCGACGGACGGGGTCTACATGGTCCCGGCGTTCACCGGACTCGGTGCACCACACTGGGACGGCCGTGCGCGCGGGACGATTGTCGGGATGACTCGGGGTACCCGCAAGGAACACATCGTTCGCGCGACGCTGGAGTCCATCGCCTACCAGACCCGCGACGTCGCCGAAGCCATGGAGGCCGACTCCGGTGTCGAGATGACGGCGCTGCGCGTCGACGGCGGGGCGGTCAAGAACAACTTCCTCTGTCAGCTCCAGTCCGACATCATCCAGACGGACATTGCCCGACCCGAAGTCGACGAGACGACCGCGCTCGGGTCGGCCTACGCCGCCGGATTAGCTGTCGGCTACTGGGATACCGTGGACGAACTCCGCGACAACTGGCAGGTCGACCGCGAGTTCAGCCCGGAGATGGATGCCGACGAGGCCGACAGGATGTACGGGCGCTGGGACGACGCCATCGAGCGCTCGCTCGACTGGGCACAGGAGGAATAACGGATGGCTATCGTCTTCGGCCTCACGGCCATGGACATCCTGGTCCTCGTCATCGCCTCCTTCGCTGGTGGCGCATTCGGCGCGTCCATCGGTGCGCTGCCCGCGTTCATCTTCACCGGCTTCATGGTCCTCATCGGCGAGGCAGGCAACGTCGTCTCGGAGGGGTTCGTCGGCGGTTCGCCCGACGTCATCGCCGACGCGGCTGGTGGCTACGGTGCCGGTATCGTCGGCCCGCTCGCCTTCGGCCCCGTGTTCGGCCCACACGTCGCCTTCGCCGGCGGCGTCGCCGCCGCGGCCTACGCCGCGAAGAACGACGGTATGCCGGCACCGGGCGACGGTGACTACCACCCCGCGAAGGACATCGCCTACGCGCTCGGCACCCGACCCGACATTCTCGCCGTCGGCGGCGTCTTCGGGATCCTCGGGATGGCGATCCGCCAGACGTCCGGCGGCCTCGGAATCCCAATTGACCCGCCAGCAATGGGGGTCATCCTCTCCGCTATCGTCGCCCGACTCGTTTTTGGTTACCCCGTCATCGGGAAAGTGCGCGGCAGCAGCCTCTTCGACATGACGCCTTTCGAGGGCGGGAAGATGCGGATGGACCAGGTCGACGGCGAAGAAGTCGCGGCCGACGGTGGGTACAGCGCGCAGCGACCCGCAGTCGAACCGTGGCTCCCCCACCAATACCGATGGAGCCACGTCGTGATGCTCGGTCTGGTCACCGGTATCCTCGGAGCATACATCTTCGCCAAGACCGGGAGTCTCTTCATCCCCTTCGGCATCTCCGCGGCCAGCCTGCTGTTCTTGAACCTCGGCGTCGAGAAGTTCCCCGTCACCCACCACATGACCTTGCCCGCGACGTTCATCGCGAGCATGGCGATGACCGACGGGTCCCCCGTCGTCGTCGCACTCGTCCTCGGCGCGCTCTTCGGCGTCCTCGGTGCGCTCTTCGGTGAGATCTGGCAGCGTATCTTCTACGCGCACTCGGACACGCACTTCGACCCGCCTGCGGCCTCGATCATCACGACGACGCTCATCTTGGGGCTCCTCGCCATCGCCGGCGTCTTCACCACGGCCGCAGCGGTGCCGCTTCCCTGAGTCACACGCTTTTTGTTTGTCAGTGCGTTCAATACACATCGAGATTCGACCCAAAGCATGGATATCGAAGCGAGAATCAAACGACGACAGCGCCGAGACGGGCACCCGCATCTGATACAGGACTACGAGTCTCTCTCGCCCGTCGCGCACATCGACGAACCGGCCGACCGCGGCCCATTCCTCGAACGGTTGCTCGATCACTTCGACCCCATCTTCGACGGGAACCTCCCGCCGAACGCGTACGTGTACGGTCCACGTGGCTCGGGCAAGTCCGCCGTCGTCACGGCGCTGTTCACTCACCTCGACCGCCTGCCGTCGGAAGCGCGCGCGGTCATCCAGACCAGCACGCGCGCACAGACGCCAACGTCGCCGGCGTTCGTCTACGTCGACGCCCGACAGACAGCCAGTGAATTCGCATTCTACCACGCGATACTAGACGCCCTCATCGACGAATCGGTGCCCGAACACGGCATCGGGACCGACAGACTCCGAACTCGTCTCGACGACCGGCTGACCGGGTCACAGGCCGGGGTCGTCATCGCGGTGGACCACGTCGGCGAACCGCGAAGCATCGGCGACGGGGATCTCGTCGACCGCTTCGCTGGCCTCCCGAGTAACGTCAGCTGGCTGGCTATCGGCCGGGACGACCCCGACGAGACCGACCTCACCGGCTACACGGCGGCGTCGATACACGTCGACCGCTACCAGCGACAGATGCTGGTCGACGTCCTGATGACGCGGGCGTCGCTCGGTCTCTCACAGCAGGCCCTTGACCACAGCCTCGCCCGGTCGATCGCTGAATGGGCCGAGGGCAACGCGCACGACGCCCTCACGGTGTTGTTCGTCGCGACCGACCACGCGAGCGCGGCCGGACGCGCGCGACTCTCCGAAGAAGATGTCGAGCGGGCCATCGACGAGATGCCACGGCCCTGTATCTCACTGGGCGTCGTCCTCGCGCTCCCGGCAAACAGACAGGCGGTACTGCGGGCGCTCGTCGACATCAGTCCGGAAGACCGGTCCTCGGTGACGGCGACCACTGCCGCCATCAGCGAGTCATCGGCGGTGGACCTCTCGGAAGGCACCGTCAAGCGCTTCCTCTACGAGATGGCCGAGGCGGGCATCGTCGACCGCGTCCAATCCGAGGAGCGACACGAGCAGGGCCGACCGCCCAGTCGGGTCGTTCCCCGGTTTCCGCCGACAGCGTTTCGCCGATTGTACGACCTCCGACAGTGAGCTAGACGCCTTTCGACGGGTCGCCGGTCCCCTCTGTCAGCGCCGACGCGAGCGCGCCTCGGACGCCCACGTCGTCGCCGAGATTGGTCAGTTGAATGTCGGGGATGTTCGACATCACCATATCGTCGAGGCGGTTGCGGATGGGGTCTAAGACCTGTTCGGGGTTGTTCATCGCGACGGCACCGCCGACGTAGATGACCAGCGGCGCATAGGAGTGGACCATGTTGGCGACGCCGATCGCGTTCCAGTGACAAACCTGGTCTAAGACGTGCGAGGCGAAGTCGTCCTCGCCGGCGTACTCGAAGACGTCTGCCGCGCTGAACCCCTCAGTGTCGAGGGGGAGCGCCGTCTCGACGGGGTCCTCACGGTGGAGCTGCGTGGCGTATCTGGGGATGTTCTCGCCCGAGCAGTACGCCTCCCAGTGCCCGTCGTGCCCACAGCCACAGGTCATGAATCCGTGTGGGTCGATGGTGAGGTGGCCGACCTCGCCGGCGTTCCCGTCCCACCCGCTGAGGACGTTGCCGTCGACGACGACGCCCGCGCCGACGCCGGAGGAGATAGTCAGGTAGATCATGTCGTCGGGGTTGCGGTCGGCATAGAAGCGCTCGCCGATAGCGCCCGCGTTGGCGTCGTTGTGAAGGTACACTCGCGAGGTGCCGAGCAAGTTCTCGACCGGGCCCGTAAGCGGGATGCGGTCGATGGTGTCGGGGAGGTTCGCCGGGTTCTCGACGATGCCTTCCGCGAGGTCGAGCGGGCCGAACGAGCCGATTCCGGCCGCGACGACATCGGTGGGTTCGATGTCGGCCGCCGCACAGGCCTCGCGCAGCGCATCGAGGACCGCCTCGGTGACGGCGATTCCGTTCGGTCCGCGCGGCGTTTCCGTCTTGTACGACGATATCGGCGTTCCGGACTCGTCGCCGATGATGGCCCGGATGTGTGTCGCACCGAGATCGACCCCAGCGTATGTGCCCATGTTGATGGGGAAGTCGCTCTTGCGCTACTTAATTGCACATATTCGTCCCGCCCGTGCTATCGTGCGTCGTCGAGGCGCTCTCTGCCGACGGCTTCCTCGTAGACGACGCCGCGTTCGGCGTCGAGCGTGATGACAGCGCCGTCCTCTACGTCGTCGGGGAGCCGGGCGTCGGACACCATCGGGATGGAGAGTTCCCGAGCGACGATGGCGGCGTAACTCGTTATCCCCTCGTGGGCGTCGACGATACCACCGAGGCGACTCGTGTCGCCGGTGAACTCCCCGTCGAACCCCTCGGGGATCGAGAGAATCGCGCCGTCTGGGGCGTCCGTGAGGTTGCCGTCCTCGACGTGATAGACCGGGCCGGTCACCAGTCCGGACACGACCGACCGTCCGCTGACCAGCGTCTCGGCGGCGACGTGGACCTTCAGCATGTTCGCCGTGTTCATCCCGTCCAGCTCCGTCATCATCCCGGAGAGGACGACGACCGTATCGCCGCCCTCGGCGGCCTCGGTGTCGAGGGCCGCCTGCACGGAGGTCTGGATGATCGCGTCGGCCCCCTCGTTGGTGTACTCCGTCGTCACGGGCGTGATGCCCCACGAGAGAGCGAGTTTGCGCCGTACCCGCTCGTTGGGCGTCGAGGCGACGATAGGAATGGACGGGCGGTACTTTGCAGCTTTGAGCGCGGTGTATCCGGACTCGGATGCGGCGACGACCGCGGATGCGCCGATGTCCCGCGCGAGAAAGCGGGCCGAACGGGCCAGCGCGTCAGTCCGCGTCTCGCCGGCGGTCGGGACTCGCTGTTCGCGCGACTCGGCGTACTCGTCGCTCCCCTCGACATCGCGGACGATGCGGTCCATCGTCTCGACCACGCGTGTAGGGTGGTCGCCGATGGCCGTCTCGCCCGAGAGCATCACGGCGTCCGTGCCGTCGAGGACGGCGTTGGCCACGTCGGAGGCCTCCGCGCGGGTCGGCCGCCGGGAGTGGACCATCGAGTCCAGCATCTCCGTGGCAGTAATGACCGGGACGCCCGCTTGATGGCACTTGCGGATGATGCGCTTCTGGATGATGGGCACGTCTTCGAGGGGGCACTCGACGCCGAGGTCGCCACGAGCGACCATAATGCCGTAGGCGGCCTCGATGATGGAATCGAGGTTCTCGACGGCTCCGGCCCGCTCTATCTTGGCGATGATGGGGATGTCGATGCCGCGCTCCTCCATCGCCTGGCTTATCTCGTAGATGTCCTCGCCGTCGCGGACGAAGGAGGCGGCGACGAAGTCCGGTTCCTTCTCGGCGGCCACGTCGAGTTCCTGCTCGTCGTTCTCGGTGATGGTCGGCAGATTCAGTTCGACGCCGGGAACGTTGACGCCCTTTCGCGCGCCGAGTTCGCCGCCGTTCTCGACGCGTGCGAAGACCACGTCGCCCTCGACTCGTTCGACGGTGGTCTCGATACGGCCGTCGTCTAAGAGGACGCGGTCGCCGGGTTCGACGTTAGTGATCGACTGCGAGAGACCGATTTCCTCGGGGGTCGCCTCGTCGTCGACGACGAAGCGGACGGTCGTCCCCTCGACGAGTTCGATGGGTTCTCGGACCGGCGCGGTTCGGACCTCTGGCCCGGGCATGTCAAGCATCGACGCGACGGGCGACTCGACAGCGGCGTCGACTTCGCGGATGCGGTCGATCATCTCTCGGCGGTGTTCGGGAGACCCGTGGCTCGCGTTCAGGCGTGCGACGGACATCCCGGCCTCGGCGAGCGACGCGATTTTGTCGACGGACTCGCTCGCGGGACCCAACGTACAGACGATTTTCGCACTACGCATTGTCCCAGTCACTCGAGAAAAACGGCAGTGAACGTGCGTTTCGGTGATTCATATCGGTGGCTACCGAGCGAGGGGATAAGAAGGTTGTCGGATAGCGCAGGATTTCTCGGCTGCGAGTCAGCGCGAGATCGCTCTCGTATCGCCCGCGATGACTTCTCGGACCTCGTCCGGCGAGACGACGGCGATGTCGCCGGGCACGGACCGCTTGAGCGCCGCCGTCGCCGCGCCCCATTCGAGCGCGTCGGGGACGGCCTCGCCCGCGAGGTACTGCGAGAGGAACCCGCCGACGAAGGAATCGCCCGTCCCGACCGGGTAGGCGTTCGACGCCTCGTAGGTCGGCTGCTCGTAGATGGTTCCGTCGGTGAGGGCGAGCGCCCCTTCCGCCCCGCGCGTGACGAGCGTCACGTCGAAGCCGTAGTCCTCGGCCAGCCCGCGAGCGACCGCTTCGGCGTCGCCGTGACGGTCCAAGACGACTTCGGCGTCTCGCTGGGCGACGACGAGGACGTCGACGTCGGGGAATAGGTCCGTGAGGATGGCCTTCGCCTCGGCAGGCTCCCAGAGTTTCGACCGGTAGTTCAGGTCGAAACTCGTCACGGTGTCTGCGTCCTGTGCGAGTGAGAGGAGGTCGGTGGTCGTCCCTTCGAGCGTCTCCGAGAGTGCGGGCGTGATGCCAGTGGTGTGGAAGCCGGTGGCTGCCGCTATCCTCTCGGTCGGCAGCTCGGCTGTTCGAGCGGTTGTCACGCTCGCGTCTGCGCGGTCGTAAATTACCTCGTTACCCCGCGGCGGCTGGCCCTGTTCGAGGTAGTAGGTTCCCTGTCGGCCTTTCTCGGAGTCGTCCCACGCGATGTCGGTCGTGACGCCGTGATTGCGGAGTTCCCCGACGACGCGTCGACCGACCGGCGAGTCCGGAAGCTTCGAGGTCCAGACGGCATCGAGGCCCAGTCGCTGTGCGGCGACGGCGACGTTCGACTCGGCCCCGGCGGCACGGACGTTGTACTGGTCTGCGGTCTCTAGCCGTTCCTCGTCCGGCGGAGAGAGCCGGAGCATCGTTTCACCGAACGCCACGAGGTCTGTCATGTGCCTCTCTCGTAGTCCGCCCGGTATAAATCCACGAGAGTTGACTGTCCAGTCGCTCACGGTGTAATCGTGCTGTAATTTTAATACCAATCTGCTCTATCTTGGTCTCTAACTATTGATATTCTCCAAAGGCTTTTGTACCACTATTTTACACAAGTGTCTATGGGTCGTAGGCAAGCAAGTGGCGGGAAACCCCTTTCTCGAAGACGATTTATTCAGGCGGCAGGGGTGTCCGGCGTTGCCGGGCTGGCCGGCTGTGGCGGAGACAGCGGTAGCGGTGGCGGTACACCAACCGCAGAGCGCATCGGTAACTACCCTGTGACGGGGGAGACCGTCACGTTCGGCTTCAACGTCGCTCAGTCGGGACCGTTCTCGACGACCGGCGAAGAGGAACTTCGCGGGCATCGTCTCGCGGTGAAACATATCAATGAAGGCGGCGGCTGGGTCGATACGCAGTACTCTGGCCAACTGAACGGCGACGGGTTGCTCGGCAAGACCGTCGAATCAGTGGTCGGTGATACCGAGAGCGATCCTGACGCTGCCCGCGCCTCGGCGGCGTCGATGATCGAGAACGACGAGATCATCATGCTCTCGGGCGGGTCCACCAGCGACACCGGACTCGCTCACCAGCAACTGGCCGCCGAGAAGGAGGTCATCTTCATGGCGACGATGACGCATATCGATACGCTGACCGGGGCCTCCTGTAATCGGTTCACGTTCCGCGAACTGTTCAACGGCTACATGACGGCGAAGGCGCTGAAACCCGTTCTCGTCGACGAATACGGCGAAGATGTCGATTTCTTTCAGATATACTCACAGGACGACTGGGGGAACGCCCAGAAGGACCTGATGAAGCAGTCGCTGACCGAGGCCGGGTGGCAACCCGTCGGGACGCTGAGTGCCCAGCTCGGAACGCGGGACTTCAGCCAGTACGTCTCCGACATCGAGAACGCCAGCGAGGACGTGTTGATCCTCAATCTCCGCGGTCTCGACGCCGCGAACGCCGTTCGTGCGGTTCGCAAGGCGTTCCCCGAGGAGAACGTCGTCATTCCGCTGTACACGCGGGCCGTCGCACAGACCGCGGGCGGGGCAATCGAGGATGTCATCGGGACCATCGAGTGGGATCCCTCGATTGAGACGCCGCTCTCGAAGGAGTTCCAGTCGGCGTTCAGCAGCGAGTACAGTGGCGGGACGGGATCGGCCTCGTCGTCGATTCCGTCGGGACCGGCTCACGTCGCGTACACACAGACGCTACAGTACGCCTACGCGGCCCAGAAAGCGGGGACGTTCGACCCGAACGAAGTCATCTCCGTGCTGGAGGGACTGGAGTACGGGACCGGTATCGGGTCAGAGACGCTACGCGCGTGTGACCACCAGTCCATGCGGCCGGTGCCGGTCGTCCGGGGGCGACCGGGCGACCAGCAGGCGTTCGGACGGTACTACAATCTGATAAACACGACACGGGACGCGATGTACTCGTGTAGCGAAGGCCCGGCGGTAGAATGTTCGCTGGGCGGTAACTGATTATGAGTTCACAGGATACGACTTCGACAGGGGAATCGGGAATCGACGACACCAACGGCGGCCTCGTAGCGACGATCGTCCCGAACGTGATTCGCCGGAACTTCGCACTGAAGTTCGCTATTGTACTGATTGTTATGGCGCTGTCGGTGGGCGCGATCGGGCTGTTCGCTACGGGACAGATTCAGACCTACACCGAGACGCAGGTGACCGACGAGTATCAGGGCCTCGCCCAACAGGAGGGTGACATTATCGAGCAGTGGTTCGAACGCAACCGTCTGTCCGCGCAGTTCATCTCCTCTAGCGGCGTCTGGGCCTCCGATGACTCCGAGGATCTCCGGGCGGAACTCCGGAACCGGGAGGCGGGGCTGTCCGCCGACGTGGCTGACGTCCACCTCGTGGAACGCCGGATCACCGGGACATCCATCGTCGCTAGTACGTCGCTGAGCGCCGGAACGAACGTCTCGGACGTGAGCCGAGGCTGGACGAACGGACCGGAGTTCGACCGTGCGGGCGAAGTCGTCAACTCCGACGTCTACCGGACTCAGACCGGGCCGGTCGTCGGATTCATGAGTCCCGTCGACGCGACGCAGAACCGCTACATCGTCATCGAGTACTCGCTTTCGGGGATCACCGAGTCCCTCCAGGGATCCGAACGGGCGGCGGGCGGGTTCACGCAGGTCGTCAACGCGTCTAACGTCGTGATGTTCGACGAGCCCACGGACGAGAGCAGCGGCATCGGCGAGGAGACGCTGCAGCCGTATGCCGAAAACGACCGTGCGCTCCAGCCGATCAGCGCGGCCAACGACCTGCGCGGCGGCGAGCAAGAAGCCGGTGTCGTCGCCACGATGGCTGCCAGTGACGTTCTCGATGAGAAGTACACTGTCGGCTACTCGCCGATAGCGGAGACCGACTGGGTCGTTCTCGTCCACGCGCCGTACTCGGCCGTCTTCGGGTTCGTAGAGAACGTTCAGCTGTACGGGCTCGTCGGCACGGCGCTGATGGTACTGCTCATCGGCGGCGTCGGGGCCGCACTGGGATACAACACGGCGACGTCGATCGACCGTCTCACGCGCAAGACCGAGCAGATGCGACAGGGGAACTTAGACGTAGACATCTCCACCAGTCGCATCGACAATATCGGTCGGCTCTACGCCGGGTTCGGTGACATGCGCAACGCGCTCAAACAGCAGATCGACGACGCTGAACGCGCCCGCAAGGAGGCGGAGGTGTCCCGCGCCGAGGCGATGGAGATGAACAACTACCTCCAGGAGAAAGCCGAGGAGTTCTCCGACGTGATGGAGGCCGCCGCCGCCGGTACCCTCACCGAGCGCATGGACACCGACGGCGAGAACGAGTCGATGGATCGCATCGCGAGCGAGTTCAACGGGATGATCGCCGAACTGGAGAAGACGCTCGGCCAACTCAAGAGCTTCGCCGACGAAGTCGCGGAGTCCGGTGACGTGGTGCTCACGAGTGCCGAGTCTGTTCGGGACGCCTCCGAACAGGTCGCGGAATCCATCCAGAAGATTTCCGACGACGCCTACGACCAGAAAGAGCGCCTCCAGGATATCTCCGAGGACCTCGATTACCTCGTCGAGACCCTAGAGCAGGTGGAAGCCGAGAACCCCGATGTCGACCTGGGGCGTTCCGTCGAGCAGTTCCAGACGACGGCCACCTCGCTACAGGAGGCCGCAGACACCAGCGAAGACATGATGGCCGAATCCGAAACCGTCGCCGGTGCCGCAGAGGAGCAAGCCGCAGAACTCAACGAGGTCTCCTCTCGCGCCGAACAGCTCAAGCGCTACGCCCAGCCGCTGGGTGACATCTTGAACCGATTCGAGACCGAGGCCGAACACGAATTCGTCTTCTCCGGTGGTCCCTCGCAGGGACTGGCCGAGAACGACGACCAGTAACCCGCATTCGCCACGCGATCGAATTTTCCTCGCTCCGGAACCGCTTTCCCACAGCCGTGAGTAGCGCCGCCGATGACCGACGCTGCGGGTGCCCCAAGTACCGAAGACTACGCCGACTACTGTCGGACACAGGCCGGTCTTCTCGCCGGTCAGATCGAGACGATGCGCGAGGATGTCGACGAACTGCTGGCGGACGTCGAGGCGGAGACCGCAGCGGTTCGTGAAGAACTGGACCGAGCGCAGACTGAATCGCCGACCGGCCCAACCTCGCCCGACGCCGGCCGTAACCCCGAAGCGGATGTCGAGGCCATCGAGGCGAAACAGGAGACCATCCGGAAGAAACAGGCCACGATGGAGGCGTACCGCGACCTCGCCGACGGCTACGCCGACCTCGCCGAGCGGTTGTTAGACGACGAATGCGACGCGAGCGAGGCGCTCACCGACGTCGTCCGTTTCGAGACGGCCCACGACGCCGCCGCGTGCTTCGACCGGACGACGCTCGCCGAGACAGTCGCCGACGCCGCCGAAGACGAGCAAGGCAAGTGAGCGAAATCTCCGTCTGTGATAGCTGTTTCACCGCTTCGACTTTCCAAGTTTTGCCAGACATTTAGTATAGCGACATGTAGTTTACGAGTCCGGCGCACGACAAGCTCGGATCCGAACCTATTAATTAAACATATGACACTATTTCCGTCTCGACCGAGGAGAACGGCCGCTACCTACGATTCGAAGGTATAGCCGATCAGGTACTTGACGAGGTAAAAAGAGCCGACGAGTCCGACCAGCATCACGACGAGAACGATTGCGATCATGTAGAGGCGGACGAGAGCGGGGTCAGCCATCGATATCACGTTCCCTCGTCGCCGCGGCCGTTGCCAGACCTGCCGAGTGCATACGTCGCGCTACCACTCGAATACGGGAAGCAATTTCGGATTGCGCACTCCAGTGGCGTTTTGAAACCATACGCTCGCGTGAGCGAGACGAGCCCTCTCTTGCAATCAACTTGAGATCCACGGTCAGAACTGCACTCTCGCAACCGACTCGGAGTCACTATTTCGGCAATCGAGTAAGCGTTCGACTCTTAGATACGCCAATACCCTATCGGGAGTCCAATCTTTCGCCTCGGCTGCGGTTCACGAGGGTAGCTAAGCAGTATCGGGATATTTTCCTTTGTGAGAAATTACTTTTACAGATGACGTTTCCGCTCCCCGCGCGTTCCAGGGTTTGGCTACGAACGTAGGGGCATCCGACAGTATCGCGGACGGCGGTATATCGAGACTGGGCACTGGCGTCCGACTCCAGTACACAGTAACGAACGCAGAGAGAACGACGGCACGAGCGAGCGTATGAGAGCGCCACAGCGTCCCGCAACGTCGCCTCCAACAACGAGAGCCGAGGGGTGACCAGGGACAAGAAGTAACTCCAAGGCGACAGTGAACTGTCTCGCTGGGCCCGTTACAGACGTCCGCTCTGTCAGCAGTGATGCGGTCGTCTCTTGGATTCGACGTCATCTTGGTGACACAGCCCCGTGTTCCGTCTACGTCTGGCGCAGGGCTGGCATTCACCAGTCATCAGTCCCTCAGCTACCGCCATTAGCTTACGAATCGCTCCCGACAGCATCGGCGGTAAACCCACCGAATGGAGCCATCAGAACTCCGCTCTTCTCTACAGCTGCCGAGGAATAAGATACCCGAATATCCGACGGAGTAGATAGGGACGCCCCACTTCTGGTGACGGGTACCGAGCGGACCGCCGAACCATCTGGCGGCGGTGAGAGCTCTTCACCAGAACAATCTACGTGAATATCGAATGCGGCTCGTTCAGAGTGGTATCCCGCCGTTGAGAGAGACAAGACGATTCTCGTCCGAAAAGCCGACCGCCTACGGAGTATCTTCTGCAGCCCTCCGTGAAGTGACCCGCTAAACGATCGATCGAATCCCTCGTCACTCGTTCGGTACGGAACACGACCCACCCTGTTCTGGGAGGCACGGAACTCGAACTGCGACTAAAGTGCGACGGGCCGAGACAACTCTACTCGACTTCGAACTGAGTCACCGAGATTTAGATGCGTAAGTCTAACACTATCAAAATCCGCGCCACCTCCTCGATTGCATTTTTATCTGTGTGTGCATGCCCAGATGGTGGCGCTTTCCAGTATCACCTACCCAAATAAGTGTGTTTATCCGTATATGTGGGATTAGATTGAAGTGGGCCCGTAGAGAGGATACGATATGGCAGTAGACGGCGAAGGCGACGAGCGGACCTCCGTTCGGACGTACGTGCCGGCTTACCAGAAAGAACTGTGGCGCGAACACGCCAACGAACTCGACATGAGTCAAAGTGAGTTCGTCCGGACGATGGTACAGGCGGGCCGTAGCGGCTTCGAGCCCGCCGAATCGGAATCCACGGGCGGGACTAGCGAACGACCCGTGCCCGAGGAACCCACTTCTCCGGACGCAACCCCTGGGGTTGATGGGTTGAAAGACCGGGTCCAGACCGTTCTCGCTGACGGCGACCCACACGACTGGGACGAACTGCTCGCGGAGCTCACCGACGACATCGAAGAGCGCCTCGACCAGACGCTACAGGAGCTCCAGTCGTCCGGTCGAGTTCGATACAGTGGCCGCCACGGGGGGTACGTACTCGACGAATGAGTTCTGATACCGCCGGCGCTACGGACGAGGAGGACCCAATCGCGTACTTCCTCGACGATATTACCTACCACGGAAAGAGCGATCGGACTCGGGCATTCTACGAGCGAGTGCTACGGGACTTCGAGGCGTTTCTCTCCGAAGGGAGCCGACCGGTTCCGGTCGCAGAGGCGTCACATCGGGACTGTATGGCGTACGTTCACGGGCTTCGTGGTGAGAAGAGCGAGAGCACCATCGCGACGTACGCCTCGTATCTCCACCGCTTTTTCGCCTACATGATTCAGGTCGGGACGTTCGAATCGAACCCGATGGCACTGGTCGTCGAGGAGATGGACGAGTCGATCAATACGGACCCGACACGCCGGGAGATCGGCGTTGCGCCGATGCGGACGTTCGTCGCGGCCGTCCGCCATCCGCTCGAACGCGCTGTCGTCGTCACGCTGCTCAAGACGGGAATGCGTGTCGGTGAGCTGTGTAACTTAGACGTTCGGGACGTTCACCTCGAAACTCCGGGACCGCGACCCGATGTGCCCGTTCGTGCCGGACTAGACGGCCGTCCTGACTCGTTGTACGTCTCGGCGTCGCCGTCTCGCGGGCAGACCGCTAACGGCGAGGAACGGACCGCCTCGAACAAGCGCAAACGGGATACGACGATACCGATCGACGGAGAACTCGCCCGCGTTCTGCGGCACTGGTTGGCGATTCGGCCGGATACGCGTTCTGCGGCGACGCCGCTGTTCGTCTCGACGAGCGGCGAGTGGGGCGCACGCCTCACGCCGAATATGGTGCATCACCTCGTCGAGACACACGCCCGGGACCGAGGCTGGTATCGAGACGGCGGTGGTGCCGAAGAGAACGTTACGCCGCACTACTTCCGGCACTTCTTCACCACCCACCTTCGCGATCGCACCGGTGAGCGCGGGGTCGTCAAGTACCTCCGTGGCGACGTCGCACAGGATGTCATCGATACGTACACACACGATTGGGGTGACCGGGTTCGGGACGTTTACGAGGCGAATATCTACTCGTTGCAGGTCTAACGCTGAATTCCATTGTTTTCATTCCGACGGATATTTGGCCGGTACGAGACTGATAAATCATATGGCGCTATACAGAATATGGGCGGTGACCTCTGGCGGGTCGTGCTGAACGCGCTTTCGGGAGAGGTGAAAACTATCAATAGTACGCTCGTTATTCGAGGTGTGTCTCACTAAATACGACGAGCAATCACGGCGAGGTCGCAGCCTGCGAGTAGGACCGAGGACGTTCGTCGGTGGCGAACAGTTCTATCGTCTCGGCTGAAACGTCGTTTCGCGAAATCGCAGCGAAACGAGCGGTCTGAGTCCTGTCACTCTAGAAAAACGGGCTGGCACGTCGGTGTGGTTGTCCCAAGATCGGATCTCCCGTTCGGCTCGTCCGAACGGCCAGCCATCGTCGGTTACCGAAGACGCCACTGTGACTGATCATCCGGAGAGAGAGACCACCATTCAGAAGATGTCCTCTGGCGACGTGAATGCTCTACAGCGGGTTACGGATGTACAGAGATCGGACGACTAGGGTATAGGACGATACGGTGGAAAGACGTTCGAGGCTCGTCACTTCGAGGCAGCGGCCTCGTCGTACTCGTCGATCGCCGTCTCGATCCCGTCCATCAGTAACGAAACGTCCTTTCCGGCGATGAGGAAGTCGAATCCCTGCGAGACCCGTTTGGGGATGTCCTGGACGTCGACGGTGAGCGTGCCGACGGGGACGTCGGCGGCGTTGCCCGCGCGGACGACGGCTTCGAGGGCGTGGTCGAACTCTTCGGAGTGCCACTCCGCGAAGAGGTCGAGAGCCGCCGAGAGGTCCGCGGGACCGACGAACAGCGCGTCGATGCCGTCCACGCGAGCGATCTCCGCGACGTTGTCGAGGCCTTGCTGTGTCTCTATCTGGGCGACGGTCAGAATAGAGCCGTTGGCCGTCTCGACGTACTCTTCGAAGTTGCGGCCGTAGCCGGTCGCACGACTTCCAGCGATACCGCGAATCCCGTCAGGGGGGTATCGGAGTGCGCGGACGAGTGTCCGGGCTTCCTCGGCTGTCCCAATCATGGGGGCCATGACCCCAGCGATGCCGATATCGACGATGCGTTTCAGCTGAACCGGATCGTTCCACGGGACGCGAACCACCGTATCGGTGTCACCCTCAGCGGCGTCCACACCGCGGGCCATCCCTTCGACGGTCTCTAAACACATCGTCGTATGCTCCATATCGACGAGGACGAAGTCCACGTCGAGACCGGCGGCCGCCTCCGCCACGGTGGGATGCCCGATAGAGAGCCACGTTCCGAGCGGCTGATCGAACTCTTCTATGGCACGCTTGATCCCGGTCATATCATGCCCTCAGGGCGATCGGTGCGACTGGACCTAGTGCTACCGGCGAGCCTGTGCAGTGCATGGTATTATCTATCATTGCAATTTCAGACGGGGATATAAAAGCGTTGAGGGTCGATCGTGAACGGGGCGATTTCACATCGGCCAACAGTGCTGTGCCGGAAGTTCCTCTGAACGCCGGCAGTCAATCCGATACGTAGAGACTACCACCGCGGCCGCGCACCGTCACAGAGACCAAGACGCGAGAGCGTCGTCGCACGGAATAGATTTTTGCCGTCGGGCGTCGCAGTACGGTTCGTATGACCAGACAGATCTCCGGCGGGAGCGCCGGGTTTCGACGGGCGAGCGAACCGAAAACGACTACGCCGAGAGTGGACGGGAGGCGGTACCGATGACGTACGACGTCGGCTTCGTCGGGTACGGGCTGATGGGGAAAGCCCACGCGAACGCGCTCGCTCGCCTGCCGATGTTCTTCCCGGACGCACCGGCGACGAATCGGCGGATTATCGCCGGCCGGAACGAAGACGCGCTGGCCCAGGCAGCAGACCGGTACGGATTCGACCGGACGACGACGGCGTGGCGGGACGTGATCGACGAGGTGGACATCCTCTACAATCTCACGCCGAACAATCTCCATCCCGAACCGTCGATCGCGGCGCTCGAAGCGGGCGTCCACGTCCTCTGTGAGAAACCGCTAGCGTCGACGCTCGATGCGGCCGAGGGGATGGTCGAGGCGGCGGCGGACGCCGACGCGCAGGCCGCCTGTGCCTTCAACTATCGGTACGTGCCCGCAGTGGCATTGATGAAGCGACTGGTCGAGGACGGGGCGCTCGGAGAGATTCGGCACTTTCGGGGGACGTATCTACAGGACTTTCAGGCCGACCCCGAGGATCCGTGGATCTGGCGCAACGACGCCGACGTGGCGGGCTACGGCCGCGTCGGTGATGTGGGCGCACACACAATCGACCTCGCTCGATGGCTCGTCGGCGACATCGAACGAGTGGCTGGGACACTCTCTCGATTCGTCGAGGAGCGGCCCCATCCCGACGATGCAACGCCGACGCCGGTAACGACGGACGACGCCTACGGCGCGCTCCTCCGGTTCGAGTCCGGTGCGCAGGGCGTCATCGAGGGGTCGCGCGTAGCGACCGCACACAAGAACACCAACGCGATAGAACTCGTCGGTACCGAGGGGGCGGTCAGATACGACGTCGAGCGATTCAACGAACTCGAACTCCGCGGTGCGGACGACCGGGGGTTTCAGCGAATCAGCGTCACGGAGCCGTCAGATCCCTACATGGACGCGTGGTGGCCAGCGGGCCACGGCATCGGCTGGGAACACTCGTTCGTCCACGAGAACTACGAGTTCCTCACCGCCATCGAGACTGGCGAGAGGTACGAACCGGACTTCGCCGACGCCTACGCCGTCCAGTCCGTCGTAGATGCCGTCGTCAAGAGCGACGAGAGCGGTTCCTGGATAACGATCTGAACCACTTACGCGACAGCCGATGGACGCGTCGTGTATATACAACGAATTTTTGAGAAAGATATTTATATGGCGTGAGCAAACAATCTATGTGTGTTAGACCCATGGTAAGCGATAGCCATTCTGACGGTCGTATCTCGCGACGCAAGTATATCACCGCAGTCGGCGTCGGGGCCACAGTCGGGCTCGCCGGGTGTGGTGGCGACGGCGGCGACGGTGGTGGTGACGGCGGTGGCGGCACCGCGACCGGCGACGGTGGCGGCGCTACCACCGGCGGAGAGACGGCGACCACGGGCAGCGATGGCGGCAGCGGGCAGTCTTACAAGTTCGGGTTCTCCATCAAGAACATGAACAACCCGTGGCTCCAGGTGTTCCGTAAGATCGGGGAGGTGTACGCACAGGAATTGGGCCACGAGATCCAGGTCACGCAAGCCGGTGGGCAGGCGCAACGACAGATTCAGAACGTCAGGAGTATGCTGAACAGCGGTATCGACGGCCTCCTCATCAGTCCGTACTCCTCGGACGCGGCGGTCGGCGTCATCGAACGCGCCGCCGAACAGGACATTCCGGTCTACACGGCCAACTCCTCAGCCCCAACCGACGCCATCGAACTGTTCACCGGATTCGGAAGTTTCAACGCTGGCTATCGGGCCGGCGAACTGATGATCGAGGCGCTCAACGACACCTACAGCGGGAGTCGTGTCGTCGACCTCGTCGGTGACCAATCCGACCAGTCGGCCGTCCGTCGGAGCGAAGGGTTCCGGCAGGCCATCAGTGAGGCTGACGGCATCGAAATCGTCCAGGTCATCTACAACAAGGGCTGGAGCCAACAGCGCGCGACCCAGAACCTAAGCGCGTTCCTCGAAAGCGATAGCGACATCGACGGCATCTACTCCGTCTGGGGCGGCGGCGCGCTCGCGGCGGTCAACGTCTTAGACCAGATGGGGATGCTCGCGACGATGGACGACACGGAAAATTACATCCCCATCATGAACATCGACGGGTTCCCGGGCGTCCTCGACAACATCAGGGAGGGGTACATCCACACGACGCTCCAGCAACCGATGCCGTTCTACGCGCCGATTTCGATGGAGTACATGATTCACCAACTGAACTCGGGCGAGGCCGCGATCCCGCAACCCGACAGCGAGGTGACGGCCGCGGACTCCGCGAACCTCCCCAACGAGGTGGCCGTTCAGAACATCGAGTACAACGGCGTCCAGCCGCTGTCGAACAGCTACTGGTCGCCGGGGACGGTCACACAGTGGTCCTCGGGCGACACCGACTACTACCCGTGGCTCCAACCGAAGACCGTCGCCATCACGCAGGAGAACGTCGACGCGGAGTATCTCTGGGGCAACTACGCGAGCGACCTCCTCGACTGACGAACCTATCAAATCAGCATTCACATGAGCATTCGAGACCTCGACTGGAGCAGTTGGTTGGACCGGACGAGCGGCGAGGGAACGAAGTGGCTCCTCTGGGGCCTCGACAACATGATTTGGCCCATCGTGGTCGTCACGTTCACCATCTTCGCCATCCTGATGCCGCAGGTGTTCACCTCGGCGAGCAACATCCAGTTCATGTTGTATTCGAGCGCGGGCCTCGGAGCACTCGTCCTCGCGGAGTCACTGTGTCTGCTCAGCGGGAACTTCGACCTCTCTATCGGCTCTATCGCGGGCTTTTCTGCGATGGTGACCGCGCTGTTCTTGAACACCTGGTTCCCGGGGACGCCCGGACTCGTCGGCGTCGTCCTCGTTCTGTTCGTCGGCGGCGCCATCGGCTTCGTCAACGGTGTCTCTATCGGCTACTTCGGCATCAACCCGTTCTTGCAGACGCTCGCCTTCTTCATCATCTTCCGCGGAGCCGTCTTCCTCTTGTCGACGATTACCATCGCGCCTCTTCCGGAGTCCTATCTGTTCGTCGGCGGCGCGCTGATCGGCGATTTACCGGGCCTCGCTGGTGCGGACTCGCTGTGGGTGTTCGGCGGAATACCGATAGCGGTGCCGCTGATAATCGTGCTCTACGCCGGCGCGTGGTTCATGATGAATTATCGGCGCATCGGCCTCGCTATCATGGCGGTCGGCGGGGACGAGAACGCGGCAGAAGAGGCCGGTATCCCCCGTGAACGCGTCCTGCTCATCGTCTTCACCGCGTCGGGCCTCCTGAGCGGGCTCGCGGGCCTGCTGTATACGGGTTACCTGAGTGCGGCACCGCCTGGACTTGCCGAGGGCGACCTGTTCCCGGCGTTCGCGGGCGCGGTCATCGGCGGTATCAGTCTCGATGGAGGTCGCGGTGACATCAAGAACGCCTTCGGCGGGATGTTCCTCTTGACGATGATTCAGGTCGGGCTGGTGCAGGTCGGCGTCGGCGGCGACGCTATTCAGTTCATCAACGGACTCGTCTTGCTGGTCGCCATCTACCTCTACACGACTGAGTCGAAGATTCGCCGCCGCCTCCTCTCTACCTGAGCGGCGCGCATTCGACCACCTCTCTTTCGGCTGTCGACATCCCCCTAGATATAAGAGAGCAGTTGCCGAATCACACGCTATGGTTCGCCTGAACGGCAGTGAAATCATCGCAGAGTATCTGGAACGCGAAGGCGTCGACCACATCGTCGGCATCCCGGGCCACGGGAGCACGCTAATGATAGACGCGTTCAACGACTCGTCGGTCGACGTCGTCCAGCCGCGACACGAACAAGGAGCGGCACACCTCGCGGACGGCTACGCCCGCGCGAGCGGCGATCCGTTGGTCGTCTACACCTCTATCGGACCGGGCGCGACGAACACGGTAACGGGCGTCGCGACAGCATTCGTCGATTCAGTGCCGATGGTCGTCCTCACCGGCGGCCCGCAGACACACGAGTACGGACAGGGCATCTTACAGGAGATAGAGCGCAAGCGCCCCGGCGACTTCCCGAACGTGATGGAACCCATCACGAAACAGACGTTCCAGGTCCACGACGTCGAGCAGTTGCCCCGTACCCTCCGCCGGGCGTTCCAAGAGGCCGTAACGGGCCGACCAGCACCGGTCCACGTCGAGATTCCGATGGACGTCCAGTCGGCCGTCGGCGACGTGGACATCCCCGACCCGGCCCACTCGCGGGCGCAGTACCGGCCGGCCGGTGACCCGCGTGCGGTCTCGGAGGCCGTCGAGTTGCTACAGGACGCCGACCGGCCGGTCATCCTTCCCGGGGGCGGCGCAATGCTAGCCGAGGCGTGGGACGAAGTCCTCGAACTCGCAGAGTTCCTGCAAGCGCCGGTCAGTCCGACGTTTCAGGGGAAAGGCATCGTTCCCGAAGACCACGACCTGTTCGTCGGCTACGCGGGCGCGTGGGGGACCACCGCTGGCAACGAACTCTGTAGCAGCGCCGACGTGATCCTCGCGCTCGGCTGTCGGTTCTCCGACCTCCACACGTCGTCGTTCGACCCCGGCGTGAGCTTCGAGATTCCGCCGACGAAACTCGTCCACGTTGACATCGACAGCCACGAAATCGGGAAGAACTACCCCGTCGAGGTCGGCGTGCAGGGTGACGCGAAGGTGGTCGCCCAGCAGATACGGGACGAGCTCGAAGAGCGGACCGACCCCGTTAGCAGCGAGGACAACGAGTACTACGACGAGGTCCAGCGACGCTGGAACGAGTGGGAACAGCGCATCGAGGAGCGCCACACCGACGACACGGTCCCGCTGAACATGGCGCGAGTGCTAGGTGGATTGCGTGACGTCCTCGACCGCGACGCCATCGTCACGACCGGTGCGGGCCACTCACAGGACATCACGAACCCCGAGTTCCCGGTGTACGAACCGCGGTCGAACATCTCCGCTGGCGGGTTCTCCACGATGGGCTTCGCCCTCCCCGCATCGATGGGCGCGAAACTCGCCGCCCCCGACAGACAGGTCGTCTCGATTCAGGGCGATGGCAGTTTCCTGCACTGCAATCAGGAACTCATCGCCGCAGTGCAAGAGGACATCGACGTGAACGTCCTCGTCCTCAACAACCACGCGTGGCTCTCGATTCGGAACCTGCAGGTCACCCAGTCCGGATGGGACCGCGTCATCGCGACGGAGTTCGACGAGGAACACGACTACGACGCCGTCGGCATGGCCGAGTCGATGGGCGTCGAGTTCGCCGAGCGCGTCTTCGAGGCCGACGACCTCGATTCGGCGCTCGAAAAGATGGTCGAACACGACGGGCCGGCGCTCGTCGAGGCCGTCGTCGAGCGCGACTCGACGGAGACGGGCGGCATCATGACCGGCGCGTGGCACCTCCCGGGGCTTGGCGAGGGCTACGAGGCCGGAGAGCGCCCCGGTGAAGAGAGCGCGGAGGCCGAAGAGGAGGCCGCAGGCGACGACTGACTTGCCACTCCGAAGCGGCCCTCATATGACGACCACGGCCATGCTGCGGGAAACGCTTATGTGACCGAGTGGTGTAACGATTTGCATGGCAGACGGTAGCACGGAGAACCTCGTAGAGATGCGCGGCATCGAGAAGCACTTCGGCCGCGTCGTCGCGCTGAACGGCGTCGACCTCGAAGTGAGGGACGGCGAGATAATGGGGCTGCTCGGCGACAACGGGTCGGGAAAGTCCACGCTCATCAAGACGCTCGTGGGCGTTCACCAGCCGGACGCCGGCGAGGTGTACATCCGCGGCGAACGGGTCCATATCTCGAACCCGAAGGAGGCCCGCAAGTACGGCATCTCGACGGTGTATCAGGACCTCGCGCTCGTGGACACGCTCTCGGTCTCCGCGAACATGTTCCTCGCCCGCAATCCGATGAAGAAGTACGCCGGCATCTCCGTCGTCGACTGGGAGACGATGAACGAACAAGCCGAGGAGATCATCCGGAGTCGGCTGAACCTCGAAATCGACCCGACGGCCCGCGTCGAGTTCCTCTCGGGCGGTGAGCGACAGGCCATTGCCATCGCTCGGTCGCTGGTCACCGACCCGGACCTCGTCATCATGGACGAACCCACCTCGGCGCTGTCGGCGGACTCAGCGCGGCGGGTGCGCGAACTCGTCAAGACGCTCAACGACGAGGGCATCACCGTCCTCCTCATTACGCACAATATGGACGAGGTGTTCGGACTCACCGACCGGGTCACCATCCTCGACAGCGGCGACCTCGTCGGCACGGTCGACACCGACGCGGTGACCAAAGAGGACATCGTCCAGATGATGGTCTCCGGAGAGATGCCGTCCGACGTGCAGACGGCGTCGGACACCGAGGCGCAGGCGTAACTCGGCCTCGTGCGGTTCTGCGACTCTCACTCCATCACGAGCGTCACCGGCACGTCGACGTTCAGGAGGACCTCCTGTGCCGTATCGCCGAAGACGGCCTTGCCCGTCGGCGACCGCCGCCGTCCGGTCAGGAAGACGTGGGTGCAGTCGAACTCCTCGACGGCGGCGACGATTCGCTGGGCCGTCTCGCCGAACGCGCCTTCGACGGCGAAGTCCACGTCGTCCGCGAGCAGTTCCTCGCCGAGGTCGCTGGCGAACTCCTCAGCGCCCTCGATACCGGACCGATAGTTGTGGTCGACTCCGGTGAGGTCGCGCATCTGCTCGCGGACGGCGCTGCTGTCGAACGTATCGGTGACGTGAAACAGGAGTAACTGCGCGCCTGACCCGCGGGCGAAGTCGCTGGCGACGTCCAGCAACTCTTTGACGCGCGGTTCCGGATCGACGACGACGAGTGCACGTGGCATACGGTGACTGACGGCACAGCGGGACAAAAAACGATAGGTCCGTCAGGGCGAGACGAGCACTTTGACGTGGCCGTTCTCCGGGTCGTCGATGGCCTCGAACCCCTCCGCGACGATGTCGTCGAGGTCGATGGTCGCCGAGACGAACGCGTCGGTATCGACCTCGTCGGCCGCGAGCGACTGGATGACCGCGTCGAACTCCGAGCGGAACGACAGCGGCGGATAGGCGTAGGTCTGACTCCCGAGTACCGTCCGTTCGGTGGTAACGATTTCCTTGAGGTCCGTCGAGGTCTCCTCTTCGAAGACTGCCCCCACGGTGACGGTGCCGCCCCGTCGCGTGCTCTTTACCGCCGCGTTGAACGAGGGATCGACGCCAGCATATTCGAAGGCGGCGTCGACGCCGCCCGGCGTCTCCGATTTGATGCGCTCGACGGGGTCGGTCGAGAGCGGGTCTATCGTCACGTCCGCGCCCAGCTGGGCTGCCTTCTCCCGGCGGACAGTCTGTGGTTCGGAGACGAACAGCCGCTTGACGCCGGCCGACTGCGCCGCGTGGACGACTGTGAGGCCGATCGGCCCGGCTCCGAACACGGCCGCGGTGTCGCCAGGGCTGATGTCCGCCCGGCGGACGGCGTGGAGTCCCACGGCGAGCGGTTCGACCAGCGCCCCGTCTTTCAGCGACACCTCGTCGGGCAGTTCGTGGACCTGTTGCTCCGGGACGACGGCGTTCTCGGCAAAGCCCCCAGTGTCTGTCTGGAGGCCGATGGCCGCGGCGTTCTCACAGAGGTTGTAGCGCCCTTCCTCGCAGTAGTAACACTCGCCACAGGGGATGTTCGGTTCGACGACGACGCGGTCGCCGACCGAGAGGCGCTCTACGTCTGTCCCCACTTCCGCAATAGTCCCAGTGAACTCGTGGCCGAGCGTCAGCGGGAGTGTCTTTCCGGTTCGCGGATGTGGCTCGTCGGGGACGAAGATGGGGCCGCCGAGGTACTCGTGGAGGTCCGTCCCACAGATGCCACACCACGCGACATCGATGCGCACGTCAGCGGGGCCGACCTCGTCTGCCGATACGTCTTCGACGCGAACGTCTTCGGGTCCGTAGTACACTGCTGCTTTCATGGTTAAACCTGCGGCGTTCAGTCTCTGACCGAACGTGTCGACGTGTTCATCGCCCCTCAGCATAAGGTTTCGGCCGCCTGCGAAACCGAGTTCGTGAACGGAGGCAAACGCTATTGACCGAGGCCGTCAATCGTCGTACTGTGATGGCACATCGTAGCGAGCGAAACGGCACACGTAGCGACCGACAACTACCGAGGAGAGTCCGCAAACCGAACGGGAGGTGCGACTGATGCCAGCGCTGTCCGTCTGCCTGGAGATGCTGTACACCGATCGGGACTTTATCGATCGCTTCGAACCCGTCGCCGACCTCGGCGCCGACGCCGTCGAGTTCTGGACGTGGCAGGACAAAGACCTCGATGCCGTCGAACGGAAGTTGGACGCACACGACCTCGACCTCGTCGGGATGGTCGGCACGGAGGGACCGCTGACCGACCCTGAACGCATCGACGAGACGGTGGCCGAGATAGAGCGTTCGGTCGAGGTCGCAACGCGTCTCGACTGCCCGACGCTGTTCGTCCTCACGGGCGACGAACGGGACGATATCTCTAGAGAACGACAGCGCGAACTCATCACCGAGGGGTTGGCGGCCGCCGCACCCACGGCGGAGTCGGCCGGCGTCACATTGGTTCTCGAACCGCTGAACACTGCCGTCGACCACCCGGGATACTTCCTCGAATCGGCGGAAGAGGGGTTCGACATCGTTCGGGCCGTCGATAGCCCGGCGGTCGAACTCCTCTACGACATCTACCATCAGCAGGTGTCCGAGGGCAACATCATCGAGACAGTGACGGCCAACGTCGAGGAGATTGGCCACATCCACGTCGCCGACGTTCCCGGTCGGTACGAGCCGGGGACCGGCGAACTCAACTATCCGAACGTCGTCGAAGCCATCGAGGACGCCGGGTACAGCGACTACTTTGGCTTCGAGTTCCGAGCGAAGGACGACCCGGACGAGGCCGTCCGGGCGGGACTCTCGTTGCGGGAGTGATCGCTTTCGCCGGAGGACCGCCAAACGAACTCTGCGGTCGCTCGGCCACAGACTCCGTTTTGACCGATGTCTAAGAGTGATTCTCACGAGGGGATTTATCGAGAGTGGTTCGGCTCCTACGAACGCCTATTGGTACCAATGAGCACAGATGTTGCGTCGTTCGTGTTGATCGCTGTCGCTGAGAGACCAGGCCGTCCGGCGAATTTCCGGGAATTGTACGCTCCCGTTACACCGCTGAGACGGCAGTTACGGGGGTTCGAGTCTGCCGAACGGCCGCTGCGACGTGCGGGGCGCGGTTTCGGGTCGCATCATCCCGGGCCCCGACGCGAATGAACGCGCTTGACTAGTGGTAGTCGAACGTTGCCGCTTTCGACGGGTACGTGGACTGTTAGCATCTATGACCACCGGATCGACAGCGTCCTCGTCCGAGCGACACCTAGATGACATACGTACTTTTGTTATACAGGTGTGCCCAAGAACGACGTTGTGTCCGCTGCAGTTGCTCTCAGTAGAGAATTCCGTTGAGATAGCCGAGGACACGTGGGAAGTAAGAAGATTTATTACATTACAGGCTGTTGCTATCGATATGTCCGCATCAGAGGAACTCGCAGAAAAAGCCAGATTTGCCGTCGAGAACATCGGGGGTATCGACGAAGCCGAACTCTCCGTCTCAAGCGGTGTGACCGTCCTCTCGGGGAAGAACGCCACCAACAGAACGTCGTTCCTGCAGTCGATAATGGCCGCGATGGGGAGCCGACAGGCGACGCTCAAGGGCGACGCAGACGAGGGGGCAGTCGAGATGGAGTTCCGCGGCGAGACGTACAAGCGAACGCTCACGCGGGCCGGTGACAGCCTCCAGTTCTCGGGCGAGGGCTACCTCGACGACTCCGATGTCGCGGACCTCTTTGCGTTCCTCTTAGAGACCAACGAAGCGCGACAGTCGGTCGCCCGTGGCGACGACCTTCGAGACCTGATCATGCGCCCGGTCGATACCGATGCAATCAAGCGCGAGATCGAGGCGCTAGAGGAAGAGAAAGGCGAGATAAACGAGGAACTCGCCACCATCGAGTCCCGCCAGCGCGACCTCCCGGACCTCGAACAGCGCCGGAACTCCCTGCGCGAACAGATCGAGGAAAAGCGAGAAGAGCTGGCGGACAAAGAGGAGGAGATCGACGAGAGCAGTCGGGACGTCCAAGAGAGTCGACGGGAACAGGAGAAACTCGAAGAGAAACTCGACGAACTCCGTTCGACCCGGTCTGACCTCGAATCGCTGCGTCAGCAGATAGAGTCCCAGGAAGCGAGCGTCACCTCGCTCAACCAGGAACAGAGCGACCTCGAAGACGAGTTCGAGGAGCTACCGGACGCGCCGATGGGCGATAAGGACCACCTCGAAAGCGAAATCGACCGACTTCGGGAGCGACGACAGGAGCTCAACAGCGACATCTCCGATCTACAGAGCCTCATCCAGTACAACGAGGAGCGAATCGAGTCGGGCGACTACGACGTCCTCGATACCCTCGAAGGTGACGGCGGCGAAACCGCGGATGGCGGTGCCCTGACCGAGCAGTTGCTCGACGACGGTGACGGGGATCAAGTCGTCTGCTGGACGTGTGGCTCCACCGTCGAACAGGAACAGATAGAGGGCACCATCGACCGTCTGCAGGACCTCAGAGAAGAGAAGCTTTCGGAGCTTTCGTCCGTGAAAGACGACCTCGAGGAGTTAAAGAGCGACCAGCGTGAGGCCGAGCAGAAACAGCAGCGACGCGAACAACTCCAGCGGAAGATCGACGACATCGAGGACGAACTCGATCAGCGTACCGAGCAGATCGATTCGCTGAAAGAGCAGCGAAACGAGTTGAAGGCCGAGGTCGAAGACCTGGAGACGGCCGTCGAGGACCTCGAGTCCGAGGATTTCGAGGACATCCTCACGCTCCACAAGGAAGCCAACCAGCTCGAGTTCGAGATCGATAGTCTCGAATCCGATCTGGACGACGTCAGCGAGGAGATCGAAGAGATCGAGGGTCGCGTTGCGGACGCCGACGACCTGCGCGAGGAGCGCGACGCCCTCATGGACGAACTCACCGACAAGCGGACGAAGGTCGGACAGATAGAGGAAGACGCTGTCGAGGCGTTCAACGAGCACATGGAGGCCGTCCTGGACATCCTCGGCTACGAGAACCTCGAACGCGTCTGGATCGAACGGATCGAACGGACGGTCCGGGAGGGTCGCCGGAAGGTCGAGAAGAGCGCCTTCGAACTCCACATCATCCGAAGCACCGAGAACGGCGCGGCTTACGAGGACACGGTCGACCACCTCAGCGAGAGCGAACGCGAAGTCGTCGGTCTCATCTTCGCGCTGGCGGGCTACCTCGTCCACGACCTCCACGAGACGGTGCCGTTCATGTTGCTCGACTCGCTCGAAGCGATCGATTCGGACCGTATCGCCGCGCTGGTCGATTACTTCGCCGACTACGCCGACTTCCTCGTCATCGCGCTCCTCGAAGAGGACGCACAGGCACTCGACAACGATTACGAGCGCGTCACCGCCATCTGAGCACAGCAGCCTTTTTAAGTACCAGTTGCGAAAGGGAGATAAGAGATGTCAGAGACGACCGACGACCGGCCGCCGAGCAAAGTCGCGCGACTCATCGACGAGTACGAACTCGATGGACTCGGGGCGGAACTGGAAACACGATGGACGGGTGAGGGAGTCGAACGGATGAGCCTCCGCGACCTCGCGGACTACTTCAACAAGCAACTCCTCGAACAGGCGCTTCGCAACGCGGGGATGAGCACGCTCGATACCGATGTCGACAGCACCTACGTCAACCTCACGGACGACGAGGTGAGTACCGGTGTCCGGACCGACACGCGGAACCGCCTCGAACAGAACGGCGTGGACGTAGACGCGGTTGAGACGGACTTCGTCACCTATCAGGCCATCCGCTCGTATCTCAAGGAGTGGCGCGGCGCGGAGTACGATCACCCCTCCGACGAGGAGAAGCGAGCGAACGACCGCGAGAGCATCCAGCGACTGCTTACTCGGACGCTTTCGGTGACCGAGGATCGCATCGAGAAGCTGCGTGACACGGAGCGGATCGCCGTCGAAGAGTTCGAGGTGTTCGTCGAGGCACAGGTGCTCTGTCAGCGCTGTGGGACCCAGTATCCAGTGACGGAGTTCATCGACAACGGTGGCTGTGACTGCCTGCTCGACGACGCCGAGTGAGCAGCGTCACCCCGTAGGACGCTCCTACTCGGATCGAATGGCGTGATTCGCGGACGATATTCCGTTCGAGCGACCGGTTCGGCGGCGGAATCGATTCGTCGAACGCCCCTCGGTGGGGCCGAGAGCAGGCAACGGGCTAGGACCTCGCTACGGGAACGTGGGCAGCAAATACTAAATACTGTCTCCGCAGTGTGCAGTGGTATCATGATATACCATGACACGAAGCCGACCTCGGTAAAGCGAGACAGTCACACGCCCCAGAGGGCAGGCCTGTGAGTACCGACCAGCCCGCATCGGGGAGCGCCAGAGAGTCGCGCCAACAGGAGTTACGGAGCGTCTTCGTCGAGGTGACCGGAACCGAGGAGTTCGTGACCGAGCAAGAACAGGAGACGAGCGGGACGCGCGACGTCACGGCGGGCGGCGCGGCGTCGGCCGAGACGCTCTCGGAGTACGTCTCGGCGATGGTACGGGCGGACGGGCTCGCCGAGACGTACGACGACCCCGAAAGCGAGTCAGGGGGCTGACTTCGAACGTGGGCGGCCCGGTGGTAACCAGTCATTACCGCCGTCGCCGCTCGATAACAGGCATACCTTTGTTACTCCGAACGGTCGGAATCGACGGTAGGCTCTGCCGACAGCAGGTGGCCGTGGCGGTCGATTTCGCCGTCGCGGATACGCGTGCTACTGATGCGGTGACCATCCTCGGCGACGACGAACGGGGAGGTGTGAATTTCGAGGGGGCGAAACCCCCGGTCGATTCGCTCGTCGTTGAGGGCGTGGGCGCGTCGGTGGGCTTTGCCTTCCGGTGCGACGACGAGGGCGTCGGCGTCCTCACGGCTCACCGCGGGTCCGTACGCGTCGGTGATTTTCGATATCTCGTAAGTCGCCGTGTAGGCCCCGCTGACGCGTTCGAGCGTCTCTTCCAGTGCGCCCCGGCGGGCGTCGAACGGGCCGAGCAGTTCCGCGTGCGAAGGGTCGCTTCGGGTCTCCGTCGCGAGGTCGGTCGAGGTCAGACCGACGACGACGTGGCCGTCGCCGTCACCGTCGTGTGAGGCTGTCTGGAACGCGCTGTGCAGGAGGGCGCGGTGCCCGTCGTGGAGGGGCGTGAACGTTCCCCCGAGGATGGCCATGCGGTCGTTCATGCAGGTTCGTCGCGTGGGGCGCTCCTATAGTTGTGGGACTCCGCAAGTGCAGGATACTGACAAAAACTTAACTACTGATGCGTGGTACTCCGGGTATGGAGCACATCCTGTTAGCGACGGACGGGAGCGAGTACGCACGCGCGGCCGCGAAACACGCGATCAACCTCGCCGCAGAAACTGAAGCGACGCTACACGTCCTCTGTGTCGTGGACGAGCGGCGGTTCAACGAACCGGCGCTGAGCGCTTCGGAGCTGGCGACGATATACGCCGAGGACCACGCGAACATGTGTGTCGCCGAAGTCTCAGAGATGGCGGAAGGCAGCGGCGTCCGCGTCGAAGGCGACTCCCGACACGGCCTCCCCCACGAGGTCATCGTCGAGTACGCGACAGACATCGGGGCCGAGACCATCGTCGTCGGCGAACACGGGAGCCACGACACGCACTTCTCCGGCGTCGGTCGGAAGGTCCGGGAACTGGCCGACTGCAAAGTAGTCGTAGTCGGCACACCGGCCCAAGCTTGAGCGACGCCGAGACGGTGGTGAATCCATGAGCTCATCGACGACGACGTTCAGACTCGGATTGACTGGCGACGTGATGTTGGGTCGGCTCGTGGACGAACAACAGCAATCCCGACCGGTAACGGCGGTCTGGGGCGACCTGCGAGAGCACCTCGCTGAACTCGACGGCCTGTTCGTCAACCTCGAATGTTGTCTCTCGACGCGGGGCCGACCGTGGCGGCGGACCGACCGCGCCTTTCACTTCCGAGCGGATCCCGGATGGGCCATTCCCGCGCTCGAAGCCGCCGGCGTCGACTGCTGCGCCCTCGCGAACAACCACGTCCTCGACTTCGAAGAGCCGGCGCTACTGGACACGCTCGACGCGCTGGACGGGGCGAGTATCGCTCACGCCGGAGCCGGACGGACGCTCTCAGAAGCGTTTCGGCCGGCACTGGTGACCGTCGCTGACCTCGACGTGGCCGTCGTCTCCCTGACCGACAACACTCCCGAGTACGCAGCGACGGACTCCGCGCCCGGAACCGCCCACGTCGAGATCGATTCGAACGACGGAGCGACACGGCGGGCGGTCAGTGAGACGCTCGCTCGGGCGCGCGAACGCAACCCGGACCTCCTCGTCGCCTCGTTGCACTGGGGACCGAACATGCGGACGGAGCCGACCGACCCGTTCCGCGAGTTCGCGCATTGGTTGGTCGAATCGGGTGTCGACGTCGTTCACGGCCACAGCGCCCACGTCTTCCAGGGTATCGAGGTGTACGGCGGGTCGCCGATCTGCTACGATACAGGCGACTTCGTCGACGACTACGCGGTCGACGAGTCGCTTCGGAACGACCGGAGTTTCCTCTTCGAGCTGTCGGTGACGCCCACCGGGAGCGTCAGGGAACTCCGACTGGTGCCGACGGAGATTGCCGACTTCGCGGTCCACGAGGCGAGCGAGACGGCCGCCGCCTGGAGCCGCGACCGAATGCGCGACCGCTCGGAGCCGTTCGGAACGACGTTCGAACGCGACGGCGACCATCTCGTCCACTCCATCGAGCGCTGAGTGGCGCACTTTCATGACACCGGCCAGCGTCCCCGCGCACATGGAACTGGAAATCGAGACGGACGAGCGAGTCACCGTCGAAGATGTCACGTCAACGGTTGCCGAGGCCGTCCCCGATGGCGTGGAACGGGGCGTCTGTACGGTGTTCGTTCGGCATACGACCGCCGGCGTCTGCGTCAACGAACACGAGCGACGACTGCTTGGTGACATCGAGCGAGCGCTGGACCGACTCGCCCCCAGCGGAGAGGAATACGCTCACGACGAAATCGACGACAACGCTGATGCTCACCTCCGAGCGATGCTACTGGGATCGAGCGTCTCGATTCCCGTCGCGGACGGCGACCCCAACCTCGGGACGTGGCAGTCCATCCTCTTCGTGGAGTGTGACGGTCCGCGGACTCGCACGCTCGATGTGACGACGACTCCCGCCCCGTAGCCGGACTTACAGCCCGCGTCGGGGTGGTATGACGGGACTGTCCACCAGTCTGCCACCGACCCAGATCTGTCTGACGAAGCAGAAGTCCGATTCGACATCGAACGCGGCGAACGAGGTCCCTACGGGCGAACAGCCACGACGATTGGTTCGATTAGCGTTCACGTTTATACTAGAAGTTACTCGTTTACTCACTGAAAGTAGCGACTCATCGTGTGATTCGTCACCTTACTACGCCGTAGAGGGCAGTAACCCGTGTATGCTCATAATGGACCATTCACAATGTGTGGCTGTCGCGTCCAGTGTCGAGGCCCTCACTGGTCCTGTCCTCGGACTGCGTCGCGGCACGGAACGCGTTGGGACGGAGCGACGCATCCGGACCACCCCCAGCGTGACGCCCCACACGGATACACGTGCCAACCTCGACTCAGGCGGGGGCGGCGGGGCGAGCGTCAACCGGACATCACCCGCATCCAGTTCAGGTCGCTGAACTGGATCGCAGCGTCGCTTCTGTAACCGATGCTCGTTTCTCTCGCCGAGCGGCGGCCACATCTCACTCGTCGTCGGCCAGTTCCGCCTCGGCGTCCTGCTCCTCGCGCTCTTCGCGTCGCTCTTCGGCTTCCTCGCGTTCTTCGAGTTCCGCTTCCAGTTCCTCCTCGCGTTGTCGTTCGTCCTCGCGCAATCCCTTCTCGTCGCGGCCCGCTTTGGTGTCGCCCATACAGGAGATAAATCGACGCAGAGCGACATAATATTGTCCAATTGACACCCACAGGACGACAGAATTGCGAATGCCCGGCGTGGTGACCGCAGCGCTCAGTCGTGATGGTCGTGACCCGCGTGTGTGAACCGCCCGGCGAAGGCGCGCTGGACCACTTCCGGCAGCGCCGGGTGGACGTGGACGGACTCGCGGATGTCAGTGACAGTCCCCGTTCCAGCCTTCATCGCCACGACGACCTCTTGAATCAGCGCGGCGGCGTCCGGGCCGACGATATGCGTCCCGAGAATCTCGCCATCGGGCGCGACGAGCACCTTTACAAGTCCTTCGGCGTGCATCGCGTTCCCGCGAGCGGTGTCCTCGTAGCGGTAGGTCGAAGTCGCGTACTCCCGGTCGGCCGCGGCGAGGTCCGACTCGCGCGCCCCGACGCCGGCGACTTCCGGCGACGCAAACACGGCGAAGGGCATCGCAGTGTAGTCTACGGGACGGCGTTCCGAGCCGAACAGATTGCGGATCACGGCGCGGGCCTCGTGGTTGGCACTGTGTTTCAGCAGGTACTCGCCGACGATGTCGCCGAGCGCCCAGACGCCGTCGGCGGTCGTCCGCAGGTAGTCGTCGGTCTCGACGAACCCCGCGTCGTCGACGGCGACGCCCGCCGCGTCGAGGGTCAGCGTGTCCGTGTTCGGTCGCCGTCCGGCGGCGATCAACAGGGCGTCGCCCGTCGCCGTGACCGGGTCCGCGTCGTCGTCGATACCGCCCGGCACGCCGTCCTCACTGTACGCGTACGGGCGCGCGGTCAGCGTCACCGCTCCCTCGCCGTCTTCGACGACGGCCGTGACCGCGTGGCCGGTGTGGACGGTGAAGCGGTCGGCGTACCGGTCGGTGAACAGTTCGGCGACCGCCGCGTCCGCCTCGGGGAGCAGGTGCGGCCGGCGGCCGACGACGGTCACGTCGCTACCGAACGTCCCGAAGAAGTGCGCTAACTCAGCAGCGATGTAACCGCCGCCGACGATAAGTAGGTGTTCGGGCGGCGTCTCCAGTCGGAGCGCCTCCGTACTCGTCAGGAACGCCACATCGTCGATACCGTCGATGTCCGGAATCGCCGGGCGCGTCCCGGCGGCTATCAGCACGTTTTCCCCCTTGATTCGGGTGCCGGCGTCGTTTCCGCTGGTAATCTCGACGGTCCGCTCGCCGACGAAGTGCCCCTCGCCCTCAAACAGCGTGTGACTCGGTGACTCGCGCAGTCCGTGGCGAATCGCCTCGGCTTCTCTGGCCACCTCCTCGGTCACCTCGCGAACGATAGTCCCGAAGTCCACGTCCCGCACCTCGACGTCGAGGTGGAACTCCTCGGCGCGTCGGACCGTCTCCAAGACATCCGCGTGATACAGCAGCAGCTTCGAAGGGATACAACCCCGGTTGAGACACGTCCCGCCGAGCGGCCCCTTCTCGACGACGGCGACGGACTGGTCCCGGTTCGCCGCGACGCTCGCCACGCTGAGGCCAGATCCGGACCCGATGACCACGAAATCGTACGACTCCATATCGAACTGTTGTGTCGCTCGCGTAATGAATCTCCGTCCCGCGAGTTCGGACTATCACTCAGCAGTAGAAAGCGCTAGGGCCGCGACGCCGACGGCGACGACGCCCGCCGCGAGCAGCAGCCGCTCGTAACCCAAGCCGACGGTGATTGCGAGGCCGACGAACACGATCGGGCCGCTCGACCGGCCGAGGAAGGTCGTGCTATTCCGAAGGCTGAACGCGCCGGCGCGATACTCGGGGGGGACGCGGCCGCTCAGCGCGGCGTCGATCGCCGGCAACAGAATACCGATGCCTGCGCCGACGACGACCAGTCCGGCGGTAATGACGAGAAACGACGGGGCGATCCACACTGTGAGAAAGCCGACGCCGTAGCACGCGAAGCCGACGCCGACGAGTCGCTCGTTCGCGAACCGTTCGACGAGGCGGCCGCTCGACGCAGCGACTACCATCGAGACGCCTTCGGCGGCGAATAGTGCAAGGCCGACGAGAACCGGCGAGACGATTCGAGCCAGCAAGAACGGGATGGCAGTGAAGACAACGCCGAACGCCAGGAACTCGGTCAGGAAGGTGACGCCGAACAGCGAAAGCGTCGCGGGCGTAGCAACCGCATCGAGCGCCGCCCGGAGATAGGCGACGCCCCGGTCGGCGGGCGTCCGGGTCGGCTCGTCGAGGGCGACGGCGGCAAATAGCGCCACGGGCACGGCGGCGAAGTAGGTGAGAAACGGGGCGTTCCACGCCGCGGTGACGAGGATGCCACCAAGTACCGGGAACACCGCCGCGGCAGCCGAGAGGACGGCCACGTTGACTCCCAGCACCGTATTTCGTTGCGTTCCCTCGAACGTCTCGCTGATGATGGTTACGGTGGTGATGAAGATGGCCGCGGCTCCGGTCCCTTGCCCGATGCGAAGCGCGAGGACGATCTCGAACGACGGGGCGAACGCCATCGCGCCGCCGAGGACGCCGAAGGTCAATAGGCCGGCGACCAGCGTCCGCTTGCGGCCGATTCGGTCCGACAGCAGGCCGATGAACGGCGAGAGGACGATTCCGACCAGAAAGTAGCTGCTGATCAACAGACTGGTCGCCGCGTCCGTCAATCCGAACACGTCGCGCAACACGGACAGTCCGGGGCTGACGAGCGGAACACCCAGCGGCGCGAGCGCGGTGCTGGCGAGGACGACCTGCACGGTGGGCGAGCGCCACGGGACGCCCGTCGACGACGACGCGGAGTCGGTCATAGATACTGATGCATAGCGACTGAGAGCGGGCCGCTCAAAGAGTATGACTGCCCTAGGCGCGCGAACGCCGTCGTTTCGGACACGATTCCGATCGCCCGGGACGACCGACCGAAGGTCGGCTTACCCGAGTATCGTCGGCGATTCTTCGCACATAACTACGCCGTCTGACAGCGTCTCTGTTCGCATGTCTCAGGAACCATCAGATAGCCCGGTGGAGCTGCCAGACGTTCAGGTCGCGCCCCTTCGAGAGCGCGTTCGGGGCGAAATCGTCACACCGAGCCATCCCGCGTACGACGAGACCAGAGCCATCTGGAACGCAATGATAGATCGGCGACCGGCGCTCATCGCCCAGTGTACCGGAACGGCCGACGTCGTCGCCTGCGTCGATTTTGCAGGGGAGAACGACCTCGAGATCGCCATCCGCGGCGGCGGCCACAACGTCGCGGGGAAAGCGGTCACCGAGGGTGGGTTGCTGATAGACCTCTCTCGGATGAACGGCGTCCGCGTCGACCGGGACGCACGAACCGTGCGGGCGGGCGGCGGCGCGGAACTTGGTGACGTAGACCACGAGACGCAGGTGTTCGGTCTCGCGACGGCGCTCGGTGCCGTCTCGCAGACCGGTATCGCGGGGCTGACGCTCAACGGCGGCTACGGCCACCTCTCCCGAGAGTACGGCCTCGCGGCGGACAATCTGGTGTCGGCAGATGTCGTGACCGCGGACGGCGAGGTGCTCACCGTCAGCGAGGACAGCCACGAGGACCTGTTCTGGGCCATCCGCGGTGGCGGGGGCAACTTCGGCGTCGTCACGTCCTTCGAGTACGAACTCCACGAGGTCGGCCCGGAAGTGTACGCCTTCTTCGTCTGGTTCCACGGCGACGACGCCGAGGCCGTCTTCGACGGGTTCCGCGAATGGGCCGACACCGCACCGCGGAACGCCGGCGCGTTGCCGTTCCTCGCACACGTCCCCGAACTCGACGAGTTCCCCGAACCCTCGTGGGGCGAGCCGACGGTCGCCCTGCTCGGCTCGTTCCGAGGCGAGATCGGCGACGCCGAGGAGGTCTACACGCCGCTGCGCGAGAGCGCAACGCCTATCGCCGACCTCAGCGGCCCGATACCCTACGAGACGCTCCAGTCGATGCTCGACGAGGACTACCCCGACGGGCTGCGTTACTACTGGAAATCCGTCTTCCTCACCGAACTCACCGACGAGGTGATAGATATCGCCATCCGATACAACGAGTCGGCTCCCTCGCGTCTCTCGACCGTCGACGTCTGGCACCTCGGCGGTGCCGTCGCCGACGTCCCACAGGACGCGACGGCGTTCTGGCACCGCGATAAGCCGTTCATGCTCACCGTCGAAGCCAACTGGGAAGACCCGAGCGAGGACGACGCGAACGTCGAGTGGGCGCGTGGCGTCTTCGACGAGGTCGCGTCGCTCGACGTCGCGTCCGGTCGATACGGGAACTTCCCCGGGTTCGCGGAGGACCCGACCACGATGCTGTACGGCGACAACTACGACCGTCTGGTCGAGGTCAAGACGAAGTACGACCCGGAGAACGTCTTCCATCTGAACCAGAACATCGAACCTCAGACGTAGAGAGGGGTTCGTCCGGGAGGATAGTGATCAGTAACGGGGTTGTACTGCGAGGTAAACACTCTTTTCGCGCGCTAGATGATGACTTCGATAGGGATTTTAGCCTGGTGTAAGCGAAGCCTACCGACAGATAGCGGTACCATTCTCGGACTGCCGACGATGACGAACGTGTTCGAACTATGACGAAAAGATGCAGAACAGATACACCGACTACCGCAGCGAGTGAGAGTTTCATTTTGACACGACGTTTGGCTCTCGAATCTGCGTCGGAACTGGTCGATCGTCACCGCTCTTGCAGTCGGTGATGGTCGCTACAGCGACCGCTCGTCTGTGGTCGCCGGCGAAAAGCGAAGAAATGTGGAGATGATCGGGACAGCGCCAGTCGTGCCGTAGTCAGTTGTCGATGCGGGATTCGGCCAGCCAGTGGCAGGCCGAACAGAAAGTGAACGTCCCGACGACGAGACCGACGAGTGCCATCAACACGCCACCTGTGAGTCCGACCGCCGCCGAGAGGGTCAGTACGGCGAGACCGATTCCCGAGATGGCGGCGTAGTAGCGGTGCCAGCGGACGGCGGTCGCATCGTTCGGCGTGTCGAGGTACTCCGTCAGGTAGTCGGCCGCGGGCGCGAGCGCGACGTGACCCCTGTCCTGGTTGAAGTCGACGACACCCATGTCGTCCATCTTCGGCAGGTGACACTGATACAGCCCGACGTAGACGCGCTTTCGCTGACTGGATGTCAGCGCGTCCGTCGTGGTGTCGTTCTCGATTGCGGCGACGTGTTCGGCCAGCTCTCCCAGCGAGACCCGGTCGTCCGGGTCCGCTTCGCGGAGATAGTGCAGCACCTCGCGGCGGCGGCTGTTCTTCAGGATCTCGAATATCAGGTCGAGCGAGAGCGAACTCTGCTCGGCTTCCTCCGCTTCGACATCGGCCGGCACTTCCTCTTCGGCCCCCATCGACTGACTGCGTTCGCGTCCTGGTTCCTCGATGCTCGTTCCGGTGGTGGATTGGTCCTGTGTGCTCATGGATAGCCCTCGACGGCGTGGCTTCGGACGGCGAATCGGAACTGCGTCGGGAGAGTCTCGACCGCACCCCCGTGTGGTCTCGACCAGTGGGTCCGTCCGAACCCAAGCGCGTGTCAAATCAGTCACGCGATTAGCACTTAATACTTTGTTATGAAAATCTTCTTACATATAAGGCGGGAACTACGACCTCGCCCGCCGTGTTCGTCACCGAGAGGTGTGTCAACAGGTCAAATTCGAGTGTGCGCTCATCGAGTACCGCTACCGACCGTGTATACCGGCAGCGATTCCCCGTCGAGCACCGCTCGTGTATCGACCGCGACGGCGTCCTCGAACGCGCCGTAGTCGATACGTTCGTACTCCTCGTGGGCCGTCACGAGGACGACGGCGTCGAAGCGCGCGGCGGCGTCCTCGATGTCGTCGTGGTCGAGCGGCGTCGCGTCGAGATCCGGAACACTGGGTACGTCCACAACGGGGTCGGTAGCCCAGACCGACACGCCGAGTTTCGAGAGCCTATCCGCGATCGGGCGGGCTGGCGTCTTGCGCGTCTCGTCGACTCCAGCGCGGTAGGCGACGCCAAGCACCAACACGTTCGCGTCCGCGACGTCGACGGCCCGCTCATCGAGGCACCTGACGACGGCGTTGGCGACGAACGTCGACATGGCGTCGTTGACCGACCTGCTGGTCTCGACGAGCGGCAACTGGATGTCCACCTGTGAGGTGAGGAAGTGCGGATACAGCGGGATGCAGTGGCCGCCGACGCCCGGGCCGGGGTCGTGGATGTTACAGAATGGCTGCGTGTTGGCTACCTCGATAGCCCGGTTGACGTCCACGTCGAGCGGGTCGGTCACGCGCGCGAGTTCGTTGGCGAGCGCGATGTTTACGTCGCGGTAGATCCCCTCGAACACCTTCACACACTCGGCGGTGGTCGCGTCGCCGACGCGGATGACCTCGTTGCTCGTCACCTCCTCGTAGAGTAAGCCGGCGACACGCTCGCTCTCGCCGTCGACGCCGCCGACGACCTTCGGGTAGGAACCGCGAATGTCCTGTAGCGCGCGGCCGCTCGCGGTCCGCTCCGGGCAGAACGCGACGCCGAACGACGACGGGTCCAAGCCACTTCGCTCCGCGAGACGCGGCGTGACCACGTCGCGCGTCGTTCCCGGCGGCACCGTCGACTCGACGACGACGAGGTCGCCCGAGTCGAGCCCCTCGCCGACGGCGTCGACGGCCGCAAGCAGCGCCGAGAGGTCCGGTTCGTTCGTCTCGTCCAGCAGTGTCGGGACGATGATGACATGCATCCGCGCCGCCTCGGCCGTCTCGACGGGGTCGGCACTTGCGGTCAGCGACCCGTTGGCCGCCGTCTCTGCGACGAGTTCGTCCAGCCCGGGTTCGCCACCGACGGGGGACTCGCCCGCTTCGATGGCGTCTACCACCTCGGGATCGATGTCGACGCCGGTGACGTTCCCCGTCACGTCGGCGAGGACGGCCGCAAGCGGCAGGCCCATCTTCCCGAGCCCGTAGACGGCGACCGGAATCTCGCCGTCGACGAACGCTTCCTGTAGGGCCCATCCGCCGGTCTCGGCGGCGTAGAGCGCCCCCTCAGGTCGTGCTGCCGTCACTGACGCTCACCTCCCTGTGTTCGAGGCTGTGAGCGGCCGCGAGGTCGCTTATCTCGTTGGCTATCGAGAGCGCACGGAGGCCGTCCTCGCCGGTGATGCGCGGGGTCGTCCCGTTGCGCACACAGTCGACGAACGAGCGCAGTTCCCGCTTGAGCGGTTCGTCACTCTCGACGGCCGGGCGCTCGATGATGCTCTCTTGACTGTACCTGACGTCACCGTCCTTGGTATGGTAGGAGGGGTCTGAATGTCGGTAGATGCGCATGGATTGGTCCATGAAGTCGACGTCGACGTGACACTCTCGGGCGGTTACCGAGAGGTCGCGTATCCGTTCCTGTGTGATACGACTGGCGGTCAGCGAGCAGACGGTGCCACCCGCGAACTCGAGCTGCGCGTCGGCGTAGTCGCCGTTGCACGCGCCGATGGCGCTGACGCCCGCCACCTCGTCGTCGAACAGCGAGCAGATGACGTCGATGTCGTGTATCATCAGATCGATGACCACGTCGTCCTCTACGTCCCGCGAGACCGGCGGACCGAGTCGGCGGGCCGAGGCGGCGATCGGTTCGACGTCGGCGAGAACATCTTTGAGGACGTCCACGACCGGATTGAACCGCTCGACGTGGCCGACCTGTAACTGGACGCCGACATCTTCGGCCTGGCGGATGAGTTCGCGGCCGTGCTGTGGGTTGCTGACGAAGGGCTTCTCGATGAGGACGGCGGTTCCCGCCTCGATAGCCTTCGAGGCGACGTGGTAGTGGAACCGCGTCGGGACGGCGATGGAGACGAGGTCGACCACGTCCAAGAGGTCGTCCGCGTCCGCGACGCCGGTCCCGTACTCGGCGGCGACCTCGGCGGCCGCCGCGTCGTTCGCGTCCGCGACGCCGGCGAGTTCGACGCCGGGGAGTTCGTTGTACACGCGCGCGTGATGCTTTCCCATGCTTCCGACGCCGACGACGCCGGCGACGAGTGGATTTCTCGTGTTCATGCTTTGTACTCCGTGAGTGCGACTGTGATCCGTCGAACGTCGTCTGTCGAGAGCGACGGGTGGACCGGCAGCGAGAGGACTTCCGTCGCCGCGCGTTCTGCCTCTGGGAACGACCCGTCGACATCGTCGTAAGCCGGTTCCTCGTGTATCGGGGTCGGGTAGTACACCGCAGCGCTGATGCCGTAGTCTTCGAGGTGGGACTGCAGCGCCTCCCGGTCGGAACAGCGGACGGTGTATTGGTGGTAGGCGTGTCGACAGCCGTCGGGTTCGACCGGCCCGACGACGTCGGTGTCTGCAAGCGCGTCGTCGTACGCCGCGGCGTGCTCTCGCCGGGCAGCGACGTAGTCGTCGAGTTTCCCCAACTGTACGCGCCCGACGGCGGCGCAGATGTCCGTCATCCGGAAGTTGTGGCCGACGATGGCGTGGTTCCCCTCGCCGTCCCGCCCGTGGTCGATGTAGCTCCGCAGTCGGTCGGCGAGAGCGTCGTCGTCGGTGACGACCATCCCGCCTTCGCCCGTCGTCATGTTCTTCGTCGGGTAAAAACTGAAACAGGCTGCATCACCGAGACTGCCGACTGGGTGACCTCGATACGTCGCGCCGTGGGCCTGTGCGGCGTCCTCGACGAGGGCGGCGTCGTATCGGTCGGCGAGCTCGCGTAACTCTGCCATCGGGGCGGGACAGCCGTAGAGGTGGACGGCGAGGATGGCGTCGACGCCGCCGTTGGCCTCGGCGGCCGCTTCGGCCGCCTCGGGGTCGACGTTGTACGTCTGCGGGTCGATATCGGCGAACACTGGCGTCGCGCCGACGTGGCGCACAGCGTTGGCCGTGGCGACGAACGAGAACGGGGTCGTGAGGACGGTGTCGCCCGCGCCGATATCCAGTGCTTCGAGGGCGGCGTGGAGAGCGGTCGTACCGTTGCTGGTCGGAACGCCGTGTGCAACAGTACAGTAATCCGCAAATTCCGCACCGAACGCTGTCACTTCGTCACCGCCGCTGAGGTGCCCGGAGCGCAGTACATCGTGGATGCGATGTAGCTCCGTCTCGCCGATGTCCGGCGATGCGATGGCGATGTCGGGTTCGAGCGGTTGGGTATCGCTCATCCCATCTCACCACCGTGCGGGGAATCGGGCCGACGCTGTCCTGTCGGCTTCAGTTGTGCAACTATCACGGTTTGGAGCAAGCAAAGTATAGCCATTGTTATGGGCGTCCTGTGTCTCGAAGGTATAGATTTCGCCCTCCCCGGGGGTACTCACGATGGTATCCGACCGTTCCCGGAACGACGTTGGTATTGTGTCGTTTCTCTCGGGATACTGTCTCGTGCCCGACGGATATGTAATACGTAACAAAGGGTGGCCCATGTGATTGTCACTCAACAGTGGCTTCAGGACACGGACACCTCCGCGCACGACGCCGTCGCGTCCGGAGGGAACGATGACAGCGCCGGTCGCCCGCGATACGGTGTTCGAGGTGTTGAGTAACAACCGACGGCGGTTTATCATCTCGACGCTCCGGCAGCGCGACGCGCCCGTGGAACTGACCACGCTCGCCAGAGAGATCGGTGCACACGAGGCGAATATCGACCCGTCGGCGGTCGATTCGACCGAGCAAAAGCGGGTCTACGTCTCGCTGTACCAGACGCACATTCCGAAACTGGAGAGCGCCGGATTCGTCCGGTACGACGAGGAGACGCGCACCGTCGCCGCGACGCCGACTGTGACCGAAGTAGACCGGTATCTCGGCCCGGTACAGTCGGCGCTCCCGTGGTCACGACTCAACGGCGCGCTCTCGCTGGTCGTCGGCGGCCTGTTTCTGGGTACGCTGTTCGAAATCTCGGTATTGACCGGCGTGTCTCCGCTGTTGCTGGCGAGCGCGATCGTCGTCGTATTGCTCGTCGTTGCTGTGGCACAGCTCGTCGATTACCGGCGGTGTCAGCGCGCCCGCCCGCTCGAACTCAGGGATTCGTGATACTGCAACGATGTTCCATACTAAAACCTCAAGACGGCGTATCGATCAACGACCGAAATGGTTATCGATAATCCTCGGCAAGCGACAGATGTTCCCTCGCCACACGGTGGGGGCCCGCAGAAGGTGGACAGATGAGTAATTCAGATCCGTGGGACGACGTCAGTTACGTCATCAGCTCGCGCTATCGCGTCGAGACGCTCAAACGACTCGCTGAGGGACCGGCCACTCCCTCACTCATCGCCGACGAGACCGGGTTGAGCATCGCACACGTCTCTCGCGCCTTACAGGAGCTAAAAGAGGGAGATCTCGTCACGTTACTGGTCTCGGAGGACCGGCGGAAAGGTCGTGTCTACGGAATCACTGATCCGGGACAGGAAGTCTGGAACACCATCGAAGCGGAGAATATGCTCTGATACGGATGTCGTTGTTCATTTCGGTAGTCGGCTGTCACTGGTCATCGAATAGCAGAAAACAGCTACAACAGTCCGTATAAGTCGCTATTCGGCCGTCGCCGCGTCGTCCGGCTCGTGTTCGTCGAGCGCTCCCTCCGGGAGGAGTTGTTCCGGTCGTCTGCGGTGTTTCGGAGTCTGTGCGAACTCCGTGATGCGTCGCCACTCGTCCGACGTAAGGTGACCACTCATACAACCCTGCAGTCAGGGCTCGGAACCCTTCGTAATTTGGGGGTTACGGTGAGAAATGTCCGCCTAGCGGACACGTGGCTACTCGCGAGCGACGCTGACTTCCGTCGACGAGACGGTGACCGCACAGCCTTCGTGTGTGAAGTTGAGTTCGAAATCCGCGTCGCTCCCCCAGAAGAACGCGTTCAGTGCATCGGTGTTTATCGATTCGGACAGCGGCGCGATATCCATCGGATTCTCGTCCCGAAACGCCGCGAGTTCGAGCGCGATGGCCGTCGCTACTGACCGTTCCGGCCCAATAGACCGACTGCTTGTGGTCCCCTCTCCCATGCAAATCTCCATACGAAACGTCTGCCAGAGCTAGGGTATATATTTTTCGATACCGTAGTAAACTCAATCATTGATTTTCGCATCAATGGTGCAACTGGATGACTGCGGGCCGAATGATGGAAGCGATAACTAGCGGCGAGCTAGCACGTCGATGGCTCAGTCCTCGGCGAGCGTCAGCGTGAGTCCCTCTCGGAGGTCCACGCTGGCCTCGAAACCGAGCCGGTCGCTGGCGACGGTCACGTCGGCCTCACTTCGCTCGATATCGTCCTCGCGGGGTGGGACGTGTTCGATGGGAACGTCGGCACCGATAACGTCCCGAACGATCTCGGCGAGCTGGTTGATGGTGACGCTCTCGCCTGTACCGACGTTGAACGGACGGCCGATGGCGTCGGTGGTCGCCGCCTGTAGGTTCGCCCGGACCACGTCGCCGACGTAGACGAAATCCCGGGTCTGCTCGCCGTCGCCCTCGACGGTCAGCGGGTCACCTGCCTGTGCCTGTCGGACGAACGTGCCGATGACGCCTGCGTACTCACCGTCGAGACCGCGCGGCCCGTAGATGTTGAAGTAGCGTAGCGGCACGGTCGGCAGCCCGTACGTCTCCGCGTAGAACCGCGCGTACTGTTCGTTCGAGCGTTTCTCGAACCCGTACGGCGAGGCGGGCGACAGCGAATCGCTCTCCTCGACGGGGACCTTCTCGGGCGTTCCGTAGACGGCCGCGCTGGACGCGAGGACGACCCGGGCGTCGTGACGACGCGCGCAATCGAGAACGCCGACGGTCGCCGCGCCGTTCAGCCGGTGACAGTCCACCGGCCGCTCGACGGACTCGGGGACGCTGACCATCGCCGCCTCGTGGAAGACGAGGTCGACGCCCGCCATCGCCTCGTCGACGACGGCCTCGTCCCGAACGTCACCCTCGACGACCGAGACGTCCTCGGGGAGGTGTCTCCGCGCGCCCGTCGAGAAGTCGTCCAGTACGGTCACGTCGTTCGTCGGTGCGAGCGCGGCGACGAGGTGGCTCCCGACGAACCCAGCACCACCCGTCACGAGCACTCGCCGGTCGCTGACTGACTCCAGTGCCATCTTTTCGGGTCCCACTCTCGTTCGGCGGTAAGTTATGCGGTGGCGAACACCCCGTTGGGACCGCCTACGGTTCGAGAGGTGCTCTCGCTGCCGCCAGCCGACAAGTCGAGCACCGGACGTGCGCGCGAACGCGGAGTATAACAATGGGTATCTCTCCACAACCCGAGTTCGATGACGGAGCAAGTCCCGTTCACAGATGTCTACGTCGACGATACCATCGTCGAGAGGGTGGTGGAGACGGTCGAATCGCGGCGGTACGTCAAAGGGCCGCGCGTCGAGAAACTCGAAGCGCGGTTCGCAGACACCTGCGACACTGACCACGCGGTCGGCGTCAGCAGTGGTACCGCCGCGCTGTATCTGACCATGAAAGCCGCCGGCATCGGCCCCGGCGACGACGTGCTGGTGCCCGCCCACACGTTCTTCGCGACGGTCAGTCCCGTCGTCGAGTTGGACGCAAACCCAGTGTTCGTCGACGTCGACCCGCAGACGTACACCATGAGCGGGACCGACCTCGCGGACAAAGCCGAGGACGCCGACGACCCCAAAGCCGTGGTCCCAGTCCATCTCTACGGACAGCCAGCGGCGATGGACGCGATTCACAGTGTCGCCAACGCGCACGACCTGGCCGTAATCGAAGACTCCTGTCAGGCCCACGGCGCGACCTATCGCGGCGACCCCACCGGCAGTCTCGGCGACGCGGGGTGTTTCAGCTTCTACCCCTCGAAGAACATGACCGTCGCCGGGGACGGCGGGATCCTGGTCACGGACGATGCCGACCTCGCACGCACGGCCCGCGAGCTACGCAATCACGGCCGCGACGACGAGGGGAACCACGTCCGCGTCGGCCTGAACCACCGCATGAACGAGACGAGCGCCGCCGCCGGTATCGAACAGCTGTCGCATCTGGCCGACTGGAACGCCGACCGGGCGGCCGCCGCGGAGCGCTACTACGAGCGTCTGGACGACGTAGCGGCCGTGGAACTACCGATGCAGATGGACGACGCGACGCACGTCTATCATCTGTTCGTCGTGCAGGTCCCCGACCGGGACGGCCTCCGCGCTCACCTCGACGAGCAGGGGATCCAGACTGGCGTCCACTACGACCCGCCGGTCCACCGGACCCCGGCGATGCGGGATGCTCTCGACGAAATCCCCTCGCTGCCCGTGACCGAGGAACTCAGCAAACGCATCGTCTCGCTCCCGATGCATCCGCGCATCACCGACGAGGAGATCGACCGAGTTGCCGCCGAAATACGGGGGTACTACGAATGAGATACGGCGTCGTCGGCACGGGCTACTGGGGGAAGAACCACGTCAGAGTCGCCAAGGAGCTGTTGGACGACGGCCAGCTAGACGAGGTAGTCATCTGTGACGTGGACGAGAGCCGCGTCGAATCGCTGGCAGACACCTACGACCTGCCGTACGTCACCGACGTCGACGACCTGGACGTCGACGCCGCAACGGTGGCGACGCCCTCGACGACCCACCCGGCCATCGGCGACGCGATGCTGAACAACGGCATCGACCTCCTGGTCGAGAAACCGCTGGCGCTGACCAGCGAGGAGGCGTGGGACCTCGTCACAACGGCCGAGGACAACGACTGCACGCTCGGGGTGGGCCACATCTTCCGCTACCACCCGGCGCTGCGGGCGCTGAAACGCCGCATCGACCGCGGCGAGCTCGGGCGCATCAAGTACCTCCAGACCCGTCGCTTCTCCTTCCGTGTCCCGCGGACGACGACCGGCGTGGTCTACTCGCTTGCGGTCCACGACGTGGACATCTACGACTACCTACTCGACAGCAGGCCCGACACCGTCCACGGGCAACTCGACTCGTTCGTCCGTGAGGGCATCACCGAGACGGCGACGATAACGCTCGGCTACGGCGACACCACAGGCGTCATCAACTCCTCGTGGCAGATCCCGGTGTTCGATAAGACCCGCGACCTCGTCGTTGTCGGGTCGAATCGCTCCGCGTATATCGACTACTTAGAGAACACGAAACTCGAACTGTTCGACGCCGAGGTGTTCTCGGACCCGACCGACGGGCTGAAATCGCGCAGCGACGGTTCCATCACCCATACGGCCGAGGAACGCGAACCGCTGAAGTTCGAGGTCGAGTCCTTCATCGAGGCCAGCGAGAACGGGACCCAGCCGCCCGCGAGCGGCGAGGTCGGAGCCCGTGCCGTCGAGACGCTCGAACACGTCGAACGCTCCGCCGCGGAGAACATTGTCGTGGACGTCGAGCAGCCGCCGATGGTCCAACAGCCCTGAGCGCGGCGCTTTTGTCCTAATCGTCCGAAAGAAGCTGATTCTGCTGTGCCACTCGGTTCCCGGAACGCTCCCGCGTCGTTAGTCCTGCGCCAGCGGCGTCGACTCCTCGGGAGCGTCGACCTCGAAGTCTGGGACCGGCGCGTCGTCGAAGAGGTCTTCGTACGACGTGGCGGTCAACTGGACGCGGTGGCCGCCGAGTTTCGTGTAGGCCGGCTGGAACGGCGGAAAGTCGAGCGCGCGGATCTTGTCGTACACTTCCAGTTGGGTGACCTCGTCGGTCGCCGCCAGTCGTTCGGGTGAGATTTCCTTCTCGCCGTCGAGGCTCTGCTTGGTGTAGAAGTAGCGCTCGCCGTCGAAGGCCGACTGCGGGGTCGCCAGTTCGTGGGCGCGTTGCTCTCGCATCGTCGGGAGCTGTTCGCGGAACATCTCGACGGACTTCTCGGTGACGCGGTCGTACAGCGTTCGGGCGGTGTCCGTCTCACGGATAGGGACGAACGCGCGGGCGACGATGTCGCCGGCGTCGACCTCCGGGGCCATGACGTGAAACGTGGTGCCGTACTTCCAGTGGTCGTCCTCGCGGGCGTTCAGGATAGCGTGACTGAAGACGTTGCTCCCGCGGTAGCGCGGCAGTTCCGCCTGGTGGAGGTTCAGCGGCGCGACGTTCGGATGGTCGAGCAGCTCCTCGCCGAGGATGTTCGGGTAGTACACCGAGAGCAAGTAGTCGATGTCGAGGTCCAGCACGTCCCGTTCGTCCTCGCGCGTGACGGCAGTGTGACCGAGTTCTTCGGCGGTGTCGTACAGACAGCCGTCCCACCAGGTGTCTTCGTCGGGGCCGTACGTGACGACCAGTTTCACGTCGAAGGCGTCGTCGTCGGTGAGCAGTTCGAGGCATCGTTCGCCGAGGGGATGGCTCCCCATGAACGCGACTGATGGCATGGCCGGTTCTAGTCAGAACGGCGGTGTAGTTATGGAGTCCCTGTGCGGCTAGTCGTCGAAGATAACGCTCTCAGCTCATGAACGCGAGGACGGCGCGGGGCTTGAGCAGCCCGCTGACGACGGCGAGACCGGCCCAGACGCCGCCACCGACGACGATCGCCCCGGCGAGTGTGAGAAGGCCCGTGACGTGGGGCATCACCGTCATCACGGCCCCGGCCATGACGGCGGCGATAGCGAGGACACGCGCGAGGTGACTCCCGATGGCCGTTGCGTCGAAGGGGAGTTCGCGGTGGATGTAGTAGACGTTGACCAGCGTGTAGGCGGTGTACGTTATCACCGTCGCGATGCCAGCCCCGAGCGCGCCAAGCGGGGGGATGAGGAGGACGTTCAATCCGACGTTGCAGACGGCGCTGACGCCTCTAGCGACCGCTCGAACGCGGGCCAGTCCGAGATAGTCGAGGGCCGAGCCGGTAATCTTGTGAACCGCCCGAACGACCACGAAGAGGCCGTAGAGTTGAATCAGCCGCACTGCGCCGAGGTAGTCGGGACCGACGACGTATCGAACGGTCGGTTCGGCGACGACGGCGAGCCCGAACGCGGCAGGGACGTACAGCAAGAGGACGTTCCGCAGCGACGCGGCGTAGATGTTGCCCGCTCGCTCGCGGTTCTCCGCGGCGGACTGCTCGCCGAGCGTCGGCGTGATGGTGAATCCGAGCGACTGCGCGGGTGCGATACAGAGGTCGGCTATCTGTCTGGCGAGCGTGTAGAATCCGACGGCGGCCGGTGTCGCGAGGATGCCGACGAGAACGGTGTCCATCTTGCTGTCGACGACGACGCTCGCTCTCGTCGCCGCCGTCGGAACGCTGTACCGGAGCAGCCGGGTTCGGAGGTCGGGGTCTATCGACCCGTCGGGCGGGAGCGTCCGGTAGAATCGGACGTATAGCAGCACGATTCCGACGGCGGCAGTGACGAAGAAACCGACGACGTAGCCCGTCATCGCCCCAGCGATGCCGTACCCGGTCGCAACTAGCCCGGCGGCGGTTATCAGCCGCACGACGCTGTTGATACTGGTCAGTACGGCGCTGTAGGTGACGCGGTTGAACGCCTGAAAGACCGACTTCAGGTAACCAAAGAGCGAGCGGCCGACGACGTAGAAGCCACCGATGGCCAACAGCGGCGCGGCCTCCGGTCGACCGAGCAGCGTCGCGAGGGGGTCACTGGCCACAGCAAAGACTAACGCGACAGCGACGGCGATGCCGACGATAACGGCGAGTGACCATCGGAGGATGTAGCGGACCTGCGTCGCGTCTCTCTCTACGTATTCGTTGACGTAGCGGGCCGTCGCCTTCGGGACGCCGAGCGTCCCGAACAGTTCCGCAACGCCGACGACGGAGATGGCGAAGTACAGCAGACCGTACTGGTCCGGGTCGAGGAGGTACCGCGTCAGAACGAGCAAGAGTGCACCGTTTGCCAGCGCGTGGACGACGCGAGCGGCGAGCGACGCCTTGAAGCCGGTGGCGATGCGCTCTTGGATGCTCATCGCAAGCAGTCCTCACCTCTGACGAAGTAGAGGCGGTAGTCACCGTTCGACTGGACGCGGTAGACGTCGGGGTTCTGCCGGAAGTTCTCGAAGTCCTCCGCGGAGTAGCGGAACCCGTCGTACAGCCCGATCTCCTTCTCGTAATCGCGTGACGTCAGCGGGACGTATCGACAGTGTGAGTAGTGTGTCGTGGTGTTCGTCCCGAAGACGGCGAAGGGTATCTTATCCTCTTTGCCCGGGAAGTGCTCGCCGCTCGGCGTGTAGTCGGAGTAGGTCGTCCCGTAGTAGGCGTCGACGTAGCGGCGCGGTCCCCCGCGCGGGCCGGCGAACCACACCGACGGGTCGCGGTTCTCGAAGGTGGTGACGTGGCCCTCCATGTACGTCTCGGGGACGTGGTCGGAGGTCTTGTACATGTGTGGCGACTGATGGATTATCAGCGCCTGCGGAATCAACAGCAGGACCAGCACCACTGCGACGGCAGCCCGCCAGTTGTCCGAGGAGAAGGAGAGTCCGAACGGAATGCCGTCGGAGACGGCCACGGCCACGAGAATAGTCACGAACACCATCATGAATCCGAGATAGCGGAACGGCTGGCGAGTGACGCTCGTGATGAAGAAGATACCGAACAGCATGAAGACAGGGACGAACCCGAAGGTGACGTACCGCAACAGCGCGTTGCGGTCGGGGTAGCGCTCGTCGAGGCGACCGGAGAGGGCTGCGAGCATCACCAGCCCAGCGACGACTGAGAGGACGGCACTAACGAGGAATATCTTGGCGAAGAGGACACCGATACCGCTGCCAATGGCGGTGAGCGAGCTCGCCGAGGTGGATATCTCGTCGGCCGGGTTCGCTCCGTACAGCAGGCCGCTGATGACGGTCCCCATCGTTCCCGTCGCCCGGTCGAACCGAGGCGTCCACAGCGCGAAGAATAGCCCGACGACGACGGCCTGTGGCGCAAGCGAGCGATGTGCCGTGTATCGCGTCCCCGATTGACCGTACGTAGTGGAGAGCGACGCTCGATTCCGGCGCTCTGTCCAGATCTCGTAGATGGCGGCGAGCACCTGCAATCCGAACCCAGCGGCGATGATGAACAGGACGTTCGACCCGGACTGCGGGTGAATGAGGATGGCACTGATGCCGGCCAGCATCAGCAAGAGACCGAGCGGTGTCAGGAGGGGCAGACCTCTGACCGAGAGCAGCGAGCTGCCGTCACCGAGGTATCGGAGGACGAGGTACAGCGCGAACGGGGTGAAGAAGATGGCGGCACTCGTCGGGTACGGGAAGATGTACGTGTGGATGTTGTTGATGGGCAAGAACAAGAGCGCGAAGAAGACACCCACGGCGATCGCGTTCGACCGGGCGGCAAGTCGCGCCACGCACAGGCCCGTAAACAGGATATACAGCGCGATGAAGGCGACCATCACGAGCTGGAGCGTCCGGCGCGGTGCGAGGCCGGTCACCGACGTCAACACGACGGCGGTGCTGTGGATACCCGGATAGAGGAAGTTCACGGGGTTCAGCGTCCCCTCGGCTATCATCCGCGTCCAGCCGAGATAGGAGAGGGCATCGCCGAGGCCGTAGTAGTAGTAGTCCCGTATCGTCGGGAGCGCGGCCATCGAGATGCCGACGAGCGTCCCGAGTAAGAGCGCGAGGCGGTTGCGGAGCGTGCCCGTCGGCGCGTTCAGGCCGACGAGGACGGCGGAGACGAAGGCGACGGCGACGCCCGCCCAGAACGCGATCGGCGTCGCGGTGTAGATAGATATTTCGTAGCCGGTCGGCTGTTTCTGTGCGGCGAACCACACGCCGATCGTGTATGCGAGGAAGCCGACGAGGAGGACGGCGACGTGACGGCGTCTATTCAGTGACATTTCGGCTATCTGGCCCCTGCTGTGAAGTGTTCAGGCATTGTTATGGTCTGATTGTGCGTAGTATGGGTCGATTTTCCGTTCAGTCCTCTATCACTTTTTCGTAGACCGCGACGATCCGTTCACCCATCCGTTCGAGGGCGATATCGGCGGCATACTCGCGACCGGTCGAGCGTTCGCCGCGTTCGAGTATCTCTGTGAGGCCGGCGACGAGGTCGTGGTCGTCGTCGCTGACCGTCGAGGGATCGACCGGGTCGAGCCGCGTCCTGACGTCGCCGACGTCGGTGGAGACGACAGGGAGGTTACAGGCCATCGCCTCCTTGACCGTGTTGGGTGACCCCTCTCGGCGGGAGGTCATGATCATCGCGTCGGCGGCGTTGAGGTAGTACGGCATCCGGTCGTGCGGGACGCCGGTCGCCGTTTCGAGCGTGACTGGTTCCCCCACGCGGTCGCTCGCGCGTTCGACGATACGTTTCGCTCGCGGGTGGTTCTTCACGTCCCGTTTTGGCGGGTAGGGGAACAGGACGATGCGCTCGTCCTGCGGCCAGCCGAGTTTCTCGCGCGCCTCGGATTGCTCGATGGGGCGGAACACCGAGAGGTCGACGCCGTGCGGGATGACGAGACAGTCGCCGTCGTACTCTTCGGCCATCCCTTCGGACATGACGATGACCTCGTCACAGAAGTGTGCGAACCGCTTAGTGACAGGCCCGTACTTGCCCATGAGGTCTGTTCCCCATAGCGACAGCACGACGGGCAATCGCGGCTGGGCGACGGCCATCGGCGCAGTCAGGCCGTAGTTGGCGTGGATGAGGTCGTAGCTGTCCAGCGAGTTCGCCAGCACCGACGGATAGAAGCGCGCGTATTCGAGTACCGACCGCTCGCCGTCTTCCTTGGCGTCGATGGACTCAGAGCGGTTCCGGCCGGGGACCGACAGCGTCGTCAACTCGACGCCGCGGCGTTCGAGTTCTTCGACCTGGGCGCGGAAGAACTGCGCTTCCTCGTTGGTCACGAGGTTGAGGACGCGCAACGACATCACCGGGTCACCGCCATGAACGCGGACTTCGCGATGTTCATCGCCGCACTGTCCGTCTCGATCGTGTAGTACGGGACCAACTCGCCGGCGAACTTGCCCTTGTAATCACAGAGGCGTCGGGTGTTCGCGCCCATCAGGTCGTACTCGGTGACGCCCTCGAAAGTCGGATCGGCCAGAATGTCTTCGATGACGCGCCAGTGGATGAGGCTGTTGACGACGATTCCGTCGTGGTCAGTCTTCGCGCCGCCCTGCCAGAAGTACGCCGTGTCCGGGCCGTAGAGGACGGTCACGCCCGAGAGGAACTCGCCGTCGGCCGACCGCGCGACGTAGGTGCGCGCGTCGTCGCCGAGTTCGGTGACGAGGTCGCGGACGTAAGGCCACGACAGCGAGAAGCCGCGGTTCTGGTCGGCGTAGCGGTCCCGCGTCGTCCGGTAGATGGCCTCGGCGGCGTCCAGTCCCTCGACGGAGACGGTGACGTCGCTCTCTCGGCCTCGGCGGATGTCGCGTCGGAGGCTCTTCGAGAAGGAACCGAGGACCGCGTCCGCGTCCGTCTCGGCGAGGTCGACCACGTACGTGAACTGTGTCGTGAGGTCGAAGTCCGCCCACTGGAACGGGCGCGGGTCGCCGTACTGTCGCGGCGTCAGGAGTCGGACCAGCGACAGCGGTCCCATCGCGTCGATCTCCTCTAGCACCGCCTCGACGAATTTCTTGTTCACGCGCTCTCGCTTGCGCTGTTTCGGGCTGGTCGGCATCACGATCGGGCCGAGGCGCGGGATGTTCATCCCCGGCGGCGGGGACATGAGCGTCCGGCCGACGGTTCTGGTCGTCTCGACGACGGGAAGCAGGCCGACCGGTTGGTCGCCCTTGAACCCGCCGAACAGGATGAGTTCGCCGTCGGCGTAGCGCTCGATGACGGAGAGCGCCGCCGGCCTGTGAAACACCTCGTAGCCAGTGTTCGGTAGCGCGTCCCCCCACTCGGAGAGCGTCAGTCGTTCGACTCGCATATTGCTCGCTTCCGAGTCGCTATGGAAGGGTATTGGTTATCGGGTTCCTACGCGGTCATTGTACAGGTCTCCGGGCGGCCCCACCCACGCGCCGCGGCCCAGTGCAGTCCGTACGAGGCGACGGTAGAGACGGTCAAACCCGGGATGGTCGGAACTGAAGTGACGCGGGTGCCACAGCACCGTCATCACCGCGTCGTTCTCCTCGGCTTCCGTGAGCAACGACTCGCAGGCGGCCCACGCCGCCTCGAAGGAGTCGCTCGGGTCCGGTAGCGCGGCCTCCATCACCGTCAGGGGGAAGACGACGAACTCGTCGTCGAACGGTCTGAACGGTTCGTAGCCGTCGGTGAACCCGTACTCGGTGGGGCTCCCCAACGTCGTGTCGTACTGGAGACCGAGGTCCCGATAGTGCTCCCACGTCTCGGGTTCTTCGAGACGGAGATAGTGTTGCCGACCGCCCAGTACGGACTCGCCGAGGACGGTTTCGAGGTGGTCCTTCTCTGCTGCCAATCGCTCCCGGTCGTCGACTGACTCGTAGGAGCCGTGGAGACCGACCTCCCAGCCGCCGTCCAGCAACGTCGAGAGCAGGTCGCGGATGCGGTCGTCCTCGATGTCGTACCGGCCGGCGTACAGTTGCCACCCCTCCATCGTCAGCCACTCCGTCGGCGAGCGATCGGTGAACAGCGACTGCTCGTCCAAGATGTAAAAGGCCGAGCGGACGCCCTCGCCGCGCTCGAAGTCGAGCAGTTCGTCGAACGTCCAGTAGGGCGTCCGCCACGGCGCGAGGTCGAGTAAGTGACTCGGGTCCTGCCGAGTGAGCGCGTAGAAGACAGATTGGTAGGTCTTGTACGGTCGGTCCACGTCGTGCGTGAGACAGAGCGCGAACTCGTGGTCGTCGGGAATCCAGTCGACGGCGGCGTCCTCGCTTTCGGACACGTCACGGCCGCTCGTCGTCTCGGTACGACCGCTCGCCGTCGCATTGTGGTCTCTCGTCGTCATGCTGCGGCACCGAGCGCCTCTTCGAGGACGATATCGGTCACGTCCACTCGCGCCTCTAGCAGTCGCTCGCGGCGGCCCTCCCATCGAGCCGCCGTCTCGGGGTCCTCGACCAGTTCCTTCAGTTTCGCTATCGCGTCACCTTCCTCACGGAAGTTGAAGACGAGGCCGTGCTCTTCGAGTTCGCCGAACATCGAGACGTCGTCGTCACCGACGAAGGAGTTCGAGCGAATCGACGGCGTCCCGAGCAGTCCGGCCTCCATCGCCATCGTCTGTGAGTCGCCGACGTAGCCGTCGGCGTAGTACAGCAGGTCGTGGATCGTCTCGGGCGGGACCGGGAGTCGGTACGCCTCGAAGGCCTCGGGGAGTTCGGACTCGCTGGTGATGTACACCTCGCCGTGACCGGAGAGATACTCGACGAGCTCGCGCTTGGCCTCGCGGCTGAACCCGGAGTTGCCAACGTCGTGGTGTGCCTCCCACGAAACGAACCGCAGGACGTAGTAGGGTTCGTCCACGGCGATGCCGTGCTCGCTCAACGGTTCAGGGTCGGGATCGAACCGGTCGGGATGGAGGTACGCCAGTTCGTGATACCCGTCGTAGCGGCGGTGTTTCCGGCCGAAGTCCATCTCGAAGTTAGCGGGCGTACAGATGCGGGAGGTGAACGGCACGGTCAGGCGTTCGAGCGTCTGCGTCTCCACCTCGTCGTCGGTGAAGGTGACACTCGGCGTCCCGGTCAGGCGCGCGGCCTGTGCCGCGACGGGGCTGAGGTGGCTGACCACCACGTCCGAGTCGAACTCGCGGATGGCACGTACCAGTTTGAGTTCGCGGAGCGCCCACTCCAGGATGAGTCCCGGCGTCGAGTCGGCCTGCCGGGACAGTACCCGGTAGTCGATGTCGTAGGCGTCGAGTAAGTCCGTCGTCACCTCCTTCTCGCGGGCCGTCACCAGCGTCTGATGACCCGCCGCCTCCAGGTCCCAGATGGCGTGTTTGAACAGGTGGACGTGAGCGGGGTGTCCCACCTCGAAGTGGACGTTCATCGGAGCAGCGTCAACCCCCGCTTGCCGACGTTCGTTATCGCGTCCTTGGCCGTCTCGGCGACGTACTCCGTCGTCGAGTCCGCCCAACGGTTGGGATGGGTCAGGAGACACGCCCGGGAGACTCGGCCCTCCCGAAGGAGGGCTTCGAGGTCGGCCGTCGAGTCCGCGCTGACCCGCTTGTCGCCCTCGCCCATCGTGTGGTCCTTTATCTTGAGCGCGCCGTCTTCCCACGTCCGACCAGTGTCCGAGAAGTACGTCACGTCGGTGAAGTCCATCGACAGGTAGGCCTCGCCGATGATATCGAACGGTTCGAGGTCGGTGGGGTCGTCCCACATGTCGCGGTTGTCGTGGGGCGTCAGCGGGTTGCCGTGCATGCAGACGGTGTCGACGGTCACGTGGTCGCGGAGCAGCGCGAGCTGGCTGCCGAACGACTGCCGTGCCTCCTGAATGTCGCCGTCCGCCCGGTCTAAGTCCTCATAATGGTAGCCGACTTCGTGGCCCAGCGCGGCGAGGTCGCGGACGAACTGCGGATCGAACACCTTGTCGATGGTGCGGACGTAGTACGTACTCGCTATCTCCCGTTCTGCTTCGATCTGAGCGAACCGAGTCGAGTTCTCGGGTTTCCGGTCCACGTCGTGCCGGAGGACGAGGAACCGCTCCGGGAGGGTCTCGCGCTGGACGTACTCCCGAACGGTGAGGAAGTCGTAGCCCGCGTCCAGCCCGGTGTCGAGCAGACTCGCGTACGCCGCATCGGTGAAATCGCGTGTCATCGGTAGGCGTTCACCGCGTCTAGGTGCTCTGGAAGCGGGCGGTGTTTCGCGGGCGTGCCGACGGCCAGCGTCCGCGGCGGCACGTCGTCGGTGACGACGGCCCCGGCCGCGACGAACGAGCGCTCGCCGACGGAGATACCCGGCAACAGCGTCGCGTTCGCGCCGATAGAGACGTCGTCTTCGAGCGTCGGGCCGCGGAGATCACCGCCACGGCGCAGCGGATAGGGGTCGTTCGTCAGCACGGCCCGCGGCCCGAGGAATACCCGGTTGCCGATGGTCGTCTCCGGCGGGACGTAGACGCCCGTCTGCATGCTCACCTCGTCGCCGATATCACACTGCCCGTCGATGACGGTCTGCGTGCCGACGACGGCGTCGTGGCCGATGGTCGTCTCCTCGCGGATCAGCGCGTCGTGGCCCGTCTGCAATCGGTCGCCGACGACAACGTCCGGGTAGAGTATCGTCCCGCCGCGTATCACGGAGTTGTCGCCGATGGTGGCGGGCGACTGCTCGCCGTCGGGCGGGAGGAGCTGTGCCGACTCCGCGATGCGACAATTGCTGCCTATTCGGCTCTTACTCATCGAGAGAACCTCCGTTCGGGTTGTCGGTACGTCACTGCCTGGTCGCGGCTGTCGGGCCCGGTCATCTTGCGTTCGGCCGAGATTTCGGCCAGTTCGAGGCTTTGTTATGGAGAGCCTGTGTGCTCACCGGAATCATCAGCACAGTTTCTGTCCTCGGTAAACGAACGCTACGGCTCGCTTACCACCGTATCGTCGTCACATAACCAAGGTGGCTGCTGGCTACTCGAAGACAAATGGGTACCGTCGTCATCTCCGTCGACGCCGAACTGGGCTGGGGGTTTCACGACTACGCGCCCGAGAACCGTCCGACAGAACGCATCGAGCGGTCGCGCTGGGGGTGGAAGCGACTCGCCGGCCTCTTCGAGGAGTTTCGGATTCCGGCGACGTGGGCCGTCGTCGGCCACCTCTTCGAGGCGGAGTGCAACGGGGCGCACGTCGGCCACCCGTCGCCGCCGGGGTGGTTCGCCCACGAGCGCGACCCCGATCCAATGCCCGACGAGTTCCGCTTCGCGCCGGACCTCGTTCGCGACCTTATCGACGGGCCGGTGGCCCACGACATCGGATCGCACACCTACTCCCACGTTGAGTTCGGTGAGGCGTACGCGACGCCAGAACTCGCGCGCGCCGAGTGCGAGCGCTCGGTCGAAGTCGCGGAGGCGGCCGGAATTTCGCTGTCGTCGTTCATCTTTCCCAGAAACAAACTCGGCCATCGAGCGGCACTCGCGGAGGCCGGGTTCACCTGCTACCGAGGTCCGGCACCGGAACCGGCTATCGACGGGCCGCTACTCGCCCCGGCACGAAAGATCGCGCGCGCGACGGTCATCGACGTTGCGCCGCCGCTGGTCGAACCGACAATCGACGAGTACGGACTGGTGAACGTTCCCGCGTCGCTGTTCCTCTACGAACTCGAAGGCCCCGCACGCCGGGCCATTGCGTCGGCCGTCGGCGACCCGGTTCTGAAACAGGCCCGCCTCGGCATCGACGCGGCAGCGGCCGGCGACGGCATCTGTCACCTCTGGCTGCACCCGAACAACGTCAGGCAGGAGTACGATGTCGAGCCGCTTCGAGAGATACTCCGCTACCTCGACCGCACGCGCGAGCGCACGAACCTGACCGTCGAGACGATGGCCGATGTCGCGGAGACGACGCTGCGAGGCGAGCGGCAGACGGCGAAGCAGGTCTGAGAAAGTCGTAGCTTTATGCCCGAACGCACCGAGGCAGCGTCGCGTTCACTCGCCGGACTGCGCGGTCGAGGCGTTCTCTCCCTCTCCGCTTTCGGAATCGGCGTCAGCGGCGATGGGTTCGTCGCGGAGACGGCGCTCGGCTTCGTCGCGGTCTTCGGGGTAGCCGATGTCGTTGCGCCAGCCGTCCATCCGGATGGCGTCGATGGTCCGGCCCGAGTCCAACAGGAGGTCGACGGCGTCGCTGATCTCGTACTCGCCGCGGTCGGAGGGCTGGACGAGATGACATGCATGGAAGATGGCGGGCGTGAACGTGTAAAAGCCGGTCATCACGAGATTGGAGGGCGGGTCGTCGGGCTTCTCCACGACCTCCGTGATCTCGCCGTACTTGTTCGTGTCACAGACACCGTAGCGACTCGCCTCGTCCCAGGGCACTTCCTCGACGAGGAAGGCGGCGTCGGCTCGCTCCTCTTGCTGGCGGTTGACCACGTCGCGAAGGTTGGCCTCGAAGATGTTGTCCCCGAGCATCAACATGAAGTCGTCGTCGATGTGCTCCTCGACGGTCAACATGGCGTGGGCCAGCCCCTTCTGCTCGCGCTGGTGTGTGTACGTGATGGGGACGCCGTCGAAGGCGTCTTCGTAGTGGTTGATTATCGCCTGCTTCTTGTAGCCGACGACGACCAGCAGCTCGTCGGCTCCGAGTTCGATCAACTGCTCGAAACAGTGGGTCAGGATGGGCTTGCCGTCGACTTCGACCATGCCCTTGGGCTTGTCTTCGGTGAGCGGGCGGAGGCGGCTCCCCTTACCGGCCGCGAGTATCACAGCGTCCATCGTACCCAGAGTACGGGGCGTCACCGGGGAAAGGTATAGCCCGCCTTCGCGGAGTAGCGAGTGGTTTCGTCGGTTTTCTCGACCGGGAACCGTCTGCCCGAAGACGGGTCTGACCCCGGCGAGTCGGGATTCGAACCGCTACGGTTCGACGGGCGGAAATCGTCGCCGCCAGATGCTAATACGCCGTTATTTTCCGCCCAAGGGTGACTCGCTCTCCATAACAAAGTACGCCCGAAGCATGTGCGTAACTATGCCACAGCAGTGGACTCTCAGCGGCGATTACGTCGAAGCGTGTAACTGCGATGTCGCCTGTCAGTGCGTCTGGCTGGAACCGCCGGACGACGACGTCTGTACCGTCTCGCTCGCGTGGCACATCCGCGACGGGAACTACGGGGACGTGGACCTGAGCAACCTCTCGGTTGGGATGCTCATCTCCACCCAGGAAGGAGTCATGTTCGACCCCGAGACCGGGTGGGACGTCGTGTTACTGGTCGACGAGACGGCCGACGACGACCAGCGCGAGGCCATCGAAGACATCTACTTCGGTCGCGCCGGCGGTATCTGGGAACCGGTCGCTGACACGCACGTCGAATCGGCCGAGGTCGCGTCCGTCCCTATCGAGTTCTCCCGCGACGGTGACGAGTTCGCCGTCGAAATCGGCGATGCCGTCTCGATGGAGGCCCACGGAGCCGTCGGCTTCAACGAGGAGGTCGGGACGATCACCCCGCACCCGCTCACCAAGAGCCTCGAGGTACAGACCGGTAAGTCGACGACGGCTACCGTCTCCTACGGCGACGAGTTCGACTGGGATGTCGCCGAGAACAACGCCTACCTCGGGGACTTCGAACTGGCGAACTCGTAAAGCACATGACCGACGACCGTCCCGGCGACGCCCCCGACTACGAGGGAGACGATGCGAGACGCGGTTAGACGGCAGTTCGGGGTACAGCGCATCCCGACCGTCGCGCTCGGTACCTACGTCGTCGCCCTGCTCGCGTGGATAGCCGTCGTCGAGCGCTGGCTCCCGATGGCAGGGTCGGGCGGTGGCATGCAGATGTCTGCGCCCGGCGTTCCCGAGGCGATGGCGCTCTCGAACGGCCTTCGGGGCGTGGTCCTGTACCTCGTAATGTGGGGCGTGATGATGGTCGCCATGATGTATCCGTCGTCGGTCCCGCTGTTCAGCATGTATCACCGGACGATTTCGGGGGCCACGCGCGCGGGGAGGGCGGCTCGCGTGGCGGCGTTCATGGGAACGTACGCGTTCGTCTGGACGCTGACCGGCGTCGTTCCGCTCGCGGTGAACGCCGTCGTGCCCATCGCGACCGTCGCCGACGAGCACACGGCGCTCCTGTTCGGCGGGACGCTGGTCTTGCTCGCGGCGTATCAGCTGTCGCCGTACAAGTATCGGTGTCTGACGCACTGTCGGACCCCGCTCGGGTTCCTCATGGAGTACCACCGACCGGGGGTTCGCGGCGCGGCCTCGATGAGCGCCCGATTCAGCGTCTTCTGCGTGGGCTGTTGTTGGGCGCTGTTCGCCGTCATGGTCGTCGTCGGGTCGATGAACGTTCTCTGGATGGCCGCGCTCACGGTCGTGCTCTCACTCGAACGCCTCGTCGGGTGGGGGGAGCGACTGGCGAGCGGGATCGGCGTCGCCGCTGGTATCGGCGGCGTGGCACTGCTCCTGCTCGCGATATCGTGAGCGAAGACGTGTATAAAAGACGCCTCAGGCCTCGATATCGTCGTTTTCAGCCACTCTCTCCGAGAGGCCGACGTGTCGACGCGCGCCGTCGGCGTCGGTGAGGTTACGGAGAGAGTTGCGCGCGAGCTCGGCGACCTGTCGGACGAGTTGGGCGTTGCGCGCCACCGGTGTCTCGGGGTCGAAAAAGAGGTTGTCCTCCATCCCGACCATCGGGTGGGCACCGAGGAAGAAGGCCATCGTCGTCAGCGGGTACTGGTTGGGGCCGGTCGCCCGCACCAGACAGTGAGCCTGCTCCGGCACGGCGTCGAGCACGGCCAACAGGTTCTGCGGCGTTCCGACCGTTCCGCCGGGGGCACCGAGCAGCAGCGTCACGACCGGCGGCCCGTCGAACACCTCTCGTTCGCGCAGGCGGTCGACTTCGTGGAGGTCTCGACCGCTGGTGACCAGCAGGTTCGGGACGACTCCACGCTCTTGCAGTTCGCCGACGAACTGGTCGACGTCACGGCGACTCGTTGCCGACGTTCCGCGATAGCCGTGTTGTGCCGGGCCGACGCGGACCGACGCGAGATCGGGCACCGGTCCTTCGTCGATAGTGGCGAGGAAATCGCCGGGTGGACAGTCCGGCCCGACGGCGTACTCTACCAACACGTCGTCCGTACAGCGGTCGCGGACGGCGCTGCCGAACGCCGGCAACCGAGTCGGCGCGGGATTGCCGTCGCTGTCACGCCCGTGGAGATGGGCGATAGACGCGCCAAGGGTGACGGCCTCGTAGACCTGTTCGGCCACGTCCTCGACGGTCACGGGTAGCGAATCGTTCGCGTCGGTCGAGTAGCGATATCCTGTCGGCGCGACACCGAGTGTGACCTCGTCACCGCGGATGTAATCGTCGTACGTCATCGTCGGTCTCCCCCGAAATCGGGTACGTGGTCACACCAGAGACCGACCGTTAGTTATGGAGGTCTTTCGTCACTCCTCCAGTTCGACGAGGGCGTCCTCGTCGGCGACGATGAACGCCTCCTCCAGCAGTTGGTCTTCCTCCGCGGGGAGGAAGACGTACCGGTCGTCCGTCTCGGACTGGATGACCGTCAGTTCCGCCAGTTCGTAGCCGAGGTTCTCGTGCGGGTCCGGGTCGTCGGGGACCTCGTCCCAGTTGCCGTCCGAGAACATACTTAGTCCTGGAAGCGGTTGACGTCGGCTTTCCCGTGGACGTCGATGGAGCGAACCTGGCCGCTGTAGTAGTAGGCGGCGACGCCGTTACAGACTCGCCCGGACGCGGAGCTACCGTTCGCCGCGCGCTTTTTCGCCGCCAGCGTCGTCCCGCCCTTGACGACGGTTCGTTCCTCGTCGACGACGAGATCACCGGAGACGGCGAAGCCATACATCGCGCCCTCCTCGGCGTCGCCGGTCCCGTCGATCTCGATGCGCTTTGGGAGTGGCTGACTCGCTTCGGACTCGCTTTCAGCGTCGTCAGACGAACGCTCGGACGTCTCGTCCGAGTCGCCTTCGGACGCCGCATTGTCAGACGACTCCTCGTCTGCCGACGAGCCGGCTAACTGCCCCGTAATCGTCGTCGAGTTCTCCTCGGAGTCGCCCGACGAAGTGTCGTTGTCGGTGCTGGCTTCGTTGGCCGCCGATTCGACCGCCGACTCGTTCGCGGAACTGTCGGATGTGGACAGAGCCGAAGCGTTCGAGGACTCCGGTGTCGAGGTCGATGGTTCGGTCGTGGAGCTATCGTCCGACGAACCGCCGTCAGTTTCCGATTCGCCCGTCTCCGTACTCGTCTCGTTCGACGCGTTATCGGTGGCTGTCTCCGTGCTCTCGGTTTCAGTCTCCGTACGCTCGGTCGGTTTCTCGGTCGTGTTCGTTCCGATCGATGCGTCGGAGGTGTCCGCACTCGTTTCGTTAGACGATCCACTCCCACTCGCGTCCGCACCGTCACCGATGGGCGTCCAGATCGCGTAGTCGGTGTTCGGTGCGGTCGCCTCGCTGCCGGTGACGGCCTCGAACCCGGACGGTAACTCCGTATTACCGCTACCAGTCAGGTTGATGTTCTCGCCGGACCAGTTGCCCTGGATGTCCCACTCGGTGTCGACGGGCGCGTTGTCGGAGTTGTTCTGGATGCGGCAGTTCCGGACGACGCCGGCACCGCCTTGGCCGCGTTCGTGGAAGTCGAAACAAGGGCCGCCTGGGTCGCCCCAGACGAAGTCACAGTCCTCTATGACAACGTTCTGCCCAGCGTCGTCGAACTTGATACCGCGCTGAGCGACGCCGCCGCCCTCCTCTGCCGGTGCGGTCTCGGTCGCCTCGAAGTAACAGCCGCGGATGACGCTGTCGCCGGGTGCGAAGCGGACGCCCGCCGCATTCGTGTTGCGGAACACGCAGTCCTCGACGACGACTTTCCCGTTCCCACCCGTATAGGGGTCCGAGACGTACAGCGCGACGTTGCCGAATCCCTCGAAGTAACAGGACTTCACCCGGAGCGTGCCCGCGTGGTCCGTTCCGGCGTAGATCCCAGTCGAGTCGGAGCCGTCGACGGTCCCGTCGGGCATGTTGACGTTGACGACTTCCATCGTCGCTCCCTCGGCGGCGCCGACGCGCCAGCGGGACTGTTCCTGCCCGCGCTTGCCCTTGACCGTGATATTCTCGACGCGGACAGTCCCGCTCGTCGCGCGGATGCCCGGTCGGACCGTCGTCTCCGGGTCGTCGGGTCGATTGAACGTGACACCGTCGGCCGACCCGACGAGCGCGCAGTTCCCCTTATCGCCGCCGAGCCCGGCTCCCGTGTACTCGTACTCGCCGGCCGGTATCAGTACCTCGTTCCCGTCTGTGAAGTGCTCCTCGAGGTACGAGTCGATGTTGTCGCCGTTCGAAAGCCCCTGTTCACCGAGGTCGACGGTCGTCTCCGCTGCGGTAGCTCCGCCGAATGTCGAACTACCGAGCGCCGCCGTCGCGGCGACGCCGACCGTCTTCACGAACGTTCGTCGGGTAGTATGCTGACCTTTCTCCGCTTGCGCGTCGTCGTGGCGTTCTGCCATGGTCGGGCAGGCTTGACTTACGGGAAAAGGCGTTCTGGCCAGCTACCGCGTAAGGGTCACCTACTTACCGGCGGATAGTCACCGGAAGAGTACACCCTGCATACCACCCGCTCTTGGTTCCCCGAAAGAGGCGCTTAATTCAGCGAACACCGCCACACACGGATTATCTCCCATGAAGGAATTATATTCTGTCTGTTCTGATAGAGTAAGAATCAGGTATTCCAAGTGAACTGTCGGTAAGGCTTCGATAACAAAGCCAAACGACGAGAGAGACGCCCACGATGCGGACGCTCTTACTCGGACTGGACGGCACCTGTCGGCCGGTTCTGGATTCGGTGTTCGAGGCCGGCGTCGCGCCCACCCTCGAATCGCTGTTCGAGGAGAGCGCGACGGGACCGCTCACCTCGCAGCTGCCGCCGTGGACGCCGAGCGCGTGGCCGTCGCTATACACCGGCGTCAACCCCGGGAAACACGGGGTCTACGGGTTCCTGACGTTCGACGGATACGACTACGACGTAGTGGACGCGACGGACGTACGCGCTCACGCGCTGTGGGAGTTACTCGACCAGCGAGGCCGTTCGAGCGTCGTCGTCAACGTTCCCGTGACCGCGCCAGCCAGCCCGATCGACGGCGCGATACTCCCGGGGTACGTCTCCCCGGAGGACCCGCCGGGCCATCCCGAGGGGATTTTCGGCGACGTACGCGACGAAATCGGACCTTACTCGGTCTACGGGCCGATGGATACGCCCGGCGAGGCCGCCCTCGACGACGTGGCGGCTCACTCGAAGACCCGCGGCGACGCCTTCGCTTATCTCGTCGAGCGGTTCGATCCCGACTTCGGCTTTCTGGAGTTTCAGCAGACCGACACCGTCTTCCATCGCCGACCGACGGACACCGAGGCTATCGAATGTGTCTTCGGGGCCGTCGACGACGCCGTGGCGACGGCCCTCAACGCCGCCGATCCGGACAACGTCGTGGTCGTCAGCGACCACGGCATCGGCGAGTATAGGGGGTTCGAAATCCGCGTTAACGAGTGCTTACGCGACTGGAACCTGGCCACAGTGACGGCCGGCGGGGAGGGGATGCCATCGTGGGACGCCATCGCTCGCCGCCGCCTCCAGCGGGGTGAGAGCGGTGGGACGCCCGACCCCGGGCTGCTGGAGCGCGGTGTCTCGTCGCTCGCCCGGCTCGGCGTGACCAGTCAGCGAATCGAGGCGGTTCTCGAACCGCTCGGACTGGCCGAGGTCGTCGCTCGAATCGCACCAACCGACGCCGTCCGCGCGGGGACCGAGCAGGTCGACTTCCGGACCTCCCGAGCGTACATGCGGGACCGAATCGAACTCGGGGTCCGAATCAACCTCGCGGGCCGCGAACCCGAGGGAGTCGTCGAACCGGACGAATACGAGGCGACGCGGGCCGAGTTGCTCGACCGGTTGCGCGACCTCGAAGATCCCGACGGCGAGCCGGTTTTCGAAGCGGTCCGACCGCGAGAGGATATCTTCGAGGGTCCGTATCTTGACGACGCGCCCGACGTGATGGTCGTCCCTCGGCAGTTCGAGAACTTCCTCAACGGATCGTTGCTCGGCGACAGATTTGGCACGCCGCGGGAGTCGTGGAACCACAAGCGCGACGGCATCGTCGCCGCGACGGGCGCGGACGTAGACGAGACGGCGTCGCTCGCCGACGCGCACCTTTTCGACATCGCGCCGACCGTCCTGGGGACGTTCGGAGTTCCACAGTCGACCCTGATGGACGGGACGGCGCTGCCGATCGTCGAGTCACCGCCGGTCGAGACGTACCCAGAGTACGAGGACCGCGACGCGAGTACGCGGGACGATCACGACGTTGCCGACCGGCTCGCGCACCTCGGCTATCTCTCCGAGGACCAGTAGCGTCGATTCGGTGAATTTTCAGCGGCAGCCACACGACGGACCACCGAGTACGCCGATTCGCCCGAGCGAGTGAAGGTGGACGTTCCCCCGTTCGAGGGAAGACCGTCGCGTCACCAGCGGTCGGCCCGTGACCGTGATGTTCGCCCCTCTGAGCACCGACCCGGTGGAGGTGAGAACGTGGACGCCGTCGCGATCGAGACCGGACTGACAGAGACAGAGGTCCTCGATGAGCGTCCCATTGCGTTCCGATATCACGACCGCTGCGCCGCGGGCCGCCGGTCCGTCGACAGTGAGTCGGCGTAGCTGAATCGGATGGCGACGAGCGTCCGACCCGACTGCATCCGGCGATTTCGCCCAGACAGCCGGGACATCGTCGGCCGCGACGGTGACGTGCGTGTTCCGAATCGTCGCCTCGTTGAGCCACTTTGCACAGGTGATACCGCCGTCGCTCGACGTCACGTTCTCCATGATAACCCGACAGTTCTCGACGAGGACGTCCGACCCCTCGCGGAGGCGGATACCGCGCATGTTCGGAACGCCCGCTCTGGCCTCGTTACAGCGGACCGTGACGCCACGCACCGTCGCCGGGCCGCTGACGCGGACGTTCGAGACGCCGCTGTTCCGGTAGACGCCGCCGACGACGTCGACGCGGCCGACGGCAGGCGAGGCGTACAGGCCGTTGTCGGGGAAGCCGTCGACGTGGCAGTCCGTGAACGCGATGTGGCCGCGGTGGGCCTCACCGACGTAGCACCCAGTGTTCGTAAAGCGGGGGTCGCCGCCGTCCGGCATCCGGAGGCGGCGGACGACGCCCGTCCCCTCGTCGCGGGTCACGTCGAAGCGCATCCCGTCCTGGTCGATGTCCATCTCGCCGCGGACGGTCACATCGCTGACCGCCAATCCGTCCTCGACAGCGGCGTGTATCGGTCGCGGCCCGGTGTTCGCCTGCCGGAAATCGAACGTCAGTCCGGCGATCGCAAGGTCGCGAGCGTCGCCGTCGCCGCCCAGCCCGAACAACGGGCCGGTGAGTCCGGGCTCGGTCGTGATGGTCGCTTCCGGACCGACGACGGCGAGGTGTTCGAACTCCTCGACGCGCCAGCTACCGTCGAGGCGGTACTCGCCGGGCGGAAACCTGACGAGCGTGTCGTCGGGGTCGAGTGATTCGAGAATCGGGAGTACGGATTCGGAGCCGCTGGTGTCACCACCTGCCTCGGCGATGTCGACGACAGTTTCGTACCGTTCGGCGTCGGGGGGTCGCTCCCCTGTCCGTCGCTCGATGTCGAGCGGCGTCTCGCTCTCCGGTGTCGGACCCGGCGTCCTGGGCGTCGGCGTCTGCCTGTCGGGTCCTGGCCCCGGGTCGTCACTTGGACACCCGGCGAGCGCGCCGAGCAGCCCCGCCGCTCCCAGCCGCTCGATTAGCTCTCGACGGGTCCAGTCCCTTCCCATAGGCACGCTGACGGTGGTCGAAGATTTGTTATAGTGGCCGTACAGGGAGTAAGGCTGTTCTGCTCGTCCACCTACCGTACTCGTCTCAGTCCTGTCCGACCGGGGCGGAGACGGCCGCCGTGTCGTCGTCATCGTCATCGCCGTCGTAACCACTCGCTTCCGCCTCGGCGGTCGCCCGGTCGTCGAGATAGCTCTCGTGTGAGTAATCGAGCAGCATCGCGCCGAGGAGGAACACGGTCGAGAGGGCCAGCACCGCGACCAGCTGGGAGATGGTCGAAAGCAGCCCCTCGTCGCTACGGACCGCACGGACGAGGCCGGCCGCCCCCGTCGCGCCCGCGGTCCCGTACAGCACCGCGACTGGGTGGACGCCGTCGGAGAGGTGTTTCGCCCGGAGCCGCCACAGGAAGTTCCGGAACAGCATCCCCGATACCCGCGGGATGTACGAGCGATAGCTGATGTGACTCTCCTCCTCGCCGTAGTTCGCCGGTCGGGGCACGTCGAGGACGCGCAGCCCCGCGACGTTCAGCCGGACGAGCAGGTCGTTGCAGTAGCCGTAGAACTCGTACATCTCCTCGATACCCGCTGTCTCCAGCGCGTGTAGCGAGATCGCGGTGTAGCCGTTCTGCGGGTCGCCGATGGACCAGTAGCCGCTGGCGATGCGGGTGAGCCACGTCAGGATGCGGTTGCCGACGTACCGAAAGCGTGGCATCGTCCCGTAGTGCCCGTCGAGGAGACGGTTCCCTTTCACGTAGTCGGCCTTGCCCTCGACGATGGGACGGATGACGCCTTCGAGCAGTTCGGGTTGCATCTGGGCGTCGCCGCCCATCACTGCCGTGACGCCGATTTCGTCCTCGCGGGCGGCGAGATACCCTGTCTTGATCGCGCCGCCGACGCCGCGGTTCTCGTCATGACGAATAGGGACAACACGGCGCTGAAACCCGTTCGTCCGGCGATCGCGCTCGTTGACTCGCTTGGCAGTCTCCTGTATCTCTTGCCACGTCCTGTCGGTCGACCCGTCCTCGACGACGTAGACGCGATCGACGTAGTCGGGGATCGTCTCGATGACCGTCCCGACCAACCCCTCTTCGTTGTACGCCGGAACGACGACCGCAACAGTTGTCTCCCGGTACATCTCACCAGCCCCCCAAACGTCGTGGATGTTCGAAGCCCATTCTCATCAGTACTGCCGGTGAGACCCGCATTGTTATGGTCGGCTTGCGGGCAGCGGCGGGCAGACGGCGACCGCTTCGACGGCTTTCGCCGCCATACGACGTCCTTACGCCCGCATGGCGGCGTGATAACTGAACCCTACCCGCCCACACAGAACCTATAACAATACCCGCAGGACCGAGGTACTGTGACGATGACGCTCGAAAGCGCGGTCGTCGGTGGTGGAACTGTCTCGGACTTCCATCTGTCAGGCTTAGAGAAGTGCCCAGCGACGAACCTCGTCGCCATCTGCGACGTAGACGAGTCCAGAGCACGCAAGAAAGCCACGGAGTACGACATCAGCGCCTACGCCGACTTCGAAGCGATGTTGGCCCGAGAGGACCTCGATTGGATCCACCTCTGTACGCCTGTCCAGACCCACCTCGAACTGGCCCGGATGGCTATCGAGGACGGTATCGCGGTCCAGATCGAGAAACCCGTGACGACCTCCGTCGCCGAGGCCGAGGAGCTGGAGAAGTTGGCCCGAGAACACGACGTGCCGGTATCTGTCGTCCACAACCACAATTTCGATCCGGCGATCCGCAAAGCCTCGAAGCTCATCGACGCGGGGGCAATCGGCGAGGTGCGCTCGGTCGACTTACTCTACAGTGGCGAGACCTACCCCGACGACGTTCGCCGGGGCGCGTGGGCGTTCGACCTCCCCGGCGGTGAGTTCGAGGAGGGCCTCCCGCATCCGATCTATCTGGTGTTGAAACTCGGCGGGTACCCGGTCGAGGCGGGCTCGATTCAGTCACAGACGGAGCGGACCCGCGAGTACGAGCAGGGGTTCGACTACGACAGCGTCACCTTCCAGTACACGAGCGATTCGGGCGTCCTCTGTAGCGGGACGGTGCTGGCGAGTGACGTTCCCCACAAAGCGATACGAGTCCACGGCGAGCGCGGGAGTCTGGACATCGACATCGTCTCTCAGTCCGTCACTGTCCTCGATAAGGACTACGAGGCATCACCGAAGGCTCGGGCGCAGGCGAACATCGACCACGTCCTCGGGCGCGTGCAAGGAACCGTCGAGAACGTGGTCGCCGTCGCGCGGCGAGTCCTCGACGACGACTGGACGGCAGAGCGCGACCTCGATTCGCACTACTACCAGTTCGATGCCGACGCGCGGGCCATCATTCGCGGCGACCCGATGCCGGTCCCCGTCGAGGAAGGGACTTGGACGATGCGCATCATGGAGTCGATCCGGGCGGCGGCGCTTGAACCGATAGACGACGGGCAGCTTCGAGTCAACACGGATTCGGCGTAAGCAGTCGCTACTGGCGTCCGTCGAGGCGACGGCGCTCCATAACAAAGCGGGAATCTTCTGAAACCCGAGCATACTCAGGCGGGCACCAGCCCGTGGGACCACAATGGAACGGGATACACTAGCCATCACGAGCATCGCGTGGATACTGCTGGTCGTCGTGGCCAGTTTCGCGCCGTTTACGCCGGTCGGGACGGCCGCCGGGAACGTCGAGAACGTCGAAGAGCGGCCCGACGCGTACGCCGTCGTCCAGGGGAGCCAATGCATCCCGCTGGCGACGGTCGGCGACGCCTCGCAGAACGTCTCGACGTACTACGACTACCGCGGCGGGAACCAGTCGGATTACAGTTCCCACGGGACCGACGACCTGCAGGTTTCGGGGGTGAGTCAGTTCTACGTCTACCGCGGCGAAAGCGGCGACAGCCTCGTCTTCCTCCACGACAGCCGGAACGACGACACCGGCGGCGGAGCAATCTCGATGGATATCACCGGTATTCCCTCACAGGCGAGCTGGGCCGTCGAAGACGACAACTACGAGGGGATGGACGACAGCTTCGAGCACACCGGGACGACCAGCGATATCGACTGGCAGTGGCAGCCGAGTCGCAACGACGGCGCGGCGCTTCGCGGTCTCGCCCACGTCACCCCGACCGACGGCATCGAAATCTCGGCCCGCTTCGGCACGAACAGCGACTCTCCGGACTCCGATTGGGCCGATGACCCGATCGCGTGGCGAGCGCGAAGTCCGAGCGGTCTCGTCGAACTCGATACGTCCCAATCGGTCTCCGTGGTCGCGGGGACGTGTCCGAGCGCGGACCTGACCGCGACGCCCGCCGACCCCACCGTCGGCGCGAACGTGACGTTCGACGCGAGCGGCTCGACGCCGGCGGACGGCATCGTCAACTACCGCTGGGACGTCGGCGACGACGGAAGCTTCGAGGCGCAGACGACCCAGCCGACGTTCGAGCGGACGTTCGACACGGCGGGCGAGAAAACGGTCGCCGTCGTAGTCGAAGACGCGAACGGTAGACAGAGCGAAGCCAACGCGACGGTGACGGTCGGGTCGGCCCAGGAAGTCGAGGCCGTCGTCGAGTCGCCGGCGTCCGCTCGTGTCGGCGATGCGGTGCAGTTCGACGGCCGTAACTCGACGGCCAGCCAGTCGGCCACCTACCAGTGGGCGTTCGGCGACGGGGCGACGGCCACAGGACCCGCTCCCACCCACGCATACGGGAGCGCCGGCACGTATGACGTCACGCTCACCGTGACCGACGGGACTCAGAGCGACACGGCCAACGCGACGCTCGCTGTCGAGGCGAACGAGAGCAACGACCCGACGGCGGCGCTCTCCGGGCCGTCGACGGCGACGGTCGGTCAGTCCGTCACCTTCGACGCCTCGAACTCGACGGCACCGCGCGGCGACGCGACCTACCGCTGGGACGTCAACGGCGACGGCACCGTCGAGACGGAGACGATCCAGCCGACGCTGACGACGGCGTTCGACGCGCCCGGCGACCGGACCGTCAGCATCACTGTGGTCGACGGGACGAACCAGACGGCGACGGCGAGTGCGACAGTAACCGTCGAACGTGAGTCACAGGGCGGCAGTGGTGGCGGCGGTGATGATGGCGGTGACGACGACAGTAGCAGTGGCAGTACGGGCGGTGGCGGCGCTGCCCCGCCGCCATCCAACGACGGACCCCCCGCGACCGCGACACAAATCGACGGCGGCGTCCGCGTCGAGGTCAACGACCCCGGAACTGGTGCCGTCGGCGTGGCGCTGGACGAGGGGATGCTAGGGTCCGGTCCAGCGGACGTCCAGCGGCTCGCGCTTGCCGATGCCAGAGCGGGGACGACCCTCACCGTGACCGACGCGTGGAACGGGAGCGACGGGCCGCCGACCGGCAGCGACGAGACCCTGTTGGCGCTCGACCCGACGGTCGATGGCGGATCGGCACCCTCGTCGGTCACGTACCAGATAGCGCTCGACCGGGAGGCGATTCGCAACCGCGGCGGCTCCGTCGAGTCGCTCACGGTGGCGACGTGGACCGGGTCCGACTGGCAGGCTGCCGAGACGACCGTCGTCAGCAACGGTTCGACGGTCGTGGTGAACGCCACCGCCGGCCCGGAGACACCGCTCGCGGTCGGCCTCGCGCGACCCGACGTGGTCGGCAGCAATTTGACTGTGGAATCTGACCTCGTCGCCGACCGGCCGGTGAACGTCACGGCAACGCTTTCGAACACGGGCCAACGCGATGGAGCGAAGACGATAACCGCCGTACTCGGCGGACGGGTCGTCGGTTCCGAGCGAGTGACCCTCGGCGCGGGCGAGACGAGACGGGTCACGATGTCGGTAGTGCCCGCCGCGTCGGGCCGCCAGCGACTCACCATCGCCGGCCAGAGCCGGATGGTCGACGTCGCCCCCTCCGAGGCGAACATCAGTCAGCCGACTGTCACCGTCGAACGCGACGCCGTGAGCCCCGGAGAACCCGTGCGCGTGACCGCGACGTTCACCAACGAAGGGACCGAGTCGGGCACCGTCACCGCGTCGTTCGTCGCCTTCGGCGACGTCGTCGGGACGAAGCGCCTCACCGTCGCCGCAGGAGCCGCAGAGACGGTCACCTTCGAACAGCGCATCGAACAGCCCGGGCAGTACACGGTCGGCGTGAACGGCCAGAACGCTAGCGTCACTGTCGACGGCGACGCGGCGCAGAGCCAGAGCGAGACGCCAGCGGGCGGTAACGGCGAGTCCAACGGCGGGATGTCCCCGCTGCTTCTCGGTCTCGTCGCCGTTGGGAGCGTCGGCTTGCTGGCCGGCGGGATCGTGGTTCTCAGCCGACAGCTCTGAGTCGCGACGGGGACGGTCTTTTCTTCTGCTACGCAGACTCCTCGGGGTACACGCAGACGGCGTACAGCCGAAGCGAAATTGCCGAATGGACGATTCTGACACGACGGGCAGGAACTCCTCACTCGACGCCGTCGGCGAGGTGCGTACATCGATACGCCGACCCGTCTCGGGATCGTCCCACGACGCCTACAGTGGCGCGAGGACTGGCGGGCACCGACTCTGGTTGATGGACGCTCCTCGTCGTACGGCAGCCTACGTTGTGGCCGGGCGACGAGCTGGCGCTAACGGGACGACGGAAGCAAGCGGACTGAACGACGAATCAGCTCCGACTGTACGGCGAACCGGCGCTACCCATACGGCGGCTTCACCGTCGCGTATGGCCGACAGTCGACATAGAGCGACACGCCACACTCACGGAGAGGCGACGACGGTGACGGCGTCGCTGTGCTGTCACGACCTGTGGCACGCTGGCCCGACTACTGGACGAGAGAGCGTGTCGTCGACTCTGCGTACTATCGCGAAAAGGAGTCTGACCACCGACTGAACCGCGACATTACTGCGACGGGGTCGGTGTCGCCGTCGGCGTCTGCGTCGCGTTCGTCGACTGCGCCGTCTGCGACGAGTCAGCTGGCGTCACGTCGAGTCGTAGGTAGAGAACCCGTTCGGCCGTGTTCTCGTTCACGCTGTCGGGCACCGGCCCGCGAACGACGTAGTAGACCAGTCGGAGGTCCTGTCCGGCCATCGACGGTCTGACGGTGTGGTCGTAGGTCCACGTCTCGTTGACGCCCACGCGCTGGCTCTGGGTCAGCAGGTCGTTGCTCGCCAGCACCGTCCCGCCGTCCACGCGCTGAATCTTCGTCACGACGGTGTAGTTCGCCGCTTCTTCGTGATGGTTCGTGACCTCCACGACGAGTTGTTGTGGTTGACCCTGCGTGACGTTGGTGGGGTAGCCGCCCAGTCCGCCGTCGCCGGATTTCGTCAACAGCGAGGCGCTGGTGTAGGACATCGACTGCTGTGGCCCAGCGAGGGCGACGGTGGCTGACCCGAGGGCGGCCACGACCGCGAGACACAGACAGACCGTCAACACGTTCGTCACCGCGTCTCCGGCGAAGACGCCCTCGTTTCGGGGCTGTCGTGCGACGGTCAGTGGGTCGAATCGCTCCCGGGACGGCAAGAGGAGTCGCCGCACACCCCCGACGACGACGCCGAACCCGACGATGGCCCACACCGCCGCGAGGACAGACTCGGTCGTCAGCTGGACGCCCGCAGCGCCGAGGGCGACTGCAAAGAGCGGAATCAGCGTGACGCTGACGCCGAACGCGAGCGCCAGTCGCTCCTGGGGGAGCAGTCCGTCGTGTGCCGAGGACAGCGAGAGCGCCCGCGACTTCTCGCCTTCGTCTCTGTTTCGCGGTCGGTCTGGAAAGAGCGCTGCGACGATGGCGTATCCGGGGGCGAAGAAGACGAGTATCGACCCGACGACGAACAGGCCGACTTCGCCGCCGACGTCGCCGGCGACTGCCGCCGTCGCGAACGCGACGTACGCGACGAGCGCAACGAGGTCTACCGGGACGACATCGAGAGTCGATTCCACGAGACGACGGGCGGTTTCAGTGACACTCACACGTCGGTCCCCCACTGGCCGGCCGAGCGCGAGGCGTCGACCGGGACGCTGACCACAGACATTGTTCGATTACGGGCTTTCCCCGAACGTCGCTTTGTTATACCGCGCATACCACCGCAGCCCGTCGGTTCAGGGACGGCAGGCTACCGATGGAGGCCGTTCCGTAGGCTGGGTATAACTTACCCCCCGGGGCCGCCACTTTCTGGCCGAGAAATGTGGGCGTGTAACTGCCGATGGCAAGGGCCGACACACCGCGGGAGGGACCGATGAGTCTGGAGATTTCGAAACTATCGACGAACGATGGCGCGGTATGGAACGACGCGCTCGATCGGACCGACGAGCGGACGCCGTTTCACCGGTTCGAGGCGCTCGAAGTGTTCGCCGCCCACTCGGGTGCGGAGTTTCACCCGCTGGTCGGCTACAAAGGAGAGGAGGAGATCGGCCTGTTTCCACTGTTCACCCTGGAGAAGGGGCCGATAACGACGGCGTTTTCCCCGCCACCGAACCTGAAGATTAGCTATCTGGGGCCGGTCTTGCTGACACAGCAGGGGATGAAAGCCAACACGGTCGAGCGCAGACGACAGCGATTCGTCTCCGCCTGTATCGACTGGCTCGACGAGACACACGCGCCCCGGTACGTCCACGTTCGGACGGCCATCACGACGCCGGATACCCGCCCGTTCGACTGGGAACTGTTCGAGGAGACGCCCCGTTTTACGTACGTCGTCGACCTCGACACCGGACCGGAGACACTGTTCGACCGGTTCAGCCGCGACGCACGCTCGAACGTGCGTGAAGCCGAGGAGGCCTGCTCCGTCTCGATGTCCGGCCGAGAGGCCGCTCGGCGGATCATCACGCAGGTCAAACAGCGCCACGACGAGCAGAACATCGGCTTTCCGGTAACCCCCGAGCTGGTCGACGACCTCTACGAGGCGCTCCCGGATGGCGTTCTCAGACCGTACGTCTGCACCATCGACGGCAAGTTCGCGGGCGGGAGTCTCGTTCTCGACGACGGTGAACGCGCGTACGGCTGGCAGGGGACCGTCAAACAAGACATCGAATACGATATCAACGATCTACTACACTGGGAAATCATTCGAGACGCCGCCGACCGCGGCGTCCGAAGCTACGATCTCGTCGGTGCGAACAACCCACGACTCTCGCGCTATAAGTCGAAGTTCGCCCCGACGCTGACTCGCTATCACTCCCTGGAACGGAGTTCCACCGGGTTCGGGATGATGGCGCAGCTATACCGGCGACTCCAGTGAGCGCCGGTTCAGGACTCGTCGATGGCGGCGAGCCACGCCTCGATTCGCTCGTCACCGCAGTACCGAACCCTGTTCGTCTCGCGGTCGTAATCGAGAACGCCTGCAGCGTCGAGTTTCGGGAGGTGCACGTGGTAAAGCGAGACGGCGACTCGGTGGCTCGGAATCGCACCGAGACCGGACTCTCGCTCGGTCTGTGCGATGGCCGTCGCGAGCGATTCGAGCGAGTGGTCGGTCCGCTCGGCGTCGATCAGCAACCCCAACAGAGTCCGCCGTCGTCTGGAGGCGAGCAGTTCGACCGAGTCGGCGTCGGGAAGCACCCCCGTCTCGCTGTCTTCGTCACACAGCGGCGATTCGTCGTCAGGCGACATGAGTAGTCCGAGCTCGCGAGGCGATCGGCGCGCTCACGACGAGTCCCTTACTCATCGTTGGACGGTGAACGGCGGGTTCGGTACCAGACGCCGAGGGCGAGCGCTGCGATGCTGACCAGCAGGATTCGTTTCGATGCGAACATCATACCGGAGACTCACGCCACCGTACAGTAGTTATACGTCGTTTTCTTCCGTTTCAACATTCGATAATCGACCGAAACAGTTCGCCTCGCGTGGCGAACGAACGACTGCCTACCGCCGCTAACCACGGAATAACAATACAAGTAGCCCGTGCAGTCAAAGCGCGGGGAGAGCGACACTGCACGTACTGGCCAACCGGTCCATCCCTTGCCAACTCACCCACCCCACCCCCCACTCAGGCCACGCGACGGCGGCCGTCGTCGTCCGAACTGCGCTGTCCGCTCTCCCCCAACGCGACTCGTCCGGGAGTTTCAGGGGAGAACGTTCGTAAGAGTTTCTTAGTCCCGAAAAGGCTGTGTGTATTTAATACCGTGCTCGGGGCATCGCCATCCGAGACAAATGAGCTCAGATGAGACCCACGACCACCTCGACGAACTCTTGCCTTCCAGCGAGACAGATCTCCGAGTCGAGGTGTTCGTCCACTCTCTCGCGCCCGTGGGGTGCAAAGAGAACCAAGATACCCTGGTCGAACGGCTCAGGGCACTTGTCGCGGACGGTGCGCTTGCGGACATCGATCTGCAGGTCTGGGGCGACAGCGTCGCGACCGGCGGCCCGCTCGCGGAGGTCGGGGCCGGTGAGCGAATCGCCGCCGCGATCAGCGAGTTCTACGAACTGGCCGCGAAAAAGAACATCTCTATCTCGCCGTTCTTCCGTATCTCGAAGGTGACTTCCAGCGTCACTGATGAGTCGTTTCGGCGCATCGTCCCGCCGTGCTGCTGTATCGCACTGTACACCGAAGACGGACTGGTCGGTGTCTTTCCCAGTCTGATAGACGGTGTCGCTTACACGCCGGACGACGCGATCACGTATCTCGAAGCGCGCACGAGCAGCGAGCTGCCCTCGCAGATACTCGCTGACGACCGCTCCTAACCGCAGAGATGGGCGTAGCGGGCCAGCAACAACCCGTTGTGGCCCACGGCGTACAGTTGCGGCAGCGAGAACGCGAGTAACGCCGCGCGCCGATAGGTCGTCCCGAGGCGGCGACAGACCGCGAACAAGACGCCCAGTGCAGCGATTTTCAGGGCCAGTAAACCGACACCGCCCCCGATATCGAGTATCGCTCTGGCGACCGGGTTCGCTTCACTGAAACACAGCGAGAGCCCGACTAGCGTCAAGACGACATCGGCGCTCGATGCACCCAACACGACACCCCAGAGAACGTGGTCGTATCGCAGCCGGGTATCCCCGACGAATCCGACGTTCGCAGCGAGATCGGAGGTCACCAGTGAGTGATGGCCGGGACGTGCAATGGTAACAGACCGTATAACTGGCCGCTACAACAGTCGAAGGAAGGCGTTACCGCAAGAAATCCTGACCTAGGTGGCCCGACCGGCGCGGAACCCGCTATTCGGGGTTGTAGGTCCCAGTGAGACGCCGTACAGAGCGGGTAACTATACCATAGTCTCTTGTTCTCTCGCCGTGATGTCCGATCAGACAGACAGTAGTTCGGAATTCCGAGATGGGGGTGACCGATGACCGCACGCCTCGCGACCGTTGGCGTCGTCCTCTTGGTGGCGCTCACCGCACCGATCGCCGGTGTGGGTGCCGTCGCCGCCGCACCGGGGGACGATACGCGCGAGATCGTCTACGGCGAGACGGTGAGGGGCGCGGTCGATAGTGTCGATGCGATACGAGACAATCCGACGGATAACGGCCACAAAGGGGACTGGTACTACGAGCCGGTCTCGTTCGAAGGGAACGCCGGTGACGTGGTCAACGTCAGCCTCTACGGTCCGACCGACACCTCGATGGTGCTCGTCGGTCCTGACGGCCAGCGCCTCTCGCACAACGAGGACGGCGGGCCGGGCAATAACTCTGAGATTGTGACGCGGCTGCCCGCGGACGGGACCTACACCATCCAGGTGACGAGTCACTTCCCGGAAGACAGCTACGAATACCTGCTCTCGCTGCACCGACTGGACGCCGAGGAGCGGACGTCCATCGAACTGGGTGAGACGGTCGTCGGCACCGTCGACGAGACAAACAAGGAGAGCGAGCAGTTCCACGGCCGATACGCGGAGCTCTCGCTTTCGGCACCCGCCGGACAGGAGATCGAGCTGACCCACTCCTCGGCGGCCGACTCCGCGTTGTACCTCGTCGGCCCCAACAACCGAGTCGTGGCCCAGAAGGTCGCTCCGTACGCCGGACAGGACGTCACGCTCCGGCACGTCATCGAACAGGAACAGCCTTACACGGTCATCGTCGCGAGCGACGACTACGAGGGCGAGTTCTCCTACCAGGTGAGCGCGAACGCGGTCACCGAGGCGGAGACGAGTAACGACAGCGCGACGGGGAACGACACCGCTGCGAACGAGACGAACGACACCACCGAAAGCGAGACCAGCGGCCACAGTGAGGGGGGCGGCCACGCTCCAGATAGTCCGGCCTCGCCGTCGCTCCGCGTGCTCGACAGCGGGCTCGATCAGTCCGCGACGACGCTCGGAACGTCCGTGACGCAGACGGTGACCGTCGCCAACCTTGGCGACGCCACCGGGACGTTCGACGAACCGGTGATCGTCGACGGCACCGAGACTGCTCGGTACAACGCGACGCTCGCGCCCTACGAGATGCGGACGCTCAGTGTCACCATGACGCCGAACCGAACCGGCCAGTACAACGTTGCCCTCGGTGACAGAAGTGGACAGTCGCTGACCGTCGTGCCGCCGGCGAACGCCGACGGCAACACGGTGAAAATCGGCAACGACACGTACGTCGGCGTCGCGCAGAACGCGACGGCCGGTCAGACGGTCCCCTTCGAGTTCGAGATGGGGACGGCAGACGCGACCCTTCAGACGGTGTCGGTCGACGCCGGCGGGTCGGGAACGCTGTGGCTCGAAGCCAAGCGAACGACGAACCTCTCGGGCGGTGGTCCGGCCGCCGACGGCCTCGCGGTCCAGCACGGGTTCACGCTCCGTCCGTCGCTGCAGACTAACGGAACCACGGTCGATCAGTCGATCCAGCAAGGGACGGTCACCGTCGACGTGTCTCGAGCCACGCTCGGTGAGACTGCCGAGGCCAACGTCGTCCTCTACCGATACGACGAAGACGCGGAGACGTGGAACGCGCTGCCGACGACCCGTGTCGCGTCCACCGCGGAGAACGTGACCTACCGGGCGGAGACCGACCAGTTCTCCACGCTCGCGCTCGGAACCGTCACGGCCGCCCAGACCGGTGGGTCGCTCTCGACGAACGCCGTCTCGGCCGGTGACACCGTCACCGTGACCGCGACCGTTCGCAACAACGGGTCTGCCCCCGTCGAGACGACTGTCCCTGTCACCGTCGACGGTGATACCGTCACCGAGCGAACGCTGACCGTCCAGCCGGGCGGCGAGCAGACGTTCACCGCGACGCTCTCACCGGCCGCCGGGACGCACGCCATCGGCGTCGGTGACACGCAGATTGGCACGCTCGACGTCGCGGCGTCCGGGACGGCCGACGGCGAGAACTCGATGACGACCGACGAGGATCCCACTTCGACCACCGGCGGCGACGGTCCCGGATTCACTGCCGTGGTTGCGCTGCTCTCGGTCGTGGCGTCGCTGCTGTTGGGATACGGGCGCAAAGAAGCGTAAGCTGGCTCCCGAACGGCCCACCAAGCCGTTCGAGACGGCGGCTATCGTTATTCCGGCGGCGAAATCTCTATTTTCCCACCGCTGGTGACGACGACTTCGAACCCATCGATAGTTGCCGTCACGGTCACTGAATCACCGCTGCCCATGATGATCGCGTCGAGCGCGTCCGTGTCTATCTCGTCGTACAGCGGACTGAGCGCCGTCGTCTCACAGTGACGGACGGACGCCAGCGCCTCGGCGACTGCGATACTCGGTGACACGTCCGCAAACGAGACGGTCGTCGTATACGAGTCGGTCATCGGGTCGTATGTCGGTTCGGGTGCGTCCGCGTCAGCCAACTCACCACCAGTTAGTTCCCATGCCTGTGCTTGTTCACGATGGCCGGAGTCGTTGCCGTTCATCGAGCTAACAGGTGGTGGATGCACAACGTAATAAAAGCTCCGTCAGACGTGGCCGACGAGGGCAACTAACGCGCCCCTACCGACTGTTCGCGCGCGGTCGAAGGAGGTCAAGGCCAGGCCATCCGTCGGCCCGCCACAGGAAGAACGTCGCCCCGAGCAACAGCGCTTCCAGCGCGAGAAATCGATGCCCAGCGGGCGTGCCCAGTATGCCGACGAACTCGACGAACAGCTCGCCGGCGCGGGCAAAAATCGCCGTCGGTTCCATGGGCTGAGCCGGGATCACCGGCCAGAACAGGAAGCCGAGCCTGAGGTGGCCCCCAAGAACGAACGAGTAGACTGCGTCGGCTGGGGGGTGTGCGAGATACGCGAGTGCGAACCCGACGCCCACCGAGGAGCGGCCGTACCAGCGTGCGATCGCGACGACCAGGAGCGATATCGGGACGGCGAACAGGAGCGAGTGTGCGAGCGACGTTCCCGAGGGCAACAGCGTCGTCCCCCAGCCGAGTGGTTTGTCGACGAGGTCGGGAAACTGCGAACCGAGCGCGACGGCGACGACATCGATGCCGCGTGGACGCTCCCGCCCGCGGACGCGAACGTACAGCGAGTAGATGAGATACCCGACAGCGAGGTGTTCCCACGGCCACATCGGCTATCCGCTCCTCGAAGCGACTGCAGTTGACTGTCTCACGCCAGCCGCTGAGGAGCGTTCGCGTATTGTTATACTGACTGTACTCGGGAGCGATACCGCTTCCGTCCGTCGAATATTCGCCCGCGCCGGAACGACGAACGTCGTCGCTCGACTCGTGAGGTATAGACTGCATTATTCGCGCTATGAGCTTAATTACTAACCCTGAAGGAGGGGTTGTGGCCGATGATGCCTGAGCACATCACGGACCAGGAGTTGGAACGGATGGCCGAGTTCGCGAACACCCCGGTGTACCTGCGGAAGCCCGAACAGTTACTCCCCGAAAGCGAGGAGTAATCCCGCCGGGCGGGGTCACTCGGTGAACTCGACCGGTGGCGGGCGTTCTCGCCAGCGGTAGACAACATGGACTGCGGTCAAAATTACGAACGCACCGACCACGATCATCGCGACCGTCCCTTCCGCGATGCCGAGTCCGACGACGGACGCGGCAATGAGAAGCGTACTCAAGATGGCTAACCCGAGATAGTATAGGTACCAGCGCGGTTCCTCGGACTGCTCGCCGAGATAGGGATCTATCTCGGATGCTTTCCGCGCTATCGACACGTCTCCCGAGTCCTCGTCGTACTCGACGAGGCCGGAGTCTGCGAGTTTGGGGAGATGTGTCTGATACAGCGACACGTAGACGCGCTTGCGCTGCTGTGTCGAGAGTTCCTCGACCGTCGTGTCGTTCTCCCAAGCAGCGACGTGTTCCGCGAGGTCGGTCAGCTGGATTGGGTTCGGCTTGGTCCGTAGGAAGTACAGGACGTACCGACGGCGCGGGCTACTGAGGATGTCGAAGACACGGTCGCGTGAGAGTTCTGTATTATTTTGTTCCATCGCATCCGTCACTGCGGTTGGTGAGGAGGCTGTTCATCTGGCTGTCGTTTGAGACGACACGAACGTACCGATAATCGGACACCAATTTGTTACAGCGTCGTTACTCCCGTGATAGGCCGGATTACTGCCTTCGGCGGCAGCTAGCTCCGAACCCAAATACCGCCGTTCGTAACGCGTCGCGCCAGCCTCGACGGCCGTTTGCTTCGCGACCGGATTAGTTAGAAAACCGTAAAGAACTATATACCTTGATTGTCAGGTAAGAAGTGGAACCGTCGCTATCGTACCGTCACCGACCCCTCACCCCGACGAAACGCAATCAACCGTGACAGATAACGTAGATCCGCAGACAGAATCGAAGCTGAACGCGCCGGACGAAGCCGACGGACCGACCGAATCAGCCGACAGTAGCGGCGACAACGGTGTGGAGCAGGCGAATTCGATTGCCGCGTCTCTCTCCGACAGTGAGCTGTTCGACATCTTGAAGAACGAGCGCAGACGCGCGACCCTCTCTTTGCTCTTTGCCTCGGACGACGCCTCGGTCTCAGTCAGTTCCGTTTCCGAACACGTCGCGGCCCAGGAGAACGACACGACGGTCGATTCACTCGAAGAACAACAGCGAAAGCGCGTCTACGTCTCCTTATATCAGTGTCACTTCCCGAAGATGGACGAGCTAGGAATCGTCGAGTTCGACCGCGAGACGGGAACTATCTCGCTGGGCCCCAACGCGACGGTACTCAGGGGTTACATCGACAGCGAAGCGAACACCGGGCGAGCGTGGTATCGCTACTACGCCGCGGTGACGGTCGCGGGGACGGTCGGCGTTCTCGTCAATCGGGCGGCTGGGACGGTTCTCGCGGCCGAACTCGTCACCGGTGGCATCCTCCTCGCCGTCGCCGTCTGTGCGACCGCTCACTGGTATCGAGACCGTTAATACGCCAGTAACCCGTTCGTACCGACCAGTAAACGGCGCTCAGACCGACTGCAGCGCCGTCTCCTCGGGGGCGGTAAAGAGATCTGCGACTCGCCGGGTGGTGTCGTCGCCCTCACTAGCGTTTTCCAGAAGGACGGTCTCGCTCGGGAAGAGACGCTCGCCGAGTTCAAGGTCGTGGTCACGCGCGGTCGAACCCGTCACCGTGAGATAGACGCCGATGCCCGTCTCAGCGATGTCGGCCTCCTCCTCGTTGCCGTTGTCTGGGTACGTAAACGTGATACCGTCTAACGCCGCTGTTCCCAGCACTGCCTCGACGAGGCGCTCGTAGCGCGGCGAGATACAGAACTCGCCCTGGTATTCGGCGACGAACTCCCGGTTCAGCGGCCGGTCCTGGGCGTCGATCACGCTGGGCATCGCCAACAGCGTGTGATAGACCGTATCGCCGAGACCAGTGACCACCCGGACGTCCGTATCGAGCGGATCGATGCGGTCGTTTATCTCGCCGATACTCGTAAGCGGGTCGTCGCGCAACTGGACGACCTCCTCCAAGACGAGGTCGGCGCTATCGAAGCCGAGTGCGAACTCGTGAGTCCGAAGAGCTCGAAACGGCTCCTCACGGCCGATTAGCTGCACGTCGCCGTGGTCGGTTGGGATGGTGACGCTGTCGAAGACGAGGCGGCGCGGCATCCCGTCGCGGTCGTCCCGGAGCAGCGTATACTCCGGTCGGCGCGGGTCCGAAAGCGTCGAGTATTCGGCGAGGCGATGGTAGACATCGTCGTTGGCGTGCTGATTGCCTTTGGTGATGGCCTTCTCGTAGCGAAGCGTCGAGATGATATCGTCGGCCAACTCGGCGGTCCCGGTCCGAGACGCGAGCCGTTCCAGGACGGCTTCGAGGGGCCTGCCTTTTCGTGGCACGGCCACCCTGGTCGTCGTCATTACGGCAATCCACAGGAGCGAGCGGTAAAACCAGTTCGATTCATACGGATTGTTGTAGCTGTTTCCCGGTACTCGTCGCACCGGGCCCGAGGATACCGGTACGAGACTACAACAATCCGTATCAGCCGGGGCGTCGTCCCCGGCTCGGTCAGTTGCCGCCGCCGATGACCGATGAGAGCTGTTCGCGCCACGCTTTGAGCTCCTCGATCTCGTCTTCGAGGTTCGTGAGGCGCTCGTCCACTTCGCCGTCGCCGATCTCCTCGCGCAGCGACGCCAGTTCCGATTCGAGGTCGTCGAGCTGGTCGTCCAACTCGTCGACGGTCCCCTCCACGTCGTTCACGTCAGATTCGACAGTCTCGACCTCGTCGTCGAGTCGGGAGACATCCTCGCTCGCCGACTGTGCGGTCGACTTTGCGCTCTGAATATCGGATTCGAAGTTGGCGAGTTCCGACTCGAATTCGGACAGTCGATCGCTAAAGTCGGAGATCATCTGGTCGCCGGTCCCGTTTTCGGCGAGGAATTCTTCAAGCGCGTCGGTATATGCGCGAAGGTCGGAGATATCTCCCTGTATCCGCTCGATACGCGCCTCGTTGACGCCATCTGTAGAGCCGTCGTCCTCAGAGACGGCATCGAGCGCTCGCTGGAGGAGTTTTATGTCGTCCGGCGAGACGTTCTGTTGTCTGATTTCGTCTGCCATCGCCGCGACGACGCCGTTCTCTACGTCGGGTGTAGGACCCTCCGCTCCGTCGCCGTTCGCCGCCTCGTCGCTGCCACCGGGGCTGTTCGGGTCCTTGAGGTCGAGCGTCTCGATGTCCTCGTCGTCTTCGTCTTCCAGTCCGGGGACGCTGTCGGCATCGCCCGCGATGACGTCCTTGACCGCGTCATCGCCGCTGCCCACCAGATCAGCGTCGTCCTCGTCCATCGGCGGGTCGACGGACGCGATCTCCGGTTCGGTGAGGAACTTTTCGACGTCGTCGGTGCCGGTCGCGCGGATGCCATAGACTGTCGTGTAGTCCGCGTCGGGTTCGACTTCCTTCTCGAAGGCGATGCGGTCCTCGTTGATGTCCCAGTACTCGGACCCGTACTCCGGGTGGAATCCGAGGTCCTCGACGGCCACGTCCTCCGGCACTTCGTCGACGAGACGGAGCGTTACTGGTTCCGTTCGACGGGACTGTACGTTGAATGCGATTGCGGGCACGGGGAACTCGTCGGCCTCGAACCGTTTGGTGACGGTCACCCCATCCGAGGCGACGGTAACCTCTTCATATGTTTGCGAATCACTCATGTTTGTTAGTCCATACCCCGCAGTATTAAAGCTACTTCGCCTCTCGCAGTTACTGATTTCGACCGCTGTGGTCAGAGGTCCACGCGGTCGCCGATCTTCGCGATTTCCAGCGACCGGGGGTACTCGAAGCTGTTGGCGTGGTTGTGCAAGACCGTCGGTTCGGTCGTCATGCCCTTCCACATGTCCCAGTGGCTCGGCAACAACCGGTCGAGCTGGAGGTCGTTCGCCGCCTCGATGATCATGTTTTCGTCGTTGTACCACTGCGTTCGCTTCGGTTCGCCGGTGTCGCTGTCGTCGATCATGCCGATGGTCCCGAACGCGAGGACGCCGAGGTCGATGTCGTATTCCTCGCCGACCGTCTCGAAGTCGCCGGGGCGGGCGTCGCCGCCGTGGAAGAACGTGCCCGACTCGTGTTCGAAGACGTAGGAGACGGGGTGTTCGGCGTCGGGGTCGTTGGCCGGTTCGACGTGTATCGTCAGGTCCCCGATTTCGAGTGTGTCGCCCTCCTCGACCTCGTGGAGCTGATCGTCGGTCACGGACCAGTTGTCCATCCACGCCTCTTCACGGATGACGTCGTGGCCGCTGTCAGTGGTGTAGTAGTCGGCGTTCGTGCCCGCGAGGATCGGGGCCTGCGAGGGACCGTGGACGTGATCGGTGTGCTCGTGCGTTCCCAGCACTGCGTCGGCCTCCTGTACCTCTGTCGGATCGAACGGCACCGGCACCATGCGGACGGTGCGCGGCGGGTCGCCGATGCCGAGATACGGGTCGATATACACCGTCGTGTCCCCGCTGGACTTGACGATGAAGCCGTTACAGCCCAGATACCAGATCGCCAGTCCGTCGGGGTCGGCGTCTTCGACGGCGCGCAAGAGCCAGTCGTCCCAGTCAGAATCAACCGTCATGTTCCTGCCTGCGACGGGAGCAGGCTAAGTCGTTACGGACTTCGGAACTTCTCGATGCGGTCGTCGCCGTACTCCACGCTCGCGACCGACGGCAGCGAGCGAAGCGACCCCGACAGCGCGAAGTACAGCGTCCCGACGAAGTTCGCGCCCCCGACGAACAGGACGATGGGGACCGGACCGACGACGGCCGCCGCCGCGCCACCGAGGAGCGACCCGAACGGCGTCGCGATCTGTCCGAGCGTGGCCATCGAACTCGTCACCCGTCCCAGCTTGTGTTCTGGAACGACCGTCTGGACGAGCGTATCGAAGAGGACGCTGTTGCCGCCCGAATAGACGATTGCCAGCGCGAAGAACGCGACGATGGCCGGCGTCCACGTCGAGAGTGCCGCCCCGACCCACGCGAGACCGGTCAGGGCCGTTCCGCCGAGCATGAAGTAGCCGTAGGGCACTCGGTCGAGTCGTGCCGAGAGTACCGAACCGACGAGTGCGCCCGCGGCCAGCGCCGAGAGCAGGACGCCGTACAGGCCGGCGCTCCCGCGAAGTTCGGCGAAAGCCGGGAGGATAGCGAGCATCATCCCCGTGGCGAAGCTGATGAAGATCTGCGGGACCAACACGGGAACGAACGCCGTCCCGTGGAGGTAGTCGATACCGTCCCGGAAGTCGCCGACGTACCGCCGCGTCCGCTCGCGGAGGGATTCGGACTCGGACTCGGAATCCCTTCGCTCGGTGTTCCCGCCATCGGGAGCGGCCGTCACGTCGTCGCCGGGGTTCACGTCGTCGGTTTCCGCGTTGGGGTCGCCCCTGCGCTCTGGCAGCGTAAGGCCGGCGAACAGCAGGATTGCGACGCCGAAGGTCGCCGCGTCGACGAGGAACGCGCCGACGGCACCGACGGCCGCCAGTCCGACGAGGATACCACCCACCGCGTTGAACGCCATGTTGACGCCCTCGTGGGCGGTGTTGAACACCGCGTTCGCCGACGAGAGGTTCTCCCGGCCGACGGCGCGGGGGAGCGCGGCGGACTGCGCCGGGTAGGTTACGAGGTTCACGAGCGACGCCAGCGGGATGACGACGAGGACCAACTCGACCGTCAGGGCGTCGAACCACGCCGCGACCGGAATCGTCAGTACGAGCAAGCCCTGAACGGCCTGTGTCACGACGAGCGCCCACCGGACTTCCACGTCGTCGACGAGGGGACCGACCGCGAAGGAGAGCAGGCCAGGGACCATCACCAGAAAGGAGGCGACGCCGGTGTAGAACGTCGATTGGGTGAGGTCGTGGACCAGCCACAGCGCCGCGACGTAGTAGATGCTGTCGCCGGCGTTGGTCACTAGCCGACCGACGAGCAAGCGGAGAAACGTTCGGTTGGAGAGCAGTTCGCGCACGACACGTCTCTCCGACGACGATTTAAATATGTGTTGTGGTGGTTCGTCAGAGATTCACGCCGTCTCTTCGATGTGCGTGAAGGGGAACGACGTACCCCGGAAAACGAGAAGCCGTCTGTCGGGCTTCGTCTCAGTCCTCGCAGCAACCGCCGGCCTTCTGGCCGAAGTCGACAGTCAACTGTTCGGAGACGAGTTCGTTGAGTTCCTGCAAGCGGAGTTCGAGGTCGTTCTGGACCTGCAGGTACTCGCTCATCACGGGGATGTCGTGGAGGTCCTCTTGGGCGTCCTGCAGTTTCCGAAGGTCTTCCTGAGAGGCGCGACCGGTCTGGCGGGCGAGCTGGAACTCCTCGCGCAGTTGCTCGAACTCCTGGATGGCCTCCTGTGCTTCCTCGTGGTCCTCGACGGCCGCTTTGGCTTCGAGGTAGCGCTGGTACACCGGCAGTTCGGTGATGGCCTCGCCGAACTCCGTGGCGAGTTCCTCGACGTCGTCGTCGGTGGGGTCGGCGGCGGTGTCGCTCTCGATGCTCATATCGCGGGGTTGGGACTGGCGATGTATAGGCTTGCCGAAACCCCACCTACGGATTATTGTAGCTGTTTACCGGTAACCGACGTACCGTAACGGCGATACCGGTAAGAGACTACAATAGTCCGTAGCCCGGAAGCGCGGAGGTTTTACACCGCGAGGCAGTAAGCCGTTTCAATGAGCCAAGAGCGTACCGAGGGAGACCTCCGAAACACGGGCCTTTCGCTGAAGCACGACCGGGAGTGGGACTACGAACTCGACCGCATCGTCGAGGCGGTCGAGGAACGCGACGCCGAGACGGTCGGGCTACAGTTCCCAGAGGGACTCAAGCGGCGCGGCCCCGCCGTCACCGACGATTTACGGGAGACGCTTCCCGACGACGTGCAGGTGATGATGTCGGGCCAGCCCTGTTACGGAGCCTGTGACCTCGACACTTACATGATGCGCCGGACGGACGTGTTCGTCCACTTCGGCCACTCGCCGATGAAGGAATCTGACAAGATTATCTACGTCCCGCTGTTCTCGAACGTCGACGTCTTCCCGATGATGGAGCGTGCCACAGAGGAGGAACTGGCGAGTCCCGACGAGGACCCCGACGTGGGTCTCGTGACGACCGCCCAGCACATGAACAAGTTCGACGAGATGCGCTCGTGGCTCGAAGAACGGGGCTACGAGGTCCACGTTCGCAAGGGCGACGACCGCTTGACCCACGAGGGACAGGTGCTTGGCTGTAACTACGCCAGCGCCGACGTCGACGCCGACCAGATTCTCTACGTCGGCGGCGGGAAGTTCCACCCGCTCGGACTGGCGATGGAACACCCCGAGAAGAAGGTCGTCATCGCGGACCCGGTCAACAACGCTCTAACCATCGCCGACACGGAGCAGTTCATGAAACAGCGCTACGCCTCGGTCCACAAAGCGATGGACGCCGAAAAGTGGGGCGTCATCTTCTGTACGAAAATCGGGCAGGGTCGCTGGGAGAAGGCCCAGGAAATCGTCGAGAACAACGACGACGCCTACCTCATCACGATGGACGAGGTGACACCGGACCGCCTCACTAACTTCGGGATGGACGCCTACGTCAACACCGGCTGTCCGCGCATCACCACCGACGACGGTCCGCAGTTCAAGAAGCCGATGCTCACCCCCGGCGAGTACGAAATCGCCATCGGCGAGAAACCGCTCGACTCCCTGGAGTTCGACACGTTCCACGGAACGTGGTGAGGAGCCGACGCCTCGCTGAATAACTGTCAAACATTCCCAAAGATTTTTGCATGAATCTGGCGTATCCCCGCTGATGCCGACAAAGAGCGCCCTCGCCCAGCAACTCGCCGTCGTCGCGGGGTTCGACGACCCACGGGCCGACCTCGAACAGTACCGGACGCCCCCGGAACTGGCGGCACACCTCGTCCACACGGCGGACTTACAGGGCGACGTGCAGGACCGCACCGTCGTCGACTTAGGCTGCGGGACTGGCATGCTGGCGCTCGGTGCAGCGCTCAGGGGACCCGACACCGTCGTCGGTCTCGATATCGACCCCGCGCCGCTCTCGACGGCCCGGAAGAACGAACGGAAGGTCGGGTCGACCACCTCCGTCTCGTGGGTGCGAGCAGACGCGACGCAGGCCCCGCTCTGTCCCCCCGAGGAGACCACCGTCGTGATGAACCCGCCCTTCGGCGCGCAGTCGGGCAACGAACACGCAGACCGCGGCTTTCTCGAAACTGCCGCCGAGGTGTCCGAAGTCTCTTACTCCATTCACAACGAGGGGAGCCGCGAGTTCGTCGAGTCCTTCGCTTCCGACAACGGCGGCGAGGTGACCCACGCCTTCGAAGCCGAGTTTGACCTCCCCCGTCAGTTCGATTTCCACGATCAAGACTCACAGGAAATCACCACCGAAGTGTACCGTATCGTCTGGGAGTAGTTCCGAACGACCGCAGCGGCCCCGTCAGTTCCGCGGTTTCCGTTTCTCCGCGACGACTACGCGCGTCCCGTTCTCGCCGGCGTACAGTCGCGTCCGGTTGCGGTCGAACGTGAGGCCGCCGACGGTGCTGGCGGTCATATTCGCCGGGATAGGCCCCCGACCGATGGTCTGGTTCCCGCGGGTGACCGCTATCTGGAACCCGCCTTCGGTCGGGCGAAGTGTGACGTTTCTGTTGGCGATTGTGGCGTCGGCCGTCGACGGGGGTGACGTGAACACCGTACGACGCTCGCCGCCCCCGCGGCGGAGTTGGACCCGGTAGACGGTGTCGTTGCCCAGCACCGACCACCCCGTACGGTTGGCGTACACCGTCTCGCGCCAGCCCACGCCGCCGACGATAACAGGGACACGCTTGTTCAGGGTGAGTCTCCCCTTCGGCACCGCCGCTATCCACACTTCCCGGTCGTCGTTGACGACGACGACGCCGCTCTGGGAGACGTTGGTCTGGGTCTCGCCGATGCCGAACGGCGTCGGGATACCGCCAACGTAGGCGTCGCGGACGTTCTCGTCGTAGGTGACGACGTAGTCCCTGACTTCGACCCCATTCTCCGGTACGTCACCGGGGCCGATTTTGACTAGGTTCGTCGGCACTGACGCCAGACAGAGCGCGCCGAGGGCGACCACTATCACGATGGTCGCAATCGAGGGGCCGTGCCACTCGAAGCGAGTGACTCGGCGGTCGAACGGCCTCGTCCCGGCCGCCAGCAAGAGGGCAAGGAGGAAGACGAGTCCCGTCCCGAGCCATCGATACAGTGTGAACCGCCCGCCGCCGACGGGGAGGTACACCGCCCAGAGGCCGTTCGAGATAGCGAAGACGAGCGTGGCGAAGAAGACGCCCGTCGGCCGCGGCCGCTCCTCGCGGGTCCAGAGGAGCATCCCTGCGACCACGACACCGGCAAGCAGTCCGATGGCGTGGCCCTGAATGGCGATGTCGGCCCACCACGGCGTGATGTAGCGGGTCGCGCCGCCGACGGTCGGCTCGGGGTAGCGAAGCGCCGTGTAGACGAGATCGACGATGCGGTTAGCGAGGAACGCTCCGAGGAAGAGGAATGGCCGTGTGACGAGGGCGAACCCGGCGAGTGCGAATACCACACCGGAGAAGCCGACGACGGGGCCGACGGCGAAGACGCCGGTGAACACGCCGACGACGGCCATCGCCGCCGGGATCGCGAGAATCCGCGCGAACGGGTTCGTCGCGAGTGAGGAAAACGTCTGTGTGCCCCGCGCTCGCGGATAGTGGCCCCACACGTACTCGACGACGGTGCCGTAGACGAGCGTCGCCATGAGGTTCCCCGTGATGTGGCCCTGCCCAGCGTGGGTAAAGGGCCCGGTCAGGATGCCCAGCGGGTAGAAGTACGACCACGTCCGGAAGGGCGTCACCAGCGGTCGTGCGTGCCACCAGACCCCCTGTACGAACCAGTAGACGGCGAGGACGCCCGCCATCGTCAGCAGCGTTCCCCACGGCACCCCGAACAGGAGGCGACGGCGGAGCGGGTCCAGCAGTCGCCCACCGGCGAGACGGCGCAACGCGACCAGCACGACGGCGACGGCGACGACGACGGCCAGCGGTCGGAACGGCACCGCGGCCACCGCCCCCCACAGCGACGACTGCATCATTCACCCACTCTCGGGACGGCGATGGCTTAGATGTGGCGGCGATCTCGGCGGTGGCGAGCGGTCGGAGCGTGAACGATGGTCTGGCTCAGAACAGACCGACACCGACGCTGTAGGGCCACGACGTGCCCGCGAGCGTCAGGACCACCAGCGCGCCGCCCGCGAGCGCGACGTTCTTCAGGAACTGCGTCATCTCGTCCTGTTGCTGGTCTTCCGGGACGGCCCAGAAGTCGTGCATCGCCACCGCTGAGGCGACGAGGAAGACGGCGAGTGCGCCCGCCGCGACGACGGGGTACGCGCCCACGATGACGAGCAGGCCGCTGAACAGCAACAGCCCTCCGCTCCCGTACACCGCTGCCGCGGGCGCTGGCAGCCCCTTCGCCTCGGCGTAGGGGATCATCCCATCGGCGTTCAGGAAGTGGTTCAGTCCGGTGAACGCGAGAACGCCGCCGAAGAGGAGCCGACCGAGCAGGAACAGTTCAGCCGACCCCGTGGTCTCGAATACCATCAGTACCGAACCTCGATGGCAATACCGGCTATCTGCGTCCGATTCGACCGTGCACCAAGTTGTGGTTTCATTACGTTACTTGGTTCGGATGCGAACCTATATATCGCTTCCCGGACATTGCCTATACCAGGTAACGTCGATGTCATCAGAAATCATCTCCGAGGACGCAACCGACGCCGAAGACGGCCCCTGCGCGCTGGTCGAATCGCTCGAACAGATCGGCTCGAAGTGGCGACTGGTCGTCCTCCACGAACTCCAGAGCGGCGAGCGACGGTTCAACGAACTCAAGCGCGCGACGGACGCCAGTTCGCGGACGCTCTCTCGCGTCCTCGACGACTTACAGGAGATGGAGTTCGTCGACCGCCGACTGGAAGAGGACGCCCCGGTCGCCACGTACTACCGGCTGACGCCGAAGGGTGAGTCGCTCTGTCCCGTCTTCGACGAGATCGAGTGTTGGGCTGGCGAGTGGTTGGCAGCGTGCAACGAGTGAGAAGCGTCGTCCACACGAGTAACCGAGAACACAGCCTTTTCCATCCGGTAGGTCGATAGAGGTACTGATGGGAGTACGGCCACCCGCAGACGACAACGACGACCCGAACGTCATCGAGTTCGGTATCGCGGCGCTAGACGCGGCCCTGTCGGACGCCGATATCGAGTATCCCGCTGACGAGCGCGAGGTACGCGATCAGGTCGGCCACGTCGAGGTGCCGTACGACGCCGCCGGACACACGACGACAGTCGGCGAGGCCCTCGACGAGACGGACCTCGGGCGATTCGAGAACGAGCAGGCGCTGTTGAACGCGCTCCACCCGGTGTTCGAGCGCAAGCGCGAAGCGACCGGCAACAGCATCCTCTCGCAACTGCGCTCGCTGGTACCGTTCTAGTTCTGTCGGTCGTTCGTCGTCACGGCGGTTTCCGTCTCGGGGCGTTCACTTTCGCCATGTCCCTCGGCGTCCGCCTCTCCGGTATCGGCGTCCACCTCGGCGCTCCCCACGGTCTCCGCCGGCGGCCCGGGGCGGTCCGTGCCGACGCGGTTCGCGATATCTTCGAGCCGTCGTGTCTGCTCTCTGTTGACGGTCACGATCATATCGGAGAGGACACCGAACATCAGCAGCTGAAGCCCGAGCAGGATGGCGACGCCGCCGACCATCGCGATGACCTCGTGTGAGATGCTGTTGACGACGTAGTCGTAGGCGACGAACGCTCCCAGCAGGACGCCGAGGCCGATAGAGCTGAACCCGACGCTTCCGAAGTAAAACAGCGGGTTGTTCGTCTTGGCCATCCGATAGAGCGTGACGATGATGGTCGCGCCGTCGCGGAACGGCCGGAGGTTCGTCTCGGACTCGTCGGGCCGCGGCCGGTAGGTGATCGGGACCACCGCCGTCGGGATGCCGTGTTTCACACACTCGACGGCCATCTCCGTCTCGATGCCAAAACCCTCTGAGTTGAGCGAGAGGCGACGGAACGACTCGGCGGTGAATGCCCGGTAGCCCGAAAGGATATCGGTGAGGTAGCGGCCGTGGATGACCGAGAACGCCCAGTTGATGACGGTGTTGCCCGTCTGATTGAGGCGAGTCATCGCGCCGGACTGCATATCAGCAAAGCGGTTGCCGATGACGTGGTCGGCTCGCCCTTCGAAGAGCGGTTCCAACATCCGGTCGGCGTCCTCGGGTCGATAAGTCATGTCGGCGTCGGCGAGTAACACGTACGGCTGGTCGATGTGACGCTCGACGGCCTCGCGGACGGCCTGTCCTTTCCCAGAGCCCTCGCCGCCGACGGTCTGTTCGACGACGCGAGCACCCGCCGTCGAGGCGAGTTCGCGCGTGTCGTCGCTCGACCCGCCGTCGATGACGAGGACGTTCTCGAACCCCGCCTCGCGGAACCCGGAGACGACTGACTCGATGGTCTCCGATTCGTTGTAGGCGGGCAGGAGGACGCAGACGTCGTCGCGGTCGGCCATTGACCCAACGTCGGCCACGCTCACCCAAATAAATGCGGGTCCGCACCTGGCCGTGTTCGACCCCACTGGAATCGGGAACACGAACAGTACAGACAGCTAGAAGGCCCCCGGTCGCTCGATTGCCGGGGCTCGCTGTGGTCCTTGCCCGGTGGCTGCAGTCCTTACTTCGCCCGGGCTAACCGAGCGACCGGCCTCTTTCATTCCCTCTGTGCCGGATGTTCAGTCGGTTACGCGAGATTGAATCCTCAGTCCGCGTTGTTCTCTCGCTGTTCGCTCAAGTGCTCCCAGATTTCCGTACAGCCACAGCCGTCTTCCACGCCGTCAAGGTGATCCTCGGGGTCGTCGTCGACGCTATTGATGCCGTCCTGCTGACCGCGCGCGGACTGTCTCTGGTTACTCACGTTGCGAGTAACTATCTGCGTCGAATGACAAATACGTTCCGGCGACGGGGACAAACAGGTAAACGACCCCGACTACGACAGCCAGTACCACACGGCCGCACAGGCCTGTGGCTCGATAAAGAACGCGATGCGGGGTGAGGGCAACGGTGCTCGACAGGACTGAAACGCTAACTCCAACCTTGGTCAGAAACCCCGCTAGTGGCGTTGATACCTGAATCGATTCTCCCTAGGAAAATACCTCTATGCGAGTGTTGGCTAAGCCAGAGATGCATGGGAAAACAGGGTGATATGAGGCAATCAGGCGTGTTTGTCAACTCTCAGACGACAATTTAACAGATTGAATTTAGCTTCCAAGGTTAGAAGAATCGATAGACTGCGACATACTTGGACGGTGTCTCTAACCGAAAGCTACGAAAGCTGTCATTATCCTCTCGCTGTGAGTCCATTTGTGCGTTTCCGTATTTGTGGGAAAGCACGTCTCAGACGCCTATATTCTGTGATTGAGAGTTCTCGAATCTGGTCTTTAGACCAACGTCTTCTACAGAACCAACTCATTTTGAACACTGTTTTGCTCTTTCTCTCTCGGTATTAGCGGGAGAATATCCAAGGTTGGGTGAATACAGATTCGCGTAGATGTCTCAAAAACCTCACAGAGTCGTTCTCCACGAAAATCTCTGTCTTCTCTCGTCTGTGACGGTGATCTCATTGAGCGCCCACCCAGGGTACGGGTGCTCTCATTTGGTGTCTGACTAACTATGTATTCGCTGGAACAACGAAAACCAGATGGAAAAACCGTAATCCGTGTATAAACAGTAATTTCTGATTCATATTCCAATTGGCTACTCCTGGATATGAAGTAACCTACAGTTAGATCGCTTTCGATGGCACTATCTAGCTCTGGACCTCCTCAGCTGGCGTTCATCTGTCGAGCGCTTGATTGGGTCGCTCGCGGTTATAGTGGTGTCTGAAGCGTCGTAACCACTATTTCGCGCTGGATTGACTTCCCTCTAGAAGGAGTGAAAGCGGTCGGTTCGCATGGTCACAGTCTAGAACCATTTTTCGATGTGGTTCCGGATATGGTTGTCAAGCCGACCGCTCAATTTCTGACGAGCGAGGGCAGTCAGCTAGCCACCAGAATCGACGAGAAACGCTGTATCGGCGACATCGTGTTTCTGGGTGAGCCAATGCAGAAACGTCGCCGCTGGGTCAGTTCCGCGGCAGCTGAACACATCAACTTCGAGCAGCAACTTTGAATCGGTGTCGATAGCGGCGTAGAGCCACTTTTTCTCGCCATCAATCGTGCTCTGTTTCTCGTCGACCGCGACCTGCGACGGCTCCGCCGTCGGTGAGTCGCTCTGGGCTTCAGACAGTGTATGAACCCAGTTCCAGACCACACCGTGAGAGCATCGACACCCAGCAAATCTCAGATCGCGACCGTCTCCCTGATCGACAGCCCCGACGTATGGGACGAACCCCAAATCGCCAGACGGGTGTCGGGGTGCGCTCGTTCTCCCAAACGTCTTTATTGTCCTCGTTCAACATTTCGCTGAGAAGTCTGCGAGTTGCATGGACACTTCTCGCTATGACCTCCTCGCTTCGCAAACTCGCTCAACTAGATAGTGCCGTTCCGACGGTCCCCGCGCGTTTTACATACTGGGAGGTGAACCACTCCGTATGGCCGATGCGTCCGACGTGTTCAACCGCGTTGGGCTAACCGAGTACGAGACGATGGCGTTAGAGGAACTCCTCTCGCTGGGCCGGACGACCGCGCCGAACCTCGCCGAGGCCAGCGGCATCCCGAAGGCCCGCGTCTACGGCGTCCTCGATTCGCTCGCCGACCGCGGATTCATCAAGGTGGTCCCGGGCCGGCCCAAGGAGTACCAACCCAAATCGCCGGCCGAGATTCTCGACCGCGCCGTCGAGAACAGGCGGCAGTCTTTCGAGGGCTTTGCCAGCGACGTCGAGGAGTACCGGGACGTCTTTCTCTCGGAGTACCGCCCCCGCTACGAGCGAGCGAGCGAAGACATCTCGCCGACAGCCGAACTGTTCCACGTCGTCGACGTCGGCGACCCGAGCGAGCGGGAGACACGCCGCCTCTACGACCACGCCGACGAGACGCTACGGGTCATCACCAACAGTTTCGCCTACCTCGACAGCGTGGACCGAGCGCTCGACGACGCCGTCGAGCGGGGCATCGACATCTCTATCCTCTTTCTCCATCCCGACCGACTCCCGCCGGAGAAAGCCGCCATCCAGGCCGAAGTCGTTGAGCGACTCGACGCGGAGTTCCCCGAGATAGCGGTCCGATTCAGCACGAAGAAGCTGCCGTGGCGCGGAACCCTAGTAGACCCGAGCATGGACTACGACCGTGGCGAAGCGATACTGCTCGTCGAGGAACCCGACGTGCCGAACCACATGCGACAGGCCGCCCTGACCGACAATGGCTCGTTCGTCGCAGGGATGAAACGGTACTTCGATCTGGTGTGGGAGTACGAGAGCCAGCCGTCGACTCAGACGTAACCGAGGTCTTCGAGTCGGCCGATGGTAGCATCGTCGAGGTCATCGAGAGTTTCGCCGTCGGTTCGGACATCCAATTGTTCGATCGAATCGAAGACCTCGTCTACACGGCCGTCGTCGTCGCACGAGACGCGGTAGGCAGTCTGTGCATCTCGACTGATGACTGTCGCCGCGGCATCAGGGTTTTTGCAGTATTTCCGCACCGTTCCATCGGTGTCGTCGGCTTCGAACACGGCGCGTGAGGTCGGTATCCACGGCGACAGGTCGGTTGCGTATTTCCCGGCCCGCTCCTGGAGGGGGTCGTCCAGCCCGACCGCAGTGGTGACGACCGGGCCGTCCGGACAGAATCTGTCTCTCGGTCGCTTGCCGTCCCGAACTCGATTCACTACGTCCGGGAACGCCGTCAGCGTCGCCGGTTTCTCGACTCGTCGCGACTCCGTCTGCTCGGGATAGCGAACTACCAGCGGGACGTGGAGAAGCGCATCGTGGATTGCTACGCCGTGTTCTGCCACTCGAACTCCCTCCCGAAGTCGACTCGGTTCGCCGAACCCCTCCCCGTGGTCGGCAGTGACGACGAGTAGCGTCTTATCGAGTTCTCCCCGATCTTCGAGCGCCGCGACCAGTCGTTTCAACTCGGCGTCCAGCTGTCGAATCGCACCGTCGTACAGTGACTCGACCGCTTTCTTCTGCCACCACGGACGCTGGCCGCCGTTGAATTCCCACTTCTGGTCCTCAAACGACGACTGGAGCGAGCGAGCCTTCGCGCCGCCCCACCGGTCGTACTCCTCGTCGGGTTCGTAGGGAATGTGTGCGTCCATCAGGTTCAGGCAGGCCGCCCACGGCCCGTCCTGCCGGCCGCTCCACTCCAGCAGCGCGTCGACGTAGACATCTGCGGGAGTCGACGCGCGAACGCTTCGGGGGAGGAATCGCTTGTAGTCGGACTGCACTTTCGTTGCGACGCCGTTAGCGAGCGAGCGTCCCGGCTGGTCGCTAGACAGAGCCGCTCGGAGGAACGCGCCGTACTCGCCTTGCCCCTCATTCGAGACGAACTCGTGTGGATTTAGACCACCGGGGAACGGAACGTTCCGCGCGCCGACGACCGTATCGAACCCGTCCTTCAGGCCGACGTCGACAGCCGTCAGCCAGTCGTTCTCGGTGAACACGCCTGTCGCGTACCCGTCGGTGCGGAGGCTGTCAAACACCGACACAGATGGTTCGAGGCGATGGGCTGCCGAGATGACGCCGTGTTCGTCCACGTGGAGACCCGAAAAGATGCTCGCGTGGCTCGTCACGCTCCGTGCGCCTGGGGCGCGGGCCTGCTCGTAGACTGTTGCTCGCTCGGCGGCGAACGAGTCGAGGAACGGCGTCGTCTCGTTCGCGTGGCCGTACAGACTGAGGTTGCTCGCTCGAACGCTGTCGAGGACGACGAGCAGGATATTTGGTTCGTTTGCCATCGTCACATGTACCCCAAATCTTCCAGTTGCTCTCTGACAGCGTCTCCCTGGTCAGACCCCGTCCGTTCGACCGCCCGATCGTCGGGGCGGTGGTCTACGCCAGTCAGTTCGCCCTCGATGGCAGCCCGAACGTCAAGCACACTCTCTATTCGCTCGATGATATCCTCGTCCGTCGCGGCGACCATCGCTTCGTGCGTATGGACGCCGTCCTGTAACCCGTGATCGCTCACCAGCAACAACTCGTCGGTGTCGTCGAGGTCTGCTCGGACTTCACCAACGAAGTCGTCTAGCTCGTCGTAGGCCTCCCGCTGGAGGCCCAAATTGTCGTAGGCGATGTGTCCAACGAGGTCCAGTCCGCTCGTGTACGCGAAGACGAGTTCCGAGTCGCCGCCGCGGAGGTGCCGCCGAGCGCGCGCGAGACGAATCATCACCATCTCCAAACATTGCTCGTAGAACTCGACGGGGTCCGCGGACGTGTGGCCCCCCTTCGCGTCCGGGTCCCGCTCAAATAGGTCACCCATGTTCTGTCTGAGTTGGTGCTCGCGGTCGGTTTCGTCGGGGTCGACGACGTAGTTCGGAATCCCTATCGTGGTCGCGTCGAACGCGTCGAAGACCGTCTCAATTCCGCGCTCGGCGTAGTACGACGCCGGAGTCCGAAACGCGTCGGCGGTCGTGTTCGTGAGAATCCACGCACCGAGACGGCTCTGGACGCTATCGGGGAGAACGTAATCAGCGAGGCGGCTCCCGACGTTCAGTAGCGGGTTCTCCCACGCGACGCCGTCGTCGTCAAGTGTCAGCCCGTGTTCGGCAGGTTCCAATCCAGTGATGATAGTCGGCCAGAGTTCGTGGGTGCTGGGTTCGCCTTCGACGCTGTTTATCGTCGCGATCGCGTGATGGGTATCGAGGGCTAGGTTCGGATGTCTCGCCGGCTCGACCAGTTCCGGGTCGAGCGCGTCGATTCCGAGAACGACGAGAACCATTCGTACAGGGATGGAGTTTTCGGATCAGTTAATCTCTTTCGGAGCGAACGAACCAATTCGGGTCGGGAGCGCTATTCTCTCGAACGAAAAGTTTTCACCGTCACTTGCGGTCACTCGACACAACGTGGAGCAACACGTCTGTCGTGCCGACGAGTTGAGGACGCTCCGGCGTATCGGGATGTCCCCGAATCCGCTTCCGTCACAGCTGTGGAGGATGTAGCATGCGACTGGGAAAGACGACACTCGTCCACTTCTTCGGGCAAGTCGTCGTCTCGGTAGCCGGATTTGCCGCGACGTTCGCCATCGCTGTACTCGGCGGGAGTTCGACGCTCGGTCGGTACGCTATCGCCGTCTCGCTCGGGTCGTTCCTCCTCATAGTCCCGGCTCAGGCTATTGGGAGCGGCGTTCGAAAACGGATGAGCGAAGGCCACGACCCCGCGGCCTATCTAGGCGTCGGGGCGGTTGTAAACGGGGCAGTAGCGCTCGCGCTGGGTATCGGCGTCCTGCTCGTCGGCCACCTGTTGCGAATGTTCGACCCCATCGACGCGGAGATCATCCAGATACTCGCCAGATACAACGTCGAAATCGCGGCGCTAGTCGTCGTGACGTCGGCTTACAGAACGGTCCGCTCGGCTATCGAGGGCGATAAGCAAGTCGGGGAGAGCGGTCTGTTACAAGGTGGTGAGCGCGTCCTCCGGTCGCTGCTTCAGATCGGCGTCCTGCTCGTCGGCTATAGCGTGAGTGCGCTCGTGGTGGGTCACAGCCTCTCGGTGCTCGTTGGGTCGATCGCTGGAGTGGCGCTCATCAGTTCGAGTATTGAGTTCCCGACACGCGCAGAGGTACGCAGCGTCCTCGACTACGCGCGATACGCGTGGCTCGGGACGCTCCGAACGCGAGTGTACGGCTGGCTAGACACGTTTGTACTGTCGTTTTTCGTCACCGCGTCACTCGTCGGCATCTACGAAGCGGCATGGGGAATCGCCACGCTGCTCGGCATCATCAGTACGGCGATTCGGCGAACGCTGTTCCCCGAAGTCAGCGAACTGTCTCAGAGCGATGATTTCGAGCGAATCCATCGCATACTCGAAGACGGACTCGTCTTCAGTGGCGTTTTCGTCATCCCTGGCCTGTTCGGGGGTGCAGTCATCGGACAACGGGTTCTCAGATTCTACAGTCCGGAGTTCGGCCAAGGTGCCGGTATCCTCCTCGTCCTCATCTGCGCGTACGTGGCCGACGTGTACGGTTCCCAGTTCCTCAACGTCCTCAACGGTGTCGATCGACCGGACCTCGCCTACAGAATTAACGGCGTGTTCATCGCCGTGAGTATCGTGCTGAACGTCGCGCTGGTCTGGCGGTTCGGGTGGTACGGGGCCGCAGTTGCCACCGCGTGTTCGTCCGCCGTCCGGACAGTGATGGGATATCTCGCCTTGGAATCGACTATCAAGTCAGTACCGCTGCCGATCGGCGAAATCGGCCGAGAACTACTCGCCGCAGCAGTGATGGCGAGCCTACTCCTCCCCGTCGCTCCGCTGATACCCGCCGGTCGGGCGGGCACGCTCGTACTCGTCGTGTTCGGCGCGGCGATCTACTTCGTCGCCCTCCTCGTGCTGTCACGGCGAGTGAGAGAGAAAGGGGTGACTGTCATGCCAGCGTGGCTGACCCGGACCGAAAGATAGTGTTAACCGCGGGCGGGCATCGATACGTGAAAAACAACAATAACTTCCACCGTGCGCGAACAATCATCAACCGTGTCTCGTCCCCCCCTACGCGATAGTCCACTGGTGCGCCCGCTTCGACGGGACATCCATGCCGACCCGCTCCTGCGGTACGTCCTCCTGTTAGCGGTTGTCTCCTTCGGTTTCGGCATCTGGTTTCGCGTGCCGAACTTCGCCGGCCCCGACGAGTACTCGCGGCTGATTCAGCCGATGAAGGTCGCCGGACGGGTCGTCGCCGACCCGAGCTTCGGGTCGCTCCAGGGGGCCGTCACCGACGGTCGGACGCTGGGAGCGACGTTTTACCTGTACGCGTTCGTCCTCGCCCCGATATTCGTGGCAATCTTGCTCACCGGGCAGCTCGGCCAGTTCGTGAGTCTCGGCGGCATCGCCTCTCGCTGGACGCTCTGGCACGAAGCGCCTGCCTGGTTCTGGACGAGCGCGGTGTTGCTCGGGAGAGTCGTCTCCTTGCTTCTCGGCCTCGCCTGCATCTATCTGGTGTATCGACTCGGAGTTCGGATCCATGACCGGTGGACGGGGCAGGTCGCGGCAGTCGGACTGGCGCTTTCGTTCGGATTCGTCGAGTCGGCGCATACGATAAACGAAGATATCCCGATGGTGTTCTTCCTGCTCTCGACGGTGCTGCTCTGTGTGAGATATATCGAGTCCGGACGACGGCGGACGTTCCTGCTGGCCTGCTTCACGGCCGGCACGGCGGTCGCGTTCAAACTGACCGGCGGGTCGGCGGTCGTTGCCGTCGGCGCGAGCTATCTGTTGCGAGCGTTCCGCGCCGAGGACCGTCGGGCGGCGCTCATCCGCCCGAAGATGCTGACGGCGGGTCTCGTCGTCGGTCTCGTGACGATACTGCTCGGCTTTCCGAGCGTATTGGTCGGCGGGCCGGGGGAACTCCTGACGCGGGTCACGCACACGACTGGACAGAAGACGACGCTACCGGGCGGGATCGTCGCCGGTATCGAGTTCTGGCTGCTCCGTGGCTACCTCTCGTCGTTCGGGCTGGCACTCTTCCTCGGTGTCCTCGTCGGCGTCGCCGAGACGGGTCGCAATCTCCTCCGACGGACGGACGGATTCGACGAGCGAGTGCTGTTGGTGGCGACGCCGATCGTCGTGACGCTCGCCGTCTTCTCGGCGTGGCGGTACGTCCGCGTCCACCACCTGCTGCCGACGCTGCCGCTTTTGTTAGTGCTCGGCGCGCTCGGAATGCGGCGTCTCTGGGACGACTGGGAGCGCGGTGTCCGGGTCGGGCTGGCGCTGCTGTTCGTCACGAGCGCGGTGTACACCGGTGTCGGCGACCTGCGGTTGGCCACCGACCCGCGCGACGAGGCGACCGACTGGATCCAGACGAACGCCGACGCCGAGGACACCGTCGAAGTATACGAGAACTCTATCGCCGACGTGGCAGCAGTCCACGGGAGACCGGTCGCCCACTACGACTACCCCGAGGAGAACGCCACGTACAACAGTTCGCTCGTGTTGAACGAGTGGGCCTACACGGAGTGGATGGTGAGCATGCCGGAACGGCGTCCGGCATACATTCAGCTGACAGCCGAGGAACTGCACTACATCACCGACGGTTACCCGGACGCAGAGCAGTACCCCCGACGACGAGCCTACGTCGAGGGGCTACTGAGCGGGGAGTACAACTACACCGTCGTCGAAACGTACGGAGAGCGGCCGACCAGCCAGTCGCTCGGTCAGCAACTCTTTCAAGCAGGCGTCGAACCGACGCCCGAGATACAAGAGCCGTACGTCGTCATCCTCGCTCGGGAGAACGAGACCGCGGCGGACGGGCAGCGCTAACGACTCCGCACTCACAAACGGCTCAGTACCGAGAGAGAATCTCGCGGTATCGCTCGACGGCCGCCTCGAAGCTGTACTCGCGCTCTATCAGGGCACGCCCGTTCTGACTTATCCGCTCGCGGTCGTCGCGGTTGAGAATCGACTCGATGCCGTCCCGAAGCGCCGACGGCTCTCTGGAGTCGATGAGAAAGCCAGTCTCGCCGTCTCGCACCACGTCCGGGACGCCGGAGACGGGTGAGGCGTACACCGGCGTACCACACGCCAACGCCTCCAGAATCGTCGTCGGCAGCCCCTCCGTCGGTTGAGACGGAAGCACGAGCAAGGAGAGGTCGTTCAACTGGGCGGGCACGTCGTCGTGAGCGACCCAGCCCGTGAGTTCGACGCGCCCGGTGTCCATCTCGGCGGCGAGTTCGGACTCCAGCCACCCGCGTAAGTCGCCGTCGCCGATGAAGCGGAAGGTCACGTTATCGGGGAGCGTCCGGGCGACCGTCGCCAGTTCGCGGATACCTTTCTCCTCGTCGAGACGGCCCAGAAAGCCGACGACTCGCTCCCGCTCTGCGTAGGGCTTCTTGACGGCGAACTCGTCGGTCCGGACGTACCGCGCGCCGGTCGGGTGGACGTCCGGCGCTTCGGGGTGGAGCGCGAGCTGTCTCGCCATCGAGGGCGTGTACGTGACGACACCGTCGGCCACGGCAAACCCTGCCCGTTCGAGGGTGCGCACCGCGCCAGCGAGTCCCCGAGCGAGGGGCGCGGGCATCCGTTGCTCCCAGTTAAGTCGTAACGTGAGCGGGACGTCCCCGCGCGGTTCGACGAGGACCGTCTTGCCGAGCGCGCGAGCAGCGAGGATGGGTAGGAGATACGACGTCGCGCCGTAGAACAGCACCACCTCCTCGTCACGGTCGGCCAGCACGCGACACATCCGCAACTGGTTCAGGAGGAAGCGGGCCGCAGCGACGGGGACAGAATCGCCGGCTCCCTTTCGAGTGAGTTCGACCAGTTCGCGGGTCTCGCGTATCTCCGAGTCCGCGGGGAGGTCCGCGGTCACGAGGGCGACGCCGGTCACGGCCGAGAGCACGTCGAGGAGGCTTCGGGTCGCGTTCTCGCCCGCGGCGGCGAGGGGATGCGTGACGACACAGACATCGGGGAGGTCGGGTTCCGTCATCGAATTACCCCCACACATACGCTCCGTAGAGGTAGCCGGTTCCGACCGCTCCGGTCAAGACGAAGAGAAAGACGAGTTGTGAGAGGGCGGCCACCGACGGCGAGCGAACGAGGTCACGGAGACGCTCCGGTACGAACGTAAACAGCAGGTCGCCGAGAAACGCCGACTCGTCGCCCGTCGATTCGGGAACGAACACTTCCATGCCACGCTTCGAGTACCCCTGCCAAAAAGCCCGGTCGACGAGCCAGCCGGGGTCGGTGCGATAGTCGAACACCTTGTGTGCCACGAGTGCGTCGGGGACGTAGTAGACGCCGCTCCCGTACTGGCCTTGGAGCCGCGCACACAGTTCCGTCTCGCCGCCCTGGAGGTTCTTCTCGCCCTTTCGCCCGCCGATGTCGTCCTCGAACCCACCCAGTTCCAGAAATACGTCGCGCCGAAAGGAGATGTTCGACCCGAAGGTGTTGCGGACCTCGCCTGCTTCTTCGGGGTCGCCATCCGGGCCGAACCCACGGTGTGTGACGCCGACGAGCCAGTAGAACTCGTCGGGGAGGAACGCAGGCTTGCCGGCGACCCACGCCGGGACCATCCGCCCGCCGACTGCCAGAGCGTTCCCGTCCGCGCCGTCACGGTGGTATCCGTCGACGAGTTTCTCGATCCAGTCTTCGGCGGCGACGGCATCGTCGTCGAGGAACGCCACTACGTCCCCCGTCGCCAGCTCGGCCCCGTTATTCCGGCTCTCCAGTAAGCCGACGTTCTCGTCGTTGCAGTGGACGAGAACGCTCTCTCGGTTGCCGAAGTCGGTTTCGAACCGCTCGGCGACGGCTTCGCTCCCGTCCGAAACGAGGACGAGTTCGACGTCCTCATACGTCTGTGAGAGGACACTCTCGGCCGCCACCCGGCAGTCGTCGTACCGGTCCATCGTATGCGTACACAGGACGACCGAGACACGCATGCACGCAGGTCCACGACGGCCGCTGTTAGGCGTTTCCATCCTGCGTCCGGTCTGAGGTCAAAAGGCTTATGCGCGCGTTGGAAGTGTTTCCGGCAATGAGTCAATCGCGGGGCTATCTCGACGATAACCCCGAACTCGAGTCCGCCCTGGACTGGGTACAGGAGTGGTACCATATCCCAGCCCTCGTGGTGCTGATCGGGTTCATGCTGTGGAATCGGGTTCGCAACTACTCGCAGTTCATCGTCGACGGCGAGGTACTGTTCAGCGCACAGGACCCCTGGTATCACTACCGCTCGACGATGTTCGTCGTCGAAAACTGGCCGGCGACGATGCCGTTCGATCCGTGGACCTACTTCCCCCACGGCACCCGTTCAGGCCAGTTCGGGACGCTGCTGGACCAGGTTGTCGCGACAATCGCGCTCGTCGTCGGACTCGGATCGCCGAGTGAGCAGACCGTTGGCCTCGTCGCCATCCTCGCTCCGGCGGTCATCGGCACGCTCGCGGCCATCCCAGTGTACTTCATCGGCCGCCGCCTCGGCGGTCGCCTCGGCGGCGTCACCGCCGTCGTCGTCCTCGCGCTCTCCGCGGGCGTGTTCCTCCAGCGAAGCCTCGTCGGGACGTACGACCACCAGGTCGCAGAAGGGTTCCTCCAGACGCTCGCGGTGCTGGGCGTGATGGTCGCACTCAGCGTCGCGGAGCGTGAGAAACCCATCTACGAGCAGTTCCTCGAACGCGACGTCGCAGCTCTCCGAGACACCGTCGGCTACTCGCTACTGGCCGGGTTCGGCATTACGCTGTACCTCTGGACGTGGCCCCCGGGCGTCCTCCTCCTCGGTATCCTCGGTGCCTTTTTCCTCCTGTGGCTCACGATGGAGTTCGTCCGCGGAAAGAGTCCGGAACACGTCGCAATTGCTGGCGCGATAATGATGGGAGCGGTGACGGTGTTCGAACTGGCCGTCATCAAGACGCTCTCGATCACCGCGACGGATCACTCACTGTTGCAGCCGCTGATGGCCGTCGCGATCGGCACTGGCTGCCTGTTCATGGCGTGGCTGGCCCGTTACATGGAGGCAGAAGATTACGACCGCAACCTCTATCCGGTGACGGTCGGTGGCATCCTCCTCGTCATCACGGTCGCGATGGCGGTGCTGACGCCGAACCTCCTGAGCTACATCGTCGATCAGATCCTTCGCGTCGTCGGCTTCACGTCGAGTCCGTCAGCGACCCAGACCTCCGTCGGCGAGGCGACGCCGCTTCGAAATCCCCTTCGCCTCTATCAGTACCATGGGCTCGCGCTGTTCGTCGCGATTGCCGGGGCAATCTACATCGCCGCGAAGCAGTTCTTCGACCGCGACCCCCCGGCAGAGCAGTTCCTGATGGTCGTCTGGGGCGCGTTCATCCTCGCGGCCTCCTTCACGCAGATTCGCTTCGGCGTTTACCTGGTCTTCCCCGTCGCCGCCCTGACTGGATTCGCTATCGCCCGCATCGTCAGCTGGGTCGACCTCTCGGCCGACGACGGCGTCGAGGTGTACGAGGTGTTGACCGTCATCGTCCTCGTGTTCACCGTCATCGGACCGCTGCTGTTCGTTGCCCCGACGGCCACCGGAGTCGGCGGGTCGGCCGCCCCGGGACAGGAGGCACAGGGCTGGAACGACGGGCTCGACTGGATGGCAGAACACACGCCGGAAGAGGGGACCTACGGAACCGGCGGTGAACAATCTCTAGAGCAATACGGCACCTACCAGATCCGAGAGGACTACGACTATCAGGAAGGCGAGTACGGCGTGATGTCGTGGTGGGACTATGGCCACATGATAACCGTTGAGGGCGAACGCATCCCGAACGCCAACCCCTTCCAACAGGGGTCGACCACCGCCGCGAACTTCCTTCTCGCGCCCAACGAGTCACAGGCGAACGACGTCCTCGAAAATACGGACGAGGACGACGCGAAGACGCGCTACGTCGCGGCCGACTGGAAGATGGCCAGCGTCAACAGCCAGTACGGCGGGAAGTTCTTCGCGCCGCCTCGCTTCTACGATGTCTCGAACGTCTCCGCGCGCGACTACTACCAGCCGATCACGAGCAGGCAGACCGGCCAGCAGTTCAACTACCGCACGCAGGCGTACTACAACACCACCGTCGTCCGGCTCTACCGGTATCACGGCAGCGCCGTCGAACCGCAACCGGTCGTCCTCGACTGGGAAATCGCGACGCAGAACGGCCGCAGCGTCGCAGCGACGCCGTCCGACGGGCAGCCCATCAAGACCTTCAGATCGATGGAACAGGCGCGGACGTACGTGCAGAACGACTCGACGTCACAGGTCGGTGGCTTCGGGAGTCTCCCCAGCGAGCGCGTCCCGGCGATGGAAAACTACCGCTACGTCGGGTCCAGCGAGCGCAGCGCCTACTCGTCCGATAGCTTCAACTACGCCACCCTCATCGAGGCACAGAGCGTCGGGTTCGCACCGCGACCCGCCGGTAATCAGAGCTGTTTCGCCAACGAGACCTCGATGCCGGTCGGCGAGCAGGAGTACTGCATGGCCGACGGCATCGCCGACGCCATGAACAAGAACAACCCCGCGTGGACCAAAATATTCGAGCGGGTCCCCGGCGCGACGGTCGAGGGGACCGGTCCTGCGAACACGACGGTCACAGCGTCGGTCCAGATGCGTAACCACGAGACCAACGAGACGTTCGTCTACCGCCAGCAGGCCCGGACGGATTCGAACGGGAACTTCGAGATGACGCTACCCTACTCGACGACCGGCTACGACCAGTGGGGCACCGAGGAAGGCTACACGAACGTCAGCGTCCGCGCCGAGGGACCGTATCAGTTCAGCACGCCGGGAACCTTCCAGAACAACACCATCTCCCGGTGGACGGCGACGGCCGACGTGAACGAGGGACAGGTCGTCGGCGAGAACCAATCGCCAGTGACGGTCGAACTGGAAGAGACCAGTCAGGACATCAACGTCGACAACGGGTCATCGAGTAACGGAACGTCCGGCGACTCGCTGAATCAGACGGCGAATGGCTCCGACGGCGGGTCGACGAACACCACGTCCGGTAGCGGCTCGTCGGGAACCGCGACGCCGGCACCCGGAACCGGTACGGCGACGGCCGAACCCGCGACCGAAGCGGCGACCGGGACCGAAACGGCGTAACTCCCCGCTGTCACACTGCAACATAGCGCTTTCTTTTTCCGAAGGGGTCTGGCTCCCTCAGCCCGATTCGTCCGGTTCGACCGCGCTCGCTCGCCAGTCGCCGAATCGGTCGAGGAGGTCGGCCTCCTCGAAGCGTTCGATACACGGCACGTCGTAGGGGTGCAGTGATTCTATTCTGTCGGCGAGTTCGGGATACCGGTCGTCGGTCGTCTTCGCCAGCAGAATCACTTCACTCTCCTCGTGGACCGCGCCCTCCCAGCGGTAGACGGAGTCACAGTCGAAGCGGTTGACGCAGGCCGCGAGGCGCTCGTCAACCAGGGTGCGTGCGATGTCACTCGCGGCGTCCGGCGGTGCGGTGATGTAGGCGGTCGGCATAGCCGACTCGATACGCGGACGTGAAAAGAACGTTCGGGCGGCTCTCGGTCGACTATCTGGGGAGGGGGTTGAACGCGCCGTTGATGTCCCACTCGTGGAGGCAGTGCGGGTTTCCGGCCAGTTTCTCTCCGTCTTCGACGGCGATGCGCCACGTCGTCTCCGTCGCGTCCCACACGTCCCGCCGACCACAGCACTCACACTCCCGTTCCGTGGGCGATACAATCCTTGCCATGATTGACCCAAACGCGTGAGCGGTTATCAGCGTGCCGGTCTCCAGGGTGAGCGTTTTATCCGTCGGCCCGCTACCTCGACGGGATGGGATTTCACACGTTCGACCCCGATCGCGCCGACCAACTGGAGGACCCGAGCCGCTACGAGTACGTCTCTGTCGACGAGTTGCTGGCGCTGTTCGACCCCGGCCCCGAGGACGTGGTCGCGGACCTCGGAAGTGGGACCGGCTTCTACACTGACGACGTGGCGGCCGCAGCGGGGACCGTCTACGCTCTCGACGTCCAGTCGGAGATGCACGACATTTACCGCGAGAAGGGGCTGCCCGAGAACGTCGTGCCGGTGACGGCGACGGTGGACGCGATGCCCATCGACGAGCCGCTGGACGCGGTGTTCTCGACGATGACGTTCCACGAGTTCGCCACGCCCGAGGCGATGGAAGCCGTCGCCGACGCCCTCAAGCCGGGCGGACGAGTCGGGTTCGCCGACTGGACGCGGAACGGCAAGGGAACCGACGGCCCGCCGGTCGAGGAGCGCTACGCCGCGGCTGACGCCGTCGAGCTGTGCGAGGCGGTCGGGATCGAGGTCCACCGGGCCGAAGACCGTCGCGAGACGTTCGTTCTCGAAGGATCGCTCTAGAAGTCCGGCAGGTCGCCCGCGTCTACCTCGTCGGCTTCCCAGTCGAGGTAGTCGTCAGCCAGGACGTCACAGACGACCTGTCCGAGTTCGGTGAGCGAGGCGTTGATCGACGAGACCGTCTCCCAGGACTGGATGTCCGGGTGGATGTCCCGTTCGCGCCAGTTCTCCGGCAGGCCCGGCGCGTGGTAGCCGACACGGCCGGCGAAGGAGTCCCAGAAGAAGTCGAACTCCTCGATGAGGTCGAGATCGGTGACGACATCCCAGTCCGCCTCGTCCAGACTCGTCTCGGCCGCCCACGACTCGAAGGCGTCAGCCCATGCGCCGTCGTCCAGGGCCTCGGCGAGTTCGTCGCGACGGTACTCGTCGCCTTCGACGGTCACGTCGTCGTACTCCTCGGCGTCTATCGCGCTTTCGAGTTTGGGCCGGTCGGGCGTCGCCACATCGAGTGTCATGGGCCGTCTTCGCCGCCGACCGTGAAAAACCTCAGCGCTCGCCGTCGAGGGCCGCCTCCTGCAGTGCCTCTCCTCGTTCGGAATTGACGGTGAGCGCCGGCACTTCCATCGGGTCGCCTGCTTCGTCGACGGCGACGTAGACAGAATAGGACTCTGTGGTCGGCTCGCGCTCACCGGTCCGGGGATCCTCCCGGGCCGCCTTCAATCGGACTTTGACGCTGGTCGCCCCGGCGTCGTAGACGTACGCCTCGACGAGCGCCGTCTCACCGATTTGGATCGGACGTTTGAAATTCACCTGATCCATGCGGGCGGTGACACAGCTCTCGCTGGCAAAGCGCATCGCGGCCATCCCGCCGAGTTCGTCCATCCACTTCAGGACGTTCCCGCCGTGGGTCGTCCCGAGGTGGTTGGCGTGGTTCGGCTGGACCATCCAGCGGTTCTCAAGATACGTCTCCAGCAGTTCCGGCATACCGATTTCTGTCCGGCCCAGCTAATTGAGTGTATCGGGGAGCAGTCCGTCGTTCATACGGAATGTTGTAGATTATTTCCGGATAGCGCCGATCCGGGTCGGCGCGTACCGATAAATCGCTACACCAATCCGTATCAGGCCGTGATGTACTGTGCTTCCCAGTCCTGTCGGGCGTCGAGTTCGCGCTCGCCCCGGCGTGTCAGTGTATAGAAGTTGGTCCGTCGGTCGAGTTCACCCTTCTCGATGAGTCCCTTCTCGACGAGCGTATCGAGGTTCGGGTACAGTCGCCCGTGGTTGACCTCGCTCTCGTAGTAGTCTTCGAGTTCGTCCTTGATGGCGAGGCCGTGCGGTTCGTCCAGCCCCGCGATGACGTACAGCAGGTCGCGTTGAAAGCCAGTCAGATCGTGCATGGTTCCCGCTCGTCTCGTCGGACTCCGCACATATCACTATTGCTAAACAGGAGGTGAGTAGATAACCTACAGGTAATCTTCCGTTGTCGTGTAGTTACCACCCTTCGAACCTGCAAAATAACAGTGAAAACGACCGTCTGTCAGAAGAACGTGTAGCTCTATTGAATATTCTACCACTCGATAGCCAGCCAACAGAGCGAGCGTGTCGCCGACCCGACAACGGTAAAGGAAACGCCCGTGTACCCCGGATTGATGACTGAACACGCGGCGTCGGCGGGCGACGATCCTCCGCGACCCTCGGGCGAGGGGTCCGTCACCGTCGTCGGGACCGCCCACGTTTCAGAACACAGCGTCGAAGAAGTCGAGACGAGCATCGAAGAGACTCGGCCCGACATCGTCGCGGTCGAACTCGACGAGGGCCGGTACAAGCAGATGCAGGGCGAGGCTCCTGACGACCTCGACGCCGGCGACCTGCTGCGTGGCAACACTGTCTTTCAGTTCCTCGCGTACTGGATGCTGTCGTACATCCAGACACGACTCGGCGATCGATTCGATATCGAGCCGGGCGCGGACATGAAAGCCGCTATCGACAAGGCTGAGGAACTCGGGCTGGGGGTCGCCCTCGTCGACCGCGACATCCAGACGACCGTCCAACGGTTCTGGGCGCGCCTGTCTTTCACGGAGAAGATTACACTCGTCGGCAGCCTCGCAGCCGAGATGGGCCCACCGTTGACCGTCGGCCTCACCATCGGCGCGACGGTCGGTGCGGGAATCGCCATCGTCGCTGGTGCCTTCGGCGGGCCTTTCATCGTCCCGTCGGGACTCCTCGGTGGCGTCCTACCCGCTGGCATCGCCAGCACCGTCACCGGCCTGCTCGATACGCTCCTCCTCGTCGTCGGCGCGAGCCTCCTCGTCGGCCTGCCCATCGCGGCGCTACTCACGCGGTTCCACAGCGGGACCGACGACGTAGAGGAGTTCGACATCGAGCAACTGACCGAGACGGACGTCGTCAGCGCGATGATGGAGGAGTTCCGGCAGTTCTCCCCAGGCGGTGCCGAGGCGCTCATCGACGAACGCGACGCCTTCATCGCGCATCGCTTGGTCGGTCTCCGTGAGGCGGGCTACGATGTCCTCGCCGTCGTCGGTGCTGGCCACCGAGCGGGCATCGAACACTACCTCGAACATCCCGAGGAACTGCCGCCACTGGAGTCGCTCACCGGCACCGATGGCGGCCGACGAATCTCGCTGTATCAGGTCGTCGGTTACGGCATCGGCCTCGTCTTTCTGGTCTTCTTCGGCCTGCTGATACTCGGCGGTGCGAGTCAGGCGGTCCTCCTCGAACTGTTCGTCGCGCTGGTCGTCGTCAACGCCGTCTTCGCCGGCGGCCTGGCGAAAGTCGCCGGGTCACACTGGTCCAGCGCCATCGTCGCGGGGGCATTCGGCTGGCTGACGAGCCTGTTTCCGCTGCTCGCGGCCGGTTGGTTCGCCGGCTACGTCGAACTGCGCTACATCTCGGTCAACGTCGGCGACATCGCCCGACTCAACGAGATTCTCGGCGACGAGCAAGCGCCGATTATGGACCTCCTCGCGCGGATGCGCACCGTTCCGCTGTTCCGTCTCATCCTCATCGTCGCGCTGACCAACATCGGTAGCGCCGTTGCCTCCTACGTCGTCTTCCCGGCGTTATTGCCCTACCTCGCCGCAGACATCGGCGGAATGCAGGGCGTGACTGCCCTCCTCTGGGAGGGGATCAACCGCGGCACGCAGATACTCGTGGGGGCGGTGTAATGGGACTCAGCTTCAGTCGGCAGGAGCTTCGTGACCTGCTCATCGCGTGGCTGGCGCTCGGGCTGGCGTTCACCCTGCTCTTACAACCGCAGTTCCGGTCGGCACTGCTCGGGCAGGTCGGCGACCTCACGCTCGCCGCCGTCGCCTCGACACTCGTCGTTAGCCTGCTGACCGTCGGCGTCGGCTTCCTGCTCCACGAGCTGGCCCACAAGGTTGTCGCGGTGCGCTTCGGACAGGTCGCGGCGTTTCGCGCGGACTACCGCATGCTCGGGTTCGCCATCGTCGGCGCGCTGGTCGGCTTCCTCTTTGCCGCACCCGGGGCCGTCGTCCACCGGGGCCGCATCAGCGCGAAGGAGAACGGCCTCATCGCGCTCGCCGGGCCGGTAACGAATCTCCTGTTAGCCGTCGTCTTCCTCGTCCCGTTCGTCGCCATCCTGCTCTCGGGCAGTGATAGCGGCTTCCTCTGGGAAGTCGCCTACCGCGGTCTCCAGATCAACCTCCTGCTCGCCGGGTTCAACATGCTCCCCTTCGGCCCGCTGGACGGCCGAAAGGTACGAGCGTGGAGTAATCTCGTCTTCTTCGTCGTCGCCGTCCCGTCGATTCTGCTCGCGTTCGGCGCGCTGTTCGTCCTCCCCTTCTGAACGCGGGCGAACGATGCGCTTTTGCCCGCGCCGCGTGCCTCCTCTGGTATGACTGACGACGACGCCTCGGCCGAGGACGCCGAGGAGACGGAGGGACTGACCTACGCCGAAACCGGCGTCGACATCGACGCAAGCGAGGCGGCGACGAAGGCGCTCATCGGTGCGGCCGGCGAGTTCGAGGGCGACTACGCCGGTCTCGTCGACATCGGCGACCAGTATCTCGCGCTGGCAACCGACGGTGTCGGGACGAAGTTGCTCGTCGCCGAGGCCATCGACGACTACTCGACTATCGGCATCGACTGCATGGCGATGAACGCTAACGACCTGCTGGCCGCGGGCGTCGAACCCGTCGCATTCGTGGACTATCTCGCCGTCGAGAATCCCGACGAGGAGACCAGCGAGGAGATCGGAGCGGGCCTGAAGACCGGGGCCGAACAGGCCGGCGTCGCCCTCGTCGGCGGCGAGACGGCGGTGATGCCCGACGTCATCAAGGGACTGGACATCGCCGGGACCTGCGCCGGTCTCGCGCCGAAAGACGCTGTCTTCCCCGGGGAAGCCGAGGCCGGCGACGTAATCGTCGGGTGGCCCTCCTCGGGCGTCCACTCGAACGGTCTGACACTGGCCCGTGAAGCAGTCACCCGAAACCACGACTACAGCGACCCATTCCCGCACAATCCTGACGTGACTATCGCCGAGGAACTGCTGACGCCCACCCGCATCTACAGCGAAGTCCTGACCCCGCTACGGGATGCCGAGACTCATGCCGCGGCCCACGTCACCGGCGGCGGCTGGACGAACCTCGCGCGGATGGGCGAGTTCCGCTACGAGATTACCGACGCCTTCGACCCCCAACCCATCTTCGAGTTCGTTCAGGAGGAGGGCGACGTGGACGACGAGGAGATGCATCGGACGTTCAACATGGGTACTGGGTTCGTCGCAGCACTTCCGGAAGACGGCGCCGAGACTGTCGTGGAAGCATCCGCTGATGCACGAGTTATCGGGCACGTCGAAGAAGGCGACGGGGCGGTCGCGGTTCGCGGCCTCGAACTCGATAGCTAACTCAGGCAGAAAGTGGGTCGTCGGCCTGTTCGTTGGCGGCGTTCTCGTTTTCTGCGATGCGCAACTGCATCGCTTGGCGCAGGTGATACAATGTCGTCTCGTCCTCGGCCGTGGCGAGTGCCGCTTCGAGATGAAAGTCTAACGAAGTGTCCGTCGGTGGCATGTCTCGACTGCTACTCCAGCGACGACCGGTATATAATACTGGGACCGTTCTCACGATTAGGGCGCGTTTACGGCGGAGAAAAGGCCGTTTTCACCCATCTTCAAAGGAGAGTATGAGGGATGGGAGCGCGTACCACCAGTTAGCTCACGGTCCGGGCGATGTCGGCCTCCGTGATAACGCCGACCGTCTCGCCGTCCTCGACGACCATCACAGCGGCGTTGTGGTTGAGATACGCATCCACCTCGTCGATGGTCGCGTCGGGTTCGACAGTGGCGATTGACTCGTGCATCACCTCGGCGACGGGGAGTTCGCCGACATTCTCCTCCGGCCGCTGGCGGATGTCGGAGTTGCCGATGAGTCCCTGCGGCGCGCCGTCGCGGATGACCGGAACCTGCGAGTACCCCTTCTCGTCCATCAGTTGCTTGCTCTCGTGGACGGAGTCGTCGGGCGCGACGCCGATGACCGGCGAGTTCATGACATCGCGTGCTCGGACGATCCCGCCTTCGGCCTCGTCGAGCGCGTTGACGATGCGTCGCAGCGTCGAGAGCCGCGGGTCCACGTCGCCACCCTCGATACGAGCGATGAGCGGTTGGGAGACGTCGGCACGCTCGGCCAGTTCGCTCTGGGTCAGGTCGAGTTCGTTTCGCCGCTCCCGCAAGTCGTCGGGCGTGGGTAAGTCCATGACCCACGATAACTATAGGTAATACAAAAAGCCACCGGCTCGATACGGCGGCCGTTTGCCTCGTTCAGGCTTGGGCTTCGCTCTCGTCGTCCTCCTCGGTTTCGAAGACCTCGATGACCTTCAGCGGAACGTCACGGAGGGCACCGCCGATCTCGCTCTTGGCGATGCGCTGAGCGTGTTCGGTCGATTCGGCGTTGAACACGTCCATCTCCAGTACCAATCCGACGAGGGCGGTATCGGCCGCGATGAACGCTGAGTCGAACGGTTCGCCGCAGGCGGGGCAACCGGTCGCGCCGACTTCCACCTCGACGTAGTCCATCTCGGCTTCGTTGAGGCGCTTGCCGGCTTCGCTCACCGCGACGCCGATGGCGTCGTCGATGTCGTCTACGTCACGGACCAACCAGGCTGCTTCCATCGCCACCAGGTAGTTCATACGAAGAGCCTCACGGCCTGGCTACTCGTTTGTTTTGATTCGCGTCCGCTGCGCACGTCACCGTTACTATCGTCATAAGTTACGAGAACGCCGAGCCATTCCAATGCTCCAGTTACGCCCGTTCGGCCGGGCTACTCTCATTGAGTTGTCTTTTCTTCAACTTTGGTTTAATCGCCAGACTGCGGCGTGGTTATCTATCACGAACGTCGTTGCATGTTTGTGAGTTGTGCAGAAAGTATTTATACGGGTGTCTCCCTGCCAGCTATCGAGGGACGATGGAATCCCGACTGTACTCCGCAACGCTGCTCGTGCTGTATCAACTCACGCTGCTCGCCGGCATCGTGCTACTACCCCTAGCGATGGTCACCGAACGCTTCGGTCTGCGCCTCCCGATCGACCGGGCGGTAACGGGGCTCAGCGACGCCTACGAAGAGGCACGAGCGTAGACGAAAGTGGCCGGAGGCGGTCAGCCTCACCACAAAAAGAGGTTTTATCAGCGCCGGAGTGATACGGAACGGTAATGAGAGACACGACTCCCGACTTCTCACGCCCCCAGACGGCCGACGAGTTCCAGACTGACCCTTACGAGCCGGAAGTGGGGTCGCTGCCCGAACAGAGCAGCCGTGACGACGAGAAGGTCAACAAGACCGGGACGACGACCATCGGTATCACGACCAGCGAGGGCGTCGTCATCGCCACGGACATGCGAGCGTCGCTGGGCGGCCGCTTCGTCTCGAATAAGAACGTCCAGAAGGTCGAGCAGATTCACCCGACAGCGGCGCTGACCTTAGTCGGTAGCGTCGGCGGTGCCCAGTCCTTTATCCGCTCGCTGCGCGCCGAGGTCAACCTCTACGAGGCCCGCCGCGGCGAGGAGATGAGCATGCAGGCGCTCTCGACGCTCGCGGGCAACTTCGCCCGCGGCGGTCCCTTCTTCGCCATCAACCCGATTCTCGGCGGCGTCGACAGCGAGGGCCACCACGTCTACTCGATCGACCCCGCTGGCGGCGTCATGAAAGACGACTACACCGTCACCGGCTCGGGGCTCACCGTCGCCTACGGGACGCTCGAAGACCGCTACGAGGACGACATGAGCAACGAGGAGGCCCGCGAAGTCGCCGCCGCCTCGATCAAGGCCGCCGCCGAGCGCGACACCGGCTCCGGGAACGGCATCTTCCTCGCCGATATCACGAGCGACGGCGTCGACATTCAGGGGTACGACTTCGACGAACTACTCTAGACCACCTTTTTCTTCGTCGGGTTTCCTCGGCCGCCTTCGGCGGCCTGTGGGAACCCTCCTCGAAAAACGCGGGTGAAAAAGGCCGGAATCGCCGCCGGCGATTCCGGTGACCCTCGCTCACTCCGTTCGCTCGGATGCTCTCCCGCATATCAACGCTCGACAGCCACACGCCTCCCCAACCGACTGCGTTGCTCGCGTCGCTGCGCTACTCGTCCCTCGCACGTACCAAGGGGACGCTCGCGGGGTCGCTTCGCTCGCGTCCCCGTGGGTGCGCGCCACTGCTCTATTCGTCCAGAGAGCGGGAGAACTATACAGGAACCGGCCCGAGTGACGGATATGAACCTGTTCGGGACTGCCGGAATCCGTGGGGACGTCGTCGAGCGAGTGACCCCCGAACTCGCGCTTCGAGTGGGGCGGGCGGCAGGCCGTGACGCCGGGGAGTTCGTGCTCGGTCACGACGGGCGGGTGAGTTCGCCGGCGCTGGCCGCGGCGCTGACCGCCGGGTTGGAGAGCGCCGGAGCCGATGTCGTGTCGGTCGGACAGGTCCCGACGCCCGCGCTGGCCTACGCCTCTCGGGGTCGCCGAGGCGTGATGGTGACGGCGAGTCACAACCCGCCGACGGATAACGGCATCAAGCTGTTCGAGGACGGGCAGGAGTACGACGGCGACGCGGAGGGCCGAATCGAGGACCGGATGACCGACGGCGACGACCCAACGGCGTGGGGCGAGTGGGGTCAGCCGAGACGAACCGACGTGCTCCCGGCGTACCGCGAGGCGGTCGCCGAGTACGCGCGAGGGCACGGCGCTGACCCCGAGGGCCTGACGGTGGCCGTCGACTGCGGCAACGGGATGGCCGGCGTCGCCACGCCGCAGGTCCTCAGCGCGCTGGGTGCCGACGTCCGCGCGACCGAAGCCAACGTCGACGGCTACTTCCCGGCCAGAGGGAGCAAGCCGACGGCCGAGACCCTCTCGAAGTTCCGGTCGTTCGTCGCCGCGACGGATGTCGACTTCGGCATCGGACAGGACGGCGACGCCGACAGGCTCGTCGTCGTGAACGGCGACGGCGACGTGGTCCACGAGGACACGATTCTGGCGATGCTCGCCGAACACTACGTCCGAGCGTCGGCCGCCGCCGACCCAGTAGTCGTCACGACGCCCAACGCGTCGGGACGCATCGACGAGCGAGTCGCGGCGGCGGGCGGGCGCGTCGAGCGCGTCCATCTGGGCGCGCTCCACGAGGGCGTCGCCCGCGAACGAGCGGCCGGCGACGCGGATACGGTAGTCGTCTTCGCCGCCGAACCGTGGAAACACCTCCACACGGCTTTCGGCGGCTGGATCGACGGCGTCGTCAGCGCCGCGGTCCTCACGCGACTGTTCGCCGCAGAGTCGCTGGAGGACCGACGGAAAACAGTCACGGAGCGCCCCTACCGAAAGATCAGCGTCGACTGTCCCGACGAACGGAAAGCCGAAGCGATGGTCCGCATCGGGGAGACGCTCCCGGACGCGTTCCCCGAGGCGAGCGTCTCGACGACCTACGGCGTCCGACTCTCCTTTCCAGACGACTCGTGGACGCTCGTCCGACCGAGCGGCACCGAGCCGTACGTGCGAATCTACGCCGAGAGCGACGACGTGGACGAACTCGTCGCCGAGGTTCGGACCGTCGTCGAGGCGGCCATCGAGTTCGCCGAATAGCGACAGTAAAACCGCCGGTGACTATTTGCCCCGGCCGGCCGACCCGCCGGTATGGACGACCTGCTGGAAGCCGCCCGCGAGGCGATGGAGTCCTCCTACGCCCCCTACTCGGAGTATCGCGTCGGCGCAGCCATCGAAACCGCCGACGGCTCGGTGTACACGGGCTGTAACATCGAGAACGCCAATTATAGTAACAGCCTCCACGCCGAGGAGGTGGCCATCGGCAGCGCGGTCAGAGACGGCCACCGCGAGTTCGAGCGCCTCGCCGTCACGTCGGCCGAGCGCGACGGCGTCACGCCCTGCGGGATGTGCCGACAGACCCTTTCGGAGTTCTGTGACGCGTCCTTTCGCATCTACACCGACGGCGATGACGCCAAAGAGTACACGCTCGGCGAGCTGCTCCCGACGACCATCTCGCGGTCGCATCTAGATAGATGACCGGCGACAGCGAGGACCCGAATGACGACGAGCAGTACCACCTCGAAGTCGGTCCCGAAGACGTGGCCGACAGCGTCCTCCTCCCGGGCAACCCCGAACGCGTCGAGAAAGTCGTCGAGGGCTGGGACGACCACGAAATCGTCGGCGAACATCGGGAGTACCGCACCGCCACGGGCACTCACGAGGGAACTCCCGTCTCGGTCACGTCGACGGGAATCGGCTCGCCGTCCGCCGCCATCGCCGTCGAGGAACTGGCCCGCGTCGGCGCGGACACCTTCCTCCGCGTCGGGTCCTGCGGGGCCATCCAACCCGAGGCTAGCGTCGGCGACCTGATCATAACGACCGGCGCGGTCAGACAAGAGGGCACGAGCAAGGAGTACGTCCGCGAGGACTACCCCGCGAGCGCGGACCACCGCGTCGTCTCGGCGCTCGTCGCCGCTGCCGAGGAACTGGACTACGACTACCACCTCGGCGTGACCTGCTCGACGGACAGTTTCTACCCTGGCCAGTCGCGACCCGGTTTCGAGGGTTTCGAGGCCCGCGACAGCGACGAGAAAATAGCAGAACTCCGCGAGGCTGGCGTCCTCAACTTCGAGATGGAGGCCGCGAGCATCCTCACGCTCGCCAGCATCTACGGCCTGCGAGCAGGCGCGGTCTGTACGGTCTACGCTAACCGTGAGACCGGCGAGTTCCGTACGGAAGGTGAGCGCAAAGCCGCGAAGTGTGCCACCCTCGCAGTTACGTATCTGGAACGAATGGACGACGCGGTCGAAGCAGCGGACGCCGACGGCTGGCACGCTGGGCTATCCATCGAGCGGTAGCGGAGCGATGGCTGTGGGCCGAGAGCGAGTGACGCGGCGACAGTCGCGTCCGAGCGAAAACGGGGAAGGGCAGGGCTGCCTGAGAAGCATACGCGCCGAAGAACTGAGGCGCGGTTTCGCCGTCAGAGCTCCGCTCTGACGAGCCTGCTGTCGCTGCGCTCCTGCGGCCGCGATCGCATGACGTGACGGCTTTGCTGCCACGCGGTTCCCGCAGCGCCCGAAGGGCGCGAGGAAACCCGAGTCACAAAAAGGTACTACATGTCCGGCCACGCCTTCACGGCGCGGCCGAGGCCAGCAACGTCGTTGATCCAGTTGGTGGCGATGCCCTTTTTGAGTAACTCGGCCGGGAGGCCGCCGAACGTGTCGATGGGGACGCCCATCACGTCGTGGGCGACGGCCTCGTCGCCGACAGAGATGACGGTTCCCTTGTCCTTGTGGGTCCAGGTCTTCAGGGGCTGGCTACGGACGGCGCGAGCGAGGTTCTCACCGGCGACTTCGGCGGCCTGCCAGGCGGCCTGTGCCGTCGGCGGCGCGGGCTGTTCGCCGGGCTGCTCGATGAGGGCGCAGTCGCCGATGGCGAAGACGCGCTCGTCCTCGGTCTGGAAGTCGCCCTCGGAGTGGATGCGGTGGTTGCGCTCGTCCTTCTCTATGTCTACGTCGCGGACGCAGTCGCGGCCGGTGATCCCGCCGGTCCAGATGAGGACGTCGTAGTCGAGTTCCTCCTCGTCGCCGATGTAGACGGTCTCCTCGTCGACTTCGCCGATGAAGTCGCCGCACATGATGTTGATATCGCGGGCCTCCAGTCGCTTGCGGAGCGCGCCCTGGAGTTCGGGGTCGTTGCCGGGGAAGACGTCGTCCAGTCCCTCGACGAGGTGGATGTCGATGGGTGCGCGGTGTTCGTCGCGGAACTTGGCGATTTCGCCGGAGGTCTGGATGCCGGAGAGACCGGCACCGCCGACGACGACTTGCGCGGGGTCGCTCTGGGAAGCCTCGCGGGCGGCCTGTTGGATGGCGTCGTGGATGCCCAGCGCGTCGTCGAGACTCTTGAGCGTGTGGGCGTACTCTTTGAGCCCGTCGATGCCGAAGAAGGCGGTCTGGGAGCCGAGACCGACCAGCAGGTAGTCGTAATCGACCGTCGAATCGTCGTCTAAGACGACTTCGCGGTCGTCGGTGTCGATGTCGGCGACGGTGGCCTGGACGAACTTGGTCGTCGGCTCTTTGATCTCGTGAACGGGGATAGCGATCTTGTCCTGAATGGTCGGGTCCCGGATGCAGCGGTGGGACTCGTGGAGGACGAGGTGGTAGTCGGTATCGGAGATCCACGTCACGTCGGCTTCGCCGTTCAGTTCGTCTTCGAGGCTCTTGACAGCGCCTGCACCGGCGTAGCCAGCACCGAGCACGACGACCTTGTCAGTCATACTCCCGTCTCGGTGGTGGGGTGATACAAAGGCTACGGAATCGCCATCAGAGACCGACTAAACCGTGATAACGTGGGACAGGGATGAGAGACGCACGCATACCGAGCGGAGAAAAAAGAGACCGACTAGTGCTCGGGTTCGCCGGCAGGGGCCCGCATGTCGTCGATGGTGAGGATGAGTTTGTTGTTGGTGTCGTCTTTGCCCTCCAGGGTTCCGATGATCTGGAGTTTCGAGAGAGGCGTCGGGCCGACGGTGACGGAGTCTCCCTCGTGGAACGCGGAGATGGAGCCTTGCAGCTGAATCTCGGCACGGCACTCCTCGGGATGGTGAACGCTCGTCAGGTCGATCTCTTCGACGTTCGCGTGTTCGACGAGGTCACCGTTGTGGCGCAGTGGGACCTCGGCGGCCTGGTCCATGTCCTGAATCTGGAGGGCGTCGTAGGCCGTCGCGGTCGGCTTGTACCCGCCTTTCGGGCCGGGGACGCCCTCGACCAGTTGGAGCGCTTTCAGACTCTGCATCTGGTTTCGGATCGTGCCTGGGTTTCTGTCAACCTTCTCTGCGATGTCCTCGCCCTTTACTGCTGTCTCGCTCTCGCGGTATAGATTTACGAGCTCCTGCAGAATATTTTTCTGACTGGGCGTCAGTTCGATTGATGACATAGTCGATGGTTCGGTATAGCCGTCCTTAAAGGCGACGGTGGTGGGCGTCCTCCCCGGATTTTGCCGGATAACCACGAGAGCGGAAAGCGATACGGATTTACGAATCGACAGACCACCTACAAATATGCAGGATAAGCGGATTTTAGTGACCGGCGGCGGCGGTTTTATCGGTTCGAATCTGGCGAACTCGCTTGCGGCCGAAAACGATGTCATCGCGCTGGACGATGGCTATCTCGGGACAGTTGACAACGTAGACGAGCGCGTCGAATACGTCGAGCGGACCGTCCTCGACGACGACCTCCCGACGGACGTCGACGTCGTGTTTCATCTCGCTGCGCTCTCTTCGTATGCGATGCACGAAGACGACCCGACGACCGGCGCTCGCGTCAACGTCGAGGGGTTCGTCAACGTCGTCGAGCAGGCCCGCGACGACGGCTGTGACACGGTCGTTTACGCATCGACGTCGTCGATCTACGGCGACCGTACCGACCCCTCGCCGGAGGATATGGAAGTCCACGTGAACACCGGCTACGAGGCGTCGAAGCTCGCGCGGGAGAACTACGCCGAGTACTTCCACAACCACTACGATATGTCGCTGGCCGGAATGCGCTTTTTCTCGGTGTATCAGGGGATGGAAGACGGGGCCGAAGAGCACAAGGGCGAATACGCCAATCTCATCGCACAGTTCGCCGACGACATCGCCAACGGCGAGAACCCCGTGATCTGGGGCGATGGCACGCAGACCCGCGACTTCACGCACGTCGACGACATCGTTCGTGGTCTCGAACTCGCGGCCGACCACGAACTCACTGGGATCTACAACCTCGGAACCGGCGAGCAGTACAGTTTCAACTATCTCGTCGACGTGCTCAACGAGACACTCGGAACGGACGTAGAACCAGTGTACGAAGACAATCCCATTCCGGAGAACGTGTACGTCCACGATACCTGTGCGGATTACTCGAAGATACACGAGGCAACGGGCTGGGAGCCGACGATCTCCTTCGAAGCGGGCGTCGAACGCGTCTGTGAACAGTACGACTGAGACGGAACGCGGGGGCGTGAGAACGAGCAGCTACTGGTCCTCGGTCGGTCGCTCGACGCCGCGGAACTCCACTCTCGCACCGCCGTCGCTTCCGGTCGTCGCCGCGACGGTCCAGTCGTGTGCCTCCGCGATCTCCTTGACGATAGAGAGCCCGAAGCCGGTTCCGTGATGAGCCGTCGTGTAGCCAGCCTCGAACAGTTCTTCGTCATCGATGTCGGGGAACCCCGGGCCGTCGTCTTCGACGAAAAAGCCCTCGTGCTGGTCGAGGCGACCGATTCGGACCGTGACCGCCGGGCCGCCGTGTTCGATCGCGTTCCGAAAGAGGTTCGCCATCAGCTGGCGGAGCCGGCTCTCGTCACCCATGATCGTCCCGAGCGGTGTGACGCGTTCGACAGTCGCGTCCGGGGCGTCTACTGCCGCCCACGTCACGTCCACCACGTCGTCGCCGTCGACCGGTGAGGGGGCGACGACCTCCTGCCCCTGACGCGCGAGCGAAAGGACGTCCTCGATGAGTTCGTCTATCCGTTCGAGTGCAGATTCGGCGGCGTCGAGGTGGGTGTCCTCCCCGGTATCGCGGGCGAGTTCGAGGCGTGACTGTGCAATCTGTAGCGGGTTCCGAATATCGTGGCTCAGCATGTCGGCAAAGCGGTTGAGCCGCTCGTTTTGGCGTCTCACCTGCTCCTGTCGCTCTTTCCGCTCGGAGATGTCACGGGTGACGCCGATGAGGCCGACCACTTCGCCGTCGGAACCGTGCCACGGGACTTTCGACGTGAGGTTCCATTGATCGAGCATCGGTAGGTACTCGACCTTATCGAGGACCGGTTCTCCCTCCTCGATGACGTACTTGTCTTCGACGTAGGCCCGCCGGGCGTGCCGGTTGGCGACGATGCCGATCTCGGGGTCGGTGTTGCCGAGGAAATCGTCGACCGACTCCTCGAAGTAGCCCGAACTCACGTACTGGTGGCGGGCCTGGTCGTCTTTGACGTAGAGATGGACCGGGATCGACCCAAAGATGGAGTCGAAGAGGCGACTCTTGTGGAGCAACTCGATGAGTTCCGCTCTGTCGAGGTCCCGTTCGAGCATTCGATCGACGGTCTTTTCGTCGACGTTGGGCGCGGCCGCCGGGTCGATGTCGTCGGTCTCGTGGTCGCTGTCGATGCGAGACTCCATGGCTACCTCGACCGCTGTCGCTGCGAGCGTCTCGAAGGCGTCCGGCCCGTCGTGGCCGACAAACTCGTCGATTCCGGTCCCGACCGCTCGGGCAGCGGACCCGTCGCCAGCGCGAGAGAAGAGAACGACCGGGAGACAGGGGTGGGCGGCACCGATTCGTTCGGCGGCATCGATTCCGTCAAATCGGTCGGGATCGTGACCGATCACCAGGCAGTCGATGTCGGGCCAAGCGAGACGTTCGAGTGCGTCCTCGGCGGAGTTGGCAGTGTACACAGTCGCGTCGGATCGTCGCTCTAGCTCACGCGCCCCCTGTTCGGTGCGAACCGTGTTAGCATCGAGATAGAGGAGATGCGAGGCGACATCGTCGTCTGACCCCATTGATGAGTGATAATATGAGCGATATTGACTTAACTAATGTCCCTACTTTTATTCGGTCGCTGACGTAGCACGGTGTATGGACAGAACCGTCCGCGTCCTCGGCGTTCCCATGGACCTCGGGGCCGACCGGCGCGGTGTCGATATGGGGCCCTCGGCAATTCGCTACGGCGGGCTGGCCGAACAGCTAGACCGACTCGGTATCGACTGTACGGACGGCGGCGACCTCGCAGTGCCGAGACCGGAAGCCAGCGACCCGGACGCGGACCAACCCCGCGGCGGGCGGGCGAAGTTCCGCCGAGAGACGAGAGAAGTTTGCGAAGACGTGCGAACGGCCGTGAGCGGGACCATCGACGACGGCGAGTTCCCGCTGGTACTGGGCGGCGACCACTCCATCGCTATCGGGACCGTCGCTGGGGCGGCCGAACCCGACGAGTCGCTCGGCGTCGTCTGGTTCGACGCCCACGGCGATTTCAACACCCCTCAAACGACCCCGAGCGGTAACATCCACGGGATGTCGCTTGCGGCAATCCTCGGCAAGGGGTCGTTCGCCGACAAGTCCTGGGCCCATACACCCGCGGTCAGCGAGGAGAACGTCGCGCTGGTCGGTCTCCGTAACCTGGACGAGGGCGAGCGACGGCTCATCCGAGAGAGCGACGTGACCGCCTACTCCATGTCCGATGTCGACGCTCGAAGCGTCCCGGAGGTCGTCGAAGAAGCCCTCGATATCGCGGCGGACGGCACCGACGCCATCCACGCCTCGCTGGATCTGGACTGGCTCGACCCGACTGAGGCCCCCGGCGTCGGGACGCCGGTCCGCGGCGGCGTCTCCTACCGCGAAGCCCACATCGCCATGGAGTACGTCGCAGAGCGGCACGACAAACTCCGCTCGATGGAACTGGTCGAAGTCAATCCCATCCTCGACGACCACAATCAGACCGCGGAACTCGCCTGCGAACTGGCCGCGAGCGCGTTCGGCAAGCGAATTCTCTAGGAATTACCCGAACCCTTCGTACTGCATCGAGTCCTCGGGGACGCCGACCGCTTTCGCCGCACGGACGAGCGTCGTCACCATGGCCGTGACGCCACAGGCGTACAGTTCGGTGTTCTCAGGGTGAATTCGCTCGTCGATATCCGTCTTCGGCTGTTCGGTTGCCATGTCCGCGAACCCGTTTGGCAGTTCTGTTTCGTCGAGTTCGTCCCCCAAGTGCTTGATGAACACCTGCTGAACGTAGTCGGTCTCGCCGTCCCAGTCGGTCAGCAACGGCTCGCGGGTCAGCGTCGGAACGAAGTGGAAGTTTTCCCGTTCGGCCGCGAGGTCCTCGAAGTGCTCTCGGTGTGGGATGTCGTCTTCCCAGCCACAGCCAAGGAACAGCCAGACGTCTCGCTGTTCCCCGTCGACGGTGTCTCTGTCTTCCTCGAACGTGTAGTCTATCATGCTCTTGAACGGGGCGGCACCGGTCCCTGTGGCGAGAAACACCATATCCCGATTCGAGGGGTCGTCTAACGTCATCTCCCCGTTCGGACCGCGGACGACCACCTGGTCGTCGACCTCGAGTTCCTGGAACAAGTCGCTCGTCAACCGGCCGCCGGGCACCCGCCGGATGCCAAAGCCCAGTTCGTCCTCGTTGGGCGAATCCGACAGGGAGTACGCCCGCGGTGTGTCGTGAAACTGAAGCGTTACGTACTGCCCCGGCGCGAAATTGAGTTTCTCATCGACTCGCACTCGCACTCGCAAGAGCGACGGGTACGCCCGCTCGAACCGGTCGACGAGCGTCGAGATGTCGTCGCGGCGATAATCCGAGATGTCAACTGTGTCCAACCGGTCTGCCAACTCCTCCCACTGGTACTCTGCTCCGTCGTGAATCTCTGAGAGCCAGTTCGCCCCGTCGACCGCTTCGAGTTGCTCGCGAATGGCGTCCTCTACCTCCTCGGTGCGGTTACGGTCCATCGCCTCCGCGAGCGTCACCGTCGCGGACTCTGTCACGAGGGGGAGCTGTTCAGCCCGCTCGTGTTGAGACAGATGCTCCCGAACTTCCATACCGGCTGTAGCGCCTCCGCCCTGTTCGTCTCTCACCTTTCATTGACAGCGACGCGTCGCGCAACTCGAAAAACCTGCACCAAAAAGCTCGAATCGCAGAGCGATTCGAGTCCGCTACTCGTCGGCAGCGACTTCCGCCGGTACGACCGTCACGCTCGCGACCTTGTCGCCCGCATCCAGTTCCATGATGGTGACGCCCTTCGTGTTGCGGCCGACCTGCGAGATGTCGCCGGCCCGGATGCGCATAATCTGTCCGTCTTCGGAGATGATGATGAGGTGGTCGTCGTCCGTGACGGCCTTGGCCGTCGAGACGCGCCCATTGCGCTCGTCGGTCTTGATGTCGATGAGCCCCTTTCCGTATCGGGACTGCGCGCGATACTCCGCGAGGAGGGTCCGTTTCCCGTAGCCGTTTTCGGTGACCGTCAGCAGCGCCCGGTCGTCGTCGTCGTCCGTGGCGACCATCGCTGCCACCTTGTCGTCGCCAGTCAGTTTGATCCCGTTGACACCGCGGGCCGACCGCCCCATCTGGCTGACCTCCTCCTCGTCGAACCGGATGGTCATCCCCTCTTCAGAGGCGATGACGAGGTCCATCGTGCCGTCGGTCACTTCCACGTCGATCAGCTCGTCACCCGCTTCGAGTTTCGCGGCGCGAATCCCGGTCGAGAGAATGTTCTCGAAGTCCGTCGCACACGTCCGCTTGACGTAGCCGTCGCGGGTGACCATCGTGATGCACTCGTCTTCCTCGAAGTCGTCGGTGGAGACGACGGCGGTGAGTTCCTCGCCGTCGTCTAAGTCGATGAGGTTGATGGCGGACTTCCCGCGTGCGGTGCGGGACATCTCGGGCACCTCGTAGGTCTTCAGCCGATAGACCTGCCCCTGATTGGTGAAACAGAGCAGGTAGTCGTGGCTGTTGGCCCTGAACACCTTCGAGACGCGGTCACCTTCCTTGGGGTCGGCCCCGATGATGCCCTTTCCGCCGCGGTTCTGGGGGTCGAACTGCTCGATGGGCATCCGCTTGATGTAGTCGTCCTCGGTGATGACGACGACGCAGTCCTCCTCGGGGATGAGGTCCTCGTGGGTGACCTGCCCAGCGTCTTCGATGACGTTGGTCCGGCGTTCGTCGTCGTACTCGTCTTTGATCTCACAGAGTTCGTCCGTGATGACGCCGTCGAGTTTCTCGCGGCTGGCAAGGACGGCTTCGAGGTAGTCGATGGTGTCTTGGACGTCCTCGTACTCAGCTTCGATCTCCGCGGACTCCATCGAGGTCAGCGAGCCGAGTTGCATCCGAACGATGTGTGCCGCCTGTTCTTCTGAGAAGTCGAAGGACTCCTGTAGCCCGCTTCTGGCGGCGTCGCGGTCCTCGCTGTTGCGAATGAGCTCGACCACGTCCTCGACGTTCTCCAGGGCCTTCAGTCGCCCTTCGAGGATGTGGGCGCGCTCTTCGGCCTCCGCTAAGTCGTGTTCGGAGCGCCGGCGAACGACCTCGCGGCGGTGCTCGACGTAATGCTGGAGACTCTCTTTCAGCGAGAGGACCCGCGGTTGGCCGTCCACCAGCGCGAGGTTGATGACGCCGAAGGTGGATTCGAGGTGATGGTCGAGCAGTCGGTTCTCGACCACGTCGACGTTCGCCCCGCGCTTGAGTTCGACCACGACGCGGACGCCGTTACGGTCGGACTCGTCGCGCAGATCGGAGATGCCCTCGATCTTCCCCTCGTTCACGTCGTCGGCGATACGCTCGACGAGGCGGGCCTTGTTCTCCTGATAGGGGAGTTCGCTGATGACGATCTGCCCGGCCTCGCGGTCGACCTCGTACTCGGCGCGCACTCGCAAGCGGCCGCGGCCGGTCGCGTACGCCGAGTAGATGGCGTCGCGGCCGACGATGTTGCCGCCGGTCGGGAAGTCCGGTGCCTTGACGTGTTCCATCAGGTCCTCGACCGTCGCGTCCGGGTTCTCGATGAGGTGGACCGTCGCGTCGACGAGTTCGCCGAGGTTGTGCGGCGGGATGTTCGTCGACATCCCGACGGCGATGCCCGACGACCCGTTGAGCAGGAGGTTCGGGACTTTCGCCGGCAGTACGTCCGGTTCCTGCAGGCGGTCGTCGTAGTTACTGGAGAAATCGACGGTGTCTTTCTCGATATCTTCGAGCAGTTCCTCAGAGAGGGGAGCCATCCGCGCCTCAGTGTATCGCATCGCGGCGGCTGGATCGCCGTCCATCGACCCGAAGTTGCCCTGGCCATCGACGAGCGGATAGCGCATCGAGAAGTCCTGTGCCATCCGAACAAGCGTGTCGTAGATTGCCGAGTCGCCATGTGGGTGGTAATCACCCATCGTCTCGCCGACGATGGACGAGGACTTCCGATGGGCGGTGTTCGAGGAGACGCCCATCTCGTGCATCGCGTAGAGGATGCGGCGGTGGACCGGTTTCAGCCCGTCGCGCACGTCCGGCAGTGCGCGTCCCGCGATGACCGACATCGCGTAGTCGATGTAGGACTGCTCCATCTCATCCTCGATGCGGACGTGCTTGATGCGGTCCGCCGGCGCGTCCGGGTCGGGCACGTCGGAGCTCATATGTCCACCCACTCCGCCTCAGGCGAGTGTTCCTTGATGAACTCTTTGCGCGGCTCGACGGCGTCGCCCATCAGTATGTTGAACATCTTATCGGCGGCCGCCGCGTCCTCGATGGTGATCTGCTTGAGGATGCGGTTGTCGGGGTCCATCGTCGTCTCCCAGAGTTGTTCGGGGTTCATCTCGCCCAGTCCCTTGAAGCGCTGGACCTGGGTCGGGTTGCCGTTGCACTGCTCCTCGACGATACGGTCGCGTTCCTCCTCGGTCATGGCGTCGTAGGTGTTGCCGCGATAGCGGACGCGGTACAGCGGCGGTTGCGAGGCGTAGACGTAGCCGGCCTCGATGAGCGGCTTCATGTGCCGATACAGCAGCGTCAACAGCAGCGTTCGGATGTGCGCACCGTCGACGTCGGCGTCGGTCATCATGATGATCTTCTCGTAGCGGATGTCTTCGATGTCGAACTCGTCGCCGATGCCGGTGCCGAGTGCGGTGATGAGGTTCCGAATCTCGTTGTTCTCTAAGATGCGGTCGAGGCGGTGTTTCTCGACGTTCAGAATCTTCCCCTTGATGGGGAGGATGGCCTGGAACTCGGGGTTACGCCCCTGTTTCGCGCTCCCGCCCGCGGAGTCGCCCTCCACGACGAACAGTTCGGCCTCTTCGGGGTCTCGGGTCTGACAGTCAGCCAGTTTCCCGGGCAGCGCCGTCGAGTCGAGTGCGGACTTCCGGCGGGTGAGTTCTTCGGCCTTCTGGGCGGCTTTGCGGGCCTTCGCGGCCTCGACTGCTTTCCCGACGATGACCTCTGCGGTGTCGGGATTCTCTTCGAAGTACGTCGAGAGGCCGTCGTGCATCGTCGACTCGACGATGCCACGGACCTCGCTGTTGCCGAGTTTGGTCTTCGTCTGGCCCTCGAACTGCGGATCGGGGTGTTTGACCGAGATGACCGCGGTCAGACCCTCACGGATGTCGTCGCCCTTTAGCGTATCGTCCAAGTCGTTCAACAGGTCGTTGTCAGTCGCGTAGTCGTTGATGACCCGTGTCAGCGACGTCTTGAACCCGGTGAGGTGTGTCCCGCCCTCGCGCGTGTTGATGTTGTTGGCGAAGGCGTGGATAGAGCCTTGCAGGTCGTCGGTCCCCTGCAGGGCGATCTCGACTTTGACCGGCCCGTCGGCGATCTCCTCCTCGGCCTCGAAGTAGACGACATCGGGATGGAGCGGCTCTTTGGTCTCGTTCAGATACTCGACGAACTCGCGGATGCCGCCGCCGTACTCGAAGTGCTCCTCGGTGCCGTCTCGTTCGTCATTGATCGTGATGGCGACGCCGGAGTTCAGGAAGGCGAGTTCGCGCAGGCGGGATTCGAGCGTCGAGAACGTGAACTCGCCGGTTTCGAAGATGTCGTCGTCGGGCCAGAACCGGACCGTCGTGCCCGTCTCTTCGCCGGGTTCGAGGTCGCGGACCCGCGCCAGTCCCGACTCGGGTTCGCCGTGGTCGAAGCGCTGTTTCCATAGCGCGCCGTCCCGTTTGACTTCAACTTCGAGCTGTTTCGAGAGGGCGTTGACGACGCTCACGCCGACGCCGTGGAGGCCGCCGGAAACCTGGTAGGACTTGTTGTCGAATTTCCCCCCGGCGTGGAGGATGGTCATCACGACTTCGACGGCCGGGCGGCCGTGCTCTTCGTGTTCGTCCACAGGGATGCCCCGGCCGTCGTCGGTGACGGAGACGGAGCCGTCCTCGTGGATCGTTACGTCGATAGTGTCACAGTAGCCCGCGAGGGCCTCGTCGATAGCGTTATCGACGACCTCGTAGACGAGATGGTGGAGACCGCGGGCATCGGTCGACCCGACATACATCGCTGGCCGCTTGCGGACGGCCTCTAACCCTTCGAGGGTCTGGATCGACTTTGCGCCGTACTCATCAGACTCTCCTGACATAGGAACTGATTTCCTTTAGTCGATGCGGGATTATAAAGTTCCCGCACGCGCGTGTGCGCGGCAAACGGTCGCACCGGTAAGCGGATACTACCGATGGCCCGATCCCCGCCGCCGCGCGTTTCACTTTCACCCTGGTGGCGATTACCTTTTAACCTCGACGGCGGTACCTATGGCACGACATGACCTCGTATCAGTCTCAACTCGGCGAGGGGGAGGGTATCGCCGAGGAGCTGGCCGAATCTCAGCGCGCCATCTCCATCGCCGAGTTCTTCGAGAAGAACAAGCACATGCTCGGCTTCGACTCGGGGGCCCGGGCGCTCGTCACCGCCGTCAAGGAGGCGGTGGACAACGCGCTCGACGCCTGCGAGGAAGCCGGTATCAAACCGGATATCTACGTCGAAATTCAGGAGGCTGGCGACTACTACCGCCTCATCGTCGAGGATAACGGCCCCGGCATCACGAAAGAACAGCTCCCGAAGATCTTCGGGAAGCTCCTCTACGGCTCTCGGTTCCACGCCCGCGAGCAGAACCGCGGCCAACAGGGAATCGGCATCTCCGCCGCCGTCCTCTACTCGCAACTCACCTCCGGCAAACCCGCGAAGATCACCTCCCGACCGAAGGGCCAAGCCGACGCGCAGTACTTCGAACTCATCGTCGACACGGACTCGAACGAACCCGAGATCAGCGTCGACGAGACCACCTCGTGGGAACGCCCACACGGGACACGCATCGAACTGGAGATGGAGGCCAACATGCGCGCTCGCGGCAGCCTCCACGACTACATCCAGGACACGGCCGTCGTCAACCCCCACGCCCGCATCGAGTTCGACGAACCCGGGCTAGACGAACCGCTGAAGTTCGAACGCGTCGAGGGCGCGGGGCTCCCCGACGAAACCGAGGAGATTCGCCCCCATCCTCACGGCGTCGAACTCGGCACACTGCTGAAGATGCTGGAGGCGACGGACTCCTATTCGGTCTCCGGATTTTTACAGGAGGAGTTCACGCGCGTCGGCGGGAAGACGGCGACCAGCGTCGTCGAGAACTTCAACGACCGTCACTACGGTCGCGGGATGGCGTGGCAACCCCCGAAGACACAGGAGGACGTCGACATCGCCTCGGCCGTCGAGGATGCCGTCGCCAACAAGGGCGCGACGGCTACCAGCGAGTTCGCTGACGCGATCTCGGCGGCTATCCACGACCGCGACCGGGTGGCCCACCACGAAATCGAAGCCATCGTCGCCGAGGCCGCCGAAGCGGTCGAGGCCGACCACGGCACCACGTTTGGTGAGACGGTGCGGGAGAACGCCGTCGCCGCGGCATGGTCGGTCGTCACCGACGAGCGAGCGAGCGACCTCTACGGGCTGGTCGACGCCGCGACGACCACCCGAAAGGACGACGCCGTCGTCGAGGGACTGGCCAGCCGATTAGCTGATAAATTCGACCCAGAGAGCCGCCATCGCCTCACCCGTGACGAGTTCCGCGAGTACGTCGACCGCGCGGCCGACATGACCGAAGAGCAGGACGACGCCACCTTCGGCGAGACGGCCCGCGAGAACGTCGTCGGCCAGCTGTGGGACGCGGCCGTTCGGGTCCCTGACGACCCGCCGAACGTCGCCGAAGTGGCCGACGACCGCGACACAGCGAGCGAACTCCTGACCGCGATGCGGAAGACGGACATCATGTCGCCGCCGACGGACTGTCTGGCCCCGATCACCGCCGAACTGGTCGAGTCCGGGCTGCGAAAGGAGTTCGACGCGGACTTCTACGCCGCCTCGACGCGCGACGCAGCGGTCCACGGCGGCGACCCGTTCATCGTCGAGGCCGGTATCGCCTACGGCGGCGAACTCAAAGCGGAGGGCGGCGTCGAAGTGATGCGCTTCGCCAACCGCGTCCCGCTCGTCTATCAGCGCGGCGCGTGTGCAACGACGGACGTTATCAAGACCATCAACTGGCGCAACTACAACCTGGACCAACCCGGTGGGTCGGGCATCCCGAACGGCCCGGCGGTCATCATGGTCCACGTCGCCTCGACGAACGTCCCCTTCACCAGCGAATCGAAGGACGCCATCGCCAACGTCCCCGAGATGGAAGACGAGATCGAACTCGCTATCCGGGAGGCCGCCCGCGAACTCAAGAGCTACCTCAACAAGCGCCGCTCGATGCGCCAGCGCCGCGAGAAGCAGGACAAACTGGCGACCATCCTCCCGGAGATGGCCGAGAAACTCACGCAGGTCACGGCCAACGAGGAGCTGAACATCGACGACTCGCTGGCCCGCATCATGAACAACGTCCTCGTCGAACGGGAGGTCGAGGACGGGACGGTTCGCCTCGTCGTCGAGAACAACGACGACGTGAACGCGGACGTGGACCTGACCGACATCGTCACGGCCCGTCCCGAGGTCAAGAACGGCGCGAACGTCGTCGAGATGGACGGCGAGTGGTTCGTGAAGTGGTCCGCCACGGTCGAACCGGGCGAGACGGCAGTCTTGGAGTACAGCGTAGCAGACGACGCCGAGTTCACCGTCTCGGTCGACGGCGTCGAAGACGAGAAACTGACGGTGGACGCCTGATATGAGCACAGAGACAGACACCCCACAGAAAGAGGAAGAGGCCCGCGAGCAACTCATCGACCTCGCGGCGGAGTTCTACGACCAGTTCGCAGACGGCGACGTGCCGCAGATGACCCTCCCGACGCGGACGAAGTCCAACATCGAGTACGACGAGGACAAGGATGTCTGGGTGTACGGCGACCGCACCTCCACCCGATCGGCGAAGTCGGTCTCGGGCGCGGAGAAGCTACTGAAGGCGACCTACACCATCGACTTCCTCGCCCAGCAGTTAGAAGAAGACCGCTCCTCTACCCTGCGTGAACTGTACTACCTCTCCGAGTCCTGGGACTTGGAAGAGGCACAGTTCAACAGCCAAGACGAGTCCAACGACCTCATCGAGGACTTGGAAATCGTCTCAGAAGTCACCCGTGAGGACTTCCACATGCGACCGGAGGAGTCTGGTGCGAAGGTGATGGGACCACTACTCCTTCGGGAGCAGACCAATCGGGGCGACAGAGAGATTCACTGTCAGGAGGACGTAGGACAGGGTGGCTACCAGATCCCGAACAACGTCGATACCATCGAGTTCCTAGAGCACGACGCAGATTTCATCCTCTGCGTGGAGACCGGTGGGATGCGGGACAGACTCGTCGAGAACGGCTTCGACGAGGAGTACAACACCATTATCGTCCACCTCGGCGGCCAACCCGCGCGGGCGACCCGCCGCCTCACCAAGCGCCTCCACGACGAACTCGAACTGCCCGTCGTGGTATTCACTGACGGTGACCCGTGGTCGTACCGCATCTACGGGTCGGTGGCATACGGGTCCATCAAGTCCGCGCATCTCTCCGAATATCTGGCGACGCCGGAAGCGCAGTTCGTCGGCATCCGCCCGGCCGACATCGTGGAGTACGACCTGCCGACCGACCCGCTCAGCGACTCAGACATCAACGCGCTCGAATCAGAACTGGAGGACCCGCGCTTCCAGACGGAGTTCTGGCGCGAGCAGATCGAGCTGCAACTCGACATCGGGAAGAAGGCCGAACAGCAGGCGCTGGCCTCCCGCGGGTTGGACTTCGTCACGGAGACGTACCTCCCCGAGCGACTGACCGAGATGGACGTTATCTGAGAACGGGTTTGTCTGCCGCCAGAACGGTTCTCGGGCGGCGAGAAGCGGTCAGTCGCGGTCCAAGACGACCGGAACGCGGCGGCTAGCGACGTCAGCGGCGAACGCCTCGTCGTCGGCCTCCAGCGAGTCGAACGTGTTGTAGTGTATCGGGAGGACGAGGTCGGGATCCATCGCTTCGGCCAGCTCAGCCGCGTCGTAGCGGTCCATCGTGTAACTCTGTGAGATAGAGGGGACGAACAGCGAGACGTCGAGTTCGGAGTGGCCCGGGAGGACGTCCGAGTCCCCGGGCCAGAACACCCGGACGCCGTCGATCGAGACGAGATAGCCACAGCCGATTCCCTTCGGATGAGTTGGCTCGCCATTCTCGTCCACGTTCGGCCCGTCGGGTTCGTTGTACGCGGGGACAGTCCAGATGGGGACATCGTCGGCGACGAGTTCGTCCTCCATCGAGACTTCTCGAACGTCGTAGTCGAGGTCCGAGAGGCGCTCTAAATCGCGGCTCGTCCCGTGGACGTTAATTCCCTCGAAGGCTACAATTGTCGCGTCGTCACTGGCGACACGGCGGATGCCGTCGGGGTCGTAGTGGTGAACGTGTGTGACACAGACCACGTCGCCGTCTTTCGGGGCGTAGTCGCGCGTCTCGGGGTGGCCGACCCCGGGCGTATCCGGTTCCCACTCGCCGGTGAGAACGCCGTACCGACCGGGGTCGAGATAGACGACCGTGTCTTCGCCCTCCAGTCGGAGCGTCGCGTAGCCGAGCCACTCGGCCGTGATGCCGTCGTGTCTGATAGTCATATCCGTGGTACAGACGGCGACGGTATACGCGTACTGGTCGCGGAATCAGTCGAGAAGGCGAGCAGGTCACTCGCTCTCAGCTAGCCGCGTTACGCGGTCGAGTGAGTCGGCAGTCTCGGCGGTCTTGTCCTCCCGAACAGCGAGAAAACGCGGGAACCGGAGCGCGTAGCCCGACTCGTAGTTCGTCGAGGACTGAATCTCCTCGTAACCCACCTCGAAGACGAGTTCGGGGGAGAAGGTCACGTCGCGGCCCTCGCTCGCGGTGACGTGGGGTTCGAGTCGCTCGGTCAGCTCGTTGAGTTCCTCGTCGGTGAGACCGGTGGCGACGTTACCGACCGTCGCGTAGCCGTCCTCGGTTCGCACGGAGAGTTCGAACGTCCCAAAGACGTTGGCCCGTCGACCCTCGCCCCACTCACCACCCGTCACCACGCAGTCGAGCGTCTCCACGTCGGGCTTTCGTTTTCGCCAGTTCTTCCCGCGCTTGCCCGGCGTGTAGGCTGCCTCGGGGTCTTTCAGCATGATACCCTCGTGGCCCGCGTCGAGAGCGGCGGTCTCGATATCGGCGATTTCGTCGGCGTCGTCGGTGAGCCACAGGTCCGAGACGGTCTCCTCGGAAACGAGCGAGTCGAGGGTCGCGTGGCGCTCTCGGAGCGGCGCGTCGAGTAAGTCTTCACCATCGGCGTGCAGACAGTCAAAGAGGTGAAGGCGAACCGTCACGTCCTCGCGGGCCGCCGCCACGTCGTGTTTCCGGCGGAAGCGCCGTAGCACCTCTTGAAACGGGAGCGGGTTGCCCGCGTCGTCTACCGCGACCACCTCGCCGTCGAGGATGGCCGGCGCGTCGAGCGATTCCGCCACGGTGGCGACGATTTCGGGGAGCGGGTCGGTCACGTCTTCCATGTTCCGCGAGAAGAGGGTCGCCACCTCGCCGTCGAAGTGGATCTGCACGCGAGCGCCGTCGTACTTCCACTCGACGGCCGCTTCGTCCCAGTCTTCCAGTGCGTCTGTGACAGTACCGGCCTGTGCGAGCATCGCTTGGACGGGGCGGCCGACTTCGAGGTCGATGGTGGCGAGTCCGGATTCGCCCTCGTCGCGGGCCACCTCGGCGACGTAGCCGTAATCGTTCGAGACCTGCAGGGCGCGCTCGACGGCTTCGACCGGCACGTCGAAAGCCGCCGCGATAGCGTCCCGAACGGTGCCGTCGCCGACGCCGATGCGCATCTCCGAGAGGACGAGGCGGGCGAGATATCTGGCTTCGTCGGCGTCACAGCGATTGAACAGGCCAAAGAGCATGTCGACTTTCGTCTCCTGACTGCCGTCACCCGCGACCGCCGCGAGGGCCGATAGCTCGCGGGCCACTTCGTCGACGGTGAGGGCGTCGCGCCCGTTCTCGCCCCCGCCGAAGGCGGCCAACCCCTGCTGGCCGCCGAAGTCGTAGCTCGCCGCCACGTCGCCGATTTCGCCCCGCTCAGCCAACCGTTGCTCGACGTCGTCGCTGCTCACGTTCTGCCCGGCGGCCCGAGCGATTGCCTCGTAGCAGAGGCGCGGGCCAATGTCGAGCGTGGTCGAGGCGTGGGCGGGAAACACTCGCCCCTGCACGAAGCGAGCCAGCGTTTCGAGGTCGTCGTCCGCATCGGCCAGTAGCGCCGTGACGGACTCGGTGATGGCCGTATCGGCGCTCTCGGCCTCGATGGTGGCGGCGCGGTCGGCGAAGGCGGCGAACTCCATCGGTCACCCCTACCGGACAGGCGACCGTAAACCCAGCGTCACACGGTTGGCTGTAGCTGTTTTTCGACGGACGATCTCAGTCGAGTTCGACCTCGACCGCCACCACGTCGCGTCGACCCGACGCCGCGTACGGCGTATCGAGTTCGCCCGGTGACTGGAAGTCATAGCCGAGTCGCTGATCGCCGTTCGTGTCCTGATGCGCGACGAGGACGACCGACCGGCCCTCCGCCGGCACCTCGTCCAGCTGGATGGTCACGCTATCGTGCGACCCGGGTTCGAGGTAACCCGAGACGCCGAGCACCTCACCATCGGTGTCGTCAGCGCGGACGACGACGAATCCACCCGATGAGAGCGACGCCTGATCGACAGTCAACTGGCCGCCCTCGACGGTCGGCTCCGTCACCGTCATCGACGCCACGGGCGAGGAGAGCAGGACGAACGCGACGTAGGCGACCCCGAGCAGTATCGCCGCGTGTTTCGCGCCGTCTTTCAGCGTCCCTTCGCCCAACTGCCCGCCGATAAATCCGGTCAGCACCGCCTGGACGAGCGCAGTGTGGAAAAAGACCAGCGTGTATGCCGCCTTGTCGACTTGTCCGAGCCGCGCGAACTGGTCGACGCCAACGCCGAGTCGGTTCGAGGATTCTGGTACCGGCACGGAGGAGGGGAGACTCGGCACGAGCACCTCCTGTACCGCGACGATGATGACCAGAAACACCAGAAAGGAGACGTAGATAACGACGAGGTAGGTAAGCATCTCCTGTCGGCGGCGACGCCGGAGCCGGCGGTCCGCGCGGGACTGCGAGGCGGCGATGCGTAACACTGGGCCGAGTTCGCTAGATGCCCGGATTGAGTTGGTCAGCAACGCCACGACCCGCGAGATAGAGGTCGTCCGAACGCGTTGGCCGAAGCGGACGAGGGCATCGTCGGCGTTGGCCCCCATGCTGATATCGGCCCAGATTCGGTCGAGTTCCGTCGAGAGGACGCCGACGTCGCTCCCGCGAACCCGCCGGAGGCTCTCGACGAAGGTCATTCCCGCCTCGTTGAGACTCGCCAACCGTTCGAGCAGTTCGGGCGTCGCCGTTTCGATCCGCCTGATGCGGCGGGTGTAGACGGTACGGACGACCGCGAACGAACCCAAGACGAGGAGGACCGACTGCACGACGAGGTCATCTAGCAGCCTGATATTTACTGTCTCGGTCTGGAAGGCGACCGGCACACGGACCGCAAAGAGCACGATAGCGACCGGAACAGCCACGTAGAGGACCCGCGTGGGGTGCCAGACCACTGACCGCACCGGCGACCGGAACCCCCGTTTCAGCCACTTCAGTCGGTCGTATAACTGGAGACGAGCCACGTTAGCGCGCTCGCCCGGGACGACCCCGCCGTCGGTGCGCCCGGAGTGAGACTGCGCCGCGGTCGGTCGGCCGAACGTCGCCGTCTCGTGGTCGTCGAAACTGTCGCTCGTCCCGGAGTCGCCGATGCCGAGCGCGTCAAGTTTCTGGCTCAGGAACACCATGAACCCCAGGTTCCCCAGCGGAATAGCGAGATAGGCGAGCAACTGGAGGAGCGCGAGCGTATCGGCCGTCGTCAGGCCGAACACGAGCAGTATCGTGATGAGGAACAGGACCCCGGCGACGAAGATAGTGACGTACCCCTCGGCGATGGTGGCCAGCGACTCCAGCAGGTCGGCCTGTCGCTGTTCTGCCTCCTCGTGGTGGCGCTCGTACTGGTCGCGGAGGAACGTCGAGAGCGACTGCCCGCTCTGGAGGACGCTCCCGAGGTTATCCGAAAACGTCTTGAACTGCTCGCTGGGCGTCCGCCGGGAGACGCGTTCGAGCGCCGTGATCACGTCCCGGCCGAACAGGTCCATCTCGCGGACCGCGACGCTTATCTCGCGGGCGGTGTCGCCGTAAATTTCATCGTTCCGAGCGAGGATTCCCATCACGACCGGGAACGACATCCCGCCCCGGGAAAGCGCGTACATGAACGCGATGGTGCGAGCCATCCCCTCGTCGATGTTGCGCTGGCGCACCTCGGCGGTACTTTTCGGCATCTCCCAGCGCATCGTGTAGGTCAGTGCGGCGATGAGGACGCCGAAGAACACGCCGCCGGCGACGAGAATGGCGAGCGTCTGCGTCGGACTCAGGATCAACTCGAACCCGACGAGCCCGACCGCGCCGGTTATCGTCCGCGGCAGGCCCATCGACAGTTCGACCAGCGTCGGGACCAGTAAGAGGAACCCGCCGACCGTGTAGGCCCCCGCAATCGCGCCGCCGACGGCGGCGAGGCCCGTAAACAGGAGTGTCCGCGCAGCGTAACCGCGATAGGTACGGCCGATGTAGGCGGCCTCCAGTTGGCGTTCGCGTTCCGGTGACGACCGGACGTACCGGCCGAACAGCCGGCGTGCGAGGCGCGTCAGCCGGTCGTCGACCCCCTCGTGGACCGTCCCGAGACCGACGAGTGCGAGGATAGCGACGACGACGGTAAGCGGTGCCAGTCCGAGCGGATTCAACGCCATGTCAGACCGTCACGTCGTCCCCGATTCGGGCCATGACTTCGTCTCTGTCCGCGTAGTACTTGTTGACCATCGCCGTGAACTGGCGGAAGTCGTCGACGCCCTCCCGCTGGAGATACCGCAGAAAGCGCTGTCGATCGTTCATCTCGCGGAGAAGCTCTGAACGCTTCCAGCCACGCTCTTCTCGTATCTCGTCTAAGAGGTCGCTGTTGCGCTCCTCGAAGCGGTCTTCGGTCGCCTGCCAGGAGTACGTATTCGAGTAGTCGAGTTCGCCGGTCCGCTGGTCGATGCCCTCGATCTCGGCCAGCGTCTTCGCCCGGCGAACCCGCTCGTCGCCCGAGCGACCGAGTACCTGCACGCAGAGGATGTCCAGACTCTGGACCATCGGACGCGGGACGTTGATGGGTTCGTTCTCCAGTCGGTTGATGACCGTCTGCACCGAGTCGGCGTGCATCGTCGAGAACGTCGTATGGCCGGTGTTCATCGCCTGAAATAGCGTGATAGCTTCCTCGCCGCGGACCTCGCCGACGATGATGTACTCCGGGCGGTGGCGAAGCGCCGACCGCAGGAGGTCGTACATCGTGATGTCCGAGTCGTCCAGTCGCTCCCGCGTCACCGACGAGAGCCAGTTGTCGTGATACAGTGACAGCTCGCGGGTGTCCTCGATAGTGAGGACTTTCGAGCGCGGCGGGATGAACATCGCCAGCGCGTTCATCGAAGTCGTCTTGCCCGCGGCCGTCCCGCCGGCGAAGACGAGTGACTTGTTGGACTCGATGGCGAGCCAGAGGTACGCGAGCATCTCCAGCGAGAACGTGCCGTAGTTCAGCAGGTCGATGGGGGTGAACGGCTCGTCGGCGTACTGCCGGATGGTAAAGGCAGACCCACGAGGGGTGACTTCCTCACCCAGGGCGAGTTCGATACGCGATCCATCCGGCAGCGTCGTCGAGACGACCGGGTCCGAGACGGAGACGTGTCGCCCCGACCGCTGGGCGAGTTGGACGACGAAGTTGTCCAGTTCCGTCTCGTCGAAGACGACGCTGGACGCGATGTCGGTGTATTCGTCGTGATAGACGAACACCGGGAGGTTCGGACCGTCACACGAGATGTCCTCGATAGCGGGGTCGTGAAGCAACGGATCGATGTGGCCGTAGCCCAGAAACGAGCGATAGAGGTAGTAAAAGAGGCGGTAGAACGTCTCGGTCTCCACGACGACCCCGTACTCCTCCAGTCGGTGGCGCACCTCCGCCGCGAGCGCGCCCTCGGGGTCGTCCTCGACGTCCTCGCGGTAGATGAGCGGCCCGCGAACGTCCTCGAAGAGGCGGTCCAGCAGTTCGGCTTCGACATCGGTCAGCGAAGGCTCGACGACGTGGTAGCGGTGCTCGTTACTCTCGGGGTCGCGGTTGATGGAGACGAACGCGAAGGGCGCGTTGAGCCAGTAGCGCTCGACTTCCTCGTAGCCCGCAAGGCCGTCGAACGCCACCAGACTGTCGTGGCGGGCCGGGTCGTAGTTCGATTCGGGTACCGCCGACCCGGACAGCAGCGTCGCCGTCCGGGAGAGCCACCCCTGTATCGCGTCAAGCGGCTCGGTCAGCGCGTCATCGGCGTCAGGGGAGTCGGAATTAGACATCAGTGGCGAGAGGCGGAGGCGTCGATACCCCCAGGTTACCTGCGATTTCGCAGCCACCTACTTAAAATTCGCTCGCCAGTTCTCAGTCTTCGTACTCACGCCGTGAGACTCCGTCACTCATGTTCGGTCGGTCGTGAGCAAGAGATAGGCGAATATGGCGGCGACGGCCGCACCGAGAGGGATCGTCGTGCCGGGGAAGTAGCGGAAGAACAGCGCCGTCGCCGCGAGCGTGAGGAGGGCGACGAGGCCAAGCAACCCGCCGAACAGCCGAACCGGATCGGCCGGCAGCGCCGCCGCCACCCGGTCTTCCTCGAAGTAGTAGTAGAGGCTGAGCGCGAACGGAAACGCGAACGCGACGAGGGCGGCGAAGCCGAGGTCGCCGGCCAGCGAGAGTTCGGCGGCCGACTGGAAGTCCGCGACCTGCCACGCCCAGAGGAACGGGCGTTCGTTCGGGAGCGTCGCGCCGAAGATGAACTGAAACCGGAAGGGGAGAAAGCGAAGCGCCACGACGGTCAGCCCCGACACCTCGAAGACCGAAGCCGACCACGGCGCGAGCGCGACCAGCCACGTCGAGAGCACCGCCAGTTCGCCAGCGTACTCAGATTTGACCCACGCCATCCTTTTCACCAGTACCGACAGGCACCGGGTAAAAGCTACCGGAAAGACGGTGACATGAGCGTTGCGGTGCTGCCGTCGCCGTTACGTTCATTGCGACGGACTACCAACCGTCACGTATCCGAATGAGGCGCGACTACTTCACCGTCGACGTACAGAGCGACCCCGACGACGGCACCCCGACCATCAGCATCGACTACGACGGCCCGGCGGGGGTCCTTCGCGAGCGCCTCACGACAGGAACAGAGGGGACGCTCGACGCCGGCGAGATCGACGTCGTCTTCCGCAGACAAGCCGACAGCGACAGCGGCGTCCTCTCGCTGACGAACCGCCTGACAGGCGAGTTCGTCCTCGAAGTGTCCGCGGACACAGACGACATGACGGCGCTCGTGACCACAGCAGAAGGCCGCGAGGACGACGGCCAGTACGAAGTCAGACTCACCGACAGCGACGGCAAGTCGCTGGTCTACGAGAAACGGACGCTGCTCGTCTACGACCACGACGGCAGTCTGCTCCGCCAGCGGAGTCTCATCCCCGGCGGCGTCGAACTCTAAGGCGAGAGCCGCCTCTCGACCGCTGGCAAAACGTCCGTCACGTCCGCACGGAGAACCCAGTCGGCCGCGTCGTCTTTCGGCGTCTCCTCGAAGTTCACGACGACCAGCGTCGCGTTTGACTGGGTGGCGATGTCGGGTAGCATCGCCGCCGGATTGACCGACAGTGACGACCCGACGGCGAGGAACACGTCGCTCTCGCGGGCCAGTCGCTGTGCCTCGTCCATCGCCACGTCCGGCAGAGCTTCCCCGAACAGCACCACGTCGGGGCGGTAGACGCCGCCGCAGTCACAGCGGGGCGGTACCTCGCCGTCGGCGGCGCGCTCGAACGCGTCCACGGCGGGTAGTCGGTCGCCGCAGTCGTCACAGCGGACTCGGCGGTGGGTCCCGTGGAGTTCGACCACACGGTCGGTCCCCGCGTCGTCGTGGAGGCCGTCGATGTTCTGCGTGAGGACGGCGTTGAGGTGGCCCGTCGACTCCATCTCGGCGAGGGCGACGTGGGCCGCGTTCGGCTCCGGGTCGAGGCCGCCGTAGAGTTCCTCGCGGAGGTCGAGTCGGTCGCGCCAGAACCCATCGGGGTCGGCGTCGAGTCGTCGCCGGTGGAAGGTCATCGGATCGAAGCGGTCCCAGACGCCGTCCTCGCCGCGAAACGACGGGATGCCCGAGGCCGTCGAGACGCCCGCGCCGGTCAACGCGACCACACTGTCAGCGTTCTCGACCGCGTCGGCGACGGCGTCGAGGGTCTGTTCCGAGAGACCGACTCCGTCGACGTGTTCGTCCATACGTGAGGCCTCGGACCGATGCAGTAAAATTCGCGCGGTCGGACGATGGCCCCCTGTGGCTGACGAGGCGTCGAGACTGGCTATCGAACCGTCCACATCTCGGCCGGATTATCGACGTTCACCAACGGCTCGCCGGTCGAAGTCGCGGCGGGGCAGACCGATACAGACGGATTTAAACCGCCACCGCACCGCACTCCGCATGACATGCGATTACATGAGTATCAGGCGAAGCAGGTCTTCGCCGACGCGGGAGTCCCCACGCCCGCAGCGAAACTGGCCGAGACAGTCGACGAGGCCGTCGAAGCGGCCGAGGAGATCGGCTATCCGGTCGCCATCAAGGCACAGGTTCACGTCGGCGGCCGCGGGAAGGCCGGCGGCATCAAACTGGTCGAGGACAAAGAGGAGGCCCGCGAGGCCGCCGAGGACATCATCGGGATGGACCTCAAGGGCTATCACGTCTCGACGGTGCTCGTCGAGGAGGCCGTCGACTTCGTCAACGAGCTGTACGTCGGCGTAACGATGGACCGCGGCGAGGGCAAGCCGGTCGCCATGGTCTCGACGAAAGGCGGTGTCAACATCGAGGAGGTCGCAGAAGAGGACCCCGACGCCATCGCGCGCGAGCACATCGACCCTGCCTTCGGGATGCACCCGTTCCAGGCCCGGAAAGTCGTCTACGAGGCCGGCGTCGACCGTGACGTGGCCAACGACGTGGCCTCGGTGCTGACGACGCTGTATCAGTTGTGGGACGACCGCGACGGCAGCGACGTCGAGGTCAACCCGCTGATGATTACGAGCGACGACGAGGTCATCGCCGCCGACGCGGTGATGAACGTCGACGACGACGCCCTGTTCCGGCAGCCCGAACTCGCCGAGATGAGCGAGGAGGCCGCCGAGGGCGACGAACTCGAACAGAAGGCAGACGAGTACGACTTCGACTACGTCCGTCTCTCGGGCAACGTCGGCATCATCGGCAACGGCGCGGGCCTCGTGATGACGACGCTCGACCTCGTGGACCACTACGGCGGCTCGCCCGCCAACTTCCTCGACGTCGGTGGCGGCGCGAAGGCCGACCGCATCGCCAACGCGCTCGACATGGTGTTCTCTGACGAGAACGTCGATTCTGTCGTCTTCAACATCTTCGGCGGCATCACCCGCGGTGACGAGGTGGCACAGGGCATCAACCAGGCTCTCGAACAGTTCGACGAAATTCCCAAGCCCGTCGTCGTCCGCCTCGCGGGGACGAACGCCGAGGAGGGGATGGAGATTCTGAACGAGGACCTCGTGACGGTCGAGCACACGCTGGAGGACGCCGTCCAGCGTGCGGTCAACTACGCGGAGGAGGTCGAACAATGAGCGTTCTAGTCGACGAAAACACGCGCGTCGTGGTGCAGGGTATCACCGGTGGGGAAGGGAAGTTCCACACCGAACAGATGATGGAGTACGGGACCAACGTGGTCGCCGGTGCCGTTCCCGGCCGAGGCGGACAGGAAGTCGCCGGCGTGCCGGTCTACGACACGGTCCAGCAGGCCGCCCGCGAGGAGGACGCCAACGCCTCCGTCGTGTTCGTGCCGCCCGCGTTCGCGGCCGACGCCTGCTTCGAAGCGCTCGACGCGAAGGGACTGGACCTCGTCGTCGCCATCACGGAAGGCGTCCCGACCCAGGACATGTCCCGCGTCTACCGCAAACTGCAGGAGACCGACACGCACCTCATCGGGCCGAACTGCCCCGGTCTCATCACGCCCGGCGTCGCCAAACTCGGCATCCTGCCGGGGAACATCTTCTCTTCGGGTAACGTCGGACTGGTCTCCCGGTCGGGGACGCTGACCTACCAAGTCGTCGACAACCTCACCGAGCGCGGTCTGGGCCAGTCGACGGCCGTCGGTATCGGTGGCGACCCCATTATCGGGACGGACTTCATCGACGCGCTGGAACTGTTCGAGAACGACCCCGACACCCACGCCGTCGCCATGTGTGGCGAAATCGGCGGGGAGGACGAGGAGGAGGCCGCCCGCTACATCGGCGAGCACATGGATACGCCGGTCGTCGGCTTCATCGCGGGCCGCACGGCCCCGCCGGGCAAGCGCATGGGTCACGCCGGCGCAATCGTCTCCGGGAGCGGCACCGGTACCGCCGAGTCGAAGATCAACGCGCTGGAAGACAACGGCGTCCCGGTCGGCGACACGCCGGAGGAAGTCGCCGACCACGTCGAGGACCTGCTGTAACGGCGACGTTCCCGAGACTTCTCTTCTTTCTTTGAACCAAGCGAGTAGTGGAGTCGAGCGCGGGTTCGATAGACGAACGAAGTGAGTCTATCGGCATCCCGGTCGGCGACACGCCGGAGGAAGTCGCCGACCACGTCGAGGACCTGCTGTAACCCGCCCTTTCTTATCCTCGCTTTTCGTACGTGCGCTGAATGACCGAGCAGGGGACTCCGTGGACCGTCGTACTGACCGGGCACGAATCGGGAGGTATCGCCGAACTACCGACGATGCTGGGAGCGTTCGACGACCTGCGCGCGGACCCCATCGAAGAGGGGGGCCTGCTCGGTCGACTCGACGCGGGCGGCGTCGGCGCGGTCGTCATCGGCGATGCGCTACCGGCACAGGACGCCGTCGAGACGTTCGAACGCGTCCGCGAACACGGCGCGTCGCTACCAGTAGTGGCGGTCGGCGCGGACGCCACCGGAGAGCGAATCGAGACCGCGCTGTCGGCCGGGCTCAGCGACTACGTCCGCTGGCGGGACGAGGACAGCGCAGGGGAACTGGCCGCTCGACTGCGCGCGCTTCGCACGACGCCCTCGTGCGATGGCGTGGCGGCGGCCGACCGCTGGGAGCGCATCGTCAGGGGTGTCGCTCACGACGCGAAGAACCCACTGAACGTCGTCTCCGGCCGACTCGAACTGCTCGACGTCGAGGAGACGCATCGAGACGCGATGACGCGGTCGGTCGGCCGCGTCGAGACGCTGCTTGACGAACTTCGGGCGGTCGCGATTGCCTCCGGACCGGTCGCCGAGACCGAATCTATCGCCCTCGCCGGTGCGGCCAAACAGGTGTGGGCCGGGATGGACGCGAACGAGGCGACGCTGAACGTCGAGACGACGACGAGCGTCGAGGCCGACGCGGACTCGCTCCGTCTCGTCCTCGAACGCCTCTTCGAGAACGCCCTCGTCCACTGCGGTCCCGACGTGACCGTCACGGTCGGCGACGCCGACGGCGGCTTCTTCGTCGCCGACGACGGGCCCGGCATCCCCGTAGAGGACCGGGACGAAGTGCTCGAACAGGGCTACAGCATGGTCCCGGGGAACGAAGGCTACGGTCTGTTCGTCGCCGCTCGGGTGGCGGCCGAACACGGGTGGACGCTCGACCTCGCCGAGAGCGAGGCGGGCGGGGTACGTGCCGAGGTGCTGTTTCGATGATATCTACTGGGGTAGGTGCGTCTGAATCGGGTCGCTGCTCGCCCATCGACCGGTCAAATCGAGAACTGAGAATGGACAGTTGACCGGAAAACCGCCCGACGTAACGGTTTTCCGGCGGAACGAACCGGGAGACGTGAACGTTCCGGTGTAGCTATAAGGCCAGAATATGAACGTTCGGATATGCCCCACACCTGCCGGAACTGCAAGCAGACGTTCAGCACGGAACTCGAACTCGAACTCCACATCGACACCTGCTCGGACGGGCAACTGTACTGTGACGACTGTGGCGACCGGTTCGCCGAGCGAGCGGCCACAGAGGACGGCTGGCACTATCGCTGCCCGAACGATGACTGCGACGGGAGCGGCATCGACGACGACATTCACCGCGTATCGGACGCACGCATCGTCAAGCAGTAAGTAGCTGAACGGCAGTAACGGTACTCATTCTCTATCGCGAGTGGTCTCTGTGACCGCCGCGATTCGAGCGCACGCTCTGCCACAGACCGGTGCGTAGCCGGCCGCGAGCGGTGGTATCTCGAACCCGACGACGGAACCGTCGGGGTGTGGGTCGACGAAGTGACCGGTCGCGGGGACGCGCGCGACGGTCCACGTCCACCGATAGTTCTCACAGGTCTCGATATCGAAGCGAAGCCAGAGACCGCCGACGACTCTGACACGCCCGATAGTTCCGGTTCGGATGTGTCGCTCAGCGCAGTCGACGGCGGTTATCGAGGGTCCCCACTCGGACCACCGTTCGGTGTCTGTTAGCACCTGCCAGACCGCTTCGACCGGCGCATCGACGACCCGTCGGACGACAACGCGGCGTCCGTCCGGGGTTGCCGTCAGTTCGACCGCGGTGTCTCCCAGTGTGCACGCCATTATCAGACGAGATAGGACGGGACCAAGGTATAGGTTGGTCCGGTCACAACCGCCGGCACGATGATAGAGGCCCGCGATCTACGGAAGGAGTACGGCGACTTCGTCGCCGTGAAAGGGAGTACGTTTTCGGTGGGAAAGGGCGAGGTATTCGGCGTTATCGGACCGAACGGGGCTGGGAAGACGACCACGCTGAAGATGCTCGCCGGTCTGCTGGAACCGACCGCCGGCGACGCTGAAATAGCCGGACTGGATACCGAAACGACGGAGATGCGCGAGCGACTGGGCTTTCTCCCCGAAGAGTCCCCGCTGTACGAGGAGATGACACCCATCTCTTATCTCTCCTTCTTCGCAGACCTCTACGACGTTCCCGGCGATATCGCCGAGAGACGGATGCACGAGACGCTTGATGAACTGGACTTAGAGCACCGCGAGCGGAAACTCGGCGACATGTCCAAGGGGATGAAACGGAAGGTAGCCATCGCCCGGTCGCTCATCAACGACCCAGACGTGCTCGTCTATGATGAACCGGCCTCCGGGCTGGACCCGCTGACGACAAACTACGTCATCGAGTTCACCGAACAGTTAGCGAAAGAAGGGAAGACCATCGTCTTCTCTGCACACAATCTCTATCACGTCGAATCGATCTGTGACCGCGTCGCCATCATGAACGAGGGGGAGATCGTCGCCCGCGGCGATCTCGATACGCTACAGGCCGAGTATGGCGAGACGCGCTATCACGTCTACACCACCGTCGAAGTGCCCGACGCCGCGAGGGAGAACGGTCACTACCACCGCGTCGTCGAGAGCATGGACGCCGTCGAGGAGACCCGTGGCACGGCCGAGTCCGCGGGCGGAACGGTCGTCGATATCCGAACGGAAGAGTCCAGTCTGGAGGATGTGTTCCTCAACGTCGCGGAGTCGGGGACGACGGGGAGCCGCTACGTCGGGGAGGACGCGGCGTAGATGCGACGGGACAAGGTCCTGCGCGTCGCGCGCTGGGAAGTCACGAAGAATGCGGGCGGCGTGGATAAACGGACCGTCGCCATCATGGCGCTCGCCATCGTCTCGATGGGCGCGGTCGCCGGTCTCGCCGTCGCCGGCGGCACGACGGGACTGGACGCCGGCATCTACCGCGTCGGCGTCGAGGAGTCGAGCCCGTACTACGGCGTTGCGGCCGATGACGGGAGCTTCCGCGTACAGGACCCTGACCCCCAGGCCGTCCGCCGAGGCGAGCAGGAACTGACCTTCGTCGGAACACAGCGCGTAACCGAGATACGGTCAGCGAAACAAGCGGCCGCCTTGACCGCGCTCCGCGACAGCACCGAGCGGTACAACGACCGGCGACTCGCCCGCGACGACAACCAGACGGCGGCGTTCCCGGTGGCCGTGACGCTCGTCTACGCGGAGCAAGACGGCGTTGAGTCGTTCGGTAGCGACGGCGGTGGCGCGACTGGTGACGGCGGCACCAATGGCGGTGACGATGCCACTAGCGATGCGGGTGGTGGTGCGGGGACCAGCGGCGATGCCGGAACTGGCGACGGCGACGGTGGCGGCGCGGCCGGTGGTGGCGGTGCGAACCTCGGCGGACTTGGCGCGCGGCTGACTGGCGACGTACAGGGCGGGACGCCCTCCGATATCTCGCCGCCGTTCCCCTTCGAGTCGCTGGTGCTCGCCTTTCTCTACATCGTCCCCATGAACTTCGTCATCCAGGCGTACGGCTCGTCGATGCTCTCCGAGCGGTTGAACCGGCGAGGCGAACTCCTGTTGGTGACGCCGGCCTCTCGCGGTGACATCATCACTGGCAAGACGCTGCCGTACTTCCTGGGCGCGATGGCCGTGGCGACGGCCATCACAGCGACGCTCTTCGTAACGGGAATCGCGCCGAGCGCGAGTCCGATCGCCGTGCTCGCGGTGTTGCCCATCGCCTTGCTCTTCCTCGCGGCGACGTTCTGCGGCGCGATGTTCGCCCGGTCGTTCAAGGAGCTCACGTTCGTCACGGTCACGATAACCGTCTCGCTGACCTCCTACGCGTTCGTGCCGGCCATCTTCACCGACGTGACGCCCATCGCGCTCATCTCGCCACTGACGCTCGTCGTGATGGACCTCACCGGGCAGTCGGTCGACCTCGCGTCGTTCGCGTTCTCGACGGTGCCGCCGCTGTTGACGGCGCTCGTCCTCTTCGGCCTCGGTGCTGGCCTCTACCGGGAGGAGGACATGTTCACCCAGCGCCCGATCCCGCTGAAGGTCCTCGACTCCCTGTCGGGGCGCATCTCCTCGCGCAAGAGTGCGGTGAAAATGAGCGCCATCCTGCTCCCGTTCGTCGTCGTCGCCGAGTTGACCGCAATCGCGTTCCTGTTCGTCCTCGATTCGGTCTCGCTGAACCTCTTCGGGACGAACCAGACGCTCGGCGTCGTCCTCGTCCTCCTCGTCGTCGCGCTCATCGAGGAGGTGGCAAAGAGCCTCCACATCTACGCGGGCTACGTCAACGCCCGGTACGAGCGAACGCTCCGGTCGGCGATCGGCCTCGGCGCGCTCTCGGGACTGGGCTTCTTCATCGCGGAGAAGGGGCTGCTCATTACCCGCCTCTCGAATCTCGACGAACTGCAGATCGGTAACGCCGCTCTGCAGGGCGCGACGCTGCCGTCGGGCGTCCCGCTTTGGCTGGTCGCGCTCCTCTTCCTGTTCGCGCCGCTGGCTCTGCACGCGGTGACGGCGGCAATCTCCTCGATCGGTGCCCAGCGAGGCCGGATAGCCTACGCCGCCGGAATCGGTGTCGCCGTCCTCGTTCACTTCGCCTACAACCTCACGGTGGTGACCACCCTTGTCTGAGGACCGCCCGTGGTACCGCGACCCGCGACTCGTCGTCGCTCGCCGGGACGTGGCCTCGCTCTCGCGCGAGAAGACCATCGTGCTGGCCCTGCTCATCCAACTGTTCGTCGCGGCCTTTTCCTCGTTCCTCGTCGTCGGCCTCACGTCGCTGTACGACCCGGGCTCCGTCTCGACGGGTGAGGTGGAGATGGCCGTCACTGGCGAGGCCCACGACGCGCTACTCGACGCGGCGCGCGAACAGGAGGGGTCGAACGTCGTCCATTACGAGAATCCGAACGAGGCCAAACTGGCGTTTCAGGAGGGTCGCGTAGATGCGCTGTTGCAGGCCGAATACGTCGATAGCGCCGCGAGCGACGGGCGGCGCGTCGCCGTCACCGCGCGCGTCCCCGAGGGGTCGATTCGCTCGACGCTCATCGTCGTCGAGGTGCGCCGCGTCCTGAATACGCTCGAACGGCAGGTACGGACCGAGCGAGCCGACTCGCTCGACGCGCCGCCGGTCCCGCTCCCGTCCGAGGTCGCCGCCAGCCCGTACTTCGGCTTCACCTACACCGTGTTGATTCCGCTGCTCCTCTTCCTCCCGCCCTTCATCAGCGGGTCGGTGGCCGTCGATACCGTCACCGAGGAGATGGAGCGAGGAACGCTCGAACTGCTGCGCGTCGCGCCGGTTTCGCTCGTCGACATCGTCGACGGAAAGGCGCTCGGCATGGTTCTCATCGCCCCGTTGCAGGCGCTGCTGTGGGTAGCACTGCTCACGGCGAATGGCATCCCGGTGTCGAACGTCTCGCTGCTGCTCCTGTTCGTCACCGCCATCGCAGTGGTGGTCGTCACGCTCGGTGTCACGCTGGGCGTGTCGATGCAACGCCGCCGCCCGGCGCAACTGCTGTACTCCGTGCTTACCCTCGTCGTGTTCGGTGCAGCAGTGGTCCTCCCCGAGCACCCAACGACGACGGTGGCGAAACTGGCCGTCGACAGTCCGACGCTGCTGACCTACGGCCACGTCTTCGGGAGCGTCGCGCTGGCTGTCGCGGCCTACGCGGTGGCCCGACGCTACGTCGCGGGTGTGAACGCCGACGCACTCTGAGCCCTGTGCTGCGAACGACACGTCCCGACCGCCGCGCCACTTTTGTCCGAAGCGGTCCGCCTTTGCGTATGGAGTACACTACCCTCGGATCCACCGGCACGGAGGTCAGTCGCCTCTGTCTGGGCTGTATGAGCTTCGGCACTTCGGACTGGCGCGACTGGGTCCTGGACGAACCCGAGAGCCGCGACATCATCGAGCGGGCCATCGACCTCGGCATCAACTTCTTCGACACCGCGAACATGTACTCGCGGGGCGAGTCCGAACGCGTCCTCGGCAACGTCCTCGCCGACTACGACCGTGACTCGGCCGTCGTTGCCACGAAGGGGTTCTTCCAGATGGACGACAGCAACCCCAACTCCGGCGGGCTCTCGCGGAAGGCCCTCGAACAGGAGCTCTCGAACTCGCTGGACAGGCTCGATATGGACACCGTCGACCTCTACCAGATTCACCGCTGGGACTACGACACGCCAATCGAAGAGACGCTTCGCGCGCTCGACGACGCGGTGCGGCGCGGCGATATCCGATACCCCGGCGCATCCTCGATGTGGGCACACCAGTTCGCCGACTCGCTACGGGTGAGCGAGCAGCAGGGACTCGAACGGTTCGAGACGATGCAGAACCACTACAACCTCCTGTATCGGGAGGAAGAGCGGGAGATGCTCCCGCTGTGTGACAGCGAGGGCGTCGGCGTGATGCCGTGGAGTCCGCTGGCCCGAGGCTACCTCACTCGGCCCCACGGGGAGTTCGAGGCGACTACGCGCGGCCAGTCTGACGACCACGCCCGCGAGCACCCCTATTTCGAGGGCGGCGGCCGCGAGGTGAACGAGCGCGTGCAGGAACTCGCCGACGAACTCGACGTCACGATGGCACAGGTCGCACTGGCGTGGCTCCTCGAGAAGGAATGGGTCGATACGCCCATCATCGGAACGACGAGTGTCGAACACTTAGAGCAGGCCGTCGAAGCGCTGGACATCGACCTCGACTCGAGCGACGTGGCGTGGCTGGAAGAGCCGTACGAGCCTGTGAGAGTGTCGGGACACGAGTAGGGAGACTCCGAGCGGAGCGAGGGGCGTGAGCGGAGCGAACGGCCCTCGAAAGCGAACGAGGAGCGAAGCGACTCGTGAGCAGGCACGTTCTCGGAGAGAGTTCAGGGAACCCGTCCGCCCGGCGTTCCGGGTTGGTCCGTGCCGGCCTGTTCGTGCGTGTGGTGAAAAAAGCGGACCAACGGCGTCCGGTCGTCGTCGCTGACCGGTTGAAAGCAGACCCGCTGGAATCGGTCGTTGTCCAGCAAGTTCACCATCACGCCCTCGTCGTGAACTGAGACCGACTCGAAGTCGGCACCGCAGACGGGACAGATGACCGGCTCGCTTGTCTCTCCGGCGGTGTCACTGGTCTCGCTCTCGCACTCTTGGTCGTCGTTCGTCCGTCCGCCGTCGCTCACGCGCGCACCTCGTCGGCGATTCGGCGTATCGTCTCGTAGTCGGTGTCGTCGTAGGCGATGAGCCGCACGTCCGAGAGCGATTCGGGTTCGAACGCGGCGATTTCCTCGCAGATGATGCGGACGCCGGACTCGAAGTCGAAGCCGGCGATGCCACAGCCGATGGCGGGGAGGACGACCGACTCACAGCCCAGCGCGTCGGCCTCCGCGAGGGCGTTTCGGGTGGCGTCGCGGATGCTCTCGTCCGTCGACTGGCCGCCGGGTGGCATCGCCGCGGCGTGGACGACGTACTCCGCGTCCAGTTCGTACGCGTCCGTCGTGGCGACGCCACCGAGGTCGACTGGACCCTTGCTAACGGCTTCCTTTTCGAGGCCGGACCCCGCCGCGCGCTTGAGCGCTCCCGCGACGCCCGAACCCATCCGGAAGCTCGTGTTCGCGGCGTTGACGAGTGCGTCCGCCGACTGTGCGGCGATGTCGCCCTGAATCACCTCGAACTCCATGTTCGGGTGTGTGACCGACTCCCCCATAGAATTACGGGCCACAGCGAGGCCCGGCAGACTGATTGCCTTACCGCTCCGAGTTCGGCACGTGCTTTCGGTGACGCCGCTCTCCGCGACCGTGACTGACGCCTGCTTCTGTCACTGGCCGGTCGAGACCGACGCCCTCACCCGGTCGATACCGGACTGGCTCACCATCGAAACGGCCGACGGCGACGCGTGGGTGACGGCGCTCGCGCACACCGTCAGCAGCGTCGCCTCGTTTGGCGTCGAGGTGACGAAGCCAGCCCGCGCAGTGAACGTCAGAACGTACGTCCGCGGCCCGAACGACCAGCGCGGCGTCCGCTTTCTCGCGCTGTTTACCGACGACGCACTCACGACCGCGACGGCCGCCCCGCCGCTCCGCCTTCCGTACCGCGATGGCGTGCTCACTCACGAGACGGACGGCGGTGGGTTCCGTTCGCGGCGGACCCTCGACGTGGACGGTCAGCGGGCGCTCGACCTCCGTTACACCCCCGACAACGGCGAGGCGACGACGGCCCCGCCAGACTCGCTCGCCTCGTTTCTCGTCGAGCGCCAGCGGTACTTCACGACGGACCCGTTCGGCACTCGTCTCGTCGGAAGCGTGGGCCACGATCCGTGGCCGCTTCGGACTGTCGACGCCGACGTACAGGGGTCGCTTCTGCGGACGCTCGGCTTGCCCGACCCGACGGGCAAGCCGCTCTTTCACTACAGCCCCGGCACCGAGTTCGCCCTCGCGCCGCCGCGACCGTTGTGGCTCGATTAGTTCCTTCCAGAACGTTTACAACTGACCGAGTGTGGATAGTTGATACAGTGAGCGAACGGGACGGGAACGTGAATCGACTCGGCGGGTGGGCCGGCGTCGTGTCGGTGCTATCGACCAACGCCGCGATAGCCGGGGCGACGCTCGCCTCGTCGTCGTTCGCGTGGGGCGACCACGCGCTGTCGAATCTCGGGCAGCCCGGCGACCCCGTGGCGACGCCGGTGACGACGCTGCTGTTCGACGGCGGCCTCGTCGTCGGGGGACTCGTCGGCCTACTGTTTTCGTACACGCTCTGGACGGGAAGCGCGAATCTCGTGGAACGAATCGCGGTCCTCCCGCTCTGTGTCGCTCTGCTGGGGATGGTCGGCGCCGGTATCTTCCCGTACACGCAACCGCTTCACGGCCCGGCGGCCGTCACGCTCTACCTCGCGTCGATGGTCGCCATGGCGGTGTACGCCGTCGGTAACGCCCTCACCGGTGCTGTCCGGCGGGCCGCGGGGACCGTCGGGCTGGTAGCTCTCCACGTCGGCATCTGGTGGTGGTGGCTCTCGGGCGGCGGACTGTCGCGTGGCGGCCTCGCTATCCCCGAGCTGCTCGGCTCGCTGCTGTTCAGCGCGTGGGTGCTCTGGACCGCTCACTGGCATCTCCGCGGCCCACGGGCAGCCGATACCGACGCTCAGTTTCAGCGATGATTTCGGGGACCAAACAGCTAAGAGAGCACCTCGTCTGTTCCAGTTCGATATGACTGCCATCGAGACGAGCGACCTGACGCGCCGGTTCGGGGACGTCACTGCGCTCTCCGGGCTCTCCCTATCAGTCGAGGCGGGCGCACTGTTCGGGTTGCTCGGCCCCAACGGCTCCGGGAAGACGACCACTATCGAACTGCTGACCGGGCAACTCGAACCGACGAGCGGGACCGCTCGCGTCGTCGGCCACGACCCAGTCACGGAGCCGATGGCCGTCCGGGAGGCCATCGGTATCCTCCCCGAGCGCGAGGATCCGCCGAGTTTCCTCACGCCGCGGGAGTACCTGACGTTCGTCGGCGAGGTGCGAGAAATAGCGGGAATCGAGGAGCGAATCGACGAGTGGGCCGACCGACTCGAATTCGCGGGCGTACTCGACGCCCTCTCGACGGGTCTCTCAGAGGGCGAACGCCAGCGCGTGATGCTCGCGGCCGCGTTCCTCCACGACCCGGATCTGGTGTTCATCGACGAACCGCTGGTCAACTTAGACCCCATCATGCAAGAACGGGTCAAAGAGCAGTTGGCGGCGTACTGTTCGCGGGGGAACACGCTCTTTCTCTCGACGCACTACGTCGACGTCGCGGCGGAACTGTGTACGCACGTCGGCATCGTCGACGACGGCGAACTCGTCGCCGAGTGTGACCCGCGCGGGATGACCGAGGAGGAACTGCTCGCGTACTTCATCGAGGAGGTCGGCGGCGACCCCAATACTGTGGAGGCGCGGGCGTGACCGGCACACTGTTCCGCTGGATGCTCCGCGAGGAGTGGCGACTGCACAGCCACCTCTTCGGCGGCGGCCGCTTCGCCGCGTTCCCGATAGCTATTACCGTCCTGACCGGCGCGGGGACGTGGCTGCTCGGTCTGACCGGAACGGCCCCCGAAGCAGTTGCCAGCGGCCTCGTCGCGCTCGTCGGCTTCGTTGGCCTGCAGGTCGGCACGATTGGTCTCGTCGGCCGCGACGCGCTCCGGGACGTGTTGGGCGATACGACGCTGCTGGTGTTCTCCGCACGGACGCTCCCCATCTCCTGGCGTCGCCTGCTCGCGACCTTCCTCCTGAAGGACGTCTGTTACTACGCCGGGTTCGTCCTCACGCCGGCCGTCGTCGGCTACGGCGTCGTCGCCGTCGCGGAGGGGACCGCGCTTCTCCCACTCGTCCGGCTCTGGGTCGCCGTCGTCGCCGCGTTCGCCTTCGGCGCATCGCTAAGTCTCGCGCTGGTCGCGCTCGCGGGTCGGAGTCGGGTAGCGTTGCTTGGCGTCCTCGCGGTCGGAGCGGCGGCCGTCAGCGGCGGGTTCGTGGACATCGTCGCGTACACGCCCTACGCGCTGTACGTCGGCGGAACGCTCGAATCGGTCGTTCGGAGCCTGCTTCCGACGGCGCTGTTGGCCGTGCTCGGCGTTACACTGTTCGAACCGGTCGAGAACGGCTCGTCGGGTCGTCACCGTCGCGCTGATGGTCTGTTCACGGGCGTCTCGGACCCGCTGACGCGACGGCCGCTCCTGTCGGTCGCCCGCTCCTCGGGTTCGGTCGGGAAGGTCGTCTTCTCGATGGGCGTCCTCTTCGCGGTGACGGCGCTGTTGCTCGACCGGATAACGGCGGCGACGGGAATCGAACCGCAGCCGGGCATTGCCTTCGGGACGTTGCTGGGACTGGGCGCGTTCACGACCTACAGTTGGGTGACGCAGTTTGACGCGCCGCGGGAGTACCTCCGGTTTCCGGTGGACTACGAGAGCGTGTTCGCGGGGACGCTCCGGGCGTATCTCGTTCTCTCGCTCTCGACGGCGGCGGCGTACCTGGCCGTCGCGTCGCTGTGGTATCCGGTCGCTCAGTTGGCCGTCGGTCTGTTCGTGGTGCCCGGCGTCGCCGTCTACGTCTTCGGCGTCTCGGCGTACCTCACGGGACTAGCTCCCAACGAACTCCTCTTCGATACGGCGCTGTTCGCCTGCTTCGGGGCAGCGCTCGCAGTGCTCGCGGTCCCGCTGCTGGTTGCGGCGCTGGTCGTCTCTATCGCGCCGTCGTTCGCTGTCGTCGTCGCAGTCGCGCTCTCGGCGATCGCTGGCGTCATCGGATGGTGGCTTACCGGGCGGGCCGGGCCGCGGTGGGAACGCCGGTTCCGAACCGTTTAATTTTCTCACATATTTCCGACCTCTAACTATAAGTAACGAAGCGTTCTCTAGGCGAAAGTACGAGCCACGATGGCAGCGGATACAATCAGGACACTGGTCGTCGACGACAGCGAGTTCTTCGCACAGATGACAGCTGAGACGCTAACCGAGGAGCACGACATGGAGGCCGTCGCCGAGCACAGCGGGACGGACGCACTCTCTCGACTGGCCGACGAGGAGTTCGACTGCGTCGTCAGTGACTACGAAATGCCCGAGATGGACGGGCTGACGTTGCTACGAGCAATCCGGGAGGACGATCCCACGTTACCCTTCATCCTTCTGACCGGCCGAGGCGACGAGGAGACGGCCAGCGCCGCCATCGCCGCCGGGGTGGCCGATTACCTCCTCAAACTCGAAGTCGTCGAGGACAAGCAGTACGGCCGACTGGCCAACCGCATCGAGAGCGTCGTCGGACAGGACCGAACCCGTCGGAAGTTCGAGTCGCTGGTCGAGAACTCCCCCGACGGCATCGTGCAGGTGGCGACCGACGGGACGATTCTCTCTTCGAACCGAGCGATGGCTGCCCGTCTGGACCGGGACACCGACTCGCTGGTCGGCGAGCACCTGACCGACGTGATGGACCCGACGGCGGCCCGGCGCAGAGTCGCCGCGGTCAGACAGGCGGTCGAAACCGGCGAGACGCAAGAGTTGGAGGACTCGGTGAGTGGTCGACACTACCAGACCCAGTTCGTCCCCGTCGAGAGCCACCGCCAGCGAGACACCGTCCAACTCGTCGAGCGCGACGTGACCGAACGCGTCGCCCGCGAACGGGAACTGGAGCGACAGAACGAGCGACTGGAGGAGTTCGCGAGCGTCGTTAGCCACGACCTCCGGAACCCGCTTAACGTCGCCCAGAGCGCGGTGGAGCTGCTGGAACCGCGCGACGAGACGGAAACGGACTTACTGGCGAAAGTGGATCGGTCGCTCACTCGGATGAGCGAGATAATCGAGGACGTGCTGACGCTGGCCCGTGAGGGGCGCACCGTCGACGACCCGGAACGCGTGACCGTCGAAGCGCTGGCCACGGAGGCGTGGGCGTGGGTCGAGACCGGCGACGCGACGCTCTCGGTGACGGCTGACGCGACCATCCTTGCCGACGCGACTCGCGTCCACGACCTTTTTACCAACCTGTTCCGGAACAGTGTGGAACACGGTTCGACGAGCAGTCGGGCGGGGTCAGACGACGGCGTCGAGCACAACGACGAATCGGTCGCCATCGAAGTCGGTTCGCTCCCGTGTGGCTTCTACGTCGAAGACGACGGCGTCGGCATCAGCACGTCGGAGAACGTCTTCGAGATGGGGGAATCCTCCGGCGACGGCACCGGCATCGGTCTCGCTATTGTCTGGCAGGTCGCACAGGCCCATGGGTGGTCTGTCGGTTTAACCGAGAGCGAGAGCGGCGGCGCGCGCTTCGAGTTCACCGGCGTCGAGTTGGCCGACTGAGACGGACTGCTGCAGTTCGGTACCGGATCGACCGCGCGATGTCGTGCGGTCGGTCTGGGAAATAGCGACAGCAGTCCGTATGAGACGGGGTTTTTGCGTCTCGACTCCCTACACCGACCGATGACACTCCGGGGCGTGATTCTGGACCTCGACGGGACGATATACCACGACGACAACCTGCTGCCCGGGGCGGCCGACGCCGTCTCCCGCATCCGCGACCGTGACCTCTCGGTCTGCTTCTTCTCGAACAACCCGCTCCACGACGGCGCAGAGTACGTCGAACGCCTCCAGTCGCTCGGCGTCGATGCCCACGAGGGGGAGGCCTGTTCGTCGGCGTCCGTCACGCGGGAGTACCTGGACGAGTACCACGGCGGAGACGGCGTCTTCGTCGTCGGGTCGCCGTCGCTCCGCGAGCGCGTTCGGGCCACCCGTGCTGAACTGGTGACCGAACCCGACTCCGGCGCGGTGGACGTGTTGCTCGGCTCGTGGACCGACGAGTTTCACTATCGGGACATGCACGACGCACTGCGGGTCCTCAGCGACGACACCACGTTCCTCGGAACTGACCCCGACCGGACGTTTCCCGACGCTGACGGGAACCCGATACCGGGGTCCGGTGCGATACTTCGGGCCATCGCAGGCGTCGTCGAACGCGACCCCGACCGTATCCTCGGCAAGCCCTCGTCGGTGGCCGTCGACGCGGCGCTGGACCGGGTCGGTTGCGCCCCCGCGGACTGTCTGGTCGTCGGCGACCGACTGGACACGGACATCCAGATGGGCGAGCGCGCGGGGATGACGACAGCGCTGGTTCGCTCGGGCGTCACCGACGACGCGACCCTCGAACAGAGCGACGTGATCCCCGACTACGTTCTCGATTCGCTGGCCGACGTGGATAGGGTCCTCGACGCTGTCTGCTGACACAGACGAGCGTCGTCCCTTACAGCGTTCCTGTTGGCTGGCCTACGCCTTTATGCCGCCGCCGGTCGTAGCTCCGTGTGGTGATACCTATGGGCAAAGACATCCTCATGATCGTCGGCGACTTCGGCGAAGACTACGAGATAATGGTCCCGTACCAGACGCTGCAGACAGTGGGCCACGAGGTAGACGCCGTCTGTCCGCAGAAGGAAGCCGGCGATACGATCAAGACAGCGATCCACGACTTCCGCGGCGACCAGACGTACATGGAGAGCCGCGGCCACAACTTCGAACTGAACGCGACGATGGCCGACGTGACGCCGAGTGACTACGACGCCCTCGTCGTCCCCGGTGGCCGCGCCCCGGAGTACCTGCGGACCCACGACGAAGTCATCGAGGCGGTCCAGCACTTCTTCGAGGCAGACAAGCCCGTCGCGGCGCTCTGTCACGGCCCGCAGATTCTCGCCGCCGCCGACGTGCTAGACGGTTACGAGATGACATCGTACCCGGCCTGTCGCGCCGAGTGCGAGGCCGCGGGCTGTTCGTGGGTCGACGGCGTCGTCACCGACCGGAACCTCGTCACCGGTCAGGCTTGGCCCGACCACCCCGAATGGGTCGCCCAGTTCATGGACGTACTCGGCGACGAGGTGAGCCACGGCAAACCGGTCGCCGCCGACGACTGATGTCCACCGACTGAGAGCGGGCCTCACGGCGGGAATAGATTTGTAAGGGGGCCACGCGAATTCGGAGGTGCATGGTCCCCAACACACCCTCCGACGACAGCGATAGCGACAGTGGTTGCCCGAAGTGCGGTCACACCGGCACCGACGTCGGCCGAATATCCACGACCGGCGGCGGCATCTCGAAGATGTTCGACGTCCAGACCAACGAGTTCCGCGTCGTCTCGTGTACGAACTGCGGCTACTCGGAACTGTACCGAGACACTGGGTCGGCGGCGAGCGACCTCGCCGACATCTTCCTCGGCTAGGATGGTGACCGGACTGGTCGTGCTCGTCTTCCTGGCTCTCGCGCTCGCCGCACCGCTCGCGCTGTTCTTGCTGGTGCGTAGCGAGGGCGAGCAACGGGTTGAGACCGACCGCGAGTCGGCCGAGCGGCTGGCGCGGCGCGACACCGACGACGATCAGCGGTCGCGCTGACCCGGTCGCCGTCACCCTCCCGCGGTTCTCCCGTTCTCAGGCTTCCCGTAGCCGATGGACCGCGCCGGTGGACCCCGAGAGACCGCCCTCGTCCGTCGAACAGACGAGGATTTCACCGCTCTGTGTCCGGCCAAAGGAGAGGACATTCGAGCCCATCCCGCCGTCTGTGACCGGCACCGCCGTCACCGACCACCGCGACTCGTCGGTGTCAGTACCGACGAACAGGTCGCCGTTCGCTCGCCAGTCGGCGAAGACGTAGCGTCCAGTGAGCGCCGGGATAGCTTCGCCGTCGTACAGATAGCCGCCGATGACGGAGATGCCCGACACCGCACCACCGTCGTGTGGGTACTGGATGATCGGGTCCTGTAAGGGCGTCCCGTCGGGCGTCTCTGACGGGCACTCCTCGGCCTGATAACAGCTCCGGCCCTCGCGGACGTTCCAGCCGTAGTTGCCGCCGGCTTCGACGATGTCGACTTCCTCGTAGCGCGACTGGCCCACGTCGGCGACGAAGAACGTTCCATCCGGGCTAAAGGAAAAGCGCCACGGGTTCCGAAAGCCCCACGCGAACTGCTCGTCGAGTCCCGACTGGCCGACCAGCGGGTTGTCGTCCGGGATGGCGTAGGGCTGGCCGTCCTCGCCCTCGCTGTCCACGTCGATTCGGAGGATGCTCCCCAGCAGGTTCTCGGTGATATCCTGCCCGTTGCCGCCGTCGACGGCGTCGTACCAGTCCGTAACGTGACCGGTCCCGACGTCACCGCCTCCGCCGCCGTCGCCGACGCCCACGTAGAGGAAGCCGTCTGGCCCGAACGCGACCGACCCGGCGTTGTGGTTGGACTGGGGCTCCGGAATCTCCAGAATCGGCCGCTCACTCTCGGGGTTGAGCGTCCCGTCAGCGACGGCGAACTCCGAGAGGACGAACGTGTGCGAGTAGTTCTCCGGCGTCCCATCCCGCCGGGGTGCGCTGTACCGGACGAACGCGCGTCCCGACCCGTCGTAGGAGGGATGGAGGGCCAGCCCGAGGAGTCCCCGTTCGTCGTAGCCGCTCACGTCGACCATTCGGTCGGTGATGTCGAGCGCCATAGTCGGTTCGTCGGCGTCCGGGCCGAGATAGGCTACCTGTCCCGCCTGGTCCACGACGAAGTACTCGTCGGTGCGCGGCGCGACGACATCTACCGGCGCAGTGAATCCCGAGGCCACGGAGTCGACACCGAGTTCGAGGGCCGACAGCGAGGCGTCCGGCGTCTGTGTCGGCGTCGTCGAGTCGCCAGTATCGGTCCTGGGACCAGTACACCCGGCGAGTCCACTGAGAGCGAGACCGCTACCGGCGAGGAACCGACGACGAGTAGGGCCGTCCATACGCGAGGGAGGATATCGACGAGCAAGAAGGTTCGCCGCCTTCGAATAAACTCAGAACAACGGGAAAGTGTACCGATGTCGAACCCTTTATGAAACGGCTTGTACAATGGGTCAAACGATTATGGTCGACAGAGACGAACTCCGCGAGCAGTTCACCGAGGCGTTCGAAGACGCAGATTACCCGATTTCCAGCCCCATGGGGCTGATTCCGGCGTTGCCGAACGGCCCCTCGACGAAGTTCGAGTCGGACGACTTCTCGATGACGGCGATGGAACTCAACACGAAACTCGACGGCGACTTCCCCTACGAGAACGTCGATTCGCTCGTCGACGACGTGATGGAGTCCCTGGAGAGCCGCGACCTCATCTAAGCGGGCAACAGCGACGGGTGCGAGACGGAGACGACGACTGCCACTGCGAACACGCCGAGTGCGAGCAACAGGTAGTTCGCTATCACGTTGTCCGCACGAGCGAGACGAAGTGTGTAATTCGTCCGCGACAGCGGCCAGAACGGAGTTATTCCCATCGGTGTGATGACGTCGGCGAGCAGATGCGAGAGGATGGTCGTGGTGCCGACGACGACGCCGAACGCCGCGAGTCGCGTCGCCATCTCGGCGTCGGTCGCGGTGCCCGCGGCCCACCCGACGGCACCGAGAACGCCGCCGACGACGAGAGCGAAGAGGACTGTGTGGGTCACGCCGCGGTGCCTGATTAGCGGAATTCGCTGGTCGAAGTCCGGTATCGGTGCGAGAGCGAGCGAGAGCGCCCCGCCGAGCACCGCGAGACCGGGGAAGTCGAACGACAGGAGCGCGAATCCCAGCGGCGCATAGACGAGGAGCGCCGCGCCGTAGTGACCCGGTCGGTACATGGCGCGGCGTTCGGCCGCCGATGGCTTGTACCTGCCGAGTGATCGGTATCCTCGTCGTTTATCCGTCGGGCGTCCCAAGCCAGCGCATGGCCGTTACGTCGGGACTCGACTTACTGGTGCGGACGTTCGGCCCATTTCTCATCCCGGCGACGGTGTTCGCCCTCGGCGCGATCGGCTACCTGTTACTCTGGCTGCTGACCCGGACCCGCCGCCAGACGTACCGCGCCGAGGACGAGAAACGGTGGTAGCTCTCCGCAAAACTTGTGGTTAGCTGGCAGCAACCTTTTGTGTTAGACTCGTCTAAAACTGCGTATGTTGAGCGCGAAGATGGAGGACTATCTGAAGGCAATCTACCGCCTCGAACGGGAAGGGGACCCGCCGGTGGCCACCTCGACCATCGCGGAGACGGTCGGCGTGACGCCGCCGACGGCAACGAGTATGGTCGAGAAGCTCGAAGAGCGCGACCTGCTCGAACGCGAGAAGTACAAGGGCGTCACCCTCACGCCGGAGGGCGAGACAGTCGCGCTGGAGGTCGTCCGCCATCACCGCCTGCTGGAGACGTTCCTCACCGAGAAACTGGGCTACGACTGGTCCGAGGTCCACGAGGAGGCCGAGATTCTCGAACACCACATCAGCGAGGAGTTCGAGCGACGCGTCGCCGCCGCACTGGACGAACCCGACGTAGACCCCCACGGTGACCCGATTCCCAACGACCAACTCGAACCCATCGACGACGTTCCGGCCGCCGTGTTAGCCGACCACGGCGAGGGCGCGCGCCTCGAAGTTGCCCGCGTCCGTGACCGCGACGCGGAGGAACTGACCTACCTCGACGAAGTCGGTATCACGCCCGGTACCGAACTCGTCGTCGAGGAAGTCGCACCCATCGGCATGGTGACGGTGAGCTTAGCGGGCGACGAGACGGTTTCGTTGCCGGACCACATCGCGGACGCGATTCAGGTCCGGGCCCACGACGAGGCAGTCGCCGAGGTGAGCGGTACGTGAGCGAGGCGACGTGGCTGACGGTCGTGTTCGTCGCCGCGGGCGCGCAACTGGCGGTCCTGCCGGGTGAGAAGGTCCAGTTCATCATCGCGGGCCTCTCGACTCGATTCAATCCGTACACAGTCGTCGCCGCAGCGGGCGCTGCATTCGCCGGCTGGACGGCGCTGGAAGTCTGGCTCGGCCAGACGGTGACCGGCCTGCTCCCTGGCAGCTACTTAGACGCCATGACCGCGGCGCTGTTCGTCGTCTTCGCGTACTTGCTGGTCCAGACGGCACCAACGGCGGACGATACCGAGACCGAGCCCGCGAGCGGCGTTCTGACCGACGGCGGCGAACTGGACGTTCGCGTACCAATTCTCGACTGGCAGGTCCCCAACAAGATGGGCGGCTTCCTCCCGATCTTCGCCATGATGGCCTTCGGCGAGTTCGGCGATAAAACCCAACTCATCACCATCACGCTGGCCGCACAGTACACCGCGTTCCCGACGGCCATCTGGACCGGGGAGATGCTCGCCATCATCCCCGTGAGCATGGCGAACGCGCTGTTCTTCTATCGCTTCTCGCACGCGTTCGACCTCCGGAAGGCCCACTTCGCGGGGGCGGCACTGTTCCTCTTTTTCGCCGCCGACTTTGCGATGAGCGTGCTGTTCGGCTTCTCGGTCTGGGAGACGGTCGTGGGGGCCGTCGCCGCTGGCCTCCCGTTCTGACCGACGGGGACACTCATTACCCTCCGGTGAGGATTCCCGAACATGCGAGGACTCGACGATACCGACCGCGAGATACTCAGACTCTTGCTCGCGGACGCGCGCCGCCCGTTCAGTGACATCGCCGAACAAGTCAATCTATCGGCACCCGCCGTCTCCGATCGCGTCGACCGCCTGATGGAGATGGGCGTGATTCGTGGGTTCACCGTCGATGTCGACCGATCGCTCCTTCGCTCCGGCGTCCCGGTGCTGGTCGAAATCGACGCCAAGCCCGGCCGTGCGGCCGCGATACGCGACGCGCTCGCCGACGCCGAGGCGGTCGAACACGTCTTTCGAACTGCCGACAGTCGCGTGACGCTGACGGCAACGGTGCCCCAGTCGGCGGTGTCGAGCTTCCTCGATTCGCATCTCGACTTCGAGGACGTTCAGCAGTACGACGTGCGACTCGTCGCCGACACCGAGTGGACGCCCGGCCTCGGTACCGCCGACTTCGCGCCAGACTGCGCCGAGTGCGGTAACACCGTCGACGAGGAGGGCGTCCGCACGACGCTCGACGACGACCGCTACTACTTCTGCTGTGGTTCCTGTGAGGCCCGCTTCGTGGAACAGTACGAGACGCTCAAGGAAGAGGCGTAGCGGTCGAGTACGCCAGCAGATTTGAATCGAAATCTTTGGCCATCTTTGGCAGTGATAGTCAAATTTGGTTGTGTTTCAACTTCGAATTCCAAGGGAAAAGCCGCATCAAAGAGTAGCCCGTACTAGATACCATCATGAGTGAGCGAACCGTTCGGCTCGAACTGACCGGCATGAGCTGTGCCAACTGTTCGGCCACGATCGAGGAGGCCGTCGGCGAGTTAGACGGCGTCGAGAGCGTCGACGCCAACTACGCCACCGACGAGGGGAGCGTCACGTACGACCCCGACGCGGTGTCGCTCGGCGATGTCGTTGCCGCCGTGGAGGATGCTGGCTACGGCGTCGCCACCGAGACGGTAAGCATCGGTATCACCGACATGTCGTGTGCGAACTGCGCGGAGACCAACGAGGACGCTCTCGAACGGATGCCCGGCGTCGTCTCGGCGGACGTGAACTACGCCACCGACGAGGGGCAAGTGACCTATCTCCCGTCCGCGGTCTCCCTCTCGGAGCTCTACGACGCCATCGAGTCGGCCGGCTACACGCCAGTTCGGGAAGACGAGAGCGGCGACGGAGAGGATAGTGACGGCGAGCAGTCCGCGTCCGACCGGCGTGACGCTGCCCGCAACGCCGAAGTCAGGAAACAGCGCCGACTGACGCTGTTCGGCGCGGCGCTGTCGCTCCCCCTGCTGATCTTCATGACGGACCACCTGCTCTCGTTGGGACTGCTCGAGGAGACGCTGTTCGGCGTGCCACTAGGCTGGGTGCAGTTCGCGCTCGCCACGCCAGTCCAGATTGCACTGGGTAAACCGTTCTACGAGAACGCGTACAAGGCGCTCGTGAAGAACAAGCGGGCCAACATGGACGTGCTCATCGCGCTGGGCTCGTCGACGGCGTACGGCTACTCTGTCATCGCGCTACTGGACCTCATCGCCAGCACGGGGCTGTACTTCGACACGGCGGCGTTCATCCTCGTGTTCATCACGCTTGGGAACTACCTCGAAGCCCGCTCGAAGAGTCAGGCCGGTGCGGCAATCCGCCAGCTGCTGGAGATGGAGGCCGACACCGCCACGGTCGTCCGCGAGGACGGCACCGAGGCGGAGATTCCGCTCTCGGAAGTCGAGGTCGGCGACCGGTTGAAGGTTCGCCCCGGCGAGAAGGTGCCGACCGACGGCGTCGTCGTGGACGGGGATTCGGCCGTCGACGAGTCGATGGTCACTGGGGAATCCGTCCCCGTCGAGAAGGGCGAGGGAGACGAGGTCATCGGCGCGACGGTGAACCAGAACGGCGTCCTCGAAGTCGAGGCGACGAAGGTCGGGTCGGAGACCGCGCTCCAGCAAATCGTCGAGCGCGTCAAGCAGGCCCAGTCCCGCCAGCCCGAGATTCAGAATCTGGCCGACCGGATTTCCGCGTACTTCGTCCCGGCGGTCATCGCCAACGCCCTGCTGTGGGCCGCCGTCTGGGCACTGTTCCCCGAAGCGCTGACCGGGTTCGTCGGCTCACTCCCGATATGGGGGCTGGCGGCCGGCGGTCCCGCGACGGTCGGCGTCGCCGAGTTCGCCGTCGTCGTCTTCGCCTCGTCGGTGCTCATCGCCTGTCCCTGCGCGCTAGGGCTGGCGACGCCCGCTGCGACGATGGTCGGGACCACCATTGGCGCTCGCAACGGCGTCCTGTTCAAGGGCGGCGACGTGCTCGAAACCGTCCGTGACGTGGACACCGTCGTCTTCGACAAGACGGGAACTCTGACCGAAGGCGAGATGGAACTGACCAACGTGGAAGTCGTCGGTGCGGCCGCCGACGGCGGTGAGCCGTCCAGCGGACGGCGAGCCTCGTCGAACCATCGGTCTGACGGCGGGACCCTCCGTGAGGCCCCCGAACTCACCGAGGAGTACGTCCTCGAACTCGCCGCCAGCGCCGAGAGCGGCAGCGAACACCCGCTTGCCCAAGCCATCGTCGAAGGGGCGCGCGAACGCGGCATCGACGTGGCCGACGCCGAGGCGTTCGAGAACGTCCCCGGCCACGGCGTCCGCGCGACGACGCCCCACGGCGAGGTACTCGTCGGCAACCGCAAACTGCTCGAAGACAACGGAGTCGACACGGCCCCCGCCGAGGAGCAGATGGACCGCCTCGAACGCGAGGGGAAGACGGCCATGCTGGTTGGGGTCAAAGACACTGGAGGCGAGTTCCGACTCGCCGGCGTCGTCGCCGACGCGGACACGGTCAAGGAGAGCGCCGTCGATGCCGTCAGCGGCCTCCGCGAGCGCGGACTGGACGTGTGGATGATAACCGGCGACAACGAGCGGACCGCCCGCGCCGTCGCCGAAGAGGTGGGCATCGACCCGGAGAACGTGATGGCCAGTGTCCTGCCCGAGGACAAGGCCGAAGCCCTCGAAGATATCCAGTCGGACGGTCGCCGAGCGATGATGGTCGGCGACGGCGTCAACGACGCCCCGGCGCTGGCGACGGCCGCTGTCGGCTGTGCCATCGGCTCCGGGACCGACGTGGCGATCGAGGCCGCCGACGTGACGCTGCTCCGGGACGACCCGGCAGACGTACTGAAAGCCATCCGCATCTCCGCAGCGACGCTCCAGAAGATAAAGCAGAACCTCTTCTGGGCGCTCGGGTACAACACGGTCATGATACCGCTGGCCTCGCTGGGCCTGCTCCAACCGGCGCTGGCCGCGGCGGCGATGGCGGCCTCCTCGGTATCGGTGCTCGCCAACAGCCTCGCGTTCCGACGCTACGAGGCGGACGAGGAGTACCGAATTCTGGGGCTGTTCCGATAACCGCCTCCGTCCCAGCAAGCCCCGCCGTCCGGCGGTGATCTGTGAATCGGTATACTTTCCTCAGTCGATTTTGAACACCGCTTCGAATGTACATCGTCATCGTCGGGGCCGGCGACATCGGGACGCCGCTCATCCAGATCGCGACGGCCGGCGGCAACGAAGTCGTCGTCATCGAGCGCGATGCGGCCCGAGCGGAGCAGGCGTCGAGGGAATTCGACTGTCTCGTCATCCACGACGACGCGACGTCGAAGGAGACGCTGCGGGACGCGGGTGCCGACCGCGCGGACGCGCTTATCTCGACGACAGACCAAGACGCGACGAACATCATGGTCTGTCTGCTGGCACAGGAGTTGGAGGTCCCCGACATCGTCTCGGTGGTCCACAACCCCGAACACATGGGTCTGTTCCGGCAAATCGGCGTCAACACGATAGAGAACCCGCAGCGCCTCATCGCTGACTACCTCTACCGGGCGGTCAAGCGCCCCTCCATCGTCGACTTCATGCGGGTGGGCGACCAAGCCGAGGTCTTCGAGATATCCGTCGAACCGGACGCTCCGATAACGGGACGGACGCTACAGGGGGCCATGGAGGCCGGACTCCTCGGCGACGATACGCTGGTCGTCGCCATTGAGCGCAACGGCGAGGGCAATCCCATAACCCCGCGCGGGAACACCCGAATCGAGAGTGGTGACCTGCTCACGGTGTACTCCGCAGAAGGGGCGACACCGGACCTGACCGACATCTTCGGTCACACCGAGGACCGGAGCTAGCATGTCTCGACGGGACGCCGAACTGTTCCCGGCAGACCTGCGAATCATCGGCCGGGACGTCGGTTCGCTGCTGCTGATGGACGCCGGGCTGATGGCCCTCACGGTCGTCCTCGCGCTCGGATTCCGGGAGTACTACGCCGCACTCGGCTTTCTCATCGCAGGTGGAGTGACCGCCGCCGTCGGCGGACTGGCCAATCGAGGGTTCGCGGACGCGCCGAACCCGCAGATGAAACACGGTATGATTATCGCCGCCGCCGGTTGGTTGATGGTGGCGATGTTCAGTTCACTCCCGTTTCTGTTGACCGCGTGGCTGACGCCGCCAGCGGTCATGGATACGTTCGTCCCGGTGGGCGCGGACACGAGCGCATGGACGCCGATACGCGTCGGCGGGACGACGACACTCTCCAGTCTCGCGTACTTCCGGCACCCGCTTCACGCCCTCTTCGAGAGCATGAGCGGCTGGACCGGGAGCGGACTGACGATGGCCGTCCACGAGCCGTCACTGCCTCGAACGATACAGTGGTGGCGGTCGTTCATCCAGTGGGTCGGCGGCGTCGGCGTCATCGTCCTGACCGTCTCGATTCTCTCCCGACCCGGCAGCGGGAGCTACGCCCTCTACCAGAGCGAGGCGCGCGAAGAGAAGATTCACCCCAGCGTCGTCTCCACCGTTCGAACGGTCTGGAAACTCGTGGTCGGGTACACGGGCCTGTCGTTCGTCCTGTTGTTCGGCGCTATACTTGCCAGTGATAGCGAGTACGCCGAATCGCTCGGACTCGGAGAGGTCGCGTGGCAAGCGCTCAACCACGCCATGACCGGCCTTACGACTGGCGGGTTCTCCGTTACGGACAACTCCATCGCGACGTACAACTCCCCGCTCGTGGAGACGGTCCTCCTCCCGATTATGGTCCTGGGGGCCATCGCCTTCCCGGTCCACTACGTAATCCTCCGGGACAGAGATCTCGGCGAGCTGGTTTCGGACCTCCAGACACGCTGGCTATTGATTCTGTTGGCGCTTGGCGTCCTCACACTCTCCCTCCAGAACGTGTTGTCGGTTCCGGCCGCAGCCGACGCGTTCGCAGCCCAGTCGTTCCTCCCGGTTACCATCCCGTGGCTCGACGGCGCACAACTCGATGCGATCCGCGATTCGACGTTCCAGTGGATAAGCGCACTGAGTTGTACGGGGTTCCAGTCAGCCCCCATCGGTCGCTGGGTCGCCGGTGCCAAGGTGATGGTCGTCGGAGCGATGGTGTTGGGCGGTGCCGCCGGGTCCACCGTCGGCGGCATCAAAATAATCCGCGGGTACACAATCGTTCGCGGAATCATCTGGCAGTTCTCGCGAGTTTTCCTCCCGAAGAACGCGGTTATTATGGCCAGAATCGGTGATCGAACGCTCGACCGGACGGCGATGGAACGGGAGTTCGCGGAGGCCGCGATAGTCACGCTCCTGTGGCTCATCATCCTCGTCACCAGTAGTCTCGTCCTCGTCAACGTGGCCGGACCCGAGTTTACCTACGCCGACGCGCTGTTCGAAGTCGCCAGCGCGCAGGGCAACGTCGGTCTGTCGTCCGGCATCACTGGCCCAACGATGCACCCGCTCGCGGAGGCGATGTTCCTCCTCAACATGTGGGTCGGTCGGCTGGAAATCATCCCTGTGCTCGTGTTCATCCGGGCAGGAGTGGCCGGACTAGACCCCTGAGAGGCCGCCGTGCCGGCTCGGCGTTCCAGTACACTCATTTGGCGCGGACCCCGACAGTAGGGTAGTGAGCGACTCGCAGCGTCCGACCGGCGGCGGCCCGTCCTCCGACACCCGTCATCCGACAGGCCTCCGCGTCACCCTTCGCGCGTTGTGGCGCGTCCTCGTCGTCGGCTGGCAGTTCGTCCCGTTCGTGGTCGCGTGGGCGCGCGACCGCAAACGGTTCGTCGTCGTCGGCCGCTCCCGGTCGGTTTCGAGCGAGGACCGGACCCGACGTGCCCGCCGGCTGAAAGCGACGTTTCTCGACCTCGGTCCGGCGTTCATCAAACTCGGCCAGATGCTCTCGACGCGGCCCGACGCGCTTCCCCGCGAGTACATCGATGTGCTCGCGGAGCTACAGGACAAGGTACCGCCGGACCCGTGGGACGACATCGAACCGCTGCTCGAACGCGAACTAGGTGGTCCGCTCTCCGAACGCTTCGACGAGTTCGATACCTCGCCCATCAGCGGCGCGTCGCTCGGACAGGTGTACGAGGCCGAACTCGACGGCCAGCGAGTCGCCGTGAAGGTACTGCGGCCGGATATTCGCGAACGCGTCGAGTCTGACCTGCGCGTTCTGTCGACGCTGACGCCGATTCTGACCTACGGCGCTGACCCCGCACAGGCGTTCACGCTCGAGAACCTCACCGAAGAGTTCGCGGCGACCATCCGGCGGGAGATGGACTACGCCCACGAAGCGAGAATGCTGCACGAGATCGGCGAGAGCTTCGCGGACACCGACGACGTGGCGATTCCCGACGTTATCGAGAGCCACACGACCGACCGCGTGGTGACGATGAGCTACGTCGACGGCGTGAAGATAGACGACGTGGCGAGACTGGAGGAACTCGGCGTCGACCGCGAGCGCCTCGTCCAGCGCCTCGAAGAGGTGTACATCCAGATGATCGTCGAGGACGGGCGCTTTCACGCCGACCCACACCCGGGGAATCTGGCGGTCCAGCCCGACGGGACGCTCGTCTTCTACGACTTCGGGATGACCGGCCGCCTCGGCGCGCGGACCCGCGAGCAACTGATGGAGTTCTACGTCGGACTGGCGACAGACGACGTAGAACGGGTGATGGACGCCTTCGTCGCGATGGGCGCACTGGACCCGATGGCCGACCGCGAGGTGATGCGCGAGGCGTTCGAAATCGTCATCAAGCAGTTCCGCGGCGAGGACATCAGCGAGTACCGCATCGAACAACTCGTCGGGGAGTTCGAGAGTCAACTGTACGAGTTCCCGATGCGCCTCCCGCAGGACCTCGCGCTGGTCGTCCGCGTGACCACCGTCTTAGAGGGGGTCTGTCGCACGCTCGATCCCGAATTCGATTTCATCGAGGTCATCACCGACTACGTGATGGAGCAGGGGGCCACCGATATGAGCGGCGCGCTCCGCGAGGAGATTCAGGAGACGGTGACCCAGTCGGCGCGGTCGACCGTGACCGCACTCCCGCGAGCCGAGGCCGCCCTCGACACCGTCGCGCGAGACGAACTGGTTCTAGAGGCGATACTCGAAGACAGCGACGGGCTCGCCCGGCAGATGGCGATACGACTCCTGCTCGGCATCGTCGCTGCCGCGGGGATTCCGGTCGCGGCGTTCCTCTTCGTGACGACGACTGTCGAAGCGACTGCCTTCGCGGTTGCGGGGACGGTCATCACCCTTGGCGTCATCGGGTGGTCGTTCCGCCGGCAGCGACGGGCGGGGCTGTCGACGCCGCAGTTCACGCGCCACGAGATGCGACGGCGACACGAAGACGAGCGGTAGACCGCACAGCGCGCAGCTTCACGTCTGTGCCACCGCTCTCGTCTACGCGCGTCGTCTGTGACTGGCACATTGTCTTGCCCGCATTCCGCAACGCTACCCCCGGTCGCAAACAGGGGAGGTTGTCGATCCCCGAGAATGAGCTGCGCTTCGGTTGTTATGGGGGCACATTGTCCGACGAAACGGGATTCTGAGAGCGTGTCCAGCGTACAGTATTGCATTATTCTCGCAACACTTTTGTGCTGTCGGCGGCTACGTTGGGTATAGAATGAGCGACAAACCGTTCCGTTTCCCCGACGACGCTGCGGCTATCGGCTCCGATGAGTCGCTGGACATCGTCGAGATGCGTCTGTCCTCGGATACAACGGTGAGGAGGTAGGATGCTCGCCGAGACGCTGTTTCCCTACGGGTGGGTTCACTACCTCCTCGGCGGTTTGCTCATCGGTGTGGGCACCGCGATTATCTACCTCTCGACGGGAATCATCGCTGGGGCGAGCACGTTCCTCGAATCGACGCTCTCGTACGTCTCCTCGAAGTCCCGGTTCCAGCAGTTCCGCTTCCGGTCGTCCCGCGACTGGCGCGTCGTCTTCACGCTCGGCATCGTACTCGGCGGCGCCATCTACGGCCTGACATTCGGCGAGTTCGGCTGGACCACCGAGGTACAGTGGTGGCGACTGCTCGGCGGCGGCATCCTCGTTGGCGTAGGGACGCGCCTCGGAAAGGGCTGTACCTCCGGTCACGGCGTCTGTGGCGTCGGGTCGCTTTCGGAGACGTCGCTGCTGAACGTGGCGACGTTCGTCGGCATCGCCATCGGCACCGCCCAGATAGTGCAGGCCCTGGGGGTGACGCCGTGAGCGACGCGAACGACGCCGGCCGCCACCCGTTGTTCCTGCCGGCCATCCTGCTAGGTGGCGTGGTCTTCGGCTTCGGCCTCGGTCTGAGCCAGATGTACCGTCCGGAGGTCGTCCTGCGATTCCTCCAGTTGTCGGACTTCGGTCTCCTGCTGGTGATGGGCGGGGCGAGCATCGTCGCCGGTATCGTCTTCGCGGTCGGCTCTCGGTCGGGTCGAACCGCACCGCTGACCGGCCGCGAGTTCGGCACTCGCGTGAAATCGATGGACAAGAACGTCGTCCTCGGCGGCGGGATCTTCGGTGTCGGATGGGGTCTCTCGGGAATCTGTCCCGGGGCAGCCTACGCCAGTCTCGGCGTCGGCAACGTCACCATCCTCTATGCAATCGCCGGGATGTTTGCCGGCGCGTACCTGCAGGGGTACGTCCGCTCCGAGCGCAGCACAGCGGAGCAGACGACGGAGGAACCGGCATGAGTGAGAGAGTGAACCAGATGCAGCGATCACTCGACGACTACGACACGAAGATGGGACAGCTGACACAGGAGTTCCGAAAGACGTTCAGTGAGCAAATCGCATGAACAGGGACGAATTCGACCCGAGCGGCGAACGTGAACGGAGTCTCGGCGCGGGCCTCTTCGAGCAGGAGATGGGGCCGAGTTCGTCGATGGCCCACCTCTATCGTGGCGAGGTCCACCGAATGACCCGGTGGCGCGAGCGACTCGACCGCACCACGAACTGGGCGGTCACGGTCATGGCGGCCATCCTCACGTGGTCGTTCTCTGATCCCAGTAATCCCCATTACCTCGTGCTAGTGGGTCTCGTCACGCTTGGGGCCTTCCTCGGCATCGAGGCCCATCGCTACCGAGGATTCGACGTGTGGCGCTCGCGGGTCCGCCTCATCCAGCAGAACGTCTGGGCGCACGGCCTCGACCCGCGAGAGGACGTCGACGACGGCGCGTGGCGGCGGAAGCTGAGCGCCGACTATTACCGGCCGACGCTGAAGGTCCCCTTCGAGGAGGCCGTTGCCCACCGACTGCGTCGTGTGTACCTCGCGCTGTTCAGCATCGTGACGGCCGCGTGGTTCATCCGCGTCACGTCGTTCGCCCAGTCGGGGCCGTGGCCCGAGAGCGCCCGCATCGGAATCGTCCCGGGCGTCGTCGTCACAGCCGTCGTCGTCGCCGCGTATCTCGCCAGCATCGTCGTTGCGTTCCGTCCGCGGACGTGGCATTCGCGGTCGGAACTTCGGGAGTGTCAGGTGGACGATTGGCGGGAATAGCGAGGGCCGCGCTCTTTTCAGTCGCGCAGCGCTCAAACAGCGAGCGGGGAACGGAGTAACCCGCGAGTAGCAAGATACTGCGAAGAGAGACATCGATCGGCAGGCGAGCGACAGCGTCGCACGCCAACTAAGCGAAGCGCCTCGAAACGACGTGGTGACCGGTGGAACCGCAGAGCAGTATCATGGGTGCGACCGACGAAAGCGGGCTGCGAAATGCGTCCTAGAACTGCCACATCGCGCCGAACAGCAGCGTCAGTTTGCGGGGATGGGAGAGTAGTTTTTACGCGAACGATCGCGCTTCGATCAGGAGAACTGGTCCGTTCGACCGACGGGCAAGCTGGCTCCGGTCACGGACCAACTGGTCACCACATATCCAGACCGACACGATTGGCACCTCGCATATCCAGCCGGCCGCGGGCGGACTCATGAACGCTCGTCCGAGTCGTATCGGTATTCCAAACTTGTTGATGAGACGTGTATTTATTCACAGGTGTATTTACCAGTCCATATCGCTCTATACCGTCTCACGCGCCAAAACAGCATAATTGGATATATAGATAGTTAAACACGCATATTCTTTAATAATGTATAGAAACGGCCAATGGATTTTAGTCTCTTTGTCCCCCAGTTCGGCTTGCATGTCGGACAACCTGGATAGACGGTCCTTCATTCGTCGTACAGCTGCTGTCTCAACTGTCGGTCTGCTGGCTGGCTGTGGCGGCGACGGCGGAAGCGGCGAGTCTGAAGGAACGGACGCTGACGACGAAGGCGGCGAAAGTGGCGGTATGGGTACCGAAACCGAATCCGGAATGGGTACCGAAACCGAATCCGGAATGGGTACCGAAACCGAAGATGGTATGATGGGCAACGAGACGTCCACGGAAGACGGTCTGGCGGGCAACGAAACGTCCACGGAAGACGGTCTGATGGGCAACGAGACGTCTACGGAAGACGGTCTGGCGGGTAACGAGACGTCCACGGAAACCGACAGCGTCTAATCCACTACTCCAAACACGAGCACCGCCGACGGAGTCGGAGACGAATCCGTCGATACAAGTGGGGTTGGGGCCGTTTTACTCTGGAACTCGATACGGTGAGACCGCGGTATGCAGACGGAATTGTGAGCGATCGCGGCAGGCGACTGGTGTGTCTCATTTCCCATCACAACCACGCAGAGATCGGCAGACACGTAGGTGGCATGCCCCTTGAATTGTCATACAGCCACCATCAAGATTTAACTAGAGGGAACAGAGATTACGGATGTGAAACGGCGTAACTTTGTTCGCACTACATGTATCGGTCTCGTTGGGGCGATCGCTGGCTGTAACGGACCGGATACAGAGTCTACGCCAACGGATGGCACAGAGACCCCAACCGAAGTGGCGACCACAGCTTCCGTGACGACGGATCTCCAGACCGAGACGCACACCGAGACCCCCACCGCGTCGTCGACTGAGACGCCGACTGAGACACAAACCGAGGCCGGCACTGAGAGACCGTCCTATCCCCTTCGACAACTGACCGAGGAGCAAAAGCGGAAACTCGACTCCGGCCAGACGTACGACGGGTCCTTCGCCGACAGACGGGGCAGCGGTACTGTCGCCGTCGCCGTGGGTCAGACCCCCTCGAACGCCCTCTTCGAACCTCCCGCTATCTGGATAAATCCGGGTCAAACCGTTCACTGGGAGTGGCGCGACGGCGAACACGAGATCACACACACGAACGGGGATGCGTTCACCGAGAAGACCCCTACCCCAACACAGACGCTCACCGGGACGGCCACCGCGACGCCTGGTGGTAGCATCTCTCATACGTTCGACGAACGCGGTGTCTACATGTACAAATGTACGAACCACGCGTCGGTCGGCGCATACGGCGTCGTCGTTGTCGGCGGTCCCCAGACGACGGCCACTGCAGAGAACTGAGCCTTCTGAACGGCCGATAAAGCGCTCGCTCGTCTCACGGTCACTGCCGCTCACTCGTCGCTGCACCACTGTGCCAGAGCTGAGCGGCATCTGTGATTCTGCGACGGTTGAAAGACGCCACTTGCCGTCTTTCAAGACCAAGCGGGCGTGGCGGGACTGAGCAGAATCGGAGATTCTGCGAAGGTCGCCACGGCCGCGAACGAACGAAGCGAGTGAGCGGGCGTGGCGGGATTCGAACCACGGTCACTCCTGTTCGCTCACCTCTCGTTCCCTGATTAGAATCCCGGGCCCGTTCGCTCCTCAGGTTCGTTCGGAGCAGAACGGGCGTGGCGGGATTCGAACCCGCGCTCTAGGGGTTAGGAACCCCTCGCCCTCGTCCACTAGGCCACACGCCCTGCCGGAGGGTCACAGGACTACTGAAAAACGCTTTCGTTCGCGCGGAAAGCGGAAGAAGCGAGAGTTAGTTGTTCGATTCGGTCGCCGTCTCTTCAGTCGTCGAAGCGGCGGTGTCGGTGCTCGTGTCGGTACTCGTCTCGGCGGCCGTCGTCTCCGTGTTGGCATCGGCGTCTTGCGATTCGGGCGCGACGCCGTCGCGCATCTCTTCGAGCTCTTGCTCGACTTCTTCGCGGCCTTTCTGGAACTCACCCATCGCTTCGCCCGTCGAACGAGCGAGTTTCGGAATCTTGTTTGCGCCGAACAGCAGGACGGCGATGAGGAGGATGACCATCATCTCCATCCCGCCCGGGAACCCCGGGAATAGCGGTACGAATGTCCCTGACATTGTGTCCAAATTTTACGTGGTTGCTATTATAACCTTTTTGCCTCTCACAGCTTCGCCCTAAAAGCGGTTGAGAGACTCCAAGAACTGAAAAAACCGAACTTGGGAACTTGGTCGTTGAGAGCCACTATCAACCTTTCGTTGCCCCCAAATCCCGCAGACAGCGTCCAGACTCGGGGTGTTTGTGCATGAGTGACACGCGCCCCGTCGAGATTCAGCGCGGCGATGGGACGCCGACGCCGGGCCTCGAACTGGTCGGCGAGCGCCGCACCGACGGCCCCGAAGACGGTCCCCAGCAACCCCGCACCGTCGTCGTGGTCAACGACAGCGATGGCGACGGCGTCATCGAGGTCGACACCGCCCAGGACCGCGTCGGCGAGGCCGCCCAGCCACAACTGGTCACAGACATCATCGGCCGGAAGCTGGAGGTGGCCGATGTCGAGTGATGCGCTCCGGAAGCCGCCGGAGATTCGACGGCTCGCCGCCGAACGGCGGAAGTGCCTCAGTGACGCGTTCGTCACGAACTACGACAAGATCGTCGACGGCGACAAGATCCGCGAACTCACCAGCGCCGGTCGCGGTGGTGACTCGCGGACTATCGAGAGCAACGTCAGCAAGATGTATCGCTCCGGTCCGTCGACGACTGGCGACGTCGATATGCTCCGCCTCGAAGCGGAGATGGTCGCCGAGGGACGGGAGTTAAGCAACCCACACATCCCCCTCGACGAGGAGACGCTCACCGAGGCCGTCGAAAAGATCGAGCGCGACGGCCACACGCCGGCCTGGGAGGTGGTCGGCGATGACTGACTACGTCGAGCAGTGGGACATGCGCGTCACGAAGTCCAACGTGATGTTGGCCGATGGTGTCTCGCCGTCGGAGCTCGCCGACAGCTATCCCGACCTCGAACCTGACCAGATCGACGACCTGTGTAGCGAGGCCGCGATGCAAGCCATCGGCGCCGGTGACACGCTCATCGACATGGAGCACTTCCGCGATGCCCACGCCGAGCTGGGCCTCGGAACCACCGACGAGGCCGACGAAAGGGGTGACAAAGAGGCCGCCACGGAGACCCACGACGAGCCCCATCCCAAGCCAGACGGTGGGGCCATCGAGGAGGCTGCCGGGCGGGGCGAGAGCCCCTCGGCGGACGCCGGCTCCGACGTCGATGTCCGGGAGGAAACCGCCGAGGTGGATGACGATGCACCCGACGACGAGGGCGATGGGACAGAGGGCCGTAGCGGTTCGGACGCCGACAAGAACGGCCCAGAGTCGCCGACGGAGATGTCTCGTGCGGAACTGGAGTCCGAAGTGCAGAGTCTCCGGTCGGAGGTAGACAAACTCCAGCAGGTTGCCAACCGCGACGTCGCGGTGTTGAAGGGCGCCCTGACGAACCTGCTCGACGTCGACGAGTTCGACGACCTTCCCGCAGCGGGGAAAGAGTTTGGCGACCGCCTCGGGGACGTCGAGGACGAGGTCGCCTCACTCGACGGCGTCATCGCCGACGGTGGCGGTGGGAAAGCCTCGAAGGTTCGTGACATCGTCCAGATGGCGAGCAACCGCCGGACAGACGAGGCGGTCATCGCGATGGAGGTCTCCGACATCGTCGATGCGACCGGCGTCTCACGACGCTACGCGAACGACCTCATCGATGGGTCGAACTCGCTCCCCTCGGAGTACGCCTGGATGCACGAACGAGCGGACCTCACGCAGTACGGCGAACTGGAGCTGGACAAGAACGCCCAGAACAAGGCACTCGTCATCGACTTTGCTGGCGCTCAGGGCCCGAAGTGTCCTGTGAACAAGTTCACCACAGGAGGACGGTGATTCCATGACTTCCCCGTCCAACTGGATTCCACCTCCGTTGTTGTTGCTGTAGAGTACTGCAAGTGCAGTTGTGTAAGTAATACTGCGGTAGCGGTGGGTAAATCTCACTTGCGCCGGATTGCGACATCGAAAATCCGGCGCTCGGCGGCTCACACACAGCAAATCCCTATGGTGAACAAGTTCACAGCAGTCTCGGATTACGACGCTCCCGACGAAAACGAGGACGTCGACACGAAGCATCGTTACGACCGCGTCCTCTCCGTGGTCGATCACCAGTCAAGTCCCAAGCAACGGCCGGGCGTTCGGCCACGCGTTGTCTACCAGACGCTCGCCTGCTACGCTGTCTACACTCGGTCGGGACTGAAGGCATCCATCCAGGCCGCACTCGACAACGGCGACCTGCTGGCCTTCCGCGACCCCGACGGCAACCTCCGGCTAGTACTGCTGACCGAGTCCAAACTCCGCCGGCTCGTCGAGCACTACCCCGAGGTCGCCGACCGGCCACGTATTGCGGAGGTTCTCGATGACTCGTGATGGCCGGCCGCGTCAGTCCGACCTCGCCGTCCTCGACGCTGTCCATGCGGCGCTCGATGCCGGCGACCGGGACTGTCTCCGTGGTGGCGTCACTCCCGAGCAGGCCGCCGACCACTGTGACCTGAGTCCAGAACGACTCCAGGACCGGTTTCGAGAGCTGCGCGACGAGGGAGAACTCGTGACAGTGTGGGGTGCGTCGCCGGGCACTGGCCGACCGAGAGAGTCCTACCTTCCCACCGGCCACCCCGACGTGTGACCAGCGGCCACCTCACACCCCGGAGTCGACAATCGTTCACATGACCAGGCGGGATGACTCGCCGGTCGCGTACACGCTCCGGGGGAGGACATGGTCGACTGGGGCTTTCACCCCACTATCCAAGCGTTTAAGTCAGAATGCCGATAATGAAAGGTTAGCGTACACGAATCACGGTAGCGGGCCGAGACACCCGATGAATCCCGCTGTCGAGCCGATAGCTGTTTGACTTCTTTTCCAAATGTCACAAGCAACTGACACACCGCGAGCGTCGCCACTACCGCGCAACCCTGCCCGGTCGGGCGAGGTCGCGTTGGAGTGGTTTGAGACACTCGTCTGGCACGACCACGAAGTCTGTTCAGAGTGCTTTTCCCGGCTCCGCCGGTCGGATACTGTCGAGCGAGACGACTGGGGCCGCGAAGATACCGCCAGCTGGCGAACACCGTCGGCCGTCCAGGGCGAGGAACTCATCGACTCGCCGGCGACCATCGCGAACGCCGCTCCCAAGGCCGTCCCCCGCACCACTTGCGGCGAGTGCGGGTCGGTCCGAGGCCTCTCCCAGTCCGATACGCTGAGCAAACGCGATGCGCTGGACCGCGTCCCGGCGCTGGTCGAGCGCCTCCAGGAGGCCGGTTACTTCGTCGACGTCCAGCGCGTCTACGACGTCGTCGCTCACCTCAAGTCCCACCCGGACCACGAGGCTGACGATAAGCGCATCTTCGCCGTCGCAGCCGCGAAAGGAGTTCAGCACAGATGAGCATCCAGCCGTCGGCGCCGGAGCGCGTCGCCGTCGAGACCCTTCGGGGCGATATCCGAGCCGGTCCGGTCGTCGACACGATTGTAGAGGCTGATGCCGACGGCATCCATCGGTTCTACCGCGTCGACATCGGCGGGACAGTTCTTCGCGTCGACGAGGACGAAGCGACGCCGCCGGTTCGCTGATTACACCCCCGATGACCCGTGTTACGGCGAGGGTCTGCATCGTGCGTACAGTTCCATCCGATCGATTGCTCAACCGGCAGATCCAACCCAACAGTCACCCCCAGCGTGGCCACTATCTCGTGGCCGCTCCGTCCGGCTGTGGTACGCTCTTCGAGCGCGGGGTTCGACTCCCCACCCGGACACTCCAACACCTAATGCATGACACCATGGCCACGAACAACTCACGAGACCTCTGGAGAGGCCCAGAGGTCGCCGAATTTCAACATCGCCTTGGCTGGCTTATTAGCTGCCATCTGAACATGAGCTTTCGACTGTACAAAATCATCAAGGCAATGGCCGATCTCGTCGCCGTTCTGGCGTGCGTGTACGCTATCGGCGAGGGTGCTGACCCGACACTCTCCGCTGGCTTCGCTGCCGTTATCGTCGTCGGGTGGGAGGCCGTCGAGGTCGTGGCCGTGCTGTCCGACCTCCAGCGTGAAGACATCGAGGCGCTGCGAGATGAGACCCATCCCGATGAGAAATAATCACAGTTTCGACATACTACACAGCCGATTTGCTGGCCGGCCTCCCCGTTCCGGCCAGCCTACTTAAAGTATATATCACCTCACGACACCGCGCGACAGCTACCTACCTATGAGCACACGAGACCGCCGCGTCCACCTCGCCCTGAAGTGGCACTACCTCGACAATCTCGACGTCGGGGAAATCCGGAAACGCTTCGAGGCTGAGGGCATCGGTTCATACGCTCGGTCGACAGTCCGGGACTACCTAAACGAGCAGCCAAAGCAAGAGGTCATTGAGGCGATCGAGCAGCGTCACGCTGACGTCCGCCTGCAGATCGCCGAGCGCGAGGAACAACTCTACCAGCGGGCCCGGCAGGCTGAACGTGACACTACCAAGGACGAGCCCATCATCCGGGTTGTCCCGAAGACTGACCGCGTTTCCGACGATCGGGAGACGTCGATGCAGTGGCCCGAGTGGGAGCTCGTCGAGCCCGGCGACGAGGACTGGCCCGAATGGGCAACCGAGCGCGACGTCATTATCCGCTTTACCGATCGGACGACGTCCGTCCGCCCCGGCGAGGAGTACCCGCTGCGGGCCGTCGACGGCTCGCCGAAGTACACCAAGGAGTTCGACGGCCTCGAGCGCGACCAGGACGACCTCAAGGGGCAGGCGATGGCCCGTCAAGAACAGTCGTCACATCTCGAGGCGAAGGGCGACGCGCTTGGCGTCTACTCGACGGACATCAACATGAACGTCGACGGCGAGATGGAGACGACTGTCTCGCTCAACGAAGAGGCCGCGGCGGCCGTCCGGGAGGCGACGCTCGACGATGAGTAGTACTACTGCCGGCGGCACGACCGAGGTCGACCTCTCCCGGGCGGAGATCCGCGCAGCGTACAACCCCTTCGAGCACGGCTGCTGGCTGGACTTCGCCAACAAGCTCTCGCAGGGCTACATGGGTGATGAGTACGACGACTGGGCGCCCTTGGGCGGCCACCATGACCAGTGGCTTCAACACCTCGCCGGCGAGGCCGACGTCGACGGTGACCTCGCGTTGCTGTGTCACCGGGACGGACTGAAGACGACCATCATCACGACGTACGCCGTGGCCTGCCTGGAGTACCTCGACGGCTACCGCGTCATCTGGGCGATGAACACGATGGAGCAGGCCTACGAGAAGGCCGACCGCGAGCTCAACAAGTTCATCGAGCGCAACCCGTGGCTCATCAACCTCAACAAGCCCCGGGATACGGACTCGAAGAAGACGAAGGAGTTCGCGAACGGCTCCAGTCTGACGACGGGCTGGCTCAAAGGCTCCATCGAGGGTGCACGGGCTCACCTGCTCATCCTCGACGACATCATCAGCGAGCAGGGTGACGGCAAGACCGAGGACGTCCTCAACTGGGTCGACGGTGTCGCCCAGCCGATGGTCAAGGACGACGGTCGTACGGTGATCGTCGGGACCCGGAAGCGCCCGGACGACATCTACAGCCACTATCGAGACTACGAGGGGTACGCGCTGCGGGAGTTCCCCGCCATCCTCGATACGTGGGACCAGGAGTATCGCGAGGACGACGACTGGGCCGATCGCCGGCCCGACGAGGACCTCTACACTCAGGTCGAGAACCCGTGGGGCAGCGGCACACTGCAGTTGCTCTGGCCTGACGCTCGAGGGCCCGACTGGCTGGCGAACAAGCGTTCGAAGATGGCGGACTACCTCTTCTGGCGGGAGTATACACTCACAATCAGGGGTGCCAGCGGCAACCTCATAGAGGAGGCCGACGTCAATCGCCTCGTCGACGATGGCGGGTGTTCGATTCGAGGCCAGGAGCCGCCCCGCCAGCTCACGCCCGGCGCTGGCGAGGCCACGATCGTCGCCCACGACCCAGCCCAGTCCGACACCGGTGACAACGCGGCCTTCGTCGCGTTCCGCGTCGGTCGCGATGGCCGTCGACAGCTCCTTGATGCGAAGGCGGAGACGGGGATGCAGCCATCGGCTATCAAGGCGACGCTCGCTGACCTGGACGACCGCTACGACCCAGCGGTCATCGTCATCGAGTCCAATGGGATGCAGCAGTACGTCAAGAACGACGCCGTCGAGTTCTCGGCGGCGCTGCGAGCGAAGGTGACGGGCATCCCGACGACGGGCAAGAAACACAGCTGGGAGAACGGTATCCCGCGGCTCCGTCGACTTGTCGAGAACGGCGGCATCCAGTTCTATCGTGGTCACTCGGGGACGGAGGACTTCATCCAGGCTGCGATGTCGCTCACTCTCTCCGACGGGAAGCTGCAGGGTCACACCCCCGACCTCATCGCGGCGTGGTACATGGCCGAGCAAGGCATTCGGCACCTGGAGGACATCGGCGCGCTCGATGAGGACGCCGGCGACCAGGATGACGACTCCAACGGAGTGAGCTACCTCTAAACATGACTGACAACGATGACGACGCGAGTGTCTCCCTGTCCGTATCGACACCCGGTAACAGCGGTGCGCTCGAAAAGGCTGAGGAGACCACACAGCTAGACGAACGACGCATCGCGACGGACGTCGGTCGGGGCATCGTCCCGCCGTACAATCCGGAGACGCTGGGTGCCTTCCAAGAGCTAAACGAGACCCACGTTGCCTGCGTCCGGATGAAGGCCCGCTACGAGGTGGGCTACGGCTTCGACATCGTCCCGCACCCGCAGGCCGACGACCCCGATCCGGACGGCGCCGACTACGACACTATCGAATCGTTCTGGCGCGGTAGCGAGTCGCGGTGGCAACTGGGCCCCGAGGGCACGGCCGCCTCAACGCCGGAGGAAGTACTAGAACTTGCTCGCCGGGACTACCACGGCATCGGCTGGGCCGCCCTGGAGATCCTCGTCGAGGGCGACGGCACGCCGGTCGGGCTGGCGCACATCCCAGCGACGACGGTGCGTGTCCGGAAGACGACGACCGAAACCGAGGACGGTGAGGAAGAGATTCAGAGCGGCCACGGCTACGTCCAAATCCGACAGGGGCGACGTCGGTACTTCGGCGAGGCGGGCGACCGCTACGGCGGGGACAAGACCTTCGTCGATAAGGAGACCGGCGACGTCGCCGATAGCGCTGCGGCCCTCCCGAACAGCCCAGCCAACGAGCTCATTTTCGTTCCCAACCCGTCATCACTCTCGCTGTACTACGGCATTCCCGACTGGATCGCAGCGATGCGAACGATGGCCGCCGACGAGGCCGCCCAAGAATGGAACCACGACATATTCGACAACCTGGGCATCCCGCACTACGCCATCAAGGTCACTGGGGGGAAGCTCACCGAGTCCTCGAAGGAGGACCTCCGGGAACTGCAGGAGAACCTCAAGGGCGAGCCCTACCGGACGGCCATCCTCGAGGTCGACGAGTTCGAGGCCCAGAACCCACTGGAGACCGAAGACGGCAGTAACGTCGACATCGAGTTCGAGCCGCTGGGGGCGACCGACTCCAACGACATGGAGTTCCAGGCGTTCCGTGAGCGCAACGAGCACGAGATCGCCAAGGCGCACTCGGTGCCGCCAATCCTCATCAACGTCACGTCGACGTCGAATCGAGCCAACTCGAAGGAGCAGGTCCGGGAGTTCGCGAAGGGAGTCATCGAGCCCGAGCAGGCGAAGTTCGAGGCGCGGTTGTACCATATCCTCCACCAGACCGCGCTTGACGTCGACGACTGGACGATTAACTTCGAGCTCCGTGGGGCCGACCAGCCCAGCGAAGACGCTCGCGTCGCACGGACGAAGATCCAGGCAGTGCGTGGGGCGCTCCCGGTCAACCGCGCCCTGGAGATGATCGGCGAAGATCCGCTGCCCGAGGACCATCCCGTCGACGGCGAGACGCTCCTCGCCAACGTCGGCAACGAGGTCGACCCCAACGCGCCGGGCACACAGTCCAGCCGGCCAGACGACGCGCCGCCGAAGGCCAACAAGATCGGCGAGCGCCCCGGCGTCACCGTCGAGTTGGACGACCCGCTGTCGCCCGACGAGACGCGAGTCGATATGATGCCCTTCGAGAGCAGCAACCTCAAAGCGGGGCTGTACGACCGACAGACAAAGGACCTCTACATTCGGTTCCTCGGCGACCCGACCGACCGGATCTATGTCTACCTCAACGTACCCGAGGAGACGTGGTCGGAGCTGAAACAGGCCAGTTCGCACGGCTCCTACCATGCAGAACATATCAAGTGGGACTTCGTCTACGAGGAGCTGACTGCCACGACTGGCTGGCCACAGATTGGCGCGGCGGCCCCGACGGCCGACGACGACTGACGGCCACTCGCTGATGACCACGGGAGTCCCGGCTCCCCGTGCGAGGCACGACCGGGCGCACGATTCTACCATGAGTAAGAACAGTGACAAGGAGCGCGGCGAGAAGCGCGGCGTCCTCGAAACCGGTCGTGCCAACGACGACGAGGACGCCGACGACGCCGACGATGACGAGGACGAAGACTGACAGATGACATTCCACTACGAAGATGACGAACATGGGAACGGCTTCCTCTGCCTCACGGAGTCGCACACCAACGTTCGCGTCAACATCAACGACGAGAACGTTCGTTCGCTGAAGCGCATCGTCGAACAGTACGAAGACGCCAACGGCGAGGTGTAGTCCGTGAAGCAGAGAGACGAACAGCACTACGAGAAGCGCGTCGACTACATCGCCAAGGACGACGACGCCCAGACAGCGACGGGCGTCGTCATGGTCCCGAAGACGGTCGACCACCACGGCGACTGGGCGCGCCCCGAGACGATCGAGACGTTCGCCACGCAGTTCGGCGCGTTCATCGACGTCGAGGAGGCCGACGGCGGCGTCATGCATGCCGTCTGGCCCTCGGAGTGGATGGCCCTCGAACGCAACGAGGTACTCTCCGAAGCCGAGGAGATCGGCGAGACGACCGTCCCCGAGGGTGCGTGGGTCCAGACATGGGCCTACAACGACGACGAACTGTGGGCCCTCGTCGAGGATGACGTCCTTGGCGGGCACTCTATCGGCGCCGTGAACGTCGACTGGGAGTTCAACGGCGAGGAGCCCGAGGACCTCCCCGACGACGTCACCGTCCCCGACGAGGTCGACGTCAACGAGTACTGGGAACTGACCGATGGCATCGTTCAGGAGGTCAGCGCGGTCGACTTTCCCGCGGTGCCTGACGCCCAGATCCTCTCGACGTCGAAGGCCCGGGCAGCGACCGCGGAGAAGCGCCTCGCCGACCACCTCGGCAACCGTAGCGGGTTCCTCGAGGAGGCACAGGAGCGCGGTCACAGCGAGGAGGACGCCCAGCGGATGTGGGACGTCCTCGACCGCGCGGTCAGCGTCGACGGCGCCGGCGAGCCCGGCACGAAGAGTAAGCTGACCAGTGCGGCATCGGCGTTCCTCAACACGCTCACCAGGTCCGATGACGACAGCCGGTCCGAGGCCCTGGATGGCGCGGCGTCGGCTTCGAAAAGCGGCGACAAGACGGCGGCTACGGTGTCCAAGGAGGACACAGTCGGCGTCGACGTCTTCCGTATCACCGCTGCCGAGGACGACGACACAAACTACGACGGCGACCTGCTGGGCATGGGCGTCGACTTCCCCGAACATGACGTCTACGTCGACTGGCGTCGGGACGCATTCCCGGACGCACTCGACGACCCACACGTCTCTATCTACGGGAGTGTGGAGGACCTCCAGCAGGCCACCGGGAATGAGATCGAGTCACTCGACTCGGTCGAAAGCCCGACGGACGGGTTCGCAGCTGAGGCGCAGCGGATTCGCCGGAAGGCTGTCGAGGAGACTGACAACTACGCCCCCGACGGCGAGACGTCGGACACAGACGGCGGCACCGTAGCCGCCGGCGATTCCATGAGCAACGGAGACAACGAGCCCCCTGAGTGGGCCGAAGACCTGATCGAACAGACCAACAAGAACGCCGAGCGGCTGGACGAGATCCAGAACGCCGGCGACGGCGGCAACCCGATGGACGACGCCCCCGAGTGGGCGCAGGAAGTCGTCGAGCAGACCGAGAAGAACGCCGAGCGCATCGACGCCATCTCCAAGCAGACCGGCGCGACGGAGTCCCAGCAGCTGGGCGGTACTGAGAAGGGTGGCGACGGCGGTGAGGATGGCGAACTCGGCGACCGGCAGAAGTTCTTCATCCCTGAGAGCAAGCGTCGTGCGGCCGGGACCGGGGGTGGCCGATGAGCCAGACTCGCGGTGGCATGAGTGGCGTCCGGCAGGCCAACGAGAAGGCTGTCGAGAAGTTCGACAGTGCCGACCTCTCCGGCGGTGTGATGCCGCGGGACCTCTTCGAGGACTGGTTCCGTCGCGTGCAGGACACGGCCATGCTGATGAACATGGTCCGCACGGAGGTTCTCCCGCGGCCGAAGATGGAGCTCGCTCGCATCGGCGTCGGCGAACGGATGCGCCGCGGCGGCAGCGAGACCGAGGGGACCAGCAGCGGGTCGGCGACGGTCAACACCGACGGCATCCAGATGGACGCGGAAAAGGGCCTGCTCTCGTGGGACCTCCAGCGCGAATCTGTCGAGGACACCATCGGCCAGGTCGACGAGATCGTGCTCGACAAGATGGCCTCACAGTGGGCCACCGACACGCAGGACCTCGGCATCAACGGCGACACCACAGACACCTCCGGCGGTGATTCGCAGGCCTTCCTCAGGCAGAACGACGGCTGGCTGAAGATCCTCAACGACCGCACGGACACCAACACCTACGACCATCAGGGCGGGGCCATCGACACGAGCCTCTGGCACGAGGCCCGGTCTGCGCTGCCGAACAAGTTCAAGCGCAACCAGAACGTCAACGACCCGGTCTACATGATGAACCTCTCGCACATCGAGGACTACGAGTACGACCTCACCCAGCGAGAGGATCCGCTCGGCGCTGCAGTCCTCTTCAGCGACGACGACATCACGCCGTTCAACTACGACGTCTACGGCTTCGCTGCGTGGCCGGAGGACACGGCGCTGTTCACCTACCCCGAGAACCTCATCTACGGAGTCTGGCGAGAGACCGAGATCGAGGTCCTCGACGCGACGGACAAGACCGCCGAGAACGACCTCTTCGCCCGCTACTTCATGCGGACGCGTGACGACTTCTCCGTCGAGGACGAGAACGGCGCAGTGCTCATGAACAACCTGCCAACTGCCTGAGGTAGACCATGACGACTACCAACAACCGCATCCGAGAGCACTTTGAGGGTAGCGCCTCGCCGTACACGGAGACCGACAGCCCTGGAAACGGGGCCGCGACGGCCGTCGGCGAGGACACCCAGACGCATGTCGTCAACCCCGACGGAACCAACGCCGTCGACCTCGACGCGGCCGCCCAGGAGGGACAGACAGTCACGGTCGTCCACAACGGCGGTGCGAACACGCCGACGCTGTCGTTCACTGACGCCGACTTCGTCGGGACGGGCCCGGCGAACATGACCAGCGCCGGAGCCACAGCCACCGTCCGGAACGTCGACGGCACGACGTCGGGTTGGGTCGTCGTCGCGACCGGGAGTGCCTGACCATGCCGCGGGTACAGTACACCGCTGATGGCGGGACGTATCGCGTTGGCGGCTACGGCTTCGATCCCGGCGACGAACACGACGTCGAGGGCGACCTCGCCGACTACCTCGCGGACCACGAGGACTTCGAGGTGGTCGACAGCCGCGATGACTCAGTCGGCCAGGAGGACGAGCCGCCCGACGACTCGCTCGCGCCCGACCCGAGCGACCACTCGGTCGCAGATCTCCGCGACGAACTCGCCGACATCGGCGACATCGACGTGCTGGCCGCGGTCTACGACGCCGAAGAGGCCGGCAAGAACCGGGAGACCGCTCTCGAAGCGATACAGGGCCGCATCAACGCCGTCCAGGAGGACTAACCGATGCCAGCGTGGTACGCTAGCGCCGTCCTCGCCGACTCGGCGACGTTCAACGCCGGCGAAACGAAGACGGTCGACGTCTCGCAGTTCCACACCCCGGCAGTCTGTGTGGCACTGGAGGGACTCGGCGGCAACGCCGACGACACGCTCACCATCGAGATCGTCGGCGAGGCCGGCACCTACGAGGTCGACAACCGGACGCTGTCGGCGACCGGCAGCTACGTCGTCGACGTCCCGCAGGCCGCCACTGTCCAGCTGACCAGCGCGAACGGAACGACCATCAGCGCCGAAGCGCGGAACAACCCGAGGTAACACATGACCGACACAGGGTACTGCACGCTTGAGGACCTCCGCCGAGCACTGCGCGAAGCGGAGCTGCCCGGCGACATCTCCCAGGACCAGCAGATTGCCGTCGACGCGATCACGGCCCAGACCGAGTGGCTGGAGAAGTCGCTCAAGCGCCACTGGTGCGCACCCACTGGCGCGTCAATCCTCGACGAAGCGTCGACGATCGGCATCCCGACCGGCCCGAAGTCTCGCGACGACGAGCACGATATCCCGACCGCGTCGGCGTTCGTGGTCGACGAGGACGGGCCGGCGCCGAAGACGTCCCAGGGCGACTACGCCAAGATAGAACTCGACCGGCGGGATGCCAAGTCTATCGAGGCGCTCCACGTTCGGACGGCGGACGGTTCCTACGAGGACTGGGCTGCGAGCGACGACTACACCGAAGGTTCGTGGCCGCCATCGGGCGAAGACTACTATCCCCGCGTCAACAACGGCGGTTGGTCGCGGCTCTACCTCGACACCACGAACTTCCTCAAGGAAGGCGAGGACGACGAGTACGTCCTCGACTCGTGGGCCAACGCGGTCTACCTCGAATGGAGCCACGGCCACGAGGGCATCCCGCGCAACGTCCGCCGGGCGGTGGCGTTCCGCGCTGGGTCGGACTTCGTCGACGAGGCTGCTGTGCAGATCCCCGAGAACGCGCGGGTCCGAAGCATCGAGTCGTTGGCCGACCAGATGGAGCGCAAGGCCGACGAACTGCTGGAGGTGTACCGGTGACGTGGCCACTGCTCAGCTATCGGTCACCATCGAGTTCTCGCTCGAGCTCACTACCGACCCCGTCGGCGCGACGCTCGACATCACGGTCCCGCGCGCCCCGAGCGACGACTCTCGGCAGGCGCTCTTGGACAACGTCGAGAAAACGATGGTCAACTCACGGAACAACCTCGTCTACCAGAGCGTCCAGCAGGCACACGAGCAACTGCGGGCCTACGCCAGCGGCGAGGACTACGACGTCGGCCCACTCATCGAGAGCTTCGCCGGCGTCGAGGCCGAGCGCGACCGGACGTCCATCCACGCCGAGTGGTCGTGGTCCCACGAGGCGCTGCAGTTCTGGGAGTTCGGAACCAGCGACCACACCGTCGACGGCGACCCCATCCTTGTCTTCGAGTTCGACGCACAGAAGTACCCGTATCTGGACGAGATGTTCCCCGACGGGACAGCGTTCCTGCCCGCTACCGACGTCTCGGGCCTACCAGAGAGCCGAGCTGTTCGGGATAGTCTCAACTGGTTGCGCCGGAGGGTTGGACAGTGACCGCTGAGGTTGAGTTTTTGATCGAGCGCATCGACAAGGAGTACGGCGCCGGGGCCATGCCCGCGGGCTACGGCGAGGCTGGCGAGGATCCGCCGCCGCTCGAGGTTGTCGATCGCGTGAGTGACGAGTACGACGCTGGCGAAGGTCTGGCCGGCGGCGGATCTGCCGGGAGCTCCGACCGCGGCCACACGCTCGACCTCACGAAGACGAACGTCGTCTCGATTGCCCCGGTCGACGAGTCGTCGACGCCGATCGGGACCGAGTACGACCACTCGATAGAGCGCTCGGCTGGCGTTCGCATCGAGGGACTGCATCACGGCGAGTGGGGTCACATCGACTCGAACGGCGAACAGGGCATCCCGTGGCCGGCCCTTGTCCGGACGGTCCGGCGGGCGATCATGCGCGTTCGGACGTTCCCCGACACGCAGACGCCCGACATCAGGTACACGCATCTGCAGCTGGCCAACGCCGCGCCCCAGTCCCACAACTACGGCGACTATTTCCGCCGGGACGAAGACGTCCAGTTCGACGGCTTCGAGCGGTTACCGGTCCCCTGACCATTTTTAGTGCTACTATCATGGCAAACGACAACACCAACACGACCAGCAACTTCGGTATCGAGTATCCGACCACCGGCTACAACGGCACCCCAACGTGGGCCGACCTGTACGGCAGCGCGTTCGAGGACGTCGACAGCGCGCTCGCCGACCGCCTCATCGAAGAGGAGGTCGAGGACGTCGTCGACGCGCTCCTGGCGGGCGGAGACAAGGTCAGCGTCAGCTACGACGATGCGAACGACGCGCTGACCATCGACACGTCGGCCCTCGATGCCGAGGAAGTCCGCGACGAAGTCGGATCGTTGCTGGTCGGCGGCGACGGCATCACGGCGACCGTCGACGACGCTGGCGACAGTGTCACGATCGCGCTGGCGGCCCACGCCAGCACCCACGAAAAGGGTGGGTCTGACGAGCTGACCACCTTCGGCGACACGACCCACGATTCGGTCACTACAGAGCAAGCAAGTATCGTACCTGACTACATCATCGAGGACGACGGTGGCAATTACAAAGCCTACAGCAACACGGGCCTCTCCTACTACGAAGACACTGATATACACGCGCTCATTAACACGATCACGTCCAACCACGGTCATCGTCGCCACATCCATATCACCCCGAGCGACCAAGAATACGTCTACTCAACCACACTCAATATAACGGGGACAGGACTCACCTTAACGGGAGCAGGCATGGATAATACTGTGTTACAACAGGCACCATCGGCAAATATCGATGCCGTCCAGTATGGTCCTGTCGAGTCAGATACATTTTTTATAACGTTTAAGCACCTCACTTACTACGGCAACAAATCATCTAATTCGAGCGGTTCGTGGCTTGTCACTGATAATTCGGGGTCGGCAAAACCGAAGGACCTCCACGCGGACCATGTGTTCATCAAATACTATCCTGAACATGGAATGGTCCTTGACCAAACTCATGGTTATCGGTTCATCTCGTCATTGATCGAATACTGCGATGGCGACGCTATCCGTCTTGACGCAGCGAGTGGATCTGCTCTCAACCAGATGCACCTCAAGAACGTCTATCTCGCCGTAAACGGCGGTTGGGGTGTGAACGTCGTCAACGCCGTCGACTCCTCAAATATTGTTGATATGGTCTGGGACTTCGTTGTCAGACGGAACGATGCAGGAGGGATCCACATGGGGACTGCTGATTGGTATCGGAACCACCTTTCCGGCTCTCTCGATAAAAATGGCGGCTCAAGCGGTAATAACTTCGAACTCGGCGGGTTTACTGTCAGTAGTGCGAATGTGATTGATATAACGACAAGCAATGCTGGCGGATACGGGTTATCCGTAATTGGTCCCTCAAACGAGAACGAAATCCGCGTGATTGGGAGAAATAACGGTTCTGGCCTGTTGGACAGAGCAGGCTATCGAAATATAATCAATGGCGTCTCAATAAACAGTGGAGACCCCAGCAGTACTGGCGGATGGAACGGGATGTCTGATCTTGTCTATCAGCTCGGGTGCCTGGTTTACGATGAGGCGAACGATAGCTGGTATCTCCCACTGGCCCCAACGGCGACGAACGACTGGTTTCAGATAAGTGGGTCCGCTAAGTAATCCGGTATAGAATAATCAAATATGTGAAGTTTTATTAATAAATGTGCCTCAAAGTCGCATATGGATGATCTGCCACGTGTATCTAACGTAGTTCTCTATATCAATGATGCTATACGGTATGATGCCGCTTGCGATAGACTCGCAGAGATGGGGAGAACGCATAAAACGGTGTCCGCCTCAGTCCACACGGCACCATCAATAACGAGCATTCTAACCGGCGCTTACGTCCCAAACCACGGTGTAACGAGTTTTAAACGAGAGGTGCAAGATTACCAGACCACGATTGGTGATCTTCAACCACGCTTACGGATTGCAGACCACGATCATGGTCGGGCGGCCACACAGTGTGCTGTTCCTGATATCTCCCGTCGGGCAATAGAAGACGCCGAAGAGCCATTCATCTGGATTGGCCACTCTCCTGGAGGCCACGCTCCATATGGGCAGCACAACTACGACAAATATTGGTCCGAGACGACGGCTCCAGAGTATTTCGCGGAGGTCGGAGCGGACTTTGAGAAGATGCGAACGGACTACCAACGCGGCGTCGACGACTCGATTGCGGAGTTAGTGCGCATCCAGTCCGTGCTCCAGTCCCGTGGCATTGAAGATGAGACGCTGATTGTCCACGTAAGCGACCACGGCGAACTCTTTGGCGAGTACGGGTTTGTTGGCCACAATTACCTGACTGTTCCCGAACTCGTCTATACGCCAACGGCGTTCATCCACCCAGATGTGCCTGCGGGGCACGATGAACGACTGATATCCCACACAGACATCTTGCCGACGATAGCCTACGCGCTCGGCGAGGATCTACGCGTCCCAGATGGTCGAGCGCTGCAATCCGGGAACCCGCGAGAAATGGCACATGTATACTTCAAAAAGGAGTTTTACTCAGACACAGGCACTATTAACGCCAATTTTGGAGTTCAGGCCATTTATGGACACAAAGGCGGATATGTGGAGTCACTTCACTCCCGCTTAGATGGTTTGAAGATGGCGGCCGGTCTATTGCTGAAAAGTCCAAAACGAACCGCTATTCGGCATTCTGGGAAGCAGATTCAACTTTTCCGAACCTTTATTCAGAGTCAGAATGTTTACGGAGAGTTGCCAGCGAAAGTTGATGAACTGCGTGACGAGCTTGGTGATATTGGGCATAACGACAATGGGGCTGATAAGTCTGAGGTCAATGAAGAACAACTCAAGGACCTCGGATATCTATAGATATCGTCGGTCGGCGTGTAATGACACCTCAATAACGGCTGATTCTCCGATGTCGTAGCGAAAATAACTGATGACGCTCGCCTGGCCGCGGGGCGAGTCGAGGATACCACGCGGCAGGTTTTCGATGATACTCATGATCATGAGACACGCGTATAGCGGAGGTACAGCATGACCGGCGCGGGCTCGGCGACGCTCGCGTTCGGCAAGGAGCAGTCGTTCATGGGAGATCTGACCCAGGACGGCTCCAGCAACGACGAGTACTGGGAGTTCGGACGCAGCGAATCGCTGACCGACCTCTCGTTGGACAACCAATTGCAGCGCCTCGATGAGGCCGGCGCTGTCGAATCCGTCGAGAGCGTCAAACAGAACTTCGAGGGGGCAGTCTCGGTCGACGCGACTATCTCCTCGGATACGTTCAACGACGTCGAAGATCTCGTCTTCAACGACGGCGGGACGGCCTTTACCAACGGTCGGCCGCAGTCGGCGAAGATCTACGCCGGCGTCGACTACCTGGACGGTACGAGCGAGCGAGAACTGGTGGGGTGCATTCCGGTGGATTTCACCCCCGTCAGCTACGAACAGGGCGGGATGGCGACGTTTTCCGTCTCGTTCTTGTACGCCGACGAGAACCTGGGGACCAGCATCACGCCCTCGGGAGTAACCTCGGTCTCGAACGGGACGTCGGCCCCCTTCCACGCGGTCTCGTTGGACATCGACGGGACGACGGTCACCAAACTCCAGTCGGCCGAGATCACTATCTCGTCGATATCGCGGTTCCAGTACGGGGCGGCGGGGCCGACGCCGGTCGACGCCGTCATCGCCGACCCGACGACGGAGCTCACAGCCGAGGCCATCTACTCCGGACCATCCCGACTTGAGCTCGCACTCGGCGGGACTGGAGCGACGTCGCCACAGGACAGCGTCGGCAGCGTCGCTGGGCAGGTTGACGTCACTATCGACGGCACGAGCCTTTCGACGTACGACCTCGCCGACATCACGCCGGCGACGGAGTCCTGGAACAACGTCATCAGCAGCGATGACACGACCGAGACGAACACCTTCAACTCCGACGGCGGGGTGACCGTCTCGTGACGACGTTCAACGAGACACGCTTCGAGTTCGACGAGTCTATCGATGCCCTCGAAGAGCGCATCGAGGAGGCGGCCGACAAGATCACCGATCTCGACGAGGGGAATCCGTTGCTCCCACAGCTGCAGTCCAAGCGCTCGCAACTGGCCACCCAGCGCAAGGGTGCCATCTGGGCCCGCGACCAGGCCCACGAGTCCGACGACTTCCCGCAGTGGGATGAACAGGTCTCGGGCATCACCCTCGGCGCTGTCCGGGCAGGCGCTCTCAACGGCATCGAGGCCGAGGTCGCCGAGCGCGGCGGTGAAGGGACGGACCTGCTGCTCATCGCCGACGGCACCGTCGAGGCGCCGTACGTCGATGAGGACATGTCGGACGAACAGCGAGCGGCGGCCGTCGGCCAGTTGCATCCGTACTTCCAGCGATGGGCATCGGCGCGCATCGATGAACTCCTCGATCCGGAGGGAAACGCGATCGGCTCCAGCGACTCGCCAAAGGAGAGCTGACCAAAGATGAACTGGACCACGAGACGGTCTACCGCTACGCGCGCTCCGTCTATATCGACCGCGGCGGGTCGATCGAGGACTTCAACGCCATGCCGTGGCCGGCCGTCCTCGACTGGCTTTCGGTCCATGACATTCTCGAGGTCCGCGGGTCACTCGGCGGGATGCTGGGGGACTGAGACATGAGCGAGTTCGAAGCGACCGGGACCCTCGTCATCGAGAGCATCGAGGGCGCACGGACGCACCTGGAGGACGAGTTCTCCGTCAGCGCCAGCAGTGCGGTCTCCTCGAGCAGGGGCCGGGGCCGGCGCGGGCGCAGGCAACTCTCGACAGCGGTCGACCACCTCGACGACAACGTCGAACTGAACCGAGAGCGCAACGACCTGCTCCGGGAGCTCATCGACACCAACGAATCCGGTGACGTAAGCATCCTCCGCGGCCTCCGTCGCGTCGGTAAGGTGAGTGCCGTCGGCGCGATCGGGCTGGGTGGAGCGCTCTCGACGCTCGCCATCTCGGAGTCGCCGAACTCCGGCCCACAGCCTCAGCCGCAGCCAGAGCCAGAGTCTCCCGGACAGACGACCGAGGAGGACGTCGTCAGTCCGGTCGCTCTGACCGCGGCCGACGTGGTGTCACAAGCGGCGAGCGTTCCAGTCAGCGCACTCGTGTCGAGCGGTGCGACAGTGGCTGCCTCGGACGTCGTCCAACAGCCCCTACAGATGGCAGTCCATGACGTCGTGTCCGACCCCGCTGTCGTGGCGGCGGCCGACGTCGTGGCCCAGGCGGCGACGCTCTCCGCGGAGGCAGTGATCGGGAAGCCCGCCGTGGTCGGGGCGAAGGCGCTCATCGACAGTCCCGTCTCGCTGGATGTCGGGGATGTCATCGGGAGTGTGGCGGACATCTCCGCGAAGGATATAATCGGAGGGATTGCTGGAGGTGGCCTTGTTGCCGCCGGCGGACGGGAATTAGCCCGTGCAACCGGTGGAGCATCAAGCATGACCGGCGGCATCGGGACTCCGGTGAACATTCTCCCCCAACTGCTGCAAACGGCGGACAACCTTTCGGGCGGCGGGCTCATTCCACGCCCACGAGGACGGTCCAGCAGCACGCCTCGAAATGTAAACGTCAAAAGCACGGTAAACGTTCAGCAGTCGGGGAACAGCACGTCCAGTCGGCAGGACAAGCAGGGCATCATCGACGAGGCCGTGCAGCAGGTCAAGCGAGACCTTGAGCGGTCGCTATGACTGCTCCAACGCTCGGATTTGTTCTTGTAGGCGAATCGTCGCCGCTGCATAGAAAACAGCCCCCAGAGCAATGGCTGACGTGACCCAGTCTGAGATCATCACTCCGTATACTATTCCAAGGCACCCAAAGACCACTCCTAAACCCGCCCCCCAGTCCTCGCTCAGGTCCATACCATTTCTCTACTGACACCAGCATGAAAAGTTTTCATCCATGACCCAATCGTATCCTATCATCGAGATAACCACCCATTTCGGTGGCTCACTCGGCGAGAAGACCGGACGCTTCGAGTTCCGGAAGGCATCGGTAAACGAGCAAATCAGGACCGGCCTGCTGGCAGAGAACTCCTTTTCCCAAGCGCTCGGCGCACTGAACGAGTTCTTCACTGACGGAACCGCGAACCGAATCGGCATTTCGGCCGACGTCGGCGGCGGGCAACACCTCTTCGAAATCAACCTCGAGTCGCTCGGGGCTGACGATGGCCAGTGGGGCTACACAGACGACACTGGCACGCTCAACGAGGCAACCGCGACGGGCGGGAATCGAGAGCAAAAGGCCCAGGTCTTTCTGAACTACCTCCGAAAGGGATCGCCGGATAGCCTCCACCCCGCAACGCTGATTTACGGCGAGTACTCGCCCAGCGGCATCATGTCCGAGGACTCGCTGCCGGTCTACTTCGAGGATCCAGAGATGAACGTCTCGCGCGACCAGAGTTCCGTCTTCGAGGGGTCGCTGACCGCTATCGAGACACTCGACGTCTCTGAGGCCGCAACCAGACGGGAGACCACAGACTAATGCGCACACTGTATGCACTCCGCGTTCCGGCAGACGCCAGCTCCGAACCGACGACGTCCCGCGCACTGCAGCTGGCGACCAACGCGGCGCTCAACAGCGACGTCCCCGAGGTCGACTCGCTCTCGGCCTCGCCGGGGAGTCGGTCGCTGGCGGGCGTCGCGATCGGCAAGTACGCCGACCTCACCGCCAGCGAGTTCGAGGAACTATTCAGCGCCACCGCCATCGAGGTCGTGCCCTACTTTGGCAACACGCAAGACCAGCGCGACGGCTACTACGCCCTCGAGGACATCGACGTCACGCGGGCCGCGCCAAACGAGTCCCGGATCCAGCGCTTCGATGGCTCGCTCTCTCAGGCCGGGACCGCGGATTCCCATCGTCGCGCGGTATACACCAACCCACAGCCAGTCGACAACGCGTTCGGGTCGACCTCGACCGCGGAGATCGGGCTCTCGGCGACGGCCACGGGCGTCGAGTGGTGGGATAAGACCGCCGGCACTCGCGAGGCTGCAACGGTCCAGCGGACGGTCACGGGCGAGCACGGCGATATCGACATCTACGACGCGACCGAGCCGTCCTTCGATAGTCCGGTGCTGTTGCACGATATCGCCTACGACCAAGAGTGGCAGGCCGACGCCCGCTGCTGGGATGACTACGACCGGTCGAAGACGGCGACGGCGGCCGACGGGGCGACTATCGACAGCGTCTGGCAGCGAGTGTTCGTCACCAGTCACTCGTTTGCTGGCAAGCCAGTACTAGAGTCCCAGCGACTACGGCTCGTGTTCGACGTCGCCAGCCAGCAACTCCAGGCCTCGCGATGGTCCAGCTCGAACAGCCAGTACGAGTCTGTCTCGCTGGGGAGCAGTTCATGGCAACTCGACGGCATCTCCCTCTCTCGCGTCGGCGTCGAGCGCGTTACTGCCCAAACCCGATGGGTCGACACCAGCGGCAGCGCGACGCACACGCTCGACTGCACTGTCAAGCGTGGCTGGGACGATGCGCTGTTCACGACGCCGCCCAACGAGACGTCGCCGCCGTCGGGGCTGGTGACTCGCCTCGACCCCATCGCCGCCGACAGTGACCAGACTGCGGCGGAGGTCGTGGATATCGTGGCCAACTCGGAGGTGCAACGCTGATGCCGGCCGTCGGGACGGTCCCCGCCCGCGGCTGGTACATCGAGGTTGACCATCCCAGCGGCTTTGTCTGGCGGCCCGACGTCGTCGGCGAGCCAACGCCTAAGCCAACGATCAACGGCTATCCCAAGCTGACCATCCCAGTGCGGGCCTCCGACCGCTGGGCCAAGAGCGACTTCGAAGACCAGCCGCTGCGAGCCTGGTACGATGGCGTGCGCCAGCCTGTCGATAGGGTCGAGACGCCGACCGCGACGGAGTCGGGCTGGGTCCTGGAGGGTCGCGGCGGCACCGAACTCGACACTCGTGTCCGCAAGGAGGTCGACGATCGTCCCAACCACGAAGTGTTCGAGGAGATTATCAACCAAGAGACGGCGTATACGCCGAACGTCGATACACCGCCGCCGGTCATCGATGAGAACACCCTCCTCCGCGAGGCCGATACCGACTCGGAACTATCGAACCTCCTGCAGATACCGGACACCGCGCCGGTTGGCATCTCGGGCGGGCAAGCGTCAACGCTGCAGACGTGTTTCGTCTACGAGGGCGAGGACGAGTTCGCAGTCGGCGACGCCATTTTCGACAGCGCGGCGTCGGGCGAGTTCGCCGAGCAGTACATCCAGACGTCGGACGAGGCGACGGCGTCCTTTTCGCTCGGGTACGACGTTCCAGCCAATGACCTCTCGATCGGTATCCGATGGCGGTCACCAAACGATGCGGATATGTTCTTCGATATTTCCGTCGACGGTTCGTTGGTCGCGTCACTGGGCAACTCCTCATGGAGCAGTAGTTATCAGTGGTACACGTTCTCCGCAGGCCTGGGCTCGCTATCCGCAGGGAGTCACGACATCACCATCACGGTCGCCAGTGAGGACAGTAACAGCGACGCGCTATATATCGACGTCGTCGCGGTCTACGACAACCGCTTTTCGTATACCTTCGACAACAGTGTCGACAGCGATAACGCCCTCTCGGGGCCACAGACAAAGCCTGACCTCGTCGAAATCGAGACGATTAACGAGACGTCGTCCCGGCAGATCTCCGGCGGACGGGTCGAATCGACGTGGAACGACACGTCGGGCAGCCAGTACGTCGCCGTCAGCAACGATGGCGGCGCGACCTACACGACGGCCAACAACAGCGAGACTGTCGAGACGGACTTCGGGAGTGCGTCCTCACAGCTCCGCGCAAAGCTCGGACTCTCTCGGTACGGCTCAGGGAGATCCACGACGCCCACGACAGGCTACAATAGCCAGTCGGTGGACGTCATCCGGCTGCTCGCCGACCTCGACAACACGCCGCGGCTCATCAACCAGAGCTACGACGGCGACGCGATGGACGTCCTCAAGCAGGTCACGCCGCCGGACAGTGTCTTCCAGCTACAGCGCGACGGCGACAACTATACGGTCGAATACTGCGAGGCAGGACAGCGAACGGCCGACGAGCAAGGCGGGACGACCGGCTTCGAGTATATCCGCCGCGTCGAGCGCGCCGTGGATAAGGTCATCATCAAGGGATCGGTGCTGCGGCGTCGCGACGAACGAATCACGGCTGGCATCGGGACGGCCGTCCCGGTGAGCGAGGACGAGCTCGTCCACGGCCGGGAGACAGTGTACGACCCAGCGACGGATACGGAGTACCTCGAGGGGACCGACTACTCGCTCAACGCCCAGGCTGGAGAGGTGGTGGCACTGTCGAACGGTGCCATCAGCGATGGCCAGGAGCTCGCCGTCGATTACGGGTTCCGCCCGGTCGGCGAGTCTAGTACTAGCGTCAGCGACCCGAACGAGATCGTGCGGTCCATCCCTGGCCTGACGACAGATATCGAGTGCCAACTTGTTGCCGAGCAGATTGCCGCGAAGCTCGATGAGCCGCTCAAAGAGGGGACAGTGACGGTGGAGACCGACCGCACGGACTGGTCGCTCGTCGAGTCTCGGGTGTTCGAAGCGCTGCCGACCGAGGACGTCGTCGACATTCGGGACGCTCAACCGGCCGCCGAGGGGACGGACATCCGCTTTGGATCCAGACAGCCAGTCGAGGATATCATCGGCGAGATACGCGACCGTGTGAGTGCGCTGGCTCAGCGGTCCTAACCAACGCTCTGCTTCCTTTTCTCTCAACCGTTGGTTAGTCGGCGATGACGGCCAGCAGCGCCCGAGCCCACTGTTACTCATGCCATCGATACCGAACCTCGGAGAGCTACTGGACGACCACGAAGAACAGCACGCCGTCCCGACCGGCGCAGCACTCGGCTTCGCCGCGGTCGCGAGCGGCGAGCTCGCAGCGCTCGGGATGGGACTGGCCATCATCAGCGAGGCCCTCGAGCGTGGTCGGCCTCGACCCAAGCCAGCGAAAGGCCAAGACATCGCGAACGATGTCCGTAGGGAACCACATTATTTCGGTGCAGGCCTCGTGATCGGCGGCCTGTTCGGCCTCGGCGTCCGCGTCGTCCGATGACGCCAGAACGTTCTTATCCCCACAACGGAAATTCCGATATGCGGGCACCGCTGAAGCCATCACTTCCGGCATGCCCGCAACCCCGTCTCTCCCCTGCGCCGGGCGTTTTCACCCCGGCGCTTTCCACCGGGCAGTTTTTGCAGCAACCGTCTCCAGACCCATGCCAGACACAGACATTTCACGAGCGATGCAGCGCGTCGTCGAACAGTTCGTCCCCGAAAGCGTCCGGACCGTCGGCGCAGCTGGGACCGACCAAACCATCCAGGCCGCCCACGACGCGCTAGGCGACCACTGGCGCAGCGGCGGTGTGGTCCAGATCCTCCCGTCCTACGACCCCGTCGAGGAGGAGTTCCCCCTCATGTGGCGGAAGACCGCCACGCTGCGCGGGGGCAATCACACCGTTATCGAGAACCCGACCGCCAGCGAGCCGACGATCGTCGTCGACATCGACGCGCCAGTCAACCGGCCGCCGGGGCCGCACTTCTACGACCTGACGATCCGCGGGGGCAAGCACGGCATCGAGAAACGCGGCGGTCGCTACGCGATGTTCCGCGACGTCACCGTCAAGCATGCAGCCGAGGACGGCTTCCACGTAGCAGATGCCCAGGAGTACGAGACGTCGGACGGCATGGAGGAGTTCGCGCCAAACACCCACCGTTTCTACGGCTGTGTCGCGGAGGGGAACGGCCGCGACGGCTGGTACGTCGGGCAGGGGATTCATGGTGTGACCCTCGCGTCGTCGAACGCGTACTTCAACGGTCGCGACGGCGTCAACTGGCGCAAGAACTACGCCGGCCACATCCAGGGCGGCAGCTTCGAGCAGAACGGCCGGAACGGGCTGCGCTTCGAGAAGGCCCGCGCCTTCGAGGCTGAGAACGCCTACGTCGAGAAGAACGGGCGGGCCGCCGGCGAGGGAGAGATGACGATCGGCGTCCTCGTCCAGGAGCACAGTCCTGGACTGACGTTCTCGGACTGTTACTTCCAGGGCGGCGGCGTCGAGGCGTGGGCGCTGTACAACCAGGGGAGCCAAACGACGTTGAGAGACTGCTACTCGCGCTCTCACATCAAGGGCTTCGTCTACAACAGCGAGAGCGCCGTGGATACCGAGTGGGCTCGGCAGTCCCATACACTCGGGCAGGGCGAGCACTTCGGCGGCGGGCAGGGTCAACGGACCAGGGACAACGGCGTCATCATCCCGCAGGACCTCTCGACGGTGCCCGGGCAGTTCGAGGGCGATCGGGGCGTCCACGTCGACGAGGACGGGCCCGTGTTCTGTCTCTGGCACGAGGGTAGCTGGTATCAGCCCGACGGAACAGCAGTCTAAAAGTTGGATGGGGGTGTTTCCACAGGAGTCTTTCTCACCTGCTGGGGAGGGTACGGCTCATGACAACCCCTCATTTCTGTACGACTATACGTCACATCGAAATATTGAAATGACTATCTGGTATGTATCTAGTGATGCCGCGATTTTGGAAACGGAAATCAAGCAATGATGGTTTGCAGTCTTCTTGGTTTGTGAAGGTGAAAAATAGGTCTTCTCCACCGCCAGCCTATACATTTCAACTTGAATCGGCTGGAATACGCGTCCTCAAAGAGATGGGATTAGAATCGGGAGACTCTTTCCCGGCCGAAGAATTTTGGACACTTCGCGATTTCGGGTATACCTACACGCTTGGCGACCCTGACGAAAAAGACATTAATTCACTTCTTTCCGACGATGTCGAAGAATCTGATGTACAACAGCTATCGACAGGGAATCGAGTACTATTCATTAAGGCTATACTGGACGAACACAGTCTCAACGAGATTGAGGCACCCAGGTTCTATCGTCTCCTCCAATCGGTTGAACAAGGTTCAAGAGAAAATCGGTTCCAGCTCCTCGAATACCTTACAGAGGATATCCCCGTATCGCCAGGCCCTGTTGATGGTCTTGTCGGCTCTGGTTACACCTCGTCTGTATCTGGAGCACTCGTCTGCAGCGCATTCAACGAGTATCTCAGCCAGTTCGAAGAGAAACTATCCGGTGACTTTGAAATATTAGGTCATAAGGATGGCTACTCGTATCTGTTACTCAACCGATCCGCATGGGATGAGATTCCACTGCTCGAAGACTTTTCTGTTAATGTGCCTCAATCCTACTTGAAAGAAGTACTCCCAGAATCGTCTGAGCCAAGTTGGGAAAGACCCATACTGGAAGCAATTCATGAATCACAATTCCTCGCGGACTCAATTGGTAAAGCACAAACCACTGTCGGCTCGGTAATATTCGAAGGCCTCAAGAACTCAAATGCAGCAAGTGATCAACATCTATCCCTTTCTCCGAAGATGATTCTCATCGTTCCTCGGAAATCCCTTGTAGATACAGAAGTTGTTAGAATCGTCTGATTGAGAATCCCACTGAATCAGTTGTCAGCCCCATGCAACTCCCCGAGATCGTGCTGGTCAAGCTCACGAATCTCTTGTTAGTTCTATCGACAGTCCTGACAGCGCTCGCAGAGCCACTCCCCGGCGATTATGGTACTGTATTCTGTCCGTGGTACGAGGACAACTGGTGTCAATTTAACAGCAGTGTAGTCGGGGCGATCGCCTAACCCAGCACCACACTTTTTGAACCCAGCGTAGGACGTTCCCAGTCCCAGTGTCTGGACCCAATCTCCTACAGTGTGCGATGTGTGGTTGGACCGGAGAGCAGCCCGATCTCAATAGTACAAGCGACGGCGCCGCCTGTCCTGCATGCGGCGAGACGTTAATCGACGAGTAGCGTCGTACCGCCCTGTCATTGTGTCCTCGCGGGTCGATGAGCGGTCCCGTCCGAAGATAGCGTGCACTCTTCCGTCGAGGCACTCAATTGAAGCGCCGAAACTGATACGGTCGTGAACACTCATGTCTCTCAACATGAACCACGAGAGTCAGTACGAGGGGTGGGACGAAGACAAAGAAGAAGAGACCGTCAGCCGGTTCGATAAAGTCGATTACCAGTGGGTGACGCTTTATATCGAGGATATCCCACAGGACGTCATCGACGAGCGTCAGGAATAGGTCGTCAGTCCGAGAGAAGCCAGTGGACAGTCGCTACGAACGGTCCGAGTACAAAGGCCACGAGAATAAACGGGACTCCGATGGCCGCCGCCAGTACCTGTGCGATAGGGTGGTAGTCCTCACCGGCTCGCCATGCGTTAATCGGTTGTGACAGTGGCCACGAAATCAGGTAGTCAATCGCCCCAGTTGCCTCGCCTCGTGTCACACTGCGCCGTCCTCGTTTCATAACAAAACCGTCAACTCCCGTCACCACTGTAAATCTATCGACAGGACCAACCTACTTAGAAACCGTTATTCCGGGCTGCTGATACAGCTCATTACAGCAGTCGCATTCAGTTGCCTGATTCATTTTGCAGGATTACAAAGTCTGACATAAAGTATTGAATGTAGATTTCGCGATAATCACTTCGAACCCGATAGAATGTATAGTAGGCACCTCCCCAAACTCCAACAGCAAATACCGCGATAACAGCGTAATGAATATCATATGTGCTGAGGTATGATTGATAACCGATTACGTCACCGAATCCTGTACTCCAACCATTGGTCAGCCCATCAATCGTCGCGTATGAGTAATACAATGAGAATAATAGAGACGATGCAATCCAAATGCTACCATAGAAGTCCAGAACGGCTTGGAAGGTCCGAGATCGGCCACGCGCATCCATATGAATTTTCGATCGGACAAGCGAGTACAGCATATCGAGATCGTCAGCGTGTGACTGCCGATTCAAGTCTGATCGGTCGTTAGGGAGGGCGAGGTTGTCGAAATTATCCTGACAGGCAAGATAGAATTGGTTAATCAAATCATCGGTCAACACACAGGGATTTAGTATCTCATCAATGAACTCGTCCCGGTGACTAGGTGCTCCAGCATTTTCCTCAATCCATAGCCGAGCTGCATGGATCCCTCGGCCCACGACTACGCCACCAACGATGAGGACCGCAATTATCGCAGCAGGTGGCATATGCACAGATTGAGGAATAAGAGGTACGACGCCTAATAATAGACTTGCGCCAGGAATGAAGATGCTGAAGAAATCGTATAGGTCCAGCTGTCGAGTCCCCTCACCTATCATCCGGGTAATGAAATGTTATCGGTATTGAAAAAACCGCCGGTAGTTATATTTACATCCCGATTACACATCTGGGTGAACAACGAATTGATTAACACGCGCCACTAACAATTACAGGATAAGAACCCATGTCAACCGAACCTCAGCGTCGTGCATCGGCCACGAAGACTGAGCTTCTCGCACAGGGGTTCAACCTGACGCTAATCAAACTCATCCCCATCAGCCTATTGGCGCTGCTGCTAATTCTTACCTTTCAGCCTATTCGAGAATATGGTGGTATCTTGCTCGTCCTTGCAGCAGCCCTCGCCGCAGGGTGGGCATCGTACGACCTGCTGACGAAATTCACTTCGTCTAATTAAAGATCACTAATCTCCGAGTCCGGTTTAGGTGTGGCCCTTACAGAGAGATGCTGCGAACGAAGTCGAGCACCTGTGCTTCACGCTTTCGCGGCTGCAGATTCAGATTAATGTCTACACTCATCGAGATCGCGTCGGACATCTCAACCGCTTCTTCATCAGCAAAGTTCTCAGCTGGATAGACGCCACCCCCCGCGAGTATCGATCCCTCTGATTTCCACCGACCTGCAATTCCCTTGATCGGGAGCGTTCCGCCGCCGAAGCTGAGCTTCTCACGGTCGCTATGAGGGATGTTCACGCCATCAATAGTGACCTTCTGGATTGGATACTCGCCTCGGACGACCTGGAACTCACCAGCTGAAGAATTCGTAGCCAACATTGTCCCGTCATCTCGGATATTCTGCACTCCAAAGTTGCTCATCGCGGATTTCAGGTTATTGAGGATGGACTTATCAATCTCACCGCTCTGCAAAACTGTTGCCCTCGAGTAGGACGATGGGAAGATGTCTACGCGGGCTGCGAATGCAACAGCGAACGGACGGTCGATTTCGCCGAATGTGTCTTCTCTTATCCGCTTTCGAAGTGTCGAGTCTTCGTATTGAGTCACATGACCATGCGCGGTATACTTGATTGGTCCCCAGCCCCCTTTCTGTAGAAGCCGCGTTTCGGATTCTGGTGTAGTCAGTTTCCACCGTTCCCCAGAATCAACCGAGGGAGCTGAGACCTCTTTCTCCGATGGGGCTCCGACATCTGCATCGGATGTACTACTGCAGCCAGCCATTGCTGAAACACCAGCGGTCCCTAAAGCTGCTATAAATCGCCGTCGTCGTACTTTCGCTTGGTTGCCATCTTTGGACATGACAGTCCGATTGTCTGTTCGAGATATATACTTTCTGCCACCCAGGTGAAAGTGAAACCGATAGAGGGAGCTACGGTTCTATTAATCGTCTAATAGTGCCTCTTTCGCTTGCTGGATCCGCTTGAACTCGGCGTCATCGCCATCATTGTCCGGGTGATTGTTCGCCGACAGTCGCCGGGCCACGGCCTCGACGACGTCGTCGGGCGCGTCTTCGGCCACGCCCAATACCTCGTGTGGCGCTTGCGTCGACGCGGTCGCGCCACCGTCGCCGGCGACGATGACGTCCTCGTCTCCCGAGGGCAGCTGTGCCGTGGCGAACTCGTCTTGCCCGGTGTGGACTGGTCGGTTCGACATCTTACGCTTTTCCTTGATGTAGAGCCCGATCGTGCGCACGTTGTCCCGGAGATCGTCGTACTGGTCGGCCGCGACGCAATACTGCTCGCCGTCCATGCTCCAGCGGACGACCGCGCCGGGATCGTTGGGACTGGCGTTCGCGTACGGGCGACCGTCCTTCTTACGATGGGGGGCAGCCGTCGAGAGCCGCCAGTCGTCGACGCCGAGGCGGTCTTCCAGCTCGGTCTCGATGTGGCTGATGGATTTGGCCAGCGTCGTCGAATACTTGTGCGTACTCTCGCGTCGCGTCGTTCGCGAGGCCCAGTGCGGCCAGTCTATCTCGCCGCCCGTGCGGTCGACCTTACTCGGCATCGTCACAGACCTCCCCGACAGCCATCTCGTATACCTCGGGGAAATGCTCGCGTAGGAACTCGACATCCTCACCGAGGTGCTTCCGAACGCGGTTTCGAACGGTGCTCTCGACCTTGTACCGGTAGTTGTCGGACACGTCTGCTTCGCCGCTGATTATCTCTTTTTCACGGTCGGTCAGCAGCGCGCGACCCTCTTCGGTCATTACCTCTTCTGTTTCAGGAGCAGCCATATATTACCTCATATAGTAAGTATACGCCTTAGCGTAAGTAGATTACGCCATCACGTATACACTATCATCGGTGTATACTCTATAGGGTAAGTATTAAGTAGCACCCCGTTGTAGACATGATTGTGAAGCGGGACACCGGTGATGCGACGCAGAACGCATGGCCGGGACGCGCGCCAACGCGTCCGACCGCTTCCTGGAAGGAAGCAATGTCAATCAACGCACGCACCGGACAAAAATCGTCCGGCACGGAACGCAAGTGGCGCTGGACCGACCAGTCCGAACAATCGAGCATCATCCCCGAATCGTGGGCCGCCAAGGGTGACCGCGAAGACGGCGAGGAACTGTACTACGCCGTCGAGGTCCGCACAGGCCTCCTCCTGGAGTACGACGTCGACCACACCGGCAGCAACGTCGCCGGACCCCACCGCGAGCGCCCCGGCATCCAGACGCTGTACGTCACCGCCGACGGCGGCCGGGCAATCGTCCTCGAAACCGAGGGAATCAAAGACGACGGCATCAAGCCGACCGACAACTACGCCAGCGTCGTGGCCCGACCCGCCGGTCACGGCGACGAGGTCGAGCCGGAGCGCCGAGACGCCTACCGCTCGCTCATTCGAGACCTGTACGGGGAGATCGAAACCCCCGCCATGTCGGAGGACAGCGCATGAAGAACGTCCGCGTCCAGAACCTCCGCGACCGTCGCAACCCCTGTACGCAGCTGCACGTCACGCACACCGGTCGTGTCACGGTCCAGGACCGCTACGGATACACGTTCCGCGTCGATCCTGAAGAGGTCGAAGAGATCGAGGAGGCTGCCGATGAATAGCGGCATCCGCACCGGCGATGTCGTCATCGACCTCGTCGAGCGCGGGAAGATGCTCGTCGTCGAGCGCGCCGCCACGAGCGTCGAGGAACACCGCGAGAGCGAGAACTACGACATAGCCGACTACAAGGCCCATCCGTTGCTGGACGTCAGCGACGACGAGGCCGTCTGGACCTGCGTCTACCTCCCGGACAAGCCGACGACAGAGTTCTCTGGCGGCTACGACTTCCCCGAGAGCCGTCTCGCTCGCATCCCGGTTGAGGAGGCCCGCGAGGAGTTCCGACGGCCGCAGGAGCTACAGGCCGTCTCGATGCTCGAAGCCATGTTCAACCAGGCCCGGGAGGACCACGCCTGGGAAGAAGTGACGACGATCGCCGAGCGCTGTCTGCCGAGCGCAGTCGTCGACGAGGCGCGTGGGCTAGCCGACGTGGAGGCGACCGCCGAAGGTGACGCCTGATGGCCGCGACAGCCACTGGCGGGGAGCTGCCGACCCTCGACGGTCGCGACACGAAGGCGCTGACTGAGCCGATGGACTGTTATCAGGACGACCCCGCGACGACCGAGGACCAGGTCGCGGTCTACCACCGTGGCGACCGGTACGTCATCGACCCGTCGGTCGGCGTCTGTGACTGTCCCGACATGCTCCACCGCCGGCCAGACGACGGATGCAAGCACCTTCGCCGCTGGTGGTTCCGAACGGGCGAGCGCCAGTTGCCCGAGTGGGCAGACCTCGAGGCCGTCGACCGAGACCTCCGGGAACACATCGATGACGGGGGGTCCGCATGAACGCGCCGTCGGCCGCCGAGCACCGTCGGCAGCTGACCGGCATCAAGATGCGCGCCCAGGAGACGCCCGACAGGATACCGCGCGACCGGGCGGACGCCGTCGTCGTGACGCGCTACCCGGCCGATCGTCCGCCACGTCGCGACCGCTTCGAGCCCCGCGACGGTGGGGGCTGGACGCGCTACGACGAGGAGTGGAGTGGCTGCCGCTGGCGTACCATCGGCTCGGAACCAGTTGAGTCGGTCTCGATCGAGGGGGGTGCCCAATGACGCTCGACGTCGGCATCCCACTCCCACGCACGTCAAAGGAGATCGTGCTGTCCTACAGTCGCTCGTCGGGTATGGGAGTGGACATCCGATGACGCGGAGTTTTGCTGACCCCGAGACGCTCTTCGAGCTCGTGCGCTCGCAGACCCCAGTCGATGTCGACGGCTTCAAAATTGGCGAGCCGACGGGCCAGATTCGCTGTAACGAGTGTGGACGGTCCGCTGCGGCGCCGGCCTATATCCCGCACCTCCCAGACTGTCCGCAGCGGGATGTCACCAGCAACTACTACGACGAGACGCACTGAAACCCGCCGCCGTCTGCCATCGGAAGCATCGGAAACGACACCCGTTTTCTTATATATCCATCCTGAGACGTTACCAGCTACGTATGATTTCCGAGGAACAGGTACTGGACGAAGAAGCCGTCCCTACCCGCGACCTCGTCGTCCACCGGCGCGACGAACTTGACAGGCTTCTCGAAGCTCTCCGCCCCACCGGCACCGGACCGGCCGACCTCTGCTATCTACTCGGCCCGACGGGAACCGGCAAGACGATGGTGGCGAAGCTCGCGGCCGACCTTTTTGCGAACGCCGAGGGGATGCCTGCTGCCGATTTCGCCCATATCAACTGCTGGCATCACTACGAGCGCAAGGACATTCTCTACCAGGCCGTCGAGCAACTCCGAGACGTCCCGATCCATCACAACGCGACGGGACGGTCCCAGCTCATCGCGCATCTCGGCGAGCCCGTCGACCGTCCGCAGTTCGTCGTCCTCGACGAAGCCGATCAGCTCGACGACAAGCGAGTGCTGTACGACCTGCGGGAGTCTTCGGTCAACGTCGTCTTGGTCGCCAACAACGAGGAGGATCTCTTTCGCAACATCGACGAGCGGCTCCAGAGTCGGTTGTCGGTCGGCCCCCGGATCGAGTGTCTAGCCTACACCGCCCAGCAGCTGACCGGCATCCTCGAGAAGCGGGCTGAGTGGGTGCTGGGGTCGCCGGGACGCAACTACGAGACACAGCATCTGGAGTTCATCGGGACGAACGCCGACGGCGATGCCCGGGTAGCCATTCGGACGCTGGCAACGGCGATCGACGAGTGGCGCAGCTCCGACGCCAGTGCTATCACCCGAAGCCATATCGAGACAGCGCTACCGGCTGCCCGCGAAGAGTTGCGTCAGAAGAGCATCGACCAACTGAACGACCACCAGCGCGCGGTCTACGACGTCGTCGTCGAGCACGGTCCAATCACGACGAATAACTGCCACGTCTGCTACGGCGATCGTGTCGAGGACCCTCGCACTCAGCGCACTGTCCGGACCTATCTGACGAAGCTGGAGCAGTACAACCTCATCGAATCTGAGGGTCCCGGCAACTGCCCGAAGTTCGTCGGAAAGTCCATCGGAAACTGAGAAACCGCCAGACGGTGGCCCGATGGAAGCCATCGGAAGCATCGGAAACCTCGCCCCTTTGCCTATTTGAGTATAGTGTGTCCCTCGGCGTGTATGCCGGATACGATGGATCACGTCCTCCAGCGCGGGACGGCCGAACGGTGGCGGTATGCCTGCCCGGAGGGGCACGCGAGTTGGCAAGCACTCCAGAGCCACGCCTACTGCTGTGGGTGTCAGCGGCGGCGGGCCGATGGTGCGGACATCAACCCACGCTATGAGGAATTGCTCGACAAACAGACCGGAGAAACAATCACGTACAGCGAACTTCCGTGGGGGGAGGGGGCGTGAGGTCAGTCAGCTGTCGCCGTCGCCGGGTTGGGATTTCCCTCGAGGAACTCCTCAAGGGCATCTACCTCTTCCTGCAGGTCGCTTTCGAGGTCGGCAATCAAGTCGTCGACGCAGCCTCTCAGCAGATCAGATTTAGTCAACCGTTCGTCGTCATCCGCCAGAGCGTTGTGGAAGTTAATCAGATCTTCCAATCGCTCTTTTTTCTCAGTATCTATCCTAAATGTAACTCTGGATTCATCATCACCCTCGGCCATGTCACACGGTATGACCCAATGGGTGAAAATCGTTTACCCATTGGGTATGTCCTATGGTATGCGTGTCATACGGCAAGACAAGGTTTAATAGTCATCCGTTAGGACATTAGTACGCATGGCACGAGTGACGCTCCGTCTCCCCGACGACCTCGATAAAGCTGTCGAGGAGTACATCGGGTACGGTCACAAGAGCGAGTTCTACCGCGAAGCCGCGGAGGAAAAACTCGCCAGGGAGGCGGCCGACGACACGGAACCTGACGAGAAAGCCGCTGAAAACTCGTAGCCGCACCGCTCACGAACTGAGAACCCGGCCTGCCCCAACAGGCCGAGAAAAGCAACTGACTACACATGACCCAACGAACGCCAGGACGTTACTATGAACGTCCTAACCGCGGAAATCCCGCCCTACTGGTAAGTAAATGGGTCTATTTTGTGGTCAACTCGGTTCGCAATCGCCTGTCCGCGCACCCGGCCTCCACCTTCACACAATCGAGACCGGGCGCACGTGGCGGGCTCGAATCAGTATCGATTGCTCAACCGACAGCGGGCGCGGAGCGTGACGCTCTCTGCCCGATAGATTCGAACCATGACGAAAGACGCAGACAACACTGATAACGATTCTGGCATCGAAGACGAACAGAACCACGACGCCCGCACGCGATTGGCCAGCGGACTGCGGGCCCTCGCTGACGAAGTCGAGCGGGCCGATCGGCAGCTGGGCCACAACAACCTGGACGTCGACATCACCGACGGCATCGCGACGATCGTCACGACGTACGACCTTCGCGAGCGCTACGATATCGGCGAAGATCCAGAGGGCTACACCGAACCCGAAGTGATGACCGACGGCGGCGGCGTTCAGGAACGGACTGCCGGCGCCGCCGACGACGGCGAGTTCACTCGCTTCAAGTGGGACATCCTCTACATGCTCGCCGCCGAGCACGATGAGGCCGACTACGGACTCGGTCTCAAAGCCTCGCTCGAGGCCTACTACGACGAAGAGGTCAACCACGGCCGCCTCTATCCAAATCTGGACGAACTCGTCAAGCAGGGCTGCGTCGAGAAAAGCAAGCTCGACGACCGTACCAACGAGTACACGCTGACCGAGAAGGGCGCGGAACTCATCCGCGAGGACGCTAAGCGCCGGCAGACCATCGCCTCGAACCTCGGAGGTGAGCTGTGATGGCGGCCACGAACCTCGAGATTCCCAACGAGTTCGAGGAGTGGCCCCACGGCGCCCGGTCGTTTACCCTCGCCGAGGCCAACACCGCGAAGGACCTCCGCCGGGAGATCAACAGCCTTGCTGGCCTCTCCAGCGACGACGTTACGCACGACAAGGCCGGCCAGTTCACGAAAGAGCAGCTGGCGACGCTCGTGATGGCACTCGGGGGCCCGAACGGGGGTGAGACGTGATGGCCACCAGCGCCCAGAAATCGTTCGCGCTCGAAGCCATCGACTGCGACGGCGTCGACGTCGGTCGCGATGACGACGGCAACCTGACCGCGGCGCGGGACCTTACCAACGATCGCGTCGAGCTTGACGACATCCTCGACCTCGCCGACGAGCACGGCCTCTCGCCGACGAACGTCATCACGGACATGCAGAGTGCAGAGACCCGCGTCGTCTTCGGTGGATCGGCATGAACCTGCTCGTGGCCTTCATCGGCACGGTCCTGTTCACGGCCGTCCTCGTGGGTGCTGTCGAGTGGTTCTGCATCCACCGGGAGGCGCAGTGATGCAGCGCGGCATCATTGGCGTCCCGGTCCAGAGCCACAGTCGCTTCACGACCGTCGAGCCGTACCACTCGACGACCCAGGAGTACGGCCACACGCTCCACGCCGCCATCGAACCGACCGAGCAGCGCGACCTGAGCGGCGACACGGAGTTCGTCGAAGGGCGCGCACTCAAAGAGTCGACCGACGACGAGTCGAAGTGGTACTACGACGCCGACGACGGCATTCAGCGCCGGACTGTCCACTCGAAGGTCCAACACGCTTCGAAGTTCGTCGCCGTCCCCGGCGACAGCGGACGGCAGGGCTTCGCTATGGTGGATTCAAGTGACGGGACATTCGCCTTCAGTGTCCTCGGGCGGGCCGACCACACGCTCATGGACCGCGCGGAAATCGACCTCGGGGACTTCTACTTCGACCGCGAGGACGACTTCAGCATCCGGACCGGTGGCTGTTCCGGCGCGCTGGACAAGGCTGACACGCTGATGGCGTGGGGCAGTAGCATCGAGGACGACGACAACGTCGGCCGCCCGCTCGACGGCGCGTTGCGGTCGAACACCATCCCGCAGCTGGCCGGCCAGTACGCCAGCCCCGCCGTCGACGGCATCATGCGCGTGAACCTCGCCGCCAGCGGCTACGTCGAAGTGTGGGAACCCGAGCTTTCGACCTACGAGTTCCTCGAATGGGTCCGGGCAGATATCCTGCCGTACGTCCGCGGGGCCGACGAGGGGCGCAACGACGCCTCCGAGCAGGCCGAAGCCGACCCCGACCAGCCCGGCCTCGACGAGTTCGAAGGCGACGAACCCGACTCCTGCCAGCGGTGCGGGCGAGAATCCGACACCATCAACGACGCTGGTTACTGCATCGTCTGTCGAGACAAGCGCGAAGAGGAGGCCGCGACCGACGGAGGTGAGAGTGATGTCTGAGTCGGAGCGCTTCACCAACATCCCGACGCCGGACCGGTTCTTCGTCTCGGTCGGGCCGAAGCTCGACATCAACCATCGCCCGATGGACCACGAGAAAGAGGACATCCGGTTCACGGGCCAGAACGTGCCCGGTGGGAAGTTCGGGTTCGAGCTCGCAGCGTCGTACAACCATGCTGGCTACGACGTCAATCAGCACGTCTGCCTCGACCGCGACGGCGCGGTCGCACTGTTCGATGCGCTGGCCAACGCACTCGGCGTCGAGGGCGACGGCGCGTCACCGCGACCCGGTGACCTGGAGTGTCGTCTGTGCCGTCAGTCGTGGGACCCCGAGTCTCTGTACCGGACCGGCGACGTCCTTCGCTGTCCTAGCTGCGACGGGGCGCTACGGCCATGAGGGACCACTTCGCCGTGGTCGGCGACTGTGCCGCCTGCGACGGACAGATGGTCGAGACGACGGCAGTCAAGACTGACGATGGTCGCAGCGTCACCCTCCGCTGCCAGGACTGCGACGCGACCGGCGAGCTGCGGACCGATCTCGGGGACGGCTCACTTGCCAACGCTAGCTACTCCGGGCTTGCGAACCCCGAGATGGCCGCCGTTCAGTGGATCGACTGTTTCAACTGCCACGGCTCGGGCGAGGTCGTCGGCTGTATCGACGACATCTGCCATGGTAAGGGTCGGTGCATCCACGACGGAAACGACGCCTGTCCCGAGTGCCACGGGAGTGGTCGGAAACCGCGTCTGGTCGAATCCGACGGCGGCCGCCCGCAGATAGCGTTCGCCGACGAGCACGTCGACGCCATCATGGACGGCGAGAAGACCGTCACCGTCCGCTACGACTTCGACCACGAGTTCGACGCGGGCGACATTGCCGAACTGACCACCGAAGATGGCGAACCATTCACGAGGTCTACCATACAGAGCCAGTTCGAACTTCGCGCCGACTGGATATCCTTCGCCGACTTTGCCGGCCACCAAACGTACAAGACGACCGGTGAACTGCTCGACAAACTCTCCGAGTACTACCCCGACGCCGACATCCTCCCAGGGACAGTGCTGGACGTGGTCGTCTTCGAGGCCGGGGAACAACTGACGGACCCGCCGTGGTACTGCCCATGGTGTGAAGCCGTCATCACCCTCGATGGCGAGGTTGTGACCTCCGAGGGCGGTGCCTACTGGCACGCCTACGACCACCGTGACAAGGGGAGCTACGCCGTGACCGTCATGGAGGCGTTCGAGGTGCTCGACACCGTCGAAACCGAGCAACATCTCATGACGCCGGGAGGCGATGCCTGATGGCGACGGCCTTCACTCCCGACACCCCGTTCGTCACCGCCCACGCGGCTGACCGATGGGATGAGCGCACCGCACCGGACTCGGTGGCGCCGGAAACCGCCTGGGCTCACGCCCAGCGCATCGACGCTGGCGGACCGTTCCGCAGCGTCGACGTCCGACTCCACCACGGAAGTGAGACACTCCTCCTTCGAGAGCACGGTGCCATCACCAGCGTCTACCAACTCAACCGGTTGACGCCGAAACAGTATCACGCCGTCAAACACGCCCTACCCTTCGATATAGCGAGGTACGATTCATGAGCGCCGAAACCAAACCACCCGAGAACAGCACCGACGAAACCGACCAGTCGTGGGCCGAAGCCCACCGCGAGGAACTCGAACGCGAGGCCAACAGCGACGGGTCACACGCCTGGGTCTGCGAGGCTATCCTTCAGTCCTTGGAGGGTGACTCATGAGTACCCAGCACGCTCGGGTCAGCGTCGACCTCCTGGAGCAGATCCGCGACGAACTCTCGTCGGCCGGCGTCATCCAGCTCGGCGAGCGCGTTGGCGAGCGACCCAACGGCCTTCGTCTTCCGTTCCCGAGTGGCCCCGCTGGCCGCTTCCCCGCAGCGCGGGCAGTATTCGTGATGGGGAGCGAGCGGTTCCTGACAGTTCCCGCACGGCCGGCGCTCTCGGCTGGGCCCGTCACCGTCGTCCTCAACGACACCGGCGACGCGGAAGATGTCCTCGTTGTGCTCGTCGGCGGCGATATGCTGGTAGGTCTCCCACATGTCGGTGTCGACGGTCCAGTGGACGCGATGCTCGATTTGCGAGCGGGTGTAGCCCTCGCGGACCATCCGCGTCACCGCGGAGTGTCGGAAGTTGTGGGGGTTGACCGGCCGCTCGACGCCAGCCGCGTCGGCCGCACGCTGCAACTGCGTTCGGATCGCGTTGGGCGTCAGTGCGCCGTCGTCGTCACTAGGCTCGTAGCCCCCGCCGGGGATCTTGTGAAAGAAGGCGACGTCGGGATCGTCCGGACGGGGATGGACCTGATGGAGATAGGTCCGGAGAACGGACTTGCTGTCGATGATGGGATAGTCGGTGATGTCCGCGCCCTTCAACGCGCGTGCGTTGCTGTTAGGTCGATAGGTCGGTGCGTCGTCCTCGAGGTTGACGTCACGGACCCGGAGCGACCCGGCCAGCGAGAGGCGAGCGCCAGAGTCCGCGAAGAACTCGATGAGGGCGATGTCCCGGAGGTTGTTCGCGGCGTCGGTGAGAGCGTTGATGTCCTCGCCGCGCAGCATATCCTCGGGCTTGACCTTGGTGTCGGGCATCGACGTGAGCGCGTAGTCGTCGGCCCAGTCGGTGCCGAGGTCGAGCTCGCGATGCAGCTTCCGGACGATGAACTCGACGTTGCGGATCGTCCCGTCGGAGAACTCGTAGTCGTGCCGGAGTTCGTAGGCGTGGTCTTCGAGGTCCCACTCGGTCATCTCAACCAAGGGGACGTCGCAGCGCTCGGCAGTCTTCCGGAGGTTCTTCAGATAGAGCTGGAGCGTGCTGTCAGTGACAGTACCGTCGAGGCGCTTGATGAGGCGTCGAATGTGGGGGTAATCGGTCTCACAGTGGACGTCGAGCTTATCGAGTTCCTGCCGGAGATCGTCCTCGTACCCCTGGAAATCGGAGAGGTCTCCCATCGTGAACGTTCGAACACTGTGGGGTATAATCAAACCCGGGTTGGGAAAAATAACCTTTTTGCTCAACAGCGTTCCGTCGAGCCGCCTTATAGGCTTTTTCCACCGTTTGAGAAACGAGCTGGTTCGAATCTGGTGTGTCACGTACTGTCGCACCTCGTAACGAGAGAACTTACTGCTGTCTCAGTCGGGCGGCCACGTCGTCGAGCCACGGGGGGATGTCGAGGTCGGCGAGCGTTCCGTCGCGCCAAGTCGTCACGACTTCCGTCTCGCCGTCGCGCGTCAGGTCGATGCGCCACTTCCGGCCGTCGTCGGCGGTGATGTCGAAGCGCGCGCCGCCGTTGGCCAGCGAGTCAACGTGGGCGACGGTCACCTCGGTCCCGTCGTGGACTTCCATCGTGTCGGGCATACTCACTCGAACGGACGCGGATCACTTAAACGGGCTTCCCGATTGTGACGCGGGCCACTTGACCACCGCGCCACCATGATTCGCGGACGACAAAAGAGACGCTCCCGCGATAATTATCATCGTCCGCATATATCGCGGTATAGAGTCTCTAGCACGACCAGATCCCGTCGGACACAAGGGATTTGAATCGTCGCCCGGTAGGCCGGGTATGGTTTCTGTCGGCGACGAAGCTCCGGACTTTACCGCACCGCTCGCAAACGGCGACGTAGACGACATCTCGCTGTCCGAGGCCGTCGACGACGGTCCGGTCGTTCTAGCTTTCTTCCCGGGCGCATTCACCAGCGTCTGCAGCGACGAGATGGAGACCTTCGACGACAAACTGGACGAACTGGCCGACGCCGGCGCGACGCTCTACGGCGTCAGCATCGACACGCCGTTCGCCCAGAACGCCTTCCGCGACGATGCCGGACTCACTTTCAACCTGATAAGCGACAACGACCGGGAGATTATCGACGCGTACGAGATCTCGATGGACTTCGCGGGGTTGGGCGTCCACAACCTCGCCAAGCGGTCGGTGTTCGTCGTCGACGAGGATGGCGTCCTCACCTACGAGTGGGTCAGCGACGATCCCGGTGTCGAACCCAACTACGACGAGGTGCTCGAAGCCGTCCGAGAGGCCTGACGAATCCAGGCGTGGGTTTTTCTCACTGGCACCACGTACAATAGCTATGAGCGAGCGAGACGCAGACACCCGCGGCCGCATCTACGAGCCCAACGCCGAACACGCTTTCCCCGACGAGCGAGTTAACGACATCCTCGACGCACTCGCGGCCAACGAGGAGGTTCAAGTGTATCTCGAAGCCCAGAACGTCAACCCCGTCAAGCGCAAGCGCTACAACGACCACGGGGCGAAACACATCAGCATCGTCCGCAACCGGGCGCTGTGTCTGTACGACCTCTTGAAAGCGGGCGGCGTCGAGTTCAACGGAGCTAGCGACCAGGGACTCGATGAGGCTGACGAAGCAGTCATCGTCGCACTCGCCTCGACGCTGCACGACATCGGTCACGTCGTTCACCGCGACGACCACCCCTACTACTCGATTCCGCTCGCCGCGGACCTCCTCGATAAAATCCTCCCCGAGTTCTACGACGTGGGCGACCAGGTTCGGGTGAAAGGCGAAGTCCTCCACGCGATTCTCTGTCACCATACGGAGGAGCAACCGCTGACGCTCGAAGCCGGTGTCGTCAGGGTCGCTGACGCACTGGATATGGAACGCGGGCGCTCGCGCATCCCCTACGAACGCGGCGGACGCGGCATCAACACCGTCTCCAGTCAAGCCATCGAGACGGTGACGCTCAGCTCCGGTGACGACTATCCGGTTCTCGTCGAGATCGAGATGAACAACGCCGCCGGCGTCTATCAGGTGGACAACCTTCTGAAGGCGAAACTGACCGACTCCGGGCTCGAAAGCCACGTTCGCATCATCGCGCTCAACACCCGCGAGGACGGCAACCAGATCGTCGAACGTATCGAACTCTAGTCGGTGAGACCTGTGAGCGACACAACCGTTTTGTAGCCCCGAAACTTACCCCTGCGTATGAGTCTCACACCCATAGACAAGCAGCGGGGTGGCCCGCCCAGCACCACCAGCGAGGAGGGTGACGACTCCTCGCTCGTCGGCCGGGCATGGGCGCGGACGCGGACGGTTGTCGATCACCTCTCCGGTCGAGTTCGTAGGTGGTTCGACCGTCGCCGTCGAGGACGCTCACAGACGACTGCACGCTCTGACGACGCGCCCACCCCGGCAGAGTGTCCCCGCATCGCCGACCTCCCGGAACGGGACCGCCCGTTCACGTACCCCGCACGGGACCACGCGGACGCCAACCAAGCCGATCTCGTCAGCGTCGAGAGCGGCGAAGCGTTGACGATCTCGCTCCCGGACAATCCGGATGCGACGATAACCTCGGACGTCTGGGAATCCGTCGAACCCTAGATCGGCTCCGTTCTCCCCTCTCTTTCACTCGAAGAACAAATCGGTGCCCGGCACCGCTTCGGCACCCTCCGGTAGTTCCCTGAACCACCCGGCTTCCGCCGCCGCAGCCGCCGGGTCAACGTCGTCGGTCGGCAGCTCGCCGCCGCCGTCTCCGCTCGCGGGCGACGCACCGAAAACGACGAACGTTCGGGTCGCTGTCCGGTCGCCGCCCGCGCTCTGTACTTCGTAGCGCCAGACGCCCGCCACACCGTCGAGTTCCACGTCGAGACCGGTGTTCGTCTCGACCCATTGCCGTGCGGCCTCGGCGTAGTCCTCGCCGGGCGCGACGGCGCTACTGGGAATCTTCCAACGGCAGTCGTCGGTCACTCGCATCACGAGCGCCTCGCCGTCGTCGTTCGTCACGCCAACGGGTGCCATGTCGTCTAGATCGTCGAGTTGGTCGATGACCTCCTCGTCGACGACGTCGCTCTCTTCGTGAAATGGCACGTCGTTGCGCAGCGATTCGGGGTCGGTGATATGATCAGGTACGGACCGTTCGTCAGTGGGGGATGCTGTCATTGGGCAGGTAGTATCGCTATCACGGCAGTGCAGTGACTGGTTGGCGAACCATTCTCCGTTTCTCGTGTGCGAACGAAGCATCACGTCTCGACTCTCGGACGTGTACTCGCCGCTACTGACGGAACGTGAAAGTGATAGAAGAAACTAACGATTTAATTCCGCATTCTATCTTTACGTAAATATTCCCGGGCGAGGGTAATAAAGATTTCCCAGCTACACATCTGACAGTATCTCGATTGGAGGCGCTGCTCACGAGTCGTTACGACAGACTGCAGCAGCCGAGATTTGAACCCGATGGTGAGACTCACTTCGTTCGTCTCATGTGATTCAAACCGCCGGGTTGCGCATTCGCTCGTCACGTCTGTTCCTCGCAGAATGCGGCGACCGGGATTTGAACCGAAATCAGACATGCTCGCTTCGCTGCGCGCGACTGATAGGCTTCATATCCCTCTGTACAGTATTTACTGCTCGCGAATTGCTCGCAGCAAAATGCGGCGACCGGGATTTGAACCCGGGCCATGAGCTTGGAAGGCTCAGGTCCTACCACTAGACCACCGCCGCTCTTGTCAATCGCGGCGTCACTCGCAGTTCCGACGGAACTGCTCATCACCGCCGCATGCTCACGTTGTTCGCACGCGACGAGGTTCGCAAATCCTGCGGATTTGCTCACCACCGCCGCTCCTTTCGGTTTGGGTGTCGGAAGACACCGAGCGAACGTACTCGGTCATAGACGGAAGGTGATTAAGGCACTTTCCCTTCGGGACCGACAACCGCGTAGCAGTTGCCACTGGAGAGTTCCAGCGAGTGCAGTTCGAGATCGCTGGCTTCGACATCGCGTTCGAACTCCGCTGGAGCGTAGATGTGGTAAAATCTCGGGACGGTTTCGCCGCCGGGGAGCGTCCAATCGACGGTGGTATCGAACCCTTCCTCGGCGTCCGCGCTGGCGTCGAAGCGGTCGTGAGCGGTGCTCCACGCGCTGACGAGTGCGCGGCCGTCGGGCGCGAGGACGCGAGCGAGTTCGTCGAGGCTCGCCCGGCGGTCGGCGGCCGTCGGGAGGTGATGCAGCGTCGCGACGTAGACGGCGAGGTCGACGGCCTCGTCCCGAAGCGGAAGGGTCGTCGCGTCGCCCTGCACGAGCGAGACGCGGGGGCCGACGCGGGCGCGGGCTTCGGTCAGTAGCGCGCGACTCGCGTCGAGAGCGACCACGCGGTCGGCGACACTGGCTAGCAGTTCGGCGTGGCGGCCGTTGCCACAGCCGATATCGAGCGCAGTGTCGACGGCTGCGGCGTCGGCGACGAACGACTCGACCTCGGGCCAGGCGTACTCCCGCGTCTTCGAGAAGTGATCGCCGATGCGCTCGTAGGTCTGGCGGACGCCAGCCCGGGAGCGGTCTTCCATACGAACAGACACGACGAACGACGGCTTACCGGTTGTGACTGCGAGACGGAACCAGAACGGTCGTCGCGGACCGATGTGATGAGGCGGCACGGACCCGCCAGGTCGAGAAAACCGGCGTAGAGACTCCCTTCCGCGGTCGGGTTTCGGATAGCCAGCCGCCGAGGTAGATTCAGAGAGTGCCTGATACGAACGGTATGCGCCGTCTTCGATGGTCGATACGGAGAAACCGGTCCATACTAATCCACGCTTGGCTCGACGTTCCGGACGACTATGGGCGAGAGAGAACTCTCACGGCGGTCCGTCCTCAAGTACGGAGCTGCCGCGGGGGGACTGACAGCGGTTGGCGGTGCACTGGGCGAGGCAGCGATTTCCGACGACGAGACAGCGCTCGACCGGCCGGCGGAGGAACCGATCAGCGCACAGACGGCGGAAGCGACCAGCGAAACGCAGTCAGGTTGTGACGCGGTGATCGACGCGAGCGGCGGCGGTGACTACGGGACGATTCAGGCCGCTGTCGACGCCGCCGAGACCGGTGATACGCTCTGTGTCGCACCGGGCACCTACAGGGGGACAGTCACCCTCTCGGTCGACGGTGTGACACTCGCCCCGACCGAACAGAGCACCGTGACCCTCAGCGGCGGTGACGCGGCGACCGACCCGGTGCTCGACGTGACCGCCGACGGCGTCACGGTGGACGGCTTCGAAATCACGAACCCGAACGGCGCGCGCGGAATCGACGTGGCCGGCGGACTCGTAGACGTCACGCTTCGCAACAACCGCGTGACGGCTATCGGCCCGGTCTCCGGCGTCGAGACGATCGGCGTCCTCCTCGACGGCAACGTTGGCTCGGTCACGATAGCCGGCAACGAGATAACCGACCTCGCCGCGGACGGCCCGAACGCGGCCGCACAGGGAATCGCCGTCCGCGGCGAGACGAGCGATGTCGTCGTCCGGCGCAACGTCTTCGAGGGGATTACAGCGACCGAGCTCGTCGGCGCGGCGATTGCGGTTGACCGAGGAGCAGGCGGTCTCACCGTCGAGACGAACGACCTTCTGACTGTAATCGGGATCGAGAACGCGGACGACGCGACGGTCGCGGCGTCCTGTAACTACTGGGGGATGCGCGACGGACCGCGACAGGTCGGGACGAACCGCGCCGCCGACAAGGGACCGATGGCCGACGAGCGAAGCGCGGCCATCGGCTCCGTCGAGTTTCAGCCGTGGCTCGTCCAGTCGATCCAGACCGGCAACGGCGCGCAGTCCTGTTTCGGCGGGCGGTAGCGCACTCGGAAAAGAGCGAGCGAGTCGTTACGCCTCGCCGTCGCCGTACGTCTCGGGGTAGGCCTCGGCCAACAGTTCGGGTCGCTCGTTCAGGCGCGTCCGCACCGGGTCGATGACTTCGGAGACGGCGCTCGCCACGGCGGGTTTCAGGTCGGCGGGGTGGAGTTCGCCGCTGAGGAAGTCCTCCTCGACGGCGTCGTAGCTCTCGTAGACGAGGTCGCCGCCGTACTCCTCGGGTCGGGAAACGACGAACGACTTTCCATCGGCTTCCAGAACCGGGAAGACGAGGTGGTTCAGGTACTCCAGCACGCCGTTGTCTTCGAGTTCCCCCGCCGGACAGTACGCCTGTCCGATCTTCTCCTCGACCGCCTCGTCGCTGTCGGTGAGGTTTACCTTCGAGGCGGCGTCGGAGGCGCTCATCTTCCCGCCCGAGAGACCCGAGAGAAGCGGCGCGAAGACACAGACCGGGGACTCGCCGCCGTGGTCGGGGAGAACCTCGCGGGAGAGCATGTAGATGCCGCGCTGGTCGACCCCGCCGTAGGCGATGTCGGCGTCGAGCGCCTTCACGTCCAGCGTCTGCATCAGCGGGTAGATGAGCCCGCCGAGGTTGGGGCTCTCCGATTCGCGGACGACTTCGCTGGCCGCGCGCTGTGAGCGCGCGATGGTCGTCTCCGCGGCCATGCGGTACATCTCTAAGGTGTACTCCTCGTCGAGTTGGAAGTCCGTACCGCGGACGAACGCTACGTCGTCGGGATCCGCGCCGGCGGCGTCGATCATCCCTTCGATGGCCGCCTCGTAGTACGCGGATCGGGCGTCAAGCAGGTCGAACGGACTCTTGTTGTCGTCTAGGTGGGCGTGAAGGTCGGCGATGAGCACCGTCACCTCGACACCGGCTCGCAGGAAGTCTGCGAGCTTTCGCATCGTCGTGAAGTGGCCGATGTGCATCTCGCCGGTGGGCGCGTAGCCGATGTACGCCGTCGGGTCGCCTGCCTCGAACAACTCCGCTAACTCTTCTTCCGTGACGACCTCCTGTGTGTGTCTGCTTACGAGGTCGATTCGCTCGGCCGTATCCATACCTCGGCTCCCCGCTCCGGCGAGTAAAACGTTCCTGTGTCGGCCCGCGGTCGACCCGTCCTATTCGTCGCTGGCCTTCGGGCGCTCCATCGGATCCCGTCCGTCGCCGATTGCCCCCGCGTAGCCCCGCGCGAACAGGTGATAGCCGACGACCTGTCCGTAGAAGACGAACGCCGCACCGATGAGGATGAGGACGAAGACGCCGCCGAGACCAGAGATGACGAACAGCGCGACGTACGCCTCGACGATGGCGACGACGTAGATGGGCTGGCGGGCGGCCTCGGCGATAGCACGAACGTCGAACGCCGCGGCGAGGCGGTCGCTCGTCGCCAGTCGCGCGAGCGCTGCAGGGAGTACCACGGCGACGACGGCACCGACGAAGCCGGCAATCGCCAGCAGGGGCGTCTCCAGCTGGGGGTACCCCACCGTCGGTGCGAGGACGGCCACGAGCACCAGCAACACCGGAACGAGCGTGTAGGCGACTTGTACTGTCATAGAGCGTGCGCCGTCGACGAAGAGGTCGCCCCAATCCGTGAACTTCGGCGGATACGGTCGCCCCTCGGCCGTCGAACGGATGACCCGGAGCAGATACCCCTGAACCGGGATGAGCGGGACGAACAGCACGACGCCGACCAGCGTCAGCAGGCTCCCGGTAATCACCGCCCAGAGCCACCCCGGCCCCCGCTGTGGATAGAAGAGCGCATCACGCAGCATTGCTCCGAACTGTCCCGGCAGGGTACTTATACTTCGACGGTCCGGTACTGTCGCCGGTCTGCCATACAGCACCGAGACCCAAACTGTTTTGCGTCACCGAAGCAGACGGAGCACCATAATGTCTGTACGCGTTGGCGTCCTCGGAGCCACCGGGGCTGTCGGACAGCGACTCATCCAACTCATCGACCCGCACCCGGAGTTCGAACTCGCCGCGATGACCGCGAGCGAGTCGAGCGCCGGAAAGACCTACAGAGAAGCCGCCAAATGGCGCGTCGACGCGCCGATTCCGGAGAACGTCGCGGAGATGGAAGTCGGCGCGACGACGCCCGACGCCGTCCCCGACGACGTGGACCTCATCTTCTCCTCGCTCCCGTCGAGCGTCGGCGCGGAGGTCGAACCCGACTTCTGCCGAGCTGGCTACGTCGTCTCCTCGAACTCCTCGAACGGTCGGATGGACGAGGACGTGCCGCTGGTCATCCCGGAGGTCAACGCGGACCACGTCGACCTCATCGAGGTCCAGCGAGACGGACGCGGCTGGGACGGCGCACTGCTGAAGAACCCCAACTGCTCGACCATCACGATGGTCCCACCGCTTGCCGCACTCGACCAGGCGTTCGACCTGACGGACGTGCGCGTCTCGACGCTGCAGGCCGTCTCCGGCGCGGGCTACGACGGCGTCACGTCGATGGAGATTATCGACAACGCCATCCCGCACATCGGCGGCGAGGAACAGAAGATGGAGACCGAGTCGCGGAAACTGCTCGGCACCTTCGACGGCGCAGAGGTCGAACTCCACGGAATGGACGTCGCCGCCTCCTGTAACCGCATCGCCACGCTCGACGGCCACCTCGAAAACGTCTGGGCCGACGCGGAAGACGACGTGACCGTCGAAGCGGCCGAAGACGCGATGGCCGAGGTCACCGGCATCGACCTGCCGTCCTCGCCCGAACAACTCATCAAAGTGTTCGAGGAGCCCGACCGCCCGCAGCCGCGACTCGACCGGAATGTCGAGGACGGCATGAGCGTCGGCGTCGGCGGGTTCCGCGAGACGACCGACGGCGTCCAGTTCAACTGCCTCGCGCACAATACGATGCGCGGCGCGGCCGGCGCGAGCATCCTCAACGGCGAGCTGCTGAACCAGCGCGGCTACCTCTAACGCCGCAATCCCGCTTCGCGGCGTCGCTCGCCACTGACGACCACGAAGCTTTTATTTCACTCATACGACACCTAGCGCATGGTCTCCCGCGATACGGTGGTCCAGGTCGGTGCTGTCCTCGTAGCGATGGCGTTGGCTGCCCTCTCCGCACAGTTCGGCGACTTGGACGCCACTCCCGCCCTCTTACTGGCGGCCCTCGCGTATCTCGTCATCTTCGCTGGATCACACGTCTACCTCGCGCTCCGGGGCGACGGCGAGAGCGTCCCGGTGTCGGCCCGATGGCGGTTCGTCGGTCTCGTCCTCGGTGCCGTCGTGGCGTTCGTCGTCGCCGTCCGGTACGGCGGCGTTGAGGTGGCCGGCACCACCATCGGAACGCTCCTCGCAGCGACCGTCGGCGTCGCCGGGCTCGGCTACGTGAGCTACGAGATTCGAGATGGCTACAAGGCGACACGCCCCTGATTACGGCTCTATCTGATTTTTCAGGTCATCCCACTCGCCGCTCTCAGCGCCGCGGCGGACGTTCTCGGCGACGATGTCGGCCAGTCGCTCGTAGTACTTCGGCGTGTGCCCGGCGTTGTGCGGCGTCACGAGGACGTTCTCGAAGTCCCAGAGCGGGTGGTCGTTCGGCAGCGGTTCGGGGTCGGTCACGTCGAGTGCGGCCGCGCCGAGGCGGTTGCGTTGGAGGGCATTGACCAAAGCGTCCGTCTCGACGACGGGACCGCGAGCGACGTTGACGAGGACGGTCTCGGGATGCACCGTCTCGAAGACATCGGCGTCGAATAGCCCACGGGTCACGTCCGTGAGCGGACACGCAATCGCAACGTATCGCGCGTCGGCGACGGCCTCGTGAATCTCGTCGTAGCCGTACACTTCGTCGGTCGGCCCGCCCTTCTCCGGGGAGTGGCGGACGCCGACTGTCTCAACCTCGAAGCCCGCGAGTCTGTCGAGTATCGCCTCGCCAATCGCGCCCATGCCGACGACGCAGACGCGACTGCCCGCGAACTCCGAGGCCTGAAAGGAGTGCCAGACGTGCTCGTCTTGTCGCCGTCTGGCCGTGAAGAACTCCCGGGTGAACGAGAGCCACGCGCCGAGGACGTACTCCGCGATGTTCGGGCCGTGGACGCCCGACGCCGTCGTCACCGCGACGCCGCGGTCAGCTAGCTCGGAGAGCGGGAGGTGGTCGTACCCGGCACTGCTGGCAGCGAACAGCCGGAGGGAGTCGGCGCTGTCTAAGAGCTCGGTCGAGATAGAACCGCCCGCGACCACCGTCGCGTCGGTGACGAGTTCCCGCTCTTGTGCGGGGGTCTGCGCGACGAGCACCTCGTGGTCGGGAAGCCGCTCGCGGAGCGCGGTCGCGTACTGGTCGGTGGGCATCCCGTGAACGCTGTAGTTTCGGACGAGGATTTTTACCATATCACTGCTGTTCACGGAAGGGGCAAAACGGTAGCGGCGACGCCGCCGAAGCGTCTCGGTAAACTACGCTAATGTGTCGAAAACGGGCAGTATAAACGGTCCTGAACGGTTCGGAAGATGAGTGTATTATATGCTCAAAGTTCCCGTCACGTTCTAGCAGTGATGGTCGAGACAGTTGGAACGGTGCTGGTGGTCGACGACGAAGCGGACTGTCGGACGCTCTATCGCATCTGGTTACAGAAGTCGTTCGACGTGGTGACAGCGAAGGACGGCATCGAGGCGCTCGATCAGTTCGACGAAACCATAGACATCGTACTTCTAGACCGAGAGATGTCTCGGAAGGACGGAATCGAAGTGGCGACCGAACTCGCCGCTCGCGACGCCGACGCCTTCGTCGCCATGATCAGCGGCGTCGAGCCGGGAACGGACCTCCTAGAGATACCGGTAGACGAGTATCTACAGAAACCGGTCGGGAGGGAGGACGTGCTCGGCCTCGTCGACCGGGCGATGGCCCTCAGTCAGTATCGGAGACGCTTCCGCCAGTTCTGCTCGCTCGCCACCCGGATCGCGACCGTCGAGCAACACGTACACCAGACCGAACTCGACGGGGATGCGACGTACCGCGACGCGGTCGCCCGGCTCGAACGGGAACGGCGGAGGGTCGAAACTGCCTCGCTTCCAGGCGACGTGGTCGACGAACTGCCGTCGGTCCCCAGAGACGCCCCGACCGCTCAGGAATCGTTCTAACGCGACGGGACGAGACAAACAGGTTTTAGCCGTCGGGGTGGCACCGTAGCGCGTATGGAATACGTAGACGTGGCAATCGTCGGCGGCGGCCCCGCGGGGTCGTCGGCCGCCGAGGCTGCTGCCTCCCGTGGTGCCGACGCGGTCGTCCTGGAAAAGGGGGTTCCTCGGGCCGACCGTGCGGGCACCGGCCCGGATTCGACGGACGCCGCCGGTATTCTCGACTACTGGCTCGACATCATGGAGTTCGACTTCGAGGAGTTCCCCGACGACGTGGTCCTCAGCGAACTCGACGGCGCGAAGTTCTACGGTCCCGACAGCGAACTTGCGCTGACGGAGACGGGTATCGACGCGAGTTACGACGGCTTCGGCTTCACGATGCACCGCGCGAAGTTCGACGACTGGCTCCGAGAGCGGGCCGAAGATGCCGGCGCTGACTATCGGGTGGGCGTCAGCGTCACCGGCGTCGAGACAGCCCTCACCGGTAACCCGCGACACACCGTTCAGTTGGCCAACGGGGAGAACGTCGGGACCGACCACCTGATTCTGGCCGACGGGCCGCAACGAACCGTCACCGGCGGCGCGCTCGACCAGTTTCTTCCCGCCGGGCGGAAGCTGAGCGACAGGATGCCCTCGACGAAGGTGAATCACATCGCCTATCAGGAACACCGCCGGATGCCCGAGGAGCTATTCGACCCCGACTTCATCGAGTTCTGGTGGGGTATCATGCCCGGTCACACGGCCTATCCGTGGATCTTCCCAAACGACCCGCCGGTCGCCCGTATCGGCCTGACGATGCCCATCGGCCTGGACATTGCCGACTACGACAAACGCGAGTGGGCGCTGCTGCGCGACGACGACGCGGGGATACCGCGCGGCCGCGAGTACATCGAGCGACTGCTCGACCGACAGTTCCCGGACTACGAACTGGACGACTTCCCGCTCGTCGAGGACCGAGGGAAATCCGGTGGGACGGAGACATATCCCATCTCCTCGACGCGCCCCATCGACTCGCCGGTTCGCGCCGGTATCACCGTCACCGGCGGTGCGATGGGTGCGACCTCCGCGTTCCACGAGGGTGGCGATCACGTCGCCGTCCGGACTGGGCGGATTGCTGGCCGCCTCGCAGCAGAGGACCGTCTCGAACGCTACAACGACGAGTGGCAGACTGCCATCGGCGACGAAGTCCTGCGGAACGTCACCTTCGCTGACCTAGTTCGAGAGTGGGGCCCGACCGACTGGGACCGGGCGTTCACCACCGCGAAGGACCTGATGGACGCCCGCGGCATCAAGGCCGACGCCGCACTCGAAGGCGGCCGTCACGGCCTCGAACTGGTCGCTCGCTACAAGTGGGGGAAGTTCAAGAACCGCGGCGGCCGTTACGTCCAGTTGCACGAGGACGACTACGCCGTCTGAACGCCACCCTTAGATACGAGCGTCGACTAGCGCCACTGCGTGCCTTTAATCCCCGGCCGAGGCCCGTCACCGGGACGATGACAGTCCGGAGAACCCGGGCGCGCGACATTCGGCGGCTCACGCCGCCCGACTGGCGGTCGTACCCCGCCCGCTGAGACGGCCGCTGCCGTCTCGACAGTCGGCGACGACTGCGTCGCCGCCCGCCTCGGCGGTTCACACCGCCTCGGCAATTGTCGTCCTAACGGACGACCGCCCGGCACGAGGGTTTGCCGGCTGACGTGGCACACGGCCGAGGATGACGCCGGTCGTTAGTGTTCCGGGCGCACATTTTCGACGGTGAAGCGCGCTGTCACTCGTCTCCAGTTCGTAGAGAGAGATTTCAAAGTGGCACCTGTCTCACTCGAAGCGGTCGTCTGCCCGTCTCGAAGGGAGAACGCGCAGTAGGCCACCGGCCGCGAGACTGTCGGTAGTAACGAACAGAACGTCGTCACCGCCGGTGACGGAGGCCTCGTCGCTGAGCACATCGTTCCAGTGGTTGAGGATGGCCTCGGGGATCGGGAGCTCACGGACGTCTGCCCCGATCTCGGTACTGGCGACGTAATGCATGCCGTCCTGCTCCTCGATGGCGTCGTAATCTTGCGAGACCAACACCGCGTCGTCACCCGTCCGAATTCCCCAAAATGCCTCCGCCGAGTGCGCCAGAAAACGCCGGTCGAATGCCCGCTGTGGCACTGGAACCTCCCGGCTCTGTCCGTCGAAGGCCGCCTCGCCCAAATGGTCGATTTCCTCAGTCTCGTTGTCGTCGTCGATGGCAGTACTCTCCTCGGCCGTCGGCGTCTCGTCGCTCGTCCCGCTCCCGTCTCCGGCGTCTTCCGACTCGGACTCGGTCGCCTCCCGTAGAGCCTCGCTATCGACGCCGGTGTCGACGACCTCGCGCTGGCCGACTGTCGCTGACTCGATGTCGCTCTCAGATTCGGATGCAGACGCAGAGTCCGATTCCACGCCCTCGACGTCCGGAGACGTATCGACGGCGTTCGCGGCCGCCTCGTCGGTAGCACCTTCTCTCTCGTCGACATCGCCGGCCTCGTCGGCGACTGCCCCGACGTCAGAACCCGTATCGACCACGTCGGTTTCCTCGATGGATGGGTCCTCCCCCTGGTCGCGGAACCGCCGCTGAGCGAGCGTGAGCGCGACGAATCCGGCACCGACGACGAGCCTGACGAGCCCGCGGTTGCGCTCGCCGTCGAGGAGCGCTCGGAGGCCGCCGAGTAGACTGGTCCCGCCGATGGTCGCCGTCACTGCACCCGATTCGACGCCGCGTCGGAGATACGGAGCAGCCTTCGAGACGTACTCTCGACCGCTTTTCGCCGCGGTCCGCGCGGAGTCGATGCCTGACTTCGGCTCCGATTGTGCGTTGGTATCGGTCTGATTCACGTCGGGCCGTTCGGTCGCAACGCACAAACCTCCACTGCCGGCTATGTCGTCACTCGAACTGCGGTCGCCTCGGTGCCACTCTCTCGAACGAACGCTCTCGTTTCAACGCTCTCTGGAGACGCCCGAAACGCTCGCATCACCCTGCCATCTGGCGGTCGTAATCTCCCGCTCGAATGTATCAGTCCAACTCGTGTCGGTTTCATATTATGTAGATTCGCGAATATCTTATTTCATCCGGCGTGGTGATGTAGCAGGCATGGGAAAGAGAGCGGACCGAAGTTCTTCGGCGGGCACGGCCAGTACACGACGGCGATTCCTGAAGACGATTGGGGCGGCGACCGCGCTCGTCGGCGTCGGCAGCGGACAAGGTGTTGCACGCACTGTACCGTCTGGGGAGGGCGGGTCTAGAGGGAGTGCGACCCCAAGAAACGTCGGCCAATCGAATCGGAAAAACGCCGTCGGGTCGCTCACCAGCCACGAGATATCGTCCTGTACGACCATCACGTCGCCCGGTACGTACGAAGTCGTCGACGACATCTCCTCGACGGGGAGTGGCGTCTGCATCGACGTGAAGGCCAACGATGTGACGATCCAGGGCAACGGCTACACGCTCAGCGGCGACGGGAACGGGACCGGCGTCGGCGCGAACCTCGGCGCGACGAGCAGCGGTCCCATCACGTTTCGCGAGAACGTCGTCGTGGAGGACCTCTCCGTGACGGGATTCGATACAGCGATCGGGTACGAGGAGATCAGCGGCGGCCGAGTGGAAGGCGTTACCGCCCGCGAGAACGGGACCGGCATCGCGCTCCGATACGGCGTCTTCGGCCTGACAGTCCGAGACTCGACGCTCGCCGACTCGGGCGTCGGCTTCGGGACGGTAGGGGACCCCGATGTCTACGGTGGCCCAGGGAACGTCCTGTTCGAATACAACGACGTCGAGTCCAACGACCGTGGAATCTCGCTGGGACACGGGACGAGTGATCACGAGTTCGTCTGTAACCGCATCGTCGGCAACAGCGGCGGTGCCAGACACAGCGGGTACGATACGCAGGGCCACACGTACGATGGGAACGTCATCTGCAGTAACCGCGACTACGGGCTACTGAACGTGGACAACCCTGCCCAAGAAGACGGCATTCCGGCCTTCGAGGACGTGGTCGAGGCGACGAACAACTACTGGGGCGCGCCGGACGGTCCATCGAGCATCGGTGACCCGGCGACGCCGTACGAGGACCCGGTGACTGGTGCCCTCGCCGACGGCAGCGGCGACGGCGTCAGCGAGTCCCTCGACGACGGGATTTCGAACGTCCACTTCGATCCGTTCGAGACATCGCCGCCCGCGGGTGCCGGGCAGCGGTGACCCGGAGGCGACCTATCGAGACGTACTCGGGTGAGGTGCTACCGGTCGGTATCGTCGCCACGGCTACGTCGGTTTCAGTACCCGCCACGCGATTTCGGGCCGCAGGAGCGACGTCGGCGGCACCTCCATCATGATGACGCGATAGAGCGCGTCCCGAAGCACGCCATCGGTGTGGGCCTTCCGGGTGAGTCGGGATAGATATCGGTTGAAGAGGCCGGAGCCCCGCGGTTTCTGTCCGTCGGTCGCTGAGAACTGGAAGTCGGCACCGACCGCCAGCAGCCACGCGTCGTCGATCACGCTCTCGGCCCGTTCGAAAAATCGGGTCGCGAGGCCGGTTTGGCCGTCTGCCGCGAGCGCGTGGTGAAGAACGAGCGCTTCGAGCGCCGCCACGGACATCCCCTGACCGTAGATGGGGTTGAAACTCGCGATCGCGTCGCCAAGCACGAGAAACCCGTCCGGAAACCGGTCGAGTTCCTCGTAGTGGTGGCGGCGGCTCGACGGGAACGGGTACTGCGCCACCTCGTCAGCGGCCGTCGGGTGCGTTTCGAGGAGATCCCGAAATTCGGCTGTCGGCAAGCCAGCGGCGAAGTCCCGGACGCCACTCATGTCTGTTGGCGGGTTGTCGCCGTGTATCCCGTGGAGAGTCACCAGCCAGCGATCTCCCTCGACCGGCAACGCGACGCCGCCGCGAGTTTGGGGCGGCGATGCCGGAGCGAAGACGGCTCGGCGCTCGTCGGGCGGCCGTCGAAGGGCGACGGTGCTGTAGCGGACGTCTACCTGGACTTCCTCGACCGGCGGCTTCCCGTAGCCGTGTTCGTCCAACCACGTCGGCGTTCGACTCGTTCGGCCCGTGGCGTCGACCACCAGGTCGGCGGGAATCGTCGTCGCCTCGTCTTTCGAGTCCCGAACCCGTATTCCGGTCACGGCGGTCGCGTCGCCGTCTGTGCGGTACTCGACGCACTGACATTCGGGCCGCAGGGTCACGCCGTCGAACTCGGTGAGACGCCGTCGGGCGACGTACTCGATGAGCGGCCGCGTCGCGATGTACTGGGGAACTCGTTCGGGACCGTCCGCGAGGAAGCCGCCCTCGTCGTAGAACTCCACGTCGCTGGCACCGTCTATCAGCACGCCACCTTCCGAGAGCAACTCCTCGCAGTAGCCAGGAAAGAGGTCTTCGATCGTCGCGCGGCCGGCCTCCAACAGTGCGTGGGGATGTTTCGACTGTGGGACCCCCTTCCGCGGGGTCGAGTCGTCGGAGAGCGAATCGCGCTCGACGACGGTGACTCGCTCGAACCCGTCCGAGAGCACGCGAGCGGCGAGGAGGCCGGCCACGCTCGCACCGATGACGACGGCGTGGTCGCCGACGGTGGTGACCTGCTCGCGCTCGTATCGTGAAACGCTCGACAACGTCATAGGAGCTGGGCTGTGTGTCGGCCTCGTTTGCCGTCGCTGTTCAGCCCGGAATCCGCGTCGTCAGTGGATGACATGACCATCGTGTCCCTCGTCTACTACTCGTCTCCTTCGGCGTCGCGTCGGACCGCCGATGAGACCGCGGCGAACGCGCACTGGCCGACGGGTCGGTTATTGCAATCCCAGCACTGGACGAATAAATATCCTCCGCGTGGCAACTGGATACGAGCGATGCCGAACCGACGTCCGTTCGCTGGCCCGATACGCCGCCATCAGTCCGCCATATGCGCGTGTTCGCCCTGTCCGCTACCCGCCGACTCTGAGCGGTGGAGCCAGTAGAGGAACAGGAACAGCCCGGTAGCGAGGACGTTCAACACCATCTTGTAGTTCATCTCGATCTTGATTTCGGCGATCTGGACCGAAGATGGGTCGGGGATGAGTCCCATTCCGAGGAACAGGAAGTGGATGATGATCCCCGTCAGAACGGCGGCGACGAATATCATCCCCGAGAGCAATGCCGCGAACGTCGTCCCGTAGTAGTCCCGGTAGGCGTCCATGATGGGCGGGACGATGAGGTCCGCGTAGATGTAACTCAGAACACTCCCGAAGGGAAGGCCGTTCGAGAAGAGGACGGCCGCGAACGGGACGTTCCCGACCGAGCAGACGAACGTGGCGATTCCGATGAGCGCGCCGACGACGGCGGTCCAGAAGATGTACACCGGCAGGCCGAACGTCGCTCCCGAGAACACTGTCGTCCACACCTGTTCGGGGATGAATCCGGCGATGAGACCCGCGAAGATGAACCCGATGGCGATCTCGTCCCAGAGCATCCCCCACTCTTTCCACTGCTTGTCCGCGAGTGCTTTCCATCCCGACATCGACGTGGCCTGTTCGCGGATGGTCGTGTTGGCCTCCTCGGGGTCGAAGCTCTCCTGACACGACTCCGAACAGAAGTAGTAGGTCTCGCCGTCGTGTTCGACCGAGTAGTCCGTGTCGTCGGGATTCACTTCCATCCCGCAGACTGGGTCTCTGACTTTTCGCTCGCCGTCGTCACGGACGTTCTCCCGAGCCTGTTCGACGACGTCGTCGGGGACGAGATAGGTGAATGCGAACGCCATCATCCCGATAAGGATGAACCCGCCGACGATGTCGGCCAGCAGGAACTGCCACCCGAGCAGAATCCAGATGACCGCCCCGATCTCGATGACGAGGTTCGTCGAAGCGAACATGAACGCGCCGATGGTGGCCGCCGCGGACCCGCCTTTCTTGAAGAGGTTCTTCGCGGTGGCGATGGCGCTATAGGAACACGACGAAGAGACGAACCCGAACAGCGACCCGTAGCCGATTTCGCGCAGGCCGTGGCCGTCGAGTAAGTCGGCGACTTCCTCGTCGGAGGTCCACGCCTCGACGCCGCCGGCGATGGCGAACCCGACGACCAGCGCCCACCACGTTATCCACGCCATCGCGGCAGTCGTCGTCAAGAACTGGCGCGTACTCTCGACGAAGAACGTCGCCAGTGGTTTCGAAGTAGTGAATACGCCGACCGCGACCGTCGCCAACGCGATGACCGCTAGCACTGCGTATTCCTTCTTCTCCATAGGCAGGCATATGGCTCCCAGTTTTAACGCGGTTGTGCCTAGAGAACCAAAGTACCGCTCAGCCATTCGTCAACTTGAACGCCACGGGACGAAACGCCCGATAGACTTCGGAGCCCAGAGCGTCTGCTGACCGGTTTGGTGTGACTATTCATAGGGAGCCGAAACCTTGGCTTCGAAAGCCGGCCGGCGAGGTCGCGGTCGAGGCCCCGAGAGCGACGTTCCGCTCCGACGGTCACGACCACCTGCTCAGGGTTCGGGAGGCACTCGAAAGCGAGATGGTTCGAACGGTATCACGGACCACACGTTTTGGGTAACCACTGTCGAGAAGCGGGTTCGGAATATTAGCGGAAAAACATGAAAACCCCCCGGTCGAACTACTGTGTGTATGTCTCTGTCAGAGACGGTCTCCGAGATCGACCGGCTGAGCGAGGAACAGCGCGAGTGCATCGAACTCTGTACGCAGGCCGCCGAGGTCTGTGAGTGGTGTGCCGACGAGTGTCTCGGGAGCGAGGACATGGAGGAGTGCGCGCGGCTCTGCCGAGACGTCGCCGACATCGCGTCGCTACACGCCCGATTCATGGCCCGTGACTCGCAGTTCAGTTCGCAACTCGCCGAAGCGTGTGCGGACGCCTGCGAGGCCTGCGCCGACGAGTGCGAGCAACACGACGCCGACCACTGCCAGGCCTGCGCGGAGATTCTGCCGGAGTGCGCCGAGAGCTGCCGGAACATGGCCTGAACGCTCTCGGCACGCCGCGACGTCGAACCCCAGTCGCTCACCCGTCAGTCACCCCACTTTTTGCCGACGTGGCGTCTCCCCCGTCGTATGACAGAGGACGCCGACCCCGAAGCGAACCTCCGGGAGTGGAAGGAGGCGATGCAGGCCGAACACGACGACGCCATCGAGAACCCCGTGCCCGACGAGCGACATCGCATCGAGGGCGTGGCACAGGTCAGCTACCGCGTCTACTTCGAGTACGACGAAGAGCGCGACGCGCTCTCCCGCACCCGCCGCGAGCAAGTCGAGGACCTCTCGGACCCCGAACTGCTCTCCTGTGCGTGCGGCGTCCGCGGGATGACGCCCGAGGAGGCTAGACGCCACGTCCGCGCGGCCCGCAACGCCCGCGACGCGGAGTAGCGGCGTCGTCTCAGAGCCGGTCGAACACGTCTTCGGCCAGTTCTGTGAGTTCGCGCTCCGGCTCCTCGCCCGGCGTCGAGACCACGACGTGGTCGACGCCCATCGACGCGAGCGTCCGGAAGTACTCGACGAACCACTCGCTACCAGCCTGGTACCCCTGATGGACTGGTTCCGGAGTGGCAGTCGGGTCGTCGGCGAGAACCGTCCGAGCGACCATCGCGTAGGGTTTCTCGCCGGCGGCCGCGCGCCACTCGTCGAGATAGGACTCGAGCGTCTCCTCGGGAAGGTGATAGAACAGCCAGCCGTCGCCGTTGTCGGCGATCCACTCGACGGACTGTCGGGCGTTCCCGGTTGGCAGGAGCGGTATCGTCCCAGCGGTCGGCTTGGGCACGAGGTCGAGTTCGCCGTCGAGACGGCCCCACCGACCCTCGGCCTCGGGAAATTCCTCGTGCCACACAGTTCTGAGGAGGGAGACCGACTCGCGGAACAGCGCGCCGCGGTCGTCGGCGTCCACGTCGAAGGCTGGATATTCGGGGTCTCGGTCGCCGGTGGCGACGCCCAGCACGAGGCGACCGTCGGAAAGGCGGTCTACGGACGCGGCCGATTTAGCGACGTGGAGCGGATGTCTGAGCGGCAGGACGACGCTCGCGGTCCCCAGTGCGATTTCGTCGGTGTGGGCGGCGGCGGCCGTGAGCCACGTCCACGGGTCGAAGGTCTGGCCCGCGTCGCCGAACCGAGGCCAGTACAGCGGTACGTCTCGCGCCCAGAGCGCGTCGAAGCCGAGTTCCTCGGCGCGGCCAGCGAGACGCATCTCCATATCGTGGTCGGGGCGGGATTCGCTCGCGTCGGTCAACGGAAAGCCGACGCCGACGGTGAGGTCGTCGGTCCCGAACAGGCGCTCGTAGCCGGCGTTCGCGTGCTCTATCACTGTTTCAGAACAGGACGGTCAGCAGCGCTTGCTGTGGCAACTGGTCGCCGTACGCCACGACGACGTACAGCATCGTGAACAGCGTCGCGTTGTAGATGCCGTGAATCAGCGACGGGACGACGATGTTGTCGGTGTACTCGTAGCTGATTCCGAAGACGAGCGCCGGGATGAGGAGGATACCGAGCGCTACGAAGTTCCCACTCGCCGACCCGCCGGTGAGTGCGAACCAGTGGAGACCGGCGAAGATAGCGCTCGGGATGAGGATGCCCGGAACGGGACTGAACACCTCGCGGATGCGTCCCTGCACGACGCCGCGGAACAGTAACTCCTCGCTGGGGCCGATAACGAGCACCGACGCCGGTATCAGCAACAGGAGCAACTCGGGGTTCTCCATGCCTATCTGGGCGGCTTGATTCGTCCCCGTCTCCAGTTCGGTCCCGGTGAGTTGCTGTGCGACCGTGATGAGAATCGAGCCCAAGATGGCACCGCCGAGCGCGACGCAGTATCCCACGCCGACGGTGATGGCGTCACGCAGGTCGGGAATCTCGGCGGGGATGTCGAACACCGAGGACTCCGCGACGATTCCCAGTTTCGACCGAATCCACGGGGCGATGGCCGGGCGAGCCTTCACGTAACTGAACGCGACGCCCGCACAGCCGACCCCCTGGATGAACAGCAGGCTGAGGACGATGTTCAGAGACGGTGTGAGTTCGAGACCGACGAGCGTAAGCGCGATGACGGCGGGAATCATCAGGCCGAAACCCAACAGCAGGCCGCCGGCCCCGAGAAAGAGAGCAGACACCAGCGCGATGGCCGATTGGAGGAGCGGGCGGTTACTAGACGCAGTGGACATACACCACTCTAACGGCGTCACGGTGAAAACAGTTCGCTCGTCGGTCAGGGCGTCCGCTCGCCGGCTTCGATCGCAACGTCCAGCCAGTTGGTCTCGGGCGGGAGCGGACAGTCGAACGTCTCGCTGTAGGCGCAAAACGGCGAGTACGCGAGGTTGAAGTCCAGCGTGACGGCGTCGCCGTCTTCGAGGTCGCCGGTTACTTCCAGTTCCATGTAGCGGCCGCCGTCGTAGCTCTGCTGGCCGGTCGTCTTATCCCGGAACGGGACGAACAGTGTCCCCGACTCGTCGCCCGCCTGTCGGTAGCCGGCCAGTTCGTACCCTTCGCCGTCGAGTTCGAACGAGAGCGTAGCGAGGTGGAGGTACCGGACGGTGCGGCCCTCGGTCGTCTCCATCTCGACCGGGTTCGGTTCCTCGTGTCGCGAAACGGTCGCCTCGACGCGATACGTCTCGTCGGGGGCGAAGTAGTCCAGCCCGTCGAAGGCGTCGCGTTCCTCGGGCGGAATGGGTGACTGCGGATGCTCGGCGAAGAAGTCGTCCTTCTCGGCCCGCTTCTGTCGAAGCTGCTCGGCCCAGTCGTCGGTCATACGTCCGATAGCGGGCCATCGCGTTTGAGTCCGGCGACTCGACCGCGGCTAACAGCGTATCTCGAATCGCGCGCCACCCGCCTCGCTCTCGGCGACCTGAATCTCCCAGCCGTGGGCCTCGATTATCTGATGGACGATCGCGAGGCCGAACCCGGTGCCGCTCGTCGAGAGAGTGTAGCCGAAGTCGAAGACGTTCTCCCGTTCGTCCTCGGGAATGCCGGGGCCGTCGTCCTCGACGAACACGCCCGAGCCGTCGTCTAAGTCACCGACGCGGACGCTGGGGGAATCACCGGCGTGAGTGAGGGCGTCGTCCAAAAGGTTCTCGACCACCCGACGGAGGCGCTCCTTGTCGGCCTCGACCGTGTATTCGGTCGTCACCGTGAGGTCGGCGTCGCCGGTCTGCAGCGCCTCCCAACACCCCGAGACGAGCGAGCGAAGCGACACCGTCTCCGTCGCATCGACTGCCTCCCCGTCGCGGGCCCACGTCAACACGTCGTCGATGAGCCGGGACATCCGGTCGTGGGCCGCCTCGACGCGTTCGAGGTGCGCCTCCTCGTCGTGGCCCTCGACGGCGAGTTCGAGATGGACGGACGCCAGATCCAGCGGCGTCCGCAGGTCGTGGCTGACGATAGATGCGAACTCGTCCAACCGCTCGTTCTGTCGGGCCAGCGCCTGTTCGCGTTCGACCTGCTGGAGCGCCGACTGGATTGTCGCGGCGAGGACACTACCAAGCGAGACGTCGGCGTCGTCGAAGGCGTCTACGTCCGTCGAGGAGAGGAGCAAGACGCCGCGCTCGCCCAGCGGCAGGACCATCTCGGAGCGGAGGGGCGTCTCCGGGTTGAGAACGTCGGGGTCGTCCCGAACGTCGGGACAAACGCTCACCTCGCCGCGCTCGTAGGCGTTCCACGCGATACTCTCACCGTCTTCGGTGAACGTCGGGATGTCGTCGAGGAGGGCCTCGGTGGCCGCCGTCGTCGCCGTCGGAACCAGCCCCCCCGCGGTCTCGTCGTAGAGGTGTATCGCGTTGATGTCGTGACCGAGAATATCGCGGGCCGCCGCGAGCCCGGTGTCGAGCACCGCGTCGCTGGACTCGGCGGCCATCAGCCGACGGGCGGTCTCGTGCAGTTCCGTCAGGCAGCGGTCGTAGTCCATCCGCTTGGTGATGTCGGTATAGACGCCGTACGTGAGCGAGCCGCCGTCAGGTCGTTCGACGTGGACGTTTCGGAACAGGAAGTCGCGCCACTCGCCGTCGGCGGTCTGTCGGCGTACCTCGTGACAGACGTCAGCACCGTTCGTGAGGGTGGTGCTGAGCGAAGTCGCCGCTGTGTCCCGCTTCGGTGACACGAGCAACTCGGTGACTGACGCCCCGACGGCGGTCTCGCTGTCGTATCCGAAGACGCGCTCGAAGGCGTCGTTGACCCGACGAATACGCGAGTCACCGTTCTCGACGTCGAGAACGACGGTCGGGTCCGGGAGATTGTCGAACAGCTCTCGGGCGCACTCGTCGGCGGCATCGGAGCGCTGCGGGCGGTTACTGGTCACGCTCCGGATACGCGCTGCCAGCGCGTCGTACTGGTCCTGGCCCCCCTTCCGAAGATAGCCAGTGACGCCCGCGTTCAGCGCGTCCGCCGCGATGCGTTCGCTACCGAGGTCGACGAAAAGGATGAACGGGAAATCCGGGCGGTCGAACTGCAAGGAGAGTCGGTCGTACAGTTCCAGCCCGTCGATTCGGGGCATCTCGTAGTCGCTCACGACGCAGTCGTACGCCGCCGGGTCGAACCGAGCGAGCGTGTCGGTCGGCGAGTTACTGCTGGTGACGTGGAACTCGCTGTCCCGTTCGAGTTCCCTCGCCGCTCTGTCGGTGATGGCTTCGTCGTCGTCGACGTGGAGGACGTGAATATCACCGGCAGCCATTGGTCAGGCTACTCCAACCAAGCACTTGAACGCGATGGGCCAGTTATCATAATTCATACGTAACCGCGAGGGTCCACGGGCCAGTACCCGAGCGCTCAGTTCCCGGCGTTGTATTCGTCGCCGTAGATCGACCGCAGCTTCGCCTCGAACTCGCCTCTGATGTTGCGCCGCTTCTTCTTCATCGACGGGGTCAACAGGTCGTTCTCCGCCGTCCACTCGGCGGGCACCAGTTCGAACTGCTTGATTCGCTCGACTTTCTCCAGTTCCTCGTTCGTCTCCTCGATGGCCGCCTCCATCCACGCCCGCACGCGGTCGTCCTCGCACTTGGCGTAGTCGTCTTCGGGGAGGTCGATTCCCTCCGCGTCGGCCCACCGTTCGAGTTCCTCGAAGTTCGGAACCACCAGCGCGGCGACGAACTTCTGGTCGTCCCCGACGACCATTATCTGTTCGACGCGGTCGTTCGTCGAGAACATGTCCTCGATGGGCTGTGGCGCGACGTTCTTCCCGGTCGAGAGGACGAGCAGTTCCTTCAGGCGGTCGTGATAGACCAGAAAGTCGTCGGGCGTCCGCTCGACGATGTCCCCGGTTCTGAACCAGCGTGTGCCGCCGATCTCGGTGAACGCCCGCTGGGTCGCACCGGGTTCGTCCCAGTAGCCGGTGGTCACATTCGGCCCGTCCACGAGCAGTTCGCCGAGCGGCCCAGTCACGTCCTCGAACTCCGACGGGTCGACCACGCTCTCGTCGATGCGGACGTCGACGTCATCGACGGGCACCCCGAGCGTCCCCGGACGGATGTCCTCGGGCGGGTTGACCGAGATGACGGGGGCCGTCTCAGTCAGTCCGTACCCCTCGACGATGGTTAGCCCCATCCCGAGGAACGTCTCACAGAGCGATTTCGAGAGGCTGCCCCCGCCACTGACCATGAACTCGATCTCGCCGCCGAGTTTCTCGTCGACGGTGCTGTAGACGAGTCGGTCGGCCAGCCCGCGCTTGGCATTCAACACGGGGCCGGGATCCTCGGCGCGGGCGTACTCGCGAGCGACATCCATCGCCCACTCGAAGATGCGCTGTTTGACTGGCGACTCGCTGGCCTGCTCGCGCATGTTACCGAAGATGCGCTCGTACACCCGCGGGACGCTCGCACCGGTGTTGGGCCGAATCTTCTGGATGTCGTCGGCGAGCGTATCCGGGTTCTCGACGTAGCCGACCGTCGCGCCGGAGCCGTACATGAAGAAGTGTCCGGCCAGTCGCTCGAAGACGTGTGCGAGCGGGAGAAATGCGATCGAGGTCGTTTCGGGCGTGACCGTCGGCAGATCCGGGTGTTTGTCCGCTCGCGGTGCGAGCCGCTTTCTCGTCTGGTTGACGTTCGCCCGGAAGTTGCGATGAGTCAACTGGACGCCCTTGGGTTGGCCGGTCGTCCCCGATGTGTAGATGAGGCTGGCGAGGTCGTCCGGGTCGCGCTCGTCGAGCCACGAGCGGTAGGCGTCCTCCTCGAAGGCCGCCTCGCCGCGTTCGTGCACGTCGGCGAGCGAGTAGACGTTCTCACGGTCCACGTCGCACTCATCCATCACGACGATAACGGACAGCGACAGCTCGTCTTCTACGTCGAGGACTCGCCGCAGCAACTCCTCGTTCTCGACGACGACTGCCTCGGCACCGGGGTCAGAAAGGAGATACTGGACCTGCCTCGGCGAGGATTCGGTGTACACCGTCGTCACGACGCCACCGGCCGCCAGCAAGGCGAAGTCCGACAGCGCCCACTCCATGCGCGTATTCGAGAACAGGCCGACGCGCATATCGGGTTCGACGCCGAGTTCGCGGAATCCCGCGGCGAGATGCTTGACGAGTTCGTGCATCCGCCCGTAGGTGATGCTCGCGTACTCACCTGTCGGTGCAGCGGGCAGAATCCCGTCGGTCAGCGTCCGGTCGTAGACGCCACCCTTGTACATCTGAGCGTCGCTCTCGGCGTTCCGTTCGGCGCTCGCCGCGAACAACTCCCCAAGCGTGTCGTCACCGATTACCTCGTCGGTGTAGGCCGCCTCCGCCTCGCGCCAGCTCGGTGTCCCTGCCATAGCACTCGCTATCGCCGGCGAAGGCAAATATATAAGGGAAGTTCATGCTCGGCCCGTTTGGAAAAGTTTTCTCAGCGACTGTGGCCGCGTCGGCGGCGCTTCGCTCACTCGATGTCGATGTTCTTGCCCTCGTCGGACTCGTCTTCGATGGTGAACCGGACTTCGAGCACGCCGTTGCGGTAGGTGGCGCTCGCGTCCTCGGCGTCGACGTGGGCCGGGAGGTCGATCGTCTCGGAGACGGTCCGTCGGCGGTAGGTGGAGCCCTCGCCGACTTCGTGCTCGCCACTGAGGTGGAGGCGATCATCGTGGATCTTCAGCGATAGCTCGTCGCGTTCGAACCCCGGAAGGTCCGCAAGCACCACGAAACCGTCGTCTGTCTCCTCGATGGAAACCCCGGCGTCCCAGCCACTGGAGTCTTCAAGAGCAGGGTCGCTCATGCCGCCGAACATCTCGCGTCGCATCTGGTCGAACAGTCGGTCCATGCTGTCGAAGGGGTATCGTTGTCCTCTCATAACAATCACATATAAGCATTGAGAGGAAATAAACACGTATGGATACGTGATAGCAATCGATATGCTACGACGTGAATTCTGTGCCGAGCGGCGAAGGATGACACCTATACCCGTCTGCCCACTCATCCCACGTATGACCGGAGACACAGGGGCCTGGTTCGCTGGTCTCGACCCCGACGACGCGGCGGGTGCGGCCGACCGCATCGAGAGCGGCCGCGCCGAGGAACCGTCCGACTGGCCCCGAGAGGCCGTCGAGAGCGGGTTCGCCGCCGACGAAGCGGCGTACTACGAGCGATTGCATACGGCGACGATCACGGCGACGGAGGCCGCCGTCCACGAACGCGAGACGGCCGGCGACCAGCAACTCGTCCATGCGGTGCGGGCGATGGCCGACTGCGAGCGCACGGCCAACGAACTGGCCGAGCGAGTCGCCGAGTGGGGTGGCAGTCGCTACGGCGAGAGCGAGAGCGGCGTCGCGTACGCCCGCGAGATAGCCGAAAGAGAGCCGGCGAACCGCGGCGACGAGGCGATTCAGTCGCTGGCCGAGCGAACCGTCTCCCTCGCAGAGGAAGCCGACGAACTGCGGTCGTTCATCGAACAGACCGCCCCCGCGGTCGCGCCGAACCTCTCGGCGCTGGCCGGGCCAGTGCTGGCCGCCCGACTCATCTCCCTCGCCGGTGGTCTCGAATCGCTCGCGAAACAGCCTAGCGGCACCGTCCAGGTCCTCGGTGCGGAGGACGCGCTGTTCGCCCACCTCAAGGGGAACGCCCCCTCGCCGAAGCACGGCATCATCTTCACCCACGAGTACGTCAGCGGGACCCGCCGCGAGGAACGCGGGTCCGCCGCCCGGGCGCTGGCGGGGAAGTTGAGCATCGCCGCGCGGGTCGACCACTACAGCGGCGAGCGAAAACCCGACCTCGACGCGGAACTGGACGAGCGCATCGAGCGTATCCGCTCGCGCGGGGGTGACGAGGAATGAGTCTCCCCGACGATGTCGAGCGCCACGAGTTCGACGGGACGACGAGCATCGCCACACGGGGCCATCCCGAATACGGCGAGCGAACCGACGGCGAGTGGCGGCGCTGGGACCCCCACCGCTCGAAGCTCGGCGCGATGCTCGAACTCGGGATGGACACCGGGCTCTCCGGCGGCGAGACGACGCTGTACCTCGGCGCGGCGGCCGGGACGACGGTGAGTCACGTTGCCGACTTCGGCGGGCCGACCTACGCCGTCGAGTTCGCGCCGCGGCCGGCGCGGGACCTGATCGGCGTCGCCGAGCGCCGTCCAAACCTCTTCCCGCTGTTGAAGGACGCCCGCAAGCCCGAGACGTACGCCCACGTCGTCGAGCCGGTGGACGTGCTGATTCAGGACGTGGCGACGCGCGGGCAGGGGCGCGTCGCCGCGCTGAACCGGCAGTTCCTCGGTAACGACGGCTGCCTATTGGCAGCCATCAAGGCCCGAAGTGAGGACGTGACCGCCGACCCCGAAGACGTCTTCGCCGACGTGCTTGCCGACCTCGAATCGAAATACGAGGTGCTCGAAACCGAACGGCTGTCGCCCTATCACGAGGATCACCTCGGCGTCGTCGCCCGCCCGCGACCGGAATGAGTTTCCCGAGCAGACGGCCATCGGAGGCGGACGGAAGGCTTTAACGGGTCGCTTCCGATTCCCAAGTCGATGGACAAGACGGGGTCTCCCGAGAACTTCACCCGGATGGGTACGCTCGGTATCGAGGAGGAGTTCTACGTCGTCGACGAGTTCGGTCGCCCCACGTCCGGAACGGACGAACTCGTCTACGAAACCGACCCACCGGCGATTCTGGAAGAGCGACTCGACCACGAACTGTTCAAGTGCGTCATCGAGACACAGACGCCGCTCATCGAGACGCCGGGCGAGGCGCGCGAGCAGTTGCTCGCCGTGCGTGAGGCGCTCGCCGACCACGCCGAACACAATGGCTTTCAAATCGCCGCAGCCGGACTCCACCCGCTGGCGAAGTGGCGCGAACTCGAACACGCCGAGAAGCCGCGCTACCGCGCGCAGCTGGACCGCATCCAGTATCCGCAGCACCGGAACACGACCGCGGGTCTGCACGTCCACGTCGGCGTCGACGACCCGGACAAGGCCGTCTGGGTCGCCAACGAACTCCGGTGGCACGTCCCCGTAATGTTGGCGCTGTCGGCGAATTCGCCGTACTGGAACGGCTTCGATACTGGTCTCCAGTCGGCCCGAGCGAAGATTTTCGAGGCGCTCCCGAACACCGGGATGCCAACGGCCTTCGCGGATTACGAGGCGTTCCAGCGCTACGAACGTCGGATGGTCGAGAGCGGGAGCATCGACGACCGCGGCGAACTCTGGTTCGACGTGCGACCCCACTCCGGGCACGGTACCGTTGAGGTGCGCGCCCCCGACGGGCAGGCCGACCCCGACCGAGTACTCGCCTTCGTGGAGTACGTCCACGCGCTCGTCGAGGACTACGCCGCGCGCTACGAAGACGGCGAGTCGGGGACCGACGTCCGCCGCGAACTCCTCGACGAGAACAAGTGGCGCGCGATTCGTCACGGACAGTCGACGGAACTGCTCGCCAAAGAGTCCGCGGAGACACGCTCACTCGCCGACATCGTCGAACACGAGTGCGAACGACTCGACATCGACGGCCTTCAGACGTTGTTCGACAGTGAGAGTGGTGCAGCGCGCCAGCGTCGAATCCGACGAGAAGAGGGCGTCCAGTCGCTATGTGAGTCGCTCTTGCTCGAGTACTGACTGTCGAGAACACTGTCTCGAGACGGACGAGTGACCGATACCGAAGCGGTATCGGGATGAAAGACTCTGGCTGCCACCACTGGTGTCCCCACACCTGTTCGTACCCCCGCTAGGCTCTTGGTCCACCATGGCACGATGCTCCGTGGCCCCACCACTGGCATCGCGTTCGCCGCGCCGTCTTCGATGGCGTCGGCGTGCCGTGGACGATCAATACTATTGAGGACAGTAGTAAAATACCATAGGGTCACTCTCATGCACGATAGTCAGAGCTCATTTCAGGTATCTTTTAAGTCTTAATCGTACAGGTCCGCATTTCCGAAAATCGTTTCTGCTCGAAAAGGTTGAAACGTTCATATCTCTGCAGTCGACACTCGGCTTGATAGCACAGTTGAGGCTGGAGCCAAGGTTTTTATCCGGCAATCGCTTTCGTCCCCACAGAGACGACGCATGTCTAGTGACGACACACCCGACGACAGAGAGGAGAGTGGAGACGTGCGCGAGCGTATCGAGCAGGAGGCCGACCGCGCCGTCGAACAGTTCGACGAGGGCATCGTGGACTTGCTGGCGTGGATACTCGACACCGATACCCGCGCGCGCATCTACGTCAGCCTCCGACAGAACCCCGAAAGTACGAGCGACGAGATCTCGGCAGCCACCGGACTCTATCCGAGCACCGTCCGCGAGGCGCTGGCCGAGCTCCACGACGAGGGGAAAGTGACCCGGAAGAAACGCAAGAGCGACGGTGCGGGCAACAACCCGTACGAGTACAGCGCGATTCCGCCGAGCGAACTCGTCAACAACATCGTTGGGGACGTCCAATCCGAACTGAACACGGTGTTCAACCTCGACGACCATCTGGACGAGAGCAACGACTCGGTATCGGACAGCGAACCGGTCACCATCTCCGTCGAGGACGCAGACGACGAGGACGACGAGTAGCCCGTTAGGAAGCCGAGAGAGGAAGATCTCTGAGACCGGGACACACTCCCGTGTGACGCTCTATCGGGGATTGACGAAGACGACACCACTAAATCAAACCCCGCCGTTTCCCGGAGCATGAAGGTCGCGCTTGGTGGAACGTTCGACCCTATTCACGACGGGCACCGCGCGCTGTTCGAGCGCGCGTTCGAACTCGGTGATGTAACTGTCGGACTCACAAGCGACGACCTCGCGCCGAAGACGCGCCACGACGAGCGACACGTCCGCTCGTTCGAGGACCGGCGGGACAACCTCGCGGTCGAACTTTCGTCGTTCGCCGATGGAAACGACCGGGACTGGCAGATTCGAAAGCTCACGGAACCGACCGGTATCGCCACCGAGGCCCAGTTCGACGTGCTCGTCGTCTCGCCCGAAACCGAGACCGGCGGCAAGCGAATCAACGAGATCCGCCGCGAACGCGGTCACGACCCGCTCGAGATTGCGGTCGTCCCCCACGTCTACGCCGACGACGGCGACATCATCTCTTCGACCCGCATCGTCAACGGCGAGATCGACGAACACGGCAACCTCACGCCCGAGCGCGAGGGCCGCGGTCAGCCGTCGTAATTACCAGTCCGGCGCTTCCAGCCCGACGCGCTCGATGAGTGCTTTCCACCGTTTCTGGATTGACAACCGAGAGACACCTGTCGCGTCGGCGACGGCGGTCTGTGAGCGTTCTTCGCCCGCGACCAGCGCCCCGACGTAGAGACTCGCCGCCAGAGACGCTCGTTTCGAACGCTCCTCGTCGGGCAGCGTCGAGAGAAACAGATCAACCGCGTGCGAACGCGCCTGCGTCCCGAGGTCAAGCGTCTCGGCGGCCGCTTCGATCTCCGAGAGCCACTCGTCTTGTTCGACCCGGTCGCTTGCGCGATACATGCACGCCTGTTGGCGGCCGACCCACCTAAAGCTCTCGCCGCGGAACGAAGGCTTCTTGATGACCTCGCGGAAACGATGGACTGCGCGCGGGTTGCCGAGCCAGGAAAAGGCGTAGCGCTTAGGACGCTATCCCGTAGGGGTCCGCCGGTTCAAATCCGGTCCCGCGCATATTCTGTCCGAACGACAGTGAGGACGAATAGCGGATGGAGCGGATTCTGAACCCTGCAAGGAACGCGCAGCGAACGACGTGAGCGAGCATTTCTTGCTCCGGTTCAAATCCGGTCCCGCGCACTTCTCCGCGAACAACTCGTGAGCCACAAGTCTCTCTCGATGTGCCTACGATGTGGTGGCTCTCACCAGCAGATTTGGCCGGCCTAAAGCACGAAAGCTATATAAGTTGTTTAGGCAAGCCTAAAAACATGGAACGCGATTCCGAGACACCGAGCGAACAGACTCGGCGGGAGTACCTGAGATACGGCGGGGCAGTCGTCGCTGGGAGCCTGCTCGCCGGCTGTTCGAGCAACGCGGACACCGGGGCGACCACGGGTGAGACGAGTTCAGACGAGAACGCTACGTCGACCGAAGCGGCCTCGAACGCGGACACGGTGGCCGAAGGCGGTTCGTACTCTGTGACGATGTCGCCGGTCGGGACGGTCACGTTCGAGTCACCGCCGGAGACGGTGTTCACGCGGCTCACTCACCACGCTGACATGGCGTTCGCACTCGGTCGCGGCGACGGCATCACCGCGATGCACGCGCCGGATTACTACGACGGCCTGTGGAACCAGTACGTCGAACGACTCCCCGACGTCTCCCTCGATTGGACGAGCCTGTACTCATCGTGGAAGCCCTCGAAGGAGAAGCTGTACGAACTCGACAGCGACATTCACCTCGCCGATCCCGCGTGGATCACCCAACTCGACAAGTGGAGCCAGTCGGATATTCAAGAGATCGCCGAAAACATCTCGCCGTGGTTCGGAAACTCGCTCAGCGACATCCACCGGGAGCCGACCGGCGAGTGGGCTAACAATTACGAGTACTACGGGCTCTGGGAGCAGTTCGAACTCGTCGCCGAGGTGTTCCGCGAGCGGACACGCTACGAGGAACTCGCCGCGGTAAACGAACAGTTGCGTTCGACGATCGAGACGAACCTCCCACCCAAATCCGAGCGACCGACCGCAGTCATGATCGCCGCCGCCGATATCGAGGAGATCTACACATATACCATGAACACGCCGGGGTTCCTGACGGCACACACCCGCCCGCTCGGCCCTCGTGACGCCTTCGAAGGAAGCGTCGAGAGCAACTCCGTTATCGACTTCGAGACGCTCCTAGAGGCCGACCCTGATGTCATACTTCACCTCGGCGGGATGGAACCGAAGACGGACATGGTCGAACGCCGAGCGGCATTCGAGGAGGATCCAGTCACGTCGGAGATCGCGGCCGTGAAAAACGACCGCGTCTACGCACAAGGTGCCCGGTACCAGGGCCCGATCCTCAGCCTCTTCCAGCTGGAAATGACCGCCAAGCAGCTGTACCCCGACGTCTTCGGTGAGTGGCCGACCTACGAGAAGGGACCATATCCGGAGATTCCAGCCGAGGAGCAGCTATTCGACCGTCAGCGTGTTTCGAACGCGATTCTCGGGAACGTCTGATACGGATTGTTGTAGTCTCGTACCGGTATCCTCGGGCCCGGTGTGACGATTGCCGGGCAACAGCTACAACAATCCGTCTGAGGTGACGGCAGTCGAATCGGGAACGGCCGTTTGCTGCCGAGCTGTCGACCGCCGCCGTGGCTGAAGGAGGAGAAGCGGCTCTTTTCTGGTGGCTCAGCGGTCGGCCATGTGGAGCAGCTGGAGCGTTTCGCGGATAAGATACTCTTTCTTGACGGACTCTTCGGCTTCGAGCGCCTCCGTCAGTCGCTTGCGGGCTTTCTGGTGTGCGATACTCTTTGTGCCAACGTCGCCGGTGGGTGGTTTTGTCGATGTCATGTCGAGATACCTCGGATGGGCAGCGGTGGACTGCCCCTGTGATACGCTCGTATATGGACTAGGCGAACGGGACTGGCTTCACCGCTCGGCCTGTATATTCCAGCGTCTCGGCTTCGTGTCGTCGGGGCGGACACAGTACTGCGGCTCTATGGCACCAGTTGACAGCAGCTACCGGAGACGATTGTGACGGACAGTTCGAACGGAGTGGTTCGAACAGGGCGTGCAAAGGGGCGTAACTCGGGGGCAGGACCGGTCGCTCGGCGTGCGCTACCGCTGGAGAACGTGACGGAGTTATTTGTGTGTGAACAACACGACGTTGCCGTCGTGGATGGCTGTACACAGGTCCATTTCGAAGTCGAGATTCAGCGAGGTGAATTCCTGCTTACAGACGACCATATCGTCGAACGGTTTCTCGCAGGCCGGACAGGCGACGGCAGTCGTGTTCTGGTACGATTTGATGGCGTCGTTGTCCTCGCGCGGCGTCAGCGACGAGACGAGGTCATCGAAATCTTCCATACCGGGAGTGGCGGGCCGGGTCGCTTAAATCATACGCCCAACTGCGGCGTTCAGACGAGAAGCGGCAGGGCTCGAAGCCAGCGACAGCGAGCGAAGCGGCCGACCGGGTACACCGGTGCGTTAAAGTGCGGTTGCAGTACTCCAAACCAGTATGGAACACTCGGGTGATGGAAGCCGATTCGTCCTCGTCGCGGGGACGACGGAGACGGCACAGCGGGACGGTATCAGCGCCGCCGGAGCCGATTCCGAACTGATGGTCGAGACGCCCGCGGCAGACGCCGAACTGCTCACGTACGGGCGGCCGGTCCGGACGGAGCACGTCCCGGTTAGCCCCAGCGGCTGTCCGACGCCCGCACTGGTCACGCGAGCGGTGCGGGAGCTACTGGGATTCGAGGTGACCGTCGTCGACGGCGGGCTGGCGAACCCGACCGCCGCGCCGACGGTGACGGTCGGCGCTGGTGTCGGGCGCGATATCGCGGAGCAGGACCCGGTGCCGACCGCGTACGGCGCGTTCGAGGCCGCACGGCAGTTCGGTCGGCGACTTCCGGCCGACGAGCTGTGGCTGGCGGAGACGATTCCCGGCGGGACGACGACAGCACTGGGCGTCTTGCGCGCGTTGGGCGAGGAGGCGATGGTCTCCTCGTCGCTACCGGCCAACCCGACCGAACAGAAACAGGCAGCTGTCGAAACAGCGCTCGAAGCGAGTTCGCTCGCGCCAGGCGACGCTAGCGGCGACCCTAAACGGGCCGTCCGGCGGATGGGTGACCCGGTCTTAGCGACGCTCGCGGGACTGACCGCCGGGGCCGTCGAGACGGATACGCCCGTGACGCTCGCGGGCGGGACACAGCAACTGGCCGTCGCGGCGCTGGTGCGCCACGGCGGCTACGAGGGACGACTGGGGCTGGCGACGACGCAATTCGTCGCCGACGACGAGACGGCGGACCTCCGAGCGAGCGCGGCGTCGCTCTCGCTCGACGTGACCGTGACTGACCCCGGGTTCGCCGAGAGCGATCACGTGGCGATGGAGCGCTTCGTCGCTGGCGAAGCGAAGGAGGGCGTCGGTATGGGTGGGGCGCTGGCGCTGGCCGACCGAGCGGGCATCCCGATGACCGACGTTCGCGAACGGTTCGCCGCGGTGTACGACGACCTGCTCGACAGTGCGGTCGGTGCGTCGCCGTGAAGGGCGTCGTCCTCGCGGGCACGGCTTCCGGCGTCGGCAAGACCGTGGCGACGTTGGCTACGCTGACCGCCCTCGACGCGGCGGGCTACGACCCGCAACCGGCGAAGGCCGGCCCGGACTTCATCGACCCGAGCCACCACGAGGCCGTCACCGAAAAATCGTCGCGCTCGCTGGATCCGTGGCTGGCCGGTGAGAGCGGACTGCGCCGAACATACTGGCGCGGCGAGGGCGATATCTGCGTCGTCGAGGGAATGATGGGGTTATACGACGGGTCGGCGGCCTCGACAGCCAGTGTCGCCGAAGCGCTCGACCTACCGGTGGTGCTGGTCGTCGATGCGAGCGCCGGGATGGAGAGCGTCGGCGCGACGGCGCTCGGGTTTCGCACCTACGCGGACCGCATCGGCCGAGACGTGGACGTGGTCGGCGTCCTCGCACAGCGGGCCCACGGCGGGCGACACGCCGAGGGCATCCGCGGGGCGCTTCCCGACGAACTGGCGTATCTAGGCCGGATTCCGCCGACGACGGCCCTCGAAATCCCGGAGCGACATCTCGGCCTCCACATGGGCGAGGAAGCGCCCATCGACGGGGACGCGCTCGCAGAAGCGGCAGCACACATCGACACCGAGGGACTCGTAGACGCGGCCCGCGAACCGCCGACAGAGTCGCCGTCACCGCCGGAACCGACCGGGAAGCAAATCGTGATCGCGCGCGACGCCGCCTTTTGTTTCGTCTATCCGAGCACCGTCGAACGTCTCCGTGAACTGGGCGAGGTGACGCCGTTCTCGCCGCTCGCCGGTGACCCGGTTCCCGACGCGGACGCCGTCTACCTGCCCGGCGGATATCCGGAACTGCATGCCCCGGAACTGGCCGAGTCGCCCACGATCGACGAGATCGGGGAACGAGCGGCCGATGGAGTGCCCATCTACGGCGAGTGTGGCGGGTTGATGGCGCTCTCAGAGTCGCTCTCGACGACCGAGGGCGACACCTACGAGATGGCAGGCGTGTTGCCAGCGGCCGTCGAGATGCGCGAGCGCTATCAGGCGCTCGACCACGTCGAGCTGACTGCGGCGCGGGCGACGCCGCTCGCCGTCGAGGGGACGACTCGCCGCGGCCACGAGTTTCACTACTCCGCGGCCACCGTGGAGTCGGATGCGAGGTTCGCCTTCGACGTCGAGCGCGGGACCGGCATCGACGGCGACCACGACGGTCTCACCGAGTACGCTACCGTTGGGACGTACTGTCACACCCACGCGGCGAGCGGTGCCTTCGACCGGCTGCTGACGAATCGGTGACGGCTGGCCGTTCGGCAACGCGGGCTGTCTGACAGAGGGCCGACGGTCGGCTGACTGCCCATAAACTTTTTTCCTGTCTGCCATCGTGATACGTACAATGAACGAGTTGCGCGACCTGCTCGCCGACGTGGTCGCAGACGCCGATGCCGTCTCGCTGTTCTCTCCGAACGCCGCTGCCTTCGAGCAGTTCGAGGACGCGGATCTCCCCGTCGTCGTCGTTGGCCCGGAGAACACCGTTGGCGCGGATAATTTCGTCGAACTGCCGATCGACTTCACCGATCTCGAAGATCGGATACGCTTCGGTATCGAGGGCGCACTGGAAAAAGAGTTCTTCGAGGAGGGAGACGAAGTCGTCTGCGTGACTGACTTCTTAGGTGGGGTCGGAAACACCGTCGCCCGTATCGAGACCAACGAGTTCTCGCCGTCGGGCGTCTACGACCTGTTCGTCAACTCCCGGGCCGAACCCGGCGTCGTTCGTGACGTCTTCGAGGTGGCCATCGAACTCGGGAAGAAAGGCCAGAAGGGCAAACCCGTCGGCGCGCTGTTCGTCGTCGGCGACGCCGGCAAGGTGATGAATAAGTCCCGGCCGCTCTCGTACAACCCCTTCGAGAAGTCCCACGTCCACGTCGGCGACCCCATCGTCAACGTGATGTTGAAGGAGTTCTCGCGGCTCGACGGTGCGTTCGTCATCTCCGACGCCGGAAAGATCGTCTCCGCGTACCGCTACCTCGAACCCTCTGCCGAAGGGGTGGACATCCCGAAGGGGCTGGGTGCGCGACACATGGCTGGTGGGGCAATCTCTCGCGATACGAACGCGACTGCGATCGTCCTCTCCGAGAGCGACGGCCTCGTGCGGGCGTTCAAAGGCGGGGAAATCGTCCTCGAAATCGACCCTGAGGAATACTGACGATGCAACTGGGATTCGACTGGCCGGACGTCATTCGAACGCTGTTCTCGCCGGAGAACGCCGTGTTGCTCTCGATTATCGTCCTCTTCGTCGGCCTGATACTCGGCGTACTCGTCTGGCGGGCCTCACGGCAGTTCATGCGTGAACTTGGCGTCCCCGAGGCCGTCGAAGGGACGCCGTTCGAGCGGACCGCTCGGAGTCTGGGCACGTCCACGGTCGGAATCGTCTCGAACCTCGCGGCGCTGTTCGTCTACATCGTCACCGTCACGGTAGCGCTGAACATCGCCCAACTGGGCAATCCGGAGGCGTACTGGACTCGTTTCACCGGCTTCCTCCCGGACCTCTTTATCGCCGCCTTCGCGCTCATCATCGGTCTCATCGCTGGTGATAAGGCACGGCTCGTCGTGTCGGAGCGCCTCCGGAGCGTGAAACTCCCGGAGGCGACGCTGGTGCCGGAACTCGTCAAGTACAGCATCTTCTATCTGGCCGTCCTCATCGCACTCGGTCAGCTAGGCGTCGATACGATGGCGCTGCTCATCCTGCTTGCGGCGTACTCCTTCGGTCTCGTCTTCATCATCGGTCTGGCGCTGAAAGACCTGTTAGCTGCGAGCGCCGCCGGACTCTACCTCTTGCTGTCGGAGCCGTACAGCATCGGTGACGAGGTTGTTATCGGCGACCGCCAGGGTATCGTTCAAGAGGTCGATATGTTCGTCACGCACGTCGAGAGCGAGGGGAAAGAACACATCATCCCGAACCAGTTGGTCATCCGGTCGGGTATCGTCCGCGTCCGGAACTAGCTGTCGACGCTAATTGTTGGCGTCATTGCCCCGTTCTATCGGCTCCGCCGGGACGCCAGCGACGGTCGTCTCCGGCGGGACGTCGTCCGTGACGAGGGAGTTCGCAGCCACCTGCGCGTCGGCTCCAATCGTCACGCCCGGGAGGACGATCGCGCCCGCGCCGATCATCGCTCGTTCGCCGACGACGACTTCGCCGGTGCGATACTCGGTCTGGAGGAACTCGTGACAGAGCAGCGTCGCGTCGTAGCCGACGATGGCGTCGTCTCTGACGGTGATGAGTTCCGGCCAGAACACGTCCGGTGTCGATTCGAGGCCCCACGCGACGCCGGTCCCGACGGTGACGCCGAGACGGCGCAACAGCCAGTTTTTGAGCTGCAGACTCGGCGAGACGCGACAGATGAGGATGACGGCGTAGTTGACCATCACGCGCAGCGGGTGTTTCGCGTCGGGCCACGAGAACAGGGAGTTGCGCGGGCCGGGGGTCGGATGGCGGTCGAGGTCGTCGTGTCGTTGGCCGCTCACAGGAACCGATAGCGACCCGGAGATAATCAAACCACTCGGACCTGCTGTGTCAGTCGGTGCCGTCGTCCGTGTCTCGAAGGCAGTACGACCGCAGTCGTCGGTAGGCGGCTCAGTCGCTCTGGAACGTCGCTTTGCAGTCCTCGTCACAGAAGAGGTAGACGGTGACGCCGTCCTCCATCGTCGCCACCGTCGGCGTTCGCTCTCCGGGGTCGAGTTCTCCATCGCACTTCGTACAGATCGTCACGATATCGCCGTCCGCCGTCTCGCTGAGCGAGGTCTCGGCGATCGTTTCGTCTACGTGTGGCGACATTACGTTCCCCCGAGCGTGCTGTCGACATCGTCGCCGACGATACCCGGCTCCCGAGCGAGAATGTCTCGCCGTTCGGGACCCGTTGTGTCTGTCTCGGCCAACCTTCGCGCTGTGCCCGCAGTTCGGTCGAAGTGGCAGTTACTCTGCTCCGACCGCCGCGGTCCGTTCGCTGTGGATGCCGCCACGAGGGCCCCCACCCTCTGATCACGAGTGCGACTGGCGGGGCGTGATCCCACCCTCCCTATCAGGGTCTGCGTCCGTTCGCTCATACACTGGTCCTGCCACCTACGGGTTCGTCTACCGGCCACATATCACTGGCCCGTATACTCGTACGCTCGACGGAGAGGTTCGGCGAATATGGATGCACGGGCCGTCGGTTCGCCGAGAGGAGCGCTATACCGCCGAGTTACTGTTCCGGCCCGGTCGCCGACTGCTCGCCGAAGACGATGTCGAAGAGCTTTCGCTCCCCCTTCCGGATGTGTCGGCTCACCGTCGGTTGGGAGATGCCGAGGATTTCCGCGATATCGCTGCCGGAGCTATCCCGTGGGAAGTTGAAGAACCCGGCGTGGTATGCCGTTCGCAACACCTCCTCTTCGCGGTCAGTCAACTGCTCTAAGTAGATGGCTTCGAACTCCTCTTCGGTGAGGACCGGCCGGTCGAGTTCGCGTCTGGCGGTCAGTTCCGCGTCGTACTGACTCAGGAACATCTCTAAGAACGCCTTGATGTCGCCCGAACTGGGGAGTTCGACCAGCAACTCCGCGCCCTCCGGCGTCGAGGTGAGCGTGGTCGGGTGCGCCCCGGCGCTGAGTAGCGACGCGAAGAAACTCGTCTCGTTGAGCGTCGCCTCGTAGAAGTAGCCGCTCTCTCGCTGTGCGATCAGTCGGATGTCTTTGATCGCCGTCGAGCGGTCGGCAAACGTTCTGATGGTATCGGGACTGCTTCCGTCGATAGTGAAGAACGCCCGCAACGTTCCATCAGCCTGATCGACCAGCGCCTCGAACTCGAACCGACTGCCGGTTTCCTGTGTGAACTTGATCGCCGCGATGTCGGGATCGGTCACCCGAAACTCCAGTTCGACGGCCGTCTCGCTCACGAGCATCTTCTTCCGTTCGAGGGCGTTGATCGCGTACCCGATCATCCGCCCCAACTCCGCCAGCACGGTTTCCTCTAACTCGTCGAAGATGTTCGGGGTCCCCGCGTACAGGTTCAACACGCCGTAGAGGATGTCTTCGTGAACGAATGGCACCGAGATACTCGCGCGGTAGCCGCGCTGGAGGGCGGCTTGTCGCCACGGCTCGAAGGGCGGGTCACTGTGGAGGTTGTTCTCGACCTGTGGTTCGTGTGTCTTGACCGCTCGACCCGTCGGTCCGTTCGCCGCCGACGCCTCGTCGGCCGTGATCTCGATATCGTCCAGATACCCCTTCTCGACGCCCGCAGACGTTCGCGGCACGACTCGTCCGCCGACCGTCTCCTGTTCGCCGACCCACGCGAAGCGATAGGACTCGGCGTTCGCCAACTTCGTACACACCGTCTGTTCGATTTCTTCCCGAGTGGTCGCCTCGGTCAACACCTGCGTAATCTCACGGATGACCGAGTTGAGACGGTTGACCCGAGCTAACGTCTCCGTGCGCGCTTCGAGTTCCGCGGTTCGCTCTCGCAGTTGCTCTTCGCGTTCGACCCGGTCGAGAGCCGCCTGGATGTTCGCTACGAACAGCGTCACGAGCGTGAGATCGTGCTGCGAGAACGTCTTCGGTTCCGTCGCACCGCTTACGAACACGCCGTAACTCCCGATGGGAAAGAGAACGACGCTCTGTAGCGGCGTCTCCGACGCGGAGAGGTTCGACGCCGCCGAGACGTCCGGGATCACCCGCCGCTCCTGTTCGAGGTAGACCTCCCACGGGAGGTCACGCTCTGGGGCGAACAGTTCCGTTTCGTCGGTGAGCGTGTCGGCGGCGATCGTTCGGGCCATCGGCTGGAGCGTCCCGGTCTGTTCGTCGTAGTACGCGATCATGGAGATCGGTAGGTCGAGCGTGTCCTGTGCAGTTCGAACCGCGATGTTACAGGCTTCTTCGACCGTCTCGGCCGTCGAGAGGGCCTGTGCCCCCTCGTTCAACTGCCGCAGTCGCTGCTCCCGTCGTTTCTGTTCGCTGACATCCCGAACGATACCGGTGAAGAACCGCTCGCCTTCGTAGGTAATCTCACTGAACGAGATACTGAGTGGCACCTCGGTGCCGTCACTGTGCTGGCCCGAGAGTTCGACGTTGTCCCAGTCGAGCTGGCGTTCGCCGGTATCGAGATACCGCTGGAAGCCCGCTTCGTGACGCGAAGCGAGTCGGTCGCTCATCAAGCCGGTCAACGGTTCGCCGATCAGTTCCGACGGCGTGTATCCCAAAATCTCCTCCATCGCGGGATTCACGAAGCGAATCTTGCTGTCGGTATCGATGGTGATGATGCCGTCGTTGGCGATTCGAGCGACCGCTTCGAGCAGCTGTGCCGGGTTCTGTAAGTCCGATTCGGGCGAGGGCTCTTTGTCGGTCGCCGAGTCGAGTCTGGTCTCCCGTGCCGAGGACCGAACCGTGTCGAGACGGGCGCGGAGTCGGTGGGCCAGCGTCGAGTCGTCGGTCGGATCCACGGAGAGCGGGACGACTTCGTCGATTCCGACTGCCGAGGCCTCTCGAAGCAAGTCGGTCGTGACATCGTCTGCGAGTAGTATCGTCTGCAGGTCGAAAGCCGTCTCGGCAGCAGCGGCGAGAAACGAGAGACCGTCCGTCGTCTGGAGGTCTTCGCGGGCGAGGAGAACCTCGTATTCGGTTGCTTCGAGCAGTTTGGTGGCGTCATCAGCAGTCTCTGCCACGTCGACGTCTGCCGCGGACAGCACTTCTCGCAACGTCTCGACGTGGACCGACGATTCCGTCGGGTCCTGATCGACAAGCAAGATGTGGATTGGAGATGAAGACATAGTATCTCGACTATCGTGTCATTAGCTACCACTACATTGGGCCGTATAGCTCAAAAATGAGGGGGAAAGAGGTTATCTATCTTATATTTCGAGCGGCGATAGAACCTGAGCCGGTGTCGTCAGTCGCCGCGAATCTCGGCCATGTGATCGATTCGCTGCTGGACGAGGTCGGGTTTACCGATGTCGTGGCGCACCCGTAGCCCCTCGGTGCCCGCCCGTTCGAGGGCACCTTCGGCGATTTCTTCGGCGTCCGTGATGGAATCAGCGACGCCGACGACGGCATAGGAGCGAGACGTCGTCGTGTAGATACCGTCGTCGCGCTGGTCGACGCTGGCGTAGTACAGGATTGCCTCGCCGGCGTTGTCCTCGTCGATGGTCACCTTCGCACCGGCTTCGGGGTCAGTCGGGTAGCCGTCGGGGACGGCGTACTTACAGACGGTGGCCTTCGGACGGAAGGACAGTTGCGGGAGCGACACGTCGTCGCGGGCGGCCGTCAGCACGTCGAGGAAGTCCGTGTTCAACACCGGGAGCGTGTTCATCGCCTCGGGGTCGCCGAAACGTGCGTTGAACTCCACAACGCGCGGGCCGGTCTCGGTCAGCATGAACTGACCGTAGAGAACGCCCTTGTAGCCGGAAAGTGCCTCGACGGTCGCTTTGAGCACGTCGACGGCGTCGCCGTAGTCGTCCTCGGTCATGAACGGCAGTTCGAGGGTGGAATCGGAGTAACTCCCCATCCCGCCGGTGTTCGGCCCCTCGTCGCCCTCGTAGGCGCGCTTGTGGTCCTGCACCGCCGGCGTCACGCGGAGGTCGCCGTTGGCGACGAACGCCTGCACCGTGAACTCTTCGCCGACGAGGCGCTCTTCGAGAACGACCCGGTCGTAGTCCGAATCCCGGAGGTACTCCTTCGCTCCCTCGGCGGTACACTGGTCGCCGATAACGCGGACGCCCTTCCCACCGGTCAGCCCGGCGGGCTTGACCGCGAGGTCGCCGTCGTACTCGTCGATGTAGTCGCAGGCGGCCTCCATGTCCTCGAACGTCTCGAAGTCCGGACAGCCGGGGATGTCGTGTTCGCGCATGAAGCGGCGCTGGAACGCCTTGTCCGTCTCGATGCGGGCTTCCTGCTCCTGTGGGCCGAAGGCGTAGATGTCCTCGTCGTCCAGCGCGTCGGCGACGCCCGCCGCAAGCGGTGCCTCGGGACCGACGACGGCCAGCGTCGCGTCCACCTCGCGGGCGTAGGTCGTGACGGCCTTGGGGTTGGTCGTATCGAGCGTCTCGAAGCCCTCGGCCAGGGCGACGATGCCGGGGTTCTTGTTCCCGGCACAGGCGTACAGGTCCGCGTCGGAGTCGGCAAGCGCGCGAGCGACGGCGTGTTCGCGGCCGCCACCGCCCACCAGCAGCACAGTCTCGGTCATACCCGAACGCCGGATGGGCGGCACCGTAAGTATTGCTCTCTCGTGCTGATGCCGGACACACTCCTTTTCCCCGCGGCCGACCGAGTGGCGAGTATGAGCGACAACGCGGACCCGACGACCCGAAACCGTCTCGACGAGGAGGAGAGCCCGTATCTTCGACAGCACGCCGACAATCCGGTGAACTGGCAGCCGTGGGACGAACAGGCGCTCGAAGCCGCCAAAGAGCGCGACGTACCTATCTTCCTCTCCATCGGCTACGCGGCCTGTCACTGGTGTCACGTCATGGAGGAGGAGAGCTTTCAGGACGAGGCCGTCGCGGAGACGCTGAACGAGCACTTCGTCCCCGTGAAGGTGGACCGGGAGGAGCGACCCGACGTCGATTCGGTGTATATGAGCATCTGCCAGCAGGTGACGGGTCGCGGCGGGTGGCCGCTGTCGGCGTGGCTCACGCCCGAGGGCAAGCCGTTCTACGTGGGGACGTACTTCCCGCCCGAGGAGAAGCGCGGGATGCCCGGTTTTCGCGACCTGTTGGAAGATCTCTCGACCTCGTGGGCCGACCCCGAACAGCGCGACGAGATGGAGAATCGCGCGGATCAGTGGACTGACGCCATCGAGAGTGACTTAGAGGCGACGACGGGTCAACCCGGCGACCCGGAAGAGAACATCATCGGAACAGCGGCCACCGTCGCCCATCGCGGCGCGGACCGGGATAACGGCGGGTGGGGCTCGGGCGGGCCGAAGTTCCCCCAAACCGGGCGAATCCACGCGTTGCTTCGGGCTTCCGCAGACGGTGAATCGCCGTCCAGCTCGGGACTATCGGGTGGCGAACAGCGCAGTCCGGACGACGACGGTGACGACTACCTCGCCGTCGTCGAGGAGACGCTGAACGCGATGGCCGACCGGGGACTGTACGACCACGTCGGCGGCGGCTTCCACCGCTACTCGACGGACTCCCAGTGGGGGGTACCCCACTTCGAGAAGATGCTGTACGACAACGCCGAAATTCCGCGAGCCTTCCTCGCGGGCTATCAGGCCATCGGCAACGAGCGGTACGCCGCCGTCGTCCGAGAGACGTTCGAGTTCGTCCAGCGCGAACTCCAACACGAGGACGGTGGGTTCTTCAGCACGCTCGATGCGGTGAGTCGCCCTCCCAGCGACCCCGACGGCGAGACCGAAGAGGGCGCGTTCTACGTCTGGACGCCTGAGCAGGTTCACGACGCCGTGGACGACGAGGCGGCCGCCGAGATCTTCTGTGAGTACTACGGCGTCACCGACCGCGGCAACTTCGAGGGACAGACGGTGCTCGGCGTACGGAAACCGCTCCACGTCATCGCAGAGGAGCGCGACCTAACCGAGGACGAAGCGACCGAGAAACTCCAGCAGGCGCTCGACGAAGCGTTCGCTGCCCGCGAGGAACGGCCGCGACCGGCCCGCGACGAGAAGATTCTCGCGGGGTGGAACGGCCTCATGATTTCGACGCTGGCCGAGGGTGCTATCGTCTTGGACGAGGAGTACGCCGACGTGGCGGCCGACGCGCTCGACTTCGTCCAAGAGCACCTCTGGGACGCCGACGCGGGCCGACTCTCGCGGCGGTACAAGGACGGCGACGTGGCCATCGACGGCTACCTCGAAGACTACGCGTTCCTCGGCCGCGGCGCGCTGAACCTCTTCGAGGCGACGGGCGACGTGACCCACCTCGACTTCGCGATGGACCTCGCCGACGCGGTCATCGAGGCATTCTGGGACGACGAGGCCGAGACGCTCTACTTCACGCCGACCGGCGGCGAGTCGCTCGTCGCCCGCCCGCAGGAACTCACCGACCAGTCGACGCCGTCGAGCACCGGCGTCGCCGTCTCGCTGCTGCTCTCGCTCTCGCACTTTCGAGACGACGACCGCTTCGGCGATGTCGCGGAGAAGGTCGTCCGCACGCACGCCGACCGCATCTCCTCGAACCCGCTCGAACACGCGTCACTGACGCTCGCGACCGACGAGTACGAACAGGGGTCGCTCGAACTCACGCTGGTCTGTGACCCGAGCGACCCGCCTGCCGAGTGGACTGAGACGCTCGCATCGACGTACGTACCGCGTCGCCTCCTCGCGTGGCGACCCGCCGACGCCGAGTCTCTGGACACGTGGTTGGCGACGATCGAACTGGACGACGAACCGCCTATCTGGGCTGGCCGCAACGCCGCCGAGAGCGACCCGACGGTGTATGCGTGCCGAAATTTCGCGTGTTCGCCCCCGAAACACGACTTCGACGCGGCGCTCCGGTGGGGACGGGAGTAGAACTACTCTTCTATCTCTTCGGTCTCTTCGAGTTGGTCCGCGAGGTAGACCGCGATGGGGACCGGTTCCTCCTCGACGAAGCGGGCAACCTCCCCGCCGTCGCGTTCGACGATGACGGTCGGTATCAACTCGATGCCGTACTCCTCGACTTTCGGCCCGGTCTTCGACCCGTCGTCGCGCTTCTCGACGGGGTAGTGATGAATTCGGTCCTCGGGCACGTCGGCGGCCTTTAGCGCCGCGCCGAAGTCCGGGAGCTGTGCTCGACAGTCCTTACACCAGTCGCCCCCCCAAACGTGGTACTCCAGTTCGTCCTTCTGCTTTCGAAGGGCGTCTACGGTGTCGTCGTAGGCGTCTTCGACCCACACCGGGTTCGGTTCGAGGGTTTCGAGTGTCCCGCTCTCGCTCATGTCACAGAATTACGGCGGCGAGTGGCTTGAATCTCCCGACTTCCGAACTTCGCCGAGACGAGAACGTAGTCGGTCGCGGAGGATGGTGCGATGACAGCGTTTGTCGTTTCCTTCGAAGCACACGAGAACGATAGATTCGTCATCAAGGACCCGCTCAGTGAGGGAATCGAGCGCTCGTTGTGCACTCTCGCTCTCGTCGAGATGCCGCCGATATCGGTCGGCGAAATCCGTCTCGTCCCACGCCGCGTTGTGCGCGCCTTCCTCGCAGAGGCCTTGCATCTTCAAGTCCTCAGTTCGCTGTTTCGTCTCGGTGAGGAGGTCGCTCGGCGGGCCGAGTTCGGGGACGTTCTCGTCGACCGCCGCGTGGAACCAGCCCGTGGGCTCGCGGACGACGCCGACCAGCGTCTCGTCGCCCGAGAGGTCGGCCAGACCGTGCTGCACGGCCGCGACGTAGGTCTCGCTGACGCTCGCGCTCATATCCGTGTGGTGGCACAGCCAGCGGAAAAGCCTGCCGGGACCCCCAACTCCCAGCGAGGATTCGTGGCTCCACTAGGGGTTTAACCGGGGACGGCGTAGCCCGCGTCAATGCACGAATCTCTGCACGACTCCATTCTCGGCGCGATCGGGTCGCCGCTGGTGTCGGTCACCGCGCCCGAGGGCGCGACGGTCGCGGCGAAAGTCGAGTCGTTCAATCCAGGCGGGTCCGCGAAGGACCGCCCGGCGACGTTCATGATAGAGCGCGCCGAGCGAGACGGCGACCTCGAATCCGGCGACACACTGGTCGAACCGACCAGTGGGAACACCGGTATCGGGATGGCGATGGTCGGCGCGGCGAAGGGATACGACGTCGTCCTCGTGATGCCCTCCTCGAAGTCCCCGGAGCGCCGCGAGATAATGCGGGCCTACGGAGCCGACATCGAGCTGGTCGACGGCGACATCTCCGCCGCGAAGGAGCGAGCCGACGAACTCACCGACGAGAGCGGCTACGTCCAGTTGCGGCAGTTCGAAAACTCGGCGAACCCGCAAGCCCACTACGAGACGACCGGTCCTGAAATTCTCGAACAGGTCGGCGACCGCACCGTCGACGCCCTCGTCGCCGGCGTCGGCACCGGCGGAACGATTACGGGCACCGGCCGTCGTCTCCGAGAGGAGTTTCCCGATGTCGACATCGTCGCGGTCGAACCCGCGAACAACGCCGTCCTCTCCGGGATGGAGCCCGGGACCGGCGAGGATAGCTTCCAAGGGATGGGACCGGGATTCGTCAGCGACAACCTCGACGTGGACCTACTGGACGACGTGACGACGGTCACGCTCGACGACGCCGAAGACGAATGCCGACGTCTCGCCCGCGAGGAAGGCATCCTCGTCGGGCAGTCCTCTGGCGCGTCGAACCTCGCCGCGCGTGAGAAAGCCGAGGAACTGTTGGACGCCGATGTCGAGAATCCGCTGGTCGTCACCGTCTACTGGGACAGCGGCGAGCGCTACATGTCCACCGGCATCTTCGACTGACGGCCGATCCAGTTACTCAAGCGGTCGCGCGTCGTCCTTGAATGCCTCGTAGCGGGCCTTCGCCCACTCGTTCATGGCGGCAGTGTCGTTGTTGACGACGCCGCGGACGCCGTCGTCGGTGTGGACGATGAGGCCGCTCACGGTCTCGTCGGGCTTCTCTGCGATCCAGACGATGTAGGGAATCTCTCGGTCTGTGACGTGAATGTCGAGGTTGTCGGCACCAGCGAACTGCTCGAAGGCGTCGGAGTACTCGGCGGAGAAAGCAGCTACCGCCTCCTCGGTCAACACTAGCTCCGTCTCGTCACCGTCTTCGACGAGTTCGCCGATCTCCTCGATGTAGTGCGGGAGGACCGCCGGACCGGTCCCGTAGAGCGTCGTCGCCCCGTCACCGAGCTCGGTCGCCGCTCGGAGGGGCGCTTGCGGTGCCGCCATCGACGACTCGACGACTTCCGCGTCGTCGAGTATCTCGGGGTCCACCTCGACATCTGCCGGCAGCTCCGCGAGCACCGGCTGTGCGCGGGAGAGCGCATCGAGACGAGAGAGGAACTGTTCGTAGGCGGCCAGCGCCTCGCTGCCCGCGAACGTCGCCACGTATCGGCTACCCGTGCGTTCGACGAACGAATGCTCGATAAGCGAGTCGATTGCACGGTCCACCGTCGAGCGCGAAGTGTCGAGTTCCTCGACGAGTTCCGGTTTCGAAAGCGGCGTCGAGAGTGCAGCGAGAACGTCACGTCGCTTCGCAACCACGTCGGCAGTGTCCGGAACTGAGACCATAGCAGATGATATGTCTGAACATTGAAAAGGGTTCATTCTAGAATCGGCACACTGGAGCCGGACGTTCACGCTCCGGGAATTTTCACGGAAGGTTGGTATATATTGAATTAGAACACTCAGTGTAGCTGTGGGCTTACCACTGCCCGGTGGTGAGTGTCCACTGGAGTGTCCACTTGGTCGCAAGACCGTGCCTCTGACAATGGGGGCACTCCCCATGCCTTTCGCGGATTCTACGCGCCGAACTCGGTCTCTGTAACACGGACGACCAGCGTCTCGTCGACTTCTTGCAGGTCGTACTCCGGAATCACGTCGCCAGTGCGGGTGAGCAACATCGGCTCAACCAGCCGCGGCGGCCGTTCCTGTGCTGGCGGTGTCGCCTCCTCGTCGTCCCCACCAGCCGCACTCTCGGTGGCGTCTTCGTCTGTCTCCGCTTCGACGACGCCGTACACCTTGAGGAACCGACCCGTCTCGCTGGGGGCAATCTCGTCGTCTCGGACCGCTGCCGCCAGCTCCCGCGAGAGCCACTCGGTCTCGCTGATGGAGGGCTCGCGGACGAACGCGGCGTCGACGAAACGGACGAGATACCAGTTCAGGTCGTTGAGCAGGGCGACGGCCGCTCCGAGACTCACCGTCTCCAGTCGCAGCGCGTTCTCGAATGGTTCCCGCAGGTCGTACGTCGCCAGCGCGTTCCGCGCGGTCTCGCGTGAGAGCAGTTCGTACTGGAGGTTCACGTCCTCGCTCCCGACGAGACAAACCTGCGTCATGGGTCGTCGGTGGCCCGCCCCGGAGATTTAGCTTTCGATAACGACGACTTCACGCTCGCTGGCACAGTCGCGAGCACGGTCGAACAGATCGTCGGGTTCGGCCGCCCGGAGCGCCGACAGCGACGCGTTGGTCTCCGGAAGTTCGGGCGCGACGCGGTTACACCCGGCGTCGATGGTCGAGTCCTCGAACGTGCCGATATCCCGCGCGAGGTCCGTTATCTCCGTCTTGTCGAGCGTGAGGTTCGGCCGGTGGACCGGCAGCGTCGCGACGGCGTCCGTGACTGCAAGGTTCGCTGCGGTCTGGCTCGATTTCTGGCCGATGGCCTCACCCGTAACGACACCGACGCACCCCTCGTCCTCGGCGACCGCTTCGGCGACGGCGAGCATGAACCGCCGCAGCGAGAGCATCCGACGGTCGCCCATCTCCGCAGCCAGCGCTGCGATTACCGACCCGGCGTCGACGACGTGGGCGTCCATCGGCTCCGTGGGGGCGTACGTGGCGAGCGTCTCGATAGTCGCCATCGCCCGCGCTCGGTGGTCCGGACCGCCGTAGTCGCCTAAAGCCACGTACACCGGAACCACCGGACAACCCCGTCGCATCAGTTTCCACGCGGCGACTGGTGAGTCGATGCCGCCACTTATCAGCGCGACGACGGGCCGTTGGGTGCCGAGTGGCATCCCACCGGGCCCTACCCGCTTCTCTCCGAAGACGTACGCTTCCTCGGCGCGACACTCGACGAACAGGCGAAACTCCGGGTCCTCTAAGTCTACCGTCGGCTCGTGACCCAGCGATTCGATGGCCGCCCACACCGCCGCGCCGCCGTCCGATTCGATGTCCGTACTGGCGAAGGGGTGGGCGTCCGCTGGACCGGCCCGCCGTGCGTCGACAGCGAAGGAACCGCCGTCGTAGTGGGCTTCGGTGGCCGCCGACAGCGCGTCTTCGATGGCATCGAGCGTCGGATCCACGACCACGGCTGGCGACGCCGAGACGACGCCAAAGGTGTCCGTTGCCGCGCTGGTGACACGCTCAGGATCGTCGGTGTGGACAAACAGTCGATTTCGCCGTTGTTCGACGGTCCCGTCGAGGCCGCGAGCGTCGAGCATCGCCCCCAAGTTCTCCGCCAGTCTGGTCTCCATCTTCCGGCGGACCTGCTCGCTCTTGACGCCCACCTCGCCGTGGCGAACGAGGACGACGTCGGCGTCGGGCGGGTGCATACCGCTCCTTGCCGAATGGCGGATAAATGGGTGTCGTTCGGGGCGTCTCGACGCTGGTCTATTGGATGAGACCGATCGCTCCGTTGCAGCTCACTGTCCCGTAGACATTCATCCACGGTCGGTCAGCAGAGCGTTTTCACAAATCGGCCGTCCGAAGTAACCACAGGAGAGTGAGAGCCACACTTTACACACATCACGAATAGGACAATGCTAGAAGTGAACCAACAGACAGTCACAGTACGGGGGGAGTCGGTGGAGCAGCTATCGGCGTCGCTGTACGACGAACTGCGCCGAACCGACGAGGGACAGAACGGGGAAACGATGCAGCTGGGAGGATCGCTGTACGGCGGTTCGAGTCAGGACGACGACACAGCTATACAGAGGTACGAGGGCGATGGATTCGAAGTTATCGTGGCCGAGCGGTACTATCTCCGGACGAACTCGGACCTACAGACGACGATTATTATCGAGCGAGAAGCCGCGGAGCGGGCGTCTGTGACTATCATCGCCGGCGGTGGCGCAACTGGACTGGGTCCGCTGAGCTGGGATTTGGGTTCGGAATCGACCGAGACTGAAGCAGTCATCTCCGTCCTTACAGACGTGTGTGACCGGCTGGGACTAGCGGTCGAGTGAGGAGCCGCGGATTCTCCATTGCCGTACCTGACCTCCTCTCTCAGCACACGTCTTTGTGGGAGCGTGCCTCTCTCTGAGAATTTTCACGAGGAACAGGCGACACCGCCTCTGGCCGTACGATGGCTACTCCGCCGTCCCATCGCTACCTCGCTCCTCGTCCGGCGGGTCCGGCCGCGTGGCGGAGACGACGTTCTGGATGTACCGCATCCCCGAGGCGATCGCCATCACGCTGTCCATCAGCGCCTGCTGTGTCGTCTCTTCGGGGTAGAGTCGATGCTCCATCTGTATCCTATCGGCGTCTCGGAACTCACAGGCATCGTCGTTCTCGTCGAGGAACGTGTAAAATCCCGGTGTCGTCGCGAGTATCGGGCCGATTCGGTCGAGCAGTTGTCCCCGAGCCTCGTCGTCCGCTAAGAGCCCTCTGGACCGTTCGGTGTCGAACGCACTGCGCCCGACCACTCTGATCGGCCCCTGTTCGTGTTCTTTTATCAGATGGATGGGGAGCCGGGAGAGCGTCACTTGGAGGTTGAACTCCGTCTCCTCCTCGTCCTCGGCCGTCACGCTCTGGATGGCAGTATCGTCGAGCCACCACCGAACCTGATCCGTGGTAACGTGTGTGGTCATGACCGGAGCTTCGATACGGGACCGAAAAAGCGGCCTGCCTGCAAGAGTCGCCGGCGAAGCGGTGTCCCGTCTGAGCGAGGTACAGAGAACTGGAACCGCCTTCGAAAGCGAGACGGCGGTGCTCGCTTCGAGTTCGAGAACGTGACCGAAGCGCAGTGCGTCGCCGAATAGCCGAGTGCATCCACTTGGCGCTGCCGCGGAGGTCTGTGGTGCGGTCGCGGAAACTGATACTGCACCGAACTCGCGGCGTCGCCGCGAGTTCGGCCTTTTTCGCCCACGTTTTTGCCAGGAGGGTTCCCGCAGCGCCGAAGGCGCGAGGAAACCCGACCGGGAAAAAGGTGGTCAGCCGAAGTTCTCGACTTTCGCCTCGTCGCTGTCGACACCGGCAGCTTCCAGTGCGGCCATCGCCTCGTCTAAGAAGTCCGCGAAGCCGTAGACGAACACCTGACCGCCGTCGTCGGTGGCCTCGGCGACGGCGTCGGCCAGGTCGGCCTCGTCGGAGAGTACAGTGACGGACACACCGTCCGCTTCGAGGGCGTCCAGTCGCTCCTCGTGGATGGGGTCGTCGTCCTGATAGACGAGGGCGGCATCGTTTCCGTCCTGAAGCGCGCGCTCGGCGATGCCGATGGCGGGACCGATGCCCGGGCCGCCGGCCAGGAGGACCGCGCGCGATTCGCCCTCGTAGTAGTCCGATCCAAAGGGGCCGGAGACGCGGACTTCGTCTCCGGCTTCGAGGTCGGCGAGGTGGGGCGCGACGTCGCCGTCGGGGTCGATACCAATGGTGATCTCGAACTCGTCGGCCACGTCGGGCGAGGAGATCGTGTAGAAGCGCGACTCGTCCTCGCCGTCGACTGAGAGCGTGAGCTTGACGAACTGACCCGGTTGGGCGTCGAACTCGGCGGGCGTCTCGATGTCGATGGCGACGGAGTCTGGACCCACCGACCGGACGGCGACGACAGAAAGTGAACGTTCGTCCATATTGACCACGTCGGCTGGCGCCGCCAAGGGAATTTCGATTGATTCTCCCGCCTGGTGGACATATTTATTCAATTCCGAGTATCCCGCGCGCGGGCGCACACAGAAGCCTTTTCTTCCCCCACTTGCTACCTCTGCGATAGTATGCCAGAGGACCTCAATTGGGCCATCGGTGGGGAAGCCGGCGATGGCATCGACTCTACCGGGAAGATCTTCGCGCAGGCGCTCTCCCGGGCGGGTCGGCACGTTTTCACCTCCAAAGACTTTGCCTCCAGAATCCGTGGCGGTTACACCGCCTACAAAGTTCGAACGTCGGTCGACCGCGTCGAGAGCGTCGTCGACCGGCTGGACATCCTCATCGCGCTGACCGAGCGCACCATCCACGAGAACGAGGACGAACTCCACGACGACTCGGTCGTCATCTACGACGGCGAGCGCTCGACGATGCAGGACGTCGAGGTGCCCGGCGACGCCATCGCCCTGGAAGTCCCCCTGAAACGACTCGCCGAGGACGCCGGGGGAGCCATCATGCTCAACGTCGTCGCGCTCGGCGCGGCGTGTGAAGTGACCAACTTCCCCATCGAGAACTTAGACGAGAGCCTCCAGAAGCGCTTCGGCGACAAGGGCGAGGCCATCGTCGAGAACAACAAGGAAGCCGCCCGGATGGGCCAGGAGTACGTCCAAGAGGAGTACGACCACGACTTCGGCTACGACGTCGAGACGACCGACGAGGACTACGTCCTCCTCAACGGCGACGAGGCCATCGGCATGGGCGCGATCGCCGCCGGCTGTCGGTTCTACGCCGGCTACCCCATCACACCCGCCACAGACGTGATGGAGTACTTGACCGGCCGCATCGACCAGTTCGGCGGGAAAGTCGTCCAAGCGGAGGACGAACTCTCGGCGATCAACATGGCGCTGGGCGCGGCCCGCGCGGGCGCTCGGTCGATGACCGCCACGTCGGGTCCGGGTATCGACCTGATGACCGAGACGTTCGGGCTGGTGGCGACCAGCGAGACGCCGCTGGTCATCTGTGACGTGATGCGTTCGGGTCCCTCGACGGGGATGCCGACCAAACAGGAACAGGGCGACCTCAACATGACGCTGTACGGCGGCCACGGCGAGATTCCGCGCTTCGTCGTCGCGCCGACCACGATTTCGGAGTGCTTCTGGAAGACCGTCGAGGCGTTCAACTTAGCCGAGAAGTACCAGACACCGGTGTTCCTGGTCTCGGACCTCGCGCTCGCGGTCACCGAACAGACGTTCTCTCCGGAGACGTTCGACATGGACGAAGTAGAGGTCGACCGCGGCAACGTCGTCGACGAGGAGGACATCGACGCGTACCTAGACGAGCAGGGCCGGTTCCAAGCGCACTTCGCGGCCGCCGACGGTATCTCGCCGCGAGCGTTCCCCGGCACCGCCGACGGCGCGCACATGACGACCGGGCTGGAACACGACGAACTCGGCCGCCGGACCGAAGACACCGACGTCCGTATCGAGCAGGTCGACAAGCGCCAGCGGAAAGTCGAAACCGCCCGCGAGCAAGAGAACTTCGACTACCGCGAGTACGGCAACGCCGACGCCGACACGCTAGTCATCTCGTGGGGGTCGAACGAGGGCGCGATGCGCGAGGGACTCTCCTTCCTCGAAGAGGAGGGCTACGACATCCGCTTCATCTCGGTGCCGTACATCTTCCCGCGTCCGGACCTGACCGAGGAAGTCGAGGCGGCCGAGGACGTCATCGTCGTCGAATGTAACGCGACGGGGCAACTCGCCGACGTCATCGAACACGATGTCCTCGAACGCGTCCAGCGGGTCAACAAGTACAACGGCGTCCGCTTCAAGGCCGACGAACTGGCAACGGAGATCAAGGAAACGCTTGGCGACGACGAGAGCACACAGGAGGTCGAAGCAGAATGAGTTCAGACATTCGATTCACGGATTTCAAATCCGACAAGCAACCGACGTGGTGTCCCGGCTGCGGTGACTTCGGGACGATGAACGGCATGATGAAAGCGCTGGCCGAGACGGGCAACTCCCCCGACGACACGTTCGTCGTCGCGGGCATCGGCTGTTCCGGGAAGATCGGGACGTACATGCACAGCTACGCGCTGCACGGCGTCCACGGCCGCGCCCTGCCGGTCGGCATCGGCGTGAAGATGGCGAACCCGGACCTCGAAGTGATGGTCGCAGGTGGGGACGGCGACGGCTACTCCATCGGTGCCGGCCACTTCATCCACGCCGTGCGCCGGAACGTGGACATGACCTACGTCGTCATGGACAACCGCATCTACGGCCTGACGAAGGGGCAGGCCTCGCCGACCTCGCGCGAGGACTTCGAGACATCGACTTCGCCCGACGGCCCGAACCAGCCCCCGGTGAACCCGAAGGCGCTGGCGCTCTCTGCCGGTGCGACGTTCATCGCACAGTCGTTCTCCTCGAACTCCCAGCGCCACGCCGAAATCGTCCAGAAAGCCATCGAGCACGACGGCTTCGGCTTCGTCAACGTCTACTCGCCCTGTGTGACGTTCAACGACGTGGACACCTACGACTACTTCCGGGACTCCATCGTGGACTTAGACGAGACGGACCACGACTCGACGGACCGTGATCAGGCTAAGGACAAGATTCTCGAGAGCGACAAGGAGTACATGGGCGTTCTCTATCAGGACGAAGAGTCCGTCGGCTTCGAGGAGCGCGAGGGTGTCGAGGGGTCGATGGCCGAGATCCCCGACGGCGCACCCGAGGGCGCGATGGACCTCGTCCGCGAGTTCTACTGAGGCTGCGACGCGGCATCGACCAAACCCGGTTCGACGCGCGATTTTCGGACTGCGACGGGTGGTACCCTGGCACCTGCAAGCCTGTTGCTTAGACAAGTAGCGAAGAAAGTTCGAGGTATGCGACTTGCCAATTTGCACCACCCAGGGGCGTCGTGGACAGCTACCGATCCCGTCGTCTCGGCCCGGACTGGGTGACGAGGGTGGCGCTACTCGACCTCTCGGGCAGTACGTGGCTCGACTTCGCGGTGAATCTCATTCCGCTGTGTATCATCGTCGGGGTCGTAGTGCTGCTCTCGCCGCTGGTTTCGTGGGAGTGGAGCCACTGGCTCGTGTTCTGGGAGCGGTTCCTGACGGTGTTCGCCGTCGTCCTGTTGCTTCTGGTGGTCGCCGTGGGAAGTCGGGTCTTCTTCCGTGCCAACGATCCATCCACGGAGGAGCGGTGACGGGTCCTCGTTAGTGGGCTCGCAAGCCCGGGACCTGCGCGTCCTCCGCGACTTTGCCGGGTCTCGCCCAATCCGTCTCAGTGGTGACCGGGCAACACACTCGGGTCGCCAGAGCGATAGATGTACTCGACGGCGATGCCGGTCAGTGGCGAGTCGGCGGCCGTGGCGGACTCCTTTGCGAGGTCGAGATACTGTTCGGTGACATCGACGACGCGGTTGTACGCCGCCCGGTCGTCGGGCGCGAGGAGGTACTCCGCGGTGACCGGCGTCAACTGTCCCTCGGTGCGGTCGGCGGCGTAGTCGTCTACGTCGTCAAGCCACACCTGTGCGCCGATGATGGCCAGCACGATGGACTTAGCGAACTCGTCGTCGATGGCCAGTCCCGCGAGCCGATAGAGGTCGAGCATACCGTCGTAGAGGACGCCGACACGGGCGTACTGGGTCTTACTGTAGGGGAGCTCCTTCTCGGAGGCAGTGAAGGTTGCCGGTTCCTCCTCGTAGTCGGCAAACTTGTACTCCCCGCGGATGGCGTCTACGGCGTCTTCGTCGCCGTCTTCGGCTCGCGACATCAGCTCGCGGAAGTGGTCGTCGCGCTCTTGATGGGCTTCGGAGTAATCGACCGCCCACTGGTAGGCGTCGGCGACGACCGACGGCATCTCGTCTAACAAGCCATCGAGGTGAGACTGGAGTGCGGCCTGTGCCGTCTCGGCGACGCGCCGGGGGTCGGCGTCGATATCCGTCTCGAAGTCCTCGAACTCGTCGTCGTTGATGGCGTCGCGCATATCGCCGTCGATAAGCGCTTCGATGGAGAGGCGAGTCATCTGCTCGGCGCGGACGACCCGCTCTCGGGGGGAGAGGTCCGGTACGTCGCCGCCGAGCGCTCCGGTTTCGACCGGCGGGACGCCCGTGGCGATGTCGTCTGTCACGGGGTCCTCGGCAGCGTCCTTGCGGGCGTCCCGGTAGACGTACCCGAGCGTCAGCGTCGCCGGCAGGATGAGCTTCGTATCGTAGCTAAAGGACACCGGGCGGCCGAACTCGGCTTGGAGTGCCGCCTCGACGCGCTCGTAGACGTCCGCGACCATCCGGTCGGTCCGGTCGTCGATCGTGGATTTGAGCGAGAGGCTACTGTAGTCGAAGACGCCGGTGTCGGCGTAGTACCCGAGCACCGACCGGAGCGCCGTCGGGAGTCTGTGGCTATCTGCGAGTGCGCCAGCGCCTGTCTTGAGAACCATCTGTGTCTCCCCGCGTGGCAACTGCTGTGACTGGCGGCTTCTTTACCCTTTCGAGAGGCAGTTCCGAGCCCGGGGCTGAGAAAGCAAGACTGATAACCGAGACGGGAAATCCACAACCATGCGCGACCGCTTTGACGTGGTGATAGCCGGGGCCGGTCCAGCGGGGGGACAGTGTGCCCGCGACCTGGCCGAGCGGAACTACGACGTGCTGGTACTGGAGACGGAGTCGGAAGCGGAGTTCCCGCGTCAGAGCAACAAGTCCACCGCCGGGACCTTCCCCTCTGCGATGACCGCATTCGCGATCCCGGACGACGTCGTGATGAACTACACGGACGACGTCGTTCTCGAATCGCCGAACAACCACTACGTCCGAGAACAGACCGGGGCGGTACTGGAGTTCGCTGAGTTCAAGCGGTTCCTCGTCCGTGACAGCCGAGAGAAGGGCGCGACCTACCGCTTCGACGCCCGCGTCTCCGGGCCGATCATGGAAGACGGCGAGATCGTCGGGGTTCGCTACGACGGCGACGAGGAGGTGTACGCAGACATCGTCATCGACGCGACCGGCCCCGCTGCGCCGCTGGCGAAGGAACTCGGCGTGACCGGCCTCAAACGGGAACGTCAGGCCATCGGGATCGAGTACGAGTTCGAGAACGTCGACGTGAACCACCCCGAGTACGCCGACCTGCGGGACTCGATGATGCTCCGACTCGACCACGACCTCGCGCCCGGCGGCTACTCGTGGATCTTCCATACCGGCGGGGACACGGCGAAGGTCGGTCTCTGTTACATCCAGAACGAATCGCACAACGAGTACGCCAAGGAGGGGATGGGCATCGACGGCTATCTGGACTACTGGCTGGAGTCGGACCCGCGTTTCAAGAACGCCGAGCGAATCGAAGGCACGCAGGCTCACCGCGGATCGGCACACATCCAGCCGCCCAAGTCGATGAGCACGGACAACTTCATGGCCATCGGCGACACTGTCCCCTCTATCGACCCGCTGTGGGGCGAGGGCATCCACAAGGGCATGAAATCTGCCCGCGCCGCCGCCGCGACGGTGGACGCGGCGCTCACCCCCGAAGAGCCACAGACGGACGCGAAGTCGCTTGCGGTGTACGACCGCCTGTGGCACAGCGACGTCGCGCCCAAGCAGAGCGCCCGCCTGATGATGACCGAGATACTGTATCTCGCCCCGAACGAGCGCTACGACCAGTTGATGGCCGACTTACAGGGCACGACAGAGGACACGCTCACGCAGATAAACAGCGGCGACCGGCGCGCCATCGCCAAACTCGCTCACCTCTCGGACATCCCGATGCTGGCGAAGTACGCCCGTCGCCGTCTCCTCGAGTAGCGCGTCTGCCCGAAAGCGACGACGGCGGTGCGGCAAGTTTTTCTCCGGCCGGCCGGATTCTCCGACAATGAGCGACAGCGTGGGCGTCCTCGGTGACGAGGCGGTCGCCGAGCGGCTGCGAGAGCACGGCGTCTCCGTCGTGACGGGCCGGGTCGGCGACGTGCCACCGACCGACCGGCTCGTCGCCGTCGGGCAGGCGGCGGTGAGCGCCGTCGCCGCCGCTGACACCGACCCGCTCGTTCTCCCGGTTGAGGCCGGCCGGGGTGTTCGCTCGGTCGCCCGCAACGAGGTCACAGCGGCCGTCGCCGCTCTAACAGACGCCGCCGTCGAACGCCACCCCGTGTTGTCGGTCTCCGCCGCGGGGTCGCCGGTGGGAACGGCTCTCTTCGACGTAACACTCGTCGCCGCTGAGGCCGCCCGCATCTCTGAGTACACGGTCACGACGCCGACCGACGCCGTCGGGCAGTTCCGCGCCGACGGTATCACGGTGGCGACGGCGGCCGGGTCGCCGGGATACGCCCGCCGGATCGGCGGCCCGATTCTCGCCCCGACAGACACAGTCGGCGTCGCGGCACCCATCGCACCGTTCGCGACGAACCCCGACCACTGGGTGCTCCCGCTCTCCGGTCTCTCGCTTTCAGTCGAACGTGACGAGGCGACCGTCGCGCTGTTCGTCGACGGTGACCCCGAGGGGACTGTCGCTTGCGAGGAGTCGGTAACGCTCTCCCAGACCGGCACACTTCGGGTCGCCGTCGTCCCAGAGAGTCGGTCACGGTTCGGCTGACGGGGATCGACCCCTCTCTGGGGCCGCGAAGATTGGAAAGACACTAATGGGCGTCGGACACAGTTCCGCGTATGCAGCCATCCGCACCCCTCTTCGGGCCACTGGACGCCATCATGGGGAGTACCGGTCCCGGCGGGGCGCTCGTCATCGAGTACGTCCTGCTCGTGCTGGTGGTGGCCAACTTCGGAACGCGCTTGTTGGCTCACCGGCAATACACCTCGGAGTACGACGACGAGGGCGCCGAAGGCATCGGACGCTACCCGATACACGAAGCCAGTAATGTTCTATTGGTCCTGACGTCGTTTTACTACACGACGATCGCCCAGCACGGAGGTATCGTCATGTCGGTGCTCGTCCTCGGACTGGTCATCACCGACTTCTTCGAGTTCGAGTCCCGCCTCGTCGAAGCGCGCAGGGACATCCGCCTCGAACGACCGAAGGGCGCAATAGTCGCCGCGCTCGTCCTCTTCATGTACGCCGCCTACCAGAGCGTGTTCTGGATCATCAAAGGCCCCTGGTCGGCAATTATCTGAACACCTCACTCGCATTTCCGCCGCCGCCGTTCGTCCGAAGCGTCGCTGCTGCCGTCCTGCTGTCGCTGATGACTGTCACTCTCGGTCGATAGCGTACTCTCGGGAATAGCACAGGCAGTCGATAGCTACCGCTCGCAGTCACGAACGCAGAAGGGAGAAGGACCGCTCAGGCCGACCGTTCGTGCATGTACGCACGGGCGTTACTGATCAACGGCAGAATGACCCAGAAGGTCAGCGCGCCGATGACGGCGAACCAGAAGAAGACCTCCATCAGCCCCAGCGCCATGGTGTCGAACACCGTCGGCTCTTCGATGGTCACTTCGCCGGTGAGCTGTGCCCCTTCGAAGCTCGGCGTTCGATACCAGCCAGCGATAGTCATCCAGCCGAGGCCGCCGACCATGAGGCAACCGAACCCCTTGATGAACTCATCAGCCATTATCGGAAGGTTCGTCAGCGTCGTCTTTAGACTTTCCCATCTCCGCGGTGCGAAAGCGAGTCGAAAACGCGTACACCACGGTGCCCGCCAGGATGAGCCCGATACCGCCGATGGCTATCGGCACGTCTATCTCCGAGGCAGGTGCCGAGGCCCGGTCGGTCGCCACGTCGACGAGGATGAACCCGCCGACGACACAGCCGACGGCGATGAGCGTCGAGAACACCGTCACGGTCTTGTAGACGCGCAGCGGGACGACCACGTCGCGACGGTCGTTGCCGCCGTCGGTGGTCGCGCCCGACTGGTCTTCGGTCATCGTCGGTCGTACGGGCGCGAGCTACTTTACTGCGGCGAGAGACGCGGACAGCGTCGCGACGAAACCCGTCTCTCCCAGGAAGAAAACGGGTCTCCGCCAAAACGAGTCTCGATACCCTACTCCTCGTCGGCCGCGTTCCGCAACTGCTCGATCGCGGGCTCTAACCGGCGCACCACCGCATCGGCGTCCGTATAGCCTCGTTCGTACTCCTCGTAGGCCGTATCGGCTTCCGAGAGAAACGTCTCCACTGCGTCCGTCAGCGAGTCGGCGTCGTCGGTATCAGCCATACGTCGATACTCGGTCGTCGGCGTGGAAAAGCTTCCTCATACGGCCGGTCGGCCATCACTGGGTCACGTCGTAGTCCACGCTGGCGTCCCGAAGCGCGTCGGTGACGCGACCGGCGGTATCCTGCGTGGCGACGACGACGGCGTCGAGTCCTCGCGCGGCGGCGTCGGCCGCCACCTCGCCCGCCGCGAAGTACGTCGTCGGTTCGATGCCGGCGTCTCGGAGCGCGACGACCGCCTCGACGCCAGCGGCGGTGACGATAGACGCCCCCTCACAGGCCGCCGCGATGTCCGCCGGCTCCTCGACGGACCCCGAACGAACCGGCGGGACCTGGACGACGCTGACGTGGCCGGGGTCGAGTGCGATGACGCCCTCGAACCCAGTGACGCCGACGACCGACCCCGCCTCGGCGCTGGTCGTCGTCACGCCCGTCGCACCGCCGCTGTCGCCGGGCGTCGCGTGGAGGAGTCCTTCGGAAACCGACAGCGACACCGTCTCGCCCTCCTCGACATCGGCCTCGGCGATGGCGGCGTCCTCCTGAACGTTTCCCAGTACGTCGTCGGTGACGTGGTCGACAAACCGGCGCACGTCAGAGGCGGACTGGAACACCCAGTCGACGCCCTCTTTGGTGACGCGGTAGCGCGAGCGCCCCTCCTTCTCGACGAGGTCTTCGTCCACCAACTCACGGATATACTCGCTGACGGCCTGACTCGTCACGCCGACGGCCTCGGCGATTTCACCCTGACTGACCGCCGGTTGGCGCTCCGCGATCTCGACGAGGATGCGAAACCGCGTCGCAGCACGCTTGTTCTCGAGGACGTCGACCATACAGGCCCCTCGGGAGTCCCCCGGTAAAAATACCACCGTCCCGGGTGCGTCACGGCTTTGTGCCCGTAGCGCCGACGAGAAGGCGATGGGCCTGACCTACGACGACCGGGCGCTGGTACTCGACGACGTCCTCGTAGCCGCGGACCTCCACGTCGGCCGCGGCACCGGCGGGAACCTCGCGTTTCCGGTCGGGTCGAACGCCGACTTAGTCGAGCGGTTCCGAGCGCTGACCGAACGTCACGACCCGCGCGAAGTCGTCGTCGCCGGAGACCTGCTCCACTCCTTTCAGACCGTTCCGCGAACCGTCGAGGACACCGTCGCGGGGCTGAGAGCCGCCTGCCGAGAGGCAGGGGCTCGTCTCGTCGTTACGCCGGGCAACCACGACACGATGCTCGATTCGGTCTGGGACGGCCCGACCGAGCGGGAGTACCGTCTCGGCGACACCGTCGTCTGTCACGGCCACGAGACGCCCGAGAGCGAGGCCGAGCGGTACGTCGTCGGTCACGACCATCCGACCATCGAGATAGAGGGTCAGCGCCGCCCCTGCTATCTCGTCGGTCCCGAACAGTACCGTGACAGCGACGTGGTGATGCTCCCCTCGTTCAACAAACTCAACGCGGGCGTCGTCGTCAACCGGATGTCGGCGGCGGACTTCCAGTCCCCGTGTCTCACCGACGCCGACACACTCGAACCCGTCGTCTGGGACGAGAGCCAGCGTGAGACGCTGTCGTTCCCGTCGCTCGGAGAGTTTCGGCGGATGCTGTAAGTGTGGGTATCGACAGCCGGGCGGCCCTCGAATCGGGGTGGTGACAGGCTGAACCGCGAAGAAGAGCGGTAGGTATTTGGCCTATCGCAGTGGAAACGCCGATATGGTTCAGACAGGTGCCGCACTCGCGCTTATCGCGATTACGCTACTGGTGGGAACCGCGTTGTACTTCGCGACGATCAAGTACGTCTCCGAAGTCCTCTACGAGGACGTAGACCACGACGACGAGGGAAACGCGAGTAGCGGCGGCCGGACCGCGTAGGCCGTCGCTCTCCTTCTATCCGAGTAACTCGGCGGCGATTTTCCCGCTCTCCAACGCGCCCTGTATCGAGGACCAGCGGGTGTAATCGCCGGCGAGTGCCACCGGTCCCGTCGGCGCGTCCGGGTCGGGAAGCTGCCGTCGGAACCCCGGCGGTTGGGCGAACTGTGAGAACGGTACGCGGTCGGTTCGTAGGAGGCGGAGGTCGTCGAACCCCGCCGCCGGATACCACGACCCCAGCGCCTCGCGGACGGCGGCCGCCAGCGTCTCGTCGTCGTCATCGGGCGTCCCCAGAACGGTCGCGCTGTACAGTTCCATCCCCTCGGGGGCGTACTCCGGTGCGACGGTCGACATCGGCGCGATGGTGTTGGGCCGCTCGCTCGCGGCGTTGAGGACGATTCGCTTGCCCATGCTCGGGGCCTTGCTGGTCGGCAGCGAGAAATACTGGGTGACACAGCCGAGCGCGTCGGTTGGAATCGTGTCGACATTGGTCAGTTCGGCGGCGGTCTTCGGGTCGGTCGCCACGACCGCGCCGTCTGCCGTCACCGTCTCTGAACCGACCGTGACGCGCACCTCGTCGCTGCCCGCATCGCTCTGAACACCAGTGACCGCTCGGCCCGTCTCGATGGTCGCGCCCGCCGCGATGGCCGCGTCAGCTAACTGCTCGGGCATCGCCTGCATCCCGTCGGCGGGGACGAATATCTCGCCCTCGCTCAGCATCTTGTATGTGTACTCGAAGACGGCACTGTCGGTGCCGAGCGAGCGGTCGAGCGTGATACCGCCGTAGAACGGCGCGGCGAAGCGCTTGATGAACCGCTGTGAGAACCCCTTCGCATCGAGGTACTCGGCGATGGTCGACCCGCCGCCGTCGAGAATCGACTCGTGGTCTCTCCCGGCGAGTTCCCGCTGGAGCGTGAACAGCCGCAGTTTGTCGCTCGTCCGCACGTCCCGATTGAACAGCGTCTGCGGGGCCGCCGTCGGATTCCGAAGCGGGTCCGACAGCACCGACCGGTGGTGCGGGCGGGCGATGGTCGCGCCGGGCGTGAACGGACGCGGCGAGAGCGCCTCCACGTCGAGTTCGCGCTGCACCGCGGGATACGCCGAAAAGATGACCTGAAACCCCCGGTCGAACGTGTAGCCGTCCTCGTGAGCGGTGCGAACCCGGCCGCCGACCTCGGTTCGCGTTTCGAAGACCGTCACGTCCTGTCCCGATTCGGCGAGGTGGCGGGCCGCGACAAGTCCGGCGAGTCCGGCGCCCGCGACGACGACGTCTGTCATGCGCGTGGCTTCGGGCGCGTCCGCAAAGAGGGTGCTGGACCGCGACCGAGTGACACTTGTCGATGCCGTCGAGAGTGGTTGATATGCAGACGCAATCGGCGTTTCGCGGCCTCGTGTGTACGGCGTGTGAGGAAGCGGCCGACCCTGGAACGGAACGCTGTCCCGACTGCGGCGGCGTCCTCGTCGCGGAGTACGACACCGACGCGGTCGATTCGACCGCCGACCTCCGTCCGTTCTCCGCCGAAGAACGAACCAGCATCGACGAGGGCGAAACGCCATCAGTATCGATGTCCGACCTCGCTGACGAACTCGGCGTGGCGAGCGTCGCCCTCAAGGACGAAGGGAGGAACCCGACCGGATCGCTGGCCGACCGAAAGCTCGCTCCGGCCGTCACTGCGGCGGTCCAGCGAGGTGCAGACCGCGTCGCCACTCCCTCGACCGGCAACGGCGCGCAGTCGGCGGCGGCCCACGCCGCTCGGGCCGGGATCGACTCGAAGGGGTTCGTCCCCTCGCGGTGTCCGTTTCTCAACAAAGCGATGGTGAACGTCCACGGCGGCGACATGCGCGTCGTCGAAGGTCGTTACAGCGACGCCGTTGCGGTCTTCGAGGACAGCGACGACGAGTTCGTGTCTCTCGCGCCCGGCCAACCCTTCCGCATCGCCGGCGGGACTGCCCTCGCATTTGAGATACTCGACGATCGGGACACAGCCCCCGACGCCGTCGTCCACCCGACCGGTCACGGCGAGACGATAGTCGGACTGGAACGGGGCTTCTCGCTCGCCGTCGAGACGGGGCTGGCCGAGACGGTCCCGCGACTCTACGCCGTCCAACCGACCGACTGTTCGCCCATCGCGGACGCCGTCGCCGACGGGGCGAGCGATCCAATTCCGGTCGAACATCCGGACACCATCGTCGGCCCGCTGGAAGTCCCCGATCCCGCCGCCGGCACCGCCGCTATCGCGGCTCTCGACGCGACCGACGGTGAGGCCGTCGCCGTCTCCGACGAGGCGGTCCTGGGCGGTGCGGTCGACGGCTGTGAGATGGGACCGGAAGTCGGCGCGACCGGGGGCACCGCCGTCGCTGGCGTCCGAGCACTGGCCGACCGGGACGCATTCGACGCCGACGCCGATGTCGTCCTCGTCAACCCCGTCGCCGGCAGCAAGGAGGCCGACCTGCTTCGTTCGCACCTCATGAGTCAGGGGCTGTGAGCCGCCAGTAGGAATTTGTCGCGAGCGCGCGTCTCTCGGCTATGACGACGAACGAACGACCGCAGCTGGAAGAGACAGCGCTCGACCGCTACTTCTGGGCGCGCCACGCCAACCCGAAGAGCGGGTGGACGCGCGTGGCCGCCTATCCCCTGTTGGTGGCCTGTCTCTATCGTCGGGACTGGCGCGGCGTCGCGCTGACGCTCGCGTTCGTCGCACTCAACCCGTTCCTGTTTTCGCCGCCGGCCGACGACAGCGCGTGGATGACGCGGGGCGTCTACGGCGAACGACTCTGGATGACAGCCGACCACGACCGATTCGACTATCCGGGGGTGCTGAACTACGCCAACGGCGCGGCGTCGTTGTACCTCCTCTACGCCGCGCTTCGTCGCCGCCCGGCCGAGACGGCGCTGGCGACGGCCCTCTCGATGGCGCTGAAGTTCTGGTTCGTCGCGGAGATGGTCCACCGCTACGAGGGCCACCATCAGCGGTGAACCAATTGGAATTCGCACAAAGGGTTTTGCAACGTGGTCGGCAACTGTCGAGGTAGTGATTCCCACCGTGTCACGACGCTCACTCCGACTCGTCGTGGTCGTCGTTCTCGTCCTCACCGCCGGCTGTTCCTTTTTCGCGCCGAATCCGGACAGTTACACCAGCACGTACGACTACAGCGTCGGCATCGACGCCGACACGACGCTTCGGAACGTCACGGTTCGACTGCCGGTGCCACAGACGAACGGGTCTGCAACGTACAACGCCAGCGAGATCGCGCCAAACGGCACGCTCGACGGCGCGTTCGACGTGACCCTCATCGAGACGGAGCACGGCCCCATGGTGGAACTCACGGCCGACGAGTTCCCCGTCGAGACGCGCTACTACCGCTTCGTCGAGGAGGACGGCGTGGGCCAGCGCGAACAAATCTCCGAGTCGGAGTACGATCCGTCGAATCCCGACCACCAGAAGGTGACGCGCCGCTCTGCAGGCACCGTCGCCGTCAGGGATGCGCCGTATCCGATCGAAACGCGGGCCCCGGTCGGTTCGTCGCCGACGTTCTACGGCGACGCGGTGACTCGCTCGCTGGCTACGTGTTCATTCCCGTATACCGACGAGACCGCCTGCTTCGCCTACGACGCGCCCGTGTACCTCTCGTACGACGCCCCCGCGGACGCTCGCGTCGACGCCAGCGTCATGTTCATCGGGTCGAACGAGTGGTTTACCGCGGGGTGGACTGGGAACGACTACGTCGACCGGGTCCACGCGAACGCGACGGGGCCGCAGGACGACTGGATAACCACCACGGGCGAGACCGAGACCGGTCGGGGGAACTACCCATCGCCCGAGCGCTGATTACGAGGCGTGTTGTTTCGCCATCGTGTACGCCTCTCGCACTCGCTTGAACTCGTCTTCGTCGCCGCCGTGGTCGGGGTGGACCTCCTTGACTCGGTTGCGGTAGGCCGATTTCACCTCGTCGACCGTCGCCCCCTGTCGAAGGCCCAGTTCCGCATACGCTTGTACCGTGGGGTCAGGCGACCGCTGTGGATCCGGACCGAGTGACACCTCCGGTGTCTCGAAGGGGAGCCGAGCGCCCAAATGGATGCCCGGCATCTCGTGTTCGACCAACACCGGTTTCGTCCGCGAGCGTTCGATTCGGTAGTACGCCCGGGCGTCGAAGGTGATAGCGACATCCCGCTTCGGGAGATAGAAGGCGACGTGCTGGCCCTCGACGAAGTGGTTCTCGGCGTACTGCTCGCCGATTGCCTGGAGATACTCCCGGAGTTCGACGCGGCGGCGCTCCTCGCCGCCGTCGCCCAGTTTGCGGTGCTGTTGCCGTGCGGGGAACAGTCTATCTGCGACGACGAAGACCGCGGCGACGACGAGGCTCCCGCCGACGCCAAGGACGACGCCGAGCGCCAGCCACGCCGGTACCATACCCGGGTCTATCTGCACGGACAGGGGTTAGGCGTGCGCGGTAAAGAAATTCTCGCTCTATCCGATGTAGCGCAGGTCCTCGTCGGCCGGTGACGGGGCGTTTTGCTGTTCCATCTCCTGGATTTTCCGGACGACTTCTTCCATCTCGTCGGCGCGCTCTTCGAGTGATTCGTAGTCGACATCGAAGTCGACAACCGACTGGAGGATTTCGAGGACGGCCTGTGCGCTCTTGGGGTCGACCAGATAACCCGACGTCTCGCCCATCAGACAGGCTGCGGGGACGTCCCGTCGCTCGCCCAGCCCGAGCAACAGGCCGGAGACGCCGACGATGCCGCCCGCGGGTTCGTCTTCGCGGAAGGCGACGCCCGCGTCTTCGAGCGTCTCGGCCAGTTCGTCGGTGGTCGTCGCTCCGAGAACGTCGTACTCCTCGATGAGCTCGCCGGTCGGGACGCCGCCGAGGGCGAAGATGCGTTCGACGCCGAAGTCCTCGGCGACGTCGAGGAACGTATCGGTGAGCCCGTAGTGGCCCTCGCTGTCCTGTGCCTGATGGTTACCCGAAAGGACGAGCATGTCCTGTCCATCCTCGGGCGTGACGGCGTGGAACTCCGCGCAGGCGAGTTGCGTGCGCCCCTCGTCGATGCTGACCTGCGGCGGGAAGTGCGTGGAGTACACTCGGCGGACGAGTTCACTTTCGAGTTCCTCCAGGAGGTGTTCTGCGGCGAGTTTCCCCACGTGGCCGACGCCCGGGAGCCCCTCGACGAGGACCGGCTCGTCGAGTTCCGGGTCGGCGAGTACTTCGATGTCGAATTCGTCCATACGCCCTACTGCCGGCGTCGGCGCTTAAGTGAACGTCGATACTCGCCGTGTGGGTCCGTCGGGTCGAACGGCGCGGGAGCGCTGTTGACAGCCTCGGCCCCGCAGTCGGGACACGTCGTAGAAAGGGTGTACACCGGGCGGTCGTGTTCGGATTGCCACGCCGAACACACCCGGATGTCCGACCGCATCGAGTTACTCGTCGTCTTCGGTTCGCTCGCGGTGGTACTGGCCGGACCCACCGTGCTCTTCGACGACTTTTCGGGCGCGAGCGGCGCTCTCTTCGAGTGCGCCCTCCGCGGTCTTGTAGTTGGGAGCCTGTACCTGAATGCGGTACTCTGGCGACCCGACGTAGGTGACTTCCAGTTGGATCTCCTCGGGAACTTCGCCGTTCCCTTCAGCGGCTTTCAGCGCCTCCTTGATGGTGTCGACGCCGTTCTCGCTCGGACACGTCAGATCGACGTAGCCAGTGACGTTGACGTAGGGCACTGAGACGTTGTTGCGGGCGGTCTCGACGATGGCCTCGATCTCGTCGTCGTCGAGATCGGTCTCCGCTAGGGCCTCCTCGCCGTGGATGGCCGCTTCTTCGAAACCGTCGTACAGCGACCCGAACTCGGCTAAGAGTTCGTTGGCGATAGCGCCATAAACCTCGTCGTCGATGTTCTCGCCGAAGGCCAGTTCCATCCAGTTGTCGGCCTTCTGCTCGTTTTTCCACTCCTGGATCTTCTCCTTTCGCTGGTGGTCGTTGACGTCTTTGATCGAGAGGTCGATCTGCTGTGAGCTCTCGTCGACGTCGAGGACCTTCGCGACGACCGTCTGGCCCTCGTTGACGTGATCGCGGACGTTCTTTATCCACCCGCTTGCGACCTCGGAGATGTGACAGAGGCCACGCTTGCCCTCGTACTCTTCGAGGTCGACGAAGACGCCGAAGTCCTCGATTTCGTCGACCTTGCCGACGACGAGTTCGCTCGGTTCTGGCCAGCCGCTGTATTTCATCCTATCGGGCCTCGACGACGTCGGTCACTTCGCCTTCGATGTCGGCCTTCCCACCCGTCGGACGGGCGAGCGTGTGGCCGCAGACGGCACACGACACTTCGGTCGAGGCCTTCTCGAAGAGACTCTGTTCGTTCTCGCAGTCCGGACAGGTGACGGTGAGGAATGCTCCGGCCATGATTACTCCTGGAACACCAGTCGGCCGGCGCGCCATCCTTCGCGAAGGTGGGCCTTGCCACAGTCGCCACAGCGGTACTTCAGGTCCGTCTTCTTCGTGGGCTTGTCCCCACCGGGGACCTTCGAGAACTTCCCGTCGTTCCCGATACCGGAGTTGCGCTTGCGCTGGCGGTCGATCCACTTCATTCCGGTTTCGCGCCCGGAGCGGACCTTCTCGACTTCGTGTTCGTTGTGTTCGTTACAGTGCGGACAGTACGTATTGAACCGTCGTGGCATCTCCATAGATATCGACCTTACGGGGCGATTGGAAGTGGCCGCTTAAAACCCGTTTGGTTCCGAGTCGGCCCGCCCTCTCCCTGTGTGGGGCCTTGCCGCGCTTCCTTCGAAGTCACTAAGTACGCCGTTTGCCAAGGTGCGCGTATGAAGAAGCTCATCATCCACGGGGACCCCGGTCTCCGAAAGGGCGGCCGCATCGAGTACGACGACGAGGAGTACGAGGTGTTCTCGGTCGCCCGACAGGGTGACTGGCACGGTCCGGACCGCCCGCAACTGTGGTGTACTATCGGGAAAGCAGACGAAGAGGAGACGTTCATGACTCAGGAGTACATCCCCATCCACCTCGAGACGGAGAACATCGACGCCGAGGGGGTCACCGTCCTCCGCGAGCGCGCGCCGCCGAACACCGAAGCGTAGCACCGCCTCGGATCGTTTCGTCGCTGCTCGCGTTGTCGCTTTTCGCTGCCCCTCGTTACGTCTCGTTTGCTTGCCGCCGTTTCAGAGCTGTTCCAGGTGAACCCGATAGATCACCACGTCGCCGGCTCGCTTGACTTCCGTCACGCCGGAGACCTGCCCGATCGTTATCTCGCCGTAGCGTGCCTGTTCGGCGGGACCGACGTAGACGTAGCGCACGTCGTACTCCTGGAGTAGCGCCCGTTGTTCGTCCGCACTTCCGGTGTAGATGGTTTCTACGTCGCTCACGCGTCGATCGTACACCGTATCGTTGCGGTACTGGGCCTCGTGGTACCACCCGGCGACGGTCGGGAGCCCCGTGAGACTCGCTGGGGCGCTGGCCCCGTCGCCGTCCTCGGGATTCCATCGGTAGCCCGCGGGGGCGGCCGTGACAATCGTCGGTTGGCCCTCGGCGGTCCGGTCGAGCCACCGGATCGCCTCGGCCTCCTCGGGGTGGGTCCGGTCGAGGTGGTCGGTGCCGTTCAGCGTGGGTTCGCCGGCCGCCTCGACGTGGTTCGTGAGCGCGAGCGCGCCGTACACCGACGTCGAGAGTACCAAGAGGACGACGAACGCCGTCGTCCCGGTCCGCGTCACTAGCCGGCGCGTCTCGGAGCCGGGCCGCCACCGGGTCAGCAACCACGCGAGCACCGGTCCGGCGGCGGCGGCCCACAGCACCCACACCTGCATGTAGGTCTTGAACACCGTGTTCATCCGACCGACGTTCTCCTTGACGAAGACGAACTCGACGAGGAGGACGAGTCCGGTCCCGGCCAGCACGAGGACGGCCTCGAAACCGACGGGCCGGTCGCCGCCGTCGGCGAGCGTCGGGATCGACCGGACGGACTGCCCGAGCGACGGCGAGCGAGCGAGCAGCCACGCTCCGACGAGCAGGGGGGCAAGCAGGCCGACTGCCGCAAGATCCACCGTCGCGCCGAGGAAGATCACGCCGATCATCGCGAGTCCGACTATCCGCGCGCGCTCGGTCCCGAGCGTCCGGCCGGCCTGTGCGTAGAGGTACAGCCCGAACGGGAGGACGAACAGGCCGTGGACGGCGAGCAGTTCCAGCATGCCCGAGCGGTCCGGCAGGAACGCCACTTCCCGGCCGCTCGCCGCGCCCAACCAGAACGGGAGTGACCACAGCAGCCCCAGTGCGACGACGGCGACGGCGACGCCGACGGCGAGACCGATGCGGGCGACTTCGTGGGTCGGCCCGGCGGTCGGCAAGTGATCTCGAACGCCGTCGGGAAAGAGGGTACCGGGGTCCGCAGGGGCGACGGCGACGGTCAGCATCGTCAGGCCAGCGATCGAGGGGAACGACCACGTGTTCGTCACCGCCATCAAGCCAGCAAGTGCGGGCAGTGCGCCGAACAGCAGTACGATTCGCCGCCGCCGCTCGACGGCCGGCGTCTGGTAGTAGCTGAAACACAGCGCGGCCGCGAGCAGGAGAAAGCCCGTGCTCATCATGTGGGCGTGTAAGTCGCCGTTGAGCCACGCGAACAGCGGGAACTCGTCGATGACGAGCGCCGCACCGGGCTCGTAGCTCGCGAAGTCGCCCGCCTCGTCGGCGATGACGCGGCTGGCGTCCCAGTAGCTAAAGGAGTCGGGACCCGCCGCAAGCCCCGAGATTTCGTAGCCCGCGCTCTCGGCGAGCGAGGTGGCGAGGTTATCAGGAAGGAGCCAGATGAGCAGCCGAACGGGCGTCGAGAGGTTGCTGGCGAGGCCGACACAGAACGCCGAGAGAGCGCCTGCGAGTCGCCGAGAGACGCCCCGGTCGGCAGCGACGGCACCGGCCAGTCCGTAGGCGGCTGTCACCAGTGTCGCATAGAAGCCCGCGAGGGCAAGGTTGTAGGCGTACTGGCTCGCCGTCCCGGTGATGCGAGTGAGGACAGCGGCGAGCAGGTGGCCGCCGTAGTAGTACGCGACCGGCTCTCCGGCGAACCACATGTCCTCGGGCGGGAGCGTCTCGCCGCGAACCAGTGAGTTCAACAGGCCGAAGTCGAGGAACTTCTCGCCGCCGAGGGGGACGATGACCGGGTCCAGCGCCCGAACGGCGACCAGAAAGCAAAACGCGAGCGTGAACACGCTAGCGACCTCCGCGTACGCGCGGCCGTCCACGGTGGTTCCGCGACTGCCGACGATGGTCGCCCCCGCGACCAGTGCGAGGAGTCCGAGCCAGACGCCGGCGGTCAGCGAGACGCGACCGACGAAATAGGCGACGAGCCAGAGTATGGTGAACGCGACTGGGAGACCGAAGGCGACGCCGCGGTCGGCGAATCGGGGGAACAGGGCAGCGGCGACGGTCGCTCCCACGTAGGTCAACAGGAGATAAAGGGCGAGCCAGAGGACGACGAGACCGTACTCCATCAGTCGAGAGAGCGCGTCGCTCGGGCATACGTCTTTTGCACTGCGGCCTTGGAAACCGACGTACCCGAGCGGGCGTCTTCGAACTGTTTTTACTCACCGCCGGTCGAAGGTGACACAATGTCGCGTTCCGTCGGCGTCGTCGTCCCCGCTTACCGTCCCGACGTCGCCCAACTGCGGACGTACCTCACGGCCATCGACGAAGCGCTCGCCCCCCAGACGATCGTCGTCGAACTCGACGCGCCAAAACGCGGCGTCCCCGAGAAGCTGGCCGACCTCCCCGTTACCGTCGAGACGGTGCCGTACCGCCGCGGGAAAGGCGCTGCCATCACCGCCGGGTTCGAGCGACTCTCGACGGACGTGCTCGTCTTCGCCGACGCCGACGGCTCGACGCCAGTCGACTCGCTCGTCGAAGTCATCGACCCCGTCCGCTCGGGCCAGACGGACCTCGCCGTCGGGTCACGCCGCCACCCCGCCGCCGACGTGGCCAGCCACCAGACGTTCGCCCGGCGCTTCCTCGGCGACGGGTTCGCGTGGCTTGCGGGCCGACTGCTCGACGTCTCGCTGTACGACTACCAGTGCGGGGCGAAAGCCATCGACGCCGCCGCCTGGAAGCAGGTCCGCGCGCACCTCTACGAGCCCGGCTTCGCATGGGACGTCGAGCTGATCGCCATGGCCGGCGCGCTCGATCTTCGCGTCGCCGAGATCCCCATCGAGTGGGAGGACCGCCCCGGGTCGACCGTCTCGCCGGTTCGGGACTCCTTCGCGCTCCTCAGAGCGCTGCTGGCGGCACGTCACCGCGCGAAACAACTCAGCGACGACCGCCTCCACACCGCCATCGCCGCCCGTCGGGACGACCCGACCGCACTCGTCGAACGAGATCGATGATGAGCCTTCGAGATCGACTCCACGGTGCCGTCCCCGACCGATTCCAGTCGCTTCTCTCGGGCGTGCGCTTCGGTCAGTTCGCCTCCGTCGGCGTCATCGGCGCGATCAGCGACAACACCGTGCTGGCGACGCTCAGACTTGGCTTCGGCGTTCCCGAACTCTGGGCGAAGGCCGCCGGCATCGAGACGGCTATCCTCGTGATGTTCCTCGTCAACGAACACTGGACGTTCTCCTCGGTCGGTGCCGCCGGGCGCATCCCGTTCCTGAAGCGACTGGGGAAATCCCACCTCGTCCGCGCGGGCGGGTCGTCCGTGCAACTGGTCATCTACTGGTTCCTCACGCAGTGGCTGACTGTCCAACTCGTCGTCTACGGGACCGACCTCTGGTTCCTGGCGGCCAGTCCCATCGCCATCGGCGTCGCTATGTTCGTCAACTACGTCTTCGAGAGCCTCTTCACCTGGCAGGTCCACCAGGACGGTGCCACCTAGCGCGTCACTAATTCACGGACGGCGAGCGAATCACAACCCTTAATGAGGGGACACCGATATGAAGAGGTAGCGGGATGGGATAGCCAGGAGATTCCGGCGGGCTCATAACCCGCAGATCGGTAGTTCAAATCTACCTCCCGCTATTGAAATTTTGCCGTTTCACGCGTTCTAAACTATATGTTCGGTGAATTCGGGGTTTGAAACCAGACACGAAACAGCACGCTTGCGTTTAAGTACGATAACGAGCAGATGCTTCCTTGTGGGAGAACTGCCGGTAACGAGGAAGTATCAGATCACTCAGCTAGCGGCGAGTTACCACGGCAGCGAACTCTGTGACTTGGGTGAGGACCGATGCTCGGCTCAAATAGACTAACGAAGACGTTGGTATTCCAGCTCGACGTCGAAAGCGGCAATGAGGATCTGATATACGATGCTGTGCTTGAAGCCAGAGCGGTCTACAACGAGACGATTCGGCTCGCTAAACAGGGCGTAGAATGGCAAGCGATTCCAGACCGTGTAGCAGACGACGCCGATCTTGTGAAAAATACGACGCAGCGTATCGTCGCCAAAGCGCTTGCGGCGATGAAGAACTACTACGAGCACGACGACTTCGGCCAGCCGAGTCATACCAAAGACGGCGCGTACCCGCTTCGGGCAAACTACGAAGAGGGGTACGACCTGTCGCTCACTAGTGCTGGTGAGGTGGCATTCCGAATCAGCGCGAAACCCTACAAGCATATCGAAGGCATCCTGAAAGGCAACGATGCTCAGCTTGATATCCTCAAGACCGCGCTCACGAGTGACGAGTGGAAGCTAACCACCGCTGAAACTCTCTGGTGCGACGGCAACCCCGAGTTACACGTCAACGTCACAAACACCGAGAAGCGCGTTCGCGATAAGCAGAACTCACAGACGATCGTCGGCGTAGATGTCAATGAAGACAACGTCGCACTCACCGCACTCTCTGCGGATGGCGTCGAAGACACGCTAGTTATCGACTTCCCCGAAATCAAGTTTGAACGCCATCGATACTTCACGATACGAAAACGTATCCAGAAGGCGAGGAAAGACAGCATCCACACGGTTCTGGAAGGCCGCGAGAGACGGTTCGTCCGTGACCGACTCCACAAGATCTCTCGACATATCGTGGAGTGGAGCCACCAATTCGAGAAACCGTGCATCGTCTTTGAAGACCTCAAAGAGATGCGTGAATCGATCGACTACGGCACTCGAATGAACCGACGCTTGCACCACCTTCCGTTCCGTGCACTCCAGTTCTATACCACGTACAAGGCATCGTTTGCGGGAATTCCGACTGCGTGGATTAATCCCGAGTACACAAGTCAACGATGTCCGATGTGCGAGCATACCGAACGAGCGAATCGCAACAAGAAGCGGTTCAAATGCCGGTCGTGCAAACACCAAGATCACAGTGACCGTAGTGCAAGCGTCAATATCGCCGTGAAAGGAATCGAGAAGCATCAAAATTGGAATGTGCCTGCTCTCAATAGCCTTCCCACAGTGAGGAAGATGCGACGGCAGGCATCGGGGGCCGTGAACGCCCCGGCCGTGACCCACGATGCCGTTCGAGGCCACCATACCGATGGCAGCGTGGGTGTGTCAAAGTAATCCACGGGAAGTCCCGGGCTATAATTCGGGGCAGTTCACCTCCCGCTACTTCTGTGCGTCGGCTGATTGTGAACTATCACCTCCTGATGCCATATAATCGCTAATAACTGAATCTCACCGTCCAACATTCCGAGATTCCCCGCTATTAGAGAGATGAAAATAGAGTATCGAAGGTAGACTCTCGATGTCTATGCAAGGACTGGTAGGTGATACTATCGCCGGCAGTAAATGGATGTCTCGAGAGCGGAACGCGGCATCGAGTCCCTCGGGGATAGCTACCTCCCAAATACTGGATACGTTCCAAGGTTAGGCAAACCGCCACACTGTGCCAAGGTTGGAGACAGTTTTGAACCAACATCTCTGAGATCGGTCTCGTTCTACTCGGTGTGACGTTCTTAACTACGAGCGAGAACTGCACTTAGAACGCACTGTAGCCCAGTCAGCCGAGGTTTCGCCAACTGTTGTGACGAGTCTCGTTTCGCTGAAGTCACCTCACCTAGTCGCAGATTTGCTCCTGCAATGCTCTTTGGCGGGGCGAATTTCCAAGGTTGGGACGAACGAGCGGTCACGATGGAGCGTATCAGCAGATCGTAGCCAATAGCGACTAAGATCGCTCGGTATAGAAACCTGCGTGCGCAGAGCAGCCGAACTCGGACTCCGATGACCGTCGTATGAATCGCGGTTACCGAAGTGAGAGCGAATGAACGGCGAGCGACGGATTCATCTGGAAGAGTTCGATTGAATAACACCGAGCGGTAGGCCGTTCCCGGGGTTCAACTCTACCTCTCAACGCCAAGTGCTATCCATCATATCAGTACGAAGATTCACGTACCACTCCTTCGACACATCGATAGACCGATGTCCTCCGCAAATGCTGCCGCCCTCCCCAACTCAGCGACAACGACGCGACGGAGATTTCTCGCTGCCCTCGGTGTCGGTTCCACAAACGTGACCGCCGGCTGTGGGTTCGTTTCCGAGACGGACTCGGGTGGCGAAGGTGACACCATCGAGATCATCCCCGTTAACGAGACCGACCGGCCCGTGACCGTCGCCATCAGAATCGAAGATACGGACGGTGCAATCTTGTTCAGTCGAGTCTACGAACTCGACGCAGGCCACGCCGACGAGTCGGCGGGTATCGATACACGACCGGCGACTATCCGCGCCTTCACGCCCGACGGGCGCAGCAATATCTGGGAATACGACCCCGATACGGACTTGCAGTGTGAGGGAAAAGATGTCGGCCTTTGGGTCCGTGAGACGAGCATAGATCCGTGGTACGGGTGTTGATGAGTAGTGAGGCCGCCGATGGGACCGCCCACCCTCAGTCGTCGCCGTGTTCGTCGACGATGACGACTTCGCCATCCTCGACGCGGACGTTGATGAGCGTCTTGGCGTGATAACCGGCCTCGTCGAGTTTGTTCTCGCCGTCGGCCTTCTTGATGACACAGACGATATCGCGGATGTCCGCGCCGATGTCTTCGAGCGCGCCGGTCAGCGCCGCGAGCGTCCCGCCCGTCGAGAGCACGTCGTCGAGGACGAGCACGCGGTCGCCCTCGTAGACGTCGTTGACGTACATCTCGTTCTCGGAGTAGCCGGTGACCTGCGAGAGCGCCACCTCGCCCTCTAAGCCGTACTGGCGCTTGCGGACGACGACCAGCGGGATGTCGGTCATCAGCGAGACGGCCGTCGAGAGGTGGATGCCCATCGCCGCCGGGGTGACGATCTTGTCGACGTCTTCGAGCTCTGCCTTGCGGATGATCTTGATGACGATCTCCCGAAGCAGTTCGGGGCGCAACATCGGCACGCCGTCGCTGATCGGATGGACGAAGTAGTGATAGCCGTCCTTTTCGATGATCGGCGCATCGAGCAAGGACTCCTTGAGCAGGTCCATGCTGTCGGTACTGCGAGGGCCTACAAAAAATCGTCGTCAGCGACTAGCAATGGGTGGGTCTGTTGGTTGGCGGGTTTCGTTAGCAGAATCTGGTTCAGAAAGTGACGAAGCGACTGGCAACACCGAGAACAGCCAGAAAGCCCCCGGACGCTCGCCGAGTGAGACGAAGAAAGCACCGAGCGAAGCGAGCGTCCAGCCCCTTTCAGTCCCACCCCGAAGGTAAGTCACCGGGCGGGACTGAAAGGGGCGACCAGTTGCACGAACCCCGACAACGTAAGCACTGCACCGAGCGAGCGTAGTGAGCGAGGGAAGCGCACAGCGAGTCGCGGGAGTGAAACTGGTCCGGGGCTTTTTGGCTGTTAGTGAACTGTTCGAGATGCGTTTCTCGGGTTAGTGCTACCGCTGTTCGGCGGGAAAAATGTAGAAAGGGATTAGTCGATTAGGCTTGAGGGCCGGAGTCCTTGCTGAGGGTTGCAGAATTGTCGCCTTCCTGCGATTCGTAGACGACTCTGATATCGTAGTCATTGCTTGCGTCCAAAGTTAAGGAATTCCCAGCTTTAACTTCGCCACTAGTAGCTGTGGAACTTCCGATATTCGACCATTTGTCAGTGGTATTCACACCACTACCCCGGATATATACTTCTTCAGTTGAGATAGAATCTCCACCATCGTGAGTAATATCGAGATATCCATCATTACTTGCTCCACTATCTTTCTCGTAGTCGAATGAGAAGCTGGCTTGCGGTGTCGTTTGCTGTGCTTGGTCGCCGAGTCCGAGGACGAACGACGCGATGACGGCTGCGAGGATGACGGTAATCGCGACCATCAGGATGACCCCGATAACCGGCGAGACAGCGTCGTCGTCGTTGATGAGTTGCTTGATATCCATTGTTCTTCAGGCGTCAGGCCCGGAGTCTTGTGAGAGCGTTGCAGAGCTATCTCCTTCGGTAGTTTCATAGACTACACGGAGATCGTAACTTGACTCAGCACCAACGTCAATACTGTTACCAGCACTTACATCATCGGTTGCTCCGAGGGTGCTCCAATTCCCCCACGTAGCTGCGCTATCACCCGTGCTACCGAACTCGCCACGGATATAGATCTCTTGAACCTCAATTGAGTCCCCACCATCGTGTGTAATTGTTACGTCACTCGAAGATGAGTCATAATCCCACGAGAAGCTGGCTTGCGGTGTCGTTTGCTGTGCCTGGTCGCCGAGTCCGAGGACGAACGACGCGATGACGGCTGCGAGGATGACGGTAATCGCTACCATCAGGATAACCCCGATAACCGGCGAGACAGCGTCGTCGTCGTTGATGAGTTGCTTGATATCCATCGTTGGTTTCCCACACACCGTGTGTGTACGAGCGGTAGGTTCCGGTTAACCCCACCTTATGGAGTGGACCCGCGCTCGCGGAGGTGTGCTGTCTCATCTTCATGTTGCTGGTACACTTATACCCACACTACGTTTCACGTCCTCAAGACCGGCTTGAAACCCTTCAAGACCGGGCTGTATTGCCGAAAACCGGTCTGCGAGCGAATCTAGCTCTAGATTGACAAGATCGGCGGTTTAGAGCGGACGATGTAGCGGCGACCCGCTGACATCTCTCATCCGGGCGCGCGACGAGCGGTATCTCCATAGGGAGAAAACTGTACGCTATATAGTATTCTCAGCGTTGATTTCGGCGGCGGATCATCGCTCAGTCCTCGTCCTCGTCGGCTGCCTCGCTCTCGTTGCGGGAGTTGGCGAACTCGGTGAGGGTCATCTCGCGGCCGAGGAAGGTGTGATACAGCGCAGAGACTGTGAGAAGGACGGCCATCACCGTCGCCCAGACGAGCGGCGGGATGAGGGTGAACGGATAGACGCCGGCCCACAGCACCACTACGACGGCGAGACTGACAGCCCCCAGCGAGAGATAGTACTCCCGCCACGGGAACTCGCCGCTGGGGACGACCTCCAGATAGACGGTCAACTCCTCCGTCTGAGCCGTCGTCGTGACCACGCCGTCGTCGGGGTCGTACTCGACGATGCCCGCCTCGGCCATCCGCGGCAGGTGCGTCTGCTGGAGCGTGGTGTAGACGCGCTTGCGCTGCGCGCTGGAAACGTCCGCACAGTCGCAGTCGTACTCCATCGACGCTACCTCCGAAGTGAGGTCACCGAGTTCGATCGGCCCGCCGTGCTCTCTGAGATACTGGAGGACGTAGCGCCGACGCTCGTTCTGGAGCACGTCGAAAATCTCGCCCTTTGAGAGCGGGTCGGTTTCCGTCGCGATTGGAGACCTCGTCTGCTGGCTCATCGGTGTGTCCTCCCCCGCCCCGCCAGAGCCGGCCGTGCCATGTGTCTCACAGATATAAGCCGACCTTATTAATCGGTAGGGTCGCGTAGCTGTGGGTCATTCGCGGGCGAAAAGAAATGCGAAGATTGGTTTAGGCGCTCGGACCGGACCACTTCGAGAGGGTGGCGGAACTACCGCCCTCGCTTGATTCGAAGACCACGCGAACAGTATCCGAGTTGGCAACGTTGACTTTTATACTAGTCCCTGCACTAATACTCGCACCAGTGCTGTGCTGTGCGGTCGTAACGTTCTCACCCGTTATCACGTCCCAAGCTCCATCGTCCTGAGACCCTTTAATGTGCAAGTTTTCGGCGTTGATGCTGTCTCCACCGTCATGGGTGACAGTTAGCGTTCCGTCTCCATCCTGCGAATCGTTCCATCCTTTTGGGCCGGGCTGCTTCTCGTAATCGAAGCCAAAGCTCGCTTGCGGGGCGGTGTTGCTGAGGTTCTCGCCGAGGCCGAGAACGAACGTTGCGATGACTGCTGCGAGGATGACCGTAATGGCCACCATCAGGATGACGCCGATGACCGGCGACACCGCGTCGTCGTCGTTGATGAGTCGTTTGATATCCATCGTTTGTCTCCGGAACGTGCCGGGGAGCCCGGCAGTGTCCTTAGCGAAGCAAAACCTGCGCCAGTACATAAACCTACAGCACCAATTATCTGCTGTGAAAATACCCCCACGAACGAGGTGGAGACTACGGCAACAGCAGTAGGGCCAGCGTAACGAACACGGCGAGGACGAGGATGCTGAGGCCGATCCCCGCTCGGAGTGGATGGTTGCGTTCCTCGCTATCGTTCGTGACGATGCGCTCGTAGAGGGCGTCGGGGTTGGCGACCGCGCCGGTGAACGCGCCCGCGGCGGTCACCGCGAGCCGGTCGACCGCGGCGTACAGTTCGGTGACGCCGACGACCAGCGCCCGCATCCCGTAGAACACTCCCGGGTTGTACAGCGAGTCGATGTCGGGGACACGGCCGAGCTTCGAGAGGGGTTTCTTCGTCACCGCGAAGCCGATCAGTCCAAGGACGGCGAGCGCGACCCCTTCGACGATGTGGGCGACGGTGTAGGTGTGATAGACGTGCGAGACCACGTCGCCGTCGGTCACGTCGAAGGGCAGGAGACTGAACAGCGCGCCGTCGAAGACGCCGTAGGCGATACACAGCGCCGCAACGGAGAGCATGGCGACGCTCTGTAAGCGGTTGGCGTCGGGGACGCTTCCCTCGTACTCGCCGTGGAAGAAGGCGTAGTAGCCGAACTTGATGAACGACATGAACGTGCCGACGCCACCGAGTAGGAGCAGCCATTCGAGCGTGTAGAACTCGCCGATGGGTAGCGGTCCCTTCGAGAAGTGATAGTGGCTCGCCGAGATGACGATGCCCTTGCTGACGAAGCCGTTGAAGCCCGGGAAGCCAGCGATGGAGAGCGCCGCGACGGAGAACGCACCCGCGGTGAGGGGCATCTCCCGCCAGAGGCCGCCGAGTTTCTTCAGGCTCTCCTGACCGGTTCGGTAGATGACGACGCCCGCGGTCATGAACAGCAGGCCCTTATACAGGATGTGGTTGAACACGTGGGCGAACGCGCCGGCCTGTCCGAGGGCACCGCCGATGCCGACGCCGGCGATCATGTAGCCGACCTGCGACTGGATGTGATAGGAGAGCAGGCGGCGCATGTCGTTCTGGAACAGCGCGAACGTCGCGCCGAAGACGGCCATCCCGCCACCCATGTACGCGATGGCGACGTGGCCCTCGGGGAACGCCCGGTACATGCCGTAGACGCCGGTCTTCGTGGTGAACACGCAGAGGAAGACGCTGGCGGCGACGTGCGGACGCGGGTACGTGTCGGGCAGCCACGCGTGCAGGCCGATGAAGCCGACGTTGACGCCGATGCCGATTGCGGCCAGCGCCGCGGGCAGGCCCGCAGCGATGCCCGCCGTCTCGGGACCGCCGGGCACCGAGTGGAACAGGAACGTTCCCTTCACCACGTACGTCTGGAGAATCGCGGCCATCAGAAGTGTCCCGCCGATGCCGTGAAAGAGCGCGTAGCGGAACCCCGCCCGAACCGCCTTACCGCCGTAGTACCACACCAACAGCGTGCTGGTGACGGCCATCAGCTCCCAGAAGAACAGCAACGTGAGCCAGTCGCCGGCAAAGACGGCCCCGAAGCTCGTCGCCACGTACGAGAGCGCGAAGCCGGTCTGGACGCTGTCGGCGTCACTGGCGTAGGAGTACAACACCGCGACGGCGGCGATGAGACCGAAGATGAGCCCCATCAGCCGCGAGAAGTCGTCGACGTTGAACAGGACGGCCTCGAACCCGAGGAACGTCGTCTGGAGGTGTGCACCCTCTGGGACGAACCACACCCACGCCGTCGCCAGCGCGGCCGCGAGGACGCCGAGGGCGTGCCCGCTCCGGCGTGGCAACATGGCAACGAGTATCGCCACCGGCAGTAAGAGCGCCACCGGCGGGATCGTCGTCAGAAGGGCCGCCATCAGAGCGTCACCCCCGGGAGGTTCCCGACGACTTCGGTCACGATTTGGAGGAAGACGACAGCGTTCGGGACGATTCCCAACAGCAGCGACAGCGTCGCCGCCGTCAGAATCGGCCCGAGCATGAACCACGTGCTCTCGCTGCCCACCCAGTTACGCTGGTCCCACCCGGTCGCTGGCGGACCACCGTGGTTGTCTTCGCCCTCGTGGCGCTTCCCGAGGTGGTCGACGTGTTCCGGTTTCGGAACTTCCTCGTCTTCCTCGTCTTCCTCGTCACCCTGCGCTCGGAGTGAATCGACCGTCTCGGCGTCGCCGCCGTCCGGTTGGAGCGCGTATCGGCCGCCGATTGGTTCCTCGACGAGCGGCTTCTCGTCGTGTCCTTCGGGCGTCTCGAAGAACGCCTGATAGACGATGGGCCAGAAGTACGCGATGTTGAGTACGCCCGAGACCAGCAGTGCGCCGGCGAAGATCAGCCCGCCGCTCTCCATGTTCAGCGCCCCGATGACGAGGTACCACTTGCTGACGAACCCCGCCACGAGTGGAATGCCGGCCATCCCGGCGGCCGCGACGCCGAAAGCGGTCATCGTCAGCGGCATCCGCCTGCCGATACCGGCCATGTCGCTGATGTCGTCGGTGTGTGTCTCGACGTGAATCGCGCCAGCACAGAAGAACAGCGTGAGCTTCATGAACGCGTGAGCGGGGATGTGGAGCAACCCGCCGACGAGTGCGTCGCCCTCTAAGAGCGCCAACCCGAGGACGATGTAGGAGAGCTGGCTGATCGTCGAGTACGCCAGCCGACGCTTCAGGTTGTCCTGTCTGAGCGCGATGACGCTCGCGGTCAGGAGCGTGAAGGCAGCGACGGCCGCAAGCGGGAGGTTGACGCCGAGGTCTCGCATGAGGTCGGTTCCATAGACGTCCAGGACGACGCGAGCGAGACCGAAGATTCCGCTCTTGACGACGGCGACGGCGTGAAGCAGGCCCGAGACGGGCGTCGGCGCGACCATCGCGTCGGGCAGCCACGAGTGGACCGGCATCAGCGCCGCCTTCACGCCGAACCCGGCGGCCAGGAGCGCGAACGCGGCGCGAGCGAGCACCGGGTCCGCAGTCGCCAAGTCCGCGATCCCACCGGGCGCGAACGCCGTCGTCCCCGTCAGGAAGAAGACGATAGCGCTCCCGCCCAGCACCGCGACGCCGCCGCCGAAGGTGTACGCGAGGTACTTCCGACCGGCGGCGCGGGCCTCCTCGGTCTCGTCGTGAGTCACCAGCGGGTACGTCGAGACCGTCAGTAGCTCGTAGAAGAGAAAGAGCGTGAGCAGGTTGGCGGCGAAGGCGACGCCGATGGCGGAGGCGAGACTTGCCGCGAAGGAGGCGAAGTAGCGCGTCTGTGCGTGTTCGTCCAGTCCGCGCATGTAGCCGATGCTGTAGAAACTCGTCACGATCCACAGCAAACTGGCGAGCAGGGCGAAGAGGATGCCCAGCGCGTCCGCTTCGAGGGCAAAGGTGAGGCCGTTGCCGAACTCGCCCAGCGCGACGCGGAACTGGTCGCCACCGAGGACGGCGGGGACCATGCTGGCGACGATGGCGAACTTCGCCAGGGCGACGGTGAGCGTCACGCCCTCACGGACGTTGGGACGCGATTTCAGGCCGAGGATGACGGGGATAGCGACGGCCGAGACGAGCACGGCGAGCAGCGGTCGGAGTGAGGCGACTTCGGTCATCGTTAGAGTAGTGGGGGGAGCGTCTCGTTCAGGAGGCTATCCAGTACTGGCACGCCCGCGATGAGCGCGATCGAGAGGGCGGCGGCGACGACGACGACAGCCACCATCCCCGTCGAGACGCTCTCGCCGCCGTCTGTCCGGTAGCCAGACGAGGATCGAGAGCCCCCGGTCCCCTCACCGCCGTCGGCGACGGCAGGCTCCTCGCCCTCGCGGATGGTCGGTTCGGCGAAGTAGAGCCGCTCGACGAGTCGCGCGAAGTACGCCAAGGTAAGGAGCGTACTCGCGAGCAGAACGACGACGACGGGCCAGAGGCCCGACTCGACGGCTCCGACGACGATGTACCACTTGCCGAAGAAGCCGATGGCGGGCGGGACGCCGACCATCGCCAGCGCCAGCACGGCGAAGGAGCCGGCGGCCAGCGGCGTCCGAGCGCCCATCCCGGCGTAGCCGCCGACCGTCGTCGCGCCCGTGTCGCGTTCGATGATGCCGGTGGCGGCGAAGAGACCGCCCTTCATGATGGCGTGGCCGACGAGGTGAATCGTCGCGCCGACGACGGCGACGGGCGTAGCGATGGTGAACCCGGCGACGACGAGACCGAACTGGGACACCGACGAGTACGCGAGCATCCGCTGGACATTACTCTGGGAGACGGCCAGCGCGCTCCCGGCGACGATACTCACGCTCGCCAGTCCGACGAGCGCCCAGCGAGCGGCCGGGACCTCGGTAAGAAAGTCGACCGTGAACACCGAGAACAGCAGGCGGGCAAGCGCGTACGCCGACACCGTCGAGACGAGCGCCGAGATGAACGCGCTCACCGTGTCGGGCGCGTTCGCGTAGGCGTCGGGTTGCCACGTGTGAAGCGGAAACAGCGCCACCTTCACCGTCAGGCCGCCGACCATCAGACCGAAGGCCGTCAACACGAGCGTCGAGTCGTAGTCGAGCGTCGACCCGAGTTTGCCGGCGAGGTCGGCCATGTTCAGCGTCCCCGTCCCCGCGAGCAGATAGCCGACGCCAAGCAGGTACAGCGACGCGCCGACCGTCCCGATGATGAGGTACTTCAGCGCCGCGACGGCCGAACTCGCCTCGCGGCCGCTGGCGACGAGGCCGTAGGCGGCCAGTCCGGTGATTTCGAGGAAGACGTAGAGGTTGAACACGTCGCCGGTGACGGTCATCCCCGTGAGCCCGGTGACGAGCAGGAGGTACATGCTGAAGAACGTGTTCGAGCGCGGTCCCGCGTGACGCGCGTACGCCAGCAGGCCGAGGGCGACGACGCTCACGAGCAGGGCGACCGTCGCCGAGAGACCGTCGACGACGAGTTCGATACCGTAAGGGGCGGCGTAGCCGCCGACGGCGTACTCGATGGTGCCGGAATCCCAGACGGCCCACCACAGCAGCCCCGCGAGGGGCGCGTGGACCAGCATCGTCACGGTCGCTAACGGCCAGCCGGCGCGATCGGTGAACAGCCCCGCCACCAGCGGCACCGAGCCACCGACGATGGGCAAGACGACCAACAGAACGGGGAGGTGCTCAATCATAGTAGAGTTGCTCCAGTGTCTCTTCGTCGAGTGTGCCGTACTCCGAGTAGATACGGACGATGAGCGCGAGTGCCACCGCCGTGAGGCTCACCCCGACGACGATAGCCGTCAGGATGAGGACGTGCGGGAGCGGGCTGACGTACGGGCCGCCCCCCTCCGTGATGACCGGCGGGTTCCCGCCCGACCGATAGGCCAACGTGATGAAAAACAGGAAGATGCCCGTCTGGAAGACGTTCATCCCGATGACCTTCTTCACGAGGTTCGGCGAGTCCACGAGCATGTACAGGCCGATGCCAAGCAAGACGACGACGGCGTAGTAGTTGTAGTGTGTCGTCAACAGGTCGAGTTGGAGCGGGAGCGTCATGCTGTCTCCTCCGATTGGTCGGCATTAGCTTGGGCGAACCCGGCGGCCAGCAGGAAGAACAGACCGATGGCGACGCTGGCGACGATGCCACCGATGCCAAGTTCGACCAGTTCGATACCGTACTTAGTCGCGTACTTATACAGGAAATGATACTCGTCGTACTGGAGGAACTGTCCGCCCAGCGCGAGCGCACCGAGACCGATGGCAGCGAACGTGAGGACGCCGCCGGCGGCCAACGCCGCCAGCACTCGTGCGTCCACCCACTGCCGCGTCGATTCGATGCCGTAGGCGAAGGCGATCATCATCACGACCGACCCGGCGATGACGCCGCCCTGGAACCCGCCGCCGGGCGTGTCCGCGCCGTGGAACATGATGAACAGGGCGAAGGTGAGGACGAATGGCGCGACGACGCGCACCGTCGTCATGATGATGGTGCTCTCGACGTAGAGACCGGGTTGTTCGTCGGCGCTCATGCGAACACCTCCCGACGCAGGACCGACAGGCCGACGACGCCCGCAGCGAAGACCACGACGGCCTCCCCGAGCGTGTCGAACCCACGGTACGCGGCGAGCACTGCGGTCACGGCGTTCTTGACGTGTGTCTCCTCGTAGGCGTTCTCGATGTAGTACTGGGAGACCTCGCCACTGACGACCGGTGCAGTTGGGTCGCCGATGGCCGGCAGCGCGGGCACCGTCGCCCCCATCACGAGGACGAAGACGCCGACGAACAGCATCGCCCGCAGGTTGAGCGACTCGAACAGTTCGTCGGCGTCAGGCGTGACGGTGTTTGCGAGCGCCAAGAGGAACAGGATGGTCATGATGCCCGCGCCCACCGCGGCCTCCGTTAGCCCCACGTCGGGGGCCTGTAAGATGAGCCAGAGGATGGAGACGCCGAGGCTGTAGGCAGCGAAGGACATCACCGACGCGAGCGTATCCCGCAGCAGGGCCGCACCGACGGCACAGCCGATGACGAACACCAGCAGCGCGCCCTCCAGTAGTGTCAGCGTCATCGTTCATCCTCCCTGTCTTCGACCGTCCACGGTTCGATACCCTGGTCCTGTGCCGCTCGTGCGATGGCGTGGGCCGCCGTCGGGTTCGTGATGAACATGAACGTGAGGAGGAAGACGGCCTTGATCGTCGAGAGGTCCGTCTGTAGGGCGAGCGCGGCCGCGGCGATGGTGAGAACCGCGCCCAGCGTGTCGCTCTTCGAGGCCGCGTGGGCGCGCGTGTAGATATCCGGAAGCCGCAGGATGCCAAGTGAGGCGACGCCGCCGAAGAACGCGCCAACGAGGGCGAGACCGACAATACCCCACTCGACCGGCGTCATAGCACGCCCCCGTGTTCGACGTTGAACTTCGAGAACGCGATCGAGAGCAGGAAGTTGAGCAGGGCGTAGACTAACGCCACGTCCAGGAAGACGGGTTGGTCGAACGCCGCGGAGACCAGCGCGATAGCGATGACGGTGTTGGTCCCCATGACGTTGACCGCGATGACCCGGTCGTGGATGGTCGGGCCGACGTAGACGCGGTACAGCGCCACGACGGCGAAGATGACGAACGCCGCGGCGACAGCGAGCAGCGCCTGTTCGAACTCAACCATCCTGTCCCTCCCCGTCGTCACCACGTTCGCGGGGCGACGCGATGGCGGCCGCCTCACGGCCGTAGAAGACGAATCTGACCGCGCGTTCGAGACCGCCGTCGAAGAGGTCCTCGCGGGACCCGTCGGTCAGCGAGTGGATGTCGAACGCCCGGTCGGTGACGCTGACCGTCAGCGTGCCGGGCGTGAGCGTGATGCTGTTCGCGAGCGTCGTCACCGGCGCGTCGCCCCACACCGCTGCCTGCAGTTGGACGATCTTCGGGTCGATGGGTAGGCTCGGGTGAAGCACGACGTACGCGATCTCGAGGTTGGCGACCGCAATCTCCTTCAGCAGATATGGGGCGTAGATGACCATCCGAACCAGCTGTCGACCGACCCGACGAACGGAAGGTTGTTGGCTGAACGCGACCGGCGCGAGCAACACCGCGACCAGCGTCGCGGTGACGGCTCCTGTCGCGAAGTCCAGTGGCTTCCACGAGGAAAGCAGCATGTAGAAGAGATACGACGCGCCGAAGACGGCCAGATACTTCGAGAGCGTCGCCGCCCGAGCGAGGACGGTCGGTTGCGCTCGGCGTTCGACGGGCGCTTCCTCCACGTCCACGTTGCCGCGTGTGAGTTCCATCTCCAGGGGGCGCAGCATCGGCGTCGCGCCGCCGGGGCTGTACTCGGGGTCGAGGACGATGCGACCGATACCGTGTTCCTCGGCGTACGCGAGTATCGCGTCCGCGTAGTCGCCGGGGCTGAACAGGTAGCGGTCGGCACCGAGGACGGCCGTCTCGACGGTAACGGCTGCCGGAATCCCGTCGCCGAAGTCCTCTTCGACCCACACTTCGACGCGTTCGAGCAGTTCCGCGGCCTCGCCGAGTTCTTCTGGGGCGTCCGGGTCGACCGACCGGGTACTGGCGATGGCGACGAAGTGAAGTTCGACCGGGCCGTCGGTGACCGCCGACTGGGCCTCGTCGACGACGTACGCGACGGTGTTTCGCATCGTCACGGAGTCGTCGACCGGGACCAGCAGACGGCGGGCGTCGGATGCAGTCACGGTGGTTTGGTGAGAATCCTGTCTGTGTGTTTCGCAGGCGGTACAGTCGTTGTTGGGGACGAACCGGGGGACGGAGAAAACTATTTCGCATTACGGCAGTGGATGGTCTGCCCGGGACAGCGTCGGTTGTCGTCGCGCGACGATGATCCACCCAGTCGACACCTCGATTAATCGTGCGCTCTTACCGTCCACGATACGGCGATGACTCTCCCTCAGTTCGACGATTTCGACCACGAAACACACATGCGCGAGGCCTTCGAGCTGGCACGCGAGGCCGCAGCCCGCGGCGACGAGCCGTTCGGCTCGGTGCTCGTCCGCGACGATACCGTCGTCATGACCGATTCGAATCGGGTGGTGACGGACGCTGACATTCGACGCCACCCGGAACTCCACCTCGCCTATCGCGCGTGTCGAGAGTACGACGCCGACGAGCGCGCGGAGATAGTCATGTATACGAGCACCAAGCCGTGTCCAATGTGCGCCGGCGGGATGGCGACGGCGGGGTTCGGTCGTGTCGTCTACAGCGTCGGACACGAGGAGATCGCGGAGTTCACCGGCAGCAAGCCGACGACTAGCTCCGCGGAGATTCTGGACGGAATCACAGATATCGTCGGGCCGGTTCTGAACGAAGATGGTCGACGGATTCACCGGGAGTTCGACTGGTGAGACCGCCGCCTACCGGCGGTCGTCAGTACCCTCCAGAGACGAAGTGAAGCCCGACGATTCCGAAGATGATCACGGAGATGAAGAGGAGGCGGGCACTCGTCGCCGGCTCGTCGAATAGGACGATACCGAGCGCCGCGGTTCCGACGGCTCCGATCCCGGTCCACACGGCATACGCCGTCCCGATTGGTAGGTCTTGGACCGCTTTCGCCAGTAACAACATACTGACGACGAGTGAGAGGACTGTTCCCGCGGTCGGTATCGGTTTCGAGAGACCGTCGGAGTACTCGAGACCGATCGCCCAGCCGACTTCGAACAGCCCGGCGACGAAGAGTAGGGGCCAGGACATCTCGTCGCTTCTTCTTCACTAATCGGACTATGGCTTTCGGTATCGAGTCGACGCCTCCAGCGGATCGGCATATCGACGAGCGCCGCTGCTGCTCTGACCGCGATGAGCGGCCCATATCGCCGGTTTCTCACCCGTCCAACGTCGTTCGCAGTTCCTCGGCGACGCGCAGACCGAGTCCCTGCTTGTCGCCGACGTACTCGCTTGCGTCGTCGCGGACGAACAGCGCACGCGTCTCGTCGTTGCCCATCACGCTCGCGTCGTTGGCGACGACGAACGCGAGTCCGACCCGGTTGCGGAGTTCGCGGGCGCGGGCGGTGAGCGTCTCGTCGTCGCCCGCGGACTCGACTTTGAACCCGACGATGGGGAGGTCGGGGTGGGACTCTCGGACCGTGTCGATGAGCTTCGGCGTCGGTTCGAGTTCGAGCGTCAGGTTCTCCTGGCCGCTCTTTATTTTCTCGTCGGCTCCAGAGACAGTGTAATCGGAGATGGCGGCCGCCGAGATCAGCGCGTCGGCGTCGGACGCGATGTCGGTGACGGCGGCGGTCATCTCGGCACCGGACTCGACCGCTTCGACGGCGGCGTAGGGGACATCCGGGCCGTCGTGGACCAGCGTCACGTCCGCACCGTGGACGTAACACGCCCGAGCAACGGCGCGGCCGGTCCGGCCCGACGCGCGGTTCGAGAGCGTTCGCACTGGATCGACAGACTCCGTGGTCGCGCCGGCGGTGACGACTACGTGCTCTCCGGAGAGCGGCCGGTCTCCCGCGGCGCGCCCGACGGCGGTGACGATGGCCTCCTCGGTCGCTATCTTTGCCTTTCCCTCCTCGATTCGCGGGTCCACGAACGCGACGCCCCAGGACGCGACACGGTCGATGGCGTCTGCGACGCCCGGGTGGTCGTACATCGGTTCGTGCATCGCCGGAGCGACGACGACGGGAACGCCCGCCCCGAGTGCCGTCGTCGCACAGGTCGTCACCGGCGTGTCGTCGATGGCCGCTGCGACCTTCCCGACGGTGTTGGCCGTCGCGGGCGCGAGCAAGAGCACGTCACCCCAGCCCTCGACGCCACAGAGGTCGACGTGTTCGACGGCCCCGGTCAGCTCGGTCACGACGTCGTTCTCCGTGGCGAACTCGACGGCCCACGGGTGGACGATCCCTCTCGCGCTGTCGGTCATGACGGCCCTGACGTTCGCCCCCTCTCGGCGCAACTCGTGGGCCAGTTCCACCGTCTTGACCGCGGCGATGGAGCCCGAGACCCCCAACACGACGTTGACTCCCTGCAACATGGCTCTCACTTCATCGTCGCCGCCTAAAAGTCTCTCCTCGCTCGGTTCCCGGCCGCCGACAGCACCGTCTCGGACCAGCGCCGCTCCGAAGAGGGTTGGGGAGAGTTTGAGTGAACCCACCTCGTAGAGCAGCATATGGAGACGGATCGACTGACGAAACTCGCGCTCAACTACCTCGTACTGTTCATCCTGATATTCCTGGTCCTCGCAGTCGTCCGCACGGCTGTCGGTGACGTCGGCTTCTGGATCGAGTTGGCGATCGTCGTCGTCGTCGCCCTCGCGTATCGCCCCATCGTGACGCGACTCGGCGTCGGTCCCAGCGGCTGGGAATAGTCGACACTCGACAGCGCCGACGAACCCCGACTCACTCGGCAATCGAGCGCTTCTCGCGCACGGTCAGTGCGAGACCGAACGCCAACAGCGCCACGAGGACGAGACCGAGTGCGACCACGGAGCGCCAGGCGGCCTCGGCCGAGACCGGCGGTGCGAGCACGGGAACGAGGAGGTACCGCGCAGCGAGCGCGACGACGACGGCAGCGCCGAGGACGACGGCGCTCCCGGTGACGTGGACGTACTGGCTGTCGGTCGACTCGGCGGCTCGACCCAGCTGCGTGCCGATCCCGCTCGCGTGGACGCCGGTGTCCCAGACCAGTAACGCCCCGGCGACGCCGACGACGACCAGCGGCGTCCACAGGCCACGTTCCGCCGCACCGAGCGTCGACAGAAACAGGAGCGCGCTCCCGACGGTGAACCCGACGCTCGTCGGCGCGACGAACCCGGTGTCGGGGAGCAACGAGACGGCCTGCAGCGCGATACCGGCCACGAGCAAGAGCGAGACGACCGCACCGAGGATGACCGCGGCCGGGCCGACGACGGCCGTCACGCCGCCGTCCGGTCCGGCGATAAGCGGGCCGCCGAGCGCCGATAGCACGGCCGTCCCGACGAGCGCCAGCGCGACGGTCAGCAGCCCGCCAGCCTGCAACGACAGCGTCCGTGCCGGGTCGTCGCCCAGCCAGTCGGCGACCCAGTGGCGGAGACCGTCAGCGGCGACGATGCCAACCAGCGCGACAGCGACCAGGCCGACGAACGCGTGGAGGACACCCGAGAGTGCGAACTCCAGTACCGGTCCGACGACGGGAATACTGTCGAGGAACAGCGCGAACAGCGTCTGTCCGAAGGGTGTCAGTGCGACGAACAGTTCGAGGCCGAGGACGGCCCAGAGAGACTTCGGCACGTCGGTCGCCGCGGTCCCAACGTCGGCTAGCGTATCGAGCGGTCCCTCGCTGTCGGGTCGGTCGGGAAGCCAGCCGTCCACAATCGGCACCGTTCGGTCGAGCAATGCGAGGACGCCAAGTACCGCGAGCTGCAGCGTGACGAAGGCGACGAGCGACGACGAGACGGAGAGTGCGAGTACGGCGACACCGACCGTCGTCAGCAGGTCGAGCTCGACCACGAGGTTCAGGAGGACTGCAAGGACGATGCCCACGAGGAGTGCGTTGCCGCTCTCGCGCAGCGCCGTCCCCAACGAGTCGCTTCGGACCAGCCCGGTCGTCGCGTCGGTGACGACGAGCGTGACGGCGAATCCGAGACCGAGGGAGACGAACAGCGCGGGTGTGCCCGCACCGAGGAACAGCGTTGCACCGAAACACAGCGTCCCGACGAGGAGCGCGACGCTCCCGCCGGCGACGCGCGCGTTCGATCCGCCGTCGAGCGCCCAGACGCCGCCGGCGAGCGAGAGCGCGCCGCCGACGCTCACCAGAACCGTGAGCGGGTCGCCGACGCCGAGACCGACCAGCAACGCCACCGCGACGGCCAGCGTGCCCGAGAGCGCCGCCGTCGAGCGGACGGGCCGCCTGTCGAGTCCGCTCACGCCGACCACCCCGACTCGGCCCGCAAGAGCGCTTTTGCGAGCGGCTCCGTCGGCGTCCAGTCCACGACGCGCACGCTCGCGCGCAGCCCGTCAAGTCGCTCGGCCCTGTCGAACTCGGCGAGGGCCCCGCCGGGCGTCTCGTCCGTGGTCACGTCCGGACTGAGTACCGTCACCGAGTGACCGTACGCGGCGAGTCGCTTCGCGGCGTCGGCCGCCCGGTCATCGAGCAGCGGCGTACAGAAGACGACCTGTGCTCCGTCGGGAAGCGTTCGGTCGAGCGTCCCGACGACACCGCCACCGTCGGTCGCGGTCCCACTGCCCTCGTGACCGGGTTCGTGGCGCTCGCTTGCGTACTGTTCGAGGTGAGAGACAGGCTGGAACAGCTGGCCGTCTTCGACGCCCGCCAGGAATCTGTCGGCCTCCTCGTCGCTCGGCCCCTCGTCGTTGCCGTCGCCGAAGAACTCGCGGAGACGGCGTCGCTGTGCGCGGTCGGTGGCCGGACGGAGGTACGCACACTCGTCGAACGTGGCCGCGCCCACGCGGTTGTCCTCGGCCAGTAGCGTCCCCCCGAGCAGTTCGGCGGCGTAGACGGCGAACTGGACGGCGTTGGGCGCGCGTGGTCGCGGCGAAACCGGGTTTCGCGTATCGACGAGGAGGACGACGCTCGCGGCCGCCGTCTCCTGGAACTCGACTGTCGCCAGTTCGTTCGTCCGGGCGAACCGATTCCAGTCGATGCGCGCCATCGGGTCGGCCGACTGGTACTCCCGGATGGCGTAGAACGAGACGCCTTCGCCGCCCGCCCGTGTCCGGACGCGCCCCGCCCGCGGGAGCGTCTGTGCCGACAGGGGGAGCGACTCGATGTCGGCGCTACATTCGACGGTCGTCTCGACGCGCACTCGCTCGCGGCACTCGCCGGTGCCGGTGAGGTCGCGACAGACCACCGTCGTCTCACCGAACGGGTGGTCGCCGCGGCGCGCCTCGACGGTATACCCAAAGGACGCACTGTCGTCGGCGTCGAGGGCCGTTCCGAACCGGGGCGACCCGGAGACGACGCGGAGACGCTCGGGGACGCCGTCGACGACGCGAACGTCCGGGAGATAGTCGAGCCCGTCGTTGCTGACGGTCACCGTCACTTCGACTTCCTCGCCGGGAAGCGGCGCGGCCGGTTCGAGCGAGCGTTCGACGGTCAGGACCGGTTCGGGGTCCTGCGTCGCCGCCTCGTAGGCCGCGTAGACGAGTCCGACCGTCGAGGCGACGAAGATGGCGGCGTTGCCGGTGGCGACGCCCGCCGCGCCCGCGACGAGTGCCACCGAGAGCCCGACTGCACGGCGAGCGCGCTGTCGATCAGTCATCGGGCATCACCGCCGCGGAGTCGGCGAATCTCCGACAGCGTCGCAGCTACCTTGCGGTCAAACCCCTCGCCGCTGGCCCAGTCGCGCAACTGGACGGCGAGCGGCGGGTCGCCGACCCGGTCACCGAGGAAAGACGCCGCGCGCACGTCGTCGGTCCACGTCCCGTTCGCTACCGCCGCCTCCGCTGTCTCGGGGTCGCGGTCGGTGTACCGGACGAGCGCCCGAAGGACTGCCTCCCGAAGCCGATGCTGGACTTCGACGGCGTAGCTCGCCTCGATACCGTTGTACGGGTCGACGCGGCCGTCGATGCGCCGGAGGAGGTCGTCGATGTCGTCGCCAACCACGGAGTGAGACTCACCGCGCATCGTCTCGGGATTCGCACTCGGGAGTTCGACCGGCGTCTCGGGCGTTGGTTCGCCGGTTTTCTCGCGGCTGATGACACCGTAGAGACCGACGAGTGCGACTGCGGCCCCGGCGTATGGGGCGGCGGCCCGAAGCGTGGCCGTAGCGGTCGAATCTGTCGGTGTGGGGAGCAGACCGGGAACCGTGGCGACGACGACAGCCGCCGCGAGGGCCGCGAGGCCAGCGAGTGTGAGCACCCGCCAGAGCGGCCCCGCGTCCGCGCGTTCGACCGTCGCGTCGACGGTCGCTCGGTCGGTGAGCGTCCCGCGAATCGCCCGCTCGGCCGTCGTCTTCCCGTCGGTGGGAGACTCGGCCGACCCGAACTCGTCGGCGCTTGGCTCTTCGCTTACCGTCTCCGTTCGGCTCATCGCTCATCACCGCCGTCGAAGATGCTCGAAAGCGCATCTCGGGCCGCCTCCGTTCTGGTGGTCGAAGCCGACTGGCCGCCATACTGGACCGCCCGGAACAGGTCGGTCAACCGCCGCACTGGGGCTTCCGGAAGCCCGATATCGACGGCTTTCCGGGCGTACTCGCCGGGCGTCGTCGCCGCGGGGTTCGCTACCGGAATCGCCGCGGTCAGTCGCTGCCACGCCTCCTGTATCGTCGGCGGGCTGGGTTCGTCCGGCGTCTCAGCGTCGGCACTCGTGTCGGTCGTCGACCGAAGGTCCTCGTTGGTAGGGTCGTCGCGGTCGAGGAACGCCGGGCGGTCGATACCGCCGCGAAGCGAGGTCAGCAGCCCGCTGCCGGTCAGCCCCGAGAGCGCACGTCCCGGCGAGAGCGCCAGCGTCCCGAGCACGCTCGGGAGCGCGACCAGGGAGCGGCCGGTCATCCGACTCAGCGGGCCCAGTCCCGCGGCGAGCCCGACACCGACGCCGCGAACGACGCTACCGACGCCCGCGGCGACGCTCGAAAGCGCCGCCGCCCCGCCGAGCAACACCGTCGTCGTCAGTTGTGGAATCCGCTGGAGCGTCCCCGTGAAGGGGAACCACCGCGGAATCGAGAGCCATCCGAGTCCGGGGAGACTGACTCCGCTACCGTCAAAGCCCTCGCTGCCGCGGACGACGAGGAAGCCGACGTAGCCGAGCGCCATGACCGTGAGCAAGCCCAGCAGCTGTGGGAGGAACGAGAGGGCGGGGAAACCACTACTACCACTGCCGCCGGTGTCGGCCGCTGGGGTGGCTGTCGGTTCGGCGGTTGGGGCCGGCGTTGCCGTCGGTTCGGGAGCCGGGGTCGAGGGGGCGGGGGCCGATGGCCCGTCGGCGACGGGGCCGCTCTGCTGGAGTCCCACGTCCAGCGCGGCGGGGAACAACGCCGTCGCGTAGACGACGGCACCGGCGCAGAGGAGGGCCAGCGCGGCACGCATGAGACTGGAAGGCACTATTCGTGACTTCTTTCCAACCAGTCTAAAGTATTGTCCTTGTTCGAAGGCGTTTTTGAGCGACCAGAAGTATTTTGACGCGTTGACAGCAATCTCCAGACACGCGTATGGGGACTCTCAATCGCCGCATCCTGACGACCCTCCTCCTCCTCCTCGCGATCGACGTCGCCGTCGTCGCCACCGTCGCGTCCCTCCTGACACCGTGGCTCACGCCGCTTCGAGACGCCGTGGACGCGGTACTTCCCGGCGGCTCCGGTCTCGCGTGGTGGCTCGCCGTCGTGAGTCCGGCGCTCGTTGCCTTCGTCTGGGCGCAGTTACGGTACACACGCGCACAGACGCTCGCGGAGGCCGACGCCCGCGAGGTAGACCGGACCGAGTATCCGGACCTCTACGACCGGGTCCAGCGACTCTGTCACCAAGCCGATATGGTGGTCCCGACCATCGCCGTCGCCGACAGCGACGTCCCGAACAGTTTCGCCGTCGGAACCTTCAGAAGCGCCACCGTCGTCGTCAGCGAGGGGTTGCTCGCCGCGCTCTCGGGCGACGAACTCGACGCCGTGTTGGCCCACGAACTGATGCACGTCAAGAACCGCGACGCGACCGTGATGACGCTCGCTAGCTTCCTCCCAGCACTGACCAACGGCGAGTACGGTCCCATCGACGACGCCCTTCCGGGTTCTCGCGGGAGTCGATTCGTCTTCGGGGCACTGGCGTTCACCGGGGTGTATTTCCTCAGTGTCCGCTTCATCGAGGCTCCGTTCGGGTCGCTCGCCTTCACGCTGAGCGTCGCCTTCCTGTTCGGCCTGACGGTCGTCCTCGGGGGCGTCCTGCTGGGCGTGTTCACCGCACCGGTCGTGGTGCTGGGCCGGTCGCTCTCCCGTGAACGGGAGTTCGCCGCCGACCGGAGCGCCGCGAAGCTCACGGGCGACCCGTCGGCGCTCGTCGGTGCGCTAGAGAACCTCGACGGCGACGCGACGCCGACCCCCGAAACCGATAAACGCCGGGCCTACGACGGTGTCCGCGGGCTCTGTTTTCTCCCCCACGGGTTCGAGGAGGACCCGGCGACCGACGAGTTCCACGTCGAGACTCGTTCGCACCCGCCGACCCAAGAGCGCATCGAGCGACTCGGGAACGTCTTCCGAGAACTGTAACTCGTTTCGACTCGGCGCTCAGTCTTCGTCCTCGGCGATGCTCGGGTGCATCGTCGGTTCGCCGGGCATCGGCTGCTCGAAGTACCGCTGCATAATCTCTAACGACTCCTCCTCGCGTCGTTTTCGCTCGTCTTCGCTTATCTCCTCACAGCCCGGTGGCACCTCGCGGTCGCGGTCGGTGAAGTAGCCCTCCGGGGCCGTCCAGTCGTGATAGAAGTCCACGTCGCTGTCCTCGATGAGCGTTAGCCCGACCTGTGCACCGTGGCCGGCGGCGACGATGGTCTGGTGGTATTGCTCGGCCAGTCGGCCAGCCGCATAGAGGCCGTTGACAGCGGTTCTTCCGAGGTCATCGACGCCGACGAACTCCTTGCTCCCCCTGTCGAGGAGGTCCACGTCGAGACCGGCGAGATACGACGCGTCGGCCCACGACGCCGCGATAACGTAGTCCGACTCGAACACCTCGCCGTCGGCGACGGTGGTCTCGAAGCCGTCGTCGGTCTCCTCGACTCGCTGGACGCGGCCGTCCGTGAACCACGCGCCCGCACGACGGGCCTGTGCGCGAATCAATTCCAGAAGGAGTCGCGGATTGACACCGGCGGGAAAGCCCGGGTAGTTTTCGAGGTGGGCGTTGCGATTCAGGATGGACTCGTCGGTCGAGACGATCCGCGTCGAGACGCCGGCCCGTGCGGTGTAGATGGCCGCCGAGAGGCCCGCGACGCCGCCACCGACCACGACGACGGACTCCGGTTCTGTAGACATGCGCGCCGGTTGCGCCCCCCGGGACAGAAACCTGCCGGTTCGACGCCAGAACGCTTGACCGCCGTCTTGGGGCGGTAGGGTCCCGCTGCCCGCGGTATCGAATGCTGGCGCTACCCGAAGCCTCATAATGATTCACCTACTAGAAGGGGCGTAATGACCGACACCGTCGACGAGGTGGACCTGCCCTACGACGAGGACGCCTCGAAGCAGAAGAAAATCGAGGCGTTGCAGGAGCGACTCGAGGTGCTCGAAGCACAGAACGAGGAGATGCGGGACAAGCTGCTCGATGCCAACGCCGAGAACAACAAGTACCAGCAGAAATTAGAGCGGCTGACCCACGAGAACAAGAAACTCAAGCAGTCGCCGCTGTTCGTCGCCACTGTCCAAGAGGTGGGCGAAGACGGCGTTATCATCAAACAGCACGGCAACAATCAGGAGGCGCTTACCGAGGTCACTGACGAGATGCGTGACGGCCTCGAACCGGACGACCGGGTCGCCGTCAACAACTCCCTCTCTATCGTCAAGCAACTCGACGACGAGACGGACGTCCGCGCCCGCGTGATGCAGGTCGATCAGTCGCCCGACGTCACCTTCGCCGACATCGGCGGTATCCAAGAGCAGATGGAAGAGGTCCGCGAAACGGTCGAGATGCCACTCATCAGCCCCGAGATGTTCGAAGACGTGGGCATCGACCCCCCGAGCGGCGTCTTGCTTCACGGCCCACCCGGGACGGGCAAGACGATGCTGGCGAAAGCCGTCGCCAACGAGACCGACGCCACCTTCATCAAGATGGCCGGCTCCGAGCTCGTCCACAAGTTCATCGGCGAGGGCGCGAAACTCGTCCGTGACCTCTTCGAACTCGCCCGGCAGGAGGAACCCGCCGTGGTCTTCATCGACGAGATCGACGCCATCGCCGCGAAGCGAACGGAGTCGAAGACCAGCGGCGACGCCGAGGTCCAGCGGACGATGATGCAGCTGCTCTCGGAGATGGACGGCTTCGACGACCGCGGCGAGATCCGCATCATCGCCGCCACCAACCGCTTCGACATGCTCGACCGCGCCATCCTTCGGCCCGGTCGCTTCGACCGTCTCATCGAAGTCCCCAACCCGGACTTCGAGGGCCGCAAGGAAATCTTCAAGATTCACACGCGCGGCATGAACGTCGCCGACGACGTGGACTTCGAGGGTCTCGCAGAGGCCATCGAGGACGCCTCCGGGGCAGACGTGAAGGCCGTCTGTACCGAGGCCGGGATGTTCGCCATTCGGGACGACCGCACCGAGGTCAAGATGGAGGACTTCGAGAACGCGTGGGAGAAGATTCAGCAGGAAGACGAAGAAGACGACGACATCTCGCGCACCTTCGCCTGATACGAACTGTTGTCGAGTATGTCCGGATAGCGCCGACCCGGGGTCGGCACGTATCGGCACCTCGATACAACAGCCCGTATGATTCGGCACCGCTACGTTTTCCGTCGATTTCTCTGTCGCTCTCTCCGCCGCTCGTTTCCAGAACACGGAAAGCCCTCGCTTTCTCAGTTTTCGTATGGCCGTCGCAGACAGACTCCAGTCGCGCGCTCGCGCTCGCCCGCGCCTCGTCACCGCCGTCGTCTCGCTGGTCGGTTACGCGCTGGTCTTCGGGACGTTCGGCGGCGTGTTGCCGTTCCCGACCATCAGCAACGAGACCGTTATCCTGCTCTCTGACGCGATCGCCGTCGTCAACGCCTGTGCGCTGACCGCCATCCTCGTCGGCGTCTACTTCATCAAGAACGGCGAGGTTCGCAAACACCGGGCAGCGATGCTAACGGCGTTCGCCCTCATCATGGCATTCCTCGTGCTGTACCTTCTGAAGGTCGGCGGTGGCTTCGAGAAGGCGATTCTCGCCGAGGGGTTCGTCTGGTGGGCGTACATCCTGATGCTCGCCGTCCACGTCCTCCTCTCGGCCGTCTCCGTCCCGGTAGTCGTCCATGCCGTCGTTCTCGGACTCTCACATACCCCGGCCGAACTCCGCGAGACGGCCCACGCACGAGTGGGACGAATCGCTGTTGCCGCGTGGGGACTGAGCCTCTTTCTCGGATTAGTGACGTACGTGATGCTCAACCACGTCTACGGCTGGGTGCCTCGCGGCGAGGCGGCGTTGCTTCTCGCGGTCGTTGGGCCGTCGCTCCGACGGTAGCGTCGGGGTGCTATCGCTCCCGAAACGGAGCCAAAGAAAAATCGAACGTCAGTGACGGTCGAGACCGTCAGTTCTCGCGTCGCACAGCCAGCAGTGCCGCTGCCACGACGGCGAGCAGTGCAGCGACGGCCGTGAAGCCGGGACCGTCACCGGACGTGGGTTCTTCGGTGCCGCTCCCGTCGGACCCGTCGTCCGCGTCGGTCGCGTCGTCATCAGTGGCCGTCTCGGTACTGTCCGAGTCGCCCGGCGTCGCGGTGTCGTCAGTCGTCACCGGGTCGTCGGTCGCCTCGGTCGGCGTGTCGTCGAGTTCACAGCCACAGTCGGTCTCGGCCGGCGTGGCCGTGCCGTCACCCTCGTCGGGAGTCGACGTCGTCGTCTCGGTCCCGTCGTCGGGGTTGCCGTGGATGGGGCCGCCGTTGCCACCGGAGTCGGCTTTGACGGTGACCGTCGTGGACTGGGAACCCACACTGACCGGAACCGCTCCGGTGGTATCGAACGTGTACTCGAAGCTCACGGTCTCGGTGGCACCAGCGGCCACGGTAACGGTCTTGCTGTCGACGACCGTTCCGTCGACAGTCAGTTCGGCGGTATAGCTGCCGACAGCCTGACCGGTGTTCGAGACGTCAGCCGTCACTGTTCCAGTGTCACCCTTCTCGATGGAGTCGGGCGCACTGATGCTCGTCACTGAGATCGACGGGTTGGCGTCGACGAACTGCTGGACAGCGCCCGTGTCTGCGCCGACGTACAGCGCGTCGTAGGCGACCGTCGGTGCGGTGGTAATGACCGACGAACTCGCTTGCACGGTGAACTTCGTGCTACCGTCGGCCGCATCGAGCAGGTAGATGTCGCCGGTGTCAGTGCCAACGAAGACGGTGCCGTTGGCCGTCGTCACCGACGCGCCGAAGGTGTCCTTGGTGTCGACCGAGGCACTCCACTGCTGAGTCCCATCGTCGAGCGCGTGGGCGGCGACAGCATCGGACGTACCGACGACGGCCGATCCCTTGTGGATGGCCGGACTGGCGAAGCTACTGTCGTAGGCGCTCGTCTCGGCCCACTGTTGCGTGCCGGTCGCGTCGTAGGCGGCGACCGTGCCGTCGGTCGCCGTGACGACCACAGTCTGGCCGTCCGCGGTCACGGCCGGAGCGTTGAGCGCGCCATTGGCAACGTCCTTCATGAACTGGGCGCTGAGGTCCGCCGTCGAGAGCGCGTGGAGCGTCCCGCTACGGTCGCCGACGTAGAGCGTGCCGTCCGCGACGGCGGGCGTCATCGCGCCCGCGGGACTACCCATGTCGTAGGCGGCCAGCACCTGCGAGCCGTCGGCGGCCAGCTTGTAGACGTGGCCGTCCTCGCTGGCGGCGTAGAGCGTGCCAGCATCGTCCGTCGCGACCGAGCCGGCGAACGCGCCGAAGTCGGCGTCGGTGCTGTCGGTGCTACGCTGCCACTCGACAGTGCCGCTACTGGCGTCGAGTGCGTAGACGCTGCCGGCATCGGTGGCGACGTAGAGGCTCCCGTCGTCGTGGGTCGGCGAGCCGAATACCGAGCCGTCGACGCTCTGGGTCCACGTCTGGGTGCCGTCTGCCTCGGCGTAGGCTTTCACCGTACTGCCATCTCCGACGAAGACGGTGTCGTCACCGACGGTCGGCCCGGAGGCGATGTCCGTCCCCTGGTTGCCGACGACGCGCCAGCCGGTTGCGACCGCACCGTAGTCGGGCGCACCAGTCGCATTACCGGAGTTGCGGTCGTCGGCCTGATAGCTCGGCCACTCGCCGACGTTCCCGGCGGCGTTGCCGCCAGTGTTGGCCGCGCCGAGTCCGATGGGCGCGACTAAGCCCGCGGGGATCGCCATCACGGCGAGCACCGCGAGCGAGAGCGCCAGCACTTTCTGTGGTGACGCATCACTCATCGCTCCGTCACCTCGGAGGCAATGCCGCGGAGGTCAGCGTAATCCGGGACCAGTCCGCCCGTCCCCGGAACCGCGCTGTTGGACTCGTAGGCCTCACGCACGACGTCGAAGTGAGCGCTCGTCACCGGCCCGTTGCCGGCCAGCGCCTTCTTGATGCTCGCCGCTTTCGAACCCAGCGAGAGATACGGGATGGAGTACGCGCTGTTGTAGTCCAGTACCGTCGACTGTGACGTCTCGTCCGGTACGACCGTATCGATGACGTTTAGGTGACTGTAGTCCCCCGTCCCACCGGTAAACTTCCAGTCCATCGGAGTTCCACCATTCTCCTGAACCCAGCGGACGAACACGTTACTGTACCCGTCATCAAAGCCGTGGACGAACGGAATCGCTTCGAGGTCGCGGGCCGGGCTGTTGAACGCCGATTTGGGCATGTCGATGACGAACGCCTTCTCGCCGACGTACGGCGTGATACTGACGTCCGTCGAGACGGTCGTAGTACTATCTGCCAGCGACCCTGCCGTATCGTCGACACTCGCACCGGCCTTTTCGATCTGTGCACCTTTCGGGCACGCGACGACGCGGTAGTGATGCGGTTGGGCGAAGATATCGACCGGGCTATCGCTCGCTGAGACACCGCGGCGACTCTTCGTCGAACCACCCGACGCGTTCGGGTCACGGATATACACCTGGAAGAACTGGTGTGAAAAGTTCGCATCGTAGCCGAACGGGTTGGTGATGTCGCCCTCCATCCGGAAGAACAGTTTGTACCGATCCCCAGTCTCGTAGAGACCGAACCGTCGAATGTCGAAGTCGGCATCACCGTACTGGTCGTCTGTCGGATAGACGTACGCTCCCGGCCCGTCGTCGTCACCTTCTGGATCGGTCCACTCTGCGATGCGCGCCTCTAGGTCGTACCGCTGATGGACCGGCGTGAACGGCAACTGCGCCTTCTCCTCCGCAGAGTACGCGAGTGCCTCGGACTGGGTCGTTCCAACAGGCGTGATCATATCGACGACACGCGGCGCGTTCGTCGCAGTGTCGTTCGAGGTTATCAACCGGTAGTTGTAGAGGTAGTTGTCCCCGCTGTTGTCGTTGTTCTTCGCCTCGGTGGCAGTCTCCTGTGTGACGACGTCACGGAGAATGCTTCCGGACTCCTGTGAGCCGACGATGGGGAGTATCTCCATGTCCCACGGATCCACATTGCCGAACGCACTCCGCGGAACAGAGAGTGTGACTGTCCCAGCAGCCGACTCGACGTCGACGTTCGGGATAACTGCGTCACCGTTCCCGTCGGTGAGTGCTGCGCCAGTGTGGTCGATGGCGTCTTTCGCCCAGCCGTCGGCGCGGAGGCGGTACTGCCACGGTTCGGCGAAGTCAACGTCCACCATCAGGTCGCCGTTCTCAGTCATCGCGCCGTCGGAGGCCGACGGATCACGGAGCCAAAGTGCGAACAGTTGCGGCGAGAATCCGGTGCCGCCGAACGGATTCTCCAGCGTATCGACCTCCCACGTGAAGCGATAGAGACTCGATGTCTTCTCGATGGTGAACGACTCTATATCGAAACACCCGTCAGAGAACGCGTCTGCCTCGGGATACGAGTAGCTCCCGTCACCGGTGTCGTCGCCAGTCGAGTCGGAGAACTTCGCGATGACCCGCGGTGCCTCGACGACGACGGTCTCGCTGGCGAACGTCGCTCCGGTGCGAGCGTCCTTCAGCGTGACCGTGTAGGTACCGGGCGTCTCGATGGTCTCGTTGACCGAGAGCGCGACATCCGTAGCACCGGGCGCGAGTCGTACGTTCTGGTTCGAAACCGTCTGGCCGTCGATGACAACTTCGAGGTTCGTCCCGCCGACGTACGTGTCGCTGCTGTTGCTCCCTGTCGCGGTGATGAATGGTGAGGACACCTCACTCGTCCCGTCGATCGTGACGTCAAGCGACTGAGACGGTTTCACATACGCGTCGAGGTTCGACGCCTCATCCGACGACGCTGGCACGAGACGAAGCGCTGTCCCACCGCTTCGGGCCATCGACGCCAGTACAATGTCACCGGAACTGACGAGCGATGTGGTTCGCGCGATCTCCGTCGGGTCCGTATCCACGTCGGTTCCCGCCTCGTCGGTGTACATCTCCATCTTCCAGCCGTTGGACTGGGAGTCGAGGAAATCGAGCGGCACGTCGATAGCGCGACCGTTGCCGTCGGTCATCGCACCGACGTACCACTCGTTGTCTTTCTTTCGTGCGGTGACGATGTACTTCCCGATCTCGGCGTCGACGACCGTCGTGTCATCCCAGCCGCCAGCGGGCACGTCTTCGATATACTTGAAGTCGGGTTTCGACTCGACGTTCTCGTTAGCGACCTGACTGTCGGTCAGGTCAGTGTAGGCCGCCGGGAACGGCGCGTTGGCACCCTGTGCCGTCACGCCGATGGTGTTGACGGTCAGTCCCGCGACATCGCCCTTGAACGTCTCACCGGAGTCGTCATAGTTCATCTCCAGCGCGACGGTGTTGTCGCCCTGATTGAGCGAGACGGAGACGGTGTGAATTCCGTAGGTGTCCCAGTACTCCGTAAACGTCGGGTTGATCTTCTGTGTCGACCCGTTGACGTTCAGCGTGAGTTGTGGGCCACCGGCGTCGATGACTCGCTGGGCGTTCTCCGTGTCGTCGCTCGCGTAGCGAATGTGGAGATCGTAGGTCCCGGCCGAGCTGACGTTTTTGACGGTGAATGAGACATTCGACCCGGAGTCGTGTTTGTTGGGGTCGAACCCGACGTAGTTCGTCCCGAACGTGTTGCGCCAGTCGTCACTGGTGGTGAGCCCGTCGATGATCCCGGAGGGAGCCTGGACGTACTCGCCGACCTCGAACTCCTCGTTGATGTAGGCCTCGACGCGGTCGGCGGCCATCTGTATCCCCGCGTTGTACGTGGGGTACATGGCGAGTTGCTTCGCGCGCGTCGTCTGAATCTGATCGCCCTCGCTGTCGTTGAACGTGATGTCGAAGATACCGGGCTGATAGCTCGTCGGGCCGGCCAGCATCCGCGTGAAGGGGAGCGTGACGTGGTGCTCGCGGCCGACGTTCGACCCGAGCGCGCCGAATCCGTCGTACTCCTGTGCCTTCACGACCTCGCGGGCGGCGACATTTGGGTACGTTCGGCGCTCGCCCGTCGGGACGATTCCTTCGTGAATTTCGAGGGTTTGTCGTTCACTCGCGGCCTCTTTGATGACGGTTCGGTGGTGATTGACCGCTAGCTGGCAGTGCTGGTTGTGACTCGGCGAACTCTCGTTGTCGCCGAACAGGCCGGGATTCGAGACGTAGCCGTTCTTTATCGAGCGGATACCGGCGTCGTCGTACTCGCTGAAGATGCTGTTGTTCAGAATCTCGTCTTCGTAGTTCGGCAGGTTCCCCGAGGTCTCGTTGTGAATCGTGAACTCGACGGGGTTCGAGAGGCTCGACCCGTAGGTCGTTATCTCGGTAACGTCGAAGTCCGGGTAGGAGTCGCCGACGCCCATCTCCAGTGCGGACCCGGTCGCGCTGGCGTCCGAGCCATAGGAACTCCACCCCTTGTTCCACCCCTCCGCCAGCACGCTGTCGATGCTGTTCTGGCTGGCGAAGTTCATGTAGCGTTTCATCCGCTCGGTGCGCGCGCCGTGGATGTACGCTGCCGGGTTGTTCCCGGTGGCCTCGATGTCGGCGTCGTTCTTGTACTCCCACTTGGCGTTCCCGGCGATCATCGTCCACCAGATGCCGATGTACTTCCGCGGAGTCAACCAGTCCGTGTCGACGCCGCCGTTACCGTCACTCGGTAGAACGCTGTCGTCACGGTCCTCGTTCAACAGCGGAATCAGCGACGACTCGACGAGTTCGCCGGGCGTCGTTCCGAGTTGAACCGTCCGCCACGGCGTCGCGTTTGGCAGCGTCCACGAGACTTTCGTGCTACCCGAAAGCGGCGCGAGTTGTGTCGCAAACTCGGTCCCGCCGGAGTCAGACACCGGCGCGAGTGAGGCCAGTGAGTAGTCGTCTAAGTCCGCCTGATGGACGCTCAGGTACGCGCTGTCGCTCGCCTTGACTGTCAGCGGCATATGCGAGCCCCTTCGGCTCGGGTCGTCGTTCGGCCGGACCGTCTCTGACCCGGCGGGGACTTCGCTGAGTTTCGATTCCGTGTACTCGGACTCGAATCGCGGATTCGTAAAGGCGTTCTCTATCCACCAGCAGGTGTAATCGCCGGCGAAATTCACCTGCGTGTTCTCCGACGTGATGACGGCCTTCCCGCTATTGGCGGCGAAATCGTCGTCGAACGCGAACCGGAATCCGAGTCCGTCGTCGAAGACGCGGAGCTCGAGGTTCCCCGAGCGGCCCGGGCTGGCCGTCTCTTCGAGACCCAGACGGAGCTCGTTGTACGCTTCCGAAACGCTGTTGTACTGGTCCCATTCGGGCGTCCAGCTTTCGGTCTGTCCGGTGTTGCTCTCGCTCCCGGTGACCGAGATCGTCGCCCCGCTCGTGCCGTCGGTGCTAGCGCCGAACGTGGCCTGATTCTGGAAATCGAAGCCGAGTGCAGACGACTGGATGTACGTGGTACCGTTGAAATCGACGCTGTACGTGGGTGTCCCCCCGGACACGTCCACGGTCACACTGATGTTTCCGTTCGGTGATGTAACGGTCCGTGTCTCACTGTCATCGCCACTGTCGATCTGTGCGGCGACCGACTCGGGTACGTCCCGTGTGTACGCCGCCGCTGCCAGCAGCGACGCCACCCCGCCGAGGAACTCCCGGCGGCCCACCCCATTAGGAGTTTGTTGAGATTGTCTACTAACCATTTCCAACTCAGTAAGAACGGTTGTGCAACATAAATCCAACGATTATGTACGATTATGATATATGTTTGGCGAGCAAATACTATAGTATCAACGAAGATATTCTGAAAGTGCCATACGGGGCGTCTGAATATTCAATATTGATATTCTCGAAGGCAAAAAATACGTCCCGTATTTTTCAAATACTCGCCGATTCCGCAGTCCATCGCATGCTGCTGGACCGCTCAGTCGGTCTGTGGGAGGAGCCACGCGCCGATGAGAAAGCCGACGACCGCACAGACCGCGAGAACGGCAAGCGGCACGAGCGCGCTCCCGTCACCCGTCGTCGCCGCACGCACGCCCCGTGAGAAGTACGTCAGCGGCGAGAGCCACGTCGGGAACCACCCTGGAAGGAGTTCCGGCGGCACAAACGTCTCTGAGAGGAACAGCAAAGGGAGCGCGATGGCGTTGCTCGCCGAGATGACGCCGTCCTGTGAATCGGCCAGACTCCCGAGCATCGCGCCGACCCCGCAGAACAGGCCGACACCGAGGACGACGAACGGAATCAGCAGTGGCGACGGCCGAATCTGTGCGCCGGTGAGGACGACCATCAGCGCTAGCAGGAGTATCCCTGCTAGACCGATTATGGCGACGTTCACGAGTGTCTGGGCGAGCAGCCACTCCGGCCGGGTCAGCGGCGTCGTCGCCAGTTTCTCGAAGCGGTTGCCCTCGCGGTGGCGCGCCACCTCGCTGCCGACGCGAGAGAGCGGCGTGAACAACACGACGACGGCGAGGTAGCCGGGCACGTAGTACGCCGGCGACTCGGTGAAGAGACCGCCCCCGCCTGGCCGCGTCTGAACCAGGACACCGAAGATGACGACGATGATGAGCGGGAAGAAAAAGGTGAAGAACACTGCCGTCCGCCGGCGGAGGAACGCCCGCGCTGCGGCCTGCGATTCCGACCGAAGTCGACCGAGATGGCTCACTGGACACCACCCGCCGTCGCCTCCTCTCGTCGCGGGTCGCCACCGCGACCCACGCCGGTCCCTGTCAGTTCGAGGTAGACATCTTCTAAGTCCGGTTCCTTCCACGTCAGACTGTCGTACCTGACGCCGGCTGCGTCGAGTTCGGCGACGACCTGCCCGATGGATTCCGGTCGGACGCCATACACCACGAGTCGGCCGTTCCGCAGAGCGGTTCGAGCCGGGTAGTCGATACGGTCGAGGGTCGTCTCGTCGAACGTTCCGTCGACGAGCAGTTGGCTGTCGCCGCCGTGGTCGGCCACCAGCCGTGCCGGACTGTCCAGCGCGGCCAGTCGTCCGTCGGCGAGCAACCCGACGCGGTCGGCGAGTTGCTGGGCCTCTTCCATGTAGTGTGTCGTGACGACGATGGTGACGCCGCGGTCGGCAAGTCCGGATAGCAGGTTCCAGAGTGCCTGTCGACCGGCCGGGTCGATCCCCGTCGTCGGTTCGTCCAGTACAAGCAGGTCCGGGTCGTTGATGAGCGCCGTCGCCACGCAGGTTCGGCGTTGCTGTCCACCGGAGAGGTTCTCGTAGTACGTCTCGGCGCTGTCGGTCAGTCCGACGTCGTCCAACACGGCGTCGACGTCCCGCGTCTCGTCGTAGAGACCGGCGTAGTACGCGACGAGTTCGCGCGCACTCAAGCGCTCGTGCGGGTCGAACGACTGCGGAAGGAGACCGATACGCGACCGATCGACGTTCCTCGGCGGCCCGCCGAACAGTTCGACGTGGCCCTCGGCGTCGGTGGTCCCGGTCAGCGCCCGAACCAGCGTCGTCTTCCCCGCCCCGTTCGGCCCAACCAGCGCCAACACCTCGCCCACCGACGCCGAGAGCGACACGCCGTCGAGTGCGACAGTGTCGCCGTAGCGCCGACGGATGTCCTTGGCGACCAGTACCTCGTCCATATTTCACCGTCGGTCATCCCTGCCGAAAGCCGTTCCGCTCTGTCGATGGCTATAACTGGCTCCTGACCTCGCGGACGATGTCGTCTACGTCGAACTCGTCTTCGTCCTTGTCGTACACCGTCCGGCCGTCGACGCGGACGTTGAACACACCGTGGTCACCCATCACCAGACTCATCCGGTCGAGGTTCTGCTCTACGCCGTTGAGTATCGCCCGCTCCACGTCAAGGGCACGCTCTCGGAAGCCACACGGTACGCAGTATTCGATTTCGACTTCGACCATGCGTGGACGTAGGTGCTCGGTCGTCACAAAGGCTCGCCTCGACAGACCGTCATCGATACAGCGAGAAGGATATCAATCCCATCCCGGCGAGGACGAACCCTGTTCGGAACAGTCCGGTGTGGAGCAGGCTCGGCAGGTACGTGTTCAACAGCGAGCAGTCCATCACGCCACCGAGGCTGATACAGACGAACCCGGCCGAGATGTACAGCATCGTCACGTTCTGATGCCGGCGATACCCCCGGAAGGACTGGGCGGCGATGAGGAAGCCGAGCGCGATGACGAGCAGGTTGGCCGCGACGAGCAACGTGCTCATTCGTCTCCCCTCCGGATGTCTTCCCAGGCGCGCGTAAACCGGTCGACCGCGTCAGATTGTTGAGTTATTGTCACGTCTAGCTCACCGTCTCGAACGTCGATGTCGATGTGTTCGACCGCCGCTTCGTAGGACGTGTAGTGGTTCCCCGAAGGGTCGAGTTCGTTGTTCTCGACCACGAGTCCCGCCTCGACGAGGTCGTCGACGCGGCGGTACACCGTCGGGAGCGAGAAACTGCACGCTTCTGCCAGTTCCTTCGCCGACATCGCCTCCCGACTCGCCGCCACGAATATCTCACGGGCGTACTCGTCGTGGAGTAACCCGAGCGCGGCGATGCCGTCGGGGTCCTCGCTCACGGACGGGCAATCGGCGGGGTTATTGAAGTATCTCGCGGATATCCGCCCCCGTCGTGTGGCGGGATAGCACGATTTTTCCGGGCCAGAAAACGGCGACCGCCCACTATACGGATGGTGGGCGAAAGCCGCCACATGACTCGAAAGACACGTCGGGCACTGTTACAGGGCGGCGTAGCCGCGACTATCGCCGGCCTCGCCGGGTGCAGTACCAGCGACTCGCAATCGACGGCGACGCCGCAGTCGGGCGCGTCCGCGTCGACCGACGCGGGAACGGCGGGACAGTCGACGCCGACTGGGGAGGCGACGGACCAGCCGACACAGACTCAAGAATCGACGCCTATCTCCTCGGACCCCGTCTCGCCATCGCTGCACACGGCATCCGGGACCACCGGCTTCGACGTCGACCTCGCCGGCAACCCAATAGTCGGGTCGCCCGACGCGGCCCTCGACCTCTACTACTGGAGCGACTACCTCTGCCCGTTCTGCAAGAAGTTCGAGGAGCGGACGTTCCCGAAACTCGTTCGCACCCACGTCGCCGACGAGCGAGTCCGCGTCGTGCTGTTACAGTTCCCGAACATCGGCGAGAACTCCATGACCGCGTCGGTCATGAGCCGATGCGTCTGGCGACAGGTTCGCGAGGACTCGCCGGACGCCTTCTGGAACTGGCACTCGACAGTGTTCGAGGAACAGGGGTTCACGCAGGGCGACTGGTCGAACCGGTCGAACTTGCTCGACCTGACGGAGTCCGTCGAGGGCGTCGACGCGTCTGCGGTCGACTCCTGTCTGTCCGAGAACCGCGAGACGCTCGTCTCGGACATCGAGGCGGAACGCCAGCGCGGAAAACAGGCGGGACTCGACGGGACCCCCTCGTTCGTCCTCTACGACCCCGACTCCAACACCGCCGCCGACTTGCAGGGCGCACAGCCGTACTCGCGGTTCGACAGCAAGATCCGGTCGCTGACGGAGTGACGATGGCCGAGCGCGCTACCGATGGCTGGCGACACCGTCTCGACCAATTCGGCAGACGACTGGGCGCGGCGCTGACGTATCCCCTCACGTCGTGGACTCGGGTACTCGCAGCCGCCGCCCTCGCCGTCGTCACCTTCGTCCTCCTCATCCTGAGTACGTTCCCGACGTACACGATGCAGATGCTCGGGGCCGGCGTTCAGCGGTATCTGGTCCGAGCCTTCGTTGACCTGCTGGATACGACGTATCGGTCCATCGGCGTCTTCGGCGTCAGTCTCATCGTCAGTTACGCCGTCCTCACCGGCGTCGCCGTCGTCAACGTCGCCGTACAGTTGCGCGTGGCCGGCCTGTCCAGCCTCTCGGACCTGACCGGTGTCCTCCCCGGTCTCGTCGCGTCCGGTTGTGCGAGTTGCGGGGCGGGCGTCCTCGGCTTTCTCGGATTTACGGGCGCGCTCGCGGTGCTCCCATTTCACGGCGACCTCCTCCGGGTCGGTGGTCTCCTGCTCTTGTTGTTCTTCCTCGGGCGGGCCGGCGACCCGCGAAAGTGTCGCCTGACCTAAGCCGAGCGGAGTCGACTCGGTCCGTTTCAAAGCCTATCGCCTGATCGGCCGCCAGTACAGCAACGCGAGCGAGATCAGATACACGACCGTCGCCGCGCCATACGATTGCGGGACCAACTGGCCGACGGCGGCGGCGGTCCCACCCAGCACGCTCGATATCGTCGGTACCAGAATCCCCAGTACGCAGGAGACACAGGAGAAGAGGCCCGTGAGACTCCCGAGTGAGAGTCCCGACGTATCCAGCACCATCACGTAGACGAGATACGATAATGCGCCGTATCCCACCAGTTTGTACGGGATGAGCGTCACCGACACGACGTTCCCGAAGTACGCCAGCATCGGGTTCCACCCCGGCGGGAGCTTCAGGAGGTTGAACTGGACGTACGAGACGATATCGGGCGACCCGGGCCGGACGATCCCACCGATGACTGCCAAGACGAGGAAGTAGGCGACGCCGACGGCCAGCGCACGGCGGCGCTGTTTCGTCGACGTGGGTGGCGGTGTCGTCTTCAATACGACTAGCAGGCCGGCGTTGATCCAGACCAGCGGGTAGACGTACTGGGCGACCCCGCGCCACGAGGTGGCGCTTGTCCCACCAAAGAGGACGTGCATCGCCACCAGCAGTAGCTCAGTGTTGAGAAGCAACGCACCGTACAGCAGCGTCTCGTGGTCGAACGACGGGTCGAAGCGACGAGTGATGGTACTCATAGGACGAGCGCGTCGGCGACGATGGCTAACAGGAGGAGACCGAGGTACGCGTTCGAGGCGTGGAATGCCCGGAAGGCGGCTTCCTCGGTCTGCTCGCGGTGGAGACGGACGACGGCCCAGAGAAACACGCCGCCGACCGTCGCCGACGTGAGCGCGTATAGCCACCCGAGCGACGTGAGCGCCGCCAGTATCCCCGAGGCGACCAGCGTCGCGCCGAGGTAGTAGACGATGTGCTTGCGCGTCTCCGTCTCGCCGCGGACCACGGGCATCATCGGGAAGCCGCCGGCCTCGTAGTCGTCCTTGTACGCAAGCGCGAGGTTGTAGAAGTGCGCGGGCGTCCAGAGGAAGATGACGCCGGCGAGCGCCAGCCCCGCCAACCCGATGGTCCCGTCGATCGCCGCCCACCCGATGAGTGCCGGGAGTGCCCCTGCCGCGCCGCCGATGACGGTGTTCTGGACGGTGTTTGGTTTGAGAACGAGCGTATAGATGACGCTGTAAAAGAGGATGGCCGTCAGCCCCAGCGCCGCCGCGAGGACGTTCACCTGCCAGAACAGCGCCATCGCGGCCGCTGCCAGCGCGACGCCGAAGGTCATCGCGTTGCGCACCGGAATTTGATGCGTGGCGATGGGGCGGTCGGAGGTCCGGTCCATCCGTTTGTCGATGTCGCGTTCGAGGACGTGGTTGAAGGTGCCCGACGCACCGATAGCGAGGACGCCGCCGCCGAGGGTCAGCAGCACCGTCCGAACGGTGAGCGACTGGCCAGCCTTCAGCGCCATTCCCGCGGCGGCGACCAGACACAAGAGCCACATCAGCCGCGGTTTCATCAGTCGGAAATAGGCGTACGCGGTGCCGAGAATCCGCTCTCGCGTCGAGAGCGGGGCTCTCGGGACCGAGTCGTCCTCGCTCTCCTCGGGCATCGGGGCCGGTGAGAGGTCGTCGACGGGTTCCTCGTCGTCGCTGCCGGTCTCGGCTTCGAGGTGCCACGCGAGCGCGAGGACGAACGCGCCGAAGATGGCCATGCCGACGGCCAGGTGCATTCCGGGGAGCTGTCCGGCCGCGCCGGAGGTGGCGACGAACGCGCCCAGTGCCACCTGTATCGGGTACAGCGTTAGTCCGACTAACAGCGCGGCTCTGACGCGACGGCGCGTTACCGCGCGAAGTCCGAGGACGACGGTGACGAGCGCGAGGACGCCGACGATCGCGGCGGTCAGGCGGTGGCCGCTGGCTATCAACAGGGACGGGTTCGAGAGCGTCACCGGTCCCTGACAGAGCGGCCACGAGGTACAGGCGGTCACCGCGTCGGTGATGGCGGCCGTCGCGCCGGCGATGACGAGGAGGTAGACGCCGACGGCGGTGGCGGCCAACGACCCGGTGAACGTACGGCTCTCTGCCATTACTGTATCCTTCGACGGCGCACACTTAGACTCCTCGCTTTTCCCGTCGAGAAGCCACGTTCAGACGACGGGCGTGAGAGAGAACGAAGTCCCGTAGGCCCGACGACTCAGTTACCGCCGATTTCGGCCCCGGTCACCCAGTCGGAGACGAGCTGTTGGATGGTCGCGTCGTCAATGGTCTCGCCGTTGGTCCCGGGCACCTCGGTATCGGTCTGCCACCAGTTGACGGCCTGCTGAATCTCGCCGTCCTCGACCTGAGAGTCGTCGCCGTCACCGTAACTCGCGACGGCCTCGCGCACCGTCATCGTCTGCGTCGACTCCACGGTAACGGTGACGGCGTCGGTGTCGGAGACGTACTCTGAAGTCGAGGGGTAGATGCCGGACCCCTCGTTCTCGACGGTGTACTCGCCAGCCGAGGCCGTCGAGGGAACGGTGAGCGTGTACGTGATGGTGTAGTCCCCGGCGGTGAGCCACAGCCACTCGTTCGTCGAGGACTTGTACGTGCCGCCGCCGTTGTCGGTCGCCTCGAACGTCCAGCCGTCAGGGGTGGTGGCGTCGATAAGTGGTCCGTGGACGCCGTCGCCGTCGATAGTCGCTTCGACGATGATCGTATCGCCGGGCTCGACCGTGGTGTCCGAGACAGTCGTGGTCACGCCGACGGCGTCGGCGGGAGCGGCGACGGCGGCCGTCGGTGCGAGGACGGCGAGCACGAGCAGGCAAACGACGGCGGCGACGCCGCGAGAGTGCCGAAGCATGGTTACTGGGGACGAGTCGCTCGAAGCGACTGTGAGGCGGTGCGGTCAGGCGCGCGAGACGCTGGATGCATCAGTACGCTGGCTTCGGCAGTTCCGAGTATTGTTATGGAGCGTGTTGCCCGAATAATACGCCGCCTTCGTTCGATATCGCGCCTGTCAGGCGCTCTATAAACTATCGTCCAGATGGCAAGCGGCGGCATAACAATGCGGTGGGTAGCAGTATCGACAGCTATTCTGACATGACGCGTTACGAACCGGGTTCACGTCACGGGCTACTCAAGCGGGGGGCCGCGGCGCTCACCGCACTGGGAACGACCTACGGTATCGGGCAGGCACGAGCGGCGACCGAACATCCGCTGCTTACGACGGCCTTCGACAGCAGGGAGCGCTACGCCGACAGCGGTGAACTGTTAGACGACTTCGAGGACCTGAGTCTGTGGACGGCACAGTCGGGGCACCTCAACGCCATGACTGACCAGCCTTATCGCGGCGATCAGTCCGCCGAACTGCTCTTGGGCCCGGACGAGGGAACCGATCTCGAAATCGTTCGGGAGTTCGACGACCCGATCGACCTCTCGAACAAGGACCTCTCCATCGCGCTCCGACTGGAGAGTCCATCGACCGAACAGCTCGACGTCAACGTCTACAACGGCAGTGACTCAGTCACGATGCGCCGCCGGACGATCACGAAATCGTACGGGTGGTTCCGCATCGACCTCGGCGTCACCAGCGAGTACGGTGATCCGGACCTCAGCAGCGTCGACGCCATCTCTCTGGATTTCTACCGCGACTTCGACACCGACCTCCGGGTGTGGGTCGACGACCTGCGGACGACCGAACGGGCTGATACGGGGCGAGTCATGGTCACGTTCGACGACGGCGGCATCACCCAGTACACGAACGCGCTGCCGATCATGGAAGACCGCGGCATTCCCGGGCTCACGATGATAAACTCGGGGCGGGCCAGCAGCAGCGACTACCTCGGCGAAGACGAGATGCGCGAGATGCGTGACGCCGGCTGGGAGATTGGCAGTCACACGGTCGACCACAGATACCTCCCCGACCTCCCCGACGCGGATGCCCGCGCGCAAATCGAGGAGAACAAGCGGTGGCTCCTCGAACGCGGGTTCGAGCGCGGCGCGTCCATGTTCTCCTACCCCTGGAGCGGCAACTCTCCGCGAATACGGGATATCGTCAGCGATTATCACTACTTCGCAGTCACAGACGCTAGCATGCCTCATGGGCGGCAACTCACTGGCCCGCTAACCGTCGGTCGTGTGTTCGGCGAGGAACTGGACCGCGTCTACGACGTGCTCGACCTGGCCGAGAAGTACAACCAGACTGCGGTGTTAGCCTACCATCAGGTCGGCGCAAGCGGCTGGATTTCCGAGGCCGACTTCCGGGCGACGATGGACCGAATCGCCAGTGGCAGCATCGAAGCGATTCGACCGTCGAAACAACTGACCGAGCTCCAGTCGCCGCCGGTCGAAGAGATCGTCCCGCTCTCCATCCGCGAGGCGGTGGCGGGCGACGGGAGCTTCGAGGGCAGCGAGGCCCAACGAGCGGTCCACTGGTACCGCGAGAACGAGTACGTCCCCCGCACGAACGGGAAGAAGATCGACGACGCGACGATGAACGAACTGGCCGCGGCGTGGGCGAACGACTAACGGTCGCCGTTGGCCGCGACGCTATCGGCCAGCCGGCCGACCCCCATGCACACGTTCTGGAGTTGCTCTAAGACGTAGAACAGACACAGGGTATAGAGCGGCAACGCCGTCTCGGCCCGGCCCTGGACTTCCGTTGCGGAGTCCCGGAGCTTTCGGGGCGAGACCGTCGGGAGGTAGTTGGCGGGCGTAAACAGCGGATGTCTGTCGAATCGCTCCGGGTAGTACCGCCGACGCTGGCCGATTCCGCGGCCGACTCTGACGTACTTCTTCAGGAGTGCCGGCACCGACCGCGGCGGGTGGTACATCGTCACTGACGAGTCGAATGCCTGCTCGAACCCGGCGTCGTGGACCCGACGACCGAACTCCAGATCGCCGGACGAACGGAATCGCTCGTCGAACCGACCGACGGCTTCGACGACCTCGCGTCGAACTGCGAGACAGCAGGTCGGCGCGAACTGTTCCTCCTCGACGTAGCGTTCGATCGGGAACTCTGAAACGTGGTTGTACGCGACGACTGGGCCGTCTGCGGGCCGTCCCTCGATCTGCACGTCGAAACCGACGTACCGCTCCGTCTGCATGGTTTCGGCCACCGCGTCGATCCACGTGGGTTCGACCCGCATGTCGGCGTCGATGAACGCCAGTATCTCGCCGTTCGCTTGCTCGATACCGGTGTTGCGGGCCGCATAGGAGCCCTGAATCTCGTCCTCGACGAGGAGTTCGACGAGGTCCGGGTGGTCTCGACAGTACGACGCGACGACCGCCGGCGTCCGGTCGGTCGACCCGTTGTCGACCGCCAGCACCTCGTAGGGCGTCGAGGCCGTTTGCTCAGTAAGTGCCTGCAACGTCCGGTCGACGCCCTCGGGATCGTCGTACACCGGGACGATCACCGAGACGGTCGGCGCGGCTCCGTCGGGAACCATCTTGCTGCCTGCGATACCGGCCGATGCCAGTATTACTATGTACTGACTTCCACGCTGCTCCGACTCGGTCCGCTCCGATAGCGACACGCCGCTTTGGCCGTAGGAGTCACATAACTTTGCGAAACCCCGCTCACAGCGCCGCTGTGGGACTCGTATCACGACTCGTCGGCGCAGTTCGACTCGTTCGACTGGTCCCGCGACTCCTCACGCCAGGCGATTCTGTTCTGGAGCGAACCGCGACCGGCGGTGTCTGGCTGTCGCTGCTGACGGTCACCGACCGGGTCCTCCGCCTCGGGATGTTCGTCGTCCTCGCGCGAGTGCTCGCTCCCGCTGATTTCGGTCTCCTGGGTCTGGGACTGCTCGTCCTCGCCGTGCTTCGACGAATTTCTCGACTCGGTCTCGACGAAGCGCTGATACAGCGCGAGGAGGCCGACGTGGACGCCTACCTCGATACGACGTGGGCCCTCACGATCGCCCGCGGCGTCGCCATCGCCGCTGTCACCGTCGCCGCCGCGCCAGCCGTCGCCGGGGTGTTCGCCGAACCGCAGTTGCGGTCGATACTCCCGGTGCTCGCCCTCTCACCGCTCCTCGCGGGCCTTCGCAATCCAGGTGTCGTCTACTTCCGGAAGGAGCTGGCCTTTCACCGCCAGTTCGTCTACACGCTCTCGGGAACTGTCGCACAGGTGGCTGTCGCCGTCGTAATCGCCCTCGTCTATCAGAACGTCTGGGCGCTGGTGGTGGGAGTGGTCGCGGGCACGGCTGTCCGCACCGCGGTCTCACACGGTATCCACGGCTATCGGCCCGGTTTCGCGTTCGACGCTGCGGCGGCGCGGGAACTGCTCGGGTTCGGGAAGTGGATCTTCGGCTCTGGACTGGTGCTGCTGGCCCTCAATCAGGGCGACGACGCGCTCGTCGGCTGGTTGCTCGGAGCGTCTGCGCTCGGGTTCTACCAGATGGCGTTCCGGCTCTCGAACGCGCCCGCGACGGAGGTGAGCCACGTCGTCTCGAAGGCGACGTTCCCGGCGTTCTCGAAAGTTCAGGACGACATAGAGCGACTCCGTGAGGGGTTTTTCAGGACGGTTCGGGTCGTCGTCAGCCTCGCGTTCCCGATGGCCGTCGGCATCGCCGTGGTCGCACCCGTTTTCGTTCGGGCCGTCCTCGGTCCCGATTGGCTTCCCGCGGTCGGCGCGATGCGGTTGCTCGCTTTCTGGGGAGCGCTCCGGGCGCTGGTTGCCGTCGTCGGCCCGCTCTTTCAGGCGACCGGGCGACCCCAGTACAGCACGGTCCTTCAGCTGTCGCGGCTCGCGATTGCCGCAGCCCTCGTCTATCCGGCGGCCCTCCGATGGGGCTTCAGCGGCGTCGCCGGCGTCCTCGTCTTGAGCGCCGTCGTCCAGAACCCGGTCGCGCTCGCCGTCGCGCTTCGCGTCGTCGACGGGCGCGTGCTGCGACTTCTCCGTGCGGTCGGCGTCCCGGCGGGCGCGTCGCTCTCGATGGGGGTCGTCGTCCTCGCGACGGCGGCGGCGCTCCCCCCGATTTCGGCACTCGCGGCGCTGTGCTGTCTCGTCGCGGTGGGTGTCGTCGTCTATCCTGTTTTCCTCGTTCTGGGCACGCGGGCGTTCGAGACGGAACTCGAAGACGACATCGCCGTCGTCCGCGACGCGCTCACCTGACTTTCGGTAGCCGACTACTCGCGGTGGCTGACTCAACTGTCGAACGCTCGCGCGAGCGTGCGTCGGCACGCTCTGGCCGGAATCCACGTGTACTTGCCGCCGAGCGACGCGAGGAGGTACGCGTAGGTGCGAAGCGTCGTCGGTCGGTGGCGGAGTGACCGTCGCAGATAGGAGACCGCCTCGCGGCGGCATTCGTTCCGGGCGGCGGCGACTGCGAGTTCGCGCAGTAGTGAGGCGAGAAACGCCCGCTCGTACGCTTCCCCACGGATTGCGACGGTCTCACGGTGCTTCTCGACCAACAGCGGGAACGCGACATCGCGCTTTCGCGCGTAGTCGTCCGATATCTGGCTGTGGCCGGTGAACCGTCGAATCGTCAGCGGATCGGGGACGGCGACGCACTCGACTGCAGTGGCGAGACGGAGGTACCACTCTTTATCCTGCCAACACGGAAACCGCTCGTCGAGGACGCCGACCTCGTCGAACACAGACGTGCGGACCACGACCGTCGAGAACGGACCATACTCGACGCCCGAAACCAGATTGCGCAGAAACTCCCCGTCCGTCGCCGGGCGCGTGACGGCGGTGGTCGTCCCCGACGCGTCGACACATCGCTGGCCGGTGAACGCGACGGCCGCGTCGTCGGCCGTCCGCAACGCTGCCACCTGCCGAGTGAGCTTCGTCGGCTCCCAACGGTCGTCGTCGTCCAGAAACGCCACGTACTCGCCGGTCGCAGCCTCGATGCCAGTGTTTCGGGCGGCGTTCGCGCCCCGGTTCTCGTCGTGGCGACAGACTGTGAACCGGGTGAGGTCCGAAAGCGACGCGTCGGCGAACGTCGCATCGTCGAGCGCCGCTTCGACATCCGCGGTCGACCCGTCGTCGACGACTACCAGTTCTATCGGTCGGTACCGCTGATCGAGGACGCTCTCGACGGCGTCTGTGAGGAACGTCGGCCGCTCGTACGTGGGCACGACGACGCTAACCAGCGGGGAGTCACCAGCACCCATCAGCCGACTCTCGGCGGACGAACCACTTTGTTAGTCAATTTATACGGGCGGTGACGCGAAAGATGAGCGTCGAAAAAACGGTGTATTGTGGCGGTTACGGCGCTACTCGGGCACGTCGACTGTCACCGTGTAAGTGCCGTGGTCGTACGTGTCGGTCACCGAGTCTTCGAGTTCCTGCTGGTCCGCGCGCTCGCGGCTCCAGCCGGGGCCTTCCTTCTCGTAGCTCACCAGCGAGAGTTTCAGTTCGCAGTCCTTCTTGACTTCGAACGTCATCGTCGCCTCGCCGTCCTCCACATCGTAGTCCTCGACTTCGACACAGTCTTTCGTCTCCTCGCACAGCGTCGAGGGCTGCCCGTGCCGCGTGATCGCGTCGTCGGAACTACCGTGGATGTACTTGATGAGGCGCTTCTGGTCACTGTAGAACTTCTCGCTGTCGGCGTCGCCGAACTCCGCTATCGGCTCGCCTTTGACGAGGTCGATCTGGTAGTAGGCGTCGTCACCGTCTTTGCCGTCTCCCTCTTCGTGGTCGTGCTCATCTTCGTCGTCACCGTCTTGGCCGTCATCGCCGTTGTCTCCATCATCGCCATCGTCTCCGTCGTCTCCGTCTTGACCGTCGTCACCATCATCGCCATCGTCTCCGTCATCTCCGTCTTGGCCGTCATCGCCGTCGTCTCCGTCCTGACCGTCATCGCCGTCTTGTCCGTCGTCTCCGTCATCTCCATCGTCTCCGTCATCTCCGTCTTGACCGTCATCTCCGTCTTGTCCGTCATCGCCGTCGTCTCCATCATCGCCGTCTTGGCCGTCATCGCCGTCGTCTCCGTCCTGACCATCTTCTCCGTCCTGCTGGTCGGCGACAGTAATCGACGCGTCCGGCGTGCCGGACACGCTGTATTCCTGTCCCTCGATGGTGCCGATGGCGCTGACCGACAGCGAGACGGGCGTCGTGCCGCTCGCGCTCCCCTCGACGGTAACTGTTCCTATCGTCACGGTCCCGCTCGGTGACGAACTCATGCCAGCCATCGAGACCGTGGCTTCGGAGCCGTCACTCGCGACGGTGGTCTCGTCAAACGACGGGCCGCCGGCCGTGGAGATGTCTGTGATGGTCGCCACGCTCGTATCGCCGACGCCGACGGTGTACGTCGCCGCACCGACACCGTCGCTCGCGCCCTCGACGACGATGTCGTAGGTCGTCGTTCCGCCGGCGTCGACCGTCGAACTGCCGGGCTGCAGCGTTACGGTGACGCCGCCGGGTGCCTGTTGCTGAGCGACTCCGTCACCACCGTCTGTTGGACCGATAGCGGTCGCGGCCGCGCCAGCACCCGCGAAGGCGACGGCGACGGCCAATGCGATAACTAGCAGACTACTCGCGCTCGCTCTGTTCTGTGGTTTCCGTATCTTCATATTGAGGTTCTCTCGTCGGACGGCAGCGGGTACTGCCGACTGTGTACTCGGCGCTGCCGTCGAAGTCGGACTACATCGCCGGGCCCCGTCACCAGGCCGTCCCCCTCTGTGGGCGCTTCCCACCCCTCACTGTACCGAGACTCTCGATGCTGTCCGACCGCTCGTCGGGAGGTAGTGAACGCGGGATCGGTCTGCTGGGCCAGCGCTGGTCCGACATGCGTGCGATAAAGCGGCGATAAGTGGCTTGGTAATGGTCGAGTTATCGTGCCTTCAATTTCCTTACAAAGCTATCAGTAACCGGTTACTCACCGTTCGGAACCGTCTAGTCCGAGTGGAGACTGCGCTGGACGCCGACCGAACGAACGAAGGCAGAACGGCCGAGAACAGAGAGGAGGGGACGCTATCGTGTCTCGGCGACGACGGGGGGATTCCGCCCCCGCGAAACCGAAGACAGCAGTTATTTATTCGTGACTTCCTAAGCCGCGAGCATGACCCGGAGACGTGTCGGTCTTGCCGCTCTGTTCGGCGCGGCGTTACTCGCGCTCGCCGTCGAACCGGTCGCCGCACAGCCGTCCGCCTCGACGACGGTAGAGCAGATCTGGGACCTGAACATGAATCTGCTCTACGTCGCGATCCCGATCACCGTTCTCGTCGAGGGGATCCTCATCTACACCGTCTGGCGCTTCCGCAAACAGGAGGAGCCACTGCCAACGATGGAGAACCGCCGACTCGAAATCACGTGGACGGTCGCAACCGCGATCATCCTCCTGTTCGTCGGCGTCGCTTCCTATCAGGTGCTGGCTAACCCCTACGTCACGGCCGAAGCGCAAGGAGCGAACATCCAGCAGGAGAACCCCGAGCATATCGAGGTGCAAGCGTATCGATACGGATGGTCGTTCTACCACAACGGTTCCAGTTTCGGCAACGAGGCACAGGCAACCTCGACCGGGACGCTTCGGCTCCCAGTCGATAAACCCGTGAAGTTACGAATCACGTCACGCGACTGGCTCCACGCGTTCCACGTCCCGAGTCTGGGGCTGAAAGCCGACGCCTTCCCCGGACAGTACAATCGCCTCACGACGAAGCCGACGGAGACCGGAACCTATCAGCTCTACTGTGCGGAGTACTGTGGCTCCGGCCACTCCCAGATGCTCGGCGAAGTCGTCGTGATGCCACAGGACGAGTACGACCAGTGGGTCCAACAACAGGCCAACCAGAGTAGCCAATCCGGCAACCAGACGAGCCAGGCGGGTAACCAGACCAGTGAGTCTGGCACCGAGACGGGGACGCCGCAGGGTACGCAAACGCCTCAGGGGACCCAGACCACGGGAACGCCGCAGGGAACCCAGGCTGGACAGGCCACGCAAACTGCACAGCCGACGCAGTCCGGTGCAGCCACCCAGACCCAGACGAACCAGAGCACGGGGACCGCACAGGCGACCCAGACCGCAAACTGACACCAACTCGATTTTTCCCTCACAACTGTTAGGATCCGACCCCGCTAGCGGTCGGTATGGAGTACTTCGAAGACCTCACTGTCGACGACGCGGAGACGTTCGGCGAGTACGAGGTGACCCGAGAGGAAATAACGACGTTCGCAGGCCAGTACGACCCACAGCCGTTTCACACGGACGAGGAAGCCGCCGAGGAGTCGATGTTCGGCGGACTGGTCGCAAGCGGGTGGCACACGGCGGCGATGACGATGCGATTGCTCGTCGACCATCGGCTCTCGGGGACCGGGGCAATGGGCGCGCTTGGCGTCGATTCACTTCGGTGGCCGGCACCGGTTCGACCAGGCGACGTACTCTCAGTGCGAACCGAAATCGTCGAGAAAGAAGTGTGGGACGACGCGCGCGGTCGCGTCGCCACGGAGATAACGACGACCACCGACGCCGACGAGACCGTCCTCTCGATGGTCGGACAGGTCCTCTGGCAACGGCGCTAGTCGCTGGTCGCGGAGTACGCCGTTTCCTCGGTAGTGGCTACGAGGTGACGGCCGTCGTCGGTGACGCGGTACACTGGCTCTTCTGACACCCGCTCTACCAACCCCGCCGCCGCGAGCTGCTCACACCGTTCCCGCGCGTCGTCCACCGGGACGGGACAGCGGCTAGCGGCGACGGTCGGGTACTCGGGCGCGGTTTCAGCGAGCGTTTCGAGGAGCTTCGAGTCGGCCGACGGCAACGACTGCGCAGGTGGTTGGGTCATGATACCGTATGTCATGATTGATGAGCGGATGTATGTTAAACGTATCGGCCGGTAACCGGATGGCTAACTGGTCACCCGCAGATGTTCGCCGTCGCGTACACGTCACCATTTTCGGTCACGACCACGCCGACGCCGAGTCGCTCCGCGTTGGCGAGAAACAGTCGCTCTCGGTAGGTACTGGAATCCAGCCACGCATCGGCTATCGCCCGTGCGACGGCGCTGTCGTTCGCGTTGAACCGCGTCTCGCCGTTCGCTTCGTAGGCCTGTCCGGCGACGGTCTTGCCGACCGCTTCGAAGCGATTCCGTCTGGGGGTTTCGATGTAGGAGTGTTCGGCCGACTTGAACTCACAGTACTGCGTCAGGTCGTGGTTCTCGTATCGCTCGGCGCTGGTGACGCCATCGATGGTGTGGGCCGCGTTTCGAGCCTCGGCCATCGCTTCACTGTGGCCCTGTGCCATCTGCTCGACGCGCTTTGCGGTTCTCCCGTTAGTCTCGAACCTGTCGATTCCTTCCTCGGCCCGTGCGTCGCTGACGTACGTGGCGATGTACTGAGAGATGGCCGTCTCGTTGAACCGCGACGGCGGCATCGACGTTCGCCGCTCGGTTCGAACGGGCGTCGCCGTCTTCGTCGCCGTCTTCGTCGCCGTCGCTGGCGCAGGTGTCGTTGTCGCCGTTTCGATACTCTCCTGTGATTCCGTCGGCGTCTCAGTCGGTGTGTTCGCCAACCCGCCGTCGAGTTGCGTCCCGATTATCACACCGACGCTGACGGCCGAGAGGAGGACCACCCCTGCTAAACCGATGAGAACCTTGTTGACCATCTGCTATTCGGTTACTTGTTCTAATATGTAAGTGTACCCTCACCGGACGCCATCGGAAAGGCACTTTAGCCCGGGGAGGGCAGTAGCGGTATGGTCGAGAACGTAATCTGGCCGGCGGCCTTCGACGCGGAGCGCTCGCGCAGCGAAGGCCGACGGGTCCCCCGCGACATCGCTATCCCGGACCCGACTGTGGACGAGATCGCCAAGGCCGTCCAGCAGATCGGCTACGACGCCGTCATCGAGCGGGACAAGACGTATCCGCGAGAGTACGAGGCCCGCGGGCGCGTGCTGGTGAAGAACGCCGACGACGCCACGAAGACCGACCTCCTCGGTGCCGTCGCCGCCTACTTGCAGGCGCTGCGCGAATGAAGCGCGTCGGCTCCGTCGTCAGAGTCGCCCAAGGTCTCGCGGTGGTCCGCTCGCCCGACGAAGGGTATGCGGACGTGGGAACGGCGACCGTAGACGAGGAACTGACGACGGTCGGATCGGTCGTCGACGTCTTCGGCCCAGTCGACCGACCGTATATGGCCGTCTCGCCGTCTGACGACGTGCATCTCCCCGGACTACTGGGCACCACGCTGTACGCGCGGTAACGGCTATTCGTCCGCGCGTCCGTAACCCTCAAATCACGGCCTCGCACACGTTGTGACATGGATAGGCGTTGGCGTGCTGTCGCGGGGTGTGGGCTCATCGCGGGTATCTTCCTGTTCGTGCAACTCGGCGCGCTCGCGCTGGTCGAGCCGTTCCAGAGCGCGGGGTATCAGGCCGTCGAGGACCCGTCGGATCCGGCCAACAGCATCTTCTACATATTGGGCATCCTCGTCGCGACGGGCGTGATGTTGCTGGCGTTTCGCTACGACGCAGACCAGCTGATACGGGGCCTCGTCGTCTTCTCGGGCGCGTGGCTCTCGCTGTACGTGTTCCGTGTCATCATTCCACCGGTCGTCACGTACGGGGGCATCAACGTCCTCGCGGTCGGTCTCGCGGCAGTCCTCGGCATCGCCCTGCTGGTCCACCCCGAGTGGTACGTCATCGACACCGCCGGCGCGGTGATGGGCGCGGCCGGCGCGGGGCTGTTCGGCATCAGTTTCGGCATCTTGCCGTCGCTCGTCTTGCTCACGGTGTTGGCCGTCTACGACGCCATCAGCGTCTACGGCACCGAGCACATGTTGACGTTGGCCTCGGGCGTGATGGACCTGAAAGTCCCCGTCGTCCTCGTGATTCCGCTCTCGACGTCGTACTCCTTCCTCGATGCGGAAACGCCGGATCCGACCGGCGAACGTGATGCGGACGCCGCAGCGGACGGCGGTGACGCGGAACATCCAACTGGCGCGACCGACGGAGACGAAAGAATCGACGAGTCTGACGACGGTGCGCTCGAACGGGACGCGTTGTTCATCGGGCTCGGCGACGCCGTCATCCCGACGGTCCTGGTCGCCAGCGCCGCCTTCTTCGCGCCCGAGGGCGTCACGACCGTCCTCGGGGTGTCGCTCCCGGCGCTTTCGGCGATGATCGGAACCTTCGTTGGCCTCGCGATCCTCCTCTGGATGGTCCTCAAAGGCCGCGCACACGCCGGACTGCCACTCCTCAACGGCGGGACGATTGCCGGCTACGTCCTCGGTGCGCTCGCGGCTGGGATCTCCCTCGTCGACGCGCTCGGTCTCGGTCCGTACGTCTAACGGCCGTCCATCGCCCCGCTGGCGGGCGAGAATTCGATCTCCTCGCCGACCCCCGCCTCGCGGGCGCGGTCGTACAGCAGCTTCCCGGCCGCGACGGTCTCGATCGCCGTTCCGCCCGAGTCGAAGACGGTGATTTCTTCGGATGAGGTTCGACCCGACTCCCCACCGGCGACGACCTCGCCGAGTTCGGCGTGGACGTCGTCTTCGTCGACGACACCCTCCTCCATCGCGTGGATAAACGACCCGGCGTCCTGCGTGACGCGAGCGCGCAGGTCCGGCACGTACGTCGCTCGTTCGATGGTCGTCGTATCCAGTTCGCGTTTCTCCGGGTGATACTGCCCCATCGCCGTGACGTGTGCGCCCGGTTCGAGCACGTCGCCGTCGAACACCGGGTCGCTAGCGTTCGTCGCCGTGATGACCACGTCCGCGCCCTCGACGGCCGCCGCCGACGAGGCGACGGCGGCGACGGTCGCGTCCAGGTTCTCGTTCATCTCTGCCGCGAACGACTGGCGATGATCCTGTGTCGGCGAGTACACCTCGATACGGTCGAAGTCTCTGACCGTCGCGGCCGCTCGCACCTGTCCGCGAGCCTGCGTTCCACTCCCGATGACCGCGAGGTCCGTTGCGTCCCGTCGCGCGAGCGCGTCGACGCCGACCGCACCCGCAGCCCCGGTCTTCAGCGGATTCATACTCGCACCGTCTAAGAGTGCCAGCGGGTCGCCCGACTCCACATCGAAGATGGGCAACGAGAAGTGAGCGTCGTGGCCGCCGAACCCCGCGGCGTAGGTGTATCCGCCCATCGCACCCGTCTCGGGCAAGATGGCGAGGTACCCGGTGAGCATCCCGGCGGGGTCGTCGTTGAACAGCGTCGTTCGAGGTTCTGCCGGCGCACCCTCGCCTCGCTCCCGGTACCCCTCGCGGACGGGGTCCACGTAGTCGGCGGGGTCGGCGATCTCGGCGATCTCGTCGCTCGTGAGGAACAGCGCAGTCGCGTCGGTGGGCATACGCCCCGTTTCGAGCGACCGCTTGTTAACGTACGGGACAGCAAAATCAGCAGCAGTCGAGACTACGACGTGACCCAGTTAGTCGGCGCTCTGGAGCGAGTCGGACTGCATCGCGTCCGCCTGCGCGGCCGGCTCCGGGACCGGGTCCACGGGTGCGCGGACGAACATCGCGTGGCCGATAAGACCCACCGCGACGACAGAGGCCATCGGAATGGCGGTCGTCAGCGCGAACCCGGCAATCGAGAGAACACCGGTGATTCCAGCCATTGCGAGCGGGATAAGACCGAGGACAATGTCGTAGTAACCCGTCATAAGTGTAAACTATACTTTGTCCCATGGGTACATAAGTGTTTCCCGTAAACACTGGATAGTATTTCATGTAGGCACTCGATATTCTATACGACGGTGTTGTGGATAATCCCCATAACTTATAGAAAGGTATGGTTCGAGAATCGTGCAGTAGCGGACCGATACCGGTTATTCTCTGAGCGGCGTGTAGGGGCTATCCAGCAGCGTTGCGGACCCCGAGCAAACGTAACCGAGTTCTGTCAACTCCGTCAGGCCCGATAGCGAGTAGGCCATCCATCGCGATCGGCGTCTGAACGAAGCTGCGATCCAAAGGTCTGTTTCAACTTCTGAGAACCATAGATTCGGATACTACTGCTCGATCCTCGGTTGTTTTCTCGGGTGATAATTGGGTCCGAGCGCTTATTATATACGCCAGGATAGTCCTCGATAGAGGGACAAAGAAGCGAACCCGCTGACTGCCCTCGAGACCAATGAGTACGAACGCCACGGACGACACGAACGACGCCGCGATGGACGAATCGGCACGACGCTACGCCGAGCTGAACATCGGTGACGAAGAGTTCGTCATCTACGATCGGGAGAACCACCAAGCGTGGATCCAGTCGACAGTGTCGCTACACGTAGACGAACTCCGCTGACCGTGGCACGTTACTCGCTTCAGTAACGGACACGACGACGGCAGACGGACACGACATCTCTCAGACCCATTTTCATTTTTGAAATCAAGAGAACGCGAGCGTCGCGATCGCTCGCCAGAGACAGAGGAATGCCCCGCCGAATAGTATCGAGACGAAGGCGAAGGTCAGTGCCGCGTCACCCTGAAACACTGCAGTCGCGCGTAGCGCCATCGCGACGACGACAGCCAGTATCCAGCTGACGACGGTGATGCCGAGCGTTCGCCGAAGGTCAGCCGTCGCGTCGGTCGCGTAGAGTCCTGCCGCCCCGGCCATCAGCACCCACCCGACGAGGAACGGCGCGAACGTGCCGGCGACACGCCCCACGTCGACGAGTGGATTGTAGCCGTGTTGGTACTCGCCGATCGCGACGAAGAGGAGGATCGCCGCGAGGTCACCGGCCGCCAGTACCGCCGTCCGCGCGGACGGTTCGATGCGTCGCCATCCGACCGTCGAGACGCTCATACGTCGCGTTCGGACTCCCCGTACTTCCCTGTCCCGTTCGCGACGCCAGCTACCGTGTAGCCAAAGCCCCGTTCGACCACGTGTGGGGCGAACTCCGCCGTCGCCATTCGCGTCGCCAGTTCGTCCGGCCGGAAGAAGGTAGACTCGAAGCCCACGAGGTGTTCTGCGGCCACCACTGCTCGTCCGCGGAGCGTCCGCGGATCGAACTCTCTGACGACGAGGACGCCACCCGGACGCAGAACGCGACGGGCTTCGGTCAGCACGTCTTCGACTGCACCCATATGATGCAACGCGTCGACGATCAACACGGCGTCCACACTCGCCGTCGCGATGGGGAGTCGGCCCGCATCGCCGACAACAGCATCGAGTCCGTGTCGCCGCGCCTGCCGGAGCATGCCCGGTGCGGCGTCCACGACGACTCGTCGTGGGAGGTCGAGTGCCCGGACTGCCCGTCCGGAACCGCCACCGACATCGAGTACTCGGTGGATGTCGCGGTCTGCCGTCGTGAGCCCTCGACGCAACTTGCTCGCTCGCGCTGGCGGCATCACGCGGTCGTAGGCCCACGCGAAGCGGTCGAACCGACCGACATCGCCGTGCATACTCGTCGGTTATCGGGCGAGCCCTAAATCCCTCGCCCGTCACAGTGTACAACTTTCCGGGCACCGAACCCCGCGTATGGAGTTCGCGCTACTGGGGTGGCCCGAGGATGGCCATCGCCTGCGCCTCGACTACAGACAATTTGCCTACGCAGGGAAGTTCGTCATGACCTCGACCGGCAAGGCCGTCGTCGGCGACGACGGCGTGGTCGCCGCTGCCGCGTTCGACGCCGACCGAACCGACGCCGAGACGCTGTGCATCCGCTACGTCACCGTCCGCGAAGACAGACAGGGCCAGCGATTGGGCGCTCGGCTCCTGCGCTTCGTCCGAGAGCGAGCGAGAGAACGGGGCTACGAACGAGTGACCATCGGCGTCAACAATCCGTTCTCCTATCAGGCGGCCTACCGCGCGGGGCTGTGTTTCACGGGCGAGGAGAGCGGCCTCGCGGAACTCACCCTCGCGTGGCCCGGTGATCGGAGTCGGTCCCGGTACCAAGCAGGCCTTGACGTGTTCCGTGAGCGCGACCTCTCGCCGGACGAGGTCTCGTTTCTGGACGACAAACGTGAGACTGGACCACCGGCAGTTCTCCCCTCCCCGGCTTAGACCGGTTCGGACTCGAAGAGGCGCGCGTCGCAGTTCCCGCAGGCGACCGCGGCCACGTCGTACTCGCTACAACAGGACTGGACCGTCTCCGTCCCGAACGTCGGGGTGCCGCCACACGTCGGACAGGTGTCGAGGAACAGCCGCAGGCCGTTCAGCACTTGCCCACGCTGGCGAACCGACAGCCGCTCCCACTCGTCGTAGCTGTCTTCGAGCACCCGTGCGGCAGCGATGTCGGCCTCGAACGCCGCACGCGACTCCCACGTCCCGACGTACCCCTCGTCGACTCGCGCCCGAAACGCCTCACCGTGGTCCTCGAACTCGACGTCCGTGTCGTCGAGATCCAACTGCTCGAGTAGTGCCGTCCGGTCCGGGTCGGCCTCGCCGAGGGCGTCTCGCCACGCCTCGCTGTACCACTCGGTCAGACAGAGGTCGTCGCCACACGGTTCGAGCGCGCCGATATCGAGCAACAACTGTTCGACGTCGACGTTCTCCTCGGGTGGCGGCGTCGCGGTTTCCGACGTCGCTGCTGACGGTCCCTTCCCGAACAGCGCCAGCACGCTCGCGGGCATGTATCGCTTCGTCAGCGTCGGCGTCCCCGGCACCAGGTATCCTCGGAGATAGATGGCAGCGGCGGCGGGCAACAGGACGGCGGCCGCGGCGAGGACCGCGACCGTCGAATCGCCGCCACGAAATCCGAGGACGGCGGCGAATAGCGCGAGACCGACGGCGATGACGCTGTTGACGACCGTACACGGGAGACACCGGTTCTCGCCGGTGTACTCCGGTCGCTTGAGGCGGTCGACTTCGCTCATTGACAGATAATTCAGCGGCGTCCTGTTGAATCTTCCCCGTCCCGGGAGATTCAAACCGCTGTCCCTCCAACGAGGGCCAATGGGAAACGCAGACCTCCGCTCGCTCGCGGCCATCGAAGACATCTCTTTCGACGATTTGGACGGGAGTATCGTCGCCGTGGACGCGCACAACTGGCTCTATCGCTATCTGACGACGACAGTCAAGTTCACGAGCGACGGGAAGTACACGACGAGCGACGGGACGGAGGTAGCGAACCTCATCGGCGTCGTCCAGGGGCTCCCGAAGTTCTTCGAACACGGCCTAACGCCGGTGTTCGTCTTCGACGGCGCAGTCACCGACCTCAAAGACGACGAGGTCGAGAAACGCCGACAGCAGCGTGAACGGTACGAGGCGGAACTCGAAGAAGCCCGCGAGAGCGGCGACAGCGTCCGCGTCTCCAAACTCGACTCGCGCACTCAGCGACTCACCGAGACCATCGTCGAGACGACACGAGACCTCCTGGAATTGCTCGACATCCCCATCGTCGACGCGCCGGCCGAGGGCGAGGGACAGGCCTCGTACATGGCGCGACAGGGTGACGTAGATTACGTCGGCACTGAAGACTACGACGCCTTGCTGTTCGGCGCGCCCTATACGCTCCGGCAACTCACCTCCAGTGGCGACCCCGAACTGATGGACTTCGAGGCGACGCTCGACGAACACGACCTCACGTGGGAGCAACTCGTCGACGCTGCCATCCTCATGGGCACCGACTTCAACGAGGGAATCGCCGGTATCGGCCCCAAGACTGCCGTCAAAGAGCTACACGAACACGGCGACCTCTACGCCGTTCTGGAGGCGCGCGGCGAACACATCGACCACGCCGACCGCATCAGAAACCTGTTTCTCGACCCCGCAGTCACCGACGACTACGTGGTCAGGACCGACATCGAACCGGACGTGGCGGCCGCGCGTCAGTTCGTCACCGCGGAGTGGGAAGTCGACCCCGATGAAGTCACTCGCGGGTTCGAGCGCATCGAAGAGTCCGTCGTCCAGACAGGGTTAGACCGCTGGACGTGATCGCGAAACGGCGACCTGGACGTTAGACGACCGATTCGACTTTCTCGACGGAGTCGAGGTTTCGGTTCCGAACCGCTTCACCGGAACGCGAATCGAAGACGTGAATGGCTTCCTCGGGGAACCGAACCGTGACGTGGTCGCCGCCCTCGATCTCGCGCATTCCCTCGACGGTCGCGATGAAGTGTGACTCCTCGTTCCCGTCGAACGTGAGGTGGACCGTGTTCTCGTTTCCGCGCGGTTCGACCACGTCGACGACCGCGTCGTACTCGTGACGGCCAGACGCCGTCTCGATCACTTCGATGTCCTCCGGACGGATCCCGAGCGTGACATCGGTGTGGTCGCCCAATTCGTCCGCGGCCCGCTCCGAGAGTTCGTAGTCGAAGTGGTCGGTGACCAGCGTCGAGCGCTGCCGATCGGCCTCGAAGAAGTTCATCGACGGCTCGCCGATGAAGCCCGCGACGAACAGGTTGTTAGGTTCGTGATAGCATTCGAGCGGCGTCGCGGCCTGCTGGAGTCGACCATCGTTGAGGATGGCGATGCGGTCGGACATCGTCATCGCCTCCGTCTGGTCGTGGGTGACGTAGACGGTCGTCACGTCTAAGTCATCTTGCAGATGCTGGAGTTCCGTCCGCATCTCCGAGCGGAGCTTCGCGTCTAAGTTGGCGAGGGGCTCGTCCATCAGGAACACTTCCGGGTCCCGGACGATGGCGCGACCCAGCGCGACGCGCTGTTGTTGCCCACCGGAAAGTTCGCCCGGTTTCCGGTCGATGAGGTCGTGGATACCGAGCAGTTGCGTCGCGTCGCTCACGCGTTCGCCGATTTCGTCGTCCGAGAGCTTCGTCGACTGTTCCAGCCCGAACGCCATGTTCTCACGAACGCTCATGTGGGGGTACAGCGCGTAGGACTGGAACACCATCGCCACATTTCGCTGGGCGGGCGGCTGGTCGTTGATAATCTCGTTGCCGAGTCGAATCTCCCCGGACGTGATCTCTTCGAGACCAGCGATCATCCGGAGTGTCGTGGATTTCCCGCATCCGGAGGGACCGACGACACAGAGGAACTCGCCGTCCTGGATGTCGACCGACACTTTGTCTACGGCGACGATTTCGCCCTCGTCGTCGTCGTGGAATATCTTCGTTACGTCGTCGAGTGTTAGATTTGCCATTCTGTGAACCTCCTATTCAGCGACACCCTTTGCGAACTGTTCACCGAAGAAGACGTACACGAGCAACGTCGGCAGCGCAGCGACGATCGCTCCGGCCATCGTGGTGTTGAACGACTGGACAACACCGCCTGTCAGGGCGGTGAGTCGCTGGGTCGCAACTTGTGCCGAGGGTTCATTGACCAACACGAGTGCGAACAGCAGGTCGTTGTACACCTGCGTGAACTGGTAGATGAGCGTCACTGCGAACATCGGGAGCGACAGCGGCAGGATGATGTTCTTGTAGATGCTGAACGCCGTCGCGCCGTCGAGGCGAGCGGCCTCGATCATCTCGTCAGAGATGCCCTTGTAGTACGACCGGAACAGCAGCGTACACATGGGGAGTCCGTACGCAGCGTGTGTAATCGACAGCTGCACGAGCTGGACGTTGCCGTTTCGGCTCGGGTACACCCAGTTTCCGTTGGTGTAGAAGCCAAAGACGGTGTTGACGAAGCCGTTCAGAATGTCCGGGAGGATCTGGTACCAGAACTGCGAGAGTGGCACCAGCACGGCCTGGTACGGAATGAAGATACCCGCGATGATGAGCACGACGACGCCGACCTGGCCGCGCCAGTCGAGCGTCGTGAGCCCATAGGCAGTCAGGCTACCGAGCAGAGCCGAAAGGATGGTCGCCGGAATCGCCATCAGCATGGAGTTGACGAGGCCCGGACGGAGCGTGTTCCACGCCGTCTGGAGTGCGGCTAGCGTGAAGCCATCGCCCGTCGGTGGTGCGAACGGGACGGTCTGAGCGAACGCCTGCTGTGTCTTGAACATCGTCATCACGGCCGTCTCCATCGGGAAGAGATAGAAGACGATCCCGAACAGCAAGACGATGTAGAGGCCGATACGGCTGCGCTCCATGTTCTGTAGCCGCTGAATGGGATTTCGACTAGACGTACTCATAGTTGACCTCGCTTGTATTCACTGTAGAGATACGGGCCGATGATGAGCAACGCGAGAACGAACAGCACGATGGCGACCGCGGAGCCGTACGCCCACCGGAGGCTGCTGAAAGCGACGCGGTACATCATCGTCGCCAGAATGTCTAAGTTCGCGCCCGGCTGTGAGCCACGGAGCGCGTAGATGAAGTCGAACGCCTTCAGTGCGAACACCATCAGCACGACGGACGCTGAGACGGCGGAGGCGCGCAGTTGCGGGATGATGACGCGAAGGTACATCCGCACCGTCGACGCGCCGTCTACGCGTGCGGCCTCGTAGTGTTCGTCGGGGATCGCGCGCAGTCCGGCGAGGAACACGACCATCGCGTAGCCGCTGAACTGCCAGATGAGCGCGAAGATGACCGCCGCGAGCGCCGTCGTATTCCAAGAGAGCCACTGAACGACAGTGGCATTGACCATCTCGGGTTTCAACAGCGAAACGACCAGCCCTTCGAGATTCAACAGGCGAAGGAGTTGGTTGAACACGCCGTTTTTGGCGTTGTACACCCAGGCCCACATCGTCGCCGTCACGACGAACGAGAGGCTCATCGGGAGCAGGTAGATGGTCCGGAACGTGTTCTCGAAACGAATGTTCTGGTCGATCAGTATGGCGACCAACATTCCGAGGGCCAGACAGAGGATCGTGAACACCACCAGTAAGACGACGGTGTTCTGTGTCGCCTGCCAGAACGCCCCGTCGCTCAGCATCGTCGTGTACATGCTGAAATCGAGCTGGCCGTAGTTGGGTTCGCCGAGGCCCTGGAAGTCCGTCATCGAGAGAAGGATGTTCCAGAAGATCGCACCGTAGACGAAAAAGCCCGCCAGCAACACCGGCGGTAGCCAGAACGGGGCTGACTCGATGAGTTCCCACTGGACGGGCAGCGAATCTCGGAGCGTGTCCCGTCGTCGATCGCCGACGACTGCCTCCGCTCCGCCGTCCGTCGCTATTTGTCTGTCGTCCGATTCCTCCCGCGATGCCGCCGACCGGAGGGTATCCCCGGCTTTTCGGAGTCTATTGAATATCTCGCGCATGGTTGTGTCAGTCTACGCGGACGTGAGTTCGTCGTACACCACGCCGACGGCGTCGTCGTCTGCGACGGATTCCGACGCCCACGGTGGTAGTACCGTAGACGCCGCCCGTCCCCGCTCGGTTGCGGGGACAGCTACTACGTCGCTCACCCACCAGTGAGCGAGTCGTCGTGCCGTCGACACCGCTGGTGTACCACTAGCACCCGTCGTCGCCTCGCCGCGCTGTGGCTCCTCGCTGGATCGACCACCACGGTCGGCGGAGGCGTCCGCATCTATCGCCGCTCGCGTGCAGGTGGCACGATCGCGGACTGGATGCGAATAGGGGTCGTCAGTCATGGTTGTCACCGTGGAGTCGAACTCATCCTAAGTGGTGAGACCCAACACTTAATGCTTCCGAATATTCATGCATATCTCATGATGTCTGAGACGCCGATATTCGGCGCTCTCGGCGTTCTATGGTGATAATTCGTGATTTTATTCGACTCCATCTTGGTTTGGGGTGGCATGGTCCACTATACATCCATAAAAGCATCCAAGACGCCAATATATGCGAAAATCCTACGTGGGCACCGGTCACTTCTATCACAGTTCTCTGGACGGCGTGCTCACCAGTCGACGACGAACTGAGAATACCCCTGTTTCGGGTGGAGTTTGATAATATGTGTTGAATAAGTACGTAACGGTTGACGGCTTCCCTGTTGGCACAGCGGGAAATTTCTGCCGTACCGGTGGGTTTTACGCGGGGGCGTTCGACCGTCCATACGTATGAGTGACGAGTTCAGGACCGAACAGGACAGTCTCGGTGAAATGGAGGTTCCGGCCGACGCGTACTGGGGCGCACAGACCCAGCGCGCGATAGAGAACTTCCCCATCAGCGAGGTCACGTTCGGCCGACGATTCATCCGCGCGCTCGGGATCGTCAAGAAGGCCGCTGCGCAGGCCAATCGCGACTTGGAGATGATCCCCGAGGAGAAAGCCGACTGCATCGTCGAGGCGGCCGACGAGGTCATCGCAGGTGAACACGACGATCAGTTCCCCGTCGACGTCTTCCAGACCGGCTCCGGAACGTCCTCAAACATGAACGCGAACGAGGTCATCTCGAACCGGGCGACTGAACGCTACGGTGGGGAGGTTGGCACCCGCGAGATCCACCCGAACGACCACGTCAACTTCGGGCAGTCCTCCAACGACGTCATCCCGACAGCGATGCACGTCGCCTCGCTCGAAGCGGTCGAAAAGGACGTTCTCCCGGCGCTGAAGTCACTACGCGACGCGCTGAAAGCCAAAGAAGACGAGTTCGAGAACGTCGTCAAGACCGGTCGAACGCACCTCCAGGACGCCACGCCCATCACGCTGGGACAGGAGTTCTCGGGCTACCGAACCCAAGTCGAGAAGGGAATCTCGCGCGCGCAGGACGTCGAGGGTCGCCTCTCGGAACTCGCCCTCGGCGGCACCGCAGTTGGGACCGGTCTCAACACGCATCCAGAGTTTCCCTCGAAGGCCGCCGAGTACATCAGCGAGGAGACCGGCGTCGAGTTCCGCGAAGCCGACAACCACTTCGAGGCGCAGGCCGCCCACGACGCGATGTCAGAGGCCCACGGCGCACTGCGGACTGTCGCCGGGTCGCTGAACAAGATTGCCAACGACCTCCGACTGCTCGCCTCGGGTCCGCGCAACGGCCTCGGCGAAATCGACCAACCGGAGAATCAGCCCGGCTCCTCGATCATGCCCGGGAAGATCAACCCCGTGGTCGCCGAGGCAGTCAATCAGGTCCACAAGCAGGTCGTCGGCAACGACGCCGCCGTCGCTGCCGGGGCTGCGGAGGGCCAGATCGACCTCAACCTCTACAAGCCCGTTCTGGCCTCGAACTTCCTGCAGTCCGCGCGGCTCATCGCCAACGGGAGCGAGGTGTTCGCCGAAAAGTTCGTCGCTAAACTCGAAGCCGACGAGGAACACTGCGCCGAGCGCGTCGAACAGAGCATGGCGCTGGCAACGGCGCTCAACCCCGCAATCGGCTACGACAAGGCCAGTAAGGTCGCGAAGAAGGCGCTCGCCGACGGCAAGACCATCCGCGAAGTCGTCCTCGAAGAGGGCTACCTCGACGAAGACGAGGTCGACGAGGTACTGGACCCGAAGAAGATGACGGAGAGAGGGATTCTAGGCGACGAGTAGCGGATCGACATTCGAAGTGACGCGGTGCCGGCTGCCCCACAACATAATGCTTTTCTAGATAAAACGCAAATTCGATGCCCTCCAGACGTAGCTTCCTCGCATCAGCGGGAGTCGCTGGCACGGCCAGCGTCGCAGGCTGTCAAATCGATTCGGGATACGACGACGCGGCGGACGCCGCCGGCGACGACACGAACTGGCCGACGACCGGACACGACCGCCAGCACACGCGATACGTTCCAGCGGGGTCGGGACCGCGATCCGGCGTCACCGAACGCTGGCGTGTGGAGTCGGGGCTGGTCACCGCCGAACCGGTCGTCGTCGGCGACACCGTCCTCACAACAGTCGGCAACGATATGTTGGCACTCGACGCGGAGAGCGGCGAGGAGCGCTGGTCGGTCGACCCGGGAAACCAGGGAGCGAGCTATTGGGCTGCGCCGGCGGTCTACGACGGGACCGCATACGTCACCGGCAACGAGCGAGCCCGGGCGTTCGACGTCGAATCGGGCGAGCAGCAGTGGTCGCGTGAGTTCGGCTCTCCCACCGCTGGACCGACGGTCGGGTACGAGGGAAGCGGGCTATTCGTCGCCGCCGGCGAGACCGTCTTCCGACTCGACCGCGAGACCGGCGAGATAGCGTGGCAGCGCCGCCTCTTCGGCCAGATTCGCCAGCCAGTCGCGGTGAGGCCGCCATTCGTCGTCGCCGTAACGGAAGGCGGCGACGTGTACGCACTCGCCGCGAGCGACGGTGATGGATACTGGCGGACTGGGTTACCCGACGCGGTCCAGTGTACGCCGACGATGGCGGGTCGACGCATCTTCGTCGGCTGTTTCGACGGCAACCTGTACGCGCTGGGCCACCGCGGTCAGCGAAAGTGGTCGACCGAAATCGGCGGGTTCGCGAAGGGCGGTATCGGTGTCGCGGACGGCACGGTGTACGCCGACGGCGGCCGCGAACTTCACGCCGTCGGGGCCGAGGGCGGCGAGCATCGGTGGCGGGTCGGTCTGGGGACGACAGGCGACCACGCTCCGGTCATCGTCGGCGACACTATCTACGTCGGCGGTGATCGTCTCCGTGCGCTCAGGCCAGGCGGTGGCATCGGCGTCGGGAGCGTCCGTGTCGAAGCCGCACGGTTCACGGCGAATATTGGCCACTACGTCGGCCAGCTATCCGCCGCGAACGGCTCGCTGTACGCTCACGCGACCGAGGAGACCGCCGAAGGTGACCGGAACGTCTTGGTCCGACTAGACCCCGAGTGACTTTGAGTTGGCCCGTCGAGTCGGCCCGGTCTCCGTCACTCAGTCGATATCGTCGAGCACCCACCGCGGCGTCGAGACGTTCGTATTGTCGAACTCGTGATACCGGAAACTGTAGCTGACTCGCTCCGCCTCTGTCTGATACTGGACTTCGAGTCGATGGACGACGCCGTGGGCGTCGACGAGGAGGCTGATGTCGTACGACTGTACAGTTTCCCGAGACGGTGGGGTTCCACTGGACCCAGTCACTCGAAAGAAGGGCTCGCCGTCCCGTTGGGTTCGCTGGGTCTGACTCTGTGGGACGGCCGCGTACTGTTCGATGTAGAATGCGGCTTCGTAGGCGAACTGATCCTGCGTGAACCGGATGCGGCCGCCGGTCTCGGTGACATTGCCGTCGTCGCTGCGCTCGTACCAGCGCCGGCCGTCGGCGAACGTGGTCTGTCGGTAGTCATCGACTGTCTCGTTCCCTCGATATCGCTGTCGGTGCAGACGGTGGAGATAGCGTTCCGCGCTGGCCACTCGGGTCGCCTCGTCGCGGACGACGGTGACGGTGCCGTTTGGCGTCTGGGTCGTCCGTCTGTACTGCTCGTAGAAGGTGTACGAACGGTTTTGCAGTGCTTGTCGGTGCGTCGTTGCCAGAACGTCCGCCCGCCGTAGTCCGTCCCCGTTGATGCCGGGTGGGAAATCCAGTTGCGCCTGAGTCGCCATCGACGGTTCGGGGACCGGCGCTGGCGTGACGGTCTGTGGGCGCGGAGCGTCGCCGAAGCCCGAAAAGCTGCTACACCCGGCGGTCACCACGAGCAGACCGACGAGGAGGGCGGACTGCCAGCGCACACCCGATGCAGGGACGCGAGGAGCAAAAGCGCGAGGGGCGGAAGGGAGCGTTTTTTGCCCCCTGGTCCCGGACCATCCGACAATGACTGCCGCCGACTTCGACTACGAGGATTTGGGACTGGTGGCCGGACTGGAGATACACCAGCAACTGGACACCGCGACCAAGTTGTTCTGTGAGTGCCCGACGAAACTACGCGAACCGGAAGAATCGGACCGACGATTCACCCGCTATCTCCACCCGACTAAGAGCGAACTCGGCGAGATAGACGAGGCCGCCCTCGAAGAGAGCATGGTCGACCGCGAGTTCGAGTATCTCGCCTACGACACCACCTGTCTCGTCGAGGAGGACGACGAACCGCCCCACCGCGTCGACCGGGAGGCCATGGAGACGGCGATGGAGATCGGCCAGCTCATGGACATGAGCGTCGTCGACCAGGTGAACGTCATGCGGAAGATCGTCGTCGACGGGTCGAACACGACCGGGTTCCAGCGGTCGATGCTCGTCGCCAACGACGGCGCTATCGAGACCAGCGACGGACAGGTCGGCATCGAGGACATGCTCTTAGAGGAGGAGTCCTGCCAGCGCGTCGAGGAGACCGACGACGGCGTTCGCTTCTCGCTGGACCGACTCGGCATCCCGCTGGTCGAAATCGGTACCAAGCCGGACATCCGTTCTCCCGAACAGGCCCGCGAGGCCGCCGAGCGAATTGGGATGCTCCTGCGCTCGACCGGGAAGGTAAAGCGCGGACTAGGGACCATCCGGCAGGACGTGAACGTCTCCATCGCCGAGGGCGCGCGCATCGAACTCAAGGGTGTCCAGAGCCTCGACGACATCGACGACCTGGTACGCAACGAGGTCCGTCGCCAGGTCGAACTGCTGGACATCGTCGATGAACTCGACGAGCGCGACGCGAGCGTCGGCGACCCGCAGGACGTGACCGACACCTTCGAGGATACCGACTCCGGCGTCATCCGCGGCGCGCTCGACAGCGGCGGTCACGTGCAAGCCGTCCTCCTCTCCGGCTTCGACGGTCTCGTCGGCCGGGAACTCCAGCCTGACCGCCGTCTCGGGACGGAGTTCTCGGACCACGCCAAGCGCCACGGCGCTGGCGGCATCTTCCACACGGACGAGTTACCTGCCTACGGCGTGACCGAGGCCGAAGTCGAGGCGCTGCGAGCGGCCGTCGGCGCGGGTCCCGACGACGCCGTCGCCATCGTCGCCGACGACCCCGAGACGGCGGACCTCGCTATCGACGCCGTCGCCGAACGCGCCGAGACGGCACTGGAAGGCGTTCCGGAGGAGACGCGCGACGCGCTGGAGGACGGCACCTCGCGGTATCTCCGTCCGCTTCCCGGTGCCGCGCGGATGTACCCCGAGACGGACGTGCCGCCGGTCGAACCCGACGTGACCGACGTGGAGACGCCGGAACTGCTGACCGAGAAAGTCGAGCGCTACGAGGAGGAGTTCGGCCTCGATTCCGGGCTGGCCGAGCAGGTAGCCTACGGGCAGCAGTGGCCGCTGTTTGAGTCCCTCGTCGGGCAGGACGCCGTCGACGCGACGCTGGCGGCGGGGACGCTCGAATCCACGCTGACCGAACTCCGCCGCGACGGCATCCCCGTCGAGGCGTTGACCGACGGCCACCTCCGAGAGACGATTCTCCTCGTCGATAGCGGCGAAGTTCCACAGGAAGGCATCGAGGACCTGCTCTCGGCGCTCGCAGAGAACCCCGACCTCTCGGCGGAGGAAGCCGTCGAACAGGAGGACCTCGGCGGCGTGGACGAGAGCGAGGTGCGCGAGGCTGTCGAAGAAGTGGTCGAACGGAACGCAGAACAGGTCGAAACCGAGGGAATGGGCGCGTTCTCCGGACTCATGGGCGAGTGTATGGGCGCTCTTCGCGGGAAGGCCGACGGTGACACGGTCAGCAGCGTGCTACGCGAAGAGATCCAGAAACGAGCCTGAGACGCTCTCCCGCTATTTCTCTCCGCGTTCCGCCGACTCACTTTCTGCACGTTCGATGCGTTGTCGCGCTTTTCGGAACACGCCTCTGAGCGTGCGGGTCTCGCGGCCGGTCGGCTGTGCCCGGCCAAATACCCGACGGAACAGTCGTCGAGTCTTGGGCTGTTTCTCTTCGGGATGACCGCTGGCAGCGAGGAACCGCTCGAACTCTCCGTGGAGGCCTTCGATGGCTCGCTCGTCGGCGCGAGCGTGGAGTTCCTCGGGGTGCTGATCGCGCTCGACGGTCAACTCGCGCAACTCGTAGAGGACGATCGTCGCGGCCTGCCCGAGGTTCAACACCGGATAGTCGGCGTTCGCGGGTATCGAGCAGAGTTCGTCCAGCCGGGCGAGTTCGTCGTTCGTCAGGCCGACGCGCTCGCGGCCGAAGACGACGCAGGTGTTGCTCTCGACCCCAGCGAGCGAGTCGGAGAGTTCGGCCGGCGTCTTCGCGGGGTAACGGACGTGGTTCGAGGCGTCCTCGTTCGTCGTGGCGGTGCAGGCGACGGTGTGGTAGTTCTCGACGAGGTGATCGAAGGTCACCTCGCGGGCATTCGGCAAGATATCCTCGCGGGCCTGCCCAGCAAACCCGTAGGCCTCCCCGTCGGGGTCCAGTTCCGGCGGGTCCACGAGCAGCAATTCGGAGAGCCCGAAGTTCTTCATCGACCGGGCGATGGTGCCGACGTTGCCCGGTGTCTCGGCGTCGACGACGGCGACCGAGATCATACGTCGAGATCGCTAAAGTCCAGGTCCATCGCCGCCTTCTCCTCGTCGTCCAGTTCCTGGAGTTCCGCTTCGAGGCTCGGAACGGCGTCGGCGCGAGTCGGTGCCTCGGGCAGCGCGGTCGGGTTCTCGTCGACGTGTTCGAGTCCCTCGTAGTCGTCGGGTGCGCGGTTGCCGTCGAGGAACCACTGGTGGAACACCTCCTGTAGTTCGAGGTCGCCCGCGTACTCCTCGCCGCCGGCTTCGCGGAACCAGTAGAGGAAGTCCGGTTCGTGGACCGAACAGAGGATGACCTCGCCGCCGGGTTCGCCGTAGATGACTTCGGCGACGTTGCACTCCGCTATCTGGCCGTCGCCGTACTGGAGCCAGCAGGCGTCACACGGGTCGACCACTCGATCGGCCAGCACGAGGAGGCGCTGGCGCACCTCCGGTTCCAACGTCGCTAGCGGCCGAATCCGTCCCTCCTCGTTCAGTACGTCCTCCTCGAATCGCCAGCCCCGCAGCCCGATGTTGACCTTCGCCATGGGCGGCGGTAGTCGATAGCGAGACTAAAAGAGCGCGATGTGGTCGTCTCAGCCCAACAGGATACGCAACCAGGGATTGTTCTCGACGACAGCGGTGTCTTCGAGATAGCTGTCGAGGCCGAGGATGCGCCCGGCCCCGAACGCGCCCAGACCGAACAGCAGGACAGCGTAGACCATGTGGTCGTCGACGACCCAGCCGTGAGCGATGGGCAGGCCGGCCAACAGCCCGCCTTGTAGCGCCGCGAGCCAGTAGAACAGCATCATCACCGCGCCCCAGAACGCGGCGAAACGGACGAACACACCGACGAGCAACGCCAGTCCGGCAAGCGTCAGTCCGAGCATGTTCAGCCAGTCGATGGCGGGGTTGCCGGCCATCGCGGCGAACATGCCGGTCAGTGGGTTCCCCTCGGGAATCCCGTTCGTCAAGAACCCCGCTGCGGTCCAGTTGTTCGCCGGGTCGCCGTCGACGTAGGTGACGAGTTTCGTGATACCACCCTGAAACAGCGTCCACCCCATCACGATCCTGAGAAAGAACAGCGAGTAACCGACCCACGTCTCGGAGTAGTCGAAGCTCACTGGCCGTCCGAGGACCTCCGATTGCAGCGTCTGTTTGGTACTCATACACACACTTAAGATGGCGGCCAGAATAGTGTTTGTGGAGCGGTAGCGGACTGCAAGCGTACCGCGGGCGCTCAGTCTGGACCGGCCCTGAACTGCCGTTCGACCCAGTTCGTGCTGTCGAGTACTTCGATACTCGCCTGCAGGCGGGCAAGTCGCTCTCGACGGTCGCGCTCGTCAAGTTCGAGAGACCGTTCGATGGCGTCGGCGATCTCGGCGATGTCGTGTGGGTTGACGGTGAGTGCGCCGTCGAGTTGCGTCGCCGCACCGGCCAGTTCGCTCAGGACGAGGGCACCGTCGCCGTCGACGCAGGCCGTCGGATACTCGTGAGCGACGAGATTCATCCCGTCCCGGTGAGGCGTCACGAGCGCCGCGTCGGCCACTCGATAGAGTCCCGCGAGCGTCTCGGCGGAGAGTCGTCGCTCCGTGTAGACGGCGGGATGCCAGTCGTCGGTGCCGTACCGCTCGTTGATGCGTTGCATCTCGGCGACCACGTCCTGTCGGTACCGGCGGTAGGCGGCGATCCCTTCGCGGGTCCGACTGGCCTTCTGGACGTAGGTAAACTCCCCACGGAGGTCCGGACGGCGCTCCCAGAGGTGGTCGAGTGCGGCGATGCGTTCGGGAATCCCCTTCGAGTAGTCGAGTCGTTCGACGCCCAGGACAATGGGAATCGACGGGTCCGGCACCGTATCGCCAAGCAGCTGCCGACGGACGGCGTCGGTGTCCGCGTTCTCGGCGCGGTGGCGGACGCCATCCACGTCGATGCCGAGTGGGTTTGCGACCGCCCGCGTTTCCGTCCCCTCGTAGCGGACGACGCTGTTGTCGAGGTCGACCGTCGCGTCGGGGACGATGGCCTCGACACAGCGGCAGAAGTGGTCGGCATCGGGTTCCGTGTGGAAGCCGACGACATCACAGGCCAGCAGGCCGTCGAGGACCGCCTCCCCGCGCGGGCAGTGGTCGAACACTGTCGGGGCGGGCCACGGGATATGCCAGAAGTGGTGGAGCGTCGCGTCGGGCCGTGCCGTCCGGACTCGACGAGGGGCCAGTGCAAAGTGGTAGTCCTGAAACCAGACGGTGTCTTCGGGGTCGGTGACCTCTCGGACGGCTCCGGCGAAGCGCTCGTTGACTGCCCGGTACTGCTCCCAGTACGTCGGCTTCGCCCAGATACGACCTGACTCTTCGTGACACAGCGGCCAGAGGACCTGATTGGCGTAGCCGTGGTAGTAGCCCTCGATTTCTTCTTCGGAGAGAGGGACTCGCTTGAGGTCGTAGGACTCCTCGCCGGGGGGAACTGCCACGATGCCCTCGTCGGCGACGGCCATGTCGGCGTCGCCGCTGGCCCACGCGACCCACGTTCCACCGAGCGAGCGCATCAGCGGATCGAGCGCGCTCGTCACGCCGCCCGTTGCCGTCGTGACCGCAACGTCGTCTGTCGTAATCGCGCCCTCGACTGGGTCCGCCGTCCATTCGTGGCTGTACGGCTGCCGGTTCGAGACCACGACCAGTGACTCAGGAAGCGCGTCGACACTCGACTGGCTCATCACAGTACTGTTCGTTCGTGCCCGCCTTGAGGCTATCGTGGAGTGATAACGACGTGGCGAATTGGCGTCAAGCAGGTGGCAGTAAGAGAAAGCTTATACCGCAGGGGTCGAAATACGGGGGTGAAAGCCGAAAGGGCACCCGGGTAGGGGTACACGGACGTGCCATTTCGGCTCAATCCGGTTTATCTGGGTGTTACGCTCGCAGTACCAACTATGCAATTTCACACGTGGGAGCCAGTGTACGAAGCGATTCTCGCAGATTTCGGCTATCCCCGCGACGGCGACGAAGCCGCCCGAGACGCGCTCGGAGAGCTATTGCAAGAAACCGACACCTACCGACCGGAAGGGGTCGGATTCGACGGACAGACGGTAGCTATCGCCGGTGCTGGCCCGTCGCTCGAAGCCGAGACCGACCGGGCCGCAGACGCCGATGTCGTCGTCGCCGCCTCGGTGGCCGCTGACCGCCTCCGAGACGCCGGCATCGCCGTGGACTGCATGGTGACCGACCTCGATAAGAACCCTGAGACCGGCCGCAACCTCACGCGAGCGGGGACGCCCGTGTTCGTCCACGCCCACGGCGACAACGTCCCCGCCGTCAGAGAGTACGTCCCGACTTACGACGCCGCCTTCGTCGTCCCGACGACGCAGGCCGAGCCGACCGACACCGTCCAGAACTTCGGTGGGTTCACCGACGGCGACCGGGCCGCATTCGTCGCCGACCACTTCGGGGCCGAGCGGCTGACGTTCGTCGGGTGGGACTTCGACGATCCGGACATCTCCCCGGAGAAACGCCGCAAACTCGACTGGGCCGAGCGACTGCTGTACTGGCTCGAACGCCGCCGGAACGAACACTTCTCGGTCCTCAATGGCCGACGGGACGACATCGACCCGCTCGTCAGTCCCCGGTAGCGAGGGGCACGAGCACCGCGAGTGGCTCTCGAAGCGGCGGGGCAAAAAATTCCGCTCACGGAGCCAGCACGTCGATGGTCGCATCGATCACGTCTCGCTCGGCCGCGCGCGGGAACGAGACGTTGATGGCGTCGACGCCGTCGATACTTTCGAATCTGGCAATCTGTTCCCGACACTCCTCGGGCGTGCCCGCGACGGCTATCTCGTCCAGTAAGTCGTCGCCGACGGCCGCCGTCGCGGCCTCCTGTTCGCCGGAGGCCCACTGTTGGGCCACTTCGTCGGCCGTCTCCTCGTAGCCCTGCCTGGCGAGGGCGTCTCGGTAGTACGTTCCCATGCCGCCGATGTAGAACGCGATATGTTGGCGAGTCAGCTCTCTGGCTCGTTCGCGGTCGTCTAATGCACAGCAGGGCAGCGAGAGGGTCACGCGCTGATCATCACGGTCTCGGTCGCCCAATTCCGTCCCGCGTTCGAAGTCGTCGAGTCGCTCGGTGATACCGTCGGCGGTCAACAGCAGGGCGTGCCAGCCGTCGGCGAAGCGCCCAGCGAGTTCGACCGACTTCGGGCCGAGTCCACCCGCGTCGACCGGCGGAATCGGGTCCGGCGGGTCACAGCGCAGTCGAAAGCCCGACAGCTGGAAGATGTCACCGTCGTAGTTCACCGTCTCGCCGGAGAGGACTTGCTTGACGATATCGATGGTTTCGCGGGTCCGCCGGAGCGGTTGCTCGAAGTCCACGCCGTGCCATCCCTCGATAACGATGGGACCAGAGGGACCGACGCCCATCCGCAGGCGGCCGTCGGACACCTCCTGTAAGGTCGCCGCTGTCTGCCCGATGAGTGCGGGCGACCGGGAGTAGACGTTCATCACCGACGTTCCGATGCCGATTTTGTCGGTGTGCTCGGCGATGTTCGAGAGCGTCGTGACGGCGTCCCGGCCCCACGTCTCCGGGAGCCAGACCCGTTCGTAGCCGCTCGACTCGGCGAGTTGACTCATACCGACGAGCGTCTCGACGGAAGGCTGTGCGGCGACGGGCAGGTAGATATCTCGGTCTGTCATAGCTCTGGGGTCTCCTCTATCGGCGGGACGCCACGCGGGGAGAGGGTCTGGCCGGTGACGAAGGAAGCGGCGTCGCTGGCGAGGAACCGAACGACGTCGGCGATCTCCTCGCTGACGCCGACGTTGCGGTCGACGGACTCCCGGTCTACTTCCTCGGCGCTGATCCCCATCTGGGATTCGAGGCCTGGCGTCGCCACGTATCCCGGTGCGACGCAGTTGACCCGGACATCTCTTCCGGCCCACTCGTAGGCCAGCGTGCGCGTGAGGTTGACGATGGCCGCCTTCGAGGCGGCGTAGTGGCTCATGTACGGCGCGCCGTCCATCCCGGCCACGCTGGCGACGTTGACGACGCTGCCGCCGTCGAGGTGGTCGCTCGCCGCCTGCGAGCAGTTGACGGTGCCGGTGAGGTTCACGTCGACGACGGACTGCCACCCGTTTGCGGAGATGTCGTCGAAGGACGCCATGAACGACGCACCGGCGTTGTTCACCAACACCCCGAGTCCACCGAACTCCGCGACGGCCGCCTCGACGAACGCGCCGACGCTCTCCCGCTCGCGGACGTCGCACTCGACGCCGATCGCGTCGCCCGGGTACTCGTCGCTGATCGCTTCGGCCGTCTCGGAAATCTCGTTCTCGTCGCGCGAACAGATGGCGACGTCGGCCCCATCGGCGGCGAACGTCTCCGCGACGGCTCGTCCGATACCCCGCGACGCGCCCGTGACCACCGCTGGTCCGTCGACGCTGAACCTGCCAGACATGGGCTCCAGTCGGGCCGCGTGTGGCATAAACCTACAGGCGCGTCCGACTTGGCCTGTTGAAACGGATTTCAATCCTCCGGCGGTTCCTTATCCGACTGGCTCACCTACGAGCGCGCATGTCATTCGATCCCGATGCCGTAACGACGGTGACGTTCGACTCCTATGGCACCCTCGTCGACGTCGATACGGCCGAAGCGGCCTTGGCAGACCGAGTTCCGGAGCCCGAACCCGTCTCGAAGCTCTGGCGCTCCCGCTCGCTCGCATATACGTTCATCGCCGATGCCATCGACGCGTACCAGCCCTTTTACGAGATGAACCGCGACGCGCTCCAGTACGCGCTCGACGCTCACGGCGTCTCGCTCTCGGAGGCCGAGCGCGACGAAATTCTCTCGGTGTACCACGAACTCGATGTCTTCGACGACGTGCGCGACGGGATGAACCGCCTCCAAGACGCCGGCTACGACTGCTACGTCGTTTCGAACGGGAACCCCGAAATGCTCTCGTCACTGGTCGAGACTGCCGACATCGACGGCATCGTCGAGGACACCATCAGCGCCGACGAGATAGAGACGTTCAAACCCCACGCCGAGCTGTACCGCCACGCCGCCGCGCGAACTGGGACCCCTATCGACGAGATTGCCCACGTCACATCGGGCTACTCCGACGTCTACGGCGCGATGCACGCCGGGATGCAAGGCGTGTGGGCCGACCGCGATGGCCCGTGGGACGCCTTCGCCGGCGAACCGGACCTGACTATCGAGTCGTTCCACGCACTCGCCGACGAGTTGGTCTGAGCGAGCGGCGCAGACTGACCGCTCGCATCAGTCGAGTGAGTGATCGCAGCGCCGTTCGAGCGCGTCCCTCGAGGCTTCGACGACCGCCGACGGTGTGAGGCCGGTGTCGGTCCACGCCGGGAGCCGGTCGTCCGATCCCGGCGACCGGACGCTCTCCGCGTACTCCGCAATCTGAGCGCGCTCTCCCTCGGGGTCGTAATCGAGTCCGTTGAACGCCGCGTCCGCGGCGTACTGCTCGACGTAGCGGTTCGCGGCCGTTCGGTACGCCTCGGGCAGCGTCTCGTAGTCCGGGGCGACACCGCCGTCTTCGAGGGCGCGAAACAGCGCCTCGCCGACTTCGGTCGCCATCGTCGAGAGGCCGCCGCGGCCGCCAACTGGCCGGTGGTCGTGCCGGTGGATACCGAGGTCGACCTGTGCGGTGCCAGTCTCTCCGGCCACGTCGTAGGCCTCGCCGAGCAGTCCCAGTTCCAGTCCCCACGCTCGCTGGGCACGAACCTGCTTCGCGGCGTCGGCGGTGACGGCGAACTCGCCGGCCAGCGGATACCGGAACGCGGAAAGATACCCGAGCAGCGGGTCCGCGTGTCGATCCGCCAGCACGCGCAACAGCGGCGCGACGAACAGCCGCGCGAGGCGGCCGTACAACTGGCCGTCTTCGACTCGCGCGTAGTAGCCCTTGACGAACTCGTGGTCCATCGTCAGCGGGGCCAAGAGCCGCGGGACGTGCTTCTCGGCGTACGTCGTCGCGTCGGCGTCGTGGACCACGACGTATTCGGCCCGAGCGGCGGCGACGCCGAGACCGAGCCAGACGTCCCGGCCCTTTCCCGTTCCGCCGTCCAGTCCGTGCTCGTCGAGGAGCGTCGACAGCAGCGGGGAACCACACCACAGCACCGTCACCGCCACGTCGAACGCCGCCGCCCACTCTCGGAATGCGAGGGCGGTTTCCCGAGGTGCGCGAAGCGGGACGACGACTTCGCTTGGTCCGACTGCCGCTAGCGTCTCGAAGACGTGGCCGGGCGTTACGGCCGCCTCTGTCTCGCCAGCGATGGGGACGACGACGGCGCTCTCGCCGACCGGCGCGTCCGGCGTCGGGTCGGTCAGGTCGTGCAGCGTCGTGATTCGCTCCTGTGCGTAGTCCATCAGCTCGCCTCCGGTGTCGGGTCAGTCATGGGTCGAGCGCCTCGGTGAGCGGTTCGAGCGCCGCTGTTTCCGGCAGTCGCGTCGCCGCCTCCCCGAGTGCGTCGAGGCGACCGCCGACGAGGAGACCGCCGTCTCCCACCTGGACGACGAGGCTCGTCTCCTCGGCGACGGCCAGCAGTTCGTCCACCGACTCGGGGTCGAGTCCGTTCACCTCGAAGACGCGACCGACGTACGCTTCGCTCGCGTCTCCGTCCGCCCCGATGCGTTCCAAGTGGTGAGCGACCTCCATCGGCCGGTGAACGTCGAGCTCGCTCACCGTGACGTGGTTCCGGACGGTACGCGAGCGTTCGGTGAACGCCTTGCCGACGAGAGCGGCGTCCCGCGTCTCGGCGACGTCGTGGGTCCGGACGACGTGTGCGCCGCGCTCGACCGCCATCGACGTGGCGGCGAGACTGACGGGCAACGCGTCCTCCGTCGAGCGGTCGGCGATGGTCTTCAGGAAGTTCTTGCGGTTGATGGAGACGAGAATCGGGTAGCCGTGGCCGCGGAACTCCCGGAGGCGGCGGAACGTTTCGCGGTCGTCGGAGAGGGTCTTCGCCTCGCTCCACCCGCCGAAGGCCGGGTCGACGATGGTCTTGTCGGTGAAGCCGTTCTGTTCTAACGCCGCGTATATCTCGTCGACGTAGTCGGCCTGCTCGGCCCACTTCGGCGAGCGGACCGCCGCCCAGTCGGTCTCCTCGACCGCGCCGGGGCGAGTGAGGTCCGGCGGGCTCGCCATCTTGGCGACGGCGACGTCGTGCTCCCGGCAGATATCCGGCATCTCCGGGTCCGCGAAGCCACAGATGTCGTTGACCATGTCGAACCCACGCTTCAGCGCTTCGTCGGCTACCTCGGCGTAGCGCGTCTCGATTGAGAAGACGGCGTCACCGCTCACCGATTCGATAGTCTCGATAGCGGTGTCGAGTCGCGCCAGTTCCTGCTCGGGCGTGAGCACGTCTAACCGCTTGTTCGCCGATTCGAGGCCGATATCGACGATGTCGGCGCCCTCCGAGACGAGTTCCTCGTCGACGTACGCGGCGGCCTCCCCCGGGTCGTCGTAGACCGACGGGTCGTACGGTGACTCCTTGCTGACGTTCAGTACCCCCATGATGCGGGGCGGGTGGTCGTCACCGATTTCCAACCCTGCCGCCTCGACCGTTTGCATGTCCGTCCGAATGGGCCGGAGTAGCTAAGGGCTGATGATATCGAGGGGGACGCGCCCCTCTCACTCCCCGCTCGGCGGCGAGCGAGAGTCGTCGTGGACGTACTCGATAACGTCGAACCCGTCGTAGGCGTGCCGGTCGGTGACAGTCCAGTCGGTGCCGAGATAGGGAAAGACGCGATTTCCGCCCCGGTACTCCGGCAGTTCCGAGACGAACGCCCGGTCGGCGTAGGGCAGAAACATCGAGTAGATGGCCTGTCCGCCGATGACGTACCCCCGGTCGTCATGCGCCGCGACGGCGTCGATTGCGGCCGCGACCGTCGAGACGTATGTCACGCCCGTCTCCTCGTACTCGTCGGGGTTTCGAGTGACGACGATCGGGTGGGTGCCGCGAATCCGACTCATCCCCTCGTGGGTTCGCCGTCCGACGACGACGGGATGGCCGGCGACGCGCTCTTTGTACTGCGTTTCGTCTTCTGCGTAGTGCCACGGAATCGTTCCCTCGTCGCCGATGACGCCGGTTCGGGCGACACCGGCGACGAGTGTCAGTTCGGGCATGCGTGCGGTTACGTCTGCACTGATAAGCGAGTGTCGTCCGCGGAACGGACCGGCCCGCGCTATCGGACCGTGATTCGGCGGGATGAGGTGACTGACACTTTTATTTAGCCCTCTCCCCTACCCGCTTGCAGTGTCGACACCGGAACGCGACATCGAAGCGGTGCTCGACGAGTCCGGCCCCGACTACGAGGGGTTCTCGTTCGAGACGCCGACGGGCGGCCACCAGAGCGACGTCTACATGGTGACGCTCCAGCACGGCGGTGAGTCATACGAGGTCGTGGTGAAGTTCAAACCGACGGACGACGTGCCCTTCGCCGTCGAACCGAAGCTCCACGAGTACGTCGCCGACCGAACCGACGTGCCGGTGCCGCGCATCCTCGTCTTCAAAGAGGACCCCGAGATGGATGTCCGGCCCTACTTCGTCACCGAGCGTGTCCACGGTGAGAACCTAGCCGAGGAGTTCGCGGGTCTCTCGACGGAGAACCGCCAGCGCATCATGCGACAGGCTGGGGCCATCCTCGGCGACATGCACTCCGAAATCGGTTTCGAAGCGTTCGGCCGCCTCGACCTCCACGACGGCCGGCTCATCGTCCGAGACTGGATGGGGAGCTGGCGGGAGTATTTCGAGAAGTTGACCAGAATGCACCTCTCGCGGCTCGATGACACTCCTTTCGGGGACGTGGCCGAGCGGGCCGAAGAACGAATCGAGCCAGCCCTTGATCTCGTCCCGGAGGACGGCGTGCCGCGGCTCGTCCACGACGATTTCCGTCCGGCGAACCTCCTGTTCGACCCCGAGGCCGACGAGCCGATCACGGCCGTCCTCGACTGGCAGGACGTGTTGGCGGCCCTCCCCGAGTACAACCTCGCACAGACGGAGTTCCTCTTCATCGATTCCTCGTTTCGGGACCCCGAGATCCGAGAGCGGCTCCGCGGGGAGTTTCACGACGGCTACCTCGCACAGCGGCCGATGGAGTTCGGCGATGGGTACGAGGAGCGCCGATCGCTCTATCAGCTCTCGACGCTGCTGTGGCGGATGGCCGGGTTCGAGGCCGCCTTCGCCGAGCAGTCCGGCCTAGCACAGGCTCGGGCCGAAGCCCAGTACCGCCAACAGTTCGAGCGGTTGCTCGACGGTATCCCGCTCTGAACCGGATCGTCTGTCGATACCAGCACCGGCGGCGTCACGCGACGTGGGCAATCCCATGAAGGGCGGAGCAGTCGCCGCTTTGCTCGTCGAAAATTCCACGGTGTCGACACGATACTTTCATCAGCTATAAATTGTAGTCGGGTGGACGAGGACACATGGACCTGGTCCCCATGTGTCGTGAAGTCGTCCTCCCACCTGAATCTCGAACGAACGTTCGAACGGCGAGGGAGGGACGATGCGGCGTCTGACGGTTCTCGTACTGATCGCGAGCGTCGCCGCCGTCCCGGTGACGGTCGCCGGTGCGGGCGTCAACGCCTCCATCTCGGACTTCCAGATCTCGCCCGACTCCCCGGCACCCGGTGAGTCGATTACGTTCACACCGACGATTCAGAACGCCCAATCGAGCAGCGCGCCGCTACAGATAAACGCCATCGCGCTCCGAAAAGCCTCGGGTCGGGGAGTCACCGAGTACGAGCGTATCACCGACGTCGGGACCGTCTCGCCGGGGTCTAGCGTCCAGGTGCCGCTTACGCACACCTTCGAAGAGGCCGGGACCCGCAACCTCCGGCTCATCGTCTACGGCGAGAACACGAACACGAACGAGTCCGTTCAACTGCGATATCCGATATCGCTCTCGGTCGAAGAGAACCACCCGCAGCTCGACATCCGAGCCAACGAGTCGGTCGCCGGCGTCCCCGCCTCTGGGACCGTCACGGTGGCGAACGGACTCGACACACCGGTCTCGAACGTCGAGATAACCGTCTCCGGCGACGGCGTGACGATGCTCGAAGACCGGACCGTGCTGGCGACGCTCCCCGCCGGGAACACCGCCTCAGCCCCGTTCCGGTTTCGTCCTGAGAGCGACGGAACACACGAACTAGAAGCGACGCTCTCCTATACCGTCCCCGGCGGCACGGACCGAACTGTGACGCGAACGAAGACGATCCAAACCGAGGAGCTCCGTGAGGGCGTCGTCCTCGACGCGTCCGGCGTCGGTACCGGTACCGACCGCGCCCTCGCCGTCGACGTGATCAATCAGGGGAACGCGCCCGCAGAGGACGTGGTCGTCACGGCTTCTGCGGCCAACGCGACATTCCAGCGAACCATCGTCTCGTCGGTACCCGCCGGCTCCTCGAAACGGGTTCGGCTCAATGCCACGATGTCTGAGGGGAGTGCGGACGTCTCGGTCGACGCGAACTACGAGATCGGAACCCGACAGCGGAGTGCCAGCACGACCGCGCAACTCCGCTCGGTTCCGGGCGCGATTCAGCTGACCGGCGTCTCCGTCACCCGAGAGGGCGGCCACCTCCAGATAAGCGGGAGCGCAAGTAACGTCGGGATGTCGAGCGCTAACAGTGTCATCGTCGGCGTCGTTCCCACCGAGAACGTCGAACCCGTCGAACCGAACAAGGACTACTTCGTGGGGACCGTCCCCTCGTCGGACTTCGTCTCCTTCGACGTCACCGCCCGCACGACCGGCAACGTCTCCTCGGTCCCTGTACAGGTGTCGTATCTCGTAGACGGTACCCGCAAGCAACGGACGTTCGCCGTCGAAACCGGAACGACGTCGAGCGGTCCGGTACAGACACCGGCCCAATCGAACGACAGCGGCGGCGGCTTGCTCCCGATACTCGCCATCGGGGCCGTCGCGGTCATCGTCGTCGCCGGTATCCTCATCCGCTGGTCCCGTCGCTCCGACGAACCCGACGACATATGACTGTCATCGACGCCCAGAACATCGTCAAGCGGTACCGAACCGGCGGCGAGACGCTGGAAGCCCTCGGCGGGATCGACTTCACGCTCGAAGCCGGTGAGTTCGTCTCCATCATGGGCCCCAGCGGGAGCGGGAAATCCACCCTGTTGAACATCCTCGGCCTGCTAGCGACGCCGACGGAAGGGCGGGTCATCCTGAACGGCCGAGACGTGACGGACCTCGGCGACCGCAAGCGAACCGCGCTCCGCAAGCGGACCATCGGGTTCGTCTTCCAGAACTTCTACCTCCTCCCGACGCTCGACGCCGTCGAGAACGTCGAGGTCCCGCGCCTGTTCGACCGCGACCCGAACCGGGCGGCTCGCGCCCGCGACTTGCTCACGCGAGTCGGCCTCGGCGACCGCTTCGACCACAAACCCGACCAACTGTCGGGCGGACAGAAACAGCGCGTTGCCATCGCTCGCTCGCTCATCAACGACCCGACTATCGTTCTCGCCGACGAACCGACCGGGAGCCTCGACCGGGAGACCGGTCGCCAGATTCTCGACGAATTCCGCCGCATCGCCGACGAACAGGACGTTGCCATCGTCGCGGTGACCCACGACGAACTGGTCAACCAGTACGTCGACCGGACGGTCCACCTCGTCGACGGCACCATCGGGAAGGAGATGATAGATGCTTGAGCCGCTGTACCGCCGCTTTCCCGCGGCGTTGATGGCCAGTCGGAACCTCACGCGAACGAAGATGCGCTCGCTGCTGGCGTCGCTTGGTATCGTCATCGGCGTCGTCGCCATCGCGTCACTCGGGATGTTCGGCGTCGCGCTCCAGTACTCGTTCACCCAGAACCTCGGGAGCGTGGGCAACCAACTCACTGTCTCACCGAACCAGGAAGCCGGCTTCGATTCGCTCTCGGAACGGGATATCAGAGATATCAGGCGCGCCGCAGGGCCGGGAGCGACGGTGTCGCCGGTCAAACAAGGCGTCCAACCGGTCGCTTTCGACCGCAATCAGAACACGACGCAATTAGTCTACGGCCTCGAACAGCCAGCGGAGGTGTACAACGCCACCGAGGGGCGTATCCCAGAACCGTTCCGCTCTGGCGCACTCGTGGGGGCTTCCCTCGCCGAGGAACACGATCTGCATCCAGGGAGTACCATCGCCGTCAACGGGAGCACCGTCAGGGTTCGAGCGGTACTCGAATCCGGAGACGCATTCTCGCCGCTCAACCCGGCGAACAGGCTCGTCCTCCCGGCCAGTAGCTTCAACCAGCGCGGCTACTCACAGGTGTACATCACCGCCGAATCTGGGTCACAGGCCAACGAGACGGCGATGGCGATTCGCGACTCGCTCAACGGCCGACAGGAACGCGTCACGGTGACGGAGTTCGGTAGCATCGTTGACCTCATCGAACAGCAGTTCCAGATAATCAACACCGTCCTCGTCGGCATCGCCTCTATCTCGCTGTTCGTGGCCGGTATCTCCATCCTCAACGTGATGTTGATGTCGACAGTCGAGCGGCGAGAAGAGATCGGTGTTCTGCGCGCGGTCGGCTATCAGAAACGCGACGTGCTCAAAGTGATGCTGACCGAAGCGACGCTACTGGGCGTCATCGGCGGACTCGTCGGCGTCATCATCAGCATCGCCGCTGGATTGGCCATCAATCACTACACCGTCGGCGACGCGATGGCCGTCTTCCGGATGGCCAACGCGTGGTACCTCATCGCGGCGTTCAGTTTCGGCGTCGTGACGAGCATCCTGAGCGGCCTCTATCCGGCGTGGAAAGCCGCGAGCGAAGAACCAGTCGAAGCGCTACGCGGCTAGGGCGTCGTCTCGACGCCGGGTTCGAGCCACGGTTCGGTGCGGCCGACGGTGACGGTGTCGAACTGCGCGAGCCACGCTTCGTCGCCGCGTTCGAAGGCATCCAGCGCGTCACCCACCGTGTAGGTGTACTCGCTGTCGGTGCACGGGAAGACGGCCTCTAGCTGCGTATCGTCGTATATCGCCAGCGAGACGACTGGGAAGACGACGACGTCGTCGACGCGATCCATCCCGACGTAGCTTCGGGTCCGTCGCTCGAAGGCCGGTTCTAGCGACGTGGCGTTGCGCTCGGCCCAGTCGCGGAACTCCTCGTAAGTCGCCAGCGCACCCGATCGCTTGTCCTCGGCCATCGTCCGGATACGCTGCCACTCGCCGGCGACCATCGACTCCGTAAACACGCCGTTAGCCTCCAACCGTTTGACTCGGTTCAGAACCTGCTGCTGGGCGTCGAACGTGCCGTACGTGTCTCCGCGAAGATACAGTTCCGCCCTGAGGTGTGTGTCATCAGTCATGTTCTCTCGTTGTGAGTCAACGCCCGAAAGTGACTAAACTCTTTCCCAGTGTGTCACCGTTTGCCACTCTTTGATACCTACGTGAAAATTCGGGCCCAGTAGCTGTTAAAGACCCCGATAAAGCCATTCTAGCTGAGGGCAACCTCGGCGGCAAATGACAACCTATCTGAATTAATTGTTGGCGGTGGTCGATAGTAATTTCGGCTTTCGTCGAACTTTTGGCCGTGTCCAATGCGTTCGTATAGCATGCCTACTCAGTGGCCACCGAAGTCTGTTCGGAACAAACGACAGAGACGAGGCTCGGTAGCGAGCGATCGACGTTCGTCAATGGAAAACTGCTCGCGGCACCCTACGGTCGCCGTTCGCTATTTCGTAGTTTTCGCTCTCGATGGTCGCTCAAACCACGCTAGGCGCGAGTGTGCCGTCGGGCGGCGTCGCCGTCCGACTGCCTGAGTGGCCTTCGATCCCTCTCCACTCGCATTTTCGAGACCCCCTCGCTAGGCTCGGCGTCTCGCTGTTCACGGATTTTTCCTCCCCACTCATTTCCGAGGTTCTGCGCTGCGCGCGGCCCTCGCTACTCTCGAGTCGTCCCTCCCCGTTCGTTTTCGGGATTTCGGAGAAATCCCGCTAGTCGTCCGCTGCGCGAATAATTGACTACTCGTAGCCGAGCCTGCTCGTCGCTTCAATCGTCTCACGGGTCACTTCGTTCCCCGTTCGACGTTCGAGGTTCTTCGCTACGCTCAGAACCTCGCTAGTCGTCCGCGCTCGCTTCCGCACCGCTCGCGACCACGTCGATTTCGCCGGCGTCGAGTTCCTCTTCGATCTCGCGGGCGGCCTGTACCATGTTCTCCATCTTCCCGTAGGCGATTTCGCGGGGCAGGAGCTTCACGCCGCAGTCCGGCGAGACGGTGAGTCGCTCCGGCGGAACGACCTCCAGCCCCTTCTTGATGTTCTCCTTTATCTCCTCAACGGACTCGACTTCGGCCGTGTGGGCGTCGAGGACGCCCATGGCGAAGTCCTTCGTGAACTCGTGGTCTTTGAAGACATCGAGTTGCTCGTAGTCACCGTTGGCGAGTTCGAGGTCGTACTCGTGGACCGGGTACTCCAGAATCTCGGGGTAGATGCGCGAGTAGTCGCCATAACAGACGTGCAGGCCGAGCCGTACGTCCTCGGGCACGTCGTCGACGATGCGTTCGAGACACTCGCCGACGATGGCGTGGTCGTCCGGCGTCGTCGCCAGCGCCGGTTCGTCTATCTGGATGTAGCGCGCGCCCGCATCGACCAGCGCCTCAATCTCCTCGTTGACGAGGTCGGCCAGTTCGTAGGCCAGTTCCTCCTCACTGTCGTAGACTTCGTTGAACGACCAGTTAGCGAGCGTGTAGGGACCGGTGATAGGGACTTTGACCGGGCGCTCGGCCACCTCGTCGGTGAACTCGAACTCCTCGACGAGCCACTGTTCGCCATACTCGACTTCGTCTGCGACGCTCGGCTTGTCGAAGTAGTTGTGACCCCAGACCTTCACGCGGCCGTTGAACTCGTAGCCGTCGATGCGGTGGGCGAAGTACTCGACCATCTCGTTGCGACGCATCTCGCCGTCGCAGATGACGTCGAGGCCGCAGCGTTCGTGTTCGTGGGTGATGAGCCGCGACGCGTCATCTTTCGACTCCTCCCACTCGTCCTCACCGAAGTCGGCGTCCTCGTCTTCGAACATCTCGCGGGCGCGGTCGTGCCACTTCGGCTTGGGGTAGGAGCCGACGACGGTCGTCAGCAGGAAGTGGTTGTTCGGGTGGTTCTCGGGTCGGAACTGCTCTCGTGGGCCGGTCATGCTTCCACCTCCAGCGTCGTCGCGTTCGCAAGCGACTGTAGCTTGTCCGCGAACTTGTTGACGGGGAGATAGAACAGCTCGGTGTTCGCGGTGGCGTAGACGGTGTCGTAGACGGTGTTGGTCTGCTGTTCGAACCAGTCGATTCGGTCGCGAATAGTCTCGGGCGCTTCGACGAGCGTGTTCTGCCCGTCGACGACGCCGAGCGCGACGTCGTCTTTCGTGCCGTACTCCTGCACGTTGTAGACGTTGTGGTCGTGGTCGGCGATCAGGTCGAAGCCGATGGCGTCCACATCGGCGTCCATCAGGTGGGCGTACACCTTCTCCTCGATTGCGCCCCAGTAGGTGTGCGCGACGACGTCGGCGTCGACGGCGTTCGCGACGGCGTCGATGGCCTCGCTAGCTCGTTCGTCCTCGCCGTCTTCGGGGGCGTTCTCGACCAGCGACGGTTCCAGCAGGAACAGCGTCTCGATGTCGGGGAACTGCTCGGCCTCACCGGCGAGGAAGTCGGCGATGGCGTCGAGGAAAGCGGCGTCGTCACCGTAGTGTTCGTCCGTGGCGAGGTCCGCGAGCGAGTACGGGCCGGGCAGAACTGCCTGCAGCCCACCGTCGACGAGTTCGGCGGCCGCGTCGAGGTCGGCGGCAACGTCGCCATCGGCGGTGAGGTCGCCCTGCACGACGGGGTCTCGGTAGAAATTGTTGTTGTCGTAGTAGCGGACGATCCCGCGGGTCTCGACGTTGTCGTGGACCGCGAGCGGGTGAGCGATCATGTCGTCCCAGCGGAGTTGGCCCTCGACGACTCGGTCGAGTCCCGCTTCCTGCTGGAGCGAGACGACTTCCTCGCGGGCGCGGTCGTAGGCGTGCGTTATCTCTCCGCCCTCGTCACCGCTGATGAGGTCGGTCTTCTGGTGTCCCTTCAGATTGGACAGTTCGTCCTTGGCCCAGTCCGGCAACGGGAACAGGCCAGGGGTCGTGGCGACTATCTGTGTCATTGCGCTCGCCTACGAAATGACGGGCTTTAATATTTCCTATTCGGGAAAATGCTTGTTGGTAATTATTCCTGCGTAAACCGCAGGACGGAAAGCTCCTCGTACGGATGTTTCTCGCTTGCGACTCGGGCACTCGTCAGCCCGTGTTCGCGGCCGTACTCACAGACAGCGTCAGGGTCGGTGAGACTACTGACCAGTAAGAGCGCCGCGCCGTCGGGTGCGAGAACGCGACCGACGGACGCCAGAAACGGGTCAACGAGACGACGGCCATCCTCGCCGCCCGAAAGCGCGTGTTCCATCCAGTCGTCCCACTCCTTCTCCTTCGGCGTCGGAAGGTAGGGCGGATTGAACGTCACGAGGTCGAAGATGCCATCTCGAAACGGTTCGAGTAAGTTGCCGCGGACGACCCACACGCTGTTCTCGCGGGCTTGCCGACACGCAAGTGGGTTCACGTCCACGCCGACGGCGTCGGCTCCTGCCTCGCCCATCGTTGCCGCGACGTAGCCCGACCCCGTTCCCACGTCGAGCACTCGGTCGCCCTCACCGACCTGTTCGTAGGCCGCCCTGGCTAGCAAATCGGAATCCTCCGCCGGTTGGTACACCGACTCGACGTCGCGCTGATCGGCCAGTGCGGGTCGCCCATCGGTGTCGGCCGGGTCGTCCGCGTTGTCTGCGTCGCCGGTTTGCTCGTCCTCCGCCATCCTCACGCCTCCGGGTCGCCGACATCGTACGCCAGCGTCGCCAGGTCGGCGAAGTCCGCCGGCGCGAGATTCCCAGCGCGGGCGCTCATCAGTTCCTCGTCGGCCGCCTCAACGACGGCGTCGGGGTTGCCCAACCCGGAGATGTGGGCGGTGTTCCGGACAGCGTTGCGCATCGTCTTCCGGCGCTGAGTGAACACCCCTTTCAGGAAGTCCATGAAGAAATCGTCGTTGGGAACGGAGTAGTCCGGTTTCCGGGGTGTCGTCCGTACAAGCGCGCTCGTCACGCGCGGCTGCGGGTCGAACGCTTCCTTGGGAACCGTCTCGACGATATCCACGTCGGCGTAGTGGCCTGCCGTCACGGAGAGGCGGCCATAATCGTCGGTTCCGGGGTCGGCGGCCATCCGCTCGGCGAACTCTTGCTGGAACATCAAGACGAGCGGTCGCTCTCGTGGGAGGAGTCGAAACGCGATCTCGGAGGACGCGCCGTAGGGGAGATTCGAGATGCTGGCCGTAAACTCCGGCAGCGAGACGTCGAGTGCGTCCCCTTCGAGGACGGTCAGTCGGTCCGCCATTCGCTCGTCAGCGAACTCCTCGCGGAGGTGTGCCGCAAAGTCCGGGTCGCGCTCGACGACGGTCACTTCCTCAGCGTGGCCGAGCAGTCGGTCGGTCAGCGCCCCGGGCCCGCCCCCTATTTCGAGGACGTGAGAGAGGTCTATCTCCGCCTCTACGGCGTATTCGGGGATGCGGTCGAGCACTCGGTCGTCGACGAGGAAGTGCTGGTCCTGGCGGGTGTCGGCCCGTTTGCCCGCCCGGCGGACGAGCGCGTCGGGATTGCGACTCCCAGTCTGCGTGTCGGTCATTGGCTATCTGTAGACGGTCGGCGGTTGAAAAGGTCGCCCACTCGCTGGCCGGACTCAGTCATCGGCCTCGCCTTGTTCCGCGGGTCGTTCCTCCCCGTTCCGCTTCGAGGCCGATAGCTTCGCTCCGCTCAGCTATCGGTCTCGCCCTGCTCGCTCCGGCGGACGAACGTCCGATACTTCAGGTCGTCTTCGCGCAACTCTTCGAGGATGCGCTCTACGAGCACTTCTTTCGGGTTGTGGAGGCCGCTGACGCGCTCTTCGAGTTCCTCGAAGCTCTCGAACGGCTGGCGCTTTCGCTCGTCGAGAATCGTGTTCCGGAGTTTCTTCCCGATGCCGGGCAGGAGGTTCAGCTGGTGGAGTCGCAGTGTGATCGGCTGGGCGTCGTTGTAGAAATCGACGAACCGCTGTTCGTCGGCTTCGACGATCTCCTCGACGGCGTAGTCGAGCTCGGACTGCGCGCTGCTCGGCAGGTCCTCGTACTCGATTTCGTTCACCCGGCCGAACGCCGTGAGGTCGATCCGGTCGCCGATAGAGACGTCGTGGTCGTCGTCGAGAACGAGTTCGTAGAGATAGAACTCATCGATATCGAGAACGAACGCGAGCGGCTCTTTCTGGTGTTGTGGCCGGTCGTCGTCGCTCCGTCCGCGCGGGAGTAGATCGAGGACCGCCGCAACCATCTCGTCACCACCGCTCTCCGTGTTGGTCATGCACTGCGATACGACGAGAGTACACTTAATGGCCGTGGATGAACGGCCAGAAACGGGAGACTGCCGTACGACCGCCGGTAGCAGAGAGACTGGTGTAGGGCAGTCTGGTATTTCGCCGAGACGGCGAATACCGAGACACAGCGACAACAGTTTCTATCAGGCGTACTGCCTGACGACGTCGAGAATCTCGTCCAGTTCGTCACCCGAGAGGGTGTACCGTTCCTGGGCGAAGACTGCGCGAAGCTCGTCCCGGTCAAGCGGTCGGAGGTTCGCGATCTTGTAGGCGGTCGGTTCGTCCACCTTCTCCAGTTCCCGCAGTTGCGAGACGAACTCGCGGGACTCCTCGGGGTCGAGCAGGGCAAACCGGTTGACGTGCTCGATGGCCCGCTTGAGTTCGTAGCGCATCTCGCGCTCCTCGTCGGCCGCTCGCTCCACTTCGAGGTCTTCGAGTACCGCCTTGGTCTCGGCGAGGGTGAGGTACTCCTCGTCGACCTTCGCTTTGAAGATGGTCATCTCAGTTCTCTTGTCGGCGCAGGTGTGCGGGCTTGACGATGACCGTCTTCGTCTTGCCGCCGTCGACGATTTCGACCTTGTAGGCCGTGCCCTGCTCGCCGAGGACGGTGCCGGTCAGGCCGTTGAATCGCGGGTGGAAGCGGCCGTCGGGGACCGAGGGGTCGATCTTCAGGTGGACCTTCTCGTCTTCTTCGAACTGCTCGACGGAGCGCTGGGGCGGGGAGGTACCGCGGTCCCGGGGGCTGTTCTTGAGTTTGTCACGAGTTCCTTCGAGGGGGCCGTGTGAACTAGGCATTCTTGCTCACCGCTTGTTCGGTCGCCGTAATAAAACGTGCGTTCCACGTCCGCGAGGTGGGCCGAGAATTGCGCCGAGAACCGCGTGGCTGGCGTGGTCGGTGTCGTGCCGACACACAGTCGCCACTGGTCGGTCGATGAACGCGAAAACGGGAGCCAGTCGCTTACAGGCGGCCGACGGTGTCGACGTCAACTGATTCGACGCCGTCGACATCCGCGAAGGCCTCCTCGACAGCGTCGGTCCCACCGGACTCGTCCGGGATGATGACCGTCGGGAAGAGGGCAACGAGGCCGAACGCGACGTCGTCGCGTTCGAAACCCTTGATCTTCGCGCCTTCGGGAAGCGACCCTTCGAGACGCTCCTGGAGGTCGTCGAGGTCGACGTCCGGGCTCTGCGGCATGACCTTGATCTTGGCGGCTACCTTCCCCATCGTTATGGCCCCGTGAAGCCGCAGTCCGGACACTTGTAGAGGTTACTCTGCTTCCGGCAGGTCGAACAGCGGTAGATCTGCTGCCCGCAGTCCGGGCACTTGAACGCCGCGGCGTTATTGCCGGCGATGTTGATGCCACACGAGACGCACTTCTGCGTCCGCTTTTGCTGGCTCTCGCTCATACCACCCCGTATCCGACCGCGGCTTTTAACGGTTGCCAAACGTCGCCGCCAACGGGAATAGATGTCATGGACTCTCGACAGGTCGCGCGGAATCAGCTACCAGGGAGGATGTCACCCAGCGCCGCGCCGATAGCCATCGGAACGAAGGCCACGGTACACGTACTGAGCGACTGCCAGACGACGACAGGGTCCGTCGACCACTCGACCAGTCCCCACCCGGTCAGAAGTGCCACAGAGACCGCGAATGCGGTAGCCGTAACGACAGCGAGACGGCGCGGGACGATTCCCAAGATACGATTGGCGACCCGAACGTCCTGAAAGTCTGCGACGTAGAGGATACCGAACACCATCGCCACCGCCGCCGCCAGCGTTCCGAGGAAGTATAGTGGATGCTGTGCGATGTGTTGGCCCGCGTCTATCGTGCCCCCTTCGACGGCCATCGGGATGCCGAAGAGGAGCGACCCGAGGACGGCCTCGGCAAAGTCCTCGCGGTCGAACCCCCAGATGACCCGACCGAAGACGGCAGGGTCGTGATCCTGTGCCGCCGTCGCCGCTCGCATCGCCTCGCGGACCTGTTCGCGTTCGGCCTCGCTGTCGACGATGTCCTCTAGCTCTTCGAGTTCGTCGAACAGTTCGTTGAGGCCGTCGCCGTCGTCGTCAGCTTCGGGCCGGTCGTCGGTCATCCCTCGTCGAAGTCGTCACCGGCGACGGCGTCCTGGGCCCCCAGTTCGGCGGGCGAGGACGGCTCGCCGTTCTTCCAGATGTAGAAGCCCTCGCCGGTCGATTCCCCGAGCTGACCGTCGGCGACTCGTTGGCGGAGGAGCGCCGGCGGTTCGAAGCGCTCGTCGAGGGCCGACGCGAGGTGGTCGAGCGAATCGAGGGCGGCGTCGAGTCCACGTTCGTCCGCCCGGGCGAGCGGGCCGCGTTCATCTTCCGTTCGCGTCGCCGCGAGGTCCACGTCGGAAACGGTGGCGACGCCGGATTCGACCATGCGTATCGCCTCGATCAGTTCGGCGAGTTCGAGACGCGTCGCAGCGAACCCCGGCGTGTCGCGCACGGTGAGCGGGACACCGTCCAGTTCCTCGACGAACTCGCTTACGCGTTCGCGCGTCGCGTCGGTCGTTTGGTCGGCGAGCACGACCTCGACGAGGCCGGAATCCAGCGGTTCGACGAAGTGGAGGCCCGCGGTGCGCCCAGGGCGCTTGAGTCCGGTGGCGACGGCAGTAATCGATTCCTCCGTCTCGCTGACGAAGACTGTTGCGTCGTCGACGAACTGTTCGGCCTCTGCGAGTAGTTCTCGACGGCCCTCGACGTTGCGGTCCGTCGTATCGAGGACGACATCGGTGCCGGAGACGGCGCTCTGCAACCCGGTCGTGCCGTCGACGTGGTCGCTGATATCGCGTTCCGGAAGTCGCTGTCCGACGGCGTCGATGCTGTCCATCACAGCGTGGGCGTCCGAGTCGTACAAGCGCACGTCGTGTCCTGCACGCAGGCACTCACGGGTGGCGTCGCGCCCGCGCGGGCCAGCCCCCAGTACGGCCACATTCATGCCAGTACCACCGGCCGCCCCCGGGTTAAGCCTTTACGCACTCCCCGATGTTCCCCCGATTCACCACCAGTAGCAGGCACTTACCCGGGGTAAATCACTGCCTTAGCCAAAACATTTATACGTGATAGGCCGTTCTCCGTAAAAGAACACATGGAAAGGCCGACGCGCCAGCGGGAAACGGACCAGCAGGAGCGTGAGCAGGAGTCCGAGGATACAGGTCAGCAGACCTGTCCGGAGTGTGAGTCGGAATCCATCACCAGCGACGGCGGTGGTGAACTCGTCTGTGAGGACTGTGGCCTCGTCATCGAGGACGAGAACATCGATCGCGGGCCGGAGTGGCGCGCGTTCAATCACTCCGAGCGCCAATCGAAGTCACGCGTCGGCGCGCCGACGACCCAGACGATGCACGACAAGGGGCTGACCACCCAGATCGACTGGAAGGACAAGGACGCCTACGGCCGGTCACTCTCCTCGGAGAAACGCTCCCAGATGCATCGCCTGCGAAAGTGGCAAGAGCGCATCCGGACGAAAGACGCCGGCGAGCGCAACCTCCAGTTCGCGCTCTCGGAGATCGACCGCATGGCCTCGGCACTGGGTGTCCCGCGCTCGGTGCGAGAGGTCGCCTCGGTCATCTACCGACGCGCGCTCAACGAGGACCTCATCCGCGGCCGCTCTATCGAGGGCGTGGCGACGGCCTGCCTGTACGCCGCCTGCCGACAGGAAGGCATCCCACGAAGCCTCGAAGAAGTCTCGGACGTCTCCCGCGTCGAACAGAAGGAGATCGGGCGAACGTACCGCTACGTCGCCCAAGAACTCGAACTCAAGATGGAACCGGTAGACCCCAAGCAGTACGTCCCCCGGTTCGCCTCGGAACTCGAACTCTCCGAGGAGGTCCAATCGAAGGCCAACGAGATCATCGACACGACGGCCGAACAGGGCCTGCTCTCGGGGAAGTCCCCGACGGGCTACGCCGCCGCGGCCATCTACGCCGCGTCGCTGCTCTGCAACGAGAAGAAGACCCAGCGCGAAGTCGCAGATGTCGCGCAGGTGACGGAAGTTACCATCCGAAACCGGTATCAAGAGCAGATCGAAGCGATGGGCATCCACTGACCGGCCACCCGCTTCAGTGAATCGGCCATTTTTCTCGCCGACTCGTACTCTCCAGTGTGCGGTCGGCCGCTTCCCACCAAAAAAGTGAAACGTTCGTACGGTCGAGTATAGCCGTATCACGTCGATGACATCGGATTCTGACGGGACAGCCGACCCCAACGCCGTCGTCGCGGCGGTGCTCACCGCGACCGACGTCCCTCGGGATGCCCTCCCGACGCTGCTGGGGCTCCTCGACACGGGCGACCGGCAGGTCCGGCTCGGGGCGGCGACGGCCCTGTGTGCCGTCGCCGACGCCCACCCGGACACGGTCGCGTACCTCGTCGGCCGGCTCCTCGACCGGACGAACGGCGACGACGGGCTGGCCGCCGACCTCGCCCTCGACTATCTGGCGGCCCGGTTTCCCGAGACCGTCGAGACGGAACTCGACGCGCTGACTGGCGAGGGGACCGCGCGACACCGCGCCGAGCAGTCTCGTCCAACGGGGCGGCGTCTCGAAAAACGGAACGTCGGTCGGATTCGGGTCGCCGGAACGAGGTTCGGGGACGACCCGCGACAGGTGTACCCCGACGATCCAGTGGAAGAAACGGGCGAACGGAACCAGCTGGCAGACGGCGACGAGGAGACAAATCCCGAGCAGTCAGTGGCTGGAAGCGAATCGACGGTCGCCGACGCTGACGAAGACGAGGGGGGCACGGACAACGAGGCACGCAGCGGCCGCACGATCGGGCGACGGCCCGCGGCCACCGACGCCGAGTGGCTCTCGCTCGTCGAGTACGAGAGCCGGTTCGACGCGCTCTCGATTCTGGCCCCGCGAGAACATCGTCGGTACGGCGTGGCCTATCGCACGCTGGGCGTCGCGGACGACGAGGAACACGCCGTTGCACTACGGCTGCTTCACACCGCCGACACAGAACGGGCGTTCGAAACGGCGCTCGCCTCGCGGTTAGACGACTGGGCCGCCGTCTCGAAGACGGACAACGTCGTCACCCTGTACGACTGGGACGAGGAGCCACGCCACTGGCTGGCGACCGAGTACACCGACCTCACGCTCGCCGAACGCGGACGATTCACGCCGACGGAAGCCGCCTGGCAGGCCGAACGGCTCGCCAACGCCGTCACCGCTCTCCACGAACACGGTGTCGTCCACACCGGGATTGACCCGACGAGCATTAGCTACTACGGGAACGTCCTGCGCGATGGCGACCGCCAGCCACCGCTCCTGAACGATGTCGGTCTCGTCGACGTCTATCGACAGTACACCGACCCGGCGCAGTTCCTCGACCCGCGCTACGCTGCGCCGGAGTACTACGAGCGTCGGTTCGGCCGCATCGACCACGCCACGGATATCTACCAGCTTGGAGCGGTCTGCTATCGCCTATTCACCGGCCGGCCGCCGTACACCGGTTCGTTCGACCACGTTCGAGAGCAAGTGCTCGCCCCCTCACCGCCCGCGCCGAGCGACGTTGCGGACGTGCCGGCCGCCGTCGACGACGTCGTCGGCAAAGCGATGGCGACCCGAAAACTTGCTCGCTACGAGACGGCCGCACATCTGACACAGGAGTTACGCGCGCTTCGAGAGCCGCGGGGGACGGATGGCCGGTAGCGTCTCGGTCGGCTTGCCGTTCGCACCGAACAACCCAAATCTGACGTTCATCTTCTTCATCGCCCTGTCGCTGCTGGCAGCCCTTGGCCTGCGATTTAGTTTCTACGCGTATTGTAACCGGCAGGCCAGCGAACTCGTCGCCGAACGGCCGCTGTGGAACGCGCTGACACTCGCCGGACTGTTCGCCGTTGCCTACGCCGTCTTCGGTCTCGTCGAGGTGCTGACAGTGTTCGCGTTGCCGGTAAAGAGCGCACTGCTGTTGGCACATGTCTTCTCGCTAGCGGTCACGATGCGCGTCCTCTACGGGCGCGTCGTCTCGGTGGCCACTACCGGGGAGATCCGTCACGAACGGACGACCACGCGAGCCGCAGTGCTCGCGATCGTCGTCGTCTTCGTCGGGATGGGACTGGTCGGTCGCCATCCACTATTGGTGGCGTTGTCGGGTAGCAGTGCGCTAGCCTTCACTGTTGGCGGGGCCGCCTTCGGCCGGCGAGGAACCACCGAAACGCGGGTGCAGGGAACCGTCATCGACACGCTACTTCGGCACCTGCTACCAGTCCTCCTCTTCGCCGCGCTGATTCTCGCGGTGGATCTGGCCGTTCTGGCGGGATTAGACCGCGTCGTCGTGCTTCACGTCCAGGTCGTCTTCGTCATCATGACGGCCACGGCGCTGATGACGGCGACCATCAAACTCCGGCAGAATCTCGCGACGCTGTAGATGGGAACTCGGCTGACGACGACGAACTGTCGAGTGACCCCTCAGTCGGCGGCGACGGTCAGCAACTGTAGCGCCGTTCGGATGTGGTAGTTCTTCTTCTCAGAGGTGTCGGCGCGTAACGCGTCTCTGAGGTGTTCGAGCGCTTTCGCTTGCTCGACACTCATTTCTTCAGTTTCCGTTTGCGGTTTCGTCGGTGTCATAGTTTGATACGGTGAGACGGAACGTCGGACTCGCTGCCCATCTCACGTTTCGGTCGCGCGAGCGGCAGGAATCAGGCCATAGCCGGGCCGTTCGACCCTCAGATAGAGAGAACGAGCGGGTCGAAACGTACAGCGTGAATGCTCGGTTCCGTACTTGTAGGTGGAGAAGAAAGTAATTAAAGCTTCTGTAACATTTCCGGAACGGATAGTCGACTATCGACCGCTGACAAACAGTACTCAGCGGTCGAACGGGTTCGCTCGTCCATATCCTTTTGTCGAATCCAGCCGTCGGGAGACATATGCGTGCTGTTAGATTCCACGAACATGGTGGACCGGACGTCCTCACGGTCGACGAGATCCAGCGGCCGGAAGTCGGCGCAGACGAGGTACTACTCGATGTCGAAGCCGCGGCGGTCAATCCCGTCGACACCTACTTCCGCGAAGGCGGGTACGAACCGGGTGACCTCCCGTGGATTCCGGGCTCGGACTGCGCGGGCACGGTCGCCGCTGTCGGCGAGTCGGTCTCGGACTACGCCGAAGGCGACCGCGTCTTCGCTACCGGACTCGGAAACTGGCTCCAGGGGACCTGTGCGGAGTACGTCGCCGTTCCCGAGTCTCATCTGGCACGCCTGCCCGAGAGCGTCGACTTCGATACCGGGGCGGCCATCGCCCTGGTCGGCGTCACGGCGTGGGAGTCGCTGGTTGCCACCTGCTCGCTGAACCCCGCCGAACGCGCCCTGATTCACGGGGGAAGCGGCGGCGTCGGCCACGTCGCGGTCCAGCTCGCCGCCGCGAACGGCGCACGGGTCACCACGACAGCCTCGCCGACGTATCACGACCGGCTACGCGAACTGGGTGCCGACGACGTGCTGGATTACTCTCGGGACGACCTCGCGGACGCCGTCGTCGCGGCCGGTCGCCCGGACGTGATTCTGGACCACCGCCTCGACGACTACCTCTCGTTCGACGCCGAGGTAGCCGCACAGGACGGGCGGGTCGCCGCTATCGGCAACAGCGACGCCGCGGCCACGTTCGAGAGCGTCCCGAACTGCCGGTCGAAGTCGCTGTCGGTCCACCACGTCCTGATGTTCAATGCGCCCGACTTCGGCGGGGTACTCGCGTCGCTGGCGACGCTCCTCGAAGACGGCGACCTCACCGCCGAGGTCGCACAGACGTACAACCTCGCCGAGGTTGCCGACGCACACCGGGACGTCCTCGAAGAGAGCTTCCTCGGGAAACTCGTCGTCACCCCTTGAGACCGAACCGGTGACGGACTGAGCTTTTATCGGGCCGTCGCCCGTCTCTTCGGACATGTCCGTCACCTTCGATATGGACGGCGAGGTCGCACTGGTCACCGGCGTCGGCGGCGCACTGGGGAGTTCCGTAGCGAACGCCTTCCTCGAAGCGGGGGCGACCGTCTGTGGGGCCGACGTGGTCGAACCCGACAGCGAGGACTTCCAGCTATCGAGTCCCGACCGCATCGACTTCCACGGCGGCGACTTCACCGAGGAGGAAGATGTCGCAGACGTAGTCGAGGCCGTCGTCGACGAACATGGCCGACTGGACTACCTCCTCAACATCGCGGGGACGTGGCGTGGTGGCGACCCGATAGCGGAGACCGAGGCCGACACGTTCGACTTTCTCTTCGACGTCAACCTGAAGACGATGTTTCTCGCCTCGAAACACGCCCTGCCTCACTTACAAGATAACGAGGGCGCAATCGTCTCCGTCTCCGCCCGCTCGTCGCTCGAAGGCGGTGCGGGCGACGGCATCTACCGCGCGACGAAGGCCGGCGTCCGACTGCTGACAGAGACCATCGCCGAGGAAAACCTGGGCACCGTCCGAGCCAACAGCGTCATGCCGAGCGTCATCGACACGCCGATGAACCGCGAGATGATGCCCGACGCCGACTTCGAGGAGTGGGTCGACCCGGCAGACATCGCCGCGGTGATGCTGTTTCTCTGTTCGGACGCCGCGTCGGTCACGAGCGGTGCGGCGGTGCCGGTCTACGGTGAGGCCTGATACTCGGAGAAGATGGGGGCCGAGGGGAGACCCCCCGGGAGAAGGGAGCGCATGACTGACTGTCCACACTGTGGATAGACGAGGTGGAACACGATGACGATGGGTCGCTGACTGGTTCATACGGACTGCTGTAGTTCGGTACCGGATCGACCGCACGAAATCGTGCGGTCGGCCCGGAAGATAGCTACAGCAGTCCGTATCAGTGGTCGGCGGCCAGGAGTGTGGACGAGTGAATCTGTGGGGCCGGCCCACTAGTACGTTGATAATATCGCTATATAGCGCTCCATCGTCGGCTGATGTCGTGACCGGCGTCCACCACGCCATGATATCTCGCCGGAATCACAGCCGTTAACGGGGAAACCGGCACAATCGTTCGACTATGTCAGAACGAGAGACGTGGACGACTCGGGTCGGATTCCTCTTCGCGGCTATCGGGAGCGCAGTCGGTCTCGGGAACCTCTGGCAGTTCCCGTTCAAGACCGCGACCAACGGCGGCGCGGCGTTCGTCGCGTTCTACCTCGTTGCCGTCCTCGTCGTCGGGTTCCCCGCGATGCTGGCGGAGTTCGTCCTCGGGCGGCGGACGAACGTCAACGCCGTCGATGCCTTCGAGGAGATGGGCCATCGCAACTGGCGTCTCGTCGGCGGGTTCGCCGTCTTCACCGGGTTCTGGATTCTCTCGTACTACAACGTCGTCGGCGGGTGGGTCCTCCGGTACATCCTCGGGAGTGTCCGCGGCGCGTACTTCGGCGACCCCGCCGGCTACTTCGGAGCCGTTTCGTCCGGCCCCGAGGCGGTGCTGGCACAGGCGATCTTCCTCGCCATCGTCGTCGGCATCGTCGCCTTCGGCATCGAGGACGGCATCGAGAAGGCGACGAAGGTGATGGTGCCGAGCATCGTCGTCCTGATGGTCGCGCTGGCGGCGTGGGTGGCGACGCTGCCCGGTGCCGGCGAGGGCTACGCTTTCTTCCTCTCGCCGGACCTCGGGACGATGATAGCGAACGCCGGGAGCATCATTCCCTTCGCCGTCGGGCAGGCCTTCTTCACGCTCTCGCTCGGGATGGCCATCATGATAACGTACTCCTCGTACGTCGGCGAGGACGACAACCTCGTCTTCGACGGCGGCGTTATCGTCGTCTCGAACACGCTGGTCGGTATCCTCGCCGGCATCGTGGTCTTCCCCATCCTGCTCACTATCGGCGCAGAGATCACCACCCAGACCGGCGGCGCGGGCGCGCTGTTCGTGGCGACGGCCGCCGGGTTCGGAACGCTCCCGTACAGCCGCGTCTTCGGCGTCGTCTTCTTCGGCGTCGTCCTCATCGCGGCGCTGTCCTCGGCCATCAGTCTGCTGGAAGTGACCGTCGCCTACGCCAACGACAACTACGGGATACCGCGACCCTACCTCGCCGGGGCGGCCGGCCTCGGTCTGTTCGTGCTTGGTCTCCCCTCCGCGTGGAATACGGCGTGGTTGACGTGGTTCGACAACTTCGCCTACCAACTGTTCCTTCCCTTCTCGGGCCTGCTGTTGACCGTGTTTGTCGGCTGGGTCGTCGGCCGTGACGCCGTCGATGAACTCTTGCAGGGGGCGGACGGGCTCGGCGGCTTCAGCCAGGTGTGGCTCTGGACGCTCCGGCTCGTCGTCCTCGTCGCCCTCCTCGGGACGCTCGTCCTCGGTATCCAGACGATGTTCCTGGGTTCCGACCCCGCCTTCTTCGCACCGTTCTGACGTGTTCTACCCGCTCTCGACACGCTTTTCGGTGTCGACGCGGACGCTGAGACGATGACGAGAGCTACGTGGCGCACGCGAGTCGGGTTCGTCCTCGCCGCCGTCGGGAGTGCGGTCGGGCTTGGCAACATCTGGCGGTTCCCGTGGCTGACCGCCCAAAACGGCGGCGCGGCCTTTCTCCTGTTGTACGTCCTCGTAATCGTCCTCGTCGGCGTCCCCGGACTGCTGGGCGAGATGGTCATCGGGCGACGGAGCCGGCGCAACCCGGTCGGCGCGTTCGGCGAACTAGGCGGTCGTCGCTGGCGGGTTCTCGGCGGCGTCGCGTTGCTCGCCTCCGTCGTCGTCCTTTCCTTCTATTCGGTCGTCGGCGGGTGGATTCTCCGTTACACGCTCGCCAGCGTCACCGGGGCGTACTTCGGAAATCCACAGGGGTACTTCGCGGCCATCGACTACGGCGTCGGCGCGGCGGGCTTTCACGCGCTGTTCCTCCTCGCGACGGTGGCCGTCGTCTACGCTGGCGTCGACAGGGGCATCGAGGTGGCGACGAAGGTGATGGTCCCCGGTATCGTCCTCCTCTTTGGCGGCCTCGCGGCGTGGGCCGCGACGCTCCCGGGAAGCGCCGGCGGCTACGAATTCTTCCTCTCGCTCGACGTGGGCTACCTCCGCGCGAACTTCTTCGACGTCCTCGTCGCCGCGGCAGGACAGGCCCTCTTTACGCTCTCAGTCGGTGCGGGGGCGATGCTCACCTACGCCTCCTACATCGGCGAGGACCGCTCGCTGGCCGCCGACGGGACCCTTATCGCCGGGCTGAACACCGGCATCGGCATCCTCGCCGGACTGGTTATCTTCCCGCTGCTGTTCTCGCTGGGCGTCTCGCCGGGCGAGGGCGGCCCGGGCGCGCTGTTCGTCAGTCTCGCGGGAGCCTTCGCGGACCTGCCCTACAGTCGCGTCGTCGGCGTCGTCTTCTTCGGCGTCGTCCTGCTGGCGGCGCTCTCCTCGGCCATCAGCATCTTCGAGGTGCTCGTCGCCTACCTCGTCGACGAACACGGCCTCGGCCGGTCGAGCGCCACGGTCGGCGTCGGCGGCCTGTTCTTCCTCACCGGGAGCGCCGCCGCGCTATCGCCGTCGCTGTTCGCGCTGTTGGCCGATACCGTCGCCAACCTCGTGTTGACCGCCGGGCTGCTCGGCTTCCTGCTGTTCGACGGCTGGGTCCTCGGCAAGGCGGCACTCGACGAGTACGAGCGCGGCGCGGGCCGCCTGGCCCGTCTGGCTGGTCGCCCGTGGTACTACGCCGTCGCCGTGGTCCTCCCGCTGTTTCTCGCGTTCACGCTCGTCTCCGGACTGGGCGGTCTCCTCGGTGTCGCGGTCACGGCGACGCAGGCCGCTATCGTCGCCGCGGTCGGCGTCGCCGCCTTCATCGCCGCCGTGCGGTTCCGTGGCCGACCCGCGAACTGACCGAGGGTCGAAGATAGAAACCCAGAAACCGCTCCGTTACCTCCGGCGAGGTAATGGAACGGGGCACTATCGATATCACCTCTTTGCCGGGCGGACTGGACCTGCAAGCCACCGTCGAGAGCGGCCAGTCGTACCTCTGGGACCGCGAGGACGGCCGGATGTACGAGCGGGAAGCGGCCAGCGGCGGCGACGCGTGGTACTGGACCACGCTCCGGAGCGACGATGGACCGGTCGTCGTCCGCGTCCGCCAGACCGACGGCGAACTGATGTGGGAATCGTCTATCGACGCCGAATCGCGCGTCCAGATGCTGCTCGGCCTCGACGACAACTTACCGGCAATCCGCGAGACGGCACCACCCGACGCCGTCGTCGACGAGGCCTTCGACGCCTACTGGGGGATGCGTATCGTCCGCGACCCGGCGTTTCCCACGCTGATTTCGTTCATCTGCTCGGCCCAGATGCGAGTCGGCCGCATTCACGGCATGCAGCAGGCGCTCCGTCGGGAGTTCGGCGAGACCGTCGCGTTCGACGGTCGGACCTACGACGCCTTCCCAACTCCCGTCGCGCTAGCGGCCGCGAGCGAGGCGGAACTTCGAGACCTGAATCTGGGGTATCGCGCCCCCTACGTGAAGCGGAGCGCCGGGATGGTCGCCGACGGCGAGGCACGTCCCGAGGACGCCATCGGTTTAGACTACGAGGACGCGCGCGAAGCGCTGACGGCGTTCGTCGGCGTCGGCGATAAAGTGGCCGACTGCATCCTCCTGTTCTCGCTCGGCTACCTCGAAGCTGTGCCGCTGGATACCTGGATTCGAGGCACCATCGAGGAGTACTATCCCGAGTGTGACCGCGGCAACTACGCGGAGACCTCCAGAGCCATCCGGGAGACCCTCGGCGGCGAATACGCCGGCTACACACAGACCTACCTCTTTCACTATCTCCGCTCGGGCGGGCGAGAGCAGTAGTCGCGGCGTCCGCCGTGACGCTATTCACTGCCAGTGTGCTGTCTCTTTCCGCGAGTATCGCACTGGTATCAGATGCGATACTGTATGGTAATTTTTAAATCTAAAAGTGAAGAGTATCAGTCAATGTCTGATGAGAATGCTGGGACATGCGGTCGACGGTCGTTTCTGAAGCACGTGACGCTGGGTGGGGCGGCGATGGCGACGACGGGAACTGCCACTGCCACCCGAACACCGAAAGCGGCTCTCGGCGGGAAGACCGCTTCCGCGAACGCACAAACCGGCCCAGATATCGTCACGCTTCCGTTCAAGCGGTGGACCGAATCGGTCGCGCCGTCGGGGGACACGACCGCCGCCGATTTCTACGGCGCTGCGAGTCGCGACGACGGAACCGTCTTCGCCGTCGGTGCACTCGACGCGTTCTCGACGGACGGCGAGGACGGCTGGGTCGTCGCGGTCGGATCCGATGGCCACGTTCAGTGGCGCGAGACGTTCGCCGAGTCGACGTTCGACGGACTGTACGACGCGCAGGTGACCGACGATGGCGGCGTTGTCGTCTGCGGGCACGGTGGCGGCGACGGGAGCGAAGATGCCGTCCGCAACGCCTGCTTCGCTCGTCTCGACGGAGAGGGGACCGTACAGGCGCGTGCTGTCTACCAATCGAAGGACCGGACCAACGCCCGCGCGATTGCGCCGCTCGGGGACGGTGAGTACGTCATCGCCGGTGACGTCGGCGTCGAATCGTGGGGCGACGTCGATTACGACGCCATCGACGGCTGGATGGCACGCGTCACGAGCGACGGCGACGTCGTCTGGGAACAGACGCTGTCGGCGGACGGCCACCGGTCGCTCGAAGGCGTCGCCGTCGGTCCCGACGGGGATATCTACGGGGTCGGCCTGAGCGAGGACGACGGACTCCTCGTGAAGATGACGGCCGACGGCGTGACGGAGTTCGTCAAGCCCTTCGGCGGGTCCGAGTACGACGAGCTCCACGACGTCGCCATCACGGGCGACGGCGTACTCGGCCTCGGCGGCTACACGGAGAGTTTCGGCGGCTACAAGGGGTGGCTCGTGGTAGTCGACCGGAACGGCGACCCGATAACGAGCAAGAGCTTCGGTCTCGCCGACGGAGACGGCAACGGGGAGACGGTTCGCGCGCTGACGACGACGCAGTCCGGCGGTTTCGTCACCGTCGGCGAGCGGATGACTATCGAAGAGTCCTTCTTCTCGACGGACTACACGTACCACGGCGGCGTCGTCAGAAGTTTCTCGGCGGAGGGGACACTACAGTGGGCACAACGGCACGACGCGGACCGTGGGTCCCGCCCGATGAGCGTCACCCCTCGCGGCGAGAACGCCTACACGCTTGCCGGCCAATATACGAACACGCCGTCCGGCTACGTCTCGGGACTCGAAGTCGTCGACAACGAGGTCCCGGTTCCCGACTTCTCGCACTCGCCCGAGAACCCGGGGCTCCAAGAAGTGAGCTTCGACGCCGCTGCCAGCGCGGACGGCGACGGCGAAATAGCGACCTACGAGTGGGACTTCGACGGCGACGGCACGTTCGAGTCGAGCGGCAAATCGACGACCTACGAGTTCACCGAAGAGGGAGAACACCGTGTCTCACTCAGAGTGACCGACGACCGAGGAACGACGGCGACGAAAGAAGTCATGATACCGGTCGAAAACGAGCCCCCGTCGCCGGCGTTCGGGACGAGTTCGTCCCCGACCGCGGGCGCGCCCATCACGTTCTACGCCGACAACGTCACCACCGACCCGGACGGCGAGGTCGCCCGCTACGAGTGGGACCTTGATGGTGACGGGTCGTTCGAGACGGAGGGGGCTACTGTCACGGCGACCTACAACGAATCAGGTACCCGGAACGTGACGGTTCGGGCCATCGACGACGTCGGCGCGATGGGGACGAACACGTCCGCCGTCGACGTACAGAGTGCTGGACTAATCAGTGGGTCGGGGCCGCTACTACCCGGCTGGGCGACGGTCGCCGTCCCGGTTCTTTCGACGCTGGGGTACGCGCTCTACCGAGGCGAACGACGCGACGAGTAATCGGGAGAGTGTGGGTCCCAGACGTTTCCGCGACGAGTGAGCGTTGGACAAACCGGCGGTCCCGCTCCACCGGTCGACGGCGTCGTCAGAGCGGATTATAGATCCCGTATTTGAGTAAGGTCCGAACACCGAGGGATAGTTCACGGCTTACTTTCTCCGCCCTATTTGCTATTATCTCGCATGGGAAACCCCGAGACTCCAGACGGGTCGGCCGTAGTGATCTCGAACGACGCTCCCGGCTCAGTGACCGCGGTCAGGTCGCTGGGCCAGCGCGGCGTCAGGACCATCGTCGCGTCCGACAGCGACCGGTCTCCGGCGTTCACCTCGAAATACTGCGACGAACGGGTGCGGTTACCCAGCCCGTACGACGACCTCCTCTCGTATCGGGACGTGCTCCTCGACCTCGCTGCGCGCCCGTCGGTGAAGACTATCGTTCCGGTGCGAGAGGAAGACGTTTACGTCCTATCGAGATACCGCGAGGCGTTCGCGGAGCACCTCACACCGGTGTGGCCGACGATGGAGACGCTAGCGACGGTCCACGACAGACTCGACCTCTTTTCGGCCGCCGAGCGTGCCGGCGTCACCGTGCCGGAGACGGCACTGCTTACCGACGTGGAAGAATGGGACCGCCGCCTCATCGCGAAGGGCCGCTACGGCGCGCTCACCAACTACTACGTCGAGGAGATTCCGCCGACGGAGTCGTGGTCGATGCCGAACACGCAGTACTTCGAGCCGGGCGACCCCCCCGACGTCGAGAATCTAATCGACCGCATGGGACACGTCCCTATCGTCCAAGAGTACGTCCCCGGGACCGAGTACACCATCCGAGCGCTGTACGACGAGGGAGAGGCGCTGTTCAGCACGCAGAAGGCCCTCCGTCGAGGATTCAAGTACCCCCGCGGCCCCAGCGTCTACCACGAGGCCGTCAACATTCCGGAACTCCGAGAAGCGGGACTCGCGGTGTTAGACGAGTTGGAGTGGCACGGCGTGGCGTCCGTCGGGTTCATCCGGGACGAGGAGACTGGCGAATTCGAGATTCTCGAGATCAATCCACGGTTCTGGTCGTCGCTCCCCTGTGACATCCACGCGGGGGTCGACTACCCGCTATACTACTGGCGACTCGCCAACGGGGACAGCGGCCCGTTTACACCCGACTACCGGCCCGGAACGGCATCCCATTTCATCCGCGGCGAAATCAGTCACCTACACAGCGTCGCGACGGAGCAGTACCCCTTCGTCGAGAAGCCGTCGCTGCTGCGAACGGCCGCGGAGATGGTCGGCTCGATGGTCACGCAGCCGCACTTCGACTACCTCAGCAGTAACGATATCCGGCCGTTCGTACGCGACACGCTGAACGCCGTCCTAGAGGGACGAGATATCGGGTCATCGCGCCCGACGACGCCACTGTCAGCGGAGAGTCGTCTCGTCGATACAGAGGCTGGGGCTGAGGGTGCCGAGCGAAAAGTGAACACCGACCGCCGGGCCTAACTGCCCGCCGCGAGTAACCACGAGCATGGCGCGCCGACGAGTTCACGTCTACGTCTCCGGCCGAGTACAGGGCGTCTACTATCGAGCCACGACGCGGGACACGGCCCGCGACCACGGTGTCGACGGCTGGGTGACGAACCTCGACGACGGCCGCGTCGAAGCGGTGTTCGAAGGCGGCCCCGACGCCGTCGAGTCGATGGTCGAGTTCTGCCACGAGGGGAGCTCCCGAGCGGACGTCGTCGACGTCGACGTGACCGAAGAAGACCCCGAAGGAATCGACGGTTTCGAAGTCCGCTGGTAGCGCCACACCGCCCGCCACCCCGCTGTCGCCGCCATCGTTACCACGCTGGCGGGCGAACCGCCGCTCATGCTCACCGGTACAGAGATGGGCGTCGTCGACGAGAACGCCGCGGCACTCGGTGTGCCACGCAAACAGCTGATGGAGTCCTCCGGCAACGCCGTCGCGCAGGCGGTGCGGGACCAGGCCGATCCCGGCGACGGCGTGACCATCGTCGCTGGCCGCGGAAACAACGGCGGAGACGCCCTCGTCGCCGCACGGTTTCTCGACGAGTTCGACCTCCGAATCTTGCTGCTTGGCCGCCCCGAGACCATTACGACCGACATCGCCCGCGAGAACTGGGACGCGCTCCAGTCCGCAGAATACGCCACGGAACAGGTCCGCGACGCGAGCGACGTCTCGCTCTCCGACCCTGCCGTCGTCGTTGACGCGATGCTCGGAACCGGCATCAGCGGTGCGTTGCGCGAACCCGAAGCGACGACAGCGAGCGCGATGAACGACGGCGACGCCCCGGTCCTCTCGGTGGACGTACCGTCGGGCCTGGACGCTGAAGACGGAACGCTCGCGGACAACGCCGTCCACGCCGACCACGTCGTGACGTTCCACGACACGAAACCCGGGCTCCCCGAACTGGACGCCGAGGTCACCGTCGCAGACATCGGCATCCCCGACGCCGCCGAACTGTTCGTCGAGCGCGGGGACCTCACCCGCCTCAGTCGGGCCAGCGACGCGCACAAGGGCGACAGCGGCGAAGTGCTCGTCGTCGGCGGCGGTCCCTACACCGGCGCGCCAGCGCTCTCCGCACAGGCGGCGCTCCGGGGCGGTGCCGACCTCGTCCGCGTCGCTGCCCCCGAATCGGTCGCCCGCGAGATACAGGGCTACACAGAGAACCTCATCGTCCGCGAGTACGAGGCCGACGTGCTCGGCCCCGAACAGGTCGACTGGCTCTCGGACCTCGCCGACGGCCACGACACAGTCGTCCTCGGTCCCGGGATGGGCGACGCCGACGAGACGCTATCGGCCGTCGAAGAGTTCCTCGGCGACTACGAGGGCACCGCCGTCGTCGACGCGGACCCCCTCGCCGTCGTCCCCGATATAGAAACCGACGCCGAACTCGTCTGTACGCCCCATCAGGGCGAACTCCAGAAGATGGGCGGAGAGACCAGCGACGACTGGCGCGAGCGGGCGGACCTCGTCGAGTCCTTCGCTGCCGACATCGGCCACACGCTGCTCGTGAAGGGTGCGTACGATGTGATCACCGACGGCGAGGAGACGCGCATCAACCGCACCGGCAACCCCGGAATGACCGTCGGCGGCACCGGCGACGTGCTGGCTGGTGTCACGGGCGCGCTGACCTGTGTACAGGAACCGCGCCACGCGGCCGCTATCGCCGCCTACGCCGTCGGCGACGCGGGTGATTCGGTCGTGGACGAACGCGGCTACGGACTGGTCGCGACTGACTTACTGGGAGAAGTGCCGCCGGCGCTGTGGAGATGACCATTAGACGCCGAGCCACTCGTCGTTCCGGACCGAATAGCCGTTCCGCCGACAGAACTTCGCCGCCTCCCGGCGCACCTCTCGGGACCCGGGGAGCTTCTCCTTCCCGTGGATTCGCTCGACGATCCAGTCGCTGATGACCTGGATGCCCTCGTCCTCGTCGTCCTCGTCGATCGCCTTGAGTTCCCGAAACGTCTTCTCGTAGGCTTCCCGCTGTGAGGTGCCGAGTTCCACGTTCGAGAGCGACTCGCTCGCTTCCACGATTCGCTTCATGGCCGCGGCGATTCTCGGCCGCTGTACCCGCATTCGGACGGCGGCGGTCGAGCTGAACCGCTCCTCGTCCGTGTCCGGGACGAGTTCCTCGACGGCGTAGCTCTCGTCGCCGTCGGTCACGGTTTGGTCGCCGACCGCCGCGACGACGTCGCTCCCCGTCGCTGGGAACTCCACCACGTCGAGCGCCGCCTCGAAGTCGTCGAGTTCGGCCGGGTCGGCCGGTGGTTCCGTCTCGTCCTCGCGCTCGAGTTCCGCGACGATGTCGCGCTCTCGTTGGCGTCGCTCTGCGTCATGCGCTTGCTTATCTCGTCCAGATTTGTCGTCTGCCATCACTACGTGTAGGATTTACAATTGGATAACCCTGTGGTCGGCACCGGGGGTCGACGGTGGTCGCCGTCAGTGACCAGGTTTCAAGCGGACGCCCCGACGAGGTCGCCCGCTTTCGCCCGGGACTGCTCGACGATGTCGGGGCGGGCCTCGAACTCGATGACGACCTGGTCGCCGTAGTCGACGGTCTCGACGTGGGCGTGGTCGTGAATCCACGACACGACGCTCATCGTCTCGTCGGTCATCGGTAAGACGAGGCGCTCGCGTTCGTAGTCGGGGAGTTCCGCGTCGATGCGAGTGGCCAGTTCCTCGATGTTCAGCCCCTCTTTGCCGCTGACGGCCACGGGGTTGGGAGCGAGTTTCGAGAGGGCGTCTCGCTTCCGGCGAACCTCCTCTTCGTCGACGACGTCGGTCTTGTTCAGCACCGTCACGATGGGTGCCTGGTTGCGCTCGTAGAGCGTGTCGTGGCTCGTCACCAGTTTCTCGCGAATCTCCTCGACCGACTCGGAAACGTCGACGACCAGCAAGACGAGGTCGGCGCGGTAGACCGAATCCAGCGTGGACTTGAAGGACTCGACCAACCAGTGCGGGAGGTCCTGGATGAACCCGACAGTGTCGGTCACGAGGACGTCGCGTTTGCCCACCTGCGCCCGGCGCGTGGTCGTTCCGAGCGTCGTGAACAGCCGGTCCTCGCTCTCTGCGGTCGTATCGAGGTCGGGATGGAGGTCCTCGTTCTCGTCGACCTCCAAGTCGTCGGCGAGGCGGCGGAGCAGCGTCGACTTCCCAGCGTTGGTGTAGCCCGCGAGCGCCACGAGATCGAACCCGGACTCCCGGCGCTGTTCGCGGCGGTGTTGCTCGGTCTCCTCGATGGATTCGAGCTCGTCGCGGATGTTCGATATCTGCTTTTTGATGTCCTCTTCGCGGGTCTCGTCGTACTCGCCCAGGCCCATGAACCCCGGGCGCTCGTCGCGCTTGGCGAGGCTGGCCTTGGCTTCCGCTCTGGGCAGTTCGTAGCGCAGTTCGGCCAGTTCGACCTGCAACTGTGCCTTCCGCGTCTGGGCGCGCTGCCCGAAGATCTCGAGGATGAGGCGGAATCGGTCGACAGCCTGGACGCCTTTCGGGAGCTCGTTCCCGATGTTGTACGTCTGATAGGGGCCCAGCTGGTTGTCGAAGATGACCGTAGTGGCGTCTTCGAGTGCCACTTTGTTGGCGAGTCGCGTCACCTTCCCTTCCCCGAGGTGATATGCCGGGTCTTCGGTTCTGGTCTGTGTGACTTCCCCGACCACTCTGTACCCGGCGGCCCGGGCGAGGTCACGAATCTCTTCGGTGTTTGCCGTGCCGCTGTCGACCCGCTTTACGACAACCGCACGCTCGGTGGTGTGTGTCGCCGTCACTTACGCGACAGTACGCCGTCCGATTATTTAATCTGCGGGGTGGCTCGTGTGGCTCCATCAGTGATACTCTGAGCACAAAGGATTTAATAGATGATATTCTGGTACTCAGTATGGTCGAATTTGTGTTACAACTAGACGGGTTCAATCTCCCGCAAATGGGCCTCGAACTGGGGACGGGTGGTCTTATTGGCGGTATTATCGGATTTGCTGCCAAAAAGATAGCCAAGATCATCGCCGTCATCGTCGGGCTCGAACTGGCGCTCTTTAAATTCTTAGAGACGCGCGGCATCCTCGAAGTGAACTGGCAGGCTATCGGTGGGGCCGCTCAGAACGCCACGCAGGGCGCGACCGAGACTGCCGCAGGACAACCGCCGTCGTGGATGATGTCGGTTATCTCGGCGCTCCCGGTCAGCGCGGGCTTCACCGGCGGTTTCCTCGTCGGCTTCAAACAGGGATAACTCGGAGAACGGGTCTTTTCGCGGCCGTGACTCACCCTCGCGTGCTGATGTCGTCTTCGTCCTTGATGATCTGCGTCTCGGCTTCGCCGCTCGTGTGTTCGTTGACGAGGTCGTAGAACTCGTTTTGCATCCCCGCTGGGAACGTGAGGACGCCGACCCACGACCCATCGGACTGCCACTCCTCGCGTTCGAGGTCGCCGAACTGTCGAATCTGGGCCTGCGCGCTGCCGGCGTAGTCGGCGGGCACCTGCACGGCGACGGTCACCTCGTCGAAGCGGATGGGGATGACCGGCCGCAAGGCGTCCAACGCCTCGTCGACCTGTGCCTCGACGGGTTCCATCGGGTCGACGCGGAAGTCCGTCTCTTCGAGCGCCGACTCGATGCGTTCTGGCGGATGGGGTGCGTCGTCCATCTGCGGGTTGACGGCGTTGCGGGTTATCTGTTGGACGAGTTGTTTGTGCTTCTGTTCTTGCATCTCACGGCGCTGGTCGGCCGTGATCTGTATCTCCCCCCGGTCGACGACTTCGGGGATTATCTCCATCGGGTCGGTGGTTCCAAACACCTCTTTTAAGCTCTCCTCGGGTGGCCGGTCACCCCGAGAGGCGTCCTCGAAGACGTCCTCGGCCGCGATGACGTCCTCTAACTCGCCCTCGAACTCACCGCGTTTCATCGCCAGTGCCGCGTCGGGATCGACCAGTACCTCGAAGCGCTGTCCGTGCGATTCGAGGCGCGCCGTCACAGCCTCGTCAAGCGATATCATACCCGTCGGTAGCGGGGGGGCGGTTAAAGTCCTTACTGCGTCGGTCGATTCGAACACCCCCAGACGCGGTGAAATCAGAGAGAAAGACGGAACAGCGGGACCGCGGTTACTCCTCGTCTTCCGGTTCGTCGGTCTCGTCGCCCTCGCCCTCTCCCTCGGACGGGAGCAGGTCGGCGTCGGCGAGGTGGTCCGCTTTCTCTTCGTCCGTCAGCTCGCGGAACCGCTCGGTCTCGACGTCGATGACGGCGACGCCGATTCCTTCTGGGGAGAGTTCGTCGTCGTTGGCCGAGGCCAGCGCCGCGAGCGCCAGGTCGACGCCCGCGTCTAGGTCCATCTCCTCGTCGTAGTGCTCTTCGAGGTAGTCGCGAATGTCGCTGCGGTCGGCACCGACCGCGAGCGCCTTCCATTCGTAGGGCGTCCCCGAGGGATCGGTCTCGTACAGGCGGGGTTCGCCGTTGGCGATGCCGGCGATGATGAGCGCAACGCCGAACGGTCGCGCGCCGCCGACCTGCGTGTACTGCTGGATGTAGTCCGTGATCTCTTTCGTGAGCGTCTCGACGCCGACGGGTTCGCCGTAGCGCAGCTGGTTGACCTGTGCCTGTCGACGGGCGAAGTCGATGAGCTGCCGGGCGTCAGCGACGTGGCCGGCGGAGGCGATGCCGATGTGGTCGTCGGCCTTGTGAATCTTCTCGACTGAGGAGCGCTCCATCAGCGGCGAGCGGATGCGTTTGTCAACGGCCAGTACCACGCCATCCTTGGTTCGGATGCCGATGCTCGCTGTGCCGCGCTTGACCGCTTCGCGGGCGTACTCTACCTGATAGAGGCGTCCGTCCGGTGAGAAGATAGTGATCCCCCGGTCGTAGGCCTGCTGTTGATTTTGTCCCTGCATAGTTATCGGAAATCGAGGTCTGTCGCGCCCACGAACGCGTCGTCTGTGCGCACGTCGACTCGCTTTCCACGGGCGTCGGCGTGCCTCTCTGCGTTCTCGAACACGACGTGTCTCTGTTCGAACGGTTCCCCCGGCCCGCCTATATACTTTTCTTCACACGCACGTACGGTGCCGCTCGTTCCCGTCACTCGAAGGCCGACGGGTTGCCCGTCGATAGCGTCGATACAGGCCAGCGCGGCCCGCGCCTCGTCGGTGTGCCCACGGCGAACCCGGACGATCGCGTGGCCCGTCCCATCGTCGTGAGCGAAGCGGATAACGGTCATGTCGGCGTCGGCGCTGCCCGGGTCGCCGAGGAGGTTCTGTGCGGCGTACCAGACTTCTCGCTGGAACGCTCGCCGGTCCACGTCGGCGTCGGGCAACGTCTCGACGCAGACCGCGAGATAGCGCCAGCGCGGCCGGAGGTGTTTCGGAAGGTGTTTCATCGTCCTGTCGTCGCACTCCGCATACTCGACGGTATCCCGCGCAAGTGAAGAACTGTCCGATACGGGTCGATTGTCGAAAACGGTCCGCTATCGGTATCGCGTTCGACTATCGCAGCGTCGACCCGATTCGACTGGCGCTGTCCTCTTCGTCGACCCGCCGCGGCGACTCGTCCTCGATCGGATTCCGGACCAGTAAGTACGCCGATGCCAGCCCCATTCCCACGGTTTCAGTGACGATGATGGGATCGACGGCGAGCAAGGCGGGAACGCTGAGCGCCGCGACGAGCAGGAACATGAGGACGGTCGCCGCTCGCGCCCAGGCCGCTCCGTCGACGATTCCGCCCGCCACCACCGCCAGCAAAAGCCCGGCGGCGAACGTCGCCGGAACCGACCCGGAGACCAGCATCGCGTCGCTCACCGCCGTCTCCACCATCGCCAATGCCCCGCCGATGAGGTACTTCGCCCCAACGACGGCCGCGAGCGAGGCGACGACGAGCGCACCGAATCTCGGGGTTCTCTCGGTCATATCGAAAGGTGACGCCTGTGAAACACATAAATGTATCATACTGTTCGCGACGCAAAATTAGGTTAGGCGTCGTCTATATCCTCGATCCTGACGCCCGGTTCGACGAACGCGTCGTCGGCGAGCCGCCGGTTCCGCTCGACGAGTGCTCCCCACTCTTCCAGCCCCGCGGTTATCTGCTCGGCGTCGAATCCGATGCGCTCACCGAGCGCGACGAGTTCTCGGGGGGCGCGAAACTGGAGGTGGCTGTGGGGATCGGCGCTGACGACGTAAGGCGCGTCGGCGTCGACGACGAGTTCTCGAAGCTTTCTGAGGTCCTGTAGCGCCCGGACGCGACTACCACCGCTCTGTCGCAGTATCGACCGGAGCGAGAACTCCACGCGCACGCCGTTTTCGGCGGCCGCTTTCGCCAGAACGTGGTTGAAGTCGCCGTCGCCGCGCATCGGGTGGGCGAGGACGTCGACGGCCGGTTGCTCGACGGCGAACCGGTTGATGTCCCGAGTGCCGCCGTGGACGGCGACGACCGTCTGTTTCGAGCGGTGGTTTCCGACGAGACCGCTGGCCTGCGAGCGGTCGTCGGCACGCACTTCGACGCCGACAGCGACATCGATGCCGTACTCCTCGGCGACGGTCTCGGGATCGTAATCGGCCGGTTCGTCGCCGTGGTTCCGGACGACGACGCCGTCGAAACCGTACTCGGCGGCGGTCAACGCGTGCCGCGCGACGGTGCTCTCACCGTCCGGATGGGCGTGGACGGCCTCGTACATCACAGCTCGTCGAGGACCTCGCGGGCGTTCGCAACCGCCTTCTCTCGCTTGGCGGGGTATGCCTCGACTTTCGCCCGCAGGGTGATGCCGTCACCGCGGCGCACCTCGCCGCCGAAGGCGGCCTGTTTGTCGAAGGTGAGAAAGAACGAACAGTTATCGTCGACTCTGTCGTCCAGTTCCGCTTTGACGGCGTCGATATCGTCTACCGTCGCCACCTGCGAGAGGACGTGGCGCACGTCATCCGCGTTCTCGACGCGTGCCGAGAGGACGACGATACGGTCGCCGTGATGGCCTTCGCTCTCGGCCCGTTCGATGGGGTACTCCGCCGGCAGAAAGGTGCGGAGCGCGTCCTCGACGCGTTTGTCGTCCTCCGTGGCGTAACAGAACGTCCGGAGGTCGACGTAGTGGAACGGAACCGACGACATGGGAACCTACGCTTCGTCCTCGGCCGCTTCGAGGTTGTCTTCCGGGACGCCCTGCTCTTGGCCGTCCTCGAAGGAGACGGTGTAGTTTGCGTCGCCGAACATCGTCTCGACGACCTGTGTGACCGTCCCCGTTTGCCCGTCGTAGTCGCTGTGCTCGTCGTGAAGCGTGACGCTGTCGTCTTCTTCGAATGCCATGTCCCGCGGTACTCGATGGCCGGTCAAAAAGGGACTGATTCGCCGCGGGGACCGTCGTCGTCCCGGACCCGTCGCGGACGGGCCGCTCGTCGGCCTCGCTCTTCCCGCTCGAACGAGTGTCGAAGAGTTATAGTGATTCTCACCCGTACAGAGAGGTATGACTGGTTCGTCTCTCTCCCTCCGGCCCCCGTCTCCGTGCGGTAGGTGCGACACGTTCGACGACGGCAGATGACCACCGTCGACGACCTGTGGTATCTCGCCGATGTCGCCAGCCAGCAGGCCGAACAGACGTATCACGAACTGACCGACGGCCACGATACCTTCGTGGAATTCACGCGCCACCGTCGCGTCCCGCGGCGGCGGTTCCGGAGCGTCGCCGAGGACGCGAGAGACCACGGCGCGCCCTACGGCGCGCACACGCTCACGTACCGACCGTCCGGCGAGTTGCTGTTAGTCCGCCACGAGGGCGTCGACATGTGGGTCTTACCGGGCGGCGAACTCGACGGTGACGAGTCCTTTCGCGAAGCCGCTCTCCGCGAACTCGCCGAGGAGGGCGGCGTCGAGGCAACGATCGAGGGATTGGGCATGGTCGGTCGCATCGAGTTCCACTGTGACGGCAACAACACCTGGGGCGTTCTGCCGGTGTTCGAGGCACGCGCCGAGACGACCGACATCGCCGTCGCGGACCCGGACGAAGAGATAAGTGACGCGCGCTGGTTCGCGGAGTTACCCGAAGACACCCGGGACCGCGCGGAGATCCTCCAGTGGCACGACCGGCGGTTCGCGTAGCTTGCGCTACCACATACTGAAGACGACGGAAAATTGAGATGGCGGCGCTTACGCTTGCTCTTCGGTCTGGGACTCCGCGGACTGCTTGTTCCGGCGCGACTTGGCCTTCTCGACGAACGGTGCGGCCACGCCGAGGTTGTCGGATGTCGTCGAGCGCGCTTTCTCCACGAACGGCGCGGCGGTAGCCCACTTCTCGCCGACAATCGCGCCCACGAGGGCACCGAAGCCAGCGCCGGTGCTGGCGGCGCTCCGCCCGACGAGTCCACCGAGAGCGCCACCGACTGCGCCGCCGATTGCTGCGTACTTTGCGCGACTGACCGCTCGTCCGACGCGTTCTTTCATACGTGTACTGTCGAGGGTCAGACGTATAAAAGTGACCGCCGAGGACTCTCCATTTGCCCCGTGTTCCCACGTTCGCTTCACGAAACGTGGGGCCGCCGAGCATCGAGCTATAAGCGTACCGTCACTTCGAGCTCTCCGGCCCGTAGGATTTTCCGTCGCGGGCATCGGCGTTCATCCGTCGCACCGTCGCCCGGGCGTTGCTGGCGTCGTAGCCGAACAGCACCGAACGGCCGTACTCCGCCGCGACCTCGACCGCTTTGGCGAGGTCGTCGATATCGACATCGACGGCGTACAGTTCGATACTGAACGGACTGTCGAGACGGTCGACGAACCCCTTAGCGAGTATCTCTAGCCAGTACGTCGTCGAATAGGCCATGTCGTAGATGGGGACGACGAACTCGTCGACGTACTCGGCGGTGTCGTCGACGCTGACCCCGGTTCGGGCTTCGAGGTGACCCGGATACGGGTCGGGATAGACGGTGACGTAGAGGTCGCCGGGCACGCGCTCTCGGGCGTCGGCGACGAACTCCGTGATGACGTTCGTGCGCCACGCCGACCAGTCTTCGTAGTCGCTCTCGGCGAACTTCCGCTCACAGCGCTCGCAGTGACAGTACTCCTCGCGGGGGAACCCCACGTCGTCTAAGCGTACGTCCTCGTTGACGTCGGCGGCCTCCTCGATGATGTCGAGTAGTCCCTCACGGTAGCGGTCGTGTGTCGGGCAGACGTACGTCCAGTCGAAGTACGGTTCGTTCCGCGTCGCAGCGGTGCCCTCGTCGTCGAACGCCAGCAGTTCCTCCTCGCCCTCGACGGCGTTGTCCCCGAAACACGACACCATGTTGACCGCGTCCTCGATGGGTTCGACGGCCCGGCCGGTGACATCCTTGACTTCGTAGAACGCCCGGTCGAACTCGGACCACCGGGTCTCCTCCTCGTTGCGCGTGACGACGCCGTACATGGGCGGCCGTAGGGCGGTAGGCCGGGTAAGGGTTCTGAAAAGGGTAGTCGGAAACGATACGACTTCGTCTTCCTCGCGTTATCGCTTGGTAGCGTACACCAACACGAGGGCGACGACGGCGACCAGGGCAAGTACCTTCTTCGACATCGTTTCGAGATGCGAACGGCGCTCGTAAAATACTATCGCCCAGATGATCACTCGCTCAGTCGTCGTCAGCCTGCGTCGCGTCGTCCGGTGTCCCGTCGTCCGTCACCGCGACGGCGTCGTGTGTGCCGACTGGCGGACGGTTGACCTCGGCGGCCGCGGTCGCCGACACGTCAGTTCGGTCCGCACTGCCGGTCTCGATGTCGGCCATTTCACCGCTCTCGCGGGCGTCTTGGTCGATACGCATCGAGCAGAAGTCGACGCCACACATCGAGCAAAAGCGGGCGTCCTTGTAGTTGTCGCCGGGGAGCGTCTGGTCGTGGTACTCGCGGGCACGGTCGGGGTCGAGCGCCAACTCGAACTGCTCGCGCCAGTCGAAGGCATAGCGCGCCTCCGAGAGCGCGTCGTCCCACGCGCGAGCACCTTCTCGTCCGTCAGCCACGTCGGCAGCGTGGGCGGCGATACGGTAGGCGGCTAAGCCCTCCCGAACGTCCTCCTCCTCGGGGAGGCCGAGATGTTCCTTGGGCGTGACGTAACACAGCATCGCGGCACCGGCACGGGCCGCCTCCGTCGCACCGATGGCACTCGTGATGTGGTCGTAGCCCGGCGCGACGTCGGTCACCAGCGGCCCGAGGACGTAGAACGGTGCGCCGTCGCAGATCTCCCGCTGGCGCTCGACCTGTCCGGCGATCTGGTCCATCGGGACGTGGCCCGGTCCCTCGACCATCACCTGCACGCCGTGATCCCACGCCGTCTGCGTGAGTTCGCCCAACGTGTCCAACTCGGCGAACTGCGCGTCGTCGCCCGAATCGGCGAGACAGCCAGGTCGGAGGCCGTCGCCGAGACTGACCGTCACGTCGTACGCGGCGAAGATTTCGCAGATATCCTCGAACTTTGCGTACAGCGGGTTCTGCATCCCGTTTTCTTCCATCCACTGTGCGAGGATGGACCCACCGCGGGAGACGATGCCGGTCTTGCGGCCGTCGGTCAGGGGGAGGTGTTCCAGCAGCACGCCGGCGTGTATCGTCATGTAATCGACACCCTGTTCGGCCTGTTTCTCGATGACGTCGAGCAGTAGCTCGTGAGTGATTTCCGTCGCGTCGCCGGCACGCTTGACAGCCTCGTATATCGGCACCGTACCGATGGGGACCGGCGAGTGTTCGACGTTCGTCTCCCGAATCGCGTCCAGGTCGCTCCCCGTCGAGAGGTCCATTACGGTGTCGGCGCCGTAGTGGACGGCGGTGTGCAGTTTCGAGAGTTCGCCCTCGATGTCGCTGGTCTCCTCGCTGTTGCCGATATTGGCGTTGACCTTCGTTCCGAACTCCGGACCGATGACCATCGGGTCCAGCGCGTCGTGCCCGACGTTGTTCGGGATCACGGCCTGTCCCTCAGCGACTTGCTGGCGGACGAACTCCGCTGAGACGTGCTCTCGTTCGGCGACCCGGTCCATCGCTTCTGTGACGGTCCCGCACCGTGCGGCCTCCAGTTGCGTCATGGATAACCTAGTTATATCACTAAGTTATAAAACTGCGGGTCGGCGGTTTTCGCGCGCATCCGAACAGCAAAGTGGGCGACTCACCAATCGCTACGTGATGAGCAACTGGCGTCGGCGAAACGTCCTCGCCGCCCTCGGAAGCGGCCTCGCCGCCGGAATCGGTGGGTGCTCCGGGCTGGCACAGTCGCGGGTACGGACCCTCGTCGCCGGGAGCCTACAGGCGGCCGCGAGCGGGACCCTCCAGCAGGAGACGACTGCCGAGTTGGCGGTCGAATCACACGGCTCCGTCCACGCTGCGCGGCTCGTCGCCGACGGGAAACGCGACCCCGAGATACTGGCACTGGCTGACCCAGCACTGTTCGAGCGACTTCTCGCAACCCCGTGGTACGCCGTCGTCGCCAGCAACGAGCTGGTGCTTTCGTACAACCCGAAGACGGACGGCGGCCAGCGGGTCGCCGACGCGCCGACGTGGACCGCACCGCTGACCGAGGCCGATGTCTCCTTCGGCCGCACCGATCCCGACCTCGACCCGCTGGGCTACCGGACGGTCTTCGCGCTCGAACTCGCGGCTCGCCGCCGCGACAAACCGACGCTCGCCGACGACGTACTGAAACCAGACCAGCGCTACCCCGAGACGCAACTGCTGGCGCAGTTCGAAACGGGGAGCGTCGACGCCGCCGTCGTCTACCGAAGCATGGCCGTCGAGCGCGACTACCCGTTCCGGGAACTGCCACCGGCCGTCAACCTCGGCGACCCCGCTTTCGCAGACGAGTACGCGTCCGTCCAGTACGAACTCCCCGACGGGACCGTCGCCCGTGGGTCACCTATCGAGTACGCCTCGACCCGCCGAACCGACGACGACGCGACGATGGAGGCGTTCGAGTCGGTGCTCTCGGGCTCGTGGCTGAGCGAACACGGTTTCACCGTCCGTGATCAGTACCCACGTATGGAGGGCGATGTCCCGAACGGTCTCCGGGGCTGAGACGCCGACCCGCGGCGCTGGTCCCGAACTCCGACACCTCGTTCCGGTGCTGGGAGCGGTGCTGTTGCTGTACTTTGTCGTCCCGCTCGCCGTCCTCGTCGTGACGTACTCGCCGACGGCGCTGACGCAATTGACTGCCGGATACGTCGTCGACGCCGCGACGACCTCGCTGGTGGCCGCACTCACCAGTACGACCATCTCGCTCGTCTTCGGCTTACCGCTCGCCTACTGGCTCTCGCGCAGCGACCACGTCCTCGCGACGCTGGCGCTCGGCGTCGTCGTCCTCCCGCTGGTACTGCCGCCCATCGTCAGCGGAATGCTCCTGTTGACCGTCGTCGGACCGGCGGGACTGGGCGGGCTCACAGACTTCCGACTGACCCGCTCGTTGCTGGGCGTCGTCGCCGCACAGACGTTCGTCGCCGCCCCGTTCTTCGTCGTGACGGCGAAGGCCGCCTTCGACGGCGTCGACGACCACTTCGAGGAAGCGGCCCGCTCGCTCGGTCGGAGCTGGGGCGAGACGATGCGGACGGTGACGGTCCCCTTAGCGAAACCCGGAATCCTCGCGGGCCTCGTTCTCACCTTTGCCCGAGCACTTGGCGAGTTCGGCGCGACGATGATGCTCGCGTACTACCCGCGCACCCTCCCAGTCCAGATCTGGGCGTCGTTCATTTCGACGGGCCTGGACGCCGCCCTCCCCGTCGCCGTCATCCTGCTCAGCGTCGCGCTCGGAACGTTACTCGTCGTGCACGCGCTTCGGGCGACACCGTGGCGGTAACCCCAACCAGGGAGTTTTAGCTCTATTGAATCCGGTATGACTAATCGGCCCGGATTCTCCTTCGGTCAGTACAAGTAATCGATGTAGCGCTGTGGAATGCAGTCTCTTCAACTGCTGTTAAGAATGGTGTGCTGCATACAGAGGATGGGTTCAGCAGAGAGTCAGTACTACGTGGCGAGTATTACACTTTCACGTCGCCAGTACGCTCTGCTCTAACCAGGCTTCGAGTTGGGAGACGAACGCTTCAGGACGTTCACGTGACACCCAGTGCCCGCACTGCTCGACCGTAACCAGATCGGCAACAGGCGCCACCTTGGCCGCGCGCTTCGAGAGGCTCGGCGGGACGAGTCGGTCTTCCTTCCCGTGAACGAAGAGGGTTGTCACGGGAAGGTCCGAGATTCGGTCGAAGTAATTCGTCCGCGGGCCAGAGAGATGCATCTCCAAACGAGCCCATCTGACGAAGGCGTCACCCGAGTTCGGGCGCTGGAGCTGCCGATGAACGTCGTCAACGAACTCCTCGTCGATGTTCTCGGGGAGGGCCACGTTCCCCATAGACGCCTTCGTCACCTTACGGCTCTTCTTCATCGTCCACCACGATGTCTCTAGAAGTTCCGGGATTTTTACTGTCACGGCGGTCTTCCGGCCGCCAGGTACCTGATTGCCGAGACCGTAGCTGTCGACGAGGACGAGCCCGGCAACGCTGTCCGGGTGGCTGAGCGTATAGCCAAGGACGATTCCGCCACCTTTCGAAATGCCGACGAGCGTCGCCTCGTCGAGACCCAGTTCTCTGAGAAGGACATCTAGCACACCAATATAGAAGTCAGTCGTCGGTTCGACGTCCTGGGGGAGACGGTCACTCTCCCCGTATCCCGGTAAATCCGGTGCATACACGCGATACGATTCTGCGAGCGACGGGGCGGTCTTCTTCCAGGATACGCCCGCGGCATCCGGTCCAGCGCCGTGGACGAGGACGATTGGCGTGGCGCCCTCGGGGCCGTCGATGTGACAGCGAACAGTCAGTCCATTGACATCGATATCTCGTGTCTCGTCTCGAACCTTGCTCATATAAAAAAGTCGGTATAGACGCCTAAATAGCGTGGGCTTGCGATAGACGCCGTGAGGTCTCATCAGATCCGAATTGCTTCTATCACGCCCGCTCGACCGATTTTTCCACGACGCGAACGTCCTCGATGGCTGCCACTGGATACTCGCCGTCGGCGTCCTTTTCGCTCGCTTTCACCATATCCCAGACGACGTTCAAGCCGGTCGTCACGCCCTCTAGCGCTTCCATCTCACACCCCGTCTTGCCGACTGTCTCGACGGCGACTGTGAGTGTGACCGCCTCCTCGCCCACGTCGAACTCGACATCGACGTTGGTGATGGGAATCTGGTGACACATCGGAATCGTTTCCCACGTGTGCTTGACAGCCTGAATCGCGCCGATGCGCGCCGTCGCCAGTACGTCGCCTTTCGCCACGTCGTCGGCGGCGATTGCCGCGATCGTGCTCTCCGAGAGGGAGATTTCGCCGCGGGCGACCGCCCGGCGCTCGCTGTTGGCCTTCCCGCCGACGTCGACCATTTGTGCGTCCCCGTCGTCGTCGACGTGCGTGAACTCGTCGCTCATGCGCAAGAGTAGCGGGACACGCCGCAAAACTGTGATGGGTCCTTGTTTCCGCCGCTGTGGTTTATCGAGGTTCTTCCCTGGGTCAGTCCCTCGCTACTGCTCCGCGGTTCGCTATGGTCGCCGCTCCGTCGAGGGTCTTCCCTGCGGTCAGACCCTCGCTATCTCCTCACGAGCCCGAGTAAATGCCCGACAGCGGGCGCTATCAGTTCCTCGCTCCCGAGTCGGGCGGCGTTCTCACTGCCGGGCAGACAGAAGACGAGCCGGTCGTCGACGACGCCCGCCGTCGCGCGCGAGGCCATCGCCATCGGACCCACCTCCTCGTAAGAGAGCCAGCGGAACAGCTCGCCGAAGCCGGGAATCTCGCGGTCGAACAGCGCGCCGGCGGCCTCGACGGTCACGTCGTCTTCGGTCAGGCCAGTCCCGCCCGTCGTCACGACGACGTCCGCACCGTTGTCCAGCGCCGCGGCGACAGCGTCCGCGATCGCGGGAGCGTCGTCGGTAACGAGCTGGCGGTCCAGTACCTCGTGGTCGGCGTCTTCGAGAGCCGTCTCGATAGCGTCGCCAGCGGAGTCAGACTCCAGCGACCGTGAGGAGGAGACGGTGAGGACCCCCACCGTCACCGCGTCGGCATCGTCGTCGTGGTGGTCGTCGGGGCCGGGACGACTGTCGTGTCCGTCTCCATGCTCGTCGTGGTCGTGACTCATGTGCGGTGACAGTCGCCGCCGGGTGAAAAACTGTCGGCGAGCGCGTCGCGGCACGACACCACCGATAGCGCGCGGCGACTCTCACTCGGCGAGGATGTGAGCGGGCAGTTCGTCGCGGATGATGGTGTCGCAGTACTCACAGCGCACGCCGTCGTCGACGACAGCAAAGCGAGACTGGACGGGTTCGTCCTCGGTCGTGATGCAGTTGTGGTTCGGACATTCGAGGACGCCCACGACCACGGAGGGGCGCTCGACGCGGTGCTTCTCGACGACATCGTAGTCCCGAACGATGTTGATAGACGCTGCGGGAGCGATGAGCGAGAGGACGTCGACCTCGTTCTGAGAGAGTTCCCGACCCTCTACTTTCACGATGTCTTTCTTCCCCAGTCGGTCAGAAGGCATGTTCATCGCCACGGAGACGGACTCGCCGCTGGTGCCATCAATGCCGAGGATGGCGAGGACGTTCAGTGCTTGTCCGCCCGTAATGTGGTCGATGACGGTACCGTTACGAATCTTCGAAACGCGAAGTTCCTGGTCGTCGTCGCTCATGTTTCACCTCCGAGTATCAGGTCGAGAAGTGCCATCCGTACCGGGACGCCGTTGTGGGCCTGCTGGAAGTACTTCGCGTGGTCGGTGGCGTCTACGTCGTGTGCAATCTCGTCTACCCGCGGCAGCGGGTGCATCACCGTCAGGTCGTCTTTCGCCGCCTCCAGGGTTTCGCTGTCTATCTGATACTGGCCGGCGACTTCGCGGTACTCGCTCTCGTCCGGGAAGCGCTCGCGCTGGATACGAGTGACGTAGAGCACGTCCAATTCAGGCAGCACCTCCTCCAATCCGGTGTGTTCGCGGACCTCGGCCCCTTCTTGATGCAGATCGTAGCGAACCGAGCGGGGCAGTTGCAGCGACTCGGGGCTGATAAAGTGCTGGCGAGCGTCGACGTTAGTTAGGGCGTGGGCCAACGAGTGGACCGTCCGGCCGTATTTCAGGTCGCCCATGATGCCGATGGTGAGGTCGTCGAACCCCGCGTTCTCCCGAATCGTGTAGAGGTCGAGTAAGGTCTGGGTCGGGTGCTGGCCCGCCCCGTCGCCGGCGTTGACGAGCGGCACGTCGACGAATTCGCTGGCCATCTTCGCCGATCCCTCCATCGGATGGCGGAGCACGAGCGCGTCGGCGTACCCCTCGACGACGCGGACTGTGTCGGCCAGCGACTCTCCTTTCTTGACGCTCGACGATTCGACCGAGCCCATGTCGACGATGTCGCCCCCGAGGCGCTTCATCGCCGCCGTGAAACTCATCTTCGTCCGCGTACTCGGCTCGAAGAAGAGCATCCCGAGCAGCGTGTTCGCGTGCCGGTCCGCGAACGCCGTCGGGTCCTCGGCGATGTCGGCCGCGTGGTCGAGCACCTCCTCGATGTCGGCCCGCGACAACTGTTTCGCGCTGATGATGTGGTCGTGCCGCATCTCACTCGGAACCGCGCCCCCGACGCTCTTGAATCTCCCGACACGCCCCCAACGGCCACGATTATTGGCCACTGCCACCGGTCGGTTCGCTCGCACGCATCCGTGTCGCCCGCCGAGAATTCAAGAGCGATGGCGAAACCAGAGTCGGTATGTTCGCAATCGCTGGCGGCAAAGGGGGCTGCGGGAAGACCACGACGGCGCTAGGCCTGGCTCGCGGACTAGTGACACTCGGAGCGAATCCGCTCGTCGTCGACGCCGATCTCGACATGCCGGACCTCCACCACCGAGCGGGCGTCGCCCACGCTGCCGCCGTCACCGCTATCGCCGCCGGCGAACAGCCGACCGCTGTCGCCACATCGTCGCCGCGGTTCCCGAATGTCGACGTCCTGTCGTGCCGAGAGAGCGACACCGCGACGGCCGTGTCGGCGTTCGAGCGCCTCCGACGGTGTCATCGACCCGTCCTCCTCGACTGCCCGGCGGGGGCGAGCCCAGCCGCGGCAGCGCCGCTTCGCACCGCCGACCGGACCGTCCTCGTCTCGACGCCGGACGAACAGAGCCTGCAAGACACCGCGAAGACGGCGGCGATGGCGCGCCAACTAGACGCGCCGCCCGCGCTTCTCGTTCTCGTCCGTAGCGACGGCCGCGTCGACCCCTCGACGCTGTTCGACTGTCGGCAAGTCGTCCACGTCCCGAAACTGCCATCACCGCCGCTCCAAACCGAGGAATCGGCCGCACGATACCTAAGCGGCGCGAAATTATTGCACAAGCGGAATACTTAATCGGATGGAAGTGGCTATATTCTGATGGCATGGTGAACCGGCTACGGACGGGCATCGACGTTCTCGATCGGAAGCTCGATGGCGGCATCCCCGCCGGGAGCATCGTCGCCCTCACCGCACAGCCGGCCAGCCAGGCGGAGCTGTTCCTCTACGAACTCACCGCCACTCGCGGCACGCTGTGGCTCTCGCTCGACCGCACCGCCGAATCTATCGTCGCCAGCATCGAACACACGCCGGCTAATACCGGCGACCCGACGGTGCGACACATCTCTGGCGAGGCCCCCCTCGACAACGCCGGGAAGCTCGTCTCCGCGCTCCCCGAAACGTCGAACCTCATCGTGGACCCGCTTGACGTACTGGAGGCCCAGGAACCACCCTCGCGGTTTCGTGCGTTCATGAACGACCTCCAGAACCACATCGTCAACACCGGCAGTCTCGGAATCCTCCACTGTCTGGACGGCCGGGACGTCCCGCCGCTCCGGGATACGACCGAGCACTTCGCCGACGTGGTGTTCCAGCTCAAGACCACGACAACTAGCGACGAGGTGGAGAATCGCCTCGCCATCCCGAAGTTCCGCGCCGGGCGCGCCCCAAGCGACATCATCAAACTCGACCTCGTCGAAGAGGTCAGCATCGACACGAGTCGGGATATCGCCTAACCGCCTTTTTCTTCGTTGGGTTCGCGCTCCGCGCGAACCACGCCTCGAAAAACGTGGGCGAAAAAGGCTGGTCGTTCACTCCGTTCACGACCAGTGAAACCGCGCCTCCGGCGCGGTATGCTTCGCCCATCAGCCTGCCCTTCCCCGGGTCGCGCGACGGAGCGCGCTCCCGGCCATCACTCCGCCCCGCTACGCAGTCGCACCGCTCAGACCAGCGAAAAATCGAGAATCGGGAGCCGCGTTACTCTTCAGCGCCTTCGATCTCGTCGACGATCTCCTCGGCGTCGACGTCGGCGTCTTCGAGGGCTTCCTCGATGTCAGCGCCGCCGGCACCGCCCATGCCGCCCATCATGCCGCCCATTCCCATGCCCATGCCGCCGCCGAGCTCTTCCTGAACGATGATTCGGTCGACGTCGAGCAGTTGGGTGAGCTGCTGGGCGATCTGCTGTTTGCCCATCATCCACTGCTGGTTCATCGTTAGCTGCGGCGTCGCCTCGATGTAGAGTGTGTCCTTCTCGACCTGGACGGTTTCGAACTCGGGTTCGCCCTCGTCGTCCTCGTCGTCGGACTCGACGGGCTGCTCCTCTTCGACGGTGTCCGTCTCGAACCAGAGGTCGAGCTCCATGTCGAGCATCATCTGGATGATGCCCTGGGCCTTCTCCTCGCGGTCGGTGACTTCCTCGACGACCTCGTAGTCGTACTCGACGTCCTCGCCGGCCAGCGGGTGGTTAAAGTCCACGCGGGCGCGGCCGCCGATGATGGTCTCGACGTGGCCGTGCTGGCCGTCGACGTCGACGTGTGCGCCGGGGTAGCGGTCGTCTTCCGGAATCTTGTCCTTCGAGATGGTGCGGACCTCTTCCTCGTCGTACTCGCCGAAGGCGTCGGCGGCGGCGATGGTGACGCTGCCCTCGTCGCCGACATCCTTGCCGTAGATATCTTCCTCGACGTCCGGGAAGATGTGGTTCTCGCCGAGGACGATGGTTCGGGGACCGAACTCCTGTTCTTCGGTGTCGATGCCGTCGTCCGCGGCGACCTCTTCGTCCGTCGTGTCTACGAGTTGCCCGTCCTCGACGGTGCGGGCGGTGTAGGCGAGTTTGACGACGTCGCCCTCCTGCAGGCCGTTCTCGGTCTCTTCGTCGGCCGTCGCTTCTTCGGCTTCTTCTTCTACGTCTTCTGTGTCGGCCTCGGAGTCGTTGCTCATACCCTGTTCGTCAGTCGTGCCACTCTTAAGAACAACGTTTCTCGTCGGGCCTACGCGGGGTAATCGCTCTCGTCGAGCATCCGCGCTAACTTCTCGCGGTCGATATTGCGCCCCGAGACCGGGATGACGACGGTTTCGCCAGCGATGGCGTCGCCAGCCTGTAACGCGGCGGCGACGGCGGTGGCACAGGCCCCCTCGATGACGAGTCGCTCGTCACGGAACAGCCGGACGACGCCGTCGCGGATGTCGCCCTCGGAGACGAGTCGGAAGTCCGCGAGGCCGTCGCGCAAGATGCCCATCGTCAACGCGAACGGGACGCGTGTCGCCACGCCCTCGGCCGTCGTCTCCATCCGGTCGTGCGCGCTGAGGGTGCCCTCAGTCCACGCGCGGTGCATCGCCGGAGCGGCCTCGGATTGCACGCCGACGATGTCGGCGTCTAGCAGTTCGCCGACGGTGAGCGCGTAGCCGACGGCGGCGGTGCCGCCACCGATAGGGCAGAACACCCGGTCCACGTCCGGCAGTTCGTCGGCGATTTCCAGTCCCGCGGTGCCGACGCCAGCGAGCAGTTTCGGTTCGTTACCCGAATGGACGTAGCGCGCGCCGCGTTCGATAGCGAGTTCCTCGATGTGTTCGCGGGCGGCGTCGTAGTCGGGACCGTGCTGGATGACCTCCGCGCCGAGTCGCTCCATCGCCGCCACCTTCCCCGAGTTGGCTTCGGCGGGGACGCCGATGGTGACGGGAACGCCGAACTCCCGACCGGCCCACGCGATAGACTGCCCGTGGTTGCCGGAACTCGCCGTGATGAGGCCGCGCTCGCAGAACTCCGAATCCAGCGACGAGACGAGGTTCACTCCGCCGCGAACTTTGAACGCGCCCGTGGGGAGGGTGTCTTCCCGCTTCAGATACACCTCGGCGTCGAGTTCGGCCGACAGCGTCTCACAGCGGACCAGCGGCGTCGTCGGGAGGTGCTGTCGGACGACGCGCCGCGCCCGGACGACGTCGGCCGTCGTCGGCGGCGTCAGGTCGTGATACGGGAAGACGGTCGTTTCGTCGGGGGACTCGACAGGGTCGTAGCGACCGTCCATACACTGTACCCGTGCGTTGTGACGGTAAAGTCTTCCCGGAGCGTGTCGCGCCACCAACGAAATTCCTATTGACCGCCCCGACCGACGCTGGCGCATGTACGAGGTCGAGGTGAAGGTGGCCGCGGATTTAGAGGCCGTCGCGTCACGACTGGACGAACTGGGGGCCGAACACACCGGCGACGTCCGACAGGTCGATATCTACTACGACGCACCGCATCGGGACTTCGCAGAGACGGACGAGGCGCTGCGAGTCCGCCGGGAGATGCGCGACGGTGAGACGGAGACACGAATCACGTACAAGGGGCCGCTCGTCGAGAGCGAGTCCAAGACCAGAGAGGAAGTCGAGACAGGCGTCATGGACGGCGAGAAGGCCGATACCATCTTCGAGCAGTTGGGGTTCGAACCAGCGGCCACTGTGGAGAAAGACCGGCGGTTCTACCGCTACGACGGCTACACGGTGACGCTCGACGCCGTCGAGGACGTCGGCGAGTTCGTCGAGGTCGAAACCGAGACCGACGAGAGCGGCGTCGAAGCGGCGCGAGAGGGCGCCTTCGAGGTGCTCCGTGCCCTCGGGTTGGACCCCGAAGACCAGACGCGGACGTCGTACCTCGGCCTCTTGCTCGATGATGCGAGCGAGTAATCTTTCTCTGCCGATCGGTTCCCGTAAGTTATAGAACCCGCCGCGGCGAACGTCGGGCAATGACTGACCGAAATATCCACGTCCAACCCGAGAGCGGGTTGGCCGTCGAGGACCAGAACGTCGAAATCGTCGAGCGAAAGGGTATCGGCCACCCGGACTCCATCTGTGATGGCGTCGCCGAGAGCGTTTCACGCGCTCTTGCCCAGACGTACCTCGACCGCGTGGGCAAAGTCCTCCACTACAACACAGACGAGACGCAACTCGTCGCCGGCACCGCGGCTCCAGCCTACGACGGCGGCGAGGTGCTCGAACCCATCTACCTGCTCATCGTCGGCCGCGCGACCAAGGAGTACGAGGGCCAGCGCATCCCCGCCGAGAGTATCGCGCTGAAGGCCGCCCGCAAGTATCTCGACGAACACTTCCCGTTCCTCGACGTCGGCGGCGACATCATCGTCGACGTGGAGCTCGGCGAGGGGTCGGGCGACCTCCAGAGCGTCTTCGGCGAGGAGGGAGCCGTCCCGATGGCCAACGACACCAGTTACGGCGTCGGCCACGCGCCGCTCTCTGAGACCGAACAAATCGTCTACAACACCGAGCACAAACTCACCAGCGAGTACGCCGCCGACAACCCCGTCGTCGGGCAGGACGTGAAGGTGATGGGCAAGCGCGAGGGCGACCACATCGACGTGACCGTCGCCGTGGCGATGGTCGACGAACACGTCAGCGACCTCTTCGCCTACAAGGAGGCCGTCGAGGACGTCCGCGAGTACGTCAGCGACCTCGCCACCGAGTACACCGACCGCGACGTGACCGTCCACGTCAACACCGCCGACGACTACGACGAGGAGTCCATCTATCTCACGACGACTGGGACGAGCGCCGAACAGGGCGACGACGGCTCCGTCGGCCGCGGCAACCGCGCTAACGGACTCATCACGCCCAACCGACCGATGAGCATGGAGGCCACCTCGGGGAAGAACCCCGTCAACCATATCGGGAAGATCTACAACCTCCTCTCGACCGAAATCGCCCAGTCCGTGGTCGACGAGGTCGACGGTATCCGCCAACTCCAACTCCGATTGCTCTCACAGATCGGCTCGCCCATCGACGAGCCACACGTCGCCGACGCGATGCTCGTCACTGAGGACGGCGTCGCCGTCGGGGACATCGAAGACGAGGTCCGCGAGGCCGTCGACGCGGAACTGGCTGACGTGACCGGCGTGACCCGAAAAGTTATCGAAGGCGACGTCTCGACGTTCTGAGTCGTTTCGCTGACCGTACCGACCGGTTTTATCGAGCTTTCTCCTGCCCCGCTGGTGGTCTGTACCATCCGTCGTCCTGTCAGGTAGCCACGGCCAGTCGGTCCGTCGCCGAACTGTTCCCGGGGATTACATGTGGCGTGTTAGCACATAACTATACTTTCGGGAGAGCAATCGGGAGATGCTATGGCGACCCAAGAGTCACCGACAGACGTCGAACGAGAGATAACCGAGACATTCGGGATGGTCCCGACGCCGTTGGATTCGATCCCCGAGGACGACATGGCTGGCGAGTGGCACTTCTTCCAGAAGTACACCGTCGGGGAGAGCGAGATCCCGCCGAAGTATCGGGAACTGATGGGACTGGCCGTCGCAGCGAACATCAAGTGTCCCTACTGCATCCATTTCCACCGGAAGGCCGCAGCGATGCATGGCGCGACCGACGAGGAACTCGAAGAGGTCGTAGCGCTTTCGAGTCTTACCTCGCGGTACAGCGCGATGATTCACGCACTGGAGTACGATCTGGACGAGTTCAAAGACGAGGTGGCCGAGATGGCTGACCACCTCGAAGCGCAGGCCGACGACGACTGATATCGCTTGCCGAAATTCTATTTTTCAGCTGCTGTTCGTGATGAACAGCTGGCAGAATTGAACGGTGTGGGAAATCAGCGGGTGAATACAGAGCGCAGGTCAGTCAGCACGTGAGGCGGGGCGGAGGCTGTCTCTGGACTGTTACTTGGGAACCCCATCATCGCACCAGCGACGAACGTTCAGTTGGGGATTTTCGTTGATTACCCGTCGACAAGTTCGATGTGACTTTTCCCTACCCACTCCTCGATGCAATCGTCGCAAAAAGCGACGTATTGCTCGATATTTGAATCATAACACGAGTTGATCGCATTTTCGTCACACGACGGGGCAGTACATGGAACGTGTGTTTCCCCGTCAGCCATAATGACTGGCTCGCTTTCCGCGAATGCCTTGTCGGCATCTTCTGATTGTGTCATGCACTCTCTCTCCCTTGATTTGCAGACGCGATTTGGGTCTTAATGGCGAGGAGTTGCAGTGCCTCACGGATATGGTGGTTCTTTGTTTCTAGGTCCTCAGCCTGTATCGCATCTTCGAGGTGAGAACGCGACTTCTCTCGATAATCTTCTGTGGACATGAGTGACTGCCTCGGTTGGTTACCTGGACTAGGCCTGTTCGCAAATCAGTATCCCTTGACCAGTCAGCCGTTTTATTAAGTAGAGAGGCCGCGATTACTCGTATTGCGACCCGGCGGAGAGCAAAGCCTTCTGGAGGACTTTCTCGTTGGCAGGACGAATCCTGTCAGAGACCGCCTGCCGGGAGATACCGAGCTCGTCAGCGAGAGCAGTGAGTTCGACCTCCCTCGGCGTGGCGAAGTATCCTCGGCGCAAGGCCAACACGAGGGCTTCGCGCTGCTCGGGCGAGAGGTCGAAGCGATGCCCGCGTTCGGTGTCCTCGGTTAGTGTGTACGTGCGCTCAATGTGAATCCTGATGCCCCGGTCGGTACAGAAGTTGTGGAAACGGGTGAGTTTCTCGTGGTCGGCAAAGCGAACCCGAAATGTCCACTGGTCGTCCCCGATTGCCTCAAGGATGGTCGCATCGAGGTCTGCGAGTTCTTCGATGAGATTCTCGGGGTCGTTCATCCACCGGAATCGGTACAGGCGACTGTCGCCAACCGTGTCGAGTTCGCGGAACGCTTCAACGTTCGGATGGTTGCGTACCGCCGTCTCGAACGTGTCGAGGTCTTCGGTGGGGCCGGTCACCCAGATTAACGGCAGTACGGCTTTGCCAGTGGGGACGATGCGTTCGAGTTCTATCTCCATCGTGGGTGGCCCTGACAGAGCCTGTCCAAGAGTGAACTCGTCAGCGTCGAGTGTGAACTCCAAAATGACGCTCATGCGCTTGAACTTCTTCTGTTGCCGGGGCTTGTAGGAGTTCCCATAATAGACACTGTGATATGCTCGACGACTAAGAGCGGGTGCCTTTCAGGGTCTCATACGTCCCTTTGAGACGTCTATCCGCTGTACTGAGCATTCCCGTGAACGGAGTGAGTACGATTCACCGAAGCCGCCACGCGCTTCCCGCAGTGAGCGAGGAAAGGCGACGATGAAATAGGTCACATAAAACCTATTACGCTCGGTTGCTAAGAATTACCATGCGCGAGGCAAGTCGAACGACGCGCCAGCGCATCGCCGACCGATTGCGCGATGAGCCGATGGCCGCAGGGACGATCGCTCGAACGTTCGAAATCCGAACTAACACCGCTCTCACACACGTCGAACACATCGCGAAGTCACTCGATTCCACGGACGAGCAGTTGCTCGTCGCGCCGCCGGAATGCGAGCGATGTGGCTTCACGGACTTCGACGACCTGACGAACCGGCCCAGCCGGTGTCCGGAGTGTAAAGCCGAGAGCGTCTCCGAACCCGCCTATCAGATAGGATAACCGTCGAGAGCGCCATCTGGAATACCGCGTCGGCAAGCCCGGTCTACTGACCGGAGAAGCCGATGCGCCCGCCCGAGGAGAGGTCGTGGTCGCCCGACGGTCCCTGATTCTCGAACTCGTAGCGGTCGTCGGTCAGGTAGACCTCGCCATCTTCGACGGTGACTTCGACTTCCTCCAGCACCGCGCCCTCACAGGGGCCGAAGGTACAGGTGCCCGAATCGGACTCAAACGTCGCGCCGTGTTTCTCACAGACCAGTTCGTCTTCGCGCATCGTCGCTCCGCTACCCTTGTCCAGTCGGATGTCCCGCCAGTGAGGACAGTAGTTCTCGAAGGCGACGACGCCGTCGGTCAGGCGCACGAGGATGGCTTCCTCGGTGTCGAACCCGTCGCGGACGGTAAAGAGAAAACTGCCGTCCTCGGGCACGTCGCCGACCGCGGCGATTCGGCTCTCCTCGTCCATGTCGTCCCGATGTACGCGATCGGGCCGTTTCAACGTCCCGGTCGAGACAGGGACCGCGCGGCCAACGCTTTTCCACGCGTCCGGAGAACGGCGTGTATGAGCGATCTGGTTATCTACGGCTCTTACGGCTACACCGGGAAACTCATCGCGGAAGCCGCCGTCGAACGCGGGTTCGACCCGGTGTTGGCCGGGCGAAATCGAGAGAAGGTGGACCGGCAGGCGGCCGAACTCGGCTGTGAGTTCGAAGTCGTCGGACTGGACGAACCGAAAGTGCTCGAACTGCTGTTAGCGGATGCCACCGCCGTCATCCACTGCGCTGGCCCGTTCTCGCAGACGTGGGAGCCCATGGTCGACGCCTGCGTCCGAACGGGAACACACTATCTCGATATCACCGGCGAACTCGGCGTGTTCGAAGCAATCCACGGCTGGGACAAGGAAGCTGAGGCGGCCGACGTGATGCTCCTACCGGGCGTTGGCTTCGACGTGGTGCCGACGGACTGTCTGGCCGCCCACCTCGCCGAGCGGCTGCCCGACGCCGACACGCTCGAACTCGCCTTCCACGCCGAGATGGGCGTCTCTCGGGGCACGGCGAAGACGATGGTCGAACACATCGACGAGGGCGGAGCGGTCCGTCGGAACGGCCGTATCGAACGCGTCGGACAGGCCCACGAGTCCCGGACCGTCGACTTCGGCTGGGGCCACGACGGGCGACACGCCGCCGCCATCCCGTGGGGCGACGTCTCGACGGCCTACTACACGACCGGCATCCCGAACGTCACCGTCTACATGTCGATGCCCGAGAGTGCCGCTCGCCAGCAGCGCATCGCCGGGATGCTCTCACCCGTCCTCGGCCTCCCGCCGGTGAAAGCCGGACTGAAGTGGGTCATCGAGCAGACGACGGATGGCCCCGACGCCGAGGAACGCGCCACCGAGCAGAGCTACGTCTGGGGAGAAGCCCGAGCTGCCGACGGTGACCGCGTCGTCAGCCGGCTACGCGGCCCGCACACCTACTCGCTGACCGTCGAGACGGCGCTCGCCGTCGCCCGTCACGTCCTCGACGGGGAGGCACCGACTGGCTTCCAGACGCCCGCGGGCGCGTACGGTCCGGACCTCGTGCTGGAAGTCGACGGCGTCGAACGTGAGGACGTCATCTGAACGCACCGCGGTCGCAGCGCGAAGTCGAGCTAACCTGCCCGATTTTTTGATTGGCAACGGAACAATCGACGGACGTGGTATCAGAATATCATATTTCGACCCCATCTCAGTCGTTCTACTCGGTATTTTCTAGATACGTTCCGGTATTTGAACAACTTCGTAGTCGTATATATTAATACTCAGTAACATCCTTATCTTTAATGTTATGTAGTAGTTCATCATACGTTGTGGGATGCCAGTAGGACCCACACGAACCGCAGCTGACGACCAAGGGAAACCACGCAGATGACACGACATTTCGCAGGGGGAAGCGAGGACTTCTCCCGACGTGACGTACTCAAAGGCATGGGTGCACTCGGCGCAGCGGCGACGGGTGCTTCACTGACAACAGGCAGCGCGCAGGCGGTCGGTTCCAGCGCGGTCTATCAGTACTACCACACCGACTGGAATCAGGTCCGGAGCAACCTCTCGACCGTCGCGGCACAGGGCTACGACGCCATTCAGGTACCACCGGCGCAGTACAGCCGACTGGACAGAAGCCACCAGCAGGGAGTCACCGACCCGCCGCTCGGTTATCAACCGGTGGACTTCAAGAACTTCGACAGCGTGTTCGGGACCGAATCGGAGTATCAAGCGATGGTCGACGAGGCCCACAATCAGGGGCTGGACGTCATCGCCGACGCGGTCATCAACCACATGGCCGCAGACGACGACTTCCGCGGCGCTCCCGGCATCACGTTCGACGACCTGCCATACTTCAGCGAGCAGGACTTCCACCCCGAGTCAGAGATCGACTATTCCGACCCCGAATCCGTCGAGAACGGCTGGCTCGTCGGGCTGAAAGACCTGAAGCAGGAATCGTCGTACGTCCGCGGGCAGATACAGGACTACGTCCAGAAGTACGCAAATCTCGGCGTCGACGGCATCCGATGGGACGCTGCAAAACACGTCCCCGAGTGGTTCTTCAGCGACTACGCCAACCAGTGGGCCGACAATCTCGGCCTCTACACGGTCGGGGAAGTCTTGCAGGGCGGCGTAGACTACTGTCAAGGCTACGCTGACACCGGGATGTCGGTCACGGACTACCCGCTGTACTACACGATGAAAGAGGACGTGTTCCATCAGGATGGGGACATGACCGCACTCGACGGGGCCGGACTGGTCAACCAGTCGCCATACCAGTCGCTTACGTTCGTCTCCAATCACGACAGCGGGCCGCCCCAGTACGAGAAACTCGCCTACGCGTACATCCTCACCTACGAGGGGTACCCGCGCGTCTACAGCAACCACATCGCCGTCGACGATGGCGACATCCAGAACCTGCTGTGGATCAAGAACAATCTCGCTGGCGGCACCGCCTACCAGCGCCACGCTGACCAGAACCTCTACATCTTCGAGCGACAGAACAACCTGCTCGTCGGCCTCAACCGCTCGGGATCGTGGCAGAGCAAGTGGGTCTACACTACCTGGACGAACCAGGCGCTGAACGACTACAGCGGCAACTCCGGTGACGTCACCACCAACAGTGACGGCTGGGTCCAGATCTCGATTCCGCCACAAGGGTGGGTCTGCTACGCGCCGTAGCCAACCCGCTCACTCGATCCTCGCCATCGCGTTCTCGCTGGCGGCGCTGTTCCGCCGCCCGTGGTCCCCGTTTTTAGTAGTGCTCGGCCTCGATACGTTCGTCGAACAGCCGCTGGAGTAGTTTCGTCATCGGCCCGGCACCGACCTCGATGCCGTCGACGGTCGCCATCGGTCGAATCTCCCACGTCGAGTTAGTGAGAAACGCTTCGTCCGCATTTCGCAGGTCATCGAGCGAGTAACGGCCCGTCTCGACTGGGAACTCCTCCTCGCGAGCCAACTCCAGCACTACATCGCGGGTCACGCCCGGCAAGAGGTCGAGGTCCGCACTCGGCGTCCGCAGCGCGTTTTCGGCGACGAAGAAGACGTTGCTCGTCGCGCCCTCGGCGATATTGCCGTCCACGTCCCGCATTAGGCACTCGTCGGCGGGGTCGCCGCCGGCGGCCGCCCGGCGGAGTTCGAGTTTTCCGAGGATGCCGTTGAGATAGTTGTGCGTCTTCACGTCGGCCGGTACCGCTTCGCCGGGAATCCGCCGGGTCCGCACCGTCTGAACGGCCGCCGGGTCGCCCCAGACTCGCTGGCCATCGCGCCCGCCGCGGGGCAGTTCCTTGCAGATAACTACGACCGTCGGGTCTACCTCGGGGTGGGGCGTGAGTTTCCCGGGCTGGACGCCGCGCGTAACCGAGACCTTGATGTACGCCTCCGAGAGGTCGTTGGCGGCGAGCGTCTCGTCGACTCGCGCTCGCAGGTCGTCGGGGACGGCGTCGGCGAAGCCAAGCGTCTCTGCGGTGTGCTGGAGGCGTTTTCGGTGGGCCTCCCACTCGAAGGGGTCGCCGCCGTAGACTCGGAGCGTCTCGAAGCCCGCGTCGCCGTACATGAATCCGCGGTCCAGCACCGACACCGTCGCCTCGTCGTCGGGGACGAGTTCGCCGTCTACGTGGTATTGCATGAGAGACAGAAGTTCTCGACCATTGTCTTCCCGTGGTCGGTCAGGATGCTTTCCGGGTGGAACTGGACGCCGACGTGAGGTGCGTCGCGGTGACGGACCGCCATCACGACGTCTTCTTCCGCATCGTCGGCGGTGTGAGCGGTCTCTTCGAGGACGTTGGGCAGGCCGTCGCGGTCGACGGCCAGCGAGTGGTACCGGCCCACCTCGACCGGGTCGGGAACGTCCGCGAAGACGCCGGTGCCGTCGTGGGTCACCTGCGACGCTTTGCCGTGGACGACGGCCTCGGCGTGGCCGACCGAAGCTCCGTTGGCCGCACAGAGCGCCTGATGGCCCAGACAGACACCAAGCGTCGGGTAGCGCAGGTCGGCGAAGATGGGCATCGAGATGCCCGCGTCCTCGGGCGTTCCCGGTCCCGGCGAGACGACGATACCGTCGGGGTCGAGGTCACGTATCTCCTCGACCGTGATAGCGTCGTTGCGCCGGACGAGCACGTCGTCCTCGTCGCCGCCGAGTCGACAGACGACCTCGCCGACGTACTGGACGAGGTTGTATGCGAACGAATCGTAGTTGTCGACGACGAGGACGGTCGGCGCGAGGGCGTCGCTCACTGCGTTCCCTCCACCGAGAGGTCCGCTCGCCGGCCGAGCGCCTCGTCGACGGCGGTGATCAGCGCCCGCCCCTTATCGAGCGTCTCGTCGTACTCGCTGTCGGGGTCCGAATCGTGGACGATACCCGCGCCGACCCGGAGGTGGTACGCCTCGGCGTACCGGACCAGCGTGCGGATGACGATGTTCAGCGTCGCCCGTCCGTCGAAGCCGAAGATACCGATAGAGCCCGTGTAGGGGCCACGACGCGTCTCCTCCACCTCGTCGATTATCTCCATCGTCCGGGGTTTCGGTGCGCCAGTGATGGTGCCGCCGGGGAACACCGCCGCGACGGCATCGTCGAGTGTCGCTCGGTCGCGCAGTCTGCCCTCGACTTCGGAGACGAGGTGCATCACCTCGGAGTAGCGGTCGACGCGGCGGTAATCCGTCACTTCGACGCTGCCGAAGCGACTCACCTTCCCGAGATCGTTGCGCTCTAAGTCCACGAGCATCGCGTGTTCGGCCCGCTCTTTCTCGTCGGCTAGCAGGTCGGCCTCCAGTCGGTCGTCGGCCTCGGGCGTCTCCCCGCGGGGACGAGTCCCGGCGATGGGTTCGGTGACCAGTCGGTCGCCGTCGCGCTGTAACAGCAGTTCCGGACTCGCGCTGACGAGGTCGACGCCGGGGAACTCCACGAGCGCCGAGTAGGGGGCCGGATTCACCGCCCGAAGCGCGTCGAACGCCTCGACGGGATGGACGGCCGCGGGCGCGCTGAGTCGCTGGGAGACGTTCGCCTGGAAGGTGTCACCGTCGCGAATGTACTGCTTGACTGTGCGAACGCGCTCCGCGAACGACTCCCGGGTGCAATCGCTCTCGAACTCGGCGGCGTCCGTCTCGACCGGCGGGTTCGCCACGCTCGGGTCGCCCTCGGTGGCCTCGCGGGCGAGTGCCAGCGCGTGTTGCTTGCCGAACTCGTAGGCCCGCTCTGCCGAGTCGTACTCGTCGAGCCGCGGGCACGCAGTCACGGTGAGCGTCACCGGGCCATCGCCGCGTGGTTCTTCCCACGCCGCGAGGCGGTCGTAGGTGGCGACCTGCAGCTGCGGTAGCGCCCGGTCCGCGACCGCGCTCTCGGGCAGCGTCTCCAGTTCACGGGCCACGTCGTAGGAGAGCCAGCCGACGGCACCGCAGGGGTATGGGACCGCACACTCGCCGCGGACGAGTGTCTCGCCGTCGAGTAGGTCGCCAAGTGCCGCGAGCGTCTCGCCGTCGTCGGTGTTCACCTCCAGAAAGTCCGCGGGCGTCGTCCCGAAGTACCCCCATCCCGACTGGCCACCCGTCGTCGCCAGATAGATGCCGCTGACGGGGTCGCGCGCCCGCCGGTAGGCAATAAACGGGTCCTCGACGGTGACGCGGACCGCGACGGGAACTCGCGCCGCCGCTGGCGCACTCGACGCGAGTCGCTCGAAGGTGTCGCGGTCCGTCTCGACCGTTGGCATTACCGGTGAGAAGCAGACGGGTGGCTAATTCGTTTGCGGTTCTGCGAGCTAGTACTCTTCGGCGCGCTCTATCCACCCGGCGACACGGCTCTCGGAGAGGTCTGTTTCCGCTGCGATGTCCGCGGCGTCGGCCATAGTGAGGTCGCCGACCGTCTCGATGCCGAGTCCGGAGAGCCGCTTCGCGTAGGCCGGGCCGATACCCTTTATCTCGGTGACCGGGTCGTCGCTCCCCTCCCCAATGTCGGGTTCAGCCTCGGGGACCGTGGCGTCTATCGACCCGCTCTCGTCCGGCACGGTCGCATCGGCGGCAGCGGCCGTCTCCTCGTCCGTTATGGCACCTGCGCCGGTGCTGGCGGTCTCGGTCTCGCTGCCGTCCGTCACCGCGGTCTCGGTCCCTTTGACCGCGTCCTCGTCCTCAGTAGATGGTTCGCGCTCGACGGTCACGTCCACGTCGCCGGGTGACCCGGACCCCTCCCCAGACGCGGACTCCGCCCCGTCGAGCCCGAGGGCAGATTTCAGTTTCTGAAGCAGACCCATACACGGGACTTCTTTCCCCCGACACTAATCTCTTGCTGGTACGCTTCCGTCACAGACCCGCTCGAAGTGCATCGTTCATCGGGTCTATGGGCGCGTTTTCGCCGGTCCACCGCTCGAACGCCTCGACACCTTGATACAGGAGCATCCACGCGCCGTCGACAGTCGTCGCCCCGACCGCAGCGGCGTCCCGCAACAACCGCGTCTCTAGCGGCGAATACACGGCGTCCAGAACCGCGAGCCCGCCGTGCAGTCCACCGGCTGGCACCGGCGTCTCGTCTTCGTCCATCCCGACGCTCGTGCAGTTGACGAGGACGTCGGCGTCGGCGAGCAACTCGTCCAGTCCGTCGAGTCCGTGCCCGCTGGCGTCGGGCACTTCCGCGGCGAGGTCCCGGGCTTTCCACTCTGTTCGATTGGCGATACGAACCGTCATGCCCTCGTCGGCGAGACCGAACGCGACGGCCCGCCCAGCGCCCCCGGCACCGACGACGACGGCCGTTCCGGAGAGTTCGATCCCGTGATGTTCGAGCGCGCGAACGGCCCCGACGGCGTCCGTATTGTACCCCGTCGGCGTCCCGCCGTCGAAGTCGATTGTGTTGACCGCGCCGATACGTTCGGCGAGCGGATCCAGAGAGACGGCATCGAGCACGTCCTGTTTGAACGGGATGGTGACATTTAGCCCCGCGACGCCGAGCCGGTCGGCCGCCTCGACGGCCACCGCTCCCTCGTCGGCGGCGGGTTCGAACGTGACGTACTTCGCGTCGATACCGAGTGCCTCGTAGCCCGCCTCGTGCATCGGCGGCGACAGCGAGTGCCCGACCGGATTCCCGATGAGACCGTAGACGTCCATACGCCTGCCAGCACACGCAGCACACATGAACGCCACGCTCTGGGCCGCCGAGCGTCGAACACTGGGGGTCACGGCCGCCCTCTGCCAGACCCCCGGGCCGGCTTTCGCAAGTTTTTCACGCCGACCTGTGCTGTGCTCAGGTAGTGAGTCGTCTACGTCATCCGCTGGTGCAAATCTCGGGCGCGGTCCTGTTGACCGCCGCTTGGGTCGGTGCGAGCCTTCTCGGCTACGGGATGGGCCGAGTTACGACTGTCGCGGTGAGCGGATTGGCGGTCCTCGGCGCGTCGTTCCTCCTCGCGTGGGGAGCCGAGACGGCCGAGAAAGACGTGCCGCGCGCGTTCGCGATTGCCGTGCTCGCGGTGCTCGCCGTCGCTCCAGAATACGCCGTCGACGCGCTCTACGCGTGGAACGCCGGGGCCGGCGGTGCGACCATCGAAGCCTGTTCGCAGCTCTCACCGGCCGCCATCGACGCCGGCGAGACCGAACTCGCGCGGGCCTGTCACGACGCCAACCTCGCCGTGGCGAACATGACCGGCGCGAACCGCATCCTCATCGGCCTCGGCTGGGCCGGTATCGCCGTCTTCACCATCATGCGGGCGAGTTCGACCGCGGACCCCGCCGTCGTGAGTCGAGACGGATTCCTCAAAAGCGCCGTCCAGTTGGACCGCGACATCGCCACGGAGATCGCCTTCCTCTTCGTGGCGACCGGGTGGGCCTTTCTCGTCCCCCTCGGCGGCGGCATCGGCGCACTCGATACGCTGTTCCTGGTCGGCCTCTACGTGCTGTACATCGGTCTCGTCCTCAAGTCCGATATCGAAGCACACGACCACACCGTCGGCGTCCCCGAGTACCTCCAATCGTGGTCGATTCCGTGGCGGCCTCTGTCGGTTCTCGTGCTCTTTGGCTACTCCGGGTTGATGATATTCACCGCCGTCGAACCGTTCGCCCACGGACTAGAGGAGATCGGGTTGGCCAACGGCATCCCCTCGTTCTTCATGATTCAGTGGGTCGCGCCGCTGGCCAGCGAGTCACCGGAGCTCATCGTCGTCGCCGTGTTGGTCAACAAAGCCCGGTCGACCGCCGGGTTCAACGCGCTCATCTCCTCGAAGCTCAACCAGTGGACGCTCCTCATCGGGACCATCGCCGTCGTCTACTCCATCGCGTTCGGCGGCTACGGCGTCCTCCCGTTCGATTCGCGTCAGTCCGCCGAGATTTGGATCACGGCTGCCCAGTCGTTCTTCGCGCTCGCGCTCCTCTGTAACTTCGAGATATCAATTCGAGAGGCGGTCGTCCTGTTCGTCTTGTTCATCACGCAGGTACTGATAGAGTTCGCGCTCATTCAGGACCTGCTGGTGCTTCCGATCACGAGCCACGACCTGCTCATCGGCTACACGATACTGTACGTCGCCGCCGGTTTGGGGCTATTCTTCCTCCGGCGCGAGTCGCTGAAAGAGCTGTTCGGGCTGGCGACCGACGCGTTCCGGACCGCGATGGGGCGAGAGCCGGTCCACATGGACCAGGCGGACTAATGCTCGCTGTCGTCGTCTCCCGGGCCGACGAAGCGTCCGTCCACGTCGGCGAACAGCTCCGAGAACTCGCCGACTGGACGGAGACGACCGACGACAGCCGCCCCGACGCCGACGGCGGCGGCACCGTCTATCGCACCGACGAGGTGGAACTGCGCGAGTTCGACGACTGGCACCTCGAACTGGACGGCGTCGCTGGCGCGTTCGACGACCCCGACCTGCTCGTCTTTGCCTCCCGGCACGCCGGCGAGACCGACGAACTCCTGACCGCTCACCACACCGGCAACTTCGGCGAAGCAGAATTCGGCGGCGACGCAGGACAGTTCGCCCGTGCGTGCCCGAACGCCCAGCGCGAAGTCGTGAGCGCACTCACCGAGTACGCACCTGACGGTTACGAGGTCGGCGTCGAGTGTACCCACCACGGACCGACGAGCGTCGGTGTCCCTTCGATGTTCGTGGAGGTCGGGAGTGCCGAAGCACAGTGGCGCGACCCTGACGCGGCCCGCGCCGTCGCTCGTGCGATCCTCTCACTCCGTACCGCCGCGGCGGATGCGCCCCGTGAGAACGGCAGTCGTCGCCATCTCGTCGGCTTCGGCGGCGGCCACTACGCTCCGCGGTTCGAGCGCGTGATTCGAGAGACCGACTGGGCCGTCGGCCATATCGGGGCCGACTGGTCGCTCGACGCGCTCGACGAATGGGCCGATGACGACGCCGAACGCGAGGCGGTCCTTGACGGGGCCTTCGACGCCAGCGCGGCCGACTACGCCCTGCTGGAAGACGATCGGCCGGACCTCGCGGCCACGCTGGAGCGGCTCGGCTACCGCGTCGTCGAGGAGACGTTCGTCCGGGAGACCACGGGCGTTCCTCTCGAACTGGTCGAAGCGTTAGAGGCGGCGGTCACACAGGTCGGAGACGGTCTTCGATTCGGTGACCCAGCTACAGCGGCCGAGCGCCGAACCGACTGGACGCTCGTCGAACCGCCCGCTGACCTCCTCTCCGAGGCTGCCGGCATCGACGCCGAGGCGCTTCGAGAGTGGGTCGACTCCAACGCGCTCGCGTTCGGGACCGAACAGAGCGGCACCGTCGTCACCGGGCCGTTCGCGTTGCCCGCCGACGCGACGTTCGATTCGCTCGTGTCGGCGCTGGCCGAGATTCTCCGCCGCCGCTACGACAGCGTCGAACGGGAGGGTGGCGAACTCGTCGCTCGCGAAGAGACGTTCGACCCCGACCTCGCGCGCACCACCGGCGTTCCCGAAGGGCCGAAGTTCGGGAAGCTCTCCGCGGGCCACCCGGTCGAGGTCGATGGCGACAAAATCGAGCCGGATCGTGTCCAGCGCGAACGTATACGTCGATTTACGTTGTAGGAAGCGGCCAAAATCCGGCCCGAAATCGGGGTGGAAATCGTCAGACAAGCGTCAGACGGAGGGGGAAAACTAATGAACGTCCGTCTGCAACGGGGATTTAAATATGGACTCGATTATCGACGACGCTATCGAGGAGGCCGAAGGCGAACGGGACGGCTCCTCGGAGCCAGCAGCCGAGACGGAGACGACCCCCGGACGAGAGGACATGTCGACGTCCGGGACGATGACCGACGACGAACTAGCGAGCGTCGTCAAGGACCTAGAGACGAAGATTACCGTCGTCGGCTGTGGCGGTGCCGGTGGAAACACCGTCACCCGCATGATGGAAGAAGGCATCCACGGCGCAAAGCTCGTCGCCGCAAACACGGACGCCCAGCACTTAGCCGACGAGGTACAAGCTGACACGAAGATTCTTATCGGCCGAAAGCGCACTGGCGGCCGCGGTGCGGGCTCGGTCCCGAAGATCGGCGAAGAGGCCGCTCAGGAAGACATCGAGGACATCCAGCAGTCTATCGACGGCTCCGATATGGTGTTCGTCACTGCGGGTCTCGGCGGCGGGACCGGTACTGGGTCTGCTCCTGTCGTCGCTCAGGCCGCACAGGACGCCGGCGCGCTCACTATCTCTATCGTCACGATCCCGTTTACGGCGGAGGGCGAACGCCGCCGCGCGAACGCCGACGCCGGCCTCGAACGCCTACGGGCCGTCTCCGACACCGTCATCGTCGTGCCGAACGACCGACTGCTCGACTACGCGCCGTCGATGCCGCTGCAGGACGCGTTCAAGATCTGCGACCGCGTGTTGATGCGGTCGGTCAAGGGCATGACCGAACTCATCACCAAACCCGGCCTCGTCAACGTGGACTTCGCCGACGTTCGCACCATCATGGAGAACGGCGGCGTCGCCATGATCGGGCTGGGCGAGTCCGACAGCGAGAACAAGGCACAGGACTCCATCCGCTCGGCGCTTCGCTCGCCGCTGTTGGACGTGGAGTTCGACGGCGCGAACTCCGCACTGGTCAACGTCGTTGGCGGTCCCGACATGAGCATCGAGGAAGCCGAGGGCGTCGTCGAAGAGATCTACGACCGCATCGATCCCGACGCCCGCATCATCTGGGGGGCCTCCATCAACAACGACTTCCAGGGGAAGATGGAGACGATGATCGTCGTCACCGGCGTCGAAAGCCCCCAGATATACGGCCAGAGCGAGGCCGAGCAGGAACGAGCCGCAAAACAGATGGGCGAAGATATCGACTTCGTCGAGTAAGCAACCGGCCCGTTCGTCTTTCTCCGGTAGCCACCCACCAGAGACCCATCCTCGGGCCGCTCTCCGTCGACCGGCGACCACAATATAGAAAAGCCAGCGGGGGATACCACCCGCTATGGACGTTCCGTACGACCTCACCTCCTACGTTCGCGTACTCAAACTGGCGAGTACGCCCTCTTGGGAGGAATTCTCGCAAATCGCAAAGATCGCCGGTGCCGGTATCGTGCTGGTCGGACTGCTCGGATTCATCATCTTCGCGGTGATGACGTTCGTCCCCGGAAGCAAGCCGGTATAAACAGATGGGTATCTACGCTGTCAAAACCACGGCGAGTCAGGAACGCACCGTCGCGGAGATGATCATCAACCGCGAAGAACCGGACATCCACGCGGCGCTGGCCCCGGATTCGCTGACCAGTTACGTGATGGTCGAGGCCGACGATGCCGCCGTCTTCGACCGCATCCTCGACGAGATTCCACACGCTAACGGGATCGTGCAAGGCGAGTCCTCCATCGCGGAAGTCGAGCACTTCCTCTCGCCGAAACCCGACGTCGAGGGAATCGCCGAAGGGGACATCGTCGAACTCATCGCCGGCCCGTTCAAAGGCGAGAAAGCGCAAGTCCAGCGCATCGACGAAGGCAAAGACCAGGTAACCGTCGAACTGTACGAAGCGACGGTTCCAATTCCGGTTACCGTGCGCGGTGACCAGATTCGGGTGCTGGATAGCGAGGAGCGCTGAAAGCGCTCCTCGGACCCATGAGCGGCGGAGCCGCGAATGGACTCCGAAGAACGCTAGCGCGTTCTCGTTATTGTTGAACCGCCGTTCTCGGAAGGGTCACAGCCAGCGGAAGGCTCAAACTGCAATCGAACTGTCCTGAGCATTTAAGCGGAAACCGTCCGACGGTGGGACCAGACGATGCCTGCCCTCCAGACGAATGGACTGACGAAACGATTCGGCGACGTCGTCGCCGTCGACGACCTCGACCTCACCGTCGAGTCGGGCGAGGTGTTCGGCTTTCTCGGCCCGAACGGGGCCGGAAAGTCGACGACGATCAACCTCCTGCTGGACTTCATCCGCCCCACCGAGGGGAGCGTCGAAGTGCTCGGGACCGACGCACAGGCCGATCCCGAAGCGATTCGGCGACGGGTCGGCGTTCTCCCGGAAGGGTACGGTTTCGACGATCCCTTGCTGGGTCGGGAGTACCTCGAATGGGCCATCGAGACGAAGGGAGCCGACGACGACCCCGACGAACTCCTCTCGCTCGTGGGACTCGAAGACGACGCTGACCGGCTCGCGGGAGACTACTCGAAGGGGATGCAACAGCGCCTGGCCTTCGCTATCGCGCTGGCCGACGACCCCGACCTGCTGATTCTGGACGAGCCGTCGACCGGCCTCGACCCCAACGGCATCCAGCAGATGCGCGAGGTCGTCCGCGACCGGGCGGCCGACGGGACGACCGTCTTCTTCTCCAGTCACATCCTCTCGGAGGTCGAGGCGGTCTGTGACCGCGTCGGCGTGATGAACCAGGGCGAACTCGTCGCCGTCGACACCATCGACGGCCTCCGCGACAGCGCTGGCGGTCACGCGACCGTCGAACTCGAATGTGCGACGCCGCCTGCGGGCCTCGGCGTCGAGTCGCTCTCCGGCGTCGAACGCGCGACGGTCGAGGACCGGACGCTCGTCGTCCAGTGTTCGGACCCGAGCGCGAAGGTGGACGTGGTCACGCACGTCGCCGAACGCGCCACCGTCGAGGACATCCTCTCCGAGACCGTCCCCCTCGAAACGCTGTTCAACGAGCTGACCGGCGGCGGCCGCGACGGCGGCAAAGCGGCGACGGCGGACGACCCGGTGGAGGCGCTCCAGTGAGCGCCTTCGATGTCGCTCGAAAGGATTTCAAGGGGGCTCGTCGCTCGCGGGCGCTGTGGGCCGTCGCAACCCTGCTGGGGTTGCTCACGGCGCTGATAGCCTTCGGGTCACAGGGGTATCAGCTCTCGCCGACGGAGACCGTCGTGCAGCTGTTTTCGACGATAGGGCTGTTGCTCGCGATGTTGCTTCCCATCGTCGCGCTCGTCGCCAGTTACATGGCGATCGCCGGCGAGCGAGAGAGCGGCGGCGTGAAGTTCCTGCTCGGCCTGCCGAACACGCGCCGTGACGTGTTTCTCGGGAAACTCCTCAGCAGGCTCGCGGTCGCCGCCGCGGGCGTGACGTTCATGTTCGTGACGGCCACCGCAGTCGCCGTCGCCCGCCACGGCGTGCTCCCGGCCGGCGTCGCCGTCGGGATGCTCGCTATCTCGCTGGTCTACGCCGCCGTGTTCGTCGCCATCGCCGTCGCGCTCTCCTCGGCGCTCGCCGAGCGAAGCCGCGCCATCGCCGCCGCGGTCGGGTCCTACTTCCTGCTAGTCGTCCTCTACGTGGTCCCGGGCATTGGCGTCTCGACCGTCGCACAGTGGGTCCACACCACGATATTCGGGGCCGAGCCGAACCTCGACCTCTACAACGCGGTGACGTACACGAGCCCTTTTATCGCCTACCGGAAGGCGATAAATCTCGTGATGCCAGCGGGGATGGAACAGCGAGTCCTCCAGCGAACCGGCGAGAACAGCGAACTGCCGGCGTACCTCGGCGACGAGGTGTCGCTGCTGGTGTTTGCGGTCTGGATCGTCGTTCCGCTGGCGATTGGCTACCTGCGGTTCGAGGGGGCTGATCTGGAATGAGCCGACGCAATACGCTCGGGAGCGCGCTCCTCGCACTGGGTGTCGTCGCCCTGATCGGCCCGGCGCTGTTCCCCGTCCAGCCCGTCTTGTACCACGATACCGGCTACGGCAGCCCGGAGAACGAATCACAGCTCCGCGAGCAGGGGTATCGCATCGTCGCCTACGAGAAGCTTTCCGAGCGGGGACAGCAGCTGTACGTCGAGACGCTACGAGCTGGCGGTGAACACACGGTCCCGGTCGGCGAGGGTGCGCCCGCGTTCTCCTATCCCGACTCGGAACGGCTCGGCGAGACGGAGGACTACACCGAGCGCCGTCGGCTGACGACGGTCGTGATAGAGCGGCCGCCGGAGTCGGATCTCCCGCCGGCCGACGAACCGCTCCGCGCGGCGGAGCACTCGCTTCGCCAGGAGCGAAACGAGGAGAACCAAGAGAGGCAGCCGGTAGCGACACCCAGCGAGGCCGCCGTCGAAGAACGGCAACGAGCCATCGCTCGCTACGACCTCGTGACGACGCGGACCGACAAGCCGCCGCTGACGGCGACGCCACAGCTCCTCCGAATAGTGCCGGCGCTGCTCGGTATCCTCGCTATCGGAACGGGCGGATACCTCCGGTCGTCGCCCTGACCGGCCACTGACGGGTGTTCGGACACCAGTAGCAGCGCGCGGTAGACCGCAGGATTTCGGCTTAACTTTCCAGTCGCTCGATGACCTCGTTCATGTCCGCGGCCGACTCGACGGACTCCTTGATGTTCTCGCGGCGGCGGACTTCGGCAGCGGAGGCGTCGTAGGCACGGACGTACTCGGCGCGCGAGTGTTCGTCGAACGCGTGTTTGATAGCGAAGTAGCCGTCAGGGACGACGGTCCCACACACCTTACAGGAGATGCGGTCGTGGTCGGTCGACTGGTGGACGATGAGGTCTTCGACGCGGTCGAACTGGCTGTCGTCGCCCGCGATAGCGCACTCCCAGCGTGACATTGCAGAGTGGCAGGCGGCCCTCGAACAAAAGCGTTCGCCACTGGCGAGGGGATTCCGAATAGAAACCTCTAATGGTGCCACCGGGATAACGAAAGCCGTGACGAGTGAGGGGTTCCACGTCGATTTACACGTCAAGGTGCTGGACGAGTCGGTCGTCCAGCGGGCGAAAGAGCGGGGGCTCGACGCCCTCGTGTATGCCCCCCACTTCACGCGACTGTCGGACATCCGCGCCCGGGCCGAGCGATTCTCCGATGCAGACCTGCAGGTCTATCCGGCCCGAGAGCTGTTTACTGGGACGTGGCAGCGCCGCCGTCACCTTCTCGCGGTGGGACTCGACGAACAGGTCCCGGACTTTCTCACCCTCGACGGGACGATGGCGGAACTGCGACGGCAAGAGGCCGCCGTGCTGGTCCCCCACCCCGGATTTCTGAGCGTGAGCCTCGGTCTCAGTGAGCTAGAGACCTACAGAAACACCATCGACGCGGTAGAGACGTACAACACGAAGTTCTTACCTCATCACACACGGCGGGCACGGCGGTTCGCCCGCGAGACGGACCTGCCGACGTTCGCCTCGTCGTACGCGCACCGCACCGGCAGCATCGGCGAAGTCCACGTGTCGTTCGACCGGTCGTTCGATGACGCCGAGGCGTTCGCGGCGGCGCTTCGGGACGACGAACCGCGTCGTATCGTCCACCGCGACGGCGTGGTCCACACCGGCCGTCGGATGCTGGAGTTCGCGCATCTGGGGTACGAGAACAGTTGGGAGAAGTTCGACCGGGTGATGTTACAGGGGACCGCGCCAACCCACCCCGACCACGTCGCCTACGGCGGGCAGTTCGACGACGTGAAGGTGTATTAGGCGATTAGCGCCGTGTTCTCGGCGAGCAGTTGCGTGATCCCCGGCGGAAGATACTGCGGGAGGACGTAGACGAGAACAGCGATGGCTGCGAGTTCGAGAGCGGTGATGACGACGGTGACGACTTCGGCGTACGTACTGGAGGTGGTGACTCCCGACGGAAAGCCGAACTCCTCGTCCCAGAACGGATAAAACAGCGCGATACCGCGCCGAGAGCCGAAGGCGTCGAGGACGTAGTGAGTCAACACGCCGAGCCACACCCACTGAAGGTTGCCGCCGTGATAGATCGGATGGGCGATAAAGACGAGGAGGACCGGGAGGTTGTGGAGCGTCTTCCGGTGTTTGCCGAAGGCCGTATCGACGTCGGGAAACAGCGCGCCGAGCACGACCGGGAGAGATACCTCGGCGATGGTCGCAAACGTCGAGACATCGCCGGACGGGTCGAGGACGTACCCCAGTCCGATGCTCAGGAGGATGGCGTTCAGGACGTGACCGCGTTTGTTCATCTACACGGGCGGACGCTGTGGCCCCTGATAAGGACTGTTGTCGCTGTTTGCCGGTATTCGCCGATCTACTGGCGACAAGATACGGAAATGAACGACAATAGCCCTTATGAAAGGCTTTGCTACTTCTCCAGTACGGCCGACAACAGGTCCGTGAGCGCCTGTCTGGCGATGCGCTCTTTCACCTCGGTCCGGTCGCCATCGAAGACGTAGTGAGACACCACACAGTCGGAGTCGCCGGATTCCCACGGGGCCGCGTGCGCGACCGCGATGTACACAGTTCCGACCGGCGTCTCGGGCGAACCGCCGGTCGGCCCGGCGACGCCCGTCGTGGCGACGCCCCAGTCGGTCCCGGCGGTATCCCTGACTGCGCGGGCCATCTCGTCGGCGACCGGTTCGGAGACGGCTCCGTGAGCGTCCAGCGCTTCACGGGAGACCGCTAGCAGTTCCTGCTTGGCGTCGTAGGAGTACGACACTATCGAGCGATCGAAGTAGTCGCTGGACCCCGGCACGTCGGTCAGCAGCGACCCGACGAGACCGCCGGTACAGGACTCGGCGACGGCAACAGTCTCGTCTCGTTCGCGGAGCGCCTCGCCGACGCGCGCCTCGACCTGACTCTCCCTGTCGTCGGTCATACCTCGGCGTTGGCGATAAATCGGGATAAGGGTTCAGTTGCCGGCCCCGGACGTATCAGTGTGGCCGCCCAATCGATTGTATGGCTTACCAGACGACAATCGGCTGGTCACTCGTCACCTCAGGTATCGTCACGCTCATTCTCGGCTACTTGCCGGGGTCGGACCTCACGTGGGGAATCGCTCTCCTGGTGATTGGCGCGATAACGCTCTATATCCGGCAGTGACCGGCCGGTAGCCGCGACCGAAGCAGCCCGCTAACGGAAAGACAAACGGTCTCGGCGTTCCTAACGTCGGTATGGACTACGAGACGCCGCAGTTTTTTCGGGTAATGCAGTACGCCGCCCGGGCCGACCGGGACGTGGTCGACATGGTCTCGGGCAATCCCGACTGGGACCCGCCAGAGGGGCTCCGTGACGGTCTCCGGGACTACGCCGAGGCCGACCCGAGCGAGTTTCAGTACCCCCCTAGCGTCGGCCTGCGGGAACTCCGCGAGGAGATAGCGGCCCGCCGCGACGTGGCCGTAGAGCGCGTAACCGTCACGAACGGCGCGGGCGAGGCCAACCACCTCGCCATGACCGGCGGCCTCGACCACTTCGACGGCGAGGAGGTCCTGCTGGCCGACCCCGTCTACCCCTACTACGCCGGACGAGCGAACTTCCTCGGCGCGGAGACGCGGTTCGTCTCCGTCGACGACGACAACCGTCTCGACCCGGCGGACGTGCGGGCGGCCGCGAGCGACGAGACGAGCGTCGTCGTCGTCAACTCGCCGAACAACCCGACTGGCGCGGTATACGACGCCGACGCGATGGCCGAGTTCGCTGCCGTCGCCGAGGCGAACGACGCCCTGCTCGTGAGCGACGAAGTGTACGACCACTTCGATTACTCCGGGCGGTTCGGGTCCGCGATCGACGCGGACTCGCCGAACGTCGTCGCCACGAACTCCTTTTCGAAATCGCTCGCCATCACCGGCTTCCGCGTCGGCTACGCGATTTTCCCGCCGGAAGACGGCCCGAACGGTGACCTGGTAGAACGCGCTCGCACCCGGCACATGCTGACGAACGTCGCCGGGAGTCGGCCCGCCCAGTACGCCGTTTTGCAGGCGTTGAAGACGACTTCGCCTGACTACTACGCGGAGTGCCGCCGTCGGCTCGAAGCGCGAATCGACCGCTTCTGTGAGGCCCTCGACGAGGCGGGCGCGGAGTTCAACCGCCCCGACGGCGGGTTCTACGTGATGGCGCGCTTCCCCGACTTTCCGGGGAGCTTCGAGAACGTCTACGAACTCATCGACGAGGCGGGCGTCGGCGGGATGCCCGGCGAGGTGTTCGGCGACTCTCGGGCCGACTGGATTCGCTTCGCGCTGGTAACTCCGCGTGTGGACGAAGCGGCCGAGCGACTGGCGGAGTTCTTCGGGTGACTACACCGCCTCGACGCGGCGGAACAGCGCCGCGCCGAGGGCGACGGTGACGGCGGCGGCGACGACCATCGCAGCGAAGTCCACGACCAGCGCTCGCTCGGAGTAGCCGACGAGCGCACCCCGTAGCCCGTCGACGCCGTAGGTCAGGGGGTTGAGATAGCCCACGAGTCTGAGCGGCAGCGGGAGGTTCGAAAGTGGGTAGAACGCGCCCGAGAGGAACGCCAGCGGAAAGAGCGCGAAGTTGACGATGAGGTTGTACCCCTGCGTGTCTTTGAACTGCGACGCGATGGCGAGGCCGAGGCCGATGAACGTCGCGGCGACGAGGACGAGGAAGACGACGGCGACGAGTACCCCCGAGAGCGACGCCGGACGAAAACCGAGCGGGATCGCCAGCACGAGGATGAGCAACGCCTGCAGCATCGTCGTCGTCGCGCCGCCAGCGATGCGGCCGACGACGATGGCGGTACGGCTCACCGGGGCGACCAGAATCTCCTTCAGAAAGCCGACCTCGCGGTCCGACAGCACCGCCAATCCCGTAAAGGAGGCGGAGAACAGCATCGTAAAGCCGAGGATGCCGGGCACGAGATATTCGAGGTACGAGAGCGACGACGGGACGGACCCGAACCGGGCGTCGCTGAACCCGAAGCCGAAGAAGACGAGGATGAAGAAGGGTCCAAGCAAGAGGCCGACGACGCGGCTCTTGGCCCGCCAGAAGCGCACGATGTCGCGCTTCCAGAGGCCGTAGACGGCGACGGCGTCCCGCCGGAGTCGGCCACCGTCCTCAGTCATCGTCGTCACCGCCCGTCTCAGCGCTCACGGCGGTCGCGGGCGGCTCCCCGGTCGATTCGGCGGCCTCCGCGACGGTACGGCCGGTCAGCGAGAGGAACACCCGTTCCAAGGTCGGCCGGTCTACAGAGACGGTTTCGACGCCGGCCGCGTCGCTGGCGGCGGTGACGAGCGTCGCGACCCGGCGCTCGCCGTCGTCGACGCCGACCTCCACGCTCCCATCGGTCACTGTCACCGAGCGGACCCACGGTTCGTTCGGGACCGCCCGCTTGACGGCCGCCGGGTCGTCGGTGCCGATACGAACCACGTCGCCGCCGAGCGAGTCTTTCAGCGCGTCGGGCGCGTCAAGGGCGACCACGTTCCCGTCGTCGACGATGGCGACCCGGTCACAGAGCGCGTCGGCCTCCTCCATGTAGTGGGTCGTCAGGACCACAGTGACGCCGGCCTCTCGGTTGAGACGGGCGATGTACTCCCGCACGGTCTTTCGCGTCCCCGCGTCGAGACCGACGGTCGGTTCGTCGAGAAAGAGCACGTCGGGTTCGTGAAGCAGGCCGCGAGCGAGTTCCAGCCGTCGGGCCATCCCGCCGGAGTACTCGCCGACTGGTTTGTCCGCGTCGTCGGCGAGGTCCACGAGTTCGAGAACAGTTCTCGCCCGCTCCTGCTGACGCGCTTTGCGGATGCCGTACAGTCGTGCGTGAAACCGCAGGTTCTCAGCGCCGGTCAGTTCCTCGTCCAGCGCCGGCTCCTGAAAGACGACACCGATGCTCGCCCGGACGCCGCCGGGGTCGGCCGCAACGTCGTGGCCGGCGACCCGCGCCGTTCCCGAGCTCGGACGTAAGAGCGTACAGAGCGTGTTGACCAGCGTGGACTTGCCCGCGCCGTTCGGTCCCAACAAGCCGAGAATCTCCCCCTCCGCGACGGCGAAGGACACGTCGTCGACGGCCACGAGATCACCGTACCGCCGCGTCAGTCCATCTACCTCGATGGCGTTCATCACTGGACGAAGGGACCGGACGGGCTTGAGGTTAGTCCCGACGAGCGCGGTGACGCGAACTCAGTTGAAGATGAGGTCCACGTCGAGCGCCCGCGACAACAGCGCGTCGTCGTAGTGCTTCCCGGTCTGCTGGGGATGGGCCTCGTCGATGGCGCGCACTTTCTGGACGGTGTTGGCGAAGTTCTTGTAGGTCGCTTCGTCGACCATCTGGCCGTCGACGACGACGGCTCCCGTGCCCTCGCGCTTGGCGTCGTTGAACGCCTCGATTTTGGTGAGGTCGCGGTCCAGTTCCTCGCCGCTCGGCATGTGGACGCGATTGGCCTGTGCGGTCTGTTTAGGGTGGAGCGACCACGAGCCGTCGATTCCGATGGTCGCCTCGTGTTCGACCTGGTCGGCGTACCCCTCGGCGTTGTAGTAGGTGACACCGGCCCGTTCGTGGAACAGTTGGTCGAACGGGCCGCCGATGGCGACGATGTCGGCGGCGCTCGTCTCGTTCGAGAGCGCTTCGAGCAGGCTGTCCCAGCGCGGGCGCTCGCCGTGGAGCGCACGACCGCCCAGTTCCGCCGTATAGTCGACCGGGCCGAAGACGATGCCAGACAGCCGGGAGTCGGCGGCGAACTGGCAGATTTCGCGCAGGTCCGAGCGAGCAGCAGCGGTCTCCAGAATTATCGCCATCTCCAGCGTCCCGTCGGCGAGGCCCGCCTCGCGCTCGGCGTCGGCCAGCACGCCGGCGGCATCGCGCACGTCGTCGAGGCGGCCGACCTTCGGGAAGACGAATCCGTCGAGGTGCTCGCCAACGTCGTCGGCGAGGCGGCGGACCTGTTCAGTCCCGCGTTCGCGGAACTGCTCGCCGTCGTATGCCCACTCGACGCGCGGGAGAATCTCCCCGGCGAAGTCGGGCGCGTGGTCGGGCAGCCGGTCGGCGATGTTCTCGACGGCCTCGTCTTTCATCGACGGCGCGGTGCCGTCCTCGATGTCGGGCACCAGCCAATCGGGGGTCTGGAACCCCTCGCTCGTCAGGCCCGAGTCGAGGAACTTCGCGCTGTTGTCTCGCGGAACGGCGGCCGGTGCGGTCTGGAACGTGCGGCAGAGTCGTGTGTCGGTCATTGCTGTCGCTGGATGAGGGCGGTTCGCCGGCCCGAGTAGACCGGGGTGCTGTCCTGGTTGAACGCGACGTGCTCGAATGTCACCGCGCCCGTGCGGTCGGGACCCGCGTCCGAGTCGCAGTCGAGGACGCGAGTGAACCCGTAGACGGTGTCGCCAATCGTGACGAAGGTGTGGAACCGCTCGTCTTCGAAGCGGCGCTCGCGGTAGGTTGCCTCGTCCGAGCGGGCGTGTGCCAGCGCGATGGAGCGTGTCACGTCACCGTAGGCGACGATGTCGCCCGACGGCGAGTCGGCCATCTCGTCGCGGTTGTGGTGCTGGCGGGCGGTGTTGAGCGTCGCGAGCGGCAAACCTGCGACGAGTTGGTCGTCCATCGTCCGCCCGCGTTCGTGGCGATAGGCGACGGCCGCGTCCGCCTCGCTGGCCTGTTCGAGTGCATCACGGAAGTCCTCGAAGTGCATACCGTCTGGCGCGAGGAGCGTCTCGGGGAGGTCGGGCGTCGCGGGGTCGGCCCCGTCGCCGTCGGCCATCGACCCGCTTCCGTCCGTCGCAGCGGGTTCGCGCCGCGGGATCATGTTCGTCCGCTCGTAGGAGACGAGGCGCTCGTCCGTCTCGCGGTCCCGACCCTCCGTCTCCCAGGTCACGATGCCGTAGGCGGGCCGCGACGACGAGGTACGGGTGTCGACCACGCGAGAGGTGACAGCCAGTTCGGTACCGGGATACGCCGAGCGGTGAAATTCGACATCGGTCCGCCCGAGGAAGTAGCCACCCTTCTCCGAGAGGTCCTCGACCGAGATCCCCATCACGCAGGCGAGCAGGTAATCAGGGTGGACCGGCACGCCGTCGAAGTCCCGGTCGCGGGCGGTGTCGGCCCGCCAGTACGCCGGGTCGTGGTTCAGCGTCTGACCCATCCACTGCTCGCTGCCGTGCTGTGAGAGGCGCAGGCCGGGGTCGTGGCTGAGTTCGTCGCCCTCCGCGAAGAACTCGAAGTAATTCCCCTTCTCGCGGGTCGTCGCGCGGTCGAGGAGCGCGTCGAAGGTATCCTCGTCCGAGCAGTTGAGCGCTCCGGGGTCGTTCCAGTCAGTCATCGGCGCGCACCTCCTGCCGGCCGCCTTGCTGACGGCTGAGGGCGCGGCGCATCTCGTTGGTGACGACCATGAATCCCTCGTCGAAGCCCATGCCGGGCTTTGCGAGGACTTGTGCGGCGTCGGTTGCGAGGGCGACGTGAGCGCAGGCCCGCGCCGACGTGACCGTCTCGTTGCAGGTGCCGCCGAGATACGCGCGGGTGTCCGTGCCGTCGCAGTACAGCACCGCCTCCGCCGACCGCTGGATACCGCCGAGGTCCGGCGTCTTCACCTGCACCACGTCGGCCGCGCCCGCGTCCACGAACGCTCGCACGTCCTCGAAGGTGTTGCACCACTCGTCGGCGACGATGTCGACCGCGACGTCAGCGTCTCGGAGGCCGTCGCGCAGGTCGGCCATCTGCTCGATTTGGGCCGCGCGACCGCCGGCGTCCATCGGCCCCTCGACCTGGAGCGGGTACGGCGCGGCGGCCTCCCGTAGCGTCTCGAAGTAGTCCGTGACCTCCGGCCGGTCGTACGGCGGGCCGAACACCTCGCCGAGGATGCCGTAGACGTCGACGTGAAAACGCGGGGAGTAGTTCTCGGGGCCGAGTTCGTCGGCGCGGTCGGCGAGCCACGCGAGGTACTCGCGCAGTCCCTCGCCGTCCTCGCCCACTTTCTCGATACTGTTGAACAGGCCGTGGGGGAGGACGGGGACACCCTTGATGAGCATCTTCTCGGCGTTGGTCCGGCGCTCGTCGCCCGACTGGCCGAACACCGGGACAGGCGAGGTCGCCGGGTCTGTGTCGTAGGCCGCCGAAAGAACGTCAGTCGGCGTCTGTCCGCGGTCGCGGGCGGCGGCGTTCAGCAGGGCCTGGGAGACGCCGTAGCGAACCGCCGTGTGGAGGCGGTCACCGCCGGAGCGTTCGGGGTCGAGGGTTTCCAGCGTCTCCGCGTTCTCGCGGAACAGCGTGGCATCTCGGCCCCGAAGCGCGTCGGCGACGACGCCTTCGACGACCGGACGGTACGCCTCGGCTCGAAACAGCGGGTCTCGGCCGCCAGCGCCGGAGTACTGCACCGCCGCGCAGTCGCCGGTGACGACGGTGCCGTCGGCGAGTTCGATTTCGACGATGAGCGACTCGCCGGCCTCGCGGACTCGGTCGAACCCCTCCGTCACCGGCGGGCCATCGTAGTCGAACCCGCGCTGGGTCGCGCCGTCCTTGATGGCGCGCTGATCGTCGAAGAAGAAGCCAGAGACGCCCGGAACAGCCCGTATCGCGTCAATCCGCATCGCTGGCACCTCCTTGCTTCCCGGTCGGCCGACCGATGAGTTTCCCGTCGCTGATGGCGTCCACGTCGTCGGCGACCATGCGGAACGACTGGTCGCGGCCCTCCGTACGGGCGCGTTCGCCCAGTCGCGCGGCGTGAATCTCCTTGATGTCGTCGGGCAGGGCGAGGTCGGCGAACTCGAAGATGCGGACCCGGCCATCGTCGTCGCGGGCGGGCAGGACCGCCCCGGCGGCGGCGTCGCTCGGTGCGAACGGCACGTCCAGCGCGCCAGTGTCGAAGGCATCGATGACGCCCTGTGCCACGTCGCCGTCGCCGGCCTCGAAGATGGCGTCCATCAGCGCGCGAGTGGCGCGTTCGATGAGCCGCTGTTCGTCGTCGATACCACCGAGGTCGATGTCTTGCTCTATCATCATATCGATGAGCTGTCTCGTCGTGCGGAGGCCGGCGGCGTTGGCCTCCTTCGTCGGGACTCCCTGGAACTCCTGTGGGGACTTCGTGATGACCTTGTCGGGCTTGGCGACGGCCGCCGTCGCGCCGCCGAGGCTGATGACGCCGTTGGCGCGAGCCTCGTCGGGTGGGAACCCGCCCATCCACTCGTGGAAAACGGTGGTGACGGTAACGGCGTCGGGGAGGTACTCCTCGCCGAGTTTCCGCAGCGCGCGCAGGGCCGCCACGTCCTGCACCAGATTGCCGACCTGTCCGTAACCGAGCGTCACCGAGCGCACGCCCTGCGTCGCGGCGAGTTGCCCCTCGACGAGCATCACCGCGATGGCGATACATGGCGGAACGAGCGTTCCGGTCAGCGGACCGAACGGTTCTCGATTTATCGTGACGCCACGCTCCGTGTACGCGCCACAGAGCCGGTCCACGAACTGCCAGTGTTCGATGGTCGTCGCGAGGTCGTGGCGTTTCGTGTAGGGGATGTTATACGAGATGGGGCCGCCCTCGAAGGACTGGAAGCCGCCGGCGAGGGTGACCATCGCCAGCAGGCGCGCGTCGGGCGTGCCGTGGCGGACTTCGATGGGTGCGTCGAGTGCGCGAACGAGTCGGCGACAGTCCTCGACGCCGTGGTTGACCGCGGGAAAGCCGTTGAGTTCGTCGGCCTCGCTGTTCCGGGAGGCCGCCAGTCCCTCCTCGGCTTTCTCGTATTCGTTGTCCCGCGTATACGAGTCGATGGTCGTCGGGAGGAGATCCGCGGCCCCTTCGTCCTGTAAGTAGCGGAGGAGCGAAATCTGGTCCTCCAGACAGGGGACGCCAGCACGTGGCTGGAGCAGCGGCCGGTCGGCAGATTCGAGGACCGGGGCGAACTGCTTGGTAGCCGGCAAGGACTCGTGGAAGCTGACCGCTTCCTCGAAGTCGACTTCTCGGCCCGTGGGCCACTCGTCGCGGAGGTCGTTTGCGATACGCTGTAGCTGGTCGGTGGAGAGCTTGCTGTCTGTCGGCATGGATTACCCGTCGACTCTGACCCGTTCGGCCTCCGTCGTCGTGAGCTGGAGGTCCTGTCGGAGCGCCGCGATGGCCTCCTCCGGGTCCGTTTCGGCGTCGAAGACCCGGTCGAAACCCATCTCGCGGAAGGTCTCGCGCGTGGTCTCGAAGTCGTCCTGTCCGACGGCGAGGTTCCCGCCGACGTAGGTCCACACGTCGAGACCGGCCGCTTCGAGCCGTTCGTGGAACCCCTCACAGTCCTGCCGGGCGTGCCCGTACAGCGACGAGACAAGTACAGCCTCGGCGTCGTGAGCTTTCGCGCTTTCGACGAACTCGGCCTGTGAGGTCTGGACGCCGAGGTTTTCGACCTCGAAGCCAGCGGCCGAGAGCGCCTGCTCGAGGATTGTGATACCGACGACGTGTGCGTCGGAGCCAATCACGCCGAGGATGACGGTCCGGGGCATGTACCAGTGACGACTCGTGGGATGTGTATAAAGTTAATGGTCTTTCATGATAATATGCCCTTATACAATTTATAATGATTTATCACCATGATTTATCACTGCGCCTCACATCCCTTCTCGCATGGGTGCGCTTGCCGACCTGCGAGTGTTAGACCTCACACAGGTCCTGTCCGGACCGTACTGTACGATGCTGCTCGCGGACATGGGCGCGGACGTGGTAAAGATCGAGCGGCCGGGCGGCGACATGATCCGGTCGAACCCGCCGTTCGTGGCGGACGCCGACGAGGAAGCCTACGGCGGCTACTTCCAGAGCGTCAACCGCGGCAAGCGCTCCCTCGAACTGGACCTACGGACCGACGAGGACCGCGAGGCGTTCCTCTCGCTGGTGGAGCGGGCCGACGTGGTCGTCGAGAACTTCAAAGCCGGGACGATGGAGAAGTTCGACTGCGGCTACGAGACGCTTCGGGAGCGCAACCCGCAGCTAATCTACTCCTCTATCCGCGGCTTCGGCGACCCGCGCACGGGCGAGACCCACCGACAGGGCCAGCCTTCTTTCGACCTCATCGCGCAGGCGCTCGGCGGCGTGATGGAGATAACCGGACAGGAAGACGGCCCGCCGACGAAGGTCGGCCCCGGCGTCGGCGACATCTTCACCGCCGCGCTCAACGCCGTCGGTATCCTCGCCGCGGTCCACCACCGCGAACGCACCGGCGAGGGCCAGTACGTCGATACCGCGATGTACGATGCGATGGTCTCGCTGTGTGAGCGCACAGTCTATCAACACTCCTGCGACGGCGACCCGCCGACCAGACAGGGCAACTCCCACCCGACGCTGTTCCCCTACGACGCGTTCCGTGCCGCCGACGGCCACGTCGTCGTCGCGGCGTTCAACGACCGCCACTGGCGCGCGCTCTGTGACGCGATGGACCGCCCTGACCTCGCGGCCGACTACGCCGACGCCGACGCGCGCCGGGCCGACCGCGAGCGACTGCGCGAGGAAATCGCCGACTGGACCCGAACGCAGGAGACTGACGCTATTCTCGAACTGCTCGACGGCCGCGTCCCGGCCGCGCCCGTGCAGGACGCCAGCGAGGTGTTCGAAGACCCGCACGTCCACGCCCGCGAGATGCTCGCCGACGTCTCCCAACCCGGTGCCGATGATGAGATGACCGTAGCCGGGAGCCCCATCAAGATGACCGAGACGATGCCGCGACCCCGCGGCCGCGCGCCGCTGTTGGACGAACACCGCGAGGAACTGCTTGACGAGACGGAGGCCGCGAGCGACCGACAAGCCGCCGAAAGCGACGACTAATCGAAAGACGGCTGGACGCTATTTCTGATGACAGACGTGGGTCGAGCTTTATAACCACCCACCCGCTTCGGCGAGTGAAACGACCGACCGGGGAGAGCTGAGCGGAATCGGAGATTCCGCGACGGTCGGAAGACGCGCCGCGTCTTCCGGGAATGAAAGGTGATTTCTTGTGCTACACAGGGCGAACTTTCCACGGAACGCTCGAACTGACCACTAAACTATCACCCGATGCTGTTGCTAGAACCCGGCGGTTCAAATACGGGGACGCCCAACCTCGGTTCGATGCGGGATACGGCCTCGACTCGTGAGGAAGTCTGGCGGGAGTACTTCGGCTTCGACGAGCCGTACGCGAACCAGGCCGACGCCATCGAGCGCGCCGTCGAGGCCGGGAAGTCACGCGGCTTTCTGGCGATGGAAGGGCCCTGCGGGACCGGGAAGACGATGGCGGCGTTGACCGCCGGGACCCACCTCGTTCGGGACACCGACCTCTACGAGCGGATGGTCGTCGTCACGCCGGTCAAACAGCAACTGCAGCAGTTCGTCGACGACCTGCGGACGCTCAACGCGGGGATGGACGACCCGCTCGACGGCATCTCACTCGTCGGCAAGCGAGACCTCTGTCCGTACGGTCGGGAAGGGAAGTTCCCCAACGACGTGGGCACTCACGACCGCTGTGAGGACTTGCGGGAATCGACGGCGCGGCTGGTCGAGGACGACGGCCGGTCGAGCGGCGGTGCGGTCGCCGACACCGTCATCCAAAACGAGGTCGACGACGAGGACCAGTGGTGGGACCCGCGGAAAGGCCAGGACCTCGCGGCCGCCGCGCGTCCCGACGCCACGGCTCAGACCACCATCGGCGAAGAGACGCTGCACACGGCGGGCGCGGCGTCGCCGTACCGGCCCGAGCAACCGACCGCGCCGGAGTCGATGAGCGAGAGCGACGACCCGCCGCTGTACTGTCCGTTCGAGGCCGACTGGTACGCCCGGAACAAGGGGTCGCCGGTGGATTTCTCGGCGGGACCGAACAACGTCGTGACGCTGGAGAACTACCTCCCGGCGGCCGTCGAGCGGGGAACTTGCCCGCACCGGGTGATGAGCGTCATGTTAGAGCGTGCTGACGTAGTCGTCGGGAACTACAACCACCTGTTCGATCCCGGCTCTCGACCCCTGCTGTCCTCGATTCTCGACGAGGGGACGTTCGTCGTCGTGGACGAGGCCCACCGCCTCGAAGAACGCGTCCGAGACCTTCTCTCTGACAGACTCGGTAAGCAGACCATCGTGCAGGCGCGCAACGACTGCAACCTGCTGGTCCAGCGTGCACAACAGAGCGTCGACCACAAGAAGCAGGTCCGTGAGGTGCTGTCGGCCCGCGAAGTCCCACTCGAAGCGGTCGACCACGCGCGGAAGTTCTACGACGATCTGACGCGCTGGCTGGACGACTGCGTGGAGACCCATCTCGACGCCGAACACGAAGGCTGGCGCGCGAACCCCGCTATCCTCCCCGAACGCGACTGCGAGATTCCGCTTCGAGACCCCGACACAGTCGAACAGGACGAACTGACGAAGTGGGCCGAAGAGAAGGGATACGACGGCCAACTGTGGCGCTCGCTGGCAAAGGTCGGCGCGGCCGTCGAGGACGCCATCGACCAGCTGGGCCTGACCCGACAACCGGTCTGTGCCGCCGTTGGCGTCATCGCGGGCCAGTGGTGGGAGCGCGACCACTCGACGTTCCTACGTGAGATAGAACTCGAACACTCGCCCGCCGAAAATCGGAGTGCGGACGCCGACTACGAGTCCGTCTACACGCCGGGACTGCTCTGTTACAACTGTATGCCCGCGACGGCACTGCGGGACGTCTTCGACGAGCTGGGCGGCGGCGTGCTGATGAGCGCGACGCTCGAACCGCTCGACGTGTTCACGCGCGTCTCGGGCCTCGACGCGCTCGCCGAAACCGACGACGGCGACGACGGAGACGACCTGACTCGCTCGGTTCGCTCCGCGACCTACGACCTGCCGTTCCCACCGGCAAACCGGGCGTCGTATCTCGTGGACTGTCGCCCCTTCACGGCTCGCAACCGCGGCGACCCCGAGGACATGAAGCCCCTCGGCGAGAACTGGAACCCCACGCGCGACGAGTACGCGCAGGCGCTGCGGGCGCTCGCCCGCTCTCCAGGGAACGTCATGATAGCGATGCCGAACTATCGGGAGGCGCGCTGGGCCGGGGCCTACCTCGAAGAAGCCGTCGAGAAACCCGTCGTCGTCGACGAGGCCTCCAGCAACGAGGCGACCGAGCGACGCAAGCAGTCGTTCTTCCGCGGCGGGGGCAAAGTCCTCGTCACCTCGACGCGAGGAACGCTCACCGAGGGCGTCGACTACGACGGCGAGAAACTCTCGACCTGTGCCGTCGTCGGCGTCCCGCTCGTCAACATCGGATCGCCGCGAATCCGCGCGGTACAGCGGGCTTACGGCGACGCCTTCGGCGAGGAGAACGCCTTCGAGTACGCGCTGACGGTGCCCGCGGTTCGGCGCGCCCGACAGGCCATCGGTCGTGTCATCCGCGGGAGCGAGGAAGTTGGCGTTCGCGCATTCGTTGGCCGACGGTACGCGCCCGACGCGCGCCACTCCGTCTATCCGTTCCTCCCGGTTGGGGAACGCGAAGAGTTCACCCGGATGACCCCCGATTTCCTCGCCGGACAACTGGACGCATTTTGGGGAAAACGCGACTGACGGCAAATAGTTCGCTTGAGACGAGTTATTAACCGGAAGGTTTAGTCGGTAACAAAAAGCCTATACAGTATCGTCAGAGAAATTCATGAGATGCCCGAGTGTCAGAACTGCGGTGAGTTCGTAACTGAGCAGTACGTGCGGGTCTTTACACCGGAATCTTACGAGGCAGCCGGGCCTCGGGTTTGCCCGAACTGCGAGGATAAGTTACGTGACGGAGCCGACGTGCGCGAAGCGCGTTCCTCTCGGCAGTAACGCTGTCGCTGACGCGGTTCAGCCGACAGTCCCCGTCGCCGTTTTCGGGAAGTACTCAAGGCCAGAGGCGTAGCCTCGGATATGAACGACATCGACGTCGAGCCGGTCGAGGAGATAGACGCACCGACAGGTGTAGATGCGCCCGACTACGTCCTCTACGGCGGGAAAGGCGGCGTCGGCAAGACGACGTGTGCCGCGGCGACAGCGCTCGCCTCCGCGCGCGACGGGACGGCGACGCTCGTCGTCTCGACGGACCCGGCCCACTCGCTGTCGGACACGCTGGAGACGGAGATTCCGGCCGAACCGACGCGCATCCGTGACGATATCCCGCTGTACGCCGCCGAGATCGACCCCGAAGCCGCGATGGGCGAGGGCCCCCTCGGGATGGAAGAAGACGCACTCGGTGGTCTCGGTGGGATGCTCGGTGGTGAGAACAGCCCACTCGGCGGCGGCAGCGGTGGCCCTGGCCCGAACAGCGCGGGCGACGACCCTATCGGCGGCGACGATGGGTTACTCGGCGGGTCGATGCCCGGGGCAGACGAGGCCGCGGCGATGCGGCTCCTCCTGGATTACGTCGACGACCCTCGATTCGACCGCGTCGTCATCGACACCGCGCCGACCGGCCACACGCTCCGCCTGCTGGAACTCCCCGAGACGATGGACTCGATGGTCGGGAAGATTCTCCAGCTCCGCGAGCGCTTCTCGGGGATGATGGGGAACCTCACCGGGATGTTCGGCGGGAACGACGACGAGGTCGATCCGGAGGAGGGAATCGAGGACCTGCGGGAACTGAGCGACCGTATCGAGCACCTGCGCGGCATCTTACGCGACCCGACGAAGACCGACTTCCGAATCGTGATGATCCCAGAGGAGCTCTCCGTGGTCGAGTCCGAGCGCCTGCTCGGACAGCTAAACGAGTTCGGAATCCCGGTCGGCACCGTCGTCGTCAATCGCGTGATGCAGGACCCGAGCGAGGTGCTCGGCCGCGACGTGGGGATCGCCGGGCCGAACCACGACGACTGCGAGTTCTGCGCCCGTCGCTGGCAGGTCCAGCAGGACGCGCTGGCCCGGTCACAGGACCTGTTCCGCGGGCACGAGGTTCGCCGCGTCCCGCTGTTCGCGGAGGAGGTCCACGGTGAGCGACTGTTAGCCGTCGTCGCCGCCTGTCTGGACTGATACGGATTGTTGTAGCTGTTTACCGGTAATCGTCACACCGGGGCCGACGATACCGGTAAGGGACTACAGCAATCCGTATGAGTTACTCGATCAGCCGCCGCACCAACGAGAGGCCCGCGTCGCGAAGCCGAGTCGGGAGGTGGCGAGCCAGCAGGAGGTACTTCGCGCTCTCGCCGACCGGATAGCGCGGCTCGGGGTCGCTCGCGTTTGCCGCGTCCCGAATCGTGAGCGCGACGGCCCCCGGAGTGACAGAGAGAGCGTCCTGTACGCCGGCCAGTCGGGAGTCCTCCTGTGCTCGATAGAGCCAGTCGTACGCGCCGGTGTGCTCCGGGTCGTCGTCTCGCTCGGTCTCCTTGTCTCCAACCGCCGAGTTGGTCCTTCGCCGAACGGGACCGGGTTCGACCAGCACTACGTCCACGTCGAACTCGGCCGCTTCGACACGGAGCGCGTCGCTCAGCCCTTCGAGTCCGAACTTCGAGGCGGCGAATCCGCCCTGGCCCGGCATAGCGAGTCGGCCGGCGACGCTGGAGACGTTGACGATGGTCCCGTTCTCCCGAGCGCGCATGTGTGGGAGGACCGCGCGGACCATTCGATGGGGTCCTAACAGGTTCACGTCCAGTCCTTTCTCGAAGTCGGCCGTCGAGACGTCCTCGACGGCACCGAAGTGGGCCGACCTCGCGGCGTTGACCAGACAGTCGATCCGCCCCGCATCGGCGACTACATCCTCGACGACCCGTGTACACTCACGGGCGTTCGTCACGTCGAGTTCGGCCGTCTCACAGCCGTCGTCTGCGAGGGCCGCCACGTCCGCTTCCTCGCGCGCGGTGGCCCACACGGTCCAGTCGTCGTCCAGAAAGGCCTCGGCGGCCGCTCGACCGATACCCGAGGCCGCGCCAGTGATCAGCACCGTCTTGCCCATGAACGGTCGGACACGCGCCGGACAATTAAGCCCACCCGGTCGCGACTCGCCGCGAACCTACACCTCTGCTTTCACGTCGTCGGCGTATTTGTCGGCCAGCCGCGTCGGTTCCGGGAGTTTGTAGCCGCCGGCGGTCGCCAACACGAGGTCCGCGGCCGTCTCCGCGCTCACGCGGTGGCCGGGACTGACGATGAGGGGGTTGATATGCTGCTTCGAGGACTCGTACTGCCGTGTCTGGACGGCGTAACCGATGAGGGTACCCGCCGCGGCGGTTTCGACCTCCTCGTCGGCCTCGATAGGAACGCGCGTGCCGGTCGGCAGTTTGCGGTCTACGGACTCTCTCGGGGACCCACAGAGCAAGTTCTTGGCGACGCCGACGGTGGGCACGTCCAACGTCACGCCGATGTGCGTCGCCAGTCCGGCCTCCCGATAGTGGATGCGCCCGCTCCCGTCGACGAAGACCACGTCCGGATCGCTGTCCAGTTTCCCGAATGCCGAGAGGATGGCTCCGCCTTCGCGGAACGAGAGCAGCCCCGGCACGTACGGAATCTCGGCGGGTTCGACGGCATAGACCCGTTCGACCACCTCGCGGCCCCGCAGGACGACGATAGCCGAGATGGCCCGGTCGCCGACGAACGCCTGATCGACGCCCGCGACGAGCGGTCGGTCTGCTGAATCCGCTGCTCCGCCGCCCTCTGCACCGAGTTCGCCGAGCGTCGTCTGCTCTGCTGGGCCGTCGAGGGCGACGGCGTCCGGGTCGAAATCGTGGTCGTCCTCGAACACCGCCGTCGCCGCAATCTCGCGCTGGAGGTCTTCCATCTCCGCGGTCGAGAGCGACGGGTCCGGGACGAACGCCGGGTTGACCACCTCCATGTCAGAAGGGACCGCGGCCGCCGGGGCCACCTGGTCCGCCCGGACCGCCGCCACCGCCACGGCCGAACTGGAGTTGCCCGGGTATCCGCGCGCGGTCCTTGACCTTCTTCCCGTACCACAGGCCGATGCCGAGACCGATGAGGTGAGCGGTGTGGGCGATGTTCCCGCCGAGTAGCCCCGCCGCGCCGGGCGAGAGCGTCCCGAGGACGCTAAGCAGGAGGTAGAAACCGGTGATCGCCCAGATGGGAACCGGAATCAGGAAGTAGAGGTACACGCGCAGGTCGGGCTTCAGCACCGTCAGGAAACCGAGGATGGCGAGTGCAGCTCCGCTGGCTCCGAGGACGCCGTAGCCGCCCCCACTCTGGACCATCTGGAGGCCGATCTGGCCGAGCCCGGCGAGCATCCCCGAGGCGAGGAAGAAGATCGCGTACTTCTTCGAGCCGAGCTGTTGCTCGACGAGGCGGCCGAAGAAGTAGATGATGATGCCGTTGCCGAGGATGTGATAGAACGAAAAGGGCTGGTGAGAGAAGACAGAGGTCACCCACGTCCAGACGTACTCCGGGTGGTCGGGACTGAGAACGAACAGCGTCTGGAACAGCTGCCGGCTTCCCGTCCCGAGGAGGACGACGTGTTCGAGCGCGAAGACGATGGCCATGACAGCTAGGAACAGATAGGTGACGTTCCCGCGGAAATAGCCGAGCACGCCGCCGGGACCCGTATTCAGGCCGACGCGGCTGGCCACCCCGCCGCTCTGGTTCCCGCTACTGCTCGTCACGCTGTCGTCGAACCCGCTATCGAACACGCCGCTCGGGTCGTTCCAGTTGTTCAACCCGGGACAGTCGTGGGCCTCCGGTAAGCGATGCTCGCCACAGTAGGTACCGCCGCAGTGCCCACACTGGTAGGGCATGTTCTCTTCCTTGCCACAGGCGTCGCACTCCGACATTGCCTTCACTTAGAGAGGGTCGTGCAAATGGATTGTGTTTACGCGACCCCGCGAGCGGAAAAACGATCGTCGCGCGACGGCTACTCGTCGACAGCAGGACAGCCATCGACCGCGCGGAGGACGCCGATCCACGCTGGCGCACCGTCGTACTCGATGTCGCCGCCCGATACTTCGACGGTGAGACGCTCGCCGTCGGCGCGGACGCCGGTGAACGTCGAATCGAACGACTCTAGGTCGCCCTCGCCGCCGGATTCGAGCTGTCCGAAGAACCAGTTCTGGTCGTCCGTTGCGGTGATACGTGCCGGGGACTCACCCATGAGTTCGCACTGCGTGTAGCCGAACATCTCCGCGAGCTTCTGGTTCACGTAGGCGAACTCGCGGTCCTGGACGATACAGACGCCAGCGATCTCCTGTTCGACTAAGCGCTGGTACCACGACAGGGCATTCCAGAACTGCTCTTCAGTTCGGGACTGGGAAACGGCGTTCTCGACGCGGTTCGCCAGTACCTCGTACTGGTCGGTGCCGGTCTCCTTTTGCATGTAGTCGGTGACGCCGGCAGCGATGGCGTCGCTGGCGATTTCCTCGCTACCCTGCCCGGTAAAGAGGATAAACGGCACGTCGGTGTATTGCTCGCGGACGATTTCGAGGAACTCCAGCCCGTCCATGTTGGGCATCTGGTAGTCGCTGACGATGCAGTCGATGCGGCTCTCGCGTAGGTGGTCCATCGCCGCGACCGCGCTCGTCTCGGTGACGACGGTGAAGTCGTCGTTGATGCGTTCGAGGAACGTCTGGAGCAACTCGCCGATCTGTGGGTCGTCGTCGACGTGGAGGACGCGAATCCCCTGCGTGTCCTGCATCTTCGCCAGCGGAACCGGCACCTCGGTGTAGGCATCCTCCGTCGACCCGGACGACTGCGTGCGGAGAAGTGGGACGTTCCGGTTCGACGCACGCGGGCTTCCCCGAATCGAACTCCGCGACAGTTCGACGGTTTCTGTCGGAAACGCAGCACTACCGTCCGTCGTCATTTCTCCCCACCTGTTGCCGAAATCAGGGCGGCATCGTTACTGTCCAAACGTGACCGAAATATTTCACGATGGCGATTTGACCCGCTCCCTCGCGGGGTCCAACTCGCCGACCGCAGGGAGGGTCGCTTCGTGTGTTCGTAGCTGGCCATCTGTACTGAACTCTGCACGTCTATACGATGGCGTGCCACAAAACGATACTGATAGTGTCGGTAGTCACCAACTAACGAATACAAAGGTGGGGGACAAACGGAATATCGCTAGCAGAGACTGCGGTGGGGACGATATCGTGAGGGAACGGCATCGTTCGCATCGACCAGACTTGCCTACCGAGCCGGTTATGCAGAACCAACCCGCAAAACGTGTAATTATTTTTGGTTAATCTATCTTCATATATGTAAGAACACTTCAAATATCTTTAATATCCAATCCTCTGATAATACAAGTGTATCATGACGGATACCTCGATGCGGGAGTTCCTCTCGGAACACCCACGCATGGCTGGTGCACTGTTTACGATCCTCCTCCTGCTCACGCAGGCTGGGAATGCGGCAGGGAGAAATGCTGTAATTAGTGGTCCGTAGTTTGCCGAATAATCACCGGTAGAGTCGTCGAAGCGACGGTTTCATATTGAGAGTTCGATTAGATCGACAATACCTTCTAGAATACGCTGTCAAGATCTAATGTGCTACTCCAGTAAACATCTCCAGAGATTCTTACAGGTCCTTCTTCGAGTTGCAGGAACTTTCCGAGTTCTTCTTTAGAAAGAGAGAAAGTGTCGATATGTCCTGAGCTCAAATAATATGAATTGTGTTCTTTTAGGAAGGGAGTCAAGATGCTTCCAAGCCCTCTTTCGTCGGTGGCGTAAGCAGTCATTTCGACATCAAAATGGTCACTCATTTTCTCAATTTCTAAGAGGTCAGGAGTCCCACTCCCGGGTTGCGTCACCGTAATCCCGCCGTCACCGACGACGATGTACTGCCCGCCGAGGATGCTCTCGTCGCGAGCGATGGTGAGCGCCGCGCGGAGCGGGAACCCGCAGTTGAGCAGGCGGGCGACGGTCTCGCCGATTTTGACCGCGCCGTCGTTGAGCACCTCGTTGAGAGTGACGATCCCGCCGATAGCGCCGCCTTCGATGAGGCCCAGTCCCTGCTGATAGGAGTTACAGGCGTTCAGGAGGAAGGTGTCGACGCCGACGCTATCGAGGGTTCGCACGTCGAGCGCGCCGTCCTCGCAGGTGAAGCCGTCGGCGTCGATGTGACCGATGTAGTGGAAGAAATCGTTCTGTTCGGTGAGCGTGTCGGCCAGTTCGTCCGTCGTCAGGTTCTCGCGGACGGTGATGTCGAAGGGGAGGTCATCGCGGTTGCCGTACACCTCGTCGGCTATTTGGCGCTCCGCGGCCATCCTGGCGTCGTTCTGGACGACGGTGATGGAGATGTCGCCGTCGGCAGCCTCCCGGTCCAGTCGGTTCTGGAACGCCTCGGGAGTGAGTTTGCTCGCGCCGATGGGGACACCGTCGCCGATCCACGCCTGTTCGAGGGTGGACTCGGACTGCGGTTCGACGTAGTCGGTCTGGACGGTGCTTGGTTCGGCGCTCGCGGCCCGCGTGAAGTCCGACGAGCGAGTAAACTCCTGTTCGACGCTCGCGGTCACGCTCGTCTGCGTCTTCTGGTGGGGCTGGTGTGTGCGGACGATAGCGAGGTCGTCGACGACGAACGGCAGCTGCTCGGCGTTGCGAGCCACCGGGTCGACGTGGGCGGTCAAGCGCCACTCCGGGATGTGTTCCTCGACGACGTCGTAGGGCACGGTCAGATATTCCGCGACCTGTTCGGCCAGCGGCCGGTGATACAGCGTCTCGAAGTCGAGGTCGACGTACGGTTCGACCGCGCGGCGTTCGTGGAGGTCGATCTCGTAGTAGCCCTCCGTCCGGGTGAGACAGTCGAGGAAGAACAGTTGCTTGAGCACTCGCTCGACTTCGCGCTCGTAGCCCTCGGGTCCGGTCAGTGCGTACTCGAAGCCGTCGTCCGTCGTCAACCGCGGGGACGGTCCGGGCCGAACCGAGGCTCCGAGGTAGTACGCCAGCGGCGCGGCGACGAATATCGAGGGGAGGTCCGGCGGAAGTTCGAGGTGAACACCGGTGTCTGGGCATTCGACACCCGACGGGATGTCGAGGCTGTCGCCCAGTTGCAGCGCCGGTGGGTGACCGCGGAGCGTCGGATAGGAGCGCTCGGGGTCGGTCGTCTTCAACGCGGAGCCGAACGTCTCGACGGCGGCCATCATGTCGAGCGGGTCCTCGGTGGTCGTTACCGTTGCGGCGGGGCGTTCGTGACGCGAGCGCGCACCGACGTGCACCTCGGTCGGTGCGTCGAAGTCGATGCGAGTCTGCTCCATGTCGACGCTGACCTCGAACCCGGCATCGGCGCGGAGGTACGTCTTGATGCGGGTACAGAGGTCGATGCTGTAGGAGCCCTCGGGAACCGCTTCGGATTCGAACTGCTTGACCTCCGCGATCATGTCGCCTTCGGCGTCGCGGACGTAGACCGGGACGACAGTCGGGAGGACGATCTCGCTCGTCCGAATAGCGATGGCCGACCCGACCGGGAAGTGGAAAGTGTCGGCGTCGACCGGCGTCGGCGAGATGGGAGAATCGGTATAGAGCCGGTAGCGCTGGCGCTCGATTTGGTCGATAATCTCGACCCCGGGCCTGTCGTCGAGCGTCGTGAACGTCAGCGTCATGATATCTCGGCTACTGTACTCCAGTAGTTGGTACGTACCAAACTACTATTCGAGAAGACGAAAAAGATACCGGCGGTTATGTCGGTTGAGCGAAGCGGGTAAGACCCCGTGGGTCGAAGACGCTCGTAGTGCAAGAGTTCGAGCGCAAACAGCTCCTAGAGCGCATCGAACGGGAGGGTGCGACCGTCGGTGCCGAGATCCCCGACGAGATTACCGTCCAGGGAGAGGACATCGACCTGCGGTCGTTCGTCTTCGAGATAAAGCGCCGGGACACCGTCCCGGCTGGCGAACGAGAGCGCGTCGAGCAGGCGAAGCGGAATCTGCGGCGCGAGCGCATCGAGCGCAAGGAGCGAATCGAGGACGGCGAAGTGAGCTACGAGCGCGGCGAGGACCTGGCCGAGGCCGTCATCGGCATCGACCGGGCGCTGAACGCGCTCGAACAGCTCGGTCCCGCGAACCTCGAAAAGGAAGCGAAGACACAGGAGACCGCCGACCAGAAGCGTTGGATGAAGTTCCTGCGGAAGGCGCTTGGCCACGAGGACGCCGATTCCGGCACGGGTCGTGCCGGACGAGGGAGATAACATGAGCCGGAACGACGAAATCGCCAGCCGACTGGAGGAGTTCGCCGACCTGCTAGAGGCACAGGGGGTCGAGTACAAACCGCGTGCCTATCGTCGCGCGGCCGAGAATATCCGCGACCACCCCGCCGCAGTCGAGGGACTGGCGGCGGAAGGCGAAGACGCTCTCGACGAGATAGATGGCGTCGGTGACGCCATCGCCGCGAAGGTTGTCGAGTACTTCGAGACGGGCGAAATCGAGGAACTGGTCGAACTCCGCGCGGAGCTCCCCGTCGAGATGGCAGCCCTGACCGCCGTCGAGGGTGTCGGCCCGAAAACAGTGGGGTCGCTGTACGAGGCGCTCGGCATCACGACGCTCGACGAACTGGAGGCCGCTGCCGAAGCGGGCGAGATACAGGCGGTCGAGGGGTTCGGCGCGAAGACCGAGCAGAACATCCTCGACAACATCGACTTCGCGCGCGAAGCCCACGAACGGGCGCTGCTCGGCGAGGCCCGGCCCTACGGCGAGCGCGTCGAGGCCTACATGAGCGACGTCGAGGGCGTCGAGAAGTGCGCGCTCGGCGGCTCGATTCGCCGCTGGAAGCCGACCATCGGCGACGTGGACGTCCTCGTCGGCAGCCACGACGACGCGGAGATCGTCGAGGCCTTCACCGATTGGCCGGAGGTCGACCGGGTCATCGAGTCGGGCGAGACGAAAGCGAGCGTCTACGCGGGCGACGATGTCCGCGTGGACCTACGCGTGGTCGTCCCCGAAGAGTTCGGCGCGGCCCTGCAGTACTTCACCGGGAGCAAGGACCACAACGTCGCCGTCCGCAACCGCGCCATCGAACGGAACCTGAAGGTCAACGAGTACGGGGTTTTTGACGTGGAAGGCGTCGAGGACGACAATCAGCGAGCGGGCGAGCGAATCGCCGGCGAGACCGAGGAAGGAGTCTACGAAGCGTTAGGTATGTCCTGGATGGCTCCCGACCTACGGGAGAACCGCGGCGAAGTCGAGGCCGCGGCGAACGACGCCCTCCCGGACCTCCTCGAAGAGGGCGACGTTCGCGGCGATTTACACACCCACACGGAGTGGTCCGACGGCGGTTACACTGTCGAGGAGATGGTCGAGGGGGCCGCGGCGTTCGGTCACGACTATATCGCCATCTCGGACCACGCCACGGGGCCGGGAATGGTCGGCGGCGTCGGCGTCCCCGACGAGGAGTTGCGCGAGCAACTGAAAGAAGTCGAGGCCGTCGCCAGCGAGGCCGACATCGACGTGTTCAGCGGCGTCGAGGCCAACATCGCCGAGGACGGGAGCATCTCTGTGGCCGACGACCTGTTGGCCGAACTCGACTGCGTGGTTGCTTCGCCCCACGCCGCCCTCGACGGCGATGGGACCGACCGGCTTATCGCGGCCGCCGAGCACCCGAATGTGAACGTCATCGGCCACCCGACGGGGCGGTTTCTGAATCGCCGCCCAGGGCTGGACCTCGATGTCGAGCGCCTCGCTACGGTAGCCGCCGAGAACGGGACTGCACTGGAGGTCAACGCCAGTCCCGCCCGCCTGGACCTCTCCGGAGCGGCGGTCAAGCAGGCCATCGAGGCCGGGGCGACTATCGTCATCGATACGGACGCCCACAGTCCCGGCAACTTCGAGCAGGTCCGCTACGGCGTCCACACGGCCCGTCGCGGGTGGGCCGAGGCCGCCGACGTGCTCAACACGCGGGACGCCGACGGCGTCCGGGAGTTCCTCGATGCGTGAAACGTACGAGCGGGACCCGCTCTTGCTCGATGCGATGCTGGGGAAACTGGCGACGCACCTTCGGATGTGCGGTTACGACGCGGCCTACGCGCTGGACCGCGACGCGGAGGACGACGACGCGATGCTCGCGCTCGCCCACACTGAGGGCCGCCGCCTCGTGACCCGCGACGAGGGGCTGGCGAGGCAGGCTCCGGACGCCGTCTTGCTCACCGAACGTGACATCGAGGCGCAACTCCGCGAACTAGTCGCGGCCGGATTCGACCTCGAACTGACCGACGAACCGGTTCGCTGTGGCACCTGCAACGCACCCGTCGAACGCGTCGACCGAACGGAGCCGACGCCCGACTACGCGCCCGACCCCGCCGAGGAGTCCGTCTGGCGGTGTCGGAACTGCGGCCAGCACTTCTGGCGCGGCAGCCACTGGGACGACGTGGCCGACACCGTCGCCGAGCTGTAGTCGGCGGCACTCGACGTCGCCAGCCGTCACCGCCGCAGTCCCGAAAGTCCGTTGGCCACGTTCGACTGCCGGCGCGCCTCGAAGTCGTAGCAGAGGCGGTCGGCGACGAGCTCGTAGGCGGTTATCGCTGTCTCCAGCGTCGAAGCGTCCGGCGGGTGGAGAAGACGCGGCGGCGACTCTCTGCGCCGGTCGAGTAGTCCCGAGACGAGGCGGCCGAGCGACGACGCCGCGTCGTCACGGCGGGTCGGCCACGAGAGCAGCAGTTCGCAGGCGGCTTCGTCGGCGACGACACCCTCTAGCTTCTCGTGGGGATACCAGCGGCTCTCGCCACCGGAGCGACCGAGCCACAGCCCCTCGGTCGTGATCTCGATGCCGACGTCGTTGACGGTCCACGACGCGAGCGCGCCGTGAGGAAAGAGCGCGGTGCAGGGAATCTCGGCGATCACCGCTCGAATCGCCGCCTTCAGGTCGTCGCCGGGACCGTCGACGGCCCGTATCGCCGCCTTCCGCGGAACGGAGTAGTAGCGCCACTCGTCACCGTCGACGACCGCGATTCGGTAGATGCCCTGTGAGCGCCAGAGTGGGACCTCGTCGGTCGCAGAAACCGAAAGCGCACCAAGCAACCGTTTGCGGTCGGTCGGCCTCGCGTGAACGACCGGCGGGTCGCCTCGAAGCGCGCGCCCCTCGACGCGGTCTAACTGACCAAAGACGGCCGCGACGGACGGCGCACCCTGCTTCAGCAAGCGCGGATATACCGCGAGTTCGATTGTCATTTCGGCGTCGAGGCAGGCCCCGAGAACGGCGTTCTCGGCGCGGACCCACGCGTCTGGCGGGGCGGCGTCGCGATTCGTCACCAGTCGGTGGGAGGTCGTGCGATAACTGCTCTCGGGCGGCTGCACGGGTTCAGACTGCACGTCGAATCGAGAAAAGCGCGCCGGTCAGCCCCGGAGCGCCTCGACCGGCGGTTCCCACGCCGCCCGGTAGGCGGGGTAGAGCCCGCCGACCAGCGCCACGAAGACGCCGAAGGCGAACGCGCCGAGCGGGACGACGGCGTTTTCGGGCAGCAACACCGCCCACAGCGGCAGTTCGGTTTGCGTGGCCGTGACGACGACGGCGGCGGTGCCCAGAACCGCCCCGATCGCGCCGCCGACGACGCCCAGCAGCGTCGCCTCGACGAGTAGGGTCCGGAGGACCTGTCGTCGATGGACGCCGACCGCACGGAGGACGCCGATTTCGCCCCGCCGCTCGGAGACGGACATCAACATCACGTTGAAGATGCTAACACCAGCGACGACGAGGGAGACGCCAGCCACGGCGAGCAGGAAACCGTTCAGCAGGTCGAAGAACTCCGTAATCTGGTCGAGGACGCTCGTCAGCGAGAAGACGCTGACCCGCTCCTGCCGGGCGTTCAGCCGCCGTTCGACCCCGTCGGCGACCGCTCGCGCGTCGACAGCCGAGTCCGCCCGGACGACCACCTGCGAGAAACCCGGCGTGACGAGCTCGCTGGGTGGGAGAATCACCGCCGAATCCGGCTGCAACGGTGAGATGCTCTGGACTTCGGGGAGGACACTGATGACGCGGTACTCGTTTTCCTCGACGGTTATTGTGCTGCCCACCCGAAGCGAGAGGTCGGTGGCGAGGTCAGCACCGACGATGGCTCCCTGCCGATGGGACGCCGGGATGGCACTACTCTCGTTGGCACTGTTCCCGTTACCGAACAGCGCTCGCGGGCTATCGGTACCGTACACCTGCGCGACGGTCTGTGCGCCGTTAGCGCGCACCGACCCGCCGGTGGCCTTCAGCGGCACGACCGTTCCGCGCCCGTCAGCGGCCCGCCGAATCGCCGCGAGGTCGCGGGCGTCCAGCGACTCCCGGTCGCTCTCCGAGGAGGGACTGACGATGACCTGGTCGCCCAGGCCACCGAGTTCCTCCGTCGCGGCGGCGCTCAGTGCGTTCCCGAGCAGTCCGAGCGTGACGACGGCGAAGACGCCGATGACGATACCCAGCGCCGCAAGCGCCGCCCGCAGGCGCTGGCGCGAGAGGTTCCGCGTCGCCAGCGACAGCGCCGGGAACCGCCGGCCGTTCCTACCCACGGCGAATCACTCCGTCGACGAGTTCGACGGTGCGGTCGGCGTACTCCGTGACGAGGTCGTCGTGCGTGACGGCGACGACACCGACGTCGTCCTCGTCGGTGATGCGCCGAAACTCTTCGAGGATGTTCTTGCCCGTCTCGCGGTCTAAGTTGCCCGTCGGTTCGTCGGCCAGCAGGACCGACGGTTCGTTTATCAGCGCGCGGGCGATGGCGACGCGCTGTTTCTGCCCGCCGGATAGCTCGTCGGGCGTGTGGTCCAACCGGTCGCCCAAGCCCATTCGCTCCAGGAGGTCGCGCGCCCGGTCGGTGGCGTCGCCGGGGAGAAAGGCGGTCGGCAACCTGACGTTCTCTAGTGCGGTTAGTGTCGGCAGGAGATGGAACTCCTGGAAGACGAACCCCAGCGACTCCCGGCGGGCGTCGGTACGCTGAGTCTCCGTCAGTCCCGTTGTCGGCTTCCCGTTGAGTTCGACCCGCCCGCTCGTGGGCTCGTCTAGCAGGCCAAGGATGTTGAGCATCGTACTCTTCCCGCTCCCGCTCGGCCCCACGACGGCGACGACTTCCCCGCGCGCGACGGCGAAGTCGACGTGCGAGAGCGCGACCACCACGCCACCGCCGCCGCTGTCGTATCGCTTGCTCACGTCGACGAGGCGAAGCGGCGGAACCGGCTCGGCCCCGTTTTTGGGCCTCATTGGCCCCGCGAGCGGCGGATGAACAGCGCGAGAGCGACGGTGAACACCAGCGCGACAACTACTGCGAGGACGACGCCGAGCGCCCGCCAGTCCCGGCTGCCACTCTGGTTTTCGGGCGGCAGCGGAACCTGTACGGTATCGGTGACGCGCTCCCCACCGACGGCGTAGTCTAGATGGACAGTGACCGCCGTCGCGTTGGCCGTATCGGCCTGTGCTGTCAGTTCGAACGGCGCGAACTCGCTGCCGGCGACGGTCCCGACGAAGTAGTCGCGCTGGGGGTACGCCGGCCGGACGTACTCGGTCGGCGAAACGGCGACGATGGCGCTCGTCACCTCGCCGTCGCCGGTGTTGGCGAGGTTGCCGTCGACGGTCACTTGCCCGTCCTCAGAGACCGAGACGTCGAGCCCGGTGACGGTGGCGTCGCCGCGGGCGACGCTGTAGCCGTAGACGGCCCGGCTCTCGCCTCGCTGATCTGGCGCATCGTATCGGGCGACGAACCGAACGCCGTCTGCGGCGGGGACTGACGAGAGGTCGACGGTAACCGTCGCCGATTCGCCCGGCGCGAGCTCGGCGGCGGCGGCGATTCGCCCGACTGATTCCAGCGTCTCTCCCGCTATCGTCTCACCGGCGAGAACGACCCGCTCGACCGGCGTGTTGCCGAAGTTCGTCACAGTCACGTCGACCAGCGACTCGCTCTCCTCGTCGCCCTCACCCGACTGGGGTCGGAGCGCGCCGCCATTGCTGCCGCCTAACAGCCCCGACAGTCCGCCCGTCACCTGCGCGGCGTCGTCGGTCTGCGCTTGCTGGACGCGGACGCCCACGTCGGTCGAGAGCGGCGCGACCGGGACCGTCCGCGTCGCCGTCGCCGTCCGTTCGACCCCCGCTGCCGTCGTGTACGTCGTCGACAGTTCGAGCGGCGTCTCGCCGGGCGAATCAGCCCGAACGGAGAAGTTCCGCGTCGCGGACCCGCCGGCGGCCAGCGTCGGGACGGTGCGTCGCGTGCGCTCACCGGTCTCGGGGTTCGTCACCTGCAGTTCGATACCCCTGAGCGGTGCTGTCGTCGGGTTCGAGACGACGGCTTGAATCGGCGTGTCCGCGCCGGAAACGAGACCCATTGTCTGGAGTTCGACCTGTGGCTGGCCGCGCTCGACTCCGACCGAGAGCGGTCGGGTCGCTCGCGCTCGTTCGCCGTCGCTATCGGTCCCGACGGCGACGATTCTGAGGTCGTACGACCGAGGCTCCGCGACGGTGAACGTGACCGGAACCGTCAGCGTCTCGCCGGGCGAGAGGCGACCGAGGTCGGTCGCCGTTCCGATGACTTCGTCCGTCTCCTCGTCACGGACGGTCACTTCCCCGACGGTCAGCGGGGTGTCGCTCCCTGCCGAGAGGCGAATCGTCGTCTCGGCAGTTATCGGCGCGCCGGCGGCAGGCGTCGCGGGCGTGACGGTGGCGTCAGTCAGCGTGAGGCGAGCGTCGGCCGCAGCGGCCGGACCGACAGCGACGACGGCGAGCGCCCCGACGAGGAAGAGGGCGACTGCGGCCGTGAGGCGAGAACGCGAAATCACTATCTGTAGAGCTACGGGTTCGAGCGGTCAAATATCGTTCGCCGACCGAAATCGGCCGACTCCAGAACGCTTGTAACACCACTGGCGCTATGTGCGGATAATGACCCTTTCGGAGGAGGCCCGCGAGCGACTCGCAGACATCGTCGAGCGCCAGCCGACGAAGAACGGCGAGTTGCAGGAACTGTGGGACATGGACAACGGCAGCGAGGTCCACCAGTACCTCGAATCCGAACTGAAGGAGTACTACTACCGAAACGAGGACAGCCTCATCTGTGCGACGCCCGAGGCGACGGCGCTGATAGACGGCGAAGACTCCGACCGCATCCAGACCATCACGGTCACGCCGTTACAGGCCGCTATCGTCGACGTCATCGCCGGTCCCGACGAGGAGAGTCAGAGCGTCGTCTCCGTGTTACACGCCCTGCGCGACGCCGGCGAGGAGTCGGATGTCGACGAGGTCCGCTCGGCGCTGCGGAGTCTCGCGGATAAGGGCATCGTCGAGACGGTCCAGAAGACGGTGCCGACGTTCCGACTGGCCGTCGAACGTGAGGACGTCGACGTCGACGTGCTGGACTCGTAGTCACTTCTCCGCGAGGCCCGGCCGTGACCGACGGCGACGCCGGTCGAGCAGTCGCTTGATGGCCGCGCCGGGACCGCCCTCGATGGGCCACTCGCGCGTGCGCCACACCGGCGGTTCTGGTTCGTATTCGGGGCAGGACCCGCGGCACTCTTTCTGTGTGGGCAATTGCTCTTTGGCCGCGCAATGGGGATAGACGCCCGTCTCGTCGGCCCGTAGCTGGAAATGCCGGCAGTCCGGACGCATCGTCTCTGCGTAGGCGCGCCACCCGCGCTCGTACGCCCGCTCGGCGATCGCAAGTCGCTTCTCGGCCTTCCAGTCGGGGTCTGCGTACTCGAAACGGGCGGCGCTGGCATCGTCGGTCGGCCGTTCGAGGATGCGAGTTCCCGGGTCCGAAACCACGAGCGTCCGCGGCTGCCAGACCTGGTCGGCGGTGCCGCTCTCGGCGTCGACGGTCAGGACGCCAGCCGCAGCGGGAAAGTCCGAGAGCAGTATCGGTTCGACGTGTTCGTCCGTGGCCGCCGTCGCCACCCACACCTCGTCTGCGAGACCAAGCGCCACGTCGCGTTCGAGTTGGTCCGCGAGGTCGCGGGCGGCGCTCGCCGAGAGGTCGGGCTTGTTCTCGATAGCGACCACGCGCCGCAGCCAGTTGGGATACTCGCGACGGCTGCGAATCTCGATGCGGTTGCCCCGCTTGCGCGTCTCTAGGGCGTCCCGGTCGGCGGCCTCGTGAATCGACTCGCGGACGTACCGCCACGGATAGCCGGGGTCGGGGAGCGCATCGCGGTAGAACTCCCAATCCGTGGGCGCGTTTCTGAGGACGTGTAACAGGTCCGAATCGAACGCCTGCGCGCCGAACTGCGCACGCTGGCGCAGGCTATCGGGGTCGCATTCGAGGACGACGGTGTCCCAGCGGCGGTACTTCGTCCCGAGTTGCCGGGCGACGAGGACCGCGGAGTCGGTTCGGTCGGGCGACCACTCCCGTTCGGCCCACTGGCAGACGCACAGTTCGAAGGCGAACTCGGAGGTCACTACGACAGCATCGAACCTCGTGATAATAAATCCGTCTCAGGCCGCAGTGGTCTCGGGGCCGGCCGATATGCCACTGTTCCCGGCATTGTACGCCAGTCCGAAGGCACGGTAGGCCATCATGGCGAAGAGGAACTGGACGACGGGGGCGACGATCCACCCGAGGAGCGGGATGAGACTGATCGCACCGGAGATAGCTCCACCCACGGCGAGAATTACGAACCCGAACAGCCACGCCACGAGGTAGTCCACGCTCAGAATCGTCTCGGCTAGGTCACTGAACGAGAAGGCCGCACCGACGTTGTCCGTCACGCCGTAGCGGGTGAGTGCAGCGGGGTAGACGTACGTCAATGCGATAGTCAACAGTATCGCGATCCCCCCTCCGAGGAAGACGAGGACGCCGCCGATGGCACCGCCCTCGTTTCCGAGAGCGCCGCCGAGGAGGCCGCCGAACAGCGCGACGACGACGAATAGCACCCCGGGAATCAGGTAGTAGACGACGCCGATAGCCGCGGCGAACAACCCGTCTTTGAACGCGCCGCCGATGTCGTCGAACGCCGGCGGTTCGGGCCGGCCACTGACAGTCGATTCGAGGATTCGAACGTAGTACCCTAGAATACCCAGTAGAGGGACGAACGCGAGCGGTAACAAGATGAATCCGAGCCCGAGTGTGAGGGCCCCGATAAACGTGATGGCGGCGGCTAGTAGCCCCGAAACGAGGCTCAAAACGCCCCCGATAACGAGTATCTCAGCGGTTTGTTCTCCTTCTATTGGATAGGTTATCGCATCGCTTATCATTCAAGTATATCCTTATTGTTTTCCTATTTATACTTTTATAGCTGGACAATGGGATGTTCGAGTACAGAGACACTTCGAGTAAGCCCGCTAGCAACGACGGAAGAATCGATACGAAAATCGGGCCGCCCCGGCTCAGAGGTCGAGGAACTGCGCGTACACGTCGTAGAGGTTGAACAGCCAGTACACGATACCGAGCGGGCCAAGAACCAGGCCAGCGATACCGGCAGTCACCAGCGTGATAGCAAACGCGACCCCGCCGTAAACGAGTGCGCCGACGAGTATGACCGCCCCTTCTTTGGTCCGACCCTGATACATCTGTCCAACACCCGCGATGAAAAACGACAGAATCAACGCCAGTGCGAGACTCTTTTCGCCATCTTCTGCTGACATACTACTACACCACTGGCACATTTTATTATTAAACTTCCGGTTAAATCGGAGAGAAATATCTGCGAGGAGGACTGGTCCTCGAAACCTACCATCGAACGACCGTCCCGACAGCCCAGCGAGTGACCGGATAGCGAAGAGCGAAGCTATCGAATCGACGCGAGCCAGGTGGGAGTGAAAGCACCCTCAGGCACTCAGCCTGTCGTTTCGGCGTTCGCCTACTCCGCTTCGTTCTCCTGTCGCTCGTCGAGGAACTCGTGAGCGTCTTCCAGTATTTCGCGGGGGCCGTCCTGTGTGACGGTGTTTACTGCCTGCTCGTAGTCGCGCCACTGCAGGTCGCGGTGTTCCGTCGATAGCTCTGCGGACGCTTCGAAGGATTTGGCGACGAACAGGTGGACCGTCTTATGGATGGTGTTGCCGTTCGCTTCGAACACGTAGTCGTAGTCTTTGCGGAAACCGTCTAAGAGCCGGAAATCACCGATTCCGGCCTCCTCTTTCACTTCGCGTATGGCGGTCTGCTGGAGTTCCTCGTCGCCCTCGACGCCGCCCTTGGGGAATTCCCAATCACCGGGTCGGCTCTTGAGCAGGAGGTACTCCCGCCGGCCACGCGTATCGCGAAAGAGGATGGCTCCCGCGCTCGTGGCCTCTATCATTACGAGAGGTTACTGCATGGGTACTTAAGAGAATATCGGAGACTGCGCGACGGCGGCTCTCGTCGCCGAAGTCAGGCTGTGAACCCGGAGACCACGGTAGGGGACCGTTTCACTGAAGCGATAGTTGTACATGATAGTACACTGTCCATCGAGCCGAATGCGAAACGGAGAGCCTTTTAGCACTCGCCAGTGAGACACTGCAGAGATGCCGTTCGTCACGACCCTGACACTCACGAGTGGGGACCGCCACCGCCTCGACGACGTCGTGGCGGACATCAAAGACCGCGCCGAGCGGAAAGGCGTCGAACTGAAGGGACCGCACCCGAAGCAGCCGACGGAGCTGCGCGTTCCACAGTCGAAGACGCTCGGTCCGGACGGCGACCGCTTCGAGTCGTGGAACTACACCGTCTACACGCGGACCATGGAGATAATCGGGTACGAGGACTTCGCCCGCGACGTGACCGAGGAGGCGTTCCCCCCGGGCGTCCACGTCGAGGCCGGTATCGAACAGCGGACGCAGCTCGGTAGCGGGTCATAAGTTCTCGGGGGACCTTTCGCCCGTATGGATCAGGACCGACACGAGCGTCTCGTCGGCTTTCGACGGGACCTCCACCGATATCCCGAACCCGCGTGGTGTGAGTTCTACACGACGAGTCGCATCGTCGAGGAAGTCGAGCGAATCGGCGTCGACGAGTTACGCGTCGGCCCGGAGATACTGGATGGGGACGCCCGGATGGCTGTTCCTGACGAAGAAGTGCTGACTGAGTGGCACGAACGAGCGCGTGAGGCGGGGGCACGGGAGGACGTTCTCGACGCCTGTGCCGGCGGCTACACGGGCGCGCTGGCGACGCTGGAACGCGGCGACGGGCCGACCGTCGCGCTCCGGGTCGATATCGACGCACTGCCCATCACCGAATCCGAGGAGATTACTCACGCACCCGCGGATGCCGGATTCCGCTCGGCCAACGGGGGGTACATGCACGCCTGCGGCCACGACGCCCACGCGACCATCGGCATCGGCGTCCTCGAAGCGGTTGCCGAGAGCGACTTCTCGGGGACCTTCCACGTCCTCTTCCAACCGGCCGAGGAGGTCATCGGCGGCGGGAAGGCCGTCGCCGAGAGCGGCGTCTTAGACGATGTTGACCGCTTCTTCGCCGTCCACATCGGGCTGGACCACCCGACCGGCGAGATCGTCGCAGGTGTCGGTGGATTCCTCGCGGTACGGCAGTTCGAGGCGACCTTTACCGGGGAATCGGCCCACGCCGGCGGGCATCCCGCACAGGGTCGAGACGCGGTACAGGCGTTGGCGACGGCCGTCCAGAACCTCCACGCCATCCGGCGGCACGGCGAGGGCGACACTCGCATCAACACCGGTGTCGTCGAGGGCGGCACCGCGACGAACATCGTCCCCGAGTCGGCCCGCATCGAGGGTGAGGTGCGCGGCGAGACCACCCACCTGAAGGAGTACATGAGCGAGCGCGCCGACACGGTCGTCGAACACGCCGCGAAGATGCACGACTGCGAATCGAGTATCGAGACGACGGCCGAAGCACCCAGCGCCGAGAGCGACGCGGAACTGGCCGACGTGGTCTACGCCGCCGCGGGCGAGACCACCGGCGTCGATTCGCGCCTCCACAGTGCCGAACTCGGCGGCAGCGAGGATGCAACCTACCTGATGGATCGCGTCCAGCGCCACGGCGGCCTCGCAACCTTCGTCGGCGTCGGCACCGACCACCCCGGCGGCCACCACACGCCCACCTTCGACGTGGACGAGCGCTCGCTGGCCATCGGTATCGAGACGCTTGTCGGTGCAGTTTCACGCCTCGGCTGACTCATCCGAGCGCGGGCTTCAGGCCTGTGGTCCGGTCCAGCGGGCCAGCTGGACGGTCTGTCCGTTCGTCGGCGACGCCCACCGGACCGTAATCGTCGCTGCCGAGAGGTCAAGATTCGAGACGCTCAGGACGGTCGTCCCGTCGAGCGTGACCTGCTGTCCGGCGCTGACGGACGACCCGGAACCGAATGCCGGGAACGTGGCGAACCCATACGCCCCACTCGGGTCGCTCGATGCCGACGCGCCGCTGACGACGAGCGAAACGTCTCCCGCAGTCATATCTCGCAGCCGTTCGTTGCGGAAAGCCCGTCGCCAAGGCTACTGTGCGGAAGAGTAAGGGCATCAGACAGCGTATAGGTATAGTTGAGGTATCATGGAAACCGTCATTTCAGCAGATGGCACGCCTATTGCATACGAACGAACCGGGAGCGGGCCACCGCTCGTCCTTGTGCACGGGAGCGCCGACCTCCACACGTTCTGGGATTTGACTGGGACGCGTTCTGCCTTCGCAGAACACTGCACGGTTTCTGCGATTGACCGGCGTGGACGTGGCGAGAGCGGCGACGTTGCCAAGTACAAACTAGAACGAGAGGCCGAGGACGTGGCAGCCGTCGTCAATGCGATTGACGATCCAGTAACGCTACTTGGTCATTCCAGTGGAGCTCTCTACTCACTGGAGGCGGCCCTGCGCACCGACAATCTGCGCAAACTCATCCTGAACGAACCCCCCATTGCGGTCAGTGACCACGAACTCGACGTTGAAGAGGCTATCACTGAAATGATAGGACTGCTGGAAGACGGTGAACACGAGCAGGCGCTCGTTCTGTTCCTGCAAAAAGTCGCTCAGCTCACGCCGGAGGAACTCGATGCGGCTCGCTCGGCACCGATCTGGAAGGATATGGTGGACGCTGCCAATACACTGCCCCGCGAGTTGCAAGCGATCGCTGAGTACGAATTTGATGCTGCCCGGTTTGTAGAAATGAGTACACCGACCTTAGTGTTGTCCGGCGGTGAGAGCTCCCCATTCTACAAAGATGCAACGGAAGCGATCACCGACGCGCTTCCAAACAGCCGACTTGTTACCTTCGACGGGCACGCCCACGAGCCGATGAACACCGCGCCGGACCGCTTCGTCGACGAGGTACTCACATTCGTCCGTGAATCGAACTAACGGAGCCACAACCGATCTTCATTCATTTCCGGCGGCTATCAGATGTGAAGACCTGCTGAGCAGCTGACCCAGCGCAAATATTCTGAAACGAACACGATATTCGTGCTGGATAGAGCATCTGAGGGCGCAGTAAAAATCTCCGTTCGGTTTGAAATATGAGAATCAAGCGCTCTACCGCCGAATATTAGGGGGTAAATTTCCACATTATCCCCTTCTTACGGTGCCCTCAGTCTCTATATTCAGCAAGCCGTTTGCATCAACTTCCGAGGGTTTCAACAGAGCCAAAATAAACATGTAGGCACGATCGGCGGCCGTTTTTCGACGGGGCAGCCGACTCAGTACTTCGCTTCTGCGCCGGTCACTTCGTAGATGTCGTCCATAATGTCGTCGCGTTCGCGTTGCCACGCCGCGAAGCCGCCGGGGTCGCTCGGGTAGCGCTCGTAGTGGTCGAGCAGTCGGTCGGCGAGGGTCTTCGTCTGGTAGAGGTCGTAGATAGTCCCCCAGTGGCCGAAGCTCTTCATCGCCATCTTGACCTTCAGCCCGAAACTGACGCTCGTCGAGCCACCGTACAGCGCCTCGGCGAGTTTCTCGCCCGGGAGCGCCGCCAGTAGGCCCATCAAGTCGTCCACGTCGTAGGCCGTCGTGAAGATGTTGTAGACGTCGAGCGCGGCGTAGCGCGCGCCGAAGTGGTCCATCACGTTGACGTTGTATTCCCAGAGCGCACTTTCGTCGCCGGTGCGGCCGTCCTCGATGGCTCCGATGGCTTGTTCTGCGGCGTACTTCCCGGCGTAGGCCGCGCCCGCGATACCCCCGCCGGTGGTCGGGTTGACGTGGCCCGCGGCGTCACCGACGGCCATGAAGCCGGGTGCGACAGCCGAGTCGTAGGGCCGCCGGGTCGGGAGCGCCGCGCCGAGTTTGTCCTGCACTTCCGCACCCTGGAACTCCGAGCGGTTCTGGAGGTCCGCTTTCAGGTCGTCGACCAGTTCCATCGGCTCCTCGTTCATCTGGAAGCCCAGCCCGGCGTTGATTTCGGTCTCGGTGCGGGGGAAGTACCAGAGATAGCCAGCCGATCGGTCAGTGGGCTTGAACACCAGCGCGTCGTTCCACTCGACCGGCTCGTCTACTTCGATTATCTCCCGGTAAGCCGAGCAGAACTGCGAGTACCGGACGTTCGTATCGAACGTGGCGTCCTCTAGCTCCGTCTTATCCTGCAACAGCGAGAGCGCGCCGGCCGCGTCGACGACGATGTCGGCCTCGTAGGTGGTAGGGTCACCTTTCCGGACGGCTTTCACGCCGGTCACTTCGCCGTCGTCCGACTGGATTACGTCCTGAACGACGGTGTCGTAGTGAAACTCCGCGCCGGCGTCCTTCGCGCCCGCGATGAGACACCGACCGTACTCCCAACGGTCGATGACCGCGAGTTCGCCGGGCACCGGAATCTCCAGAACGGTGTCTTCCTGTGGAATCTCGAAGCGCCCGTGGTCTACGTCCGTGTTCGTGAAGGCGGGTTCGAGTCGGGATTTCGGAATGGCCTCCGGAAAGTCACTGGCTCCCTTCAGCGCGTCCCCACAGGCGATGTGGCCCGCTTCCTCGGCGTCCTTGCGTTCCACGACGACGACGTCGTAGCCGGCCTCGGCTACCGTCGCGGCCGCGTAACACCCCGACGTTCCCGCCCCGACGACGGTCACGTCGTACTGGTGTGTGGTCATGTACCCTCGTCTTCACCCGAGAGAGAAAATCGTTCCGACTGGCGGAACCGGTCGGAGTCGAGGGGTCATGGCGGGAATAAAGAGTTTTGCCGGGGGGTGCCGAACGCCGCTGTATGACCGACTACACCGTCGAGTTCGTGGGGACGGGCGAGGAGATCACCGTCTCCGAGAAGGAGACCATCCTCTCGCGTTGTATCGAGGAGGGTATCGCACAGGAGTACTCCTGTCGCGTGGGGATGTGTCTCGCCTGTTCGGCCGAGATCGTCGACGGCGAGGTGACCCAGCCGGCGGCGCGTGGTCTCACCGAGCGAGAGCGGGAGAACTTCGCACTGACCTGTATGGCCCGGCCTGCTTCAGACCTCCGACTCGACCGGGGGAAGTACCCACCCAGTATCGAGGCGGACGCCGCGGTCGGAGACGATGCGGCCGCGGCCGACGACTGAAACTCACATACGAGTAATCAGCCGCGTAATTTTCAGTTAGAGAAGACTTTAGACGATTTTGTCCCGTCTTAGCCCTCAGTTTAGATGGCTAACAGGAAGGACAGACCATATATGCTCGTGGTTCCTATAGTAGGATGACAGCAGCGTCAGCGGACGGCCGTCGACGATTGACACACGCTCCCAACCATGACCAGCCGCGTATACAGACTCCACTCGACGCTAGAACTGCCACTGGAAGACACATACGACTTTTTCGAGGATCCCGACCTACCCGAAGAAATCGAGAGTATCGACATCACCCGCCGAAACAACACGCTCATCGTCAGCGCCGTCGCCACCGACGAGAGCATGAGTAAGTACACCCCGACAGCCCAACTCAAGGCCAGCGTCACCGAGAATCGGGTGTACGAGGAGGACCCCGACGAGATGGGGCCGCCCGGTGCCGCCAGTACGGGCTCGACGGGCGGCGGCCCGCAGTGGGGTGCACTCGAAGAGGAAGAAGAGGAGATCGAATCAGAGCTCGTCGAGTACGCCTGCTTCAAGGGCGACCGCGAGACGGTCCTCCAGAACACGGCGCTTCAGTACGCCATGTTCGAGGTCCTCTGTGAGGTCGCGAAGGTCGCCGAGAAGGGGACCTTAACCGCCATCGCTTCCGTCGACGAGGAACTCGAAGCCATCCGAATCGTCGACGGTGAGGAGCGGCCGGCCTCCATCAACGTCGTCGAAGACCCCGCCGAGGACGAGGAAGCCGACGGCATCAACTGGCGGGACAACGAGTTCATCAGCTAATTCTGCGGCCGCGTTTCAAAGGTTCGCTAGTTCCCGACCAGCCACTCGCTCGGCGATTTCCAGCGTCATCGTCGCTTCGACGTAGGCCGCGACGAGAATCATCACGGCGGCGACAGCGACCAGCCAGCCCGCCTCGCGGAAGTCCCGTTCGGTGACGAGTTGGGCTTCGAGTCCGCGGAGGTAGCGCACCGTCAGTCGAGCGAACCGGAGCCCCACGGCGGCGACGATGAGCAGCGCCGGGATCTCGATGATGCCGTGTGGAACGATGAGCGCGGCGACGACGATTGGCTCTACTTGCTGGACCGCGAGGCCGACGACGGCACCGATGAGAAGGCCGTTCAGAACGAGGGACAAGACGGTGACGATGCCGAGCGAGACGGCCCCGAGCAACATCACGAACATGGCCACGAGATTGTTGACGGCGATGGTGACGGTGGTCAGTTCGGCCGGCATAAACGGATTCGATCCCGCCTGTTCAGCGGTCGGCAGTGATTCGAGAGGTACAGCGCTTCCCAGCAGGTATCCGGCGAGCGTGCTCACGCCGAGGAGCAACGCGGCGACCGGGACGTAGAGGGCGAGCCAACGGCGGCAGACGGTACGAGCGGCGGCGAATCGGGAGGGCATCTCGTCCGAGTCCACGCACGTAAGCGTGAAAAAAGATGCCGACGCAGCCGGTTGCGGCACACGTCCCGTGGCAGTCGGTAGCATATCTGTCGGTTTGCCAAAAAATACTTACAGCCACTAATTATATCTCATTACACGATGTCCAATGAAGACTTCCCCGAGTACCTCGACGTCGACTACTCCGACGGCGAAGGCGAGGAACCCGAGGAGTACCCGACGGTCAACCACAAGATAGAGAAAGCCATCGAGGTCACGAAGACCGGCCTCGAACAGTACGAGAACCCCGTCGTGATGTGGACCGGCGGGAAAGACTCGACGCTGACGCTGTACTTCGTCAAGGAGGTGGCCGACCGATTCGACCTCGAAGTCCCGCCGGTCGTCTTCATCGACCACTACCAGCATTTCGACGAACTCATCGACTTCGTCGAGCACTGGGCCGACGAGTGGGACTTAGACGTCATCTGGGCGCGCAACGAGGACGTCGGCGACGTCGTCGAGGAGCAGGATCTCGAACCCGGCGACGACATCGCCATCGATGATCTCTCGGAACACAACCAGCACCACGTCCGCAACATCCTCGAATACGAGGAGGACACGTTCCCGTTCCTGCTCGACACCTACGTGGGCAACCACCTCCTGAAGACGGTGGCGCTCAACGACGCCATCGAGGAGCACGACGTCGACGGTATCATCTCCGGTATCCGGTGGGACGAACAGGAGTCCCGCGCGGACGAGACGTTCTTCTCGCCGCGTCACGACCCCGACATCTACCCGCCACACGACCGCATTCAGACGATTCTCCAGTTCGCCGAGGCCGACGTTTGGGAGGCCTTCTGGAACTTCGTCGTGCCGGACACGGTCGAGGACTACCCCGACGAGGGCTACGTCCCACAGGGACAGGACGACCTCCCGGAAGGCATCGAGAAGGAAGATGTCCCCGTCTCGCCGAAATACTTCGCCGGCTTCCGCTCGCTCGGTAGCGAGGTCAGTACGGACAAATCCGCCGAGGAACCCGCGTGGCTCCAGGACATGGAGAACACGACCGAGCGCGCCGGCCGCGCCCAGGACAAAGAGGACCTGATGGAGCGTCTGCGCGACCTCGGCTACATGTAAGCAGGCCGCACGAACGCGCCACTTCGTCGTCGTTTCTATATTTTTTCGTGCGCGAGCGACACTGTCACACGTCTCTCCACTTAGCGACCGCGTTCGCGCGACGGCCAAGCACGGAAACCGCCTATCGACTGTCGTCGATGCGGTTCGTCGTAGAACAGATCTTCCGTCGATAGTGATAGCTGCCCGCCACGTCGCCCAGCGGCCGGTCTCCTTGTCCGCGAGAGAGACACTGTGACAAGGATCACGAGGCCGTCTCCACACCGCAGCAATACGACATCTGTCGTATAAAGATTTAGATGTTGTCGAACCCTTGGTCTACTCGATGAGCGAGAGCCAGTACAAGTGCCCCAACTGCAGCGAGACGATGAGCTATCACACGACGAAACACACCGGTTGTACCAACTGCGGATTCGTCCCGCCACACAGCGCGGAGTGAGAGGTCGACCGCTCGCGAGCCGCGGGCATGTCTTTGTCCGTTGTCGAGCACGCTTTTGTTGTTCCGCCGTGAGTTCCCGATAGCATGCCTTCCGAACACGATTGGCTCACACTGGACGACGACGAGGAGATCGTCTGGCAGGGCCAGCCCTCCACCGAATCGCTCTACGGAACGTATCTGGTCGGCGTCCCGATGATACTCCTGTTGGGACTCGGCCTTGTCGTCATCGCCTCGGCACATCTCCGTCAGCAGAACACCGACTACGTCATCACGAACAAGGGCGTCTACAAGAAGACGGGAATCTTCAGTCGCGCCGTCACGGAGATCGACCTCGACAAGGTCCAGAACACCTCGTTCTCGGTCGGCGCGGTCGGCCGGTACTTCGGCTACGGGAACGTGATGATCAGCACTGCCGGCGGCTCCGGTGTCGAGATGACGCTTCGTGGCGTCGCAGACCCACAAACCGTTCAGAAGCAACTTTCACGCGGTGTCAAGCGTGCACAGAGCGAGTCGGCGGAAGACGCCGACGACGAGTCGAAGGCCGACGTGCTCGACGAGATCCTGACCGAACTACAGGCGATACGGCAGTCGCTCGACGCGGGGAACCGGCCCAGAGACAGTAACCCTCACCCCGACCGCGACAGATGAGCAGAACCGACTGGCTCTCGCTGGACAGCGACGAGGAAATCCGCTGGCAGGGCCAACCGCGCCAGCGAGTCGTCCTACAGGGCGTCGCGCTGGGGCTGATCGCGGCGCTCGTCGTCAGTGCGCTGGGCTGGCTGGTAGTCGCGGCCGCGGCGCTGTCGACCGCGTTCTCACTCGCCGTCGTCACCCCGATCGCGCTCGTGGCGTTCGCCGTCCCGACGGCGGCGATGTGGCTCTGGCGACGGACGACCCACTACGTTCTCACCGAGACGGCGCTGTACCACCGGACCGGCGTGCTGTCGGTAACGGTGACAGAGCTATCGCTCCGGAAGGTCCAGAACACCTCGTACGCACAGGGCGTCCTCGGGAAACTATTCGGTCACGGCACGGTCACCGTCGATACCGCCGGCAGCGAAGGGGCCGAGCTCAAATTGGTGGCGATGGACGACCCGGCTACGGTCCAGCAACGTATCGCCGAGCGAGCGAAACGGGTCCGCGGCGACGACGCCGACGCCGCGGACGTGCCGGGATCCATCGAGCAGTGGCGGGCCGTCCTCTCTGAGGTTCGTGGTGTTCGGGCCGCACTCGCTCGGGAGTAGTCACCAGTCCACGCTGCGGTCAGTGTCAGTCCCGACCGGCAAGTGAGTACAACCACAGTCCGACACGTATTTTCGCTCGCTGGCCGAACGTTCGAACGTGAGTGTCCGGAGAGAACGAGCTATCCTCGCAGCCGTCGTCTTCGCCGTGCTGTTGGCACAGGTGCTCCTCTATCCGGGCGTCGATACGCTCGTTCGGGCGCTGGGCGCAGAGACCGAACTCGACGCGAGCATGTGGTTCCTCGCCGCGGAGTTCGCTGCGTTCGTCGTCTTCGCCGGCATCTGGGGCGCGGTGAGCGACGCGGTCGGACGCCGGGTTCCGTTCATCGTCGGCGGGGCAGTCGTCGGCGCGGTGTTCTACGCCGCGTTGGCGTGGCTCCCGACGGTCACGAAAATTTCCTTCGAGGAAATCCTCGTCCTCAGAGCGTTGCAGGGCGGCGCGACCATCGCAGCATTCTCGCTGTCGATGACGATGCTGATGGACTTAGCGGGCGGCCACGGGAAGAACATGGGCGCGGCGGGCATCGCCATCGGGCTGGGGACGGCGACCGGCGCGCCGCTCGGTGGACAGCTGTACGGCGTCTCGCCGACGCTCCCGCTATATCTCGCCAGCGGCGTCTTGCTCGCGGTGGCGGTGCTGGCCGTGCTGGTGACCGACCGCGCTCCGACCGACGACGAGGGGCGACTGAGCGCCGCGGTAACGAAACTCCGCGAGACGCCCGCGCTGGGGATTCCGTACGCCTTCGGCTTCATCGACCGCCTGACCGCCGGCTTCTTCGCGCTCGTCGGCACGTTGTACTTCCTGAAGCGTTCGAGTTGACCCCCGGCGAGACGGGCATCATGCTCGCGCTTTTTTTCGCGCCGTTCGCCCTGCTCCAGTACCCCTTCGGCGTCCTCTCCGATAGCGTCGGTCGAACCATCCCCATCGTCGCCGGGTCATTGCTGTACGGCCTTGCGGTCATCGGCGTCGGCCTCGCCCCGACAGTCGTCCTCGCGGGGCTGGGCATGGTGCTGGTCGGCGTCATCGGTGCGCTGATGTCGCCGGCGACGATGGCGCTCGTCACCGACCTCGCGGGCGAGAGCGGGCGCGGGACGGCGATGGCCGGGTTCAACGCCTTCGGCAGCGTGGGCTTTCTCGCGGGCATCCTCGTCGGCGGAACGGTCGCCAGCGAAGTCGGCTACTTCGCGGCGTTCGTCGTCGCCGGCGGCGCGGAACTGGCGCTCGCCCTAGTGACGCTCCCGCGACTGCTCGAACTGGACCTGCCCGTAGAGGAGCAACCGACGGACTGAGACAGATTACCTCGGGTCGCCGATGGCGTCGAGCGCCTCGGGGTTCTCGATGCTGGACATGTCTCCCAGGTCCTCGCCACGGTAGACCGAGCCGATGGCTCTGCGGAGAATCTTCCCGCTCTGGGTCTTCGGGAAGGCGTCGACGAACAGCACCTCGCGGGGGCGGAACGGCTTGCCGAGTTCCTCACCGACCGTCGCTCCGATTGCCTCGCGGAGCGAGTCGGTCGGTTCGTGGCCGGGTTCGAGGACGGCGTACAGGACGACGGCTGTTCCCGTGGTCTCGTCGGGGACGCCGACGGCAGCGGCCTGATTGACCGCGGGGTGGTCCATCGCCGCGCCCTCGACTTCTGCCGGGCCGACCTTTCGCCCCGCGACGTTGAGCGCGTCGTCGGCCCGGCCGTGGAGGAACCAGAGGCCGTCCTCGTCTTTCTGTGCCCAATCGCCGTGGTCCCAGAGGTCGGGCCAGGTCGACCAGTACTCTTCGAGGTAGCGCTCGTCGCCGCTCCACAGCGACTTCGTCATCGACGGACAGGAGTCCCGCGCGACGAGGAAGCCGCGTTCGTGCGTGTCGACGATGGACTCGCCGTTTTCGTCCACGATGTCGATATCCATCCCTAAACCCGGTCCGCCGAGCGTGCAGGGCTTCAGCGACTGGATGGGCATCGGCATGAGAAAGCAGCCCATTATCTCGGTGCCGCCGGAGATGTTGATGATGGGGCACTCACCGTTGCCCACGTTCTCGTAGAACCACTGCCAGCTTTCGGGGTCCCACGGTTCGCCCGTCGACCCGAGCAGGCGAAGCGAGGAGAGGTCGTGTCCCTCCAGCCACTGCTCGCCCTTCTTTCGGAGCGCGCGGATAGCCGTCGGTGAGACGCCGAAGACGCTCAGGTCGTGGCGGTCTATCATCTCCCAGAAGCGGTCGGGCTCGGGGTGGTCCGGCGCGCCCTCGTACATGAAGACGGTTCCGCCGAAGGTGTGGTTGCCCAGCAGCGTCCACGGCCCCATCATCCACCCGATGTCGCTGACCCAGAAGAATCGGTCGCCGGGCTTGTGGTCGAAGCCGAAGTAGACTTCCTTGGCGGCCTGAATCAGCGCGCCGGCGTGCGTGGAGACGATCCCCTTCGGTTCGCCGGTGGTCCCCGAGGAGTACAGCAGCATCGACTCTTGGTCGCTGGGGAGCGATTTGGTGTCGTAGCTGTCGGACTGCTCCTCGATGGCCTCAGTCCACCAGTCGTCGCGGCGCGTCCACGTCAGTTTCTCGATAGGGTCCTCGGCGGTGCCGATGCGGTCGTAGACCACGGTGTGTTCGACGGGGGAATCGCCGCTCTCGGTCAGGTCTTCCGCCGCCTCGATGGCGTCGTCGGCGCTATCCTTGAGGTGGACCTTCGACCCGCGTCGGTAGAAGCCGTCGGCGGTGAACAGCACCGAGCACTCGGCGTCCGCGAGGCGTGTCGCCGTCGCGTCGACGCCGAACCCGGAGAAGATGGGCACCGCGACGGCACCGACCTTCAGGCAGCCATAGAGGATGCTCGCCACCTCGGGGACCATCGGCATGTAGAGCCCGACGGTGTCGCCCGTCTCAACGCCGACCGATTCGAGATAGTTGGCGACCCGGTTGCTCTGCTGGTGGAGGTCGTAGAAGGTGAGTTGCCGCACGTCGCCGGGTTCGCCCTCCCAGATGAGCGCGAGGTGGTTGCGAGCGCCGTTGTCGCGGGCGGCGTGGCGGTCGACAGCGTTGTGCGCCGCGTTGAGTTCGCCGCCGGGATACCAATCGGTGAACTGTGGTCCGTCGTAAGTCTCGGTTTCACCGTTCCCGACCGAGACGCTGCGTGTCTCGCTGTCCCGTACGTCGTCGTACTCCTCGAAGAACTCGATGCCGAGATAGTCGACGAGTTCGTCCCAGAACCAGTCGACGCCGGAGTCCGGTTCGTCTGGCAATTCGGTCGTCGTTCGCTGGATGAGTTCCTCGTAGTCGTCGATGTCGTAGGTCTGCATGAACTGCCAGACGTTGGTCGATTCCACGAACTCCCGTGACGGTTCGTGGACGACCTGATCCAACTCTTCGAGTGATTCCGGGGCCATGACGTGTGGTTCGATGACAGTCCACTAAGTAGTTGCGCGGTTTCGCACCCCTTCACTCCCCGCAGGCGTCGGCGATGAACCGTCGCATCCGACGTCGGAGGTCGTCGCCGTGTGCCGAGTCGAGGATTGCCTGCCCGTGGGCGGAGCCGTCGTACTCGACCAGTTCCGCGGGGTCCGGGGCCTCCTCGTGCAGTCGTCTCGCGGTGCGAACGAACCGGTCGTCGTCACCCGTGCTCACGACGAATAGCGTCCGGCCCTGCAGGTCCGCGGCGCGGTCGGTCCCGCCGGCCGCGGAGAGCGTTACCGTGCCATCGACGGCGAACTCCGTCGTCGCGTTCGCCCTGAGGACGGCCTCGCCGCCGGAACTCGCGCCGACGAGGACGAGCGTCGAGACGCCCGCCTGCTCGCGGAGGTAGCGAACCGCACCGCGAACCGACGCCGCTCGGTTCTCCGGGTCCTCGTCGACGGCGAGCGCTAGCCGTCCCCTCTCGGCGATGCGCTCCGCCAGGGGGCGCCAGCTCTCGCGGTCCAAGTTTATCTGCGGGACCAACGCGACGCCGCAGTCGCCGCTCCCGTAGGCCGTCGCCTCGACTGTCGCGCCGTGCGGGGCCTCGAACAAGACGTCTCGTGGCTCCGTCGGAGTCGATTCGGCCGTCTCCGCCGGAGTTTGCGTCGGCTCCGCTGTCGACGTGTCCGCCGCGGTCTCGGTTCCGATAGCCGTCCCGTCGCTCTCGCTCGTTTCGTCGCCCAGACACCCTGCGAGCCCGATAGCGCCGAGGACCGCGACTGTCCCGCCCAGAAACGCCCGCCGACCGGTTTCTCCGTCGCGCATGAATCGTTCGCCGCTTCGGTTGCCAGTCTGATAAGCCGCGCAGTTACCTCGGGGAAACCGGGTTCGTTCGAGGGTAGATTCCGAGTGCGCAAACCCTTTTGACCGGGGACGGCCAACGGATAGGTATGTACGTGCGGGACGCGAAAAACCGCGAGGAGGTCTGGCTACTGGACCACATCGAAGAGATGGGGCTGGACGACACAGCCTTCCGCTCCCGTGATTACGTGCTCGCTATCGACGAGCACACCCACGAGAAGGCCGGGTTCGGCCGCATCCGCATCCACAAACCCGACGACGCCGACCCCATCTGTGAGCTGACGAGTATCGGCGTTCTCCCGGAGTGGCGCGACCAGGGCGTCGGTGCCCACGTCATCGAGCGGCTGGTCGAGTACGCCGCCGACGAAGGCTTCGACGTGGTGTACTCCCTGACTAGTGCCGACGACTATCTCGCGCAGTTCGGTTTCGAGCGCATCGAATCCGAGCAGTTGCCCGAGCGCTTACAGGAGCGCCTCGAAACGAAGCGGGAGAACGTCCAACCTGACGCCGTGCCGCTTCGCCTCCAGCGCGACCGGTTCCGGATGCCCGACCGCTTCCGCGAACGATTCAAGAACGCCTCGGTCCACGAAGCGGACACCAGCGAACCCGAGGACTCGCCGGAGGACTTCGGTATCGACCCCGACGAGGCGACCTACAAGTACGATACCGGCAGCTAATCGTCTCTGACTTCGAGGACCTCGACGTCGAAGACCAGAGTCCGACCGGCGAGTTCGTGGTTGAAGTCCACCTCCACGGCGTCGTCTCGTACCGCGGTCACGTCGCCGTGAAGCCCGTTTTCAGCCTCGACGTGGATGCCGACCTCGGGAGATTTCCCGACCATCGCCTCGAACGTCTCGGGATCGTACTCCCGAACTTTCGTCTCGTTGGTCTCGCCGTAGGCCTTCTCCGGGGGGACCGTGACGGTCGCTTCCTCGCCTGCTTCCATCCCGACGAGCGCCTCGTCCAGCCCTTCGATGATGTCGCCCGCACCGACGGTGAACGCGAGCGGCGCGTAGTCGTCGGGGTCGGTTCCCTGTGCCGCTAACAGTCCCTCGTCGCGGGCCACGTCTGCACGTGACGTATCGAAGACGGCCCCGTCTTCGAACCGACCGACGTACTCGATGGAAACCCCATCACCGGTTTCGATTGCCATAGCGGAAGATGGTGCCAGCAGGGGAATAAACCTCAGCCTCCGAGTGCGCCGATACTGTCGGCCGTCTCCCGTCGGACGTGCTACCCTCGCCGCTTCGACCGCACCGCCTGCGAACTACGTGCCATATTATAACTTACAATGATTATATATACCGTCCGTCCAATTGACAGGACGGGAGTGCTAACAAATGTCAATGGATGCAGTAGTGTATAAAGGCGAACACGAAGTGGCTGTCGAAGAAGTAGACGAACCAGAGATCGAGCACCCGAACGATGTCATCATCGACATTACGACGACATGTATCTGTGGGTCGGACCTCCACATGTACGAGGGACGGACGGCCGCGGAGCCGGGCATCGTCTTCGGGCACGAGAACATGGGAATCGTCACGGAAGTCGGGGACGCCGTCTCGGACCTGGAGGAAGGCGACCGCGTCGTCGCGCCGTTCAACGTCGCCTGCGGGTTCTGCGAGAACTGCGAGGACGGCTACACCGGGTTCTGTACGAACGTCAATCCGGGCTTTGCCGGCGGTGCGTACGGCTACGTCGCGATGGGGCCCTATAAAGGCGGACAGGCGGAGCAACTCCGCATTCCCTACGCCGACTTCAACGCGCTGAAACTGCCCGAGGGCGACGAACACGAGGATTCCTTCGCCCTGCTCGCGGACATCTTCCCGACGGGCTGGCACGGCACCGAACTCGCCAACCTCGAACCGGGCGACTCGGTCGCTATCTACGGGGCCGGGCCGGTCGGGCTGATGGCGGCCTACAGCGCCAAGGTAAAGGGCGCGGCCGAGATCTACTCGGTCGACCGCGTACCCAGTCGTCTCGAACTCGCGGAGGAACACTGCGACGCGACGACCATCAACTTCGAAGAGGGAGACCCGGTCGAGCAGATCATGGACGAACACGGGGGCGAGGTCGACAAGGGCGTCGACGCCGTCGGCTATCAGGCCATCGACCCCGAGAAGGAGGCCGACGACGCCTACGACCCGGCCCGCGAGAACCCGGCCGTCGTCCTCAATAACCTCATCAGAACGGTGAAGCCGACGGGCGAACTAGGCATCCCCGGCCTGTACGTCCCCGAAGACCCCGGTGCGCCCGACGAGATGGCCGCGCAGGGCCGCCTCGGCATCGACTTCGGCCTGCTCTTCGAGAAGGGTCAGAAGCTCGGCACCGGCCAGTGTAACGTCAAGTCCTACAACCGTGAACTTCGGGACCTCATCATCGAGGGCCGCGCGGACCCCAGTTGGGTCGTCTCGCACCGCGTCGGCCTCGAAGAGGCTCCGGAGATGTACGAGGCGTTCGACGACCGCGAAGAGGGCGTGACGAAAGTCCTGCTGGAGCCCTAATCGACCACCGAACTCATTTTTGCCGGTAGCTATACGACCGACGAGCGACAATGCAGCGGTATGTGTCAGTACTGCAGTTACCAGTTCCACGACGGCTGGACCCAGTTGCTGGCGTACGACGACGTCTATCAGACCGCCGTCGGCGGCGACGGGTCCGACTCGACGTACGGTTTTCACGAGTCGTGGGACGAACTCCGCGAGGACGTCGGCTACGGAGTCTGAGTCAACCCTCGCGTGGGAACGGGTCGTCCGCTGCCGCCCCTCCTCCCTCCGTCCCCGCCGCCCGCTCCGCATCACTCGCCAGACACTCGTCGAGTCCCGAGACGATCGCGTCTTCGTCCATCTCGCGGCCGATGAAGACGAGTCGAGTCGCTGGGTCGTCCTCGCCCCACTCGCCGATAGGGCCCGCCTGCACTGACGGCCCCGCCTGACTCACGCCCAGCACCGTCTCCGGTCTGCTCGCCACCCACGCGAACCCCTTCGCCCGGACGACGGAGCCGTCCCAGTCGTCCAGCCACGCGTCGAACCGCTCGGAGTGAAACGGTCGCTCACGGCGGTAGACGAACGACTCGACGCCGTGGGCCGCCGCGGCCGACCGGTCGCCGTGGTCGTGACCGTGGCCGTGGCTCTCCTCCCCCTGCCCGTCGCGGTCCGCCGCGTGTCCGTCCTCGGTGAGCGCCCGCTTCCAACCCTGTTCGCGTCGCGCGGCCTCGAAGTCGAACAGGCCGGTTCCCAGCACCGCGCTCGGGTCGACCTCGCTGTAGGTCGTCCGATACAGCGTCGCTCGCGGCTGGAGTTCGCGTATCGCCGCCTCGACCGCGTCGAGGTCGTCGTCGGGCACCATATCGCACTTGTTCAACAGGAGAACGTCACAGAACTCGATCTGGTCGACCAGCACCTCGGTCAGGGGTCGCTCGGGGTCCGGCGCGGCGTCGGGCAACGACTCCTCGGCGTCGAACGCCTTCCAGAACCCGTAGGCGTCGACAACCGAGACGGTCGTATCGAGGCGGAACGTCTCGGGGAGGCTCGCGTCGTCCGTCCCGACGCTCAACGTCCGCGCGATGGGGAGCGGTTCGCTGATGCCGGAGGCTTCGACGACGAGGTAGTCGAACGAGCGTTCCTCGGCCAGTCGCGTGACCTCGGTCACGAGGTCGTCCTGTAAGCGACAGCAGATACAGCCGTTCGAGAGGTCGACGATGCCCTCTTCGGTCTCCTCGGCCAGCAGTTCCGCGTCCACGTTGACCTCGCCCATGTCATTGACGACGACGGCGATGCGCCTGTCACCGGGGTTCGAGAGGAGTCGGTTGACGAGCGTCGTCTTACCGGCTCCGAGCGGCCCGCTGACGACCGTAATCGGCACCGAATCCGCTGGGTCGGTTGTCATGATGTTTGGTAACACGAATTGCGGCGGCATGAACCCTCGGCCGAATCCACCAAACCATGAACAATCAGGAAGGATTCGAGAACGCTTAAGCCGTCGCCGGTCCACGTCTCGTGCATGTTCGACCCCGACGAGCTGGCCGAGATCCGCGAGGCGAAAGCCGAGTGGGAAGACGAAGCGGTCCAGCCGACCGTCGACCGATTCGGCGAACGCAAAGAGACGTTCACGACGGACACAGCGGGGCACGAGGTAGACCGGCTGTACACGCCCGCCGACGTGGCCGATCTCGACTACGAGGCGGACCTGGGCTTTCCGGGAGAGGACCCCTACACCCGCGGTGTCTATCCGACCGGGTATCGGGGCCGCCTGTGGACGATGCGTCAGTACGCCGGGATGGGCACCGCCGCCGAGACCAACGAGCGCTATCACTACCTGCTGGACCAGGGCCAGACCGGGCTCTCGATGGCGTTCGACCTGCCGACGCAGATGGGCTACGACTCCGACGCGGCGATGGCCGCGGGCGAGGTCGGCAAGACCGGCGTCGCCATCGACTCGCTCGACGACATGGAGACGGTCTTCGAAGGGATTCCCCTGGACGAAGTCTCGACCTCGATGACCATCAACGCGCCCGCGAGCGTCCTGCTGGCGATGTACATCGCCGTCGGCGACCGGCAGGGCGTCGACCGCGAGGAACTGCGCGGGACCATCCAGAACGACGTGCTCAAGGAGTACATCGCTCGCAACACGTTCATCTACCCACCGGAGCCGTCGATGCGGCTCATCACCGACATCTTCGAGTTTTGTGCGGCGGAGGTGCCGAACTTCAACACCATCTCCATCTCGGGCTATCACATCCGGGAAGCCGGCTCGACCGCCGCACAGGAGATTGCCTTCACGCTCGGCGACGGTATCGAGTACGTCGAGGCGGCCATCGATGCGGGGCTGGACGTAGACGAGTTCGCCCCACAGCTATCGTTCTTCTTCGCCTCGTACAACAACATCCTAGAAGAGGTGGCGAAGTTCCGCGCCGCCCGCCGCCTCTGGGCGAAGATCATGGAGGAGCGCTTCGACGCCGAGAACCCCAAATCCAAGCAACTGAAGTTCCACACCCAGACGGCCGGGTCGACGCTGACCGCCCAGCAGATAGAGAACAACGTCGTCCGCGTCGCCTATCAGGCGCTCGCGGCAGTGCTGGGCGGCACGCAGAGTCTCCACACCAACGGGAAAGACGAGGCCATCGGCCTACCGACGGAGGAGTCCGTTCGGACGGCGCTACGGACCCAGCAGATTCTGGCCCACGAGTCGGGCGCGGCCGACACCATCGACCCGCTGGCCGGGAGTTACTACGTCGAGTCGCTGACAGACGAACTCGAAGCGGACGCCCGCGAACTCATTGAAGAGGTGGACGAGCGCGGCGGGATGCGACAGGCCATCGAGAACCAGTGGGTCCAACGCCAGATTCAGGACGTGGCCTTCGAACGTCAGCAAGAACAGGAAGCCGGTGAGCGAATCATCGTCGGCGTCAACGAGTTCGAGGTCGAGGAGGAGGGCGAACAGGACATCGAAGAGGTGGACGAGGCCCTCGAAGCGACGCAACAGGACAACGTCGCCGCCGTCCGTGACGACCGGGACGAGGAAGCCGTCGAAGATGCACTCGACACGCTTCGGACGGCCGCCGAGAGCGAGGAGAACCTGATGCCCTACATCATCGACGCGGTGAAGACCTACGCGACGACCGGCGAAATCTGTGACGTGCTCCGGGACGTGTTCGGGGAGTATCAGCCCGGGTCGTCGCTCTAGGCTTTCGAATCTGAAATTTACTCGGCCAGTGTCTTCGGCTTTCCAACAGGAACGGCATTGAACGAGGAGCGCGTACGTTCACGTATGCCACGGAACTGCCACACCAGCGGTGACCGACCGTGACCGCAACGCAACGCGACAGCCGACTCGTCGCATTGGTTCTCCTCGCCCTCGGCGTGCTCGTCGTCCTCCCGGCGCTCTTGATGGGATTCGGAATGCTCGGCGGCGGCATGATGTGGGGGAGCGGGATGGGCGGCGGTAGCGGCATGTGGGGCGGCGGAATGTGGGGCGGTAGCGGAACCGCGCCCGGCTGGATATGGCTCGTCGGCCTCCTCGCACAACTGCTGTTTCTCGCGGCGATCGTCGGTGCTGGCTATCTCCTCTACCGCGCGCTCGTCGGCGGGGAAGAGCGCGACCCGGCGCTCTCCGAACTCCGGCAGGCGTACGCCCGCGGCGACCTCAGCGACGAGGAGTACGAGCGGCGACGTGAGCGGTTGCGCGAGGAGGAGTAGTCACAGCGCGAGATACGGACCGACGAGCAACAACACACCACCGAGTGCGACCTTCAGGCGGTTCGGGTCGACGAGGTGGGCGACTCGCCAGCCGACGAGGACGCCGGCCACCAGGGGGAGACCGACGACGCCCGCCAGCGCGAGCGAGACGGTCCCCTGCGCGAGGTAGCCCAGCGAGGCGAACGCCGCGATGAAGATCGACTGGACCTGCGCGACGGCGATGGCGTACAGCATCGGCACGCCGACGAGGACGAGCGCGGGGACGGCCAGAACCGGGCCGCCGACGCCGAGCAGGCCGCTGAACCCGCCGAGGACGAATCCCAGCGCGCCGAGTGAGAGTTTGCCCGACGTGGTCGTCTGGTCGAACGTCGCCAGCGGCATGAAGCCGCGCCGCTCGCGGTAGAGGATGATACCGCCGACGCTACTCGCCAGCCCGCCCAGCAGCAGTCCAAACATCCCTCGGGAGACGAACGCGTTCAGCCCGGCCCCCGCGAGCGCGCCAGCGACGCTGCTGACGCTTAAGACGATGGTCAACGTCCGCGTCTCGCCGGTCGTGAGCTCGCCCGAGCGCACGTACGCGGCGGTGGCGACCAGCCCCGTCGCCACGAACGTCGCCTGCGCGGTGCCCGCGATGGTACCCGGCGACAGCGGCGTGAGCGCGTACAGCGCGATGGTCAGAAAGATACCGCCGGGACCGATGGTAGTGATGCCGACACCGGCGAAGAAGGCAATACCGACTAGAAGTACGGCGACCGCCGGCCCGACGGGCAGGGCGAAATCAAGCACGGCGGAATTCGGACACTTCTCTACATAAAACCACGGGACGAAAAATCAGCGCTGTGAACTGGAACTCGTCACCGAAAACGAAGCGAAAGCGGCCGAACCGCGACTTCGACCTCAGAGCCAGCCGACGATCTGGTTGTAGAGGCCCTCCGCCGTCATCGCCGCGAGGATGAACATCAGGCCGACGATGACAGCGAACCCGACGCGCATCCACAGCGGATGGTCGAAGAACTTCCGGTTGGCCATGTAGAGCGCGAGCGCCGTGATGGGGAGACCGATGAGTCCGTTGACCGCGGGCATCGTAATCCCCAGCTCCACCGGCGTAATCGCGGTGTATTCGAGCAGGAGGATGGCGAAGGCGACGGATATCACGACCAGCCCCTCGACGGTTCGTCGGAACCACTTGTCACCGAACTCAGTGTCTTCGCCCCACGCCTGCGGAACCATGAATCCGGAACCGAACAGCGTTCCCGTCGCCGAAGAGAACGACGCGAGGAACACTGCGGTAACGAACACCGGTAGCGTCCACGAGCCGATGGCTGAGGTTAGCGGCTTTGCGGGACTGATGAGCGTCGGCGTGTGAGGGTCGAGCGTCATCGCGGAGACGGCAATAACAGACATGCTTAGCAGGACGACGAACGCGACGCCGACGAAGTTGTCGCGTCGGTAGTAGGACATATCCGTCCAGCCTTTCTCGGGCCCCATCGAAGACTGGATGAAGAAGTTCGGGTAGTACACCGTCGTCCCGAACAGCCCCACGACCGTCGCCAGATAGCCGAGGTCGGTCGTGAGCATGGGAATGAACCCGGAAGTGACCTCGCCGATAGGGAGGTCGAGTCCCAGCATCAGGACAATATAGATGGTGAACACCGTCAGGATGAGGACGGCGATAGCCGCTTCGACGCGTTCGTAGAGACGCATCTCCACGAGTGTGATGCCGACCCCCGCAGTCAGGATGATGCCGAGATAGACGTTGTCGAGCGGCGTCAACCACGCGAGGGCTGCACCACCGACGGCGAAGTTCGAAATAGCCCAAAAGTGCATTATGAACGCGATACCGACCGACAGTACCTTCCCGCCGGCCGTCCCGATCGTATCGCTGATATACTCCATCAGGGGTTCGTCTATCGTGGCAAGTCGCCCCGACATCTCTCGCATGCCGAGGTCGACCAAGAGCGCCAGCGGCATCGTCCACAGGAGCGTGAAACCGAACTGCGCGCCCGTGTTCGAAAGGATGTACACCGACCCCGCACCGAAGACGTTCGCTGAAAACAGTAGTCCGAGCCCGTACGCCTGGATAAATTCTCGTGGCCCCTCCAGCGGGAGCCACGAACTCACTTCGTACTGTGAACTCATCTATTCAACCTCCGTTCGCGTAGGGTCTCCTGGATCATCTAACGCTATCTTCACTATTGGTGATGTATGCGGAAGGGGAGTCTGCTTGCATTGTCAGAGAGCGCGTCAATCTAGTCTCTGTTGCATCCGCTCTCGAAGAACGCGATGTCAGCAGTATGACTCTCTACGCAGGCTACGAGACGACGCGAACGGGTACTTCCGCGTTCGCCGCCACTGCCTCGGAGACGCTGCCGAACAGCAGTCGTGAGAAGGTCGAGCGGTCGTCCGTTCCGACCACGATTGCGTCGACATCGTGCTCGTCAGCGTACTCGACGATTCGCGAGGCCGGAACGCCGGGTTCGACGACGGACTCGACACGCTCTGACGTCACGCTCGCATCCGGTTTGGCTGACGAAGTGTCCGTCTTGCCGACGTCCGTATCGAGCGGGGCGTCCGAACGAGCGATCCCCTCCGCAGAGACCGGTTCGACCACTCTGAGTAGCGTCACCGTCGCCTCGGGATACAGTTCTAGCGCACGCTCGACGCCCCGGTTCGCGCAAGTCGATCCGTCGAAGGGAACGAGGATACGGTCGGCCATATGTGATACGATATGGCACAGCAGGGTAACTTTGTAGCTTGCAAGTCGAACCGGCTGTGGCATTTGAAGGGAACAACCCTTTTCCGCACGCTCGGCTAGCACGTATATCACGATGGCACGGCGTTCACGAATCGCTGCGCTCGCACTGTTACTTCCGCTGCTCGCTCTCATAGCGGTCGTCGTCGAAGTCGTCTCATATCTCTCGCTGAAACGCTACGGCGAAGGGATCGACGGGATGCCGACGGTCGCGTGGGAGGAGTTCCCGGAGATAGACCGCGAACTGCTCGGGAAGTTCAGTAGCTTCGACTCCGAGTTGGGCTGGTGCCCACAAGCCGGCGTCCAGAAACAGAAGGACACCGGCGACCACCTCCCTGGCGAGGAAGTCGAACACGTCGTCACGTACTCGATGGACGAGTACGGCAGTCGCACCTGTGTCAACGACCGCGACCCCGACAACGACCCCACCATCTCGACGTACGGCGACTCCTATTGCTTCTGTCGGGAGGTGGACGACGACGAGACGTTCCAGAACTACCTCGCTCGCCGCCTCGATACTCACGTCGCCAACTACGGGGCTGGTAACTACGGCCTCGACCAGGCGCTGCTCCGTCTGAAGCGCCAGTACGACGAGGACCCGACCGACTATGTGGTGATGACGGTCACGGCCTCCTCCATCGGGCGCATCCTGAGCGTCTGGAAGCACTATCAGGAGTTCGGCAACGTCCTCGCGGTGAAACCGCGCTACGAACTCGACGACGACGGCGAACTCGAACTCGTCGAGAGCCCCATCGACGAGAAAGAAGACTTACTCGACATCGAGTCTCACGCGTCGTTCCTCCGCGAACACGACTACCACTACGAACACTGGTTCAAGCCGCACACCCCGTCGTTCCCTTACTCGGAGGACTTCCTCGGCGAACCGGAGAACGTGCGGTACGCCATCTACGCGACGCTGCAGCAACTCGAACGCCGGTACGAACGGTCGATTCCCGGCGTCGATACTGCGGAACGGCTCCGAGATACCGAGGTCCGAATGGAACAGCCGCGAGCGGCGTACCACGACCGCCTGTTCGACGAGCACGACGAACTCTTCCGGGCGCTCGTCGGCGAGTTCGTTTCCTTCGCCGAGGAGAAGGAGTTCACGCCCGTGTTCGCGATGGTCCAGCAGCACCGATACACGCAGTACGAACAGGAACACGGCGCGGTCTACGGAGACTTGCTTGACCGACTCGACGAGGAGTTCGACGCGCTCCAGACCATCGACGTGGCACAACACCTCAGCACGGACGACACCGAGTCGCTGTACGTCCAGCGCGGCGAGGGTGGCCACTACAGCCCCGAGACGAACGAGCGAATCGCCGAGTTGCTGGACGAGAAGCTGTTCGGGACCGAGCAGGAGTCGCCACAGCCCGCGGACTGAGTCGCCTTCGCAGCTCACCTGCTCTGAAAGCTAAGTAGGTCGCCGTCGAACCGCCGCTCATGCAGTTCGACCACGCCGGCGTCGCCACCGACGACGCCGACGCGCTCGCGGCGCTCTACGAAACCGCCTTCGACGCACCGATCGCTCACGAGGAGACGTTCGACGGGCTCCGCGTGACGTTTCTCGATCTCGGCAACGGCTACTTCGAGTTGCTGGAACCGCTCCCCGACGCCGAGGGGGCGATTCCGCGCTATCTCGAAAACGAGGGGGCGGGCCTCCACCACGTCGCCCTCGAAACCGACGACATCGAAGCGGCGCTCGCTGCCGCCCGAGACGCGGGCGTCGAACTGATAGACGAGACGCCCCGCGCCGGCGCGTGGGGCCACGAGGTCGCGTTCTGTCATCCCAAATCCACTGGCGGCGTGTTACTGGAGTTCGTCGAGCACTGAATCGCTTCGTGCGCCTCGTCTGCGCTCACTCGATTACCGGTTCCTCCGAGTCGGTGACGGTCACCGCCACGCCGTTCGGTCGGTAGGCGTTCGCGGCGTAGCCGCCCTCGTTCCACGGGAACTCGTCGTGGTCGAGCGCGTCGGGCCACGATTCCGGACCGGAGATGGTGGCCGGCTGGCGGCGGCCCCGGTCGTCACTCGCGCGCGAGAGCAGTTCGTGGGTTCCCGGCTCGGCCGCCCACTCGTAGCGGAACAGTCGCCACGCGCCGGCGTAGTCGGGCCCGAACAGTTCCGCGTCGTGCCAGCTTTCGCCGCCGTCGGTGGATACCTCGACGCCCTCGACCGAATCGTCGCCTGCCCACGCGACGCCGCGCACTTCGACGGTTCCGTCTGACCGCGGCGTGACCGTCGACTCACCGTCGGGCGTTCCGATGACCGACATCACGGTCGTATCGAACGTGTAGGGATGGTTGACGTCGCCTTCGAGTTGCGCCCACGTATCGACTGTCTCGACCGTCTCGTTCACGTCGGGTTCGACGCCCTCTGGATGGATGCGGTACGCCCCCTGTTGCCAGAACGAGTGCTCGCCCGGCCGGTCGAGCGACCCCTCGGTCACCATCGAGTCCATGACGCGCAACTCCTCGACCCATTTGACGTTGTTGACGCCGTACCACCCGGGAACGATGAGACGCACCGGGAAGCCGTGTTCTCGCGGGAGCGGCTGGCCGTTCATCTGGTAGGCGAGGATACAGTCGTCGAGGGCCTTCGAGAGCGGAATCGAGCGCGCGAAGACGTCCTCGTCGTCGGAGGGGTCGCCGCCGATGGCGGTGAGCCATTTGTCGTCAGCCGACGAGATTCCGTGTTCGCGGAGCACCGAGCTGACTGGCGTCCCCGTCCAGAACGCGGTAGCCGCGGCCTCGAAACCCCACTGGACGCTCCCCGTCTCGGGACGATGTTGTCCCCGACCGTTGCCGGCACACTCCATCGTGTGTGCGACCGCTACCGTCGGGAACTCGTCTCTGATTGTCCCTATCGAGAGCGTTCCCTCGGCGTCGCCAGCCAACGAGACGGTCCACGTGTCTTCGTCGGCACCGGGAATGTCGTTCCGGTGGCAGACGAAATGTTCCTCGATCGGCGTTAGCCAGTTCGCGAACGTCTCCCGACTGGCCGCACCGACGACGGTGTACTTATCGGCGTCGTCACGCGTCTCTCTCACGCCGTCGCCCTTCGCGTCCAGAATCGCTGTGATCTCCTCGTGCCGACTCGCTCGCGGGTTCTCTGTGGCCATAGCTATCAGTTAGCATGGCCGGCAGATAATTATTCGGCTAGCGACTCCTCTCGCGATGCTCGGATGAGTCGAGAGAAACGAATCTGCGAGCCAGCGACGTCAGGCTGTTTCCTCGTCGGTCCGTTCGGCCTCGTCGGGTAGCTCCTCGGAGCGGTCGCGCTCGTCCAAGAAGCGTTCCCAGAGCTGTCTCGCCCCCTCGGTCATCCGCTCGGGCGGTTCGGCGAACCACGCCGCGCCGATCAGCTCCGACTCGTCGACCTCGATAGCGCCGCTCGCGTACGTCGCTCGGAAGTAGACGTCGAGTGTGTGGACCGACCCCTGTGCGTCCGTCTCGGGGTAGTACTTGCGGTGGAACACCTCTTCGACGCTGTCGATGGTACAGCGGATGTTCGTCTGTTCGTTCGCACGTCGGAGCGTGGTTCCCTGCATCGACTCGTACTGCACCTTCTCGCCGCCGCCGGGCAGCGCCCACACGTCGGCCCCGCGACCCAGGACCATCAGCACGCGGTCTCGCGTGTCGCCGCCGGCGTGTGCCGGGATGTTCTCGCTCAACTCGGGCAGGTCCTCGCCGTCGCGGACGATGAAAACGACACTGTTGCCGTCGTAGCCGGTGTTGTTCGTCGCGGTGAACACCTCGGTGTAGTCGGCCGGCGACAGTTCGAACGTCTCCTCGGTCACCGGCAACTCGCCGTACATCGCGCGGAGGTCGCCGAGCTTCCGCTCGACGTTGATCTCGTTCATCTTATCGAGGACGTTCTCCTCGGCCTCCGCGGTCGAGTCGGCTGCGTCGGGGGCTTCAATTTCCTCCTCGTCGACCGCGTCTACTTCAAGCTCGTCCCCTGTCGCGTCTGCCGATTCGTCGCCACCCTCGTCGTTCGCACTGTCATCCCCAGTCATACGAGAGTGGTTCCCGCGGACACCGATAAATGACGCGATGCCGAGAGATGAAAAGGAACTTGACTGTCCGAGGAGTCGGTGCCGGTATGAAAGCGATCGTCCTCGCAGGCGGGTACGCAACTCGACTTTGGCCCGTGACGAAACAGCGGCCCAAGATGCTCCTCCCCATCGGCGATTCGACGGTCATCGACCGTATCCTCCAAGATCTGGAGACCGACGACCGCATCACCGATATCTTCGTCAGTACGAACGAGCGGTTCGCCGAGGACTTCCGCGACCACCTCTCGGCGAGTTCCTACGACAAGGTCGACCTGACCATCGAGGAGACGACCGAAGAGGACGAGAAGTTCGGCGTCGTCGGTGCGCTCGCCCAACTGGTCGACCGCGAGGGACTCGGCGACGAGGACCTGCTGGTCGTCGCCGGTGACAACCTCATCAGTTTCGACATCGCCGACTTCCTCGATCAGTTCGAGTCCCACGACGACCCGACGCTCGCGGCCTACGACGTCGGCTCGCTGGAGAAGGCGAAGTCCTACGGCCTCATCGAGACCGACGGCGACGAGGTCGTCGACTTTCAGGAAAAACCCGCCAACCCCAAGAGTACGCTCGTCTCCATCGCCTGCTACGCGTTCCCGGCCGAATCTATCCGGTTCGACGAGTACCTCTCGGGCGGCAACAACCCCGACGAGCCGGGCTGGTTCATCCAGTGGCTGGTCGAGAACGGGCCGGTCCGCTCCTTTACCTTCGACGAGGCGTGGTACGACATCGGCACCCCCGAGAGCTACCTCGAAGCCGTCGCCTGGGAACTCGAAGGCGAGACCCTCGTCGCCGAGGACGCAGATGTCGAGAACACGACGCTCGGCGAGAACGTCCACATCCTCTCGGGCGCAGAAGTCGTCAACTCCAGCCTCGACAACACCGTCGTCTTCCCCAACGCGACCATCATCGACGCCGACATCCGCAACTCTATTATCGATAAGGACACCCATATCGAGAGTCTGGACCTCGCCGGCGCGCTCATCGGTGCGCACACGCAGTTGACCAACGGTAACTGAAAGCGGCGACTGCACCGCCGACTCGACGATTTCTCACTCCGCTGACTCGAACAGCGTCGCCGCGAGTTCACGCCCGATAGCGATGCCCGTTGCGGCCGGGACGCTCGTCGTCGCCGCGTCGATTTCGGTGGCCCACGTTTCGTATTCGGCTTCGTCTTCGAAGACGTGGACGTAGCCACACACCTGCCGATAGATGCGTTCGAGCGTCGGGTCGCCGTCGCCGTCGAGGTGTTCGGAGACACCGAGCGAGACGACGGCATCGGGATGCGAGCAGTCGATTCCTGCCTCGTCGATCCGTATCTCGACTATCGCGTCCCGCTCTGGCGTCCTCGACCGAACGGTCCCTGCGTCCCCAGTGAGAAACGGAACCATCAGCGGGTCCAGTACGCAGACGTACTCTTGCCTGTGTTCCCGCCCGACGAATGCGTGCAGACCGTCCTCAGTCGTACAGAGGTCCTCGACGGTCGGTTCGCGGCCCACGGTCTCTCGCCGTGCGGCTCGCATCTGTCTGACCCATTCTTCGCCCGTCCGCGGCGGGTCCGTCCCGTAGAGCCGTCCGAGTCCCGCCGCGACGTCCGGCGGCAGGTCGAACGTTTCGAGGTCTAGCTCCGGTCCGAGTCCGTTCCAATCGATGGTATCGTCTGCCATTCCGACTGTACTTTGCTATCCGAAGTTATTATACTGTCAAGTCCGAAGTATCGGAGTAAGTCCACGGAGACGAAGCTATGGAAGGATTCGACTGTTCGGCCGATGACCCCCGGTGTTACTGCCTGCTCTCGGACGTGCTGGACCTGCTCGGTCGCAAGTACGTGATGGACATCGTCTGTATCGTGGCCGTCCACGGGACGGTCCGCTTCGGGACGGTGGAAGACCACCTCCCCGACGCGAGTACGTCTACGCTCTCCACGCGACTCGACGACCTCGAAGCCGCCGGCCTTCTCACGCGCGAGCAGTACGACGAGATTCCACCCCGCGTCGAGTACGAACTGACCGACGACGGAGAAGAGCTGGCAGAACGGCTGGAACCCGTCTTGGAGTGGGCGCAGAACCGCGACACAGTGCCGACGTAACTCGTTACTCAGCCAGCCACGCGTCCGTAACCTGAAGCGTCCCGCGAGAGCCGTCCCATTCCGTCTCGTACTCCAGCTCGATTCGCTGGTCCATGTGCGGGCCGTCGGTCACCAGCGTCTCGAACTCCCCGCCTTCGCCGAGGATGTGGACGCCGTACTCCTCGTGGAGGGCTTCGAGTTCGTCGAGCGCGTCGGCGTCGAGGCGGCGGCCCAGCCACGACTCGTCGAGCCCGTAGGCGGCGACGCGGATGATACGAATCTCGAAGCCAGCGTCGAGCATCGCGTCGGCGAGGTCACGGGGGTTCTCCTGCCAGAGCGGGGCGAACACGTTCGCTTCGAGGCGTTCGGCCATCGCCTCGATGCGCGTAGTCTGGTACTCGCTCTCGACGGCTCCGGCGGTGACGCCGCCGACGCCGTCGGGTAGTTCCGCGTCGAGTTCGCGCAGGGCGGCCTCCAGTGGTTCGAGTTCCTCGTCGCCCTGCCGTCCGGAGTCGATGGCGTCCGCCGCTTCGAAGTCGTCGGGTTCGACTTCGAGCAGCGGGATGCCGATGCTCTCGGCGGCCAGCGATGCCAGCCGGGTGGCCGGGACGTGATACATGTACGAATCGCCCTCCGGGTGGACCGTCACCAGTCGCTCGACGGCGTACCCGCGTTCGAGCGCGCGGTAGAGCGCCCACGAAGAGTCCTTGCCGCCGGAGAACAGCGACACCCACGCGCCGTCTGTCATGTCCGGGGGTTGCCCGGCCGGGCGTAAATCGCTGTCTATTCGGCCAATTCCTGTTCGATGTCGGTCTTACTGACGTAGGCGGCGACCCGAACGCCGACGAGGCTGATGAGGATGCCCGCAAGGATGAACAGCGCGAGGCGGGTGCCTGCTTCCATGGCGAAGCCGTTGATCTCGACGACGCCGAAGTCCATCGGCGGGACGCGGAACGGGCCAAACACGCTCGCGCGTTCGAGGAAGTACGCCGAGAAACCGCGGACGACGAGCCCGACCGCCACCGCGCCAAAGGGGAGGTTGACGTAAGCGCTCCGTACCCCTTCGCGTTCGAGGAGTTCGTCGAGCAACCGGCCAAGCGAGGCTGCGAGCGCCGCCGCGGTGAGCCACGGGACGCTCTCGAAGAGGAAGCGGTTGGCGAGGAGAAACGGGCTGGTCGAGTCGATGGGCGAGATTTCCAGTGCGCCGGCGAACATGCCGACGACGGAGAGGCCGGCGGCGACGACGTAGGTCACCAGCGACACCTGACCGGAGTAGAGCGCCTCGCGGGTCTGGGACGGCAGCCGCGAGAGATAGGTGTCGATTCCGAGCCCCTTGTAGATAAGGAAGACGCCGAAAGCGGCGGCGATGGTCCCGACGGCGATGGTACTGTCTAAGACGATGAGCAACAGCGGGAACGCGAGCATGGCGAGGCCGATGGGGACGAGGACCGTCTTTCGCAGTTCCTCGTCGGCGAGAAACTGCTTGAGCAGGTAGTACGTCGACTCGATGTCGCGGGCCTGCCGGACGACGACACGGTCGACGGCGTCGACGCGGACCCGACTCTCGATGATGGGGACTAGCCGCTCGTCCTCGGCGCTGTCGACGACGACGACGGCGGAGTCGGGGTCGTACTCGGCGACGAGCGACTCCGTCTGGGTGGCTATCTTCCTGTCGGAACCGACGGCGTCGCTCCCGCCGCCGACGACGGCCACGACCGGGTCGTCACCGCTCGCTTCGAGGTCCGCTGCCACACGAATCCCCTCCAGCAGACAGTTGACGCGGCTGTCTTCGGGATCTTCGACGCCCGTCTCCGTTATCATCGACTCGACGGCGTGCCGCCCGACGACCGGGTACTCGTCCGCGACCGGGCTGTTCCGGTCGATACACACCACCAACGTGGTCACACTGAGCCTGAGTACGCCCCGAGATAAAAACCCTCGCGCCGGCGTCGGCTACTTCCGGAAGGACAGGCCGTCGACATCGCCCTCGATCGTGTCGGTGATGCCGGCACCGAGCGCGAAGGCGACCTGCTGTGCACCGCCGCGGAACCTGGCCATGACGCCGCGTTCAGGTTCGAACTCGGCGACCGTGACCGGCTCCCCGATGAGGTGTTCGAGGCGGTCCTCGACTGCTTTGCGGGTCCCGATGTCGTCGACGAGTCCCAGTTCGTGGGCGTCGGTTCCGAGGTAGACTCGGGCCTCGGTCTCCCTGATCAGGTCGTCGTCGATATCCCGGCCCTCGGCGACCGTCTCGACGAACTGGTCGTAGTAGTCGTCGATGAGCCCCTGCAAGTACGCCCGTTCGTCCTCGGTCAGCTCTTTCAGCGGTGTTCCGGCGTCCTTGTACTTCCCGGCGGTGAACTGCTCGTAGTCGAGGCCGAGTCGGTCACCGAGGTCCTTGGCGTTGACCCGCGACCCGATGACGCCAATGGAGCCGACGATGGAACCCTCACGCGCCCAGAGTTCGTCGCAACCGGCAGCGATGTCGTAGCCGCCGCTGGCACAGACGTCCGTGGCGTAGGCTATCGTCGGACCGTCGAAGCGTTCAGCAGCCAGTCGGATGTCCTCGCTCGGGACGATTTCGCCACCGGGCGTGTTGAGTTTCACGAGGAGCGCCTCCGCGCCGCGGTCGTCGTCGGCTTGCTCGATCTGTTCGACCACGTCGTCGGCGCTAGTCCCCCTCGGCGAACTGATGGCCCCACCGCCGCCGTCGCGGGTTATCGGCCCCTCGACGGCGACTTCGGCGACGTTGTGGGACGGAATCAGCGACCCGGCGAGGTTGCCTGCGATACGCACCGCGAAGAAGACGGTGACGAGGACCAGGACGACCCCAAGCAGTTGGGCGAGGTCGCCGGGAACCGTCACGAAGAGGAACCAGCCGACCAGCAGGGCTACCACTGCGGCGACGAGGAGTATCGCCAACCGCGCGACTGACTCTGCGTCGACCATTACTGATACATCCCCAGCGGTCGAGCGCTGGTGCTCTCCTCTTCTTCGGCGTTTTGCATCTGCTTCGCCAGGCGCTCCTTGGCCTCGCCGATCTCCTCGGCCTGTTCGACCAGCGCATCGGTGTCGACCTCGAACTCACCGAGCGGGCCGATACCGGTATTCAAGAGCGCTCTCGCGGCTTCGGGGTCGGGGAACTGCGGGTCTGCCTCGACGACGAGGCCGACGCCTGTCATTCCGATTCGCTGGGCCTCGTGGACGAGCGCACCCGTCGGCCCGGTCACCGCGCCCGATTCGGTGGGCGTGCCGATGTCGGCTTCGTCGAGCAGCGACGCCCCGTCGCCGGTTGCGATGCCGTACACTTTCGGGACACCGTCTTTCTCGGCGGGCATCCCGCTCAGGAATATCGGTGCGACGTCGTGGCTCTCGAACCACCCGACGAGGCAACTGGCGAACTCGTCGGCGGCCGCCGGCGAGACTGGCGCGTCACTCTGTAAGACGAGCAAGTCCCGCTCGGCGTCGGCGTAGAGCCGGACCGGCGCTCGAACCGTCGGATCTCCCTCTGTGTACACTGCGATTTCCGGCAGTCCCTTGCAGAGCACGCTGGCGTAGTGCTCCATGTCGTAACTTTCGACGAGGTGGTCGGCGGCGATCTTCCCGACGAGGCCGACGCCGGGCAACCCCTCGACGAGCGTGGGTTCCTCGAATTCGATATCGTCTCGGTGGACCTGTACCTGTGCCATGTCTCGACAGAGGGTCGCAGACGGCTTGAAAGGCAGGGCCACGGAGTACCCCTTCGACGGGGGACGGTTCCGAATATGTAAGTCGGCCCTTGGCTGTGCGACAATTTATCAAGCACTTGCAGGCAATCGGTTCTTTCTCATTCTCGCCCTACCGCCGATGCCGTGTTCTACCACGACGACGAACTCCAGTTCGAGGTCGAAGTCGAAGAGCCCAATCCCCAGTTCGCGAAGATGCTCCAGCAGGCCATCGGCGGGGCCGAAGGCGAGATGCGCGTCGCGCTCCAGTACATGTTTCAGGCGTTCGCGGTTCCCGCCGAGAAACAGGAGATCCGGCAGTTCCTGATGGAGACCGCCACCGAGGAACTTGGCCACATCGAGATGCTGGCGACCGCCGTCTCGAAGAATCTCGAAGGGGCGTCCGACGAGGCCCGCGAGACGGCCCGCGAGGACGCCGTCATCGACGAGATGATGCGCTCGGGACAGCCCCGACAGGCCCTCTCGGCGGGACTCCACGCGATGCCCGTCGACAGCAACGGCGCGCCGTTCACCGGCAACTACGTGGTCGCCTCTGGCAACCTCGCCGCCGACCTGTACGCCAACGTGATGGCCGAATCCACGGGGCGACTCCTCGCCACTCGGCTCTACGAGTTCACCGACGACCCCGGCATGAAGGACATGCTCGAATACCTCATCGCCCGGGACACGATGCACCAGAACCAGTGGCACGCCGCCCTCGAAGCGCTCGGTGAGCACCGTCCGGTCCCGAACAGCTTCGACCAGTCGAAGGAGAACCAGGAGTACAACTACACGTTCATGTCGACTGCTCGCGAGGAACGCGAGGACCCACAACAGCCGTGGACGCAGGGCGAAGCGCCCGACGGGAACGGCGAGTTCAGCTACACGCCTCGCCAGCCCGGCGGCGGCAAACCCGACCTGGACGAGATGATCGACGAGATGCACAACGAAGTGAAGTAATTGGTTCACCGACGGCGAGGCATCGCCGAGTCGTCGGCCTTTTTCATCGCCGAGAGAGCTTCGCTTCCTCGCTAACCTGTGAACGAGCGTTGCGCGGCGCGTAGCGCCGCGCAATCGAGGCGGTGGAACCGTCTCGCAGCGCCCGTGAGTAGAGAATGGTCGCCTACGGCGACCCGACGTGGGTCGGAAGGCGCTGAGCATACCGCGCCGCAGGCGCGGTTTCACCGAACGCGAGTGCAACGAGCGTTCGGCCTTTTTCATCGACGTTTTTGCCGCGAGTGGTGGCCGCAGGCCACCCGAGCGGGAAAAAGGTCGTTCGAAACCCACAAACGCGCCCCCGTCGAATCCGGGGCCAATGGAACCAATCGAGCGGTATCGGCCCATCGTCGACGACTTCGAGGCGTTCCGGGCGGCCTGCGAGCGGCCGCTCCCGTCGGCGGTTCGGGTCAACACCGTCAAGGCCACCGTCGAGCAGGTTCGGGCGGCCCTGGAGGAGGCAGGGGTCGCCTACGAACCCGTCGGCTGGCACGACCTGCTGTTCGTCCTCCCCGAGGACTCGCCGGGGAACAACTGGCCGTACTTCCACGGGTGGACACACGGACAGGAGGAAGTGTCGGCGGTGCCAGCCACCGTCCTTGACCCCGAGCCCGGCGAGCGAGTGTGGGACGCCTGCGCCGCGCCGGGCACGAAGACGACGCAACTGGCCGCACAGATGGACGACGACGGAGAAGTGATCGCGACCGACAACAACCTCGGGCGCATCTCGGCGCTGCGGAGCAACGCCGAGCGACTGGGCGCGACCAGCGTCGCGGTTACGCACGAGGACGGCCGCAACCACTCGCTGAAACCCTTTGGCGGCGAGAGCTACGACCGCGCGCTGGTGGACGTCCCCTGTTCCTGTGAGGGGACCATCCGGAAGAACCCCGACGCCTTCGACGACTGGTCGCTCTCGCACGTCGAGGGCATCGCGGGCGTCCAGAAGGGTATTCTTACCCGCGCGGTGCAGGTGACTGACCCCGGCGGGACGGTCGTCTACTCGACGTGTACGTTCGCTCCCGAGGAGAACGAGGCCGTCCTCGACCACGTTCTGGGCGAGGAGGACTGCGAACTCGTCGAGTACGACCTGCCGCTCGCCCACCGCGAGGGCGTCACCGAGTGGGATGGCGACTCCTTCGATCCGAGCGTGACGAAGGCGAAACGCATCTACCCACACCACAACGACACGGGCGGCTTCTTCTGTGCGAAACTGGCGGTGACGGGATGAGCAACGACAGCACGCAGTTCACGCGCCTCCCTGAAACCGCCGACGAACGAGAGGACGAGGGTCGCGCGACACGCGAAGAAGTGCTCGACTTCTGGGACGAGCGGTTCGGCGTCGACCCCGAGACGTTCGCCGACCACACGTTCTGGGAACTGGGCGCTGGCAAGATTTGGATATACCGCGGCGACCCGCCTTCGCCGGTGGAAATCGAGGGGCTGGGGATGACGTTCCTCCGGACGCGACAGGAACACTGGAAGCCGACGCTGGAGGCGGTCCAGCGCTTCGGCCACCACGCGACGAAGAACGTCGTCCACCTCACCGACGAGCAAGCCAGACGGTTCGTCGCCGGTGACGACCAGGAACTCGGCTGGGAGGGCGACTGGGGGTATCTGGTCGTCACTCACGACCTCGCCGGGGAGCCGGAACCAGTCGGCGTCGGCCTGTTCGTCTACGGGGAGTTGCGCTCGCAGGTGCCGAAGGGGCGTCGCCGCGATCTCGATACCTGAGAGTTTTCGTCGCTATTGCTGTTTGTGGACTGGGAACGCCACCTCGACCGTGGTCTTGTACTCAGTTATCTGTCCGTCTTCGACGTTGGCCGTCCAGTCTTCGACCTCGATTCCGTGAATGTCCTCGATGGTCTCGCTGGCCTGTGAAACCGCCTCGTGAGCCGCGTCTTCCCACGACTCCTCGGATGTTCCCAGTACCTTGACTATCTTGATTGCCGTCATAGCGGTTCGGCTACCGCGGGGAGGGGCGATAACTATGCGTCGGCTATCGGCGGCGTCTGAGAGTAAGACGCGAATACGACACCCGCGAGAAATCGGTCGGCCGCCTTACTCGTGCTCTCGCACCGTCCCGCCGCTCAGCCCCTCCCACTCGACTCGGTAACCCAGTCGGGAAAGCACCGCACTAGCGTCGTCGATGCCGTACTCGTCCAGCGTGGCTTCGACATCGGACAGCGAGATGCCAGCCTCGATGTCGGCGGCGACGGCATCCAGTACTGACGGACGGACGAGCGTGCGACCGACGAGTTCGTGGTCGGGAAACGATTTCTCGGCGAGAGCGTCCTCGCTGACGCCGTGGTCGGCCGCGAGGTCAGAGAGCGCGATTACGTCGGCGTCGGGTCGCAGTTCCGCGGGGATGTCGGCGGCGCTCTCGGCGACCAGTTCGGTTTCGTAGGGGCGGAGCGCGTCGCGCACGCCCTTGACGCTGACTCTCCCCGAGTACGGGACGACGCGGTGGTCCTGTGCTTCCAGCGTCTCACCGACGCCGAGCGACTCGTCGACGGCGACGACCATCTCCACGGTTTCGAGGTCGGCGAGCCTATCGAGTTTCTTCTCGACGTACTCCGGCGTCCAGAAGCCCATCACCTCGAAGAAGACGCGAAATTGTGCGTCGCTGTCGCCCGTGTCTCGGACCTCGCTCGTCCCGCCGGGTCGCCACTCGAAAGCAAAGTCGGGGACGACGACGTGTTCGCCGGCGGCGAGGGGCTCGGGCTCGCGGACGAGTCCCCAGTCGAGGTCCAGCGCGGAGAAGCGAGCGGCGAAGTCGGCTTCGACGCCGCTGTCGTAGGTCACCTCGGCCACGGGTTCGACGCCGGGAACCGACACGTCGTCCTGCGAGAGGCGAAGCTCGCGCTCGGTCCCGCGGTCGTCGATTGTCGCCGTCAGCTCCCACTCGGACGCCCCGGCGACCGTTCGGAGCAGGCGAGCGAATCGCGTCCCGTAGCGCCGCGTGTTCGAGAACAGCGCGTCAGGGCCGGTGACGACGACCTCCCGGCCCGCCGGCGTCGTTCGAATCTCGTACATCAGCCGGAGGCGCTTGACCGCTGAGACGAGCGTCGTCGGGTCCGACGAGCGGACCCTGACCTCGATGGCGTCGAACAGCGCCGTCTGCGCGAGCGAGAGGTTGTACTGGATGCGGAGTTCGGCAGGCGACCACCGCGAGTCGACGGCCGCGAGCACCTGCCGATCGTCTAAATCGGCGTACAGCGACGACTCGACCGCCGCCGCGTCCACGCCGAGCCGGTCGGCCGCCCGGTCGAGGGCCGCCGCTCGCTCGCTCTCGGTGACGACGCCGACGGCTTCGGCCGCCTCGAACACCCGCTTTCGGGCGCGTTCGGGTGGTACGTCGGCCCGCGTCTCGAAGGTCGCCTCGCGCTCGACGAGCTTGGCGAACCCGCGGACGAGTTTGAAGTCGGCGGCCTCCCCTTCGAGGTCGGTCAGGGCGGCCTGCAGTGCCGCACGTGTCTCGCCGACGTGGCCCTGATACACGCCGAGGACGCGGGCGGCGAGGCGCTCGTCTCCCTCGTCGGCGAACTGCGGGTGGTAGCCGCCGCCGGCCCGGGAGACGCGGAGCAAGTCCTTCGTCAGCACGACTGTCTCTCCGACGGCGACTGGCAAAAACGCCTCGTGTCACACGGGTCGGGCCACGAGAAAGCGGCCCAGCAGCGGGGCGACCGGTCGTCGCTCGTCTCAGGCACCCTCCGTCTGCCGGTTCACGAAGGTCACTTCGACGCTCGTCTCCTGCCCGATAGCCGGGGTGATGGCGGCGTCCAGTCGCCCGGCCAACGCCGGGTACACCTCGCCGTCGGGGCGGCTCACCTCCACGGTGACCTCTCGGTCCAACTGATAGATGGAGACGCCCCCGAACTGGGTTCGCACCGACAGCAGTCGGAGTCGTTCGTAAGCCGCCTCGTTCAGTACCTCCTCGACGGCGTCATTGACCGACGTCTCGACTTGCATCTGGCGGGCGGTCACCGTGCTCGCACCGGCGAACGTCGCCAGCAACACCGCGAGCGCCAGCACAGTCGGGACGTACTTGCGAGCGGTCCCGAGCGTCGGCTCCCCGTCGGGCCAGTCCCAGGGCCGGAACCCGAGGCCCCAGAGGACCGAGAAGCCGGCCAGGTTGACGGAGGCCGCGTTCACCACGAGGAGGATACCCGCGCCGAGTGCGACAGGCGGAAGGCCCCACGCGAGGCCGATTCCGACGGCGGCGGCGGCCGGGATGAGCGCGGCCGCGATCATCACGCCGACGAGCGAGACGGGCAGCGCCGTCGCGAGGCCGAACGCGCCGGCGGCCCCCGCGCAGATGCCGACGGCCATCGAGAGGAACCCCGGCGAGATGCGCTGGGATATCTGCTGGACCGTCCCCACGCGTAACTGGCTGGGAACGAATCCGCCGTAGCGCAGGACCATCCCGAACGCTGCCGCACTGACGACGGCGAGTGACAGCCCGAGTATCTGGTCGCGGAACCCTTCCTTGACCAGCGCACGGTCGTCGAGTGCGGTCCCGACGGAAGCCGTCAGCGCCGACCCGACCTGCGGCGCGATGACCATCGACCCGACGACGACGGCCGGCGAGTCCAATAAGAGGCCCGCCGTCGCCACCACCGCGCTCAGGATAGTCATCCCGTAGTACGTGATGGAACCGGGATTCATTCCGATAGCCCGCCCACGGAGTTCGTCGTGGGAGATCCGGTCGTCGTGACGTTCCGTAGTGGCGGTCTGGTTCGAACGGGACGTCTCCACCGACCCGATGACGGCGTACCGGTCGGGGTCCATCCCCGCCGCTTCGAGTTCCGCGAACACCTCGTCGACAGCCTCCGGCGGGAGCGGGAACTGAAAGAGCGACGCCTCCTCGTCGTTGCTCTTCTCCTCGGTCTCCACGTAGTCGATCTCACGGTCGTCGAGGACTGTCTGAACCGCCTCAAGATGGTCGTCGACGACTCGTATCTGTATCAGACGCACTGCTCGCGCCTCCGCGCCGCTATCGAGTTGAGAGAGAACAACGACTGCATCTACACGAACTCACTGCCCGGCGCCTGTTATGTATTCGGGCCGAACGACGAGTACACGTCCCGGCTAGAGCGCGAAACCCCCTATCGCCGCCGACGGGACACGCGCTCCTCGGCCGTCTCCTCGGTGACGAGTTCGTACAGCAACGCACGCGAGTCGTCCGCCTTCGGACGGAGTATCCGGCCGAGACGCTGCGTGAACTCCCGTTCGGACCCGCTGCCAGAGAGGACGACGGCGACGTTGGCGTCGGGCACGTCAACACCTTCGTCTAAGACGTTCGCCGTCACGACCCGGGAGTACGTGCCATCGCGGAACCGCTCCAAGATTTCCCGGCGCTCGCCAGCACCCGTCTCGTGGGTGATTGCCGGAAGCAGGAACCGCTCGGAGAGGCGATAGACGAGGTCGGTGTAGGCGGTGAAGACGATGATGCGGTCGTCCCGGTGGCGGTCGAGGAGCTCCGCGAGTCGCTCGACCTTCCGCCGGGCGTTCATCATCACCTCTCGGGCGCGTTGCTTTGCGAGCAACGCCTCGCGGGCCGCGGGGTCAGTCCCCGAGCGCTTGACGAGTTCCTGATAGTCGCTTCCGGAACGCAGTTCGATTCCCGACCGGGCGAGATAGTCGGTGAACGTTCCTTGCTGGTCCTCGTAGCGCTCGCGTTCCTCGGGCGTCAGCGCGACTTCGATGCGCTTGATGTCGTAGTCGGCGAGGTGGTCACCAGCGAGGTCGTCGATTTCCACGCGGTGGACGAGCGGCCCGACGAGTTCTTCGACGACTTCGTGAGCACCGTCGGGGCGCTCGAAGGTCGCCGTCAGGCCCAGACGGGCGGGCGCGGCGAGCAAGCGAGCGATGTCGCGGTAGCCCTCTCCGCCGAGATGGTGAACCTCGTCGAAGACGACCAGTCCGAACTGGTCGCCCAGTTCGTCCGCCCGGAGATATGCCGAGTCGTACGTAGCAACGGTGACGGCTTCGACTCGCTGCTCGCCGCCGCCGAGTCGGCCGATCGGGCGGTCGAACTCCCGTTCGAGTTCGCGCTGCCACTGCTCTACGAGGTCGATGGTCGGCACGACGACGAGCGCGGGCGTTCCAAGCGCGACCATCGCGGCGATGCCGATGACCGTCTTGCCGCTCCCGGTCGGCAGTTCCAGACAGCCGCGGTCGCCGGCGTCGCGCCACGCCGCCAGCGCTGTCTGTTGGTACCCACGAAGGTCGTACGTCGTCGAGAGGTCGAGCGAGGAGGCGTCGAGAACCCGGTCCGTGTACTCGACTCCGCGTCCGTCGAGGGCATCGAGCAGCGCAGCGTATCTGTGGGCGGGTGCTCGGCCGCTCTCCGACCGAGCGTCCCGATCGACGCCGGGGAGGTCCACCTTCGGGTCTCCCGCGACGCGGATCGTCCCGTCTTCGAACGTCAACTCCAGCACGCTCTGCGGTTGGCCGCAGTCGCTGATAACGCTTTCCCGCCGTCGAATACCGGAGCAGAGTTGCTTCGACTGAGCGGTCGATAACTGTTCTAAGACGGTCGGTTTATCCGCCCATCTTATAGTGGATGGAGGGTAACCCCCCGATGGGTTCGGGCAGTGGCCTGCAGACTCGCCCGTAACCCGCGTGGATGACAAATCCATGACATTTACACTCCGAGCGTCCGTCGGTCTCGTCGCCATCCTCGTCTTGGCGGCAACGGTGTCGCCAGCGGTAGCGGCAGGACCGGCGGTCAGGTCACCCGACGATGCTGCGTTGCATCAAGCAGTCAGTACCGGCGGGATGCCCGGCCTCGGAACGGGAGACGACCGCCTGGAGGCATCCACTCTGCTACAACTCCAGGATGGGCTGTTCAGCGTGAGTCTCCCCGTCACGGACATCGTTCCAGTAGTTCCGGCCGTCGCTGGCTACACCAGATTCGGTGACAGCGACCCGCTGGAACACGAGACGCGCCAGCGACTCTTCGACGCCGTCAGTACCGACCCCGGCGTCTACGTCACCGAACTCGCTCGTGAGACGGATACCCACGTCTCGACGACCCGCTATCACGTCCGCGTCCTCGTCGACGAGGGGCTGATACAACGGACGAACGAGAACGGGCGGAGCTATCTGTTCCCGGCACACGCCGAGAACAGCGTCTCGCCAGCGACGGTCGAGGATGGGACGCGGCGTGCCCTCCTCAGCGCGCTGGACCGACACGGGTCCGCGACGGGAGGCGAACTCGCCGAACAGGTGAGCCTCACGAAGAGTACCGTCTCTTACCATCTGCAGCGACTCCAGGAAGACGGACTGATCGACCGGCAGCGTGATGGTCGTTCGACTATCAACGCACTCGCGGACGGGATTAGCGGGGCGTTCGTCCCAACCACCGACGATGACTGATAGTTCGACCGGTCCGTCAGAACGGATTTTTTTGTGTATTGCGTCGGTCGGCACAGATGAGCAGTAGCGCCTCGTTGGAGCAGCCGAGACAGTTGCCGACTATCCCGTTCCGAACTGCCGTTGGTTCGCCGTGGTGGCGTGAGCAACCACAGCAGCCGTCGCCGAGCCGATCGGCTATCGAACGATGACCGGCCGAGCGTCCGAATCGGCGGCGATCTCGCTCATGTACGTCCCGACCGCCGACTGTCACTACGCGACGGTCGATCGCCCGGGGGCAATGAGCGACGTCGTCACGCTCTGTGTCGCCCATCTCCACGGCTTTTCGTGTGCTGAACTCCCGCCGCTGAGCAATATCCTCGACCCGACGGCGCTCGATACCCTGTTCGCAGACGAGAACACCTGTTCGTCCTGCGTGCTCACGTTCGAGTACTGCGGATACGCCGTCACCGTCGACAGCCCGACCCAGTGTCGGTTCTCACGGGTCGGAGCCAGCGACTGACCGACGCTTCTCCCCGAGTACTGCCGTGCGGACCGTCGAGCGACGCCGCAACCTGTATCGAAGAAGACAGACGATATACCGGCTGAATGTCCGGATATGCGTATATTATGTCGTCCGTAATAATGCATCCGGGGGACGACTTTCGAGCGTATGCTACAGAACGGCATCATGACACCGCTGCAGTCCGGCGGGTTCCTCGAGTTCGCACTCCTCTTTCTGGTCTTGGCCATCGTCGCTGGCGTGGCCGGGTTCCGAGGAATCGCCGGTCTCAGCATGAGAATCGCGAAGATACTGGTACTCGTCTTCCTCGTACTCATGGTCGTCAGCCTCCTGTTGTAGGGAATCGGCAGCCGACAGACCCAGGCGAGCAGCGACGTTTCTGAATCCTTTTATTCGTGTGACGGTACGCTTCGAGTATGACTGACCAGGACGCGGCCGAGGAGCAATCGACCGACGCGGCGGTCGATGCGGAGGACGTCGAGAGCGCGCCCGACGACGTCGATGCGGCCGACATCGATCTCGACGACGTCACCGACGGTGAGACGGCCGACCAGGAACTCGTCGAACGGGTCGCTGACTCGGACCCCGAAGCGATCGCACAAGAACTGACTGCGCTACGGAACCGTGCCGACAGCCTGGAATCACAGGTCGAAAGCCTCGACGAGGAGGCGGCGGAGTTAGAAGAGAAGCTCAAGCGCAAACAGGCGGAGTTCCAGAACTACAAGAAGCGGATGAAAAAGCGCCGCGAGGAGGAGAAACAGCGCGCCACCGAGGACCTCGTGACCCGCATCCTCGACGTGCGCGACAACCTCGAACGGGCGCTCGAACAGGACGAGGACGCCGAGATTCGCGCCGGCGTCGAATCGACGCTTCGTCAACTCGACGACGTGCTGGCCGCCGAGAACGTCGAGGTCATCGACCCACAACCCGGTGAGGACGTCGACCCGACCCAACATCAGGTCCTCGCGCGGGTCGAGAGTGACGAGGACTCCGGCGCAATCGCGGACGTGCATCGCCCCGGCTACGAGATGGCCGAGAAGGTGCTCCGCGAGGCGCAGGTCACCGTCAGCGACGAAGAGTAGCGCGGCTGGCGGAGTGAGTTCTTTCGGCGCGTCAAAAATGGAGGGAACGTACAGGCCAGTCCCGGTATGGAACCGGTGTCTGTGCGAGAGTTCTACACTGGACAGGTCGGGTCGTCGCTGTCGTCTCCGTCACCGTCGCTGCCGTCGTCGGTTCCGTTCTCCGGTGGGACCGGGTCGGGGCCATCGTCTTCTGGGTTGTCGATAGTATCGTCCGGCATGTGGTCCAGTTCGAGCGTGTACGCCTCTAAAGAGAGGTCTGCGTCTTCGGCCGCGCGCGGACCGAACGTCACCGAGACGACGTAGGTACCGTTCTGCTTGGCCTCGAAGGACGGTTTGTAGTCGTCCACGTAGACGCTCTCGCCGTCAGGCGCGGTGACAGTCACGCGCTCGTACCACTCGTGGTCGGAGGCGTTCGAGATGACGTCTAGTTCCATCTCGTCGCCCGCGGTGAGGTTCACGGCGTAGTTGTCGTCGTCGTAGCTGGCAGCGACGGCGTCGACGGTCGCGTTCGCATCGACGCTGGTCGCGTCGGCCACGTTCTCGTTGGGGTCGTCCTGGTCGGGCTGTTCTTTCGCGATGGTCAGGTTGTACTGACGCTGTTCGTCGCCGATAGCCTGCACTTCGACGGTGTAGGTGTGGTTAGCTTCGGCGACGTCTGCGGCCTTCGCCGTGAAGTCAGCGGTGACTGTCTCCGTCACGTCGTTGGGCTGTCCGCCGGGGACGTTCTCCGTTTCGTTGCCGTTCTCGTCCGTGACGGTGACAGCGACGTCCTGATAGTCAGAGGTGTTCTCGTCCAGCGTGGCGACGACGGCGAACGCCTCGCCGCTCGTCGCGTTGAACGTGAACGTCTCAGTGGCGTTGGTCGTTACCGAGTACGTCGTGACTTCCTCGTCGGGCAGGTTCTTCTCGGGTCCGGTGTCTCCTCCATCGTCAGGGTTCGAGGGAGACTCCTCTGGGTCCTCGAAGGGGTTGGTGACTTCGTCGTCAGGGGTGTGCTGGAGGTCCAGCGAGTATGGTTCAGGCGTGAATCTGTCCGAGCCGTTCTCGTTGCTGTACTCCCAGTGGACGACGTAGGTCCCAGTTTCGTTCGCCTCGAATCGGAGCGTCGAGTGGTGGTCCGGGCTCTCCGCGTCAGTCGGGGTGATGCCGATCTTCTCGCCGCTGGGCGTGATGACGTAGCCCTGGTCGTACCAGAACCGCTCCCAGCCGTCGGAGGTGACGTTGATAGCCATCTCGTCGCCGCGCGTGAGGTTCACGGCGTAGTTGTCCTCGTCGTACGCGGCGGACGCGGCCTCGATGGTCGCGTTCGCGTCCACTTCGGTGGCCGTCTCGGGTGACTCGTTCGGATCGTACTCGTCGAAGCGTTTCTGCTCCAGTGCGAGCGTGTAGTTGACCGTCTTGTCACCGCCCTTGACGACCTTGACGGTATACGTCCCGTCGGTCGAGGCGACATCGGCAGCCTCGGCGGTGCTGTCTTCGCCCGTCCGCATTTCGTCACGGTCCAGCTTGCCGACTTCAGTGCCGTTCTCGTCGTAGACGTTTATCGCGATTTCGTTGTACGCGGGAGCGTCATCTTCGAGAGTTGCAGTCAACGCGAACGCCTCGCCGCGCGTCGCGTTGAACGTGAACGTCTGCGTGCTGTTCGTCGTTACCGAAAGCGTTTCGCCGTCGTGGATCGGGGTCGCGCCGCTGTCCTCGTCTGCCGTCGGTTGACTGTCTTGGGCGACAGCCGCGGTGGCGAAGACGCCACCGCCGACGACGGACAGAACCATCAGTGCGACCAGACCGATACGTGTCAGGTTTCCGTATGACATAGCTTGCACTGTGTCACCTCCGAAACCGATCGGGGACCACGGAGAGTGGCTTCGTCCGGCAGGAAGGCGACAGAGAGAAGTGCTCACGGTAGATACCTTATTACCGGTGCGGTAATCGGTTGTAAACGGTTTATCTAAACATTCAACCCCCCACAGATAGCGTTATTCGTGTGCTAAATGCCACATTGACGGCGTGAGACGGCTGTTCCGTCTATCTGGAGGCGCGCTAAGTTCGGCCGAGGCGGTCGCCTATCGGGCCAGCGTCAGTTCCGGACGTTCCAGGCATATAGTTGACAGAATGTCGCGGGTAGGACAGCACAGGGGACGACGAGCGAACCCGCTATCAGCGATATTTCTCTCGTTCACCGAAAAATGAGGAGGGTACTTCACCGGAGGAGTGTCAGCCCGTGGTTACGGACAGCTATCGTTCTCGGTTCCGTCCTCCGGGGGTTCTGGGTCCGCTACCGGGGGGTCCTCACTCTTTTTGACGGGCGAGTGGTCGAGTTCGAGCGTGTACGCTGCCGAGTCGAGCGATGGGTCCATCGTCGCGGCGGGTTCGAACCCGACCTCGACGATGTACGTGCCGTTTTGCTCGGCCACGAACGACTCGTTGTAGTCGTCGAGTGCGACATCCTCGCCGTTCGGAGCGGTGACGGACACCTGCTCGTACCACTCGCGGTCGTGCACATCTGAGACGACATCGATTTCCAGCTCGTCGCCCGCGGTGAGATTCACCGCGTAGTGGTCGTCGTCGTAGTTGGCGGCAGCGGCGTCGATCGTGGCGTTGCTATCGACTACCGTCGCCGACTCGGGCGACTCGTCGGGATCGTACTGGTCCAGTCGGTGTGTTTCGAGGGTCAGGTCGTACTGTTTCTCTTTTTCGCCTTCCTCGGTGACGCGGACCGTATACGTCTGGTTGGCTTCGGCAACGTCACCCGCTTTCGCGTCGAAGTCCTCCATCAGGATGTTGGTACTCGCGGGGTTGTCGCCACCCGAGAGCGCACCGACTTCGGTTCCATTCCCGTCGTACACGCTGATGGTGATGTCGTCGAACGACGACGTGCTCGCGTCGAGAGTGGCAGTCAGGGTGAACGCCTCGCCGCGTGTCACGTCGAACGTGAAGTTCTGTGCGGTAGTCGTCGTCATCGAAACGGTTTCGCCATCGTGTATCGGCGTCGCGGTCGTCTCACCCTCGCTCGTCGTGTCAGTGCCGGCGTCTCGGGCGAGTGCGCCCGGGGCAAAGATGCCGCCGATGACGACTGCGGAGAGGACGAGGAGCGCGACTAGTCCGATACGTGCAGTGTTCGTCTGTCTCATTTTTGGGTCAGTGCTACCTTCACAACCAAACAGGGACCATCGGTTCAGACGAGGATCACGTCCAGCACGGCGCAGGTCTGGGGAAGGTAACACGTTGGCTTTTACAGACGACCCATCTTATTACCAACTATATAATCACACGAAAATAGCCTAGAAGAGGTATACGTCCCCCTCAGAAATTATGAGTATATTTTACGATTTAAATATATGTTATGTCTACGAGTACGGAAAACGCGCGGTTCACAGGATATCACTGCCGAGCGAGAGCGTCCGGATAGTTATCGACCGCTGAGCGGTGACTTTGCGGTCAACTTATAATATTCGGTCACTGGGGGCCGAGATGGACGAAACCACCGGCAGCGAGCGGTTCGGACGCAACTGTCGTCGGTACATCTAGCAACTTTTAACCGGCGCAGAGAGGTATAACCGGGTAAGATGGCGAGCAACAAAATTCTGGGTATCGACCTCGGGACCACGAACAGCGCGTTCGCGGTCATGGAAGGTGGCGACCCCGAAATCATCGTCAACGCGGAAGGCGAGCGGACGACACCCTCCGTCGTCGCGTTCGACGACGGGGAGCGCCTCGTCGGCAAGCCAGCGAAGAATCAGGCCGTAAAGAACCCCGCACAGACTATCCAGTCCATCAAACGCCACATGGGCGAGGAGAACTACTCCGTGGAACTGGACGGTGAGGAGTACACGCCAGAGCAGGTCTCGGCGATGATCCTCCAGAAGATCAAGCGCGACGCCGAGGAGTACCTCGGCGACGAGATCGAGAAGGCCGTCATCACGGTCCCCGCATACTTCAACGACCGTCAGCGGCAGGCGACCAAGGACGCCGGCGAAATCGCTGGCTTCGAGGTCGAACGCATCGTCAACGAGCCGACGGCCGCGGCGATGGCCTACGGGCTCGACGACGAGTCCGACCAGACGGTACTGGTCTACGACCTCGGCGGGGGGACCTTCGACGTCTCTATCCTCGATCTCGGCGGCGGCGTCTACGAAGTCGTCGCCACGAACGGGGACAACGACCTCGGCGGCGACGACTGGGACGAGGCCATCATCGACTATCTGGCCGACGAGTTCGAGTCCGAGCACGGCATCGACCTGCGCGACGACCGACAAGCTCTCCAGCGGCTGACAGAGGCCGCCGAGGAAGCCAAGGTCGAACTTTCCTCGCGCAAGGAGACCCGCATCAATCTCCCGTTCATCGCCACGACCGACGACGGCCCCCTCGACCTCGAACAGAAACTCACGCGCGCGAAGTTCGAGTCCCTGACCGAGGACCTCATCGAGCGCACCGTCGGGCCGACGGAGCAGGCGCTTTCTGACGCCGGCTACAGTCAGAGCGACATCGACGAGGTCATCCTCGTCGGCGGGTCGACCCGAATGCCGCAGGTCCAAGCGCAGGTCGAGGAGATGACCGGACAGGAACCCAAAAAGAACGTCAACCCCGACGAGGCCGTCGCGCTGGGCGCGGCCATCCAAGGTGGCGTCCTCTCGGGCGACGTCGACGACATCGTTCTGCTCGACGTGACGCCGCTCTCGCTGGGTGTCGAGGTCAAGGGTGGCCTCTTCGAGCGCCTCATCGAGAAGAACACGACGATTCCCACGGAGGAATCGAAGATCTTCACGACCGCCCAGGACAGCCAGACGCAAGTCCAGATCCGCGTCTTCCAGGGCGAGCGTGAAATCGCCGAGGAGAACGAACTGCTGGGCGCGTTCGCGCTCTCGGGCATCCCGCCGGCCCCCGCCGGCACGCCTCAGATCGAAGTCTCGTTCAACATCGACGAGAACGGCATCGTCAACGTCGAAGCCGAGGACAAGGGCTCGGGTAACAAGGAGGACATCACCATCGAGGGCGGTGCCGGCCTCTCCGACGAGCAGATCGAGGAGATGCAAAACGAGGCCGAACAGCACGCAGAAGAGGACGAGGAACGGCGCAAGGAGATCGAGGCCCGTAACGAAGCCGAGGCCGCGGTGCGCCGCGCCGAGACGCTCATGGAGGAGAACGAAGAGGAGCTAGACGACGACATCAAGTCCGATATCGAGGCGAAGATCGAGGACGTCGAAGAGACCCTCGAAGACGAGGACGCCACGACCGAGGACTACGAGCAGGTCACCGAGGAACTCTCCGAGGAACTGCAGGAGATCGGCAAGCAGATGTACGACGGACAGGCCCAACAGCAGGCCGCAGGCGGCGCTGGCGGCATGGGCGGTGCCGGTCCCGGTGGGGCAGGCGCAGGCGGCCCCGGCGGCGCTGGCGGCGCGTCCGGACAGGGCGAGGAGTACGTCGACGCCGACTTCGAAGACGTTCAAGACGACGACGAATAAGTCGTCGTCTTCCGCTTGGACTCGTCGGCCGCGAAGCGGTCCGACAGCGTCTAAAAAACCGAGCGGAGCGAGGTTTTTTGGCTCTGTTGAAACATTATTATTCACGTACCACCAGCGTGAGAAAACTGTTGGTTAGGTGTGCGAGCTGAACGTTCAGTTCATGCCAACTTGATGTAGAAATAACTCCTTGTGAAGATTATATGGTGTTCAGACTACGTGTTAAAAGAGGATGTTCCCCGGGAAGTTCGTAGCTGTCGCCGAGACGTTAAACGCGTCGGCGTTGTTCGGGACTGTTATGGAGAGGGCTACTTGCACCGTTTGATTTCTGTCCATGGTTACTTCTTTATTCGACTTTTTGATGACTTGGGAATTTGAATCTACGATGTTAACTGAAACACGCACACCCCCTTTTGCCCCCTCATTAGCGACTCTCACGAGGATTTCTGTTTCCCCGGACAGTCGGCCATCGGCTGTTTGCTCAACAACTTTCGGCCTTGTACTGAAATACAGAAATCCAACTCCGAGTGTACCACCACCGCCGAGAAATTTCAGAAAGTCCCTCCGAGTGGTAGATTCATCCACCATATGTTAATAAACAAATACATTTGATCTTAAATCTATTGCTGTTGGGCCGAAGGCCGTCGCCACAGCGGTCACCCACGAGGACATCATTCCGCTGTACCGAGTGTTCTGTCTATCTCCTGTACTGACCGAACCGAGTCAGAGTATGTTATCTACTGAGAGTTTCAATAAAGCCAATTTTTCGAGTGGACGAGGAGAAATCGCCACCGCAGTTCGTCGGACTGCGAGACGAACGCCTCAGTTCAACGCTGCGCGTGGTTCGGGCCCCTTACCCGGCCAGAATAGCTGGTGGAACGCCCAGTGCCTGGAACGAGCTGTACCCAAGAGAGGCGGCGGCGAAGAGGATCGCGAACGTGACGCTCCACGTACCGAGGGAGATACCGACGGCGCGGACGATAGACCCCTCATAGAGGAGGTCAACGGTGAGGAAGTACGCGATGACAGCCAGGAGCGGCCCCAACGCGACCCAGTAGCCGTTGACGCCGATAGTACCGGAGACGAGGTAGGTCACGCCGAACCAGACCAAGGAGGTCAGTCCCGCCGCGAACGCTGAGTAGCCGATACTGGAGTCACTCGTGAGCACGCTCGTGCTGATGTACGTCGCGATAGTGACGACAGCGAAGCTCAGCACGAATCCGAGGACAGAGCTGGTGAGTGCCACGGCTGACGTGTCTTGCCCGATGGAGTTATCTGTCAGACTTGCAACTGCAAGACGACCGTTCGTTCGGACGAGCGGGGTCGTTGCTGCTCGCCCTCCAGACTCGGGGAACGACAGTCGAATAGGTCAGACGTCCTCGCCGTGAATCGCCTCGCCGCGAAACAAGCGATGGGCGATAGTGAAGGTCTGTTCGCGCTCGCGGCGGGTGGGAAAGTGCGCTCCGAGATAGCGAGCGGTCGCGACCAGCGGCAGTCGCCGCCCGGCGTCGTCCTCGGCGAACTCGGCCTGCCGGAACGCCGCTTCGACGTTCTGGAGTTCGTGGAAGCCGGCGTCTTCGCGGAGCAGTCCCTCGGCGAGTGTGCGCTTTAGCACGGATGCGTCGCCACCCGCGTCGAAGTGCTCGCTGACCAACTGTCCGGCCTCGTTCACGCGACCCTGTTCGTCGAACGTCGCCAGCAGGTCCTCGCGGATGGTCTCGGGGTCGCGTGCCGACTCACCGGGCTCGGGGAGCGGCGCGGCCGGTGTATTGAGGAAGCGGTCGAGGTAGACCGACATCGCGCCGTCGAAGCAGGGTTTGTAGGCTTCGATGGCGTCGGTCCGGGCCGCGAGTGCGTGGGCGGCGTTGGCGTAGCTGAACGTGTGATGTACCGTATTCCAGTCGCTGAACTCGTTGCTCGTGGCGAAGTGAGCGACGCGGCGAGTCGCAGCCAGCGCGACGGCGCGCGCGAGTTGTTCGGCCGTCGCGCCCTGCCGGATAGCGTCTTCGAGTGCCTCGACCACGACGTGCGGGTCGTCGGCAAGCAGCGTCTCGACGAAGTCATCGGGGCGTTCCCACTCGCGATCCTCGCCAGCGGCGACGAGGTCCGGCAGCGCCTCGTACGCGTCGAAACACAGTTCCGCCACGTCGATGGGCTGTCGCCACTGGGACCGTTCCTCACTTCGACTGGCATCGGTGAACTGCTCGACGGTGGCAGCGAGGACGTCTTCGGCCTTCGCCCAGCCAACGTGGTTGAGGGTATCGACGGCCTTGTTGACGAAGTCGAGGGTATGGCTGGCGTTCATGTAGAGGTGGTCTGTCGCCGCGGCCAGCAGGATCTCGACGACGTCCTCGGGCGGGAGGTGGGCGGCGGCGGTTCGCAGACACCGCTCGGCCCCGTCACTGTCACGGACCTCGCAGGTGTCGCGGAACCACGACTTCAGACGGGCCTTCGAGAGGTCGCCGTTGCGGAGTTCGTACTGGTCGAAACGCGGCGGCTCGCCGGCCGAGTCGTCCGCCACCTCGGTGACGCCAACGTACATCGCTCGCAACTTCTCGGCGTGCGCTACGTCGTCATAGAGGTTCGCCATCGCGCCCAGCGTCGTCAGGCCACGGCCCCATCCCATCGCTCGATAGGTGATGCCGAAATCGACGGCGGTTTCGAGCGGCGTCGAGAAGCCCTCGCCGAGGTCGTCTACGTTGATGACGGCCTTCGCCGCGACGAGGTCGATGTTCTCCTGCATCGAGTCTGCGAGGCGGTTGCGCCAGTGGGTCACCGGCGGCACGTCGGGTTCCGGATCGGGATCGAGATAGATGGTTCCGTCTCGCACCTCGACGGGGAACGTCTGTACGTCGTCGGCCCACGGATCGAGCGTGTCACCACACGCCAGCTCGAAGCGCGCGTGGTGCCAGTGACAGGTCAGCAGGCCATCGTCGACGGTTCCCTTCGAAAGCGGGAACCCCATGTGCGGACACCGGTTGTCGACGGCGTAGACGGTTCCCTCGTGATGAAACAGCGCGATGGAACGCCCGCCGACCTGTACGAGTTCCGGCGAGTCCGATGCGAGCCGATCCAGTGGAAACAGCTCCTGGTACGCGTCCTCTGTAGCCATGCGTGAACAATCGTCACAGAAGGGGGTAAACCTTCGCTGAAACAAAATCGTGTTGGCGGTTCGACAATCAGGCCGTTCCGTCGCTGACAGTCACCGTTCCAAGCGTGTCGGTGCGCTCGTCGGGTGCGCCGATGAGACGGCCGGTCCAGACGATATCGACGGTATCACCCGGTTCGAGGTAGAAGCCGACGGAGCCATCGCCGTCGAGGTAGTTCCCGTTCCCGTCGCTGTCGACACGGGGGTCGTCCACGGTGAAGGAGTCGCCCGCGCCGACCGGGAGGTTCCCGTCGTCGGCCCAGACGAGTCTCGTCGTCTCGTTTCGACTCACATCGGTGACGACGACGGCCAGTTCGTTCGTGCTGGTCGAGGTTAACTGCTCGTCGCCCCCGAGCGTGACCGTGACCGCGCCCGCGTCGGCGTCGTAGCTCCCGTCGACGGTAACGTCCGGGGCCGCGGTCCGCAGGTCCGCACCGGGACCGGCGATGACGGCGACGATGCCAGCGACGGCCAACAGCGCTAGCCCCCAGACTGCGATGCGCTCGACGGTCACGACACCGCGGGCCCTCGATGGCCTGTCGGTACTCATCGATTGGTTCGTCCAGCGGGACGGAAATAAGCGCCCCGGTCACGCGCTAGCAGTGGGGATCACTCGCGGGACCGACAGAGAATCGGCATTCGACGGCCAGAAAGCCCCGACTGTTCGACAGCTGTGACTCGCTGCGTGCTTCCTTCGTTCCTTTCAGTCACTCATAAGGAGTAGCACAGGTCTCCATACGTTCCAACGTTACAGATTTCTCACTAGTTGAAATCGCCGTGATTGACTTACAGGATAGATTCAGCAGGGCAGGGGTTCGCTTGAGTATCACTCGTTGGGTACGTCCGCATCTTCGACCTCGCTTTTGCGGATTTGCTTCACGAGGTTGAGATGCATCAGGTGGAGATGCATTCCGATAGCGTACAGCAACAGCCCCATCCCAACAAAAATCAGGGGAAGAAGGATGGCATCGATTGCACTGCCCACCGATTCGAGATTCTGGGGCAACCGTCCAATTACGGCGATGAGAAAGGCCAAAACGATTACGCCGAGTCCAGCCTGGGAGAATCGAGAGAACTGTCCCAGCTTCTGGAGACGCAGATTGATATCCTGTATTCGAGGGTTCTCACTGTCGTTACTCACACGAAGAGAAACACGGTTGTCCTCCATATTATTCCGGCCTGAGCCTGCAAGCCTCTTGAATAAACTTGGTTCCGAGAGCACGCAGGTCTAACAACTACTAGACATGATCCGCGAAAAACTATGGGTCGCTCTGATACCCCCTCTTAGTCCAGTGCTTAGTTGGTCTCGCTCGTCGAACGGTTGGCCCCTTTCATTCTCACTCACCATCTGTCCTGGCAGGCGATACGTTCTGTCTGTTCAGCTACCGAACAGAAGTTGTCGCTCGACTCGACGCCCCTTGTGCTAGACCCGTTCTTTTGAAGTGTCTCAATCGAGTATCGTACGCACAACGAATGAGCCAGGATTTCTACGAGGTACTGGGCGTCTCGCGGGACGCCTCCGAAGACGAGATTCAGCAGGCGTACCGCGAGAAGGCCCGGGAGTATCATCCCGACGTGAGCGACGACCCGAACGCCGAGGAGAAGTTCAAAAAGGCGAAGAAGGCCAAAGAAGTCCTGACCGACGACGAGAAACGGCAGATGTACGACCAGATGGGCCACGACCGCTTCGAGCAAGCCGAGAAGCGCGGTGGAGCGGGCGGCGGCGCTGGCGGTCGCGGCGGCATGGGCGGCGACCCCTTCGGCGGAGGCGGCGGCTTCGACATGCAGGACATCTTCGACCAGTTCTTCGGCGGCGGCGGACGCGGCGGTGGCGGCAACCGCCCGCGACAGGGCCAGGACCTCCAGACGCGACTGGAAATCGACCTCGAAGAGGCGTACAACGGCGCGACGAAGCAGCTGACCGTCACGCGGCCCGAGACGTGTGAAGACTGCGACGGGAAAGGCCACCCGCCGGAGGCCGACTCCCAGACCTGTCCGGAGTGTAACGGGCAGGGCCAGACGACCCGTGTCCAACAGACACCGATGGGTCGAGTCCAGCAGACCGCAACCTGTCGGCGTTGTGAGGGCGACGGCACGCTGTACGACGAGACCTGTTCGACCTGCGGCGGCAACGGCACCGTCCAGAACGAGGCGACGCTAGAAGTGGACGTCCCGGCCGGCATCGCCGACGGACAGACCCTCCGGATGGAACGTGAGGGAGCGCCGGGCGAGCGCGGCGGTCCCAACGGCGACTTACTCATTCAGGTCTCGGTGCGAAGCCACCCCGACTTCGAACGCGACGGCGACGACCTCTCACACCAGCACGCTATCTCGTTCCCGCAGGCCGTCTTCGGCGACACCATCACCGTCCCAACGCTCGACGGCGAGGTGGAGATGGACATCGACTCGGGGACCCAGAGCGGCGAAGTGTTCAGGTTAGAGGACAAGGGGATGCCTCGCCTGCGCCGCCGCGGCAACGGCGACCTCTACGTGCAAGTGCAGGTCGTCACGCCCGACAGCCTCAACAGCGAACAGCGAGAGGCGCTCGAAGCCTTCGCCGAGGCCGGCGGCGAGGAAGTCGATGTCGAAGAGGGCTTCTTCAAGAAACTGAAGAACTCGCTGTAAATCCGTCCCCTCGTTTCCGTCTCGCTTTTATCGGGCCGTTCCCAACCGCCGCGTATGCAGACACTCGCCGATCTCGTCGCGGACGCTCGCGGTCGCGACGGCGTCCTCTTCAGCGCACCCGAACGCACCGCACCGTACAGCTACGGTGACTTCTGTACGAACGTCTGGAAGGGCGGCAACCTCATGCGCCACTACGGTGTCCGCGAGGGCACCCGCGTCGCCGTCGTCGTCGGCCCGAAGAACCCTACGGACGCGGACGAACCGGGGTATCTTCGGGATGCGCCGGATGCCCTACTCGCGTTTCTCGCCGCCACGCTCGACGGCGCAGTCGTCGATATGGACCCCCCGGATGCGGTAGACGCGACGGCGCTGGTCGCGCCGGCCACGTGGCTGGAGTGCTACGAACTCGCGCCGGGGACGAAGGCGCTGTCCTACGGCGGGCCGATAGACGACCCGACCGTCGCGCAGTTCGAGCGCGAACTGTGGAGCGAGAATCCACTCGCCCCGCCGGCTGACGTCGGTCCCGAAGACGACGCACTCGCCGCCGAACGGACGTACACACACGGCGAGCTACTGGCCGCGAGCGAGCGCGTGGCCGCCGACGACGACATCGACGAGACGACGACGGTGGCGTTGCGTGCGCCAGTCACGACGGCCGGTGCGCTCGTCGCGGGTCTGCTCGCGCCGATGCGCGTCGGTGCGACGGTGTTGTTCGGCGGTGACGACGACGAGCCGGGCGACGTGGCGGTCGCTGGCGAGGGGAGAGCGGTTCCGGAAAAGCGCGTGATTCGAGCGAGCGACGTCTCAGTGTGAAGCGCGGTACTCACCGTGTTTGACGCCGAGTAAGAGCGTCACGACGCCGAACACGAGCAGTCCACCGAGTACCATCATCACCGTACTCGTCGTCATCGGACTCATGAACGTCCCGACGGCGAGCGCGCCGAACAGTACGACGAACGCCGCGGCCGTCTTTGTCGCGTCAAATTCCATACAGCCTCGAGTTAGGAGCCGACGGGCCTAAACGTTCGCTTCGCGGTCACTCCGTCGGGCGAACGAGGTCGGCGAGCGTGACCAGCGTTCCGAGAACCCAGCCAAGCGGGACCGAGATGGCGAGCCACATCACGACGTAGGCAGCCCCCTCCAGATCGAACGTCTCGGAGAACAGTTCGGCGAGACCGAGCGGGGCGAGCGCGTTATCGAGGAGCCATTGCGCGAGGGCGGTGCTGTTGGGGAGGACGATCGCCGCGAGCGTCTTCGAGAACAGCGCCGCGACGACCGGGGGCAAGAAGAGCGCGGTCATCGCGAACGGGTAGGCAAAGAGGATCGTCGTCCCGCGGCCGCCGACGCGACGAGCACCGACCGCCAGTGCGGCCGACACCGTCGCGACGCCGCCGGCGATGACGATAGCGAGGAAGCCGCCAGCCAGTAAGTCGAGTTGAAACCGCGCTACTGCGGCAAGTCCGCCCCAGACGATCAGAGAGAGGACGACGACGCCGAGAAGGCCCAACCGCGCGGCCGTGCCGCTGATGCGTCGCGTCTGGAAGCGAACGAACGCGCCCAGTAACACCAGCGGGTAGACGAACGCGATTATCGGGACTCCCAGCGCGGACCACAGTCGGTACAGCGCCATACCGGACTGAGAATCTGGTTGCCAGGTTCCCAATACAGTGTCGCTCGCGTCCCGCTGGCGCGGGTAGGCAATCTCCATCCACGTCTCGTGTAACCGCCTGAGGTCGATCTGGATACCCCTGACGACCCCATTGGTCCCGGTAGACATACCCGGCAGTTTCCCTTGCCGGGGGTTAAAGCTTCGACCCGGTTCTCGTTTCTGATAGAAATATTACCGTGAGTCTGCTCGGCGGTTCCGTCGCTCGAATCGGCGGTCGTCCCGACTGAGAGTCAGTCGATTCTCGTCGTTAGTTCCAGGCGTCAGGGGCCCAGTCCGGGTCGACGAGGCGAGTCGTCTGTTCGATGTCGTCGATGCGAGCGACGTCGTCCTCGGAGAGGTCGAACTCGACGCTCGCGAAGTTGTCCTCGATATGGTCGCGGCCGGTCGCCTTCGGGATGGCCGTGACGCCCTTCTCGCGGAGCCAGGCCAGACTGACCTGTGCCGCGCTGGCGTCGTGGTCGTCGGCGATGTCCGCGAGTACGTCGTTCTCGAACACCTCGCCGCGGGCGAGCGGCGAGTACGCGACGAGTTCGTAGTCGTGTTCGTCTGCGTGTGCGCGCAGTTCCTCCTGCTGGAGGTACGGATGCATCTCGACTTGGTTAGCGTACACGGGCGCGTCGAGGATATCCGTGGCCTCCTCGACTCGTTCTGGCGGGAAGTTAGAGAGTCCGACGTGATCTATCTTCCCGCGGGCGTGGAGTTCGTCGAACGCCGAGAGCGTCTCCTCGGCGTCGTATTCGCCAGCCGGCCAGTGGACGTACAACAGGTCGACCCTGTCGAGACCGAGGTCGTCGAGGCTCTCCTCGGCGCTGTCGAGGACGTCGTCGTGGGCGAGGTTCGAGTTCCGAACCTTCGTCGCGACGAAGAGGTCGTCACGGTCCACGTCGGCCGCGGCGAGTCCGTCGCCGACGGCGGCCTCGTTGCCGTACGCCTGTGCGGTGTCGACGTGGCGATACCCCATCTCCAGGGCCGTCTCGATGCTCTCGGCACATTCGTCGTGGTCGTCGTTTTGCCACGTTCCGAGTCCGAGCATCGGCATCCCGTTGCTGCGCGGGACGCGATCGGGAGTGGAGTCCAGTTGGGTCACATAGGGCGAAGGGGGTTGACTCGGATATGGGTTAGGAAAGCGGGAACCCCCGACTCGAAACCGACATATTCAGGACGGGGAGTCACCAAGGGCCGAGTATGACAGACGGTAGTGCGGACGTGTCTCGCCGGACCTTCTTGCGCACCGCCGCGGGAGCGACTGCTGTCTCGGCTGCGACCGGGGCCGCGGCCGCACAGGAGAACGGCACCAGCACAGGGACCGCGACCGGAACCGCAACGGGTACCAGCACGGGGACGCCGACCGGGACCGGAACCCCCTCTGGAACCGAGACCGGTACCGGGAGCGGCGGCAACGGTACCAGCGGCGGCAGTGGTAACGAGACGAGCGGTGGCAGCGGCAACGGCACCAGCGGTGGTGGCGGTGGCGGCGGCGGACCACCGGACTACGGCAACTGGTTCAGCAACGTCGATAACTTCAGCGACAGCACGACCGACGCGACGGGCAAGAGTTCGGCGACGGTCTCGGTCGGTGCTGAAGGCAATGGCGGGAACCTCGCCTTCGGCCCGCCCGCCATACACGTCGACAACGGCGCGACCGTGAAGTTCGAATGGACCGGGAAAGGCGGCGGCCACAACGTTGTCTCACAAGGAGAGGGGCCACTCGACTCGGGTAGCGCGACGTCCAGCGCCGGGGTCAACTACGAGTACACCTTCAAAGAAGACGGCATCTACAAGTACTATTGTAGCCCCCACCAGGGACAGGGCATGAAGGGCGCTATCGTCGTCGGTTCCGACTATCCGACCGCTAGCACCGGTGGCGAGGGCGGCAGCGAGAGCTCCCCGCAGGTACCGAGCAGCGCGAAGACCCTCGGCGTCGCTACCTCGTTCGTGATGGTCGCGACGCTCGGACTGGCGTACTTCTTCGTCCGGTACGGCGGCGACTACGAAGCACCGGACGGCGAGTAATCGGCGCGACTCCGCAGACGCCCACTCAGAGGGAGTCTGGGCCGGTACGGATGTTCAAGTCGACGTCGCGGCGCTGTCCCTCGATATCGGCGACGACTCGTTCGACGATACGAGTCGCTTCCTTGCGAACCAGCGGTTTGACCTTCTCGATGACCCAGCTCAGAGAGACGAATCTGGGCAGGTCTACGGCGCTCTCCGAGACCGAATCAGGGTCGAACTCGATGCGGAGGACGACTCGCGACGCCGACTCGACGCCGTCGGGCGCTTTCTCGGGCACCGATTCGACCTGCCAGTAGCCGTCGGCCTCGATGTCCTTGACGATGCGCCAGTCGATTCGTCTGGGTCGCTCGATATCGGTCACTTCCGAACGCGCGGTGTAGGTGAGCTTCCACCACGAGAACACGAGGTCGTATCTGGTCCCGGATGTGCCGTCGCCGGCCTGTGTCACCCGTTCGATGTACTCCGAATAGCGCGCGTATCCCGGGAAATCAAGGAGGAACTCGTACATCTCCTCGGGGGGCGCGTAGACGATCGTACTGACCTCCACTTCGTCCACGTCCCCTAGGCCGCGGGTTTCCGACGTAAACTTTCGGGCGGCACTCGCCGCACGACTGCGAAGGTTGCCGGAAGATTCTCGCTACGCATGAAATAGAACGGGAAATATTATTACGCTGTATCTGATAGGCAGGAGTAGATGAGTACATCCGACGTTCAACAGGTCGAAGCGGACGAGGAGGCGCCCGGCTGGGAAGCCGTTCGCGATCTCCCACCGAGCGCCAAACTCGTCGCGAAGGTCTTAGAGTACAACGAGACGCTGACCCAGAGCCAACTCGCCGAGGAGACGCTGTTGCCGCCGCGCACCGTTCGGTACGCGCTGAATCGCCTCGAAGAAGCCGGTGTCGTCGCCTCGCGCTTCTCGTTTGCCGACGCCCGCAAGCGCATCTACACGCTCCGTATCGAGTAAGCGGTCGCTGAAGTCCGATACTACATCCCACGTACTCAGTACGTGCGTATCAGGGCAACGTTGATTAGTTCCCCGACAAACTCGATGCATATGAAAGTCGTCCTGATTGGCGTCGGCCAAGCCGGGGGAAAGGTCACAGAGTCCCTCGCCGAATTCGACTACGACATGGGGTTCAATGCCGTACGCGGCGCGCTGGCAGTCAACAGCGCCGAAGCGGACCTCCAGAACCTCGGCATCGACACCACGCTCATCGGTCAAGACCGGGTGAAAGGCCACGGCGTCGGTGGTGACAACGAACTCGGCGCACAGATCATGCAGGAGAACGCCGTCGAGGTTCTCGACAGCCTCGACGGCCGCATCACTACCGAGGCCGAGGCCGTCGTCGTCGTGGCGGGTCTCGGCGGCGGCACCGGCTCCGGCGGCGCGCCGATGCTCGCCCGTGAACTCAACCGCATCTACGAGATGCCCGTCTACGTCCTCGGCATCCTCCCCGGCAAGGACGAGGGCGGTCTCTATCAGGCCAACGCCGGCCGCTCGCTCAAGACCGCCGCCCGCGAAGCCGACTCACTCCTCCTCGTCGATAACGACGCGTGGCGCGGCACCGGCGATAGCGTCGCCGACGGCTACAAGCGCGTCAACGACGCCATCTCTCAACGCGTTGGCCTGCTGCTCGCCTCCGGTGAAGCCGTCGAGGGCGTCGGCGAGAGCGTCGTCGACTCCTCGGAGATCATCAACACCCTCCGCGGCGGCGGCATCTCCTCCATCGGCTACGCCAGCGCCGAGGCCAGCGAGGACGCCAGCGAGAACGTCAACACCATCACGAGCGTCACACGAAAGGCCCTCCTGACCAGCATGAGCCTCCCCAACGCCGTCGAAGCCGAATCCGCGCTCCTCGTTATCGCCGGTGACCCCGAACGCATCTCCCGAAAAGGCGTCGAGCGCGCCCGCCGCTGGGTCGAAGACCAGACCGGCAGCATGGAGGTCCGCGGCGGCGACTTCCCGCTCGGCTCCGATAAACTCGCCGCGTTGGTCGTCCTCTCGGGCGTCGAGCGCTCCGAGCGCGTCGACCAGTTCATGGCACGAGCCAACGAGGCCGCGAAGTCACAGGGCAACTCCGTCGACCCCGACGAGTTCGCCAACGACGACCTGGACAGCTTGCTGTAATCCCACTTTTTACTGCACGGGGTTTCCTCGGTCGCCTGTGGCGACCTGTGGGAACCCCGTTTGCAAAAACTTGGGGAAAAACTTCCGAATGCTCGTTGCACTCGCGTTCGGCGAAACCGCGCCTCCGGCGCGGTATGCTCCTCTCGTCAGCCTGCCCTTCCCCGGGTCGTGGCACGGCGGCCACTCCCGGCCAGTGACGGCGTGGTCAGAGTAAGCTCGCGCCGTCGAAATCGGTGCGCTCGTAGTCGTGGTCGAGCAGGTCGAGGATGGTCGGCGCGATGTCGTAGAGGTCGGCGTCCTCGATGCGGGCGTCGGCGTCGTCGATGAGCAGGGTCGCGTTGTCGAAGGAGTGCATCCCGTTGCGCGGGCCGATGCCGAAGACGTCGTCACTACCCTTGAAGCCGGCCTTGAGGTCGAAGCCGTGGTTCGGAACGACGACGAGGTCCGGTGCAATGTCGTCGTGGTCGCCGCGGAATGCGTCCTCGCGGGTGACGACGCGGTCGGCGACTTTCCCGCCGTTCGGGCCTTCCAACGATTCGAGTTTCTCCTTGAGGTCGGCGCGCACCGACTCGTACTCGTCTTCAGGGACGCCGCCGTTCGGTTCGCGACCCTCTAAGTTGATGTAGAAGCGGCCGGGGATGAGCGAGTACGCCTTCGTGTCCTCGCCGATGTCGCCCAGTTCGGAGTGGTCGTCGTCCTCGTATTCGAGCCAGCCCTCCTGTTCGAGCCACTCGTTGAAGTGGACCTCGTGCTCCAGCGAGGTGAACCCGTGGTCCGAAGCGACGACCATCGTCACGTCGTCGCCGAGCTGATCGCGGAGCTTGCCGAGGTACTCGTCGACCTTCTTGTAGAAGTCGAAGAACTCCTGTTTGTACTCGCCGTCCTGTTCGTAGTGTTTGAACAGGAAGTGGTTGACCCGATCGGTGGTCATGAAGACGCCGAAAAAGAGGTCCCAGTCGTCCTGCTGAACGTAGTGGGAGAACGTCTCGTAGCGGCGTTCGAGCGTCTCGTGGGCGTCCTCGACGAACTCGGTCTTGTCCTCGTCGTGGCCGAGCTTGGCGTTGACGTCGATGCGGTAGTCGCTCTCTTCGAGGCGGTCACGCAGTTCGTCGGGGTAGGCCGCCTTGTCGACGCCGGGCGAGAGAAAACCCGAAACCATCCGCTGGACGTTGCGCTGGGGCGGGAACGTGACGGGGACGTTGAGCACCGTCGCGTCGCGGCCCTCGTCGGTAACTCGGTCCCAGAGACGGGTGGCCTGTACGTCCCGGCCCATCGGGACGTACGTGTCGTAGGAGCCGATCTCGCGGTCCTGAAAGCCGTAGACGCCGGTCTGTCCGGGATTGACGCCGGTCGTCAAGGAAGGCCAACACGCGCTCGACTCCGGCGGGACGATGCTGTCGATGGGGCCGGCGCTCCCCTCCTTCTTGAGGTCCGTGAGGTTCGGGAAGACGTCCGGATGCTCGTCGATGAGGCTGTACGGCACACCGTCGATGCCGAAGAAGGCGACGCGCGGCGCGTCGTCGCCTTTCAGACGGTCGAATAATCCCATGGGGTTCGGTAGGCCGGTCAGGAACAAGAAGCTTCTTTTCGTGGGACCGTCAGGGAAAGCGGCAAAGCATGCGACTGTGGCGTCGCTACGGGGAACGGTCGGCGTTCTCGGGGATGACAGTCAAGTGCGCGATTCCCGGCGGGCTCGGTGCCTCTCGCTCCGGTTCGGCCGTCGGTCCGTCCAGCGCGCCGTCGGATTGGTCAGTTGCCATCGTGTGTGGAGAGAAGGGGCGCGACGGGGAAAAGATTACCCATGCTCATACATAATCGGCAACGACTGCCGTTATTATTTGTGAACATACGCACCCGTCGAGCGGTGTCCACGGACGACACTGGTGGTGAGACGAACGCTGAAAACGGCATTCCGTTCGTCGGCGACCGAACGAGACGGCGTATCGCTCAGAAGTTCTCGTCGTAGAGTTCCTGTGCGTGTTCGATGGCGTCCATCGCGGCCTGTTTGTCCTCCCAGCCCTGCGTCTCGACTTCCTTGCCTTCCTCCAGGTTCTTATACGACGTGAAGAACTCGTCTATCTCGTCGAGCGTCTGCTGCGGGATGTCCGCCAGGTCCTCGATGTGGTCGTAGCGGGGGTCCTCGATGGGGACGGCGATGACCTTATCGTCCTGTTCACCGTCGTCGTCCATCTTCATCATGGCGACGGGACGGGCCTCGATGACACAGCCGGGGAACGTCTGGTCCTCGAGGAGAACGAGGACGTCGAAGGGGTCCCCGTCGTCGTAGTACGACTGGGGGATGAACCCGTAGTCCGAGGGGTAATGGACGTTCGAGTGGAGCACGCGGTCCAGCATGACGCCGGGGATGTCCTTGTCGTACTCGTACTTGTTGCGCTCGCCTTTGAGACACTCGACGACGGCGTAGATCTCTTCGGGCGGATTCGGTCCGGTCTCTAAGTCTTCCCAGAGATTCGTCATCGTCAGCGACTGTGACGCCGCATCAAAAATGGTTTTCGTAATGTCTCGCGCCGGGATAGGTCAAAAAGTATTTGTCCGACGGTACCCGAGCAATGACGACGGTAACCGCTGTCAGTAGTTGGTCGCTACCGAGGCATCATGCGGCGTCCCCGATGCGTTGGTACTTTCGAGAAGTAGCCGACGGAGAGACAGTGTCTAGTATCATATGTATTCTTGGCGTTTCCCGAGATAGCGACTGTCCGCGTCGTGGTTAACAAGTATTAAATAGCTCGGTGACATTTCTTCCACTATGTCAGAGGCACAATCCGTTACGGGCAGCCCAGGTATCGCAAAGGATCTCACGGCGTTCCAACAGAACATCCTCGTCATCCTCGCAGAGGAGCCGCGGTACGGTCTCGCTATTAAGCGAGAACTCGAAGCATACTACAGTGACGAGGTCAACCACGGCCGACTCTACCCGAACCTGGACGATCTGGTCGAGATGGGACTGGTCGAGAAGAGCGAACTCGACAAGCGAACGAACCAGTATTCGCTGACCGACAGCGGCAAAGAGGCGGTCCTCGACCAACTCGGCTGGGAGTTCTCGAAGTTCGTCACCGGCGGCGACCGCGCCAACGAACTCCACGACCTCGTCGACGACCAAGAGTAAGACGACCCGGCGTTCGACGGGTCAGCGCTCCGGAATCCGACCACCCGCTTTTTCGACGGTGAGCCGAACCGACTCGTCGAGCAGCGACTGCTGTTCGTCGGTCGGCCAGGCGTTCCGCGGGAAGTACTCCTCACGGAACTCCGCGAGTTCTTCTGGCGTCGCGTCCGCGATGGCTTTGCTGTAGTGGTTGCCCATGAAGTCCGCGAGCGCATCGGCTGTCGCGCCGTGAACGTCGCCGTGCTCGTCCTGGACTTCCTCGACGACTGTTCGATTTGCCGTCTCCACCTCGTCCCACTCGTCGGGGTCTTCCGGTCCGGAGAGTCGAATCTCGACGCCGCGGTCGGTGTCCTCGACTCGTTCCGGGCGGATGACGCCGTCGTCGACCCACTCAGCGGGGTGACAGACCAGCACCTCGCCGGTGTCTTCCTCGCGGATGCGAGCGGTGTAGTCGTGTTCGTCCAGCAGTGCGTCGCGGTCCTCGCGGTACGCGGCGGCGGCCTTCTCGTCGACCGCCTCGCGGGCCAGTTTCGTCAGTCGTTCGACCTCGTCGGTGGTGTCGTCTGGCAGGTCAGTCATCGAGTGCGTCGTTTGCCAGGTCGTCGGCGCGGCCGTTTATCTCCCGCGGAACGTGTTCTATCTGCCAGTCGTCGAAGCCCATGAGCAGTTCCCGAACCCGGACCCGCTGTTCACGCAGGTCGGGGTCATTGGTGTTCCACTCGCCGCGGACCTGCTTGACGATGAGTTCCGAGTCACCGCGGACGTGAATCTCGTCGAAGTCGTAGTCGGTGGCTACTTCTAGCACCTTGACGAGGGCGGCGTACTCCGCTTGGTTGTTCGTCGCCCGGCCGATGGTCTCGCCGCCTTCGGCGACGATTCCACTGTCGTCGACGAGAACGTAGCCGACGGCCGCGGGGCCAGGATTGCCCCGAGATGCGCCATCGAAGTAGGCGTGGACGCGCCCGCCGCTCTCCTCGCGCAAGAGGGCTTCCAGTCGCGCAGTGTTCTCACCCTGTACGACGACTTTCCCGTCGTAGGCGACGGCGGTCGCTCCCTCGTACTCCGCGCGCCAGCGCTCGTGGTCGGTATTTCCCTCCTCGACGCTGATACCCGCGTCGCTGAGTCTGTCGCGGGCGGCGCTCTCGTCGCACTCGATGACCGGCATTATCCGAGGAAGCCATGCCTGTCGGCAAAACCGTTGTGGTCCACCCGAGAAACGACGAGCGACGGGACTTCAGTTCTCGCTCGCGCGGTTGGAGATCCGCTGTGCGCCGGTCTGCCGTCCTTCCTCGCCGCCGATGACTCGTTCGAGGATAGCGGCTACACCGCCGACGACCATGACCACGCCGAGGACAAGCATGATCGTGAGGAACGGGTCGAAGGGAGCGAGCAGTAGGGGTGAGGCAGCTAGCAGGAGCCCGCAAACGAGGACCGTGACCGCCCCGAGCGGACTCGCCTGCTTGCCCGAGGCCGACCGATAGGCGGTGTGTGCGGCAGCGATAGCACCTAGCTGGCCCAAGATGAGGCTCGTGAGCGACTGTACGTACGGCACCGAGAACACCGCTGGGAGGAAGATGATGACGATTCCCGCGATGGTGGCTCCGAGTCCCGTCCACTTCGTGGTATCGACCATGATTTATATCACCTGTTGTTACTCAGCCCAAGTACGTAATAGTTATTCATGTGCACCGGCCGGGGACAGGTTCATACTCGGCAGGACCCAACGACGGATAGATGCACCTCGACGAGTTCATCGAGGGGTTCGAACGCGACGAGGCCGCCGAGAAACGCCGCCTCGCCGCGGAGAAGTCCTACGCCATCACCGACCATCTGGAGGACGTCGAGCGGCAGTTCGAGCAGGCGATGCAGGGCGACGCGCTCTTCGGCTCTACGTCGCCCGAGATCTTCGTCGGCCGGTCGGGGTATCCGAACGTCTCGACCGGACTCCTCTCGCCGGTGGACCGGGACGCGACGGCCGAGACGTTCGCCACGAGCAGCGACTGGTATGATGCTGGACTCGGCATCGAAGACGTGCTTCAGCGACGGACAGGGATGCTCAACTCCACCCGCCCGACCTCCGTCGACGCGGTGAGTACCGGGCGAACCCGAGGGAGCGACACCGGCGGTGCGTACGACGTCTGGAACGGGTTCGTCGGCGTCCAGCGGGAGGTCGCCATCGCCGACCACCCTGTCGACGTCGAGGTCGGTCTGGACGGCAAACCGGAACTCGACCTCGAATTCGACGACGTGGGAACACCCACCGGGCCGAGAGCGCACGCCACCGGGGCCGATCTCGCGGAGAACCCCCACGTTCCAAAGCCCGTCGAGAAGACGCTCTCGGACGACGACTGGCGCGCCGAGGGCGCGATGACGTACCTCTATCGCCGCGGCTTCGACGTCTACGACATCAACACAATCCTCTCGGCCGGCGCGCTCGGACAGGCCAACGAGCGGTCGCTCGTGCCGACTCGCTGGTCTATCACCGCCGTCGACGACACCGTCGGCCAGTACGTTCGCGGGACGCTACGAAACAGCGACACCATCGACAAGCCTGAACTCTGGTACAACGAGTACATGGGCAACCGCTACTGGGTCCTGCTCGCGCCCGGCCGCTGGGAGTTCGAACTCGTCGAGATGAAAGCCCCTCAGAGCGTCTGGAACCCGCGTCCCGAGACGGGCTACTATCTCGCCAGCGCCCACGAGGGATACGAGGGCCGCACGCAGTACGTCGAGGAGACTGCGGGCGCATACTACGCTGCGCGACTCGGCGTCCTCGAACACCTCGCAGAACGGGGCCGACAGGCGAAGTGTCTGGTCCTCCGGGAGATAACCGACGAGTACTGGGCCCCCGTCGGCGTCTGGCAGGTCCGCGAGGGCGTGCGAAACGCCTTCGACGGCGAACCGGGCGTCGGCCAGACGTTCCGCGAGACGCTCTCGGCCGTCTCCGACCAGCTGCCGGTGAGCGTCGGCGCGCTCCGCCGCAAGTCGGAACTCGTCGCGGGACTCCAGTCCCAGCTCTCCGATTTCTGAATTGTTCGGCGGGAAACTGTTAAGCTGCCATCCCCGCTACCCTGCCGTATGGTCCCCCTCCTCCTGTTTCCCGGCATTCCGGGCGGCGTGGAACTGCTAGTCATACTCATCATGATGGCGATGTTCGGAGTGGTTCCGCTCGTACTCATCACCGCCGCGTACCTGTTTGGAAAGCGACGCGGTCGGGCCGAGACGACGGACGGCGACGGGACGAAGCGTGTCGAATAAGAGACAGAGAAACGGTGTCTCACGCCCTGTGGGGTCCGAATCGACTGGTTTAACCGTCGGAGTCCGTGTGTGTCTAGTGTGTCCCCCACGCCAGCAGATACGGCCCGGGCAGAGGAGTTGACGAGTCGCGCGTACCGCATCACCGTCGATGAGGGCCGCGATTCCTTCGACGCACTGAGCATCGAGTCCGCCGAACGAGAGGGGGCGTGGCTCATCTCCGATACTGTCCGTTCGCTGGAAGCGATGCGATAGTCGCAAAAACGGTTTGAGCGTTCCCGTCTAATCCCGTTCCATGTATCCACTCTTACAGTCCATCGGTGCCGGTGGACTCGTCGTCGTCGCCCTCCTCCTCGTGGCGATGGTGATTCCCGTTCTCATCGCGCTCGGTGTCGCCCTGTGGCTGACCCGCGATGAGTGGGGCGACCGCAAGGATTTCGATGGGTTCGACACCGACGAGTCAAGAGACGACACAGAGACGGCGGTAGAAGAGCCGGAATCCGCGAACGAGACGCCTTAGCTTTCGGTCGGAACGGGTCCCTCACTGATGACGCCCCGCACTGCCTCGGTGAACTCGTGTCGGTCCGAGAAGTACGTCTCATTGATGTCGACCATGATTTCGGAGAGTTGCTGCGGGCCGTCGGGCGTTCGGACGACGGAGTCGCCCTCCCGTTCGACGATCGTGCTGTGTTCGATGCCCCAGGTGAGTCGCGCCGTGATGCGGGACAGCGGTGCTCCCTCGACATCCGGTCCCTCGCCGAGTTCGACGGCTGGTGCATCCTCTTCTTCGCTCTCGTCGTCGCTCATATCGGAACTGTCCGCACCTGCCCGATTAGTGCTTTCGGAATGCGAGCGGTCGCTACTTGCTGTCCAGCGCACCGAATCCACTCCCGATACCGAACCACTATGGGCCACGCGAACGAGGACCACGTATGCCGCGCACGCTCGACCGGTTCGACCATCCGGCATGGATGACTGCCGCCGGAACGCTCGCCGGGTACGGACTCGTCATCGGGTTTCTGTTCCTCTTGTTGTTCGTCATCCCGTTTCTGCTGTTCACAATCTGAGGCGGGGCAAGAGTCAAACCGCATGCGGTGGTAACTCTTGGCATGAGTGTCGAGCAGGAGCAGGCCGAGCGGACCATCAGATGTCTGGTCGCTAAGGTCGGACTCGACGGCCACGACCGCGGAGCGCACGTCATCGCCCGTGCGCTCCGTGACGCCGGATTCGAAGTCATCTACTCGGGCCTGCACCGCGCCCCGGAAGAAGTCGTGCAGGCCGCCGTCCAGGAGGACGTCGACGTCGTCGGCATCTCCATCCTCTCGGGCGCGCACAACACGCTGGTCCCGAAAATTCTCGACGGCCTGCGCGAGTACGACGCCTTCGACGACCGACTCGTCCTCGTCGGCGGCATCGTCCCCGACGATGACAAAGACGAGCTCCGCGAACAGGGCGTCGACGAGATCTTCGGCCCCGGTGCATCGATGGACGAGATGATAGCGTACATCCGCGAACACGCTCCCGAACGATGACGGACCTCGTCGAGGCGTTGCTCGCGGGCAAGCACAGCGCGCTGGCCCGCGTCATCACGAAGATAGAGAACCGCTCGCCGGGCTACCGCGAAATCGTCTCAGACCTCTATCGACACACCGGCCACGCCGACGTAATCGGCGTCACTGGTAGTCCCGGGGCCGGGAAGTCCACGCTCGTGGACAAGGTGGCCGCGGCGTACCGCGACCGAGGGCTGACCGTCGGCGTCATCGCCATCGATCCGTCCTCGCCTTTCTCCGGCGGGGCGGTGCTCGGCGACCGCATCCGCATGGCATCGAACGCCGGCGACATGGACGTCTTCTTCCGATCGATGTCCGCCCGCGGGTCGCTGGGCGGCCTCTCGACGGCGACGACGGACGCCGTCACCGCACTGGACGCGTTCGGCAAGGACGTGGTAATCGTCGAAACCGTCGGCGCGGGACAGAACGAAGTGGACATCGTCCGCACCGCCGATACTGTCGCCGTCCTCGTCCCGCCCGGCAGCGGCGACGACGTGCAGATGCTGAAAGCAGGCATCTTGGAGATCGGCGATATCTTCGTCGTCAACAAGGCCGACTTAGACGGGGCTGACCGCACCGTCCAGCAGTTGCGCGAGATGCTCCAGAACAGCGGGAGACGGAGAGGGGCAGGCCACCACGGGCCGCAGGATAGCCAGCAGAGCGACGACCTGGGTGCCGACGCGAGCGACGAGCGCGAGAGGTGGTCGCCCCCCATCGTAGAGACGGTAGCGAACCGCGGCGAGGGCGTCGAATCGTTCATCGAAGTGCTGTCGGACCACGGCGACTTCCTCGACCGGACGGGTAAACGCGAACGGCAGACCCGACAGCGGGTCGCTGCGGAGATTCAGACACTACTCAGAGAGGATGTCAACGGGATGATAGCGGACGAACTCGACCGCCACGGGGGCATCGATGGGTACGTCGATTCGGTCGTGGCCCGCGAAACCGACCCCTATACGGTCGTCGACGAGGTACTCGAACCGCTTCGAGCGTATCTGGACGATACTGAGAAAACCCCGTGAGGGGCTTGGGAAACCACGCAGATGACGCGAAGCGCCACGCGCGGCACCCAACAGTCGACTGTTCGTTCTTGTAAGGGCTTCGCATCGTTTGAGACGAACGTTTCTGGACGTTCTCTCCCGTACGTATAAACAGGGGTCGGCCCGTACACCCATGCATGAAGCTTCGAAAGGCACTCGGAGTCGCCGTCGGCGCGGTCGGGACGACGGCAGTCGTCAATCGCGTACTCAAGTCGCGTGCCGACGAGTTCGAACCGCTACTGTCTGGTGACCAGCGGACGTACCGCTGGCGCGGGTTCGACATCGCCTACACGGAAGCGGGCGACCCCGAGAACCCGGACCTCGTCCTCCTCCACGGTATCAACGCCGCTGCCTCCAGCCACGAGTTCGACGAGATCTTCGAGCAGTTGGCCGAGGACTACCACGTCCTCGCACCGGATCTACCCGGGTTTGGTCATTCCGACCGGCCGCCGCTGCTGTACTCGGCGTCGCTGTTGACCACGTTCGTTCGCGATTTTCTCGCCGACGAGAGCGAGGACGCGACGGTTGTCGCCTCGTCGCTGACCGCCTCGTACGCCGCGATCGCCGCCAGCGAAGTCGAGGTGGCCGAACTCGTTCTCGTCTGTCCGACTGACTCCTCGATGGGCGATCAGAACGTCTGGCTCCGCTCGCTGCTCCGCGCGCCCTTCGTCGGACAGACCATCTTCAACCTGATCGTCTCGAAGCCGTCCATGCGGCACTTCCACACGGACCACGGCTACTACGACATGGACAACCTCACCGACAAAATTCTCGACTACGAGTGGCAGACCGGCCACCAGCAGGGCGCTCGCTTTGCGCCCGCCTCCTTCGTCTCCGGCTTTCTCGATCCACAGGAGGACCTCGGCGAGGTGCTCGCCGACCTCGACGTACCGATCACGATGGTCTGGGGCGAGGATGCCGACATCTCGCCGCTCTCAGCGGGCCGGGAACTCGCCGACCGAGCGGACGCGACGCTCGTCGTCTTCAGCGATTCCCAACTCCTGCCCCACGTCGAACACCCCGACGAGTTCGTCGACGTCGTCCGGGGTGAGACGGCAGCGGCCGAAATAGAGGAGTAGCGAAAGCGCCGGTACCGCGATTATCGCGGTCGGAACACGACGGCCCGGTCCCCGGTTGTCTCGCGCTCGCCGACTTCGACGCCGACCACGTCGCCGATAGCCACTTCCTCGGGGTCCACGCCACGGACGAGCCCCGTCACCGAGACCGGCCCGAAGTCCGCGATGGCGGTCACGTAGGGCGCGTCGTCCTCGAACTGTGGCGTTGGCACGGTAATAGTCGTATGCGAGGCAATCTCGCCGCTGTCGGGGAGCGATTTCTCACTCAAGTCGCGGGAGCTACACACGGGACAGACTCGCCTCGGCGGCAGCCACCCGTGACCGTTCTCGCATTCGAGGTAATGACCCTCGCCGTTTTCGATGGCATTCAGCCATGCGTCGTACGCGCCGTCGGGAGCTTTTTCCGTCATTCTCGCACCTCCAAGACGTGAACAGTCGTAGATGCGACGGTGCCGCCGGCGTTGTGGGCGACGCCGACGGTGCCGTCGGGGACGGCGTCGGCGCGGGGATGCGAGCCGTCTAAGACCCACGCGATGGTCGCCAGCTGCGCGACACCGGTCGCGCCGACGGGGTGGCCCTTCGCCTTCAGGCCACCCGAGAGGTTGATTGGCAACTCTCCGTGGCGGTCCGTCTCCCCGTTCGTCGCGGCGTGGATGCCTTCGCCGCGGTCGTAGAAGCCGAGCGACTCGATAGCCAGTACCTCGGCGATGGTGAAGCAATCGTGGACCTCCGCGAAGTCCACGTCGTCGGGACCGATGCCCGCGTCGCTGTAAGCCTCGTCTGCGGCCTTATCCGCGGCGGGGGTCTGTGCGAGATGCGGGCGGTCCTGCAGTGCAAGGTTGTCTCCGCCCTGTCCGGTCCCCGTGACCGCGACCGGAGCGTCCAGGCCGTGCTCCTCGGCGTACTCGGCCGTCGTCAATACTGCTGCGGCCGCGCCGTCCGTGATGGGACAGGAGTCGTACAGCCCGAGCGGGCTAGCGATCGTCGGCGCGTCGACGGCCTCCTCGACGGTGATCTCCTTTTGAATCTGGGCGTGTTCGTTGACCAGCGCGTGCTCGTGGTTCTTCACCGCGATGTGGGCGAGGTCCTCGTGTTCGCCGCCGTACTGTTCGAAGTACGACCGCGCCATGAGTGCGTACGCACCGGGGAACGTCATCCCGGCGCGGATCTCGTAGAGGTCGTCAGCGGCGATGGCCAGCGCGTCCGTCGCCGCGGCGGTGCCGATGTTGGTCATCCGTTCGGCCCCGCCGACGACGGCGACGTCTTGCTCACCGTTGCGGAGGTTCTTGACGGCCTCCCGTATCGCGGCCCCAGCGGAAGCACAGGCGGCCTCCAGACGGGTCGCCGGAACGTCCAGTCCGATGGCCTCGGCCATCAGCGGTCCCTGATGGCCCTGATGCTCGGCAAGTTCGCCCATGAAGTTCCCGTAGTAGAGTGCATCGACGTCGTCGGGATCGACGCCCGACGCGTCCAGCGCCTCCAACCCTGCCTCCGCGAAGAGATCACGACCGGTCCGCTCGGGGTGCTTCCCGAAGGAGGTGACACCGGCCCCTGCGACACGTGGGTCTGACATTACCTCACAGTGAGGCTCTGGGTACTTAAATGCCTACCGGCAGTGTGAGTTTTTGCCACGATTTTTCGGGCTGAGGACCGCAAGACGGCGGCGGTTTTGTCTATCTTCGTTACTTTTCCTTCGAGAGAATATTATTCCTTCGTGAGAACCGACCGAGGACGCGGTAGTCACTCGACGATCTCGGCGATGCGCTGTGGCTCTCCGGAGAGCGCCGGGTCGGGTTCGACAATCTGAAGGACTTCGTGGTCGGTCACATCGGGGTAGGACTTCTGTGTCGCGTCCTCGATGAGTTCTTTCTCCAGTCGGAACTCGGTTCCGTCGTAGACGACGTCGACACCCTGCTCGTCGAACGAGAGAACAGTCATATCTGACGTAGGGGGGAGACGAATAAAAGTGTAGTCTCTCAGCATCCTGCGTCAGACGTGCGGCAGACGCACGTCGTGCGCTGCCTCAGGGTTTAAGAGCGTCGGTACCACTATATGGCCTGTGCCACTCGGCTCTGACCCGCTCTCGGAACTCGCCATCCCCGACGGCACCACCGTCGAGGAACACGACCTCGTCACGGACGGCGACGTCATCATCGGCGGGCAGAGCACAATCGAATTCGGCGTTCGCGGCCGCTCGGTCATCGCCGACGAACGCGTGCGCTTCGGCGGTCATATCGAGGCCGAGGGCGACTGCCGCCTCGACATGTGGTGTGACGTCGAGGACAACGTCCTCGTCGGTGAGGACGCCTACATCGGTGAACGCGTCCACATCGGCGGGGAGTTGCGCGTCGCCGGCGACCTCGATATCGGCGACGACGTCGACATCGAGAACGGCTTCGAGGCCAACGGCTGGATCGTCATCCGCAACCCGATGCCGACCATCGTCTTCCTGTTCGTCTACCTCTCGCAGCTGCTCCGCATCGGCGAGGACGACGCGGCGGCGGACCTCGTAAACGAGATGCTCGGCGAAGACGACGACCAGAAGCCGATACTCGTCCCGCGGGGAGCCAGCGTCTCCGACGACGCGTGGCGTGTCTCGACGCCCGCGACCATCGGCGACGACTGCCGCCTCCACGGCAACATCCGTGCCGAGTCGCTGGAAGTCGGCCGTGACAACGTGATCTTCGGCAGTTTGCGCGGCCGCGAAGACGTAATCGTCGGCAAGGGGACCGAGATCAAAGGCGACGTGACGACCCGCAACGGCGACGTCCGCGTCGGTCCCGGGGCGAAGATCTGGGGCGACATCTCCGCGTCGACGGTCGAGCTCCACGAGAACGCCACCGTCGACGGGAAGATTCGCGCCCGCGACGGGATGCGGATGCACACCAACGAGGTGCTCTCCCGGCCGGACGAGTCCGCCGCCGCGATGGCCGAGATGGCCGAGGAACTCGAAGCGGCCGACAAGGGGGCGGCAGACGACAGCGAGGGAGACGACGATGCCGCGACGGACGAAAGCGAGACGGTGACCGACGAAGAAAGCGCGGACGCTTCGGCCACAGACGACTCAGAGGAGACCACCTCGACCGCGCCGGAGGAGTCGTCCGACGAGGAGACGACCGCGACCGACACGCCCGACGCGACGGAGACACAGACGGCAAACGACGAGGAGGCAACAGCGGGAACTGCGGCCGATGACGATTCGGACGGGGACGACACCGAAGAGACCGCGCAAGCGGAGTAGACCGAAATCCCCTTCCCGACGAGTGCGGTAGCCGGTGGCATGCTCTCTATCGCACTCGCCGGCAAGCCAAACGCCGGGAAGTCTACCTTCTACAAGGCGGCGACGATGGCCGACGTGGACGTGGGCAACTACCCATTTACGACCATCGACGCCAACCGCGGTGTCAGTCACGTCCGCACTGACTGTCCCTGTCTCGACCGCGAGGAGCGCTGCGGCGACGACAACTGTCACGACGGCAAGCGCTACGTCCCCGTCGAGCTCATCGACGTGGCTGGTCTCGTCCCGGGTGCCCACGAGGGGCGGGGGCTGGGCAACCAGTTCTTGGACGAACTCACTAACGCTGACGTCATCTTGAACGTCGTCGACGCCTCGGGCGGGACCGACGAGGAGGGCGAACCGGTCGAAGTCGGCGAACACGACCCGGTCGAGGACGTGCACTTCGTCGAGGAGGAGATGGACCTCTGGCTCGCGAGCATCGTCTCCCGCAACTGGGAGTCCGTCGAGCGACAGTCTCGCTCGCCCGATTTCGACTTAGACGAGGCGCTCGTGGATATGCTGACCGGCGTCGGCGCGACAGAACTTGACGTTGCTCGCACGCTGCGCGACCTCGACTACCCCGATGACCCCATCGCGTGGACCGACGACCACCGCGAGGCGCTGGCCCGCGAGATTCGCCGCCGAACGAAACCCATCGTCGTCGTCGCCAACAAGGCCGATATCGCGCCCGAGGGCAACGTCGAACGACTCCGCGAGGCCGCCGAGAGAGTAGTCCCCGCCACCGCCGACGGCGAGTTGGCGCTACGGAAGGCCGCGGAGGCGGGCGTGGTCGGCTACGACCCCGGTGACCCGGATTTCGAAATCGTCGGGGACCTGAGCGACCAGCAACGCGAGGGTCTAGAACGCATCCGCGAGGTGATGGCCGAGTACGGCGGCACCGGCGTCCAGCAGTCGATGGACACCGCCGTCTACGATCTGCTGGACCATATCACGGCGTACCCGGTCCAGAACGACACAAAGTGGACTGACGGCCAGGGGAACGTCCTCCCCGACGCGTTCCTCCTGCCGCGCAGCTCGACGCCGAAAGACCTCGCCTACGCCGTCCACTCGGACATCGGCGACGGCTACATCCACGCCGTCGACGCCCGCAAGGGGATGCGAATCAGTGACGAGGAGGAACTCGAAGAAGGGTCAGTTATCAAGATAGTCAGCGACAACTGAGCGCGACAGGGTCGCGGTCACTCGCCGTTCACGCCAGCGGTCGGAACCACACCGCCGCGACCAGTACGGCCAAAAAGAGGTACGAGCCTCGAATCAACAGCATCGTCGCCAGTTCCGACTCGGCGCGTTGGGCGATGGCGGCGACGACGCCGAAGACAAGGGCCGCACCGGCGGCGCTCGGCGGGATTCCGGGAAGTACGACCGCGAGGCCGACGACGCCGACCATCGCCGCCACCAATAGGGCGAGGGCGAATCGCCTGGCCCGCGCCGGTCCCAGTACGACGGCGACGGTGCGTTTCTGGATGGAGCGGTCGTAGTCGTAGTCCTTCTCGTCGTCGATTACCTTGATACCTGTGAGCAGGCAGAGGAAGACGACGGCCAGCCCTACGACGCGGGGACTGAGCGCTGTCGCCTGTGCGTAGTAGCCGCCGAGGAGTGCGAGGGCGATACCGGCGGGGTAGCCCATCGTCGCCCCGACGGGGTTGAGGTCCAGTTGGGGGGCGTGCGCGTAGCCGATGACCCACGTCGGTAGCGTCAACAGAGCCGCGCCGAGTCCGGCGAGGAGCCACAATCCCACTGTACAGCACGCGAACCCGATACCAGCGGTGACGAGGGCGGCCCGACAGCCACCGACGGTCAGCGGGTGGTCGTCGTCCTCGCCGCGGACGTGGAAGTCTACGTAGCCGTCCTTGACGTGAGCGGTGTAGACGGCGAAAAACATCGCGGTGACGTGGAATGCCGCGACGGAAAGTGAGACCTCGCCAGCGAGAAGCGCCCCGAATAGCGACGTGGCCAGCGGTGGGAGCATGAACACCGGATGGACCTGCGAGACCAGTGCCCGCCCCGCGGCGAGCGGTCCCGATTCGTGCCGGGCAACTGCCATACGGTATCGTGGGTCGCACGACTGAAAAACTCTCGCAGGATACCCCTCGCTAGGAGCGAACTACTGCCAGTTGTCCCTGTCTAAGACGAACTGCGAGATGTGGGAGGCGAGTTCGCGGGCGGCCGCTTCCGTCGGCGCGTGGAGTTCCCCCGACACCGGACCGGCCTCGCCGCCGACGCCTTCGGTCTCGGAGATCGGGTCGGTACCGGTCGGATAGGGCCGCCGCGAGCGAACCCGGTCGCGTAACTGCTGGACGGTTGACGGTGAGAGCTGTCGGTCGAGATGCTGGAGGTCGTACTTGACGATGTGGCCGCGGGTCGCGTCCCGGACGGCAATGACGGGTTGCCCGCGTTCGGCACACCGGTGCCAGATGGCCCGTTGCTCGTCGGCTGTCTCGTAGACCGGGACGTTCGACGGCGCGAGGTGTTTCATCACGTGCGACTACGGACCCGACGAACATGACGCTTCGCCGCGCCTCGGTTCGGATTACGACTTCACGGCGGCCGTCGCTTCGGCCATGATGTCGATGGCCTCTTTCAACGTCTCCATGTCCGTCGCGTAGGAGATGCGGGCGTAGCCGTCGCCGTTCTCGCCGAAGGCGTCACCTGGAACGACGATGACGCCACGGTCGATGACTTCCTCGACCCAACCATCGGGCACCTTCGGCATCGCGTAGAACGCGCCCTTCGGTGTCGGACACGCCAGTCCCATCTCCTCGAAGCCGTCGAGGAGGACGTCGCGGCGCTGCTGGAAGGCCTCGCGCATCTCGGCGACCTGTTCCTGCGGCCCGGTGAGTGCGGCTTCGGCAGCGTACTGGGCGGGCGCGGAGGCACAGGCCTGTGCGTACTGGTGGACGCGCAACATTCGCTCGATTCGCTCGTTCGACCCGGTGACCCAACCGAGTCGCCACCCAGTCATCGAATAGGCCTTCGAGCAGGCGTTGACGACGACGACGCTGCCCGTCTCGTCGAACGCCGCCGGCGAGCGGTGCTCTCCCTCGAACACCTGCTTCTCGTACACCTCGTCAGAGATGCAGAGCACGTCGTGTTCAGCGGCGATGCGCGCGAACTCACGCATGTCCGAGGGCGACTGCACCGCGCCGGTAGGGTTGGCCGGCGAGTTGACGACGAACGCTGCGGTGTCGTCGGTGATGGCGTCCTCGACGGCTCCCGGATCCATCGTCAGGTCATCTCGCAACCCGACCGGTTTCGGCGTCCCACCGGCGAGGTGGGTCAGCGCCTCGTAGGAGACGAAGCCAGGGTCTGGGAAGAGTACTTCCTCACCTTCGTTCACGTGGGCCTCTAGCGCGATGTGCAGCGCCTCGCTTCCGCCGGAGGTGGCGATGACGTCGTTCGGGTCGACGTCGAAGTCGTTGTCTCGGGCGTGCTTCTCGGCGATGGCCTCGCGCAGCGACTCGGTTCCCGTATTCGACGTGTAGGCGTCGGCGTCGCCGGCGCGGATGGCCGTGACGGCGGCCTCGCGGGCGTGGTCCGGTGTCGGAAAGTCCGGTTGGCCCAGTCCGAGGTTGATGGCGTCCTCGCCGGCGGCCTCGAACACCTCGCGGATGCCCGAAATCGACACCTGTTCGACGCGTGTGGAGAATGCTGGCATACCTTCGCAGGCGCGTGCCGTCCCGATAATGCTCCCGATTTCTGCGTTCGGCGAGCAGTCGCCGCCGGGCGAGACTACCGAATTAGTGACATCGCTATTGCGCCCCCACCGCCGACGCTCACTCCCGTCGCCGCCAGGCGAGACTACCGGACCAACGACATCGCTATTGCGCCCCCGCCGCCGACGCTCATCCCCACTACACCCCTGTCCAAATCCTCGCGCTCCATCGCGTAGACGAGCGTCGTCGCGAGGATGCCACCGCTCGCGCCGATGGGGTGGCCGAGCGCCACCGCGCCGCCCAGCGGGTTGTGTTTCTCCGGCGGGATGTCGAGTTCGTCGGCGACGTACACCATCTGGGCGGCGAAGGCCTCGTTGAGTTCGAAGTGATCCACGTCTGCGACCGCAAGGTCGTTCTCGTCGAGCAGTTTCGAGACGGCGTCACAGACGGCCAGCGAGAACTCCGCGGGGTCGCGGTAGGCGACGGCGTAGTCCTCGACGTGTGCCATCGGTCCCATCCCCGCGGCGTCGGCCGCCTCCGCGTCGGCGAGCAACACCGCCCCCGCGCCGTCGGCGAGTTTCGAGGCGTTGCCCGCCGTTATCGTCCCGTCATCGCCGAACGCCGGCGGGAGTTTCGCCAACTGCTCGACGGTCGTCTCGGGGCGTGGCCCCTCGTCTTCGGTGACGAGATGATCGCCCACGTCGACGGGCACTATCTCCCGCTCGAAAACGCCCTCCTCGACGGCGTCGGCGGCGCGGTGGTTGCTCCGCCGGGCGTACTCGTCCTGCGCCTCTCTGGAGATGTCGAAGCGCTCAGCGATACGGTCCGTGAGCGTTCCCATATGGGCGTCGTAGTTCTTGTCCCACAGCGAGTCGTGTATCATCGCGTCCACGAGCGTCGTGTCCCCGTGACGGCGGCCGCCGCGCATCTCGCGGACGAGGTACGGCGCGTTCGACATCGACTCCATCCCGCCAGCGAGACACACCGAGGCCCGTCCCGCATCGATGCGGTCGACGGCGTTCACGATGGCCCGGAGGCCGGACCCGGACGCCTCGTTGGTCGTCGTCGCCGGGCAGTCGTCGGGCAACGGTGAGTCGACGACGACCTGTCGCGCGGGCACCTGTCCGACGCCCGCTTGGACGGCGTTGCCGAGACAGACCCAGTCGGGGACAGCGTGGTCGACGCCGGTACGGTCCAGTAGCCCTTCGACGGCGGCCCGCCCGAGCGCCGTCGTCGAACGCTCCGAGAGTTTCCCGAGCAGGGCACCGTGTGCAGTGCGAGCGCCGTCTACCACGACCACATCAGTCATATAAGAGAAGTGACGCTGAGGCTACAATACTGTTGGCCTGCGGACTCGCAACGAATCGCGGCGAAAAATCGAATACCGTTACTTCGGCGGCCTGAGCCGGTAGTATCGGCGATTAAGGTCGAACATGTATCCCTCGCGCATCGTCTTCAACACCGCGTAGGTGATGGTCGCGGAGACGATGGGGACGAGGAACGTCAGATCGAACAGCAGGTTCGAGTCCATCGGAACGAGGTTCTTGATGGACAGCGCTGCGATAGTGAAGCTGAAGATGACGCCGGACATCCCGACGGCCGCCCAGAACGGCTGTTCGACCGGACGGCGTGCAGAGCCCTTGTTGAGGAAGGGAACGATAGCGACGAAGCCGACGACGACCACGTTCGCCAACACACCGTAGGTCCGGTCGGCCATCAACTTCTGCCCGCCCAGAATGCTCAAGTCGGGATTGAGCGGGCCGAGTTTTAGCAGGCCGAACGACCAGTAGAGGTACCAGTCCGGCAGGATAATGGCGGGCGTCACGCCCGAGTTCGCCGGGTTCGGCATCTCCGGTGGGAGCGCCGCCGAGAGGAACAGGATCATGCCGACGAAGAAGCTCGTCAGCGCGAGGTTCCGTATCATCTCGTGGGGCCAAGCCGGGAACCCGAGCACGTCGCGTTCGACGTAATCGGATTGCTGGCGCAGGTCTTGGTCCTCGCGTCGCGCTCGCTCGAAGTACTCGTAGGTGAGCCGTGAGAGGCCCTGTTTGCGTTGCTTGCGCTCGGACCACGTCGGCGTCTCGTCGTCAGGTGCGACGATCCCGCCGCCCGAGCCGTCTGTGCGAACGTCGTCGTCGGTGTCGTTTTCGCTCATGGTATCAGTGTGGTTCCGCGATGCCCTGCATCCAGACGATGCCGATGTGGACGGCGACGAGTGCCGTCGTGATGAACGGCAGGAAGAACACGTGCAGGATGTACATCCGTTGTAGCGTGGACTGTGAGAGGGTGAAGCCGCCGAACAGTAGCTGTGCGACCCACTCGCCGATGAGCGGGATGGACAGCGACATCTCGACGCCGATCTGGCCGGCCCAGAACGACAGCTGACTCCACGGAAGCAGGTAGCCCGTGTACCCGAACACGAGTGTCAGTGAGATGAGGATGATGCCGATGAGCCAGTTGAGTTCGCGGGGTTCCTTGTACGCGCCTGTGAAGTAGACACGGAGCATGTGCAGGAACACCGCGGCGACCATCACCTGCGCGGCCCAGCGGTGGACCGAACGCAGGAAGTAGCCGAGGTTAAGCTGGCCCATGATTATCATCACCGAGTCGTACGCTATGGTCGGCGTCCCGTCGGCGGCCGCGGCGGCTGGGGCGTAGTAAAAGCCGAGCAACGCGCCGGAGATGGCGGCGACGATGTACGCGATGGTCGAAAAGGACCCCAGCGCGTACAGCGGGTACCAGTACCAGAACTTGTTGTCGAGGTTGTACTGCTCGGTGTGGCTCTTCGGCATCTGCATGTTGACCTTGTAATAGAGGTCCTCTAGCAGTTCCAGGTAGTCGACGACCCGGAGCCGTTTGTCGAGCCAGATGAGCGTGGTCAGGTAGATGGATTCGAGCGGCGACAGCTCGCGCGATTCCATCCAGCCGTTGTGGTCGTGTTCGTCTTTGCGTTCGAGACTCATTGTCTACTCTTCCTGTGGGGGTCGCGGGAGCGCGACGAACTGCTTTCTGACCGGGCTGAACGGGTCGTACACCGATTGGTGGCACTGACAGTAGATCATGTTCGCGGCACCGAAGTTTGCGCTTCCGGCCTGCGTCTTGAACCCGGGGACACAACAGAAGTGCGTACACTTGTTCAGCCAGGCGATGAACCCGTTCTGGGTGGCTTCAGAGATGAAGCTCTGAATGTCGCCCGAAAGCTCGCTGTACTTCCCTTCACCGTTAGCCATTTTCTCGACTTCGACCGAGCGGATGATCTGAATTGGGACGCCTTCCTCTCCGCCGTCGGAACGCCACGTCGCGCCAGCCGGCTTCCCGACACCGGCGTTCCCGATGCCGTTGCCCCACTCTTTGTAGTCGTCGAACATATCGACGGTGAGGGGTTCGCCTGCACTGATCTCGCTCTGCCACTCGAAACTTCCCGGACTGTTGAGGAAGGTGTTGGTTCGCTCTGCCTGCGGGTAGATACCCGGCGAACTCTGGATGCCGCAGTACTGGAACCAGGCCGAGGAGTAGTCGATGCCACTCCCGCCAAAGTCCTGCGCGATAGCGACGCCCTCTTCTTCGCTGAATTCGGGCCAGACACCCGTTAGTTCGCCCCCTTCGATGGTGATGGGGATGATGGGCATCCCGCGCGGTGCGGGGCCATCGACGTTCTCGACGGCAACGAAGTTGGTCGTCCCGCCACCTTCCCCAGCGGCGTCCGTGGTGGCGCTGACGGCTGCGGCACCACCGACGCCGACGCTGGAGAGCGCGGCGCTTCCGACGACACCCTTTACGAAGCGTCGGCGGCCGGTTTCGGCTGGATACTTGTCTTCGTCTAGTGGCATTATTTTTTGTAGTAGTAGGGGTAGACTGCGCGTTTGATCGACTCAACGAGTTCGCCGCTGTCGCCGCCCATCGTCGTACCGTCGACTTCGTCCTGGCGGACGTAGAGGTCCTCCCACTTGCGGCGGCGCTTTTTGACGATCATCACGTCGGGGAGGAACTCCTTGCGATACAGGAGCATGACGAACGCCAGGTCGAGGAAGATGACGGTCAAGACGCCGCCGAGGAACATGTTGGCCTCGATGAGACGCACCGTCAGGGTCGTCCCGATTCCGGACGCCCATCCGGTGAGCATCCCGTAGGTGAACAATCCGACGAGGACGATCTGGATGAGGGTCAACAGGACGATTCCCACTGCCGCGGCAGTGCTCTCGCGTGGCGGTTCGTAGCGGTGGATATCACCGTACGTGGATCCTTCCGAGGCCATCAGTTGTTCCCTCCGCTGGTGTGCGGGGATTCACCGTATTTCAGCTGGAAGAACGTGAAGATGAGGGGGATGATGACCGCTAGCCCCGCGCCGAAGCCGACGAAGTGGGGCTGGATCGGCACACCGGCCTCGTGGGGGTTAACCTCCTGAACTCCGCCGCCGACGGTCGTCGTGGGGTAATCCGACCCGACGACGATGGCACCTTTCATCCCGTTGCCCTGGTGGGGGCTACAGTAGTATTTGTAGATACCGTCTTCCTCGAAGGTGTACTCGTAGTTGACCCCGGAACTGGACGTTGCACTCCCCGAATCCAGCGGGCCATCGCCCTGGGAGACGACGTTGTGGCCGCCGCCTTCCCCGGTCCATTCCCAAAGAACTTTCGCGCCGTTGTCGACGTGGACTGCGGGCGGGCCGAACCCGAAGGCACCGCCGTTGGCTTGGGTCCCGACCTCTACGGTGACCTCGCTGTTGCCGGTCTGATCGACCGTACTCCCGGGGCCGGAGTAGTTACCGACGTTACTGAACCAGTTGCCGTAATCCGGAGCTGTGTTGCCGCCGCCACCGCTCGAACCGTTGCCGCCGCCACCGCCACCCTCTTCTTGGGCAGCGGCCGTGCCGGCGGTCCCCAGGGTCGCCGCAGCGCCTGCGGCACCCCCTGCAGTCCGGACGAACTCCCGCCTGTTCATGTACGTCCGAGACTCAGAACTGTGTTTGTATAAACCCACCGGATACCGCCTGCAGGCACCGTCATACACCGACTTCGTCGGTCTCGTCGCTCTCCGTGTGGTCCCGTCCGTTCTGGGTGTCGAGTTCGGGAACGAAGTCGGGTCGCTCGCCGTCTTCGAGACCGACCGCTCTGAGCCGGTCGCGATACTCCTCGGCGCGGAACTTATCGGAGAGACGTGCGTTGGCGACGGTGAAAAAGAGGATGAGCGCGATGCCGATGAACGCGATACCGGCGACGAACAGCGCGACGATGTTCGTTCCTGGCCCGCCGAGGACACCTGCGACGGCGAGCATCCCGCCGATCAGCAGGACGATGCCAGCGAGCAACTGCGCGCCGGCGATGACCTGCAACATCCAGTTGCCCAGCTCGCCACCGCCCTCCGCAACTGCCTCGGGATCGGGAAGCGGGTTGTCGGGCACCGCCTCGGGCACCTCGTAGGAGTCCATCGACGCGAGCGCGATGGTCGGTTTCACGTCTCGCAGCACCGTCCCTTCTCCCTCGACGCTGCCGTCGGGATAGACGATGGCGTACCCCTCGTCGGAGTACGCCAACACTCGCGGCGGTTCGCGGTGGCGCTCGACGCGGGCGAAGACGTCCCGGTTCGCCACGCGGTTGCGCAGGTCGCGCGCGACGCGGTCGAGCAGTTCCTCGCCGGTGATCCAGGACTCGTCGTCGAAGGCGACGTCCCACTCCTCGGCGGTCATCTCCGCCATATCGGCCGGGCCGAAGTCGTCGAAGTCGTACTTCTCCTCGACTTGCTTTCGGAGTGCCTCGGTGTCGAGACTCTCACCGAGCCCGTCCTCCGTCGCCGAGGCGGCGGCCGACTCTCGGCCGGGGTCCTCGTCGGCGTCCGCCGCGGATGACGTCGAGTCGGTATCTGCCATCGTGCCTACTTGGATTTCCTCGGCCTTACACCTTCTGACCGACCGCATCCGGCACGTTTTAGCGCGTCGTGTCCTAACGAGCGGCTATGGTGTCGGATGGGTTGGTCGCCACAGTCGCGCTCGTGTCGGTAACGCTGAGTCTGCCCTGCTTTCTCTACGGCGCGTACTACATAATCGAGACCGAGCCGGTCACCTGGGGCGTCCTGATGCACCACCTGAAGTTCGTCGTCACGGGACTGGTCCTGACGACGATCCCGATGCTGTTCTGGATGGCTCCGCGCCTCGTCGACCAGCTGGGCGGCCTCTCGGCGGTCCACGCCTACCTCGGCTTACAGGCGTACGCACTCCTTCTCTTCGGCGGCACCGGCATCGTCCGGATCTTCAGGGCGAAGCGCGAACACGACCTCTACAACGACTACGACGAGGACCTGCTGATGGACGAGATCGGCGGCGAGCGGATGAGCCACTGGCGCTCGCGCCTGCGTATCGGCGTCTTCGGCTACGTCATCTTCTGGATACTGGCCTACCTCGTCGGCGTGGCTCGGTTCGTCCTTCGGTACGTGCTGTGACGGCCTCACCAAAATCTCGGGGGGTGAGTCGCGTTCCGAGCAGTAGGAGAGAGTACATGGGAATGGTAGCGATACGACCACGATGTTGGCGCTCGGTGTCGGGACAGTCGCGCTCGTGAAGGGGACTGGCGTGGCCGTTACCCCCTCTCTCGCGTTGGCACGACATTTCGACATCTCCGAGAACCTCGTCAAGATGTTTGTCCTCTCGGCCGGCACGAACCTCACCGAAATCGGCACGCACCTCGTTGCGTCGTTCGGTGTCCTCGGCGGTTGGAGTACGCCGTCGCCTCGGGAACGGTCCTCGGCTCGAATATGGGCGCATCGACGGCCCACCGGTCTTCCTGAGGGATGTGTCGTTCGTCGGCTACGGCCGCTATAGGCCGACGCGAGGGCGGGACCATGCTCGTTCTGTCCCTCGGCTACGCCACGGGCCGTCTCGTCACCTTCCCGGGCTAATCACCACGGGTCGCCGCTAGCGAGGTCTATTTCGCTGTCTCCCTTTTCGGACGGACAGATATCGGCCAGCACGCACTCGCCGCACTCGGCCGTGCGCGCGCCACACACTGCGCGACCGTGGTCGATGAGCAGGTGCGTGAACTGCTGCCACTCCGTCTCGGGGACGACATCTACGAGGTCCTGTTCGATGGCCTCGGGACGCTCCTCCTCGGTCAGCCCGAGACGCCGCGAGAGGCGCTGGACGTGGGTGTCGACGACGATACCCTCGACGACGTCGTGGCCGTGCTGGAGGACGACGTTGGCCGTCTTGCGGCCGACACCGGGACACTCGGTCAGTTCCGCCATCGTATCGGGGACCTCGCCGTCGTGTTCGCCGACGATCTTCTCGCCGATACCCTTGAGATAGCCGCCCTTGTTATTGTGGAAGGTGATGCCGTAGATGTCCTCGGCCAGTTGCTCTTCGCTAGCCTCAGCGTAGTCCTCGGGCGTCTGGTACTTCTCGAACAACTCGGCGGTCACTTCGTTGACGCGCTCGTCGGTACACTGTGCCGAGAGGACGACAGCGACCAATAGCTCCAATCGGTTCGAGTAGTTCAAGGATATGGTCGAATCGGGGTACTCCTCGTGGAGTCGGTCGACGACTTCCTCGGCCTGTTCTTCGCGGCTCTCCAACATCGTTCCCATGCCACGACGGCGGAGTGGGACCGCCTTTGGCCTATCGTTCCCGACGACCTGGATGAGAATGTGTACCACCCCGTCGAAACGCTATTGTCAGTCGGTTGAATGTATCGGCGTATGCCCGGTCCGATCTTCCTCCGCGGCGAGCGAGTGACGCTCAACGTCATCGGCGACGACGACGTGCCGTTCCTCTACGAGACGATCAACGACCCCGAGGTCCGCGCCGGACTCTCGTTCGCCCGCCCGAAGACCGAGCGGGCGGAGCGCGAGTGGGTCGAGTCGGTCACCGACCCCGACGCCGACGACGTCCACTTCTTGATCTGCGACGACGGCGACTCGATTGGGACGGTCGGCTTGCGGAACCTCGATACGCGTACCGGCAACGCCGAAATCGGCTGCTATCTCACTCCCGACGCGTGGGGGAAGGGGCACGCCACCGACGCGGTGCAGGCGCTCCTCGACCACGCGTTCGAGCAGCTCCGCCTCCACAGGGTCCATGCGCGGGCCGTCACCGACAACGAGGGCTCGAAGCGAGTGTTGGAGAAAGTCGGCTTCGAACGTGAAGGCGTCATGCGCGAGCACTGGTATCGCGACGGGGACTACCAGGACGTCCACGTCTACGGACTGCTCGCCGACGAGTGGCGAGGTTAGAGCGATTCGACAGCGTCCAGCACCGGAGAGAGGTCCGGTGGGTCGCCGTCCGGTGCGTCTCGGTCGTCGGCCCACGCGAACCGCACCCGGCACCGCCCGTCGACGAGAAACGCCGACCGGCGGGTGGTTCCGTCGGGGCGCTGGACGCCGAACTGCGCGTCGATACCGTGGTGGTCGACCAACAGCGGAAACGGAAGGCCGAGTTCCGTAGCGAACGCCCGATGGTCGTCCAGATTACCGGGTGCGACGCCGAAGACGGCGATAGCGTCGGTCAGCGTCCCCCAGTCGGTGTCCCGCAGCGCTTCGAGGTAGGCCGTACAGGCCGGCGAGAAATCCTCGGTGTAGAACGCGACCAGCACGGGTGCTCGACCCGCTGCCGCGGAGAGGCGGTAGGCGCCGCTCTCCTCGCCTGCGGTGCCATTTAAGTCGAAATCCGGTGCCGGGTCGCCTGCATCGAGCATATCCGACGAGAGACGCGGCGACGAGAAAAGTGTCGGGGGCGTGGCGTCGTCTCAGTCGGCCATCGTCTCGTGGCGGTTCGCCACGTCAGTCTCGTCTGCCGGGGTCGCTATCCGGTAGGCCGCGTACAGCCCCAGGACGACCAGCCCGGCGATGACGAGACCGGTCCGGATGGTCGGGTCGACCATCGGCGTCGCCACGATCTCGCCGGCCTCGTTCGTCACCGGGGCTGCCCCGAAGGGCGCGCCGGCCAGCATCTCCACGATTCCGAGTCCAACGATGCCCAGCAGCATCAGTCCGCCGCTCAATGCCATGGCCGCCTTGTCGATGATGGTAGTCATGTTTTGTCACCTCGTCAGCCGAGTATGTAGCGGAGTTTGGGATGGCGCTCCACCAACGCCAGCTTCTCGATGATCGCGTCGAGGCCGTAGTACCGGCCGGCACCGACGACCATCACCGTCACGAACAGGAGCAGGCCCATCAGGTCGCTGTTGACCAGGCCGTGCCCGAACCCCGCGTTGCCGACCCAGAATAGGGTCATGAAGATGACCCCGCCGAAGGCTGCCAGTCGGGTGAACGCGCCCACCATGAGCGCCAGTCCGATGAGCGTCTCGAACAGCGGGACGCCCGGCGCGATGAGCCACGCGAGGTTGTTCCCCATCCAGACCGGGATGGGGCCCAGCGCGGTGCCAGTCATCTGCTGCATGTAGGCCGGTCCGTAGGTGAAGGCCAGCCCGTCCTCGATGAGCTTGGTCACGCCGGCGTGGAAGAACCACCATCCGGTGACCACTCGCAGGAACGCCAGCCAGTACGCCGTCAGCGGTCCGTCCAGCCCGAGTTCGAACTCGTCGGCCAGGGGGTTGGTTGCTTGATAGGACATCGTTACCTCACATGTGTATCTCCGACCGAGACGTGCATATAAACAGGAGTGCGTTCCCACGAACTGAAAATGGCCCTACGAGGGGAGAGAGGGCAATTATAGGCAATTATTCGGATAGGTGTGTTCGGCTCCGGACTTATATCCGTGGGGGTGTGTGCGACGGCGCGACGCCCCACCGTGAGCTTCAAACCTCGCTCCCGAGTACCCACGACAGAATGGCACTGGAACTGCCCGGCGAGTACACGACGGCGCGCGTGATGGTCGAAGACGAATCACTGGTCGAGGCGGGTTGTCTCGACCAGATACAGTCGCTCGTCGACCACCCGGCCTTCACCGAACCCGTCCGAGTGATGCCCGACACGCACTGGGGTGCGGGCGCGCCAATCGGCTTCACGATGCCGCTCGGCGACCGGATCGTCCCCAACATCGTCGGCGTCGACGTCGGCTGCGGGATGGCGGCGACGAACCTCGGCGGCTCGCTGCCCCTCGAAGACGGAGAGCGAGAGCGCCGCGTCCGCGAGGCGGTTCCGATGGGGCGGTCGGTCCACGACTACGACGACGCCCCCCACCTCGTCTCCGAGTTCCCGTTCGACCGAGCCAACGAGGTGTTCGAGGGGTTCGACGACGCCTTCGAAGCGCGGTTCGGCGAGCGCGTCGACCCGATCGAGTTCGACTTCGGGGGCTACGACGGCGAGTATTTCGAATCGCTGTGTGAGCGAGTGCTGGCCGATCAGCGACAGGGGATGGGCCACGTCATCCAGAGCGCCGGGACGCTCGGCGGCGGCAACCACTTCGTGGAGTTCGCCTGCGCACGCGAGAGCGGCGACTACTGGCTCGTCATCCACAGCGGCTCCCGGTATTTAGGAAAATCCGTCGCCGAGTTCTGGCAGTCGAAGGCCACCGACCGGCGGGCTATCGGCTCCATTCGCGAGGAGGTTCCCGAGGAGTACGCCGACTACCTGAAGTTCGACCCCGAGACGGTCAGCGATAGCGACCTCTACGAGTGGGTCACCGGCGGCAAGGGCGAGTCGCACGTCGAGAAGGACCGTCTGCGCCGGGAACTCGATGGAAAGGACATCGAGGACGCCTTCGACGCGCTCGGGTCGCTCGGCCCGCACGTCGGCGACGACACCGAGCGAGACAGCGACCTCGACTGGCTCGAAGGGCGAGAGGCCCACGGCTACTACGTCGACATGTTGTTCGCCCAGCAGTACGCCCGCTGGAACCGCGAGCTGATGAGCGACGCTATCTGTGCGGCGCTGGGTATCGACCCCGTCGAGCGATTTCAGTCGATCCACAACTACATCGATTTCAGAGACCTGACCATCCGCAAGGGAGCGACGCCCGCCCGCGAGGGCCAGCGGCTCGTCGTCCCGTTCAACATGGCCGAGGGGTCGGTTCTCGCCCGCGGGAAAGGCAACGAGGAGTTCCACCGGACCGCCCCGCACGGCGCGGGGAGAGTGATGAGTCGCGGGAAGGCTCACGACGTGGTCGCCATGGACGAGTTCGCCGACGCGATGGCCGACGTCTACTCCGAGTCCGTCGTCGAGAGCGTCCGCGACGAAGCGCCGATGGCGTACAAGGACGCCGAGAAGATCGTCGCGGCGCTGGAACCCACCGCCGAGATAGTCGATTGGCTCGACGCCGTCCACAACCTGAAGGCCACGTCGTAACCGTTCGAGGCCGAAATTCTTCGGGCGGAAATCGCTATATCGGCGGGAACCGTTGGACCGTGTATGACCATCCTCGTGGCCATCGACGACGACCACACGTCCGAGGGGGTTCTCGACACCGCCATCAGACTCGGTCGCGGACTGGACGAAGAACTGTACATCGTCCACTTGGTGAGCGAGGAGTTCGCGGACGCGGACGCCAAACAGGTGCGAGACGAGATCCGAGAGCGCCTCGTCGACGAGGCCGTGGTCGGGACCGTCTCGCTCGAACACGTCGGTCGGTCGGGACCGCGCCCGGGGACCCGCGTCGGCCACGAGCTACTGGAGGTGGCCGCCGACGTCGATATCACCCACATCGTCATGGGCCACGAGTCAAAGGGGCTCGCCGGCCGATTGGCATCGGGGAACGCCGCCTTCGCCGTCGTGGACGCGGCAAACGTGCCGGTCACTATCGTTCCGAACAACGGGGAGTGAGAGACAGAGTGGAGCGTGAGCGGCCGTGACGCCGCGTCAGTCCTCGGCGACGACGCCGGCGAGGCGGTCCAACCCGAGCGTCGCGAGGAAGAACACCACGCCGACGTACAGCAGCGACACCGGGTCGGCCGCGACCCGGGTGACGACGCTGTTGCCGTACCCGATAGCTGATGTGAGAAACCCGAAGAGAGAGGTGGTCCAGCCCACGCCCGTGAATCCGGCGAGTTGGTCGAGGGTGTCTTCGTCCGGTAGCGGCAGCACGTCCAGACCCATGCGCTGTCAGGCCGTGCCTCGACGCATAGGCTTTCTGGTCGGAGCGTTCGGTGAGTAGTGAACGGACGAACGTGGGACGTATCCGGTGACTATCCGTACTCAGAGACCGAGTTCGCGGCCGAGGACCAACCGCTGAATCTCGCTGGTCCCCTCGCCGATCTCCATCAGTTTCGCGTCGCGATAGAACCGCTGGGGCGCGAAGTCGGTGGTGTAACCGTAGCCACCCAGCACCTGCACGGCGTCTTCGGCGACCTCGCGGCAGATTTCGCTGGCGTCGAGTTTCGCCAGCGCGGCGAGGCGGGTGAGGTCGTCGGTGTCACCCGCGTCGTAGGCCGCCGCAGCCTTGTGGGTGAGCAGCCGAGCGCGCTCTATCTTGCGGTCCATCTCGACGATCTTGTCCCGCACCGCGTCGAACTTCGAGATGGGTTGATCGAACTGCTCGCGTTCGGTGGCGTAGGATTTGGCGGCTTCGTATGCGCCCTGTGCCAACCCGACCGAGAGCGCGGCGATGGAGATGCGCCCGCCGTTCAGCGTCCGCTTGGTCTGGTCCCAGCCGTCGCCCTCCTCGCCGAGCAAGCGGTCTTCGGGAATCCGGCAGTCGTCGAACTGGAGTTCGCAGGTCGGCGAGGCATTCAGCCCCATCTTCTCCCACACCGTCGTCACCTCCCAGCCGTCGTCCTCGGGCGAGACGATAAAGGTAGAGATGCCGTCATAGCCCGCGCCAGGGTTCGTGACGGCCTTGACGAGGATAGAACCGGCGACGTTCGCGTTCGTGATGAACTGCTTAGTGCCGTTCAAGACGTATTCACCACCGTCTCGCACTGCCGTGGTGTCCATGTCGCTGGCATCGCTGCCGCTCCCGGGTTCGGTCAGCGCCCACGACCCGAGATGGTCGCCCCGCGCGAGCGGTTCGAGCCATCGCTCTCGCTGGGCGTCGGTGCCGAACGACTCGATCGGTTTCGAACCGAGCGAGACGTGCGCCGCGTACGAGAGACCAATCGAACCCGAGACGCGGCCCAGTTCCTCACAGACCAGCGCATACATCAACTGGTCGCCGCCCAGTCCGCTCCACTCTTCGTCGATGGGGACGCCCATCACGTCCAGTTGCCCGAGTTCGTCGAACACCTCGGCGGGGAACCGGTGTTCGTCCTCGATGTCCTGTGCAATCGGGGCGATTTCGTTCTCGCAGAAGTCCCGCACCGAGTCGCGCATCAGTCGGTGCTCGTCCGGGAGGTCGAACTCCATAGCGTCGTCTACGCGCTCTGCCATCAAATACCATGTGGGACTCACTCGTCCGTAAGCGGCTTCAACAGCCACTCGTCGGGTAGTTCGTCCCGATGCTCGTGTAACAATCGGAGAATCGGAGCGATTTGCTCCCAGTCGGGGCCTTTCGAGATTTCGCCCGACTCTCGGTCCCACTCGATAAATCCCGAGTCGGCGAGCTTCGGGAGATGGACATGGCGCAGAGTGACACGCGTAACTTCGGGATCGTCTTCCGTCTCGCTCTCTCGCAGGAGGTTGAGTGGGTCGATATCGTCGTCGTTCTGTGGGTTGGCAGTGAACAAGGCGAGCAATAGCTGGCGGCGATACCGGTTTGCGAAGGCCTCGAACACACGGCTATCGGGTGGCCGACTATCCATAGTAGGGGCTACCAGTCACCGATTGTTGGGCGCTATCGTTGACCAATCAACCCCTTTTTGTCATTCGTACATCTCGTCCGACGAGAGCAGCACTCCTCGAAGTATCTTCTCGTTGCCGTGCCGGATTCGAGTCGAAACTGCTTGGCGACTAATACCCAGTTCCTCGGCTAACTCGCCGAGGCTCGTTTCGCTGGGTGTCTCGAAGTAGCCTCGGTCAAGCGCGAGAACGAGCGCCTCGCGCTGTTCTTGCGAGAGGTCGAACCGATGGCCGCGCTCGGTCGTCTCGGTCAGCGTGTACGTTCGTTCGACGGTAATCGGAATGTCGTGCTTGATGACGTAGTTGTGAAACACCGTGAGCCGCTCGTGGTCAGGAAATCGTAACCGGAACACCCACTCTCCGTCGCCGTGGGCTTCGAGAATTACTGCGTCCGCCTTAGAGATTCCCTCGATCAGGTCCGTCGGAAATTCCGTCCATACGATTCGGTACAGTTTGCTCTCGTCGAGGGAATCTAGTTCGACGAACTCGCGAACTCTGACGTGAGAGCGCACCATCTTCGCGAATGTGTCGTGGTCGTCGCCGGTCGCCCAGATGAAAGGCATGACCATGTCCCCGGTCGGAACGATTCGTTCGAGTTCGAGGTGCATATCCGGCGAACCCGACAGAACTTCGCCAAGTTGGAATTCCGCGGCGGGAATCGAGAACTCGAGGATGACGCTCATGCTCTCACTTGGACGGCTACGAACGTAGCAGTTTCTCCGTCGCGGCCCCATCCCGCGTCTCGGAGACGATGGTACCGGACACAAGCGCTATCCGCCGCCCTCCCCTCGTCCTATCCAATGGCGTTTCGTCGGTTCCTCCGCGGGACAGTCCCGTGGGAGCAACTGGAAGGTGTCGCTCGCGCGGTGCTCAACCGCTACGGCGAGTCGTCTGGCCGCATCGTCTTTCTGGAGGCGGACAACTGGCTCTCGACGCCGTTCGTCGTCGAGGACCGCTGGTTCGTCAAACTCATCACCCAACAGAACTCGCTGGTCCACGCGCTGTTGACCACCGGACGGAACATCGGCGCGTTCTCTTCGGGCACCGAGGGCTTTTTCGAGCACTTCGGGACCCCCGCCCAGATGGCCCAGCACGAACTCGAAGCGACCGAGCGGATGCGGGAGTTAGGCGTGAACGCGCCCGAACCCATCGAAGCGTTCGAGCACAACGGGATGGGCGTGCTCGTCTTCGAGTACCTGCAGGATTTCGCCACGCTCGACGACCTGCCGCCCGAGGCCGTCGAACGCCACGCGCCGACGGTGTTCGACTACCTCCACCGGATGCACGAGGACGGCCTCGCCCACGGCGACTTTCGCTCTGAGAACGTCCTCGTCGCCGACGACGAACTGTACTTCATCGACGCGACCAGCGTCCGCGAGGAGGCCATCGCCGACGCACGGGCCTACGACATCGCTTGTGCACTGGGCGCGCTGGAACCGCTCGTCGGCGCGCACACGGCAGTCGACGCGGCGGCCCGGCAGTACACCGCCGAGGAACTGCTCGACGCCGACGAGTTCTTAGACTTCGTCAACATCCGCCCGGACCATGACTTCGACGCGGGGGCCATCCGAGGCGCTATCGAACAGTACGCTAGCTGAGTGAGTTAGCGGACAAGCGGTTTTGACTACGGCACAACCAGCCAGAAAGCCCCGGCCAGTTACGGCACCGATAGATGAACGAAATGAGCCTGTCGAAACCTTGTTTGCTCAGTATAGTCTGGTATTCACCATAGCCCGAGTGAATTCTCCAGTATCTGGGTTTCCAGAACTACAAGCGTGGAAGCATTTATTTGAGTGGTATAGTAACCGTAGAATATGATTTCCCGACGAGCGGTTCTGGCCTCCGGAGTCGGACTCTGTTCCTCCCTTAGCGGTTGCCTCACGAACCTAGAAATTGCGAAAACTGGGTACTTGCAGTTCAAAATCGTCGAAGTCGAGTGGCGTCACGATGGTGAGCGCTACCGTGACAACATCTTTTACGCTGGATATGATGGCGAGACCAAGCCAGATTGTCGCGTCGCTGAAGAGTACCAAACCATCGCGGCTTCGGTCGCTGACGTACAAATCACGGATGAACTAATTGACCGTCTTGAATCGACGTTCGACGACGTACGATACGTCATCGGTTTCTGCTGGGCGAATGGAGAGTGTCGCAATCCAACGGCGACACGCGAGGAATTCAACCGTGTGCAGTTCGGTGATCGCGCGGAAATTGTTTTCGACCATCCGGGTCTACATATCATTGACGTATACGAGGACGAACAAGCCACTCTCGCCGGATGGGATGAACTGAACACCGTAGATTTCAGTTCCCGGCATGCCGAGCACGGGGCCCCGATCGCGTAGTAGCTTGGTATTAAGTTAGCATATTTACTGAACAGCTGGTTCCATCTTTTTGGCTGAAAATATCACCCTATCTGAGAAGTTGTAGACACCTTCTACGTGCTGCTACTGACCCTGGCCCGGGAACGCGCGGTGACGCCGATCCCCGTGAGGACCACGACGCCGCCGGCGAGCGTCCACGTCCCCGGAACTTCAGATAGCAAGAGAAAGGCCAGCAGCGCGCTCCCGACGGGTTCGCCGAGCAGCGAGACGCTCACGAGACTGGATTCGAGGTGGCCGAGTGCCCAGTTGAGGACCGTGTGACCGAACACGCCCGGGCCGACGGCCATCAGGAAGAACAGGACCCACTCGCGGGGCTGGTAGTCGACGAGGGGGTGGCCGCCGGCGAAGACGAACGCAAACAGGCAGACCGCGGCGACAGCGTAGACGACGGTGACGTACGGAAACAGCGGGAACCGCTGGCGGAGCGACCGCCCGGCGACCACGTAGGCGGCGGCCATCACACCCCCGAGGAGCGCCAGCGCGTTGCCGTACAGCGGTCGCGGGCCGACGCCGCCGCCCAGCAGCTCGCTGAGTGACATCACGACGATGCCGCCAACGGCCAGTAGGATGCCGACCGTCGTCCCGCGGGTGATTCGCTCGTCGAGCAACGCCCACGCGCCGACGGCGACGAATAGGGGTTGGGACTGCACGAGCGTCACCGAGGCGGCGACGCTGGTCCACGCGAGGCTCTCGAACCACGCGGCGAAGTGGACTGCGAGGGCAACGCCGGTCGCCGCGGCCGCCAGCAGGTCCCGGTGCGCGAGTTTCGAAAACGCGTCGGGATCGCGCCAGAGAGCGAGCGGGACTACCAAGAGCGTCGTCATCGCCACGCGGTAGAAGGCCGCGACGCTGGCCGGCGCGTTGCTCGCCCGGACGAGGATGGCGCTCGTACTGACCGCGAGAACCGCGACGACGAGGCCGACCCACGGGTCGAAGTCCGCGAAGCCGGTGTCGGTCACTACGCGTCGTCCGGAACGTCGAAGTCGTGGAAGTGCTCGCCCTCCTCCTTCGAGAGGATGTCGAGGGCGGCCGCGCCGCCATCGCCGGCGGAGATGATGGCCTGCCACTCCTGGTCGCGGCACATCGCGCCGGTGGCGTAGGCGTCCTCGACGCTAGTCTCCATCGAGACGTTCACGTCGACCACGTCACCGTCGAACTCACAACCCAGTTCCTCGGCGAGTCCGCGGTCCGCGCCGGTCGCCAACACCAGATACGGCGCTTCGACGTCCTCGCCGTCGACGGTGGCGACGAAGCTATCGCCGTCTTCTTCGACCCCAGTCACTTCACCATCGCGGAGGTCGACGCCGAATTCCTCGACCTGATCGCGGGCGTCTTCCATGAACTCGGAGCCGTCCATCGAGTCGATGCCGAGGTAGTTGAACAGGTGGGCCTTGTGCATCCACGTCTCGTCGGTGTCATAGACGACGGTGTCCAGCCCGTTCTTTGCGGTGAACAGTGCAGCGCTCAGACCGGCGGGACCACCACCGACGACGAGTACGTCCGTCATGGGCGCTACTGGGTCCCACTGTCGGATAAAGCCACGGCTGTGTCGGCTTTTTACACGACCGATTCGGCGGTGCGAACGCCGCCGCTCAGCCTTCCAGTAGCGCTTTGGTCCGCTGGTGACGGTACCGAAACACCGGCTCCATCCCGAGGAAACCGACCGGCCCCACCGCGCGGCCGAAGGGACCGCCCGGAAGCTCGTACTCGACGCGGTCGTGAACGATGGTCGCGTCGTCGCCGTCAGCCCGGAACCGATGGGTGTGCTCCCACTTCGGGAACGGCCCGTCTCGCATCACGTCGCGGAACACGGCGTTGCCCTCGTCTTCGTCGAACTGACGCTCGACGATCTCCGAGACCCACCGCTGGCGCGGACCGACACCGAATGGGCGGGCCGTGGAAATGATTATCGACCCGGTTTCGAGCACTTCGGGGTTCGGGTCGTCGTCGGGCCCACGCGTCTCCTCGACGCGGAGGTGCATCCAATCGGGGGTGAGAGCCACGAGGCCGTCGCTCGTGGAATGAAACGCCCAGACCTCGGAGAGCGGCGCAGACACGCGGACCTCTCGCTCGAAGACGACCATATCTACCCTTTCGGACGACGAAGGCAAAATACCCGTGGCCGCCATCGTTCGAGACGAGGCGGCGATTGCGCCCGATTTCAGGGCCAGATGCCACTTTGTTCGGCGGCGGTGGCGACTCGCTCGATGGCGACGACGTACATCGCGGTGCGGAAACTCGGCGCGTCGGTGTTCTCGTAGGTGGAGACGAGTTCATCGAACGCGTCCGTGATTATCCGTTCGAGTTCGTCGTTGACGCGCTGTTCGTTCCAGTAGAAGCGCTGACGATTCTGGACCCACTCGAAGTACGAGACGGTGACGCCGCCGGCGTTGGCGAGGATGTCGGGGAAGACGGAGACCTCCCGCTCTGTCATCACGTCGTCGGCCTCCGGCGTCAGCGGGCCGTTGGCGGCCTCCACGACGACGTCCGCTTGTACTTCCTCCGCGAGGTCACCGTCGATGGCGTTTTCGAGCGCCGCCGGAATCAGCAGGTCGACGTCCATCGTCAGCAGTTCCTCGTTAGAGAGTTCCTCGCTCGCGCCTTCGTACCCCGAGAGCGAGCCGGTCTCTATCTTGTGGTCTTTCGCCGCGCTGGTGTCGAGGCCGTCGGCGTCGTACACCGCGCCCGAGGAATCCGAGACGGCGACGACGTTCGCGCCGAGGTCCTCGACGAGTTTCGCTGCGACTGAGCCGGCATTCCCGTAGCCCTGTACGGCGACGGTCGCGCCCTCGATGTCCTTCCCGAGATAGTCGAACGCCTCGCGGGTCGTGAGCATCACCGAGCGCCCGGTGGCCTCCACCCGACCGAGGCTCCCGCCGGAATCTTTCGCCTTCCCCGTGACGACGCCGGGTTCGGTCGTGTTCTCTAGGGTCTCGTAGGTGTCCTTGATCCAGTTCATCTCGCGCTGGCCGGTGTTGACATCCGGCGCGGGGATGTCACGGTCTTCGCCGATAAGCGGGCGGAGTTCCTTGGCAAACGACCGGGTAATACGCTCCATCTCGTCGGCGGAGTACTCGCCTGGGTCGAGCCTGATACCGCCCTTACCGCCGCCGTAGGGGATGCCGACGGCGGCGCACTTGTAGACCATCCATCCGGAGAGGGCTTTCACTTCGTCGCGGGAGACCTGCGGATGGTAGCGAACACCGCCCTTGTAGGGGCCGCGGTCGCCGTTGAACTGTGACCGGAACGCCTTGACCACCTCGATAGAGCCATCGTCCATCTCGATAGAGAGGTTCGTCTCCAAGACGCGCTCGGGGTGTTTCAATCGGTCGAGCACGTCCGGCGAGTACTCGAGATAGGCGGCGGCGTCGTCGATTTGCTCCTGCAAACTCTCGAAGGGATTTACCTCGTCCGACATGGTCTAGCAGTGGCGGACGGGCAGGAAAAGGATACCGCCGTCGGTGGCAGGCAGGGTGCGTCTACCCGCCGGTAAACACCTCGTCGGCGCGGATACGAAGGATGATTCGCTCGCTCTCGATGGGTTGGGGATACTCGTCTTCGCCCATGTATCGCTTCGCCAGTTCGTCGATGTGCTCGCGTGCGCCTTCCGTCGTTACTTCGTCGACTTCTCCCGTTATCGAGAGGAACCGATACGGGTTCTCGGGGTCGGTCATGCTCGCCGCGACGGTCGGGTCCGTCTCGACGTTCTTCGCCTTGCGTCGGTGGCGCTCAGTGTTCACCAACAGTCGGTCGTCCTCGGCATCGTAGTCGACCCAGACCGGCATCGAGTGCGGCCGACCGTCGGGCAGCATGGTCACGACGTGGGCGAACGTCGACTTCTCGAACAAGTCGTGATATTTCTCAGGTATCGATGGCACACGACATATGTCGGCCCGCGTGGGTTTAGCTCCTCTGGCGCTCACTCGCTGCCGGCGTTCGCCCGCTCTAGGACCCGTTCAGCCTGTCGAATCTGCGGGGCGTCGATCATCTCGCCGTCGACGACGAAGACGCCACCGCTCGACTCGTCGCGCGCCGAGAGGATGCGTTCGGCCCACTCCACCCGCGCGGGCGTCGGGGTGAACACCTCGTTGATGATGGTCGCTTGCGCGGGATGGATGGCGAGTTTCCCGTCGTACCCCAACTGAAGCGCGCGTTTCGCTTCCCGTTGGAGTCCCTCGTCGTCGGTGTAGGAGGGAAAATGTGTGTCGATGGGCGTCACGTTCGCGGCCCGCGCTGCGAGGACGACGTGCTGGCGCGCGTGTTCGACTTCACTGCTCGCTTCGGTTCGCGTCGCGCCGATGTCGCCGGCGAGGTCCTCGGCTCCGAACACCAGCGCTTCGACGCCCTCGGCGGCGGCGATGCCCTCCGCGTGGAGGATGCCCGCCGCCGACTCGACGAGGGCGAGTATCGGACACGCGACGCCCGCGTCAGCTAACAGCTCCGCGAGCTGTCGCACGTCGTCGGCGTCTCGGGTCTTCGGGAGCATCACGCTGTCCGGGGTCGGGCCGTCGAGGATGACGGCGAGGTCCTCGGCCGCGCCCGCACCGACCGGGTTGACGCGGACGCAGACCTCGCAGTCGGCCGGGAACACGTCCGAGAGTGCGTCGCGGACGATTTCGCGGGCCGCAGCTTTCTGGTCGGGGACCACGGCGTCTTCGAGGTCGAAAACCACTACGTCGGCGTCCGTCTCCGGGGCCTTTCGGAGTTTCCCGGCGTCGTCGCCGGGCGAAAAGAGGATACTTCGACGGGGCATGGTCTCTCGTAGGCGGTCCCGGTCCCTAAGTATCGGCGCTTGCAATCTCACTTCAATCGTCTCGCTGCCCGATTCGCCATCCAGATACCTCACCGGCGTAGACGGCTTGGAGCGCCACCAGCACCGCGAGGGCGAGCATCCCACCGCCGCAAAAGCTCGTGACGAGGTGGGCCGGGACGTCGACCATCGGTGCGACGAACCAGACAGCGACCGCGAAGAGGACGATACCGACAGCACGGCCGGCCGGTCCGAGTGCTGGTACCCGAGCACTGATGCGCTCGCTGAGCGTCGAATGAGCGACAGGTCCCGCTACGACCACGACGATTCCAATACCGGCCGCGAGTGCTGTCCACGAGATCGTATCGAGTCCGGAGAACGTGAGAGATAGCCACACCACGGCGAGGACAGTCACGATAACGTCGTCCCACGTCGGCGGGCTGTCGGGGAGCCAGTCTGATACCATCGTGGCTATACCCATATCCCCTAATTTACATTTTATTCGTATTGAATGTTTCTACATCCTGGGCTGCATTCATCCCGTCGTAACGAGGGCGCTGACGCCGCCGACCAGCCAGACGCTACAGGCCAGTCCAGCCGACAACCCCACGTTATCGGCGTCTCGCTGGGACTGGCGACGGTTCCGGCGGCGCTCGCGGCGACGACGTAGAGACCGCTGACGAGGCTGAGGGGGGGATACCGAACGGCATCACTCGGGGCCACTTAAGGGCCCGGCGCGTGTTCCCGTCGGTATGACCGGCCTGTACTACGAGGAGTTCGAGGAAGGCGAGACGATTCGTCACGGGAAACGGCGGACAGTGAGCGAGAGCGACAACCAGCGGTTCTGTGACCTGACGATGAACCAGCAGCCGCTCCACTTGGACGCCGAGTTCGCCAGTGAGACGCAGTTCGGCGAGCGACTGGTCAACGGACTCTACACGATGTCGCTTGCGGTGGGCCTGACGATTCCGGACACGACTGACGGCACCATCGTCGCCAACCTCTCCTACGACGGCGTAGAACATCCCGCGCCGGTGTTCCACGGCGATACGATTCGCGCCGAGACGACGGTGACCGAAAAGCGCCTCACGAGCGACGGGGACCGCGGCGTCGTCACGATGCAGGTAGACGTCTACAAGCAGGACGACACGCTCGTCTGTACGTTCGAGCGAACTGCGCTGGTCGAACTGAAACCGGAGTGACCGTGGCGGGAGCAGGTGGAACTCAACCGGACGTGACTCGGCCGAATACGAATCGCCTCGCCCGCTTCGGCGTCACGCTCGTCGGCCTCGCGGCGCTCCTCGTCGCTGTCTCGCTGGCGACAGGGATTCGCATGGTCGCACTGGCCCCTATCTACATGTTCACGCCGATGGTCGCGGGTCTCGTCGCTGTGCTCACCAGTGACGTCTCGCTCTCGACGGTCGGACTGCGTCTCGGGCGACCGCGATGGCTGGCCGCCGCAGCGCTGGTCGCGCTCCCCCTCGTCGGTCTGACGCTCCTCATCTCGCTGCTCGTCCCCGGCGTGTCCTTCGACCCGACGGCGAATCCGTTGCCGGGCGTCCCGCTTCCCGGCGGTGTCGTCGGGCTACTCGTCGTCTTCGGCATCGTCCTGGTCGCCGGTGTCACTATCAACGCCGTCTTCGCGTTCGGCGAGGAGTTCGGCTGGCGCGGCTATCTGCTGTGGGAACTTGCACCGCTGGGGTTCTGGAAGGCGTCGCTTTCCATCGGCTCGCTGTGGGGAATATGGCATGCGCCCGTCATCTTCGACGGCTACAACTTCCCGTCGTTCCCGGCGGTCGGCGTCGGGATGATGGTGCTCGCCTGCGTCGCGTTCTCGCCGCTGTACACCTATCTCGTCCTGCGCGCCGAGTCCGTCTTCGCGGCGGCGCTGGTACACGGCGTCTTCAACGGCTCTGCCGGGTTCGTCGTCGTGTACGCCCGTGCCGACAGCGAAGCGCTCGCGCAACTGGTCGCCAGTCCAGTAGGTCTGGCGGGCGTCGCGGCGTTCGGTATCGTGACGGCGCTATTGGTGGCTCGCGAGACGCCGAAACTCACCCGCCAGCGACTCGGCGGAACCCTCGCCGACTCGACGGCCGACTGACCGCCGTTATAGAATCGCGCCGTGTTTCTTCTGGGGGCGCTCTTTCTCGACGGTCTCGTACATCTCGAAGCGGGCGGCCAGTTCCGCACGCAGGTCGCTCGGTGGGACGATCTCGTCGATGACCACCTCGCTGGCCATCCGGTGGGCGTCGATGTCGCGGCGGTACTCCTCGCGCAGTTCCGCCTCGCGTTCGGCCCGCTCGTCGGGGTCGTCGATGGCGTCGAGTTTGTTGGCGTAGACGGCGTTGATGGCGGCCTCTGGTCCCATGATGGCGATTTCCCCGCTGGGGAGCGCGAGCGTCGCCTCGGGGTCGTAGGCCGGGCCGGACATCGCGTAGATGCCCGCACCGTAGGCCTTCCGGACGACGACGCACTGCTTCGGGACGGTGGCCGAGGAGGTGGCGTAGATCATCTTCTTGCCCGCCTCCAGAATGCCCTCCTTCTCGACGCCGGACCCCGCCATGAACCCCGGCGTGTCACAGAGGTACAGCAGCGGGACGTTGAACGCGTCGCACTTCCAGACGAACTCCGCCGCTTTGCGGGCCGAGTCGGGGAAGATAGCGCCGGCGCGGTGGCTCGGCTGGTTGGCGACTACGCCGACGGTGCGGCCGTCGATGCGCGCGAACCCGGTGAGAATCTCCTTGCCGTACTCCGGTTGGAGTTCGAAGAAGGAGTCGCCGTCCACCACGCGGTCGATGACCCGATGCATGTCGTAGCCCTTGTTCGGTTCCTGCGGGACGACGCTGTCGAGCCCCTCGGGGGACTTCGACGGGGCGACGGGGTCCCGACTGGGCGGCTTCTCTTCGCAGTTGTCCGGCAGATACGTGATCAGGTCGGCGACGAGGTCGCGGGCGTGTTCCTCGTCGTCGGCCACGAGGTCGGCGCTCCCCGAGTGGCGGGCGTGGACGTCCGGTCCGCCGAGCGTCTCTAAGTCGATATCTTCGCCGGTGACCATCTCGACCATCCGCGGCGAGGCGATGGCCAGCGCGCTCATCCCGCGGACCATCACCGTGAAATCCGAGAAGACGGGCGTGTAGGCCGCGCCGGCGATGCAGGGGCCGTAGAGGACGCATATCTGCGGGACGGCTCCGGAAAGAATCGAGTGGTTGTAGTAGAATTTCCCGATTCCCTCGCGGTTGGCGAAGAAGCCCCGCTGCTGGTCGATTCGGCCGCCCGAGGAGTCGACGAGGTACAGCGCCGGTCGGCCAGTCTTCAGCGCGCGTTGCTGGAGGCGCAGGAACTTCTCGACGCCGTGCTTGGCGACAGAGCCGGCCTTGACGGTGAAGTCGTTCGCGGCGACGTGGGCCTTCCGGCCGTCTACGGTCCCCGCGCCGGTGACGAGGCCGTCGGCGGGGAGCCGGTCGTCGTTGTCGCTCGCCTCGCCGTCCGGGCTGTCCGCGGTCTCGCGGCCTTCGTTCGCTCGACTGTCCGAGGCGCTTCGCGCCTCGCTACGCCACCCGTCGAAGTTAGCGAACCGGCCGTCCTCGAAGTCCAATCCCTCGTCGCCGAACCAGAGTTCGAGGCGGTCGCGGACGAACAGTTTCCCCTGCTCGGCCAGTCGTTCGCGGTACTTCTCCGGCCCGCCGCGTTCGATGTCGGCGATCTCCTCGCGCAGTCGCTTCTCGCGGTCGGTCGGGCCGAGGTCCTCGTCCGTCTCGGGAGGGCTGTCGGTTCCGTCGTCGTCCATTTCGCTGACTTCCCGGACGAGCGTCGGTTCGTCGCTGTCGCCGACGAACACCTCGACGCTCTCGCCGACGTGTTCGGCGACGGCGGCGGCGATAGCGGACGCTTCCTCACGGCTCGCGCCCGCCGCGATACGTACCTTCATACCACCCCACACGGCCCCCGGGGTCACAGTAGTTACCCCGACGAGTCGCGCCGCTCGGGAATTCGTCGGAACGGACTCGCTGCAGACGGAGAACTGGTCCGGGCGGTGTCTGCGGCTGTGAAATCGGTGCTCTACCGCTGGTACTGCTCGACCGATGATTCGAGACGGTCGATGAGGTCGGCGTTGCCCAGGTGGAGCGGCGTGCGCTCGTGGAGTTCGTCCGGATTCCTATCGAGAAGAGACCGAGAACCGTCGGAGGAGCGTCCGCCAGCCGTCTCGACGATGTAGGCCATCGGTTGCCCCTCGAACTGGAGCCGGAGTTTCCCGTCGGGACTGGACTCCAGGGCGGGGTAGGCGAAGACGCCGCCGTAGGAGAGCACCTGATTGATGTCGGCTATCATCGCGCCGCCGTAGCGCAGCTTGAGCTCGTGGCGGACCTCTTCGGCGAAGGTGCCGAAGTTGTCGGTCCAGGAGTCGACGCCGCCGCCGAACCCGAACACGGTCGGATCCTCGGGGACGGTCACGTCGTCGTCGACGAGGCGTTTCTCCTCGCTGTCGAGGATGTACTCCTTGACCGTGCCGTCACGGGCGACAACCATCGAGGTGACGGGGCCGTAGATGACGAATCCGGCTGCTAGCAGGTTGCGACCGTGGGTGGGGGGTTGTTCGCTGTAGACGCCGAAGATGGTCCCCATCCCGCTGTTGGGTTCGAGATTTGAGGAGCCGTCGAGCGGGTCCATTGCCATGTGGACGTGCCCGTCGGTCGTCGTCACGTCTTCTCGTTCCTCGCTGGCGTAGGAGGCCACGCCGTCGATGGAGAGCATGCGCTGTTCGAACAGTTCGTCCGCGCGAACGTCGGCGGCCAGTTGCTCGTCGCCGCTGGGGTTGACCGTCCCGCTATGTTCGCGCTCTGTGGCGATTGCCGTCCGTACGTCTGCTGCAGTGTCCGCGATGGTGTCGATGACCTGTGCGACCGTTTGGTCGGCCTGCGCGGCCGAGGCGTCGGATGATTTACTCATTCTCGGAGATGCTGGGCGTCGGTTCCCGGACGTCACACTGATTAGTCGATAGCTGGGCCGGCCGTCCGGGTGTGAGCGCTGTCACGTCACTTCCTTATTCCAGCGCACCCCATAAGTATCTTGTTCCTGACATTTACTACGGAGCGAGTGAATAATTGGAGTTGTCCGCCGTCCGTGGGTTTTAGCGTGGTAGTAAGTAACACCTTTCGGTGATGGTAAGCAAATTTACTGTTCTACTACCGTCGGCAGACTTACACGAAATCGGGTCGAACCCCCGACTATGGAACTCGACGAAATAGACACCGTGGGCGTCGTCGGCGCGGGAACGATGGGAAACGGCATCGCACAGGTCGCCGCGAGCGCCGGGTACGACGTGGTGATGCGCGACGTCGAACAGCGCTTCGTCTCGGCGGGGTTCGACTCCATCGACGACAGCCTCGACCGACTGGTCGCCCGCGACGAACTCACTCGCCGGGAGGCCGACAGCGCGCGCGACCGCATCGACGGGACCACCGACCTCGATGACCTCGCGGACTGTGACCTCGTCGTGGAAGCCGTCACCGAGGAGATGGGCGTCAAACAGTCCGTCTTCACCGACCTCGCGGAGACGTGCGGCCCGGAGACGATTCTCGCCACGAACACCAGCACGCTCTCGATTACCACCATCGCCAGCGTCGTCGACCGCCCGGAGCGCGTCCTCGGTCTGCATTTCATGAATCCTGTGCCGGTGATGAAAGGCGTCGAAGTCGTCGTCGGCGAGAAGACGGACGAGAAGACGCTCGCGCTCGGCCACGCCTTCGCCGAGGACCTCGGCAAGGAGACGTGGGAGGCCGACGACAAACCCGGCTTCGTCGTCAACCGCATCCTGATGCCATGGATAAACGAGGGAATCCGCGCCTACGACGAGGGCGTCGCCGAGGAGGCGGATATCGACCGCGGAATGACGCTCGGTACGAACGTCCCGATGGGACCGCTGGAGCTGGCCGACCACATCGGGCTGGACGTGGTGTTGGACGCCTCCGAGACGCTCCACGAGGAGCTGGGCGACCGCTATCAGCCGGCGTACCTCCTGAAACGTAAAGTCGCCGCCGGCGACCTCGGGAAGAAGACCGGCGCTGGCTTCTACAAGTACGACTGACCGGGCACGGAGCGGAAGCGAGAATACGACTGCCGACAACGGGTCGCCCGTTGCCGAACAGTAAAGGACTGTGCCTCGATACCTACTGGCATGGACTTCAGTCCATCTGCAGAGCAGCGCCAGATACAGGAGATGGTCACGGAATTCGTCGACGAGGAGGTCGTCCCGCGGGCGGCCGACATCGACGCGAACGACGAGTTCCCGTGGGGCCTCGTCGAACAGATGGCGGACCTGGGGCTGATGGGGATGCCGATTCCCGAGGCGTACGACGGTGCAGGACTGGACTATCACAGTTACGCAATGGCGCTCGAAGAGATTTCACGGGGGAGCGGGGGCCTCGGCACCATCGTCGCCGCCCACATCTCGCTCGCCTGCAACATGGTCTACGAGTTCGGCGACGACGCCCAGAAGGAGACGTATCTCGCGCCGATGGCGGCGGGCGAGGACATCGGGGCGTTCGCCCTCTCGGAACCAGGGGCGGGAAGCGACGTGCCGGCGATGGAGACCACCGCGGAGAAAGACGGCGACGGCTACGTGGTAAACGGCGGCAAGCTCTGGATATCGAACGGGTCGGTCGCCGATACGGTCGTCCTCTTCGCCAAGACGGACCCCGACGCGGACAGCAAGGGCATCTCCTCCTTTATCGTCCGTCCGGAGGAAGACGACGGGTTCGTCGTCGAGGGAACCGAACACAAACTCGGCGACAAGGGGTGTCCGACCGCCGAGTTGCGATTCGACGACATGTATCTCCCCGAAGAGCGCCGCCTCGGTGAGGAGGGCCGTGGGTTCGTCCACGCGCTGAAGACGCTCAACGGCGGGCGTATCACCATCGCCGCCCGCGGCGTCGGCATCGCACAGGCCGCCCTCGACGAATCACTTCGGTACGCACAGGACCGTGAGCAGTTCGACCAGCCTATCAGTGAGTTCCAGGCCATCCAGCACAAAATCGCCGACATGGACACCAAGACGTCGGCCGCTCGGCTGCTGATGCACAAGGCCGCCGACCTGAAAGAGCGCGGCGAACCGTTCATCAAGGAGGCCGCCCAGGCCAAGCTTTACGCCAGCGAAGTCTCACGGGAGGTGGCCAACGAGGGGATCCAGATTCACGGCGGCTACGGCTACACCAAGGACTTCCCCGTCGAACGGTTCTACCGCGACGCCAAACTCAACGAGATTTACGAGGGGACCAGCGAGGTGCTTCGCAACACCATCGCCGACCAACTGCTGGACTGAACGCCTGTGGAGACTGCTCGGTGAATCACCGGTAGTCCAGGGTTCCCGTCGTAAGCGGGCAATAACTACGTTTCCGTCTTCGGAGCCCCCCGTATGGCGCTCATCGACTCCGTCGTCGTCTTCGTCGTCAGTCTACTCGTCGGCGCACTGGGAATCTACGTCGGCGCACGCGTCGTCGCGGGTTACGACGATTACACCTACGCCATCGTGACGGCGCTATTGGGGGCGATAATCTGGGGCGTCGTCGGATTCCTGTTCGGTTGGATACCACTTCTGGGGCCGCTGCTCGTCCTCATCGCGTACGTAGCGGTCATCAACGCCCGGTACCCCGGCGGGTGGGGGAACGCGATCCTCATCGCCTTGATAGCGTGGATCGCCTCGCTCGTCGTCCTCTATCTGCTGGCGCTGGTCGGGATCGGTGCCTTCGAGGCCGTCGGCGTCCCGGGGGCCTGAGACAGACTCCGACGGGTCGCTACTCTCCCAGGTTTTCCGCCATCCACTCGAACTGCTCGCGCAGGCGTCGCTCGCCGCCGTCGGTCAGGGAGTACTTATCCGCGATGCCCTCGGTACGGTGTTCGAGAAAGCCCGCATCTTCCATCGCCGACAGCGCCCCGTAGAAGCTCTTGGGGTCGATGCGGGTGTCGTAGCGCCGTTCGAGTCGGGTCTTGAGTCGCTGTCCCGTCAGTTCGCCCTCGTCTGCCCCGGCCAGCAAGACGCAGATATCGCGCCGCCGCCCGCTCTGAAACCACTTCGCCATGTCAGAGCGTGCGTGCCGAGTCGCTTCGGGGTTGCGGTTCGGCGCAGTGGACCGTCAGGTTAGCATACCCTTGCTGTCTAGAAACACCAATGACGGACACCGAGCGAGCGACCGAGTCGACGGCCGACGGCATCACCGCACACTACCGAGAGACGGAATCAGAGCGAGTGCTCACGTTCGAGAGCGCCGGGGGGACGGCGGCAATCGCCCAGAACATCGAGGGCTACGCGATGCTGAAAGTGCGACCGACCGCCGACGGCGACGAACTGGAACGGTACTACGGCTTCGACATGGCGCTGGACCACGCCGCCGAGTTGCTTGGGACGACGCCGAGCGCGCTTCCGGTACCCGAGGCGGCCGCCGACATGGGGATGTAGGACGGTCGATACGTGTTCATAGACCGTCCATTGTAGATCGGAAAGACATTTATCATATTCTGATAGTTCTTCGGTAGCGTCGATGCGGCCCCTCTCCGAAAGTGTACGGAACCCGTAGACGTAGATGGTTTGTCGGCTCCGCTACCGTCCGTAACGATACCAAGTGATATGTATCAAAAATATGGGTGTAGTGGCCTCATATAAAGCGGTTTTTACGCATCCTCCGACCCTCCACCCGCATGGTCGATTTAACTCGACGGAAGCTGATTTCCAGTTCAGTCGCGGCTGCACTGGGGGCGAGTGTCGTGGGGACAGCAAGTGGTGAAGAGGTTCCGGAGTCCGATACGCCCGGCGCGCCGAGCGTGAAGGGGTCGCTCAAGCGCTTCTCGACGACGGCGTTCGGTGCGGAGGTCACGGGACCGTTCGTCTTCGAGGACGGGTCCCTGCTCTACAGCCTCCAGCACCCCTCGGCAGAGAACGGCGAACCGTTCAACCGGGCGGCGGTCGGCTACTTCAGCGGGTTCCAGTTCGAGTTCGACGGAAGCAACGATGACTTCGACGAGGTCGCGTTCCCCGAGACGCGAGCGGAGCAGGGCGACGTCCGCTCCGATTCCGGCGACTACGAGATTCTCTTCTATGGTCGTGAGCCAATCGGCGACGGCTCCTCTCTGCTCGGCGTCACGCAGACGCCCGACGGACGCAACATCGTCCAGCAGGGAAGTCTCCCCGAATCCGAACGCGGAGAGCGTCCGTACTTCGCGGGCTCGCAGTACGGCCTCTCCGGGAGCAACCCCGACTGCAACCAGTTCGTCCCGACAAACGACGAGGGGACGGAGGGTTACCTGTTCACCAACTGGGAGAACAGCCCGGGCTGCATCTCGCGCGTTCCGCTCAATCAGGACGACGACGGCGAGTGGAGCGCCGACCTGAGCGAGGCGATGAACGTCACCAACACGGAGGCGTTCCGCGACATCGGCGGGACGCGGATCAACTGCTACGGCGACCTCAGCCCGTGGGAGACGATGATCTCCGCCGAGGAGAACTACGCACACACCCGCGTCAACCTGACCAATACCGTCAGCGACATCGTGGAAGCGGACTCGGGTGCCGGACTCGTGGGCGGCTGTCAGTTTTGGAATCGGCCGAATCCGTCGGAAATCGCGGACGCTATCGGCACGTACGCCGAGAACGGCGACCTCGAATCGTCGTTCAGCCCGCAGGGGTTCTGGGCGCTTACCGGCGTCGAGTTCCTCGCGTACCACCTCGGCGCGGAGACGCGAGACCAGAACGAGGACAACACCGAGAACGTCACACAGCCAATCTGTGACACCTACCCGAATCCGTACCGCTACGGCTACTTCGTGGACGTCCGAGAGCCCGCAGCGGAGACGCCCGAGCCGATCAAATACTGGGTCATGGGCCGCGCGGCGTGGGAAGCCCCCAACATCCAGAAGGACCAGCGGACCGTCTACGGCTGTTCGGACGGCGACAGCAAGGGCATCTACAAGTTCGTCGCCGACCGGGCGATTCCCAGCTACGACGACACCGACGACATCGCGGGCACGCTCTACGCGCCGAAGATCACCAACGACGCCGCGAACGCCGAAGAGGCTGGCACGCGCAACTCCCCGGCCGATACACCCCTCGACGTGGAGTGGATCGAACTCGGCCACGCGACCAACGGCGAGGTCGAGTCGTGGGTCGCCGAGTACGACGACGTGACCCAGACCGACTACCTCGAAACGCACGCCGACACCGACTGGAGCGAGGACTTAGACGCCGCAGTTCGGGAGGCGGACCTCGAAGTCATCGAAAACGGCAACCAGAACTACATCAGCAACGAGGAAATCGTCGACTGGGCCGAGCAGTACGAACAGAACGGTCCCGACGGCGTCGACGAGGACCTCCGAAAGGTGCCCTTCCTCGAAACCCGCGCGGCCGCGAAGGAAATCGGCGCGTCCATCGAGTTCAATAAGGCAGAGGGCGTCGACAGCGCCGACGACGCTGGCCCCGGCGACTTCGTCTACTTCGGCATCTCGGAGTTCAACGACGACCTGGCGAACGCGACCGGCGACATCCAGATGGACCGCGTCGACGGCGGCGTCGTCTACCGCGCCGAACTCGAACCGGACTACAACGTCTCGACGCTCGAACCCGTCATCACCGGCCCGGACTTCACGGATTCGCCCGAGGACGCCAACGACGCGCTCCGGAACATCGACAACGTCTACGCGATGCGTGACGGCCGCGTCCTCTGCTGTGAGGACGGCTTCGGCGGTCCCGCCCGATCCTACCCTAACGACTGCCTCTACGTCTACGAGCCGGACTATCTCGACGAGCGTCCCGGCAACTCCGGAGACAATCCTGGTAACTCTGGCGACAGTCCCGGCAACTCCGGCGACAACCCCGGCCGCGGACCGCAGTGCCAGACGGAAGACGACGAGAACGACAACGACAGCGACGAATAACGCCCCCTGCGTTCGGTCCCCACTGACACGCTGACCTATCCCCCACACGCTCTATGTCACAAACAGACCACCCGACGACGGCCGAGACGGACTCGACGTACCGCGAGTACGTCCTCGGCGTCCGCATCCTCGAAGACAGTAGCGTCGACGGCGACGCACGCTACCGATTCGAGGCACCGGACCACTGCGGTATCGAGTTCGACGACACCGAGGACGCGACGTTGTACGCCGATGTCTACTTCGACGTCAATGGCTTCGAGGAGGCCGGTACCGGCGACCGCGGCGTCCCGCCGGCGATAATTCAGGCCGGGCGTGACACCCTCGTTGCGTACTTCCTCACCCAGCCCGGCATCGACGTCCACTGGGCCGCGTCGTTCTACGGCGAGAAACCCGAGAAAGTGCACCGCTACGTCTCCCGCGTACGAAAGCGTGCGGCGAACATCCGCGACGGTGTGCGAGAGCGCGACCTCTCGTAGTATCGTCCCGCGCTCTTTCCTCTTTTTGGTAGCGTCGAGAACCGGTACCCCGCAGAGAAACTCCGTCACTCTGCAGTCAGCGCTTCTGACAGCATAAATCGACATCTCCCGGTTCAGCCTCGCTATCGTCCACTCACCGGCGCGATTGGTTTGCACGATTGCGTCAGACGCGCGTCTGACGTGGAGTTTTGAGGAGCCGAGTTCTAGACACGTTTATGACCAGTTTGACGGACGTGTACGAGGGGGAGGTCGGTCGCGTCGCGTCTCGCCGCCAGCAGGTCGTCGGGACGGCGCTGTTTCTCGTCGGAACCGCGGCACTCGTCGCCGCTATCGCCCTCGCGACGACGGACGTGGGGACGCGGGTCGGGCTGGGAGATTACGCCGCCCGGGAAGTCGGCGGCATCGTCGCCGGAGTCGGCCTGCCGACCGTCGTCCTCGGTATCTTCGCCGTGTTGCCAGCCAGCGTCCGAACCCGTGCGCTCGCGGTGCTCGGGACCGGCGTCTCGCTGCTCGGCGTCGTTGCCTTCCAGCACATCTACCCATACAACTGGATGACGAGCGCGCCGACGCTCGCGTTGGGGACCAGCGTCGTCTACTTCGCCGGAATCCTGACGACGTTCTGGTGTCTCTTCGTCGCGCTAGCGACGTTCAAGACCCGGAAGGCTCCCGGCGGCACCGCGCGGATGGAAGTCACCGAAGAGGGAACCATCAAACTCGTCGAAGAAGGCCGCGCGATTCCGGGGTTGGGCGGTATCGGCTTCTTCGGTAACGACCCCGACGGCAGCGTCGAGACGCAGACGAACCGTCCCGACGATGGCCGCAACACCGTCAGCGACGGCGGTGACACCGAAGTGCTCGGTCAGCAACCGACGACCCCCAGTGAGCGAACTCAGTCCACCGACGCCCCCCGACGGAAGACGACGGCCGCCGACCAGTCCTCGAAGTCGACTCAAAACGGTTCGACAGCAGACGACCGACCGACCTTCTCCGAACGGGACCTCGATCCGACCGTCGCCAACGCCGGTCCGGAGGCCTCGCCGTCGACCGACGGTGGGACGTCTTCGTCGACGGGCCACGATCCCATCACCGACACGGCCGTCCATCGCGGCGAACCCGACAAGTACTGCGGGAACTGCCGGCACTTCCAGTACGTGATGGACGACGGCGACGTCGAACCGTACTGTACTCATCACGGCAAGCAGTTAGACGACATGGAAGCGTGTTCGTCGTGGCTCAACAACGACTGAACCCGGACGTTTAACACGGACGGCCGGCTAGTGGGGGCAACGATGCAATTTTGCGACGAATGCGGCTCGATGATGAAGACGGAGGGCAACCGCTGGGTCTGTGGAAGCTGTGGCTACGAGGAGCTGCGCGACGACGAGGCCGAACAGGAGATGGCCGTCACCACGCAGGGCCAAGAGGAGTCCGAGATCGTCGACACCTCCGAGGTCGACGCCACGGACATGGGACCGACGACCAGCGAGCGCTGTCCCGAGTGTGGGAACGACCGCGCCTTCTACGAGATGAAGCAGATCCGCGCCGCCGACGAGTCAGAGACCCGGTTCTTCACCTGTACCGAGTGTGAACACAAGTGGCGCGAGGACGACCACTGAGCCGATAGCGTGTCCGACGACGCCTCGTTTCCGGCCGTTCCGGAAACCCGCCTTCGAGATGGCGGCTGGGAGGTGACCGACGAGAACGTGGAAACGGTGTTCGAGCTGCCAACAGCAAAGGTTGTCGGTGCAACCCGCCTCTACGGGGACAGTCGAACCCGCGAGGCCGCCCGAGAATCGGCGGGCGTCGACCAGCAGTGGCGCTTCTTCTTCGCGACCGCACTGACTTTTCGCCCGCCGCTGGCTCCCGGCATCGGCCCGGCGATGATACTTCCGACAGTCCGCTCCGAGGCTAACTCCTCCTTCGCTGATCAACTGCGAAACCGGGGATTCGTGGATGTCGAACGCGGCCGACGAGAGCGGGTCCGCACCGACAGCGGTGACCGCGTTCGACTGCGGACGTACACCGCGTCGCTGTCGCTCGACGAAATCAGTGCGACGCTGTCGATAACCGGCTGGGTCGGCGTCTGGCACGGCGACGGCTTCCGCATCGCTGCAGGTGCGTACCCGGACCGCCCGGTCGCCGAGATTCTCGGGCTGGCGGACGCGCCCACAGAACTCGAACGCACCCCACAGGACTACCAGGACGAACTGCTCGACCTCATCCGCGCCGTCGAGTGACCGCGGCTAGCGGGACACCGTCGGGGACGAGTTCGACCGACCCGAGTCCGAGCCGCCGAGCCGCGGTGCTCGGCGTGGCGTCCTCGCCGACGCGCGCCACGGGGACGCCGCGGACCTGTAACTCGGCGGTCAGGCCGACCGACGCCAGCACCGCCGCGAGGTCCATCAAATCGACTGGCAACCCCCGCCACAGCGAGAGCGCAGCCGGGAGCGAGGGAACGTCGACTGTGACGACCTCATCGTAGCCGACGACGGTCGCGCCGTGTCCGTCTATCTCGACGGCGAGGTCCGCCTCGACAGCCAGCGACGGCCGATCTTCGAGCGCGTCCAGTAGTTCCGCAACCGTTTCTACCGGCTCTTGGTGCGCTCGCTCGGTGTCGGTGGTCACTCGTTCTCGCGTGTCGTGACGGTGAGCGTGCCGTCGATACGCCAGTGGGCGTACTCGGGGTCCTCACCCGTCTTGCTCGGCACGTCGACTTCCATCTCCTCGAACTCGTACGTGATTTCGGCGTTCCGGCCAGTGAGGCGGTCGTACAGGCCAATGGCGAGTTCGGGCCAGGTCGTCGTCTCGTCGGGAGCCTCTGCGTCGCTCATGCGAGCGGTGATACACGTCACTGGGGCTTGAAACCACTCCCTATCGCGCTCGACCGCGACGGAGGCGGCCTGAAAATTCAGGGCCGGCGCGCGAACGTGAGGTAGCCGGTGTGGCCGACGCCGCCCGTAGACGGCCGGGACCCCCGGTCGTCGAAGTCCATTTCGCGCTGGATGGTGTCGAGCGTCTCGACGTTCGCTAACCCGACCTCTTTCGCCGCCGCGACGGCCTCGCGCGTGTTCTCGACGAACGGCGAGTACACGGCCAGTGACCCCCCACGATGGAGCAACGTCGGTGCTCGTTCGACGACCGTCGGGGCGTCTTCGGTGTCGAGCGTGACCACGTCGAACCCCGAGAGGGTGTCGAGGTCGTCGGTCACGTCGCCGGTTCGGACCTCGACACTCTCCTCGACACCGGCGAGCGCCATGTTCTCGCGGGCGACGTCGGCGAACTCCGGGTCGACCTCGTAGGTCACCACGTCAGCTCCGAGTCGGCCCATATAGGCGCTGAGGATGCCGGTTCCGGTCCCGGCGTCGAGGACACGGTCGCCCGCGGCGACGCCCGTCTTGCCGACGACGAGACCCACGTCGCGGGGCATCATCGGCGCGCCAGTGCGTTCGAGGTGGTTGAACAGGTCCGGCCCGCGGAGCCGCCGCGTCGTGAACGCGGTTCCGAGATGCGTCTCGACGACATCGCCCGGTTCGACGTCCGTTGGAACCTCTAAAATCCCGAGGTCGGACTCGAATCGTTCACCGGGGTCCAGCAGGTACTCGCGGTCCTCGTGGACGAAGAGATAGGACACGCTATTCGAGTTGGTCGACGGCGTCCGCGAGGTCGCCGTCGTTGTCTTCGAGCGCCTCTCGCGCCGTCTCCTCGTCGACGCCGGTCCGCATCGCGACGAGTTCGACGTCGTCCGCGTCGACGACGTTCCCGTCGTCGTTATCGTCGCTCTCGGCCGCGTCACTCTCGGCCGCGCCACTTTCGAGTTCGGCGCTCTCAGCGCTCTCGCCCGAACCGAGTTCGCGTGATTCCGGGTCGCCGACGACCTGGTAGGTCTTCTGGCCCTGGGCCTCCATGAGTTGGACCTCGGCGTCGCTGAAGACGAGTTCCTCGTCGGCCGTCCGGATGATTACCTCTTCGGCATCGATGTCGTCCATGCTGATGCCCATCTGTTCCATCATCTGCTGCATCTTGCGAGGGTTCATGCCCCCGCCGCCTCCGCCGAACATACCCGTGAGTCTGCGTTCCGGCCGGAAATATTTAGCGACCCACCTTTTTCACCCGGGGGTTCGCGCTCGCCGCTGGCGAGCGCTCAACCCCGGGCCAAAAATCTGGACCAAAAAGGCCGAACTCGCGGCAAGGCCGCGAGTTCGGTACAGTACGAATTACCGCACCGCAGGCGACAGCACTCGGCGATGGCATTCTCAACCACGGCGTCGAGGAACTGATGCGCCGCGAACAGGTGTTCGTGGACGCCTATCGATAGGTTACTCTTCGACAAAGAATCGAATCTCGTCGGTCGTTATTTCGATCTCCTGATTCGATCCCATCCGGACATCGTACGTCTCGATGAGAACATCGAACTTCCGCTCTGTTCCGTCGATAGTGACGGCGAGGTCGTACTGTCCCTGCGTTTCGATACCCGTCTCGAACTCCGTCCTCGCGCCCGCATCGAGTGTGACGGCCTCATTCAGTAGGGTCGACCCGTCGCCATGGGAGAGCGTGAGCGAGACGCGTCTGGACTCGTCACTTCGGTTGCGGACGACGACCAGAATCGGATCGCCGGGGTCCGGCGTCACCGGTGGCGTAGCCGTCTCTGTGGGCGATTCCGTAGCGCTCGGCACGTCGGCGGGCGTCACGTCTGCCGGCGTCTGTTCGGGCGTCCCGAGACTATTGCATCCGGCGAGCGATGCGGCGGAGAGCGCGACGGCCGAGAGGACCTGTCGGCGGCGCATAACGACCGTTCAAAAGTGCGTAGTAAATGTTTTCTGTCAGTCCTCGGCCCCGTCGCGCACCTTCACGGCCATCCCCGTCTCGAAGTCGGCCATGCCTTCGCCGGGGAGTTCGGCGCGACCGACAGCGAGTAAGTCGCCGTCCTCGTGAACGACGAGGGCCTCGTCACCGGGACGAAGGCCGGGGTCCGCTCGTTTCACGAACTTAGCGAAGGCGTTGCGGCCCTCGCGGACGAACGGTTCGCTCTCGTCACCGACGACGACGCGGTGTCGCGGCGCGTCGAAGGACTCCTGCAAACGGCGGCCGCCCGCGAGTCCGAGTCGGTAGCGCCCGTCAGTACCGTAGGTGACGAGGCGGCCGTCGTCGGCGTGGACCTGCCGTGGTCGGCCGGAACTGGTGTGCGTTATCTCGATTCCGTCGAGGGCAGGAAAAAGCGTCGCGCCTGCGCCGCCGCCGAACTGGTAGTCGGCGGCCCGGCGGAGACTCCGAACGTCGGTGTCGGTCATTGTCGGTGTTCGTCGTTCGGTCGGCAACTCGCTTTCGGTCGCCGCTCGTTCGACGATGGCTCTGCTGCCCGTCTGAGCTGGACTCGTCGTGATAACTAAATTATAAATCGGGAATAATAGGGCGGTCTTTGTGACCACATACCGTACTTTCGTCGGGTGATTTTGGGGAAATTTATACCGGATGAGCGACTACCGACAGGTACGATGGCTACAGACAAGCGAAAGATGCTGCTGGGCGGCGTCCTCCTGTTCGTCAGCACGGTGCTCATCCTCACCGCAGGACCGATAAACCTCGGAATCCCGTCGATAGCCGGCGGCCTCGCGGCGCTCGGAATGGCCGCTGGTTCGTTGCTGGTCGGTACCTCCGAAGACGGTCGCCCGGTCTGAACACGCTCCGCCGTTTTTCGAGAAGCGAGCGAGTAGCGACGGCTACAGCAGGAATCGGTCGGGGTCCGCACTCATGTCGACGAAGCCGTCGACGGCCTCCTTGAGGTCCTCTGAGGAGGACTCCTCGAAGCCCATCGCCTCGACGCGACAGCCCTCGTGACGGAGGTAGTGACAGAGCCGAGCGAAGTCCCCGTCGCCCGTACAGAGGACGACAGCGTCGTTGTGCTTCGCCAGCGTGACGGCGTCTAAGCTCATGCCGACGTCCCAGTCGGCCTTCTTCGACCCGTCCTGGAACGTCTTGATGTCCTTGATTCGCGTCTCGAAGCCGATGTCGACCAGCGCCTCGAAGAACGTCTCTTCTTCGGGCGAGTCCGCGCGGATAACGTACGCGATCGCACGAGAGAGTTCACGGCCGTCGACGGCGTCTTCGAGCAGCGCGGAGTAGTCGATGTTGCGCGAGTAGAGGCTCCGGGCAGTATGATAGAGGTTCTGCGCGTCGGCCAAGACGGCCACACGCTGACCCGGATGGGAAACGGTCATATCGGATTTCGAATTCCCTCCGGGATAGGCTTTCGGGGTTAGCGAGACGCTGAGTGAAACGAAGCGTCTCGACGGAACGGCGAACGGAGTGAGCCGTGGAGTAGCGAGGGGCGCGCGACCGTAAGGAGCACGGCCCTCGAAACGATGCGGTGTAACTCTGCGTGCTAGCGAGAGGAACGCCGAGCGAACACAACAGCTAAGTCCCTCACGGATTTTCACACGAATATGCGACGACGCCACGACCCCCCGGGCCGCTCGCCGGTCGGTAGCGTCTGCGTCGTCCCGAAACCGAAACGGAAGCGGTAGCGATGGCTCGCGGCGGGCGTGGCATCCCCGTCCCGGGTCGCTTTCTCTCGCATCGCCTCCAACCGCACCACCTATCCCACAGCGACACCACACACCTCAGCAATGACAGCAATCGATTTCCACGGCGTCTACCCCGCGATGTGTACGCCGTTCGAGGACGACGACGAACGCAGTATCGACTTCGAAACGCTCCGACGTGACGCCCAGCGACTGGAGGAGGCCGGCGTCGATGGCCTCGTGCCAGTCGGTTCGACCGGCGAGTCGGCGACGCTCACCCACGACGAACACATCGAGGCCGTCGAGGCGGTTATCGACGCCGTCGACGACGTGCCGGTCGTCGCCGGGACCGGGTCGAACAACACCCGCGAGGCGCTCTCGCTCTCCCAGCGGGCCGCAGACGCCGGCGCGGACGCACTCTTGCTCATCTCGCCGTACTACAACAAGCCCGAACAGCAGGGCCTCGTGGATCACTTCACGGCCATCGCCGACGAGGTGGACTGCCCGCAGATCGTCTACAACGTCCCCTCGCGGACGGGACGGAACATCGAACCCGACACCGCCGTCGAACTGGCCGGCCACGAAAATATTGCGGCATACAAGGCAGCCAGCGGCGATATGGGTCAGATATCCGAGATCATTGAACGCACGCGCGACGAGGAGTTCGCCGTGCTCTCGGGCGACGACGGGATGACCCTGCCGATGCTCTCGATGGGGGCGACCGGCTGTATCTCCGTGGCCGCGAACGTCGAACCCGAGCGGACCTGCGCGATGGTCGGGGCAGCCCTCTCCGAGGACTTCGAGCGCGCTCGCGCCTTGCATCACGAACTCGGGCCGCTGTTCCGCGCGCTGTTCGTCGAGACCAACCCCATCCCAGTCAAGGAGGCCATGCGTATCCGCGGGTACAGTTCCGGCTACGTCCGCTCGCCGCTGACGCGCCTCTCGGAGGAGCACACCGAGCACCTCCGTAACGTCCTCGACGTCCTCGCAACCGAGGACTTAGAGGACGAGTACGCGGAGCGAGAGCGATGACGCGGGTCGCCCTCGTCGGTATCACCGGGCGGATGGGTGAGACAGTTCTCGAAACGGCCGCCGACCGCGATACAGAGGTCGTCGTCGGCTTCGCGACGAGCGACGTGGAGTCGGTCGAGGGCGTTCCGGTCGTCCGCCCCGAAGACGCAGCCGATGCACTCACCGAGTACGATGTCGACGTCGTCGTGGACTTCGCCGTCCCCGAGGGAGCGCTCGTCGTCGCCGAAGCCTGTGCCGAGGCGGGCGTCCCCATCGTCGTCGGTAGCACCGGCTTCGACGAGGACGAGATGGCCCGACTCGACGCCGTCAGCGAGGCGGTGCCGCTGTTGAAGGCGACGAACTTCTCGCGGGGAATCCAGGTCCTCCAGCGCACGGTTCGAGAGGCCGTCCGCGCACTGGATAGCTACGACCTCGAACTGATGGAGAGCCACCACAACGGGAAGGTCGACGCGCCCTCGGGAACCGCCAACAGCATTCTCGAAACCGTTCGAGAGGAACGCGACGTAGAGCCGGTCTACGGCCGCGAAGGCCACGCGCCGCGCGATGAGGACGAAATCGGCGTCTTCGCACGCCGGGCGGGCGACATCCGCGGCGAACACGAACTCATCCTCGCGGGCAACGACGAGGTACTGTCGTTGTCCCACCGCGCGGAGGACCGCGCGGTCTTCGCCGCCGGAGCGCTCGACGCGGCAGTGTGGCTCTCGGACCGAACCCCCGGTCGCTATACGTTCGGGGAAGTTATCGACGCCTAAGCATGCTCGGACAAGACCTCGAACGGAATATCGGGGACCTCTGGACGGCGTACGAACAGGGCGCGACTGTCGAAGATATCGAGCCGCCGCAACTGGACACGCTCGATAGCTTCCTCACCGCACTCGAAGACGGCGAAATCCGCGCCGCAGAGAAGGTCGACGGCGAGTGGCAGGTCAACGAGTGGGTCAAGCGCGGCATCCTGCTGAACTTCGCGTTCCGAGAGACCTACAGCCGCGAGTACGGCGGCGTACAGTATCACGACGTACTGCCTCTGCGCGACACCGAAGACCTTGGCGAGCGCGGCACCAGGAACACGCCCGACGGCACGGCCATCCGCCGCGGGGCGTACTTAGGCGCTGACTGCATCATGATGTCGCCGTCCTTCGTCAACATCGGAGCCCACGTCGGCGACGGGACGCTCATCGACTCCTGTGACACCGTCGGCTCCTGTGCGCAAATCGGCGAGAACGTCAAACTCGGCGCGAACACGCTCATCGGCGGCGTCCTCGAACCGGTCGAGAGCAACCCCGTCATCGTCGAGGACGACGTGTCGCTCGGCGCTGGCTGTCGAGTCACCAGTGGGTTCATCGTCGGCGAGGGCAGTGTCGTCGGCGAGAATACGCTCCTGACGCCGCGTATCCCCGTCTACGACCTCGTCGACGAGGAAGTCCTCTACGGCGAACTCCCACCCGAACGACGCGCCTTCCAGCGGTTCGTGGACTCCTCCGTCGGCGAACACGACCTCATCCCCGGCGGCGCGTACAAGCCCGCCGTGGTCGCCACGGACGTCGAAGAGGAAACGCTGGAGGCGACAGAGCGAGAGGACGCGCTGAGAGACTAGCGAGGGCACGAACAACGACGCCTTACTCCGGCCGCGGTTCGCAACTCGCACCCGCCTGCGCCTTCGTTTCGGCGTAAGCACGCGCTACGTCGAGCGTTGACGCGATACAATCGGTTGTATATTTGTCACCAATACACATAGCGGACGGTATGAGCCAACGACTCGCCACGCAACGGTTCGCGGACTCGCTCAGGTACACGTGGGGTGCGGGGGCCGCGGGCGGACTGGTCGGCGGCGTCGGGATGGGAGTCGTCTTCCACCTCGGGGCGAACCTCATGCCGTTCGTCGGGGCACTGTACGGGTGGCCGACGGTCCTCGGCGGATGGGCGGTCCACCTGTTCAACAGCGTCCTCGCGGGAATGGTATTCACCTTCGTCCTCTCGCGACCACTCTTTCGTCAGCAGGCGACGACGGTGGCCGAGAGCGTCGCAGCGGGGGTCGTCTACGCGGCGGCCATCGGTCTCGTCTCCACGGGCCTGCTCCTACCCATCTCGATGTCTGCGCTCGGCGTCGCGTCGTTTCCGGAACCGCTGGTGTCGCTCCCAGGCTTTCTCGGCAGTTTCCTCGTGATTCTCTCCGTGGGTGTCGCTCACGTCGTCTACGGCGTCCTGCTCGGGGCGACCTACGCAGTGATCCACGAGCACCCGTGGACGAACGTCGAATCCGAATCGACGAGATAAGCGATAAAGAGAGTCAGGCCACCCGAGCGTCGCCCGAAGATTCGTCGAGCGTCGTCTGTCGGCCACCAGAGGTGTCTTCCTCCCCGCGACCTCCGTAGGTTTCTCGCAAGGTGAGCGCGAGCGCACCGAGGCCCAGCAGGAAGGCTGCGAGTTGGAACAGGCCGCCGAAGATGGGGATGGCACCGAGGACGGCGAACCCGACGACACCGACGACGAGCGCGAGCCAGCGGTTGTCCTCGTTGGCGAGCGAGAGCGCCCACGCGCCGATGGCGTACTGCCCGTAGACCAGCGCGACCCACGCCGTGACACCGAAGACGAACGCGCCCACGAGCGAGAGCGGGATGCCGACGATGGTGACGACGAGGATTGCGAGCACTAACGGAACGGCTATCAGCGTGAGCAGTCCGACGCCGCCGGATTTGACGGGACTCCCCGCGACACGGTCGGCGACGCGGGTCGAGAACGCCGGGAATACGGCCAACAGGACGACGCCGAGCAGGAGGTTGACGAACAGGCCGTAGAGAGCGCCGAGCCACGCCGGAACGGTGAACTCGGCGAAGTCCGGGCCGGCGTCGCTTCCGATGCCGTCGTCGCGGACGACGCCGCCGGCGACGCTCGCCGCGGGGTCCTGCGTGAACGTCTCAGCGTCGTAGCGGAACTCGCCGCCGACGACGGCGTTCGGCCCGAGGACGATGGTCTCGGCCCCGGCGGTCACGTCGCCTTCGACGGTGCCGTCGACCGAGATGTAGCTGGCACCGGATTCGAGGTTCCCGCCGATCCGGGCCGTCTCGCCGATCTCGACGGTGCCTGCGGCGGCACTGATGTCGCCCCCGACGGTGCCGTCGATTCGGACGGTCCCGGCGGCCGCGGAGACGTCGCCGCCGACCTCACCGGACTCGGTGACGTGAACGCTTCCGGAGACGGTCGAGACGTCCCCGGTGACGGTCCCCCGAACGACGACCGACCCGGCGAATCCCTGAATACTGTCGTAGGTCTCGTCGGGACCGACGACAATCGAGCCTGCGGCCCCTTCGAAGGACTGCGCGGCGGCGACACCGGTTCCGACCGACAGGAACAGCATCGCTGCGAGCGCGAGTGCGACGACTCGTCGGCCGACCGCGGATGAAACGAAGGTCATACCGGAGAATACTCTCGGAAATGCAATAAGTATAGACTGACACGAGCCGGCACGCGGCTCGGTAAGGCGAGCGAAGTCCGGCTTGCCCGAGGTTTCGAGTCCGTCGATAGCGCCTCGTTCGTCGTCGGGAGTTCGTCGAAACGGAACCCTTGTTAGCCGCCGTCGCCCTTACTCGGGCAATGAGTCACGATTCGCCGCCGGTCCGCCGCCTCGCGGACTGGGACCACGACCGACTCGGTCGGCTGGCGGCCGAACACGCCACGCCGCTGTACGTCGTCGACCTCGACCGCGTCGCCGCGAACTACGAGCGGTTCGCGTCGGCCTTTCCCGACGCCCACGTGATGTACGCCGCGAAGGCCCACACCGGCCGCGCGGTACTCTCGAAACTGCTCGAAACGGGCGCAGATATCGAGTGCGCCGCGTGGGGCGAACTCCAGCGCGCTATCGACGCGGGCGCGGACCCGAACACGCTCCAGTACACCGCGGTCAACCCGCCGGACCGGGACCTCGACTACGCCGCCGACCTCGCGGCTGAGCACCCCGGTCTGACCGTCACTGGCGGCGCGCGGGACACCTTCGACCGCCTCGAAGCGCGCGGCTACGATGGTCGCGTCGCCATCCGCATCAACCCCGGCATCGGCACCGGCCACCACGAGAAGGTGGCGACGGGCAAAGACGCGAAGTTCGGCATCCCCTACGACGAGGTTCCCGAACTCGCCGAAGAACTGGCCGAGCGATTCGACCTCGTCGGCATCCACGCCCACGCCGGCAGCGGCGTCCTCCACGACGACCTGGACGACCACTGCCGCGCTATCGGCAAGGTCGCAGACATGGGCCGCACTGTCGAGGCCCGCGTCGGGGGACTGGAGTTCGTCGACTTCGGCGGCGGCTTCGGCGTCCCGTACCGCGAGGACGAGGACCCGCTCGACATGCAGATAGTGGGGGAGAAGGTCCGCGACGCGGTCGGCGAGTTGGAGGCCCAGATCAAGCTAGAACCGGGTCGCTACGTCGTCGCCGATTCCGAACTGATTCTCACCGAGGTCAACACCGTCAAGGAGACGCCAGCGGCCACCGTCGTCGGCGTGGACGCCTCGCTGGCGACGCTCATCCGCCCGGCGATGTTCGACTCCTATCACCCCATTCGGAACCTCACCGCGCCGGAGCGCGAGGCCGAACCGGTCTCGGTGGGTGGTCCCTGCTGTACGAGCGCCGACGTGTTCTGTACCGACCGCCCCATCGCTCGCCCGGAGCGAGAGGACCTGCTCGCCATCGGCAACGCCGGCGCGTACGGCTACGAACTCGCCAACCAGTTCCACTCCCAACCCCGCCCCGCTGAAGTCGCTATCGAGGGCGGCGAGACACGCGTCGTCCGCGAACGCGAGACGCTCGAAGACGTCACCCGCCTCGAACGATGAGCGAGTTCGACCTCGCAGAGTTCCACCGACAGGCCATCGAGATCGACTCGACCGAATCCGTCGAGGCGATGCGTGAGTCGCTCGTCGAGACGCTCGACGACGCCGGCACCGACCCGACGGTTGACGAGTTGGGGAACGTCCTCGCAACAGTTGGTACGGCCAGCCCCGACGACGCAGCCGACACGGACACTCACATTGTCCTCAACACGCACATCGACACCGTCCCGCCCCATCTCCCCTACGAGCGCCGGACCGACCCGCCGGGCGACGAGCGAATCGACGGAAGCGAGGCACAGAGCGGCGCCGAAGGTGAGGGCGATATCGTCTGCGGTCGCGGTGCCTGCGACGCGAAGGGACCGCTGGCCGCGCTGTTGGACGCCTTTCTCACTGTCGAACCCAACGACGGTGCGGTGACGCTGGCAGTCTCCATCGACGAGGAGACGACACAGACCGGCGGCGCACACCTCGCGGAGACCATCGCCGCCGACGGCTACGTCGTCGGCGAACCGACCGGACTGGACGTCTGCACCGCCGCGAAGGGGCAGTTCGAGGGCACGGTGACCATCCACGGTGAGAGCGCCCACGCCGCTGACCCGGGGAGCGGACAGAACGCGATTCGGGCGGCCGCACCGATTCTACAAGCGATGGAGACCTACGACGAGGAGAGTGAGGCGCACCGCGCCTCGGAACAGTCGAGCGGTGACGACGAGGAACCGCGAGACCGGGGACCAGAAGAACACGACTCGCTCGGCCGACCGCTGCTGACGGCGTCGATGATCGACGGCGGCGAGGCGACCAACCAGGTTCCCGCCGAGTGTGTCATCACTTTCGACCGGCGGAGCGTCCCGCCGGAGACCAGTGCGACGTTCTGTACCGAACTGGAAGAACACCTCTCGCAGTGGCTCCCGACAGGAATGGGTCTCGACGTAGCGCTCATCCGCCCCGACACGCCGTTCCCGGAGGCGTTCGCCACCGACGCCGACGCGGAACTCGTGCGGACGCTACAGGACGCGAGCGGCGGCGCGGTTCGGCCGTTCGGCGCGGCGACGGAGGCGTCGTACTTCGCCGAGCGCGGGCCGACGGTGGTGTTCGGGCCGGGCGAACTGGCCGACGACGTAGGCCCTATCGCACATTCCAAGCGCGAGTACGTTCGTCTCTCGGAGGTGCGAACGGCCGCGCGCGCAGTCCGTGAGACGCTCGAACGCCTCGTCTAGTTCGAACGCTCCGCTCGGTCGAGCAGTGCCATCGCCTCGTCGTCGCTGACCTGCGAGAAGTCCCGGTAGAACTGCCCCACGGCGGCGAAGTTCGAGGGCGTCTCGACGGCGACGACTCGGTCGGCAGCGCGTTCGAGTTCGGTGGCGGTCTCGGGCGACGCCACGGGGACGGCGACGACGACGCTTGCCGCGCCCGCGTCCCACACGCGCTGGACACACGCCTGCATCGTCGCGCCCGTCGCCAGTCCGTCGTCGACGACGAGGACGCGTTTGCCCGTGAGTTCGAGCGGCGGTCTGTCGCCGCGGTAACGGTCGAACTTCTCCTTTGCCGCCCGCTGTTCGTGTTCGGTCTCCTCGTCCATGTACTCCGTCGAGAGGTCGAACGAACCAATGAGAGACTCGTTGCGCCACGTCGTCCCGTCGTCGGCGACGGCGGCGACAGCGAGTTCGGGGTTGCCCGGCGCGCCGACTTTCCGAGCGACGACGACGTCAAGCGGCACGCTGAGTGCGTCGGCGACGGCCCGCCCGACTGGCAGGCCGCCCCGTGGGATCGCCAGCACGACGTCCGCGTCGACGTTCGCCTGCGCTATCGCGGCGGCGAGTCGCTCCCCGGCTTCCGTGCGGTTTGCGAACATGTAACTGACTACGAACGACGCCGTGATAACGCTCGCGGTCAGTCCTGCGGGGCGGCCGCCGCCGAGTCGTCTCCGACCGAGAGCGTCTCCTCTACTTGCCAGTAGGTGAGGACGAGCGCGATCAGTGCCAGCACCGCGCCGACGGTGAACGGCGTGCTGAAACTGCCGAGGTTGTAGAGCAAGCCCGACGCGAGCGGTCCCGCGGCGACGCCGAGACCGAACGCCATCGTCAGCACCGACAGCGTCGTCCCGGACCCGCGCTTTCCGGCGAGGTCGCCAGCCAGCGCCAGCGACGGCGCGAACACGAGGGCGACGGCGATGCCCTGGACGAACCGCGCGGCGAGCATGAGCCACGGGTCCGTGAAGACGCCTTGTGCGTACACCGACGGGACGAGGACGACGAACCCGGCGACGACGAACGGCCGTCGCCCGATGCGGTCGCTAGCCCGACCGACGGGAACCTGCAGGAGGACGTTGGCGATGACGACGGCGGCGAACTGGACGCTGAACATGAACGTCGACTCGTTCAGCCGCATCCGAATCGGGCCTTCGAGCGTGGCGAACAGCGCGATGGTCGTCGCCATCATGAACGTGCCGATGCCGAGGACGAACACCGAGTCCAGTCCGTCCCCGTCGGGATCGAAGACGGCGATAGAGAGGTTTTTACTCGCGGCATCGGCGGCGACGGGTGGGTCCTCGATGAGGATGGCGACCAGCACGAAACTGACGATTGCCCCGAGGACGGCGACGGCGAAGGCGGCGGTGAAGCCCGAGAAGGAGCGGCCGCCGAGCGCGTAGGAGACGACGCCCTCGGCACCGAACCCGCCGGTGACGACCACACCTGCGATGATGGGGCCGAATCCGAACCCGATGAGTCTGAAGGTGTTGAACACGCCGAAGTTCCCGCCCCGCTCGCTGTCGCTCTCGGCGTAGTCGTTGACCAGCGCGATGGTCGCGGGGATGGTGAAGGCTGCGCCAACCCCTTGTAGGGCTCGCGCAACGAGCACCGCCCAGTACGAAGAGAGGAACGGATACGAAGCGCTCCCGACGGCGAAGATGAGGAGACCGACGAGGACGAACGACCGACGACGGCCCGTTCGGTCGGAGAGGCGGCCCGTCAGCGGTTGGCCGAAAGAGTTCAAGAGACCGAACAACGAGAGGACGAGGCCGATGAGCGTCTCTTCGCGGAGGACGAAGCCGAACAGTTCGGTCCCGGCGATACCGGTGAGCGTCACCTGCCCGCTGGCGATATACAACGGCAGGACGATGATGAGAAAGGAGTTGCCCAGCGCGTCTGCCATCCGAGCGAACGCCAGCGTCAGGACGCGACTGTCGGTGCCGAGAACCATCTACGGAGACGGTCGGTCGCTGGCCACCTGAGAGTTCCGCTCGCGGAGGCCGCGGGCCACAAGAGATTCATACCGGTAGTCGCCCCGTCAAAACGTGTCCGCACACGAACGACTGAGCGATGCTGTCTTCGAAGCCGTCGCCGCTCGGGAGGGTATCGACCCGACCGAACTGCCGGAACCGATGTTTCCGCTGATAGACCCCGACGCGCTCGACAGTCTGTTCAGACGTGGAACCGGACGGGTGGCGTTCGAATATCTCGATTACGAGGTGACCGTCGAGAGTAGCGGCGACATCTCGGTCGACGCACTCGACGGCAGCTGACGGTCTAGTCGCGTTCGCCGTCGACGCTATCGGCCAGCTCCGCGGCGATTCCGGTGTAGCCCGCCGGGGTGAGTGCGTCGAGTTCGGCCCGCACGTCTTCGCTCACGTCGAGGTCCGCGAACATCTCGCGGAAGTCCTCGATGGCGACCTCGCGGCCGCGAGTGGCCTTCTTGACCTGTTCGTAGGCGTCCTCGTACCCCTCGCGGCGGAGAATAGTCTGGACCGCCTCGCCGATGATCTCGGGCGTCGAGTCCAGTTCCTCGCGCATCACCTGCTCGTTCGGGACGACCTTCGCCAGTCCGTTCTGGCACTTGCCGTAGCCGACTAGACAGTGAGCGAACGCCGCACCGATGTTGCGCTTGACCGTCGAGTCCGAGAGATCGCGCTGGAGACGGGAGGTCGTAATGTAGTCCCCGAGGAAGACCAGATCGGAGTTGGCCTTCGAGAGGTTGCCCTCGCTGTTCTCGAAGTCGATGGGGTTGACCTTGTGAGGCATCGTCGACGACCCGGTCTCACCCTCGACAGTCTCCTGACCGAGGTAGCGGTCCGAGACGTACAACCACATGTCCAGGTCCATGTCGAGTAAGACGTTGTTCGCGCCGCGCAGGGCGTCGAAGAGGACTTCGAGGTCGTCACAGGGGTTGACCTGCGTCGTCAGCGGTTCGTGGTCCAGTCCCAGCGACCCGACGAACTCACGGGCGAACGCCGGCCAGTCCACGTCGGGGTAAGCGGCGTGGTGGGCGGCGTAGGTGCCAGACGCCCCCGCGAGTTTCCCCGAGAGGGCCGCGGCGGCGCGGTCAATTCGCGCGACGGCCCGGCCGAGTCGAGAGGCGTAGACGGCCATCTCCTTGCCGAACGTCGTCGGCGTCGCCGGTTGGCCGTGGGTACGGGCGAGCATCGGCACGTCGCCGTACTCGTGAGCCATCCCGACCAGCGTGTCCCGAATCTCGCGCAGTTCCGGGACGAGCACGTCTTCGGTCGCGGGTTTCACCAACAGACGATGGGCGAGGTTGTTCACGTCCTCGCTGGTCAGGCCGAAATGAATCCAGTGGTCGGCGTCCAGTCCGTCGGGCATCCCCAGCCGGACGAAGTACTCGATGGCCTTCACGTCGTGGTTGGTCGCCGCATACTCGCCGTACCCTTCCGTCTCTAACTGCTTGACGACGCTCGCATCTTCGTCGTCGAACTCCTCGTAGAGCGCCCGCAGCGTGGCTCGCTGGTCGGCGTCGATGGAGAGTGGCGTCGCCGCCAGGTCAGCGAGTGCCAGCAGATACTCGACTTCGACTTCGACGCGGGCGCGCATGAGCGCCCGCTCGCTTGCGTACGGGACGAGCGGTTCGGTGTAGCGGGCGTATCGGCCGTCCAGCGGCGAGACGGCGGCGAGCGCCCCTCTTTCGGTCATATGAAACTCTCCGCGGGAGGCCGGAAAAAGCGTGACGACTCGGCCGCCAGGGCACTACCACTAGTCCGGGATGACGCAAGTTTCCGGACGCCGGCCTGGGCGTATAAATACTTTTGACCCTCCCTGTCGGAAATACGTGCCAATGAGTTCCGGCCGCGTCGCATCCGAGGCCGTACTCGCTGCCTGTGACCGGGTGGGACGCGCCCACGAACCGGTCACGGCAAGCGAGGTCGCAGACGAACTCGGGTGTGAGAGTCGAGCAGTCGCCGACAAACTCGCCGACTTGGTCGAGCAGGGACGGGTGGCGAGTAAAGTGATCGGCGACCAGCGAGTCTGGTGGCTGTCCGGTGGGTCCGAGGCGACGAGTGTGCCGGCTGAGACGCCCCGAGAAGACGGAGGACGGGAGACGGCGCATTCGGAAAGCGACGAAGCGAACTGCCCCGAAGCGGACCCGGAAGAGATTTTCAGACGCATCTCCGACGGCTTCTACGCACTCGACGACGAGTGGCGGTTCACGCACGTCAACGAGCGAGCCGTCGAGTTGATCGACTATCGAGACGAGGGGTTGATCGGCCGAAACATCTGGGAGGTCTTCGAGTGGGCAGCGGACGCGAAACTCGGCGAGGAGTATCGAACCGCGATGGAGACACAGGAACCGACCGCCTTCGAGCACTACTATCCAGAGCCGCTCTCGACGTGGTATCGAGTATACGCGTACCCATCCGAGAGCGGTCTCTCAGTGTACTTTCAGGACATCACCGACCGCAAGGAGCGCCAGCGCCGACTCGAACGGAGCGAGCGTCGTTACCGGACGCTCGTCGAGCACTTCCCGAACGGTGCCGTCGCGCTCGTCGACGATTCCCTTCGCTACCAGACGATCGGCGGGAAGCCGCTCGACATCGCCGACGCGACGGCGACGGAGTTAGAGAGCCAGCACGTCAGGGACGCGCTCCCCGCACCGCTCGCCGACGAACTCGCGCCCCGGTACGAGGCCGCGCTCGACGGCGACGCGAGCACGTTCGAGTTCGAATTCGACGAGAGCGTCTTTCGAATTCGGACGGTCCCGGTGAGAGACGAAGCTGGCGACGTCTCCGCAGCCCTGGGGATGTCCCAGGACATCACCGAACAGAAAGAACGGGAACGCCACTTGCGCGACGCGAAGTCCCAGTTCGAGGCCGCGACGGCGGCCGGAGCAGTTGGAACGTGGGAGTGGTACGTCCAAGACGACGAGGTTGTCACGGACGCCACGTTCGCCGAGAAGTTCGGCCTCGAACCGGACGCGGCCCGCGAGGGGGTGCCACTCGACTGGTTCATCGAGTCCATCCACGAAGCCGACCGCGAACGGGTCGAAGCGGAAATTGCGGCCGCCGTCGAGTCCGGCGGCGAGTACGAGGCGGAGTATCGCGTCTGGGACGCCGACGGTGACCTGCGCTGGGTCGTGGCTCGTGGGCACGTCGAATGTGACGCCGACGGCAACGCCGTTCGGTTCCCCGGTGCGCTCACCGACATCACCGAACGAAAGCGCGCCGAACAGAAATTGGACGAGCACCGCAAGAAACTCCAGACGCTCTTCGACGTGCTCCCAGTCGGCGTCGTCGTCACCGACGGCGACGGCCACTTCGCCGAAGTCAACGACGCGGCGACTGAACTGCTCAGCATCGACTCGCAGGCCGTCGAGACCATCTCGGACTACGGCCAGTACCGCGGCCGCTGGGCCGACACCGGCGCGCCAGTCGCGCCACAGGAGTGGGCGTTGAACCGCGTCCTCCGCGGCGAGAAAGTGACCCAACCCGACGTCTACGAAATAGAGCCGGCCGAGGGGGAGAAGAAAATCGTGATGGTCCACGGGATGCCGATTCGCGGCGCGAACGCCGAGGTGACACACGGCGTCATCACGCTGACCGACATCACCGCACGCCGAAAGTACCAGCGCCAACTCGAAGAGAGCGAACGCCGCTACCGCACCCTCGCCGAACACTTCCCGAACGGCGCGGTCGGCGTCTTCGACCGCGACCTCCGGTATACGGTGGCACAGGGGAGCGCAATCGGGGAGCGACTGCCCAGTCGAGCCGAACTCGAGGGGAGACGGATGCCGGACGTGTTCCCCGAGGACTCGGCTGAGAACCTCGAACCCCTGTTCAGGGGAGCCATCGAACGGGGGGAGACGGACAGTACGACGGCCGAGTTCGGCGGTCGGACGTGGCGCGTGTGGGCGGCCCCGCTACGCGACGCGAGCGGTGACATCTTCGCCGGCCTGAGTTTCGCACAGGACATCACCGAACAGGTCGAACGCGAGGCCTGCTTAGAGGAGACCGTCGAGAAACTCGAAGCGTCCAACGAGCGCCTGGAGAGTTTCGCCAGCATGCTCGCTCACGAGATTCGCAACCCCGTCACCATCGGACAGATATACAGCAAGCAACTCACCGAGGATGACGAGTCGGACGCGGCGTCCTACGTGGCTGAAGCGCTCGACCGCATCGAGGATATGATAGACGTGATGCTCGTCCTCGCACGCGGCAACGCCGCGGTCGGGAAACCGGAACCCGTCGCCGTCGACGACGCCGTCGAAGTGGCGTGGGAGCAAGTCGATGCCACCGCCGCCGAGTTACGGCTCTCGACAGACAAACGACTGCAGGCCGACCCCCGTTACCTCCAGCACCTGTTTCGAAATCTCTTCGAAAACGCGGTCGAACACGGTGGCGACGATGTCACGGTGACCGTTGGCGAGTTGCCGACCGGCTTCTACGTCGAAGACGACGGCAGCGGGATTCCCGACGACGAAATCGGCAGCGTCTTCGAACCCGGATACACGACAGCCGCGGGACGGGGCGGTACCGGTCTCGGTCTGGCGTTCGTCCAAGAGTTGACCCGAGTGTACGGTTGGGACTGCACGGTGACGGAGAGCGAGTCGGGTGGCGCGCGATTCGAGTTCACCGGCGTGAACTGAGTTAGCTGTTCGTCGCCCGGTGGTAGTGAGACTGATAGCGCTTGAGTTTCCGATACAGCAGGTAGCCGACGACCGCGTCGAAAGTGATGACGAAGCCGACGAAGACGACGAGGTTCCAGCCCGGAATCAGGTCCGGCAGATACGTCACTGCCGTGTTGTAGGTGGCGTGGATGAGCGCGGCGACGAGGATTCCCTTCACGACGATGGGACCGGCGTTATCGCTGTTGAACTTCGCCAGTCCGAGGTAGTAGCCCGCGAACGAGGAGTAGAGCACGTGGCCGGGGCCGACGAACGCGCGACTCGTCGCCGTCTGGAGCGCGGCGACGATGGGTTCTCCACTCTCCGCGGAGAGCGCTTGCGTGTACCCCTGCGAGATGTACAGTGCGTTCTCGATGCTGGCGAACCCGAGCCCGGCGACGGCCCCATAGACGACACCGTCGACGACAGCGTTGATCGAACCGAACGCACCGACCCGCACCGCGAGCCACTTCACCGTCTCCTCGATGGGCCCGACGACGAGGAAGAAATAGAGCACCATCCCGACGACAGGGACGAAGCTAAATAGCGGGTTGAGCAGCGTGTTCACCAGCGCGGCGATGCTGGCAAAGAGAATCGAGAGGACGAACGTGATGGCGAGCGGTTCGAGCGGTTCCCTGTTCGTCGGGTCGCCGTACCAGAGGTAGCCGACGATAGCCAGCGCCGGCACCGCCGACAGCGCCGCCAGAACCCCCAGTTCCGGCTGACGAATCGCCAGCAAAATCGTCGCCGCCAGTTGCGCGACGAACAACAATACAGCGAGTGCGACGAGGAGCCACCGCCGCGAGGCGTGTAACAGCCCGTAGAGGCTTACCGACACCCCATCGAGTGTCGACCGCGGCTCCCAGTCGGCGATGTCGTAGAGGTCTGTCGAACCGGACAGTGCTGCAGCGACTGGATCGGTCTCGTCGTCTGACACGCCAGCAGCGTCTCGCGGCAGGTACCTCATAGTTTCGCTGGAATTTCCCACGCTACACGGCTAGTGGACACCCGAGTCTCGTCTTTTCCGACACTCAGCCGCCGCTTGCTTTCGAGGGCCGCGCTCACGTCGTTCGGTTCCTCGCTACTGCTCACGAGTCGCTTGTCCCCTCATTCGCTATCGAGGACCGTGCTCATCCAGTCGCGGTCCTCGCTACTGCTCGCGGCTACGCCGCTCGCTGTCCGAGAGCCCTCGCGAGACTCAAGCTCTCCCTAGATCCACCCGTAATCGTCCTCCAGATCACCGAATCGGCCGTCCGGCGGATCGTAGCGGTAGAGGTCCTGTCCCAGCGCGACCCACGCCAGTCCGTACGGTAGGGCAGCCCACGGCGAGAGGTCGAACCCGAGGAAAGCGACGGTTCCGGCGGCCAGCAGGACGCCGAGCCACGGCGGCTGGATACGGGTCCGAACGAGGCCGACGCTGACGAGGATAGAGCCACTGACGAGCGCGAGGACGCCGAGGCCGACGACCCACTGTGGGTCGCCGTCGGTGAGAATCCGAAGCGACTGGCCGACGGCGAAGACGACGCCGCCGAGGACACCGAGCCACGCGCCGCCGGTCCCCGGCCGCTTCAGTCGCTCGCCGTAGAAGCTCTCGACGGCGTAGTGGCCGCCGACGACGCCGAGCGTCGAGCAAACGACAGCGAGTAGTATCGGGTCGCTCTCGCTCCCGGCGAGTCCGAGCGCCACGGCCCAGCCGACCCAGACGACTCCACCGACGGCGGCGACGGCCCCGGCGCGCTGACACCGTAGCTTCGACATGATGACGACTGGACGGGGGGACTACAAAGGAACACCGACACGTGAATGCCCGCGACGGCACTCCAGCGGGGCGATTGTGTCGCGCGTATCGAGACGCCCCGACGTTCGTTTCGCAACTACTTTGCGCGCCCCGCGCCCCCACCCAGATATGAAACTCGCCGGCATGGCCAGCAATCGCGGCCGAAACCTGATGAACATCGCCGACCGCGCTCCAGGTGGGGCGGAGTTTGCGGTCGTGCTGACCAACGACGCCGACGCGCCCGTGCTGGAGGCGGCGGCCGAGCGCGGCATCCCGACGGAAGTCGTCGAACGCGACGAGGACGAGGGCCGCGAAGACCACGAAGCGCGAGTGCTAGACGCCCTCTCGGAGTACGACTTCGACTTAGTGACGCTCGACGGCTACATGCGTGTCCTGAGCGAGACGTTCATCGAGGGGACGCCGACGACGCTGAACGTCCACCCGTCGCTGCTGCCGAACTTCGCCGGGATGGACGCCCACGAACAAGTTCTCGACGCGGGTGTGAAGGTCACCGGCTGTACCGTCCACGTCGTCGACGAGACGGTCGACGGCGGCCCAATCGTCACGCAGGAACCCATCCCCGTCTTCGAGGGGGACGACGAAGACGACCTGAAAGAGCGCGTCCTCTACGAGGGCGAGTTCACGGCGTATCCCCGCGTCGTCCAGTGGTTCGCCGAAGACCGCGTCACCGTCGCCGACGATGGGACCGTCGATATCGAGGGCGACGAGGGCGGCGACTTCCCCGCCCGACGCCTCGTCTCCGACGACCGAGCGGCCGACCTGCGCTACGGGGAGAACCCGCATCAGGACGCTGCACTGTACGCGGATACCACTGTCTCGGAGGCCAGCGTCGTCCACGCCGACCAGTTGAACGAGGGCGCGAAAGCACTCAGTTACAACAACTACAACGACGCCGACGGGGCGTTGAACCTCATCAAGGAGTTCGAGGAACCCGCCGCAGCAGTCATCAAGCATACGAACCCCGCAGGCTGTGCGACTGCCGACTCGCTCTCGGACGCGTATGCCGACGCGCTCTCGACGGACCCGATGAGCGCGTTCGGCGGCATCGTCGCCCTCAACCGGGAGTGTGACGCTGCCACCGCCGAGCAGATTATCGACTCGTTCAAGGAGGTCGTCGTCGCGCCGGGTTACACCGACGCGGCGCTGGACGTCCTCTTCGAGAAGGAGAACCTCCGCGTGCTGGACGTCGACGGGGACTTCGAGGTCACGGACACCCTGACCGAGAAGCCACTCGTCGGCGGCCGCCTCGTCCAGGAACGCGACACTCAGCACCTCACCGCCGACGATTTGGAGGTCGTCACCGACCGCGAACCCACCGACGAGCAGATCGAGTCGATGCTGTTCGCGTGGCACACGCTCAAACACGTCAAGTCCAACGGCATCCTCTTCGCCAAAGGGACGGAGACGGTGGGCATCGGCATGGGACAGGTCTCTCGTGTCGACGCCGTCCGACTGGCCGCGATGAAAGCCGAGGAACACGCCGAGGGCAAGGACGCCGACGGCGCGGTGATGGCCTCTGACGCCTTCTTCCCGTTCCCCGACGGCATCGAACACGCCGCCGAGGCCGGCATCGAAGCGGTCATCCAGCCCGGTGGGTCGAAGAACGACGAGAGCGTCGTCGAGGCCGCGAACGAGCACGGCATGGCGATGGTCATGACCGGCCAGCGCAGTTTCCGACACGACTGAGCGGAAGCGCGGCACTCTGTATTGCTCCACGGCATCCGTTTCCCGTCTCGAAAGACGCTTCAAACGGGCTTTCGAACCGGCGGGCATGGCTAAGGACACCGACCGAGAGCGCGCCGTCCGCGACGCGGTCGACCGTGCGCAGAGCGGGGCGCCGGCTGGGGGCCGAACAATCCGGGACCGGTTCTCCGCCGACGAGATATTCCAGCGCATCATCGTCGCCGCGGACCACGAGATAACGTCGAGCAAGCGCGAACTGCTCGCGAGCGCCCTCGCGGCCGGGTTCGCCATCACCATCACGTTCCTGCTGTACGCCTCGCTGTACGCCTCGACCGACGGCGACCCGGTGTTGAGCGCGCTGTTGTACCCGCTGGGGTTCGTCTTCATCATCCTCGGGGACTACCAGCTCTACACCGAGAACACGCTCCCGCCGGTCGCGCTCACGCTCGAACGGATATCCTCCCTCCCCGTGTTGTTCCGAATCTGGGGGCTCGTCCTCTTCGGGAACCTCGTCGGCGGCGCGCTCGGCGCGCTCGCGCTCGCCTCGACCGGTGTGCTCTCACCCGACGCCGCGGCGGCGGCCGCGGGCTTCGCCGAGAAGGCCATCGAGACGCCGTGGTGGACGTTGTTCGCCAAGGCGGTGTTCGCTGGCCTCATCGTCGCCGGCGTCGTCTGGGTCGACTTCTCGCTTCGGGACAGCGTCTCGCGGCTGCTGCTCGTCTACCTCTCCTTCCTCGCCATCCCGTTCGGCAACCTCTATCACGTCGTCGTCTCGGCGACCGAGATGCTCTTTCTCGTCTACAATGGCGAACTCGGCCTGATGGTCGGAACCACGCAGTTCGTCCTCCCAGTGTTACTCGGGAACTCCATCGGTGGCGTCGTCCTGGTCACCGTCGTCAACTACTTCCAGACGACCGAGCGTCGACTGGAGACGGCGCGCGAGGGCGGCAAGAAGCGACAGCTCACCATCCGAGAGTGGGTGCTCGGTCGCTTCTCCGAGTCCGGTCGCTCGTACGTACCGGCCAACCACGACCACTAATGCCCCGCCGGCGGCCGCGGTGGGGTAATGGCTGTCCGTCGACGACGACAACGCATTTCACTCGCCTGCGACTAGGAGAGGTGTGAGTTGGGTCTCCGACAACCGCCACTGGCTCTTGTTCGCCGGCGTCGTGTTGACGACGCTCGGAGCGGCAGGCGTCGCCATCGTCGGACTCGTCGCCACGGTGTCGACGCTCGTAGCCGGTGGGCCGCTGCTCGGGGTCGTGGCCGTCACCGTCCTCGGGACGCTCCTGCTGGCCGGCCTCGACATCGTCTTCGTCGCCGCCCTCGCTTCCGAGCTAGCCAGTCGCGCCTCGTTCCCGACCAATCAGGGAGCCGCCGACGCCTTCCACCGCACCGAGCGATACGTCCCGCCGCTTCGCTCGCTCGGGTTGGGCGACCGGTTCGAACCGTCCCTCGACGAGCGAAAGTCGGACCTCGACGAGCGCTACGTCGAGGGCGACCTCTCGGAAGCCGAGTACGAAGCCGAGGTGCAGTCGCTGCTCGCCGAGCACGACGAGACCATCCCTGACGTGAGCCGCGAGACCGCGGTCGAAGCCGCCGACGCCCACGAAACTCACGAGGCCCACGAGACCCGCGAAGTCGAGCGAGAGACCTGACGGCTAGCGCCCACGTTTCTGTGACTGCTGCCACACGGATTTAAACCGCTTCCGCGCGTCAGTTCAGCCATGAGCGAATACACCGTGCTTCGAATACGGGTCGGTGCCGGCGTCGCGGCGCGGGTGCTCGGCGCGATTCCGGGCATCAGCGTCGTCGACGACCTCGACGCGGCTCTCGAAAACCGCGCGGACGCAACCGACGCCGGGACCGTCTCGGAGACGCCGGCGGCGTCGCGGTCAGTCGAGACGACGACGAGCGAATCCTTCGCGTCGGAGGAAGCGGTCGCGCCTGCCGAAGACGACGAGGAATCCACGTCTGCGGTGAAGAAGTGGGGGCTACTTGGCGCGGGCGTGACTTTCGTCGTGGTCGGGTTGGGGACTGTCGGACTCTGGTTCCTGAAACGACGCAAATCCGACGACGGTGGCGGCGGGGAGCCCATCGCCGAGACGCCGCCGCCGGCGGCCGACACCAGTGTCGCTTCGACCGAGCGGACCGGCAGTCGTCGTGACGCGACCAGCAAAGGCAAGAGCGTCGGTGCCGACGACGACGGTATGAGCGACACAGACACGGACACGAAGACGGATGCGGGGACGGATACGTCGTCGACCGACGAGACCTCCGCATCCACCGTCCTCGGCGACGAGGCCGACGAGACCGGCGAACAGGCCCACAGCCAGTCCTACGTCGGCCCGACGAAGGGTCTCGGCGAGGACGCGGGCGATACAGAGACGACGAGCAAATCCGAGATACCCGACGAGGAGACGGCTGTCCGGACGCCCGGCAGTATCAACGTCGCGCCGCTGCTCGGCGTGGCCTTCCTCGCGGTGAGTGGGGCCGTCGTCCGCTGGATGCGAAGCGGGAACGCCGACGAGCGGTAGGTCCGACAGGCTAAAGCGCGCGGCTCTGAATACTCGGGACATGGAGTTCCACGAGGCCGCGAACTTCCTCTTCGAGTTGCGCCGGTTCGCGTCGCGGGCCGGCACCGACGCCACACAGGAGTTGCTCTCGACGCTCGACGACCCACACGAGAGCCTCCGCTGTATCCAGATTGCCGGTTCTAACGGGAAGGGCTCGACCGCGCGGATGGTCGAGCGTACCCTGCGAGAGGCAGGACTCGACGTCGGCCTCTACACCTCGCCGCACCTGGACGACGTGCGCGAACGCATCCGGGTCAACGGTCGCAAAGTTCCGGAGGCCGCCCTCGTCGAATTCGTCGAGACGGTGGACCCGTACATCACTACCTCGGGAGCCGAGGGGGAGTCGCCCACCTTCTTCGAGACGCTGACCGCGCTGGCCTTCTGGGAGTTCGACCGGCAGGACGTAGACGTGGCCGTCCTCGAAGTCGGCATCGGCGGGAAGTACGACGCCACGAGCGTCGTCGACCCGGTGGCCAGCGCCGTGACCTCCGTAACGCTCGAACACACCCACATCCTCGGCGACACCGTTGCGGAGATTGCCCACGACAAGGCCCACGTCGCGTCCGACGACGCGCCGCTGGTGACCGGGACGACCGGCGACGCCCTCGACGCCGTTCGGGAGGTTGCCGGAGACGTGGTGACCGTCGGCGACGGGACGGACGGTCCGGCGGACGTGCGGGTCAGCTATCGCGGCCGCGACGGCCTTGAGGGTGCAGTTACTATCGAGGGCCCCGACTGGAGCGTCGAGACATCCCTCCCGCTCCTGGGTGAGCATCAAGCGCAGAACGCCGGCATCGCGGCGGCGCTGGTCCGGCAGGTTGCCGACGTGTCCCGGGAGGAGTTGGAACGTGGGTTGCGAAACGCCCACTGGCCGGGTCGCTTCGAAGTGATGGGCGAGGACCCGCTCGTGGTCCTCGATGGGGCACACAACCCCGGCGGCCTCAACCGGACGATGGAGACGCTCGATTCGTTCGACTACGACGACCTCCACCTCGTGGTCGGCGCGATGGTCGACAAGGACCACACCGGCATGGCGGCGGCGCTTTCGGACGCCGACCACGCTATCGCCTGCCGGCCGAACGTCGATCGAGCGGAGTCGCCGACCGTCGTGGCTGAGGCGATGCGCGAGACGACAGCCGCGACGGTGGAGACGCGTAGCGACGTGGCCGGTGCGCTGGATATGGCCCTCGACGCGGCCGACGACGGCGACGCCGTGTTAGTGACCGGGTCGCTGTACGCCGTCAGGGAGGCCCGAAACCGGTGGTCGCGCGCCATCGTTCCCAAGCGCGTCGACTCGCTCGACGAGGCCCGCGAGACCATCGACGACGCGCACGTCACCGAGGCCGGCGCGTGGCGGATGCGCGGGAAAGCCGTCCACCGCGTCCTCCGCACGCGGGTCCAGCCGAGACAGGCCCAGTATTTGAAAGAGGAGCTGCTGTCGCTCGGCGGGGAGTGTGCCATCTCCGGCCTGAACGACCAGGACGAGGAGCGCCTCGACGTGGTCACGATGGCGACGATGGCCCAATACAAGCGCCTGACGGAGAAACTCGCCGGCCAGCCCTACGGCCTCTCGCCGTTCGCCGACGAACTCCGCGAAGCGCTCGACATCCGACAGCCCGACCGCGGTCACGGCTACCCGTGGGAGGACAGTCCCTCGGTCATGGGTATCCTCAACATCACCCCCGACTCGTTCCACGACGGCGGCGAATACAATGCCGTGGAAGACGCTATCGCCCGCGCCGAGCAGATGATAGCGGACGGCGCGGACATCCTCGACGTCGGTGGCGAATCCACTCGCCCGGGTGCCGACCCGGTCCCCGCCGACGAGGAAATCGCCCGAGTCGTTCCGGTCGTCGAGGAACTGGCCGACCGGGACGTGCTGCTCTCCATCGACACGCGGAAGGCGAGCGTCGCACGCGCCGCGCTCGACGCCGGTGCGGACATCCTCAACGATGTCTCCGGGCTCGAGGACCCCGAGATGCGACTCGTCGCCGCTGAGTACGACGTGCCGGTGGTGGTGATGCACTCCATCGAGACGCCCGTCGACCCCGACAGTGATGTCCAGTACGACGACGTGGTCACGGACTGCATCGACCAGTTGACCGAGCGCGTGCTACTGGCGGAGAAGGCCGGACTCGACCGCGAGCAGATTCTGGTCGACCCCGGCATCGGCTTCGGGAAGTCCCGAGTCGAGGACTTCGAACTGCTTGATCGTCTCTCGGAGTTCCGGGCGCTGGGCTGTCCGATTCTGTTCGGTCACTCTCACAAGTCGCTGTTCGGCCTCGTCGGCGAAGAGCCGGGCGACTGTCTGGAGGCGACCGTCGCGGGGACGACGCTCGCGGTGGAACGCGGCGCGGATATAATCCGCGTTCACGACGTGGCCGAGAACGTCGCCGCGGTGAACGTCGCCGAGGCCGCCCGCGACCCCGAGCGATTCGGCGACGGGTAAACTCGCCGAGCGATTCGATTATCGTCGAAGCGCGAACTCAGTCCTCGGTCGCGGGCGCTTCGATCGCCTCGGCTTCCGTCTCGGTGACGCGAATCCCCTTCGAGGCGAGATGGCGCATCTGCCGGCGGACGAAGTCTTCCTCGGTCGTACCCCGCGTAGCGAGGATGACCATGCGGGCGTCGCCAGCGGGGCGCATCGTCCGTCCGGCGCGCTGTGCGCCCTGCCGCCGCGACCCACCGAGACCAGAGGCGACGACGGCGAGTTCAGCGTCGGGTAAGTCGATGCCCTCGTCGCCGACGCGGGAGACGACGAGCGTGTCTCGCTCGCTCCGGCGGAACTCGTCGAACAGCTTCTCCCGGCGGGCGTGAGGCGTCTCGCCGCTGATGAAGGGCGCGTCGATAGCTTCGCTGATGGCGTCGCCCTGGTCGAGATACTCCACGAAGACGAGCGCCTTCGCCGCGGGGTGTTCGGCGAGCGTGTAACGAATCTCCTCGATCTTGCCGGTGTTGTTCGCCGCCGCCTGCCGCCGGTCGTGGCCCGACGTGGAGGCGTACTCCGTCCGCTCGTCGTCCTCACCCCACGGCACCAAGCGAATCTCGACTTCGGGTTCGGCGACGTACCCCTCGTCGAACAGCTTCCCCCAGTCCGTGCCGATGGGCGGGCCGACGAGCGTGAAGATCTCCTCTTCGTCGTCGCTCTCGCGGGTCGGCGTCGCGGTGAGGCCGAGTCGGTGTTTGGTCTGTAAATCCGCGCTCCGGCGGTGGATGGGGCTGGGAACGTGGTGGACTTCGTCGTAGACGATGAGGCCCCACTTACGCTGGTCGAACAACTTCCGGTGGCGGTCCATCCCGGCGGTGCGGTAGGTGGCGATGGTGACCGGCCGAATCTCCTTGGTGCCGCCGTGGTACTCGCCGATATCGGCATCGGTCAGCGAGGTGTGTCGGACCAGTTCGTCGTGCCACTGGGTAGCCAGTTCCCGCGAGGGGACCAAAATTAGCGTCTCGCCGCCGATGGCGGCCATCGTCCCCATCGCCGCGACGGTCTTTCCCGACCCCGGCGGCCCGACGAAGACGCCCGAACCCTGTTCGGTGAATCGCTCGACCCAGTCGGCCTGGTAGTCCCGCAGGCGGAGCAGTAGGTCCATCTCCAGGGCGTCGCCCTCGTCCAGTTCACGGTCGTCCCGCACCGGATAGCCCGCCTCGTACAACGTGCGCTTGATCTCGGCGGTGGCGTCCCGGTTGACCCACGCTTCGGAGTCCGAGATGGGCGCGCGAAGATACTCCTCGTCGAGTTTCTGCCGGGCGACGTTGCCCATCAGGTCGTCGCTCTCGGCTTCGAGGACGACGTACCCCTCCTCGTGGGTGTAGAGGCGGAACTTCCGAGCGCGCTCCCACTGGCTCGTCACCCACTCTTCGAGGTGCGGCGAGCGCTCGCCCAGTACGTCGCGCATCGTCGCAAGCAGGTCGTCTAACGACTCGTGCGGGGCTGCCCAGATGTCGGCCTCGCGCATCTCGTAGACGTAGCCGCCCGACCGATTGGAGTCCTGTAAGCGAGCGAACTGCGAGAGCTGCGCCCGCGTGAACTGGTCGGGGTGTTCGACCACCACCTCCCGGCGGTCCGGAAAGAGAACGACGCGCTCGCGGTCAGTCAGTTCCGCGATATCGGCGGGATACCAGACCGACTCGACCTCGCTCACGTCCTGGCGCGCTATCTCACCGTCGCGTGCGAGCGCTTCGAGCGCCTCGCGGGCCGCGTCGGGCGTCAGATCCGTCTTTTTGGATAGCTCGGTCGCCGTCAGGTGTGGGCGGCCGACGGCGTCGATGGCGTCGTAGACGGCGTCGAGTTCGACGGCCGGGTCGGTGCCGTCGTCGCGGTCAGGCTCCGAGTCGGCTGGCTCCTCGTCTGTCACTACCGACCGGAGGTGACCGACGGCAAAACGGGTTTCGTCTGGCCGGCCGCGGTCGGCCGTCGGCGCGAGTCAGTGACTCGCGCGGGTCGGGCGGCGACGCGGGCGAACACGTACGTTAATGTGTCGTCACCCGGACGGCCAGATATGGTCGAAGGAATCGTGGCCGGCCCCTGGTCGGTCGTCCCGGCGCTCGTGGCCATCGGCCTCGCCTGGTACACGCGAGACGCCCTCATCGGGCTGTTCGTCGGAATCGTCGTCACGAGCGTCCTCATCGGTGCGTTGCATCCCCAGGCCGTCGGGGTTCCGTCGGACCTTATCACCGCCGGTGGCGAGGTGGCGACGGTTCAGCCACAGGCCGAGAACGCGACTTCGTGGACGACCGGCGTCGGTGGTATCGGACTGGGCGCGCTCTTCGGACTCAAGCTCGTCCCCGAGATAATCGCCACGGCACCCCTGTTCGGCGAGTGGTACGTCAAGAACGTCCTGCTCGCTATCTTTGCTATCGGTGGCATGATCGGCCTGATGATTCGAGCGGGGGCCATACAGGGCGTCCTCGAAGCGCTCGCAGCGCGTGTCGACTCGGCCGACGACGCCGAGAAGGCGGCCTTCTTAGCCGGTATCGCCGTCCACATCGACGACTACTTCAACTGCCTCGTGGTCGGCTCGATGATGCGCCCGCTGACCGACCGATTCGACGTCTCGCGGGCCAAGCTCGCCTACTACGTCGATTCGGCTGGGTCACCGGCGGCCCGCCTCGCTTTCTACTCGACGTGGGGGGCGGCGATGGTCGGCTTCATCGGCGGCGGCCTCGTCGAGGCCCAGAAGCAGGGGTCGCTCCCGTCGAGCATGTCCAACTTCGTCAACAGCGGCGGCGACCAGGTGACCGCGGCGACGGGAGCCGTCTGGCCGCTGTTCTTCAACACGCTGTTCACGGGCTTTTACTCCTGGATTGCGCTCGCGCTCGCGGCGCTCGTCGCGTGGCAGGTCGTCCCCAACATCTACGAGATGGGTGTCGAAGAGTCGCGGGCACGCGAAACCGGTGCAGTCGTCGGCGACGACGCCGACCCGATGATATCCGAGGAGATGGACGAGTACGAAGTCGCCGAGACCGCCACCCCGGACTGGCGGAACTTCGCCTGGCCGATTCTGACGATGGTCGTCGTCGGGCTGAGCGCGATGTTCTGGCGGGCCAGCCCGGTCATCTACGTCGAGGGCAAGCAGGGGATGGGAACGACGCTGGTCCAACTCGGTGGCTGGCAACTCGTCACGCCGCCGAGCGGCCCGTGGGCGTTCAACATCGGCGGCGTCCAACTCGGGATCGCGTCCTTCGCTGCCCTGATCGTCGCCTTCCTGCTGTACCGCTGGAAGGGCGATATCCCGTCGAACGACGACGCCACCGACGCGATGATGGTCGGCTTCAAAGGTATCCTGCTGGCTGCCGTCATCCTCATGTTCGCCAGTTCCATCCAGAACGCGGTGTCGCTTCTTGGCATCTCCTCGTTCGTGACGAACGTCTTCGGCGGCGTGCCCGCGTTCGTCGTCCCGGTCGGCGTCTTCCTCGTCACGTCGGCGGTCAGCTTCTCCGACGGCTCCTCGTGGTCGACCTACGGCATCATGTTCCCCATCGCCATCCCGCTGGCGTTCTCGACCGGGGCGAACCTCCCGCTCGTTCTCGGCGCAGTGTTCAGCGGCGGCATCTTCGGCGACCACACCTCGCCCATCAGCGACACGACCGTCCTGGCGTCGTCGACGAGCGGGAGTGACCACATGGTCCACGTCAGGAGTCAAGCCCCGTACGCCCTCATCGCGGCGGGCGTCGCCGCCGCGCTGTTCCTCGTGTTCGGACTCCTCGTCCCCGAGGGGTTCCGCCTCATTCCGTACTGATCGTTCGTCTACGGTTTCGGCTCCGTCGATTTCCTCGTCACCGATTTCACCGCACCGGGTGACGTTGCGCCACCCGACTCAGAACAGTCCGTGTTCGTCGACCAGTCGCTCGTAGAGAGTCTCGTACTCGCCTCGGACGGTCTCGTGGTCGAACTCGGCCAGCGACTCGTCGACGGTTCGGTGTTCCATGTCGGCCGATTCGACGATCCTATCGGCGATCTCCTGTGGCGTGGTGACGCGGAAGGCCCGGTCGCGATGTTCGACGAGTTCGTGGCCGCTGGATTCGGCCTGGTACTCGACGATGCCGATACAGCCACAGGCGAGCGCCCACAGTAGGTCCGTAGCGAAACACTCCCGGAAGGCCGTCTGGACGAAGACGTGCGCGCCCTTGTAGATGGAGACGCGTCGTTCGCGGTCACAGGCCCCGACGAACGCCACGCGGTCGTCGATGCGGAGGTCGGCGGCCTCGCGTTCGTAGGAAGCGCGTTCGGGGCCGTCGCCGATAATCGTGGCCGACCAGTCCTTCCGGCGGAGTTCCGCCAGTCCGAGAAACAGCGACTCGACGTTGGCGCTCTCGTCTAACGGGTGGGCGTAGACGACGTCTACCTCATCGGCGGGGTCGGCTCCCCGGACGAGGTCCATGTCGATGCTCTCGGGGAGGACCGTCGTCTGGTCGGCCGACGCGCCGGCTTCCCAGAGACGCGTCTGGACGAGTTCGGAGGGCGTGACGAACTGGTCGGGCACGCGGACGGACCAGTCTGTCCGGTGAGCGTCGGGCAGGCTATCGTCGCCGTACCACTCGACGACCAGCGGCGAGCGAGCGAGCGATGCACCGAGGTTGGCCGCGAGGACGACCGACGGCGGGGACGGAATCGCGTGGACGACGTCCGGGCGGAACTTCGCCAGCAACGCGGGCAGTCGCGTACAGAAGGAGGGCTCGGTCGGCGAGACGGTGACTGCCCGATAGGTGACTTCCTCGGGAGTGAACCGCTTGTCGAATCCGTCCCACCACTGCGAGCAGAACACCGACACCTCGTGCCCGGCGTCGGCGAGTTCGCGTGCGACCCGTTCGATGCGCCGTCGGCCGTCGGTGTCCCGGTAGTGACTCGTCTCCATGGCGACGACCGCGACACGCATACCGAATTCGTCGACGGGGGGTGTCAAAAATCCACCCGTTCGCCGCAACTGATTTTGCCCGCTCGTCCCTCCCAACGGGCGTGTACGACTACGACCTCGAACGCTATCTCAACGTCCGGAGCGCCTACGGCGCTTCGTTCGCGCCCGACGGGACGCTCTCGTTCCTCCACGACGCGACGGGCGTCTCACAGGTCTGGACGCTCGATGCCGCCGGTCGCTGGCCCGAACAGCGCACCTTCTACGACGAACCGGTGAGCTTCGTCGAGTACTCCCCCGAACGCTCGGAACTCGTCTTCGGGATGGACGAGGGCGGCAACGAGCGCACGCAGCTATTTCTGCTGGACGCTAAGGGGCGAATCACGAACCTCACGGGGATGCCAGACGCCAAGCACCGCTGGGGCGGGTGGCGACCCGACGGCGAGGCCTTCGCCTTCGCCTCGAACCGCCGCGACGAATCGGTCTTCGACGTGTACGTGCAGGGCCGCGAGGAGGCGGGCGAGGACGCCGAGTTGGTCTACGAGGGCGACGGCTGGTTCACTGTCGGCGGGTGGTCGCCCGACGGCGAGCAGTTGATTTTGAGCGAGGCCCACTCCAATTTCGACCAGGACGTCTACGTCTTGAACGTCGACTCGGGCGACCTGACGCATCTGACGCCCCACGAGGGCAGCGTCCGCTACACCAGCGTCTCGTGGGGTCCGGATGGCGACGCGCTGTATCTGGTCACCGACGAGCGAAGCGACACGCTCTCGCTGGCCCGTCTCTCGCTATCTGGCGACCTCGAAATCGTCCGAGCGGACGAGCAGTGGAACATCGACGGCGTCGCCATCGACCAGGCGAGCGGTCGCGTGGCCTACTCGAAGAACGTCGAAGGGTACAACGAACTCACCGTCGGCGAGTTCGAAGACACGACGACCATCGCGGAGTTCTCGACGCCGGACCTCCCCGGTGGGTTGGCCGGCGGCGTGGCGTGGAGTCCCGACGCCGAGCGCTTCGCCGTCTCCGTCACGGGACGCACCGTCAACACGAACGTCTTCGTCATCGAGACGGCGACCGGCGAGAGCGAGCGCTGGACCCACGCCTCGACGGCCGGCATCCCGCAGGAGACGTTCGTCGAACCGGAGGTCGTCCGCTTCGAGAGCTTCGACGGCCGCGAGATTCCGGCGCTGCTCTCCCTACCGCCGGAAGCCGACGAGGACGGCACGGCTCCCGTCATCGTGGACATCCACGGCGGTCCCGAGAGCCAGCGCCGTCCCTCCTTCGCCGGTCTCACGCAGTATTTCCTCTCGCGGGGTTACGCCGTCCTCGAACCGAACGTCCGCGGCTCGACCGGCTACGGGAAGGCTTACACCCATCTCGACGACGTGGAGAAGCGACTGGACTCGGTGAAGGACATCAGAGCGGGCGTCGAGTGGCTGCACGGCCAGCCGGCGGTCGACCCCGACCGAATCGTCGCCATGGGCGGTTCCTACGGCGGGTTCATGGTACTCTCCTCGCTCACCGAGTACCCCGACCTGTGGGCGGCGGGCGTCGATATCGTCGGGATCGCCAACTTCGTCACCTTCCTCGAAAACACGGGCGAATGGCGACGCGAGTTGCGCGAAGCGGAGTACGGGTCGCTCGCCGAGGACCGCGACTTTCTCGAATCGGTCTCCCCGATCAACAACGTCTCCCGCATCGCCGCGCCGCTGTTCGTCCTCCACGGTGCGAACGACCCGCGGGTCCCCGTCGGTGAGGCCGAGCAGATCGCTGAGGAGGTCGCAGCCCACGGCGTCCCCGTCGAGAAGCTGATATTCGACGACGAGGGCCACGGCATCAGCAAGCGCGAGAACCGCATCGAGGCGTACACGCGCGTCGTGGACTTTCTGGACGACCACGTCTGAGCGGCGGTCGAACGCTCGGATTCGGGCGGCTGTCGTGTCGTTTCAGCCGGTGAGAACAGTTAGCCGGGTTTATACGATTGGCTCGTCTCCCTCGGAATATGAACGTATCCGACCGCTCGCGGACGCGGATCAAGGAGTGGTTGGAGCGCATCGAGTCCGAAGTCGGGTCGCCGACGGTCACACAGACGACGTTCGAAGTGGCCGAGGACAGCTATCGACGTGCGCTCGACCAGGCCGAGGAGGGGCATATCGACGTTCAGGTGGTGGTTCGGGACGGCTCTGGCGCGGTGTTGCTCAACGAGGGGGACAGCGGCTGGGGCGTGCCGCGGGGGCAACCACACGCCGACGAGCAACTGACCGAGGCCACAGAGCGAATCGTCCGTGACGCTACCGGCGTCGACTGCGTGGTGACGGACGCGACGAGCGCGACCATCTCGGGCATCCGCAACGCCGACGACGAGACGGCACCGGCGGTGTACCGGCTCGGCGTCGTCTTCACCGCGGAACTCGCCGAGGCCGAAGCGGCTACCGACGAGGCGGTGCGGTGGGACACCGACCCGGACCCGGTCGCCGAGCTCGTCTAGACGACGCCGGTGACCGTCGCCGCTTCGATGGCCGCTTCCTCGCTCATTCCGTCGCCCAGAACTGTATAGCGGTCACGTATCTCGTGAGCCGTCGTCAGCGCCTCGACGATAGTCTCGTCGTCGATACCCAACTCGTCTGCCGTCGTCGGCGCGCCGATGGCCGCCAGCGCGTCCCGAACGTCGCGCCAGCGCCCCTTCGGTCCGCTGTGGAGGTACTCCGTCATGATGGCACCGACGCCGACCTGATGGCCGTGTAGCGCCGGGTCGGGCGCGATGCGGTCCAGCTGGTGAGAGAAGAGGTGTTCCGCACCGCTGGCCGGCCGCGAGGAGTCCGCGATGGACATGGCGACGCCAGAAGAGACCAGCGCCTTCACGACGATCCACGATGACTCCTCTAACCCCTTCTTGATAGAACTCGCGCTGTCGACGAGCATCTCGGCGGTCATCTGCGAGAGCGCGCCGGCGTACTCGGAGTAGGGGACGTTCTTCAGGCGGTGAGCGAGTTCCCAGTCCCGAACCGCCGTGTAGTTCGAGATGATGTCGGCACACCCGGCCGTCGTCAATCGCCACGGCGCTTCCGCTAAGACTTCCGTGTCGGCGACGACGGCCAGCGGCGGTTCGGCGGCGACGCTGTGGCGCGTATCGCCCTCCGGCACGGATCCCCGCCCCGAGACGATGCCGTCGTGGCTGGCCGCCGTCGGGACGGAGACGAAGCCGAGTCCCAGGTCGTCGGCCGCCATCTTCGTGATGTCGATGGCCTTCCCGCCGCCGACACCGAGCATGAACCCCGCGTCCACGTCTTCGGCGTGGGCGATGACCTGTTGGACGGCGTCGAAACTGGCCTCGTCGATGACGACTTCGGCCGGGTCGTAGCCCGCGTCCTCGAACTGGTCGACGACGCGCTCGCCGGCGACGGCGTGCGGTGTCGGACTGGAGACGACCAGCGGCCGCCCAGCCAGATGGAGTTCGTCCACCGCGTCGAGCGTCTGGTCGAGTACCCCGTGACCCACCACGACGTTTCGCGGTAAGCGAATCCACGTCGATTTATCGAACATACCTCCTGTCGTCCCCGCGGTGAGAAAATGGTTTGTTCTCGACGGGTGGGAGCGTGGTTCTTTTCTATCATAAATATATGTATTGAAAAGCTTTGACAGTCGTCTCACCATTGTTTACCAGAAACAATTATGTACATCATCGTTTGGGTACAGACGCGATGGCAGATAATCCCGACACGACTGACGACGGCGTAGCGGAGACGTCCCGGCGAACGTTCATGAAAGCTACTGGCGCGGCAACGGCGACGGCTGCGGTGGGGGCTGGTACCGGCGCGGCGGCGGCACAGACCGACGAGGACATCGAGACCATCATCTCGACCCTGAGTCTCGAACAGAAGGCGGCACAGATGACTCAGGTCGCCATCAGTTCGTTCGAACCCGAACCCGAGGGCTCGAACGTCCCCGACAGTTTCGGCGTCGACACCGTCGGCGAGTACTTCAGCGAACTCGGCGTCGGGTCGATTCTCTCAGGAGGGGCCGCACCGCCGAGCTTTGACGGCAACGAAGTGGTCTCGGGCATCAACGACCTGCAGGAGTACAACCTGCAGAACGCCGACCACGACATCCCGTTCCTCTACGGCGTCGACGCGACTCACGGGAACGGCCTGCTCGAAGGCGCGACCGTCTTCCCGCAGCGACTCAACATGGGGTCGACGCGGAACCCGGACCTCGTCGAGAAGGCCGAGGAACACACCAGTGACTCGACCGTCTCGATGGGAGCACACTGGACGTTCGCGCCGACGACGGACCTCCAGCGTGACCCCCGCTGGGGTCGCTTCTTCGAGGGTATCAGCGAGGACCCGAAACTGGAAGGCGACGTCTCGCGAGCACGAGCGCGAGGGCTGGAGAACGACGACCGCCTCACCTCCTGTGTCAAGCACTTCGGCGCGTACTCCATCCCGAACAACGGCAACGACCGCGCGCCGGCTTCGACGTCACTGCGTGACCTCCGGACGAACATCTTCCCGCCGTACCGCGAGGCCCTGCAGGCGGAACCCGGTACCGTTATGGTCAACAGCGGCGCGGTCAACGGCGTCCCCGCACACGCCTCTCACTGGCTCCTGACGCGGATGCTCCGAGAGAACTACGGCTTCGAGGGGATGATCGTCTCCGACTGGGACGACCTCAACCGGATGATCACGAACCACGACTACGCCCCGGACTTCCGGACGGCGACGAAGGAAGCCATCAACGCCGGTATCGACATGTACATGATCGGCAACGGCGGGAGCGCCCCCGGTCCGGTCCAGTTTATCGACACTGTCGTCAGCCTCGTCAGGGACGGCGAAATCACCGCAGACCGCATCGACGAAGCGGTGCGAAACATCCTCGAACTCAAGGCCGACCTCGGCCTGTTCGAGGAACCGACCGTCGACGAGTCCCGTATCGACGGCGTCCTCGGCGGTGCGAAGGAAACCTCCGAGCAGATGGCTAAAGAGTCGATGGTACTCTTGAAGAACGCCGACGATACCCTCCCGCTCTCGGGCGACGAGAACGTCCTGCTGACCGGGCCGGGCGTCGACAGCGAGGGCAACAACACCCGCGCGCTGATGCAACACGGTGGCTGGACGCTCGGCTGGCAGGGGCCGAGCGGGAGCGGTCCGTTCCCGCGCCAGCGCCTGCTGGTGGACGAACTCGAAGATTGCGTCGGGAGCCTGACCCACGTCCCCACGTCCTACGAGAACACGACGTGGTGGGCCGGGCAGGGCGACGCAGAGAACCAGCAAAGCGACGAGAACGGGGAGTTCGACTTCACTGACGAGCAGGAGAGTCAGGTCCGGTCGGCCGCCCCGGACGCCGACGCCGTCGTCGTCGTCATCGGCGAGGGCTGTCACAACGAAGGGTTCGGTGACCGCGACGAACTCGTCTTGGACGAGTCCCAGCAGCGACTCATCGACGTGGTCAACGACGAGACGAGCGACTCGACGCCCGTCGTCGGCGTCATGCTTGCCGGCAGTCCGCGCGGGTCGCCCGAGACGTTCGAGAAACTCGACGCCTTGCTGTTCGCCGGCGAACCCGGAAGCGACGGCGGCGCGGCCATCAGCGACACCCTCGTGGGCAACTACAATCCGTCGGGCAAACTCGCCTTTAGTTGGCCCACCAACGAGGGAACGCCCGTCGGGACGACGCCGGTGCAGTACAACCGCTACCCGCCGACATCGACCGGCGCGACGGACAACACCCCGCTGTACGAGTTCGGTCACGGGCTGAGCTACAGTTCCTTCGAGTACGGCAACGTCTCGCTGTCGCGCAGTACCGTCGGCAACCCGGCCAACCAGTCGGAGGTCTCCGTCAGCGTCGAAGTGACCAACACCGGCGGAATGGCCGGCGACCACATCGTCGAGGTGTTCAACACCCAGTCCTACGGGTCGGTCCTCCAGCCGCTCCGCCGACTGCTCGGCTACGAACGGGTTTCGCTCGCCGCCGGCGAGACGAAGACAGTCGAGGTGACCGCGGACCTCACTGCGCTGGAAGTCGTCCCCGGCGACATCCTCGGCGTCCAACCGAAAGTCGTCGAGGCCGGCGACTACGAGCTCACGGTCGGGCAGGACGGCCCGACGGCGACGCTCACGGTCAAGAACACCCGAAGCATCACCGACGACGACCCCGTCCCCGGTCGCTACGACATCAACAACGACGGCGAGCGAGGAATGGACGACGTCAAAGCCCTGATGCAGGGCATCCGCAGCTACGACGACTGAGAGCGGTTGTTGTAGCGAGTTGCCGGTACGTCCGCCGTATCGGGGCGCTAACGGCGTCATCGGCTTGGCGTGGAACCGAGCCGCCATCGTCGATGGGGACGGCGTGACCATCGGGGTCGTCTCCCCACAGCAGTCGGTGACACCACCGCACCCTGTTCTAACGAAGGACTATACCACCGTAGCGAGTACGGGTCCATCGACCAGACTCAGCCGCCGAAGCGCACGGCGGCCTCTCAAACCATGTCGGACCAACCGCCATCAGAAACGGAAACGATACGAGCGAAACTCCAACAGTACGGCTTCTCCGAGACCGCGGCCGAGACGTACCTCGCCGTCGTCGAGCGCGGGTCGGCGACAGCGAGTACCGTCGCGGAGGCCGCCGGCGTCTCGACCAGTTACGTCTACGACATCTGTGACGACCTCGCGGCCGACGGCTTCGTCGCCGTCGACGATCACCGAACTCCCACCGAGATTCGAGCGGTGCCGCCCGCCGAAGCGTTCGGGGCGCTCCGGACCGACCTCGACACATTGGAGTCGGCCGTCACCGCTCGGTACGAGCGACCGACGGACGACGACGAGACGTTCGAAGTCGTCAAATCCCGGGCGACCATCGGCAAACGGTTGGTGAGCCACATCGACGCCGCCGAATCCGAGGTGATACTGCAACTGCCGGCCCGTCGGTTACCCGTCGTCGCCGATGCGCTCAGGCGGGCCCGCGAACGTGGCGTCCTCGTATTGCTAACGCTCGGTGCCCACGAGGGCGACGAGTCGAAATCGGACCTCGAATCGATCTCGGAGACGGGCGGCCGTCTCGACGGACTCGCGAACGTCGTCAGGTCCGGACTGGCCGGCGCACCGTCACTGTTGGCGACCGACCAAGAACGAGGATTCGTCTCGCCAGCGACCATGCTGAGTTGGGACCACGACCAGACCCGCGCCATCACATTCAGACAGGACGCCGTCGCCGCGGTGCTGGTCGGGTCGTATCTGGGAAACTACTGGCCTATAGGCGAGGAACTGCTCGTCACCCGCCCGTCCTCGTTGCCGGTGACCTACGAGATGTTCCGCCACACTGTCTTCGCGGCGGAACTCCAGATGCGGACCGGGACCGACGTCAGCGTCGACCTCTACGCCCGGCGGGTCGGAACCGACGACCCCTTCGAAACCGTCACCGGGACCGTCGTCGACGCCCGACAGAACCTCGTCGAACCCGCGAACAGCGACTTCGGCTTCGAAAACTCGCTAATAGTCGATACCGGGACCGAACGTATCAGCGTCGGCGGCTACGGCGCGTTCCTCGAAGACTACGAATGCAAACAGGCGACTGTCCGGCCGGCGTAGCCACCGATTACCCCACAACCCCGCAACGGTCCCGTTCGCGTCGGTCAGACGAACGACGGCCGCTGTTCGGCCGGTAATGGGGTCGAAACTATATGTCAGATAGAGTTATCTTTCGTGTCGAGGCGGAAGCTGGGTAGCCAGCACCGCCGACACGGAGGATTCATCATATGGACGCGACACACGCCGGATTGAGCGGTCAGGCACGGAAACAGGGGACAGGAGGCTCGGTCAGTCGTGCGACGGCGGGGCCGTCCCCGGTCGAATACGGACGGAGTTACAAATGGTAATCACAGCGTTACAGTTGCCGATTATCGGCCTCGAACTCTCGACGTTCGTCGTCCTCATCATCGCCGCCTTCGCAGGGGGCGCGTTCGGAGCCGCGCTCGGCGCGCTCCCGGCGTTCTGTTTCACCGGCTTCCTCGTCGCCATCGGCGAGGCCGCGGCCTACGCCGGAGCCGAACTGGCGGGTAGTATCACCGGCGCAGTCGCCTTCGGTCCGGTGTTCGGCCCCCACGTTTCCTTCGCCGGGGGCGCGGCCGCCGCCGCCTACGCCGCCAGGCAGAACGAGATGGGTGCGGCCTTCGATTACCACAACGCGAAGGCCATCACCTTTGCGCTCGGCACCAAACCAAGTCACCTCGCCGTCGGCGGTGCGTTCGGCATCGTCGGAATGCTCATCAGACAACTGTCCGCTGGACTGATGCTCCCGTGGGACCCCATCGCGATGGGCGTCACGCTCAGCGCGTTGCTCCACCGACTCGTCTTCGGGTACTCCATCATCGGCGTCGTCGCCGGTGACGGCATCCTCGACATGACGCCGTTCGCGCGCGGCGAGAAGCGAGCCGAGGACGAAGTGTCGGGTGACGCCGACAAGGCGGGCGAGGAACGCTTCGCCGTCGAACCGTGGCTTCCCCATCAGTACAAGTGGCCGGGCGTTGCCTTCATCGGCTTCGTAACCGGCGTTCTCGGGGGGTACATCTGGCTCGAAACGGGGAGTTACTTCCTCGGCTTCGGCATCTCGGCGGCGTCGCTCACCTTCCTCAACCTCGGCGTCGAGAAGATTCCGGTGACACACCACATGACGCTGCCCGCTTCGACTGCCGGGGCTGCCGTCGTCGCCAGTGACCCCGGTGGAAGCGCCCTGCTTGTCGTTATCGTCGCAGCCATCTTCGGTATCTACGGCGCGTTACTCGGCGAGGTGTGGCAGCGGATCTTCTACGCCCACGCCGATACCCACTGGGACCCGCCAGCAGCGGCCATCACGCTGGCGACGTTCACTATCGCGATACTATACATCCTCGGTGTCTTCCCCGGGTCGGCATGGGTGCCGGCACTCGGCCTCTAACTTCCCACACTTCTCGTTCGTCACTCCGTCAGGTCGTCGAGCAGTTCCTCCTCGACGTCGCGGTCCGGCCCGAACTGCCGCCCGGTCCGGTCGTTCTCCTGGTGTTCCTCGACCGTCCGCTGGAGTGCCACCCGGTGCGGCGTCGAGGACCACCCCAGGGATCGGAGTTTCGCCGTCTCCAGCAGATGGGGTGACGCCCGGTGAATCGGGAAATCTTGCGGCGTCAGGCCGTGTCGCGCAAGGTCGCGCTCTGTCGCGCCGACCGTCTCGACGCCCGTCTGCAGCGTCTCAGCCAGCAGATCTATCCACTGGCTCAGCATCGGTGCGTGTTCGTCGCCGACGTTGTAGGCCTCACCCGCTGTGCCCTCCTCGGCGACGATCCGAAGCGCACTCGCCACGTCCTCGACGTATGCCATCTGCCAAAGGCTCATCCCGTCGCTTGGGACGACAATGCGGTCTTGGACGGCCACCCGGTCGACCCAGTAGGCAAAGCGGTCGGTGTAGTCGTGCGGGCCGTAAACGACGGTGGGCCGGACGCTCATCGCTCGCACGCCGCCCTCGGCGGCCGCGAAAACCTCACGGTCACCCTCGGCTTTGCGGGGACCGTACGTCGCGCTGCTGTCGGTCGTCGCCTCGTCCTCGTTACACGAGGCGAGCGCCGTGTCGTCTTCACGTTTCGGCACCCGCTCTTCGCCGTAGGCCGCGCCGCTGGAGACGTAGACGTAGGCGTCGACGTCAGCGAACACGTCGGTGGCAACCCGAACGTCCTCGGGGAAGTAGGCCACGCAATCGACGACCACGTCGGGGTCACACTCGTCGCGGGCGGCCACGAGGTCCTCGCGGTCGCGGCGATTCCCCGGGACGTGGGTCACGTCCTCGTCGTCTGCGAACGGGTTATCGTGGTTCCCTCGGTTGAATATCGTCACGTCGTAGTCGGCGTCGAGGAATTCAGAGACGGTGTAGCGGCCGATGAACCGCGTGCCACCGATAATGAGAACCTGGTCCATATCTGCCGTAACGGTCGGCGGTGTCAAAACGAGTGGGGTGGCGGCCAATCGAGCGCGACGACCGGCCTCAGTCGTACCCGAAGCCGGCCTCAGTCGTACCCGAAGCCGGCCTCCTCCATGCATCGGACGATGAACGCGCGCTGGGCGACGAACGCCGCCGGGTCGAGCGCGACGGCGACCCCCTCTGTGTCGCTGGCGACGAACTGCAGCTCGATGGCCTCCTCGAAGCAGTGGACGGTACACTTCAGATCGCCGTGGACGTAGAGGTCCTCCATCGCCGGCTTTCCAAAGGATGTGATGCCCAGTTCCTGCCGAACCTTCTCCAGGTCTCGGTCGGTGTACTGCGAGCGAACGTCCTCTCTCGCGTAGACGACTTCGAAGGTGTCCTCGGCGTAGTAGATGACGCTACGCAGTTCGTCACCGACCTCGCTCTCGAGGTACGACGCGACGCGCTCCGGTTCGGCGGGTGCCATACCGTGGCACACTCACGGACGGCGAAAAGGTATTTTGGTGGATATGTTACAATAGTCGAGAGGTCGTCGCGACGCAATCGTCCAGCGAACGAACGACGGGCAGCGTATCCGTTCCCGTCAGTCGTCGGAGGAGGCCGCGAAGTCCATCTCGTCTGCCGCGTCGGCCGGGGCTGACGCCGCGGCCGGCGGTTCGTTGCGCACGTCGTCGCGTTCCCGGTCGGAGATGACCTCCGCGTAGGCGTCGGGCATCACCTTCGTGAAGTTCTGGACTTCGGCGTCCCAGTCTTCGAGCAGTTCGGCCGCCTTCTCGGAGCCCGTGTAGGCCGCGTGGTTCTCCACGAGGCGAGTTATCATCCCGCGGTCTTTGCCTTCCAAACTGTTCTCGATGGAGACCATGCCGGTGTTGGCCTGTTCGGCGAGGTTGTCCGCTGGGTCGTAGACGTAGGCGACGCCGCCGGACATCCCGGCCGCGAAGTTCTTGCCGGTCTCGCCGAGGACGACGATCGCGCCACCGGTCATGTACTCACAGCCGTGGTCGCCGACGCCCTCGACGACGCCCTTGACGCCGGAGTTGCGCACCGCGAATCGCTCGCCGGCCTGCCCGTTGATGTAGGCCTCGCCCTGGGTCGCGCCATACAGCGCGACGTTGCCGATAACGATGTTCTCGCTGGCCTCGTAGGACGCTTCGGCGGGCGTGTTGACGACGAGTTTGCCGCCGGAGAGTCCCTTGCCGACGTAGTCGTTGGCCGTCCCGGTGAGGTCCATCGTCACGCCCTGTGCGAGGAACGCGCCGAAGGACTGCCCGGCCGTGCCGTTCAGGTCGACCCGGACGGTGTCGTCGGGCAAGCCGTCGCCGCCGTACGTCCGACAGATGCGGTTCGACAGCGTCGCACCGACGGCCCGGTCGACGTTGTTCACATCAGTATCGACGGCGACCGGTTCGCCGCTTTCGAGAGCGGGTTCGGCCGCGTCGAGAATCTCCCAGTCGAGCTGTTCGTCGACCTCGTGGTTCTGTTCGCGCTGTTTGTAGCGGCCGTCGTTGTCGACAGGTTCCGCGATGACCGACGAGAGGTCGATCTTCTTGGCCTTCGGCTGGGTCACGTCGTCTCGCTGTTCGAGGACGTTGACCCGCCCGATCATCTCCTCAACCGATTCGAAGCCGAGTTCGGCCATTATCTCGCGGAGTTCCTGTGCGACGAACGTCATGTAGTTGATGACGTGTTGCGGTTCGCCGGGGAACCGACTCCGCAGGTTCTCGTTCTGCGTGGCGATGCCGACCGGGCAGGTGTTCTCGTGGCACTGCCGGGCCATCACACAGCCCGACGTGACCAGCGAGGCGGTCCCGAACGTGTACCCTTCGGCACCCAGGAGCGCGGCGACGGCCACGTCACGGCCGGTCTTCATCCCGCCGTCGGCAGTGACCTTGATGCGCGAGCGGAGCCCCGTCGCGCGGAGCATCTGGTTGGCCTCCGCGACGCCGAGTTCCCACGGGAGGCCGGCGTTCTTGATGGAGGTCTTCGGCGACGCACCGGTCCCGCCGTCGTGGCCCGAGATATGGACCACGTCGGCGTTGGCCTTGGCGACGCCGGCCGCGATGGTGCCGATGCCGTCCTCGGCGACCAGTTTGACGTTGATGTCGGCCTCGGGGTTCGACGCCTTCAGGTCGTGGATGAGCTGTTTGAGGTCCTCGATGGAGTAGATGTCGTGCAGCGGCGGCGGCGAGATGAGACCGACGCCCGGCGTCGCGTAGCGGACGTGGGCGATCATCTCGTTGACCTTCTTCCCGGGCAGGTGGCCGCCTTCGCCGGGTTTCGACCCCTGAGCCATCTTGATCTGGAGCTCGTCGGCCGATTCGAGGTAGTGAGCGGTGACGCCGAAGCGACCCGAGGCGACCTGCTTGGTCGTACACTCCTTCTCGGTGTCGAACCGCTCGGGTGGTTCGCCGCCTTCGCCGGTGTTGGCGTTGGCACCCATCCGGTTCATGGCGATGGCGTTGTTCTCGTGCATCTCCGGCGAGAGCGACCCCAGCGACATCGCCGCCGTCTCGAATCGTTTCACGATGTCGTCGACCGGCTCGACGTCCTCGATAGGGACGGAGTCACGGTCCGAGTCCAGTTCGAGCAGCCCGCGGAGCGTCTGGAGTTGCTCGTTCTGGTCGTTGATGAGTTCGGCGAACTCCTGATAGAGTTCGTAGTCGCCCATCCGGACGGCCTGTTGAATCTTGCCGACCGTGTTGGGGTTCCACTGGTGGTGGATGCCGTTCGAGCGGAACTCGTACTCGCCCTGTCGGGGCATGTCGGGCTCCTCCTCGCTCCAGGCGACGTCGTGTCGCTGGAGGAGGTCCTCCTCGATGTCGTCGATGTCGATTCCCTCGGTGCGACAGGTCGTTCCCTCGAAGTACTCGGCGATGAAATCCGAGGAGAGACCGACGGCCTCGAAGATCTGGGCTCCCTGATAGCTCTCGACGGTGGAGATGCCCATCTTCGCCATCGTCTTCAGCAGGCCGTCCTCGACGGCGGTGATGTAGGCGTCGATGGCCGCCGAGAGGTCTGCGCCGTCGGGACCGGCAACGAGGTCGTCGATGGTCTGATAGGAGAGGTAGGGGTTGACCGCGCCCGCGCCATAGCCGATGAGCGTCGCGAAGTGATGGACAGCACGCGGGTCGCCGGATTCGAGGACGAGACCGACGTGGTTGCGCAGGCCGTTGCGGACGAGGTGGTGGTGGACGCCACCGACGGCGAGCAGCGACGGGATGGGGACGCGGTCCGGCCCGGCGTCTCGGTCCGAGAGGACGATAATGTCGTGGTCCTCGGCGGCGGCGTCGGCCTCGCTCCGCACGTCTTCGACGGCCTCGCGGAGGTCGGTGCCGCGCTCGTAGGTGATGTCGACGACCGCCGTCGACATGCCGTTCTCGTCTAGCTCTTTGATGGCCGCCGTCTCCTCGTCGGTGAGGATTGGCGAGTCGAGGACGAGTTGGCGGGCGTGTGCCTGTGATTCGTCGAGTAAGTTGCGCTGGTAGCCCAATCGGGATTCCAGCGAGGTGACCAGTTCCTCGCGGATGTAGTCCAGCGGCGGGTTAGTGACCTGCGCGAACAGTTGCTTGAAGTAGGTGAACAGGGGACGGTTGAACTGCGAGAGCACCGACAGCGGCGTGTCGTCGCCCATCGACCCGACCGGGTCCTTCCCCTTCTCGGCCATCGGTTCGATGAGGTGGTCCACCTCGTCGTACGTGTAGCCGTACATCGCCTGCTGGCTCCGCAGGCCGGTGGCCTCGGTCTGGGGTGTGTTGTCTTCGCGGGCGGCGACATCGTCGATGTCGACCTGCTCTTCGGCGACCCACTCGCCGTACTTCTCGTCGCCGATGTCCTCGAACACTTCCGCGTCGGGGATGACCCGTCCTTCCTCGGGGTCGGCGAGGAAACACTGGCCGGGTTGGAGACGCCCCCGCTCCGCGATTTCGCTGGCGTCGTGGTCGAGCGCGCCGGCCTCCGAGGACATCACGAGCGTGTTGTTCTCTAAGATGTCGTAGCGACAGGGGCGCAGTCCGTTCCGGTCGAGGACGGCACCGATACGTTCGCCGTCCGTCGCCGCGACCAGCGCGGGACCGTCCCACGGTTCGACCAGTGAGGCGTGGTAGTCGTAGAAATCGCGTCGGTCGCCGGCCACGTCGTTCATCTCGCCGCGCCACGCCTCGGGGATGAGCATCCGGAGTGCGTGCGGGAGGTCACGGCCACCCTGCAGTAAGAGTTCGAGCGCGTTGTCGACGCTGGCGGTGTCGGACTGGTCCGGGTCGTCGATGATGGGCTTTATCTTCTCGATGTCCGAGGAGCTTCGCTCCTCGCTATCGTCGCTGAACCGCTCGCTCTCGATGTCCGTCTCGCGGGCCCGCATCCAGTTGATGTTGCCCTGAATGGTGTTGAACTCGCCGTTGTGGATGATGCGGCGGTAGGGGTGTGCGAGGTGCCACGCGCCCAGCGTGTTCGTCGAGAAGCGGGCGTGGACCATCGCGAAGGTAGAAGTCAGACGGTCATCGGCGAGGTCAGGGTAGTATTCGGGGAGTTGCTCGGCCTTTAGCAGGCCCTTGTAGACGATGACATCCGTCGCCAGCGAGACGACGTAGAAACGCTCGTGTCCGGCCGGTCGCTCCTCACCGACGGTGTTTTCGACCACTCGACGGCCGACGTAGAGCTGGTTATCGAGTTCCTGGCCCGTCTTCCCGTCCTCAGATGTGACCGCGAACTGGGCGACGGCGGGCTCGGCATCGCGTGCGGTCTGTCCGATGTCTGCGTTGTTCGTCGGAACGTCGCGCCAGTCGAGGACGGCAAGTCCTTCACCGGCGAGTTCCGTCTCAACGAGATCTTTCAGGTCGGCGGCGTCGTCCTCGTCCTGTGGCAGAAAGAGCGTCCCGATGGCGTACTCGCCGGGGTCCGGGAGGTCGGCGTCCATCTCGTCCGCGAAAAACTCGTGGGGCAGTTGCAGCATGATGCCCGCGCCGTCGCCGGTGTTCTGTTCGGCCCCCGTGGTCCCTCGGTGTTCGAGGTTTTCGAGGAGTTGCAGACCGTCCTGTACTGTCTCGTGGTCGCTGCCGCCATCGAGGTCCATCACGACCCCGACGCCGCAGTTCGACCGGGCGTCCGTCGGGTCTGCGAGTCCGGCCTCGCTCACAGACTCATCGCTGTCGTGTCGCTCAACCATGTATGCGCGCTACTAGCTGAACACTCCATAAAAGGATAATCCTGAAGGTATTAGTGTTGTTAGACCACATATTAGGACATATATATTCATAACGATAGATAACAGTCTATTCAGTTCGACATGACGGACACGGTAACGACAGCGCCGTCGCTCGGACGAGAGGTGAAAAAACGGGGCCGAACGTCGGCGTCTACGTTAGTTCTGGGCGCGTGCCGGCGACGGTTCTTCGATACCGGAGATGTAGGCGGTGAGGTCGGTCGTCGTCAGCATCCCGACGACGCCCTCCGTCTCGTCGGTGACCGGGACGTGGTGAATACCGTTCTTGATCAAGGTGTCGGCGACGGACTCGATCGAATCGTTGGCCGTCGTCGTCACGACATCGGTGCTCATGTACTCGGCGACGGGTATCGAACTCGTCTGTCCGCCCTGCGCGGCGATGCGGACGAAATCGGTCGACGTGACGATCCCTTCGAGCTGGCCCGCTTCGTCGACGACGACGACCGAACTGATGTTCTCCGCGAGCATCTTCTCGGCGACAGACTCTGCCGACGCGTCCGCCGATATCGTCTGTACGGGCGACGACATCAACCGACCGACAAAAATGTCATCCATGGGTGTCGGTATCATTTCTCTCGGGATAAGTTTGTCGTATCCAGCGATTCGCGACGAGAACTGTACAGATTATAGCTACCGGACGAAAGAATCGAGAGACGGGTCGCGAGGTGGGCGTCTTCGCCTATTCGAGCGAGCTATGGCCAGACGTCGGCCTGTTCGGCTGCGTCGACGACGCGCTGGATTGCGACGACGTAGGCGGCGACACGCATACTCGGCAAGCCGTGTTCCTCGTAGGCGTCGACGAGCGTGTCGAACTGGTTGACGATGATATCTTCAAGTTCGTTGTTGACGCGCTCTTCGTCCCAGTAGAAGCGCTGGCGGTTCTGGACCCACTCGAAGTACGAGACGGTGACACCGCCGGCGTTGGCGAGGATGTCGGGGACGATGAGGACGTCTTTCTCGGCGAGTACGTCGTCGCCCTTGGGGGTGATGGGGCCGTTGGCCGCCTCGGAGATAACGTCTGCCTGCACGCCCTGGGCGACCTCCTCGGTGATGGCGTTTTCGAGGGCTGCCGGGATGAGGAGGTCGACGTCGAGTTGGAGGAGTTCCTCGTTGGTTATCTCCTCGTCTGCACCGGCGAATCCGGTGACGCTTCCGGTTTCGCGTTTGTGGATTTTCGCATCGACGGCGTCGAAGCCGTCCTCGTTGTAGATGCCGCCGCTGGAGTCGGAGACGGCGACGACCGTCGCACCCATCTCTTCGACGAGTTTCGCGGATATCCAGCCGGCATTCCCGTAGCCCTGTACGGCGACGGTCGCGCGGTGGATATCTTTATCGAGATAGTCGAACGCTTCACGCGCGGCGATGACCGTCGAACGACCGGTCGCCTCGACGCGACCCTCGCTCCCGCCACTGGAGATGTCCTTCCCCGTGATGACGCCGGGTTCGGTCGTGTTCTCTAGGGTCTCGTAGGTGTCCTTGATCCAGTTCATCTCGCGCTGGCCGGTGTTGACGTCCGGCGCGGGGATGTCGCTATCCTCGCCGATGAGGGGCGTCAGTTCCGTGGCGAAGGCGCGAGTAATGCGCTCGAGTTCGGACTCCGAGTACTCCGAGGGGTCGATGACGATGCCGCCTTTCCCCCCGCCAAGAGGGATGCCGGCCGTCGCGGTCTTGTACGCCATCCACCCGGACAGCGCCTTGACCTCGTCTCGGGAAACGTTCGGGTGGTAGCGAATGCCACCCTTGTAGGGGCCGCGGTCGCCGTTGAACTGTGATCGGTACGCGCGGAACACCTCGATAGACCCGTCGTCCATCTCGACTGAGAGGTTCGTCTCGAGAATTCGCTCCGGGTTCTTGAGCCTGTCGAGCATTCCCTCGTCGATATCGATGTACTCGGCAGCCTCGTCTACCTGTTCCTGAAAGCTTTCGAACGGGTTGACCGAATCTCCCATATATGAACGAACGCACAGGGGTTCTTAAAAAGAATTCGAAGTAACATCATCTCTCAGAAAGTTCGGGCAAGAAATGTCATATTATGGTTAAAACTAGGGTGGACAATATAAGGTCAACCGTACACCTAGAATGGTACTGCTCGAACGCTCGTCTCGGGAGTCCGTTCGGGTCAGAGGCCATCGCCGTCTGTCGTTCGTATGACCCCAGTCTGACGGTGATTTATATAGGTCCGTGTGTCACTCGACACTGGGGGCACGGAGAAAGTCACACGCTCCCTCGGCCCCACCTTTCGTGATTCTCAGTTCATATCTCGGTGAGCACCTCGACCGCGTCGTCGCGCGGTCGATAGTCGAGCGAAACGATGGTATCCGCGAGCGTCAGGTACCGGTCGCCGTTCCGTGAGATAGCGTTGACGATGAGCGGCGACGTCGAAATCGGATGACGGACGGCCGCTTCGACGACGGCGCGGCAGTCGCGCGGACTCAACCACATGGCGCGGGCGAACCGATGGCGAGCCTCGGGCCCGGACCGCGTCTCGCGGAGTTCCGCCTCGGTCATGAGCCACCCGATACGGAGCGAGACGACGTCGATACCGTATCGGTCGGCGTAGAACGACCCCATCGCTTCGCAGGTCACCTTGGCGACGCCGTAGTACGAGTCGGGTCGGAGCCGGTCATCGGGACCGACCACCGCGGAGAGTTCTTCGCTGAGCGACTCCATCTCTTCGGGGTCGTCGCGGTTGTACATCCCGACGACGTGGCTCGTGCTGGCGAACACGAGCCTGTCGAGTCCGTTTCGCCGCGCCGCCTCGAAGGCGTTGTACGTCCCCCGAACGTTCCGCCCGTGGCCCGTCGTCCAACCGCCCTCGCTCGCCGGCTCCCACGCCAGATGGAGGAGAGCGTCCGCGCCCGAAAGCGCCGCCACGAACGCCGACTCGTCGGTTACATCGAGGACAGTGCTGTCGAGGTCCGGATGCACTCTGTGCGTGAACAGTTCCTGCTCCCCCTCGTCGAAGACGTCCCTGACGACGCTGCCGACTGCCCCGGCCGCTCCGGTAATCGCGACGGTCATGGGTCGATGCGACGGCGGGCCAACAGTTTGTTACGAGAGCGGTATCGGCCGATACGGCTGGCTTACTCCGGTAGAACGCCGATAGCGCCCCTATACTCTTGCGCGCGACCGGTCCCCAGCCGGTATGGACGACGCGAGCGACGGCGTGCGACTCCGCGACGGCGACTGGCGAGAGGCCTTCGAACGACTCGACGAACGCGGGGGCGGCGTCGTCACTGTCCCGGCGGGACGCGTCGAGAGCGACCCCGTGACCATCGACCTCGCGAAGTATCCGAACCTCCGGAACAACGTCTCGATACGGGGTGCTGGCATCGGGACGAGTACGGTTGACCTGGGTGAAGGGAACGGCGACGGGTTCTCGCTCGTCCACAGCGACGAGGGAGACGTTTTCTACCTCCAGTTGACCGGCATGCTATTCGAGGGAGCTCGCGACGGCGTCCTCGTCCGTATCGGCAGCGACGAGCGAACTGACGCGTACAACAGCTGCTCCTTCGAGTTCGCCACCTGTAACGGCCACCCCGACGCCACCGCCGCCTGTCGGCTGAACGCCGTGCTGAACACGCGCCACTTCGGCGTCCACAACTGCGAGGGCGGGACGGCACTGGAGTTGCGAGAGTTCCAGTTCGGTGGCCTCACGGGGTCGGTCAGCAGTCGAGACGGCGTCTCGCTGGAACTGAGCGGCTACACGTTCGCCAACGTCGTGGAGTGGCTGAACGTCGAAGCCTGCGACGACGGCATTCGAATCGTCGGCGAGAACTGCGACATCAACCGCTTCGGAATGCTGTACGGGGCGAACGTCGGCGGGACCCTCTGGCGGCACGAAGCGCCGGTCCAGACGCGCATCGACGCGGCGTTCGTCGGCGAGAACGTCGAGCGAATCGCCGACCACGACGACGGCGAGTACACCGTCGGCCTCTCGAACGAGTCCTTCGACGACACGGGGGAGTAAGTCCACGATCCACAGCCGTAGCAGGCGTGTACGGTGGAACTACTCGGGCAAGCCCCCGGTAACAAAGCCACCGGTCGACAAAGCGACCGGCGATGAGCACACCTTCTCCGGACGGGTCGCCATCCCGCGAGGTCGGCGTCCAGAGTTTCACTTACCGCGCGTTCGACGTCGACGGGTTCTGCGAGCAACTCTCGGAGACGCCGATTACCGCCGTCGAACTGTGTGACGTCCACGTCACGCCCGAGAGCGACGAACGAGACGTCGAGGCGACGCTGGACCGACTCGCCGAGACCGACCTCGACGTCTGTGGCTACGGCGTCGTGACGGTCGACAGCCCCGATGGCGTCGACGAGTTGCTCTCGTTCGCCTCGAGACTCGGGGCGAACTATCTCTCGGTCGAGTTCTCGCCGGACGACGACGAGACGATAGAGACGCTCTGTGCGGCGGCGGACGACTACGACCTCGACCTGGCAATACACAATCACGGGCCCGACGCGACGTACGCGACGGTCGAGGACGTAACGGCCGTCCTCGACGCCCACTCACATGAACGGCTGGGAGCCTGCGTCGACACAGGCCACTACCTCCGGTTGGGAGAGTCGCCCGACGAGGTGATTCCCGCGCTGGGCGACCGGGTGCGCGCGCTCCACCTCAAGGACTTTCTCGACGAAGATACCGAGGCGGTACCCGGACAGGGCCAACTCGACGTGGGGGAACTCCTGACGTTACTGACCGACCACACCGAACTGGCCCAGCCGCTCGTCGTCGAGTACGAAGCAGACCCGGAGAATCCGACCCCGGCCGTCGTCGAGGCCGTCGAGGAGATTCGTCAAGCCGAGGTGGACCGCTCGGACTGACGCCACCGAGCGCGAGGGGGACTCTCAGTCGTCGCTCGGCGCGGGCGAGAGGGTCCCGTCGTCGACCATGGCTTCGAGCGGGTTGTCGTCGATGGTGAGCGGCAGGTCGACGCGGCCGCGACGGCGGACCGACTCGTAGCCGCCGAAGATTATCTCCGTCGCGTTGAGCGCGTTCGCGGCGCACAGTTCGGACGTTCGGCCCGACTTCAGCGCGTCGACCACGTCCGCGATGGCGTGGTCGATGGCAGACCCGCCGGTCGTGAGCGACTCGTAGGTCCGGTCCTCGCAGGCGTCGGGGTCGAGGCTGCGAACGCGGACGGCAAGTTCGTCGGTGAGGTGGACGTCGATGAACCCCTCGGAGCCGACGAGCCGCCAGTCGCTCTCGTTCATCGTCTCGGCCGGGCCCGTCGCGGCGATGCCGTGGACGCCGTTGTCGTACTCCCAGCAGGCGAACACCTGATTCTCGTTGTGAGTGCCGAAGCGGACGTCCTCCTCGTGGTAGTCGAGTTGGCCGATGACCCACGCGGCCGGGCGCTCGTCGTTGAAGTAGTTACACATGTCCACGGCGTGGGTCCCGTTGTCGTAGAAGTTCCCCCAGCTGTATTCCACGCGCTGAAGCGTCCCGATGACCCCGTCATCCAGCAGTTCCTTCGCCTCGCGGAACGGCTGCCCGAACCGTCGCATGTGATTGAACGTCAACTGGACGCCGCGGCGCTCACACTCCTGTGCCATCCGGCGCGCACCGCCCCACGTCAGCGCCATCGGTTTCTCGCAGTGGATAGCGTCGACCACACCGCTTTTCGCACAGCCGACGACGAGTTCGGCGTGGGTCGACGGCGGCGTACAGACGCTGACGATATCCGGTTCGACGGCCGCCAGCATCTGCTCGTAATCCTCGAAGACCCCTCCATCGGGGATGTCGTACGTCTCTGCGAACGCCTCCGCGTTCTCCCGAACGATATCGGCACAGCCGGTTAGCCGACAGTCGTCGAGGCGTTCGTACGCGTCAGCGTGTTGGTATGCCATGGCAAACCCGTCGACGGAAGGAGTCTCCGGGTCCGCTCCGGTGCCGACGAACGCGACACTAACGTCGCTCATCTGCCCCCTCGGCCGCCGAAACCGTCCGACAGATACTGACTGTTCCGCTCCGTGTTACTGGTCCGGTCATCCATATCCACGGTAGCGGAATTTTACAAATAAGGTTTCGTACCAATACACAGTCGGTCGCACACAGGAACCAGCCAATTACGTTCGACTTGACAGTCAGCCGAAACCAGTAACGTAGACATCATTTCCGGCAGCAACTGTTTCACAATCGACAGAAACAGTCGTCACAGGTCGATAACGTTGGCTTACTGGTAGACGGCGGCAGGGTAAGCCAAACCAGCGCTCACCGTCCGCTCGTCACCGCGGCGGCGTTATCGGTATGGTCGGGTGACGGAAATGAAAGCTGGCTATTACAATTCGCGTCGTGCAGAAATAGCCTCGCCCAGTCCGCGGTAGCTGACGAGACGTGCAAGGCGCGCAGCTATCGTGACGAATCAACTATGAACAGGACTCGACCGACCGACACCGACGACGTATCGTCTTCTTCCGACGACCGAACCGATGTAGCGACAACCACCAGCATGTTACCGAGCGGCGGTCCGACACGGGTATTGATGGTCTCGACGCCGGGAGACGGGTCCTGTGGCATCGGAACGTACACACGAGACGTCTGTGACGCCTTCGATGGCGTCGAGACGGAGACGCTCCCCATCGCCCAGGAGGAACGAACCGCCGCCCACTTCGCGGCGCTCGCACTCCGGGCAATGGCTGACAGTGCCGACGTCGTCCACGTCCAACACGAGTACGGCCTCTTCCGCCGGGACGGTAGCGACTATCCGGGCGTCTTCGGCCTCGTCTTCTTCGGTATTCTGGGCGTGTTGAACCTCCTTCGGCGAAAGCGCGTCGTCGTTACCTTCCACTCTGTGCTCAAGCCTACCCCCGAGGAGGCTCGGTTCGGCGTCCGCCTCTACCTACAGTGCATGCACTACCTTCTCGCGGCCGTCAGCGACCACCTAGTCTTCCTCTCCGAGGAGTGCGCGGAGCGCTTCGAACGCGACGTGAAACTCGACGCCGACGACGGCAGCGTCTTCTCCCACGGCGTCAACACGGCTAAGACCGCAGACGTGACGCAGGCAGCGGCCAAGCGACGGTTCGGCTACGACCCGGACACCCCGGTCGTCGCGATCCCGGGATTCATTCGGCCGCCAAAGGGCCACGACGTCTTCGTTCAGGTCGCCGAACTGTTACCTGACATCGAGTTTCTCGTCGCCGGCGGTGCCCGACCGAAGGGCGAGGACTTCGAGTTCGCCGAACGAATCGCGGAGCGAGCGCCCGAGAACGTCACCGTCACCGGCGTCTTAGACGACGAAGAGTTTCCCGTCGCACTGGCCGCGCCCGACCTCATGGTACTCCCCTACCGCGTCGTCACCCAGAGCGGGACGTTCAACTGGTGTGCGGCCCAAGAGCGGCCGGTACTGGCGAGCGACGTGCCGTACTTCCGGCACATCGAATGCGAGTGGGGTGCGCTCGAAACCGTCGCCGTCGACGACCCGGAAGCGGTCGCCGAGCGCATCGAGCGACTACTGTCCGACGAGGACCGATTGGCGACCCTCCGCCGGAACGTCCGTCGCTACAAGCAGCGCAATAGTTTCGACAACGTCGCCGCCGATCACGCGAAGCTGTATAGAACGCTTCTGAGCGGCAGCGAGAACGCCGACCACGGAACGCCGACGCCGCCGATGCGCGCCGCATGTAGCGCCCGTCCGAGCGCGTCGGCAGACGACTGACCAGGCCACTCGCCGTATACCGTCGATGAAAACGCTGGCCCTCGGTCGCTCGGGCCAGTAGATTGCCTAGTAGCTCTTCGCGAAGTACGCCGTCTCTTTTGCGTCCTCGCCGCAGATAGCACACTCGTCGTGAATTGGCTCCTCGTCACGGTCGAGGGGGACCATCACGATCTCGGCGGCAATGGCGTCCTTGATCGGATCTTCGCAGTCCTCGTCGCCACACCAGCCACATTTGACGTAGCCGCCGTGCTGGCCGATGGTGCCGAGAATCTCCTCGCGGGAGTCTGCCTCTCGAATCTCTCCCTCTAGGGTCTCCTCGGCGCTGGCGTACAGTTTCCCGTGAACGGTATCGAGGTGCGCTTGGACCGTCTCGCCGATGCCCTCGCGGTCGACGGTCTCCTGTTCGCCGTCGGGGCGGTGGGCCAGCGTCGCCTCTTCGTCTTCGACCTCGTGCGGGCCGATTTCGACCCGGAGCGGGACGCCGTTAAGTTCGTGCTCGTTGAACTTGAAGCCGGGATTGCGGTGTTCGCGGTCGTCGAGTTCGACGCGGACGCCCGCCTCCTCCAGTTCCGCGGCGAGGTCGGCGGCGTACTCGATGACGTCGTCCTTGTTCTCTTCCTGCCAGATGGGGACGACGACGACCTGGTCGGGAGCCAGCGCGGGCGGAAGGACGAGACCCTGGTCGTCGGAGTGGGTCATGATGAGCGCGCCCATCGCGCGCCACGAGAGCCCCCACGAGGTCGTGTGAGCCGTCTTCTCGTCCTCGTCGGCGTCGGCGTAGGTGATGTCGAACGCCTCCGCGAACGAAGTCCCGAGATAGTGGGAGGTCGCGGCCTGCACCGACTTCCCGTCGGGCATTAGCGCCTCGATGGAGGTGGTCGTGTGCGCGCCGGGGAACTTGTCGTGTTCGGGCTTGCGCCCCTTTAGCGGCGGCAGTGCCATCACGTCCTCGTAGAGACGGGCGTACTGCTCCAGTCGGGTCATCGTCTCGTCCCACGCGCCCTCCTCGTCGGTGTGGGCGGTGTGACCTTCCTGCCAGAGGAACTCCTTGGTGCGGAAGAATGGTTTGGTCTCGGTAGCCTCCCACCGGACGACCGAACACCACTGGTTCAGTCGCATCGGGAGGTCCCGGTGCGAACGGGTCCAGTCGGCCATGAACGGCGCGATGATGGACTCGCTGGTGGGTCGGACCGCCAGTCGCTCTTCGAGTTCCTCGTGGCCGCCGTGGGTGACCCACGCTACCTCGGGGTCGAACCCTTCGACAATGTCTTTCTCCCGTTCTAAGTACGACTCGGGGATGAACATCGGGAAGTAGGCGTTCGTGACGCCGGTGTCCTTGAACCAGCCGTCGAGGTGGTCCTGAATGCGCTCCCAGACGGCGTAGCCGCGCGGTCGCGTGACGATGAACCCGCCCATGGGGGCGTAGTCCGCGAGGCCGGCCTTCTGGACGACCTCGGCGTACCACTCGCCGGGGGAATGTTCCTTGCTCTCCGTGATGCCGAGTTCCTGCTCGCCGCTCATTACCGAAATCGTGACCGACGCGGCTAATAAACTCCCCGAAGGGTCGGGACGGTGTGTCACTACGCACCGAGCGTCGTCAGCGACGCCACGGAGTCGGCGATGCGCCGTTCCATCTCCGCGCCGGCGAAACTCGGCACCGGTGTCGCCCCGAGCGCGTAGAATTCGCCGTCCTCGCCGCGGGTGAAATCGACGGCGAGCGCGCGCGCGCCGAACCGTTCCTGTAGCTCTCGGACGCGCGCGGCCAGCATGATGTCGACCTCCGTCGACGTGACCAGCGAGTCCGTCCCCGAGAGCGACGTTCGGACCTTCAGGGCACGCATGTGCGTCTCGCGGCCGTCGTCGACGGCGTAGTAGCGGTGGTCAACCGGGCCGTCCCTGACATCTTCGACGTAGAAGTCGGCCTCGCCGAGCGAGGAGCGGCCGGTCCACGCGTATCGGCGACCGGCGACGTAGCCCTCGGTCGGGCCATCGAACCGCACTTCGGGGACGCGACAGCCGACCGCCGACAGCGCGTCGAGCGATATCAGCCGAGCGGACAGCGCCGTCGTCGCTACGAACCCGTTCCACGTCGGGACGCCCACCCGGTCGGCGAAGCGAAGCGCCGCGAACGCCTCGGGGTGGAGCACGCCGTTGACGAGCGCCGAGAGGCCCGCTATCTCCCCGGGAGAGATCGGGTCGGCAGGCCGGAGGAACTCGACGGCGAATCCCCGCGCTGCCAGGCGTTCCGCGACCGGACCGAAGACCGCGTGGTCCGGTTCGCAGACGAGCCCGATGGTGTCCATAGCGGCGGGTCGAACGGTGGGCGTAAAAAACTCCGGCAGACCGAGCGACTCAGGTGGCTCCGACCCCAAGCCCGATCATGAATCGGCCGGGTCACATCGGTGTCCACTGGGGGGACTTCCACGCCGACTTCGCCGTCGTGCTCGCGGTGTCGGCCGTCGCGACGGTGGCACTCTGTGTCCTCGGCCTCGCAGCATATCGGCGGCGTGGGTCGCGGGCCTATCTGTTGCTCGCGCTGGCGCTCGTCGCGCTTGTTGCCCGGCCGCTCGCGGCCGGACTGGCGATGCTGGGGACCATCAGTCCCGCGACCCACCACACGCTGGAACACGGAGCCGACGCCGTCGTCGTGGCGCTGGTATTCGGCGCGGTCTACTACGCCCGTAGCATCGAGAAGCGACTGGACAGCGAGGAGGACACATGACAGAACCGGCCGAGTACGGGACCGAAGGGGGCGAATGCGGATGAGTGAGACGAGACAGCGCATCCGCGACCACATCGAGCGCGACCCGGGCGTCCACTTCCGGGAGTTGACTCGGGCGCTGGACCTCGGGACGGGACAGGTGCAGTACCACCTCCGGCGACTCGACGACCTCACCGCCGAGTCGGTCAGCGGTCGAAAGCACTACTATCCACCGGGCTACGACCCGTGGGAACGGCGCACGCTGGCGCTCCTCCGGCGCGAGACGGCCCGCGACGTGATCGTGACGCTACTCGAACGAGAGACCGCTCGACCCGGCACCGTCGCCGATCACCTCGGAATCGCCCGGAGCACGCTCGAACACCACCTCGACGGCCTCGTTGAGTGTGGTGTCGTCGAGAAGCGCCGCGACGCCGGCCGGGTGACCCTCTCACTCTGTCGACCAGTGGAAACCACCCGACTCCTCCGAACCGCCGAGCCGACGCTGTCCGAACGCCTGACCGACCGCTTCGAGCGGTTGGTGGACGGACTGCTGGAAGAGCCGTAGGCGGCGTCGCCGCTCTCCCCGCGTTCGACGCTCGTACCAGAACCCAATAAGGGGTGCAGTCCCTAGCGAGTCTCGATGACTGACCGCGGCATCTCCCGACGCGAGTTCGCCAAGAGCGCCGTCGCCATCGGTGGGACGGCCGCGCTCGCCGCCTGTCTCGACCGTGGTGCACCCGACGTGCCCGAGGGGACCGACCACCCCGGTGGGTTACCGGCCCGTCAGCACGCGTGGAACGCCGCGCTCGCCACCGACGACGCCGGCAATCCACGGATGCCGTATCACCACGTCCTTCTCTTGCTCGACTACGAGGGCGACGGCGCGCCGACCGACGGTGACCGACAGCAGGTCGAGGACGCGCTGACGACGCTCGAACGCGCCTACGAGTGGAGCAACGACGGGTTGCTGTTCACGCTCGGCTACGGCCCGACGTACTTCGAACGGTTCGAGTCGGGCCCCGCGGGCGTGGACCTACCGGCCCCGAAAACGCTCGCCCCCTTCGAGGACCCCGCACTCGACACGCCCGACGCGCTGTTGCACCTCGCCAGCGACCACGAGAGCGTCGCTCTGGCCGCCGAAGAGGCGCTGAAAGGAAATCGAGAGACGGTCAACGACCGCGAGGTGACGGCGACGTTCTCGGGCGTCTTCACCGAGTCCGACCGCCGGACCGGATTCGTCGGTTCCGGCCTGCCGGCGGACAACCAGGACATCGAGGGGATTCCGGACTCCGAACCGGTCCCCGAGGAGTCACCGCTGTTCATGGGGTTCAAGTCCGGATTCAAGAAAAACCAGGCCAGCGAGAACCGGGTGAGCGTCGCGTCGGGGCCGTTCGCCGACGGCGCGACCCAGCACCTCTCGTTCATCCGCCTGCACCTCCAGCAGTGGTACGAACAGGACTCCCGAGACCAGCGCGTCTCGAAGATGTTCTGCCCGGCCCACGCCGACGAGGGTCGCGTCGAGGGCGTCGGCGAGAATCTCGGCACCGACAGCGGCATGGATGAGTGCCCGGAGGACGTCGTCGAGAGTAGCCGCCGGGAAGGGGTCGCGGGCCACTCCCAGAAGATGACCCGAGTGCGCGAGGACGATAGCCCCGTGATACTCCGCCGGGACTTCGACTCGACGGACGGCGGCGAGGCGGGGCTTCACTTCCTCTCGCTCCAGCAGTCTATCGCCGACTTCGTGAACACCCGAGAGTCGATGAACGGCACCGACGTCGCCGAGAACTCGGCGGTCGGCCAGCGGGTCAACAACGGCATCCTCCAGTACATGACCGTCGAGCGTCGCGGGAACTACCTCCTGCCACCGCGGTCCCTGCGCGCGCTCCCGCCAGCCGATCCGAGCGCCTGATTTCGCCGCCCGTACCAGAACCGTCTTTGGGAGAAACCCGATAGTCAGCGGCATGAACCGCCGTCGTTTCCTCGCCGGGACCGGCCTCGCCGGAGCCTCGCTGCTTTCGGGGTGTGGGTCACTGCAGAGTCAGTCGACGCGTGCGCCCCCGCTCGTGGAGAACCGCCCCGACGCGACCTACTGGCCCACCCACGCCGAGGGGATGGGGATGGCTGGGATGGCGCAGGCGGGCGACTACATGGTCGGCCTGTCATACTCGTTTCCCCACCGGTTCTGGACAGTGACTGGGACAGATGCAGAGAAAGTCGAGATTCAAAGCGACGACAGCATCCACCTGATGGCGACCGTCTGGGACCCCGAAACGGAGATGGTCCTGCCGGTGAAAGCCGGCGTCTCTATCACCATCGAGAAGGACGGCGAGACGGTCGCCGACAAATCGCCGTGGCCGATGATCTCACAGAACATGGGATTTCACTACGGCGACAACTACGCGCTCTCCGGCGACGGACTCTACACGGTTCGGGTCCGCGTCAACGGGATGACCGAGCGCCGCCTCGGCGCGTTCTCCGGTCGGTTCGGCGAGGCCGGCGAGGCCTCCGTCGAGTTCGACTTCTCGCAGTCGGCGCTGCAGGAACTCTCGTTCGAGGAGTTCCCCGACAAGCAGGGCGAACGGAACGCGGTCGACCTCATGGCGATGGAGATGATACCGACGTCGCAGGTTCCCCCCGCCGGGCAGTCGCCCGGGTCGGTACTGGGAACGAAGAAGGGCAGCGACGGCGTGTACGCCGCGACGTGGCTCGCCGAGGCCGACTTCCTCGACGACGGCGAGTCGTATCTCGCTGTCTCGCCGCGCACGCCGTACAACCGAGTGCCGCTCCCGATGATGTCGCTGGACGCGACTGTCCAGGCCGGCGACGAGACGGCATTCGACGACGCCCTGACCGCGGCGGTCCACCCCGACATCGGCTATCACTACGGTGCGGTCGTCCCCACGACCGGCGACGCCTCCTCGGTCACCGTCGACGTCATTGCACCGCCGCAGGTGTCGCGCCACGAGGGTTACGAGACGGCGTTCCTCTCGACGCCGTCACTCTCCTTCTAGGTCGAACTCGAACGGGTTCTCTCCGTCCTGCCACGGCCATCCCGGCAGGCGCGTCTGGACGCCCGCCGCCAGTGCCGCGTCGAGGTCGTCTGCGCCCGCGGCGTCCTCCTCGTCGCCGTGGGTCCGTACGTCGGCGACGTGGAAGGTCGCCTCCGCGAGCAGCCGAAGCGGTTGGTTCCCGGCTACCATCCCCGCGAGTTCGCGCCCGAGCAGTTCGTCGACGACGAAGCCAGGGTAATCGCCCTCGACGTCGAGCGTCCGGAGCAGGCGGACCAGCGCCGCGACGTTGACAGCCACGTCGCCGTCTGCGAACACGACATCGACGGTATCGAGGTACGCTTCCTCGTCGATGGCTGCGACGTCGACGCCGAACAGTTCCCCGAGATGGTCGCGCGTCTCGTTGACCAGCGGAACCACCACGTCATGCCGCTCGCGGACCCACTCGTACTCCTCAGCGACGACCGAAGGTGTAACGTGCATGGGCCATCCTCGCGCGCCGCGGCCTTCGATGTGGCGGCGATTCGGCGCGGCGCTCCGACTGGGAGTTCGATAGGTCGACCGCGGTCTTAGCGAACAGGAGACTTATTCCGTTGGCCGAGCGACGCTACAGCGACGATGGTCCCTCCAACACGCCGACGCGTCCTCCACGGAGCCGCGGGCATCGCTGCCGCGCTGTCCGGCTGCGGTGAACTGCTCAGTGGTAGCGATAGCTCGACGCGGCAGCAACCGACCCCGACCGGTGGCGAAAACGGCGAATCGAGCCGCGGAAACTTCGCTGGCAGCGAATCGAACCCCGAGGTCCTCGCGCTGCGGGTCGACACCGACCGACCGCCGGTCTGGTTCGAGGACCCCGACCGAGAGGACCGGGGACGGCCGACGCAGTCCGAGTTCGGCTCTCTCCGCACGAACGAACTGGTCGACTCCGCCGCCCGCGCCGACCGCGTCTCGGTCGCCGATGTGCCGAATCCGGACCGCATCTCGACGTTCTTCGAAGCGACAGACTTCGACAGCGAGACGGTCTACGTCGAGACCCAGCGGGTCGAGGAGTGTTTCCGCCTCCAACTCTGTAGCGTCTCGTGGAGTTCGGACGAAGTTCGGACCGACTACGGGCGGGTCAGCCGCCCCTACGACGTGCGCTGTGAGAACAACAAGAAAGTCTTCGCAGTGCGCCTCATCCGGATTCCGGCGGCTATCGACGCGGACGAGGTGACCGGCTACGGGTCTTCGGTCGGAGCCGGGAGCTGTGGGAACCGACGGGCGCGAGCCGAGTTCGACTCGTCCGCGAACGACGGCGACGGCAAGACCACGGCAGACGGCGACAGTGAGACACCGGCCCAGCCGCCCGCGACGCCGACGGGAGGTGCGCAGTAATGCCCGCCGAAGACCGACTGACCCGTCGCGGAATGCTCGCTGCGGTCGGCGCGAGCGCGATCGCCGGCTGTAGCGGTATCGGCGACCTTACCGGGACCGATGAGACCGAAATACGGAGCCACGAGCTACCGGAGGTCGACCCAGACGACGACCGGCAACTGATAGCGCCCGCCGTGCCCGTCGCCATCGACAGCGACCACCTCGCGGCCGCCCGCGACCGCACCAACTCGCTGCTGGCGGAACTGCCGACGCCGCTCGGCCCGGATGAGATTCCGAACGGGCACGTCCGCGGGCGGTTACTCGGTGCAGCCGACGACGCGACCGACTCGCTCGACGAGGCTCGGCGAGCGAAGACCGACCTCGTGGCACTGACCGAACTCCGTCGGGCCCGAGAGCGCGCCCGCTACGCCGCCGGCGGCTGGCGGTTCGCAGCCGGAACGCAATCGCTCGACGAACTCCAAACGGCCCGGCAAGACGCCATCGCCGAGGCGCGGTCGTTCGAGTCGGCTCGGGAATACTTGGGGAGCGACCCCGTCAGAGCGGCGCTGGTGCACGCTCGCATCGAGCAGTTGCTGCGGCGGGCGGCCGACGACGACCCGCCCCACACCGAAGCCGACGGCGGCGGGCTCCTGACTGTCGCCGAGTGGGCCGAGGAAGTCGAGACGACACAGGCGCTGCTCGCCGACGCTCGCCACCTCGATTCACAGTTCGAGGCCTCGATCTCGGCGGACGCCGGGACCGTCGGGGGGCGACTGCGCCGCGCAGCGGAGACGCTGCTCGCCGAGGGCCGGTCACGCCACGGGAATCTCCCGCCGGAACCGACCGCTGACGACTGGAGCGTTCGAGAGCGAACCGTCCACGAACTCCGGAGCGACGCCGACTACGGAGCGAAGCGCGTCGCCGACGCTGCTGGACCGGCCGATGCCGTTCTCGACGCGACGGGACAACTCGCCACGTTCCGCGCACTGGACAGCGTACTGGAGCGCATCGAGTCGGGCGAGCAGTTCGCCATCGAGAGCGGGGCCGCCGTCCGCCAATACCGGCAAACGGCCGTCGACGCGATGACTTCGGCGCTGGCCGATAGCTCCGAGCCGGGGCTGACTCGAACCATCCTCACCGACGCCGCCGACCGGCTCTGGAGTGCGGACTGGGAACTCAGCCGCCTCAGTGGTTCTGTCAGCCCCGCGCGACTGACCGACCCAGTCTCGTCCTACGTCGTCGCAACGGCACTGGCACGGGCCGCGCCGAAAGCCAGCGAGCGGGCCGCCGACGCGCTCACGTCGGCCTGAACGAACCGGCAACGTCGTCGACCAGTAGGGCGGAGTGCGAAGTCTTTAATATTTCGAGCGGGCTACAGTCGGGTACAATCGGTTTTCCGGGCAGTTTCCGTCCGGAGGTCACTCGCCGAATCAGGGATAACTGTATGACCGTATCACACGCTCGGTCCGTATTTGCCGACGGTGACGACACCGCTAGCAGGCCGCCCACTCGTTCTACACTATGAGCACGGTAGACAAGCAACTCGAAGACGTACGAGCAACGATCGACGAAGAGGTCCCGAACTACATCTCCATCTCCGAGGTCACCTACGAGGGGCCGGAGTTGGTCATCTACACGCGCGACCCCAAGGAGTTCGCCTCGGACGGCGACCTCGTCCGCCGACTGGCGTCGAAGCTCCGGAAGCGCATCACCGTCCGGCCCGACCCGGACGTTCTCACGGCACCCGATACCGCCGAGGGAAAGATTCGGGACATCGTCCCCGACGAAGCCGGGGTTACCGACATCCAGTTTCTGGCCGACACCGGCGAGGTCGTCATCAAAGCCGAGAAGCCGGGGCGCGTCATCGGTCGCGGCGGCGAAACGCTCCGAGAGATCACCAAGGCCGTCGGCTGGACGCCCGACGTGGTCCGCACGCCGCCCATCGAGTCACCGACGGTGGCGAACGTCCGCAACTTCCTCACGCAGGAACGGGACGACCGGCGAGATATCTTAGAACGGGTCGGCCGGCAGATTCACCGCGAACCGATGTCCAGCGACGAGTGGGTCCGCATCACCACGCTCGGCGGCTGCCGCGAGGTCGGCCGCGCCGCCTACATAATCTCGACGGCCGACACGCGCATCCTCGTCGACTGCGGCGACAAACCCGGCGAGCGAACCGAGCGACCGTATCTCGACGTGCCCGAGGCCATCGGCTCCGGGGCCTCCTCGCTCGACGCCGTCGTCCTCACGCACGCCCACCTTGACCACTCGGCGCTGGTTCCGCTGCTGTTCGATCACGGCTACGACGGCCCGGTCTACTGCACCGAACCGACGCGGGACTTACTCGGCCTGCTGACGCTGGATTACATTGGTCGGGCCGACGAGAACGGCGGCAAGCGACCGTACGGCACGGACATGGTCCGCGAAGCGGTCAAGCACTGCATCACGCTCGAATACGGCGACGTGACCGACATCGCGCCGGACGTGAAACTCACGCTCCACAGCGCCGGTCACGTCCTCGGCTCTTCGGTCGTTCACTTCCACATCGGCGACGGCCTCTACAACGTCGCCTTTTCGGGCGACATCCACTACGACAGCACCCGCCTGTTCGACGGCGCAGTCAACGAGTTCCCCCGCGTGGAGACGCTCGTCCTCGAATCGACCTACGGCGGCCGAAACGACTACCAGACCGACCAGGACGACTCCGAGCGAAAGCTCAAGCAGGTCGTCCAGAACGCCGCCGACCGCGAGGGGACCGTCCTCGTCCCGACCCCCGCCGTCGGCCGCGCACAGGAACTCATGGTCGTCCTCGAAGAGGCGATGCGCCGCGACGAGGTGCCAGAGATGCCGGTGTATCTCGATGGCATGATCTGGGAGTCCACGGCGGTCCACACGACCTACCCCGAGTACCTCCGCGACGACATCCAGGAGCGTATCCACGACGCCGACCGGAACCCGTTCCTCGCCGACCAGTTCACTCCCATCGACGGCGAGGACCGAGAGGAGATTGCCAACCGCGACGAAGCGAGCGTCGTCCTCGTCGCGCCGGGGATGCTCACGCCCGGCCCGAGTCGGTCGTGGCTCGAACACCTCGCCGACGACGCCGACTCGACGCTCACCCTCGTCGACTATCAGGCGAAGAACACGCTCGGCAAGCACATCCAGAACGGCCAGCGGACGATCCCCGTCGGCGGCGGCGACACTGTCTCGCTGGAGATGAACGTCGAGACCATCGACGGCTTCTCCGGCCACGCCGACCGGCAGGGACTGGAGAACTTCGTGAAGACGATGCATCCCCGTCCCGAGAAGGTCCTCTGTGTCCACGGCGACGAGTCCGCCACACAGGACCTCTCCTCGTCGCTGTATCACGACTACAACCTGCGGACGTTCGCGCCGGAGAACCTAGAGACGTTCCGGTTCAAATAGTACCGTTTTACATGGGGGGTTCGGGCGCTTCGCGCCCTCAACCCCCGTGCAAAAATCTACGCTAAAAAGGCCGGAAGTCGCGCCTGCGGCGCGCTTCCGGTGAACCGGTGGCTTCGCCGCCGGATGCTCTCAGGTAGGTCTGCCCTTCCCCCTTCGCCATGCTCACGGCGCTGCCGTTCGCTTTTCCCGAGACGCTCCCGCTGGTCGCCTCTCGCCAGCGATGAAACCGCTGGCGAGGCCGACAGCACCGCCCCATGAGGTGTGCGAACACACATCGCTCGCAACGCTTTTTCCAAAGCGGTGCGGTAGAGAGCCTGTGAGTCAGTCCTCCAGTGCGGTCCCGCTCAGCACGCGACAGTTACTCGGCTTCGCGACGCTCGTCGCTGGCGTCGCCACTGCCGGGAGCCTCTACTTCTCGCTGGGCGTGGGGCTGACGCCGTGTCGGCTCTGTTGGTATCAGCGAATCCTGATGTACCCGCTGGTGGTAGTGCTGGGCGTGGCCGCCATCGAGCGACGGGCCGCCGTCGCGCGGACGGTGTTGCCGCTCGCGGTCCTCGGGGGGAGCATCGCTGCCTATCACTCGTGGTTGCAGGTGAGCCAGTCGTCCTGCGGGCTGGGCGCAGTGAGTTGTTCGGCAGTGGTGTACCGCGTCGTCGGCTTCTCGATACCGAACCTCGCGCTGATGGCTTTCGCGCTCGTTATCGTGATCGTCGGCATCGTGTGGCGACAAGCCTGAACCCCGTCGCTTGCCGGGCGCATTAGCGTTTTAGCCGTCCGCCACGTTGCCCCGTGCATGGAGTACACACGACTCGGCTCGACCGGGACGAAAGTCTCAGAACTATGTTTCGGAACGTGGCGCTTCGGTCGGGAGACCGGCGGCGTCGTCGAGACGGAGCGAGAGGAGGCCCACGAACTACTCGACGCGGCGTGGGAACGCGGCATCAACTTCATCGATACCGCGAACGTCTACGGGTCGCCCCACGGGACGAGCGAGAAGTTCATCGGCGAGTGGCTGGAAGACCACGACCGCTCGGACTTCGTCCTCGCCTCGAAGGTGTACTTTCCCTTCGACGGGTGGGGCGAACCCGGCCCAAACGACTCGGGACTCGGCCGTAAGCACATCCGCAGCCAGATCGAGGGGACGCTGGATCGCCTCGGCACGGATTACCTCGACCTCTACTACATCCACCGCTGGGACGAGGAGAGCGACATCGAGGAGACGCTCTCGACGCTCGACGACCTCGTTCACGAGGGGAAGGTCAACTACCTCGGCGCGTCGACGATGGCCGCCTGGCAGCTGACGAAGGCACTCTGGAAGTCCGACGTGGAGGACCTCGAACGTTTCGAGGTGACCCAACCGCTGTTCCACGCAGGCTACCGCGACGACGTGAAAGACTATCTCGACGTCTGTGCCGACCAGGAGATGGCCGTCTGTCCGTACTCGCCGCTCGCAGGCGGCTTCCTCACCGGGAAGTACGAACGAACTGACGACGACGACCCGACGGCCTTCGAGGGCCCGGAAGGCTCGCGCGGGTCGCTGGACGACCGCTTCGACGACTACTACCTCTCAGAGCGAGGCTGGCACGTCTTAGACGAGATTCGCGGCGTCGCCGACGAGTTGGACGCGACGCCCGCACAGGTCGCGCTCCGCTGGCTCATCGAGCAACCCGACTTCACCTGCGTCCCCATCGTCGGCGCGCGCACCGTCGACCAGTTAGACGAGAACGTCGGCGCGACGGATATCTCGCTGTCGGACGACCAGTTCAACCGCATCGTCTCGGCCCGCTACGACGAGGGCGGCGAACGCTGGGGCCACCGCCGCTAAGTTCGGGGCCTCGTCCACGCTCCCGCTCGCGGACTCACTCCCCGGCCTCGGCCGGGTCCACGACCTCGCCCGTATCCGGATAGACGCCGACTTGATCGCAGACGTCCGCCAGCGGGCAGGCGTCGGGGTCGTCTAAACACGCCGGCTTGCGCGCCGTGCAGTACTCCCGACCGAACTGTATCATCGCCGTATGGCCGAAACCGCACTTCTCTGCCGGTACCGCTTCTTCGAGCGCCGCGCGAACGTCCTCGTGGTCCGCGTCGGCGGGCGCGAGACCCATCCGCCGGGCGATGCGGTGGACGTGGGTATCCACCGGGAAGACACCGCCGCGCCCGCCAGCGAAGAGGAGGACGCAGTCGGCGGTCTTCGGCCCGACGCCGTTCATCTCCAGCAGTCGGTCGCGGACTTCGCTCGGGTCGCTGTCTCTGACGAACTCGTCGAACCCCGCCGCACTGCCGAACTCGCCTCGAATCTCGCCGGCCAGGGCGATCATGCGCTCGGATTTCTGGTTGTAGAGCCCGGCCGAGGAGATGGTCTCGGCGAGTTCCTGCTGGTCGGCCTCGGCGAGCGAATCGGCGAGGTCGTTCGCGCTCTCTGCATCGCTCTCTCGCGGGTCGTCGTCCTCCCCGCTCGAATTACCCAAGGCGCTTCGCGCCTCGCTCTCTCCGTATCGCTCCATCAGCGCATCGTGAGCGGGTTGGCTCGCCACGTCCGAGGTGTTCTGACTGAGGATCGTTCGGACCAGACACTCGAAGGCGTCGCGACCGCCGTAGGTCTTCTGCCAGTACAGCTCGCCGAGGCGGTCGACGACGGCTTCGGCCCGCGTGCCAGCGGTCTCCGGGTCGAACGCCGCTTCGCGGCCGCCGCCCGCCGCACCCCCGCTGATGTTCTCTTCCGGTTCGGGGTCGGTCATGACCGTGATGAAGAGCGCAAGCGGCAAAACCCCTTCACTCGGGGCACGTAACGACGGTGTATGACACGAACGGTTCTCGTGACCGGGGCGACCGGCACCGTCGGATCGGCGCTCCGCGACGAACTGGCTGACCGAGACGCTGTCGTCCGCGCAGCGACGCGAACGCCGCCCGGTGACGGCCCGGCCGACGAGTGGGTCGCCTTCGACTTCGCGAAACCTGAGACGTGGGGAGCCGCGCTGGAGGGAGCCGACGCGTTGTTTTTGCTTCGGCCGCCGGATCTCTCACGAGTCCGTCAGGTCCGCGAGTTCGTCGACGCGGCGACCCGCGTTGGCGTCGAACACTGCGCCGTCCTCTCGGTACTCGGGGCCGAGCGGAACCCGCTGTTGCCACACCGGCGTATCGAGCGGCACATCGAGTCGTCGGGACTCTCGTACACGCATCTCCGACCCTCGTTCTTCACGCAGAACCTCCTGGAAGTCCACGGCGACGCGCTCACACGCGGGGAAATCGCGGTGCCGGCTGGCGACGGCGAGACGAGTTTCGTCGACGCCCGCGACGTGGGAGCCGTCGCCGCCACCGTACTCACCGAACCGGGTCACGAAGACACCGCCTACGACCTAACCGGGCCGGAAGCGCTCACCTACGACGAGGTCGCCGCGATCGCCAGCGAGGTGCTGGGTCGCTCTATCGAGTACACGCGTCCGTCGCTGCCGAGATTCGTCGTCGGGCAGGTGCGACGCGACCGACCGCCCGCGTTCGCGCTCGTCATGTCGGGAATCTATACCACGGCACGCCTCGGTCTCGCCGGTCGAGTGACGGACGACGTCGCGCGAGTTCTCGGACGAGAGCCGCGGAGTGTCCGGACGTTCTTCGAGGACTACGCACCAGAGTTTCGCGGAGAAATGCGCTGAGTCGGGAGCAGTTCAGGCGGGGTCGACGGCGAGTGTTAGCGTTAAGTTCGCGCCGTCGGCCAGCGCCGCGACGAGGTTGCGGTCCACGTCACCGGCCGCCGCGTCCGCGTTGACCATCACCGTCCGGTCGTCGACGTAGTCGCTCGTCCGCAAGACGTGGCTTCGCTCGTTCTCGAAGGTCATCTCGGGGTGGCCCGACCCGGTAATGGTGACGTCGTGGCCGTCCGCTTCGAGGGTGGCCGTGACGGTCGCTTCCTCGTCCTGACAGGCCGTGACGAACGCCGCGTCGAATTCGGCGGGGACAGTGTCGGCCTCGATGCCGAGGATGCAGTCGCCGGCGGGCGTGAGGAAGTCGTCGCTGGTCACTTCGAGCGTGCTCGCGTGCTCGGCGGAGACGTGTTCGTGACCCTGCGCGCGGACGACGACTTCGTGAGACATGCGCCTCCGTAGCCCGCCGCCGTACTTCAGTGAGACGACTCGGGGCGGGCGACGGTGACTGTCACCGCACCGCACGCGCACTCGTGGGCCTCGCGCCGGCCCGCGGGCGTCTCGAAGACGAGCGCTGGGTCACCGAGCAGTCGATCACAGTCCGTGGCGTCACAAGTCGGCGTGGTCGCCTCGTCCAGTTCGCTGAACATGATAGATAAAAGGAACCGAAGCCACCTTAACCTGATCCGTCCCCGGAGTGAAAGTGAAAGTAATAGACGGAAGCGTGGTGAGTACGAGGAATCGACGATTTCGAACCAGTGTCCTCGGACGCTGTCGTTTTACCGTCAGGACCGACGGACGGAGAAAAGGATATCCCTCCGGGGGACGGGCGATTCGGTATGTCGCTGGAGTGGCGCGGCGCGGCGGTAGCGCCGACCGACGGGATGCCGGAACCGGACGAGTGGGAAGCAGTGACGGTCCCGGGCCGACCGTCACAGTTCGCTGGGGCCGACGCCGTGGCCTACGAGACCGCCTTCGCGGACCCGCGCGAGGGCGACGACTCCCACGCAGTCTTGCGTCTGCACGGCGCGTACGCTCACACCCGCGTCTGGTGTAACGGCGAGCGAGTGGCCGACCACGACGCCTACGTCGCACCGCTTCGTGTCCGGTTGCCCGACGCCGAGGAGTACCGAATCGTCGTCGAGTGTCGTGCCCCCGAGGATCGCTTCGGCGGCCTCCACGAGACAGCGATGCTCCCTGACGAGCGGTGCGTCCCGGGCATCTGGTGGGCGGCCGATGTCCATACGTACCCCGACCCATACGTGAGCGCGGTGCGGGCGCGACCGCGAGTCACCATCGAGGATGGCAGCGTCGGCAGCGCCGCCGTCGACGTCACCGCCGACGTCGTCACGAGCGAGGCCATCGACGACCGGCTCACGTTCTCGTTTCGCCCCGAGGGAAACGTCGGCGGCGGTGGAGCGATGGACCGGACGCGCGTCGCCACCGGGTCGGGACAGGCGACGGTCCAGTACACCATCGACGTGCGCGACCCGGCCCTGTGGTGGCCCCACGACCGGGGCGCACAGCCGCGGTACACTGTTCGGGCGAAACTCGACGGCGCGACCGCGAGCGTGACGACCGGTCTCCGTTCGGTCAGGTACGACGACGAACTCCGCGTCAACGGCGAGTACCTTCCGGCCAGAGGCGTGACGCTGCTAGACCCGACACCCGAAGACGTCAGACGGGCGGCAGCGGCCAACGCGAATCTCGTTCGTGTTCGCGCGCAGGGCGTGCCCCCGGCGGTCGCTGACGCCTGTGACGAACACGGCGTCCTCCTTTGGGCCGACCTGCCACTCTCCGGTCCCGGCGAGTTCGACGCCGACCGCGGGCGAGAACTGGCGGACCACCTCCTCCGGAGCACGGGCCATCACCCGAGTCTCGCCGCCGTCGGCGTCCACGACGAACCGGTCGAACCGTACGCCAACGGTCTCGGTTCGGGTTTGCTGGACCGTCTGCGGTTCCGTTTTCGAGCGTGGCGGGCGAGCTACGACGACGCGGCCGCCCGGACTGTCGCCGACGCCGTCGATGGCGTGCCGACGTTCCCCGTGATGGGGCCGCCCGGTATCGACCCGGACGCGGTCACGCTGTACCCCGGCTGGCAGTACGGCGCGGCCGCCGACTGCGCGTGGCTCTGTGATCACTACGGCGTCGGGAGCGTCGTCGCCGGATTTGGGGCGGGCTCGCTGGGAAGCGACGCCAGCGCCGAGGACAGAGACGCCGTCCCCGCGGCGTTCGACCACACCGTCCACGACGACGCCCACCTCGGCGGCGACGTGGCGACATCTCAGGCGACACAGGCCCGCGTCGTGCAGGCGGTCGCCGAGCAGTTCCGCCGACGCGGGAGCGACGTGGCGATTCTGGATAGTCTCAGAGACGTCACCGGCGCCGGAACTGGCATCCTCCGGTCGAACGGGACCGAAAAGCCCGCCTACGGGACGCTGACCGACAGCTACCAGCCGACACAGGCCGTCCTCACCGATCCGACGCCGGGCAAGAGCGACGTTTGCGTGGTTCACGACCGACCGACGGAAGCGACGCTGACAGTCGAGTGGGACCACAACGGCGAGCGGACACAGGTAGAACAGGACATCGAAGCGTTCGGCCGCGTCACTGTCGGGTCGCTGACGCTCGCCGAGGGGGACGAACTCACACTGGCCGTCGCCGTCGGTGAGGACATGGTGAAAAACGAGTACGCCATCGGCCACAATATTTAACCTATCTCGAAAGCGTGTTAATCCTTCACTCGCCCACAGACGAGCGTGTGAGGGGTAGCCACGGTATTCGGTGCACCGGAATATTTAAACAATATCCCCCGGTACTAGCGGGTACCAGAACGCTCACGCGTTCAGGCAGTATCGCGTCGCGCCCAACATGAGAGGGAACCCTTGTTATTGGTGCCAGCCCCTCAACAGCGACGGGCCTGTCTGTGCGAGAGCGGTGATGGCATAGAGGTTTCAACAATGGCAGACTCGATAGACGAATCAAAGAACGTCACAGTAACCGAAGAGGATCTCGAAAACAAATCCAAAGGCGAGCTCATCAAACTCGCCGGCCAGCTCCGCGACCGACGCAACGAGCTGAACCAGATGGCCTCCGAGCGGGCCTCCAGCCGCGACGACCTGAACGCGAAGACGCGCGAGAAGGTCGACGAGGCCCAGGAACACCGCGAGAAGCGCGACGAGCTCAACGAGCAGGTCCAAGAGCACAAGGACAAGCGCAACGAGCTCAACGCCGAGGCCAACGAGCTGTTCGACAAGGTCGACAACGTCAAGAACGACCTCGAACTCGACGAGGGCAAGTCCGTCGACGAACTCAAGGACGAAATCGAAGACCTCGAGTTCAAACAGCAGACGGAAGTCCTCTCCTCGGAAGACGAGAAAGAGCTCATCGAGAAGATCGAGACCAAGCGCGAGAAACTCCAGACCAAGCAGGAGAAACTCGACGAGAGCGGTGACCTCGAAGGGCTCAAGGAAGAGGCCGAAGAGGTCCGCTCGGAAGCCTCGAAACACCACCAGAAGGTCACGGAACTCGCAGACGAGGCCCAGAAACATCACAACAAGATGATCGAGGCCTACCGCGAGGCCGACGAAATCCGTGACGAGGCCGACGAGAAACACGAGGAGTTCGTCGAGGCCCAGGAAGCGGCCGACCAGCACCACGAGGACTTCGTCCGCGTCCAGAAGCGCCTGCGCGAACTCGACAAGAAAGAAGAGCAGGAAGAGCGGTCCCAGCGCGAGGAGAAGCAGGAAGCCGCGCGCGAGGAAGCCGAGGAGATCTACCAGAAGTTCAAGGAAGGCGAGACGCTCGACACCGAGGACCTGATGAAGCTGCAGAAGGCTGGCAAGCTGTAAGCTCTACGCAATTTTCTCTCTGTTTTCACGTCCTATAGATGCATCACTGGCTCCTCTCGACACAGCCGACGCTCTCCCTCGGAACGTTGCTCTCGACGGCTCTCGGCGGCGTCATTTTCGGCCTCGCACTCGCGGCCCCGCCCGGCCCGATGAACGCCGTCATCGCCGAAGAGAGCGCCTTGCGAGGATGGCGCGCGGGATTGTTCGCCGGTCTCGGGGCGATGACCGCCGATGCGTGCTTTTTCGTCCTCTCGCTGGTCGGCGTCGCCACCGTCGTCACGGAGACACCCGGTCTGCGACAAGTTATGGTCGCCGCGGGCGGCATGCTGATGCTGTGGTTCGCCTACGGCGCGATACAGGACGCGAACGCCCTCTCGTCGGTCGACGCGGAGAGCGACGACGACGCGAGTCGCGGGTTCCGGAAGGCGCTGGTGCTCGCGCTCACGAACCCGTACCAAGTCGTATTCTGGCTCACTGTCGGCGTCGGACTCTTACGACCCGGGACGCTTGACGTGCTGTCGTCCCTCCCGGTCGTCGGCAGCGAGGTATCCGGGCTACTCGTCGTCCAAACCGGTCATCCCGTGTTGCTCGCGGGACTGTTCGGCGGAATCGTCCTCTGGATTACGGGGTTTCCGGCGGCGATCGTCGCCGCGCGCGAACGAGTCGAACGGCTCGCGCCGGTGATCGCGTGGGCGAGTGCGGCGGTGCTCGCCGTCTCCGGCGTGCTCTTTCTCGCACAGGCGCTCGGCCCGGCGGTCGAGTGGGCCGGCTCGACACTGTTGCCCTGACTGGGATTGCTCGCCTGGTTCAGGAGTCACCCATACCTGTTGCCACGTCGTCTAAACTGTCGTCGGCGTCCATCTCGGCGACTTCGGCTTCGAGCCACTCCTGGAACCAGCGCGCGCGCTTGAGCCGCTGGTGGACGATGGACTCGGCAGTGTCGCTCTGGACGCGCTCTTCGGCGTCTACGCCACGTTCGATAACGCGGTCGACCATCTCGGCGGCGTCCATGTGTGTTCTCGACTCGTAGCCCATCCGGAGGAGCATGAGCGCAGCGCCATTGGCACCGACTTTATCGAGAATGTCCGCCTCGATGAGACACTGCGTCTCCAGCGGGAGATTCGAGAGGTCCCCCTGATAGGAGTGGTCTTCGATGGCGCGGCAGACCTGATCGACGAACGACTCGGGGTAGTCACCGTGTGTGGCGAGATACTCTCGTGCGATGCGGGCACCGGCCTCAGCGTGGACGTCCTGTTCGACCTCCAGCTTTGCGATGTCGTGAAAGAGAGCCGCGACGCGGGTTACGTCTACGTTCGCACCTTCCTTCCGGGCGATGTCGGTCGAGATGTCGACCACGTTGAGGATGTGGTTGAACCGGTACTCCGCGGAGTGCCACGGGTACCAGCGCATCCGGCCACCTTCCTCTTCGTTCTCGACACTGGCGGCAAGGTAGTCGTGAACGAACGCTTGCATCGCGTCGAATTCCGCATCTGAGACAGGTGACTCCTTAATCTCGACGCCCACACCACCACCTCCGGCGATAGGTTCCGATATTCATCTTACAGATAAGAAGGTGCGTTCGACTCTTTAGCGTTACGACAAGACAAATACCGACGTTCGCGTGACTGGCGGCCGTGAAATCACCGAGAACAGGTCGAAAACTGCCGAGACGGATCTCCATGGTTGAGCGAGCGATGGGCGGAGATGCCGACCGGCGGCGGTCGAGCGACCCGCGGTTACGCTTACAGACAGTCTCGGCAGGCAGCCGGTACTGGCGTCCGGCCGACGAAGATTACTGTGTTCGGACACTATCTCTAAAATATGGTCTTATTCAGTTACTTCCATAGCCATTCCTGATTCATACTCTATATTTCTTAGGCGCTTCGTGAAGATACCTTATATTCATAATGCCATTGTGGCCGACGCCTTTCCCAGGGTACGCGCCCCACAACGCACTGTACGTTTATACCGATTCACGATGATTGTTGGTGTATGAACGTTCGACCGGCTACGCCAGCCGATGGACCGGCAATCAGGGACGTCGCTCGACGGTCGCTGCAAGCGTCGTACTCACTGGGACCGCAAGCGATCACCGGCGCTATCGAAGAGTGGTACGACGAGAACCAACTCGAAGCGACGCTCGCCGACGAGGACCGGCTCCTCCTCGTCGCCGACGACGACGGCCAAGTCGTGGGCTTCTCCGAGAGCGTCCTCGCAGCCGACAACACCGGGACGCTCCTGTGGCTGCACGTCGACCCGGCCCATCGTGGCGTGGGGAACGCGACATCGCTGTTCGAGCAGACCCGCGAGCGGCTCCACGAACTCGGTGCGACGCATCTCCAGGGACGTGTCCTAGACGACAACGTCGACGGCAACACGTTCTACGAGGAGCAGGGCTTCGAACGAGCCGGCTCGGAGGAACTCAACATCGCCGGCCACACCTACGTCGAGAACCTCTATACGGAGAGCGAACAGTGGGGCCGTGAGCCCACGGAAACCGACGAGGGTCGAACCGTCTACGTCGACCACGACAACCACGAGCGAGGCTCGATTGCACCGTTCCACATCGTCTACACCGACGAGAACGCCGAGGACCAGTACGGCTACTTCTGTAGTAACTGCAACACCCTCGCCAACGCTATGGACTCTATGGGCCGTATCGAGTGTGACAACTGCGGAAACGTCCGGAAACCCCTCCGCTGGGACGCTGCGTACCTTTGAGAACGGTAAGGGTCCCCAAAACGGATTCGAACCGATGAAAGACTCGTATTCACCCGTCTTTCAGGGTTCGAATTGCCCGCGAGTCGCGAATTCGTGGCTCACCATTCGGTTCGCCACAGAGTTAGTAGTCCCGGGCGGATTCGAACCGCCGTCAAGGGCTCCAAAGGCCCTTATGATTGGCCGCTACACCACGGGACTTCTCACTTCGTTCTCCCGTGAGACTCGCAATCTCTGTGAGACCGCTCACCGCCACGGGACTTCAGATAGACCAATCGACGGAGGATACTTGAACGCTTCGAGACTCAGTCGCTGACGGCTTCGACCTCGGTTTCGAGCAGTTCGCAGACGTCGTCTTCGGCGTTGAAACAGTCAGGACACTGCGGTTCCCGGTCGATGATCGTGTCGAGGCGTTCGGCAACCGTCTCGTCGATGACGCCCTCTAGCTGCTTGGCCTCGGTTCGAAACTCCTCGACTTCCAGCACTTCGACGAGGAACCGCTCGATAATACAGTAGTTCTGGAGCGCATCGCGGGCTTGCTGGATCCCCTCGTCGGTCAGGTCGACCCCTTTGTACTTCTCGTGTTCTAAGAGGCCGCGTTCTTCGAGTTTGCCGATCATCTCGTTGGCGCTTGCCGGGCTCACGTCTAGTAGGTCCGCGATCGCGCCGGTGGAGGCAGGACCGTCCTCTTGCTGTTGGGTGAGGTAGATAGCTTTCAGATACTGCGCCTGTGTGTTCATTGTCGTTCCTCCATGAGTTTGGTCACTTCCTCGGCCCCCTCGGCCTCCTCCTCGCGGATGGTTCGCAGTACCTCCAGCAGACGGTCGCGGTCGACGGTAAACGACGCCTCCGAGACCTCGATCGCCTCGATGAGGTCGTCGTAGAACTTGTAGGCGGTCTCCTCGTTACAGAGCTGATCGTAGAGAATCCCGTCGAAGTCCTCGTCGGTCTCGTACTGGGCCTCGACGAGCGTCTGGATCTCTTCGAAGGCGACGGTCTCGGCTTCGAGGTCGTCGACGAGCGCTTCGAGGCGGCGGCGGTGGTCAGCCGACTCCGCGGCGGCGTGGTCGAGTAGCTCGCCGACCGCTGGGTCGAGCGTCTCGCCGGACTCCTCGGCGTGTTTCGAGGCACGGGCCTCGACGACCTCTTCGAGGACGATGCCGATCTGGAGCAGCCGCGCGAGTTGGTGGTCCGATGCGACCGGTTGGGTCAGACTCACGGCGTCACCCCCGGACGTGGCGATGCAGTCATGTGGACACGTCGGAGAGGGTGAAACTTAAGCCGTTCCCTGTCGGGTTCGGCGCGCCGGTACTTTTAGCCGCACGGGAGAACACGTGGGAAGTGACCAGCAATGACTGACCATCCCCAGTGGTACCGCGACGCGGTCATCTACTCGCTCGACGTGAAGACGTTCGCCGACGGGAACGGGGACGGTATCGGCGACTTCGTCGGCCTCCGTGACCGACTCGACTACCTCGACGACCTCGGCGTGACCTGTCTGTGGTTGTTACCCTTTTACCCAAGTCCGTGGCGTGACAACGGCTACGACGTTGCCGACTACTATGGCATCGACGAGCGGCTCGGGACGATGGGGGACTTCCGGCGATTCCTCGATGAGGCCCACGACCGGGGGATGCGCGTCCTCGCCGACATGGTGTTCAACCACACCTCGACGGAACATCCGTGGTTTCAGCGCGCTCGCAACGGCGACGAAGCGTATCAGGACTACTACCTCTGGACGGACGACCCCGATAGCGCGCCTGACGTACAGAACATCTTCCCCGGCGAGGAAGACGATGTCTGGACCTACGACGAGGCCGCCGACGCACACTACTACCACCAGTTCTATCACTTCCAGCCCGACCTGAACGTCTCGAACCCCGCGGTGCAAGACGAGATCGAGCGCGTCCTCGAATTCTGGACCGAACAGGGTCTCGACGGGTTCCGCGTGGACGCCGCGACGCCGATGATCGGACCGAAGGGAGCCGAGCCGGTCTCCATCGACGACCCGCACTCGCTGTTCAGGCGGATGAAGACGACCGTCAGTAACGTCGACGAAGAGACGGTTCTGCTGGCCGAAGCCGACGACGAACCCGCCGAACTGAAACGCTACTTCGGGACCGGAAACGAGTTCGACCTCCTCTTGAGTTTCGTCTCGAACGCCCACCTCGTTTGGGCGCTCGTCGACGAGAACGCCGACCATCTCGCCGAAGCGTTCGACCGGCTGCCCGACTACGAGGAGATAGTGGAACACGGCCAGTGGGCGAACTTCCTCCGGAACTTCGACGAGTTGAACCTCGGGCCGCTCCCCCGTGAGGAGTTCGACCGGGCGTTCGAGCGTATCGCTGCCGACCCCGACACGCGCATCTACGGTCGCGGCGTCCGTCGCCGACTGGCCCCGCTCTTGGACGGCGACCCGGACCGCATCGCCTGTGCGACCAGCCTCTGTTTCGCGCTCCCAGGGACGCCAATCATCGTCGCCGGCGACGAAATCGGGATGGGCGACGACCTGTCCCTGCCGGGTCGTGATGCCGTCCGGACGCCCATCCAGTGGACCGACGACGCCACGGGCGGGTTCTCGACGGGCGACGCCGAGACGTTTCTCAGACCGGTCGTCGAGGGGGAGTACGGCCCCGACGCGATCAACGTCGCCGCCCAGAGCGGCGAGCCCGACTCGCTGTTGGCCCACGTTCGCGAGATTGTCGCCACTCGAAAGGCCTGTCCGGAACTTTCTCGAGGTGAACAGTCCATCGTCGAGACGGGCGATCAGACTGTCTTCCTTCACCGGAGCGATTGGGGCGAGACGACGCTGCTGACCGCCCACAACGTGAGCGCCGACTCGACGACCGTCAGCCTCGACGCCCCCGACGACGTGGTGACCCATCTGCTCGGACCCGGGGAGTACTCCCTCGATAGCGATACAGTGAGCATCGAACTCGACAGCTACGAGTACTGCTGGCTCCGCCTCGGCCGCCCCCGGACACGGTCGGCGTAGTCACGCCTGGCGGCGTTCAAAAGCGAAAGAAGCGCAGAAGACGACGAACCGCAGAAAGTAAGCCGTCGGTTTACTCCCGCAGACGCCGAAAGAACGAGTTCTTTCGAGCCTGCGGTCGTTTCAATTCCGCAGACGCTCGTAAATGAGCTGGTCTAAGTCCTCGCGGAGTTCGTCGACTTCGACTTCATCGAGGACGGGGACGAAGAAGCCCTCGACGAGCATGTTCTTCGCCGCGTCGGGGTTGACACCGCGGGAGGTCATGTAGAACATGTCCTCTTCGTCGACCTGTCCCACCGTTGCGGAGTGAGAGGCCTCGGTGTCGTGGTTGTTGATGATGAGCTTCGGCGAGGCGTCGGCCTCCGATTCGTCCGAGAGCATCAGCGTGTTCTCGCGCTGGTACGAGGAGGTGTCCCACGCCTCGCGGCCGACGTCCTGGACGCCCTCGTAGACCGAGCGCGCTTTGTCGTCCAGCACACCGCGCGTGACGAGGTCCGCGACCGTGTGCTCGGCCTCGTGCCAGACGCGGCTGGCAATGTCGAAGTGCTGGTCGTCGTGTCCGAAGAACGCGCCGACGATCTGGGACTCCGAGGAGTCACCGAGCAGGCGCGTCTCGACGTTGCTCTTCGTCAGTCGGGAACCGATGTTGCCGTCGATCCAGTCGAGCGTGCCGTAGGTGTCGGCGTGGCCGCGCTTGACCTGATAGTTGTAGGTCTCCTCCGAGAGGTTCTGGAGCGTGCCGTACTGGACGTAGGCGTTCTCGCCGACCGACGCCTCGACGACACCGGAGTAGTACTGATTGCCCTCGACGGCATCGCCGTTCTCCTGTCGTTCGAGAATCGTGACCGAGGCCGACTCCTCGGCGACGACGAGTGTGTAGTTGAACAGCGACTGGCTGTTCATCGTCGTCCGAATCTTCACGTCCTCGGCGTCGACGCCCTCGGGGACGTAGACGACGGTCCCGGCCGAGAACAGCGCCGTCGACAGCGCCGTGAGGTAGTCTCGCTGGGGGTCGACGACCGAGCCGAAGTGATCCTCGATCAGGTCGCCGTGCTGGTCGAGCGCTTCGGACCAAGAGAGGACGTCGACGCCCTCGGCGTCGATGCGGTCCTTGTCCTGTGCGTAGTCCAACGGGTCGACGAGCGACTCGTAATCCAGCGCGTCGAGGTTCGTCCACTTGCGGCCGGGCGTCTGGATGACGTCGGGCATCTCGAGGTCGTCGAGCGCCGCGAGCGCCGCTTTTCGCGTCTCCAGGAGCCACTCTGGCTCGTCTAGGTCCGACGATATCTGTTCGACCTGGCTCTCTGTGAGATCTGCGTGTACCTGCGTGCTCATGGTTATCCGAGCGAGCCCTCCATCTCCAGTTCGATGAGGCGGTTGAGTTCGACCGCGTACTCGATAGGCAGTTCCTCCGTGATGGGTTCGATGAACCCGGCGACGATCATCTGCTTTGCGTCGTCGTCGTCCAGTCCACGCGACTGGAGGTAGAAGACGTCCTCGTCGCCGATCTTGCCGACAGTCGCCTCGTGGGCGACGTCGACTTTCGACTCCTGAATCTCCATGTACGGCATCGTGTCGGAGGTGGAGTCGTTGTCGAACATCAGCGCGTCACACTCGACGGACGTAGAGGAGTCCTCCGCGCCGTCGGCGATGTGGACGAGGCCGCGGTAGTTCGTGCGGCCGCCGTCCTTCGCGATGGACTTGGACTCGATGGTGGACTTCGTCTCGGGCGCGTTGTGGTAGACCTTCGCGCCGGTGTCGATGTCCTGTCCCTCGCCAGCCATGGCGATGGTGATGTGGTTGTCCGTCGCGCCGGGACCCTTGAGAACGGTGGAGGGGTACAGCATCGTGGCTTTCGAGCCCATGCTGCCCGAAACCCACTCCATCGTGCCGTCGGCCTCGCAGATGGCGCGCTTGGTGTTGAGGTTGTACGTGTTCTTCGACCAGTTCTGCACAGTTGAGTACTGGACGTGGGCGTTCTCGCCGACGAACACTTCGACGCCGCCGGAGTGGAGGTTGAACGCGGAGTACTTCGGGGCGGAACAGCCTTCGATGTAGTGGACTTCGGAGTTCTCCTCGGCGATGATGAGCGTGTGCTCGAACTGCCCCATCCCCTCGGAGTTCATCCGGAAGTACGCCTGCACGGGCATCTCGACGGTGGTGTCCTCCGGGATGTAGACGAACGACCCGCCGGACCACACCGCGCCGTGGAGCGCGGCGAACTTGTTGTCGCTCGGCGGGACACACTTCGTCATGAAGTGGTCTTTGACGATTTCTTCGTGCTCTTGGACGGCCTTGTCCATGTCACAGAAGATGACGCCTTTCTCCTCCCAGCGCTCCTGCATGTTCTGGTAGACGATTTCGGACTCGTACTGCGCGCCGACGCCCGAGAGGGCGTTTTTCTCGGCTTCCGGGATGCCCAGTTTGTCGAAGGTGTCCTGAATCTCCTCCGGGAGGTCCTCCCAGGAGTCGGCCCCGCCGCGTGTCTCGATGTCCGGGCGGATGTACGGGACAATGTCCTCGATGTCTACCTCCGAGAGGTCGGGCGCGCCCGGCCAGCCTTCCGGCATGGGCATTTCCTGGAACTGCTCTAGCGCGCGCAGGCGGCGCTGGAGCATCCACTCGGGTTCGTCTTTGTCTTCCGAGATGACCCGGACGGTCTCCTCGGTGAGGCCCTTCTCGGTCTCGAAGGCGGCGTTCTCCTCCTTCTTGAACTCGAAACGAGCCTCGGTGTCGGTCTCTTTGAGATGGTCTTGATCTGAACTCATTGGTGTATTGGTGTTGGTGTCGTGGACGGAAGGGTGTTACGCGGCCTCGTAAACTTCCTCGCGGACCCAGTCGTACCCTTCGTCTTCGAGTTGCTCGGCCAGTTCAGCGCCGCCGGACTTGGCGATCTCGCCGTCGAGCATGACGTGAACGTGGTCGGGTTCGACGTAGTCGAGGATGCGCTGGTAGTGGGTAATCTGGAGGATGCCGGTGCCCTGCTCGTCGCGCAGCGCGTTGATACCGTTGGAGACGTCCTGCAGGCGGTCGATGTCGAGCCCGGAGTCGATCTCGTCGAGGACGGCGATCGAAGGTTCGAGGATGGCCGCTTGAAGGACTTCGTTCTGCTTCTTCTCCCCGCCGGAGAAGCCGGCGTTCAGATAGCGGGAGGCGAACTTCTCGTCCATGTCGAGTTGCTCCATCTTCTCCTGGAGGATCTCCTGGAACTCGGCGACGCCGACTTCGCCCTCTTCGACGTTGCCCTCCATCGGGGAAGTGTCGTAGCCGGCCTCCTCTTCTTCCTCCTCGTCGGCCTCGTCGTCCTCGAACAGTTCCTCGCGCTCTTCGAGTTTGGCGTTGAGCGCCGTGCGGAGGAAGTTCACCATCGTGACGCCCTCGATCTCGGCGGGATACTGGAAGCCGAGGAAGATGCCGAGCGCCGCGCGCTCGTTCGGTTCGAGGTCGAGGAGATCCCACGTCCGGAGATCGTCGGGAATCTCGAAGTCCGCACCGAACTCGTCTGCTTCGAGGTGGATGAGGACCTCGCCGTCGGTGACTTCGTAGGCCGGGTGGCCGGCGATGATCTTCGCTGTCGTCGATTTCCCGGAGCCGTTCGGTCCCATCAGCGCGTGGATCTCGCCGGACTCGACTTCGAGATTGACACCGCGAAGGATGGTCTCACCGTCCTCTTCTGCGACTTCTGCGTGGAGATTGTTGATTTCGAGTACTGCCATAGTGTCTGTTAGGTCAACCGAAAGAAGGTCTGTTTGACCCATCAAGCTTTCGCATTGCGGCGAAATCGAGTTCGGTATATAGAAACAATATTTCTCCGCCGAGAAAACCGTCCGGCTGCGACGCTACATGTACTGGCCAAGTCCAGTCTGTTCTTGCCCGGATTTGACCTCGTCCCACGAGATGTCGAGCGCCTCCAGAATGCGGGCGATCGGCCCCTTCAGCGTTTTATCGAGCATCTTGTCCCAGTCGACCTCGAACTCCTCGGGAATCTGGTCCGCGTACTCGAAGCAGATGACGTCCGGATTCCGACGGAACTCGCCGTACAGCGGGTCCTGTGCCGGGTCGAGACCCAGTTCGTCCTCGATTCGCGTGAAGAAGTCGGCGTGGACTCGGTCGAGATAGAGTCGCTTCGGTTTCGACCCGCTCTGGAAGTTCGTCCCCAACAGAAGGTTCGCGTACTTCGCTCCCCGAACTTGTGCGGTGTCGGTGTCGTAGTTGTCCAGTTTCTTCCCGATGCCGCCGGGGATGCCCACGTCGTCGTAGTCGACGTTGCCGGCCTGATAGTCCTCGATGACGTCGCCGACGTAGGTCTTGAGATTCTCTGTGTCCTCCCCGTGGACGATGCGGTCGATGACGTCCTTCTGGACGCGCTTGGTGATGGGCGCGATGTCGGAGCGCTGGTACTCGAAGCCCGTGATGTCGATGTCGTCGACGTGCTTGCCCTCCTTCCAGACGATGTGGCCAGCGTAGCGCTTCTTCTTGCCCGCCTGGAAGAACCGCCGGTAGAGCTTCTCGAACTCGATCTGGAAGCGGTGGTCCTCGGCGTTGAGGCGGTCGCTTGCGAAGTCGTCGTAGGAGGCGTTTATCGTCTCCTCGACTTCGAACCCCTTCTGGATGGTCGCCGCGATGGTCTCCAGTTCGTCGTCGGCCATCTCGGGATGCTTCTCGCGCATCTCGTCAGAGACGGTCACGTCGCTCTCGACGTCCTCTGGACCGAGCTCGCCGAGTTGGAGCATAACGGAGTCAGTGTCCCCGTATGCGACCTCGTACCCTTCGTTTTCGACGACTTCATCGGTGTAGTCGATGACCTCCCGACCGGTAGCGGTGACGGCCGCGCCCATCTCCTTGTCGTAGAGGCGGAAGCGGTCCCAGCCCAGGACCCCATATAAAGAATTCATAATTACCTTGACAGCTGCTTGCTGCCGGTCGTAGCGCTCGTACTCCGGGTCTGCGGGGCTGTGGCTGTTCCGTCGCTCTTTCTTCTCTTCGCGTTCTGTCAGGAGTTCGTCGACCATCTCCCGGATGACGCCGTCCGGTTCCTGCCGGAAGTGGGTGCCGTTGGGCGCACGGTAGGTGTCACCGTCGTAGGTCTCGGGGTCGACTTTCGTCTCCGGACTCGCGTTCGTCGTCACCATGCACATCGGATAGAGTGACTTCAGGTCCAGTACCGTAACGTTCTCGCGAACGCCCGTGATAGGGTCGAAGACGGCACCGCCCTCGTAGTCCTCGCTCGCCTGCTGGCCCTTCGAGGGCAGGGCGTACTCGCCGTAGAGTTTGTGGAGGACGTACATGTCGACGGCGTCGCCGGGCGTCGTCGCGTCTTCGAGCTTACAGCCGACGAACGTGCGAACCTCGTCCCAGAAGTCGATAATGTCCTGTTCGCGGTCCAACTCCACACAGAGTTCCACGTCCCGAAGGTTGTACTCCAGCAGTCGCTCGGGGTCGTCCTCCCAGAGGTCGCCGATGTCGCCGGTGTACCGTTCCTTGCCGACGCCGAGTTCCTGTTCGCCGACGGCGTCTAGGCGGTAGGACTCCAGTTCGGTGAACTGCGTGCGCTTGTAGGCATAGAGGAGGTCGAAGACGACCCGGCCCTTGATGTCAGGGCCGTTCCAGTCGCTCCGCCACACCTCGTCAACTCGGGAGAGGCGGTCGATGTCGAGGTCGTAGTCGTGGTCGTAGCCCTGGAGTTCCTCGATGCGGTCTAAGAGATAGGGGGCGTCGAAATCGTCGAAGTTCCACCCCGTCAGCACGTCAGGGTCAGTCGTCTCGATGTACTCGATGAACGCGTCGAGCATCGCTTCCTCCTCCTCGAAGACGCGCACGTCGGCCTCGAAGTCGACGTCCTCGCGGATGGGGTCGTACTCGGTGAGCGCCGCCGGCCCCTCGACGCCATCGGGGGACTCGTACAGCCAGACGATATACTGGTCGTCGTATGAATCGTGAGAGGTGAGACAGACGATGGTCTCCTCGCCGTCCTCGGGGAACCCGTGGCGGTCGTCGACCTCGATGTCGAAGGTGTTCACCCGCGGTTCGGCGCTGGCCTCGACCGGTGTCACTTCCTCGTGGTGGACCTGATAGCTCCCGTCGTCGAGTTCGCGGGCCGGAACCTGAACGCCACTCGTGATGTCCTTGTCGATGAGCAAGCGGTTGGGAAAGAGGATGTCCGCCTCGTAGTGGTCGAAGTCGTCCCGCATCTGACCCACGTCGCGGGGGGTCTGTCCGAAGATTTTGCGGAGTCGCTCGCCGCGGATCGACTCGTAGGGGTCGCCGTTCTCGTCGACGTCCTCCCAGCCAGTGATGCTGTCGTACTGCCGAAGCCGGTCTTCGGTCGCGCTCGCCACCGGCGCGTAGAAGTACGGCTTGAACTCGTAGACGCGTGCGTGAACCGCCTCGTCGTCGTCGGTTCGGCCGAACACGTGGACAACGGGAAACTCGCCGTCGCCATTGCTCTCGACTGTGTAGTCGACCTGCGTCACCACGAACGCCACTGTCTCCTCGACCGGCGGGAACTGCTGTTCGTCCACGTCGACGACGCTCGCCCCGGACCCCCCGTTGCCGGCAACGGCCGCCGCTTCGTCGGCGACCGGCCGCTTCCCATCGCCGTCGCCATCGCTCGGAGCGAAGTCCCCCAGCGCTCGCTGACCCTCGTTACTCATGCTTGCCCACCTTTCGAGACCCCCCATAAAAACGTCGGCGGTCGGCCGTGTTTGACGCAGGCAGAAAGTATATGCCATACAATGACATACGACCTGCTGACGCCCCTATGTCGCACCACGCATCTCCCGACGGCCAGTCGGATCGGGCGGACGACCTGCGGTCAGAGCCTGCGCTCCCGGACGCAGTCCAGACCACCGAAACCTACGAGACCGAAGAGGGGACAGTATTCTACGACGCGCAGAACCCGCTCGCGTGGGTCCAGACGGACACCGCCGTGTCGCTGAGCGAGGTTGCCTAGAAGTCCTTTTATCGGTCGCGGTTCGACTCAGTACCGTGTTAGACGGTCCCGACGAGGATGACCCGGATGCCCCGGAGAGCGTCTTCTCCGAGAAGAGTCCGCACGAACCCGACGAGTTCGACCCGGACAGCCTCGGGCCGGAGATTCCGGAAGCGCCCAGTGCCCCGGACGGCAGCGCCGCCAGCGACACGGCCGCGCTGTTCTGGAAACTCGTCATCGTGTTCAACGTCGCGTTGCTCGCGCTCTCGGTGGGCCCGATGTTCATCTACTTCGAGGGGAACACCGACCTCGGCCTCCGCATCTTCCTCGTCGGCGTCATCGCCTTCGCCTACGGGACCTTCCGCTACGTGAGGTTTCGTCGGAGCCGCGAGGGGAGTGACGAAGACGACGGAGACGGTGACGCTACCGTCGCCGACGCCACTGACGACCCATCCACCGACCACAACGGCTAACCGCGCGAGTCGGCTACCGCCGGTATGCGTACCGTCCGCGACGAGTCCGGCACCCGCTATCTTCTGCTGAAGGAGTCCAGCGACGCAAGTCTCGTCCGCGACCCCGAGACCGGCGCGGAACGCCACCTCCCAAACGACGACCTCGAACCCGTCGAAGGCGAATCGCCGCTCGCGACGGCCGCGAGCGCGGTTCCCGACGCCGTCCAAACCGTCGTCACCGCCGCCCACGACGACCGGACGCTCGGCCTCCTCGTGGAACTCGACGCGCGCGGCCCACTCTCCGTCCAGCAACTACTGGACAGCTACGACCTCTGTGAGAGCGATTTGCACGGATTACTCGGTGAGTACCGCGCGGCAGGACTGCTGGAAGAAGCGACCGCGGCCGGCCAACGAGGCTACGACGTGACCGAAACGGCGAGCGAGGCCGTCGCGTTTCTCACGGGACGCGAGTGAATCAGGCCGATTCGGGCCGCCTCAGGCCAGTTCCGCGACCGTCTCCTCGATACGCTCGACGCGGTCGACCCGCGAGCGGTTCGAGGTGGCGTTCTTCTCGACGCGGACGAGGTCGTCGGCCGCGCCGACGAGTTCCTCGTCGTGGCTGACGACCAGAATCTGCTCGACGCCGACCTCGTCACGCATGTACTCGACCAGATCGAGTAGCTGCGTGACGTGGCCCGAGTCGAGGAACACCGTCGGTTCGTCGAGGATGAGCGGCGGCATCGGGGCCGACCCCTCGATACCCTCCGCGAGCAGTCGGTAGATGGCACAGCGCAGGCTGAGGTTGAACAGTGCGCGCTCGCCACCTGACAACTGTTCGGGTTCCAGCGGTTCGCCGTCCTTCTGGAACACCGTCAACTGATACTCCCCGTCGAGTTCGATGCGGGCGTACGAATCGTTCTGGTACACCAGCGAGAATGTCTCGTTCAGCATTCGTTCGAGCGTCTCGACGTTTCGCTGGCGCAGTTCCGCTCGGAGCGTGCCGTACATCTCCTGTAGCTGTTCGGCTTCGTCGTACAGCGACTGGAGTTTCTCGACTTTGTCTGCCAGTTCCTCGCGCCGTTCTCTGAGCGATTCGAGTTCGTCGAGTTCGTTCTCGACGGCACCGATGGCGCTCTGGAGATCGTCGCGCTCCTCGCGTAGCTCGTCGAGTTTCGCGTCGGCCTTCTCGATGTAGTTTTCGGCGCGTTGTGTCTCCGAGCGTGCTTCCTCGATGCGAGACTCGTCGACCTGTTCGTCCAGTTCCTGCTTGCGCTCGCGCTTCTCGGCGAGGCGCTCCCGGCGCTGGTCGTTCGTCTCGGCCAGTCGCGTGCGCGTCTCGCGGCGCTGGTCGATCTCACGCTCGCACTCCTCGACGTCGGAAAGCAGCGTCTCGACGCGCTCCAGTCGCTGGATGGCCGTCTTGACCTGTTGGCGTTCTTGGTTGCACTCGGCGATGACCGACCGGCAGTCGTCGGCCTCCTCGCGCTTCGCCTCGGCCTTCTCGCGCTTCGCCTCGGCCTGCGAGTCGAGATCGGCGGCGTCCTCGCGCAGTTGCTCGACCCGTTCCTCGTCGGCTTCCAATCCGGATTCTTTCTCCTCGACCAATTGCACGACGTTCGAGCGGTTGTCTTCGAGCGTCGCCAGTTGGTCGGCGGCGTCGGTGAGCGACTCCGCGCGTTCGAGTCTCGTTTCGAGCGTCTCGACTCTCTCGCGGGCATCTTCGAGGGTCGATTCCAGGTCAGCGACTCGCGCTCTGTCGTCTTCGATGGACTCGACGTGGGGCGACTCCTCGACGTCCTGTCCGCACTCGGGGCACTTCCCGGCGTCGAGCAACTCCTCGGCCTCGCGGAGCGACTCGCGCTCGCTCTGTAGTTTCGTCTCCAACTCGGTCACTCGCTGTCGAGCCTCGTCGAGTTCTGCAGATACTTCGTCGTGGTGAGCCTCGGCGGATTCGCGGCTCACGTCTGCGTCCGCGAATCGGGCTTCGAGTGTCTCGATGTCGTCGTCGATGTCGTCGAGTCGCTCTCGGCGGTCAGCGATGGTCTCACGGGCGTCTTCGAGGCTCGACGCGACCTCTGTGGCCTCCTCGCGCTTCTGCTCGGCACGCGATTCGAGGTCCTCGGCCTGTTCTTCCAGCGAGTCGGCGGTGCTGTTGTGCTCCTTGGCCTCGACGCTCTGTTCGGTGATGCGCGCTTGAATCGCCTCGTCGCGGTCCTGTAAGTCGTCCAGACGGGCATCGACAGCCACAGGGTCGGCCTCGTCCAGTTCGCTATCTGCGACCGTCTCGCTCAGCTCGTCCGAGAGCGATTCGCGGCGGTCTTTCAACTCCGAGATTCGGGTTTCGAGGTCGTTCCGCTCGCTCTCCGTCTCGGTGATCTCGGTCTCCAGTTCCGTTATCTCCTCGCTCAATTCGTCCAGTTCGGTCCGTCGCTCCTCGTACTCCTCTAGAACGGCATTCGCTTGCTCCAGCGTCTCTGTCGCCGATTCTCGCTGCCCCTCGATGCGTTCGATTTCCCCCTGCATGTCGTTCAGTTCGCTTTCCAGTCCGTTCAGGCGCTCGTGGAGATCGCGATCCTCTTTGGCCTGAATCTGCTCGTCCAGTTGCGAGAGACGGCTCTGTTTGTCCTCGCGGACGCGCTTGACGCCGACGCGGGCGTCACTCGCTCGCTCTCGGTAGGTCTCCAGTTTTCCCAGTTGCAGGAGGTCGTCGAGCATGTCCTGTCGCTCGCCCGGCGAGGCGTTGATGAGTTTGTTGACCTCGCCCTGCCGGACGTACGCGCAGTTGACGAACGCCTCGCTGTCCATCCGCAGGAGTTCGGTGACTCGTCGACGGACAGCGCGTGCGCCCTCGAACGTCTCCTCGGGCGTTTCGAGGACGCATTTGGCGGTCGTCGCTCGCTCGCCGGTGTTGCGGACGCGGCGCGTGAGGTGGTAGTCGCCGCCGGCGTGGGCGAACCACAGGTCGACGGTGCAGTCGTCGGCCCCGATGGTGACAACCTCGTCTAAGTTTTCGTCGATGGCCTTCGACCCGTAGAGAGCGAAGAAACAGGCTTCGAGCAGCGAGGATTTGCCGCTCCCGTTCAGCCCGTGGATGACCGTAACGCCGGGCGAGAGCGTGAGGTCGGCGTCGTCGTAGCACTTGAAGTTCTCCAGGGCGACGCGTTGGAACCGCATCAGTACGCCCCCCTCACAGGAACTCCCCCATGCTGGATTGGTCCTCGGCGTCGTCGATCGTCTCCCCGCTCTCGGCCGCATCGTCGGCCGTCGTCTGTCCGCCGTCGGCCTCCGCCGTCGTCCCTCCTGGCTTCGTCGGTTCGTCGTTCGTCACTTCGTCTCCCGCCGATTCGTCCACTGGCCCGACGGCGGTCAGCGCGTCGGGGTCCTCGGCGACGAGTTCCTGCACGCGATTTTGGACCGTATCCGCGACGTTGGCATCCGCGACTTTCGAGGCCCGGACCGTCTCGTCGATGTCCTGTGCGGCCCCACTGAGACCGAGTTCGCGGACGCGTTCGGCGACGGCGTCGTCCGGGTCGGCGAAGCTGACGCTCGTCTCTCGCTCGTCGGTGGCGAGTTTGCGGTGGTCGGTGACACGGGCGACGAGTGCGCCGGCGTCGAGCGCGTACTCCTCGACGCTCGCGGGAGCAATCGGGTCGCCGTCGCCGTCGATGCCGACGATGACGACGGCGTCTTCGACGTCGTGCTCACCGACGCGACGCCGGACCCGCTCGACTCCCTCCTCGGGACCGAGTTCCACGTCGACGAAGACGAACTCGCGGGTGTCGATGCCGCGGCGGGTGATGCGCGTCTCGCCGTCGAACGTGACGATGTTGTAGCCGCGGTCCTCGCGTTCGCTGGCGCTCGCGCGTTCGGTCGACCCGCAGTAGGTGACCCACGTCTCGTCGAGTTGTTGCTTTCCGGGGTCGTGGTTGTCGCCCAGCAGCATGGCGTCGAAGGCGACGGGCGACTGGTCGAGAATATCCTCGGCGTCCCAGTCGCCGTAGTCGAACGGCTGAAAGAGGCCGTGCGTGACCAGCGCGGCGTGGTCGGCGTCGTGGGCAGCGAAGTCGTACGCTAAGTCCTCTCGCTGGGAGCGCGGGACGAAATCGAGTCCGTAGAATGCTGTATCGCCTACGACGGTCGGTTCTGCGTCGAGGCGCGTCGCTAGCCCAAGCGACTCGTAGAGGTCGAGCCACTGCGCGTCGCGCTTCGCCTCGTGATTTCCCACGACAGCTAGAAACGGAACGTCGGCGTCGGCCAGTTCCTCCAGCACGGAGAGCGTCCCCATGATATCGGAGAGCGTCGGTCGTCGGTCGTGAAAGAGGTCCCCCGCGTGGACGACGGCGGCGACATCGTCCTCGATCGCGTCACGGACGACCCGACGGAAGGCGTCGAGGAAGTCCTGCCGGCGCTCGGGTACGTGGTACTGCTGGTACCCGATGTGCGTGTCGCCGGTGTGTATCACCCGTGTCATCTGTCAGGTCGTATGCCAGCGGCTCCTAAAGAGGTGTCGTGACCGCGGTGAAAGTAGTTCGGCGACTGCGCGGCGGCAAGGCCGCCACCGCGCCTATAATGCCCTATACCGAAAGCGAGGGCATGGCGACACAGCTCCCGGCGTCCGAGTATCGCGGCCGCATCGAGATTCTTCGCCAGTATCTGGCCGAGACGGTCGCCGACGCCGCCGTCTGGTTCGACGCGACGGCCATCGAGTACGTCACCGGGTTCGCCCACATCGAGACCGAACGGCCCGTCGTGCTCGCACTCACACAGGACCGCATCGAGATTACGGTGCCGCGACTGGAGGTCGAACGCGTCGAACCCAACGAGCGCATCGACGCCGTCCATCACTACTTCGACTACCCGCAGGGTCGGCCCGTCGAGACGGCTGCCGAGATGCTCGATACGCTCGGCGTCGAACGCGTCGTCGCCGATGCGGACGGCGCGCCGGGCGTGATGGGCTACGACGGCCCTGCGCTCTCGACGTTCGTCGACGTCGAGAGCCAATCGTGGGTCGACCGGATGCGCTGGGAGAAGACCGACGCGGAGATAGACTGCATCCGCGAGTCCGCTCGCTGGGCCAACCTCGGCCACCGCTACCTCGCGGACTACACCGAGGTCGGCGCGCATCCGGCGACGGTCTCTCAGCGGGCCTCGACGGACGCCTCGCGAGCAATGCTAGACACGCTCGGCGAGAACTACGCCGAGCGGGTTCGCGGGAACGGTCCGGTCCACGCGGGCTACATCTCCGGCGAGGAGACGGCGCTCCCACACGGCCATACGCCTAACGAACGGCTCACAGAGGGCGACGTACTCGTAACCGGCGCGTCGGCCAACGTCGACGGCTATCACTCCGAACTGGAGCGGACGATGTTCGTCGGCGAACCCAGCGACGAGCAGCGACACTACTTCGAGTTGATGAAGGAAGCTCAGGACATCGCCATCGACGCGCTCGGCCCCGGCGTCGAGATCGCCTACGTGGACGAACAGGTCCAAGAGTTCTTCCGCGAACAGGGAATCGCCGACCTCGCGCGCCATCACGTCGGGCACAACATCGGACTCGGCGCGCACGAACCGCCGTACATCGACCGCGGCTGGACCGACGCCGACCACGTCGCCGACGAGGACGCCGAGATGCAACCGGGGCAGGTCTACACCATCGAACCGGGCGTCTATACCGAGGACGCTGGCTACCGCCACTCGGATACCATCGCTATCACCGAGGACGGTGTCGAGTGGCTGACGTTCTTCCCCCGCGACATCGAGAGCAATACCATCCGAACGTAGGCCGAGACGTCGGTTCCGTCGGTCTCTCAGCCCTCCGCGGCACTGTCGGCAACCGACTGGAACCGCTCGAACGCCGTCAACGCCGCGCGGCCCTCAGTCGCCAGTTCACTCACCTCGCGTTCGGCCTGTTCCACGGCCGATTCGAGCGCGTCGAGGCCGACGTCCTCGACGAACTGCGCCGCCGCCTCGACGTCCGTCGTCGCCGTTGCCGCTCGCTCGACGACCGCGTGATAATCTTCGGACCCGCTAGCCGCACTCGCCTCTCGCTCGGAGGTCGCCCGACCAAACGAGCACCGGTCTCCGACGCTCGACTCGGGCGCCGTCGCACTCTCGCCGTCGGCGAGTGCAGAGAGCGCCGCCTTCACCTGTTCGTCATCGGTCACGGGCCGTCTGGGTCCGCCATCAGGTAAGAAGGTTCACACCGCGGCCCGAGGCGAGGGTTCAAATACCAGAGTGAGACCACGCACGGCTATGACCGACGTAGAGACCCTCGAAGAGCGCGTTCGAACCGTCGAACGCGCCGTCACCGACGGCGACCACGAGTTCCCCGAAGCGACCAATCTCGCCGACCTACACGCACGCATCGAACGCGTCGAAGAGCGGCTCACGGAACTGGACGACCGAACGAGCGAACTCGAAGCAGCGACGCAGGCCCTACGCGGATACGTCGGAAACGTCCGCTCTGTCAATCAGGACGTCGAGCGACGCGCCGACGCCGCCCTCTCTGCGGTCGAAGGGCTGGAACAGCGGTTCGAGGGCCGACAGCCGTCCGCCAGCGGGACCGCAATCCCGGACCGGAGCCCGGCCGCGGCGTCTGCTGAGACGCCCGCCCGCACCGAGACAGCGGGGTTGGCCGACACGACTGCACCAACTGACGCGACTGCGCCGGCCGAGACAGCTACACGGGACGCTCACAACACGCGTGACGCTTCGGCAACTGCGACCGACGCGACGCGGCGTCGCTCGCCCAGCACCGACGCTGCCGACCTTGCCGACTCGACTCGTGCCGACGACAACCACGCCGACTCCCGGGAGGACCCCGGCGTCATCGAACGGATTCGGTCGGTACTGTGATAGTCCGTCTCTTCGTCGGCGTCGCACTCACCGCGGCGTTGCTGTCGATCAGCGCACCAGCTCTCTCGACGGCACAGGCCGACGCAGCCGACGCCACCGCCGAGCGACAACTGTCGGCACTCGCAGAACGGCTCCGAACGATGGTCGCCACCGACTCCCCGACGCGGGAGTCCGATGCGCGCCGCATCGTAACCGTTCGCCTCCCCGAACGGAGTCTGACGAGCGCCGGCGTCACCGAACTTCGCTTTCACACTCGACAGGGCGTCGGCGTCGCCAGTTGGCGAGTGCGCGACGCGATGCATACGAAACGCCTCGTCAGCGTCCCGATTCGGCCGGTCGGCGGCAGCCTCACGCTTCGGGAACCGGGGCCGCATCGACTCTCGTTCGCGCTGGAACGACAGGACGGGCGGACCGTCGTGACAGTCCGCCGGATGAGCGACACCGAGAGCAGTGCGGGAGGGCGCGCCGATGCGTAGCTGGTTCACGGCCGACAGTAGCGACGACGAGGTCGACTGTCGCTGCTCGGCGTCCTTCGAAGGGGACCGACTCGTCGTCTCGGCCGACGACTGCCCGGAGAGCGGGCATCTCGGCGAATCACCGGCCTGTCGAGAGACAGTAATCGCGGCGCTCGGCGACGCTGACGTGGACGCCGTCGTCACGACCAGCGACGGCGTGGAACGGGCGTATCTCGACGACTCGGCCGCGCTCCTCGTCGCGGCCGGTCGGTTCGCGACCCGCGTCGAGCCGATAGACGAGCGGCTAGCGGTGCGGGCTCGCCGCGAGCCACTGGCCGCCGCGACGGAAGCCATCGGCCGTGCCGGCCCGGTCGCCGACCTCGCGGCGGCGACCGGTCTCTCGCTACTCGCGGAGCGATCGGGGGTCGAGAGCGAACTCGCCCCGTACGTCGGACCGGCGGTGAGCGGCGCCCGCGTCACCACGTCCCCGCCCGCGAGCGCGTCGCTTCGCGACCGGCGAACGGTCGAGACGGGTGCGGTCGTCCGGCGATACGCGTCCCAGAGCGCGCTCGACACCTATCACGTCCGCCCGCGAGAACACGAGTTCGACCCCGAGACGGCGCGATTGCTCGGCAAGGCAGTCGAGCGGCTCGCATCGGCCGCCGGCGAGCGCGTGACGGCTCAGGAAGCGGCCAACGCGGTCACCGACGATGGGGCGACGACCGCTGCGGTCGCGGCCGTCCTCCGGAAACACACTCGGGGACTCGGCATCCTCGAAGACCTGTTCGCTGACCCCCGCGTCTCGGACGTCTTCGCCACCGCTCCCGTCGCCGATACGCGACTGCGCGTCAGGGTCGAAGGCGAGACGATGCGGACGAACGTGCGGCTGACGAGCGAGGGGGCGCGGGCGCTCGCGTCGACCTTCCGGCGGACGAGCGGCCGGGCGTTCTCGCGGGCGAGTCCGACGCTAGACGCGACGGCAACCGTCGCCGGGAGACAGGTCCGCGTCGCTGGCGTCGGCGAACCGGTCAGCGACGGGCTGGCGTTCGCCCTTCGCGCGCACGACGGGTCCCGCTGGCAGCTGTCAGACTTCGTGGGGAACGGCACCGTCCCGCCGGCAGTCGCCGGGCTGCTCTCGGTGGCCGTCGAGCGCGGCGCGGCCTGTCTAGTCGCCGGCCCGCGCGGAGCGGGGAAGACGACGACGCTCGGCGCGCTCCTCTGGGAACTCCCGCCGGCGGTCAGAACCCTCGTCATCGAGGACACGCCGGAACTCCCGGTCTCGAACCTCCAAAACCATGGTCGGGACGTTCAATCGCTGCGAACCGCGAGTGGCGACGGGCCGTCTATCGACGCCCCCGAGGCGCTCCGAACTGCGCTCCGGTTGGGCGACGGGGCGCTCGTCGTCGGCGAGGTGCGCGGCGAGGAAGCGAGCGTCCTCTACGAGGCGATGCGGGTCGGCAGCGGCGACAGCGCGGTGCTGGGGACGATTCACGGCTCCGGGGGTGCGGCCGTTCGAGAACGCCTCGTCACCGACCTCGGTGTCCCCGAGAGCGCGTTCGCCGCGACCGACCTCGTCGTGACGCTCGCACCACCGACGGCCGAGGCTGGGCGCGGCGTCGCGTCCGTCGAAGAGGTCATCGACTGCGGCGACGGCGTCGGCTTCGAATCGCTGTTCGAGCGTGACGGCGCGATGGCCACGGCGACCGGCCGACTCGACCGGGGGACGAGTCACCTCGTCGAATCGCTCGCTCACGCCGGCGAGTCCTACGAACGCGTTCTGGAGACGATTCGGGCGCGAACAGCTCAATTCGCCGACGGCGCGCCGACACCGGCCAACCGATCGGCGGCCACGGCCGAGGCGACCGACGCTACCGACACGACCGAGGCTGGACGATGACGGAGCGAGCCACGTTCGCCCGACTGCGACTGGCGTGGGACGACTGTCTCACCGTCCCCACGGAGTACGAGCAGGCGTGCCGGTTCCTCGGAATCGACCGCAATCCGGCACAGCTCCTCGGCGCGAGCTACGCGCTCGCTGTCGGATTCTGGCTGGCTGGATTCGCCGTCCTGTCGGCCGGAGTCGGCGACCTCGCAGTGCTGGGGGGCGGTATCTGTCTCCTCACGGCGGTCGGCGTCGCGCTCGTGGGGCGTTATGGGGTTCCGCTGGCTGCGCAGGCGCGACGCGTCCGAGCGCTCGGGACCGCCCCCTCGCTGGTCGTCACGCTCGTCCTCGGCGTGACACTGTGGCCCAGCACGGAGCGGGCGACGGTATTTGCCACGGCAGCCGGCGGCGGACTGCTGACCGAGCGGCTACAGCGACACCGGCTGCGGGCGCGCGGGACGCCGCGGAGCGGGTTACGCGCGTTCGCGGAGGCGTGGGACGATCAGTTTCCGGCGCTCGGGCGAGCAGTACAGTGCGTCGAGCGGGCGGCCGTCGTACCCGCATCCGAGCGCGCAGCGGTGCGTTCGACGGCTCGGCGGCACGTTCTCGACGGCACGCGCGAGGAGATGGCGCGTTTTGCCGCCGACCTTCGCGCGCCGGCGACCGGGCTGTACGCCTTCGGCGTCCTCCTCCCGCTGGCGTTCGTCTCGCTTCTCCCGGCGGCCGCCGCAGCGGGCGTCGCCGTCACCCCGGCGCTACTCGCCCTGACGTACGGCGTCGGCCTTCCGGGCGGACTGGTCGTCGCCAGCGCGTGGCTCCTCGCTCGGCGACCCGTCGCCTTCCCACCGGCGACCGTGCCGCGGAGTCACCCGGGCGTTCCGTCGACGCCGACGCCAGCACTCCTCAGTGGCGGTCTCGCGGCCGTCTTCGGCTGGTTGGCCGGGAGTAGCGTCGTTCCGGGATGGGGACCGCCTATCGCCGCGCTCGGCGCGGGCACGGGGACGGCACTCGTCGTCCATTACCGACCGGTGAGACAGGTACGCGAACACGTCACGGCCGTCGAGGAGGCCCTGCCGGACGCGCTGTCAGCCATCGGTCGGCGCGTCGACCGTGGCCTATCCGTGGAAGCCGCACTCGCAGAGACAGCAGAGGTGACAGCCGGACCGTTGTCGACTCTGCTCGACACGACGATTGCCCGCCAACAGCGACTCGGTTGCAGCATCGAGTCGGCGTTCCGCGGCGACCATGGCACCCTCGACGAGCTGCCGAGTCCTCGACTCCGACGAACGGCGACGCTTCTGGACGCGGCCGCAGCCATCGGGCCGCCGGCGGGCGACAGTATCGCCACGATGGGTGACCACCTTGACGAGCTCGCGGCGGTCGAACGCGAGACGCGCCGCGACCTCGCACAGATTACCAGAACGCTCTCGAACACGGCCGCGCTGTTCGGCCCGCTGGTCGGCGGCGCAACGGTGGCGCTGGCAGAGTCCATGCAGAGCGGCGGCCCAATCGAAGCCGTCTCAGCCAGTCTGCTTGGCCCGGTCGTCGGCTGGTACTGTCTCGTCCTCGCGGTCGTTCTGACCGCGCTCTCGACGGGACTCCACCGAGGACTAGACCGATCACTCGTCGGCTACCGCATCGGGTTGGCGCTCTGTTCGGCGACGACAGTGTACCTCGTCGCCGTCGTGGCCACCCGCCTACTCGTCTGACCCTGGAGTTTAAATCGGAGAACGGGGCCACCCAGTCGCATGTTCGAGACACACACGGAAACGCTGTCCGTCTGGGTGGCGCTGGCCGCGGTCAGCGCGGCCGTCCTCGGCGTCGTCGGTGAATTGCCTTCGACGGCACCACCAGACGCCGCCGCGACTGCAGCGACGGTCGACGAAGTGGCGACCAGTCCGCCGGGGTCGGTCGCCACCCGCGAGCTGACTGCCGCCGACGACTGGATGCTGACGCGTCGGCAGGTCGGCTTGCGGTCTGACGGTGGCACTGCTCACGCGACGTTTCTCAGGTCTGTCGTGCCGGCCATCGAAGGACGACTCGCGGCCGCGCTCGATGGGCGTCGTCCGTCGAGGCTGTTCGGGTCGCCCTCGGGGTTCCGTCGAGCGGTCGAGCGTGCCGAGGCTGCGGCGACCGCCGGAGAGTGGCGACCGGCACCCGAACGAATGACCGTCAGGCGAGTGGCGTGGGGAGGCGTCGATGTCACGCTCGTCGGCTAGGGGCGCGACCGAACCGCTCGCGGCGCTGGTGGCGGTCTTCGCCGTCTCGGCGGGACTGGCGCTGTACGCGGGCGTCCTCGACGACGCGCTGGCGGCGACGAGCGGCGAGCGGAACGTCGCGGCCCCGACTGCCGACGCCGTCGAGCGACACCTGACCACCGCCGGCGTCGTGGACCCGGAGCGACTCAATGGATCGCTTTCGGTGGTTCCGACCGGCTACGAGGCGAACGTCACGCTGCGAGCCGAACGCCGCTGGAGCGTCGGTCCCACGCCGCCGGCCGACGCGTCCCGCAACCACCGGACGGTGAGCGTCGCACTCGGCCCGGCGACCGTTCGCAGCGGCACGCTCAGGGTGTGTGTCTGGCGATGAGTCGCGCGACGAGTACCGTCCTCGACGTGACGCTGTTCCTGTTGTTGCTCGGTGCTGCCGCGGTGGCCGTCCTCGGCGGCGTCACCGACGACCCGAGGGCAACGAGCAACCCGGCCGCCGAACAGGCGGAACTGCTCGGCACCAGTACCGCCCACGTCAGCTACGCACTGGAGCCGCCGGGGCCGCCGCCCGACTGGACCCCAAACGCGACGGCCCGGCACCAGCGGACGGCCCACGGCACCGTCGCACAACTGCTCGCCGACGCCGCGATGAGCGGCATCACGGTCGAGGGACGACGGCTGTCGACGGCCGGAACCGACTTCGAGCGGACGGTCGGCGAGACGACGCGCGCACGCCTCTCCCAACGAAGCGAGTCGGGGCGAGTCAGCTCGGTTCGTGTCCGGTGGGAACCGTACCGCGGTACGCCAGTCACTGCGACGACGCGCATCGGTGAGCGACCCCCGCCCTCCGCAGACGTACGGGCCGCGACGCTGAGGGTTCCGAGCCCGATGGCGAATGTGCGCGGAAGTGCGAACCGCGCTGCGCGGACGCGAGGGTTTGGAGGCGTCGCCGCCGTCGTCGCTCGCGCCGTCGTCGACGGCCTGTTTCCGCCATCGCAGGCACAACTGGCACTGCGGGGCGACTACCCCGCAGACAGGCTGATGGCGACTCGATACCGGCGGATGGCCGCACTTACCGGTGCCGGGCGGATGCCCGTGCAGGCGGAGAACGCGACGGAACTCAACAGCCGTCTGGCGGCGTCGCTCACCGATACGTTCGAACGGGACATGCGCGCCCGATTCGACTCACCGCGGGTTGCGGCCCGCACCGTCGAGACCGGCACCGTCCGAATCACGGTCAGGACGTGGTCGCCGTGAGAGAAGACACGCGGGGTCGAGTCCCCTTCGCGCTGGTGGGCGTTCTCTTGCTCGTGAGCAGTCTCACGCTCGCACCGACGCTCACTCCCGACACGGTACCGAGCGACACCGCCGTCGAGCGCACGCTCGACCGAGCGTCAGCAGAGACGCAGACGGCGATGCGTGACGGGGTGGTGACCGCCGGGCGCCGGGCGGCCGCGAATTCGGTACTCGAACCCGCCGACACGCCAGCTGGACGGGCGCTGAACGACAGTCAGCCGTTCCGGGACGCGTTGCGACTGCGGGTGTACCTGCAGGTACGCGACCGCCTCCAGCGAGTTGAGGCGAGGAGCGAGGGCGTCGAAGCCACGGCGAGTCTCCCGGCCGTCGAGACGGCCGAGGAGTACCGAAGTGCAATTGACCGCGTCACTGTCGAACGTGCGGGCGAAAACGGTACCGCGCTGCGAGCGACCGTCGAGAACGTCACGCTGACCGCCCGACGCGGCGACCGAGTCCTGACCAGACGAGACGTTTCCCCGACAGTGACGGTCACGACGCCGGTACTCATGCTCCACGACCAAATGGAGACCTACGAGACGCGGCTGCACGCGCAGATAGAGCATCCGGGGCTGAGTCAGCGTCTGACCGCGCGGCTGTATCCGATGGTGTGGGCGCGCGGCTACGCCCAGTTCGGCGGCGTGCCCATCGAGAACGTTCTCGCCAACCGGCACGTCAGCCTTGCGACCAACGGCGCGCTCCTGGGCGTCCAACGCTCGACGTTCGGCCGGAGCGACCCGAACGGCCGTCAGGCGCTCACCGAGGCGACGGCGATGACTAGCATCGAAGATCTGGTCACCGGAAGCAACGACACCGCCTTCGCCAGCGAGCTGCTCAAGCAGACATCCTATCGACCGGTCAGCGAGGACATCTCTACTGGGGAGAACGCCAGCGAGTATCCGCAAGCAAACGAGACCATGCAGATCGGCGTCAACGAGACCGCCGACGCCGCCTTCCGGACGGTCGCCGCACCCGACACGCTCGACGCGACGACGACTGACGTCTACACTGTCGAGGTTCGACTGGTCTCTGACAGTCGCCACATCCGCGGCGGCCCCCCTGACCGGCCCGAACCACCGGGTGAGAACTGGACGCTCGTCGCCGAGGAGACGAGCGAGAGCACCGAGACGGTTGGCGATGCAACTGCGAATCCGCGCGTCCCCGACGGCTGGCACGAACTGCGCAGTTTCGGTCGAATCGTCGCCGTCGAGCATACGCGGGTGGCGGTCTGGGAGTCGGTGGGTGGGAACGAGAGCCATCGGCGACAGACGATTGCGAGTCGAACCGAGCGACAACGCGTGAGCGTCGCCCTCGTCGGTCGTCACGAGGGTAAATCCGCCGCACTGAACCGACCCATCACGACGGCTCACGACCCTGACGGAAGCCCGGTCGGTGGCGAGAATCTGGCTGATGTCGCGGAGCGAGCGGAGCGGGGACTCATCGACCGGGCCGGCGGCCGTGACGCCGTCGCCGCGCGCGCCGCGGACGGCGGCCTCCGAACGCGAACCGTCCCAGTGACGGCCGAACGGCCCGCCGAACTGCGAGCGTGGGTGTACCGAGACCTGCGGCGACTCCGCGAGCGGGTCCGGGCGACGAACGTGACCGTCGAACGCGGGGCCGCCGGCACGTTCGAGACGAACCCGGCACACCGCCTCCGACAGCTCCTCGCCGAGCGACGGGCGGCCCTTGCAGATGTACCGGAAACCTACGACAGCGCCGCACAGAAAGCACGCGTCGCGGCACGACTCACGTATCTCGATGCCGTCGACGAGCGTCTCGCCGCCAGAGCGAAGGGGCGAGCGACGGCCGGGGCAAAGGTCGATTCCCGGTTGCAGGAGCGCACCGGCGGGTCGCTTCGGGACGTCCGCCGGAGCCTGACCGCCCGCGAGACGCAGGTGCCGCGAGCGCGACCCGTTCCTACCGGTCCTGCCGGCCCGGTTCGAACGCGGGTCGATGCGCGACCGCAGTACCTCACGTTGGCTTCGCTCGACGAATCGCGGCACCCGGCAATAGACGGCAGCGAACATCCGCTGGTCGCGCGCAACGTCAACGTCTTCACCGTGCCGTACGGCGACGCCGCCGACGCCGTAACGATGGGTGCTACGGCTTCCACGGACCGGACGCGGCTCTCGACGGCAGCGACGGCGCTGGCGGCGGCGAACGCGACGGCCGTGAACGTGACGACCGAGGCCGCCGAAAACGAGAGTCTGAACGAACACCGAGCGACGTTGAACGACCGAGTCCGGGACGCGAACGACCACGTAGCCGTCGAACTCCGGGCAACGGTGCGCAAGGAGACGGGCGCGGACCGGCGAGCGAGTCGGCGAATCGTGACGGCGGGACTGAGCCGATGGAACGCGACCCACGCACGCGGGCTGGCGCTGGCAAATGGTCGGGCGGCAGAGAGTATCGCCGCAGTCGCGGCCGAGCGGCGGACCCTCTCGGCAGTCGAGCGCGATTGGCTCCGGGTTCGGCTGTCGGGAACGATCAACGACGCGCTGAAACGCCCCCTCGCGCGGCCCCGAGAACCGGTCGTGAATCGGACGACCTCGGCCACGCGAACGGTGGCACGCGAGGCGCTCCATGCTACCGTCGCTAACGCGACCGAACACCGAGCGAAGCAGCTGGCGAAGAAACGGTTCGGGAAGAAGGTCCTGCCCGCGGGTGCGCCGCTCGCACCGCCGCTGACCCCGTGGTACGCGACGATGAACCTCTGGTGGGTCACCGTCGAGGGGGAGTACGCCCGCTTCGCGGTGACTGCGAACCACGGGACGCCGACGACGCCGGCCGCGACCACGACCTACGTCCGTGACGACGCGACCGTCCGACTGGACGTGGACGACGACGGCGAGCGCGAGGTGCTCGGGCGCAACGAGCGACTCTCGTTCCGAGCGGAGACGGGCGTCGTGGTCGTCGTCGGCCCGAAGCCGCGCGGCGTCGGCGACAAGGACGGGCAGGCCGTCGAGACATCGGCCGGGTGGCCCAACGCAGGGAGGTGAGATAGCCAACGGCGACGAGAGTGACACCGACAAGTACCCCCCGTTCGTACCGACGGCCATGCTCAGAGCGGAGTTTCCCGATGCAGGCGAGCAGTCGCCCGAGGCGTTACTCGCGGCCTACGAATCGATGCTCGCAGCGACGGTCGAATCGGTCGGCGTCGAGACGGTGGTCGAGGAGACAGAACTGGACGAGACGACGGTGCGACGCGTCGCGGACGGCGACGCCGCCGACCTGCCGCTTTCTTCGGCCGCCGCTGTCCTCGGCACCGATCCCGAGTACCCCGATGCCGATACCGTGCAGGCGGAGGCACAGGATATCCTCCTCATGGGGATGACGACGGCCGTGATGGACGTCGAATCGCTGGCCTCGGGCATCGACGACGAGATGGAGCCCAAAGAGATCCAACAGAAGATAGAGGGGCGACACCCGATGACGCTGGCCGAGTACGCCGTGCTTCACAGCTACATCGAGGGGCAGCAGCGGTGACGATGCGAGTCGCTATCCTCGGCTGTGGCTACGTCGGCGTAGAGCTGGGCCGACAGCTACAGGCCGACCACGACGTCGTCGGCGTCCGTCGCTCTGACGACGGCGTGGCGGCCATCGAAGACGCTGGTTTCGACGCGGTGCAAGCGGACGTGACCGACGCCGATGCGCTGTCGGCCGTGCCTGACGCCGACTGGGTCGTCTTCGCGGCCAGTTCCGGCGGTCGCGGGGCCGAGGCAGCCCGCGAGGTGTACGTCGAGGGCCTGCGAACGGCCATCGACCACTTCTGGTCGCGCGAAGACGCTCCGGAGCGACTCGTCTACACCTCCAGTACCGGCGTCTACGGCGACCACGGTGGCGACTGGGTGGACGAGGAGACGCCGCTGGACCCGCAGACCGAGAAGACCGAAGTGCTGGCCGAAGCCGAGCGTATCGCTCGCGAACGCCCGGTCGAGCACGGGGGCCACGGGACCGTCGCTCGCTTCGCGGGGCTGTACGGTCCGGACCGGTATCGGCTGGACCGATATCTGGAGGGACCGGTCACGGCCGGCTATCTCAACATGGTCCACCGGGACGACGCCGCCGGAGCAGTGCGGTTCCTGCTCGAAGCGGACCACCGCGAAGAGGTGGTGCTGGTCGTGGACGACGAGCCGGTCGAGAAGTGGGCCTTCGCCGACTGGCTCGCAGAGCAGTGTGACGTGCCGTTCCCGGAAAAACAGACCAAAGACGAGCGCCTGGCCAACGAGGACCTCTCGGAGACGGCGAGTCGACGTATCCAGACGAGCAAGCGCTGTTCGAACGAGCGGCTCCGATCACTCGGCTACGACTTTCACTATCCGACGTTTCGTGAGGGCTACTGGCCCGCAATCGAAGCGTATCTGGCAGCCTAAACCCGGGGGAACCTTCTTATCGCATCCGGGACCATCTACGTACATGTTACTGGTGGGCGCCGGAGACCTAGCCGCGCTGGCGGAGGGGGCAGCCGCGTACGCCAGCGAAAATCCGTTACAGGTCGCCGGAGTCGTCGTCGCCCTCCTGCTCGTATTCGGAGCGGGAGCGGCGATCTATCGATATCTCACACGGACACCGGCCGAGCGGCTACAGTCGGTACTAGAGGGGTATGAGGAGGTCGCAGTTTTGATGCACCCGAATCCCGACCCCGATGCAATGTCGTCGGCGCTGGCCGTTCGCCAACTGGCGTCGGCCGTGGACACGAACGCGACGCTCTACTATCCCGGCGAGATTCGACGGCCGGAGAATCGCGCCTTCGAGACGGTACTCGACCTCGACTTCGACCGGGTCGAGACGGTCGATGACGTCGCCCCGCACAACGTCGTCTTGGTCGATCACAACGAACCGCGGGGCTTTCCGGGGGCCGGCGATATCGATCCGGTCGCCGTCGTCGACCACCACCCCGGTGACGGGACAGGCAAGCGGTTCACCGACGTTCGAACCGACACCGGGGCCTGTGCGACCATTTTCGCGGACTACTTCGAATCGCTCGGGTGGAAATTCTACGACGTCGACACCGCGCTCACGGACGGCGGCGTCGATACGGCCGGCGTCCCCGACCACGCCGTTCCGAGCCACGTCGCGACCGGGATGGTGTACGGCATTCAGTCCGACACTCGGTCGCTGACGAACGGCTGTTCCTCCTCGGATTTCGCCGCCGCGGCGTACCTCTACGAGGGGATGGACGGCGACCTGTTGAACCGCATCGCCAATCCGCAGATAGACGCCGAAGTGTTGGACGTGAAAGCGCGGGCCATCACGTCTCGCGTGGTGCAGTCACCGTTCGCCTACAGCGACGTCGGCGAGGTGTCGAACACCGACGCCATCCCGCAGGCCGCCGACGAACTGGAGCGGTTAGAAGGCGTCTCGGCCGTCGTCGTTGTCGGCGAGAGCAAGGGAACGCTCCGCATTGCCGGGCGCTCGCGCGACGACCGGGTTCACATCGGGCGGGCCATCGAGGCCGCCGTCGAGAACATCCCGATGGCCGAGGGCGGCGGCCACGCGCGGATGGGCGGCGGACAGATTCCCGTCGAGTATCTGAAGGGGCTCGGCCCGAGCGATGGCGTCTCCCGCAACGACTTACAAAAGCGCGTCTTCGACTCGATGTCCGGCGAACGCTGAGCCCAGTGGCCGACTCTGCGGTCGAGAATCTCGCCGCTTTTGTCCGGTCGTCTCGAAGCGACAGCATGGCAACACGCGAGGGAACCTGGGCGTACCGGGACGACCACGATGAGTTCGCCCGCACCTTCTATCGCCGCTTCGGGGACGGAGTCGTCTCCAGCATCGGCGTCGGTACATATCTGGGCGATCCGACCGACGAGCGAGACGACGACTATCACGATGCCATCGTGACCGCGTTGGAGTCGGGCATCAACGTCGTCGACACCGCGATCAACTACCGCCATCAGCGCTCCGAGCGCGTCGTCGGCCGAGCGCTCGACGACGCCGACGTGGACCGGGAGAGCGTCGTCGTCGCCACCAAGGGCGGGTTCGTTCCGTTCGACGGCGAGCGACCCGACGACCCCGGCGAGTTCGTCAGATCGGAGTACCTCGACACCGGCATCGTCGAACGAGAGGACCTCGTCAGCGGCCAGCACTGTATCGCTCCGGGATTCATCGACGACCAGCTAGACCGTTCGCTCGACAACCTCGGCGTGGACACCGTCGACCTCTACTACGTCCACAATCCCGAGACGCAACTAGCCGAGAACAGCCGTGAAGACGTATACGATCAGTTAGAAGCGGCGTTCGAGCGGCTAGAGGAGCGGGCGGCCGACGGCGATATCAATCACTACGGCGTGGCGACGTGGGAGGCGTTTCGCGTCCCGCAATCACACGACAGCTACCTCTCCTTGCCCGAGGTCGCCGAACGCGCCAGAGCAGCGGCGAGGACCGCCGGCAACACGGCGACACACTTCCGGGCCATCCAGTGCCCGTTCAACGTGTTCATGGCCGACGCGTTCAGCGTCGAGGCACACGAGGGGGCCGACGGTGCCCAATCGGCGCTATGGTTCGCACAGGACGCTGGTCTGAACGTGTTCACGAGCGCCTCCATCATGCAGGGCCGACTCGCGGCGGAGATGCCCGAGAGCGTCGAGGCGAAACTCGACGGCGAGACCCGGGCACAGCGCGCGCTCAACTTCGCACGCAGCGCTCCGGGCGTGACCTGCTCGCTGGTCGGGATGGGCAGCGTCGAACACGCGAGAGAGAACGTCGACGCCGGTCGCTACGAACCGCTCGGTGCGGACGCCTTCGACGCCGTCTTCGAGTGAGGAGATCGCCGCTCGTGGAGCCTGCCCTTAGCCCAGTTCTTTCCACTCGGAGCCACAGTCGGGACAGACGCGCACCTTCCCGACCTCCGTGGGGTCGTTGTTCGTCGCCAGCGACTCCTCGCAGGTGGTACAGGAGAGTCGCCCGTAGTTGTCTTTCTCGATATCGCCGGCGCGCAGTCCCTTCCTGACCGAGTCCATGTGCCCCTCTGTGACACCCGCGGGTAAAAAGACCGCGGCGTTTCGGAACCTTGTTCGGGGGTAGCGACGAACCGCCTGTGTGTCTCGGCGAACAGTGTTCGGCTCGCTACTCGGGTTCGTCTTCCTCATGAACCTCTCTCGAGTGGTGTTCGCGCCGCTCATCGAACCCATCCGAGCGGCGACCGGTGCCAGCGACGCCACGCTCGGGCTGTTGGCGACGCTCGTCTGGATCGGCAGCGCGGCCCCGCGCCTCCCGACGGGCTACCTGCTCACCCGCGTGACGCGGGCGCAGGCGATTTTCGGATCCGGTCTCGCGCTGACGGCGGGGACGGCGTTCGTCGCGCTGAACACCGACCCGACGCTGTTGCTCGTCGGCGGATTCGTGATGGGGACCGCCAGCGGCGTCTACCTCATCGCGGCCAACACGCTCGTCAGCGAACTCTTCCCGTCCGCGCCGGGGAGAGCGTTGGGCGGCCACGGCGTCGCCAGCCAGCTCGCCGCCGTCGCCGCCCCTACGCTGGTCTCGGCGGCGCTCGTCGTCGGGGACTGGCAGACCACCTTACGGGCGATCGCCGTCGCCGCCGCGGTGACGACTGTCGTCTTCACCGTCATCGCCCGGCGGACCGACTTCCCCGAAGCCGGCACCGCCGACCGCGACCTCCTCGGCGCGGTGTGGTCCCAGTGGCGGATCGTCCTCACCGCCGTCGTTACCGTCGGCCTGACCTCGATGGTGTGGAACGGCCTGTTCAACTTCTACGTCACCTATCTCACGACCATCGGCTTCACAGAGGCAACGGGCCGCACCCTCTTACAGGTCACTTTCGGCGCTGGCGTCCCGGCCTTCTACGTCAGCGGCCGCCTCTCGGACCTCCTGCCCGCGGTCCCGTACATGCTCACCATCCTCGCCATCTTCACCGGCTGTATCCTCCTCCTGCCGACTCTCACCGGCTTCTGGCCGCTCGCGGCGCTCGGCGCGGTCATGGGATACACCATCCACAGCATCTTTCCGGCGGTCGACACCTACCTACTGGGATCGCTTCCCGACCGCCACCGCGCCAGCGCCTACGCCGCCTACGGAGCCGGGATGATGCTGCTGCAGGCCCCCGGGAGCGCCGTCGTCGGCGGCCTGCGCGGCATGCAGATCCCGTTCCCCGCCATCTTCGAGGGACTTGGAGCCGGACTGGTCGCCCTCTTGTTCGTCTTGCTAGCGCTCCACCTCGACGGTCGGCTACCCGAGACTGCCGAAGCTTGAATCGGTGTGTAGTCACGGAGTCCATAACCAGTACCGCGAATAGCCGGAAAGTGCCGAGTGCTCGGTCCCTCTCAGTTCCACCCGTATCGGCTGCCCGACCAGCTACCGGGCGGGCTTTCTGGTTTTTCAGCGCCGCTTCTCCGACTCCAACTACTACTGCTAGTCCGGAAACGCTGAAGCCCCTCCGGGCCGCCTACCCGGTATGAACCTGACAGGAGACGACTTCGCCGGTGTCGTCGACGTCTTCGGGGCGCTCACCCGGGCGGAACTCGGGGAGGCCTGCGTCGAACTCGCGTTCAAGCGCGGCGAGGACACCGACGCGAAGGCGTTCGACGACGCGATCGACGACGCGCTGGTCGAGTATCATCTCGTTCGCGTCGCCGACCACGACGCGGACGCCGACGACCCCCTACTCGTGGTCGGGCCGGCGGCGTTCCCGCGGTTGCCCGAGGGCGCAGGGGACCTGCCACACATCATGGACGTACCCGACCGGAGCCTCTCGGACGAGGCGGTCGCGAGAGCCGCCGAGGAGCGCTTCCGCGAGGACGCGGTCGTCGCGGTCGAAGCCGTCGACGACGAGCGCATCGCCACCCTGCTGGACGTGAGCTACGACCTCGAAGCGTGGGGACCGGTCGAACTTGGCGAGGCCCGCGCCCGTCTCGACGACGCCAGATAGGTGGTGGATGGCACTGCGACAGCTGACCGGCTGACCGCCCGAGGGCGGCGAACCCACCCGAGTTAAGGACGTCGGCCCCGTGGCTCTGGTATGGACTTCGACCGGCTGGCTGCCCACGACCCCGTTGTCGTCGACGACGAGCAACGTGAGGCGGCCGTCGTCGTCCCGGTCGTCAGCCAAACGGACGGCGAAGGAATTCTCTTCACCAAGCGCGCCGACCACCTGCAAGACCATCCTGGACAGATGTCATTCCCGGGCGGCGGGCGCGAACCCGAGGACGACGACCTATTGGACACTGCGCTGCGGGAGGCCAACGAGGAAATCGGCTTGGACCCACAGGCGGCCCACGTCGTCGGCCGCTTGGACGACATCCGGACGATAACGCACTACTCCGTTCGGCCCTTCGTCGGGCGCATCCCCGACCGGGAGTACCTCCCGAGCGACGAGGAGGTCGCGGAGGTCGTCGTGCTCCCGCTCTCGGAACTGACGAATCTGGACAACTACGAGTCCGAACACCGTGACCACCCACACTACGGCGAGATTCGCCTCCACTTCTTCTACGTGAACGGCTACACGGTCTGGGGCGCGACGGCGCGGATGTTCGTCCAGTTGCTCGAACTCGCGACGGACTGGGAGATGCCGCCGGAACCCGACCGCTACGCCGGTCCCGACGACGAGTTGCCCGAGAGCGTCCGCGACGAAGTGAGCTGAGAGCGAGCCGAGAACGACAGGGCTTTGCGCCCGGAGACGAAGGCACACGGCACACAACCGATGACAGCGCTCTCGACTGTGACGCTCGCCGACGTGGGTATCGACGCGGTCGCACTCAAACCCGCAGAAGTCGACCCGCGAGCGGCCGCCGACCTCGCCGTCGAGACGCTGGCTATAGATTACGAGGGCCGCGCGAACGTCCCCGACCGAGAGATACTCTCGACGCTTTCCGAGCGCGCGACGGTTCGGCTGACGACGCCGGTTCGCGCCAACGGGTACGACCCACTGGGCGACGACAGCGCACTCGACACGGTTCCCGACGCCGTCGAGCGCGTGCTGGTGGCCGGCCACAGCGCCTATCTCACCGATGCGGAAACCGAGCGAGCTGTCGCCCCGCGACTCAGAGCGGCCGCGGCCGACGCCGCCGACCCGTGGGTCGGCACCGCGGGCATCGAACGCCTCGCGCTGGCCGTCGGCGGCACGCAGTACGAACTGCTCTCGCGCTCGACCGAACGTGACATCCGGGCGCTCCGTGCGGCCGGATTCGACGGCGACGTCGCGGTGTACGCGCCGTTCGTCCTCGCTGAAGACACCGACGCGATACTCGACGCCGTGGGAGCCTACGCCGCCCGGCGTCGCTCCGTCGGCCGGGCGCTGCCGGACGGCGCACCGACCGACAGCGCTGCGAGCGGCCGAGCGCGCGAGGTGCTCGAAGCGGGGGTTCGGGACTACGCGCTCGTCGGCGCGCCCGACGTGATTGTCGACCGAACCGACCGACTCCGCGAGGCCGGAGTCGACACCGTCGTCGGCTACCCGGCCCGCGGACTGGGACCGCTGCTCGGATAGATGCGCGTCGCCGTCGTCGGCGGCGGCGCGGTCGGACTCGTCGCCGCCAGCGACCTCGCGGCGCGCGGCGTCAGCGTGACGCTCTACGAACGCGACGAACCGGGCAGCGGCGCGACCGGCCGGGCGGCGGGCATCTGCTACGACGCCTTCGCCGGAAAACTAGACGCCGCCGTCGCCGAGCGGGCGCTTACCCGGTACCGCGAGTGGGAGCTGCTGGACCCGTGTCCGTACGTCTGGGCGGCCCGCGAGCGCGGCGACGAGACGGCTATCCAAGGGCAGGTCGCCGAGATGCAATCGCACGGCAGACCTGTCGAGCGGATTTCCCCCGACGAACTCGGCGAGCGGTATCCGCCGTTGCGAACCGAGCGCATCGAAGCGGCTGGCATCGCCACCGCCGCCGGGTTGCTCGACACCGACGCTGTCGTTACCCGACTGGCCGACCGAGCGCGCGAGTGCGGCGTCACCGTCGAGACGAACGCTCCTGTCTCGCTTCTCGGGCCGACGACCGTCGAAACACCGTCCAGGAGGACGGATTTCGACGCCGTCGTCGTGGCTGCCGGGCCGGCAACGAAGCCGCTGGTCGCAGACGTGGGTGTGTCACTCGCGCTGGAAACCTACCGCACGCAGGCGCTCGTCACTGACCCCTTCGAGGGGGCGCTGCCCTCGTTTTACGACGCGACCGAGGAGTTCTACTGGCGGCCTCACGGCGACGCCCTGCTCGTCGGCGGCGGCGCGCACGCGACCGACCCAGCGGAGTGGGACGCCGACGCGGACCCGGCGTTCGTCGAGGCCGCCCTCGAAAATGTGCGGTCGTCGACGACGCTCGATCCGACTTTCGACCGGGCGTGGGCGGGCCTGTGTACGGCGGCCCCCGACCGCGACCCGTTGGTCGGCCGCGCCACCGACGGCCTTTGGGTGGCCACGGGGTGGCAAGGACACGGGCTGATGCGGGCACCAGCGATGGGGGAGTTCGTCGCCGAGCAAGTTAGTGGAACGGCATCGCGAATCGACGCGCCACTGTCCACTCGCTTCGACCCGACGCGGTTCGACGACGAGGCCTCGTTCGACCCGCTGGGCGACCCGACCGCCGACTGGTGACGTGTGCGTCGTAAAACAGCGTAAACAAACGGTGTGGACTACTCCTTGGCGTCGTCGGTATCGGGGTCGCGCTCCTCGAAGTCGTCGGTCTCGGCGTCGTACTCGGAGACTCCGTACTCCTCGGTCTCCGCGTCGGGTTCGTTTGCGTCGTCGGTGTCGTCGGCGACCGATTCCACATCGATTTCCTCGTCCGCATCGGTTCCTGCGACCTTGGGGATGCGGACCTGTAGGGTGCCGTTGTCCTTGAGCGTCGCGGACGCTGCGGCGGCGTCTACGTCGGCGTCCTCGGGCAGCGTCACCGAGCCGTCGAGCGCCAGGCCGCGGCCGGGATAGCGCATCTCGAACCCGTCGTGGAAGTCGCGGAAGCGGTCCACGCGGACCTCGACCCGATCGTCGACGTAGCGGACCTGCAGGTCGCTTGCGGTCGCGCCGGGGGCGTCGAAGACGACGAGGTAGGCGTCGTCGGACTCTAAGAGGTCCGCCGGCAGCGGCTTCTTCTCCTGGACGCGACCCGCCGCTCGACCGAGGTTCTCGAATATCTTGTTGCTGACCGACTCGCCGACGTCCCGGATCATAGCTCGACGGCCTCCAGGCAGTCGACGCCGCCGCAGTACGGACAGGAGAAGTCGGCAACGCCGACCTCCTCGGGCATGTCGTACGTGTAGTGTAGCTCGAACATATCGAGCGTACAGTCGTCGTCGGTACAGACGACCTCCAGGGTGGCTGGCATACCGTCACGTTGGCCCGTGAGAGACAAACCGCTTTCGGAGACGGCACTGTTCCCGTCGGGCGCGCCATCGTGTGGTTTTCTCTCGACAGGGCCGGTCAACGGAGACAGCTTGGAGAACGACCACGTCCGACCAGACACCGTTTTACGCCTCGGCCGACAACTCGCGACCATGACTGCCGACCCCGAGACGCTCGACGTGACCATCGTCGACGGCTACGTCGACGAACCGGCACACTTCGGGGTTCCGCCATACATCTCGACGTACCCGCGCTACGCTGCCGGCGCGATGGTCGAGGCGGGCGTGCCCCGAGAGCGAATCACCTACCACACCATCGACGAACTCCGCGACGAGCGTCACCTGTGGCGCGACGTGGAAGAGGCCGACTTACTGCTGTACGTCGGCGGGATGACCGTTCCCGGGAAGTACGTCGGCGGGACGCCCGCCGAACCCGACGAGGTGCGCAAACTGGCGTGGACCGCCGACGGCACCTCGGTGATGGGCGGTCCCGTCCGCTTCGGCGTCGGCGAATCGAACGAAGGAGCCAGCGAGACGGCCCGCGACGATCTGGACTTCGACTTCCTGGCGATGGCCGACGTGGAGGCGGCCGTCCACGATCTCGTCGAATCCGGCCTCGAAGGGTTCGAGGACCGCTATCGCTCCGTTTCCGAGGAGACCCGCTGGGCGCGAGCGGGTGCGTTCGTCGTCGAACAGCATCCCAACCACCCGGAGTACCTCATCTGCGAGATGGAGACCTCCCGCGGGTGTCCGTACCGTTGTTCGTTCTGCACGGAGCCGATGTACGGCGACCCGGACTTCCGGCCGCCCGAAAGCGTCGTGGACGAGGTCGACGCGCTCTCGGACCGCGGCGTCGCTCACTTTCGTCTGGGCCGGCAGGCCGACATCCTCGCGTACGGCGGCGACGGCGAGTCCCCCAATCCCGACGCCCTTCGCCGTCTCTACGGCGGCATCCGCGAGGTGGCTCCCGACCTGGAAACGCTCCACCTCGACAATATGAACCCCATCACCGTCGTCGAGTGGCCCGAGAAGGCCCGCGAGGGGATTCGCGTCATCGCCGAACACAACACGCCCGGCGACACCGCTGCGTTCGGACTGGAGTCCGCCGACCCGCTGGTCCAAGCGGAGAACAATCTCAACGTCACCGCCGAGGAGTGTTTCGAGGCCGTGAAGATAGTGAACGAGGAGGCGGGCTGGAGACCAGGTGGTGACAGAGAGAACGCGCCGACCTTCGGGGACGACGCGCCACGCCGTCTCCCGAAGCTCTTGCCCGGTATCAACCTCCTGCACGGGCTGAAAGGCGAGCGCCGCGAGACGTTCGAGCACAACAAGGCGTTCCTCCAACGCGTCTACGACGAGGGGCTGATGCTCCGGCGAGTGAACATCCGGCAGGTAATGGCCTTCGAGGGGACCGACATGGCCGACACCGGCGCACAGATCGCCAACGACCACAAGCAACTGTTCAAGCAGTACAAGCAGGAGGTCCGCGAGACCATCGACAATCCGATGCTCAAGCGGGTCGCGCCGCCGGGCACGGTGCTGCCGGACGTGCATCTGGAGTACCACCAGGACGGCAAGACGTTCGGCCGCCAACTGGGAACCTACCCGCTGCTGGTCGGGCTTCCGGGCGAGCGCGAACTCGGGCGGACCATCGACGTGGCCATCACCGGTCACGGCTATCGGTCGGTGACGGGCGTGCCGCACCCGCTGAACGTCAACAGCGCCTCGATGGACGAGCTGACGACGATACCCGGCATCGGGAAGAGCCGCGCTGGGGACATCGTCGTCGGGCGGCCCTACGAGTCGGCCGCCGAGGTGGGCGAGGACCTGACGGAGTTCGTCACCGCACGCTCGCCCGAGAGCGCCGACTAAGAGGACGCCGAGCGTGGGCCAGAAGGTACTTCTGATTCGGCACCCCACTCCGAACCAATGACTGCTGTAGAGGTGAGCGTCGTCCTTCCAGCGTACAACGAGGAGGACACCATCGAGGAGACCGTCTCGGTGACGCTTGCGACGCTCGCCTCCTTCCTGCCGGAAGGTTCGTTCGAAGTGATCGTCGCCGAAGACGGCTGTGCCGACCGGACGCCGGAGATAGCTACCCGCCTCGCGAGCGAGGACGACCGCGTCCGCCACATCCACTCGGAGACGCGCCTCGGCCGCGGCGGTGCACTGGAGTACGCCTTCGAGCGCGCCGAGGGCGAGACGTTGGTGTACTTCGACACCGACCTCGCCACGGACATGCGGCATCTGGAGGAACTCGTCGAGAGCGTCCGATCGGACGAGTACGACGTGGCGACCGGCTCGCGCTGGATGGCCGAAAACCGCGCCGACCGCCCGGCCAAGCGCGGCATTCCAAGTTTCGGTTACAACACGCTGGTCCGAGGGATGCTGCGCTCGGACCTCAAGGACCACCAGTGCGGCTTCAAGGCGTTCGACCGGCAAGCCTTCGAAGCACTCGCCCCGACCGTTCAGGACGAACACTGGTTCTGGGACACGGAGATGCTCGTCAAGGCCCAGCGACGCGGCTTTCGGGTCAAGGAGTTCCCCGTCGACTGGACGCCGAAAGGCGACTCGAAAGTCGACATCGTCCGGGACGTCTTCGGCATGGGGAGCCAGATTCTCCGGACCGGGTGGGAGCTCTCGGTCAGCCCCCGCATCACTCCCCGGGTCTCGCTGGGCGCGGGGACGATGCTCGTCGTCGTTGCCCTGCTCCTGATGACGCAGTACCTGAACCCCCAGCGCGTCCTCGACGAGATGGCTGGCGCAGACCCGGCACTAATAGCCGTGAGCGCCGCAATCTACGCCATCTCGTGGCCGCTTCGGGGCGCACGCTACCGCGACATCCTCGATACGATGGGGTATCACGAGCGCTGGGACTTCCTCACGGGCGCGGTGTTCATCAGCCAGACCGGCAACCTCGTGTTCCCAGCGCGACTCGGCGACGGCGTGCGCGCCTACGTCGTGAAAGCGCGCCGCTCGATTCCCTACCCCACCGGGTTCGCGTCACTGGCCGTCGAGCGCGTCTTCGACCTGCTCACGATTACGGCGCTGGCCGGCACCGTGATGCTGGGGCTGGCCGCCACCGGCTCTGCCGGCGAGCTACTGGCCGCGCTGACCGGGGGCGCCGGCGGCGACACCGCACAGAGCGGCCAGACCGCCGTCGTCGTCGCCGCCGCCGTGGGCGTCGCGGCCATCGGAGCTGTCGGCGTCATCATCGCCAGCGCCCGAACCGACCGCAACTTCGTCCGGTCGGCTATCGGCCGACTGAGCGACGACTCCTACGCCGACTACGTCGCCGGCGTCGTCGAAACGTTCGTCGCCGACATTCAGACCGTGACCGCCGACGGGCTGGCCTTCGCTCGCGTGGGCCTCAGCAGTCTCCTCATCTGGACGCTGGACGTGGTGACTGCACTGGCGATCTTCGCGGCCTTCGGCTACCCGCTCGACCCCTCGCTCGTCGCCGTCAGCTTCTTCGCGGTCAGCGTCGGGAACCTCGCGAAGGTACTCCCGCTGACCCCCGGCGGCGTGGGGCTGTACGAGGGCGCATTCACGATCATCGTCGCGCCGCTGACCCCCGCCGCGATCGGTGTGACCGTCGCTCTCAGCGTCGCCATCGTGGACCACGCGGTGAAGAACGCCGTCACCGTCCTCGGCGGCGTCAGTTCGATGGCGTGGCTCAACGTCTCGCTGACAACGGCCGTCGAGGAGTCACGGAGCGCGGGCGACATCGAGCCAGAGACGACTGACTGAGCGTCGCCGATTCGGACGACTTTCTCCGATTACTCGCCGACGCTGGTACCGGTCAGACGTGAAATACACCTATCATTTATGTGCATTGTCAACGTATGACAATGCGGTGTTTCAATCATGTACCGAAACGTCGGCGGATACGACCGCATCGGCCGGGCCGTCTTCGGGCCGCTCCTCCTCGTCGTCGGCGCGTCGATACTGCTAGAGGTCGTGAGCCTTGACTCGGGACCGCCCGGCACCGCGGTCGGCGTTCTCGCGCTAGCTGTCGGGGTCGTGTTCCTGCTGACCGCAGCGACGCAGTGGTGCCCGCTCAACGCGCTCACCGACATCGACACGACCGAGGGCAAGCGAACGATCGGCCAGCCGAGAGACGAGTTCGAACCCGGAAACCGAACCGAGTAACGGCTCGACACGGCGACGAGTCGAACTATTCCATCTTGGAAGCGTCACCCCTCCGCCACACTCCGACCGTCGCCCAGAAACGGCCCGAACGCACCGGCGACGGCGTCGGCCAGCGCGTCTGTCCGACTCACTCGTCCGGCGGTGTAGACGCCGACAGCGCCCTCCTGTTCGCCGAGCGCCTGGCGGCCGAGTCGGTCGTCCAGCACCGGCCCGAGTTCCTCGCCGCTTTTGACCCGTGTAGCGACCGCTTCGGGAAGACGAATCGACGGCCCGGCCCCGAACGCCGTCTCGCTCCCGTCGGTCACGGCCGCCCACATGACGAGCCACAACCCTGCTGGATGTTCTCGTTCGGTAACGCCGCCCTCGATGCCGACGCCGTAGTCAGCGTCGGCACTCGACAGCGCGGCTTCGGCGCGGTTTCGTGCGCCCGTGACCGTCGCTTCGCGGCCCCGTGGCTGCTCGGAGACGCCCGAGTCGACGCCGACGGCCGCGACGCTCGCAGCCGGGACGACACGCTCGACGGCAGCGACCTTCACCGGGTTCTGGCTCCCGACGGCGACGTACATAGGATCGGAACTACCGGATGATTCATTACGGTTGTTATTTGAATGGTTGTGCGTTGCTCACACAGACGCGCGTCTCGTGGCGTAAGCCGCCCATCTACGAATCGATACCACAAACACTAAATGACTTTCGAACGGATTCGTTCTTACCGATTGCCGCCGGGTTCTACGGTTGGCCCCATCACCCGGTGAGCCCCGCCTTCGCAACCAATGAGCGAACACACACGAACGCGACAACGAACCGACGAAGAGGAACAGACTGCGGAATCGACGTCGACCGCCTGCCCGGAGTGTTCCGGGTCACTCGTCATGGACGACGAACACGGCGAGACGGTCTGTGAGGACTGCGGCCTCGTCGTCGAGTCCGACGAGATCGACCGTGGCCCCGAGTGGCGGGCGTTCGACTCCAGCGAGAAGGACGAGAAGTCCCGTGTCGGCGCGCCCACGACGAACATGATGCACGATAAGGGCCTCTCGACCAACATCGACTGGCGCGATAAGGACGCCTACGGCAACTCCCTCTCGGGCAAGCAGCGCCAGAAGATGCAACGACTTCGCAAGTGGAACGAACGGTTCCGCACCCGCGACTCCAAAGAGCGCAACCTCAAGCAGGCGCTCGGCGAGATCGACCGCATGGCCTCCGCGCTTGGCCTCCCCGAGAACGTCCGCGAGACGGCCTCGGTCATCTACCGCCGCGCGCTGGACGAGAATCTGCTGCCGGGGCGCTCCATCGAAGGTGTCTCGACGGCGTCGGTGTACGCCGCCGCTCGACAGGCTGGCGTCCCGCGCTCACTCGACGAGATTACGGAAGTGTCCCGCGTCGAGAAGAGCGAAATCGCCCGCACGTACCGCTACGTCGTGCGCGAACTCGGCCTGGAAGTGAAGCCCGCCGACCCCGAGAGCTACGTCCCGCGCTTTGCCTCCTCGCTTTCCCTCTCCGACGAGGCCGAACACCGCGCCCGCCAGCTCCTCCAGAACGCCAAGGAGCAGGGCGTCCACTCCGGGAAGTCGCCGGTTGGCCTCGCCGCCGCCGCGGTGTACGCCGCCGCGCTACTGACCAACGAGAAGACGACGCAAGCGGCCGTCAGTGAGGTCGCCGACATCTCCGAAGTCACCATCCGCAACCGCTACCACGAACTGCTCGAAGCCGAGCAAGGCCTGACCGTCGCATAATCGAATAACAGTCCCGAAACGGGCCGAAGTTACCCGCCGGCGAATCGTTCTTTGCATCTCCAGACGCCATCGGAGAATCACGCCTGATAACTATGGAGGTACGTTTAATCTACTGGGCTGTCGGAGTGCGTACATGGCTTCAGAAATCGGTCAGACCGACCAACGCCCGGTCGGTTCGGGTGGGAATGCGGACGAACTCGGCAGCGCCATTGACGAACTACTTCGCGTGTCCGAGAACGTCTCCGGGAGTTCCCAGGAAATCAGCGACCTCGCTAACGAACAGTCCGACAACATGCGAGAGGTCGCCGGCGAAGTCTCGAATCTCTCTGCGACCGTCGAGGAAGTCGCTTCCAGCGCCAGTCAGGTGCGACAGGTCAGCGAACGCGCCCGCGGCCTCGCCGACGAGGGCCGCGACGTTGCCGACGACGCCATCGACGCGATGGAGGCCGTAGACGAGGCCAACGAGAACGTCTCCGACGATGTCGAACAACTGCGTGACCGCATCGACGAGATCGACGCCATCGTCGACGTCATCAACGACATCGCCGACCAAACGAACATGCTGGCGCTGAACGCCTCCATCGAGGCCGCCCGCGCCGGTGAGGCCGGCGAGGGATTCGCCGTCGTCGCCGACGAGGTGAAATCCTTAGCCGAGGAGTCACAGCAAAACGCCACCGAAATCGAACAACTCGTCTCCAATATCAAGGCCGACACAGAGGACACCGTCGGCAGTATCGACGACGCCAACGGACAGGTCGAAGAGGGAATCGAGCAGGTGAGCCAGACCGTCGAAATTCTGCGTGACATCGACGAGGCCGTCAAGGAGGCCGCCCGTGGTGCCGAAGAGGTCGCCTCGGCCACCGACGAACAGGCCGCCTCGACCGAGGAGGTCGCCAGCATGGTCGACATGACCGCCGAGAACGCCGAGGAGGTCGCGACCGAGATCGAACAGATCGCGGCCGCCAACGAACAGCAGACCGCAAAGATAAACGAGATTCAGAGTCAGGTCGGCCAGAACTGAAGTCGAGACGGTGAACGGATGCGCCCCATCGTTTCGGTCTCCAACGAGACGGAACCAAAACACACCTAACCGGCTCACTGCTACCGCCATCACATGGAGACGACACACCGGGTAGTCACCGGGGACGCCCGCGAGTTGCCCCTCGAAGACGACAGCGTCGAACTCGTCGTCACCTCGCCGCCGTACCCGATGATCGAGATGTGGGACGATATCTTCGCGGCGCTCGATCCCACCATCGGGGACGCGCTGGACGACGGTGACGGCGACAGGGCCTTCGAGTTGATGCACGACGTGCTCGATACGGTGTGGGCCGAACTCGAACGCGTCCTCGTCCCGGGCGGCATCGCCTGTATCAACGTCGGTGACGCCACCCGTTCGCTCGCCGACGGCTTTCGCTCGTACCCGAACCACGCCGAGATAACCGATCGGCTGACCGACCGCGGTCTGCGGGCGCTGCCGGACATCCTCTGGCGGAAGCCGACCAACAGCGGCGCGAAGTTCATGGGGTCGGGGATGGTGCCGCCCAACGCCTACCCGACGCTCGAACACGAGCACATCCTCGTCTTTCGCAACGGCGAGCGCCGCCGTCTGGAACCCGGCGCGGACCGCCGCTATCAGAGCGCGTACTTCTGGGAGGAGCGAAACGAGTGGTTCTCGGACCTCTGGGAACTCCCCGGCGAGAGCCAGACGCTCGACGACGGCCTGCGAAATCGCTCGGGTGCGTTCCCGCTGACCGTTCCCCATCGCCTCATCTCGATGTTCTCGGTGTACGACGACACCGTTCTCGACCCCTTCCTCGGCACCGGCACGACGACGCTCGCCGCGATGGTCGACGCCCGCAACTCCGTCGGCGTCGAACGAGACCCGGACCTCGTGGCGGCGCTGAACGACCACGTGGCCGATGTAACGGACCGCTCCGAGCAGCTAGCCCGCGAGCGACTCGCCGCCCACCGCGAGTGGGCCGCCGAAAACGACCCGAACTACGACGCCGAGCACTACGACTTCGAAGTCAACACCAAACAGGAGCGCCGCGTCCGCCTCTACGCCGTCGAGCACGTCGAGCGGACCGACGACGGCTATCGCGTCTCGCACGCGCCCGTCGAGTAGAGGGACGTTTTTGTGCCGCTCGGTCGAAGCACCGACATGGACTTCACTTCGTTCACGCTGCTCGCGGCCGGGTCGGACCTCGCCATCGAACCGGCTGCCCGTGAGGACGCCGACGGCGTCGAGTTGCGGATGGACTTCGCGGACGCGCCGCTCTCCCAGCTCGAGGCCTACGACGGCGACCTCCCGCTTCTCGTGACCAACCGCGCCGAGTGGGAGGGCGGCGAGGCCGCCGACACCGCGGAACGCCTCGACGCGCTCGAACGAGCCGTCGAGTACGACGCCGTGACCGCCGTCGACCTCGAACTCGCTGCACTGGACGGTGCGGGCGACCACGACGCTGGCCGGGTCGCCGAGCACGCTCGGGACCACGGCGCGTCGGTGGTCGTCTCGACGCACGACTTCGAGGCGACGCCCGACCGGGACGCCATCGCCGACCGACTGGAAGAAGCGTGTACCTACGGCGACGTGGGAAAGATGGCCTCGACCGCCCACTCGCCCGACGACGTGCTGGCGATGCTCGGTGCGACCCGCGAACTCTCGGCCGCCGGCGAGCGGGTGGCGACGATGTGTATGGGCGAGGCCGGGCGACACTCCCGGGCCGTCGCGCCGCTGTACGGCTCTCGCATCGGCTACGCACCGGTCGACCCCGCCGAGGCGACCGCGCCGGGCCAGTACGACCTCGCGACGCTCCGGTCGCTTGTCGAGCAGCTGTCGAGCGAGTCCTGACTCGATTTACTGTGCGAGGTTTCGAAGGTCCTCGCCGGAGTCGAGTCGCTCGACGTTCTCGGCGACGATGTCGGCCATTCGCTCCCAGTACTTCGGCGTGTGGCCGGCGTTGTGCGGCGTGACCAGACAGTTGTCGAGATTCCACAGCGGGTGACCGTCCGGAAGCGGTTCCGGGTCGGTCACGTCCAGCGCTGCCCCGCGGAGGTTGTTGGTCTTCAGCGCCGAGACCAGCGCGTCCGTCACGACGACTTCGCCGCGGGCGATGTTGACGAGGACGCTGTCGGGGTCGAGTAAGTCGAAGGCCGACTCGTCGACGAGTCCCTCAGTCTTCTCGGTCAGCGGACAGGCCAACACGAGATAGTCGGTTTCCGGAAGCCGTTCCTCGAACTCGTCGAAGCCGATAATCTCGTCTGCGGGGCCGCCCTTCGAGGGGCTGTTTCGGACGCCGATGGTGTCGACGCCGAAGGGATCGAGTCGGTCGAGGATAGCGCTCCCGATGGCACCGGTGCCGACGACGGTGACCGTCGCGCCTTGCAGTTCGTCGGCGCGGTAGTGACTCCACGTCCCGTCGCGGCTCTGGTCCCAGCCCCGGTCGAGGTGGCGGGCAAAGGAGAGGACGTATGCCATCACCTGCTCGGCGGCGGGGGGACCGTGAACGCCCGAGGCATTGGTGACGCGGACGTCGTTGGCCGCGAAGGCGTCGGTCGGCAAGTGGTCCGTGCCGGCGAAGGTGCAGGCGAACAGTTCGAGGTCGTCGGCTGACTTGACCCGCTCTGCGTCGATTTCGAACCCCGTGACGATCCGTGATTGGGCCACGAGTTCGTGGTACTCGCTTGGTTTCGACGCGAGTTCGACCCGTTTATCGGGAAGCCGATTCGCGAGAACCGATTGATACTCCCGAGGCGACATCCCGTGGATGGGTTGATTCAACACGAGAACGTCGATCTCTGCCATTGCACTGTGGGTCGCCCACACGGGACAAAAAGCTAGCGCTGCTGCTATCGACCGTAGGTCAACCGCGTCGCCGCGTCGTCGAGGCGGTCCCTGAGACCCGCGAGCCACGCGGCAGGCGAGACGGCCCGCGCCTCGTCGTCGTCTACCTCGATGCGCGCCGCCCCGAACGGGTCCGACCCGTTCCCGTCTGTCGTGTCTACGACGGTGCTCATGCTACACCGACCGCAGGACTCGGTCTCTTTGCTCATATTCTACCGTGATAGTTCGTCGTCCTGCCGAATAAACGTTGGCTCGCTGAACCGCGACGGGATACGAAAACGGTCGAGACGGAGGTTTCTCTCCGTTATGCGACCGGATAGCGGAGGATGGCCCCAACGCCCTCGAATCCCTCGTCGAACCGTTCGCCGCGGTCGTATCCGGTCGGGACGGTGACGGTGTCGGCTCCGGTCTCTGAGGCCTGCTTCGAGAGTTCCTGTGCCTCGGCCGGGTCGAGAGAGTCAGAGACCAGCAGCGTCTCGACGGCTCCCTCTTCGAGCGCGTCCTCGGTGTCGTCCGGACCGTAGACGGCCTCGTCGCCCTCGTCCAGTTCATTGAAGAACTCCGCTACCGTATCGCGGGCGTCGGTTACGTCGAGTGCCTCCGCGTTCTCTGCGGCGTCGACCAGTTCTCGAAGCCCCTGTTCGGAGGCATAGGACACCTCGAACGGGCCGACGACCCGGTCTTCGAGACGATCCGGAAGATGGTCGCCGTCGTGGAACCGTTCGGCCATGACTTCGCTCCCGCCGACGACCAGCTGGTCGATGTCGGGGTCGGGCGTCTCACCGGCGACATCCGCACCCGGGAGGAACACCCGCTGGGCGGCATCGCCGACCGCATCGAAGAACTCGTCGGCGCGTTCGTCGCTACGGTCCTGGAAGCGGTCTTCGGAGCGGCCCGTCGCCGCTTGTTTGCTCGGGACTTCGCTCTCTATCTCGTCGACGAGTTCGACCGACTCGGCGTCGTATCGACCGAAGACGGCCGACTCTCGCGCGACGACGAGTAGTCCGTGCGTGTCGGCGTCGGCCGCCTCGGTGACCGTCGCATCCAGCGGCGATGCGTCGAACTCGTTCGAGCGCTCGTACACTGACTCCGTCACCGACTCGGGAGGGTCGTCGAAGACGAAGGTCTGCAGGTCGCCGTCGATGACGCCAGCGTAGACGACGAGGCCGTTAGTCGGCGTCTCGTCGTAGTCGTTGAGGATTTGTTTGACCTCATCTAAGGCCTCGCGGACGTGGGTCTGTGTCGTCTCGTCGGTGTCGAGGTAGGACGCTTCCGCGTGGTCTTCCGCTACCTGTTCCAGCGTCTCGCCGAGCGACCCAGTCGCGGGGATGGCGACCGATAGGAGTCGGTCTGTGTCCGCCGAGGCTGTCTCGACTGTCTCGATTCGGCTCCGTAGGTCGTCTGCATAGGTGCTCTCAGTCATCAGATTCGGTATCGAACTTCGTTGGTCGGGCGGCCCTGTGCGGCTACACGGCACGCCGCGAAACGTCGCGGTCGTATCGTTTCGATAGCCGCGCCTTTCGGGTAAGAACGGTGCTTGCAAACGCAAACGGTCCGCGCGTTCGGGACCGAAGTTTTAGAGGGCGGACCGTCAGTATAGTGGTATGGGATATCATCACATCTCGGTCGGGGACGTTTCGCCGACACCTGACCGGCCGAGCACACAGCGATCCATCGACGCCGCCGCCTCGCTCGAACGACTGGGAGCGAACGTCTACGAGGCCGACCCCGGTGAACCGCTCCCGTTGGCCTATCACGTTCACGACGAGCAAGAAGAAGTGTTCTACGTGCTCTCGGGAACGCTCCACGTCGAGACGCCCGAGCGGACCTACGAGGTCGAGGCTGACGAGGTGTTCGTCGTCGAACCCGGCAGCCCACAGCGGGCGTACAACCCCGAATCGGCTACAGAGCCAGTCCGCGTGTTCGCCGTCGGCGCACCCGCCGGCGACGACGTCCACGCCTACGACCCGGAACCATGAGCGACCGAGACGCCACAGAGCGCGCGGTCGAGTCAGCCGAGCCGCCCGAGCAGGAGCTGCCCACGTGGGAAGACGGCTTCCTTCAACGGGTCGCTAACCGCCTCCAGTACAACTACGATCTCGAACGGGACTACGCGGCCGACGGCGAGCGCTTCGACCTGTACGGTCGCCTCTACGTGGAGAGCCAGAAACAGTTCCTCCATCGCTCCATCAACTGGGCGAACTACGAGACCAGCGAACACCTCTTCGCTCGCCGAGCCGACGGCGTCTCTACCGCCGACCTCGACGCGCTGGTGGCGCTGGGCCACGACCTCGCCGAGGCGTGGATAGACGCCGACGAAGAACATCAGGGGACGGAGTTCACGTTCGTCCTCGTCGTCCCCTCGATCCCGGACGAGGTCCACTCGTACGTTTCGGGGTTCCGCGACCGGACATTGCTGAAGTACGGCTACTACGGAAGCTACGAGGTGAACCTCGCCGTCGTCGCCCCAGACCAAGAGGACGCAGTTGGGAGTTCGGAGGCCGACGTGACCGCGGCGTTCGAACTGTGGCGCGACCTCGACGCCGAACCGACGGGGCTGCTCGGTCGCCTCCGCGCGTTGCTTGGGTGAGCGCGTTCGTCGTCGGATGACCTCGAAGGTGCTATCGAAGTCGAGCGTTCGCTGCCGTTAGCAACCACCGAAAGCACGAAAAATGCGAAAGAGGGCTCGTCGCGTCGCCGTTCAGTCGTCGGCCGGGGCCGCACCAGGACGTTCGCGCACCGACCGGATGTTCTTGTAGCCAATCCAGACCAGTGAGAGCGCCAGTCCAACAAGTACCAGCGCGATGATGATCTGTGCCGCGACGGAGATCCGAGCGACGATACCCGCTTCCGGCGCGAAGCCGCCCTGGACGAACTGCTGGTAGAAGTTCTGATAGAGCGCGAGATACAGCAGCGCGATGACGGTGATGAGCGTCATTAGCGCCATCGGGACGCCGGTGCTGATGAGTTGCTTGTCGTCGTCCCAGTTGGCCAGCCACACCGTCGCGGTCAGCAGCGCCAGCGCGGCCAGTAGCTGGTTCGCGCCGCCGAACAGGGGCCAGAGGCTCGCCCACGACCCGCTGGCGACCAGCGCGTACGCGATGAGGCACTGGATGGCGGCGTTGGCGTAGCGGTTGGTCCCGACCTCCTGCATCTGTCGCATGTAGACGGTGTCGGCATCGGGCGTGCCGACGATTTCCTCGGCCATGTAGCGACCGAGGCGAACCGCCGTGTCAGTCGACGTCAGCAGGAAGCTCACGAGGACGAGCGCCATGAACACCGCGCCGACCTCCAGCGGGATGCCGAAACTCGACAGCATTACCGCGCCGCCGCTGGCGAAGTTCGGCAGCGCGCGGCCGATACCGCCACCGGCCGTCACGCCCGCGATGGCGACCGTGCCGAGCGCCACCGTCGCCAGCAGCCCTTCACCGAGCATGCCGCCGTAGCCGATGGGGCGGGCATCAGACTCCTTGTTGAGTTGCTTCGCCGTGGTGCCCGAGGAGACCAGCGAGTGGAAGCCACTGATGGTCCCGCAAGCGATGGTCACGAACAACAGCGGGAACAGCGGCAGCCCCGCGGTCCCCATGAAGCCGTAGTACGGTTCGAGTTCGATGACCAGCGGTTGCGACGACGTGCTTAACAGCGTGCCGACGACGACCGCCACCAACGCCCCGCCGACCCCCGCGTACAGGAGGAACGACGAGAGGAAGTCACGTGGCTGGAGCAACATCCACACCGGCAGCACCGACGCGATGGCGGCGTACAGCAGGATGACCGGAATCCAGCCGGCGGTGTTGGCTCCGAGCGTGCCCGCCGCGGGCACCAGCGAGGCCAGTCCTGAGCCGAACAAGACGATGGTCTCGGACGCGTACGACGAGCCTTCCGCGGCCGGGAACAGCGCGATGGGGAAGTTGAGACCGACCCAGACGCCGCCAAACACCGCGGCGACGAACACCGCCGTCCCCGGGATGAATGGAAGGTCAAGTTGGTAGAGGTACACGCCGAAGATCAGTGCTAGCGCGATGTAGACGAAACTCGCCGTCGCCGCTTGCGGGTAGGCGTTGAACACGATGGCGACGACGAGTGCGAACACCGCCACGACGAGGATAATCGTCAGGAATGCGAACCACAGCAGCATCTTCTTCCCCCGTTCGCCGACGTACTCGCCGATGATGTAGCCGATGGACTTCCCCTCGTGTCGAAGACTGCCCGACAGCGAGACGAAGTCGTGGACGCTTCCCATCAGTGGGTTCCCGATGGCGATCCACAGCAGGGCCGGCACCCACCCCCAGACCACGCCGGCGGTGATGGGCCCGACGATGGGCGCACCCCCGGCGATGCTGGAGTAGTGGTGGCCCAGCAACACGGGTTTCTTCGAGGGGACGTACTCCTGTCCGTCCTCGTACTTATGAGCCGGTGTCGTATTCGAATCGTCCAATTCGACGAACTGTGCGAGATACCTCGAATAGCCGAGGTACCCGATGCTGAACGTGAGCATTGTCGCGGCGACGAGCCAGATAACTTGTACCATGATAGTCACCCTCATCCATATCTGTGTCCAAAAAGTATTTAATAATTGTGGACATTTCGGACACTTCACTGACGTTCGAGACCTAGCAGCGGCTACGCCGTGCCGGGGTTCGATACTGGCTGACGCCTTCCTCAGAGCCCCGCCGGGGACGCCTCGACGTCGATGTCCAGTTCGTCGGTGACCTCCGCTAAGAGACTCCCCTTTACCTCTGAGACCCGTTGCTCGATGACGGCGAGGACCGGTTGCTCGAACTCCTCGTGGATGCGGTCGAGTCGCGCCCGCTCGGTGCGATGGCGCTCCCGGAGATACGTAGCACCCGTCCCCGTTTCGTCGTCGTCCGGGGCCGGCGCGATTTTGTTGACGACCAGTCCGCCGATGGTCAGTCCCGCGTCGGTCAGGTCAGAGATGGCGCGGTGAGACTCCTCGATGGAGAGTTCGTCGGGATTCAACACGAGATAGAACACGGCGTCTTCGCGGAGCGTCCGTCCGGCGAACTCGAAATTCTCCTTGCGCTCGGTGAGTCGATGGATGATGGGGTCGTCTTGCAGTCTCTCTCTCGCCTCCTTGTCGCCGATAGCCGCCTTCTCGAAGAGGTCGACGCTCTCCTGTCGCTTGGCCGTGAGTCGCTCTATCCACGATTCGAGGAACTCCGGCAGGGCAAGCAACCGCAACGTCCCGCCAGTCGGCGACGTATCGAAGATGACGCGGTCGTACTCGTCGCTCTCGCGCATCACGTCGATGAAGCGGTCGAACAGCGCCGCCTCGTAGGCTCCCGGCGTCCGGTGGGCGAGTTCTATCTGCCGGTCGATCTCGTTGACGATGGCCGGACTCACCTGGTCGGTCATCGAGCGCTTTATTTCCTGCATGTGCCGTTCGACCTCCTCCTCCGGGTCGAGTTCCATCGCCCAGAGGTTCTCGTAGCCCTCGACGGTCGTCGGGTCGTCGTCGAACTGCTGGTCGAACACGTCCGAGGTGCTGTGTGCCGGGTCCGTCGAGACGAGCAGCGTCTGCAGGCCGTCACGGGCGCACTTCAGGCCGTACGCGCTCGATACCGTGGTCTTGCCGACCCCGCCTTTCCCCCCGAAGAAGACGAACTTATTCATGTTAGAAGTGATACTGTTGGCCCTTTCGTTCGATGAGCGACTGTCGGTCCCACATCCGCCGCTCCCACTGGACGAACTCCTCGGAGAGGTACGGGAGCAGTTCCGCCGTGTAGTACGAGATCGGACTCGGAATCCCGAAGGCGTCGGCGAAGCAGGCGAACATGAACACGTCGGCTGTGTCCTCCGCTTCCTTCTCTATCTTCTCGACGGACGGGTGTTCTATCATCCCGTGATAGAGGCCGTGCAACCACTCTTCGAGTGTATCGAGATACGCGTCGATTCGGTCGGCCGCTGTCATGTGTGGTGATAACAGGCGTCGGTGATATACGTGTTCTGGCGAGTCAGCACGCACAGCCGGTGGAGATCGCCGCCCGTTCGAACCGCATTTCCTCGTCGCAGTTGGGACAGTTCGGTGGCTCTGTGCCGGTCACGTCGACGTCTCTGATTCGCTCGCTGCAGTCATCACACCAGTACGCCCCCGTCGACGTCTCTCCGGCGCTGTCGCCTCGATCAGCCGACTGCGTCGAGGCCCGCAGTATCTCCTCGACTGCACTCAAAATACCCATGTGTCACCATTTCGTCCAAAAAGACATAAACGTTCGTGGGGATTTGTACGGCCCGCACATATCCGACGGAGTATCCCGGGCAGCGTCGATACAGAACGACAGCGCGCTATCGATATTCGTCGGCGAGCCGGTCGAGCAGCCGGTCGAGTTCGCCGCCTCGCTTCCACGCGGCGATGCGGTCCGTCAGTGACGAAAGCGGGAGGCCGAGACCGACTGCGGACCGCACCGCCACCTCGCTACCGTGGTCTTTCGACTGGTACGTCAGCGTCGTCTCCATCGACTCGAAGGGGCCCTGCTCACCGATCTGTCGGTAGTAGAGAGCATCCCCGCGCTCTTCGAAGACGAAGACTGCTTCCACACCGCCGCCGCGGGCCGTGACTCGCTGGCCAGCGTCGCTCTCCTCGCTCTCGACGACGCTGAAGGTCCCCTCGTGGTCGAGAACGGTCGCCGGAGACAGCGAGCGAGCGAGTTCGGCGGGCGTCGCCGCCACGAACCGCGTGCGTTCCACCTCGCGCATGGACCCGCAGTCGCTCTCCTCGGGCATAGTTCCACGGGCTTCCGGCGACAGAGCGCGGCGGCCAATCACAGGCCGCCGGCGACGAGCGGGAGCGCGAGCGCGACGACGAAGAAAAAGCCGACGACCATGCCGTACAGTAGTCTCCCCAGCCGGACGTCGGCCGGAATCTCGCTGCGCAGTTCGGGCCGCGCAGTCCAGACGTAGCGGTGGTAGGCCACGGCTGCCGTCCCCAGCGCGACGAGGCCAGCAATCGATAGCGAAAACGGAAGCGACGCACCGAACTCCATGACGTAAATCGGGCCGAAAGAGAAGCTTACCGCGACGCCCAGTCCGCTGACGACCAGAAAGGGGACGGGGTCGACGGGCGTTCCGTTACGATTCCGTATCATCGTCTGTCAATCTATCTGAACGATATATCAAGGCTCTCATTCGCGCCGATACTGCGTGTCCTCCCCATACGTATATGAACGTGGACACGACAGTAGCGCCATGGCCGGGAACGGCGACGGAGACATCCGGGTCTTGCTGGTGCTCGACTTGCTACTATCGCTCGCGTTCAGTACCGTTCTCGTCTGGGGGTTGAGCTTCTTCGAGTTGGCCGCGTTCACGATTCGGACTGTCCTCCTCACGGCGCTGTTTCTCGCCGTCCTGACCTATCTCCTCGTATTGCGGTGACGGGGTCTCTCGACCGCGTCGCTACTCCAGCCAATCGGGATTCGGCCGCGGCGGACTGAATACGTCGATGGCCAGCAGCGCCTCGTCGCCGCGGTTCTCGGCGGCGTGAACTTCGTGGCTCTCCAGCCGATAGGACTCGCCAGGCTCGACAGTCACCGTCTCGCCGCCGTCGAGGACGAAGGTCTGCGCTCCCTGATAGACGAATCCCACTTGCTCGTGGTGGTGGCTGTGCTCGGGGACGCGCCCGCCCGGTTCGATGCGGAGATGCTGGATACTCATCTCCGCGCCCGCCGCCAGTTGCGTGAGGAAGACGCCCGGTTCGACTTCGACGGTCTCCGATCGGTCGTCTGGAACCACGTCCATAGACGGAACTGGTAGCGAGCGGTGAAAACGGTACCTCCGGTCGAAGGCAGCCGATTCGGGCCAGTTCCTCACTGGTTCGGAAGATATAGGAGCGTGGGCCTCTGATTCGGGGAGTATGGCTGAGACCGGGCGAAAGCGGCCGTGGCTCGCCGCCGTACTCGCCTTTCTCTACCCCGGGCTGGGACACGTTTACCTCCGGGAGTGGTTACGCGCAGTTCTCTGGTTCGGCCTCGTCTACACCACGACAACCCTGCTCATCGACGGGAACGCGATGGCTCCGCTACAGAACGGGTTTACCTTCGAGAATCTACTGGCGGCCGCCCAGAACGTCCCGCTCGAAGCCTCGGTCGCCGTGTTGGCCATCACCGCTCTGAACATGGTCGACGCCTACTGGATGGCGACTCGCGGGAACGTGACCACTGAGGTCCTCGAAGGCACGAAATGCCCCAGCTGCGGAAAGGAACTCGACGACGACATCGAATTCTGTCACTGGTGTACGACCGAACTCGACCAGTACCGGACCGAGGCGGACGCCGAAGCCGAGCAGTAGAGAAAAACACCGCCCGATTCGATTACTTCTCGATGATGCTCTCTTCGATCTTCTCGCCGAAGTGTGTCGCCGTGTCTTCGTGGTAGACGAGGAGCTCGTCGCCTGGTTCGAGGTCCGTGACGGCAGTACGGCCGTCGCGCGTGTGGACCTTGATGGTCTCTGCGTTCTGTAACAGCGTCTCGATACGGTCGCCCTCCTCGGTCTCGGCCTGCACGCGGAACATCGGCCGTTTCTCTATCTTCGCGCGGCCGACGATGGCCTCGCGGGTGCGACCGCTCGAATCGACGACCTGAACCTCGTCGCCGGACTGAAGCTCCGAGAGGTACTTCGTCCCGCCGTCGGGCGTGCGGACGTAGGCGTGGACGGCCCCGGCGTTGACTCGGAACGGCCGCGAGGCGACGTACGGCGACTCGGCCGTCTCGGCGTGAACGAAGAAGAGCCCGCGGGCCATCGACCCGACGAGCATCCCCTCGTCGTGTTCCATCAGGTTGCCCGTGTCGATACAGACCCGGTCTGCCGACCCCGTCTGCTCGATAGCGGTCACTTCGGCGTACTCCAACTCCAGTTGCTCACGGCCCATCTCGTCGCGCACGTCGACGGTCTTTCTGATTTCGTCGATGTCGTCGGTGTCGAGTAAGACGCCGTCGACGCCGTGTTCCAGCGTCTCGTAGGCCGTGCGGGCGTCCTCTGCGGAGGTGACGCCGGTGATGAGGTCCGTCTCGTCGCCGACGCGAGCGATGAGGTTTTCTAGCGGAATGATCTGCCAGTCCTCGCCGATGACGATGGTGAAGTCGGCTTCCGTCGCCACTTCCTCGGCGAAGGCCTCGTAGTCCTCGTTGAAGATACGGACGTAGCCACCCTCGGGGGCCGCGCCGTTCTGCCGGAGCGAGGAGAGGTCCGCAGAGCCGGAGAAATCAGAGGGGAGGTCGACGGTGCCGTCGCCTTCGCCGTCCTTGCCGACGATGGTCGCGTCGGCGTCGGACTCCTCGGCCTCGGCCTCCATGACGTGGACGTCGCCGTTCGTGAACGCGGCGACGTTGACCGAGCCGAGGTCTCTGACACGGTCTACGTCCGCTTCGTCGACCAGTACCCAGTCTACGCCCGCTTCGAGTCCGGCGGTGATGCGCCGCTTTCGCGCCTCCCAGTCGCCGACCTCGTCGTCGGCCTTGAGCCACACGCTTCGTGTCATAGAGCCACGTCCGCGACGGTGGGGCTTGAACGTGGCGGACTCAGCGCCGCGGCCTCACTCGGTTTTCAGCGTTGAAAACGTGGACGGTAGAGTTATCAGTTTCTTTGATAAATTAGCGCCATAACAGGACTCGGTCGGGAGTTAGGTAGTTGTCACGAATGGTCACGAATCACGTCTACACGGTCGCTGGTGCAAAGGGCGGCGTCGGGAAGACGACGACGAGTATCAACCTCGGGGCGTCGCTGGCGGAAGCCGGCTGTTCTACGGTCACAGTGGAACTGGACCTAGCGATGGCGAACCTCGTCGACTTCCTCGAAATGGACATCGACGTGCGGACGGCGACGACACTCCACGACGTCCTCGCCGGTGAGGCCGAGGTGAACTCCGCCGTCTACGAGACCGAAACGGGACTCTCCGTCGTCCCGAGCGGGACGGACCTCGACGGATACGCGGAGACGGACTTAGACCGACTGTCCGAGGTGGTCGAGACGCTCCGGTGGCACTACGACGTAGTGATACTCGATACCCCCGCGGGGCTGAGCGAGGAGACCGTTCGGCCGATGCAGTTGGCCGACGAGACGTTGCTCGTCTCGACGCCCCGAGTCGCCTCGATTCGGAACGTCCGAAACACGAAGGAACTGGCAGAGCGCGTCGACACCGACGTTCGCGGGCTCGTCCTGACGAAGTCCGGGACGGGTGCCTCACCCGGCGCGGATCGGATCTCGGAGTTCCTCGACGTGGAGTTGCTCGGCCACGTCCCCGAGGACGATGCCGTTCCCCACTCGCAGGACGCGGGCCGACCCGTCGTGGCGAACGCGCCCCAGAGTGGTGCCGCCGTCGCCTATCGGAAGATAGCCCGGCAACTCGTCGCGGAACCGACGGCGGCCAACCCGGAGGCGACGGCCGCGACGGCCGCGGCGGCGAGCCCCGAGACTGGCTTCGCTGACCGGTCGGACGCCGTCGGCGTGACCGACGTATCGACCGCAGACGGGCAGCATGGCGGGGGAGCGGTGTCCCCAGAGAAGTACGGGAGAGCGGTGACCGCCGATCTCGCTACGGAAGATAGTGACGACGGAGAGACCGACGACGACACGGCGACGACAGCGGAACCAGACGACTCCGTATTAGACGTGGGCTTGCTCGGCGACGAGTCGACAACTCACTCGCCGTCGGCCGATGACCGGCGCGTCGGTATGGATCCCAGCGGAGACGACAGAACTGCCGACGAAGAGGGCGCGGCGGCCGACGATGCCCGCGATGCCGTCACCACCGAATCCGGCGACCAGTCCGGTTCACAGACGGAGAGTGGCGACGATTCGGCGGTGACATCCGAGACAGCACCGACGACTCGGTCCGAGAGCAGTGTCGAGGACCCGGGCAGCGACGACGCTGAACCAGTGGAAGACACCTCGAAAACGGCAGACAACGACACTACCTCGATCGGGTCACAGATACGGTCGCTGTTCGGCTTCTAAGCTTCGACGGCCAGTCCGGCGTCCCGGAGCGCGTCGGCCGCCTCACTGTCGTCGTGGACGACGCTGGCGACAGCCCGGGTTATCTTCTCGGGGTCCTCGTGCTGGAACACCGACCGACCCATCGAGACGCCGGCGGCACCGGCGTCCATCGCGCCGCGAACCATCTCCAAGGTCTCCTCGTCCGTGCCACGCGAGCCGCCAGCGATGACCACCGGCAGCGACGTGGACTCGACGACGTGCTGGAACGTCTCTGCGTCACCGGTGTAGGCAGTCTTGACGACGTCAGCGCCGAGCTCCTCGCCGAGGCGGACGGCGTGGCCGACCGCCTGGTTGAAGTCCTCGGCCTCGGGGTCGATCTCCGGCCCGCGAGCGTAGGTCATCGCTAGCACCGGCAGTCCGTAGCGTTCGGCCTCGCCGGTCAGCTCGGCGAGCCCGGCGATCTGTTCGCGTTCGTACTCGCTGCCGACGTTGATGTGGAACGAGACGGCGTCGGCCCCGGCGCGGATGGCGTCCTCGACGGTGCCGGTACGGCGCTTGTCGTCCTCGTCGGGGCCGATGTTAGTCGAGCCGTTGAGATGGGCGATGTAGCCCGCGTCGTTCTTGTTCGGATGGACGCGGCCAGCGATGCCGCGTTGCGTGAGAATGGAGTCGGCTCCGCCCCGCGTGATCGCGTCGATCGTCGATTCGATGTCTTTGAGTCCCGTTACGGCTCCCATCGTGATACCGTGGTCCATCGGAACGACGACGTAGCGGTCGTCTGTCCCGATGCGGTCCAGTCGTGTTCGTTTCCCTGCGTTCATGTTATGCGAGACTGTGGCAAGAGTGATTATGTGCGTTCCGGTTGCGGCCGTTCCTGTGCCCCACGGAGGGCCCCCTCCTTGAGTTCGCGGGCGAGCGATTCGAGGTCCGCGGCGACTGCCTCGGTCGGCCTGTCGTTCTCGTAGCCGTCGGCGACGATGTCGACGAGGGCGGAGCCGACGATGACGCCGTCGGCCCCCGCGGCGACGATCTCCTCGGCGTGGTCGCCGGTCTTGATACCGAAGCCGACTGCTTTCGGGACATCCCAATCGGATAAGCGAGCGAGCGACGCGCCGGTCGCATCGTCCACGTCGTCGCGCGCACCGGTGACGCCCATCCGGGCCTGCACGTAGACGTATCCCGAAATCTGCTCGCGCATCCGGTCGAGTCGGTCGCCCTCTGTCGTCGGCGCGACGATGAAGATCAGGTCGAGCCCGAACTCGTCGCACGCGTCTCGGAGCGGACCCGCTTCCTCGGCGGGCAGGTCGGGGACGACGAACCCTTCGATGCCCACGTCAGCCGCCTTCTCGACGAAGGGGCGAGGCCCCTCCTCGCTCGCGGTTGCACCGCTCGCGCTCTCCGAGGCGCGTTGCGCCTCGCTATCCCCGTACTGATAGATCAGGTTGTAGTAGGTCATACAGACCAGCGGCACGTCCACGTCGAGATCATCGACGAACTCGAAGAACCGCCCGGGGGTCATCCCGGCGTCGAGCGAACGGACGATGGCGTCCTGAATCGTCTTGCCCTCCGCGATTGGTTCCGAGAACGGCAGGCCGAGTTCGATGACGTCCGCGCCGCCCTCGGCGAGCGCTTCGACGTAGGCCAGCGAGTCCTCGTAGTTCGGGTCGCCCGCGGCGAGATACGGGACGAACGCGGGTTCATCCGCGAAGGCACGTTCGAGACCCATCAGAGACCACCGCCACCGACTCGGTTGAGTATCGACATATCGGGTGCAATATCGAGGTCGCGCTTGCTCGTCTCCTCAACGACCGTCTCCAAGTCCTTGTCCCCGCGTCCGGAGACGTTGACGATGACGGTATCACCCAGTTCGTCGTGGTGTTCCTCCAGATACCCGAAGGCGTGGGCTGTCTCCAGTGCCGGGATGATACCTTCGTCCTGTGAGAGGCGATGGAACGCCTCTAGTGCGTCGTCGTCGTCGACGTTGGCCGGTGTCACGCGCCCCTCGTCGACGAGGTGGGCGAGCTCCGGGCCGACGCCAGCGTAGTCCAGTCCGGCCGAGACGGAGTGTGACTCCATGATCTGGCCGTCCGAATCTTGGAGGAGCTTCGTTCGCGCGCCGTGGAGGACGCCCTCACCGCCGGTCGAGAGCGTCGCGGAGTTGGGCGCGACGCCTTCCTCCTCGTCGACTTCGAGCGAGGAGCCCCCGGCCTCGACGGCGTAGAGTTCGACGCGGCCTCGCGCCTCCGCCGCTCGACTATCCGCGGAACTCTGTTCCACGCCATCGTCGTCGACGAACTCCGCGAACGCACCCATTGTGTTCGACCCGCCGCCGGCGCAGGCGACGACCGAATCGGGCAGACCGCCCGTCTGCTCGATGGCCTGTTCGCGGGCCTCCTCGGAGATGACTGCCTGAAAGTCCCGTACCATCTTTGGGAACGGATGTGGGCCGACGACGCTCCCGATGACGTAGTGGGTCTCCTCGACAGTGGTCGCCCAGTCGCGCATCGTCTCCGAAATCGCCTCCTTCAGCGTACCCCGACCAACCGTGACGGGGTTGACCTCCGCGCCGTTGATGCGTATTCTGAAGACGTTGGGGCGTTGGCGGGCGATGTCCGTCTCACCCATGTAAATCTCACAGGGCATATCGAGGTGGGCGGCAGCCATCGCCGTCGCGGTGCCGTGCTGGCCCGCGCCCGTCTCGGCGATGATGCGCTCTTTGCCCATATACTTCGCCAGCAGGACCTGTCCGAGCGCGTTGTTGAGTTTGTGTGCGCCGCCGTGGACGAGGTCCTCCCGCTTGAGATAAACCTCCGTGTCGTAACGGTCCGACAGTTGCTCGGCGTGCTGGAGCGGCGTCGGGCGACCGCCGAAGTCGGCGAGTCGCCGCCGGAACTCGTCCATGAAGCCGTCTTCGTTCTCCAGTACGTATCGCTCGTAGGCGTCGGCCAACTCCTCGATGGCTGGCATCAACGCCTCGGGCACGTACTGTCCGCCGTACTCGCCGAACTTGGGGTCGTGTGCGTCGTCAGTACTCATGTGTCAGTCTCCGCCTGTGTCAGTCGCCGAGTGTTTTCGGCCACGTCGGAGTCCCCGCCGTGGTCCATGATAGCCGACCCGACGAGCAACGCGTCGGCTCCGGCCTCGCGCATCCGCGCGACGTCGTCCGGTGTCTCTATGCCACTTTCCGCAATGAGCGTGACGCTCTCGGGGGCTGCCGTCGCCGCCGCCGGGAACGTCTCCAGGTCGACTTCGAGTCTCGCCAGGTCGCGGTTGTTGACGCCGACGATATCCGCACCGGCCGCGACGGCCCGTTCGACCTCCTCGGCGGTGTGAGCCTCGACGAGCACCTGAAAGCCTCGCTCACGCGCCGCCGCAAGCAGGTCTTCGAGGTCGTCGGTGCCTTCTTCGTCCAAGAATCGGACGATGAGGAGAACCACGTCGGCCTCAACGACGTCTAGTTGGTCTTCGTGGAGGAGGAAGTCCTTCCGGAGCACCGGGACGTCCACCGCCTCACGAACGCGCGCTAGCGTCTCTGCAGAGCCGCCGAAGTGCTCGGGTTCGGTCAGGACCGACAGCGCCGCCGCGCCGCCCTCGACCATCTGCTCGGCGAGTTCGACCGGATCGTCCGTTCGCTCGCCGTCGGCGGTCGGACTGGTCGGTTTCACCTCCGCGACGATGGGAGCGCGCCCATCGGCCTCGGCCGCCTCGAAGGCGGCAGGCAGCGACCGAGCGTCGACAGCCACCCGTTCGCCGCCACCGCCCCGGTCGCGCGCCGCCGCGAGTATCGACTCGACTTCCGGTGCCAATCCCGCATTGGATTCCATTACTGAACACTAACGTACAGAAGTGTACATAAGTGTTGTCGTCCATGACGTGGGAATCTTGAAGGCCCGACCGGCCCTTGCACCAGCGTATGGACGCACCCACGACGGACGCAGGCATCTACGCCCGCGAGTCGGCGTATCTCGACTGTTTCGTCCAGTTCGGCGAGGCCGGCGACCGGATCATCTCGCTGTCGTTCCCGAACCAACCGGATGAGGACAGCGCCGAAGACCACCCGCTGTTGGACCGCATCGAGGACTACCTCAACGGAGACGAGGACGACTTCGCGGACGTGACCGTCGGCCTGACGGTCCCGACGAACCAGCGCAAGGTCCTCGAAGCCGTCCGCGAGATCCCCTACGGCGAGGACGCCACCGTCGAACAGATCGCCCGGATGACGCCCGACCTGAGCGCCAGCGAGCAAGAAGACCTGACGCAGGTGCGTGAGGCGCTGGCGGCGAATCCCGTTCCGCTCCTGATTCCCGACCACCGCGTGCGCGATGGCCCCAGCGCCGCGCCGCCGCCGGTCGAACAGAAGTTGCGGGCCGTCGAGGGACTGTAGTTCTGCGGTTCAGGTGAGCGAAGTGAGCCGGTCGATACCTAATCCCTCGTGGACGGTGAGTTCCAGCGCGTTCACGAGGTAGTGAGCGACCACGACCGCAAGCAGGCTGTTCGTGAGTACGAACAGCACCGCGAGTCCCACGCCGAGGACGCCAGTGACGACGATACCGACTCGGCCCTGCGCGCCGTGGCCCAACGCGAACGCCGCCGAGGAGACGACGACCATGAGCGCCAGCGGTGCGTCCAGCCCCGCAACTGGTACGCCGATGGCCGCCGCCCGAAAGAGCAGTTCTTCGACGAGCGCGATCGTGGGCAAGACGCCGCCGAGCAGGACCACCCACCCGGCCGGCGAGTCCGGCGCGAGCAATTCCCGGAGCGACTCGTCGAAGGCGACGCCGAACCCGTCGGCGAGCGCGGCCGCGAGCTCGTTGCCGACCCAGAAGCCGACGCCGGCCGCGACGCCCAGCGCGAGTGCCGGAAGGCCCGTCGAGAGCGGGTCGCCGGTGACGCCGAACGCCGAGAGGGGAATCTGGAAGTAAAAGCCTCCGGCGATCACCAGAATGCCGAACAGCCCCTGCGTGAGCGCGACGTTGACGAGCAACGCGCCAGTCGAGAGTTCGTCGTATTCGAGAGTGCGTTCGAGGCGACGGCGCTGGCGGGCGGCCTCGATGGTTTCGAATCGCGGGAAGGTCGGGTCGGAGGCGTCGAGCGCATCCATCCGACTCCGGTCCAGTCTGCTGGGGTCGGCGGAAACACCGCTCCCGTCGGTCGAGATGGCGTCCTGTGAGAGTCGTGCGAGCGCGAGTAGCGCGAGTAGAAGAAGTGCCGTCAGGCCGACGAAGGCGGCCCACTTGGGCATCTACTGCGGACTGGGACTGCTGCTTCCCTGTCGACCGACCTCGTGGTCGAGCGCCTTGCCCGTGATGGACTTCAGGCGGTCGACCAGCGAGTCTTTCTCGGGTTCGCCCGACAGCGCGACTTCCAGCACTTCGGAGATGTGAGAGACCGGGACGATCTCGATCATGTCCTCGTACTCCTCTTCGATCATCACGTCCTGCGTGTTGGCTTCCGGGATGATGACCGTATCGAGACCGGACTTCGCGGCGGCCTCGATCTTGTGGGTGACGCCGCCGACCGGGAGGACGTCACCGCGCACGGAGAGCGACCCGGTCATGGCGATGTTCTGCTCGACCGGGACGTTCTCCAGTGCCGAGATGACGGCGGTCGCGACGGTGATCGAGGCGGAGTCGCCGTCGACGCCGCCCTCACCGGCTTGGACGAACTGGATGTGGACGTCCTTCTCGGAGATGTCTTCGTCGCTGAACTTCTTGATGATGGCCGAGACGTTCTGGACGGCCTCTTCGGCCATCTCTTGGAGTTGCCCGGTGGCGATGACCTGTCCGGGGCCCTGCGAGGGCGCGACTTCCGCCATCACCGGGAGGACGATCCCCGAGTCTTCGCCCATGACCGCCAGTCCGTTGACGCGGCCGATCACGTCGCCGGTGTTGACGGTGAGTTCGTAGTCCTTGCGCCGTTCGATGTAGTTGTCGGCGAGCTGTTGCTCGATGGAGCGCGAGCGCCGTTTGGCCTGCAACACGTCGGCGCGTTCGGTGAACTCGCTGTCCTCGGCGCGGGCGATGTCCCCCGCGACACGAACGAGACCACCGAGGTCACGGAGTTTCAGGGTGAGGTGGCCCTTCCGACCCGCGCGGCGGCGGGCTTCGAGGATGATTTCCTCGATGGCTCCCTCGGTGAAGTGGGGCAGTCGGCCGTCGTTCTCGACCTCCTGTGCGATGAACCGGGTGTACTTCCGGCGCATCTCGGGGTCGTCTTCGATGGTGTCGTCCATGTACACCTCGTAGCCGTACCCCTTGATACGGGAGCGCAGCGCGGGGTGCATGTTCTCCATCGCGTCTAAGTTCCCCGCGGCGATCATGATGAAGTCCGTCGGGACGGGTTCGGTCTGGACCATCGCGCCCGAGGAGCGCTCGGACTGGCCCGTAATGGAGAACTCGCCCTCCTGGATGGCTGTCATCAGCTTCTGCTGGCTGCGGATGTCGAGCGTGTTGATCTCGTCGACGAACAGCACGCCTTTGTTGGCCTTGTGGATCGCGCCGGGTTCGACGCGGTCGTGGCTGGGCGTCTCCATGCCGCCGGACTGGAACGGGTCGTGGCGGACGTCACCCAGCAGCGCACCGGCGTGGGCACCGGTCGCGTCCTCGAAGGGCGCGGTCTTCTGGCTGGCGTTGTTGACCAGCAGGTTCGGAATCATCGCATCGCTGCCCCGAGAGCCGTAGCGGAAGGCGAGGTAGATGACACCGGCTGCGAGGATGCCGAGCAGGACCGAGCCCTGGATGATCAGCGCGTAGCCGATGACGATTGCGATGATGATCCACATCAGGAAAGTCCGCATCTGGTTTCGCTTTCGGGCCTCCTCCTTGTGGGCGTCGACGATCTGTTCACCCTTGCCGCCGGGGACGGTCCGAACCTTCGGTTCGTTGCCGTCGTCGGGGTTGTGATAGACCAGGACGTCTTGCAGTTCCTCACGCGGGAGCAACTGGCTCATCGCTTTCGCCAGCATCGACTTCCCCGTCCCGGGAGAGCCGATCATCATCACGTGGCGGCGCTGTTTGGCCGCCTTTTTGATGACGTCGCGGGCGTGATCCTGCCCGATGACCTGATCGACGAGCCGCTCGGGTACTTCGATCTCCGCGGTCGAGTCGATACTGAGACCGCCGAGCAGGTTCTCCTCTTCCTCCTCGTCGATCGACTGGCCCTCCACCTCGACGTCGCTGCCGAGTGTCGTATCCGACGAAGCTTCGTCACCAGCCGTTGGCTCGTCGCCGTTCGTTGGCTCATCGACCGTCGGGTCCGAGGCCTGCTCCTGCTCGTCGGCGTCGGCACCCCCGCGGTCGGGGTCTGAAGCCGCGTCTGTGTCGGTGTTATCGCTCATACAAACGTTGCTAACACTCGCTTGGAAGGACTCTCGACTGATATACTTTCTCCCCGCATCCGCCCTTGCCACACCGGTAAAACCGCAATACGGCGGTAGGTCGAGTTGGGGCCAGTTCGCGGTGATTCCGTCGCCGTCGGGTTTATCAAATCACCCGACGCACACTCGGCCATGCGCGGGTTCTACATCGGCAGGTTCCAGCCCTATCACGACGGCCACCACGCGATGGTCGAACGCATCGCCGACGAAGTTGACGAGCTGGTACTCGGTATCGGCAGCGCCGACGACTCACACACGACTCACGACCCCTTCACCGCGGGCGAGCGAATCATGATGCTGACGAAGTCCGTCGACGAGTTCGACGTGCGGACCTACGTCGTCCCCCTGGAGGACATCAATCGCAACGCCGTCTGGGTGAGTCACGTCGAGAGCATGTGTCCGGACTTCGACGTGGCGTACTCGAACAACCCCCTCGTCGTCCGACTGTTCGAGGAGAGCGGCATCGAGGTCCGCCAGTCGCCGATGTTCGACCGGGACCGACTGGAGGGCAGCGAGATACGCGAGCGGATGATACGCGACGAGTCCTGGCGTGACCGCGTCCCCGACCCCGTCGTGGAGACGATCGAGGAGATCAACGGTGTCAAGCGACTACAACACGTCTCCGACTCGGACTCGCTGGACCGCTACACGGCCGAAGATGAGTCGGTGGACGAACCCTCTATCGGCGACGAAGAATGATAACGCTCAGCTCAGACTTCGGGTCGCCCTACCCCGCGGCGATGAAAGGCGTCGTCTGTCGGGAGAGCGACGCCCGCATCGAGGACGTCGCACACGACTTCCCTCGGCAGGACGTTCGCGCGGCGGCGTTCTGGCTGACTCAGACGCTTCCGTACTTTCCCCCGGCGGTCCACTGCGTGGTAGTGGACCCCGGGGTCGGCACCGATCGCGCGGCGCTGGTCGTCCGAGCCGGCGGCCACGCATTAGTCGGCCCGGACAACGGCGTTCTCGTGCCCGCGGCCCGCGAACTTGCCGACGGTGGTGACTTCGAGATGTTCGAGTGGACCTACGACGACCCGGCGAGTACGACGTTCCACGGCCGCGACGTGTTCGCACCCGCCGCGGCGACCGTCCACGAGGCCGGCGTCGATTCGGTCGAGTCGCTGACCCAGACCGTGCCTGCCGACGAGTGGATCGACCTGCGGTTTCCGGACCCAATCGTCCGAGACCAGGGCGCGACGGGCGAAGTGCTCGTCATCGACGGGTTCGGGAACGTCATTACGAACGTTCCGGGTGAGAGTGTAACAGATGCGTTCGGCGAGTCGATTACTGTCGGCGGCGAACGGGTTCCGGTTCGGCGGGCCTACGCCGCCGTGGATCCGGGTGACCGGCTCGTCACTGTCGGCAGTCACGGCAACGTCGAACTCGCGGTGAATCAGGGTCGGGGCGACGAGGCGTTCGACATCGAAACGAGCGCGCCGGTCGAACTGACGTGGTGAACGTGCCCGCTCGCCGGCCGCTATTTAGGCCAGCCAAAACCGATACGTTTTTGTATTTTAGGTTCGCCTAAACTATTGTATGCTGGAACGACAGGTCCCGTGGGCACGCCGTGGCCGACGACGACACGACGAGACGGGTGTCAGCAGCCCTGCCGTCCGGCCCGCCGCCGACCAACGGGTCACCGGAGGTGAACGCAGGTAACACCGGACACCCCGAATCCACGACCATGCGCGGCGACGACTACCGTGGGCACGGGGCGTCGGGCGAACGGACCCGACGCTGTCGCCGCACCACGAGTCCCAGCTCGTGTCTGTCCCTTTTCGCCGACAGTCGTTCCAGGTTCGACTGTCACCGGTTTTCGACCGTCGCTATCGCCTGCCTCGCCAGTTCCTCCAGCAAGAGAATAGGCTGTACGCGACGGTGGCGACGAACCCTGTGGCGGCGAAGACGGCGAGCGGCCAGCGGTCGGGGACGACTGCCAAGAGCACGTGAGCGGCCCCGAGCGTGCCGCCGATGGCGACGACGGTGACTCCGTGACCGTCGCCTCCTTCGAGACGCCGCGAAACGCGAAGACGGCGAGCGTCCCGAATCCCACGAGCGCGCCGCCGACGAACGCGAGCACTCGCTCGATACCGGGGACGCCGAACGCGTGGATGAGCAACGCACCGCTCCCTCAGATGGCGAGCGTGTAGCCGTACGCTTCGGACTCCGAGGCGAGGTTGTGTTCCAGTCGGGTCCGTGCGTCCATCGACGGAAAACCACTCGACGGAGGCGGTTAAACGCGACTCTCTGAAGTTGGTATGAGTGGTAATGACACATCAACCGTCGCTCGGTGGTTCAGCCGCTCCGTGCCGAGTTCGAACGATCTCGGACTATCGAGGAGCGGTCCGAAAGAAGTGCGGTTCGGATACGTCAGTTCGCGGCGATGCCGCTCGCGCTGCGGTCGCAGGCGGCCGTTAGCTGGAGGAGATGACGTCGTCGATGCGGACGATCATCGTCGCCGCCTCCGTCGCGGAGTCGATGGCCTCGCGCTTGACTGCGGCGAGTTCGCCGATTCAAACGACAAATCGACTCAACCGTGCTTCCGTCTTGCGGAACCACTGGGTGTCTATGATTCCGTACTCGACGGGGCCATCATAGGATTCAGTCACTGGTGATGTCGGGCCGTTTGCGTATGGTGATTGGAATCACAGAATCAGGAAACTTAGTACTTTGGTTGACAATATCTATAGCGGGATAGAGCGGTAGAGAATAGTAGTCTTCTATTCGTCGGAACCGAGGTCTTCTCTGTCGGAAAACTCGTCAAAGAAGTCTTCACGATTGACTGCACCCATAGTGAAGGCTTGAATCAGTTCATCATCCGTGAGTGCCTCTAAATCATCAGTCTCCTCAGGAGGGCTTTCTGTAGAAAAGTTAATCGAGACGTCACCATCGTCTACTTTCCAACCTCTGTTTATGTACACCGTACTGAGAGCACCATTCAGAATCCTTTCAATCTCATCTGTAAATACATTTTCTTCGATTGATTCTAAAGAACCGCCGAAATTTGCGACTAATATCTCAATATACAACTGAAAAGCAATCTGAATATCGTGAGTCTCAAAATCTTCTTCTTCAGTTATTTTCTTGAGATCTCGCCGTTGGGCACAAGCATATATCATATTCATATCTCTCAGAGAACTGCTCAATCGCTCTCTGATTCTGGAGCGAACTGTTCTTTCGTGTGCTGAACCAGACTCAATATCTGAATTTCCCAAGAGATAGTCTCTCTGGCTTTTCGTCAAAATTCCCGTGCCGTAGTCCGTTTCATCATCATCAGGCCAAGCCATAACACATATTGTAACGCCGTTACACTTAATATTTCGGGGTATGAATACCTGTCTGTCGGCGGTACAGTCGGCAAAGATGTGCACCACGAAGCTTCCAGGCAACGGTGGTGCACAACTGAAAGCACCCTCGGCCATCGCGGTGCTCACGACCGAAGGCATCTGCCAATACGGTACTTGGCAACCTGAGTTCTTCGGTCGGGAAGGTAGATGGCATAGAGAGACATCCATGTCAACGGAGAACTACAAACGCGATAATGAGTCGGACCAAAGTAACGACACAGAGGGCGAAAACAACCAGTATCGGCTAACAGAGTTTAGTGAAGCAAGAGATATCGTGCTGAAACGGGACGGGCATAAATGCACCAACTGTGGGAAGCCACAGGCGTTAGCAGAATCCCTCGACATCGATCATATCGTCTCCCGAGGTGCGGGAGGGTCAGAGCGAATCTCAAACCTCCATACTCTCTGTCGCCAGTGCCACGACGCCAAGCATGAAGACGCGACTGCCACGTCAATTGAATGGATGAGCACTGGTATGATGGATGACTACGAGTTCCAGTGGTTCAGGCAGTTCATGAACGAAATCTTCCCTGCACTGGCTCGACAAGTCGGTGTCAGAATCTCACCTTACTTCGGAATCAACAGCACGGAAGTCTGGCGCACATCTATCGGCGATATATCTCGATTGGACCAGCGTCTTTCTGATATCGACAACAGGTACAGCCCAATAGATCTTGAGAAAGACCTGTAGTAGTAGAAGTCCACCATATCGGAAAGTAGTATGAGCGCGTCGGTGCGGGCCATTCACTCGTCGGGTAGGCTGTCGCCGACCCCCTCATTTACGACCGCGCACGCGACGCACACCCCCGCAATCTCGGGAAAGAGATGGGGGGTTAGGTTTCAATCTCTCTTATCTTCAAGCCGCTTCATATAGTATTCCTTGAGCAATAATTCGTTATACTGGTAGTGCGTCATTGTTAAAAAAGACCAAAAGATTATGACTAAGAACCCGACGAGAATGGAAACCGCCCATACCGAGAAGAAAAACGGGTCGTTCCAGTTAGATAAGGCATATAGGGTGGAGACAAATAGAGAACCCCCTGCTGCAAGTCGAAGGTTAGTGGCAAAAATCGAAACCGATTGTAGTCTTCTAAGGCGCGGTGTGAGGTAGTCATCCAAGTAGATGAGGAGGAGATCGTATATCTCCCTTGGCCGATTATCGACAAAATCGATGCGAAGCTCGGATTCCATATCCTCACGGAAGTCCAATTCCAAGTTATTGGTAAGCCGCCGACCTTCCGCCCTATCTTCGTAAAAATTGATCTGACTCGGGAGTTTCTCTTGGATTTTAATCAAAATTTCATACCAGCGTGGCATCTTCTCCAGTTGGTCGGTTTCTCGGTATATGAAGTATCGAAAACTCATTGGTGCTCGAAACATTCCAGAACGGAATTGATCGATAAACTCACCGACGAGATATGCTGATAACCCCAATAGAATGTAGAGAAGAGAGCCATCTGGTAGTAGTTCTGGTGTGAACGTCGCAATGCCTACGACTACTGGAGAGATGAATAGTAGCCCTGGGATTAATCTGGTCAAGGTATCTCTCAAGGAAAATCCAAGAAACGGGCTACTTTGAGACATACACCTGGCTAAGAACACTAACCAATAAATGTTCTTTCTTCTGAAAATTTTGCTGTCCTATTCCTCTTCGAAGTCAACCCCGCGTTTGATGTAACACTCAGCACACGGGAATGCTTCTGGTAGCCCGTTGCACTCACAGTCGTCGGGTTTCTCGTACAGGTGAGCATTCACCGTCAGTGACTCGATCTCGTAAGTGACGGCAGCGGCCTGTATCTCGAAGTCGAGATACCCCTCACCTTGAGTGAACGAGATACCCGAGAACTGGCAGTGAACGTCGATGCTATCGGTAGCCTGTATCGTTCGTTGGATTCTCGAACGACCCAGTAGCTCACTCAGCAGGGGTGACGACAAGTCCATTAGCGTGCCCGTGTGGTCGTTCACACAGTCGCTGTCAGGTGACAGGGCACGGGCATTGTTCAGTATCTCCCGCAGTTTCGCACCATCGTGCGCCGCCTTGAGGGTACTAAACTCAATGTTGCTCGGTTCTTCGTCGGTCCATTCGCTCTTTGCCGACCATTCAAGTCGGCTGGTGTCGTATTGTGACATGGGTTTGTACCAACCCACTGGCGTCGTGCCCTAACACGGCGTCTTTCTACGAACGCAACACGCCAGTGAGTGTACTCTGATAATCAAGTACTTACCACTTAATTCCTTCTTAGAATATGATACATATGGGTTGAAGTAGATGCTATAAAAGAATATTCCTTCATTAAACAGCCCCACACTCCCCTATGCGGGGATGGGGGTGTCACAATTAGATACGTAAGGGGATTGGTAGTAACCCCGTGAGGGTATCCCCCTCGACGGACTGGACACCAAATTATCCAGTCAATAGTGGGGACCGCACAGTAACATCATCGTCTTCTGCGGTCAGCAGAATGGTCGTAAAACGGCAACTCATGCACTCGAAACATTTCCATGATAGATAGGCCTTCTACACCGAGCAAGCGTATAGAAACCGACGTGGGAGTAATCTGTGGGGGCATGGAAACGCTACCGTGCCTGTCGGCAAGGTAGGGTCACTGGCCCCCGACAGAATCATCCTGCCTCAATCGTCAGCCCACATCTCAGATTCGAGTATGTCGTATTCTTGCTCGATCTCAGCCCACAACTTGTGGGCTTCACTCAGTGAACCGACTTCTTTGAGTTGTTCTTTCAAAACCGTTGCTTCTTCGGGACCAATAGCTCCTTGGATCACCCCTATTTGTATCGTATCGGCAATCAAAGACACCTGATACTGCAAGGACGTCAGCATGACACTGATTCGTCTATCGTGCACAAAGAAAGTGACGTTCACTTCGAACGGTAATTCAGTCAATACATTATCGAGATTCCTTAGGGCAAGATACCATCCAATGCCTGTCGGCGTGGTAGAAATAACGGCCCGACGTGTTACCCCACCGTCGAAAGTATGTGAGCGACAAAATCCAGAACCCCGAACCGCCATTCTAAAATTTTTCTGTGATATAGGACAGATATTAACGGCCTACACCGACTTCTTGGATTTCTCGATTACTTCGATTTCGTCCATAGCGGCGTGCAGGCCGACGTTCAACTCGGTGTGTGTCCTCTCATTCTCGGGGTTGTTTCCTGCTCTAACTTTGTGGTGGACTCGTTGTATCTCATAGGTAATCGGGTTCTGGTTCGTGGCTATTTCCTCGTCACACGTCGGTAGCGCGTCCAACGTGTCGAACGGCTTCACAGGGGCAGCCAGTCGAGTCTGAATATCTCCACTGGTAGATTGGTCGATGTTTTGCTTCAACAGGGACTTTGCCTCGTTCTTAACTTCTTGAAGCGACTCTGCCCCCGACGCAAACTCGGGTTCACCGATGTACTCTGTCTCTCCTGCTCGCTTGTACAACGGACCATGTCGCGCTTTCACCGACCAGTAGGTGTTGTCGGGGATGTTCAGTTCCCAGTCACCAGCAGCGACAAGAGAAGAAGCAGCCTTCCCGTTGGCAACGAGCGTATTTACTGGGGTTAGTTCGACCAGTGCATCGTTGTTGATCACGTCGATGTCCCCACCAAGGTAGTGGGCGTCGTACCCTATGGCCGTCGGTTGTTTGGTTCCGACGAGTACGGTACCTTCTTCGACGGGTTCCATCCAGAAACGTGTCGCCGTTCTATCGCCTATCCACGAGAGTACGTCGGCCACAGTGTGTTTATTGGCCTTGAACACAGTCTTACTGAGCAAGTCGTTGATGTAGCCGTCGTCATCGTCTTTGAGCAGTGGAGAACCAAGGATAGGAATGAGGTCGATAATCCCCTCGCTAACGTCCTCCACACTCGTATTCCGCAGTGGTTGCCCGCCAATGACAGCCTCCACGTTGATGGGAAGTTTATCATCCACAGTGTGCTCAACGTAGCGTAACACGTCGTCTACAGAAGCACTGGTGAACGTCTGACTGGCTGGAATGTTATTCAGCGTCATACCAGGGCCTCTTGCTCTGAATTCCCATTCGCTAAGATTCCCGTTCGTGTTTCCGACGCCAGTGACGAAACCGTGAAAGACAGTATCGTATTCCTCGGTGACAGCGTCTCGCAGTTCGACACGCAGAATATCGTAACTCGACTGATTTTGTGGCTCTAAGCCCTGGAAGTAACCTGCGTAGTCCTCACCTTTGTACGGCGAAGCGAACGTACCTTCTACGTATCTCGTCACGTCCAACGGACCTTCTTTGCGAACGTAGACGTCGAGATCGCCCATTGGGATACGCTTTCCATTGACAAAGACTCTACTCGGGGTTTCCGTCTCGGGGTTGTGGGCCATATCAGTCGTCCTCCTGTTCGATTCTGCCAATAGTACCCTCATCTGTCACCACAGCACCGCACTGCAAGACCGTCGCGTCGTCGGGTATCTCGTCACTGTCAATCTGTTCAATCTCGTCGCTGTCTTCATCCTTCATTGTGGTTGTGAAATAACGAAATTATCTAACCCACCGTTCAACTGGCCGTGGAATGGGGTAACGGGCCGACGGAAGCGGGGCAATGCTGGTTTGTGGTGTCTTCCGCACTGGCAGGCCAGGGGTTGCGCTTGCGTGCCCGAACGTCAGGTGTCCAAACCACTGCTTGAATTATACCATTTCTTCGAGCTTGCCCACGCTATTGCTGCTCCCGCCAGTGCCGTCTGCTCGTCGTCTATCGTACTCTCGTCGTTCTCAAGCCGTCGCATCACCCAGTCGGGGCGTTGGTGCAGGAGATACGCGAACCCCGCTGTGTTGGGCTGAAAGACTCTATCGTCATTGTGGTGATAGATGTTCAATACCTGCTCGTCGTCAACGTTCAACTGTGGTGGGTCAGTCTCGACGACACCTGCATCTGATACCCCTGCTCGTACTGTGTGTTTCTCGGGGTCTGCACCAACAGCGTTCTCTGCAAAGGACTGAACAGCGGGGCGAATATGGTCACACGTTATCTCGACATCGGGGTCACGAATCCAACAGTAGACGTGCATATGAGGAGTTGCTGCACTGTCTGTTGGACTAACAACCCAGCAGTATTCCCAGTCATACCCATCAAGATGATAATCCAAACGTCGGTGAACTGTTCGCCACGGGTCATGGAGTCGTTCATCTAACTGTAGTGGCGGAACCCATTGACGGACTGTCTCGTCAGTATCGGACTCAGATTTTGTCACAGTTAGCCCATAGTCATCGCCGCTTGATTCACCACCCTCACTACTACCCTTCTCGTGTGCCGCCGTAGAGTCCAGCGGAGAGAGACGGAGTGAGAGCAAGGCTGTCGTCACCTCACTACTCCACTCAGACAGTAACTCCCGCTCCGCCTCCATCAGATTGCCATGCTGGTTCTGTAGATACTCGACTCGACTGGTCTTATCAGGGGCGTCAACCAGGGATTTCTGGTAGACGTAATAGGCCCTGCTTGCCCGCTCAACGGTCATCGGTCGGGGGTCGTCACAAACATCGACTGCCATCACTGCATCCCGCCACGTCTCGCTCTCGTCAGCTAACGGGTCCACAGCAGGAGAACACTCACTACAGCCACACTCTACTAACGGCGCGGGTAAAGCCGACGTATCGTGTGACGATGGAGCAATCCGCGTTCGCCGTCGGGCGTCATCGTCACATTGTGGTGGGTCGTGTGGCTCAGTAGCAGACTGGAAAGAGCCTCCATCAGTCGGCATTGGTAGCCGACGTTGCGGATTCGCTCTGCGAATCGGACGACGTATCAAGCGACTCGTTGGAGTCGTTCGATGGACTCACGGACGATGATGATTCCCGACTGTGAGTGGAATCTGAATGTCTCACAGTTAGCCCATAGTCATCACCGTTCGATTCGTCACCCCCTCTCCACCACTCTTGAACAGCACTGGATGTTTCTTCACCTGTATCGACTCGAAGACGAGGTTCGCCGCCCTCAATGACCCACTGTGACGTGTCTGTGTGATGGAGTTGGTTATGTTCGCCGTCGCTCACCAGTGCGAGTGCATCGGGACGGTTATCGAGTGGATGCCCCGTTTCGTGGTGGACTTGGGTGTTATCAGCAAATACCTCGTAGGGGTCGTTCTCGACACAAGCGGTCAATCGATGCACATACGTATCATACCGCTCACCGTTACAACAACTCCATATCCAGTCGTAGGTTCCGCCTTTAGCGCCTTCGTGAGCGTAGGTGAGTGTTGCATTGAAGTGGTTTGGGTGAGCCTCCGTTGGCACTCCCAATTCGTTCATCTGGTAACTGACTGCCTGTCCCGTCACCCCGTAACGGCGACCGATTGCTGACTGACTCAACTCCTCGATCCAGTAGGAGTAGGCGAGAATCTTCGGGTCGGTGTATGGCTTGATCAGGCCGCGTTCTGCTTGCCGCCTGTCGAAGTCACTCCAATCGTATGCTTCGATGGCTTCAATGGTGGTAAATTGGTGATTGTATTCGATGCTGCTGCTGTCGCTATCGGTGTTGTCGGACATTTTACTGAGATAGTCCGACGGAGCTATCTGATACAGAGAAAGAGCCTACAGGCAGTCATGGGATGCAAAATCCCGTCAAATTAAAAAAGACGGAACCCCACAACTACAATAGACGGTGCTGGTACATCGTCGTCGCTCTTCCTCTTTCCACTCATCCCTTTTCGAACGATGCAATGAGTGGTCACACAACTCCGTCAGTGAGTCTGGTTGATTAGCTGTGCTACGCTTCGTGAGCGTCAAGGAGATAGGAAACGGTGCAACCGTAGGGAATCGTGTCTGACTCCCCAAACACGTCCTCTGCTACATTATCGAGGCGTTCCTTCTCCGATTCGTTCAGTGCTATAGTGGTATTGCGTTCAGTCATTTGTCTGAAAACTATTATTCAGTCGGCTGATTCTCGATCTTCGACTCACCGCTGTTGTCTTCGTATCTGTCGATCAGATACGAGACTGTGACACCATAGGGAATCGTGTCTGATTCCCCAAACACGTCCTCTGCTACGTCTTTCAGTCGGTCCTTCTCGCTCTCACTTACCGCGATTCGTTTCGTTCTTGCTGGCATAGATACGTCTCAGTGTCGTCTGTCTGGAAATCTGTGCAACTGCTACGCGACCGCACTCCTCTTACTAACAAGTGGGCACAATAGTCTTATAAGACGGCTTAAGCCACTACCACTCTACTTACCAGTGTCGACAATAGCCTTATAAATGGATGTTAACAGCCTATAGCATCTTATGTATAATTAGTGTGCACTATCCCTTTTAAAGACAGAGCCACAACCCTTACTAACAAGTGTCCCACCGAGACTTATAAACCGAATTCGAACTGGTATAATTCAGGGGGTATTCGTTTAGGGTCTGTCGTCAGCGAGAGCAAGGGGAATTACCATGAACAGGGTGACTCTCCCTTACCACGTCTTCTTTACTTACCAGTGTGCCACATGGCCTTATAAATGGGCGTCAACCACTCTACAATCATCTACTCTCTACTTACCAGTGTGGACAATAGTCTTATAAACAAGTGTCAGGCGGCTTGGTGTCCCCTCCAACTGATGATCGTCCCACAGTTGAACCAGATTGTCGCACAGTAGTCGAATAGATTTTGTCACAGTTAGCCCATAGTCATCGCCGTCCCATTCAGTCCCCCACCCTGTGAGACTCGTTCGTTGACTAACCAAAGTCAGCACTATTCTTCGCAGATAATATCACCTTCTCTTTGGACTTGAGGTAATAGCTATAGTTGTTCAAATACTGCTTGTACGGGTCGTGGATACCATTCAATCCATTCCGAGTGGACATACATCATCTTACCACTGAAATTCTTACATGACGCTGTCAACGCCTCTGTGTGATTTACGGACGTAACCTGTTCGATAGGGTGTTTGCTTGCTCAATCCCATCGACGTGAGCAAAACCCGAAAACCGACCTTCCCTTGATATTTCCACATGGGAAGATTTGAACAAATCCTACCCAATCTATAGGGAGTACTACCCCTGTGTATGGTACTATTCCCGTAACAAGGACAGCGATTATACCATTAACAATGTGATATACCCATCTCCCGAAGCCCTCTGGAAGGTGGTTCCATGCTTGTTCAAAACGTCGGAGAACAGAAGTCCTCCGTTCCTCACGTCACATCCTACTAATAGAACTGAAGCTCCTTACCACTTTCCACCAACACTGTTAGGTATAGTCTCAATTTATTCAGCATAGGATAGTTAGGTGGTGCGCGGTAGATCTATTCGAAGAAACTCCGCCGAGTCTCCGTCTGTTCTTCCTCTGACCGTGCATCATAGTGTTCGTCAAGAACGTCATCGGAGACGTTCGCCCTATCAGAAATCGCTCTGACGGGTATCTGTTCGTTCAACATCTGCGAGATAGAGCCACGACGGACTTCGTGAGGGGACCGAGTCGACGGACACTGTGAAGCCAGTGTTACCGTCCGATATGCATCACAGTCGTCCTTGTCTCGGTCGTGAGGGCAACCGTCACCTCGTTGGCATGGACGAGTCCAACGGTACACTGCACGTCGAATAGTCGAAGCCCCGAGACGCCCCTGGTCAGATGCAAACAGTGGGTTTCTACCATACCCATCAGACGCCGCAGGGCGTGCGTGGTCGACGTAATCTGCTATCGTCTCCGTGGTACGTTCATCGAGTGCAAGCAATCTCTCGGCCCGTTCTCCGTTCTTGAGTGGGGTATCTGACTCGGGACGATGACGGACAGCCAAGGTTCGTTCCTCTCTGTCGAAGTCTTCGACGTCGAAGCTCCGTGCTGTCCCAACTCGTATAGCCGATACCCACAGCAGTCGAATCACTGCGTGATCTCGACTGGCGTATTTGAACTTTCGAAGGTGGTTCAGTACAATCTCAGCCATTTCCTTGTCAAGACGCCCGTCTCGTGCCTTTCGTTCTGCTTGAGGGAGACGGATACGCTCTGCAAGCCCCCTTGGGGCTGCTTCGATAGACTCGGCAAATCGAACATACTGCCGAAGGACACCAAGTTGAGAACGAAGGGTGTTACCATTCACTTCGTCTCGACGGTCGATGCGAAACTCGTGCATATCCCGCCCATCCAGTTCCGCGACTGTGATTACGTCATTCTCGTCGCACCACTCCACGAATCGTTCAATGACGTAGCGGTGGCTCTGACGGGTTCTATCAGCCAAGTCTGTCTCACGTTCCGCCAAATAAAGTTCGAGAACTTCCGTTGGTTCGAGACGGTCTAACTCGGTCGTATCGTCGGTGTTCGCTTGCATTTGTGTCACCACCATACGGCGGCGACCCGCGTTCACCGATGACCGAATCCCATCTCGGGGTTTGTCGACCGATTGCGGTGGTCGAATCGCCCGCGGTCGGGCGAATTCCTTACTGCGACGAAATCACGTCGTCGATGCGGACGATCATCGTCGCCGCCTCCGTCGCGGAGTCGATGGCCTCGCGCTTGACTGCGGCGGGATCGAGGATACCGTACTCGACGGGGTCGCCGACGACGCCTGTCTGGCCCTCGCTGATGACGCCAGCGATGCCTTCGTTCTCGTGTTCCGAGCGAAGGTCGACCAGCGCGTCGATAGCGTCCAGTCCCGTGTTCTCTGCGAGCGTGCGGGGCAGGACGTCGACCGCGTCGGCGAACGCTTCGACGGCGAGTTGCTTGCGGCCCTCGATGGACGCCGCCTTCGAGCGGATGTGGTCCGCGATGGCGATTTCGGTCGCACCGGCGCCGGGGACGACGCCGCCCGCGTCGAGTGCGGCAACGACGACGTCGAGCGCGTCGTTGAGCGCGCGCTCGATTTCGTCGACGACGTGGTCGGTCGAGCCGCGGGCGAAGACGGTGACGGCCTCGGCGGCCTCGCCGCCCTGGATGAAGGTGACTTCGTCGTCACCGTGCTTCTGAACGTTGATGCGGTCTGCGTGGCCGAGCGCGTCTTCCGAAAGCGCCTCGACGGAGCCGAGGCGCTTCGCGCCGGTCGTCTCGACGATTTCCTTCGCGGTCGAGGAACTGACGCTCTCGACGGCGAGGATGCCCGCCTTGGCGAGCTGAGAAGCGACGCGGTCAGCGATGTCCTCGGTCACGAACACCACGTCGGCACCGGAGTCGGCAACGGCCTGCGCGTAGCCTTGGAGTTCCTCCTCCTCGGCGTCGAGCGCGGCGTTGAGCTGATCGACGTTGGTGACGTTGTACTCGGCATCGACGTTACTCTCGCGGACGTCGAGTTCGGCGTCGAGGACGGCGATGGACGCATCTTCGACCGAGGTGGGCATGTTGTCGTGAACGGGCGTGTCGTCGATGATGACGCCCTCGACCAGTTCCGTCGCGGAGGTGGCCGCACCGGTCTGGGTGTGGACCTCGATGTTGTCCCGAATCACGCCGTCGTCGGTTCGGGCGTGACGGACGGCCTCGACGACGACCTCGGCGAGTCGCTCGGCGTCCACGTCACCGGTTCCCTTCCCGGTCATCGCGGACTCGGCGACCTCGACGAGCGTCTCGTCGGAGAGGTCTACGTCCAGTCCGGAGTCCTCGATGGACTTCTGTGCGAGCTGGGAGGCCGTGTGGTACCCCTCGACGATAGTCGTCGGGTGGACGTCGTCGTCGAGCAGGTCCTCGGCTTTGGCGAGCAGCTCGCCGGCCAGGACGGATGCGGTCGTGGTTCCGTCGCCGACCTCGTCCTCCTGGGTCTGGGCGACCTCGACGATCATCTGGGCCGCCGGGTGTTCGATGTCCATCTCCGAGAGAATGGTCGCGCCGTCGTTCGTGATGACGACGTCGCCGTCGTCAGAGACGAGCATCTTGTCCATACCACGCGGACCGAGCGTGGTACGGACAGACTCGCTGACGGCCTTCCCGGCAGAGATGTTCGACGACTGTGCGTCCTTTCCTTGTGTGCGCTGGGCGTCCTCGTCGAGAATGAAGAGGGGCTGGCCGCCCATGCGTCGCTGGCCAGATGACATAGTTCTGTAACCTCACCTTATCCATCGTAAGCGGTTCTATATAAATCTTGCTAACGGAACGGCCGCCCGAGAGAGGCCCGACCGACGGACGTGACTCCGATAGGGGGTCGTGACTCGCGTCTCGGCGCGCTCGGGACGGCCCGATAATTTAATACGGGGTTGCGCTCACTGTGGCGTAGATGCTGGAGTTGGAACACGGGTTCCGAATCGTCGACGTCCACGCCCGGATCGAACCGGACGAACAACGCCGGGCCCGCCCGGGACTCGGCGACCCAGAGCAACTCGAACGGGAGATGCATCAGGCGGGCGTCGTCCGCGCCGTCGCCTATCCCAGTTCGCGCGAGGGGTCGTATCTGAAGGCCAACAACGCCGTCGCCCGGATGTCCGTCGGTCGACCGCTGGTCGCTTTCGCTCGGGTCAACGGCGCACGCGACGCCGGCAGCGGAGCCGGGTCGAAACTTCGGAACCTCAGAAACCGGCGCGGCGACGACCACACCTCGCCCGACGATGTCGAGCAGTACGCTTACGACGACCGCTTCTACGGGTTCAAACTCCACCCGCCGAAAGACGGGATCCCTGACGAGGACGTGCTCTCCCGGCTGGCGAACGTCGGCTTACCCGTCCTCGTCCACGGCGGCGAGTCGTTCCCGCCCGAGGCGGTCGCGAGGGAACTGCTCGGCTACGAGTTCCCCATCGTCCTCTCTCATTTCGGCGCACACCCCCTCCGCGTGGACCTGATGAACGAGGCCATCGACCTCCTCGGAACCCACGACGACCTCTATCTGGACACGAGTGTCGTCCGCTACCGCGAGCCGCTCGAACGAGCCATCATGGAACACCCCGACCGCGTCCTCTTCGGCAGCGGCGCACCGCACGCCCACCCGAACGTCGCGGTCATGGAGGTGCTCACGCTCGACGTTCCCGAGGACGCGATGAAGAAGGTGTTCTCGAACAACCCCGTCCGCGTCGTCGAAGGACTCGCTCCCTGACCCGCCGAATCGGTGTCAGCGCCAATCGTAGACGGTCACCGCGCGGTCCGCTCGTATCGACCGACCGTTGGGGTTGCGCCGCTGGCTTCGGTCGCGGTAGCGCGCGAGCAACCCGTCTTTGGTCCCGAGACCCAGGCCTCCGAGAACGTCTCGGCCCGTCCCGAGCCACTGCGAAGGGGCCGTCTCGCCGCGGACGACGTCTTTCAGCGCGTCGACGGAGTCCCGACTCGCGTGACTGGAGAGACGGCGCAGGACGGTCGGTCGCACGCCGTAGTTCTTTATCAGCCGGTAGGACAGCGAGCGGTATTTCCACGTCCAATCGGTCTCGCGGATGCCGCCGTCCGCCTCGAACTTCCGGCTGACGCACATCCTAGTGTTCCAGTCGACCGCGAAGTCCTGTGCCGCGAGCCGGTGTGCCACGTCACGAGAGCCGCCGATGTCCAGATACTCGTCGAAGCCGTCCAGCGCGTCGAGTACCGACTTCCGGAAGGCGACGTTGCCGGGGTTGAAGTACGTCACGTCGCGCCCGGCGATGGTCTTCGACTCCTCGGGTTGGGTTGTCATCCCCGCGGTCAGCTGTTCGTGAGTCGGTCCGGAGACGACATCGCCGGTGTCCAGTCCCTCTCGAACCGCCGTCGCCCAGCCATCTTCGACCGAGAGGCCTTGGCTCACCAGCGCCACCAGTTCGCTGGTCGCCCGGTCCAGTCCCGCGTTGCGAGCGACGTTGACCGAGCGGTCGGCGATCTCGACTAAGACGTCTACGTCTTCGCGGTCCCGGACCATCCCGGTCGTCCCGTCGGCCGACGGGCCGTTGACCACGATGGTCTCCGCGTCGGGGACTTCCTCGGCGAGTGCGTCCAGACAGGCCGACAGCTCCTCGCGGCCATTCAGGGTCGGGACCACCACCGATAGCTCCATAACACTCTGTTGGACACCGGAACCGCTTAAAAGTCGCGGGCTGACCGCTCCGAGAGTGTGAACGACTCGCAGGAAAGAGCGGCCGCGAGAGAGACCGACAGCGGCGAAACAGTTCAGACGTGCGTGTTCCAGTAGGAGACGGAGGCCAGTTTATCGCCGAGCGGCGTCCCGCCGATGGCCGTATCGATCGAACGGATGGACGCGGCCAGTTCGTTGGGCATCTTCCGGTAGAAGCCGTAGGGGAGCACCCAGTCGTGGTCTTCCTTAGCGAGTTCCAGCCCTGCGCCGTCCAGCAGACGGTCGATCTCCCACCGGGAGTAGAGCCGGGACCCCATCGGGAGCGCCCAGTTGTACAGCGAGCGCGTCGAGAACCGGTTGAACGTATCGAAGAAGACCTGCTCCTTGGCGACCCGGCGCATCTCCGCTAAGAAGGCGGCGGGCGTATCCGCGAGGTGGAAAAACCGCATCGCCAACACGGTGTCGAAGTGGTTGTCTGGGAACGGAAGCCGCGCGGCGTCGCCGCGCATGAACTCGACGTGGTCGGCGACGTCGGCGGCCCGAGCCTTCTCACGCCCCTGCTGGAGCATCGGCCCGGAGATATCGAGTCCGGTGATATCGGCCCCGCGTTCGGCGAGCATCACGGTAAACCGGCCGGTCCCGCAGGCGACTTCGAGGACCTTCTTCTCGTCGACCGGCCCGATGGCATCGAGTACCGCCTGCTTCTCCCGGCGGTCGATGAGTCGCCCGCCGCGGGAGAAGCGTTTGGACTCGTACTCTTCGGCCACCGTGTCGGCCTGGTACCACTCCTGCCCTTTCACGCTACAATCGTCGCCGCCCGGGGGATAAAACGATACTGGAATCGAGGTTCCGAACGCCCCGGTCCGACGGTGCCTCGGTGGCCGGGTCCCAAGTTTATTTCAAGGTGGAACGCGCGTGTTCAGACGAGATGACAGTCCTCTCCACAGCGGACGAAGGGAAGTACCTCATGGATATCGAAGGCGAACAGATCGGCATCGTCACCGAAGTCGACGCCGACGCACAGGTCGCGTTCGTCGAGCCGGAACCCGGTCTCGCCGAGGCGTGGATCCAGAGCTTCGGCTACGGCGACGCCGACGAGGACGACATCAAAGTCCCTGCAGACTCTGTCGAGACGGTGACCGATTCGGAGATTCGCGTCGTGAAGGACCTCTGACGGGCCGAAACACCCATCACTCGCCTCCGACACGTGAAGAGGCTGCGAGGGAACAGGGTGGGGGTCGAGCGAATATAAGGTGTATTTATACACACTAGAGTATCGATGTTGTTTGGTCACACATATAGCCAAGATTTACCAATAGGTTTGGACCATCGTCCAGTATGAGCACGACTACGACCGAAGATGTGACCCTCACGCCCTTCTCGGAGAACGAAGAGTTCCGCGAACGCCTGCGTGAACTCCCGCCGAGTGCGAAGCTCGTCGCGAAGGTACTGGAAGACGATGCGCCTCTCTCGCAGGGCCAGCTCGCGGAGTCCTCGCTCCTGCCCGACCGGACCGTCCGCTATGCGCTGAATAGGCTGGAGGAATCGGAACTCGTCGAATCCCGGTACAGTTTCACCGACGCGCGCAAGCAGGTCTACTTCCTCAGCGCCTGAACGCGGCGACGGCTCGCCGGAGTTTTCACCGTTCGACTCAACGTGTGTGACGATGCCGTGGACACGGGTGGACCTCGAAGTGGCGACGCGCGCTCCGACCGGGCGAACGGCCGCCTACCTCGGTGACGGACCCGATGCGCTCCTGATAGACCCCGCGACCCGAACCGACGCGTTGGACGCCACGGTCGCCGACGCCTCGGTCGGTCATATCGCCGTCACGCACCATCACCCCGACCACGTCGGGGCGGTGACGCACTACGCCCACGAGACGGACGCGACGGTCTGGGCGCGGCGCGGTCGTACGGCCAGCTTCGAGGCAGCCGCCGGCGTCGCGCCCGACCGGACCTTCGCCGGGGGAACGACGATTCCGGCGGGAGACGGCGTCACCGTCCTCGACTTGCCCGGCCACGCGCCCGAACACGTCGGCTTCGAGACGGCCGCGGGCGTCGTCAGCGGCGATACGGCCGTCGCCGAGGGGAGCGTCGTCGTCGGCGCGCCCGAGGGCGACATGCGAGCGTACCTGACTTCGCTCCGCCGCCTCCACGCGCGGGACCCGCCTCGACTCTACCCCGGCCACGGACCGACCATCGCGGACACGCGCACGACGTGTGCGCGGCTCCTCGACCACCGCCTCGACCGTGAGCGACGGGTCCGCACGGCCGTCGCCGACGGGGCGTCGATGCTCGACGAGATACTCGACGCCGCCTACGAGAAGGACCTGACCGGCGTCCGCGACCTCGCGCGGGCGACGGTCGTGGCGCATCTGGAGAAACTGGCCGTCGAGGGCGCGCTACACTGGGAGGGCGAGCGAGCGACCCCGGCGGACGACGACTGACGACTTTTTCAGCGTCGACGCCGAGGAGTAGCTATGGACTCGCTCGAATCCGAACTCGAACGCGCCCGCGACCTCGACGTGTCAGCGCTGGCCGACGCCGTCGAGACCATCGGATTCGAGTGCACCCGCTGTGGAGCCTGCTGTAAGGCCGGCGAGACGGCGTGTGGCGAGGAGGACGGCGACGACCGCGAATCCGACGCCGCCGACGCCGAACCACACACCGCGACGGTGTTTCCCGACGAGATACGCGAACTGCAGAGCGCAGGCGACTACGACTTCCGCGACGTGGCCCGGCCGATGCCCTACGGTATCGAGGAGACGCCCGAGGGCCCACAGGGCGAGACCTTCGAATGGGCGCTCCAGACCGACGACTGCGGCGACTGCACCTTCTACGCCGAGGACGACGGCATCGGAGCCTGTACGGTCCACGAGGATCGCCCGCTCATCTGTCGGACCTACCCGTTCAGCGTCGCGCTGGGTGGGACCAGCCAACCGATGGGCGAGGCGGTGGACGAAGCGGGGATGGTCCGCGCCCACGAGTGCGAGGGGCTCGGACGGAACATCTCGCGGGCGGACGCCGAGGAACTGGCCGCGGCGCTCAAGGAGCGAGCGGTGCGCGAACTCGAAGAGGCCATCGGCGTCCGCGAGAACTACCGACCGACGGAGCGCGACGGCGTCGTCGTCCACGACTCGGAAGGACAGAAACGCCCCGACGGCACGCCGATAGACCGAGAGTGAGCGATACGGACTGTTGTAGCTGTGTCCGGTAGTCGCTGACCCCCTGACAGCGAAATACCGAGCTGAACTACAACAGCCGTATCAGTCCTCTTCGTCGATAATCTCGCCAACGGCGAAGTTCGATTTGACTTCCGTGACCTCAATCTTGACGCGTTCGCCAATGTCCGCGCCCGGGACGATGATGACGTAGCCCCGCTCGACGCGGGCGATGCCGTCGCCCTGCTTGCCGATGTCTTCGATCTCGACGTATCGCGTCTCGCCCGGTTCGACCGGCGGCTGCGGCTGATCCGGCGGCGTCTCCGCCTCACCGCGGTCCCCGTGGTCTTCGCTTTCGGCGTCCGCAGAGATGAGCGCGACCCGATACGTCCCCCCAGCCTCGATGGCTCCGGTGTCGACTTCGCGGCGCGGTATTTCGACGGTGTATCGCTCCCCGTCGTCGCTAACGGTAGCACTGAACAGACACAGCAGTTCGTCCGAGATTTCCAATGTGGTAGACCTCCGTTCGCCGTAATGTCCGCCAACTACTAAAGAACTGCTGGAGGGTGAGATAGCCCTCGTAGCGACCACGTGCCCGTGTTTCCTCCCCGTACCAATCGGCGTCGCAGACGGCCGGTAGCCGCCGTGGAAATCGGATAGGGCGAGTGAAATCGCACGACGGCGAGCCGTTAACCGACTGTACCAAACCCAATAAGAGACTCTCTGTGTAAGTGAGTTGTACAGCAATGAGCGCGACAGCACAGGCGACCGACAGCCCACTCTCGGAGAAACAGCGTCGCATCCTGGACTACCTTGAAGCCAACGCCGGAGAGCAGACGTACTTCAAATCGCGGCTTATCGGCGAGGAGCTCGGTCTCTCCGCGAAGGAAGTGGGGACGAACATGACCGCGATCGCCAACGGCGACCACGAACTCGACGTCGAGAAGTGGGGATACTCCTCCTCAACGACGTGGATGGTCGAGGCCTGAGTCGAGACGGTTGCACCACGGCTGCCAGCGTTTCACACATCGCTTCTCTCGTTTCCGCTCGGTCCGAGTTGTGACTACGGATCGTAGCGAAACAGCGAATCCGCTTCGCTCGCCAGTGCGGCAGCGTCGTCGCCGAAGGAGTCGGCATAGCGCACGATGAGCGTCAGAATCGTCTCCGGTTCGGTAATCGCGTAGCTTCCCTCTCTCGTGAGCAGTCCCGCCGCTTCGAGATCACCTGCGTAGTTGCTGATCGTCGGCCGCGAAACGTCGAGTACACTCGCCAGTTCTGAAGCGGTAATCGAGGGGTCTCGCAGCAGCGCAACGAGCATCCCGCGCGCCGTTGCCCGGCGGAGATACCCCAGCGTGACCTGTTCGAACTCCGAGAACTGTCCGGCCGGGAAGTACCGGCGGTAGTCGCCGTCTTTGCGCGAGGCGACGATGTTCTCCTTCTCTAGCCGGTGGAGGTGGTGCTGAGCCTCGCCGGTGCCCAGTTGCAGGTCGTCGCGAAGTTTCGAGAAGTGTGCGCCCGGATGGGCGGAGACGTAGCCCGCGATGGCGTCGGGAGCGTCGCTGTCGCTCCCATCGTCAGTAAAGCGGGCGAGGGGACTGGCAGCGCCGAGGGCGGCGAAGCGACGCAGCGTCGCACGCTTGTCCTCGTCGACGCTGCCGTCCCGTGTCATGTCTCAGTTGAAGTGATAATGCTACAAAACGTCTTCGGCTACGCTTGTTGGTCCGTATCGTCGATGCCGTCGGTGTCGTCCGGTCCGCCGGCGACATCGGTTTTCGTCGTTTCGCCCTCGAGATCGGCGTCCATCTGTTCGATGACCTCGTCGGCGCTGTCGACGCCCGAGTCCTCGCCGTGTTTTATCTTTTGGGCCTCTTCTTCCATCGCTTCGACGTCGACTTCGGCCTCTTCGTCGATCTGGCCGAGAATCTCCTCGATGTCGTCTAAGCCGAGCATCTCCCGGGTCTCGGCGTCGAAGTCCAGGGCATCGAGGACGTGACCGTTCTGCTTGACGTCGCTGCCAGAGAGATGCTTGCCGTAGCGGCCCACGAGCGACGTGAGTTCCTGCGGGAGGACGAACGTCGTCGATTCGGATTTGCCCATCTCGCCCAGCGTCTCCATCCCCTTGTCGATGACGGCGCGTTCGCCCATCGACTCGGCGGACTTGGCACGGAGAACCGTCGAGATGGCGTCACCCTGCGCTTCGAGGATCTGACTCTGCTTTTCACCCTGTGCGCGGATGATGTTGGACTGTTTGTCACCTTCGGCCGTCTCGATGGCAGAGCGCCGTTCACCCTGCGCTTCCAGAATCATGGCACGGCGTTTCCGCTCTGCGGAGGTCTGTTGCTCCATAGCCTGCTGGACGTCCTTCGAGGGGTTGACCTCGCGGACCTCCACCGATTCGACGCGGACGCCCCACTCGTCGGTGGGTTCGTCCAGTTCCTTCCGGATGCGGGCGTTGATCTCCTGTCGTTTGTTCAGCGTGTCGTCGAGTTCCATGTCGCCCAGGACGGCACGGAGGGTGGTCTGGGCGAGGTTGGAGACGGCGCGCTCGTAGTTGTCGACTTCGAGGAAGGCCTTCTTCGGGTCCATCACCTTGATGTAGACGACGGCGTCGGCGGTGACCGGCGAGTTGTCGCGCGTGATGGCTTCCTGTCGTGGCACGTCGAGCGTCTGTGTCCGCATGTCGAAGCGGGTCACGTCCGAGACGAAGGGGTAGATGAAGTGAATCCCCTGATCGAGGATGCCCCGGTACGTCCCGAGGACGGTGTACGCGCCCTTCTGGTACGGGCGGATGATCACGACGCTGGAGTACACCAGCGCGATGGCTAACAGGAGGAAAATCACCGTGACGAAGCCGATGATTCCCCCGATTTGCAGCGGTAGTAACGCGGGGAACATAACGATTGGAACTCAGGAGCGACGAAAGAAAAGCCTTTGGCGTGTCTGTCACACACTGACGAATCGCACGCCGTCTTCTTCAGGCGCGCTCGGACTCAGTGTCGGGTTCGCGTGTGTCGGGTTCGCGCTCGTCGGCAGTCGACCGGTCGCGTTCGAGCGCCCGGTCGATATCGTCGCCCGCACTCCCGACGGGTTCGACTTTGATGACGTTGCCGCCGCCGGGGTCGACGACTAGCACCTCGGTCCCCTCCTCGATGTCGCCGTCGATAGAACGGGCCTGATAGTAGGGGTTGAAGCCGCCGTCCTCCAGTTTCACTTCGCCTGAGCTACGGGTGACTCGCTCGGTGACGGTACCGAACTGTCCCTGTAGCGAACTCGAACTCAGCGTCTGTCCGCGACTGCCGCCAGCGAAATCGAGCTGGCGATACCCCCACAGCGTCACAGCCGTCGTCAGCAAGACGACCACCGTGAGGATTATCGGCGCGAGAAGCCCGAGGCTTGCCGGAATGAACAGTCCCACCAGGCCGGCTGTCAGCAGCGCGATGCCGAGAACGAAAAAGTGCGTCCCCGGCGCGAACGCTTCGGCGGCGATGAGCCCGGCACCGGCCAGAAACAACAGCAGGGAGAGCGACATACTGAACAGTGGGTCGACCTGTGCGGGCGCGAGAGCGAGGGCGACCGGGGGAAACGCCATGTCTCGGTGTAGGGGGGCCGCAGGATTAAGTGTCGGGGTCCGTTCGGGTGAAGAGACCGTAACAGAGCGCCGTTCCGATGGCGACCGTCGCCGTAATCGCGGCGAGGGTCGCGGGCGCGTAGATGACGCTCCCGGCGAACATCTGTCCCAGGGCGAGAATAGCGACGTACACTCCCAGCCCGACAAATACCGCGTTCTCCGCGCCCGGCGTCCCTGGTTTTACGTCTCCCTCCGGTGAGAAGGACCCGGCAACCGCTCCCTCCTCTCCCCCCTCGGGTTCATCCTCCTCGACGCGGATGACGTCGGCTTCCGTGGCGTACTCGTACGTCTCGACGAAATCGTCGCTCTCCTCGGTGGCCGAACCGTCATCTCGCCCGTCGGCTGGCATATTCCTCGCTACGTGGGCGGGCTACAAAAGTGACCGGCGACACACTTGTGATTTGTTGACAAGCCTTTCGATCACCCGACCGCGGCCCCGCCGGTCCCACTTTTGGTCTCGAAAGAACGAAAAACCAACATAAGAGAGATAATCTTGGTGGGAGTTGAGTGAATCGATGGCCCTCCCCGACGTATTTCTCAGCCCTCTCGGCCTCGCCGCCCTCCTCGCGGCGGTCCCCATCATCGTCCTGTATCTCATTCGCCCCGACCCGGAACGGCTGGAGTTGCCGACCTTTCGGTTTCTGGCGAGCGAACAGCGCCAACAGGCCACGAGTCCGCTGTTAGAACGGCTCTCGCGGAGCGTTCTCCTCCTCGTGCAACTGGTCGTCATCCTCCTCCTCGCGGTCGGTCTGGCGTCGCCGTACGTCCCCGTCTCCGAGCGTGCGACCGTCGAAGAGACAGTGCTCGTCGTGGATACGAGCGCCAGCATGGCGACGGCCGACGGGTCGGGGACCCGATTCGACCGGGCGGTCGCGGCCGCCCGTGAGGAGGTGACCGGGACCACGTCCGTCGTCACCACGTCCGGCGGCGGACAGGTCGTCCTCCAGCGCGGCCCGCCCAGCGAGGTCGAGTCGACACTGGACGGGTTGACGGTGACGGACAGCCCCGGCGATCTCCGGTCGGCCATCTCGCAGGCGACCGCGCTCGCTGGCGAGAACGCCCGTATCGTCGTGTTGAGTGACTTCGCTGGCGACGCGTGGGCCGACACTGTCACGACCGCCCGCGGACGCGGCCTCAGCGTCGACCTCCGGCAGTTCGAGGGCGGCGGCCGATCGAACGTTGGTATCGTCGAACGGCGGTTCTCCGGGTCGGAGGTGACCGTCTCGGTGAAGAACTACGGTGACGAACCCGTGACGCGAACGGTCTCACTCGGCGAGGAGAGCGCACAGGTCGACCTCGGTGCGGGCGACGTCGCGACCGTCACACTACCGGTCCCCGCCGGACGGAGCCGGGTCCGTCTCTCGCCCGGTGACGACTTCCCCGTAGACGACAGCGTCGCCGTCGCGGCCCCCGAGGACCCGACCGTGGACGTGCTGGTGTTGACCAACGACCGCAACCGCTACCTGACGACGGCGCTCTCGGTGGTCGACCAGGTGGACCTCACCGTCGACAGTCCGCCGACGACTGTCGAGGACGGATACGACGTCATCATCTACAGCAATGTCGACCCCGGCTCGCTACTGGCCGGGAACGTCGAGGCGGGCCGCGACGTCATCGCCGACGGCGGCGGCGTCGCCATCCAGGCACAGCCTGAGATGCCACAGAAGTACGGGGACCTGCTGTTGCTCGCCCCGGAAGACGTTCGGGCCGGGTCGACAATCGGCCAGACGAGGCAGACGACTCTCACGCGCGGTATCGATTTCCAACCACCTGACGAGTACGTCGGCGGCTCGCTCAAGGACGGCCAGGCGCTGGTCGAACTCGCCGACGGGACGCCACTCATCGCAACCGCCGACCGCAACGGCGGCCAACTCATGTACTACGGCTACATCGAAGACCGGTCGAGTTTCAAGTACAACTACCAGTACCCCGTGTTCTGGAAACGCACCGTCTTCTCGCTGGCCGACCGAGCGCCGCTTCCGGCGCTGAACTACGAGACCGGCGAGCGAGCGCAGTTCGACGGCGACAGCGTCGACGGCCCCGACGGCACCGTCGCCGGGCCGAGCGTGACTCTCCAGCGGGCGGGGTTCTACACGAGCGGCGAGCACACGGTGAGCGCCTCGCTGCTCGACGAACGAGAATCGGACGTCGCCGTCGAAACGCTCGAAACCCGCGAGGGCGCCGCCGGGAACCTCACACGAGAGGAGCGCCGGACCGTGCCGAAACCGCTCACCGAGTACGCCGCCATCGGGGCGCTGGTGGTGGCGCTCGCCGAGATCGGCTACCTCGGCCGGCGGGGTGACCTCTGATGGTGTCGTACACCCTCGCCGACGGCCTGCGGGTCGGCGTCGAGCACCTCTGGCCGCTGGCGGTCCTCCCGGTCGCCGTCGCCCTCCTGGCGTACGTCGTCGTCTGGGGCGACTACGGCTCGCGGTCGGCCTCGGCACGGAGCCGCCGACTGTTGTTCGGGAGTCGCGTGCTCGTGGTCGTCCTCCTCGTCGTCGCCGCGATGGGGCCATACACTGTCCAGACCCGAGAGACGGCGGGCGAGCCGAGCGTGACGCTACTGGCCGACGAATCGGCGAGCATGGCCGTCTACCCTAATACGACCGACTCGCTCGTCAGCGATGTCGAGGCCGAGGGGGTGCCGGTGACGAAGGCGACCGTCGGCAGCGGGAACGACTCCCGACTCGGCGACGGCATCGCCGCGAACCTCCAGGAGAACGGAACCGTAGTCGTGCTCTCGGACGGGCAAGTGACCGACGGGCGGTCGCTCTCGGCGGCGGCCGAGGAGGCTCGCGCGCTGAACGCGACGGTCAGTAGCGTGGGCATCTCGCCGACGGAGACGGAACGCGCCGTCAGCATCGCTGGCCCGCAGACGATCAGCGCCGGCCTGCCGACCGAGTTCACCGTCTCGCTCGGGGCCGTCGAGCAGTCCGCGCCCGCGACGGTGACGGTGAGCGTCGACGGCGAGACGGTCGCCACCGAGTCGGTCGCGGCGGGCGAGTCGTTCACCGTCAGTCAGTCCTTCAACGAAACCGGGACACACCGGATGACTGCCCGCGTCGAGGGCGAGGACGTCTACGACGTCAACGACGTGTACTACCGGAGCGTCCGCGTCGTCGAGAAGCCTGACCTGCTCTACGTCTCGGGCGGCGACTATCCGCTCGGTGACTATCTCTCCGATCTCTACGACGTGACCGAAGCCGAGACGGTCCCCGGCGACCTCGACAACTACTCGGCAGTCGTCGTCCAGGACCGGCCGGCAAACCGACTCGGCAACGTCAGCGCGCTCCAGGAACACGTCATCGACGGCGGCGGCCTGGTGACGGTCGGCGGCGACAACGCCTACGACAACGGCGGCTACGAGGAGTCGCCAGTGGCCTCTATGCTGCCGGTCAGAGTCGGCAACGCCACCGGTGGGACAGCGAACATCGTCCTCGCCATCGACGTCTCCGGCAGTTCGAAGGAGGGACTGGGTGTCCAGAAAGCAGTCGCACTCGACGTCTTAGAGCAACTGAGCGACGAGAACAAGGTCGGCGTCGTCGCGTTCAACTACCGCGCCTTCCGCGTGGCGGAACTCCAGCAACTCGGCGGCAACCGCGAGGCCATCGCCGACCGCATCCGCCGACTGCAAAGTGGCGGTGCGACTGACATCGCCGTCGGCCTGCAGGGGGCCGACGAACTCTTAGGCGACGAGGAGGGGACAATCATCCTGCTGAGCGACGGGAACGACTACCTCGGCCCGCCTTCGGCCGTCGCCAACCAACTCGGCCGCGAGGGGACTCGCATCATCGGCGTCGGTGCCGCAAAGCGGGTCAACGAGCCGAAGATGAAGCGCATCGCCAGCGAGTCCGGTGGGTCGTACTTCTCAGCGAGCGAGACCAACCGCCTTCGGCTGCTGTTCGGTGGAAGCTCCAGGCGGTACGAAGGGCAGAATCTCACGATCGTCACGCCGGATACGTTCATCACCTCCGGCGTCACGCTGACCGCCAACCCCGGGCAGGCCAACCGCGTGGCGGTCAAGTCCGGCGCGGACTTCCAGATCGCCACCGCCGACGGCGAACCGGCCATCGCCTCGTGGCGCTTCGGCCTCGGCCGCGTCGTCTCCATCACCGCCTACGACGACGACGGAACGCTCGGTGACCTGCTCCGAAAGCCCGATTCGCTGGCCGTGACGAAGTCGGTCAACTATGCCGTTGGCGACCCGGCTCGGACCTCCACGGGCGTCACGGCCGTCAGTGACGCCCGTGTCGGCCGCGAGGCGACACTCACCTACCGCGGCGAGAATCGGCCGTCGTCCGAGGACGTCACCGTCCGGCAGGTGAGCGAGAACATCTACGAGGGAACGTTCACGCCTCAAGAAGTCGGCTACCACGACGTCCTCGGCACCGAGTACGCCGCGAACTACCCCCCCGAGTACGGCGCGTTCGGCCGCTCACAGCAGCTCGAATCGGTCGTCGAAGCGACCGGCGGCCAGACCTTCGCTCCCGACGACGGGGCGGCCATCGCCCGCCTCGCCCGACAGCAGTCGACGCGGGTCCGAACCGTCCGCGATTCGTGGGGGTGGCTCACGCTGCTCGCCGCGTTGCTCGTGTTCCTCGCGGAGGTCGTCGGCCGGCGCGTCCAGGTGTATCGCGGCCGCACCACGCTGGAGAGTGGTCTCCCATGAGCGCCATCGGCCGACGGCTGAACCTCGGGTTGCTCGTGCTCATCGTCCTCTCCATCGCCGGGACGGCTGGCGCGACGGTGTTTTACCAGGACGCGACCAGCGACCTGCAGGCACAGAACGACCGACTGCAGGAGAAGAACTCGGCGCTCCAGTCCGAACTGGAGACGACGCGGTCCAACTTACAGGAGAACCGGACGCAACTCCAGGAACTGCGCAACACGCTCAACACGCGAACGCAGGACGTCGATCAGGTGGCGAGCGAACTCGACCGGACGGGCAAGCAATTGAACGCGACCGAATCGCAACTCGCCGAGACGCGGGCCGAACTGCGCGAACGAGAACAGCAGGTCGACGAACTCCAGTCGACGAACCGCGAACTGGACGAGGAGATCAGCAATCTCCGCGAAGAGCGGGACCAACTCGAAGCGGAGGTCGCCGACCTCGAAAGCGACGTCGAGACGCTCCGTAGCGAACGGAATCAGCTACAGAACGATGTCGAGGACCTCCAAGCCCAGATCGAGACGCTCGAAGCGGACGTCACCGAACTCGAACAGCGGGTCGAGACGCTGGAATCGGAGAACGCCGAGATGGAGAGCGACCTCGAAACGCTCTGTAGCCAGGAAGAGAACGCCGAGAAGCCGGCTTGTGAGGGGTATTAACCGTGTCTGAGAACACTAACACTGAGACGCAGTCGGCAACCGGCGCGTCGCGCGAGCGGATGAAGCGCGCGCTCCGCGAGGTCCGCCGGGAGGGTTGGAAGGCTGCAATCGTCTACGCTATCGTGGACGCGACGCTGCTGTTCCTCGTCGTCAATCTGGCGCTCTCGGTGCTCTCTCCGCCCGGGCTTCCCAGTCAAGTCGCAGTTCCGTCGGCCGTCCTCGACCCGGTCGGCGACGCGCTGGGTCGGTCGCTGACCGCCGCGACGCTGCCGGTCGCGGCGCTTATCGGCGTCGTCGTCGGCGCGGTCGCGTTCGTCGTCGAGGTGTGGCTCCGGGTCCGCCAGCCGCTAATCGAGCGCTTCGAAGCGGCCAATCCACCGGTCGCCGAGGCGCTGCGGACCGCCCGCGACGCCGTCGCCGCCGACGCCAACTCGCGGATGGCCGCCCGCCTCTACGAGGACGTCCTCGACCGGCTCCAGGAGAGTTCCGGGGTTGCCCTCGTCGACCTCCGTCGGGTGGCCGGCACCGTCGTCGTCGTCGTGCTGTTGAGCATCGCGACGCTGCAGGTGGCGGCCGTCGACCTGGCGCTGCTGGGCGGCGGCCCCGAGGACCCGGCGGCCAGCGGTCCCGCCAACCAGTCGCGGAACTACACTGGACTGGAAGACGCCGATGCCGTCCTCGGCGACAGCGAGAACGTCTCGGCCGGCGACGACAACCTGACCGCGCAGGTCGACTCGACGGGCGGCGACGAAGCGGTCGAACAGAGCGAGCAGTTCCCGTCGTCGGGGCCGAGTGGCGGCGGCGACGGCAGCGGTATCGACAGCCAGCAGGCTGGGTTCGCCGGTTCAGAGGAGATCGAGGACGCGGCGCTCATCCGCGAGTACAACCTCCGCATCCGCGAGGAGAAAGAGGACGACCAATGACAGAGTACGACATCGACGACCTTCAGGAGAAGATCAGTATCGCCCGCGACCAGATAGGGAAGCGCATCGTCGGCCAGTCCGACGTGCTCGAACAACTGCTCGTCTGCATCCTCGCGGACGGCAACGCCCTGCTGGAGTCGAATCCTGGCCTCGGGAAGACCACGATGGTCCGCACCGTCGCCGAGGTGACAGACCTCCAGTTCTCACGCATCCAGAACACGCCCGACCTGATGCCATCGGACATCACCGGCACCGAGATCATCCGCGAGAGCGAGACCGGTCGGGACTTCGTCTTCGAGAAGGGGCCGGTGTTCGCCAACGTCGTGCTGGCCGACGAGATCAACCGCGCGACGCCGAAGACTCAGGCAGCGCTGCTCGAAGCGATGCAGGAGAAGCAGGTGACCGCCGCGGGCGAGACCTACCAGTTGCCGAGCCCCTTCTTCATCCTCGCCACGCAGAACCCCATCGACCAGTCGGGGACCTACACGCTACCGGAGGCCCAGACCGACCGCTTCATGATGAAGCTGCTCGTCGAGTATCCCGACTTCGACGAGGAGAGCCGTATCGTCGACATGTTCACTAGCGGCGCGAAACAGGTCCCCGTCGAACGCGTTCTCGCGCGCGAGGAGATTCGGGCGGCACAGGAGTTCGTCCGCGAGGTCCCCATCGCCGACGACATCCGCGACCGCGTCGTCCGGCTGGTCCAGCGGACCCGCGATGCCGACGAGATCGACTACGGCGCGAGCCCGCGGGCGAGCATGGCGCTCGTCCTCGCCTCGAAGGCTCGCGCCTTCCTGCGGGGCCGCTCGCACGTCGCGAGCGAGGACATCGAGGCGCTGGCCGCGCCCGTCCTCCGCCACCGCATCGTCTTGGATTTCCGGGCCGAACGCGAGGGCCGCACCACGGACGACGCCGTCGCTGACCTCCTCGCGGAATGACCATCGAGCCGGACTTCCTCGACGAGCTCGCCCGGTTCGACGCGGCGCTGAACCGCGAATCGACCGCGCTCCGGCAGGGCGACCAGCGCTCGCCCCGCATCGGTGAGGGGCTGACCTTCAGCGACTACCGCCGGTACTCGCCGGGCGACGACACGCGGCTCATCGACTGGAAACTGTTCGCTCGCACGGAGGAGTACTTCATCAAGCAGTTCGAGGCCGAGCGGAGCCTCACCGTCCACGTCCTCGTCGACGCCAGCGCGTCGATGGACTTCGGCGACGGTGATACCCACAAGTTCGAGGCCGCCGCCAGACTCGGTCTGGGCGTCGCCTACCTCACCGCCGAGGAGAACAACCAGTTCCAGTTCGGGACGTTCCGCGAGCGAGCGGACCGGCTGGACGCCGCCCGGTCGAACCGCGGTGAGCTGTTCGCGCTCATCGACCAGCTCAACGAGATGTCGCCCGACGGCGAAGCCGACTTCGAGAGTGCGCTGGCCGACTACGCCGGACAGATCGGCTCGCGGTCGCTGGTGGTGCTGTTGAGTGACTGCCTGACCGACCCCGAAGAGATCGCGACCGGCGTCGCCGCCCTCGCCCGCAAGGACGTCGACGTGTTGCTGGTGCAGGTGGTCGCTCCCGACGAACTCGACCCGCCAGCGGTCGGCGATGCGCTCTTTGCCGACCCCGAGTCCGAGGAGACCCGACGGTCGTACTTCAGCGGATCGCTCGCCGAGAGCTATCGAGAGCGTCTCGACGCCCACGTCGACACCGTCTCGAACCGCGTGACCGAACTCGGCGCTGACCACGTCGTCGTCGACACCGGGACGGAGTTCTTCGACGCCTTCGCTAGCGTCTGGTTGCAGTAAGACCGCGGCGGGGACGGTCCGCTCGGTCCGGCGCGCCGTCGTAAATATTCCCGTCTATCGCTGCCATCGAACTTATCCGCCATCGTCGTCCAGACGATGTATGAGCGTCGTTGGTGAGTTTACGATTCCCACCGCCGCGTTCGCGCTGGAAGAGGCGCTGGCAACGGCCCCGGAGATGACTATCGAGTCCGACCGTCTGGCATCACACAGTCCGCGGGAAGTCTTCCCGTTTCTCTGGGCGAGAGGCGGTAATTTCGAGCGTTTCTCGCAGGCGCTCGAAGGCGATCCGACGGTCACTTCAGCCGACCTCGTGGACGAGGCGGACGACGTGGTACTGTACCGACTCGAGTGGAGCGAGGACTTCCAGGAACTCGTTCACGACATGATAGACCACCACGCGGCGATTACGGAAGCGACGGCGCGTGACGACCAGTGGCACCTCCGATTGCGATTCGCCGACGAAGGCATGGTCTCGTCGTTCCAACGCCATTTCCAAGACACCGGCCACGAGTTCGAAGTGACGCACCTCGCTTCGCCGTCCGAACCGCGCCACCGCGAGTTCGGTCTGACGGCGGAACAGCACGAGGCGCTCGTAGCGGCAGTTCAGGAAGGGTATTTCACGATTCCACGTACAGCCTCCGTCCAAGAGGTCGGCGAAGCGTTGGATATCTCGGCCAATGCGGCCTCACAGCGGATTCGACGGGGCTGTGAGACGATGATTCAGTCCGGGCTGATCGTTTCCGAACCCGAAACCGAGTAGTTGCTACCGGGCCGCGGGTATTTGAACAACGGTACGTGTGAGCGTCGTAATTGATGCACGTTTGCTCCGTTGATGCACAGGAGGCCAACCGTATATGAGACGGAACAACCGAGTGACGCCGACTCTCTACGATGAACGACTGCAACGTACCGGCTGACGCCTTCTTCGACTGTAACGGGCGTATCGCCACCGCACTCCGTCACCGCCAATCGGCCATCGAACGGACGTGGGAGTTCAGCGGTGGAGTCAGCGGTGATCGCGCGTGACTGCCGGCAGTGGACGCGAGGTGGCAATCGACCGGCTGGAGACGGCGCTGAACGCCGACGACATAGCCTCGAAAGATTACAACATCCGCGAGGCACTCCAGTACCTTCACATCAAGAGCGACTCAGTATCGGCGAGTAGTGAGAGCGAGGAAGAATAGACGATCCCTTCGCTTGTAGTCATCTCTCCGTTCGCAGAAGAGAGTGAGTTCGTCCGTTTCAGACAGGCTGTCTTTCGTCTCACTCTCCGCTGGACTAGCAGAGAGTGAGCGAGAGGTTTCGAGCAGCGGTGCAGGCCACACGCCGTGGCTGGCTGCCCTACTGCACTCGCGTTCCCAGCGGGGCGTCCTCGTGGGTGGTCAGCAGGTCCGCTTCGTCACCAGCGGCCAGCACCATCCCGTTCGACTCGATGCCGAACAAATCGGCTTTCTCCATGTTGGCGAGCAGGATGACGCGCGTGCCGGGCAGGTCGTCTATCTCGTGGAGTTGGGCGAGGCCGGCGACGACCTGCCGGACCTCGTGGCCGATGTCCACTTCGAGGCGAAGGAGCTTGTCCGCGTCGGGGACCGGCTCCGCCGAGACGATTTCGCCGACGCGCATGTCGATGCCCTCGAAGTCCTCGAAGCCGATGCGCTCCTCGACCAGCGGTTCGAGGTCGGCGGTCGCGGCTTCGTCGTCGTCGTCGTCCGCGTCGGCAGCTTCCTCGTTACCGTCCTCGCTCTCTTCGCTCGCCTCCTCGATTCGCTCCTGTAGCTCTTCGTTGAGGTCCTCGATGTGGTCGTCCTCAACCTGTGTGAACAGTTCTTCAGGTTCCTCGAAGGACGCGGGCGGCGCTTCAAGCGCGGTGTCGAGCGATACGTCTGCGACGGAGCCCTCCTCGCTGAGTTGGCCCCACAGGCGCTCTGCCTTGCCGGGCAAGACGGGTTGCATCACGACGGCGACGGCCTTCGCCAGTTGCACGCAGTCGCGAATGACCTGCTCCGCGCGGTCGGGGTCGTCGTCGACGAGGTTCCACGGCTCGTTGCGCTGGATGTACTCGTTGCCGTAGTTCGAGAGGTCCGTGGCGACCTCCGCCAGCGTGCGGACGTCGTACGCCCGTACCGCTTCCTCGAACTCGTCGAGTGACTCCTCGATACGTTCGCGCACGTCGTCGCTGACGTCCGCCTCGGGCGTCCCGCCGTAGTTGCGCTCGGCGAACAACAACGACCGGTAGATGAAATTGCCGACGTTGCCCACGAGTTCGCCGTTGACCCGCTCCTGGAAGCGGTCCCAGGAGAAGTCCACGTCGGTCTCTAAGCCCGCGCCGGTGGCGATGTAGTAGCGAAACAGGTCGGGGTGGAAGCCTGCATCGAGGTACTCGTCGGCCCACACCGCGCGGTTGCGCGATGTCGAGAGCGCGTTCCCGTCGATGCCGACGAACCCGGTGGCGAGAATCGAACGGGGTTCGTTGTAGCCCGCGCCGCGCAGCATCGACGGCCAGAAGACGGCGTGGTGCTGGATGATGTCGCGGCCGATGACGTGGATTATCTCGCCACCATCGTCGGTCCACGACTCGTCCCAGTCGGTGCCGTGGCGCGCCTCGCCGTCGAGTTTCCAGACGTCTTCCCAGTCGTAGGTGTCCGCGCCCACGCGCTCTGTGTACTGCTTCGTGGAGGCGACGTACTCGATGGGAGCGTCCACCCAGACGTACAGCACGAGGTCCTCGGTCTCACCCTCGTCACCGGGGTAATCGATGCCCCAGTCCATATCCCGCGTGATACAGAGGTCCTGCAGCTCGCCTTCGATCCACTCGCGGGGCTGGTTCTTCGCGTTGTCGGTGCCCTCCACGCGATCGAGAAAGCCCTGTAGGTACTCCTGGAAGTCCGAGAGGCGCAGGAACTTGTGCTCGCGAGTGCGATACTCGGCCGGGTTACCCGTGATGGTGCTGACCGGGTCCTCGATTTCGCCGGGTTCGAGGTGACGTTGACAGCCCTCGTCGCACTCGTCGCCGCGGGCCTGCTCGCCGCAGTAGGGACAGGTCCCCTCGACGAAGCGGTCAGGGAGCGGTTGGTCCTGCTCGGTGTCCCACGCGACCTCGATCTCCTTCTCGAAGACGTGGTCGTTTTCGACCCACGAGCGGACGAACTCCTGTGTGAGTTCGGTGTTCGTCTCGTCGTCGGTGTGGCCGTAGTTGTCGAACTCGACGTTGAACTGCGGGAACGTCTCGGCGTACGCCTCGTGATAGCGCAGGGCGAACTCGCGCGGTTCGACGCCTTCCTCGGCGGCGTTGACGGCGACGGGCGTCCCGTGCATGTCGGACCCACAGACGAAGGCGGTCTGTTGGCCGATGCGTCGTAGCGCCCGTGAGAGGGCGTCACCGTCCACGTAGGTCCGCAGGTGGCCGACGTGCAGGTCGCCGTTCGCGTAGGGCAACCCGCAGGTCACCACCGCCGGACGGTCCGTTGGAAACTCGTCGTGGCTCATACCTCTCTGTGAGCAACCGACGGGTCAAAAGGAGGTTGGTTTTCTACAGCAACGCCAGCGTGCCGCCCGCGAGGCCCAGCGTCACGAGGAGCCGACCGGCACTGCCGACGAACGTCGCCGCGCCGAAGCGCAGGTAGTCCTCTTCGAGGACGGTGAAGGCGTAGATCGAAAGTGTATCGGGGAAAAAAGGCACGCAGAGCGCCAGTGCCAGGCCAACGTAGCCGTACTCCTGTGCGATCTTGATCGTCTTCTTCTCGGACCACTCGATGAGGTCGAACCGCGAGTTCTTGATTCGCTGGACCAGCGGGCCGTACTCCTTCGCTTCCTGCCCGATGTGGAACGCGAAGAGACTGCCGATGGCCTTGCCGAACGCGCTGGCGACGATGATGGCCGCGAGGTTCCCCGTCGTCGAGAGCCCCAACCGGAGCGTCTCGGCTGGGACGAGGACGACTTCGCTGGGGAGCGGGAGAATGAACGCGATGAGAAATGAATAGATGGCGATGATGCCCAGTCCCGTCGGTCCCGTGGCGGTACAGACGGCTTCCTCTAAGGGGCCGAGCGCACCGCCTGCCGTACCGCACTCGCCGAGGAACGCCACCATCGTCGGGAGCGAAGCGACCGGGTCCACGTCCCCCCCTACCCGGTAGGGCGACCTAAATGTTGGTATCCACGTTTTTCTTCGCCAGGTGTCCTCGGGCCTTCGGCCCTGCGGGCACCACTCCTTGAAAAACGTGGGTGAAACCGCGCCTTCGGCGCGGTATGCTCTCCGCGTTCTCCAACGGTCAGTACCAGTCCAAATCGGCGACAAAGGAGCGGAGCATCGACCGCGTGACGTGGGGCATACAGACGACGCGCATCTCGCCGGCACCTGTCTTCGAGACGCGCCAGCCGCGGTCTCGCAACTCGTCGGTCATCGGCACCGAGAGGTCCGCCGCCACGAGGGGGAGTTCGGGATCGACCACGTCGTGACCGCGGGCGCGCAACTGGTCGGCCAGCCAGCGGGCGTTGTCCATTGAGCACTCGTACTGCTCACGGTAACCAGCGGGCCACAGCGCCTCCATCGCGGCGACGGCCGAGGCGACGCCCGCCCCCGAGCGCGTCCCGGTAAGCGTCAGTTGGCTCGTCGATTCGAGGTAGGGCGTCTCGACGGCTAACTCGTCCAGGAGTGTCTCGTCGCGGGCGAGGAGGCCACCTGCGGGGACCGCCGCCTGTCCGACCTTGTGGGGGTCGATAGTCATCGTGTCCACGTCGGCGTGGCCGAAATGCCACGCGTGGTCGGTAAACGGGAGGTAGAAGCCGCCCCACGCCGCGTCGACGTGACAGAGCGCGCCGGTCTCGCGGGCCAACTTGGCGATGGCGGGAATCGGGTCGACGTATCCGTACTCCGTCGACCCGGCGACGCCGACCACGCAGACGGTGTCGTCGTCGATCAGCTGTGCCATCGCTTCGGGGTTCACCCGGTAGTCCTCGGCGGGCGCGGTGCGCAGCTCGACGCCCAGTACGTCCGCGGCCTTGGTAAACGAGAAGTGGGCGTGGACCGGCGCGACGACGTTCGGGTCGTCGGTGTCGGCGCGGTTGCGGGCGATGCGGATGGCCTGTATGTTCGCCTCTGTCCCCCCGGAAGCGACGTATCCGGCGGGGTCAGTGAGACCGGTTAACTCACCGAGGTACTCGACGGCCTCGGCTTCGAGTTCGGCGACGGTCTCGTAGGTTCCGGGGTCGCCGGGATTCGTGGCGAGGAACCGTTCGGCCGCCTCGCGGGCTGCGGGATGTGGAGCGGTGCACATCGAGGAGAGGACGCGGTCGAAATCCTGTGGCTCGGCCCGCTGGAGCATTCTATAGGTGTCCACGGCGGCGAGCGGTTTAGCCGTTTTGTTCGGTTCAGCGTCACACCGGCCGCGAATCGGTGACGGCTCGGTCTCACCAGTTCGAGGGGCCGCTCTTCTTCGTTGCCTTCGCTCGGAACCCAGTCGGCCCGACGATGGACTCGAAGACCGTCTGGCGCTCTGTATCGAGCGCACCACCGACGGAGCCGACCCGCATCGTTCGGTACGTCTCGAACCCCTTGTCGTTCGAGTAGAAGTAGACGCTCCCGTGGAGCAGCCCGTGGACGAGGTCGTCTTTGCGAACCTCGGCGGCGGGTCGGTGGAGTTTGACGAAGGCGATGTTTCCCCAGTAACGACCGCCTCACGTAGGCCAAGCAGGAACGCGACGATTCGTCCCTGCGAGAGGCCGAACTCCCCGGGTGCGTTCCAGGTCCGAGAGCGTGCCGAAGGGGAGGTACGACACTCCCTCGCTGATGCTCTTCGCCTCCGGAGCGGAGGGTCGTTCCATACCGGGAGTAGCAATCGGCGATCAAAAGCGTAGTGTACGGGCGACGCTTGGCTGCTGAACTCGACCCACGCAACAAACCATCACGATAGACTGTTATGGTCCTGTCTCGATGCAGTAGACGATGCAAGCAGTCCAGTTCGATGCCCACGGCGACAGAGATGTACTCGAATATGGCGAGTTCCCGGACCCGGAGTGTGGCCCACAGGAGGTGCTGGTCGACATCAAAGCGGCCTCGCTGAACCACCTCGACATTCACACCCGACGCGGCCTGCCGGGTATCGACCTCGACATGCCACATATCCCGGGGAGCGACGGGGCCGGAGTGGTCACGGAAGTGGGCGAGGCCATCACGCGGTTCGAACCCGGCGACCGAGTGGCGCTACTGGCTGGCAAGAGCGGCGGCGACGACGAGTTCAGCCGCAAGGGCGACCAGACGCTGGCCCCCGACTTCCACATCATCGGCGAACACGTCCGCGGCGTCCACAGCGAGTTTGCCGCGATTCCCGAGGCGAACCTCGCGCCCGTCCCCGAGGGGGTGGACTGGGAGACGGCCGCCGCCGCGCCGCTCGTGTTCCAGACCGCCTGGCGGATGCTCCGCGACCGCGGCGAGTTACAGGTCGGCGAGTCGGCCCTCGTCCTCGGAGCGTCGGGCGGGGTCGGGCACGCGGCGGTGCAGGTGGCCGCCGAAGCCGGTGCTGAGGTGTTCGCAACCGCGAGCACCGACGAGAAGCTCACTTACGCCGAGGAACTCGGGGCCGACCACACGATAAACTACGAAGTGGACGACTTCGCGAGCGAGATTCGGTCGCTGACCGGCGGCCGCGGCGTCGACATGGTCGTCGACCACATCGGCGCACAGACGTGGCAAGATTCGCTCAAGAGCCTCGTGAAGGGCGGCCGGGTCGTCACCTGCGGAGCGACGACCGGCGGCAGACCGGAGACGGACCTCAACCGCATCTTCTGGAACCAACTGCACGTCATCGGGTCGACGATGGCTACCCCCGGACAAGCGGAGGAGGCGCTCGAACTGGTGTGGGACGGGACCTTCGAGCCGCGCATCCGCGAGACGCTCCCGATGAGCGACATCGCCGAGGCCCACCGGCTCATCGAGGAGCGCGAGGGCTTCGGAAAAGTTGTCGTCGTGCCGGACAGCGAACTGTAGCGGCTTCGACAAAAAAGAGGGGAGCGGCTCTCAGCGTACCGATTCTAACAGGAGGCGCTGTTCGACGCGCTTGACCTCGTGTTGGACGTCGCGCACGGCGTCGATGTTCGCGGAGATGGAGGTGACGCCCTCGTCGACGAGGAACTGGACCATCTCGGGTTTCGAGGCCGCCTGTCCGCAGATGCTCGTCGCCACATCGTAATCGCGGCAGGTGCCGATGACCTGCCCGATGAGGTCCAACACGGCCGGGTGGAGTTCGTCGAACCGACCGGCGACGTTGCCGTTGTTGCGGTCGACGGCGAGGGTGTACTGCGTGAGGTCGTTCGTCCCGAAGGAGACGAAGTCCAGTCCCGTCTCACAGAGGTCTTCGATGCAGAGCGCGCTCGCAGGTGTCTCGACCATGACGCCCCAGTCGCGCTTCTCGGGGTCGATGCCGACCTCCTGCATCAGCGACTTCGCCCGCAAGACGTCCTCGGCGTCGGTCACGAGCGGCAGCATCAACTCGACGTTGTCGTAGCCGAGTTCGTAGAGGCGCTCGAACGCACGGAGTTCGAGTTTGAACTCGCCGGGGCGGTCGAGCGACCGGCGGATGCCCCGATAGCCGAGCATCGGGTTGTGCTCGCTGGGTTCGTCCTCGCCGCCCTGTAACTGCCGGAACTCGTCGGAGGGGGCGTCGAGTGTACGTACCCGTACCGGCCGGGGATAGAACGCCTCGGCGACGCTGCGGACGCCCTCGACGATCTCGTCGACGTAGGCGCGTTCGCCGTGGTCTTCGACGTAGCGGGCCGGCGTCTTGTTCGTCGAGAGAATCATGTGCTCGATGCGGAGCAAGCCGACGCCGTCCGCGCCCGTCGCGGCAGCGCGTTCGGCCGCCTCGGGGATGGAGACGTTGACCTTCACCTCGGTCCCGGTCATCGGTTTGACCGGCGAGCGTTGCTGGGACGGTTCGGCGGCCGCCGGCTCGGGTTCCGCGTCTGCCGTCGACTCCTCCGTCTCGGCGATTTCGGTCCCCTGCTCGACGGTGCCCATGTCGCCGTCGATGGTGACGATTTGGCCGTCGCGGAGTCGCTCGCTCGCGTCGTCCGCGCCGACCACTGCGGGGACGCCCAGCTCGCGCGAGACGATGGCCGCGTGACTCGTCATCCCGCCCTGGTCGGTGACGATGCCAGCCGCGCGTTTCATCGCCGGCACCATGTCGGGGGTCGTCATCTCCGTGACGATGATGTCGCCCTCCTCGACTTTGTCGAGGTTGTCCAGTTTCGAGACGATGCGGACCTCTCCGGTGGCTTTCCCGGGACTGGACCCGATGCCGGTGAGGCGCACGTCGTCGGTCTGGCTCTGCATCGCCCCGCCGTCGGCGACGCCCGAGGCCTTACCGCCCTCACCGGCGCTGGCCGCGCCTGCATCCGCTTCCTCACCCTCGACCGCTTCGTCGATGGTCGTGATAGGCCGGGACTGCAGGAGATACACCTCGTCTTCGAAGATGGCCCACTCTACGTCCTGTGGCGTGCCGTAGTGCTCCTCGACTCGCTCGCCGACCTCGATGAGGCGGTGAATCTCCTCGGGCGAGAGCACGCGCTCGTTTCGCTTCTCCTCGGGGACCGAGCGCTCGACGGTCTCGCCGTCCTCGCCGCGGACACACATCACCTTCTTGTCGGCGACGGTGACCTCGTCTATCTCCTCGCTCTCGCGGTCAACCACGTAGTTGTCCGGCGAGACGGCCCCGGAGACGACGGCTTCGCCCAGTCCCCACGCGGCTTCGAGGATGGCCGTCGGCGCGCCGGTCGAGGGGTGACTCGTGAACATGACACCGGACTTCTCGGCGTTGACCATCTGTTGGACGACGACGGCGATATCCACCGTGGCGTCGTCGAACCCCTGCTCGTTGCGGTAGTAGATGGCCCGCTGGGTGAACAGCGACGCCCAGCACTCCTTGACTCGCCGGAGGAGGTCGGCCCGCGAGACGTTGAGGTAGGTGTCCTGCTGGCCGGCGAAGGAGGCATCGGGGAGGTCCTCCGCGGTCGCCGAGGAGCGAACCGCCACGTCGGCGTCGCCCATCTCGTCGTAGGCCGCCAGCAGGTCCTCTTTGACCGAGGGCGGGGCCTCGGTCTCCAAGATGAGTTCCTGTGCATGCTCGGCCGCTTCGGCCAGTGCCGCCGAGTCGTCGCTGTCGACGTCGACGGCTTCGAACAGTTCTTCGTCGATGTCGGTCGTCTCGATGAACGACCGATACGTGTCGGCGGTGACGACGAACGCCGAGGGGACCGGGAGGCCCGCCGCGGTCAGTTCGCCGAGGGACGCTGCCTTGCCGCCGACCCGCGATAGGTCGTCGGCACCGATCTCGTCGAGCCACAGTGTTGGCATTGACTCATAGCTTTGTTCCCCAAGAACCATTAAGTTGCTTCTGGTGGCGGCACAAACTGGGGGGCGTTCACTCGCATCCGAGCGAACTATATCTCGATAATTCCGTCGTCCTCGTTGGCGTCAGGAACCGTTAGCGACCCGTCGAGCGTGGTTACGGCCCGGCCGCCGACCCACGCCTCGGTGCCGTCGGTATCGACGCGGACGGTGCCCGGCCGGTCGAGAAAGTGGCCCTGTTCGACAACCACCTGCTCGATAGTGTCGTCGAGCGCGCCGTACCGGCGGACGTACGCGCCACAGGCCCCGGCGGCGGTGCCGGTCACCGGGTCCTCGTCGATGCCGGCAAGCGGCGCGAACGCGCGGCCGTGCAGCGTCGACTCGCCGCTGATAGTGTCGAACGTGAAGGCGTACAGTCCCATCGCGTCGGCCGCCTCACAACACTCCTCGATGGCCGCCGGGTCCGGGTCGATCCCACTGAGATGTTCGAAGTAGTTGATCGGCACCAACAGCCACGGAAAGCCGGTGTCGCCCACCGCAAGCGGCAGGTCCGCACCCACGTCCCGCAGCGTCGCCACGTCCACGCCGAGCGCGTCAGCCACGTCGGTCAACGGGAGGTCCACCTCGCGGATGTCGGCGTCACCCTGCTCCATCCATACTGTCCCGTCGGGTTTGACCTCGGCGTCGAGGACGCCGCAGGCCGTCTCGAACGTACACTGCTCGGCCTCCAGAACCCCGCGTTCGAACAGCGCGGCGTGGGCCGCGATGGTCGCGTGGCCGCAGAGATCAACTTCCTGTTCGGGCGTGAAGTAGCGGAGTCGATGGTCGGCGTCCTCGCTCGGCAGGACGAACGCCGTCTCGCTGGCACCTAGCTCGTTCGCGATGGCCTGCAGTTGGTCGTCGGTCAGTCCCTCGGCCTCGGGCACCACCCCGGCCGGGTTGCCCGTCATCGGTTCCGCGGCGAACGCATCGACGAGCAGCACCTGTCGCGTCTCCATGCCACCGTGTTGTGGGACCCCCCGGATAACAGTTGCTGGTAAGCAGACGTATCGACGGCCACAGGCGGCCGGTACGACGGCCTTCTTCCGAGGATTCAGTGTCTACTGTCCACATTCATCCACAGGACCGAGTAAGCGACGTATAGTGATAGATAACGGTCTGGACCGTATGGTATGCGCTCGTTCATCACCACAATCGGCAAATGGGTGCTCGCCAAGGCAGACACGCTCGGTATCGCTACTCCCGACATCATCTACGGATTCGGCGACCGCTGGCTTGACCTAGTCTCCAACACGCCGACCGAGGAAGCCCACGCTGTCGCCGACATCCTTTACGAAGAATACGAACCCGACTCCGTGATCGACTTTGGCTGCGGACTCGGCCGTTACCTCACCGGGTTCCAAGCCCACGGGGCCACGATACACGGCGTCGAAGGCTTTTCAGAGGCGCGAGACCACGCCGAGATACCGGCCGACGCGCTCACTATCCACGACCTCCGCGAACCGATGGAACTCGACGACCGATACGATTTGGCGCTGTGTATCGAGATTGCCGAACACATTCCGCCGCGATTCGCCGACACCCTCGTCGAGACCGTCACGGCAGCAGCGCCGCGCGTGCTCTTCACTGCCGCCCCACCCGGGCACAGGGGGACCCATCACGTCAACGAAGCCTCACGAGAGTATTGGATCGAAAAGTTCCAGTCGAACGGGTTCTCGTATGCCGCCGAGGAGACGGACCGACTCCAAGAATCCATTCGCTCCGAAATAGACGCCGCGGAGTGGGTCGCCGACCGCCCCTTCATCTTCGTTCAACAGTAGTACGAAACTCGCAGTCTATTATCTACCACTCTGCAGTGGCCGGTTCTGAAGGGGTAAGTGACCTCTTGTACGACGCCTTCGTTGCTTGAACGAGCGACCGTTTGTGGTGCCGCCGAGCCCCTGATTCGGGTTCAGTTCACCAGTTTCTCGGTCACGTCCTCGCCGTCGAGTTCGAGACGGAACTGGGAGGTCCCGCCGGTCTTCTCGAAGGCAACGATTCGTCCCTCCACTTCGAAGGGGTCGGCCCACTGGTCGCCGGCAAACCCGGTAACCGTGACCGTCCCGTCGCCGTTCTCGGTGATGCGGTCGCTCTCCTCGGCGACGTAGCCGTCGGCTTCCGTCTTCGAGACGGTGCCCTCGACGGTGAACGTGTAGTTGAACGACGCGTCTTCGGTCGTCGAAGCCACGACGAACGCCGTTCCGTTCGCGGGCACGCCACTGGCGTCGGCGGTGGTTCCGTCGCGCTCTGTCACCGAGGTCGCGTCTGCACTCGGCCCACTCGGTTCGAGTAGTGCGAGAGTTCCGTTACCGACGACCGAGACCGTGGCGGTGCCACCCTCGACTGCTGCGCCGTCCACTCGCCCCCACGTCTCGCCGTCGTGATACCACAGTTCGGCGCGCTCGCCGTCGCTGGCGTTCGGGACGGTGAACGACGCGCTGAGACCGTCAGATGGGAGCGCGTTCGAAACTCGGAGCGCGTCGCCCGCTCGCTGGTAGCCGTCGGGGAGCGTCGGGACCGACGGTCCCCCGGTGAGCGTCGGCTCCCCGGCTGTGAACGAGACCGTCACGCCGGAGAGACGGACCCGCTCGCCGTCGAACCCGTCGCCGTCCCGTGCCGTGTCGTTGTAGGCCAGTCCGGCGTTATCACGGAGCGTGACGTTGCTGAGCGACCCGGTACTCCGCGTCGTTTTGATGCCGTCGCCAGCGTTGTCTCGCACGACCGTGTCACGGATTCGAACGTCGCTGGCGTCGACGAGTCTGATGCCGTCGTCCCCGTTGCTGGCGACGACCGTGTTCGAGACGGTGTGATCGAACACGTCGAAGCGGAAGTCGACGCCGACGCCGCCGTTGTTCCGCACCTCGGCATCACGGAGGGACACGCGGCTGACGCCCGTCGTGCCGATGACGACGCCGCGACCGCCGTTGTCCGCGGCCCGCAGGTCGGAAAGCGTGACGTTGCTAGAGGCTTGGCCGACGCGGACGCCTACGTCGGCGTTGGCCGAAGCGTTAAGCGACTGCACGGTGAGGTTGGTCGTCTCCCACGTCCGCAGGCCGTCCCCGTTCTCGGCGAGCGTGACGTTCTCGACCGTCGAATCCTCGACGTCGTAGAGGAAGAGGCCGCCCGCGTTGTCCCGTGCGTCAAGGTCCGAAACGCGCAGTGTCGGTCCGCCCTGGAATATCTCGCCCGCGACGACGCCGCGCTCCCAGTCGCGCACCCGCACGTCGGTGACGGTGACGTTGGTGAGTTCCGGGCCGAGCCGTTCGCCGTCGGTCCCGTTGAACACGCGGACGCCGACCGTGCCGTTACGGCCGACGCCGTCGACGACGTGCCCATCACCGTCGAGGACCACGTCGTCAGACCGAACGTGAATGCACGTCTCGACGCCACTATCCTGAAGGTCCGTCGTCAGTTCGTAGCGGCCGGGTTCGGTGATAGTCGTACAGGTGTCGATCGGTTCGGCGGACGCGGCGGTGTCGCCGCGTTGCCCCGTCAGAACGCCGGTCACGTCGTCGCCGTCGAGTTCGAGGCGGAAGGACGAATCGCCCTCGGTCTTTTCGAAGGCGACGACCTGTCCGTCCACCTCGTAGGCGTCGCCCCACTGGTCACCGGCGGTCCCGGTGACGGTGACGGTTCCGTCGTCGTTCTCGACGATTCGGTCGCTCGCTTCCGACGCGTAGCCGTCGGCCTGCGTCTTCGAGACCGTCCCGTCGACGGTGAACGTATAGTCGAAGGACTGGGCCTCTGTCGTCGACTCGACGACGAAGGTGCCGTTGCCGACAGTCTGTGCCGCTCCGAGCGGTAACAGTCCGAGCGCTGCGGTTCCCGTCACGATGAGCGCCGAGAGGAGGAACAGACTTGCATGGGTCCGTACCGCATTCATACCACCTGGGTGGACGTAGCAGGGAGTTAGTTAGACGGCCCATGCGAACGATAAGCACTGGTAACTCTGTTTCGGGGACAGTTGGGAACTGTTTTCCGGGACGACGGCGCTCGGCGATGTATCGACCGACGCCGCCGCGACGGGGGCGGAAACTCCGAGGAGACCGTTCTGAAACGGTTAAGTCCGCCCGTCCACGCGAGAGTGTATGGGCGAGTTACCGGAGGAGTTCCCGTGTACCATCACCAACTGGGAGTACATCTACGGTCTCTGTCGAGACGTGGCCGACGACGTGAAAGCCGCCGACTTCGAACCGGACGTCGTCGTCGCCTTGGCCCGCGGCGGGTGGTTCGCCGGGCGCTGTCTCTGTGACTTCCTCGGGCTCGACGACCTGGCGAGTCTGAAGGTCGAGCACTACGTCGGCACCGCACAGAAGGGCGACGAAGCCGAGGTCCGCTATCCGCTGGCCGACGGCGCGGTCGAGGGGAAAGACGTCCTCGTCGTCGACGACATCGCCGACACCGGCCAGTCCATCGAGACGGCCGCCAAGACGGTACAGGAGCAAAATCCCGGTACCGTCCGAACGGCGACGCTGCAGTTACTCCAGACCAGCGAGCACGAACCGGAGTTCGTCGGCGAGCGACTCGACGAGTGGACGTGGGTCGTCTACCCCTGGAACTTCGTCGAGGACATGATCGAACTCGTCGGCAGCGTCATGGAGAAGAGCGACCGAACGGTCCACACGATGGACGACGTTCGCTCGCTCCTCCGGGCGTACCACGGCGTCGAGCGCATCGAAATGGAGATCGCTCAGCCCGACCGCCTCGACGAAGTGATGGACGAGATGGTCCGACGAGACGTGGCAACGGTCGATGGCGACGGCTGGCGGCTCACTGACAGCTAAGCAGAGACCGCTCCGTTCGCGCTCGGAACGACTCGTCAGCGACGGCGACGGCGGCCGTCGTCTCGAACGTACTCCAACGCGGCGACGAACTCCTCGGTGTCGACCCTGTCTTCGGTCTCTTCGAGTCGCTCGCGTATCTTCGTGGGAGTCATGTGTATTGTTATCATAGAACCTGGATTGGCATAATTCTTTCTGTCTTTCTAACACTAGCCAGCGGCGTGAAACGGCGGTTCGGTCAGTCGTCGGACTCGACGATTCGGTCCTCGTGGAGCTCGATCCACTCCCGTAGCGGCCCGCGAACCCCCTCCACGGTGATAGTCACGTCGCCGTCGAACCCCCAGCGCGCCCGCGGCGCGTCCTCGCCGAACCGGATGGGAACGTCGACGTGTAAATCCTCCGCGGAGAGTTCCAGCGCCTCCTCTCGGTCGACCGTCTCGTCGAGCAGCCGTTCGACCGCCGCGTGGAGCTGTTCGAAGTCGGGTTCGGGGACACCCGCTGACTCGCTCATAGCGTCCCGTTCACGCTCCTCCTATCTCTGTGTTTCCCCGCAGCGGACGGGACGACTCGAAGCGCGGGACCGAGACGGGAGCCATCGGCGTCAGCGTCCGCGTTCTCACAGCGAGATGACGATCGGCACCGGCGCGAAACACAGCACGCCGAGGACGAACGTCAGGACGCCGACGGCCGCCCGTTTGGTCCCGAGCGGCGTCTCGTCCAGTGGCGTCGCCGATCCAACGCGGCCGAAGACGAGCGTCAACACGCCCCAGAACGCCCACAATGCCGCCGCCTGGCCGTTCTCGAAGACGACGAGGTAGCCCGCGAGTCCGAACAAGAGCAGCGGCACCGCCGTCTGGATGGACCACATCTTCTCGCCCAATAGCGACCGGGTGACGTGTGCGCCGTCCAGTTGTCCCACGGGCAGCAGGTTCAGGAAGGTGACGAACGCGCCGACCCACCCGGCAATGACGACGGGGTTCGGGATCAGATTCGGGTCGGCGTAGACGACCTGTTCGCCGAGCAGCGCCGCGATACCGCGAATCAAGAGGGGGTAGCCGATATCGACGTGTGCGATAATTCCACCGGGGACTCGAATCGGGTCCATCGTGACGCCGACGGCGGTGACCACCACCGTCGCCACTAACCCCGCGAGCGGCCCCGCAACGCCGATGTCGAACAGCGCCTTCCGGTCGGGGATGTTGTCGTTCATCTGGATGACCGCCCCCAGCGTGCCGATGACGTTGAACGGGAGCGGGATGAAGTAGGGGAGACTCGCCTGCACCTCGTGGTACCGGCTCAGCGCGTAGTGGCCGAATTCGTGGACCGCGAGTATGCCGAGCACCGCCGCCGCAAAGGGCCACGCCTGCACCAGCGAGGCCGGGTCAGAGATAACTGGCAACCCGTACCATCGACTTCCCGCGTACAGCGTCGAGAGCAGCGTCGCCAGCGCCAGCGCGACGTTCGTCCACGGGACGCCGTCGACGCCCAGCGACCGCTCTTTGACGACCAGAACGTACTCGCCCATCTCCTCCGTGAGGCGGACGCGGTAGCCGCGACGGCGAAACGCCGGTCCGACCGCCTGCACGACGCGCTCTCGTTCCGTCATCGGCTCGCCGTAGTAGCGAATCCCGTCTTCGTGCGTCGTATCCACCTCGTAGACGTAGAAGGCGTCGGCAAGTCGCTCGGGGTCGGGGAGATCCGTCGGCGACGACTTGTGGGCCATTACCCCTCTCTACGGGTTCGTCCCGTTTGAACCTGTTTCTGCCCTCAGTCGGCGACGGCTTCCTCGGACCCGCTCACCGCGCTCGGGTCCTGAATCCAGAGGTCGCCAAAGAGGTCGTCCTGTTGGAGACAGACCTGTCCGCGGTGGGCCAGAAATAGCAACCCGAGGAACGTCTCGACTCGGGACCCGCCGGCGTGGTGGACCTCCCGATAGAGGACTTCCTCGCGGCCTTTCTCGTAGTGCTCGCGGACGGCGGCATGCACGTCCTCGATGATGTTGTCGATGTTCTCGGCGTGGGCGGTGCCGGTCACGTCGGCCGCCGACGGCTCGTCGTCCAGTCGCATGTCGTCGGCCCCGCGGTAGTCGAGTTCCTGTGTCCCGCGCTGGAACCCCTTCGGCGAGTCGCTGGTGTCGTACTCGCGCGATTCTTTCCACCACGAATCCCGCTCGGCGTCCCGCAGGTCCCTGACCAGTTCGTCCAGCGTCCGCGGCATCCCGCGGGCGCGTCGGCGCTCCAGTCGCCGGTCCATCTCCGACTCCAGCGAGGCGAAGGGGTCCGGTTGGTCGATTGGAGCGTCCTCGGTCATCGCCTGCTCCCACGGCTCTGCCATCGGTTCCTCCGGTTCGTCCTCGCCGAGCATCGCGTCGCTCTTCATCCGCACGAGGACCGAGGCGTAGAACAGCGCCCGGCCGGAGGTCCGCAGGTCGCTCTCGTCGATCCGCGCGAGGAACTTATCGGTGACTCGCACAACGTCGATGTCCCACGGGTCGATCTCCCCGTCGTCGGCGAGTTGCACCAGCACCTCGACCGGTTCGGCCTTCTCCTCGTCGTCGTCCGTGTCGTTCTCTCCGTCCGCCTCGCTGTCCGTCAGAAGGTCGACGTCGTCGGTGGTGTCGGTATCTCCCGAGCTCTCGTTCGAGTCGCTTCCGAACGGTGACGACTCCGCACCACTCGGCCGCTCTCTGTCTCGCGGGTCGCTTCCCTCCCCGCTCGACGACTCCGAGCCGCTAGGCGGCTCGCGGTCTTCGTGGCCAGTGATGTCGAGGGGGATGTCGTCGTCAGTCATCGCGGTTCACTCCGTTCGCCGCTCGGTTTGCCCGAGGGCCGCTCCTCACTTCGTTCGGCCCGGTTCTCGCTATTGTTCGCGGCTCTCGCCGCTCGCCTCCGAGGGCCGCGCTCCCTTCGGTCGCACGCCCCTCGCTAGTCATCGGCTATCGCCTCCTCGTCGTCCGGTCCCTCGCCCGAGAGGTCGATACCGGTGACGGTGCTGACGTTGTCGCCCTGCATCATCACGCCGATGGCGCGCTCGGAGCGTTCGAGCAGGGCCGAGCGGTGCGAGACGACGACGAACTGGGCTTCGCCCGCTAGCTCGTCTACCAGTTCGCCGACGAGGTCGGCGTTGGCCGCGTCGAGGAAGGCGTCCACCTCGTCCAGCGCGTAGAACGGCGCGGGGTTGTGTCGCTGGATGGCGAAGATAAAGGCGAGTGCGGTCAGGGATTTCTCGCCGCCGGACATGGCGTTCAGCCGCTGGATGGGCTTGTCGCCGGGTTGGGCCTTCATCGTCAGGCCGCCCTCGAAGGGGTCCGCCTCGTCTTCGAGGTGGAGATGGCCCGTTCCGTTCGAGAGGCGCTCGAAGATGTCCTCGAACTGCTCGTTGATCTCGTCGAAGGAGTCCATGAACGTCTCCTTCTTCCGGGCTTCGTAGGTGTCGATGCGGTCTCGGATACCGTCGGCTTCGTCGACGAGCGTGTCCTTCTGTTCCTGGAGGGCAGAAAGGTCCTCGGCCACGCTGTCGTACTCGTCGATGGCGCGCATGTTGACCGGCTCTAAGGCCTCCATCTCGCCGGTCAGGCGCTCGATCTCGGCTTCGACGGTGTCGTGGTCGGGCACGTCCTCCGGGTCGTAGTCGCCAACCTGCGCTTCCAGTTCGTCGATCTCCCAGTCGAGTCGCTCCTCGTCCTCCCGCTCGTCTTCGAGGTCACGTTCGACATCGGTGACCGCCGACTGCTGTTCGTCGCGGGCTTCCTTGGCCGCCTGTAGCTCCTCGCGCAGTTCCTCGCGCTCTTCTTTGAGGTCTGCGAGTTCGTCTTCGAGGTCGGCGACCGCCTGCTCTTTCTCGGCTTTCAGCGCCTCCTTCTCCTCGACCTGCTCCTCCAGTTCGACGATGGCTTCCTCCTTCTCGGCCTTGCGGTTCTGGGCGGCCTCGATGTCGTCGTGGAGGTCTTCGATAGCGTCTTCGGCGTACTGCTTTTCGAGTTCCAGTTCGTTCAACTGGGCGTCCAAGTCGTCCATCCGGTCTTCGAGGCCATCGATGTCGCTCTGGATGGCCTCGCGCTCGTCGGTGAGGTCGGGGAGTTCGGAGTCCTGCACCTCCGCCTCTAGCTCCTCGATGTCGGCTTCGACGGCCGATATCTCCTCGTTCTTGGCCTCGATTTCGGCCTCCAACTCGTCCATCTCGTCGGCGACGGACTCGCGGTCGTCGGCGATCTCTTCGAGGTCGCTTTCGAGTTTCTCGATGCGCTCTCTGGCCTCCGAGAACGCGGTCTGTTTGCGCTCGATGCTCGTCTCGATATCACGGACCTGTTCGGTCGCGTCGGACTCGCGGTCCCGGGCGTCGTCGAGGCGCTCCTCGACATCTCTGAGGTCGTCGCGCACGTCCGCACGCTGGTCTTCGAGGTCGTTGATGCGCGTCGCGACCCGTTCGAGTTGGCCGGCCCCGCCCGAGAAAGAGTAGCGCGTCCCCGAGGACGAGCCCCCAGTCATCGCGCCGCTCTTCTCGACGAGGTCGCCTTCGAGCGTGACCATTCGGTAGTCGCCCATCAGGTCGCGAGCGGTCTCCATGTCGTCGACGACAACCGTATCGCCGAGCACGTACGCGAAGATGCCCGCATAGTCGGGATCGAAGTCCACGAGGTTGTACGCGAAGTCGACCACGCCGTCGGCGCTCGGCAGCGACGGGAGCGAACGCCGTTGCATCTGCGTAATCGGCAGGAACGTCGCTCGCCCGGCGTTGCGCGATTTGAGATACTCGATACACGATTGCCCGACGCCGTCGTCGTCCACGACGACGTGCGCGAGTCGCCCGCCGGCCGCCGTCTCACAGGCGGTGGCGTACTCGGGGTCCACGCCGCCCAACTGCCCGACGGTACCGTGGACGCCCTCGCGGCCGGCGTTCAGAATGGCCGTCACGGCCCGCCCGTACGAGGAGTCCCCGTCCTGGCCGGCCTTCGCTTCGAGCTGGGCGTACTCCTGTTGCTTGGCGCTAATCTCGTCTTCGAGGTCGTCTAAGTCCGACTGGAGTTCGCGCTTTTCCGCTCGGAGGTCGTCGACGACGCTGCCGATGGTCTCCTTGTTCTTCTGCGCTTTCTCTAACTCCGTCTCTAAGTCCTCGATGTCGGCTTCGAGGTCGGGAATCTCCGCCTCGGCCTCCTCGATGGCATTTCGCTTCTCGTCTTCTTCGTTCGAGCGGCGACGCGCCTCGTCCAGCAGTCGGTCCTGCGCTCGCTGGAGGTCGTTGCGCTCGCTCTTCAGCGATTCGAGGCGGTCGCGCTTGGCTTCGAGTTCGTCCTTTATCTCCTCGAACTCCTCGCCGATGTCGTCGATGCGCTGTTTGACGTCCGCGAGGTCGCTCTCTTTGCTCGCGATATCGGCCTTGACGTTCGATTTCTCGACTTTCGTCTCGCGGATGTCGCTCTCCAGCTCGTCGATGGTCTCTTGCTTGCGGTCGATCTGGACGAACGCCTGTCGGCGCTCGTTCTCGGCGTCCTCGACGGCCTCCTCGGCGTTGTCGATCTTGTCGCCGAGCCGCGAGATGTCGCCCTTTATCTCCTCGATATCGCGCTTGATGGCGAGTTGCTCGTCCTCGCCCTTCTGTTCGATTTCCTGATTGAGCGCGTGGAGTTCGTCTTCGAGGCGGACGACCTTCCCCTGTCGCTCGTCGAGTTCCCGCTGGAGGTCCGCGAGTTCGTCTTCGAGTTGCTCGATACGACCTTCGACGGCGTCGAGTGCCGAACGCTTCTCTTCGAGTTCGGCGGCCTTGCGGTAGCCCTCGTACTCCTCTTTCTCCTCGCGCAGGGACTGATATTCGAGCGCCGTCTCGCGTTCGTCTTCGAGTTGGTCGAGACGGTCCTGCTTCTCCTCGATGCGCAGTTCCGCCTCGCCGATGCGCTCTTCGACGACCTCCAGTTCCTCGAAGGCGTCGGCCTTCTTCGCGTCGAATTGGGCAACGCCGGCAATCTCGTCGATTATCTCCCGACGAGAGCCAGCAGTCATGTTGATTATCTCGGTCACGTCGCCCTGCATCACGACGTTGTACCCCTCGGGCGTCACCCCCGCCTGCGCGAGGAGGTCCTGAATGTCCGAAAGGTTGACCGAGCGACCGTTGATGTAGTAATAGGAGTAGTAGTTGTCCTCGGTCTCCTTAACCCGGCGCTTGATGGCGATTTCGTCCACGTCGCCGACGTCCTCGGTGCCCGCGGCGTTGACGACCTGCGCGCGTTCGAGCGTACGGTCGTCGTTGGCGAGGATGACCTCGACGCTTGCCTGCCGTTCGCCGTTGTACTCGGCGTCCTCGTCGGCGTGGCCGGGATTGTAGATGAGGTCGGTCAGTTTCTCGGCGCGGATGCCCGAAGTGCGGGCGAGTCCGAGCGCGAACAGGATGGCGTCGATAATGTTGGACTTGCCCGACCCGTTCGGGCCGCTAATAGTAGTGAAATCTTCGTAAAACGGGATTCGGGTCTTCCGCCCGAAGCTCTTGAAGTTGTCGAGGACCAGCTCTTTGATATGCATGCGGTGGTGGGCCGACTTCCTACGCGACGATAATGTCGGAGCCGGAGTCGTCTTCTCCCTCCGACTCGGACGCGGCCTCGTCCTCCTTGTCTGCCCCCTCGGTATCCTCGGTGTTAGAGTTGTCGGACTCCGGAGTCATGATCTCCTCGTCGTCGGCCGACGCCTCGGTTTCGGCCGCTGCAGCCTCGCTCTCGGAACCGGCGTGTTCGGCGTCCCCGCCGAGGCCACTGTCGTCGTCGACGGCGTTTTCAAGTTCACGAATCCGAACTTTGCATTCGACGAGTTCGTCGGTCAGCCCCTCGACAGAAGCCTCCAGTTCTTGGACGCGCGTTTCCAGTTCCTCGACGCGGTTGCCACACATACCAACAACCCATCAGTTGAGCGTACTTATACCTACGTCAGACATTGACAGCGGAACTGATACTTGTACGGCAGTCGGACCGCAGTATCGAACGGTGCGTGCCGGGTCGCTACCCCTTCCCGACCATCTCGTCTTCGTCGTCCCACTCGCGCTTGCGCAGTTCGTACTTCTGGATCTTCCCGGTCGCAGTTTTCGGGATCGTATCCACGAACGTGATTTCGTGGACGATCTTGTAGTCGGCCAAGCGCTCGCGGGTGAACGCAGTCAGTTCGTCGGCAGTAACACCGGGATTCTCGGCATCTCCGTTAGCAGGGACGACGAACGCCTTTGGCGTCTCGCCCCATTTCTCGGACGGTGCGGGGATGACCGCCACGTCGCCAACGGCCTCGTGGTCGAACAACGTGTCCTCCAGTTCGACCGAGGAGATGTTCTCACCGCCAGAGATGATGATGTCCTTCTTGCGATCCTGGATAGCGATCATGCCGTCCTCGTTGACGACGGCGAGGTCGCCAGTATGGTACCACCCTTCGAGACGATCGTTAAACGCCGCGTGCGTTTCGTCGGGTTTCTCCCAGTACTCCTCCATGACCTGATTGCCACGGACGACCACCTCGCCGATGGTGGTGTCGTCGCGAGGGACTTGTCCCCCGTCGTCGTCGACGACGCGGAGTTCGGTCCCGAGCGGGGCGACGCCTTGGCGCTGCTTCAGCGAGAAGCGAAGTCCACCTTCGTCAGGGATCAACCGGTCGGCGTCCGAGGTTGCAATTAGCGGCCCGGTCTCAGTGGCACCGTAGAGTTGCGTGAACTCCCAGCCGAACTTGTCTTCGACGGTCCGGATAGTCGCACTCGGCGGGGCGCTTCCGGCGGCGGTCACGCGGACTGGATTGTCGCCGCTGAACGCCGGGTCGTGCTCGTCAGCATACTCGTCGAGGATTGTCAACACGGTGGGCGCACAACAGAGGAAGGAGACGTCCTCTGCGTCGATAGCGTCGAACACTTCCGCAGCGTCTACGCCGCGCGTGCAGACGTGTTTCGCGCCGCGACCGGTGACGGCGTAGATGTGACCCCACCCGTTGACGTGGAACATCGGGAGCGTCCATAGATAGATGTCGTCGTCGGTGAGGTGGTGGTGGATAGTCACGAGGTGTGCGTGCAACGACTCTGTCCGATGAGTGCGGCAGACACCCTTTGGATCGCCGGTCGTTCCCGAGGTGTAGTTGATGGTGATTATCTCGTCCTCGGTCATCTCCGGGCGGTCGTAGTCGTCGGGTTCAACCGATAGAAACGACTCGAAGTCGATCCAGTCGCCCTCCACCGGAGCCGAGTCGTTCGTCACGAAGACATCGGCGGGAATCTCGTCGCGTATTGTCTCGATCTTGCTGGCGTACTCGTAGTCCGCATAGACGACGCTCGCATCCGAGTCCGAGAGGAGGTACTCGTAATCAGATGGCGTGAGTCGGTAGTTCAGCGGCACGTGGATCGCACCGCACTGCATCGTCCCAAACGCCGCTTCGAGATGGTAGTGTGTATTCGGATCGAGTATTGCGACGCGGTCACCCTTCTCGACACCGCGCGCCTGGAGCGCCGCCGAGAACCGGTCGACGCGGTCGCCGAACTCGTCGTAGGTGAAGCGCTCGTCGTTTGCCCCCACGATAGCCTCGTAATCGCCGTAGTACGTTCTGGCCCGATCGAGGAAATCGGTCACGAGTAATTGTTTTTTCATTCATGATAGATTCGACTGCCGACCGCACTAAACGTGCGACTCCCGGCAATAATCTCGCCTTTTGTCTCAAACCCCCTCAAAGAGATACCGACCTCGCGCTCGGCATGCGAGGTTGGGCGAAACGTGTACAGCACCAATTGGGCGACAACGAGTCGGAAGGGCCGAGCGTGGGGATTTCTGGCTGTTCTCGACTGTGACGCCAGTACAACCGCCGATTTCCGTTCGGAAAAGAAAGAACACGACACCTACTAGCCGGGGGTCGTTAGCCTTTAGCCAGCGGCCCCCGAACGGCGGGTAATGACTGCGCAAGCCGCCGAGTCCCGCGAACTCGCGGCCGTCATCGGGCTGGAAGTCCACGTCCAGCTAGAGACGGAGACGAAGATATTCTGTGGTTGTTCGACCGAACCGACCGAGGAACCCAACACGCACACCTGTCCGGTCTGTCTGGGTCTGCCGGGAGCGCTGCCCGTCGTCAATGAGGGAGCCGTCGAAGCCGCCGTAAAGGTGGGGAAGGCCATCGACGCCGACGTGCCCGAAGAGACGACGTTCCACCGGAAGAACTACTACTACCCCGACCTGCCCAAGAACTTCCAGATAACGCAGTACGACGCGCCTATCTGTCAGGACGGGGAACTGGAGTTCGCCGTCGAGAGCCAGCGCCGCGCCGTGTCCATCCGTCGTGCGCACCTAGAAGAAGACCCCGGCTCTATCAAACACGTCCGCGAGGGGACCGGCCCGCTGGAGTCCCGAACCTGTTCCATCGACCGCGCGGACTACACGCTCATCGACTACAACCGCGCGGGAACGCCGCTGATGGAGATCGTCACGGAACCGGACTTCCGAGACCCCGGCGAGGTCCGGGCATTCCTCGAAAAACTCGAAGAAGTGCTCGAATATCTGGGCGTCTTCGATGCCACCCGCGACGGCAGTCTGCGCATCGACGCGAACCTCTCGATGGTGGACGCCGACGAGGTCGGCGAGGACGGCCACATCGAGGCGTCGGTATTGGAAGACGCCAACCGCACGGAGGTCAAGAACATCTCCAGTCACAAGGGCGCAGAGCAGGCCCTCGCTTTCGAGGCCTCGCGTCAACGGAAACTCATCCAGTCAGGGCGTGCAGTCGAACAGGAGACCCGACACTTCAACGAGACCCACGGCAACACCGTCTCGATGCGTTCGAAGGAAGAGGAAAAGGACTACCGCTACTTCCGCGAGGCCGACATTCCCCCGCTCGAAGTCGCCGACTGGAAGGAAACGATTGCCATCCCGGAACTCCCCGACGCCCGCCGCGAGCGCTTCGTCGCGGAGTACGACCTGAGCGAGGAGGCGGCGTCGAAACTCACCAGCACGAAACAGGTCGCGGACTTCTTCGAGAGCGTCGCCGAGCGGTTCGACGCCGACCTCGCGGCGACGTGGGTCGCCGACAACCTGCTGGGCGAGCTCAACTACCGCGACATGGAGATTACGGACATCGAGGGCCGTTTCGACGAGGTCACCCGCCTCGTGGAACTCGTCGCCGAGGACGAGATTACCGCGAAAAACGCCCACGAGACGGTTCTCCGAGAGATGTTAGACGAGGGCGAAGACCCCGATACCGTCGTCGAGCGCGAAGGACTGGGCAAGACCAGCGGCGACGCGGTCCAACAGGCCGTCGAAGAGGCTATCGAGGAGAACCCCGACGCCGTGGAGGACTACCACAGCGGCGAGGGTGGAGCACTGAACTTCCTCGTCGGCCAGGTGATGCAGAAGACCGGTGGGTCGGCGGACCCCGGCGACGTCAACGGGCTGTTGCGCGAGGAGTTGGACGGGGAGTAGCGCGCCGTAGCCGAAGCGAGGTCGCTACGCGACCTCGAAACGCTGAACGGCGAAGCCGTGAAGCGAAACGAGTGCTTTCACCGCCGCGACGGAGCGAAACTCCACGAGGCGGCTTCGTTGGTCCAGATTTTTCGAGGTTGCTCAGTCCGCCGACCGGACAGCCGTCGATGCCGGCTGTTCTCGGCGAGTCGTTCGAATCGCCATCGCCACGAACGCCACCGCAGCAGCGCCGGCACAGCCCGCGGCCACCCAAAACGCGACCAGCGCCGACGTGACTTCCCAGATCGCACCGACTGCCACCGGTCCGATCAGTTGTCCAATCTTCCAGGAGAGCGACCGCAGCGAGAAACTGCCCGCGACGGCGTCCACTCGTTCCCCCTCTTCGACGAACAGCGTCATGCTCGCGGGCAGCCGGATACTGTCGCCGATGCCGAGGACGCTGTAGGCGGCGAAGAGCCCGAAGAACGCCGGCGGGAGCACCATCGTTCGCCCGGCTGCCGACAGGGAGACCGTCGAAAGGAACTGCGTCGCGGACCCGGCTAACGGGATGAAGACGATGCCGACCGCGTAGACGGCTGCTCCGGCGAACACGAACTTGTATCGGTGCTCCGCGTGGTCGATGAGGGTCCCCATACGGCCTTGTAGCAGGGATTTCGTGAGCTTCCCGCCGGCGAGGATGCCACCGATAGCGAGCGGGTTGATGCCGAACTGCGTCTTCGCATAGATGGGTAAGAAGATGATGACAGCCATCTTCGCGACGCTGAACCCGAAGCGGAAGGAGACGAGGGCACGAATAGCCGGGCGTTGCAGGAGCGTTCTGAGCGTATCGAGTCCGGATGTCTCTGCGGTGTCCGCTTGCTGTCCGGGGTTGTCGCGGAGGAACCGATAGACCGAGAGGGTGGCGAGCGAGGTGACGACGACGAGAACGGTGTAGGTGGTCTGAAAGCCGTAGGTATAGAGGAGCAGTCCACCGAAGATTGTCCCCGCGAGACTGCTCACGGCGGCCACCTGGTTGTAGCTGCCGAGCCACAGCCCGCGTTTGCCGTCGGGGCTGATTTCGCCGACGACAGTGCTGCCGGTAATCCAGAGGAGACTGGCACCGATACCCTGGAGGGCACGAAGGACGAGGACGTGTTCGACAGCGGTGACGAAGGTGAAGCCGGTGAAGATCGCGATATTGAGGAACAGACCGGCGAGGAGGTATCGCTTGGAGTTGCCGGTGTCGACGACTCGTCCGAGCGGGAGGACGATGAGGAACTGTGTGAGGGCGAACACGGTGCCGAAGAGGCCCTCGACGGTGCCGGATGTCCCGAAAAGGTCGGCATACATGGCGAGGGCGATGAGGATGGTAGAGTAGGCCTGGCTACGGGCGAATGCGGTGCTCGCGAGGGCGAGAAACTCTTCGTTCTTGATGAGATCGGTAAGCGAGGTCGCGTCGGCTGCGTCGGTCACGGTGGCCCCCCTAACGGATGCCCTCGTTTAACTCTGATTACAGAACGAATCGCATACGTGAGTGAATTACACCCGCTCAACGGGTGATGACACGCGCTCTGTATCGACCACCGCAGACTAGAAACCTGTAACATTCCATACCTATGGGTGCCGAGTTGACGGACTGATGCGCGACGGGCAGACGAGGAACGGGCCGTGATTGGCGGCTAGTTTTCGCTGACTTCGCCCGCTTCCATCCCCTCAGAGCGGTCTTTCGGGACGATGGCAGGGTCTTTCCACAGCAACGTGACGAAGATGGCGACGCCGGCGAGTTCGATGGTCTTGATCGCCGATTCGACGGGTTCCGTGACGTAGTGACTCAGAACGAGAATCACAGCGTTCGTGTCGCCGCTGTGGTGGCCACCGCCGCCCGCAGCGGGAGCCGAGAATCCATCGACGAGGAACGCGCCGTGGCCAGTAGTGTGCCAGAACACCCACGCCGCGATCGAGGCACACAGCAGCACCGTCCCGGCGACGTAGGCGTTGCGCAGGCTGACTACCCCGCGGGTCACGAAGTACGGCCCCGCGAGCAAGACGGCGGCGAACGCGACGAAGAAGAAAGGCCGTGGATCCGGTGGCATCCCCGTCGCCAGCCACTGGTCGGCCGCCATGAGGTAGATGACGCTCCGGCGGAAGCCCCACCAGAGGTGAAACGCCGCCGTGGCGAAGACGAGCGCGGCGGCGACGCCGCGGAGGATTTTGGCCGTTCGTCTCTCCATACGCCGGCTTAGCGAGAGCGGAACAAGAGGGCATCGGAGTCGGGTCGATTAGTCCTCCACGCGTGCGTCCGTGAGCGCACCCGTAAGCGCCCGCAAGCGCACGCACACCCGCGCTGTCGGCCGATTTCGGCGAAAGTCTTTAGAACCTCTCCGAGCGTAGCGACCGATAATGCAAACACCAGGTGGTGTCCGATGGAGCTAATCATCACGGAGAAGGACAACGCCGCGCGCCGCATCGCCGAGATCCTCTCGGAGGGAAGCGCCTCGGCCGAGCGGCGAAACGGCGTCAACGTCTACCGGTGGGGCGGCAAGCGCGTCGTCGGCCTCTCGGGGCACGTCGTCGGCGTCGACTTCCCGCCGGAGTACAACGACTGGCGCGACGTCGAACCGGTCGAACTCATCGACGCCGAGGTGACCAAGGAGGCGACACAGGAAAATATCGTGGCGACGCTCAAGCAGCTGGCTCGCAAGGCCGAGAGCGCCGTCATCGCCACGGACTACGACCGTGAGGGCGAACTCATCGGCAAGGAGGCCTACGAACTCATCCGCGACGTGACCGACGTGCCCGTCTCCCGCGTGCGTTTTTCCTCTATCACGGAGCGGGAAGTGCGGGCGGCCTTCGACGACCCCGACGAGATCGACTTCAACCTCGCGGCCGCGGGCGAGGCCCGACAGATTATCGATCTCGTGTGGGGCGCGGCGCTGACGCGCTTCCTCTCACTTTCGGCTCGGCAGTTGGGCGACGACTTCATCTCGGTGGGTCGAGTCCAGTCGCCGACGCTGAAGCTCATCGTCGACCGCGAGCGCGAGATCGAGGCGTTCGACCCCGAGGACTACTGGGAAATCTTCGCCGACCTTCAGAAGAACGGGTCGGGCTTTGAAGCGCAGTACTTTTACGACGACGACGGCAGCGAGGCCGAACGCGTCTGGGACGAAGACGAGGCCGAGGCTGCCTACGCCGACCTGACGAGCGTCGACAGCGCGACGGTCACGAGCGTCCGCCGTCGTACCCGCACCGACAGTCCGCCGACGCCGTTTAACACCACCGCGTTCATCTCCGCGGCCAGTTCGCTGGGCTACTCCGCCCAGCGCGCGATGTCCATCGCCGAGGAACTCTATACGGCGGGCTACATGACCTATCCGAGGACCGACAACACGGTCTACCCCGACGACTTAGAAGAGGACGCCCTGCTGGACGAGTTCGTCGGCTCCCCGGACTTCGGCGAGGACGCCGAGTCCCTGCTCGAACAGGACGACATCGCCGCCACCGAGGGCGACGAGGAGACCACCGACCACCCGCCCATCCATCCGACCGGCGAGATTCCGAACAAGTCAGAGATCTCCGAGGACGAGTGGGAGATCTACGAACTCGTCGTCCGCCGGTTCTTCGCCACCGTCGCCGAAGCGGCGACGTGGGAGCGCCTGCGCGTTGTCAGCGAGGCCGGCGGCCGCTCGCTGAAGGCCAACGGCAAGCGTCTGGTCGAACCTGGCTACCACGCCGTCTATCCGTACTCCAGCGCCAGCGAGAACCACGTTCCCGACGTGGAGGAAGGCGAGGAACTGTCGATGTCGGAGGTCCGCCTCGACGCCAAGCAGACCCAGCCGCCGCGCCGGTACGGCCAGTCCCGGCTCATCGAGACGATGGAGGACCTCGGACTGGGGACGAAGGCGACCCGCCACAACACCCTAGAGAAGCTCTACGATCGCGGCTACATCGAGGGCGACCCGCCGCGGCCGACGGCGCTCGCCAACGCCGTCGTCGAGGCCGCAGAGGACTTCGCCGACCGCGTCGTCAGCGACGAGATGACCGCCCAATTGGAGCGAGACATGACCCGCATCGCCAACGGCGAAGCGACGTTAGACGACGTCGCCGACGAGTCCCGTGAGATGCTCTCGCAGGTGTTCGAGGAGTTACGCGAGTCCAGCGAGGAGATCGGCGACCACCTTCAGGAGTCGCTGAAGGCCGACAAGACGCTCGGCCCGTGTCCCGACTGTGGCGAAAGTATGCTCGTCCGGCGCTCCCGGCAGGGGTCGTACTTCGTCGGTTGCGACGGCTTCCCCGAGTGTCGCAACACGCTCCCGCTCCCCTCGAACGGCGAACCGCTCGTCTTAGACGAGAAGTGCGAGGACCACGACATGCACCACGTGAAGATGCTCGCCGGGCGGGACACCTTCGTCCACGGCTGTCCCCGCTGTGAGGCCGAGAAGGCCGACGAGAGTGAGGACGAGGTTATCGGGCCGTGCCCCGAGTGCGGTGAGGAACACGGGGGAGAGTTAGCTATCAAACACCTCCGCTCCGGTTCCCGACTGGTCGGCTGTACGCGCTACCCCGACTGCGACTACTCGCTGCCGCTCCCTCGCAACGGCGATATCGAGGTGACCGACGAGTTCTGCGAGGACCACGACCTGCCCGAACTCGTCATCGACCCCGACAGCGACGACCCGTGGGAACTCGGCTGTCCCATCTGCAACTTCGAGGAGTATCAGGCTCGCAATGCCGTGCAGGGCTTAGAGGACTTAAATGGCGTCGGGAGCGCCACCGCCGAGAAACTGGAAGCCGCCGGCGTGGATTCGCTCGACGCACTTCGGGAGGCCGACGCCGACAGTATCGCCGGCGAAGTGCAGGGCGTCAGCGCCGGACAGGTTCGGGACTGGCAGACGGAACTGGACGCCTGATCGGGCCGTCTATCCGTTTCTGCGAGCGTGCCGGTCGAGACGCTACAGTTGCAAGTGCGAACTCGACCCCGGCATGTCGTCGTCCACCTTTTTCTGCGTCGGGTGCGCTCGCTTCGCTCGCGCACCACTCCTTGAAAAACGTGGGCGAAAAAGGCCGAACTCGCGGCAGTGCCGCGAGTTCGGGAGACTACGTCTGGAACACAGGCAACTACAACTGTAAGTGCGAACTCGACCCCGGCATATCGTCATCGTCGTCGATGCCGCCCTCGTGCATGAACTCGAACCCGTCGTCGGTCAGAAACACCGTTCCGTGGCGCTCGGCGAGGTCTACGTCCGGCAGCGTCGTCCCAGCGGCCTCACCGTTGTCGCAGTCGCCCTCGCAGGCGTCGAACAGCGACCCGTGGCGGGGACAGATCATCTGTCCGTCGCGCATCGGTACGCCTCGGCCCGTATCGAAGCGCTGGTCCTCGTGCGTACACTGATTCACCCACGCTTCGACGCCCTCGCCGCAGGGGACGACGACGACCTCCTCGGGTTCGCCGTAGGAGTCTTCGGCGGTGAAGCGGAACGACCCGCTTTCGTGGACCTCCTCAACGGTGGTGAGTTGCTGCATAGACGAAGCGTCGTGTGCGAGGGGCTAAGATGTGGCGGGTGGTTCACGGCGGCGCGCCAGCGTCAGTACGGCAGTTTCGCGCCCGCCTCGCTATGGGAACACATACTCGCGCCCGGTCTATCCGAAGCCGTTATGCCGCCGGGCGAACGTCTCTGCCGTATGGCTAACTGGGCGGACTGGGACCACATCGTCAAGATAGACCCCGATAAGACACTCGTCGAGGGGGAGACCTACGAGGACGTGGCTGCGACCGGGACCGACGCCATCGAGGTCGGCGGCACCACCGGCATGACCGAAGAGAAGATGAAGCGAGTCGTCGATGCCTGTGGCAAGTACGACATCCCCGTCTACATCGAGCCGTCGAACCCCGCGTCGGTCGTTCACAGCGACCGCCACGATGGCTACCTCATCCCCGTCGTGATGAACGCCGGCGACGTGACGTGGATCACCGGCGCACACAAGGAGTGGATTCGCATGGACGACGACATCGACTGGTCCCGGACCTTCACCGAGGCCTACATCGTCATGAACCCCGACGCCTCCGTCGCTGCCTACACGCAGGCCAACTGCGACTTAGACGCCGACGAAGTCGCCGCCTACGCCGAGGCCGCAGAACACTTGCTCGGCCAGGAAATCGTCTACGTCGAGTACTCCGGCATGCTCGGCGACACCGAGAAGGTCGCCGCAGCCGCCGACATCCTAGACGACGCCACCCTCTTCTATGGCGGCGGCATCCACGACTACGACTCCGCCCGAACAATGGCAGAACACGCAGACACAATCGTCGTCGGCGATCTCGTCCACGACGAAGGCGTCGATGCGGTGCGGGAGACCGTCGAAGGCGCACAGGACGCCCACGCCGCGACCGCCGACCGCTGACTCGTCCGGAACAGACTCGCCCAGAGTCGTCTGTTTCGCCCTCGCCGCTCACGGCTCACTTCGTTCGCCGTTCGCGTTTCGAGACGCTTCGCTTCGCTCAGAGTCTCAGTGCTCGCGTGTCGCTATCTCCCGCTCGCAATGCCGAGAGTCCGCACTCCGTTCGGACTCTCGCTGCTCACGGTTCACTTCGTTCGCCGTTCGCATTGACGAGGGTTCTCGCTTTGCTCGAACCCTCGCTCTGAAAGACTGTTCTTAAGTCAGGGGGACCAAAACGGAGTCCCATGGAAGACCGTACTTACACAGCGGACGCCGAACCGGGCGACAGCGTCACCGTCGCCGGGTGGGTCCACGAGATTCGTGACCTCGGTGGCATCGCCTTCCTCATCCTCCGGGACACCACCGGGAAGATTCAGGTCAAGTTCGAGAAAGACGAGATGGACGAAGACCTCGTGGAGACGGGGCTGAACGTCCACCGCGAGTCCGTCATCAGCGTCACCGGCGACGTCGAGGAGGAGCCGCGCGCGCCCACCGGCGTCGAGGTCACGCCCGAGCGCGTCGACGTCATCTCCGAGGCCGACCCCGAACTGCCGCTCGACCCCTCCGGGAAGGTCGACGCCGAGCTCCCGACCCGACTGGACAACCGGACGCTGGACCTCCGAAAGGACGAGGTCAAGGCCATCTTCGAGATCCGTGCCGAAGTCCTGCGCTCCGTTCGGGACGCCTTCCGCGACATCAACTGCACCGAAATCAACACGCCGAAGATCGTCGCCACGGGGACCGAGGGCGGCACCGAACTGTTCCCCATCACCTACTTCGGCCGCGAAGCGTTCATGAACCAGAGCCCGCAGCTGTTCAAGCAGCTGATGGTCGGCTCTGGCCTCGAACGCGTCTTCGAGATCGGTCCGATCTTCCGCGCCGAGGAACACAACACACCCCGACACCTCAACGAGGCGACCTCCATCGACTTCGAGTCGGCCTTCTACGACCATACCGAGGCGATGGACGCCTGCGAGCACGTCGTCAAAGCGGCCTACGAGGGCGTCGCCGAGAACTGTCAGGACGAACTCGAAGCGCTCGGGCTCGAAGACGAGTTCGCCGCTCCCAAGGGTGAGTTCCCGCGCCTCTCCTATCAGGACGCCATCGACAAGATCAACGCCACCGGCGAACTCGACGAGCCGCTGGTCTGGGGCGACGACCTCTCGACGGAGGCCGAACACGTCCTCGGCGAGGAGGTCGGCGAACACTACTTCATCACCGACTGGCCCAGCGAGATCAAGCCGTTCTACATCAAAGACCACGACGACGACGAGGAGGTCTCGACCGGCTTCGACATGATGCACCCCTCGATGGAACTGGTCTCCGGCGGCCAGCGTGAACACCGCTACGACCGGCTCGTCGCCGGCTTCGAACAGCAGGGTCTCGACCCCGAAGCGTTCGAGTACTACACCAAGATGTTCAAGTACGGCATGCCCCCCCACGCCGGCTGGGGACTGGGCGGCGAGCGACTCGTCATGACGATGCTCGGTCTGGAGAACATCCGCGAAGCGGTGCTGTTCCCGCGAGACCGTCAGCGGCTGTCGCCGTAGCGTTTCGACGCTACTCGGGGAACAGCTCTTCTTCCCGCTCGATCGAACTGATGCGCTCGATAGTCTCGGCGTCGAGTTCGAGGTCGGCGGCCGCGAGGTTCGCTTCGAGGTGTGCACGCGAGGACGCCTTCGGGATGGTGACGACGTTCTCGTGTGCGGTGACCCACGCGATGGCGACCGCGGCGGGCGTCGTCTCGTACTGCTCGGCGACAGTCTGAATCACCGAGTCGTCGAACACTTGTCCGCCGGCCAGCGGCGAGTACGCCACCAGTGGGTAACCGTGCCGCTGTGCGTCCTCCAGCAGCGACTGCTGCCAGAAGAACGGGTGGAACTCGACCTGATGGGCGGCGATGGGCGCGTCGAGGTGGTCACGAGCGGTCGCTAACTGCTCGGGCGAGAAGTTCGAGAGGCCGACGTGGTCGGTCAATCCCGCTTCCAGAACCGCGTCGAGGGCCGGCAAGGTCGTCGCCGGGTTGTAGTCGCCGCGCGGGCGGTGGACGTATAGCAGGTCCACCGAGTCGAGGCCGAGGCGCTCTAGGCTGGTCTCGACGCCGGGCCGGACATCGTCACCGGCCAGTGAATCTATCCAAAGTTTCGTGGCGACGGTCAGGTCGTCGCGGTCGGTATCAGCTGCGGCGATCCCGTCGCCGACGACGCCCTCGTTGTCGTATATCTGTGCGGTGTCGAGATGACGGTAGCCGGTCTCGACGGCCGTCACGACGACGGCGGGGTCGTCGATCCCCATCGTGCCGAGACCGACAGGTGGGAGGTCCATATTCGGCGGTCGGACGGGACCGAGAAGGGCGTGTCGGTCAGAATCCGCTGCGCTGGCTGACGGCGGCGGCGTGGTCCGCCCACTTCTCCAGCGTCGGACAGCCCCAGTATCTGATCGTGCCACTGCGCTCGTCGAAGTCGAGGATGGCGAGCCGATGGAGTACCGGGAGATGCGTCTCGATCAGCGCCGACTCGACGGCGTCAGCGTCGGTCTCGACTTCTGGGAGGCCGCTGTCTCGGCCCTGCTGTGCAACGACATCGGCGAGCTCACCGGCCGCCGTCTGTGTCTCTGCGGTAGTCTGGAAGTGGAGACAGACCGCGCGCCGTCGCCAGTCAGCGAGCGCTTCGAAGACATCGTCAACCATTGGCGTCGTCAGCCCTCGATCCTCGGGCGTCATACCGGACCAATCATCGCTCTGTGGCCCACTCCGTGGCGTATTACTCATGGACTAGCACGTTCGCAATTAGCGGTGAGGGGTATCAAAGCCACACCTAGGTAACTAGGTGTCCAATCGAGAGAATGCGCGGGACATCTCGATGGGGTCAGATGTCGAGGAACCCACTCAAGAGGTTTCGTTCTGCGCGGCGGAGATGCTGGTGAAGCGTCGGCGACGCGATGTTCAGCGTCTCGGCGAGTTGTTCTGCGGTCGTATCGCGGGGCCACTCGTAGTAGCCCGCGAGATACGCCGCGCGGAGCACTTCGAGTTGCCTGTCCGTCACTCGTTCGCGAAGCGCCGCCCCGCTTTGCCCTGTCGTCGGTCGATGTTCGCGTTCCCGCTTAGCGAGGAGTTCGATCCCTGGGAGGCGGTCGGCGAGCGTCTCCTGTATCGTGCGCGGTTCGGCGTCGGTCGGGGCTTCGACGGTGAGCGAGAGACCCTTCGCGTCGGCGACGAACTCGACGAGTCGAGCGCCCACATCGAGCAACAGCGACTGGTAGGTCTCGGCCATCCGGAGTTCGAGGACGCCGCTATCGCCCTCCTCGCGGACAATGCGACCGTCGTCGATAGCCGGACTCTCCAGTACGCCGTCGAGTACCGCCGTCGGTGACGCGTCCTCGACGGTGAGATACTGGAGGACGGCCTCGCCAATGTCGACACACCCGGCCGATTCGAACTGGCAGTCGTGTTTGCGCGCGATGTCGACGAAGGGGGAGCCGGTGCCCTCGGCGTGGAACTCCAGTTCGACGACCCGGTCGTGCGCCAGGAGTTGTCGGTTCTGGACGGCTGTCAGCGCGAATCCGATCATCTCACCCAGGACGGTCAGCGCGTCGATGGCCCGACGACTGAACGCCTCGGCCCGGTTCGCGTAGACGACGAGCGCGGCGTGGACGACCTCGTCGTGTCGAAGCGGGATGACCACAGCCGACCGCAAGTCCCTGTCGAGCGCCTCGTCTCGCCACGTCTCCATCCGGTCGTCCGTCGCCACGTCGTGGATGATCTGCGTCTCTCCGGTCTGGATCGCGACGGTCCCCGGGTCGTTGTCCCGGTCGACCGTTCTCGCCAACTCACGGATGCGGTCGAGATAGCCTTCGTCGTCGCCGGCCGTCGTACTCTGAGAGAGGTGCGTACTCCTGCCCTCGCGGTCGCCGATCCACGCGAGTTCGAAGAGATCTGATTCGACGAGGCGCTCGCAGACGGTTCGCTCGATCTCTTCTCGGGTGGCAGCGGACCCCAACGCGTGGAGGACGTCCTGGATGAGGATGTGGACCTGCGTGAGCGTCGCGAGTTCGTCGCGGTGGGCTTCGAGTTTCCGTTGGCGCTCCTTTCGCTCGGTGATATCCTGATGAATGCCGACGAAACGGACCGCCTCGCCGTCGTCGTCACGTTCGAATACCCGACCGATGTCGCGTATCCACCTGTAGTCACCCGACTTGGTGCGCAAGCGGTGATCACACTGATAGATATCCGTCTCGCCGTCGAGATGGGTGTGGATAGCGTCCCACGCCCTGTCGTGATCGTCGGGATGGACCAGTTCCTCCCACGTATCCACGTGCGGGTCGAGTTCGTCGCGCGAGTAGCCGAGCATCCCCGCCCAGCGTTCGTCGAACGTGAGGTCGCCCGTCTTGACGTTCCAGTCCCAGACACCGAGGTCCGCCCCGTCGATGGCGAGTTCGAGTCGCTCGCTCGTCTCTCTCAGTTCCCGCTCTCGGTTCGTCCGTTCGGTGACGTCTCGGTAGAGCCAGAGGTTCGCCGGGCCGTTCGGCAGTTCGAGGGGGAGGTAACTTCGCTGGAACGTCCGCCCGTCCGCCAGTTCGAGTTCTTCTCGGAGGTGGGGCTCACGGGCCGAGATGAGCGACTCTGAATCGTCGGTGGCCGCTTCGGAGTCGACATACTGCTCGCGCACTCGCTCGGCGACGGTCTCACATTCCGTCCCGACGAGTTCGTCAGGCGTGTTCGAGATTTCGAAGAGATCGACGAAGTGCTCGTTGGCGGTCAGTATCTCACGGTTCGAGTCGCCGACGAGGATGCCAACGGGGAGCGCGTCGAGTAGCGTCGAGAGAAGCGTATTGGACTGTTCGAGTTCGCGTTCGCGCTCGACACGCTCGGTGACGTTCTGCGCGATGGACATCCCCGAGGTGACGGTGCCGTCATCGTTCCGGACTGGAAGCACTTGTACCTGGTAGTGGGTATCCCTGAACTCGTCTTCGAAGTCGGTAACCTCGCCGTCGAGCGCCGCCTCGTAGGCGTCTTCGAGCAGTTCCGCGTTATGCGGCGGGAAGAAATCCCGCGGGGTCTTCCCCAGGAAATGTTCCGGTTCGAGTCCGAGACGGTCCAGTTCCATTCCGCCCACCATCTGGTACTCGAAGTCCTCGTCGAAGAGGAATACGCCACCATTCGGGAAGTGAGAGACGAGGCTGTCGAACAGTTCGCGGCGGCGCTGGAGTTCACGTTCGCGCTCCCGACGCTCCGTCACGTCGCGGACGACGCCCATCAGCCCGCGATAGGCCCCGTCGCCCGCAGAACGCAGAGCGTTCTGATGGGCTGTGGAAGACGACTCTGTCGCCTTCCGAACGTCGTCACGGAGTAGCGTGTAGTGAACCGACGCCTGCAGTTCCGTCCCGTCCTTCCGGCGGAGCGTGAGTTCGACCGTCGCGTCGTCGTCGTCGGACTCCAGTAACTGCTCGATGGTACGCTGTCCCTTCTCCAGTTCCCCCGGCGCAAGCGTCAGGGACGCGTGCTCGCCGCACAGCTCCTCGGGTTCGTATCCGAGCATCTCGGCGAACGATTCGTTACAGAAATCGACGACGCCGCGTTCGTCCAGCGTGTACAGTCCGTCCTGTGCGTGGTCGGTAAGCAGTTCGAGGAGCGACTGGCGGGCGCCTCGTCGTGCGCGATCGGTCACGTCCGCGAGTCGAAGCAGGCGAAGCGAGCCCGCACGCTCGGGGAGGCTGTGACCGTGACAGAGCACGTATCGCTCCCCGTCGTCGCCATCGAGACGGAGCGTCGTCGTCTCGTTCGGGTCCTCCCGAAGTCGGTCGACTCTCGAACGGTCGACGGCCTCCACACACTGGGCCGCCAATCGGTCGTAGATCGACGATGCGTCGGCTTCGCCGAGGACGCTGTCGATCGAGTCGCTCGCCCAGACGACAGCGCCGTCCGTCGCGACGAGTACCGTCGTCTCGCTATCGGTCGCCCACGATTCGATGTCGTCGAGCGCCTGATTTAGCGCGGACTCGGTTCGTTCGGTCGTCTCTGCTGTGACCCCGATCACCTTCTCGGTGAGGAACGCGCCGCGGTCGTCGTCTCCCTTCTCGACCACCGTCGCCGCGGCGTCGAGCAGCGAATCGTCGACCGCCGACGGGTCTCGGTCGGTGTAGAGAACGAGCGGACAGTCAACCGCCGTCACGAGTCGGTCGGCGTCGTCGAGGCTGCAGGGGTCGACTACGAGACAGGAGGGCGGCGTTGCCGACGCGACGTCGACCGCGGAATCGACGCTACCGACGCCCGAGACGGAGATATCGGTGGCGTGCTCGGTCAACGCACGCCGTATCCGCTCTCGCGTCGCTGCGTCGTCGTCGACGTACAGTATCTCGGCCGACTGGCGAGCAGACGCGGTCTCGGCGTGCTCCATTCTCGACGTGGAGTCGGAGCCCTCGGTCATGTTCTGACTCCAACCATTCGATGTCGTCGGTACAGAGTAGCGCCGTCGCCTATATACTATCGGTCGGCGAACCCAGCGCGGGCATCATTCCCGATTGCTAACAGTCACCGGCAGTCTCGGCGACATCGGTCAGCGTCAGCCACGTGTTACACCCCGCTCGTAACGCGATGAGGTCCGTCGCCTCGACGACACATTCGAGGGTCGCACCGTCCCGGGCGAGACGAGCGGTGGTCCGGTCACCATCGATGGCACCGATCTCCGGACGGAGACTTCGCGCTACTCGGCGCGCCTGCTCCGCGGTCGGGTACTCGAAAGTGAGAACAGTCCGGTGGGGCGTCACTAATTGACGTTGATTTCTTTGACGTCGGGCGAGCGCTCCTTCAGCAGGACGCGGTGCCCGCAGTACGGACAGCGGACGCCACCGTACTCGTCGAGCGTTACGTCGCGCTTACAGCGTGAACACTTGTAGCTCATAACTGATAGATGGGACGAGAGTCCCTTTACTCTTCGTCTTCGGCGAGCGCGGCGCGAATCGAGCGGCGGACCGTCTTGCCACCGGGCGTCTCGGGCCGGTAGCTCCCGCCGGTGTACTTGTAGTTGCAGTAACTGCACTGCCAGATGCCGGTTCCCTGCCGGTCGACGCGGTCCTCGCCGCAGTTCGGGCAGGTGTGGTCGTCGTTCATCTCGTCTTCGATCTCGGCGACGCGGCGACGGGCGACACGCCCGTAGCGAGCGCCGAATCGACCGGCGCTCCCGGTGCGTCCTCTGTTGCTGGCCATAGTACCTGTTGGTCGGCCCAGCGGCCACATAAGCCCTTCGAGACAAAGGCACTCGACCCCACAGAGGAGCCGCGAGGCGGACGAGCGATGTGAGAACGACACACGGTCCGCGGCGAATACGCTTATATCGCTATCGATTCTCCGCTGCAACATGGAGATGGGACACGGCCGGCTCGCGTTGCTCGGTGTCTTCGCGTTCTTCGTCGTCACGGGCGGGTACTGGCTCTACACCGAGCGGCTACTGATAGGTGTCAGCGCGCTGTTGAACGCGGCCTTCGCGGTTCTCGTCTACCGGCGGCTGAACGACGCGCCGCGAGCGGTCTGAGACGCCTGTCGAATCCGTGACTCACTCCTCGTCTTGCAACCCCGCGTCCCGTAGCGCCTCGTTGAGGTCCGCGCGGACGTGTTCGCCCAGTTCTCGGTCGCCGGCCGTCGTGACTACGCGGTTCTCCTGCACGCTCGACCCGTCCCGGATGAGCACGCGGACGTTGCCGTTGCCGTCGGCGCGGGTCGCCTTCGCTCGGACGCCGGTCGGCGAACTCGATCCGCCGGCGTCGATGGGGCCGGGAATCACTTTCTTGACGTGCGGATGCCCCGCGACCGTCTGGATGACTCGCTGGCCCTCGCGGTTGCCGATGAGCGTCGAGTGGCTGCCGCCGAGCTTCTCGGCGGGGGCGGCGTCGACGACCTCCAGCGCGGGTTCGCCCTGTCGCTCGACGACGCGCTGGACCGGGTCCTCGCCCTCGACGCGGAAGAACTCGTGGTGGAGCTGTTCTCGCACCGCCCCGATGACCGCGCGGTCGCCGGTGACGTACACCTCCTCCGGGCGCTTGCGCCGCACTTCGTCGGCGATCAGCCCGGCGAAGTTGCGTAACTGGACGACCGCTTTCTCGTCGCTCTCGCCGTCTTCCGGCGTGGTGGTGACGGTCCGCTCACCGCGCACCTCGCCGTCGGAGAGACAGGTGACCGTCGCCCGTTCGTCGCCGAGTTCGAGGACGACGGCGTCGGCGTTGGCAGTGTGACACACCAGGCAGTAATCGCCCGGTCTGTCGAGCGGCGTCGCGCACTGCCGGCAGTCCATACCCGGCAGTAGGTGGGTTGTCGGGGATAAGCGGGACGGTTCGGTGGGAGTGTGGGTAGGCGTCCCGAAGCGGCGTCAGATCGCGTCGCCGGGGTCGTGGTCGTCCGCCACGCGCTCGGCTTCCTCGGCGTACCGCTCGCGCGTCGCCGCGTCGTCAACGGATTCGAGGTTGTCGGGCGAGACATCCTTCGCAGCGGTCGCCGTGTCCGCGTCGACGGCCGACGCCGCCAACTCCTTTCGGAACAGCCGGTCCCCCTCGGGCGTGGCGTACTTGAGCGTGATGAGGTCGCGGTTGTTGTATCCGCGTTCGACGAGCCACACGCGCACGTCGTCTGTATCGGCCATAGCGAGACGACGAACGGCGGCGGGTTAGGCGTTCGGGCCCAGAACGAGGGGCGGCCCCGTCACTCGCCAGGGTCGCCCTTGCGAAACTCCCGAAGCACCACCGTCGCGTAGCTTCCCTTGGGCAGCGCGAAGGAGAACGTCAGGTCGTCGCCGTCGCGGTCGACGCCGAGGTCAGTTCTGAGCAGTATCGCCCGCCGGGTCCCCTCGCTATGGAAGTTCCCGGGCAGGTCGAAGTCGGCGGGTTCGAGTTCCACGTCCTCTAGCACGTCGCGTTCTATCTCGCCGGGTTCGCCGTCGGTGAGTTCCGTTTCGGTCCCCACGAGCGGCGCGGTGACGAACGCCCGGCCCCGCTCACAGTGGCGCTCGACGGTTCGCAGGCGCGTTTCGGTCACGCGTTGGGTCCGGTCGGGGTCCGGCAGGGAGAGGTCGTCGGGAGCCTCGCTATCACCGAAGCACACTACGTCGCCTTCGACGGGTCGGTCGAACGGCAGTCCTCGCTCCAGTCGCGCCGAGAGTATGCAGTTGAAGACGTAGGACTGAGCCGCGTTGACGAACAGCGTCTGAAGGTTCGTCGGGAGCGTCTCGACGGCCTCGCGGAAGTCCTCGGGGCCGTCTGCGCCGTTGTCGACGAGCGTGTGACACATCGACCGCTCGTAGCCGAGTGCCCGCGGCAGTCGGTCCAACGCCCCCGCCCAGTCGCGCGTCTCCTCGGCGTACTCGCGGGCGTCTTGGGTCGCTTCGGGTTCCCGGTCGTGGGGGTTCCCGACGTAGGCGAGGACAGCGCCCTCCCAGTCGCCGCGGACGATTTCGAGGCCGACCTCGTGGGTGACTGGTCGGCGCGAGCCGAAGCGTTGCTGGCCGAAGTAGTTCGGGACGCCGACGGTCGCCTCGTCGGAGAGCGACTCCGCATCGACGCTCGCACTCTCGTCGTCTCCGCCCGCGAACGCCCGCAGGTCGGCGAAGACCGCCGCGGCGTTCTCGGGGCGGTCGGCGTCTCGAACGACGATTTCGAAGGCGTTGCCAGCGAGGTCGCCGAAGAGGATGGGACGGCCCGCGCGACCCACCACCTCGACGTCGGCCCCGTCGAGTTCGGGCACGTCTTCGGGGTCGATACCATCTACGGAGAACAGCTGTCGGGTGACCGCGCGCTTGTCCTTGGTTCCGGCCCAGGAGACGCGCTCGCGGGAGATGCCAAGTCTGTCCGAGAGGGCGCTGGCGAAGTCGTTGGTATCCCAATTTCGCAACTCGACGCGGCAGACGACATGTGGGTAGCCGCCCGTGTCGGCGTCGACCGGCGCGACGTCGAACGCCTCTAGTTCCGTCACCCGAAAGTCCTCGGGAGCGACTCGGAGGCGGCCACCCACGCCGTCGGCGTCGCTGACGTAGTAGTCCATACCGACTGCCCGCTCGATTGGGTGGGCCTCGCGCATTGCTACGGTGTTCGTGGCTCACCGCTTATGGCTGGCGTTCGCCGGCCGAGAAAACGCGGACAGACGGAGAACCGATTCAGGTCCCGCTCGATTGGGCGGCGGCGAGGTCATCGCGCGTGTCGATGTCCCGCACCGCTCGAACGGGAGCGGGACTCGGGACGGTGACGACCGAGAGTCGGTCCAGCAGGTCTGTCAGGGCGCGGGAACCGAGTCCGAGGGTCGTATCGGCCGCTTCGACGGCGGCGTCCGCGCGATAGACGCCGGCCAGCGGGCGCAGTCGGTCGCCGATGTCCGGGACCGCGCCGTCGTCCGCCGCCGCCTCGAACAGTCGTGTCACCAACTGCGGCCGGACGAACGGCATATCACAGGCCGTGACGAACGTAAAGCGGCCCCGCGCCACGCGACATCCAGTTCGGATGCCGGCCACCGGGCCGCCGTCGGGTACCGGATCGACGGCGAAGCGGTGGTCCACGCCGTCGAGCGCCGTCGCGATGGAGTCGCGCTGTTCGTCGCGGCAGTTGACGACCACCTCGTCGACCGCGCCGTCGACGCGGTCGACGACGCGACGGATCAACGGGTCGCCATCGAGTTCGGCGGTCGCCGTATCGGTCTCTCCGAACCGAGTGGAGTAGCCACCGGCGAGGACGACTGCCGAGCGCATCTCAGTCGCTCCCGCTCGGGACCTGCTCGGGTTCGCTGCTGCCGACGAAGCCGGCCGTGTTGGCGACTTTCGCGACCTCGGGCCGGAACACCCACGCCGCCAGCAGCACGATGGGAATCATCGACGCTGCGACGACGGAGTAGCCGAGGTGGAGGTTCGCCAGCCACGGGGCGGAGTAGACCAGCGGATAGAGGATGCCGCCGACCGTTCCGACGCCGCCGACGACGCCCGCGACCGCACCGGAGCTGTTGGGGAACATCGAGGGGACCATCGCGAAGATGGAACCCTCGGCGAAGGCACAGGCCGTGCCGACGAGGAAGCCGACGACGACGGCGTTCAGCAGGACGCCGGAGAGACCGGCGAGCGTCATCGCGAACATCGTCACGACGATGAAACACAGCGTGACGAACGTCCACTGTTCGCGGTAGTGCCCGTGGAAGAACGGCAGGATGTTCATCTCCTTGCGAGCGAGCACGTCACTGACGTAGCCGCCGATGGGACGGAGCAGGCCGGCAGCGACGGAGAACGTCGCGGCGAATGTGCTCGCGAGGACGAGGTTGTCCTGGTTGAACGCCTCGCGGTAGTAGGTGGCGAGCCAGCCGTTCATCGACAGTTCGAGGCCGAACGACATGATGTACGCCAGCGCGAGAACGACGGTCCCGTAGCGCGTGGCCGTGTGGATCCAGTCCTTGAAGCTCGCGTTGTCCTTGGTCGCCTGGCGCTTCTCCTCGCTCTTTGCGGCCTCGCCGAGCGTGTAGTACGCGATGGCGAGGCAGATCGAAACGACGCCGGTGTAGAAGAAGGCGGCGCGCCAGTTCGTCGAGAACAGCGGCCCGTTCCACCCGGTGCCGAACACCCGCGGGAGAATGAGCGCGCCCGCTGCGGCCCCGGCGTTGCCGACGCCGGCGTAGATGCCCTCGGCGAGTCCGAGGTTCTCCGCTTCCCACCACTCGGCGACGTGCTGGATGCCGATGACGAACGTGATGCCTGCCGTCGCGACGATGATGCGCGTCACGAAGAACAGCGAGTACGTCTCGATGAACGCACTCGCCATCGAGAACACGCCGACGTACGCCAGCACGATGGCGAAGATCGCGGGCGCGCCGAACTTATCGGAGAGCCAGCCGGTGAGCATCCGCCCGAACGGAGCCATCCAGATGGCCGAGCTGGCGAGGATACCGATCTCGGCCGTCGTCAGTCCGAACTCCTCGGCCATCGGTCCCGTAAACGGCGCGAAGGAGAACCAGATGAGAAAGGAGAAGTTGAATCCGATGGTGGCGAGCACCAGCGTCCGGTACTTCGTCATCTTGATCAGTCCCATGCGATCACCTCCGCGAACGTGACCGAACGACCAGTGCCGACCGATCCTGATTGTATTTCACGAACTTTACTGCCATTTTCTGCCACATTCGAGCACATTAGCACGAGATACTCTAACGAACAGGAGACAATAACAGTGGCTGTTTACAAAATCGCAACTTTCGGAGCGCAGACGCACATTCGAACAATCCCGCCGTCTGCCTCCGTGCGCTGAGCGCGTTTTTTCGCAACGTCAAGAAACGCGGCGTGGCAAGTGTGCAATCGTCGATGGAGCGCCGCGACGACGCCGTCGTCGAGGCGACGAAATCCGCGTAATCGAGGGGTTGCAGCGGTGTCCGTCCCGATCCGGTTGGTGTATTTCCTATGATTCGTTTCACTATGACGAATATTTTCGCGCAACGAAAGAGTTATTCGCCCACTCTCGAAACAATGCCTAACTTATTCCCCCTAATCATGTACGAATGCGAGACTAGGTGTCACACTTACCACCTCGTCAACTCCCCGTCCACCTGCGAGGGCCTCCGTCGCGCCGTCGGCGACCCGGCTACTGACTCAGCACCAGCGACCCCACGAAATAGATGAGCCATTGGAAGCCAACCACCTGTATGCGGTGTGCGGTCGGCTGCGGCCAGCACCAGCGCGGCGTCGATCAGGGGTACGGCGTCGATACGGTTCGGGGCAACTACGACCATCCCGCGACGAAGGGACTGTCCTGTGAACGCGGCATCAGAGAGACTGAGAACCCGAATGGGGAGTGGCTCACGGAGCCCCTCATCCGTCGGGGCGACACGCTCAGGCCCACCTCCTGGGAGCAGGCGCTCGGCGTCGTCGCGGCCGAGTTCATCCAGGCGATCGCCGCCGATCCGGACTCCGTCGCCGTCCTCGGGAGCGGCCAACAGACGAACGAAGCCGCCTACGCGCTGGGCAAACTCGCCCGCGGTGGTATCGGCACCAAACACTTCGACGCCAACACGACACTGTGTATGTCCAGCGCGGTCACGGCGTACTATCAGGCGTTCGGCAGCGACGCGCCGCCGCCGACGTACGACGACATCCCCGAGGCGGAAACACACGTCGTCTGGGGCGCGAACCCGGCGGTTGCACATCCGGTATTGTACCGCTGGATTCTCGACAGCGCCGCCGCCCCAGATAGCCGACTGGTCGTCGTCGACCCCGTCGAGAGCGAGACGGCCGCCGACGCCGACCAGTACGTCTCGCCCGAACCCGGCACTGACCTCGAACTCGCCCGCGCCGTCCTCGCGCGACTGGTCGGCACCGACCGCATCGACCAGGCGTTCGTCGACGCTTCCACCGAGGGGTACGACGACCTGGTCGATTCGCTCCCGGACGCCGAGAGCGCCGCGGAGACGGCGGGCGTCCCGATGGAAACGGTCGACGCGCTGGCAGACACCTTCGCGGCCCCGACCCTGCTGTACTGGGGGATGGGCGTCAATCAGAGCACGAACGGCACCGACGCCGCACGGATGCTCATCAACCTCTGTCTGGCCACCGGGAACCTGGGACCGGGGACCGGCCCGTTTTCCCTGACCGGGCAGGCCAACTCGATGGGTGCCCGAGTCGTCTCCTCGAAGGAGACGTGGCCCGGCCAGCGACCGTTCACAGAACAGGACCACCGTGCGACGGTCACTTCTACGTGGGATGTCCCGTTGAGCCGGCTGCCCGCCTCCTCGGGACCCGGCCCGGTCGGCATCGTCGACCAGATAAACCGCGGCAACATCGACATCTGCTGGACCGTCGCCACGAACCCCGTCGCGGGGATGCCCGACGCCGCCAACGTCAGGCGCTCGCTCGACGACGTTTTCCTCGTCGCACAGGACGCGTTCCGGTCGGAGACGGTCGAACACGCCGACGTGGTCCTGCCCGCAGCGACGTGGGGCGAGTGCGAGGGGACGACCATGAACATGGAACGGCGCGTCTCCAGGGTCACCGCCGTGAGCGACACCGTCGACACCGTCCGGCAGGACATCGACATCATCGCGGCGCTCGGCAACCGCATCGACGAGAACCTCTTCGACGAGCCGCCGCTCGACCCTGAGACCGTCTTCGACGAGATTCGGTCCCTCACCGAGGGGACCGTCGCGGACTGCTCGGGCATCAGTTACGACCGCCTCGACGCGGAGCTGGCCGTCCGCTGGCCCGCCCCAGACGAGGAGACACAGGGCGGTTACCGCTACTACGACGCCGATAGCCAGAACGGTGACGCCGACGACGGTGCCGAGACCGAGTCGTGGTCGTTCCCGACCGACTCCGGGCTGGCTCGCTTCTCAGCGGCAACCTACCGGGGACTACCGGAGCCGACCGACGCGACCTACCCGCTCCTCTTGACGACCGGACGACAGGCCGGGGCGTACAACACGGGCGTCAGAACCCGCGAGACGACGGGTGAAGTCCCCGCCGCACGTATCCACCCGGAGACGGCCGGCCAGTACATCGACCTGCTGGACCGCGGCCGAACCGTCGTCGAATCGCGCCGCGCGCGCGTCACCGTCGACCTCGCGCCGGACGACAGCATTCCGACCGGTGCCATCTGGATGGACGTTCACAACCCGGCGGTGAACGAACTGACGGTGCCGGCCGTCGACCCCGACTCGAACGAACCCAACTACAAGCAGTGTGCCGTCCGGCTGGCGTCCCCGGACGCCGTCCCGACGGTGACCCAAAACGGGCTGCCGCGAACCGGCACGCTCGACGGCGACTGACGGTGAGGCGGACGGTCGCGCCGTTCCCCGCTTCTGACTCGATTTTCCGAGAAATCGACCGGTCGGTCACTACCGAACGCTACCGCCGACCGTTCAGTCCGCGGTCGCCGGTGGCAGCTCCGTCTCCGGCGCGGTGAGTCTGACCGCACACTGCTTGAAATGCGGTTCCTTCGACTGGGGGTCCAGTTCGGCGAGCGTGAGCCGGTTGGTCGCCGGGTGGTGAATCGGGAGCCACACCATCCCCCGGGGAACGCCTTCGTCGGGGTCGAGGCGAGCCGTCGCGGACCCGCGTCGAGAGACCACCGTGAGGCGGTCCTCGGCGACGGAGTCGGCGTGCTCGTCGATGGTGTCGGGATGGACCCGCGCCACGAGGTCACCGGCGGCCCCGCCGCGCGACCGGACGCCGGTGTTGTAGCCGTCGGCCTCCCGGGCGGTTGTCAGGGTCAGCGGATAGTCGTCGTCGGTCGGCTCCGGGAGGGCACCCTGCCGACCGGTGGAGAACTGCGCGTTGCCCGACGCCGTCGGGAACGACCACGACTCGGTCTCGGGACCGCCGGCGTCGTCGGCACCAGTGTCGGCGTCGCCGCCGCTCTCGTCGCCCTCGTAGTACCGGTAGCCGCCGGCGCTCTCGATGTCGGGTGCGGGCCACCGAACCGCGTGGGCGTCTTCCAGCCGGTCGTAGGTGATGCCCGAACAGTCCGCGACGGTTCCCTCGGTGAGCGCGGTGAACTCCTCGAAGACGGCCGCAGGATCTGGCGACGTGCTCTCGAAGAGGCCGCGGAACAGGCGGGAACCGATAGTGGCGATGATGTCGAGGTCCGGGCGGACACCGCTCGGTACTTCTGTTGCCGCCCGGACCCGCGAGATGGTCCGTTCCATATTCGTGGTCGTCCCCTCGCTCTCACCCCACGTCGCCGCGGGCAGGACCACGTCGGCGATAGCGGTCGTCTCCGTGTGGAAGGCATCCTGTGCGACGAGAAAGGCGTCGTCAAGTGTCTCGCGGACGGTGTCGGCCTCCGGCATCCCCGCGACGGGGTTCGTGGCGACGGTCCAGACCGCGTCGGGACCGGCTTCGAGGATGCCGACTGGCCCCGGCCCGGCGTCGTCGGGCAGGCGGTCGACCGGCACGTCCCAGCGGTCCGCGACAGTCCGGCGATGGTTCGGGTCCTCGAAGGGTCGTTGTCCGGGCCAGGACCCTTTCGAGGAACAGACGCGGGTCCCCATCGAGTTAGCCTGTCCCGTCAGCGAGAACGGGCCGCCGCCGGGCCGGAGGTTGCCGGTGGCGAGCGTCAGGTCGACGAGCGCCCGCGCCATCTCGGTCCCCTGGACGTGCTGGTTGATGCCCATGCCCCAGTAGACGAGCGCCCGCTCGTCGAAGGCGTCGGCAAGCAGGTCGACGTTCGTCATCGGGACGCCCGCCATCTCCGCGGCGCTCTCGGCGTCGGGCAACACGTCCAGTAGCGCGTCGAAGCCGTCGGTGGCCGCCTCGACGAACGCCGCGTCGACGCGGTCGGTCTCGACGATCCGGGCGAGCACCGCCCGCGACAGCGCGAGGTCCGTCCCGGGGTCGGGCGCGACGTGGTGTTCGGCGTTCTCGGCCGTCTCGGAGCGCACCGGGTCCACGACGACGATCTCGACACCCGCTTCGTCGGCGGCCTGCCGTATCCAGCGGAACATTACCGGGTGGGCGACCGCCGGGTTCGCCCCCCAGACGACGTGACGGTCGGCGTCCTCGATGTCGGCGTAGGTACACGGCGGCGCGTCGCTCCCGAACGCCTGATAGTACGCCGTGACCGCGCTGGCCATACACAGCGTCGTGTTTGCGTCGTAGTTGCGCGTCCCGAATCCGCCGCGGGCGACCTTGCCCAGCGCGTAGGCGGCTTCGTTCGTCTGCTGGCCGCTCCCGAGGACGGCGACGCTGTCGGGGTCCCGTTCGTGAGCGTCGCGCAGTCCCTCGACGGCGTGAGCTAGTGCCACGTCCCACGTCGTCTGCCGGAGTTCGCCATCACTGCGGACGAGCGGCCGCGTCAACCACTGGCCGTCGGGATCACGGCTCTCCTGGATGCCGCGGGCGCACGCCAGCCCCTGATTCACTGGATGGGCGGCGTCGCCGCGGACGGTGTCGATTCCGTAGCCGATGTCGGCCGCCTGATGCATATGACCACAGCCGACCGCACACCGCATACACGTCGTCGGTACCCAGTCGCTCACGGGCGATCACGCGCCGGTCGGGCGCACGACCGTCCACGCCGGGAGACATTTCCAATACGCTCGTTCACCATTCTACTACCAGGGTAGAAGAAACAGGGATATAAAACAGTATTCCTTGACGAAAGTATGTTCAAGCACCTATCAGTGGACGTTCGTCGATTCGGGTCAGAAACGTCGCGACTGCCCGGCCGGATTGACGAAACGTTGTGTTCGCGGCCGGTACGCTCGGAACGGTCACACATCGAGCGCGCCGCTGTCGTGCGATCGCCTCGCCATCGACATAGGACGAGCCCGACGGTCAGTCGTCGGCCGTCGGCGGGTCGTCGAGGTACTTCTCGTTGACGACCCACTCCCCATCCTCTTCGACCATGTACTCGCCGTAGTAGGGAACGCGATTGTCGACCGTCTCGCGGAACGTCTCCCGAATCTCCGCGCGCGTCATCTCGCCCATCGGGCGCAGGTCGTCGTTGCGGTTCAGACAGCCCTTCAAATAGCCGTCGTGGGTGACCCGGACCCGGTGACAGTTCGCGCAGAACTCCTCGTTGCCGACGGGGTCGACCACCTCGACCATCCCGCCGTCGATGAAGTACCGCGAGCGGCCGTGCATCTCCCGTTGCTCGATGCGGTCGGCCTGCCCTGCCAGCCACTCGTGCATCGCCGCGGTGTCGACCGCCCAGTCGGCGTTGCCGACCAGTTCCGGCATGTACTCGATAAGTTGGAGGCGCAACCCGTCGTTCTCGGCGACGTGGTCGACCATCTCGGGGAGGTACGGCTTGGTCCCTTTGAAGACGACCATGTTGAGTTTCACCGGCGCGAGACCGGCATCGAGGGCCGCCTCGACACCCTCCAGCACCTGTTCGTAGGCCCCGGACTGCGTCACCTTCGCGAAGTCGTCGGGGTCCAAGGCGTCCTGGGAGACGTTGACCCGTTCGAGTCCGGCATCGACGAGTTCCTCGGCTCGGTCCGGAAGGAACGTGCCGTTGGTCGTCATCGACACCGCCAGTTCGTCAGGCGTCCGGCGGACGATGTCCGTGAGGTCCTCCCGGAGCATCGGTTCGCCGCCAGTGAACTTCACCGCGTCCACGTCGAACTCCGCGGCGACCTCCAGAAAGCGGACCACGTCGTCTGCGGACATCTCGTCGTCCTGCGGGTCCATCGGGCCGCGCGTGTCGCCCAGTCCCTCGTTGTGACAGTAGACGCAGTCGAAGTTACACCGGTCGGTCAACGAGACGCGAACGCCGGTGACCTCCCGTCCGAACTCGTCGACGAGCATCCGACTCCTAGTCGGGTAGCCGTGGGGAAAAGTATCCGGGTCGGTGCCATTATTATCTCGCCCGGCACAGCCTCCGCTATGACCGACCGTCAGGACGCCGGCTTTCGGGACCACACGCCGCTTTCGGAGGCACTGACCCGCTTCGGCGAGCAGGTCGCTCCCCACGGCCGCACCGACGCGGTTCCTGTGGCCGAGGCCGACGGCCGTTGGCTGGCAGACGCCCTCACCGCCCGGCGGGACGTGCCCGGCGAAGCGCGCGCGGCGATGGACGGCTACGCGGTCCTCGCCGAGGATACGTTCGGGGCCAGCGAGCGCGCGCCGGTGGTCTTAGATCGGAACGACCGGGCCGGGCGGGGCCGAGCCGCTCCGGTCCACACCGGGAGCGAACTTCCGGCGGGGGCCGACGCCGTCGTGAAAGTCGAGCGGACCGAGGACCGAGACGGCGACGTCGCGGTGCGGGCGACGGTCGCCACGGGCGAGAACGTCGCGCCCGCGGGCGAGGACGTGGCCGCGGGGACCGAGGTGTTCGAAGCCGGCCACCGGCTGACGCCCGCGGATCTCGCGGTCGCCAAGAGCACGGGCCACCAACGACTCACCGTCGCCGAGCGGCCCCGCGTGAGCGTCGTCCCGACGGGCGAGGAACTGGTCGAGGACGACCCTGGACCGGGCCAGACCGTCGAGACGAACGCCCTGATGGTCTCCCGACTGGTCGAGCGCTGGGGCGGGACCGCGACGTACCGCGATATCGTCACGGACGACGTGGCGGCGCTCGGGGAGGCGATCGAACGCGACACCGACCACGACGTGGTGGTGACGACCGGCGGCTCCTCGGTGGGCGAACGAGACCTGCTCCCGGAGGTGGTCGCCGACCGCGGCGAGATGCGCGTCCACGGCGTCGCCATCAAACCCGGCCACCCCCTCGGCTTCGGCGTCGTGGACGAGACGCCGATACTTGTCCTCCCGGGCTACCCTGTCTCCTGTCTCGTCGGCGCGGTCTCTTTCCTCCGGCCGGCCGTGGCGTGGCTCGCGGACGCGGAACCGGAGCCTCTCGCCGAGACGACGGCGACGCTGACCGAGCGCATCCACAGCGACCTCGGGACGACGCAGTTCGTCCGCGTCAGCCTCGACAGCGGCGACGCGACGCCGGTTCGAGCGTCCGGCGCGGGCGTCCTCTCCAGCGCCGTCGAGGCCGACGGCTGGGTCGTCGTCGGCCCGGAGACCGAAGTGCTGGATGTCGACGCAACGGTAACCGTCGAGCGCTGGCCCTAGTCGCGTATCCTCGACTCGTCAGTCGTGGCCGTGTTCCTCGTGCTGGTGCGCCCAGAACTCCCCCTCGACCGTGACCTCCTTCTTGAACAGCGGGACCTCCGCCTTGAGGCGATTGATGCCGTCCTCGACGGTCTCGAAGGCCTCCGTGCGGTGGCCCGCGAGGACGACGACGAAGACGATGTCCTCGCCGGCCTCGACGACGCCTGTCCGGTGGTGTAACAGCACGTCGTAGACCCCGTCGCGCGCTTCGAGTTCCTCACTGATGGCCGCCAGCTTCTCCTCGGCGACGCCGTCGTACTTCTCGAACTCTAAGAACTCCGTCGCCGCGTCCTCGGGACTGTCGCGAGCACGGACCCGGCCAGTGAACGTGGCGATAGCACCCGAGAACTCGGCGTCGGGCGAGCGTTTGGCTCGCTGAACGAGCGATTCGAGCGTCTCGTAGGGTTCGCAATCGGCGAGCGCGTCCAACAGCACCTCGATATCCACCGAATCAGCATCGGTCGCACGCTGGAGTATCTCGCCCGCGTACTCCCGTCCGTCGTCGTCCGCCTCGTCTCCTCCCTCGCCGCCCAACACCACCGTCGGCAGGGTGGCGTCGCCGTATCCCTCGACGAGCGCGTAGTCGTACTCGGGCGCGAAGTCGTCGAGCAAGTCCGAGAGCGACCGCTCGCGTCCCGTCGCGAACCAGGACCCGTCGCTCGTGACGCCGTAAGTCTCCTTGGCTCCCGCCCGCCGATGGCGGGCCGTGTCCTTCCCCTCGGTGTCGACATCCGGGTCGCAGTTGATGTGTTTCACGGTCGCCACGCGGCCCTCGTCGGCGAGTCGCTCCGTGAGCCGTTCGACGAGCGTCGTCTTGCCGGCGTCGGACGGGCCGACGACGCGAAGTACGTGCATACGACCGGCAACGCCCTCACGGAATATCAGCCCTCGGCTCCGGGTTTTTTGTCCGCCGCGGCGAAGGGCGACCATGACCGAACGCGGGAAGCGGCGAGAGCTCGCCGACTTAGAGACGGCCCGGACGACCATCGCCGAGTTGGGACTCGCAAGTGAGAAGACGACGGTTCCGCTCGACGACGCACAGGGCCGAACGCTGGCGGCAGCGGTATCGGCCAGCATCGACGTGCCGGGATTCGACCGGGCTGCGATGGACGGCTATGCGGTTCGAGCAAGCGACACCGTCGGGGCCGGGGAGGCGTCGCCGATCGATTTTACCGTCGCGGGCGAACTCCACGCGGGCGAACCACCCGAGAACGCCGTCGGCGAGGGCGACGCCATGGAGATCGCGACCGGGGCCGTCCTCCCCGAGGGCGCGGACGCCGTCGTCGTCGTCGAGCGGACGACCCGCGACGGCGACCGGGTCGCCGTTCGGGACACCGTCACATCCGGCGAGAACGTCCTTCCGGCCGGGGCCGACGTGGCCGTCGGCGACTTCGCGCTGAGCGCGGGCACGCGGCTGACGCCCAGAACTATCGGCCTGCTGTCGGCGCTCGGCGAGAACGCGGTTCCCGTCCGGGGTCGTCCCGAGGTGGCTGTCGTCTCCACGGGCGACGAACTCGTCCCCGCTGACGAGCCGCTCGACCACGACGCCGGGCAGATACACGACGTGAACACGCCCGCGATCATGGCCGCCGTCGTCGCCGCCGGTGGCGACCCGGTCCGCTTCGACAGCGTCGGCGACGACCGCGAGGCGCTGGCCGACGCGCTCTCGCGGGCCGCCGAGACAGCCGATTTAGTGCTCACGTCTGGCTCGACCAGTGCCGGGAGCACGGACGTGCTGGCCACGCTGGTCGAGGAGCGCGAGGACACGGAGTTGCTCCTGCACGGCGTCGACATCCAGCCCGGCAAGCCGACCGTCGTCGGCCGCGTCGCCGGAACGCCGTACGTCGGCCTGCCGGGCTACCCCGTCTCGGCGCTGTCGGTATTCCGCGTGCTCGTCGCGCCGGCCATTCGCGCGGCGACGGGCATCCCCGCGCCCGCGATGGAGACCGAGGCCGAACTGGCGACCCGCGTCCGTCACGAGGGCGGACGCTACCGACTGGTCCCGGTGGGACTCGTCGAGGACGGCGACGGACAGACGCTCGCCTATCCCGTCGACAAGGGCAGTGGCGCGACGACGAGCCTGGCCTACGCCGACGGCGTCGTCACCGTCGCCGCCACCACGAACTACGTCCCCGCCGGCGAGCGAGTGACCGTCGAACTGTTCGACGACGAGGCGCGCCCGCCCGCCCTGCTCTGCGTCGGCGACCGCGACCCCGTCGTCTCGTCGGCGCTCTCGGCCGTCGAGCGCGTCCGCTATCTCGCTCGTGGGACCCAAGCAGGCGAGCAGTGGCTCGCCGACGGCATCCCCGACGTGGCCGTCGTTACCGGCGAAAATCCCGACGGCGAAACCCTCTCCGCGTGGGACCGGGAATGGGGTCTCGCGCTCGGTCCGAGCGCCGACCTCGCCAGACTGGACGCGCTGGTGGACGAGGGAGTGAGCGTCGTCAACGCGGCCGCCGGGACCGGCCTCAGGAACGCCTTCGACGACGCACTGGCGGCGCTGGACGACGAGCGCGGGCGAGCGAACCTGCGGGACGCCGTCGAGGGCTACGGCGTCACCGCTCACGGGCTCGACGGCCCGGCGCGCCGTGTAGCCGCAGGCGACGCGGACGCCGCGCCCGCCCTACGACCCAGCGCCGCGTCGCTCGGTCTCTCTTTCCTTCCGCTCGGCACACAGCGACTCTCCGTGGTGGCTCTACCCGACCGCCGCGAGAAGAACGGCGTCGAATCGCTGGTCGCGGCGCTGGATGGTGTCGAAGAGTTGCCGGGCTACGAGCGAGTGGAATGACGGTCAGGAAGAAGGGATCACGCGTACGCTTCGAACTCCTCGCCGAAAATGAGGAAGTACAGAACGCCGACGATGCCGATGGCGGTCGCCACGCCGAAGGCCAGTTCCGGGCCGGCCTGTATCGTCAGGTCGGGTAAGGAGAGCGGCCCGACGCGTTCAGGGAGCGAGACGGCCCACTCGCTGCCGTAGAGCCAGCCGCCGAGCGCGGCGCTGGGGATAACGATGGTGTTGCGAATCAGGTAGTAGGTGCCGGTGACGCGGCCGCCGGCGTCGCGCTCGGCCGGGCCGACGATGAGCGCCTTGTGGGCGGGCAGGCCCGCGAATCTGAGCCCGGAGTACGCGAAGAGGGCGAGCAGGACCCACTGGTCGGCCGGCGCGTAGATGAGCGCGAGGGGGAACAGCGCGTACACTGAGAACCCGAGCGCGACGGCGGGTTTGAGACCGAACGCCTCCGTGAGCTTCGAGACGGGGAGCATCGAGACGATGGCGACCACCATCTCGACGCCGAGCAGGATGCCGAAGAAAGCGTCCGGTCGGAGCGTGACGCCGAAGCCCGAGAAGCCGACCGAGAGGAACTCCGTGACGACGATGACGAAGAAGACGTATACCATCCCGTTGGCGAAGCGGACCAGCGTGTCGGCGACGAGCAGGGGGCGCAACGTTTCGGGCATCGCTCTTAGGTCGTCGATAACCTGCCGAACGCCCTCGAAGGACTTCCCTAACGAGTCCTCGCTGGCGTCGTAGAGGACGTGCTGGGCCACCGTGGCGACCGCTCCACAGCCGACCGCGGCGAGCAGGACCAACTGGAAGCCGCCAACGAACGTCGCCGTCGCCGCGAGCAGCCCCGCGGCGGCCAGCGGTCCGATGAGAAAGCCCAGTCGGCGGAACACTTCGGTGCTGGCGAAGCCCATCGCCAACCGTTCGTCCGGGACGCTCTGTTTGACGATGGCGAAGGTCGCACCGAGGCCGAACGACTTCCACGCCTGTGCGAGGAAGAGACCGACGAAGACGAGACCCCACGCGGGCATCGTGACCGGCCCTACCGCGATGTCCCCGACGACCGAGGCGAGATACCAGACCCCGAAGCCGACCGTCGCCAACACGGCGAAGGCCGTCAGCGCGAAGCGGGACCCGATACGGTCGGAGACGGCCCCGCCGGGGTAGGGGTACACCGCACTGATGAGGTTGCCGACGCTCCCGTAGAGGCCGATGACGCTCGCGCTCGCGCCGAGAATTCGCATGTACTCCGGGACGTAGCGGCTGGTCATCTGGAACGCCAGCGAGAACGCCAGCATCGACAGCGAGAGCACCAGCACGTCCCGCTCTAGGGCGAAGAACTGCCGGAACGCCGAGAGCAGATCGACGTCGCCGTCCCCGTCGCTACCGTGATCCGTAGCCATCGGTCGAAGCCAGACGCGGATAGTACCTATACCCCAGGGTTCGGGAATCTCGGGAGCTATAGTGAGCTACATCGGGCTATAGCGACGGTCGGAGACTGCGGCCGTCTACGGTTAGCGAACGCATAACCAGAAGGCCTTGTACCGTCTCTCAGGCCGAGAGCACCAGTGAGCGAACACGATTCCGAATCCGAGAACAGGGAACGGCACGAACCGAGCCAGCAGGGACGACCGGACGAGGTGGAGATACGGGAGTTCGGCGGCCGCACCGTCGCCTACCTTCCGGACGCCGACGACGCCTGGATCTGCGGCTGGGTCGACGTTCCGCGGTGAGTCGTTACTCGAACGGCGTCGAATAGCGTTGCACAGCGGCGAACGGTAGCGAAACGTGACGAAAAGCGAGCGATTCGCGGACGGAATTAGGCCGCCGAGTCGTAGTCGTCGAAGCGGTCGATATCGACGCCGTCGGCGGTGACCTCGGCGATGACGACGCCGTTGCCGGAGCCGGTGTCACGCTCGGCCGCTGCCTCGACGGCGCGGATAGCGAGGTTCCGAGCGTCTTCGAGGTCCATCTCGGGGTCGTACTCGCCCTCGATGGTCCCCGTCGCGACCATCGTTCCGGAGCCGGTGACGGTGTACTTGTCCTTGAGGACGCCGCCGGCCGGGTCGATGCTGTAGACGTGGCTTCCCTCCGCATCGACCCCGCCAAGGATGGGGTTGATGGCGAAGAACGGGCCGCCGCGAGCGAAGTTGCCCGCGAGCGTCGCCAGCGCGTGAATCGAGAGCGGCTCGTCGCGACGGACCTCGTAGAGGTTCGCCTCCGAGCGCAGCGAGCGGATGAACGACTGCGCGCCGCCGACGCTGCCGACCAGCGTGAGCGCGGCCGTCGGGTGAATCTGCTCGACCTTCTGGACGTTCTTGTTCGAGACGAACCGGCCGCCCAGCGAGGCGCGGCGGTCCGTGGCGATGATGACGCCGTCGTCGGTGCTGATACCGACGGTGGTCGTCCCGGTCTTGGTGACAGTCTCCTCGTCGCGGCCCTCGTCGTCGTTCGGGAGGGTGCCGACCTCGGGTTCGTAGGCGTCGGTCAGTCGGTTCTCGGGGTCGTGCATCAGTTCTCACCTCCGAGTTCGAACTCGTCGAGGCGCGCGGCGACGTCGTCCTCGTCGAGCTTGCTGAACTGCTTGCTCTCGACATCGATAGTGGCGATGTCCACACCCGAGGCGTCCAGACCGTCCTCGTTGACCGATTCGAGGGAGCGAAGCGCGAGTTCGACGCCGCCCTCTAAGTCCATCTCCTCGGTGTATTCGTCTTCGAGGAAGCCCTGGATGTCCTCTCGGGACCCGCCGATGGCGACGGCCTGCCACTCGTAGGGGGTCCCCGAGGGGTCCGTCTCGAACAGGCGGGGTTGCCCGTCCTTGATGCCGCCGACCAGCAGGGCGACCCCGAACGGCCGCGCGCCGCCAGTCTGGGTGTACTGCTGGATATAGTCGGTGACTTCCTTGGTCAGCGATTCGACGCTTGCCGGTTCGTCGTAGCGCAGGCGGTTGACCTGTGCCTGCCGACGGGCCACGTCGATGAGCTGGCGGGCGTCGGCGACGTGGCCGGCGCTTGCAACGCCGACGTGATCGTCGATTTCGTGAATCTTCTCGATGCTGTCGCGCTCGATGAGCGGCGAACGAGCGTGGCGGTCGGCCGCCAGGACGACGCCGTCCGCGGTGCGGACGCCGACGCTTGCGGTACCGCGCTTGACTGCCTCACGAGCGTACTCCACCTGGTACAGGCGACCGTCCGGCGAGAAGATGGTGATCCCGCGGTCGTACGCCTGCTGATCATTTCCTTGCATTGTGTGTTACTCTCTGTTATTCACCTGAGGTTAGGCCTTTTGGTATATAACCGTATCGTCGAGTTCGCTGCCCTCAGTACAGCGAACAGTCGCCGGTGACGCGGTCCACCAGGTCATCGTCGGCGGGACCGACCGCAAGCGCAGTGACCGTTCCCGGCTCCAACTGCGTGTGGCCAGCATCCCTGATGATGGCATGCGGCAGGCCCTCGCGCTCTGCGGCGTCAGCGAGTTCGAACAGGTCGGACTCGCCGGTCGCCTTGAGGACGACCTTCTTCTGACCCTCGCCCTTCCAGGCGGTGCGGGCCTTCCGTTCGGCGTCCTCGTACGCCGACAGCGACGCGTGGGCGACCTGAGCGGCGAGTTTCCCCTCGCTCATCCCGATGTCGGCCCGCGCGACGATGGCCTGCTTCATACCCACATATGACGACCCCGACTTAAACCCCCGTCGGAGTACCCACCCAGTTGCACGTACCACAGGGCACTTACCGTATGGGTGAGCATTCGTCGGGGATGCCCTCCACAGTTCGAACTTTCCTGGCCCGTCCGGGCGCGTTCTTCGAGTCGCGTGTCGACCAATTGAGCGGCGTCCGCGGTGCCGGGCTCGCATTCCTATTCAGCGTCGTTGCGACGGTGATACTCGGCAGTATCCTCAGGCAGTTCACCACGCTGTTCACCGGGACGACGACCGTCGACAACCCCTCGTATCCGGGCGACATGATCTGCGAGAACGGCGGCCTCGAAGGGCTAAATATGACGGTGACGATGAGCGGGTGTGACCAGCCGAAGCAGAAGTCGGTCGAGATCAGCTCGCTCCTCTGGGACGAGATGGCCGGCATCGTTCCCTGGATCGCCGTCGGCCTGCTTCTCGTCTGGTTCGGCCTCGCCGTCGCCCTCCACGTCGGCGCGCTACTCGGCAGCGGCTCTGGCCGGTTCGGGCAGACGCTCGAAGTGACGGCGTGGGGCCTCCTGCCGACGGTCGTCACGTCGGTGGTCGGCGGCGCGGCGCTGCTCTTCTTCGCCAGTCGCACCGACCTCTCGGCGAGTTCGCCCGAGGCGCTCCTTCCGGCGATCCGATCGCTGCAGTCGGGCGTCTCCGGGCTCACGCTCCTCGTGATTCAGTTGCTCGGGGCGACGTGGCAGGCGTACGTCTGGGCCGCCGGCCTCCGGGTCGTCCACGAGGTCAGTCGGCGAGCGGCCGTCGCCGTCGCCGTGCTGGTCGCGCTGGTTCCGGTGTTGCTGTCGTAGGCGAGGAGTCCGCGAGCGCCGCCGTCCGCCGCTCGATACAAGGCGGGACGCTTTAGGCACCACACGCCGCTACCTCGGGTAATGATACTCTCGGACGCCGACATCGAGCGTCGTCTCCGCGAGGGCGACCTCGTGGTCGAACCGCTCGACGACCCCGACATCCAGATTCAGCCGGCCAGCGTCGACCTCCGACTGGGCCGGGAGTTCTTGGAGTTCCAGCACGCCAACATCCCCTGTATCCACCCCAACGCCGAGGGGGAGGTCGCCGACTACGTCGAGGAGACCGAAATCGACGACGACGGGGAGTACATCCTCCATCCCGGCGACTTCGTGCTCGGAACGACCCACGAGCGCGTCGAGATTCCAGACGACCTCATCGCCCACGTCGAGGGCCGGTCGTCGCTCGGCCGTCTCGCAATCGTCGTCCACGCGACGGCGGGCCTATGCGATCCCGGCTACGAGGGACAGATCACCCTCGAACTCTCCAATCTCGGCACCGCTCCAGTCGCACTCACCCCCGGGATGCGCATCTCTCAGCTCACCTTTACCGAACTGAAAAACCCGGCCGAGCGCCCCTACGGGGCCGAACGCGGGTCGAAGTATCAGGGCCAACGGGGACCGCAAGCGTCGAAGATACAGGGGGACAGAGAGTTCGGAGGCGACCAATAGAATGCGCTTCATCGAGGAGATCGTCGTCGAGGAGTTCCTACCGACGTTTCGCTCGATGCTGGCCGAGTCCCTCCGCGAGCGAGAGCTGACTCAGTCGGAGGTGGCGAACCTGCTGGGCATCAGCCAGAGCGCCGTCTCGAAGTACGTCCATGGCGACGTCGAGCGCAACGACCGACTGCTCGATCATCGGGGCATGAACGAACTCGTCGAGCGACTGGCCGAGGGACTGGCCGACGGCGAGATGAGTCCCGTGCAGGCGCTCGTCGAGGCCGAGGTGTTCGTCCGCGAACTCGAACACGGCGGCCTGCTCGCCGCGCTTCACGAGGAGGCGGTGCCGGAACTCGGCGAGTACGGCGGCGAGTTCGCCGTCCACGACCCCGATTCGACGCTGCGGGCCGCCGAGCGAACCCTGTCGTCGGTCCGACAGGGCCTGCGCGTTCTCGAAAACACCAGCGGCTTCGCCACGCTCATCCCTGCCGTCGGGTCGAACCTCGTACAAGCGTTGCCCGATGGTCAAAACATCGAAGACGTGGCAGCGGTGCCGGGCCGACTGCTAGACGTGAAGGGGCGGACGACCATCCCCGCGGACCCGGAGTACGGCGTCAGCGAACACGTCGCCAGCGTGTTGCTGGCCGCGCGGGCCGCCGGAAGCGACGCGCTCGCGGCACTGAACGTCGGCTACGAGCCCGAACTCGTCGAGGCGCTCGAAGCCGCGGGCTACACCGCCGTCGAGTTCGACGCGGAGACAGATGTCGAGGCGGCAATCGACGAAGCGCTTGCCGACGCACCCGACGCCGACGTCATCTACCAGACCGGCGGCGTGGGCGTCGAACCCGTCGTCTATCTGCTGGGTGAGGACGCCGTGGCCGTCGCCGAGCGGGCGCGGGACCTGCTGTGAGCGACGCGCGCGAGTTCTACGGTCGGTGGGCCGACCTCTACGACCGACTGGCGAGCCTGCCCTTCGCTCGGTCGTGGCGTGAACGCGCCGCCGACTTGCTCGCCCTCTCGCCGGGCGACACCGTCGTCGAGATGGGGTGTGGCACCGGCGCGAACGTCCCCGTCCTCCGTCGGCGGGTCGGCCCCGAGGGCCGCGTCGTCGGCCTCGACCTGACACGGGAGATGGTCGAGCGTGCACGCGGACAGTCCGACAGAGCGGGCGACGGAATCCACTACCTGCTCGGTGACGCGACGCGACCGCCGGTTCACGGGGCCGACGCCGTGCTGGCGACGTTCGTCGCGGGTATCTTCGCGGACCCCGCAGCAGCCGTCGACGCGTGGTGTGACAGCGTCCGACCCGGCGGTCGGGTCGCCCTGCTGAACTTCCAGCGGAGTGAGAACCCCCTGGCTGCGCCCCTCGACATCGTCTTCGAGGGGTTCGTTAGACTCTCCGCGCCCGGTGCTCGGCTCTCGCGGCAGTCACACGCCAACGCGTTCGAGCGCCGGGTCGCGGCCGCCCGCGACCGTCTCGCCGAGCGCACCGTCGATCGACGCTACGAGACGTTCGGCGGCGGCTTCCTGGGACTGGTCTCCGGGCGCGTGGAGTAATCAGCGGTCGGCCGCGTCGGTTCTGCGGACGATATCCGGTATCTCTAGCCCGCCGCTCTCGATGCGGTAGACCACACAGCCCAACAGCGTCAGGAGGCAGCCGTAGAGCACGGGCGTCCCGACGGCGAAGACCGGACGGAGCGCCGCCGTGACGGCGTCGGCCGTCGCCGAAGAAATCGGCGCGAGCCCGAGCACCTGCGGGACCGTTCGGAAGGATAGCGAGACGTTGGCGAGGACGGTCCCGCCGACGAACAGCCGTCGACCCCGCCCACGCGGGAGGTGGTACAGCAGGACGACGAGCGGGAACGTCAGGTAGACGTAGTACAGCAACAGTGACGGGAAGAACAGTAGTATCGCCGTGACAGTCGCGTAGAGCGCCACGAGGCGGTCAGTGACGCCGCGCGTCCGCCAGTAGCAGAGGGCGACGACAGGCGCGAGCAGGAGCGCTGCGCCGACGGCGTACCACGTCGGGTCGACAGTGGGAAAGGCGACCGACAGCGGCCGTCGAAGCGTGACGTAACTGACGCCCGGGTCCAGTCCACCGACGAAGGCGTCGGTGTCCCGCCGAGCGAGCAACGCGTCCACGACGTAGGTTCGGTAGGTGTCGAGACCGAACGCGGCCAGTCCCGCGACGGTGAGCGCACTCGCGGTGGCGACGGCGGCCGCGATCGCTCGCCACGCGCGCTCGCGGAGGAGCCAGAGACCGATGGCCGCCGGGAACACCTTGACGAAGGCGGGGAGGGCCAGCGCCGCGCCCGCGAGCCATTCCCGGTCGCGTTCGAGCCAGATCAGTCCCGCGGCGAAGGCGGCGACCAGCAGGTGGTTCACCTGCCCGTAGGCCAGCGACGGTACCGAGTGGACGGAGACGAGGAGGTACGTCCCGAGCAAGAGGCGGTCTGTGGTCGGGACGGCGTGGCCCAGCGACTCGATGTACCCGACGAGCAGATGCGTCAGCGCGGCGGTGACGACGAGCGAAACCAGCGTCACGACAGCGTATCCGACCAGCCATGGTCCCAGCCACACCAGCGGGACGAACGCGAGTACTGTCACCGGCGGGTAGAGGTAGTAGAAGTTCTCAGGGGAGGCCACGGCGTAGAAGTCGCCGCCGGCTAGCGCCGTCCGCGCGGCCACGTCGTAGACGCGGTAGTTCAGCCCGACTTTGACCGGGCGGGCGAGGACGTAGTACGCCCCGAGCGCAACACCGAGGAGGAGGGCGGTGCCGAGCGCGAGCCAGACGTCACGGCGGGTTCGAGACAACGAGTCAGACATAGGTGGGGAGTAGGCGGCGAGTCGCCGGAGTACCCGCCACTGCGCCCACCAGTCGCTTCAACGCGTCGGTCGCCGACTCTCATCGGGGTTGGTTACCCGGACTCCACTGAAGACAACCAGAAAGCCCCCGACCGTCACTCGCTCGCTTTCGCGTCGAGAAAAGCACTCGCCGTCGTCCGGCCCCGCTCGAAGAGATCGTCGATGAACGACGGCGATCGGTCGAACCGCGACGACAGCGAGAGATCGGCGTCGAGTCTGAGTTGTTCGACCGCGACGCGTTTGTAGCGCTCACCGTCGAGCCGGCCCTCGGCGATCCACTCGTTGATTCGGTCGACGAACGCCAGTTCCGTCTCCAGTGCGAGGTTGCCCGAGAGCTCGTTCTGTCGGTCCGCGATGGCCCGTAGCGAAGTGGGAACTTCCTCGCGACGTTCGGGCGCGACCCGGAGGACCCAGATTTCGTCCGGCTTGCGGTCGGCGTCCTCGACGCCGGAGAGGAAGTTCGTCACTGGTGGGTTCTGGGCGAACATGCCGTCCCAGGACGGGCTCCCGTCGATTTCGACCGCCTCGAACAGCATCGGGACCGCGGCGGAGGCCAACAGCGCGTCAGCGGTCACGTCCCCGTCGGCGAAGATGCGAGCGTCGCCGCCGGTCACGTCGACGGCGCTGACGAGTAATCGCGGACTCGGATCGCCCGCCAGTTCCGGAACACGGTCGAAGTCGACGACCGACTCCATCGACTTGCGAAGGTCGCGCTGGGCGATTTCGGACGCCGGCGAGAGGTACGGGCTCACGTCCGGTAGCGGGACACCGCTGTTGTCGAGCGCAATCGTCCATCTGGCAGTCTCGTTGACGGCCCGGTCGAACGGGGTTCGCGCCGTCACGTCGGACCAGAGCGCGTCGAGCCGGTCGGCAGCCTCTTCGGGCCCCTCTTCGAGCAGGCCATACCACGCCGTCGTCGCACAGAGCGCGCCGCCGGAGGTGCCGCTGAAACCGACGATCTCGTACTCCTCGGGGAGGTCGACGAGCAGGGTCTGGAGCGCGCCGGCACAGAACGCGCTGTGTGACCCGCCGCCCTGACAGGCCAGCGCCACCGTCGTCACGTCGCTTCGTTCGGGAACCATCTCGGGTGATGCGTGAACCGCTCCGTACGTAAACGGCAACCATGATTGCTCAACGAGCGCATCGGTCACGCCGACGGTCGGTATCGCTCGGCGTGGCGCGGACAGAATTCGGTGCCATGTAACTGCGCGACGACGACGGCGGGTTGGCGGTGGGCGTTGTGGAGACGACAACCCTTCTCGTCGCAGAACGCCTCGCCCGTCGAGAGGTAGTGATACGCCTGCAAGATGTACCCCTTCAGCGCCTCGGTCGTCCGCGGGTCGTCGGCGACGAGGAACTCCCCGTCGACCTGTTCTTCGAGGACCTCGCGGGGCGGGGCGTCACCGGAGAGCATCGCGTGTTTCTGCTGTTCCTTGTAGTAGCGCTCGGGTTTGGCCGGGGCTTCGTACAGTCCCGGCACCGACACCAGCGCCGGTTGCCCGAGGACGTTCACGCGCTTGTGCCACCGGCCGTCGTGGCCGCCCCACGTCCCGACGACGCGGTCCAGTAGCGGAACGTGGAGGTGCGAGAGCGACCGTTCGTCGGCGGGGGTCCGGTGGTGGAGGAGACGCTGGAGCGCCTGCCCGTCGTAGATGACGCCGCCCGCCCGTTCGGGGTGTTCGAGCGCCCGCTCCTCGTAGCGGACGATCCCCAGCATGGTGTTGCCCGTCTCGCGCTCGTATGGATCAAGGACGCGTACGTCGGCCAGTTCTTCGGGGAGATCGCCGTCGGCGTACCGGGAGAGAAATCGGTCGCGGACCCGTACCTCGGCGTCGATTCGCTCCGCCAACCACGCCGCGATTGTGTCGGCGTCCGCTTCGGTCGTCGGGGCGCGATAGAGCGTGACCTGCTCGACCATATCGTTGGGTGGTACTACCCAAAGATACCAGTTGCGGAGCCGCGGAGTTCCCCCCGTTGAGTGGTCCAGAGGGACCCACATCGGGGCGGCAGTCTGGATTACGGCGTCCCCTGTTCGGACACCGCGACCGCCTCTCCCTCGTCGGCATCGGAGAGCGTCGTCTCGTCGTCTTCGAGCGCGTCTAAGAACTCCCCGATGGTCCACGTTCGCTCGCCGTCGGTACAGGGGTAGACGCCGACGAGTTCGCCGTCCTCGTAGGCGGCGGCCAGCATCATCGGCGTCGTCAGCACTTCCTTGCTCCCGCCGACTAAGAGCGACGCCGTCCGCGTCTCGAAGGGCGGGCGAAGCGTCAGGCCGTTCTCCGCCGCCCACTCCTCGAAGCCGTCGACGGTGTCGAGCAATCGGCTGTGATTGGTCCGTCCGGAGACGACAATCTCCTCGGGCCACGTCGTCACCGCGAAATCGTCGAGCGTTCCTGCGGTTCGAAGGCTACTCAGTCGGTCGATGACCGTCGTCCGCGGCCCACAGACCGGGCGTCGGGTCCAGAGGTCGACCGTTAGCCCGTCTGACACCGACAGTTCTACGATGTCCGTTTCGTCCGTTTGTCCCACTTCGTTCGCCATAGCGTGTCAATCACAATCATATTTTGGGCAAAGGAACATAATCGTTTGTGTGAATGTTGTATTAGTGGACATGTATAAACTAGTCTGATTAAACCTGATACTCTCAGCCACCGAGGTCACGTTAGCGACTGTCAGCGAGCTCGTCCTCACTCCTCGTCGCCGAGTTCGTCTCTGAGCGAGCGGAGTGTGGCCTTCGTGTTCACGTTCAGTACCGACCGCGCGGCGTCGAGGGCCACCGGGGCGTCCGCGGCGGCTACCGGGCGACAGTTCGGCAGCGCCGACAGGAGTGCCCGGAGCCCGGCGGCTTTAGGAAGGTCGGGAAGTTCGGACGCCACCGCATCCGTCCGGTAGAAAGCGTGGAGCGGCTCGGGTCCGTCGTCGGTTTCGAGATAGACCGCGTCGTCGCACTCGGTCCGTTCGTCGCCGAGCCACCGAACGACGTCGGCTGAGACGAACGGCATGTCACAGCCGCAGGCGAACAGCCACTCCTCGGCGGCGGCCGTCGCCGCGGCTGCGAGCCCCGCGACCGGTCCCTCGAACTCCGGAGTATCGTAGACGTACGTCACGTCGTGGGCGTTGAGTATCGCGTCGAACTGCGCCCGCTGTGTCTCGTCGTGGACGGCAACGAGCGGCGGCGCACCGGTGGCGGCTTCGAGGACAGTCACCACGCGTTCGAGCAGCGTCGTCCCGCTGAGTACGGCCAGCGCCTTGTTCTCGCTCCCGAACCGCCTGCTCTGCCCGCCAGCGAGGACGACGCCTCGGACGTCGGCGAGCGTCATCGGCCCGCCGCGCTCCGTCTCCAACAGTTCGCTCGGTCGCCGGCCCACAGGGACATACACGGTTCGAGGAGTCGGGTCCCTAAAGCCGACTCGTTCACGGCCGGACCGTGCGCACGAGCCACGTCTCTGGGTTCTGCTGTTTCACCTCGAAGCGCTCCAGCGATTCGACCCCGTCGCCGGCGATGTCGAGCAGGTACTCGCGGACGGCCGCCGGATTGCGGTCGCTCACGACGTAGAACTCCGCGCCCGAGTCGAGCGCCTCGAACCTCTCCCGAACCAGGTCGTGACGGTCCGCTGGCGCGACGCCTCTGAGGTCGACGGCGGAGTCGGGGAGGTCCACGTTCCAGATGTCGTCGAGTCGCTCTCGTACCGCGTCACCGAGTTCCCGAGCGTGGGCCGGGACGCCGTCGGCGGTGGGCCGCGGCGTCCCCTGCATCTCGCCGTCGAACGGGATGTCGACCAGCAGGGGGACATCGAGGGCATCGATGGGGTCTCGGCCGTCGAAAAGGTCGTGAGCCTCCCCGCAGCTGTCACAGACGAACTCGCCCATGTTCGAGACGACGCCGAGCACCGGCACGTCGTTCTCGCGAAACAGCTGAATGGAGCGGTGGGTGTCCGAAACGGCGGCGTGAAACGGCGTAGTCACGAAGACGACGCCGTCGACGGGCACCTCCTGCAGCGTCGTCAGCGCGATGTCGCCCGTCCCCGGTGGCAGGTCGAGAACGACCGTGTCCGGGTCGTCCCACGCCGTCTCCTCGAACAGTTCCGAGAGCGCGTCGTGGGCCATCGCTCCGCGCCACGCCAGCGGCGCGCTGGAGGACATGAGACCGACGCTCATCACGTCGAGTCCGTCGGCGTCGACCGGAATCGGGTTGCCGTCCTCGTCGGAGTGGACCGGCCCGCTGACCGACAGCAACTCCGGCACGTTTGGGCCGTGGATGTCCGCGTCGAAGAGGCCGACGTCGTCTCCGTCGGCCGCCAGCGCGCAGGCCAGCATCGTGGCGACGGTCGTCTTCCCGACGCCGCCTTTCGCGCTCGCCACCGCGACGACGCGGTCAGCAGTGGTAATGCCCGCCTCTCGACCCTCGACCTCCGGCGTGGCGTCGACGTGTTCGACGTGGGCGCGCCGGACGCCCTCGACGTCCGAGAGGGCGCGGACCATCGTCGCCGTGACCGCCTCCGCCTCCTGTGGTGGGAAATCACTCAAGTCCGCCTCGACGGTCACGTCGCCGTCGGCGACGCGGACGTCCTCGATTAGCCCCGCTTCGAAGACGGTGACGTCGGCCTCCGGGTCGCGGACCTGTCTGAGCGCCGCTTCGACGGCGTCCGAGAGGTCGTCGTCCGCATTCGGTTCCTCGGCGTCGGGCCGGTCGGTAGTCGGTTCGTCGGCGGTCGATTCGTCAGGGTTCGGTCCGTCTTCGCGTTCGTTCGTGGATGTGTCCTGTGACATGATCAGAGGTCCGGGCGACGATTCAGTCGGCTCTCGCCGGGGAGCTGTGCGCTGTCCTGTTCGGTGCCGCCGGTGAACTGCCGCCGGAACTTGCCGGGGTCCGCTTCGAGCGACCGAGCGGCCGTGCTCTGGACGACCGCCGGTTCGGCGTCGTCGCTCGCCAGTTCGGTGAGTCGGGCCTCGGCCCGGTCGTCGTCGATACCGGCCAGCAGGTGGGCGGCCCACTCCCGAACCCGTTCGCTCTCGTCGTGGGACTGTTCGAGTAAGATATCGAGCGTCTCCTCGCCGCGGAGCTTGAACAGCGAGACGGCGGCGTTCCGGCGCACGGCGTGGTGGTCGTCCGCTAGCGCCGCCTCGATGTGAGATTCGAAGGCCTCCCTGTCGATGCGGTCCAGCGCGACGAGCGCCTCCGACCGCACCCACGGGTTCTCGTCGGCGAGCGTCTCGACGGCGGCGGCACCGGCCCGGTCGCCGCCGAGGTTCCCGAGCGATTCGACGGCGAACTGCCGCACGTCGGCGTCGTCGTCGGTCAGCCCGACAGAGATGAGCGCGTCCAGCAGTCCCTCGCTGGCCGACTCCTCGCCGAGCGCGAGCGCGACGCGGCGACGCTCGACGACGTCTCCCTCCGCGAGGGCCGTGATTTTCTCCGCGACCGAGTCGTCCGCGACCGGCCTGATGTCGGTCGCCTGTAGCTCTCGGGGCGTCGCCTCGCCGATGGTGACGTCCCGGTCCACCTCGATGTCTTCGAGGCCGTCGGGGTCGACGCCGAAGCCCGGGCTCTCCTCGGGGTGGACGCGCGGGTCGGTGGGGCCGTCGGTCGCCTCTTCCTCGTCCCTCATGCCGACCCCTCCGTCGTCGCCCCGGTCGAGTGCGCTCCCTCGAAGGCCTCGCGGCCGAGCACCACCAGCGTCGCGCCGACCAGTACCGCCATCGCTCGCGGGAGCGTGGCCGGGACGCCCGCCAGTAAGAGCAGACACGCACCTATCGAAAGCGAGAGCGCGTCTCGTCGAACGCCTGCGACGGCGGCCCCGACCGCGCCGGCGACGGCCAGAGCGACCAGGACGTGCGGGACGCCGACGACGGCGAAGCCGGTCACCAGCGCGCTGCCGACGACGTAGGGCTTCGCACCGCTTACGATCGCGACGGTGGCGAAGCCGACGCCGCCGGCCACCGCGCCAGTACGGTCGACCGCCGTCCCGAGGGGGAGCACGGCGAGACTCCCCAGCGTGAGCGCGGTGCCGAGCGCGCGGACGCCGCCGTCGACGACGCCGACGCTGCTCCCGAGCGAGATGCCGACGGCGGCGACAAGACCGGCGGCGACGACCCATCGCAGCCAGTCGTTTCGGGAGTCCGGAGCGCCGAGCGTCCCGAGCAGCGCGAGACCGCCACCGATGGTGACGGCGGCGACGGCGGGCAGCGTCGCGGCGTCGCTCAGGACGGCCATCGGTCCGAAGACGCCCGCGAACAGCAGCCCCACACGAGCGGATGCCGCCGTGGCCGCGAGCGCACACACTAGCAGCGCGAGCGACAGAACGAGTGATGTCCCGAGTGTGACGCCCGCCCGAAGCGCCGACCCGAGCGTCACCGGGTCGAACGGGACGTTGTGGAGGACGTGGAGGAGGGTCCGCAACGCGACCGCCGCCAGCGCGACGCCGCCGGCCACGCGGACGATTCGATAGCGTTCACGGGCGAGCGCCGAAGCGACTCGCGCCGGCGAGAACGCCGAATCGCCGTTCGGGTTCGCTCGCTGTGTCTCATTACTCACGCGCCGTCACCCCCTTCGCGCCGAGCGGCCAGGTCCGCGACGTCCGCCGCCGTGAATCGGTCGAGGAAGTCGGCGAGCCGGCCGAACAGCCCGGTTCCGGGTTCGGCGTCTATCGCGTCGGCGACGCCCTCGGAGATGACGCGGAGATGTCGGTCGTGGAAGTCGAGGCGGGCGGCGGCCACGTCGGCGTCGACGGCCGCCTCGCGCCGACAGAGGTAGCCCGCGAACTCCAGTTGCAGGCGGAGATGGTCGTGGTTGCGCCGGACCTCCTGGTCGACCTGACAGCCAAAGTACTCGTAGGCGCGCGCCAGGTCGAGGTTGACGTCGTTCCAGGAGACCGCCGGGCGGTAGTCAGATTCGTACAGCGACACCGGCGGCCCCTCGTTGGCGACGGTCCCGTCGGTCTTGTCGATGACCTCCGAGTAGCCGACGACGAACAGGTCGTTGAACCGCGCCGACAGCGTGTCGTGGTCGTCCTCGACCGTACAGTCCGGCGGGTCCACGTCGAGGCCCGAACGGTCGACGAGGCGCTCGAACTCCGCCGTCACCGCGCCGCCGTCGAGGGCGCGATACAGTTCCTCGTCCGGTTGGGCGAAGAGGGTCGCGAGGAGGGCGTACACGTCGCCGCGAGCGGCCGGTTCGAGGGCGACGTCGTCCGGCAGTCGCCGCTCGTCGGTCTCCGCTGGCGTGCCGTCGGGGTCGGGGGTCGCCACGTCAGCCACCCCCCGTTCGGCGGACGCCCTGAATCGTCACGAGCGTCGTGACGACGATGCCGATGCCCGCAATCGCCCAGAGGATGGCCTCGTAGGGCGGTCCCTCGGGACCGGGGCCGAGCGCGAGGTAGTACCACTGGCTCGTGGACTTCTGGCCCGACCGCTCCATGTTCGACCCGTTCCACGCCGCGAAGGCCACGTCCATGTCCTGATCGCTCGGGACCGTCGTCCGGTTCTCTCCTGGCGGCGACAGCGGGCGCGAGAACACGACCTCCCAGCGACCGTCACTGTGCGTGTAGTTCGTCGCTACGGTGCCGTTGCGGAACTGCGTGGTCGAGCCCGGCCCGCCGGCCAGCAGTTCCTGGGTCTGTCCGGACCCGCTCCAGTACCAGACGTTGACTGGGTTGTCCGTCCCGCCCATCGCTATCGGCGGCCGCTCGTCGGCGTCCGACGGTAGCTGGACGGCCACGGCGTCAGCGAACGCCCGAACGCGCTCCGTGGACGTGTCGTTCGTCGGGTCCGCCCACGCGAGGTGGAGATAGAGCCGCTCGTCGGTCCGGGCGGCCGAGACGCGAATCTGTTCGACGGTCGTGTTGTCGGCGGATGGGACGGCCGCCCCGGCGCTGCTCATCGGGACCGTCACCGGCGGTGCCTGCCCCCACTCCTCGCCGTCGACCCTGTCGAGGGAGTCGCCGTCGGTCGCGTAGTGCACCGGAATCTCGAAGGCCGGCCGGGCGTCGACGGTCATCGGGGCCACGACCGTCGCGGCGAGCAATCCGACCGCGAGCAGGGCCGCCAGCCGGAGTTCCTTACCCCTCATCGAAGACCTCCAGCCGGTACTGGTCGGCGGTATCGGTCGTGGTCAGCATCTCCATCAGTTCGCTCTCCTCGCCGCGCTCGACCCTGTCGCGCTCGCGGTTGATGACGTTGAGCGCGTCGTTGACCTTCGGCCCGAACAGCTCTTCGAGGTAGTTTCGCGGGATACGTTCGGCGTCTAACGACTCGCCCGCGTCGGAGTGTTGGGGCGGGGCGAACGGCGGGATGTAGTAGACGTTCGGTTCGGTGCGGTATTCGGGGTGGAGGCGGACCGCGGCCTCGTACTCGTTGACGAGCTTGTGGATGGGGCCCTCCTCGTCGTCAAGGAAGCCGACCATCCGGAGCTGCGGCGGACAGTCAGCTGCACAGGAGGGCGGTTTCACCTCGCCGTCCGGCCCCTCACCCTCGATGCGGGGATAACAGAAGATGCACTTCTCGGAGGTCTTCTTCATCGCGTTGTAGTACACCTTCTTGTACGGACAGCCCTCGACGCAGTAGCGGTAGCCCCGGCAGCGGTCCTGGTCGACGAGGACGATGCCGTCCTCCTCGCGCTTGTACAGCGCCGACCGGGGACAGGCCTCGACACAGGAGGGGTGCGTACAGTGGTTACAGATGCGCGGGAGGTAGAAGTAGTAGGAGTTGGGGTACTCGCCGGCACCCTCGTCTTCCTCCCAGTTCGGCCCCCATTCGGCGTTGTCCATCGGCCGCAGCGGTTCGTCGCTCCCCTCGAACATCACCTGCTCGTAGTTGAAGTCCCACGGCCGGCCGTAGTCCTCTTCGCTGGGGAGGTCGCCGGGGCTTCGCTCGGTGTGTTCGTCGGACTCCCACCCGCCGCCCATCTCCTCCCAGTCGCGCGGGTAGCCGGAGCCGGGCTTGGTCTCGACGTTGTTCCAGTACATGTACTCCCGGCCGCCGCCGTCGGTCCAGTTGGTCTTGCAGGCGATGGTGCAGGTCTGACAGCCGATGCACTTGTTCAGGTCCATCACCATCGCGACCTGGTGGTCGATTCCCTCCGCGAGGTCGACGGCATCGCCCTCCTCGGACTGGCTCACGAGTCCGCACCTCCGTTCGCCTCGCCGTCGCCAACCTTCTCCACTTCGACGCGGACGTCGCTGTTGACGCCGGTCGGCCCCCAGTAGTTGGGGAAGAAGTGCAGGTGTTCGCCGGTATCCTCCGGGTACTGGACGAGCTGTGTGGGTTTCATGTACAGGGGCACGAGTGAGTTGAAGTTGTTGCGGTCGGGGAACTGGAACCGCTCCCAGGCGAAGTACATCCGGGCGGTGCCGGGTTCGCTAGAGGGGTAGCGCTTGGCCATCACCTCGACCTCACCGATATCGTTGTAGATGCGGACGGTGTCGCCGTCCTCGATACCGCGCTCTTCCATGTCCTCGGGATTCAGGTAGACTGTCGGTTCGCCGCGCTGGAGGCGGAGCATCTTCTCGCTGTCCCGCCACGTGGAATGGATGGACCACCGGCCGTGGGGCGTGTTGTACCGTAGCGGGTAGTTGGCCTTGTCCTGCAGCGTCGGCGAGTCCTTGTGGGTCGGCAGCGCCTCGTCGAGGTCGAGGAACCAGTCGTGGTCGATGTAGTACTGCTGACGGCCGGTGAAGGTCGGCCACGGGTTCTTCTCCTGCACGTAGCGCTTCCAGGGCGTGTAGGATTCCCCGTCTTCGATGTCGGACGTCCAGTGGTCGCCGGCCTCCAGTAGCCGCTGGGGTTGTTCGACGGTGTCGTCGAAGGTTATCTGTTCGTCGGTGCCCTCGGGGTTCGACTCCTCGGAGTGTTCGAGGATGAACTCGGCGGCCGCCTTGTCCTCGGCCAGCGCGCCATCCTCGTCGGTCTCCCAGTCCCGGACGTAGTCGTCGTGAATCGACTGGAGGTCGATCTGGCGGTCGAACGCCCGGTCTGGAACCGGTTCGACGCCCCGTTCGGTGGCGACCTCCTGAATCTTCGCGGCCAGCTCTCTGAATATCTGCCAGTCGGTCTTCGACTCCCCGAGCGGTTCGACGGCAGGGGTAAACGGATGCACGTACGAGTGCATGTCCGTCATCGAGAGGTCGTGTTTCTCGTAGTGGCTTGCCGTCGGGAGGACGATGTCCGAATACAGCGCCGAGGAGTCCATCCTGAAGTTGATGTCGACCACCAGGTCGAGTTTCGGCCAGAGCTGCTCCTCGATGGCGACGTTGCCCTTGGCCTGGTTGAAGTAGTTGCCCCGCCACATGAACAGCACGCTGGGGTCCGGCCTCGACCCGTCGTCGCGCTCCTCGGGGTAGACCGGCATCCAGTCCTTCTCGACGGCCTCTCGGACGCGTGCAGTGGTCTCGGGGTCGGCGTTGTCCAGGACGTCACAGTGGTAGTACGTCCACAGCGTCGTCGGGACCCCGCGGACGTTCCCAGTCGGGAACGAGAGCACCTGCCAGCCGTGGAACGTCCATATCTTCTCCTGTCCGACGTAGTGGTCGAGACCGGTCCCCTGCCGACCGAGGTTGCCGGTGAGGGTGACGAGCAACTGGATAGCCCGGTTGCCGAGGTCGTTGTGATACCAGTCGTTGACGCCCTTGCCATGGATTATCTTCGCGCGCTCGGCCTCGGCGAACTCGCGGGCGATCTCCTGGTGGGTCTCGCGGCCGACGCCGGTCACCTCCTGGATATATTCTGGTGTGTAGTTCGCCAGTTCCTCGTTGAGATTGGTCCAGACCGAGCGGACGGGCGTGTCGCCGTCAGTCGTCTGGACGGTCCGGTTGACGGCCAACTGCGGGTCGAACTCCAGTTCGATGCTCAGCGAGTCGTCGTGTTGCCCGTCGCGCTCCCCGAGCGACCCCGGGGCGACTCGGAGGTCGCCGTCGCCGTCGAGCATGACGAACATCTGGTCGGGCCGGTCGACATCGACGCCGAGTCCCTCGACCTCGCTCGCGCGGAGGAACTTCCCGGTGTCCTCACGCACCAAGAGAGGCATGTCCGACTGTTCCTTGAGGTGGGCCTCGTCGTACAACCCCTCGTCGACGATGGTGCGAGCCATGCCAAGCGCCAGTGCGGTGTCGGTTCCCGGCTCCGGGCCCAGCCACTCGTCGCAGTGGATGGCCGTCTGCGAGTAGTCGGTGAACACGCCGACGCGTTTCGTGCCGTTGTAGGCGGCCTCGAGGAAGTACTTCGCGTCCGGGATGCGCGTGACGTTGATGTTCGAGCCCCACGCCATGAGATAGTCGGCGTTGTACCAGTCGGCGCTCTCGGCGTTGTCCGTCTGGGTTCCCCACGTGATGGGCTGGCCCGGCGGCAGGTCCGAGTACCAGTCGTAGAAGCTGTGCGAGACGCCGCCGAGGAGGTTGATGAGTCGCGACCCCGAAGCGAAGCTCACGGGGCTCATCGCGGGGATGGGGGTGAACCCCGAGATACCGTCGTACTCACCAGCCTGTACGGTGTCGACGACCTCCTCGGCGATCTCGGTCAGCGCTTCGTCCCACGAGATGCGCTTCCACTTGCCCTCGCCGCGTTGGCCGGTCCGTCTGAGCGGATGGAGCACGCGGTGGTCAGCGTTGACGTAGTCGGAGTAACACGCCCCCTTCTGACAGCCCCTCGGGTTCGGGTCCGGGAGGCTCTCGTCGAACTGCGGGTAGTCGGCCGCCTGTGACTCGCGCCAGACCTGTCCGTTGCGGACGGACACCTCCCACGAGCAACTGCCGGTGCAGTTGACGCTGTGGGTAGAGCGGGCCGTCGAGTCCCAGTCCCACTGCTCGCGATAGAGGTCCTCCCAGTCGCGGTAGGGGTACGAGCCGATGGGGTCGTCGACGACCTCCAGGCCGTCCATCGCGAAGAGGTCGTCTGCGAGCCCGGTACCCGTCGCGCCGACGGCCGCGGCCGCGCCGAGGCCCTTCAGGAAGTTCCGTCGTCCGGTACTGAAGTCGTCAGGTGTCGTGTCGTCTGTCTCCTGTTGATTGCTCATTGTGAGATGAATACAGTAGCGAGTCCGCACGCGACGCCGAGCGTCGCGAGAACGAGGCCGGTCGTCGTGCCGCCGCCGGCCTCCAGTCCGGCGGCTATCAGCGTGATGCCGGTGATTTTGGTCGCCCGGTCCAGCCAGCGATACTGTCGCGGGGAGAGGGTGACGCCGCCAGAGGCGTGCCCGTCAGTCATCGTCGCCCTCCCCGCTCGTCGCCGAGTCGGTTCGGTCCGCCGCTTCCGGTTCTGCCGGTTTCGCGGGGTCGTCGCCGATGTCGCTCCGAAGCGCCGCGTAGGTGATCAGCCCCGCGGTGAGCGGGCCCACCACGAGTGACGCGATGAGATACGGTTTGATGGCGTCCGTCGTCGTCCCCACGATGTCCGCGACGATGACGTCCATTCCGGCGATAGAGGCGAGCATGATGAACACCACGCCTGCGATACCACAGGCCGTCTGCCACGGACGGGTCAGCGGGTTCGCCGAGAAGTGCCGCTGTTCGCCTTCGTAGTCGATGAAGGGCCAGAGGGCCACTACCGCGAAGACGACGCCCGGGAGGACGAGGCCGCCGATGAACTCAGAGCTGATGTGGACGCCAAGCAGGTCGAAGCTCAGCCACGACGGGACGAGCTTTAGGAAGCCGTAGCCCCACATCAGGAACCAGTCGGGCATGATGAGCGACGGCGTCGTCGCCGGGTCGTTGGGGCCGTACTCGGCGATGTTGTGGACCGGTAGGAACCCCGCCAGCAGCGACAGCGTCGCCAGCGTGAGGAAGAAGACGACGGCGCTGACCGCCGTCTGATTCGGCACGGCCGGTAAGCCGACGACGACGCTCCCGTCGTCCTTCTCGACTCGCTCTCGACCGGGAACGTCCGCGTCGCGTTCGGCCTCGGTGTGTTTCTGCCGTATCAGTATCGCCATGTGAGCGCCGATCAGCCCCGCGATGGCCAGCGGCAGGACGAAGACGTGCAGGAAGAACAGCCGCGGAATCGTCGCGCTGGAGGGGAACGACCCGCCGAAGACCAGATGCGCGAGGGTCTCGCCGACGAGCGGGATCGACAGCGCGACGTTGTAGCCGATGCCGACGGCGGTGCTGGCAAACTCGTCGAACGGCAGCGCGTAGCCGGTGTAGGCCGCGAACATCGACAGTCCAGCGAGACCCGTGCCGACGAGCCAGTTGGGCTCGCGTGGGTTCCGGTAGGCACCGGTGAAGAACACCCGGAGCATGTGCAGCGCCATCGAGGCGACGAAGAGGTGGGCCGCCCAGTGGTGCATCCGCCGGAGCAACATGCCGAAGGGCACGTCGTAGGTGATGTTCAGGACGCTGGCGAAGGCCGCCGGCAGCTCCTCGCCCTGGAACTGCGCGACGCTGCCCTCGTACTCGACGGCGGTCGTGCTCGGCTCGAAGAAGAAGCCGAGGAACGTCCCGGTCAGGACGAGTATCCCGAAGCAGAACAGCGCGACCTCCCCGAGTAGGAACGAGTCCTCGGCGGGGAAGGCCTTCCCGAGGAACGACTGGGCCTCTTCGGCGTCGAGTCGGTCGTCGACCCAGCCGTAGAGGCGGTCTCGGCGACTCATCACTCGCCCCCGGGGCCGACCGGCCCCTCGAAGTCACCCGTGGCGACGAGATACCCGTCGCTCGACAGCGTTATCGGGAGTTGCGGGAGCGACCGCGGCGGCGGCCCGCCGACGACGGTCGCCCCCGAGAGCGCGTCGAACCGGCCGGAGTGACAGGGACAGACCAGCGTCGTACCGTCCCGGTCTGCCACCATACACCCGGCGTGGGTACACACCTTCGAGAAGGCGGCGTACCCGCCGACGGTGAACTCCGTCCGCGTCTCGCCGCCGAACTCACCCTCCTCGAAGCGGACCAGCAGCGTCGGTGCGCGCTGGATACCCGGATGGCTCGCCGGGAACACGGTCAACTGCTCGCCCGGCGCGAGGCGACCCTCGGCTATCTGCTCGCCCTCGGCGTCGACGAGCGCCACGCCGTCCGAGTACACCGGGCCGGTGTACTCCCGCTCGAAGACCTGCGTCAGGCTGACGAGCGGGGCGGCGAGACTTCCCAGCGCCGTCAGGCCGCCGATGGTCGCGAGCGCCTTGGCGTAGTCCCGCCGCTCCATCTCGCCGCGGGCGTCCCGCCAGAACGCCTGATAGATGCTCGGTTCGTCCGTACCGTCGGCGTGGTCCGCACAGCACTCGGTCGCCTCGGCCCCGTCTCCACCGGGGTATTCCCGGCCGAGCAGGTCGTCGTCGGCCATCAGTGCCCCCTCCGCTCGGCGACCTCGACGTGGGGCATGAACCAGGCGTAGTACGAGACGGTCAGCCCGGTCAGTGACATGAACATGCCGAAGGCGTAGACGCCGAAGTACTGCGTCCGGGCCAGCGTGAGGTACTCCCCGGTGAACAGCGCGGCGAAGGTGATGGTGAGTACCGTCAGGCCGCCCATCGCGACCAGCCCTTCGATGGCGTCGCTCGACGGGTGATACTTGGTTATCCAGCGATCGTCGGTTTCGAGCCACGGGAACGTCGAGACGCCGCCACCGGACCGTGCGTCAGAAGCAGTATTGCTCCCGCCACCGACAGTGCCGCCGTCGGTGACCGTCGCGTCGACGTCGGCGTCCGGTCTCGCCGCCTCGTTCATGAACCGATGAAAGAAGGCGAGCGTGCCGACGAGGACGAACAGCGCCACCCAGACGACGACACCTACCTGACTGGGCGAGAGTTTGTTCGGCGTCTCCACGAACCCTTCGAGGGGTCGTATCTCGTTGACGCTCTGGTCGATCTCTATCTCCTCCGAGGGGGGTTCGCCGTGTAGCGCGACGAACCACATCGGGAGCAGGACCGCCAGGAGCACCAGGACGATGAGTATCGTTCTCAGTTGCATGGATACAGGTCGAATCAGTTCGCTGTCGGTACCACTGCCGCTCAGACGCGGAACCCGACCCGACGCTGCTCGCGTGGCCGCCGTGGCACCGCTCGACCGCCGGCCCGGACCGGAGCCCTTGCCCGAATTCGGTTCGATTTCGGAGTCGAACCATGTTAAAGAGAGACACACTATATTTGGGGAATTTAAATGGGGGGTGCAGAGTGGACAAACGCTTAACAGCAGTGCCGGGGAAACCCCCCACTATGACGACAGGAATCCTCGCCACCGTGACGGTGCGAGAGCCCGCCGCCTGTCCGGTCGTCGAGTTCGGTCAGAACCGACGCGTTCGGTCCGTTACTGCCGGACAGCCCGCTGAAGGGCACATTCCGCTGGAAGTGACGACCGACGAACCCCTAGACCACGACGACCATCCCGGCGAGGCAGTCTTCAGTTACGACGCCGAGACCGTCTATCGGCTCGACCGACCCGTCGATCAGGACTGTGCGTGTGACTGCGTCGAACGCCACGACTGCCTTGTCCGAGATATCAGCGCCGAGGGCGGGGAACTCCTTGTCACTTTTATCGCGCCCGACCTCTCCGAACTCCGCGATATCGTTTCCGACCTCCGGAGCCACGAACAATCGGTGACAGTCCGCAGTTTACGACGGTCCGGCTCCGACGAGGGCGACTCAGAACCCGTCTTCGTCGACCGGCAGGCGTTTACCGACCGCCAACGGGAAGTGTTACAGATGGCCCACGAACTGGGCTACTTCCAACGACCCAAACAGGCCAACGCCGGCGACGTTGCCGCCGAACTGGGTATTTGCCCCTCGACGTTCGCCGGGCATCTTGCCGCCGCACAGACGAAGCTGATGGACGCACTCTTCGAGGAAGAGACGACGGAACTGGACTGAGAGCGGTCCAACCCGACGTGCTACTCGAACGGATTCGAATCGCCAGCGAGATGGCCGTCTAGACGCTGTCGACTACGAGTGTCGATGGTGGCGACGCTAACGGCTGAACCGGGAACGCTGGAGGCCGTCGGAACGTCAGCGGGGTCAAGCGGGGCGGCCGACGCAGAAGACGCCCTCAGTCGTCGGCGGGGGCGGCGTCGCGGCTGGTGATGTCGACTTCCTCGGCGTCGACCTCCAGTTCGTCGAGCGCGACCTGCGCGGCGCGCTTGCCCGAGACGAGCATCGCGCCGAAGGTCGGTCCCATGCGGGGGAGGCCGTAGGTGGTCGCGGTGGCCATACCGGTGACGACGAGGCCGTCGTGGGCCAGCCCGGTGTGTTCGACGACGGCGTCCTCGCTCTCGCCGACCCACATCGAGTCGTGGCCGGGCGAGTCGTGGCCGGGCGCGCCGTACGTGTCGTCGCCGGTCTGGTCCATCCCCGAGTTCGACTTCGCGTCCTCGATGCCCGGCGCGTTCAACACGCCGCGCTCGTCGAGTTTCTTCACCGCCATCGCGTCGTGACCCGTCGCGTCGATGACGAGGTCCGCCTCGACGGCGATGGGGTCGACGCAGGTAATCTCGCGGGGCAGCGCGTGAACCGGCGTCCAGTTCATCACGATGCCGCCGACGCGGTGGTCCTCGCGGATGACGATGTCCGTGAACTCCGTCATGTTCTGCATCTTCGCGCCCGCGTCGCAGGCGGCTTTGATGAGACCGGAACAGGCCTCCGGCCCGTTGGCGATGTAGAGACCCTCGCTGTCCTGCGATCGTTTGTACTCGACGTCGAGTTCGTCGAGAACGTTCTGGGCGGGGTCGCGCACCGTGACCTTGTTCATCAGGAAGCCACCGAGCCAGAACCCGCCACCGAGGTAGTTGTTCTTCTCGACGACCATCGTCTGGACGCCGCGTTCTGAGAGTTCCTTCGCGGCCATTAGCCCCGAGGGACCGCCACCGACGATGATGACGTCCGAATCCGAGAAGTCCATGAACTCCTCGGTCCACTCCTGACCGATGGCGCGTGTGACTTCCGCCTCGCCGACGTCGCTGAACTGATCGAAATCGCTCATACCACCTAGTGATATTTTGGTGTGGTAAATAGATGTTGCGGTGCTGGCTTCCACTGCCGTCCGGAGACACTGATAAATCCCGCACCACACGGTGGTTTCGGAACTAACACTTCGATGCTGGTAGTGTGTGGTAATGTCTACCGAAACAGGCAAGACGTACACCGTCGATACCGAACCGGCAGTGGAGAGCATCGAGGAGATAGAGCTACACGAGTACGATATGCGGCCGGTGGTGAAGTTCGTCGTTGCCTTCCTCATCGGGGGCGTGTTCTTCCTCCTCCCAGTCCCCTATCAGGGCGAGGTGACGGTGCCGTTCGACATCGTCGTCAGCAACATCACGGGAACCTTCCCGGACGCCGTCGGGGTGTACTCGCTGGCCATCATCGTCGCGGGCGGCGTGTTGACGACGCTGGCGATGGTCGGGGACGGCGAGGTGAGCGGGTACGACGTCTCGTACTTCGAGACGTCGACCGTCTTCTGGTTGCTTCGCGTCGCCGGCCTCGTCCTTGCGCCGGTGATGTTCTTCAAACTCGGACCGGGGTGGCTACACACCCCGAGCACCGGCGGCCTGATGTGGAACACGCTTGTCTACAGCGTTGGCGTCATCATCCCCATCGGCGCGATTTTCATCACAATCTTCGTCGAGTTGGGCGGGTTGGAGTTCGTCGGGACGCTCGCTCGGCCCATCATGCGACCGCTGTTCAAGGTGCCCGGCCGCGCGGCGCTCGACAGCCTCGCGTCGTGGGTCGGTTCCTACAGCGTCGGCCTCTACGTCACCCGCAACGTCTTCGAAGCAGGCGGCTACCACAAGCGCGACGTGTTCACCATCGCCACCTGTTTCTCGACGGTTTCCATCGGCTTCGTCGGCGTCGTCGCCGCGACGCTGGAGATCTTGCCGCTGTTCCCGCTCATCTTCGGCGCGTACTTCCTCTGTGTCGTCGTCACCGGCGCGATTCTCGTACGCCTCCCGCCCATCTCGACCACGCCCGAGGAGTACATCGCCGAACCCGACCCCGAAGTCGCCTTCTCCGGGTCGCCGACCGACTACGTCCGACTCGCCATCAGCGAGGCCATCGGTAAGGCCAAAGAGGGCGAGACGTTCGCACAGGCGGCCAAACGCGGCTTCGTCGACGGCCTGAAACTGACGAGTCTCATCCTCGGAACCATCCTCGCCGTCGGCCTCGCGGCGACGCTGCTGTCGGCGAACACGCCGCTGTTCGACATCCTCGGCCGGCCGTTGACGCCGATTATCGCGGCGCTGGGCATCCCGAACGCCGAGGTCGTCGCGCCCGCGACCATCGTCGGCATCACCGAGATGTACGTCCCCGTCCTGTTAGTGACCGAGACGGCGACGAAGGCGAAGTTCTTCGTCGCGGTGCTGGCGGTGTCGCAACTCATCTTCTTCTCCAGCGTCGGCCCGATGATCATGGACATGTTCAGCGACGTGCCGATCCGCTTCCGCGAACTCGTCGCGCTGTTCGTGATGCGGACCATCATCCTGTTGCCACTTATCGCGGGCATCACCCACGCGCTCGACGCCCTCGGGTTCCTCTGAGAACAGCCTGTCGAATAGGTCGCGCGTCTCTCGCAGGGGTTTGGACGCAGGCCCCGTGGCAACGGGGTAGTCAGCACAAGGGAGACACGAGTCGAGAGACGCTCCTCCCCTCGGTCACCGCGCGTCGTCTTTCGCTATTCGTCTAAGCGGTCCGCTTTGTACAGCCACGCTCCGAGTACCATCAGGACAGTCCCGGTCAGCGGCCAGCCGACGAGTCTCGTGAGAGCACCAGCCAACGGTTCCGTGCTCCCTCTCGCGCCGACCCAGTACAGCTGGAGCAGAAACAGCGCGACCACGAGGAGACCCGTCACCGCGAAACTGGCCGCTAGTGTCTCCTGGGCTGTGCGCCGTGTATAGAGATACGCGGCCAGACCCACAGCGAGAGCGAGCGGGAGAAATCCCAGGTTCGCCGCTAGCTCGATTACGAGCCAGAACGCAAGCGGGACACCGAGCGCAACCAGTACGCGACGGCGTTCACTGACATCGATAGATTCGACGACGGGCCCCACCGCAGTCCGGAGTCGGAAACTCATACCAGCTACACGGTTGCAAACGACAAATATGCTCTCGCCGCTCGTTCGAGACCAACGTCGGCTCCGTTTTGGCGTCACCCGGTCCTAGAGGAACTCCACCAGCGCCTCGGTCAGCTTCTTCTCCGCGCGGCGCAGGTGTTCCTCCGCGGTCCGCCGTGTCACGCCGACGGCATCCGCAATCGCCGCCGTCGAGGTCTCTCGCGGGAGTTCGTAGTAGCCCATCTCGTAGGCCGTCAGGAACACCTCGCGCTGGCGCGCCGAGAGGTCCGGCAGGAGCGCGTCGACCGTCAGCAGCGGCGCGTCGGGCGTCACCGACCGAATCTCTCGTTTCGACTCGACGGTCACCGCGTAGTCGTCGGCCATCGCCGCGTACACGGCAGACAGCGACTCGGCGTCGAGCGCGAGGACGCGAGCGAGTTTCGCGCCCTCGGTGTACTTCAGCGGCGGGACGAGCAGACAACCGTGGTCGGCGAGATACCCCTCGACGTTGTGTTCGAGGTGGGACGTGAGACACTCGGCCGTCACGACGACCAGTTCGTCGCCCTGCCGGAGCTGTTCGCTGACGCCGACGGTGTCCCGAACCTCCTCCAAGACGGCGTCCGCGCCGCGCCCGCTGACGTGCAACAGGTCGCGGTGGTCGTTACACCACAGTTCGATGGTCGTATCGGTGCCGTCGGTGGCCACCGTGTACGCCCCGTCACCGGCGACGCGGAAGACGGCCTCGTACATAGCTATCAGTACGCACGCCGCATATAAAATAACCACCTTGAGGAGGGGATTCGCTATCCCGTTCGCAGTCATACGTCAGACCATGTCACAACAACCCACGACCGACGACGACCACGGGATCGGCGAACCGTCCGAGCAGTGGCGCGAGTACCAGGGCGCACCGACCGGGACGGACATCGAGTGCGAGGGGTGGCGACAAGAGGCCGCCCTCCGGATGCTGAACAACAACCTCGATCCAGAGGTGGGCGAAAAGCCCGAGGATCTCGTCGTCTACGGGGGCACTGGCCGGGCCGCCCGTTCGTGGGACGCCTACGACGCCATCGTGGACGAACTCCGCGAACTGGGCGACACCGAGACGCTGCTCGTCCAGAGCGGCAAGCCGGTTGGCCGCTTCGAGACCCACGAGAAAGCACCGCGGGTCCTCATCGCCAACTCGAACCTCGTCGGGAAGTGGGACAACTGGGACCACTTCCACGAACTCGAAGCGAAGGGGCTCATCATGTACGGGCAGATGACCGCCGGGTCGTGGGCCTACATCGGTACACAGGGAATCATCCAGGGGACCTACGAGACGCTGGCGGCCCTCTCCCGGAAGCACTATCCCGACGACGAGGGCCTGTGCGGGAAGATTGTCGTCACGGGCGGCTTGGGAGGTATGGGTGGCGCGCAACCACTCGCGGTGACGATGAATCACGGCGTCTGTATCGCCGCCGAAGTCGACGAGAAGCGCATCGACCGCCGCATCGAGACCGACTACTGTCAGGAGAAGACCGACGACTTAGACGAGGCCATCGAACGAGCGAACGAAGCGGCCGAGAACGGCGAACCGTACAGCGTCGGCGTCCACATGAACGCCGCCGATATGCTCGAAGCGATGCTCGAACGAGGGTTCGTCCCCGACGTGATCACCGACCAGACCAGCGCCCACGACGAACTGGAGGGGTATTACCCGTCGGGCTACACCGTTTCAGAAGCCGACGACCTGCGAGAGCGCGACCCGGAGAAGTACGTCTCCGAGAGTCTCGACACGATGGAACGCCACGTCGAGGGTATTTTGCAGATGCAGGACCGCGGAGCCATCGCTTTCGAGTACGGCAACAACATCCGCGGACAGGTCGAAGAACATCGCGGGATGGAGAACGCATTCGACTTCCCGGGGTTCGTCCCCGCATACATCCGCCCACTGTTCTGTCAGGGGAAGGGACCGTTCCGCTGGGCTGCGCTGTCGGGGGACCCCGACGACATCCACCGCACTGACGAGGCGGTGACGGAGCTGTTCCCCGAGAAGGAGTCGCTCCACCGCTGGATAGCGTTGGCACAGGAGCAGGTGTCCTTCCAGGGCCTCCCCTCGCGGGTGTGTTGGCTCGGCTACGCCACGGAGGACGGCCTGACCGAGCGCGCGCGGTTCGCGCTCCGCATCAACGAACTCGTCGCCGAGGGCGAGATATCGGCACCCATCGTCGTCACACGCGACCACTTAGACGCCGGGAGCGTCGCTTCGCCGAACCGCGAGACCGAAGCGATGCGGGACGGCTCCGACGCCGTCGCCGACTGGCCCATCCTGAACGCGCTGCTGAACTGCGCGGCCGGCGCGGACATCGTCAGCGTCCACGACGGCGGCGGTGTCGGCATCGGCAACGCGCTGCACACGAACAACCACGTCGTGCTGGACGGCTCTGACCTCGCCGCCGAAAAGGCTCGCCGCGTCTTTACCACCGACCCCGGCATGGGCGTGATTCGCCACGCCGACGCGGGCTACGACGAGGCCATCGAACAGGCCGACGCCGACGACGTGGCCGTGCCGATGCGGGACCGCGAGCGATGAGCGGGCTGACTGCACCACCAGAATGGGACGGCCCCTCCACGGACCCGAACGACGAGCAGTTCGGGGACGTAATCGAAGGGACGACACTCGACGCGGCGACCGACTACGACGCCGTCCTCGTCGGCGAACCGTACGACGGCGCGGTCATCGGTCGAAAAGGCGCTCACGAGGGACCCGAGGCCATCCGTCGGGAGCTCGCCGGGACGAAGACTCACCACGTCGACCGCGGCGCGGTGGATGCCATCGGCGACCTCGGGAACGTGGAGATACCCGACGACTGTGTCGAGGGCGTCCAGTTCGCTGTCCAGGAGACCGTGACTGCCATCTACGACGCGGGCGCGTTCCCCGTATTTCTCGGCGGTGACAACTCGCTCACGTTCCCGAACGCCGCGCCCCTACTGACCGACGGAACGCTCGGGGCACTCAGTTTCGACGCCCATCTGGACTGTCGCGCGGTCCGAGACGACCCCACCAGCGGCACTCCCTATCGCCAACTCCACGAGGCAGGGCTGGACGCCTTCGCCGTCGTCGGCGCGCGCCACTTCGAGACCTCGACGGCGTACCACGAGTACGTCGCCGAACAGGGCGGGCACGTCGTGACGCCCGAGACCGTCGAATCGGACCCGAAGGCAGCGGTGGACGAGGCCCTCGATTCGATGGACAGCGTAGATTCGATATACGTCAGCCTCGATTTGGACGTCCTCGAAGCGGCGGCCGCGCCGGGCGTGAGCGCGCCGACTCCGGGCGGCCTCACGACCCGCGAACTGTTCGAGATGCTCAGCCACGTCGCCGCCCACGACCGAGTCGCCGGGTTCGAGGTGGTCGAGTGCGCGCCGCCGCTGGACGACGGCTTCCGGACCGCTCGCGTCGCCGCCCGCGCGGTCGCACACTTCCTCGGCGGACTGGAGGTGAGCCGATGACCGACCTCAACGCGGTGGTCCACGGCGCGAACGAACTCGTCGTCGGCCCCGAAGAGAGCGGCCGAGAACTGGAAACCGTCGAGGACGGCGCGGTCGCGGTCGTCGACGGCGAAGTGGCGGCCGTCGGTCCGACCGACGAAATCACTCGCGAGTACCCGCCGGCGAACGCGCACCGCGCCATCGACGCCGGTGGTCAGGCGGTCCTCCCGGGCTTCGTCGACCCGCATACGCACGGCCTGTTCGCGGGCGACCGCTCCGACGAGTTCGCCGCGAAACTCCGCGGGAAGTCATATCAGGACATCCTTTCGGAGGGCGGTGGCATCCTCCGCACGGTTCGGGCAGTTCGGGAGGCCGACGACGAGATGCTCCTCTCGAATCTGCTCGGCCACCTCGATACGATGCTCGAAAACGGGACGACCACCGTCGAGGTGAAGTCGGGGTATGGCCTCGATACGAAGACGGAACTGCGGATGCTCAATGTCATCGACCGGGCGGACGACCGCCATCCAGTCGACGTGGTACCGACGTTCATGGGTGCACACGCCGTCCCCGAGGGCCGCGACGCCGACGACTACGCCGACGAAGTCGTCGAGGAGCAGATTCCAGCCGTCGAGTCACAGGGCGTCGCCGAGTTCTGCGACGTCTTCTGCGAGGAGGGGGTCTTCTCCGTTTCCCAGTCCCGACGCGTCCTCGAAGCGGGCGAGGCAGCGGGGATGACCCCGAAGGTCCACGCCGAGGAACTCGCCCACATCGGCGGAACGCAACTAGCCGCCGAGTTGGGCGCGGCCAGCGCCGACCACCTGTTGCACGCCACGGACGACGACATCGAGTCCCTCGTCGAGTCGGGCGTGACGCCGGTCCTGCTTCCCGGGACGGCGTTCGGTCTCGGCGCGGAGTACGCCGACGCGGAGGCGTTCCTGGAGGCGGACGCGCCGGTCGCCGTGGCGACGGACTTCAACCCGAACTGCCACAGTCACAGCATGGGCTTCGCGATGGCCCTGTCCTGCGTCGAGATGCGGATGACCCCCGCCGAGGCGGTAGTTGCGGGCACGCACAACGCCGCGCTGGCGCTGGACCGCGAGGACGGCCGCGGCACGCTCCGTGAGGGCGCGCCGGGCGACGTTCTCGTCCTCGACGCGCTGACGCACGTTCACGTCCCCTACCAGTACGGCACGAACGTCGTGGAGACGGTGCTCGCGGACGGCAACGTGGTCTGCGAGGGCGGGAGAACGACGTATCAGTGAGTGGTACGTACGTCGATACATGTCACGAGTTGGTACGGACAGCGTCGTCCTCGACGGCGCGTCGCTCACCCCCGAAGCGGTGGTCGCCGTCGCCCGCGAGGGCGCGACCGTCTCCATCGCCGAGGACGCACGCGAGGCCGTCCGTGAGTCTCGCGAGCGCGTCGAATCCGTTTTGGAGAGCGGCGAGGCCGTCTACGGCGTCAACACGGGCTTCGGCGAGTTAGTAGACGAACGCATCCCGAGCTCGGACCTCGAACCCCTCCAAGAGAACCTCCTGCGGAGCCACGCCGCGGGCGTTGGCCGCGAACTGACCCGTGAGGAAGTCAGGGCGATGATGGTCGCACGCGCGAACGCGCTCGTGAAGGGGTACTCGGGCGTCCGCGAGGAGGTGGTCGACCTGCTGGTGGCGATGCTGAACGAGCGACTTCACCCGGTCGTCCCCTCGCGCGGCAGTCTCGGCGCGAGCGGCGACCTCGCGCCGCTGGCTCACATGTCGCTGGTGTTGATCGGCGAGGGAGCGGTGAGCATCGACGGCGGCGGTTCGAACGAGCGAGAAACCGAGCGGCTTCCTGGCGACGAGGCCCTCGCTCGCGCGGATTTAGCTCCAGTTACCCTCGAAGCGAAAGAGGGGCTCGCGCTCATCAACGGCACGCAGTTGAGCGTCGGCCTCGGTGCGCTGACCGTCCACGACGCGACGGTGGCTCTCCGGAGCGCGGACGTGGCCGGCGCGCTCACGACGGAGGTCACGATGGGGTCGACGGTGCCGAGCCACGAGGCCATCTCGGCGGTTCGACCTCATCCCGGGCAGGCCGCCAGCGCGCGGAACGTCCGCCGCCTCACCGCCGAATCGGGTATCGTCGAGTCCCACCGCAACTGCGACCGCATACAGGACGCCTACTCGCTTCGGTGTCTCCCGCAGGTCCACGGCGCGGTCCGGGACGCCCTCGACCACCTCCGCGAGGCCGTCGAGACGGAACTCAACAGCGCCACGGACAACCCGTTGCTGTTCGCCCCCGAGGACGCCCCGGACCGGGCGAGCGGCACCGGCGACGCCGCGGTGCTGTCGGCCGGAAACTTCCACGGCGAACCGCTGGCGCTCCGGCTGGACTACGCGACGAGCGCGCTGACCGAACTCGCGGCCATCTGCGAGCGTCGCGTCGACCGCATGCTCAATCCGAACTTACAGGAGGACCACCTACCGCCGTTTCTCACCGACCGTGGCGGCCTGATGTCCGGGTACATGATCGCCCAGTACACCGCGGCGGCGCTGCTCAACGAGTGTCGAGCGACCGGGCGACCCTCGATCGACTCGACGCCGGTCAGCGGCAATCAGGAGGACCACGTCAGCATGAGCGGGCAGTCCTCGCTCTCGTTCCGCAGCGTCGTCGAGAGCGTCCAGACTGTCGTGGGTATCGAACTCCTGTGTGCGGCACAGGCCGCGGAGTTTCTGGACGGCTCACTCTCGCACGGCGTCGGGACCGCCGCGGCCTACGAGACCGTCAGAGACGTGATTCCGAAACTTGATGCCGACCGCGAGGTCCATACTGACATCGACCGGGCGCGAACACTGGTCGCCGAGGGCCTGCTCGTCGAACGCGTCGGCGAGGCCGTCGACCTCGAATAGCCGCCGTCGTCCCCACCTACAGGTTCAGCGCCGACGTGTCGTCGGCGTCGGCGTACCGGTTGCGGCCACCCCAGTCGGCGATGCTCGAATGGGTCTCCCGGACGGCGGTTTCGAGGTGGGCCTGGGTGATGTGTGAGTCAGCTCTGAGGGCGTGGCGAGCGGCATCCTCTGCCAGCAGTTCGAGGTCGCTGGCCGCGTAGCCCGCGGTCGGTTCGACGACGGCGTCCCAGTCGATGCCCTTGGCAACCGGCCGGTTTCGGAGGTGAACCTCCAGAATCTCGCGTCGGGCCGTCGCGTCTGGCGGCGGCACCTCTACGCGTTCGTCGAATCGACCCGAACGACGCAGCGCCTCGTCCACGTCCTCGACGAAGTTCGTCGCGCCGACGACCACCACGTCCGCCTCGGCGGCGCTCTCTATCTCGGTCAGCAGTTGGTTGACGAGTTGCTGTTCGCTCGTGTTCATCGACCCGCGGCGGGACCCAGCGATACCGTCGATCTCGTCGATGAACAGGACACAGGGGGCGTTCGCCCGCGCGATGGCGAAGAGGTCGGCAACGTTGCGGGCCGGTTCGCCCATCCACTTGCTCGTCACGTCGGCGGGCGATACTTCGAGGAAACTGTGGCCAAGTTCGCCCGCGAGCGCCCCGGCGAGGTGGGTCTTCCCACAGCCCGGCGGCCCGTAGAGCAACAGGCCCGAGAGCACGTCGATGTCGTACTCGGCGTAGGCATCGCTGTTCTCGATAGGGTCTAACACGGTGCCTTCGAGCCGCGCCTTCAGGTCGGCCATGCCGCCGACAGCCGAGAAGTCTCGGCCCGGGTTCGGCTCGACTAGGTTCGCCGCCTGCAGGTCTACGCCGTCGGGTTGGACGACGCCACCCTCGGCCACGTCCGCCGGGTCGACCCAGTCGGGGATGCTCGTCGCAGAATCGTCGGCGGCCGACTGGAGGTGAGCCGTGCCGATGGGCTCGTCCGCCCGGAGCGCCGCCCGAGCCGCGTTCTCTGCGAGCAGTTCGAGGTCGCTGGCCGCGTACCCCGCCGTCTCCTCGACCACCGAATCGAGTTCGAGGTCCTCGGCGACTGGACGACCCGCGAGGTGGAGGTGGAGAATCTCCCGGCGGGCCTCGGGATCCGGTGGCGGCACCTCCACGCGCTCGTCGAAGCGGCCCGAGCGCCGGATCGCGCCGTCGACGTCCTCGACGAGGTTCGTCGCGCCGACGACGACTACGTCTTCCTCGGCGATGCCCTCCAGTTCGGTCAGCAACTGATTGACGAGTTGCTGTTCGCTGGCGTTCATGTCGCTGTCGCCGTCTCGAGACCCGGCGATGCCGTCTATCTCGTCGATGAAGAGGATGCAGGGGGCGTTCGCTCTGGCGATGGCGAACAGCTCTTCGACTTTCTTCGCGGGCTCGCCCATGTACTTGCTCGTCACGTCGGCGGGCGTCACCTCGACGAACGAGTGGCCGACTTCGCCGGCGAGCGCGCCTGCGACGTACGTCTTCCCACAGCCGGGCGGGCCGTGGAGGAGGACGCCATTGACGACGCCGATGCCGTACTCTTCGAACGTCTCGGGGTCTTCGAGCGGTCGGACGACCTTGTGGTTGAGCGTCGAGAGCAGCTCGCTCATCCCGCCCACGTCGGCGAAACTTCGGTCGGGATTCGGGTCGACCAATCCCTCGGCAGACATCTCGACGCCCTCTGGTTGGACGACGCCGCCCTCGTCGGGTCGCTCTCGGTTCACCGTCGGCGCGCCGTCGCCGTTTGGCGACTGCGCCGGTGTGTCCGTCCCGCCCCGCTCCGTCTGCTCGCCGTCACCGCTCGCCCCGAATGCGCTCACGGATGTTCCGTTCGAGGCGGTCGGGGTCGACCTCGTAGCCGTAGGTCGCCAGTCGACGGGGCCGCTCACTGACGAACGTCGCCAGCCACGCGTGCTCTCGCATCTCTTCGGCCGGGGCGTCGGGGTCCCGGAAGGTGACCATCGCGGCGTCCTCGGAGTGCGGTGAGTGGAACTCCGCCAGCCAGAACGGGAGATACCACCGCTCGACATCGGTCACGCCCTCGAACCCGTCAGGGTCGAAATCACTGGGCAGGCCGTACGAATCGCGGAGTTTCCGCAGAAAGACGTTCGCGGTGCCGCCGCGCTGTTCGCGATACTCCTCGACGCGGCGCGGGAGCAGCGACTCGGCGTCGCCGGTCGGCACCTGAAATCGGAGGAGGACCGACTCGCCCAGCCCTGGGTCGTCGAGGCCAAAGTCGTAGTCGTTCGTGGCTCGCCGCACCGGGCTCTCGGTCCCGTCGGCGTATCGGACCAGTTCGCTGTCGTTGTCCGCCCAGAGGCCATCGAGCAGCGCCGTCGACTCCTTTCGCTCGGTGCCGAACAGTTTGCCCTTCCCGCTCTCGTAGGCGTAGAAGACCCGAAAGACGGGGTAGAAGACGCGATGGAGGCGAGCCAGTCGCTCGTCGTCGCCGAACTTCGTCAGCGTCCGGTCGGCGAGCGTCGCACGGACCGTTTCGGCGTCCGGCAGTCGCCGGTCGGCGTAGATGTACGGTCGCAATCCCATATCTACTCGCCCTCCCGAATCGCGCGCTCGGCGGCCGACAACGCTTCGGCGGCGTCGAACGCCTCGATAGCTGCGGCCTGTGCGTCCGGGTCGTCGCGGAGTTCCCGCGCATGGTCGGTCACGTTCGGTATCGCCCGGACGATGTTGTCGATTATCGGGACTGTCGCCACCTGTGCCGACCGGCTGAGGGGGTTGAGGTCGACGACGAGCTCCGTCTTGCCCATCTCGCCCAGCGCCTCCGCCCGGTCACCGTCTTCCAGCGGGACTAACACCACGTCAGCACTCTCGATGCCGTCGGCGTCGACCGTCCCGCGCTCGTGGTCGAGTCCCGGAATACGACCATCCGCTTCGAGTCCCAGTACCTCTGTCGCGCCGTGTTCCCGAAGGAACTCGGCGATGGCTTCCATCCGTTCCTCGGTACGGTTGAACAGGTTCACTTCCAGCGCCGCGCCGGTCACCTCGGCCAGTTCGACGAGTTCGCCGGGGACGAGCGCCGACGCGTTGCCGTTGACGGAAATTACGGCGTTTTCGGCTTGGAGGAGGTAGGCGGCGGCGGCGCGTTCGGCGCGGTCGGCGCTCTGGATGGTCCGCTCGCCAAGCAGGTAGTCGTAGGCCTCACCGCGACCCTGCGCGATGAGTCCTTGTCTGGAGGTGATACCGCGGTCGACGCCGCGTTCGATTCGATGACGAGTCAGCAGTGACTCGTAGCGGGGGTGGCTCTCGGGGACCTCGACCTCGTCGCTCATAGTGTGCGTTCTATAGCCGAGTGTAGAAAAGTCGTCGGTCAGCGGCGAACGCGGACACTGTGGGTTCTATCGGTCACTGTCCTCGTCGACGCACATCGTCGCCGACTCACTCCTCGACGGTCGCCCCGGGCGGATACACTTCACAGACGTTAGCGTCGTAACCGGCGTCGGTCAGACCGGTTCCGATGGCGAACACCGTCTCGCCGAGCATTGCCATCCCGGCGTCGCCGCCGGCCGCCGTCACGTCCTCGACGACGCTTCGCACGCTCTCGGTCAGTAGATTCGCTTCGCGAGAAAACTGGCGGGCGGCGTGAGTGAAGGTTTCGAGTGTCGGCTCCTCGACCACCATCGAGAGAGCGCGTTCACCGGCCCGCGTCAGCGTCTCGGTGTCGCCGCCGACCACGTCGGCCGTCGAGAGTTCGCCGAGCGTATGATATTCCACGCGGGCGCGGGCGGGGACCGCGTCGACGTAGTTGTGCCGTGGCCCGCCGGGTTCGAGGCGAAGCGGTATCCCGCCGCGGGCCTGCCCGACCACGTCGCCCAGTCCGGTCCCGGCCTGCACTTCCGCGCCGTGGGCGACCGTCACTAGTTCGTTGTACGAGAGGTGGCGGTCGAAGACGGCGTTGGCCGCGAGCGCCGTTCCTAGCGCCATCGCACCGGAGACGCCGAACCCCGCTCCCAGCGGCAGCGGCGTCTCGGCGGTGATGGTCGCCGACGCTCGCAACGCATCCAACACACGCTCGACGGCCGCCATCTCGACTCGCTCGCCGTCGAGTTCGACCGTCGTCTCCGCGGCGGGTTCGACCGTCACCGAAACGCCGTCGGAGAGAGCCAGTCCGCCGCCGCGAGACCCGGTCTTCGTCGGGTCGTCGGCCCGGTCGACCGTGAAAAATCCGGTCACGTGCCCCGGGACGAACGCCCGTGCGTCGTCGCTCATGCCCGTGGTGTCGGGACGGCCCGCTTAACGGTTGACGGTTCTTCCTTCCGGGCCAAACCCGAGAAACGCGAGTGGTCCGCCGACGCCGAACAGGATCGCGACCGAGGCCCATCCCAGGCGTCAAAACCGCGAGCGGTCGGCCGTCTCGGTGGAGACGTACCAGCCACACGCTGTCCCGACGAGGAGGACGTACAGTCCGTAGCGAAGCAGGGTCATCTCGGCGGAAACCATACCGCTGCTTCGAACGGAGCGTGCTAAATCGTTCCCGGTATTTCACGCTCGCTGACACGCGTTTCCCCGACCCCTACCTTGATGTACGTTTACGTTACACTACTGCGCAAACGATGCCAACGATTAGCGCACGGCTTCCTGACGAGGAGAAAGCCGAACTGGACGAAGTGGCCGAACTGCTCTCGGAAGACCGCTCGACGACGATTCGGAAGGCGCTCCGAGAGGGACTGGAGACGCTTCGCATCCGTGTCGCCGTCGAGCAGTACCAGTCCGGCGATGTCTCCGCCGCCGAGGCCGCCCAGATTGCCGACCTCTCGATGGCCGAATGGCTGGACGTGGCCCGCGAGCGAAACCTGACGACGCAACTCGAACTCTCCGATCTCGAACTCGACGCCGACGCCGCCGCGGAGCTATGACGCGTATCTACATCGGTCCCACGTCGCTGTACAGTCTCGGGCAGGTCGGCGAACTCGCCCTCCTCGATGCCTTCGACGGCGATATCGTCATTCCGGAGCCAGCTATCGATGACGTTCGCGTCGAACCGACCGCGACGAATCTCTCGGAGTATCTCGAAACCGGTGTCGAGACGACTGTCGACGACGACCACGTCGAACAGGCCCGGTCGCTGCTCGGCGAGAAGGATATCGGCGCTGCCGTCACCGTCCTCGCCGGGGTCCTCGCCTACCGCGACCAGTCTGACCGCTCGGCCGTCGCCGTCGTCTCGGAAGACCGCACTGTCCGCCGGATGGCCCAGGGACTCGGCGCTGAAATCACCAGCAGTTTCGGCGTCGTCGTCCGTGCAGCCATCGAAGACAAATATCTCAGTCCGCGGCAGGCCAAACGTATCGTCCGTCGCATCGATCAGCATGGAAATCACCTGACCGGCGAGTTGCGCGAACGAGCAGTCGGTGAAGTGGCAGAGTAGCACCTCCGCACTCGCGGTACCGAGGGTGCAGAGGGAAAAGACAACCCGGAAGCTATATTGGTTCGATGCGTACGGTCTCGTCGGCGTCGACAGTGGCCTCGTACCCGTAGAGTTCGAACGTAATCTCTATCGACTCGGTCGCTTTGAGGAGCGCGTTCAGCGCCGCCGGGTCGGTGTATTGTGAGAGTGCCGGTAGCTCGGTCGGTTCTACGCCCTCTCTGTCCGCGATACGGTCGACGATCTCGTGAACGACCGACCCTACGGAGCCAGGACGAGACTCCTCTCCCATAGTCATTGTAACGGCACTTCGGACAGAATTAGCAAAACTCTATTGGATATTAAGCCGTTGTATTACTCCCGAATCAGATGAATATATACTCAGCTAGTTCGCTAATTTTGTGAGGTTCTACTTGCGTTGGTGGCTAATCCAAACAAAGCGTTTATATATAGATAGAATGACATAAAATCACTACCCATGCATCTGGACCTCGTCTATCGGGGGCTGGCCGACGAGATCCGCCGTACGGTTCTTCCCTGCGTGCAGGTCGGTGACACCGTCTCGCTATCGGCCCTCGCTGAGATGATAGCAAAATCAGCTACCACGGACGAAGTCGCCGATTCGGTCGAAACGCTGCGCGTCGAACTGTATCACAGCCATATCCCGCTTCTGTGTGACGCTGGCCTTCTGGAGTACGACGACCGACAATCGGTGGTCGTACTCACCGAACTCGGCAGTGAAGTCAAGTCAGAACTGCTCCAACCGTCACTCGAAATGACACAGCACTAAGTAGTCTTCACCAGCCTCGTCCTTCTATCGGCGAGCGCCGCCGCTCTTGACAGCCACCCACGAGTCCAGATGCGTGGGTTTAACACGCCGGACCCCAACCGTCGGAGTATGCAGGGCAATCTTCCGCCGGAAGCACAGGAGAAGCTCGAGGAACTGCAGGACCTGCAGGAGACCGCACAGCAGGTTGCCGCACAGAAACAGCAGGCCGAGACGAACCTTCAGGAATCCCGCACCGCGCTGGACGAACTCGACGACATCAACGAGGACACCACGATGTACCGCGAGGTCGGCGAGCTGCTCGTCAAGACGGAGTTCGACGAGGCACAGGACGACCTCGAAGAGAAGGTCAGCAGCCTCGAAGTCCGCGTCGAGACCCTCGAAAAGCAAGAGGAGCGCGTCCAGGAGCAGTTCGAGGACCTGCAGGGTGACCTCCAGCAGATGCTCGGCGGTGGCGGTGCAGGCGGCCCCGGTGGTCCGGCAGGCGGTCCCGGCGCGGGCGGCGCGTAAGGATGCCGACCGACGACGAGGTCGTTGAGACGGCCGCTTCTGCGGCCGAGAACGTCGTTTTCTCGCGGTTCGATAAGGGCGATGTCGAAGACATCGACGTGACGGTCACGTTCGAAGACGACGTTCTGGAAGTCGACGTTTACGTCAACGCGCCGGAGAGCCGTCTCGACGAGGAACGAGTCGCGGAGGACGCCGCGCTGGCCGCTCGGTCGGCCGTCGACGATCTCTTCGAGGAGTAGCGTTGCAGTCGGTCAGGTCCGGTCGCTGGCGAACCCGGTTCGGAACGCGATCCAACCCAGCGCGCTGACGAACAGAATCGGCGGGAGAATCATGAACCCCCACAGCGGGTCGAGTCCCCAGCCGAGCAACAACACGAGGTCGAAAAGGCCGATCGCGACGAACGGCGATATGTACTTCGTCGCCTGCCAGCGGTCGACGCCCTCCGTATTCAGTACGTCGTCTGAATCAGCCGACAGCAGGTCCTCCGTGGTCCGCTCGCTGCCTTCGCTTCGGACGCCGGAGTCGGCTGTATCGTCCATAGCTGGTCTCGGTCCCGGACGAGGAAAAAGACCGTGTTTGGTCGTCGGGCGTCACCGGACGCGCGCAGTCACTCTCCGAGCGTCCGCTGTCGGCCCGGCGTATCGGGTCGTGAGACGCCGCGAGAGCGGCCCACGAGGTAGCCGTCGGCGTCGTCCTCGGCCCACGGCGGGGCGTCCTGAATCCAGACCGGCGCGGTCGGCCCGCGACACGCTCGCGCCCACTCGCGAGCCAGCGCCTTCGACTCGAAAGTGCGACGCGGTCCCACCCGGTTGACCCACCGACCGACGCGGGCGCTCACCCGGCGCGCGGACGGTTTCACCACGACGTAGTAGCAGTCCTCAGCCACGGGCGAACTACAGGGCGGCGTCGGTAAAGCGCCCCGGCCTAGCTTTTCATACCCGCACACCAAACTAGTGGGCATGGAACACGAGGCAACGGTCGAAGGGGTCGGTGTCGGCGTCAGCGAAGAGGGGTCGGGAACGCCCGTCGTCCTCCTCCACGTCCGCGGCGAGATACTGCCGATTTTCGTCAGCTCCGACCAGGCCCAGTCGATGCAACTGGCCATCGACGGCGACCCCTTCGAGCGACCGCTGACCCACGACCTGCTCGTCGAGATGGTCGCGGAGTTCGGCAGTGCCATCGACCGCGTGCGCATCGACGACCTCGCCGACGGCACCTTCTACGCAAAGATCGACACGGAGCAGTACATCGACGACCGCCGCAAGGAGATGGTGTTCGACGCTCGTCCCTCCGACGGCATTGCCATCTCGCTGCGGGTGGACTGTCCGCTCGTCGTCTCCGACGAAGTCATCGACGAGGCCGGCCGCCCGCCCGAGGACTTCGACACCAACGACGAACTCGGCCGGTAATAGAAACGCTCTCGGAGAGTCAGCCCCGCTATTCTCACATGGGATACGACGCAGTCATCTTCGACAACGACGGGGTCTTGCTGACGCGGACCAGCATGGAGGCCCACCGTGAAGGGTCGCGCGACGCGTTCGCCCGCGCCGGCGTCCCCGACCCCCACCCCGACCACGTCGAGGCGATGAGCATCGGCGTGGACATCGCGGAACTCGAAGCGATTTGTGAGCGCTACGACTTGGACCCAGAGACGTTCTGGTCGACCCGCGACGCCGCCATCTCGGCGGCCCAGCAAGCCGAGATGACTGCCGGGAAGAAGCGGCCCTACGACGACATCGACGCGCTCGATGCGTTCGAGACGCCGCTCGGAATCGTCTCCTCGAACCAGCAGGAGACAGTCGAGTTCGCCTTCGATCACTTCGGACTCGCCGCACACTTCGAGACAGTGTACGGCCGGGAGCCGACGGTAAAGAGCCTCGAACGGAAGAAGCCCCACCCGCACTACGTCAAACGGGCGCTGGCCGACCTCAACGTCGAGGACGCCCTCTTCGTCGGCGACAACGAGTCGGACGTGCGGGCAGCACACAGCGCCGGCATCGACTCGGCGTTCATCCGCCGGCCACACCGCGTCGATACGTCGCTGGCGGTGCGTCCCGACTACGAGATCTGGGGGCTCGACGACGTGGTCGACATCGCCGAGTGAGACTTTTTCCCGCTGTCACTGCACGCAGTGAGTGGTAACCAACGTCGGACTACAGTGACGTAGTTGACGTGGACGCCGAAATCACGCTTTCGTACCCTACGCGTTGACCGGGGTGTATGAAGAAGTCGGTTGGCGATTCCGCTGATGAGGCTGGGGGAGAGAGCGGCGGGATGGGAAAAGAGACACCAGCGGCCCTGTTGACCACGCTGGTCGCGCGGATTCCCGAACCCGCGTTTGTCGCCGACGAGGAAGCGACTATCGTTGCTGCCAACGACCCGTTCGGGGAACTGTTCGGACGCGCCAGCGACGCAATCGTCGGCGAGTCGCTGCCGTCGCTGTTCCCCTCGGTGACCTGCGAGACCGTCGCATCGGCCGCCGACGGCTCGGACGAGCCGATCACCGCTCGCTGCGGGGACGAGTCCGAGAGCTGGATCGAGCTGACCGTCGAACGGCACCGCTCGAACGGACGGACGCGATTTCTCGTCGTCGGCCACGAGGTTACCGCCCACCGGGAGCGCGAACGCGAACTCGACTGGTACCGCCGGCTCGTCGAGGCGATGGGTGACGGCGTCTACACCCTCGACGAGTCGTTCGCCGTCGAGACGGTCGACGACACCGTCGCGGCGCTGACCGGCCGCGACCGGGAGGACCTCGTCGGGTCGGACGCGGACGTGTTAGCCGCCGACTCGACCGTCGAACGAGTCGCGCAGTTACGCGAACAGCTACTCGACGGGGATCGCGAGGACGTGACACTCACCGGAGAACTCGAAGTGGCCGACGGGGAACGCCTCCCGGCCGAGACGCGGTTTTCGGCGTTCGAACGGGCCGACGGCGCACAGCAGACAGTCGGCGTCGTCCGGGACATCAGCGACCGACAGCAGTTCGCGCGCACGCTCGAAGCCCTCCAGAAGTCGACGAGACGACTGCTCCACGCGAAGACCACCGACGAGGTGGCGACGATCATCACCGAAACCGCAAGCGACGTTCTCGACGTACCCGGCGCGACCGTCTATCTGTTCGACCGGGCGGAAAACGTCCTTCGACCGGCTGCAGTCGACGACGCGTCGACGACCGACGAGCAGCCGGCGACCGTCGGTCCCGACGAGGGCCTCATTTGGGATGTCTTCGTCGACGACGAGGGCGTCACGCTCGGGACGGGCGATATGTATCGCCCGCTCGACGACCACGGCGTGCTCTCCGTCCGGGCACCGACCTCCGAGCAGAACGGTCGAACCCGAGAGCTCGTAGACCTGCTCGCAGACACCGCGAGGGCCGCGCTTGCACGAGTCGACCGGGAGACGGTCCTCAGAGAGCGCGAGGCCGAACGCCGTCACCAGAACGAGGAACTCAGGCAGTTGAAACAGGTCAACGCCATCATCCGTCGGGTCGACCGCGCGCTCGTCGAGGCCGAAACCCGCGAGGAGATCGAGCAAGCCGTCTGTGACGAACTGACGGAGTCACAGTGGGTCACCTTCGCGTGGCTCGGACGGTGTGAGAACGCGAGCGTCGAACCCCGAACGTGGGACGGGCGACCGGAGGGCTTTCTCGAAACGGTCTCGACGTCGGCGGTCGGCGACGGCGGGACGCCCGCCGTCCAGACCGCTCGGTCGGGCGAACCGACCGTCGTTCCTGCCATTGCAGACAACCTCAGAGGGGAGCACTGGCGAACCGAAGCGATCTCCCGCAACTTCCAGTCGGCCATCAGCGTCCCGCTGAGATACGACGACTTCCTCTATGGCGTATTGACGGTCTACGCCGACCAGGCGGACCGCTTCGGCGAGACGCTCCAGTCGGTGTTCGTCGAACTCGGCGAGAGCATCGCCAACGCGATTCGGGAACTGGAATCGCGCAAGCGCCGGTTGACCGACAGCGTGGTCGAACTCGACCTCTCGCTGTCTGCGCCGGACTGCCTGCCTGTTCAATTGGCACGGCGGTTCGACTGCGCCGTGACCTGTTCGGGCGTGGTTCCGAGCGACGACCGGACACGGCTGTTTCTCCGGATCCCTGACCGGGACCTGGCGGCCGTGAGCGAGTACGTCGAGGGAGTCCCGAACGTAGAATCCGTCTCCTCGATCTCGGACGACGGGGTCTACGAGGTGGTCGTCGGCGGGCCGACAGTGCCGCGAACCGTCGTCGAACAGGGGGCTCGACTCGGGACGCTCGAAGCGACTGCCACTGGCATCGAACTCGTCGTCCACCTCTCCGCCGAGACGAACGTCCGGACGTTCGTCGAGCAACTTGCGAGTCGCTACGCCGACGTACAGTTGGACGCACGGCGAGAGAAGGCGACACGACACTGGAGGAAAAGCGGGACGCGCGCTGCGCTCGAAGAGCGCCTCACCGACCGGCAACTCGAAGTGCTCCGGACGGCGTACCTGAGCGGCTTCTTCGAGTGGCCCCGAGAGACGACCGGCGAGGAGGTCGCGTCGATGCTCGACATCACGCAGCCGACGGTGAACCGCCACCTCCGCGTCAGCGAGCGAAAGCTCTTAGACCTCGTTTTCGGCGACGTATGAGCATCTTCCAGAGAGAAACGATCGGCTCGTCGATCAGACCAGCAGTTGGATATCGCTCTCAGCCATGTCTTGAATCGCCGTTGCAGCACCCACGCCGGTCGTGACGCCGTCGTAGAAGTCGTCCTCGTCGTAGTCCATCAGGTCGATAGTCATCTGGCAGGCCTGGAACTCGACGCCCATGTCCAGAGAGGTCTCGATGAGTTCCTCGATGGTGGCCGTGTCGTTGTCGTCGATCTTCTTTGCCATCATCTTCGTCGTCATTCGGTCCATCCCCGGCAGCGCGCCGAGCACGTTCGGGACGGGCATGTTCGGGTTACCGACCGAGCTCAGTTTGAGGTTCTTCGAGCGCTCCTCGTGGAGGATGTCCAGTCCCCAGAACGTGTGAAAGACCGTCACGTCGTAGCCGAAGGCGGCGGCGGTGCTGGCGAGGATGAGCGGCGGGTACGCCATGTCCAGCGTGCCTTTCGTGGCGATGATGGACATCTTCTGCTGGCCGTCGTCCTCGGTCGCTTCGGCGAGCGATTCCTCGAGTTCATCGATGCGCGCGGCGAGTTCGGCACGGGTCGGGGCCTCGTCGCCGGACGCGGTGGGCGTATCCGTACTCATGAGTGGAATGTGGGCTCAGTCGTCGTCGGTCCGTCAGTGGTGATTCGGCTTCGCTCCATTCTGGTTACTCCGTCTTGCGGACGTAGTGTTTGAAGATCTCCTCGCCCTCATGTTGGTCGAGGAGTTCGACGCCGTCGGTCGTGTCAGCCCACCCGCCGAGGTCGCTCATGCTCCCCGGGTCGGTGGCGAGCACTTCGAGGACCTCGCCCTGGCTCAACTGGTCGACGTTCTGCTTGGTCTTGACGACCGGCATCGGGCAGTTCTGTCCTTTCACGTCGAGCGTCTGAGTGACTTCGTATTCAGTCATGGTATTGTCTTCACCATCCAATATTGGGTGCAGTATAAAAAATGTATCGGTAGTAATCACAAACTCACACACATCTCTATCGCGAGTGCGCGCTCGAATTGGATTTAAGACGTTTTTCAGTGGCTTTCGTGTTCGTCGTATTGCACAGATTTTGAACTACTATACAAAGCCTTATTTGGGAGCAACCGATAGATGGGAGTGAACGATGACGCAAGGTGCCAACCCCGACACCAGCGAAACGGTTGCATCGACCACGCCTGCCGAACTGAAAGCCCGCATCGATCGCGGCGAAGACGTGTTCATCCTCGACGCGCGTTCGGAAGGTGACTTCGAGGAGTGGCGCATCGACGGCGAGTCCGTCGACGTCGTGAACTACCCGTACTTCCAGTTGCTCGACGGCATCCCCGAGGACCTCCACGAGGAACTCCCGGACGACCAGCGCATCACCGTCCTCTGTGCGAAAGGGGGCTCCAGCGAGATGGTCGCCGAGCACCTGGAGGACGAAGGGTACGAGGTCGACCACCTCGAACGCGGCATGAAAGGCTGGGCGCGCATCTACGAGTACCAGGAACTGGACGCGGCCAACGACGTGACCGTCGCGCAGTACCAGCGCCCGTCGAGTGGCTGTCTCGCATATCTCGTCGTCTCCGACGGAGAAGCCGCAGTCGTCGACCCGCTTCGCGCCTTCGCCGACGAGTACGTCCAGGACGCGAAGGCGCTCGGAGCCGACCTGACGTACGCGCTCGACACGCACGTCCACGCGGACCACATCTCTGGCATCCGCGACCTCGCGGCTGGAACCGACACAACGGCAGTCCTGCCCGAAGCGGCCGCCGGCCGCGGCGTCGAGTATGACGTGGACTTCGAGACGGTCGAGGACGGAGAGACGCTCTCGCTCGGCGACACCGAAATCGAGGTCGTTCACACTCCCGGGCACACGACTGGGATGACCGCCTACAAGGTCGGAAACGTCCTGTTCACCGGCGACGGTCTCTTCACCGAGAGCGTCGCCCGGCCGGACCTCGAAGACCCCGAGGCCGCGAAAGATGCCGCTCGGACGCTCTACGAGAGCCTGACCGAACGCGTCCTCTCGCTGCCCGACGACACGGTCGTCGCTCCGGCGCACTTCAGCGACGCGGCGACGCCCGCCGCCGACGACACGTACACGGCCGAACTCGGCGACCTCGAAGCGCGAATGGACGCGCTCTCGATGGACGAATCCGAGTTCGTCGAGTTCATCGTCGCCGACATGCCGCCACGGCCCGCGAACTACGAGGACATCATCGCGACCAACCTCGGGCAACAGTCCCCCGACGACGAGACAGCGTTCGAACTCGAACTCGGGCCGAACAACTGCGCCGCCAGCGAGGACGCGCTGACTAACTGACGATGGACCCACTCACACCGCTGCTCGCGTTCGGTGATCCCTTCCCCCGCGGGACGCTGCCGTATCTGGTCGGCGGCCTCCTCGTCGGACTCGGAGCGTCGGTCATCTACCTCTCGACCGGCATCATCGCGGGCGCGAGTACGTTCCTCGAGTCGACGCTCTCGTACGTCTCGAACGTCGACCGGTTCAATCGCTTCACATACCGCCAATCGCGGGGGTGGCGGCTCGTGTTCACCGCGGGTATCGTCAGCGGCGCGGCGCTCTGGGGACTCGTCCTCGCGCCCGACCCTGGCATCTGGACGACGGGAGTCGACTGGTGGCGACTGCTCGGCGGCGGCTTCCTCGTCGGCGTCGGCACGCGCCTCGGGAAAGGCTGTACCTCGGGACACGGCGTCTGCGGCGTCGGGTCGCTGTCGAACACGTCGCTCGTGAACGTCGCTACGTTCATGACGTTCGCCATCGGCACCGCCCAGATAGTGCAAGCCCTGGGGGTGAGCCCATGAGCGACGCCGAACAGAGCCCGCTGTTCCTCCCGGTAATCTACGTCGGGGGGCTGATATTCGGCCTCGGTCTCGCCGTCAGCGGGATGGCCAGACCCGAAGTCGTGCTGGACTTCCTCCAGTTCGAAGACTTCGGCCTCCTGTTCGTGATGGGCGGGGCGGCCGTCGTCAGCGGCGTCACGTTCACCGTCGCGACGCGGTATCTCGACCGAGCGCCGCTGACCGCTCGCGAGTACACGCGCCGCGTGAAAGACTTCGACCGAAACGTCGTCCTCGGCGGCGCCATCTTCGGCGTCGGCTGGGGGCTCTCGGGCATCTGTCCGGGTGCCGCCTACGCCAGTTTCGGGATCGGCAACTACCCGATTCTGTGGGCGATAGCCGGCATGTTCCTCGGCGCGTACGCGCAGGGGTACCTACGCTCGACCAGCACAGACGACGCGACCACGACCGACGCGACTACACGCTAACAGTACCACAGATGTTTCGACCCGATACACCGACCGTTCGGAAGCAGTATTGCATAATGATGAATATACTACCCAAACAAATAGAGGGAGCATGAGATGTTCGGGCTCGAATCGCTGAGCGGCTCCGCACAGGCCGTCACCACCGTTGGTCTCGTCTTCGCGGAGGCCATCGCACTGTACGTCGGGTACGGTGCGCTCAGCAGCACGCTCGGTCCGACCGTACTCGACGCGCTCGGAGGTGACTGACGATGGCGATACTCGGACTGAGCCTCGGGATGGTCGCCCTGTTCGTGGGCTTCGGGCTGCTCATCGGGACCCTCTTCGGGTTCTTCGGGATGGGCGGGTCGTTCCTCGTGACGCCCGCCTTGCTCGTGATGGGCTACCCCTCGACGGTCGCCGTCGGGAGCGGCCTCGCGTTCGTCTTCGGGACGAGCGTCATCGGTGCGCTCCGTCACCGCGACCACGGACAGGTCGACTACAAACTCGCCGTGATAATGACCGTCGCCATGACGCTCGGTATCGAGGGCGGCAAGAGCGTCGTGTTCTTCCTCGACGCGACCGGGATGGCCGACCTCATCATCAACGTCGCCTACGTCGGTCTCCTCGCGATAGTTGGGCTGTTCACGCTCCGCGACGCGTGGTCGGACGACGAAGACGACGAGACGAGCAGCGACCTCGCCGACCGCGTCCAGTCCATCCACATCCCGCCGATGGTGACCTTACGCGGCGGCGTTCGGGTCTCCGGGACCATCGTCTTCGCCGTCGGACTCGTCATCGGCGTCCTCTCGGGATTCCTCGGCGTCGGCGGCGGCTTCCTGTTGATGCCAGCGATGATGTACGGCCTCGGCGTGCCCGCCGCCATCGCCGTGGGGACCGACATCCTCCAGATTACGATATCTGGGGCGTTCGGCGCGTTCACCTACGCGCAGTCCGGGTCGGTCGCACTCCCCGTCGTCGGCGCGCTACTGGTGGGAAGCGCACTCGGCGCGCGCGTGGGAGCCGGAGCGACCAACCTCGTCGACGAGGGCGAGATAAAGGGCTACTTCGCCGCAATGTTGCTCGCCGGCAGCATCGCCGTCGCCTCGAACAAACTCGGGACCGTCTACGGTATCGAGTTGCTGAACACGCTGAGTACCGTCCTCATCTTCGGGTCGGCGCTGCTGGTGAGCGGGGCGGTCGTCCTCGCCGCGGTCTGTCGACTCCGTGGCGATTCGAGCGGCACGTGGTGCCGACTCACCACGTCGTAGACATCACGGCGTCGGAGATAGGCGCAGTATTGTGCCATCTATGCAAACACTTTTGCGCATCCGGTTCGTACCTACTACTACTAATGGCCGACTCCATGAACGAGATGCTCCGCAAAGACATGCAGTGTGAGGGGCTACTGGAATGTTTCCACGACCTCAAGGAGATCGACAAAGAGATATTCCAGTTACTGCACGACCACGCGGAGCCGCTCACCGTCGACGAGATTGCAGAACAGGTCGACCGCGAGCGCTCGACCGCCTACCGCGGGGTCCAGCGCCTGATGCAAGCGGGATTCATCCAGAAAGAGCAGGTGAACTACGATCAGGGGGGGTACTACCACGTCTACCGGCCACGCGACGGCGAGGAGATCGCCCAAGAGATGCAGCGGACCCTCAACGACTGGTACGCCCAGATGGGACAGCTCATCGGGGAATTCGGCGAGAAGTACGACGAGGAGTCGCGGCCCGCTGCGGCCGCCGAGAACTAGATTTTCCTTCTTCGCGCTACGCGCGCAACTCATCACCTATCCGGAGACTACGGTCTCGGCTCGGTCGCTGTGCACTCGCGCGCTTACGGGAGGAACCGTCGGAGAAGAGCGGCCACGCGATAGAGTATCGTCCGCTCGCGGTAGTGTCGCCAGCCCGTGAAGCCGCCGGTCAGCGTGGTCGCCTCGTACCCGCGGTCGTTCAGGTGATCAGTCGCTTTCCGCGCGACGATCCCCGCCTTACAGACCGTCACGACTTCCTGCTCGTCGGGAATCTCTGCGACGTGTTCGTCGAGCGAGTCGGTGTCACCCTGCCGAAGGTCCTCGTAGACCGGGACATTGTAACTGCCCGTGATGTGGTCCGTCCGATAGTCGACCGCCGGGCGGAGATCGAGGACGAACACGTCGTCGCTCGAAAGCCGGTCGTCGAGTCCGGACGGTCCGATCTGGCTCATTTGTTGATAGTTGTGCAAGAAATATAAAATATCTGGCGGTCCACCAGCGACAGATCGTTTTTCTCTACAGAGAGATATCCAGTACCGGTGCCTTCAAGAACGGAATTTCGCGCGTCTGACGGCAATTCGGAACCGGCACGTCGCGCTACGGCCAACGGGTTTATCAATCCAAGACCCCATAGTAATGGATACGATGAGCAATACTGGATACGAGCCGAGCGAGCTCGCGCGTCGCGTTCAGGACGACGACGAGGACCTCTTCGTCCTCGACGTCCGGAACGAAGACGACTACGAAGAGTGGCAGATATCGGACAGCACGAACGTCCCTATCTACGACGACCTCCTCGAGTACGACTACTCCTCGCTGGAGGAGCGACTCGACGATATCCCAAAAGAAGAAGAAATTGCCGTCGTCTGTGTCGCGGGCGTCACGTCCGCTCGCGCCGCGGAGTTCCTGCGTGAACACGGCTACGACGCCGAGTCGGTCGACGACGGGATGAACGGCTGGGGGCGGGCTCACCGCCAGTACGACGTCGAGGGAGCCGACGGCGTCGTCCAGATCGTCCGGCCGGGCACGGGCTGTGTCTCCTATCTCGCTCACGACGACGGTGAGGCCGTCGTCGTCGATCCGACACAGTACATCGAGGAGTACCTCGAAGCCACGGACGAACGCGACCTCGAAATCGTCGGCGTCGCCGACACGCACGCCCACGCCGACCACGTCTCCGGTGCGCGTCGCCTCGCGGGCGAGCTCGACGTCCCCTACTACCTCCACGGTGAGGACGCCGGCGAACTCGACGAGGTGACCGAAATCGAGGACGGTGAGACGATTACCGTCGGCGACTGCGAACTCGACATCCACCACACGCCCGGCCACACGCCCGGGAGCGCCTCCTTCGAGTTCGGCGACGCGCTCCTCTCCGGCGACACGCTGTTCCTTCGCAGCGTCGGCCGACCGGACCTCGAAGACGGCTCCGAGGACGCCATTCGGGAGGCCGCGAGCGAACTGTTCGACAGCCTCGACGAGTTGACCGACCTCGACGACGAAACCGTCGTCCTCCCGGGACACTTCAGCGACGAGGAAGTGCGCCCGCTCGCGACCGAACTCGGTGACCTCGTGGCGGAGTCGAACAACGAACTCCTGAGCTACGTCGAAGAGGGCGACGAGGAGTCGTTCGTCGAAACCATCGTCGAGAGCCTCGCCGACGAACCCGCGAACTACAACGAAATCAAGCAGATAAACTGGGGCAAGGAGCAACCGGGCGGTGATGTCGAGTCGCTCGAACTCGGCCCGAACAACTGCGCCGCCAACTAAGCCACTCCGTTCTCTTCTGGTATGCCAGCCACACAGGCAATTAGACGAAACTGGCCGCAGTTTGCGTTCCAGTTACTGACGGTGTTCGCGGTCGGCCTCACTATCGGGGCCGAACGGAACGTCGTCTTGGCACTACGTATGGGCCTCGACATCGGGTCGATGCTCGTCGTGGGGCAACCGTCGGGAGATAGTATTGCGTTATATGCCCAAAACTCTTAACTACTGATGGCACGTACTACGAAGTGATGACAGTAGAATCTTCAACGGATTCGAGCAGTGAGACGCCTACGGAGCCGGTCGCTATCGACGGACAGGCGGCCCTCGACGAGTTCGTGGCGGACAACGACGTGGTCCTCGCCGATTTCTACGCAGACTGGTGTGGACCCTGCAAGATGCTAGAGCCGACCGTCGAAGGACTCGCAGCCGACACCGACGCCGCCGTCGCGAAAGTCGACGTCGACGCCAACCAACCGCTCGCACAGGCCTACGGCGTGCGCGGCGTGCCGACGCTCGTCCTCTTCGCCGACGGCGAGAAGGTGGAGGAAGTCGTCGGCGTTCAGTCCGAAGACCAACTCCGGTCGCTGATAGAACGGTACGGTCAATAACGTCCGGATTCGAGACAGCGTCGCTATCTACGTAGTGACCGCATTTGATTGACGCAATCTGTGTAGCCAGAACTCGCTTTTGACGGGGCAGATATTGACCGCTACGGAGCACAAGGATGACCGGAACGAAGCACGTACATTCGACATCACCGTCAGAACCGCTGAGCGAAGCCGTCGTCTACGCCATCGCGGCGGCGAAAGGAGTCGATCCGCTCGATCTCGACGAACGTCTCTACGATCACATCAATCCCGAAGCGTTAGACGAACTGTTTCGAGAGCCCGATCCCGAGCAGCACGCGGCGCTCACGTTCTCGATGGCCGGGTGTCGCGTCGAGATAGAGAACGGCGAGGTCGTGGTCGTCGTAAGCGAACCCGAGGAACCATCAGCGCCCGAGGTACCCGCGTAATCGGATTCTGCGAGCCGATAGGCAGACACCGATTCGTCGACGAGACGAACCTGCTCACGTTATCGTCGGGATCGATACCGCTCTCTTCTCGTCGTTCGCTTCGCCAAGCGTTGGTCTAGAACGCTCTGCCGACCAGCCATCGATCGAAGCGAGACGGCACTTAGTCGTCTGCGACCAGCGTCTCGCCCTCGTCCGAGATGAGGCGGTCCATCGCGTCCACCATCGCTTGCACGGACGCGCGGGTGATGTCCGAGTCGCTCGCCGATACCGCGACGGAGTCGTCGCCGCGCGCCATCTCGATCTCGACGGTGACCATCGCGTCCGTCCCGCCCGTGATGGCGTCGACGTGGTAGTGTTCGAGCGACGCGTCGGCGGTGTGTGAAAGCGCCGTCTGAGCGGCGTTCATCGCGGCGTCGACGGGACCGGACCCGACGGCGGCCTCCTTGCGCTCCTCGCCGTCGACCGAGAGGCGCACGCTCGCTGTGGGTGTATCGGACCCGGAGACGGCGGTCAGGCCGAGTAGGTCCACCCGACGGTCTTTCTCCTTGCCCGTGACATCGTCGGCGATAGTCAGCAGGTCGGCGTCGGTGACTCGCTTGCCCCGGTCGCCAATCTCCTTTACGCGGGCGACGATGTCAGAGAGCTGCTCGTCGGTGACGGTCACGTTGTGTTCGTCGAGGGCCGCCTGCACGCCGGCCCGACCGGCGTGTTTGCCCAGTGCGAGACGGCGCTCGCGGCCCACTTTCTCCGGCGGGTACGGTTCGTACATCGCGTCGTCTTTCAGGGTGCCATCGGTGTGGATGCCCGACTCGTGGGTGAAGGCGTTCTGGCCGACGACGGCCTTGTTCGGGGCGAGCGGGATGCCCGTTCGGTTGGCGATGAGTTCCGCGAGGTCGTACACCTCGGTGAGTTCCATCGTCTCGACGCCGTAGCCGTGAGACAGTGCGATGGCGACCTCCTCTAGGGCGACGTTGCCGGCGCGTTCGCCGATGCCGTTGATGGTGCCATGGACGAGGTCTGCGCCCGCAGCGACCGAGACCAGCGCGTTCGTCACCGCCATCCCGAGGTCGTCGTGGGTGTGGGCGCTGACCGGCCCGAGTTCCGAGAGCCGCGAGACGCATTCGAGCGCGCGGTCCGGCGTCGCGTGGCCGACGGTGTCGGCCCAGCAAATGCGGTCAGCTCCGGCGTCGAGTGCCGCCCCGAGCAACTCTTCGAGGTAGTCTACGTCCGCGCGCGACCCGTCCTCGCCGATGACCTCGACCCAGAGCTCGTGGTCTTTGGCGTATTCGACCAGTTCGACCGTGTTCTGTACGTTCTCCGCTTTCGAGGTGCCGACTTTTCCCTCGACGTGACGGTCGCTCGCGGGCACGACCAGGTTGACGCCGTCGACGCCACACTCCACCGCGAGGTCGATGTCGCGCTGGATGCCCCGGCAGAAACTCGTCACCGTCGCGTCGAGGTCGAGCCCGGCGACCCGCGAGATAGTCTCGCGTTCGCCGGGACCGGTGCAGGCGCTGCCTGCCTCGACCACGTCGATACGCGCGTCATCGAGCTTGCGGGCGATGTCGGCCTTGTCGTCGGGCGTCAACGAGACGCCTGGTGCCTGCTCGCCGTCGCGCAGCGTCGTATCCAAGAACTGTACCTCGCCGACTTCCTCGAGGGGACGCGTCGCTGGATGGTCCCCGAACAATGTGTGCTGACTCACAGAAGATTCACGTCCTTCACGCTGTGGGGCGAATTTCGCACCCAGCCGCCTCGCGGCGACTTCCTCTATCCTCCGTCGGGTGTTCCGACATAGTGCTACCCACTCGAACGTTCATGGTCTAAAGTCTGTTGGATGTCGCCGCGCCGAGACGGCCTGAATACTAATTCGTCCCGTCAGCCGCCGAACCGCTGACAGTTCGGTTCGGAAAATGTTTATAGAAATTTTTTGTACAAGGTTCGTCTGTGGCCGTCTGAGTGGATCCATAGTGCTACCGCACGTTACCCGCCGGGGGCCACCCAGACTAACATTATATTCTATATGCATATGGAATGGCTATCAGTATACGGGCAGATATTATTGAAGTGGTATCTAATTGGATAACTATGGAGCAGCGTTACGCGACTCGTTCCGTTCACAGACCCTCAGAGACTTTCACTCTCGAAACGACCACCATCAGCCTCGCAGACACCTCGTGGAGACTCGCGCTACGATGACCATGACTGTCAACGAGAACTCAGAGTACGCTGACCTGCAACCGTCGAACGAGGACGCATCGTCGAGTCTCGTCTTCGAGACGACCCACGAGTACGGCACCGAGACCGACGAGCTGACAGTTCTCATCGTCGACGCCATTGCCAGCGAGCTGAACGTCTCTCCCGCGAAGTTCGTCTCGAAGATCAACGAAGCCGTCAACCCCGACGCGATGGAGCGGATACTTCGCCCGCTACCGGACGGGACGAAACGAAACGGCCAGCTTACCTTCTTCCTCCACGGGTTCCGAATCAGCATTCACGGCGACGGCACGGTCAGAATTTTCGATACTGCGGCCTGAGTTACTCGACGACGACGCTATCGCCCGCTTCGACACCGTCTGCTGCGCCCGCCGGGAGTTCGAGGACGGCATCGGCTTTCGCGTAGCCCATCGACCGCCACGGGTGTAACGTACTCACGCGCTGAACCGTCTCGTCGGCCAGCCAGATCACGTCTAGAGGAAAGCGGACGAACAGCATGTGGATGAACCGCCGACCGACGCTATCGAACGGAAAGACCAGCGCGTAGTCCTCGGGGATGGATCGCCGGAACATCAGGCCCCGAGACTGTTCGAACATCGTCTCGGCCCGGTCGACCGTCGCGGCGATAGTTCGGGACCGCCCCTCCGGGTCGTGGACGACAGGCATACGCCGGGCGATGGGGGGCGGCGGCAAAAGCATTCTGCCGGAAACGCGAGGGGTTCCTGCGACTGCCGGAGACAGATTCAGGTAGCGTCGGCCCCGACGCGAGGGTATGGAGAAGGCACCGGGCGGTACGAGCGTCGGCGTCGACGACCCCTACGACCACGTCGACCGCTGTGACTTCGTCACCGACGAGGGGAAGTGCCGGTGGGCGCGCGAACACGGCCAGCACGACCCCGAGTTCGCCAACGCTCGAAGCGCCGAGGAGTTCCGGTGTCCGGCGGCCGTCGGACCGAGCGAGACGCAACGCGTCTCGGACCAATCGAGCGGGGAGTGTGAGACACGCGACCCGCGAGTCGACGGCGACCCCGAGGGTGCCGAGTGGGACTGGTCTGATTGCCCACATTTTCGCTGTCGGAACCGCGACCGGGAGTGTATCCGCTGTGGGCTCGAAGAGCGCCGGATGGCTCATTCCGACGAGCGACCGCTGCTGGAAGAGCATCACCTGTCGTATAGCGAGGCGCGCGAGGAGCGACGCGAACCGCGAGACAGCGAGTCGGCCGAGGAGGACAATCCCGCCCACGAGATTACGGTCTACCTCTGTCGGTGGTGTCACTCGAAGGTCCACGGGTCGTGGGCGCGCATCGACGACGACGTGAACCCCGACCCCGAGGCCATCGCGGAGAAAGAGGGCCGACGCACGAAAGAGCAATCAGAGCTTGGCTTTCAGTCGGCCGCCGAACGGTACGACAACGGCGAGTGATGGCCGACCGACCGAACAACGGGTGGGACTGAAAGGGGGCTTTCTGGCTGTTCTCGGTCGTCAAACCTCCCGCAACACTCGAATCGACGCTCACCGCTAGCGGCGTTTCAGGGGATATATACGCGCCCCGAGCGTGACACTATCCAATGACTCACATCGTCGTCATCGACAATCACGGCCAGTTCACCCACTTGGAGCAACGCGCGCTCCGGGACATGGGCGTCGACGTGGAACTCGTCGACAACACCACGCCGCCGGAAGAGATCGACGCCGACGGAATCGTTCTCTCGGGCGGTCCGGACATGGACGACATCGGCAACTGTCCCGAATATCTCGACCTCGACGTGCCCGTCCTTGGCATCTGTCTGGGGATGCAACTCATCGCCGAGCAGTTGGGCGGACGCGTCGGCGGCGGCGAGTACGGCGGCTACGCCGACGTGACCGTCGAGATTTTAGACGAGGAGGACCCGCTCGTGGGCTCACTCGCTCCCGAGACGCGCGTCTGGGCCAGCCACGCCGACGAGGTCAAAGAGGTCCCGAAGGGCTTCGAGTGTACGGCAACCTCGGACGTCTGTGGTGTCGAAGCGATGAGTGATACAGACCGGAACCTCTACGGCGTCCAGTGGCACCCCGAGGTCGCCCACACCGAGGAGGGTGAAGAAGTGTTCGAGAACTTCCTTGCGGTCTGTACCCAGCAGTCGGCTCCGAAACAGTAGACGGGCCGGAGAGCGACCCGCTTATGTGCGGGCGCGCGGTTCTACACGATACATGACCGCGACACAGGGGAACCTCGCCGGTCTCTCCCGGTTCATCTTCCGGGCCCCGAACTGGTACTCCAGTCTCGCGTTCGCCCTGTTCATCGCCGCCGTCACCGGCGTCGCCGCCTTCGACTCCCGGTTCGTCTTAGACGACGCGTGGCAGGGCGTATTCTTCATCGGTTTTCCGACGGCCATCGCCAGCGCGGTGACGCCGTGGGTCGACCGACGGCTCGACGGCCAGTTGACGCCCAACCGCGCGTCGCTGCTCGCGCTCATCTGCGAACTCATCACCATCGCCTTCCTGACAGTCGCGGGAGCCATCGCGGTGCTCACGCCGCGGCTCGGCCAGAACTTCGTCTTCGACGTGTTGCTGGTCGCGTTAGCCTCTATCTTCGCGTTTCGCCTGCTCATCCTGATGGCCGTCTCGCGGCACTCCCTGCTGAAGGCGGCCATTCCAGCAAGCGTCCAGACCGTCGCCGCGGCGGGCTTACTGGCCATCTACAGCGGCGCGACGGCGCTGCTCCTCGACAATCCCACCCTACGGGAGACGCTGGCCCGCGCGGAGGTCGCCCCGCCGGAGATTCAGGGATTCATCCCCGAGGACTTCCTGCTTCTGGGCGTCATCTGTGCCCTCTACGCGTTGGCGGTGTGGCTCTTCCTCGTCACCATCGACCGCCCGTGGCGCTCCTCGCTCGGCGTCTCCGCGCTGGACTTCCTGCGCGGGTTCATCGGCCACATCGCCGAGGGTTCCAACGAACTGGAGGCGTTCTTCGAGGACATCGGCGAGGCGGCCATCGTTCCCGTGACCGTGCTCTCGGTCCGCCGTCCCGACGGCGAAGAGAAGGCCCGCTTCGTCCTGCCGATGATACACCCCGGACCGATGGGCGAAATCGGCGGCGGGAACCTCCCCAAGCGCGTCGCCGACTCCTCCGACGGCGTGGCGTTCCCGCCCCACGCCACCGCCGGCCACGACTTCAATCTCGTCACCGAGGGCGAAGTCGACAAGATACTCGAAACCGCCGAGGCCGCGTTCGAGAACATCGAGTACAGCGCCGAGGCGAGTACGAGTCACCGTATCACCGAGGGCGAAGCGACGCTGACCGGACAGGCCTTCGGCGGCGACGCCTTCGTCGTGACGACGTACGCACCCGGCTGTGCCGACGACGTGGACTACTCAGTCGGCCTCTCGGCGATGTCCGAGGCGCGCTCCGACAACGTCGAGGAGGTGTTGCTCGTGGACGCCCACAACTGCAACGACGGCCTCGACGGTGAGGACCTCGGTCACGTCGTCCCCGGTAGTCAGCGCTCGTTCGACATGATATACGGCACGGGTCGCCTCGGTGAGATGCTGACCGGGAGCGAGACCGGCCCGCTACGCTGTGGCGTCGCGTGGGACGAAACGCAGTGGGAACCCCAGGAGGGTATCGGTCCGCTCGGCATCCGCGCCTGCGTCTTCGAGGTCAACGACGAGCGGACGGCCTACGTCCTCGTCGACGGCAACAACATGGAACCGGGGCTCCGGGACCGCATCCTCGCCGCCGTCGACGGCGTCGACCGACTCGAAGTGATGACGAGCGACACCCACATCGTCAACACCGTCGAAGCCGAGAACCAGGTCGGCCAGGCCATTCCCCAGGAAGACGTGGTGGCACTCATCGACGACCTCGTCGAACGCGCCGTCGCCGACCTCGAACCCGTCGAGGCGGGAATGGCCAGCGAGACGGCCGAAGTGACCGTCTTCGGCAACGACCGCACCGAGACGTTGGCCTCGACGGCCAACGCGATGGTGTCGCTGGGCGGCGCGCTCGCGGCCGCGTTCATCATCGTCGTGATGGTCATCAGCGTCCTCATCTTCGTTCTGGCGGGGCTCTGAGTCGGCGGCGCTCGGAGCGTTACACCGCTCAGCCGGGAGAAAGCACTTATCATCAGTCTGTCTCGTCTCGAGCGATGGCCCTCCGAACGCTACTCGCCTGCCTGCTCGTCGTCTCTGCGGGGTGTGCGATGCCCACCGCGAGCGACGGGGCTGACGAGACCGCCATAGCTGACGGCACACAGACCGCCGCCCCGAGACCGACCCCCACTGCTGACCGAACGGCCACTGTGACCGGCGTAGTGCCGGCCACCACCGCCGACGTCGACCTCGCACTCTATACGGGTTCGTCGGTCCACGTCACGGTCGAAGAACTCGGGGCGGACGGTCGCGGCGTCGTCGTCGACCGGAACTACACGACCGACACGTTCCCCGCGTTCAACGACAACGAGTCGGTCTTCGTCGAGGAACGGGACTACCACGTTACAGTTCGCGTAGGCGGCGAGACTCGATGGAACCGAACCGTCAAGCATTACGAGTTCTACGAGTTGGTCGTCAATCGGAACGGGACCGTCGAGGTCAAGTCGCATGCAGTGGTCTGAGACGGCTGCCCTCCGACTGGTGGACGCTCAGGGCCGACGGCACTCGACGCTGAGCGTGTATTCGAACGTCTGGTTCGACGCGGCGCTCGTCGCGACGACCGTGTACTCACCGTCCTCGGGAAGTTGCGGTGAGAAACAGGCGGTGATACCTGTTCCCCCGTCGTCGTTTTCTGCGACGACGTTTCCGTCGGGACCGAGAAGTATCAGATAGGGGTCGCCGGAGTCGTCCTGTCTCCGCATCGTGATGACGACGCGCGCTCCCTGAGTGCCGTCGAACGCAAAGGCGTCCTGATAGTAAGAGGGGCCGCGGAATCCAGTACCGTCGGGCGCGTCTCGCCCGTCGTCTCCGAGGGACTCCGTTCGGCTCTCGCCACACTCTATCGTGGCTTCAGGCGCGCCGTCGGAACAGCGGTCCTCGCTGAACACGTACACCGCTCTTACGGCGCTTGTGACGACTCTCCCCTGACTCACGACCGTCAATCCGGACAAGCCTCCGTCGGGTGGGCGCAGTTTCGCCGCCTGTGTCCACTCGCCGTCTCGGAAGTCGTAGACGTAGGCCGCGCCGTCCGGCCCGCGGCCGACGACGGCGTGCTCTCCGTCGAATTCGACAGACGCCCCGAAGAACCCCTTGGTATCTTCCGTGTCGGCAGTCAGTCTCTGCTTTTGGCTCCACTCGCCGCCCTTCCGGGTGAAGACGTACACCTCTCCGGGTCTCGTTCTCCCCGGGAGTCCCGGCAGGGGTTCGTCGCTGATCACTCTGGACTGGAAGCGTCCGGGCTTGCCGACGAAGGCCACGTCGCCGTCGACGGCCACGTTCTGACCGAAGTTGTCTCCGACGTATCCGTTCTCCGCGAGCAGTTTCGCCTGTTTGGTCCATTCGCCACCCTCCCGAGTGAAGACGTACGCCGACCCGGGCGCGGTCGGTTCGTCGTTCTCGTCCCTCCCGCCGACGACGATCGTGTCCCCGCTCACCGCGATGTCGCCGTCGAAAATGTCGCCCTCGTCCGCCCGTAAGCTCGCATCGAAGGCCCAGTCGCCGTCCCGTCGAGTGAAGACGAGCACCGACCCGGTACGGTACTGGGGGCGGTCGGTGAATCCGACGCCGACGACGGCCGTGGAGCCGCTCAGGGCGATGGGTGACCCGATGTTCCCGTTCGACGTCTGGTCAGGTAGTATCGTCTGGTGGGCCCACTCTCCGTCTCGACGAGCCAGCACCGACACCCCGCTCCTCGACCCGACGAAAGCGGTGTCACCATCCAACGCGACCGCACGACCGAAGCGGTCGCGTTGGCGCTTCGTCGGGTCCGGGAGGAGTCTGGCCTCTTGGACCCACTCGTCGTTTTGTCGGGTGAACACGTACGCCGTTCCGGAAGCGAACCGCTCTCTCCGCTCCCAGGGTGCGCCGACGATGACAGTGTCCCCGCTCACTGCCAGCGGGTAACTGAAGTCCGAGTTCGGGTCTGGTGGAACCAGTTTCGCCTCTTGTTGCCAGCCACTGCCTGCCGAGTCGGTTTCGAGGGCGCTCTGTCGGTCGAAGAAGCCGCGACCGTCGCCCAGCGTCGGGAGGCTGAGACTTCCGAGTCCCACTGCGGACCTGAGCGTGTCACGTCGTGACATCGAAATCGTATCTTCCGCCTGATCGCCGTCTGAGTCATCGCGTCCCACTGGCAACTCCATCAATGCACACCTCGTCACCGACAGTCGTAACTATCGAGATACTAAACGCCGAAACAGTCCGGAAGAGAGTTACTTCTCACTGCCAAAACGCACCGCTCACAGGTCGATTTTCGACAGGAACGCCGAGGAGGAGATTTGAACGAGCCGAGACGGTTCTGTTGACTCGCGGGCTGCGACTCGTCGGCTCAAATCTCCACTGAATCGTTTGCCGGCGCTGACGACTCGTGCCGCTCGGCGTATTGCGCCGCCAGAAACGCCGAGGAGGAGATTTGAACTCCTGAGTCCGTGAGGACAGTTGCTCTCGAAGCAACCGCCTTGGCCAGGCTAGGCTACCTCGGCTCACCCAACAGTTTCGCCGTTTGGTCTTTAGGCGTTTCGATTCGTCGGGTGTCGTGTTCTCGATACGCATTTACCGGATGCGTGACATGGGCGCATATGGACGTCACTCAGGCGAGTGACCTGTCGAATCAGGTCCTGGACGAGGTGGGAAGCGCAGTCATCGCGGACCGCGACTTCTTCGAGACGGTTCTGCTGGGCGTGGTGGGGAAAGGGCACGTCCTGTTGGAGGACGTGCCCGGCACGGGGAAGACACTGACCGCCCAGAGCGTGGCGACGGCGCTGGGGCTGTCCTTCTCGCGCGTGCAGTTCACGCCCGACCTCCTGCCCGCCGACATCACGGGCACGCACGTCTTCAACGAGCAGACCCGCGAGTTCGAGTTCACGAAGGGCCCGATCTTCGCCAACGTCGTGCTGGCCGACGAGATCAACCGCGCCCCGCCGAAGACCCAGTCCGCCCTGCTGGAAGCGATGGAGGAAGGACAGGTCACGGTCGATGGCGACACCTACGAACTGCCCCAACCGTTCTTCGTCCTCGCGACACAGAACCCCGTCGACATGGAGGGGACCTTCGAACTGCCGGAGGCGCAGGTGGACCGATTCCTCGCGAAGAGTACTATCGGCTACCCCGACAGCGACGGGGAGGTCGAACTGCTCCGCCGCCGGGCCGGCCGCACCGAGCAGAGTCCGAGCGTCGAGGCCGTCCTCGACGACGAGAAAGTGAAGAACCTGCGCGCCGTCCCCGAGACGGTCACCGTCGACGACGACCTGCTATCGTACATGGCCGACGTCGCGCGTGCCACCCGCGAGGACTACCGCGTCGAGGTGGGGGTCTCCCCGCGCGGGACACAGCGGCTGTTCGAGGCTGCCCGAGCGATGGCGACCATCGAGGGCCGGGAGTTCGTCGCGCCGGACGACATCAAGCGCGTCGCCCAGCCGGTGTTGGCCCACCGTCTCGTTCTGACGCCGGACGCCCGCGTCGAGCAGGTCGACAAACGCGACGTGTTGGCGGACGTACTCGGACAGATCCCGGTCCCGACAGTCTAGTGAACCGCGTAGATTGTCAGTATCGTCCCCGCGAACAGCAGCGTCGCGGTCAACGTATCTACGGCGGGAACGGCGACCACCAGCCCCGAGACCGAGACGACGCCGACCGTGAGCGCGGCGAGGAGCGTGCCGCCAGCAACCCGAACTACTTCTGCGTTCTGCGTCACCGCGTCCTCGGTCAGGCTGGTGTCGAGCGAGACCGCGTAGTGGCCGAAGTCCCACGCGAGCACCGCCGCCGCGACGCCGAAGAGGAGGGAAACGGTGTTGCTCCCGAAGACGCCGGCGACGAGGACGCCGAGTGCGAGTACCGCCGCGCCGACCGTCACCGCGCCGCGGTGTGAGCGGACGACGCCGCCGATCACCGCGACGACGCCCAGTAGTGCGACTGGGCCACCGCGGGTCGTCGCCACGGCGAGCGCGCCGAACAGCGCGGCCACCACGGCGACGACGCCGACGGGACGAAGGTGTCTCACGCTGACCACTCCCGTCCCTGTCGTTCGATCGCAGCCGCGAGCGACTCCCCGTGTCGCCAGTCGATTACCGGAATTCCCTGCCGTCGGAGGTCGGAGAGTCTGAACAGACGCTTCGCGGCCGCGACGGTCCCCGCCGCCGTCGGTCGGGTTCCCGGGTCGGGACTGAGGACCGTCACCGGGTGGCCGTAGGCGGCCAGATATCGCAACGTTCGGACGACGGTGTCGTCGGTCAGCGGCGAACAGCAGACCACCTGCGCCGCGTTCGGGAGTTCGCGCTGGAGCCAGCGGAACGTCGGCCCGACGTAGAACTCGCCGTCGGCCGGCGTCGGCCCGAACGCGTCCGCGCTCGACAGCACCGTCTCCAGCCGACTCCGATGCGCGTGGCCCCCGCCCGGCGGGACGAACAGGCGCTCCGTCGAGAGCGCCGCTAGTCCGACCTGGTCTTCTGCGTCGATGCGAGCCCCGACGACGCCGCGAGCGGCGACGACGGCCCGGTCGACGGTCGTATCCAGCGACGGGTCGGTCGGCGCGTGGTAGGCCGCCGGGCGAGCGTCAACGAGGACGACGACGGTGGCGGCCTGTTCCTCCCGGAACTGAAGCGTCGAGAGGTCACGCGTGCTCGCGTAGCGATTCCAGTCGATTCGGGAGAGGGGGTCGCCCGGGCGGTACTCGCGGGTGGCGTAGAAGGCGATGCCGTCGCCGCCCGAATCGGCCTTGATGCGGCCGCGGTGCTGTGTCGTCCGGGACCGAACCGGCACCGAAAGGTCCTCTGGCGGCAGCGAGACAGAGAGCGAGTCGTCGCCGGTGACGGTCGGCTCGGTCACCGTCGCCGCGGTTCCGGCCGCGTCGCCGACGACCGCCCGCGGCGGGCCGAACGCGTGGTCGCCGCGGGTCGCGCGGACGGTGTACTCGACAGTCGCCGTCGCGTCCGGGCGCAGCGCCGTCGCTAACTGCGCCGACCCCTCGGTCACGGCAAGCGTGTCAGGGACGCCGTCCGCGAGGCGACAGTCGAACAGCGTCCGGTCGCCGTCGTTGCGCACCTGCATCGTCACGGTCACCTCCTCGCCGTGGGTCGGGTCAGCGGCGTCGACGGCGCGATTCACGATCAGGTCGGGGTCGGGGGCCCGCGAAGCAGCGCTGACTGCCAGCGCGACGACGGCGACAGCCCCCGCCAGTACGAGTCCCGGCCGACGGGCAACGAGCCCGACGCCGACGAAGACGAACGGCACCACCCGAAAGCCCGCCCAACGTCCGGTCTGGACCGTTCCCAGTCCGCTGGTCCGCCGCGGTTCGGGCAGCGCATCGTCGTCCGCCGTCAGCCCCAGCACTGACCGGAGACCGGTCGCCGCACGTTCGAGTCGATAGGCCAGTCGCGTCGTCTCGCCGAGCCGTGCGGCCAGCCGGTCGCGGTACTGCCGGCGTCGTCCCACGTCGCGCTCGAACGCGGCGCTCGCCGACGGGTCGTCAGTCCACTCGCCCGACGCGAGAGCCGCGTCGGCGGCGTCAGTGTCGCCTTCGCCGCGAGTGAGCGCCCGTCGGAGCAGCGACCGAACGTCCTCGGTCAGTCGGTGCTGTTCGATGCGTCGCGTCGATCCGGAGCCGAACCCATCGGTCGCCGGTTCCGGCGGCGAGACGTCGCGGGTCGCGGGGTCTCGCAGCACGGGGCTTCGCGGCTCTGTCCGGTATCGTCGGTACGCACCGTACAACCCCAGCCCGACAGCGAAGACGCCGACGAAGACGACCGTCCCTGGCCGGAGCGACAGCGAGAACGCCCCGGTTAGCGCGCCCCAGAGACCGGCGACTACGACGAGGACGCCGACGACGAGCGCCGCTCGACGGCGATAGTTCACGACGTCCCCCCGTGGGTCCGTTCGACGTTCCGCAGGGCTTGTTCGGCCCGCCGCTCGCGCTCCTCGGTCGCGGACTGGTCGCCGTAGCGAACCGTCTCGAAGAGGTCCGTCAACACTGCTACGTCCTCGGGGTCCATCCCGGCGTCCACGGCCGCCGTCTGGAACTCGCCTGGAGTGATGGTCGCTGGGTCCGCGACGTCCAGCGCGTCGGTCATCTCGCGCCACGCCCGGTAGACTGCGTTGTCGAGGGACGCGTCCTCGGCGATTCGGTCGGCCGCTCGGCCCGCCGCCTCGCCGAGCGCTGTCGCGTCCTCGGTCGCCGAACCGTCTTCCGCATCGGAGTCGGCGTCCGTTACCGTCCACGTTTCGGCGTCCGTCGCCCGAACGAGTACGACGCCCGCCAAGACCACGAGTGCGAACGAGCCGACCGCGCCGACGAGCCACGCCGACTGCGAACCCGGTCGGGTCGCGGCGACCGCGCCAGCGGTGGCGTTGTTGACGACCGGGCCGGCGAACCCGCCCGCCGTGCTCGGGTTCCAGCCGACGACAACGAAGACAATCGTGAGGACGACGACGGTCACGCCCATCGTCACGTAGTCGCTCGACCGATACTGTCGCAGTCCGTAGGCGAGCGCGCCCGCGCCGACGAGGAGGAAGACGAGCAGGGAAACGTCGCGGAGCGCCGAGGGTGCCTCGGCGCTACTGGAACTGAACCCGCGGCGCTCGCCGCTGACCACACTTCCGTCGCCGGACTCGACGGGCCGGTCGAGCGTCGGCGCACCGACGACGAGGGCAAACACGGTGAGGAGGGCGACCGCGGCGTAGAGCGGTCGGCTGTCCATGCGTTGGCTGTGACGCGAGAGAACAAAAATCACGTCCTACTCAGCGTCGTTCGGTATCGTCTCCACTGCGACCGTCACCGTCGCGACCGTAGCCGCCGCCGCCGGGCGTCTCGACTCTGACCGTCGTTCCCGCCTCGACGTCGCGGGTCACCTTCGCCGGAACGGACTCCCCGTCGAGGAGATTTCGGCCCGGTTCGCCGTCGTCGCCACCCGCTAGCCCCCACGGTGCGTGACGGCGGCGCTCGGTCAACAGTGAGACGGTGGCGGCCGCCTCGACGGTGAGTTCCCGAATCAGCCCGTCGCCGCCGCGGTGTTCGCCGTCGCCACCGCTCCCCGACCGCAGGCCGTACTCCTCGACGCGGAGTGGGTAGGCCGCTTCCAGCGCTTCGACGGGCGTGTTCAGCGTGTTCGTCATTCCGACCTGCACGCCCGAGGGACCGTCCGCGTCCGCGCTCGCGCCCATCCCGCCACCGACCGTCTCGTAGTAGCTGAACTCGGGGCCGCCGACGACGACGTTGTTCATCGTCCCCTGTCCGGCCGCCGGGACGCGGTCGGGCACTGCCTCAGCGAGCGCTCTGAACACCACGTCGGTCACGCGCTGACTGGTCTCGACGTTCCCGCCGACGACGGCCGCCGGCGGTTCGGGATTGAGGAGCGACCCCGGCGGCGCGCGCACGGTCACGGGGTCGTAACAACCGCCGTTGGGCGGCACGTCGGGGTCGGTGACCGACCGGACGACGAAGTACACCGCGCTCTTCGCGACCGACAGCGGCGCGTTGACGTTGCCTGCGACCTGCAGGGCGGTCCCCGAGAAGTCCACGTCGAGCGTCGCGCCGTCGACGGTCACCGTCACCTCGATGGGGATGTCGTCGTCTACGACGCCGTCGCCCTCCAGCACGTCGCTGGCGGCGTAGACGCCGTCCGGAAACGCCCGAATCTCCGCCTCGACGCGCTGACGGGAGTACGCCCGCACCGCGTCGAAAGCGTGCAGCAAGCGGTCGCCGTGGTCGTCGAGCAGTTCCTCGACTCGCTCGGCCCCGCGGTCGTTGGCCGCCAGCTGCGCGCTGAGGTCGGCCCTGCGTTCCTCGGGATTGCGGACGTTCGCCGCCAAGAGGTTCCAGACGCTCTCGCGTCGCTCGCCGTCGGCGACGAGTCGCGTCGGCGGGATGCGAAGCCCCTCCTGTTGGATGTCTCGCGCGCCCGCGGGCATGCTCCCGGGAGCCATCCCGCCCACATCGGCGTGGTGGGCGCGCGAGACGGCGTAGCCCACGATTTCGCTGTCTCGCGCCCTCCAGCCGCTTGACCGCTTCGAGGCGCGGAGCGCCTCGCTGTCGGGAACGATCGGCGAGACGAGCGTCACGTCCGGGAGGTGCGTCCCGCCCTCGAAAGGGTCGTTGAGGACGAACACGTCGCCGGGGTCCGGGTCTCGGTCGAGAACCGAATCGACGGCTTCGGGCATCGCGCCCAGGTGGACGGGGATGTGCTCGGCCTGGGCGACGAGTTTGCCCGACGCGTCGAACAGCGCCGTCGAGCAGTCCCGTCGCTCGGTGATATTCGGCGAGAACGCACCCCGGATCAACACCTGCCCCATCTCCTCGGCGACGCTCTCCAGTTGGTTTCGCAGAATCTCTAACTCGACCGCGTCGAGGTCGGTATCGCCGTGGCTCGCGGTCATTCGCTACCCTCCAGTCGGAGCGTCCCCCGGTCGTCGACGGAAAGCGACCACTCGGGCGGGACGACGACGGTGCTCTCACCGCCCTCGACGAGGGCCGGGCCGTTCCGATGGGTGCCGGCAGCGAGTCCGCTCCAGCCGAGCACCGGCGTCTCGTGCCACGCCCCGCCGAAGGCGGCGTCTCGCGTCCCCGTCTGCGGGTCCGTGTCGTCAGTTGCGGCGCGTGTGAGGTCCGGCATCGCGTGATTGACGGTCGCCGTCGCCCGGAGCGTCACGAGTTCGACGTCGGCGTCGGGGAGGCGGTAGCCGCGGGCTCGTTCGTGGGCCGCCTGAAAGCGTGCGGCCAGCGTGGCACGATCGAAATCCTCGATACCGACGCCCAGTTCGTGACTCTGCCCGACGTAGCGGCAGTCGGCTTCGAACGTGACTGTCGCCGCCTCGGGCGTCGCCGTCTCGTCGAGGACGCTATCTTCGAGAGCTCCGAGAACGCTCTCGACGGAGTCGGGGTCCACGCTGTCGAGACGTGCGCGGAATGTTCGGACGGCATCGTGGCGTTCGTCGGCCGCCAGCAGTCCCAGTGCCGAGAGGACGCCGCTGGCTCGCGGCACGACGACCGTCGAGACGCCGAGTCGGTCGGCCAGCGCCGCGGCGTGCATCGGTCCCGCGCCGCCGAAGGCCGCGATGGCGAACTCGCGGGGGTCGTCGCCGCGCTCGGCGGTAACGCTGCGAATCGTCCGGGTCATCGTCGCGTTCGCCACGCGGTAGACCCCGCGGGCGGCCGCTACTGGCCCGTCGAGATTCGCGTCGTCGGCGAGTTCCGCGAGCGCCTCTCGGGCCGCGTCGGCATCGAGCGACAGCCCCGACCCGAGCGTCGTATTCGGCCCGAGATATCCCAACAGGAGCGCCGCGTCCGTCACCGTCGGGTCGCTGCCGCCCTGTCCGTAGCAGGCCGGACCGGGGTCCGCACCGGCCGACCGCGGGCCGACTCTGAGCGCACCGCCGGCGTCGACCCACGCGATAGACCCGCCGCCGGCACCGACCGTCTCCACGTCGACCATCGGGACTCGGACCGGCCGACCGCCGATGTCGGCGTCGGTCGTGCGCTCGATCACGCCGTCGCGAACCAGCGAGACGTCGCTGGAGGTCCCGCCCATGTCGAAGGTAACGACGCCCGCCGCGTCGGGTTCGAACGCGCTGGCACCGACGACGCCCGCCGCTGGTCCGGAGAGCGCAGTGGTCACGGCGTGTTCGCGGACGGTGTCGGCGTCGGCGATGCCGCCGTTGGACTGCATCACCCGCGGTTCGGGCAGGCCGCGTCCGGTCGCGCCCTCGACCAGGCGACCGAGATACGCGTCGACGACCGGCGTGACGTAGGCATCGGCCACCGTCGTCGCGGTGCGCTCGTACTCGCGAAACGCCGACAGCACCTCGTGGCTCGCCGAGACGGGCGCGTCCAGTTCCTCGCGAAGGATTTCGGCGACCCGGCGCTCGTTGTCGGGATGCGCGTAGGCGTGGAGCAGCGACACCGCGACGGCGTCGGCCTCGATGCCGCCAGCGAGGTCACGAACCGCGTCGGGGTCGACCGGCCGCTCGATACCGTCGGTCGTCGCGCGTTCGTCGAGTTCGTATCGGCGTTCGGCCGGCACCAGCGGGGTCGGTCGCGCGACCGACTGGTCGTACAGTTCCGGGCGGTCCTGCCGACCGATGGCCAACACGTCTCTGAACCCATCGGTGGTCACGAGCGCCGTCTCGGCCCCGTCTTCCTCTAAGAGTGCGTTCGTGACGACGGTCGTCGCGTGGCGGAACCGGGAGACGGAGTCGGGGTCTACGGCTGCCGTCTCGCAGGCCGTCGTGATGCCCGCTAAGACCCCCTCGTGCTGTGGGTCCGTCGTCGGGACCTTCGCCGTCGTCACCCCGTCCACAGCGGCGAGGACGACGTCGGTGAACGTCCCGCCGACGTCGACGCCCAGTCGAACCGAATCGTCCATGCGACTACTCGGGTCGGGGGCGGCAAAAACGGTGGGCGTCGTCGCAAGTTCTGTCTCGTCGTCAGCTCCACGTCCAGGTGGCGTCGAGCGCGTACCGATAGAGGCCCGTCACGGCGATGGCCATGCCGTTGGCGATGAGATACTCAATCGTGGTCGCCGAGACCAGGGCGTAGAGGATCCCCAACTGCAGGGGAATGGCGGTGCCCCGGACGAGATTCGTCTTCCCCATCCCAATAATGTACTCCCGGCGCGAGGTGTGTTTCGAGCGGTGGAACGTCCACGCGTTGTTGAGGACGTACTGAAAGAGGATGGTGATCTCGATGGCGACGAACGCCCCGAACAGGTAGTTCAACCCGCCGATGTCGACGAACGCCCAGAGCAGTACCGTCTGGACGGCCGCCGCACTCAGCCCGACGAGGAAGAACCGAAGGAGTCGCTGTCGTCGCGGTGAGGTTGCGACGGCGTACGACATGTCGGCCTACTTGTAACCCAGTGCTTTTAAGCGTGCCGCAATTTCGTCTGACGCTTCTTCCGCCGCTCCCTCCCCTGAATCGGCGTCTGACGCCGTTTCGAGTCGGTCGACGTGGCTGGCGACAGCCTCGGAGAGTCGGTCGACGACCGGCGGCGGTGCGACGCCCTCGGCACAGAGATCTCGCTGCTCGGTTGGGTCCTCACGGCGGTCGTACAGTTCGCAGTGGTCCGACTTCGTGTGTTCGATGTACGTCCAGTCGGCGTCGCGGGCGCTCACGAGCAACTCGCCGTCGTCGAGGCGGCGCGGTATCGGCTGGCTCGTCACGCTCTCGCCGCGAACGGCGACGGAGAGTATCGGGCTCCGGTCCTCGATTTCGTCGCCGTCCAACGCTGGCGCGACGGACTCGCCCTCCCACGCCTCGGCCGGATCGATGCCGAGCAACTCACAGACAGTCGGCGGGATCGTGTTCAGGCCGACCGGCTGCTCGACTGTTCCGCTCTCCCCGTTGGGGTGGGTCACGAAGAACGGTACGTCGACGAGTTCGCGGTAGAGTTTCGGATAGTGTGCGAGATGGCCGTGGTCTAAGAACTCCTCGCCGTGGTCGCCGGCGACGACGACGGCCGTGTCGTCGGTCAGTCCCTCGCCTTCGAGCGTATCGAGCAGCCGGCCAACGCTCGCGTCCACCTGCCGAATCGTCCCGTCGTACAGCGTCCGGAGCGTTCCGAGTCGCTTCTCGTCGATGTCCCAGCCCAGTCCAGTCCGGACGTGCGACCCCAGCATCCGGAACAGACCGAAGTGCGTGTCTGAGACCTCTCGAAGGTGGCGCGGGGCCGGGACGTAGGGCGTGTGGGTGTCCATGTAGTGGACCCAGAGGAAGAAACCCCCGTCCGTCGATTCGAGAAACTCGGTCGCGTGGTCTTCGAGGTCACCCATCCGCGAAACGTCGGCGAAGGGGCGTTCGTCCGACCCACCCCCGAGTATCGTGGCGGCCCGGCGAAACGGCGACGTGAGGAGTTGGACCCACGCCTGTACCGTCGGGTGGGCGGCCAGATACTTACTGTAGACGCTGCTCTCGACGAACGGTTCGAACTCGTCGAACCCGCGGTCGTATCCCCAGTGCTCGGTCAGAAAGCCGTTGGCGGCGTTGAAGCCGGCGGTGGATAGGTCTGCCGCAGAGAGGCGTTCGGCCAGCGTCGGCGTCGAGGCGACGCCGATGTCGCTCCCTTCGTCGAACACCGGCCGCGAGCCGTGGATACTGGGAAACGAAAAGGGCGTCCAGTTGCCGTGGGCGATGGCGTTCTCGAAAACGACGCCTTCCTCGGCGAGTCGGTCGAACACCGGCGAGACGCTGTCAGGGCCGCCGAGCGCGTCGGCCCGTAGTGAATCGACGGTGACGAGAACGACGTTGTTCACGTCGTGTGGCATCGGTGCCACCTCGTTGTCCCGCCAAAGGGGTGACGCGGTGACGACAGCGGATGGGGCGTTGCTGCCGCAACTGCGCCACACGAATCGTGCATACCCCTCAAACGCGGCAGGCGGTACTGAATGTTCTGGTTTCCTCGGTTCCGAGCGTGAGAACAGAGCGACAGCGAGACCCGTGCCGTACCGCGATAGCCTGAGAATCAGTAGCGTTCGTGTTTTTTAATCGATAGCTTTAGGCGGTCACTCGTAAACACCTCACTCGATGCCCTCCACTAATCGCCGGACCTTCATCGGCGCGACGTCTGCCGGTCTCGCCTCGCTGGCCGGTTGTGACTCACTCCAGTCGAGTCGTAGCGTCGAGTACACGCTCTACGTCGAGACGCCGGACCGCCCACTCACGGAAATCATCCAGTGGAAACCCCAGACGAACGAGGACGACCCGTACGCCGCCGTCCGCCGCGACGCGTGGGCGGCCGCGGTCACCGGCCAACGGGACAGCACCTACGGACACAGCGCCGTCCCCGACGGCGAGTACACCGAACACGACGGCACGTACTATCAGCTCCACGACGCCGTCACCGGAAGCAAGCGGATCGAACGCCCCGTGCTGCGACTGCACTGGGTCGATCGCGCAGACGAGGAAAACGTGCCGGACGCGACTCCCCGGGACTCGCTCCCGGAACTCGACCAGCACGCCGTGCTGCCGGCGTACTTCGCCGCTCGCGCCCGGGAGTACGACGGTGGTGCCCCGTGGGATCTGGTCGAAGAAGGCGGCTACGTCTATCGCTACGCCGACCGGGCCGAAAGCGAACTGACGCCGACGCCTGACCACGAGTACGTCTCGGTCCACGACACCGTTCTCCGAGTGGACGTGAGCTACGAGACGCTGACTGAAGTCGAACACACGGCGACGGCGACGCAGGTCGCCACGAGTCCGAAGGCGTTCGCCGCTGTCGCCGACGCCGCCACCGTCGAAGTTCGCCTCTCCTCAAGCGACCTGAGCGCGGACGCGCGCGACCTATTCGAACGAGCGCGTAGACGGGAGACGTACACCGAGACGATGCCGCTCTCGACAGACTTCGAGTCGCTGCTGTCGGCGCTCCACCTTCGAGAAGCGCTCGGTTGCTCGCAGTCGAACTGCGAGAACGAGGCCTACGAGACGCAGTATCTCGCCTACGACGGCGCGTACTACGACTGCCAGTTGTACGTCGAGGCGTAGCGCGGCCGGACTCGGCTCAGGGCCCAGCATATCTCTATCGCACCCATATAGACCTATATCCCTACTAGATGGGCGCAGGCAGGAGATATATAGAGAGGTATCGGCTAATATGAGAGTTTTATATCCATCTTTCCGGCGCTTCTGCTATCAGATATATAGTATCGTATTCTATATCTATTTTCACCCCATTCTGTTCTTCAAAACTCACACTTTGCGTAGATTATCCTGATTTCTAAATATACGACTGATATATGAATATACTAGCGATCGTTCTGATACTGAATTATTGTATTTATAGGAGGTTCGATGTCGCCGAACACGCTACGTCGGCCGAGAGCGTCTCTGACTTTCGATGCCGTTAGAGCGATCACGTGTGGGGAACTGCAGTAGCGCCCCACGACCGGCAGGTACTAACTATAGTACGCATGTTATTCCACTGTGAGCGTGTCTCAAGACGTTCAATGGAACGTGACAACACACACCACAGTGATTGCGAAATGGACTCGGTCATCAGCGACATGCGTTCGATATTTTCGAATAGAGGCACAGGAGCGGCTGTCACCGTGTACGTCATCGAGCTGTAGCGATGCCCTCGAATCAATAGATGGTCCAGAGAGCGCGTGAGCTACGAATGGGCGATGTTGAGTTCGAGTTCGTTCGCGGCCCCGAGCAACAGGTCGGGGAGTTCCGTCTCGAACCGTTCGCCCTTCAGTCGGTGAGAAGGACCCGTGACGCTGAGTCCACCGATGACATCACCGTTTGAATCGCAAATAGAGACACCGACCGCGTGTGTCCCCTGCAGCGACTCTTCGCGGTTAAAGGCGTATCCTCGCTCGCGTATCTCGTCGAGTTCCCGCAACAGCTCGTCCGGGTCGGTTATCGTGTACTCGGTCACCGGTTCGAAGTCCATCAGTTCGACCATTTCGAACAGCTTCGGTTCCGGAAGTTCCGCGAGAATCGCTTTTCCCGCAGACGCCGCGTAGAGGGGAATACGACTCCCGATTCCTGGGTCAGTGTGTACCGCCTGGTTACCGACCGAGCGAGCGAGATACACTGCCTCACCGTGTTCTTCGACGAAGAACTGCGCGCGTTCGCCCGTCTCGTTGGCAATCTCTTCGACTTTGTCGCGGACGAGTTTGTACCCGCAGTAGCTGTTCCGTGCGGTCACGCCGATGTCCAGAAAGCGAAGGCCCACCTGATAGCCGTCGTCTCGCTCGACGACGTATCCGAGGTGTTCGAGCGTCCGGAGGTGGCGGTGAATCGTACTCTTCGCGTAGTCGAGTTCGGCCGCCATCTCCGTGAGCGTCGTTCCCTCCTCCTCTTTGACGAACTGCACGACGTCGAACAGTGTCTGGGCCGTCTTGACCGAATCGGCCAGTTCGCCGCCGGATTGCATTCCCATACACAGTCAGTATATCCTCAACGATAAAAAGTGTTCGACGGCTTCGAACGGGAGAGGGCGGCGGGGACTCACCTCGTACGGCGGTCGTCGATACTGCCGGGCGGCCGACTAATGGTCAGATTTAATTCGCTCAGCCGAGTGGTCGGGCCTGTGGCATCGCTCTCATCGATCGCCGGGACCGACGCGGGCGTCATTCGTGAACGTCCCTTTCAGTTGCTGTTCCTCACGAACATGCTCCCGCCGCTCGGAACCGCACTCCTCTCCCCGGTGTTGAACTCGCTCGTCGAGCCACTCGGCGCGACACCGGCGAATATCGGGTTGATGATGTCGGCGTTCACTGCGCCCGCCGTCGTCGTCATCCCCATCACTGGCGTCCTCGCCGACCGGTACGGGCGACGGCCGGTCATCCTCGTCGGGCTCCTCTGGTTCGGTATCACTGGCACGGCCATCTCGCTCGTCTCGACGTTCGAGGCCGCCCTACTGTTGCGGTTCTGTCAGGGATTCGGCTTCGCCGCGCTCACGCCGGTCATCATCACCAGCATCGGCGACCTCTACTCGGGGACCAAGGAGGCGACGGCGCAGGGCTTTCGCTTCACTGGGTCCGGCATCACGCAAACGGTCTTCCCGCTCACTGCCGGGCTCCTGGTCGGCCTCGCGTGGCAGTATCCGTTTCTCCTGTACGCCATCGCGTTCCCCATCGCCGCCGTCGTCTACGTCTGGTTCGAGGAGCCCATCGATTCCGACGCCGACACCGACGACGAGCGCCCGCTCCGAGCACAACTGAGCGACCTCTGGACGCTCGTCTCGCACAGGCGAGCGTGGACGATGGTCGTCGCCCGCGGTTCGGCTAACCTCGTGTGGTTCGGCTTTCTCACCTACAACTCCATCGTCGTCGTCGACGGCCTCGGTGGAACGCCGGCGCAGGCGGGCATACTTGCGGCCCTCGCTAGCACCAGTTACGCGGTCGCGGCGACACAAGCCGGTCGCATCACCGCGCATTTCGACCGTCGACTGTACCCGCTCGTCGCGATGAACGTCTCGCTGGGTGCCGGCCTCGCGGTCGTCTTCCTCGCCGACGCGCTCTGGCTGGCGGGCGTCGGCGTCGTGTTCATGGGCCTCGGATTCGGCGTCGTCCTCTCGATATACCGGAGCGTCATCACCACGCTCGCACCGCCGACGCTCCGCGGCGGGCTGGTGAGTCTCAGCGAGGGGAGCGGCCGCGCGGCGGCGACGATAACGCCCATCCTCATGGGCATCGCCATCGCCGTCCTGAACCCGCAACTCGGGTTCGTCTCCTCGGTTCGACTGGTCGGTATCGCGACAGCAGCGGTCGGGGCGGGCGTCGGAATCGTCTGCCTGCTCCTGATGAGCGTGTCGTCACCGATTCGGATAGAGGCCTAGGTGGGGCGACCGCGGGTACTTTGTCAGTCGGCCTCGACTCCCTTCGACAGAGCACATGTCCACGGACAGACCCGACATCGCGGTCCTCGACCACGACGCACACGGAATTCCCGCCGCGGCGTACGCCGACGTTCTCCGACGACGACTGCCCGACCACACCATCAGTCTCGCGGGGACGCCCTCCGACCGGGAGCGACTGCTCGGGACGGCGACCGTCGTCGCCGGGAGCGGACTGGACGAAGCCGACCTCGCTACCGCCGAGAACCTCCGGCTGTTCGCCTGTAACTCGGCCGGTGTCGAACAGCTGCCACTCGATGCGCTCGCCGAGCGGGGAATCGCCGTGACGAACGCCTCGGGCGTCCACGGCCCAAACATCGCCGAACACGTCCTCGGCTGGGTGCTGACGTTCACCCGGCGACTGGACGAGGGCCGCCGTCGGCAGCGGCGACGGGAGTGGCGACGGTTTCAGTCGTTCGCCGAACTCGCCGGGAGCACCGTGACCGTCGTCGGTCTCGGTTCCATCGGCGAGGCCATCGTCCAGCGCTTTTCGGGGTTCGACGTGACGACGCTCGGCGTGCGTCACACCCCGTCGAAAGGCGGGCCGACCGACGAGGTCATGGGCTACGACGACCTCGACGACGCGCTAGCCCGGACGGACGTCCTGGTCCTCTCCTGTCCGTTGACCGAGACGACGGAGAAACTGATAGGCGAGACCGAGCTCGGTATCCTGCCGACGGACGCTGTCCTCGTCAACGTCGCCCGCGGCGGCGTCGTCGACACGCCGGCGCTGGTCGGGGCGCTCCAGTCGAACAAGATTCACGGCGCGGCGCTGGACGTGACCGACCCGGAACCGCTCCCGAGCGACCACGACCTCTGGGGGTTCGAGAACGTCTTTCTCACGCCCCACGTATCGGGGCACACCCCGAAGTACTGGGAGCGGCGCGCGGATATCCTCGTGGAGAATCTGGAGCGAGTCGCCGAATCGGGCGTCTACGAGAACCTCCGGAACCAGATCGTCTGAGGCGGGTTCGGCCTCAGAACCCGGTCGTCCCGTCGAGCCGGTGTTCCTCGACGACGGACTCGTCCAGTTCGATACCCAGCCCTGGTTCCTCGGGCACCTCGATGTAGCCGTCCTGAATCAGGGGCTCGTCGCGGGCGAGCATGTCGTCCCACCAGTCGACCTCCAGCGCGTGGTACTCCAAGAGGTCGAAGTTCGGCGTCGCCGCGCCCAGATGGACGCAGGCCATCGTCCCCACCGGGCTACAGACGTTGTGCGGGGACATCGGCATGTAATTCTCCTCGGCCCGGTCGGCGACCCGTATCGTCTCGGCGAGGCCGCCCACTGTCGTCGGATCCGGTGTGATGATGTCGACGCCGTGATCGTAGACGAGTTCCGAGAGTTCGAACACCCGGAAGCGGTTCTCGCCGGTGGCAACGGGCGTTCGCGTGGCCTTCGTCACCTCCTTCTGGGCGTCCATGTTCTCGGGGGGCACGAGGTCTTCGAGCCACATCAGCTTGTACTCCTCTAGTTCGTGGGCCAGTCGCTTCGCGCTCTCGACGGAGTAGTCCCAGTGACAGTCGAAGGCAAGGTCGACGTCGTAGCCGATTTCGTCTCGCACCGCCTCGACGATTTCGCGTTTCTCCTCGATGGCCGCGTTCGTCAGGCGGCCGTTGTACGGGTCAGGCTCGTTGTCCGCCGGCAGGTCGAGGTCGAACTTCAGCGCGGTAAAGCCCATGTCGGTGACGCGGGCCGCCTCGGCGGCGTACGCCTCCGGCGAGTACGCCTCCGCCTCGGCGTAGGCCGTCGCGCCGTCCTCGACGGCGTAGGCCTCGCCGGCGTGACAGTCACAGTAGAGGCGAACCTCGTCGCGGTACTTCGATCCGAGCAACTGGTAGACCGGAAGGTCGAGTAGCTTCCCGGCGGCGTCCCACAGCGCCACCTCGATGCCCGAGGCGGCGGTCACGACCTTGCCGGTCGTCCCGCCGTGTCCGGACATCTCCTGGAAGATGTAGCGACTGAGGCGCTCGACGTCGAGCGGGTTCTCCCCGAGGAGGAACCGCTTGGTGTACTCGACGAGTTCCGGAACGCCGCCGCCCCGGTAGGACTCGCCGATGCCGGTGACGCCGGCGTCGGTCTCGACCTTGATGAGGTTCCACTCGAAGTTGCCTTCGACCACGCAGGTCTTGATGTCGGTTATCTCTACGTCACGGTCCGGGTCGCGGTTCGCTATCTGGTCGGAGTAATCTCTCATTGAGTTCTGAATTCGTCGAGTGCGTCTGTATCGAGCGGTGCACCGTGGCCGGGTGTCTCGGGCAGCGGAATCATTCCGTCGTCGTCGGGCGCGAGCGGCTCGGCCACCACGTCGTCGAACACCTTCACGTCCATGTCCCGGTAGAAGTACTCTATCCAGAGACCGTTCTCGATGGCCCCCAACAGCGAGGCGTGGATGTTCCAGTTGTAGTGGGGCGCGATGGGGATGTCGTAGGCGGCCGCGTAGTTGGCGATGCGGAGCCACTCCGTGACGCCGCCACAGACGGTCACGTCCGGTTGCAGGACGGTCGCCGCGCCTGTATCGTTGAGTCGGGCGAAGTTGTGCCGGGTCCCCTCCAGTTCGCCGGTCGCGACCGGGTAGTCGATGGCGTCGTTGACCTCGGCCATCGTCTCGACTTTGTCTATCATCACCGGCTCCTCCATGAAGTATGGGTCGTACGGTTCGAAGGCGCGACAGGCCCGGATAGCCTCCGTCGGCGAGGACCAGACGCCATTGGCGTCGAGTAAGAGCGTCCGGTCGGGACCGATTTCCTCGCGGACGGCGGCGACCCGTGCTTCTTCCTCGCTGACCGAGCGGCGACCGACCTTCATCTTGACGACGTCGTGACCCTCGTCAAGGTACCGGCGCATCTCCTCGCGCAGGCCCTCGTGACCCTTGTCGTCGCGGTAGTAGCCACCGCTGGCGTAGGATGGAACCGAATCAGCGTAGCCGCCAAGCAGTTTGTACAGCGGTTCGTCGGCGGCCTTCGCCTTCAGGTCCCAGAGCGCGATGTCGACCGTCGAGATGGCCCGCAGGAAGAGCCCCGTCCGCCCGATCTGGACGTTGCCGTCGTACATCTCCTGCCAGAGCCGTGTGGTGTCTCGCGGGTCTTCTCCGAGCAGTATGGGTTCGAGAAGCGACTCGACCGCTTCCGAGATGAGGCCGGCCCCCTCGTAGCCCAGCGAGTACCCGACGCCCTCTCGACCGTCTGCCGTCCGGACGTGCGTTATCGCGTGGTCGCGGAAGGTGAGCGTCCGGTTCGAGAAGGAGACCGGGGACTCCAGCGGAATCTCTATCGGATACGATTCTACATCTACGATTTCCATAGACACAGCGCCGCGACACACGGAGTAATAGCCCGCCGTCGCGGCAATACTTACCACCCACACATTTGTACGTCTCGGTCGATACACGCCGGTATGGACGTACCCGAACGCAGTGACGTCGACCACCTCATCGAGCCCCAGCCGCTCCCGTCGTTCGCACGGGTCCGGTACGAACCGCCCGTCGAGACAGTCGCCGAGCCCGCCGTAGCGGCCCGCGAGCAACTCAGCCGTCTCCCGCTCGACGGCCTGTCCGAGGGAGCCACCGTCGCCGTCGGCGTCGGGAGCCGCGGTATCCACGCCATCGACGACATCACGCGCGCCGTCGTCGAGCGACTCGCCGAGCGCGGCTTCGACCCCGTCGTTGTCCCGGCGATGGGGAGCCACGGCGGGGCGACCCCCGAGGGCCAGCGGGAGGTGCTGGCGTCGCTCGGCATCACCCAATCGGAGATGGACGCCTCGATAGACGCACGGATGGACACCGAGCAGGTGGCGACGGTGACCGTCGGTGAGACAGAGATGCCGGTCCACCTCTCGGTCGCCGCGCTCGAATCCGATGCCGTCTTCGTCGTCAACCGCGTCAAGGCTCACACCAACTTCACCGGGCCGGTCGAGAGCGGCCTAACGAAGATGACCGTCGTCGGCCTGGGCAAACAGCGCGGAGCGAAGTCCTTCCACTCGACGGCGATCGCCGAGGGGTACTTGGAGACGCTGAAACCCGCGCTGTCGGCCATCGAAGACGCCGCCCCGCTGGTCGGCGGCATCGCTCTCGTCGAGAACTTCCACGAGGAGATCGCCCACGTCGAGGCCGTCCCGGCCGGATCGTTTATCGAGCGCGAGCCCGCGCTCTTAGAACGGGCCTACGAGGAGATGCCGACCCTGCCTGTCGACGACGTAGACCTGCTGGTCGTCGACGAACTCGGCAAGGAGATATCCGGGGCCGGGATGGACACGAACGTCATCGGTCGGTACCGCGTCCTCAACGCGCCGGACCCCGAGACGCCAGCGATAGACATCATCTACGCCCGCGGCCTCACCGAGGCGACGAAGGGCAACGGCATCGGCATCGGGCTGGCCGACCTCACTCGCAAAGCAGCGCTGGACCAACTGGACCTCCGGAAGACCTACGCCAACACGTTCACCAGCGGGTCGCTCGCGAAGGGGCAACTCCCGGTTGTCGCGCCGGACGACGAGTTCGCCATACGGACGGCGCTTTCGGCCCTCGGCGGGTACGACCCGGAGACGGTCCGCATCCTCTGGATACAGAACACGGAGGATCTCGGGGAGTTGTACGTCTCCGAGCCGGTACTTCCTGCCCTGCCCGACACCGCGGAAGTCGTCGAACGAGCGGCGCTGACCTTCACCGACGGGACCGCCGCGTTCACCGGCCCGTAGGCTCGCCCACGGCGGTTGCCTGTACGGAAACGTTTTCACGCTCGACTCTGATTGGGTGTCACATGGACCTGCAACTAGACGGGAACACAGCGCTCGTGACAGCATCGTCCAGCGGACTCGGCAAAGCGTCGGCCAAGGCCCTCGCCCGCGAGGGCGTGAACGTGGTCATCAACGGCCGCGACGAGGACCGACTGGCCGAAGCCAAAGACGAAATCGAGGAGGTCGCGACCGGCGAGGTGCTCGCACAGTCCGGCGACCTCACCGACCCGGACGAGACGGTGGCACTCGTCGAGGCGACCGTCGAGGAGTTCGGCGGTCTCGACCATCTCGTCACGAGTGCGGGCGGCCCGCCGTCGGGCGCGTTCATGGACACCGACGACGAGGACTGGGAACACGCCTACCAACTGCTCGTGATGAGCGTCGTCCGACTGGCGCGAGAGGCGGCACCGCACCTCCAAGAGAGCGACCACGGCACTATCGTGAACATCACCTCCCGGAGCGTCAAAGAGGCCCTCGACAGTCTCGTGCTGTCGAACTCCGTCCGGATGAGCGTCATCGGACTGGAGAAGACGCTCTCGAAGGAACTGGCTCCCGAGGTGCGAGCCAACGCCGTCCTCCCCGGCCCCCACGAGACCTCGCGGATTCAGGACCTCGTGAACGCCGCCGTCGACCGCGGCGAGTACGACTCCTACGAGGAGGGACTGGAGGGCTGGGCCGGCAACCCCCTAGAGCGAATCGGCGACCCGATGGAACTGGGCAACACCGTCGCGTTCCTCTCCTCGCCGAAGTCCGGGTTCATCAACGGCACCGCCCTGCCTATCGACGGCGGCTCGACGGGGGCGAACCTATGAAACCCGTCCCGTTCGACGAGGCCGAGACCTACGAACCCGAGGACGGGTGGCGGCGCGTCTCGATGGCCGGCAGCGACCAGTTCTCCTTCGAGTGGTTCGAGAAGCCGCCAGGTCACAGTTCGCCGATGCACGACCACGAGAACGAGCAGGTCTGTCTCTGTCTGGAGGGGGAACTCACCGTCGCCACCGAGGACGACGAGGTCACGCTCCAACCGAACGACTCGGTCCTGCTCGAATCGAACGAGTCCCATCGCGTCGAGAACACGGGCGACGAACTGGCGGTCGGGCTCGACGTCTTCGCACCGGGCCGCTCGTTCGACTTCTGGACGGACCGAGAGGAATGAACTACCTCGCACGCACCGCGAGCGGGCGGCCGCTGCTCGGGGACGACGAGGGGTTCGTGCCGCTCGGAGCGGTCGAGTCGGACCTCCACAGCGTCCGCGAGGCGCTACCCCGGGCCGCCGCCGGAACGTTGGGGGACGTCGCAGACGCACCCGCCGAGCGAGTGCCGGCTGCCGACCTCACGTTCGGGCCGCCGCTCGAACGGTTCGGGAAGCTCTGGGGAATCGGGCTGAACTACGCCGAACACGCCGGCGACTTAGACGAACAGCGCCCGGAGGAACCGGCGAGCTTCATGAAACCCTCGACGGTGCTGACCGGCCCCGGCGGACCGATTCGCCTGCCGCCGGAGTCACAGAGTGAGCGCGTGACCGCCGAGGCGGAGCTGGCCGTCGTGATGGGGAAGACCTGTCGCGGCGTCTCGGAAGCCGAGGCCGACGACGTCGTCGCCGGCTACCTCCCGGTCATCGACATGACCGCCGAGGACGTGCTCCAGCGCAACCCGCGATTCCTCACGCGCGCGAAGAGCTACGACTCCTTCCTCGTCGTCGGCCCGACCATCGCGGTCCCCGAGGAGCCGCTGGACCTCACGGAGGTGACCGTCAGCACGGCGGTCAACGGCGAGGTACGGTCGGAGAACCAGATTCGGAACATGCTGTTTCCGCCCGAGGAGATCGTCGCCTTCCACTCCGACGTGATGACGCTCGAACCCGGCGACCTGTTCAGTACGGGGACGCCCGGCGCGGCTCCCATCGAACCCGGCGACGACGTGCGCGCGACCGTCGAAGGAATCGGCTCCGTCGACGCGCCCGTGACGCGGTAGTTCCGTCTCGCTGGCGAACTCGAACGTTGCGCTGGCACGCTAATCCATGTAGCACCGTTCTCCGACGCTTTCACGGTATTTCGGACGTTTTCAGCGACGGTACCGCCTGAGGACTGGTCGAATATTGCCAACGGACATTCATGGACAAAATAGATAGATTGTTAAGGATGCCGGTAGTGTCCACTAATGACGATGTCAGACGAGAGTATGCAGCGACGCAAATTCCTGTACGGAGCGGCAACTGCTGGCGTCATCGGCCTGGCCGGCTGTGGCGGCGACGGTGGCGACGGCGGCGACGGCGGATCGGGCGGCGACGGTGGCGACGGCGGGTCGACCGGCACTGGCACCAGCGAGGGTGGCGACGGCGGCGACGGCGGTAGCGGCAACCTCTCGCTGCGCGTCGGGACCTCCGCCGGCGGGACCCGCGACGTGGGCCTAGCCGTCGAGCGCGCGGTCAGCCAGTCGAGCGACTCGCTGGACTACTCGACCATCGAGAGCCCGGGATACATCGGGACCATCTACCGGATGGCTCAGGGCCAGTTCAACGCGGGCATCACCGACAACAACTCCCTGCTCAAGGCACAGCAAGAGCGCGGTCGGTTCTCCGAACAGGCCGTCGAGCGCATCCCGCACTACGGATTCTTCGCGTTCCCGTACAGCATCTACGTCATCGCCCGCGACGGCACGGGCATCGAGACGTTCTCCGACCTCGCGGGCGCGAACGTCTACCCGGCCGAGCCGGGCTACTCGACGCGAGCGACGACGCTCGACGTCTGGTCGCAGGACCCGACGGCCGACGTCTACGACCAGATGAACATCCAGAACATGGGCGTCGACTCCGCGCCCGGTGCGATGGAGGAGGGCAACATCGACGCCTGTATCGCCTACGGGACCCCCGGCGTCCGCTACACCGGGTGGGTGACCGAGATCGCGTCCCGCCTCGACGTCCACTACGTCGAACCGACCGACGCGCTCCGCGAGTCCGCCGAGTCCTACGGCGGGGCCGGTGCCAGCACGACACCGTACAGCGACTGGCAGCTCGGCAACCTGGAGTTCGACACGGACGAACTGTTCCACTGGGACCTCGAGGTGAACTACACGTTCAACCCCGACGCCAACAACGAGGCCGTCTACGAACTCTGCCGTGTCGTCTACGAGAACAACGACGTGGTCAACGAGGGCGAGGCGCAGTTCAACGACTTCGCCAACGTCGAGGAGATGTACGGGTCCGCCCGGGAGAGCATCCCGGTCCACCCCGGTGCGGCCCAGTACTACAAAGACAACGACGCGTGGGACGACAGCCTCACGGTCGGTGAGTAAGCGATGCCGAGCGCGGTGTCCTCCGGTGACGGACGCCAGGCGCTACATAGATTCAACCAATAATGAGCACACAAACTGAACACGCTGACCACTCCTCGGGGCTCGCCCAGGGGCTGGAGATCACGGTGACGATAGCTGCAGTCCTCTTCTGGGGTATCGTCATCTGGTGGTCCACGACCCAGACGTGGTCGACGGTGCGATACGCGACGGTGTTCGTCGGCGGAATCATGACGGTGTACGCCCTCAACGAGACCCGACAGGCCATGGCGGACGGTGACTGGGTCGACGGTGCGGTGTTGCTACCGTCGTCTATTGTCCTCATCACCGCCTCCGCGTACTTCGCGGCGAATTTCGAGCAGGTGTACCTCCTCCGACAGGGGTTCGCGCTCGAACATGAGTACATGCTGGCGCGACTCATCATCATCTCCCTGCTGTACCTGACCTGGCGGGAGTTCGGGAACCTGTTCCTCGGACTGGTCATCGGCGTGATGATCTACGCCCTCTTCGGGGACGCCATCCCGGGCGTCCTCGGGCACGCGGGGATGAGCGAACTGACCCTGTTGCAGGCGACAGTGACCGACCTGTACGGGTTCTACGGCTCGCTGACCCAGCTGACGGCCTCGTGGATCGCGCCGTTCCTGCTGTATGCGGGCCTGCTGTTCGCCTACGGCGCGTTCGACCTCATCCTCCGTATCGCCATCGTGGCGGCGAAGTACGTCAAGTCCGGCGTCGCACAGACCGCCGTGTTGGCCTCGGCCGTCATCGGCTCCATCAACGGCTCATACACCGCCAACGCCGCGATGACTGGGTCGTTCACCATTCCAACGATGAAAGAGAGCGGGATGGCCGGTCACCGCGCGGCCGGCATCGAGGCCGTCGCGTCGACCTCTGGACAGGTGCTCCCGCCGGTCATGGGCGCTTCTGCGTTCGTGATGGCATCGTACCTCGGCGTGCCGTACCTCAACATCGTCGTCGCGGGCCTCATGCCGGCGGCGATTCTGGTGGCCTCCATCGGTATCGCGGTCCACTACACCGCGATCAGCGACTCCAGCAGTCAGGAGATGGAGTTCTCGGAGTTCTTCGACGACCCGCTGTCGAACCAGGAGAAGCTGTTCGAGGCGATCCGGTTCGGGATTCCGTTCGGCTTACTCATCTATCTGCTCGGGTTCGCGCAGTTCACTGTGATGACCTCCGCGCTGTACACGGTCATCTCCATGGTGATTACCGGTATCACGATACCCGTCGTCCAGAGCCTCGCGAGTAGCTCCGAGAAGGGCCCCGGCAGTACGTTCGTCACGGAACTGAAGAACACCGTCTTCGGCTTCCGCCGCGGGGCCGTCATCCTCGCGCCCATCGCCATCATTCTCGTGGTTATCAGCGGCGTCGTCAACATCTTCGGGACGACCGGCGTCCCGGCGAAGATCGCGCTGTTGATGATCAACATCTCGGGCGGCGTCCTGCTGTTCGCCGTCCTGCTGGGGATGGGCGTCGCCATCCTGATGGGCGTCGGGATGCCGACCGTCGCGGCCTACGTCATCGTCGCCATCCTCATCGTCCCGACGTTCGTCTCGGACTTCGGCGTCGCCGAGATCACGGCTCACTACACCGTCTTCTACGCGGCCATCTTAGCGGGTATCACGCCCCCGGTGGCTACAGCGGCGGTGGTCGCGGCCGGCATCGCCGAGGCGAACTTCTGGAAGACCTGCGGGGCGGCCATCAAGATCGCCGCACCGCTATTCATCCTCCCAATCGCGTTCGTCTACAACCCCGGCCTCATCGCCATGGACGTCGGCCTCACCACGCTCGTCGTCGGGACGCTCGTGATGTTAGGTGCGATTACCATGATATACGGGCTGAACTACCCGTTCAGGATGAGCATCGGCAAGCGCTCTCTCCTCCGAGCCGCACTGACCGTGCTGGGCGTCCTCATCATGACGTACCCGGGACGGCTCGTGAAGATCGCCGGCATCCTCGTGTTCGCCGGCGTCTTCCTCGGTGAGAAAGTGATGACTCGCGGTCTGGAACTACCGTTCAACAGAGGTGCAAGCCAATGAGTTCGAACGAAGAAACCCCGGAAGCAATGGCAGAGGAATCGATGGAGAAGGCCGGCGGTCTCGGAGAGGTCATTCCCGAGCCACTCATGCCGGCGTGGCGGCAGGTCGAGCGCGTCCAGTCGTTCCGTGAGACCCACGGCGATAAATACGTCGCCGCCCTCGAAGTCCTGACCGCCATCGCGCTCACCGGCGGCTACATCTGGTGGGTGTATCTCTTCCTGCTGGGCGGCTCGGGCTCACCTATCTGAGGGAACTCGCCGCTCCCGCTATTCTCGCCCCTTCCCGTAAGGAAGCCGAAAAATGGGCTACAGACTACTGCCAAGTCGCCGCACGCTCGACGTCGTGTGGGATGTGGTTGTCCTGTTCTTGCACGTCATCTAGATACGCCTGCAGGTCGTCGGCGAACGACGGGTGAGCGCAGTTCTCGATTATCAGTTCCGCCCGCTCGACGGGCGAGAGACCGCGGACATCGGCCACGCCCTGTTCGGTGACGAAGATATCGATGTCGTGTTCGGTGTGGTCGACGTGGAACGTCATCGGCACGACCCGGGAGATATCGCCGCCCTTCAACGAGGAGGGGAGCGCGCAGACGGTGACCAGCGAGTTGCGGTTGAAATCCGCCGACCCGCCGACGCCGTTAATCATCCGCGTCCCGCCGACGTGGGTGGAGTTGACGTTGCCGTAGATGTCGAACTCGATGGCGCTGTTGACACCGACGACGCCGAACTGGTCGATGAGCCCCGGGTGGTTGGCGATATCGGCCGGTCGGAGGACGATATCCTCGGCGTACCGTTCGATGTCGTCGAAGAGACGCTCCTGTCCTTCGTCGGTGAGCGCCATCGACGTCGCGCTCGCACATTCGAGGCGACCGGCGTCAAGCATATCGAACAGGCCGTCCTGGATGAGTTCGCCGAAGTAGACGACGTCCCGGTCGCCGAAGTCCAGTTCCTTCAGCTCGCCCATCAGCGCGTTCCCGAGCGACCCGACGCCGAACTGGAGGTGAATCGCGTCGTCGAACACCGGCGACCGCTCCATTTCCCGGGCGAGGAACGACCCGAGGTTGGCCGCGATAGCGAGGTCGTCGTCGGTCGGCTCCCGGAAGGTGTACGTCGAGTCGGCGATGTCCGTCTCGACGACCCCGACCAGTTTCTCGGGGTCGAAACTGACGTGGTTCGTTCCGATTCGCGCGCCCGGGTCGGTGAGCGGTATCGGCTCTCTCTCGGGCGGCTTTCCGGGTCGGTAGACGTCGTGGAGCGCCTGCAGTTCGAGCGGTTGCGTGCGGTTCAGTTCGACGACGAGGCTATCTGCCGCGTCGACGAACGCTGGGACCTGCCCGATAGAGGTCGAGGGGATAAACCACCCCTCGCCGACCGCGACGGCCTCGACCACCGCAACGTCGGGGTCGACTAACCCACCGTACTGCACCTCGTCGCCGATGGAGGAAGCGTCGCGGTCACTGAACGCAATCTCGCGGCGGTTGGTCGCCGCCCTCGCGGTACTGGAAAACTGATAGGAGAAGCGTCGCTCGATAGCACCCGATTCGACGAGGTCGACGTCTATCTCCTCGCCCACGTTGCCGCTGTGGACGATGGTGAGCGCGAGGTCGCGGCCGTCCTCGGCGAGTGCGAGCGGGACTGCTTTCGGGTAGCCGACGCTCCCGAACCCGCTCGTGAGTATCGTCGCGTCGGCCGCGATGTCCGCCGCCGCGTCGGCCGCGTCGACGAGCGGCGGGTCACCGTATAGCCGGCGTTCGACCGGTCCGTCGTTCGGCGGTGCGCGGGTCACGAGCGCACACCCCGAAGCCGTCGTCGAGCCGAGTGCTGGATTCGAGCGATGCGACTGTCGCTGGTAGCGGTCCTGCCGCCACCGTCGGTGAAAGGGGGCATTGTCTGGTGTTACGCGGCGCAGTGTCCGGCGACGTCCGCCGTAGCTCTCGCTGTCGCTCGGGACTGGCCGCCGATTGTCGGTCGCTACTCTGATATCGGTATCTGAGACAATAAATCGTAGGGTACGCCTTGCCGAGGGAGCGGCCCGAGGTCATGACCCAACGACCACCTATATGTGGGAACGGACCGATACCGGAGACATGCAGCGCTACGAGGACGTCAGCTACGGCGTCACCGACGGTATCGCCACCATCACTATCGAACGACCGGACGTTTACAACGCCTTCACGCGAAATACGGTGCTCGAACTCAACGACGCGGCTCGGACGGCCGAGGCCGACGAGGATGTCTACGCGGTCGTGCTGACCGGTGCCGGGAAGGGCTTTTGCTCGGGCGCGGACACGACGGAGATGCCCGACTGGGACGAACAGTCCCCCGAGGAGTACGGCGCGTTCCTCTGGCTCATCCAGCAGTTCGTCTGGAACATGCGGACGATGGCGACCCCCTCCATCGCCGCCGTCAACGGCCCGGCCATCGGTGCCGGCTGTGACTTCGCGCTGGCCTGTGATCTGCGCGTCGTCGGTGAGGAGGGCGTCATGCGCGAGGGGTTCGTCAACGTCGGTCTAGTCCCCGGCGACGGCGGCGCGTGGCTCCTGCCCCGCCTCGTCGGCGAGTCGAAGGCCCGCGAGTACCTGCTAACCGGCCGAGACATCGCTCCCGAGGACGCCGTCGATATCGGACTCGCCGTCGAACAGGCCGACGACGCGCTCTCGGCGGCCGGCGACCTCGCGGCGGAGATCCGAAACAAACCCGCGACGGCCGTCCAGCACACGAACCGGCTCGTCGACCCCCAGCAGAGCTTCGACGAGTACTGCCGGAAAGCGGCGGAGTACCAGTGGGACTGCGTCGTCGACGACGAACACAAGGAAGCGGTCGCGGCGTTCAACGAGGGGCGAACGCCGGAGTTCGACCGGTCCTACGACGACTGAGGAGAGAAGATAAAAAGGAGAGAGCGGGTCGGCTACCGCTCCGAGACGGCGGGAAGTCCGTCGTCTTTCAGCGCTCCGGCGATGGTGTTCAACTGCATCTCGTCGGTGCCCGCGGCGATGCGCCTGCTCCGGGCGAATCGGTAGAGATGCTCCAGCGGGTGGCCCTGCTGGTAAGCCCGAGCCCCGACTATCTGGACGGCTTCGCTGACGACCTCTTCGGCGATCTGCGAGCAGTGGAGCTTGGCAGTCGAAGTCTGTAGTCGCGGTGGGGCCCGTTCGTGACCCTGTGCGCCCGCCGCGGACATGTAGACAAGCGAGGCGGCCGTCTCGACCTGTCGGTACATCTCGGCGAGTTTCCACTCGATGCCCTGGAACTCGTCTAAGTGCTGGCCGAACTGTTCGCGTTCGCTCGCGTACTCCAAGGCTTGTTCCAGCGCCGCTTCGGCCCACGCGACCGTGAGAATCGAACTCCCGAGTCGCTCCCAGTTGAGCGACACCAACTGCTCTTTGAACGCTTCCTTCCCGCGAGTGAGGACGTGGGTCTCCGGAATCACCACGTCGTCGATGGTGAAGTGCGTCTGCGCGTAGCCCGCCATGTTCGTGTACACCTCCTCGATTTCGACGCCAGGATCGTCGTACGGGATGACGACCGACCCAAGTCCTTCAGGGAACCGCACCCACGTCACCGCAGCGTCGCCAAAGGGGACACCGCCGACCCACGTCTTCTCGCCGTTGCAGACCAGCTGACCGTCTTCCTCGGTCACTTCCGTCGTCATCGACCCGACGTCCGAGCCGGCCTCCGGTTCTGAGATGGCGATGGAGACGAAACTCTCCCCCGCGGTCACGGCGGGGAGGAACTCCTCTTTGACCGTCTCGGAGCCGAAGAGGTCGATGGCCCGCGGTGCGACGATGCTCTGCATGTAGGTGAACCAGCCGGTGTCGGGACACTCCCGACCGACCGCCTCGGTCAGGAGCATGGCCGTCACGTCGGACAATCCCTGTCCGCCGTACTCCTCGGAGATGGACGGGCAGTACAGGTCCGCCTCCGCGAGTCGCTGGAGGTTCTCCCACGGGACGTCGCCGTTCCAGGTGTACGCTTCGTCGGCGAACTCCGCGGCGACCGATTCCGCACGCTCGGCGTAGTCGCGTTGCTCCGCTGTCAGGGTTCGCATCACGCTAGTCTTTCGAATACCGCATTATAAATGGTCGGAATCAGCGGGCAGACTACTCCGTGTACGCCTCGATGCGCGGCGTGAACGTATCCAGCAGTTCGGTCCGCTCGGCCACGCCGCGCACCCCGTGACGGACGCCCGGACCGACGATAAACGAGTCGCCCGCCTCTAAGCGCCGCTCGTGGTCGCCGAACAGGTCTATCGCGCCGTCGATGACGTACACCGTCTGTTTCGTCTCCTCGTGTTCGTGTTCAGGAAAGACTGCGTCCGCCTCGACGGTGTAGTGGACCTGCATCGTCTCGTCGTCGAAACAGAGCACGCGCCGTTCGATGCCCTCGTAGGCCTGCTCAGTTGTGAACGGGTCGTCCCACGTTCCGACGGTGAGGTTCGCTATCGACTCCATGCGAGCGAGTGAACGGCCAGCCACATAAGTCAGGTAGCTCTCCGCGAGGCGGGTCCAACGGACTCAGACCTTCGCGGCCAGCGTCTCGGCGATGTGTTCGCCGAAGGGAAGCGACGACGTCAGGCCCGGTGAGACCGCGTTGAGAATGTGGACCGCGTTCTCGCGTTCGACGAAGAGGGGGTCTTTCACCAGTTCGCCGTCGTCGCTGACGAGTTGCGCGCGAATCCCGGCGTAGCTCTTCTCTAAGTCCTCGGCACGGACGTCGGGGACCAGCCGCTGTGACGCCTCTGTGAACTTCTGTTTCCGGTAGGACTTGTTCAGTTCGTCCCACGCGACCGACAGCATCATCTTCGAGGAGAGGAGCTTCCGGAATCCCTCGTAGGTGAGCGTCTCCGCGAGGTCGGCGGGGTTCACGTCCGTGTTATCGTACGCCTCGCGGCCGAACGCTAGCACCGCGTTCGGCCCGACGATGACCTTCCCGTCGGTCCGGCGCGTGTAGTGGACGCCGAGGAACGGGAGGTCCGGGTCCGGCGTCGGGTAGATCATGGTCTGACAGAGGTCCGCCCGGTCCGGTGTTATCTCGTAGTACTCCCCGCGGAACGGGACGACTTGATACTCCTCACCGACGCCGAGTTGGTGGGCCAGCGTATCGGCGTGAAGCCCCGCAGCGTTAACCAGATACGACGCCTCGACGTCGCTATTGCTCGTCGTGAGGCGATAGCCCGCCGCCGTGTGTTCTATCTGCGAGACGGCGTGTCCGGTGTACAGCGAGGCGTTCTCACGCCGTTGAATCTCGCGTGCGAGCGCGTACACGTACTGCTGTGAGTCGACCGAGGCGGCCTCGGGCGCGTAGAGGGCCGCCTGTCCGACGGCGTGGGGCTCGTGTTCGCGAATCGCCTCCTGGGAACGCAGGAGTTCGTACTCGACGCCGTTGGCCTCGGCCTGCGCTGCGAGGTCATCTAGATGGGCCTCCTCGCGGTCGGTCTTCGCCACGACGAGAACGCCCAGTTCCTCACAGGGGACGCCATGCTCGGCGCAGTACTCCTTCATCCGCCGCGTCCCTTCGGTAGCGAAGTAGGCCTTCTTCGAGTCCGGGGGGTAGTTGAATCCGGGATGGAGGACGCCGGAGTTCCGGCCGCTCTGGTGTTGGGCGAGGTGGTGTTCCTTCTCGAGAACGGCCACGTCGAGGTCCGTCCGCTCGGTGAGATGCTTCGCGACAGAGAGTCCGACACAGCCGCCGCCGACGACGGCGACATCGTGGCTCATCATTGCTGACTAGTGCCACGATTCGACGGGGCGTCAGTTATGTATATCGCTTCGGCGAGCGCGTCGGACGACGTGAGGGCACGTCGCACGCACTCGTCCAGGTATGAGTGTAAATATCCGAAATTTGTATAGAGATATTCGATATATTCATATAAAAGTCCATAGTATACTAATATAGGCGCTATCTGGCAGATATGTGACGAAGTATATCCATACTTCCCTATTTATGATATCTAATTAGGCAAAGTAGACAAGATAGCAGGTAGGTGTAGACAGAAGTAGCTTCGATAGCTATGTATTTCTCCCGTCCACAGGGAACGACGAGTAGCGTTGCCCCAGTCAGTCGTCTTTCGGCGTCGTCTCGCCCGCCTCGCGTGTCAGTTCTCGGAGCCGCGCGAGTCGCGCCTCCGTCGGCGGGTGGGTGGCGAACGCACGACTAATCAGTCGACGGAGCGGCGCGAGGACGCCGTCACCGGCGTCGTCGGCCGACGGTTCGACGATGGCGAAGGCGGCCACCGAGTTGGTCCGGAAGTCCCGGCTCGGCCGCTCGGCGACGGCCGCGTCGATGCGTTCGAGCGCGCTCGCCAGTGCCGATGGCTCACCCGTGATGGCCACCGCGCCCGCGTCGGCGCTGAACTCCCGCGTTCGGGACAGCGACGCCGCGAGCAACTGCGCGGCGAGCCACACCGGCGCGACCAGTCCCAAACCGACCGTCAGGAGGCCGTCGGCGTAGTCGGCTTCGCTCGGTTCGCCGTGTTCGACGCCAGCGGTCGGTCCCGACAGCAGGTCCAGCACTCGCTCGGCCGCGCCGATGGGCAGGGACACCGTGGTCAGCACCGCGGCGTCCCGGTTGGCGACGTGAGCGAGTTCGTGAGCGAGGACCGCCTCGCGCTCCGCGGCCGAGAGCAAATCGAGCAGCCCCTCGCTGACGACGAGGTTCGCGTTCACGGGGCGAAAGCCGGTCGCCAGCGACAGCGGCGTGTCCGTCGGAGCGACGTACACCGCGGGGACCGGCACGTCGGCCTGCCGAGCGACCGCGCGGACCTCCGTCAACAGGTCGGGGTGTGAGTAGTCGTCGATTCGCCGGGCACCGACCGCCCTGACGGCGTGTCTCGGTGTGTCGCGCTCGCCCCAGACGACCGCGAGGAGGACGACGAGCGTCGCCGCCGCGCCGATCAGCAATATGAGTTCGAGCGTGAGCAGTTCCGCGTTCGGTGCCGCGATGGCCACAGCACCGCCGAGCAACAGCGTCAGGACAGCACCGGTCGCCAGCGTCGCCGCGACGACTGCGGCGAGGAGGAAGAACAACGCTACAGCCATCCGTATCCGGAGGCCGCGAGCAGGAGACCAATCCATGCTCCGGTGTTCGGCCGAACGCGGGATAAATATCGGCCTCGCTCGGACGTTCGGAGCGACCCTCGACGGCTCAGGCCATGCTCCGCACCGGGTCGTCGTCGGCGTAGAACTGGCCGTGAAAGCCGTAGGGAAGCCGATGAGGGAGCGGCGCACGCGCCAACTCTTCGAAGCTCGCCGCGTCGAGCACCAGCAGGAACGAGCGGTCGGCCTCGGCGTCCAATACTATCGAGAAGACGATACCCTCGTCGTCCGCCGTCGCGCCGGGCGTGCGGACGAACATCGGTTCGCCCGGGAAAGTCCCGTCCTCAGCCCACGTCGTCGCCCCGCCGTCGGGGACCGAAACCTTCGCCAATCGAGTCGGCAGGCTCGACGCCGCGTCCGTCTCTGCGACGTAGACGTGGTCGTACGGCTCGCCCAACCGGCGCGGGTAGTCGACGACAGGAAATTCCATGTGACCCTCACGGAGCGTCTCGTGGGTCGCCCGGCCGCCGTCGAGCGGCAGGCGATACCGGCGCAAGTCCCCTTGCGGGACCGACGGCGAGGCGCTCCGAAGGTTCGACAGTGTGAGGTCCGTCACCGCTCGCTCGTCGGAGTAGGCGACCAAATCAACCACGAGTTCGTCGCCGTCAGGAAACGCGTTGGCGTGGTGGTAGACGAAGAAGGGGGCTACCTGTGGTCGAGCGACGACCGATCCCGTCTCGCGGTCCACGACGACGAACTCGCCGTCGCGGTCGAACCGCTCGAAGGCATCGAGGAAGGTGCGGCCGGTGACCGCCCCGACGAGCAGCGAGGAGCGGTCGAGCCCGAACGGCATCGCCGGGATGATGGCGTACCGGTCGGTCAGCGCAAAGGAATGGACGTACGGGGCGTCTTCGAACGGCAGGCGAATCGTCGTCTCGACGCCGGACTCACCGCGGCGAAACAGCGTAAACGTCGTCTTCCGTCCGTAGCTCACGCCGAGGTTGACGAGGGCCTCCCGCCGCGGGTCGTAGTGTGGATGCCCGAGCGTTAGGTCGGCGTCGACGCCCGCGGTCAGGTCGATACGCCCGGTCGTCTCCAGGGTCTCGGAGTCGACAGTCAGTGCCACCGGCGACTCGGTGACAGCGGCGAGTTCGTCGCCGATGCGGGCGACGCCGATGACCGGGTTGTCCGGAAACTCGCCCGTGAGCGCCTGCCAGAGCCGCCGCCAGACCGGCCGCTGCGCTGGCGTCCCGGGAAACGGCGTCCGGACCTTGTCGTGTTCGCGCGCGAACTCGAAGTCCCGACTGCGAACGAATCGGTTGGTGTAGGTGACCTCGCCATCGTCGACTCGAAAGCCCCGGAGCATCGCGAGCGGGTCGAACCAGTGGCGCAGGGCCGTCTCGCCGATTTCGAACTGCCCCGGACCGTTCTGGACGTACCGCCCCGAGAGCCACTCGGGAATCGTCCCCTCGACCGGCAGCGAGTGACCGGCGACCGTCTCCCGCTGTGTCTCGAATCCGTGTCGGTGCTGAGTGGGCACGTTCCCCCTTGGGTGGCCGCTCGTATGAGGGTTCCCCACGCCGGATAATCGCCGGCCTGCGGCAGGGTGTTTTAGGGGCTGTAACACCTACCGGAGGGTAAGTATAGGATGCTCACTGTCGGAATATCTCCTGGGGAGACCCCCTCCACATCCGGTGGGCGCTGTCAGTAGTGTCCGTGGCGTGCCCACCTCGCTTCGGCCTTCCCTCCCACCGTCAGCCAAGGGTTGCACTCCTCCGGCTGACGTTTTCAAGAGTAACGCGCAGCGAGCGGTTGCGCTCGTTCCCGCCGGCGCTCGTAGACCACGCTCGCCCAGTCGTACATCTCGTCGTTCTCGGACGACAGCATCGCTCTGACGTTGTTGTGCTCGTCGTAGGCCGCCAGACAACACCGTTCCTCGTCGACGACGACACCGAACGACAGGGGTTCCTCGTGGATGTAGATGTCTATCTGATCGCTCTGTAATCCCTCTTCAAGCTCCGTGGGGTATTCCGCCTCCGAACGTTCGAGGACGGTCTGGTCGATGACGAACTCGATTTTCGTCCCCGAAGCGAGCAACTCCGCGCCCACCTCGTTGAACGGTTCAGCCACGATGGGCGATATCGCGCGGACATCGCCCTCGACGTTGCGAAACCACTCGGCGAACTCCATGACCGCCGCTAGTGGGTTCCCCTCGGAACTGATGGTCAGTTCACCCTCCGCTAAGGCCACCGGAGGTAAGTCGTCCGCGAGCGGGCCGAGATGTGTCGCTAGCGGTCCGAACTCTCGTGCCTGTTCAGTCGCCGACAGCAGGGCTCGGTACTGCTCGCAGACGCGGCGTCCGGTCACTGTGGCTCGATATTTCCCGTCGTGCTTCCTGACCCACTGCCGTTCGCGGAACCCCGCGAGAATGCGCTGGATCGTCGTCCGCGAGGCGTCGACCGCCTCGCAGAGCTCGCAGGGCCGCGCCGGCGACTCACACAGCGTCGAGAGTACGCTACACCGCTGGGGAGACCCCGTGAGAAATTTAACGTCCTCGTACGCCACCTGGTCCGGTTGCATCGCTCTTGGCTGGCGTTTCTCGGCCACCATTGTTAGTGAACCGGTTCTCGGCGTCAGACGGGCGTCTGCCGGCCGACGGGGCGGACGACCACCGTCACCGTCGTCTCGCTCCGGTCGGTCGTCGTCGTCACGTCGAAGGCGACGCCGAGGACGTGCGTCCGCCCCGTTCGCTCCTGCACGACGACGCCACGGTCGGCGGCGCAGGGGCCGAACTGGCGGTCCGGGCCGTCGGGACAGTTGGCATCGCGCCACGCGGTGGCGGCGCTCGCGTTGTACGTAATCGACGTGACCGTCCCCTCGCTAACGCGGGCCACTTGGAGATGGTCGAGCGGCGGACGCAGGTCGTCACGAACGGACGTGACAGCAGCGTTCCGGTCGGGCCACGGGTAATCGCCGGGCACGCCGGAACTGGCCGTCGCGGTGGCGCGCTCTACGACCCGAACCGTCTCGGCCGTCGGGTCGTCGTAGTCGGCGGTCGCACGCACGTCGTCGTGATAGCCGAGCTGGAGGTACGCGAGGACGATGGGCGCGAGCGCCATCGCGACCAGCGTCGCGGCAACGAGGACAAGTTGGCCGCGCTCGCTCACGCGTACCACACCTCGATTCGGACCGTCCCGGCACCCGTTGGCACCGTCGCTGTCCCCGTTGGCCGACCGCGTGGGAGCGGCGTGCCAGCGGTGCCGTGGGGCGTCCGGACGTGAAAGAGGACGTTTGCTGGAAGGATACGGCCGATGCGCCGCTCCAGGGACGCCCGTTCCCGGGCGAACGCGGCGTCGCTCGCCACGATTTCCCGCAGTCGACTCGCTCCGTTGTGACGCGGCGGTTCGTTCGCCAGTATCGTCGCCGTGTCCTCGGCGTAGGCGTCCAGTTGGGGGGCCTGCGTCTCGGGGGTCGGCGTTCCGAGTGCGAACCCCAGTGCCACGCCGAGAATCAGCGTCGCGCCGAGTGCCACCTCGACCAGCGACAGCGGCAGTTGCGCTCTATCCATCGACGGTCACCGCCAGCGTTGCCTTCGTTGCCCGCGGCGCGGCGTAAGTGACGGTGACATCGCCGTCCGACAGCGCACCGACCGTCTCGAAGCGGAGCCGCGTCGGTTCGTACGGCACCAGCTCGACCGTGAACGTCCCACGCAGGCCGCTGTCGTTGTGCAGAAGGACGCGGTCTCCGGCCCGGACTGTCCGAACAATCGTTCCGCTGGCGGGTGCGATAGTCACCGTCGCGCTGTCGGTGCGACGCGGCAGCGTCACCGCCGACCCGTCCGGCGAGAGCGTCTCGTGGCCCGACCGCTCGACGAGGACGAGTCTGCGGATAGTCGTTCCGCCAGCGGGATCACCGCTGCGAGCGAGCGGCTCGCCCGCGAGCGCGACACTGACAGCGTACTCCCTCGCCGGGGGAACTGCCGCGCGGAGTGCCGCCGCATCGAACGCCGCCACGCGAGAGCGGTTCAAGACGTTCGCGCGGTCGGCGAGCGGCCCGTCGGCGTCGACTAGCAACGCGGCGGTCGCCGCCGCGGTCCGGCGCTCGTCGGGCGTCCGGTCGGCCCCGGCGATAGCTGCGTCGGCCATCCCCAGCCCCAGCGCCGTCACGACCGTCAATAGGACGAGCGCGACCCCAACCGCGGGCAGTGTCGACTGTGCGCGAATCGTCGAGTTCGTCGCGTCCACGCCGGCCGATGACCGTCTCATCGGCCGTCCTCCAGTCGCACTGTCAGGCTCTCACCGTCGCCGGTGACAGTAACGACGGTCGCGCTGCCGCTTTGCCACTCCCCGGTCAGCGTCGTGACTCGATCCGGCAGGACCGGCCGGCTTCGAGCGCTCACCGCCGGGTCGGGGTGGGCTAAGACGAGTGCGTCACCCTCGACTCGAATCTCGTAGCTGCTGCCGTCGATGGTCGCGGGCACGTCTACCCTGACCGTCGCGGTCGCGTCCCGACCCACGGGCGGGATCGCCTGTTCGACGCGTGCGGTCGCCTCCGCGAGCGTTCGCTCGCCCAGTTCCGCGCCGACCGCGCTCTGATACGCCGGGACGGCACCACCGTACAGCGTCGGCGTCAAGAGCGTGATGTACAGCGAGACGATGCCGAGCGTGAGCAGTTTCTCGACGACCGTGCTGAGCCCGCGGTTATCCACCGGCAACCTCCACGTGCATCGCGTGAACGACGAGATGCACCGCCTGTTGGCCGTCCACTGAGAACACGACGCTCGGGACGCCATCACCGTCAATGTCGGTGACGGTTGTCCGGCCGCCGATGCTGCGGAAGTGTCGCGCCAGCGGCGCGGGCGTTGCCGTCTCGACGGCGACCCGATAGTTCGTGGTCGGGAATCGCGTATGGGTGTGCGTGACGTTCGTTCGGAGGTGAGCGGTCACGCCGCCGCTTCCGCTCACCGTCGCGCCGCTCTCGTTGACCGCGGCGGCTCCGACGACGAGGGTGCTGTTGTCCCGCGTCACCGTCACCGGTGGCTCACGAACGAGCCACGAATTTTCGGGCTGGCCGCGGACGACAGCCCCACCTACAAAGGCCGTGCGTGCCGACCCTGACGTGTAGACGAGGCCGCCGACCTCGATCTCGCTACGGACACCGGTCGGCGTAAGAATCCGCAACTCGCGCTCGACGGTCGTCAGCCGACCGTCACCGAACCGTACCTGCACGCGGTTCGGCCCGGTCTGTTCGGTCGGTCGCAGGCCGTCGTCGAAGGTCCCTGCCACGCGTGCCTCGTCGGCCGCCGCCGTCTGTCCGTCGACGACGCTTCCGACCACCGCGGTCAGGCCGCCGAGTGCCACCATCGTCAGCCCCAACAGCAGGACGACGCCGACGACGTGAGATTGCCCGCGACTTCGCGCTGTTCGGGTGCTCACAGCAGTCCGACCCCCGCGAAGACGACGTAGGCGAACAGCGCCAGTCCACTGGAGTGAAACAACGCTTCGTAGACGCCCCGACTGGCAGTCCCAGCGAACCAGCCACAGGCGAGCATCGTCGCCTGCGTGACGACGTAGAACCGGTAGCGGTCCCGTTCGGGGTCGATTACCGACGGGTCGAAGGCGATGCTTTGCGCGCTCGTGACCGTCGATAACTGTGCGAACTCCGCTAAGACGTAGACGTTGACCGCGACGGTGATGCCGACGACCAACAGCGCGGTCGTCCAGCCGATGGCGACGTAGACCAGTAGTGCTGACCGAAGCGATTTCCGCTGGTGGTACAATCTGCCGATCTCGGTCTGTAACGTCTCGAAAACGTCTTCTGCGTCACTACCGGCGTCGAGCGCGCCGACGACGAGACCGATGGTCTGTTCGGCCATCGGGGTGCCGACTCGTTCGACGAATTGGTCCAGTGCGGCGGCACGGCCGTCCTCGGTCGCGTCGCTGGGGCTGTCCGACAGCGAAAGCGTGAACGCAAGCGACTCGACGTCTTCGGCGAGCGCGCCCAACTGCACGTCGTCCGCGACGTGCCGGACCGCCGCGGGAAACGGTCGGCCGAGTGCGACGTGCCCGGCGACGGCGTGAACGAAGTCCTGTATCTCCCGGTCTTTCGCGTCGTCGCGGCGGGCACGTCGGACCGCGACGAGACCGACCGGGAGACCGACACCGACGTACGAGAGCAAGAGGACGTTCACCGGTCGATATCCCAGCGTCCAGAGTGCAACCGCGAGCGAGACGCCAGCGGGGAGACAGATCGTGAGCGCACTGGCAGGATTCGAGGGGACCGTCCGCACGGTCGCTAGAACGCCGTTTGGCCGAGCGTAGGTCGGTGCGGCGGTGTTTCGCGGACGCAACGTTGCGACGACGAACGCCGCGAGCAGCCCCGTGGTGAGGACGAACGCCGCGCTGCCGTAGACGATCCCGGCCCGGACCGACACCGGTCCGAGCGGCGTCCCGACCGGTTCGGAGAGCCCCGGGGCGAGGACGCCCATCACGGTGACGATGAGCACCACGAGCGCGGGGACGACCAGCAGGACGACGAACAGTTCCGAGAGGAGTTCGAGGTAGCCCGTCGCCCGCTCCTGCTGGCGGCTCTGTTCGTGAGAGAGCAGTCGTCCCTCCATCTCCAGATACCCCTCCAGCGCGTCGGCGCTCTGGTTGGCGTGCTCACGGAACTTCAAGAGGAACGGACCGAGTAAATCCCGCGAGGGCGTCTCGCTCGCTACACGTTCGAGTCCGGCGTCGATACTCCCAGTGAGCGTCCCGCGGTTGAGTGCGCGGCGGAAGGCGACTGCCGTCTCGCCATAGGCCTCTTGCTCGGCGACGGCACGGAGCAATTCGCGCCGGTCGTGGGTGCCCGACGCCAGCACTCGGAGATAGCGCACCGCACCGGGCAGCGTCGCAGCGATATCGGCCCGCCGCGCGGCGGCAACCCACGAGAGGTAGCGAGTTCCCAGTGAGAATGCGGCCCAGCGAGCGCCGAGACCGACCAGCAGCGAGAGACCGATCGCGAGGACCAATCGGGGAACGCGTGGTAGCGCCAGTCGGTTTAGAACCGGAAGGCTCTGCCCCACGACGGCGACTGCTCGATCGAACGTTCCGACCGGGAGCGCGAGCGCCAGCGTACCGGTGCTCAAACTGGCGACCACGAGGGCGACCCACGCCAACCCGTAGATGCGAGCGATGTAGATGCCGAATCCGGTGTCGGGATGGGCCGCCCGGTAGCGCTCTCGCGTGGTGGTGTGTCGGCTGTCGTCGGCGTGATGAGCGAACAGCGCATACAGCCCTCGGTCGAACAGGCCAAGCGTGTAGCTGTCAGTCGTCACCGGTGTCGACCTCCAGATGTAACGGGTCTCGCTCGCCCGACCTCCGGCGCAGGCGCTCGACGGTCGCGGCCTCATTGGTTTCTAAGTCCGCGAGCACGCTGAACAGTTCCTCGAAGTCCGTGATACCTTCCCGAACGAGGTACTGCACGTAGCGATGACGACGGTGGAACGCCTCCTCGACGGTCTCGACCGACTCGTCCCGCAACGTCCCGAGACGGTCGAAAACCTCGGTCTCGACCCGCCGTCGGTCGTCGCCGAGTTGTTCGTGTTCGTACGCGAACTCGAACGTCCCGTCGGGCCCGCGCCGGCAGAGCGTGTTGTAGTGAATGGTTGCTCCATTCTTCTCGATAGTACCACAGCCCTCGCGGTCGAGCGGCTCGTCGACGAACTCCACAACGTCGCCGACGTATCGCTTTCCGCCAACGTGGCGGGGGAAGACGACGAGATCGATCTCCTCGAAGAGATAGGGCGGCACGCCCTTCTCGATAATACGGTTGACGAGCGTCTCGACATCGGCGGCGTGTGTCGTTCCGAGAACACCGTGGCCCGTGTTGAGCGTCTCGGCGAACGTCTGGAAGGAAGCCGGCGTATTTATCTCGGCGATGACCTCGATATCGGGGTTGAGATAATTACATTGGGTCATCAGGTCAGCCATCGTCACGCGCCGGTGGTCGCGTTCGTGCTCTCTGGTCGTCAGCGACACCCCGGTCTCGTGGGGAATCCGCACCTCACGAGAGCCCTCGTCCATGCTGATCGGGCGGTCCCGGTACGGAATGAACGGCATGTGCGCGTTCAGCAACGTCGTCTTTCCCGCGCCAGTCGGACCCGAAAAGAGGACGACGCCGTGCGATTCGTAAAAGAGCCACAGCAGGGCAACGAGTTCCGTCGGGAGCGAGTCGCGTTCGACGAGGTCGATCGGCGTCATCGCGTCGGCCGACTGTTTTCGGATAGAGATGTGGGGACCGTCCTCGCTGATGGTGGGGAGTGCTACGGCACAGCGAATCGTCTCCTCGGTGTCGTGGAGGCTCTCGCCGTCGGGGTCGATGTTGACCTTCGCGCTCGGGTTCGAAGCGTTGAGTTCCGTGCCGTCGTCGGCCGCGAGCTGGGTGACGACGTTGATGAAGGCGCTCTCGGAGTCGAAAGAGAGGTTCGTCGGCACGCGGCCGTCGTGACCGAGATCGGCTCGCGGGAGTACTTTCACGCGCTCGCCGACGCGGTTCGCTTCGACGTCTTCGAGCGTGTGGTCTCGAATCGGCACTGTGAGTTTGCCGTGACCGACGAGGTCACGCATCACGTAGTACAGGAGGTCGTCAAGTCGGTCGTCGGCGAAGCGGTGGTCGACCGGCGGCACCGCGAGGTCCAGTTCCGCAAGCGCGGAGCGCAAGCGGTACTGGACAGCGTCGAGCCACTCGGTCGTGTTCCGAACGGTCAACTGGCGGGCCAGTATCGCGGTCGCGCGCTCGCGGACGAACGAGACGCGGTCCTCGACGAGTCCGTCGACGCTCGTCTCCCAGATGCGCTCCTTGCAGGCCTCGATGAGTTCCTCGTCGCCGGGGAGCAAGTCGGGTTCGCGGACGGCGTACTTCGTCGTGAACGGGTCCGAGCCGAGCAGATGCTCGCGGTAGACGACGACCGGCACGTCGAACTCGTGAAAGCGGACGGTGTGGCGCTCGACGCGTTCGCTGGCGAAGCGCTCGATGTACTCTGGGTCGGCCGACAAATCGGTCTCCGCGGGCGCGTAGGCGTCGGTGTGGACGACGATGCCGTCGTCGGTCACGTCGGCTACGTCGATTCGGTCGTCCAGCGCGTAGGGCGTCAGCTCGCCGAGACACGCGAGCGAACACAGCGCGTGGTAGGCGACGCGGCGGCGGGCCGCGGGTGAACAGTTAACGAGTCGATCGATGACGCGGCGGTGTTTCGGGTCGAACCCCCGTTCCATCCGCTCGATGGCACCCTCGCGTGTTCGCGGGCGTTCGATGTTCGCGCCCTCGAAGTACGCCTCGACGGTCGAGAGCGTCTCGGCTTCCGCCTCGCCGAGAAGCGGCCCACGCACCTCGTAGCGAAAGCCGTCAGTTCGCCGGACGGTGACGACCACACCCGGATATATTTCGTCCTGCTCGCGCACGTCCGGTGCGTACCACGCCGTTGGATCGTCCGGCGGAATCGGTGCCGGCACGCTCTGTACCCCCCGCTGTGTCCCCCCACCGCTGTTCATCGTCTCTATTTGGAGGTGCTTTCGTATTTAAAATTTGTATTTCAAGAATATACTGTACGATTCTGTCTCGTGAATCTGCCAGCCAACTGTATAGAGGTAGTCACGAACGGATCGAACGGCCCCCTCACCCGAGCAGCGGCCAGACGAGCGCCCAGACCCAGAGCGCGAGCCCGGCGGTGTGATAGCGGTGGCGCGGAACCGGTTCCGTCGCCCACCGGGTGCCGCCGGCTGCGAGCAGGCCGAGTCCCAATAGGAGGACGGCACGCTGGACCAGCGCGCCGTAGGGAATAACGGTCAGCCCGAGATACGAGTAATCGAGCATGATGCCTGTCCCGAACCCGAGGATGGCGACGGTGAACCCGTCGGTTGCGGTGAGGTGGCGGCCGAACAGGATCGCGGCGGCGGGCAAGCCGACGGCGAGAAGCGCGTAGAACGGCGCGCCGACGACTTTCGGCGACGTGAACGGGAACGCCTGTTCGGCGGCAATCCCGCCGACGCGGACGATCAGCGGGATGAGCGCCGTCGAGGCGAACAGCGCGACGTGGTACCGCGATAACGGGCTCTCACGGAGTCGTCGGACGTACTCACGGCTCTCTTCGGCGTACTCGCGGCCTTCCTCGACGACCGACTCGACGTACCCGGCGAACGCCAGGCCAACGAGCGAGAACGCGATGCCGTACACCGCTACGTGCGGAGCCGTGTCGGTGTGCTTGGACTGAGCCTGTGAGTCCATCGGCGTAGGCTGAGCCTGTGAGTCTGCCGATGACGTCTCGGACTGGTCGGCGTCGTACTGCGGCCCTCTGGTGACGCGGTCTTCGAGTTCGATGACGGTGACCCAGCCATCGGCGTCGATCGCGCCGCCGTTCGCCCACCGCTCGCGGCTCAGCTTGGTGACGAGGCCGATGCCGCGGAAGTCGCGTTCGAGGTAGTGCTGGGATTTCGAGAGGCTGTTGACGTCGTGACGGAGGCGGAACCAGTCCCAGTGTTCGTGGTGGGCTTGGATGGCGGTCCATGGCTGGTCCCTCGACCCGCCAGCGTAGAGGCGGAGGTGGTGCCGCGACCCGAAGTACGTCCCGTGGTGGAGCTGATAGGTCGCGTCGCGCCACTGGCTCGACTTGTTCGACATCGAGAACGTGTACCGTTCGGATCCGGTGGATTCGGCCCAGTAGACGCCGGTCTCGTTTATCGTCACGTTGGCCTGTGCGGTTCGACTCGGTTGCCAGGTCTTCTCGGTCGTGTTCCAGTAGAGCCGCTGGCCGCCCCCCGGTGTCGTCGAGAGCAACTGGTAGGTCGTCGTCGCGTCGGTGAGGACGACGGCGTTGATGGGCAGGGTCGCCTGCTCGAACGTCTGGCCGCGGCTCGTGTAGGGCCACAGTCGCACACCGTCGTCGCGCGGCTGGACGAAGCGGACATCTTTGACCGTCTTCTGCTCGGTCGGACTCCGCTCTACCAGGGGCGAGAACGGTGCGAACAGCGTCACCACCAGTATGAGGGCGACCAGAAGTAGCGCCGGGCGAGCCCGTTCGTTGCCCCACATATACCGAGTAGTACACGGGCGAGTGGATTAAAATACCCCAATTACTCAGCGGGACGAGTCGTTAATTCCGAAGCGGATTGCTGTGCGTGGCGTGAACACACCAGATCTGACGCTCGGATGAGACGAGCTCTCGGTGACGGTCCCACGACTACCGGTCGGGCGGCGTGTCGCGATTAGTAGACAGCGAAAACAAGCCCGCCGGTGTCGGCTCCCATCGACGGCCGGCGGACCGCCCTCCTCCACGAGGCGGTGGACAGCTGCACAGCGGGTTACAGGTCAGAGCGCAGTCGAATCTCGTCGTCAGTGACTGTCTCGACTGCCTCTTCCTGCAGCGGATAGCCTTCCTCTTCGTCGACGTCGTCCCAACCGAGGGACGTCTTCAGTTTCGTCGTTATCCCGGGGTCGGGATCTACGTACGCCGTCCCGTATCTGTAACCGCTGACGATGCCGATGTCGTCGCCGTCCGCGGCGATGACGTCCTTTCCGACGTCGTCGTCGTCGATCTGTGTTGTTGACATCGCGATTAGTCGTAACGGCGTCTATGGTATGCGTGTACTGCTTGCATACGCAAATCGCCCGCCATATCCTCCGTGAGAGCGGCTCGCACCGGATTCAGAGGAGGAGCGCGAGATTGTGCGCCGTCACCCAGAGACCGACGATGGTCAAGAGTAGGGGCGGGCCGTAGAACAACAACGGGTCGTCCTCGGCCTTGCCGGCCCAGAGACTGATTCCGATGCCAGCATAGAGGACGAGCAGTTTCAGCGCGAGGAAGCCGCCGCCGCCAAACGTGGTGATCGCGGCTCTGACGACGGGATTGCCCTCAGTGAAGTACGGGACGAAGTAGATTATCGCAATAGTGGTCACGATGTCGCCGACGCCGTAGGTGGCCGCGGCGAGCCACCAGACCCAAGAGAAAGAGCGCTCGCTGAACAGCGACGTCTCGAAGTGGAGCCACGCAGGCCGTGCCGTTCCCATCTACTAGAGGTGACACCCACGTCATCTAAAATTCTCGCATCTAAATATCAATACTGAAATTCAGAGCGAGTGTTACGTTCATTCACAGCCTGAATCGCATCCTAGTGGTATCGGAGTTTGAAATCAAGGTCATCTATGGACCGAAATCACACTATCAATAGCCGGTCGTCCCCGACGCTGGCGTCCCATCAATCGTGGAGCCGTCGGGGCCGACGACTAGCTCCGCGTCCCTATCAGCGAGCGTGGCACCGTCGACGAACAGCGTCGCGTCGGCCCGTCCAAGCGACGCGGTGGCGCTGCCTTTCTTCGAGTCCAGCACGGCAGATTCCAGCCGCATATCCCCGTTCGAAGCGAGCGTGAAATCCCCGAGTTTGCCGGAGTAGAGGCGTGCGCCAGTTGCGTCGAGTTCGCCGCCGTCGTTGGCGGTCGCCCGCAGGACGATGTCACCCTTCGTCGAGCTGAGTGACGCGCTCCGGGCCGAAACGCGTCGTCCGACGAGCGACATTCCTTTGTTGTGAGCGTCGATAGCGGCTCCGTCGAGAACGAGGATATCATCCGTCTGTGCGGTTATCCTCCCTTTTCTCGAACTGATGGTCGCCCCCGAGAGGTCGATACCGTCCGCTGACTCGATGGTTGCACCCTCGTTTTTCGCGTTGATCTGCGCGCCAGAGAGGTCGACTGCGCCGGACGCAGCGTCGACGACGACCGGTCCTTTCATGGCGGTCAGCGTCACACCGACGGCGATGACGCCATCTTCGGCCCGAAGCGTCGCGCCCTCGTTCGGCGCGTCGACCTGTGCGCCGGTGAGGTCGATGCGTCCCGACACAGTGTCGACGAGGACACGGCCCTTATCAGCGGAGAGGGTCGTCCCGGAGAGGGTCACGTCGCCGCTGGCAGTCAGTTCGACATCTCCGTTCGTCGAGGAGAGCTGTATCCCCGAGGCGTCGATGTCACCGCCGGTGGCGGCGAGCGTCACCGTTCCCTTTCGAGAACTGATGTTCGCCGCGGTGACGATGTTCGCTGCGGTGACATCGACGTCGCCGTTCGTTCGTGAGATCGCGGCTCCGTCCGGGATGACGAGATTAGCCGATGGATCGTCGAAGTCGACGAGGTCACTCCTGTTGTAGGTCGACTCGCCTTCGTCCCACCGCCCGTTTCCGTTCGCGTCGTCGTAGGCGCGTTGGCCGGGCGGCGTGCTGTCGAAGGACGTCGCCGCCGTCACGTTGACTTCGGCCGTCTCGGTGTCGGACAACAGTGCGTACGTCCCCGCGCCGCTAGCGAAGGAAGCGACGAGTGTGAGTACCACGAGCGCAGTGAGTGCCCCTCGGGAGACGTGCATCGTTATTCCTCCCGCTGACCCGGTGGCGTCTCTGTCGCACGCTCCTCGTCAGTCACTGTTGTCGCCGCTCGATAGAGGTCACGTAATTCGGTGACGACGAGAAGCACCGCGGGCACCACGACCAACAGCGCGATACCGACGGTACTGCTGGCGAACTGCAGGAGATACCCCACCAGCGGAATGTGGAACCAAACCACGCCGACCACGTTCTCGGCGGGGACGAGCGCTGCGTCCGCTTCCTCGTTGGCGTCACCTTTCGTTCGAAACGCGGGGCCGCCGTCCCACGATTGAACCGCGACGACGCGGTGAGTGACCCGCCGGTCGGCGTCGGTCGGTGACCGGTAGGTGATAACGTCACCAGTTTCGATGGCACTCGGGTCAGCATCTCGTACGACGACCACGTCGCCGGCATCGATGGTCGGTGACATACTCGAACTCAACACGACGTAACTGCCCTTCGCCCCGATGACCTGTGGGACCGCTGCGACACCGACGATGGTGAGGACAAGGAGGAACGCCGCGACTGCGAGCCCGCCTGCAAGCCTACGCCGATTCGGTATCGCGTCTCTCATGTGTCGTGGGAATCGCGTGCTATTCGGATTCAAGCGGAGTGCTAGCCCGTAGACGACTGTTCGCGCACTTACTGGCTCATCTGCTGACCCAGTTCGATGGTGATATCGCCGTTGACCAGGTCCCCTTGAATCTCGTTGCCAGCATCGCTCGGTATCGACCAGTCCACGTTGAGCGTCTTCGAGGTGGTAGCGTTCAACGCGATGTTATCGTCGGATTCGGTACCGTCGAAAACCTCGTTGAACGTCCCAGTCCGGAGCGTAGTGTCGTCAATTTCGACCGTAACTTGCAGAACGCTCCCGAGATCGCCGTTGGTGTTCGTATCCGGCTCGGACTCGGGGTCGTCGCCTTCGGCGTTGACGGCGCTACTGAACGTGAAGTCCAGGTAACCGTCGATGTTCCCATCGTTCGTCAGAGTGGTCGAACCCGCGCCGGAATCCCCGGGGAACGCATCGGAGACGTCTACTGTCGCCGTGGCCTCGCCGTTGTCCTCGCTACCAGCTTGAAGGTTCAGCGTCCCCGAATTGATGGTCGTATCTGCCTCTTCGGTGTCGCTGAACAGGGCGAACGTCCCTGCCCCTGCCGCGGCGGCCGCACCGCCGAGCGTCACCAGCCCACCGAGTACCCTCCGTCTGCTAAGTTTCACATTTTTATCTGACATGAGTGTTATATTATCTCTCGTCTTTCGAGCTATCAGCTGCGGGCCCGAGAACCCACCCAAGACCCCCTGAAGCTTGATTGTAGCTGTACGTAGAGAGTATTACGCTTTTCGACATAAGTTGTCAGGAGCGGTTACAGAACCTGAAATAGCCCCTTCGAATGATAATCAGATACTATCAGCTATTCGCTGTTTTTGGCAGAGATGACTGATTCTGGACGTAGCGCCGGTTGTCATGCGATTCGCGCGTCGCATTTTCGCCCGTGGATGGACCCCTCTCGTTATCGGCCGTGAGAGTGACGTTTGCCGTCGTCTCGGTCGACCGCATCGTCCTCGAATGCGTCGAGGAGTAGCTCACTCCAGCAGCGAACCGAGGAGTTTCGACTCCGCCTTCCGCAGGTGCTCGGCGACGGTGCTCGGCGCACAGCCGATGGCTTCGGCGACGGCCTCGTGACTCGCTTCGCGGGGTATCTCGTAGTATCCCAGTTCGAACGCGGTGTCGATGGCCGCCTGAATCTCTGCGCTCGGGCCGAAGACGGAGTAGGCGACGGTACCGTCCGCGCGGTACTCGATGGGCGGGATGACGACGGCCGGGCTCCGAGTGACAATCGCGAACAGTTCTCGTAGTGATTCGTTGGTCGCGTCCCGGACGTAGGCGTAGAAGGCTCTCTCGCCCGCGGGCGTGAGTTCGTAGTCCAGCACCTCGGTGACAGTCCGGAGACGCTCCTCGAAGGCGTCGACGTCGCCCTCCACGTAGTGCATGATCCCGAGTTCGTCCCCCGAGAAGTTCCAGTGCATCGCGGTCGCTCGCTCGACGAACGGCGCGTTGACCATCGTGTCGTACATCGGATGCACCTCGGCTTCCCGACCGCCCGCGTCGAGGGCGAGGCGGACATGTTTCATACGTGTGACTGGCGAGGACTCCGACTTAAACCCCACAGCGGCGTCCGGCGGTACGGTTTCGGTGACTCGGGAACGAACAACGAGTATGCACGTCTTCGTCTCCGGCGCGACCGGCGTCCTCGGCCGTCGGCTCGTCGAACGGTTAGCGGACCGCGGCCACACCGTCTCAGGACTCGCGCGCGACGATGCAGGTGCGGACCTCGTCGAGGCACGCGGTGGCGCTCCGCGACGGGGTGACGTACTGGACAGCGATTCGCTCGCCGATGCGATGTACGACCCCGAAGCCGTCATCCACGCAGCGACGGCGCTGCCGACGGCGACGAAGCCCAGCGACGAGGCGTGGGCGCGAAACGACCGCGTTCGTCTGCAAGGCGCGAAGAACCTCCTCGCCGCCGCGGGCGAGGGCCTCTCGCAGTTCCTGTTCCCGAGCGTCGTCTGGCTCGCCCGCCAGCCGGACGGGTCGGCCTTCGACGAGACGGCAACACGGCACCCTGATCGCGTCACTCAGTCGGCCGCAGACGTAGAGGACTTGTTGCAGGAGACGGCAAGCGAGCGCGGTTTCGACGCGACGGTCCTGCGTTGTGGGATGTTCTATGCGCCCGACGGCGCGTACACGCGACAGTTCGCCCGGAACATCCTCGCTGGAGACATGGCGATCCCCTGTGGTGGCCTGCTCGGCCGCCGGGACGCCCACCTCTCGCTAGTCCACGCCGACGATGCCGCGCGGGCGCTCGCGGATGCTCTCGACGCTGATATCGGCGGCATCTACCACGTCGTCGACGACGAGCGGGTGACCGCGATCGAGTACGTCCGGACATTCGCCAGCATGCTCGATGCGTCCGAACCCCGTCGCGTTCCGGCGTGGCTCGCACGCTTCTTCGTCGGCGAGTCGACGGCGAATCTGCTCTCGAAGCCGATGCCCACGACGGCCGAGACGTTCAAAGATGCGACGGGTTGGGAGCCGACATATCCGACCTACCACGAGGGGCTACGACAGGTCGTCGAGACGTGGGAAAACGACGGGACGCTCCAGGCGACGAGCGACGGCTACGCGTGGGCCGAAAGCTGAGTTGGCGAATCAGTCCTATACGTCGTCCAGTTCGAAGCGGTCGAAGCGGCGGACAGCGTAGACGTAGCCGCCGACGGCGAACGCGACGACGAAGAGGAGGTAGACGGCACCCAGGCCGCCGGTCAGGAGGCCGAGCCCGTCGACGGCCACGATCGAGGCGAGGACGAGCCCGCCGGCGGCCATCACCGTTCCGCCGAGAAGGTAGCCAAAGAGGATGATGATGGAGGGATGGGCGCGCTCGACGTTCATGTACTCGCGGCGCTCGAAGGCCGGAAGCGCGGCCCCGAAGCCGAGCGCCGTCCCCGTCGCGGCGACGACGAGGAACACGCTCAGCGCGGCGCGCGCGAGCGACCCGACGACGCCGTTGAGATACGCGTCGAACGCGAAGCCGAGGGCAACGAAGACGAGGCCGATGGTCGCGCCGGCGATGGCGCGACCGCGGAGGGGAATCGCCGTCGAGCGAGCGCTCGTCAGCAAGAGCGGCAACTGGTCACGTTCGTCGCCAAGTGGGTTCAGTCCGTACGTCGCGCCGGCCAACAGGACGCCCAGTACTTCCAGCGCGCCGGGACCGACGAGCAGCGCCGCGTCCGGACTGGCAAAGACGCTGGCGAGCATGCTCATCCCGCCGAACAGCAGGGGGAAGAGATGGCCCATCATCGACGGGTTTCGACGAGCGCGCAGCAGGTAGCGCCACGCCAGTCGGGTCGAGGGCGTGTGGCCGAACGGCGTCGGAACGGTGGCGTCTGAGCTCACGGTCGCGCCCTGCGCCCCGTCGTCGGTGACGAGCAGTCGCTCCTCGGTTCGGACGGTGAGGGCCGCCGCCACGAATCCCGTGGCGACGACTGTCGCGAAGACGAGCAGGCCCGTCGTCGTCGCCGCGCCGCCGACGGGTACGAGGACGAGGCTGCCGTACGCCTGTGCTGGCGCGCCGGGTAGTAGCGCCGTCCGGGGCATCGCAGTCTCGGGGTTCTCAATGAACGACCGAGTCGCCAGTTGCGTCCCGAGGAACAGCACCGCGATGATGCCGAGACCGAGGACGACCTTCGCCCACCCGTCGATTCCGAGACGGCGGCCGAGGAGTTTCCCACCCGACCCCAGCGCACGACCAACGACCGCACCGGCGAGGGCTACGGGAAACAATCCGACGAGGAAGAGGGTGGGCGCGAGGACCCCGCCGGCACCAACGAGGAGTTCGACGAGTACTACGAGCAGCGGGAGGACGCCGAAGATACTCCCAACGAGAAACGCGCCGCCGACGCGACCGGCGACGACAGCCCGCGGCGTCGTCGAGGTGCGGACTAGCGGCCCGACGCGGCCGACGCTCCCCTGATTCATCGCGCTCGCAACGCCGAGGTAGATGCCACCGCCGAGGACACCGAGGACGACGATCCCTATCTGTCCGATGGGTGGGTTCCCGCTGGCCAGCGCCCGACCGAGGGACGTGACCGCGCCGTAGCCCATCGTCGCGGCGGCGAGACAGAGCGCGACGACACCGAGGAGCGTGGCGAGCAGTTGCCGGGCATCGGCCCGGATACTACGGAGGCGCGTCCGCAGTTCCGTCCGGGCGATGGCACGGGTGGCGTGTCGTTCCCGAGCGCTCATCGCTGTGGCTCCGGTTGCTCGCTCGTCAGTTCGAGGAACGCGTCTTCGAGGTCGCCGTCACCCGCCTCGTCCTCGCGCTGAGCGATGAGTTCCGACGGCGGGCCTTCGGCGACGAGTCGCCCGTCGTGGAGGACGCCGACTACGTCGGCAATCTCCTCGACGACCGGCAGGATGTGCGTCGAGAGGAAGACGGTCGTCCCCTCGGCGCGCAGTTCGATGATGAGTTCCCGAAGCGTCTTCGCCGCCCGCGGGTCGAGGCCGCTCGTCGGCTCGTCCAGAAACGCCACGTCGGGGTCGTGCTGGACCGCCTGGACGAACGCCAACTTCTGGCGCATCCCCTTCGAGTAGCCGTCGACGCGCTTATCGAGGTCCGAGGACAGTCCAAGTCGGTCGACCAGCGGGAGCGCGCGCTCAGAGACGGCGTCCCAGGACAGCGAGCGGACGTCGGCGGCGAAGGCCAGTTGCTCGCGGCCGCTCAGTTCGTCGTACAGCGGCGGCTCCTCGGGCAGGAGGCCGATGTGCGAGACCAGTTTGGCGCGGTCGCGGCAGTCCACGCCGCCGACGCGGGCCTCGCCGGAGGACGGCTCGACGAGGCCGGTCAGCATCCGCATCGTCGTCGTCTTCCCGGCCCCGTTCGGGCCGAGGAAGCCGTAGACGACGCCGCGGTCGACGGCGAGGTCGACGCCGCCGACGGCGGTGGTCGAACCGTACGATTTCGAGAGGTCGCTGACTGAGATCGCGGGGGAGGGCGCAGTCATCGTCTCCCTCGTTGTGTGGCGGCCTTCGAAGTAGTGTTGGTTCCGGCGGGTCGCCGGCGGAACTGGTTTTTTGTCGGTACCGGTCGCTAACTCGGGCATGCAGCGACCGCCCTCAACGGACCGCGATCCAGTCACCGACACCCTCCACGGAACGACCATCACCGACCCGTATCGGTGGCTCGAAGCGGACGATGACGCCGTCGCCGAATGGGAGAACGCACAGAACGCCTACACTGACGACATCGTGGCGACGCCGCAACGCGATTCGCTCCACACGCGGCTGTCGGCCGTCGCCGACCACGCGAGCTATCAGGTCCCCGTCGCCGCCGGCGGCCGCTACTTCCAGCGCATCGAGGCGGCCGACGCGGACCAACCGCGTCTCACTGTCCGCAAGAACTGCGACGACGACCCCCGGACGCTCGTCGACCCGGCCGCACTCGGCGAGACGACGGCGCTCCAGTGGTTCGTCCCCTCGTCCGACGGTGAGTGCGTCGTCTACGGACTCACTGAGGCCGGCACCGAGCAGTACGACCTTCGAGTCTGTCGAGCCAGCGACGGGACGGTCGTCGACGAGATAGCTGACGTGGGTCGGTGTGGAGACATGATGGTCGCATGGAAGGACAGCGGCTTCTACCACCTGCGGACGGGTAGTGCCGACGAGGGTGGGCAACTGGAGAAGGCACTGTGGTTTCACGAGGTCGGCGGCGAGTCGTGGGAAGTCACCGATGATATCCCCACCACTCACTGGCCGTGGGTGTACGTAGAGCGCGAGACGGGCGTCACCGTCGTCGCGATGGGCGAACTCGGGGCCGACGTCAACCTGTACGCGCTGGTCGACAGTGAACTCGCTCCAGTCCTCACTGACGGCGATGCGACGTTCCACCCGCTTGTACACGACGGACGCGTCTACCTTCGGACGAACCACGATGCCCCACGGTTTCGCGTCCTCGCCATCGACGCCGCTGACTTCGCCGACGCCGACGGTCTCTCCGACTTCGAGACGGTAGTCCCCGAATCCGAAGATGTCGTCGCCGACATCGCGCCGGCGGGCGACGGGCTCGGCGTGCATCGGCTTCGAAACGCCAGTTCCGTCGTCTCGGTCCACGACGGCGACGGGCGCGAGCGCTACGAACTCGATTTCCCCAAGTACGCCGGAATACCGCGCGACTCCTTCAGCGGCAGCCGGAACACAGCGGAACTGCTGTTCGCGCTGGAAGGGTTCGACCGACCAACGAGCGTCATCCATGCCGACGTGGGCACCGACGCCGGGCCAGACGACTGGCAAGTCCAGCAGTCGCCGGACCTACCGGACAACCTCGACCCGCACGGGGAACTCGACCTCACTACTGACCGTCTATGGGTCGAATCGGCGGATGGCACGTCGGTCCCGGTGTACGTCGTCCATCGGTCGGACGTCGACCCCGAAGACGCGCCGACGGTACTGTACGGCTACGGTGGCTTCCGCATCCCGCTCCTACCGAACCTCGATCCGTATCGCCTCCCGTTCCTCGCCGACGGTGGCGTGTTCGCGCTGGCCTGTCTCCGCGGCGGCCTGGAGTTCGGTGAGGCCTGGCACGAGGCCGGGTCGTGCGACCGGAAGGAGAACACGTTCGCGGACTTCGAGGCGGCGGCCGAGGCGCTCGTCGACCGCGGCTACACTACCTCGGAACGACTCGCCGCGTGGGGCGGGAGCAACGGCGGTCTCACCGTCGGGGCGGCGCTCACCCGCCGTCCGGAGCTGTTCGGCGCAGTGGTCTGTACCGTCCCCCTGCTCGATATGCTCCGCTTTCACCAACTCTTGCTGGGCGAAGCGTGGACCGGTGAGTACGGCTCGCCCGAGGACGCGGCGGCGTTCGATCGTCTTCGTTCGTACTCGCCCTACCACAGCGTAGCCGCGGTTGAGTATCCAGCGACACTGTTCGTCACCGCTGCCGGCGATACGCGCGTCCACCCGGCCCACGCCCGAAAGATGACGGCGCGGGTGCAAGCCAAGACGACGGGAGACGCGCCGATCTGCTATCGAAGTTACGACGAGTCGGGCCACGGCGTCGGAACGCCCACGTCGCTAGAAGTCACGCAGGAGCTTGATAAGTGGGCGTTCGTCTACCGAACGCTGAACGTAGCGGCGGATTGAGCTCCCGATTAGACGACCCGCAGCCGATGCCCCTATCCGACCCAGAGACCCAGTTGTAGTATGCAGCGAGCGACAGCCCTCCACGTCGCCGTCAGCGAGGACGCACGATGACCCGTTCGCGGACGGTCATCGTCGCCGTCATCCTGAGCACGTTCTTCGTCGGATTCGGCGGGGGCGTCGTCTTTCCCATCCTGCCGAACCTCGGGGCGGTACTCGGCATCTCGCCGTTCCTCGTCGGGCTCATCCTGAGCGCGAACCGCATCACGCGCATCGTCGCCAACGCGCCGGCGGGGTCGCTCATCGACCGCGCGGGTACCCGGAAACCGTTCGTCGTCGGCCTGTTCATCGAGGGGGTCGCGACGATGGGCTACGTCGTCGCCATCAACGCGCCGCTGCCGGAGGTGTGGTTCCTCCTCGCGCGAGTCCTGTGGGGCATCGGGAGCGCGCTGGTCTTCGCGACGGCCTACACCATCGCCGCAGACGTGAGCGACGCCGACTCGCGCGGGCAGAACATGGGCGTCGTCCGCGGCGGCATCACGCTCGGCTTCCCGGTCGGCCTGATACTGGGCGGCGTCGTCAGTGAGGCCTACAGTGTCACCATCGCCTTCGCCGTCGCGGCGGCGTTCGCGCTACTTGCGAGCGTCATCGCCCACCGACTGGTGCCCGAGACGCACGTTGACGGCACCGAACGGGGCGTCTCGCCGCTAGAGATAGACACGAGCAAGCCCGCACTGACCGTCGGCCTCGTCAACTTCGGCCTCTACTTCGCGTACCTCGGCGCGCTGTTCTCGACGCTCGTCCTCGTCATCGAGGCACGTAGTCTCACCACGCTGGGCTACGGGGCACAGGGACTGTCCGGCGGGCTGATGGCCGTGACCGTCGTCGCCGCCTCGGGGCTGATGCTCGGCGGCGGGAAACTGAGCGACGGTGACGGCCGTCGCGTGCCGGTGTTGGTCGGCTTCCTCGTCGTCTCCTTCGTCGGCTTTCTCCTGTTGACCGTCGCCGGCACGCTCCCGGCGTTCGTCGCAGCCTGCCTCCTCATCGGGGCCGGACAGGGCGGGTCCAGCGGCCCCCTCGTCGCCCTGCTCGCGGACCTCACGCCCAACGACCGGATGGGGCGGGCCACCGCGACGAACAACGTCTTAGGCGACTTCGGCGGTGCGCTCGGGCCGATGGTGTCGCTTCCGCTGGTCGAGTCGGTCGGCTTCACGCCGGTGTACGCCGCCTGCGCCGTGATTCCACTGCTCGCCGGGGCGTTCCTTGTCGCGAGCGTTTCCCTCGATACCCACTCGTTCACGCCCGGCACCGAGACGCCGGGCGAGTGACGCCTCGGGGCGCACCGACGGGATTTTGGTCCGACCGATTCGAGGGGAGACCAACGGATGCCGCCGACCGACGAGAACCCCACTGCGCCCTCGCTATTGCTCGCGGCTACGCCGCTCGCTATTCGAGACGCTTCGCTTCACTCAGAGTCTCGCCTTCGACGCGAGTGTGCTGTACGAGTCGGACAACGGGACCCCGACATCTGCGGCGGTCGGCTTCCTCGTCGAGGACGGGACGACGGCGGTCGTCGAGCAGTCGATGCGTATCGACGCCTTCGTCTCCAGCGCCCATCTGGAGTACCGAGCGCTGCTAGAAGCGGTACGGGCCGTCGAGGCGTATCCGACCACCGTAGCGTCGCTGCACGTCCACGGCGACGCCGACGCGGTGCTCCGGGCGGTGGCCACAGCACCACGCGATGCCGGACGACGCCGTCGCTCGCCGACGGGTGGAGTCGATCCGCGAGTGCGTCGCGGAGATTCCGGTCGTGACCTATCGGGCCGTCGGTCGCGGGGAGAACGAACGGGCGCACGAATTGGCGCAGGCCGGCCACGAGCGATAACGCGGCAGCGTAGCGGGAGACCTGCCGCCGTCGTAGTCGCCAAGTCTCAGGTGAGGTCGAACAGCTCTGCGGCCTGCTCCATGTCCTTATCGCCCCGACCGGAGAGGTTGACGAGGATGTTCTCGTGGTCGCCCTCGGCGGCGAGTTCCTTCGCCAGCGCGATGGCGTGACTCGTCTCTAAGGCCGGGATGATGCCCTCCGCCTCACTGAGTTCGCGGAAGGCGTCGAGGGCGTCGTCGTCTTCGATACCGCGGTATTCGGCGCGACCGACCTCGCGGAACATCGCGTGTTCCGGGCCGACGCCGGGGTAGTCCAGCCCCGCCGACACGGAGTGAACCTCTACGTCCTCGTCGATGACGCGGGTCTTCATCCCGTGGATGACGCCCTCTTGTCCCTTCGCGAGAGGGGCGGCGTGACGCGTCGAGTCAGCCCCTTCGCCGCCGCCCTCGGCCCCGTAGAAGGCCACATCATCGTCGCGGAAGGCGTGGAAGAGACCCATCGCGTTGGATCCGCCGCCGACGCAGGCCACCGCCGCGTCGGGGAGGCCGCCGGTGCGGTCGCGGAACTGCTCGCGCGCCTCCTCACCGATGACGCTCTGGAAGTCACGCACCATCCGCGGGAACGGGTCCGGGCCGACGACGCTGCCGACGAGGTAGTGCGTGTCGTCGACGTTCTGAGCGAAGTCTTCGAGGGCGGCGTCGACCGCATCTGCAAGACCCTCGTCGCCGCGGGTTACCTCGTTGACCTCCGCGCCCATCAAGCGCATCCTGAAGACGTTCATCTGCTGGCGCTCGACGTCTTTCGTCCCCATGTAAATCTCCGTGTCGAGGCCCAGCAACGCGCCAGCCATCGCCGTCGCGGTGCCGTGTTGGCCCGCGCCGGTCTCGGCGATGAGACGCTCCTTGCCCGCTTTCTTCGCTAGCAGTCCCTGCCCAAGCGTGTTGTTTATCTTGTGTGCGCCGCCGTGGAGCAGGTCCTCGCGCTTGAGATAGATCTCCGCGCCGTAGCGCTCGCTCAGGTTCTCGGCGTGATAGAGCGGCGTCGGCCGGCCGGCGAAGTCCCGGCGCAACTCGTCGAGTTCTGCCCGAAATTCGTCGGTGTCCTTGATATCGTCGTAGGCGTCGGCCAGCTGTTCGAGTGGCTCTTTCAGCGGTTCGGGAACGTGGCGGCCGCCGTAGCCGTCGAAGTCGCCTGCTGTCATACGCTACCGTGATTCGCGCCCGAGGTCATAAACCGTGCTTTCCGTCATCGCCGCCCGGGCGACGGCTCGTCACACAGGTTCCGCTCGAAGTGGACGAGTTCGTAGCCCGCCTCCTTCGACCGCCCCACCTCGTCATACCCGGCGTCGCGGTAGAACTCGACGGCCGCGGGTTGACTGTGCGCCGTCGTCGCCAGCACCCGGTTGTAGCCAAGTTCGACCGCGCGGGTCTCCAATCGTGCCAACAGCGCCCGGCCGTACCCCAGTCGCTGATGGGTCGGCGCGACTCGCATCCGATGGAGTTCGGCCGCGCCTGGGACGGTTCGCTCGTCGTCGTGACCCGTATCGTTGGGGAGTAGGCCGCCAATGGCGACGGCGGTGCCGTCGTGGGTCGTCGGCGGATCGCGGCCGTCCGAGCGGTCGGTCGCGCCGTCGTCCGCGACGCCGACGACGAACTCGCCGCCGGTGTCGAGGTAGCGTCCGTCGACATCTCGTAAGTCCTCGGTACCGGGAACGTCGGCCGGGTCGGTGCCCGTCTCGCGCATCGCCCACTCGTGGAGGGCCCACACCGCCTCGGCGTCGCGCGGGTCATACCGGCGAAAGCGAACCTCGCCCATCGCTACCGTCGGGAGGGGCCAGAGCGGGTTGTACGTGACGGCTCCGGTAGCATCCGTGCTGACAACGAGATACCTAAGTGTCAGACCGGCCTCGGGTCCCGTATGCAAGTCGGTTCGCGTCGGTGTATCCTCAACCCCGTCAGCGGCGACGGCGAGCACGCCGACTACGTCGAACGGCTGATGGAGGCTCGCGGGTTCGCCGTCGAGCGAACCGAGGGTGCCGGGGACGCCATCGAGATGGGGCGCGAAGCCGGCGAAGCCGAGGCCAGCGAAGTGGCCGTCTGTGGCGGCGACGGCACTATCAACGAGGTGATGCGCGGTCTCTATCAGACCGACCACCTCGACGAAGTGACGCTGAGCGTCGTTCCCGCGGGGACGGCGAACTTGCTGGCGGGAACGATCGGTGTGACGGACGATGAACATGGCGTCGAGGTGGCCGACACCGGGACGGTTCGCAGCGTCGACGTGGGCTTCGCCGACGACGAGCCGTTTCTCGTCTCCTGTATCGCGGGCCTGACGGCCGACGCCAGCATGGCGGCCTCTAGCGAGCTCAAAGAGCGCTTCGGCACGCTCGCCTTCCTGCTGACCGGCGCACAGGAGGCCATCGAGTTCGACGGGCTGGACATCTCGCTCGAAGCTATCGGCGAGGACGGGCCGGTGCGGTGGTCCGGCGAAGTGGTCTGTTTGCTGGTCGGCAACGCCCGGAAGTTCGTCGAACGCGGTGGACAGGCCAACATGGAGGACGGCCTGCTGGACGTGGCTATCATCGAGCAGATGCCGACCGGCAACCTCGTCGCCGAGGCCATCGGCCACCGACTGCTGGCGACCGAGACGGAGGGCGTCACGCACGTCCGCGCTCGTGACATTTCCATCGAGAGTCGCGAGTCGGCAGTGTCGTTCAGCCGCGACGGCGAACTTGTCGAACACGAGACGCTCGACCTCTCGGTCGGTGAGCGAACGCTGGACCTGCGCGTCGGCTCGGAGTACGTCCCCGACCCCGAGTGAGACATGACGGTCGGTACCGATGGAAGCGGGCGACAGTTAAGTACCCAGCCGCCGTTTTCTGACATATGTCACCACCCGGACGTGAAGTCCAGTACACCGAATCGGACGTCATCGAGGTGTTCAAAGACCGGGACGACTACGCCGAACCCCTGACCGCCTCGGAGGTCGCCGACCGACTCGGCTGCTCCCGCCGGACCGCCCTGAACAAACTCCACAGCCTCGAAGACGAGACAGACATCACGAGCAAGAAGGTCGGCGGCCGCTCGCGCGTGTGGTGGATTCCCGTCCGAACCGACTGACGCACCAACACGGTAGCCGCTGACACACCTCACGCGCCGGATTCGGCCAATGGGCATATGTCTCCTCGGATCCATCGGCCCACAATGACCGATAGCAGGCGGCTCAGCACTGGACTCACTGTCCTGATGCTGCTATTTGCGCTTCTCTTGGCTTCCAGTTACGCCAGCGCGCAACTGAGCGGCGACGAAATCCGCGGCGACCCGGCAGTCGAGAACGCCCTCCAGACCGGTGAACGCGACCCGGTCGTGGCCCCGCGCGACGGTCTCACGGTCGTCGCCACGGACTCGACGGCCTTCACGAGCGACCAGGGCGACAGCGCCCGCAAGCGCGCCGAACTCGTCGCATTCGCTCCCGACGGCAGCATCTACTATGCGAACGACACGCATACCCGCTACTGGGACGTGGACCCGGTGCCAGGGACCAACGCCACTGTCGAGTACGTCTACGCCCAGCACCTCACGCCCGAGGAGTGCGACGCCGAGACGGTCTGTACCCGCAACGGCGTCGAGCGCGCGAACCTGACGACCGGCGAAGTGACCTCGGTGTACAGTCGCATCACGCCCGGAAAGCACTCGACGCGCTGGCACGACGTCGACCGTATCGGTGAGGACCGCTTGCTGGTCGCCGACATCGACCGAGACCGGGCCTACGTCGTCAACACGACGACGGAGCTAGTCGAGTGGTCGTGGGACGCCCAGTCGGATTACAACACCTCCAGCGGCGGTCCCTACCCCGAGGACTGGACCCACCTCAACGACGTCGAGTACGTCGAGATAGACGGCCGACCGACCGTGATGGCTGACCTCCGCAATCAGGACCAGGTCGTCTTCATCGACATGGAGCGGGGCCTGCGCGAGGAGTGGACGCTCGGCTCCGACGGCGACCACGACACGCTGTACGAACAGCACAACCCCGACTTCATCCCGGCCGAGCGCGGCGGTCCCGCCGTCCTCGTCGCCGACTCCGAGAACGGCCGCGTCCTGGAATACCAACGCGAGGACGGCGAGTGGGTCCGCTCCTGGGAGTGGAAGGACTCGCGTCTGACGTGGGTCCGCGACGCCGACCGCCTCCCGAACGGCCACACGCTCATGGCCGATTCCAACGGCGACCGCGTCCTCGAAGTCGACGAGTCCGGCGAGGTGGTCTGGAGCGCCGACATCGGATTCCCCTACGAGGCGGAGCGCTTCGACACCGGCGACGAGAGCGCAGGCGGGGAGAGCGCTGCTTCGCTCGGCCTCCCCGACCGGACACCGAACGCCAGCGACCGCGGATCGGTTGGCCGAGTGAAGGCCGCCGCGCCGCAGAAGGTAGTCAACGGTGTGGCCTACCTCCTGCCCGGCTGGATGGGCACCCTCGACGTCGTCTCGGTGCTGGGACTGCTCGTCACTGCACCGCTGTTGCTAATCGTCGAGTGGCGACGACGCGACCTCGCGGTGAGCGTCCGCTCGCCGCTTCAGTTCCGGAAACGATGACCGACGATACGACCTCCACGGACGCGGTGAGTGCCGATTCGGCGACGACGGACCCGACAGCCACGGACGCGACGACCGCCGACAGAGCGACGACTGATTCGGCGGCCGGATCGACGCCCGGACGGTTCCGGTCGTTGCGGCCCCGGTCGCCGCTCTCGGGGGCCGACTGGCCGTGGATCGCGTGGCCGCTACTCGTCGGTCTCGTCGTGACGGCGATCTACGTCGCCACGAACGCCTACCCCGCCTACGGCGCGGGGCTGTACACGCTCACTGCCGACGCGATACGGGCGAACGGCTACGCGCTGCCAGCGACGGTGCCCCACTACGGGCCGCGTGGGGTCCCGTTCGCCTATCCGCCGCTCGTCTTCTACGCGCTCGCGGTGTTGCGCGACTTCGGCGCACCGACGTTCGCCACGGCACTGTACCTCCCGCCGCTAATCACCGTCGCGGCGCTCGTCCCCGCGTATTTGCTGGGCCGTGACCTCCTCGGTGACCGCCGCGCCGGGACGGCCGTCGCCCTCTTGCTCGGGCTGAATCCGCAGGTGCTGGAGTGGCACGTCTCCGCCGGGGGCCTCGTCCGCGCCCCGGCGTTCCTCCTCGCGCTCTGTGGGGCCTACGCCGCGCTCCGAATCTTCCGCGACGGCGAGACGGCGTGGGTCCCCATCGGTCTCCTCGGATTCGTGCTGGTCGCGCTGACCCACCCTACCTACACGCTGTTCGTCGTCCTGACGTACCTCCTGTTCTGGGCTGGCTACGACCGCACCCTCCTCGGTCTCGCTCGGGGCGCAGTCGTCGGCCTCGGCGGCGTGTTGCTCGCCTCGCCGTGGCTGGCGACCGTGGCGAGGACGCACGGACCAGCGGTGTTCACCGGGGCAGCGGGCACTCACGGCGGCGTCGGGGGCGGCCTGACGACACTCCTCCAACACGGCCCGTCGTTCGCGCTGATCCCCGTCGTCGCCGCCCTCGTCCTCCTCCTGACGCGCCACCGCGTCGTCGGCGTCTGGACGGTGGCCGTCTGGCTGGCGTTCGCTCAGTCCCGGTTCACCTACGCCGTCGGTGCCGTCGCGGTGGTCGCGTCGGTGGTCGTCCTCACAGAGCGCTACGGAGAGGACGTGGGTTCGAACGTGAACGCGGACATCGGGACGGCCGGCCGAATCGCCGTCGCCGCCCTCCTCGTCGTCTCGGCCGTGGGCGTCGCCGGCATCGGCTACGAGTTCGCCGGGCCGGACGGAACCACGCCGGAGTTCGTCGACGACCACGACGTGGCGGCGATGGAGTGGGCGGCCGAGGAGACGCGACCCGACGCGACGTTCGTCGTCCTCGGCGACGCCGCCGAGTGGTTCCCGGCCGTCGCCGAGCGGACCATCCTCGTCTCGCCGTGGGGCGCGGAGTGGCGCGGCCCGGACACCTACGGTCCGCACCTTGGCGCGTTCAAAAACGTCTCTCGGTGCCAGTCAGCGAGTTGCGTCGAGCGCTCGCTCTCGGCCGTCGACGCCCGCCCCGACTACCTCTACGTGCCTAAAGAGTCCTACACGGTCCGGGGCCACCGCGAACAGAACGTCGGGACGCTCGACCGGTCGCTCGCGCTCAGCGGTCGCTACGAACCCGTCTTCGAGAACGAGGGCGTGGTCGTCTTCCGCCGGACGGCATCGAACTGAACGGTCGGGTCACTGCTTTGGTTCTCAGGCTCGAAGAGACAGTATGAGCGGTAGTGGCACCGACGGCGAGCGCGTCTCTCCACAACAGCAGTTGACAGCGGATTACATGCGGATGGCGGGCCGCAGGAGCAACGTTCACGGACTCGTCGAGGTCGACGTCACCGACGCCAGACAGCGCATCCGGGAGATCGAAGCGGAGACCGGAACGAAGCTCTCGTTCACCGCGTTCGTCGTCTCCTGTCTGGCCATCACTGTGCAGGAACAACCCCACGTCCAGCGGTATCGCGATTGGCGGGGACGAATTCACGAGTTCGAGGACATCGACGTGAACGTCCTCGTCGAACGGGAAACCGACGGCGAACGAATCGGTGTTCCGCACGTCGTTCGACAGGCGAACCGACGGTCGGTCCGGTCGATTCACGACGAGATTCGACGTGTCAAAGCGGACACGACGACCCACGCAGAACCCGGAATTGCCGGCCTTGCACGCCGTCTCCCGGGCGTGCTACGTCGCCAGATCTGGCGGCTTCCCAAGTGGTTTCCGAAACGGTGGAAAACCCTCGCCGGCACCGTTGCAGTCACCTCCGTCGGCATGTTCGGTACCGGAAACGGCTGGGCCATCAGTCCCACGAACTACACGCTCCAACTCACCGTCGGCGGCATCGGCACCAAACCCCGCCTGGTCGATGGCGAACTTCGCTCGCGGGAGCTCTTGAGCCTGACCGTCACCGTCGACCACGACGTCGTCGACGGAGCGCCAGCCGCGCGGTTCGTCCAACGCCTCAGCGAACGTATAGAGTCCTGCCACGACCTCGATACCAACGCTACCGAGTAGCTTCGCGTCCCCAGAACCAACAGTCACGACTGAACTCTGCGTCGACGACAGACAGCTGATTTTAGTCGGTAATCGCGGCCATCCCCGTTACCGGAACCGTGAACGGGTCGCGACCCAGACGCTGAACCCGGCCAAGAGCATGCCGGCGACGACGTCGGTCCCCCAGTGGATGCCGAGAATCATCGTCGAGAGGACGACGCTCGTAGCGAGAAACACCGCAATCGGCGTCCAGCGCGGGAAGCGCTCGTGAGTGTGGACCGAAAGCAGCGCGACGGTCACCGACAACGAGGTGTGCAACGACGGGAAGACGTTCGTGTTGGCGTTGACCTGACTCGTGAGCAACTGGAAACGCGGGAGCGTATCGAACAACAGCGGCTCGACGAGTTCGGGCATGTAGTTACGCGGTCCGTAGGCCACGAACAGCAGGTAACAGAGGATACCGCCGCCGTAATTGATGGTGTAGGCGAGTGCCGTCCGCCGGAGGACCGACTCCTCGTCCGCGAAGATGCCCAGCAGGATCGGAAACACCAGCAGAAAGACGTAGCCGTAGATGTAGACGTACCCGAAGTACGGCGTCGACCACGGCGTCATGAGTGACTGGAGGACGGCGACGAACGGTCCCTCGATGGCGTAGATCGTGTCGGTGATGTTGAGACCGATGAGCCACGAGACTTCGACGCCCACGTCGCGGACGACGCTGTTCAGCGACAGCACCGCCACCAAGACTGCGAGCGGTCGAGCGGCGTCGCGGAGTCGCTGCGGGAAGTCCGCTGCCGCTGCTTTGACATCATCGGGACCGACGACGGCCACCGACGCCAGCGAGAGGGCGGTGGCCACGACGACGACGACCTCGGCGAGGACGGTAGCCAGACTCATCTCAGACTCGGAGAAGGCGGTTCTGTTCGTTGTATCGGTAGCCGGCGTCCCGGAAGGCCTCGCGGGCGCGTAGCTTGTTGACTGAGCCACCGCTGCCCAGGAAGGACGTGGCCGGGTCTTCGGGATCCCAGGCGAGGTCCGACGGGCGCCAGTCGGTGCCGGCGAGCGGACTCACCGCGGGCGTGACGTAGTCGTTGAACACCGACTCCGCGAGAGTCTTGCGGTCTAGCAGGCGAGACAGCAGGTGACGGAATCGCGGGTTCGAAAGCGGCGTCCGCCGCGCGTTGAACCCGAGGAAGTAGAACGAGTCCGTCTGGTCGACGGCCAGCGTGAGGTCCTGTTGTTTCCCGATGGTCCGGACGAGATCGGGACCGACGCCGACCGACGTGAAGTCGGCCTCCCCGTTTGCGACCAGATCGACCGCCGAGGCGTCCGAGCCGACGAACCGCAGTTCGAACTCGTCGAAGGGGACGCCGCTGGCGATGGGCCCGGGTAGTTGCGTCTGGTCGACGCGTTCGAGGAAGTGGTCTTCGAACCGGGAGAGCAGCAGCGACTCGCGCCCCGACGCCGATTCGAACGCGAGCGGCCCGCTCCCGACCGGCGGAATCGCGCTCGTGACGAGGGCCTCCGTCGTCGCCGACCCGAGGTCGAGCCCGCTGACATCCGCGCGGGTCGCCCGGTCCTCCCAGACGTGTTCGGCGAGCAGCGGGACGGTGAACGCTCGCGTCGCAACCTCGGGCGTACATTCGCCAAACTCAATCTCGACGGTGCGGTCGTCCAGCACTGTCGCCGCCTCGACGAGTGACGCCCGGCCGCGAAACCGAAGCGGCGGGACCGGCTCGTCGAACGAGCCGAGCGAGGTGTCCGCGAGGAGCGCGTAGGTGAACGCGACGTCGTCCGCAGTCAGGGACTCCCCGTCGTGCCAAGTCAGATCCTCTCGAAGCGTCGCGCGCACTACCGGCGGGTTCTCCGCGGTCCACTCGAACTCGGCGGCCGCCCACGGGTGGAGGTCGCCACGATACCGACGGGCCAGCGAGTCGTAGATCAGCTCCGTTATCGATCCGCTGCGGCGGAACGGGGCGACCAGCGGGTTGAGGTTTGTCGTCGATCGCGTGTCGGGCGTGGTCGCCCGAAGCGTCGTCGCCGAGAGGTCGCGGCGGTCCAGCGATAGCAGGTGAAGTGGCGAAAGCCCGGCCATGGAGCGCCAGCCCGTAAATCGGTCGGTGCTCGCGGCTCTGATGACGTCGGGGAAGCCGACGACGACGAACGGGCACTCCCTGACGAGGTGTCGCTGTATCTCCGCGACGGCCTCGACCCGGCGGTCTCCCGACGTTTGTCGCTGTTCGGTCAGCAAATCGTCGACTGTGAGGTTCGTGTAACCAAAGGGATTCTGCCAGCCTGCTTCGACCGCGAACCGTGAGTGCAACAGCGAGTACAGCGCGTCCGGCTGAACGGTGTGTGTGGGGAACTGCCCGACGAACACGTCGAACTCGTCGTTGACGAGCGTCTGCCGATACAGCTCCTCGGCGGTCATCGGTTCGATGGTGGTGTCGATGCCCGCCGTCCCGAGCCACTCGGAGAACTGGCGGGCGATGGCGATCGAGTAGGGGTCCTCGTCGACGGGGAGACATTTCACGGAGAGGGAGATGGGGTCGGGTTGCTGTCGAGTAGCCAGCGTCCGGAGACGCGTCACACAGCCGCTCGTTCCCGCTGCTCCCGCGGTCAGTCCTGCCAGTAACGCTCGGCGTGTGACCCCGTCCCCGGGACGGGGGCTGCGGGAGGTCATTAGGGTATCTGACACGCCGAAGCTATAACAGCGCTGTGTTTGCCGACTCGTCGTCACCCACTATCCACAAATCCGGCCCGAGAGCCGCTAAAAGTCCCACTCGGCCGCGCGTTGCCGGGCCTCCTCGCGGGCCTGTTCGCGGATAGCGGCAATCTTTTCTTCGTCTTCGAGGAACGCCTCCACGGCGCTCTGATCCGTGCTAGCGTCACGCTCGCTCGTCGTCCGCTCCGCCGGGGCCGCCCGCCGTGTGCTGTCGGCCAGCGCGGGGTCGCCGGCCAACCGCTCGGCCGGCATCCCCGGCGGCACCCGCAACTTCTCGGTCGCGTGGGCCTCTGCGAGGTCGGCAGCGGCGAGTTCGAAGACGGAGACGTGGTACGGACCGGGAACAGCGAGGTCGGCAAGCGCTGGCGGCCCGCCGCGGTCGGTCCCGGTGTGATAGGCCAACACCGGCACACCGTCTTCGAAGGTGACGACGCCCCGGCCCTCGGCGTCGAGCAGTAGCGTCTCCTGTGACTCGAAGATCGCGTAGCCGGTGACCTCGCGGTCGAGGACATCGGCAAGCGTATCCCGTGGGTCGGTGACGACGCGGGACTTGCGGAGCGTTCCCCGTGGGAGTCTCATAGGGTCTCCGGGATGACGGCGCTCCGGAACCGATCCGCCACGTCGCCCGACTCCCCGCTCCGGACCGAAAGCGCGTCGGCCGCCTGTCGGTAGGCCGCCGCCGCTTCGCAGTCGGATGCATGGGCCAGCAGAGGTCGACCCGCGCGTCGGGCCTCGCGCGCCCGCTCGCTCTCGGGGATCGCGGCGAGCGTCGGCCCCTCGAAGTAGCGCTCGGTCTTCTCGGCAACGTCGTCGATTCGCTCGTCCTCGCGGACCTTGTTGAACAGGATGCCGGCGACGCCGGTCCCGTAAGAGGTTGCGTACTCCTGGACCTTCAGGCCGTCCGAAATGGCCGGGATGGTCGGCTGGAGGACGACCACGATGCGGTCGGCCATCACCACGGGAAGCACCGCGGTTCGGCTATCGAGCGCTGGCGGCGAGTCCAATAAGATGACTTCGGTGTCGGCCGCCAGTGTCGCGACCACCTCGCGCAGGCGGGCGGGGTCGGCGTCGCGGAAGCCGTCCAGACTCGTCCCACAGGGGACGACGGTCATGCCGAAGCGTTCGTAGGTCGCCTCACTAACCGCCGCGTCGTCGGCCAGTACGTCGTGTAGCGTCGTCTCGGCTTCGGAGAGGCCGGCGTGAAAGAGGAGGTTCGCCATCCCCGTATCGGCGTCGACCACCGTCACGTCGTAGCGGTCCGCGAGTGCCATCCCCAGCGCGACCGTGCTCGTCGTCTTGCCAGTGCCCCCCTTCCCGCTGGCGACCGCGAACACTTCCACCATTACCGCTACTGCCCGCGCGCTCGTATATAAAGTTCGCGTCTCCCGAGGACGAATAAACTACCACTCGATGGGGAGCGGGCCGGAATCGACGTGTTCTGCGAGGAAGGACGCCGCCCGGTCGTAGGGCGAGGGACGGTCGGCACCGAGCGCCGCTGGCGGCTCGGTTCCGGCGTGCTCGAACGTGTTTCTCACGAAGGCATCACGCGCCGCGGCGTTCGCAAAGAGGTCGTGGAGGTAGGTCCCCAGCACGCGGTCGGTCGCCGCGCCGTCGCCCTCGAACGGCCGGGCCGCCTCGCCGACGAGCGTCGACTCGCCCATGTGAATCTCGTAGCCCTCGATGGGGTCGTCCGCGCCCGCGAGCGGTCCGACGCCGTTGAGGTAGCGCTCGACGCGCTCGACGGTCTTCGTCTGCGAAAACGTCGTCCTCACCGGGAGCAGACCGAATCCCTCGACGCGCTCGCGTTCGCTCGTCCCCTCGATGTCTGCGTTCCGGATTTCCTCGCCGAGTAGCTGATAGCCGCCGCAGAGGCCGACGACGGGGCCGTCGAAGTCCGAAAGGGCGTCGTCGAAACCAGCCTCGCGAAGCGCCAGCAGGTCGTCGACGGTGTTCTTACTGCCGGGCAGGACGACGGCGTCGGCCTCGGCGAGCGAGTCCGAGAGCGGGACGTAGGCGACGCGGACGCCGGGGACCGCGGCGAGCGGGTGGAGGTCCGTGAAGTTCGAGATTCGGGGGAGACGCGGCACCGCGGCCGTGACGCTCCTGTCGTCCGGGACGCCGTCGTCAGCGCCGCGAACCGCTCGTTCGCCGACCGATGGAAGGGCCACGCTATCCTCCTCGGGCAGTCCGGGGTCGTCGTGAGGGATGACGCCCAGTATCGGGACGCCGGTTCGCTCCTCGAAGGCGGCGAGGCCGGGTGCGAGCAGCGACTCGTCGCCGCGGAACTTCGTGATCACCGCCCCGATGACGCGCTCGCGAACGTCGTCGGGGACGAGTTCGAGTGTGCCGACCAGCGAGGCGAAGACGCCGCCGCGTTCGATGTCCGCGACGAGAAGCACGTCTGCGTCGGCGAAACGCGCCGTCTCGACGTTGGCGAGGTCGCGGTCGTGGAGGTTTATCTCGGCGATGGAGCCCGCGCCCTCGGCCACGATTACATCGTGGTCGGCGGCCAGTCGAGCGTGGGCCCCGCGGGCCGCCGCCAGCGCGTCCTCCCAGTGAGCGTCATAGTATTCCCCGGCAGCGAAGTGGCCTACCGCCTCGCCGTCGACGACCAGTTGAGACTCGCCCTCGCCGCGGGGTTTCAGCAGGACCGGGTTGTGATCAGTCGTCGGCGGGACGCGGGCGGCACGGGCCTGTACGTACTGTGAGACGCCGATTTCACCGCCAGGTGTCGCCCGCGCGTTGTTGCTCATGTTCTGGGCCTTGAACGGCGCGACCGACACGCCGCGGTCGGCGAGGAGGCGGCACAGCCCCGCCGCAACCGTGCTTTTGCCCACGTGTGAGGCGGTTCCTGCGACGAGGATGGTGTCGGCCGTCGGTTCGCCGTTCGAGGTCATCGGCCGATAGTGAGCCGTCCGGCGACAAGAGTGATTCGACGGCGGGCTTTTCCCCTCGCCGCGCGAAACGCCACCGTGGACGAAGACAGACTGCACGCCCTACACGAGCATCTCGAAGCGACCGGCGAGCGACCGGTCGAACGGACGGCGAGTCGCTGGCTGGGCGAGGCCGAGGCCATCGCGCTCGACGCCGCGATAACCGACCTCGAGCCTGCCGTCCGTCGGGAGCGAGTGGCAAAGGTCGCGGAGTTGTTAGAGGAGTTCGACTCGACGGGCGACGAAAAAGCGGACGAACACGTCGATGCCGCCCGGTCACTGGCGGCCGACCTGCTCGCGGAGTCAGACGCCGACTCGTAGCTGGGAGCGCGGTCCAGCGACGCTGATTCAGTACTCGGTGCCCTTCCGTGCCGAGTGGCCGGACTCCAGCGGATGCTTGACCTTCCCGACTTCCGTGACGAGGTCCGCCCGCTCGAAGACGTACTCGGGTGGCTCGTGGCCGCCCGTGAGGACGAGTTCCACATCGTCTGGTTTGCGCTCGACGAGTGCGACGACGTCTTCGGGGTCGACGAGGCCGCGGTTGGCGGCGTACAGGATCTCGTCTAAGACCAGCATGTTGACGCCGTCCTCGGGCGGCCCGTCGGCGTCGAGGGGTTCCGAGAGGTCGGCGTCGGCGCTGGCATCGAGAATCTCGCGAGCGCGTTCCAATGCCCCCCTTGCACGGGCGGCGTGCTCGTCATCGTCGCTCCCGTCCAGAAACCCGTGCCAGCCGTAGTGGCCCGCGTTCTCGTAGGAGAATCCCGGCAGCGCAGCGATGGCGTTGTACTCGCCGCGGACGTCTTCGACGGTCCCCGTACCGCCCTTCATGAACTGGAGGAGGTGGACGCGGTAGCCGTGGCCGACAGCGCGGGTCGCCATCCCCAGTGCCGCCGTCGTCTTCCCCTTACCGTCGCCCCACCACACCTGCACGAGGCCGAATTCCTCGGGCGCGCCAGGCGTAATCGGCTCAGCCGTCGGGCCGGCGGAGTTGTCGCTCATAGCGCATCTTCAGGGCCGGCGCACATCGGTCTGCCGGTCGGTGACGACGCCGTACTCGGCTTCCTCGACCGTCGGCGGGCCGTCGTCGTAGCGGGCGGCGAGACTGGCGTGAACGGCATCACGCACGCAGGCCCGAGCGGCCGCGCCGACCTCGGTCGCGCTCCCGGCGAACTCGGCGGGTTCGGCGGCAGGGACACAGCCTACGAGGACGGCGTCGGAGGTGGTGCCGGGGACGCCCGCCGCGTCCAGCAGCGTCGCCGCCTTCGCCTCGACGGCAGTGGCGAGTAGCGTGGCGAGCGCCCCGTCGTCCAGCGAGCGGTCGGCTCCGACGACGAGGTTCACCGTTCCGGGTCGCCACTCGGCGTCGTCGTTCGACGCGGCGCGGCCAGCGGTCGCTTCGGCGTCCGTCTCGTCGTCCGCCGCTCCGCCCTCGCCCGTCGGGAGCACCGCCGGGTTCGAGAGGCCCACCGTCGCCAGCACGCTGACAGGACCGCTCCGGGCACAGCGTGCGTGGGCCATATCGAGCCCGGTCAGCAGCGTCGGGCCGACCGGAAAGTCGGCCTCGCCGAGTCGCTCCTTTCGGTAGGCGTCGAGGTTCGTCCGCTCGAATCCCTCGGGAACGGTGAGGTTGTACACCGCGTCAGCCTCGCGGTAGCCGCCGTCCCACGCCGTCGAGAGCCAGCGGGCTCCCTCGCACCGAACCTGTACGACGCCCTTCCGCTGGGTCGTCTCAAACATCCAGCGCCTCTAAGAGGCGGTCGTTCTGCCGTTCGGTCCGGACCGCGACGCGGACGTGGCTGTCGAGGCCGCGGAACGAGCGGGCGTCCCGGAGCGCGATACCGCGCTCACGGGCCGTCGACAGCAGGTCGTCCACGCTCACGTCAGTGACCTCGAACAGGAGGAAGGGCGCATCGGAGGGGAACACGTCGAAGCGCGTCGAAAGGCGGTCGCGCAGCCGGTCGCGCTCGGTCTCGACTCGGTCACGCGTCTCGGCAACGAACTCGTCCTGTTGGTAGCAGTGCTCGCCCAGCGCCGCCGCGGGTTCGCTCATCGACCACGCGCGGCGAGCGGTCGTCAGCCAGTCCAGCGCGTCGCCCGACGCGACGGCGTAGCCCATCCGGATGCCCGGCAGGCCGAACAGTTTCGTCAGCGAGCGGGCGACGACGACACCAGCGCGGCCCGCTATCGAGGGCTGGTCGGTGAACCCGAGGAACGCCTCGTCGACCAACAGCGTGGTCCCGTGCTCCCGACAACGGTCGGCGAACGCCCGCAGCCGCTCGCTGTCGTAACACTCCCCGGTCGGGTTGTTGGGGTTACAGACGACGGCCATCGTGTGGGACGTGGGGTCGCTATCGAGTATCTCGCCGTGGTCCACGAATTCCGGTTCGGCCCCTTGCAGTCGAACCTCGCGGGCGTACTCGCCGAAACTCGGCGCGGGCACGAGGACCGAATCGCCGGCCCGGACCGTCGTCTGGATAGCGAGCCGGATGGCTTCGAGGCCGCCCGCGGTGGGGACGACCTGCACGGGGTCACAGCCGACGAACTCGGCGGCCGTCGTCCGGAACGGGACGTAGTCGTCGGCCGGGTACGACCGCGCGGCGGCGAAGGCAGAACTGAACACGCGGGCCGAACCCGTCGGCACCCGCGGGTTCGTGTTCGCGCTGAAATCAAGCAGTTCCCTGTCGTCGCTGCTGCCGTGCGGGGCGCGGCCGTCCGCGTCGAAGTGCGGGTCACTCTCACTGAACGTCCGCAGTCGCTCGACGCTGTCGGGGTCCATAGGGGACGAACGAAGAGGAGTCACGAGAATGTTTCGTGCGCTACAGATATTGCTCGGCCACGCGGGCGTCCGACAGTGCGTTGACGTTGACCACCAGCCGCACGTCCGTCGATCGCCACGCGCCGTCGGCGTCGTCGCCGACGACGTTGACCCCAGTTGGCGCGACTTCCTCGCCCGCCCGCTGGAAGGTCGTATCGTCGCTGACGCCGAGTTCGCGCTTGCGGGCGGCGGGGACGAGCACCGACAGTGATCCGTCGTCGTGGACGGCCAGTACGCGATCCAGTATCTCACCGTCCAGTAGCGGCAGGTCCGCCGCGACGGTCAACACCGGCGTCGTGAGCCGGTCGTCTGTCAGCGCGCTGTCGAGGTCCGCGACGTACCCCTCGCCCGGCGTCTCGATGCACGGCACGTCGAGGTGGGCGCGGGTCGCCGGCGCATTCGGCGACGTGGCCGCGTAGACTCGCTCGACGCCGCTGGCATCGAGCGCGCCGCGGACGCGGTCGACCATCGGGACGCCGCCGACCTCGAACAGCGGCTTCTCGCGGTCGGCGTCGAGGCGCGTCCCGCGCCCGCCGCACATCACCAGCGCGTCCACGCGAGCACCCCCCAGTCGAAGAGCGTCCACGCGACGACGGCCGCGTGCAGGGCGGCGACCCGCGAGAGTTCGTTGGCCGCGCCGAAGACGTCGCCGCCGACGCCGCCGAGGCGACGGTCGGCCCACCGTCGGAGCACGAGAGCGACGACCGGGCCCGCGACGACGGCGACGGTCGTTACGGGAACGACGAGTGCGGCGGCCGGAAGCGCCGCCGCGACCGACGCGAGGAAGTCTCGCGGCCGATTGCCCGAAAGCACGGTCTCGCCGAACCCCGCGTGGCTCGGCGTGGCGACACACGCGAGCGTCGCCATCGAGAGCTTCGCGCCGACCTCCGCGGCGACGACGATAGCGACGGCCACGAGAACCGGCAGCCCCGCCACGGCAAGCGCACCCAGCGCTAGTCCGACGAGAGTGGTTCCGAGTGCCAGCACCGCACCGACGCCGACCGTCGTATCGCGCATCACCTCGCGGCGCTCGGCGGGGCCGCCGTGGACGACCGCCGCGTCGCCGAGGTCCGCGAGGCCGTCGGCGTGGTTGACGCCGGTGACGAGGACGATTCCGGCGAGATACGCCGCCGCGACGACCGCCGCGGGAACGAGTCCGACGGCGAGGAACGGGACGGCAACCAGCGCACCGACGACGTAGCCCGCCAGTGGGAACGCCGCCGGAGTCGCTGTGAAGGCGTCCCACGCGGCCTCGCTGTGGCCGACCGGAAGCCGCGAGAGGAAGCCGAGCGCCCCGCGGACCGCACTCAGAACCACGCGAGCACCCCCGCGAGCGCGTACGTCAGCAGGCCGGCGCGACCGACGCCGCGCACACCGCGCCGCGCCGTCGCTCCGTCCGGAAGGGGCGCACTGGCGTTCAGGACGTAGACACCCGGTTTCTCCAGCCGAGCGTCGAGGGCGGCCGCGACCGCTCCCATCGGCCACCCGGAGTTTGGCGACGGAACCCGGTCCAGCCACGCACGAGCACGGCCGAGTGATTCGAGGTCGGCTAACGCCACCGCGAGCAAGAGCGCGCTCGCCCGGGCCGGAAACCACATCACGGCGTCGTCGAGACGCGCGGCGGGCGTCCCCACGCGCTTCGAGCGATAGCCCAGCATCGAGTCCATCGTGTTGACGGCCTTGACCCACGCGGCAGCGGCGGCGGCGACGGGAAGTGTCGGCAGTCCGGCCAGCGGCGCGAGCGCCGCCCCGAGGACGAACGCGCCCAGCGAGGCGACCAATCCGTCCGCGAGGTTCTCGGCGGCGCTCTCGACGGCCGCGCTGCGGAGGAGCCCCGGTGACAGGGAGCTGGCGTCCCGACCGGCCAGTGCGAGCAACCCGTTGCGGGCGGTTTCGACGTCGGTCTCAGAGTCAGCGACGACCGACCGCGCGGCGGCGAGGAGTTCGCGAAGGCTGGTCGTCAGGAACAGCGCGAGACCGGCCGCGAACGCCCCGGCCAGCGGGGTGAGCGCCGCGACCGCGGCGACGGTCGCGCCGACGGCCAGTGCCGCGAACAGCGGGAGGACGAGCGCGCTGAGCGCACCGGTTGCGAGCGCACGGGAGTCGCCCCGCCATTCCCGGTCCAGCGGCGCGACGAGCGACCCGAACCACGCGACGGGGTGGTATCGCGTCGCCGGTTCGCCGACGGCCGCTTCGAGCGCTGCGGCGACGACGACTGCGAGCGTGGTCAGCACAACGTTCCCTCCCGAAGTCGCGTGGTAACCGTCGGGAGCGGCACGTCGTCGACGAGAACCGACGTTGCGCCGACTCGTTCCGCGCCGCCGTCGATGCGAGCGTCGTCGCCGACGTGGACGAGCGACGACAGCGGGACGCCGAGCGTGTCGGCCGTCGTCTCGAAGATGGGTTCGAACGGTTTGCGCCAGCCGCAGTCGACACTGCTGACGACGGCGTCGGGCGCGAGCGGCGAGTCGGAACCGAGGTCCGCCCGGTCGAGCGTCCGCTCGACCAGTCCAGGGACGCTACAGTTCGAGCAGACGGCGACGGGACCGCGGCCGTGTGCGGCAGCCAACGCCTCGCGTGCGCCGTCCCTGACGGTCACCGGAACGTCGAACGCCGCGAGCACTGCCTCACGGGCGGTCGTCTCGCTCACTTTGACGCCGCGACTCGAGAGCGCGAGGCGAACGTGCTCGTCGAGGGGAGCCTCCCGTCCCCGTTCGTACTCTCGGTGACCACTCCGATAGGCGGCCTCCCAGTCGTCGGGGACGCTGACGCCGCGCGCGTCGAGACGTTCGGCCACGGCGTCCCACGGTGCACCGGGCCGGTCAGCGGCGACGAGGGTTCCGAACAGGTCAAAGGAAACCGCCATATCCGTGAGATTACTGCAAGCGCACTTGAACTGTGCGGTGAGTCACGGCGACGTCGAGGAGAATCGTGGCGTCCCTCGTCGTCACCAGCGGTGATGAACCGAGTCGAAGACGTACTCCTCGTAGAGGTCTCGTACCGCGCCGCGGGTCTGATGGGAGAGCGAGGGTTTCTCGCTGGCCGCGGCGTTGGCCTGGATGTGTTCTGGCGTCGTCGACCCGGGGATGACCGTCGAGACGGCGTCGTGGTCGAGAATCCAGCGCAGCGCCATCTGGGCCATCGTCATCTCGTCGGGGACGTGGTCGCGCAGTTCGTCGACGGCGTCGAAGCCGTCCTCGACCGGCAAGCCAGCGAACGTCTCGCCGCGGTCGAAGGCCTCCCCCTCGATGTTGAAATTGCGGTGGTCGTTCTCGGGGAACTCCATGTCCCGCGAGAGCTCGCCCGTCAGGAGGCCCGACGCCAGCGGGACCCGAACGATGACGCCCACGTCACGGCGCGCGGCTTCCTCGAAGAACAGCTCCGCGGGCCGCTGGCGGAACATGTTGAAAATTATCTGGACCGTCTCGACGCCGGGGTACTCGATGGCTTTCAGCGCCTGTTCGACCTTTTCGACGCTGACGCCGTAGTGAGCGAGCTTCCCCTCGTCTTTCAGGCGGTCCAGCGCCTCGAACGTCTCCGGTTGGTAGTACGCCTCGGTTGGCGGACAGTGCAGTTGGAGGAGTTCCAGCGTCTCGACGCCAAGGTACTCCCGCGAGCGGTCCACGAACCGCGAGAGGTTCTCGTAGTTGTAGCGGTCGGCCGTATGCGGGTCAAGGCGGCGGCCGGCCTTCGTCGCCACTGTCACCTCGTCGCGGACGCCGCGTTCGTCAAGCACCTCGGCGATGCGTTGCTCGCTGAAACCGTCGCCGTAGACGTCCGCCGTGTCGATGAAGTCGACACCCGCATCGAGCGCGGCCCGAACCGCCTCGCGACCCGCCTCTTCGTCGATGTCGCCCCAGTCGCCGCCGATGTTCCACGTCCCGAAGCCGACCTCTGTCACGTCGTAGCCTGTCGTCCCGAGTTGGCGATGCTGCATACCAACGCTATACCGCTCGCGTACTTGTGACTGTGCCAAGCGGCACGCGACGCTGGAGAGTGTGCGTGGCAAAAAAGGGCGTTGAGCCCGATAGCATCGGTTAGGACGTGCCAGTGTGGACGTCGAGGGCTATTCGACCCACTTCGCCCGGCGGATATCGTATCCTTCGCAGACCGGACAGGAGTGATACTGGACTTCGAACGACTCCTCACATTCTAGACAGATGTACGGGCATCTATCCTGTTCCCCGAGTTGGGAAACGTTGCGTGCTTTGTCAAAGACTCCCATCGACGACCAAGCCATGCTTCTACCCGCTCTGCCAAAAAGAGTAAGGGTAGTTCACGCGGTTTCACAACCCCATTTTGACGGTTCTCCGTACAGGTTACGGGCGTTCGCGGCGAGAACTGTGTTCTCGCCTGACCCATTCGCGAGTCGCTGGGTCTCCCGTCCATCCGGAACCCATTCGATACTCGATTAGTCACCAGTACGATACTATTTCGAGATCGCTCGATTGGGCTTCACGTGGATAGCGAGCGACACTCGGAGCGAAGCTACGTCCCGAACCCGTCGCTCCCTACGATAGTTCGGCAGAAAACCAAGTCCGCCCTCCCCGATTTGAACGGGGGACAAGTCGATCTACAGTCGACTGCTCTACCAGTCTGAGCTAAGGGCGGGCAGCAACAGAAATTAGCCCGCCGTCCGGACTTAAGGATTGTTATTCTCCGGGCGTTCGCGGGGCGCTCACACGGGGGTGCGTACCACGTATTTCCTCTCACTTTCTCGCTCACCCGGTCGTTAATTCGCCACGACAGCCGGCTCACAGTATGGGTAACACGTAAACCAGCGGTCGTTGTACGTCCGTCACAGTGCTCGGAGACTGCATCTACTGTTCTGATCGGCTCACCAGCGAGCTACAATCAGTGACGTGTGACCACTGCGGCACCGGGTTCCACGTCGCGTGTGCTCGCGATGCGGGAGAGCTTTCCGTCGAAGAGAAGGCACACTTCCTGCGGTCGAATACGTACCACGTCGAGTGTCCGGACTGTGGCGAACGCTGGAACGCCGGATTCGACCTGCGAGAGTGAGCACGTCTCGGCAGCCGTGCGTCTGACGTAGCGGGAAGATTTTAATACCCAGGTGACGACCTGTCTTACGAGTTGGATGAGCAAGATCACGTTCCGCGCTGACGACGACCTCATCGAACGCCTCGAAACGTTCGACGCCTCGAAGAGTGAGGTCATGCGCGAGGCCCTCCGAGCGTATCTCGACGGGAGTGGCGACGACCCGTCACCCACCCGCTCTGACTCCGCCGAGTCGGCGGGGGCCGAATCGGTGGCCGACACCGAGAGTATCGACGAACTCATCGCGGAGCGTGTCGACGCCATCATCGCCGACCGGCTACCCAAGCGAGCCGAGCGACCGCCCGCGGGACGACCGCAGGATGTCAACGTAAACATCTCGCTCGACGCCGAACACGGCGCTGTGGCGGCCGAGTCACCCGCGTCTGACACAGCCGCTGCCGACACCGACGGCGTATCACACGGCTCTGACGGCCGTAAGACATCGGCCGAACGCCGTGAAAACGCGGAGATGAGCGAACAGAAGTCATGCGCCCAATGCGGCGAAAACCTCTCCGCAGGCCACGTTTACTGCCCGAATTGCGGCGAGAAGTCCTCCCGGCGCGTCTTCTGTGACTGCGGTGACGAGATTCGGTCCGACTGGGGGTTCTGTCCCAGCTGTGGTCGCCGGACGCCGGCGGCGGACGTACTCGACCAACCCCGAAGTAGCGCAAACGAACGGTAGCGTGTTTCTTCTGACGTAAACGCACGTTTGTCATACACTCGGCGATAGTTTTAATATCCCCCAGTTTGTGGTACATCTTGCGTAAGACGGCCGTCTTACACAGTGTGCGCAACGGTGGCATCCCGCCATCGGCTGGCGATTTCACTGTGTAAACAACTGGACGGGTCGAAATCTCGACTCGTTCGGGCCGTCTTACCCAAAGGGGACCAATAACAATGGAGCGTGTGACACTACGGATTCCGAAGCAGCAGATCGAAGAGGTCGAACAGATGGTCGAAACGGGGGAATACCCCAACCGAAGCGAGGCGATTCGGTCGGCCGTCCGTGAGATGCTCGCAGAACAGGACGGTTCCGAACGTGCTTCCGAGAAGCAAAAGCGAACGTGGGCGAGGGCCTAACGATGCAGGACATCGTCAACGAAGCCCTCGAACGCGACGAGCAGGAACAGCAGAAGATGTCCGACGAGGACGTCGACGGATTCGGTGACCCGCGAATCGTCATCGTCGGCTGTGGCGGTGCCGGGAACAACACCGTCAATCGACTCTACAACATCGGCGTCGAAGGTGCCGACACCGTCGCCATCAACACCGACAAACAGCACCTCAAGATGATCGAAGCCGACACGAAGATTCTGGTCGGCAAGTCCCTCACCAACGGACTCGGTGCCGGTGGCGACCCCTCGATGGGGGAGCGCGCCACCGAGATGGCACAGGGGACTATCAAGGAAGTGCTGGGCGATGCGGACCTCGTGTTCGTCACGGCCGGCATGGGTGGCGGAACCGGTACCGGTGCCGCCCCCGTCGTCTCGAAGATTGCCAAGGAACAGGGCGCAATCGTCGTCGGCATGGTCTCGACGCCGTTCAACGTCGAGCGAGCCCGCACGGTGAAAGCCGAGGAAGGCTTAGAGAAGCTCCGCAACGAGGCGGACTCCATCATCGTGCTGGACAACAACCGCCTGCTCGACTACGTCCCGAACCTGCCCATCGGCAAGGCGTTCTCGGTGATGGACCAGATCATCGCCGAGACGGTCAAGGGCATCTCCGAGACCATCACCCAGCCGAGCCTCATCAACCTCGACTACGCCGACATGACCTCCATCATGAATCAGGGCGGCGTCGCGGTGATGCTGGTCGGTGAGACCCAGGACAAGAACAAGACACAGGAAGTCGTCAAGGACGCGATGAACCACCCGCTGCTGGACGTGGACTACCGCGGTGCCAGCGGTGGCCTGGTCCACATCACTGGCGGCCCGGACCTCACCCTGAAGGAGGCAGAGGGGATCGCCCAGAACATCACCGAGCGCCTCGAAGCCTCGGCGAACGTCATCTGGGGCGCCCGCATCCAAGAGGAGTACAAGGGCAAGGTCCGCGTCATGGCTATCATGACCGGCGTCCAGTCCGCACAGGTGCTCGGCCCGACCACGCAGAAGCAGGCCAACAAGTCCCGCGAGGCGATCCAGGAGGTCGGCGACGACACCTCCTTCGACGCCTCCGAGAACTTCGAAACCAGCGCCAACGACGGCGGCACCGCCAACCACGCCGGCAGCCCCAGCGGCTACGGCGAGACCGACGGCGGCCGCGACCAGCGCGAGAAGAACAACGGTCTCGACGTCATCCGGACGAACGAGTAACCGTCGACCTCTCCTCTCCGTTTTCACTCTTCGAGCGGCGGCTCCCGTCGAGTGTTAGCCGAACGAGACATCACTCATACGAACTGTAGCGTATGTCCGGATAGCGCCGACCACGGGTCGGCGTCCCGGTACATCGCGACAACGGTCCGTCTCAGGCGTCAGTCGTCTCGGCGATTCGCTCGATGATCGACCAGTGTTCTCGGGCTGTCTCCGTCGTGAAGTAGACGGCACCGTAGTCGGAGTCGCTGTGTTCGACCAGACCGTGCTTCGAGAGCACGGCGAGGTGGTGTTCGACCGTCTTGTAGTTGAGCGAGAGCGAGTCGGCGAGTTGGTTCCGGTTCCGTGGTCGCTCGTCGAGCGCCCGAAGGATTCGGACCCGATTAGGTCCGCCTTCAGTGCCAGCGAGGACCTGCCAGAGCACGGTCTCCATCGACGGCACGGACGCGTTGGGATGTCGTTAGTATACGCTGCGTATCAGCAGTAAGCCGACTCAGTGGTCGTCGTCACGCCGGGCGTCGACGGCGGCCACGAGGTCGAACACCTCGTACTCCGCCACTTTGTCGGGCATGAAGAATCCGGTGGCGACGACGGTGTACACCCGACCCGGACGGAGACGGACGTCGAACTCCGCGTCGAACGGGTTGTCGTTTTTCGAACTGGCCGGTCGCACTTCGAGTTCGTAGCGGCCCGGTTTGACCGTCAGGTAGTCACTCTCCTCGCCGAGCTCCAGGTCCTCAATGAGGACGGCGTCGCCTTCGTCGAGAGTCACGTCGACGTCGGGGGCGTCCGGGGAGGCGTGGATAACCCGGACGCGGGCCCGGTCTCGTCGGGTACTGCGGTCGTCCTCGTAGACGAAGACCTCGAACTCGTCCTCCTCGAATTCGCCGGTGGCGACGACGGTGTACTCGTCGTCCTCCTCGAACGCCAGGTCATCCTCGAAGACGACGGCGTTCCGGTCGCCGGCGGCGGTTATCTTCACCTCGTACTCGTCCGGTTCGACCCAGAGATAGTCCGAGATGGTGCCGTACTCGACGCCCCTCAGCACTCGGCTGCCGTCGACGTAGACGTCGACATCCGGAGCGTCGGGGGACGCGTGGACGACCCGGACGAGGGCGTCCTCCTCGTCGTAGTCGTCATCGTCGTGCGCACTAGCGACGCCGGTCCCGATGGCGGATGCGGTTCCGGCGGCGGCGATCCCTCGCAACACGTCGCGTCGGTCTGGTGTCATTTGGCATACACCGTCAGAAACGGAGGATTACCGATACATGAATGATTTCCAGATTCCGACTGGGAACGGACACAACTCACACACGAGTCGGGCAAGAGTCGCCCCCGAGTTGGACACGAGTGAGGCACTAGTGAGACATGAATCGGATACCAGTCACACCGGCGTTAGACACGACTTATTCACGATTCGGTGGCTCACCCGATTAAACCGCTTCCAGGGCGTCGAGTAGGTTGCACTTCCGACACAGGTCCCGAGCGGTCGGCGCGCCGCAACTGTCGCACTCGCCGAACTTGGCGTCAGCGTCGTCGCCGCCGTAGGCATCGGCCGCCAGCGCCGCGAGTTTCTCGTAGCCAGCCATAATCGAGTGTCGCGTGCCGGGGTGGTTCTCTTCGAGGCCGAGCATCAACTGCTGGACCTCGCCGCGGTAGGCCTCCTCGGCGTGGGGACATTCGGTGATATGAGCTGGCAAGTCCCGGAAACGGGCGTAGAGTGCGATTTCTTTCTCGGGAACGTCCCGTAGCGGTTTCGCCCGCGGGATGTGGTGATCCTGTTTCTCCCGCGTTCGCTCGGTCGGCGCGTTGCCGTCGGACTGGCTTTCGAACGGCCCGAGGGAGGCGTCGAAGTGTTGAGCCATCTGCTCGACGTCGCCCTCGAAAAAGTTCATCAGCGCCGTCTCGGCCTCGTCGTCTAAGTTGTGGCCGGTGAGCAGTTTATCAGCGTTTAGTTTCTCGGCGTACCGCGAGAGTACGTCGCGGCGGAAGACCCCGCAGTACGCACAGGCAGCCATCCCTTCCGGGTCCTTCTCGACGACGTCGTCCATCTGCACGTCGAACTCCTCGGCGTAGGAGACGACTTCGTGACGGATGTCCAGGTCGTCGGTCAGTTCCTCGCAGGCCTCCAGACTCTTATCGCGATAGCCCTCGATACCCTCGTGAATCGAGAGGGCGACGAGTTCGATGCGCGGGTCGCGCTCGAAGACATCGTGGAGAATCGACGTGAGAACGACGCTGTCTTTCCCGCCCGAGAGACCGATGACCCACGTGTCCGGGTCCTCGGGGGTGGCGTCGTCCGGGACGAGACCGTCCTCTCGCACCCGCCGTCGGAGCCGTTTCTCGACGGTCCGACAGAGGTGGTCCTCACAGAGGTGTAGCCCCGAATACGCCGCGTGCAGCACCGCGTGGTCCCCGCACTTGTCACACTCCATCGTCTTCGCTATTCGTGCGAGCGGTGGTGAGGGTTTCGTCTCGTCTCGAAACCTCGATAGGGTTGTTTTCCGAGGGAAACGGTCTTAGGTCCCGGGCTACGTTACAGAGGCGATGGGCGAATCTCTGCGGACGCGGCTGGAGCGGGCGGTGTTCAACTGGTATCCGGCGTACCTCGCTACCGGCGGGCGCGTGACTCACATCGAAGACGACTGGTCAGAGGTCCGCATAAAACTGCCGCTGTCGTGGCGAACCAGAAACGTCGTCGGGACACTCTTCGGTGGCAGCCTCTACAGCGCCGTCGACCCCTTTTACATGATAATGCTCTTTCGTCGACTGGAGGATTCCTACGTCGTCTGGGACAAGGCCGCCTCGATTCAGTTCCGCAAGCCCGGAACGGAGACGTTGTACGCCACCTTCGAGGTTCCCGACGGCGAGGTCGAACAGATCGAAACCGAGCTCGCAGACAGTGACTCAGTCGACCGCGAGTACGACATCGACCTCGTGAACGCCGACGGCAAGGTCCACGCGCGCGTCGAGAAGACCGTCCACGTCAGCACGGACGAGCGAAAACGGGCGTGACCGATATCAGAGGCCGTCCGGACCGCGCTCGAGAGCCGCGAGCACGGTGTCGATGTGCTGGTCCCGAGCGCTCGAACTGAACAGTTCGTGACCGCCGTCGTACAGGCGAATGCGGTCGGCGGGGAGTCGCTCGCCGATGGCTCGGGGGTCCACTATCTTGTCCGTGAGACTGCAGAACGCGACGGCGTTCTCGCGGGCCGGCGGGAGGGAGGCGTGCGCCCGGCGAGTCGTCCGGAGGAACGCGGGCGAGGCGGCGTCCGGGCCGTCGCGTATCTGTGCTTCGGTGGCGAGGTCGCCGATAGCCTCGCGTTCGAGACTGCCGGTGGGAAGGAACGGTTCGGTGATTGGCAGCCGTGAGAGCGCGTCGACGACTGTCTTCGGAAAGGGGAGGTCGTCCCCCCACCACGGACTCAGATAGACGCGGTTGGTGACGCCGTCGACGTCGAAGTGAGCCGTGGTCAGGCCGCCAGCGCTGTGAGCGAGAATCGGGAATTCGTCCAGGTCGGCGGCGTACTTCCGAACCGGTTCGACCCACTCGCGCCGGACGTCGGTGATGTGCGTCGGCAGTTCGACGACGTGGACGCGGTAGTGCTCGGTCAGTCGGTCGACGAGCCACTGGACGTTCTCGTGGCGACAGCGGTTCCCCCATCCGAGGACGAGCAGACAGTCTCTAGCTGCTCCGTCGTCGGACTGCGTCCGACTGTTCGTGGAACGTTGTTCCACGCCGTCGTACACCTTGACCTGCATGATCGGGGATTCGAGGGCGGGAGACAAAATCCCCTGTGAACGAGACGCACGATGTCGGGCGTTTCCTACGCCCGCCACTCCAGCCACCGGCCATGTGGCTCGAAGTCGGCGAGGGTATCTCGCCTGACCTCGCCGTCCTCGCGACGCATCCAGTCGAGTTCGACCGATTCCCCGCCCGAAAGTTTGTTCGCGCCCGTGAGCCAGTGGAGCGGCCGGTCGGCCATCCGGTCGCGTAGCAGGGTCGCGAGTCGCTCGCAAACGTCGTCCGGAACCTGATAGAGAACGAGCGTATTGAACACACAGACCGGAACGTCCTCGGGAATCCCGTCGAGGACTGCCGGAAGGTCGGAGAGCAAGTCCCCCGCGACGAGTCTCGGCGGGTCCTCGCTCGCAACGGCGAGCGCGCCGTCGAGCAGTTCGCGGCGGTCGGTGTGGGCCGGCCAGACGAGCGACCGAAGCCAGTCCGCGTCGGCAGGGTCGGTCACGTCGAGGGGATGTACGTCGAGTCCGACGCGGGAGCGGACGGCCGGCGGGTCCGCGGGCAACGGCGGGTCGCCGCCTCGAATCTCACTCTCGATGGTAATCGGCGAGTCCGCAGCGCCGACGGTTCGGCCGTCGTAGTCGTAGCGGTAGCGGTCGAACAGCAGGTTCAGACCAGCGCTCGGGCCGAGTTCGACCAGCGCGAGCGGCCCAGCCACCCTCGCGGCGACGTGAGCGATGGCCGGATACAGCACCGCCGAGCGCCGAACCGAGTTGGTCTGTGTCCGACGGGAGGTCAGTAGCGGACGGAGTGCGTCGGTCCGGTCCAGACAGAACTCGCGGAACACGGGGTAACAGTTCTCGTCGGGCGCTCGTGGGTCGTCAGTCAGCGTCGCGTAGTAGTCGGCCAGTCGATGCGTCCCCTCGCGTTCGAGGAGGTACTGCACCGCGGCCAACAAGACGTGGGGAACCTGCCGGTCCCCGGGGATGCTCTCGGCGAGCGCCAAAATCTCGGGGTCGTCGGCAGCGTGTCGGCAGAGGTGGGCGTACAGCGGATCCGTGCCCTCGGCCCACGGGACGAGGTCGCGGAACTGCTCGGCGCGATCGGTCATGGTCACATCTCTGCCGGCCGTCATAAAGGGATTCGGAAGGTGTGGCATCGATCGACACGCTCGACGGCACCGCCTGCTCGGCCGAGAGAGCGTCAGCGATTTGCCCGCCCACCCGCTACGAACAGCCAATGAGCATGGACCGCGCGGCGGCCGTCGAACGAGTCGAAGACGTCGTCGCCACCGTTGAGGAGGAGACGATGCCAGTTCCGGTCCGAGAGGTGTGGGTCTACGGCGACGTGGCGCTGGGACTGGACCCCATCGAGCGACTCGATATCTACGTCACCAAGGACATCCTGCTCAAGGACGCCCCCGAGCGAAGCGAGGAGTTCCAGCGGAGCCACGGCGTCGACGGCGTCGGGAAAACGGTTCGGGCGGCGTGGGCCGACGAGTATCCCGAGTACCTCCGGGCCAACACGAACGGCCACGCAGCTCCCGAGAAATGTCTGGCCGCCCACCTGCTCCCCGACGACGAAGACGAGCCGATTCACCTGGAGGTCTGTAACGCCTCCTTCGACGACAACGTCACTCAGCGGCTGCAGGGCGCGATGGCTAGAGACGACTACGAGCAGATTCTGGACCCCCGGGGCGCGTGTCTGTGGGTGGACGGACAGCGTTCCGAGGAGGCCTTCGAGAAACTTCGGAACGGTGACTTCGTCCTGCCAACGCTGTCGGGCGCACTGGAGATGCTCGGGATGGACGACGACGAGGCCGACGAAGCCGCTGACGCGGTTCGGGCTTACCGCGAGCGCCAAGAGGGCGCGACGGTCCGCGGCGACGTGGTGTAATAGTGGAAGGTTTCTTACACTAACTAACAATACGCCGGGAGTCGAGAGTGTGAGCTAGCAGCCATGACCGACCCGATTCCGCGCCGGATGACCGCCGACGTCGACGTCGACGACGATTTCGTCGTGTTTCGCATCGGCATCCGCCTCAACAAACTCTGGAAGGTCCACCAGTGGCTCCCCGTCTTCCTCGCGATGCCCCGGATGCTACGGGAACTCGACGCCGACCCCGACAGCGGGCTACTCGGGCACCGGACCAGTTTCGGCCTCAGGAATGTTACCCTGACGCAGTTCTGGCGGTCCTTCGACGACCTGCACGCGTACGCCCACGACGCCGACAGAGAGCACTTGCCGGCCTGGCGACGGTTCGTCGACGAGGTAGGCGAAGCCGGCGACGTGGGCATCTGGCACGAGACGTACCGCGTCCGGGCGAGCGACCACGAGTCCGTCTACGTCAACATGCCGCCGTTCGGACTGGGAGACGCGGTCGGTCTCGTCCCGGCGACTGGCGACCGCGAGACAGCGATGGACCGATTCGGTGGAACCGCTGGTAAGGGAGCGACAGCCGACGAAGGCGAACCGACGCCTGACCGGTGACCCAGTGCTTTTGTCGAGCCGTGCGTACGTCCGTCGATGGCGCAACTGGTCTCCCTCGCCGTCCGAACCCTCCACGTCCTCACCGTCACCGTACTGGTCGGTAGTACCATCACGCTCTGGCACGGCTACCGGACTGCCGCAGTGACCGATATGGCCGCCGCCAGACGATACGAATGGCTGTTCTGGGGCGCGCTCGGCGTCCTCGTCCTCACCGGCGTCGGCAACCTCGGCGCGCTGGGCGTGCCCGGACCGACGACCGGCTGGGGTCGGACGCTACTCGTGAAACTGCTCGTCGTCGTCGGCCTCGTCGTCGGATCGGCAGTCAGAACGCTCGTCGTCGTCCGTGCCGACGAACACAGCGGTATCGGAGCCGCCGAAACGAGTGCAGCCCTCCGTGGAACGCTGGGCCGGGCTTACGGCGTGACCGCCGGCGTGCTCCTCGCGCTGGTCGTCCTCGCGGAGGTGCTGGCACATGGTTGAGTCGGCCGCCGCCGAAGGCCGGCGGCTCGCCCTTCTCCCGTGGACGCTCGGCACCTTCGACGTCGTCTCGTTCGTCCTCGTCGCTGTCGTCGTCGCCCACGCGATGGGCGTCCTCGGCGGACTCTTACAGGGGCTGAACACACTCGCGGGCGTCGCCGTTTTCCTGTATCTCTGGGCGATATTCGTCGTCGCGGCTCGGTGGGTGCTCTCGAACGCGTCGCTCGTCGACGACTCGCTACGGTCGCTCGCGCTACGGGGCGTCGCGGCCGGCGGGGTCAGCGGCATCGCGTTTCTGCTCGGTATCCTCGCAGTCACCGCCATCCCGCAGTTGATTACAAGCCAACCCCTCTCGGCGCTACTGATCGTCCTCATCGGCATCGTCGTCGCTGCGCCGGTCGGTGCCCTCGTGGGCCTCGCAATCGGGGGACTCGATATCGCACTCTATCGAGCCGCTGGCTCCGTGCTCCCGGACGAGTCACGACAGATCGGGGCCGACGCACCGCCGACTACACCCGACCGACGGTGACGAAGAAGGGAACCGTCTCGCGACGCTCGTAGTCGTCGGTCTGCATCTGTGAAATCACGTCTCGGCCCATCGCACGCCAGCGTTCGCGCAACGCGTCGTACTCTTCGGGGGTCGTCTCGCCGGCGAGAATCGTCTCCCGGTCACTGGCCAGTCCCTCGCCGGTCGCCTTCCGCTGGGCGGCCCGCACCGCCGCCTCGCCGTAGGGTGGTTCGACGGTCCGTTCCTGGTCGTACCGTCGCGTCGAGACCACGTCGAGGCCCGCCGACTCGAACACGTCGGCGGCGTCGGCTCCCAGCGTCACGTCCGTCCGGACGCCGTCTAAGAAGGAGCGCCGCGCCCGCCGGGCGAGAGCGGGCTCGCGCTCGACGGTGGAGTCGACGGCGACCGCGCCGTTGTTCGGTTCGACGGCCGCGACCCGGTCGCTGGCGACGCGGGCGAACTCCCGGACGGCCGCCTCGGGGTCGGGAAGGTTGATGAGCAGCGCCTGACAGGCCACGAGGTCGAAGGCGTCGTCGGTGAACGGCAGTCGCGTCGCGTCGCCGCGGACGACCGGGCCATCTACTGCGGCGAGGAGTTCGGCGTCGGCGTCGAGTCCGACTACCGTCCCGCCCGACTCCTCGCGCAAGACCCGCGTCAGCTCGCCGGTACCACAGCCGACATCGAGGACGCGCTCACACTCTCCGAGGCCGAGGTCCGATAGCGCCGCTCGGGAGTCGGCCCACATCCCGGTTCGGGTCGAGTCGAGGTAGTCAGCGGAGAACCTACGCACTATCGGAGACAGGCGACTCGTCGGCAAAAATCCCGCGATTGGCTCGCCGTGGCGCTTGTTTCCTTCGTGAGAACCTACTCCTCGCGCAGTTCCCGCACCCGCTCGATGTTCCACGCGAAGCTCTTGCCGTTCTCGGTGGGGGTCTCAAGGACGAACGGCACGTCGGCGACAGCGCCGTGATTGATGAAGGCGGACATTCCGGCTTCGCCGATTTCGCCCTCGCCGACGTGGGCGTGTTCGTCCTTATTCGTTCCACAGGCGTGTTTCGAGTCGTTGAGGTGGACGCAGGCGAGGCGGTCCAGACCGACGACGTCGTCGAACTCGGCGAACGTCTCGTCGACTCCCTCGGGCGTCGAGATGTCGTAGCCCGCGGCGAACATGTGGGCGGTATCGAGACAGAACTCGATATCCTGTTCGGTCCGCTCGCCCACCGTCGCCAAGTGTTCGAAGTCGCCGCCGAGTTTCGTCCCGCTTCCGGCGTCGGACTCGACGAGGACGGTGACGCCATCGGGAATCTCCAGGTCGTCCAGCACGCTCGCCGCGTTGTCGAGGCCGCCGTCGACACCCGCGCCGGTGTGTGCGCCCAGATGGACGTTGACGTACTCGATGCCGAGTTTTGCGGCCGCCTCGACTTCCTTTTGCATGGAGTCGAGCGATTTCTCGCGGAGGTCCTCCTTCGGCGTACAGAGATTCACGAGATACGACGAGTGGATGACCCACGGGCCGACACCGTTGTCCTCGCTCAGCTCACGGAACTTCTCGGCTTCCTCGTCGTCGATATTCGGGTCCTGCCAGACCTGCGGCGAGTGGGAGAATATCTGCCCGCAGTTGCCTTCGTACTCGACTTGCTCCTCGACGGCGTTGTACGCGCCGCCCGCGATGGAGGTGTGTGCACCGACTCTGACCATAGTCCCGGTCAGCGACGACGTGACAAAGAGATTCCGGACGCCGACTGCCAAATCGTCAGGCGGACTATGGGGACCGACGGACCCACGCATCGGTATCGTACTTTGACTCCGCGCGCTCGCGTGCACGCGAGCGCTCCTCGTCGGTCCATCCGCCCTCCTCGGCGTCTACCCACTCGGCCAGCGTCTCTTTCAGCGTCGCGACCGCCGCTTCGCGGTCGATATCCGCGTACTCGTCGATGGCACCCACTCGTTCGCGGAACGCGTCGGTGTCCACGTCGCCGGAAAAACAGCCGCAGTGGCGCTCGGGCCGCAGCGAGAACGATAGCGACCCGTGTTGAACGACGGCGTCTCGCTGTCGGTACTGAGCATTCCCGCCGAGTTTGCGACCGTCGGGGCCGACGATGTCGTGGGCAGGATGGAGTTCGCGGAGGTAGCAAGCCGGTTGGTGGACAGCCTCGCGTTCGCTGTCGACGAAGTGCGCGGCCACACCTATTCCTTCGAAGGCATCCAATATCGGCTCGCAGAACAGTTCGTAACAGTCCATCAGGTCGCCCGGGACGGCGTCGGTCGGCGCGACGATGCCATAGGAGATGTCGGCGACTGAATCGTGATAGATAGCGCCGCCGCCGGTCGGCCGCCGCGTGACGCCGATGCCCTCTCGCTCGCAAAAGTCCCAGTCGACGCTGTCGGGGTCCTGTCGATACCCGAGCGAGAGCGTATCGGGCCACGTGTAGACCCGAACGGTGGCGGGACCGCCGTCGGCGACCGTCTCAGCCGCGACCTCCTCGAACGCCATCGTCAGCGGTCCGTCGTGTCGTTCCTCGCCGACGACGCGCCAATCTAAGTCCGCGAGTGTCATCGACGGCGGTAGGGTGCGGTGCGCGTTAGGCGTTGCGGGCCGCGGGCGAGCGGCGGTTCGTGCAGCTACGCCCTAGTCGGACCGCTGTATTCCTCGACGGCGCGTTCCATCACGCGGGCCTCGGCCTTCCGGAGGTGTTCGGCGGCCGTCCCCGGTGCACAGTCCAGTCGCTCGGCGACGTCTTCGGTCGTCCCGCTTCGCGGGTCGTCGTAGTAGCCACAGTCGACGGCGGCCGCGACGGCCGCGAACTGCCGGTCGGTCAGCGTCGCGGCCGTCTCGAAGCGCCGGCTGTCGTACTCGCTGACCGATCGTACGTCGACGGAGATGCCGTCGGGGACGGCCTCGATAGCCCGCTGGACAGTCTCCCCGGGACCGACGAGCGCGAGACCGACGGTCCCGTCGGCGCGGTAGGCGATAGGTGAGACGACGACGAGCCCCGCCGTAACGAGCGCGTCGACGAGTTCGTGGTCTTGTTCGGACGGGTTGCCCCGCACGTAGAGGTAGAACGTCTCGTCGGGGCACGTCGAGATGGCGTACTCGACGACGTTCTCGGCGTGGTCCAGCGCCTCGCGGTAGGGTTCGACCGGGTGACCATTGACGTGAAAGAGGAAGGTCTGTACGTCCTCGCCGAGCGCGTTCCCGCGGACGAGGTAGCTGGCATCGTAGCCGTCGTGGTCGACGACGAACTGGTGCATCGGATGGCGCAGGTCGGGAGCCATCGAGAGGGAGAGCCTGACGTACTTCATGTCGGTAGTTCGGACACTTGGTATAAAGGCACCTCGCAACAGAGGCAGCAAGGCGAGGGGGGACGCAGCCGACGAATCACGTATGTCACGGACAGTCGGGGCCACAGCGCGCGACGCGAACGAGGACCTCGTCGAACCGATACGTGAGTACGTCATCGACGAGGAGACCCACGAGAACGCGCCGGCGGTCGTGATTCGCGCCGACGAGGTACAGGCGGTGCTCTCGACGCTGAAGACCGAATCGGGGCTAGACCACTGTGCGTGCGTCACCGCACAGGAGTACGCCGACCGCTTCGAGACCATCTACCACCTGCGGAGCTACGACGACCCGACTTGCGAACTGTCAGTCGTCGTCCCCACCACGTCGGACCGCCCCCACAGCGAGTCGGCCGCACCGGTATACCGAACCGCCGAGTGGCACGAGCGCGAGGCCTACGACCTGCTTGGCATCGAGTACGACGACCACCCGGACCTGCGACGCATCCTCCTGCCCGAGACGTGGCAGGGCCACCCGCTGTCCCGTGACTACGATCAGGACCAGCCACAGATCGTCACCTTCCGCGAACACCAGCACCTGCTCGAAGACAAACGCACCGGTCCCGATACAATGCACCTCAACATCGGGCCACACCACCCCTCGACGCACGGCGTCCTCCACCTCGAAGTCGAACTCGACGGCGAACAGGTGGTCGGCGTCGACCCCGACATCGGCTTTATCCACCGCTGTGAGGAGCAAATGTGCGAGTCGGGGACATACCGCCACCAGATCATGCCCTACCCCGACCGCTGGGACTGGAGCGGTGCCGGACTGGCCAACGAGTGGGCCTACGCCCGTGCCGCCGAGGACTTAGCGGACATCGACGTGCCCGAGTACGCACAGGTGATTCGGACGATGTCCGCCGAGTTCAGCCGGATGCTGGGCCACCTGCTCGCATTCGGCACCTACGCGCTGGACGTCGTCGGCGAGTTCAACGTCGTCTGGCAGTACGCGGTCCGCGACCGCGAGCTCATCCAAGGGATTCTCGAAGACCTGACCGGCCAACGGCTGATGTTCAACTACTTCCGGCTGGGCGGTGTCGCGTGGGACCTCCCCGACCCCCGCGAGCCGTTCCTCGAGAAAATATACTCGTTCCTCGATTCGCTCCCCGAGAAGGTCCGGGAGTACCACGACCTGATGACGAACAACGAGATACTCCAGATGCGGACCGTCGACACCGGATATCTCTCACCCGAGACGGCCAAGGCCTACGGCTGTACCGGCCCCGTCGCTCGCGGGTCCGGCGTCGACTACGACCTGCGCCGCGACGACCCCTACGGCTACTACGACGAACTCGACTGGAACGTCGTCACGAAAGACGGCGGCGACAACTTCGCACGTCTCCTCCTCCGACTGCAGGAAATCGAGCAATCTGCAAAGATAGTCGAACAGTGTGCCGACCTACTCGCCGAGTGGCCCGAGGAGGACCGCGAGATTCAGTCGAACGTCCCCCGCACGCTTCGGCCCGACCCCGACACCGAGATCTACCGCGCCGTCGAGTCCGCCAAGGGCGAGCTCGGCATCTACATCCGCTCTGACGGCACCGACACGCCCGCTCGCTTCAAAATTCGCGGCCCCTCCTTCTCGCACGTCCAGGCGTTCCCCGCGATGGCTGAAGGCGAGTACGTCGCCGACCTCGTGGCGACCCTTGGCAGTCTCGACCCCATCATGGGCGACGTCGACCGATAACGAGAATCGACCGGCTGTTTTTGTGCGTCCCCCGCCTATCTCTCGTCGATGACCGATACCGAACAAGCGACGTTCGCCGGCGGGTGTTTCTGGTGTACTGAATCCGTCTTCGAACAGGTGAAAGGGGTCGAGAAGGTGGTCTCCGGGTACGCCGGTGGCCACGTCGAGGATCCGAGCTACGAGGCCGTCTGCCGCGAGGAGACCGGTCACGCCGAGTGCGTCCAGCTCACCTACGACCCCGACGTCGTGAGCTACGAGGACCTCCTGGCAGTCTTCTTCACCACGCACAATCCGACGACGCTGAACCGCCAGGGCAACGACGTGGGCACACAGTACCGCTCAGCTGTCTTCTACCACGACGACGACCAGCGCGAGACCGTCGAGGCGTTCATCGAGGACATCCAACACGGTTACGACGACGACATCGTCACCGAGGTCGAACCCCTCGAAACGTTCTATCCCGCCGAGGAGTACCACCAGAACTACTTCGAGAAGAATCCGAATCAAGCGTACTGTACGATGACGATTCCGCCGAAGATAGAGAAACTCAAGGACAAGCACGCGGAGCTACTGGCATGAGCTTCGAGTTCACGACCGAGGTCGATATCCGCTACGACGATTTAGACACCTACGGCCACGTCAACAACGTCCGATACGGGACCTACCTCGAAGAAGCCCGCATCGACTACCTGCAAGCCGTCGTCGAGCGGGACGACGGTGACCTGCTCTCGGCGGCCGGCGACGGGACCGGCATCGTCATCGCCAACCTCGAACTCGACTACGAGCGGCCGGTTCGGACCCCCGATAGCGTCACCGTCGGCGTCCGCGTCCCACGTCTCGGTACCAAGAGCTTCCCCTTCGAGTACGAAATCCGTTCCGACGGCCACGTCGCCGCCACCGGCGAGACGACGGTGGTCACCTACAGCCGCAAGGCCGATGCCCCCCAGCCGATCCCCGATAGCTGGCGTGAAGCCATTGCCGAGTTCGAAGGGCTGTAACGCGAGCGACGCCGTTCTCTCCATTATCTTCCGACAGCACAGACAACTAAACCGTCTCGGCTCGGCTGCTGTACGGTGGTTTCGCAGGCAAGCAACAACCCTTATCCTTCAAACAGCCACGAGAGACGTGTGCGCCAACTTCATATCAGAGTGGCAAAGGAAAATAAGTCGAAGGTGACGTCCGTCCTCGACGATCACGGGGCGGACTACACGGCGCTTTCCGAAGACGATTCGGTACACCTATTCTCGCCCGTACCGACACCGGCCGTTGGAGACGTTCTGAACGCTATCGAGGAAGAAAACGTCGGAAGCGACGCGTACTCGGTGGTGACGAGAGCGGAGTTTGCAGATACGCCGAAGCTACCCGACCTCCAAGACAAGTACTCCTCGACGGTTCGGACCCTCTCGAAACAGGAGCTACAGGGGAAGATTCGGGAGATTCAGTGGCCCTACCAGATATACTACGTCGGCACGCTGCTCAGCGTCATCGCGGCGGCCGCCGGGCTACTCATCGACTTGCCGTCGCTCGTCATCGGGTCGATGATAATCGCCCCGCAGGTCAGTTCGGCGCTCGCGGTCCCGGCCGGGACGATGCTGGGCGACTGGAAGATGGTCACGTCGAGTGTCAGAGACCAGTTCCTCGGTCTCGCACTCGGAATCGTCGGTGCCGCCGCGTTCGCGTTTCTCTTACAGGAGTTCGGATTCGTCTCGACGAGATTGGCTGTCACGAATCTCGAACTGTTGGGACTCAGAGCCTCGCCGACGATGCTCTCGACGCTGGGGGCCGTCGTCGCGGGCATCGTCGGTGCCTTCGGCTACACGACTGAACAGTCGACGGCACTCATCGGCGTGATGGTGGCCGCGGCCATCATCCCCGCCGTCGCAGCGGTCGGCATCGGTATCGCGTGGTCGCTGCCCGTGTTCACCTACGGAGCCTTCCTCCTCCTGTTGGTGAACCTCCTCTCGATCAACGTCGGCGCGACCGTCACGTTGGTGGCAATGGGATACCTACCGGAGTGGTGGAAAGACGACGAATCGAATCTGACGAGCTTTCGGGAATCGCTTCCCTCGAAGTCCCGAACGTCGGTGTACGCAGTGCTCGCTCTCGTCCTCGTCGCCACCACTGGAACAGGCGTCCTCACCGGCATGAACGTCGCGTTCTCACAGGACACCACACAGGCAGTAGAAGAGACGCTCTCGCAACCGGCGTACGATTCGCTCACCTTGACGGCAGTTCAGCCTTCCTACGGCGGACTGCCCCGGTCAGACGAACCGATCAACGTGACAGTGGCAGTGAGTCACTCCGCCGACGAGTCGTATCCGGACCTCGCCTCGGCGCTCGAACGGAGAATCGAAGAGCGGACGGGACGTGATGTGACCGTCGTCGTCGAATTCACCGGCACTCGGACGGCGGGATGACGACAGAGGAGATTCTTTCCGTGTTCTCGGCCCGCTAGGCCGCGTCCAACCGATTCTGACGATGACGAGAGCGCCATCGCCAGCCCCGATCACACCCATTTTGTATCGCGGTATTTAATTTATCACTCGATTCGTGCCGACGCGCCGAACTTTTACGAGTCGGGCGATTAGAGCACGTACATGGTCCAGAACGTAGCTTCCGTGATGACGGAGTTGGAACCCGAGGACTTCCACCTCCTGTCGGGCGTCGAGCAGGGGATGCGCTTTTCGGAGTACGTCAACCGCGAGAAGCTCACCGAGTTCTCCCGGCTGAGCGAGGAGAACGTCGACTATCGGTTGGACCGCTGTGCTGACCGGGAACTACTCGAACGCAAGACGATCCAGTACGAAGGGTTCAAACTCACCTTCGAAGGGTACGACGCGCTTGCCCTGCACACCTTCGTCGAGCGAGATACGATCGAAGGCTTCGGTGCGCCCTTGGGTGTGGGCAAAGAGAGCGATGTCTACGAGGTGCAGTCCTACAAGCCGATGGCCCTGAAGTACCACCGCGAGGGGTACACCAACTTCCGCGAAGTGATGAAAGAGCGGGAGTACACTGCCGACCGCGACCACGTCTCGTGGCTCTATACTGCCCGAAAAGCCGCCGAACGCGAGTACGAAGCCCTCGAAACGCTGTATCCCGATGTCTCGGTGCCACAGCCGATCGACACGAATCGCCATGCCATCGTCATGGAGAAGGTAGACGGCGTCGAACTCTCGCGGACCGGTCTCGAAACCGAGCAAGTGGTCCCACTCCTAGAGCTTATCTTAGACGAGATGCAGACGGCCTACCGCGAGGGGTTCGTCCACGCGGACATGAGCGAGTACAACGTCTTCGTCACGACCCAGGGGGTCGTCGTCTTCGACTGGCCCCAGGCCGTCCCGACCGATCACGAGAATGCGCGTGAATTGTTGACTCGTGACGTGGACAACCTCGTGAGCTACTTCCAGCGGAAGTATCCCGCGCAGGTCGAGGATATCGACATCGATGCAGTGGCCGATGCACTGGCGACCGACTCATTCGAGTCGCTGGCCGGCTACTGACGGTTCACAGCGTCTCCATCGGATTTTCTACAGAATTTTCTCGTCTTGGCGACGTGCTCGACTCATCTGATAAATGATATATGGCTATATGAAATCGGCGTTCGATCGGATTCGGCCGGCTCGAACGGACCGGCGAGGGCAGCGTTGTGGCTACCAATAGCGGAGAAGCGAAAAATCGACGCCGCAGTAGGGCAGTTTGGCCGTTAGAAGTCGCCGCTGACGATGCTGGCGACGCGTTCCCGGTCGAACAGTTCTTTCTCGACGCCGTAGACCTGTTTCGCGGCGCGTTCGGTCACGACGAGGTTCGTGATTGGTCCCTGATACAGGGGGCCACCGCGGTAGACGTCACCGTTTTTCACGGCGGTAAGTTGGCTGGCGATATCGTGGTCTTCCATGAAGCTGACGACGGTGTCCTGGAACTCGGACTTCGTCTGGCTCTCGTGGCCCCGCAACATGAGAATCGGCGGGTCGATCTCCAGGAGCGTCTCGTAGTCGACGGCCGCACGCGTCGCGTGGAAGTCCTTGACGTCCGTCTCGGCCAGCGCGTCTCGGACCTTCAGGTCGCGCCACTGCTTGAAACTCGTTCCCTGGCTGATGAGATACGGCGAGAACTCCTCGGGTTCGTTTCCGGCGGCCCACATGATGGCGACGGCGGGGCGTTCACCTTCGGCGGGGACGATCTCATCGACGTTCGACTGGAACTCGTCGTGGAGCGAGGCGAACGCGTCGTAGCGGTCGGTCTGCTGAAAGACCTGTGCGAGTTTCTCGAAGGCCTCGTACAGCGTGTAGTACTTGTAGCTCTCGTGCCACTCGTACCCGCCCGAGAAGATGCTGTTACCGAAGAAGGGGGCGACGTTGTTGGATATCTCGTCGACGTCGCTCTGCTTCCAGCCCTTCGCGCGGTTGATGAGGAAGTTCGGGTCGATGACGTGAACGTCTGCGTCCATCGAGTAGAACTGCTCCTTGCCAACGCCGGAGCTTCCCCAGAGGGTTTTCATCCCGTTTTTGTCGACGCTGACGTCGGGAATCTCGTCGTAGTAGGTAGTGTGGTATCGGCTCGGGAGCCAGACGCCTTCCGGCGGATCCTGTCCGAGTGCGATGCCCATGTCGGCCCAGCTACCGTTGTTGGCGACCCACGTCTCGGGAACCGCATCGAAGGTCACCTCGCCGACTGGTTCCATCGAGACGGAGTAACTCCCGCCGGTCGAGCCTTCGGTTTCGGCGTCTGTCTGCTCGGTCTGTGCGGCCGTCGCGGCGTCGGTCCCAGAAGAGTCGGTGTCGTTCGGCGTCCCCGTTCCCGACCCGCCCTCGCTCTGTGAACAGCCCGCGAGCGCGGCGGCACCCGCAAGCCCTGCAGCGGTCTGCAACACGCTACGTCTCGTTCGTCGTGGTTCGTCGGCCATATTTTTAGGTGTGCCTAAAAACTAAAAACCCTTCCGAAACAGTGGCGACACTACTCGTCGGGGAGTGCCCGCTTCGGGAGCACCTGCAGTTCCGGCTCGTGGGTGACGGTCGCCTCGACGCCGAAGACATCCGCCAGAAGCTGTTCGGTGACAACGTCCGTCGGCGGGCCCCAATCGTACAGTTCGCCGTCTCTTAGCGCGACGAGATAGTCCGCGAACCGGGCCGCCTGTGCGATATCGTGGAGAACGATGGCGACAGTGACGTCCGTCTGGGCGTTCAACTGCCGGACCGTCTCTAACACCTTGAACTGGTTGTGTAAGTCGAGGAACGTGGTCGGTTCGTCGAGCAAGAGGACGTCGGTGTCCTGTGCCAGTACCATCGCGATCCACGCGAGCTGTTTCTGTCCGCCCGATAGTTGGCCGACCTCCGCGTGCCGGAGGTGCTCGACGCCGGCCATCTCCAGTGACCGCTCGACGATTTCTCGGTCCTCGTCAGTGGTGCCCTCGAAGAACCCCCGATGAGGGTAGCGACCGTGATAGACCAGATCCTCGACGGTGATGGAGTCGGGCGACTCGTTCTCCTGTGAGAGGACCCCCATCGCGCGGGCGAGTTCCTTCTCACCGAAGGACTGAATCTCCCGGTCCCACAGGCGGACGGTGCCCGACTCCGGAGAGAGGTGGTTCGACAGGCCCTTCAGCAATGTGCTCTTACCGCTCCCGTTCGGGCCGACGAGGGCGGTCACCTCCCCTTCGGGGATGTCCAGTCGGGCGATGTCGACGATGGTCTCCTCGGCGTTCGGATAGCTCAACGCGAGGTCTTCGGCTACCACCGCACTCTCGACGGGGACGTCCTCGGTGTCGGTGACCCGTTCGTGGTCGTGTTCGCCGTCGATCCGGGCCATCAGAGGTCACCCATCGTCTGCTGTTTGCGCATGAGATAGAGGAAGTACGGGCCACCGACGACGCCGGTGACGACGCCGACGGGGATCTGGACGGGACTCAACGCGAGCCGTGCGCCGACGTCGGCGACGACCATCAGCGCCGGGCCGGCAAAGAGACAGCCGATGATGAGCCGCCGATAGTCGCTTCCGAGGACGATACGGACGACGTGGGGGACGACGAGGCCGAAAAAGCCGATGATCCCGGCGACGGCGATAGCCGTGCTCGCCGCGAGGATGGCGACCCCCGAGAGGAGGAATCGCATGCGTTCGACGCGCATGCCGAGTGACTTCGCCGTCCGTTCGCCCAGCAACAGGACGTTGAGTTGGCGAGCGCCGCCGACGGCCAGCAGGATGGCGAACGTCGCTGGCACGATCGCCAGCCGAACCTGCTCCCAGCCGGTACCAGTGAGCGATCCCGTGATCCAGGCGAGCGCCGACTGGACGACGCCGAGGCTGTCGGCGAAGAAGAAGAGACCGCGCTGGAGGGACTGAAACACCATGTTGACGATGACGCCCGCAAGGACGAGCCGGACGGGACTGGTGCCGCCTTTCCACGCGATCCCGTAGACGAGGAGGAACGCGATGGTCCCGCCGAGTGCGGCGAGCAGGGGGAGCAGGGCCGAGGTAGTGAGCGCGATGCCACCGAACAGGACCGGAATCACGATGGTCACGCCCGGAAAGACGACGAGCGTCAACAGGACTACGAGCCCTGCCCCCGACGAGACACCGAGGACATAGGGACTGGCGAGTTCGTTGCGCGTCACGGCCTGAAAGATTGCACCCGAGACCGCCAGCGACGCGCCGACGATGGCGGCGACGAACACCCGGGGGAGGCGGATGTTCCAGACGACGAGACTCCGCCGATTCATCTCGGGGAGTTCGCTGCCCAACAGGAACGACTCCCAGGCGTCAAGATTAAAGACGACGTCCGGATTGAACATCGCTCGCCACGCCTGCCCAATCGTCATCGAATAAGAGCCGAAGCTTACCTGAATCAGGCCAGCGATGACGGTCACCCCGAGACAGGCGAGACAGAACGTCACGAGTTGGGGTGTGATCCAGCCGCGCTCGTTGGCGGTCTCCGAGGGGGCTGAATCGGAATGCGCACTAGCCATGCATGGATTTAGGTTTGCCTAAACAGTATATTAGAGGTTTCGGTTCGGTATAGTGACTGGAAGAGGTATCAGAACCCTCGGTGACAGTACGGGAGTTTTCCGGTCGGCGCGTCGTCCGCTGTGACACTCACTATCTTTTAGGTGCGCCGAAACACCGGAACGAATATATGTATTTAGGTGGCCCTAAAATATAATGCCAATCGACGACTCCGGTTCGACGCGGCGACGGTTCGTAGCGGCGGGCCTCGGCGTAGCGACGAGCGGACTACTCGCGGGATGTGGCGGATCCAGCGCCGACGGAAACGGGACCGAACGGTCAACCGCGACCGACGCCGATCAGCGCCCGGAGACGGCCGCCGAGACGGACGGTTCGACCACTACCGAGACGGGATACGCCGTCTCGATGTCCCCAGTCGGCGAGGTGGCCTTCGATGCGGTTCCGAAGGAAGTCTTCACCGTCTTCCCGCAGTACCTCGACATGGCCGTCGCGCTTGGCCACGGCGAGTCGGTGAACTCGGTGTACGTCCCCGAAATGTCGGGAACGACGATGAACCACTACTACCACCACCTCGACGGCGTCTCGCTGGGGTGGGAGGGGTTGCAGGACCCCCTGAGCGACGGGCTTCCGAAAGAACTGCTCTATGAGTTAGGAAGCGACATCCACCTCGCCGACCCCGTGTGGGCGGCGGCACAGGACAACTGGAGCGACGCCGACGTCGACGAGATCTCCTCCCAGATCGCCCCGTGGTTTGGGAACTTCTACAGTGGGACGCAGGCTCCGCCGCCCAACGGCGACAGCGACTACCAGTACTACGGCCTCTGGGACCTGTTTGGTAAGGTTGCAGACGTGTTTCGGGAGCGAGAACGCTACGAGGCGCTCGCGCAGGTCCACGCCAATCTCGTCTCGCACATCCAGTCGAACCTCCCGCCGGAGTCGGAGCGACCGACCGCCGTGCGAGTGACGCTGGCCAGCGACGGCTCGAAGTTCTGGACGTACCACCTCAACAAGCCGGGCTACTGGCTGGCCGACACGCGACCGCTCGGGGCCCGCGACGCCTTCGCCGAGAAAGATTGGGGCAGTCTCTGGGGCAGCGTCTCCTACGAGGCGATGCTAGAAGCGGACCCCGACGTCATCCTCCACCTCTGGGGACTGACACCCAACTACGACATGGTGAAGACGCGCCAGCAACTCGAAAACCACTCGGCCGGACAGACCTTGCAGGCCGTCCAGAACGACCGGGTGTACCCTGCCGGGATGCGCTATCAGGGCCCTATCATGAACCTCTTCCAAATAGAGATGGGCGCGAAACAGCTCTATCCCGACGTCTTCGGCGAGTGGCCCGAGTACGAAGATGGGGCTCCTTACCCCGAGATTCCGGAAGACGAGCGGTTGTTCGACCGAGAGAATGTCGCCAGCATCATCACGGGGGAGAACGGCGCATGACCGAGACGGACGGCACCGACGCGGCCGCGAGACACTACGACGTCGTCGTCGTCGGCGGTGGGCCGGCCGGCTGTTCGGCCGGCGTCTTCACCGCCCGCTACGGGCTCGATACGGTCGTCTTCGACCGAGGGAACTCCTCGCTGGCCCGCTGTGCGTACCTGCAGAACTACCTGGGCTTTCCGGGCGGAATCGATATCGAGACGTTCCTCGAACTCGCGCGAGACCACGCCGACGCCGCCGGCTGCGAGGTGGTCGGCGACATGGTCGAGAGCGTCGAACGCGAGGGTGAAGGCGAGGACAGTTTCCGAATCGAGACCCAAGACGGCGACTCAGTCACCGCAGACCGAGTCATCGCGGCGACGCGCTACGGCGGGGAGTACCTCCGGCCGCTCGACGGCGACGAGATGTTCGAGACCCACGAACACGACGGCGAGGAACACGAACACTTCGACCCGGAGTATGCCGACGACGACGGTCGGACGCCGGTAGACGGACTGTACGTCGCTTCGCCGTCCGGCCCACGAGACGTTCAGGCCATCGTCGCCGCGGGACAGGGTGCCCACGTCGCCCGCACGCTCCTCGCAGAGTGGCGGCGCGCGGACGGCCTCCCCGAGGGCGTCCTCGCCAACCACTACGACTGGCTGCGCCCCGACTCGGAGTTCGAAGGCGCGTGGGGCGAGCGAGCGCGCTGGCGGGAGTGGTTCGACGAACACGCAGACGACGCCGACGTGGACGACGAGCGCCTCTCGACGCTCCGCGAACGGGCCGTCGACCGGGCGTTCGAGACCCATCGCAGTGACAAGGAGATTCAGCGCCTTACCGAAGAGGGCCACCGACGCCTCGCCGAACACCTCGATCCGGGTAGTCTAGTCGAGGCCGTCGGGAGCGACGCGGTGCTCGACGCCATCGACGACGACCGAATCAGCGATTATCTGGAAGCGGAACCCGGCAAACGGACGCCGTAATCGGGCCACCCATGGTCGGAACCACACTCACCGAACTCCGCGACCGCATCGAGTCACTCGCCAGTCCCGGCGGCGAGTACTACCTCGTCTGTGCGCGTACCGGGGACCGCCCGGTCCCGGCGACCGAGGCGCGTTTCGACAGTCGCTCGACGGCTCAACGCGCGGCGCGCGCGACCGAACAGTATCGGCGAGCGCTCCGGCGCTACGACCCGCGGCTCCCGCACTACGACGTCGTCGTCTGTCAAGCGGTCGACCCGGCCGTCGCAGGCGGCCGGTCGGCGAGCAACTTGAAGGACGATAGCGGAGCGCCTGCGGACACCGGGAGCGAGGGCCCGCCCGCGGAACCGACCCGCCGTCGGCGCATCGACTTCTGTCACAGCGTCGCGGCCGCCGTCTTCGAGACGCTGTCGGCGGCCGGTCACGACGCCGTCGAACGGGCGGTCATGGATACCTACTTCGACCTCGCGGAGACCGTCGACGACCTCGACGACCTCTGTGTCTGCCTTCTGGAGAGCATGGCGAGCGAACTCGACCGACGGCTCTCACCCGACGAACAGGCAAATATCCTCGCCGATGCCGCGGGACGGCTGCCGCCGGTCGACTCCGCGGCACAGCCGATCCCGGCGGCGTTCTCCCATCTCCGAGATCGGGGACTGCTGGACGGCTACGTCCGATCACCGTCGTCAGTGTCTACCGAGGGTGGCACCCGGTCAGTCGTCGTCCGACTGTCCGGCTACGTTCTCTCGCCGCGGAACGGACGGCTCCCCGTCCTCCCGCTCGTACTGGCGCTCTACCGAGGCGCTGGCGACTGGCCACCCACGGCGCTTCGGGCAGCTGACATCGACGGAGACTGGCGACTCACGCTCGTCTTCGCTCGGGACGGCGGACCGAAGGGGCTGGCGAGCGTGCCGATTCGCCCCGCGCTCTAAGCCGGCACTGTCACCGAGATTCGGCGTTCAGGCCGCCTGGGACGGTAACGGAGAGGAAGCAAATCGCTAGCCCGTGCTGAACTTGTTAGATAAATGAAGGACGTTATCCCTCCGGAGGTCGTACGTAGCGAATGGTCACTATCGTCAGAGGGACGGTTCCGGCAACGGACTTCGCACTCAGCTATACGCTCGAACAGTATCCAGAGACGGAGTTCGAAGTCGAGCGGATAGCACAAAGCGGGGACGGGCAGGTGATGCCGATACTGTGGGTCAGAAGCGACGACGCCGAGGGGATCGAGAAAGCCCTCGACGAGGACCCGACAGTCAGCGACGTGACGCTCATCGGGGACTTCGGCAGCGAGTGTCTCTACTGGATGCAGTGGATCAACCACGTCCAACTCGTAGTCCAGATGCTGACGAACTCGAAGGCGACGATTCTCACCGCCTTCGGCAGCGGGGATAGCTGGCAGTTACGGGTCATGTATCCGACTCGGGAACTGTTCGCCGAGACGCACGAGTTCGCCGCGGACCACGACATCCCGTTCGAAGTCGAGTTCATTCGCGAGATGGAGGGAGAGCCGGCGGGTCGATACGGCCTGACCGTCGAGCAACACGAAGCGCTCGTCGCCGCCGCGAGAGCGGGCTATTTCGAAGTCCCGCGCGAGGCGACGCTCGAAGAACTCGCCGAATCCATCGGCGTCTCACACCAGGCCCTCTCCGAGCGACTCCGGCGAGCGACGGGAGCGCTGGTCGAGGATACGCTCCTCATCGGCCAAGCCGACGACGGCGACTGAGAACCAGCCGATCGCCCGTCCAAGTCACACTGCTGGTTTCGCAGCCACCGGATCGTCGTCGTCGACCAACGTCGCCACGTCGTCGCGGAGTAACTGCGCGGCCAGCAGTCGCATCTGCCGGGCCTCGGCGGTAGAGAGGACATCCGGCCCGATGAGTCGGTCGGCGAGCGGGTCGTACGTCGACGGATCGAACCCCATCTCCGAGAGGTACTCACGGACGGCCACCGATCCCAGTCCCTGAGAGATCGCGGTGTCGCTGAGGTCCCGGAGGTCGCCGAACGACGGGATTTCGATGTGGTTCGGGTCGTTCCCGTCTCGCTCGACACCCACGGATTTCGTCGCTGTCTGCTCGACGATGCGCCCCATGTCGAAGGCGAGTTGCACCGTCTCGCTAGGTAACGCTGTATCGGGTGCTCGCCACTCGACGGTCGGAGTCGCCTCGCGCAACCGAACCGGATTCAACATCGTGTCCTCCGGGCAGAAGTGCGCTTCGACGGTATCGGCTTCGACGCCGTTGCTCGCCGCGACGTCCTTGAACAGTTCGAAGGCCGTCTCGACGCGGTCGTTCCACTCCGAGACCGAGTCCGTGTACGACCAGAGGCCGCAGTACCGGGCGAACTCGTCGTTGGATTGCTGTCGATACGCGTGAGCGCGAGAGGACTGCTGTCGGCGCTCCCCGAGGTAGTACGGCGAGGAGTTCACCAGCGCCAGCGCCGGGTCCAGCGCCGTCAGGAGGTTCAGCTGTCGCACCGGCTCGGTCTTCTCGAAGTGGACGTGCGTGCCCGCGCAGTTCTTCGCGCTCGTAATCTGCCCGCCGTAGATGTCCTCGAACAGCCGGCCGCGGTCACACGTCGCGTCCGGCGCTGCGCTTGTCAGCGGTGTCCCGAGCGGAACGAGGTGGAGTCCCTCGCTCCGGGCCGCGGTGAGCGCGGTTTGAAGGACCGACTGCAGTTCTCGGCGGAGGGAGTCCTCCGTCTCGTGTGGGGAGGTACGTACCTCTACGAGTGGGGCGATGAACTCCGGAGCGATCTGCTCGTGTTCTTCCGGCAGCGCCCGTCCGTCGGCCAGTTTTCCCTGTTCGTCGACGGTCCAGAACTCCATTTCGATGCCGAGTTTCATGATTGATGTGAGCCAACCTGCCCACGCTCTGGTAGTCGCAAGCCACCTATCTGGGTACTCGGCCTGCGCTCGCCAGACACTCAAGAGGGGGTGGATGTTGCCGTAATATAAGCGCCAGATGGCCGGACAACGACGGTCCCGTCGGCAATTTCTCCCGACACACCAAGTGCCGGTTTGCCGAGCGACGGACGCCGTCGAGAGACGCCTGAAACCACCCGTCGCCGACCGCTTCAGCAATGAGACAGACGCCGCTCACGGCGATGCTGTCCCAGAGTTCTAGTTCTTCCATGTCTGTGATTCCCTCTATCTGACAGTCGTGGTCGGTTCGTATCATTTCCTGATCGTTTCTGCCGTCTCGATAACACCAGCGTCTATGCCAAGTGAATCGTTGCCACTTCGCTACAGATGCGTTAGTATCTCAAAATCTGGTATAGGGTTGTCGGGACTGACAGCCGATTCGCCATCAGCGCCGAGTCTCGGAGAGTCTTGCAGTCGTGTTCCTTTGGCACCCCGAGACAGTCACCGACGAATAAATCGAATATTGCGATATCAAATGAGCTATGAGCGGTGTCGGTAGCGCTCCCAGTGGCGACGAGGAGAAACAGAAACATCACGAAGGGGTTCGAGACGCCCAATGCGGTGACCCGCTACGACTCGGTCGTTTTCTGCGTCGCGTCCGCTGTCTGGCCGTAGTGCTTGACGTCCGCGTAGAGATCTGCAAGCACGTGAACGTACAGCGTCAGTCCGACGACGAGCGCCCAGTAAGATGCAGAGAGCGCCCAGAGCGCGCCGACAGCGACCCCGGCGATGACGACGTGACTGAAGAGTCGCTGAACGTGTGAGAGGTCCGTCTCGCCGAACAGTGAGTCCTGATCAGTGACCGCCGAGAGGGGGTTCCGGAGGAGACGACGGACGTTCTCGGTCGATCCGGTGTTCAGGTAGGCGACGAGGAAGTGGTCGAAGTCGATACCGACGCCGACGACGACGGCGACCGCGACGACCAGCGCGGGGTGGACCGGCGGCGAGGTCACGACCAGAAGCGCCACGCCGGTTATCGCCGAGAGGATCGCGTGGTTGCGGGAGTACATCTATCGGCGGTTCAGGTGCCACGGTTATCAACGTCGGTCTTCCCCAGCGACCGGTAGACTAACACCGCCCTCCCTCCATCGCACGCTATGGACGAGCAGTTCCTCAAAGCGACGGTGAGCGTTCGCGGGGTGATCTGTACGCCCGACGAGCAGATTCTCACGGTCCGTCGCGCGAGCGACGGAGGGTGGGAACTGCCGGGCGGGCGGATGAATCGCAACGAAGACGTGACCGACTGTCTCCGGCGAGAGATCAACGAGGAGACGGCACTCTCGGTTACGGTCCACCAGCCAGTTCACGTCGTCTCCTGGCAGAACGACACCGACGACGGCCGCCTCGCCGTCTACTATCACTGTACTGCGACGAGCGCCGAAGTGACGCTGAGCCAAGAGCACACCGACTCAGCGTGGGTGTCAGAAACGACGGCGAGAGAGCGGTTGAGCGACCCGCAAGAGACCGCTCTGGGGCGAGCGCTCGACGCGAGCGCGAAAGCCGCGGTCGGTGACGACTAGTCGCTCTGCCGACCCATCGCCGGGCCGAAAACACGAGCGACGACGTGGTCACTCCCTCGAAGGTCGGTCGATGTCGAGGACGAATTGGCAGTCCCGAACCGACGGATAATATCCCGCTCACAGAGACAGGCCCCTAACTGTATGGTTCTCGCACTCCGGCGTCGTCGTGCGGTACGCGGCGTCTATGGGAGGGTTTATGCCGTCGTCGGTAGAGTCGTACCCATGACCGAACTGGCCGTCGGGGTGGTGGGGGCCGGGTGGATGGCCACCGACTATCACGTCCCGGCATTCACCAGTCATCGAAACACTCGCGTCGCGGCGTTCGCCGAACGCGACGACGCCCGACGGGAAACCGTCGAAGCCGATCTCTCTCTGCCCGGCTACGCCGACGCGGCATCGATGCTCGCGGCGCAGGACCTCGACGTGGTGAGCATCTGCACGCCACCAAGCACACACGAGGGAATATTTCTCGACGCCGTCGAGGTGGGCTGTCACGTTCTCTGTGAGAAACCGCTCGCCCTGACGGCCGAGAGCGCGCAGCGGATGGCCGACGCCGCTGCCGAGGCGGGCATCGTCGCGCAGGTCGGCTACCTCCATCGCTACTACCGGAATTACGAGCGAGCGCTCGACATGCTCTCGAATCACTTACTCGGTGAGATCGTCGAAGTCACCGTCGCCCATCACTCCGCGCCGCCGGCACAGGGGTGGTATTACACTCCCGAGCTGTCGGGCGGCGGCGTCGCCCGCGACCTGTTTCCTCACTCGCTCGACGCCCTGATGGCGGTGTTCGGCGAGAGCGTGACCGTCACCGACGCGAGCGTCCGCTCCCTCCGCGAGCGTCCGGTCGAGGACATCGCTCGCGCGTCTCTTTCCTTCGATGGTACTCCGGTGCGGCTCTCGGCATCGTGGACGCAGACCGACGGCGTCTCCCGAGTGCTGATCATCGGCACGGAGGGATGGCTGGAACTCGACGCCAAGACCTTACGGGGCGAGGTCCACGGCCGGCCATTCGAGTTCGAACACGGCACGCTACCGCTGTTCGATATCGGCGTCGCCGACCTGTTCCCGGCGAGCGACGACGACGCGCACACCGCTCGCATCCACGACTTCGCCGACCACGCGGCGGCGGGGGATAGAGAGACGGCCGCACCGCCCAGTCGCGGCGTCGCCGTCGCCGAGGTGATCGACGCCGTCTACGAGCAGAGCGGCGTCGAACGGGACGTTGAACAGGAGGACGAACGATGACCGTCCTCGTCACGGGCGCGACCGGATTCATCGGCCTGAACCTCCTGCACGCGATGGCGGGCGGCGGGAGCGAACGCGACCCGGTGGCGATGGTCCGCGCGAGCGCCTCGACTGCACGGCTCCCAGACGGCGTGGCCACCGTCGAGGCGGACCTCTCGGATTCGGAATCGCTGGCCGCGGCGATGGCCGACACCGACGCCGACAGCGTCGTCCATCTGGCGGCGGCGGTGTACGACCAGTCGGCGATGCAGGGCACCAACGTCGCCGGAACAGAGCGGCTGCTCGACGCGGCGGCCGAGGCTGGCGTCGAACAGGTCGTCTTCCTCAGTACCATCGGTGCCCATCCCGAAGTGCCAGCCGACGCCGACTCGCCGTACCAGCGCTCGAAGGTCGCCGCCGAGGAGTTGCTGTTCGAGCACGACCACCCCTTCGAGGTCGCAGCGCTGTACCCCACGTACATCTTCGGTCCGCGGGACTACCGGTTGACTCGCTACGAACACGTCCGGCCCGTCGCCGCGAACCGCGTGCTCGTCCCGCCGCTGTACACCTACGACGAGTACAACGTCGTCCACGTCGAAGACGTGGTCGGCAGCATCAAGTACGCACTCGACGCGGGCGCGACCGACCGGTATTTGATAACCGGGCCGAACCTCACGAACCAGCAAGTGCTCGGGACCATCGCCCGGCACGCGCCCGGGAACTGCCGCGTCGTGAACGTTCCCTACGGCGTGACGCGCTGGGCCGTCAAGCCCGCGATGGACTTGCTCCACCGCGTCGGCGTCTCGCCAGTCCCCGGTTCGGGCTTTCTGGAGCGTGGGGATTACGGCACGGTTCGAGCGGACCTCACGAGGCGGGCCCCGGTGCGCCAGCGCTCGTGGCAGGCCGCGCTCACCGAGACCATGGACTGGTACCGGACCGTCGGCGTCCTCTAGATCCGTTCAGGCGCTCAGTCGATAGACGACGCCCTCTTCGGTCGAGAGCGGGCCGTCCGCTAGCGGAGTTCGCGTCCCGAGGACGTAGCTGTCGGTCCCATCGCTGCCGAGCGCAAGTATCTGGATGTCGAGGCCGCCCTCGACCTGCACCTCCCGAATCGGCCAGCGACCGGACTCCTGTGGCGCGGCGACGAGGAGACGACCGGCGGCCTCGGTGAACGAACTCGTGAACACGCCGAAGACGTACGAGTCGCGCAGCGCCTCGACCGGCCCGGTGTGGACGTGGCCGCCGATGACCGCGAAGCCGACCGGATAGCCCTCGTCGTCGAAGTGCGGGAACTCTAGAACGGGGTCGACCAGTGACTCGCCGCGGTCAGACAGGACGACGCATTCGCCGTCCTCGCTCGTCCCGACCTGCGGGTCGTGACAGTGATACCCCTCTTTCAGCGGCCAGCCGTAGTTGCCGCCCTTCTCGATGACGTTGACCTCCTCCCACGTCGCCTGCCCGACGTCGCCGACGATGAGGTCGTCGCTGCTGAAGCCCATCTTCCAGGGGTTGCGAAATCCCCACGCGTAGTGTTCGTCGCGGCCCTCTTTCCCGACGAGCGGATTGTCCTCGGGGATACCGTAGGGCAGGTCACCCGTGCGGTCGTCCACGTCGATGCGGAGGATGCTCCCCTTGAGATTGTCGGTGAGGTCCTGGCCGTTGTACGGGTTCAGCCCGTCGCCGAGCGCTGCGTAGAGGTAGCCGTCGGAGCCGAACTCGATGGTGCCCGCCTGATGCAAGGGGCGCGCCCACGGCAGGTCCAGTAAGATTCGCTCGCTGTCGGGGTCCCCACGTAATCCGTCGTCGGTAGCGCGAAACTCCGAGAGGCGTTCGCGGTGGTCCAGTTCGTCGTCGTCCGGCGGTGCGCTGTAGCGGACGTAGAACAGACCGTTCTCGGCGAAGCCGGGATGAAAGGCCAGTCCCAGCAGGCCGCGTTCGTCGTAGGCGACCCAGTCAGGCAGGTTCTCGCCGACAGCGACAAGCCGGTCGGTGAGGTCCAGAAACGGCTCGGAGCGGAGGCCGTCGGCGTCGTGAACGTACACCTTCCCGACCTGGTCGACGACGAACCGCCGGTCGGTGCCGTCGTCGGCGGTGACGAGCGCCGTCGGCGAGACGAGGCCGCTCGCCACCGGTTCCAGCGAGACGGTCGGGCCGGGTTCGAAAAAGTTGCCCGACGAGGCCGACGTGTCCGTGCCCGTCAGACCGTCTCCCCCATCGCCGTCGGTGCTCCCGCCGTCCGCTCCATCGCCTGCCGCGTCGTCGCGGCTGCCGAACGAACAACCGGCGAGCGCGCCGGTCGCACCGACGACGCCGATCGTCCGCAAGAAGTCCCGCCGCGACGGCCCCGGCGTCGGCTGTGCCTGGCGCTCGTTTCGTAAATTCATGCCTGTAAGAAGTTTCGATACTATTTAACTATTTGCCGATATGTATAATGAGGATATTCGGCTATAGCAAAGATATATACTGTCTGGAGTGAGCTATAAAATGATGATTATCCAGATGGTAAGTCGATGCAAGCAGTGATCTTGGCCGCGGGCGAGGGACAACGACTGGGGCCGCTGACGGAGGGCCGACCCAAGCCGATGGTAGCCATCGGGAACCGACCGATCCTCGAAGCCGTACTGGAAGCCGCGGTCGGCGCGGGCGCGGACGAGGTAGTTCTCGTCGTCGGCCATTGCCGAGAGCGCATTCAAAGCTACTTCGGCGACGGCGACGACTGGGGCGTCCCGATACGCTACGTCGTCCAGGACCACCAGCTCGGCGCGGCTCACGCGCTTGCCCAGACCGAGTCCGTCGTCGAGGGACCGTTTTTCGTCCTCCACGGCGACCAACTGATCGAGACCGCCCTGCTGGAACGGCTACTGGAGCGGTGGGAGGCGACCGAGATGCCGATCATCGCCGCCGTGCAGTCGGACCGGCCGACGGAGTACGGCGCGGTCGAGGTGGACGGTGAAACCGTCGTGGCAGTCTCGAAGACGCCGGCGACCGATCCGCCGTTCCTCGTCAACGCTGGTGCGTACGTCCTCGACGAGGCCGTCTTCGACGTCGTTCGGGGTATCGAGGCCACGGACGGCACCGACTTCGGGATGGCGACGACGCTCCAGCGGCTCGCCGACGCGGGACGGCTCTCGGCGGTGCTCCATCGCGGGTCGTGGCAGGATCTGACCTACCCGTGGGACCTGCTCTCGACGAACGCGACGCTGCTCCGGCGGCGCGACGGGAAGGCGGTCGCCGAGGACGCGAAGGTCCATCCGACCGCCGCCGTCTCGGTGAGCGTGGCTATAGACGCGGGTGTCTCCGTCGGCCCGAATGCGACGCTCCTGCCGGGTACGGCGCTCGGCCGAAACGTCCGCGTCGGCCCGAACGCGACGCTCTCGAACTGCATCGTGATGGACGGGGCGCGAATCGGTGACGGCGCAGTGCTACACGACTGCATCGTCGGCGAGTCAGTATCGGTCGGGCCGAACGCCACCGCCGAGGGCGGTCCGGCCCGCGTCGTCGTTGGCGACGCGATCCACGACGACGTGGGTCTCGGCGCGGTGCTGGCCGACCGGACCGTCCTTCGCGGCGGTGTGACGGTCGCGCCCGGGACCCTCGTCGGCCGCGACGTCGAAGCGGACTGTGGGACCGTCCTGCGCGGACGAATTGACTCGAACGAGACGGTACGGAGGGGATAACTCATGTGTGGAATCATCGGGTACGTCGGCGAATCGGCCGCCCAGTCACGGCTCGTGGCCGGGTTGCAGAAACTGGAGTACCGCGGCTACGACTCTGCGGGCATCGCGCTGGTCGACGACGCGCTGTCGGTGTACAAACAGGTCGGCCTCGTAGGCGACTTAGACCTCCCCGCCGACTCGCCACAGACGTGTGGCATCGGCCACACCCGCTGGAGCACGCACGGGAGACCGACGGACGCAAACGCTCACCCGCACACCGACTGCTCGGGACGGGTCGCCGTCGTCCACAACGGCATCGTCGGCAACTACGACGACCTGCGAGCCGAACTGCCCGACCACGAGTTTCAGAGCGAGACGGACACTGAAGTCGTCGCCCATCTCATCGAAGTCGAACTGGAGTTCACCGACGACCTCGTCGCGGCGGTCAGCGCCGCCGTCGAACGCATCGAGGGGAGTTACGCGCTGGGCGTCGTCGCGGCCGGACACGACGGTATAGTCGTCGCTCGCCGGAACAGCCCGCTGGTCGTCGGCCACGGGAGCGACGGCAACTTCGTCGCCAGCGACGTGACGCCGCTGCTGGAACACACGCGCGAAGTGTCCTACCTCGAAGACGGCGACATCGCCCACGTCACCCGCGAGGGCGTCGAAGTCCGGCACGACGGCGCGAGCGTCGAGCGGGCCGTCCACCGCATCGCGTGGGACCCCGACGCCGCCGAGAAGGGTGGCTACGACCACTACATGCTCAAGGAGATTCACGAGCAACCACAGGCACTCCGGCAGGCCATCGCCGGCCGTATCGACGCCGTCGAGGAGCGCGTCGAGTTGGACCTCTCGCTGTCGGCGGCGTTTCTGGACTCGCTCGACGAGATTCAACTGGTCGCCTGCGGTACGTCCTATCACGCGTGTCTCTACGGGAAACAGCTGCTGGAATCGCTCGCGGACGTTCGCGTCACCGTCGAGTTCGGCAGCGAGTACGCCGTCGGGAGCGGCCGCGACCCCGAGCGAACGCTCGTCGTCGGCGTCAGTCAGAGCGGCGAGACAGCCGATACCCTGCGGGCGCTGAGGACGGCGAAACGAACCGGTATCCGGACGCTCGGCGTCACGAACACCGTCGGCAGCACGGTCGCGCGCGAGTGCGACGACGCGCTCTACATCCAGGCCGGCCCCGAGATCGGCGTCGCCGCGACCAAGACGTTCGCCTCGCAGGTCGTGACGCTCGCTTTGCTCGCCATCGACGTGGCGGATTCGCGCGGCGAACTCGACCCGGCGGACGGTCGAGAACTGCTCTCGAACCTGCAGGCCCTGCCTGGCGCGGTCCAGACAGCCCTCGACCGGGACGAGGAGGTCCGCGAGGTGGCCGATGCCTACGCCGGCGGCGACGCCTTCTTCTTCATCGGTCGGCAGTTCGCCACGCCGGTCGCGCTCGAAGGGGCGCTGAAACTCAAGGAGATCTCCTACGACCACGCAGAGGGGTTCCCGGCCGGGGAACTCAAACACGGGCCGCTGGCGCTAATCACGGAGGGAACGCCCGTGTTGGCGATTCTCACGGATGGCGCTCGACCCGAGGAGACGCACAACAACGTCAAAGAGGTCCAGTCCCGCGGCGCGCCGGTAGTCGCCGTCACCTCCGAGACGGGTCGGGAAGGCGACTACGAGGTGGGCTTCGACGTGCCCGATTTGGGCGTCCTCGAACCGCTGGTCGCCAACGTCTACCTTCAGTTGTTCGCCTACTACGTCGCCGACGGGAAGGCCCGCCCCATCGACCGGCCGCGCAACCTCGCAAAGAGCGTCACCGTCGAGTGACGTAATCTGCTCGCGCTCACGCGCGCCAGAGCCAACGGAGCCCTTCCGAACGGCGCGATAGCGTCGAAAACCTTCGCAGGTCTCTCACCGAACACTGCGAGAAATTTCGATAGTCTACCTGTCACATCAGCGACGGCGATAGTACTACCGACCTCTCTCTGAGCCTCAATAGAGATATTGAGGGCACTCGCCGTACCGACGCCGCCGAGATTCGTCGCCGGATAGATCGACCCAGAACCGTTGGAAACGCGACAAGCATAGAGATGTCTCTATCTTCTGGGACGAACGTGGAGACGGCCGCTCAGGGTATCTACACTGATAATCTGGCGAAAAGGATATTGTTGCTGGTATGGAACTGGTTGTCAGATGTTACCAGATCCACCGCCGACCGATCAGCGAGACAGTTCTGGTCTCTCCCGACGGTCGCTTCTTAAATTGACCGGCACCGCATTCGGGACGGCGGCCGTCGCCGGCTGTCTGGGCGAAGCCCCGAGCGGCGAACGACGAGTCGGTTACGGTGGGGTTACTCCGGCGATGCTCGCGGCGGGGCGACTGTCGCTGTCCACGCCCGAGGACGGCCTCGTCGCTCGCTGGACGCTGGACGGGACCAATTCGACCGCGGCCGACGCAGTCGGCGGCAACGACGGCGCTATCCGCGGCGCGCCCCGACAGGGGGTTCCCGGCGTTCACGATTCGACGGCCTACGACTTCCGGTCGGGGTCGGGCAACTACGTCGAGGTCGCCGACGCCGGCATCCTCCGGCCCACCGCCGAACTATCCGTCGGCGGGTGGTACCGCACCGAGAGCGGCGATACCGGTCAGACGCTGGTCCAGAAAGCCGACGCTCGATTCGGGGAGACGGGGTACGCCGTGGACGTCCAGACGACCAACAGTATCCGCGGCCACGTCGCCGTCGAGAGCGGCCGAGCGACGGTGAACCCCTTCGGCGTCGCCACCCACGATGGCGAGTGGCACCACCTCTTTCTCACGTGGGACGGGAGCGCGCTCGTCCTCTATCTTGACGGCGAGGAGATCGACCGCGATACCTCGCAGTCGGGACGTGTCGTTCACAGCAACCGCTCGCTGTTCGTCGGCCGCGGCGACAACGGCTACACCGCCTACTACGGGATGGACGGAGCAATCGACGACGTTCGCGTCTACGAACGCGCACTGCCCGCGAGCGACGTCGGCGCGCTGTACGAGGGGGAGAGTGCGTCACCGGCGCCCAGAGCCACTGAGACTGCGACACCGACCGCGACGACGATTGCGAACGACGAGTTCGGCGAATCCGGCTACGGCAGCCACGGATACGGCGGCGGCGTCGAGAACACGGAACCATGACAGACAACCACCAATACGAGACGCCAGCGGCCGGGACGCTGGACTGGGACGAACCGCTGAATCGCAACTTCGAACGCATCGACACCGACGTGGAGATCCGCGACACCGACACCAATCGGTCGAACTACGTCGCCAAGACCGGCGCGAAGTTCCTGGCGACGGACACCGGTGACGTCTACATCGGCGAGGGCGGGTCGTGGAACCGCCTCGGCACCATCGGTTCGAGCGGGTCCGGCGGGAGCGAGACCGTCGATGGGACGGACCTCATGTCGTTGCTCCTGGAGGGCTACGTCGTCGCCCTCGGGCGGAACCTCTCGTCGCCGCAGACAGTCGACCCCACGGAGACGGATACCCCGATTCAGGACGCACTCGACGTCCTCGCGGCCAACGGCGGCGGCTCGGTCCGCCTCCCGACGGGCGTCGTCGAGGAGACGGGACCGATTCGACCCTACGAGGAGACACGGATTCTCGGACTCGGCGTCGAAATCTCGAAGGTGTCCATCACCGACCGGAGCGCCGACGGCATCCGCTTCGACCGGGACGCGGGGGCCGACCGGGTCGCACTCGACGGGTTCGCGCTGAACGGACCCGCCGGTACCGGCGCGACCGGCGTCGCCATCCACCACACGAACCGCGACACGCAGGACCTCCACGTCGGTCGCCTGCTGTTCTGGGGATGGAACAACTCGGTGTACCGCGTCGACGAGGGCGTCGGTCCCTTCCAGTGCCGTCACGACCAGCTCACCATCTACGAGTGCGACGCCGGGGACGAGGACGGCCTCTTCGAGTTCCGGTCGTGGTACGGCCCGGCCAACTGGTTCGGTACGATCGCTGCCTATCCGGGCGCGACCGTCAGCGGGCAGAACACCACGGTATTCTTCTCTCGCGGCGGCACCCAGACAGTGGACTATCTCACGATGGGCGGGTCCGCCGGCGTCGCCGTCGACCAGACGTGGGACAGCGTCGTCGAGTTCGGCCACGTCCACTGGGAGCCGACGACCAATCCGACGAACCCGCCGGCCATCGTCCGCCTTCGCGGCCACGGCACCGGCGTCGTCGGCGCGGTCAAACACGTCACCGGGACCGCAGACAACGTCTACGAACTGGGCTACGACAGCTACAACGGCCGCGGCCCCGCTCGAAAGATACTGGGGCCATACATCGAACTGGGCCAAGAGGCGGCTATCTCCTCGAACGTCGTCAACCTCGCGTACCCGGCCGACCCCGCCGCGCCGTCGTTCTATCAGGGTGCCCCGGCCGACGTAAGCGTCACCCACGATCAGGGGAACACGGGCGGTCTTCGCGCGCTCGGGACGGCCGGAACCGGTTTCTGAGCGTGAATGCCGTCGTGTGTGGTTAAGTAGTTCTGTGACGGAGGCAGAGATAGCTACCATGGCCGCCGACGCTCCTCCGACTCGATTGCTCGCGCACGCGCGGTACCGGACCGACTCTGTGACGAACCGTCTTCGTGCCGTTCTCGCTCGCTCGACGCTCGCCGAACGAACGGCGTGGCATGCGGGCGAGCGCCTACACATGCGAGCACCGCGCGGCAGGCGGCTGCCCGATGCCGTGGACGTCGCTGGACTTTACGACGGTCCGACGGTCCCGTCGTACCCCTACGCCGTCGCCGACCGGGAGCCGTCGCTGTTCCTGCCGGCGGGCAACATCGACCCGGTGGTGACCGCCGCCGATGTCACCGATTTCGGCCGCACCGACTGCGTCGCCGACCCGTTCCTGTTCGTCACCGAGGCGGGACAGTGGCACCTCTTTTTCGAGGTGTACACCCAGAACCGAGAGCCGAGTGCCGCAATCGCCCACGCCGAGAGTGCTGACGGGTACGACTGGACCTACGATCGCGTCGTCTTAGAGACAGACGAACACCTCTCGTATCCCTACATCTTCCGCTGGGAGGGCGAACACTACATGATTCCAGACCGCTGGGCCAAGGAGGAGGGGCCAGCGGGCGTGACGCTCTACCGCGCCGAGCGGTTCCCCCACGAGTGGACGCCCGTCGCGGACCTCGTCCAGCCGGAAACGCCGTTGCACGACTTCAGCCCCTTCCGCTGGGCGGGCCGCTGGTGGGCGCTGTTGGGCGACGGCCGGGACCTCTATGTCTACTACAGCGACGACCTCGAAGCGCCCGACTGGACGCCACACGAAGCGAATCCCGTGGTCCGCGACCGGCCACACGCGGCCCGGCCGGGCGGCCGCCCCATCGTCTTCGAGGACCGCGTACTCGTGTTCTATCAGGACTGTGTGGCCCGCTACGGCGAACAGGTGCGAGCGTTCGAGATTGCCGAGTTGACGCCGACGACGTTCGAAGACCACGAACGAGACGACTCGCCGGTCCTCGAACCGACGGGCGGCCTCGGCTGGAACTCCGGCGCGATGCACCAGGTCGACCCGTGGTTCGACGGCGAGGGCTGGCACTGCGCGGTCGACGGCAACATCGGCGCGGGGTATCGGGTGTTCGGCGAACACCACTGGGCCATCGGTATCTACCGGGCGTAAACTCGTCGTCGGACTGAGAGGCGTCTCACGGATTCAGTCGTCGTCATCGGCCTTCGCGGACGAAAGCAGGCCAGTCGCCAAGATGCGACGGACGATCGTTACGAGTCCGTTATCGAACCCGCCGCCAAAGACAGCCTGTTCCTGTGCCTGCCCGCCGCCGGTTGCCCGGTGGAACGAGCTCACGAGGATCGCCTCCCTGTCGGCCAGTAGCAACCGACCGATCTCCGTGTCGTCGTCCGGCAGCGCAGAGTGGGTTAACCACTCCAGTTCCGAGACGAACACCTCTGTCTCGGGGAGCGCTTCCTCCACCTGGTCGCGCAACTCGTTGGAGATCGTCCCGATAATCACGTTGACGCCACGTTGTTGGGCCTGGCGGAGGCGGTCCGCGAGGTCGTCCGTGAAAACGTCTCGGTGGCCGAGGACGATGACGACTTCGTTGTCGGCGTCACCTATCAGCTGTGCCGTGCGACTCGTTATCCCCGGCGCGCCTGCCAACGCCCAGACTTCGTGCGTGACCTCCGCCTCTTCGTCGGTAACGGCTGGGTCGAGTCCTTCGAGGGTCTGTCGAAGTGTCTCGACTCGGTCGTCGTACTCGTTCCGGAGCGTCTCGACCGCCTCGTCAATGGGGACGGCGCGAAACACTTGCGGATTCGAGTGTTGAATCTCGACGAGTCCTTTCGTCTCCAGAACCCGAATAGCGTCGTAGACGCGGGTGCGGGGCACCTCCGAGATATCACTGATTTCTTTGGCCGTCCCTCGCGGAAGCCGCGAGAGCGCAACAAAGGCTTTGGCCTCGTACTCTTTGAGGCCGAGTTGCTGAAGTAGTTCGGTTGCGTGTTCTTGGTTTGCGATTTCATCCATGTGGGTCCCAACCATCGCTACCGTACTCGGTAGCCTATGTTTTGATTTCTCACCGGGCCTGAAAGTCGTTGTCACTCCTTTCGTATGGTATCCAGTCAGAACCCCCATTAATGCCGACAGTCACACTCGAAGTTGAGAGGGAGGACGTGGCCGAATTAGCCCACCATCAGCACCCGATAGTGGAACATAGACGGGGATCCGGCCCGTATCCTCCGGACGGGCTCGGGAACACGACGACGAGCGGTCCTACATTCACCCGAATAATCACAATAGCGTTATAGGGGGCGGACAGGTATGAAACACTGGCGCGCAGCGTCAGGTTGGGTCCCAACCGCTCTGTTGCTGCGCGCCAGTACTCAAGCGGAATATCAACACGCATGACTTCAGAGTCCTCGGACGAGCCCCGTTTTATCGCGATCGACCAACTCGAAGCGCTGGGGCTGAGTACATACGCCGCCCGGACGTTCGTCGCACTCGTAAGTCTGGGTAGCGGGACGGCAAAAGACGTAAGCGACGTCGCCAACGTTCCCCGCACTCGCGTCTACGACGCCGTCGAGGAACTCTGTGACCAAGGATTGGCCGATGTCCAGCACTCGAAGCCGAAGCAGTTCTGGGCCGTTTCCCCGGAGACGACGGGCCGGCGGTTCGAACGGGAGTACGCTCACCGCGTGGACGTACTCACCGAAGCCCTCGGCGGGTTGGAATCGCCCGAACGAACCGAGGAACAACGCGGAGTCTGGACCGTCGTGGGCCGAGAGACCGTCTCGGAACGCGTCGCGGATTTGATCGATTCTGCCAGCGACGAGGTCGTGTACATGACCGTGGATAATCTGCTCACCGAGGACGACGTGGCCCGTCTCCGGGCCGCCAGCGAGCGCGGCGTCTCGATTAAACTCGCGGGGATGGCTAACGGCGTCGAACAGGACATCCGCGACGCGGTGCCGGAAGCGGAGGTCTTCGATTCCATGTGGGTCTGGTCGGACACGCCGGCCGGGCGCATGCTGATGGTAGACCAAGAGCGGACGCTCGTGAGCGTGCTCGTAGACGGTACCGGCGACCATCCCCCGGAACCGCGCGACGAGACAGCCATCTGGGGAACCGGCGAATCGAACAGCCTCGTCGTCGTCCTCCGAGCGATGTTTACCTGGCAACTGGACGAAACCAGATAGCGTTCGCGAAAGCGTCACCCAAAAGGTCACAAAAGGTCTATATCGGTCTCACTCCAAGGGACAGTCGAAGCAGAGCAGTGCGGACAGCGAAGCCATGTGCCGAGTACGGAGTCGTCGGGAACAGAGCACGCTATGGACGATAATACAGACCACAGGAATCCCTCGACAGCACCTACTGAAACGGATGAATCCCGGTTCGAGTGGGAACCGGCCGAGAATCCGTGCACCGCGGTCATCGAGGCCGTTACCGCGTCGACAACGGGAGATTCGGCCGACCTGCCGCCGCTGTACAACACCGTCGACCCCGACGCACTGTCAGCAATTCTCGCCGAGAGGACGACTGGCTCTGGAAGTGCAATCCGCGTCTCGTTCGAATACGCCGGGACTGACGTGACCATCGATAGCCATGGTGGCATCGTAGTTCGCTCGATAGAGACCCGCAACGATTGAGCGAGACAGTAGCTCTTCCGAGTCAAAACCACTCGGCTGGCAGTTCGTCTTCGTGGGCCACCAACAGTTCGAGCAGCGGCCGCAGCTCGTCGAAGTTCGGCCCCCGCCGCACCTCGTTGTTCTCCCGATCCCACTCGACGAGGCCGTAATCGGCCAGTTTCGGCAGGTGGACGTGATGCATCCGCACGCCGTTCGAATCGAGCCGATCTCCGGGAGCGTCCCCATTGACGACGGCGGAAGGGTCAGGTCGCGGGTTGTCTATCAGCAACGCTACTAACAGTTTTCGGCGTTCGGCGTCGGCCAGCGCGCCCAGTAACTCGTCAGGGAGACTTGGCCGCGCCATGGAATCCATACAAGCAGTTGATAGTAGAGCGGGATAACAGCCGGAGGTTTTCTAGTTCGCTAGACGTTTGAGGAACCGAGTGACAAGCTGAGCGACGTCGCGAGCTTACGGCAATTCCTGTGGCACGGGGTCGGGCGCGAGCGCCCCTTCGATGAACCCGACGCCGTAATACGCGTACTGGGCGGCCAGCATGACCGGGACCAGCAGCGCCAGCGGCGTCCGTCGATCACGGTACACCTGTGCCGTCGCGTACCCGCTCACGAGGAGGAACGCCAACAGGAGAAACGGGACGTAGCGGGCCTTACGGGCGCGCCAGTCGCTCAGCGTGGCGAGCGATCCAGTTCCGAGGCCGAGCGACGGCAGCGCCGAGTACCACCGAATGACTCTCCCGTGGCGGCGCTGGATGCGCGCCATCGCGTAGCCGTACGAGCGGCTCTTCCGGCAGAAGGAGCCGAAATCGGCCGAGAGGTGGTGCGAGACAGCGATAGCCGGGTCGAAGACGAACCGGTAGCCTGCCTCGCTCAGGCGGAAGTGGAACTCGGCGTCCTCGCCGACGTTGACCGCGTCGTCGTAGCGGAACTCGGAGAAGACGGCGGCGTCGTAACAGACGTTACAGGCCGCGACCGACCGGACCAGTCGCTCTCCGTCGATGGCGTGAGACTGGGGTGACCCCCCGGATCCGAACATCGTCCCCTGCAGACTCCCGACCAGTTTCGCGAAGGGGGGGTCGTCGGGGAACGGGCGGTTGGGGCCGCCGACGCCGACGACGTTCTCACGGTCGGCGTAGCGCTCGATGCGCTCGACGTGGGATTCGAGCCACGTCGCCGGGACCGCACAGTCCGAATCGGTGAAGGCGACGTACTCGCCGCTCGCGGCCTCGATGCCCCGGTTCCGACACGCGCCGATCGTGGCCCCCTCGACGACACGGAACTGGACGCCGTACTCCGCGGCAACGTCCTCGGTGCCGTCGGTCGAGCCGCCGTCGACGACGATGACCTCGTAGCAATCGTCGGGGTACGTCTGCGCGGTGAGCGAGGAGAGCGTCTCGGCGACCGTCCGCTCTGAGTCGTAGGTCACCACGACCGCGGACACCATCGGGGCGCTCTCGCCGCGCAGATTCGTCGACACGGCTGCATCCTCGCTGTGTCACTGGATAACCCTATCGGTGCGATGCAACCAGCCGGTCGCTACTGGCCGGTTCCGCTCGCGCTTCCGCCGCTCAGCCCGGAAAGCCTAACACCTATCTGCTGATATGGTAGGACGAACATACCGTCGCCCGGTCACGATGCCGGCGAGACGCTACCCATCTCATGTCAGACGACTCGACATCCAGAAGCGACCCGTCGACCGGGTCAGACGCTGAGGCGGCCTACCGCGTCCTCGGTTGTGCGACCGAACATCCGAACCACGTCTTCCCGGTTCGGACCCCGTTCAACCACCGCTCGTTCGACGCGCTGAACCGCACCGCCGCCGACCTCGACGTGGTGTCGCCGACGCCCTTTGCCCCGCCGGTCGGCCCCTACTCCGAGTACCGTCACGTCCCGAAAACGGAGCAGTGGGGCTCGTATCAGACTCACTACCCGCGATTTCTCTACGCCCTACCCAAGCGTTACTGCTACCAGTACTCCGGTGACTCCGCACAGAAGCGCGTCACGCGCTACGTCGAGCGCACCTTCGAGACGCCACACGACGTCGCACAGACGTGTAGCTTCTATCTGGACGGCTACGCCGCCCTCCAGTACTGCCGCCGGCACGACGTTCCACTGGTCACGCTTTCACACGCCGGCGACCTGAAGAACTTCGACCGGTTCAACGACGAGGTCCAGGCGCGCATTCGCGAGACCATCGACTACTGCTCGGCGGTACTGACCGTCAGCGACGAACTCGCCGCCGTCGCTCGGCAGTTCGCCCCCGCCGAGAAGGTGCGGACCCTGCCCATCGGCGAGGACCCCGAGAAGTACCCGACCGAGCGTCGGGACGCCGTCCGGCAGGAACTCGGGATTTCCCCGGAGACAAAGCTCCTGCTGTATGTCGGCCGCTTCGAGAAGGAGAAGGGCGTCCGCGAACTCGTCGCCGCGCTCGAATCGCTTTCCCGCGAGGACGTGACCGTCGCCGCTGTCGGTCACGGCGGCGCGCTCCGCTGGTGGTTCCTCGACCAATTGGGCGAACTGCGCCACCCCGCTCACGCCTACTGGCAACTCGACCCCATTGCGGTGCGCCGCCTCCACGTCGCCGCGGACCTGCTGGTCCACCCCAGCCACGTCGAGGCGCGCCCGACGGTCATCTACGAGGCGATGGCCGCCGAGACACCCGTGCTCGCCTCGAACGTCGGCGGCATCCCCGAGATGGTCGTCGACGGCGAGACCGGCGTCCTGATTCCGCCCCACGACCCCGAAACGCTCTCGGCGACGGTCGACCACCTGCTCGACGACACAGAGCGCCTGCGCGAGATGGGTGCGGCCGGGCTCGACCGACTGCTGGACCAACAGTGGACGTGGACGGCCCACGCCGAGCGGTTACGCGAGATTCACCGGGAGGCCATGCGTGAGTGACCGCCCCCGCGTGAGCGTCGTGATTCCGGCGTACAATCGAGAAGCCCTGATCGGGCGCGCGATCGACAGCGCTCTCGCCCAGACCGTCGACGCCATCGAAGTCCTCGTCGTGGACGACGGGTCCGCCGACGGGACGGAGCGCGTCGTCACAGGCTTCGACGACTCCCGCGTCCGCTATCTCGCTCACGAGACCAACCGGGGGGTCAGCGCCGCCCGCAACACCGGCGTCGAGGCGGCGTCGGGAGAGTACGTCGCCTTCCTTGACTCCGACGACGAGTGGCTCCCGCGGAAACTCGACCGGCAACTGGCGCTGCTGGACTCGCGCGGCGAGGGGTGGGTCGGCGCCTACTGCGACGTGGTGACGGCAGACCGCTCGACGGCCGGGCGACTCGCCGCCGCCGTCTCCGAGAGCGTATTTCGCTCGAAGGCACCACGAGAGGGGGGTCGTGAGCTGGCCGAATCGCTGCTGTCAATGCAGGTGTTCATGGGGCCGGGGTCGACGCTACTGGCCAAACGCGACGCCCTGCGGGGGACGGGCGGCTTCGACGAGGGGTTGTCGATCTACGAGGACTGGGACCTCGTCCTCCGCTTGCTCGCCGCCGGGAGGGTGGCCTACGTGGACGAAGCGCTCGCGGTGACCCACTTCACTGGCGACGCGCCCGCCGAGGCGTACGTCGGGAACGACGAGCGCTACCTTGACCGCAACGCCGACCTCGTCGCTGAGGTAGAGCGACGGGGCGTCGCCGTCCGGCACATCCACCGCATGGGACTCGTCGGTCATTTCCTCACCGAGGGACGGTTCTTGGAGGCGAGGGAGTTTCTGGACCGCCGGGCGTTCACGCGCCCGAAGGACCTCGCTCGACTGCTTTTCTGGTCGCTGCTCGGTCTCCGGGCGCTGGCGGCCGGGAGGACAGCGTGACCGCGACTGCTGGCGACGTCACCGACGCCGCCGACTGCGACCCCTACAGCGTGCTGGCCTGTTGTATCCACCATCAGAGCCATCCCCTGCAGGTCCGCTCGCCGTTCAACCACCGCTCGTTCGACGCGCTGAACCGCACCGCCGCCGACCTCGACGTGGTCGTTCCGACGCCGTTTGCTCCGCCGGTCGGTCCCCACTCTGAGTACTCGCGGGTACCGAAAACTGAGCGCTGGGGCACCTACGTCGCCCACTACCCGCGCTTTCTCTACGCGGTCCCGAAACGCCGCTTCTACCACGTCTCCGGCGATTCGATACAGAAGCGCGTCACGCCCTACGTCGAGCGCACCTTCGAGACGCCCCACGACGTGGTCCACACCTCCGACATCTACCTCGACGGCTACGGAATGCTGCAGTACTGCCGCCAGCACGACCGACCGCTCGTGGTCAACAGCCACGCCGTCGACCTCCACAACTACGACTCGTTCAACGCGAAAGCGCAGGCCCGCATCCGGGAGACCATCGACTACGCCTCGCGCATCCTCGTCGTCAGCGACGAACTCGCCGCCCGCGCCCGGCGGTTCGCGCCCGAGGAGAAGGTGACGACGGTCCCCATCGGCGAGGACCCCGAGAAGTTCCCGACCGACCGCCGGGACCGGATACGCGAGGAGTTGGGTATCGACCCCGATACGAAAGTACTGCTGTCGGTCGGCGCGTACACCGAACAGAAGGGGCTGAAAGAACTCGTCAGCGCCGTCGACGCGCTGGATCGTGGGGACGTACAGCTCGTCACGGTCGGCCACGAGGGCGACCTGCGGTGGTGGCTCTTAGACCAACTCGGCGAACTCTCTCACCCGGCGCGGTCGTTCTGGCGGCTCGACCCAATCGCGCTCCGGCGCTGGCAGGTCGCCGCAGACCTGCTCGTCCACCCCAGTTGGACGGAGGGGCGGCCGACGGTCCTCTACGAGGCGATGGCCGCCGAAACACCCGTGCTCGCCTCGAACGTCGGTGGCATCCCCGAGATGGTCGTCGACGGCGAAACCGGCGTTCTCGTCCCGCCGAAGGACCCGAGGACGCTCGCGCGGACGCTCGATTCGCTGTTGGACGACCCCGAGCGCCTGCGCGAGATGGGCGCGGCCGGGCTCCAGCGACTCCGCGACCAGCGCTGGACGTGGACGGCCCACGCCGAACGGGTGAGCGAGATTCACCGAGAGGTGCTGGACGGATGGTGACGGCAGAATGGTGACCGCCGGAGAGGACGGAGAGGACGAGCCGGTGACCGTCGTGGTCCCGTACAGCGCCGAGTACACACCCAAGTCGATGCTCGAAGAGGCCAAGGCGACGGTCGCCGCACAGACGGTGCCGACCGAACTGCTCGTCGTCGACGACGTGGACACTGGTCCGGCGGACGCCCGGAACGCGGGACTCGACCGCGCGGCGACGCGCTATGTCGCCTTCCTCGACGCCGACGACCTCTGGGAACCCGACAAGCTCGACCGCCAGCTCGACCGGATGGCCGAGACCGGCGCTGGCCTCTGTCTGGAGGGCGACCCGATGTCGCTCGACGACTTCGTCTACGAGGCGTTCGTCGGCGACCTGGAGGAAGTCACGTCGGCCATCCTCGTCGACACCGACCACGTCGACGTGCGCTTCGAGTCGTCGCTACGCCGCGGCGAGGACATCCTGTACGTCCTCGAAGCGGCCACGGAAGCGGGCGTCTGTTGCTGTCCCGACCTGTTCACCCGCCGAAAACACGAGCGGAGCATGATGGCCACCGGGATGGCCGTCGACGAGTATCTGGCACAGGCCAAACGCTTCGGCTACCTCGTCGACCGGCGGGTGCCCGCGGCCCACCCCTACGTCGACGTCTTCTACGTGCAACTGTTCACCACCGTCGGGCAGGCCTGCCGCCGGGAGGGCGAGTACGACCGGGCGATCACCTACTTCGGACGGGCGCTTCGCATCGCGCCGCATCCGGCGACGCTTGCCCACCTCCTTCGGTCGATTCTCGAACGGGCGGTGAACTGAACGGACCATGACGGGAGATGGCGACCCCGAGACGAAGACGGTCGGACGGCCGACGATGCCCCGGACGCTCAACTTCGCCAAAGCGGGCGGCCTCCTGCTGGCGCTGGAAGTCGTCGGCGTCGTCGTCGGCTTCGGCTCGACGGTGTATTTCGCGGGGACGCTCGGCGCGGCGGCGCTCGGCGTGTTCTTCCTGTTCGAGGCCGTCCTGAGCACCCTCGGGACGTTCGCGGACTTCGGCATTAACGGGGCCGTCGAGAAGCGCATCAGCGAGGGAACCGACCCCGACGCGGTTCTGGGGGCCGCCCTGCTCCTGAAGGGGGCGCTGTTGCTCGGCCTGACCGCTCTCGTCGTCCCGTTCCGTGGGACGATAAACGCATACGTCGGCGCGAGCGTCGTCGTCCCGCTCTTACTGGCGATGGTGCTGTACCAGTTGTCGATGCTCACCCTCCACGTCCTCAGAGCCGAGATGCGCGCCGACGAGACGGCCGTCCTCCAGTTCCTGCGCCTCGCCACCTACGTCGTCGTCGCCGTCGTCCTCGTCCAGTTCGAGTTCGGCGCGATGGCACTCGTCTACGGACTGCTCGTGGGATACGTCGTCTTGCTTGGGGCCGGTCTCGTCCGGATGACCACCCGCGTCGCCCGGCCGTCGGTCGAACACGTGCAGACGCTCGTCGACTACGCGAAGTTCAACGGCATCTGGGGGCTCGGCGGCCACGTCTACAACACCATGGACCTCCTCGTCGTCGGGTTCTTCCTCTCGGGGGCGCACGTCGCCAGCTACGAACTCGCCTGGCGAGTCACGGTCATGACCGGCGTCGTCGGCGGTGTCGTCGCCAACACCGTCTTCGCCCAAATGAGCGCGTGGGACGCCGCCGGCCAGCGCGACCGCATCGCGCCGACGGTGCAGGACGGGCTGCTCGCCTCGCTCGTGCTCGTCGTTCCGGCGTTCGTCGGCGTGGCGCTGCTCTCCGAGGAAATTCTCGGGCTCGTCTTCGGGCCGGAGTTCCTGCTGGCGGCCGGCGCGTTCGTCGTGTTGATGGGCGAGAAGTTGGTCGCGGCGGTCAACAACGTCTTCGACGCGACGGTGCGGGCCGTCGACCGGCCCGACATCGGCGCGTACGCGACCGTCGCGTCGCTTTCGCTGAACGTGGTCCTGAACGTCCTGTTGGTGCCCCGATACGGTCTCGTCGGGGCCGCCGCCGCGACGGGCACCGCGATGGCGGTCAACACGCTCGTCCTCGGCGGGTTCCTCCGACGCATCATCCCGCTGTCATTCCCGACCGACGCGGTAGCGTGGTGTTCCGGGGCGGCCGCGGTGATGGGCGGTGCGCTGGTCGTCGCCGGAACGGTCGCCCCCACGACGCTTCCGGGCCTCCTCGCGCAGATACTGCTGGGCGGCGTCGTCTATGTCGCCGTCGTCCTCGCGTCGCCCTCGCTCCGGGGAAAACTGCGCTCGAACGTCCGCCGGTTCGGCGAGTGACGCCGCCGAATTAGTGACCGAGCCGACTAGCCGACCGGCGTTCCCGCCGTCGCGTTCTCGCCGTAGAGCCCGCGGTAGCCGTCGTCGCTGTGGTAGATCCGGACGCGGCCGGTCGTGTACACCTTATCGGCCCGCGCATCGGCGGCGTCGAAGCGCGCTTCGGAGACGGTGAAGACGTTCTGCTCGCTGCTGCGGAGCCCCTGGCCCAGCGCGACGAGGTGATCGGTCCAGCGGTCGCGGACGACGAGGAACGACGCGCCGGTTCGCAGGCCAGACTCCCGTGCCCTGAGCGACCGCGTGGCGTTGAACCCAGTCGTCTCGAAGGCACGATTCGTCACGCGGTCCGTAGCCGCGCTGTCGTTCGCGTACGTTCCAAGGAACGCCGAACTCGCCTGTACCGACCGGAGCTCGGCGTCGCTCATCGACACCTGCTCGCGCCGTTCGTCGGTGTAGACGCCGTCCATATCGTCGGCGCTCAGCACGGTGAAGGCCGTCGCGCCGCCCATTACCGCCACCAGCACGAGCGCGACGGCGGCGTAGCGGCGGTCGACGGCGAGTGCCCGACGGAGACCGATGGCGAGCGGAAACAGAGCGACGATGGTCACGACGAACCGCAGCCGCTCGACCTGTGGAATCGGCACGGGGAGCGGGAGGAGCAACGCCGACAGGCCGAGCCCAGTCACCGAGAGCGTGAAGCCGCGGCGATAGTCGCGGGGGTGATCGAGCAGTTCGTACCCTGCCAGTAAGAGCAGCGACCCCAGTCCGGCGGCGTAGACGCCGGTCGGCGTCAGCAACCACTCGATCGCGCGGGCCACGCTATCGCCGGGGAGCGTGAGACCGTAGCCGTACAGCTGCGAGGCGGGAACGGTCGCCACGTCGAACAGCACGCCGGCGGTCAACTGGACGATGCCGACGGCGACGATACTCGGCGAGTACGACCAGTACGTCAACAGGAGCGCCGCCCCCGCGAGACCGGGAAAGAGCCAACGGTACCGGAGCCCTCGCCAACGGTCGGTCGTCTCGCCGAGGAGAGCGGGGCGGGCGAGCGCAACCGGGAGCGCCGCGGCGACGACGCCGGCAAAGAGGATGTACGTCAGGTGGTGCGTGAGGACCATCGTCGCCACCAGCGCGAGGACGAACACGGAGAGGCGGCGGTAGGCCCGCTCGTCGTCGGCCGAAAACAGTCGGCTGTTGAGGTAGAGCGCGACGAGCAACAACACGACGGCGAGCCCTTGCGGGTAGAAATACAGCGCGTGATACGCCGCGAACTCCGAGAACGTGACCGCCAGCGCGGCCAGCAGGCCGAGCCGCGTCGACCCGAAGACGGAAGTCCCAATCAAATACGCGATGGGGACGACGAGCGTGAACAGCGTCGCGCCGGTGAGGACAAGCGCGTCGTACGCCGGCAGACCCGTCGCGTACGTGACTGCCCCGACGAGGAAGTGAAACACCGGGTAGAGGTCGTAGCCGTGCGGGATGGCCGTCGTATACCCGACCTCCGTGAGCGAGTTCACCGCGGCGACGTGAGCGAAGGTATCGGTGCCGCCGAAGTAGAAGCCAGTCGTGACGTACTTCCCGAGTCGCGGCGCGAGAAACAGCGCACAGAGCTGTGTCAACACCGCCGGCACCGACGGCTCGGAGCGCAGTTGGAGGGCGACCAACAGGAATCCCACTGGGAGGACGACGGCGAACGGCAGCAAGCGAGACCCCGTCTCGGCGGCGGCGACGACGGCTCCAGCCGACAGCGCGACCACCGCTTTCGTCGCCACGCCCGGCGGAAGTTGGCGAGAGCCGGTGGGGGCAGTGATGTCGCCCCGTGAGGCGTAGAACAGCACGAGGGCGACGGCGGCCCCGACGAGAGTGAACCCGGCCCGAAGCAGCGTCGGTCGCTCCAGGACTGTGAGCGTGTCGAGGACGAGAAGGCCAACGGCCGCGAGGAGACAGACCGCCAGCGGAACGTACTCGGTTCGCCGAAGATTTGAGAGAGGTGTCATCGAAACGCTCTGCGTTGACTATCTTTCAGCGCCGGATAGCAAAAGTGTTGCAGTCGGTAGCTACACTTAACAAACTGGCAATCTTCCTCCCGATATGAACCGACGGACGATGTTGCGGTCGGCGAGCGCTGGAGTCGTTGGCCTCTTGGCCGGCTGCTCCGGCGACGGCGGGAACGGGAGCGGCGGCGAGACCAGCGACGACGGCTGGGCTGGCGGGACCAACGTCGCGATGACCGATAGCCTCGCGTTCGAACCGAAGACGCTCACCGTGAACGTCGGCGACACCGTCACGTGGAAGACGGTCGGTTCGGTCGCCCACAGCGTCACCGCCTACGAGGAGAAACTGCCCGACGGCGCGGCCTACTTCGCCTCCGGCGAGTTCGACAGCGAGTCCGCGGCCCGCGGGTCCTACCCGGACGGCAGCGTCGGTGCGGACGAGACGTACAGCCACACCTTCGAGACTGCCGGCGAGTTCCCCTACTTCTGCATCCCCCACGAATCGGGGATGCGCGGCACTATCGTCGTGGAGTGAGCGTCGCCAGACGGCGCTGCAACGAGGCTCTCCGGCGACTCCCACCCAAGACAGTGCTCACCCGAGATAGTCTGCGAGGCCGTCTTCGAGCGTCACCGAGGGCTCGTAGCCCAGTCGCGTCCGAGCCTTGCCGATGGCGGCGACGCTGTCCTGGATGTCGCCCGCTCGCGGCTCGACGGACGTGATTTCGGCGTCCGGGGCGACGCGGTCGCGGACGACGGTTGCCAGTTCGCTGATGGTCGTCCCGCGGCCGGTGCCGACGTTGAACGCCTCGCCAGTCGCGTCAGTAGTCGCCGCACAGAGGTTCGCCTGCACCACGTCGGCGACGTTGACGAAGTCGCGGGTCTGCTCGCCGGTCCCGTGGACGGTCAGCGGCCTGCCCGCGCGGGCCTGTCGTGCAAAGGCGGTGATGACGCCCGCGTAGTCCCCGCCGGACTGGCGCGGGCCGTAGACGTTGAAGTACCGCAAGGCGACCGTCGGCAGGTCGTAGAGGTCGGCGTAGAGGCGACAGTAGTGGTCGGCCGAGAGCTTTTCGAGACCGTAGGGCGACTCGGGATTTTTCCGCGCCGTCTCCGCGACCGGGAGCGTCTCGGGAGCGCCGTAGATGGCGGCGCTGGAGGCGAAGACGACGCGGGCGTCCTGCCGCCTGGCTTCTTCCAGCAGAGCGAGCGTCGCGTCCACGTTGACCGCGTGGCTGGTCGCCGGGTCCTCGACGGACTGGGCCACGCTGACGATAGCCGCCTCGTGGAAGACGAGGTCGACGCCGTCCATCGCCCGGGAGAGCGTCGCTTCCTCGCGCACGTCGCCCTCGAACACCGTCGCCTCGTCGGGGCAGTGCGCCCGGTCGCCCCCGACGAAACTGTCGAGGATGCGGACCTCGTTTTCTGGCACCAGCGCGTCCGCGATGTGGCTGCCGATGAACCCCGCCCCACCCGTCACCAGCACCGTCCGATCGGTGACCGTCGCAGTCATGGCCTCCCCTGCGCGAGCGGTGGGTAAATAGCCGCTGGTGCGACGGGAGAAAAACTCATTCCGGTAGCCACGGGGCACGCAGGAAGTGGACGAGAAAGCCCAACCCGGCGACGACGGCGACTGCTAACCCGAGCAAGAGGGGCGTCGTCACCTCGATGGCGCTGAGGAACTCGCCGAACCCGATCCCGTCGTCGTAGGGATACGCCGGCAGGAACGGGTAGAGGAGGAAGGAGAGGTCCTCCGTGCGCCAGTAGAGGAGTTCGACGTACGTATCGCCGAGCAGGTGGCTGGCGTACCCGAGTGCGAACGCCGCGCCGACCGCCGGGTGCGAGCGATACCACGCGACCGCGAGGACGAGGACCAAGAGCGGGACGGCGACGACCAGCGAGTGGGCGAGCGACCGCCCAGAAGGGAGGACGTTGAACCACCACGCGAGCGGTTTGTCGACGAGGTCCGGGAGTTGGGTCCCGACCACGACCGCGAGCAGTTCCGCCCGTGAGACGCGCCGGGAGAGGGCCACGGCGAGGACGAGGAGGAGGGCGTAGCCGAAGGCGGCGTGGGTCCACGGGAACATGGCTATCGAACGGATGCGACGGAACACCTTCAAGACGGCGCTGCGGCGGCTCCCGGACCCCACGTAATTATGCACTCGCCCAGCGTAGCGGCGGTCGATGACGACACCGCGCCAGCGTCGCTTCCTGTATGCCCACGTCAGCTGGACGCTGCTCGGTATCGCGCTACTGGCGACCGTCGGCGCGCTGACGCTCGAATACGTCTTCGTCTGCTCGTTCGTCGGTCTCGTGCTCCTGACCGCGCTGACCGGTCCGGTCCATGCCACACCGCACTGGCGCACGCGACTCCGCTGGCCGCTGATGGTCGGCGCGGTCGTCTTCGTCGCACTGGTCGCGCTCCGCACGCTGGAGAAGTTTATCGCATCGCTGTGAGCGGTCGCAGCAATCGACTTTCGGAAACCCCGTCCGTCACTCGAAGCGGCAGGTGACGACCAACTGCTCGCCGTCAATGACCGGTTCGACTTGAACCGGGCCGCCGACGACGCGAGCGAGACCGACCCCCAGCACGGAGACGACGGGGTGGTCGAACAGTTCGTCCGTGCCGACGCGGCTGTCGGTGACGGTCACTTCGACACCGTTCTCGACTGGCACCGCGCTGGCGTGTCCGACGAGTTCGAGGTCGTTGACGAGCACGTCGACGAGCACCGGCAGCCACTCCTCAGCCGTCGCGTCGGAGGCGTCTCCGCGGGCTGCAAGCAAGCGCGCGCCAACCGGGTCGAGCCGGCGCTCGGAGCCGTCGACGGCGAGCGTCACCGACCCGTCTTCGGGAACGTAGCGAGACGAACCGCCGCCCGTGAGACGGCGAGAATTGCGGGCCATCGTCGTGTGGACGTCCGTCGTCACTGCGGCGGGCAGTGTCGCCGTCCGCGTGACGAACTGGAGGAGGAACGCGGTGAACAGGGCGGTGCCGCCCCACGCGAACAGGAGCGTCTCGAAGTCGGGGACGGCGACGCCGGCGGCCAACAGGGCGACGCCGAGGACGGCGAACAGCGGTACCGGGTTGCGCTCGCCGAATCGGTCGCGGAGGCGACCGCCGGCCGCGGCGTGTGCGGAGCTATCCACGGGCGTTCACCACCCGGTCGACGTGAGTTTCCATCGTATCGGCGACCAGTCTCGCCGAGCGCTTAGCTGTTCCCGTCATCGCTCTAACCGTCTGAGCGAGGGGTGGCCGTTGAGGACGTGCATCATCAGCGCCGTGATACAGAGCAGGAGCCCGCCGATACCGAACAGGATGGCGGTGCCGAGTTGGATGGGGTACAGCGTCCCCATCTCGACGAACTGCGCGACCAGCAAGAGCGTGACGCTCACACCCAGTAGCGTGGTGACAGCGCCCGGAACGCCGACGATGAGCAGCGGGCGGCCGTACTCGACGGTCCAGACGATGTTGCGGACCAGGTCGAGCCCGTGCGAGAGCGACCCCTGCGTACTGGAGTTCTCCACGTCGTAGGAGATGGTCGTCCCCACCTCGGCGACGCTCAGACGATTTCGGTGAGCGTGATAGAGGATGTCGGTGCTCGCACCCATGTTGTCGCCGATGGTCGGGTCCGCCGCGAGCGACCGGACGGCGCGTCTGCTGTAAGCCCGGTAGCCACTCTGTGTGTCCTGAACCCACCCGCTCGGTCGGAGGTTGCCGAGGCTGAGGTTGGTGAGGTCGTTGATGACCGACAGGCCGAGCGAACGGACGAACGGAATCTTCGTCCGGGACTCGCCCACGTATCGGCTGCCGATGACCACGTCGGCGTCGTCGCGGCTCTGGGTCTCGACGAGGAGGGGGATGTCCGCCGGGTCGTGTTGGCCGTCAGCGTCGATGACGACGAGGTGGGCCGCGTCGCGCGCGGCGGCCTCCCGAAACGCCGTCTTGAGCGCCCCGCCGTAGCCGCGGTTGCGGTCGTGGACGACGACGGTCGCACCGGCTTCGCGGGCGCGAGTCCCCGTCTCGTCCCGGCTGCCGTCGTCGATGACAAGCACTTCGTCGGCGAAGGCGTCGGCTCGTTCGACCACGTCACCGATGCTGCCGGCAGCGTTGTACGCCGGAATCGCTACCACGACGGCGGGACCGTCGTCGGTCTCGCGCCACTGTTCGGGAATGGCGACGACGTCGTAGTCGGCCCGTTCGAACGCCAGCGCCGTTCGGTCGTAGTCGATGCGCGGACAGTCTCGCGTCTGGAGGACGATTCCCGGTATCCCACGCTCTCTGGCGTGTTGGGAGAGCGCCCGGTGGAGTTCCGACTGCGAGGCCCGTTGGCGAGGCGGCGAGAGGACGCTCGCGCCGAGGTCCGCGAGCGTGTCGAGTGCCTCCGCGTCGTCGTCGAGACCCGCGTACGTCGCTATCACCGGGTGCCCACGCCGACTCGCTCGTAGGGCGGTTCGGTAGGCGGCGTCCTCGTTCGTCGCCGTGAGGACGACGCCGACGGCGGCGTCCGCCATCGCACTCGCGGCTGCCGGTGGTCCGGCGTCGGAAAGGTGTAGTAGCGGCAGTGCCTCGTCGGAAACCGCCGGAATAGACGACGACTCGATGTCGAGCGTCGACGTGCTGTCAGTCCCGATCCACTCGACAGTCGTCCCAGCGAGTAACTGCGCGTCGTCGGTGACTGGAACGACGCTCCTGACTGTCGGAGTCGGCAGCTCCGTCTCAAACGGCCCGCAAACGAGATAGCCGAGCGTGGCGTGGTCGCCCGGTCGCGCGACCTGCTCGACGGCGAGTGACCCGTCGCTGTAGCCCGTCCGTTCGTCGGTCGTCCGTTCGTCAGTTCCCGCCCCGTCTCCAGCGAGCGACGTGAGCGCGTGTGTCTCCGGAACCGAATCGGTGATCGAGACCATCACGGGTTCGTCGGCCATAGAGCGCATCGAGAGTGTCACGAGCCGCGTGTCGGCGTCGATGCTCTCGACGGACTTCGTCACCGAGACATCCGCTTCGTGTATTACTTCTGCTGAGTTCCCGTCGCTTGTTTCCACTGAGTTCCCCTTCCCCGGATATCCGATACGTCAGCCAGTTATGGCTCACTATCGGACAGTTTACGTACCACTCGTACGTGGTTCTCTGTCATATAGGTACCGGCATCGAACGCGCGTTCACGCCGCCGAAACGGTCGTCCAGACGTGTACCTGTCTGGCTGGCGATTGGTCCCCAGCCCGGTACAAGCGATATGTCAGACGCAAGCGTTCACCGGTCATCGATGGTCGAATCGTGTGTCGCTCGATGACTGACTCGCCGGCCCCGACCTGCACCGGAAACCGAGCGAGTTCCTGCGACCGCCGGACGCGGACCGAGTCGCCGTCGACGCTGACCCGTTCGAGGCGGCCGACGACGGTCCCGTCGAACGCCTTTGGCCCGCGAACGCCCACGCCGATGCCGACCGTCGCCGGTTCGCCGGCGGTCAGCTGTTTCGGTTGGCTATCAGCACGCAGGTCGCCCGCGGCGTTCTCGCCGAGGACGTAGAACGCGGTCACGTCCGCCGACGGCATCGAGTCCTGTGCGACGACGCCGACCGCGCCCACCGCGGCGACCACGACGAGGGCGGTCAACAGGACGCCGACAGCCCCCTCGCCCGCGACGGCGTGTCTCGCCCGTGACCGAACCGTCGAGAAGTGGAGGGTGACGCGGGTGTCCGCCGGGATTCGCCGACGGCGGTAGAACGCGAGGGCCGTCGCCGCGAGCGTCACTAGACACAGCCCGGCGAGGACGGCGGTCCGCTGGAACCCCCAGACGGTGAAATCGAGGACGACGCCGACGACGGCGATAGCGACGACGCTCCCGCCGACGCTCAGGCCGAGTCGGGCGAGCCACGAGGTCCCGGAAAACGATCCCGGTGCCGCCTCGCCTGCGCGGGGAAAGACCGCCGAGACGAGGGCGTAGCCGGGAACGAGGAGGACGAAGGGGAGACCGACGAAGATAGCCGCGGGTCGCCACTCGACGAGCGGTGAGAACGCGACGATCACCGCGAGAGCCACGCTCAGGATGACACCCCACAGATCGGCCGCGCCGCCGCCACCCCTCCCCGACCCCGAACCTGTCATACAGATGTATCCGCGTCACCCGACAAAAAGGGCGCGGAGTGGGGGGAGACGCTGTTTTCGCCTTCGGTTCAGGCGCTCGCGCCCGACCCGGACGGCGCGTTCGTCTCGACCGCGTCGCCGCCGGCCGACGCTTCGAGCAGCTCTCGGTAGCGGTCACGGATGGTGACCGTACTCACGTCGGTGGCCTCGCTGACCGTCTCCTGCGTGAGTTCCTCGTCGACGAGCAGTCCGGCGGCGTAGATGGCGGCCGCGGCCAGGCCGACGGGACTCTTACCGCTGTGGACGTTCTCGTCTTTGCCCGTCTCGATGAGGTCGCGAGCCTGCATCGCCAGTTCGTCGCTGGCGTCGACCTTCGAGACGAACTTGGTGAGGTAGTTCGCGGGGTCCGGCGGTCCGATTTCTAAGGCGAGTTCGCGGTTGATGTAGCGGTAGGCGCGGGTGAACTCCTGTTCGTCGACGCGGCTGACGACCACCATGTCGTCGATGGTCTGGGGCAGGTTCGTCTGCCGGATGGCCGCGTACAGCGAGGCCGTAGCAATTCCCTCGATAGAGCGCCCCGGAAGCAGTCCCTCGTCCAGGGCGCGGCGGTAGACGACGCCGGCCGTCTCGCGAGCGCTCTCGGGGACGCCGAGCGCGCTTCCCATGCGGTCGATCTCACCGAGCGCCTGCTTGAGATTGCGCTCGCTGTGGTCGCGGGTGCGGAAGCGCTCGTTCCAGGTGCGAAGGCGCTGCATCTTCTCGCGCTGGCGCGAGGATAGGGAGTTGCCGTTGGCGTCCTTGTTCTGCCAGCCGATGTTGGTCGAGAGCCCCTCGTCGTGCATCAGTTTCGTCGTCGGCGCGCCCACGCGGGACTTCTGGTCGCGTTCGGCCGAGTCGAACGCGCGCCACTCCGGCCCGTGGTCGATGGCGTCTTCGTCGACGACCAGTCCACAGTCGGCACACACCGTTTCGCCGCGTGTGCCGTCCTGGGTGAGGTTGCCGCCACAGTCCGGGCAGACGTGCTCGCCGCGCTCCGTCTCCTCCTCCTCGACGGTGCTGTCGCGTTCGTCGGCGTCGTAGGTGCTGAGTGTGGTCATGGTAAGGAAGGCGAGCGATAAGACTACCGCTCGCGTAGGTACTCTAGGGAAGGGCCGCTTCCCGTATCAGGTCTAGTTCGGCATGTGCCAAAGGAGTGTGTTAGACACTCACACGCGTGAACGGCTGACGCGGAGGCGAGAGCCCTCGGCCACCGATTCGTCGGCCTCGACGGGCCCCATCGACCGGGTGACAAACGAACGGACGATCCACGCTTCGGCCCGCTGGAGGCGGTACTGCAGGGTCGAGCGGGAGATGTCGAGCGTCTCGGCGAGGTCCGACAGCGAGGTGTCCCGCGGGGTGCGGTAGTACCCGTGTTCGACGGCCGCCTCGACAGCCGCTTGCTGTTCCGGCGGAAGTTCCGCCAGCGTTACGGCCTCGTCGGTCCAGTAGGAGGGGTCACCCAGCTGTCGGAACTCGACGGTGAGTCCGGGCCGGAGTTCGGCCTCCAGCGCCCCGAACAGGTCGTCGACGCCCTCGTCGCTGCAGAGGAGCAGCCGCCACTCACAGCGACTGCCCCGCCGTTCCGTCTCACAGAGGACGCCCTTGCCGACGTGTTCGATGGCCAGCCGTGGGATAGAATGGCAATCGCCGGCCTCCGACCGGTAGCTGTAGACGGTGCGACTCCCCGCTTCGGCGGCGATTACCTCGTAGTGCCACTCGGTGTCACAGTCGCGGGTGCCGATACACTCCGTACACTGAACTGGCCCGTCGAAGACGTCGTCTAAGCGTTCGAGAGCGTCCTCGGTGCCCGCGATGCGTTCGAGTCGCCACATCCCCTCGGTGGTGACGTTACAGGCGATGGTCCGAGAGTGGGTCGCCGGGTTGTCGATGAACACGTCCATCAGCGGGTCCAGCCCTCGCTCGTAGTCGATCGTGAAGATGAACTCTCGCATTGCCCGCTCGTAGCCCGCCGAAGTATATATATCCACCCCAAAGTTTCGGCGTGTGCCGAACGAGCGACCTTGGTCGCCGACCGCCTGGCTCTGTGTATGTCGTGCTCATCGTCGAACTCGCCCGAGCGAGAGCGGCCCGACGTGGGGGCCACAAGCGGGCAACTCCCCACCCACAACTGGCGACCGACCGTCGTCCACGGGGCGCTCCTGTGGACGCTCTTGCTCGCGGTGGGGGCGCTCGTCCCCACGGGTCACCCGTCCTCGCTTGGCGTCACCGTCGTCTCCGTGTTCGCTACGCCGGTTCTGCCGGTCGCGCTGTTCTTCGATTACCGACAGGCCAGACGAACCGGGACCTGTGACCCCGGCGTCGTCGCGTACCTCGAAAATCTCGCGTGGGACGTACGAACGCTTCTCACTCACGGCGACCCCTTAGGAAGCGCGCGCCGGGCGTTCGATACGTGCTGAGTCCCGTGCACCCTGCTGGGAAATAGCCGTATCCAGCCACTCGGGGTCCTCAATGGTCGTCGCGCCGACGCCAGTCAGCGTGTAGTGCCACGCTGCGGAGACCGGCTTGCCGTCGTCGGTCTCGCCGGTAAGCGTCCACTGCGTCTTGCGCGCCAGCCCGTCCCCGTCAACGAGGACGACGACAGTGAAGTCCGTCACCGTGACGTTCTCGTCACTCCCGAACGCACTCGCTCCGTACTGTCGCCACAGTTGGGTGTCGGTGTACTCGTAGCGGTCGACGGTGACGCCGTCGAAGGTCTCTTGCCCGACGAACTCCGCATCCTCGACCGATTCGTAGCCGAAGGAACCGCGGGCCAGCGCCGACCCGAACGTGTCGTCGGCCCCTTCGACGACCTGATAGAACTCCTCCTCGCCGTCGCCGTAGCGCGTGTAGGTCGTCCCATCGGCGTAGAACGTCTCGAAGTCCATCTGCGAGTCCGGACCGACCGTCCCGAACCGCTCCACCGATCGGTTCCTGTCGAGGTCCACGAGGTACATATTGGTAACCGCGGACTCGGTTCCGTTGCTGTCGGTCACGGTGTAGGACCACTCAGCCGTAAAGCTCCCCGCTTCGCTGAGGAGCCGCTCGGACTCGGTCACGTCGAGTCCGCTTTCCGCGGCCGAGCCGTCCCCGGCCCCGCCGTTGCCTGCGTCACCATCACTCGCCGACCCGTCGGCGTCCGTCACCCCACCGTCGGAGACGAGTCCGCCGCCGGTACAGCCGGCCAGTGCCACCATCAGTCCCACGAACAGCGTTGCCAATCGAACGTGATTCATCACCCTCTAGAGGACCGTAGACAGCATAAGCTAGTGCGTTCGATACGAATCAGCTATCGGGTAGTTACCGAGAGATGTCGACCTATAGCCACCCGGTTTCCGGGTCGATGTAGTTAGGCGGCGTCTCGCCGGCCAGCGCGGCCCGGACGTTTGTGGCGACGGTGGCGTGCAGTTCCTCGCGGGCCTCCTCGGAGTACCACCCGGCGTGGGGCGTGACGACGCAGTTGTCCAGCCCGACAAGCGGATGTCCGTCGCTCGGCGGCTCGTCACAGAGCACGTCCAGTCCAGCTCCAGCGATGGTTCCCTCGGTCAGCGCCGTCGCGAGCGCCTCCTCGTCGATCAGGCCACCGCGACCAGTGTTGACGAGGACAGCGTTGTCACGCATCGCGTCGAGCGCCGCGGCGTCGACCATCCCGCGGGTGTCGTCGGTCAGCGGCGCGTGCAGGGAGACGTAGTCGGCCCGGTCGTACAGCTCGTCCAGCGCGACCTTCTCTACGTCGGCGTCGGCCATCGTCTCGGCGTCCACGTAGGGGTCGTAGGCGACCACGTCGAGGTCGAATCCGCGCAGGCGCTCGCGAGCGCGGCGAGCGATGGGGCCGAAAGAGACCAGTCCGAGCGTCCGGCCGCGGACCCGGTGAACTGGTCGCGTCCGCTCCCACCCCCAGTTGCCGCCTCGAACGTCGCGGTCGTAGGCGGCGACGGTGCGAATACAGTCGAGTAAGAGCGTCACCGTATGGGTCGCTACCTCCTCGGTGCAGTACTCGGGGACGTTCGTCACCGCGACACCGTTCTCGGCCGCCACAGCCACGTCGATATTGTCGATACCGACGCCCGCGCGGGCGACGATTCGCAGTTCGTCGAGTTCGTCGAGGACGGCAGCGGTGACCGGCGTGTTCACGTCCACGACGAGCGCCTCGGCACCGGTCGCTGCCGCCAGTAGCGCGCCCTCGTCGCCGGTGTCAGCTACGATTACCTCGGCGTCGAGTTCCGCGCGAAGCAGCGTGGCATCTACCATCGGGTCGTCGCTTACGACTACGCGTTGCATGGTCGGCCAGAGGGCCGCCCGTGTTTTAATAGCCGCTGGAATTCCCGGCAGGCGGGAGACGTGGCACGTGCAGGCTGAACGGACAGGCCGGCGCGTCCCGGATACAGAGCTACGATGGCAACACTATCTGACAGCGACGAGGGCAAAGACGTCGTCACGGCCGGCGGCGAGAAAGTCGGCATCGTCAAAGAGGTCGACCGCGGTACGGCCTACGTCGACCCCAACGCCGGACTAACCGACGAACTGAAGTCGGTGCTCGGGTGGGGAGACCGCGACGAAGAGACGTATCCCATCAAGGCCGACGCGGTGGCGGAGACGACCGACGACGAACTGCAGCTCGACCGCGGCCGGTAACCACGCAATACCCCATTCTCTCGTGGTTTTGTGAGTTCGCGAACCCTGCACCTGCCGGGAAGAGGCTTATTCGGCGTAGTCACCATGTTCATGTATGGAAAACGAGAGCAAGGTCTCCGGAGCGAGTTCGGACGATTCGACCGACGAGACGAACAGCGAGGAGACGGCAGGGCAGGAGATTCCTGTCGAGACCGAAACGGACGGAGAAGACACGTCAGGGGACGTGACCGTCGAGACGGACGGCGACGGGCAGGCGACGGCCCGCGAGGAGGCCGCCCTCCAGCGGGTCGAGACAGTGAGTAACCTGCTCGACGACGCGATTCCGGTACCGGGGACCGACTTCCGCATCGGGCTCGACCCGATACTGAGCGTCCTGCCGGTCGCCGGTGACATCATCGCGGGCGCTTTCTCGCTGTACCCCCTGGTGGAAGCGGTTCGCCTCGACGTTCCGAGGAGCACGCTGGCGAAAATGCTCCTCTTGGTCGCCGTCGACATCGCTGGCGGTTCGGTCCCCGTCCTGGGGACGGTGTTCGACGCGTTCTGGAAGGCCAACGTATGGAACCAAGAGATGCTCGAAGACCACATCTACCAGAACTGAGTGAGAGCGTCGTGTCGTCGCAGCCTCTTTTTCGGCGTTGAGAGCGGTGAACAGCCGATTCTCACAGGGCCGGTGTCGTGACCGGTCGTCCGAACGCCAGCCACCGTCATCGAATGACGAGTATCCAACTGCGTTCGATAGCGTATTTTCTGTGCATCCGCCCCTATCTGACTCAGTTACTCTTCTAGATTGGAACTTATAGACTCACAACCCAGATATAGACCCGATATTGTGCCCATATTCATAGATCATCACATAGGTACCGTAGTTTGACATCTGATTTACTCGTATTCGAGCTACACCTCGTCGTTTACATCTATTTTGACGTGCGTCGCTGCCGCGTCCGTCTTACGAATCGAGCGTAATCATCCCCTTGAGAGTCGTCGGTTCCATCGCTCGCTGGAACGCAGCGTCGATGTCGCCGAGCGTCGACTCGAAGTCGACGATTTCCTCGACGTCGACGGCGTCGTCCGCGAGGAGGTCGACGGCCGCGTCGTAGGTGTTCTTGTAGCGGAACGAGCCGTGGACGTCGATCTCGTTGTCGATGACTTCCAGCACGTTGAACGGCACCGACGCCTCGTCGGCCAGTCCGACGAGGACGACGGTGCCGCCGCGGCGGACGGTGTCCACCGTCGCGCGGATAGACGGGTCGGCACCGGACGCCTCGACGACCACGTCCGCGCCGACGCCGTCGGTATACTCCTCGACTGCGGTTTCGAGGTCCGTTTCAGTGACATCGACAGTCATATCGGCCCCGCGCTCCTCGGCGAAGTCGAGTTTCTCCGCGACGATGTCCGAGACGACGATATCTGTCGCACCGGCGGCGCGGGCGGCCTCCATCACCAGCAGGCCGATGGGGCCAGCTCCGGTGACGAGGACGGTATCGCCCGTCCCGACATCGCCGCGTCGACAGGCGTGGATACCGACGGAGAGGGGTTCACAGAGCGCCCCCTCGACGGTGGAGACGTTCTCGGGTAGTTCGTAGGCGAAATCGGCGGGCCACGAGACGTACTCGGTGAACGCGCCGTCGTGGGGCGGCGTCGCCATGAACTGCACGTCCTCACAGAGGTGGTAGTCGCCGCGTTTGCAGTGGGCGCAGTGGCGGCAGGGCACGCCGGGTTCGAGCGCGACGCGGTCGCCGGGTTCGAGACCCGTGACGTTCTCGCCGGCCTCGACGACTTCGCCCGCGCTCTCGTGGCCGAGGACGAGTGGGTCTTCCACGACGTAGTCGCCGATGCGGCCGTGTTCGTAGTAGTGGACGTCCGAGCCACAGATACCGACGTCTTTGATAGCGACGAGCACGTCGTCCGGCCCGGGTGACGGTCGTGGACGGTCCTCCAGTTCGAACTGGGTAGGTTCGGCTAACACTGCGGTACGCATACGTGCCCTCTTCTCGTGAAACCACAAAAAATGCGGGGGCCGACGCTCGGAGTTCACCACTCGGCGATGCTGCCGTCCTCGTGGTGCCAGACCGGGTTGTTCCAGTTGACCTGCGTCTGGGCCTGCTTGCGGAGGGACTCTTCGTCGATCTCGATACCGAGTCCCGGCCCGGTCGGCCGCTCGACGTAGCCGTCGTCGAAGCCGAACACCGCGGGGTCTTCGAGCAGCGCCAGTCGCTGGCTGGACTCGGGGTCGTGGAGTTCGAGGTCCTGCTCTTGGACGAGGACGTTCTGTGAGCAGAAACAGACCTGCAGACTGGCGGCGAAGGCGACGGGACCAAGCGGACAGTGCGGGACGACTGCCACATCGAAGGCCTCGGCCATCGAGACGATGCGGCGCATCTCGCTGATACCGCCGACGTGTGTGACGTCGGGTTGGATGATGGAGACGGCGTCCTCGACGAGCAGTCGCTTGAAGTCGTACCGAGAGTAGAGCCGTTCGCCGGTCGAGATGGGGATGGTGGTGCGGTTCGCGATGCTCTCGAACCCGTCGCCGTGTTCCGGCGAGAGCGGCTGGTCGACGAACATCAGATTGTAGGGTTCGAGTCGTCTGACGAGTTCCGGGGCCATCGGCTTCGAGACGCGACCGTGGAAGTCGATGCCGAGGAACGCGTCGCGGCCGATGGCGTCCCGGAGTACCCCGATTCGGTCGACCGCGCGGTCGACGGCCATCGGCGTCTCCAGCGGGCGGAACTCCCGTGGGTAGTTGAGCTTGAACGCACGATAGCCGCGCTCTCGGTCCGCTTTCGCCGACCTCGCGACGTCGCGGTGGTCGTCCCCGCCCACCCACTGGTAGACCAGCATCCGGTCGCGGACGTGTCCGCCCAGTAGGTCGTGAACCGGCGCGTCGTAGTGCCGGCCCTTGATGTCCCACAGCGCGTGGTCGATGCCAGCGAGCGCGCTCATCAGTATCGGTCCGCCGCGGAAGTACCCCGACTGATAGAGTTTCCGCCAGTGGTACTCCGTCCGGAGTGGGTCCATCCCCAGCAGGTACCCCTCGACGAGTTCGCTGACGGCCGCCCGAACCGTCTCCAGTCGCCCCTGGACGATCGGTTCCCCCCAACCCACGACACCCTCGTCGGTCTCCAACTTCAGTAGCAACCACCGGGGCGGCACGGCAAACAGTTCGTAATCGGTGATTTGCATGCGTAGGTCATAGACGAGCGACCACTTGAAACGACAGGCTCGGAAACGGGGCGAGTCAGCGGGACGAGCGCGCCGGTCGGACCTAGTTTTATGCCGGTGGGAACCGCTCCTTTAATCGTTCACATGAGCGCACTCGAACGCTTCTCTCTAGACGGAGAGACGGCTATCGTCACCGGGGCCGCACAGGGCCTGGGCAGAGAGATGGCGGACGCCCTTGCGGAGATGGGGGCCGACGTCGCCATCGCGGACGTCAACCTCGAAAAGGCCGAGCGAACGGCCGCTGAACTCGACGGCGAAACCGACGTCGTCGCCGTCGAAGTCGACGTGACCGACGAGGCATCCGTCGAAGCGATGGTCGAAGATGTCACCGACCGGCTCGGCCCTATCGACGTGTTGGTCAACAACGCCGGCATCGTCGAGAACTCGGCGGCCGAGGAGACGGATATCGACTCCTGGCGGCGCGTCGTCGCCGTCAACTTAGACGGCGTCTTCCTCTGTGCGAAACACGTCGGCCAACAGATGTTAGAGCGCGGCGAGGGGCGCATCGTCAACATCTCCTCGATGTCGGGCTTCGACGTCAACGTCCCACAGAAACAGGCCAGTTACAACACGACGAAGGCGGGCGTCAGGATGCTGACCCAGTCGCTGGCCGTCGAGTGGGGCGACCGCGGCGTCCGCGTCAACGCCATCGCGCCCGGCTACATGCGCACCGACCTCGTCGACGAGGTGCTGGCAGCGAACCCCGACATGGAGGAGACCTGGCTCGAAAACACGCCGCTGGGTCGACTCGGTCAACCCGAAGAACTGCGCGACCTGGTCGTCTACCTCGCGTCGGACGCCTCCTCGTACATGACCGGAACGACGGTCAACATCGACGGCGGCTACACGGCCCGGTAGGGGCAGAAGAACCCTTATAACGCAGCCGATCGCTCAGTCGGTCGGCAACGCCGCGACCCGTTCTTTCGTCCGTTCCCAGTCCTCCCCGGTCGGTTCGTAGGTCGTCGTCGCGAACGACGACTCGACGAGTCGGCGACCGGTCGCCACGTCCGAGAGCGTCCCGGCCGCGATGGCCTGTGTCAGGACGTTGCCGACGGCGGTGGCTTCGACCGGGCCGGCCGTCACCGGACGGTCGGTGGCGTCGGCGAGCAACCGACAGAACAGGTCGTTCCTGACGCCGCCGCCACCGAGGTTGATGCGTTCGGGCGGTTCCTCGACGACGGCCGCGATCTCGTCGAAGGCGAGGGCTGTCTTCGCTACCAGACTGTCGAGGAGACAGCGGACGATACCACCCCTGTCGTCCGGAACCGGCTGGTCGGTCCGACGGCAGTACGCGCGTATCTGCTCGGGCATCGGGTCGTCGATGCTGAACGAGTCGGCGTCGGGGTCGACGAACGACCTCCGCGCTGGCGCGTCGCGCGCCGCCGCGAGCAGGTCGTCGTAGTCGACGGAGTCGTTCGCTTCGCGCCAGGCGTCGCGGCAGGCTTCGAGGATGAAGAAGCCGTCCACGTTCTTCAGGAGACGGACGGTCCCGTCCGCGCCCAGTTCGTTCGAGACGCCGCGGTCGAAGGCTCGGTCGGTCCGAACCGGCTCCTCGCGTTCGACGCCAAGGATGAACCACGACCCCGTGTTCAAGAACGCGGAGTCGTCCGAAAGGGGGAGCCCCGCGACGGCCGACGCCGTGTCGTGACTTGCCGGCGTGACGAGTTCGGGCGTCGACGGAAGGTCCGCTGCCACCTCGTCGGCGACGAGACCGAGCCGCTGGCCGGGTTCGGCGAGCGACGGGAGCAGGTCAGTCGGGAGCGACAGTTCGTCGAGCAGGTCGGTCGCCCACGCGCGCTGCGCGGGGTCGACCATCTGCGTGGTCGAGGCGATAGTCACCTCACCGGCTTCCCGGCCCCCGAGCAACAGAGAGAGGAGCTGGGGCATCATCAACAGGCGGTCGGCCCGGTCGAGCAGGTCCGGCTCGCGCCGAGCGACGGTGTAGAGTTGCCAGAGCGTGTTCGGCGTGTTCCAGTTCGTGATGCCCGTCTCCTCGAAGAGACGGCGCTTTCCAACGGCCTCGAATAACGCCTCGCGGGCGGCCGTCGACTCGGGGTCCCGATAGGACGTTGGCTCACGGAGCACCTCACCGTCCGCGAGGAGACCGAAGTCGAGGCCCCACGTGTCGATGCCGACCGTCTCAAACGCGCCGCCCGCTTCGGCCGCAGCCTGGAGACCGTCGACCATCCGCTCGCGGAGCGCCGAGAGGTCCCACGCGTAGCGGCCGTCCGTCTCGACGGGACCGTTCTCGAACCGGGTGACTTCCGTCACATCGAACGCCTCGGGCGTCACCTCGCCGAGGTAGACGGTTCCACCGCTTGCGCCAACGTCGATGGCGACGTGTTTCATGCCTGAGTCAGCTCCCTATCACTGCCCGTAGGCGTCGAGCTTGTCGCTCAGTCGATCGATCTCGTCGTCCGGCAGGATTTCGGGGTCGCCGATGGCCTTCGCCTGATGGTGAATGCGCGCGCAGTATTCGACCATCAGGGCGACGGTGTAGGCGTCGTCGAGGGACTCGTCGGCGGTCAGGACGCCGTGGTTGCGAAGCAGCGTCGCGTTGAACTCCTCGCCGAGCGATTCGACGGCCGCCTCGCCGAGTTCGGCCGTCGCGTGGGTCTCGTACTCGGCGACCGGCACCTCGGTCCCCGTAAAGGAGATGAGGTAGTGTGAGGCCGGAATCGACTCGCCGAGCGAGGCGAACGTGGTCGCATAGGGCGAGTGGGTGTGGACGACGCCGCCCACGTCGGGCCGGGACTCGTAGACGGCCAGATGCATCGGCAGTTCCGTCGACGGGGCTGCCTCGCCTTCGACGACCGTGCCGTCGGTCTTGACCACCGGCACGTCTGCGGGTGTCACGTCGTCGTAGGGAATCCCCGAGGGACTGATGGCGACGAGGTCGTCGTCGAGGCGGGCGCTCAGGTTGCCGCCGGTTCCGGTCGTCAAGTCGTCTTCGAGCAGGCTCCGGCCGTACTCGCAGATAGCGTTTCTCGTCTCGTAGTGTGCTAGGTCTCGTGATGTCATGGATAGTGGCTGAAATCGCGTCTCGAACCGCGTAGTCGAATATTGGTACTATGCACCGAAAGGGTGCCGGTTTCCCGACTCAGTCCGAGGAGCTACTCACCGTCTGCATCCCGTCTTCGAGGGCGAGTTCGGCGTCCGCGTCCAGTTGCCGCTGGTGGATGGTCTCGCCGGTCTTGGCGTCGAAGAGGTGGACGTCGCTGTCGGGAATCTCGACGTAGACCGCCGACCCCTCACTGATCGGGCGCTGGCCGTCCGTCTCCGCGATGAACGGTTCACCGTGGTCCTGGTGTGTCGGCTGCAGGTAGACGTAGGAGATGCTCCCCATGGGCTCGACGACGTCGACGACGGCCTCGAACTCGTGGCCCCCGGTCGGGTCGTCGTGCAGCGTGAGGTCCTCCGGGCGAATCCCGAGGACCAGGTCGTTTCGGCCCTCGGCCGAGGACTGCATCCGCTCGGTCAGGTCGTAGTCGAAGCCGTCCGCCCGGAGCGTCCCGCCGTCGAGGTTCCCCTCGAAGAAGTTC